>NZ_VNJJ01000009.1:127049-182985 GCF_007786475.1 Cohnella terricola | reverse complement strand
CGACGGAGAACGCATTCCACCAATCAATATGTCCCGCCATTTCAAGTTAAATCTCTTGAATGACGTTAGGATAATGGGTTTTCGAGGGTCTTTCTTTATGTCCACTTTTTCGATGCAAGGTCAGATGTTTTTCATCGTACTTGCACCCCACCAGCTCCCCACAAGGCAGAAGTACGATGTTTTTCACCACTAATCAACCAGTAGGCGAACAAAAAGTAGCGGCGCACTCCTCTTAGCGATGTTTTTCATCGTACTTACACCCCACCAGCTCCCCACAAGGCAGAAGTAGGATGTTTTTCACCACTAATCAACCATTAGGCGAACAAAAAGTAGCTGCTCACTCCTCTTAGCGATGTTTTTCATCGTACTTGCACCCCACCAGCTCCCCACAAGGCAGAAGTACGATGTTTTTCACCACTAATCAACCCGATGGCTCAAAAAGACCATGAAGACAAGTCTCTTCATGGTCCTAGCCTAATATGAGATTCAATTGCTAGAAGGAGCTACTCGATCGAAGATGTGACTTCCATCTTGACGCGATTGAGCCTCCTCTTCTCTTTGCGTTTCGACTTATACATGTCTAGACTAATTTTAATCGGAAAATAACATAGAAGTCCGAGAACGGCTCCGTCAACCATCCCCCCGACGATTAATTTCAAGTTCGTCAGCAGCAGATGATTAACCCATTCCGGCACGACTGGCAGATTTATGCTGAGATGCTTGGGAAGAATCCAGCCGCCCACCTTGGAGTTCGGGTACATCATCGGAATATAGATGATCTTGCCGACGACGAACCCGATCAGAGCGGCCGGCATGTTCCCCCTCAGCAAGTAGCATAAAGGAAAGATCAGAACGAAGGCGAATCCCAGAGTGGGAAGCGTGAACATCTCCACGGCAATCCCGATCGCAAATCCCATCGCAACGATGGACGCCCCGCCCTTCGCACGAAGCAGCAACATATATTTATATTTCAACCAACGACGTAATTGTTTAAGTCGATGCATAAGATGCTCCTTCCATAGGGTGAAGCTCATGAGCCATTCCGCTCTTAGTTGCTTGCTCCCGCCGATTTCATCTTGACGTTAGGAAGTAATTTATTCGGATTAACCGTTCTTGTAATCGGCCATGTCGAAGGATCATTCGAATCGAATTGTTCCAAATACGAGATGACTTCTTTCGTTAAGGCCGTCGGCGTGGATGCCCCTGACGTCACGGCAACCCGCTCGAGACCTTGCAGCCATTCCTGGCGAATCTCGGAGACGTCCGCAACGCGGTATGCGGGTACGTTCGCGATTTCCTGGGACACTTGTGCCAAACGATTGGAATTGTTACTGCGGGGATCTCCGACAACAATGCAAAGCTGGGCCTCTCCGGCCTGATTAGCCACCGCTTCTTGGCGAACCTGGGTAGCCAGGCAAATCTCGTTATGAATTTCCGCGGTCGGGAATCTGGCTAATAACAAAGACATCAGATGTTTAATGTCCCATTGGGACATTGTCGTTTGGTTCGTAATAATAATACGTTCGGTCGCAAGACTCAACTTCTCGATATCCTCTTCCCGTTCGATCAAGTGCACGTGGCCGGGAGCGATTCCGATCGCGCCTTCGGGCTCGGGATGCTTTTTCTTTCCGATATATACGACCTCGTAACCTTCGTCGACTTTCTCGCGAATGAGATCGTGGGTTTTGGTGACATCCGGACATGTCGCGTCGACGACGGTTAACCCTTTCTCCCTGGCTCTTGCGCGAACTTCCGGAGAAACCCCGTGAGCCGTGAAAATGACGGTACCTCGCTCGATCTGCTCTAAAATATCCAATCGGTTGGGGCCATCAAGCGTAATAATGCCTTCTTCTTTGAAAGCCTCAGTAACATGGCTGTTATGAACGATCATTCCCAATATATGAATCGGCCTGGGTAACTCCAGATTGCGCGCCGTCTGAATGGCCAATACCATCGCATCCACCACGCCGTAGCAGTATCCTCTTGGCGATATTTTAACGACTTCCATTCCCCACGCCTGCTTTCTCGCCCATTGTCTTTTTGTACGGAGTTCGATGGGCGCACCGACTCTATTTCTATTATAACTTATTAATGAAACCGGGGAAAGGAGCGTCAAACATAGGAAAACGGCAAAGCCTCGCGCGCTGATCACGCTCCGGCCTTGCCGTTTATGACGGAAGCTGCCACTCCTGCTTTTCCTGCTTTAGAATCGGAAGCCACAGCGTGAACACCGTGCCTTCTCCCAACTTCGAGCGTACTTCGAACCGGGCGTGGTGCATGTCGGCGATCCATTTGGCGATCGAAAGTCCCAGCCCGGTTCCCGACGTTTCGCCGCGGGATACGTCCACGCGATAGAATCGTTCGAAGATATGAGGCACTTCTTCGGCACCGATTCCGATTCCGGTGTCGGCAACCGCCAGCCCGACGTATCCGTCGGATAACGCGGCATACAGTCGAACGATACCCGTTGGCGTATACTTAAACCCATTCTCGATCAAGATAAAGAGCAATTGAAGCAAATAATCGCGATTTCCTTTTGCTTCGACTCCGTCAAGCGCGTCCAGAGGCCCTACCGCCCATTCCGCTTTCCGGGGCAGGAAGGAGGCTCGACGAGCGGCTTCTTCGGCGAGCGGTCGCAGCGCGACGTTTTCCATTTCCATCGCATAACCCGCATCCGCTCTCGCAAGCGACAACAGATCGTTAACGAGTCCGCTCATCCGGCGCGCTTCGTCCGCGATATCCCGAATCGATTCAAGGGACATTTCCCGCCTGTCCCCATCGGTTAGCACCAAACCGGCCTTATCTTGCTCGACACTCCCGCCGCTGGGCAACTGCGCCGCCCCTTCGCTCAGCCAAATTTTCTCAAGTAAATCCACATTGCCCCTTATCGTAGTCAGCGGCGTACGCAACTCATGGGACGCGTCGGAAACGAACCTTTTTTGCGCCGCGTTGGAATCTTCCAGATTCTTATAGGCCCGCTCGACTCCGGAGATCATCGCGTTCAGCGTATCCGTTAACCTGCCAATTTCATCATTGGGCTTTTCTCTAGGAATTCTCAGGCTTAGCTCCGATCCACTCTGAATACGTTCCGCCGCTTCCGTGACGCGATTAATCGGCATTAACGCCTTGCGCGACAGGAACATGCCGAGGAAGAAAGCCGCAATCAGCCCCGCCGCTCCCGAGAACCAAAGAATTGTGCGCAATTGCGAGAGCAGATGAGTCTCCCGCCCCGTCCAGGCCCCGATCTGCAGCAAACCGACGACACTGCCTTTATACGATAGCGGCCTCTCGAGAATAAGAAACGGAAAGCCGTTTACTTCCTGCGAAACATAACGATTTTTGCCGAGAGTTAATTCATTTTGTTTCGGATAATGGAATTCAAGCTCTCCTCGATCGGGTTTCTGGGTCATATTCAAGGTTCTTTCGTCTATCACGCCCGATACCGTCTGCGTGTAATTCACGATCTGGATATAAATCGAATTCAAATCGATCGAAGTCCGCACCGTACCGGTGAGCCTGATCGTCGGCGTAAAGTTTACCTGAGTGTCCCGATCGATCCGCCTAAGCTGATCTTTCAAGTCCGACATCGTATTGTTCTGCACGACGCCGTATATGATGATGCCGAAAGCGATCAACGCCACCGCCAGCAATCCTGAATACCATAACGTTAGCCGAAGCCGGATAGACATGCTTTAGCTTTCTCCTTTCAGGACGTAACCGGCGCCTCTCACAGTCTGGATCAATCTCTTCTCTCCGTTATCTTCAAGCTTCTGACGAAGCATCGCAACGTAGACCTCGAGGACGTTGGATTCCCCACTGTAATCGTACCCCCAGATTCTTTCCATGATGAGATCCCTGGAAAGCACCCGTTTCGGGTTCTGCATGAACAGATGGAGCAGATCGAATTCTTTTGCCGTCAGATCAATTCGCCGGTCGCCGCGTATGATCTCGCGTCCGTCGACGTCCATAAGCAAGTCCTCGAAACGATATTGCCCCCCTTCTTCGGACTTGTCCGGCCGTCTGCGCAGCAACGCTCTTACCCGCGCCATCAGTTCCTCAAGCGCGAACGGCTTGACCAAATAATCGTCGGCGCCCAGATCGAGCCCTCTGACCCTGTCCATCACGTCGTCTTTAGCCGTGAGCAGAAGAATCGGCGAAGAAATGCCGGCCTCGCGCAACCTTCTGCACACTTCCCAGCCGTCCATTTTCGGCATCATCACGTCCAGAATGATCAGATCCGCTTGCCGCTGGCTGAGCACCCGCAAGCCATCCGCCCCATCTGAAGCCGTCGTAATCTCATAACCTTCGAAAGCCAGGCTGCGGCGAAGCAAAGCCGTGATTTTCTCGTCGTCGTCAATAACTGCGATATGGGGTCTCAAAGGGAACGTCCTCCTCATGCAACGAGAGCGGGACACCATCTAAGGCCTCCCGCTCCATGTTTATATCCAAAGATTTACTGCTGAATATTAAATTCGTTCTTATCGCCGATTTCAACCGTGACCTCGATCTGTTTCTCTCCGCGGAGAACGTCCAGCTTCACCTTGTCGCCGACGTTTTTCTTCTGAATCGCGGCGATCAGATCTTTCATTGTCTTATAGTCTTTGCCTTCCATGCCCGTAATGACGTCGTATTGCCGCAAATCCGCTTTGTAAGCCGGGGAGCCGAACAGAACCTCGCGAACGAACGAGCCTTTTACGTTTTTGTCGAGACCTAACCGTTGTGCAATGTCGTCCGTTACGTCCATCAGCGTCGCGCCGATGAACGGAGCCGGCCTCTGAGGAATTTTCGTGTTATTCTTCAAGTTCTCGAGAACGTCCGTGATCGTGCTTGTCGGAATCGCGAACCCGATTCCTTGCGCTTGCGTGCTGACGGCGGTATTAATGCCAATGACTTCGCCGTTCAGATTCAAGAGCGGACCGCCGGAGTTGCCGGGATTAATCGAAGCGTCCGTCTGCAGCAGATGCTGATATTTCCGCGTGCTGTTGCCGTCCGGTATGGTGATCTCGCGCTCGTTGGAGCTGAGGACGCCGACCGTGATCGTATGCTCGAATCCGACCGGGTTGCCGATGGCGACAACCCAATCACCCATGTTCATGCTGCTAGAGTCGCCGAGCTTCAGCGTCGGGAAGTCGTTGCCTTCGATTTTCAATACTGCCAGATCCAGTTCGGAGCTCGAACCGAGCAGCTTAGCGGTATAAGGTTGATCGTGTCCTTCCACCGTAACTTTAATTTCCGAAGCGCCCCCAATGACATGCTGGTTCGTTAGGATATATCCCGTCGAATCGAAAATAAATCCCGAACCCATGCCACTCTCTTGCAGATCTCCCTGACCGTTCTTGCTTCCGTTGTCGCCGTTCCTGCCATAATTGTCGCCGAAGAACTGACGGAAGAAGTCGTCTTCCCAGGTACCGCCGTTCTGCTGTACGACGGCATAAGTCTCGATCTTGACGACCGCAGGAGAAGCTTGCTCGAATATTTTGGCGATGTTGTTCGGCCGTACGACGTCCGCGCTGTTGTTAACGGGATTGTTGACGGGCTTGGCCGAAACGTCCTGCGTTTTGGGCGTTCCGCCGAATATATCGGATGAGAACCAATTTTGCCTATCGGCCGTGAACATTAAACCGCCGACGACGAGAACCCCGACCATAAACGAGGCGAAGATCGCCATAAACGACGTCCGGCGCGGCGGTTTGCCGCCCCAATCGTTTCGCACCGTGCCGCCGGATACCGTAAACGGCCGATATTCCTTCGCCACCGGGGTCACGTCTACGATATTCGTCGGCTGCTCCCCCGACCGATCTCCCTCGCCGTATGGATTAGATCCGTTGTTGGAGCTCGCACCGCCAAACGGCCCGAATGTATAAGGCTCGGAATCCTTGCGCACTTCGGCGTAAGGATCGCTCTCCTTCTTCTCTCCATATGTGAAACCCTGCGACTGTTCCGGTTTTTTGTTTTCGTCTTCCATTGAAATAACCTCCTCGCGCAGCTGGGAAGCTGTCGCCGTTCTGAACTTCATATCCGTATATTAATCCCGTTTCCTTAAAACTATCTTAAACTTAAATGAGAACGAAGTAAAAGCCTACGCCCAAAATGCCAAAATAAAAACGGCACCTGCGTGCCGCTTTGCTCCTTACGGGTTCGAATAGATCGTCTCGATCTCGTTCAGCTTTCTCTTTGCTCGTTCGATCCAGGCGGACTCGATTCCGTCATCCGGATCGACCGGATCGGAAAATTGATTCAACAGTCCACCCAGCGTACTCGCCTGCGCTTCCTCATCCAACCCTTCTTGATATAGATGTTTTAATACGTAGGGCTCACCGAACTTGATTTCGGTATCCATTGGTTCAGCTTCGCCGTCCAGTTTCCCAGCCGTCACTACGAACGGCAAGCGAAGCCACACTTTATGATCGTCATCCAACGCGCAATCGAAGGAACCTCGGTCGTATTCCCAATTGCCGCCTAGCACAAACCCCCGATTGGAGAGCAATTCGCGGGATACTCCGTAATCGTGTATTTGCGAGGTCAGGGAAGAAGAAAGAACGCGCATGCCAGGGAACCCCCTTTTTATTTCATAGCGTTTCCCTCGCTGCCCAAATTATCCTTCTTTGACCCAACCTTTGCGATGCGCGTAAATGGCCAATTGCGTACGGTCTTCAAGCTCGCACTTCATCAACAGGTTGCTGACGTGCGTTTTGACCGTTTTAATGCTAATGTGCAGTTCGTCGCTGATGTCCTTATTGTTTTTCCCTTCGGCAATGAGAAGCAGCACCTCGCGCTCCCGCTCAGTCAATCCTTCCACTTCTTGGCTTACCGACCGTTTGCGAAGCCCTCTTGTCAGCGCTTGGGAGACGTCTCCGCTCATGACCGGCATATTTCTGACCGCGCCTTGCATCGCATAGATAAGTTCGTCTGCCGACACGGTTTTCAGGACGTAACTGACCGCGCCCGCTTCGATCGCTTCCACGACTTTCTCATCCTCAAGGAAGCTTGTCAGAATAATTATCCTCAGCTCGGGGTAGTGGCTTAGAAGCTCGCGCGTCGTCTCGACCCCGTTCATCTCGGGCATCATCAGATCCATCAGGACGATCTGAGGCATCTTCCCGTCGTATCCTCCGCGAGCGAGTGTCTCAATCGCGTCTTTGCCCCCTCCGGCTTCGCCGATGACTTCGAACCTCGAATCGAGCATGAGGTACGTGCGCAAACCCATACGAACCATTTCGTGGTCGTCCACGATCAGCACTTTCCATGCGGTATCCGTCATTCCTTATCCGCTCCCACATTCTTTTTTACCTTCTGCGCCAACGTTGGCTCGGAATCGGCCGCAAACTTGGGGAACCATACCCGAACCCTTGTCCCCGAACCCGGTTTCGTCACGATCTCCGCTTCCCCGCCCAGCTTCTGGGCTCTTTCCTTCATCGTCGACAGCCCGTAACCGCCGGGCCGAACTTGTCCGCTTCTGAACCCCGTTCCGTTATCTTCAATAGATAAGGAAATTTGGCGATCGGTCTCTCCGAGGAACAGACGCACGCTTTGCGCATCTGCATGCTTAACGACGTTAGCCATCGCTTCTTGAATAATGAGGAATAGCTGATGCTCTTTCGCCTCCGATATCCGATCGCCAATCTGGATGTCGAGCGTTCCTTGCAGCCCGTTCTGGCGGCAATAATCCGGAAACCATCGTCCGAGCGCTTCCTCGAGCGTCTTGCCCTGCAGCTCCATCGGCCTCAATTGAGCGATCAAACCGCGCATCTGCTTCTGAGCTGTCGACGACATGGCGATCAATTGTTCCATGACTTTCTGCGCATGTTCCGAATCTTTCTCCAGCAACTTGGGGAGCGAAGACGCCGACATGTGCAATGCGAACAATTGTTGGCTGACCGTATCGTGAAGGTCTCTAGCGAGCCGTTTTCTCTCTTCCAGCACAGCGGCCTCTTGCGAGGACATTTCTTCGAGCACTTCTTTCTCTCCAAGCTGTTGAAGCAGTTTGAGGCGATCCTCTAGCTTCGCCATCATGACGTTCATTTCGTGATAGACGCCGGAGAACGCGTCTCCCTCCACTTCGGACAGCCGGTATTCCCAATTTCCCGCGGATGCTTGTTTCATCGCGAGCTCCAGCTGATCGATCTTGCGCTGCGTCCGTTGTCCGGACGAATAGGTAACGGCCATCTGGACGACCGTAAGGATGCCCATCCAAGATAGCCATGTTTCGATATTCGGCGCATTATCGGTAAAAGACGCCAAGCCGTAATAGAGGATGAGCATCGCCACCATCGTGGCCAAGCCCGAATAGATCGCGGATGCCCATTTGCTCGTACGAACCCGCTGAACCATCGCCTAACCTACTTTCGTCACGCGGACGTCGCCGATGAAGCTGCTCACGATCAGAACGACGCGTTTGTCGGCGTCGCCGAAGAACGGCGTTTCCACGGTCATTTGGTTAAACAATCCCCCGCGTTTCTGATCCAGCACTTTCACGTCCCCGATCAGAGAACTCGACACGACCTGAAGACCAACGCTCAGATCGTTGGGAACGAACACTTTCACGTCTCCGATGAAAGACGAGACGTATACACGCGTTTCGCCGACGGAGATTTGCGCTTTCGTCAAGTCAAGCGTCGTGTCGCCGATGAAGTGGGAGATACTCATCGGGCGCAATTCCCAATAATCATTGCCGAGATGGACGTCGCCGATAAATCGGCTATGATTATTTTTCCAGCTCTGGCTCCAATCCTGCGATTTCCACCATTCTCGGTGCTGATGACTCGTCTTCCAACCGCCGTATTCATCCCCCCTGGGCGGGGGAGTCGTTTCATTCCGATAAGAATCGCGATAAGGATCGGTCGGCCCTGGCGGCGTCTTTTTGCCCAAATCGATCGGATTCCGCCTCTCGAATTCATCTAACTCGGGTGGCGCAGGAGGAGGTCCCGGCGGCTCCGGCGGAGCGCTCGGATGCACGGAATTCCACTCTTCATCCGGCTGATGATGGTGACGCCTTCTTCTCCTGGAGGGGCGGTTCCCCTTGAAAATGAGATTGATGCCGAACAGAATAATCGCAACGGGCACTATAAATCGGACAAAGTCGGAAATCTCCCAATGCAAGAGGCCTAAGTTTCTCCCTAGAAAGTAACAACCGACGAGCACTGTCACCGAATTCCAGCAAAATCCGCCTCCATGCTGCAGCACCAAGCCCTGCAAGCCGAAAACGATCAAAAATACCGGCCAATACGTCCTGATCAGATCGCCGATATCCATCGTGATCAACCCGATTTGATTCAATAAAAACACGACTCCGATGAGCGTGATAAACAGTCCCCACAACAAGCGGTGAACGGTCGATGAATGCATAGCCCTGTCCTCCATCACATACATACTAACTTCTTCGACTTCTTCTGTTCCCAGTATAACGAATCGCCCCCATGTACAACAGCGGCGTGGGTTGTAAAATGATATCGGTCTGCAGACCGATGCGAAAGCGCAAAAAAAATCCCGCGCTTAGGCGGGATTCATGGATGAAAGGCCGATTTTCGATGCGGATTAAGAATCCGACTTCTCAAGAGGAACCGGCTCGCTCTTCTCGGACAGGAGCAAATTCAGCGCAATCGCGGTCAAAGATCCGGTCACGATGCCATTCTGAAGCAGCATTTTGGCGAAATCCGGCAGCAGGTCGAACATCTGCGGAACCGTTGCCGAGCCCAATCCGACTGCGATGCTGCTGGCGACGATAATTAGGTTCCTCTCTTTGCGCAAGTCCACTTCCGAGAGGATCGAGATCCCCGATGCCGCAACCGAGCCGAACATGACGATCATCGCCCCGCCGAGCACGGCGCTCGGAATGACCGTCGTTAATGCCGCAAGCTTAGGCAGCAGTCCCAGAACGACCATTATGCCGCCGGCCGCGAATATCACGTTCCTCGTCTTCACCCGAGTCAGCGAGATCAGTCCGACATTTTGGGAGAATGCCGTATATGGAAAAGCGTTAAAAATGCCTCCGAGCATAATCGCGAGCCCTTCGGACCGAAGCCCGTTCACGATTCGCTTCGGTTCGACTTTCTCGTCGATCGCTTTCCCGACCGCCAAATAAACGCCCGTAGACTCGACCATACTGACGATATTGACGAGGATCATCGTAACTACGGCGGTGATGCTAATCTGTGGTGTTCCAAAATAGAACGGCTGAGCGATGCTGACCAAAGACGCTTCCTCGACGGTCGAGAAATCCACGACGCCGAGCGCGTAACCTGCGATCGTGCCAACCGCTAGCCCGATCAGTACGGAGATCGCGCGGACAAATCCGGTGGCGAGTCGATTAACCGCCAAAATGACGACAAGCGTGCCGAATGCGAGCAACAGATTGCGCGGCTCGCCGAAATCTGGCTGCCCTTGCCCTCCGGCCACGTTATTCATCGCGACAGGGATCAAGGACAAGCCGATGATCGTGACGACGGAGCCCGTAACGATCTTCGGAAAAAACTTCAGCAGCTTTCCATACAACGGAGCGACCGCTAGAACAAAAATACCCGAAATAATAATCGCGCCGTACACGGTCGCCAGATTGGAAGCCATGCCGATCGCGATAATCGGGCCTACCGCCGTAAACGTGCATCCGAGAACGACCGGCAGCTTGCTACCGAAATATTTGGTGCCCATCGTTTGCAGCAGCGTTGCGATACCGCACGTAAACAAATCCGCCGCAATCAAGTAAGCCATCTGCGCTTCGGTCAGCTTCAGAGCCGCTCCGACGATAAGCGGAACGATGACGGCCCCGGCATACATGGCAAGTACATGTTGAAACCCTAGCGCGACTACCTTTTTCTTATTTAACATATTAATCTGATTTCCCCTCGAACGATCGAATGAATGCCTATGTCTCGTAATTAGTCTTCAAAATGAATCTCGCCGGGCGACATTGCACGAATTCTCGCCAAAGAATGAATGCGGACTCCCAATTGTTCCAGCAGTCCTCGGCCTTCTTGAAACGTCTTCTCGATCACACAACCGACGCCGACAAGCTCCGCGCCCGCTTCCTTGACGATTTGGACAAGCCCGACCAATGCGGCGCCCGTTGCTAGGAAATCGTCTACGATCAGCACTTTATCGCCAGGGCCGATATATTTACGGGAGACGCTGACTTGATAGGTTTCCTGCCGCGTAAAGGAATGCACTGGCGCGGAGTACACTTCCTCGGCCAGCGTGACGGCTTTCTTTTTCTTCGCATAGACGAAAGGAACACCGAGCGCGATCCCCGTGGCCATGGCGAATTGAATGCCGCTGGCTTCGATCGTCAACACTTTCGTAATCGGTTCGCCCGCGAATTTTCTACCGAATTCCCGACCGATCTCTAGCGCAAGCTCCGTGTCCACCTGATGGTTCAGAAACGAATCAACCTTTAACACCGTATCGGACAGGATCAATCCCTCTTGCCTTATGCGTTCTTCAAGCAATTTCATCTCTAACAACCGCTCCTTCCCAAAATAAAAAAAGGACAAACTTCCTGAGATGAGTTTCTCAAGATAAGCTTGTCCTTAAGGCTAATATCTCCCATATCGCGTTCACGTCGACCATTGCGTTCTCAAGCAACACCTTCCTTAATAGAAGGCGCAGCTACAACATACAACAGTACGTCGCTCACACTCATAGTCGGACAATTGCAATGGTTATCCGGTAGAAACTTTTGGGCCGTATTCCCAAGATTATATGAGTACGATTTTCCGAGCTTTATTCAAAGCATACCAGAGTATGTTACACGCCTTTACCATTCGTTTCAAGAAGAAAAATTTTACAGCAGGCAAGAACGATCAGTCTCAGGAAACCGCGATGTCGATGCCGATTACTCCGCGAGGCGTATCATCATCCCCTTGCAAAGGCATCGATACCGTCACGCACGGCTTTTTTGTAATCGCGGAAATATAAGGTTCCGACACGAACGTTTCTCCGACCATCGCCTTCCTCCACCACTCCCGCCCCCTTGCGTTCAGCAATCCTGCCGTCGGCTCGGAGTAGACGAAGGAACCGTCGATTCGATTGGACCATACAGCCTCCATCCCGTCCGTGCGGCGAAGCCATTCGCCAAGCGTTTGTCGATGGTACATTTCTTCCATGTGGGCAAGCGCGGGATGTTCGGACAGAAACGTTCTCATCCATTCGGTCCAACGCAGCGTATCCACGTCTACGCCTTCAAGGCTGCGTCCTCCGGCGCTCTGGATCGCTGCGGCCAATTCGTTGGCCGATTCCTTCAGTTGCTCGGAAACCCGTCCCAGGTTGCCGATTTCAACCCGCTGCCGATCATTGCTCGCCAACGTCTCGTCAACGGCCGCCAACGTTACGCCGACGGAGCTCACGGCATCCTCTAACATCGCATTCATGGCCGTCGTTCTTTCCGCCTGCTCGGCGGCGAAAGCCGAAGTTTTACCGACATGATCATCTACGCCAAGAAAAGAATTAAAAATAACGTCCATCCGCTCTCGCGTTTTGTTCATTTCTTCTAGCCCAAGCTTTACGGACTGTTTTTCCTTTTCGACGGAACCGACTACCTGGCGTATACCTGACTCGATATCCTGCACGATGCCCGTCGAACGCTTAATCGCCTGACCGCTCTGCTCCGCCAGCTTTTTGATTTCTTGGGCAACGATCGAGAAGCCTCTCCCATGCTCCCCCGCATGCGCGGCTTCGATCGCGGCATTAAGAGCGAGCAACGAGGTTTGGGCGACGATTTCCTGAATCCATTCGTTAATTTCGCCGATTTTGGAAGCTTGGGCGATCAGATCGTGCACCCGTTCTTCCATCGTGCCATGATTCACGATCAAATCGTTCATCACTACGTCCGTATGGTTCAAGGAACGGCATACTTCGATCACGATTTCCTTCGTCTTTCCGCTCTGCTCGCTCAGTTCCTCCGTGACTCCCTGAATATGCCGAGAAGCCGCAGACACTTCCCGAAGCGAGACGAGCGCTTCTTCCAGCCGGCGCATCGCCGTCCTGCCGTTTTGCCTGAGCGTCCCTTCCCGCTCCGCCGAACGGTCCGCAATCGCTTCAAGCTGTCCCATGCTCGAATCCACTTCCGATACCGCGGCTTGAAGCCGATCCGTTACGACGACGGCCTCTTCCATCATTTGACCGATCGCTTGCATGTCTGAAGGAACAGCACTCATTGATGTGTCATATTTTCTTCCATAAAATTCTCCTAATGACCATTTCCATTGTGCCATATCCGTCTCCCCTTCTCTTTCTTTTTATATTATGTAACATTTTATAACATTATAGTTTGAAATTCGACAAAAATAAAGGGACCCCTAAGGGTCCCTTCTAAATTAAATGTCATATTTGCCATATCTGTTCCGAATACCTGACACGAATCTGACGAAATTAACGCTTGCTCGGAGTCGATTTCCCATGCGTGGATTTGCCTGCCGCTCCATTCCCGGCATTCGTTTCCGTAGCAAACTCCTCTTGATAAGCGTTTGCATTGCCAGGCTTTTGTTTCTTATTTTTGGCCACTGTCTCCCTCACCTCCATCCCATAGCATGGACGGAGAGTATGGGGATTATGTATGGCGGTCGCCTTCTTTGACTTGTGTCTTCAGTCTCGCTTTTCCACGATGGATTCTGGCTTTGACGGTGCCAACGGGCAAATGCAACGCCGTAGCGATCTCGGCATCTTTTAATCCATAATAAAACTTGTATAGCAGCAGCGTTCTTGTAACAGGATCCAACTGTCCGAGTAAATCCGACAGTTCCATCATCGATTCCGGTTCGAAGACGACTGACGCGTCGGGGATCTCATTCTCCAGATCGTCGTAATATTTCTCATGACGTCTGGATCGATTCGCGTTCGATGCTAGATTGGAGGCAATCGCTTTAGCCCAAGGAATCAGCTTGTCCTTGTTTCTTAGCGTGGAGCTTTTCTCCAGTATGCGCACCCAAGCTTCTTGCACGACGTCCCCGGCATCGTTCTTATGCCACAGCTTGTGGCGAACGACTTTAAGCATCTGGGAATAAAGCTCGTCCAGCAGTTCGTCTTCTGACCTGAACGCTTCCGGAAAATTTGAATCGCGGAGGAAGTTCATGGATTCAGCCACTCCTAAAAAGATGCTTAATTGAAGTATTTTCATTCTATCATAAACACGATAAAAAGAGAATAATTACCATATAGTAGGAATATATCGACATATCGTTTTTACACTTTCAAAAAAAGGGGCTGTCCCAAAAGTGATCGGAAATCACTTTTAGAAACAGCACAACCTAAGAAATCTATGTGAAAAGTAAAATTGAGGATGGAGCAGGGTCTATATCTGCTTTCTTTCATCCGCTCTGAACGAAACCGGTTAATGGTGCGGAAATCTGGCCGTTGTCTACCAGCGATCCACATAAACATGACGTTCTCGCGGACGGCTTTGGCGATTTGGCGAGAAGGCGTAGACGAGAACTTTGGTGAGCATCTTTGGGTGATAGCTATCTCGGCCACCGCCAGGGTAAGCAGAGGCAAAGATGCTGTCGCTCAGACGGTTCACAGCGGCATTAACGACACGAACGAGGTGGTTTTGAGGAATGTCATCCTCGAGGTCCATTGGCAGGCAAAGTTGGTCCATGGTATATTGAATGTACAAAGAAATCGTTCCTTTCGTAAATGGTTGGGTGGTACCTCCATTTTACCAGAGAGCGATTTCTTTTTGAGTATTTGATGCATTTATTAACAGTAATCGATGAGAAAAGAGGGGCATGTATCTCCTGTAGGAGCGGAGCGTTGGCCTTTGCCGTCGTGAATTTTCCTCGTTACGAGGTTACCAATTCAAAAATTCACGACGGCAACAGACACCGGAAGGAGATACATGCCCCGCTAAAACTACAATCGATAACGAAATGAAAGAAGGGTATCCCTCAGTCATTTAAAATGACTTGTGGGACACCCCCCACCTTTGCATTGCTGTAATCACCGGTTAGTCGACGCGTTTTGACGCGATCTCTCCGGTAATGCGAGCAACGAATTCCTCTACCGATTCAGAGCCCAAATCCCCTTCGCCCCGGCGGCGAACCGATACGGTGCCGTTCGTCGATTCGTTCTCTCCGATGACGAGCATGTACGGTATTTTCTCGAGCTGCGCCTCGCGAATTTTGTAACCGAGTTTCTCGTTTCGCAGATCAGCTTCGACTCGAACGCCAGCTTGCAGAAGTTTCTCTTCCACTTGTTTGACGTAAGGCTCGTAGACCGGGTTAACCGGAATCAGCTTCGCTTGAACCGGGCACAGCCATACGGGCAGCGCGCCGGCGAAGTTCTCAAGCAAGAACGCGGTCATGCGCTCCATCGTGCTGATGATGCCCCGGTGAATAACGACGGGGCGATGTTTTTTGCCGTCGTCCCCGACGTATTCCAGTTGGAAACGTTCGGGAAGAAGAACGTCGAGCTGCGCGGTGGATAGCGTCTCTTCCTTGCCGAGCGCGGTTTTGATCTGAACGTCAAGCTTCGGACCGTAGAACGCGGCTTCGCCTTCCGCTTCGAAGAACGGCAAGCCGAGCTCTTCCACGACTTCGCGCAGCATGCGTTGCGAAGTCTCCCACATTTCGTCGTCCGGCCAATATTTCTCGGTATCCTTAGGATCCCGGTACGATAAGCGGAAACGGTATTCTTTAATGCCGAAATCCTCGTACACTTGGCGAATTAGATTGACGACGCGAGTGAATTCCTCCTTGATCTGATCCGGTCGACAGAAAATATGGGCGTCGTTCAGCGTCATCGCGCGAACCCGATGAAGGCCGGTCAATGCTCCGGACATTTCGTAACGGTGCATCGTGCCGAGTTCGGCGATCCGTATCGGGAGATCGCGATAGCTGCGCATGTCGCTCTTATAAATCATCATATGGTGCGGGCAGTTCATCGGACGGAGTACGAGCTCTTCGTTGTCGAGCTCCATCTTAGGGAACATATCCTCTTGATAGTGCTCCCAGTGTCCGGAAATTTTGTACAAATCAACGTTCGCGAGAACAGGCGTATATACGTGAGTATAGCCCAGTCTTTCTTCGAGGTCGACGATGTATCGCTCCAGCGTCCGGCGAACTTTGGCTCCATGCGGAAGCCAGAGCGGGAGTCCCTGACCGACTTCGCGGGAGAAGGTGAACATTTTCAATTCGCGGCCAAGCTTGCGGTGATCCCGTTTTTTCGCCTCTTCCAAGAAATGAAGGTGCTCATCCAATTCGGATTTCTTCGCGAAAGCCGTGCCATAAATCCGTTGCAGCATTTTATTTTTACTGTCTCCGCGCCAATAGGCGCCGGCTACGCTAAGCAGCTTAAACGACTTGATACGCCCCGTCGAAGGAAGATGGGGACCGCGGCAAAGATCGAAAAACTCGCCTTGATCGTAGATCGTAATCGCCACGCCTTCCGGCAGATCGCGAATAAGTTCAAGCTTCAGCGGATCTTCAATCTCCCCGAAAATCTGCAGCGCTTCTTCGCGGCTGACTTCTCTTCTGACGATCGGCAAGTTTTCTTTGACGATCTTCTCCATTTCCTTCTCGATCAGCGCCAGATCTTCGGGCGTAATGGATTGTTCCATATCGATATCGTAATAGAAGCCGTCTTCGATGACCGGCCCGATACCCAACTTCACCTTGTCCGCTCCATAGACGCGCTTGATCGCCTGTGCCATCAAATGCGCCGTGCTGTGCCGCATCACCTCGAGCCCTTCCGCATTGTCGAGTGTTACGATCTCCAAAGCGGCGTCCTTCTCGATCGGTGTGTTCAGATCCACCTGTTTGCCGTCTACTTTACCGATGACCGCGACTTTCCGAAGTCCCGGGCTGATCGACTGGGCGATCTCTTCGATCGTTACGCCCGCATCGTACGAGCGAACCGCTCCGTCCGGAAGTTTGATTTGAATCGACATTTCCATAGCCTCCTTAACTATTTTGGGAAACAAAAAAACACCTCATCCCAAAAGGGACGGGTGCTCTGTGCGGCCCGTGGTTCCACCCTCCATTAATCGGCGATACGTTATCATCCGATCCTCTGGCATGAATATAACGGTCATGACCCGGCCGGGAATACTAACGCCGCCGGTATAACCGACCGCGAATTCATCCCTGCAGCTCGAAAGGGGTAAACGCCAGGAGGTTGCGGAAGGAACTTGCAGCCGAGGTTCCTCTCTCTGTGCCGTCCAGCTCTAGCGCCGTTTGTCTTTCTCATCGCTTCTGAATGTGGTGTGATATCGATCATTATAACGACAGGGGGGCCGATCAGTCAAGGGCGAAGCGACAGCTCGCCGGCACCGTCAATGGGCCGGCAAGCCTGGGTTAAGCTCTGCCCGCTCCCCGAAAATCCCGATGATCGTTCGGATGACCTGAGAATCGGGTTCGGAGGTATGAATATACAATTGACGCGGCGAAGCGGCAAGCAAGCGGCTGACGACAAGGCTCTCCTCCTGCTCATCCGGCATCCCGTCGGTACCGGCTTTGGTCTGATCGGCGTCATGATCGAGCGGTCGCATTTCTTCATCGAGCAACCGGAACGCGTGGCCTCCGGAGTGAAGCACATGGACGGTAGACGTTCTGATTTCCTGCCACTCGACCATCGATTTAAGCAGCGCCATAAAATCTTGATATTGCTTTTCCATCAGCCGTTCCTCGATCGCCGTCTCCGCTGCCTCCTGTACTTCCGCCCGGTAATCTCTAAGCCGGAATTGCACAAAACCGTCCAAGTGAAGCTGTTTATGCTCTTCTAAGTATTGTGAAAAACGGGCTGCCAGCTTCAGCAATCTACGTTCCCTGCCCCGCCCCATCCATCCTTCGCCCATATCCGGCTCTCCGTCTAACAGCGCAACGGCCTCCGCGATCAGGATGTCCGTCTCCATCTCGTCTTGAAGGCCGAAACGATATTGAAACAGCTTCCGCAGCAACGTAGGCTCCTGCTCCGATAACGTATATTCCGCAAGTATTCGCCCTACTCGATCGCAGTAGCTCTTTTTGCCTTCCGAACCCGGCCCTAAAGGAAATTGACAGCGAATGACGCCGTCTTCCTGGCTGAGCTCCAATTGCACGCTGTCCACCGGATTCTCCGTGCCGACCATTGCCCGATTCAACATACCGGCCAATCGTTCCAAGGAAGAGTGATCGTTACCGTAGGATACGACGAACTCCATCTTTTTCATTTCCCCGCCTCCACCCTACATGCTTGTTACTTACTATATGGTGGCCCAAAAAGGGATATACGATGGGCATTCGCTTATGGTACATTTTTGATGTTCCGTTCGTCCGAAAACGGCAAAAGGCCAGCCAAAGGCGAGGAAATCGCCTATAGCCGGCCTTTTTATCATGTTGCCGCAACTTAATTTTGCATAATGTAATCCTTCGAGACGCTTTCGTTCTCTTCGTACACTTTAAGAATATCGTATTTCGTATTGCGCTGGGCAGGAATTTTGCCTGCCTCACGAATGAGCTTCAAGATAAGTTCGATATTGACCTTGTGGGTCGTTCCCGCGGCCGATACGACGTTCTCCTCGATCATCGTGCTCCCGAAATCGTTACAGCCGTATTGCAGGGACAGCTTGCCGACTTCCGGTCCCATCGTTACCCAAGAGGATTGGAAATTATCGATGTTGTCGAGGGCGATCCGGCTAATTGCAAGCGTCTTTAAGTAATCCTCTGGCGTGGATTTCTCGCGTTTCAGGTTTGTATTGTCTGGCTGGAACGTCCATGGAATGAACGCCAAAAATCCGGGAGACGGATAATTGTTGTTCAAGCATTCATCTTGAGCTTCTCTGACGCGAAGCAGGTGCAGAGCCCGCTCCTCGTACGTTTCTCCGAAGCCGATAACCATCGTAGCCGTCGTGTTCATGCCGATCTTGTGCGCGGTTGTCATGACGTCCATCCAGTCGCGCCAAGAGCCTTTCATACGGCTGATTTTTTTACGGGTACGGTCGTCCAAAATTTCCGCGCCGCCGCCGGGCAGGGAATCGAGGCCCGCTTCATGCAATTGGCGAATGACGTCCTCAAGCGGAATGTCCCCGGCCACGACCTGCATTTTGCGAATTTCAGCCGGCGAGAACGAATGCATTGTAATTTCGGGAAAACGCTGCTTGATGGCGCGCAGCAAATCCAGGTAGTAGCTGAAAGGCAAGTCCGGATTCGTGCCGCCCTGCATCAAAATCTCGGTTCCGCCAACGTCGATCGTCTCCTGTATTTTCTGGAAGATCAATTCGTCGGGCAGAACGTAGCCTTCATTGGAACCGGGAGCCCGATAAAACGCGCAAAATCTGCAGTATACGTCGCATACGTTCGTATAGTTGATGTTGCGTCCAACGACAAAAGTCGTAATCGGCTCCGGATGCTTGTTCAGCATGATCCGGTTCGCCGTATGTCCCATTTTCTCTATTTCATCGCTTTCGTATAGAGCGACGATATCCTCTATTTGCAGCCGTTTGCCTTGCAAAGCCCCATCCAATATTCGGTCCACTTTACTCATCCACGGACCCTCCTTCTTGCTGGACTTTAGTCCTCATTACTCGCTTCATCCATCGTAACACAAAAATACCGCGATCGTCACCTAAGAGGCGACAAGACCGCGGCGGTGATGATTCGGTTTCCCATAAAACAGCATCGTTACATTACGCGCGAACGGCTTTCGCGAATTTATCCAATGCTTCCAGCAGCAGCGAACGCGGACAGGCGATGTTGACCCGTAAGTAACCGGCGCCCTGCTTGCCGAAGACGGAGCCTTCGCTAAAGGCTACGCCCGCCTTGTTGAACATCAATTGCTTCAACTCCTGAGGCTGATTCGAGATGGCCGAGCAATCCATCCATACCAAGTAAGTGCCTTCAGGTTTAATGATTTTAACTTCCGGAAGCCGCTCTCTCATGAACTCGAGCAGCGCCTGCAAATTGCCTTCCAGATAGACGAGCAATTGATCCAGCCACTCGTCACCAAACGTGTAGCTGACTTCTGTCGCCGTTAATCCGAAATAGGTCTCCATGTGAATGGATAACGTTTTGAGCAACTCGTTATATTTGCGGCGAATGTCCGCGTTAGGAATAATAACGGCCGCAGATTGCAGGCCTGCCAGGTTAAACGTTTTGCTCGGCGCGATGCAAGTGACGGAATTTTGTGCCCAAGTATCCGACAAGGATGCATAAGGAGTATGCTTATGTCCCGAAAATACAAGATCGTGGTGGATTTCGTCAGCCACGACGAGAACGCCGTATTTCGCGCAGATTTCTCCGACTTTTTCCAGCTCTTCTCGGGTCCAGACGCGTCCTCCCGGATTGTGCGGCGAGCAGAGAAGCAGCATTTTCGCGCCGTCCCGCGCCTGTCTCTCCAACAATTCGTAGTCCATCGTGTAGCGGCCGTCTTGCAAGATTAAGGGATTGTCCACGATCGTTCTTCCGTTCATCTTAATGACGTCGTAGAACGGATAATATACGGGCGATTGAAGAATAATTCCGTCTCCGGGTTCCGTAAATGCTTGTACCATCACGCTGAGCGCCGGAACGACTCCGGGACTGGAAGAGATCCATTCCTGCTGAATCGTCCAGCCGTGACGCCGGGACAACCATCCGACAATTGCATCGTAATAGGATTGCGGTCGCGCCGTATAACCGTATATGCCTTTCTCGGCCCTGCGGGTAACGGCTTCCACGACTTCCCGGGGCGCTTCAAAGTCCATATCCGCGACCCATAACGGTAATATATCCTTGCTACCGAAAAGCTTCTCCGATTGATCCCATTTATAAGAAGCCGTTCCGGTCCTATCGATTCTTCGGTCGAAATCGTATTTCATTTCAATGCTCCTCCGATTCATTATCCGCCGATTTCCCGCTCCGCCGCTTCGATCGCTTGTTTGAGGTCGCTCAGAAGATCGTCGGCGTGCTCAAGCCCAACGGAAAACCGCAGCAGCCTGTCGTCTACGCCAACTGCCCGACGAATTTCTTCCGGAATATCTGCATGGGTCTGAATAGCCGGATAAGTCATCAGCGATTCCACGCCTCCCAAGCTTTCCGCGAACGCGATCAGTTGAATGTGGCGCAAGATCGGTTCGATCGTGCGGGCGTCCTTCATTCTGAATGAGAATATTCCCGTGTTGCCCGACGACTGCGCGTTCTGAATAGCATGCCCCGGATGATCGGGAAGAGCCGGATAATAAACCTCTTCTACGGAAGGATGCTCTTTTAACCATTTCGCAAGTTTCGTAGCGTTCGCTTGGTGGCGTTCCATGCGGAGCGCCAGCGTCTTCATGCCCCGCATCAGCAGCCAGGAGTCCTGCGGACCGAGCACGGCGCCGATCGAGTTATGCAGAAACGCGACGTCAGCCGAAAGCTTCTCGCCTTTGGTCACGATCAATCCGGCAAGAACATCGTTATGCCCGCCCAAGTATTTGGTTGCGCTATGAACGACGATATCTGCTCCCAGTTCTATCGGACGTTGAAAGAAAGGCGTCAGGAGCGTGTTGTCCACGATCGTGAGCAGCCCTTTTTGCTTCGCCCAAGCCGCCACTTTGGCGATGTCGGTCACCATCATTAGAGGGTTCGTCGGCGTCTCGATCAGGATCGCTTTCGTATTCGGCTTCCGGTGCGACTCCAGGGCATCCAGATCGTTCGTATCGAGATAGGTTGCCGTCACGCCGAAGCGCGACATCACTTGCTCCAGCAAGCGGTAAGTACCGCCGTAAAGATCGAGCGAGACAAGCAAATGGTCATCTTGGCTGAACAAGGAGAAAACGATTTGCAGGGCGGCCATGCCGGTACTTGTCGCGAAACCGGCATCGCCGCTCTCCAGATCCGCCGCAGCGGCTTCAAGTACAGCCCGCGTCGGGTTCTTGGAACGGGAGTAGTCGAACCCCGTGCTTTGTCCTAAACGTGGATGGCGGAATGCGGTCGAGTGATAGATGGGAAAACTGACCGCTCCGGTTTGCGGATCATTCTGCGACCCGATCTGGGCCAGACGACTCTCGATCTTCATGTCGGTGAATTGCCTCCCTAACGCAACGTGTTTTGATTTGCCTTGCCAAGCTCGTAAGGTGTAGCTTGGTAGACATAATAGTTCAGCCAATTGGAGAATAACAGATTCGCGTGCGCGCGCCATGTCGATACCGGGAACTTCTCGGGATCGTCGTTCGGGAAATAATTTATCGGAACGTTAATGCGCAGTCCTTTCGCCTTATCGCGATCATATTCCCACTTCAAAGATTGTGAATCGTATTCGGAATGTCCTGTCACGAATATCTGTTTGCCGTCGGCAGTCGCCGCGATGTAGACGCCCGCATCCTCGGACTCCGATAAAATTTCTAAGCCAGGATGATTCGCGACGTCTTCCCGGCGCACTTCCGTATGCCGAGATTGCGGCACGTAAAACATTTCGTCGAACCCTCTGAGAAGCGGAACGTTAGGTTTGGATACGCCGTGAGAGAACACGCCGAACATTTTGTCATCCAGCGGGTATTTCGGCACTCCGAAATGGTGATACAAGCCCGCTTGCGCTCCCCAACATATATGGAAGGTCGACGTCACGTTGTTGACCGTCCAATCCATGATCTCCTTCAATTCGTCCCAATAATTCACTTCCTCGAATGGAAGATGCTCGACTGGGGCTCCGGTAATAATCATCCCGTCGTATTGCTCGTCTTTGATATCGTCGAACGTTTTATAGAAGCTAGCCAAATGTTCAGCGGAAGTGTTCTTGGACAGGTGCGTTTTCGGATGCAACAGTACCGCTTCCAGTTGCAGCGGCGTATTGCCGATAAGACGAAGCAACTGGGTTTCGGTCGTTTCCTTCGTCGGCATCAGATTCAGGATCGCTATGCGCAATGGGCGAATATCCTGATGGTATGCAACGCTTTCGTCCATTACGAAAATATTTTCTCCCGCAAGAACTTCTTTCGCCGGCAAGTTGTCTGGCACTTTGATCGGCATCGTACTCTCCCCCTCTATCGCATAAAATCGTATTTCGGCGACCTAAATAAAAACGACCCCAAATGAGATTAGGGTCGTGTATCCGATACGTTACGCGCGCCCCTCTCATCTGTCAGAAACAAAACGTTTCCGCAAGAATTAGCACCGTGCGTCTAAGCGATACGCCGGTTGCCGGGCTTCATAGGGCTAGTCCCTCCGCCTGCTCTTGATAAGATGGCCATTTCTATTCGATTGTCGGGAAAACTATCCTTAATGTACCCGAAAATCAAGGGGCAGTCAAGGTACCGATCCTTGTTCGTTTCTGCTTAATTTCTCCTTGAAAGGTCTGGGGGATGGGGATTATACTTAACACGTCAACAGCAATTATCGGCAATTCGGATTGGACAAAAAAGGGGGGAAGCCGGACATGGAAGGCGATAAACCGAAGCCCGTCGGAAATCGCATATGGAACGCAGGAGCGTATTCCGCATCGGGAAAGCATTCTTTGTCCGGACTCCTCGGCTAAGAACGCTTATTCGGCGGGGCGGCTTCTGCATGAACGTAATTGGACATGCAAAAGGAGCGAATCCCAATGAAAATCAGATTGGTTAACAATGGCGTATTTACGCCGATCGAGGATATTAACGAAACGCTTTTGCCGCCTAAGGAAGGCTTCTACTGGATCGATGCGGATGTAGACGACCTCGTCGTTCTGCAGCCTTTGTTCGAGCTTCACGACTTGGCCGTAGAGGATTGCCTTACGGAGGAAGAGCAGCGTCCCAAGCTGGAAATTTACGAAAACCAATATTTCGTCGTCATTAACAGCATCCGTTTCGACGACGAGGAAATTTTCCTGCGCGCCCTGAATATGTTTCTCGGCCGCCATTACCTGATTACAGTCACCCGCCAGAAAATCAACGAGCTTCGCAGCGTCAAGCCGATTCTGTGGGAACAGGAAGTCGACACGGCGGATCGGTTCCTGTACCATCTCGTCGATATTGTCATCGATAATTACCTTTCGGTCGGAGACCGAATCGAAGCGCGGATCGAAAGCCTTGAAGAAGATATCCTCATGCATACGAAGAAATCCCACTTGACCGAAATCATCGGCCTTCGAAGCGAAATTCTGTGGCTGAAAAAAGCGCTCGGCCCGCAGCGCGATCTGATCGCGACGCTTAATAAGAAGGATCTTCGTCTCATCGATAACGATCTGCAGAAGTACTTCGGCGACATCCACGAGAACGCGGTCAAAATCTACGAAACGTTCGAGACCTATCGCGATCTCATGGGCAACTTACGAGAAGCTTACCAGTCCAGCCTGGCCAACCGTGCGAACGAAATCATGCGCGTATTTACCGCGCTGACGACGATCTTCATGCCTTTGACGTTCATCACGGGGATCTACGGAATGAACTTCGATTACATTCCCGGCATGCACTACAGCAAAGGCTCGGTCGTATTGCTAGCCTTTATGTTCCTTATCGGCGCAGGAATGTTTTACTTCTTCCGAAAGAAGGATTGGTTATGAGCGGTAATCCCTGAGGGAGGTTATGGCGTTTACGCCAGAGCCTCCCTCTTCTCGTTGCCGCCTAGACTGCCTTCATAACGACCCTTCTATGGCGGATGCGCATCATGCGGAGTTTCTCGTAATTCTTCTCCAGATCTTCATCGCTGAAGCCTGTCTCTCCGTATACTTTGCGCAGCAGAGGTTTCAAATAGCGGTCCCCCAATTCCCCGATCGCCCGTTCGATACGCAGCGCTTCTTCGGAAGCCATCTCGGACAATTCCTTCTCGACGACCGGGAGCACATCGTAACCTTCCTCGTCCAATCGCTCAATCCTCTCAAGCAACTTGCGTCTCGGACAATTCAACTCGTTCTCCAATTCGACGAGCGTGCGGCCTTCGCGAATCGCTTGCAGAAGGGTGCGTTTCTCCTTCACACCGGCCAGCGCTTTGCCGTATTTCTCTTCCTTGATTCGGAACAGCCAAGCCGACCATTGCGTTTCGCTAACCGCCAGCGGCACCCATTCCTGCAGCGGATAAGTGTGGCTTCTTGCCGTTCCGGCGAGCAGCTCCACGATCTCGCTGCCGTACTTCTCCGTCTTTACTTTCCCGAAGCCGGGAATTTCCGCCAATTCGTCTAGCGTCTGCGGCAGAAATACGGCCAGCAGTTGCAATTCCCGATTCGTCGCGATTAAATACGCCGCTCTCTTCTCTTCCGTGGCCTTCGTCCTTCTCCAGGCTCTAAGCGCCGCGGCCGCCTCTTCGGCTTCCTGCGAATCCGCGTAGCACTGCATGAGCTGAGGAAGCGCCGGACTGCGCTCCCAGAACGGCGTTTCCTCAAGCATTCCGTCGAGCAACGGCTTGAAGCCTTCTCTCATCTTGCCGGCGACGCCATGGCGAAATGCCGCAAGCAGTTCCTCCCAGCTCATCCCCTCGTACCATACGTCCTCTACTTCGGATGCCGCAAGTCGAAGCGCGCGCCATCCGGCCGTCCATACGCCCTGAAGCTCGCCGATGAACACATGCGCCCTTTCCTCTTCCTGTCCCGTTATTCGTTCGAATTGATTCAAAAAAACGATCTGCATTCCGATTCCTCCTTGGCCGCTTCTACGGCGTATTCTTAAGCGTTCAAGCGCAATGCCGGTTCGGAAAACGCAAAAAAGCACCCCTCGCCGGTCGGCGATGAGGTGCTTCCTCAATCGAGCTAACATGAACATTCTCAGATTATCAAAATTATCCAGGTTAGGCAAGACTTCTTTGATCCGATATAATAAAACAAGCACCGCGACGTTAGGAGGACTTCATCGATGAACTTAAAAGATTTTGATTTTCTGTCGGATTCGACGGAAGAGACATCAACCCGCTACGTCACGTTCGTGACCCCGAACTTAAAGCGTTTCGATCTCGCCATCTTAACGACGAACCGGTTCTACGGCAAGAAGTTAGTCACCGATTTGATGCACGGACGCAGTGCCATCCTCGGCCCGGACGACCTGGAGGAAGAAGGCGTGCTGGAATCGGTGTTCCGGATTAACGAAGAAGAGGCCGCCGATCTTGCCCAATTTCTGACGCTGGTGCTGGGCGCGGTCAATTTTACCGACTAATTGCGGAAAGAGACGGACATGCTAACGAAATCAACTTGGCGTCAGGAGGTTTCAGCATGTTTCCGTTTCGTTCGGAGAAAAAGCGACATAAGGGCGATCTCGCCACAGTCGAATCGCAGCGCAACGACTTGATCCCCGAGGAATTTCCCGAAGGTCCTTACGGCGCCCCCATCCTTACGCAATCGCTAGGCAAAACGACGCCATGGCAGAGCGATCAGCGGGCTTCCAGCGCGTTCGGCTACGAAAATTTAGAACTGCACGAAGGTATGGACCGCGGCTATCCGGGAGACCGGGGAGTTCATGATAAAGACGGCGAAGTCGGAAACAGTTAGCCTTAGAAACCAAAATAATTTTTAGCATTCTTGTAGCAAATATCGTCCACCAAGCCTCCGAGTAGCTCCATATCATTCGGAGCCTCGCCCTGCTCGACCCACTCTCCGAGCATGTTGCACAAAATTCTGCGGAAGTATTCATGCCTCGGGAAGCTAAGGAAGCTGCGCGAGTCGGTCAGCATGCCTACGAAACGGGCAAGCAGCCCCATATTCGCCAGAACGTTCATCTGTCTCAGCATGCCATCCTTCGTGTCGTTGAACCACCATGCCGAACCGAGTTGAATTTTTCCGGGAATTCCGCCGCCTTGGAAGCTTCCCATCACCGTCCCGAGAACTTCGTAATCCTTCGGATTCAGCGAATAAAGGATCGTCCTCGGCAGACCGGCTTTGGCGTCGATGGCGTCAAGCAACTTCGTCAGCGGATAGGCAAGCTCTCCGTCGTGAATCGAATCGAAGCCCGTATCCGGCCCTAGGCGAGCGAACATTTTGGCGTTGTTGTTGCGGGAAGCGTGAATATGCAGCTGCATCGTCCATCCAAGCTTGCTGTATTTCTCACCCAGATGCGTCAGCGTGTACGTTTTGTATTTCCGCTCATCCTCAAGCGTCAGAGTCTCGTCTCTTAACGCCTTCGCGTAGATGGCGGAAGCTTCTTCGAAGGTCGTATCGGCATACATGACTTGATCAAGAGCATGATCCGATACTTTGCAGCCTACTTTCGCGAAGAAGTCGATCCGGCTGTCCAGCGCGGCCAGGAAACCTTCGAACGTTTCGACCTGGATGCCGGACACCTGCTCCAATTTGCGAACCCAAGGCAGGAACGTCTCCCGGCGGATTTCCAGTCCTTTGTCCGGACGGAACGACGGGAGCACGAGACAGTCGAATTCCTGAAGCTCTTTGATTCCCTCGTGGTATTCCAGCGAATCGGTAGGGTCGTCGGTCGTGCAGATGACCTTCACTTGCTGCTCCCGGATTAATTGTCTGACGGAGAAGCCCTCCGATCTCAGAATCGCATTCGCCTTCTCCCAGATGACCGGGGCGTTCTTCTCGTTAATCGTCTCTTCGATGCCGAAATATCTTCTCAGTTCCAGATGAGACCAGTGATATAGCGGATTGCCGAGCGTCGAGGGAACCGTTCTCGCCCAAGCGAGGAAACGGTCATAATCTTCTACTCCCGGTCCCCCGGTGACTAGATTTTCTTCCACTCCGTTCGCCCGCATCGCACGCCATTTATAGTGGTCGCCGTACAACCAGATCTCGGCGAGATTCCCAAATCGTTTATCTTCATAAATCTCTTGCGGATTCAAGTGGCAGTGATAGTCGATGATCGGCTGCTTGGATGCATAGTCGTGGTAGAGCCGTTTCGCCGTCTCGTTCTGCAGTAGAAAGTGTTCGTCCATAAACGTCTTCACTCGGTGATCCCGCTCCTTGTAGTGAAATTTGACCAAATCGCCGACGTGTCCGCCTTCGATTCCGCACCTCTACTGTAGCATGATCGACCTCTCGTCCGCTTGACCGTCGGTTCGCAATTCGCTCCTCTATTTGATTGTCAGTCAACTTGACCGAACGACGCAAGCAGTTCCTTTAATTCTTGGATCATGACCTTTTGATATTGCAATCCGTTATGATAGAGACCCCCAATTTCACGGTATGTCCCGTTTAATTTCTCTTGATAGTCGGAAGCTTCTTTATCTGGATTTTCTCTTTTAAACCGATCCATGACCTCCTGAATATAGGCAGGCCGCGCGCCCCATCTTCCCAAAACGATTCCGGAACTCGACTCTACCCATATCGCGATCGGTTGGGCGCGCCCCCCGTCCGTCAGAAACAGATCCATCGTTTCCATATGATCCTCCATAATTAATACCTCGGTCGGAATTCCGGCTTCCTCCATCGTACGAAACAATACGGGAACGTTCCATATCACGTCCGGACACCAATCCGTGCACAGAATCAAGCAGACCAGGTTAAAATGTTCTCCCAAGCCCGAGAAAAACTTTCTATCCTCTTCGTTCGGCCAAGTAAAATGTTCGTAATTGGCGATCATTCTTTCCTTCGTATTTGGGATCAGACTGAGCTCCATCGTCCTAACCCGCATGCCCTCGATAAACTGTCGAGGCGAAATTCCTTTGCCTATCTTATGTTTTAAGTTGATTTGTTTTTCCATCTATCTTCACCCTCTTTTCCTTTTAATCGCAAATATAAAGGAAAACTGACCATTCTTAAATGGTCAGTTTATCGACATATCCGCAAGTCAGATGAGATCAAATCAAAATATCGGACCAAGCTTCTTTTAGCAATCGAATGCCTTTATCCATGTCCGATTCGCTTAAGCCAGCAAAGCCCAAATAAATCCTGGGATATCCTGCGTCATTCGGCTTCATCCACATTTGTCTAAAGTCATACACCCGAACGCCCTTATCCGCTGCCAGCATAAGCAGATCATTGGCCCCGAGTTCCGTTCTTACGGTGATTTGAATATGCAGCCCAGCGCTATGCCCCGTAATTTCCACCTTATCTCCGAACATCGCCCGTATGCATTCGATGATTTGATCGTGTTTTCTCCTATATTTATTCCGCATTCTGCGAATATGGCGATACCAATGCCCTTGTTCTATGAAGGCCTGCATAGCCCATTGCTCAATACGGGACGGACAGGATAAACCTGAGCTCATTTTCGTTAGCTTGCTCATGAAGCTCTGGGGCAAAACCATATAATTCATGCGAAGCGCAGGCGTAAACGCTTTGGAGAACGTTCCGATATAGATCACCCTGCCGTGCCGATCGATGCTTTGCAACGAGGGAATCGGCTTGCCGAAATAACGGAATTCACCGTCATAATCGTCTTCGATAATGTACGCATGACCCTTGTTCGCCCAATGAAGCAAACGCTCCCGTTCGACATAAGGCATGACTCTCCCCGTAGGGAATTGATGCGACGGCGTTACGTAGACCATATGAGCTTTGCTGTCTTCTAACGATTGGATTTGAAAGCTTTCGCTGTCGACAGGGATCGGGATGAGGCGATAGCCATGCGACAGAAGCTGATCTCTTACTTGTTTAAAGCCCGGTTCTTCGTAGGCCACGTGATCAATACCGTCTATTAATTTAGCAAGCAGATCCATGCTGGAAGAGATTCCCGTGCCGATAACGATTTGTTCCGGCGAACACGCTACCCCTCGAGAACTCCTTAAATAATCGGCCAAGGCTCTGCGTAATCCGATTTCTCCCATCATATCCCCGGACTTGCCGATGCTTCGCGAATAATCTTCCAGGGCAAGATTGAGCATTCTCTTCCAGGTTCGGATCGGGAACATATCATGATCCACCGATCCCGGATGGAAATCAATCGCGTACTCTCTCAACATCGGCTGTTCGGGAGATTGCAGGGTGCCTGCATCGGATGGCATGTCGATTCCCGGAGAACAAGCTGAGCCCATATTAACCGAGTAGTATCCTGATCGCGGTTTGCTATATACGAATCCTTCTGCGGATAACATTTGGTAAGCCGTTTCTATCGGTGTTTTGCTGATATTTAGCTGTAACTGGAGCGCTTTTACGGAAGGAAGTCTCGTATTGCCCAGGATGCTCCCGCACGTTATTCGCTCCCGAATCTGTTTGTATATCCGTAAATAAAGAGGAGACTCGGATTCCTCCCTAATCGATAGCAAAATATCAAACATCAAAAGCACCGCCCAACTGTCCTTTGAAATGTATCAAAACTGACCATTTATCCATGGTCAGATTCGTTATATCTTCAATCATAACCACAAAAAGATGGCAATGGAAGGAAGGAATTTGATGTCACGTTCGATTGTATTCGTATTGATGCTGCTGAGTCTGATTTGGGGAGGTTCCTATTTTTTTATCAAAGTGCTGCTTGCGGACTTCGGTCCTTGGACGATAGCTTTTTTGAGGTCTTCGCTCGGCTTGGCGACGATAACGATGGTTATGCTAATGTTCAAGAAAACTTTCGGATTCAGAACGATTCCGTGGATTCCCATGATCGTTATGGCTTTGATCAATACGGCGATCCCCTGGGCTTTGATCGGATTTAGCGAGACTCGATTAACCAGCAGTATGGCCTCCGTGTTAAACGCGACGACTCCGTTATGGGCATTGGCGCTCGGCCTCTTATTTTTCAAGAAGAAGGCTAACTCGAGTCAGTGGTTCGGAATGGTCGCTGCCGTGATCGGAATTGTTATTTTGCTCGACATAAACCCCGTTTCCATCGTATCCGTGGAGATCACGGGATTTGTCTGCATGATTGTCGCCTCCTTGTTTTATGCGATCGGGGCGCATCTATCCAAACGTCTTTCCAATCGTTATTCGATGTATCAAATCACGTTTTGTACTTTGCTTACTTGCATGGCGGGAAGCGGCATAACTGCTTTTTCAACCGAGCATATCCCCTTTTCCAGGCTGCTTTCGTTTCCGAACTCCATCGCCGTGTTGGGATTGGGGATGTTCGGTTCGGGTATCGCCTATATTCTGTTTTATTACTTGATCCAAAAAGGAACCCCCGAGATCGCGACGATGGTGACGTATCTGATCCCCGTAAGCGGCATGATATGGGGAGCGATCCTGCTTCAAGAGAAGATCGGATGGAGCTTGCTGGCGGGATTGGCGCTCATCCTATGCGGCGTCTTCCTTTCGAGTACCGGAAGAAGGTTTGAAGTACGGGCATTTAAGCCGTTTATCGAGGAGAAAGCGGAGATAAAATAAAAAAGGATCATCCGTTGGCGCATTTAACGTTGCGCCACGAATGATCCCGCGGATTAGAATATAAGAAAGCTTTAGACCTTATGTACTATAGAATGCATAAGCTAATAGATCTCGTTGAGGGTCTGTAAAATATTCTGTGTAAACTCTCAAATCAATAAATTACACTAAGAGAAAGGATGATTTGAGAGGATGACACAAATGGCCCGGTTTAACAAGGATCAGGTGAAAGCATTTGTACGAGACAACAATCTGAAGACGATGGATGATGTACAATCTGCGTTGAAAGAGTTGTTTGCGGAAACGCTGCAATCCATGCTCGAGGCTGAACTCGATACGGAGCTTGGTTATGAGAAGCACGACGTTAAAAGTAAAACGACTAGCAACAGTCGTAATGGTAAGACCAAGAAGACTGTAATCAGCGAATATGGTGAACTCGACATTCTAGTGCCCCGTGATCGTAACGGCGAGTTCGAGCCTGTCATTGTCAAGAAGCATCAGTCTAGTGTGACCGGTATCGAAGACCAGATCATTGCGATGTACGCCAAGGGTGTTACCACGCGAGATATTCAAGATCACATGAACCGGATATATGGCATTGATGTATCGCCGACGATGATCTCGAATGTCACGAATAAAATCGTGCCACTCATCAAGGAATGGCAGAATCGACCCTTGCAAGCTGTGTATGCGGTCGTGTTCCTTGATGCTATTCACTACAAGGTGAAGCAGGACGGTGCTATCGTGAACAAAGCAGCCTACATGGTTATCGGCATTGATCTGGACGGAAACAAAGATGTACTGGGCATGTGGATCGGTGAAAACGAGTCTGCGAAGTTCTGGCTCAGCGTCCTGAATGACCTTAAGAATCGCGGTGTGCAAGACATCCTCATCACCTGCGTCGACAACCTAACGGGTTTCTCACAAGCAATCTCTGCTTGCTATCCGAAGACTGAAATCCAAAAATGTATCATCCACCAGATCCGTAATTCGACGCGTTATGTCTCCTACAAGGACCTGAAGAAAGTCACAGCAGATCTGAAGCCAATATACAAAGCCACAACAGAAGAAGCTGCTTTAGTGGAGCTGGACCGCTTTGAAGAAGCCTGGGGCAACAAGTACCCACTCATTATTCGCTCCTGGAGAAATAACTGGGATGAGTTAGCGACGTTCTTCAAATTCCCTCCAGAGATGCGTAAACTCATTTACACGACAAACATGATTGAGAGCTACCATCGCCAGCTGCGTAAAGTCACCAAGGGGAAAAGCATCTTCCCAACAGATGAGGCACTCCTTAAGATGCTGTACCTGGCCACCATGGACGTACTACGAAAGTGGACTGGCAGAGTGCAGAACTGGGGTTAAATTCTCCTACAATTATCCGTCTTTTATCCCGAAAGAATTGGTCAGCATTTACCGTGAGGGTGTAATCTCCCCTCGGGGAGATTCATATAAGAGAGTTTACACAAAATTATTGACAGACCCCTCGTTGATCCCAGTTGCAGTAGTCAGCACATATCCACGATTGATAACTATTGCCTTTGTTTACATTGAAGCAATGCAAAAAACGGTTCAACGACCCCGTTTTTTATTGAAACATCAATTACCACAGGCACATCAACAAGTCCCAGTAAGTTTGGCCATGTGCAGGATCCACATTTCAGGTCACTTAGCTTGAATTGTTTCATTAATAACCTCAAACCCAAACCGCTCCATTTTCGATGAAAATTCTGTTATAAACCCTTGTATTTTATCCTCACATAGATAAACATCTAATTTCTCTTTTGCTCGTGAACACCCAACATAAAACAACTTATACGCAAGTATGCTTCCTTCTAGCTTATTAACAACTGAAATACACTTTTTAAAATTCGTTACATTAGAGCTTTGGCGGTACCTTTGAAAACTATCTTTTACTAATGGAAAGTTATGCAAGTCCTCATTTTCAGTTAAAACGTAAATTATGTCACCGATTAATTGATCCAACAATTCCTTCTTTTCTTTAAAGACGTCTGTTTTAATACCTGATAAACTATCTCCGATTATTTCAGAGTATTTTGTCTTTAATGCATTTATTTGATTCACAATTCCTTTTAGAGTTTTATAATCAAAAATATCCTTTGCCAACAATTCTAAAAACAGATACATTTGCACATTCAGTGATGATGAATCGGCTAATTTTAATGCAATTACATCGTGACCTTCACCTTTTACTGCGTGCTGAGTAGAAACTGACGGCTGCTTACATTCCTGATAACAGTTATTAAATTCAGCATATTTTATTTCCAATATTTTCCTTTCAAAATCTTCATTCTCCGATATTGCATGTCTTAACTCATCAATATATCCATCTTCAATTAGTTCGATCTCAGCTAAAAAAGAAAATAGTTCATTTATATTCATATCTTCCTTGATCTTTTGACTCAATGCTCTTAAATAGCTGTTAATTTTCACCTTATCTTCATGCTTGTGAATATCCCATAAAGCTTTATTTGAGTACTTATATTGAGATACTCTTCTAATTAGTTGACTATGTCTGCCTGTATCAAAGAAACCAATAATATCAGTAATAAATATCAATATGGCCATTAATTCGTCTGGATTTTCAGAGGTCATATCAGTTATTATTTGTTTCGAATTATACTTATCATAGAATGCATACCTTTCCTCAAAAGCATTATAAAGATTTATTGCATTTATCTGTTCAAATAGCTCTTGATTTCGTAAAACTAACTGTAATGCTCCTTCTTGAGTATTTGCCTCATTTAAGGTTTTAATTATATGCACCTTTGGTTTCTCAATACCGCCTATTACCGCAATCTGCTTATACTTCTCATCAAAATACAAGTTGTTCAAGACATTTACAATGTGTTCCTGTGATCGCCAATTGTTTTTTAAAATGTTATCCTTATAAAAATCTTTTTCAATAATATGCTGGAAGTCATTTACCGTCTCACTATAAATTTGTTGCATTTCATCTCCCATTAATACTAGCTTTGTTGAGGTACTAATTAATGAGTAATAAAATAGTTCAAGGATCTCATGTTTAGTATCCTGATATTCATCAATAAAGACGTGGGAATATGCTTGTGTAATTACATTCCGAATCTTTGAAAATCGCTTGAATATTTCTCTAGAGAATCTGAGAAGATCATCGTGCGATAGTCCCCCATATAGGTGAGAAGTGAATTGTGTTTCGTTGTAATAAATGCTTCTTATGTTTGCTATTACAGTTTGCAAATTTACTATCTCGTCTTCTTCAATATCTTTTTTATTTTTATATTTTCTTATTTTTTCTATATCTTTCTCTTTTGAGCTACTTAAAATCCTCACGATCTCGGAGCCAAATACTTCAACGTATAAATCAACTACTTCCCGCTTCTCAAAAAACGTAGACAAGAAATTGGATATGAATGAATGTATTGTACTGACTTCAACTTGCTCATCATCTATCCTATTAAGCAACTGTTCTGCTGCTCTATTTGTAAATGTTATACATAATATTTTTTTATTTGAGTGCCGTATAAGCTGTTTAATACTCTTTGAAATCGAAGTGGTTTTACCACTTCCAGCTGGAGCATTAACTACTGTAAAAGGATTTGTAAATGTCATTTTTGCAGCCAAATTAATCCCTCCAGTATGTATTGTGGTACTGCTTTCAGGATATGATCTGAGGCAATTAGTGCAAACATAAAGTCTGTTTTATTTTGTAATTTATCAATCCGATCTCTAATTGATGTCTGAGATGACTGAGGCCCTGATAAATGCAGATTATAAGAAGCAATATATGTATTAAAATCTTCTTTACTGATTTTCTCAAACACTGTTTTTTTTGAAAGCAATTTACTTAAAATCGCATCTTCTAAAGTACGCGCAAGACCATCTTTTTGTGTTTGAAACTTTAGACATACTAATTGGCTATTATTATAAACACCTTGATTATCAACTTGGCTTTTAAATATTCTTCTAATCACATTCTCACCGGTGATATACTCAATTGTCTTATTTGATGTTTTCCTTTTGAGTATTTCCGTCACTAGCTTTCCAGGATCTTCATCCAAATCTGAGCTCTCATACTTATAATCAATATCCGTATAGATTAAAGTTCGTATTTTCAAGAAGTCGATTAATTTTAAGTAATTATGAGCAAATGCACCACCAACCTGAATATATGAAATATACTCAGATGATAACTTTAAAAACTGTGAATCCTTTGAAAGGAGATATTTTAACAACAATCTTTCCGCATCTCCTTCAAATAATACCAACTTGTCTGCGAATATCATTTCCACCATATTAAATTGGAAAAACTTCAAATAGAAGTCTTTTTCGTTTTTATGCAATCCTGCAATGAAACTATATAGATCGAATACTTTTGTTTCCAAGTGGTTAATTGGCCTCAATACACGTATCCCGAATATGTCAACTGACTTCGCCATTTCACTTGAGTGAGTTGTTATCATCATTTGAAAATTCGTTGATCCATTTGGTTCATTTGATAATCTCTTAGGTGAAGTCGCAGCAACTTCAGGCAAGCCGGATAAATTATCACTTTTTGAAGCACTTACATCACGACGCACATTAGCTTGCGTTTGGACTGAATCATATATATTGAGCCTATTTAAATATTGAATGAACACATTTTGCATCTGAGGATGAAGATGCGCTTCTGGCTCCTCAAAAACTAGTAAATTTACTTTTTGTTTATCAAGTTTCTCTTTAAATAATTGTGTCTCCAATAACAAATAAATAAGATTGCTATATCCCAATCCTTGTTTCTGCTCCTTTATCCTTCCTCCTCCATCTTGTTCAAAATAAATCTTAGTGAATTCCAATAGTACTTTTTCAATATCTTTACTTTCAAGTAAGAAATCTATCCCCAATCTTCCAGTGTTCCCACCATTCGTTTTTGAGAAGTCTTCAAGTGTCTGCTTGATAGCATCTATAGTAATGTCATCGAGCTTTTCAGATAAATTATTAGTTCTCAATAGCTCGTTAATTCCATCAATCAATTGGCCAATGCTAGTGTTCCAATTTTCATGATTCTTTACTGTCTTGAGTAGATGTTTACTAAGATGGTTTTGCTTTTCTTCAGATGTATCCGAAAGTTTTCGAAGCGCATAAACACAATGATAATTAAATAGTTTGTAGAAATCCTCTTTATTATTTATTAACACTCGTTCTTCTGCAGATTCATTGCAATAATAAATAAAAGTTTCTAATGTAGAGAAGTGTTCTACAATATCTCTCTTCTTTTCTATAGTTTCTAATACATCACGATCTCTTGATTTTTTATATTTATATTCTATACAAAAATAATAATTTCTTTTAGACTCTACTAGATCCGATAAAAAACCATTAAATAAAGTTAATGAATCGTCATGGTCGTAACTAACAGTAATAAAAATTTGAATGCTGTTCAGTTCTTTAATTACTAATTGTAATCGTTCAAGTTTACCTTCATTATCTAAACTTTGATCGTTGTAGATCCCCATTATCTTTAATAAGTCATTACTTCGAGCAGTATGATTTAAATCATCTATTGTAATTGAGTCCTTACGACTAGTTAATAAATTGGACATCAGCTCCACAACGGAGGTTTTTCCTGCATTATTAGAGCCAGCGATTGCAGTAAGCATCTTATTTAGAAAAATATCTTCGTTTATGAACTTGCGATAATTTTGAACATTGATTTTCTCTAGTGCAAACATCGACAGTCCCCCCCAAAATTATGGTGCAAAATACCTAATTAATACTTCTACACGTTCCAACATTTACCTCCCGATGGAAAAGTTATTTTGAACAAAAAAGTCCATTGCTATGCAATGAACATCCAATGTGAATCCCCTTTTCCAGGCTGCTTTCGCTTCCGAACTCCATCGCCATGTTGGGATTGGGGATGTTCGGTTCGGGTATCGCCTATATTCTGTTTTATTACTTGATCCAAAAAGGAACCCCCGAGATTGCGACGATGGTGACGTATCTGATCCCCGTAAGCGGCATGATATGGGGAGCGATCCTGCTTCAAGAGAAGATCAGATGGAGCTTGCTGATGGGATTGGCGCTCATCCTTTGCGGCGTCTTCCTTTCGAGCACCGGAAGAAGGTTTGAAGTACGGGCATTTAAGCCGTTTACCGAGGAGAAAGCGGAGATAAAATAAAAAAGGATCATCCGTTGGCGCATTTAACATTGCGCCACGAATGATCCCGCGGATTTATGAGACCGAAAGAACCAATTTACTCATGTCTTTCACCAAACTATTAAATTCAAGCCGTTCGAACAAAGACGCGATCTTCGAATGGTCCGGCCGCCATAAGCACTCTTCCGGCGAGCAGGAGACCGGCGCCTCGCAATAGATCGTCGCGAGCTCGCGGCATAAATGGAGCATCTCGATATCCGCTTCGATCTTCGCGCGGACGCCCTTCGGCAATGCGTGAAGGTTGTCCAATATACCGTCGATCGAATCGTATTCGACGAGCAGCTTCGTCGCCGTTTTCTCGCCAATGCCTTTGACGCCCGGGTAGTTGTCGGAAGTATCGCCGATCAAGCCCTTCAGATCGATAAACTGCTTCGGCGTCAGCTGCTTCTCCTCTAGCAACGCCTCCGAGTCGTATACGGCGTAATTGGACGGTCCCTTCTTCATGATGACGACTTTCACCCGCTCGTCGACCAGTTGAAGCATGTCGTGGTCTCCGGTCAGCACGTACACGTCCATGTGGGCGCCAAGCTGCTTGGATAATGTGCCGATGCAATCGTCCGCTTCGTATCCGATCATGCCAATATTCGGGATGTTCAATCCGTCGACGACTTCTTTCACCAGATCGAATTGCGGGACGAGGTCCGCCGGAGCCTCCGGCCTGTTCCCCTTGTAGTCCGCAAACTTGTCGGTGCGGAACGTCTTGCTCCCCATATCCCAGCAGCAGACGATATGCGTCGGTTCGAACGTTCTGCATGCGTCGAACAAATATTTGACGAAGCCGAAGACGGCATTGGTCGGCAGACCCGCCTTCGTCTTGCGAATGTATCCTCCATAAGCGTTCGCGTAAAATCCCCGGAACAGCAGCGCCATTCCGTCTACTAGCAGAACTTTCGGTTCGGTCATAATAGGCTTTCCTCCATTCATTTCGATGTTAGCTTACTCTGCCTATTTGTACAAGCTTCTTCGAAAATCTTTGGCATATTATATTTTCCTTTAATAATAAGTATTTATTTCACTACAAATATCAAATGGGGTACAATCTATAATTTCCTTTTTTGAATTAACTCTCACAACAATAAAGTTCTTCAGATTAATCTCCCGAATCTCGATAATCAATTCCCTATCTGGAAATATACTGATTAACTCATTTATTTCATTACTTGATAACCTATCTTCAGATTCTTTTGTTAAATAGATATAGGTAATTTGGTATGGACTTAAATTTGAACTTTTATTGCTTTTCTCAAAGTCCAATTGATATTTCAATTTACTTTTTGTGATGATTTCTCTAATTTCGATCACGCTATTGTTTTGTTTATTTTCTGCAAGCTTGTTTTCATATTTTTCAGACAATTGATAGTACGCATTTATTATTACGGGGGTGAGCAAAACTAGAATAGTTACTATGAAGACTACACTCCAAATAGATAACCTCTTCATGAGTTTGAATTGTTTTATTATGAGTATTAAAAATGCTATTAAGAAAATAATAAATAAAATAAAGTACCTTATAGCTTTGTCTGTATGCCGTTCTGCAATTAGACCGGAGTTTGATGAATTTAGTAAAAAAAATATAAATAACCAAACCATAATGAAACCACACGCGACGCTGGAAATAAAATACAAAGCGTGCTTTTTACTCTTCATGTGCTCCTCCGAATATAGATTGATTCTACATATTTAGTCAGAATTTTATTCCTTTTTCATATTAGTCGCCTTGCAACAGTTGCTTGAGCTTATCAACGAAATCACTGCGAAGACAGGAAAGACGCTTTCGACTCTGATCGTTTGCCGATTTCATGCTGCGAAAAGTTGAGTTATTACCTTCATATTCATGAATTCTCCTCTACAACAATGTTGTTTAGTTTGCAAGTACCTTCGGGATCACAGAATGTTATTTTTTTATTCTCATTAAATGTAATTGCTATGTAATTGTCTCGGCTTGCTTCACGTATCGTTAATCGTGTATTTTGTAGAGGTAAATTATGTACTAAATTTAATACCTCTGACTTACTGATTTTCTCATTTGATTGTTTTTCTAGAAAAATATAAGTGGTTTCGGATGAATGTAAATTTGAATATAAATTACTTTCATCAAAATCCATTTCGTATGGCAATTTTTTCTCAGCAATTAGATTCATAATATGAATAACATTCTGATTTACTTTCTTTTTAGCTGATTTAATCTGTATCGCTTCTGAAATAGAATGAGAATAATTAATGATGGTCGGAGTAAAAAATATTAAAAGAATGGCTAGAAAAATACTACCGGACAGAAGTTTTTCATTAATTTTTAATAATGTCCTAAATACAAATACATAAATACCAAGCAAAATAATAAATAGTAATCCCGATAATGCTGCTGCAGATACATCTTTCTCGAACACATAAAATCTATCATTACTGTTATCCCACAAAGCTAGAAGCATAACGAAAAAACTACCTATCATGCAATATAAAACGGTTAGACCTAAAATAAAAAAAAGACATTTTTTCATCATTCTCCTACTTTCTGAACTGATTTTTAACGACCTGATTCTACATATGAAGCGAATACTTTACATTTTTCTCATGTTACTGAATATTATACAAATCGGTTGCGTCGATTGTTGTCGAATTATGTATTTGATGGATATTAATTCTACAAGTGGAACCATAGAAAAAAGTCCACGTTTCTCGTGGACTTCAGTCTGGATAATCGAGAATTAATATGTTTGCTCTTATAAATTCAATACTCAATGCCGTATCATTTCGGAAAGGACTGAGCCTTGAAGAGTAACCGGGCGGCGTTGCGAGATGCAATATCCAGATTCCGTTCAGCTTGAAGCAGGCTCTCTTCCAATGAAGAGGGGCGCGTCACGGTCGATATACATCCGGTAAAATAAGGAAGCAGCGATTGCCAGTTATCCCCCAGACTTCCGGACAGCAATAGCGTCGGTTTCCCTGCCGCGCTTGCCCTACGCGCCACATAGATCGGCAGTTTGCCGTAGAGCGTTTGACCGTCGCTGCTCCCCTCGCCGGTAAGGACCCAGTCAGACGCTTGTATATGTTCATCCAATCCACAGAGCATGCCGACGACTTCCGCACCTGGGCGGATTTGGGCGCCGATCGACATTAACGCGAATCCGATTCCTCCTGCAGCTCCAGCCCCAGACGAGTCCCGCTTCTGAATGCGCATCGCGCTTTCCAGCAAATCCGCATATTTTCCCATGGCTTCGTCCAACATTTCTACCGTCTCGGAATCGGCGCCTTTTTGCGGGCCATACACATGGGTTGCCCCCTGAGGGCCAAGCAAAGGGTTGGTCACATCGCTCGCGGCGATGAGCGTACACTCCGCCAATCTAGGGTCCAACCCCGATAGATCGATATGATTCAGAGCGGCTAAATCCCGTCCGAATCCGCGCAACTCTTCGCCTGACCCGCTATAGAATCGCGCGCCAAGAGCGGATAACATGCCCATTCCGCCATCATTGGTCGAACTGCCGCCTAACCCGATGTATAACCTCCGGTATCCCATGTCCAATACGACACGGATCGCATCGCCAAGACCTCTAGAAGTCGTATTTAGCGGATCACGCGCCTCCTGCGCCAACATGGGAAGTCCGAACAAGCTTGCGACTTCGATGATGGCGCATCGTTCAGAATTCTGACTGATGTCGCCGAAGCAGGTCTGAATCGGCAAGCCTAGGGGGCCGCTAACCGTCATCTCGATGATTCGGCCCGAAGCCGCTCTCACGATGGCATCTACGGTACCCTCCCCTCCATCCGCCATAGGTATGGACACGATATCGGCATCCGGCAATTCTTCCTTCATTGCTCGTTCTATAATGCTGCATACCCTTGCTGCAGTCAGGCTTCCTTTGTAAGAATCAGGTGCCAACACAATTTTCATGCGGAATGACCTCTTTTCTTTGTTGACTTCAGCTTACAACGTTTCACCTTCATTATCTTTAGTTAAAATGAACAACTACAGGCTTTATTTGATGATATTACTTAGTTAATATGTACATAACATCAAAATACCGAAATGGAGTGTGCACATGCTTACGCCGGAATTTGCCGAGTGGATCGTAGCCGAAACGATGCAGCGCGTAAATCGTAACATCAACATTTTCGACGCTTCCGGGAAAGTGCTGGCCAGCGGAGACAAATCGCGCATCGGCCAGTTTCACAAAGCGGCATATGAAGCGATTCAACAAAAAAAAACGTACTCCGTGGGACAAGAGATAACGAAACAGTGGAAGGGCGTCCAAGCAGGCATTAATATGCCGATCGAATACAGAGGCGCGGTGGTGGGAGCGGTCGGCATTTCCGGCGACCCCGAAGAGGTGATATCCTTCGTACAGCTGGTTAAAATGGCCGTCGAGCTCATGCTGCAGCAAGAGCAAGACCGCCTCGAGAAAGATTGGAAGCAACTGATCGTGAATCGGATATCCGATGATTTGCTATCAGAGGGTACCAAAAGTGCGGATATGTTTAATCGCCGGTTGCAGCCGATTCCCTTTGCTCTGCGCCCTCCTTACCAGGTTGCGATCATCGCCTTGCCGTCCTCACCGGCAAACGATGAGATTGATCCTTATTTTTTTCATGAACTTAAGACCCGTTTCTTGCTAACCGCACTCGTCAGTCTGCATCATTCGGGTCACTACGTGCTCATCTTCTCAGGCCAGTCTTCCAAGAAGATCAAGCAGCTTCTCGAAGGATTTCCTTGGCCGGCCGCAGAGGAAAACCGTTTGGCCATCGGCGTCGGAACGCAGGTTACGGCATTGGATCAGCTTCCGGATAGTTATAGGGAAAGCCAGACGGCTCTGGATTGGAATAAAAGCATCGGGGGTAGGGTGTCCTATTACGAGGATCTATCATGGAAAGCCATCATTCGAGAAATTACACCCGGTTCACGGCGTCGTATTACCGATCAATTCGCAGCTGATCTGACGCCCAAAATACGGGAGACGTTATCCGTTTATTTGGATTGCGATTTAAACGTTGCCGCTTCGTCCAAACAGCTCGGCATTCACCGGAACACCATGCTCTATCGTCTGGAGCAAATTCATTCCGAAACCGGGTGTAATCCTCAAATCTTTCATGATGCGCTTAAGCTTCAACTTGCCATGTGGATTATTCCTTCAAACGAATGATCTATTTCGACGGTTGTGAACTGCGAATAAACTCGCCAATGCGTTTCGCCGCTTCGCGCAATACGTCTTCCTGCTCTACGAGCGCCAATCTGACATATCCTTCCCCACGCGCTCCGAACGCGTTGCCAGGAATCGACGCGACTCCCGTGGACGTTAACAGCGATTGGGAGAACGCCCGGGACGACCATCCGTCCGGAACGCGAGCCCACAGAAACATTGTCGCTTTAGGCAACGGTACATTCCAGCCCTGCTCGCGCAGTTCGCGGACGAACACGTTCCTTCGGCGCTCATATAAGCCCGCGATCGGACGCGGAGCGGACATGTCCATCTCCAGTGCCGCGATCCCGGCTTCTTGCGCGCCCAGGAATACGCCGAAATCGATATTGTTCTTCAATGCCCGCAAGGAAGCGATCGCGTCCTTGTTGCCGGCCGCGAAGCCAAGGCGCGTTCCCGCCAAGTGGTACGACTTGGATAGGGAATGGAATTCCATCGCGACGTCGGATGCGCCCGGAATTTCCAATACGCTCGGAGGACGCAAGCCATCGAACGCCATCTCGCTGTAGGCGTTGTCGTGAACGAGCAGAATGCCGCGTTTGCGAGCGGTATAGACCGCTTTCTCGAAGAATCCTAAGTCGGCCGTGGCGGACAGTGGGTTGCTCGGGTAATTCAGAATCATGAATTTGATTTTATGCCATATGGCTTCGGGGACGGCATCGAAATCCGGCAAATATCCGTTTTCCTCCAGCAGAGGAAGCGGTACCGCCTCAACTCCGGCGACCGCGAGTCCCGCGCCGTAGACCGGATAACCCGGGTCGGGCAGCAGCGCCATGTCTCCCGGATCCGTAATCGCGAGCGGCAGATGGGCAAGCCCGTCTTGCGTGCCCATCAGCGACAGCAGTTCCGTCTGCGGATCGAGCTCGACGCCGAAACGATGGAAGAACCACCTGGCGACGGTCTCTCGGAAAGCCTGCGTACCTTCCGTTCCCGGATAGCGGTATGCATCCGCTCGCATGCTGGCAGCCGCCAGAGCAGCCCGTAGCTCCTCTTCCGGCGGGCGATCGGGACTGCCGATGTCCAGGTTGATGACGGATAACCCTTTGGCCCGCGCTTCGCTCTTCCATCCGGCCACTTCCGCGAAGATCGCGGACCCCAGCCGGTCAAGCCGTTGCGATCTTAGCATCGGCCTGTTCATGGCTTAACCCACGCCGGACCGAAATCCTGCTCCCGGAAACCGAGCGTAACTTTGCTCCCGTCCGAGACGATCGGCCGCTTTATCAACATCCCGTTGGAGGATAACAGCCGGATTTTCTCTTCGTCGGTCATCGCAGGAAGCTTGTCTTTTAAGCCCATCTCCCGATAAACCTCGCCCGAGACGTTATAAAATTTGCCGATCGGCAATCCACTCAGCGCGATCAGCTTGGACAGCTCCTCGGGCGTAGGCGGCGTTTCGCGGATATCTTGCAAATCCAATTCGTATTCGTGCTGCTTCAATGCCTTGATCGCTCCCTTGCAGGTGCTGCAGGTCGGCAGATGATAGACTTTTAGCGGTGCGGCCACATCGATGGTCTCCTTTATCTCTTCGTTCCCAAGCTTCTCCAATTCCTGTTCCAACCGCCGCATGTCTTCCGGCAAAGCGGCTTCCAGCAGCATCTCGATTCCCGTTACCGGATGCCGGAAACCAAGCCTGTAGGCATGCAGCGCCTGACGGTCGATCGTTCCGGCCAATCGCCGGGCAAGATCGGACTCGTTCCATTTCTCGACCGCATAGTAACCGTCTCCGATAATCGGACATCCGATAAACGTCATATGAACCCGTATCTGATGCGTTCTCCCCGTTCCGAGCCGAATGTCGATCGCGCTGGCCTGATCCGAGTAAAGCTCCGATACCCGGTAATACGTCAACGAAGGCGCTCCGTCCTCGCGAACGACGCGGCGATGCGGATCTTCCGTCTGCCGGCCGATCGGAGCGTTAATCTCGCCTTCCGTTTCCGGAGGCCGTCCATAGACGTAAGTCCGGTATTCTTTCCGGACCGTGCCTTCCATCATCTGGGCGGACAGCTGCTGCTGGGCTAGAGGATGCTTGGCGACCACGACGAGTCCCGACGTATGCTCGTCCAGACGATGCACCGGGCGGAAACGGATCTTCTCCCCTTTTTCCTGCCAATAATGCATCACGCCGTTGGCAAGGGTGTTCAAATAGTGCCCGGTCGTCGGATGCACGATAAGGCCCGCCGGCTTGTTCAACACGAGCAAATGATCGTCCTCGAAGACGATGTCGAGGTCCATCGGTTGAGGCAATATCGTCTCCGAGCTTTCCGCTTCCATGCGCAGGCTGATCACGTCGCCCTCGGAGATCGTATGGTTCGGCCATACTTTCTGCCCGTTAACGGATAGCCCTTCCTCCGACGTCTTCAGTCGAACCATCAGCCTTCGCGAAATGCCGATTCGTTTGCGCAGCACATCTCTTAATCTGCGGCCTTCATCCGACGCTTCGGCGACGAATTCGATCGGCGCGTAATAGTCGGTTATGCCGTTATTCTCCGTCATTCTTTCCGCTACCTCCGGCGAAATACTTTCGCGCTTCTCTCGTATTCCGCGTCCGTCAAGCCGAGACGGGCGTTCGCCGCCCTAGCGGCAGCGAAGAAAAAGTCCGAAAGCCTGTTCAAGTACTTGCGCGGCTCGTCCGGACACGGCTGCTCCGCGGCAAGCGATACGACTATGCGTTCGGCTCGCCGGCACACGGTTCGGCAGACATGAAGCAACGAAGCCGGCTCGCTGCCTCCCGGCAAAATAAATTTCTCGATTGGCGGCGTCTGGGCATCGTATGCGTCGATCCAGCCTTCGAGCCTTGCCGTCATCTCCGCCGTAACCTTCATCTTTTCTGGATCGGGAGAAGCATAGCAGAGATCGGAGCCGCAATCGAACAATTCATGCTGAACGAGCGTCAGATGCTCCAGCAAGTCGGTCCAGTCGACCGCCGTATCTTTGGCGAGCACGGATATCGCCTGCCCGACGAAGCTGTTCAGTTCGTCTATCGTTCCATACGCTTCCACGCGGAGATCGTCTTTCCGAACGCGCGCGCCGATGACCGACGTTTGTCCTTCGTCGCCGGTTCTCGTATAAATTTTCATATCTCGTCGTCCCTTCGTTTCAATCGGTATCCTTTCACTTCCGTCGCCATTCCGGCCGTCATCCGGTAGAACGTAGCCCCGGACGCCATCAGCTTGCGATTAGCCGCGGCCAGTCGATAGACAAAATCCCGTTCGATCGGAGGCATATCCAAGCCAGCCGAAGGCTCCTCCGTCACGATGATGATTTTCCCTTCGAAACTGCAGATCGCTTCCAGCGTTTCCCGCCACCGGGCGTCCACCCATTTCTCCATATCGGTACCTCGGTCGGCCTTCGGATTGTACATGAGACGAAGCCATCCCGATAGGCTATCGACGACGATCACGCGGCGCTCGGCGCGAAAGATATTGGATTCCATATTAATCGCGTGCAGCTTATGAGCGAGGGACTCGTCCGCCTCCGATGAAGTCCACAGAAACTTACCGTCACGCTCCTTCGCTGCCCGCGAATGATCGGTACTATTCGGAAACGGGAACGGAGGACAGCTTAATCGAATCCCCTCGCTGCCCGCGGATAACGCAAGCTCTACAGCGAAATCCGATTTACCGCTGCCGATTGCGCCGGTAACGACCCACAGCATCCCCCGTCCTCCTTACCCGTTGTTTATATTTACTATAGCACAAACGCTTTTTCACCAAAAAGAAAAAAGAGGCCGGTGAGATGTTCACCGGTCCTACTCCCGACATAAGCGAATGTATTTCATATACTCGTTGATCTTCATATCCAATTGCCTGCTTAATTGAATAACCGAATCGGCGACCAAGGAATGCTCTTTCAGAAACGTATCCGTCATGGCTTTTCGCAAATCGTCGATTTCTTCCGCTAGTTCCGCAGCTCTGCGCGGATAATGAGAAATAATGGGTGTATCGGCTTGTAAAGACGACATCGATGTGGATTTATGTTCTGCCGCAGCCATGAAACTCCCCCTTCTCAAGACGAAATATATTCTAGGCGGGCCGAAAATCATGGTTATTATAGCAAAACATAATCAACTTGGATATGACTTTTGTAAATAATTCATTTTTATTCCAAACTTCTAAGAAATAGGTGGATCCTCTCCAGCGCCTCAGTCAATTGCGAAACCGAGGTCGCGTAGCAGCAACGCAGGAACCCTTCGCCGCCTTTGCCGAAGACGTGACCTGGCACCGCGGCGACTTTTCCTTCGAGCAGCAGACGCTCGGCGAACTGTTCCGATGTCAAACCGGTCGAACGAACGGAAGGAAACGCGTAGAACGCTCCTTGCGGCTCATGGCATTCCAATCCCATGTCCCTAAACCCTTGAACGACGAGGCGGCGTCTTTGGTTGTACGATTCCATCATGCGGTCTTTTTCTTCCATGCCGCCTTTGGTCAAAGCCTCCAAAGCGGCAACCTGCCCCATCGTCGGCGCGCTCATAATCGTGTATTGATGGATTTTGAGCATGGCGCTGATGAGATCCGGATGTCCGCAAGCATATCCCATTCTCCAGCCCGTCATCGCGAACGCCTTGGAAAAACCGCTGACCAAGATCGTCCGGTCCTTCATGCCGGGCAACGACGCAAAACTGGTATGGGATCCATTAAATGTGAGCTCTGCGTAAATCTCGTCCGAGATCACGATCAGATCGTTCTCTTCGACGATTTTGGCGATCGGCAGCATCTCTTCGTACGTCATAATCGCGCCCGTCGGGTTGCTCGGGTAACAAAGCACGAGAATTTTCGAGCGAGGCGTGATGGCAGCTTTTAAGCTTTCCGGCGTCAGCTTGAATTGATGCTCCGCGAACGTCTCGATCCCTACGGCAACTCCGCCGCTTAACGAAGTAATCGGCGAATAGGAAATATAACACGGCTCCGGCACGAGAATCTCGTCGCCCGGCTCGATCAGCGCGCGAAGCGCCAGATCGATGCCTTCGCTACCGCCTACCGTTACCATCATTTCCTTACCCGGATCGTAGCTCAAATGAAACTCGTTGGATAAGTACTGCGCTATCGCCTCGCGAAGTTCCGGCAATCCTGCGTTCGGCGTATACTGCGTATGGCCCCTCTCAAGGGAGTAGACGGCCGCGTCCCGTACCCGCCAAGGGGTTACGAAATCGGGTTCGCCGACTCCCAGCGAGATAATGTCCTTGTCTTTGCTGGCGTTGACCAAATCAAAGAAACGCCGGATTCCCGAAGGCGGAATCGCCCGGGCGCGCGATGCAAGATAGCGTTGCATTCCGCCGTTTCCCGTCGGATCGGCCATTTTGATTGTCGGCTTTTCCTCTTCTTTAATCATCGTGGCATTCTTCCTTTACGGTGAACTGCGGTTATGGTGAAACGAGCAATCGGTGATCGTCTTCGAATTGTTCGAAAATGATGCCGTCTTGTTTGTACTTCTTAAGAATAAAGAACGTCTTGGTCGAAATGACCGATTCGATGGTGGATAGCTTGTTGGAAACGAACGAAGCGACTTCTTTCAGGTTTTTGCCTTCGATCTCGACAAGCAGATCGAACGCGCCCGACATTAAGTAAACCGACTTCACTTCGGGGTATAGATAAATGCGTTCCGCGATATTTTCGAATCCGCGGCCTCTCTCGGGCGTGCAATTTACTTCGATTAGAGCCGTTACTTTCTCTTCGTCGACCTTGCTCCAATTCACGACCGTCGCATACTTGACGATCACGTGATCCTGCTCCATCTCCGCAATCGCGGCGGATACGTCCTCTTCTGTCGCTCCCAGCATCGTGGCGATCGTAGCGGCGGTTAAGCGGGCGTCTTCCTTGAGCAGATCCAAGATGCTTAGCTTAAATTCGTTCATCATGATCCCTCCTGAATTACTCTTCATCATACATCAAAAACAGGCTAAGTGGAAAGTGAAATCGGCGCCAGTCGAACCGGATGCCGGACACGCCAAAAACCCCGCGCCGGCTTGAAGCCGGTCGGGGTCGTGCTTTCGAATTATTGATAGGCGGGCATCTGATTGCCGGTTGAGGAGGCGTTCATAGCCATTTGACCCTGCGCCGATTGCGCTTGCTGCACGAATTGCGCGGTTTGCTGCTGGATCTGCTGGTATTGTTTGAGATGTTTGTCGAGTTCCGGTTTAATGACCGGAGACGAGGCGTTATACATATTATTTTGCTGCATGGCCATATACAGCTCGCCTTGCAGCTTTAACGTATCGTCCATCAGCTCCGTGAACATTTTCCGAATTTCCGGACATACCGACTCCGTGGCAGCCGTCGCATATTCGCGAGTAACCCGTTTCAGATCGGAGAGCACCGTGTAGGCCATATCCGCTTCCGGTAAAACCGTATTGTTATACATCTGTGGCAGCCTCCTTCTATGCTTGGGGTTGGGCGGGAGCGATCGATTGATGCTGCTGAAGCGCGCTCAGCAGCGTGTTGTAATGCTGCGTATGCACATCGATCATATGCGAGCAGGCTTGCTTCACTTGCGCGTTCGTAATCGTAGCGGCGGCGACGGCGCATTGTTTGATCAACAAATCTTCGTTGGACATCGAATCGGCACAGTATTCCAGTTCTTTGGCGGTCATAGCTTGCACGGATTTTATTCCTCCCAGACAATGAATTGGACATCAGTTCTTATAGTGCGACGTTCGCCTCCTGGTTATGCACACAAAAAAACGCTTGCCGAAAAGGGCAAGCGCGCGAACAAAATTCACCGATCAGAATATATCCATGCTTAAATAACGTTCTCCTGTATCCGGGGCGATGCATAAGACCCGCTTACCTTCTCCGAACTTACGAGCGACCTGCAGAGCGGCCCATACGGAAGCGCCTGAAGAAGGCCCAACGAGCAATCCTTCAAGACGGGCAAGCCTCCGGGTCGTTTCCAGGGCGTCATCGTCCTTGACCTGAATGATCTCGTCATAGACGGACGTATTCAGAATGGACGGTACGAAGCCGGGGCTCGTTCCGACCAGTTTGTGGGGCCCCGGCTGCCCACCGGACAGCACGGGCGAACCCGCAGGCTCCACGACGGCAATATGCAGATTCGGGAGCTTTTCCTTTAGTACTTCGCCCGTTCCGGTAATCGTACCTCCGGTTCCCGCCGTTGCAACGAACGCATCCAAGCGACCTCCGGTTTGTTCAATAATCTCCAGAGCGGTCGTCGAACGGTGAATATCCGGATTCGCCGGATTTTCGAATTGGTTCGGCATATAGCTGCCCGGATTATCCTTAAGAATGCCCCGGGCTCGGGCGATGGCACCGGGCATCCGTTCCGCGGCAGGCGTTAATACAACCTCGGCCCCATACGCCCGGAGAAGGGATATCCTTTCCGCGGTCATATTATCCGGCATCACGAGAATGAGCCGATATCCCTTGGCCGCCGCACACATCGCAAGTCCGATTCCCGTATTTCCGCTTGTTGGCTCCACGATCAGGCTTCCCGGGCCGATCAGTCCGCGCCGCTCAGCGTCCATCAGCAGTCCCGAAGCTGCCCGATCCTTAACGCTGCCGCTCGGATTCAGCTTTTCCAACTTTACGTATACCTCGGCATGACCCGGCCCGGCCATTCTTTGCAGCTGAACGGCCGGCGTATTTCCGATCAATTCGATTACGGATTGCACCATTCTGGTCATACGTCGGGCTCCGATTCTCCTCGAAGCGTGGAATCCTGGCTTAAACGTCTCACCATGCGCTGACGGTGGGCGTCCCCTAGGAAAGATTGTACCGTGAAGCATGAAGGACAGACGTACATCGCAAGCTTGATCGGAGCTTCCACCAACGCTTCGCCTACGGCTTCATGAACGCGTGGTTGAAACTCCTCCTTCGAGATGACGCGTTCGCCCGTTTCCACCATATATTCCCGACAAAGCGGACACTCCGGCACAAGCTCCTGGTCGTTAAGAAGCTGTTCCACCGTCTCCTCGAATCTTTCCAATTCTTCGCTGGACTCCAGTGCCTCGTCGTCCATCCAGCCGAGATCCTCGTCATCGATCGAGATGACCGGCGCGTCTTCATCTTCGAATTCCGGTTCTTCCTCCTCTTCCTCATCATCCCCCAGACTTAACGTCAACGTTCGATAGCCGTCCAGCTCATTGTCGCATACCGGACAGAACTTATCGGGCTCTTGCCCCTCTTCTTGCGGAATCTCGCTTTGACACCACGGACAGATTACAACGGACATGTCGGTTCAAGCCTCCCTCATCATATAAAATACGCCGATCGCGACAAACAAAACCGCAAGGGCTAATAGCGTTCCCCATAAATACTTCATGTTGATTCCTCCGACCTTCGATTAGTGGACGGCGGCGCCGATAATGTAAGACAAGGATACGGACAATACGAGCGCAAGAAAGCCTACCGCCCGATTGTCCTTCCTGATTTCTTCGTCGATCCGGAACACCGGCGTCATAAACTCGAATAGAAAATAGGCGACCAGCAACAGCACGAACCCGATTGCAGCCCATAGCAGACTTTCGTAGATCGTGTCGTTGGCTTCGATGGAAAACCGGAATATATTGCAGATCCCAAATATTTTGCCTCCGGTCGCCATGGCCGCGGACAAGTTCCCTTTGCGAATCTCCGCCCATCCGTCGTACTTCGACACCCATTCGAAACAAGACAAGAAAAAGATCAACGCCAGTATGCCTACCGAAAAATAAGCCAACACCGCCGGAAAAGGATGAGACATGATCGAATCGACTACGCCATGCACGCCCGAGACCTCCCGTTTAGTGAAGCTCGGCTACGGATACGCCCGCGCCGCCTTCCCCGAATTGGCCTAACCGATAGCTCTTCACATGTTTATGGCGGCGCAGAAAATCCTGAACCCCCGTTCGCAGCGTTCCCGTTCCTTTGCCGTGGATAATGTATACTTGACCCAAATTCGCAAGAAACGCCTCGTCGAGAAATCGGTCCACTTCCGGAATCGCCTCGTCGAGCGCCATCCCCCTTAAATCCAGTTCTGTCCGAATGTTCTCGTCGCGCGATCTTTTGACGACCGTGGCCTGAACCGGCGTTTTGCTCGCGGCAGCTTGACGGACGGGCTCCAGATCGGCCAATGCGACTTTCATTTTCATAATCCCGAGCTGAACGAACGCTTCGCCGCTCCCAGTGAGTTCGACGACATGGCCCTTCTGGCCGCCTAGACTATGAACTTTGACCTCGTCGCCCGCTTCGATCTTCGCGGATTTGGCTCCCGCTCCCCTGACCGGTCTGGCGACCGGTTCGGGAACGGCTTCTTCAAGCTTGCGCCTGGATTCGATCAGCTTATGTTCTTTAACCGAGGCCCCTTCTTCCATCGCCAAACGCCGCAAGTCGGAGATGATCTCTTCCGCCTCCCGCTTCGCTTTGGCGATCTGCTGCCGCGCTTCTTCGCGGGCGGTTTCAAGCAGCTTCGCTTTTTGCTCCTGGAATTTGAACCGCTCATCCTGAAAGTCCTTCTGCAGCTTTTCGGTTTCCGCGCGCAGCCGTTCGGCCAACTGACGTTCCGAGCGGGCTTGCAGCCGGTCTTGCTCCAACGAGGCGATCATCGAATCAACCTTTAGCTCATCCTCGCTTACCTCGCCTCGGGCATGGTCGATAATGCTCTTCGGCAAGCCCAGCCGTTCTGCGATCGCGAACGCGTTGCTTCGTCCGGGAACGCCAACCAGCAATCTGTAAGTCGGACGCAATGTCGCAACGTCGAATTCCATACTTGCGTTGATGATCCCTTCGCGATTATAAGCGTAAGCTTTAAGCTCGCTATAATGCGTCGTCGCGATCAATCGGCAGCCGAGCTTCTGCAAATGCTCGAGAATTGCGATCGCAAGCGCAGAGCCTTCCGCCGGATCCGTCCCCGCACCCAGTTCGTCCAGCAGCACCAGGCTTTTGCTTGTCACCTGGCCGAGCATGGAGATCAGATTCGTCATGTGGCTCGAGAACGTGCTCAAGCTTTGCTCGATACTTTGCTCGTCGCCAATATCCGCATAGATTCCGTCGAAGACGCAGAGTCGGCTTCCTTCTTCCGCAGGAACGAACAACCCGGACATCGCCATCAGGCTCAGCAGGCCGATCGTTTTCAAAGAGACGGTTTTACCGCCGGTATTCGGTCCCGTCACGATAATCGACGTATAACCTTCTCCTAGTTCGATATCGATCGGAACCGCTTGTTTCATATCCAGAAGCGGATGGCGCGCCCTGCGCAGAAGAAGACGACCTTCGTCGTTCATCTCCGGAAGGGTAGCGTAAAACGCATGCGCGAGGGAGGCTTTGGCAAAAATAAAATCGATCATGCCGATAATTTCCGCGTCTCCGGCGAGCAGATCGGCCCGTTCTCCGACTTGCGCCGTAAGCTTGCGCAGAATCCGCTCGACTTCGTTCTGCTCCTTGATTTTCAGTTCGCGCAGCTTGTTGTTCATCTGAACGACCGCTTCCGGTTCGATAAAGAGCGTTGCGCCGCTTCCGGATTGGTCGTGAACGATTCCTCCGAAGTGGGAGCGGTATTCCTGTTTAACCGGGATTACGTAACGGTCGTTCCGCATCGTGATCAGCGTTTCCTGCAACATTTTCTGCACCGAGCTCGACCGGATCAGGCTTTCGAGTTTCTCGCGGGCGCGTCCTTCGTTCAGGCGGATATCCCTACGCACCGAAGCGAGCTCGGGACTAGCCGCATCCAGCACTTCTCCCTGATCGTCGATGCATCTGCGGATATCGTCCTCGACCTGCTTATAATCGGTTAACGGTTCGCATAAATCCTCAAGAAGCGGCAGCTCGGTTTCTTCTCCTGCAACCGCGATATGACGTCTGAGTCTCCGCGAGCCCATTATGAATTGGGCAACCTCCATCAATTCGGGAGGCTGCAGCATGCCCTGCAGCTTCGCCCTCTGCAAGGATGGCCGAATATCGGTAATTCCGCCGAACGGCGGAGCGCCCTTGAGATTCCCGACCCGCACCGCTTCGTCGGTAGCCGCTAGGCGGCGTTCGACGATCGGCAATTCCCGGACGGGCAGAAGCTTCTCCGCCTCTTCCTTGCCCAGGCTTGTCGCGGCAAGACCCGTTAGCCGGCGGATAATTTTGTCGTATTCAAGCGTATGTAAAGCCTTGTCGTTCACGGCTAATGTCAACTCCTTCGCCTATATTATAGCCGAATCGGTTAATCTTGCGAAACCTTCCACTCATACGGTTTAAAACTCGGGATAAACTACAGCAAAGGAGGTTGAAAAAAAGATGAACATTCTCGGCACGATCGTTCGTTTTATCGTCTCCGCCATCGTACTCTTGGTGGTCGGTTGGCTCGTTCCTCAATTTCACGTCGGCGGCTTCTGGAGCGCGCTCATGCTCGCGATCGTTATCGCCGTTCTGGGCTGGATTATCGAAGGCATCTTCGGTAAAAAAGTAACCCCGTTCGGCAGAGGTATTGTCGGCTTTCTGAGCAGCGCTCTCGTGATCTGGCTAGCCCAGTTCGTTGTCGGCCGCGTCGAAGTCACAGTGATCGGCGCGCTTCTGGCCGCTTTGGTGATCGGGATTATCGACCTTTTCATTCCCGTCGCGACCCCGTACGAAGCTGCAAGAAAAAGAGCATAGCCCCGAGCCGAACAGCCTCCTTGCCTGCGGGCAAGGAGGCTGTTTCACGTAGGTGTAGTCGCTCGATATTGTCATTATGCTACATTGTCATGACTCTGCCATGGATTGGGTATTTTAGGCGATCATCCGTATGTTACAATGTGGGCAGGCAGAAACGGAAATAGAGATAAGACGACGTCTGCCACTTTATGAGGTACGGAGGGAATTCGCATGCAAAAAAACATTATTTATTTTCTCGTAATCGCGGCATTGGCACTAACGCTATCCGCTTGCGGAGGCAAAAATACGGATTCGGACAAAAACTCTCAAGCTACGGAAGAAGCCGCTTCGCAAGAAGTCGTGATTAAGGCCAGCAGTTGGGAATTCGATCAAACGGAATACGCGCTTCCGAAAGACACGCCAGTTAAGCTGACGGTCGAGAATATCAGCGGGGCGCACGGCATAGAAATCATCGGCCAAGACATTCAAATCAGAGGCGGCAAATCAAAAGTCGTGAATCTGCCGGCAGGCACTTACGAGTTCAAATGCAACATCATGTGCGGAACCGGCCACAGCAAAATGGTAGCCAAACTCGTCGTTAGCTAATCGGAACAGGCATCCCAAAAGCAGTTCTCTATAATTAAGAAAGCGCAAATTTGAAGGGGAGATTCCCCTACAACTTGCGCTTTTGTTTCATTTTCCGACCCTCTCTTGAGCATTAGCAGGGTCCGGTAGGGTCTGGCAGACCCTTACAGCCGTCGAACTCCTGTTCAAGTGCCCTCTAAGGGTTTGGCAGACCCTTACAGCCGTCGAATTCCTGTTCAAGCGCCCTCTAAGGGTCTGGCAGACCCTTACAGCCATCGAATCCCTGTTCAAGTGCCCTCTAAGGGTCTGGCAGACCCTTAGAGCCGCTGAATTCCTGTTTATGTGCCCTCTAAGGGTCTGGCGGACCCTTACAGCCATCGAATCCCTGTTCAAGCGCCCTCTAAGGGTCTGGCAGACCCTTAGAGCCGTCGAATCCCTCTCCAAGTGCCCTGTAAGGGTCTGGAAGACCCTTACAGCCGTCGAATTCCTGTTCAAGTCCCCTGTAAGGGTCTTGCAGACCCTTAGCGCCGTCGAATTCCGCTGCTTATTCTTGTTCCAACATGTCGATCCACTCGTTATACTCGCTCTGAAGCTTCTTGTATTCGTCGTTAAGTGTCGAGTGCTCTCGTTTAAGCTGATTGAGTTCCTCTTGCAGCCGCTCGCTCGCCGCCGCTTGCTCAAGCAACTCCTCCATCGGGATCGACGTTTCCGGCTCATAAGCCGGAGTCGCCGCGGCTTCGGCCAATGCGGCTTCCAGCTCTTGCTCCGCTCGCTTGGCCGCTTCTCTCGCGGCCAGCTCCGCATCGGACAGCTCGGCGAGACGCTCTTCAAGAGCTTCTGCCCGTTTCTCCTCGATACGGCGATTCTCCCGTTCGGATGCAAGACCATCTTCCAGTCTCCGTAGCGATACGCTCCACTCGTTCTCCCAAGCATCCCGCTCACTCAGTTGACGAGCCAATTCCTCTTTTTCCTTCTCCGCTTTTTGCAGCGCCGTTTCGTGCGCGCGCAAGCGCTCCGCCGTCTGCTGCTCCACCTCCTGCAGCATTTCCTGCTGCTCGACCACCGTGCGCCGCTGATCGTCGGCTTGCTTCGCCCAGTGCTCGATATCGCTCTCCAGTTGACCTCTTAATTGCTGCCATTCTTTCTCCTTGGCCTGCAATTGCGTTCGCTCCGTAGCGATCTCTCCCAACTGCGCTTTAACGGCCTCAAGCTCTTCGGAATAGATCGTTTCGATATCTTTGATCTCCGTCGCCGCTTTGGCTCGAACCGCTTCGATTTCAGAGCCGTATTCTCTAACGAGTTTTTCTTCATTCTTGGACAATGCCGCGAGACGCTCTTCAAGAGCTTCTTCCCGTTTCTCCGCGATACGGCGATTCTCCCGTTCGGAAGCAAGA
>NZ_VNJJ01000009.1:0-126953 GCF_007786475.1 Cohnella terricola | reverse complement strand
CGCTTCGATTTCAGAGCCGTATTCTCTAACGAGTTTTTCTTCATTCTTGGACAATGCCGCGAGACGCTCTTCAAGAGCTTCTTCCCGTTTCTCCGCGATACGGCGATTCTCCCGTTCGGAAGCAAGATCTTCTTCCAGTCGCCGTATCGATTCGCTCGATTCGTTCTCCCATGCATCCCGCTCGCTCAGTTGACGAGCCAATTCCTCTTTTTCCTTCTCCGCTTTTTGCAGCGCCGTTTCGTGCGCGCGCAAGCGCTCCGCTGTCTGCTGCTCCACCTCTTGCAGCATTTCCTGCTGCTCGACCACCGTACGCCGCTGATCGTCGGTTTGCTTTGCCCAGTGCTCGATATCGCTCTCCAGTTGACCTCTTAATTGCTGCCATTCTTTCTCTTTGGCCTGCAATTGCGTTCGCTCCGTAGCAATCTCTCCCAACTGCGCTTTAACGGCCTCGAGCTCTTCAGAATAGATCGTTTCGATATCTTTGATCTCCGACACCGCTTTGGCTCGAACAGCTTCGATTTCAGAGCCGTATTCTCTAACGAGTTTTTCTTCATTCTTGGACAATGCCGCGAGACGCTCTTCAAGAGCTTCTTCCCGTTTCTCCGCGATACGGCGATTCTCCCGTTCGGAAGCAAGATCTTCTTCCAGTCGCCGTATCGATTCGCTCGATTCGTTCTCCCATGCATCCCGCTCGCTCAGTTGACGAGCCAATTCCTCTTTTTCCTTCTCCGCTTTTTGCAGCGCCGTTTCGTGCGCGCGCAAGCGCTCCGCTGTCTGCTGCTCCACCTCTTGCAGCATTTCCTGCTGCTCGACCACCGTACGCCGCTGATCGTCGGTTTGCTTTGCCCAGTGCTCGATATCGCTCTCCAGTTGACCTCTTAATTGCTGCCATTCTTTCTCTTTGGCCTGCAATTGCGTTCGCTCCGTAGCAATCTCTCCCAACTGCGCTTTAACGGCCTCGAGCTCTTCAGAATAGATCGTTTCGATATCTTTGATCTCCGACACCGCTTTGGCTCGAACAGCTTCGATCTCGGCCGCTTGGGCCGATTCTAACTCCGCCCGTTCGTCCGCATGGCGACGATTCCGTTCTTCCATTTCGGCACCTAGCTTACTCGACAGTTCTTCTAACTCCGCGGATTGCATAAGCTTGAGCGCTTCGATCTCAGAGCCGTATTCTCTAACGAGTTTCTCTTCATTCTTGGACCATGCCGCTTGTTCTTCCGCCAACCGAACGTTTAATGAGGACGTTTCAACCTTCGCCTTCTCGAGCTCCTCGGCCGCTTCCAATTTGGCGGTCTCCAAGCGCTTGGCAAACATGACTCGCTCTTTCGCGAGCTCTTCCGCGGCTTGCGCTTGCACTTTCGCTAGATCCCCCGCCGCTTGCGCTTCTACTTTGGCTAATTGCTCCGCCGCCAAGGATCTCGTTAGGCTCAGTTCCTTTGCCGCTCGTTCCTTTTCTTGAGCAAGCTCCTGAACAGTTTGAGCTTTGGCAGCCTCCAGAGCTTTGGCCGCATTTGTCTTCTGCTGCTGCAATTCTCCGTTTAATCTCGCTTTTGTGCTCTCGAGTTCCTGCGCCGCCCTTGTTTTGACTTGCGACAATTGCTGCGCGGATTTCGAGCGTTCCCCCTGCAATTCGTGATCCGCATTACGTTTCAAAGCTTCCAATGCTTCGGCCGCCTTAGCAAGATCCATCGCAGAGCGTTCTTGTATCGCTTCGAGTGCGGCTTCGCTTTGCGTTTTGAGTGACGCCAGATCGGCTGAGGTCTGCTCTTTGACGGCCTCAAGTTCTTTCTCAAGGGCGTCCTTAGCGCTCTCCAACTGTTCAATCGTAAGCTGGTGATCGTGCTCGATCTTGAGCAACTGCTCGTTTTCCCTGCGCAAGCGCATAAGTTCGTCCCCGATATTTACAGCAGCAAGGACCGCAAGCTTCGGCAAATCCAATCTAGGCGAGCCGACATTCACTTTATTCATTTGTTCATTGACCAGCGCGGCTACCCTTTTCATATACTCCGTGCTGGTATGTCCCGTTATCGTATACTGCGTTCCATATATGTCAACGGTGACACGCGTCTTTTCTTGGTTATCCATTGCGTGATCCTCCCATTGCGCCCATATTTATGTAGTCGGTCGATCCGACCGTTCGATTCATTAGTTAATGTTGCGATTCGGCCTCTTAAACGGCCCCTTGAATAATTCCTAGTCGCGATAGTTCATGACTGTAATAAAAGCAGCGAACCATCTTCGCCAACCGGCGTCTAGATGTATTCGCTGCCTCCCTTACCGTTTCCTGCTCTATTTCCGAAGTTCCGCGCCGTAAGTTTGTTCCAATTCAGCGAGTACCCGCGAATGGGCTTCGCCGACTTCTTCATCCGTTAACGTACGCTCTCCATGGCGGTACACAAGCGCCAACGCCACACTTTTCTTGTCGTTTCCAATCCGCTCGCCCATATATACGTCGAATACTTTCACCGATTCCAACAACTCTCCCGCGGAAGCCGAGATCGCAGCCGTCAAATCTCCGCCGGATACGCCGCGATCCACGACGACGGCAATATCCCGTTCAATCGCCGGATAACGTGGCAGCGTACGATATTCGATAAGCGAATTCGCGTATTCGTAGACGGGATCGAGTTCGAATTCCGCGACATACGTATCCGGAAGATCGAATTCCCGCTGCGTTTCCGGGTGCGCTTGACCGACATAACCGATCGTTTCATCGCCGCGCTCGGTACGCAGAACGATAGCAGCCGTTCTGCCCGGATGGAAGCCCGTCGGTTGAGCAGCCTTGTAAGATATACGATCCGACAGCCCCAAACGTTCAAAGACTTTCTCGAGAATGCCTTTCGCGTCATAGAAGTCGACAGATTCCGCAGTGCGGTTCCAGGCAGCGGTGCGGCGGTTGCCGGCAAGCAGCAATGCAGCTCTCGGCTTTTCGTGAGGCAGCCGCGTCAGCGTTTCTTCGTCCGTATGGTAGACATTGCCGATCTCGAACAACGCGATATCGCCATTTTTCCGGCTCAAATTATATGCCGCGGACTCCAGCAGGCTCGGGATCAGCGTCGTGCGAAGTACGCTGCGCTCTTCGCTCATCGGCATCGCGAGCGCGATCGGTTTAGCTCCCGCGGACAATTCCGCGAACAACGCCGTCCGAGGCAGGGAAGTGACGGAATAGCTGATTGCTTCGTGCACTCCCGCCCCCGTCAGGATCGCTCTTAGCTCCCTGCGAATCGACTGAGGTCTCGTTAATGAACCCGCCGTCGTCGTACCCTCGATCAGCGTTGTCGGAATTTCATCATAGCCGTGCAAGCGCGCGATTTCTTCGACCAAGTCGACATCACGGGTAATATCTGTGCGCCTGGATGGCACGGTAACTTTCCATACGCCGTCGCCGCCGACTTCGACCTCGAATTGAAGCCTGGACAGAATCGTCTTGATTTCCAATGACGAAAGCTCCGTCCCTAGCATACCGTTTACTCTCGACAGGGACAGTTCGATGACGGCCGATTCCGGAGCGGAAATCTCCGCTTCTGCGACTCCTTCGGTCACGAGGCCTTGAGCATAACGGGCAATCAGCCCTGCCGCGCGGTCAAGCGCCGCGCGTACGCGTCCGTAATCGACTTCTTTCTCGAAGCGCGCCGACGCTTCCGAACGCAATCCGAGCTGTCTCGAAGTGCGTCGAATCGTGCTGCCGTCGAACTTGGCGGATTCGAGGATAATGTCCGTCGTGTCCGCCGACACCTCGGAATTCGCGCCGCCCATTACGCCGGCAAGGCCGATCGCTTTTTCCGCGTCCGCGATGACGAGCATTTGAAGTTCAAGCTTGCGCTCCTGGTCATCGAGCGTGACGAGCGTTTCGTTGGCTTTGGCGAGACGAACGTCGATCCGGCCTCCGGCGACTTTGCCGCCGTCGAAAGCATGAAGCGGCTGACCGTACTCCAACATGACGTAGTTCGTAATGTCCACGATATTGTTGATCGGACGTATGCCTGCAGCGATTAGGCGATTTTGCATCCATTGCGGCGCAGGTGCGACTTGCACACCTTTAATATAACGGGCCGTATAGAGCGAACAATGATCCGGCGCGCTAATCGAGACCTTCACATAGTCCGCGGTCGAATCCGAAGCGGCGAAGATGTCTTTTGCCGGTTCCGGCAAGTTCAGGGGCCGCCCCGTAAGCGCTGATACTTCATATGCGACGCCAAGCATGCTTAGACAATCCGAACGGTTCGGCGTCAGATCGAGCTCCAGTATGGAGTCGTCGAGAGCGAGCACGTCCAGAATGTCGCGTCCGATCTCAGTATCCGGCGGCAGAACCAGGATGCCTTCTTGCTGCTCTTTCGGGAGCAGCTTGTCGTTAATACCGAGCTCGCGCGCGGAGCAGATCATGCCTTGAGATTCGACGCCGCGAAGCTTCGCTCGTTTGATATTCAATCCGCCGGGCAGCTTCGCGCCCACCACTGCCACTGGAACCTTCATGTCCGCGCCTACGTTCGGGGCGCCGCAGACGATCTGCAGGTCCTCGCCGGTTCCGGCGTCGACCGTGCACACGCTAAGCTTATCCGCATCCGGATGCTTCTCCCTTTTCTTTACGTAACCGACAACGACGCCGGTTACTCCCGCGTTGCGGGACGGAACGGAATCGATCTCGATTCCACCGCGCGTCATCATCTCTGCCAATTGTTGCGCGGATATGCCGCTCAAGTCGATATAATCGGATAACCACCGATAAGATACGTTCATGGGAAACTCCCCTCGTTTTTGGTCGTTTATTATGGATTGCGCATTCATATTCGCACGTTGTCCCGGAACTCCGCTCGCCAAGGCACTTTTTTGGCCCTCATTCGCACGTTGTCCCGGAACTCCGCCCGCCAAGGCACTTTTTTGGCCCTCATTCGCACGTTGTCCCGGAACTCCGCTCGTCTACGTTACATTTTGGCAAATTGATTCAGGAACCTCGTATCGTTCGCATAGAAGTGACGAATATCGTCGATGCCGTACTTAAGTAGAGCGATCCGCTCCACGCCCATGCCGAAGGCGAAGCCCGTTACTTCCTTCGGATCGTAACCGCCGTACTCCAGCACTTTCGGATGCACCATGCCGCAGCCGAGAATTTCGATCCAACCCGTGTGCTTGCACATCCGGCAGCCGCTGCCGCCGCATTGGGCGCACGTTACGTCTACTTCCGCGCTTGGCTCCGTGAACGGGAAAAAGCTCGGACGCAGGCGAATTTGCATCTGCGAACCGTACATTTCCTGCACGAACTGCAGCAGCGTTCCTTTGAGATCGCTCATTCGAATGTTCGGTCCGATAACGAGTCCTTCGATCTGATGGAACATGAACGAGTGCGTCGCATCGTCGTCGTCGCGGCGGTACACCTTACCCGGGCAGATGACCTTCACGGGCGTTTTCCCGTTCATCGCCTTCATCGTGCGGATCTGAACTGGCGAAGTCTGTGTGCGCAGCAAGATTTCGTCGGTAATGTAGAACGAATCCTGCATATCGCGCGCCGGGTGATTTTTCGGCAGGTTCAGCGCTTCGAAGTTGAAGAAGTCCGTCTCGACTTCCGGTCCTTCCGCCACCGTGTAACCCATGCCGATGAAAATATCTTCGATCTCCTGCACGACCTTGTTCAGCGGATGTACAGCTCCGACGCTAACCGATTTGCCGGGCAGAGTCACGTCGATCGTCTCAGCTTGTAGCCTATGCGCGGTAGCTGCACGGTCGAAAGCTTCCTGCTTCTCAGCAATGACTGCCTCGATCGCCGCTCGGACTTCGTTACCCACTTGCCCGATCACCGGACGTTCCTCGGCGCTGAGCGCGCCCATGCCCCGTAGGATTTCGGTCAATTGTCCTTTCTTGCCTAGGTAATGAACGCGGAGATCGTTCAACGCAGCGGCGTCCGCCACGCTCTGAAGCTTATCCAAAGCTTCGATCCGCAAAGCCTCTAATCTTTCCTTCATTCGAATTCTCCTTATCGCGATAAAATAAAAAAAGCCCTCTCTCCCGTAAGGGACGAAAAGACCGTGGTACCACCCTTGTTGGAATGCCGTCGCCGCTCACAAGAGTCGGCTGCCGCGGGCGACATCCGCCGCCATGCGCATTCCCGCTTCACGCGGCGTAACGGGCCGCAAGCCGGTTTCTCCTACTGAACGGACCAAGCCGAACGTTCAGAGAACTGCTCCGGAGCGAACTTCGGCAGCCTGATTTCCTAGGAACGCTCACAGTCCTCGGCGCTCCCTCCCTGAAAGAAGGCACTGCTTACTTTTCTCCATCTTCGCATTTCAAGATTTAAGCTTCATTATAGTGTAAGGAATGCCCGCAGGCAAGCGCAGCGCGGCATTTTCTTTCCTATTTTCGATGAGTTCGTTCATGGCCGCGTCGTTCGAGGGGGGGGAGGGTGATTTAACTCGGTAGGAGTGCATATGTTCCGCATCTGTAGTCCGGCGAAACCGAGTTATATCGTGCGAAATAGCGGGGCGAGCGCGTGTAGTCCGGCGAAACCGAGTTATATCGTGCGGGATAGTGGTGCGAGCGCGTGTAGTCCGGCGAAACCGATTTATATCGTGCGAAATGGTGGGGCGAGCGCGTGTAGTCCGTCGAAACCGAGTTATATCGTGCGAAATGGTGGGGCGAGCGCGTGTAGTCCGGCGAATCCGAGTTACACGTGTGAAATGGTGGGGCGAGCGCGTGTAGTCCGGCGAATCCGAGTTATATCGTGCGGGATGGTGGTTCGAGCGAATGTAGTCCGTCGAAACCGAGTTATATCGTGCGAAATGGTGGGGCGAGCGCGTGTAGTCCGGCGAAACCGAGTTAGATCGTGCGGGATGGTGGTGCGAGCTCGTGTTGTCCGGCGAAACCGAGTTATATCGTGCGAAATGGTGGGGCGAGCGCGTGTAGTCCGGAGAATCCTAGTTACACATGCGAAATGGTGGGCGAGCTTCTGTAGTCCGGCGAAACCAAGTTAAATCGTGCGAAATGGCAGGGCGAGCATCTGTAGTTCGACGAAACCGAGTTATATCGTGCGAAATGGTGGTGCGAGCGCGTGTAGTCCGGCAAAACCGAGTTATATCGTGCGGGATGGTGGTGCGAGCGAATGTAGTCCGGCGAAACCGAGTTATATCGTGCAAAGCGACTTTCTATTTCCGTATATACAAATGTAATTATATACATCCCCAAACAACAAAACAGGACCGTCGAGCTGTCGCCCTTTAACGGTCCTGCTTCCGCATCGTTGTTATCCCCGCTTCGGCTTGCGGACGAGCACCACGATCAGCGCCAGCACGCCTGCCGCAAGTCCCGCGATCGCGAGCGTCAGCGTCAGTGTGTCGCGTCCTTCCGAATGATCTGCGCCAGCAGCAGAAGGACTGGCAGCGGCGCCGTGTCCGTCGCCATGGGCATCGCCCGTAGCCGCAGTAACTGCGGTGATGGAAGCCGGTTTGTCGGCATCCGGAGCGCCGGTCCATTCCACGACTTCACCGTCGGAATACGTCTGATACGCTTTCCAGACAAGTTCCTTGGCATCGTCCGCTACTTTGCCTTGCATGCGGAACTCGCCGAACTCCGTACCGCCCAGCCCGTTGCCCGTCGCTTTCCAAGTGACGCTGACGATCTTGTCGTCCGCGCCTTTCTCTACGTCGTACGTCCAATCCGGCTTAGGCTCGAAGCGGCTGACGTTCACGCCGTCCGGGATCGCGACTTTCACTTGGGTCGTCGAGGAATCCTTCTCGGAAGGAACGCGAACCGTGAATACTTGGTAAGAGCCGGCAGGCGCTTCTTTCGGCTGAACCGTTACGTGAGCGCTGGCGAGACTCGCGAATCCGAATGTCAAAAGCAAAGCAAACATAAGAACAAAACTCTTTTTCATTAATGAATCCGACCTTTCAAATATCCTTGAGTTGATATCACCAAGTATAGTCCGTATTCCCTCCGGGTCGCATGACCCGAATGAGTCATATTCGCGTGATACTTTGTGACAAACTCATGACGATCGTCTTCAAGCCGCTTAGTCCGATTCCACCATCCCCCGCTCGTAGGCGTATCTCGTCAGTTGGACGCGGTTGTCCAAATGCAGCTTCTGCAAAATGTTTTTCAAATGATTTTTCACCGTATGTTCCGATAATCCGAGCGATGCCGCTACCTCGCGGTTCGTGTAGCCCTTAGCGACCTCCTGCAAAATATCCTTTTCCCGCGGCGTAAGCCCATCGATCTCGCGAGACTTCATCTTCGCCGGCGGCGAAGTGTCGCCGCCCTTGCGATCCGCAAACTCGCGCAGGATGGACATCGCCAGCTCCGGGTTCAGCGGAGCCTCGTCCAGCGCCACCGCGCGCAAATAATCTCTCCATGCGGAAGGATTCAGGTTCTTAAGCAGATACCCTTGCGCGCCCTTTTTGAGCGCCTCGAACAAATGAGCGACATCGTCGGATACGGTGACCATGATTATTTTCACGGCAGGATACGAGCTCTTGATCGCCTTTACGGCTTCAAGTCCGCCCATTCCCGGCATGTTGATGTCCATCAGGATCAAATCGGGTCTCAGCGTCTCCGTCAACCGAAACGCCTCTTCCCCGCTGGCCGCCTCGCCCACGACAAGAAATTCGGGAACGGCGGACACGATCGTCCTCATCCCTTCCCGCGCATGCCGGTGATCGTCGGCGAGCAGCAGACGAATCGGTTCGCTCATCTCTTCCCGTCTCCTCTCTTCAGCAATTCCACGACCGTACGGCCGCCCTTGCGTTCCGCACGAAACTCCCAGCCCATCGCCTCGGCGCGATCGCGCACCATTCGCAATCCGAAACGCCCGCGCGTGTTCAACGGATCGCCGTTAAACCCGGCTCCGTCGTCCTCGACCGTGCAGCGGAATCCTCCCGCGCCGTCCGTCTCTCCAACGACGTACACATGGGACGCCTTCGCATGCTTGCGCACGTTCATTAACGCCTCTCTCACGCAGGCGTGCAACTCGACTTTCTCCTTGTCGGTCAAGCCGTCGTCCGAGATCGTCCATACGAATTCCGCTTTCGACCCCGTCAACTCAGCCGTTTCTCCTAGCAGAACCCGCAGTGGCACGATCCATGCCGCGGCCGCGGGCGAAGGAGGCTCGCGAAGATTCGCGATCGCTTGCCGAACGTCCTCGTGCATGACGCGCACCGTCTCCCGCAACCCGGCCGCGAGTTCCCGCACAGGCCCTTCATGGCTATGCTCATCCAACTGGTCGAGTTTCACCGCCAGCAGAAACAGCGACTGGGAGATGCCGTCGTGCAATTCCCGTGCCAAGCTTTCCCTTTCCTCCAGCGCGGCTTTAACGCCTTTCTCGATCTGCAAAGCTTGCTGAGAATGCTCCAGACGGGCGAACAATCCTCTGACTAGCGTCAAAGTAACAGCCAGAACGATAAACGGAGCGAGCAAATTCCCCAGATCCATCGAGATGTACGGCAACAAGAACGCATGCCTCACATACTCCCACGCCCCGATCGTCAGCGTAGGAATGAGTAGGATCAGCCACTTGATTCTTCCGTCTTTTGTCCGATTCTGATTGTCCAACGGCAAGGTCCCCTTCCCTTAGCTCGATCCGGTCCGCAACACGGCATGACTGCTTGTTAAGAGACTTAGTAAATCCGATAAGTCGTCTCTAAGACCCTTTCCGTATCCGTCGCGTCCGTGACTCGAATTTGGGCTTTCCATTCCCCGGCGAATGGTAAATACGGGCCTTGGGCTTTGTAAGTCGATATCACGTAGTTAGGGAATTCGTCAATCTCTTGGTCCTCGTACGGCTCAAGAGGAACGTCGATATATCCCATATCTTTCTTGTCGAGCGGCAGCATTCGCAGTTGTACCTTCTTAGGCTTGCCTTCTCCAACTGTCTCCGGCAGCCATATTTTTAGCGTAAACTGATTGTCACCCGGCGTATTCGGGGAAACCCGCAGCGTAACGTGCATGTCTATCCCCATTTTGTGATAGTTAAGCGGCTTATTGGCCGGAAGCGGCGTTTGATAGGTCAATACGCCTACGCTCAATACGATGGCCGCCAGCAAACCTACGTCCACCTTTAATAAGCTGCCGCGCGGAAGATCGCCCTTCTTCATCTGTTTGCGGATCAGGAAAGCCGTCACCGCGACGAGCACGGAAAGCGCGACTTTGGCCAGCAGCCATTTTCCCCAAAGCGTGTATTTCAAATAACTCAAGGACGGCAGAAATTCGAGCGTCGACAGCACGCCCGTCACCCAGAGCACAAGGAAAGAAACAAGCGCCCACTTGGAGAAAAGGAGAGCGAATCGTCCCGCCTCGGGCCGTTCTTTGTACCAGATCGCAAGCAGAAGCACAAGCCCTCCACCCCATAAGGATGCCGCGAGCAAATGCGCATAATCAAGCCCGACCGTATAAGCGATCGGATTAAACGCCGCCGCATGACCCGACCACGCCTCCGCGAACAACGCGAGCGCAGCCCAGACGACGCGTGGAATTGCGCTTAAGGACGGGAGCAAAGGAGCGGCGACGGCAAGCAACAATTCGGCGCAGTACAGCTTGCCGATTGTCGTTTCCGTCAGAATGCGCCACCACTCGGAGATCGGCTCCCCTTGGCCCAAATCTCTTAGACTGAAAAAGACGTACGCGAGCGTTGCGATGAAGGCGAATTTGCCCGCTAGCCCGAGCGAACGCGCAAGTGTGTCGCGTACAACCGGCGTAGCTCTGCGCATGAGACCCCATAACGCAATACCCGCGGTGGCAAGCAGTCCGGCGTAATAGAGAATTCTGGCGGTATAGAGAAGGAACGAATCTACGGTCAGCCCCGCTCCTCCGTGGTTATGAGCATGACCGACCTGCTGATGCGGATCCAGTTGGTTTGCATCGGGCAGAGGGGCCGGGTTGCCGACCGTAAAGACATACGCGCCGGAGATCGGATGGCCGTCCGCCGAAATCACGGAGTAAGAGACGGTATAATGTCCGTCTTCCAACTTCGGAAGCGCAATCCGAATCCCCTTGCCTTCATCGATTCGTTCGACTTTGCCTTTGGCGACGTTCCGCGACGACTCGTTCAAGACGAGCAGCCTGGCCCCGCCGCTATCCAACCGTTCGTTAAAAACGACTTCGACCGCCGGCGGAGCGGCATCGAGACGGGAATCCGCGGCAGGCGTCGTCGCCTCCAATGCGGCGTGGGCTTCCGCTCGTCCGATAAATCCAACGAAGGAAAATAAACCGAGAACGATTAATAGTATGATGCGTATCGCCTTCGCCTGTAAGCGGGAATGCGTTAACACGCGACGATGTGCGAAAAATAACATAGGAACAGCCTCCTGCTAGTTGTTGCGGCCTCGGGCGGCGGGTAGGGCGCGGTATCCCGCGACGAACCCTCTCGCACCGGGCAACCTTATCGTACCCGAACGCACTTTGCTCTTCAACCTTGCACGTAGAGGGTCGCCTCTTGATCACCTATCGCCCCTGGCTTAACGAGGCGGACGAACGGTAATGCCCGCCTCCCGCAAGGCCTCTGCGATCCGTTCGGCATGCTCCGCCGCCCGAGCCGTGTCTCCGTGAACACATAGCGTCCGAATGGCGCCTTCGCGTGCCAGGGACAGCGCTTGCCGGACGACGGACTCCGTTTGGTCCAACACCGCTCCGGGCAACTGCCGAGGGGCCAGCGTTCCATCCGACAAATAAAGACGGTCCGCGAATCCCTCCACGACATAACGTAGTCCGACAGCCGCCGCGGACTCCAGCAATCGGCCTGCTGGAGGTCCATACAAAAGCAGCTTCGGATCGAGTTGATGAACGACCTTCACGATCGCTACCGCCAATCTCTCGTCTTTAGAGGCCATATGGTAAAGAGCTCCATGCAGCTTGACATGCCGGAGCTTGCCTCCCGCCGCATGAACGAAAGCCTGCAGCGCCCCGGTCTGATAGAGAACGAAATCGGCCGCCTCCTCGGGCGTGACCGCCATCTCGCGCCGGCCGAAGCCAAGGCGGTCCGGCAAGCCCGGATGCGCTCCGATCGCCACGCCACGCTTCACGCAGCTCTCTGCGGTTCGGCGCATCGCATGCGGGTCTCCTGCATGAAATCCGCAAGCAATATTCGCCGAGGAGACGAATTGCAGCAACGTTTCGTCCGCGCCCCACTCATAGGCGCCGAAGCTTTCGCCCAGATCTGCGTTGATATCGATCTCGTTCATGATTCTCCCTCTCCATTCATCAGCGCGCGTGTGTAAGCGAAAATTCCCGCTTTTAAGCGCGCAAACTCCTTTTCCCGGTTGGCCAATTCCCTCTCGGCCGTCTCTAGGTCGACCATCTCGAAATACAGCCGATCGCCAGGCGCCGCTTGAGCTAGCATCGGCCAATCGGCCGTAATGACGTGCGCGATCTTCGGATACCCGCCGGTTGGCTGACAACCCGCACCCAGGATGATCGGCTGGCCTCCGGCGGGAACTTGAATCGTGCCGGGCACGACGCCGTGGGACGACAACTCTTCACTCGCGTTCCGGCTCAGCGCCTCTCCCGACAGCCTTAGTCCCATCCGATCTGATGAGGCCTCCACACGATAGGAGGATTTTAGCAGCGCCTTGCGAGATTCCGGGGTAAAATCGTCCCATTCCGCCCCCGGGACAAGACGCAGCGTACCGGAACGACTGCCGTGTTGCCATAGACCGCTTGCCACGGGGGGCGCCGCGCTCCATTTCACCGTCCCCCAAGTTGCTTTATGTTTGATCGCCGATGTCCGAATTCTCTCCAGAAGAGCCGATGACTGAGGGGAAAACGGCCGCGAGCCGATCGCGTCCCCCTCCGCTAATGCCCGGCCGAATCGCCCGCCGAAGCCGGCCCTCGTATCCGTGCTTTTGCTTCCGAGCGTATCCGGGACATCGATCCCTCCGGCCACGGCCACGTACGCCCTGCAGCCGGAACGGACAGCCCCGAAAGACAATTCCGCGCCTCGGGCGAGGTAGACGGGCCGATTCATCGGAATCGGATCGCCGCCCGCGCACGGAGACAGATCCGCTCCGCATATGGCAATCAGAACATCGTTATCGCAGATATAGTGTCCTCCGATTAACGTGAGCTCCAGCACAGCGGCGTATTCGTCGTTTCCGACCAGAAGATTGGCCATCCTCATCGCTGCCCCGTCCATCGCCCCCCCGGGAGATACGCCGCTGGATCGCCATCCTATGCGTCCCGAGTCCTGAATCGTCGTATGCAATCCCGGCTTCAGCACAGTCAGCGCCGCATTGGCGGGACGTTCACGATCTCTGCTTGCATCGCCTGCAGCCGCTTCCGCCGGTATCGAAGAATATTCGGCGACCGGGACAAACTTGACGCGATCTCCTTGAGAGAGAAGAAACGGCCTTTCATGATTGGGCCGGAAAAGCGGAACCGCCGTTCTTCCGATAATCTGCCAGCCTCCCGGCGAGTCCGTCGGATATATGCCTGTCCGATCGCCGGCAATGCCGACTGAACCGGCTGGCACCTTCAAACGAGGACTGGCATGGCGAGGCTGCGTCAAACCGTCGGGCAAACCGCTCAAGTAAGGAAAACCGGGAGCGAATCCCATCGCATCGACTGTATATACGACCTCCGAATGCTTCGCCGCGAATTGCTCTGCCGTCATCTCGCTTCTAATGGCGCAATCCGCTAGATCGGGACCGTGCTCGCCACCATAGACGACCGGGAGTTCAACTTCCCTAGGGGGAAGATCGCTAACTTCCCCCACGAACTGCCGTCCCGCCATCGGTATAACTTCCCGAATCGCATCGCTCATCGCCATCGGAGAAGTCGCCTTCATATAAATCGCGATCGACCGGCTAGCCGTGACCGTCTCGAGCAGCCAGGGCAGACTCCTATTTTCGATGGCTATTGCTTTCGCCGCCAGTTCTCCCGCTTCGATCTCCCCATGCCAGCGAAGCAGGAACGCTCGATCGCCAAGCGGACTTGCGTAGAAGCCGATCATGCTCAAGATGCCGCCTCCTCTCGGAACTTCCGATTGCAACCTTCTTGAACCACACGTTACAATTATACTAACAGCAAGAGAGGTTGGGGTACAAAGTGGAATGTTACGAATTGGCGAAACTCGTCATCGAGCAGCGGCCTCGGTACGTGGATATCGATAGATTGTCGGGGTACGAACCGCAATAGCGCAAGAAGGAGGAGGGACGATGGACATCTGGATACGTTGGATAGCCAAGCTGCGCTGGGTTGTCGTCGCGGCTTGGCTTGCGGCCGGTTCCCTCGCAATCATCGCTCTGCCGAATCTGCAGGATGTCCTGCGAACGTCGGAGCAGAAATTTCTTCCCGCCGAGGCCGGGTCCGTTCAGGCGACGCATCTGCTGCAAAATATAACCCCGAACGATCGCTCGCTATCGAGCGCGGTTATCGTATTCTCGCGGTCTGAAGGCTTGACGCGGACAGACCAGGAATGGATAGACGGCTTGATGGATCGTATCGATTCAGAACGGGAAGAGATTGGCGTGACAAGCGTCGTTTCGGCCGGAACGCAGCCTGAGATCGCCGACAGATTGCTGAGCAAGGACGGTTCGACCCGGATCGCGATCGTGAATCTGCCTCATGCCGATTTCGACGAGGCGACCAAGACGACGCTTGGCAGGCTGAAGGAGTTGCTTAAGGATGCTCCCGAAGGGAGCTCAGCATTATTAACGGGCAGCGCTCCGCTGTCCCAGGACTTCCAGCAATCCGCGGAAAGCGGCCTTCGCCGTACGGAAATGCTGACGGTCGGGTTCGTCGTGCTCATCTTGCTGTTTTTATTCCGGTCCCCGATTGCCGCGGTGATCCCATTGCTCACGATCGGAACCAGCTTTGTGCTGGCTCGGGGAATCGTTGGAATATGCGCGCAGTTCGGCGTTCCTGTGTCCCATTTCTCGGAATCTTTCCTGATCGCCGTTCTGTTTGGCGCGGGCACGGACTACTGCATTCTCTTGATTTTGCGATATCGCGAGGAATTATCGGCAGGCAACCCTCGCGATCGGATTGCCGCGTTGTCCCGAACGATGTCCGGCGTAGGCGCGACGATCGTCTACTCGGCCGCCACCGTATTCGCGGCCTTCCTGCTTCTCGGATTAGCCGAGTTCGGCCTGTACCGGTCTGCTGTCGGCGTTGCCGTCGGCATGCTCGTCACCGTCGCGGCGGCTTTGACGCTCGCTCCCGCGCTGCTGCTCGTATTCGGCAAAGCCGCGTTCTGGCCCGATAGCGGCGCCGCCGGTTCGCAACGGCGCCTGTCCCGCCTATGGGAGACCTTCGCCTCGCTAGCCCGGAAACGCTCGGTTGCCGTGCTGCTCGCGGCGGTCATCGGATTAACGCCGCTGACTTTGCTTTATGAAGGCAAACGCTCCTTCGACGATATTTCCGAGATCAATCCGAATTTGCCATCCGTCTCGGGTTTCCGTCAGGCGGAGAAAGCATTCGGAGCCGGGGAGCTATTCCCGGTCACGATCGTCGTTACCGCCAAGCAGTCCATGCGCACGACTTCGGGGCTTGCCGCCTTGGAGCAAGCCAGCACGGACCTGACCCGTCTGGACGACGTTCGCGAAGTCCGCAGCGCGGTTCGCCCGCTCGGCCGCAAGCCGGACGAGCTGACCGTTCCGGGCCAGCTTCGGAAGCCCAACGTCGCAGAGCTTATCCAAACGATCGTGGGAGAACAAGAATCGCTGATCGACGGTCTGAAAACGATCGCTCTCAGCTCCGCCCCTCTGAGCCAAGGCCTGCTCGGTATCGCGTCATCCGTCAAGCAGCTCCAGAGCGGATTAAGCCAACTGATCGTCTCACAGCTTGGCGGACTGAAGCGATTAAACGACAGCTCTGGGGAGCGACATCACGCCGCCAGCGAACGAGCGTTAGACTACTACATTTCCCCGGACGGGCGAACGGCGAAGATTGAGCTCATTCTCGACTCGAATCCTTATTCCGATCGGGCGCTGGATACGGTACCGTTGATCATGGAGAAATTGCAGCACAGCTTGAACGCTACATGGCTGGAGGATCCGCAGGCGTATGCAGCCGGGATTTCCGCGAAATACGGCGAACTTCGCGACATCTCGCTGCGGGATTTCGTTCGCACGGGAGTATGGGTGCTTATCGGGATTGCCCTATTGCTCATGCTGCTGCTTCGTTCTTTCGTCGCTCCTCTATATGTATTGCTCTCGCTCGGATTAAATTATTTGATCACGATGGGCATATTGGAGTTTTTGTTCGTAAAAGGGTTGGGATATGACGGATTATCGTGGACGGTTTCCTTCTTCGTCTTCATCATTATCGTGGCGTTAGGAGTGGACTACGGTATTTTCCTCATGGCCCGTTTCAAAGAAGAATACCGCCCCGGGCAAGCGGCGGCCGCGATGACCACGGCCATGCGATCGACAGGAGGGGTCATCGGTTCCTCCGCCGTCATTATGGGGGGAACGTTCGGGGCGCTCGCCTTCTCCGGGGTTGATACGCTAGCACAGATCGGCGTCGGCGCGCTCATCGGGTTATTGCTGTACGCGACGCTGTTCATGGGCTTGATCGTTCCCGCTTGCGCTTGTTTGCTTGGAGACGCTAACTGGCGCCCGTTTCATCGCGTACGAAATCCGCGGTGACGTTCTGTTTTCTTCGCTTATCTATTCGGGGTTTACGGCGATACGTCCTTCGAGAAAACGAAGCACAGCCTCCAGTTCCAATTGTTGCAGGTACTCAAGCGGATAACGCGCGTTATCTTCACCGACCTGATTTTCCTGGATTTCGACGGCGTTCACGAACAGATACGGATTCCAACTCCCCTGCGTGACGATGTTGTCCAATGCTTGCTCAAGCGGGCCGCGAACCCCTTCATGCTGGCGCAGGAATGCCGCCGCCCTTGCTTGCAATCCGTGATAAGCAGGATGGTTGCCCGTCCGGTGGAACCAATATTTCGCATTGTCGTAATCTCCCTCGCGCCGATGAATAATGCCGTGAAGCAGCATTCCCGTCGGCGTATCCAGCTCCTGCACGAGCTCATGCGCAGCTTCCAGACTGTCGTTCCACAGATGAAGGGCGGCCTGGTAAGCCTGTAACGACGACAAGCCGTCGGGCAGTCCGTCCGCCCAGTACGCTCGCGACAACGCCGCGATCTCCTCGTCGATGCGGGGATGCCACGCCTTCTCCGGAGTCAGCGGCGGCAGCCGATTCCGAATGCTTAACCGATCCAGAATATCATTCAGCAGACGGGGTTGTTCGGCGCCTTCGGACCGTTCTCCCCCGTTCGTCCCCGGAAAGAAGCTTCCATACTCTGCTCCCGACATGTATCCGACCTCCATGCGTGCCATGTTTTTACAAAAACAATAGCCTACGGAACGCCTTTTGTCGAGTCGAAAGCACTATTGGGTGCGAAAAAAGAGCCGTACGAGTCGATTGGACTCGAAAACGGCTCTTGCGTCGACAAGCTTATTTCCCGTGGAAAACTTCCGGGGTCGTCATCTTGTCGTAAAATTCGGTAAACAGATCGCGCTTGTCCGAAGCTCTCCAACCCATGGCGCTTCTCGGATGCTCGTCGAGCGTGCCCGTGATCATGTCCGGAATGAGGTAACCCCACTCTTCCTTCTCGCGCAGCTTGATCATATGCTTCTCGATCATGCCGAGCACCGGACGAAGATTGTACTCCGGCTTCGTAAGCTTGGCGAGCAGCAGCTCGGTCGGCGTATTGCCGGCGGCGCGGCCCATGCCGAAAACGGACGCGTCGAGCAATTCGACGCCAAGTTGAGCGGCGGTTAACGTATTGGCAAAAGCAAGCTGGAGATTGTTATGCGTATGGACGCCCAGACGTTTGTTCTTGAGCGCGCGGCTGAATTTCTCCACGAGATAGCGAATATCGTCCGGGTCCAAGCTTCCGTAGGAATCAACAATGTAGACAACGTCGATCGGGCTGTCGTTAATCATCGCAAGCGACTCGTTCAATTCGTTGTCCATGACGCCGGACAGCGCCATAATATTGATCGTCGTCTCGTAACCGCGATTATGGAACAACGTTCCGAGGTCGATCGCCTTCGCCGTATCCCGCGCGTAACAAGCAACGCGAATCAAGTCGAGCATCGATTCGCTCCGCTGAAGCACGTCGGCTTCGTCTACCCGCCCTACGTCAACGAGCGCGGACAGCTTCGTACGTTTCTTCTCGCCGATCACTTTGCGCAGGAAGTCGTCGTCCAGAAATCTCCACGGTCCTTCCTTTCCTTCGCTCTTCAGAAGCTTCGGAGAGTTTTTGTAGCCGACCTCCATGTACTCCACGCCGGCAGCGTTCAAGGACTCGTACAAATCTTGCACGAACTCCACGCTGAAATCCCAGTTGTTGACGAGACCTCCGTCACGTACCGTACAATCCACGATCTTGCAATGATTCGTCTTGCTATGTACCGTCATATCCTTTCAATCTCCCTTTCTCTGCCTGCCGGAGCATGTCGAAATATAATGATTATTAGTTTACATCAATCCGCTCCGGTTTTCTACCTTAAGAAAAATGAAATACGATATCTTCGCCTTGGTTATCGATCCGAAGGCTTTTGCCCTCTAGGAACCAGACGTCTTTACTCTCCATGTAAAACGTCACCTCGCCGGCAACCGTTACAACCGCGGCATCGATCGGCGTATCTCGCGTTATTCCGAACGCAAACGGGGTCTCTCCACCGCTTACGTATCTGACGAAAATACGGACCGTTTCTCCTTGCCCAATACCCCATTCTTCTTTGAAGCATGACAGAGCGGAAGGCGTTACGATCAATTCCATGCCGAACACCTCGTCTTTTCTTTAGTGGATTCGTTCAATTCCATTCTACCACGGTTTCGCTGGCGCGCGATTGTTTCCGTTTACCGAATACGAACGGTGCGACGGCAAACGCCAATACGAGCAGCGCAACTCCGGCGATCGCGACAATCCCGTATGTCTGCAGCCAGAGCGGCCAGTTGTTCGCGGCATCGTACAGCCAGCCCCCTGCGATTGGACCGATAAATCCGGATATCCCCGTAAAGGCGGAGAAAACGGCGACATACATAGGCCGTTCCGATTTGGGCGAATCTCCGATTAGGAAATTAAAGACGAGCAAATTATAGCCTGCTTGCCCGAAACCTAGCAGCACGTGCACGACGATTAGCACGAGCAGCGCGGGAAGAATCGACATGCCCGCCCACACCGCGCAAGCGGCAGAGATGATCGGAAACGTCCACAGCAACAGCGTATTCGTCGAATAGCGGCTATTCAGCACACCCCAATAATAATAGCTGAACATCATGGCCAGGTTTTGCAGCATGATGACGATCGTCACCTTGCTCGCGGTCATGTCCAACACTTGGAGCATGATGTAAGAGAATAACGGAATCACGATATTTTGCAACAAAATAAAAACGGAAATAAACATCGTCGCCGACAAAAAACGCCGATCCGAGAATGGACGTGCGAACATCCGCAGCGACCGTCCGCTTTCCGATCGTTGGAAAGGCGGATTCGGATAACGCGTCAACGCCCAGCCGTTCCAAATGACGCATGCGGCGCTCAGCGAGAAGAGGACGATAAACCCTTGCGTTCCCGGCAGCCGCTCCATGATCTGCCCGCCGGCGAGCAACGTCACGCAGACGACCGCCCAATGGATCGTGTTGCGTATGCCGAAGTATTTGCCCCTCAAGGACGGAGGAACGACATCGGCCATTAGAGAGGTCCATACGACGCCTCCGGCTTGTCCGGATATCATGCAGACCAGCCAGACCGCGATATAGACCGGAATCCAGGCATCCTGAGTAAAGGTGAGAGGGATTAACCCCGTTCCGACCCATAGGGTGCGATGTACGATACCGAATAGCGCGGAGAAAAACCGTCGGTTCTGCCAGCTCTGCATCGCGAACGCAATAATAATCTGAACCAGCAAGGCGAATGGCGGAACCGCCAACACCAGACCGATATGGAATGCGGAAAAACCAAGATACGTTAAATATACGGTCTGCAGAGGACCGCCTAATAGGTTAGCCAAAATATTGGCAGGTATCCCCTCGATCAATGAGATCCGAAGGCTTCTCCGGTTCTCCGATTCGCTCTTGCGGATCCAGATCTTGCGCTTGATTTCATTCGCCCAACCGCTCATCGCGATGCTCCCCCATGTTGTCCCGGATGTTTACTCCGAAGCTCCCGTTTCATTGCGAATATATTCGAGCAGCGAACGAACCATGACGCCCGTTCCGCCTTTTCCTTCGAATCCCCTATCGCTCCACATCCAGGCGGTTCCTCCGATGTCTAGATGAATCCATGGCCGATCTTCCGCGAAGGCGCCGACGAACAACGCGCCCGCGATCGCCCCGGCCCAAGCCCCTCCATGATTTTTCAAGTCTGCGACATCGCTCTTAAGCAAGCTTTGGTATTCCGGGAACGTCGGCAGCGGCCATACGTATTCCCCGGCCCGCTCGGCGGAACGCAAAAAACTTTGGAGCATCCCTTCGGCGTTGGAGAAAACTCCTGTCGACCAATCGCCAAGCGCATGCATGACCGCCCCGGTCAAAGTCGCCACGTCGATCAACCTTGTCGCGCCATGACGGATGGCCGTCGTCAGGCCGTCCGCGAGCACGATTCTCCCTTCGGCATCCGTGTTCAGCACTTCGACGGTTTTCCCGCCGTACATGCGAATGACATCGCCGGGCTTAAAGGCGCTCCCCGACGGCATATTCTCCGCCGCGGGAATCACCGCAACGATGTTCGCCGCGGGTTTGCGTTCGCCAACGGCCCTCATCGCGCCCAGTACTGCCGCCGCGCCGCCCATGTCGGAGATCATCTCCTCCATGCCCTCTGCTTTCTTGAGGGAAATGCCTCCGGTATCGAAGGTTATGCCTTTGCCGATGATTCCAAGCGTTTCCTTCGAGTCGGGATTCCCGTTATGCCGCAAGACGATCATGCGCGGCGGATTGATGCTTCCTCGGCCGACCGCCAGAAGACCGCCCATTCCTTCCGTGGCGGCGTCTTTCTCGTCATAGATCAGACAATCCAAGCCGTAATGAGCCGCAAGGGAACGTGCTTCCTCCGCCAACCGCTCAGGGGTAAGGAGATTGGCCGGCTCATTCGTGAGTTCCCGCGCATAACATACGGCGTTCGCCGTTTCATAACCGCGTCGCAAGCCTTCGTCCCAATCGTTAGCCGCTTCTTCGTGATTCAGAATAAACCCGATCTCTTCCAGAACGGCCTCGGGACGGCTTTCAGCTGCCGCGCTTTGCCTGCGGTATAACCCGAGCAACAGTCCTTCCATGAAAGCTTGAGAGACCTCCTGGCGCTCCGCGGACGACAGCCCGACTAACCAATCCGTCGGCAAGAGGAAGGTCATCTTGCGAATTCGATATTGAAGCAGCGATTTTCCGAGGCTTCCCGCCGCTACTCGCCATTTCTTGGCTGGGCGGAAGTCGCCTTCGATCCCTGCGTAAGCCGCATATTTCTCGGGAACCAGTCCTAACGTCGGCATGAATTCCGCTTCTCCCGATTTGCTTGTATAGATGCCTAGATTCGCCCTGTCGCGTAATTCCCGATCCAGCTCGGAATGCAGCAATAAGCGTCTGTCGTCCAACGCTTTCCGATCCGTGAATACAGTGATCAAATCGGCCGCCGGCAGCAAGCCGTCACGATCAGATTTGATTTCCCATCTAATCATCCGTTCAGTCCATAACATCGCTGATGTCCCACCTTAGACAAAATGTTGCGCTCACCCCCGATTCTACCCTCCCTACTCCACAAAAGGCAAATAAATCATGAAAGCCGTTCCCTCCCCAATCTGGCTTTCTACATGGATCGTTCCTCCGTGATTGCTGATGATGCGATAACTGACCGACAAGCCCAATCCCGTCCCCGCTTCCTTCGTCGTGAAAAAGGGATCGAAGAGCCGATTTAACGTCGCTCTCTCCATGCCTTTCCCATTGTCACGAATCGTGATCAAGGCGTATCCGTTCTCCCGACTTGCCGAGATTACGATGAGACCTTTCCGCTCGTTCAGCACCTCCTGAATGGCGTCCATGGCGTTTTTCACGATATTCAAGAGCACCTGTTTGACCTGTTTCACATCAACAGCTACGGTTAAATCATCATCGTAAATTTCTTGATACAGCTCGCAACCTTTCATCACCGCTTCGCTCTCCGAAAGCATGATCGTGTCCTTAAGCAGCATCCTGATAGATACCTTCTGCTTCATCGGAACGAACGGCTTGGACGAATTCAGAAACTCGTATATGATGTCATTCGCCCTGTCGATCTCCGATAGGATGATTCTCCCGTATTCCTGTTTGCCGATTTCCTTTAAGTAAGGGTTCAACAATTGGATAAAGCCTCGAATCGAAGTCAGCGGATTGCGGATTTCATGAGCGATGGCCGCGGCGATCTTGCCCAGCATGGCAAGCTTGTCGTTCTGAAATGCCGCCTGTTCGATCTGCTTGAATTCCGATATGTCTTTCACGCTGACCAAGTAATCGCCGTCGAGCTCGTCGATTCTGGAAATGCTGATAAGCAGAAACCTGCCGCTCGCATCTTGAAATTCGTCGTTATACCGTCGGTAATAAATCATACCTTTATAGATGCGCAATAAATTTTTGCGAATGGACAAGCGTAGTTCCCGATGTAAAAACAATTGGCGAAGCGAGCAGCCGACCAACGATCTTCGCGGCAACTGAAGTACCTTCGACATCTGCATGTTGACGAATCTCAAATTCCCCGTGCCATCAAACAGGGCCACGCCGCTGTCCATATGCTGGAGAACGGTTTCAAATCTGTTCGGGCGTTTCTCCATCAGCTCCGTAATAAACAAAAGAGACCGGTGAACGATCGTCATCCGGTCTTCGGGTTCTGCGTTGGAAAGCAAAAGTTTGACGCACTCTTCATGTTGTTCAAGGACCTCGGCAGCCGACAGTCCGACAAGTTGAAGTCCTAACTCTTTCATCTCTGCGGATACGCTGTGCTCGACGGTCCGAACAAACTCGGCAAGAATTGCAAAATAACGCGTTTTCCACCCGTTCATTCGCGTATCCTCCATAGGCCTGTCAGTCACAATTCCATCCCTAAATTAATCAAATCATATCCATTTATGATTGCGACTGTCAACGGGAGAAGTTGTCGAGCGGTGACGAATCGAGCCGCTTAACGTTGGTCCCGGCCCTTGCCCGAGTTTTCGTGCTTGCGATTTCCATTTTTATCGCTTTTTCTATTGTCTTTGCCATTCTTTTTCTCATGATTTGTTCCGCTTTTATTACGATTCTCGTTCTTGCCGTCGCTTCCTTTGCTCGGTTTACTTCCTTTATTAATAGAAGACTTTTCGTTTTTCTTATCCTTTTGATCGTCGTTTTCGTTTTGATTGCCGTTTCTGTCTTGTTTGTCTCTTCCGTTTTTATTGTCGTTTCTATCTTGTTTGTCTCTTCCGTCTTTATTGTCGTTTCTATCTTGTTTGTCTTTTTTGTCGCTCTTGTCTTTTTTGTCGCTCTTGTCTTTTTTGTCGCTCTTGTCTTTTTTGTCATGTTTGTCTTTATGGTTTTTGGAGTCGCCGCTTTTCCCGTCGCGAGGCTTATCTCTCATCTTATGCTCGTATTGCCCCATGACCTCTTTGATGCCACCCCAATCGGCAGCGATATCCTTCATGGACTCCTTTTTGAGCGTCTCAAGCGACACTTCGTGGCCTTGGCTTTCGGAAGCGAGCCAGAACGCCATCTTGCCCGAGGAGATGCCGTTGGCTTCCGCCTCTTTCCTGACTTCCTTCGGTACCGAGACCGTCGTGACGTCAAGCTTGACGGCTTGATTCTCCCGCTCGCTCTTCGTCGCCTCGTTCAGAATTCGCGCCATCTTCCAGGTAACTTGCCGCTCCCATTGTTCGTCGACGTCTTTCACCGGAACGCTTGCGATAACAACCTCGCCGTCGTCCGGCGTCAGCATATGCGTCTCGACGAGTTTGCGGGCGATCTCGTTCACGACCGTCTCCATATCCCGTCCGCGATATTTTACGCCTTCGACGAGTTCTTTCCCGTCTTCGTTGACCGCGCGCAGCTCACGAACCTTCTCATCTGCGTCCAAGCCAAGTTCGATGCTTGGATTAACGTCCATCGTGACGTAAGCCACGACGGGGCGCGTCCCAAACATCGTCGCTGCGAAGAGGATCAGCGCGATGGCCGATACCACCGCCCCGGCTTGAAGCAAACGCCTCCGGACGCGGGAGGCTGCGCGTACGAGCGCTTCCCCGGCAATTTCTTCACCGATCTCGAACCAACTCTGCCTGCGGACTCTAATAAACTGCCCGTCCGGCGTCAGCACGACGGCCGTATTTCTCTGCAACGACATTACCGTTCCGCGTGTCACGTTACCCCTCCTCCTCTTCGCGATCCAAGCCGATATATTCCTGTAAGAATGGATAGGATCCTCCCGCTATCATGCTTACCGCGATAATGTATTTTCGGTGCCTTTCGACCGTTTTGCGCGACGTAGTTCCCATTTCGCATAATTCCTTAATCGGCAATTGCCGGGTTTCGCGGAGCGAACGAAATAGCCGTTCCTCTCTTGCAAGCTTTCTTCCTATTCGCAGCAACTGCGCGCGCGAATCTTGATGTTTGGGAGACAGCTTCGCCAGATCTTCGAAAGTAATCCCGTAAAGAGCCAGATCTTCCGTCAACGAAGCGATCTCCAGCTTGCGCTCGTCCGCCGTTACCTCCCGTCTATATGCCTCCATTGCTTGCGCGACTTCCACGCGGTTAACCGTGCTTCCGCCTTCTTCGGATTCGATGTCGAACGCGCTATAGGGGACGGCGGCGGCATGTTTGCTCTCTTGCCGGACATAATCGACCAAACGCCGGTGTATGACCGTTTCCGCGAAGCCCAAAAACAGCCTGCCCTTCTCCGGCGAAAAACGATTGATCGCCTCGTCGAAAGCGGCAAGCGCGACGCTGTACGCGTCGTCTCTAGCCGGATCGATCGACCGCCGGAAAAAGCGGCTGGTTATTTTCAGAATGTATGGATTATAACGACGAATAAACGCATTGCGAAGTTCTTCGTCACCGTTTTGAATCTGCTCTACCGAACGCTCCGGCGTTTTCCCGTCTCCGGGTAACTTCGACGTTCTGCCGGATGAGTTCAGCCATTTCTTGATCAATAAGAGCAGCACTCGCTCACCCCACTATATACATTCGCAAGTCGATCCGATTTTCAGGGGGTAACCTCCGAATAAATACAAAGAACCGCGATTAAGCAGAAGAGATCGGCCTAATCACGGTTCTTCCATTCTATCTAACGTTCACCCGCCCCGTATTTTCAGACCGTGCCCCCGGGAGCGCGTTTCATTTTAAGTTTGAGGCGCCTTTGGCTTAATACGATGAGACGTTTCTTCAATTGCTGCTCCCATTCCGAGTCGCCGATTTCCTTGGCGAACGTCAACAGATCGAGCGACATGTCAATCTGATTCTGCACGATCTGCATCGGATCTTCGTCCTCGTTGTTTACGCAATTCTCATGAAGCGCTTTATCCGATTCATCGACGTAATCGTGGAAGTCGACTTCAGATGCTCCGTCGCCATGCGCATATTCGGCCAATATTTCGTATTCGTTCTCCACCAGATAGTGCACTTCGATACGGTGACAAACGGGACAAAACAAAATCGGCACATTATGAATCCTGGTTCGGTAGTGTTTTAAGGTCCCCTTCGTACCGATCATGCTAGCTCCGCAGCAAAAGCTCATCGCCTTCCCTCCTTCGGTTCGATTCCTTATTCTTCTCACTATATTCTCTACCGATGAGCACAATTCCTGCCGCCAATATATGTCAAAAGCCTAATTTGAGTCTTTCTACCCGATAGGTCTGGTAGGATAGAAAACTCCCCGGAACTTTCGTTCCGAGGAGTTTTCTATCCGGGTTAAACGGTTTATTGAGCGACGAGGTTCTTGTCGCCGGCTTTCCAGTTCATCGGGCACAAGCCGCCGGATTGCAGAGCTTGCAGCACGCGCAGAGTTTCGTCAACGCTGCGGCCCACGTCGTTGTGGTTAACGACTTGGTATTTCAATTCGCCGTCCGGATCGATGATGAACAGACCGCGCAGAGCGACGCCTTCTTCATCGATCAGCACGCCGTAATCGCGAGCAACTTGTTTCGTAATGTCCGCCGCGAGCGGGAAGTTCAATTGGCCAAGACCGTTGTCGTTCTTAGGCGTATTGATCCATGCGCGGTGGCTATGTTTGCTGTCGACGCTGACGCCGAGAACTTCAGCGTTCAAACCTTTGAACGTTTCAGCCGCTTCGGAAAGCGCCGTGATCTCCGTCGGGCACACGAATGTGAAGTCGAGCGGATAGAAGAAGAATACCAACCATTTGCCGCGATAATCGGACAAAGAAACTTTACCGAAATCTTTACCGTCGCCGTTCGCCGTTTCCAATGTGAAATCCGGTGCGGGACGTCCTACTAAACGTTCTGCCATGCCGAATGCCTCCTAGTTAAGCCCAGCCTTGCTGCTAGTGCTTTCTGAATTTGCTCTCGACAAAAATCGTACCAAACTCGGACAGGCTCGTCAAGATGATAACAATTCCTTTTTTAGAATTATTATAATTAATTTCTCAAAGCCGCCACAATTAGATCGCCCATCGCGCCCGTTCCGATCGCTTTGCTCTTATCGACCGCGATATCGCCCGTACGGTGGCCCGCGTCGAGCACATTTTTGACTGCCGTTTCGATTGCCGTTGCCGCGTCTTCGTACCCAAAGGTGAGGCGGAACATGAGCGCGACGGACAAGATCGTCGCGATCGGGTTGGCGATGCCTTGGCCAGCAATGTCCGGCGCGGAGCCGTGCACCGGCTCGTATAAGCCAAAGCTGCCTTCACCCAAGGAAGCCGAGGACAGCATGCCGATCGAACCGGTCAGCATCGCAGCTTCGTCGCTCAGGATGTCGCCGAACATGTTCTCTGTCACGATGACATCGAAGCTCGAAGGACGGCGCAGCAATTGCATCGCGCAGTTGTCGACGAGTACGTGTTCCACTTCGACGTCCGAATATTCCGGTGCGATACGGTTAACCGTTTCTCTCCACAGGCGGGAGGTTTCGAGCACGTTCGCTTTGTCGACGGAAGCCAGACGTTTGCTGCGCTTCTGAGCCACTTCGAACGCTTGGCGTACGATACGTTCGATCTCCGTTACGTTGTATACGCATGTATCGACGGCTTCCTCACCTTGCGCGCCTTCGCGGCGGAATTTCTCGCCGAAATAGATACCGCCCGTCAGTTCGCGAACGACGATCAGGTCAGTGCCTTCAAGCACTTCCGGCTTCAGCGTGGATGCGTCCTTCAGGCAATCGAATACGACGGCCGGACGAATGTTGGAGAACAAGCCGAGCGCTTTGCGAATGCCGAGCAATCCTGTCTCCGGGCGAAGCTCCTTCGAATTGTTGTCCCATTTCGGACCGCCTACCGCGCCGAGTAATACGGCATCCGCTTTCTGGCAGATGTCCAACGTTTCTTGCGGAAGAGGCGTGCCTTTCTCGTCGATCGCGATGCCGCCGAACAGGCCGTGTTCGAATTCAAACTTGTATCCGAACAATTCTTCTGTTTTTTTCATGACTTTGATCGCTTCCGCGACGACTTCTGGACCGATACCGTCACCAGCGATGACGGCTATTTTTTTCGTTTCTGACATCGTTCTTATCCACTCCACATGTAGGTTATAGTTGTCCATTGAGACCTTCTCTCAATTGTAGTACATTTCCCCTCAAGAGACAAAATAGATAATAACTATCGATTCTATAGTTTTCGCCTATGTAAGGTTTGCAACTACAAACCATTCGGACGCCCTGGATAAAGGACGTCCGTCGTGAATCCGAAATACACGCGATTTACTTGACCAATACGGTCTGCATCGCTTCGTTTAATCGTTTCATTCCCGTAACGGTGCCTTCGAAGTCGTTGTGCGTGAAGTTCAAGCGCATCGTGTTCTTGCCCGTATTGTCGGCGAAGAATGAGACGCCCGGGACGAACGCGACGCCCAAGTCGACAGCGGTCTTGAGCAGCTCCGCCGTATCGACGGACTCCGGAAGCTCGAGCCAGAAGAACATGCCGCCTTTCGGCTCGTTCCAGGTTACGCCCGGCCATTCTTGCTCGGCAAGAAGATCCGCCATCTGGCGCATGCGTGCTTCGTATTCTTTGCGAACGAACTCGATGTGACCCGCCAGATCGAAGTGCTCCATTAACTGATGCAGCGTCTGCTGGTCGAGCGAGCTCGAGTGAAGATCCGCGGCCTGCTTGGCGCGGGCCATATGACGGATGATCTCCGGATCGGCCATTACCCAGCCTGTACGCAGCGCGGGAGCGACCGTCTTCGAGAACGTGCTCGTATAGACGACACAAGAGCCTAGCGGATGTTGGTCGAGGGAGAACAACGACGGATAGTGAATCGACGAATCGCCGAATTTCAATTCTCCGTAAGGATCGTCTTCCAGAATGAGCGCCTCGCTGGCCCGGCACAGCTCAAGCGCGCCTTTGCGGCGCTCCATGCTCCAGGCTTTGCCCGTCGGGTTGGAGAAAGTCGGAATCACGTACACGAGTTTCGGACGATACTCCTTCAGCTTGGCGGCCAGATCCTCTAGCACCATGCCGTTTTCGTCGGCGTCCACGGATACGAGAACCGCGCCGTAAGAGCGGAATACTTGCAATGCCGATAAATAAGTGGGCTTCTCAACTAAAATGACGTCGCCCGGGTCGATGTAGATGCGCGTCAACAGATCGATCGCCTGCTGCGAGCCGGTTGTGATCAGCATATCGTCCGGCGTTACGGTCACGCCTTTATGTGACATCCACTTGCATATGCTCTCACGAAGCGGCAAATACCCTTCCGTCAGCCCGTATTGAAGCGCTTTATTGCCTGCCGCCAGCACCCGTTGGAAAGCTTCTCCGATCGCCGCGACCGGGAAATGTTCTTCCGCCGGCAATCCGCCCGCGAACGAAATTATCGATTTCTTCTGCGTCAGCTTCAAAATTTCGCGAACCGCAGAAGAAGAGAACGAGTCCAGCTTCTTGGAATAACGGTAGTTCATCTAACGTTCCCCCGTTTCATAGAGATCAAGTTGACGCCGTTGTTTAGCAAAAACCCCGGCAGCGCTATGCCGGGGTTTCCTGTAATAATCGGTGATTATTTATTGATCCAGTGCATCAGGCCACGAAGTTGCGCGCCGACGACTTCGATCGGATGCTCGGCTTCGTTGCGGCGGGTAGCCGTAAGGAACGCGCGTCCGGATTGGTTTTCAAGGATGAAGTCGCGAGCGAATTTACCTTCTTGGATATCGGAAAGCACGCGTTTCATTTCTTTTTTCGTTTCTTCCGTCACGATGCGTGGGCCGGTAACATAGTCGCCGTACTCCGCCGTGTTGGAGATCGAGTTACGCATGGAAGCCAGACCGCCTTCGTACATCAGGTCGACGATCAGCTTCAGCTCGTGCAAGCACTCGAAGTAAGCCATCTCAGGAGCATATCCTGCTTCAACCAGCGTCTCGAAGCCCGCTTTAACGAGCGCGGAAGCGCCGCCGCACAGAACGGCTTGTTCGCCGAACAGATCGGTTTCGGTTTCTTCTTTGAAAGTCGTTTCGATAACGCCCGCGCGAGTACAGCCGATGCCTTTAGCATAAGCCATGCCGATCTCGAACGCTTTGCCTGTACCGTTTTGGTGGATCGCGATCAATCCTGGAACGCCGAAGCCTTCGACGTAAGTACGGCGAACCATGTGGCCTGGGGATTTCGGAGCGACAAGAAGAACGTCAGCGTCCGCAGGAGCTACGATCTGGCCAAAATGAACGTTAAAGCCGTGAGAGAACATCAGTGCCGCGCCTTTTTTCAGGTTCGGCTCGATTTCGTTTTTATAGACGGACGCTTGCGTTTCGTCCGGCATCAGGATTTGCACAACGTCCGCTTTGCGAGTTGCGTCGGCAACGGAAAGAACTTCGAAACCGTCATTGCGAGCGCTTTCTGCGGATTTACCTTCGCGAAGGCCGATGATGACGTTTACTCCGCTGTCGCGAAGGTTTTGCGCTTGCGCATGGCCCTGGCTGCCGTAACCGATAACTGCGATCGTTTTGCCTTTAAGAACGCCAAGATCAGCGTCTTTCTCATGGAACAAGTTAACTGCCATTGGATTGTGTTCCTCCTTAAAATAAGTAAATAATTTGTCAACCCTCGAAGCGGGCGTTCCAAGAGAGACGTTCCCGGTGCTAGCGCCGGCCTCTCTCCTCGAATACCCGCTCCGGCGGGCTTAATTACGCATAACAAGCGTTTTTTCAACTTATTTGGCGCCTCTGTTCATCGCGGTAACTCCGGTTCTCGACAACTCGCGGATGCCGTAAGGCTTGAGCAACTCGATCATCGCGTCGATTTTCTCGGAATCCCCGACGACCTGAACAATCAGGCTCGACGGACCGATGTCCACGATCGCTGCGCGGAACGTCTCCACGATGCCCAGAATTTCCGGACGCATGGACGGTTCCGCTCCGATCTTGATCAAACCGAGTTCCCGGCCGACCATCGGATTGCTGCTGATGTCGATGACCTTAATCACATCGATAAGCTTGTACAATTGCTTCTGGATTTGCTCCAGCGTATGGTCGTCGCCAGTCGTAACGATGACCATACGGGAGAGTCCCGGCTCTTCGGATGCGCCGACGGTGATGCTCTCGATGTTATAGCCGCGGCGGCCGAACAGGCCAGAGACCCGTTGCAGCACGCCCGGTTGGTCGTTCACTAATATCGCTATCGTATATTTACGGTTCATTCGGCATCCCCCATGATCATCTGATCGATCGTGCTACCTTGGGTAACCATCGGATAGACGTTCTCGTGTTTGCGGACGACGAATTCCACGACCGCGGGACCCGGATGCGCAAGCGCTTCTTTCCAGACTTGCAGAGCATCGTCTTTGTTCGTCGCGCGATAGCCTTTCACGCCGTAGGCTTCGGCAAGCTTCACGAAGTCAGGACTGCCTGCGAGATCGATGTGGCTGTAACGGTTATCGTAAATCAGTTCTTGCCATTGGCGTACCATGCCAAGCACCTGGTTGTTGATAATAACCACTTTGACCGGAATGTTGTTGATCGCGCAGATCGCAAGCTCTTGGGCGCACATTTGCATGCCGCCGTCACCGTTGATGGAGACGACCGTTCTTCCCGGGTTGCCCATCTGCGCACCGATCGCGGACGGGAAACCGAAGCCCATCGTCCCGAGACCACCCGACGTCACCCACGAACGCGGCTTGTTAAACGGATAATATTGCGCCGCCCACATCTGATGCTGACCGACGTCCGTCGTAACGATCGCGTCGCCGTGCGTCGTTTCATGAATCATCGAGATGACCCATTGAGGCTTCAATTCCGTATCGGAATCGATGTATTTGAAAGGCTTAGCCGCCTTCCATTCTTGGATCTGCTTGCGCCATGCGTCCGCTTTGGCCGCAGGTTTTACCAGTTGGTTCGCCTGCTGCAGCACGGCTTTCACGTCGCCGACGATCGGAATGTCGGTCGGCACGTTCTTGCCGATCTCCGCCGGATCGATGTCGATATGAACGATCTTCGCGTTCGGCGCGAAGCCGGACAGTTTGCCGGTAACCCGGTCGTCGAAGCGGGCGCCGATATTGATCAGGAGGTCCGCCGTCTGAATCGACGTATTCGCGGTCCATGTGCCGTGCATGCCCGGCATGCCCATATGCAGTTCGTGCCCGCTCGGGAATCCGCCTAGGCCAAGGAGCGTCGTTGTCGTCGGAATTCCCGTTTTCGTGACGAATTCGAACAGTTCCTCGTGCGCTCCGGAGTAGACAACACCACCGCCCGCGAGAATGACCGGTTTCTCGGCGTTCTCGATGGCGCGGATCATTTTCTCCACTTGGTTCTTGTTCGGTTGAACCGTCGGGTTGTAACCGCGAAGATGAACTTCGGACACCGGCTGGAATAACGTCTTCTCCGCCGATACGTCCTTCGGAATATCGATGAGCACCGGTCCTTTGCGTCCGCTATTGGCAATATGGAAGGCTTCGTGAATGACGCGAGGCAGATCCTCCGCTTTACGTACGAGATAGCTGTGCTTCGTAATCGGCATCGTGATGCCGACGATATCGGCTTCTTGGAACGCATCCGTTCCGATCAGGCTCGTCGCGACGTTCCCCGTAATAACGACCAGCGGAACAGAATCCATGTATGCGGTCGCGATTCCCGTGACCAGGTTCGTCGCCCCCGGTCCCGAAGTCGCGATACAAACGCCCACCTTGCCGGTAGAACGGGCATAACCGTCGGCCGCGTGGATCGCGCCTTGCTCATGCCGGGTCAGCAGATGCTGGAAATCGGTGAAGCCGTGCATCGCATCGTAGATAAACAGAACCGCGCCGCCCGGATATCCGAAGACGCACTCCGCACCCTCCAGAAGCAAACTGCGAAGCAGCATTTCCGATCCAGTGATGACTTCCGGCTTGCTCCATTTCTCGATTAATTCTTCTTTGGACTTCATTGTAACACCCTGTGTACTCATCTTTTTTCCTCCTTTCAACAAATCAAAAAGCCTTTCGTCCCGACGCCAATATGGCTGTCAAGGGACGAAAGGCTATAGCTTTCGCGGTACCACCCGAATTTACCGCCCACCTCACGGTGACGGCCTTATAAAGTATGAGCTTCCGCTTGAACAAAACACGGAATCCTCCATACTTCAAGCGCAATAACGTGCGCTACTCCGTTTCTCCCTAATGCGCCTATGCGGCGGTTCAGGGGAACAGCTCCGAGGAGACTTCGCGAACAGGGATTAAGGCATCGGTTGCAGCGTTTCCGACGCTCTCTGAGCATAAGAGCCCTATTGCTTTTTCCTCATCACGGCTATTTGATGTTCAGTCGATTTAGGATTTATTATATTCTTCGCAAACCCATTCGTCAATACACATCTTCGTTCGCATTTCATGCATTTTGCGGGTTCATTGCCGTTACCATCGGAGCGGCAGGTTCATACGTTGTACAATTAGCGCTTGTTGACGCAAGAAACGACAGCCGATCAACTGAACCGGCAGGGGAGGTACCCCGCTTGATCCGATGGAGACAATTACGAGACGACAAAGGTATTGTCGAGCTGGTCCGCAATGAATTGGTTCCGATTTCCCCTTGGCGACATCCCAGGGACGGCAGGTTGTTTGCCGAGATTTCCCACCGCCTTCGCAGAGGCCCAACATTAGTTGCCTCCCGAACGCTCAGAAGCCCTCCGATCGGTTTTCTTCACATGGAGTTTCGCGGCGGCGCATTATTTATCGACCTGCTTGCCGTAGATTCCCGTCATCAGAGCAAAAAACTCGGAACCCTGCTCATGAACCGCGCAGAAAGCTACGGCCGGTCAAAAGGATGCAAGTGGGCCCACCTCTTCGTCGACGATCATAACGAGCGAGCAATACGATTCTACCGCCGACGCGGTTATCATTCCGTTCGCTCAATTGAATCCTTGAAAATCATCGAGCTTGCGAAATCGTTAGACGACTAAACAAAAAGCAGCGGTTCGGGCCGAATTCGGCTCGAATCGCTGCTTTGTCATCTGCACGATATCGGGTTACAACCAGCCGTCATAACCATAGCCATAGCCGTAGCCGTCGTATCCATAGCCTGGATATCCCCATCCGAATCCGCCGTCTACCGCGCCTACAGTGAACAAGTCCAACAAGGCCAGCGACAGAAGGGCTTTCGTTTGCACCTTTTTGTTTTTCGGCTGCTCCAGGATGAGCGTGTTTCCCGAAATGCTTGCCAGCTTGCCCGTTGCAACGGTTCCGTCCTTGCGAACGGCATAAATCTGTTTGCCCACCAGCTTCTGCGCTTGCGAACGTGTAACGCGCGACATAGTCATGCACTCCTCCCTTTGCACGATCGATTGCCTTCACGCTGTGCCATTTACCTTACGCGCCAACATCCAATCCAAACGGCGAAGAGCTTAACTCCCCGTTGTCCTGTAACATATGGTCGAGGAGTCTATCGCGCTTGTACCTCTGTCCTTATGCTCGTAAATGGGGCTTGTGGTAAATTGGAAATCTATGGTATTTTATGTAAGTAAGCTAGTACTTTTTTGTGTTAAAAGCTTCGTAAATATCATTGGATTAGGAGGTTTCATTACGTGGTAGAAACGGCGGACCCGAAATTTGAGTTTGCTTATGAAAAATGGTTGGACAAGCACATCAAGATGGACTCCGGCGAGAGGAAACGCAAGCTTGCGAAGGGAATCGGCTACGCCCAGAAAATGTTTCTGTTCAAAATCTGGTGGCCCCTATTCCGGAACCTGAACGAGATGATTCCCGAGTTCGAGGTTCGCGATTTTAAAGACGGTTATCGGTATTTGGACTTCGCTTGGCAACTAAACATGGCGAACGTCGCCATTGAGATCGACGGCTTCGGCCCCCATTGGCGTAACGTCGACCGGTGGCAATTCGCCGACCATTTGCGGCGTCAAAACGATTTGATCCTTGACGATTGGATCGTGCTTCGTTTCTCTTACGATGAGATCATGGAGCACCCACGCAAATGCCAACAAACTATTATGCAGGCAAAAGGGAAGTGGGGTCACGTACCGCATCCGCCCTCTTCTGCAAACGATCCGATCGACCGGGCGATTCTGGATTACGCGGCACACGCGGATGGACCTTTCTCTCCTGCTGAAGCAGCAGAACGCTTAGGCTGGAACCGCGTTACTATCGTGCGTCGGGCGAAGGACTTATCCGCAGCGGGAAAGCTCATTCCGGCTGTACCCGGCAAACAGCGGAATAGAAGATATATTCTCAACTCATCCGACCAATAGAGCTATTTATAACGCACTGTCAGTGCTCTATCATCACCTCCAGCTCCTCCAACTCGCTCATAACGCACTGTCAGTGCTTTATCATCAGTTTCAGCTCCTCCAACTCGCTCACAACGCACTGTCAGTGCTTTATCATCAGTTTCAGCTCCTCCAACTCGCTCATAACGCACTGTCAGTGCTTTATCATCAGCTTCAGCTCTTCCAACTCGCTCACAACGCACTGTCAGTGCTCTTTCATCACCTCCAGCACCTCCAACTCGCTCACAACGCACTGTCAGTGCTCTATCATCAGCTTCAGCACCTCCAACTCGCTCATAACGCACTGCCAGTTCTCTATCGCGAGATCCAGCTCCGAACGAGACGGCGGGGCTAGGTATTCTACGAGTTTTAAGTAGAATATTGTCGAAATTTATCCCTATTTTATCGAATTTTAACCCTAATACTCTATTAAAAAGAGTTATTTTATAGCTAAGCGCTTATTTTTCACCAGTCTTTCCATTTTCCTCTACCCCTTCTCATCGCCCCCATTGGCGGCAACCTCGAATCCCCTTTTGTCGCCTTCTTTCAACTCCGATCTTCTGTCACTTCTTGTTTTGTATGTCCGATTAATTCGTTTAAGGAGGTGGTCATCTTCACGCCTGCCTGCTTAAACGTGCGTCGCACCGTCGTCAGGGTGGTTTATTGGAGGTGAAAACTAGCGTCTGGAAGACCAAAAATCAATTTATTTAGGAGGAATGGTTTTATGTTGCGGCAGTACACGTTTAATTCGTCAAAATGGTTGAAAATGTTAGTCGTTGTCATCGGTATGTTCATCGCGTTTGCGCTATCGGCATGGTTCGCAGACAGCGCGTCCGCACACGGTTATGTGGAAGGTCCCTCCAGCCGCGCTGCCCTGTGCAAAAACAACGTAAATACCGACTGCGGCTCGATCATCTATGAGCCTCAAAGTCTGGAAGCTCCGAAGGGCTGGCCGAATGCAGGACCTGCGGATGGGAAAATCGCCAGCGCAGGCGGTGCCTTTCCAAAGCTGGATGAGCAGTCCGCCACCCGCTGGGCCAAAGTAAACGTCACGTCGGGACCGACAACGTTCTCCTGGAAGCTGACAGCCGCCCACTCAACCGCAAGCTGGAAATATTATATTACGAAACCGAACTGGGATTCGAACGCCCCGTTGACCCGGAATTCCTTCGATTTGACGCCGTTCTGCAGCCTGCCGTACAGCGGCCAGCCGCCGGCTAACTTCTCCCATACCTGCGACATTCCGGCTCGCACCGGATACCACGTCATCTTGGCGGTATGGGAAATCGCCGATACGGCCAATGCATTCTATAACGTCATCGATGTCAACTTCACCGGACCGTCCGACACCATTCCGCCGACCGCTCCTAGCAATCTCGACGTCACAAATACGACTTCCTCGACAATTGCGCTCTCCTGGACGGCTTCGACCGACAACGTTGGCGTTACCGAGTATCGTATCTATCGCAACGGTGTTCAGGTCGGCACCGTTAACGGCACGACAACGACATTCCTGGATACTGGCCTTGCTGCCAATACTTCCTATGTCTACAAAGTCGTCGCACGAGATCTCGCTGGCAATACGTCGCCCGACAGCAACTCTGTGACGGGCACGACTAATCCGCCCGCACCTGACACTCAGGCGCCTACCGCCCCTGTAAACTTGCATAATATGGGCGTTACGCCGAACAGCGTCTCCCTGATGTGGGGAGCCTCAACGGACAATGTCGGCGTAACGGAATACCGCATTTACAACGGTTCGACTTACGTTGCTACTGTGAACGGATCGACGCTATCTTACAACGTAACCGGATTGTCGCCGGACACTAGCTACACCTTTACCGTCTATGCAGCCGACGCAGCCGGTAATGTTTCTCCGGCGAGCAACGCGCATACGGCGAAGACTGCGAGCGTCAACACTTGTCCGGCTCCTTGGAGCACAACGCAGGTTTACGTAAACGGCGATCAAGTCACGTACAACGGCAAAATCTATCAAGCCAAATGGTGGACGCTGAACGAACGACCGGATCTGAGAAGCGGCGAATGGGACGTCTGGAAGCTCATTGGCAACTGCTCTTAAGTCTCGCAATAACGCAACAGCCCCCGGCACCCTGCCGGGGGTTTTTGGCATCTGTTAATCGCTACCCCAATAATGTCGGCATTAAAAAAAACAAGCCCCGGTTCCCCGAGGCTTGTCTGCTCACGCGTAGCTTACGCGTTGATTTTTGCTTTAGCTGCGCCGGCAAGCGAGTTGAACGCGCTGATGTCGTTCACGGCCAGGTCGGCAAGCATTTTGCGGTTGACTTCGATGCCAGCCAGCTTCAGGCCATGCATCAATTTGCTGTAGGACAAGCCATTCTGGCGAGCTGCAGCGTTAATACGCACGATCCACAATTTGCGGAAGTTCCGCTTCGTCTGACGACGGTCGCGGTATGCGTACATCAAGGATTTCATTACTTGTTCTTTAGCTTTCTTAAACAGGCGATGTTTCGCGCCCCAGTAACCTTTAGCCAACTTCAACATTCTATTGCGACGACGGCGCGTGACGAATCCGCCTTTGACTCTTGCCATGATTCATTACCTCCCGGAAGTGTTCTTCAAAAAGTCCGAGACTTTTTGAACTGTTGTATCTACATTATTTCAGGTTTGCGAGTTGTTGCTGCATGCGACGAACGTCGCCTTGAGCTACTAGCGGTTGAGTACCTAGAACACGTTTTGCACGTCCCGATTTGTGGGAAAGCAAGTGGTTTTTGTAAGCTTTGAAGCGTTTGACTTTACCAGTTCCGGTAATTTTGAAACGATCTTTCAAGCTGCTGTGCGTTTTCATTTTAGGCATGAATTGTATCCTCCTGTCAGTGGGCTTTCGGAGCCAAAATCATAATCATGCTACGGCCTTCAAGCTTAGGCACGCGTTCAACAATACAGATATCGGTGACTTCGCTCGCCACACGCTCCAGAATCTTCTGGCCGAGCTTGGCATGCGTAATTTCGCGACCGCGGAACCGCACGGAGCATTTCACCTTGTCGCCTTCGTTCAAAAATTTCACAACGTTGCGAAACTTCGTTTGGTAATCATGTTCCTCGATGTTCGCACGAAACCAAACTTCTTTAAGGTCGACGATTTTCTGATTCTTCCGAGCTTCCTTTTCTTTCTTCTGCTGCTCATAACGGAATTTGCCGTAGTCCATAATGCGGCACACAGGAGGTTTTGCCTGCGGCGCCACGTTGACTAAGTCAAGATTCGTGTCAATCGCCATCTGCATCGCTTCACGAAAAGGTTTAATCCCCAGTTGCTCGCCTTCTGAGCCGACCAGTCTGACTTCTTTCGCCCGGATTTCCTCGTTGATTTGATGATCCTTGCTAATAATGTTCCACCTCCGAATTAGTCTGCCGAGTGAATGGTTGCAAACAAAAAAATGCGAGTCGTGTCGACCCGCATTCTAGTCCTAACGTTAACGTCCATGCTCGGAAACCATCGTTTCTTCCGCACTTCACGTCCATCGTCGGCTACGCTGACCCGTCAGCCGAAGCCGATCAGGTGAGAAGCGGGTGCTCCTTCTTGCGCGTGCTGATTAATTTTCATAAACAGTCACAACGATTACTTTATCATGACGTCTACGCGATGTCAACATATCCGTTGTGTGATCTGTCGCTGATCTTTTCTTACATTTGTTTGCCTTGGACTTCTTCCAGCCGAATGACGCGCGTATGCTGCGTATGGCTCCAAGTTTTGTTGTTTTGCGTGAAAAAGGCGTAAAACGCGATCGGCCACCAGGACAGGAAAAATACCGGGAACAGCAGCAGCTTCAAGTACATTTTCCAATTGACTTTCTCCATCAGCATGGCGATTGGACATTGCAGATAACCGTACAGCACGATGGTCAGCGACAAGCCGAGCGGCATTTTCGAGTAGATGGATGTCAGGTGCGGACCGCCCGGAAGCATGATGTCGAACCAAAGCGCGAGCGTAACCAGGAAACCGATCAAATAGATGAACGCGTTAAAAATATACAGAGCGGCGTCGATCTTGACGATGCTCCCCGTACGGATGCCTTGCCACAGCAAAGGGAGCAAATAACGGCGGGATACGTCGAAGTGTCCTTGCATCCAGCGCAGGCGCTGGCGGGCGGACGCTCGGAACGTAATCGGCTTCTCGTCATAGACGCGCGCGTCATAGTTGAATTTCGGGTAGATGCCTCTTTGAATACAGCGAACGGTGAATTCCAAGTCTTCGACGAGGCTTGTTGCGCCCCACCCCATATCCTTGAGCAGCTTCGTCTCGAAGCACATTCCCGTACCGCCGAGGAAGTTAGACAACTTCAGATTATACCGGGGCAATTGCCATAGCCGGTTGCAGAACCAGTAAGTAATGCCGTTGGCGGCGCTGATCCAGGAGTCGTGCGGGTTTTTCGTATCCAAGTAACCTTGGATGACGCGGTAGCCGTTGCACAAATCCTCGTTCATGTATTGTAGGAAGTTCGTCGCGACCAGGTTGTCGGCGTCGAACATGACGATCGCATCGTATTGCCGAGGATTTTTCCAAAGCTCCTTAAGCATCCACTCGATCGCGAATCCTTTGCCTCGTTGGTTCGGATTCGTTCTTTCGCAGGCATATACGCCCTCGTACTTGCGTACGACGTCCGCGGTTCCATCCGTGCAATTGTCGCAAATGACGAAAATATCGAACAGCTCGCGCGGATACTCCATCTTCAGCAAGTTCTCGATCAAAGCTCCGACGACAGTCTCTTCGTTGTGCGCGGCCACGAGCAGCGCGAACGACTTAGTTGGCTTGTGGGTAATCCGTTCTCTCCTGCGGTACCAGCCGAAAAACGACAGAATGATTTGATACACCCCGATCGCCGCGGCAAGTCCTTGGATCACCATAAGAACATTGTTAAACATATTCAGTTGTACCCCCTAGATCCCTTTTTTCTTTTTCTCTTTTTTCTCTCTGAGTGTTTTTTGTTTTTTCTCTTTGTCTTTTTGTTTACTAAGTGACCAACGCTATTCTTTATTGCCCCCTCCAAAAGAGATAATCTTGATTGTTATCCGTTTGCTTCCTTTTGTCAAAAGGAGATTAAATCCAAAATCGGTTGCTTTTCGGTAAGATGCGGCTTTCAGGTCGACTAACCGACGCTCGCAACGGAATATTCTGCTTCTCAACCCGGATTTTCATCGAATTTCATTGATTCTCTATCCGAAGACCTATGCTCATTTCACAGTAAATTAACGAAAAGCGTAACGACAAGGTTGCAGCCAATAGAAGTTTACCCAACGAAGGGGTTTATAAAACTGCTTTTCCACGATTCGGAAATTCCACGTTAATACTGTCATGACAATGGCGTTATATGTTAGAGAAGGAACGAAAAGTTCCCCGCTATGATCAGTATGTTCAAGCCTAAGGAGGAGAATATGAGCCGATTCTACCGTATCCTTCTGGAAGTAGAGCGCCCATTGTTCCTGCATGTCAACACACGTTGGAATCGTTCCGCTTTGAACTGGATTTTTCAGCTTTTGTCCCTGATCGCAGGTGCTACATTCAGTCTTGCCATCTCTCTTGCAGCAGGGTTATTCGCACCGGGGCCATGGAGCCATGCGGGCTGGCTTGCTTTCGCTTCCATCGTTCTCAGCCACATTCCCGTCGCGATCGCCAAACGCAGCGCGCCGCGGCTTCGCCCTTATCAAGTGCTGCCGCAGACGAATACCGGCCGCCGTCCCCTTAAAGATCCATCTTTCCCATCCGGACATACGACCGCCGCATTCGCTATGCTGACGCCTTGGATGCTGATGGAACCGCTGTTCATCCCGGTTTTGCTGCCGATCGGCATCGGCGTCGCCTTGTCGCGCATCTACTTCGGCCTTCATTTCCCAAGCGACACCGTAGCAGGCGCGGTACTGGGCAGCTCTACCGTTCTCCTATTATCGATATGGATATAAACGTTAAAAAACGTGCTAGCCAATTCCGGCAGCACGTTTTTTGATCGCTTATTATTATTCCTCTTCGAAATCCTTGGTCGTTCCTCTGCGGAATTGCTCTTGCAGCTCCTCCGCCACCGTACGGCGATGCTCTTGAAGAACTTTGTCGCCGATTACCGCTTCCAGTCTATAGATCGGCTTCCCCTGGCCGATGAATTTCGCCTCGTACTCTGTCAGAACAAGATCTTCCCGCACACCGTTGCGGTGCAGATCCAAAGAAATATTGCGCATCTGCAATTCGCTGTCGGAGAAGCTGTTCAACGAGAATTCGAACAGGCTTAACGAGTCGGTCTTGAAGTGGATTTCTCCGATGTCGTTCAGCACGTGCTTATATTTCATCAGAAAACGCGGGTGTGTCAGACGGCGCTTGCCGTGCTTCGACTTCGGCCACGGATCGCTAAAATTCAAGTAGATGCGAGTCAGCTCGTTCTCCTCGAACATGTCGTCCAGAAATTCGACATTGCCCCGCACCAGCGCAAGGTTCGGAACCTCCTCCGAGTCCTTCTCTTCCTTCCACAGCTTCCGAGCTTTCTCGCTGCCGCGCTGAAGCAGCTCATCGTATATATCCATTCCGATATAATTGATTTCCGGATTGTTCGCGCTCCACCGGCTGATGAACTGACCTTTGCCCATTCCGCACTCGATGTGAATGGGATTGTCGTTGCCGAAAAACTCTCTCCAACGCCCCTTCAACTTCTTGGGCTCGAGCACGACGATATCCTGTTGCGATTCCAAGCTTTCCCTTTTTCTTCCGCGAAGTCTCATTCCATTTCCTCCCGCAGCCCATGGCCGCCTAACGTCAATGAATCTTATTTTGCCCAATTCCGGGCCGGTTGTAAAGATAAGATTACCGCCCAGCAATCCCCTTCCCGAATTGAAGTGAAAATTTGATTTATGGGCATATTAGTGGTGAAGGGAGGCACATTTTATGAAAAAATCCATATGGTTACTCGCGATTGTCGCGGCGATCGCCATGTTCGCGCTAAGCGCGTGTGCAACCAAAAACAACGCAAACGTTTCTCCGTCCTCGCCGCCGCCTAGTTCTCCGCCCGCAGGGACTTCCCCAGCTGCCGGAGGCGGTGCGGTGAAAGAAGTGACGGTTAACGCCTCGAACTGGAAGTTCGAACCGAATGAAATTACGGCGAACGTCGGCGATACGCTGAAGCTGACTTTGAACAACACGCAAGGCGCGCACGGCCTCGAGATTCCGGATTTCGGCGTCAATCTCAAAAACGGCGATACCAAGGAAATCAAGCTCGATAAAGCCGGTTCATTCGAATTCCATTGCTCCATTCAATGCGGTCAAGGTCATGACAGCATGACGGGAGCGCTCATCGTTCAATAATCGAAAAAAAGGATTGCGGTTGTCCCTCTTCCCCCGGACGTTCCGCAACCTTTTTTTATTTGATCAGTCTTTGATTCCATTTGCGAAAAAATTCGATCATTAGTCCTAGCCATACGCTGCTTGCCAAGTAGCCCCCGATGACATCGCTCGGATAATGAACGCCCAAATAAATTCGGCTTAAACCGATGCAAAGGATGAGCAGGGAACCGATAACGACAAGAACGATTTTCCCGGCGCCGCTCCGGACGTGCCTCCATAGCAAATAAATCAATGCGCCGTATAGCGCGAACGCCGCCATGGAATGTCCGCTCGGGAAACTATAACCGGTTTCCTCCACCAGACGGTGAAGATTCGGACGCTCCCTGTGAAACGTATTTTTCAGCACTTTATTCAGTAAAGCAGACCCGCCGACTACGGCGACGAAAAAAATCAATTCCTTGCGGTGTCCGAGAACGAAAGCCAGAAAAAGAAACGCTACTGCGGATATTAGCGTTGCGCCGATCGTCGAGCCGATCCAACTGAATCCTTCCATGAGGCGAGTTAGACCCGGAGTCTCCCAGCCTTGAACGGCTGCGATCACGTTTTGGTCGAATCCGGTTATATGATCCGTAAAGGTGAGCGCGCAAACGCACGCGAATAGAATAATGACCAACCCCAACCAGACATAACTTCTTCTCAAATCCCCAACCCCTTGCCGAATTTTTACACTAAGTTAATAGAAGTTTATCATATTCGGCAGGATTCACGAAAAAGAGGACAAACAAAAAAAGTACTTGGGAAGGACTCATCTTCGCCAAGTACTTATGTTTGTTTTGCGCGGATGACGCGTAATCGCTCTGTCGCGATTAGTTATCATCGACAAGCTTAGAGAACAACTGGGCCATTATGGCTACCTCGACATCGGAAAGAACGGAAAAGATCCTTCTCGATACGCCTTCCCACTCTTCTTTGATATCGGGATAGGCTTTCCTGCCTTCGTCGGTAATTTCCATGAAAACGGCACGCCGGTCCTGCTCGGTCTTGATTTTGCGAATGTAGCCCAATTGACCTAATTTATCGGATATGACCGTAATTCCGCCGGAAGAGACAGCCAAATTTTCCATTAACTCTTTGGCCTGCATCGGCCCCTTCTGATATAGAAGAATTAGCATAAAAGCCTGACTACTAGTAAACCCGCTCTTGTTTGATCTTTGCCATTCCGATTCCCACATTTTGCGATGAACGACAAATTTTTCGAGATAAGTCGATAACCATCCATTTCTGTCCAATCGGAAATTCTCCTTCAAGAGTCATTGTATTAGTCCTCATAGCCTATATCCATTATATACGATCACTGGAAAGCTTTCCAACCAAGTCAGAACGATGCCTTGCGAAGCAGTAAATAAGACAATCCAACGTAAACAAGCGTCAATAAGAACAGTCCGTTTGCTAGACCCAGCACGGTCAAATCCACAAACCAATCGAAGACGGCACGCAATCTGTCGAACACGGAGAGCAGGTAAACCGCGAATGTAATCGCCACCCCAAACGCGATGAAGAAGAAGAATAACCCGTCGCGACCGAACTTGCGGTAGATCGATGAAATCGCGAATCCGACGAAGAAGAAATGCAACATCATGCTGAACAGCACCCAGAACTTCTGAATCAGCGGCCCATCTGTCACGTAGGAAATATTAAAAAAGTGAAGCTCGATCCCCCAGTAACCGGTCTGTCGCTCGACGTAACCGAGAATAAGCAGTAGAATCACCGAGCCCGCGCCGATCAGCGCGATCGTCGCGGTCGTACCGAGGAAGTAATCTTTTCTCCTTGCCCCGAATCCGATCAGAAATGGAAACGTCTGACCTACGCTACCGACACCGAGTACAAGCATATAAACATAGATCGAACTCAACCCACCGGTCTCGATCTTATCTCCGACCGACGCACCGATAATCACGTTTACGGTAAAGCTGATGCCAAGAATCAGCCATGGCATCATCGCCCAAGACCACAGGTCCGTCAAATGCGTTTTTACGATACCCGCCACTCTGCTCATAGCGCTTCCTCCTTATTTCCGCTTTTGCTCCCGGTCAGATGAACGATCATCTGCTGCAGGGATACCGGCGCGATCTCGAGTCCGAGCTCGGAGGCCCGGGCGCGGTCTTCCGCGGTCAACGCTCCCAGTATCGTCGCGGACGAGAGTCCGCCGAACGGTTCGCGGTGGATGACTTGCTTGCCCGCCAAGAAAAATTCGACCTTCGCGGCCGAGCCGACGATTTTCGAAGCTCTCCCCCGCAACGCTTCCGCTTCCTCGTTCAGAATCAATCTGCCCCGATCGAGAACCAGAACGTGTTCAAGCAACTGGCTGACTTCGTCGATCAGATGCGTTGACAGGATAATCGTGCGCGGGTGTTCCGCGTAATCCTCAAGCAATTTGTTGTAAAACAAACTTCTCGCGACCGCGTCCAGTCCCAAATACGGCTCGTCGAAAATCGTCAGAGGCGCCCGGCTGGCCAACCCGACGATGATACCGACGGCGGACAACATCCCTCTGGATAGCTTGCGGATGCGTTGTTTCAAAGGAAGATTAAACAGTTCGACGAGTTCGTTAGCGAATTTCCGATCCCAATTCGGGAAGAACATCGGCGATACTTTCAGCACATCCTCCATTCGGAACATATCGGGATATCTCTGGCTTTCTTTAATGAAGCAAATTTGTTTTAATACGCGTTCGTTCTCGTATGGATCTTCTCCGAACACTTTGATCTCTCCAGACGTCTTGAACAACTGTGCCGTCAGGATGTGCATGATCGACGTTTTGCCCGCTCCGTTCCTTCCAAGCAAGCCGTAGATTTTCCCTTCCTCCAGGGTAAAGCTGACGTTATCGATTGCGTTGACTTTGCCGAACTGCTTAGAAAGTCCGACAACCTCGACGATTTTGTTCATGGCTTCTTAGCCCCTCTCTTGACCATTTCGGTGAGCTGCTCTTCGTTAATGCCCAGCTTCTCCGCTTCCTTCACCATCGTTACGACGTACTGCTCGAAAAATTGCTCCTTGCGCTTCTCGACGATTTTCTCTCGCACTCCCGTCGCCACGAACATACCGATCCCTCTCTTCTTATACAGAATTTCTTGATCCACGAGCAGGTTTACGCCTTTCATGACCGTCGCCGGATTGATCTGGTAAAATGCAGCGAACTGATTGGTCGAGGGCACCTGCGATTCCTCCGGCAATCTCCCCTCGATAATATCGTTCTCGATCCGTTCAGCAATCTGCATGAAAATAGGGCGGCTGTCATCCATGTGAAACGTCATTTCCTCACCACCACGTTAGTCGGTTAGTTACTCATGTAACTAACTATATAACTAGTGGTTGAAATTGTCAAACCTAAAAAAGAACGAATCCCCAAAAATGGGTATTCGTCCTTTGTTTGCGTATCCGATTAATCTTAATGCGACCGTTTGTATTCTTCGATATAGTGGTCTTCGATAATGCTCTTAAGCTTCTTTCGTGCCGAGACTTCGATGCTATGATTGTTGGGGAACTTAGCTCCGGACAAGGCCAACACTTCTTTCACCGTCAATTCGACCTTAACCGTATCGTCCCCTTGCGGAATGCGCGTGCTCGAATTCATTACGCTCACCTCTCCAATAGGTTGTAATCGCTTTGCGTCTAGCCTGCCCGAGGTATGGAAACGACATGAATGAATCTGCGAAAAATGTTGTAATGTCAGGTTTTTTCATTGATTTGACGCACTTTTAATATAACACATCATGTTAGGTATTTCAAGCCGAACTTGATTCAAGATCGATGTTTGTTTGAAATCGGACTCCGTCCGATCAATCGGTAATCGGAATGAAATAAAGCGTTATCACGGGGTTATGAACCAGGAACTTGCGGTCCGCCCTCGCATTTTGATTCGATTTTCGCTACAATTATACCGACCTCAGCAAAGGACGGATGCATCGATGACAACGACCGAAAAAGCGGATCGCGCTCCGCTGTTATGGGCGGACAAACGATTTCACACTTGGAATTACGAAATGCGGGAAACGTTCGGCGAGAAAGTATTCAAAGTCATGCTGGACGCCGGCTTTACTTGCCCGAACCGTGACGGCAGCATCGCCGCGGGCGGATGCACATTCTGCAGCACGCGGGGCTCCGGGGACTTCGCCGGCAGCCGGCGGGACGATCTCGTCTCGCAATTCAATCATATTCGCGATCGCCAGCATTTGAAGTGGCCCGATGCGAAATACATCGGCTATTTCCAGGCCTACACGAATACGTATGCGCCGGTGGAGACGCTTAGGGAATATTACGAAGTCATTCTCGAGCAGCCGGGCGTCGTCGGATTATCGATTGCGACGCGGCCGGATTGCCTTCCCGACGACGTCGTGGACTATTTGGCCGAACTCAACGACCGCACGTATTTGTGGGTGGAGATGGGACTGCAGACGATCCACGAATCCACTTCGCAGCTCATTAACCGCGCTCACGATACCGATTGCTTCGTCGACGCCGTAAACCGGCTGAGAACCCGGGGGATACGCGTCTGTGCGCACATCATTCACGGCTTGCCCGGCGAGTCTCGCGAGATGATGCTGGACACCGTTCGAGCCGTCGCGGCGATGGACGTCCAGGGGATCAAAATCCATTTGCTTCATTTAATGCGCAAAACGCCGATGGTCCGCCAGTGGAAGGAAGGCCTGCTGCGCTTCCTGGACATGGACGAATACGTCTCGCTCGTCGTCGATTCCCTCGAGATGCTTCCGCCGGATATGATCGTGCACCGATTGACCGGGGACGCTCCGCGCGATCTGCTGATCGGGCCGATGTGGAGCTTGCGCAAATGGGAAGTGCTGAACGCCATCGACGACGAGCTCGTCCGCCGCGACAGCTGGCAAGGCAAGGCCTGGAAGGGAGCTCCGAATGGGATTCCTGTCCGTACTTAGCCAAGCCCAGCGCTGGGTGAAGGAACGGGCCGAATCGGGAGACATCGTCGTGGATGCGACGGCCGGCAACGGCTCGGATACGCTGTTCCTCTCACGGGCCGTCGGCCCGCAAGGACTCGTATACGCCTTCGACGTTCAAGCCGAAGCGCTTGCCAGCACGGAGCGCAGGCTTTCGGCGGAGGCGGAGCCGAGCTCGCTCTCTCCGGTGAAGCTTGTGCTCGCCGGTCATGAAACGATGGGCGACGTGATTCCAACCGACAAGCATGGAAGGATTGCCGCGGCGATGTTTAACCTCGGCTACCTGCCTGGCGCGTCGTCTCCCTTGATTACGAAACCGGAGACGACACTTGCCGCGCTGGATACCGCGCTTAAGCTGCTGCGAAGCGGCGGCATTCTGACCGTCGTCGTCTATCCGGGCCACGAAGGCGGTCTGGAGGAAGCCGATGCGGTGACGGCTTGGGCCGCGGAAGTCCCGCAGAACGTCGCGCAAGCCGTCCTGTACCGTTTTCCGCAGAAAGCGGCGTCGCCTAATCTCATCGCCTTGAACAAGAAGTAAGCGGCGAGTATTCAAAGAATGACACCACGATATTTATGAAACCAAGGAGGCAATTAATGATGAGCGTACAACCTTATCCTTTGCATTTTAAACCGGAGTTCAAAGAAAGAGTGTGGGGCGGGCGCGCCCTTGAGAAATTCGGCTTCGACGTTCCGGCGGGAGCGATCGGTGAAGGCTGGATGATCGCGGACCACCCGAACGGCGTGTCGCATGTGACGAACGGAGCGTTCGCGGGCAAAGGACTTGACGAAATCCGCGAACTCGTAGGGGATTCCTGGTTTGGCGCCAAAGACGGGGCATCCGGCAACGGTCGGTTCCCTCTTCTAATCAAGCTGCTCGATTGCAACGACGATCTGTCCATTCAGGTGCACCCGAACGATCATTACGAGAAGCTGCCGAAAGGCGAGCTTGGCAAGACGGAAATGTGGTACGTGCTCGATGCGAAGCCTGACGCGAAAATCATCTATGGGTTGAAGCCCGGCGTAGACCGCGACGCGATGGCTCGCGCGATCGAGGAAGGCCGAATCATGGACTGCCTTCAGGAAGTGTCCGTCAAAGCCGGGGATACGTTCTACATACCGGCCGGAACCGTTCATGCGCTCTGCGCGGGCGTCGTCGTGGCGGAGATTCAGCAGAATTCGGATACGACGTACCGGCTGTACGATTACGACCGCCCGGGTCTGGACGGCAAACCTCGCGAGTTGCATATCGAGGATTCTCTGAACGTAACGGCTTATGAAAATTCCGGCGCCGAACGGATGGATACGTCCGCCGCGACTCCGGGAGAGTGGCTGACGCTTGCCCGTTCGCCTTACTTCAAGACGGATAAAGGCATCGTCCGCGGACCTTGGTCCTTATCGACCTCTTCGGATAGCTTCGTGATCGTCATCGTCTGCGAAGGTTCCGGCAGCATTGGTTGGGCGAACGGCCATGTGGACGCCAAAGCGGGCGATTGCTTCCTGCTGCCTGCCAATCTAGGCTCTTACACGCTCGACGGAACGATGACCGTACTGCGGAGTTTGGTGCCTTAAGCAGAGAGGATATCGACGGATCGCGTCGAATACGTGAGCAAGTAGTCAGATTCTCGCGATCGCGAAAGGAAGGATTTCCATGCGCCAAGGATTGATATTAGCCGGATTAGGAGTCGCGGTATGGGCGGTGCCCACCCTCTTCTTCCTATTATTCGGTGATTGGGTCGTACTCGAAGTGGGAAATGCTTATTTCGGATCATCGCTGTTTCTGCTGGAGATGCTCTCGTTCCTTCTGCTCATCGGCCTGGCCATCATCGTAAGGCTCCGCTTGCTGCCGGAGCGCGGTTCCGCGACCCGTTTCGGCTTCACGGCGGCTGCCATTGGTCTTGTGCTGAATACGTTCACGGTATGGCATCGCGAATCGGTGTTCCCTTCATTCAGCGAAGGCCAGCACCATGCCTATTCGGTATGGATGACGCTCGCCTATGCATTGACGCTCGTCGTTCCCGCCGTCGTCGATCGGCTGATTAAGGAAAGCGCAAAGCCGCAAGCTGCTGTACCCGCGGATGAACCTGAGTTGACGGAAACAACGACTTCCCCGTCAGCGGATATCCCCGAATCCGCGAACTGAAGGCACACGGAGGAGAAATCCATTGTCGACTTCAATCGAGCAGCATCGCCGGGAAGCACCGGCTAGCGTTGCGTGCGCCATCATCACCGTATCCGATACCCGCACTCCCGACACAGACACCAGTGGGATGCTGATTCGCAGCCTGCTTGAGGAGAACGGACATCAGGTAACCGATTATACCATCGTCAAGGACGAATATAACGGCATCCGCAAGCTGCTCCGCGACGCCGCCGACAACCCTCGGGTTGAAGCGCTGCTGCTGAACGGAGGAACCGGCATCGCGGGACGGGATACGACGTACGAAGCGGTGCGCGATCAGTTGCACAAGGAGCTGCCCGGCTTCGGTGAGATTTTCCGCTATCTTAGCTTCGCGGAAGAAATCGGCTCCGCCGCCATCCTGTCGCGCGCAATCGCTGGCACGATCGGGACGACCGCCGTCTTCTCTATGCCGGGCTCGACCGGAGCGGTTCGCCTCGCGATGACCCGCTTGGTCCTCCCCGAACTCGGGCATGTGATGCGGGAACTATATAAGGACAAGTGAGCGACGGCGCATAGTGTGGCTAGGCGTCCCGGGATTCGTCTCGCCAAGGTACTATTTTGGCCTTCGTTCGCACGCTGTCCCGGGATTCGTCTCGCCAAGGTACTATTTTGGCCCTCATAGCTGAGCGCCCTCCCTTTCTGAGTGAAGGGGAGGGCGCTCTTTTATTAACATAGCCGAAAATGTCGCAACATGAACTCGATCGCTTGGCGGTTATGATCGTTGGTGACGACGTGGCCGGAGAACGGGTACGGTACGATCGTTTTCTCCGACGTTACCCGATTGTATGCCGCATAGATCGTCTCGGGCATCGTGATCGGATCCTTGAGGCCGACCGTCACGAGGATCGGAATCCGGATACGGTGCGCGAGATTCAAATTGTCAAAATAGCTGAGCGTACGAATTACCGTCTCCAGGTGCTCGGGAAATCGTTCGATAAATGCCGCAGCTTCCGTCAACGAGCTGGCTGAGTTTAATATTCCAAAATCCATGTGGCACATGTTCGGAATATGTGGTACGGCGATCGCTGGCTTGTCGGACAGCGCCGCCGCGATCATCGCGAGCCCGCCGCCTTGGCTGCCGCCCATCGCGCAGATGCGGGAGGCGTCCACCTCCGGCTGCTCGCTGACCCAATCAAGCGCTTTAAGCGCGTCTATCGTAATCGCTTTGTAATAGCAGGTGTCCCGATCGAGGATGCCTTGCGTTACCCACCCTTTGATCATTCCTTAATCTTGAGGCATCAAGTTGCCCGTCTCTCCCGCTTGTCCGCGAACGTCGACCGCGAATACGGCCAGCCCCGCCATCAAGTAAGTGGCGTAATTCTCCGGATAACCTTTGCTCTCCGTGTAGCCATGATAAAGCACAACGCAAGGAAGCTTCTGCTCACGGGCAAACCGTGGAAGCAAATACCACCCGCGAATCGGCGTCGCGTCGAACCCTTCATACTCGACTTTGTATACATCCATATGCATAAACGGAGTTTCTACCGGCGTCCTCTTCGCATTCAAAGGTTTGGCGGCAAACTCCTGCAACGTTCGGTCCCAATACTCGTCCAAATCCGGTTGTGCCGTCAACGGCGGATCCAAGCGTTCCAGCTCTTCGATTCTTCTCGTAATCGCGTTGCTCATATTCCAGTCTCCTTCAACGTAGCATTCTCGCTCTCCTTAACAAGGATATGCCCCATTCGAGGCTCGCTGCAAGTACCCAATCTCATCACCATTGCCGCTTTTTGCGACAATGATAGGGGCCGCTGCGGCTCCGACCTTACCATTGTCGCTTTTTGCGACAATGACAGGGGGCGCTGCGGTTCTGACCTCACCATTGCCGCTTTTTGCGACAATGACAAGGGGGCTGCGCGGCTCTAACCTCACCATTGTCGCTTTTTGCGACAATGATAGGGATCGCCGCGGCTCCGACCTCACCATTGTCGCTTTTTGCGACAATGAGAGGGGCCGCCGCGGCTCCGACCTCACCATTGTCGCTTTTTGCGACAATGATAGGGGCCGCTGCGGCTCCGACCTCACCATTGCCGCTTTTTGCGACAATGAGAGGGGGCGCCGCGGCTCCGACCTCACCATTGTCGCTTTTTGCGACAATGATAGGGGCCGCTGCGGCTCCGACCTCACCATTGTCGCTTTTTGCGACAATGAGACGGGGCGCCGCGGTTCTGACCTCGCCATTGTCGCTTTTTGCGACAATGACAGACCGATGCACGCGCTCGCCGCATCCGACACGGCGGCTATATACATCAGCCGAAAAAAAGCCCGGCGGAAAGAAATCCCGCCGAGCCGATCCCAATCTATTTACTTCAAAATCTCTTCGATCCGAGCCAGCTCGTCCGCCGAGAAGTCGAGACGCTTCAGCATATCGACATTATCGTCAAGCTGGGAGACCTTGCTCGCGCCGATAAGCACGCTCGTGACGCGTTCGCCGCGCAGCACCCAAGCCAGCGCCATCTGGGCGAGCGACTGTCCGCGATCGGACGCGATCTCGTTCAACCGGCGTACCTTATCCAGCTTCTCCTCCGTAATGCTGTTCTCGCTGAGGAAGATGGACGCTCCGGCCGCACGGGAATCCTGCGGAATCCCACCCAGATAACGGTTCGTTAGCAACCCCTGCTCTAGCGGTGAGAAGACGATGGAGCCGACTCCCCCTTCTTCCAGAACATCCTGCAGGCCATCCTCGATCCAGCGATCGAACATGCTGTAACGAGGCTGATGAATCAGCAGCGGCGTGCCGAGTTCCTTCAGAATACGGATCGCTTCCTTCGCTTCAGGCGCGCGGTAATTGGAAATGCCGACGTATAGCGCCTTGCCCGAACGGACGGCGTAATCGAGCGCCATCATCGTCTCTTCGAGCGGAGTATCCGGATCTGGACGGTGGTGATAGAAAATGTCGACATAGTCGAGACCCATCCGTTTTAAGCTCTGATCGAGACTGGAGATCAGATATTTGCGGGAACCCCACTCCCCGTAAGGGCCCTCCCACATGTAGTAACCCGCTTTCGTCGAAATGACGAGCTCGTCGCGGTAAGGTTTAAGATCGGTGGCGAGCAATTGCCCGAACATCGTCTCCGCAGATCCCGGAGGAGGTCCATAGTTGTTAGCAAGATCGAAATGAGTAATGCCCAGATCGAAAGCATGACGCACCAATTCGCGTCCGTTCTCGAAGGAATCGACTCCTCCGAAATTGTGCCAAAGACCCAACGATACAGCGGGTATTTTCAAACCAGATCTTCCAACTCGATTGTACTTCATCGTTGCGTAACGGTCAGACTTTGCCTGATAAACCATCTTCCGGTCACCTCTCGCCTATGATTTGTTTGCCGCCAGCCCCTCAGGCAACGGCAGTGCCGATAATTGCGGTCCCGCTTCTTCCCCGGCGTATAGGAATACGAGCAAAGACGGACTGTTCCGATCCACGCGCCCCTCTTGCACCCACGTGCCGTAATCGAAAGGAAGGAAGTCGAGCGCCGCCTTTTTCTGCAACTCGCGTTCGTCCATTCCGAGCTTGCTCGCCGCATGCTTTAAGCCTGCCGACCAGCTTACCTTCCCAATTCTGTCTTCCCACCACAGCTTGCGTGGCTTGTACTTGTGCTGCAAGTAGTAATCGATCTTAAGCAATCCGAGCGCAACGTCCTCGTCCAATTCCGGTCGAGCGTCGAACTGCAAGAATCCCCATATCCGCGAAAATAAATCCTCCAGCTGGTGCCCGATGCGGCTCCACCCGCGCTCTTCCCAATAGTCCCCGAATGCTTGGAAAAAATCAAACGGAGACGGATACGCCTTCTCGATCAAATATTCCATCGTGCGATCCATCCGGTGGGCGTTCCAATATTTCTCGAGCACATCCTCGACCCGCTTGATCCGCACGATATCGCCGAACGGCATCAGATCGTTGCCCAGCATCTCGTAAGGAGCCCGCTCCGAATAAACGTACCCGTACTTGGCCGCATCGATGCGCAGCCCCGTTCCCCGCAGCATTTTCAGGAATCCGAGCTGCAGTTCTTCGGGCCTGAGCGCGAACACGTCGTTAAATGTTTTGCGGAACGTATCGTAATCCTCGTGCGGAAGCCCCGCGATCAAGTCCAAGTGTTGGTCGATCTTCCCGCTTTCTTTCACCTTAACGACCGTGCGAGTCAGCTTCGCGAAATTTTGCCGCCGCTGCACTGCGAGGTTGGTCGGATCGTTCGTCGATTGAACGCCGATCTCGAAGCGGAAGATGCCCGGAGGCGCATTGTCCGCTAGAAAATCGAGCACTTCCGGCCTCATGATGTCCGCCGTAATCTCGAACTGAAACACGCAGCCCCGGTGGTTGTCGATCAGAAAACGGAAGATCTCCATCGCATAATCGCGTTTGATATTAAAGGTACGATCGACGAATTTGATCAGCTTGGCACCGCTGTCGATCAAATATGTCAGTTCTGCCTTCACCCGTTCCATATCGAAATAACGAACGCCCACTTCAATGCTGGACAAGCAGAATTGGCAGCTGAACGGACATCCCCGACTCGTCTCAAAATACACGACGCGGTTACGGAGCGAAGGAATGTCCGCTTCGAACCGGTGCGGGGACGGAATGACGTTCAGATCTAGCTTCGGTCTTGGCGGCGTGATGACGACTTGTCCGTCTTTGCGATAGGCCATGCCGAAGACGAAGTGGTATTTTCGCTCGCCGCTTATCTGCCTGAGCAGGTCGCGGAAAGTCTCCTCCCCTTCGCCCATGACGATAAAGTCAACCGAAGCCAGCCGATTCATCCAGTACTCCGTATCATAGGAAACTTCCGGTCCTCCCAGGATGATTTTCGCGTCCGGCAGAACCTTCCTTAACATATCGATGACGACGATCGTCTCTTCGATATTCCAAATATAGCACGAGAACCCGATCACGTCGGGCTTCTTCGAGAACAGGTCGGCCGCGATTCCCATCGCCGGGTCCTTGATCGTATATTCGGCAATATCGATGTCGAACTCGTCCTGAGAGAAAGCTTTCAAACATCTCAGAGCAAGAGAAGTATGAATATATTTGGCGTTTAACGTTGCTAGAACGACTTTCATGAGCGTTATCCTCTTTCGTTGTCAGGCTTCGCTCTTATTGTAACGGATAACGCCCTGGAATGACAAAGATCGGGCAGAGATTGTCTTTTATGCTTCAAACCCGCCATTCTTGATCACATCTTGAATAAAATAGTAACTGTCTTTCGGATAACGCTCCAACGTCTCGTAGTTCGTATAGACAATTCCGAAACGCTTGCGATAACCTTCCGCCCATTCGAAGTTATCGAGCAGAGACCAAGCGAAGTATCCTTTCAACGGAACTCCGGACTCGACGAGACGATGGCATTGGATAAAATGTTTCTTGTAATAGTCGGTGCGCAGAGTGTCATGAACGCGGTTGCCTTCGGCTAGGACGTCCTCGTAGCAAGCTCCGTTCTCGGTAATGTAAATCGGCGTATCGCCGTACTCCTCATGGACCCAGGAGAGAACCTTGTACAAACCTTCCGCGTAAACGTTCCAATCCATGTAGGTCTTGTCGAAGCCGATCTGCACTTCCTCGCAATCGAACAAGCCATCGCCTTTCTTATAACGGCCGAAACCGCCGCTATAATAGTTAACGCCGATGAAGTCGATTTTCTGTGCGATCGTCTCCATGTCGCCAGGCAGAACGGGGACCTTCGCACCCTTGGACGCGAACCAATCTACCATGAATTGCGGGTAAGTGCCTTTGAACGTTGGTTCCATGAACCATTCGTTGTTGAATGCGCGGTTACGGTGAGCCGCGGCCACGTCTTCCGCTGACTTCGAGTACGGCTCGCACCAACTCAGGTTGTGCGTCGTGCCGATCTCTCCTCGGATGCCGAGCGCGCGGAACTTCTTGACGGCCTCCCCGTGCGCGACCATGCAATGGTGAGCCACGTTGATCGCCAGTTGGAGGTCCGTATTCCCCGGAGCATGCAGTCCGATATAATTGGACAAGAACGAGACGCACCAAGTTTCGTTAAAGGTGATCCATTGCTTGATCTTGCCGTCGAAAGCTTTGAAAACGACTTCTGCATATTTGACGAAAGCATCGATCGTGTCCCGATTGTCCCAGCCGCCCTTGTCCTGCAGCGCTTGCGGCAGATCCCAATGATACAGAGTCACGCAAGGCTCGATCCCCGCTTCTAGCAGCGCGTCAACGACTTTGCGGTAATATTCCAAACCTTTTTCGTTGACTTCTCCCGTTCCTTGAGGAAAAATGCGAGGCCATGCGATCGAGAAACGATAAGCTGTCACGCCCAGCTTTTTCAGAAGGGCCACATCTTCCTCGTAACGATGGTAGCTGTCACAAGCAATGTCCCCGTTATCGTTGTTGAACACCTTACCCGGTGTATGTGAGAAAGTATCCCAGATCGACAAGCCGCGGCCGTCTTCCTGATAAGCGCCCTCGATCTGATACGACGCCGTAGCCGTGCCCCATACGAAATCCTTCGGAAAATCAATACGAGCCAAAAGAAATCCCCCCGCGAATAATCAAGTTAGAAAACGATTTCTAGCTTTAAAAATTCGTCGGAGGGAGCCGATTTCCTGTATGCGATTTTGTCCTCTATTTATCTCATTTTACGGCCGGGAGCTTCGATTGCGCCTTCTTTACAATATTTTCGCGGAATTGCTTCATGGCAGGAATGTCGATTTGCTCCCCTTTTTTGCCTTTTTGGTACACGAAGCCGCCAGTTTCGCTCAAGACGTCGAGCAATTCCTTGGCAAGCTGTCCCGTGATCGTACCTCCGTGGGAAACAACCATTTGCTCGTATTGTTTTTTGACGTCCGGCAGAACGGCGAAGGTGTCGTAATCGAAGATCGGCGTGTTGTTTAAGCCTACCAGGTACATGCTCAGATAGTTATGGTAACGATCTTCTACTTTGGCTCTTTCCGCCGTATCGGGGAACGTCACGATATAACTTTCCGCCGCAAGCGTACGGGAAGCCAGTTCGTCCCATGTGATGACCAATCCGGCGTCCTTGGCCGTCGGGGCATCGGATTCGGTACCCATTAGGTCCAAGTAAGCTTTCATTGCGATCGAGACTTTGTCGCCGAAGGATAGGAGCTTGCCGTAGTCAACGACCGGGAAATAAAAGCCTTCGGCCGTCTCCAGCTTATATCCGCCCGCTATCGTCTGTTCGACAAGCTGCCGCACGTCATCGTCTTTAATGGAGTGGATCTGATCTTCCGTAATCGGCCATTTTAATTGGGATAACTGTTGCTGAACGTCGCTTTGTTGGATCTTCTCCTCCGCCACGGGCAGATTTTTGTCATAGTAAGCTTCCATGGAGCGAATGAGTTCATCTGCTTGCGCAGGCTGTAAGCCCTCGATCGATTTCTCTAAAGACGCATATAGTTCATCCGCCGGGCCTCCGGCCAGAGCGAGCTTACGGAACGCATTGACGATCAGCTCATCCGATTCCTCGCTCGGAGTCTCGGATGCGGTTTCCGTCGGGGCCGGTTCGTTGATCGATGACGACGGAGAAGGCGTCGGAGTTTCGGAGCCGTCTCCTCTCGCCCCGCAGGCGGTAAGAATGGAAGCTAACAACACCGCGGTTAAGCTGATTTTGATGCTTGTTTGCGTTTTATTCATGGATGAAACCTCCCTTTAAAACAAAATCTTCTATAGGTAACAACGAGGCGGGAAAATGATAAGTTGCATCTCGTGGGATTATTTGGGTGGTTTTGGGCGGGTGGTTTTGGGCGGGTGGTTTTGGGCGGGTGGTTTTGGGTATGAGTTGTACGATTATTTCGTGCAATTCACGATTTTTGGAACGGTGCGTGGCGAGTTGTTCGATGATTTCGAGTTATTCCCGGAGTTTGGGCCGGCGCGACGTGAGTTGTTCGATGATTTCGAGTTATTCCCGGAGTTTGGGCCGGCGCGACGTGAGTTGTTCGATGATTTCGAGTTATTCCAAAGTTTGGAACGGTGTGTAGCGAGTTGCTCGATGATTTTGAACAATTCCCCGTGTGGGAGCGCGGTTTGACACATGGAGCACATCGCACACAAAAAAGCACTCCCGCCGAGAGAGTGCTTCGCTCTCAATGCGGGGCGTTAGCTTGTACCCACCGCCGGTTCGAAACGTACAATCCCTTCCAGCTCGGGCAGTTGAGTAAAGGATGAACATCTATTCCGAGGGATATTCCAAGCGATAAAAAAGTTGGAGAATAGCGTTTCCTGAACTATACTGAAAATATCCGGTGCGAACCCTAGGCTCACATAATTTTCCTGGGAGATCCGCACCTCTTAAGTTACATAGGACTTCGGGTTCTTGGCACATATTTGTGCCTAAATTTCCACCTCCGTAGTAACAACTCGCACTTTCGGACGTTGAATCCCTTGCTGTGCAAGGGCTCATATCGTTCGCTGTCGCCTCCGGCATGGAGGCGTGGATTGAAACGTGATCGGGTACCGGGAAGCGCTCAAGCTTCCGGGTCGCCTCCGGCATGGAGGCGTGGATTGAAACTCTGCACTGGCTTGAGCATAAGGAGGGAACGAATGTCGCCTCCGGCATGGAGGCGTGGATTGAAACCATTTGCTTTTCACCTCGTGAGGCATCGCTTTGTGTCGCCTCCGGCATGGAGGCGTGGATTGAAACCAATCGTTCCAGTGGACTCGCACGTCACTTCATGTCGCCTCCGGCATGGAGGCGTGGATTGAAACCATCTCCTGCAGCAGCCGGGCTTGGGTGTCAACCGTCGCCTCCGGCATGGAGGCGTGGATTGAAACATTGCCGTGCGTGTATAATTTTGAATTACAAAATGTCGCCTCCGGCATGGAGGCGTGGATTGAAACTTTTGAATTGGAGGAGTGACTATGAAGCCACGTGTCGCCTCCGGCATGGGGGCGTGGATTGAAACCTTCATCGATCGCATCCCGGACGCAGGCGCGGATGTCGCCTCCGGCATGGAGGCGTGGATTGAAACTTTGGCCTGTGCAACGGTCTTAATCCCGTCGGCAGTCGCCTCCGGCATGGAGGCGTGGATTGAAACCTAAATGCGCTCTACGGTAAATTCGGGCAGCGCGGGTCGCCTCCGGCATGGAGGCGTGGATTGAAACACTGTAGTGACGTACCTATAATCTGACCAAGCAAGTCGCCTCCGGCATGGAGGCGTGGATTGAAACGTATACTTTAATAGTACCGGATGCTGTGATTTCGAGTCGCCTCCGGCATGGAGGCGTGGATTGAAACTGGACATAAATTATTCTTGATATAGCGATCTCCCGTCGCCTCCGGCATGGAGGCGTGGATTGAAACACACCGCTGAAACTGTTTTACCGGAGTGGTTGTCGTCGCCTCCGGCATGGAGGCGTGGATTGAAACTTCATGTTGTTGCTGCCAGTAGGAGGACACTTCCGTCGCCTCCGGCATGGAGGCGTGGATTGAAACTGCTATACGGCATGGTGCAGGTGTACAACCCTCGCGTCGCCTCCGGCATGGAGGCGTGGATTGAAACGAGGGCGGAACGATCGCGATCGGAAGTGGAAACAGTCGCCTCCGGCATGGAGGCGTGGATTGAAACAGTAGTCCCATCTTTACCCACGTAGGACGGTAAGTCGCCTCCGGCATGGAGGCGTGGATTGAAACACTTAGCAATGCCCCACTCGTAACCCCGTTTACGTCGCCTCCGGCATGGAGGCGTGGATTGAAACTCTCCTGCGCTTGCAGAGCTTTCCCAGGGCGCAGTCGCCTCCGGCATGGAGTCGTTGATTGAAACGCATTTAAAACGACCCAGGACTATTATCTGAGCCGTCGCCTCCGGCATGGAGTCGTGGATTGAAACTCTGGGACGTAAGCCAGATTGTTCCAGAGTTCAGGTCGCCTCCGGCATGGAGGCGTGGATTGAAACTCGCATTTCAACTATGACCCGCAGGTGCTTTATGTCGCCTCCGGCATGGAGGCGTGGATTGAAACAAAAAAGCCCCAATCCGTGCCTTGGTTGTTTGTGTCGCCTCCGGCATGGAGGCGTGGGTTGAAACCCGCAAATCGTTCGCCAAGCCGCTTTTCGAGCAGGTCGCCTCCGGCATGGAGGCGTGGATTGAAACCCTTCTCATCGTAAACCATAATGCTCAGTCTCTTAGTCGCCTCCGGTACGGAGGCGTGGATTGTAACCGGGTTGAGTTGACCACTCGTTTCGGATGCGCACGTCGCCTCCGGTACGGAGGCGTGAATTGAAACTGACACAAAGGTTGTAGCAACACAGTCAACAGCGGTCGTCTCCGTCGACGCACAACTTGATGGCGTTTGTTATGGTCGGCGGCTCCCCGTACTAGAGTGTGGATTGAAACGGCTTATGATCCAGGATCACAGGGCCGTAAGCGAGTCACTCCCTTTGTGGGAGTGTGATTTAATACTTGATTTTCAGATTTAACCACTACTACGTAAATGAAATAAAGACCCCTCACGGAGTCTTTATTGGAGATTAATGTTGACTTATCCTATAACATCTCAATCAATTGAACTCCCTCGGGAACAGAGCCCTTATCTACTGTAAGTTCATAGTGTTTAAAAGATCTTGACGGCTCGCTTGGATTAATTAATTTTGCCTCGATGAGATCGAACAATGCTGCAGCCGGGGCATTTCCTAGCTCGGATTCATGCTTAAACACATACAACTTCCTTGCAGACATTTTACCTCGTGAGGCGGAACGATCTTGATCAAACATCAGCTTAAGCGATTCGAAGAAGAGATCGAGATCCTTTTGAGTAAAGCCTGTTTTCTGTGCAAATTTGGCCGACACGAATCCTTCCAATCGATATAGCCCATAGGGAACCAAGTACTTCCTTCCCATCGTGCGATTTTCGGAGGCATTTTCTTTTTCCGTAGTTGAGGCCATGCGTGTAATTGTCACTTCTTGTTGAAGGATCACATCCTCACTTTTGGAGAAACAAAGCTGGATTGGCCCTCTCACTTGGCCACACTTAAAATCGCCGGTATCCATGACAGCGCCAAATGCTCTTACGTCAAAAAATCGTCTGCACATATAAGCTTGGGCTGTCAGCTTATCGTCCTTATTATCTTTTGTTTTCAGATCATTAGCTTCGTAAGCCTCTTTCTGCTTATTATTCAATACTGCGCCCTCGCTAACGTAAATATCGAAACCGTCTTGACCCTCTTTGGAAAACTGAACATAATTACGTACTTTGCGTTTAATGCTTACATCACTCACAAGGCCATACCCCGTCTGCGGATCGATACGCGGCATATTTCCAGCATCGGGATCTCCGTTAGGATTACCATTCTCAACATCAAAATAAAGCACAAATTCATACCTGTTTTTCAATACTTCACTCATCCTCTTCAGCCTCCTATTATAATTAAACTTTGACTACCGATTCATTGCCTTCTTCCGACTGCTCCTTATCCTTCCTTTTATAAAAAACCTGTTCTTGATGAAAAAATCCCACTAGAAACCGACCTTGTTCATCGGCATTTAACGTCTTGGGAAAAGCAGTCGTGGGGACTTCTCCAAGTACCTCTAAAAGTAAATTGTATAGATAGAGATATCTGCCTTTATAATTTTTTTGAATTTTCGTGAAATGAGGTCGGGAGTTGGCCAGCAATGTCGGAAAAACTTGTTGGGGACTTGCTAATGCAGCGTTCAAATACTTGTCTACAACAGAAGAATTGACTTTTTCCAAAGCGTCCAGTTGCGCCTTGTTTAAGATTGCGAACAACCTGCCCAACCGATACGGAATGGCTTTCTCGTTTGGATCTAACACTTCACTCACCCTTTCCATCTGTTTCATTTGCCGTGCCGATCGATTTATACAGCCCTTGATGATGCCGATTCGAATTCGATTGATTGCTTTGCCTGCATCTTCTGACGCCTCCGCTCTAATTCTCCCAAGCATGGCCATGTAGAGGCTATTAGGATATGGAATTCCTGATATCACACTTCGAATTAGGGATGATTGATGCGGGGGAGGAATGTTCTTACTTTCCCTTCGAAGCGCTGTCTCCAGTAAAATTTGCGAAATTGAAGGATACTCTGGTTCCCAAGGTGCCCCTTGTACATAAATGTCGGACTGATGTTGCCGTATTTTTTCTACTAGTTGACCGAATGTGTCGATATAGAAATAACGAATCACAGCTCTAGTCTTGTTAGAGGATAAACCTAGCACAAAAAATCGAGCGTTTGCGTTGAGACCCAACTGTTCAGGCGAAGTACCATTATAGAGATGATCCATCACCCCCGATAGTTTTCGTCTTGAAAACTCGTCTAGCTTCCAGTTCCCCGCTTCTCCATTAAGCATTGAACCGACAATCTGCTCTTCCAATTGCGCTTTCTTCTCTGCCCAGAACAATACTTTTTCGTCATTAATGTTGATGCTATGATTTCTATCGTTTATAAGTAGATTTAGTGCCGTAACATACTTAAAAGCAGCAGATTCCGATATTGGAGCATTCTCTCCCTGCTCTTTCCGATATGAAACGAAGCTATCCTTATTGAATCCAACGAGAGTAGGCTTGTCCTGTCCGAATCCATCCAAATTGCCATGTATACGTGCTATGCGGTCAACTTCCCCCGTTACTAGACACTGACCTATGCCGGCTTCCGCGGAACGGCTATTCAAGTAATTCATCCAAGCTTTTCGAATAGCGGGTCTTTCATGAACGTAGTTCCACATGTCGTCTTCCAATTGAAAAACGATATTTCCCCCATCCTCTAAACCCGAAGTATCTATACCCACATAGTCCAAAGATCCCTTTTTTCGTTTGGAGAAAAATGAAAGAATGGCTGATGCCCCTTCATCCTCTACTCCCCTTAGAACTAGTTCATGTAAATCACGGCTAGCCCCAAATCTATAGTCCGCTCCATCTGGATCGCTATAGATTCCGAATAAAAAATTGGCGTTCTCGCACAAAAAGGCTGGTTCTGGCCGTTTACCCGATCTCTTAGGTTGCTGGGGAGTGAGAAGTCGCTGCGGAACAGCCTTAACTTTTACAACACCCTTTTTTTCAAAATACTCTTGAAATTGCATACGATCCAGAACTTGTACGATATTTCCTTCCCTGTCCAATACAATACATTGAGATACCGGAGTAATGGCAAAACCGAATGGCGCGACACTTTCCGGATACTCTTCCATCATGCGATCGTAAAACCCGCATAATGCCTGCAAAATCATAAGCTCACCTCGCTGGGAACGTTTATTATGCCGTTTACCATCCGGGCATGGAAAAAACGAGGATTGAACGAATATAGGGTTTTGTTTTTGAACTCTTTTTGTTCGTATTCAATATCCCACAGCATCCAACTGAGATCGTAGTCTTCGTCATTGGCGTAGTAACTGATTGGTCGTTCCCCTTGCGCTTCCACGAAACGGAATTTTGCTGCAAACTCTCTGCATCCCAAATAAGGGTTATGAAAACACTGTCCTTGTCTAGCCCTTCGCAAGAACATGTTATAAAATTTCTCCGGAGTATCACTCTCTCCCGCTTTCTCCGGAATGATTACAAAATGAGCATCGATAATATAAGCTACGTTACGAAGCACAAGAGAGGCACGTTGTTGTCGATCTTCGTTAATATATTGATGTAAATCCACCTTAGAGCCGGCCATGGCTGCCGAAACATTCCTGGGCGGAATCTTGGAGCCTACCTCGTTACGGCGAACAGACTCGAATTCAATTCGGTTAAGGACTGTTATGCGATCGACTACCCATCTGATGGCCGGACGCCACAATATTGCTTCTAACACACCGCGTGCTGCCGATGGCGTGATCACGTCATAGCTTACTCGCTCTGCTTTCATCTCAGGTCTTGAAAATAAGGCATAATCTCCACTCACATGTAACGAAACACCATATCCCATTGAATTTAGCCCTCCTCTTCTGCATAGATTTTCAAACCCAGCCTATCACCGTAGAGATCATTAATTTCCCCTTCGAATCCTCCTTCCGTATCTTGCAGATAGTAGATAGCACTACCGATGGTCTCCAATCTTCCTTTCTTGTGTAAATATTCCAGTTCCTTCGGATATAAAGAAATCGTATAACGCTGTAACTTGCGACTGAAGCTAGTAGGATAACGGGAATCAGTAGCCTGTTGAAGTATTTCTCGACAGGCTGTGTTATATGGAATGACAACAGATACGGTATCTTCATTAATAAAACGATACTTTTCAGCAATCTCGCGGAACTGGAACGAGTATTCATCCGCAGCACCGTTAAGATTACGCAAAATACCATGCTTGTCCAGTTGATTCATTTCTTGAAAATAAAATCGTTGAAAGTATTCTTCTACGGCTTCCGGAGTTAACGGGTCAGGGTGGCGACTTAGAATAAATTTGGCCAATTTGGCCCTTCCCGAATACCAGGCGTAAGGAGGAGACGGATAATCGGCAGATTCGAAAAGGAACATCATTCCTTTTTCGACTAGCATCTCACGGTTGCATCGTCCGGCGGCTTGGGCGATTCCCTCCAATCCGGTCATCTCCCGCATAACGACAGGGAAATCAATATCTACTCCAGCCTCAATAAGACTTGTTGCGATTACATAGCATGGATCTTCTTTTGTCTTTGATTTGATCTCTTCCAACATTACTGCCCGATGATCTGCATTCATTAAGGCGCTTAAGTGATAGACATCGGATTTCTCGATTTGCTTTGAATTCGTAAGAAGGCTATATAACTGTTGTGCCTGTTTCCTCGTGTTGACTATGCATAAAACCCGATTCCCATTAGAAATAATTAACTCGGCTAATTCCAGATTTGTTTTCCTGCCGATGAAGGTAGTGTTGACTCTCTTAAGTTCCGAATAAAGTTTACCTGGTTCTTCAATAATTTCTATAGGCTGCATCCCATCCAACCAAGAAGCTTGGAAAGCAGGTTGAGTAGCCGTACAAAACAAAACCGTAACCCCATAATCAGCTACTAAGCAACGAAGCACAGCCAAAGTCGGCAGTAAAAGATTCTCAGGTAGAGTCTGCGCTTCGTCCAGAATAATGACGCTGTTAGCTAACCTATGTAACTTGCGAGCACGCGAAGGTTTAGAGGCAAATAGACTCTCGAATAACTGAACGTTAGTGGTAACAATCAGCCCGGCATCAAAGTTTTCACTGTCGAGCAATCGGGGGTCCAACTCATTCTCAACGCTTGGCTCTATAACGATATTGCTGTGATACTCCAGAACCGTATTCAGATTATCTTTACCAAGCGCTTCACGGTATACCCCAACCGTTTGTTCTATCAGGCTCGTGAATGGCAAAGCCACAATTACTCTCTTTACTCGATTTTCAATTGCGTTTTGTTGTTCGGCATGTTTTAAGGCAAATGCTAATGAGGAATAGGTTTTCCCACTGCCCGTTGGAGCACGCAACATATAGAAGCCTTTCGGACCGAGAGCTTTTTGGAGGCAGCTCTCCATCACTCTTCTTCGAGCTCGAGCCATTACTGAATCTAATGATGAAGATAAAAGTCCATCCAGCTTCTTTTGATACAACATGCTTAACTGCTTTAACAGCATAAAACTTTGCCTCGCGGCCGCCTTCTCTGCATGTAAAAAACGTTCTGTATCCAAGTAATCAGCGTCCACCAGGGCAGAATACAACATACGAATCCATAAGGACCGGGACATTCCCTTATTTGTCGTAGGGGCTCGTTTTGGAATTGTATTCCCTATTAGTTCAGGAAAGTGTGGAGGGATATTATCGATAATCTTAAATTTGTTTTTGGATAATACGTCGTGCAAGCCGGGAACGCCACCACGAGAGATATGATCGGGAAGTCCTCCATGATGTCCATAAATTGCGTAGGCCATAATAAGACCATATGGAAATGGATAATGCTCGTAAACAGCAAGAGCTCCCATTGTTTTATGGTCTACATTGAGCTTCGAGCCTTCAAGTCTATGCTGGAAGTCAAGTAAGTTCTTTCCGTAATCATGCACATAGCCAAGAATTTCACCGAGTATTTCACACTTAAAGCAGCCAGCAAATTTCCCTGATAAATTCGCAGTACCTTCCGAATGGGAATCAAGTCCGTGCCATTGTTCTTTGGGGAGTAACTTTCTCGTTAGTGGGTCTCGTTTGGAATGGGCATAATTCATGGCAGACACTTCCTTTGATATAAGGATGTCTGTTGGTCTGAGGTGGTTGGAAGAACTTAAACTATGTAATTGAAAATTCATATTATTTATCTAGTGCTGATTAACCTCATGCTACTTAACTAACAGTACTAAGTCAATAGTTTTTTTACATTTAGAGATTATTAATCCAAATTATAGTTGCGCTTTATTGATACTCTTTCTGTTTCTATGATTTAATAGTGGTATTGGCACACCGTCGCTCTCTATACGGAAGCGTGGATTGAAACATATTGTTTATGTAGTATGGCTTGTCGAGGGGCTTCAGCCCCTCCCTTTTGATTTATAACTGACGATGCAAGCGACCGATAATTCCTGTCATTACAGCTAATACGAGTTTACTACCCTACCATACTTGGGAAAGCTTATAATAGAATTGACTGTGAGCAATATAACTCCTTGATTTTTGAAATGTGAGGTGAAATTGTTGTTTAGCTCTATTGATCAGAAAAAACAACAACTAGACTCCAAAAGACCATTTCCCATTCATACATTAAAAACTATCCGCGAGCACTTAATCGTGAACTGGACATATAACTCCAATGCGATTGAAGGCAATACGTTAACTCTATCCGAAACTAAAGTTGTTTTAGAAGGCATTACCGTTGGGGGTAAAACCATATCTGAGCATCTTGAAGCTCTTAATCATAGGGAAGCTATTTTATATATTGAAGCAATCGTAAAACAAAACCAAACTCTGACAGAATGGCAGATCAAGAGCATTCATAGTCTGATCCTAAAAGGAATTCACGACGATCAGGCTGGAATTTATCGTACGGAAAATGTCCCAATCAGCGGCACCCGACACTTGCCCCCTGACTATAGTCAGGTTCCTGATTTGATGGCACAATTTACTCAATGGCTTGAAGGGGAAGGAGTCAATTTACACCCCGTTGCCAGAGCTGCAGCAGTTCATAGTGAATTTGTAAACATCCATCCTTTCGTGGACGGCAATGGACGTACTGCTCGACTTCTGCTTAACTTTGAGCTCATGAAAAACGGATATCCCCCAATTGTCATCGAAAAAGAACAACGGCTTGCCTACTACACCGCTTTGGATGAAGCTCACACAACCGGGGATTTTTCGAGATTTATCAGTTTTGTCATACCAAATGTTGATCGTACATTCGATTGGTACTTAGAACTGCTGTAATGTTCTACGAAGTGCGAACCCAAAGCTCACATGATTTCCCCGGGGGATTCGCACCCCTTGCTACACAAGGGCTCTCGGGTTTTCAGGTCAATTTCAGGACTTTTTTCGTATCAAAAATGCCGTTTCGCACTTTTGAGCTTCAAATCCCTTGCCCTGCAAAGACTCTGTGAGCCTGCTGTCGCTCCCTACGCGGGAGCGTGGATTGAAACATTGACAATAGCGAAGTATCGCGACCGCAGTGCAGTCGCTCCCTACGCGGGAGCGTGGATTGAAACGGACTTCCGATAGAAAACGCGATCCCCCTCGATAGTCGCTCCCTACGCGGGAGCGTGGATTGAAACAAACTTAACTCGTATCCAGTTTTGCAAGGCGAAGGTCGCTCCCTACGCGGGAGCGTGGATTGAAACGCCACGGCTAAGACGGCCACAAAGCCAGAGAACGTCGCTCCCTACGCGGGAGCGTGGATTGAAACTTGTTCCTGTTGCCTGATTGAGAATTTGCAAATCTGTCGCTCCCTACGCGGGAGCGTGGATTGAAACAATTTTGTTCAACCGTCTCCGCACTTCTTGTTCGGTCGCTCCCTACGCGGGAGCGTGGATTGAAACTTTGATACCTACAGTCGCTTCCCTTGCATTGAGGTCGCTCCCTACGCGGGAGCGTGGATTGAAACTCAATTAGCATCTTCCGAGCATGTCCGCTTCTTGGTCGCTCCCTACGCGGGAGCGTGGATTGAAACTAAACTCCAAAATTGCTAAACGGGCGGCCGTACGTCGCTCCCTACGCGGGAGCGTGGATTGAAACCTGATAATTCACAAGACCTACAGCGTCGGCGGAGTCGCTCCCTACGCGGGAGCGTGGATTGAAACTTTTTCAGGTCAGCTTTCATACCTTCAAGATACAGTCGCTCCCTACGCGGGAGCGTGGATTGAAACCGACATTATCCCCGATCTGAGCCAAACGAGAAAGTCGCTCCCTACGCGGGAGCGTGGATTGAAACATTCTCTCGCCTACCGGCTTCGAGGGTGATTTTTGTCGCTCCCTACGCGGGAGCGTGGATTGAAACTTTTGGCGGTGTTCCGGCCGTTTGCTCGTATGTTGTCGCTCCCTACGCGGGAGCGTGGATTGAAACCCTTGGCTCTGGAAAAACACGGCTATGGCGCGGGGTCGCTCCCTACGCGGGAGCGTGGATTGAAACATCCGGACCCGTCTATGCAACCGGAGTCCTCAAGTCGCTCCCTACGCGGGAGCGTGGATTGAAACCCTTCTTGCGTAAAATAACGGTAAAGTAAATACACGTCGCTCCCTACGCGGGAGCGTGGATTGAAACTTCCTACAATTCCCGGAGGTACGGCCGCCCGTGGGTCGCTCCCTACGCGGGAGCGTGGATTGAAACATTAATGCAATAATAATTCATAATTTCGTTTTGCGTCGCTCCCTACGCGGGAGCGTGGATTGAAACGGCAACGGCGTTCCCATCGTGCCGAGATTTTCGAGTCGCTCCCCGTGCGGGAGTGTGGATTGAAACTTTCCTTCCCTAGCGAACACCGACTCGTCCACTCGGGTCGCTCCCCGTGCGGGAGCGTGGATTGAAACACGGTTCCCCCAGCTCAGGAGGCGTTACCGGACGTCGCTACCTATACGAGAGCGTGGATTGAAACGCCGTAGCGAGATCTATCTCAACCTAAATATCGTCTCTCCCTGTACGAAAGCGTAGATTGAAACATATTGTTAATGTAGTCTAGCTTGTCGAGGGGCTTCAGCCCCTCCCTTTATGATCACAATGTTGATGATATAAGCGACGATAATTCCTGCATTTCAGCTACCTGCAAAGTTTACTAACCTACCATCCTTGGGAAAGCTTATAATAGAATTAATTGTAAATGTGATAACTCCTCGAATTATGAATTGTGAGGTGAAACTGATTGTTTGACTCAATCGATCAGAAAAAACAACGGCTCGACACCAAAAGACCATTCCCTACCCATACATTAAAATCAATCCGCGAACACTTAATCGTTAACTGGACCTACAACTCCAATGCGATTGAAGGCAATACGCTAACCCTATCTGAGACTAAGGTTGTTTTAGAAGGTATTACCATCGGAGGTAAAACCATATCTGAGCATCTGGAAGCTCTTAACCATAGGGAAGCTATTTTATATATCGAGGAGATTGTGAAGCAGAACCATGCTTTGACAGAGTGGCAAATCAAAAACATTCATAGTCTGATTCTAAAAGGAATTCTCGACGATCAAGCAGGGATTTACCGTACGCAAAATGTCCTAATCAGCGGTGCCCGGCATTTGCCTCCCGACTATAGTCAGGTCCCTGATTTGATGGCACACTTTACACAATGGCTTAAAGAGGAAGGGGCCAATTTACATCCCGTTGCCAGAGCCGCAGCAGTTCATAGTGAATTCGTAAAAATTCATCCTTTTGTTGACGGCAACGGACGTACTGCCCGACTTCTTCTGAACTTTGAGCTCATGAAAAACGGGTATCCCCCTATTGTCATCGAAAAAGAACAGCGGCTTGCTTACTACACAGCTTTGGATGAAACGCATATAACTGGGGATTTTTCAAAGTTTATCAGTTTCGTAATACCAATTATCGATCGTACTCTCGATTGGTATTTGAAGTTATTGTAAGGTTCTACGAAGTGCGAACCCCAAGCGCACATGATTTTCCCGGGGGATTCGCACCCCTTGCTACACAAGGGCTCTCGGGTTTCCATGTCATTTTCGGGACTTTTTTCGCATCAAAAATGCCGTTTAGCACTTTTGAGCTTCAAATCCCTTGCCCTGCAAGGACTTAGTGAGCCTGCTGTCGCTCCCTACGCGGGAGCGTGGATTGAAACATAACAACGTTCCGGAAATTCCTTCAGCAGTCGTCGCTCCCTACGCGGGAGCGTGGATTGAAACGGCAAACGTGATAATTTTCGCCGGGGAAGCAGTAGTCGCTCCCTACGCGGGAGCGTGGATTGAAACACACTTTTACCCTTATATGTATCATTAAAATCATGTCGCTCCCTACGCGGGAGCGTGGATTGAAACCCTATCATCCTCCAGAGTGGTTAGTAGAGCAGCTGTCGCTCCCTACGCGGGAGCGTGGATTGAAACGTTTTGCCTGCGAACGAACCAAAAAGTGAGAATGGTCGCTCCCTACGCGGGAGCGTGGATTGAAACCCCTTGGCGATTTCCGATTTCGCCCACGCAACCTGTCGCTCCCTACGCGGGAGCGTGGATTGAAACATAATCTGGTTCGTACGTCTCCTCTGGCGCCAGGTCGCTCCCTACGCGGGAGCGTGGATTGAAACGAGAAATGCAATCTCCTTATCGATCGCCGCGAGGTCGCTCCCTACGCGGGAGCGTGGATTGAAACCCAAAGGAAACCGTCAAATCCATCCATGCATTAAGTCGCTCCCTACGCGGGAGCGTGGATTGAAACTTGCTTCCACGGGTTGGCTTGTCCGCCGCCCTTGTCGCTCCCTACGCGGGAGCGTGGATTGAAACAGCGTCCCATGACCATATCGAGAAGGATCGTAGAAGTCGCTCTCTACGCGGGAGCGTGGATTGAAACATTCCAAGTCGCCGAGCTTTCGCTCGAACTGAAAGTCGCTCCCTACGCGGGAGCGTGGATTGAAACAGCGCCTCATCAATATCTTGGTAGGTCGGATTAGTCGCTCCCTACGCGGGAGCGTGGATTGAAACCAGAATGCGCTTATATTCGGCGGTATCCTCATAGTCGCTCCCTACGCGGGAGCGTGGATTGAAACAAATAACGCTCTTTTGTACTGCCTGATATGTTCGGTCGCTCCCTACGCGGGAGCGTGGATTGAAACAATTTCTTTAATTGCTCTTTCAAGGCCGTGATAGTCGCTCCCTACGCGGGAGCGTGGATTGAAACCAAGATGCCGGGCTACGTTCTCGAGCGCCTTGCCCGTCGCTCCCTACGCGGGAGCGTGGATTGAAACCATGTAACGTATCCGGAAACGGTCGTTCCGTCTGTCGCTCCCTACGCGGGAGCGTGGATTGAAACTGCGCTCCCCAATTGGAATACATACATCGCAATAGTCGCTCCCTACGCGGGAGCGTGGATTGAAACTCAACTCTTAGATTTTTTAATACTGAACCAATGCCGTCGCTCCCTACGCGGGAGCGTGGATTGAAACTGGTTCACGGTGAATGGAACGTTATCCGTCGGAGGGTCGCTCCCTACGCGGGAGCGTGGATTGAAACTCTTTGCTCAACTGCTGCAATCTCGATTCGTCTTGTCGCTCCCTACGCGGGAGCGTGGATTGAAACTCTCGTCGACAATGCTTTTTAATTTATTGTAGGTCGCTCCCTACGCGGGAGCGTGGATTGAAACCATCATTACGCAACACCCGCCAAACTAGGCGGAAGTCGCTCCCTACGCGGGAGCGTGGATTGAAACCATTACGTTCATGTCGACGTTCCCCGGGATCCCCGTCGCTCCCTACGCGGGAGCGTGGATTGAAACTTATCCGGTGGTAGCAAGGATTATCCATAACATCGTCGCTCCCTACGCGGGAGCGTGGATTGAAACTTACGATGCTCGGCCTAACCAAAGCAGAGATTGAGTCGCTCCCTACGCGGGAGCGTGGATTGAAACATCAATATTAGCTTCCGAAGTTTCGCGCACTTGGAAGTCGCTCCCTACGCGGGAGCGTGGATTGAAACTCCCTTTGCTATTGGTAACCGAAAATCCTTCGCAGGTCGCTCCCTACGCGGGAGCGTGGATTGAAACCCACGCCTTGCGGCTCTTCTTCCAGCCTGCGCCCGGGTCGCTCCCTACGCGGGAGCGTGGATTGAAACTCCATCTTAAACCGATCAAGGTCGATAATATTTGTCGCTCCCTACGCGGGAGCGTGGATTGAAACCTCCACTTTGCCGCAGTTCGTTGACTTCACTCTCTGTCGCTCCCTACGCGGGAGCGTGGATTGAAACTAATCCAGAAAAAGGAGCATACCCGGAAATCGTGTCGCTCCCTACGCGGGAGCGTGGATTGAAACAAAAACATGATTCAGTGGTGGTGATTAGTTTGGAGTCGCTCCCTACGCGGGAGCGTGGATTGAAACAAAAAGCATATGGTCAAGCACGCTTTGAAAGCGGTCGCTCCCTACGCGGGAGCGTAGATTGAAACATTTTGGATGTCTCGCAGCACCCACCTTATACCGTGTCGCTCCCTACGCGGGAGCGTGGATTGAAACTGCGCTCTGCTGCATAGGCTTCGACTCGCGCTTGTCGCTCCCTACGCGGGAGCGTGGATTGAAACTCTAAGTTGCTTACGGATCGTCTCCATTGCTTGGGTCGCTCCCTACGCGGGAGCGTGGATTGAAACTGTTCTTTTGCGTGGTTCCTTCTGTCCTTTTTAGTCGCTCCCTACGCGGGAGCGTGGATTGAAACCTTGTACCGTGCCCCCTTTGACGTTAACGGCGGCGTCGCTCCCTACGCGGGAGCGTGGATTGAAACATCTTGGCGAGCTTCTCGGCTTCCGTCTTGGCGTGTCGCTCCCTACGCGGGAGCGTGAATTGAAACTACACTTGGTGAATGGCCTAGCTCGGAAGTTAAATGTCGCTCCCTACGCGGGAGCGTGGATTGAAACGAACGTGGTAAGGCTATCGCTGTACCATCGCCGGGTCGCTCCCTACGGGCGAGCGTGGATTGAAACGTAGCCGCAGACTGGTAGCCCGTGTTCGTAACCGGTCGCTCCCGACGCGGGAGCGTGGATTGAAACCGCCGTTAAGTGGTGTGCCGGTGATCGGGTTGACTTGTCTCTCCCTACGCGGGAGCGTGGATTGAAACCTTACGCTTATACGATGGTCGAGACCGTACTCCCGTCGCTCCCTACGCGGGAGCGTGGATTGAAACGTTTAATCGCGCTCTAGCTTGATGTAGAGCAGGTTGTCGCTCCCTACGCGGGAGCGTGGATTGAAACAATTACAAACGAATCCGGAAACGTTCGATTTGGATCGTCGCTCCCTAAGCGGGAGCGTGGATTGAAACATCATGCACATAGCTCCCGCCCCGGAATCCGTTTGTCGCTCCCTACGCGGGAGCGTGGATTGAAACAGTGAGGTCTTTCTCGGCCTTGTAAAGTTCCTCGGTCGCTCCCCATGCTGGTAGCCCGTAGCGGATTCTCACCGCCAATTTATCGCCCATGCCGGGCACAACTAAACAACCTTAGTCCGGTAAAGTACCGAACTAAGGTTGCATAGTGCTCTACAATTCTTACTCCGATTCCAAGATTCGCAGAAACTTCAACAGCATGACCGCCGCTTCTGCGCGGGTCATGACATCGTTAGGGCGAAGGCGCTTACGATGATCTCCCTGCAGCAGACCTGCCGAGATGCTCTCCGATAGGCTCTCGACAAACATCGGGGAGACATCGGATTTGTCCGCGAAGTCGTCCAACCTTCCCCCTCCGGCAGGTGTCGTTATCGATCGTTGCTTCAATGCCCGCATCAGTATGGCCGCCGCTTCGGAACGAGTAATCGGCGCCGCCGGTGCGAATATAGTCGACGTTCTGCCCGTTATAATGCCCGCTTCCAATGCGGAAGCAATATCAGCCGAATACCAACTCTTCTCACTCACATCAGTGAACGGCTGTCTCGCGTCCGGGTTCCTCAGGCCAATCGCCCTGACGATCAGGGTCGTCATTTCCGCTCTAGTCAGCTGCGTATCCTTGCCGAAAAGCCAATCGTTCACCCCGTTTACGACATGTCTGGCAGCCAGCTCGGAAACCGCCGCGTAAGCCCAATGCGCCACCGGCATGTCTTGAAAGGTTTTGTCGTATTCCAGAACTCCGTATTTGCTAAAATGGCTCGCGCCGACTTTCATGAACCCGGATTCGAGCTTTCCTCCCGCATACTCCAGTCTGCCGTTATCGCCAATAAAATAAATTCCCGACAATGAAGAATTTACGCCCGGTCCGATCTTCAACGCAACCGGGAGAGGATTGGCGAAAGTATGAATCTTCAAGGGAGCTTTACCGGATTTTACAAGACTTAAAGTGAATTCATAGAGCGGACTTCCCTGTCTCAGCTTTGCCTTAACGGATGGCGCGAGACTTTGTATGAGAGCAGCAGCGGCTCCGTCCTCGACTCGGCTCGCTCCAAGATAAAGCGTCCAATCGTCAAGGCCAGCGGCTTTTGCCCTTTCGAATAACTCCGCCAGCACATCCGGCGTTAGCGTAATCTCGAATTGCTGGCCCGCCAGCACGATCGGAAGAGACATCGCTTCTTTCAGAACTTCTTGAGAAATCCGAACGGAGTTGTTCCCTTCGGGTATCGTCACCTTTATGGTTTTAGATCCGTCTTTAGGTAGCTGAAGAAGCTCCTTCGTCACGACCAATATGCCCTTCTCTAGGGAATCAGTCGGCGTTAACGTGCCGCCTCCAACCCCGCCAGCCGACCCGGGGGAGTCGGATGAGCCTCCTCCGCTTGCGCGATCAATCGTAATGGCGCCTGTCGCTTCGCCAAGCGCTGTAGCGACTCTCACCCGGTAGGGGCCTGGAGTCAGAGCGGTCGGTATTGCGAGCGTGGCGGCAAATCGCCCTGCGGAATCCACCTGCGCCTCCACGGATCGACCGAATGACGTTATCTTAACCTGCTCGCCGCTGACGGAAGCTCCGTCCGCCCCCATAACTGTGCCCTGGATGCGCAATCCGGACCCGGCTTTTACCGGTGCAGTCGGTAACGCTAAGCTAATCCTGTGCCTTCCGTCCACTTGCTCAATGGTTCCAACCGTAAGAGAACCGTTCATGCCGTCACGAAGCACCTTCGCCGTTCCGCCTCCCGGTAGCGCATACGTTGCGTAAGAGTCTACAGGGTAGAGAATGAGTGCATCGATATCTGCCGGAACTGCCGGGTCGGGATTCTTCAAATCTAATGTTACGGCACCTTGGGGCAAATCCACCGTATCGATTCGTTTGATTTGGACGGCATCGCCGACCGAACCTTTTAAGGATACCGTCGCCGGTTCAAGATGATTGAATCCGATCTTTATATTGGCGTCCGGATTCACGATGTAACTCAACATGACATCGTACTTTCCTGCCTGGGGCACCTCGATGTTGAACGATTTGCTCTGTCCTGCGGGCATTTGCACATAACTGGAACCGGAAAGATCAGTATTCGAGTATCGGATTTCCGGCACGCTCATTTTGTAGATTTTCCCTTCGGTCACCGTGGCATAACCTTCTTGCGGCGGAGTCTTCGTGGAAGTCGCTCCGAACCCAACCTCCAGTTTCACCGCTCCTTCAGGAATCTTGGCGAGCGGCGTCGTCTTTACCGAACTTGCTCCCGCATACCAGGTACGAGGATGATAGTTCATATCGCCCGCATCCGCTATCCGCACTTTATCCCCGTTAGCCAAGACCGCGTAAACCTCGGCCTTCAGCGAAGTATCGAATTCCACCCTTGCCGAGAACTCCAGCTTTACCGCATCTCCGGCTTGGAAGTTACCTACTCCTCCTACCGGAAGTTCGGTCTTGATCGATCCATTGTTAAACAAACGGATATTATTGTAGCCGGTCGCAGCCACGAATAACGCGTTGGATCCCATCCAACCGGGATAAACCTCCCGCTCGCCCCCCAAATGTTGAGCATCCTCGTAAATTTTCAATTCATCCGTACCCGAGTCAACATTCTGCTTGACCAGGGCGACGTTCGGATCGTTTAATTCACCGTTAGGGAAAGGCATTCTCTCGTCAGGCGGTGCCACGCTTTTGTACAAATCCTCTATCTCTATCGTCACTGCACGAGCGGCCGCCATCTCATGGGCGAACAAGTACCGCTTAGCAATCGGATTTTCGAGTACCCGCACAAGGGCGCGAATAGCCTCGTCAAGCGATTCGGCACCGCTGTTGATGTTGACCTCTGTATCGTACAAGCCGTCGTACGCATAACCTTCTACCTGGTTAAACATCGGAAAATCGCGTACGTTGTTCCCCGTCCACCAGGAAGCCGCAATTCCTGCAAGCTCCGCATACTTCTCTTTGCCCGTGACTTCATAAAGCGCAAGCCAATTGTCTACATAACTCGCCGTTCCGTAGTTGATCAGCGGATAAGGCTTCTTGTTCGGGTGCATCGTCTCCGCGCGGCCCGAGATCAGCAGATCGCCTAGAAAGCTATCCGCAGCATGCTCGGCCGCTTCGATCCATGCCGGTTGATCGGCAATTTGTCCTGCATATGCCATAGCGCGCACCTGAATGCTGCCCCATTCGTCCCAATTGTAAAGCCCCGGAACGCCATTATAATGGTGCATAAATCCGCCGTATGGAAAATCCCTGAAGTCGCCGAATTGAGCGATCGCCACTCCTTCTCCCAGCTTGCGGACGGATTCGCGAATGGCAGCTTTGACCGAGGCATTATCCGCCACTTTGTAGTGTACTGCCAGCGCGTCGATCGCCGCGGAAGTGAGCCAAGTATCCCCGAACAGCAGCCACTTGGCCATGCGTATCCCGTTAACGTCGACATATTGGCCATAAGAAGGATCCGTATTTTCCTTTAGCCGTTTCAAACAAAGCGCCAGCCGTTCCTTCACCCTGGCGGCCAATTCGGAGTCTTCCGCTTTCAGTTTCGGCATCGCCGTTGCCAAAGCTTCGTAGGCGCGTACCGCCCACCAACTAAAGCTTTTTTGCGAAGAAGCGCTGTCTTTCGGTCTAATCGTGCCGTCCGGGTCCCTCACGACAAAATTATCGAAGTCCCCGTCACGATGCTGCATCCACATCAGAAACTCTAGACCGCGCTTGATTTTGCCGTAGCTGAACTCGTCGCCATACATGCCGTAATGCTCCGTATAAGCGATGACCGCGCGGGCGACGTCGTCCACTGCCGCAAAGCCCTCCTGCGGATCGCCCACCCACGCATATCCCTTGGATAGATCGCTCCGATCGATCGGCTCAGAATACAAATGGGTTACCATCATCGGAACTCCGTCGATCGTAATATCCTCGTTCATAAACGTAAAATGCTTCATGTTCAAATAAAACTCGTCATTATGATGCAGCGCGAATTTTTTAAAGTAAGACAAGTCCTTGGCGGTTAACTGACCATCCCGGTCAAAATCCGCCCTTGCATCGAACAGGCCGCTTGCGATCCTCTCGCTCAGCCAGGCTGCATCCGCCTCATCCACGATTCCATCGCCGTTTAAGTCGTATATCGAGGATGCCGCCCTTTCCGCCGTAAGGGATAATCCCTTCAACCGAATAGGGACGCTCGTATCGTTATGCAATTCAATCCATAGCTCCGACGAACCTTGGCTAATGATCCCCTCGTTGGCAATCACGTTACCGGATGAGACGAACCATTTGCCGCGAGCGGTTCCGGCAATGTCGTTCAAGTCCCTCAACGTGTAATGTCCGTCGTTCAAGCGAACGAACACGCCATCTGTCCGGTTCACGCCCGACGGGACAAACAAGCCGGCTTGAACGCTAACCTTGTCCCCGACCTGCGGCATGGTCAGCGAGTTTCCAACCGGCAGACTGCGCCAGGCAGCCGCGCCGGGCTCGAGATAAACCGCTGTTCCCAATGTCGCCTTTCCATTGCTTTCCCAATTGCCTTCGAAAGCCTGCGAGAAATCGCCGTTGGGCACAGCATAAGCTTTGACACGATTCTCGGCGTCAACGCCCCACACTTCGATGCGGGATACTTCAATCGTTCCGGGAGTATCGTTGTGCAGTTCGATCCACAGCTGGTCTTGATTCTCCGGAATACGGCCCCCCGCATTTTTGATATGCGACGTCAGTTCGACCGGAATCTCGCGCACCGCGCCGGACAGACTATCGATCTCAGCCAGTTGATCGCCTGCCACTAACCGGATAAGCACGTTGTCGTCCGTCGTGACATCGCTGCTTAGCGTTGCATATACTTTCGCATAAACGGTGTCTTTTACGCTTGGCCCGTCGGCATTGCCGGTGATGGCGAGAGGCTGCCAGATCGCCGCCCCCGGCTTCAATTCAACAACATGCTCGGCCCTGATTTTATCGAATAACCCATCCGTGTTGTTGTTGTCCCACCCTGCTAAACCTTGGCTGAAATCGCCATTGACCACATCATAAGCAACTTGAATCGTGTCCCCTGTCTCAGCGCTGACCGAAGGTGTCCATGCAGGGATTAACAAGATCAATGATAATAGAAAAGCTATTAGCCTTTTCACGATCATCCCTCCCCATTATTACACCCAATCCCCCTCAGAGACGCTCATACTCCAAGAAAGGATCCTCGATTTCAATCCGGTAGGCTTCCGCATCGCTTGCACCGACGAACAAATCCGCAAGTCCTCCGGATTTACGGACAAGCCCGCCGCTGAAGACGACATCCGCCAAATCTGGCCTCTTGGCGACTCCGGCCGGAAAGTTACTGCGCATAGCAATGATTTTCATAGGTGATATTTCCGAAGTCTCGGGGTTAATCGCAAACGTCATAGCACGATATCTTCGATCGAATCCGTCGAACTCGGCAATATGTCCAAGCACGCCCACAAAGCCATTCCCGAGCAGGTGAGCCTCGTTTGCACCTCCCCATTCCTGCGGTGAAAACTGATGTCCGAACGTCGGCGCGCTTGCGATGATCTCAGCCGTGATATCATCTAACGTCGAGACTTTCGTAAACCCAATGACGCTGCCCGGCCCTCCTCCGAGCAGACCGCCCGGTCTGGAAAGAACGCCAACCTCGCCGCTGGACAGCTCAATTAGCCTAATATCCTTCATCCTGTCCGGACCGGTCAGGAACGGCTTTAAGCTTAACGCATCCGGTCCCCGGTAGAATCGAGTCTCCCAAGAGACGATCCGGTCCGAGTCGAACGAATCTTTAATCAGCCCTACCCCTCCGAAGATCAGCTCGCCATTCATTCTTGTAAAGAACGGATCCTGCAGATCATAAACGGGATAATCGGGATGAGGCGTCCATACCTCCCCTTGCCGCCGGAAGAAAAGAACGTTCGACCATTCGGTCGTCCGTCCCTCTACCCGGCCTGCAAGGATCAATTCACCGTTATCCCTAAAAGGCGCCGTTATGTTGTACACGTCCTTATCTCCGACACCCTCGAACTGAAGCCGTATCCCTATATTCCGGCTTTCATCTCTTTTGAAAGCTTCCACCAGTTCCTTGTTGGTCTGGTAACCGCTTCGGTGCTGTATCATCGTTTACTCCTCAATCTCCCTATTGACCTTCGTACGGATTGGTCTTCAGGAATTCGTTGAACTGCTTTTCTAATTCCCCGCGCACCTTCGCGTAACCGGCTTTGTCGAACTCCTTTTGAACCTTGGCCAATGTTCCATCGATGTCGTCAGTGACGCCGTCGCCGATCGATCGGAGCAAGGATTTCACGTCGTTCAGCTTCGCCGTTTCGTTCTTTACGTTGTCCGTAACGAAATTAAAGCCCGCGGATAGTTTCTTAAAGAAGAAGTTCGTGTCGCCGAGGTTATTCAACGTCGTCACCACTTCGTCCGGCGTAGCGGCATCATAACGAACCATCGTTGGATTCCAAGTCAGCGTAAATCCCGGGAAATTATAATTGCTCGCAGCATCTACGCCTGCAGGGATCGAATATTTGGAGTTGCCATCTGCCGTCCAGTGCTTGCCTTCTATGCCGAATTCGAACAAATCGTGGTTCTTCAAATCCGAGAACAACCAGTCGAAAAACTGCATCGTACGGTCGATGTTCTTGGAGTTGGAAGGGATCGCGGCAAAATTCCAAGCTTTGAAATCGCTGCCCACCGCTTTAGCCGTGCCGGTGAGATATCCCGGGTTAATAATGAAGTAGCCTAATTTCGCTCCGGGAATCGCGGTTTCGAGCTGTTGCTTCTCCGATGGATAAATATCCAACGTACGAACGACAGAAGCCGCTTTGCCCGACATGAACTGTCCGTCCGGATCTTTCTGAGCTAAGATGTCCTTCTCCAGATAACCTTTCTTATACCAATCGCGGGTCATTTTGAAGCCTTCCAACGGGTCGACCGACTTTAACTCATCGGGAAGAAGCGCTACGTAATCCGGATCGCTCCAAGGATTGATCGTCTTGGCGACGTATAACGTTCCGTCCGGTTTAATCGCGATGCTGCTGTTCGTGCCCGCAACGCTCGTCTCATAATTATGTTTCTTGGTGATCGGCTGAACCATCGTGAGCAGCGTGTCGGAAAGCATATCCTGGCTGCCGTTCCAGGTGAGAGGGATCATCCCTTTCTCGTTCGCCACGATCCCATCGTAGTATTTCGTTAAATCTTCCACGGACTTGATCTCCGCGATTCCGTATTTCTCCGCAAGGTCTTTGCGATAGTAGATCACCCCGCCGCCATCAAACCCGTGCGTGAAAGGGATGCCGTAGATGTGCGACTCGCCGTTGGCGTCTATGAAGCTATTGTTTTTCAGATACTCGGGCGTGAACGCTTTCTTAAGTCCTGGGTACTGATCGTTATTGAAGTAAGAGTCCAGGTTGGCCAATTGGTTCTTGGCGATCATCTGATTGATGTTCGGCGCTGTCCATTGCGCGACAAAGGCGCTGTCCACTTGCTCGCCGCCTGCAAGCTTCAGGGATACCTGCTGTCCGATGTTATCGAACGTCGTAAAATTGAATTTGAGCTTCGTGTTCAAAGTATCTTTCGTGTCCGCGTAAAATTGGTCCAGCACCGCCTGCAAATCGTTGACGTTCGCGGTTCCCGATGGCATGTAAAATTCCAACGTCACTTCCTTAGGTGGAGTTTTGGCGGATTCGCTTGGCTCGCTCGACGCGGATGCGGATTCTGATGGAGATGCGGATGGGGATGCGGACGGCGACGAGACGTTAGGAGAATTCTCGTTCTTTTCGCCGTTCTTCGAGCATGCCGCCAATGCGGATAGCAGCAGAATCAGCGCCAAGGCCAATGCCGTGCTTTTACTTTTCATTCTAAACATCGTTAACCCTCCCGGAATTGAATACTATGCTAACCGGCAAAGCCGGCAATAGCCTTTCTCAACCTTTCACGGCGCCGATGGTCAGTCCTTTAATAAAGTATTTCTGGAGAAAAGGATAGAGCAGAACGATCGGACCGATCGAGACCATTGCGGTCGCGACCCGTATCCCGATGGTCGGTACCACTTGCCCGCCCAGCGCGGCTCTTGCTGAAGCGCTTAAAGAAGAATTCAGAAACTCCGCCTGCTGTTGCAGTCGCATAATCAGATACTGCAGTGTATACAATTTCTGTTCACTGACGAACAGAAGCACCCGGAACCATTCGTTCCAATACCCGATGGCGGAGAACAAACCGATCGTGGCCAGAATCGGCATCGACAGCGGGAGAATAATCTTGAAGTAGATATAAATCTCGCTTGCTCCGTCGATCTTGGCGGATTCCGCCAACGCTTCGGGAAGAGTCGCGAAGTAATTTTTCATGAGAAACACGTTAAAACCGTTCAGGGCGGCCGGAATAATGAGCACCCAAATCGTGTTCTGCATGTGCAGGAAGCGAGTCGTCAGAATGTAAGTCGGAACAAGCCCTCCGTTAAAGACCATCGTGACGTAGCAGAAGAAGGATAGGCTGTTGCGGAATTTGAACGATTTCACGGACAACGGATACGCAAACGAGCTTGTAAGCATCACCGTAAAAATAACGCCCGCGATCGTGGTGAGTATGGTGACTCCGTAGGCCCGATAGACGCTGCCCGTTCCCGTAAAGATCAATCGGTAGGCCGTCAGGTCGAAGCTTCTGACCCAGAAGCTATATCCGTTGCGGATTAGTTCCTGCTCGTTCGTGAAGGAAGCCATTAAAGCAATCCACATCGGGATTAAGCACATTAAAGCAAATAGGCCGATTGCGAGATAAAAAACGGTCATTATCGCTCGATCTCCGGCAGTTTGGCGATACATAGCGGCGGCACCTCCTCTCGATAGGGTTAGAACAGCGCGGAATCCTTCGACATTTTGCGAGTAATGGCATTCACGGAAACGACAAGCACAAATCCGACAAAAGCTTGGAATAACCCGACGGCGGAGGACATCCCGATGTCGTTATTCATCCGAAGCGCCCGGTAGACGTACGTATCGATGACATCCGTAGTTGGCCTAAGCAGCGGATTATCCCCGATCAGCGCGAAGATCATTCCGAAATCTCCATAGAAAATACCTCCGACAGAAAGAATCAGAAGCATAATCGTCGTCGTCTTGAGCATGGGAAGCGTAAGGTAGATAATCGATTGAAATCTTGTCGACCCGTCGATCCTGGCAGCCTCGAACATCTCCTGATCCATGCTCGTTATCGTCGCCAGATAGATAACCGTGCCGAAGCCGACGCCTTTCCATAGCTTCAGCATGACGAGGATGAAAGGCCAGGTCGAAGCATCCTGATAGAAATTAATAGACTCTAGTCCCAAAGCGTTCAAAATTCCGTTAATGACGCCGGTATCGGTAGAGAAGATCGCGATGGAAAATATTGAAACAACGGTCCAAGACAGGAAGTTCGGCAGAAACATAAACGATTGCGCCAGCTTCTTAAACCTTTTGCCAGCGACTTCGTTCAATCCGATGGCCATGAAGATTTGCACGGCAAGACCGGTGAGGATGAACAGGCTGTTCAAGTAGATTGTGTTGAACGTGATGCCCAGCCAATCTCCGGAGCTGAAGAAGAACTCGAAATTGTCCATGCCCACAAATCGGCTCTTCATGCCGAATAGGCCGGCCATCGGATTGTAATCCACGAAAGCCAGATACAAGCCGATCATAGGCAAGTAATTAAATACGATCAGAAAAACAATCCCCGGCAAAGTCAGCAGGTACAGATACCGGTTTTTCAGGATTTCGCGCCAAAACGATTCCTTGCTTTTAGTACGTACCGATGATTGCACCCCGAGATCCTCCTTAGCGCCTCGTCGGATTGGTTGCCGATCGAAGATTCAGATGAGCTAGAATATGATCAAGCGAGATCTCCGCATAACCGATGCATGTATCGCTCGCGCCATAATAGATCTTTACGATCCGGTTCTCGACTAGAACGCCGCATGGGAAGACGACATTTCCGAAAAAGCCCTCCGTTTCAAACTTTTCCTCCGGCTGCATGAATGGACTTATGCTTCTGGCGATCACTTTCCAAGGCTCATCCCGATCTAGCAGCAGAGCTCCTAGGCAATAGCGATTATTCTTGTCCGCTCCATGGTAGATCTCGAGCCAGCCTTCTTCGGTATCGATCGGAACGGCGCTCGCTCCGATCCGCCCGTCGTCCCAGCTTCCTTCGCGCAAGCCTGCCAGATGACGGTGGTTCCCCCACATCTGCAAATCGTTAGAATCCGCAATCCACATCTCAGGTTTACCGTAATGAGAAAAGGAAGGACGGTGAATCGCATAGTATTTGCCGCCGATTTTTCTCGGAAATATGACGACATCCTTGTTGTCCGGATGAAATATATTCCCTTTGCGATGAAAGGTGGCAAAATCCTTCGTCGTCATCAACCCGGTGCAAATTCCGTACTCCGAAATGGCTGAATAAGTAATATAGTAAGTGTCCTCGATTTGCGTAATTCGAGGATCCTCGATCCCGTAAGCTTCGTAGATCGAACCAGGCAAAATCGTAGGCTTGTCGTCGATCTTAAAATGGATGCCGTCTTGGCTGCGGGCGACCCGAAAATGCGAGATGGACGTTAAGTAACTTTGCTCCGGCGTCCTGATCACCCTGACATCCGAGAAATCGCAATCGGCGGTTCTGGCAATCGTCCGGATCGTCATCCGGTCGGTCGCGGCATCGTAGATCGGCGTGGAATAGGCGGCGGGATTGTCGTTAATTGGTCTCTCCGCGACGCGCAGCAATAATAGGACCTCATCTCTGTACTTGGCGACTCCGGCGTTAAACACTCCAATCACTTCCCAATCTTTATTGGAAGCGTTAACATTTTTCGGTGTAATGATCGGATTTTGATTCGATCGCGTGATTGTCAATTCGTTCTCCCCATTCCTGCTTATTCCGAAATTTAGCTAAGTTAGGATTCCCAGAGTTAATGACATTAATTATTTTACCTTATTTTACCTCATGTAGGCATTGTAATTTAAGTTAAATTAATTTGTCAATTAAATTTGTAAAGTAATTTTTAGATGACCAAATCGTTTAGAATTCGTAAAAAATCACTTCATATTCTTAAATATTAACTTCGAAAAGTATCGGGAAGGTAACGCCCAACCCTTGATTTCACTTTGTTCCTTTCACTATTTCGGGTACATTTTCGTTTTCTCGATTTGTAAAGTTACTTTTTGTTTATTCTTTATAGAATTGACTTGTAAAGTTACTTTAGTTAGTATTCTATGAAGAGAGATTATTATTATTCTTAGGAGACTGCTGACATGCAATCGGGGAAAGTAACGTTAGATACCATTGCAAGCTTGTTGGGCATTACGAAAGTAAGCGTCTCTAAAGCGCTGAATAATCAACCCGGCGTAAGCGAGGAGCTGCGGAAAAAAATCGTCCAAGCCGCAGGCGAGCTTGGATACATACATAAAAATGCGGCCAAATTGTCCAAATCCGTCTCCAAACTAGGGATAATCGTTCCTAAACGCTTTTTCCTCGATACGGATAACTTTTACACGAAGATTTACTATTATATGAACCAGGAATGCACGCAAAGAGACATTAGTCTGTCTATTTATTTGCTTGATCCGGAACAAGAGCAGAACGGAAGCCTACCTCTCTCGCTCGCTCAGGACTTGTCAGAGCTTAACGGCTTGTTCATCGCTGGCGAAGTGAGCGACGCCTATGTCGAAATGCTTGCCGGCTATCCGTTCCCGGTCGTCGCCATCGACTTCTATAAATCGGATATCGCGCTGGACTGCATTATTCCTGACAACTTTCAATCCGGCTACGCCGTGACCAAATATTTGGTGGACAGAGGCCACCGGGAGATCGGCTTCGTCGGTAATCCGCGCTACACGACAAGCGTCATGGATCGGTACTGCGGGTATCTGAAAGCCCTTAACACTTACGGATTAGAGCCGAATCGGGAATGGCTGCTCGTCAACAACGACGACAACGGCTCGTATTCGGTCGATTTCGAACTGCCCGGGAAGCTTCCGACCGCGTTCGTATGCCATTGCGACATGGCGGCCTACAAGCTGTTGCTTAAACTGCAGGCGGAAGGAATTTCGGTCCCCGACCAAGTCTCTTTGATCAGCTTCGACAACACGGATTTAAGCCGGACGGTCGTGCCCGCGTTAACCTCCGTGAATATTGGCAAAGAGGATTTCGCGATCGAAGCCGTCGCCCGAATGTTATTGTGCATCAAGCATCCGGATACGCCGCCGAAAAATATCTATTTGCAGAGCAAGATTATCGAACGGGACTCCGTCAAAAACTTATAAAACAGCTTAACGGCATAAAAAAGAGAGAGCATCCAAATTCGATGCTCTCTCTTCGCAATTTAATTCATAATTACCCGCTCACGCTTGCGAGCCGATTCCAGACAAGCGTCGATCAGCTTCATGTTCTCGACCGCGTCTTGCGCAGAATATAATGGTGCTTCTTCGCCCCATACGACGCGCGCGAACTGGTCGGATTGCGCCACGTAGGCGTCTACTCCGTAAGGACCTTCGATCCGGGTTTTGCCCCCGGCATAGATTTCGATCGTATCGGTCTCTTTGTTCGGAAGAAACGACGGCTTCAGCACGATCGTCCCGTCTGTCCCGACGATCTCAAGCTCGTTGCGGAACGTCGCCCACATGCCGCAATCGAACGTCAGGGCCACGCCGCCCTTGAACTCGACCATGCCCGAGGCCATCATGTCCACGTCGTCGTGCTCCGGAGAGAACAGCGCGTGCACCGTCGCCGCTTCCGGCTCGGCGCCGACGATCCAGCGCGCCGCGCTAAGCGGATAGACGCCGACGTCGTACAACCCGCCCCCGCCCCACGCCTTTACTTGGCGGATATCGGTTCGGTTCGCCGCGCCGTTATACGTGAACACACCCCGGATCGCCCTTAGTTCGCCGATCTCGCCGCCGGCAAGTATTTCCTTCACTCGCGCGATGCGGGGATGGTGTCTATACATGAAAGCTTCGGCCAGATGCACGCCGGCTTCCTTGCAGAAGTCAACCATCTCTTGCGCTTCCGCGGCGTTCAGCGCGAGCGGCTTCTCGCACAGGATGTGCTTGCTGGCCTTGGCCGCCGCGATCGTCCACTCCTTGTGCAGATGGTTCGGGAGCGGGATGTACACCGCGTCGATATCCTTATCGGCCAACAGCGCCTCATAACTGCCGTAATATTTCGGAATGCCGAACTCCTCGGCTTTTGTTCTGGCCTTCTCCACGTTCCTGCTGGCGATGCCGACGAGCTCGCCCGTCTCCGACGCCTGAATGGCAGGAATAACGGCGCGATCCGCGATCGCAGCGCAGCCGAGTATTCCCCAACGCAAACGCTTCATATCCAGTTCCTCCTTTTATCACGGATTATTGCTACCATTATAGCACGCCTGTCTCTCTTTTCGATCATGATTATTTGGGGTACAATGGGACGATATAAGAGACAGAAAGGGAGAGACAGATGCCATACCGCTTGATTGCCATGGACCTGGACGACACTTTGCTCACAGACGAATTGACGGTGACGGAGGCGACCCGCCAAGCGTTGAACGAAGCGATCGCCCGCGGCGTTCATATTACGATCGCCACGGGAAGAATGTTCGATTCCGCACAGAAAATCGCCCGCCAAGTCGGACTTAACGTTCCGATCATCACCTACCAAGGCTCGTTAATCAAAAACCTGCTCGACGAAGAGGTACTCTACGAGCGCTCCATTCCCGTAGACGTCGCCGGCGAGCTATACGAATATTGCCAAGCTAATGACTTGCATCTGCAAAGCTACATCGACGACAAGCTGTATGTCGCTGAAGATAACGAGAAAATCAAAGGCTATGCCGCGCAATCGAAAATTCCTTATACAATCGAACCGGATTTCCGCCGTATCATCGAGCACCCTAAACAGACGAAAATGATCATCATTGACGAACCCGCCAAGCTGGACGTAATGTTGCCCGCATTGAAGGAGCGGTTCGGCTCCCGCGTTCATCTGACCAAATCGAAACCGAACTACCTCGAGTTCCTGCATCTCGAAGGGACGAAAGGCCATGCGCTTCGTTTCCTCGCGGCCCACTATGGCATTCCGATGGAAGAGACGATCGCCATGGGTGATGCGATGAACGACCACGAGATGGTCGAAGCGGCCGGTTTGGGCGTCGCGATGGACAACGCCGTACCGGCGCTGAAGGAAATCGCCGACTACATTACGCTGAACAACAACGACGACGGCGTCAAGCACGTGATCGAGAAATTCGTCTTGAACGTTTAAGCGAGAAATAGAAACGGAAACAATTCTGCTATGAACTGAAGAAGATCGCCCCTTATCCCGCCTTCTTGGCTAGGATATTGGCGATCTTCTTTAGGTTCTGGCAGTTTGCGGTGGCGCAAACCATTTGAACCGCTCGAACGTGTTACGTTTGGAAGGGAGGGAAGCCGATGGAAAAATCCTTGTTACGTGCGAGCAAGGAAATGATCGACGATCCATACGCCGAAAATCCGAGGTTCGCGCTGCCCGATGCGTACGATCGTCACGTCGACACGGTGTACCGGGTGTGCTACTCGCTGATGGGCAACAGACAGGACGCGGAGGACGCGACGCATTCCGTCTTCGTCAAGTTGCTTGAAAGCGACAAGCTATTCAACGATTCCGAACACGAGAAGGCATGGCTCATTACCGCCGCGCAAAATCATTGCCGCGACCTGCACCGTAAATGGTGGAAAAAAAAAGTCGTCGATCTCGACGCCGGTACGTTGAAGCTTGCGTCGACGGACGCCGTCCGCGATCGGGATTTGGAGGACTACCTCCGCAAGCTGCCGCCGACGAACCGACTGGTGCTGTATCTGCATTATTACGAAGGCTACAAGGTGAACGAGATCGCGGAGATGCTGAAGCTGAACCCGAATACGGTCAAAACGCAAATGCGCACCGCCAGAAACCGACTGAAATTGGAAATGGGAGAGGATCCGCGTGAATAGGGAAAAATTGACGAAGGTATTCGATCGAATGGGGCCGGACGAGGCGCAACGGTCGCGGATGCGACAGCGCCTGCTGAATGGCCTTCAAGAGAAGGAGCATGCGCACGGCGATGCGACAGCGACGCGGAGCCGGCGGCGGGGCCGTCGCTCGTGGATCGCCATTCCGGCAATCGCCATCGCTCTGGCGTTGTTCGTCCTCCCCGGCATCCCGTTCGGGAGCGGGGAGACTTCGGCCTACGCCATTAACGTCAAGATGGGCGAAGGCGATGCCGTGTTCAAGTTGGCGGATTACGGAGACGCGACAGGCGAATCGCGCACGTACGTCAGTTACGTCGATTCGAGACCCGGGTTGGAATTTTACGTGGAGGGCGATAACATCGCCAAGATCGAGATGTCGACGGAGAATGAGTATCTGTACGCCGTGGATTGGACGAAGACGCAACAGGAAAAATATTGGAATCAGGACGTCTACCAGAAGTTCGACGAGGAGCGCCAGGTGTCGATAGCCGATTTTAACCTTCTGTACGACAAAAAGATGACGATGACGTTCGACGAGAACTTCCGCGACTACGACAAAATCTGGTATCGGTGGACGGCGTGGAACATGCACAAATGGGCCTCCGCGGACAACTTCTCGCATTTTCTCGGCGCGGGGCAGAAGCCGGCGCCCGATGCAGAGCCGAAAGAAAAAGCAGAGATGGCGGGCGGGAATGGATCGGGCATCGGACATATGCAACTGGAAGACTATCCGGACGAATTAAAGAAAGATCGGATCACGATTGCGATCACTGACCGCAACGGGCATCGCACGACAAAGGTGATTGCCGTCAACGTCGCGAACAACGAATTAGGGCAAACGGTCGTCACCGCGAGATTGTTGCGTTAAACAAGGACATTCGCCGGTTCCGTTTTTTTAACCCTGAGACAACGCATTACGAGTCGCTAGAATGTACTTGGACGTGTCTAGCGGGTTGACGCCGCGCCGGGTACGTTCCGCTTGAACGTCCGGCGGACATTCCTGGTAGCCGTCGAAGAACGTCGTGAGCGTTCCCCGACCCTTGGTCATCGAGCCAAGCCGCGCCGGAAAATCGAGCGAGGTCGCCACCGGCAGCCTGCCTTCGATCTCCATGCGGCCCTGCCGGACGACGGGTGTATCAAACTCCCCGCGCATGACGGAGAGCTCGCTCATCAGCTTGCCGCCGTATTCCTCGGGGGTCGACAGTCGGAAGTGAAGCATCGGCTCCAATAGCTTCGTGTCCGTATTCGCCAGTCCGTCCATGATGCCCATCGGCGTCGCGACGACGAAGTCGAGCGGATGGGTATGCCAGACGTGGTGCTCGCCCTCGATCAGCGTCACCTTCAGATCGGTGACCGGCCAGCCTTTCAACCCTTGCTCGAGCGCCTCGGGCACGCGACGGGCAACTTCGTTCTGATAACTCTCCAGCAGCCGCTCCGTACGCACGATTGAGCGGTACGAGAGCCCGCTGCCCCGCTCGCCAGGCTCGATGACAAATCGCAAAATCGCCCAACAAGGCTTCGGCATCGTATAAGCGACGAAACCTTCGCCTTGCTTCGCGGGCGTTTCCTTGTAGATCACCGACGGCGCTCCGAAGGTGACGGACAGGCCGTATCGACTCTTCATCATCTCCATCAGCACCTCAACTTGAATCGGTCCCATCACCCGAAGATGAAGCTCTCGGTCTTCTGGCAGCCACTGCACGTCCAAATGAGGATCCTCGTCCGCAAGCTCCTGGAACGCAGCGACAACGGCGGGATACTCCGCCTCGTTCGCCCAATGCGACTGAACGGCAAGCAGCGGTTCGGCTAGCCTCTTCTCGCCAGGCACTCCCTCTTCGGAGCCGATAATATCTCCGATTCTTGCGCGGCTTAACCCGCATACGACAGCGATATCCCCCGCGTTCAGAATTCCGACGTCTTCGCTGCGCTGCCCGTCCATTTTGCGAATCTGCGTCACCTTCTCTTCGATTCCGAGCGCGCGATGAAGCACGGTGTCCCGATTCCGAAGGACGCCGCCGTACAACCGAACGTACGCGATTCTGCCCATCACCGGGTCTTTGTCCAACTTAAAGACGACCCCGGACAACGGCGCGTCAGTCTCTCCTTCCGGAGCAGGCAATAGGTGAACGATCGCATCCAACAGTGAATCGATGCCTATTCCGCGATTCGATGCTCCGTACAAAACCGGAAAAATCCCGGATTCACGGATTTCCGAACGCAGTACCGGCCATAGCTCGGTGTCCGCCAAATCCCCTTGCTCGAAGTAGCGTTCAAGCAGCGCGTCGTCCTGTTCGGCGACTTTTTCGACCAACCGTTTTCTCTCCGCCGCATGCTCCCCGGAGATAGCCATGCTCCCAACATAGGATAATAACGGATCCGGTTCCGCGAATTCTCCTTCGACTCCCCCGAATGCCTGCACGGGAATCGCGTCCGGGGACAGCAATCTGCGGATTTCCTCCAACACCCGGTCCGGCTCCGCTCCAATCCGATCCATTTTGTTCACGTAGATCAATGTCGGAATGCCGAGATCTCTTAACGCCTGCCAAATCACTTCCGATTGCGCCTGAACGCCCTCGACTGCGGACAGAATAAGCACGGCTCCGTCCATGACCCGAAGCGATCTTTCCACCTCGGACAGAAAATCGACGTGTCCCGGCGTATCGACGAGATTAACTTGAATATCGTTCCATACGAATCTCGTTACCGCCGACCGAACCGAGATTCCTCTCGCCCGTTCGACCTCGAGCCAGTCCGTCTGGGCCGTGCCGTCGTCCACGCTGCCTAGCGACCGAATCTTTCCGCTTCGATATAACATTTGCTCCGTAGTCGTCGTCTTGCCCGCATCGACATGCGCGAAGATTCCGACGTTCCTCAGCTTTTTCCCCGGTTCGTTCATATTCCTTCCCCCGCAAGCGAGAAAGGGATGGCTATACGGCCATCCCTCCCTGATTATCAAAGTCAACTATTCCCAGAGTTTCTTCTCCATAGTCAGAGCTTTCACCGTACCTGCCGGACGAACGACCAGCTCTTGATCCACGATCTCATAGCCCATATCCTGATACAGCATCAGGTTGTTCTGGACCGATTGTCTCACTTTGCAGCGGCTGATCGTAAGTCCTTTGGAGACTCCCTGCTTCTCGATCCATTTGATCAATTGTTTCGCATAACCTCTTCTGCGTCTATGCGGAACGACGGATAAACGGAAGAAGTAAATGGTTTCTCCTTCGTACTTAAAGCGCACCATCGCCGTTGCCGTATCATCCTCGTACAAAATCGCCGCGGATTCGCTTCCTTCTCGAAGAGCTTCCAGCACCGATTCTTCCGTCTCTTCAAGGGCGCTGGATGGCGGAGTCGCCGTCCTGTACTCCTCGAACGCCATCATCATCAGCGAATAGACCGTATCCGCATCGTCCGCAGTCGCTTCGCGTATGTACACTTCCGGATCCTTCTTCAGCTTGGCGAGCGGTACGGTTGGCGCTTCGTCCGGTTCGTCCAATGCGGCCTTGTCGGCTTCGTCGCCGTCATCAGACAGATTTTGAGCCGGCACTGACGTCGGCCCCTCCCGGAAATATTCCCGGGTCTGTCTCAAGAAGAAGAAAAACACGATGAGGAGCGACAGCATAAATTGAATTTGATCCGGAGAAAACCATAAAATAACTAGACTCACAAGTATCGAAGGAAGCATCTTTCTTCTCTTCACGAATCGAAGCATAAGGAAAATAGATACGATCACTAGCAAGATTCTGATGATTAAAAAAGTAATGTCTCCGTTTGACAGACTGGCATAATCCTTGAAGCTGATTAACGACCATCCCATCATCACGACAAACGAAATGAGCTTAAAATAAAGAATCAAAGTTATCGTTCGAATCGTAGTTGGCGCTTTTGACAATGTTAGTCCTCCCTATCTGCTACCCTGCGATGAATTCTGTGAAGTAAACCTGCGATTGTTGTTCTAATCGATAATTATAGCAAAAAAAACAGCCCAGCGGAGCATAGCATTCCCGCAAAAGCTGTATTTTACCAAATGAAATCGGCATAATCCGCGTTATTCGCCGGCTAACACCTGATACCAAATTCCGCGTTTCGAATACAACGTCTTGCGAACCTCGTCCCAGCCGCCCAAATAATCGATCGTGAACAGCTCCGCAGGCATAGGGTATTGGGCTTGCAGTTCCTTCGACAACCCTTCGTCCACCGGGCGGAAGCCGTACTTAGCGAACAGCTTCTGCGCATCCTTGGAATACAAGTATTGGACAAACGCATCCGCGGCTTCCCTGACTCCGTGTCGATCCGCATTGCGTTCGACGACTGCGGCCGGGTTCTCGATCAGAATCGTGCTGGGAGGCACGACGATATCGTATTGAACGCCTTTCGCGATCCGGGCCAGCAGTTCGTTCTCGTACGTCACGATGACGTCGCCTACGCCGTATTCGAAAGCCGCCATCGAAGCGCGTCCGCTCTTGTCCATCGATTCGATGTTGCGGTGCACGTCCTCCAGAAACCGTTTGGCAAACGCCGGATCCTTCGCGCCCGATACCCGTTCCGACTTCTTCAGCCCCGCGCCGTAGATGGCGTTGATATCCCACTGCGCACCCCCGGACGTCTTGGGGTTCGGATACAGCACTTTCACGCCTGGCTTGGCCAGGTCTTCGAAGTCCTTAATTCCGAGCGGATTTCCGGCCCTCGTACCCATTACGACGATTGAACGCGTAACCATCCCTCGATCCTGTCCCCGGTTCCACTCCGCGGATACGAGGCCGGCACCTACAAGTTTCTCCATGTCTCCTTCGAGCGCTAGAAGCGTCACGTCAGCATCGAATCCACCGATGATCGAGCGGGCTTGAGTGCCCGAGGCTTCATAGGATTCCTGAAAAGAAACGTCCTGTCCCGTAGTCGCTTTCCAATGCGCCTTAAACGCCGGCAAAACCTCGTGCAAAGCGTCCTTGGCCACGGAATACGCGCCGATGACCAACGTGACGTTCCCCGGGGAAGCGGGGTCCCGAACCACATTCCCGCCAGCAGGCGTTTGCGCGCCGCTGCAGCCCGACAATACGAGCGCGCACAGCAGAAAAATAATGGCGCTGAACGGCAACGTTCCGCGATTTTTCGTAAATATACGGCTTCCCGTCCTCATTGCGATCCTCCCGGTGCCCGCGTAGGCTCCCTTTTGGCATTAAATATGAACCGGCATCGGGTCTACCTTCAACTTATTCTCCATGACCCAGCTGTCATTGTCGTTGAACAAATAGGCGCGATGGATCAGCACCTGAACTTCGTCTCCGGGATGGAGAATCTCCTTCTCGAGCGAGCGGTAGGTGACGAGCTTCGTCGAGCCGACCTCGATTTCGACGAGCCACTCGCTCCCGCGAAAATGCACGTGCCTGACGTGTCCGGTCTCTGTCGCCGACAGCAATTCGAAATCCGAGGATTTGCCCACCTCCACGTACTCCGGACGGATGAGCGCCTTCGTTCCCGGCCAGTCGGAGACATTGCCGAATCCACGCAAGGACGATACGTCCTCCACGATCGTAGACTCCCCGATGAAGCCTGCAACGAATGGCGACTGCGGATTTTTGTAGATTTCCCAAGGCGTGCCTTTCTGCTCCAGACGCCCCTTATTGATGATCATGATCTGATCGGCGACCTCGATCGCCTCGTCTTGATCGTGCGTGACGAAGATCGAAGTAATGCCCAAACGGTCGATCATTTCCCGCAGCCAAGAGCGGAGCTCGTGGCGAATCTTCGCGTCAATCGCGGCGAACGGTTCGTCGAGCAGCAGCAATTGCGGCTCCGGCGCAAGCGCCCGGGCGAACGCGACGCGCTGGCGTTGACCGCCGGATAGCTGGTGCGGATAACGCTTCTCGAAGCCCGAGAGCCCAGTCAGCTCCACCAATTCGGCCACCCGCTCCTTGATCTTCGGTTTGGTCCACTTCTTCACTTCCAAGCCGAACGCGATGTTATCCGCGACCGTCATGTGCTTGAACAGCGCATAGTTCTGGAAAACGAATCCGATTCCTCTCTCCTGCGGAGGAAGATCGTTAACCCGTTTGCCATGAAACAGAATATCTCCTTCGTCTACGGACTCCAACCCGGCCAGCATGCGCAGAATCGAAGTCTTCCCGCCGCCGCTCGGCCCCAACAGACCGATCAGTTGGCCTTTCTCAATCTCGAAGCCCACGTCCGTAACCGCCTGAAAATCGCCGAATTTTTTATTTAATCCCCGAACCTCGATATGCATCTTAATGCACTTCCCTTCTCGATTTGGCCCATTCCATAAGCAACAGTAAAGTTACCGAACCCGCCGCGAGAACCAAGGCGATGGAATTCGCCGCGGTGAGATTAAAGTTTTCGACATCTTGATAAACGAGCGTCGTCGCCGTCTGAGTCTTGAACAAAATGTTGCCGGAAACGACGAGCACTGCGCCGAACTCCCCGAGCGACCGGGCGACCGTAAGCACGACGCCGTATACGATGCTCCACTGGATAGACGGGAATGTCACCCTCCAGAACGTCGTCCAGGCGCTCGCGCCGAGCGTCGACGCGGCTTCTTCCTGAGCGTTGCCGATCTCCTGCAATACGGGCATCACTTCCCGCACGATAAGCGGGAAGGTGACGAACAGCGTGGCGATGATCATACCGGGCAGCGCATAGACGATATCGATTCCCGCTTTATTGAACAACGCCCCTAGCGCCGTTTCCGGTCCGAGCAGTAGCACAATCATCAGACCGCCGATGACGGGCGAGACGGCGAAAGGCAAGTCGACGATGCTGTTAATGAGCTGTTTCAGTCGTCGTCCCAGCCAATTCGCCCTTACCAAGTAGAGCGATAGCATCACTCCGAATAAAGTGTTCACGATCGTGACGACCACGACGATCAGCCCGGTCATGTACAGCGCGTGAAGCGATTCGGGTCTGGCCAACCCGTTAGAGAATCCGTTCCAACCCACGTCGAATGCGCCCATGGCGATCCGGATGACCGGAACGATTAGCAGCAAGCCGAATACGGCAACGGTTAACCCGATCCATAGTCTTCTCATCCGTTCTTCCTCCTCATCTGCACGTAATTAACCGTCCATAAGATAAGGAAGGAGAACGTCAGAAGCAGAACGCTGACCGCGGTCGCTCCGATCGTATTGTCGCTTTCGATTTCTCCGAAAATATATACGGATGCGATCAGCGTCTTGCCCGGGATGTTGCCCGCGACAAGGACGACCGCGCCGAATTCCGCCAACGCTCGGGAGAACGCGAGCATTGCACCGCTTAGAATGCCCGGGAGCATATTCGGCAGAATCACTTTCCAGAAGGTTGCCGCTTTCGTCGCGCCGAGCGTGTACGCGGCTTCTTCCTCCGATGCATCCATCTCCTCTAGAAGCGGCTGTACCGCGCGGATGACGAAAGGAAACGTCACGAACACCATCGCGATGACGATCGCCGGCTGATGGAACAGGATCGTGAAGCCGAGCCTCTCCGCCCATTCCCCGACGAAGCTGTGGGGTCCGAGCAACAGCAAGATCATCAACCCCGCGACAGCTGTCGGAAGCGCAAACGGCAGGTCCACCATGCTGTTCAGCAGTCTGCGTCCCGGAAAACGGTAGCGGATCAGCACCCATGCCGACATCGTGCCGATCAGCATGTTAATGATGGTTGCAATAACCGCCAATTTGACGGTCAGCAGCACCGCTTTCCATGCTAGCGGCTCCACGATATTATCGGTGAACGCCGCCCATCCCGATGACAGGGATTGCCCGTAGATCCCAAGAATAGGAAAGATGATCAATACCATAAAATAAAGAATGACGGTGCTGCGAAACCCCCAGCTCCACCAACGACCCTGCAGCAAGGAACTCACGTTGTCGCGTACCTCCCGAAGCTTTGAGCGCAGTATATTATATAATTCCTATTAAATTAGTAGGTATTGTTACTTTACCAGATAACGGCTTCTCCCGTCAATGAGGTTAACCCCGTACAAACGCCTTTTTATTAAAAAATCTAATGTAATTTATTCGAAGTGCTTATGGGTTGTGAGTTGTCTGTTGGGCTCAATTGAAGGGTGGTATAATCAGGGGAAAAGTGGAAGAGGAGAGATGTCCATGTTGTTAAAAGAAACTTTGCGAACGTCGCGCCGCGACGAGATGATCGACATCACGAGACAGGTTACGGCCCTTGTGGCCGCGCAAGGCGTTCAGGAAGGGCTCGCGGTCGTCTATTGCCCGCATACGACAGCGGGAATTACCATTAACGAGAACGCCGATCCCGATGTGAAACACGACGTTCTCTTACGTTTGAATGAAGTTTATCCATGGAACCATCCCCAATACCGGCACGCCGAGGGGAATACGGCATCTCATCTCAAGGCGATCACAACGGGAACGTCGCAGACCGTTATCATAACGGGAGGCAAGCTACTGCTTGGCCGCTGGCAAGGCATTTACTTCTGCGAATTCGACGGTCCTCGCCAGCGCGAGTATTACGTGAAGATCCTTAAGGGCTGATCGACTCACTCGCCTTCGATGAAATAGCGCTCCTCGCCAAGCTCGATGAGCGCTTGTCCTTGCGTGATATCGGTGATCCACGCTTGGAATCGCTCCGCTTCGCCGGCTTCGGGCAGGCATAACACCCGGACGCGATCCGTGAACGAGACATCGCCCACCCTCAAGCCTCTTCCCCTTAGTTCGTTCTCCAGTTTGCCGTACCACGTATAATCCACGTCAACGATCACTTCACGATGCAGCACTTTGACGATCGGGTCCGCGGCATCGATTCCGACGACCGCTCCGTCTGTATAGGCGCGGACCAAACCTCCCGCCCCCAGCATAATCCCGCCAAAGTAACGGGTCACGACAACGACGACGTTTTTCAGGCCGCGGTTTTTGATCACCTCGAGAATCGGCTTGCCCGCAGTTCCGCTGGGTTCGCCGTCGTCCAACGCCTTCTGGAACTGATCACGCTCTCCGATTAAGTACGCGGAGCAGTTGTGGGTGGCGTCCCAATGCTTTTTCTTGATTTCTTCAATGAATGCGACCGCTTCCTCTTCGGACTCGACCGGTTTCGCATGTCCGATAAAGCGGGATTTCTTGATCACGATCTCGTCCAAGCCGAATTGCCTGACGGTGGAGTATTTTGCGAGCATAGCTACCTCTCATTCCTATTCCCGCGCCGGGCGGGAACTTCTTATCCCCATCCTATCATATCGCTTCGGCGGAAGGAATTCGTAATCGTAGATAAAGGGGAATCTGGCGCTGGCGCGGATAAGCAGGCTTCGGATGGCAACGCACTGGCAGTGCGTTATGGGTTTGTTGGTGGTATGTCGGATGTGCGTAGAGCACTGGAAGTGCGTTACTGGTATGTTGGTGGTCGTCGATTGTGTTCTAGAGCACTGGCAGTGCGTTATGGGTTTGTTGGTGGTATGTCGGATGTGCGTAGAGCACTGGAAGTGCGTTACTGGTATGTTGGTGGTCGTCGATTGTGTACTAGAGCACTGGCAGTGCGTTACGGGTTTGTTGGTAGTATGTCGGATTTACGTAGAGCACTTGCAGTGCGTTATGGGTATGTTGGTGGTCGTCGATTGTGTTCTAGAGCACTGGCAATGCGTTATGGGCCTGTTGGTGGTATATCGGATGTGCGTAGAGTATTGGCAGTGCGTTACTGGTAAGTTGGTTGTCGTCAATTGTGCATTAGAGCACTAGCAGTGCGTTATGGGTATGTTGGTGGTATGTCGGATGTGCGTAGAGCATTGGCAGTGCGTTACTGGTAAGTTGGTGGTCGTCGATTGTGTACTAGAGCACTGGTAGTGCGTTACGGGTCTGTTGGTGGTCGTTGATTGTGTCATAAAGCACTGACAGTGCGTTGGTAGTTCGGTGGTCTACGTATCGTGCGATCCTCACGCCAACTCGTCCCAATCGTACGCGCCCGCAATCTTGCCAAGAAGAAGCGCGCACAAAAAGAGCGCCGGGAAGGCGCTCTTTTAAGAAAAGGGGTATTATAGACGCGCTTCCAGCGCTTTCTTCTGCTCTTCGAAGCCCGGTTTGCCAAGCAGCGCGAACATGTTTTTCTTGTACGCTTCCACGCCCGGTTGGTCGAACGGGTTGACGCCAAGCAGGTAGCCGCTTACGCCGCACGCGATCTCGAAGAAGTAAACCATGTAGCCGAACGTATACGGGCTCATGTCCGGAAGGTTGACGATCAAGTTCGGCACGTTGCCGTCCGTGTGGGCGAGCAAAGTTCCGAGGAACGCTTTCTTGTTGACGAAATCAAGCGTTTGGCCGGCAAGGAAGTTCAAGCCGTCCAGATCGTCTTCGCTCTTCTGGATCGTAATTTGCTCGGCCACTTCCCCAACTTGAAGCACCGTTTCGAAAATAATCCGGTTGCCCTCTTGGATAAATTGCCCCATGGAGTGCAGGTCTGTGGAGAAATCGACGGAAGCCGGATAGATGCCCTTATAGTCTTTGCCTTCGCTCTCGCCGTACAGTTGTTTCCACCATTCGGATACGAAGTGCAGTCCTGGCTCGTAGTTGACGAGAATTTCCACCGCTTTGCCTTTGCGATACAAGGCGTTGCGAACCGCAGCATACTGATACGCCTGGTTCTCGCTCAGGTTCGGATTGTTGTATTTCGTAGCCGCGTCTTGCGCGCCTTTCATCATCGCTTCAATGTCGATGCCGGCAGCGGCGATCGGCAGCAAACCTACAGCCGTCAACACGGAATAGCGGCCGCCAACGTCGTCCGGAATGACGAACGATTCGTAGCCTTCTTCAGTCGCTAGCACTTTCAAGGCGCCGCGAGCCTTATCGGTCGTAGCGTAGATGCGCTTGCGGGCTTCTTCTTTGCCGTATTTATTCTCCAGCGCTTCGCGGAAAATACGGAACGCGATTGCCGGTTCGGTCGTAGTGCCCGACTTGGAGATGACGTTGATCGACCAGTCTTTGCCTTCTAGCGCTTGCAGAAGGTGGGTCACGTAAGTGGAGCTGATGTTATTGCCCGCGTAGAAAATTTGCGGAGTCTTGCGTTGTTCCTTGGACAGCGTATTGTAGAAGGAGTGCTGCAGCATCTCGATCGCGGCGCGCGCGCCGAGGTAGGAACCGCCGATTCCGATGACGATAAGCGCGTCGGAATCCCCTTGGATTTTCTTGGCGGAGTTTTGGATGCGAGCGAATTCTTCCTTGTCGTAATCGAAAGGCAAGTTGATCCAGCCCAGGTAGTCGGAGCCCGCTCCGGTTCCGTTATGTAGCTGCTCGTGAGCCAATTTGACAGCTGGCGCAAGGTTGTCGATCTCGTGTTGGCCGACAAACTGCAGCGCTTTGGAATAATCGAACTGAATGGATTTGCTCATTGCCATCTCCCTTTTCTCTCGACCTCGAACGGTCTATGTAGATTAGATATAGAATACTGAATAAATCCGATCAGCACAAGCAAACGAGGATGAAGTTTTGATGAAGAAAACGCAAGCATAAGGCTTTCCACGTTCATTCGTCGCGTCAATGACCCGAAGGAACCGTTCGTTCGCCGTCTCCAAGTGGTATACTATGTCTTAAAGTACCCATTCAAAACGGAGGATAGCCATCATGAAAACGATCGGATTTATCGGTCTTGGAACCATGGGCGAGCCCATGGGCGCCAATCTGCTTCGTAAAGGATATCCGTTGCTTGTCTATAATCGCACTCCGGGCAAAGCGGATAAATTAATCGAACTAGGCGCAGACGAATTGTCTTCCCCTCTCGAGATCGCCAAGAGAGCGGATGTCGTCATTACGATGATCAGCAACGATCAAGCGATCGAAGAGGTCTACTACGGCGAAAACGGTATTTGGAATGAGCTTAAGCCCGGGACACTTATTATCGACAGCAGTACGATTTCACCTGCTCTCGCTAGAAGGCTTGCTGCCGATGCTGCTACCCGCCACAGCGATTTTATTGACGCTCCGGTAACCGGCAGCAAACCGGCCGCCATCGACGGAACGCTGCTGTTCATGGCGGGCGGGGACCGTCAGGCGATAGAAGATCACAAGGATATTTTTCTATCCATGGGACGCGAAGTGATCTATATGGGACCGAGCGGAAGCGGTGCGACCGCCAAGCTTGCCCATAATACGATCGTCGGCATTAATGCGGCCGGTCTCATCGAAGGCATGGCGATCGCCGCGAAGAGCGGCATCGCCGCGAAGAGCGGCATCGACGCCTCCTCGTTCCTTCGCCTCGTACAAGGGGGCGGAGCCGCGAGCAAACAAGCGGATCTCAAAGGGCGGAAGATCATCGAAGAAGACTATAGCGTGCAATTCTCGTTGGCCCTCATGCTGAAGGATCTAAAGCTAAGCTCCGTCTTAACGGATACGATCGGCGTATCCACTCCGATGTTGGAATCGGCCAAGAGTCTATTTCAGCTCGGACAAGCCGCCGGCCTCGGAGAGCTTGATCTCGCTGCTCTTGCCCGCATCTATGAGAACTGGATCGGCAAAAAAATCGGCGAAACGGCCGAACCTGCCGCGACCCAGGAAATTCTCGAACGGCGCAAGAACGCTCGCCTTCCCTTGAACATTCCGCTCATGATGTCCATCCATCAATGGGAAGGGGACGGCGGATTCCGCGGTCAGTCCGTTCAGGGACAGCTTCGCGATTTGTCCGAGGACGGTATTCTCGTCGAATCGCAGTTCCCGCTCGAGACGGATATGTTCGTCGTTATTCATTTCCTGCAAGAATCCCGGCTTCCGCCGATTACCGCACGGATCATCCGCATCGAACGGAATCACGGCACGTTCAAATACGGCTGCATGCTGAGCGCCCTTCCGCTCTATCAACGCATACAGTTGCAGGAATACATCGCATCGAAGTCTAACTGAATGCATACAAGCAGGAGCCGCCTTTTGCCCGATCTCGGACACTGGCGGCTCCTGCTTTTATTGCGTATCCTCAGGCGCGGGTTCGAGCGGCTTGCTCCGGCTGACCGACGGGAGTCTCCCCGCTCTGCGGAGCGCCTCTCGCAGCAAATATTCGATATGCCCATTAACGCTCCTGAATTCGTCTTCCGCCCACTTTTCTATCGCGCGGTGCAGATCGGCATCGAGACGGAGCGGGAACGCCTTCTTTTCCTTAGCCATAATCCCTTACCCGTACATCGTACCCGTGTTAATGACCGGCGTCGCGGCACGGTCGGACACGATTGTTACCATCAGATTGTTGATCATCGCCGCGCGCCGTTCCCCGTCAAGCTCAATCCCGTTGTCCTTCAGTTGGTTCAGCGCGGATTCTACCATCGTCACTGCGCCTTCGACGATTTTCTGCCTGGCGGCGATAATCGCGGTCGCTTGCTGACGTTGCAGCATCGCGCTGGCAATCTCGGGCGCGTACGCCAAGTGGGTGAGGCGCGTTTCCAACACTTCGACGCCGGCGATGGACAAGCGGTTTTGCAAATCGCGAGTCAGCTCCGCGGACACCTCGTCGGCATTGCCTCTAAGCGAAGGAGTCGTATCGTTCTCCGAGAACGTGTCATAGGCATAATTAGCCGCGATATGACGAATGGCCGTCTCGCTTTGGACTTCGACGAATTTGCCGTAATTGTCGACATCGAATACCACTTTGGCCGAGTCGACGACCTTGAATACGACGACGCAGCCGATCTCGATCGGATTACCTTCCGCATCATTGACTTTCAGCGTCTGGCTGTTAAAGTTACGCACTTTAAGCGATACCTTCCCCTTGCCCGAGAATGGAACGACCAACCATAAGCCGCTGTCCGTAATCGTCCCCTTGTACTTCCCGAAAAAAGTAATGATTTTCGCCTGGTTCGGCTGCACGATCGTGAACGATGTCAACAGTACGAAAAACAATAGAATAAGCACAATCCCTGCCGTAATCAGCAGACCGTTCGGCTCCGGACGATCTCCTCCGATAACAAGAAGAGCAATGCCCCCGGCAAGGGAGACGAGCGAAAGCAGCAGCGCCAGAAAACCGTTCACATGCCAAGCCTTTGTCGTTGTCATAGCGACACCTCATAAATGATTATATTTATTTGATATTTATATGATATCACTTTTGACAATCAATTTCCATAAAAAAACTGCCGATAGATGAAATATCAGCAGTTCCGTTATCGTCGTTATTTTGAAAGCTCGATAAAACCTTCCCCGAACACGTCGCGCACGTCGTGAATCGTGATAAAAGCGTTTTTGTCGCTTGCCTTGACGATCTTCTTGAGCATGCTTAATTCCTGTTTGCCGATCACGATATACAGGATTTCTTGCTGCGTTTTCGTATAGTATCCGTGGCCGTGCAGTACCGTAACGCCCCTTTCCATCAGGGATACCACTTGATCGGCGATTTTGGCGTGCTCCTTGGAAATGATGGTGACGGCTTTCTTCGGATTCAAGCCTTCGATAATAAAGTCCATCACTTTCGTGCCAATATACAGCATGACGACCGTCAACATGACAGATTGAGCACCGATGACGAAATAAGAGGCGAACACGACGATCAGGTCGAAGAACAGCAGCGCGTAACTGACGTTCCAGTCCAAGTACTTGTGCGCAATCCTGGCCAATATCGTCGAGCCCGCGGTCGAACCCCCTGCTCGAATAATAATGCCGATACCGGCTCCGGTCAGCAATCCGCCGAAGATCGCGTTCACCACGACCTCGTCGGAAGCGATCCGCCAGCCTTCCGTCAAATATAGGAACAAGGATAACATCATGATCACAACGATCGTATAGGCGACCGTCGTTCGGTCCAGGAACTTGTAGCCGATCAACAGCAGCAGCGAGTTCAGAATCAAGCTGACCAGCCCCGGGGACCAATGGAACAAGTAATATGCAATGATCGTAACGCCGGTAACGCCGCCTTCCCCGAATTCGTTCGGAATGGCGAATACGTTGATCGAAAGCGCGAACAGCAGAGAACCCGCCGCGAGCATGAGGAGATCAAGCAGCCTCTTTTTCATATCGGAACATCCTTTATTAGTCGTTATCCCCGAGCCACGCGATCACGAAAACAACCACCGCGGACTTCGATAGTCGGCAGTGGTTGATTCGGCTCATCAGAAAAGCCTAGTCGATATACGAGCAAATATAATCCGTAACCGTCTTAACCTTGAGCTTAAAGCTGGAGTTGGCCGGCACCTCGAACTTGGTCGGCTCCGCGATGTCCAGCCATGCGTCCTGGCCCGGAAGCAGCACGGACAGCTCTCCCGCTTGAATATCCATGATCTCTTTGGCGCCGGTACCGAATTCGTACTCGCCCGGAAGCATAATGCCGAGGGTCACTTTCGAACCGTCTTCGAGAATGACCGCGCGGCTAGTGACGTTACCGTCGAAATACACATTGGCTTTCTTAACTACGGATACGTTATTGAATTGTGACATCGTCTCTCCATCTCCCCTATGCGGATTACAGCAGCTTCTTGAATTCGGCTACGACGTTATCGACCGTGAACCCGTATTCTTTAATGACACGGTCTCCCGGAGCGGAAGCTCCGAACGTGGAGATGCCCAGAATCGCACCGTTGTCGCCGACATAACGCTCCCATCCGAACGGATGAGCCATTTCGATCGCCAGGCGAGCTTTGAGCGTTTTCGGCAGAACGCTTTCCTTATAGCTCGCGTCTTGCTTCTCGAACAAATCGAAGCTCGGCAGGCTGACGACGCGAACGTGTACGCCTTGCTCCGCCAATGCTTGCTGGGAAGCGACCGCAAGCTGGACTTCGGAACCCGTCGCGATCAAGATGCCTTGCGGTTGTCCGTTTGCCGCTTCGGATACGATATAACCGCCCTTGGCGATATTGTCGCGCGCCGACGACGTGCCTTCTAGAATCGGCAGGTTCTGGCGCGTCAAGACCAGAGCAACCGGGTTGCTGCGGTTCTGCAGCGCGTAAGCCCATGCTGCGGAGGTCTCGTTCCCATCCGCCGGGCGGATGACCGTCAAGTTCGGAATGATGCGGATCGATGCGAGCTGCTCGATCGGCTCGTGCGTCGGACCGTCTTCGCCGACCGCGATGCTGTCGTGCGTTAGAACGTAGACGACCGGAAGGCCCATCAGCGCGGCAAGACGTACCGCCGGGCGGAGGTAGTCGGTGAAGACGAAGAACGTTCCTCCGAATACTTTTAACCCGCCGTGCAGCATGATTCCGTTCATGGCCGCGGCCATCGCGAATTCGCGAACGCCGAAGTAAATGTTGCGGCCGTCGTAGCTGCCCGGTTTATAGTTAGGCAGACCTTTCATATGCGTCATCGTGGAGCTTTCCAGATCGGCGGAGCCGCCTACAAGGAAAGGAACGTTGGTGGCCAGTCCGTTGATCGCGTTGCCGGAAGCCACGCGCGTGGACAGAGGCTTGTCTTCCGTCGTATACGCCGGAAGATCGGCGTCCCAACCGCTCGGCAGTTCTCCTTTTACCGCGCCTTCGAATTGAACGGCCAATTCCGGGTGCGCGGATTTATACTTGGCGAACATCCCTTGCCAAGCTTCGTACGCCTGCTCGCCGGCTTTCTTCACTTCGGCGAAGTTCGCGCGAACCTCTTCCGGAACATGGAAGTCTTCATGCGGCCATTCGTAGAAGTTTTTCGTCAGCTTCGCTTCGTCCGTGCCGAGCGGAGAACCATGCGGGCCGGCATGACCGCCTTTGCCGCCTTTGTTCGGGGAACCGTAGCCGATGACCGTTTTCACTTCGATCAGCGTCGGTAGGTCGCTTGCTTGCGCGTCTTGGATCGCTTTAGCAAGCGCGTCCAGGTCGTTGCCATCTTCCACGCGGAGATATTGCCAGCCGTAAGCTTGGAATCTTTGGCCGACGTTCTCGGAGAAAGACAGGCCAAGCTCGCCGTCGAGGGAGATGTCGTTGGAATCGTAAAGCACGATCAGCTTGCCGAGCTTAAGGTGACCCGCCATGGAAGCCGCTTCGGAAGCGACGCCTTCGGACAAGTCGCCGTCGCCGCAGATCGAGTAAGTAAAGTGGTTAATGACTTCATAGCCATCGCGGTTGTATGTAGCGGACAATTGAGCTTCCGCCATCGCCATGCCGACAGCCATCGCGATGCCTTGTCCGAGCGGACCGGTCGTCGCGTCGACACCCGCCGTGTGGCCGAATTCCGGGTGGCCAGGCGTCAGGGAGCCCCATTGGCGAAAATTTTTCAGTTCTTCGATCGGAAGATCGTAACCGCTCAGGTGCAGAATGGAGTAAAGAAGCATCGACCCATGTCCCGCAGACAGCACGAAACGGTCGCGGTCGATCCAACTCGGCTGCGACGGATTATGCTTCATCGTTCTCGCGAACAATTGGTAACCCATCGGAGCAGCGCCCATCGGCATGCCCGGGTGGCCGGATTTCGCTTTCTCGATCGCGTCGATGGAAAGCGTTCGGATTGTCGTTACGGATAATTGGTCGATTGATTTGCTGCTTACTGTCATTAAACAATACCCTCCTCGATTCTATTCACGTACGTTTCGGTCGCTCGCACGTTCATTTCGTACAAACTCGATTTTGTTTTGTACATTGTAACACGGCATTATGCTCGTTATCCATTCATGGCCGGTGGGCATTGCGGTCTCGCAGACCGTTAGAGCGCGCAACTGCCGCTTCGACGGACCTGTAACGGTCTGGCAGACCGTTAGAGCCTCCAACTGCCCCTTCGGCGGACCTGTAACGGTCTGGCAGACCGTTAGAGCCTCCAACTGCCGCTTTTGCGGACCTGTAACGGTCTCGCAGACCGTTACAGCCAGCAACTGCCCCTTCGGCGGCCCTGTAACGGTCTCGCAGACCGTTAGAGCACGCAACTGCCTCTTCGGCGGACCTGTAACGGTCTCGCAGACCGTTACAGACAGCAACTTCCGCTTCGGCAGACCTGTAACGGTCTTGCAGACCGTTACAGCACACAACTGCCTCTTCGGCAGACCTGTAACGGTCTCACAGACCGTTACAGCCTGCAACTGCCGCTTCGGCTGACCTGTAACGGTCTCACAGACCGTTAGAGCACGCAACTGCCGCTTCGACGGCCCTGTAACGGTCTCGCAGACCGTTACAGCCAGCAACTTCCGCTTCGACGGCCCTGTAACGGTCTCGCAGACCGTTACAGCCAGCAACTTCCGCTTCGGCTGACCTGTAACGGTCTCGCAGACCGTTAGAGCCTGCAACTGCCGCCGCCCCAAACCGCCGATCCTTACACGAATGCGACGGTTTTATTTTGGTACACGAGCAATCTATCTTCGACATGCCATTTAACTGCGCGGGCCAACACGATCCGCTCGATGTGGCGTCCAATGCGCTTCAGCTCGTTCACTTCGTCGCGGTGGGTTACGCGCTGGATATCCTGCTCGATGATCGGGCCTCCGTCCAGTTCTTCGGTGACATAGTGCGCAGTAGCCCCGATCAGCTTGACGCCGCGGTTATACGCTTGTTGGTAAGGTTTGCCTCCGACAAATGCCGGCAGGAACGAATGATGTATGTTGATAATGCGGTTATGGTACTGTTCGATGAACTTCGGCGATACGATCTGCATGTAACGGGCGAGCACGATCAGATCGACTTTGCCGGCGATCAGTTCGCGTTGCTTCTGCTCGGCTTCGGCTTTCGTCTCGGCCGTGACTGGCACATGGTGGTACGGAATGCCGAAAGATTCGACGATTCCTCTCATATCGTCATGGTTGCTGATGACCATGCTGATCTCCGCGTCCAAGTCTCCGGATTGCCATTGCCAGAGTAGCTCCAGCAAGCAGTGGTCTTCCTTCGATACCAATACCGCGATTCTCTTGCGGCGTGCAGCGCGGAAGATGCTCCAGCGCATGGAGAAGCGGTCCGCGACACGGGTAAAATCTTCTTGGAGCGTAGGCAGACGCTGTTCGAGGTCCTGCAGATCGAACTCGATCCGCATGAAGAACATACCGCCTTCCGGATCCATCGTATATTGGTCGGACTGAACGATATTCGCTCCCTGTTCATACAAGAATTGCGATACCGCCGCGACGATGCCTGCTTTATCCGGGCAAGAGATCAGCATACGCGCCCGAATGCTCTTGTCCTCGAGTCTTTTATTTTGTTGCGGCTGATAACTGTGACTCATCTTTCCTATTCTTCCTCTCTTATCGTAGCTTCGTTAATCGCATTATAATTATTGATTGGACAACCATTCCTCGCCAGCCAGATAACCGAGCAGACGATGGTTGATCGCTTCCTCGCTGTACTCCTCCGGCAACACTTGATTCTCCATCAACATGTCGTACAGCCGTTCCATCGGTTCGCGCGGATCGGCTTTCCGGGCTTTCGCGTCGGACTTCAACAGTTCCCAAGTATTGAGAACGTACAAACGGGAATCGATGCCGACCTTATCGAAGAAATGATGCAGACGCTCTACGTCTACCATGAACTCGCCGCCGAACCGCTCTTCGGTATCGCCCCGCAGCATCGCGATTTCCGCCTCGTACATCGGACGCTCGTTTTTCCCGATCCACGGCGTCTCGAGAATAAAAGGCTTGCCCTTAAGCAAATCATGGCCGACTACTCCAGCGATACCCTCGTATCCGATCCAGCCCGAACCGATCGGAGCATGGCGGTCTTTGGCCGCGCCCAGCGGATTTTTGCTGTCGTTGACGTGAACGACCGCGATCCGATTCAGTCCGACGATTTCGTCGAACTTGCGCAAAACGCCATCCACGTCTCCGACGATATCGTATCCCGCGTCGTGAATATGGCACGTATCCATGCAGACCGTTAGACGCTCGTTCATCCGAACCCGCTCGATGATTTGCGCAAGCTCCTCGAAAGAACGGCCGACTTCCGTGCCTTTGCCCGCCATCGTCTCGAGCGCAATGTTCACGTCCGTCTCCTTGGTTCCTTCCAATACTTCGTTCAGCCCTTCGGCAATGCGCGCGACACCGTATTCGGCGTCTTTCTCCGTATAAGCGCCGGGATGCAGAACGATATTTTTCACGCCGATCTTATGGGTCCGACGAATCTCCTCTTGAAGGAATTCGACAGCTAGCCGAAAAGTATCTTCCTTATAAGAACCGAGATTGACAATATAGGGGGCATGCACGACGATCTCGCCGATGTTACCTTCCGCCATTGCTTCCTTGCCCTGTGGGATGTATAGATCCTCGATCGGTTTTCTGCGGGTATTCTGCGGGGCTCCCGTGTAGATCATAAACGTACTCGATCCGTATGAAATCGCCTCTTTGGTAGCCGTCAGCAAACCCTTGTCCGAAAAAGAAACATGCGATCCGATTTTTAACATATTACTGCTCCTCTCTCGCCTTTCGATCCGTCCTTCCGCAGCTAGCGGAGGCCTATTCTCGCAATTATTTCACTATTGTATCGCGAACGTCGAAATAAATCTAGAAACGAGGCGTTTTTCGTAAGCCGGGCACGGATATTCGGTCGCATCGCTTCGGGAAATGAGCTATAATTTCAGAATGAGGTGAACATTATGGGATCGACGCCAACTTGGTTTATTTATTTTATCGGATTTTGGACGGTTGTCCTCGTGTTGTCCATGAGCGTGGGCGGCTTTTTCATGTTCCGCAAATTCCTGAAGGTGCTCCCGCAAAAAGACGGGAAATCCAAGCTCGATTGGCAAAATTATTGGGTGGAACGCAGCCGGGACCTGTGGACGGATGAGTCTAAAGAGATGCTGAAAACATTAGTGTCTCCGGTGCCGACCCCTTTTCGGGACATCGCCAGCCATTCCATCGCCGCCAAGATCGGACAACTCGCGGTAGAGAGCGGCGCCAAAGAAGTGACGAAAGAACATTGCATTGAAGGCTATATCCGGGCGACTCCGGCTCGCGACCATCGCAGTCTGGTTAGCTTTCTGGAGAAAAACCAGATCGATTATTCCGCCTATAACCACCTTCTGAAATAATCGAAACGCAAAGCGAACGACCGAAAAACGAAACCTTTGCGGCTGGAGATCGTCTAACCTCTATAGGAGGTGCAAGACACATATGAAAAAACATAAGAAAACCGCTTTGGCCATGAGCGCTGCATTGCTGACCTTGGCATTAATGGGAACCGCCTGCAGCAGCAATAACAACAATGCGAACACTTCGCCGTCGGCCAGCCCTTCCTCTTCCGCAAGCCCTTCCGCCAGCATCACGCCGGATTCGGCTAACGAAACACCTGACGCTTCTCCCGAGCTGATCTCAGCTACCGGAAAATACGTCGGCCTGCAAGATAGCCACGCGATCGAGATCGAGACCGAACAAGGATCGGAAGGTTTCCAAGTCAGCGCTGAAATTGCCGATAAGGTAGATTCGTGGGAAGAGAACACTCCCGTCAAATTCGAATATAAAGTCGAAACGATAGATGCGAACGGATCGCAAATCGAGCAGAAGACGATCATAACGATCGACAAAGAATAGCGACGAGGGAGGACAAGCCTTATGCGCTTGTTGCTGTGCGGCGGTACGGGGTTTATCGGAAAAGCATTAACGCACGCTCTGTTATCCCGCGGGGACGAAGTATGGATCGTGACGAGAAACAAACCTTCCCCCGTGCTGCACGACAGCACCCTCCCCCATCCGCGGTACGTGACCTGGCAGGAATGGGATGTCGATCCGGACCGTTTGTCCGGATTCGACGGTATCGTGAACCTGACTGGAGAATCCATCAACCAGAGATGGACCGCTAAGGCGAAGGAACGGATCGTGCAATCACGCATCGAGGCCGCAACCCGGATCGCGGAACATCTCAAGCGTATGAGGTTCCCGCCCGACGTCGTGATTAACGCCTCCGGAATTTCATTGTACGGCCATTCGGGGGATGAAATCTTCGACGAATCCTCCCCGACCAAACCTGCCGATTTCCTAGGCTCTACAGTTGTCCGATGGGAAGAAGCGGCAGACTGCATTCCGGCCAATAGGATCGTCAAGCTGAGAATTGGTCTGGTCTGCGCCCGACAAGGCGGCGCTTTCCCGCTTATTCGGCTGCCCTACCGCTTATTTGTCGGGGGTCGCATCGGCGACGGCAAGCAAGGGCTGCCATGGATTCATCTTCAGGACATGGTATCGTTGATTCTGTTCTGCCTGGATACTCCCAGCATATCGGGAGCCGTCAATGCGGTAGCTCCCGACCCAGTTTCCAATGACGCGTTCGGAAGAATGTTGGGCAAAGCGATGAAACGTCCGCATTGGTTTCCCGTTCCGGGATTCATGCTTCGATCGGCTCTCGGAGAAATGAGTACGCTCGTGCTTACCGGACAGAAGGCAATGCCTCACAAATTGCTCGATCACGGATTTCAATTCACGTTTCCTAAATTGGAAGAAGCCCTGCGGGATTTAACCCGCTAGGGCTTCTTTTCCGTTTAAGTTCATCCTCCTGCATGTTGGAATTGATATTGCGATTGAGCAAGCGTCAAGCAATCTCCCGTCTGCAATGCATAGAGTTCATACGGGGCCATCGGCTTGTCGTTAAGTCTCGTGCCGTTGCGGGATCCGAGGTCCTTCACCTTCCATTGCTCCGACACCCGCACGAATTCAAGATGAGCGCGAGAAATTCCCGCCGAATCGTCTACATGCTGCGCAACATCCGCCGATCTGCCGATGACGAGCGAGCTGCCTTGCAAAGGAATTCGGCGCGAGTTGCTTTCTGTCTTCCACACTAAACAATAAGCTTGCTGATTCGAAGAATGTCCTTGATCTAGCAAAGCCGTTTGATCATGCGATGATGATGAGATCCATGACGTTTCCTCTAACATCCGTTCCCGCCCATGGAGACCGGCATCCTCCTCACGTGCTTCGGATCTGCGTAGAGCAGGAAACCTAGCATATTCCGAACTTTCGTCATTACTATCATACCGTACACGAGAATGCGACTGAAAAGCTTCTTCGATCTCCCGAATATTCGGATCAACCGACGAATCTCCACGTCCTGCCCTTTTTCGATGCGGAGGGCCGTTCCATAGCATCAGCGCTACCGCGCTAACGATCAACGTCAAACAAAGGCAAAACAATAACATTTGCTGGCTCGGATGGCCTAAATAAATAAACTTCCATGACAAGGCGATGGAGAATACGGCTATACAAGCAACGACGATTCTCCATCTCCCGATGTCCAGCTTCCCCGGCTCGTTACCGTCGCGTTTTCCCGAATCCGCATTGCTAACCACATTGGAATTAACCTTCAGGGGATCCCGATCGTCTCCCCACAATTCCGACACCGGCTGCAAATCCCCCGAGTCCGGTTGCAGCAAGTCCCAAGGACGGGAGGTTTTCGGCGAGCTCGGCTTATCCTGCGTCATGGGGGTAACCACAGGCGAAAAAGAAACCGGGATATTCCGAGGCGCCGCCTTTCCCCCTCCGCTCGACTCTGCCAAATACTGCTTGGCGTATTGGCTTAATACGGACGGTATGAACCCTTCGCTCGCAACAAGCCGCAATATTTGCTGCAACGCTTGACCATCCGGCTCGTTCACCCTCATCATCCATCTGACGATTAGTCGTTCCAGATCATCCGGCCTATGCATGGAAGGCATGTCGATCGGCAAATAAACAAACTTTAGATCGTGCCAATGCTCTCCGACAAAAATATACTCGTCATGCAAGCGGATGCGGTCGGCGTCGAGCAAATACAATCTGCACTCTTCCATCGCTTCCGCAAGCTTGCATATCGCCCCCGCCATTTCCGCCATCGACCAACGAGTCGCCCGCATCGCTTCCGACAACATACGGGTCCCGGACAACAAATATCGCAAGGAAACTTGTCCGTCGTACTCTTCGATTTCCATTGGAAGGAGCCCCGGAATTTCGCATTCCTTCAACATGCGCAACTGCGTCTCGTTCAGATCTTCCCTAGTGAGCGGAGGATCGCGTTCCACGACCATGTAATGGCCTCTCCGCTGCTCGAAGCGGACTGTTAATGGATCCATATCGCTTTATCCTTTCCCCAATAAGATCATAAAACCTGGAGCGACCGCCAGCATAAAAGGAAATTTCACGCTTCTTCCGCCTTCCGACGGATGAGTTCCCCAAGGCCATCGCAACTTTATACCGAGCGTTCGCGCTCCCGGCAGCCTCATGGCAAGAAGCGCGCAAGCTATACCTCCCGCTAACAAAATCGATACGACGAGCAATTGAAACGTTAGCGATGGTCCCGTCCATACGCCGAACGCGCCAAACCACTTGACGTCCCCCCCGCCGATCCCGCCAAAACGATTCATGATGTAAAGCGGAATCATTCCGCTTAACGCTCCTGCTAACGCCCATCCTCCGCCTTGAATGCCATGGAAAACAAGCTGATAGAGAATTCCTCCTCCGGCGAACGACAGCGTCAGTCCATTGGGGATACGCATTTTCCGTAAATCCGTCCAACATGCGGCCGCAAGCAGTACGCATATACATCCCCATACCCCTGCATTCACGGTTCTCCCACCTCCGTTGCGGTTCCGTTTTTCCCCACGACCTCGAATGACTGTTCCCATGTTCCTCCTTCGCCGTTCGACACTTTCCAATTCCAATAACCCGGCGTCGTCCTACCCGATACGTGCCAGGTCCACGATATCAGCCCCGACTCGTCGGCAACGGCACTGCCCAGATGTTTCGCCTGGCTTAAGCCGCTCTTGTACAAAATAGACAAGTCGACGGTCGTCCCCGGCTCCGTACGGATGACAAGCGTAGCCTTACGCCCCGGCTTGACCGGATTCGGCTCCAAGGAAACGAAAGAGACCAGAAACTGCTTCTCGCCCTCCTCTTTCATCTGCCTGGATGCAGACGGGCTTCCGCCGATCCATACCCGCTCTCTTGCCGATTCCTTGAGCACGAGTCTGCGGCCAAGAAAAGGAACCCTCATCGGAAGCGCGTATTCCGCTTCGACTGTCAAATAGGCTTTGGCCCGATCGTCTACGTCGGGCAGCCCCACGGAAGTCATCGTTAATCTTGATTTGTCCAGAACGCGTTCGTCCAAGAACTGCTCTACCAGTTGCCCGAACGCTAATCTTGCGGCATGCTGTTCCAATGAGAACGTCATGTTGCTCGCCTGCCCGGCCCATTCGCTCATAGGCGAAGGAAACCAGGTTCCGTATTTCCCGATCGTATCCGCTGCGTTAAACCACTTCCCGTTCCATTGCTCGATCTTCCGATTGATCTCGGATCCTCTGGCTTGGTCGGTAGCCAAAGCGATCGGATACCATGCAGAAGCCGCTTGCCTGACCGTCTGGGATAGCGCTCCGTGCAAAGCCATGGAAATGACGGCCGTACGCACCATGAAAATGAGAAAGATGACGAGAAGCAGAAAGATCGGCATCACGAGAGCCGTCTCGAGCGTAACGCTTCCGATCTCGCAGGTGTTCGGCCGCTCTCGTCTTTTATTGATAGGAACTATCCGCAACATATGTCGCCTCATATCGGTTCCCCTTTACCGTTCCTCCCAGATTCCCGAAACGACCCATGATTTTCAAAAGGCCAGGGAAGAACCATAATCTGACCGAAGCTGTCCCTTCGCCGCTTGCATAGGTGTACGCTCCGCTAAAATCTAGACCGGAAGCATGCTCCATCACAGCAATCGTTCTGGACATCTGACTGCCCGTACCTCCGTGAATGAGAAGAAATAGCCGCAAATAGTCCGTATATATCGTATCGACTTTGATATATTTCGAGAGCTGAACCCTCCCGGTGTTTAATAAGGCGTTCATATCCAGCATCGCTTTCGAGATGCCGTAAACCAGCGCGGCGGCTAGAACGAGGAGGGGGTGCCCCATCGACCTGCATTCGATGAGTCCCTCCATTGTTCGAATCGCTAACCGAAAAGCGAATATTTCTCCATATGCCGCCGCGATGTTGCCTGCCGGATTGTTTATTCCGTACAGCACGTATTCCGTCTCCTGGTCATGAATATTCAGCGATACGTCTCCCCCGCCGATCATATGTTTGACGGAAGGAGGATCGAAACGCGACAATCTGCCGATCGCATATTCGGAATAGTAAAGCTGATCCCTTGCCCCTATCAATGCTCCTTGCAGCAGATCCATTAACCCGTTCGAAGACGCCATCGCTTCGTCTCTTCCCTCGGAAGGATCGTCGCTCCTAGCAGCCCTCTTCGGTTCTTCTTCTGTTTTATTCCATTCCCGGTTAGCGATATATCGAGCATTCGTCTCGTTAAAGCTTGTTTTCTCCTCTTCCGACCCGGATACTCCCGCTAAGGAACCAAGGAATTTGGCCGCCCCGGACCATTCGGACTTCGCCTTTTGTTCTTCTTGTTTACGTTCGCTATCGTAGGAACGATAGGACTCGAAAATGGCTTGTCTCTCTCGAATGATCCTACCGTTCCCGCCATAGTCTCCGATAAATTCGGTAAGGGCGCTTTTAATTCGCGACTCTCCTTCGCCGAGCGACGGGCCCATTCCAGTCGATCCCGGTATGGAACCGACTAGAGATGCGAACGAGGACGCTTCACCTGCCAAGCTTAATCCTTGCGCATGCTGCCGATGGATCTCCGCATCGTACTCTCGGAAAAACGCCTGATCCATCACGAGATCTTCCGCCGCTCTGCGAAGCTCCTCCATCGTTCGAAGGCGATCTTTATCCTCCGGTTCCCCGATCGTATCTTCGACAGACGAAGCAGGTTGCGATCTGGCCATATCGATAATGGCGATCATTTCGTCATTTGCTTGTATTGCCTTTAGCAGAGAGGCCGCCGCTTCCGTGATGAAGCTTTCGGTTGCCGATCGCGCAGAGGAAGCAGCTTTGCTTAAGGAAGCCGATGCCGCGGCGGCGCTGGATTCGTAAGCAGCGACTTCGGCTTCGTAACGCGGTCCCTCAGGCCGATCCTTTTCGATTTCTTCCGTATCTTCTCCATTTTCCACGCGTTTCTCCCGATTTTCCTCCCATCTTCTGAGCGACTCCCTTCTCGATTCGTTGTCGAGTCTTTTCGTCACGTAATCCTCATACCCCCCGATTAACCCGCTAGCGGAGCCGACCGCGGAATCTAGCAATTGCCCAATCTTCCCTCCCTGTTCACGTTGCTCGCCGAATACTTTATCCAGTGCCTCTTCCCGGCGGTCGTATGACTTGCGCATTTTCTCCAGAAGGTCGACGGTTTTCGCCGCCTCTTTCATAGAACCCGACAAGCCTCGAAACCGGGTCGCCACTTCCAATGCAAGATCGATCGGCGCTTTGTATTTCATCTCTTCGAGAATTTGTCTGCGAAATACGTCATGCGCGGCCAACGGGCGGCTTTCGGTCACTTCCGCTCCCTCCCAGCGGGTATCCAGGAACGCGAAAGTTCCTTCTCCCGGAAGAGCAGAATTCCCTTCGAGCGAAGCTTTGAACACTTCGTTCGCTTGCTCGCCTCCTCGGATGAATAAGCCGTATCGCGCATAGATCAGCGGGTCGAATGAGGAAAGCGTCGAGCGGACTCCCGACTTGACCGACAGTTCGGCTTGTTTACGAAACGCGGCTATACGCGCGAAATCAATAAGCAACGCCGTGATCAGTAAAAATGCGGCTGTTGCGGCAATAAAGTAGACCGTGACGGACCCTTGCGTCCAGGATTCGCTAGACTGTCTCGAACGGAGAGGAACCCCTCCTGTTTTGCGTGAACCCCCCACCTCATCTCCTCCTCAACCGAGTTCATTCACATTTTGCGCTTGCTCAGCACGTCGGCCGCTTCCGCGCGATATTTCTCTGCCCCCTCCGAGTACCTGCTCATTTTGGCGGCATAATAACGAATGAGATCGAAGGTGCGAAGAAACTCCGCAGGTTCGACGACAAGTGCCGATACCTCAGCCTCCGCGGCACCGCCGCCGCGAAGCCTGACTAGCGGTTCGGCAAGCCAGACGCTTGCAAGTCCCGCCCGTATCTCCCGCTTAATCCCGATATTTCGGTAGCTTATCTCCCCGCTTCCGACGCGATGCGATCCTGCCGTCGCGGAGGCGACGCGAACAAGCTTGCTCGCCGCGGAAGATCCCTCGCTTCCCTGCATGTCCGGATAAACCTCGACTGAGGTTTCCCCGCCCCCCGTCGCCAAACCGAACAATCCTTGGACGAGACGGTCGTCGGTCAACCTCCAATACAATCCGTCGTATTGACCCTGAGGATACGCGCCTGTCGAAACTTTCTTAAAGGAATTGGACCAATTAAACGCGGCTCTTTCCGTCATGATTGACGAGCTATAATAAAGCAAAGTCCCTTGAGCGATATACAAAGCGAAAAACAATAAAAGAAACGTCATCATAAGCACCCACGGCAACAGCATAGAAGCTTCTAGCGTAAAGGATCCCGTTGTGTCTTGCCGCATACTTTTGCCGCATCTTCTTGTCGCTCCCGCCATTTACTTAAACACGTCTTCCGATTTTTTCTCGACGTTGTTCATCAACGTTTCCAGAAACGCGATAATCTCTCTTCTGAACACGAGCACGACGGCGATCAACACGGCTACGATAAGCACGAGCTCAAGCGTTCCGATTCCCTCTTCATCGTCTCGCAGGGAGCGAACGGCATTTACGGCGTACAAATACAATGAACTTAACATTTCCATCATCCTTTCGAGAGTTGTCTCGGATTTATTACATCATGAATATCGCAGGCGTTCCGACTAACACCATGATCAGCAGAAACACGACGGTCAAAGGAAAGGCCAGCCTTGAAGAAGCCTGCTCGCCGAGCGTTCTGGCGATCGCTTTTCTTTTCTCCCACATTTGCCGCGTCAGCTCCCGCAAAGCGGGGACAAAAGCATCTCCTCCCCTTCGCGCGTTAATCAGTACGGTCGTCGCGAACAGCTTCACTTCCGGCACGGCGCATCTTCTCCCCATTTCCTCGAGCGCTGCGGCCAATGTTTCCCCCCGCTTCATGCTCTCGATCGCGGCTCTTAACTCCACATATAAGGGATTCGTCTCGTCCCGCTTCTGTTCAGCAGCCTTTGCCAATGCGCGCATGACGTTCTCGCCCGCATTAACCATTAGAAGCAGCTTGCTTAACAGCTCGGGAAGCTCCATTACAATGCTCTGACGCCTCTTGCTTACCTTCCCGAACAGCTCCTTGATCCGCAAAGCGGGAAGGCATCCCGACAGAATTGCCCCAAGTACCCATAAACCGGGCGTATTCGTCAGAAGAGCGAGCAGCCCCATTCCCGTCAAGGCGGCATAAGCCGTTCCGATACTTTCCGCCGCCCAGTCGGCGAGTCTTTCGCGAGAACAGACACCCCCATTCAATATGGACAGGGATATCCTTGTCTTGTTTAACAAAGGATTCAATTTCGACCACACGGGCGGATAATTCACAAGCGGAACGAACGGTTCGACTTGAAGCCTGAACTTGCCTTTCTTTCGTTCTCTAAGTGCAAGGGCGACGAGCGCGGTATATATCGCCAAATCGCCTATGCCGGCAACCGCCATTGCCCATCCGCTCATATTCGGATATCCATAATTCTCATCATCCACCAACAACAGAGCGTTAACAGCGCCAAACAAACGGTCAACACAACGATCCCCATCCCTTCGCGCATAGGTTGCATATAATCGGCCGCCATAAATCCGAGTATGCCGACGAACGCGAACGGCATCCCCATCATGAGCTTCGATTCGAATTTTTTTTGGGCGACAAGCACGGATACTTCAAGCTCGACTTCCAGCTTCTCGGAAATCAATTGGGACGTCCTTCTCACGACTTCGACCAAGTCACCCCCCGCTCTCTTGCAGATCGTGATCGCCTCGGTGAAATTCCTCACCTCCTCCAATCCGGAACGCCCGGCGAAATCCTGCAAAGCGGTCTCAAGCTGCTCCCCGTTCCGAAGCCGATTGGAGATCGCCCTCAATTCCTTGATCAAGTCGGAATCCGAATCCCCGATGAGCAAAACCAAATCGTTCTCGAGCGCCATAAAAGCGTTCTCTACCGATCTTCCGGCGGATAACAGCGAAGTCAGCGCCTGCAGAGCGTCCTTGAACTGCTGCCGCAACTTCTCTATGCGCTTCCGGCATAAGTTCCCGGCGTACATACGCGGGTACAAAATACCTAGCGGCGAGGCAATCGCAGCCATGACCGGTTGACGGTAGACGATCCATATCGCCGCGTAGCAAAATACGCAGCCCATGACAATCGCCAAAGCTCTTTCTTTCGCGCTTAATCGGTACGCGGAATACTCCGTCACTCGCCCTCCCTCCCCAATAAGCCGGAATCCCGCAGTTTTTCCGTATTCATTAACGGTTCTACTCGCCGTAAACGGCCGACGATCTTGCCGCCGCGTTCTCCTTCCTCCTCGAAACGAAATAACGTATGCAACTCGACTTCGCCATCCCGAACTCCCTTTACCTCGCAGATTTCCGTCACCCGTCGCGAAGAGTCCCGGAATCGACTCAGATGAATGATCATATCGAGAGCCGATGCGATCTGTTTACGGACGACCGGAACAGGCAAATCCGCTCCTCCTAGCACCATCGTTTCCAATCTGGAGATCATATCCCTAGCGCCGTTGGCGTGTCCGGTAGATAAGGAACCTTCATGTCCCGTGTTCATGGCCTGCAGCATATCCAACGCCTCGGCGCCCCTCACTTCGCCGACGATAATGCGGTTAGGTCTCATCCTTAACGAAGCCCGAATAAGATCGCGAATGGCAATTTGACCTTTTCCTTCGCTATTCGCATTCCGAGTCTCCAGAGAAACCAGATTGGCTATGCCCCGGAGCTGCAATTCGGCAGCATCCTCGATCGTAATGACGCGTTCGGCGGAAGGGATCCACTGGGAAAGCGCGTTAAGGAAAGTCGTCTTGCCCGACCCGGTCCCGCCGCTGATAAACAAATTGTATTTCGCAGTGACCATATCGCGTAGAAAATCGGCGGCTTCTTGCGAGATCGCTTCCTTGGCGATTAATTGCTCGATCCCTAGCGGATGTTGCGGGAACCGGCGAATCGTTACGGTCGGTCCTTTTAACGCGATCGGCGGCAGCACGACATGAACCCGCGAGCCGTCAGGTAGACGCGCGTCGACGATCGGGGAAGCTTCGTTAACGATCCTGTTCACTCGTCCGACTATGCTTTGTATCAGATTTTCCAACCTCTCGCTGCTCTCGAAACCCAGATTAACGGATTTCAATTTGCCGCCTTTCTCGATAAAAATCTCTTGGTACGAGTTGATCATAATTTCCGTGATCTCCGGATCTTCAAGCAAAGGCTGCAATGCGTCCAGGCCGCGGAAGGAGTGAAATAGTCTCATGACCGCCGATCTCCGCTCCCCAGCCGTCATGCGGCGAATCCGCTCTCTCCCGAATAGCTCGCTCTCGATTAGCTGCAGCAGCTCCTCGTCCGAAACCGAGCTGTCCCAGGATAAACGCGCCCGCACGGCTTCCCTTAACTCAGCCAACTCCTCCGCTTCGAGTCCGCTCGTTCTCATATCCTCCCTCCCTTCTTCGTCTCCCTCCGTTCGTTGTTCCGTCCGAACCGGCGAATCCGACTAGCAATTCCCCAACCGCCCCGGCGAACGCCGGCACGGAGAGCAATCTGCCCGGTTGATCAACTGTTTTCCATTGCGGAATGTACGGAAGCAGGATGGGCTCGGAAGCTGCCGGCATCTCCAAGCGATTCACGAACCTATTGCCATTGGATTTGTTCATCACGATAGCGAACTTGTACATCTTATCTGCAAAATACTCATGCCAATACCGAAGCAGCTTTTCGGTTTTTCGCAAATTCTGGACATCGTCCAGGGTTAGCCATAACACTCTATCGCTTATTTCGAGCAGCCGCCGATGCCATTCGTCGGCGCCGGAATCCGGATCGATCACGATCAGATCGTATCGACCCAGGCTCTTGAGCTTGCGAAGGAATTCCTCCGTTAATTCCGGGGTTAGCGCCAGCCTCTCGCCCGGATGCTCGGGCGCGTCGATATAATCGGCGCGCAATTGCGGCTGATGCCGGATAGCCCGCTTCGCCAATTCGTCCCATTGCTCGGGATGCGTCTGAAGTGTATACAACAGTCTGGATAAACTGTCTGGTTCGCCCTTCCCGAATAGAAGAGCTGTCGCATTTAACGATTCCAGATTGAAATAAAACACGCGCAATCCACGTTCTCCGGCTTGTCTCGCGAGATTCAAGGCGACCGTCGTCTTGCCGGTTCCGCCGGATGCCGAGAATACCGTCCATGTTTGGCAGCCCTCCGCCGAGACGGCGGCCTCCAATCCAATGGCGCCGCGAATAGAGGATAAAATCGTCGGCAACGGCTGGTACTGGCCGATCTCGATCCAATGCTCACCGACCGAGCTATTCCCATCCACCAGTGCAACGATCTTGCCCGCCTTGCCGCACATCTGCATGACCTGGCCGAGCAGTTCCGGCTGTCCGATCAACAAATCGATCTTTCCGTTTCCTTGCAGTTCTCTTCGCAAGGCGCTGTCGTGCGTATATGCCGCGATATCCCAACCCGGCTCTTCTTCCCGCAAGTACTCGGCCAGCTTAGCCGCATACTCGCGCTGAACCACCGCCAGCACCACTCGCTTGACCATCCTCTATCGCCTCCCCTTCCGGAAACACAAAAAACCGCAAACCCCGACGTGTTAATGTCGAAATTTGCGGTGCTTCCGCTTTACGTGATTGATTTGTAACGATACAGTACCATGAATTTACACGACCGTCAACGGGATCTTTCTATCAAGTGCTCATGCCCACTCGATCGTCTGAAATGTGTTCGTCTCGGCCAGCTCGTTCGCCTTCAAGCACCCCGTAACTCCGCCAGCCAAGTTACTTCTTAAGGAACGATACTAATAACAAGGCGCAGGGCATCCATTCGCGAATACCTCAAACTTCGCAATATAATCAAAAAAGAGACCGCAACCCCGAATCGCCTTCGGGAATTGCGGTCCCCGTCTGATAACAATATTAGTCCTTATCGACCAAGTCGCGCTGCAAGTAATTCTCCAACGTATTCGTAATCTCATAGGTCGTCTGTGCCAAATCGTAATTCTCGAACGCATGCTCGCAAAAGCCGCGATATTCCATTTCAGTATCGTAGTGTCCCAGGTGCTGGGAGATCACGTCATCGGGCAAACCGAGCTTTCGCTGACGCTCTTCTACCGTGCGCCGGTCGGCATAGAGAAACAATCGGACAACCTTGTCGCCGTAAATTTTCTTCAGAATGGTAGCGCCTTCACGATTAAGGATCAAATAAGCCGAATCATGCTTTTCCAGCATACTCTCGACATCCAGGCTGCGAATGCCGTACAGATTCCCGTCGATCTCGACGCTTTCGAGAAATTCTCCGTGGCTCTCCATCTCCCGATAGGAATCATGCGAGATAAAGCGATAATCCTGCCCGTTCACTTCACCCGGCCTGGGCTGCCGCGTAACGTAAGATACGATCTTCTCCATGCCAAAGGTGTGGCCTACCGCTTCCGCAACCGATTTCCGACCGGAACCGTCAGGTCCCGTAAAGACGAAAAGCCAACTCCGATCCTTCAGTTCGTACATCCGCACAAGCACCCTCTCCCTTATGAAATGAATGATTAATATCAGAATTATCCGATAACTATAGATTATAGAAGAAGATGGGCATAACCGTCAATCAGCTGCCCTCTGGGCCACATATTCCCAATATTAAGATGGCCTTATATTCTCCAATTGGGGACAAGCAGCATGTTATACTTCCTTCTGTCATCAAGCCAATTAACAGGAGGGTATATATGAATATTGTAAAACATCTCAAAAAGTTGATTATAGGTACGGCATGTTTCGCGGTCATCATCGTTGGTGCAGGTATCTCCGGTACGCAGCAGTCCGCTTACGCGGCAACCACGACCGCTTCCGCTAGCAAAACATCGGCACAGAAAGCCGATTCGATTGTCGCATTAGCCAAGCAACTTAAAGGGAAGGTTAAATATAAATTCGGCCAGAACAATCCAAGCAAGCTGATCTTCGACTGCTCTTCCTTCACGAAGTACGTGTTCGGCAAGCAAGGCGTCAACTTGACATGGGGCTCCCAAGCACAAAGCAAGCAAGGCAAATTCGTCTCCAAAAGTAATCTGAAAAAAGGCGATCTGGTCTTCTTCAGCGTATCGACGCCGGGCAAAGTCAACCACGTTGGCATCTATATCGGCAATGGCCAGTTCATTCACAATACGATCGGCAGTAGCTTTAATGGTATTTTGATCAGCGACCTAAGTAAATATTCCAAGCGTTACATCACGGCTCGCCGCGTGCTGTAAGGAATCGCGGGAGCCCTCTCTACCGAGGGGGCTCCTTTTTTACGTTATTCAGACGATTTCTTCTTGAACGCCTCGCCAATCGCGCCGATGCTTCCGAGCGTATCCGCCGCGCTGACCGGCAAAAATACTTTGTTAGCCGGCCCTTTGGCGATGTGCCCCAGTGCCTCGAACGAATAATAAGCCAGCACGTTCTCGTCTAGTCCGGCGGATCTGAGCAACTCGATCCTAACCTTCTCGGCTTCGGCAACCGCTTGAATGGCCTTGGCCTGACCAAGCGCCTCCAGCTCCTGCGCGTGCCGCAATCCTTCGGCCTGGCGAATTCGCGCCTCTTTCTCGCCTTCCGACTTTAAGATTTTGCTTTGCTTATCCCCTTCGGAGCGAAGGATCAAATCCTGCTTGGCCGCTTCCGCCTCCAGCACAATTGCCCGCTTGTTCCTCTCCGCCTTCATTTGCTTATCCATCGCTTCCTGGATATCGGAAGGAGGCTTGATATCCAATACTTCGACCCGTTCGATTCGCACTCCCCACTTCTCCGTAGCCTCATCCAATGCCAACCGGATATTAGACGATATTCTTTCTCTGCCGGATAGCGTTTCATCGAGTTCCATGTTCCCGATAATCTGGCGCAGCGTCGCTGTCGTAATATTGCGAACGCCGTATACGTAATCCGAAATTCCGTATGTAGCATGCTCGGGCGCAACAATTTGATAAAAGATGATCGTGTCGATCTGTACCTGCACATTGTCCTTCGTAATGACGGTCTGCGGCGGCACGTTCGCTTGCTGAATCCGGAGATCGTGGAAAATACGGACGTTGTCGATAAACGGCACGAGAATATTCACTCCGGGCGTTAACAGGCGATGATACTTGCCAAGCCGCTCCACGACGCCGACACGCTGTTGAGGGATGATCTTGACCGACAGGATGACAACAAGCACGATCACGATGACAATTAAAGCCACGATATAAATCATTCCGTTTTGCCTCCCCACTTCTGGACTTCCAACACCGTCGTTCTCCGCCCGATGACCCTTACGTGTTCATCTTTCGGCAACGCCTCTTGCGATACGGCGCTCCAAGTTTCGCTGCCGATCTTCACGATTCCAGGACTCTCGGGAGAAATCGCTTCCATAACAATACCCGCCTTGCCGACAAAATCTTCGTAAACATCACGATATCCTTTCGATTTTCTGAAGTGCCGGGTTAACGATTTCGTGTAAATCGTCAGAACAAGCGCCGCAAGTCCCCCCGCTAACGCTTGAATCAGATAGGCCTCCGGCGCGATTAGCGCGACGATGGCGGCGACGATCGCGCCCACGCCAAGCCAGAGCAAATAAAACGTAAGCGTCAACAGCTCTGCGATTAGCAGAGTTCCCCCTACGATCAGCCATATTCCCCACCAATCCATCAGCCGCCCTCCTCTCCCGCTTCTTACATATTTACGATCGTCCGACGCCGATATGACTGCGAATCGACGAAAAGGCCCCCCTTGGATGTGCAAACATCCGCGGAGAGCCTCTATCGTCGTATTATCTTGGATTATTCGTTGCTCGCTGAAGGGGAAGCTTCATCCTTCTCGGCCTCTTGCCTTGATTTGACAAGCTCCTCTTGCCCCTTCTGTTGGATCGCCTTAAGCGCTTCTTCCACCGACTCCTTGTCTGCTAGGACGGCGTCGACCTCCTGCTTCACGACTCCGGAGAACGCCCCGAAAAATTTACTTGGCGCTTTCATATACTCGCTGTTCGTGTTCGCTTTCGGCTCGAGCTTATAGAACGGCTCCATGCTCCTGCCGTCCTTATCCGGATTGTGCTTCGTCCGACTCATCAAATTGCCGTAACTGGATTTCGACTTCAGCTTGGCAAATCCGTCGCTGTTAATGTATTTCACGAACTCCCATGCGGCGCGCGGACTAGCGGAGTTTGCGTTAACGGCGAAAATATTGCCTAGGCTGAAGTAGCTGCTCTGCGTCCGGTTGTTCGGATCAACTGGCGCCGTTACGATATCCCAATTCACGGGAGTAACATCCTTCAACTGATCTTTCGCTTGAGTAATCTGCTGAACCGCGTAACTATGCTTAAACGACATAGCCGAACGGCCCATAATAAACAGATCTTTCTTGAAGTAATCCTCCATCGATGAAAACGCGCCATTTCTATCTTCCTCAGTCGGAATATATATTGATCCTGACTTCGCGGCGTCTATCGTCGACTGGAATATTTTTTTCCACGAATCCGTGTTGATGTTCAATTCCGTTGCGTCCGAATTCAGAATTCTAAGGTCCTGACCCGATCCAATCGTTTGGATCAGGTTATCGATGGACATATAGCTGTCCATCGTCAAACCGTAAATTCTTTTGTCCTTATCACCATCTGTCGGGAATCGCTTAGCCAACTCAAAAACTTCTTCCCAGCTCATCGAATCGCGCGGCAATTCTACGCCGTACTTTTTGAACATGTCGACATTGTAATAAAGAGCCTGGCTTGAGAAATCCGGCGACAGTCCGTACAGCTTACCGCCTCCTTGCTCCCTCAGAAGCTTAAGGATGGCTGGATGGATGCCTTCCAAATCAAACTTGTCCTGTTCGATAACCGCTTCAAGGGGGAACAGCTGCCCATTCTGCGCGTATTTCTCGTAATCGGATCCCTGCAGAAGCAAAACGTCCGGTTTGTTATCCTCGATGAACTTATCGAATCTTTTATCCATCGGTTCCGACGAATCGCCGTTATAGATCGATTGCATGTTTACCACTTCGATCTCGATGTTCGGGAATTGAGTCGCGAACATATTGCCGTATTCCTGGAAAAAATAATTGCTGTCCCAGAACATAATTTTGATTTTAACTTCGTCGTCTTTTCCTATCTCTTCCAGCTGCTCTACTTTTTTGGACCCGCCGCCACCGCCGCAGCCGCTGAGCAATGCCAGCAAAACCGCTAAGGCCATAATGGTTGATAAAGTTTTCCGCAAATTAATGAGCCCCCTATGTATAATATGAACATAACGATTCATTTCCATTTTACAGTAAAATCATTAATAATTTCTTAAATTTTTCTGATGTTCCATAAATACTGTAAGAAATTGATATTAAATATCAAAAAAACCCATCTCTGCTAAGAGACGGGTTTCGATATAAGCCGGTTTTCCTTTCGGGATCAATGCTGCGGCTTGCCTAGGAGCGAATTCGATTTCTTGTGCTGGATTAACATTGATACCGTGACCATCTGATACCCGCGCCTCTTCAGCTCGGGAAGGATCGTTTTCAGAGCCTGTACCGTTTGGCTGGAACCTTCGACATGATCATGGAACAAAATGATGTCTCCATTGCGAACGTTCTTCAATACTTTGTTGATAATCTTGTTCGTTCCGGGCGAGCTCCAATCCTTCGTATCCTGATGCCATGACCATAACACCATCTTGTATCCTTTTTCCCGCGCGATCTGAATGACCGAATCGTTAAAAAAACCGCCCGGCGGCCTGAACCATGGGGAATGCTTGCCCGTAAGACTAACGATCTTCTCCTCCGTCTTCGAGAGTTCCTCCAGAAGCTTCTCCCTGGTGACGCGATGATTTAAATACAGATGACTGTATGTATGATTCGCGACTTCATGCCCTTCCGCAGCTTCGCGCTTCACGACTTCCGGAAATCGGTCCATACGTTTGCCGATGACGAAAAAGGTGGACTTCGCCTCATACTCGTTAAGCAAATCCAGAATTTGCGGAGTCGTAACGGGATTGGGGCCATCATCGAACGTCAGCGCGATCATTTTTTCCTGCATAGGGACTTCCCACACGACCTCTTCGCGTTCTTCGTAATAAGCTCGCGTTTTTCTGACCGGCTGTCCCTGAAAACCGCAGGTGACGACGATGATCGACAAACACATACCGATGAGTGCCGGCACTTTTAATCTGAACATGATTTCCCTCCGCTCCTGCGCGCTTCTCAGGATAGTATGGAGGTTTACACCGATATTTATTAGCTTGTTTTTCCCAGATTAATGAATACTTTTTTTCTCGATATTTCCCCCGAGAACGTCGGCCACGTTCGATATGGAGATAAACGCCTTCGGATCAATCTCATGCACGACCGCCTTCAGTTTAGCGACCTCTAGCCGAGTCACTACGCAATAGATCATCTGCGTATCCTCTTTCGTATACCCGCCTTTGGCGTAGATCAGTGTCGTATTTCTTCCTAATCTATCCATGATCGCCTCTGAGATTTCTTCGTGTTCGCCCGAGATGATCGTAGCCGACTTCGATTCGTCCAAGCCTTCCACGACGATGTCCATTACCTTGGCCGCGATATAGAACGTAAAGATGGAGTACATGGCCGAATCGGCTCCAAACACGAAACCCGCGATGATAAAAATAAAGATGTTAAAGAACATAATAATCTGTCCGACGGGTAACCGCATTTTCTTAGACAGCAAGATCGCCACGATCTCGGAGCCATCGAGCGCGCCGCCGAAACGGATCACCAATCCGACGCCAAGACCTAGAATAAGACCTCCGTATAACACGGCCAATATCTTTTCGTTGGTGAACGGCTCGACGTGATGAAGGAGTGCGGTCGTAACCGACATAACGGCGACTCCATATAAAGTCGATATCGCAAAGGTCTTGCCGATCTGTTTATAACCAATAAGCAAGAATGGAAGGTTGATCAGAAATATAAATACGCCTAGCGCAATGGGCGTCACTTTGGATAAAACGATGGAAATCCCGGTAATTCCGCCGTCGATGACTTCATTCGGCACCAGGAAAACTTCAAGAGCGACCCCCATTAACACCGCTCCGAGCGTGATGAAAATAAACTTGATGAGATAATCCGTGAACTTCAGTTTTCTGTGTTGTTTGTTTCTGGGCATAGATAGTCTCCTTCTGCTGAGTGTCGGTTTTCAAATCCGTATTCATTTATTATAACGCAATCGCTTGTCGAGACAAAAAAAATGAGCGACTTTTTTTCCCAATTTGCTGCAGCAACAAAAAAAGGTCTTGCTGTTAGCAAGACCTTTAATGCAGATATGAATCTGTCCAGCCTGGCGACGTCCTACTCTCCCAGGACCCTGCGGTCCAAGTACCATTGGCGCTGGAGGGCTTAACGGTCGTGTTCGGGATGGGTACGCGTGGAACCCCTCCGCCGTCATCACCAGACCAGATCATTCATTTCAAGGACTTGCGCCTTGAAAACCGGATACGAAACAAAAGTGTAGAGCGAAAGAAAGGTGAAGTATCATTTGTCTTACTGGGCCAACCTGTTAGGATAAGCCCTCGACCGATTAGTACTCGTCAGCTCCACACGTTACCGCGCTTCCACCCCGAGCCTATCAACCTGGTGTTCTTCCAGGGGTCTTACGAAT
>NZ_VNJJ01000008.1 GCF_007786475.1 Cohnella terricola | reverse complement strand
ACCAGACTTTTGAGCAGTTGAAGAACGATATTGATGACTACATGCACTTTTACAATAACGAACGATTGCAGCAAAAACTAAACGGCCTCAGTCCCATACAGTTCAGGACCAAGGCCGCTTAATGGCTTTTATTTATTAGACTGTCTACTTGACGGGGTGCAGTTCACTCTCCCTTGCGCCGCCATTTTGCATCCGCCAAAACCCCACCACCGGGCACTCTAACGGTCTCGCAGACCCTTACATCCGCCAAAACTCCGCCAACTGGCGCTCTAACGGTCTCGCAGACTGTTACATCCGCCAAAACCCCGCCAACTGGCGCTGTAACGGTCTCGCAGACTGTTACATCCGCCAAAACCCCGCCAACTGGCGCTCTTACGGTCTCGCAGACTGTTACAACCACCAAAACCCCGCCAACTGGCGCTCTTACGGTCTCGCAGACTGTTATTTCGGCGGAATGGACCTCTAGTGCGATTTAGCGGTCTCCCAGACCGTTATATCCGCCAAAACCCCGCCAACTGGCGCTCTTACGGTCTCCCAGACCGTTATATCCGCCAAAACCCCGCCAACTGGCACTCTTACGGTCTCGCAGACCCTTACAACCACCAAAACCCCGCCAACTGGCGCTCTTACGGTCTCGCAGACCCTTACAACCACCAAAACCCCGCCAACTGGCGCTCTTACGGTCTCGCAGACTGTTATTTCGGCGGAATGGACCTCTAGTGCGATTTAGCGGTCTCCCAGACCGTTATTTCGGCGGAATGGCCCTCTGCGTGCGATTTAGCGGTCTCCCAAACCGTTATTTCGGCGGGATGGCCCTCAGCGTGCGATTTAGCGGTCTCCCAAACCGTTATTTCGGCGGGATGGCCCTCTGCGTGCGATTAGCGGTCTCCCAGACCGTTATTTCGGCGGGATGGCCCTCTGCGTGCGATTTAGCGGTCTCCCAAACCGTTATTTCGGCGGGATGGCCCTCAGCGTGCGGTTTAGCGGTCTCGCAGGCCGTTACATCCGCCTCGCCTACCATTCGTCCTCGTCCTTATATCTCGCGATTCTTCGGGGCATCCACCATCCGCACCATAACAAGCCGAAGGCGATAGAAGGCAGCCAGTAATCCAGCCTCAACGTTTCATGTTCCGCTCCCAAACCGACCGTTAATATTCCGACCAAGCCAAGCAACAGAGCGGCGGAGACTCCTGCCGCGCGAGCGATCGCCGAGGCAGCTGCGAGCCTGCCCTCCGGCGCGACCGGAAGCGTGGCCGCCGTCTCGACGAAGCGCACCCTTTTTAGCTCACTTAGTTGCAATCCGATGACTACGATAGAAACGACATACAAGATCACATCCGCAAGCGCGCTGCCCGATACGATAATGACGAGTGCAGAAAGCAATACCCAACGCCAGATCGCGCCGAACGTTTCTCCTCTGAGGAACACTTTTGCGTATAAATAATGCCATGACCACCGGTGCCGCCAAGGCAAGAGATCACCCGCCCAAGCGATCCATCTGCGCATAGCGGGTTTGGACGCCTCCGAAGGCACATCTACGAACCAGCTAAGAAAGGCCATCCACTTCCGGCGCGTTGCCGCTTCCTCTTCAATCAGCCTTTCCCAAGGAAGGGCATGTCCGGCGGGCAAACGCCACGCGAGCGCAACGACCGCCATGCTGATGAGCATGAAAGGAATCGCCCACATCAGCGGCTTCAGCAGCAAAGCCGCTACCACCGTTGCGGTGAGCAGCCATCTTGCGAGGCGAAGCCCCCTTTGCCAAGTCCGAGCCGCTAACCTGCGCTCCATCCAGCCGCCGTATACGTTGCAGCCGGCGATCACCGCGAACAATGCTCCCATCAGCGCGGGAGGATGAGACGCGGCGATATCCGCCGTCTGCGCCGAACGAGCATAGATCGGCGCGAACAACGCGAAGATGGCAACCGTTCTAAGCGCTGCGGCGACGATCGCATTCGTCAATGCCGGCCGTATGTATTCTTTCAGCAGCCTGCTTTCCATCGCCAACAGGAAAACGGCGTCGGCAGGCCGGAAATAGGCGCGAAGCGGCGCTCGAATCGCCGCCAAGGTAAGCGCCGCAATACCGACCAGCTTCGTTGGCCAATGTTCGGGAACGGCTTTAATCAGATCCGCGTACCCGATCAGAGCCGCGAAAAAGATCGCCGAGACGAACAGACCGAATCCGCTCTGGAATACGTATCGAAAGTACGGAACGATCTCATTCCGGAATGCGGCCGCGCGGGTTTGGCGAAGTGCACGCATAAAACCGCGCCGATCTTCCCGCTCCTGCTCAAACAAGCGGGCGCCCCCCTTCCGCCTTCACGACCAGCGCTTCGAACGCGTCGTCGAGCGTCGCCTCCGGTTCGGTGCAGCCGGCCAGCAGCTTGACTTCCTTAGGCGTGCCCTCGGCTATGATCCGCCCTCTGTGCAGTACGACTAACCGATCGGCTTTACGTTCCAACGCCGACAAAATATGCGAGCTAAGCAATATTGCACTTCCACGTTCGCGAACTTCGTCCAAGGCAGCCACGAGACCTCGTATCGCAAGAGGATCAAGTCCAAGGAACGGCTCGTCGATAATGAGCAGCGCCGGGCTGACGAGCAACGCGTTCATCAGCATCACTTTTTGCTTCATCCCTTTGGACAAAGTATCCGGCAGTGCGTTCATCGCCTCCGTCATTCGGAACGTTCGCGCCAGTTCTTCCGAACGGCTCAAGGCGACCTTTTGCTCTAGATCATACGCCATAGCCGTCCATTGCAGGTGTTCCTTAACCGTTAAATTAGGGTATAAAGACGGCTGTTCCGGCACGTATGCAGCGGAAGAACGATAAAGATCGCGGTTCTCCTCCAATGTCGTGCCCGCAACCCGGACCTCGCCGCTGTGCGGAACCATCAAACCGAGAATATGTTTGATCGCCGTACTCTTGCCGGCTCCGTTTAATCCGATCAGCCCGACCATTTCGCCGGGGTTAACCGTCATGGAAATGCCGTGCAGCACCGGTTTCCGCTGGCTATACCCGCCTGTTAACTCCGTGATTCGAAGCGCTGCCGTTTGATGCCCAATGTCTTGACGCAAACCCACGTTATCGTACCCCCTCGCGACGACGCAACGTTCATTCGTTTCTTTCTATTATAGCGGTCAAGCGCGTCGCATACAAAAAAGAGGACCGGGGGAGCGGTCCTCTTCCTTTTGGGAGAGTATAAGAGATTAAGCTACGATTTCGATCGACTGAACTAGATTGTTCGCACCTTTGACGATAACGTTCAGATTAGGAGACAATACGCCGGCATTTCCCGTAATCGCGACATTCGGATCAACGTTGAAAATGACGATTTGCACAGTACCGTTAACTTCTTTGGTCAAGGAGATCGTTGCGATCTTGCCTTGCTCGTTTAAGGTGAACGAGCTGACCTTCCCGCTGTCGACGAACGAGATGTGCGCTTCGGCCGGTTTGGTCACTTCAATGAAAATCACTTTTCCGTTAAACGTCCGCACAAGCGCTTCATCTCCGGCTTGCAGGGCAGACACAGGAACTTTCGTATCTTTGCGGAAAATAAATACGTTCTGTTCCACCGGAATCGTTACCGATGTGTTATCCGCCTTTTTCACAGTGATTGCACCGTTTGCGATAGCCTGAATCGTTCCGTTGATCGCTTGGGCGTTATTCGTTTCCGGAAGCTGTTGATCTACGCGATCCAGCAGAGCGGCCAGTTCGGCACGCGTAACGGGTTTGTTTGGTTGGAACGTATTGTTGTTGTAACCGGTAATCAGGTTCTTTTCCAACGCGACGGCGATGTAACCGACCGATCCGGCAGGAATCTCTTTCGCGTCGCGGAACGGCAGCACCGTGTCCATCTTTTTCTTCGCTTCGGCATCCAGTTTCATCGCTTTAACGAGCAGCACGGACGCCCATAGCCGGTTTGCCGGTTTCTCGGCTTGAACGACCATGTCGTTTTCGGAGAATAGATCGTTCTCCAAAGCTACGGTGACGTAACCGACCGCCCAACCGTATTTCTTTTTGAGTTGATCAAAATCTTTGAAGTTCAGATGGGCATTCATGTTTTCCGGCTTCTTCGCTTCTTCCTCCAAACCGAGCATGCGGACTGCCGCAACCAACGCTTCGATGCGCGTAATGTTGTTCTTCGGTTTGAAGCTGCCGTCTTGATATCCGTTAAAGACACCTTTGGAGGCAAGCCGGATAATGTGATCGTAGGCCCATTTCCACTCTTGCTCGTTCAGATCGCCGAAGTTCAAGTTAATGGTGATGGACGAACCTTTCTTTTTATCGCCTTGATTATTGTTGTCTTCATGTTTCTTGTTCTCTTCATGTTTCTTGTTATTTTCTTGTTTCTTGTTATTTTGTTGCTTCTTTTTTTCTTCCTGTTTCCAGTTATTGCCGTGTTTTGCATCCGCCGATGCCATGGCGCCTGTTGCCCCGCCAGCAAGCATGGTTAGCGCTAGCGTAGCCGCCGCGGTTTTTTTTAAGATCGACCGGTTTTGATTCATGAGGATCGTCTCTCCTTTACGTAACGTATTCACGGATAAATACCGTACGCCTATACTTTTCGAGAGTCGGATCGATTATCGGAGGGTCCTAGAATAAAAATAAGCCTAAAGTACGAGTGGATGAATAATTTTGCGCCTTTGGATTCAACGTAATGAAGATAGACCGTAACGAGGAGTGAAACGTTCATTCATGCGCAGCATTAGAATCGTCCTGATTGCGACGGCCGCGATCGGCATCCTATTGTCCGGCACGGCGTCCGCCCACGAGCACAACCCCTACCATTTCGGCTTCAAGAAAAGCCGCAACGGCTCTCTTCCTTCCATCGCGGATGAAGGCTTCATGTCCGTCTTGCAAGGGCAAGAGGCCATATTTCTGGGCGATACGGAGAAAAAAGAATTGTTTCTGACCTTCGACAACGGCTACGAAAACGGTTATACGCCGCGCATCCTCGATATTCTTAAGGATAAGAACGTGCCAGCGGCGTTTTTCGTCACCGGGCATTTCATCAAGGATCAGCCGGAGTTGGTGCGAAGAATGGTTCGGGAAGGCCATATCGTCGGCAACCATTCCTGGAGCCACCCCGACTTGAGCCAAGTAGGGGCCGAACGCATCCGAAGCGAGATGGACAAAGTCCGAGACGAAGTCGCTCAGCTCACGGATCAGAAGGAAATGCGTTACATGCGTCCCCCGCGGGGAATTTTCAGCGGCCGAATGCTCGACGTTTGCCGCCAGCTCGGTTATACCGGCGTATTCTGGTCGATTGCTTACCGGGACTGGGAAGTCAATAAGCAGCAAGGCTGGCGGTACGCGTATGACAGCGTCATGAATCAGCTTCATCCGGGAGCCGTCATCCTGCTGCACTCCGTATCCAAGGACAATACCGAGGCGCTCGGACGCATGATCGATGCGGCGCGTGAGCAGGGTTACGAGTTCCATAGCCTGGACCGGCTCGCCAAAAAAACGTACCGGTAAATACGCGCGCAGGACATCAATGTGCCTTGGCGGGCTCGTTTCCGGGACAGCGTGCGAACGAAGGCCATTAAAGTGCCTTGGCAAGAAGAATACCGTGCCAGCCATGCAAAATGGCAAGAGAGGCTGCCCCAAGGTCACATATGACCGATGGGACAGCCTCTCCTTATGCATTCTTCCGTCGTGCCTCTATTCCGAAGGCTTGTCTGTCGCGCCCGCTTCCCGCTTCGCCTTCAACCACTTCGGAGCGCCTTTGTTCTTCTGTTCGCGTGCGCGTTTCACCTTGCTTTTGGCAGGCTTGACCGGTGGCTGTGCCGGCTTAGCCGCCAGGCCCGGCTTTTTCGCCTCGCGCCCGGAACCTTCTGCTTGCGCGGAACCGACCGTGGCCGGCTTTCCTTCCGGCACGCGCCGCGATCGCGGCTTCGCCTCGGCCGCCTGCCGAGCTTCTAGCCCCGCCAAATACTCCGCTTTGGACTTCCATACCGGGCGAGCGTCCTTCGCATCCGCACCGGCCCCTTGCGGCTGGCGTCCAGAGGCGCCTCGGCTTCGGCGCGCCACGCCCTCCTCGTAAGACACGACGCGTCCTTCGTACAGCATCTTCGGTTGAACCTGGATATTGAGTTGCTTCTCCAGCTTGTCGATCATGAATCTTTCTTCCGGGGCGATGAGTGTGATCGACGTGCCTTCGCGGCCCATTCTCGCCGTTCTCCCCGAACGGTGCACGTAGTGGTCAGCGTCTAGAGCCGGCTCCAATTGGATCACAAGGGGAAGCCCCGGCAGATCGAGCCCTCTGGCCGCAACGTCCGTCGCGATTAGCAGCTTCGTCCGACCGTTGCGGAAACGCTGCATGACTTCGCCGCGCTCTTGTCCCCGCGTATCCCCGTACAACGCATCGACCGAAAAGCCTTCATAGCGCAGCTTCGCCTGCAACTCTCCGATTTTCTCGGTATCGTTGACGAACAAAAGCGCCGAAGACGGCTTCATATGACGGACGATTTTTTGCACCAGATCGATTTTGTCCCGCCGGTCTCCGAGGAAGTACCAGTGCTGCAACGTCGACGACAACCCGTTCTCGTTCTCTTTTTCCGTGACGTCGGAGATCCATGCGTCCTTCTGCCACTTTCGTTCCGCTTCCTTCATCGCTTCCGAACGTGTCGCCGAGACGAAAACGGTTTGCCGTTCGCGGGCGCATCGCTTCAGCAAGTGTTCGACATCGTTCTTGCCGCCGAGCGAGAAGATCCGGTCTGTCTCGTCCACGACGATGAAACGTACCGCATGAAGGGACAGCTTGCGGGTGTTCGCCACCTCGCGCACGCGTCCCGGAGTGCCTACGATTAGCGCCGGCTTGCTCTTCATCCGCTCAAGTTGCCGGGACAAGGAAGCGCCGCCGATCAGAGCGACCGCCTTAATGCCAAGAGCCGCGCCATACGCTTCCGCCTCGCGCATGATCTGCATCGCGAGCTCCTGTGTCGGCGCAAGCGCGAGCGCTTGAACCTCCTTGCGCGATCCATCGATTTGCTGCAACAATGGCAGCAAATAAGCCAACGTCTTGCCCGTGCCGGTCGGCGATACCAATACGCCGTCCTTGCCGGCGAGCAGCGCGGGAATCGCCTGCTTCTGCACCTCGGACGGCTGCTCGATTCCGGAAGCGGCAAGCTTCCCCGCGAGCGCCTCCCCTAAACCTAATTCTTGAAAACTCATCGTTTGCAACCCCTTACTTCCGATTCGTAAATCCCCCGAATAGAGCCGATCCGATTCGCGGGAACAATTGCATAAACTTAACTCCGACAGATGCGGCCCAAGGCAGATCGAGTTCCGGTCTGCGCCGTTCGATTACCGACACGATCGCTTTCGCGACTTTGTCGGGCGACATCATAAACCATCCGATATTACGAACGTATTGCCCGCCAGGATCCGCCCGATTGAAAAACGGCGTATCGATCGGTCCCGGATTCACCGCGGACACAGCCACTCCGGTGCCTCGCAAATCTTGGCGCAAAGCGTTCGTGAACCCGAGAACGGCGTGTTTGGTTGCGGAATATGCGGTCGACTTCGCGGTCGCCATCTTACCCGCCATCGACGCCACGTTGACGATATGGCCTTGTCCGGAGCTTAACATCGAAGGCAGCACCGCGCGCGTACAACGCACCGTTCCCATATAATTGACGTCCATCATCTCTTGAAAATGGGCAATAGGAGCTTCGGTGAACGGGACGAACTCCCCGTAACCCGCATTATTCAGCAGTACGTCTATTTTACCGTAACGAGCGAGAGCTTGCGAGAGCACACGCTCCACCTGCTCGTCCGAACGAACGTCCATCCCGTAGATCGCGTGCTCACCGGTGATGCTAGCGGCCAGTTCCGACATTTTATCCACGGAACGCGCCGTAAGAACGGGAACAGCGCCTTTCTCGGCGAGCAACACCGCGACTTTTGCCCCGATTCCGCTGGAAGCCCCTGTAATGAGCACGACTTTCCCACGCAGATCTACCTTCATCATTACCCCTCCCGGAACGATATACGCATTGGGCAAAGGACTTTCGTCACGAAAAAAGCCCCTCACGGGGCGGTCTTGCTCTAGATTATCATATGATAAAACGTATGTATTAAGCAATCAGGACTTGAATTTCCATTTCTCCGATTCCATCCATGATGAGAGGTACCGCCAAAGCGCGCGTCGCACCGGTTGCGGAGGCAAAATGCGAACCCATGATTTTAGGAGGCGTAATGTCTACGTGAACGCCTTGGTTAAACAACATCGTGCTGGCATTGCCGCTGATCATGTTGCCTAGTTCGGAGATCGCGCTCTTGCTCATGTCGTCGATCTCGGTTATCGTATTACCGCCCATCATGGCGGATACGATCCGCAGAGCAACGGATTCGCTTAGTCCGAAGACGATATCGCCGGTCAAGTGGCCTGTCAGTCCAATCTGAATCCACACATGATTTTCGGCGAACTTGATGTCCCTAACCGCTAGTTGGCCAGTGCTCGGACGAATTTGAACCATCTGTTCGATAACCATACGCGCGGATTCCAAAAACGGGTTGATGTACTCAGCCTTCATGTCTGTACGCGCCCCTTGTCTATTAGGAGTGAACCGCTAGCCGTAACTTCTTTCTTTCATTATACTGAAATCATAGGTACAAGTACACTGGTTTTTGTCAAAGGAGGAAGATTGGTGCCGAACATTTGGGCCCATATCCAATTCGGCAAGGAAGTCCTAAGGTCTATCAAGGCTTCCGAGCACTTGGAACTTCAGGAGTGGAAAATCGCTTTTCAGCTCGGGTGCCAAGGTCCCGATTTTCTTTTCTATGATCATTATCTGCCATGGAAAACCTCGACACCGTTAAATAAGCTCGGGACGATGATGCACTCTGCGAACTGCGGACCGTTCCTGATCTCCATGTTCGAAGCAGTCGGCGAGAGACCCCTCCACGATCCCGCCACCGCGTACACGATCGGTTTTTTGCTGCATCATGTACTCGATCGTCATCTTCATCCTTTCGTATTCAGCCGTTCCGGATTCAAAAAATGGCACCATCAGCGCTACGAAACGGCGATGGACTCGGTCATTCTTATGCGTCGGGCGGGAATCCATACCGGCCAGACCCCCGTCGCTCCGGAAATCGACACGGGCGGCAAGTTGCCTGGCGGTTTTGCCCCCGATTTCTTGCGCATCGTCTCGCGCAATTATCCCGTTCTCGGCGAGATCATCTCGGCAGAACGGCTTGATCAAGCCGTTGCGCAGATGATTCAGGCCCAGAAGCTGTTCTTTGATCCGAGCGGTTGGAAATCCCGGTTCGCGTTCGGTCAGCTCTCGCCGTTCTCTCCGCCAAGGCGAATGCCGGATTGGGACGTTCTGAACGATTCCCGGGCAGAATGGATCGATCCGACCGATCGGACCGTCATACGTCGGGAAAGCGCGATGGAGCTCTGGGACCGGGCGCTTGAGGACGGCCAGGCGACAACCGCGGCAGGCATCCGTTGGCTGATCGCCTCCGCTAACGGCGAACACGAAGAAGCAGCCCGGCTGAAAATTCGTTTCAGCGGGCTGCTCGGGGACGTGTCCTATGAGACCGGACTGCCTTGCGGCAGCGCTTCGATCGTATACGCGGATTCCGTCGTCCCGGCTTAGCGAGCTGGGACGGTTCCGTCTCTATAACGTTTGCTCGGCCTCCCGCTCTCCCTTGGCTAAATTCACGAACGTCAGCAGAATAATACCAACGACGAAGAAAAAAGCAACGGCGAGCAGAGCGGATCGGCTGGAATCGCTGATCAGCTTCACGAGCCCGAACACGAGCGGTCCGCCAAAAGAGAAAAACCGGCTCGTAAAGCTCAGAAACCCGTTAAATTCCGCGGTACGCCCTGGGGGGATCATCTTGCTGAATATGGCCCGGGACGTCGCCTGCGAGCCTCCTTGCACCAGTCCGACCATTATGGCAAGCAAGTAAAAGTGAAGCGCGCTTGTCATGAAATAACCCAATACCACGATGATCAGATAGATGATAAGCGAATTGTACAGCATCCGCTTGCTTCCGAGGCGATCTGCCAGCTTGCCGAATAGCAGAGAAGCCGGGAAACCTACGAACTGCGTAATGAGAAGCGCGGCGATCAGATGGTTATCTTCGATGCCGATGGTCGTACCATAGCTGGCGGCCATTACAATGATCGTATTGATTCCATCGAAGAAAAACCAGTACGCAAGCATGAACTTCAGCAGCTCCGGATATTTCTTGATCTGGGAGAACGTCGTCTTGAGCCGCTTCATTCCCGATCTCAGATGAGCGGCGGCCGTTCCTTTGTCTTCTTGCGCCCGCTTAGGATCCTTCAAATTCCGGAATAACGGCAAAGAGAACACGACCCACCAGACGCCCACCATGACGAAAGAGATTTGCGACGCCGCGGTGCTGTCCGGCAGACCTATCGACTCCCAGCCGAGAATCAGTCCCAAGTTGATCGCCAGCAGCACTCCGCCGCCCAAATACCCCAACGCGTATCCCCTCGCGCTTACCCTTTCTCTCTGAGCCGGAGAAGACACATCGTTCAGTAACGCGTCATAGAACGTATTGCCCGTGCCGAACCCGATCATTCCGATGACGACCAGCACGGAAGCCAGCCACATATCCCCCGGACCGATGAACGCCATGGCAACGCTGGCAAACGCTCCGATTAGGCTGAACACCCTCAGAAACGCCATTTTCCGGCCCGTATGATCCGCGATCGCTCCAAGCAACGGGGATAGAAGCGCGACAATGATCGCTGCCGCCGTCTGCGTAAAACTCCAGCTGCCGTCCGTTCCGCCCGCGACCTTGATGAAATAGATTGGCATGACGGCCGCCATAATCGTCGTCGCGAACGTCGAATTCGCCCAATCGTACATCACCCAGGCATTGATTTTTTTCTTGTCGTCCATGAGGAAGTCGCCTTTCTCGCTATTCAGCGCGGTTTGACGGTTACTTTCGACAAGGACCGTTTCTTTTCCTTTAGAAACTTATCGCTTTAACTAGATTTAATACAGCGTTAACCCGTTAGAAAACCCGGAACGACAGGGACGGTATTCCTCCGTCTCGCGTTCCGGGTTTCTGCGCCTCATTTAATTGGGATGTTGGTCGGGCACGTCGCCATTGTCGGTCAACATCCCCGTTCTGGCGTCTTCAAGCAGCTCACGCAGCCAATCGCGCTCCGTTTCGCTGAAGCGCAGCATCCCTTGAATCATGCGCACGGCTCCACGCGGCAGCCATTCCCCTTTGATCTCCAACACCCGGCTCACATGCTTAATTCTTTCTTCGCACGCCTCCAGCCGCTTCGCGATAATCGGCTCCATCAGCCGATTATCGGCATAACGAACGAACGGAAGCGAAGCGAACATCGGGTGCTGCGGATAAAATTCCTGGCCGAGCTCGCCGTAGATCAAATCCAGCAGCGCGCTCCTTCCCTTCTCCGTGATCCTGTATACGAGTTTGTCCGGACGGTTGTCTCCTTGAACGTGGATCGTCTCGGCGACTTCGATCAAGCCTTCTTCCCTCATCTGATCCACTGCGTAATATAGAGATCCGTCCTTTATCCGAAAAGTCATATGCCAGTTTCTCGCCTTGACCGCTTGCCTGATCTCGTAAGGATGTCGGTTGCACTCCGTAAGCAAGCCGAGAATGATCAAACGAATGGACATACGCTCTAGCTCCGATTATACGAAGGTTCCGGTTTGCCTGCCGCTTCCGCCTTCGATCCTTGCCCATCTTGCTGGCCCGGAGTTCCTTGTTGACCAGGAGCGGTCTTTTCCATGCGCGCACGCCCCATGAGCAGTACGAACACAAGAGCAAGCGCCGGTAGAATAACGGACCATTGGAAAATATAGATAATGGAGTCCGCCAATTTTCCCAGAAGCCCGTTTACGATCTCCGGAGACAGACCGATTTTCGCCTGCATGTCAGGATCGAGCAGCGCTTGACCGCCCTTGATATGCTCGGCCAGCTCCGGGTTCATGTTCGGAAGTTGCTGCACGCCTTGTTGAAAATCATGCTTCTGCAATGTTCCGAATACGGTAACACCAAGCGCGGAGCCGATCGTCCTGAAGAAAGTAATTAGCGACGAGGCGGAGCCTTTGTATTGCGGAGGAACGGAGTTCAGCGTTGATATATTCAACAGCGAGAAAGATACGCCCATCCCCAACCCGACGACGACCATAAACAAAGTAATCATCAGACGGCTCGTTTCCGTATCCATCGCGAAGCCGAGCAGACTGGTTCCGACAAGCAGCGTAAGCGCGGAGACGAGCATGACGTCGCGATACCTGAAACGAGTCGCGATCCGGCCTCCGATCTGGCTGCTAAGTACGACGCCGAGCATCATCGGCGTCAGCACCGTGCTCGTTTCCGTCGCTGTCTTGTGGAAGACACCTTGAATGAAGATCGGAATGTACGTCGCTCCCGCGATCATCACTCCCCCGTACAGAAGGCTGATCGCCATGCTGCTCGTGAACAGCCGTTTCTTAAACAGGTCAAGCTTGATGATCGGATCTTTCGCGACGCTTTCCGCCCATAGGAATAAAGCCAATAAAACAGCAGAGCCTACGAACAAGGAGATCGTCTTCGTCGAATCCCACGCCCAGCCGTCCGTGCCGCCAAGCTCGAGCCCGAACATGAGGCACAGAATCGCGCCCGTGAGCAGAATCGCTCCCGCCCAGTCGATCACTTGTTTACGAGAGATTTTAGATTCGTGGTACGCCTTCGTGATGAAGAAAATGGACAACAGTCCGATCGGAACGTTAATGTAGAAGATCCATCGCCAGCTTAAGTGATCCGTAATCGCGCCACCCATGATCGGACCGAACACGCTGGAAATGCCGAAAACGGCACCGAACAGCCCCATCATTTTGCCGCGCTTCTCGGCCGGGAACAAGTCGAAAATGATTGTAAAGACGATCGGCATCAAAGCGCCTCCGCCGATCCCCTGAATTGCCCGGTAAATGATCAATTGATCCATATTCTGCGCGGTACCGCACAGAATCGAACCGCCCAGGAACAAAATCAGGCCCATCAGGAAAAATCTTTTCCGTCCGTACATATCGGATAATTTACCGAAGATAGGCGTCGATACGACCATCGCGATCATATAGGCGGAATACACCCAAACAAAGCTCTCAAGCCCACCCAGCTTCTTGATGATTGTCGTCATCGCCGTTGAGACGATCGTCTGGTCCAGCGCGGCCATGAACAGACCTAGCAAAAGCCCCGCGACAACCAGCTTCGTATTGCTTTTCTTAACATCCATTAGGAATTCGTTTCCTCCCCAAATTCTCCAGTCTCTTGAATACTCAAATTTGAGTACACATTGAGATTATACTCAAATTTGAGTAAAAGTAAACCCTTTGCGATGAGAAAAATAATCCCCTATAATGGAAGTAACGACAAATCCTTTTTATATCTATACGTGGCGCTGATAAATTAATTCAATACTCAAGGAGGCGAATAGGTGAACATTAGCCAACTGGAGACGTTAGTTACGATATCCAAGACGTTGAGTTTTCGCAAAGCCGGCGAAATGCTCAACTTAACACAGCCCGCAGTATCCGCGCAAATCAAAAGTCTCGAAGAAGAATTCAAGGCCATATTAGTCGATCGCAACCATCCCGTGACATTGACGGATCGGGGACAGGTGTTCCTGGAGCACGCCGAACAAATTCTGGAGATCGTAGAGCAACTGAAACAGAAGCTGTCGGATTTGAACCAGGTGCCGCAGGGGCATATTATCCTCGGGACGACGACCTCGATCGCGATTCAGATTTTGCCCCGGGTGTTATCCTATTTTCAAAACCAGTTTCCTTTGATTAAAACGAGCATTCTCTCCATGTCCTCGGCTCAAGTATTATCCAGCGTTGAGAACGGAACGGTCGACGTCGGCATCGGCTACTTGACCGATAGAAGCCCCCATGTGGAAACTTCCGTGCTGTACTACGATACGTTCGAACTCGTCATCTCCCCCAAACATCCGTTAGCAAGCGCCAATAGAATTACGATCAGCATGCTGAAAGACGTCCCTCTGATCCTCTTGTCTCCGGACACGCTCGGGCGTCGATTTGCGGAACAAGTTTTTCGCGAGAACGGCGTCGAGCCTCACATCGTCATGGAGCTTGGAAGCAGCGAAGAAGTCAAGCGCATGGTCGAGCTCAATTTGGGCGCCGCCGTCGTATCCAAGCTGTCCGTAGCGGAGGAAGTACGCCGCGGAACGCTGAAAATGATTCCCGTCGAAGAATTGGCCGTCAGCCACCCCGTTGGCGTCATGACCAAGTCCAGCCGGTACGTAAACAGCGCGATGCGCCAATTCCTGAACGACTTGAAGGGCATGCCGGAAGATCAGTTTATCGGAAGCGAATAAAGAGACCGCAAGGAGAGATTCCCATGAAATTCGATCTGCACACTCATCACGACAGATGCGGACACGCATCGGATAACATCAAGGATTATATCGAATCGGCGATTCGCGCCGGGCTGCACGTGATCGGCATCTCCGACCACTCGCCTTATTTTGCCCATGAAAAAGATCACCCAAGCCCCGGAATCGCGATGGCCAGAAGCGAATTTCCGAATTACGTGGCGGAAGTGCTCCGCCTGAAGGAAGAATATAAGGATCGAATCGAGGTTCTTCTCGGCGTGGAGTCCGATTTCTATCCCGACCAGCTCGAATTGTATAGGGCATCATACGAACCCTATCCGTTTGATTACATTATCGGATCCGTGCATCAAACGAGAGGGGTAAGCATCTTTAACCGCAACCGGTGGAAAGACAAAGGAGAAGCCGCACAGCTCGACGAGAAAAAGCACTATTACGAGTTGATTCGACAATCGGCGAATAGCGGGTTATTCCAAGTGCTCGGGCATATCGACGCGATGAAGGGATATTATCCAGGGTTCGCAGATATCGCCGGCGCGGAAGCCGAGATCGACGAGGCGCTTAAAGCGGTTGCCGCGAACGATCTGTCCATCGAGATCAACACGAGCGGCAAGACGAAGGATTGCGGAGGCTGGTATCCTTCCGACGCGATTCTGGAACGCGCTCTTCACTTCGGAGCGGACGTCACTTTCGGATCGGACGCTCATCTTCCGGGGCGCGTCGGAGACGAATGGGAGCTTGTTCGGAATCGGCTTCGCGAGATCGGGTTTCGCCGCTGGGTATTTTTCCGCCAGAAACGCAAAGTGCTTGTGGATCTGTAAGCTCGTTCCAAGTAAAACGGCTTCGCCGTCCTTTGACGGCGGTATACGTTTGTATCGAGCAATCAGATAGGTAAAAGGGACATTCAAAACTTATCCTGTCTGATTGATAAAAAAAGGAAGCCTGCCACCGTTGGCAGGCTTCTAACATATGAAAAAAGGGGGTCTTGTTCATTATGATAACCTGTCTCTGCGACAGGAAGATCACAGATATATTTCATTTGTGTAACAAAGAACCAAATTACGGCAGTTCGATCCCCGACTTCATTTTTACTTACTTTTCTGTAGTGGATATGTTAATATAACGTTAAAGGGGGAATCGGTATGGACTATTCCAAAATGTGCCCCAAGTACGAATCAGCCGCCGAGTTGTTGGGCAAGAAATGGACCGGGCTTATTATCCGAGTGCTTCTCGGAGGTCCAAAGCGCTTTAAGGATATTAAAGAGCAAATTCCCGATATGAGCGATAAAATGCTGACGGATCGCATGAAGGAACTTGAAGCTGCCGGGATCCTGACTCGTACGGTTTATCCGGAAATGCCGGTGCGCATTGAATATGAATTAACCGAGAAAGGCCACAGCCTTGAAGAAGTCATCCAATCTATTCAAAACTGGGGCGAGAATTGGATGTAACGAAAGCGGACCGAAACGGTCCGCTTTTTGTTATGCTCTCTGCCCCGATATCCAATGAATCCAAGCCGAGTATAAGCCGCCCAGTTTTCTCAATAGGAACGGAGTCGCCGCTACCAGAATCACGCCTAACCCGGTATTAAACCATGCCCTTTGCTGACTCGTCCAATCCGGGAACAACCCGTTCATGAACATGTCCTTTTCGAATAAATCGAACGCGAACATATGGGTGCTGACCCATTCCGCGGCTGGTGACAGCATGAGTCCAAAACCGGTAGCGGGAATGATGATCGCCATAACGAACGCAAGGATCGACACGGGGAATTGCCCTATACCGTATGCCAAGCTGCGATAATATTGTGGATTGCCGAGCACCTCCATCCATCCTCGCCAACCTTTAAGCCTCTGATCGTGTCGAATCTCCGATATGCGGAACGGCTCGTCCTTCGACTCATTCGCAGGATTTTCCCAATTCTTCAGGAGTCGGATTTCCACCCCCAGCAGCCGTTCGCAAACAATGAGCATCCCGGCCAGAATGGGCAGTCCGATAAAGAAGATGGCAAGCGAAAGCCCTACGCTTAACCCCGCTATCGCAATGACGAATGTCGCGATCCCCCGCGGCAGGCTTCCAATAAAAACTTTCCAGACGGCAATAGCCTGTTTACTGTTGTTTATCATCTTTTTCTCCCCGATCTCTTATCGACTCCTCTATCATATGGGAAATTCCGGAACTGATCCCTTGGCTGTCGAACGGTTCTTCGCTAGACTTAAGTCTAGTTAAGTTTACAACTTCGAAACATGTCGATATAACGCGGAAACATCTTTCTATTAATCTTTCACTCAGAACCGAAATTCTGAGGAGAGAGAAAGATGAAAAAAAGCACCGTAATTATCGTTCTCGGAGTCGCGATCGCCGGCGGAATCTGGTACAGGCAGACCCATATCCCCAGCAATGCCACGCCGCTAGCTTCGCCTTCCGGCGAAACCGAGACAGCCATACCGAGCATCTCGCTCCCGCCTACCGATGATCCCTCGACGCCCGATCCGATAGAAACCAATCCCGTGGAAACATCGCCGCCGACCAAACCAGTCGATAACGCGGGTTCCGGCGCAACCAAACCGGCGATTGCCGCGTTACTGGCCGACAGCTTGCCTAATCTTACGATCGAGAAAAATAAAGACGGGCTTCCCGTCGTGACCAATACGTCAAGCCTGTACGTGCTTGTCAACAAAAAACGCAACCTGCCAGCGAATTACGAGCCTCGGGACCTTGTCGTCCCTGATGTCGCTTTCTCTTTTTCGGGAAATTCTCCGAAGAAAAAGATGCGCAAAGAAGCGGCCGCAGCGCTGGAAAAGTTATTTAAGGCCGCCGAGAAAGACGGCATCGAGCTAAAGGCCGTCTCCGGATATCGCTCCTACGCCACACAAAAATCAATTTTCGAGAATAACGCCAACACCAAAGGAGAAGAGGTCGCCAATCGCACCAGCGCACGGCCCGGACAGAGCGAGCATCAGACGGGCCTTGCGATGGACGTCTCAAGCGCAAGCGTCGGATACGGTCTCGAGGAAAGCTTCGGAAAAACGAAGGAAGGCAAGTGGCTGGCCAAGCATGCGGCTGATCACGGGTTTATCATTCGTTTTATGAAGGGTAAAGAAACGGTAACGGGATATTCGTATGAACCGTGGCATGTACGCTATGTAGGAAAAGAGGTTGCTAAGGACATTACTAAGAAGAACGTAACGCTTGAAGAATATTTCGACGATATTGCCTCTTCCATCAATCGGAAAGCTTAATCGAAGCGGACAGGAGAGCCAATGAACAAACGTATCCTCGTTGCCGACGACGAACCCGGCATCGCGAACCCGATCTCCTACGCCTTCCGCAAGGAAGGCTACGAGGTCGAAACCGTATTCGACGGACAAGCCGCTTTGGATAAAGCCCTCAGCTTTCGTCCCCATGTCATCGTGCTTGACGTCATGATGCCGAAGCTGACGGGCTACGAGGTATGCCGCAGTCTCGTTGACAGATCCGATATGGGCATTATTCTGCTTACCGTCAAGAACGATATCGTAGACAAAATCGTCGGCCTGGAGCTGGGCGCCGACGATTACATGACAAAACCTTTCGATCTTCGGGAGCTTATCGCACGCGTGAAGGCGCTGCTTCGCCGCCTGGAGAAAAAGGAGCTCGAGCCCGACACGCTCCGCGTTGGCCGCATTGCGGTCCATCTGAAATTAAGAACGGTGCTCGCGGACGACGAACCGATCGAGCTGACGCCCAAGGAATTCGATCTGCTCGCTCTCCTTCTCTCCCACCCGGATAGAGTATATACCCGCGACGAGCTTCTTGACGCGGTCTGGGGTCTCGAGTACGCGGCGGGAACGAGAACGGTCGACATCCATATTCAGCGTTTGCGCAAAAAGCTGGGAGACTCCGGCCAACGTCTGCTCCAAACCGTATTCGGCGTCGGCTACAAGGCGTCCGGGAGCGAGGCATGAGTTCGCTTAGCATCAAAATCAAATTCAGTCTTTTTCTTGCCGCTCTCCTGTCTCTCACCGTCTTCGTACTGAGCCTATTCGTGCTCAGAGGGATTCAAGATCAGCAGCAGACGCGAATGGAGAAGGAGCTTATTCAGCAATCGAGGATCGCTAATCTGAGCGTCAAGCAAGCTTACATGACCTCGCCCCCCGTCGATGCGCAGCGTTTCCTTAGCGCTCGTGGCCAGCAATTCGCAATGGATTTGGCAGTTTATTCCGGCCTGCACGTCGTTCTGTACGACAATGCCGGCAAGAAAGTCGGAGATTCCATTCCGTCGGCCGTCCCATCATACGAAGTGAACGGTACGTTGGCCTTCGCCCTCGAAGGGAAGATCGCCTATCAGCGGGAAGGGCTTTCGCTGTTCTATCTAGCCCCTCTTCAAGGGCCGGGAAAACAGATGGGCGTTATCCAGTTCCAGTATCCTTTAACGAACGATATTCGTTTTTACCGCACGATTACGAACTTGTTCCTCTATACGGGAGCCGCCGTGCTCGTCGTCAGTTTTATTCTGGGGTACTTATACTTCAGGCGCGCGACTTCGGCGATCGTTGCGCTTAATCAGGCCGCCGAGCAAATTCGGCGCGGCCGTTTTCTGCCGAAGTCGCCGCTAAGAAGAATGGATGAACTCGGGCGTCTTAGCCAAGGCATTTATTATATGAGCTCCGAAATTCAAAAAAATATGGCCGCGATGAAAAAAGAAGAGCGCAAGCTCCGTCGTGCCGTCGTTAAGCTCCAGCGCCTTGAGAGGCAGCAAAAGCAGTTCATCGGCAATATCAGCCATGAATTCAAGACGCCGCTTACTTCCATCAAAGCTTATTCCGAGCTGATGGAGCTTTATCCCGAAGATGCCGGCTTGCGGAAGGACGCCTTTCATCACATCCGGCTTGAGAGCGATCGCCTAACGGACATGGTCGAGAAAGTGCTTAGGCTTGCCGAATTGCAGAAATACGAATTCGAATATCTCCCGCAGAAAGTCGATCTGCAAGAGCTGCTGCTCGACTTGATTAACAGAATGAAGGCGAAGGCGGAGCGGTTCGATGTCGAGATCGTTCCGCAATTAACGGAAGCGTCTATATGGGCTGATCGCGAGAGCCTTGTCCATATTTTCGTGAACCTTCTCGACAACGGCATCAAATACAACGTAAAGGGCGGACAAGTAATCGTCTCCGACAGCGTGGAAAGCCATCAAGCCGTCGTGACGATCGCCGATACGGGTATTGGAATTCCGCGCGAATCCCGAAACAAAATATTCGAGCCTTTCTATACGGTTAATAAAGACCGTTCGCGCCAAAGCGGGGGAACCGGGCTTGGTCTTGCGCTTGTGAAGCAATTGGCCGAAAAGCAAGGCGGTACCGTGGAACTGATCGATTCACCACAAGGAGCCGCATTTCGTTTGACCTTTCCATTATTCCGCGTGTTTCCCGATAAGGAGGAATCTGAATGAGATCGCATATACGGGCTGCGGCAATCATGCTCTCTTCTCTCCTACTTCTCGCGGGATGCAAGCAGCAATGGAATTCGAATCGCGAAGAATTGCAGGTTGAAGGCAAAACGATAACCCTATTGAACAATCCCGAGAAAACTTCATACGAAAAAGAGGAAATGAACGCGATAATCCGTTTGAACGATGTCCGCGGAATGGACTGGCTAAGCGACGATAGAATTCTCGTCGACCGCGAGAACCGTGAGATGAAACCCGCGCATGCGGATGGCGGCGTCTGGTATCCGCACAATATATACATTCATGCGCTCTCGACCGGAACCGACGTTCCGCTTCTTCCCAGCGGCGAGAACCAGGGATTCGCCCAAGCCAGCCCGGATAAAAACAAAATCTATTACAAAACCTTTTCCTTGCAGAGCAACACGGGCAAAGGACATTTGATGGATTTATCGTCCGGGATGACGACGACGTTTACCGACGAAGACGAGATCACGCTGGACAACGGCAGTTGGATCGATAACGATTCGATCTTGTACTCGACGATCAAAGGGACGATACACGAGCTTCGGACGGATGACGGAAAACCGCGCCAATTGTATGACGCCCGAACGATGTTTCCCAGCAATCTGGCCATCTTTGACGGCAGCATCTATTACACAACGCTGAAGGGCTCTCTCTTTGCCGTTTCCTCCGACTTGAAAGAACAGTCTCTCTTGCTCGACAACGCCGTATGGATGACGCCTTCACCTGATAAGCAGCGGCTTGCGATCGTTCGAAGGATCAAAAGCGGCGAAGCCGAACTCCTCATCACAGATCTAGAGGGCAAAGTTCTATACACCGTCGCGCAAGATTCCCAAATTTTCGGCATCGCCTGGTCTCCGGATGGAACCAAGCTCGCCTATGCCGGTATTACTTCGAACGGCACAGCTCGCGGCGTCTACGTCGCCGATACGTCTACCGGCTTGTCCGCGACGCTGGCTCTGGACGTCAAATTTATCGCCGATCCGGTGCGCTGGAATCCTTCGGGAGACCGTCTCATGGTCTCCTCCACCTTGCCCGACGAACAGCAGAGCCGCAACCGTTTTGTAACCTACCTTGTTAGGGTGAGATAACCGCTATTCTTTTATTGGTCCCACGGCTATAATAGGCTTATAGAGACGAAGAACGTCCTTATCCGCTTGGCGGATAAGGACGTTTTTTTGTCCGCTTCTTTAGGAGGGATAGGCAACTTCGACGATTTGCATCCCGAGTACGAGATCATGGACTGGCGCGGCCGCCCCTACTATGCGGACTTCGCTTGGCGAACGCCCTGGCGCTTTGTGCTTCTATTCGAAATCAAAGGATTCTCCAAGCATGTTCGCGACATGGATCGGGCGGGATACGACAACGAAACGAATCGAGAGGTTTTCCTCCAAGGAATCGGGTATCGCGTCATTTCCTTTTCATACGATACCATCGCTAACAAACCCGATATCGGTATCATGCTGCTGAAGTTATTCATAAGCCAATTTCATCCTTCGGAGACGCCGGCTGGAATCCCCAATCCGATCGACAAAGAAATCATCCGGCTCGCCTTCGCGCTTGCGGGTTCCATTCGGCCGATTGACGTCTCGCGTTCCCTTCGGATCAATTACAGAACCGCGAAAAAAGCGCTCGACAATCTGACCAGCAATGGTTGGATACGCCCTCTCCCGAAAGGCCAAGGAGAACGCGGCGTGCTATATCGATTGACCGATGGAGCATATAAATACCTGGTTTAACCCGTCACCCGTCACCCGTCACCCGTCACCCGTCACCCGTCACCCGTCACCCGTCACCCGTCACCCGTCACCCGTCACCCGTCACCCGTCACCCGTCACCCGTCACCCGTCACCCGTCACCCGGACTAATTGTATTTTGTACAACTAATTCGATCTATAATGTCCGAAAATTTTATTTAGTTGTATTTCATACAACTAATCGAGGAGAATTCGCGACTCCCCAGCCAAAATTGATGAATTAGTTGCATATTTGCAATTAAACTAATTTTCTGTGCGGTCTACCTTAAATTAATTGTACATACTGCAACTAATTTCACGGCACCTCACGAATCTTCTCATTCGAGTTACTGAGAGGCGTTGCAGGGATGTCTAATGTCTGGAACTGCCGGTTAGCAGGGGTGCGACTAATACGGAGGGTACTTAAATACCTGGGTTTAACCCGTCCGTCACCCGGACTAATTGTATTTTGTACAACTAATTCAATCAATAATGTCCGAAAATTTTATATAGTTGTATTTCATACAACTAATCGAGGAGAATTCGCGACTCCCCCGCCGTAATCGATGAATTAGATGCATATTTGCAATTAAACCAATTCTCTGTGCGATCTACCCTAAATTAATTGTACTTACTGCAACTAATTTCACAGCACCTCACGAAACTTCGCATTTGGGTTACTGGGAGGCATTGCAGGGATGTCTAATGTTACTTGGAACTGCCGGTTAGCAGGGGTGCGACTATACGGAGGGTTACTGGGAGGCATTGCAGGGATGTCTAATGTTACTGGAACTGCCGGTTGGCGGGAGGTGCGACTAATACGGAGGGTTACTGTGAGGATTGCAGGGATGTCTAATGTTACTGGAACTGCCGGTTAGCGGGGGTGCGACTAATACGGAGGGTACTGGATTTACTTTATGCGGCGGGAATCGACTTATACGGAGGGTACTAGAGTTACTTTATGCGGTTATGGGTTCCTGAGTCGCAGGCGACGCCTGCGCAAGCAACAAAAAACCGGACGAGGGAATCCCCCGTCCGGCGGCAAATCTAAACTCAAGCGTTCAGCCAACGCTTGAACAGATGTTTGGTCGTGTCTCTGTTCATAGCGGCGATGGAAGTGGTGAGCGGGATGCCTTTCGGGCAGGAGCGCACGCAGTTTTGCGAGTTGCCGCAGCCTTCGATGCCGCCTTCCTCCATCAGCGCGTCGAGACGCTCGTGCGCATTCATTTCGCCCGTCGGATGGGCGTTGAACAGACGCACTTGCGAGATCGGAGCCGGGCCGATAAAGCTGTTTCGATCGTTGACGTTCGGGCAAGCTTCGAGGCAAACGCCGCACGTCATACACTTGGACAGCTCATATGCCCATTGGCGCTTGGACTCGGCCATACGCGGGCCGGGTCCGAGATCGTACGTGCCGTCGATCGGAATCCACGCTTTGACTTTCTTGAGCGCGTTGAACATCCGCTCGCGGTTGATGACAAGGTCGCGCACGACCGGGAACGTCGCCATTGGCTCCAAGCGAATCGGCTGCTCAAGCTTGTCGATGAGCGCGCTGCACGCTTGGCGCGGCTTGCCGTTGATGACCATCGAACAAGCGCCGCACACTTCCTCCAGACAGTTCGATTCCCAGCAAACGGGTACCGTTTTCTCTCCTTTGGCATTGACCGGGTTGCGCTGAATTTCCATCAGCGCGCTGATGACGTTCATGTTCGGACGGTACGGAACCTCGAATTCCTCCGTGAATGGGGAGGCATCCGGACGCTCGCGCCGTGTGATGATAAACTTGACCTTACGTCCCGTTGCCGTTGCAGTAGTTGCTTCCGCCATGGATTAGCCCTCCTTCTTCTTGTTGGTGGAATAGTCGCGCTTCCGCGGCGCGATCAGCGATACGTCGACGTCTTCGTACGAAATTTCCGGACCTTCCGCCGTGAACTTCGCTTTCGTCGTTTTCAGGAAGTTGTCGTCGTCGCGTTCCGGGAATTCCGGCTTGTAGTGAGCGCCGCGGCTTTCGTTACGCAGCAACGCACCCGCAGTCATCGCTTCGGCCAGCTCGAGCATGTTCCACAGTTGCCGAGTATAAGCCGCGCCCGAGTTGTTCCACTTCGTCGTATCGTTGATATTGATATTTTTGTAACGCTGTTTCAACTCTTTGATCTTGCCGATCGTTTCTTCGAGCTTTTTGTTGTAACGAACGACGGTCATGTTGTTCGTCATCCATTCGCCCAGCTCTTTGGCCAGCACGTACGCATTCTCGTTGCCGTCCAATTTCGTGATCGCGTCGTACTTGCTCGCTTGCTTGTTGCGCTCGCGCTCGTATACGCTCTCCGCAATGTCTTCCGACGTTTTCTTCAAGCCTTTGACGTACTCGATCGCCTTCGGTCCTGTGATCATGCCGCCGTAGATCGCCGACAGCAACGAGTTCGCGCCGAGACGGTTCGCGCCGTGATATTGGTAATCGCACTCTCCGCAAGCGAACAGCCCCGGAATGTTCGTCATTTGATTGTAGTCGACCCACAGGCCGCCCATCGAGTAGTGAACCGCCGGGAAGATCTGCATCGGAATCTTGCGCGGATCGTCTCCCGTGAACTTCTCGTAAATCTCGATGATTCCGCCGAGTTTGACGTCCAGTTCCTTCGGATCTTTATGCGACAGATCAAGATAAACTTTGTTCTCTCCGTCGATACCGAGCTTTTGGTTTACGCACACGTCGAAAATTTCGCGCGTCGCGATATCCCGCGGTACCAGGTTTCCGTACGCCGGATACTTCTCTTCGAGGAAGTACCAAGGCTTCCCGTCTTTGTACGTCCAGATACGGCCGCCTTCGCCGCGCGCGGATTCGCTCATCAAACGGTTCTTGTCGTCGCCCGGAATCGCCGTAGGGTGAATCTGGATGAACTCGCCGTTCGCGTAATAAACGCCTTGCTGATAAACCGCGCTAGCCGCGGTTCCCGTATTGATGACGGAGTTCGTCGTTTTGCCGAAAACAATGCCAGGTCCGCCCGTCGCCAGAATGACGGCGTCTCCACGGAACGTGACCGATTCCATCGTGCGCAGGTCCTGCGCGGAAATTCCGCGGCAAACGCCGTCGTCGTCCAGTACCGCTCCGGTAAATTCCCAATGCTCGTACTTCTGCACGAGTCCGGCCACTTCCCAGCGACGCACTTGCTCGTCCAGCGCGTACAGAAGCTGCTGCCCCGTCGTTGCGCCCGCAAACGCCGTGCGGTGGTATTGCGTTCCGCCGAAACGGCGGAAATCGAGCAAACCTTCCGGCGTACGGCTGAACATAACGCCCATCCGGTCCATCAAGTGGATGATGCCAGGCGCCGCCTCGCACATCGCTTTAACCGGAGGCTGGTTCGCCAGGAAGTCGCCGCCATATACCGTGTCGTCGAAGTGCTCCCATGGGGAGTCGCCTTCGCCTTTTGTATTAACAGCTCCGTTGATGCCGCCTTGGGCGCAAACGGAGTGAGATCTTTTTACCGGAACGAGCGAGAACAGATCGACGCGCACGCCTGCTTCCGCCGCTTTGATCGTCGCCATCAGACCGGCCAGGCCGCCGCCGACGACAATTACTTTTTGAGTAGCCATGTGTATGTTTCTCCTCCCTTTAACCTATCGAAACCGAACTAAGCGCCGACGCCGCGGCCGAAGCGAACTCGTCGCTGCGGAACGCGAACAGCGACAGCAAGAACAGAGCCGTCAGGATAACGAAGAGAACCATGCACACTCTGGAGGACACTTTTTGTGCGCGCGGGCCGATCGTAATGCCCCAGCTTACGAGGAATGCCCATAGTCCGTTTGCGAAGTGGAACATCGCAGCGACAACCCCGATGATATATGCCGTGAAGGCGATCGGATTGCTCACGATGCCGTTCATGTGCGAACCCAAATCTTCGTGAGCAACGTTCCCGAGCGTAATCTGGAACCGCGTTTCGTAGAAGTGCCATGCGACGAAGATAAACGTAATAACCCCCGTAATGCGTTGCCATGTGAACGCCCAGTTGCGTCCGTAGCTGAATCTGCCGGTGTTCATGTTCGATTGATAAGCGATGTAGAGCCCATATACTCCGTGGAATAAAATAGGCAGCCAGATCACGAACAGTTCCAGCCAGAAAATAAGAGGCATGCTATTCAAAGAATCGATGCTCTTCGAAAAGCCCTCCTTCCCGCCTTCGTATGCGGAGTAGTTCGTCAACGCGTGCTCGACGATAAACAAGCCGAGAGGGATGACGCCAAGCAGCGAATGAAGCTTTCGCGGTAAATAAGAATTACCTTTCATGTCTGTGTTTGATCTCCTTTCGCAACCGTGCTTTGACTCGTCTGACGCCCCTTGCTTATGCATTGGCAGACGTCACCATTTTGTCACCGCTTTTAAGGTTACTCTATTTTCGCTTATAATGGAACTGCTTATTTCATATTACAACTTATAACTATCTTGCATAAGAGAAGGAGCCATTCCTATGCTCGAAGATATGCGGTTGTTCGCCACCATCGTGGAGCAAACCAGCCTGAACAAAGCCGCGGAAAGACTAAACCTGTCGCAGCCCGCCCTGTCCCGGCGACTTGCCCGGCTGGAAGCGGAGCTTGAAGTGGATCTGTTCCGAAGAATCGGCAAAAGATTGGAGCTGACCGCTGCAGGTCAAGTCACTTATGAATTCGCATTGGAGCTGCGGCGTTTTCATGCGAGTTATTTGAAGAAACTGAATGCGTACAAATCGTCCGAAGCGCACATCGCCACCATCGGGGCGAGCTTGACGACCCTTCAGACGACGCTGCCCGGTCTGATTACGGCGATGACCGAGAAGCATCCCAATCTCGAGATTAAAGCGATTACCGGCAAGTCCCACGAAATCGCCGAACTCGTCAAGGATCGGAAAGTCGATTTTGGCATCGTCGCATCGTCGGCGATTGCCGATCTTGCTATTACCAGTTTACCCTTGTTCGACGATCATCTTATGCTTGTTCTCCCGAGAACCCATATTATTTTGGAAAGAACGCATTTAGAGATGACCGATCTCAACGGCTTGCCGATGATTTTATTCGCTCCCGGCACCTGGTATCGGACGTTAACCGACGAAATATTAAAAAAATATAACTTGAAACCGGACGTCCGAATGGAAATCGACTCGTTCGAGGCAATCATCCGGTTGTTGTCCGCTTGCCGGGCAGGCACTTTGCTTCCTAAATCTTACCTGCGGGAGCAAATCCTAATCGACAACGATTTGTTCGTCGTGCGCATCAAAGAGCTTGAGGAGACTAAGCGTACGACGTCTCTTATTCACGGTGATCCGGCCTGGCTCGCTCCTTCTACCCGCTATTTAATAGAAGAAACGGCCGCTTATTTCGAACGCGGGTCAAGCCGCCGTAAAGAATCTTAATCATTCTAAGAATCGGTTTCCTTCCTGTTCTTACCGGTTTTATCTCCCTACCGGCTATGATAACTTGAAACAAGCAGCCGGGCGCCATGCGTTACGGCAAGCTTCAACTACTTATACCGGCCAAAACCTGATCCAGGTGCGGGGGACAATAAAATAAGTACATATCCCAAGCAACGATTCGCGGAATGTACTAGGGGTGAACCGCAGCGACGCGCAGAGCCGATCTCCCGGCTCGAACCCGACAGCTAACCTCGCCGGCCAAGTTCAGGAGGAAATCAAACAGATGAAAAACCGTTGGACCAAGCTGGGCACGCGCTCCGCTGCGCTCGTATTAGGAGCCGCTATCCTGCTTCCGGGACTTACCGCCCATGCCGCAACGACTTACACGGCCAAAGATTCCGATACATTCTGGAAGCTGTCGCAACAAATGAACATCCCGCTTCAGAAGCTAATGGACGCCAATCCCAACATCAACCCGCTGAACATCTACGCGGGACTGAAGCTCACGATTCCGGGCGAAGCTTCCGCTTCGAATAAATTGACCATGAACGCGGCCGCATCGGCCAAGCCGATCCAGGCCGTCGCTACGGCGTCCGGCAAGACGCTGTCATATTCCAAAGTGCTGAACATTACGGCTACCGCCTATTCCGCGGCTCCAGAGGAGAACGGCAAGTGGGGCGCTGTCGACTACTTCGGCAACCCGTTGAAACTGGGCACGATCGCGGTCGATCCGAACGTCATTCCTTTCGGAACGAAGCTTTACGTAACCGGATACGACTTCTCCGGCTTGCCAACGGGCGGTTTCGTCGCCACCGCTTCCGACGCCGGAAGCGCGATCAAAGGCAACCGGATCGATATCTTCGTCCCGGGCTCGGCTAAATTCGTTTCCGATTTCGGCATCCAGAGCGTTAAAGTTTATATTCTGAACTAATTTCGCGACTCCATGAGCGAGAGAGGCTGATCAGGCATTTAACGATGCCCGATCAGCCTCTTTCTTACGTTCCGTTTCTTCCTTCCGGAATCTCCAGCAGTTCCGTTAAAGTGACCGGCTCGTAATCGTGCTCGCGCAGCCAATCGATAATTCTCGGAAGCGCCTGTACGGTCCCCGACAGATTCTGGCCATTTCCGCCCCCGGCGTGCATGAGCACGACCGACCCCGGACGCACGGAACGGGTGACGTTGCGAAACACTTGATCCGCGTTCAGCTGCCGCCAATCCGACGAATCCACATCCCAATTCACGACCGTGTAGCCCCGTTTTTTAGCCCACTCAAGCTGTCTGGCCACGATCTCTCCGTAAGGAGGGCGAACGAGCCTCGGCTTAAAACCGACGACCTCGCTAATCGTTCTTTCCGCCCGGTAAATCTGCTCCTGGACTTTAGCGATAGGCAGCTTGGAAAAGTTGGGATGGTTGTAGGAGTGATTGCCGATCGCGTGGTTCTCCCGATGAATGCGCCGGACGAGAGCGGGATGTTTGCTTGTCCTTGTGCCTACGACGAAAAATGTCGCTCTTACCTTTTTTTCCTTCAGCACGTCAAGCACCTTGGGCGTGTAACGCGGATCCGGGACGTCGTCGAACGTCAAAGCGACCTTGCGGGTTTCCCGCGAAGCGGACAGTACGAACACGCCGTCGTAGCGGCGTTCCAGATCGGACCAACTGACGCCGGAAGGCTTGGCCCGTGCTTCGCCAACGGCATTGGCCGCGTAACAACTTCCCCCTAACGTCAAAAAGGTGACAGCGCCTATGAGCGCTATCACCGCTTTTCCCGGACGCGATCTCGTCATCTTCCATTCCTCCCCAGTACGCTCGTCTTCCTATATTATCCTGAGCGAACGGGTTCGTTTTCATTCATGCCCCGGTAATCGATTGCTGAAATTGCTCGATCTGATCATTCGTACCGATAACGACCATCACGTCGTCTTGGGCAAGCACGTCTTCGGCCATCGGCGCGATAATCATGCCCTTCGGCTTATTGATCGCCACGATGCTGCAGCCGAATCTCCCGCGCGGATTTACGTCTTCGAGCGATTTCCCCGACCAGCAATTCGGAACCGCGAGCTCCGCGATCGTATAATTTTTGGACAGTTCGATATAATCGAGCAGGTTCGGAGACACGAGCTGATGCGCGACGCGCACGCCCATATCCCGCTCCGGATAGATGATCCGATCGACGCCCATCCTCTCGAGCACCCGTCCGTGCAGATCGGATACCGCCTTCGCGACGACTTTTTTAACGCCAAGCTCCTTCAGCAGGATCGTCGCCAGTATGCTGGCTTGGATATCGTCGCCGATCGCGACGACGCCGCAATCGAAGTTGCGCGCTCCGACGGATCTCAGCACCTCTTCCTCCGTCGCGTCGGCCACGACCGCATGGGTCAGTATGTTCGAAAGCTCCTGCACCTTCTCTTCGTCCCGGTCGACGCCAAGCACCTCGTATCCCAGATTGATTAATTCCCGGCCCAAGCTGGAACCGAACCTGCCAAGCCCGATGATCACGAATTGATTGAATTTCATCTTTCTCCGTCCTCTACCCGATTATGATTTTACCTTCAGCATGGCGATACAGCACCCGTCCTTTTCTTGGACCTAGCGCATATGACAATGTCAGCGGACCGAGCCGTCCGATAAACATCATCAGAATAATGATGATTTTGCCGGCGAGCGTTAGCTTAGCGGTTAACCCGATCGATAGCCCGACCGTTCCGAAAGCCGACGTCACTTCGAACAGAATCATCAGGAAACGGTGATCCTCCGTTGTCGATAAAATCATCGAAGCGATCATGACTAGACCGAAAGCGAATAACGTAATCGTCAACGCTTTGTACACCCGTTCCTGAGCGAGTCTGTATCTGAAAAGAACGACGTCTTCCTTGCCGCGGATCATGGCGATCATAGCTCCGATCAGAGCTGTGAACGTCGTCGTTTTGATTCCTCCGCCCGTCGAACCCGGAGACGCCCCGATAAACATCAAAATGACGATAAAAAATTGCGTCGATTGCCTAAGTCCCGCCAGATCGACCGAGTTAACTCCGGCGGTTCTCGGCGACACGGACTGCGTGAACGCCGCGAGCACCTTTTCACCGAACGGCAGAGAAGCGAACGTGTTCGTATTCGTGTATTCGAATATGAAAATGATAACGGCTCCGAATAAAATCAAGAAACCGGACATGCTGAGCACGACTTTCGAATGAAGCGACAGCTTACGGCCCGGCTTGCGGATCTCGACCAGATCGGAAAGAACGACGAACCCGAGACCGCCTAATATGATTAACAGCATCGTCACGATATTGACAAGCGGATCCCCAACGTAGTCGGTCAAGCTGCGGTAATTCCCCATGGTGTCAAAACCCGCATTGTTAAAAAACGAGACGGCATGGAAAACGCCCTTGTATATCGCTTTGCCCGCGGGCATATCGAACATGAAGCGGATCGAGAACAGGATCGCCCCCGCAAGCTCGATCGATAACGCATAAACGACTACCTTGCGTACCAACCTGATAATGCCTTCGATGCTGGTTTGATTAAAAGCTTCCTGCAGGACCAATCTTTCTCGTAAAGAAATCCGCCGCTTTAGCATAAGCGCGAACAACGTGGCCATCGTCATGAACCCGAGCCCGCCGATCTGGATCATCGCTATAATGATCAGTTGTCCCGCCGTCGTCCAGTACGTGCCGGTATCGACCACGACCAGTCCGGTTACGCATGTAGCCGAGGTCGCCGTGAACAACGTATCGATAAATCGGGGAGTCTCCTCCTGAACGTGGGAAAACGGCAGCATCAACAAACCCGCTCCGGACAAAATAATCGCGGCAAAGCCCAGCACGAGAATCCGCGGCGGAGATGCGACAATCGATCGGCCCCATTTACGAAGCATCGGCGTTCACTCCATCATCCGATAATGATTTTGCCTTCCGCATGGCGATAGAGCGGGCGACCCGCTTTAGGCCCCAATGCATAAGTTAACGTCAACGGACCCAATCGGCCGACGAACATCATGAAAATAATCGTCAGTTTTCCCGCTGAGGTTAAATTCTCCGTAAGTCCCATGGACAATCCGACCGTTCCGAAAGCAGAGGTTACTTCGAACAATATTTTCAAGAAGGCCGCATTCTCCGTCGTGGCGAGTATCATCGTGCCCAGCATGACGAGTCCGATACAGAACAGCGTAACCGTTACGGCCTTATAGACGCGTTCTTGGGCCAGCCGCAACCGAAACAACACGACGTCTTCTTTGCCCCGGATCATGGCCAGCACCGCGCCGACCAGAACGGCGAACGTCGTCGTCTTGATCCCTCCGCCCGTAGAGCCCGGGGAAGCTCCGATAAACATCAGAATGATCAAGAAAAACTGGGTCGCTTGACGGAGTTCGGCGATATCCACCGTAGAGACGCCCCCGGATCTGGACGTTACCGATTGAAAGAACGATACGAGCAGTTTATGTCCGAAACCGGAGTCTCCGATCGAACGGGTATTGGTGAACTCGAAAATAAAGATGACGATCGCGCCTACGAGAATCAGAGCGGCCGAAACGCTAAGCACGACTTTCGTGTGAAGCGATAATTTCTTTTTGCTTTTGATTTCGAACAAGTCAGCCAATACGATAAAACCGAAACCACCGAATATAATCAGGCCCATCGATACGATATTGAGATATAAATCCGTGGAGTATTTGGCGAAGCTGGCGGCATCTCCCGACAGATCGAAGCCCGCGTTGTTAAAAATCGATATCGAATGAAAGACGCCCTGGTACACCGCGCGGCCGAACGGCATATCGATCATGAATCTGACCGTGTACAGTAAAGCGCCGACCGTTTCGATCGCTAAAGCATAGAAAATGACTTTGCGCACGAGCCTGACCAGACCCTCGATGCTGCCTTGATTCAGCGACTCCTGCAAAATCAGCCTTTCTCTAAGCGAGATTCTTCTTCTTAAGATGAGCGCGAACAACGTCGCCATCGTCATGAAGCCGATGCCTCCGGTTTGAACGAGCAGCAAAATCACCCAGTGTCCGAATACGGAATAATAGGAGCCCGTATCGAACACCGTAAGCCCTGTCACGCAAGTCGCCGAGGTCGAAGTAAACAAAGCATCGATGAATGGCGTCGATTCCCCGTTGGTTGAAGCTATAGGCAATTCCAACAACAGGGCCCCGACAAAAATGATAAACGAGAAACCAAGCAATAATATTCTTGGCGGGGATGCGCCGAACCATCGGATCGCTTTGCTGAACACTTAAACCACCTCGAACCCGTTTTCGCTATACCGAATTTATGCAACAAAAAAAGCACTGGAACCCCAGTGCCCGATTTTCGCACACGAAGTCCTGTTCGCAAGCAGCCTACGAGGTTAGCTGTCGGATTCGGGCTCGAACAGGCCGCCCTATCCATCGCCATTTACGGCAATTGGAATTCACCCCGGGATCACCGAATACAATTGTACTTGTACAAGGCGATCGTTGGTTCCCCCATTTTCTTCGCTAAGAAATTCGGCTGACATCATCAAATAAAAGACGTACCATCGCATTATAGTCTTTCCGTTATGGGCGGACAACACCAGAAAGAAAGCAAACCGGACCGTTTGGCCGATTTTACGAACGGCTTTCGCCAACATTGCCCTGTTTACAGTCATTATCGTCTGTTTTGCTTTCATTTTCGCCGAAAATGCGAGATACTTAATGAAAATTTGAAGCAGCCAACGTGCGAACCCACTGTATGCGTTTACCTGAGCTTTTAATGCCTAAGGAGAGATGTTATTTGAACGATATAACGACCCCGTTGGATAAACGTTGGATTTGGACCGCAGCGCTCGGACTCGTCTTCTTTCTCATCATTCAAGTTTTTCCCGTAACGGGACAACTGTTCACGGCCAACGTGCAGCATGTCATGACCCGATCGGAAGCGGAAAATACGGCGATCGCGACAGTCGCGGAGAAATTCGGAATCCGGGCCGAGGACATCGACAAAACGACGGTCACCCATATCTCGGACAGCAAAACGACCGGTTATTTCGCGAAATACGAACTGACGAATGATTACGATAAAAAGTGGTCCGAGGCGGCGCCGACCGATGTATATGTCGTCGAGTTGTTTATACGAGGGATTAAGGGCGCATTGGCGCTCTCCCTGAATATGGAGAATGGAAAGCTTGTCGCATGGCAGCACATCGCCGCGTCCAGCACGGCAACCGCTGGCCCATCAGGCAACTCCGAAGAGCTGGCGAAACTTGCCCTAGAGTATGCGGCCACGCGGGGAATCGATACGAAGCAATGGGAGTGGACAGGTATAACGTCCGCCAAAGGATTCGAATATGCTTCCCGCCAGGAGTCGGTCGGAGAAGCCGAGCTGCGACTTCGCGTCCTCCTCCCCGCCTCGCTTGATAAGGCTTCTTCTTCTTTTCCAACGTGGCAAGGAGGGGCGGTCACTTACGGGGTGAACCTGCCTGCCGATTTTATGGGGTATATGAAAACCCAAGAACGATGGGCGGCTAATCTTTCCGTATTCGGGTTTATTCTGCCGCAGATCATCCTGTTCATCCTCGCCATCATTTACGCGGGCACTCATAGCGGCCACACTTCTTTCCGGCGAGGGATATTCCTGTCGGTCGCGTTTTTCGTTTTGTACGCCGGTTTGACTTTTAACATGATTCCGGGACTTCGGGCGGGAACATGGGACTCGGGAGTCAACATCGGGGACAACGTCAATCTAGTCGTCAGTCTGGTTACTTACGCCGCGATGGCTCTTCTGACTTACTTCTCCGCGGTAGGCGGCGACGGATTGTGGAAATCCATGGGGCGTGCGCTTTGGCCGCGCTGGAAAGAGGCCGGGTACGGAGCCGCGGTTCTGAGGAGCATGAGGGAAGGATATTTCCTCGCCTTTATTTTGCTTGGCGCGCAATCGTTGATTTTACTCGCGCTGGAGAAATCGTTAGGTTCTTTCTCCGCTTCAGACGCGACGCAGTCGATGTACAACATGAGTTTTCCGTTATTGCTGCCTCTGCTGGCCTGGTGCGCGGGCATATCGGAGGAACTGCAAAGCCGGTTGTTCGGCATCGGGTTATTCCGCAAATGGTTCGTCGGTATCGCCCGTAAAATCACCGGGAAGGAACCGTCCGGGCGGACGGCTATCGTATTGACGACATTTGCGATCGTCCCTCCGGGCCTAATGTGGGCGTTAGGCCATGTCGGCTACGCGGTTTATCCGGTATACACCCGGCTGATCGAGCTCGTGCTGATGTCCTTCCTGTTCGGCTGGTTTATGCTGCGCTTCGGCATCATGACCGTCATCTTCGCCCACGTCACGCTCGATGCGATCCTGATGGGCATTCAGATGATGTTCGACGGTCTTCCCGGCGACTTCGCCGGCGGCGTATTCAGCTTTATATTGCCGGGAATCGTCGGTATCATTATTTGGCGGCTTCATGGGGCACTACGAATGCGAAGCTGAATCGTCCTTCCGAATGCCGAAGCGTCGCCTGTCCACCGTGAAGCTCAGCGATGCCCCGAGTGATCGCCAGACCAAGACCCGTGCCTGCTTGCGGGTCTTTATTCGTTCTGGATTCGTCCGCCTTGTAAAACCGGTCGAACAAACGCGCTTCCTGTTCCTTCGAGATCGGTTCTCCCTCGTTCTCCACCACGATCGATACCCGGCCGTCATCGGAAACAAGCGATACCCGAACCGTCCCGGGTTTGACCGAATGCTTCAAAGCGTTCATGAGCAAGTTGTCCACCGCTCTCCTTGTTTTCTCGGGATCGATGGTCATAAATAGCGGGGCGTCCGGCAGCTCCGAATCAAGCTCAATCAGTTGATCATTGGCTAGAGGCTCCAGTTCGGATAACATCTGGTTCAGCATGGCTCGCAGATCGACCGTCTCCGTCTCTAGCTTCGCTTCGCCTTGCGACAATCTCGTATACTCGAACAACTCGTCGATCAGAGACTTCAACTGGCGGGCTTTATGATGCGTGTTCGCTATAAAACGTTCGACTTCCTCGTCGTCTCTGTACGCTTTCTCCTTAAGCAGTTCCAAGTAACCGATAATGCTTGTAAGCGGTGTTCTCAGATCGTGGGAAACGCCCGTGATCAGCTCCATTTTCAACTTCTCCGCCTGTCGTTCCTTCTCGATAGAGCTTTCCAGCTTCTCGGCCATGGCGTTGATATGCCGGGCGATCGTCCCGAGCTCGTCCGAACGGACAGAAGGCAACCGATAATTCAGTTGCCCTTCTGATATGGCCGTTAAGCCTTCGGTTATTTTCTGCATATATTTGATCGTATGGCGGGTATAAGCGGCAAAAGACAACCCGAAAGTCGCGACGAACGCGATGACCGATATCGGAATTTCAAAAATAAAGCCCCTGGGAATTAAGATGGACGCGACGGAGCTCGTCAGAAAACTGGCGACGAACGTCCAGATCATTTGGAACCGAATGCTTTTGCGTCCGGATACGACCGCGAGCAGCTCACTTTTCAATTTTGTAGCCAACCCCCCATACCGTCTTGATATAACGGGGCTCACGGGGATGATCCTCGATTTTTTCACGAATGTTGCGGATATGGACCATCACCGTGTTTTCCGAATAACCGCTCGGCTCCTTCCACACCTTCTCGTAAATTTGGTCTGCATGAAAGACTTGCCCCTTATGGCGGGCCAGCAGTTCGAGAATTGCGAATTCCAGAGGCGTGAGCGCGACTTCCTTCTCCTTCACCGTGACTCGATGCTTAGCAATATCGACAGTCAAATCGTTCACATAAATGACGGACTCGTTATCCTCTTTGGCGGTCGAACCGAACCTACGGAGCTGGGCTTTCACACGCGCCATCAATTCCAGCGGGCTGAAAGGCTTAGCCACGTAATCGTCCGCTCCCGTCGACAGCCCCGTGATTTTATCGATCTCTTCTTGTTTGGCGGATAGCATAATAATCGGCACGTCGGATATTTCACGGATTTTCATGCAGGCTTGAATTCCGTTCATGTCCGGCATCATGACGTCCAGCACGACGAGCTGCACGCGCTCGGTCCGCAGCAATTCCAAAGCCGCGTAACCGTTGTCCGCTTCGAGAACGCGAAACCCGTCGTTGCGAAGATAGACGTGAATGACGTCGCGGATCTCGGAATCGTCGTCGACGATCAAGACGGTTGGCTTGTTCATTGGCGATCTCGCTCCCTATCCGGTTTTCTTCTCCTTCCCATTCTAAACCGGGACCTCCTATTGTTCCATGATAAATTGGAGCAATGGAGCCCTTTGCCCCGTTCCGCCTCTTTCCGGCACACGTAGACGAAAGCGGGAGGAAAGTTTAATGGAACGAATTTGATCCTTTCGATCTTGAACATGCACGAAAGTCGCTTCTTCATCTGAAGGGAATATTGGAAGGCGATGAATAGGCCGCCGGGTTTCAGCGACATCCGCACTTGATCCATAATGGCGTCGCGTACCGTTTGGGGGAAGTTATAGAACGGGAGGCAGCTTACGATGCAATCTAACCCGGGTTCGCCATGCTGCTCGAGAATCGCGGCCATGTTAGCGGCATTCGCCGCTACTTTGCAGCCAGGGTGATTCAGCATTAGCTGCTTGCGCATTTTCGAGTCTTTTTCGAATAAATAAATTTTCGTCCCGGGCAACGCGCGGCGCGTTATTTCCCGGGTAACGGCACCCGTTCCGGCCCCTAGCTCGGCGATCGCGCGAACGGAATGCCACGGAATCGGGGCGCTCATGCTCTCCGCGAGAAATCGCGAGCTCGGCACTGCGCTGCCGATCTGTTTCGGCCGGCGGACGAACTTGCGAAGGAACATTCGGGCTTCATCGCTCATGATTCGCATAACGGGCCTCCATCGCTTTTCCGGCCAGTCTTGCGTCATTCGCGGCTATCAGTTTGTCCGCAGCCCAGAACACGAATTTCGCCAGCAGCATCGCCGCAAGCAAGTCCGCGATGACGTGTTGCTTAATAAAGAGCGTAGATGCGATAATGCTCGACGCGAACAACACGATCGGGATTCTCAGCTTCCAACCGAGCGAGCGGGAACCCAAAACCATAAGCGTGCTGGTGAGTACATGAACGCTCGGAAAGCAGTTGTACGGCTCGTCATGGCTGTATAGATAATTTACAAGTCCGTTGAAAAAACCGGTCGAAGGAACCTCGGGCCTGGGTACCATCGTTTGAAAAACCAGATAAACCAAATTAGATAGAAGAATTCCGCAACACATGGCAATCAATGTTTGGTAATACTCGCGTTTATCTTTGCGCAAGATCAGAAAAAAAACAAGAAACAAAAACGGGTACCAAAGCATGTACGGCACTGCGAATTCAGGTAGGAAGGGCAGATTGCGATCGACCTCCGTGACTAGCGAATAGACGTTGCCCCACGGCCGATTCTGCAGCACGTATATGAGGTTGATTACCGGAACGGCCAGCAGACCTAGCAACGGCTTGTAGACTTCGTAACGACTGCTTTTGGACGTTTCGGTTGCCGCCATTTCGTCTATGTTCATCATGGTTCCACACTCCTTGATTGGTTGATGAACACATCATAAACAAGAAGAATAAGGAACATCCCGAGAACTTTCTGAAGGTTTTCTAAAGATGAATCGGTTTCTTAAGTTGTCGCGCGAGCAGACGAGCAAAAGCGGAGTCAGCTTTTCCTTGTTCCGCCCGATCCGTTCCAAGCCGTCGGGATGCATAAATCTAAGCAGCAATTTTAAGTAGAAGGAACACAACCACTCGAACCTTCTCGACGGAAGGCGCATCTGCTCGAAGCCAAGTCCATGGGTCAGCCCCCGATGAAGCAGGGTTACCCCCACCAATGCTTTCATCTCGGCCATCTCCGGCCGTTTCTCCCATTCTTCCGAAATCCTCTGAAGGGAATCGCGGGCAAGACGAGCCGTCCGAAGCGCGGCCCGGTTCGGGCCAGCTTGACGAGTCAGCTCCAACACCATCCGGTTATTCAGATGCAACTCGCCGACGCGGTCCCCTTTACGAATCCGGGTTCCGTCCTCGCATACGATGTCGTCCCCGGAATGCTTCTTGACCAGCACCTTGCACATCCCGGCTTCTAACGTATATTCGCTCGTCATGCCTATGATCCTTCCGATCGCATTTTCCCACATGAGCCAGATCGTTTGCCTAGCCATAGGTTGATTGCCCATCGTAAACCCACCCTTGCCAACGTATTCGCCGTTTTCCGCGTTGAATTCATTGTATCCTCCCGCCGCCCCGGCTCCCATCGCTTCTCGTCGGGTTCTCGAACTGTCTTTCGTCCAGTCGGGGTTAGACTAAGGTCTTGGCTTGTCCGCAAAAAAAAACCGCCAGTACGATCTGGCGGTTGCTACGCTGTCCGTTCTTGTTGTGATGGTTATTCTGCGTTCAGTTCCTCGAGTATTCGCTTGGCCAATGCCTCTCCGATCGACACTGCCTTGAAATCTTCGACCGTCGCTTCCTTAATCGCCTTAAGCGAGCCGAAGTGACTAAGCAACTGCTTGCGCCGCTTTTCTCCTATACCCGGAATCGCATCGAGACGGGAGGCAACCATCGATTTCGCCCGCTTCTCGCGGTGGAACGTAATCGCGAAGCGGTGCACCTCGTCCTGAATGCGCTGCAGCAAATAAAATTCCTGGCTGTCGCGAGGCAGCGGAACGACTTCCGGAGGATCACCCACGAGCAGCTGCGCCGTTCGGTGCTTGTCATCTTTGGCCAGTCCGCATACCGGAACGTCAAGGCCTAGCTCGTTCACGAGCACGTCCAGCACCGAGGCGATATGACCTTTGCCGCCGTCGACGACGATCAGATCGGGCAATGTCAGCCCTTCCTTCAGCACCCGCTCGTAACGGCGACGCACGACTTCCCGCATCGATTCGTAGTCATCCGGTCCTTGGACCGTTTTTACGTTATATTTGCGGTATTCTTTTTTGTCCGGTTTTCCGTTCGTGAACACGACCATCGCCGAGACCGGGGATGCGCCCTGAATGTTCGAGTTGTCGAACGCTTCGATGCGGTTGGCGCTCGGGATTCCGATCCAATTCGCCAGTCCGTCCGCCGCTTTATTCGTACGCGACTCGTCCCGTTCGATGAGCCGGAATTTCTCCTCGAGCGCGACGCGGGAATTGTCGCTTGCCATCGCGACGAGCTGGCGCTTCGATCCTCTGCGTGGAATCGCCACCTTGATTTTCAGCCAGCGCCGCAACGATTCGCCAACCTCCGCCTCCTCGCCCTCCTCTGGATGATCGTGCTCTGCGTCTTCTCCGTATGTTTCCTTAGCTTCCGCAACCCGTTCCCGTATCGGTTGGTACACGACTTTTGGCTGCTTCGCTTCTTCCTCGGGCGACGACGGCAGCAGAACCTCCCTGGGCAATGCGGGGTTATCGCTGTAGTACTGGGTCACGTAGCTAAGAAAATCGTCGTACGGCTCTCCGTAATAAGGAAATACGGACATATGGCGCTGGTTCATTTTGCCTTGGCGCATATACAGAATCTGCACGCACATCCAGCCTTTGTCCACGGCATAGCCGAAGACGTCGCGGTCCATCGCGTCGGCCATATTGATCGTCTGCTTCTCCATGAGCGCTTCGATCGCCACGATCTGATCGCGATACTCCTTCGCCCGCTCGAACTGCAGCTCTTCAGCCGCCTGCTCCATTTTGCGTTTCAATTCTTTTTTGATTTCTGTATGGCCGCCATTAAGAAACCGCGAGATTTCTCCGACCATCTCGTCATAGGTCGACTGCTCGACCGGATATTCGCAAGGCGCGACGCATTGGCCCATATGATAGTACAGGCATACTTTGTCCGGGAGCGTATTGCATTTGCGCAGCGGGTACATCCTATCCAGGAGTTTCTTCGTTTCCTGCGCGGCGAACGCGTTCGGATATGGCCCGAAATATTTGCCCTTGTCCTTGATGACCCTCCGCGTCACTTCCAACTTGGGATGTTTTTCGTGCGTGATCTTCAAATAGGGGAACGATTTATCGTCCTTCAGCAGCACGTTGTAACGGGGAAAATGCTCCTTGATCAAGTTGCATTCGAGAATGAGCGATTCCGTGTTGCTGGCGGTCACGATATATTCGAAGTCCCGGATTTCCGAGACAAGCTTTTGCGTTTTGCCGTCGTGGCTGCCCGTGAAATACGAACGCACGCGATTTTTGAGCACCTTGGCTTTGCCGACGTAGATGATTTTTCCTTCGTCGTTCTTCATTAAATAGCAGCCCGGCTGATCCGGGAGCAGCGCCAGCTTATGGCGTATTTTTTCCATCGCTTTGTCCCGGCTTGCCGAAGAATTCGGGATGTCCATCAATGGCGCCTCCTTTTTACCTAACCCGAAAAGGGCAGAACACTCGTTCTTCCATTGTAGCACACCCTGTCGATCCGTTGTCGCAAACTTGTCACCTCTCCGTTTCGGGAATACTTTACAACAAAAAGCGATGTTGGGTATACTAGTGATATATGTGTTCGAAAAGTTCGGTTTTCAGCACCGAGAAGGTTGGATGAAGCTTAGGGTGTGAGGAGCGGAGCGTAGGAGAAACCTACGTGAGCACCGGAAGGCCCGGCTGAATTCAAGATTCGATGCCGATTCCGCTCCTTGAATCACTTCGTGATCAAAATTGGACTTTTCGAACTTCCTCTGTAAGTAATGATAGTGAGTGAATGTGTCAGGAGGCTTCCATCCATGGAAAATGTTAGAGATCCCCGCCAGCACATCAACGAAGAGCCGCGCGACGATTTTTCCGATACGGCCGTCGGCTTCGGAGTGATGTTCGGCTTCATGTTCGTTGTATTTACAGCGGCGGTTGTCGTTAAATTTATTATTTCCTAATGACGTTCGACAAAAGGAGAAAGAGAGGGCGTTGGCCCTCTCTTTCTCCTTTTTCGTACGGGGAACCGGTTAAAGATGTTTCTGCGGTTCCTTCCTCGGCAATCGCGCGACGTCGTCGTAGCGCTTGCGTTCCTTGCGCTCGATCTGCACGATTCTTCCATCATGAATGATGATGTTTACTTCGCCGTATTCCAATCCATTCACTTGCTCGGCAATTCTGCCCAGCCAGCGATCGTCTAATTCTACAGGTTTGGCCATCTTTGGTTCCTCCGTTTGCGTACCGATGTTCGAATCGTCTAATGTTCCTCTCGACTCATTCGGCTTTCCAGAATGGATTTCACGATAAGCGTGACGACGGCGAGCAGCATAAGCATGGACGCAACGGCGAATGCCGCGCTGAACTGGTACTCGTTATACAGAATCTCGATATGAAGCGGCAACGTATTCGTTTCGCCGCGGATATGGCCGGAAACGACGGATACGGCTCCGAACTCTCCCATCGCCCGCGCGTTGCACAGAATCATGCCGTACAGCAGTCCCCACTTGATATTCGGCAGCGTAACTTTGAAGAATACCCGCCAACCTCTGGCCCCCAAGCTAACCGCCGCTTCTTCGTCCTGAACGCCCTGCGCCTCCATCAGCGGGATCAATTCTCTTGCCACGAACGGAAACGTGACGAACATCGTCGCGAGCACGATCCCCGGAGTTGCGAAAATAATATGGATATTATGATCGCTCAGCCACGGTCCCAGAAACCCTTGCGCGCCGAACAACAGTACGTAGATCAAGCCGCTGACAACCGGAGAAACGGCAAAAGGCAAATCAATCAGCGTAACGAGCAGGTTTTTGCCGCGAAAAGAAAACTTCGTTACCGCCCACGCCGCCGCCACGCCGAAAAGGGTATTGAGCGGTACGGCGATCAGCGCCGTCAGCAGCGTCAATTTGAGCGCGGACATCGCGTCCTTATTGGATAAAGCAGATACGTAAGCATCCCAGCCTTTGCGGAACGCCTCCGCGATCACCGCCGCCATTGGAAGGATCACGATCAACCCGAGAAACAGCAGCGCGATGCCGATCAGAACATATCTCACGACCCGCGGCTCGGTCAGATGCGGACGTATGGGCTTGCTTTTCCCCGCTCGGGGATTCGTAACGATACCACCCATTCCCGTCAGCCTCCTTTGGCGGTGCGCAGGCGGCGATTGCTCCACCTTTGCAAGATGTTGATCAATAGCAGAAGTCCAAACGAGATCAGGAGCAGGACAACCGCCACCGCGGCCGCTTGGGCATATTGAAATTGCTCAAGCTTCGTAATGATGAGAAGCGGCGCGATTTCCGTCTTCATCGGCATGTTACCGGAGATGAAGACGACCGAGCCGTATTCCCCGATGCCGCGGGCGAAGGCGAGCGCAAAGCCGGTCAGCAGCGGAGGAATCAATTCCGGCAAAACGATCCTGAAGAACGTTCTCGCCCTATAAGCTCCCAACGTGGCGGCGGCTTCCTCCATATCGGTTTCCATATCCTGCAGCACGGGCTGCACCGTCCTGACCACGAAAGGAATTCCGATGAAGATAAGCGCGATTGTAATACCTAGCGGCGAATAAGCGACTTTAATGCCTAGCGGCTGCAACAAGGAGCCGACCCACCCCTTCGGCGCATAGATTGTCGTTAGGGCGATGCCCGCGACGGCCGTCGGAAGGGCGAACGGCAAATCGATCAGGCCGTCGACGATCCTTTTCCCCGGGAACTTGTATCGAACAAGCACCCATGCCAGCAGCAAACCGAAAACCAGATTCACCAGTCCCGCGTAGAACGCGGTCAGCAAGCTTAATTTATACGACGCCACGACCCGCGGATTGGTCACCGTGTTCCACCATTCCGCGGGGGATAGCTCCGCGGACTTGATCGCCAGAGCCACCAATGGAATCAATACGATCAGGCTTAAATACAGAACGGTAAATCCCAGCGTGATCGGCAATCCCGGCAGTACCCGGTCTTTCTTGCGAAGGAATGTCATGTGGCCGCCATAACCTCTCTTGCCGGCCCTTGGTTAGGATCCCGGCGTATAGATTTGATCGAACGTCCCGCCGTCGGCGAAATGTTTCGTTTGCGCTTCTTTCCAGCCTCCGAAGTCTTGATCGATCGTCAGCAGATTCAGCGTTCCGAACTGGTCTTTGTATTTGTCGGCAACCGATTGAAGGCGCGGGCGGTAGAAGTTCTTCGCCGCGATTTCCTGCCCTTCCTCGGTGTACAAATATTTCAAGTATTCTTCCGCCGCTTCCCGAGTCCCTTTCTTGTCGACGTTCTTGTCAACGATAGCAACGGGAGGCTCGGCTAGAATGCTGAGCGAAGGCGTGACAATCTCATATTCGTCGCCGAACTCCTTAAGCGCCAGATAAGCTTCGTTCTCCCATGCGAGCAGAACGTCGCCGATTCCTTTCTCCACGAACGTCGTCGTAGAACCGCGCGCACCCGTGTCGAGCACAGGGACGTTCTTGAACAGCTTCTTGAGGAAATCGAGCGTCTGCGCTTCGTCATATCCGAGCGTCTTGGTTGCATATCCCCATGCCGCAAGGTAATTCCAGCGGGCGCCTCCGGACGTCTTTGGATTCGGCGTAATGACCTGGATGCCGTCTTTGATCAAATCGTCCCAGTCCTTAATGCCTTTCGGATTGCCTTTACGAACGAGAAATACGATCGTGGACGTGTACGGCGTGCTATTGTCGTCGAAGGATTTCTGCCAATCCTCCTTGATCGCGCCGGTTGCCGCAATTTGGTCGATATCGTATCCAAGCGCTAGAGTGACGACATCGGCCTCTAGGCCATCGATAACGGCCCGCGCCTGCTTACCGGAACCGCCGTGAGATTGTTTGATCGTAATTTTGCCGCCGGTTTTCTGTTTCCAATATTCCGCGAAGCTTTTGTTGTACTCTTCGTAGAGCTCGCGAGTTGGATCGTAAGAAACGTTAAGTAGTTCGATATCTTTCGGCTTGCCGGGGGAAGCGTTCTGGGATGCGGAGCTTGGCGCCGACGCGCCTGGCGATGCTTCTTTGGATGGCTCGTTGTTGTTTTTAGAGCCGCATGCCGACAAAACCGAAATCAATAATGTCGCGATTAGGACGACGCGAAGATTTTTAATGGTTTTCATGTTCATCCACCCTACCCTATTCTGTCTTTGCTTTAGGCGGAACTCCGATTGGCCAATTCGGTGGTTCCTCTAGTTGCTTTGTAGTCTTAGCGTTCAACATGGTGCAAAAGCATCAAATCCAATTTAAACTATATATCCTACCTGTTTAGTAGGTTATTGGTGAAATCATATCAGCAGGCCTAGCTTATTGTCAATAAGATGTTATAAATAAAATTGATATATGTTTAAAGTAGTCCTCGCCAGCACTCATTCACAGTGGGACCGCCTCCCATTGTCGCAAATTGCAGCATTGGCGGGCCACGCCTGCTCACGAACTCTCCCATTGTCGCAAAATGCAGCAATGGCGGGCCACGCCTGCTCACGAACCCTCCCATTGTCGCAAAATGCAGCAATGGTGGGCCACATCTGCTCACGAACTCTCCCATTGTCGCAAATTGCAGCAATGGCGGGCCACATCTGCTCGCGCACTCTCCCATTGTCGCAAAATGCAGCAATGGTGGGCCACATCTGCTCACGAACTCCCCCATTGTCGCAAATTGCAGCAATGGTGGGCCACATCTGCTCACGAACTCCCCCATTGTCGCAAATTGCAGCAATGGCGGGCCGCATCTGCTCACGCACTCCCCCATTGTCGCAAAATGCAGCAATGGCGGGCCACATCTGCTCACGAACTCTCCCATTGTCGCAAAACGCAGCAATGGTGGGCCACATCTCCTCGCGCACTCTCCCATTGTCGCAAATTGCAGCAATGGCGGGCCACATCTGCTCACGAACTCTCCCATTGTCGCAAAAAGCAGCAATCGCGGGCCGCATCTGCTCACGCACTCTCCCATTGTCGCAAATTGCAGCAATGGCGGGCCGCATCTGCTCACGCACTCTCCCATTGTCGCAAATTGCAGCAATCGCGGGCCGCATCTGCTCACGAACTCCTCCATTGTCGCAAAATGCAGCAATCGCGGGCCGCATCTCCTCACGAACCCTCCCATTGTCGCAAAATGCAGCAATGGCGGGCCGCATCTCCTCACGAACTCCTCCATTGTCGCAAAAAGCAGCAATGACGAGGAGCATGGCTCACCCTTCTGAGCCGATATTACGGACAGCGATGTTACTCAAAACCTAACGGAAATAGGAGACCCTATTGGGGCTCTAAAAGCATGAATCATACCTAATTCGAGCATATAACGGCTGCCCATTCCGTTAGATTTATTGTCGGAGGAAATTCGGGCAAATAAGGGCTGTCATTTCCGCTAGTTTGGGCGATACCGGCGAGTCCCCTTCTCTTCAGAGACTGGTGCGCGCGCAACAGGGCTTCTAAACAAAAAAACAACCCTCCATTGGAGAGTTGTTTACATCTTATCAGTTCCGAGAACCCCGGTGGTTGCGCCCGCGGACGTGAACGACATCCACGAACGGACGGACGCGGTCCATGAGTCGCTGGCCTTTGTGCATTTCTTCGCCTTCTTTGTGGGTGAAGCTGAAATGCTTCTCCAGATCGTCGAGATCGTGATTGGACGTGTAGAAAGTCGGCTTGCGGTTCATCCGATGGTTCAATATCGCCCCGAGCACATGGTCTCTGACCCAGGGGGTCAAATTTTCCGCGCCGATGTCGTCGAATACGAGCAGATCGGCATCCTTCATGAGCGTGATCGTTTCCTTTAACTTCTGCGGCTCAAACATCAACGCTTTGGCATCTTCGACGAACTCCGGCATATAGACGATGACACCTGTAAAGCCCACCTTCGCCAGTTTCTGAAGCAAATACCCAGCCATATAGGTTTTGCCTGTACCGAAATCGCCCTGCAAATACAAGCCGCGCTTCGGCAAGCCTTCCCTGATCGCCGTCTGCACGTATTCCTGCAGCCGATCTACCGCGACGGCCCGGTTCGGATCCAAGCGAAGCATCTCTTCTTCGTCGTAATGCTCGCCCAACGCTTTCTCGTCTACGTACAGGCTCGTGACCCGGCGACGAATGCGTTCCTGCTGCTCGAAAGCCGTCCACTTGGTACAGGCGGTCTTATAGTCGTGAATCTGCCAGCGGCCGTTTACCTGCTCGCAGTTGATCCCCGTCGAATGGCCTTGCAGGTCGTTCGGACAAGCATCAAGCCCCGGGCAAGACCGACAATTGCGATATTCCGTCGTCATTTGGTACAGTCGGTTCATGTTCAACCGCAGCACGCGTTCGTCCAGTTCAGGGTATCGTTCGCGAAGCTTGGCGACAAGCGGGTCCCCGAGCACGCGATCGGCGATTTCCGCCGATTTGTCGGCTTGCCCGAATGGCAAACGGCTTATCGATTCGCTTAAAGATTCCATCGTTTGTTCCTCCTCTCCTCACAGTTCGAATACCGATTACGATTTTCCTTTTAGTTCGCGCGCACGCGCAAGCATCCGTTCCAGATCCTCCGGCGTAACTTCCTCAGTCGGCCCCGTATCCTTGACCACGGACATCGCGGGTTTGCGCCCGGCCGTCTTACCCTTACCGCCAGCGTATGTACCGGCACCGTTTCCGCGTACAGGCTCTTCGCCACGGCGCTTGCGATCCAGCTCGGCGTTGAGCTTCTCCTGCTCGCGCGTATAAAGGACGGCTTTCTCGAACGAATCGATTCCTTTGGCAAGCATATTCGACGCGATCGCATCGACGAACGATCGGGTTAACCTCTGGGCCCTGCCCAGCGAAAATACATAATGGATCAGGACGTTGATTACCGGCTCCGGAAGCTTGTAACTCAAGTCGATGCGTTCGAACACGCGGCCGAAGTTCTCCGGCACCTCTCCGGGAAAATATCGGGACAACATTCGAGTATAGGGCTCTCTGCAAAGCATTTCGTTATATTGAACAACGGTCACGTTCTCCCTAAACCGTTCGGGAATGTCCAACAGATGCGCCGTCGGGAGCGCAACCGCCTCCGTCGGCTCTGACGCCGCTCGCCCTTCGGTTCGCGCGAGGAACCTGTCCCGTTCTTCCGCCCGCTTGCGATCCTGGCGATACATCAGATTCGCGCGCTGCTGCAATTCGTCCCATAACAACGTGCCGTCTTCCCGGAAGATTCCGTCTTCGTCGAGCAGACGGCAAATTTCCGGAGCTTCCAAATCGAATTTATAGGCCAAATAGTTCAATTGCGCCATCGCCTCGGGCGACCGATTAAGCCGTTCCACGAACCCTCGGTTAACGGAGCCGCGCGGAAAACGCAGCAGCATATCGCTGTGGCGTATTCTTTCCTGCGGCTGAACCGGTGCGCGCTCCTTCGAAACTGCGCTTTCCGTCCATCCGGATTCAAGATCCGAATCCGCGATCCCTGGGCTGATTCGGAAAATGTCGGAGAAATGCGCCGTGGCCTCCTCCCGATTCACGAACCGGACAAGTTCAGCGGGAGGCTCCGGCGTGAATCCTTCGCGAATTTCGAGCAAGGCGCTATGACCGATCTTATCTCTTAATAGCAAAGTCAGATGATAGTTGGAGAAAAATTCAGCCGGATCGAGAGGTCGCAATAACAAGTATTCGTATAACGATTCTTCCGTTACCGGGTTGTGATGGCGGTACACTTGCAGCAGACCGACCGCCTCCAGACGGGAAGCCGCGTCGATCACGGTATGCCGCCCGGCCGCGTTAAGCTCCAGGCCTAGACCGAGGAACAGCTTCCGCTGCGGCTCCGGCGAAGTCGCTCCGATTCCGTCTTCGGACACCTGATGATAGAGCAAATGATAGAAAGCAGCGGAAATCGCCCCCACCATCGGTTGATAGAGGGAAACGAACACTTTGCGGTCCATGCCGCTTAAAGCAAAATCCCGGCTCGTAAAGTAACGGTGGTTTTCCGTAAATTCCATCAAATTCGACACGCGCATCGCGGGAACGACAACTCTTTTCATAGATTAATGATTGTTCTATTGTAGCATAAAAGCTATCTTTCGATGAGATGTAAAAAAAGACTCCCGCTCGCCTGTTCGCGAACTCGGAGTCTCTTAACGACAACTACTCTTTTGAAGTGATTATCCCGCCCTCTGGCTTTGCAGTTCCTCCCCGCGAAAAACCCACAAGCGATAACCTGCATAGTTAACGACCAGCGAGCAACCGATAGACACGAATTTCGCCAAGGCAGCCTCCGTGCCCCAGTACTCCAACCCAAGCAATACGGCCGTAGCAAAGGCGAATGACAGAACGTTAACGGCGGCAAAACGTACGATTTCCGCCGCGCTTCGCTTTCCTTTCACGCGGAATGTCCAGTAACGGTTCAGCAAGTAGCTGTTCGCCACTCCGGCCAAATAAGAAATCGCTTGCGCCCATGCGGAGCCCGTTCCGAAGCCGTAGACCAACGCGCAAAAAACGACGAAATCCACACCTGTGTTCAGTCCGCCCACAAGCGCGTATTTCGCCATTTTCAGACCTTCTGATAATCGGAGCATGCGTCTCCTCCTGACTTCAATCCGGCAAGGCGGCCATTAGAACATTTTGTATCCGCCGCGTCTAAGCGCCCGGATCGACCATCCGCTTAAATAAGCACCCACGGCCCCGGCCACGATCAGAATCGTGTCGGACACGAGCAGCGATTGGATATTCTCCGTCACACTAAGATCGTCTTGCCACAATTGCCAAATGCCTAGCGGAATGACGACGATCACGAACAACCAAAGCGGAAACCATGTCGTCTTGATCAACATGTTCAATATAAAGCCGATGCCGAAAAACAGCACCAGACAAAGCAGCGAGCCAATAATCCCGAACAAAACTCCTCCGACAACTCCACCGATCATCCCGTTAACCTCCAAGTCGAACATATCCGCAAAAGCGTACGATTTTAGTTTACAAGTTGCTCAGGCGTCAGTCAACGAGCAGGGTGTGAATGAGATGTGAACAAAATGAATTAAGCGCCGGATTGCGCCGTCGAAACGCCGCGAATCGTTTGCTCCCCCCTCCCGCTTGGGCTACAATGGGAAAAGAGAAGAACGATGGACAAGGGAGAGATGACCCATGAGTGAAGCCGCTCAAACGTTGGATGGATGGTATGCGCTGCATGATCTGCGCAGCATCGACTGGCAAGCTTGGAACGCCGCGACGCAATCGGAGAAAGATGAAGCCCTTAACGAATTGTCGAAGCTGCTGTCGGAATGGGAAGCGGTAGAAGCCCGCAAAGAAGGCAGCTTTGCCTTCTACTCGGTCGTCGGACAGAAAGCAGATTTTATCGTGATGCATCTTCGGGAAACGCTTGAAGAATTGAACGAGATCGAAAATGCGTTTAACCGCTCAAGCTTCGCCCGGTTCACTCGCAAAGCTTATTCTTACGTCAGCGTCGTGGAGCTGAGCAACTATATGGGAACGCCGGGCGTAGATCCGATGCAAGTACCGGAAATCGTCGCCCGCCTGAAGCCGATCTTGCCGAAAAGCAAGCACATCTGCTTCTACCCGATGAACAAAAAACGGGATCTGCAAGACAACTGGTACATGCTGCCGATGGAAGAGCGCAAAACGCTGATGAGAAGCCACGGCATGATCGGTCGCGGCTATGCCGGCAAAGTCAAGCAAATCATCTGCGGTTCCGTCGGTTTCGACGATTGGGAATGGGGCGTAACGCTGTTCTCCGACGATCCGCTGCAATTCAAGAAGCTGATCTATGAAATGCGTTTCGACGAAGTAAGCGCCCGCTACGGAGAATTCGGGGCGTTCTACGTCGGCAACCTGCTCACGGGCGAGTCATTCTCCCGCATGCTGCAAGGGTAATCGCGTCATCACAAAAAGGAGTTTTCCCTAAACCTAAGGGAAAGCTCCTTTTTTCCGTAATCGAATCATTATGGCTGATCCTTCAGCAAATGCTCCCCCGCGATACCTGGCGTCGTCATCTGGATCGGATCGAGAATTTCGTCCATCTCATCCTGCGTAAGCAATCCTTTTTCCAATATCAATTCCTTAATCGTCATCCCTGTGGACGTCGCTTCTTTTACAAGCTGCGCCGCCACGTCGTAACCGAGATGCGGATTAAGCGCCGTCACGATGCCGAAGCTCCGATCGACATAGGACTGGCACTTCGCCTTGTTCGCTTGCATGCCTTCCAGCGCAAATCGGTTGAATACATCGAGCGCCCTTTGCATGATCTGTAAAGACTGCAACAGGTTAAACGCAATGACCGGCCCCATGACGTTTAACTCGAATTGTCCCGCTTCCGATGCCATGCAGATCGTATGGTCGTTCCCCATCACCTGGAAAGCCGCCTGATTCACGACCTCCGCCATGACCGGGTTCACCTTTCCCGGCATGATCGAGGAGCCTGGCTGCCTCGCCGGCAGCAGCAGCTCGTTCAAGCCGACATGGGGACCGGAAGCCATGAGCCGAATGTCGTTGCAGATCTTCGAAAGATTCATCGCGCATACTTTAAGCGCTGCCGAAAGCTCGGTGTAAGCATCCGTATTCTGAGTTGCGTCTACCAGATCGTCCGCGGAACGAAACGGAATTCCCGTTCCTTCGGCGATATAATTAACGACTAAAGAGATATATTCCGGTGTCGCGTTCAAACCCGTGCCTACGGCCGTTGCTCCCATATTCACCGCCAGCAGACCTTCGGCCGACCGGGCGATGCGCCCGATATCCCGGCCAAGAACCTTCGCGTATGCACCAAACTCTTGACCCATCCGGATCGGAACGGCATCCTGCAAGTGCGTCCTTCCCATTTTGATTACATCGTCGAATTCCCGCTCCTTGTCCTCGAAGCCATTAGCCACTGCCCGCAGCGTATGCAGCAATTGTTCGGTCAGCCGATACGCCGCGATTCGAAGCGCCGTAGGAATCGCATCGTTCGTCGATTGGGACATATTCACGTGGTTGTTGGGGCTGCAATGAAAATAATCGCCTTTGGCTTTGCCCATCATCTCCAAGGCCCGGTTCGCCAGAACTTCGTTCATGTTCATGTTGATGGACGTTCCCGCGCCGCCTTGAATCGAATCGACGATAAATTGATCGGACCATTGCCCTCCCGCGACTTCTTCAGCGGCTTGAACGACTGCTTGTCCGATCTGATGCGGCAGCCTTTTCAATTCCATGTTCGCCAATGCCGCCGCCTTTTTCACGCGAGCCAACGCTATGACCAGTTCGGGATGAACCGCTACCCCCGTAATCGGAAAATTCTCGACGGCTCGCAACGTTTGAATCCCGTAATATACCGAGCCGGGCACTTCCTTGCTTCCAATCGAATCCTTCTCCATCCGCACGGTCATCGCATTATCTCCCCTTATCATGGCTGTACACTTCCCCTCTATTGTACACCGAACCCTATGCGAACATAGCCGGATCGCGCAAAAAAGCCGGATTCGCCTCCTCGTTACCAAGGAACAATCGAATCCGGCTTCCTATTTATTCTTCGTCTTCCAACGCGCTCATCTGGGCTTCCCATTCCGCGCGCCGCTTCTCTTCCAGGTACTCTTGCGTCATCCTATCGCGCGCGCGCCCTTTCTCCTTCAGTCTCTCGATACCCGGCTGAATGAGCAGATCGACTTCCGCCTGAACGGTAGCGACTAGATCGTAACGGCGTTGCGACTCCAGGTAAGAGCCCACTTCCATCAGCGCGTTGTAACGGTCCAGTTCGTCTCGCGTCAACAGGCCCCGCACTTGCACGCTGCAGTGTCTCATTAGAAGAACTTGCCTTTGCGAAGGACAAGCGGAATGCCGCCGATGATGAACAGATAACGAAGATCGATTATTTTCTTCAACCATGCTGCCGTACGGCCTTTGTACTTCTTCCCGAACGCAACGCCGATCGCCTCGCCTTTGCCGAGCGAAGCCACGGCGCCTTTGTTCGAGAACACGAAAGGCTTAAGCGGTTGGTTGCGAATCGAAGCCACCAGGTTGTGCGCGCAGTTAACGCCTTGTTGCATCGCGATTTGAGCCGTCGGAGGATACGGACGCTCGTTTTCCGGGTTGAACACGAGGGAGTTGTCGCCCAGAATATAGACGTTCTCGTGGCCTGGAGCGCGCAAGAATTCGTCGACCTTCACGCGTCCTCTCATCGTTTCGATTCCGGCTTCTTCGATCAAGCGGTTGCCGCGAACGCCACCGGTCCAGATGACCGTCTGCGATTTGATCTCTTCGCCTTCGCCGACAATAACGCCGTCCGGCGTGCATTCTTTAACGGCAGTGCCGATGCGGAACGTAACGCCTTTGTTCTGAAGCACTTGCATTGCGTATTCGACCAGTTCAGGATCGAATCCAGGCAATGCGGTAGGAGCCGCTTCGATGTTGATGATCTTAACGAGCGATTGATCGACGTCGAACTGTTTGCACAGTTCCGGAATGCGATCGGCCAGCTCGCCGATGAACTCGATGCCCGTAAAGCCCGCGCCGCCGACGATAAACGTCAGATAGTCCGTGCGGTGAGGCTCGCGTTTGAAGCGTGCGAATTGATATTCAATATGTTCGCGGATCAAGCGAACGGAGTTGATGCTGCGAATGTTAAACGCGTTCTCGACCATTCCCGGGATGCCGAACGTTTCAGGCTCGCCGCCGAGGCCGACGATCAAATAGTCGTAAGAAAGCGTTCCGTCTTCGAGAATGACTTTGCGGTCTTGCGGACGGATTTGTACGACCGTCGACTTGACGAAGTCGATTTTGAATTCGTCGATCAACTTCGAGATGTTGACGCGTGCGTTCTCAGGGTTATCCGTACCCGCTGCCGGCATGTGCAGGTGAGTCGTGATGTAGTGGTAATCGTGTTTGTTGACCAAGGTTACGTCCGCTTCATTATAGTTCAATTCCTTCTGCAGACGAAGCGAAGTAAGCACACCGCCGTAACCTGCGCCCAGAATGACAATCTTTGGTATACTGCTCATTGATGATCCCATCCAATCCCTCTGTGTGATTAGTTTGTGAAAAATTACACAATGTTCTTCGTTAAACCTCTTAACGGAACTCTACAAAGTAGATCATATCGGCTTTTCCAACAATTTTCAAGGTTCTTTTTCACGAATAAATTTGGGCATCTTTACAAAAACCTTTTCACCTCCGCTCCGCAAGTTTATAATGAAAACGTTTAGTTTCTTGCGATTGGCTATGATTAACGGAGGTGTCCCCTTTGAATTCAAGTTCAATGCCCGTTGTCGACGTTGCCATCATCGGCGGAGGTCCTGCCGGTATGTTCGCGGCATTCTACGGCGGAATGCGACAAATGTCGGTCAGCCTGATCGAAAGCATGCCGCAGCTCGGCGGGCAACTCGCAGCCCTGTATCCGGAGAAGTATATTTACGATGTCGCCGGTTTTCCGAAAGTAACCGCTCAGGAACTTGTCAATAATCTGAAAAATCAGATGGAACACTTTAATTCAAACGTTTATTTGGAAGAAAAAGTCGCGGCGGTTAATAAGCTTGAAGAACGCCTCTTCGAAATTGTTACCGATAAAGCGGTTCACCATGCACGGGCGGTAATCATTACGGCAGGAGTCGGCGCGTTCGAGCCGCGCAAGCTGGAGTTGCCGGAAGCGTCCCGTTACGAGAAAACGAATCTTCATTATTTCGTCAGTGATCTTGAACGTTTCCGCGGCCTAAAAGTCATGATCAGCGGAGGCGGAGACTCCGCTCTCGATTGGGCGCTTATGCTCGAACCGATCGCCGAGCAAGTGACGCTCGTCCACCGCAGGGACAAGTTCCGCGCGCACGAACATAGCGTCGAATTGTTGATGAAATCCAAAGTCAAGGTCGTTACGCCAACGGAGATCACCGCGCTTCACGGCGAGAGCTCGATTAGCCGGGTCACGTTAACTGACGTTAAGTCCGGCGCCGTATCCGACCATGAAGTCGATGCGGTCATTATCAACTTCGGTTTCGTCAGCTCGCTCGGTCCGATCGCGGAATGGGGTCTTGATATCGAAGGCGGCTCCCTGATCGTCGATTCGCGAATGGAAACGAGCATTCCCGGCATTTTCGCGGCGGGGGATATTACGACTTATCCGGGCAAGCTGAAGCTAATCGCCGTTGGTTTCGGCGAAGCGCCAACCGCGATCAATAACGCTAAAGTCTACGTCGATCCGGCCGCGAAGCTTTCCCCGGGCCATAGCAGCAATATGAAAATGTAATAATAAGGGCATCCTACCTGAGGAATACCGGCTGTTACCGGTGAGCCAAAGGAGGATGCCCTTTTGATTTGTCCGATCTGCAACGCTTTAAGCCCCCTAGAGATTTCTTGTCCGAACTGCGGTTCCGCGGCCGAAGACGAAGGTCGTTGGGGCGATTGGAGCGGACCCTATTCCCCCTATGAACCCGACCTCGTCTCTCGGGAAGCCTTCGCCGCCGAAGAGTCGAGTTGCCAGCATTCCGTCCGTTGTCCCTGCTGCCAGTTCTCTTTCTTGGTAGAGATCGCCGCGTGGCATATTTAGATTACCCGATCTTCCGGAACCGAAAGCTTCCTTCTTCGAATCTCTGAATGCAGCATACGAACGAAATCTCTGTCTAGCCTCATACGCAGCGCGCTTCGATAAGCGTCCAGCAATAGTTCATCCGTCAGTAAAGGCAACATAACCCACACCCTTTCCCTTGGTTTGTGAAGGCATCATAGCACGCTTTCAACAAAGCGGACAAGCCGACATTTATCCACAAGGAAATGTGAGTAAGTTGTGAGTATTTTGTTGAAAAATACTTGTAGACCTTTGTCATCAAGGTGTGTATTGTGGAAAAAGTTATACACAGAATATCCGACAAGGAATTTAATAAACAACTTTCATAACCGCAAAATATTCAATTAGCTGTTTCTATAGAAAAGTTTGTCGCAATCACCCGCTTACTGCGGTCGAGTGTTGACCTCCAGTATCCAAATGTGTCCGTTGCGGTCGATTCCGTAATCATATCCGAGCTGGCCAAGACCCGGAAAACGGCGTTCCAACAGCGCCGTTGAGGCATTCGTCAAATGTCGCATTTCGCGTTTTAACGGAACGACATCACGTGACGATAACGAGCGCCGAATTCCTTGCGCCGCAGTTATCTGCGAGCCCCCCCTGCACAGGTTCGTCACGAACAATCCCCTTCTGGCCAATCTTCCGACCATCGCGCGGTAAATCCATCTTCCTCTTTCCTTCACGTGCTTGACGCGGTAATCAATCGGCCTTCCCTCAATCGTCGCCAATCGAATGCCTTTTTGTATCAAATATTGCCGGTTTAATCGAGCGCGGTCCAATCCGTGCATTAATCCGCTGAATGTCGAGAAGGTACGGCTTCTGAATTGATGGGTTAGTCTATACGATGAGCCGCTCTTTTCGATTTTGATCACTCCGATTCCGCCGCCGCCCCGAACCGGTTTTACGACGACCACGCCGTATCGCGAGAGCATGTCGCGAAGATTGGTCCGGTCGAGCAGCCGCGAAGGCGGAATATGTCTTGCAATGTAGGAATTGGAGAGCAAAGCGTTCGTTTTCAGCCACTTGTTGGCCAATTGCCGGTTAATGGAGGCCATCATCGAGGCTCCTTTCCTGAGGGTATGATTATACATACTCATCGGGCCGGACAGGTTCTTGGATAAATGTCGCCGGAGATTCGCCTTGATTTTGGGATAAATATGGATGAACGGGGGCGCAACGACAAATAAACCGACGGTGTCGGTTTAGCGTTCATGATCGGATTTTATCTGTTAGCGATTAGACTATTACTGCTTCGTACTGTTTGCAGCCCTCGTAACAGTTCAATTGCTCATCCAACAGTTGGGAAAGCTTTAACACTTGCAGATTCCCAGGATCTCCGCCGTTCACGACGAACGTGCGGTTCATTTCTTGGCGAAGACACTCGATTCGCGCTTTAATCTCCGTAAGTTTGCTCGGCCCGTAACCCATCTCTCGTCCGCCTTTCGGATTTGATCTTCCATTCTATCGTAATCCGAAAGTTTGTGGAAAGTTCGTTGGGAATTATTAGGAAAATGTTAGGGCGGATGTCAGGCAACCGCCAACTTGTTCACCGTGGCCGGCATCGTCATTTTTCTAACGCTTCCGCCCCGATAATATCCGACATCTTAAACCGCTCACCGTCGATTGTAAATGTTCGGGTATAAGGATCAACTCGCTCTACAACACCTATCGCCGCGCAATCTTCATACGGATCATATAGGCGGAACTGCGCGACCGTCTGCATACCGAACGACTCCAGTAGTACGCGCAAGATTCCTTCCCATTCTTGCGGGTCAAGCTCTGGACGGGATTCCGAATTCATCGCACACTCACCGCCTGAACCGCGAGGATACGATCGACAACAAGCGTTCGGAAGCCACGCTTGTTCATATCATATACGCGTGCTTTCCCGTTGCGGATCGCGAATAAATTGACACGACGTTGCGTAAACTTGCCGCTCGTATCCACGTAAATAAGATCGACTTTATGTCCGATGCACTTTTTGATATCCACACGAAACCCCTCCGAATAAGAACTTATGTTCCTATTATAACGGGAACATGGGTTCTTATTCAAGCGGTCAAATTATGAACTCAACAAATTCCGGAACCGCACGCACATAAAAAAAACGGACACCCGCGCCCGCGATGAGCGTTGAGTGTCCGTTTTGTTGCTTATTTTCTTGTTCCTTAGCAAGGCTCAGCCGCAGGGTTGCCCGCTTCCGTCGCCGTACGGAACGAAGAGCCGCAACCACAAGTAGCAGTGGCGTTCGGATTTTGGATCGTAAAGCCTCCACCCATGGCGGATTCCTTCCAATCGATCTCGAGGCCGCGCAAATATTTCATGCTATCTCCGTCGACGACGACTTTGACTCCGCCAACTTCCATTTCGCTGTCGCCCTCGTGAATCTCGTCGTCAAAACCCATTCCATATGAGAAACCGCTGCATCCGCCCTCCTGGACTCCAATGCGCAGGAACAAGTTCGGAATTTCTTCCGCGGCGAGCATTTCCTGAATTTTCTCCGTTGCCGGTTCGCTGATATTCACCATGTCGTTTCCCTCCTCAGTACTGTCGTTCTCCCCTCAGTATACTCCAGAGAACGTCAAGCCTCAAGAGAGCTGTCGTCTACAGTTTGGTGAGCGATCGCTTTCAGTTCGATACGGCAGCGGAATTGACCCGAATCGTTCAGCAGGAAATCGGCCAGACGACGGAACACGTACGCCAGCTCTTGACCCGACGACTCCTTATCCAGCGCATAGCGGAACTGATCCGCGGATAAGCCCCGAACTTTGGCACGCTCCGTATCGCGCAGATCGATGTCTTGCAACCTCTTCCATTCCTTGGAAGGTTCGAACTTATCCGATTTCCGCACAATTTGCTCGTAAATGCGTTGTTTTTTCAACCACATGTAATATTGAATCGGATTCGTTAGCTGCCACGCGTGACTTAAATCTTTAATCGTATACGCCGCCCGATACCTTTGCAGCGTCTGGATTTTCTCGGACTCGTCCAGCTTCTCCAATTCACTCAAGGGCAAAATTTCCGGTTTCAGTCGAATACACCGCCTCGTTCAAGATTTTAATATTACAATAACCATAATTTCCTTATTATTCAATATGATACCCTAAATTTCCAACTCTTTCGCTTTTTCTATTTAAATGCTAGCAATTAATCCACGTCCGCACACACTCTAACGGTCTCCCAGACCCTTACAGCCGCCAAATCCCCATCCGCGCACTCTCTAACGGTCCCGCAGACCGTTACAGCCACCGAATCCCTCATCCGCCCCACGTTCCTGCAATTTAGTACCGCCGCACGCACCTATTTACTCATCCACCACACTCTCTTGCAATTTAGTACCGCCACAAGCACCTCTATACTCATCCGCATCCGCCCATCCCCGTCCGTGCGCACTCTAACGGTCCCACAGACCGTTGCAGCCACCAAAACCCCGTCCGCACACACTCTTACGGTCCCACAGACCGATACAGCCACCAAAACCCCATCCACGCACACTCTAACGGCTCCGCAGACCGTAGCAGCCGCCAAAAGCCCAACCGCGTGCACAAAACCCCCACACATACCCGCCGGCGCAATCTACTAGTTGCCGAGGATGAGGTTCAGGTTTATAATGTTTACAGTTGTTCACCCGCGAATTTGTTTGATATATTGGAAAGTTATTTTTTTCACAAGCTAACATTCCAACATTCGCACTTATCGTTTTAACAGATCAAGGCTACAGGAGGCGCATGTCATGACTCTCGTTACAACGCATCCCGATCGCCAGATGGCGGAGATCGCCGACAAAGTTCGGAACGGAGAACGCCTATCTTTGGAAGACGGCGTATTTCTATATCGTTCCGACGACTTGCTTACGATCGGGCAATTGGCCAACGAGGTAAATTTAAGGAAAAACGGCAAAAAGGTTTATTTTATCGAGAACATGAGCCTTTATTTTACGAACGTATGCGAAGCGCATTGCGCGTTCTGCAACTTCCGCAAGGACGAGGGACAAGAAGGTGCATATACGCTCTCGCCACAAGAAATGATCGATTACGTCGAGCAGCACATTCATCCGGGTGTTCGCGAGTTTCATATCGTCGGAGGGCATAACCCTAACGTTCCGTTCGAGTATTACGTGGAATCCATTCGTGCGCTCAAGCAGAAATATCCGGAAGTTACGATGAAAGCCTACACGGCGGCGGAGATCGATTTCTTCTCGCGAATTTCTGGCCTCGAATATAAGCAGGTACTGGAACGCCTCATCGAAGCTGGCCTAGAGACACTAACCGGCGGCGGAGCGGAAATCTTGTCCGATCAATATCGGAAAAAAATGCGCGTCACGAAGGCCAACATCGATCAGTATTTGGAAGTTCATCGGACGGCTCACAAGCTCGGTTTGCGAACGCACACGACGATGCTGTACGGCTCTGTAGAATCGCTGGAAGAACGCGTGCAGCATATGATTCATATTCGCGATCTGCAAGACGAGACGAACGGCTTCCAAGTGTTCATTCCGTTGTCGATGCAGCCGATTAGCCCGAAAGCAAGCATTCGCCGCAGAAATTCCGCATACGACGATCTGAAGGCGATCGCGATTAGCCGATTGATGCTGGACAACATTCAGCACATCAAGGCTTATTTCATCAACATCGGCACTCAACTCACCCAGGTGGCGCTAACGATGGGCGCATCCGACGCCCACGGTACGATCGTCCGCGAGAGAATCAGCCACGCGGCCGGCGCGCTGACACCGGCGGGAATTACCCGCGAGGATCTGGTCTGGCTGATCAAAGGAGCTGGACGCATTCCGGTCGAACGCGATACGTTCTATAACGAAGTAAAAATATACGAGTAATTCGGAGTTCCCCGTCGGGTAGACGGGGACTCTTCTGTGTCATACTAAAGGCAACCGACTTCAAAGGAGATCTTTTATGAGCAAGGTCGTAATTTTAGGCGGAGGGTACGGCGGTTTGACGGTCGTTCAGGAATTGTTGGAGCATCTTCCTTCGGAGGCCCAATTGGTGCTCGTCGACCGAATGCCTTATCAAGGACTGAAAACGGAGTATTACGCACTCGCGGCGGGAACGGTGTCGGACTTGGAAATCCGCGTGAACTTTCCCGTTCATCCGCAATTGCAAATGGTTTATGGCAACGTTACAGACATCGATCTGGAAAATAAAGTGATTCACATCAACGAGCAAGAGCCGCTATCATACGATTCCCTCGTCATCGCACTCGGTTGCACGGACAATTACCACGGCATAACCGGTGCTTCCGAGTACGCCTGCAGCATTCAGTCGTTATCGGCGACGCGGCGCACGTTCCAGCAAATTAACGATATCCGTCCATACGGCCAACTGACCATCGTTGGCGGCGGACTCAGCGGCGTCGAGATCGCGGCCGAACTTAGAGAAAGCCGCGCGGACGTGAACATCCGCATTCTCGATCGCGGCGGCAGCGTCATGTCGGCATTCCCGGGAAAACTGCAAACTTACGTCGCGGATTGGTTCCGCCAGCACGACGTAGAGATGAGATCGCACATCAGCATTACTTCGCTAGAACAAGGCGTCATTCACAACGGCGACGAGCAGATTTTGACGGACGTCACCGTATGGACGGCCGGCATTCAACCCGTCGAGCTCGTCCAACGCCTGACGCTTCCGAAAGATCCTCAAGGACGGTTAATCGTCAACGAATGGCACGAGCTTCCGGACGCCCCGCACGTATACGTGATCGGGGATTGCTCCAGCCAGCCCTTCTCCCCTAGCGCACAGCTTGCGGGAGCACAAGGCAAGCAGGTAGCGGAAGTGATCCGCGCCCGTTGGGACAACAAAGATCCGAAGCTCTCCCGCATCAAACTGAAGGGTGTGCTCGGATCCTTGGGAAAAAAAGCGGGCTTCGGCCTGATGGGGGCTACCCCTCTGCTCGGCCGAATTCCGCGGATGTTAAAAAGCGGCGTACTCTGGAAAAGCAAGCGCCATTTCGGTTAAAGATCATCTAACAGCTTGTCCAGAGCGCTGCGTTGCTCTTCCTGCGTCCGAATTGCTTCCAGGATCAGTCCGTAGAGCTGCTCCGCCGTTTCAGCGACGACGCTCTCGCCATTGACGAGGGCATACGGAGAAAGGTAACATTCGCCGCAATTGCCCAGGCAGCCGTATTCGATCACTTCGACGTCGGGAAGTTGCTCCAGCTTTTCCAGAACCGTATCGGTGCCGTGATGCATGTTGCTCACGCAAAACTCTACGATGTTCATCGTTTTTCATTTCCTTTCTTTATGCGGAACGGTAACATGGTCTGTTTGAAAAAACGGCTTTTTGTACTATAATAGACAGTATGAAAGGAGTGGATGATCATGAGTACGAATGCTCCAAGCCAGTACGATGAAGTCGTTGACGTTCTCGATAAATTGCGTCCGTTCTTGCAACGCGACGGAGGAGACGTTGAACTCGTCGATATTGAAGATGGCATCGTCAAGTTGCGTCTGATGGGCGCTTGCGGCAGCTGCCCGAGCTCCACAATCACGCTCAAAGCCGGTATCGAGCGCGCATTGCTTGAAGAAGTCGAAGGCATCCAAGAAGTCGTTCAAGTGTTCTAATTTCCTTTCATTCAAGAAGGTTGAAGGTCCTGCCGATTCCGGCAGGGCCTTTTGTCATGGCTTTAAGATCGTGCGAATCGGGTCCAACCCGCCGGAGACGTCGATCATGTTGCCGGTAATGAAATCCGATTCCGGCATACAGAGGAAAGCGATCATTCTGGCGACGTCCTCTCCTGTTCCCGGTCGTCCCCTAGGCGACTCGTCGTCCATGATGCCTGCGACGTCCGCGATGCTTTTCTCCTTGTAGTCTCCGCGAATATCGCCGGGACAAATCATATTCACCGTGATGCCGCTTGCCGCTTCCTCTACCGCCAGCGTCTTGGTAAAAGAAACCAACCCGACTTTCGCTGCGGCATATACGGCGCGATGCGGCCAAGAACGTGCCTCCGCGGCATGCCCGAATCCGAAATGGATAATCCGGCCCCATTGCCTCGCTCTCATCCCCGGCAGCACCCGGTGGTCCATCAGCATCGTGCCGACGAGATTGCCGTTCATGAGATAGTGAATGTCCTCCGCCTTGTAATCCGCGAACAACCGGCGTTCTCGTATGAAAGGACCGGCGTTGTTGATCAGGATATCGATGCCGCCGAATCGTTTCTCCACTTCGGACACGAGCCGTTCGGCGTCGTCGGCTCGAGCGATGTCGGCTTGTATCGCATAAGATTTGCGACCCAAAGCCGCAATCTCGTCGACAAGCCTTTCCGCCTCGTCGCGGCTCGTCACGTAATTAATGGCTACGTCGCAGCCATGAGACGCAAGCTCCAGCGCCGTACGGCGTCCCAATCCTTTGGCGCTGCCCGTAATCAGCGCAATTTTGCCCGTCAGCTTCATGCGGTTTCCCCTCCGTCCCCATAATCCGCTTATTTCATCTTGCGTAAATATTTGCAGCCGAATCGAAAAGCATGGAAGAGCGATCCTTGAATCATCTCCCAGCCTTGATCCAAGTCGGCCAAGTTGGCTTCCAAATTTTCAAGAGTCGTACGCGCTCCATTGCCAGTCAGACTCTGATGCAGATCGTCCTTCAGTTCCGCGTTCATCTGGTGGATTTCGACATTCCTTCGGTTGCGAAGCCGATTCATCGCACCCTGGTGGCGTTCCTTAAGCTGGTTCAGAGGATTCATCAGTTCGGGAAACAGCCCGTTCTCGCGCATGTTCCTAAGCATCGTATAAAAGGAATAATGGACCTTAAACCGCTCCGTTCGCAGATCTAGCAACTGATTTAGCAGCGTTCCTAACTTATCCAACAAAGCGAATACGCGGATATAAGCGTTTTTGTCGAAATAAACGTGCCGATCGTAACTTAGCCTCTCCCCTTGCGAAAGCTCCCGTACGTTAGAGTGATTAATTTGAGACGCATACCGTCTGGCCGCGTAGCAACTCTGCTCGAATTCGTCCATAGAACGAAGCAAGCCTTCGGCTCCGATCGCGAAAGTGCGGTATTTCTTCGCCATCTCCGGACGCCGCTCGGCAAGCGAGGAGGAAAGTGCGGCAAAGCTCACGATGGATTGAACCGTTTCGAGCGCCGCCCCCGTCCATTCCCGCGGCTGTTCTCCGAACAATATTCTCAGCAAACAAGCTCCTCCTAGCCTTCAGTTGGACCGTCAACCTTCATTGTAACGCAAAAGAGACGGCGCGCTCAACCGATTCGGTCGGGCACTCGCCGTCTCTTGCCTTAATCTTTCCAATTCGTCGTTTGGAAATATTCCTTCCACCTGCGATCCACGAGCTCTACGATATCCTCTCTCGGGAACAGCTCGTCCGGGTAACCCGGCTTCATGCGCGCATCGATTACGATCGGCAAGCGGTAGCCGATATGATGCCTTCCCGCATCGCTCACCGCGTAGATATCCGCCGCCGGATTAAACCGGGTGAACGTCGCCCATAGGAACGCCGTTTGTCCGTCCGCGATATCGGCGTCGTCCGCGATCACGATAAGCGGCCACGGACAGCCTTCTTCGGAAAGCCGCTCCGCCAGCCTCGAGCCAAGCTCCGGATCTTCGGAATAAGATCCGCCTTCGACGACAAGGCAGCCTTTGCAATAAGGCTTTGCTTTGCGGATGCCCGGGATCGGGCCTCCTTCGTACGTCCCCGGCAGCTCGCGCACCGGATCCCCTACGCCCAGCAGAACCGCTTTGCTGCCGTGGTTTAACCGCGGGCCTGTGTAATCGAGCGTATCGTGGGAAGTCTGGTCGAATACGAACAAATCTTTGAACGGATCGAATCTTTCCAAGACCGTCTCCAGCAGCAACGGAAAATCGGCCAGATCCATCGGCTTGTCCGTCAGAATTAGAAATTTCGTCAAAGAGAGCTGGCCTTCTCCGAGAATCCGGAACGCCGTCCCGAGCGCTTCCCGGGAATAGCTCTCGCGCACGACGGCGGCGGCAAGCGCATGAACGCCCGTCTCCGCGTAAGCCCACAAGCTGCGGACACCCGGCATGACCATCGGAAAAGCGGGAGACAACAGCCGTTGCAAATATTCCCCGAGGAAATAATCCTCCTGCTTCGGCTTGCCGACGATCGTTGCCGGATAGATCGCGTCTTTGCGATGCCAGACATGGTCCACATGAAATACCGGAAAATCGTGAGTAAGCGAATAATATCCGAAATGGTCCCCGAACGGTCCTTCCGGACGCCGTTCGTGGGGAAGCACGCGGCCGACGATAGCGAACTCCGCTTCCGCCGGGATTCGGTGTCCGCCCAGCGGGTTGTCGGCCATCGGCAGCTTACCGCCCATAATGAGCGAAGCGAGCATCAGCTCGGGCATATTCTCCGGCATCGGAGCGATCGCCGAAGCGATCAACGCCGGCGGCCCCCCCAGAAATACGGTAACAGGCAGAGCCTCCCCGCGTTTCTCCGCTTCATGGTAATGGAAGCCGCCGCCTTTATGGATTTGCCAGTGCATTCCCGTCGTTTGATCGTCGAAAATCTGCATCCGGTACATACCCAGATTATGGTTTTTGCGATTGTTCGGATGCTCGGTATAGACGAGAGGAAGCGTTACGAAAGGTCCTCCGTCCTCCTGCCAACTCGTAATCGCCGGAATGCCCGCAAGCGGTCGCTCCCTGCGCGACACTTGCAATACGGGAGCGCCGTCTCCGGGCACTTTCTTAAAACCGACTTTCATCAGATCCTTAAACATATTCCGCTGTCCCCACAGCGCGGAGAAAGAAGGCGGCAGCAGCGAATCGACCGATCCGATCAACTGCTTGACCAATTGTTCCGGGCGCGGTCCGAACGCGAGATCGACGCGCTTCTGGGTTCCGAACATGTTCGTCAACACCGGGAATGAACTCCCTTTCACGTTCGTGAACAGCAAGGCGGGACCTTCCCGATCGATGACGCGGCGATGGATTTCCGCGATTTCCAGAACCGGATCTACCGGCGCTTCGATAATCGCCAGCTCGTTATTTTGACGAAGTGCTTCGATAAACGGCCTCAACGAATTAAAAATCATGTCCAAACCTCCGAATGGCTACTTGCGAACCGATTGCTTCATTCGAATCGCGAGCAGCACCAGCATACTGAACAATGCCGAAATGATAATCGTGTGCAGCAGACCCGTGAATACATACGCGTTCTCGTTGCTGAGCGTGAACGAGAGCAATCCCCCGCTTAAAATTTGCAGAATGACGAGCACAAGCGTTCTGTTCCCGATCGCCGTAAGCTCGGAACTGTTGCCGAACGTCTTGCGGACGTAAATGACAAGTATCGCGATGAAAATAAACAAAATAAACGCGGCCAGTCTATGCGCAAAAGCGATACCCGTAGTCCCGGACAGCTCGGGTACGATCTGCCCGTTGCACAGCGGCCACCCTTCGCAAGCTCCGCCGGAGCTCGTATGCCGGATGTACGCTCCCAAATAAACGACTCCGTAACAATATACGATGATAGCGATCAGGCTGCGGTACAGGGCCGCCGGCACTCCAACGGATGTCGTTTGGCGGTCGCCGGCGTCCGCTTCGCCCGTCGTCGTTTGCCTTTTAACGAGTTTATATAATAGCCAAGTGCAAGTGAAAGCGAACAAGGATATTCCGAAATGGAGCGCGAGCACGACGGACGATTGCTCCCAGACGACGGCCATCGCGCCAAGGACGGCTTGCATGACGGTGAAGAGCAGAGCGCCTCCGGCATACAATAGTCTTTCCTTGCTGCGGGCTGGTTTCCAGAAATGGGTGACGAGATAGGTCGCGCCAACAAGCAGGCCGACGATCCCGCTGATCATCCGATGACTATATTCAACCATGGATTCCACTGTATAGGCCGGCACGAATTTACCGTTGCACAGCGGCCAGTCCGTGCCGCAGCCGCGGCCGGAATCCGTATTCGTGACAAGCACTCCCGCGATCAAAACCAGAAACATGCCGATGCATGTCAGCAAAGTCAACAAACGATATCTTTGTAAAGTCATACCTATCCCCGATTTCTTGTGAAAGTTGGCTCAAGGTGCCAGTTCTCATTATACCGAACCCCGTCTAGCAAAGCCATGTTCAAAAAGTGAACAATCCCGCTCCGGCGGGATATGCCATATTATTGCCTTTTTTATCGGAACGGCATTGCGCGGGATACAAACAGAATACAGCCCCTTACCCGGTTCGCGGATAAAGGGCTGCTTCTGGCGTATCGATTATTTGCCTGCCAACGCTTTTGAAACCTCTACAGCCCGATCCAGGAACTGCTCGATTTCCTCGCGTGTCTTACGGAGTTTGCTGACGAACCGCACAAGCTCCTGTCCTTTCCGGAAAGCGATAAAGCTGGGAATGCCGAGAATATTCAATTCGCTGCACAGATCCGGCAGATCGTCGCGATCGATTTCCACCATCGTTAAACGGTCCGCATATGCCGCTTCGACGTCCCCGATGAACGGTTCCATGAAATGGCAGTCCTTGCACCAGGTCGTCTTGAATACGGCTACCGTCAAGCTGTCCTCGGCGATAAGTTCGCGAAACTTTTGTTCGTTGTTTATTTTTTGCATGTAAGTTCACCCCATGTTATGAATGTCTAAGCTGACGTTTTACAGTTCCCGAGTCACGTCCATGACGAGCTCTCCGTCTTCGTACTCCGTAATCTCGTACTCGGCTCCGAGCAGCCCGAACAGATCGTCTGCCGATACGTAAGTGAAGTTCGCATCCGCCGTAATTTTATGGGCCAATGTCACGGATTTTCCGTTGACCGTCGCTTTTGCCGACCCTTTGCGTAACACGAACGACTGCCCCGTCGCTTCGTCGTAGAATCGGATCTCTCCCGCGGCTTTCGGAACGCTTAAACGTATACCGAACTCCTTCAGCGTCGACCGAATCGGAACGTAAGCGACCCCTTTGGAATCGACGTAGAAAGGAACGCCCCACTCGCTGCTTAATTGGAAGCTTTGGTCGCCCACATGAAGTTCATTTTTAAGCAAATCGTACATGGCCGAATCTTCTTCGAACAGCCGTACGATCTGGAAAGACTGCATGTCGCTCAGTTCCTCTACGCTTAAAGCGTTCCGCGGAACTTGCACGGCCGGAACTTCCACTTTTCCGTTTACGTTCCATATCTCGCCGCTGGCGGCAAGTTTGATACTGCGGATCGGACTATCTTCTACCGTTAAAGCAGCCGGAGCGATGTTGATATCCATGGCCCACTTGCGCAGATGAAGCGAGTCGTCCACGTACATGTCCGCTTTCATCGTAATGCCTTTATCGAATGCTTCCTTCCAATCATCTGTGCCCCGGAACTCCTTATACTCTTTCTGAGCTTCCTTTAGCTTCGGGAAAAGCAACACCGTTACCGTATCGGTCATTTCGTCCAAATCCGCATCTCCGTCGAATAGGTCCGATACACCGAACGCTTCTTTCATTTCCTGCGGCATGTCGGCCATCCACAGATAGACGTTTTTTACGGCCGCTTTGAACCCTTCTCGATCCTTCACCAGATTATCCAAGTATACGCCAATCAGTTCCCCGAATTGTTCTCCGTTTAATTCGGCATGTACCTTCGTCAAAGCGGTGGACTCGCCGTGAATGGGCTGGGTGACTCGATCTACTGAAATGACGGGCGGATTCGGCAAGCCTTTAACGAAGTAAGAGGCTACTTTTTTCATCAGTTCGCGCACGGATTCGACGATCGCTTGGCGCGACTCGCCCGCATCCTTGCCTTCCAAACTGAACGCTTGCTCCATATCGGGAAGTTCAAAAACAAGCGAACGCTTGGCCCCGCCGACATCGATTCTGACCGCTTTGGCGTCGATATGCAGCGTAAACGGAATCGTTCCTTTGCCGAACGTGAACACGCCCGTCATCCATTGATTGCCCTTCTCGTCGACTTTGGACTCCGTGATGTTCAAGGCTACTTTTTTGAACGCGTTGACGGCCTTGACGATATCCGGTCCTTCTTCCGCGAGAAGCTCTTCGTTCACGTCGAACGTTAACTCGAACGACTGGGATTGCTCTTGCTTCGAGACGTCCAACTGCTTCAGAAGCATATCGTTCAGGTTAACGCCTCCGACCGATTGGCAACCGACGATAACAGCCAACAATAATGCACATACTAAGATTCCCAATTTTTTAAAACTTCTTTTGCCCATGTATGAATTCCCCCCCATTTGTTTTCGAACGAAACGCGGAATGATGTGGTGTACCTAATCTTAATAAATTCGACGAACGGATTGGAAAGTCCTGCCGCAAAATGATTTGGAGGAGGTGCTTCACGATCGGAACGATAACGAATCTGCTTCGGGGCTTGAGGGGCAAAGCCGACGGTTTATGGCATTCTTACCGGCTGACTCGCGGGCGAATCACGCTCGGTTGCGACGCCGATCCGGCGGGCGATCTGGCTGGGAACCTACATAAGGCGATACATGCCCTCCCGAGATTACCTACGACGACGGACGACGAACGGATCTGCGAAACGATTCGCCGGGATACGGCAGCCTGCAACCGGAACAACGTAACCCGTACCGCGGCTTACTGGAGCATGTATCGATCCTGCCCGGAGCTTCATTGGGCATTCCTCGCCCATCTGGTATCGCGCAACGGCGGATGGAACATGACCGATCTGAGGGGGCAATGGCTCCCGCAGCTTATGGACGAAAATCTAATCGTCGCGAGTTTTGATTTTCTCGAGGCTAGCAACTCGTTTATTTTCGGAGACGCGTACCCGCAACTCATGCTGTATGCCGAGAGCAAACGAACCGGCCGCAACTTGTTCGCGCTTCTCCCCCGGTTCGGCGTTTCCTCGTTTATGGCCCCGTTCTGGAACCGTTTCTGGGTGGATCGAAACCCGGTCCCGCTTACCGAAGCGCTTATCGTCAACGAGCAGCATTATATTCAATCCCGGGTGATTGAGAATGACGGTTTCCGAAAATCCGTGATCGATTCCTTGCCGTATCGGATCCAGCCTTACTTGCAGAGCAATCAGGCGATAATTCCGCTCTGGAGAAAAGGGTACGCGGGTTCCGCGGTCCCGATGAGACTGGCCGGAAGAGTGCTGGAACGATTCGAGGATTTGCGGGAGCGAATCGAATTCGGCAAAAGTCTGTACAGGCTCCTCTTCTCGTATCCGCGAGTGCTTCGGGCCGCGGCCGCGTTCGCTCGGCACGTTCCTCACACGGGATCGCGGGCGGACTATTGGCCTCATCGCTTCGCGCCTTCCAAAAACGGCGGGACATCCGCTGAATCGGATATCGCCGCCGTCGGTTCGCGATCTTCGTTATGGCTAAGCCCCGCATTAACGGAAGCTTGGCCGGATCGCAAGCTGCCTACGTCACGGGAACGGGATTGGTTTGGCGATCCAGAAGAAGCATTAAGTTTTCTGCGTCCAATCCGTCCGCCTCTTGTCATCGATATGACCCATGAGCATCTATTCTGTCAATACAAGCTTCAGTCGGCGGCCCTTCTGGAGCGCAGCTTCATAAACGGCGCCAATAAACGGCGAACCGGCTTAGGGTAAGTCGAGATTTCCTCCGCGGTCACTACGCCCAGGTAAACAAGCAAGGCCGGGTAGAGCACGAGCAGCGCGCCGCCCATCACTCCGCAGGACAAGAAAAACGCCACCTTGGCCGGCAATCCCGAACATACGGCAAGCACGGCCCATTCGACCAATGCGAGTACGGCCGCGGCAATCCCGACCGTAAGCAGAAAAGGAACCCAACGTTTGCCCAGAAGCTTAAACCTCGATCTCTTGCGCAAGCTGAGCAGATTAAAAGCGAGCGCCCAGATGAAGCAGACCGTCGTCGCGGCGATAATCCCGTACACTCCGAAGAACGGAGCCAGGGCGAAGCTGAGAACAACTTTGAGCAGCACGCCGGTCAGCGCGTGCATCGTGGCTTTTTTAGGCTCACTAATGCCCAGCAGTATCGAGTTCGTCACCATCATGCCGATCTGGAAAATCGTCCCTAAGGTCAGCATCGCGACGATCTGGCTGCCCGTCGGTTTCTCGAAGAGCAATCCGTTGACGCTGTAAGCCCCAACGCCAAGCAGCAGCACAACCGGCATCCCGCTGAACAGCGCGATTCTAACCGCAAGCGATGCTTGGTTCCCGACGCGTTCGCCGTCTTTCAACGCGTGCGCCGACGAAATGTGCGGGATAATCGATTGACTTAGCGCTACGGCCAGAATGATCGGAATGCCCGCGATCGATTGTGCGTTCATTCCGTATACCGCCGCCCAGTGGTTGATCGTCGCTTGCTCGAAATGTCCGACCGTCAGCGATTTGATCATGAAGTTGTCCAACGTGTAAAGCAACTGCACCGTAATCCCGGTCATGACGACCGGAATCGACAGATTGAAAAGCTCTTTGTAGATCGCCCGAAGCCGCAAGGATCTGGACGTGTCGCGCTGCGTCTGCGGCTCGAGACGGTCGCTTGCCTTTAGCTTCCGAGCGTAATAGAGCATGACGGCAAAGGCACCAACGCTGCCGAACACGCTCCCTAGCGAAGCGCCCGAAGCGATGCCTTCCTCGTTCATCGGGTTGACCGAATATACCGCGTAAGCGATAATCACGGCGGCGAGCACGCGCAAAATCTGTTCGATGATCTGAGAGATGCCCCCAGCGGTCACGAACTGGCGGCCTTGGAAATACCCGCGCATCATCGCGATCATCGGGAAGAGCAACAAAGAAGGCGCGATCGCTCTGATCGCGGACGCCGCTTCCGGCTCCTTCAGAATCGACGTGGCGATCACCGGTGCGATCAGCCATAACCCGACGGTAATGACGACCCCGGCGACTGCGCCGAACAGCAGCGCGGCGCGGTAGACCTGCTGCGCTTCCTTTACGCGGCCGACAGCGTAACGACCGGACACCATCTTGCTAACGGCGCTCGGAATGCCCGCTGTCGCTACGATCAGCAGCAGCAGGTAAATGGAGTTCGCGTTGTTGTAGTAGATGTTGCCGAGATCATCCATCAGATAATCGAGCGGCACTCGTTGGAAAATGCCCAGCGCGCGGGCGACGAGAGCCGCCGCCGCGAGAATGAGCGTGCTTTTGAGAAGGGTATCTTTTTTCAAGGGGACCTCTAAATGTTATGGATTAGTTATAGCTAGTGCGCGATCAGCCAGACGATGAAGATGACGATCATCGCGCCTTGCAGCAATATTTTCACGACTGTGCTCGTGAACAGGCCCACAAGCGAGCCCCAACCGACTTTAAGCGCGCGGACGACATCCGAACCATGGATCAATTCCCCGAGCACGGCGCCGGCGAACGGCCCTATGATCAAGCCGAAAGCCGGGATGACGAACGGGCCGATCATAATGCCGATCGTGCTTCCGACGACGGAAGCTTTGGACCCGCCGTATTTCTTGACTCCCCAGGCGCTGACCGCATAGTCGGCCACGAACAATACGATAACGATAATCGTCTGGAAACTCCAGAACCACCAACCGAACGGCTCGAACGAGAAAAACCAGCCATACACGAAAAATGCCGCGTAGATCGCCAAAGATCCGGGCAATATCGGTACGACCGCCCCGGCCATTCCCGTCGCGAATAAGGCAACGATGAGAATCCAACCTATTACGTCCAAGCCATCACGTCCTTAGTACGTAATTTCGAATGACCTGGGCTACTCCGTCCTCTTGATTGGTCGCCGTTACGGCATTCGCCGCCAGCTTCACTTCATCCTGTGCGTTGCCCATCGCCACGCCTAGCCCGGAAGCCCGAATCGCGGCGATATCGTTTAAACTATCGCCTACCGACACGACCTCGGACATGTCGAAGCCTTTCATCCGGCATAGTTCCATCAGCGCCGTCGCTTTCGATACTCCGACCGGATTGATTTCGATATTATATGGTGAAGAGTTGCTGATCTCCAGCCCTTCCCAGTCACGGATTTCCCGCAAAATCTCATTCAAAACGGGAACGTCCTCGGTATAGTAGCCGAACTTCAGCCAGCGGAACGCCGTCGCGTCCCCGGCCCATTTTTCCTTGTTGTATATGCCTTCCGTCGAATACGCCCAGAACCATACATCCGGATGACGTTCCGCCAGCGCATGAAGCTTCATCACTTTCTCAACGTCCAACAACGTTTGCCGATGCAAGGAGTGAGGCTTCGTCCAGATCTCGCCCCCATTGACCGTTATCATCGGCGAGTCCAACCCCAATTGCTCGACGATCGGCAGCGCGCCCTGAAAGCCTCGTCCCGTAGAAACGCAGACCGTTACGCCCGCTTCAACGGCATGTCTGACCCACTGTGCGTTCGTCTCGCTGATCTCGCTACGATCGTTTAGAAGCGTTCCATCCAGATCCAATGCCAACAGCCGATATTGCTTCATCTCGTATGCCAATTGTTCTCTCGCTCCCGACTTTTCTCTGTGATTTTAACGTCATTTTATCACATTTCGGGCCTCGAATCGAAGTTTTGACGAAAATGCGCCCGGCAGGAACGGGGTGACGGATCGTCGCTCATCATCGATCGCCAACGCGAAAGCCGCCCAATCGGGCGGCTTTCCTCGAGATTCCTATTGCCCGTTCGCAGCGGCATTGCCGCCGTGACCGGCCGCGTCGGCGGAGTCCGGGGAATCATTCTCGGTATCCGCCGGAGGCTGGGGCTTGCGCGGAGTTCCATGCAGCCCGACTTTCTCGTCGTATGCGTCGAAGATTTTGCGGGCGATCGGGGCGGCTCCCCATCCGCCGTATCCGCCGTCCGGAACGACGACGGCCACGGCTAGCTTTGGTTTGTCTGCAGGCGCGTAAGCAATGAACACGGCGTTCTCTACCCGGGAACGTTTGCCAACGTCCTGCTGAGACGTTCCCGTCTTGCGCAAAAACGTGTAGTTAACGCCTTCGAATCCTTGAACCGGAACTTGCGCCATTCCGTCTTCGATCGTTTTCCAGTATTGATCCGGATAGTCAACCGAGTTCAGCACTTCCGATTGATAGGATTGCGTCACGTTCCCGTTGACGTCGCGGATTTCCTGTACGAATTGCGGCTTCATCCGCTTCCCGTGATTGGCAAGCATCGCGGCGTACTGGGCCAGCTGCAATGTCGTATATCGACCCTGTTGGCCCCATGATGCCCGGATAAGCGCCGATTGCGAACTGGCTTTATCGGCCTCGTGGTAGTAGTCGATAACGCCGGCGGATTCGCTCGGCAGACCGCTGCCCGTCGTGACGCCAAGCCCGAACTGCTTCATGTAGCCGTCCCATACGTCTACCCCATCGCGGCCTTTATATTGCATATACAGCCGGTTGCCGACCATGGCCGACATAAACGCGTTCGAAGACTTGGCGATCGCTCTCGTCGGAGAAAGCGAACCGTTCGCCGCCTTGCTCGCGTTCCATACCCGTACTTTATGTCCCTCTTTGCCGAATTCGAAATAGCCGGGATCGTTAAACGTCGAGTTTGTGGTGAACAGCTTCTCGTTAAGGCCTACAAGCACGGACAACGGTTTCTGCGTCGAACCGAGATAGACAAGCGAGGAAGGGTGGTTCTTCCGTTCCTCGTATTTCTCATAAGGCGGCTGGACTTCCTTGATCGTACCGTTGTATTGGAAAAATTGCACGGCGTCCAGATCTTTCTGGCTGATCCCTCCCTGCCATACGCTCGGGTCGTAATCCGGCATGCTCGCCATCGCCACTACTTTCCCCGTATCGACCTCCATCGCCACGGCATAGCCGGTCGTCGGGTGGGCGTTCTCGTATTGCCTGCCCTTGGCCGTCTGAACGAAGTGAATCTGGTCCATGATCGCCTTCTGCGTAACCTGTTGAATATCCTTGTTGATCGTCAGCACCAGATTTTCGCCTTTGACCGGCTTCGTCAGCTTCATCGGCCCGATAATCTCGCCTTGGTTGTTTACCGGATATTCCTTGATCCCGTTGCTGCCTCTCAGTTCATCCTGGTACATCAATTCGAGTCCGTCGTAACCGACTTCCTCGGTTTCGATATATTTCAGCGCTTTATCGGTCTGACCGGCGTTGATGTCGTTGTATTTCTTCAAATCCTTGGCCCCGCTCAGCTTCTTCAAGTAGCCGACGAGCTGAACAGCCACCCGGTCCTCGCTGTACTGGCGAATGCTCTCCTCGAAGACTTCGATCCCTTTGAACTCCTGCTGGTGCTCGGAGAAGTAGGCGATTTCCTCTTTCGTCAGTCCGGTCTTGATTCTGCGCGGCTGGAAGGACGAGTTCATCCTACCGGTTAAGTCCATTTTTTCGAATACGTCCTCAACCGAAAGCTTCTTGCCGTTCTTGTCCCCCAGTCGGTCGAACACTTCGACGAGTTTGGCGGCAAATTCCATGCCAGCGTCCTTTTTCATTTTTACGTCCAGCGTATAATACAATGATTGCGTGGAGATCGAATAAGCGATCTCCCGGCCTTCGGAATCGAGTATGTTGCCCCGAATCGGAGGAACCGGTAACGATTTCGAACCGATTTGGTGCTCCTTTTCCCTGAGGTTGTCCCCTTCCACGAATTGCAAATAGGCCAGTCTGACAATCAGTATAGAAAATGCGAAAAAAGTGATAAAGAAAAAGACGTTCAACCGGAAGCTGAAATGTCTGCGGTTGCGATTCTCCCGCTTCTGTTCGTCTTCCGTCAAGTTATTGCTCACCCGGTCAATCCTCCCTTCCGTATATGCGTATCGGCAAAGCCCGAGGGATCGAACCAATTCCCGGTGCTGGCCCATGTGGAATCCAGCGGTATCCAGCGGTCCTCTCCTGAATCGAATACCTCGTTCCATGCGTGCGCTCCGTACCCGCCCCGTCCGTCGTAACCTAATCCAGTCACGACCCTAACGTCCAAACCGACGGCTCGGGCCATCGAAGCGTATAACCTTGAGTAATCTATGCAAACGCCTTTGCGGGTTGCGAAGGTTTGCTCGGGGTTCTGCTCTCGCCATTCCCCGTATTTCTCGTAGACCCGCACTTTCTCGTTATCGTATGAGATTCTGCTGCCCACCCAATCGTACAATGCCCGGGCTTTGGCGGCGTCGCCGGTTTTCCCGGCCGTAACGTCGGCCGCCGCTTGCGCGATATCGTCCGGCATCTCGGCGTCGATAATGTCGTAGCGCTTCTGCCACAATTGATCAAGCTCGCTCGACATCGCCTGGGCGAAAACGGGAAGATGATCTTCCAGAAGATTGCCCGTTGCCGGTTTAATGACTTGCGAGGCGGCCTCCCGATACAATCCGGAATGCTGAATGTAGTCCGTCATCGGCCCTTGCGGGAACAGCGCGCAATAAGCGAATAAGACGGCCGTCAGCAGCAAAGCCCTTACTGCTCCAAGCGCTGCTCCGACCGCTCCGCCGACCAAACGGCTCACCGCGCCTCCCGAAGGAACTCCGGAGACGGCAAGCGGAGAAGCGGACGACAATAGATTTGCTGCGATCCCCATGACCAACCGGATCAGCGTATGGAAGACTAGAAACAAAACGGCAATCCGCAGCAACGGCAAATCCCTCAAGCCGGAAAGCGCGGTATAGCCGAATTGCCCCAGAAAAGAAACATCCGACGCGGGTCTCGCCAGCTCACGTTCCGCAAGTCGGCTTTGCAAATAGGGTGATGCCGCGACGGCGGCAACCGCCGCGAGCACCACGGAGACGACTGTCGCCGCGGTGCTCGCCAAGAAAAACAAAAGCTGCCTGAAAGAACCCGAGGCTCCTCTTCTGATTCCTTGGAACAAGGAAAATGCCACGATGGCGATCAATATCCAAGTGACCGCGTTGGCGTCCGCGATAAACCAGTCGCCGCTCATCGCTTTTACTTCGCCGCAGCCCGCGCCTTAGAGACAAAGTCGCGTACTTCGCCTTCCATTTTCCAGGTGCCTAGCGATATTCCTTTAAGCTTGACGCTGACTTCACCCGAATTCGGAACGCCGTTAAGCTCCAAATTTTTCGTAGTGATGGTATAGGATCCGTCCGCGTTCATGGTGTAGGTCGCATCGCTTGCTTCGCCCGCCATCGCTTTGATCGCTTGATCTTTGGCTTCCTCGGACACTTTCGTGCCGACTTCCTTGATATCGTCGATGGTCAAGCCGCCGTAAGTGACGATTCCGATCACGATCGCGGCAACCAGCACCCATTTCAATACCGTCTTGACGACTTTCATCACGATCAAAATCGCCGCTATCGCAACCACGATGACGATCCAATTGTCTTGCGCAAAAGTCAGCCAAGTATCGATATCCAAATTCATTCCATCTCCTCCGTCGCCTAAATCGATCTAAACCGCATCTCTCCCATTATACCGTAACGGCTTGCCCTCAGTAAACGACCGTCATATCCTCGGAGGGAGAGACGTACAAGTAGGATAAGCCGCCTTTGCGGACAAGGGGGAGCTTCGCCCCCAACAGAAGGAGGTCGCGGGATGAAAACCGCCGTTTGGCTTTATTTGTTTCTGTTTATCGCCTTTTTCGATTTGCACGCCCAGTACCCGATGCTTACGCCTTTTGCCGTCTCGTTGGGCGCCGCTCCTTCGTTCATCGGATTGGTCATGGGGCTGTATTCCCTGACCCACCTGCCCGGCAACCTGATCGCCGGCTTCGCGGTGGACCGTTACGGAAGCCGGTTCTTCATCTCCTTGAGCTTGATCGGCGCGGGCATTCTGCTGCTGTTCCAGTCGCGGGTGACCGATCCCTGGCAATTGCTCTATATTCGCTCTATCAGCGGATTCGTTCTGGCTTTTCTGTCTCCAGCCTGCATGTCCTTACTCGCGAGACTCGCGAAAAACCATTTCCAACAAGGGAAGCTGATGGCGGGCAACGGTCTTGTCCATACGGTCGCATCCGTCGTTTCGCCGGCGGCCGGTGCTTACATGGCCGCGGCGTTCGGCTTCAGCCGTTCCTTCGAGCTGCTGGGCTGGGCCTTGCTGGTCACGGGGATCTTGTCCCTCTGGTTCGTTAAAGAACCCGCTTTGGCCTCCGCTCCCGCTCCCGTTGCACCTCCGCCGAAGGAACTTCAGCCGAGCGTCGAGCCTCGAACGGGATTCCCTTGGTCGGTCTTCGCGTTGCCGATCGGTTTGTCCTGCGCTCAGGGCATTCTTGCTTTCGAATTACCGCTGAGAGGTACGGACACCGCGACGATCATGAACACGGGCATTTTGTTCTCGATCATCAGCCTCGGTTCGCTCGTCACGCTTGGCCTGCTCTTTCTCAACCGATATTTGCCGTATAACAGGACGATCGTCGGCGCGCTTCTGCTCGCAACTTGTTATTACGGCATGGCATCCGAATGGCCGGTTTCCCTGCTCCTGATGCTGTTTATCCTCGGAATGGCGAAAGGAGTCATTTTCCCTGCGATGACCTCTTTTCTGTTACAGCTCAGCGGGGCGTCCCGGTACGGGCGAACGTTCTCCACTTTATCCATCTCCTTGTCGATCGGCGCTTTTCTCGGACCCGTGCTGGCGGGGGCGGTCAGGGATCATTTCTCGCCGTATTTCCTGGCTTTTATCGCGATGATGCTCGCGCTGACCTTGCTTTTCCCGCGTCCGTCCTTCAAAACCAACTGGAATCCGGGCGCTGCGCTTCCTCCCGCTTCCGGAACCTGATCTCGCAGGCGATGCGACAGCCGGAATAATTGCCTAGTTTTCTGGGTACTCGCACATGTCAATCCGAGAACGCAAGCATATCATGTCATGTAGCCTATGCCCACAAGCCGGCAAAGCGGCCGGAATCGAATGGAGTCTTGCGCTCCGAGGAGAGGGGTGACGCTCATGTCGCAATATGCAGGCGGTACATCTATAACAACGACTTTCGTGCTTGTTTTGTTCATTTTGCTCGTCATTGTGCTGCGTTCTTGTTAACACGGCCATCGGCGGACCGATCGAGAAGGCGCCCTCCCCTCCTAATCCGAGGCCCTTCCTCGACTGTCCGGGAACGAACGGGACAAGCCGTTCGGCCGTCGCATTCTATATATCCCTATTGAAGTGGTACAATATGAACAATTACCGCCGATCCTATTCAACAGGGGTGACAGCCATGGATATCGCCATTATCGTCGAAGGAAAAAACGACAAAAGCCGCCTATCCCGCGTTCTCTCCGCGGAAGTTCCCATCCTTTGCACATTTGGAACGTTAAACGGCGATCGCATCGAATCGCTGCGCAAAGCGGTCGGCGACCGTCACGTCTATCTATTCACCGATCACGATTCGTCCGGGCGCCGAATTAGGGGCATCCTCCGCGACGTCTTTCCGGATGCCGATCACATTTATACGCGCAGAGGTTACATGGGCGTCGAAGGTACGCCGGAGGAATATCTGATCCAACAGTTGGAAAAAGCCGGCCTGGAGGAGTACATTATTTACCCCGAGCCAGGGGAGCTGTTATAAGGCGGTCTGCGGGAACGTTATGTTGCACGCGGACGAGGGTTCGGCGGCTGTAAGGGTCTGCGAGACCGTTACAGCGTACGCGATTGGGTTTTGGCGTCTGTAAGGGTCTGCGGGACCGCTACAGCGCATGCGTGCGGGGTTTTGACGCCTGTAAGGGTCTGCGGGAACGTTACAGCGCACGCGAGCGGGGTTTTGGCGTCTGTAAGGGTCTGCGGGACCGTTACAGCGCATGCGAGCGGGGTTTGGGCGCCTGTAAGGGTCTGCGGGACCGTTACAGCGCACGCGAGCGGGGTTTTGGCGTCTGTAAGGGTCTGCGGGACCGTTACAGCGCATGCGAGCGGGGTTTGGGCGCCTGTAAGGGTCTGCGAGACCGTTACAGCATACGTGTGCGGGGTTTTGGCGTCTGTAAGGGTCTGCGAGACCGTTACAGCGTACGCGATTGGGGTTTTGGCGCCTGTAAGGGTCTACGAGAACGTTACAGCATACGTGAGCGGGGTTTGGGCGCCTGTAAGGGTCTGCGGGAACGTTACAGCGCATGTGAGCGGACTTTTGGCGCCTTGTAAGGGTCTGCGGGACCGTTACAGCGTACGTGGGCGGGAGTTCGGCAGAAAAAAAAGGGGCTTTCCCATAACATCAGTTATGGGAAAGCCCCTTTCGTCATTACAACACACTTTTGATTTTTTTGACCATATCGCTCGGACTCAGCTTCTTATCGCCTTCTCCAAGGTCGATGTAGTCGTTAGCCGAAATCCAGTCGCGGATTTGCCCTTTTTTGTCGAGCAGCACGATCAGGTTCATGTGACCGAAGTTGCCATCATCGTCTTTAGCGACGTAGATTTGATATGCTTTCGCCAGATCGGCCGTCTCTTGCTCGTCGCCGTGCAGGAACTTCCAACCGTTCGGATCGGCGTCGAAGCGCTTCGCATATTCCTTGAGCGCCTCCGGCGTATCGCGAGTCGGGTCGATCGTAACCGACAGGAACTCGACCTGCGATCCGAACAAGCCTTCTTCCTTCAACTCGTCCTGGACTTGGGACATCAGGAAAGTGGTCGGCGGGCATACGTCCGGACAATTCGCGAAGAAAAAGTACAGCAGCCGCGCTTTGCCGTTCGTGCCGGAGAGCGTGACGTTCTCGCCGTTCGTATCGAGATAGGAGAATTCCGCCCCTTGCCCTTGCACGGGCAGACTATCCTTATTGTTCTGCTGCTGCAAGATAAAATAGCCCATGACCAGGCATAAACAAAGCACGATCAACGAAAATCCGTACCGTTTGAGAAAAGAACTCTGCCTTGGCTGTTTGATCGGCTCGACGACAACGTCCGCCTGCGAACCGGTTCCCGCCGTTTGCTCTTGGTTCTGTATGTTATCCCCTTTGGATTGATCCATGTCTTTCCTACACCCCGTTCGTATCCAATATCATCGCCAGAAACATAATCATCAAGTAATTGATGGAAATCATAAAATCGGCTTTCGCCCATTTTTCGTCGTTCTTCGCCCGAAGCCCCGATACCGCGTGAATAAACCAGACGGCGGCAATTCCGACGGAAAGGATCAAGAAATATATGCCCGCATAGTTGTAGTAATTCATTAAAATAGCGGCAGGAATGAGCAGTAAAATATAAGGCAGCATCTGCCATTTCGTACGGGTAACTCCTTTAACGACCGGCAATAACGGAAATCCTGCGGCTTTGTATTCGTCTTTGCGCCGGATCGCAAGCGACCAGAAGTGGGCAGGTTGCCACAGGAACAGCAAAGCGAACAAAATCCAAGCACCCGCGTCGACATCGTTCGTAACCGCGCAATATCCGATGACCGGAGGCATCGCGCCGGAGACCCCTCCGACCGACGTACTCCAGGTGGAGCTGCGTTTCAGCCACATCGTATAGATGACGATGTACACGAACATTCCGAGCAATCCCAGCCAACCGGTCAGCGGATTCACGAGCAGGAACAACACGGCTAATCCCGCGATGCCTAAGGCGATGCCGTAACCGAGAACGAATCCGGGTTTCATTCGGCCCTGCGGGAGGGCGCGGTCGCGGGTTCTTTCCATTTTCTTATCCATGTCCCGGTCCCAGTAATTGTTAATCACGCAAGAAGACGCCATCGTAAAAGTCGAACCGACGAGCATCCAAATTAACGGCCATATGTCAAGATTCCATTTGGAAGCGACCCAATAACCGCCGAAAGCCGCGATCAAATTCAAACGAATAATTCGCGGCTTCGTTAATGCCACTAAATCTTTAAGCACGGTGCTCCTCCTTTATGCATACAAAGCGGCATAACCTGATGTTTGTTCAATGATACCGCAAATCCTCAAGCATTGACAATGTTCGCCTACCCGAGTTCATCAAATCGCCACCGCCCTGTGAACAAGGTGCGAACGTCATCTTATTATTTAGCGCGCGATCAGTCACACAAAACGGGCCGCCTAAATACACTGTATAGCGACAATCGCCTAATGCCTAATCGAACGGAAGGGCGACTTGGAAGAAAGGGTGATTTGACCAGCCGGCGCCTGTCCGGGCACCTGGTGGGATCAGACGCTTACCGGAAAATACAAAGCCCATTGCTTTTACACTCCATCCCCGAAGATTGTCCAAGTGTTTATTATTTCTAGGGAGGAAATTCAATGTTAAACAACCAAATGCCAGCACAGAATCAAGCGCCCGGAAACATGGCACCGATGAGCATGCCGAGCAACGCCATGGCACCTATGAGCACGCCAAGCAATGCCATGGCACCCATGAGCATGCCAAGCAACAACATGGCACCCATGAGCATGCCAAGCAACAACATGGCGCCTATGAGCATGCCAAGCAACAACATGGCACCGATGAGCATGCCGGGCAATGCAGTGGCACCTATGAGCATACCGCCGGGGAAGAAAAACACCTCCATGATGCCGATGATCATGCCCGGCATGATGATGCACGGTGCGACAACGACTCCTACCCCGATGCCGAGCGGGGCAACTCCGCTCCCGGTTCAGACCGGGTCGGCGGTAACCCCCACCGGAACTACGCTGCCAAGCGTGCCCGCAACTGAAGAGTCGTATGTAGAAAATATTCTGCGGATGAACTTAGGCAAGGTTGCGACGTTGTACATGACTTACGAAAACAATTCCGAATGGAACGCAAAAATATTCAAAGGAGTGCTCGAGGCGGCCGGTCGCGACCATATTATTATCAGCGACCCGAAAACGGGCAGACGTTATCTGCTGCTTACTTTGAACTTGGACTATATTACGTTCGACGAACCGCTGAATTACACGTTGCCTTTCGGTACGACGGGAGCAGCCAGGTTCTAACCGCCGAATGGACGGAAGGTCCAGATCCGGAGTCCGTCGCCCCCCCCTTTGACCCATTGCGTCATCTCTTTCCAGGAACGCCCTTCGCGGCGTTCTTTTTCCATGTTCGCGGCTTCTTCTTCATTGGCCGCACGCCGAATCTCGACGATGACGCCCGGTTGTGCCGTATTTTCGGCCAGTTCGACGCCGCGCCATAAATCCGGATTCGCCGTTACCCATGCGGTAAACGATCCGCGGTTTCCTTCGGGAATGACATACTCGCAGAACAACACCAACTCGTTCGGCCTCCTTCATATTTTGCCGCCATTCCGTCCATACTGAAGCAAAAAGGGGGCTGATGTATGGACAGCGGCACGCATCTTGTGTTTGGATTGGGAATCGGAGGATTGGCCATGATCGATCCCGTCATTACTTCTCATGCTTACGGGCCCGTCGCCATATTGATCGGAACGGTCGCCGGATCCAATGCGCCGGATCTTGACGGATTGCTCCGATTCAAGAGCAATGCCGATTATATCAAAAATCACCGGGGCCTGTCCCATTCCTTTCCTGCCATTATCGGTTGGACCGCTCTCATTACGTTGGTGGTTGCGCTGATGTTCCGAAGCATTCCCTGGTGGCATATCGGTGGTTGGGTGCTGCTGGCCGTCGTCGTCCACGTCGTGTCCGATTTGTTCAATTCGTATGGCACGCAAGCGTTTCGTCCCGTAAGCAAACAATGGGTCGCTTGGAATATCATCCATATTTTCGACCCCTTTATTTTCTCCGCCCATCTTCTCGCTATACTGTTGTGGATATCCGGTCTCGCCGTTCCGCAAGCGATTTTCCCCGTCCTCTACATTTTGCTTGGGATTTATTACGGTTGGCGAACATGGGTCCATCGTAACCTTTCGAGCAGAATCGCCCGCATGGACGACGATGGCCGTCCCGAAGACCGCTATACTTTGCTGCCCACCGTATCCCTATATCGTTGGAACGTGGTACGGACTTCGAAAGACGGCACGTACGGCATTGGAGATTGGAATCATGGCAAGCTGAAATGGATCGATTCCATGAAATGCGACGAACATCCCGCGCTAGAAGCTTCCAAGCAGCACCAGGACGTGCAAGCCTTTCTCAGCGTAACGCCGTTCCCCTGCGGACAAGCGAGACCGCAAACATGGGGCTACGAGGTACGTTGGGTCGATGTTCGGTATCGTTATCGCAAGCAATATCCGTTCGTGGCCGTCGTCCTTATGGACTTTAACTTTCAACCGCTGCAATCGTACGTGGGCTGGTTAAGCGAAGAACGGCTAGAGAAAAGGCTTCGAATGAATACCTATTGATCCGCCGGAATCTTCAAACCAAAAGCGGGATAACTTGTAGAACAAGGAATCCCGCTTGACGTATGTTCCTAATAAGAGCACAATATGAAAAGCCCGAGGCGACCCTCGGGCTTTCGGTCCGAACCGTTCGTCCTTATCGACCGGAAATTTGTTGCTCTGCCATTTGGACAAGCTTCTTGGTGATATAACCGCCAAGGGAACCTGCATCGCGGGACGTTACGTTGCCGTAATATCCATCGGCAGGAATTTGGACGCCTAAGGATTGAGCTGCTTCCATTTTCATGCTTTGCAATGCCGCTCTGGCTTGTGGTACTACCAGTTGGTTGTTAGATGCCATGATTAAATTCTCCCTTCGCCTTGATGATTGGTTTGCAAGCTTGCCAACTTAGTATGCTAGAAAGGAAAGAAAATATGCGAGGTGAGCACCATGAGTAAAACATTGTCACTCTTTTTTGCCATCATGTCGGTGGCGCTAATGCTGGCCACCGCTTTTTCGCTGAGTCACAACGGCTGGCTCGCGCTTCTGTTCAGTATTCTAACGGTCGGCATGATCGGCACCGGTTTCGTCGTCAAGGCGAAGCTGCGTAAATCTAATTCTTAGTATCCTCTCGGCAGGAAGCCCATCGCTTCCTTCGCGGCGCTTAACGTCGCTTCGGCCGCTGCATTCGCGCGTTCCGCCCCGCTCCGCAGAATATCCCGAATTTCCCCGGATGTCCGGATCTCATGATATTTGCGTTGCAGCGGTTCGATCGTCTGCACGACGACTTCCGCCAGATCTTTCTTGAACGCGCCGTATCCTTGGCCATCGTACTGCGCCTGAACTTGCTCTACTGTCTGGCCCGTACACTGTGCATAGATCGACAACAGATTGCTGATTTCAGGCTTGTTCTGAACGTCGTAGATGACTTCCCGGCCCAAGTCCGTCTTGGCCCGGGATATTTTTTTGCGAATGATTTCCGGCGCGTCGAGCAGAGAAATGTAGCTGCCCGCGCTTGGACTGCTCTTGCTCATCTTCTTCGTACCATCTTCCAGCGACATGATTCGCGCTCCGACCTTCGGAATAAATGGTTCGGGAACGACGAAGGTTTCCCCGTATCTTTGGTTGAATCTGCCTGCCAGATCTCGCGTAAGCTCTAAATGCTGCTTCTGATCGTCGCCGACCGGAACGAGATGGGCATTGTACAGCAGAATGTCGGCCGCCATCAGCGGCGGATATACGAACAGTCCCGCGCCAACCGCATCCTTGCCTTCAGACTTGTCCTTGAACTGCGTCATTCTCTCGAGTTCGCCCATATAGGTCAGCGTAGTCATCATCCATCCCAGTTCGGCGTGGGCCGGCACATGGGATTGCATGAAGATCGCCGCTTGCTTCGGATCAAGGCCTGCGGCCACGTACAGGGCCGCAACGGCTTCGCTCTGCTCGCGAAGAGCAGCGGGATCTTGATGAACCGTAATGGCATGCAGATCCGCCACCATGAAATAGCAATCGCATTCGTGCTGCAAGGCGACGAAGTTTTTCATCGCTCCGATGTAGTTGCCGAGCGTCAACATTCCGCTCGATTGAATGCCGGACAATACACGTTTTTTCGTGGACATGGGAATCGCACTCCTCTTTTTGGAAAATAAAAAAAGCCTTCCTCCGCAAGGGACGAGAAAGCCGTGGTACCACCCTAATTCGCATCGCAAGAGGACATGTGCTGCCTAGTCTTGAGACGCCTTAGCGTTCCGATAACGGGGAACAGTCGGGAAGCATAGGACGAAGATTCGGCCGCACGTTCAAGCCTCTTCCGCGTCGTTTCGCTGCCGGCTCCAAGATCCATTCCGATAGGCGAGCGTACCGGCTTCCAGCCAATCACCGGCTCTCTGTGAGCGCTCCATCCAGGCGTACTTGTTCTCTTCATCGCCGAATATACTTTAGTTGTTACTCATTATACCCCGCTTGGTTCCTTTGTCAACCGTCGGCATAACGGAAATTTGGAAAGTTCCGGTTTTAAATCGGACAAGTTTCACCTATAATAAATCGTAATTATTACTATTTGTAGGCAAGGAAGTGATTTTATGCCCAACGGTTGGATGCGACTAGCGACCGGAGCAGCTTCGGCAGGCTGCGCCGCTTTATTGGCTTTGATTTTCTTCGGCAGGGATTTATCCGGCTGGTCGTTCGACAGCACCAAGATACAGAACTTCAAGATCGTTTTTCTGAGCATTATTCTCGAAGCGCTGCCTTTTCTTCTGATCGGCGTTATTATATCCGCGCTTCTGCAAGCTTTCTTGTCGGACGAGCTCGTTCGCAAGCTAACTCCTCGCAATCCTGTGGCCGGCGTCCTTTTCGGAAGTCTTCTCGGCATCGTTCTGCCGCTTTGCGAATGCGGCATGATTCCGATCGTGCGGAGGCTGATCCGCAAAGGAATGCCCGCATACATAGGCATGATCTATATCGTAGCTGGCCCGATTATCAATCCGATCGTATTCGGCGCGACCCTGCAAGCTTTCCGCACGAACGAGAGCCTCGCTTATTCGCGTTTTTACTTGGCGTTTATCGTGTCCGTCGCGTTAGGCTTTATTTTGTACGCCCGCATGAAAAAGAGTCCCTTAAAACCGGAACAAGATCATCATCATTCGCATCATGATCATGACCATGCTCATCACGGCCATGCCCACGGAGATACGGCTCTTAAGAAGCTGGCTTCGGCGCCTGCCCACGTTGCGGACGAATTTTTCGAGATGGGGAAATATTTGATTCTCGGCTCGGTGATTACCGCGCTTCTGCAAACTTTAGTCGCGCGCTCCTCGTTCGCCGCCGTCGCCGACCATGAATTGTTATCCCATCTCTTCATGATGGGATTCGCCTACGCGTTGTCGCTCTGTTCGACATCGGACGCATTCGTGGCCGCTTCCTTTAACAATATGTTTCCGCCAGCGGCATTATTGTCTTTTCTCGTGCTCGGCCCGATGCTCGATCTGAAGAACACGCTCATGATGCTTGCCGCTTTCCGCAAAAGCTTCGTGCTGAAATTCAGTCTGTTGATTGCTGCGCTTGTGCTTATTGGATCGATTCTCTTCGATCATTTGGGATTTGTCTAAACAGGAGGTTAGATCACATTGATTCGTAAACCGTTGGCTACGGCCGTTCATTATCTCGTCAGGGCGATCCTGCTCGCTGGCTTCGCTTTCCTTATCGTCCATCTTGTCCGTTCTGGCAAGCTGAATCTATACATAGCGGAACGAATGCAGTTTATCGTCAAACTGTCGGCGCTCGGATTATACGCGGTCGCGGCGCAACAATTTTATTCGGCGATCCGCTCCTTTTTCGACAAGGAACAAAGCGGCCCCGACTGCGACTGCGACCACGAGATGCCCGAAACCTGGGGCAAAAGCTTGCTCTTGTACGGCTGGTTCGCTCTGCCTCTAATTATCGGCTATGCGGTTCCGGACGGTCTGCTCGGAAGCAGCATGGCAGCCGCCAAAGGCGTGCAGTTCGCTCCGCAGACGGTGGTTGTGCCTAAGACCAGCCCGGCTCCGAATACTCCGGCTCCAGTCGTTCCCGCCCCCTTAAGTCCTACGAACGCCGAGAACGAGAAGCCGACCGATAAGCCCGACACAAAGGAGAACAAGCAGCCCGCGGATTCCACGCCGGAACAACTTGACGTTTTATTCCCGTACGACAACTTTACGGAAAGCTACGCCGCATACGGCAAGAAGCTCGTCCAACAAGACGTCATTACCGTCACGCCGCAACGATTCATCGAGACGCTTACGACGATCGATCTGTATCGGGAAGCCTTCATCGGCAAAACGATCGAAATCAGCGGTTTCGTCTATCGGGAGAAATCGATGGGCCAGCAGCAGTTCGGCGTCAGCCGATTTGCGATATCCTGCTGTTCGGCCGATGCCTCGCCATACGGCGTGATGGCCAAATTCGGTCATGCGGAGACGCTTGAGACGGACGCATGGGTCGCCGTGACCGGCGAGCTCGGCACGACCCGTTATAACGATATCGATATCATTCAGATCAACGTTCGCAAGATCGCGAAAATCGATCCGCCCGAAGATCCTTACGTCTCGCCGGATCTGGATTTCGGATTGGAATAGAACATCATTAAAGGGACTGCTTCGGCAGGCCGCATGGCCCTTCGGAACAGTCCCTTGCCGCTCGATATGTAATTTGAGGTTATTCGTTGGATGCTTCCCTGCGGCCGCGGTTCTTGGGAGAATAGCGGAACATTAGGTTAGCCATGTTGTAGTTGGATTCGAATTGAACGCTTAAGGACACTTCTCCATTCTTCAATACGAAATCGTAAGAAATCTCGCCGTGCGTCCACCCGTTCTTATGGCGCAGCGCTTCTACCGCCAAACGTCTTAGGGTATCCACTTGGGAAGCGTTCATTCCCGTCGCCCGCTGTTCCCGAATGCCGCAATCGACCGGAAGATGGCGAATGCCGAATCTGCCGACCGAATCGTCCCGGATTTGCAAGACGATCGTACCTGCGGTCATTCCTTTAAGCTCTCCTCCTAATTTCTCCAAAGCCACGTCAACCTGACGCACTAAAGGGAATTGGCTAGAAGTCATTATTCTCCTCCTTTATACTTAATTCGATAAATTACTAGGTATTTCTAATTGCGACTTTGGAACCAGTATAATTGTATTTTTAGAAAATTTCAATGATTTTGTCTAATTTTGGTTGAAATGGATATAAACGAAGCTCCATCCCTCCGTAAGAGATGGAGCTTCGTTTATTCATGCCGCTATTCGCACAGCTCGGCGAACGCTTCGACGTCGGCAACGGCTCTCGCCACGGCAGCCTCCCAGAAATCGGGCCGATCCAGTTCGACGCCGAGATGGCGCGACGCTAGTTGCTCTACCGTCATCACCCCCGTATCCCGGAGCAGATCGTCGTAACGGCTGCGGAACGAATCGCCTTCCCGCTCCGCGACGGCGACTAAGCCGGTACTGAACAAATATCCGAACGTATAAGGGAAATTATAGAACGGCACGTCGGTGATGTAAAAATGCAGCTTGGACGCCCAGAAATGCGGGTGCCAGCTTCCGAGCGCTTCTCCGAAAGCTTCTTTCTGCGCTTGGAGCATGAGTTCGTTCAGTTCCGATGCCTCCAGCATGCCGCTCGCCCTCCGATCGTAGAATCGGGTCTCGAATAGGAAGCGGGCGCGAATATTCATAAAGAAAGCAACGGCACGCTGCAGACGCTCATCGAGCAGCGCCAATTTTTCCTCTTTCGTCGCAGCCCGGCGCAACAGGGCGTCGCTGACGAGCGCTTCGGCAAAAGTAGAAGCGGTCTCCGCCACATTCATCGCGTATTCCTGGGCCATCGGCGGCAGATCTTTAACGATCTCGGCATGATAGGCATGACCGAGTTCGTGCGCTAACGTTGACACGTTGCCGGGCGTTCCCGAATAGGTCATGAAAATCCGGGTTTGCTTGCCGAGGGGGAAAGTCGTGCAGAACCCGCCTGGGCGCTTGCCCGCACGATCTTCCGCTTCGATCCAGCCCTCTTCGAAAGCCACCCGGGCGAGCTTCGCCATGTCCGGCGAAAACTGCTCGAATGCATTCGTAATCAATTCGGCGGCTTCATCATAAGAGATTTTTGGCTGCTCCGCCGCGATCGGCGCATCCATATCCTGCCATCCTATTTGTTCCTTACCCAACAAGCGGGCTTTTAATGCCAAGTACCGCTTGAGAGGCGCGATGCTGCCTTCGACGGCCGTCCACATCGCATCCAACGTATCCTGGCTCATGCGGTTGACCAGCAGAGGTTCCTTCATCAGCTCCCGCCAGCCCCGCATTCCGTACAGCTTCAGTCGGAAGCCCGCCAGCCTGTTGAGCGTATCGGCCGCCATATCGGCCTGCGCCGCCCATGCTTCTTCCCATTTCGCGAACATCGTGTCACGCACGGCTGGATCGGCATCTTCCATCTTATTGGCCGCTTGGCCGACCGATAGCGCAACCTGCTTTCCATTCTCTTCCCAAGGGATCGTGATGCGCCCGACGATCGTATTATAGTGCTCGCCCCAGCCATGATAGCCGTCTACCGCGAGTTCGCTGGCAACCGCCTCCAGAGCGGGCGGAAGCTTATCTTGAGCGAATGCGCGCCTTTCATTGAGCGGGAACAGGATGCCCGCGATCTCCGGACGACCCGTCCACTCCCGCCATGCCGAATCCGTAACCATCGCAAGCTTGGCATCGTAGAGGTCTGCCGCCTGCTTATAACGGGCAGCTAACGACTGGATGCGTTCGGTCCATGCTACCGCTCTTCTATCTTGCATATTCTGCGAAGTCAGGCAAGCGACGTACGAGTCGGCTTCGCGCAGTTGGGCGAGAATATCCTGCAGGCGATCCGTCCAGTTAGCCAATTGGGATGCTTCCGGCGAAACATCGCCGCTCTGTTGAAGCTCTTGCAATATCGCCGCGCACAGGGATTCCGATTGTTCCACGAAAGCCGCAAACCGAGGAGAAGACGAGCCTCCCTGAAACAAAGAATCCAGATTCCACTCTAACGAATATTTTTTGCTCAAATGTTCCTCGCTCCTTGTCATTGCGCGATAAAAGCCATTATTGTATGTTTAAATACGTAAAAAAGGGGGATTTGTTTTGATTCCGTTAAGCAATAGCTTGCCCTACGACATTCTGATGAAAGACGTCATCGTTCACGAATGTCCGTTCTGTCGCAGCTCTCATGTCCGTCTGCCAATCACTCCGGACGATATTCAAAGTATGTATGGCGGTGCGCGCAAAAAAATGATCGTTTTTCCCTGCTGTCACGGCAGCGTGCGCATCATCGACGCGGATCGGGATTATCTGCTCGCCGACCGCCCGATTAGGTAAGACCGGGCGATCAGGCTGCGTTATGCTCCGTTCTCCATTTCCTCGGGTAAATCCATGCCCCGTCCGGTCATTTCCTCGCGAATATGCTGCCACTGCTCCCGGGAAGCGCGAATCATGGCGGCGTCCATGATCTTTTTGTCCTGAATGACCCGCCCGAACCATCTTACTGCTTCGTGATAATTGCCTAGCCGTTTATTCAACTCGCCGATCAGGTACAAGAGCCGGGCGTTGTTAGCGGAATCCTCCGTCTCGTACACCTTCACATAGGATTCCAGTGCAAATCGGATAAATCGGTTCTCTTGTTCCTTCTTCCCTTCGTAACGGTACAGCCAAGCGATATGATGCAGCAACGCGGCGATCACGCGTTCTTTCTCGCCGATCGCTTGCGCCGTCAGCAAGCTCAATTTATAGCATTCCATGGCATCCGCCAATGTTCTTTCCCCGCTATAATCGCGTTGCTTCCAGACGCTCCCGATTTTATCGCGATAGGCCGACTTTTGCTTATCGTTAATTCGTTCCGCGAAATTTTCCGTAGAGGAGAACCCGCAGTTCGGGCAAACTCTCACGACATAAAAGTCGGGGTTTACGGTTTTGAAGTAAGCGCAGAAATCGGTGTCCGTTTTCACGGCTTTCTTCAGACTCGGCCTAACTCGGGAGGTTTGAAAGCTTTGTTCGCAACATAGGCAATTTACTTTGATTTGAAAGAGTGGCTCCACCTATATGCCTCCTTATCGGTCAGAAGAATCGGTGTTGATAAAATGATGCGCAGGTCCGGACAATCTCTCGATCGTGAGCTTGCGAATCGGTTCGGGTATGGATGTCTCGGCCAAAGCCGCGGACATACAGGACAACCAGGCTTCCGCTCTCTCCGGCGTAATCGGAAACGGCAAGTGACGTCCGCGCATCATCGGATGCCCGTACATGTCCGAATATAAAGAAGGTCCACCTAGAAATTGAGTCAAAAACAAATACTGCTTCTCCATGACGGGATGAATATCTTCCGGAAACAGAGGAGCCAGCAGAGGATGTGCCTGAACCTTCGGATAGAATCGGGATACGAGATCCCGCACGCCTTCCGCTCCTCCAATCGCTTCGTATAGCGTTTCAAAGTTAGTCAATTTAGGCCTCCTGCGATCGAAAATCATGGGCCGCGGCTCATGATTCAGGTAATGGTTCCGTTCATTATTATACCACAAGCAGGTTATACGATTTTCGCATAAAATAAAAATCGCCCTTGCGGGCGATTCGAAATCGGCAAGCTGCCGAACAGGCTTTATGAACTTTACATCTCTTCTTCCGGCTGCGTCAAGGATTCGCGAATGACATACACGAAAGCGCATACAATTAATCCTGCAACAATTCCCGCCATCATATTCATCACTCCGACTTAAGCGATTTTATCTTGCGCGGCTTTCGACATGAATTTCTAGTTCCATTGTATCATATGGGTGCGAATTTGACACTCGAAAATTGTAAACGATTACATGAATATTTTGGGTGTTGTCCAACTGTTCGGAAAGATTGTCCGCATCCGCTCATATATTGGCAAGAGACCGATTCACTGAACGGGGGAATGACTGTGGGCGCAACGGGTCCAAATCCGGTTAAAAGATCCGCCACGCTGGCTGCAGTAAGCATATTGGCTTTAGGCGGGACTTCTATCCTGATCGGATGCTTGGCTTTGGTGGACAGCCAGTCGGCCTTGAACGCTTCCCTCAGAGGCGTCGCGGTATGGTGGGAAGTGCTGTTTCCTGCGCTGTTTCCTTTTTTCGTATTATCGGAGCTGCTGCTCGGTTTCGGAATCGTTCATTTCGCGGGAACGCTGCTTGATCCTTTTATGCGGCCTTTGTTCCGCCTTCCCGGCGTCGGCGGCTTTATCGTGGCCATGGGTTTCGTATCGGGTTATCCCATCGGCGCTCGTCTCACTTCCCGCTTGATGGAACAAAATCTCGTTTCGCGGGACGAGGGCGAACGTCTTGTGGCGATGACGACGACATCGGATCCCATATTCTTGATCGGCGCCGTCTGCATCGGTTTTTTCGGCAGCTTGCAAGCCGCCCCTGTATTGGCCGCGGCGCACTACAGCGGGGCATTGCTGATCGGAGCGGCATCCCGCTTCGGCAAAAGCGCTGCCCAAGCCACCGAGCATCCGGCAACTTCCGCATCGGCGCCCGGGGTCAACCGGTTTCGAGCCGCGATCGTCGCCATGCACAGGGCTCGTTTGGCGGACGGCCGTCCGCTTGGCATTCTGCTTCAGCAAGCGCTGCAATCCTCCCTGGCCCTCATGGTCATCGTCGGCGGCTTGGTCGTATTCTTCTCCGCCACGCTCGAGCTTCTCGTGAAGAGCGGCATCTTGTCCCTGTTCAAGGACACGGTGGCTCAATTGCTGGATCTGGCCAGACTGTCTCCGAATTTATCTTCGGCGTTCGTAGATGGAACGTTCGAAGTGACGCTGGGGGCGAAAGCGGCCGCCGCGGATACGGGAATCCCGCTTACGGATCGCGTCGCCGCCGCTGCATTCGTGCTTTCCTGGGCAGGGTTGTCGGTGCACGCCCAAGTTGCCGGACTCATGAGCGGAACGACATGGCGGTACGGCCTTTTTGCCCGCGCCCGGTTGATCCACGGCTTCCTGGCCATGCTCCTTGTCTACCTTCTATGGCCGATCTTCTATCCGAAAGCTGGCTCCGACCCGTCCGCAGCGTTCCTGCCGGAGTGGGCGGCGGCCAAGCCGGCCTGGGCTTCCGCTTTCGCCGAAGGAGCGGGATTGCATTCCGTCTGGACGGTTGCCGCCTATCTTCCGCTGCTGTTTGCCGCCGTTCTTTCGTCCATCGTCGCATTGGGAGCGTTAGCGATCGGTGTTCGCCGATTTCTCCGCGGGTCGGGGAAGACCCGCGCTTGAGGATTGAATTCGACATCGTTATTGTTTATGATCAAAGCAGCGATGTCGATTCGAGGCGTCGGATCGCCGTCGAGTAACAGGGGAACAGTCGGAAGGAGCGGCCAAGATTTGAAATATGCATTGCTTGACCGGGGGGATCGGTTATCTCGGGCATTATCGGAGGAGTTTCACGCTCAGGCGAAAGCCCGCGGACTTCTCGCCGATGACGACAACCCGGATACCGTCGTGACGATAGGCGGGGACGGCACGATGCTCCAAGCCTACCATCGGTACAAAGATCAATTGGAGCAGGTGGCGTTCATCGGGATTCACACCGGTCACCTTGGATTTTACGCGGATTGGCAGAAGGACGAGCTGACCGAATTGTTGGACAGAATGGCAACATCGGAGCCGCGCAGAATCCAATATCCGCTGCTTCACGTCGAAATCGAGAAAGCCGACGGGAAATGCGAATATTTGGTATTGAACGAGTTTACGTTAAAAAGCGGGGACGGAACGCTCGTATCGGCGATTCATATTAATGACGAACCGTTCGAAATGTTCCGCGGCGACGGTATCGTCGTTTCCACGCCTACGGGCAGCACCGGCTATAACAAAAGCCTTGGCGGCGCGGTGATCCACCCTTCGCTCGAAGCGCTGCAAATCGCGGAGATCGCATCCATCAACAACCGCGTATACCGCACGTTAGGCTCTTCCGTCATCTTGCCCAAGCACCATCATTGCGATATCGTTCCCCCGGATCCGGAAGAGGAACTGATCATCGGCGTCGATCATTTGCTGATGCAGATGTCGGGCGTCAAATCCATTATGTGCAAAGTATCGGAGCGAAAAGTGACGTTCGCGAGATACCGGCCCTTTACGTTTTGGAATCGCGTAAGGGAAGCTTTCATCGGCTCCGTATAGAAAATAAAGGCCAGAAAAAGCCCTGAATCCGATTTGTAGATGGATTCAGGGCTTTAATGATGTTGCAATTATTCGCTCGATTTCGGCGTACCGGCATCTTGGCGAGGCGCGCCTTCGGGGCGAGGGCCTGGCTTGCCGCCAAAGCTCTTGCGCCTGCGATTTCTTCCCTGCCAGCGATTGCCGTCCGGCCGGGAGCCTTCGCCGCGCGGTTGGGCGCTGCCCGATTCGGCAGTTCTGGCCTCGGCCGGAACGCGATTGCTTTGATCCGGATTTTGCGGCCTCGGGCCGCGCGGATTCGGCTTGTTCGACGCTTGTCCGGCATCACGGCTTTGAGACTGGTGTCTCCGTTCTCCGCCGGAAGATTGATTGTTCGAACGGTTGGGCCGATTGGGACCTCCGCCGGAATCATGTCTAGAATAATTTCCGCGTCCGAAAGAAGAGGAACCGGACGAGTTGTCGTTCTGCTGAGCGGCATTCCGCCGCTCGGCGTCCGCGGCGGCTCTGGCCACGGCGGATACGGTGACGTTAGGAACGCGTACGGGACCGCCCGCTCGCTCCTTAAGCGGCCAGCGCATAATCGGCCCGCTTAGGGCTGCTGCCGTCTCGGCCGCTTGCTCCCCCGTCTCGTTCATGGCGATCTTCGCTTCGGGGGACTCTTCTCGCGAAATCTCCGCTTCCGGAGGTAAAGCGTTTGCGTCTACCTTGGTGAGGACGAAGTGGGCGCAGCCGAAATTGCAATATTCGTTAATGTAATCGACAAAACTCGAAATCGCGTATTCTTTGACCGCACGAGGATGGCCGTCATGATAAAAACCTCTTAAGCGGAGCTGATTGTAGCCCCAATCTCCGACGATGTAATCGAAGCGTTCCAGCACTTCGCTGTACCGCTCCCGGAAGGCTTCGGGATTCCATCCGCTCTTATGCTCATGGACTAGCGAATATGCATTGCCTCCCGCCATGAAAATCATGTTTCGCTCTCCTTCCGAAGACCGGTCGTTCTTGCCTCCGCAGATTTGACTTGCTCATGCGCATGATAAGAGCTTCGGACGAACGGAGCGGATTCCACATGGGAAAATCCCCGGTTCAGTCCCTCGATTTTTAACGCCGCGAATTCGTCCGGATGAACGTAACGAACGACATTCAGGTGGGAAGAGGAAGGCTGCAAGTATTGTCCCAGCGTCAAAATATTGCAGTCGACCGACCGCAGATCGTCCATCGCTTGGAGAATTTCCTCGTAAGTTTCCCCTAATCCCAACATGATACTCGACTTCGTTGGGATATCCGGCTGCATTTCTTTCGCCCGTCGGATCAGTTCGAGCGATCTCGGGTACTTCGCTTTAGCCCGCACGCGATCGGAAAGCCGCGCGACGGTCTCGATGTTATGGTTAAGAATATCCGGTTTCGCATCCATCACGATTTTAAGCGAATCGGCATCGCCCAGAAAATCCGGAATAAGCACTTCCACGCTGCAGAACGGAAGCCGATTGCGGATCGCCTTGATCGTCGCCGCGAAGATGGAAGCTCCCCCATCCTTCAAGTCGTCCCTGGCCACGGAAGTTACGACGCAATGCTTGAGTCCCATTTGTTCGGCGGCTTCCGCGACCCGTTCCGGCTCTTGCAGGTCGAGCTCCGTCGGCAATCCGGTTTTGACTGCGCAGAAACGGCATGCCCGGGTGCAAATATCCCCAAGGATCATAAAGGTAGCCGTGCGATTGGCCCAGCATTCATATATATTCGGACAACGAGCTTCTTCGCAAACCGTATGAAGCGTCTTGCTCCGCATTACTTGCTTGAGTTCTTGGTAGGGTTCCCCCGTCGTCAGCCTGATTTTCAGCCACTCGGGTTTGGGCGGTTTGACTTTCGTCGACATTGTGATTCCCCTCTTTCTGTCCTCCTTATTATAGCATGATTCGGATAAAAACCAATGATCTGTAAACCCTACGTCTATACGCCGAAAACGAGGGAGGAGTCATGTTGCGTTACGATTGGCGAAGATGGGGGCGCTGCGCGAGAATCGGCACGGCGGCTACCGTTATTCTGATGTTGCTTTGGATAGGCGATCACGGTTTCGCGGCGAGTGGCGCGGCCAAAGAGAAGAACGGCGAGCCCGACGAAATCGAGCAAAGACGGCGGCTTTACGAAGCTGTAAGCCTCCGTACCGGTTTGGAATGGCATAATATTGCGGCTATCGATCAATACGAACGCACGATTTCGAAAGCCCACCCAAAAACGAGACCGATTCGCCAAGACGCGGTTACCGGAGTGTACATATCCGATTCCAGATGGAGCGGAGATTTGAACCCGAATAAGGACGATACCGATCCCTTGTCCATTCAATTTTTTCGCGGCATCGGCAAAGACGGTTCGGGAGACCGCAAAGCTGATCGCGGCAAAGACGAAGATCTTCTTTACTCGGTGGCGGTTCAAGTATTGCAGCGTGGCAGCTCCGATGAAGACTTCAGCATCGGGTTATGGGAATATTACCGCAATACGCGCGCCGTGCAGCGTGTGATGCAATTCTCCAAGCTGTACAAACATTTTAATCGCCTGGATTTGAACGGACATGCCTTCCCGCTTCCTCCGAGCAGCAATTACTCGTTTCGAAGCACCTGGGGCAATAGTCGCGGTTGGGGCGGCAAAAGAATCCACGAGGGCACGGACATTTTCGCGCATTCCGGGGTTCCCGTCCGCAGCACCTGTTACGGCGTCGTCGAAATCAAGGGTTGGAACGCTTACGGCGGCTGGCGGATCGGAATTCGGGATTTGAATAACTTTTATCATTACTACGCGCATCTGTCGGGGTTCGACAAAAAAATAAAGACCGGGGACATTGTCAGTCCCGGTCAAGTGATCGGTTGGGTAGGCAGCTCCGGATACGGGCGCCCCGGAACGCAAGGGAAGTTTCCTCCGCATCTGCATTACGGCATCTATCGGGACCGCGGCCTCGTGGAATGGGCGTTCGATCCGTATCCGTTGCTGCGCCGCTGGGAACGCGAGGAGCTCAAAGCGATGAGCCCCAAACGTAAACCGGGCGGCACCCCCATCCATTAACGGTTCATCCAGCCGCCGTCCACGCAAAGCACGTGCCCGTTCATATAATCGGAAGCGGAGGACGCGAGGAATATGGCGGGGCCGATTAGATCCTGGTTGTCCCCCCAGCGGCCTGCCGGAATGCGATCAAGGATTTGACGGCTGCGCACCGGATCGTTCCTTAGCGCTTCCGTATTGTCCGTCGCCATGTATCCCGGCGCGATTGCGTTGACTTGGACCCCTTTGGATGCCCACTCGTTGGCCAGCGCTTTGGTTAGCCCCGCGACCGCGTGTTTGCTCGCCGTATAACCGGGAACGTTGATCCCGCCTTGGAACGATAACATGGACGCGATATTGATGATTTTGCCGGAACCCTGTTCAAGCATCAGTTCTCCCGCAAGTTGACAGAGAACGAACACGGAATTCAGATTAACGTCTAGCACTTCCTGCCAATCGGAATACGCGTGTTCGATCGCCGGCGTTCGGCGAATAATACCCGCGTTGTTCACGAGGATATCGATACCGCCGAACGTTTCGACGGCAGCGTCGATGATCGTGGGAAGTTTGCTCCGATCGGCTACGTCGGTCTGGACGATTCGCGCTTTCCTGCCGAGATTCTCGACGCTGGATTTGGTCTCGGCCGCGGAAGTCCGGTTCGTGACCAGCACGAGATTTGCTCCCGCTTCCGCCAACCCGATGGCGATCGCTTGTCCCAATCCCCGTCCCGCGCCCGTGACGACTGCGGTTTTGCCTGTAAGATCAAATCGATTTCGTAGATGCGAGTTCAATTTTTACTTTGCCTCCTTCTTCGTAACGGCGCCGGGTTTCTTCGGAAAGCCCGTCGTCCGTAATGAGCAGGTCCAAATCCTCCATCGCGGCGAATGTCTGCAAGGCGGCCCGGTCGAACTTGGCGTGGTCGGCTACCGCATAGATTTCTTTCGCGCAGGAGACGTAAGCTTTTTTCAATTCGAGCATTTCTCCGGTAAAAACGGACAAGCCGAATTTGTCGTGGACGCCGGTAGCCGAAAGGAACGTTTTCTGGACGTTTAACCGGGTCAGCCATTCCAAAGCGTCGTTGCCGATCAGCACGTTGCGATGACGGTATCCCCCGGGAACGACCAAGCGAATTCTCTCCTTCGGCATCAGTTCCCGAATGATGAACAGATCGTTCGTCAATACGGTCAGCGGCATATCGGGAATTTTTTTGGCGATCTCGAGCGTCGTGCTTCCCGCGTCGAGGGCGATGATATCGTCTTCCCGGATATATCGGAGAGCATGAAGGGCGATCGCTTCCTTTTCCTTGATGCGTTGGGTATTCGGAATCTGCAAGGGGAGCATCGGCTCGTTCTCGTCGCTGCGGCCGATCGCCCCACCGTGAATCCTCTTAAGCAAGCCTTTCTCCTCTAACTTTTCCAAATCCTCGCGGATTGTCTTGGACGTGACGTCGAACCGTTCGCTTAGTTCGGATACCTGCACGGTTCCTTGCGATTGCAATAGTTCAAGAATGGATTGATGACGCGTTACGGCAAGCATTCAGGGGTTTCCTCCCGATAGTCGGATGCTTCTATTTTAACGCATCCATAGCGATAAATTCTTGGTCCTTGAACGAATAGTTCTCGCCGGCCATCGCCCATACGAAAGCATAGCTGCTCGTACCCGCCCCGGAGTGGATCGACCAACTCGGAGAAATGACCGCCTGCTCGTTGGACACGACCAGATGGCGGGTCTCGTTCGGTTCGCCCATGAAATGGAATACTCTCGCATCGGCGTTCATGTCAAAGTACAAATAAGCTTCCATGCGGCGGTCGTGCAAGTGTGCCGGCATCGTATTCCATACGCTTCCGGGTTTGAACAGCGTTACGCCCAGCATGAGCTGGCAGCTCTGCACGCCGTTCTCGTGAATGATCTGATGGATCGTGCGTTCGTTCGACGACTCAAGCGCGCCTAGATTCAGCGTGGTCGCTTCCTGCACGGACACTTTGCGTGTCGGATAAGTCGCATGCGCGAGCGCCGAAGTGAAATACACTTTCGCGGGTTCGGACGGGTTCGCGCTGGAAACCGTTACGCTGCGCGTGCCTTTGCCGACGTACAGTGTATCGAGCTTGCCCAGCGTGTGACGTTCTCCGTCAGTTTCGATTACGGCTTCCCCGCCGCCGATATGAATAAAGCCGATTTCCCGGCGCTCGAGGAAATATTCGGTTTTGAGCACGTCGGCCGCTTCCAACGTCAGCTTCTTGCCGACCGGATTCGCGCCGCCGATAACGAGGCGATCGTCGTGAGCGTATACCATGTTGATTTGATCGGCTTGAAACAGGTTTTCGATCAAGTATTGCTTGCGCAATCTAGCCGTATCATAATGCTTGGCGTCGGCCGGGTTCGTTGAGTGTCTGATTTCCATTGCAACTTTCCTCCAATGTTCGTTTTGGTTTATTCGAGTATAACACACATTTTCGAACATTTGTGAACCGTTCTGAACATGTCTGAGGTAAACGGACTAAGCAAGGTACTTTGGAGATCTTCGTGCTTCTGACAGGCCGTTACAGGGGCGGAATAGTGCTTGGTGAGCCGGCTAACGGCCTGCCAGACCGTTACAGGGGCGAAATAGTGCTTGGTGAACCGGCTAACGGCCTGCCAGACTGTTACAGTGGCGGAATTGTGGCTGGTGAGCCGGCTTACGGTCTGACAGACCGTTACAGGAGTGGAATAGGGATTGGTGAGCCTTCTTACGGTCTGACAGACCGTTACAGGGGCGGAATTGTGGTTGGTGAGCTGTCTTACGGTCTGCCAGACCGTTACAGGGGCGAAATAGTGGTTGGTGAGTCGTCTTACGGTCTGCCAGACCGTTACAGGGGCGGAATTGTGCTTGGTGAGACGGCTTACGGCCTGCCAGACCGTTACAGGGGCGGAATAGTGCTTGGTGAGCCGGCTAACGGCCTGCCAGACCGTTACAGGGGCGGAATTGTGCTTGGTGAGCCGGCTAACGGCCTGCCAGACCGTTACAGGGGCGAAATAGTGGTTGGTGAGTCGTCTTACGGTCTGCCAGACCGTTACAGGGGCGGAATTGTGCTTGGTGAGTCGGCTTACGGTCTGCCAGACAGTAAGCCCTACCAGTTCGCACTATCACACCCCGCGCCAACAGGTTAATCGCCCTTCCCCTCATTCGCGGCCGGAAGTTTCGTTTGCGGTGGGGGATTGCCGGGCAGCGCGATGGCCGGAGCTTGCGAAGCGCCGCTTCCGACCGGAGTGCCGCTTCCGTCGTAATAGTACGTAGGAACGTCTCCAACGACGAGCGCATACGATAGCGGAATTTTTGTCTCGATAACTTCCGGCTCCCTGTCAAAAGGAATGATCACGGCGACTTCCGTGCGGATGCGAGCGTAGACTTCCACTAAGAGATTATTGATGCCGGCTTCCTTCTGCTCCGTCTCCACCTCGACTTTCACGACACTCGCCGGACGGAACTTGATCGATACGCTGGGACCGATGGAAGAAATGATCGGACTGTTCAGCACGTGACCAATCGGAATTCGTTCCGGAACTTCCTCGTGTTCCTGCAACGAACGTTCGACGACTTCGATCGTTCTAGCGGTAATGGCCATTTGCTGCTTGTAGTCGACTTCGAAACCCGTTATTTTGCCATCGGCGTTTGTTCGCCATCGAATCAATTTGTCCGAGTCCAAGGCTTGGGCGAGTTCGGATTTGATCGCATCGTTGATCGCATTCGTCGCCAATTGATTGACTTTGATTTTGGCGAGGAACATTAGGGGCTGCCGGAGCTCCCGATCGAGGAAAATCGCGCCTTGGATAATCAAAAACAACACAATCAGCAAGGCGATCAACCAGACATGCCTTCGTTTCATCTTCGATCGCTGCCGCTTGGGCGTCCATCGCTTCGCCGGCCCGGAATCCCCGCCAGCCTTAAACGAAAATCTCCGGCGCGTTCCCCACTTGCGCGGAACAGGACGGGGTGAGACTCCGCTGCCGATGCGTATCGACGAAAACCCGCTCCCCCATTTTCGCGGAACAGGACGGATGGGAGACCCTCCGTTCCCGCCGCCGAAGAACGGGAATCGTTTTCCCCAACGCCGCGGGAGCGGCTTCGGAAGTTGCATCTTCGGAAGTTGCACCTTCGGAAAATCTGCGTTTTTCGGAAAGTTGAACTGAAAACCTCTGCCCCATTTTCTTCGCATTCTTAAACCTCCCTTGCCCGGGTCCCGAGGGTCGTCCTCGGGATATCATGGTTCAAGCTTATGCTTGGGAAAGGGCGAAAAGAAGGTTGAAATGAAGCATCTCATGGACGGATGGCCGCAAAAAAACGTTCTCCCTAGTAAACCGGGAGAACGGATCGTTTGCGCGGCAAAATGTCTCTTTATTGAATGCGATGCACTTGCATGTATTGATCGACCTTTCCGCGAATTTCAATGGGTACGGAAGACGTCTTTCTGACGCCATTGCTGTAAGTCACCGTAAACACGAACGTATACATGCCGTCCGGAAGTTCTACGAATACGATATTCGTATCCGCCTCCCGAAGCAAACCTCTCCACGAGATGGTTCCCGGCGGCTGCGCAGTTAACGTCTTCTTCAATTCCGCCGTTGCCGCTGCTTCGACGGCGACGGCTTTCGTCTCCGAAGATCCGGTGTCCGTCGTTTCGGCCGACAACACGAACGCTTCGCCGGCCCAAAACACGTTCTCCGCTCGGAACTTGGCGGGATATTTGGCATTCCAGTTTAAGCGGTTTTTGTCCCAGTCCGACGTGTGCGCGACTTGCCCAGCGATGGTTAACTCAGCAACCGGAATCTGCTTAGTTGCGCTATCGCTTGCTCCATAACTATCCGTCACGCGCAGAGTTACCGTAAAAGAACCCGTATTGTTTTCCGTTAATCTTCCGGGTATCGCCATATCCTTCGTCGCCCCTGCGAAGCGATATCCGTCGGGAGCGACGATCGTCCACTCGTACGACAGCGGGTCTCCGTCCGGATCGCTGGACAAGTTCGCCAGCGTAACCGTGTCGCCCTCGAATACCGGCTTTGGCTTCCAGTCGAAATCCGCGATCGGTTTGCGATTAATGACCGCAACGCGCCGGATCGCCTGTGCGGACTGTCCCTTGGAGTCCGTGACGACTTGACGGATCTCGATAACGCCTAGCGAGCTAAATGTCGTGCTCCACGTTCCCCGATCGGTTGATCGGGGTGATTCCAGGCCGTTCTCCGTGACGTTACGCACGTAATAGACGTGTTTCAGATTAGCAGCCGGACCGTCTTCTTTGTCCCATGCCGTCGATTGAATCGTGAACGGCTCATTTCTGTAATTCGTGGAAGGCGTGACGATAAAACCCGGGATCGGCGGATCGTCCGGAAGCACCGGCGTCGTAATGTCGATCGTCTGCTCCGCCCAATAACTCCACGCGCTATACTCGTCTTTAACCTGCATACCGACGCGGTATTTTCCGCTCATCTGAGGCGTGACCAGCTTCTGATTGACAACGTCGCCATCCGGAGTGATGTAGTAATAACGCCACTCAAGTACGCCGCGTGTATTTTTATAGTCGATGCCGGTTGCTTCCGTGCTATAGTTTGAAGGACTAAGCCAGCGATCGGGGTCATAGCTTTGATCGTTCCAAACAACCGTATGATCGTTCGGAATGACGGATACGGTGAATTTCGCGACGGGACGACGATGCACCGTTATGACTTGCCAGAACTCGTTGGACCATTTTCGATAATCCCCGAACGTCGTGTCGGGATACAAATAATCGGGATGCGGATCGTCCTGTGCTTTTAACGCGACCCGGTAATTGCCTACTTTGTCGAAGGTAAGCGCCGGGCTGGTCAGAGTTTGGCCATGCAAGGCGGACAGCCCTTGATTGTTCAGGAATTTCGGCGTATGCGAGATCGTCCATAAGTTGTTCTGCGCTGCCGGATCATCCTCCGGGTCGGCATAGATCATGTTACTATACCGCACGCTGGCAGTCGCTTTCCCCTCGTCCCAGATCGCGTAGCTTGCCAACCATTCCACGTCCGGATTGCTAAGGTCCTTTCGGTCGATCCCGCTGAACGCGACGTAGGATTTGTCCGAGAACGGGCCGAATTTGCCGGACTGGTAGGTCGTATCCTTCACTTCAAAGTAAGGCACCCCGTCCATGAATACCGCAATCTCATCGCGCTGAGTCACGATCTTGAAGCTGTAATCCGTATGCGCTTGAAAAGGAACGTCAATGCTGTCCAGCACCGTACGCGTTCCGTTCACGTACTTGGACAGGAACAGCTTGGTTCCGCTCGTTTCGACGGCATAGCGATACTTCGGATTGGTCATACGGAACGACATACCCGCCAACGACGTTTCTTCCCTTGGCGCATCCATATTGATCGTAAACGTATATTCCGCGTCCTCATAGGCTTCCGGGGAAACGAACTGACCGAGCTTAAAGCCCTTGTAAGGTGCAGTCGCGCTCGTTGTCCCCGTATCCAGGAACATAAAGCCCTGGGTCGTTTCCCACGCTTGCGAGAATTGCCCCGATACGAAATCGTATTGTTGGCCGTCATAGATTGAAAGGTAAATGCCGTCCCCCATGTACTCGCCGAAACGCAGCGTTTGCGTTTTATTGTCGTAACCCCCGCCGTAATAATTGCTCCAGCGGTAATTTCTCATCATCTGATCGGCATGCCAGTTATTCTTTTGAACTTCGTTCGCAACGGTATGCGTTCTCCAGCTTGATCCATAGCTTCCGTCCTGCTTGATATGAAAGCCCGGATTAAAGTTGTCGCTGGAGGCTTTCGGGTGCGTTAGCGGCCAATTCGTTACGTCTCCGGTCGTCAGATTGACGCGATTGGAATGGAACGTATTGCTGAACATGCCCCCGGAGGACGCCGTTTTCGTGATTGCCTCGTTGGCTTCCGAGTTGATCACTAGGGCCGGATATTGCTCGATGTTAGGGTCGTACATACCGGTGATATAAGAGCCGGTTCCCGTTCCGCTCAATCGATAGGAGCCTGCGAAGGATAAATCCGAGTTCCACTTCACCAGATGAAGTCCTGCCGGCGCGCCCGGGTTAATGTCGGCATTGCTCGCATCGATTTTCGCGCCATTGGCAGCCTCGCAGACATTATAACCGTATGTATATACGTTGCTGTTCTCATCCTTCCAGTACGTTGTAATCGTCGTCCATTTACAGGTGAACGCGATCGGATTTTCCGTATAGATTTGACCAAAGAAATTCCGCACGTTCCTGGCTATGATTTCGGTTTTCGTCGGCAGCGCAATGGACTTCTGAGACGCGAGTTTTCCGTTTCGATCAATCTCATAAGCGGTCGGATTCGAACCGGGATAAGTATTATCCGAAAAAATCATCACATTGTCGCCCTTCGTTATCGTTGAAGAAGGGTAGACGGACATAACGGGAATGCGAACGCCTTTGTCGTATGAACTGCCCAGAAACTGTCCCGTATAGGCATCAAATACGTGTATGTCCATAAACCTCTCGTTCGTCGCGGCGCTGTATCTCGTTTCGCTAGGCTCGCCATCCGGTTTGTAATAATAAGCAAACGTATATCTTTCATAGAAAAGATAGATTCGGCTGCCCGTGATTTCGTATCCGATCAAATTATCCTGCGAAGGACCGGAGCCCGATGCACCGGAATAGTTGCCCGCAAAAGCTTGCGACACCGCGTTGGAATTCCTCTCTCTATCCATGTACGTAAAATACGGAATGATGCGCTTTGGCGCGCTCGTATTCTTCAAGTCCAGAATGTAATCGTACGGATTTCCGTCCGCCCATCGATACCTCAAATACCACTTTATATTCGGGTAAGTGCCACTATAATCCGCAATTGTATCGGTATCTGTGTAAACCCTCGGAATTTTGTTCTTGTTATACGCAAAAATATAATCTTCGTGTTTGAACAGAATGTACGTTTTATTGGAACGCACCGCGATTTCGGAAGAGGTTGTCGGTTCAAGATAGTCATAATCGTCGCTGTTCGGAGCGGTTTGAACCTTGCCGTTCTTGTACGGAATCAAAATCGGCTGCGATTTGCTCGTATCCCGGCTGACGATTCCCTTGTACGGCGTTTTGCCATTCATCCCGAATCCGTTATCTTGTATCGGAGGCATGGCCAGTTGAGCGACGTTCTGCCCTACTTGGAACGCATAGGAGTTGGGGTACGCGTATTGTTTTTCCATACCCTTTCCTAACCCCGCCAACAGGCTTTTGCCTTCCTTGGACCACATGTACGGTTTGTTGTCCAATGGCGTGGTCGTGTTGACCTCGTACAAGCTCCAGTTTTTTAGAATTTCGGAAGCCGGAATCGAACTATCGGTCGGCGGCTTCGGAATTTCGTTCTCGCCCTCAATGAGGAAAGAGACGCTTGGCGCAAGGTTTACGGCATCCATCATCCGCGAGCTTTCCGGCTGCGTATCGGATGCCCATGCGCATTTTCCGTAGTCCTCGCACACCCGTGCATCGAATACATACTTTCCGACTTTCGGCGGCCTAAAAGCGATTTTCGTCAAATCTCCCCCAGGCATCGTCGTCCAAGGTTCGTCGAAAATCCCGTCATTGTTGGCATCGTACTTGTACCGGTATTGAATGCTTACGACTTTATCGCCATCCGGGCTGTACGACTTGTTGAAAATGTTGAAATCGTTTGGACGGATGCCGAGCGGCGGCACCTCCAGAACCCCGATCGGGGGTTCATCAGGAATAACCGTCAGTTGATGGGAAGCAGAGTAGAGAGATTTCAGTCCCCCGCTGTCCACGACATCGAGCCTGATCGTTTCCGTGCCCGGGGTCGTATAGACATCCTTCTTGTTCTCCCAAATGTATTCCTTGATCGTCCTCCCAATGGGACTGTAGCTTTTCTCCCCGCTGAACGGGGACGGCAATGGACGGTTTTCTTTGACCTTCGTCGGTCCGGTAATGACTGGGATCGGATTTTCCGGAATGACATTGATCGATGCGGTTCTTCTCGACTCGGCACCGAACGTATCCCGCGCAATGACCGTGACCGTGTGCGTACCAAGTTCCGTTGCCTTTAAATTGTAGTACGCCTCGTCATGCTCCCATAAGCCGTAATTGCCCGGAAGGCTTCTAATCCATGAACTGGAACTGCTGCCGAACAAAAACGTGTAGGAGATGGAATCTCCGTCCGGATCGTAAGGTTCCGGCGGGTTCGCATTCTTGTCATAAATGATGCGAAGATTCACGGGCCGGTTGATCACGACTTCATAATCCGGCCTGGTACCGGTACGGTTGGGTTCCTTGAAAAAACCGACGGAGAATACGGGCGGACGGTTGTTTTGCGGGCTTTCGATATTAAGCGGCTTTTGGTTCACCCACCCGGAATTCGCGCAATCCGCAGTGACCTTGATGGAAATATAATTCGTTCCTACTCCAAGAATGCTCGGGTAGCCGGAGTAGGAGAAAGTCGAAACGACCGTTTCTCCCCGTACCTTGGCGCTTGTCCAATACTCACCGTCTTTTTCAAAATAGTACTCATGGTACAAGTACGTGCATGATGCTGGGATAATGAAGTTTTTCGGCTTAAGAGAGAAGCTGTCCCGCCACTTTATGCTTGGAGACGGCAGGATATCGAAGTCCCCGCTCACCGAATTTTCGTAAAAAAAAGAAACGTACGCCGTTTTCTTCGTTTCCGTTAGATTTACGATCTGGGATTTGCCTGAAGCGATGACGTCAGAATATCCTCCTTCATAGCTTATACTGCTGCCTACAACCGTCCCATAGTTGGTTTTCGGTTGAATGATCTGGGTGTCCGGCAACTTCTTAACTTCAATTGACTCAGTACCTTTGTTGGCATACCCTCCAGTCGTTCCTGTCTTCACCATTTGCCGTACGTTAATCGCGCCGCCGTCTTGCCTATAGTATAAATTGAGATAATAGGTATCGTAGGAACCGTTATATGTAAAACGCTCCGGCGGTGCCTCGATGATGTTCCCGCCTGTTGGCGGACTTACCGTACTCTTCTTGTACCCGACATACGCATAATTCACGTTCGTCGCTGGAGTTACCGCATAAGTTTGTCCTGCCTTCAAATCCGTTGACTGATTTGGGAACAACGCATCGATATTCTGTCCGTTAGTCGTATAATGGTGTACTTCGATTTTGCCTTCAAGCTCGATCTCGAACACGATTGGGACAAAGACTCGGACGACTTTCATGGGTGCTTTTACATTGGGGTAAGGGTTATTATCTTGTTCGGTTACAACATACTCAAGATTTGACTCTAGATCTGCAAACACCTTGACATACACACTGATCTGATCAGTACCAATACCAGATTGATTGATAACATCAGGTAGTCCTATGGATTTGCTGATATGGTTCTTGTATATAACAAATTCTTCACTTACTGGTCGTGAATTGTTGAAGTACTCCATATCTAGCGTACTGCTATTGAAGTTCCTCACCTTCACGCTTTTCACTTTTCGACCCGGAAAGCTAAACGCGTATTGATGCTCCATCAGTTGAAGCTTCTGTCCCCAGTAATGGTCATAAGTCTTCATGTCATAGTCCCATGTCCCATCATTTTTACTCCAGATTTCCGTATACATGAAACCTACTGCATACCGCATCGTATCCGCGGGATTTCCCTTTGGATAACCTGATGGCTGGAGCCAACTATTACTCCCAAGTACTGCTGCATCTACAGGCTCGGGCGCAACCGGTAGAAGGCTAACAAGGAAGGATAGAAGCAACGCCGTTTTTACCCAACTCCTGAGCAATCTTCTCCCTCCTCACTTAAAAGGATTTTGAACCAATATAAGACCTGGATAATCAGCCATAATCAGAATGTAGTCCGCTTGATCTACGGTGAAGTTCTTTGTTGCCGGATCAAGAGGATTAGAGACGAGGTAATAATGAAACCGAAAATTACCGTTATTTTCCCCCTCATAATGTCCTGCCGGAGCATACCTCACCTTACCTTTAGGATTCAGAAATACAAAACTGCTTGCCATTTGAGCTTTATCTGTAGTTGTTGCCCGAACTAGTGTCCTTCCTTCGTTTTGCGCTAAATCCAGTCTATAATAAGATTTTCCATTAAAAGAAAAAGGAAAATCATCATAACTAACCAAATAAACCTTCGTAGCAGGCTTACACCCTTCATAACAAGAATCCATAAGAAATTTCTGTCCCTCAAAATACTTCTCATAAGGCTTAATATCCGTAGGCTCCAAAATATCCTTCAACTCCGGAATGTCCTTGCTGCCGATCCAGACGAACTTCGTCAACTTGTCCCATTCGACTTTCTCCCCCAACGCTTCGGAAATAAACCGAAGCGGGACATATGTACGCCCGTTGACGGCTTTAGCTTCAAGACCAAGCGTGATCGTTTTGCCGTTAACGGACGCCGTCTTGGCGCCGATGACGAGCTTGACCGTGCGGTCCCCTTTGACGATCGTAATCTCATCCCCGGCAAGATCAAGCTTTCCCCCAAGCTTGTCCGAGACGAATCGGATCGGCACAAGCACTTGGTTGTTTTCCAGCATCGGCTTCTGATCGGGAAACTTTACTTTACGCGCGTCGACCAACACTTCGATAGACTGAGATTTCATCGTAGGCAAACGAACCTCCGCTTTGGCGGAAAACGCCTCAATCGGCAACATCGACAAACCGACTGCCATCAGAATCAACAATAAGATCGATAATTTCTTCATGAACAATCTCCCCTTGTTATGTGTTTCGTTGCATAACAACTTTCTTCAACTCCTCTAACCGCGGCCGTAAGAGAGGATCGATAACGCGAGCCTCCAGCCACTTCTCCATCATGACGACCGTCTCCGCGCGCGTGACGGTTTTATTCACCCCCATCGTGCCGTCCGGAAAACCTCCAGCAATACCCGCTCCATATGCCAGCGCAATATAGGGCAAGTCTCGTTTCTGAAAAAGCTCGCTGTCTTCAAAAGGCAAATCCTGCTTCTTCAATGAACGGAAGATATCAAAATACTCGTGGTAAGGTTCCTCTAAAGCCAGCACCTGGGATAAAATGCTCAACATCTCGATTCGCTTGATCGGTTTCTCGTAACCTGTAGAATCCGATTCATCCAGCAAACCAAACTCCAACGCAGCGGAAACGTACCCTTGATACCAAGGCGACCCGCCCTGAGAATGAGGAAGCTTAAGCGCGTCCACGACCATTTTCATGAATTCCGCCCTTGTGACCGCCTGTTTTGTATGAAACGTGCCGTCGGGATAACCGCCGACATACCCTTTCGACACCGCCTGCTCGATCCGGGACTTGGCCCAATGACGATTGGATACGTCTTTGAAGACTTGAGCGTTAGCAGCAGCCTCGACGTGACCACTCACGCCAAGCGAAACGGCCAGTCCCAGAATCAAGCCGCTTATTTTGTTCATCAACGATCCTCCTTCCTATCGTTTCATAACCTCTAATGCCGATAAAAAAAGCACCAGCAAACAAAGGAGTAATCCCCCTGGTCTGCGTGGTGCTTCCTCGCGATTCAATATCCTGTTTTTGGTTAATTAATTATATAAACAACATTTCTGATAAGTCAATACCTATTGTTGTCCCCCGCTGCTCAGAAGCTGCTGCCCCTCTTGCTGGATACGATTTATCGCTTCTTCGACCGTTTGCTTGTCCTCGGAAACGTGAGCCAGTTCATCCGAGATTAGCCACATGATCTTTCCGAAAGTCTCGTTCGGCATTTTATCGTAATCCTTATAGACGGTCTCTTCCACTGGCGTTAGAGCATAGAAAGCTTGCAGATTATGCCCTTCATCGTCGGCGATATATTTTGTCCTTACCGGATATCCTCCCATTGTCGCTTTCGATTTCACCCGGGCATATTCATCGCTATTGACGTATCGAATGAACTTCCAAGCGGCCGAGACATTCGGGGATTGTCCGTCGATCGCCAGAATCTGGTCGACCGAGGTCGTATTGGTAACGTTCGGCTTTTTCGGATCGACAGGCACCGTGACGACGTCCCAATTCCTCACAGCTCGTTCCTTATTGGCATCCTGAGCGCCCTTGATTTGATTAACGAGACCACTTCCGCCTACGCTCATGGCGACCTTGCCGTTAATGAACGGATCCTGGAACAAATAATCTTCATAACTGGCCAAATCCGCCCCGTTCCGCTCTCCGCGCTCGTAAATATACCCCGCTCTTAGCGCCTGATTCGCCAACTCGATTACGTTTCTCCACGAGTCCGAGTCAACCGTCATCTGCAGCGATGAAGCATTAAAATAACTCAACCCCATCGCTCCGCCTATCGATCTTACAAGACCGTCCAGTCCGCTATCGTAGTCCGTCTTCAAGCCGTATACTCCCCGATCTTCCTCTCCGTCGGTTGGAAACCGCGATGCCAATTGCAGCAACTGCTCCCAGCTCATGCGATCCTCGGGGAAAGGCACCCCGTATTTCGTGAATAAGTCCTTGTTATAATAAACGGCATTGCTGTAAAAGGACGGAGACAACCCGTACAGCTTGCCGTCGCTTAAATTCCGTATGTATTCCAATATCCCCGGTACAATGCCTTCGAGATCGAACTTGTCTTTCGCCGCCAATGCTTCGAGATCCGCGAGCCTTCCCTCGTTTGATAGCTTCTTGTATTGATTGGCATTCAACATTAACACTTCCGGCTTCTGTTCCTTGATCAATTCCAAAATAGCGTCGTTAATATTTTGACCCTCTTTGGGTTTGGCGTTATTCGTCGAAACGACCTTTAGATCGATATCGGGATAAAGCGCGGAAAACAACATGCCATATTGATAATAAAAACCGTCCTCTGAGTAGTACATCACTTTCAAGGTTGTCCTCGTCTGCACGTCTTCCTTCGCACCGGGGTTGCAACCGGCCAGGAGAACCGCCAGCAGAACAAGCGCAAATCCGATTTTTATTTTCCGAAATCGATCTCTCACTTCTGTTCCCTTCCCTCTTCCATAATGAACGTTTCACCTCCTGAGTCTACCTGGGAATACTTAACAGACCCCTTGTTTTTCCTTAATTATCCCTTAAACGAACCCAAGCATTTCTTAAGAAAGTGTCAGCCTAGCAAGAAAAAACCGCCGATACCATCCAAAATGGAGGCTGTCGGCAATTCGTTATTTTCGTTGCATGATTTCACCCAGCAGCTCATAAGAACGCAGACGCGCCCGATAATCTGGCACCATCGTCATGACGATGAATTCGTCCACCCCGTACAGACAAGCTAACGATTCCAACTGATTTTCGACGCGATCGGGAGTACCGATCAGCAGCCTGCGCTCCGGCAGATGGGTTGGCTGATCTTCCATTCCCGTACTCCCGAACGACCTCATTGCAGCGGAAGCAAGCCGTTCCGCCTCTTCCTCGGTTTCCGCGCAGACGATGCCGATCGCCACGATGACTTTCGGCTCAGGACAAAGCGGGGAAGGGACAAAAGCTTCCCGGTACGCTTGAATCGTCTCTTCGCCGGAAGTTTCGCTCATGAACCGGCCGAAGACGTATCCGGTTCCATACTCGGCTGCGTATGCAGCGCTTTTCTTGTTCGTACCGAGCAGCCACGGCTCGGGAGGACGCGGAGGAATCGGTCTTGCAGTGACAGGGCGTCCATCGAATTCGTATTTGCCCTGGAGCAGATCCATAACCCCTTGAAGCAGCTCCGGCATTTTCCCGACGTTCTCGATAAAGTTGCCGCTTAACGCCAGGCTCGCTTCCCCCGAACCTCCGGGCGCCCTGCCCAAACCTAGATCTACGCGATCGGGGTACAAGCTTGCGAGCATGTGAAAAGACTCAGCGACCTTCAGCGGCTTGTAGTGGGGCAATAGCAATGCCCCCGAACCGATTCGAATGCTTGTCGTCCTCGCCCCGATATGCGAGAGCAGGATCTCCGGAGCAGAACAGGCCAGTCCCGGTATATCATGATGTTCGGCTACCCAGTACCTTCGGTATCCCAGCCGCTCCGCCGTTCGCGCCAGATCCACCGCTTGTTCCAATGCCGCAGCAGCGTCAGTGCCGTCTAGCACCGGAACCAAATCCAGAACGCTAAGGTTCACTCCCGTTCATCCTCCCGACTGACGATGCCGTTTCTCAATCTCATGCATGCCGAGAACAACCGCGACCCACTCGTACGGGTCGATATCGGCAGCATAGGCGGTTAAACGATAAGCGGACGATTCGTACCAGCTATTGACTCTCTCGAAGGAAGCCGCCCGGGTTCCTTTCTCGTCCAGAACCTCGTATTCGCGGGAGAACGCCGGGGAAGTAATCTCATATACACCGTACCCGTATCTTTCATACTCGTATCGTTTGGACAAGAAAGACATTCTGTATCTCAACAATCCGCGTTCCCCTCCACTGCCGTCCATCACGATCCATTTGTTGGATAACATAGGGAACTTGCCGCCGTACAGCTGTCTTCCGTCGGGGCCGAAGACGTCGAGCGCCGAACCGAACGCGCTCCGCAAATCGACCTCACCTACCGGTACGTTGTCTTCATTCAAAATAACCGTCTTACCCGCATTGAAGAAGTTATCCCGAAAATACAAAAGCATGCCAACGACCTCCTTAAGTTCGGCTTCGCTTACGAAGAAACGCCGATTAATCTACTGGGTTAGACGTGATACGAAGGAATAAGTTTCAACCTCAGACAACGGCAAAATCCCGGAGTCTCCTCCGGGATTCGCCAATGTCGATGAATTAAGCCGACAGTTCATAAGATACATCGGATAAGAGCACGCCGTAGCTTCCCGAAGGGGAATCGACCTCGATCCGATCACCCTTGCATGCGAGAAGCAACCGGCTGCCGAGCGGTGACAGAAACGAGATGTGTCCGAGATCCCCGTCGATCTCATGCGGCAGCACGAGCTTATATTTTTCTTCCGAGCCGTCCATGTCGTCGACGACGGTCACGTACGATCCGATCCAAGCCATGGAATCGAAATCGCCGGTAATGGTCCCGCTCAGAAAGGAATGGACATGGTCGCAATATTGGGAGATCAAAGTTTGGATCGCTTCTTTTTTGGCCGTATCGGGATACGCCTTTCGGAGCAGCTCCGACGTCATCTTCTCGAAATAGGCCAGCTGTTCCAATAAATGTTCGCGAAATGTCTCCGTCAGACTACGGCTCATACAGAGTTTCCCCCTCTTTGCCTGCGGATATATACTCCGTTATCAGATTAAACAACAATTTCACAGTCCGATTCCTCCCTATGAGAAAATAGACCCTTCGGAAGGGTCTTACAGGTATCATAGCAGATTCCATTTTTTTGTCTATCGGTTTATTGCCGATTTTCGATATCTTGCTTTTCCATTCAAAAATACGTACATACGTTCACTTGAAGAGGTATACTGTTCAGGGAGGTGTATCAGGATGGAAGAACGGGAAATCACGATAACCGATGAAAAATGGCGAGCCGTCATTAGCAACGATGCTTCGTACGACGGACGGTTTTTCTATGCGGTGAAAACCACGGGGATATTTTGCAGGCCGTCCTGCAAATCCAAACCTCCGAAACAGGAAAACATTCGGATGTTCCGGACGGCCGATCAAGCCCTGTCGGCTGGCTTCCGCCCATGCAAGCGATGCAAGCCGACCGGCGTTCGATTGCCCGACGAAGAATGGCTGGCGACGGTCACGGAATATATCGACGCGCATTACCAGGACCGTCTCTCGCTTGACGTTCTGGCGGACGTATGCCACGGCAGCCCTTACCATCTGCATCGGACTTTTAAGCGAATTAAAGGCATAACTCCTATCGAATATATTCAGCAAAAACGTATCAATCAGGCAATCAGGCTTCTAATCACTTCGGCCCGGCCCATTACAGAGATCGGTCAGGACGTCGGACTGCCTAATTTGCCCTATTTTACGACATTGTTCAAGAAGCGAACCGGTATGACACCGGCTCGTTACCGCCAATCTATGCGATCCGACAAGGAGGTTTTTCTAAATGACACGTCCCGCTAAAACGCAAGTTTATTGGAGTCTCATCGAGCATGGCGATTGGTATATGCACATTGCCGCCACAGTGGACGGGCTTTGCTTCGTCGGCTCTAGGAATCATCCATTAGAGGAAATGACCGCTTGGATCGAAGCACGGCTCCCAGGCAGCGCCGTCGTACGAGACGATGAGATGCTTCATCCTTACGCGGCGGAATTGATTCAATATTTACAGGGCGCCCGCGAGCGATTTACCGTTCCCTTCGATCTGCGAGGCACGCCGTTCCAACTTGCTGTCTGGGAAGCGCTCGGCGCTGTTCCGTACGGAGCGACGCGCTCTTATTCCGACATCGCGAATGCGATCCGGAAACCGGCAGCGGTTCGTGCGGTCGGCTCGGCGATCGGAGCGAATCCGCTCCTTATTACGGTGCCTTGCCATCGTGTCGTCGGGAAGAACGGGACGCTGACCGGCTATCGGGGCGGACTGGAGATGAAAAAGAAACTGCTGGAGTTGGAAACGAGCGGTGCCAGCACCGAGGGGACGGGGACGTGAATCGGGAGGTTCAGTACAAGCACCCGAAGACGCTTCTCAATAAAGGAACCGGCTTCCTGGGCGGATACACCCACTCCCTGAACCCTTATACCGGATGCGCCTTCGGCTGCACGTATTGTTATGTACGGCAGATGCCGGTGTCCTTGTTTCGGGAGGGAGGATGGGGATCTTGGGTGGATGTGAAGCAAGGGGCGGCTGATTTGCTGCGCAAGGAGCTCCGCAGGGCAAAAACGAAGGGCCCGGTGACGATCTTTATGTCGTCCAGCACGGACCCTTACCAGCCTGTCGAATATAAGGAACAAGTTACGAGGTCTTTGTTGGAAGTCATGGCTGAGGACCCGCCCGATTTCCTTCTCTTGCAGACCCGCAGCCCGTTAGTTTGCAGAGATATTGATTTGTTGCGTCTCTTGGGAGACAGGGTTCGCGTCAGCATGACGGTCGAGACCGACCGGGAGGATATACGCAAGGTATTCGCCCCGTATGCCCCTCCTATTCCGGCGCGATTAAACGCATTGCGCGAACTGTCAAAAGCGGAAATCCCGACCCAGGCCGCGATCGCTCCCATACTGCCCAGCAGCGAAGAGTTCCCCGAGCTTCTCCGACAAGTCACGAACCGTATTTGCATCGACGACTACTTCATGGGCGACGGCAGCGGCGGCAAGCGGACTCGGAAGCTGGGCATTCATGCCTTGTACGAAGAGCTGGGGCTCGAGGAATGGAATTGCCCATCGGCTTACCGTTCCGTCGTAGAGCGATTAAATCGGGTATTTCCGCACAATCGGATCTATTTAAGCCGCGAAGGGTTCGAGCCATAAACGACAAAACCGGTTGGAGCCGAATTTCTCTCGGCCCCAACCGGTCCTCTTACATCAACCAAGCGTGATCCGGGTCGTTACGGAATTTCCATATCCGCTTCGGTCCCGCCATGACGTTCAAATAGTAAACCTCGTAGCCCGGAGGGGCCGATACCGGGTGGTACCCGCGCGGAACCAGTACGGCTTCGCCGTCGTTTACGACCAACGTCTCGTTCAGAGACCGGTCGTCGGTATACACCCGTTGAATAGCGAAGCCCTGCTCTGGCTGTACATGGAAATAGTAGGTTTCCTCCAGCAAAGATTCGTCAGGCAGCGCGTCCTGATCGTGCTTGTGCGGTGGATAGCTCGACCAGTGGCCTTCCGGGGTAAACACTTCTACGACAAGCAAGGAGTCGGCAGGCTGCCCTTCCGGCAAAATGTTATGGATATGCCGCTCGACATTGCCTTTGCCCCTCGTCTCGACGCCGACGTGTTCCGGCGCGATCAATCGCGCAGGGTGATTCGCTTGTCCGGGAGCGGAGCAGATCGCGATTTCGAGTTCGGTCAGCGCTTCGATCGTATACAAGTCCTCATTCGGCACATAGACCGAATACGGTGGAGTCTTCTCGAACACGCTCATCCGCTGGCCGATATTTGTCCATTCAGCATCCTTTGTCGATACGTTGGCCTTGCCGCTCAGCAGAACGAGGCAAACTTCCTGCGATTGCGTGTTCCTCTTCAGCTTCTCGCCTGCCTTCAGCTTGACCACTTCGAAACCGACGTAAGTCCATCCTGCGGACTCCGGGGTCACCGCCAACACGCTGCCCTCTTCATTGGATTGCTTTAAGGGTTTAACAATCAAATTCGACATTTATGCCTCTCCTCCCGCTCGGCCAGAGCTGCCGAACAAACGCATTTTCGCCTTAACCGACGCTTTAATCGCTTCTCTGGCCGGCACCAAATAATGACGCGGATCGTAAGCCTCCGGATGCTCCTGCAAATAGGAGCGAATCGCCGTCGTGCAAGCGATCTGATTATCCGTGTTCACGTTGATCTTGGCGGTTCCGAGCGCGATCGCCCTGACGATCTCCTCATCCGGCAGGCCGCTCCCCCCGTGCAGCACAAGGGGAAGACCAGTTAGCTGGCGAATTTCGCCCATCCGATCGAATCCCAGCTTAGGCTGCCCCCTGTAGGGACCGTGAACGGAGCCGAGCGCAGGCGCCAAGCAGTCGATGCCCGTCTCGTTGACGAGACGGACGCAATCCTCGGGAACGGCATACATCGCTTCCGCTTCATCGACGACAAGATCGTCCTCCCGTCCCGTAATCCGGCCAAGCTCGGCTTCTACCGTTGCTCCGAGTACATGCGCCGCTTCCGTCACTCGCTGGGTAATCTCGATATTCCGCTCCAACTCGTGATGGGACGCGTTGATCATGACCGAGGTAAAGCCCGCGTGAAGCGCGCGGATGCACACCTCGTAAGTCGAGCCATGATCCAGATGCAAGGAAACCGGAACCGTAACTCCATAATGCTCAATCAGTGATTCGACCATCCCTGCAATGCAGGACAGTCCGCCCATGTAAGGAATATAAGCCTCGCTTACGCCGAGTATCACCGGTGATCTCTCTTCGTTCGCGGCCATCAGAATCGCTTGCGTAAATTCCAGGTTGTTCAGGTTGAATTGACCGACCGCGTATTGCCCGTCCAATGCGTCCTTTAGCATCTCCTTCATCGATACGAGAGCCATAACGCACCCCTCCTTCCGTTTTCCGTACGTCGCTTACCAGCGGGCGGTGACCATTTTTTTGCGCGTGTAAAACTCGACGCCATCGGTGCCGTTGGCATGCAGATCGCCGTAAAACGAATTTTTCCAGCCGGAGAAAGGGAAAAAGGCCATCGGCGCGGGAACGCCCAGGTTAATGCCCAGCATGCCGGCCTCGATATTCTCGCGGAATTGACGAACGTTGCTTCCATCCTGTGTGAACAGGCATGCGCCGTTGGCGAAGTCGGAACGGTTCGCTAGCGCGATCGCTTCCTCCAAGGTGTCAACGCGCGCAACCGAGAGAACCGGCGCGAAAATTTCGTCCTTCCAGATTTTCATTTCGCTCGTGACGTGATCGAAGATCGTCGGTCCCACGAAGTAGCCTTCGCCTTGCGACGCCTCGTCCTCGCGTCCATCGCGCAACAAACTTGCGCCGTCGCTGATGCCCGCCTCAATGTAATGCAGCGCCCGCTCCTTTTGCGAGCCGCGAATGACAGGCCCCAGGAACACGTCCTTGTCATTGCCGTTGCCGATCGTAATCTTGTTCGCTGCCGCGACAAGCTTCTCGATGAGCGGATCCGCCGCTTCACCGACGGCTACGACTACCGCGCAAGCCATGCAACGCTCGCCCGCCGAACCGAACGCCGCGTTGACGATCTGTTGCACGGCGCCGTCCAGATCGGCGTCCGGCATGACGATGCTATGGTTTTTGGCGCCGGCAAGAGCTTGTACCCGTTTACCGTGGGCCGTACCTGTTTTGTATACATATTCCGCAACCGGTTGGGAGCCGACGAAAGAGATGGCTTTTACATCCGGATGTTCCAGCAAACCGTTGACCACATCGTGCGCGCCGTGAACGACGTTCAGAACGCCGTCTGGCAAGCCCGCTTCCTTGATCAGCTCAGCCAGACGATTGGCCAGTAGAGGCGTGCGCTCCGAAGGCTTGAGCACGAACGTATTTCCGCATGCGATCGCCAGCGGGAACATCCAACAAGGAACCATCATCGGGAAGTTAAACGGAGTAATCCCGCCGATAACCCCGATCGGATACCGATACATGCCGGATTCCACGTTCGTGGCGATATCCGGAAGTTGCTTGCCCATCATGAGAGACGGCGCTCCCGCCGCGAATTCGACGCATTCAATGCCACGCAACACTTCACCGTGAGCTTCGGTGTAATTTTTACCATTTTCCAAAGTGATGATCCGGGCCAGCTCTTCCCAATTGTCCACGAGCAGCTGCTGATATTTGAATAGCACTCTCGCCCGGCGCGGCACCGCTGTGCGGCTCCACGATTCGAAAGCTTCCTTGGCGTTCAGAACGGCTGTGTCAACGTCATTCCGGGAAGAGATTGGAACTTGGGCAATTACCTCTCCGGTAGCCGGATTATACACCGCGTCAGTTTTACCCGATCCCGAATCCACCCATTGGCCGCCGATAAAGTTTTTTAGCGTTGCAGGTGCTTTTGTATTGGACATATCGGAAAATCTCCTCTCGATTTAAGCTTGCTTGAATTGGCGCATAAACGCTTCGACTTGTTCCAACTTCGGCATCGCGTCCGAGCAGCTATGACTGGAAATGACGATGGAAGCGCAGGCGCTGCCGAATTCCATGCTGCGGCTGATCTCCCAGCCCTGCATAAGCCCGTAGATGAACCCTGCGGCGTAGGAGTCTCCCGCGCCAAACGTCTTGATGACTTTGGCCGGAAAGATCGACCCTCTGTGCGAGCTGCCATCCTTCGCATAAGCAATCGATCCCTCTTTGCCGTGCTTGATGACAACGATCTCCGCATGATGGCTGAACCACTGGGATGCCGTCACCTGGTCGTTCCGCTCGTCATTGCCATCGAATTGCTCCAGCATGTCGAATTCCTCGCGCGTACCGATAATAATGTCGCTCTTCTCGGCAGCCGCGTGGTAATAGATCGCCGTTTCTTGCGGATTCGTCCACGTATAAGGCCGGTAGTCGATATCGAAAATGACTTTCGTGCCGTGTTTGCGCGCGTAACGCAACGCCAGCAGCACCGCTTCGCGGGACGGGCTTTTCGCGAGAGCCGTTCCGGAGACGAGCAGCACTTTGCTGCTCGCAATGAGAGCTTCATCTACTTCCCCAGGCTCCAGCTTGAGATCGGCTACATTATCGCGGTACATGAGAATGCTGCAATCCTCGGGGCTTTTGATCTCGGTAAAGGCCAAACCCGTCACGGCACCGGTTCGATCCGTCAGGACGCCGGACGTGTCGATTCCGTTATTGTGCAAATACTGGACGATAAAACGTCCCATCTGATCGTCGGCCACCTTGCCGATAAATGCCGATTTCATATCCAGCCGCGACATTCCGATCGCGATATTGGCGGGAGAGCCGCCGACGTACTTCGTGAACGTCATCGTCTCCTCCATCGGGCGATTGATCTCGTTCGCGTTCAAATCTATGCATAACCGACCGATTGCCACAAAGTCGAGCGGCTTGTCGGTTGGGAAAGTTACGGGCACCATCGGGCATACCTTCTTTCGTCCATTAATAAGGTCGAGCTGCTTGAATTTTCGTCTTCATCTCGGCATGTGCCTTCAATACTTTGTCATCCGTTGACACTTCCGGCACGCCGACGTTCCACCAGGATTCGTAACCGTCGGTATTCGTACCCGGCAGCACTTTGATTTCCACTAGGACGGGACCCGGCTCGGCTTTCGCTTGCAGCAGCGCCTGCTCCAACTCCGCTGCATTGCGGGCCGTATAGGCTGCAGCGCCCAGGCTGCGGGCATGCGCCGCGAAATCGATCGGCATATATCCCCCATTCAACTGCCCCGATTCCTTGGAGCGGAAGCGGAATTCGTTGCCGAAGCTATCGCTGCCGTGACCGCGCTGCAAATTGTGGATGCATTGGAAGCCGTGATTGTCGAACAGCACGACCGTCAGCTTGACGCCTTCCTGAATGGCAGTTACAAGCTCCGAATGAAGCATCAGGTAGCTGCCATCTCCCAGAAGCGCATAAACTTCTCGCTCCGGCTCCGCAAGCGCGACTCCGAATGCGCCGCTGACTTCATAGCCCATACAAGAGAAGCCGTATTCCATATGGTAAGTTTTCGGCTCGGTTGTCCGCCAGACGCGGTGCAGATCGCCCGGTAAGCTTCCCGCCGCCGCCACGATTACTCCCTTTGCGCCGACTGACCGATTTACGATGCCCAAAGCTTGCGTTTGCGTAAATCCTTCGGGACTTTCCAGCGCATAGAGCCGATCCACCTCGGCGTCCCATTCCGCTTTGTGTTTCTGAATCTCGTCTTCCGCATAACCAGCCCGATAGCCTTCACTGGACAAGCTTGCTTGAAGGGCGACAAGTGCTTCCCTGGCGTCCGCCGTGACGAACTCCCCTTGCATCTTGATCGAATCGAACGAACTGACGTTCAGGTTCAAGAATGTAGCGTTCTCGTTACGGAAAGCGGATTTGGAAGCCGTCGTGAAATCGGAATAACGCGTACCTACGCCAATGATCAAGTCCGCTTCCGCCGCAAGCCGATTCGCGGCCAGAGTTCCGGTCGTGCCAACGCCTCCAACGCTTAACGGGTGGTTCCACGGCACGGCGCTTTTACCGGCTTGCGTCTCCGCTACCGGAATGCCGAACGCCTCCGCAAACGCGAGCAACTCCTTCGTCGCCTCCGAGTAATGAACGCCGCCGCCGGCAATCAGCAGCGGCTTCTTCTTGCCGACAATCAGCTGCACCGCTCTCTCTATCGCTTGAGGCGCAGGCGGCCGACGATCCAGCCGATGCACTCTCTTAATGAAGAAGTCCGTGGGGTAATCATACGCCTCGGCCTGAACGTCCTGCGGCAGAGCCAGCGTCACGGCTCCGGTATCCGCCGGATCGGTCAGCACGCGCATCGCCTGAAGCAAGGATGACATCAACTGCTCCGGACGAACGATCCGGTCCCAGAATTTGCTGACGGACTTGAAAGGATCGTTGGCCGATATCGAATAATCGCTCGGCACTTCTAATTGCTGCAGCACGGGATCCGGCTGGCGGGTGGCGAAGTTATCGCCCGGCAGCAGCAATACCGGAATCCGGTTGACCGTTGCGGTCGCCGCTCCCGTAATCATGTTGAGCGCGCCCGGTCCGATGGAAGTCGTGCAGGCAAATATCTGCTTGCGGTTTTTCTGTTTCGCGTAGGCGGTCGCAGCATGAACCATGCCCTGCTCGTTCTTGCCCTGAAGGAAAATCAGCTCTCCGGCTTCGCGCTCCAGCGCTTCGCCGAGGCCGGTGACGTTGCCATGTCCGAAAATGCCCATGACTCCGCGCACGAATTTCGTTTCTTCTCCGTCGACGGCAATGTACTGCTGGTCGAGAAACTTGAGCAACGCCTGCGCCATTGTCAATCGTATCGTTTTCATTCGCATGCCCTCGGTTTATAGTGAATTTGGATGGTTCGAGTGTTTCTTCAAACGTATACAGACAGCCTAAGCCCGCAATTCTACGTGCGCTTGCGGGCTTTCGGCTTGGATTCGGTTTCCTTTACCCGCAGGAATCAGGCTTGAAGTTGAACGATAAAGGTTTTAATCTCGTAAGGCTTCAGTTCGAACGACAACCCGGAAGAACCTGCTTCGCTCATCGGCTGCTCCATCAGATTGCATTCCTGCAAGGAGGCGATGGTGAGATCGCTGCCCAGCTCGACCTTCGAGCGGACACCGGCGAATTCATGTACGCGCAGGATCAGGCCATCTCCATCCTCCGCTTTCTTCACTGCATCGACCATCACGTTGGCTGCGGACAAGCGGAACAGGGAGAATGCATCCTTCGCCGGAGCGCCTGCATAAGCAGTCAACGGGTTGTTGAGCGACCAAGCTTGCTGCACGGTGCCTCCTGCGTACCAGTCGCCTTCATGCGGGTACAGAGCGTACACGAATTCGTGTTCTCCGATATCCGCATCCGGGTCGGGGCTGATCGCCGATTTCAACAATGACAGGCGCAGGACGTTATCCTTCACGTCGTAGCCGTATTTGCAATCGTTCAGCAAGCTCACGCCGTAACCGCGCTCGGACAGATCGGCCCACTGATGGCCAACAGACTCGAATCGTGCCCAATCCCAGCTTGTGTTCCAGTGCGTCGGGCGTTTGACGTTGCCGAACTGGATATCGTAAGTTGCCTCCGTCGAGCGAACGTCAACCGGGAATGCGACCTTCAGCAACTGCTGATGATCCTGCCAATTGATGTGCGTACGGAAATCGATCCGTCTGTTATCGGCATATACGGTCATTCTCTGGGTAATGACGGAGTTGGCATACTTCCACCGGAAAGCGACAACTGCCATCAGAGGTCCGACTTCCGCCAACTCCACCGATACGAGATCGGTAATCTCGCGCATTTTCTCCTGATAGAAAATGTCGACGTCCCAAGCTTCGAAATGAAGCGGCTTGTCTTCGAACACTTGCAGCACGTTGCCGAAGGCATTCGGAGCAAGCACGTCGCGGCGGTAGTCCAGGTCGTAAATCCGGGACAGCTGTCCGGCTTCGTTCCACTCGATCTCGTAATGAGGGGTCTTAAGCGTGCTTCCTTCCTGACGGAACGGGATAACGGCCTCGTTCTCCGAGGAGTCCAAACCGCCTTCCCGATAACGGATGGCGGACAGTCCAAGCGATGGCACCTTCGATGCCGCCACAATCCAGCGATCTTCGGCATACTGCGCCAGCAGCACGTGGCCCTCCGCATCGATCCATTCGCTTCCTGCAGGCGCCTGATCCCCGTCGATGACAACAAGATCGTTGCGTTCCCAAGGCGAGCTGTTAAGAACGGTAACCGCTCCGTCCGCTTTCGCGCCGCCAACAACGGCAGCCGCATCCTTCCATGCGTCGCTGGCCAGAGCCAGCGCTTCGGCGTATTCCTCGCGGCTGTCTTCGTAGACTTCCTTGATCGAGGAGCCCGGAATAATATCATGGAACTGGTTGCGAAGAATGATTGTCCAGCCCTCGTTCAATTCCTTCTGCCGATACCCGCTCCAATCGCCGCGCAGGACGCTGGCCAACGAGCTGAGCCATTCCGTCTCGCGGTAAAGCAGCTCCAGCTTGCGATTCATCCGTTTGTTGTAGGCTTGGCTTGTATAAGTGCCCCGATGATATTCCAGGTACAGCTCGCCGTCCCATGTATGCACGTAGCGATCCGTGTCCTTAAACGTCGTCTGAAGCCGCTGGAAGTAATCGTCCGCGCGGCCCGTCTTCACGTTCGGCAATCCGGGCATTTCGTCCAAGCGGCGGCGCATTTCCAGCATTTCGCGATTGACGCCTCCGCCTCCGTCTCCGTAGCCGTAGGAAAGCAGCAGCTCCTGGTTCACTTCCTTCTCCTGATACCCTCCCCAAGCCCCTTTAACCGTCTGAGGCGTAATCAGGCCGTTATACGTGTAGAAGAAGGAGTTCGCTTCCTCCCAATCATCCGGCGTCGTGATGAAATGCGTGAGCACCTCCGAGCCGTCGATGCCTCTCCACTTAAACGTGTCATGCGGCATTCTATTGAACTGGTTCCAGCTGATCTTCGTCGTCATGAACGTCTCGAAGCCCGATTTGCGCAAGATTTGCGGCAGCGCCCAGCTATAGCCGAACACGTCGGGAAGCCATAGGTACGTGCTTTCTACCCCGAATTCCTGACGCATAAAGCGCGTTCCGAACAGAAATTGCCGAACGAGCGATTCCCCTGAGGTCAAGTTGCAATCGGCTTCCAGCCACATGCCTCCGCCGATCTCCCAACGTCCCTCGCGTACGCGTTCGCGAATCTGCTCGTAGATCTCGGGATAGTCTTGCTTGATGTACGCGTACAGCTGCGGCTGCGTCTGCAGGAATACGTAATCCGGGAAGCGCTCCATCAAACGCAGAACCGTCGAGAACGAACGGGCGCATTTTTCCCGCGTATGCTTAAGTCTCCAAAGCCAGGCAACGTCGATATGCGTATGGCCGATCGCCGTCACGGTAACCGGATGATGCTTCTCGAAGCCGTTCATCTCGGCCAGCAATTGCTCTCTCGCTTCATACACGGATTCGCGGTACGCATCGGATTCCGGCTGCGACCAGTCAACCTTGAGGAAAGCGCGATCCAACGCTTTCAGAAGACCGACGCGATCCGGATGCTTGTCGTCCAACGCCTGTATCGTTTCGAGAATCGCGCGCCCCGTATAATAAAAATCATCGATTTTTTCATCCAGCCAGCACAGCTCGGCCACGTTGATCGTATGCTTCATCTCGCGCGGCTTGCCGCCGCCGTCAAGACCCGACCACAGCCGAATGTCGATTCTGCCGCTCTTCCCGGCGCAATCTTCCGGCAGGAACACCTCCTGGTGATTGGAATCGACGCCCTGATACGGAGCGCCGTTCCAATACAGCAACGACTCGAAGCCTTCGTTGTTCCCTCCACCGGTTTCACCGAGGTCAAAGCGCGCAAGCACGGTTTTCCCGGACCACTCCTTGGGAATCTCGACGCTGCGGGACAGCCAGATGTAACGGTCGCGACCCTTCCACGTCTCGCCGGCTTTCAATTCAAACTCGGGAGAACCCGCAGGCGGCCGGGCTCCCGTCGCGCCGGCTTCATCCTCGATAGCCGAAAAGCTGTTCATCGGCAAAACATCGCGATAGCGGGTAGCACTCAGCTCCCGGAGGCGGGCTTCTAGCTTCTTCTCAGTAAACAACATCTCGATTCTCACCCTTCTTTCCGATCAGTCGATTTATAAGGATTCCTCAAGCTTGATCAAGTTCTCTAGGCTGGTCGCCAGACTGTCCAGCGGATTGCCCGGACAATAGTCTTGCTCCACTGCAAACCATTCCACGCCGCTGTCCAGCCCCCATCTGAGGATCGGAGCGAAATCGATCAGGCCTGTGCCGATCTCGGCGAAATATTGCTTGCCGTCGGACGTCATGTCCTTCAGGTGAAGAATCGGCATACGGAAAGCGTAGTTGCGAATGAAGTTCAGCGGATCTTGGCCCCCCTTCATTACCCAATAGGTATCGATCTCGGCATAAATAGCGGGATCGTCGAGCAAATATTCGAGAGCGAACTTCCCGTCGATGGAAGTATGGAATTCAAAGTCGTGATTATGGTAACCCGCGCGGTATCCCGTGCCTTGTACTTTGGCGGCCACCGCAAGCAAGTCTTTCTTGACGCTTCTATAGCCTTCGGGAGTCTGGAGCCCATCAGGCAGCGAGTGGCAGATGAAATCCTTCGTGTCGAACAGTCGAGCTTCTTCGAGAACGTTATCCAGATCGTTCTTCATTCGCTCCAGACCTACGTGCATGCCTGCCGTCTTTAAGCCAAGTTCCTTCATAACGGCCGCGATATCCCGAGCGGAGTTGCCGTGAAGCCCGTCGATCTGCACCGCCGCCCAGCCCATTTTACTTAACTCTCTTAGAACGCCCTCGAAATCTTTCTTCAATTCGTTCCTCACGGTGAAAAGCTGAGCTGCCAGTTGATGTCTGATCATCTCCCGATCTCCTCCTTTTTCAGATCCAGCCATTCGACTTCCTCCGCGGTTAACACCAGGTTCATCGCTTGAATGGAGGACTCGAATTCCTCCGGGTTGCGAGGTCCGATAATGGCGCAAGTCGGGAAAGGCTGATACAAAACATAAGACAAGGCGATCTGAATCGGCGTCACGCCTTTCTCTTCTGCCAGCTTCACCGCGCGACGATATCGTTCCCAGTTCTCGTCGCTGTAATAGACCCGGACCATTTCCGGATCGTCCAACTTATCGGGCGCGAAGTTCCCCGAGAAAAATCCGCCCGCTTGCGCCGACCATGCGAACAGTGGAAGCTGCGTTTCGGCATGCCAGTCGCACGTTTCCTCGTCCGCCGAGACGGTCCCCTCCCACCTCGCTTCTTTAGGCTTGGCTAAGCTGAGGTTCGGGCTGCTGAAGGAAAAGCCGATCAGATTACGGGAAGCAGCAAATTCGTTCGCCTCCCGAATTCTCTTGTAAGACCAGTTCGAAGCCCCGATGGCCCGAATCTTCTTCGCTTGAATATGCTCGTTCAACTCTTCGATAATCGGACCGACCGCTACCGTCGGATCATCCCTATGCAAGGCATAAAGATCGACATAATCCGTTCCCAGCCGTTCCAGGCTCTCCGATAAGTCCTTGCGGATCGCTTGCGGATTTACGCGAGGTCCCGGGCTTCCGTCGTCGTGATGAGCGCCCTTTGTCAAGATGACCAGCTTTTCACGCAGGTTCGTCTCCGCCAGCCACTGTCCCAGCACAAGTTCCTTACCCCGATATTGATGCGCGGTATCGAAGGCATTGCCTCCGGCCTTGATGTAGGCATCGAGCATCAACCGCTGCGGCTCCTCTATCTTCCTTAGATCTCCCGTCCCCATGAACAGTCGGGAAATCGGCTTTTCGACACCTTGAATTTGGATGTATTTCATTCGTAGGCCTCCTCATGCGATTCTATTCGTCTTCTTCTTTAAACAAAGGCATCAGACTTAATTCGAACCGGAATTTCTTCTCGCTCAGCCGGTATCGCTCGGCCAATTCCGGACCGCAGGAATTGGAACCGACTCCGCTCATCATGTAATCGAGGTGCACGATCGTTTCTTCCCGTTTCTTCCTCATCAGCTCCCAATCATGCTTCGCCTCGGCGATATCCTCCGGCGTGTAGTGGGAAGCGTTAAAGGAGAAGCTCTCCGGAGCAGAGAAGCGTATGCCCATGCCTTGGGCGTTGGACACGATTGCCCAATCTGTACCGTATCTGGAGCCGTTCTCTTGCGGCATGATATAGTTCTCGAACATCTCATCGACCGTTGTCAGGAATCGGCCTCTTTTTACGCTCTGACGTTTATCGATATAGCTTTCATGCGGCCCGAAGCCCGAGTATTCCACCTCTTCCATCCCCCGGGGCATCGTGAGCCGAAGTCCGAATCTCGGAAGATAAGGGTAAGGCAATTCCTCTTGAACGCTAACGTCCAGCAGCAGGTCCAGTTCTCCGGACGCGCCAACCTTCCAGCGGGCTTCCCCGGTTAGAATGGAGGGCAAGCTGTCCGCGCCCAACGAGAATCGACTCGTCAACTCGACGCCTCCGTCCTCGGTTGTGCTCCACACTGTCCGGTACGTTTTCATCCTTGCACGGTCGTAGCCTTCCGCAAACCACTTCTCTTTCACCTGCATATCGTTGTCCATCGGTGCCCGCCAGATCGAATAGACAGAAGGCGCATCCAGCATAATTACACCGTTCCGCGAGATTTGGCTTACCGTCCCGCGCTCAAGATCGAACACATGACGGAAGTCGAAGCCTTCAACGGTTAGCAAGCGCCCTTCCTCTTTCGCCTGTACAGGAAGGGTTTGGGCTACAGCTTGTTCTCGGACGGTTTCCTCTTGCGCCTCGTTGCGCCATTCCAACTGCGCGAACGCGATCTCGTGACCGGCCTGTGCCCATATCGTCTCTTCGTTGTTCCAACAAGAGATCGTCAGAACAACCCTTCCAGGGTTCTCTTGCAGGCTGTAAGGCAAAGTCACGATACAAGATTGGTGAGGCATTAACTGCGGGATTTCAAGTTTTCCCTGCTTGATCAGCCTTCCGTCGAGCTCAACCTTCCAGAAAAATCCGACATGGGATAGGTCGATAAAGTCGTACAGATTGGTTACTTTAAGCTCCCCGGCTTTCGCATTGCGATCCTCTATCCGTATAGGCGAGAGCACCTGCTTCAGCTCCAGAAGGCCGACGTGAGGTTTACGATCCGGGGTAACTAACCCGTCGATGCAGAAGTTGCCGTCGTTAGGAGAATCTCCGAAGTCGCCTCCGTAGGCAAAATAAGGCGTACCGTCCTTCGTCTTCGTGAGAATGCCGTGATCGTTCCATTCCCACACGCAGGCGCCAATCAGCTTCGGATAACGGTAAATGACATCCCAGTAGTCCTTAAGATCTCCCGGGCCGTTGCCCATGGCATGGCTGTATTCACATAAGAAGAGCGGCTTCTTGTTGCTCTCGTCCTGGGCATACGCTTCAATATCTTGAACCGAAGCATACATCCGACTTTCCATGTCTAAGCTGTCCGTGTTGCTACTTCCTTTGTAATGGGGAGCGGCGCCTTCGTAATGAGTCGGAAGCGACGGATCGCGTTCCTTGATCCACTCAGCCATCGCGATGTGATTCGCATCATAACCCGACTCGTTGCCGAGCGACCACATGACGACGCAGGGGTGGTTTTTGTCCCGCTCCACCATACGAACCGCCCTGTCCAGAAACGCGGCCTTCCATTCGGGACTGCGGGATAGGGAATGGCCCGATCCTTCTATATGCTCGTTGCCGATTCCGTGGCACTCCAGATCGGCCTCGTCCACGACGTAAAAGCCGTATTCGTTGCACAGTTCCATGAATCGGGTATCATTCGGATAATGCGAAGTACGAATCGTATTTATGTTATGTTTTTTCATCAGAACCAGGTCTTTGATCATGTGCGCGACCGGAATCGTCTGACCAAGCTCCGGATGCGAGTCGTGCCGGTTAACGCCCTTGAGCTTAACGGCCTGGCCATTGATCAATAGAACCCCGTCTTCGATTTTCACTTGCCTGAATCCTACCTGGAACCGCAGCACCTCATCGCCGGCGCGAACGTACAGCTCATATAAATTCGGCTCCTCGGCATTCCACAGATGAGGGTGATCAATCTCGAAGCGTAGGGTACCTTGTTCGTCGATAACGGCTTCGGCCGAAGCGGCAACCTTCCCTTCGGCATCCTTTAACTCCCCGCTAACGCGCAATTGTCCGGTCGTCTCGATATCCGTCGTTAATATCGCTTTGTCGAAGCCGTTCTCGAACGTTTGCTTATTAAATACGTCCCTGACGTGAACGCGATCGCGCGCGAGCAGGTAAACGTCGCGGAAGATACCCGAATAACGCCACAAATCCTGGTCTTCCAAATACGAGCCGTCGCACCATTTCAATACGAGTACGGCGACCCTGTTTTTGCCCGGCTTGACCAGAGCGGAGACGTTAAATTCAGCCGGGATGCGGCTGCCTTGGCTATAGCCGGCAAATTGCCCGTTCAGCCACAAGTAGAAGCAGGCGTTAACGCCTTCGAAAACGATATATTTTTCCTTGCCGTCCCATTGCTCCGCGACGTTAAATTCCCGCACGTAAAGCCCGGCCGGATTTTGATCGGGAACAAACGGCGGATCGTTGGGAAACGGATAATTAATATTCGTATATTGAAGCTGGTCGTAGCCGTTCACTTGCCAGCAGGACGGAACGATCAAATCGTCCCAGGAGCCGACGTCCGCCGTCGTCTCGTAGAACGGCTCTTCCACGTTTAGTACGCTGCTATGGTATTGGAACTTCCAGGCTCCGTTTAGAGTTTGATACCAAGGAGAACGCCCGCGCTTGGCCGATTTCGCCGAGCTTTCATCCGCATAAGGAACATAAGAGGCTCGCGAAGCCTCTCTGTTCACCTGGAGAACGTCCAAGTTCTCCCAATACCGTTCCAATTTAATCATCACTTTTCCCCTCCCTTAACGCGAAATGGCTTATTTGAAAAATCCCCGTAACATCAGACGATGAAGCAATTCTCCAAACAGGCTATTCGCCCAAGCGAACCAAGGTCGCGTATAGTTCGTCGGGTTATTCGGGTCGAATCCTTCGTGCATGTACCCCGTGTCCCCGTCCGTTCGCTGAAGCATGTCCAGCAGTTCCCGGATTTCCGCGTCGTCCCGCGAAGTGAGCGCCTGCATCGCTAGGCTGATCGGCCAGATAAAGCCTGGCGGCGTATGCGGACTCCCGATTCCCTTGGCGTATTTCCCCTCATGGTAATATGGGTTATCTTCGCTTAATACAAACCTGCGAGTGTTGCGATAGATCGGATCGCTCTCATCCGCATAGCCCAGGTAAGGAATAGATAGCAGGCTCGGCACGTTGGCGTCATCCATCAGAATGTAGTTGCCGAATCCGTCCGTCTCGTAAGCGTAAATCTTGCCGTACTTCGGATGAAGAAAAGTTCCGTAGGTTTGAATGCCGAAGTCGATCTCTTCCCGAAGCTCCGCCGCAAGACGAACAAGCTCGGCATCGGCCCACACTTCCGCCGCGATCTCCTCCACGTAGCGAAGGACGACGACGGCGAACATATTGGAGGGAATCAGATAACCGAACGTGCAAGCATCGTCGCTCGGTCGAAATCCGGACCAAGTCATCCCGGTGTAATTCACCGGCATTCCCATCCGGTTGTTGCGCAGCGTGTCGCTTGGCGGGCAATCGATTCTGGCGAAACGATAAGGAGATTGCTCCGTATGCCTCTGTTCCGTTCTCCACAAGGAGATAATCGTCGTTACCGCGGCGCGGAACGACTCGTCGAAGAGGCTTGCGTTTCCGGTTTCTTTCCAATAAAGATAAGAGAGCTGCAAGGGGTAGCAAAGAGAGTCGATCTCGTATTTTCGTTCCCATACCCAGGCATCAAGCTCGGTCAAATCCTGGTCGTAGCGGTTGTCGTTCGCTTCCTCATTAAAAGCGTTAGCGTACGGATCGATATGGATATAAGCAATCTGTCTCCGGATCAAGCCTTCCACCAGCAACTGCAGTTCCTTATCCTCTGCGACAAGGGGCATATAGTGCCGAACTTGCGCGCTGGAATCCCGCAGCCACATTGCCGGGATATCTCCCGTAATGACGAATGCCGTTTGATCGTCCAGCAGCTTAACGGTTGTCTCCAGCGTATTCGGGTAACATTTCGTAAACATATCGAGCAGCTTAGGATGCTCGGACAGTGTCGTCTTAGCTTCCATCAGCAATTGCGAAACGGAATGTGGCAGCTTCATGGGATGATTCTCCTTTTTCGCGGCATTCATAACCGAACCGCCTGCTTTTTTTCATTTTGATCCAAAAAGGCTTTCAAGCCTTCCAAATCCGGAGTACCCGTGCTTCCGCCGAAAGCGCTGACGGACATCGCACCGCATACATTGCCGTATCGGAGGCAGGTCTCGGCATCCTGCCCGTTCAGAAACCCGAACAAATAGCCGGCATTAAAGGAATCTCCGGCCCCCGTCGTGTCTACCGCTTGGACCGAATAGCCGGGGAGTCGGGTCAAAATCCCCTTATTCATCGAGATAGCCCCATCCGCTCCGAGCTTCACCACGACGTTGCTGCCGAACTGGCCCATATACCTAAGGCTGTCTTCAATCTTGTCTAATCCCGTATAATGAAGCGCCTCTGTTTCGTTCATCAAGAAAACATCGACAAACTTCATCAGCTCGAATACGCTCTTATCCCATTCGCCGGAATCGTCCCAGCCTACGTCGCAAGAGAGGGTAAGCCCCTTCTCCTTGAGTTTTCTGGCTAAACTCATATATTGGTCGTGATTGCGCCTTCCCTGGTACCCGGTCACATGAACATGTCTTCCCTGCGCGATTTCATCAAGATTCAGGTTATCCATGCGAAGCTCCGAATTCGAGCCGGCGTAGGTGATAAAAGAACGATCCGTCTCGGGATTAAAGGCAATAGAGATACCCGTATTATGGATTTTACTCGCCTGCACCATTCTGGTATCGATACCATATTCGGCAAAACGTTCCCGAATATAGCGACCATGAACGTCTTCTCCCAGCACTCCGTTAAAAGCCACGCGAACGCCGAGTTTGGCGAGAGAGATGGAAAATAAAGCTGCTCCCCCGCCGACATGCATCATCATATTGTCCACGAACGCTTCCTGACCTCCATCAGGAACTTTGTTGCCACCTACGACCACGAGATCGATATTGGCATCCCCGATCACTACCGCATCTATAGTTTTCAACTGCTTCTCCCTCTTCCAATCGCTTTATGATTAAGCCTCTTCGCTGCTCTTCAAGTCGTTACAGCTGTCGCGAACAACCAGCTTATGTTGCAGAATGACATCTTCTGCTGGCGAATTCTTACTGTCTGCAATTAAACGGAGAAGCATGTCAACCGTCACCTTGCCCATTTCCAGAATCGGCTGTTGCATGGAAGTCAGGCGCGGGCGCACTTGCTCGGTCAATTGGCTGCCGTCAAAGCCGATGACTGACAAATCTTCCGGAACCTTCAGACCGTGGTCATGAATGCAATTCATGGCTCCGACCGCCATATCGTCGCTAACCGCGAATACGGCCGTGGGATAAGGTTCTGAGGCCAGCATCTCCTTCATCAACTCGTATCCGCTCTGCGTCTTGTAATCGCCGAAGCGGATATAGCTTTCCGGCACCTCGATGCCGCTATCCTCTAGAGCGCGGATGTAACCGGCATAACGATTCTGCCCGGAGGTAATATCCCTCATATCGCCGCCGATAAAACCGATTCGCGTGTGCCCAAGCTCGATAAGATGCCGCGTAGCATCATAAGCTGCCGCGTAGTCGTCGATGATGACGGACATGAACTTCTGATCGGCCGGCTTGACGCTGGAGAAAATAATCGGAATAGAGAACTTGTTAATCAGTTCCCGGATTTCTTCGTTCAACTTCTCATGCATGATAATAATGCCGTCAACCCGCATCTGCTGGAACACTTGCAAATATTTCAGTTCTTTATCTGTGTCTTCGATGATGTTGCAAACCAATAAATTATAGTCGTTAAGGCTAGCGGTTTTCTCAATGGTGCTTAGGATTGTAGAATAAAAACTTGAAGTGACGTCGGGAACGATTACGCCAATCAGATTGGTCTTCCTTCGGACGAGACTTCTTGCGATATGGCTTGGAGAATATCCGAGCTCGTCAATCGCCCGCTGCACCCTGATTTTCAGATCGTCCTTGACGTACCTCTCACCGTTAAGCACCCTGGAGACCGTTGTTACGGATACACCCGCTTGCTTGGCGACATCCTTAATTTTCGGCGCCATCATCGTCACCCTGCCCTTCCGTCAACTGAACATGACCCTATCTTCGAATCTTAACTTTTAACCGCACCTTCCATGATCCCCGCGATAAATTGTCGGCTGACCAGAAGGAAAAACACGATCAACGGAACCGTTGCCAGCAGCGTACCTGTCATTACCATGGAATAATCTCCGGTATGCACCGATTTTAGCTGTTGCAAGGTTAACGTCAAAGTAAATTTGGAAGTATCCGTCAAGACGATCAACGGCCAAAGATAATCCTCCCAGACACCCATGAACGTCGTAATCGCCAGAAAAGCAAGCGCCGGCCGGAGAATTGGCAATGCCACGCGCCAGTAGAGTCCGAATTTGTTGCACCCGTCGATACGGGCTGCCTCCAGCAGATCGTCATGAATGGCCAGCGCATATTGTCTGATCCAGAAAATCCCGAACGCCGTAGCCATTCCCGGAATAATGAGAGCCTTGTAACTGCCCAGCCAACCCAGCTCTTTAATGATAATGAATTGCGGGACAAGCAGCATCTGCGCAGGAATCATCATCGTGGCCATCATCAGATAGAACAGCACTTTGGAACCGGGAAATTTGAATTTCGAGAACGTAAAGCCCGTCAACGAGTTGAAGAATAGCTGAAGCGTCGTACTGACGACCGCTATAAGAACCGTGTTGAACAGCGCACGGTAGAAGTTGATGTTATCCATGACATGATTGTAGTTCGTCATGAAGTAATTACCGAAGGTCAGCTTCGGTGGAAAAGCAAAGATCGCGCTCGTTTCGTTCGTCGACATGACGATGAGCCAATAAAATGGGAATATTGAAAATATAACACCGATTAACAAAAAAGTATGCACAAATATCTTTTTTGCGGTCATCTTGTCTGCTCCTTTTTTATCAATCGTCCGACTTGTTGAAAAATTTCCAGTTCAAGATGGAAATGAGACCGATGATGACAAATAGTACCCACGAAACCGCGGCCGCGTAACCGTAGTTCTGGTAAATGAAGCCCTCTCGGAACATATAGAGAACGATCGTCTCCGAGCCTGGGTATGGAGCCTGGTTACCCGCCAGGACTTGAGGTTCCGTGAAAATTTGAAATCCGCCAATTGTAGACATCATTACCGTGAACAAAATGATCGGACGTAGCATGGGAATCGTAATTTTGGTGAAGGTCTGGAACATCGTCGCACCGTCCAGATCTGCTGCTTCATACAAATCCTTAGGTATCCTTTGTAGACCGGACAAATACATGACGGCGTTGTAGCCTAAATATCTCCAGGCGATCATAACCGCAATCACGACCCGAACGCCCGTACTGGAATTAAACCAAGCGATTTTGTTCAGACCGACCATTTCCATGAAGTAATTGACCAGCCCGTATTCATTCCCGAACATGGACTGAAATATGATGACGACAGCAACCATAGCCGTTATATTCGGTAGAAAGTAAGCGATGCGGAAAAAAGCTTTGAATTTGACGATGGACAAGTTGATAATGAATGCGACGATCAAAGCGCAAACGAGCATCGGACCGTTAGCCAACAGCCAGATCGCGATATTGTTAACTAAAGCCTGCCAGAAGACCGGATCATTAAACATGTAAGAAAAGTTCTTGAATCCTACAGAAGTCATCTCTCCGATGCCGTCCCATTTATGCACGGACAAATAGATCGAGAAGAAGATGGGAAATACAGAAAAGATCAGAAACAAGATGTAAAAAGGAGAAATAAACAGATAAAGCGTTCTGCTTTTGTATATTTCTTTTAAAAGGCCTCCCATATTACTCCTCCGTAATTCGATGAGGCAGGGTCCATGTATCCTCCCCGCCTCATCTTCTATTTAAGTGCCAGTTAAGTCTGCTCTTCGATTAACGCGACAGTTGACGCGTAATTTGTTGTTGGGCATCCGTCCAGGCTTTCTCCGGATCTTTCTTCTGAGCGTCTACGGAACCGAGTGCCGCCGCAAGGGCATTAATGACCAGTTCGTCTCTGGAATCCGTATGTGCGGTCTGAACATCCTTGGCCGCTTCGCCGAATACCGTGCTCAGATCTTGGCCCCCGAAGAACTCGCTTTGGTTAACCATCTCCGGACTAGCGTAAATTTCAGGAGTGGATGGGTAATTGCCGAACTCCTTATAACCTGCGACCAGATTATCGGGGCTCACGAGGAACTTAACGACCTCATAAGCTTCTTTCGGATATTTGGTGGATTTCAGGATGCCCATAAAGGAGCCCCCCTGATTGCCTACCCCACCCGGCGGATAAGCGATACTCCATTTCCCTTTCGTGTCCGGCGCAGCCGAGATGACATCGCCCACTGCCCATGAAGCTCCCGTAAAGGAAGAGATTTTGCCGTTGTTCATAGCCGCATTCTTCTCCGAATCGCTGGAGAATGGGAAGGTTACCCCTTCTTTGTAAGCTTTAACCGCGAAATCCCAAGCTTTCTTGACGTGCTCCTTGTCACCGATATAGTTGCCGTCGTTATCGAAGTAGTTCAGACTGCTCTGACCCATAATGCTTCTGAAGAGATCGACAAGCGTACCGGATTGTGTACCTGTCTTCTCTTTCACTTGTTTCATGAGAGCCAAATAATCATCCACCGTTTTCACTTGATCCTTAATTTCTTCAGGCGTGCTGGCTACTCCAGCTTCCTTGAACAAGTCGGCGCGGTAGTACAACACGACGGGAGCAACGTCAATCGGCAAACCGATCAAATATTTGTCGTCCTGCGTTGCGCCCATTCTCCACTTCCACTCCAGGTATTGGGGCTTGATGTCGCTGGCGCCTTGATCGTACAGATTAACGAATTTGTCCTTGTAAGTCAGCATCGTCGAAACCCAGCTGTCCATCGTGACAATATCGGGACCGTTGCCGCCGCCGGAAATCGTCGTCTTTAATTTGGTCAGGAAATCTCCGCCGGAAGGCAGTTTCTCCGCTTGCAGGTCGATGTTAGGGAACTTGGCTTTAGCCGCTTCAATCGTGGAATCCGAGATCGCTCCGTTCCAATACCACATCTTGAGCGTAACCTTGCCGCCTTTACCGCTTTCATTTGATGGAGCAGCTTCGTTTTTATTATTCTGACCGCAAGCAGATAAGATCAGGACTAGGCATAGAGCTAGTAAAGCACTGGATAAGGCTTTGCGTTTCATGGATGTTTGTTCCCCCGATTCTGTTTAGTTTTGTCGTGATGGTTCAACAATGATACATCTCTTCGCAATTGTTGTAGCAGACTTACTGATAACAAACGCCCAGAACGGCTTCAAGCGCCCTGCACCACCACCCTTTCAGCTTTCCTCGGTTCACGCTTCATATACATTCTGGTATCGATTCCATATTGGGATGAAACTTATGATTCTGGTATCGATTCCAGAATCAGTGAAAAAATTTTTCTCGTTTCGAGCCTGTATTCTTCTGGTGTTCCTGGTATCGATTTCAGATTGAAGCGTTGTTTCTGGAATCGTTTTCAGATGTGGCTTGAAGCTAGTATAATATGCTCAGCTTCTTTTGACAATAGTTTAAGAGATTTTTCATAAACGCTTTCAATACTCTTGAACAAAACGTGTAATTCGGCCCTACTCCTTCAATCCCTCAAAATACTTATTAACCAGTTTTTTGGGAGCAATACTGCTCCATGCTTTTAAGATCAATCCTTTCAGTTCCTTTTCTTCTACACGTGTCAAATTGATATTCATATAATTAAGATTCGAAAATGAGTCCGGTACTTTAAATGTCTCGGGATCCAGTGTAGTGAGCATGGATCTATCCTCAGCAACAGTCTTCACGGTCAGTGTAAATCCATCATCCTGTATTACTGCAAAAATCTTATTATTCACTCGGAATGAGGGTTTCCCCCAATGATTAATTTCTTTTGACTCGGGGAGCGATAATGAAAAATGACGAACAGATTCAATTGTAGTCATTTGGATGGACTCCTTACATAGATTGAATGATTTGATTTTATTGCTCTTTCATTTCTCCAAATTATCTTCATACCACTGAACAATTTTAGGCATCATTTCTTCGAATCCACCTGGTATAAATATGTTAAGTATACCTGACCGTTCCTTACTCCTATTCATAAAATCATGAATTATATTAGCAGGAATTCTAATAAACGATCCTTTAGGCGCCTCAATCATTTCTTCTCCAACTAAAAAAGTCATAACACCCTCTAATACATAAAACAATTCTTCATTTTCATCATGTGAATGTGGTCCAGGACCATCGCTTTGCGCATCCAGCCACCATTCTGAAACAGAGTACCGGCTATTAGTTTCAGCACCATCGGCTAAAAATACACTCGACATAGAACCCATATTGTATTTACGTCCTAAACCGGGTGTAACAAATAACACATCATTTATGTTGTTGTTCTTTGTATTCATTTCCTCACCTCTCTAGCTTAATAAAAATAACCCTAACTCATCATGTCGGGGCTTGTTGTCATTTATATATGTCTAATACGCCAATAAATTATGATGCTCCAACTTTGATTTTTATACAACTTCCTGAGATTCTAACTTAAAATGCACTTGCGCCAATTTCTTATAACGTTCTTGTATTCACCACGTCTCACCGACTTAAGGACCCGTCAGGGTACGGTTGTTTATGATATTACATTTTTTACTTTTTTTATTTTAGATCCATCATATCTCCTATTGCTTTAAACATATTTGTTTCATCAGTTAATGTCTTTTTCATCTGTACTCCACACTTTTCACTACAAAGAGCAAATATCCCATCTTGTCCTTGTTTCTTTGCTTCCGAGTTATCCGCGACAATAATTTACGGAACACTTGTATTCCTAGTTGCTAGAAAAATTGATTGGATTGTCCCTTGAGCTTGTTTAAAATCTACTCCATCTTTGAATTTTACGTCCAAGCCCAAGCATCCATTGTTTTCTTTGATTTTCTTCATACACCAAGAACAACGAAGCATACTGTTAATTCCTCCGCTTTCTGATTATTGTACTTACTGCATTATTGCTTCAATCGATCCAAGACGTCGATCCCCCTTAGATAGCTCTATATCTTAGGAGGATCGATGTGTCTGCTCAATATTTTACTTTGAAATACTTCGGGCAGAACGAGGGCCAAATGGCCCGAAGCGTGAATATGGTGTTATACGAAGGTCCACTCTTCCTGCTTTATTTGCAAATCAATATTAATTCACTCATATCAATTATCCCTTTTGCCTTTAATAAAAAGTCCATTCCGACAATCCCATCGATATCTATCCCGTAATCCATTGTTCCTATATCAACCTTGAAATCTTCAACCTTAAATCCATTTACTTCAATTGCATCTACAGTCTTAAAAAATACAAATTCACTTCCACCTACACCGCTAATTGTTCCTAATACATCATCTAGTTCGACAGTCAATCCAATCTCTTCAACTATATCTAACTTTAAGATCGTACTTGATGAACCGGTATCAATCAGTACTCGTGGTAATCTAATGCTCTGATTATTGTACTAAATCTTAATCTCAATTAAAGGCAGATCACTGTTTGAAAGTTCAATTGATGCATTCATACCCGAACCCCTAGCCACTTGCGTTCTATAATTTCTAGCTCAATCTTACTTGTATGAGCAACATAAAGTTCTCGTTTAGGTTCTGTCTTATGAATTAATTTGTATTCATTTAAAGCGTCTTTGCCTTCATCAAATTGATTAATCAATGCTATTCGATCAACCACTCTTCTGCCGTTATCAGAATGTGCTTCAATTGCTTCGAAAAGTACCCACTGATCTGGATAATGACTTCTTAAAGTTTCCCAATTCACGGCTCCACCTCATTTCTCAGGCTTATTAAGAAAATTATACCATATCTTTGGTATTTTCAGCCTTTGTGGGCTTTCATCTAACGTCTGTCGTATTCACGACACGCCCCAGCCTAAGATAGCTCCTATCTTAGGCTGGGGCGTGTGTTGTCTGAGCTTCTTCCAGACTTTGGTTCTCGTCAAATACACTACAATCAATGAATCCAACGGTTTGTCCTTTCTTCATTACTTTTGCTTCCGCCCTGATCGCACCACTCCATACCGGCTTCAAAAAATTTATTTTTAATTCAATGGTTAAGCGATTTTCTTTCTATATTCAATCGAATAGCAAAGACGTATCCTGAGATTCATAAATATGAGCCGCACATGTGTCCAGCAACGATTGAAGCTTCCGATATAAGGCGCCGCCGAGACTTAGTCGCTTGACTCCAAGTTCCCGGAGCTTTTTACAACTTGTTAGCCCTGGTACAGACATAAGGTTAAGAGGAGCGGCTATTAGCGCTGTAACCGCTTTGATTTCGTTATCGTCTTTCAATCCAGGAACAAAAATTCCGCTTGCTCCGCTTTCCACGTAGGCATGAGCCCGGACCGTCGTTTCGTTGCGCGGATCTATATTCAGCAAATAGGTATCTGTTCTTGCATTAATATAAAAATCTTTATAGCCGCTCTTCTCTAGTGCCATTCTTATTTTCGACAAAAGCATACATTGTTCGTTCAATTTACAAGAATCCTCTATATTTATCCCCGAAACTCCTATATCCGCAAGCTTCAACACATTCTCGACGATCGTTTCCTCATCTTTTCCATAACCTGATTCAATATCAGCAGAAACAGGGATGTTCACATGATCCAATATCGTTTTTATGCGATTTACTAGAATATCAAATTCAATTGCTTCACCATCCGGATATCCCAAGCTTTTCGCTATTCCCCAGCTGGTAGTACCGATAGCTTCCTCTGCACCATTTTGTCTCCGTATTCATTTTAGTTCCAACTCCATAAACACATCCGCTCTTACATAGGGCATGGGCCCGATCTGCTCAACAGGAACGTGCTTGAATCCAACCGATTCGTAAAGATGAACAGCGTTCGGCAGCTTGTTGCTACTGCCCAAAAAGAGCTTTGTTGCGCCAAGTCCGCGTGCGCGGTTAATGGCGGCATGGATGATTCTCCGTCCGTATCCGCGCCCCCGCGACCCGGGTGTAACGCTCATCTTAGAGAGCTCTAGCACGCCGGTCCCATTCGGAACGAGTGCAACGCATCCGATTATCGAATCGCCTTCGCGTGCGATGAGTACGTCTCCCCCTTTGTTCACGATGTTCTCCACTGGGTTATTGAGGATAACCCGGTCCTCCTCTTCGATGGCAAAGAGGAGGGAGATCCATTCCTCGTTAAGTGTTTTGAAGGCCCGAGCCTCTTCAGGCGTCTGCATCGAAGTGATCGTGAGTACGGTTTCAAGCATCTATGTTTCCTCCTCTTGTATGTTTGACTCGATCCAAAACGACAAAAGCAAAAGCCAAGACAATAGCCAGACCAGCCGAGGTCATAACGGCAGACAAACCGGCATTATTCAAAACGAATGCACCGAGTACGGCTCCCACGCCTGAAGAGGAGTTGAACACGGTCGTATACACGGCTGACGCCGGTATCGCCGCCTCCCCACCTGTTCGCAATACCCATGTCTGGATACCAATAAAAAGTATCGAGATTGCCGCGCCCCAAACAACGAGCAGTGTCAAAACCGGCCCTACCCCGGAGCTCAGCCCGAATGTGCCCAGACCAATGAGCGATACGCACATAAGCAGTAGTGATACGGCGATGACCGTCTTCATGAAGCGGTCGATCAGCGCCCCAGTAAGCACATTTCCGAGCAAGCCTGCGGCCCCGAAGCCAAAGAGCATAGCGGCGATCATAGCGGGGGCAATGCTAGGAACGTTTCTCAGATACGGCTCGATGTATGTGAACGCTCCAAAATGCGCAGCTACCGTGAAGATCGCCACCGTATAGACGCGCCACAGTTTGCCGCTGCGCAGCACACTGGCCAAGGTGGCGAATCCGACCGATCCTGCGGTCTTTATTTGCGGAAGCACGATGACCATTAACAGCGCCGTGAACATGCAGGCCGCGACGAGGGTACCAAATGCCGCACGCCAGCCCCATGACTGTCCGATCACGTTGAGCAGCGGAACACCCAGCACGTTCGCAATCGACATGCCGCCGAAAACGATCGAAGTCGCAAGGCCCGTCCGGTTCGGAGGAGCCATCTGTGTCGCAAGAGCGGCCACCATTGCCCAGAAAACGCCATGCGACAGTGCCCCGATAACCCGCGCCAGCATCAGAAACGGGAACGAATGGGCGATCATCGCAAGTCCGTTCGCGGCAGCCAGCATCAGCATCAGCCCGATAAGTAGCGGCTTGCGCGGGAACTGGTTCGGCAGTACGGCGGACAGTAACGCGCTGCCTGCTCCAATCAGCGCATAGGCCGTTACGATAAGCCCTACCGTTGCGGGACTGCGCCCAAGATCGGAAGCGATAGACGATAGCAGTCCGATCGGAGCGAATTCGGTGGCGACAACAGTGAACATGGCAATGCCGAGAACAACGATCGCCAGCCAGCTTCGAACGTTAGTTTTCGACGGTACGGCTTGATTCAAAGCAACATTTGACATAGGATCCCCCCCGTATCGACCAGTCATATTGACTGACAGCCGAGTACCGCCTTAGAGACGTTCAATTCACGAAAACTTTCTGGCCATCCTGTCTTTGCTGGTCGAGACGATAGCTGACTACAGCCAGCAAGGATGCGGCGATTGCCACGATGCCTCCGGACCAGGATATATCGATCAGCCTCATGTTCGTTGTTACCCATCCTCCGAGAGCCGATCCGACCGCAATGCCGACATTCACGGATACAGGCGTAAGCGACGAGGCCAGATCCCGAGCAGCCGGAAAATGCCGGTCGGCCAAATCGATGAAGTATAATTGCATCGTGGAATTCATCGCATAGAGGACCAGGGCAATAAAGGAGATGCTTACCATCCCCCCGACCAACGAATTCGAGGAAACATACAGCGATGCAAGAATGACGGCCTGAATCAGGAACACATATCGAAGCTTACTGATCCCATCTCGTGCGGCCAATTTTCCGCCAATCAACGTACTGAAGATGGACACTGCCCCGTAAAGCAGAAACACTAAGCTGATATACCGTTTGGGCACCCCGAGCACCACTTGCAACAAAGGCGTCAGATACGTGTATACGGTATAAGTCGCCGCAATACTGAAGGCCGGAATGAAGAATGCGATCACAATACGCGGATGGGCGAGCAAGCCGATCTGATTTTTTAAGGAACTCCGCGTCCCTTTCAGCCCCTTAGGAAGGGTCGCCCAGCTGAAAATCAAGGAAATAGCCCCCAACATGGCGGTGAATCCAAACGCCATTTGCCATCCGCCCCATTGCCCGATAGAAGTGCCGATCGGGACTCCGATGACACTGGCCACGGTAAATCCTGCAAAAACGATGGCAATCACCGCCCCCCGCTTTTCGGCGGGCATCGTTTCGCTGGCAACCACCATCGCGAGCGCAATCAAGACTCCGGTTACGACAGCAGTGATGATTCGGGAAACAAGCAAAAGTGTATACGACTCAGACAGGGCGGTTGCGATATTGCCAGCTATAAAAATGGCGATCAGCGTCAGCATGAGCGGATATTTGGCAAACCGACTGAACAGAGCCGTTAAGATCGGTGTGCCGATTGCAAACGACAAGGCAAACGCCGATACAAGCACCCCGGCTGTAGATATGTCGATTTGAAAATCAGCCGCTACTTCTGTAAGCAGCCCTACAATAACAAATTCGCTCGTCCCCAGCACAAAGGTTAATAGAAACAAATTCAACGTCAACAATTTATGGTGTCTTGTCAACACTTCCACCCTCTCTCCTCCTCCTACGTCTAATCTAAGCTCTCTCGACGGCAATCTGCACCTCCGCGACATAAGCTTCCGGATCGCCTGTCTGTTCATGAGGGATGCAAATTTCGCGCCGCGGCTCATTTTCGATCATTCGATAACCATTTCGCTCAATCCACAGCGCCAGTTCCGTGCTTGCGGTGCAACGGCTCGTCGTCCGGCAATAATGGATCAACGTGGCCATTAGCGGGATGCCCTGCAATTGTTGGACTGCAAAGGGCGACCGGCTTGGCACTTTATCGGTTAGCAGCCGAGCTGCTTCAATGTCCATATCTTCATCACTTTCCTCAGAGCCATGCCACAAAATAATCTGCGACAAGGACGATCGACCGGCATTGCCCAAATAATCGTCCAGTTGCCGAAACATATCCGGAATTTGCCGAAAACAAGTTCTTTGCCGATAAGACGCCACCAATTGCGGTTCCACTTCCTTCAGCACGACATCATGCGTGAACCTCTGTTTTCCCTCATACTCGATGGCGTCTAGCCGTTCTTGGATGCGAACCAACTTGGCCTGCTCTTTGTCCACATTGGACTGTATCTCGTGCTGCTTGAACCGGAACATCCCTCTGATTTGCTCAAGCGGAATTTGCTCGTCGATCATCCGACGGATTTCCTCCAACGAGAACCCCAGTTCTTTATAGGCCAATATGCGGTGAAGCTGAAATAACTGATTGGCAGTGTAGTATCGGTATCCAGAATAAAGATCGGTATGGGCCGGCTTGAGCAAATTCAGCTGGTCGTAGTACCGTAGCGTCTTGACAGACACTTGGCTGATCTTCGAAAACTCGCTGATTTTGAACATAAATGCACCCCTCAATTGTAGATATTGCGCCTCTGCTCACTTCTTCAGAAGTATAACTTTTCCGTTAAGGGGAGAGTCAAGATGAGGGTGAAAAAAAGCTGCACATCGATGTGCAGCTGGTACAGCTTTCAGTTCCGGCGGATGAAGTCTGCAACGAGACGTCCAATTTCATCCGGTGCATCCTCTAGACAATAATGACCCACGCCTGCTAGTCGGTGAACGGGAGAATCGGGGAACAACTCTGTGAACAGCGGCAGAAAATGTTCAGCATGCAGCGTTCGGTCAGACTCTCCCCAAATGGCCATTGCAGGCTTCGTGCGAATCATGCGGACGGCTTCGGCATTAGGTAATTCAAACTGGTGTGCGCCTGTAGCATATCCTTTTGCCCAGCCGATCGCTCCGAGACAATCCGACGGATCGGCAAAGTGTGAGCCGTAAGCCGCCAGCCAGGTGTCGGTAATTAGGGTATTGTTCTCAAAACCGTTCAGTTTGAGCGTGCTGAGAATATTAAAACCGAGTTGGCCCAACACGGCTTCGAGACTCCCGTCTTTCTCCGCCTGGATAACCCATTGGAACCAGGGCGAGACGCCTACATTGGCGCTCAACCGGTCTCCGAGGCTGGACTGGCCGAACGGTGTCGGCCCATTGGTCGAGATCAGCCTGCGGATGCGATCTGGATGACGGGCAGCAAATCCCATCCCCACCGGCCCGCCAAAATCGTGCATAATCAACGTGATATCCCTCAAGTCGAGCGCAAGCACGAACCGTTCGAGATTGTCGATATGATCTTGCAGCCAGTAGCTACGATCCTGAGGAGTCGCGCTTTTGCCGAACCCCATATGATCAGGGACAATGACACGACTGTCCGAGCTCAGGACCGGGATGAGGTGCCGAAACATATAGCCCCAGGTTGGCTCGCCATGAAGACAAAGCACGGTATCACCTCCGTGCGGCCCTTCGTCAACATAGTGCATGGCAAACCCAGGAGCGTCGGTGAAGTGTGGTGTGAATGGGTAGGTACCGTCGCAATCCGCAAGCGGATCGCGGTTGAGTTTATAAGAATACTTCATGAGAAATGTTCCCCCTTAGAATTGAATCGTAAAATCTGGCTGGCCGAATCAGTATAAGCAGTGGGCGTCAAATGGCGGGTAAACGCCCAGAATAGTAATGCCAGAAAGCTTATGGCCGAGCCCAATAGGCATACACCAGTCCAACCAGCCCACGCATACACGAACGTCGAGATAATCGAGCCGGCAGCGCTGCCGAGGGAATAGAAAATCATGTACCCGGCAGTAAGCCGGCTATGAGCCTCGGGGCGAACACTGTAGATCATGCTTTGATTCGTGACATGCACGGCCTGCAAACCGAGGTCGAAGACGATTACGCCAGCGATCAAAGCCCACAAGGAATTAATAGTGAACCCAATCGGTAGCCAGGACAGCAACATGATGAACAGCCCGATGCCGGTAACCCGCTGACTCCAGCCGCGATCCGCCATCTGCCCTGCCCGAGCCGCACCCAACGCTCCAGCGGCGCCAGCCAGGCCGAACAACCCGATCTCGGTATGCGAGAGCGAAAGCGGCGGTTCGCTGAGCGGAAACACCATCGGCGTCCACAAGACCGTAGTTGAGGTGAAGATCAGGAAGGCGATCAAAGCACGTATGCGCAAAATCGGCTCCTCCAAGAACAACATGAAAACCGAGCGCAGTAATTGCGGATAAGTTATCGTTCCCTTCACCTTGTCGTGCTCCGGCAGCACACGAAACAACAGTATGGTGATGAGCAGCGTCAAGGTCGCCGATACGAAATAGATCGCCCTCCAGCCCGCGAGATCGGCCATGAACCCCGCGATGGTCCGCGCCAGTAAAATACCAATGACAATGCCACTAGTCACAGTTCCTACTACACGGCCACGCTCAGCCGGCGCTGCCAATACGGCCGAGAATGCAACCAGCACCTGCGTGACCACCGCGAGTAACCCAACCAAAGCGCTGCTGAAAAAGAGCAGCGTGCTATTGGGAGAAAAGCCGACAGCGACGAGAGCCGCTACGGACAACGCTGACTGACCAACGATTAACCGTCGGCGATTCAGCAAATCGCCAAGTGGTACCAACAGCAGAAGGCCAAGTGCATACCCGATCTGAGTGATGGTGACGACAACCCCGACAGTCGACTCGCGGATGCCGAACTCGACTGCCATCGCGTCAAGCAGCGGCTGTGCATAATAAACATTGGCCACAGCAAGCCCGCAAGCGATGGCAAACAGCAAACCAAGTGTACGCGATAGCGATGAATGGGGCGTGGAAGCACTGGTAACGGGTTTACTCTCAGAAGCCGACCCGGTAATCCAGGTTTCTCCGGCACCTCCCTCCGCTATGTCTTTAAGCTTTTCCATATCTACTCTCACCTTTCAGGTTGGGTTGACCAGAGTTAATTTCAATCAATTACGTACCGAATAGTATAATATACTGATCGGTATATAAATCAATGTAGGTTAATATACATGAAGATTTAGCATGACGTCAACCACAAAATGATATGAATTTGACTATTTTTTAGCCTTGAGATATCATTTTAATATACTGAACGATATAAAAAGAAAGAGGATTGCATATGGTTCGGCCTCGGACGTTTAACGAAGAGCAAGCATTGCATGCCGCGATGGAACTGTTTTGGGAAAAGGGCTACGAAGCGACCTCATTAAGCGATTTAACGGCAAAAATGGGCATTCAACGGCCAAGTCTCTACTCCGCGTTCGGCGATAAGATGGAACTTTTTGAAGCTTCACTTCGCAAATACAATCAATCCCATGCTTCTTATGTGCGCGCTAGGCTGCAGAGCGTGCCGTCTGTCAAAGAAGCGTTTCGCACTTTCTTTGCGGGCATTGTGGCGGAAGGATACGAGGATGGTCCATACCGGGGATGTTTTTGCCTCAATGTCATGGTCGAGCTTGCTCCACATGATGCCAAATTTGAAGTGCTGACCAGAGAGCACCAGATGTATTTGGCGGCGATCTTTCAGGAAACCATTGAACGGGGGATGCAATCCGGCGAACTAGGGAATCATGTGAGCGCCAAATCGCTCGCCCAGACACTCGTCGTTTCAATGATCGGTCTTACCACGTTGATGAAATCACGCCCCGATCGAACATTTGCGGACAACGCCGTAGCGACCATTGTCGCCTTGCTAATTTGATAAAAGTTGTAATCAGACTTGCTCCACCATAAAGCCAGATGTCTTTACCAGGCTTATTCTTTAATTTATTTACTTCTTCAAGAATACTATCATTTATGAATATTGCTTTATTATCAAACTACTTCTCAACTTGTATATTGTTATTAAATAGCAAGGTGGTGCAGGGCTTGATTGTAAAGACGGATCGATTAGTTCTACGTGATTTTATTTCTGGAGATTTACAGGAAGTTCACAAATATGCTTCTGATGAAGAGGTTTGTAGATATTCCGACTGGGGACCAAACAGACTCGAAGACACGGAAGCATTCATCGAACAAGTTGTTGAAGAGCAAGGCATTCATCCAAGAAATCAATTTACTCTTGCTATTATTGTTAAAGAAACGAATGGATTAATCGGAGCTTGCAGTTTTAAAAGAGACGGATATCAAGGGGAAATTGGTTATAGCATAAATCGTAACTATTGGGGATTTGGTTTTGCTACAGAGGCTGCTAAAGCAATGCTCAACTTTGGGTTTAATGAGCTGAATCTTCATCGTATCTATGCGACATGTAGACCAAACAATGTGGGCTCTATTCGGGTTTTGGAGAAAATCGGCATGCGTAAAGAAGGCCACTTACGAGAACATCGATTCTTCAAAGGCAAATGGCACGATTCATTTGTATATGCAATTTTATGTTCCGAAATGATGAAATTAAGTGGCGGGTAACCAACATCCGGACCAAGTGTTTCAACAGCGCCGAGGTCATTGCTATGACCGGCGCTGTCAATTCCTTCATAAGCTCATATTAAAACGAGGTGGTTCTCCCCCTCTTATTCTACATCTAACAATCGTTGACCTAAATAAAGCTCGAAATCCCCTTGTCGTCCAAATCCTAGCGCCATCGCTTTTGATACTTTATCCTGCGTGCCCGGGGCCATCGCTCCCTGGATAAACGCCGATCTGGATTCTAGCAATTCCGAAGTCTCTGGTAGTCCGATACGATTAATGAGCCGTTTAGCATCGCTTATCGCCTGGCGATCTATGGTCGAAATTCTACGAGCCAAGTTCTCGACGAACTCCTCCAACTCCACGTCGGCGATCGCCCTGTTTATCCATCCGTAACGTTCCGCCGTTAAGGCATCGTAATCGTTCGCGCCCAGAATGATTTCCAACGCTCGCGCACGTCCCGACAGACGGGACAACCTCTCAATTGCGCCACTGCCTGGCACGATGCCTACGGCGACTTCCGGCTGTCCGAAGACGGCTTTTTCTAGGCTGGCAAACCGCATGTCGCATGCTAGGGCAAACTCGCTGCCGACTCCCCGAATCCGGCCCCGAATTTCAGCGATGCTGATGACCGAGGATTTGGAAAGCCGTGTCGTGAAGTCAATAAGCGGCGGAAGATCAATGGCTTTCGGCGTTTTTTGCTTCTCTCCGGCGCGTGTCATGTCATAGTGAGAGATAAAAAAATCAGGATCAGCGCTATCGAATACGACAACCTTCAGCTCGGGGTCGCTCTCGATTTGATCCATGAGCTCCAACAGCTCATATACCGTATCCGGATCAACCAAATTGATCGGCGGGTTATGAAATGTTATGCGCCAGTATGATGGTGTTTTGCGATTGATAATTAATTGAGTGTTCGAATTCATATTAAAAACTCCTTTAATTGGACTGTGCGTTTTGACGACCGGAAGCATGGTACAGCAGCACGATTAATGAGCAAATACTAATCGCAGTCAAAACTCCGTACACGTATTTATAGGCGTGAATCAGTGAAATCTTCTCTTGAAAAGTAAGCAGCATCCCGCAAACCGCAACGGAAAATGATCCGCCGAAAAATTGAATCAGTTGCATAAAGCCCATGCCAGAGCCGATCAGCTCAGCTGGTAAAATACGGGATGTTTCGTTATTTAAGGACGATAACGATGTCGAGACCGCTGGAGAGAAGAATAGATATCCTATAAGAAAGACAGCCGATGACACACTGACGTTCGTCCAAAAAAGCGTCAATACCAAAGCCAAAATGACATGCCCGATCAACAGAAACCGTAAATTTCCGTATCGGTCGATCCAGCGCCCGACGTAACTCGTCAGAATAGCGGATAAAACAGCTCCCGGCGCGATCGTAAAGCCGATTTCTAGCGGCGATTTGCCAAATAGGTTCGCAAGCGCAAGCGGCATTAAAAACAAATTGCCGAGATTCATGAACAGAATGCAGAAACCGACCAGAAGCAATCTCCGATATGCAGGAATAGCCAATACGTCTGGATTGATGAACGGTGCTTTGGCACGTTTAATGTACGCAGCATGCACCGCAATTGATAAAATCCCGACTCCCAACCATACGATCGAGCGATGCGATACAGCAGTCAGAATCGTCACGGCATTCACGACGATCAGAAGGGCGCCTACGATGTCAAACCGGAACGGCTTGGGCTGCTCTTTAGGGAGCAGACGTAGCAAAATCGGAAGAAGCACAAGCACGAGGCAAGTGACAGCAAACAACCCGTTCCAACCGATGAACTCGCTGATCAGCCCGCCTACAATCGGCCCAAGCCCGAATGCCATGGCGGATCCCGCAGAAATCATCGTAATTGCTCTGCCGCGCCTTTCGTAAGGAATGTACCGACTGGCGATGACGAGACCGAGTCCCGCCATCGAACCAGCGCCGGCGGACTGTGCGATCCGCGCAATCAGCAACGTATGAAAACTATTCGCGAATATGCCGAAGATTGAAGATAGCCCGAGTATCGCGAGTCCGACCGCCATCAATCTTCGAATTGGCAGCGTGTCTGAAAGCCTGCTATAAATGACCGTTGACAAGGCGTAGCCGATCGAGTAACTGGAAACGATCCAAGAGCCAAGGTCTGCTGAAACGCCGATATCCCGAATGATGCTTGGAATGGAGACGTTAAACATCGTCGTGTTCATGATGACGATGAAAACACCGATTGTCCATACCGGTATGACGATTTTATCTTTCATGTGGATACCGTCCTGTCGTGTTGTTATACCTCGATAATTACCGTTGCTCCTTTACAGTTCAAGAAATCATTTTTGAACGACCGTTCTTAAATTCAAATGCTCTGCAAGTCGTACAACTTCTTTTCCATTTTATCCATTTTCGCTGCTCTCCTTTACAATTTAGATCATGTTATTTTCCCATGCACCTCGAATTTCCACGCCTGACGACTTCGCTGCTCGTTCCAGTTCTTCAATTTCCTTATTTGTCAATTTGACGTCAATGGCAGAAATAGCACTGGCAATGTGCGATGGTTTTGTTACGCCGATAATCGGTACCGTTCCCTTGTTGATTGCCCAAGCAATGGCGATTTCAGCAGGAGCGACATGATGCCGTAAGCCGATTTCTCTCATCAGCTCCGTCAGGTTTTCAAGTTTGGCAAGTACCTCTTCATTAAAGGCATCTCCTCTTCGGGTTCCCGCCTTAAAGGGATTCTGAGCATGATATTTACCAGTTAATGCACCTTGCTCCAATACCATATAGGAGAAGAAGATCAAGTCATTGGCATTGCAATACTCAATGATGCCGGCTTCTTCTGAAGAACGGTAAAGTAAGCTGTAATGGTTTTGAACTGCTGAGAGCTGGAGCCCCTCTTGAGCCAAAATGTCCGCCGCGAGCTTAATCTCATCTAAATTATGATTGGATACGCCTGCGTACTTGATTTTTCCGCTTTTTATTAATGGGATCAGTTTTAGCGTCCAGCGTTGAACGTCTTTCGGATTGTGGATCCAATAAATATCAGCATGATTCGTTCCAAGCCGTTGCAAGCTTTCTGCGAGGCTTTCTTCAATAGCGTTGTCTGACTGCTCGATGCGAGGCGTAAATTTCGTTGAGATCAGGACGTCGTCTCTTCCTTGAATGAACTTTCCTAGAATTTCTTCCGAAGCGCCCATGCCGTAAACCGCGGCCGTGTCCCAAAGATTCAATCCGGCGTCCATTGCCGCATTAAATATGGGCTTTAAATCCTCGGACATCAGATCATTTCCAAAAACCGCGTCCCCTCCGTTGGCGCCGGTTCCCCAAGACCAGGTACCGAGAGCAATAGCCGGGATACGGGTGTTTTTTAGCTGAACGGTTTTCATGGTACATCTCTCCTATTTTATATGCCTGCAAGAAGTTCTTCTGTTGTTAAAATGGCATGTGCAAATGTAGGGCCATTAATTTCATGCGCCGCATGCATGGCTTCTTTACTGAAAGCAGCTGTTGCATCTTTAACCAGTGTGACATGGTAACCAAGCTCCATGCCGAAGCGTGCAGTCGCTTCGATGCACGTATTGGCTAACATACCAACAACGATAATTTTTTGTACACCATGCATTTTAAGCTGATGATCCAAGTCAGTGTTCGCGAATCCGCTGCTGGCCCAATGCTCTTTAATAATCACATCGTTTTTCTGAGGTTCAAAATCTGGATGGAATTCTCCACCCCAAGAACCTTTAGCAAATACCTGTCTTTGTTTCGTAAGAAGCTGATAAGGAGTTGGGTGCATCCAGTTTTCGTAATCATCCGGTTCAGATCTATGATGAGGAACAAAAAAGACTTGAATGCCAGCTTCCCGAACAGCATTAAGGATCTCTTTTAGATGTTCAAGCAAGTTTACGGAGTCAGCTACTTCTTTCGCACGTGCGAAACTCTTGCCTTCCGGTGATAAGAAATCATTATATGGGTCAACCAAAAGCAGCCCTGTTGTAGTTGGTTGGTAGATCTTTGTCATGGATAAGCATTCCCTTCCGATTTCTTAGATTCCGTACTCGTTGAAGAAGCTTCATTTTGATATTGTTCCAAATTAAACCCATAACATACATCCTTATAAATCATAAAATATCAGCCATTTAATACAGACATATTCATTTCAATAATTTGGCGTAATTTATCTTCGTCTGTAATCGTTTTGACCATAACGCGAAGTCCAATCAGTGCATTGTTAAAATATTGAGAAAGGCTTTCAGCGTCGAGCGTCTTGGAAAGTTCCCCCGATTGTTGACCTTCCATGATAAGATCACGTATTAACTGTTCCGTATAGTCCCAGAACTGATGAACACATTCTCTTGCCTCTGAATCATGTTGGGCCAATTCAACCGCAGTATTCACTATGAAGCAGCCCACAGGAGACTCCTCTCCCGGATGAATTGCCCTTTCAAATAGCATTCGAATTGCTTCTGTGGCAGAAAGGCCTGCTATACGAAGCTTATACGATTGCTCTAGCTTTTCACTGTAGCGATTCAATGCTTTGAGATACAAGGATTTCTTATCGCCAAAGGTATCATACATGCTCCCTTTATGAACCCCCATGTGCGATACGAGTTCCTGCATGGAGGTTTTCTCATACCCTTGTTCCCAGAATAACCGCATGCCTTTAAGCAAAACGGAATCATGATCAAACTCCTTTGTCCTGGCCATCCATAACCCTTCTTTCAAAGCAAATTTAGAGAATTAAGAACGGTCGGTCAAGAATGAATTTGAAAAACCGTTCTTAGATGTGTGCGTCGTTGCAAAAATAAATTTAGCACTTTAAGAACGATCGGTCAAGAATAATTTTGAACGATCGTTCTTAAATGAGTGTTCTCCACATAACGAGAGCTGCTTAGGATAAGGCTCGTACTGTTCGCAAAAAAGGACGGCTACCCCTCTGGGCAATCGTCCTCTCAACTTACGCAAATAGCCGGCTCTAATTGTGCAATGTTAAATAGTTTTTTAAGAATCGCTTCGTTCTTTCATTTTGTGGATTTGTAAATAATTCTTCTGGTGTGCCTTGTTCTACAATATACCCATCTGCCATAAAAATGACACGATCTGCTACTTCTTTCGCAAACTCCATTTCATGGGTCACAACTATCATCGTTCTACCTTGTTTCATAACATCCTTCATCACATTCAGTACTTCCTCTACAAGTTCCGGATCTAAAGATGATGTCGGTTCATCAAATAAAACAACATACGGATTAAGCGCCAGTGCTCTTGCGATTCCTACACGCTGCTGTTGGCCACCAGATAAGGCAACTGGATAGTTAAGCTCTTTTCCTTTTAAGCCTACTTCAGCTAATAAATCATACGCTACTTGCTCTGCTTGTTTTTTCGGCATCTTTTTCGTTAAGCGCAGCGGCTCTGAAACATTATGTAAGGCGTTTTTATTTTTAAATAAATTATAGTTTTGAAAAACCATTCCTGTTTTGCTGCGTAATTGAACAACATCTGCCTTCGTATACTGCTCTACATTAACTTTTGCTCCATCAATTTCAATGATCCCTTTTTCCGCTTTTTCTAAAAAGTTTAAGCAGCGTAACAATGTTGATTTCCCAGAACCTGATGGGCCAATAATGGCCAACACTTCACCATCTTTTACTTCCACATCAATGCCTTTTAGAATAGCTGTATTCCCATAGCTTTTATGGAGGTTTTGAATTTTAATCATGATTTTGTCGCCTCCTTCAAGTACGGACGTTCCATATATTTTTCAAGCTTTGACTGTAAAAATGCCAATACGACTGTAATTGCCCAATATATTAATCCAACGGCTAAATACGCCTCTAGAAATTTATAGGTAACAGCGGATTCAAGCTTAGCACGGGCTAACATATCGACTACGCCGATTGTAAATGCCAATGAAGTTTCTTTAATCATCATAATATAGTAGTTGCCCGTAGCTGGAATAGCTACACGAAATACTTGTGGCAAAATAACTGTGCGCAGTCCTTGCCACTTCGTCATATTCACTGCCTCGCAAGCTTCAAATTGACTTTTATCTACCGCTAAAAATGCTGAGCGGAATACTTCAGATAAATAAGCAGCATTTTTAATGCTTAATGCAATAATAACCGCCGTTATAGCTTGTATGGAGCTTAAGCTCGGAAATAGTTGTGGTAAACCAAAATAAAAAATAAAAATTTGAATTAACGTGGGTACCCCGCGGAAATAGGAGATGATGACTCGCAGTAGCTGGTACAAAACGGGCACCTTCGCATTAATAATAACTGCAAAAATTAAACCCACAATGACTGCTAAAACAAATGATAATGTCCCCATATATAAAACAATCGGTAAATATTGTAGTATTCTTGGAAAAATATCAAACATATAGCCAATATCGAAGTTCACATTAACCCCTCTTTTCTATCGTTAGAACACGTAAAACATGTGAAGGCCGCACAGAGTTTCCTCTGAACAGCCCTCAAATCATTATTATTTTTTGTGTGGAATCGTTACATCAATGGCACTCCACTTGTCTGAAAGCTCTTTGAGCTTACCGCTATCTTGTAACTTTTGAATTTCTACGCTAAATGCTTCTAAAAACTCTTTATTTTCATCAGAGCGTACGAATGGGAAGCCATAGTCAAAATTAATTAAGTAGTCTTCACCATAAAGTTTTAATGGTAAACCTTCATTGCGAATTCGAGAAGCTGCTGTAATTTTTACATCAATGAATGCATCTAAGCGACCTAATGCGACTTCATTATATGTACCACTTACATCTTGGTATGGAGTAATAATGATTTCATTACCGTTCTCTTTATTCCAATTCTCTAAAAATGTGTGTAAATTGTTGCCTAAAAGTACGCCAACTTTTTTACCTTTTAGATCTTCAATGCTATTAATGCTAGTATTGTCTTCACGAACGACTAATGTTGCCCCAGAATAGGCATACGGTGTAGAGAAATCGTATTTTTCACGGCGTGCATCTGTCATCGCAATTAAGTTTGCTACCGTGTCAATTTTACCTGTATCTAACATGCCGAAAATACCCGAGAACTCCGCAAACTCCCATTTAATTTTATAACCTAATGCTTCTCCAACTAATTCTAATACATCTACGTCATAGCCTTGCGCTTTGCCATCCTTATCTACTGAGATGAATGGTGGATATATTCCGGATGAACCAACAACTAATACGTCTTTTTTCGCCTTAGAATTGCCAGAAGCTTCAGGTGATCCTACATTTTCTTTTTTATCACCGCATGCCGCTAAAATAAGAATTAATGTACTCATTACTAATAGAACCGATAATTTTTTAAAGTTTCTCAAATTAAACCCCTGCCTTTTCTAATTCTTTTTCTATAACCTCTACTAATTCATCTGCAAAAATTTCACGCGGGTATTGGAACTCAATTTCATTAATGAATACAGTTGGTACCATTGTTACGCCACGTTCAATTGCCTCTGCTGTAATTAATAAGCTGCGATCAATGTTTGAAAATTCTTCTTTTAAATCGTACTTTTCTTCAATGTACTTTTTAATTTCATGGTTTGAATATTTATCCCATGTTGCTTGATTTTTAAATAATTCACTTATGATTTCTAATGTTCTTTCCGGATTTGAATAATCTAAGTTAGCATTAATCAATGTTCCAGGTAATAGCATTTCGCGCGGTTTATCATAATGTTTTACGACTAGAGCAACTTTGTTTTGTTCAAAATATTGCGGAAGCGTGTTGTCTACTAATTCATAGAATGTTGCGCAATACGGACAAGCATAATTTAGAAACACTTCAATTTTCACCGGTGCATTTATATCACCAATTACTAAATAGTCATTTTTAATTTTTGCCATCGTGACCACCTTTTTGTTTGTATGATGTGAGTATTTTAATACTACACTATTTTGATAGGAATTGTACACTATAAGTTTGTAAAATTCGACAAAATATGAGTTATCTCTCAAATATAGGTTTGAAAATATTTTAAACCTGCCAGCGACATGATAAGATGAGTATGAAGCATTTTTGAATAAGGTTACCTAAATCAAATTATGGGGCGTAGTAAATTGAACAATAATAAGATTAAAGTTGGTGTCTCTAATAAAGAAGGTCAGTTAGGATTTGTCTTTTCGAGAGGTGGTCTTCGAGAAGGTTCAGGAAGAAAGGGTTTCGGTGTGACGAAAAAAGTATCTTTAACCCTAACAGAGGAAATGTGGAAAAAAATCGACGATCATTGCACAGACAATAAACGATCTCGTTCGGAGGTTATTCGTAACATTCTTGAGTCCTTCTATTCTCAATAAATTTTGTTCGAGGTCTCTAAGATTCAATAGCCTTAATGGTCACCTACAATCCTATGCTGTCGATTATCCACCCGAAAAATCGATCCGGACTGACCTTGTACCCAAGAAATATACTCAGCCAAACGATAAAACCGAGCAGCGAGAAAGTTACGAAAAGACTTATTTCTTTTACTGATTTTTTTCTTCGCAACAAATAGACGAGACTGCCCCCTAGTCCGATAAGAAAACAAATGATAAATCCGCTCACGCCGAACCTCCACTCTCTCCCTTGCGAAATCGACGAATCCACGTCAGGAAAAGAAGCAGAACGGGGAGTACGATTCCATATAGACTCGTATATTGAAAAATGTATCGTGTGTCCACCGCTATATTGTCTACGATATTCTCGTGAGTCAAAATCGCGATTCCGGAGATGAATAGTACTAGCGGGATCGCGATCCATGTTCGATCACTTACCCGAAATAGCTGACAAATTCCTGTGACCGCGCAATGATACGAAATGCAAAGTTTAATGAAAATCCAAATCAACCAGACGATCACGATCGTCGATTCCACATGTTCGATGAATTCCGCAATTTGAAGCTCCTGCACGATGATATATAGCGGGTACGCAAAATGGGAAGTACGTGTCACGCCTAGCACGCCGATCGTCACAAAGACGATACCGCTTATCAGCAATGTCGCCACTGTGATACCAAGCAGCAGCCCTGTTTTGACTCTGCTTTTGACATAGGGAACGAGCATCATAAGCGTGACAGCCTCCATATAAGGAAAACCGATCACGGGGAGCGAATCTTTTATCAACTGCCAAGTACTTACCTGAAACATGGGCTCGAAACGTTCCCATTTCCATTCAGATAGGGTGAACAAGTAAATAACAACGACAATCAATACGACCAAAGGGGCTAAAAACTCGATCGTTCTTGCTATCGTCTCTACGCCTTTGATCACGGCATAACAAACAACGATTAAAAACATAAGGTGAAACACGGAGATCGGCGTACGAGGCATAAGGATGGTCTTCATGAAATCGCCAAGATTACGGGTGACCCAACCAGCGAGTTGGATGAAAAACCAAATATAAAGAAGCGCAATGAATCCCCCGAAATATTTCCCGGCTACCTTCGTGCATATCTGCACGATGCTTAATCCCGGATTTCTACTCGCCAGTGTCAACCACAAACAGGCGATCAACACCGCAAATATTCCCGCGATTAAGGGAACGATCCAGCCGTCTTGTTTGGAAACGGCAATAATGCTTCCAGGCCGGACAAAAAAAGCAGTGCCTACTATAAAATTCAGCGACAATAAAAAAAACTGCCACCCGCTTATGCGTGCGTTTTCCACGCTAGTTCCTCTTCTCTTTAGTACGGATCGATTGTAATGCCGACCATATCGACTGTACATTTTACGGTGAGATCAAGCTTCGTTTGGTGCCATATTTCCTTGTCCTTTTTCGCATCCTTCCACTGCTTTCCTCGTTTAAGCATGATCTGTTGCTCGATTCCGAGCAGATCCCATTGGTTTCGCTTCGCTTTCTCATAGAACTCGTAGGCTTTATCCGAAATTTGCCGGTTGTACTGCTTTTTGATTTTGGCCAAATTTTGTACGGTTAATTTCTCACCTTGCGTATTTTCGACAATTTGGAGCTTCGATTCGATATTGATTTTCAGAATGGGTCTTCCGGAACTCATGGTCAGTTGTTTACGGACCGAAGTTCTTGTCGCCTGGACACCGACATGTGCCTTATCTAAGATGAGCGATTGATTGAAAACTCCGATCTTCCCGTTTAACAAATAGAACCAGGGCATTTCATCCAAAGTTAATTCTCCTACCATCCGATCCTGCTTGAAAACGGCGCCACCTTGCAGGACGATATTCCCCTGATTGGCATCGATTTCTTCATATCGGTCGGTATTTGGCATCACTTTGCCGGATACACGGACAAAGGGCAGGACGGTAAAAGCGGCGCTTTCCATATTTTCGACTAAATCTTTAACCCGCGACTGTTTACCTGCGCGACCGGATTGCATTGATTCGCTTTCATTGATAGAGCCAACGGCGTGACCGGGTAATCGTTCCAATGGAATATAGGTTTTCATGATATCCGAGAGCGGATCATCGGTTACGAACAGGGTGACCGTAGCGCGCCTGTCCCGTTGTTTCTCCATGAATTCTAGAATTTCCTTCATGCCTGCTCTCGCAGTCCTCTCGGACACAATCATCGCCGAATAATGATCGAAGAAAGGCTGCCTTGGAATGATGTCGAATATTTTGTTGGCAATGTCGGTTGATGTGTTTGCTTCGATCCGATACGTGTAAATGGGGGATTTGATGCCTGACGTTTTTTGCGCTGCTACCCCTGTTGGATTAATGACTTGATAGTAAACGGTAAACTTCCCGTCGACAGGGTTTCTGTCCAAACCGACAAAGTTGACGATGGCGAGCCGATTGACTTCCACCAAATCCCAGCAACCTGTCAAACCGAAACTTAAGATGAATATTATTACGATAAGGAACCGCTTGCCATGTTGGATAATTGGTTGTCCCTTCATGCTTGTCACCTTTTCTTGCGTTTTGGTTTGTTCATGCGGGGCAACGTTTTCATCCATGGCCGCGGTACGCGTAGGATAACATCCTTCCAATCGGACAGAAATGTCGGCGCTATCGGGGCCAGATAAGGAACACCGAACGATTTGATAGAGGCGAGATGGATGACGGTAAACAGAACGCCGCATAATATGCCGAACATTCCCATAAATCCGGCCAATATCATGTACGCATATTGCAAAAATCTCTGCGAGATCCCAAAGTTGTAGAAAGGAGTGACAAAATTCGCGATTGCGGTAACGGCTACCACGATAACCGTCGCCGCCGACACGAGCCCGGCCTGAACCGCCGCTTCCCCCAGTACAAGCGCCCCGACGATCGCGATCGCTTGACCGGAAATCCGCGGCATACGGAGGCCAGCTTCGCGCAGCATTTCAAAAAGCACCATCATCAAAAAAGCCTCCACATAGGAGGGGAAAGGCACCCCTTCCCTCTGAGCCGATAGACTGACAAGAAGCGTGGGAGGGAGCAGGGAATGATGATATAAGGAAGCGGCAATGTAGAGGGAAGGGACGAATACGGCGAATAAATAGGCAAGAAATCGGATCCAGAGCAAAAAAGTGGCGATGTCCGCTCGTTGATAATAGTCTTCCGGCGAAGTAAAAAACTGCATAAAAGTGACGGGGCCGATCAGCGTGAACGGGGTGCCATCCACCACTACCGCAACACGTCCTTCCAACAGGTGAGAAGCCAGAACATCGGGCCGCTCTGTTTTCATAAGTGTCGGAAAAGGCGTGAATGTTTTATCTTGGATCCACTCTTCTACATAGGTACTGTCCAATATGCTATCCGCCTTTATTGAACGAATCCTGATGCGGAACTCATTAAGGATTTCGTCCGACGCGAGATCTTGAATGTAGCAAATCCACACTTTCGTTTCGGTGGATTTACCGATCTTCATTTGCTCGAATCGCAAGTCTGCAGTGAGGATTCTTTGGCGTATCAGGCCGATGCTGGTTAATAGGTCTTCATTAAATGCCTCGTTCGGCCCCTGTACAGTCGTTTCCGTTTTGGGCTCCGTTACCGTACGATGATGAGATTTTGCTACATCCAGCATAAGCACATGATCAGCCCCGGGAATGACGAGCAGGCACATTCCCTTCAGAAGCCCTTGCGCGCAGGAGATCAAATCGAAGACCTTTGAAATCGAGGCAACAGGGATTCTGCTCTTCAACGTTTCCATTAGATCCGACACGCTCTCTGATACGTCGAGTAATCGACTTTCCGATAAAAATTTAAGAACGTTATCTTCGATTTTATTTTTGTCCACTAACGTCTCGATGAATAAATAACTCCCTAGAATACCTGGGCGCAGCTCTAACGCAAGGTATTTTAAGTCGGGTGGATTCCCAATTTCATTTACCAGTTGTTGGACAAAAACATCAGACTCGCTATTTGTAAATAAGGGACTCTCAGAATGTGATTGAATATGATCCGACAACGCTGAGCCTCCTTCGACAGCTATACGATTCAGTTATTTCCACCCGGCTAGCATTTTAATACAGCGACATGCTGAACGCCGCTTTCGATTTCGTGGCTAGGATACAAAATCAGTTCGGAAGCTAATGTCCTTGTTCGCTTCCAGTTCTTCACGCAATTGAAATAGATATCACAGAGGGCTATTCGTAGGCAAAATGAATCATGCTCTCCTCGATGCAGCCGTCAGACTGGTAGGCCTGCCTGTTAACCGAATCTACCCATGTGGCAGATATCGCGTTCGAGGTAGGCTATGAGAGCCCTTCCCAATTCAGCCGGGAATATGCGCGCCTGTTCGGCTTCTCTCCGGTGAGTGATATCAAGCGGTTCAGCTAACGCACAATCACTAGCAAATAAAAGTGAATATCCTGATGATAATCGTCCAGCCTTGATTAGTTTGAGGAGGTGGTTATCGTCGATCGTTTCTGGATGTACGCTGACCCAAAATACAGTTTCTCGCTTAAACTTCCGAGATGGTGGAAACCTTATATCGTCGTAAAAAGGACAAATCATCCCGGAGATGCGCGGTGTGCCCTACTTTTCCGTTTTAAGTACAAAGGGAAAGTATATCAAGAGGTTCTCGGTATATACGTCTTCCGGATGACCTTGCAACAATGGCGCAAAAAAGGCTACAAAGATTCTCCTTATGTGATGCTTGCCAGCCGCAACGGGAACACTTTTGCCTATTTGACGCCGGAAGAGCTTCCTTACGAGTTTCTCAATAAAACCGGCAACGACTATGATTATCGAAAATACGGCAAACAGATTAGACTAATAAAGCGTATGGTGAACGACAACGTTCCAAAAGTCGTCAAAACGTTCCGGTTTACCGCAAAATAAAGCGGGATTATTTAGAGGAAAAGAAGTTTTTCGCCGTCACATATGGTCTTGAACCTAATCTAGTCGAGGTTCTGTTGACAACAATCTTCCGACATAGAGGCCGCTTGCCGCTGTCTGTGACAGAGAATGGGTCGTGCCGGAGCAGTCTCCTATTGCAAACATTCGAGGAATCTGGGTCTCGAATCGTTCATCAGTCTTGATGCCCGGCGAGTACAGCTTGCCATCAATCGCGTATAATATCGTCTCCTTGTCGATTGGTTCGCGAATCAACCTCTCTAAGGCGTCCAAAAATTCGAGCGTCGCACGAACGTATAACTCAGGCACTTCTGACCTCAGGTCCGTAAACTCCGCTTCGAGAGTTGGAATGACGGTGCTAGACTCTCGATCCGATACTAGGTTATTGGAACTTCGGACCCCTTGAAGATCCCGAAGTCGCTGCGCTGCAATACGAGAACGTCCACGATTAATTTTACCGACAACGTCGTGAAGGTAGCGGTCCGCTTCTGCCAGCGATGGGAAAAAGGACGGTACGAATAAAGTGAAGTTCAAATTCGAAGTCCCTCCGTCCTTTTGCTCCCGGTAATTTTGTCCGTCCGGCATCGCGAGTCTTTCCTGTTTCTTGAGGATCACCCGTCCCCGCGGGTTCATGCAATATGTTGTCGCCGAATATCCGTTACCTTCATAATGCAATTTAGTTTCCACAGATCGACTAAGAATCGAATTTAGCTGGTCGCCTCGCATTTCGATTCGCAGCCCGAGATCAATCCGCGTTTCTCCCCGTTCGATGCCAAGAATATCGCATTGCCGCGCGAGCCACTCGTTACCGCTACGACCGGTCGCGAGGAGAATCGTATCCGCTTGGACAACCTCTCCATTCTCCAAGATCAACTCGAAGCCTCCCGCCGCTTGCGGGATCATCGCTCGAACCTCCATTTGGAAGCAGAAGTCAGTTCCTAGCTTTAGTTCTTCATAAAATTCTCGCAAAATCATCCGAGACAGATCCGTCCCAAGATGACGCGTTCTTGTTGATAAAATTCCGAAGCCCACTTCCTGTGCTCGAGCAGTCAACTCCGAGTCATAGGTGCTGTAAATCTGCGCCCGGTTTCCGCCGTGAGCAGTTAACACGTCATCCACTTCGTTCATCAGCTCTAGCGCCCGTTCATATCCGACTTTACGCTCAAGATCTCCTCCGAAATCGTTTGTATAGTTAAACTTTCCTTCCGATAAACCCAAGCCTCCGAAGCCCACGTACTTGTCGCAAGTATCGCAGTTACACTCCTTGTTCTGATCGGAAGGACAATCTCGATCTTTCAGCAATTTGCCTTTGTCGATAATGAATACGTTGCGCCCCTTCTTCTTTAACTCAAGCGCAGCAAAAATACCCGCTACTCCCGCACCGATAATCACAAATTCATATCTCAAGTTATTACCTCCGCACTTCCATCGTTTTCATCCATTCCTATTTTCCTATCCGCTTGTTTCAATGTAAGAGGTTGGTTGGCGAACGATGTGACCACTCTCCCGATCAGTGCCCTTGCTTCAAACGTGTTTACTCTTCGAAGAATTGCTCTCGGTAGCCGCGCTCACTTTCAAGCCGTTAACCGGGTGTTGGACAACCATCGGATCAAACCCGTCATCGATCGCGTCTTTCCTTTCGAGGAGACGTTGGATGCCTTGAAGGGGAGACCCCGAACTAGAGAACAAAGTGTGGAAGACGAACTTCTTAGGCTGCGCGCGGAGAATGAATATCTGAGCTCATCTCGCCCGACCTTTTATTTGAACTCCTTCTCAAAAGCATTTATGCAATTTTTGTCTTTGGAAGTATCCAATACAGCAAACCTAATTTCCGAAAACAGCGATCCCAGATCTTCGTCTTCCAAAAGCTCCCGCCACCACCCGGCCACCTTCACAGGATCGTTCCGGAATACCCCGCAGCCATAAGCTCCCAAGATAAGGTTGTCATTGTTCATATGAGCAAATATCGCCAGGGCCAGACGCATTCGGTCTTTCATCACGCGTTCCGCCTTCTGGGAGTCTTCTCCTTTAAGTTGAACCTGCCCATAATTCACGGCGGGCAGCGTCAGTACCGAAGCGGTCACCGGCCGCTTGATAAGTTCAAACTTCTCGTTGCGAAAAAATACCACATCCGGTGAATAGATGGCGTAATCCGTATACATCATCGATTGGCAAGCCCGATTCGCCTTATAGTAGCCTTCATTGCGCAACTGCGTTTCGTATAATCCGCTGGATGCTGCAAGGCTTTCCTCCTGAGCCATCGCACCGTTTAAGAAACCGCCCCCCGGATTTTTGGCGCTGGCAAAGTTGAGTACACCGACCCGTTCCTTCCCTGCCTCCGCAAAATCCAAAATCGCCTTCACCGTAGCTTCATTGACGACAGAATAAACGGCAGCTTGCGACCGCCGAAGCAAACCGGCACTTTCTCGCACGAGCGCCTGCCCGTGTTCCGGCGTTATCAGTCCGCTGTTTTCCTCCGAATGCTTTTGCAGCTCGGCGAATTCTACCCGGTGCCCCTCATATTTATAAAAGCCTTGCCGCTGTAACAGTAAAGTTTCTTCTGCTATTTCTTTTCGGTTCATTTCAAGTTTCCTCCCAATTTCTTCGATATAAACGAGAAGGCCGGTGTCCCGCATTCTCCGTGTAGTGATCGGTCTCCGCCACGAGATCGGCCACCTTGCGCCGGAAGGCAGCCTTCAGCAGCTCTTTGTCCAATATCACTTCGTACACTTGCTGCAGTTCTGTCAAGGTAAAAAGCTTCGGCATCAAGTGCAGGGCAATATCGGTATCATTCGTTTTTTTCCGCAGCCGTTCGATCGCGCAGGCAACCATTTTTGCATGATCGAAAGCCAACCCGTCATTCGCCACGATAGAATAGACGGTTGACCTCGAGGTCGGTTTTGCCGTGACAATCCGATTTACAACCGCATTAAGCTCCTCTCTTTCGGTGCTGAGCTTGAGCTCGAATGTCAATGTTTTAACATATCCTTCGCCGATCAATTCCTTTTGCTCCCGCAGTAGCCGATAGCTTACCTTGAACCAGGCGGCATCGTCGGCATCGTCTCCCGCCTTTAACTGAAACCGGCCGCTGTCGACCAAGGCCATATAGCTGCAGCTCATCACCCATGTACGGGGATCCCGTCCAATATCGCTGAAGGTGTACAACTGCTCCAAGTAAACGTCATTAACCCCGGTTTCCTCACGAAGCTCTCTCGCCGCAGTCTGCTCCGCGGACTCTTCCGGTCGGACGAAGCCGCCCGGCAGCGCCCATTTTCCCAGGAAGGGATGCCCCCCTCTGCGAATAAGCAGAATTCGCAGCTCTTTTTCGGGGAGTTTGCGGTAGCTGTCCGCCTCTAAGTTCGTGACGGTGAAAATAACCATGTCCGCCGCTACCGAAGGCCGCTCGTAATCACCTGCCCGGTACTGCTCCAAAAATTCACGTTCCGTAAGTCCGTTGCGGTCCAACAAATCCAACGGCTTCGCCTCCCTGGTTCTTTAATCGTTCCGCTCTCCGAAATAGTTGCTATAAGGCTCAAATTTCGCCAACACTTCGTCTACCTTGCGCATACGCTCCTCCAATGTTCCCCTTAGAGTGATAAAGGGAATTCGTCGCTCCTTCAAATCCGCGATGATTTGCTTATGAAAGATATGCCGCTTCTGATCCCCACTGCGATCCCATGTATCGTCGTAAGGAATATCGTCGTCGCAAAGGAAAAACAAATCATACCGCTGCGCGTTTTCCAGGGCGATCCGGGTTAGGAGTTCCGGAGCACGTCCGTGATAATCCAAGGCAAACATATAAGTGGTAATCGCATTGGTATCGACAAAGAGATACCGGTTTGCTTTAAGCATTGCCCGCTCTTCCCTCTCGATATGGCCCACGGCGATTTCATCAAAGGCATCGAAGCCGATTCTGCGGTCCACCTGATGCTCGGTCCAATAATCCCGCCCGTACTCGCTTGCATAAGTTGTCCGGTACTGCTGGGCTAATGCTTCGGTAATCGTTGATTTCCCGGTCGACATCGCTCCCACAAAAACCACTTTCGTGATTAAATCCCTGTACACGATTTCACTAACAAAATCCCGATATTTGTAAGGATCGGAACGGACCATTGTGGCCGATACCGGTACATGCTGGCGAGCTTCATCCACCCGCCGGTCCACCGCGCCTAAAGCGACGCTCATATGCCTGCCATAAAACTCGCTAGAGTAAAAGTGACTCACTTGTTCACCCTTCAGCAACCCTAGAATGTACTGCTCTTCCCGGATCTCATGCTCCCGGTCGTCCGAGTACCCATCCGGACCATCCCAGGCTTCGATTACCCGAACAGAGGGATAGAGCTTGCGAATCCAGTTGGCCCGGATATGGAGCGGAATCGGGGTGACCGTCGTCTCATAAATCACCACGATCAATTCGTCGACTTCCTGCAGTGCCGTCTCGATCATGAACTGATGCCCTTTATGCAGCGGGGCGAACTTCCCCAACGTTAATCCCAACGTCTTCATGCCAATGCCTCCTTAACCCCTTTGTTCCAGTTATAGTAGCCGTATGCCGCGTTAACCAGATACGCGCTCCACATGACGATCATCAGAAGACCTTCGCCGCTGCCATCCAGCGTCCGGATCACCCATAGCAGCACCGTGAACATATTCAGCACAATATAGACGAGCCATTGTTCCTTAAACCTTCTCACCATCAAAATAGTGGCCACGATGGATAACACCGTCGTTATGGCATCGATGTAGGGCGAGTTCTGCTCCGGAATGAACGATAAGCCAAACCCCAGCAGCAGGGAGCCTGCTATACAGATAACCCCCACGAGAAACATTCCCCTAAGCTCCATCTGGCGCATGGACAGCTTGCCGCCTTGAAGGTTGTTTTTCCACAAGTAAAAGCCGACGATATTCATAGGCACAAAGAAGAGCAAATTCAGCATGACTTCTCCAAACAAACCGTTTATATAAGCCAAATAGGCGTACCCGACGGTATTATACATGCCAAAAACATAACTCATCAGCTTCCCCTTCGCCGCGAGCACCACGCATAACACCCCGGTGATAAAGACCGTGAACCCGAAAAAAGAATCCTTGGAAAGAACCGTAAACCCTACAGCAATCAAGGTAAACAAAACTAGCCAGGCGATTTCGAACAAGTTCCAACTGCCCGTATACTTCTTCATGTTGCAACCCCTCCGCTTTCTCCGATCATTCTCGGAGCGCAAACTCAAATTTAACTTAGTAACATTTTGATACTTACATATTGTTACTATCAAAATAACAGAAGTACCACCGGATTTCAAGCAATTTCTACCACAGCACGATTCTCCGCGATAGCTTAATTGAAACAAAAAGACACATTCGTCAAGGACGAATGTGTCCTGGTACCATAATAAAATAAACACCGGCAGTTAGTCCCACTACTAAGATAATACTCATCAGTAATATTGAATACTTTACCCTCGGGGACATGTAATAAGGTACTGCCTTTATCCAGTAATTCAATAGTTTCATTAAATTATAGTTTGATTTTCCGTGCTTCCTCTGGTGATGCTCAGTTAAGGTGTTTGCCATGCTAGCTTTACTTTTTAACAGTGGCCCTAGAATAACGGGTTTTGGCGATTGATTCTGAATAATCATCGTCACGATCGCTCTTCTCATGATTACAAAGTTACTAAACGATATCCTCCGGTTCGTGCTCATGAACACAATAAAATGATTCAGGCGAGATGCAAGCTGTCTAATCCAGGATTGATTATTAATCATCCTTTGACCCATGACCACATCGTAACCCTCGTTAATCTTATTAATTAGCTTAATAACCTCGCTGGGCGGATTTTGCATATCATCATCCATTAGAACAACAAGATCGCCCCTGCAATGTTTAAGCCCGGTCATTAATGCAAGCTGTTGACCCCTATTCGTCTCGTGATGAAGAACAATAACATTCGTGTACTGGTCCCCTAGGTTCTCGCATACTCGGCGGCTATCATCTTTGCTGCCATCGTTTACTAGAATGATCTCTAATGAAAATAAATGATTGTATAAGCGAAGCAGCGATGTTACCACGATCTCAATGCTGATCTGTGAGTTATACACGGGGATCACTATAGATAATTCAGCGGGCTTCGCTTCTTTATTCTCTTTCCCGTATGTCATCGTGTCACTCTTCTTAATATGTAGTAGATCTCCTTCATTTCAAAACCGATAGATGAGTACGCTCTTAATGCTTCCAGGTTGTTAGAAGAGACCATTAAATTCATTTTAGTATATCCTTCCTTGGCCGACCAGGTGAGAATTTCCTTCATATAGCGCACTCCAATCGCTCTTCTTCTATAATCTTTATATAGGCTGGCTAGTACCGCATGGATGGTTTTATCTTTCCCTTTAAGAAAAAAATAGAACCCGATCTTATTCGACTTTAATGTCGCCTCTACGATGATCGCATTTCCGCTGAGAAATCCATCCCTGATCCAATTTTTATAACGTTTGAGCGCTAAGCCACTACCTAATGCCGGATCAAGCGACACTCTATCGGTAACAAAAAGATCCTCGTCGATTTTGGACAGCAAATCTTTCAACTGCTCCATGGCATCTATCGTTTGGAATTGAATGGGCTCCGAAATCACTTTCGAGAATCGGGATGGTTCTATGAACTTCGTTAGATTCAAAGTCATTTCTATTTGCGACTCCATAAATCTGAACCCAACTTCCTCAAGACCATGCACGAGATCTAGTCTAAGCTTAGGTACTTTAGCCACGATATAATCATAGGTTGCATAATCATCCTCAAGAGCCAACAAACAATCCGCTGAATCGTTTGCATCTATTTTGATTTCCAGCACCTTTTTATCGAAATTCCGTTCTTCCCAATATGCATCTATCTTTATCATTGCATGGCTCCTTAGCTTATCTTCCTTTATGTACTATATCATCTACAAAATATTGTTTAATCAAATTCGCCGTATAATGAATATCTTCTTGTTGCTGGCCAAAATACATAGGAAGCCTCAAGATTTTTTCACTTTCGCTAGTTGTATGGATATCCGTGCCATGAAAGAGTCCATATCTTTTTCCCATGTCGGAACTATGCAAGGGAGCATAGTGCACTGCAGTCGCTACCCCGTAATGTTTTAAATAAGACATTAATCCGTTGCGGACGGTTTGATTTCTAACTTTGATGTAAAAAATATGTCCGTTATGTTTAGCGTTATTCGTAATAACTGGCAATTCCAGTTTATCGTCAATCAGTAACTCTTCTAATGCATCATAGTAAGTTTGCCAACTTGTTAACCTGTCTGCATTAATTAGATCAGCCATTAACAATTGAGGATATAAGAATGCAACATTCAATTCGCTTAATAAATAAGAAGAACCGATGTCGATCCATGTATATTTTTCGATTTCCCCTTGCAAATACTTTGTGCGATTGGTTCCTTTTTCCCTAATGATCTCTGCTCTTTCTATAAATCTTTTGTCATTGATAATCAATGCTCCGCCTTCGCCACATTGATAATTTTTCGTTTCATGAAAACTGAAACACCCAAAATGGCCAATTGTACCTAAATATTTGTCCTGATACTTGCCCATTAATGCATGGGCTGCATCTTCGATAACAACCAGATTATATCGATGAGCGAGCCCCATAATGATGTCCATCTCACAGGAGACACCTGCATAGTGTACGGCAACAATCGCCTTCGTTTTATGCGTAATGGCTCTTTCTATTAGCATCTCATTAATATTCATCGTATCTGGACGAATATCTACGAATACGAGTTTAGCACCACGGAGAATAAAGGCATTGGCTGTAGAGACAAACGTGAAGGAGGGAATGATTATTTCATCCCCTTCTGCAATATTAAGCAAGATGGCAGCTAGCTCTAGCGCATGTGTGCAAGATGTGGTTAAAAGCGCTCTGTCACAAGCTAACGTATCTTCAAACCATCTACTGCATTGTTGGGTCAAAGGGCCATCGCCTGCCATTTTCCCAGTTTCCATCACTTTACGAATATAAAATTCTTCCTTCCCTGTAATCAGGGGTTTATTAAAAGGAATCATTTCACTGCATCTCCGTTCATCTCGTTGACGTATCTAAAAGGCGCAGTACTGTATAATTCGGGGGCATCGCTTCTACAGCTATTACCTCATAATTGTTATTCAGGTATTCCCATAGAATCTTGTGCGTATTTCGAAAACGCAGATCATCCCTTCCATCCAAAGCGATATCTCCGAGAATAACCAAAGTTACGTTGTTCTGCTTTAGTTCTTGAATCTGTTGACGTTGCCTATCTTCAGTTTCAGGAAACAGTAAATAAATATCCCACAAGGGTGCTTTCAGATTCAGTATGGGGTACAACGTAGGCGTATGAGGAGCAATAAAGAGATTTTGCCCTTCTTTGAGATATTGATTCTTGATATCCTGTACGGTTCGAATAAAGTCAGCGCTAGACTTATCTATCCATAATTCATTATTTGTTAGCGTGAACCTCACAAACGTATTCGGAGGTGCCTGCATTTGTTGATACAAGGGTTGAACCCTGCCTATGGACAAGGATGAGACGATCAACATGACGGTTAAAAAAACGATGGATTTAACCTTGCTTCGTCTAAAATATTCTAAAGCCCAAAAACAAGCTCCCAGCAGCAGCGGGAAAATTCCTTGAGCTAAGTGCCCTAAATCTGCACGCGAAAAAGCAACATGTATATAGGGAATGCCTACAGATACTGATGCGACAAGATATAAGTTTGTTTTTTTTGATCTAAAGCTATGGATCGCCCATCCTACAGGAAATAGGAATACTAGAACAAACAAGCAGCCCACAATGAGTTCGCTGACGATGTTCATAACGGGAAGGTTGGTAAAGTCTACTCTCCATGGCCAAGGAATAGGAAGAGGAAGATTGGTATTCCCTGATCGGAACAGCCAGATGATTGAATCAATATAGTTCTTGAAAGAGCCGGGGATAAAAATAAACATAAGAAGCCTCGGAGAATACCCGATGAAGATGCCGATTCCTAAACAACCGATTTTCTTTATGATGTTCGTTCGGTCTATTTTGAAGAAGATGTACACAGAAGCAATAGCATAGGAGATAAGTAGATACAAGCCGTGATTACTACCAAAGAAAGCAGCAAGACCAATAATGATTCCACTATATATGTATCGCACAATTTTAGGTTTCTCCAATAAGAGAATAACCATATATATCGCAATCATGCTGATGCTGATATCGAACATTTTATGCCTAGGGTATACCCATAGTATCAAGAGAGCTCCTACGATCAATAAGTAGCCCCATGATTTAGTCACGCGCCTTACTGCAAGCAAGGCACTTATCAGTCCGATCAGTAGAAATAAAAGTACGGCAATTCTAAGCGTAAGTATACTGGTGTTACCGAATATCATAAACCAGAAGGCTACCCAATAGTATCTGCCAGGATCATAGGACTGAAAATCCATTAATGGAATTTCTCCACTTGATGTTTGAATGGCACCGTACCAGAGATAGCCTTCATCCGCTAAATTAATGCCAATATGGCCCTGTATAATAAAAGTAATGCCTATTAATATAAATGACAATCCGCATATATATAACCAGTCCGGGATCTTTTTCATATCTGCCACATCCACCCTGTTGAGCGTATTCCTTCTCTAGAATCCATTTCATCTCAGAGCTAAATTCTTAATCCGCATCTGAACTAAATTTCTTTTAATTGTAATTTAAATGACTTAATAGATTATATTATGATTTTTCCTTAATTGATAGTTTTTGATGTCATGGTAATGTCATATAACAAATTTACATTTAAAGGTATTTTAATTGAGAATAATCGGGAGAATAATCTTCAAATCTTTGGTAGAATGGTCTTGTTGGAATTCGAATGTTCGGAGACCTTGAAGTCAGATCATTTCTAATGTCGAGAATGGAGAATGTTTTAATGGTAAATAGTCATTTGGAAAGAAACCTTATTCAAAGAGTCAGCGTAGGAGATATGCTCACAAGAACTTCCCAACGTTTCCCCAATAAAGTTGCTTTAGTTGATGAGGATGTCACTTTAACATATAAGGAATTAAATGAAAAAGTAAATCAGGTCGCTCGTTCCCTTCTTCAAAGGGGCTACCAAAAGGGCGATGTTGTAGCACTCCTGTGTGAAAATACGAATGAATTCGTCATCACTTATTTTGCATGTGCAAAATGCGGTTTAGTCGTCATGCCTCTGAATATAAAGCTGGCGTTTGACGACCTTGCTTATCAGTTAAACCAATCTGAAACCAAAGTTCTTGTTTTCACGCAAAGCTCGAAGGATAAGGTGGAGATTTTAATCGATGAAGTTCCTTCCTTACAAGATCTCTTCATGACAGAAGCCGATGAAGAGTTTATGTTAAGCGGAAAGAACATTCTCCCTTTTTCACATCTGGAGTCCGGGGATGATACAGAAATTGAAGTGATTATTGAAGATAGAGATACTCTCCAATTAATGTACACCTCTGGAACCACTTCAAAACCAAAGGGAGTAGAGACAAGCCATCTTGCTATTTACTTTTCTGCAATGAGCACAGCTTTGCAATATAAATTGGATCATAATGATTCCTCCATCGTTATGTTGCCCTTATTCCATGTAGGGGGACTAACCTGCATTCTTCTGCCAAACATTTTGGTAGGCGGGACAAATGTATTGATCAGACGATATAATGCATCGAAGATATTGAATACGATGGAAGAATACAGGACGACTTGGACGATGCTTTCTGCCCCGATGTGGCTTGAAATTTCAGACCAACCTGGTCTTTCCGCAAAAGATTTTTCTTCCATGAGACTATGTGTATGCGCAATTGCGACTTTACCGTTAGCAAGACATCAACAGGTTAAAAGTATATTTAATAATGCTACTATTATACTGATATCAGGACAAACGGAGTTTACGCCACCGAATACAGCACAGCGTCCCGAACATGCGATTTCAAAAAGCAGTGCGTGGGGGGAGCCTGTTGTAGCCCAAACCGCTAAAGCAATGGATGACGATGGAAATATATTGCCCCCTGGAGAGCTTGGAGAATTAGTATACCGCGGCCCTCAATCGATGACCTGTTATTTCAAAGATCCTGAGGCAACTGAAAGCGCATTTAAATATGGATGGTTCCATTCAGGTGATAGTGGTTATATTGATGAAGAAAATGTGGTTTGGTTTGTTGATCGCAAGAAAGACATCATTAAAACCGGAGGTGAAAATGTAGCTTCGGTAGAAGTCGAATTAGTTGTTAGAAGCCATGCGAAGGTAGCTGAATGTGCTGCTGTTGGTTTACCTCATGAACGTTGGAGCGAAGCCGTGACTATATTCGCAAAAATAAAAGATGGAGAATCCGTTCAGGAAAATGAGTTAATTGATTTTTGCAAAGAACGATTAGCCGGTTTTAAAGTGCCTAAAAAAGTTGTCTTTATGAACGAATTCCCAATGACAGCGAGTGGAAAGATTCAAAAACATGAATTGAGGAATATATATAAAGATCTGTATATTATAAAAGCATAAAAAACCAAGAGCCCCCATAAGGGAGCTCTTATATACAACTTAAGGGGTGTCCACTTGCTCGACAGCTCTCCATTCTACATCTTTTCTGCTTAAAAGGACCAGCGTAATATAATGAGGTTTATATATCGACCCAACATTCGAGAAGCTGAATGATACCTGGGTATCATGATAATCATGATACTCAAAAAGTTTAAGATCTCTTGCAGTAATCGCTGCACTAATCATACCTTCAATGTCATTACCATATACTTTAAAATATGCTTTTTTGGTGATTTCATCATTCCATTTTAAGTAATCATATGCCCAACCATAAAGTTCACCATATTCAATGTTAAAGTCGAGATACGCCTTATAATTAGTATTGAAGCTAGTATCATCAATAGTAACTCTAATACTTTCTAATTTATTATTAATGAAAACGTAAGCTGCTTTTCCTGGAAAATCAAATATTCCGATTTTTTGTTGATAAATGATTGTCGTTTCATTGCCGTCCTTGACTTCAGAAACTATTTTTTCTTTTTTTACAGTTTTAACTTCTTGAGTCGTCATTTCCCAGCTCACGTCCAAAAGATCATCGTGAACTGTTTTATAAAATGGTCCTATAATAATCCTGTTATAATATGTTGTAACGCCATGACCTAGTTTCTTTACCATGCGTACTGGAATAAACGTTGACCCACCTACTATTTTAGGCATATTTATTGTATCTTTCTTTCCATTAATAATGATTTGATCACTGTCGGATTTAAAACTAAAAGTATACTTATCGTTTTTCCCAATCCAATTCTTTGTTTTTGAATCGTACGATAGGGTTGCTCCCAAAGCTTTCATCAAAGGTTTTACTTCAACGTATACAATACCTTTTTCTGTTATCGGTTCTATATTAAATACTACCCTTTTGCCATCGGCAAATATCATTGTACTTTTATCATTCAAAGCGAAGGAATGACTATAAGGTACTGCAAGTAATAATACCAGAACAAAAATCGTTATTTTTTTTAGCATTTCATAAATCCTCCCACATTTCTGTCTATTAGCGTGCTAAATAATACCAAAGACCTGGCCTACTTAATCATTCAATAGTACAATTTGCACCCCAAACATACCATAATCCCCTAAATGTTGGCAACATCTGCAATACTTGTTCCACAAGCGGCTCGGTTAGTAACATGCAAAAAAGGCTCAATCCATCTTCAATAAGTGGAATAAGCCTTTTAAGTGGGTACAACCCAAGTATAGATCTATTTGCGAATAACAGTTTCGATTGGTGGGTTTGCAATCCTTCTAAAAAGCCAAATAACTCCAATTGATACTAGTAGGATTGAGCAAATGAGTACCCAAAAAGAGCCGACGGCCTCTCCTAACCATAAAAAAATGGCCATCCACCATGGTACGCGTACAGATGATAAAGTGCCACTTTCAAATCCATAAACTACGTAAGTGATAATTCCACATAATACTGCCATCACAAGCATATATTTTAGCGGGCTCATTACTGCTCTTTTTGTAGGCATTGCCTCCTTCTCTGTCATAAACCCTTTCTCCCTAAACAAGCTTTCTGTTTCAGACAGAAATCGTTGTGCTTCCTGCGCTGAGTCAATTTCAAACTCTATTTTCTCATCAGCCACAGTAAAAATCGTAATATCGGATGAATTGCTTTCTTCCATATTATGAATAGACTTTATCTGACTGAACTCAATGTAGAAAGAATTCTTATGACGGGATTTTTCCAAAGCCTTTAACTCGGATGTTTCCGTCACCTCTCCAGTAGCTCCACCAGCAATTGCATAACCGTCGACAAATAACATTTTTCCATCAGTTAGTTTAAACTTTAACAAACTTATCCCCACCGTTACGTTATATTAAATTTTCAGGGAATTCCGAATAAGCGCAGTCCTTCAAAGGTTTTGTCGAATATTCGAACTTCTAGTTGAAAATTATACCTTTAACTTGACAAGTATTCCACATTTTTGTATTCTAACATCATTAAATTAATCTAACATAATTAGAATCAGTCCCAAGGGGGATATTCTCATTGATACAGGTTGGAGCGAAGCGGTTCGTTCCGATCCAGAGACGGCCATTGGACCCTACGCATATCGGATTTGCCATCCTCTTTTGCCCCCGGGACAATCTATTCGAGAACAATTAGAAGCAAAGAACAAACCGGTTCATCAGCTCAGGTATGTTTTGATTAGTCACATGGATGTCGATCATATCAGTGGTATTCATCATCTTGAAGGGGCGCAATCTTTTATTGTTAGCGAGCTCGAATGGAATGGGGCAAAAGGACATCAAAGGGCCAGATGCCAGGGGATCACGATTCACCCCTTTCCACTAAAGCCGATTCCATTCGGTCCCCTAAAACTGGGGAAAGATTTGTACGGGGATGGTAGCATTTACCTCATCTTGACTCCCGGCCATACGGATGGGTTGATTTCCGTTCTGGTGCGCGTTCAGGACGGTTGGGTACTGCTCGCCTCCGATGCCGCCTATTCTAGGATATCTTGGAGTGAAATGATTCTGCCCGGTTATACAAGCGATGACGAAATGGCTTTCCAAACCTTGCAATGGATTTGTGAATTTTCCCAAAGAGAAGATTGCATAGCGGTTATTGCCAATCACGACCCGCTCGTCAAAGAAGCAAGTTTTTGAGGTTACAAGAAAATGAGGAACATTTCTGAGCTGACACTTATTGAACTTGACTAATCCAACTCAAATTGGTTTAACAATGCCAATGCCTCTTCATGATCAGGCTCGAGTTCTAATAATTTCCGCACGTATCCCAGAGCATCTTCGTCTAACTCTAACTCGAAACAACAAATAGCCAGACAATAAAATACGGTCGATACGATCTCACCTTGTTCTTGATGCATTGAAATTTCCAAAAAACGCTTGGAGTCCTCGTACATTTCCGACTCAAACAATATTAAACCAGCATCCAGCGCCAAGTCATAGCGTTGCTCCATTACGTAGTGCGAGGACCACATAAGCTGTATGCCTGTCAAAATATCCTGCCTTTCTTCATCGTTTGCATCCGGCAACAGACTAGAGATCCGCTTCGTACTTTGAATGAAAAATTCCGCATCATATCCGCCCAAGCGCCAAAAACTCAAGATTTGTTGTAGTCCCATGTTATCTAGATTGCGATCTACCCCTATCTTCAAACTGAAAAACTCATCCGGACCAAAGCGTTTAATACATCGGCGATAAGCTAATCTTGTATTGAAATAATCCATCGGTTTATCCACATTGAGAATACAGCCCACATTTATATTTTTATAATGATGCGGGGGAAATAACGCCATGGCTCCTCTTCGTTCAAAAACATGCTGAATCGCATGGTAGTTTGCCGTTAAAGAAAAACTTCCGTGCAGGATCAACTCTGGCGGTTCCGCGAATTTCCAGTTATCAAGCAAATGGTCTCCCTTGTCTGCCGTTATGAGTAGGAATCCCGCCGCCTGAGATAGCCGATTCAAACGCTCCAAACAAGTGATTCCAGCGACAGGAAACAAAATATGCGAATCTTCTAGTTGTTCCTGATAGATTGCAATGACATCACGGTATGGATAGGTTTCTTGTTCATACTCGGGTGCCTGCCGATGCTCATAATGCAAAGAGATTTGGTCTAACAAATCTGATGGTTTAAGTAAACCATGATGTTCGGGATATTCGACAAAAACATCAGCTTCATAAATTCGACCATCACCTACATAAATCAACTCTTGTGGAATGCTATCGAAAAAGTAGTTGGCAACAATTATTAACGGTTGTTTTAAATCTCCCTCATTAATCGTTGTGCCTGATACGACAAGGTTCAGAACCGTATCATGAACAGCATCAAATTGCGCAAAATCGAGTAATCCTTCGGCAATAAAAGATTGGAGAGCAGGATGCTGCCTCCAGGCTCGAACATTGTTTATCGCCAAATCCGTCATAATATAACGGAACGAAGGTAATGAAGTTCCAGCATAGTCTCTTAACTGGCACAACTCATATAACACATGGAAAGCAAGACGTCCCGCTCCTGCTCCAAGCTCCACAATCGTAACAGGTTCCGAACTATATTCCATATTCGCCCGGTCTTGAAGAAACCCGAATATCATTTCGGCATATGAAGTTGCGATCATCGGATTACTCGTTATATATTGAGGAACTTGGTCATTTTTCCAAGCTTTCGTTCCTTCTTCTTCATAGTACTTCCGCTGAATATTCCATATAGGCGCTTCACTAAAGCGGTAGCGTTGTTTGTTATTAAATGTCATTACAGCTTAACCAGCCCTCTGAAAGTTATGAGATACCTATGATCTGATTTCATTAAAAACCTTTCTTACGATCATTACCATTGTAGCACACCGATATTCGCCCTATTTAAGGACACCCGACCGGATGTCCTTCGAAGCTCACAGTACGTCTCATACGATTTTTATGGTCTTAATAAAATTTTTCCCGTGCTTTTGCGGCTTTCTAGAAATTGATGCGCTTTGCGACCATCTCGTAGTGCAAATACCGTAGGCTCAGATACCGCTATTTTCCCCTCTTCTATCCAGCTGAACAGTTCGGCTGAACGGGCTATCCGTTCCTCACTGGAAGTAAGGACATTCCAAAGATCCCCGCCAGTCAAAGTCTTTGACGTATCCATCAACATCCTTGGGTCAACTGGAGCAGGGTCTCCCCCTGCCATTCCATAAAATACGACCGTACCCCCAATGCGAGTCGCTGTAAAGCTATCTTCGAGCGTAGAGCCTACTGAGTCATAGACAACATCCACGCCTTGTCCGTTTGTTTCCTCCAAAACTTTTCCCTTCCAATCATCCGAGTACAAGAAAACCTGATTTGCTCCAGCCTTCTTAACTGCAGACGCCTTCTCCATAGAGGACGTTAAACCAATGACCCTTCCACCGAGGAGCTTTGCAATTTGGACGAGCAGCTGTCCAACGCCCCCTGCTGCCGCATGAACTAGAATGATGTCATTCTCCTTAACCGCATAACTATCTTTTGTTAAATAGTGGGCAGTTAAGCCTTGCAGTAAAACGGAAGTCGCCTTATCAAATGAAATGGTCTCTGGAAGAGGAATTGCCTTTTCCAGCGGAACAGCCACTTGTTCTGCGTTAGCATATGGGACATCGGCAAATGCAACAGGGTCGCCAACTTTGATTCCTTGGACATTAGCTCCCGTCTTTTCAACGACTCCCGCCCCTTCATAACCTAAAATATACGGGGAATTACCAGTAAGATGATAGTTCCCTTTTCTTCTATAAATATCTGCAAAATTCAATCCAATTGCTTTCATCCTTACTAATATATCATCGGCTCCGATAACCGGATCCGGAATTTCAAGATATTCTAATACTTCCGGCCCTCCGAATGTATTAAATACAAGTGCCTTCAAATGAACGAACTCCTCTTCTTATATTTTTCGATAGTAGCTGAATACTCAACTTTTGGCGGGACTTGATTGTATATTTTTCGGATAATGATTCCGTCTTCTTCAAGTTCTCTTAATTGCTGGATCAGCATTTTCTGTGTTATCCCCTGAATCATCGCATATTTACAGACTCCTACACGTTTCTCCCCAAATAACTTGCCCTTTTTGTGAGCTCTGAGTTCGGGAGATTTCTGGCTTCCGAATTTTTCGAGGCTTTGACATCATGAATAGCACACATCTTCCTCCTTATTTTGAGCCAAGTTCCATTTAGAAGGCCATTCATGCTCTATGATGATCATCAATTGATCAACCATTTCCGTCGAAGTATACGGCATCCCTTTAACAATCCACCATTCTACCAGACCGGCCACTGCTACGGATAGAAATTGGACGAGGATTTCCCGGTTTATGCTCGGGCCGACGTCGCTGCTATCGATATGCTCTTTAATGCTTTTTTCCACCATTTTCATCATTTGCTTTCGAAATGCGGGGACTCCTTTGTTTGTCATAAGTGTGGAATAAACCGATGCGTGGCGTTCCAAAAACTCAAATGCGCGAAGCAGAAATGCTTTGGATGGGATCTTGCTCGGGTCTCCGTCAGGCATACAACTTTCATACAATAGCTGCAAGTAGGTTTCGATGCACTGGTCCAGAAGATCGTACTTATCCGTAAAGTGCGAATAGACAGTCCCTCGGTTTACATCTGCCCGGTCTGCGATTGCTTGCATGGTGATCTTCTCAAATCCATGCTCCTCCACTAGACTAACGAAAGCTTCCATAATAGTCCGCCTCGTTTTTAAAATGCGCCTGTCCATTGCTTTCCTCACCTCTTTTTAGACAATCAAAGTCCATTTTGTTGGTTTTGCAACAGATCAAAATATATTGCCGATTGTTTCGAAATTTGGGTAGATGCTATTTTAAGAGTAGGCGACAAACGTCATTTAATCAACGATTGTTTGTTTTTAAAGAAGAAGGGAGAGACCAAACATGAGAGCATTGGTTTATGGCGCAGGTGTCATAGGTAGTTATTTGACCCATATTCTGAAACAGGGCGGCAATGATGTGAGCTTATTGGCTAGAGGACCGCATCCTTACTCCTAACTGGGACGCTCTAGAAAAGCAGTTTAATGCCATGGTCAACCGATAATTACAAATACAAGAGGAGTTGGGATTAACGAATGTCCACATTTTTATATAAACTTGGCAAAAAGGCTTACCATAAACCATGGTATTTCATAGCGGGTTGGATAGTCGTTCTAAGTATCGTCATTACGATGTTGGGTATCAACGGGATGCGCGTAAGTTCTGATCTGAGAATAGAGGGTACAGAGTCGCAGAAGGTATTGGATAAGTTAGAACAAGAGTTGCCAGAAGTATCCGGCGGTCAAGCGAGTGTACTGTTTAAAGCGCCTGAAGGGGAGCGTCTAGATACTCCGGAGCTTATCGCGGCGATTCGTAAGGCGGCAGATAACGTCTACAGTTTGGACGATGTCGTCAATCCGAACGAGCTTGCACCTGAAAGCGGAGCAATGCAAGAAAAACAAGTTACCCAAAATGATCCTAATTCTCCGGATGGAGCTCTCCATGGCCCGGACAGCTCCGATACCGGCACTACCGTCTCGGCCGAAATGCCTCCCTATGGCCCGCTCATGGTCAATGGAACTCCCGTTCCAGGAGTCATCATCTCGTCCGATGGCAGAATCGCCTTGTTCCAATTCCAGTTTACGGTCCAACTGCTCTCGCTGTCCACAGGCGTCACAGAATCTGTCGTAGATGCCGTCGAGAATGCAGTGAACGGTACCGATATTATCGTTTTGCCAAGTGACTCTCTGAAAGCGCAGGAAGTTCCGTTCGGAACAAATGAAATTTATGGACTCCTGATTGCTGCCATCGTTTTAGTTATAACGCTAGGCTCCGTAGTCGCAGCCGGCTTGCCGATCGTAACCGCGCTCTTTGGGGTCGGAATCGGCGTCGGTGGCGCGTTTGCCATCTCCAAATTCGTCACCATGACTTCCGCCACTCCGATTCTAGCCCTGATGATCGGTTTGGCAGTCGGCATTGATTATGCGCTATTTATCGTGAATCGTCAGCGTCGTCTTATTCTGGAACAAGGGTTGTCGGCACGGGAAGCTGCGGGCAGAGCGGTAGGTACAGCTGGCAGCGCGGTGTTCTTCGCTGGACTTACGGTCATTGTCGCACTGTGCGGACTGCTTGTTATCGGAATCTCTTTTTTGAGCATTATGGCGCTCGTCGCCTCCGCAACCGTGCTCCTGAGCGTGCTTATTGCCCTCACGTTGCTGCCGGCGTTGCTTGGCCTGGTGGGTGAGCGTATTTGCTCCCGCAAATCGCGAGAAAAGAGTCGTTCTTTGGCAGCCAAAGAAAAAGGCGGCATCGCAATCCGTTGGGCGAAGGGGGTCGTAAAGCTCCGATGGCTCGTCATTGTGGCTATCCTCGCTATCCTTGGCACTGCCGCTATACCGGTCGCCGAGATGGGGCTAGGCATTCCTTCCGGAGCGACCGCCAACTATGACACCTCCGCAAGGCAGAGCTACGACGCGATTTCCGAAAGTTTTGGAGAAGGGTTTAACGGCCCGCTTCTCATTGTCGCCGAACCGAGAGATCTCTCGGAGAAGTTCCCGCCGGAATCGTTGAACAGCCTCGCGCAAGACATTCAGAAGATGGATAATGTCTCAGTCGCTTCTCTCGCTGGCGTTAATAAGAATGGAAATATGGCGATTCTAAGCGTTATTCCGAAGACGGGTCCGACGGATCCGGAGACCAAGAACCTCGTAGAGAATATGCGAGCAGCAGATTCGACAATTGCACAAACCTACGACATCTCGCTTGGAGTTACGGGTTTCACCGCGATCAATATAGATATGTCGGACAAGCTTGCGGAAGTATTCCCGGTTTATATCCTAGTTATCGTCATCCTATCGCTGATCATTCTGCTATTGGTGTTCCGTTCGATCCTCGTCCCGATTAAAGCGACGGTCGGCTTCCTGCTGAGTGTCCTTGCCACATTCGGTCTTACCACGGCGGTGTTCCAGTGGGGGTGGCTGAGCAGCCTGTTCGGATTTGACACCGGAGGTCCCATTATGAGCTTTATTCCCATTATCGTCACGGGAATCCTTTACGGGCTGGCGATGGACTATCAGGTCTTTCTCGTCTCTTCCATGCGGGAATCCTATGTTCATGGGCATAAGGGCAGACAGAGCGTTATTCATGGATACAATCAAGCCAGTCGTGTCGTTGTGGCCGCCGCGATAATCATGGTTTCGGTATTTGCCGGCTTTATATTCACGCACGACATCATGATTAAACAGATCGGCTTCGCGTTAGCGGCCGGTATTCTGATCGATGCGTTCGTGGTCCGAATGACACTGGTGCCGGCGGTTATGGCTCTCTTCGGCGACAAGGCCTGGGGACTGCCCAACTGGCTTGATCGTCTGCTGCCGAATATGGACATTGAAGGAGATAAACTCATAGCTAAACTTGATGCACAGGAATGAGCATAACGACCAAACGAGTGAACAAGAATATAAATTCTTGCTCACTCGTTTTCCTTTGGTAATACTGTATTTAGATTTTTACAATTTGATAAATCTATAGGATGAACGTAGTATTCTCTAGCTGACGATTGCTAAATAAAAAAATAGTGCACCGAAAAGGAGAGCGAAGGGCAAGCTTAAGAGACGCGGGACCTCGAAAATCGCGATATTCATTTCTAGTTTAAAGCCGAATGTCCGCAGCAGTCCTGCTGTCGATGACAATAGAGTACAAATGAACAAACCAACTGTCAACACGCTGAACACAGGGAAAGCAAATAGTCCAACCAATATTTTCAGTATCATTCTATGAACAGATTGCATGGACAACACCTCATCATTTAATTTGCACAGTATGTTGTACTAAAGAGCGAGGATTTACGCTCAAACTTTTCGAATATTGTACTTCACGAATTTTACAACCAGGTCCAATAATAATATCCTCTCCGATAACCAAATCGGCATCTAGATGTTCAATAACGATGTGTCTTCCCTTTAGACTTGTGCATTTTCCATTTCTTCTGCCTAGCCGGATCAAATTCGCGAATGACAAACGATCAGAGCAAATTTCAATATTCTTCTTTGCAATGATATGTCTGAAAAAACTCTTGTAATGGAATTTAATCCGTACCTCCTTAGCAGATAGAGTATCTTCGATATGAATCAAGCCATTCGCATGAAACGTTTCGACGCTTACTGATGTGTCAACATGTATTGAACCAGCAGAATAGATGTGTTCAGCGGTAATAGAATGAAAATGTCCATGTCCGATATTCGAAAAATCCTTAGCGATGCAATCTGATTTAACACTGCAAGAGCCATTGTTTTTAAAGCTGCAGGTTTGAATCATCCCCTTAAATTGACCATGTCCAACGACTCGTATTGCTTTCGAATAAACATCTTCGATGTAGGTCCCGATTCCATTAATTCGAATAACATCAGAATTGGAGTGGTTCATATACTCCCCCCTTAAGTATTTTAATTGTTAAAATATATTGTAATTAAAATATAATGCGAAATGTCTCTTGTCAAGTGAAACTTACTAATTTGGGAGGTATCTAAAAAAGCTGTCACGCTTTTGGCGGACAGCTCTCAATCAATTATTTTTGACATCAGCACGTTTACTTGCTTTAAAACACCGGCTATTGTACGAAGCTTCTCTGAAGAAAATCGCTTGAATATGGTTTTCAATTTTTCTTCACCTATGCTGGTTAGTTCAACCATTACAACTCTTCTGTCTTCCTTAGTTCGAATTCTGCAAATCAGGTTTTGCTCCTCAAGCTTATCGCACATTGAGGTTGCTGCACCCGCTGTAATAAAAAAACGCTCGGATATGTCCGTTATCCGCATGCTGCCAGATAACTTTAAATCCATCAGTAGCATGATATGGTTCTGGGACAATTTATCGTTACATGTTATACCTTCTATGAATGCCTTCGATTTTTGTTGAACCTGTCGCATTTCATTCATAACATTTTGAATATCTAAATCCTCATCGCTTTGTGCAGACACTATTCAACCACCTTTAATTTAAGATCTAAATCTTATATTTATTCAAATATATATAATGACTGTATGGAAGTCAAAGCCAGTGATAACCGTCACTTATGGTAAGGTTCTCCGCGCTGTCTGTAACGGCAAGTTATTGGGCCATCCCTTGCGGGATGGCCCTGTTTACGTTGAACATTTTCCTTAAGTTATAGCTAATTTACTGACTACGCTATTGGGACCCGTAAAAATGGAACCTCCGTTTTGCACGGTTTCGCGAATCAGACCGGTCATCCTTTCACGATCGGCATTTACGATAGCAATCCAATTCTGCGGCGCGTCGGTCTCCGGATCGTACTTTGCCCCCCACCCGGCCATCTCCAGTAAAATCGGGATGACGTCAAGCCCTTTCTCGGAAAGCAAGTAGATCTCTTTCCGTTTATCGGATTCATGGGGCTCTTTAACAAGAATGCCTTTCCGCTCTAAGTGAACAAGCCGACTGGCAAGAATGTTTGACGAAATGCCTTCTTCGGATTCTAAAAACTCTCCATACGTTTTCTTACCGAAATATACGATATCTCGGATGATCAATAATGACCAAGTATCGCCAAAAGTCTCCAACGAAAAATTAATCGGGCAATGTGATTTATTATCGGATCGTTTCATAGCCCCAGCATAACACGCTTGCATGATGAAAGCAATTTAACTTGCATTACAAAAGTAAAAATGCTATTCTGTGGTGATAATAGGGGAATGCCCATTATTTTCAAGTAAATTGGGGGACGAATCATGTCAACGAATCGAACAGCGCTTCCGTTAATCGTTTCAGAAGACGAATGGCGGGTTGCCCGCGAAAAGCTGCTTATCAAAGAAAAGGAGCTCACCAGAGCGTTGGACTCGCTCGCCGCAGAGCGTAGAAGACTTCCGATGGTCCGCTTCGACAAAGTTTACGACTTCGAGGGTCCAACGGGTACAGCAGGCCTGCAGGATCTTTTTGAAGGGCGTCGCCAGCTCATCGTCTACCACTTCATGATGGATCCCGGCTCCGATCACCGTTGTCGCGGCTGCTCATCCTTCGTCGACAACATCGGTCATCTCGCCCATCTGCACGCCCGTGACACCACCTTCGTTCTTGTCTCCCCCGCGCCGCTATCGCAAATCGAACCCTATAAGAAACGCATGGGCTGGAATGTGCCATGGTTCTCTTCGAACGGCTACGATTTTAACTTAGACTGCGGTGTCGGCAAAGGATTTGGTCTTAGTGTCTTCCTCCGCGACAATGACAGAATTTTTCGTACCTATTTTACGGCGTCGCGCGGCGTCGACAGACTCAGAGCCGATTTCAATCTCCTTGACCTTACACCCTTCGGCCGTCAAGAAGACTGGGAAGATTCCCCCGAAGGGTGGCCGCAAACCCCGCCGTACACGTGGTGGCGACTGCACGACGAATACGAAGAATAACAATAAGACGGGGGCTTTTCCTATGTCAGGAAAAGCCCCATTGCGTAAGGAGAAGCTCGTTTTCTGCTCTAAGCTACCTACAACAATCTTTCAGTTGTTCGAATAATTCCAGATCTTCTGGCTGCCGCTACAGCTGGAGAATCCCTATTAAAGTAACGTGCCCTTTAGGCCGCTGGGTCAACCGCACAACTAAGTTGGAACGTAGGTCAACCTGATCACCTTCTCGCCAATTCGATCGCTTGCCACTAGGCGTAGCGGCGGCCGCGGACCGGCGAAGAACGGCTTACCGTGACCCAGCACGACTGGATGGAGATAGAGTCGATACTCATCAACTAGACCGAGCTCCGTTAGACTATGCGCCAACTCCGGCCCGGCAACTTCAATCTCTCCTTCATGCTGTGCCTTCAGCTCATGTATCGCCGCTGCCAAGTCGCCCTCGATCAGAGAAGCATTCGGCCCGACAGACTTTAACGTCCTCGACACCACCCACTTCGGCTTGCTTTGAAACGCCGCTGCGTATTCCCGTTGCGACGCATCCCATTCCAAACGGTCTTCGTCCCAATAACGCATGCCCTCGTACATGCGGCGCCCGTATACGCAGCCCGCCAGGCTGCGCATGTCGTCGATGAAATGACGGAATAGCACGGGGTCAGGCATAGATCCTGTGAAGTCGACGAACCCGTCCAGAGACTGGTTCAATGCGAAAACGATCTTTCCCATACAGCTAACTCTCCTCCTTAGTTTCTTGCACATTCATTATCAAGATTACACGTTCCATGTGCACAGTTCTGGCCTGTCCGAATACAAATTTAATTTAACGGATCGAGTTTCTACCGGTTATTGTTGACCCACTCGCTTGAGGAAATTGTTCATCAACAGTGGCAAGGAAACCAGAATCGGCGTATCGTCCTGACGAGGCTCATGGAGCATAACCATTTGGTGCTCGACTCTGCCGTTTGGATTCACGATGAGCGGCTTATGGCTTCGGGTACGGAGGGAAGCATGGTGAAGAAGAAAATCGCGCTCTTTGGACTCCCACGGAATGGCGGTTGCCATCAAATAGTAAACACCCGGCTTGATTCCTGTTAAAGCGAATGCTCCCGGACCAGATAGCGCTTGAATGAGGCTCGATCTCTCGCCATACCCCGAGTCTGATTAGAGAATCCTTCAACGTATCAATGCGCGGTAAAGAACGCCGAAATTCGGATGGCGTTACGCCAACGCACTCCGAAAATCGAGTCGTGAAAGTGCCTAAGCTCATCTGACCGATCTCTAAGCCGATATCGCGAATGCTAAAGTCGGTGTGAATAAGCAAGTCCTTCGCCTTCTGTAGCCTTAGCGCTGACACATAATATAGCGGCGACAGTCCGACCTGTTCTCTGAATAATCGCGAGAAGTGGTATGGACTGTAGGCCACATGCTTGGCCAAACGAGACAACGACAATTGGTCATTCAGATGCCGGTGGATGTAGGCGACGGCTTCGTCAATTTCCAAGATTCGCTTCGTCAACGTCGTGCCCCCTCTCAAGCCCCCTATATCAACCGAATTTTTACATAATTTATTCTACGTGAATATGGAATAATCCTTCCAGTTAGTTTAAAACCGGTGTCAAATGCAACTGGATGAACATTTGGGTAATGCTCGTAGCTGCGGAACCCTTCTCTGACCTGCTTGTAGAGAATCTCTCGTACCTACTGACTGACCAAAAGCCAACACACCACGTCCGCAATCCATGCCCCACAAGGAATTCCGCAAAAATACTTGCCCTTATTTATGGTACGGTTCAGCTTAACGGGTCTATCGGCGAAAAAGGCCCTCTTGTTTAGAGTGCCTTCACTTTCAGCTTTGTCCGGTCTGGCCACCGATACATTGCACCTGCGATGGCTATTCTATGGTGATTCCCGTCGCACTGTTTTCGATAATCTATGCCTTCAAACTAGATCAACGATTTGATAACCGGTTCTATGTCTATCAATTCCGTTGTCGTTTCGAAACGAGCTTGTACATGTCCTTTGCGATCGATCAGAAATTTAGAGAAGTTCCACTTGATCCCATCTCCAGCGTATATCTCCGGGTACTTACCCTGCAAAAAATTATTCATCGATTGACCGCTCGGAGTCTGAATATCGAAGCCTTGAAATGGCGCTTGCTGCGTTAAATATTGAAATATTGGATGCGCATTTCGTCCTCTAACATCAATTTTCTCGAACATCGGAAACGTCACGCCAAAAGTGCTCCTGCAAAATTGTTGCACTTCATTGTTATTGCCGGGCTCTTTATCGTTGAATTGGTTACAAGGGAAACCGAGTATTTCTAACCCTTGCTCACAGTAAACATCGTGAAGATTTTGCAGATCGACGAATTGGCGAGAATAGCTGCATTTGCTTGCCGTGTTTACAATAAGAAGAACTTTCCCTTGATAGGCGGACAATTTAACGAGCTGGCCGTCAATTGTGTTTACTTGGAAATTATAAATCGACATCCTATCCTACCTCCTCAGAATTCCGTACTGTTACTGAATCATAAATGAGAAATCCTTATTGGTAAAATACATAATAAAAATAATATATATATACTAAACCAATAAAGGACTCGCCCTAAATCCTCCAATTTATTTGTGGTAAATTTACACCGTATCTTTAAAATGTGGATCCGTTTTGACTTTCGTCCTGCGCCTGCTGCTGCCCCCGTCCTGCTAACCCATAGAAAAACAACTCTATCAATTGATCCATGCTTAGGGTTGTCCGTTCTTGATTCGATGCCTCCCAATGCCGGCCCAATTCATTCTTGAACATCGTAAAGTAGCGCATCATTATCTCTTCTGTCTGATCTATAAGAATATAACCCTCTTGTTTCCCGAGGGCGACAAACTTCCTAACGAATTGTGCGACCTTCTGCTCGCTATAGTTTTCCATCATTTGCATCAATCCGCTTAACTCGGAGGATGGGGCTTTCGGAAGCTCATCCGCTACAATTTTAATGTTCTTGGCCTCCAACAGCATGATTTCTTTAGTCTTCTCAGGAAAGGATAATTCGGAATCAAGAATGTCCTCACACACTGCCAGCTGCTTGTCCATCCAGTTCATCAGCGAATCGGTGTAGAGCTGTTCTTTCGTACCAAAGTAGTTATATATAGTAGCAGGGGAAACCTTCGCTTTATGCGCAATCTCATTTACGCTGACCCTCTGAAAGCCGTGCTTGAAAAAAAGCTCAAAGGCTGCGTTGTATATTTGCTCCATCTTTTTCTGTTTTCGTCGTTCGAAGCCGTCCATTATCTTCACCTCATATGTAATGTAACCAAATTTGTAGAGTATTTCAAGTAAAAGAGTATAAAACATTGAAATGATAAACTTATGTAGTTATAATAATTTTGTAGTAATACGATTCATTCAGTACATAATATATTGCGGACATTAATTTGTGATGGGAGTGTGATGAAATGAAACAAATACGGATTCCTTCTTATTTGCATGATGTTTTTGGAGAAAAACAGACCATTGGGTCTATTCTGGCGATACTGTTTTTTGGCGGAATACTGACTGCTGCGCTATATTGGGTTTTCCCTGAAATGACGAACAATTTGCCGGTGTGGCGCAGCGCTGTATCGTTATTGTTGATATTCGATATTTTTTCCGGATGCATAGCGAATTTTTCGGCTTCAACCAGCAACTTTTATGCGGCGAGAAAAACGAACCGAATCGTATTCATTGCAATACATTTCCATATCGTGCTTGTTGCGCTTCTTCTCCATTGCGGCATTTGGCATTCGCTGGCGATTTGGGCATATACGATTATTGGCGCATTTATCGTAAATGCTCTTATCGGCAAGCGTTCGCAGCTATTCGTTGCGGGTTTACTCTTGTCTGCTGGCCTCGGCTCCATGCCTATGTTACCGGGAATACCGCCGTATGTACTGATCATCGGCCTATTGTTTATGCTTAAAGTACTGTTTAGCTTCGCCGTTGATCATTATGGCAAAGCACAACATGACTCCGGTGAAGCAGCATGAATACTTCGTTCAGAATTTCTAAGCTGTCTAAATCAGATAAAGCCTCATTCGTAGCACTAATAAGCAAAGCATTTTCTCGGGATCCCTTATTTCAGCATTTGTTCGGTGATCCCGAGCATGACCTTAAAGCAAACAGAAGGATGACAGCTTTTGTGTCCTTTATGTTTGATAAAAGCTTTTTACTTCATGAAGAAGTACTGGGCCTATTTGAAAATGAGAAGCTTCTCGGCGCATATGTCGTAGAAAAGCCGCACGCAAACAAGCTTCAGAGTATAAGAGGAGGATTGTTTCTAATCGGGAGAGTGCTTCCTTTGTTGTTTTTGTTATCCTGGCAAACGCTGCGTCTCCTTAACGGCTATATGCGAGTCACAAGATCTGCTGCCCCCACATGGACGCATCATTACCTTATTTTGATTGGCGTAGAGCCGGAGAGTCAGGGAAGGGGAGTCGGTAAGGCGCTGCTGAAGCATCTGTTGAACACGGTAAGTACGGATCAGAATTCATTGGGAGTCGCGTTGGATACGGAGAATAAAGTGAACGTTAATATATATCGAAGATTCGGATTTGCCTTAAGCAGAGAGACGGAATTCAACTATTTGCCTGTTTACTGCATGTTCTATCAAAAAAACAGTTCTTACATGTCAGCGCCGAACTAAACCAAGACAGAACGGCAACTTGCATGAAGGTCATTGTCCCGCTTACCTGCTAGGTCAAACCTAACTTTTAAGAAGAATGCTCTAGACAACGGATTAAAGCCGTCCAATCCATTTCACCATAACCACGGGCCATTCCTTCAGCAAAAATAATTATGGATTAGTTGGCCCAAAGGCAGAGGGGCATGGACGGACTGCGCAGCCTTTATAGCCAATTCAAAAGCAAAATAAGTTCTGGCGTATAAAGTTTGAGACAATGCACGCATACCTCTAAAATGGTTTACAAGCTGTAGATCCTCAATTAATATTCGGGTGCTTAAGAAATGCCGGGTTCCCTATAACGGTGACCACTCGTGATGGGCAGCGCTTCTTCAATATATCCAGCAACTCATTCATCAGTAAGAAATGACTGATCATATTGACCACAAACATCCTTTCTACCCCTTGTTGGGTCAATTGCTTTTCCCAAATACGAAGCCTCCCAAGATTGCCTAATACATGCAAATCACTATATTTCTTCTTGAATTCTTCACTAACTTTTCTGATCGATGATTGTAGAGATAGGTCGGCTACCAAAAACTCCCTTTCTCGTTTCCAGTCTTTCGTGCAATGTCCTCCAATGTCTTCATCCCGCGCTCACCCATTAAGGAGCTTCAGCAGTTTAATAGCCGCCATGATAGTGATTTATCGTTAACTTCGGCGCGTCGCAAATTTTTAGAGGATTATCGCCGCAAGGTTGTTGAGCAATTAAAGAAATTTGAAGAAACGCTTGAGAAAATCGACCATAAATTCGATTTATTCAAACAGCTGGAAGCAGCAGAACAACAAGAATCCAACTAAACGTACAGACAATGTTTGCAGAATATAAGACCCCTTTCGCAAGGGGTCTTCGACTTTTTCAGGATTTTGAGCCAAATCTCAAAAAAAATTTCGCTTCACTTGTGATACGGTTCAGCTTAACGGGGCTATCGGCGAGAAGTGCGAAAGGAGCTGCCGCGGCGCATAGTTGTGAACCTTTCAATATCCGATTCTGCTTTCATAACTCTACACAGAAAGCCGCCGAAGTAATCGGCGGCCTTATTATTGATGATTCAACTATCGTTCCCAGTTAGCGTAATGCGGCCCTATAGCGTGATGATCAACTGATTGAAACGATTGCAGCGCAATAATGGCTTAAGGATAATGACCACCTATCCGTTTGGTTGATAATAATTGCAATGTCCTAATTAAATCCTTGTGAATAAATTAATCATGAAATCTTTGTCTGGAATAAATTTTCATACTTTTCTTTTCCATTCTCATCAATCCACATATGGAAATCTTTAAGCTTCGGTAATTGCGCACGCAAAACAGAAATATCGACTTCGTGACCTTTGTCGTTTAACCATTGAAACACCCCAGCCAAAATCTCATTATGCTGGCGTAACGTTTCCATTGGAATTTGGACGTAAGGAATGGTTCGATTGGTTGCGCGGCCTATGGCGTCAACAATTTGCAAAGGAGTTAACGTGTCACCAGCAAGTTCAATAGTTTTACCTAAATAGTCTTTTGGACGACTAAATATTAATGCGACGAATGCCCCTACGTCATCTACAGCTATGAGTGGAATCTTTCGATTAGAATCAAAGGCTTGGGCAATGGTACCATTCTGTACGCCTGCGGTCATGGGGTTTAAGTAGTTTTCCATAAATGTTGCAGGTCGTAATATAGTGGAAGGCAAATCAAGTGAAAGAATGTACTGCTCTATTGCCCATTTGGGCATGCTGCGAAAATGGGATTGAGCATCTGCACCGCCGACAGACCCATAAATGAAGTGTTGAATATTGTTTTTTTGTGCTAGATCTGCTATTGATTTCCCTATACGCTCTTCATCGGCCTCGGACTCAGGAGTAGGCTCCCAGCTAGGGGGAAGGACACTGAATACCCCATAGACCCCTTGCATAGCCAAGTTAACAGAGGATACCTTTTCCATGTCGCCTTGAAATAGTTCAGCCCCCAATTGTTTAAGTTTCAAAGCTTTATCGCTTGATACATCGCGAGTAAAAGCTCGTACTTTCCACCCTGATGTTATTAAATGTTTAACTGCTGCACTTCCTTGCTGTCCAGTCGCTCCAAAAACTAATATTATCTTTTCGTTCATATAATCAGATCCCTTCTTAAATTGATAAGATTTTATCTTGCTAGGCTTTACCAAAGCAGTGAGATATAATCTATTGTTATGTTAAATCATGAACTATATAATTGAAAGTAGACACATTATTTTTATATAGTTTCATTTATTAGTCTATCTATATTTAAGTAAGGAGATGGAAGACTTGAATGAACATACAGAGGAGGAACTATGCCTAATATCTATAGGGGAAGCTTTGAAGGTTGTGCGCGGAAAATGGTCTTTTTTGGTGCTAGCCTTACTCGATATGGGCCCTCAACGTTTTAATCAAATGCGAAGAAATTTAGACAATATTAGTATCAAGTCTCTAACGGATGTTTTACGTCATTTAGAGGAGTATAATGTCATTAATCGTCAAGTTTTCCCTTCAGTTCCTGTGACCGTTGAATACTCACTAACGGACAAAGGACGTGATTATATACCTGTCCTTCGACAAATGCGCTTGTGGGGTAAAAAATGGGGGGAGTATCCTGAGAACGTCGATGGTAGCAACTACAGCACAAATAGGGTGGTTTTTGAGAAAAAAACCAAGCTCTAATATTAGTTATTCTAGAACCTATAAGATGTTTCTCCTTATTGATAACGCTGTCAATCAATGAAAGTTACATCTGTGATTCACAAAATGGCACTGAATTAACCTGCCCGTTAGCTTAATTTAACAGCGCAGTGACGGCATTCCGAGCTTATAAGTGACTGTTTGTAAGCTCTGCAAAGTAACCGAATTACTACCAAAAACCACGAGAGCCAAAGCAACCGGGCAATTCCTTCATAGTCCCTCTCAAATCATTCACCGAAGTCAAGTTTGTAATTAGTGGATTGTCAACAGTAAATCAGAGGTGTACGTGGAAACAAGCCCATGCTCTTTCATGATCCGACCAATTCGACGCCTGGAGACGACGAAACCACGCTCCTGGAGCTTGACTTTGATCTTGCGTGTACCGTAAGCTTTTCGATTCTTATGGAAAATGTCCACAATCGCTTCGGTGACATCTTCTTCGTTCGCTTTTTCTTTCGCTTCAAAACGTACTTCTTGCGATTTGCAGGACGTCGCACATTGCTGATACCGAGTATTTATCACGGTTGTTCTGGATGATAGCTACTTTCGTCCCATGATCGGCGCGGCTTGCTTTAAAATATCCACCTCCATTTTCAAACGTTGGTTTTCTCTTCGTAAAGCAAGCAGCTCATTTTCTTCTGACGAGCGATTGTCCTTCTCCTTGAAGGATCCTGTGGTCGTGGCTTGTTTGATCCAGCGGTCTAAGGCGGAGGCGGTGAGGTCATATTCTTCCACAATTGCTGCTCTGGATTTACCGTTTTCATAGAGTCCCACCATTTGTTTTTTGAAATGTGCTGTAAAGTACGTCGTTGTTGTTTTGGCATTGTAGAGTTCCGCTCCTTAGGATGATAGGTTTATTCTACAAGCCCTTATTTTTATTGTCCAACTAAGTGTAGACGATCCAAGATTTCCGACTTTCAATCAACGAAGTCCTTGTAGGGGAAATGTACGAATTTGTTGGGAAACTTAGGAATGTCAATCTAAATGGCCCACACACCTACTTGCCATACTTGGCAGTGGAGTTTGCCCAATACGGAGCTATGTTAGTCGGGTTACACAACCAAAAACATTTCTCGACTGGCTCAATGGTTTTACCGGAAGCTTTGGAACTGCCTAGCCATCCAGAAGGATTCGACGATGTTGTGCGAATGGCTATGTCCGGAGAGTTATCAGAACCTTCAAAGATCATTTCAGCCTGTGAAGATTTCTGGAATGGCCTCGTGAAGTGGGCAGCCGAACATGACTACGTAATAAGTACAATAAGAATCCCATTTTGACCCGCAAATGCGACATTTACAATAATATATTATGATTTTGATAGGCTTGAGACCCCTTTCACGAGGGGTCTTCAACTTTTTTAGGAGGGATGAACATGCGAACCATCAGCAACCAACAGGACGTCGAAAACCTTCGCCGGGACGGAACCCCTGCGACGCTCGGTGGTGTTAATGGTCAACGACTTGTGGTGACATTCATCACGCTGATTAAAAACAACATTATTCGCCCTACTTATGATAAGGTTCCCCGCGTATGATCAACTATTCTGCCAGTTAACTGAGTAAGGCTGCCCAACGATTCCGCGGCAGCCTTGTGTTATCGTTTATTGATATGTTTTGACTGAAGGAGCTGTATAGATCGAGAACTTCTTCAAGCGTCCTTCAGGAGTATGATCTGCGATGACCATCGAACGATATTTAGGCTGCATAAATTGCTCGCGCTGCATAACATCAAACATGGACACAATCGGATCGAAATATTGATTAATATTTAGAAGACCACATGGCTTTGTTATGTAAAGCCAACTGACCCCAGGCAAAAATTTCGAAAAATTCTTCCATTGTCCCGGGTGTCCTCCGGGAAGAGCAAAATGAAAAAAGACTGGAGAAACGCTAGGCAAGCCCGTGCGATTTCCAGTCTTTATTGATTATGGGGTTGGACTTTAAAAAATCCGCTGCCGCTGAGCCTCGAACAATAGCACCGTCGCCGCCATAGCGACGTTAAGCGATTCCGCGCGGCCGCTCATCGGAATGATGACGTTCGTTTCCGCCAGAGCGGAAACCTGCGGTGACATGCCGCTGCCTTCGTTGCCCAGCACGAGCCAGACGCTGCGGCTTGCAAAGTCGTATTCATAGCATGAACGGGCCGACTGCAGGCTTGTCCCGACGATGGCGATGCCGCGTTCGGCCGCTTCCGGCAGCAATTCTCGCAAATCCGCTTCAAGTACGGGAACGTGAAACAACGCCCCCATCGTCGAGCGAATCGTCTTCGGATTGTACAAATCCGCCGTTCCTTTGCCCAGCACGACCGCCGTCGCCCCGCTCGCTGCCGCGCTTCTGACGATCGTGCCGACGTTGCCGGGATCCTGCACGCCGTCAAGCACCGCGACTAAGCCTCGCTCGGCGGCGAATAGCGTTTCCGCGCTCGGCGGACGTTTCCGTGCCACAGCAAAGATCGGTTGCGGCGTTTCCGTTTCACTGCATTTCGCGATGATCTCAGGGGACACGGGAATCCAGGCAGGCCCGCTCGTTCCATCCATTTCACCGAGATATTCTTCGAATTGGACCAACACACCCGATCCTTCGTCAAACGCGATCGCCTCGAGCGGCCACTTCGCATCCAACGCTTCTTTGACCAAGTGTACGCCTTCTAACAGAAACTTTCCCGTACGTTCCCGATATTTGCGCTCGAGCAGCTTGGCCCATTCTTTCGCTCTCGGATTGGCAACCGATTCGATATAATCTTCAAGGTTCCGCATTTTCTTGCTCCAGCTTCGTTAATTGTTCGTTCTTGCCGACGATAACGAGAACGTCATCATGAATGAGAGGCTCGTCCGCGCGAGGCGTAATGTTCATCTCTCCATTCCTCTTTACGGCGAGAACGTTGCAGTTGTATTTTTGGCGAATATCGAGTTGTTTCAAGTTTTTGCCGACCATGACGGAAGGAAGCTTCATTTCCACGATGCTGTATTCCGGCGATAGTTCGATGTGCTCCAGGATATTGGGCGAGATCAGATGATGGGCTACGCGCAAGCCCATGTCTCGCTCCGGGAATACGACTTTATTGGCTCCGATCTTATCCAGCACTTTGCCGTGCAATTCGTTCTGAGCTTTGACGATTATATAAGGCACGCCGAGATCTTTTAGAATTAAGGTCGTTAGAATGCTGGACTGAATGTCTTGCCCGATCGCCACGACAACCACGTCGAAGTTGCGGATGCCAAGGGCGGTCATCGCTTCTTCGTCCGTCGAATCCGCTGAGACGGCATGCGTCACCGCATGAGCCACGTCCTGTACGCGCTGGGCGTTCTCGTCCACGGCTAACACTTCGTAACCCATTTCCGCCAAATATTTCGCCAAGCTTGAGCCGAACCGGCCCAATCCGATAATGGCGAATTGTTTTTTGCCATACGGTTTTTTTGCCAACCGCTCACACCTCCGCGTTCGTTTCCAATGGGCTCATTATATCACATTCGGCAAGCGGCATAATTGCCGCTCCGACAGGGAAATCTACACGGGTAATCCACTTGCGGGAGGAATATCCGTGGAAATAGATCTAAGACAAGCGATCGTGAATCGCGTTCAAGGCAAGAACGAAGATGAATTGTCCGAGATTATCGAAGGCTCGATCCATACCGAAGACATGGCTTTGCCTGGATTGGGCGTACTCTTCGAAATGATCTGGCAGAACAGCACCGAGGCCGCAAGAAAAAAGATGATCAGCGTGCTTCGCAAGCAACTGCCTCCGACTCAAGCTTAGCCCATGTCCCTCGTCGCATGAACTAACGTACCCCCGACGATCGTATGCCGGACGAGCGGAATATCGCGGACTTTCCGCACGACGATTAAATCCGCCTGTTTTCCTGGTTCAAGAGAACCGATTTTCTCCGAACGTCCTAACGCTTTGGCCGGGTTGAGCGTAGCCATGTTCACCGCTTGCGAGAGCGGTATTCCTTCCGATTCCAATACGAAAATGGAATGCAGCAAGGAAGCCGGATGATAGTCCGAGCACAAAATGTCGGCAACGCCCTCGCGAACAGCTTGCGACGCCTTCAAGTTCCCGTCATGGGAGCCGCCGCGAACGATATTGGGAGCGCCGATGCACACGCCCATCCCTCGGGCATACGCGTAACTCGCGGTTTCGAGATTAAGCGGGAACTCGGACACCGTCGCTCCGAAATCCAGCGATCTGCGTACGGATTCGGCGCTATCGTCGTCGTGAGAAGCGACGGCGATCCCGTGTTCGCGCGCTTGGGCCGTTAACGCCTTTAGCTTGTTCCAATCTACGCGCGCCCTTCTCTCCTGAAGCTCCTCCACGATGGTCACGACTTCCTCCAAGCCAACTCCTTGATTTTTCATCACGTATCGTTCGAACGCTCCGGGACGATGATATTGGCCTTGTCCCGGCGCATGGTCCATGAGCGACACGTAATCCAGCAGCCCCTCCGACATGAGACGTTGCGCCAGATCGAAGCCGGTCAGGTGGGAAACCTCATACCGCAAATGCACGCCATGCCGAATCACCGCTCTCTCTTCGCGCATGGACGCGATCAGCCGGATCATTTCTCCTACGAGATGTTCTCCGCGCAAGCTCAAGCCCACGCCGAGCGACAAGGAATGGAGCATCGTCGTAATCCCGTGCCCCGCGAGCTTACGCTCGAATTGCAGGAAAGCCATCTCCAATGGAAACAGCGTATTAGGACGAGGCTCTACTTCCTTCTCGATGGCATCGCAATGCATATCGATTAAGCCCGGAAGCACCCAGTCCCCATTCGCGTCGATCGTTTCTGCCGAAAGATCGTCCGCATCGAAACGATCCGTATCCAGATCGGAACCCGATCGGATAGCGGCGATCGCTCCGTTCTCGACGACGATATCCCCGCGAATCACGCTTTCGGGAAGGACGATCGTTCCTCCCTTAATGATCATTCGTTTCCCCATCATAACCGCCCTTTTCATCGATTCAGTATCCTTATATTTTACATTTCATGAAGTCCGCGCACAACCAAAAGCCTGCCGCGATTGCCGCGACAGGCTAATTCATGCGGTTTCTATTAAGGCGCGACTTCTAGGAATTCAAGCTCCGGCATGCGTTCCATCGCCGTTCTCATCGCGTATTCGTTCTCGAACAGGGCGACGTTGATGTCGTTCTTATCCTTGACGAGAACCGAGTTGATGCGGAACTTGGATGGATCGACCTTGCCTCCGACGATCCAGCGAGCGAATTGGAACGGCGTTCTGAACAATTGGATGTCGACGCCGTATTCGTTTTTCATCCGGTATTCGAATACTTCGAATTGAAGCTGGCCGACGACGCCGAGATATGTGTCCTCGAACGCGCCGACGGAGCGGAATACCTGCACCATGCCCTCTTCTGTCAGTTGATCGAGCCCTTTTAGATATTGCTTTTGCTTCAAGGCGTTCTTGATCGATACTTTGGAGAAAATCTCCGGAGAGAACGTCGGAAGTTCGTTAAATACGACATCCCGGCCTTCGCTTAAGCTGTCTCCGATACGGAAGATGCCCGGATCGAACAAGCCGATAATATCTCCCGGATAAGCGGTCTCCACGATATCCCGGTCTTGTGCCAGGAATTGCTGCGGCTGCGACAGCTTGATTTCTTTGCCCGCCCGCACGTGGCGTACGCTCATCCCGCGCTGGAATTTGCCCGAGCAGATACGCAGGAACGCGATACGATCGCGGTGCGCGGGGTTCATGTTCGCTTGGATTTTGAACACATAACCCGAGAACTTCTCTTCCTGCGGATCGACCGTTCCTTCCAGCGTCTTGCGCTCTGCCGGCTGCGGCGCGAGCTCCAGGAAGTTCTCGAGGAATGTCTGCACGCCGAAGTTGTTGACGGCGCTGCCGAAAAATACCGGAGTCAACTGTCCCGTGCTTACTTTCTCATAGTCGAACGTATCACCGGCCACGTCGAGCAGCTCCAACTCCTGGGCCAGCTTATCCGCGAGGTAATCTCCCGCCATCTCTTTAATGATCGGGTCTTCGTAACCTTCCGTCTTGCGAACCTCGATCTGGGAATGATCTTTGCCTTGGAATAGCTCGACCTGGTTTTTCATGCGGTCGTATACGCCGCACAGCTCCCGTCCCATGCCGATCGGCCAGTTCATCGGAACCGAGCGAATGCCAAGCACGCGCTCGATTTCTTCGAGCAGCTCGAACGGATCTTGCCCTTCGCGGTCCAGCTTGTTGATGAACGTAAAGATCGGAATTCCGCGTTTGCTGCACACTTGGAACAGCTTGATCGTCTGGGCCTCGACGCCTTTGGCGACGTCGATCAGCATGACCGCGCTGTCGGCGGCCGTCAGCGTCCGATAGGTGTCTTCACTGAAGTCTTGGTGACCAGGCGTATCCAGAATGTTGACCTGCTTGCCGTCGTATTGGAATTGCATGACCGAGGACGTAACCGAAATTCCCCGCTGCTTCTCGATCTCCATCCAGTCGCTTGTTGCATGCCGCGCGGCCTTGCGTGCTTTAACCGAACCCGCGGTGTGGATCGCTCCTCCGTACAGGAGCAGCTTCTCCGTCAATGTCGTTTTCCCCGCATCGGGGTGCGAAATTATAGCAAACGTACGGCGCTTTTCCACTTCTTGCCGTATTTCGTCTTTCATTTTCTGGCTCATCCGGCGATATTCCCTTCACGTTAAAATAACAGTTATCATTATAACATAAGAAAATCTCTCTAGGATATTCTCGATACGCGTCGGAAACAGAATGAAAACTCCGCGTTTCCCATAGGATAGCGGAGTTTCTTGACGCTCGGGAGTTTTCGATTAATGGCCTGAGGCGTAATCTTCCTTGCCTTCCGCGGATGCGTCAAGCTTCGTGCGACCCATGAAAAAGGACGCGATCAGCGCAAGCAGAGCCGGAATGATGGCCCAAGCGAAAGTGTAGACGATAGAAGAGGAAAGCATCGTTCTGATCGGTTCCAGTATTTCTTGCGGAATATTCGCTCTCAGCTCGGGATTCAACAGCGAATGAGGATCTTTGAAGTCCAGACCTTCCGGCATTTGCCCGCCCGCAGCATTCTGCCCGCCGGAGAAGAAGTTCGTAAGCTTGCCGGTAAAGGAATGGCTTTGGATGATCCCGAACGTCGTGATTCCGATCGTCATGCCTAGAGAGCGGATAAAATTAAGCGTTGAGCTCGCCGTCCCGCGCTGCCGTGCCGTCAAGCCGTGTATGGCGGCGTTGCTGAGCACCGAGAACGAGGCACCAATGCCGAGTCCGATCAGCACCATGTATAACGTAACGATTAACCGGGTCGACTCCGAAGTCAGCGTGGCCACGAGCGCGATTCCCGCAACGAGAATGGCTAGCGTTGGAATCATGAGATTCCGGTAGGGAAGCTTCGTCATCAGAAAGCCGCCGACGGATGCCGTCACGACCGACCCGACCATCATCGGCAGGAGCACGAGTCCCGAATTCGTCGCCGTTCCGCCGAGCACGCCTTGGACAAAAATCGGGATGTAGACGGAAGCCACGATAAACGCCGCTCCACTGAACATCGCGCAGACGATGCTCATAGCATACAGCCGGTTCTTAAACAGACTGTACGAGATGATCGGCTCCTCCACTTTTGTCTCCGTGATCAGGAAAGTGATCGCCAGCACGACGAATCCAGCGAATAAGCCCAGAATCGTGGAAGAGTCCCAAGCGAATTTCTTGCCGCCAAGCTCTAACGCGAACATCAAGCAGACGACCGCGCCGACCAACGTAACCGCGCCAATCCAGTCGATTGGCTGTTTGGAATGCTCGTGCGACTCCTTGTAGAAGAACACGATCATCGCGAAAGCCAGTACGCCAAGCGGCAGGTTGATATAGAATATCCATTCCCATGCGATATGGTCCGTAATATAAGCGCCAAGCAACGGTCCGAAAATGCTGGATAATCCGAACACCGCTCCGAATAATCCGCCCAGCTTGCCGCGGGACTGCAGCGGAACCGTGTCGAACATGATCGTGAATGCGATCGGAACGAGCGCTCCGCCGCCGATTCCCTGAATCGCGCGGTACATGGCGAGTTCCGTAATCGAATGCGCGGTTCCGCATAATGCCGACCCCGCCATAAAGACGATCAAGCCGAAGATAAAAAACCTTTTGCGCCCATACATATCGGACAGCTTGCCGAAGATCGGCATACCCGCCATCTCCGCCACCATATAGGCGGAGGTTACCCAAACGAATTGATCCAGACCTCCAAGCTCTCCGACGATGTTCCCCATCGCGGTCGCGACGATCGTATTGTCCATGGAAGCCATTAATATCCCGAGCAGCAAGCCGGCAATGACGATGCCCAGATTGCTCTTGGATGGTTGTTTCATGTGTTACGCGCTCCTCATCCTATCGAATCTCTTTGCTTGTGCCGATTCATTGACGGACTGACTCTTTGACGCTTGCGCTCTTATGCGCGGTATAATCCCCCCGGTATTCGACGCGTCCGATCCGACAGCCCGGTCCGATCGTTACCCGGTTACCGCGCACGACCTCCGCGATCGTATATTCCAAGTCCACCGTATCCCCCTCGATCAGGTCGGCCGTAAGCTCGATCGGGCCGCCGGGTTTGAACAGATGAAGCAACTTCGATTTACGGCTTCTTCTAACCCGAAGATTCGATCCGCCGATCTCCGCTGCCTTACACGAACCGAACATTTGGACTTCCATCCGCTCGGAGCTTAACAATCCCGGAATGTTAAATGCACCGTTTAACTCAAGCGTTCCCGTCTCGCAATCCCCGGATACTTCGATATTGCCCGTAAACTTGATCTTCTCGATCCGAGCCCCGGATTCCGCTTTCAATTCCCCGCGTCCGCTCACTGCACCGACCGCCAGACCGCCTTGAACGTCGCATTCTCCGGTAATTTTCAGCTCCTCCGCACGCAAGCCGCCTTTGATTTCAAGCTCACCGATATGGGACAGCTTGACACAGTCCACATCACCGTTAAATACAGTTTCTCCGGTCACTTTAATATTTCGGAATATGCCTCCGGCGGTGCTCGTTTCTCCAATCATCTTCAAATCGCGTCTATTCTCTTCAGCCACCGATTTTCACCCCTTTGCCGATTTTCGCGCTTGGATGTACTTTCAGTTCCGTTCGGTACTCCACCAAGTCGACACGGCAGCCCTTGCCAATCATGACCCGGTTGCCTCTGACGACCTCCGTCTCGGTATGCTCCAGATCGATATCGTCGCCTTCAATAGATGACGTATGAAGCTCGATAGCATATCTCGGCAAAACCCAAGTGATTAGCGCTGCCCAAGGAGTTCTCCGTTTCCTGCGGACTTGGATCGACTCGCAGCCGATCTCTCTGGTGCGGCCTTGGCCGTTCAACATGACGTATAATCTGCCGACATTCATACTTCCGTCGATGGTGAACCCGCCGTCCATGCGCAGTTCCTCAATCTCGCAGTCGCCTTTCACTTTGAGCATCCCGTTCACCGTAAATCTGTCCGCCTTTAAAGAGCCCTTGATTTTCATTAAGCCGTCGACGAGCGATTTGCCGGCGGATACGTGGCCATCGATCGTAATCATACCGTCGCAGTCCATATCGTCCGTCGCGAGACTTCCTCGTACCTTCGTCATACCGTTGGCGTCAAAACTCTCTGCCACGATGTCTCCTTCCACGGTTCCGACCCCGTCAATTCGCACTTTCCCGTAATCTCCCCCGCTTGCCGTCGTGACGCCGTTAATGACCAAATCCGGTTTTTCGGAATATTCCATATGGTTTCCCCCCTAGACCAATTTTCCTTTCAGCTGTTCGATGCATTCCGTCATGGACAACCTCGCGACGACTTTAACCCCGTTCTCGAAATACATTTCCACAGGAACCGACAGCAATGCGAACGACGATACGCCCATCTTGCGGATAAACACCAGATCGCAAGGTTTCGTTTCGAATTTCGGAAAATGTTCCCGCAGCGTCTGAAGCAGATGTTCCCCTTCTTCCATGCTCATCTCTCCGGCTTGAAGAAGCTTATCGACGACATAGAAGTACAGCAGTATGTCGAATGTATATACGATCTCACTTGCATCTTCCGACGCGAAACGCTGCAGCACAATGGACGAAACAATGTTCCGTTTCTCAAGATCGGACTTGCGCATCTCATAGGCCGGCAGCAGCGGCGAAAGCTTGTCGGCTAGCTCATCCAGCGACAGATCGTCCTTCATGTTCATAATTTTATCGATTCGCGCCAAAATGAGATCCTTCGGAAAAAACGTTTCCTGTCCCGTAAAAGTAGACTTTCGTATAAACCATTCTTCAGGGATGAGCTGCTTGCGTTTCCATCGGTACAATTGCCCGTAAGAAATGCCTTTCTCGTCAAGCAGCTCCTTCTTCGATATCAGTTCCCGTTCCATAATCATCCCTCCTGCAAGATTAATGTAACATAACATTGTTACGTTGTAAATGGGAATTTAGTCAATTTGGAAAATGTCATTGCTGCTGTTTGCGACATTGAGCGGTTGAAACCCGGTCCGGGACTCCCCATTGTCGCATTTAGCGACATTGAGTGGCTGAAGTCCGGCTCGTGGCAAACCATTGTCGCATTTAGCGACATTGAGCGGCTGAGTTCCGGCTCGGGACTCCCCATTGTCGCATTTAGCGACATTGAGCGGCTGAGTTCCGGCTTGGGTCTCCCCATTGTCGCATTTAGCGACATTGAGCACGTATGACGTTTTTTGCACGGGTAACAAAAAAGGATTGTTCCGGTCGGGTTCGATTAAGAACCCGAGGAACAACCCTATTATTTGCGATTATGCTTTAGTCGCCAAGAAGGAACGCACGCGCGGGAGCCCCGTCGATTCCCGTAAGCTTCAGCGGTGCGATGACCAGCGTGTAGTTGCCTGCCGGAACGTCCTTCAGGCGCAGGCCTTCGACGATGATGACGTCATTGCGCATCAGCGTGCGATGGGTCGGATATTCCGCTTGGGCGCGTTCGATGCCGAGTGCGTCCGTCGCGACCAAGCCGACGCCGATGTCGGCCAAATACTTCGCGCCATCTTCGCGCAAGAAAACGAAGTCCAACAGAAAATCTTCGCTGAATGAGCTCGAAGTTTTCAGAATGACCCGCTCGCCTTTCTGGATGGCGAAAGGAACGAGATCATCCTTCGTAATGAAATCCTTCGCATGCGTCAGATCAAGCACGCGAGCCGGCCCGACCAGACGCTCGAGCGGGATAGTCTCGATCGTCTCCCCGCCTGCAAGCATGTGCAGCGGAGCGTCGACATGCGTTCCCGTATGCGTGTTCAGCGTTAGCAAGCTTTCGTGAGGCTTGCCTTCGTCATGATTTTGCACGTTCGTTATGCTCGGCTTCTTATGCTCGTAGCTTTTCCATACTTGCATGCTTTCTTCGATCGTCATGCTGATATCGTAAATTTTAGGCACCGGTATTTCCCCCTGTACGCTTATTTGCTCGTATTGGACACCCAAACGACGTTATCCTCGTCCTGCCCGTTCACCGGCCACCAGTGGAAGCCGTCCTCTTCGAGCAGCCGATCCGCTTCTTCCGGACCCCACGATCCCGCCGGATAAAGTGCCGGCTCGATGGCATGTTCCTTCCAAGCCGCGGCGATCGGATCGATGATCTTCCAGGCGGCCGCCAACTCGTCCCAACGCGTGAAGTACGTACCTTCCCCGCGAGCCGCATCGAAAATCAAGCGTTCGTAGGCTTCCGGCGTATTGATACCGACTTGGCAGCTTTGGCAGAATTCCATCGCGACCGGTTGAATCTTCATGTCGTTGCCGGGTTTCTTCGCGTTGATCCGGAAGTAGATGCCTTCCATCGGATTGACGCGAATGACGAGCAGATTCGGCTGAAGCTCCTGCTTTCTTGCGAAGAGAACATGGTTCGGCACGTTCTTGAACTCCACGACGATTTCCGTCGATTTGACCGGAAGTCGTTTGCCCGTTCGTACGTAGAACGGAACGCCCGCCCAGCGGAAATTCTCGACGAACAGACGGGCTGCGAAGAACGTTTCGGTGACCGATGCCGGATCGACGTGATCCTCCTCGCGATACCCCTTAAGCTCTTTGCCTTTCAGCGATCCGCTTGCGTATTGCCCGCGGACGATCTGAGTACGCACGTCTTCGGCGGTCATATACCTTCTGACCGAGCGAATGACCTTAACCTTCTCGTCGCGGATGCTTTCGGGATCCAGCCGCGCGGGCGGCTCCATTGCGATCATGGTCAGCATCTGCAGCATATGATTCTGCACCATGTCTCTCAGCGCGCCGGATTTATTATAGTACGCGCCGCGATCTTCGACACCGACCGTCTCGGCAAGCGTAATTTGAATATTGGCGATGTGATTCTTGTTCCATAGAGGCTCGAAGAATGCATTCGCGAAACGAATGACTTCGATATTCTGCACCATTTCTTTGCCAAGGTAATGATCGATCCGGAACACTTCGTTTTCCTTGAATACCTGGCGGATTTCTTCGTTCAGGTTCTCAGCGGAAGGATAGTCGTATCCGAACGGCTTCTCGATGACAAGACGATGCCAGCCCTCGCTCTCCAGCATGCCTCCGTCGCGGAGATTGCGGGATACGCTGCCGAACAATTCGGGCGCAAGCGCCAAGTAGAACAAGCGGTTGCCCGGAATGTCATTGCTCGCTTCAAGCTGTTCCGTATACGCCTTGAGCTGTTTGAACGCTTCGACGTTGCCCGTATCGAGAGACATATATGTAAAACGATCTACAAACCCGTTCCAATCATCCTTCTCCCCGGGTTTGTAACGGCAAAACTCGCGAATCGACTCATGGACGTCGTCCCGAAACTGTTCGTTCGTACGGGGTCTGCGGGCTAAACCGACGATCGCGAACCGCTCTCCGAGCTTACCTTCGCGATATAAGCTGTATAAAGCCGGAAACAGTTTGCGACGCGCCAAATCCCCGGTCGCTCCGAAAATGAAATAGACCGCTTCAGGAGCGGAAATCGTTTCGTTTTTATTGTCCGTCATGATCCTCATCTTTCTTCTTTACAGAATGGGATACACCGATTTTGTCAAATCTCATGAATTGTAGTTTAGCATAATTCGGAAGACAACGCCACGTTTTAAACCGTCTTTTCGCCCGGATGGGTAACCGCCCGTGCGCGTTTGTCTCGGCCCGAATACACTGCTTAAAAATAGTTCAATATCGAGGAGGATGGAACCATGAAGGATGACAAATTCCTTGTTGATGAACAATCCCTTCGGCCCTTCCGCGGCCGAGCGGTTTGCGTCATTACGAACGACGATATTCGGCATACGGGAGTTCTGACCGGATGCGGTCCCAAGTCGCTTGTATTAAACGGAGAGAGGTCGGCTCGTCCGGCGAAGAAAACGCGCAAAACGAAACGGAAAGTCGACGTCAGCGCCGTAACTAACGAGCAAAGCGGATTTGAAGAACTACCGTATTGGGGACAACTGAGCATTGATCCCCCGACGTTATTAGACATGTCGAAATCGACCATTTCTCTCTCCCGCATTAAAGCCGTGTTTCCGCTCTAATCCGCTAGCCCGTTGCGGTGGGCATAGATTGCCGCCTGCGTACGGTCCTCGACGCCAAGCTTGCCGAACAGATTCGTCAGATGGTATTTGACCGTTTTGATTCCGATGAACAGTTCGTCCGCGACTTCTTGATTCGACTTGCCTAAGGCAATGAGCTTCAGCACTTCCATCTCTCGCTCCGTCAAATCTTCGTGCGGCTGAGCCACCGCCTGCGGAGGACGCCGGAAACGGTTCATCATCTTAGATGCGACCTGGGACTCCAGGACGGATTGGCCTCGCGCGGCCGCGCGGATCGCGTCCGCGATTTCCGTGGCGCGCGAGGTTTTCAGCAGATAGCTGAACGCTCCCGCTTCGATGACGGGATACATTTTCTCGTCGTCCAGAAAGCTGGTCAGCACGATCACCCGGCAGCTCGGCATCTCTTCCATGATGCGACGGGTCGTCTCGATCCCGTCCATTCCTTCCATGACCAGATCCATCAGAACGACATCGGGCGTATATTCGCGAGCCAAGCGAAGCCCGTCCATTCCATTGCCCGCTTCTCCGACGATTTCGATCCCATCCTCCGTGCTGAGCACGGCCGCGAGCCCGATTCTGACCATCTCGTGATCATCCACTAGCAATACCCGTACCGGATTATGTTCCGACGCCATTCGATCAACCGCCTTCCGCCATCAAGGGCACTCTGATTTCGATTCTCGTCCCTTTGCCCGGAGCGCTCGCGATATTCAGCGAACCACCGAGTTCATTGACGCGTTCTTCCATGTTCGTCATGCCGTAGGAAGCCTGTTTCTTCACTTGCGTGTCGAAACCGATCCCGTTATCTCTAATGCCAAGCCGCACCGTTTCCCCGCGGCGTTGAAGCACGATATCCATTCTTGTAGCTTTGGAGTGACGCAGCGTATTGGACAAGGCTTCCTGAACGATACGGAACAAATGGTTCTCTACGCCTTTGTTAAGCGGTAAGTCCTGATCGATATCGATGCCGATATCGACGGGCACCTTCGCCTTCATTTCTTCGACCAATTCCGGTATCGCTTGCGCCAGGCGCTTGCCTTCCAGATGAACCGGGCGCAAGTGCAGCAGGAGCGCCCTCATCTCCGATTGCGCGGCCGAAGCCATCTCCTCGATCAGTTCCACTTGCCTGCGAGCTCTCTCGAAATCGTGGTCCATCGTTCGACCGACCGCGGTAGCCGTCATAGATATCGCGAACAGTTGTTGGCTGACCGCATCATGCAGCTCCCGCGCCAAGCGCTGCCGCTCTTCGACGACGGCGCTCATCCGGGCTTGCGCGGCGAGCTCCGCGTTGTTGGTGGATAAGCGCTGCAGCGACGAGACTTGCTCCTCCCACTTGCGTCCAAGCTTGGCCAATTGCTCGCCAAGACGTCCGATTTCGTCTCTGCCCATGTCCGGCAAGGGCAGTGCCGGGCTTCCTTTTTCAAGCGTAACCATGGATTCCCTTAACATCTCGAGCCGGCTTCGAATCGGATAAATCCGCCAGAAGCCGTACACGACTCCCGTCACGGTCAAGACGCCGATCGCGGTCAGCGTAAAGGAAATCGCCTTATCCCATGAATCGAACGATCCGCCAATACCGTAACGAATGAACAAATAAACGACAAGAGCGCCAACGCCCAGGGAGTACAACACGGCCTCGCCCATGTGACGCCATACCATATTGGTGACCTTCCGAGACTCCATGCGACTCCCCCTTATTCCTAGTTTACACTGTACGTATTTTGATATCACCGACGAGATAGAATAACTGAAGTTTCAGCTTCTGCTCGCATTGGTCATAATTAGGGGATTTCCACGACAACCGATGGAACATCCCGCCTTCCTGGATCTGCCGGAACGAGATTTGGCCGATCAATACGGAAGCATCCACCTGAATGCCATAATCGTCCGGTATCATCAGATCCAAGTCTCCAACCAGCCCTTGAAGCACAATCGTCGTTTCTTTGTCTTCCGGCATCGCGAGCGTCATATCCATCCGGATTTCCCCCATCGCATGCCAGTAACTCATGGAGTGAAGCACCCAGGACTGTTCGTCGAGGCGCATATTCAAAAACAGCTTGTGCTTGTTGACATAAGTCCCGAAAGCCGGGGGACGCGAGCGGAAATAATAGATCCCTAGCGAGACGAGCACGATAACGACGAAAAAAGCGATTTGGGTAATAATGAGCACCAGCGTGCTGATCGCAATGACGATGACCGATAAACGCGAGCGATCGGTTCGGTAACGATCGATGCCGAGAAGCAGCAGGACGATCGCGTTAACCGTCGTGTAACCCGCCACGGCGCCAAGCGCGAGGTATAAGCCTGCTGCAATAAACAAAATCGCGTTACTGGATCTTCTCATGTCGGGTCACACCTCCTTCCGAACGCGTCTCTATTTCGCATCGAAAGCCATAACGGAACGGGAACCGTTATGGCTTCGACTTCTATTCACATTCACTATCCGACATCATAGCACATCTTGCGCCAAGCGAGAAAGCTAGTCTTTATTCTTTGTTCAAGTTCGGTTGAATCCGGTTCCGGAGCGCATCAAGCTCTTGCTCTACGCGGAATTCCTTCTCGGGATCGATTCTCGTCACTCCGCCGTAAGATCCGCTAGGCATTCTGGCCACATCGGCTTCCGCTTCCATTTGCAGAATCTTTTCCTCCATCCGGTGGAACCCGCGGGAAGCCGCGCCGCTCTCGATCGTATGAAGCGTGCTGATCTGCGCCATTTGTTTGCGCGCTTTGGCCATCTGGGAACGGGCGGACAGCTCGTTGCGCTTGTTGCGAAGCTTGTAATATTCCTCTTTCATTTCGTGAAGCTGAGTCGTTAATTCGGACACTTGCACGCTTGCTTGGCCGTGCAGTTCCGCCAGATTGGCCGATTGCTGATCGTATTGGACTTTTTCTTCCAGCAGCTTGCGGGCCAATGCTTCGTTACCGGTACGCAACGCGTGTTCCGCTTGCCCTTCGCGGTCGACTCCGAGTCTCACTAATTCGTCGAGACGTTGCTTCATTCGGCGTTCGGAAGCCATTTGTTTGGCTACTGTTACTTCCGCGTCGTGGATTTCAATTTCCATGTCGCGCAAATATTGGTTAAGCATGACGATCGGATCCTCAAGTTTATCAAGCAGATCATGTACCGACGCCTTTGTCAGATCTTTAATTCTTTGGAATACACCCATTGTGTTATTCTCCTTTCGATTCTTTCTCGAATTTTGATAATCTTGCTTTTAGTTCTTCAATCTCTTTTTGCATGGACTTCTTTTCTATATCTTCCATCATCGCGTCGATGCCTTGCGATGGACGGCCGGATGAAGGGGGGGTCGACGAAGTCGGTCCGGGACGCGGTGCGCCTGCCGAATGATAACCTCCCGAATTGTGCGGAGCCGGTCCGGGACCATGTCCCGACGGCGGCCAGTTTTGGTGACCGTATCCGCTGAAGGATTGATCCTGACTTTTCCACCCTTGATCGAAGGGACCAGGTCCGAAGCCTCCGTAGTGGGGCTCTCTTGGGATGACGAATCCTGCGATAATGTAGACCAGGACGACGGAACCCGCGGAGAATACGGCTACGACGATGAGCAGAATCCGCAGCAGCGTCGCGTCGACGCCCAAGTACTCCGCCAGTCCTCCGCAGACTCCGAATAATTTGCGATCCCGCGTTGAACGATAAAGTTTGCGCATTCGCGTTTAACCTCCTTGTTGCAGTTTGCGTTTCAATTCCTCGAGTTCTCTTTCGATCGTGTTTTTCACGACTTCTCCGGCATGATGCAGACTCTCCTGTCCCATTCGGCGAAGATCGCGAAGACTACGGGTTTCAAGCTCGATATCCGTCAGACGGTCGTCGATTTTGCGGAACATCTGGGACGTATCCGCATTGCCGGGCGCGAATCTGGCGTTTAATCTTTGCTGAAGCCGAAGCGACTCCATTCTCGCGACGTAGAACTGGCGCCGGTCGTACACCGCCCGGTACTCGTTCCGGAGCTCTTGCAGAAGCTGCTCCAGATCGTTCAGCTCGTTCTTGCTTTGCTCGTAGAGCTCCCGGTATCGACCCGACCTTTCTTCGTGAATCACTTTGTCTTGCAGCGCTAGCTTGGCGACGTTCTCTTCGCCTGCTTTCAGAGCCGTCAACGCTTGCTGTTCGCGCTTGTTCGCCCACTGCTCGGCGTCTTTCCACTGCCGATACAGGCTGTCCGTATGCGTCGCATATTGCCGTTGCAACGCTTCGCTCTGCGTAATTTCTTGATGCGTCGACCAGAGGAACTGATCGATGACGCGCACGGGATCTTCCGATTTCTCCAGCCGATCGTTCAGCGTAGCTACCGTCATATCTCGTACCCTTTTCATTACGGTCATTCCCGTTTCCCTCCTCGTTCCTGCGATTGCGGCTGATGATGAAACTAATATCTGATATTGCGATTATTGCGACCGAGCATCGAGACTCCGAATACGATGAGCGCGATTGCCGCGATCCATACGAACAGGAAGCTCAGTTTGCCCAAGAGGATAATTCCACCGATGACCGCCATGACGGCCCCCAGGAGACGATTGCCATTATTCCAAGCCACGCCCCCGAGCAGAATTATCAGAATCGGAACGAGAAGACTGAAGAACCATCCTAGCCCGAAACCCAATTTGCCGAGAATGATCAATCCTCCGAAGCCGATGAGCAACAACGCTAAACCATTTCCGCTTTTCATTTGCTTCACCTCTTTTCAGGAACTCGTTTACCTTATGACCTTATTGTAAACCTCTCCGCTCTTGCGCATAACGGACTCGCGTATGTTTTTGACCCTCGACTATAGTCGAGGGTCGCTACGGTCCCGGGACCTTGCCGGGTCGGACTTCCGGTTCCTAACCGCCGGATTCGCCCTTATGCAAACTGGCTCGGGGATGCCCCGAAGTGCTGTTTAAACACTTTAATAAAGTAGCTCTTGTTATCGTATCCGAGCATCCATGCTACTTTCTCTACGGTGTTGCCGGACTCGCCGATCAGCGCTTTCGCCTTCTCCATCTTCATTCGGGTAACGAATTCAATGAAATTCTCGCCCGTTTCTTTTTTGAAAAGCCGGCTAAAGTAGCTTGGGTTCAGGTGCAACCGGTCGGCGACTTCCTCGAGCGTAATTTTGCGGTCCAAATGAAGCATGACGTATTTTTGGGCATCGACGATCTCCGTCTTTTTGCTCTTTTTGGATATCTGCTCCGCCCGAAGAACGGCCTCCTTCATGAATTGAAGAAGCCAGTTCCTGATTTCGTTGACGTTTAACATCCGTTCGATGCTTTGTTGCGCTTTCTCCTTGGCGTATTCCTGGCTGAAGATCAATTTTAACTGCATATCCAGCGCCAGCTTCCAGACCATCTGTTTGACATTGGAAGGCTGGAATCTCCTGCTTTTGATAAATTGAATAAAAGAATCGACGACTTGCTCTACATTCCGGTTCTCTTCCAGCAGCAAGCGATTTAGCCTTTCCGAATATTCGAAGTAATGCATGAACAGGTCCTCTTGATTCGTTATAGGCGGGATCTCCTTGCTTCTCACGATCTTCGGCTCGTCGAAATAGAAAAATTGATCTGCGTTGGAGAGAAGATCTGGCAGCTGCCGCCTGATCTCCGCGCCATTCGCGGCCGTTTCCCCCACGATCGCGGAAAATTCCAGCTTCAAATACTTGGAGAATGCCTGCTGCAGCATTCGCGATACCCGAACCAGCTTATCGTAAGGGTTCGATGCCAGATCCTTTTTGAACGCGTAGATCAAACAAAACTCCTGTGCGGAATAACTGAAAAACACGACATCAGGTTCTTCGCAGAGCAACTCCTCGGCCGCATTCTCCACGATGAATTTCACGATGTCCTCCTTCTCGTAACGGTTGATCGCGGCATTAAAGCTGTGAATGCGCCATAGAACGGGGATATAATGTCCCAGATTCGGATTTAGTCCGTACTCCCGAAGCTGTTCCATCATGGAGCCGTCCTCGGTAACCGGATTCAACATCAGATTCCTAAACCATTTTTCCTTCCTCACCGCTTTGCTTTTTTGCGCTTGATCCGTTAATTTCTCCATTTCGTGCCTATGACGAAGACTATCGTCGATTTTGCTCTTGGTCTGCTCGGCAATGCCCATTATGCTCTCGACGCTAAGCGTCTCCTTCAGAATATAATCCTGAACTCCCAGCTTTACGGCTTGTTGGGCATAATGAAATTCGTCGTGGCAAGACAAGATGACAAACTGTGTTGCCTGGGCTTCCGACCGCAGCTTACGGATCAGTTCGAGACCGTCCATCTCCGGCATGCCGATATCCGTCACGATCAGATCGGGAATCGCCGTGCCGCAATGATCTATAGCATCAAATGCATTGGTGAATGCTCCTGTAAGTTCAAAGCCGATCTCTTGCCATGGGATCAGCTTTTCCAAAAACTCCAACACCGCCACATCGTCATCCACCACTATGACCCGATACATGTCTGCTCTCCTCCTTGCCGTTAAGCGGTATGATTAAGGTTATCGTCAAGCCCTCTCCCGGAGAACTGTCCATCGCCATATCGAACATCTCGCCATATATAATCTTCAGACGCTCGCTGACGTTCTTCAACCCGATGCCGGAACGCGAAACGCCGTTCTTGATCTCCAGCATCTTTTCCTGCATCATGCCGATACCGTTATCCTTTATCTCGATGTAGAGCAGGTTCGCTTGCTTCCAAGAAGAGATGGAGATGACTCCTTGCTTCTGCCGGAGACCATGAAGATACGCATTTTCGACAAGAGGCTGCAACGTAAAACGAGGAATCGCTTCGAGCAGCGTGTCCGATGCGAGGTTAACCGATAGAACGACGCCTTCGGAATGCCGATAGTTCATTAGTCGCATGTAATGCTCAACCGTCGCTACCTCTTCGTGTAGCGGTACGAATTCGTTATTCCGGTTAATGGTCATCCTAAGCAGCGTGGAGAGAGAACCGATGATTTCGCCGATTTCGTGCTCCCCTTTGAGAATCGCCCGAAGGCGGATCGAATTGAGGGTATTGAACAGGAAATGCGGATTAACCTGAGCTTGGAGCAGCTCCAACTCGGCTATTCTTTTCCGGCTTTGCTCCCATTCGATCTGCTTGATCATCTCCGCGAAGCGATCGAGCATTCTGTCGAAGGCCAAGCCCAAATGTCCTACCTCGTCGCGGCCGATAACCTCCGACCGCTCCTCAAGAAACCCCTTCTCGACTTTGATGGCCGTTCTGGCCAGCTTCATGATCGGCATGGTCCATTGATTCAGGAAGTAAAAGAGAACGATTGCGAACAGCAGGAAAAATGCGATCTGAAGAATAACAACGTAATTGAATATGGCGCCGATTTTACTTGTAACGCTTTCATAAGGCGTTAAGCTCCGCATGCTCCAACCAGCGTAAGGCAAAGGATGATTAACCGAAATATACTTATGCCCGTTCCAATTCACGACATTGTATGAGTCCTCCTGTGGAACCGGCTCCTTAAAAACTTGTCCGATCTGGTCCGAATTCGTATGGGAGATAATCTTTCCTTCTTCGTCGAGCAGCATCATGATTTGGTCGGACGCGTATTCCGCGAATATTTGGCGAAATTGGACTTCCGGCTTGCTTAATATAATGTAAGCATTCGGACTGTTGGCGTGAAGCTGGAAAGTGCGTACGATCGTGACGAGATCCGGGAACTTCTCCGCGTCCGAACGGACATAGTTTTTTTGCGTGCCGAGCCAAATCGTTGAATTCAACGGTTCGGTCGCCAGATCCTTAATCCAAGATTCCTCGTACATAAAATCAAGATTATTATTGTAGGTAGAATAGTTCGTGAAGTAAAGGCCGTTCGGCAACAAGATCGTGACATAAGTCGCGCCTCCGAAGAACGTTAACCGATCGAGCTTTTTGGCCACTTCCCGAAACGAAAAAAAATCGATGGACCTCGTATTGTCGCTTTTATATTTGTTCCAGGCAATGCGAAGCTGGGTGATCATCTCGCTGTCGTATTGAATGGAATTAAAGGCGTTGATCATGTCTTTCATAATATTGGATTCGTACAGCTCGGCCACTTCGAGCGATTGTCCCGCCTTCGTAACCGCCTTGTTCCTCAGCTCGTCTTTCGTATAGATTCCCGTAATGATCAGAGTAATGACCGACGGAAGAACGAGGCATAACAACGAAGTTAGAATCAGCTTCTGTCTCCAACTGAACAATGGAAATCGCATGGCCTTTAACTCCTTTGCGGGCGGTAATGCAAAAAGGGGATGCCGCGCCGGGCATCCTCTTTTTCATTATAAGATTCCAATTACTTGTTTGCATCAATAATCTTCTGGAGATTTTTCTTGATGCTAGCTAAAGCCGTGTCGATATCGGAATCGCCTAGCATATACTTATCGACTTCCGCAATGTACGCGTTTTCGATATCTCCCGCATAGGACACGGTAATCGGCGGTACGGGCAGTTTGGTCGCGCTGAGTGTGTTGATCAGCGAGGCTTTGTCGATCATGTCCGGCGAGAGAGTCGCGGAAACGATTTCGTCGACTTCTTTGTTCAGATCGGCTTTCTTCCAGGCGGACAATTGCTTGGTCAGCGCCATGCCTTCCGTAGACAAGTAACGCAAGAATCTATACGATTCTTCCTTATGTTTCGATTTAGTGGATATGACGAGCGGATCGGCGCCGCCGTAGGAGTACATTTCGTCGCCTTTATTGTTTGTCGGCCACGGCGCGAACGCGGACACGAACGTTGCCGGGATTTTCTCCGTGCCGCCCGCTTCGGAGATCATCCAAGGGCCGGTAGGCAGCATAATCCCTTTTCCTTGGAAATATTGATCGCGATAAGGAATTTTTTGCGTGATGACGTCTTGGTAAGGCGTCGAAGACTTATCCGCGTGCTCCATCTCATAACGAAGTTCCAAAGATTGTTTCATCAACGGGTTATCGTCGTTCAGCGTGGAACCGTCGTCTTTCATAATACCTTGATCGCTGGAAGCGCTGTACATTTTCAGCAGGAAGTAATCTTTCCACGAATGGAAGTGAGCGCCGTACGTCTTATTGGCTCCTTCGCCCTGCGTCAGCTGCTTGGCGTAGTCTCTGAATTCGTCCCACGTCCAGCTTGTCGGAACCGGCAAGTTCGCCGCATCCAAAGCGGATTTGTTCATCAAGATGAACCAAGGGCCGAATTTGCCCGGCAGGGAGTAACGTTTCCCGTCTAATTTTTGTTGCTCCGCTTTGTACTCGTCCTCGTATTTAACGCCTTCCTTGGCCAAATAATCGTCAAGCGGTTCCAACATTCCGTTGGCCGCTCTTTGCGCGAATGTCGGCGCGGAGTTGAGGGTAAATACGTCGAAGTTGTCTCCGGAAGCATACATCAAATCGATTTTCTTAATGGTTTCATTCGAATCGTTCTCGACGACCGGGACGTACTCGACTTTAATATCGGGATTCGCCTGCTGAAAAGCATCGATCGCCGGTTGATAGACGGACGGCTTCTCCCATCCTAGAAATTTGATCGTAACGGGATCTTTCGCCGCCGGAGCTTCGCTCGAGCTAGGCGCGACGCTGCTATCCGGGCTTGACGAAGATGAAGGCGAATTGTTTTCCGATTTGCCGGAGCAACCGGCCAACAGACTCGTTGCGAGCGTTGCTGCCGCGACGACCGACAACCATTTTTTCTTCATAGAATAACCTCCCGATTTGGATGCTCTTTGTTTTTGCAATCTAAACTTACCATTTTCTTATAGAGGCTTCGGAGTTTCTATTTTTACTTATTCGGAAAAATTTTTACCCTTTTACGCCGCCCATCGCAATCCCTTCGATCACCTGTTTCTGTCCGATGATGAAAATCACGATAAGCGGCAAAATGGCCGAGACGGTTCCCGCCATAATGAGGGAGTAATATGCCCCGCTTTCCGAGGCGAACTTCTGGATTCCGAGCTGGATCGTCGAAAGACGGTCGCTGCGAAGGAATATCAAAGGGTTCGCGTAATCGTTCCAGGTCCAGATAAACCGAAGGATCGCATAAGTCGCCAATGCCGGCTTCACCAAGGGTATCGTAATTTGCATGAATATTCTAGCGTGTCCCGCTCCGTCCAGCTTAGCGGCCTCCAGATAATCCTTATGGATGCCCAGGAAAAACTGGCGAAGCATAAACGTCCCGAGCGCGCTGAACGATCCGATCAGGATGAGACCCAGATGGCTATCGAACAATTGCAGCCAGCGGAAAATCATGAATTGAGGAACGATAATGGAATAGCTCGGCACCATAAACGTCATGAGCACCAACAGGAACATGGCGTTCCTTCCTTTGAAGTCGACATGCGAAAACCCGTAGGCGGCCATGCTGGACACGGCAACGGAGATTATCGTCGTAATCACGCTGACTTTAATCGTGTTCCAGTAATAGATCGCGAAGGGATGTTCCCCGACCCATACCTCCCGGTAATTCTCGTAGACGTTCCAATGTTTCGGAATCCATTCGATCGGATACTTGAACACGTCGATCTCCGGTTTGAAAGAAGCCGATATCATCCATATGAAAGGCAGGACAAAAGCCACCCCCGCCGCCAACATCAGGATCGTGGCGATTGTCCTGCTTACCGTTTTACGTTTATCCATAAGTCACCCCGATGATTAATAATTAACCCATTTCTTTTGTCCGTACATTTGGAAGAGCGTAATGAGCAGAACGAATCCGAATAATATCAATGCCATGGACGACGCGTATCCGGTTTTAAGATTTTCGAACGCGGTCGTGTAGAGATAATAGGTCACGACAGAAGTCGAGTAAGCCGGACGGCCTTCGGTCAACACTTTGATAATATCGAAGGCTTTGAAAGAGCTGATAAAACCCGTGACGAGAAGAAAGAACGTCGTTGGCGATACCATCGGAAACGTGATTTTGGCGAATCTTGTCCAAGTTCCCGCTCCGTCGATGTCCGCCGATTCGTACAGATCTTTCGGGATCGCCTGCAGAGCGGCCATATAGACGATCAGGCAGAACCCGATCCCGACCCACACCATAATGACCATTACGGACGGCAGCGCATAATGGATATCCGCGAGCCATGTCGGGGGATTGTTTACGCCGATCGCGCGCAGAAATTGATTGATAGGCCCGTAGGAAGGCTGGAAAAGCAACTGAAAGCAAATCGCCACGGCAACGATGCTCGATATATAGGGCAGGAAAAAAATAATTTTGAAGAAGCTTTTCAAATAAACCAGTTTATCGATAATGACTGCCAAAACCAGTGAGATGATCAATTGGATGGGAACGACCAGCAACAAATAGATGTTGTTTTTTAAGGAAATAAGGAATACGTCATCGTTGAATAGCCGGGTAAAGTTCTTGATTCCCGTGAATTTGATCTTATCGATTCCCGCGATAAAGCTCCAATCCGCAAAGCTGAGAATAAACGTTAACACGGTCGGAATGATCGTAATCACCAATAAGCCGATTAACATCGGTCCGATAAATATATATCCTGACAGGGTCTCCCTTCGTCTCATGGATGAACGAACGCCGGACGTTCGCTTGCTCTTTTCCGTCTTCGTGATTGTGTTGTCCATAGCTTGCACCCCAATCAAAGATATTGTTCCTTATCTGAATCGTACCGGAGATCGGATGAAGCAATAAGGGCTGAAAATGACCGGTTTGAAAATATTTTTACTTTTTTAAGAAATAAAAAAGGCGGGGAACTTGCTCCCCGTCTTTTCTATCTTCCTTCATAGAAATGCTGCATCACGTAGAAGGCCAGTTTCTTGTAAGACTTGTCTTCAGAGAGAAGGCCCTTCGTATTGTAATAATTTTGCGTGATCGGGTGCAGTCTACGCGGGCAACGGAAATCGTACAAGATCCAAGGACTCGTACCTTTCACGTAGGGGATTCGATTGAAGACCTCGACTTGTTTCCTGTAAATCTCGTGTTGACAGTCCTCCGTACCCTTTTCGTCGACAGTGCCTCGATGTCCCGCTTTCGCATCTGCTCCGAATTCCGTAATAATGACGGGTTTAATCGGCTTGCTGTTCTCGAACAGCTTGACCAGATTATCGAAATTCGGTTGGTACCAACCGTAATATTCATTCGCTCCGATGATATCCAATTCATCCGCGAGCCGATCGTCGATCATATGATTAACATGATCCAGCATGCACGCCGCGGATACGAGACGAGTCGGATCGAGCTCTTTGGCCTTGCGCGCCAGCGCGCTCATAAATGCGACCCGGGCATCCGTGTCCGGATTTTCGTTCCCGACCGCCCATACGATGACGCTCGCCCGGTTGCGGTCCCGGCGGATCAATTCGGTCAGTTGATTCTCCGCGTCACGGTACGTCTTCTGATTTTGAAAATTAATCGACCAATAGACGGGAATCTCTTCCCACAGAAGAATGCCCATTTCGTCCGCGATTTGTGCTGCCCGTTCCGTATGAGGGTAATGCGCCAACCGCATGTAGTTACAGTTCATTTCTTTCGCCAGCTTGATGTTCTCGACGATCTCGGCATCGGATACGGCTTTCCCGTTCTTCACGCTTTCTTCATGCGCGCTTATGCCTTTGAGATAGATCGGCTTGCCGTTGAGTAAGATTTCTTGCCCGTCGACGCGAATTTCCCTAAAGCCGATCTTCTCGCGGATGATGTCTTCGCCGAATTCGATGCTTGCTTCGTATAGTTTCGGATTGTCCGGACTCCATAGTTCGGGGCGCACCTCGATTACGGCAGATCCCAAGCCATCGCGGATTTCGACCGTATGATCGATCGAGAGTCCGCCGATCTTCAGATTGGCCGTGCCGTTCTTCTCGGCTCCTTCGATCGCTAGCCCGATCCGGATCTTATCAAAGCCGCCGTCGGGAACAAGCGCGATCGTGAAATCTTTAATAAACGTTGCCGGCAAGCGAATGATTTCCACGTCGCGGTAAATGCCGCCGTAATTAAACCAATCCGTGTTGTCGGTCGGGACGTGATCCTTGTTGCGCGTGTTGTTAGCCACGACGAGAATCCGGTTCTGTTCCTTCAACAGCCCGGTGACCTCCACATAAAAAGGCGTAGATCCGCCTTTGTGACAGCCTAAATATTCTTTGTTCAGGAACACCTTGGCATCGTAATTGACCGCTCCGAACTTGATATAGACCCGCTCTTCTCCGTGGTTTTGATACAAGAACGTCCGAGTGTAGACCGCGCTCCCTTCATAGAGGAAGTATTTCTCCTTTTGCACGTTCCAGCAGGACGGGACGGGCATCTTCTCCCATTCATCGAAGCTGAAATCCATCGGATTGTAACGTCCGTCTTTGTCCACGTAATTCTCTTCGAACCATCTCGCCCGAAGGCAAGTATCGTATTGGTCGATGCCGAAGCTCCAATAGCCGTTCAGCGATTCTTTCGTTCGACCTGCGTCATAAATCATGCTCTCGTTCGTAATTCTTTTCGTTAAATATCGCGCTTCATAAGATTGGTTGTGAATCGCATCATCGTAGTTTTTTGCAGGATTCATGATCCAGTCACCTCGCTGAGTCAAAATAAAATGAGCACTCTATTCATTACATCGTTTTGTTTCGATCCTCGTAAGCAATAGATTTGACCATTTTCGAAAAAGTTTTGACCCTCAACGCAAAAAAATCCAAAAGCGGCCGGCAGAACTCATTGTCTGCTGATCGCCTTTGGATTTTCCGCGTCTCCTCATTACCCATCTCGTTGCTTCAAATATTCATAGCCTTCCGACAGCAATTCCATCTCGCCCGTATCCGGATGCATGACGAAGGCGTGAACCGGAATCGTCTTGGGCAGCAAGGGATGGTTGCGAATGATCTCCACGCTTTGCATGATTCCCTCTTCGACCGTTTGGAATCCTTTAAGGAATCGTTCCATTCTGATTCCGGACTTGTTCAGCGTTTCAAGAACGATATCCGGAATGCCTTGGGCTTTGATCTTCTCGATGATGCCATCCGCATTGAGACCGGTCATGCCGCAGCCATGGTGGCCGATCACGAATACTTCCTTGACCCCCATCTCGTAGATGGCGATAAGAATGCTGCGCATGGCGCTGCCGAAAGGCTGGGTCAGGATCGCTCCGGCGTTTTTTATGATTTTAGCGTCCCCGTTCCGAAGATTTAACGCTTTAGGCAGAAGTTCGACGAGCCGGGTGTCCATACAGGTCAGTATGGCGATTTGCTTATCGGGATACTTATCGGTCAAGTACTCCTCGTACCCTTTGTTCTCGACGAATTGACGATTGTACTGTAACAACTCAGAAACGACGGACATCGCGGTCATGATCACCCTTCAGATAATAAAATATAATTCCGATCTGTGTTTCTATATTAATCCGATTCGATAATCGAAACAATAGAAGAAATCGATGTTAACGCGAGCTATTCGCTCGGCCGCGCGGAGGCGCAGGTGGAGCAGGCGGCGCGGGAGGAACGGCGGGAACCGGCGGAATAGGCGGGATAAATGGCGGTCCCTGCGGGATCGTCCAAGGAGGAAACGGAAGAAAAATAGCCATGTCTCAACCCTCCTTCGTCCGTGAATCATACGTTAGGATTAGTGTATTCACGGAATCCCCGAAGGCGAGGGTATTGGCCCTGCCTTCTACGCTTTCCTGAATGCCAGCCTGCCGAACCGGTCAGCGATATGGTAGTTGACGGCACCCGTCGGCGACCATGCCTGATAGTGACGGGTTCCGTCCGGTTCTTCGTCGATGCGGAAGAAATTGATTCTCCATTCCGTCCCGGCTTCGGGAGCCTTAGCGAAGTTCGAGAACGGAATCTTGAACGTGTATATCCGCCGCTCCCCTTCGGTCTCGATCGTTTGTTCGAAGCCTTGCACTTCCCACTCTTTATCGGTCTTGAAACTTAGCGGATTGCTGTCGTCTTGATGGTCGATCATCAGATCGCAGAGCACCACGTTCGGGCTGACGACAAGCTCCATGTACCGTTTGCAATCGCCCTCTTCGTCGATGAACATCTCCACGACGTCCTGCTCCCACAACGGGTCTTTGCGGTTCGTAAATTGCGTGATCGCGTAAGTGTCTACGCATTCGAACCTTACGTACAAGGCACGGTCATCCCAGCAAGCTTTAACCTTGGTTTCCTCCCGGACGGCGTCGCCGGTCACGACGTCCACTAAATCTGCGGACGCGATACGCTGCCACGCGCTCTCCGCATCATTAACGTATTCGCACGTATAAATTCCGATTTCCTGAAGCGTTGACATATAAGCCTCCCAATCGCATACGAGAATCTAACAATAAAACGATTATACCGTTAGTTTCTGTCCGCTTCTAGCGGCCCCGCCACCGGACTCAAATCTCTCTCGTATACATGTTCTGATCTTTCAATCGAATCAGTACTTTGCCATAACGTCCTCCCTCCTGGATGACGACTTGGCCGGACGGATTGGCTTGCTCCAAATAGTCGGCAATGATGTCCCGATTCCGCTCATCAACAGGCAGTCGGTGATGGCCAAGCCAAGTCATCGCTTCCTGCAATGCCGTTTCTCTGGAGACCTCCTTCGTTTTCCCTTCCTGCGTGATCAGCGATTCGTATGCATAGCCTTTAAGATACAGCAGATGCAGCAGATATCCCATTTCCGTAGGTTTAGAATGGTAAGGTTCACCGGTGACGAGCGGCCAAATCTCTTTCACTAGGCTGTGCTCATTTTGAACAACCGGCATACTGATATAGCAGAACTTGCGGGCGCACCGGAGCACCTTCTCCACGCTCTCCCAATCGTGAACGACCGGACTCATCGAGGCAAAGACGAGATCGAAGGCCTGATTCCAACCTTTAACCTCAACGTCGATATCTTCAAACGGCGCGGGTACAACTTTCACCTGGCCTTCGGCGAATTCCGAGATATTTTCTTCCAGCAATTCGATCAGCGGGGGAGAAGTCTCTACGGCGGTTACACGAGCCCCTCGCTCCGCGAACGGTACCGAGAACACGCCCGATGCGGCGCCGATATCCAAAATGGAGCTGTTCTCGAATTGCACGCCCTGTCCTTCCAGCCAATTCATGATTCGTTTAGTTCGTTTTCTTCCCTCTTCGCTAAACGATTGTTCGTTGAAGGTCTTAGCCTTATGGTCGAAAGATCTGGCAGGATCGATTCCATTTTTCTTCATCCTGCCGATTTTTAAATCGGACTCGTCTTTCCACGCCTTTTCCCATAAGGCCGCATTAAAAAAATCGTTCATGAGTATTCCCCACCATTCCTTATGATTTATGGTTCCCCCTAAAGGAATATCCTGATTCACCCTGCCGCCTGTTTTTCATGCTCCGGCGATTTCCCTTTACGTAGAAAGAGACCGAGTACGAGCGCTACAAGCGCGATGATGACGCCGAACCAGAATGCGTTGTTGATCCCGGCTGCGAGTCCTTTGGCGATTTCCGCCGGAGCCTGAGGATCGCTCGCTCCGCTCAAGTAATGCTTCTGTCCGCCCGACATAATACTGATGTATAGGGCAGTACCGATTGCGCCGGACACTTGCTGCAACGTGTTCAAGATTGCTGTCCCGTGTGGGTGCAGATGGCTTGGCAGCTGGTTGAGCCCAGCTGTCTGTGCGGGCATCATGACTAGCGCGATGCCGATCATCAGCGCGATGTGAACGGCGACGAGGAAGCCGGTACTCGTCCCCTCGTTGAATCGGGTGAATTGCCACAACGAGATGACGGCAATGATCAGACCTGGAATGACCAGAACGCGAGGCCCAAACTTGTCAAATAGCTTGCCTGAGATCGGGGCCATGAACCCGTTCACAATCCCGCCGGGAAGGAGAATCAAACCGGACTTGAATGCCGTTACCAAGAGCACGCCTTGCATAAACATCGGAAGCATGATGGCCGATGAGAAAAATGTCATCATGAGCACAAACAGCAGCACCGCGACAAGCGCAAATGTCGGATACCGAAACGCCCGTAAATCCATGACAGGCTGCTTTAACAATAGCTGCCTCCAGACGAACAGCATCAAGGAAACCCCGCCCGCTACGATAGTCCAGATGACTGCCGGCTCCGACCAACCGCGTTCGCCGGCACTGCTGAACCCATAGACGATTCCGCCAAAGCCGATCGTCGACAACACGATGGATAAGAAGTCTACTTTCGGTTTGGTGACTTCCGACACATTTTTCAAGACAGCGGCTCCTATAATAATGGAGAGCAGCGCAAACGGTATGACAAGGTAAAACAGCCAACGCCACGAAAGCCCGTCAACGATTAAACCCGATATCGTCGGGCCAATCGCCGGCGCGAACATGACGACAAGCCCTAACATTCCCATTGCTCCTCCCCGCTTTTCCGGCGGATAAATGGTCATGATGACGTTCATGACCAGCGGCAGCAGCATGCCGGTTCCGATCGCCTGAATAATCCGTCCGACCAGCAGCACGCCGAATTCCGGCGACACCGCCGAAGTGACCGTACCGATGAAGAACAGACTCATCGCCGACAGGAAAATTTGCCGAGTCGTAAACCATTGTTGCAGAATGGCCGTCACCGGTACAAGCACGCCAACGACAAGCATGTAGGCGGTGGAAAGCCACTGGGCCGTTGCCGCAGAAACGTCAAATGATTTCATCAATTCGGGTAGGGCATTGCCCATTAACGTTTCGTTCAAAGCGGCGACGAACATGCCGATAATCAGGGCAAACATGATCGGACCGCGTTTCATATCGCTTACACGACTCATCCGTTTCTCCCCCAAGCCTCTGTGTTTAGTTGATTGTTGATGACCACGGCGACAAATGCGCCCGCCGAAGCCGCAGCTATGGCCTGATGCATTCGCGATGCCGCATCTCCGGCGCTATAGACGCCCGGAACGTTCGTTTTCCCGAATTCATCGACGACGACCGTCCCCCATTCCGTAAGCTGGCAGCCGAGCGTTCGCGGTAAGTCCGATCCCGTGACCAGTTCCGGTTTGAAAAAGATCCCCCTGGCTGGAATGATCGTTCCGTCTTCAAGAACGACTTGCCGAACGATTCCGTCGCTAGAGTCGATCTGCCTGATCGGCGAGTCGAACAGAGGCACTTGATTCCGCCGAAGCTCTTCACGCTGGGAATCCGTCAGTTCATCGGGGCCATTCGTGCAGACGGTAAAACGGTTTGTCCATCCGGATATGACCGGAGCGAAATGCATTAGCTCAGCGCCTTTATTGATGATGACAAGCGGCTGATCCCTTAACTCCCAGCCGTCGCAATACGGGCAGACAAAGGCGCTTTTCCCATATACCTCCGCCAGTCCCTGAATGTCGAGCGGCCTATCCTTCATGCCGACGGCAAACAATACTTTTTTGCTCGCAATCGTTTGTCCTTGCTCTGTCTCAATCTGAAACCGGCCGTCTGTTCCTGCGATCGATACCGCCGTATCCGGTACGAACGATACGGAGGGATAGCCGCTTATCTCTTCCTTCGCAATTCGCCGAAACTCTCTCGGGCTGATCCCGTCGCGGGTAAGAAACCCATGAACCTCGCGAGTTACCGCATTGCGCGGACGGCCTTCATCAATCACCGCCACCTTTTTCCTTGCTCTCCCAAGCACCAGGGCAGCGTTCAACCCAGCCGGACCGCCGCCAATAATGACCACATCAAAAAGTTGTTTTTCCATTGTTGATATGCACCTCCATAGATCTATGATATCCATAATTAAAGCGCAAGAAGTGTAGCCCCTCTTCCGCTAACAACCGATGCTGCCGCGAACTCGATTTCGAGCACTCGAATAGCTGCTGGCTAACTAAATTAAACATTGCAAACCCCGTCAGTGCAGCTACCATCATCTTGTGATTGATTTTGAAATTCTATTTTTTGTAACTTGTTTTCTTCATCCCAGATCGAGTTCAGAGCACTTAAAAAAACTTCCTCGGACTGAGCACCTGAAATCATGTATTTGTTATTGAACACGAAGGTCGGGACGCTTGCAATATTCAACTCTCTTGCCTCGGCGAGGTCATCATTAACCGAATCTTTATACGCATCAGATTTAAGCATTTCCGCTACATCCTGTTCATTCAGCCCTGCCTCGCTGCCCAAGGATACAAGTACGTTGCGGTCGGCGATATTCATGCTTTGCGAAAGGTAAGCGCGAAAAAGGCGATCTGTTAACTCCGCTCCTTTTCCCACTTTAGCAGCAAAATGAACCAAACGATGAACATCAAAAGTATTAGCAATAACTACTTGATCATAACTGACATCGAGCCCGGCTTCTTTTTTAATCATATTGGCTACTTGATCTTGCTTGGCTTTTAATTGCTCGACATTCATTCCCTTTTCCCGAGCAAGTTGTTCGTTACTAAGCGTTCTGTTCGCTGCATTAGGATCGAGTTGATAACTGCGATATACAACTTCTACTTTATCCTTCATCGTAAACATGCTCAGTGCATTCTCAAGTTTTCTTTTGCCTATCACGCAAAAGGGACATCCAAAATCCGACCAAACATCAATTCTCATCGTCAATCCCTCCAGTGATAACTCCATAGATCTATGATATCCATAATTGTAGCGCAAGAAGTGTATTACTTCTTGTTTGCCTCATGCTTGCAACGCTTAAACGCCTCATTCAATATCGACTGAACCGTATGTTCCCGCAAGTATTGATACAGATGCTGTTCCGCGCCGTTCATCACTTTCTCAACCAAACATTCGTTTTTTCCCGGACGTTCCTGATCTCCTTGTGCAGCCCCCTCTTCCGCTAACAACAGATGCTGCCGCGAACTCGAATTCGAGCATTCGAATAGCTGCTGTCTTCCTTCAATTACTTGAATCACATCAAGAAACGTAATCTGATCCGCAGGCCGTGCAAGCTCGTAACCGCCTTTCACCCCTGGCACAGCACGTACGATTCCATCCTGCCTCAGCTTGGACATGATTTTGGATAAGTAACTTTCGGAAACACCAAGTGCCCCGGATAATTCCTTGATTCCGACGTTGTTGCAACGCTCCGAGTGTCCAAGATGAATCAAGGCGTGCAGCGCATAATCCGTGCTTTTGGAGAACTGCATGTTTTCCCCTCCTTCTCAAAATAAGCTTTATTGTAGACCTATGTTATCCATAATAAGCGATTCAACTCCGATTTGCAATTACAAAATATAAAAAAGCCCATTAGAGACTTCTCTAATGAACCATTGTGTTTAAGTGGTACCGGTGAGAGGACTCGAACCTCCACGGGGGTCTCCCATTCGATTTTGAGTCGAACGCGTCTGCCATTCCGCCACACCGGCATATTCAATTTATCTTACTGGCGCGCCCTAAGAGATTCGAACTCCTGGCCTTTTGATTCGTAGTCAAACGCTCTATCCAGCTGAGCTAAGGGCGCATATTGCAAGGTTTTTGGAGGCGCCACCCAGACTCGAACTGGGGGTAAAGCTTTTGCAGAGCTCTGCCTTACCACTTGGCTATGGCGCCACAGTCAAGATATAGATGGAGCGGAAAACGGGGCTCGAACCCGCGACCTTCTCGTTGGCAACGAGATGCTCTACCACTGAGCTATTTCCGCATGAAAATGGCTGGGGATCAAGGATTCGAACCTTGGAGTGACGGAGTCAAAGTCCGTTGCCTTACCGCTTGGCTAATCCCCAACAAACTTTCTTGTTGAAAAAATGGGGCGGACGAGGGGAATTGAACCCCCGAATGTCGGATCCACAAACCGATGCGTTAACCACTTCGCCACGACCGCCACGATCGCATTGTAAAACTGTTTGGCAGGGGCAGCAGGAATTGAACCCACACTAACGGTTTTGGAGACCGCTGTTCTACCCTTAAACTATGCCCCTATATCGAGTAGAAAACTGGTGGAGGATGATGGATTTGAACCACCGAACCCGAAGGAAGAGATTTACAGTCTCCCGCGTTTGGCCACTTCGCTAATCCTCCACGATCAGGAGTACTGAAATGGTGCCGACTAGAGGACTTGAACCCCCAACCTACTGATTACAAGTCAGTTGCTCTACCAATTGAGCTAAGTCGGCGTACTTTATAATTGTCTTGATGGTGGCTCGAGACGGAATCGAACCGCCGACACGAGGATTTTCAGTCCTCTGCTCTACCAGCTGAGCTATCGAGCCTTACTGACACCCCTGTGTCCGGGGCCCCCGAAAAGTAATCGGAATTAACTTCGAAGGTTTTCGTCACTTTTTGGGGATAGAGTGGCGGAGCCGACGGGATTCGAACCCGCGGTCTCCTGCGTGACAGGCAGGCATGTTAGGCCTCTACACCACGGCTCCGCGTTATACTCGGTAAAGAGCCGAGATGAATGTTTGGTTGCGGGGGCAGGATTTGAACCTGCGGCCTTCGGGTTATGAGCCCGACGAGCTACCGGGCTGCTCCACCCCGCGTCGTTGTTGAGTTAGTTGCTATCAAAGCGACATTTCTTATCATAACTCATATCGCTTATGTATTGCAACCCTCAATTTCTGGAAACACTTCGTTATGAAGTTGGTGACCCCTAGGGGATTCGAACCCCTGTTACCTCCGTGAAAGGGAGGTGTCTTAACCGCTTGACCAAGGGGCCTTGCTTACTAGGGAACTATGGCGGAGAGAGAGGGATTCGAACCCTCGAGACGCTTTAGACGCCTACACGATTTCCAATCGTGCTCCTTCGACCAACTCGGACACCTCTCCAAATGGCTCCCCGAACAGGACTCGAACCTGTGACAACTCGATTAACAGTCGAGTGCTCTACCAACTGAGCTATCAGGGAATGTAAGCAAAACTTGTGATCCAGCCTGGCGACGTCCTACTCTCCCAGGACCCTGCGGTCCAAGTACCATTGGCGCTGGAGGGCTTAACGGTCGTGTTCGGGATGGGTACGCGTGGAACCCCTCCGCCGTCATCACCAGACCAGATCATTCATTTCAAGGACTTGCGCCTTGAAAACCGGATACGAAACAAAAGTGTGGAGCGAAAGAAAGGTGAAGTATCATTGTGTTACTAGGCCAACCTGTTAGGATAAGCCCTCGACCGATTAGTACTCGTCAGCTCCACACGTTGCCGCGCTTCCACCCCGAGCCTATCAACCTGGTGTTCTTCCA
>NZ_VNJJ01000007.1:121733-228536 GCF_007786475.1 Cohnella terricola | reverse complement strand
GAGATTTCCCAATTCGTAAGACCCCTGGAAGAACACCAGGTTGATAGGCTCGGGGTGGAAGCGCGGTAACGTGTGGAGCTGACGAGTACTAATCGGTCGAGGGCTTATCCTAACAGGTTGGCCTGGTAAGACAAATGATACTTCACCTTTCTTTCGCTCTAAACTTTTGTTTCGTATCCGGTTTTCAAGGCATAAGCCTTGATATAGCGTATCGGTTCAAGTACTGTGCCGAATCGCTTACCATGTGGCGGCGTAGCTCAGCTGGCTAGAGCATTCGGTTCATACCCGGAGGGTCAGGGGTTCAAGTCCCTTCGCCGCTACCAACTATATTCCCATGGAGGCTTAGCTCAGCTGGGAGAGCATCTGCCTTACAAGCAGAGGGTCGGGGGTTCGATCCCCTCAGCCTCCACCATACCTATTTTTATCGCGGAGCCGTGGTGTAGAGGCCTAACATGCCTGCCTGTCACGCAGGAGACCGCGGGTTCGAATCCCGTCGGCTCCGCCATCTTTATCCCCATGCAGGGAGTACGTAAGGCTCGATAGCTCAGCTGGTAGAGCAGAGGACTGAAAATCCTCGTGTCGGCGGTTCGATTCCGTCTCGAGCCACCATTGTTTTATCCGGTATAAGCCATCCAATAGATGCGCAAGCTACCGGCGTGTAATCATGGAGGGTTAGCGAAGTGGCCAAACGCGGGAGACTGTAAATCTCTTCCTTCGGGTTCGGTGGTTCGAATCCATCACCCTCCACCATTTATTCCCTATAAAGCGAAGCAAGGCGTCCGATGACTTTTCGGGGATCACGCAATGCGAGCCATTAGCTCAGTTGGTAGAGCACCTGACTTTTAATCAGGGTGTCGAAGGTTCGAGTCCTTCATGGCTCACCAGTTTTTCAAACGACAAGCGAACGATTATTCGTTCGTTTTTTTGTTTTATCCGCTACCTACTACGAACAACCCCCTTTATTTAATTGTAAAAAGTGCAACTATTCGTGTAACCTACAGCAATTAAAGGAAGACTAGTTGCAAAATATACAACTAATTTGCCCTAGACACGTCCCAAGAAGCGCGAACCTCGTGATTAATTGTACGTTATACAACTATTACCCGATCGGAGCAAAAATTTACTGGAATAGCTGCACTTTCTGCAACTATTTTGTATAGGCGGGGGGGATCATTTTGCTGAATATGTGGTGTCACCTTCAAAGCTGCTGGAATCATCCGGCGGCTTTTTTGCGATTTTGACCATTGATTTTGAGAAATCGTCATCTCTCTGAGCGGAATTCGCCATCCGATTCGAGATTTAGCCTATATCGAAGACTCCAACCGTTCCGCTAGTCTGTAAGCGAGATGCATCTCACTATTCGACTGGCGGAGGTTGGGAAATGAAAAGACTGTTCATCGCTGTCCTTACCCTTGTGATGATCGGCACGCTGTTAATCGCTTGTTCATCTAAAGACGACAAAGCAAACAAAGGGGAAAGCACGCCATCTGCGGCTGCGAATAGCCCATCCGCGACGACGGAAGGCACGCAGAATCAGGAAGAGGGTAACGTCTATCCAATCAAGACGGATAGGACGCTGAGCTATTGGGGAGAAATTACAGGCAACCTGGTAGGCGTAAAAGCGACGCACGATGAAGTTCCGTTTTTTCAAGAATGGCAGAAGGTAACGGGGGTTAAGCTCAAATTCACGGCTCCTCCCGCCGGACAGGCGAAGGAATCGCTGAACATCCTGCTCGCCTCCGGGAATTTGCCGGATATGATCGAGTACAACTTCTTGAACGACTACCCCGGCGGACCGGAGAAGGCCATCGCGGACGGTTATATTTTGAAGCTCAACGATTTGATCGATCAATACGCTCCGAACCTAAAAAAATTCCTCCAAGACAATCCCGACATCGACAAAATGGTGAAGACGGACAATGGCAGCTACTACGCGTTCCCGTTCATACGCGGGGATGAATATCTGCGGGTATTCCAGGGACCGATCATCCGTAAAGACTGGCTTGACGATCTGGGCCTGCCAGTACCGGTGACGATCGATGAGTGGACGGATACGCTGCGCGCATTTAAAGAAAAGAAGGGAGCTTCCGCTCCGTTCGCAGTTAACAGCAAGCCTCGCTTCTTTAACGATTCCGGCAACGGGGCATTCCTCGGAGCATTCGGAGTCACTCGCGGGTTCTACCAGGAAGACGGAGCCATTAAATACGGACCGGCAGAGGCGGGATTCAAAGAATATCTGCGCCTGTTCCAGCAATGGTATAAAGAAGGGCTCCTGGACAAGAACATTGCCACATCGGACGCCAAGTCCGTCGACGGCAATTGGGCTTCCGGCCAGACCGGCGTATCGGTAGGAAACGCGGGAGGCGGTATCGGAAGATGGCAGCCGCTTGTCGAGAGCAATTCCGCGAATGCGGTATTGGTCGCGGCTCCCTATCCGGTTCTGAACAAAGGGGAGACCCCGAAATTCGGCCAAAAGGACAACGCGTATTCCAGCGGAGGGATCGTTGCGGTCACAACGGCTGCGAAAGATCCGGGATTGGCCGTAAAATTGCTCGATTACGGTTATAGCGAGGAAGGCCGGATGTTCTTTAACTTCGGAACCGAAGGCGTCAGCTACAACATGGTAGATGGATCTCCGAAATATACGGATCTGTTGATGAAAAACCCGGATAAACTGGCGCCCGCGCAGGCGATGTCGATGTACATTCGCGGCAGCTACAACGGACCATTCATTCAAGATAAGCGATATGCGGAGCAATTTTTCGCATTGCAAACGCAGAGAGAAGCGATCGGGATCTGGCAGAAGACGGACGTGGCGAAATACGCGCTGCCTCCGATAACTCCGACGCCAGAAGAAAGCTCCGAATATGCGACGATCATGAACGATATCAATACGTTGGTTGACGAGATGACGCTCAAGATCATTCTCGGAACGGAATCCGTCGACAAGTTCGATAACTACGTCGAGAAAATGAAGTCGTTAAAGCTGGATCGGGCAATCGAGATCCAGAAGGCCGCTTTGGATCGTTACAACAGCCGGTAAATCGCAAATAACGGAAGGCGGGGACGGCCGGGCCGTCCCTCCTTCATCCGATCGAGGGGAGAATCGCCCGATATGGCGAACGCGCGAATCGAGCCGGGAATGGCACGGCCGGCCGGAGACCCGAAGAGAACGAATCGGTTCGCTCGGGATTTTGCGATCAACAAGTATTTGTATTTGATGATCATTCCGGTACTTGTTTATTATGTGGTATTTCACTACGCACCGATGTACGGCGCGGTGATCGCATTCAAGAACTATTCTCCGGTAAAAGGAATCCTGGGCAGCGATTGGGCCGGGTTGAAGCACTTTTACGATTTTTTTAACAGCTACTACTTCTTACGTATTCTGAAAAATACAATCCTCATCAGCTTGTATACGCTGCTGTTCGAATTTCCCGCCCCGATCCTCCTCGCCTTGCTCATCAACGAGGTTCGGAGCAAAGCGTTCAAACGCACAGCTCAGACCATTACGTACATGCCGTATTTTATTTCGCTAGTCGTGATCTGCGGCATTATTACCGATTTTACGAATTCGGATGGCGTCATTAATCGTTTGTTCATGCTTTTCGGATACGACGGGCAAGCGATGCTGCAGAAGCCCGAACTATTTCGTCCGATCTATGTTTTGTCCGAAATCTGGCAACGAGTGGGATGGGAATCCATTATCTATATTGCCGCGCTGATGAGCATCGACATGGAGCAATACGAAGCGGCGCGAATCGACGGCGCAAGTCGGTTCAAACAAATGCTCTACATTACGCTGCCGGGAATTCTGCCGACGATCGCGATCATGCTCATTCTGCGGATGGGCAATCTGATGAACGTCGGATTCGAGAAAATCATTTTGCTGTACAATCCGGTAACTTACGAAACGGCGGACGTCATCTCGTCTTTCGTCTACCGGAAAGGATTGCTGGAGTTCGGATGGAGCTACAGCTCTGCTGTCGGATTGTTCAATTCGGTCATTAATCTCGCATTGCTGATAACGGCTAACTGGATCAGCCGTCGGGTCAACAATAGCAGCCTATGGTGAGGTGAACCTATGAAACGGGATAAAGGAATCGCGGACCGTCTGTTTGAATTTATCATCTACTCGATACTTGTCGTTATGATCGTCGTCACCTTATATCCGCTGCTCTACGTTCTGTTCGCCTCTTTCAGCGTATCCGGTGAGTTTATTACGCACAAAGGCTTTCTATGGCGGCCTCTCGGCTTCGATCTTGGAGCCTACGAGAGCGTGCTGCGAAATTCGGGTATTCTGCTCGGCTACCGCAATACGTTCTTCATCGTTACGGCGGGCGTGACCGTTAATCTGATCATGACCGCGCTGGGAGCGTACGTGTTGTCACGCAAAAACGTGTTATGGAATAACGCCATTATGGTCTTTATCGTTTTTACGATGTTTTTTTCTGGCGGACTTATTCCGATTTATTTGATCGTCAAAGGCGTTGGACTGCTTGATTCGCTCTGGTCAACAATTATTCCCTTTGCGGTCAGTACCTTTAACCTGATCATTATGCGCACCTCGTTCATGGGCATTCCCGACAGTCTGGAGGAGTCTGCCAAGATCGATGGCGCCAATCATGCGACGATTCTGCTGCGCATCGTTCTGCCTCTTTCCATGCCGGTTATCGCGGTCATGATCCTCTATTATGCCGTCGACAAATGGAACGGCTGGTTCTATGCGTCGGTGTTTATCAGAACTCGGGAATTGTATCCGCTGCAGCTCATTCTAAGAGAAATTCTAATCGCGAACTCAACGGACAGCTTGTCTGCGGGGGCTGATGCAGGCGACCGCTTCCAACTCGGGGAGACGATTAAATACGCGACCATCGTCGTCGCAACGGCACCGATCTTGTTCATATACCCGTTTGTGCAGCGATTTTTCGTTAAAGGCGTTATGATCGGATCTTTGAAAGGCTAACATCGCCGAGAGGAGAACGAGGATGAATCGAATAAAAGAGGAATTCGACGCTCAAAAAGTTTGGGGGAGGATCGTACCGAAGATCGACCGGATGATCGGTCTGATCGGAGACAAAACGCCACACGTCGCCGGAGCCGACGGCAAATACGACAATACCCGGATCGACTGGTGGACTTCCGGCTTCTGGCCGGGCATCCTATGGATCGCGCACGACATGACCGGGGATTCTCGCTATAAGGAGGCTGCTTGGCCCTGGGACGAGAGGATGGAGCGGTTCATGCTGGAGCCGAACCATTTCGACCACGATGTCGGCTTTCATTTTCTGCCGACGGCGGTGATCAAGCATAGTCTGACCGACGACGAGAACGCTATGCGCCGAGGTCTGTTCGCCGCGAACTTCTTGGCGGGAAGGTACAATCGGGCCGGCGGTTTCCTGCGCGCCTGGAACGGCGAGCATCAACGGGGCTGGTCGATCGTGGATACGGCTATGAACTTGTCACTCCTGTTCTGGGCTGCTCAACAAAGCGGGGACCCGCGATTCGCGCATATCGCGAGGTCGCATGCCGATACGGTCGTCGAGCGATTTATTCGGGAAGACGGTTCCGTGAATCATATCGTCGTGTTCGATCCGCAGACCGGAGAATATGAAGGCTCGCTAGGCGGGCAGGGCGCGGCGCCGGATTCCGCTTGGAGCCGGGGAGCTGCATGGGCTCTGTACGGAATGGCGAACGCATACCGATATACGCGCAACGAAGCATATCTTCATGCGTCGCGTCGCGTCGCGCATTTTTTCCTTGCACATCTGCCGGATGACGGCGTCCCGTATTGGGACTTCCGTCTCGAAGCCGTGCCGGAGGCAGAACCGAGAGACAGCTCGGCGGGGGCGATCGCGGCGTCGGGTTTGATCGAACTTGCGTCTCTATTACCGGAGAAGGAGGCCAGGGTGTACATCGGTGGCGCCGAACGTCTGCTGCGGTCGTTGGACCGGATATGCGGAACATGGGACAACGAAGGGCACGAAGCGATTCTTCGTCACGGCACAGGCCATCGGCCCGTCGGACAGAACGTCGACGTGTCATTGATCTACGGCGACTATTTCTTCGTGGAAGCCGTCGCCAAGTTGAACGGGTGGGTTCATCGCGTTTTCTGAGGAAACGGACACGGCCCTGCAATGCTCCGGTCCGGACGATTCGATCGTCCGGGCTTTTCGGCGTGGACGTATCGTCAATCGGATTAAACTTTTTCAATATGTCCAATGGCCGGGCGGAAAGATATAATAGGGAGCAACAAGGGAGGCGAGGAGATCCGATTGAAAAATCTATGGCGGAAACGCAAAAGCGTCTTGTTCACCTGGATCGTGTCCTATAGCGTCGTCCTGTTCGTGCCATGGGCGATCAGCCTGATTATTTATTCGCAGTCCAGCGACGCGCTGCGGAGCGAAATTCATCGCGCCAACGACTCCCTGTTAAAGCAGGCGCGGTACACGATTGATACTCAAATCGATCTCATGAAGAGACTGAATACCGAGATTACTTGGAATACCAAGCTGCAAAACCTGATGTATTCTACGAAAACGTCCGGTGACGCCCAGTACACGGCTTACCAGTTGGTGAAGGAATTGTTGACCTACCAAACCTCGTACGCTTCCATCGACGAATTTTACGTGATATGGGAGCAGGAGGGCGGAGTGCTCAGGTCTGGTAATGTGCGCGGAAAAGAAATCGCTTACAATACGATCCATGCCACGGGAGAAATCAGCTACGACCAGTGGATCGGCACACTTCGGAACACGCCCAGCAACAGTTTTCTACTGCTTCCTCATAAGGATGCGCTAGCTCCGAAAACCTCCATCGCCTACTTAACGCATTTGCCTAAGGACCTAAACGGTAGGGAGACGGGGACGGTAGTCGTCATGGCGGATCTATCGCGCTTCCAGGAGGCGATCGAAAGCATATCCGGATTCAGCGGGGGACAGGTGCTGGTTCTGACCAAAGACAACGAAGTGTTGTTATCGAATTTGCCGGATTCTTTCGATCGGGAGCGGGTGATCCGCAGTTTGTCCGACGGAGGGACGATGGAGGCGGATGATTTCGAGTTGTTTACGATCTCTTCATCCGTCTCCGATCTGAAATATGCGTTGGTCATTCCGAGCAACGTCTTCTGGGAGAAGGCTGAATACGTCCGCAGATTTACGTATGCCAGTATCGCGATCAGTATGATCGGGGCGATGGTGCTGACTTGGTTTTTCGTGCGAAGAAACTACTCGCCGATTCAACAGCTCGTCCAATCGCTCTCGGACAAAGGCTCGGGCGGATACCGGACCGACGGCAACGAGCTTAACTTTATTCAAAGGGCCATCTCCCAGACGTGGAACGAGAAAGAGCGAATGGCTTTGCAGCTTCAACTGCATCAGCACACGCTGCGCTCCAACATGTTGAACCGCCTATTGAAAGGAAGGACGGATCCTCTCGTTCCTTATGGCGAAGTATTCAAGTCGTTCGACATGAAGCTGATTTCCGATCGATTCGCGGTCATTCTGTTCGTCGTGGAGAACGACGGCAACCTTTCCTCGATCTTGCCGGGGAGCGACGAGGCCGAGCGGAGGAAGCTTGCCCAATTCATCATTACGAATGTCGTGGAAGAATTAACGGAACGCCGTCAGCATGCCGGTTACGTGGCGGAGATCGACGATATGCCGGTTTGCCTGGTGAACCTTGCGAGCGGCTCCCTGTCCGGATACATGGAGGATCTCCGCTCGATCGCATCGGAAGCCCAGCGTTTCCTGCAGCAGTTCCGACTGGACCTGACGATCTCGATCGGAGGCGTTCACGAATCGTTCGCTGGAGTCGCCGAGGCTTACCGGGAAGCGGTGGACGCCATGGAGTACAAAATGGTTCTCGGCAAGCAAGAGATCATTACGTACGAAGACATCCGCATCGACAACGACGGGGATTTGCACTTCGGTTATTACTATCCACTTCAATTGGAGCAACAAGTCATTAATTGGATCAAAGCCGGCGATTTCGCCGAAGCTTCCCGGGCGATGAACGATATCATGGAGCGGAACTTCAATAAACCGGTCGTGACGCTGACGCTCGCCAAATGCCTGATTTTTAATCTCGCGGGAACGATGGTGAAATCGATCAACGAGATTGGGGACGGGGAGAGCAGCGTGTTTGGAGGAAACCCGCTTTGGATGGATAGAATTATCGCCTGCGATACGATCCAGGAAATGCGGCATGAATTGATCGTTCTGCTCAAAGAAGTATGCGCGTTCGCCGCGGCCAAGCGGGAAAGCAACGTCTCGCAAGAGCGCGCCGAATCCCTACGGCATCTTGCCGAAAGCGTCATTCGTCATATCGAGGAATATTACGACGACGCGAACCTGAGCGTGAATTCACTAGGCGAACGCTTCGAATTGAAGGGAAGCTATTTGTCCAAGCTGTTCCGGAACGAGACCGGCGAAGGTCTGCTGGATTACATCAATAAATTCCGAATCGATCGGGCGAAACGAATCATCCGGAGCTCCCGCGATCCGATCTCGGATATCGCCAAGAGGGTCGGCTACAACGAAGCCGCGACTTTCATTCGCGTCTTCAAGAAATACGAGGGGATTACGCCGGGCAAATTCAAGGAGATGGGCTGATCGCTAGAACAAGTACGATTCATCTTGGAAGGAGTCTGTCATGAGGGGAATAACCATACGGACGGTATCCGCCCAGCGGCTGATCATCGTTGCCGTCTTCTTGCTGCTGCTCGGTTCTTGTTCCAGTTCCAACGAGGGGGTGGTCGGTTCCGACGCCTTCGCGCCCGGAACGCAGGCACCGGAAGCCAGTGGCGGGAAAAAGCTGACATACTGGGCAGAGTTAAATGGTAACGCTGCAAGCATCGTGCCACATTTTCAGCAAGTGCCTTTCTTCCGGGAATGGCAGAGAAAAACGGGGACGGAATTGAAATTCATTCAGCCTCCGGCGAATCAGGGGCGGGAAACGTTGAACGTATTGCTGGCTTCCGGCGAATTGCCCGACATGATGGAGTTCGAGTGGGATACTTTTCCCGGCGGGCCGGACAAAGCGATCGCCGACGGTTATATATTGCGGCTGAACGAAGTCATCGAACGCTACGCCCCGAATTTAAGCCGGTATTTGCGGGAGCACCCGGAAATCGACAAACAGGTCAAGACCGGCTCTGGGAATTATTACGTATTCCCTTTTATCCGGGGCGACGATAAATTGCTGACGTACCAAGGGCCAATACTCCGCCAGGACTGGCTGGACGAACTCGGCCTTCCCGTACCGGAGACGATCGATGAATGGCATACGGTTCTTAAAGCGTTTAAGGAGCGGAAAGGCGTCGACGCGCCGCTGACGTTCCTGGGTGTTCCCCAGCCGCTATTCGGATTGGGAGGCGGGGCATTCGTAGGCGCATTCGGCGTCTCGATCGGATTTTACCAAGACGAAGGCCGCGTAAAATACGGTGCACTGGAACCGGGCTATAAGTCATTCCTGGGCTTGTTCAGACAGTGGTACTCCGAGGGGCTGATTGATCGAAATATCGCGACCGTGGATACGAAGACGATGGATGCCAGTATCCTCACGGGCAGGAGCGGAGCCAGCGTCTGGAACGCGGGGGCGGGAATCGGCACATGGCAGCCATTCTTGCAGACGAAAGAACCGAATGCGAGACTCGCGCCTGCTCCATATCCGGTCCTGAAAAAGGGCGAACGTCCGAAGTTCGGACAGCGCAGCTTCGACTATGTCGGAACCGGGGGAGTCGCGATTTCCGCGAAAAGCCCCAACGTGGAAGCCGCAGCCAGGATGCTCGATTACGGTTATAGCGAAGAAGGGCATCTCTTGTTCAACTTCGGGATCGAGGGCCAGAGTTATATGATAAAAGACGGTTATCCGACCTACACCGATCTCATTCTGAACAATTCCGATAAGCTGGCTCCTTCGCAAGCGCTGGCGATGTACACCCGCGCCAGTTATTTCGGGCCCTTCGTCCAGGACGTCCGGTATGTAGAGCAGTATTATAATCTTCCGGAACAGAAGCGGGCAGTGGAGCTGTGGTCCGGAACCGACGCCCGCCTGCATATGCTCCCCCGGGTGCCTATGGAAGAGTGGGAAAGCGCCGAGTTGTCGGCGATAATGCAAGACGTCGAAACGTTGGTCGAAGAGATGTCGCTGAAGATCATCCTCGGCATTGAACCGTTGGACAGCTACGACGATTGCGTCGCGGACCTTCGCGCGCTCGGCGTCGAACGAGCCATTGCGCTTCAAGAGAAAGCGCTGAAGCGGAACGGGTTTCGTTAGGGATGGATATTCGCAGCAACGGATAGAAGCACTTAGCTCGGGGGAAAATTGAGTGCATACCGATGGTGGGAGGACCGCCGATGAATTATCTGTATGCGCTGGCGTTATCTTTTTTGATCGTGATGATACTCGTTCCGCTCTCGCGCCGACTGGCGATTCGATTCGGCTTCGTCGACCGTCCTTCCAAACGGAAGATTCATGAGAAGGCCGTCCCGCTATCCGGCGGAGTCGTCATATTCGTCGGGGCGATGACTGTTACCTGGTTGTTCATGGGCGGTCGTTCTCCGTTGTTCCAAGCTTTGCTCGTCGGCGGCTTGGTGCTGGTCGCGATCGGCTTGGTCGACGACGGCTTCAAAGCCAAAGGGCGCGAATTTCCAGTGTGGCCACGCCTGATCGCCTACATCGGAGTTGCTTGCATTCCGGTCTGGCAAGGCATCGCGATTCAAGGCATCTCTTCGCCATCATCGTCCGCAATGATTTTGTTTTCCCCTTTCGCGTCCGCACTTTTCACGATTCTGTGGATATTCGCCTTGATCAACATGCTAAACTTTATCGACGGGATCGATGGATTGGCTTCCGGCGTGTGCGTGATCTCGTCTTTGACGCTGTTTGTAGCTTCGCTTCTGTCCGCTCATGCGGGGACTGCATTAGTCGCGGTAGCGCTGGCAGGGTCATGCCTGGCTTTCCTCGCTTATAATTTCTACCCGGCTCGAATCTTCATGGGAGATGCGGGGGCGACATTCCTGGGATACACGCTCGCAGTTACGGCGATCGAAGGAACGTTGAAGGGCGCCACGCTTCTATCGCTGTCCGTGCCGATGCTTGCGCTCGGGGTTCCAATCTTGGATACGATATTTGTTTTTTCGCGAAGGCTGATCGAAGGCAAAGGGTTGCATCGGGCGGACAATCTGCATACTCATCATAGTTTGATGAGGTGGGGGCTGACGCAGGTGCAGACGGTTTCCTTCCTGTATCTCATCGCCGCCGTGTTATCGCTGTTATCCATCGTCGTCCTGCTTGCACTGCGCTGAATGTCCCCTTAAATGCGGCAATTGTGGTACAATGACGCATATATCGCAATCTCGCCGACAAGGGGCTTCAACGATGAATAAAACCAGGCTGCAGCAATTAGGGCAACTTCTAAATACGTCCGTCGTTACCAAAGTTCTCACGGAAGCGGAGTGGGTGCGGCAAGGCGGAAAGAAACACCCCGAAGCCGGGCAAATCCTTCAAACACCCGACAAATGCGTGGTTGTCACCCGAGTGCAAGGCTCGGAGCTGGAGTGCATAGACATTGACGGAACTTTATCGCCCCTCGAAGCAGAGCTGTTGGGTTGGGCGGTGAAACAGAACTCCGTTCGGCCTTCATCCGGAGCGTCCGATCTGGAGCGCCAAGCCAGACGTCTCGGGGAATGGATTCAGCAGTCGGTTACCGCCGGAGAATGGCGAGCCGAGGTTCCCGACCGAATGGAGCTTAGAAACCGTTTGTTCGACGGAATGGTCCCGTTTCTTCTATTATGTGAGCAACTGGAGGATAAAGAGCCTTCGTACGGCGAACTGGAGAAAACGATACGTACCTTCCTTGCCGACGATACGCTGCTGATTCCTTTGCGCGAGCATGAATGGCTGGTGCTGAGCAGCGACGGCATTCTGACGGAAGCTGACTCGGACGGAGACGAGATGCTGGGCCACGAAGAAACGAAGGAACTGCTTGCCTCGCTAACTGAAGGATTGCACGAGCTGATCACGAGCGAATGGGGCGGGGAATGCCATATCGCCGTAGGCGAGCCGATCGTTCCGTCGGAGAACGCCGTGCGCATTGTGGCCACGCTCAGAGAGACGATCTTCCTTGGCCGCAAGTTCCATGTCGGCATGCAGATCCATCTGCCTTGGCTCGTTCATCTGGAGAGATTGTTAAGCGGCATTCCGGAGACGGTCAGATCGCGGTTCGTCGAGGAAATGATGGGCCGACCGGATCTGTTCACCGATTCGGAGACGGTCGCGACGCTCGACGCGTTCTTCTCCATGGATTGCAACGTCAGCGAAACGGCCAAAAAATTGTTCATTCACCGCAACACGCTCCTGTACCGATTAGACAAAATCAAACACGAAGCGGGACTCGACGTCCGCTCGTTCAACGACGCGGTATTGGTGCGGATCTTATTGCTATTGTACAAAGTCACGAAAAGGAAATGAATTTTTTGTACGCTTTGTGCATAGTCATTTGGCCCGGCTCTAAGGTAAGATTAGGGAGTACCTTCAAACGAAGTTTAGGGGGAAATGTATTATGGCAGGCGTACGTTTAGAAAGCGTGTACAAAAAATATCCGGGTTCCGACAAAGCATCGGTTACGGACTTTAACCTGGATATCCAGGACAAAGAATTTCTGGTTCTCGTAGGTCCTTCCGGTTGCGGTAAGTCGACCACTCTGCGTATGATCGCAGGTCTTGAAGAAATTTCCGAAGGCAAACTGTACATCGGCGACCGTGTCGTAAACGACGTTGCGCCGAAAGATCGCGACATCGCAATGGTGTTCCAATCGTACGCTTTGTACCCTCATATGAACGTTTATCAAAACATGGCATTCGGTTTGAAATTGCGTAAATTCCGCAAGGACGAAATCGATCGCCGCGTACGCGAGGCAGCTCGCACGCTCGAAATCGAGCACTTGCTCGATCGTAAACCGAAAGCTCTCTCCGGTGGTCAACGTCAACGGGTCGCACTGGGCCGCGCAATCGTTCGCGAACCTCAAGTGTTCCTGATGGACGAACCGCTCTCGAACTTGGATGCTAAGCTGCGTACGCAAATGCGCGCGAACATCTCCAAGCTGATGAAACGTCTGGAAACGACTTGCATCTACGTAACCCATGACCAAACAGAAGCAATGACGATGGGCGACCGTATCGTCGTTATGAAAGACGGCTTCATTCAACAGGCTGCTACGCCTGACGTTCTTTACAACCACCCGATCAACCTGTTCGTTGCAGGCTTCATCGGAGCTCCGGCGATGAACTTCATTACGGGCCAACTGGTTGAAGAAGGCGGCGCCGTTCGTTTCCGCGCTACAGGCTTTAACGTTGAAGTCACTGAAGGCAAAGCGAAAGTGCTACGCGCCAAAGGTTATATCGGCCGCGAAATCATTCTCGGCATTCGCCCTGAAGATCTTCACGAAGAGCCAGTGTTCATCGAAGCTTCCCCGAACACAGTCGTTAACGCGACAATCGAGGTTGCCGAGAACTTGGGTCACGAGCAATACCTGTACCTGAACGGTCTGGGTAAAGATAACGTCATCGCTCGCGTTGACGGACGCTCCGGCCTTCGCGAGAACCAAAACATTAAGCTCGCGATCGACATGAACAAAGTCCACATTTTCGACAAAGACACGGAACTGAACGTGTTCGAGAACTAATATACGCTTAAAGCGGAAACCGTCCGGCCAAAGCCGGGCGGTTTTTTGCCGTCTGCGGCCGGCTTTGCTAAAGTATAAATTGCTTTGTCGGTTTATTTTCGATACGATAAATAGGGGAAATCAGGAAAGGAGCTGTACGATGGCCAAAAAAGTGAGAGTATCCGAGCTCGTGCAGCAATTTCACCTCGAAATTGTCGCCGGCGAAGACGGATTGCGACGTACAATCGTAACGGACGACTTAAATCGCCCCGGCCTTGAGATGGCCGGTTATTTCAATTATTATCCAATGGAACGGGCACAAATGCTGGGCCGTACGGAACTGGCCTTCCTGGAGACTTTAACGACGGAAGAACGGCGCGACCGAATGGGAAGGCTTTGCCACGAGGAGACGCCTTGCGTCATTATTACGCGGGGATTGGAAATACCGACGGAGCTCATCGAGATTGCCAACGAACGGAATTTTCCGGTGCTTCGCAGCTCGGTAGCGACGACGATTCTTCTCAGTCGTATAACGAACTTTCTGGAGAAGAAGTTGGCCCCTTCCGCGACGATTCATGGCGTACTCGTCGACGTATACGGCGTAGGCATGCTGATTACGGGAGGCAGCGGTATCGGCAAAAGCGAAACCGCGCTCGAGCTCGTCAAACGCGGCCACCGCTTGATCGCGGATGATGCCGTAGAAATCCGCCAGACGGCCGACAATCATCTGTTCGGAACGGCGCCCGATCTGATTCGCCACTTGCTAGAGATTCGCGGCCTCGGCATTCTGAACGTCATGACGTTATTCGGAGCCGGCGCTGTCAAAAATCAGACAAGCATCAGTCTGGTCGTCCGCCTGGAAAATTGGCAGCAGGATAAGCAGTACGACCGTCTCGGTCTTGATGAGGAAAAGACGAAAATCATCGAGACGGAAGTTCCGTTGCTTACGGTACCGGTTCGGCCCGGGCGAAACCTCGCGGTTATCCTGGAGGTCGCGGCAATGAATTATCGCTTGAAAAACATGGGCTACAACGCGGCGTTGCAATTCACGAACAAGCTGACCGAAGCCATCTCTGAGGACGACTACGAATAATCATTGGAGGAAAACGATGTTTACCATGCTGCTGAATCCGATCGCGTTCTCGATCGGCCCTCTGGACGTACACTGGTACGGCATCATTCTGGGCACCGCCGCTTTGGTAGGGCTGCTGATCGCTGTGCAAGAAGGCAAGCGCTTTGGGATCAACCCTGATTTTTTCCTGGATTTGATGCTTTACGGCGTTCCTTCGTCCATCATTGTAGCCCGCTTGTATTACGTGGCATTTAAGTGGGGTTACTACAAAAATCATCCTGGCGAAATCATACAGATCTGGAATGGCGGGATCGCCATCTACGGTGCGCTGATTGGCGCGCTGTTGTGCGGATTTTTCTATATTCGAGCCAAAGGGTTCACCTTCTGGCGCATCGTCGATATTTGCGCGCCATCCTTGCTGGTCGGTCAGATGATCGGCCGTTGGGGAAATTTCGTGAATCAGGAAGCGTATGGCGGGGAAGTCGAAAGATCGTTCCTGAGCGATACGCTTCATATACCGTCTTTTATCGTGAATCAAATGAACGTCGAAGGGGTCTACCATCACCCGACGTTCCTGTACGAGTCGTTGTGGAGTTTGGTCGGACTTGTCGTCCTGTTCGTGATCAGACGCCGGAACTTCCTTCGCGCGGGCGAATTGTTCTTTATCTATTTTATCTGGTATTCGATCGGTCGCTTCTTCATCGAAGCGCTCCGGACGGATAGCTTGGCCTTTAAGGGACCGGCTTGGCTCGAATCGCTCCTGAACGCGCTTTGGTCGCCGATGACAGCGTTGTTCGAACAAGGCTATCTGAATCCGGCGGAAGGCAACATCCGCGTATCGCAGTTGTTAGCCATTCTGATCGTTATTGCCGGTATCGTCCTGATTGTCGTGCGTCGGCAACTCGGCTTGGCCAAGGAGAAATACAACGATCCGCTGATCAACGTGAAAACCGGAAAACCAGCCGGCGAGGCGCGAGAAGAAACGGAGAGCACCCAGAATGACACAACGGAAGAAAATCACGACCGTCCTGTTTGATCTGGACGGCACTATCATCGATACGAATGAATTGATCATCCAATCGCACATGCATGCGCTCCGCGGCTCCGTCCCGGAAGGCTTCGGAAGGGAACAGATCATTCCGCTGATGGGGATGCCGCTGACGCTTCAGATGGAATTGTTCTCAGGGAGAAAGGATGTCGCTTCTCTCGTACATGCTTATCGGGAATACAATCTGATAAAGCATGACGAGATGGTGTCCCTGTTCCCAGAAGTTCGCGAGACGTTGGAGGAGCTGCGCGGCGCAGGCGTGCGCATGGGGATCGTGACGACCAAGAAACGCGAAACGACGCTTCGGGCGCTGAAGCTTCTGGAAGTCTATTCGTTTATGGACACAATCGTGAGCCTGGACGACGTCGAACATGCGAAGCCGCATCCGGAGCCGGTGGCCAAAGCGATCGAAGCGCTTGGCGCGGAGCCGTCCAAGACGCTGATGGTGGGAGACAGTTCCATGGACATCGAATCGGCGATAGCGGCGGGAGCCGTTCCTGTCGGCGTGGCCTGGTCCTTGAAAGGGGAACAGGCGCTGCTTGACGTCGGGGCTGCTCACATCCTGCAGCGGATGAGTGAGCTGCCGGCTTTGTGCGGGATCGGAAATGAGGGTGCTTAAGGTTGAGAAACGTTGAGCGGTATCCGGTTGAAGGGCCGAATGCGCTTTGGCAAGTCTATCGTACGGTGTCGCGGGTGAAATCGGTACGGAATTTCGTTTTTATCCAGCTCGCCCGTTATTGTCCGATACTGCCCGTAAAAAATTGGATTTACAGACGTGTCCTCGGCATGAAGGTAGGACGTCATACGGCGTTTGCGCTCATGGTGATGGTCGACGTCTTTTTCCCCGAACGGATCTCCGTAGGCGACAATTCGATCATAGGCTATAATTCGACATTATTGACGCATGAATATTTAATCAAGGAATACCGTTTGGGGGACATTCGCATCGGCTCGAACGTCATGATCGGGGCGAACGTAACGGTTCTTCCCGGCGTGACGATCGGAGACGGGGCCGTGATCGCGGCCGGCGCGGTTGTCCATAAAGATGTGGCGCCCGGCGCCCGCGTCGGGGGAAATCCCTTGCGGGAGCTAGGCGTTACAGGCAACGGTTTGGACGAGGAGAGAAATTAAGAATGCCCGGATGGAAACGCATATGCAAAATCGTCGGTTATTTGCTGCTCGTTCCGCTGCTCCTTTGTTTCACTTACCAGAACCGGTTGAACGAGTCTTCCTATAAATCTTTTCAAGAACCGCTGGATCCCGTGGTCTCCGCGAGCCATATCGCGAGCGAATACGACGTGATCGTGGCCGGAACGGACCCCGAAGGCATTATGGCGGCGGTCTCCGCGGCTCGCAACGGCCTGAAGGTGCTTCTGACCGAAGATCGGGACCGTCCGATCCTTGGCGGCCTAATGACGCTCGGATGGCTGAATTCGCTCGATCTGAATAAGGCCCCGGTGTCGTATCGATTTTGGAACAATCCCGTGTATCTAGATAAGGGACTGTTCCAGGAATGGTATAACGGAATCAGAGGCACATCCTTCGACGTCAATCACGCGGCGAATTTGTTCTATCGGATGGTATCCGCAGAGCCGAATATCGATCTTCTGATGAGGGTTCGGACAATGGAGCCGTTGACGGAGGGTAACCGCGTCGTCGGAATGGATCTAGTTAAGGAGAACGGCGAAGAGATCCGCGTTCGATCCAAGGCGATCATCGATGCGACGCAAGATGCGGACATCGCCGCCGCGGCCGGGGTGCCGTATACGCTTGGGCGCGAGGATATCGGGGAGCCAGACGCTCAGATGGCAGTAACGCTCGTGTTCAAGCTCAGCGGGGTGACCGGCAAGGTATGGCACGGGTTGAAGCAGCATAAAAATACGGGCTTCGATAATCGGAGCATCTGGGGTTACCAGGATGCGAGAGAATACGTCTCGTCCGATCCTTCCAGGGTTAAAATCCGCAGCTTGAATATCGGCCGGGAAGACGGCGATACGGTTCTGATCAATTCCATGCAGATCTATGGTATCGATCCGCTTGATCCCGAGTCGCTTAAAGAAGGTATGAGGATCGGGGAGAAAGAAGCGCCGCTCATCGTCGATTTTCTGAAAAAGAAGTTCAAGGAATTCCGCAACGTGGAGTTCGCGGGTACGGCCCCGGAGCTGTACGTGAGGGAGACACGGCATATTCAAGGCGAATATCGGCTAACGATGGCCGATCTGATGGCGAATCGTGATCATTGGGACGCGATCGCCTACGGATCTTATGAAGTCGATATTCAAAGCTTGAACGCGAACAACAAGGGATCGATTATGTTAGTTCCGGAGCAGTACGGCGTTCCTTTCCGCTGCCTTGTTCCGCTTCAGGTGGACGGCTTGCTCGTCGTCGGCCGCTCTGCGAGCTTCGACACGCTGCCTCACGGCAGCGCCCGGGTCATTCCGCTGGGGATGGCGACGGGACAAGCGGCGGGCGCGGCAGTGAAGCTGGCGCTGGACCGTGGCGTTACGCTGCGCGATCTCTCCAAGTCGAAAGACGGGATCGCCGAGCTCCGGCACCGGCTGACGAAGCAGGGGATGGATCTTACGATGCGGAGCTTCCCGACTCCGGCATACGCGAAACATAAAGATTATAAGGGCTTGCTCGCGGCGACGAGCTTATTCCTCACGATCGGCGGGTACTCGAACGACGGTTGGGATCTGGACGAAGCTTCGAATCCGAAAAGGTTCGCCAGCCAAATCCGTATCGTTCAGAAAAGATATCCGGAAGCGTTCGCCCAGACGCTTACTTCCGAATTTATCGGAGGATCGTCGTCGGACGGCCCGCTTGATCTGGATCAGGCGGCGTATACGATCGCTCTGTCCGGGGGAATTTCCGACGACAAGAAAACCGCCGTTCAGGCGCTCATGGAGCGGGGCTGGATTCGTAAGGAAACGATCGACGGTTTTGCGAACCGGAACAGCCTGACGAACGGGGATACGTTCATGATCGTTCGCGACGTGATGGAATACGGAGTCGGCGTAACATTCGATTAAGGGAAAAGCCGCTCGATGACCTGGAAGTCATCGGGCGGTTTTCGATATCCACCGAAGCTATAGCGGGATTGACTGCGCGGAAACCGCGTGGTAATATACGACTAACTTCTTCAGTTTGGCAGTATGGTAAATTGGTAGCACTTTAGTGTGATAAAGCAATTGTGGGATAGAAACGAGGGCGAGCAACGATGTCGAAACCGAAAGTGTTCGAGAAACCGACCGGCGTGAAGGATTATTTGCCGCACGCGGTCGCCAAGCTCCGCCGCATCGAGCGCAGCGTGCTGGAGTGCATGCGCCTGTGGGGTTACGAGCAGATTATTACGCCGACAATCGAATATTACGATACGGTAGGGGTAGCAAGCACCACCTCCGACCAGAAGCTTTTTAAAATGCTGAATCAGCGGGGTACGACGATCGTGCTGCGCTCGGATATGACGGGACCGATCGCCCGCGTCGTCGGGTCCTTGCTTAAAGACGAACCGTTTCCGATACGCCTCAGCTATCACGGCAACGTGTTCCGCGCGTTCGAGGAAGAGGGCGGCCGGGACGCGGAGTTCTATCAAACGGGCGTAGAGCTTGTCGGGGATGCGTCTCCCGAGGCGGACGCGGAAGTGATCGCGCTTGCCGTCGCTTCCTTGAAGGCCGCCGGAGTGCCGGAATTCAAGATCGCGATGGGGCATGTGGGCTTCTTGAACGGATTGTTCGAAGAGACGCTGCCCGGTTTGGAGAGCGAGCAAGAGGCGTTGAAAGATTGTCTGCTTCAGCGGGATTACGTCGGATACCGCGACATGATTCGCAAGTTGTCGCTTGGCGACGAGTGGAAACGGGAACTGGAAGAGATTCTTCGTCTTCGCGGCGGGCAGGAAGTATGCGACCAGGCGCTGAAACTAAGCAAGAACGAAGGCGCCCGAGCTGCGATCAAGCACCTGTGCGAAGTATGGGATGTGCTTGAAGCTTACGGCATTCGGGAGCATGTGCTGATCGATCTGACGATGATCGGGGATTTCTCTTATTATACGGGTATGACGTTCGAAGGCTATGCTTCCCGCTTGGGATTCCCCGTGTGCAGCGGAGGCAGGTACGACAATTTGCTGGGCCAGTTCGGCAGGCCGGCCCACGCGACGGGATTCGCGATCAAGACGACGCGTATTCTCGAAGTCGTGGAGGACGCGGAAGAGGTACCGGGACGGACGTTGATCGTGTACGGTACTTCGTCGCGCAGAGAGGCGCTGGAGCAGGCCGTCGGCAGACGGGAGAAGGGCGAATCGGTCATTGTCGTCGCCTATCCCCCGGACGATGCCGAACTGCTAGCCGCTAGACGGCAGAATGGAACGGGCGCTTTGGTCTATAAAGGCCACACCTATCGCGACGTCGTATGGATCGGCGCGGAAGAGGGGGGATTGGCGTGACGGATAACGGCGTATTAAAGGTCGCGATGCCCAAGGGGCGTATCTATAAACAGGCAAGCAAGCTGTTCCGCCAAGCGGGACTGCCGATTCCGGAGGATTTCGACGATTCCCGGAAGCTGATCATTCCGGTGCCGCAAGCGAACATGGAGTTCATCATGGCCAAGCCGGTTGACGTACCGACTTATGTCGAATACGGAGTCGCGGATATCGGAATCGTGGGCAAGGACGTGCTCATGGAGGAAAACAAGGATGTCTACGAGCTGCTGGACCTCGGCATTGCGAAATGCCGGATGTCGGTGATCGGGCTGCCGGATTGGAAGCCGGTCATTCATCCGCGCGTGGCTTCGAAGTACGCGAACGTGGCTTCGCAGTATTTCCGCGAGCAAGGCCAGCAAGTGGAAGTGATCAAGCTGAACGGCTCGATCGAGTTGGCGCCTCTGATCGGCTTGGCGGACCGCATCGTCGATATGGTGGAAACCGGGCAGACGTTAAAGGAGAACGGCTTGGTGGAGATGGAGACGCTGTTCCAGGTCACGAGCCGGCTGATCGCTAACCGCGTAAGCTACAGGCTGAAGAACTCGGCGATCCAAGAACTGTGCGACCGATTGGGAACAGTGATCGGGGCTTCGGTGTAAGTGGAAAGGGATAGGAGGGGCCAGGATGTATATGGGTAAAGCGGCCGATTTTCGGCTGGAGCGGGAAAACGAATACGGTTCCCCGGAGCAGAACGCGGCGGTGAAAGAAATCGTGGATGCTGTTCGCAAGGAAGGCGATGCAGCGCTTCTGCGGTATACGGCCATGCATGATAAGGTGACGTTAAAGCCGGAGCAGTTGCGCGTAACGGACGAGGAGATTCAAGGCGCTTACGCTCATGTGGAGCCGGAGTTTCTCGTAGCGCTGAGACAAGCCGCGGCGAATATTACGGCTTTCCACGAGAAGCAGAAGCGCGGCTCGTGGATGGACGTCGCCCCGGACGGCACGATGCTCGGCATGGCGATTCGCCCGCTGCGGCGCGTCGGATTGTACGTGCCTGGGGGCAAGGCGGCTTATCCGTCGTCGGTGCTGATGAACGTGCTTCCGGCCAAAGTAGCCGGCGTACCGGAGATCGTGCTGGTGACGCCTCCGGCGACCGGCGGCCGGGAAGGCATCGACCCTTATATCCTCGTTGCGGCCGCGGAGGCGGGCGTGACGGAGATGTACCGGGTCGGGGGAGCGCAGGCGGTCGCCGCGCTCGCGTACGGGACGGCGAGCATTCCTGCCGTCGATAAGATTTGCGGGCCCGGCAACATCTACGTGGCGCTGGCGAAACGCGCCGTATACGGCGCGGTCGACATCGATAGCATCGCGGGCCCGAGCGAGATTGTCGTGCTGGCGGACGACAGCGCGGATCCGCGGTACGTGGCCGCGGATATGCTGTCGCAAGCGGAGCACGACGAGATGGCGTCGGCGGTGCTCGTGACGCCGTCGCAGAAGCTTGCCGACGCGGTCGCGTCGGAGCTTGAGCGGCAAGTGGCGACGCTGCCGCGGGTCGAGATCGCCCGGAGCTCGCTTGAGCAGTACGGGGCGATCCTGGTCGTGGACAGCCTGGACGAGGGGCTGGACGTCGTGAACAAGCTCGCTCCGGAGCATCTGGAAGTGATGACGGAGGACCCGCTTGACCTGCTCGGACGCATCGAGACGGCGGGCGCGATCTTCCTTGGGCCTTATAGCTCGGAGCCGGTCGGGGATTATTATGCCGGACCGAACCACATTCTGCCGACGAACGGAACCGCAAGATTCTCCTCTCCGCTGAACGTGGACGATTTCCTGAAGAAATCGAGTTTGATCCGATACAGCAAGCAAGCACTGTACAGAGACGCCGCAGGGATCGCGACGCTGGCCCGCCATGAAGGGCTCGAAGGACACGCCCGCGCGTTGGAAATCCGACTGGAAGGCAGGGAAACGAAGTGAGCGAACAAGTACAGGGAGGCCGCGCATCGGCCGTATCCCGCAAGACGAACGAGACGGACATTCAGTTGTCCTTAGGCGTAGATGGAACCGGCGAGGTGTCGATCGAGACGGACGTTCCGTTCCTGAACCATATGCTGGACCTGTTCGCGAAGCACGGGCAATTCGATCTGAAGGTCGAAGCCCGCGGGGACGTGGACATCGACGATCACCATACGGTCGAGGATATCGGCATTTGCTTGGGCCAGACGCTCCGCGAAGCGCTGGGCGACAAGGCGGGCATTAAACGTTATGCCAGCGTGTTCGTGCCGATGGACGAAGCGCTCGCGCAAGTCGTCATCGATATCAGCAACCGACCGCACTTCGAGCTTCGCGGGGAATTCCCGGCGGCGAACGTCGGCAGCTTCACGGTGGAATTGGTGCATGAGTTCCTATGGAAGCTGGCGCTCGAAGCGCGCATTACACTGCACGTTATCGTCCACTATGGGCGCAATACGCATCACATGATCGAGGCCGTGTTCAAGGCGCTCGGACGCGCGCTTGACGAAGCGACTTCGATCGACCCTCGCGTGAAGGGCGTTCCTTCGACCAAAGGAGTGTTATAAGTGATCGCCATTATCGACTACGGCATGGGGAACCTTCACAGCGTCAGCAAAGCCGTAGAGAGAATCGGCTGCGAAGCGGTCGTAACTTCCGATCCGGGGACGATTCTCGCGGCGGACGGCGCGATTCTGCCCGGCGTAGGCGCATTCGGGGACGCGATGGCGAACCTGCGGGAAACCGGCCTTGCGGATACGGTGAAGGCGTTTGCGGCTTCGGGGAAGCCGCTTCTCGGCATTTGTCTGGGCATGCAGTTGTTATTTACGGAGAGCGAGGAACATGGAGTTCACGGGGGCTTGAATCTGCTCCCGGGCCGTGTCGTTCGTTTTCAAGGAGACTATAAAATCCCGCATATGGGGTGGAACGAATTGACTTTCACTCAGGCGAGCCCGCTTTTCGAGGGCGTCAAGCCCGGACATGTCTATTTCGTCCATTCCTACCATGTGCTGCCCGAACTGAAATCGGATTTGCTGGCCGTAACGGACTATCATCAGCCGGTAACCGCCATCGTGGGCCGCGGCTCCGTGTTCGGGATGCAATTCCACCCGGAGAAAAGCGGCGATCTGGGCATGACGCTACTCCGCAAATTCACGGATATGACGGTAAGAAAACTACTATAAATGAGTGTTCAAAAAGTTCGATGTCGAACCCGCTTCTTGAAATTCCTTCGTGATCAAAATCGGACTTTTTGAACTACCTTCACAAAGGACTGAGAGATTTGAAGTTCAGACCTTGTATCGATATTCACCAAGGCAAGGTGAAGCAGATCGTCGGGGAAACGCTTCAAGCGGACGCCTCGAAGGTCGTGGAGAATTTCGTCTCCGAACGGGGGGCGGACTACTATGCTTCGCTATATAAACAAGACGGGTTAACCGGCGGGCATATTATTATGCTCGGCGACGGCAACCGGGAGGCTGCGCTGTCCGCGCTAAGGGCATATCCCGGCGGCTTGCAGATCGGCGGAGGCATCACGGCGGATAACGCGGCAGCCTACTTAAGCGAAGGGGCTTCGCACGTCATCGTCACTTCTTACGTTTTCCGGGACGGTCGCCTGCAGATGGACAACTTGCGGCGAATCGTATCGGAGGTTGGCCGGGAGCGACTTGTACTTGACCTCAGTTGCAAAGAACGGGATGGCAAATGGTACGTGGTGACAAACCAGTGGACGAAGTTTAGCGATCTGGAAGTAAACGAAGCCAATGTCCGAGAGCTCGAAAGCTACTGCGACGAGTTCCTGATCCACGCGGTCGACGTTGAAGGGAAGCGGGAGGGCGTCCAAGAGAAGTTGGCCGCTCAGCTCTCCGAATGGGCGACGATTCCGGCCACTTATGCAGGCGGCGCGCGATCGATCGCGGATTTGGAGCGATTCCGCGAGTTAACGCGCGGCAAGTTGGACATTACGATCGGCAGCGCTCTCGATATTTTCGGCGGGACTCTTCCATATAGCGAAGTTGTGGCCTATTGCGATCCGTCGCGGTCGCCGCGATAAAGGACAATGCGGTAAGAGAGCGTGTTCAAAAAGTTCGATTTTCAGTACCGAGGCTGGTCGTTCGCCTACGGCGAACTGCTCGCCCATGCATCCGGGAAGGTTGGATGAAGACCGGTGATGAGGAAGCGATAGCAAAGTGTAGGGCTACGTGAGTACCGGAAGATCCGGCGGAATTCAAGATTCGATGTCGATTATTCTTCTTGAAATGGCATCGTAATCAAAATCGGACTTTTTGAACTACCTCTAAAAGGGGGAACGACACTTGTTAGCAAAACGAATTGTACCTTGCCTCGACGTGAAAGACGGTCGGGTCGTCAAGGGCGTGAACTTCGTGAATTTGCGGGATGCCGGGGATCCGGTGGAGCTTGCGGCGCTGTATGACCGCGAAGGCGCGGATGAGCTCGTATTTCTGGACATCTCGGCGTCGGTGGAAGGCCGGGCGACGATGGTGGATGTCGTGCGGCGGACGGCCGGGGAGATAACGATACCGTTTACGGTAGGCGGAGGAATCTCGGCGGTAGAGGACATGAAGCGGCTGCTTCGCGCGGGAGCGGACAAAATCGGCATCAATACGGCGGCGATCCGCAACCCGGATTTGATTACGGACGGTTCGCGGACGTTCGGAGCGCAGTGTATCGTGGTGGCGATCGACGCGAAGTTTAACGAAGAGTGGGGCGAGTGGGAAGTGTTCACCCACGGCGGACGCAACGCGACGGGCATCCGGGCGATCGCCTGGGCGCAGGAAGCGGAGCGCCGGGGAGCGGGCGAGTTGCTGCTGACGAGCATGGACGCGGACGGAACGAAGGACGGCTTCGATGTCGCCCTGACGCGGGCGGTGTCGGGCAGCGTCGGCATTCCGGTTATCGCTTCCGGCGGCGCGGGCAACGCGGAGCATTTCGCGGACGTATTCGCGGAAGGGCAAGCGGACGCTGCGCTGGCGGCGAGCATTTTCCACTATAAAGAAGTATCGGTTCAAGAAGTCAAAGCCGCATTGCGCGGCAAAGGAGTGAACGTAAGATGACACAGCAAACGGAATCCGCGCAATTGCAGGAACAGATCAAATGGGACTCGAACGGACTTGTGCCGGCTGTCGTGCAGGACGCGTTAAGCAAAGAAGTGCTTATGCTTGCCTACATGAACAAGGAATCGCTGGCGAAGTCGCTCGAAAGCGGCCAAACCTGGTTCTGGAGCCGTTCCAGAGGAGAATTGTGGAACAAAGGCGCTACCAGCGGCCATACGCAGCAGATCGTATCCCTGCATTACGATTGCGACGGCGATACGCTTCTCGTGAAAGTTAAGCAGAAGGGACCGGCTTGCCATACGGGAGCTTACAGCTGTTTCTACCGGGAAGGATCGGGAACGGCGAACGAACAAGCTTCGAAGGAAGACCGTTTCGGTCCGCTCAGCCGTCTCGAGGAAACGATCGCGCAGAGAGATGCCGAACGTCCGGAGGGCGCGTATACGACGTATTTGTTCGAGAAAGGTCTAGACAAGATCCTCAAGAAGGTCGGGGAAGAAACTGCGGAAGTGATCATCGCCGCCAAGAACCGCGACCAGGACGAGCTTCGCTGCGAGTCCGCCGACCTCATTTTCCACTTGATGGTATTGCTGCGCGAGCAAGGCATTCCGTTCGACGGCGTGCTTCAGGAATTGGAATTCCGGCATCGGAAGCCGGTTAAGAAAGATTAGGTGACAGCTATGACGACGGCCCAATATAAGGGCATGCCGATCGATTACCATACGCATAACTATCGTTGCGGACACGCGGTCGGAACGTTGGAGGAATACATCCTAAGCGCGATCGATAAAGGCATGGAGCAGATCGGGTTGTCCGATCATATGCCGCTGCTTCATATCTCCCACGAGGAGAATCCCGACTCCGCGATGCCGATGGACGAGCTTCCGCGTTACGTTGAAGAGTGCTTAAGCCTGAAGGAGAAATACAAAGGCCGCATCGAGGTTCGCGTCGGTCTCGAGGGAGACTATATCGAAGGCTGCGAGGAAAAGATCGAGAAAATCGTAAACGGATATCCATGGGACTACGTCATCGGTTCGGTCCATTTTCTGGGAACGTGGGACGTAACGGATTTCCGCCAAGTGCATCGGTGGGAAGGCAGGCGCATCGTGGACGTATTCGAACAATATTTCGATGCGATCCGCAAAGCCGCCGCTACAGGTTTTTACGACTACATCGGTCATATCGACGCGATCAAGCGGTTTTCCGGCAAGCCGGAGGAAGACGTAACCCCCTTGGAGGACGCGGCTCTGCAAGCCGTCAAGAAACACGATCTGGCATTCGAACTCAATTCGGCGGGTTATTATGCGCCTTGCAAAGAGATGTATCCGTCGTTAAGCATTTTGGAACGGGCCAATGCCTATGGCATACCGGTAACTTATGGTTCGGACGCCCATCACCCCGACAAAGTCGGACAAAAAGGGCAAGATGCGCAAACGATGCTGAAAAATGCCGGATACTCGCATATTGCGACCTTTGAAGGGCGTAAACGGGTGTTGAAACCTTTTTAAAATTTGGCCGAACTCATGTATAATGAGGTTGACGATAGGTTGACTGACGGTTTTCGACAAATTGCGTGTCGATAAGCTAAATATGGAGGGGCACATGTACAGCAGCAGTAAGCTTCGCATTTTTTCGGGATCATCCAATCCGCTACTCGCCAACAAGATCGCCGATAATCTCGGATTGCCGCTTGGGAAGATCAAACTTTCCCGGTTCAAGAGCGGCGAGGTCTATGTTCACTACGAGGAAACGATTCGCAACTGCGACGTATTCCTAGTTCAGTCTTTATCTCATCCGATCAACGATTATTTCGTTGAATTGCTGGTCATGATCGATGCGGCCAAGAGAGCTTCGGCGCGTACGATCAACGTCGTGCTTCCGTACTACGGATATGCCCGGCAAGAACGGAAAGCCGCTCCGCGCGAACCGATCTCGGCGAAAATGGTTGCCGACGTTCTGACGACGGTCGGCGCGCATCGGATCGTAACGATTGATCTGCATGCCCCGGCTATCCAAGGATTCTTCGATATTCCGGTAGACCATCTTACTGCGCTGGATCTCATCAGCGATTATTTGAAATCGCAAAATATCCGCAATCCGGTTGTCGTATCCCCGGACGCGGGACGAGCTTCGACGGCTGAGAAGCTGGCGAACCAATTGGATTGCTCCTTTGCCATCATGATCAAGAAGCGCCCTGCGCATAACGAATCCGTGATCACTCACGTCATTGGAGACGTCAAAGGGTACACGCCGATCATTATCGAGGATATGATCGATACCGGCACGACGATCGTAAATGTCGTAGAGGGCTTGAAGGAACGCGGAGCCGAAGATCCTTACGTGTGCGCGACGCATCCGTTGTTCTCCGGACCTGCCCTGCAACGCCTGGATCACCCGAGCATCAAGGAAGTTGTCGTGACCGACTCCATTCTGCTGCCGGAAGAACGTTCGTCCCGATTTAATGTGATCTCTGTCGCTCCTATGCTTGCGGAAGCAACCCGCATCATTATGGAAGGCGGCTCGATCAGCACGCTGTTCAAGACGAAAGGTGTGTAGAAATCCTTTCTTGCCGATAAGAGCCATTAACGAATGCTGTTTGCATTCGTTAATGGCTCTTTCCTATATCCAAGGGAGGAAGGGGTGCCTGGGAGTTTTATTTTCGGGATTACTCAGGCTGTGTTATAATCTTGGGTGACGATGTTCAACGAAGTCCAACAACAACGAGGAGGTGCCTTGCGATGAGCCAGCGAAAACGTGCGGTCAAGAACCGGCGACCCAAAGTCATTCCGATGCGTCTGGATGCGACTTTCTTCTTTGAACGAGCCGTGCAGTCGCTGGATCGATATCATTACGACAAGGCGCTCAAATATTTCCGCAGAGCGGTGGAGTACGAGCCGGAAAATCCCGTAAACCACTGCAACATGGCGGGCATTCTGTCCGAGATGGGGCGTTACGAGGAGTCGAACGTCATTCTCCGGTCGGTACTCGATCAGATCGATCCGGCCATGACGGAATGTTATTATTACCTGGCCAACAACTATGCCAACATGGAGTTGTTCGAGGCCGCGGAAGAAGCTCTTGTCCGGTATCTGGAGAACGATCTGGAGGGGCAATTCCTGGAGGAGTCGGACGAACTGCTCGACTTGCTTCACTACGAGCTCAATCGGCCGACAAAGCTAGTGACCATCAAGGCGAAAGAAAACGTATATGCGCACGATAAAGCTAGGGAATTATTGGAAGCCGGCCGCTTCACCGAAGCGGTTAAAATCCTGGAAGAAATTATTAGCCGTCAGCCCGACTTTCTAGCGGCAAGGAATAACCTGGGGTTGGCATACTACTACATGGGGCTGTTCGACAAGTCGGTAGCGACCATCACCGAGGTACTCGCGGTAGAGCCGGGCAATCTGCACGCGCTCTGCAACCTTGCGATCTTCTACCAACACTCCAATCAAGAAGAGCAATTGCGGGCACTGATCGAGAAGCTGAACAAAACGGTGCCGTTTCATCCCGAGCACGTATTCAAGCTGGCGACGACGCTAGGTATCGTCGGTGAGCACCGCGAAGCCTATCAGCATTTCCGTCGTCTTCTGAGGACCGGCGAACTGTCCGGAGAGCCGAGTTTGCACCATTTTGCCGCGATTGCGGCCGTCAACCTGAAGCGTTACGAAGAAGCGAAGAAGTATTGGCAGAATGCGGAACGGCTCGACCCCGAATCGCCGGTGCCGAAATTTTATCTCAAGAGATTGGATGCCGTGCGGGCGGGCGGGGAAAATCCGCCGACGCATTATCACTATCATCTTCCTTTCGAGGAGCAGTTCAAGCAATGGGAGCATAGTCCGGGACAAGTTACGGAAGCGATCAAAAACGATCCGCTGATCCGCTCGTCCTTTTTCTGGGCGCTTCGCCACGGGGACCGTCGAACGAAGGTTCAGGTCATTCAAGCGCTGGGTCTTGTCGCGGACGAAGAAGTGATTGAGGCGTTAAAATCCTTTCTGGTCGATCCGGACGAAGAAGACGAATTAAAGAGGGTAGCGGTATTGGTGCTGCGCTCGATTGGCGTGCAGGATTCGCTTGCGGTCACTTTCAGCGGAAGAACGTTAACGCTTGAGGCTCGGCGGAAATCCGCCAGGCTCCCTGTATGGGATAGCTCTTGGCAAGTCGTTCTCGAACACGCGCTCGAAGGCATGGCGGGCCGATACGACGTCGTACAGCAGCATGATATGATGACGTTGTGGGTCGATTATTTATCCCGGGTGTATCCGGAAGTGCCGAAGCTTCACAAGTCTACCGCTTGGGCGGCGGCTCTTGAATACTGGACGGCAAAGATGCACCGCAGAACCGTGACCTACGCGGATCTGGTCAGCCGTTATGGCGTATCGCAAGCGAGCATCAGTCGCTATGCGAATCGGATCGACGAAGCTTGCGGCATTCGGGAGAAGCTGGACTTGACGAGACAGTCTTTTAACTGAAACGGAACTGCGTGACAGGAGGAAGCATCATGCATAAGACAATCGTAATCGGAACGGGACCGGCAGGATTGACGGCAGCCATCTATTTGGCGAGGGCGAACTTGTCCCCTCTGATCATCGAAGGACCCGAACCGGGCGGCCAATTGACAACGACGACGGACGTCGAGAATTTCCCTGGGTTTCCGGAAGGTATCATGGGTCCGGACTTGATGGCGAATATGCGCAAGCAGGCGGAGCGTTTCGGCGCGGAATTCCGCACCGGCTGGATTAACAAGGTGGACATGTCCAAGCGGCCGTTCACCTTGGAGCTCGAAGGCGGAGAAACGCTGCAGGCGGAAACGCTCATTATTTCGACCGGCGCGTCGGCCAAATATATGGGTATCCCGGGCGAGAAAGACAACGTGGGACGCGGTGTCAGCACGTGCGCGACTTGCGACGGTTTCTTCTTCAGGGGCAAGAAGATCATCGTCGTCGGCGGCGGTGACTCGGCAATGGAGGAAGCGAATTTCCTGACTCGTTTCGCTTCCGAAGTGACGCTCGTACACCGGCGCGACGAGATGCGGGCTTCCAAAATCATGCAAGACCGGGCTCGCGAGAACAACAAGATTTTGTGGGGACTGAACAAGACTCCGATCGAAGTCATCGCGGGGGATCAAGGCGTAACCGGATTGAAGGTCCGCAACAATGCAACCGACGAGGAAGAAGTCATCGATACGCAGGGCTTGTTCGTGGCGATCGGCCATACGCCGAATACGAAGTTCCTCGATAATCAAATCGATACGGACGAACTCGGTTATATCAAGGTGAAACCGGGATCGACGGAGACGAACGTTCCGGGCGTGTTCGCATGCGGCGACGTTCAGGATCATAAGTATCGGCAAGCGATCACCGCAGCCGGCAGCGGATGCATGGCCGCTCTCGATTGCGAGAAGTTCCTGGAAGGTTCCTCGACGCACGATTGGAGCCAGGCTCTCTAATATTTATACCGCTTCCGCCGCCGCTCGGCGGCGAAAGCCGTTCTTTTTGCAAGTTAATACAATATTTTTTATGAGGTGTCGACAAAAATGTCAGAATCATTGTTCGTAGGCGTAGATTTGGGCGGAACCGCTATTAAGGTGGGCTTGTGCAACGCGGCGGGGAATCTGCTTCGCATGCATGAAGGACCTACGCAAGCCGCCGAGGGGGCGGACGCCGTATTAACCAACATTGCGGCCTATGTCCAAGAGCTCGTGCCTCCGGGAACGACAGAATGGGATGCCGTAGAGGGCGTAGGGATCGGCATCGCCGGATTTCTGAATATTCCCGAGGGGATCATCGACTTCACGCCGAACCTTCCTTTCAAGGACGTACCCGTTAAGCGGATTATGGAAGAGAAGCTTGGCAAGCTGGTCAAAATCAATAACGACGCTAATGTGGCGGCGCTCGGGGAAGCTTGGGGCGGCGCGGGCAAAGGAATCGCGAATTGCGTTTGCTATACGTTGGGAACGGGCGTAGGCGGCGGAATCATTTTGAATAACCGGCTCATAGAAGGATTTACGGGTATGGCAGGAGAACTAGGCCACATGTCGATCGTGGCCGATCTCGAAGCGATCCAATGCGGCTGCGGCAAGATGGGCTGCCTGGAGACGGTGTCGTCGGCAACCGGAATTATTCGCATGGCGAAAGACGCGGTAGAGCGGGGCGACCGTACGACGCTTTCCCTTGTGGAAGGCGAATTGACCGCCAAAGACGTAGTCGACGCGGCGAAAGGCGGAGACGAGGTCGCGCAGAGGATCGTCAGCCGGGCCGCGTTCTACTTAGGCAAATCGATGGCGACGGTCGCGATTGTCGTGAACCCTCAACGCTTCATCATCGGCGGAGGGGTGAGCAAGGCGGGAGAGTTCCTGTTCTCCCAAATCCGCGAAGCGTTCGACAAGTATACGCCGGAGAACGCTCGCGCCGGAGTGGAGATCGTCGCTGCCGAGTTGGGCAACAACGCCGGAGTCGTGGGTGCTGCGGGTTTGTTCCTTAGAGCTTAATTAACGCAGACGCTCGGCTCCGTCAGCCTGATGGAGTTCGGGCGTTTTTATTTTGCAGGGATCATTAAACCTCGAGAAGAGAGGGATTGGGATGGAAACGACGATAACGCCGCAGCCGACGCTCGTTATCATAACGGGAATGTCGGGAGCGGGTAAGACGATAGCCGTTCAGAGCTTGGAGGATTTGGGTTTTTTCTGCGTCGATAACTTGCCGCCGGTGCTCATTCCGAAGTTCGCCGAACTCATAGAACAATCCCAAGGACGCATTGCCAAGGTTGCTCTGGTGATCGACTTGCGCGGACGGGAATTTTTCACGGCGCTGTCCGAATCGCTTAACGATATTCGAGAGAATTACACGATCAATTACGAGATTCTGTTCCTAGACGCGACGGATTCCGTTCTGGTCCAACGCTATAAGGAGAGCAGGCGCAGGCATCCGCTTGCCCCGGATGGGTTGCCGCTCGACGGGATACACTTGGAACGTAAGCTTCTGGAAGACCTGAAAGGCTGGGCGAACCAGGTGATCGATACGAGCAGCCTGAAGCCGGCGGCGTTAAAGGAGAAAATCATCGGCCGGTTCTCGAACCTGGATTCGAACAACATCTCGATTAACGTCACTTCGTTCGGTTTTAAATACGGCGTTCCGATTGACGCGGATTTGATCTTCGACGTTCGGTTTCTCCCCAATCCGCACTATATCGATGCGCTTCGTCCGAGGACAGGGGTCGAACAGGACGTGTATGATTACGTCATGAAATGGCCCGAGACGCAGACGTTTCTCGTCAAGCTGCTCGATATGCTGCAATTTTTAATCCCGATGTACCATAAGGAAGGCAAAAGCCAGGTCGTGATCGGCATTGGGTGCACGGGAGGCAAGCACCGTTCGGTGGCGATCGCCGAATATTTGGGGCGTAGATTAGGGGCCAGCGACACGGAGTCGGTGAGAGTGAGCCATCGCGATTCTGAACGCGACCGGCCTAATTGAGGTGAAGGTATGAGCCAACAACCTACGCTCCCGCGCAATCCGCGGATCGTCGTCATTGGCGGCGGTACGGGGCTTTCCGTCATGCTGCGAGGCTTAAAGCAGAAGCCTCTCGACATTACCGCGATCGTCACGGTAGCCGATGACGGCGGCAGCTCCGGCATTTTGCGCGAAGAGCTGCAAATCCCGCCTCCCGGCGACATTCGCAACGTTCTGTCCGCGCTCGCGGACATCGAGCCGTTGATGACCGAAGTGCTGAAGTATAGATTTAACAACGGAACCGGCTTGGCCGGGCATAGTCTGGGCAATCTGATTCTAGCGGCGATGACCGATATTACCGGCGATTTCGTGACGGGAATTACGGAGCTTAGCCGAATATTCGCTGTTCGCGGACGAGTGCTGCCTGCGGCCAATCAGGCGATCGTACTCAAGGCTGAGATGGAGGACGGATCCATCGTCGTCGGAGAGTCGACGATTCCGAAGTCGGGCCTGGCCATTCGCAGAGTATTCCTGGAGCCCTCCGACGTCAAGGCGCTTCCGGAGGCGGTGCAGGCGCTGGAAGAGGCCGATGCGATTCTGTTCGGTCCGGGCAGCTTGTTTACGAGCATTATGCCGAACTTGCTCGTGCCGGATCTGGCGGAGGCGATCGTGAAGTCGGATGCGGTGAAGCTGTTCGTCTGCAACGTCATGACACAGCCCGGAGAAACCGACAACTACTCTGTAAGCGACCACCTGGCCGCCGTTCAGGCGCACATCGGCCATCAGCTATTCGATTATGTCATCGTGAACGACGGAGAAATTCCTCCGCAGGTCGAGTGCTTGTACGCCGAACAGGGCTCCAAAGCGGTGCATCTCGATCTGGATGAGGTCACGCGGCAAGGTTATAAAGTCATTGCGGACACATTGGTATTATTCCGAACTTATTTGCGTCATGATGCAGAGAAACTAAGCGATCATATTTATCATTTGGTCGAGGACTGGATGTTGAGAAAGGGGTGAAAAAGGCATGTCATTTGCGGCGCAAACGAAGAAGGAACTGACTTTGCTGGAGAGCGAGAGCTGCTGCGAGAAAGCCGAGCTGTCGGCACTGATTCGCATGAACGGCACGATCTCGCTATCGAACCGGCGGGTCGTTCTGGATATCGCAACCGAGAATGCCGCGATCTCGCGCCGGATTTACACGCTTCTCAAACGTCATTTTACGGTCGTGACCGAGCTTCTCGTACGCAAAAAAATGCGGCTCAAAAAAAATAACGTCTACGTCGTGCGCGTACCCGCCGGGGCGGAATCGATATTAAGCGAGCTGTCGATCGTATCTGAAGGTTTCCTCTTCCATCCGAGTATCGATAAGGAGCTAGTGCGCAAGCCCTGCTGCAAGAAAGCTTATCTTCGCGGCGCTTTCCTGGCCGGCGGTTCGGTGAACAACCCGGAAGGCTCGTCTTATCATCTGGAGATTGCGTCGATGTACGAGGAGCATTGCAAGGCGCTCGTCGATCTCGCGAATAAATTTAATCTGAACGCCCGGTTTATCGAGCGTAAGAAAGGATTTATTCTGTATATTAAAGAAGGCGAGAAGATCATCGAATTCCTAAGCATCATCGGTGCGCATCAGGCGTTGTTCAAATTCGAGGACGTCCGCATCATGAGGGATATGCGGAATTCCGTCAACCGGATCGTCAATTGCGAGACCGCGAATTTGAACAAAACGATCGGGGCCGCGGTGCGGCAGATCGATAATATTAAGCTTCTAGAGAAGGAAGTCGGCTTGCATAACCTTCCAGACAAGCTGCGCGAAGTGGCCGAAGTCAGACTTCAGCATCCTGATATCAACCTGAAGGAAGTCGGTGAGATGCTGAAGGGGCGGGTCAGTAAATCGGGAGTGAACCACCGGCTCCGCAAGCTCGACGAATTGGCGGAAAAAATCCGAAACGGCAGCGTTTAAACCGTATGGCGCTTTTGATTAAAACAATGTTATAATAGTTAAGAATTGTAGCACGGGAGTCCCGACTAGCGGGATGAATAAAGATAGGGGGTATCCGGTCCATGACGAGACAGCCGGTGATCGTTCGGCTTAAAACGGGTCTTCACGCCAGACCGGCGGCACTTTTCGTGCAAGAAGCCAATAAATTCTCCTCCGACGTCTTCGTGGAGAAGGACGACAAGAAAGTAAATGCGAAAAGCATTATGGGCATTATGAGCCTCGCGATTAGCTCCGGCACGGAGGTTGCAATTAGTGCGGAGGGTTCGGACGCAGAGCAGGCTGTAACCGCTTTAGTTCAACTCGTAAGTAAAGAAGAACTGGAAAACCAATAAGGTTTTCCTTGCATAAAGCTCCCTTGCGGGGGCTTTTTGCGTTTCTGGACAAAATAAGGAATGCATGAAACATTTGGTCGGGTCGTTGCGTCATAAGATCAAAACACTTTGAAAGGAGCTTGATCATGAAGCAACGTGTTATGAAAGTATTAATGGTCGCAACGGCGGCAGTCGTCATCGGGTGGTTTGGTTTCGCTAAAGGGGAGGGAAGCGTCGTGTCTGCTGAGACGGGAGCGGTGTCCGCGCAGCCGTATACGGTGACGGTCGCGGCGAAGGGTTCGGTCATGGTGGAGCCAGATGTAGCGTATTTGAGTTTGGCGGTAGAGAGCCGCGGAGCGAAGGCGTCCGACGCGCAGAAAGCCAATGCGGACAAATTCGCTGGCGTGGAGAAGACGTTGTACGAAAAATTCGGCATCGATAAGAAAGACGTGAAGACAACGGGGTTCGACGTCCAACCGGAATATAATTATACGGAGAAGGATGGCCGGGTGCTGAAGGGGTATGTCGCGACGCATTCGATTCAAGTGACTTACCGGAAGCTTCCGGAGATCGGCAAGCTATTCGACGCCTTGACGGCATCCGGGGCTAACCGCCTGGACGGAGTACAATTTTCTACGGAAAAGAAAGATCAATACGAGCTCGAAGCGCTGAAGAAAGCAATGGACAACGCGGGGGCTAAGGCCGGCGTTCTGGCGACCTCGGCCAAGCGAGAGCTGAAGGGCGTAGTGAATATCGTGCAAGGCGATGTCGTCAGCAGTCCGATTCTGTATGCGACCGCAGCGCAGGCCAAATTGAGCGTAATGTCGGACAGCGGGGGTGCTTCCTCTTCCGTGCAATCTGGACAAATCGAGATCAGCACTCAGGTGACCGTGCAGTACGAGATGAAATAGAGGTCATGTAGGGAAAATAAAAATCCGCCGTCTAGATGGCGGCGGATAATAAAAGAACGAGAGTTATGGATTAAGCCTCTTTGTATTGATGAAGTTGGCGAACGGAGAGCGCTTCTTCCAACAGTTCAATAAACTCGTCCGACAGATTCATTTTCTTGGCTTCTCTGTAGACTTCCAACAGATGCTCATCTTTCAGCGGACGAAGCAGCGAAGCTTTATCGCTTAACCGACGAGCTGCAACCATGTCAACGGAGGGGTAACTTGAACTTCCGGCAGGATGCATGTCTTCAGACGACGTGGTTACAAGGTACGGGTAAGTGCGATCGTGCATACAATTTCCTCTCTTCCGAATTTCCTAAGAGATAGCTATAACTGGGTCTAAATGGAATATCTTTTTTTACAGCATATCATGGTTTGTCCGGCTAGCAGAGAGGGCATTCAAAGTTTTGAATTTTTGTTGACAGGGTTATTGTTTTGTGATATTCACTCCTGGTACCCGCGTAACGTTCTGGCAGACCGTAAGAAGCCTCGTTAACCACCATTTCACCCGTGTAACGTTCCGGCAGACCGTAAGAAGGCTCACCCGCAACCATTTCACCTGTATAACGTTCTGGCAGACCGTAAGAAGCCTCGCTTGCCACCATTTCACCTGTGTAACGTTCTGACAGACTGTAAGAAGCCTCGCTAATCACCATTTCACCCGCGTAACGTTCTGGCAAACCGTAAGAAGCCTCGTTTGCCACGAATTCACCCGCGTAACGTTCTGGCAGACCGTAAGAAGCCTCGCTTGCCACCAATTCACCCGTGTAACGTTCTGGCAGACCGTAAGAAGGCTCACCCACCACTATTCCGCCCGTGTAACGTTCTGGCAGACCGTAAGAAGCCTCGCCCACCACCATTTCACCCGTGTAACGTTCTGGCAGACCGTAAGAAGCCTCGCCAACCACCATTTCACCCGTGTAACGTTCCGGCAGACCGTAAGAAGCCTCGCCAACCACCATTTCACTCGTGTAACGTTCTGGCAGACCGTAAGAAGCCTCACCCACCACTATTCCGCCCGTGTAACGTTCTGGGAGACCGTAAGAGCGGGGGTTGGCGGCAGTTTCGGGTGTGTAACGGTGTGGTAGGCCGTAAGAGTGTGTCCGGGAAGAGGTACTGTGGCATGTGGCGATCATTCGAAAATAAGCAATGGCGGCGCTAGGGAGAGTTTCCCTGGCGCCGCCATTTTAGATTGGTAATGAAGTTACCCGAGCTTCTCGATAACCTTGTCGATCAGGCCGTACTCGCGAGCCACTTCTGCTTCCATGAAGTTGTCGCGGTCCGTGTCTTTCTCGATGCGTTCGAGTGGTTGCCCCGTACGCTCCGAGAGAATGCCGTTGAGCTTATCCCGCAGCTTCAGGATGCGGCGGGCGCGAATCTCGATGTCGCTCGCCTGGCCTTCTGCGCCGCCGAGCGGCTGGTGGATCATCACTTCGCTGTTCGGGAGGGCGAAACGCTTGCCCTTGGCTCCCGCGGCCAGCAAGAAGGCGCCCATGGACGCGGCCATGCCGACGCAGATCGTGGAGACGTCGGGTTTAATGAATTGCATCGTATCGTATATGGCCATGCCTGCGGTGATGGAACCGCCAGGACTGTTGATGTAGAGGTGGATGTCTTTTTCCGGATCCTCGGCCGCCAGGAACAGCAGCTGAGCGATGATGGAGTTGGCAACCACGTCATTAACTTGAGTGCCTAGAAATACGATTCGATCTTTGAGCAAACGGGAATAAATGTCATAAGCCCGTTCTCCTCGATTGGTTTGTTCGACAACCATAGGTACAAAACTCATGTTTGACGTCCCTCCTCATGTGTTGGTTTTCTTATCATAGCGAATTTGCAATCAAAAGTCAAAGAAAGTCAAAGGTGCGTGACGAGAAAAGAAAAAGAAAAAAGGATTCTGATCGCGTGCAGAGGAAAGAGGTGTCCCCGGAGAGTTTACGACCGCCTTTAAAATCGAGTTGCGTCCGCTTAATCTCATTCAGACAACTCGATTTTAACCAGCGGCGGAGGGGATACCTCTTTTCGGCGCAGCCGGTTCCGGAATCCAAGCAATTGAGGTAGCGGGAAACAAAAAAACCGGTCGATTACTCGACCGGTTAGCTGATTGTATAAGTGGCGCGCCCGTGAGGAATCGAACCTCAATCTCAGCCTTCGGAGGGCTGCGTCATATCCGTTGGACCACGGGCGCTCATGTTTGCAGCAAGAGTTATTATAGGCGATATGGGGCGAAAAAGCAAGGGATATCGCGGCATTATTTTTGTATATTCTGTAGACGGGAACCCTTGCAACATGACAGAAATTTAGCTAAAATGAAGGTGGGACTTAAAATGTAGTACTGGGACATTTTTTGTCCAACGGATTTTCGCATCGTTGCCGACGATGGCCATCCGGTATCAGGAGGATAGACGGAGAGAATGCGAAAAATAATCGATATACAGAAAAAGCTGCTACCGGATCTTCTGCAGGTGCTGGAGACCAGGTACGATATCCTGCACCGGATCCATCTTGAAGGGACGGTCGGACGCCGTACGCTCGCCGCAAGCCTGAATATGACCGAACGCGTGCTGCGTTCGGAACTGGAACTGCTGCGGGCACAAGGGTTGCTCGATACCGCCACGTCGGGAATGACGCTCAGCGCGAGCGGACGACAACTGGTGGAGGAAATGGAGCCCATCGTTAAGGAACTGTTCGGACTGTCGGATCTGGAGGAAGAGGTTCGCCGTGCATTTGGGCTGAAGCGGGTGATCGTCGTTCCGGGCGACTCGGACGAATCCGATCACGTCAAGCTGGAGCTAGGCCGGGCGGGAGGCCGCGTACTCCGCGACAGCCTGTCGAGCGGTGACGTCGTCGCCGTTATGGGCGGTTCCACCATGGCTCATATGGCCAGACATTTCTCGATCCCTTCCCAGATGAAGGAAAACTGGTTCGTGCCGGCGCGCGGCGGTCTCGGCGAAAGTGTCGATTACCAAGCAAACACGATCGCTTCGGAGCTTGCCAAGCGGGCGGGAGCACGTTACCGGATGCTTCATGTGCCGGATCACTTAAGCGAAGAAGCTTACCAGACGATCATGCAGGAGCCTAACGTTGGCGAAGTCGTCGATATGATCCGGAGCGCGCGCATTGTCGTCCACGGAATCGGCGACGCGGTGACGATGGCGAGACGGCGGAAGCTGACGGAAGAGACCAGAGACGAATTAGTCAAGGACGGCGCGCTTGCCGAAGCTTTTGGATACTACTTCGATCGACAAGGCAAAGTCGTGCACCGAATGGCGACGGTCGGATTGCGGCTCGAGGATATCGAAGCGGCGGAGCACGTGATCGGCATCGCGGGCGGAGCCAGCAAAGGCGAAGCGATCGCAGCCGTGATGAGATTCGGCCACGACGACGTGCTGGTGACGGACGAAGCGGCGGCGAGGGAAGCACTGCGTCATATTTGACGGGATTCAAGTTATAAAGGCGAGTTTAGGGTAATCCTTACTATAGTGGTCTCGGCGCTTTCGCGCCTTGATATATAGATTCAAATATTTTTTCAATCCAAGGAGGAAACCAATTATGGCAGCAGTAAAAGTGGGTATTAACGGATTTGGACGTATTGGACGTAACGTGTTTCGCGCATCTCTGAACAACCCTAACGTCGAGATCGTGGCAATCAACGACTTGACGGACGTTAACACGCTTGCGCACCTTCTGAAATATGACACGACGCATGGCAAACTGGACGGAACAGTCGAAGTAGGCGAAGGCGCTCTTATCGTAAACGGCAAAACGGTTAAAGTATTCGCTGAGCGCGATCCAGGCAACCTGCCTTGGTCTTCCGTAGGCGCAGAGATCGTCGTTGAATCCACGGGTATTTTCACGGCGAAAGAAAAAGCCGAGCTTCACTTGAAAGGCGGCGCGAAGAAAGTTATCATCTCCGCTCCAGCTACGAACGAAGACATCACGATCGTTATGGGCGTTAACCAAGACAAATACGACGCTGCTTCCCACACGGTTATCTCCAATGCTTCTTGTACGACGAACTGCTTGGCTCCGTTCGCGAAAGTTCTGAACGACAAGTTCGGTATCGTTAAAGGCATGATGAACACGATCCACTCTTACACGAACGACCAAAGCGTACTGGATCTTCCGCACAAAGACCTGCGTCGCGCTCGCGCTGCTGCAGAGAACATCATTCCTTCCACGACGGGCGCAGCGAAAGCCGTATCCCTCGTATTGCCTGAGCTGAAAGGCAAGCTGAACGGCATGTCCATGCGCGTTCCTACGCCTAACGTTTCCGTTACGGACCTGGTTGCCGAACTGAAAGTTAACGTTACGGTTGAAGAAGTCAACGCAGCTCTGAAAGAAGCTTCCCAAGGCGCTTTGAAAGGCATCCTGAACTACTCCGAAGAGCCGCTTGTATCCAGCGACTACAACGGCGATCCTGCTTCTTCCACGATCGACGCTCTGTCCACGATGGTTATCGAAGGCAACATGGTTAAAGTCATCTCCTGGTACGACAACGAGTGGGGCTACTCCAACCGCGTCGTAGATCTGGCTGCATTTATCGCTAGCAAGGGCTTGTAATTCAAAGGCGTTCCCTAAGTCCCGTCCCGGATTTGCTCCGCAAACCGGGACTGAGCTTTACTATCGGCGAGGACGGGGAACATGATAGGAACACGAGGCGGGCTCCCTATAGGAGCCTAGCTTTGCGCAAGGAGATAGAAAGCCATCCGAGGAGGTTTCGACTTTGAACAAGAAAAGCGTAAGAGACGTCGACGTTGCAGGTAAAAAAGTATTCGTACGCGTAGATTTTAACGTTCCGCTAGAGAACGGGGCGATTACGGACGACACGCGGATTCGCGAGACGCTGCCGACGATCAAGTTCTTGATCGAGAAAGGCGCGAAAGTCATTCTGGCGAGCCACCTTGGCCGTCCGAAAGGTGAAGTCGTCGAGGACCTGCGCCTCACTCCGGTTGCCGCGCGTTTGTCTGAATTGTTGGGCAAACCCGTCGCCAAGTCCGACGAAGTCGTCGGCGCGTCCGTGCAAGCTCAAGTGGACGCACTGAACAACGGAGACGTGCTGCTGCTCGAGAACGTTCGTTTCCAAGCGGGCGAAGAGAAGAACGATGCCGAGTTGGCTAAAGCGTTCGCTTCCTTGGCGGATCTGTTCGTGAACGACGCGTTCGGCGCGGCGCACCGCGCGCATGCATCCACGGAAGGCATCGCGCATCATATTCCGGCCGTTGCCGGCTTGCTCATGGAGAAAGAGCTCGACGTGCTGGGCAAGGCGTTGAACAATCCGGAGCGTCCTTTTACGGCAATCGTCGGCGGCTCCAAAGTGAAAGACAAGATCGACGTCATCAATAAAATGATCGAAATCGCCGACAATATCATTATCGGCGGCGGACTCTCCTATACGTTCCTCAAAGCGCAAGGCAAAGAGATCGGATTGTCGCTGTGCGACGACTCCAAGCTCGACCTTACTCTTGAATTCATCGAGAAAGCGAAGAAACTCGGCAAGAACTTCTACCTTCCGATCGATATCGTGATCGCGGACGATTTCAAAGCCGACGCCAACAAGGATATTGTGGACACGGATCACATTCCGGCAGGTTGGGAAGGCGTCGACATCGGACCTAAAACGCGTGAAATCTACGCGGACGTCATCAAGAACTCCAAACTTGTCGTATGGAATGGACCGATGGGCGTATTCGAGCTTGAACCGTTCTCCCACGGCACGCGCGCGGTTGCGCAAGCTTGCGCGGATGCGGCGGCTTATACTGTCATCGGCGGCGGCGACTCCGCTGCAGCGGCCGAGAAGTTCCATCTGGCTGACAAAATGGACCATATCTCCACGGGCGGCGGCGCTTCGCTCGAATTCATGGAAGGCAAGGCGCTTCCGGGCGTCGTAGCCCTTAACGACAAGTAGAGGTGACAACAATGAGCAGAACACCGATTATTGCGGGTAACTGGAAAATGTTCAAGACGGCCGGAGAGGCTGCCTCCTTCGTTGCGGAAGTGAAAGGTAAAGCGGAAGTCGCCGGTGTGGAGAGCGTGATTTGCGCTCCTTTTACGGCTCTGCCGGCTCTGGTAGAAGCGGTCAAAGGCACGACGATCAAAGTCGGCGCACAAAACCTGCATTTCGAAGATAACGGCGCGTTCACAGGCGAGATCAGCGGTGTCATGCTGAAGGATCTCGGTGTAGATTACGTCATTATCGGCCACTCGGAACGTCGCCAGTATTTCGGCGAGACGGACGAGATCGTGAATAAGAAAGCCCATGCGGCGTTCCGTCATGGTCTGACTCCGATCGTCTGCGTAGGCGAGAAGCTCGAAGAGCGCGAAGCCGGCACGACGAACGACGTCGTGCGCGTGCAGACGGAAGGCGCGCTAGCGAACCTGTCCGCCGATCAAGTGGCGGCGACGGTCATCGCATACGAGCCAATCTGGGCGATCGGAACGGGCAAATCCTCGACGTCCGAGGAAGCGAACGAGACAATCTCTTACATCCGTGGCGTCGTGGCGAAGCAATTCGGCACGGAAACGGCTGCGAAAGTCCGCATCCAATACGGCGGCAGCGTGAAGCCGAATACGGTTGCGGAATATATGGGACAATCCGATATAGACGGCGCATTGGTCGGCGGCGCTAGCCTTGAGCCGGCTTCTTATGTGGCGTTAGTCGAAGGGGCGAAGTAAGATGGCAGCTCCAAGACCGGTTGCGTTAGTCATTCTCGACGGTTTCGGCCTTCGCGACAACGTTCACGGCAATGCCGTGGCGCAAGCGAAGAAACCGAATTTCGACAGGCTGTGGGATAACTTTCCCCACACGACCTTGACGGCCAGCGGGGAAGCGGTCGGATTGCCGGACGGCCAGATGGGCAACTCCGAGGTCGGACACTTGAATATCGGCGCCGGCCGTATCGTTTACCAAGACCTTACCCGGATTTCCAAATCGATTCGCGATCAGGATTTCTTCGAAAATCCAACGCTCCTCGAAGCGGTACGCCACGCCAAAAGCAACAACAAAAAGCTTCACCTGTACGGCCTGTTGTCCGATGGCGGCGTGCATAGCCACATCGAGCATTTGTTCGCTCTGCTGGAATTGGCCAAGAAGGAAGGGCTTGAGCAAGTTTGCATTCATGGCTTCCTGGACGGCCGGGACGTATCGCCGGACAGCGCGGTGAACTATTTGGCCCAGCTTCAGTCCAAGATCGAAGAGATCGGTGTAGGACGCATCGCGACCATCCAAGGCCGGTATTACGCCATGGACCGCGACAAGCGCTGGGAGCGTACGGAAAAATCGTACCAAGCGATGGTCTACGGGGAAGGCCCGACGGCCGTCGATCCGATCGCGGCTGTTAAGGAATCCTACGAGAAGTCGGTCTTCGACGAGTTCGTCTTGCCGACGGTTATCGTAGGAGCGGACGGCAAGCCGGTCGGATTGGTCGAATCCGAAGATTCGGTCATTTTCTTCAACTTCCGTCCGGATCGCGCGATCCAACTGTCGAACGTATTTACCAACGAAGATTTCCGTGGTTTCGACCGCGGGCCGGGATTCCCGAAAAACCTGCATTTCGTGTGCATGACGTTGTTCGCGGAAACCGTAGGCGGTTACGTTGCGTATAAGCCTAAGGAGCTGGATAATACGTTCGGCGAAGTACTTGTGCAGCACGGGAAAAAGCAACTCAGAATCGCCGAGACGGAGAAGTACCCGCACGTCACGTTCTTCTTCAGCGGCGGTCGCGACCACGTTCTCGAAGGAGAAACGCGTATTCTGATCAACTCGCCTAAAGTCGCTACTTACGACCTGCAGCCGGAGATGAGCATCTACGAAGTTACGGATGCCCTGGTGAAGGAAGTCGAAGCGGACAAACACGACGCGATCGTCCTGAACTTCGCCAACCCGGATATGGTCGGACACTCGGGCATGCTCGAGCCGACGATCAAAGCGGTGGAAGCGACCGACGAGTGTCTCGGCAGAGTCGTCGACGCCGTTGTCGGCAAAGGCGGCGTGGTTGTCATTATCGCCGACCATGGCAACGCCGATATGGTTATCGACGATAACGAACGGCCTTTCACGGCGCATACGACGAACCTCGTTCCTTGCATCGTGACCGAAGCCGGGCATACGCTGCGCGAAGGCGGCGTTTTGGCTGACGTAGCACCTACGCTGCTTAAGCTGATGCAGCTTCCGCAGCCGGAGCAAATGACTGGCAAATCCTTGATTAACTAACCCATACCCCACTAAAGGAGTGTTCTACTCATGACGATGATTACCGACGTATATGCACGCGAAGTATTGGACTCCCGCGGCAACCCTACAGTTGAAGTCGAAGTTCGCTTGGAATCCGGTGCCCTTGGCAGCGCGATCGTTCCGTCCGGCGCCTCTACCGGCGCATACGAAGCTGTCGAGCTTCGCGACGGTGACAAAAGCCGTTACTTGGGCAAAGGCGTTCTGAAAGCAGTAGAAAACGTAAACTCGATCATCGCGCCGGAAATCATCGGCTACGATGCCCTCGACCAAGTCGAAATCGACCAAAAAATGCTTGAGCTCGACGGCACGCCGAACAAAGGCAAGCTGGGCGCTAACGCGATTCTCGCGGTATCGATGGCCGTCGCTCGCGCGGCTGCCGAAGCGCTGGACGTTCCTTTGTACACATACCTGGGCGGCTTCAACGCGAAAACATTGCCAGTACCGATGATGAACATCGTCAACGGCGGCGCTCACGCTGACAACAACGTCGACGTGCAAGAATTCATGGTTCTGCCAGTAGGCTTGCCGACTTTCTCCGAAGCTCTGCGTGCGGGCACCGAAATCTTCCATGCGCTTAAAGCCGTATTGAAAGCAAAAGGCTTGAACACTGCTGTCGGCGACGAAGGCGGCTTCGCTCCGAACCTCGGTTCCAATGAAGAAGCGCTGTCGACGATCATCGAAGCGATCAAGCAAGCCGGCTACAAACCGGGCGAAGACATCTTCCTCGGCATGGACGTTGCTTCCACCGAGTTTTTCAAAGACGGCAAATACCACCTCGAGGGCGAAGGCAAATCCTTCACGCCGGCTGAGTTCGTGGACCTGCTTGCTAGCTGGGTAGACAAATACCCGATCATCACGATCGAAGACGGCTGCTCCGAAGACGACTGGGAAGGCTGGAAGTTGTTGACCGATAAGCTCGGCGGCAAAGTTCAACTCGTAGGCGACGATCTGTTCGTAACGAACACCGAGCGTCTGGCCGACGGCATCGAGAAGGGCGTAGGCAACTCCATCCTCGTTAAAGTGAACCAAATCGGTTCCTTGACCGAGACTTTCGACGCGATCGAGATGGCGAAACGCGCTGGCTACACGGCCGTTATCTCCCACCGTTCCGGCGAATCCGAAGACAGCACGATTGCGGACATCGCGGTTGCGACGAACGCAGGTCAAATCAAGACGGGCGCGCCTTCCCGTACGGACCGCGTCGCGAAATACAACCAACTGCTTCGCATCGAAGATCGCCTGGGCTCCACTGCGAAATACGCGGGCAAAGCGGCGTTCTATAACCTCAACAACCTGAAGTAAGATATATAGACAACTTGGTCAGACATCACGACGACAAGAAGGACGGACCCTTGCGCTTATGCGCGGTCCGTCCTTTTTATGTTACTTATGCACTAACAGAAGTTGGCCATTGGTTTGTATGGAGGAGATCGCTTCGTCTAAAGATTTCTTGCCCTCGCAGACAAGATCGAGCTCTTCCGTAACGAGCGCGCGGAACGACTCATTAAAGCCGGACGGAAGTTGGTTATCGCTCCACCGCTTGACGGCGGGCTTTAAGGCGAAAAACGGTTCAACGTCGAACTCCGGCTTTGCTTGCGCGTAGGCTTGGCGAGAGGGGATTTGAGCGTGCTCCAAACGGGATTCGAGCTTCGCGACTTCTTCGCCATTAATATATTTGACCACTTCCCATGCCGCTCTCTGATGAGATGATTTGCTGTTGATCGCATAGATCGAGGAGAGAAAAATGGCATCCGTTTTGTCCGGATTCTCAGGGTCGACCGGAACCGTAACGACTCCCCATTCGAACGGTCGGTAATTCTGGATCAGTCTCTTTCCCTGCTCGATCTTCGAATAGAAGTTGTACCCGTCTTTCATCATGGCGACCCGGCCGTTCAGGAATGGATCGTTCTCGATCTGGAAGATACTGCTCTGCAATAATTCCAGCGTAGTTGTTCCCTTGGCTACAAGTAATGTATCCGATTGATAGGCATTCAACACGGATTCGATCACTTTTCTCCAACGATCCGAATCGATCAGGAGATTGCGTCCGTCCGGACTAACCGGTGTCAACCCGAGCGTGTTGCCTACCTCCAGGATCAGATCGCAAACGCTTTGCGCGATTCCCGTTTGGTAGCCGTATATTCGCTCTTGTTCGCTCCCCTCTGCCGGGAATCTCCGCGCCAACTGCAACACGTCGTCCCAAGACATCCGGTTCGTAGGCATCTCGACGCCGTACTTCCGAAACAAGTCCGCGTTATAGAAAAGTGCGTCCGCCGAGAATTCTGGCGCCAGTCCGTACAGTTTCCCGTTTCCTCCCTCTCTTAACAAGTCGATGACCGAAGGATAAATATCGCTTAAATCAAAGTTGTCTTGCTTGATAACAGATTCAAGCTCCATCAAGCTTCCATTGGCGACAAACTCTTCGTACAGAGGGGAACTCAGCAACAAAATATCCGGCTGCTTCTCTTTTACTTGTTGGACTCTATCCTCCTTCGTCGTCACGCCGTTGACGGCAACGGGCTCGATCACTTCGAATTCAATATTCGGATATTTCATGCTAAGCAGAGACCCGAATCTCTGATGAAAGTAGTTTTCGTTGGGGAACATGATTTTGAGTTTGACGGGTTCGTTGGGATCGAAGGCCTCCAAGCCGCCTTTAGGCTCGTCTTTGCAGCCGGTCAGGGCGACGATGCCGAGGACGAGGGCGCAGATGGATAAGTATCGTGTTCGGGCAAATCTGTTCGACAGGTAAATCCCCTCCTTAAAACCAACTTAACTGCGATTGGAACAAATTACAAGCGAATAAATAAATAAAAATTGTATATTTTCCTAAGAAAATCTAATAAATGCGGCAGGTGCCTCCCTGTCTTTTCGACAAAACATTTCCCTGTCCTAGCGATACGAATCGACACCTTTAAACGATACGAAACGTTACAATAGGGTTACTTCAGGCTTTGCCAACTTTTTAATGGGAGGGAAATCTAGTGGCAAACGGCAGACGGGCACTCTTATTTGCGATTACGACAGTTGTATGCGGTTCCATTTTGCTTGCCGGATGTTCCGACAGCAAATCTGGTGGCACCAAAAAAACGATTACGATCACCTATCGGGATGACGGCGCAGGGGAGAACGGGACGCTCTACAAATGGCTTAAAGACGTTGCGGCCAAGTATTCGAACGACAAAGTGGAAATCAAGCAGACGCCGATCCAGGCGTCCGAAGGGGACTATTTTGCCAAGATTGCCCTGGCGTTGAAATCGAAAGATACGGCGCCGGATATCGTAACCGAAGACACCTTCATGATCAATTCGGATGCTAGCGCCGGATATTTGTCGCCGCTCGACGATAGGCTGAAAGACTGGTCCGACTGGACGAACGGCTCCTTCATCGAAGCGATGAAGAAAGGCGTGACCGCGAGCGACGGCAAAATATACGGGGTTCCCTACAATACCGACTCGAGGGGACTTTGGTACAACAAGAACATTTTCAAACAAGTCGGTCTTCCGGAAAACTGGGTGCCGAAAACGTGGGATGAAGTGTTGGACGCCGCGAGAACGGTCCAGCAAAAAGCGGGAAGCGACGTCGTTCCGATCTGGATGAACATGGGCAAGGCGACGGGCGAAGCAACCTCCATGCAAACCTATGAAATGCTCCTCTATGGAGCGGGGGAAAGACTGTACGACGACAAGAGCGGTAAATGGATCGTAAAAAGTCAGGGAATCCTGGACGCGCTTAATTTCGTCGCGACCGTGAACAAGGAGAAGCTGGGGCCGCCGCTGTCCAAAGTGCTGAACGGTCAAGCCGGCAACACTTCCTCCCGCGAATACTTGCCGAAAGGCAAACTGGCGATATCGCTGGACGGCTCCTGGATCCCGGGCAACTACTTGGAGAACGGCGCCGCTCCATGGCCGGAATACAAAGACGTGCTTGGCTTTGCGCCTATGCCGACGAGCAAAGGGCAGGCACCCGGCTCCATTACGCTGGCCGGAGGCTGGGCGCTGTCGATTCCGAAGAATGCCCAGCACAAAGACGAGGCGTGGGACTTCATCAAATTCGCACTGAACAAGGAGAATACAGAGAAGCTGGTCATCGCGTCCGGCAACATCACGGTACGGGCGGACGTCGCGAAAGACCCGGAATACACCAAAATGCCGTTTAACGAAATCGCGACCGATTATTTGAAGAACGCCGAATTCCGGCCCGCGCAGGACAAATATCCGGAAGTGTCGACTCAAATCCAGACGATGGTCGAGTCCGTCGCTTCGGGGACGGCGCCGGATGCGGCGGCGGCCAAATATGCACAGGATGTCACTCGGATCGTAGGCGCGGACAAGACGATAGAGAAGTAACGTTAGGCGGCTATGCTCAATCGGTTCTCGCGTTGCGGAGCCGCTTGGGCATAGCGGTTTTTCCAAACATCGGGCGCGGAGGTTGAAGTCTGCATGAGCGGTTTGGCGATAGAGATCGGGCGCGGGAAAAGAAAAAACAAATCTTGGATTTACTTTTTGTTTCCTTCAGTTGCCGTAATGCTGGTATTTTTCATTTATCCGATTTTGCTTACTTTTTTCTATTCGTTCACGAATCTGGCCTTAACAGGGGAATCCGCGAGGCAGCTCAAATTCATTGGCGTCGACAATTATATCCGAATGTTCGAAGACCCGACGGTCCGGGTCAGCATCTGGAACACGCTTATTTTCCTGGTCGGTTCCGCCGTCATTGGCCAGCAGGTGCTCGGGTTTCTCATCGCGCTGTTGATGAAGCATAAAAATCGGATGTTCCGCCGCGTCATCGGGACGATCGTGCTGGCCGGTTGGGTGACGCCCGAGATCGTCTGCGCGCTGTGTCTTTACAGTTTTTTCGGAGACGAGGGCACGCTGAATTCCATCTTTTCTCTCTTCGGTTTGCCGGCCGTCACGTGGCTATATACCGTCCCGATGATTGCGATTATTCTCGGGAATATTTGGCATGGTACGGCATTCTCGATGCTCGTGTTCCAGGCGGCGCTCGACGACGTGCCGAGCGAAATGGAAGAGGCGGCTGTCGTGGACGGAGCATCCCGATGGCAAATTCTGATCAAGATCGTTCTTCCTTTTATCAAAAGCACCATCACCACCAACATGATGCTTGTGACGCTGCAGACGCTGGGCGTATTCGGACTGATCTATGCGATGACCGGCGGGGGGCCGGGAACGGCTACGACTACCTTGCCGATTTTCATGTACAACCAGGCATTCGTCAATTATCAACTTGGCTACGGAACCGCGATATCGCTATTGCTACTGCTGATGGGGATCGTGCTGAGCTTGTTCTATATCCGCTCGATGAAAGAGTAAACCTACAGGGAGACTTCCTATGAACGCGAATCAACGTAAAATGGTCTACCGGGTGCTGCCGTATGCGATACTGACGTTGATCGGCGTCTGTTTCCTGCTTCCGCTGTTATGGGTGCTGGTCTCGTCGATCGATCCCAACGCGATGCAATCGCTCAAAATGCCCGCGCGGTTCACCGGGGCCAACTATGCCGATGTCATCGCCAGCAGAGAAAATCAGCGCGCATTCCTAATCGGGCTCGTCATGTCGCTCGGCCAAGCCGTCCTGCTCGTCATTTTGGGCTTGCTAGCCGCATATCCGCTGTCCCGATACCAAATGAAATACAAAAAGCCGTTTATGTTGACCATCCTGTTCATGACCTCTTTGCCGATTACGGCCGTCATGGTGCCTGTCTATCAGCTGTTCCTCAGTATCAAATTGTACGACAACACGTTCGGTGTCATTCTGTTCTACGTCGCTTCGGCTTTGCCGTACGGGATCTGGATGCTAAAGAACTTCATGGATTCGGTGCCGAGCGATCTGGAGGAAGCCGCCTGGGTAGATGGGGCTTCCGTATTCGGCGGCCTTCGCAAGATCATCGCCCCGCTCATGGTTCCCGGAATTTGCACGGTCGCCATCTTCACGTTTTCCGGAAGCTGGGGCAATTTCTTCGTTCCCTACATCTTGCTCAACACGCCGGAGAAATTTCCGGCATCGCTGAAGCTGTACCAGTTTTTCGGGCTATACGGGATGGTGGACTACGGCAAATTGGCGGCATTCTCCGTGCTGTACGCGATGCCTTCGGTGATTCTATACATCCTTTCGCAACGGTTTATGTCCAAAGGCTTCGGGCTGCAGGGCGGGACGAAAGGATAAGTCGGCTGATCTCAATGATTAAGATTAGCCGTCGTCTCCCCGGCAAGCTGCTCCTTGATGTAGATCCTGACCTTCTCCGTATCGGGAACGAGGACATCCATGCCGTCGATGATCTCGTTTCTGAAGGCGTTCATCTGCGGGATTTGGATGCCGCCAAGGTTGCTCGTGTCGAGCTGCATGCCGAGTCTAGCGAGCTTGAGCAGGTCGCCGGGCGGAATATTCGTCTCGATATAGGGGGCGACGCCGTTGAGGAGCTGCGGCAGCTTGAATAGCGAAGTTGTGGACTTCAGCTTGCTCGCGATGGCGGTCAGGAACTTCCGCTGGCGCTCCGATCTAGCGAAGTCGGACATGGCGTCGCTGCGATAACGGACGTATTGCAGGGCGGTCAATCCGTCGAGGTGTTGCAACCCTTTTTCCAGGTTGATATTGTACTTGGGATCGTCGCGGTTGTCGGTCCGTCGCATGTTCTTGTCGACCTCGAAGTCGATGCCGCCGAGCTCGTCGATCAGCGAGATAAAGCCTTCGAAGTCGGTATAGACGTAATAATGGATCGGCAGATCCAGCAGGTTATGTACCGTCTCCATGGCGAGCAAAGGCCCGCCGAAAGCGATCGCGGCGTTTAACCGGTTGGATCCGCGCTGCGGGATGCTGACGTACGTGTCGCGTAGCAGGGAGAACAAGTGCGTGCTCTTGTCGACGGGATCGATGGAGACGAGGATCATCGTATCCGAACGCGGCTTGGCTTTGCTCTTAACCCCTCGCGAATCTCCGCCCAACAGTAAAATGTTGATGCGTTCGTCGCCGTCCCATTCCGGGGGCTCGATCACGGCCATGGGCGTCGGCGCGCTTCCGTCCGTGGGGAGGACGACATCCGGTTGATTGTTGGCGGGATCGACGTATATTTTCCCTGCGAACGAGTAAATCGAATAAATATAATAGGCCGCCACGGATGCGAAAATAAGGAACACGCCGAGCGAGCTGTATAAGATGATTTGTTTCCTGGTAAAGCGTTTCTTGATCGGGGGTTTCCCGGCAGGCGGTTCCTGTAGATCGGGTTGAATCGGTTGAGTAGGCTGATCCATACGGTTAGTCCATCCTTTCCGATTAGCTGTCACTTTTAATACGACGAAACCCATAGGAAAGTTGTTCCAAATGGCAATGGATTCTCCAAAATGCATACAAAGAGGACAAAAACTCCTATCGTGGGAACGGATGGTTAAGCCTATAATAGAAGGCGGAAGACGACCAATCCATAGGACGGTGGAAAATCATGAGCAAACCGCAAGTGGGCATTCAATTATATTCCGTTCGTGACCGCAGCGAGAAGGATTTCCTCAGCACGATCAGAGAAATCGGCGAGATCGGCTACAAGAACGTGGAACTAGCCGGGTATTACGGGCATTCCGCGAAAGAAGTGCGTCAAGCGCTGGACGACGCGGGCCTGAATGCACCTTCCGCGCATATCGGTCTGACGGTGAACGACGCGGCGATCTGGGATAATGTGAAGAAGCAAGTGGAGTATAGCTTGGAGCTGGGGTTGAAGCGTTTTATCGTGCCGTGGTATCCGCTTGGAGACAATCCGGCTCTCGACGACGTGCACCGGATGGCGGATACGCTGGAGCAGGCGGCAAAGCTGGTCACGGAATCGGGTCTGGCCTTCGGTTACCATAACCATGCGTTCGAGTTCAAGCCGGTTGAGGGTAAACTGGTCATCGATCACCTGATGGAGAGAATTCCCGCCGAGCTGTTGTTCGCGGAGTTTGATCTGGGGTGGGTGAAAGTCGCGGGACAGGATCCGGCGGAATACGTGAAGAAGTATGCTGGACGCCTTCCCCTCGTTCACGCGAAGGACTTCAAGGAAGACGGCACGGATACGGAGATCGGCAAAGGCTCCGTCGATTGGGATTCCGCGCTTAAGGCCTGCGAATCGGCTGGCGTAGAATACATCATCATCGAGCAAGAGCGTTACGATGTCTCCTCGCTCGAGAGCGCCAAGCTGAACTACGCTTGGTTTAAGGAACGCGGTTGGATTTAATGGACGAATGAAAGAAAGAGGCTGTCCCTCAGTTCCGACTATGGGGGGAGCCTCTTTTTTGTGGCGCTATGTAGGGCGAAGGGGAATTGTATGTGAAATTTCATGTATAATCCGCGGTTTGAGCCGGAAATTTGTAAATGTATGTGAAAAATCATATATAATATGCGGGTTAGCGCCCTAATCCAGTAAATGTATGTGAAATTTCATATACAACATGCGTTTTGAACCCAAATATTAAAAATATATATGAAAAATCATATACATGGGGACAACGTCTTTGCTATGACCCGATTTCTTCGCGAAAGCCGGCGATGAGCACTTTGAAAGCCGTCCGGAAGGTCGGGGTTAATCTCTCCAGCAGCCCTTCGACCGTTTCTTCGGAATGGGCGTAAGTGGCCACGATTCCGTATATAGCGAAGAAATAGATTCGCGAATAGGTCAACAATCGTTCGTCCGCAGGGTCCAAGCTTAAGCAATTCCGAAGCGCGTCCGTCAGCAGATTGAATAGAGAGCCGCGAACCCGATTGATTTCCATCTCGGGAGCCGGATTGTCGACCCTGCCGGACTTGACGTTAATGAAGAGATTGTACGTATTCCGATTGTGGAAGCAGAATTCGATAAATGCCAAGCTCAGGTTCTCCAGCCGGGCATCTAACCCGACTTCCTCTTCCGAAAGCCGCTTCATTTCATCCATCAAGGACAGGAGCGGAGGGAGAGACAATTGCTGCAGCAACGCTTCTTTGTCTTTGAAGTAAATATAGATGGTCGTATGGGAGCATCCTGCTTCCTTGGCGATCTCCCTCATCGTTACGGCTTCATATCCTTTGGCAGAGAACAATCGTCCGGCTGCCGATAGAATGCTCGCTTTCGTTTCTTCCGACCTCTGTTCCTGTCTCGTAGCCACGTCCTCATTCCCCCGCTCTTCCACTATGCCAACATTGTAACCAATGGTTAGACTATCGTCAAACTTACCGTAATCCCTAAAACAACCCCGCAACATCCGTAATCAGAAAGAGAATAAGCAATACTCCCAAGACGGCAGCGGATAAATATGCGGCATTCCTGGACTTTCCTTGCGACGTTCTCGGAATGGACCTGACGTACATCGCAAATCCGACGACGAGCAGCAGAAGCTCCAGTCCGGCGGAGAGCCACTCGTATTTCCATATTCCCAGGCCGAGCAGCGGCAGATTGCCCCAATTGCCCGGCAGCAGCGGCAAGTCGGCGCGATGCACGAGAAGATCGAGCACCCAGTGGCTGAAAACGACCGCCCCGAGAATAACTCCCGCACGTCTGCCCCATTGACGTCTGCCCAGCCAACCGGCGATGAATGCCAGGATGAGCGCACCGAGCAACGAATGCGTATAATCCGCATGAATGATGGCTTCGCCGTAGCCGGTCCCGTGAGACTGGTCCATCGTTTCCGCCCCCGTAAGCAGCAACGGTACGAAGGCGATATCCAGCAATTGCGTTCCTACCATCAGCGCCCATAACGGCACTTCAGGCGCTTTGGCGCGAACTCCCGCGGCCAATCCGAAATGTCCTGTAAACATGGGATCCCTCAACTCCTTATCATTTATAACCATCGGTTACTAACCGTTGGTCATATAATAACCAATGGTTACATTACTGTCAACAAAAAATCCAAACCCAAATCTGGTAATATAGGGGGTGTGGTTCGGCAAAAGAAACGGAGGCGGGAATCCATGGAGATCAGGCAGCTTAAAGTGGAAGATTTCGAAGAAAGAATAGCGTTGTCGCAATTTGCATTTCAGATGAAATTATCGGAACAAGATATCGAAACCCGGCGTAAAGCGTTCCGTCCGGAGCGGGATTGGGGAGCGTTCGACGAGAACGGAGCGCTGATGTCCGCGATGCTGATCATTCCGCTGGAAGCGTGGATTCACGGCCGGAAAATCCCGATGGGCGGCATCGCGGGCGTGGCGACGTGGCCGGATGCGAGGAGACAGGGGTGCGTAAGCAAACTGATCCAGCACGCATATAAGGTCATGAGGGACAACGGGCAGACGATCAGCATGCTGCATCCGTTCGCTTTTGCTTTTTACCGTAAATTCGGATACGAATTGACGATTGAACATAAGAAATATACGCTCGAGGCGAGCCAACTGCCACCCCGGACGGAGACGCCGGGGCAAGTCAAACGCATGGCCAAGCTGGACATAGAACTGCTCGACGGGATTTATTCGGACTACGCCATCCGGTATAACGGGAACGTTGCGCGTACGCCGGACTGGTGGACGGATCGCGTGCTGAAGAAAAAAGGGACGACGGCTGTTTATTACAACGCGGAAGGCAAGCCCGAAGGTTATGTGTTCTACGATGTCGAGAACAAGACGATGACGGTTCACGAGATGGCGGCGACGAACGAGACGGCCCGCAAGGCCCTCTGGACCTATATTGGCAACCATGACTCGATGATCGGACAAGCGACGGTAATCGCGCCGATCGATGATTCGCTTCCGTTCCTGCTCGCGGATCCGAGGATCAAGCAGGAGGTCATCCCCTACTTCATGACGCGTATCGTGGATGCGGAAGCATTCGCAAAGCAATACGCATGGGAGAAGGGCGTGGGCGAGGAAGCAGTAGTGATGAAGCTCGAAGACGCTCATGCGCCTTGGAACAACGGGTTGTTCCGCCTTGCGTGGAGCGCGGAGGGCGAGGGCCGGATGGAGCGGCTGAGTGATTCGGAGGCGGGCGAGGAGACGGTTCGTTGCGACATTCAAACGCTGGTGGCGATATTGACCGGCGGCCGAAAACCGACCTGGCTGGCATCCGTCGGACGGCTAAGCGGACCGGAAGAGAGTCTGCGTTTGCTGGAGCGTCGGGTTCCGGAACGTACCCCTTATTTGATGGATTTCTTCTGAGTAGCAGGGCGCCGGCATGGGAAGTGCCATTTTCTCGCAGAATGATGAGAAGGTTGTCAACAGGATAGAGATTATGATAAAATGAGAATACTGTTTTTGTAACGGGATCTAGGGGGTGTAAGCGATGGACGTCGTACTTAAAATAATCTTGGTTGTCTTCTCTCTGGGACTTATTGCGGTCGTATTGCTTCAGAAGGGTAAGAGCGCGGGCTTGTCGGGCGCAATCTCCGGCGGAGCCGAGCACTTGTTCGGGAAGACGAAAGCTCGCGGGATCGATCTGTTCCTGCAACGTCTGACGATCGGGTTGGCGGTTGGTTTCTTCATCCTTTCTTTGGTGGTTGCTTATTTCGTGAAAAACTAGTACGGGATAAGATGAGGCAGGGAGCGCGAGCTTCCTGCTTTTTTTGTAGGTTGCGCGCGGGGTGGAAGGCTCGTCCGATTGCCAAGGCCGCAATGTGTACATACTATACGTAGGACGAGGTGATACGGATGCCGCTGTGCACGGAGCAGGAGCTGCTCAATTTTATGCGGGAGACCGCTTATAAACCGATGACATACAAAGAGTTGGAGAAACATTTCGGCATCGAGGACGCGGCGGAATTCAAAGAATTCCTGCGGATGTTGACCGAGATGGAGCAAGAGGGCAAAATTCTGCTGACCCGTTCGGACCGCTACGGCGTTCCGGAACGGATGAATTTGTTGCGGGGACGCATTCAGACCCATCCGAAGGGCTTTGCTTTCCTCATTCCGGATGATAAGGAACATCCCGATCTGTACATTCATGCGAACGACATGAAAGGGACGATGAACGGGGATATCGTGCTTGCGCGGGTGTCCGCGAAGAACGAGAACGGCAAGCTTGAGGGCGAGATCGTTCGCATCGTCAAGCGGGCGGTGACGCAGGTCGTCGGCCTGTTCCACAATCACGATAGCTTCGGCTTCGTAGAGCCGGACGACAAGCGAATCACGAAGGATGTCTTCATTAAAAGCGAGAACTTCAAAGGCGCGGTGACCGGACAGAAGGTCGTCGTGAACATTATTACTTACCCGGAAGGGCGTACGGCTGCCGAGGGCGAGATTATCGAAATCCTTGGTCATAAGGATGATCCGGGCGTAGACATTCTGAGCATTATTCGCAAGCATGGCCTGCCGGAGAGCTTTCCCGGCGACGTGCTGGAGGAAGCCGAGGCCGCGCCGGATTCGATCACGGAAGAGGAGATCGTTCAGCAAGGCCGCAGGGACTTGAGGAACCGGGTCATCGTGACGATCGACGGAGAAGACGCCAAGGATCTCGACGACGCGGTGAACGTGGAAAGGTTGCCTAACGGCAATCTGCTCCTTGGCGTTCATATCGCGGACGTGAGCTATTACGTGCGGGAGAAGTCGAAGCTGGACGAAGAAGCCTATAATCGGGGCTGCAGCGTCTATCTGGTCGACCGCGTCATCCCGATGTTGCCGCATCGGCTGTCCAACGGCATCTGCTCGCTGAACCCACGAGTGGATCGGCTGACGATGTCCTGCGAGATGGAGTTCGAGCCCGGCACGATGAAGCGGGTGCGTTACGACGTGTTCACGAGCGTTATTCGGACCGTAGAGAGAATGACGTACACGAACGTGCGTAAAATATTGAACGAAGAAGACCAGGAAGTGACCGAGCGGTACGCGGGACTGGTCGATACGTTCAAGCTGATGAAGGAAATGGCCTTGGGCTTGCGGGATATGCGGATGCGCCGTGGCGCGATCGACTTCGACTTCCAGGAGTCGAAAGTGATCGTGGACACGGAGGGCAAGCCGGTCGATATTGTCAAGCGCGAACGGTCCATCGCCGAGCAGATCATCGAGGAATTCATGCTCGCGGCGAACGAGACGGTGGCGGAACATTTTCACTGGCTGAAAGTGCCATTCATCTACCGGATACACGAAGAGCCGACGAACGAGAAGCTGATGACGTTCATGCAATTTGCGAGCAACTTCGGTTATGCGGTCCGGGGCAAGGGAAATACGGTGCACCCGAGGGCGCTGCAGACTTTGCTGGAAGAGATTCGAGGCAAGAAGGAAGAAACGGTACTGAGCACGATGATGCTGCGATCGATGAAGCAGGCGAAATACGAAGCGGAGAGCCTGGGGCATTTCGGGTTGGCCGCGGAATACTATTCGCACTTCACGTCGCCGATTCGCCGTTATCCCGACCTCGTGATCCATCGCGTCATGCGCGAGGTGCTGGAGAACGGGGGAGCGCTGCCGGAGAACCGTTACGATTCCTTGAACGCCCGGATGCCGGACATCGCGCTGCAATCCTCGGAGCGGGAACGCGTGGCGGTGGACGCGGAGCGGGACACGGCGAAGCTGAAGAAGGCCGAGTTCATGCTCGACAAGATCGGCGAAGAGTTCACGGGTATCATCAGCGGCGTCACGAGCTTCGGGATGTTCATCGAGCTGGAAAATACGGTCGAAGGCCTTATTCGTCTTAGCGATCTGACGGACGACTATTATCATTTCCACGAGCTGCATATGGCGTTGATCGGGGAACGGACGTCGAAGATCTACCGAATCGGCGACGAGGTCGAGATCCGCGTGTCGAGGGTGAACATGAGCGACCATACGATCGATTTCGAGATGGTCAACATGAAGCCGCGCAGCGCGGGACGCGTGAACTGGGTCGACGTTCGCGGCCAGGGTGGCGGTGGCGGCAATGCCGCGCGCAAGCGCAAGAAGCTGAACGCCGCGGGTCGGTTTGTCGGCGTCGGCGGCGATCATGGCGGCGGCCGCGGGGGCAAAGGTCCGGGCAAGAAAGGCGGCGTGCGCGAGGATCGGCGCAAACATAAAGTCAATGACGGCGGCGCAAGAGCCGTCGAAGAAGCGCCGGCTGTGGACTTGGACGGAGGCTTCTATAACAGCGTCGTCTCTGGCGGAGGCCGGAGGAAAAAGAAGGCGAAAGCTCCAGCGCCCGTGGTAGAAACGCAGAAGGCTAAAGGCGCGGCGCCTGTGATCGAGAAGCCGAAGGCTGAAAGCGGCGTGCGTTCCGATAGCAAAACGAGCTCGGTCGCGTCCCCGAAAAAAAGGCGTGGTCCGGTACTGGATATGTGGGGATTGCCTCGTTCGGGCAACTACAAAACGATCGACGACGAGGCTGATGGCGGCAAATCCTATGGCAAACGCAAGGGCCGCGACGGCGGAGATCGCGGTCGCGGCGGCGCGGAGGTTAGAGGGAAGAAGCAGGTTTCCAAGACGGAGGCGGTCGTTCCGAAACCGTCCGAGGGAGATAAGCCGCGGAGACGCAAGAAAAAGAACGACTAACGACAAAAACCTTCCGGCGTATTGCATGATGCCGGAAGGTTTTTCTTCGTTATTTTACCCGATGATCGTAAGCTCTTTCGGATAGGTCGTCAGCACCTCGACGCCGTCGGCCGTGACAAGAACGTCGTCCTCGATGCGGACACCGCCGATACCCGGTACATAGATGCCCGGTTCAACTGTAAACGTCATGCCCGCTAGCACGATGTCTTCGTTGTTGCCGTGAATCGATGGGTACTCATGGATGTCCATGCCGAGACCGTGACCCAGCCGATGATTGAAGTACGGGCCGTAACCGGCGGCAGCGATCGTATCCCGAGCGGCGCGATCCAAGCTGCCGAAAGCGATGCCCGGTCGGATGGCTTCGATTGCTTTCAGGTTGCCGTCCAGTACGGACTGGTAGATGCGCTTCAGATCCTCCGAAATGTCCCCGACCGCGAACGTTCGGGTAATATCCGAAGCATAGCCATCTGCGAACACGCCCAGATCGAAGAGAATCAACTCTCCTTCGGCGACCTTGCGATGGTCTGGATGCCCGTGCGGCATCGCCGTCTTGGGGCCGGTGAGCACGAGCGTGTCAAACGAAGGGCCTTGCGCCCCGAGCTTCTTCATTCGGTATTCCAGTTCGGCGACGAGCTCGATCTCCGTCACCCCGGGTTTGACTTGGGCGACGCCCGCGCGGAGAACGTCTTCGACGATCCGGACAGCTTGCCGCATCCGCTCGGCCTCCTCCGGCGTCTTGATCGCGCGCATCTCGCGCAGCGGCCGGCCGATATCCGCGAAGTTCTCCGCATTGAACGCTGCGGCGATCGCTTCGAAACGGCTGACGCTCAGATCGTCCTTTTCTACGCCGATCCGATTAGCGGATGTGGGAAGCAGTCGTCCTAGAATCTCATAAGCGTTATCCGTGTCACCGTGAGTTTGGATACCCGTTACCGAAGAAGCTGCCTTGGCGGCTTCATAATCGAGAGCCGGTACGAGCAGTTGCGCTTCCTCTCCACGGGGCAGAACCAACGCAAGCAGCCTTTCGTGAGGATCGGAGGCGAATCCCGTCAAATAATAAACGTGTTTGGGGGAGGTAATCAGCATCGCGTCGAGCTGATGGTTTTCCATATAGGACTGAAGCTTATCGATACGAGAAATTGTCGTCATATTTTAACCGCCTTTCGTTTCTTTAATTGTACAGAATCGCGGGCACGGTATCTAGTGAAGGACGGGAGGCGGACGGCCTCCGCCGATCGAACGTTGCGCGATCGTTTGCGAGGTGCTAGTGTGGAAAGATGGAAAGAGATGTGAATGGGTTGCTGTACGGCAAGGAGGCTGAAGTATGGAATCGGTTGGACTCGTTCTAGAAGGCGGGGGCATGCGCTCGGTGTATACGGCCGGGGTACTGGAGTATTTTGCGGAGCAGAATGTTTATTTCCCTTATATAGTAGGCGTATCGGCCGGGGCGTGCGTGGCGTCGAGTTATCTGTCCAGACAGAAGGGGCGCAATAAGAAAGTCAACGTCGACTGGGTGTCGGACCCGCGTTACCTATCTTGGAGGAATTGGTTTAAGAATAGACAGTTGTTCGGCATGGACTTTATTTTCGATGAAATTCCGAATTCGCTTGCCCCGTTCGATAATGAGGCGTTCGCGGCCAGCAGCGAGGAGCTTGCCATCGGTACGACCGATTGCGAGACCGGGAAGGCGGTCTACCATTACAAGAGCGATCCGGACTTCGACTTGCTGAGTGCGCTTCGGGCGTCGAGTTCTCTGCCTTTTATCGCGCCGATCGTGGAATATAAGGGAAAACCTTATCTCGACGGGGGAATCTCGGACCCGATTCCGCTTCGCCAGGCCGAGCGGGACGGATATTCGCGCAACATTCTGATCCTGACCCGGAATTCGGACTACCTCAAGTCGCCGAATCGGATGGCGTGGCTCGTTCGCCGCGCTTATGGTAAGTATCCGAAATTCGTGGACACGATGCTGACTCGCCACAAGGTGTATAACGATACGGTGACCTATATTGAGCAGCAAGAACGCGCGGGAGCGGCGTTCGTCATTCGGCCGGAGCAGACGTTAAAGGTTGGACGAATGGAGCGCGACCCGGTAAAGTTGCAAGCATTGTACGAGCAAGGGTACGAGGATGCGAAGCGGCTGTTGCCTACGTTGCAAGCTTGGGCTTCGCGGTAATTCTGAGTCGCGGAATCCGCTCGACCCGATTCGGGCGGCGGAGCGAAAATGTACGCGGATTGCCAATTTACAATCGCGATCGTATCTTATAGGATAGTATTTAGTGTGCATGGACACGGACACGTATGTCGGGGAGGCTGCTTATCAATGAAACAGTTATATCACGTGCTCGGAGCGAAGCAATTCGAAAGAGACGAGCTCGAGCGCTTATTCGACGCGGCCAAAGACATGGAGAAGGTTGTCGCCAAGGGCGGAGACAGACGGCACGAGGGACGGATCATGACGACGCTGTTCTTCGAGGCGAGTACGCGGACGAGATTGTCTTTCGAGTCGGCGATGCACCGGATGGGCGGAGGAGTAATCGGAACGGAAAACGCCGCGCAATTCTCCTCCGCGATCAAGGGCGAGACGCTGGAGGACACGATCCGCATCGTTAGCGGGTACAGCGACGTCATCGTCATGCGGCATACGGAGATCGGCGCGGCCAAGCGTGCGGCGAAGGTCTCCCCGATTCCGGTCATTAACGCCGGGGACGGAGCGGGAGAGCACCCGACGCAGGCGCTGCTCGATACGTATACGATTCGCAAGGAGTTCGGCAAGATCGACGGGCTGAAGATCGCGATGGTCGGGGATCTGGCTTACGGGCGGACGGTTCACTCCCTCAGCTATATGCTGGCGAATTACCAGGACGTTATGATCTACTACATCTCCCCGGATAACGTTCGGATTCCGGAGAACGTGAAGAAGTATATGGATGAGAAGGGCATTCGCTACGTGGAAACGAATGACCTGAATTCGGTCGCCGGTTCGATCGACGTCCTCTACCAGACGCGGATTCAGAAGGAACGGTTCCCGTCGGTCGAGGAGTACGAGAAAGCTTCCGGCCAGTACATCGTCGATGCCGAGCTGATGTCGCGGATGAGCAAGGACGCGATCGTGCTGCATCCGCTCCCTCGCGCGGGCGAGATCACCGAGGAAGTCGATGATGACCCTCGCGCGGCGTACTTCCGCCAAGCCGTCAACGGCTTGTACATCCGGATGGCGTTGGTCGACAAGTGTATCGTGGAATCTCGGGGAAACTAAGCTCGTACGATCAAACCGCGGGAGAGGAAAGTTATTTTCTTCCGCGGTTTGTTGTCTTGTTGAGTGGGAGATTCAAAAGAAGTTTGAACGAGCGATGTACGGCGTGATATAATAAAAGTCCGGCATTTTCAAATACTAGGTAGGCAGGTGAAGGAAAGTGGGCAAGAAGAGTCAATACGACAAACCTCTCGCGCAGAACAAAAAAGCATCCCACGATTACTTCATCGAAGACACCTATGAAGCCGGGATGGTACTGACGGGCACTGAGATCAAGTCTCTGCGCACCGGCCGCGCGAATCTGAACGATTCGTTCGCGACGATCCGTAACGGCGAGATTTTCCTGCACAATATGCACATCAGTCCGTTCGAGCAAGGCAACCGCCACAATCCGACGGACCCGACGCGCGCTCGCAAGCTTTTGCTTCATAAAGAGCAGATCCATAAGCTTCTCGGACTTACCAAGCGTGATGGATACACAATCGTTCCTCTTCGCGTGTATGTCCGCAACGGCTATGCCAAGTGCCTGATCGGCTTTGGTAAAGGGAAAAAGCTCTACGACAAGCGCGAGTCCGATGCCAAGCGGGATGCTCAGCGCGATATTCAGCGGATCCTTCGGGAGAAGCAGAAGTATTAATGTGCCGGCTGGCATCGCGAGCACAAAGTGCCAATGTTGGCATCAACATTTCGAGTAAAGGCAAGCCGTACGTGTTATAATAGATTTTGCAACACAGCTTAGTTCTAATCATCCGTCGCGGGTGACCTTCCGAGTTCCGGCGTTTAGACGCTCGGCCACTCGAATATTCGGGGGCGTTTATGGATTCGACGGGGACAGGACGAGCGTGGGTAGCGGGTAGTAGGGCTGCGTCTGCTTCACTAACGCGGAAGCCTATTTAAACGGCAAAGCTAAACAACCAACTCTGGCTCTGGCCGCCTAATAACGGTCACCAGGCTCTTACTCTCCATCGCCCATGTGGCGGGCTAAGGGCTCAACTTTAGTGGGATACGCTGTCTAGTCTCCGCCTGGGGCTAGCTGAAGAAGACAATCAGGCTGACCCGAAGAGAATCCGGTGACAGGGAGTCTCTAGGGTGACATCAAATCTGTCACTACACCCGTAGAAGCACATGTGGCGTTGTCTTCGGACAGGGGTTCGACTCCCCTCGCCTCCACCATGCAAATCCACAACCGCACGAGGTTGTGGATTTTTGCTTTTCCTTGACTCATAGTTGGAATCTATTTTAAAGGTTTAAATATAACCTTGTATTTTTGAAATAACTTTAATAAAAAAACAAAAAATCATTTCCATTAGTGTGGTTTTGAATTAAACTAAAGGAGGCTTATTTATTATGAATAGGAGTGATTGATTTGGAGCAATATAAATTTAATTCCGAGCATAATAAAATGATTGTTGAAGCTATTGTGGAAGGTTATCGTGAGTACATTGAACATCGTAAGGATAGAAAGGTAAAAATGAAGATAAGTTCAGCATTTGCTTGGACTAAAGGAAATTTCATTGAAAGTAAAGTTGCAGAAGAGTGTATTGACTATGGCTTTAAATATAAAAAATCTAAAGCAGGCTTAACATGGGACTATCTTCAATTTATTCATGGTGAGTCTAAAATTCTTTTTCTGATTAAGAATGCAGCCTATTTTAACGAGAAATGTTTTTCACAGTCTAAATTACCTGCGAATAAAGGTAATAAAGGATTACATCGAACGTATTTACATGAACTATCTAAAATCAATAAAAACTTGGTGTTTTCAGATTTCCATCAAGTAATAGACGGTGAAACATTTGAGAAATATGAGCAACTTTCGTTTTTTGTTTCTGAGAACCGAGTGAAAGAAGAATTAGAAAACTTTCAATCATCTTATACTGAGTTTCATATCCTTACATATGCCCTTGATGAGGCATATCAGATTGCTGAAGTAAAACATTATTTGCCTAATCCAAGTGATAATGTGGCGTATTTAGTTGAAGATCTATCTGACTTTATATTTGGTGCAGAATTAACCGATGAGGATCGTGAAGTGATAGCACCAGAGATGGGTGAGGAGATTATGGATCCAGCAGCTTACGATATCGGGATATTGGATGATGAGCTACAAATTGAATAGTTAGAGGTAAGGAGGGAGCAAGCATGTTCATTGGTGAAAATCTTGCCAATTTACGAATCATGCAAGGATATTCTAGAAAACAGCTCTCTGAAATGTTAGATGTAACCGAACAAGCGATTTGGCAATATGAAAACTCGTATACAACACCCAAAGTGCAAATTGTAAACGAGTTAAAGCGAATATTTAAAGTGAAGAGTAAATATTTTTATACTCAAGACATGTTATCACTTTATAATATAACTTCAAATGTCGATGTAATGAATATCGCTTATCGTTCAAAGATAATGAATACAATTTCAAAGACGCAGTCAGAAGCAAAGCATGTTGAATTTTTAGATGCATTTGTAGAGCATATTACAGCTAAAATTAGTCTCCCGACATTGAAAATTGTTAAGTTACGGGATGAAGTAATTGATTACTTAAACAGAACAGACGACAATAGGCTGACTCAAATCAATAAAGTGGCTCAGTTAGCGCGGGAAAAACTGGGTTTTTTACAAGATACAAACGATGAGCTCATGTATTTAATTGAAAAGAGTGGAGTTTTCGTATTTGAAAAAGCAATTGGTGAAGAAATTGATGCCTACAGCTTATGGACTCGAAAAAACCGAGCTTATATTATTTTGGGAAATATAAAACAATCTGCTGCACGAAGAAATTTTGATCTTGCACATGAACTGGGCCATTTGTTGCTTCATTTTCGGATTGAATTCACAAGTTTAGACAGAAAAGAACATAAACATTTTGAGAATGAGGCTAATTTATTTGCAGGAGCTTTTTTATTGCCAGAAGACGAGTTTATAGTTGATATGGAAGACATTACGGCTATTACAAATCCAGATGCTTATCTAGATTTGAAAAGAAAGTGGAAGGTATCATTGCAAGTATTGGGTTATCGAGCGAATAAATTAGGGATTATTGAAGCAAAAGATCATCGGAATTTTTATGCTGCATTACATCGAAAAAGCTATTTGGAATTGGAACCACTGGATAAGTCAATTCCACTTCAGAAACCAATGAAAATCAAAACCATAATTGATTTTATTGCAACTAAGAAACTTGTAGATGTCCGTCAGATGATAGAAAAGGAATGGATAGTTGAAATGTCTTTTTTTCATCAAATGACAGGGGTAGATAGTGATTTTTTTGACAAATATGTAAACAGGGATTTGGATTTTGATCTTCAAAAAGTTATCACAATTCCTACACGTATATCACAGTAGCAAAAGTCAATGTTTTAAAACAAGCACATAACTTAATATCGCTCTAACTTTAAAAGCTTAGCCAACCAGAGTAAGACTTAGGTAATCTTGAACGAAGCCGCAATGCCAAACCTGATGAGCGGGAGACGCTGAATCGAGGATTTACATATCCACGGTTCGCCTCCACCATCATCAAAGCCAGTCGCATGAGGCTGGCTTTTTTGCGTGGAGCGAGGGTTTGTCGATTACCCCGAATCCAAAGGAGGGCATTGGGGTTCGTTCCGCGCGCAGGTTTGCGTAGCAAATCGAGCACGGCATCTGATTCTACCGCTAAGATCGTCATCCGTGAATCCGACTTATTAGCAAGTTCAATCAAGAATTGGAAACTCCCCTAGCCTCCACCATGTAAATCCACCACCGCATAAGGTGGTGGATTTTTGCTGTTTCTCAAACATATTGATAAAGAGAAGATGTCTGCGAATTTGTAGTGTGACTGATAAACGATGGATTTTGTATCTAAGAATATTTATCGAATTTGAGGATTTGATTAAACTCCTAGAAGGATAATTAAGGAAGTTGTAGTATATTTAATAGACTACTATAAACGGGAGGAAAAATGTCGAATAATAAGACAATTTCGATAGCGGATACAATACATGGTACAATTCAACTAAGTGTTTTAGAAAAACACATTATTTCTACACAACTGTTTAACCGTCTGCATAATATAATGCAAAACTCAACGGCGTATTTGACATATCCATCGAACAAGACTAAACGATTTGAGCATTCTTTAGGAGTTATGCACTTAGCTGGGAAAATGTTTTATTACTCAATAACGAATGCCGAGTCGGTTGTAAGGGATAAATTTTTTGATCGTATAAATGCAGAAATAGACAGTTATAAATCATCCGAACATGCCGAGACGTTCAGACATACATTAACTGATCGATTCGCTGATCTAATTAATAACTGTCACGAAATTGTGATTGATGACCCGTTGTATAGGCTAAATTCGCCACATATAATTAAAAAAAACCATGTCTTCGCTTATTTAGTTGCATATCAGTCAGTCAGAGTAGCTGCTCTACTTCATGATATTGGTCATCCTCCATTTAGTCACATAACCGAATATGCTTTGGAGGAGGTTTGGAACTATGTCAATGCTCTAGAAGATCGGAATGCAGCTCATAATGAGTTTATGAAGGCGACGAAGTTTTATTCAGAGAGTGATTTTGCTTTGCATGAACAGATTGGAAATAATATTTCCGACAGGTTACTAGAATCTGTTTCATTTACACCTGACAATCAAGAGAAGGCAGAATTAAGACTCTTTTATTGGTTGAACAGACGATTTGTCAAAACAATATTTGAAGAAAAGGGGATATTCAAAGACCTACATCACATCGTTGCTCATTCTATTGATAGTGATCGATTGGATTACATTACAAGAGACTTTCAAAATTCTGGTCTAAACACAGGGAAAATTGAGTACGACCGTTTAATTTCATCAATGAAATTGGTCGAGGAAAAAGACACCTTTTATTTTGCTCCTAGTATTAAAGTACTTAGTACTATCGAAGATTTTTTTCAAAGAAGATGGCTGCTTTATAAAAATGTGATTTTTCATCATAGAATAATCAAAACGGATTATATTTTAGGGAGAGCAATAGTAGCACTTGCCAAGGAATCATTTTCTTCAGGGAATACGCTTCAAGATCAAGTTCTTCCAATGAATATATCGGGATTATGGGAAGCGATAAAGGATGCCAATTCCAATGAAAAGTACTTTAATACTATTATTCAGTGGGATGACTCATGGTTAGTGACAGTGCTAAGAAGACATTATTTTAGTGAGTATCTAACTTTTAGCCCAGCAGGATCAAGTGATGAGAAGAATGTTGTGAAGTTGCAATTAGAAGAATTATTAGCAAACAAGAAAAACTATCAGTCCATGATTAAGGGTATGGACGATTTTGTGATACTAGATAATAGTATCTTTACAAACATTCATATTGATTTTGATAATATTCAAAAAATGATTTCTGATAGTTACCAAAGTTTAATAGATCCTCTTATAAAACATAACATTTCGGAAAATGGTTTCTATTTAACTAAGGTAGTGAAATTTGTTGAAGTGCTTATTGATTTATTCTCTAGTAATAAGAATAAGGGTAAGATTCTACATGAATTGGTACAGAAAGTTGTAACCAGTGTATCTATTAAAAACTATGACATTAGTGATTCCTTTGTTGTTTTTAAAAAAATGAAAACAGGCTTGGAAGATGGTTTTCCATTATTGTATCGTGGGCAGAGAGAATTGGTGTACTTAAATGAGGTTTCAAGAATTCATAATGAGCTAAGAAATAATCAATCGGTGTTTCCCCCATGTTTTATTTATGTCACATGTGAAAAGAACATTAATCATAGTCAGTTCCTAACGGATGTTGGGCTTGAAATTGCTTTAGAATTGAAAATGCTTATTGAAGGTTTATTAGTTACAAAGGAAGAAAAAGAAGAAGTTACTGGTCGATATTGATATAAAGGAGTGTTTATATGGCAGTATTTATGGAGAGTGCAAGTTACAAATTAGGTGAAATAGTCCTATCTAAAAAAGAACCTTTTACTATTGATGAGATATTTAATGAATTAATTTCACTTGGGATTGAGAAAGATCTTTCAGAGCTGAATATGGCAATAAGTCGCTTAAAAGCGAATGGAGTTATTGGACAGTGGGGCTCAACGTATTCTGTATTTAGATGATAACTAATAAATAATACTTACTGAGCCGATTTTATTATCTGGCGTAGTATGGAGCTCGGAATGAAAATGTGATTTAAAATGATTACTAGGTTGTTCGAATCTCCAACAAACTGGATTATAGAACTCTGGCGAGTTGTGGATTTGCCATACCACGCCTCGCCTCCACCATCACGAAAGCCGACCGCATGAGGTCGGCTTTTTTGTGATGGTTGAGAAGTTAGGGGGAGTCGCCCAGTCCGAAGGAGGACATTGGGGTTCGTTCCGCGCGCAGGGAGCGAAGCGGACGAGCACGGCATCTGATTCTACCTATAAGATCGTCCTCGTCGAGTTAGCATCGTCAGCAACTTAATCAATGAAGTCAGATACCACCGAGCCTCCAAATAAATCGCGACACGAGAATCCGACATGAAATAGTCGGATACGATTGGGGAGCTAAGAAGGGTGTTCATCCGGGCTTCGATCGCGCGCAGCGCTCGTCTCCAGCATGAAACAGTCCACATGAAGGCTGTTTTTCTATGTCTTGAAATTGTAGCCGTAAATTCAAACCGGGATATGTATATGTTTAGATGTAGCGCAGAAACGAACTTTAATAGACTTTATTTTGTTTCTACTACTTTCGTATGACTCTTTTTTCTCCCAACCCCCACTATACTAGGGTCAATGTGCAAGACGTTGCAGGGGCACAGACCCAGTATTCGTTTCGAGTGGATGAAAGGAGAATGAAGTTGAGTAAAGTTTTCATTACAGGTGGCACTGGATATGTAGGCAGTCGATTAATTAGTGAAGTGATAAAAGAGGGTAAGGAAGCAGTCGTACTCACTCGGTCGGCAGAAAAAGCTAGAGAACTGGAAGCGAAAGGTGTGGAAGCGATTGTCGGCGACCTTCTGTCAGACGGAGTCTGGCAGAATGTTATTCGGCAGGCTGAATACATCATTCATCTTGCGGCTCCGCCAACATGGGGGAAAAAGGTTACGAAGAAGGTGGCAACCACCTACAAAAAGGGACATTACGAGATGACGGTTCGGTTATTGAATCATGCAAATCCAGCTGTGATCAAAAAAATTGTGTACGTTGCCGGAACGAGCTTCCTTGGCGATACGGGTTCGGATGTACCGAGAGATAATAACTATAGCGATGAGCCAAAGGGCTGGGGGCCTTATATCGCAGATTCCGTCCATGTTTTGGATCGATACTTGGAACAAGGGCTGCCGATTACGACAGCTTTCCCGGCGCAAATCTACGGGCCGGATTCTTGGATGCCGCAATTATTCATTGAACCACTGTATCTTAACAAGCCCGTATACTCGCTGAAAGGCTATGAACCGTATTTTTCTCCCATCCACGTGGCGGACACCGCACGCGCTTGTTTGTATTTAACCGAACATGGCAAAACGGGTGAGCGGTATATATTATGCGATGATCAGCCGATGACTTCTAAGGCCTTTAAACACTTAATCGAAAAAGAATTGAACGTAACGGGGAAGGTAAGGGAAATTCCAAGATGGCTATGCCAAATGATCCTGGGGCCGGTGTTAACGGAATATGCAACCGCTCATACCTATTTCACCAACCAGAAATTGAAGAAAATCGGATTTCAATTCCGTTATCCAACAGCAGTAGAAGGCGTGCCAGGCGTCGTTCGAGAATGGATTTCGAATCAAACATAAACGGAGTGATGAAGGGGTGGTGGGTTTGTTTTTGGGAAGGGTGCTCCACCATAAAAACTCTGACCGTATGCGTATGAGGTCAGAGTTTTTTGTGGTACGAGGGGGCATTAAACCCCGATTCAGTCCGGAGGAGGGCGTTGAAGGCTTAAATTCTTTTAGACGATATTCGATGGGGAGAAGTTCAAGAAAAGTTTCCTGAAGGAGATTGATGGTATCCTGGGGTTCGATTTTATACGGATCGGCCCCACCATCGTTAAGCCAGCCCCATGAGGCTGGCTTTTTGCGTAGAGCCGTAAGGCGACTCGCGCAGGTCATCTTCGTTAGATGCTCCTCTCCCATTCTTTCATTCTCCTTTCATAGGTATTTGTTAAAATTCCAATGGAGGAAGCCTCACCAAGAACCTACTATTTAGAATGAAGGAGCGAATACCTGTTGTTATCGTATAAGTGGAAAACGAAGATTAGTTTTGTTATGAGCATCGTATTGTTGATTGGCTGGATTGTTCCCTACGGTTCGCATTCCGCTTATGCTTCGCAAGTGGGAGTCCGAAGCGTGGAGGGAATACGAATGGCCGCGGGGGCCGACTATGCACTCTTGTTAAAAGCCAATGGTACCGTCGTAGGATGGGGCAACAACATTAGCGGCCAATTGAAAATTCCAGCGGATTTGAATGATGTGATGGCGATCGCTGCTGGCGCCGGACATTCGCTAGCGCTGAAATCGGATGGCAAGGTTGTCGCATGGGGGAATAACAATGAGGGTCAAACGACCATTCCGGAAGAAGCGGCAGCAGGTGGAGTGGTAGCGATTGCCGCGGGAGGCACTCATTCGCTTGCCCTTCTGTCGACAGGAACGGTCCTTGCGTGGGGCGGCAATAATTCCGGTCAAACCACCGTCCCGACGGGTTTGTCTGATGTGGTAGCAATAGCTGCCGGCTATGACTATTCGCTTGCGTTGAAGTCCAATGGTACGGTTGTCACATGGGGCTATAATCTTCATGGCAGCTTGAACGTACCTCCCGGACTTAGCAACGTGATAGCAATCGCAGCAGGAACCACTCATTCGCTTGCCCTGAAGGCGGATGGTACCGTTGTCGGATGGGGAAACAACACTAAGGGTCAAACGACCATACCAGCAGCATTAGCAGCGGGCGGCGTAATCGCAATCGCCGCAGGAGACAATCATTCGCTGGCGCTCAAGGCGGATGGGACCGTCGTGGTATGGGGAGACAATAGCGTGGGGCAATTGAACGTACCCTCGGGTTTAACCGATGTAGCGGCGATTAGCGCTGGATGGAACTATTCGCTAGCGTTACGGTTGGACGGTACGGTCGTCGCATGGGGAGACAATCGTTCTGGCCAGACGACCGTGCCGGCCGGAATTACTGAACCTATCAAGGCAACGAGGATAGCAGGAGGAGCCTACCATTCGCTTGCTTTGAAATCGGATGGTACGATCGCTGCTTGGGGTGATTCTGCACTATCGACAATACCTGTTGGATTGACAGCGGACAAAGTAGCCTCGATCGACGGCGGAGCCCAACATTCGCTCGCAGTGAAGTCGGACGGCACCGTCGTTGCCTGGGGAAGCAACAATTATCATCAAAGTACTGTACCCAGCGGACTGAGCGGTGTGGTGGCGGTTGCTGCGGGCGATTTCCATTCGCTCGCCTTAAAGTCGAATGGCGCTGTCGTTGCCTGGGGATACAATGTTTATGGTCAAACCAACGTGCCCGCTGGGGCGCAGACCGAAGTGCGTTCAATCTCCACCGGCGCGCACCATTCGCTCGCCTTGAAGGCGGACGGTACCGTCGTCGCCTGGGGGCTTAACGATCAACATCAAACCGACGTGCCTACCGGATTAAGCGAAGTGGCGGAGGTTGCTGCCGGCGGGTTCCATTCGCTCGCCTTGAAGGCGGACGGTACGGTCGTCGCCTGGGGACTCAACGCATATGGTCAAAGTAAAGTGCCGAATGGACTAAGCGGAGTGATAGCGATTGCCGCGGGACAGTACCACTCGCTTGCTTTGGAATCGGACGGTACGGTCGTTGCCTGGGGGAGAAACAATTATGGTCAAAGTGCGGTGCCCTCCGGATTGAACGGAGTGGTGGCGATCGCCACGGGATACAACCATTCACTTGCCCTGAAATCGGATGGTACAGTCGTCGCATGGGGACACAATATTGCTGGTCAAATTGACGTGCCGGGCAATGCGAATTTGAGCGGATTAACGTTGCAGGAAGGAGACTTCACGGAGCCCTTTGACCCTTCTGTGACGTCCTACACGTATTATTATGACGGTCAATCGCCGTCCAGCGTGAACGTAACGCCGACGCTGGCGAGTACGACCCAAGATGACTTGTACGTGAACAATGAACGGCTGCCGAGCGGCGGCACGAAGACGATCAGCACGGCGGGAGCGACGACGGATACGATTATTCCCGTTCGCGTCGAACCCTACCTGCTGCCTGGCCGAACCTACACAATTACGCTCGCGATCGATTCAACAAAACCGGTCGTGCAGTTCGGCACGAACGGACGGTCAACGGCCGCGACATCCGCGGCAAGCAAGGTAACGGTTAGCGATACGCAAAGCGGTGTCGACGACGCTTCCTTGCAGTATGCATGGACGCAGAGCACGGATGTTCCATCCGGGGGGTGGACGCCGTTCAGCAATGAGGATACGTTAAGCCGGACAAGCGGCAACGGCAACTGGTACTTGCACGTTCGGGCAAAGGACAAAGTAGGGAATGTTACCGATGCCGTATCCAACCGCTTTGTGCTGGACAATACCGCGCCGACAGCAGTTGTATCCAGTTCGGCAGGCAGCACGGTGAATGCCGCATTCCCAGTAACGATTACCTTCAGTGAAGAGGTTAATGGTCTTACTGAAGGAGATCTTGCGGTCACGAACGGCACAGCGTCTGACTTGGCCTCCGTAAGCGCGGCAGTCTACACAGCGACGATTGCGCCAACGACGAGCGGTCAGGCTGTGACCGTAGCGGTTCGAGCAGGAGCGGCGACAGATGCCGCGGGCAATGGCAATACAGCGTCCAACACGCTGTCACGGCAATACGATACGACGAAGCCGGTCGTTACTTTCGGCGGCTTCACCGATCAACAGAAATTCGCCGCGCCGCCTGCCGAAGTCTCCGTGACGGTCAGCGAAGCCGTCTATTGGGTCGCTGGGGGAGCTGAGCTGGATTCTGCCAATGCACGGCCTCTTGTCAGCATGAAGAAGGATGGCAGGACCTTCTCCGCCTATACGCCAAGCTATGACGGGCCTTCCCGAACGCTTACCTTTAGCTTTAGTGACGCGCTTGAAGACGGCGCTTACGAGGTTAACGTTGCGGGCGGATTGGTCGAGAATAGCATTCATAATACGCTTGACGCGGCGAATGCAAAGTTTATCGTAGCCGTTCCTTCGGTTGCGAATATGGCGGTTAGCCCAACCAGCTTGCCAAGCGCCGGAGGCGATATAACCGCAACAATTACGGGCATCAACCTGACTGGGCAGACAGTGAAGGTATACGTGGACGGAGTTGAAGCCGTAACGGCGACGATCACCGGCGACACGAGCGCGACGGCCACCGTAGCTCTTCCCCGCAACGCAGCCGGTACCGGTAAGGAACATAGGATAACGATTTATCTCAATGGGGCGGAAGTTGCCGGCCAATCTTCTACAGTTACAGTGAGCGCGGCGCGGGCGCCAACAACAACAACAACAACGACAACCCGCTCCAGCAACGCAGATCTAGCTGACTTAAACGTGGATACATCCGGCAAGGCGCTAGCCTTATCCCCTGTATTCGCGCCCGGAACGACGGCTTATGCTGCAGAGACAGACGCGGAGCAGATCGAGCTGAAGGTGACTACTGCTCATTCCAATGCCGTTGTTACGTTAGGGGGCAACCGCATTGGAGAGAAGACGATCGTTCCACTGGCAAAAGGGGCGAATGTGCTCACGATCACAGTTCAAGCTGAGGATGGCACCCTCAAGACGTATACGTTAACGATTCATCGTGTGGCAAGCAGCCAAGAAGAGACTTCCCCTTCCGCTCCTGTCTGTGCCTTTACGGACATCGAGAACCACTGGGCCAAGCCGGATATTTGCGAAGCGGCGGGGCTAGGGATCGTGGAGGGAGTAAACGCTCGCACCTTCGTGCCGAATGGCTACGTGACGCGGACAGAGTTCGCCGTTATGCTGCTGCGGACGCTTCAAATTCCCATCAATAATGAAGCAAGCGAGATATCCTTCAGCGACAGGGGAAGCATCCCCGAGTGGGCGCGACCGGCGATTCGGACCGCGGTAGCCGAGGGTATTCTCACCGGATATCTAGACGGGACATTACGGCCCATGCAAACGGTAAACCGGACAGAGATGGCTGCAATGGTCTCCAGGGCAATGAATTGGAAGGCAGGCAGCGCGGAAAGTCCCTTCTTCTCTGACGATGCGGTGATCCCGGCCTGGGCTAAGACTTACGTCGAAGCGGCCCGCGAGCGCGGGATTCTAGTAGGACGAGCAGGCAACGAATTCAAGCCGAATGGATTAACAACAAGAGCCGAAGCCGCCGTCGTTCTGTTGCGGCTGCGGAAAGTTCTTGATTAACCCCATAGTGAAACGTAAAGGATAAAGACTGGCCCAGAATGTCATTCATCATGACAGGACGGGCCGGTCTTTTTTGTCGATAATTGTGATGCTGCGCCTTGCGCCTCATGATGCCGTATATTATATTGAGAGAAACGACGATAACCCAGTAATTTACTTTTAACAGACATAAAGGGATATACCTCATGAATTCCACTGTAGAGCTTGTATTTATGATTGCTTCGTTGATCATGATGGGCATCATCTTATTCTCCGTATACGGATTTAGAAGAGAACGCGGCGTGCGTTATCTCATCGGCGTGATTGTGTGCCGGATTATTTATTCAAGCGGTGTCATTATGGAGAGAAATAGCGATTTATTAAATGACAAGCTGTTTTTCCGTAATATTCAGAGTACGGCGCTTAATTTAATGGTCCCTTTCTTTCTCCTATTCGTGTATCAGTTGATCGGTCGCGACAAATTAGTAAAGGCTCGATGGAAGATTATGCTGATCGCGGTATTTGCGCTCTGGTCGCTGCTGTCGTGGCTAGATCCCGTGCTTCATATGATCTATCGCAAGATGGAGATCTACAATGGACATTTAATGACGACGAGGACCCTCTATTCAGTCGCTTTCTCGATTACTTGTTACAGCATTTTGGTTGGATGTCTATTTTTTCTTTTCCAATATATACGGAACATCCGTAACGATTTTCGCAAACCGGGAATGTGGGTCCTGTTGCTGGCCACGTTGCCGATTGTTCTTGAGGTCGTAAAACTCGCAAGTCCCGCGTCGTCATCCTGGCTGCACCCGTTCTCGGTTTATTGCGGATTTACGGGGACGGTTATGCTGGCGATTACCTTGCAGATCAAGTTTTTCAATACCGTGCCGATTGCTAGAAATATTGTGCTCGATACGCTTCAGGAAAGCATTGTAATCGCGAATGCTTCAGGGAAGATTATCGATAGCAATAGAAGGGCTTCCGAGTGGTTCTCGGAGATCGGGCACGGAGCTATTAATGGTCGGAATGTCGCGGAGGTTTTGGCAGCTTGGCCGGAATGGCATCAGTTGTGCAAGTCGATGCAACAGGGTCGAGTGGAGATTGATACACGGCTGGACGGAGAAAGAAAGATATACAACGTGAACGTATATCCGTTGCATATTCTTCGTAGACAGGGGCAGGGAAGCATCTCTCTTATCGTTGATATTACGGAGAAGCAGCGGCATCTGGAGCAGATTGCACAGCTGGGTCAGTTGAAGGATCAGCTCATAGCGATCGTGTCGCATGATATTCGCAGTCCGCTGGCGGCACAGTTTCAACTCGTTGAACGGTTGGAGGAAGATAGAGAGAGTTTCGATGCGGACCATCGGGAGATCATTGAGACGCTGGGCGGCCAAATTCGTCAGACGCTTGGTATGACGACGAATTTGCTAGAGTGGTTTCGCAGCCAGCGGGAGGATATGGCTCTTCGTCCGCAATTGCTGGAGCTGGCAGAGGTTGTGGAGGAGTGCTTCGATAGGCTGCTTATTACAAGCGAGGCCAAACAGATAAGCATGAATAACAGGATTGACAGAGGCACTCGCATATATGCGGATCGGGAAGTGCTTGGATTAATTCTTCGTAATTTGTTATCCAACGCCATTAAATTTACCGGACTGGGGGGGACGGTCGATGTGTTCGCCCAGTTATCGGGGGAAATGGTGACCGTATCCGTCCGAGATAACGGGGTTGGGATGGAAGAAGAGCGGATTCGTCGATTATTTGGCGAGACGCAGCTTCGCTCATTATCGGGCACTATGGGAGAGAAGGGTGCGGGGCTCGGACTGCTCGTAAGCCGGCAGTTCGTTGAGCGAAGCGGCGGGCGTATAGGGGCGGATAGCAAAGTAGGACATGGAAGCACATTTTACTTCACCATGAGAGGCGGAGCAGAGGAATGAGAGTTCTCATCGTTGACGATGAGCCCGCCATGCTGCTCGCTATGAAGCGGCTGCTGTCTAGTATGGACGGCGTGGAGCTTGTTGGGAGCTTTCAGAGCGCGCAAGAGGCGCTAGACTTCGTTCAGGACGGGGAGGGAGAGGTGGATCTCGCGTTCCTGGATATTCAGATCGCCTCGGACGATGGATTAGAACTAGCTCGAAGCTTGCGTTCGGTTCGGGCGGAGCTTGATATCGTGTTTACGACTTCTCATGCCGAATATGCGATGGATGCCTACGATGTCTATCCGCTGGATTATATGGTTAAGCCAATTTCCAGGAAGCGCCTAGCCCAGACGATCGCTAGAGCGGCAAGCAGACGCAGCGCCTCTTCCGATAAGCCTGTCGACCTCGCGCATAATCGGCTGACAGTTCGGGGACTGGGGTCCTTCGAGGCAAGCAGCAAGCAAGCGGGAGTAGTCAAGTGGATTTCCAAAAAAAGCATGGAGCTGTTCGCCTATTTGCTCGTTAATCGGGGGCGAAGTGTAGGCAGAGACCGGATTTTGGAGGATATTTTCCCGAGAATGCCCCTTAAGAATGCGGAATTGTATCTCAATACGGCCGTCTATCAGCTTAGGAAAGCGTTGACAGTTCATGGGTTCAAGGAGATCGTCATATCAGCGCATGATCAGTATCGTGTTGATGTGGATCAGGTCGATGTGGACTTTATTCAATTTGAGCAAGGCTTGGAGGATTTATCCGAGATCAACGTAACCAATGAAACGGCGGCAATCGATCTTGAGAAACGGTTTGCTGGCGAACTGATTGAGGATAAATCGTTTGAGTGGGCAACGGTGGAACGCGAGCGGTTAGCGATATTGTACGATTCCTTAGCCAAGCGTCTAGCTAATTGGCTGCTAGCACAAAAGCGATATCGAGAAGCGGCGCAAATAGCGAGAAGAATGGTATCCCGCAATGAATTTGAAGAAGAGTCCAATCTGCTGCTGCTGAATATACTCGGAGCCATGGGAGATCGACAGGGGTTATACAGCTATTATGAGCGCTATAAGCAATCGCTGCTTCAAGAGCTCGGCCTGCAGCCTTCGGAAGAATTTTATCGGCTTATTGAACAATTTCAGTGAGCGCCTCTCGACGATCGAGAATTTGAACGCCCGCGGTTCGCCTCCACCAACCTTACTAAAAACGAACACAATATACTTAGTTGATGGTTTTTCAGTAACAATTTGGATCAAATGAATCAGCAAAAGGACAGCAATTGCCATTGAACTTGCCAGAGAAGGCGTCAATGTCCTCGTTAATGGACGGAATAATGAAGAGGTAGAACGAATAGTAAATGAATTGAAGTTGGAGTTCCCGTCTACCTCTCCTCAGAATGCTACAGCCGACATTGTAGATATTCAGCAAAGAGAAGCTCTATTTGAGAAATATCCCCTTGTCGATATTCTGGTTAACAACATGGGTATTTATGAAATCATGTCATATGAGGATATTGACGATGAAGTATGGGAAAAATATATCCGAACTAATGTCCTTGCTGCTAATGGATTATCTAAATTTTATCTGCCTAAAATGTTGAAAAACAATTATGGACGAATAATCTTTATTGCAAGTGAAGAAGCAATTATGCCTTCAGGAAAAATGCCTCAGTATTGTATAACCAAATCTATGTTATTATCACTATCAAAGAGCTTATCTAAACTAACGGTAGGAACGGAAGTCACATCCAATACGATCATGCCGGGACCAACGCTATCCGAAAATGTATATCAAATCATTGAAAGTATGTTTCCTGATGATATGTCTTTTTCGGATAAAGAGAAAAAATTTTATGCTGAAAACCTGCCCCAATCCGAAATACAGCGGTTTATCAAGCCTTTTGAAATAGGCAGGCTGGCTGCTTTCGTATGCAGCCCTTATGCATCCGCATTTAAAGGTTCTCCAATCCGTATGGATGGGGGCTTGGTGCCTACAATTTTTTAATGATGAGAAGTACCGTTCCACGTTGGTCAATGTATTCGCACAGCTTGATCGAGGAAATAGAGCCAGTAATGAGGATTTCGTGGTTTCGGTTTTAGGTAAGGATGCGCCACCATCACGAAAGCCGACCGCATGAGGTCGGCTTTTTTGTGATGGTGGAGGCGAAGATAGGGGGAGTCGCCCCAGTCCGAAGGAGGACATTGGGTTTCGTCCCGCGCGCAGGGAGCGAAGCGGACGAGCACGGCATCTGATTCTACCTATAAGATCGTCAACCGTGAATCATCTTCGTAACAACTTGAATCAAAGAAGTCAGATACCCCCGAGCCAACAAATAAATCGCGACACGAGAATCCGACATGAATGGTCGGATACGATTGGGGAGCTGCTAAAGGAGAAGTTCTCCCTGTTTGTGGATTTTGTTTTATCCGCAACACGTTTTTATAGCAACGGAAAGAACGCCGGCCTCTCGGAACTGCTCCGGGTGGCCGGCGTTTTTGCGTTTCCGGACGTTTTTGGGATAGAGGCCTAATAAATGGGCATTCGGCTCAGTAACAAGTGCGGAGTGCTGCCCATAAATTGTTATCGAGTGTCGAAACCGCTCCATTTCGATTGTTTCAATGATCGTCGACAAAACTACTGGAGGTTTATCACATGACCAATTTCCAAAATGAGCTTCAGCAGTTGGGAGTCTCGCAGTTCCAGGCCAGCGAGATGGCTCCTTGGGAGCAGCAGGCTGCGTATCAAGCCGGCCAGTTTCCGAACGGCCAAACGCCGGTGGATCCGGCTCGTCTGTGCGTCGGCTTCGGATTTTGTGCCGGAGTATGCGCCGGATTTTGTGCCGGAGCATGCGGCGGGTTTTGTGCCGGAGTATGCGGCGGATTTTGCGGCGGGTTTTGTGGAGGCGTTCGCTGCGGCGGCTTCCACTGCGGCGGTTTCCACTGCGGGGGGTTCTGCCACCGCTGCCGTTGACGCATTTGTCTTCTCTCTATGCTTGCAGTAAAGCGATTGCCCCTGCACGGCGCCGTGCAGGGGCAAACTCCATTCTTTAAGAGGATAAACAGACATGTGGGACATAGAGACGTACATATGATATGTAGAACTGCGTCGCGAGGTGTACTGCGTTTACGGCAAGGAGGGCTGAAATGTCAAAGTTGACCCCGTCTGCGTGTCTACGGGTAAAGGCGGATACGTTTTTTTTGCCGGTTCCGAACGACGGCGTCTATTTTCGGAACAACATCGGCACTTTCCACATGAAAGGCGAGATGATCGACCGCTGGCTGGAAAAGCTCATCCCCATGTTCAATGGGGAGCACACGCTGGCGGAATTGACGGACGGACTATCCGGCCCGTACCGGGACCGGGTGTACGAAATCGCGGAAGTGCTGAGGCAGAAAGGCTTCGCCTGCGATGTGAGCCAGGACCGCCCGCACCTTCTTTCGAAGGAAACGGTCCGTAGGTATGCAGGGCAAATTGCCTTTCTCGATAGCTGCGGAGATTCCGGCGCTTACCGGTTTCAGTGTTATCGGCAAGCTGAAGTGCTCGTGGTCGGCTCCGGCCCGATCTTCGCCGCGCTTGTGTCGGCGCTGCTTGAGTCAGGCTTGCCCCGGTTCTGCATGCTGATTACGGATTCGCTACCGACGGACAGGCAACGACTTATGACTTTGGCGGAGAATGCCCGCTTGACGGACCCCGAGGTGGCAATCGGGGAAGTGACGCCGCCGCGCATGGAAGGTAACGCTTGGCAGGAAGTCGTACGGCCGTTCGAAACGGTCCTCTATGTGTCCGAAGCGGGAGATGGAGAGGAACTGCATCTTCTTCAAAAGGCATGCCAAGAGGAACGCAAAACGCTGCTTCCCGCCGTGCGCCTGCATCAGGCCGGTATCGCAGGTCCGCTCGTGCAGCCAGGGAGCGCGGTCTGCTGGGAATCAGCATGGCGGCGTATCCATGAGTCCGAAGTGTTTAAAGACCCGGAGCACTTCGCCTTCTCCTCCACTGCGGGGGCGCTGCTCGCGAATGTAATTGTGTTCGAGCTGTTCAAGATGGCGACAGGCGCTGTCGAGCCGGAGTCAAGACACTCGCTGTTTCTGCTTGATTTGGAAACGCTGGAAGGAAGCTGGCATTCGTTCCTGCCGCATCCGCTTCCTGCCGGAAAAGCGAAAGTTCAAGCCGAATGGGTGGATGAACCAGAGCTTAGGCTCGAGGAAAGGCCGGGTGGCGGAGCTGCGAACGGTCTATTTCCGTATCTCAGTAAGTTGACTTCGGCCCGGACGGGAATTCTTCATAGATGGGAGGAAGGAGAGCTTGGACAGCTGCCCTTGTCGCAATGCCGGGTTCAGGCTGCCGATCCGCTGTCGAAAGGGCCGGCCGGTCTACTGCCGGACATCGTCTGTTCGGGGCTGACGCACGAGGAGGCTCGGCGGGAAGCGGGGCTTTCCGGGCTTGAGGCGTATGTGATGCGACTCGCGGGTGTTCTCATTAATACCGAGGAGTTTATCGGCGTCGGTGTCGGAGAGACGGCCGCGGAAGGCATGGCGCGCGGACTTCAGGCTTGTTTAGCGCAGCGAATGGGGGTTCGGCTGATGGGCCGAACGCCGTCTGTCGTTCGGGCGAGACTCGGTCCGGTAGACGACGAGAGATGCCAGTTTTATTTGCAGGCGTTGACCACGATGCGGGGCGCACCGACGATCGGGCTCGGGGAGGAAGTGTACGGGTTTCCCGTTATATGGGCGGGTACGGGGGACGGTTGGTTCGGCTGCGCTGGCTTGACCGTGACAATGGCGCTCCGTAGGACATTGCAGGCGGCACTGCTGAAGGCGCAAAACGGGTTGGCTTACCGCTTGCCGCAGGCTGCCGAGGTGAGTTCCGTGCTGCTCAGTTCGGACGTCCAGCCGGAGTTGTTGGTCCCGGCCGAGGAGATGACGGTGCAGCCGAATGTGGTCAGGCATGCGATACGGAAGCTGAAAACAAGCGACCGGGAGGTTTCCGTCGTCGATCTGGCGGCAGAGCCATTTTTGCGTGATGGTCCTGCAGCCGCGTTCGGCGTGCTGCTGCGAGAGGGGGAAGCCGGGTGAGCGCGGTCGTAGCCGTTGTCGGTGAAGGAGATCTGGCGGAGCTGGTGTGCGGGGAACTGATCTCCGAGTGCCAAATCGTTCGTTTGGCCGATTTCAGGGAGGAAATGCCGGCTGCTGCGGAATTCGCCTTGGTATTGCACGATGCATGGCATCCCGCCGTTCACCGCGAGGCGGAAACGAATCTGCGGGCGGCCGGGATTCCATTCCTGCGCGGTTTCATCGCCTTCGGTGAAGGCGTGATCGGGCCGCTCGTCAGGCCGGGATTGGCTGGGTGCTCCAGGTGCGCCGACACCCGGCAGCTTATCGCGGGACGCGACCGCACGGAGAATTGGGAGCTCCAGCAGCGTTTGACGGAGACCGGGGGACAACAGTCCGACGCGTGGGCATCGCGCACGGGACTGATTCAGATGGCGCGTCTGGTTGCAGCGGAATCGCTGAGCGTACTGCGGCGCAGTAGCTCCCGCACGGAAGAGCGTATCATTTTCGTCAATCTGAAGACGCTGAATTGCACCAGCCATTTCTACTTTCCGGACCCGCTGTGCCCTGTATGCGGCCGTCTGCCCGACGATTCGCGGGACGCGGCCCGGATATCGCTGGAGCCTCGCCCTAAAATCGGCGAGAACATTTATCGCTGCCGATCGCTCTCTGAATTGAAAGCATTTTTGGTCAGGGACTATCTCGATTACAAGACCGGATTTTTGAACGGAAAAATGTTGGATCTGGTGTCGCCTTTCGCCGATGCGAGCGTGAATCTTCCAATGTTCGAGCAGGATGAGGCGGCGGCGGGCCGGACGAATAGCTATGCTGACAGCGAGTTGACGGCCATCATGGAGGGCTTGGAGCGCTACTGCGGCATGGAGCCGCGCGGCAAGCGGACAGTAGTGCGCGGCAGCTACCGTCAATTGGCGGGAGAAGCACTCGATCCCGTTACGGTCGGGCTGTATGCAAAGGAGCAGTATGAACTGCCAGGATTTCCTTTTCGGCCGTTCGATCCCGATGCCGAGACCGATTGGGTCTGGGGGTTCTCGTTTGCGCAGGAACGCCCGATCTTGGTGCCCCAGTGGCTTGCGTACTACAGTTCACCCTGCCGGCAAGGCTTCGTTTACGAGACATCCAACGGCTGCGCCCTGGGCGGAAGCTTGGAGGAAGCGATCTTGTACGGCATGCTGGAGGTAGTGGAGCGCGATTCGTTCCTACTGACATGGTATGCGCAGCTGCCGCTTCCGCGCCTGGACCCCCGATCCGCCGGTGACCACGACTTGATACTCATGGTGGACCGTCTACGGGCCGTTGCCGGCTTTGACGTGCTCTTGTTTAACGCGACGATGGAGAATGGCATTCCTAGCATTTGGGCGATGGCGAAAAACATTAAGCCGAATGGAATTAATCTCATCTGCGCGGCCGGAGCGCACCCGGATCCTGTGCGGGCGGCAAAAGGAGCGGTTCACGAGCTGTCGGGGATGTTGCTGACGCTAAACGACAGGTTCGAGACGAATCGGGAGGACTATGTGCGGATGCTCCGCGATCCTTCACTGGTTCGGAGCATGGATGACCATTCCATGTTATACGCTCTGCCGGAGGCAGAGCCGCGGCTGCGTTTTTTGCTGGAGGAAAACCGGCCGCTGCGAACGTTCGGTCAGGAATTTGATCCCGCGCCTAAGCACCGGGATTTGACGGAAGACCTGAAGATGATGATCGGCATATTCCGCCGGTTGCATTTGGATGTGATCGTGGTGGACCAGACGACGCCGGAATTGCGAAGGAACGGGCTGCACTGCGTGAAGGTGCTGATCCCCGGTATGCTGCCGATGACGTTCGGCTTTAATTTTATCCGCTTGGCGGGAATGGAAAGAGCACTTCGGGTGCCGGCCGAGCTCGGGTACAAGGAGCGAACGCTGCGTCAGGAGGAGCTCAATCCTCATCCGCATCCGTTCCCTTAATGAGCCGGCAGATGCCATGCTGCGATTTCACTCTAGGTACGACAGGAGGAAGCAGAATGAGTCCGGAAGCGTTTATACGCCAACTTCATGCCGACGGCTACCAGAACGGGCAGCCCGGATGGGAGGTTGATTGGGACGACGCGCCGCTTCCCTATAAGCTGTATCGCGGCCTGCCGGCTTTTTCGCTATCCTCGGATATCCCACTGACGCTGGAAGCGCGGGAAACGCCCGCGGAACCAAACCTGAAAGACATCGGCCATTTTCTCTGGTACGCCTACGGACTGACGCAAGTAAGCCATTCTTTTGCCGTACCAGTGGAGAAGTGCCGCAGGTTCGTCCCGTCCGGCGGAGGACTGTACCCGAACGAATTGTACATATATCTCCGCACGGCCGGCATTGCTCCCGGCGTATACCATTACGATGCAGCGCATCACCGACTGGTACTGCTGCGCGAGGGCGATTACGATTCGTACTTGGCCCGGGCTCTCGGCAACCGTTGCGATATGTCCTCCTGCTTCGGCGTTGTCTTGGTATCAACGATGGTTTGGAAAAATGCTTTCAAATACAACACATTCGCTTATCGTCTGCAAGGGCTCGATTCGGGCGTGCTGCTCGGGCAGATGCTTGAGGCAGCGAAGCGATTCGGCTACACGTCAAGCGTGCATTTCCGATTTCTGGACCGGGCAGTTGGCCATATGCTCGGGCTATCCCCTCGGGAGGAGAGTGTGTATGCGGTTGTGCCGCTTTCAGCGCGGCGCGGCAACGCTTGGATCGACGGCGGCAGCATTGCGCCGGTGCACGTGACGGCTGATGAGCTGTGCCGCGAGCTGCCGGTTGTTCGACTTGATTACCATCTACGTTCGCGAACTGTCAAGGAGCTCCCGCAGCTGACCGGGATGAACGAAGCGTCGTCGCTTGATACGCTGCTGTCGATTCGCCGTTTCGAGCCCGCCGGGCGGGCGGAAAGCGGACTGCAGAGCGTCTTTTTGCCTTTGGTGAAGAGGCTGACCTACGATCTGGCGGCGGCCAGCCGAGCGAGGTATTCTCCTGAGAGCGAATTCGTCTTGCATCGAGTAACGGAGCAGCAGTTGGCCGCCCTGCTCCACGAAGCGACGGCTTCCTTCGCGTATCGCAACGATTTGGACGGTGCGGGAGAGATGCCTCCGACTCGTGTCGCTCTATACGGATGCTTCCATAACATCGAAGGAGTGCCGGACGGAGCTTACCGCTATGACGCCTCCTCCCACGCGCTTCGGCGCGCGCTTGCCGGAGATCATCGGCTCCGGCTGCAACAGGGGATGACCCTGCACAACGTCAATTTGTTTCAAGTACCGATCTGCTTGCACATAGCCGGTGAAGCCGATCATCTGATTTCCCAATTGGGGTTTAGGGGATATCGCATCCAGCAGATGGAAGCCGGGATGCTCCTGCAGCGCTTGTTGCTCGCGTCGGTCGCACTCGGGATGGGCGGTCGTCCGCTTCTCGGTTTTCACGCCGGATCGTGCGACGAGCTCTACCGGATGTCCGTGCATGGACGAACTAGCCTTGTCCAAATCCCGATCGGCTACTACCGTCCTCATCCCAGGGTGGAGATGGGCTTGCACGACTAGGGTTATGCAGGATGTCGACGGAATGGGGACGACCGCATGAGGTCGGCTTTATGCTATATGACTAGCATCCATATGGATGATTCCGATACGGAGAATGGCTGCCTAAGCATCATCCCAGGAAGCCATAAGAATGGTCCGATGAAGCATGTCGGCGCTCATTATCTGAATCATGTCGAATACCCGATTTCCATGGGAACGCCGTGTCCCGCTAGCGCCGGCGACGTATTATTTTTCAACTATTTAACGATTCACGGCTCCGACGTAAACAGAAGCACGCGACCGAGAAGGAATGTGCTCGTTCAGTATCGCGATCCGGAAGATTTGCCGACAGAAGAAGTGCATGTGAACTGGGGTCAGGGACTGATGGTGTGCGGCCACAATCCGATCTTTCAGGAATATAAAGGGGCGCACTAATCGTATAGCCAATCAGAGAGCGCCGTTGGGGGTGCTCTTTTTCGTTTTCGGAAATTGCCCCTGAATGAATTTTTCCCCCCATTCACATAACTGATCCAATATCCCTTTAAGCGACTCTCCTACCTCAGTCATTTCATAGACGACTTTCGGCGGTACTTGATTGTAGACTGTCCTGAAGATAATGCCGTCGTTCTCCAATTCTCTAAGTTGCTGTGTTAACATTTTTTGCGTAATGCCGGGCATTGCTTTTTTGAGCTCATTCGTTCGTTTGGAACCATAGGACAAATGACATAAGATCAGTGTTTTCCACTTTCCTCCAAGGACGTCGAGCGCAGCTTCTGCCGGGATGTTGTATGTGCTCTTCGGTTGTGTTTCCATGAATTCCCCTCCTGTCAATGGCAGAACTCTTATTAAAAACATAGGTACTTTTTGGTATCTATATCACCATTCGGTGCTAATAGCACAATAAAGTGCGTTCTTCCCTAATGTTATTATATGGAACATAATTTTCATATTCCAGCAATCAACTCAAAAAGTGGAGGGAAACCAAATGACAGAACGCCTATTAATTGCCGGAGGATACGGTGTTGTCGGCAGCGCCATCGCTCAACATGTCCGTAGAATCAACAAAGATGTAGAAATCGTACTTGCAGGACGAAATCCGCAGCGAGGCATCGCGCTCGCAAATGAACTTGGAAATGCCAAAACAGCTTATTTGGACTTGGAGAATACCCATAGCATTGAAAATCTGGGGGAAATCGATCTCATCGTTTCTTCCTTGCAGGATCCTGCCGATAGATTGATCCATTTCGCTTTGCTGAAGGGAATCGCCCATATCGGTATTACAAAACTTGCCGACGAAGTTGCACCTCTTACCTTTGCTGCGCTTAAGACTCCTCCGAAGCGTCCGATTGTCCCGCTAGGGCATTCGCAATCCGGGGTTATGACCCTCGTTGCACTGAAAACCGCTGAAGATTTCAAGCAGATCGATTCGATTGCGTTGGCAGGACTTTACGATGATCGAGAACAGATGGGGCCAATGACGGTTGGCGATTCGGAGAGCTTCATTGGCAGGGCGCTTATTCGAGAAGGCGGCAAATGGATTTGGGTCGATGCGAGTCAGCATCCGAGACAGGTCAAACTTGCCGACGGAAGCGTCCTGGAGGGGCTTCCCATGGGGCTGCTCGATGTCCCAAGCTTAGCGGCTGCCACTGGTGCACCGAATGTTCGGTTTGATTTTATACTGGGTCCATCAATTGGGACGCAAGCGGGGGGGCAGGCTTCCCAGGATCTTTACATCGAAATTGAAGGCATTCTGAAATCGGGCCAGCCGGCCAAGCGCCGAACGATCGTATCCGATCCGCAAGGGCAAGCACACCTTACGGCTCTCGGCGTTTTGATCTCCATTGAGCGAGTTTTCGGTTGGAACGGCTATTCCGCTGCTCCGGGAGGAATTCAGCTCCCTGAGACGTTGGTCCCTGTGGATGCGGCTCTCGCACGTTTGGAGCAATTCGGTGTACGGATTATTGACCAGTTATGAACATTCATTTCTATCTATACTTAGGAGAGTAGGGGGAAGAAGATGAAAGTGTTAATCGTTGTAAGCCACCCGAGAACAAGCTCTTTAACGTTTGCGGTCGCGGAGCGTTTCGGACAAGGCCTTCAAGCTGCCGGACACGAAGCTGAGGTGCTCGATCTGCACCGCAGCGGATTTGGCCCGGTCCTGTGGGAGGAAGACGAGCCGGACTGGTCCGGTAATCATAAAGTATATTCACTTGAAGTGGAGAAGGAAATCGATCGAATGAAGCAGTACGATGCGTTGGCTTATATTTTCCCGATTTGGTGGTACACCTTGCCGGCTATGTTAAAAGGGTACATCGACCGTGTGTGGAATTATGGTTTTGCATACGGAACCGGCAAGCTTCATCATGAACAGGTATTATGGCTTGGACTCGCAGGTGCTTCATTAGAGCATTTCGAGAAAAGAAACTACGACAAGATGCTCGCTCATCAGCTCAATGTTGGCATGGCCAATTACGCGGGAATAGTCAATTCCAAGGTGGAAATCTTGTATAACACCCTGGATGCCGACCATAACGATATAGAGAAGTTATTAAAGCAAGCATATGATCTGGGCTTTCATTATTCCCAACTGAACAGAGACGTATTTCATGCTGCGAACTATACGCAATAAGTATCTTCGGCGGATTGTGGTTTTGCAGAGCCACGATTCGCCTCCGCCATAAAAACTCCGACCGCATGAGGTCGGCTTTTTTTGTGATAGTGGGGAAGTTAGGGAGAATCGCCTCAGTCTGAATGAGGACATTGGGGTCCGATTGTGGTATTCCGGATGATCTTATTACTGCCAGCGAACTCAATTGATGAGATGCTCCTGTGCATCAAATCTGTCATTACACCACCCGTAGAAGTTTATGCGGGGGTTATTGTATAATAGAGTGGCTGGTTGATTTATCCAAAATGAATAGGGTTTTTGGCAAAATTGTCGAAAGGCAGTGACGCAAAGCCATGGGTCGTCGATTTCCGAGGAGGAGATACCGATTGCCAGGTTGCAAGTAGTGGAATGTGTCAGAACCTCTATCTTTTTCGGAGGTTTTTTTATTTGATTTTTGAAAGAGGGGCGAAGGAGCGGAGAGGACTTTCAACTCGAAAAAGCCAAATGTACAAAAGAGTTTATCGCAATGGTTGTAGCAATCTAAAATGGCAGCAGGAGGATTTCATCATGAAGATAAACAATAGAATAATGATAACAGCATTATTGTTACTAGTATCTTTCTTAGCATCATCTACAGTTTCATACGGCTATACAACTGTAACAGAATTGGATAATGAGACCGTCATACAATTAGATAAAGCATCTTCGTTAGGAAACGAAACTTGGTCGATGAGTAATTCAAACCTTCTTGCTGCACCCACTGGTTTTGTCTATGGGAAGAACGAATATGTTGTTACAAGTGGAAGTGGGACAATTGCAGTATCCCCTAATGGAAGAGATTGGTCAACACTATCGAGTATGGGGAACTATCTTCTAAATACAATTGAATGGAACGGCTCTGAATATTTGATTATCGGTTTTCAATGTAAAAAGATTCGTTGTGAATCTGCTCAATATGGTGATCCGATTGCATTTATCTCTAAAGACGGACGTAACTGGAACAAGCGTGCAACAAACCTGAAAAGTGAACCAGTTATGGATGTTGTATGGACGACGAATAAATATATTGCAATAACGCAGTATGGGAAAGCGTTGTCGTCCGTAGACGGAATAAAATGGAATGAAATTTCTGGATTATCTTCAAAATACAAATGGAACTCAATTTATACTTCTAACGGGAAAACTATTCTTACTACATGGGGAAGCAAAGATATTGCTGTGTCTCAAGATGGTGTAAACTGGGCTGTAAAATCTAACAGCTCAAATTCCATTCATATTTCCAATGTGATATGGAATGGTAAGCAATTTATTGCTGGTGGAGAGGGCGGAGTCTATTCCTCAACAGATGCTTTGAATTGGAAGCTACTATCTTCAATAAAAGATTCAAAATTCAATGTAATTGCCTATAACGGTTCGAAATATGTCGGAATAGGATTGGTCGGATCAAATAAAGTTATATTTACTTCTTCTGATCTAAAGAAATGGACTCAAAAACCGTTACAGGGTTCTGAGATGACAGCGGGTTTATTGGCAACCAAAGACGGATTTGTGGGAATTTCGGCGTACAATCCAGATTCCCCAAAAAACTGTCTTTACTATTACTCAAAAGACGGACAAGACTGGAGTATCGATTTTGTAAGTACAACAGGTTATCATGCGATTGCTACAAATGGAAATAGAACTGTGGTTGTTGGTAATAATGGCTCAATTATATATACAGATGACGGCGTGAAATGGAATAAATCATCAATTGTAACTGTCATAGATAATGGATATACCAAGAGCATGCCAGGTTTAGCTGATGTTGAGTGGGGGGCAGGAAAATTTGTTGCCGTTGGGAACGGAGGCATTTACACATCAAAGGATGGCAGGACATGGACTAGATCATTGAATAAATTTGGAATTGGACAAGTGGTCTGGACGGGAAAGTTTTTTGTTGCAGTAGGATCCATTGATCCTGATATCTACGTTTCGCAAGATGGGGTTTCGTGGAATGAAAAGAGTATTGGGGTTAAGAATAAATATAACTATAGTGTTCGTAATATGATCTCTGCGAATGGTAAAGTATATTTGATTGTTCAAAATTTCTCTAATAGGAATGACATTCACTTTGAAGTTTTATCGAGTAGTGATTGGTTAAAATGGACACAAACAAGACTTCCAAGTAGCATAATGGATGTTCTAAAATTCGCCTGGAATGGGGAAAATTTCATTGTTGGCGATATTGGTGAAAAAAAAGTTTATCTATCTAAAGATGCAGTTCATTGGAGCATGAAACAGACGAATATAGATGAAAAAACGCCGCATTATACGAGAATGATTATGAACGATCAAAACATGTTTGTTTTGACGGGTGCTAGGGGGTTGTGGATTTCGAAAAATGGAACGGAATGGGAACACAAGCCGCTATTTGGATCCGATTTTGAAAACGATGAATACGGCCCTGGATTTTTCATGTTAGGTGATATGGTGAAAGCACACGGGAAATACATATTTGTAGCGGGCAGTTCCATATACACGATAAAGGACATTAAAAATATAAAACCTTATAATACAAAGGTTATTAGTGAAGTGACATATGGGCTTTCTATCGATGGAATTGAAACCAATGCCCAACAAGGTGAGCCTGTTAAACTTGATGGTGTACTCTACGTACCTGTAGAGCCTATCGTGACAGGTATGGGGGATACATTCAAGTACATCAGCAAGCCAGATGCGGCGTTGTTAACCAAAAAAGATGGAACCACCATTCAAATCAACATCACAAAACCAACTGCTGTTGTCAATTTTTCAGATATAGTACCTGTATCTTCTTTGTATAGGAGCAGCATGGGGGAGTCAGTGCAAGCGCAACCTGCTGTTGTAAAAGGAAAAATCTATGTTCCATTTGACTTCGTCCCCACTGTGCTTGGTTATGAAGCGGGAACGTATAAGCAAGGAACGAAAGATGTTGTCTATGTCGGTATGAAGCCAGAGGAGAAGAGCACAGAATCTTAACGAGTTAAACTTTGCAAAAAAACAGATCCCGCCCGCGCCTCTTAACAATGCGAAACTGAGCGGGCTATTTTATTTTATAGAGGAGTCTAAGAGAAGTTTACATTAATCATAAATAGAGTTTATATAGCCTCCCAAGTCATTTTATATACTGAGATGGTCTGAGAATCTCGAATCATAAGGTGTAGGGTGGTAGTTCACATAATTAAAAAACATGATCTGCATGAATGTCACTCACTGTATAACTTAATGGTGGATCCTACCGTCTTTCCTTACGTTCGGTATAAATGCCAATCCTACGAAGAATATTTATTCGTCACCCAACAGTTGATCGACCAAGAACTGCAGGGGACTTTAATTTCAAGAACGATTATGAACGATCTTGGGCATCCGATTGGTACGATTCAGTTATACGATATTGTGAATAAAACGGGATTCTTAGCAACATGGATAGGAGCCCCTTATTTTGGCCAGGGGTACAATAGGCGTGCGAAGGAATCTTTCTTTACTGAACTGTTTCTTGAACATCATATCGAAACGGTATATTTGAAGATTCGCAAGCACAATATTCGTTCAAAGAAGGCGGTTGAGAAGCTACCGTACGTACAATTAGCGAATGATCATAACCCGCAAATCTATGAGTCGATCAATTCGACGCAGCAGATCTATGATCTATATCAAGTGGAGCGGGCAAGCTTTCTAGAAAGCCGCAATCGAATCATCCATTGCCGGATGACAAGAGGATGGTCCGATTGTCGGCTTCAGCGACAGCATGCGGCAGGAGAAGAGTATTCGTCCTTACATCTGTGGTGAATCATAGTATACTTGATAGGATCAATGGGATGGTATGATATGAGAAAACGGAAAGGATGTTACATGAATTGAGTCGGCGTCTATTTTTCCTAGATCACATACGAGTGTTCCTGACCATACTGGTCATCATATTCCATACATCTATTGCTTACGGAGCGGCTGGATCTTGGATTCTAGAGGACGTCGATAAGAGTGAGGTCAATGCATCCGTCGTTCTGTTAACGATCTTTACGGCGGTATGTCAGTCTTTTTTCATGGGACTCTTCTTCTTTATTTCTTCGTATTTTATCCCGACATCATATGAGAAAAAAGGAGCTTTCCGATTTCTTTGGGGGCGACTTGTACGTCTAGGGATTCCAATGCTTATTTATTATTTTGTGATTGGCCCTATGACGGTATGGTTTGCAAAATTTCGAGATCAACAAACTTGGGTTCAGTTTTATAAGGATAACGTTTGGAGCTTTCGTTGGACGTTTTTTGGTCCGACTTGGTTTCTGGAAGCCTCAATATACTTCACATTGTTCTATGTTCTGTTTCGAATCGTTACAAGAGATAGGCTTAAGAAGAAATCAATTTTATTTCCAAACGGTAAGACATTGGTTGTCGTGGCGATTGCTCTTGGATTAATAGCTTTTGCAGTACGTCTGGTTTATCCCACGGGCACAGGCCCATTGGAATTGCAGTTGGGTTACTTTCCATCCTATATCTTGCTATTCATTGCAGGCATCATCGCACAAAGACAAGGATGGTTAGAACAAATTCCGGCGAGTGTACAGCGGATTTGGAAATGGGTCGCAATGGGTATGGTTCCCGTTTTGCCTATCGGACTGATCTTAACCGGGGGATTAGAGGGAAACGTTCATTTTGAGGGAGGCTTTAACATCCAGGCACTCCTCTACGCGATGTGGGAGCCATTTATCTGTTTAGGGATTATGATATCCCTGCTTTCATTATTCCAAAGTAGATTTAATACGACGAATGGATTTTCTAAATGGTTATCCGATAATGCTTATACGGTCTATTTGATTCATCCACCCGTTATCGTCGGATGGACAATCGCTTTTCATGGAATCGACATACCTGCGATGATAAAATGGGTTATCGTTTCGGCTCTTTCTGTCGCCGTTTGTTTTGTTATCGCAAGTGTTATTCGATTGCTGCCTTACGCCAGACGAGTGCTTTAATCATCCGGTGTCATTCTTTTCGGACTCCCTTAGTGTGCTAAGTTTTTTTTCATCAACTCGGCTATTTTTTTTGAATGATCATCATTTTGATGCAAGAGCGCATTTATCACGCCTTTTTGTATTTCAATCGAGTAATCTTGATGAAGTTTCCAAGCAGCTTCCCAATGGGTCACACGAATTTTGAAACCAACGATATGTTTAGTGAGTTGGCTCACGTATTTAACATCCACTTTATCCAATGTCCATGGTTCAGTAAATTCGGATTCATAATAATCAACAGTATTCGAAAGGATCTCTGAAGTCTCAGCATCATCGGATACAAGCTGAAATTCACCATATAGATGGGCGGCTAAGTAGTTCCAAGTTGGAACCTTTGGCTCTGCATACCAGGACGGGGATATGTATCGTTGTGGTCCGGAAAATACGACGAGAACTTCTCCTTCTAATCCCATCCATTGAGGATTTGCTTTCGCCATGTGGCTATAAAGATATATGTCTTCACCGATTGTTTTTACTAGAAATGGAAGGTGGGTTGCGGTTATCTTGTCTAGTTTTGAAATAAGTACCCCGAAACTGTTTTGTTTAATAAATTCGAGGAGAGTGTTTTGATCCTTCATTTGATAAGCTTGTGGGATATACAAAATGATCATTCCTTTCTCATTTGATAATAAATGAACTATTTTTTTCGATTGTAACACTTATCTTATGTTAGGTATTTGGACGATATAGTTAATCTTTTAGAAGATTTTCGCCTCCGCCATCACGAAAGCCGACCGCATGAGGTCGGCTTTTTTAGACTTTACTTCAACCTTTCCAACCAAGAAGCAAGAGCTTTCCCGATCTCATCGGGCGCATCTTCCATTGGATAATGAAGTCCCGGCACCGTGATTTCTGTCTGCTCGGGCCAACTGCGGCAAAAATCTAGGTGGGATTGCGGGGTTCTTCCCGGTTCTGTATGGATGAATAGCTTGGGGATGGAACTTTGCGCTAACCAATCTCCATAAGCTGTGACAATGTCAATTACATCCGGTGAATCGCCTTGTCGCGCCCAAGTTAACATCGGACGACGCCCTTCGCCTGGTTCTATAAAGGGTCGGTGATATTGCGCCACTTCTTCCTTCGTCAACTCGCGTAAAACATTGATGGGAAGATTGACATTGAGGAAGGAGTTTTGTTCCAGTATCATCTGTTCTCCTTCTGGAGATCGCAATGCCTGAAAGATCTTACGGCCTTGTTCGGGTATCTCGCTTAAGCTAAGTGGTTTGATCATCGCTTCCATATAGACGATACCGTCCACGGCACCTGGATGCCGCCGAGCCCAATCAAAGCCCAAAGCCGAACCCCAATCGTGTACCACGAAGATAATATTTTTATGAATTCCAAGTTTGTCGAGAAGCTCATCGAGATGTTTCCGGTGCTCAACAAAGGTGTAGGAGTCCGGACCGCTAACCGGTAATTTATCGGAATCTCCCATGCCGACTAAATCAGGGGCGATGCAGCGTCCATATTGTTGTGCATAAGGAATGATATTGCGCCATAGATAAGAGGACGATGGATTTCCGTGCAGGAATACGATCGGATTTCCACTGCCAACATCTACATACGCCATTTCTAACCTGAATACTTGAGCTCGTTTTTTCTCATAGGGGAACGTTTCGTTAATCACTTTTCATCTCACCCTTCATTTTGATTTGATCGTATTTTCTAAATTCGCAGCTCGTTTTGTAACTACTTACGTCTTCTCCTGTTCAGTCAGATTTCGAAGCACGATTTTCAGCAAGCTTATTAACAAGCCGTACTCCTCATCGGTAATATCTTTCCGGGTTTTGTTCTTCACGCGGGCCAGTGCTTCTTGTACATGAGGTACCACCTCGCGTCCCAAGTCCGTTAAATAGAGCAGGTGATAGCGATTGTCGGCGGGATCGGCTTCCCTCCGCACATAACCTTCTGCTTCCAGCTTGGCAATCGCTTTGGCGGTAGTCGTTTTGTCAATGAGCAGTTTCTCGCTTAGCGCCTTCTGGGTGATGGGTTGCTGAAACGCAATCGCCATCAGGAAAATGTACTGTCCGCTTCCGATTCGATATGGCGCCAGCTCGGCTGAGATCAGTATCTGCATGTGTCGGTTGATGGCTGAGATGTATTGACCGTGTGATTCCGCTTCCTTGTCATTCCGCTGCCAATGCTCGCTCAAAATGATCTCCTCCTTCAATAGGATGCTATTGCAACTAATTGCATGATACGCCGAATAGGATGTTATTGCAACTATTATTTTTTGTGAGTTGCCCTAGTTACCCGACTTTAGATATTTTTTAAGAGGAATGGGGCGAAAAATGTCGAAAGAACTAGTGATGATTAGGAAGAAAATTCAGGAGGTTCCATGAAATGTTGCTGAAGTCCGTCAAGATTACGCTATTCTTCACCATGTTAGTGGCCATTTTTGCAAATCCCGTACATGCCGCAACCCCGCCTAAGATCGCGCTCGGTGAGGCGCTCAGCGTGCAGACGAACAATGATAAAGCCGCCAACCGGACTGACCAGACTAGGAACGCCACAATGCCGAAGCGAGTTGCGCTGGACCATAAGCGGAACGCCTTCCAGGTCGATAACGATTATTACGAATTAGGCAAGGGGACGCCAGCCGAACTGCCTAATCTTTTCGAAGGCCATCTCCTCATTCCGATCAAGCCGCTCGCGAGCATCTTTCAGGGCACCTATTCGCTCGATCAGAAGACGAAGACGGCAGTGCTCACTATCGACCAGGTTAGATTTGAGTTCAAGTTGTACAGCAAATCGGCTAAAGTCAACGGCAAATCGATCACGCTCCCATATGAAGCACGATTGGATCAAGGGATCGTGAAAGTGCCGGCGACTGTATTCGAAGGCAAGCTCAATCGATACGATGTGATCGTATATGATAACAAGGCAATGGTGTTCCGAGAGAAAGGCAAAGTCGATTTCTTCGACGCGAAGGGCAAAAAAATTGGATTAACCGGTACGTTCCTCGAAGCGCCTTGGGCGGAAGAGGTGAAAGCGTCCGTCCTGCCTGTAACCCGCCAAGTGGATAAAATTGCAGATCGGATTGTTGCTCAGATCAGTACCCCGGGTATGACGGATTACGAGAAAGTGTTGGCCGTCAACAAATATCTGGTCGAGAATGTCAAATACAACCGTAAGTACGTGGGGGCTCACGATGCGCTGTTGCACGGAGAGGCGGTCTGTAACGGCTTTGCCTACGGAGCGAAAATTTTGCTGGAAAAGATGGGCGTGGAAGTCATATACATTAGCGGTATAGTCAACGCGTACGGCGATATAGACCGATATGAGCTGTTAAACTATTCCGAGCAGCTACATGCCTGGAACTTGGTGAAGCTTGGCGGCAAGTACTATCATCTGGATACGACTTGGAATCAAGGAAATATCAACGGTGAAAATATCGCCTCTGCGCAATACGACAACTTTCTGCTTGCCGATTGGCAAATAGAGAAGCACCATATTTGGAGAAAAGGTTTTTATCCGGCGAGTCCGGATGCGTTCAACGATCCGCAAACCGTGCAGCAATTGAAAGAGAAAGGTTACCCCGTCGTTGTCGGAACGATTAAGCTGAGCGGCAATGAAGCGGCGAAGGAAGATGTTTATGCGAACATCTCAATCTCTTCGCAGGGACGTCCGGCTCCGGGAGCTCGTTTTCTGAAATACAATCAGGTCGTGAAAATCAAAAAAGGAGCCCGCGAGTCCGGCTTCTCCCTCATATTGGATAAAGGCTATGCCCAAGAACAATTGCAAATCTCAGGAAAAAACGTTGTGCCTGATGGGAAAGGCGGTTTCAAGCATGGCGTCTACTATTCTGCAGCCACGGACGGGACGACGGACAACTTCCAGATTGTACTATCGCCGGAAGCGACCCAGAGCATACAAGGCCGTATGGTGCTGCCGGCAGGGGTAACCTTGAAACAACCGCTTCCATATACGGTTAAGGTGATGATCTATGAACCGCAAAACGGCGGTTACTCTATTCATGAGAATGCGATGATGGAAGCGGTGGGCACGATTCAACCTGGCGAGCAAGAAGCCAAGCTTTCATTCACGGGTGCTCCGCTGCCGAACGGCCCTTATTTCTATAACATCCGGTATTTTTTCGCAGAGACGTATGCCGGCGAAACGCTTGTTCAGCTTCCCGTGCAGCATAGCGGAGCCATAGACGGGCGCGGCAATGCGGTGGCCGAGGATTACAAGGTTGATGGCAGCGCCTTCCCATTGCAAAATATCGTCATACCGCTTCCTGTAAACAGCGCCTGGAGCCCCGCCAGCCCAGATGCGGGCAAGGTAAAGATCGATACGGGCATCGTGGAAGAACTCAAGGAGAAACTCAAAGCGCATCACATCGGTAATCATGCGTCGTTGGCCAAGCTGAAAACGGTACAGGACGCCCAAGCTTTGGAGAAGGCGAAGCCGGTCGAAGTGGACCGCAACGGGACGATCTATTACAGCGAGCAGAGTCCGTCGGGGATCGAAGTCTTCCGCTCTTACGGGGTCAGCTCCCAGACGAAGGCGTTGCAGTACAATATCAGTTTCAATCGTTTAAACTTGACGAAGGACAATTATGCGGAAGTGATACGGGCGTTAAATAAGTACCACCGGGATGCATTAGGAATGCCGAACGAAGCTGAAATCCAAGTGAACAAGGACAATCAAACGAAAAAGTTCGATGCGGTCGATAAGGCCGATTTGTTTGAGCAAATTCAAAAAGGGTACGCACAGGTTTCGTTCGTCTATAAAAAGGATAACATGACCTACCAGGTGACGTTATACGGGTTCTCTTATGATAAATCGGTTTCGATATCGACCAACGTTTTGATTCCAGTAGGCAAATAGCCGTCCGGAAAGGAAAAGCTTTAAGGCCGATGAGCAATCATCGGTCTATTTTTATAACTATTGCTCCAACAAGTCACCTCATTAATTCGATAATTTTCAATTTTCGCCTAATTTCCCATCCGATTGCCATTTTACATCTGTACGAAACGCGCACAATGAGCTAAAATAAAAATATATAATTGATTGTGAATAATTTCACATCTCAGCCGCTAACGGTCTGCAGCCAAAGCTGGCGGTTTGATAATTTCATCTGGGGGAGGAAACAAAATGTCGGAAACAACAGCAGTGATTGATCAAGGAACTTCAATTACGGATGTGGCAGCGAAGCTCGAAGTGTTGGACCAGCTTATGAAACCGGAAGTGCAGCAAGCGATCACCGCACTGGTGGATCAACTGCCGAAATTAGCCGAAATGATGACCGTCATGTCCGGCATCTACGATCTCGCGCAAAAAGTCGCCAAGGACAGGGTCCTCATACAGGATACGCTCGACGGATTCCAATCGGTACTAAAGCCACTCGGAGAAAAAGTGAAGGATTACGCTTCTGCGGCAATTGAAGCGAACGATCGTGCGGATCAAGGCGGACCTACGATTGGCGTATTCGGCATGGTCAAATTGCTGAAGGATCCGGAGTTGCAGCGTATGCTCCGCTTCGGGCAAGCCTATCTAGATATCCTGGGCGAAAGAAGATCACAACAATAATAGCGACCGTCATTTGGCGACGAATGGAGGAACACAGATGAGTAAGGAAATTCTGATTCTCGGCGGCGGTTACGGCGGTTTGCTGGCAGCGCAATCCGTAAGAAACCATCTGACAGCCGGTGAAGCGAACGTTACGATCATCAACCGCTCGAGCACACACCAAATCATCACCGAACTGCACCGCCTGGCCGCAGGCAATGTGTCCGAAAAGGCAGTGGCGCTCCCTCTCGAGAAGCTGCTTAAGAAAAAGAGTGTCAACGTCATCGTTGGCGAAATTCAATCGATCGATGTTCAAGGTAAGAAAGTCGGCCTGAGCAATGGTTCTTCCTACCGTTACGACGCGCTCGTGCTCGCTCTAGGCAGTGAAACGAACTATTTCGGCATTCCCGGACTGCAAGAAAACAGCTTGATCCTGAAGTCCGTCAACGACGCGAACAAGATTTTTGCGCATGTCGTGGATCGGTTAAAAGCATACGCCAAGTCCAAGGCTCCGGAGGACGCTACGTTCGTTATTGGCGGCGGCGGCCTGACGGGCGTCGAGCTTGTTGGCGAGCTGGCTGATGAACTGCCGGCGATCTGCCGGGCGAACGGTGTAGACTTCGCGGACATCCAGTTGAAGCTGGTCGAAGCAATGCCTACGATTCTGCCGATGTTCTCGCCGGACTTGATCGACCGCGCGATGACGAGCCTGCAATCCCGCGGCGTAGAATTCCTGACGAGCCTGCCGATTACGGAAGTAAAGGGAAATGTTGTTACGTTGAAGGACGGCCAGACGATTACGTCCAACACGATTGTATGGACCGGCGGCGTTCAAGGCAACTCGCTCGTAGCGAACTGCGGCATCGAAGTGAATCGCGGCCGCGCAACAGTCAACAGCGCACTGCAATCGACGTCGCACCCTGATGTCTACCTGGCTGGCGACTGCGCAGTTGTCTTCGGACCGGAAGGCCGTCCATATCCGCCGACTGGACAACTCGCTTGGCAAATGGGCGAGTTGGTTGGCGTCAATATCGCGGCAACCTTCAAGGGCATGAAGCCGGACGACTTCAAACCGGTATTTTCCGGCACACTGGCGAGCCTCGGCCGCAAAGACGGCATCTGTTCGATTGGCGAGACGGGCATCGAGCTGCGCGGTACGCCGGCATCGTTGATGAAGAAGGCGAGCAATGTACGCTACCTGGCGCACATTGACGGCCTCTACGCGCTGGCTTATTAAGAGCTGCTTGGTTCGGCACAATGATGCATAGGCTGGTGAGTATGAATGAATGGAAAATTCCGGTTAGTAGTGCAATATCCTCTGAAAAGTGCAAAAGGCAGCCAACGTGATAACTGGTTAAGAGATAAAGTAATGGAATACTTGGACTTATCTCTAACAGAGGCCAACTTAGGCTGTGTTGATGGCTTTGATATGGGTAAATACATTTCCGACCCGAAAAAATATGCTCTTAATATATTTTGTATCATTACGGAAGAAGATCGGAGTATAGCCTTGGTGAAAAGAGTTTTAAGAGATAGCAGGCTTGACTATACTCGTATAAAAATTGCTACAATGCCCTATGGAAAAGATGAAACATATACTCTGAAATTTTCCTATAAAAAAGGTGTTACCGATTTTTCACTATAGAACGGTTGTGTGATTAGAATTGTAACTAACGATAAGTGCTGATTTTTTTGTTAAACTATCGGTTAGGATAGTTCATGTAGGGGTGGGCACAAATCCTAACGGAGAACGATAATTCAACCAACCGCCCATCAGTAGGCGGCTTTTTTTTGTCGAAAATTATTAACATAGCCGTAGTCAAAAATCAACGATTGGAAGGGTTAGGAATACTTTATTCAGAATGATCAACACCACAAGAACAAGCCCTGACTAAATGTTAGGGCTTGTTGCTTTACATATGACAAAATATCAAATCCCCGAACGGTTATGAAAATAAATTATGTATCCATGCAACAAGCGGAATAGAATAACAACTAATTATCATGATATGTCCCCTGTAATACTTTGGTTCACAACGATAAGATTTAAAAGGTTACTATTTACCATAATTTATAAAAACGCGTAAGCCGGGGGAGTGTCTATGAAGAGAAAATTCATGATTGGATGGATAGGCATTGCAGTCTTACTCTCAACTCAGGCTTGCACCAAGGTAGAGAAGATCAAAGAGCCGGTTACGCTAAAGGTTTGGAGCTGGGAAGGCAATTATGGTGACTACGCAACGGATTTCGCGGGGGCTCATGAGGGCATTCGTTTAGTACGTGTAGCTCCTATAGACGAAACGAATCCCATGAACGGATACGACCCGGAAAAAATGAAACAAAGGTTTGAGCAAACGCTGCAAGCCATTGAAGAGCTACAGCCAGATGTTCTACTTCTGGAGATACCTCAGTACATAAAGCTGGCAAGAGAGGGGAAACTGGCATCTTTAGAGCAGAGAGTGAAGAGGAAAGATTTTAACGAGGCAACGTATTCACCGTCTCTACTGACAATGTTACGCATACAAGGCAGCGATGAGCTATACGGGCTTGCGGATAATCTGTACAGCGAAGCGATCTATTATAACAAAACGCTTTTGAACAAGAATCAAATACCTCTCCCGCAGAGCTCGATGTCATGGGAAGAAACTTTGCGCTTAGCTGACCGGGTATCCAATACCAACGCGGGAATCGCGGGTTACTTTGCCGGTACGGATGAGAGAACGAGAGCATGGGCTATCATTTCCGGGATCGGAATGACCTCTAAGCTACAATATGTAAATGCCAAAGACAAGATAGTAACAATTCATACGCCTGCATGGGCAAAAATATGGCAGATGGTTCTTGATGGGTATAAATCAGGGGCTATCATCGAAAATACGCAAGAAATGTCCGTTAACCGTGGGGGCCACAATTACTATAAGCCTGAGGATTCATACGGTTTATTCTTATCGGGTAAAGCGGCGATGATTAAGGCGAGCCCTGGGTTCAAGGATATTTTGAGCGAACAGAAGGTTGGATTCGAATGGGGAGTTGTAGCGGAGCCAAGCGATCCGACTCTGAAAGAGGGGATTTCCATGCAGCCCTTAAACATTTACGCCATAAGCGCTGCATCTCCCTACAAAGATGAGGCTTGGCAGTTAATTGATTATTTGATTAGCGAAGAGAGGCAGAAACGGCAAGCTGCTGCAGTCATGAGTATGGGGGGGCTTCCAGCTCGAATAGATGCGAATCAAGGGGAGGATAGCTTCATTAAGCCTTTTGTAGAGCTACCACCATCGCCTGAAGGACAGTTCGTTGAATTTTACCGGGACGACATTCCCAATTCGTTCATAGACAGCTTCTCCCTTTTAGCTGATGCCTACTTCCTTAAGCTGCTGGATGGAACACTAAGCGTGGACGAAGCGCTCAAGCAGCTTCAGGAGGAAGCGCAAGCGGAATTTAACAAGTTCAAGTAGATCAAGGGGGTAGCCCATGTACAAAAATTTGGCTCTAATCTCCTTCTTGTTAATCGGCATGTTTCTGTCCGGATGTCAGATAATCTCAAAGGAAAAGCATAATGAACAAGGAACATTAGTCGTTCTAGATACGGATGAACAGCGATTCCGCACAGAATATCTCGGAACAATTAATAGGTCGTACCCGAAGCTGGAGGTCGTGCTCGTTCCGTATGAGAACTATAGGAATGAACAGACGAAGCAAGGCAACCTAACTAATCAGGAGATATTAAGTGGTGCTATTGAATATTATTTACCCGATATCATAATCGCTCGGGAGCGAGCCGACTTTAAGAAGCTGATGAGCGACAATCGGTTAGCTCCGCTTGATAGAGGAATTAAATCAGACAAATACGATCAAGATCCATTAGATCCGAAACTCATTTCCTCGTTACGGGGGGATGATGGACTGCAGTACGCGTTATCCTCTCATTTTACGAGTACTGTGCTTTATTATAATCAATCAGCCTTCCAGCAAGCCGGTGTAGCAACGCCTAACGATGGGATGACATGGGAGGAAGTTTATTTAACTGCCGCTCGTTTCTCAGGCAATAGCATAAATAATAATAAAGAATATGGGCTATATCTTCCCAATGCGAACAGCACGTTTTCAGCGGTTTTGAACCTGGCCTATGAACAGGGAATTGGCTTTTTTACTCCGAAAAAAGAGCTTGCCCTGCGTACGCCGGAATGGGTCAAAGTATGGGAGACGGTGACAAAGGCGGTTACCTCAGGGGCCTTATTTCCTTTTGGCCAAGATGCGGCAGGTGAAGATCCGATTAAACAGTTTAGTGAAGGGAAAATCGCCATGATCTACGGTGACGATAGGCTGATCGCCCAAATCATCAATCGGAAAGCGGATTGGGCGATGGTCTCGGAGCCTATTCATTCGAAACAGCCTGATGTCGGAAACAATTATCGCTATCTTCAATATATGGGGTTATCCGTAAATGCCCCGCATCGGGATTTGGCTTGGGAGGTCATGAAGCTACTGAACGGGGAAAAAGCCGCTTTGTCCTTTTCCGGTCAGGGAATTCCCATTCGTAAGGCGGTTGCCAATATTCGCTATAATCATCTCGATCTAAAGGCTTTTTATTCCTTGAGACCCCGCGATTCTGAATTCGAAGACCCTGCTCCAACCGGATTAGATCCGGAGTTTTATTTGGATTTGTATTCCGAAGGCGATAAGAAAGTGAAAGAGGTCATAGAGAATAAGGTAACGATAGATCAGGCATTACTTGAATTGGAGGAGCTAGGGCAGGTCTTGGTAAAACGTTATACGAAAGTAGAGTGATACCGCGCAAGCGCTTTGTCTGCCGATTCTCTCATGCGATCTTTAAGGTGGTCGCCATCAACGATTTTTACGCGTAGGCCGAGGAAGCGGATTTTGGACAACAGGAATTCGCTTTCGTCGCCCAGATAGGAAACATGCACTCGGTAGACGTTTGAAGCTTCGTCATACGAGACGGACTTTTCAAAGCAGGAGAAGGCATACAAGATGCGTGAAAGCTCGGCGTTATAGGTTTGTACGACTTGGATGACGGCGAGTTGTTTGCGTTCTTCTAGCAGACGGTTCAGCAAGTCTTTCAAGGCATCTACCCGCTCCGTGGGCAGCACAGCCTCCTCGATCGCGACAATGCTTTGCAGCTTGGTGGACATCAAAGTGTGGTGGCGCGTGTTATACCAGAGCAGATACCATTCTCTTTTGACCATGTTGTACTCCAGCTTGTATGGGAAGCCGATCTGGTTGGATTTGATGCCTCCGTGTTTAATCCCGTAAGTGAGACGGATACCGAGATTCTGCATGATGATCCGCCGGAGCGTACGTAGAAGCGGATGGTACACTTGCCGCTCCCGGCTTTTGGCCTTCTCGATAATGATGCCGCGAATGTCCGTGGCGTCTTCGGTTTGTAAGAGCTCGTCCAATTTGCCCAGCGTATCCGGGGTAAAGGCTTCGGTCGATGCGCTGTGTCCCAGCATCATTTTGAGCCATGTCCGTTCCTGGGTCGTCAGCGCGAAGGAGCCTGTCTCGTCGAGACGGGAAATAATCTGGTAGTTAAAGATTTTCTCGAACAGATTCATAGTAGTCTCGGATCTCCTTCCACTCCGCAATGAACTCCTGGCGAAGCCATGCAGGCTCCAACACTTCGCAGCTTGAGCCGAAGCTTCTCAGCCATGGTTTGATCTCGTAAATCCCGTTCACTGTGATTTCATATAGGAATGTTGAATCGGATTCATCGGTAATCGATCCCCATTGTCCTTGCGCTTCAACCCGCTCTCGCACGAAATTCGCGCCGGAACGGTCGGGGTTAAAGAAGCGTGCAATTATTTTGACAGGGCGAAGCGTATCGATAACCCAACTTTGCTGCAACTGTGTTTGTGCCGAGGCTAGCCGATCGGCAAACTCTTCCTCCGAAACCGACTCGCCTTCCTCGATCTGGGTTAGCCCCTCCATCCGAAATTTCATGAGCCCCAGCCGAGGGCCGTGTCCGATCAAATACCAGCGCCCATATTGATGGTCATATATGACTCGAAGGGGGAGCACCGATTGTGCAACGCCCTCGGACTCCCGCTCAAATAACGGGTTTGTATTTTGAGAAGCGTAGTTTTTGCCTTTCTTCGGCGACAGGTAGAGGAAATTCAGCTTCCTGCACTGTCGGATTGCTCGGAAAATGGTGTACAGATGCGCTTCGTCGAGAATGCGCGAGTGGTAATGGTACTTGTAGCGGTGAATTTCCGTGGCCTCCGGATCAAAGCCCCGTTTCAATAGCGCTTTCTTCAAGGTGGCCCGTAGCAGGTAGCCTTGAACGGAAGGAACCTGTGTATTGGCGATAACGTCGACATAATCGAACAGGTCCAGCAGTTCATCGTCGGACAGCCGATCGATCAGATCGTTGGCGGCTTTGTATCGATAGGGGCGGCCGCCGTTAAGACGGACGATAACACCGACTTCCACCAAATATTTCAGGTCGCCGCGTACCGTTTTCTCGTCAGGCAACGGAAAGTCGGCAGGCAATTGCTCGCTGCAGATGTCCTGTAAGTCTTTGGCTGTTAGTTCTTGAGTCTGAAGCGCAGTCAACAACAGCGTAAGCCGAGCGCTTTCCGTTTCCTTCAGCGACTTGGCGCGGAACAGGAAAAGGAGCAGTGGATCTGCGGATTCGTAGTAATTGTAGCGAAGTCCTTCGGATAATTCGGTTCCGTGCTCTTGCGACCCATCCTGTTGAAGCGTGCTAAGCATCTCCTTGAGATACCTGAGCGTTTTGTCATAGGTATGGACGGAGATGCCAAGCCGATCGGCGAACTGCTGCCTGCTGTACGCGCCTCCGGCCAGAGCCAGCATGCGAAGGAATTGAATTTCTTTGTCGAAGCTTTCTCGAGCCATCTGCGTCTCCTCCAACTTATTCCGAAAACCATTATGCAGTTTATTGTATCAAGCCCGGAGGCAGGAGGAAATGGGAAAAATTTAATTTGTCGCCATACTTTCGCCCTGTTCGCAGGCTGTTTTTTCGGGCAAAATCAGGTTATGAATACGAGGCCGCAAGGTGATCGGGTTCACGTAATTGCAGAGGCGCATGGAAGGGATACTTCGGTGGCGTAAAATTGGTTCGAATCCAATCTGCTGTTTTCACTTGATTGCGAGGGCAGCATGCAAAAGCCTTTCCAAAATCTTTCCTCTGTAACTGGTTTTATAATTTATGGTTGACATGGTTAAACGTGGGATGTTAGGATTACCAGCATACATTCAAACCGAGAAAGGAGTGCAGAAGCATGCACGAGAACAATCGACTCCATTGGGAACAAGAAATAACGAACAATGCTTATCCGATTAAACGTGAGCAGCAAGAGAGAAACGATTGGCATGACTTCTACATCCAATTTCATACGAGTATTCTTTACAGACGCAGATCCGTATCGGTTCGTCGGTTGTTTTCCACAGCCTGACACCGTTCGAGATTGACCTACATAGGCGTTTTTGTAAAGACTGCTTGAAGCTAAGCGGTCTTTTTCTATGGCTAAATCAGCTGTAGGAAAGGATCTCAGGCGACAGGGGTCTTTTTTAGTCCCCTGCAAAGTACATATCGTAGTGAAAATAACGGCCGTGCTACGGTCAAACGAAAGCGAGGTGAAAGTGATGAAAAACAATCTGCAGGGGTATGCACTGGAGTGGCAGCGTCCGGATCATAAGCCGGAGACGATTGCCCTGGATAGCCGATTTATACGATTGAGGTGCGGCCCACCTAAAGGGTGGGCAGGATGATCTTTACCCATCGGGTAAGGTGTACTCTCATATATGAATCGAGCTATCTGGAATCCGAACTATCCATTCTCTGTTGTTGACAGGGGAGGGGGGCGGAAACAGGTAGCTTTTTATTTTGGAGGCCATGGCGAAAAGGCAAACGCGGCGGATTGTGACTCCGCAAGTACCAGTTCGAGTCTGGTTGGTCTCCCCAAATATTGCTCGGTAGCCAAGCGGCAAGGCAGATGACTTTGACTCATCGATCGCAGGTTCGATTCCTGCCCGGGCATCCATTTTCTCATAAGGGTCCATAGCTCAGTTGGCAGAGCAACCGTCTTTTAAGCGGTCGGCCGAAGGTTCGAGCCCTTCTGGACCCACCAAACTTCACATGGATGGGCAATATCAAATAGGCTGCTGTTTGTGGCGGCCGACAGATCGGCGGGGAATACCCGCTCCTATCCTCCATCGGGACGTAGCTCAGCTTGGCTGGAGCGCTTGCCTTGGAAGCAAGAGGACGCAGGTTCGAATCCTGCCGTTCCGACCATCATTTGGCGTGGTGGTGAAAATGGTATAACACACGGGCCTTTCACGTCCGGATATGCGGGTTCGAACCCCGTCCACGCCTCCAAATGGTCTCATAGTTCAGTGGGATAACGCCGCGTTGTCAGCGCGGAAGTCAGGAGTTCAATCCTCCTTGGGACCGCCATATAGGGACATAGTTTAGCAGGTAGAGCACTCGACTGATATTCGAGAGGTCGCCGGTTCGATTCCGGCTGTCCCTACCATAGGGTTGTAGCTCAGACGGTAGAGCACCTGACTGTTAATCAGGTCGTCGCAGGTTCGAGCCCTGCCAACCCTGCCATCGGGACGTAGCTCAGCTTGGCTGGAGCGCTTGCCTTGGAAGCAAGAGGACGCAGGTTCGAATCCTGCCGTTCCGACCATCATTTGGCGTGGTGGTGAAAATGGTATAACACACGGGCCTTTCACGTCCGGATATGCGGGTTCGAGCCCCGTCCACGCCTCCAAATGGTCTCATAGTTCAGTGGAAGAACGCCGCGTTGTCAGCGCGGAAGTCAGGAGTTCAATCCTCCTTGGGACCGCCATATAGGGACGTAGTTCAGTAGGTAGAGCACTCGACTGATATTCGAGAGGTCGCCGGTTCGATTCCGGCTGTCCCTACCATA
>NZ_VNJJ01000007.1:64041-121634 GCF_007786475.1 Cohnella terricola | reverse complement strand
GTCAGCGCGGAAGTCAGGAGTTCAATCCTCCTTGGGACCGCCATATAGGGACGTAGTTCAGTAGGTAGAGCACTCGACTGATATTCGAGAGGTCGCCGGTTCGATTCCGGCTGTCCCTACCATAAGGGTATAGTTCAACGGTAGAATAACGGTCTCCAAAACCGCCGATGCAGGTTCGAATCCTGTTGCCCTTGCCAACTCTATTATGAAAGGAAGAAGCCAACCTTGCGTTACAGGTGACACTCATGAAAAGACGACAATTCCCTACGATTCACGAAAAAGTATTCCGCAACGTCTCCGAGAAAGGCATGACGCTGGATGTTGTGTTCGGCCGCGTTCAGCACTTCATGGAGAGCGATCCGCGCGCAGCTTACCAACTGGTCATCGGAACGGATGCCCAAGTGCATGCCGGTCATACAAAGTTCATCACATCTATTGCGATCCTTCGCCTTGGACGCGGCGCATGGTTCTGCTATCGTCAGGTCATCATCCCGCGTGAGATCAAATCGCTGCAAGAGAAGCTCAGTCTGGAGACGACGTTCAGTCAAGAGATCGCGATGTACTTTGATGCTAAGAAACGGGCATTGCTGGAGGACATTATCCTGCCGCATGTGTACCATGGCGCGGAGCTGCAACTGTTCATCGATATCGATGCGGGGACGGATGCCAAGCGAAACCGCACCTCGGCGTTCGTAGCAGATATGGTCGGAAGAATCGAAGCGATGGGATTATCGGCCAGGGTGAAACCGGAGGCGATTGTGGCTTCGTCCGTATCGAACCGTTATACGAAGACGCCTTACCGTGAACCTACAGTTGCGTCTTCGACTGCGGCATTTGGATAAAATTTCTCTATCGTCATACTTCCGCCATGTTCGGATGGATGTAGATGAGCGAAGATAAGAGCATAAAGCCGATGCCTCTGGGCAAAGGCGAAACAATCGTTGAGGCGCATGGAAGGGTTACTTCGACTTTTAATCGGCGTGTCGTTGGTTCGAGTCCAACTCCCGCCATAAGGCGGGATAGCTCAGATGGTAGAGCAGCATATGTACCTTTCCGACATTTTCCTCAACGATCTTGCAAGCTTTCAAAAGAGCGAGGCGAACGAGAGGGCTGCTTCGTCAAAAGTATGGGGCGGTAATGAGCGGTTATCCGCTGTGCCGCGTGCCTTCTCAACCTTATTCCTCGCTCTACCACAATATCGACTTAACCGGCGAAGCGCCGGGGAGGAGGCTACAAAGATGAGTTTCGCGAAAAAACTGTTTGCGGCCATACGGCCGACGATTGTGAACAAAGACGGCTATCCGGCCTACACTCGCTCCGCTGAAGAGCAGTATGTGCAGACGCTGGTGACTAATACATTCGGCAATACGTTCTATGCGGATCAAAACGAGCTGTTGTCCGAAGCGGAACAACTGCATCACGAGATGGCGCAGCATAATCCGCAGTTCATGGCCAAAGCGCTTGTCTATGCCAGGAATGATGGATACATGCGCCTGCAGCCGCTGTTCGGCTTGGCGATCCTGTCGGCCTATCGTCCGGATCTGTTTGCTAAAGTTTTCATGAAAGTAGTGCGCATCCCTTCGGACCTTACCGACTTCCTGACGATTCTGAAAGGCATGGGTCGGGGCGAAGGCGGCCGGGCGGTGAAACGGCAGGTCAATCGGTTTCTTGGAGGCGTATCCGAATACTGGGCGATCAAGTACAACGGCCGCGGTCGCGGCTATAGCTTGGGCGATGCCATCGCGACGGCTCACCCGAAGCCTGCGGATCTGAAGCAGCAAGCACTGTTCCGTTACTTGCGCGGTCAAGAGGCGAACCTGTCGTTGCTGCCGCAAGTAGAGGCGCTCGAGCAGTTGAAACGAGCCGCTAACGAAGCGGAACAGCTTCACTGGATCGAGACGGGCAAGCTGCCGCACGAAGTCGTGACGGGTGCAGTGAAGCCTTCGAAAGCGGTCTGGGAAGCGTTGATTGACCAGATGCCGACGTTCGCGCTGCTGCGTCACTTGAATACACTCGAACGTGCAGGTGTGCTGGATAACCGTTATAACTTGGAGACGATTGTCGCCCGGTTGACGAATCAGCATGCGCTGCAAAAAGCAAAAATACTGCCTTTCCGCTTTGCCAAAGCGTTCCGTCAGGTTCAGCATCCTGTTCTGCGCGATGCGCTACGGGATGCGGTCGAGTATACGTTCGCAAACTTGCCGGAGCTTGAGGATCGGAAGGCCATCTTCCTCGATATATCGGGATCGATGAACGGGGAGTACTTGCAGATCGGTTCGGTGTTCGCGCTAGCATTGTACAAGAAGACGCAGGGAAACTCTCTGTTCTGGCTGTTCGATACTGAGGTGGAAGATGCGAAGCCGTCCCGTCGGGACAGCATTCTGTCGCAGGCGGACCGAATTCAGGCGCGTGGCGGCACGGATACCGGCGCTCCGGTGCGGAAGCTGCTTGCTGAGCGGCGTAAGGTTGATCAGATCGTCATCATTACGGATGAACAACAGAACAGCGGCAGCCCGTTCTATGAAGCGCTTCTGAAATACCGCGCCAAAGTGAACCCGAACGTCAAAGCGTTCATCATCGACATCGCGCCTTACCGCAGCGCCATGGTTCCGCCGCAGGATCAGAACACATTCTACATCTACGGATGGAGCGATACTGTACTGAGTTACATTGCGCAGACGGCCAAAGGATACGATTCGATGGTGCAGCAAATTGAGGCGATGGATTTGGAAGACGTGCAATAACAGTCGGATGGTCATGGATGCTGCGCATTCATGACCATGTGGCTGGATTGGAGAATTCAAACATGGTTGATATACATATTACGAATTAGGTGATCCTAGATGTTTTCATTTTTCAATAAAGAAGTGTTATATCCTTGGAAGGAAGGCGCTTCGATCTACGAAACGATCCGATCGAAAATCGACGAGCATGGCCGGCTGCAGGACGACAAACTGCCCGACGATGAATCGTATTGGGAGGGCCAGCCCTTTCGCTGGGTAGCCGGGGGACTCGATGGCGCTTTTGGTCATCATGCGGGTGGGGGTAAGGATGAAGCTAATGTAAAAGAGACGATTCATTTACTCACCCAGTTGAGCAGGAAACCAAATCATAAAACAAGACGTTCGGCGTATTTGAAGCTCATGAAGGCAGACGTACTTAGCGTCATTGACCCTTTGTTGGAAGAGGTGCGTAACCATCCAGGGCTAAACGCGCAAAGCTTATACAATGAAGCGCTTTGGTTAGCCGAAAAAGGAGCTCACCGCAATGTGATTAAGTTCGGCATTGCGCTGCTGGGCCAGTTTGATACGGAACACCACCGTGAGCTGATCTTAACACTGGGCAGGCATGACGAGTTTACGCTCTACGCGGCTGTTGCGATTCAAAATAGCTTGAATGCGCCGAATGCCGCGCTATTCGAGCTTGCTCAAGCGGTAGACGGATGGGGTAAAATTCAACTGGTGGAGCGGTTGGATCCTGAAACGCAGGAAATGAAAGACTGGTTGCTTCGTAAAGGGTGCCAAAACAGCGTGATGAATGAATATTTGGCCTACACCTGTGCGCAGAAAGGAGAGCTGCATGCTGCGCTGACGGCAGATGAAGTGGATGAAGCGCTGTATAACGGAGCAGGAGACATCCTCTCGGCTTTGACTCATGGCGGGCCGGAGGAAGATATGGATGATTACGAGCACGCCCCCGTCGTGATCGGAGATTACTTGCGGTTGTCTCGTGCGATGTGCCAGGATGTTTCTCAACTGACCGGTATTCTTGATCTCTTGGATTGGTTGAATCATGAAGCCGAGCAATGGGAGGAACGGTTGTCTAAAGGCTGGACGGAGGAAATGCGTTCCCAATACCGGGAGATCGCCGATAGCATCCTTGCCACGGACGGCTGGGAGGAAAAAGTGTGGACTGCGCTTCGCTCCAGAGACGCTCGGCAGCAGCATTTCTCCATTCGCGTGGCTAAGGCGTTGAGGCTCGAAATATGGGAAGAGCTGTTCGAACAACTTCGGCTCTCTCCGCTTAACGGATCGCTGATCTTTGAGTTGATGAATGCGGTTGATGAACAGCGCGTGCAGACACTGGTGTCTTTTGCGGAGGAGTCGCTGCCTTTAACAGATATCGCATCCGGTCCTGCCGATGAGATGGGGCTTGGTCTGAACTACGAGGCACACAGTGCATTGGATTTATTGGTGCAAGAATTGGATCGTTATCCGGGCGTCGGAAGGAAGTTAATCGCGACGGCTTTGCAGAGCCCGGTCGTTCGTAACCGCAACATGGCACTAAAGGCGCTGGAAGCTTGGCCGCTAGCCGAATGGGAGGAATCGCTGGTATCGGCAGTTAAAAGATTGGCCGAGATAGAACCGGTTCCGGATGTAAAAGAAAGAATTTCGGAAGTGATGGAGGGCAAGAAGATCTAAATCGTTATCCGTAAGCAGAACAGGAGTGTTGGGGAAAATGACTTACCAAACAATAGACGGCGTACGCGTCTGGGGCAATCCCGATCCGGGCGCACTGTCCCAAGCCAAGACGTGCGCGGAGCATGGGAATGTGGTACAGACGCTGCTGATGGCCGATCATCATAAGGGATATAGCCAACCGATCGGCGGCGTAGTGGCGTACGAGGGGCAAATCTCGCCTTCGGGCGTCGGCTACGACATTGCGTGCGGCAACAAGGCGGTACGGACGAACTTGATGGCGGCGGATATCAAGCCACGGTTGTCTGCGATCATGGATCAAGTTGCGCGCAAAGTTTCTTTCGGCATAGGACGTGTGAACAGTGAGAAAGTCGACCATGAGCTGTTCGACGATCCGGACTGGAGCGTCTATGCTGCGATTGGTCGGCAGGAGCACGATAAGCTGAAGGCGCTGGCCCGCGATCAACTCGGGACGGTAGGCAGCGGCAACCATTTTGTCGACCTGTTCGAAGAAGTGGGAACCGGGCGGCTTTGGGTGGGGAACCACTTCGGTAGCCGGGGCTTTGGCCATAAGACGGCCAGCGGATTCATCAACTTGACGGCAGGACGCGAATTTCTGGCGAACGCGCCAGGCGAGAAGATGGATCAGCCACCTGTACTGCTCGATCTGGACAGCGAGCTGGGCGATATGTACTTCCGCGCGATGAAGCTGGCTGGTCGTTATGCTTATGCCGGTCGGGACTATGTCATTGCGCAGGTGCTGTTGATGATCGGAGCGGCAGCGGACTTTGAAGTGCACAACCATCACAATTACGCGTGGTTGGAGTCGCATGGAGGCAAGGATACGGTTGTCGTTCGTAAAGGCGCGACACCATCTGCTCCGGGGCAAGTCGGTTTCATCGGCGGAAGCATGGGTGATATCTCGGTCATCGTACGGGGCAAGGATACGGAAGAAAACCGCGATTCGTTCTACAGTACCGTGCATGGGGCTGGTCGAATCATGAGCCGTACGCAAGCCGCTGGTAAAATGAATTGGAGAACCCGCACGCGTACCGGCGGGCAAATCGCTCCAGAACAAATGCTGCAAGCGGTCCACAACTACGGTGTCGAACTGCGCGGAGCCGGAACGGATGAAAGCCCGTTCGTCTATCGAAAGCTCCAAGAGGTGCTAGACGCGCATTCGGAAACGATTGATGTGTTGCATGTGCTGAAGCCGATCGGAGTGTGCATGGCGGGAGCGGATGAGTTCGATCCATATAAGGACTGAAGAGTAGGGGCCGTCTTGTTGACGGTCTCTATTTGTATTTTTTGTCTAATTATAAAGGTGTACGTGCCCTATAAAGCAGATCCTCAGTTTCTTGCCTATAAATCGTTAGAAGCTTTGGGGGAAATATCAAAAGGACAGGCGACAACCCTTTTCGTTCCGACTGATGCGGTAAACGTATTTTCTGATTCTATGCGTATATTGCTCAAATCAGCTCGTACTACTTTAGTAGGATTACAATCTCCATGATTCTCTCTATAATGCCTTGTAGAGTCGAATAATAGGAGATTTTTTGTCGTGGAGGACGGATTAAATTGCGGAATTTCATGAATTTCGGTGCAAGAAAGTGGCTATACGCGAAGAGTTTTCTACTTCTTGTAATTATTGCGCATGGGTTAAGTTTTTTTTCGGGCGAGGCTTATGCGGCAAATCCTGTAAGCGTATCTCTGACAGGGGATGCGGTCACGATTGCTTATGGACAAAGCGTGACATTAAGTTCAACGGTTACAGATACTTCGAATAGCAGCAATTCCCCTGTGGGCTCTGTTACGTTTACTGATAATGGGATTCCGATTCAAACGGCTCAGACTTTGATCGAGCAAACACCTGTGATTATTACATTAGCTTCGCCTCCAGGCAGTATTCCAAGCGGATACAAACAAGCATGCATGATTGATGGCAGAGATACTAATCCGGTTGGGTCTCCAACCTGTCCAGTTTTGAAATGGGGAGAGTATACGTTCTGGGGATACAGCGATACAAACAATATGGGTTATTTCAATATTGTGCAATACAATAAGGAAGGAGATATCGTCAATCAGAATATCTCCCAAACAGGAGCTCGATATTTGTATAAAATCGAGCTAGACAACACGAACCATACGGTTTCTTTTGTTGGGCAATCGGATCAGAAGGTAACATCAAACTTAAACTCGCTGAAAGCAGCCAACGGTATCGCTTCAATAACGACTCCTCCACTATCGGTTGGCGTTCATGAGTTTAAAGCAGAATTTAATTCAAGCGATGGCAACCATAATCATAATGAGTCATCAATCTTTAGGGTAAACGTTCCCAAAATCACGTCTTCGGTTTCATTGACGAGCAGCGTTGCATCGTCGGTTTATGGGGAGAGGGTGTCATTTGCGGCAGAAGTCCCTTCCGTAAGCGGCCTTGTTTCTAGCGGGGATGTCATTTTTTACGATGGGAACGTAGAGCTAGGGACCGTAACGTTAGGGCAAAGCATCGTAAATTCGGCTGTCTATGAGACGGCAAGTCTTACACCGGGCGTTCATACGATTACTGCGAGATACTCCGGTGATAATAACTTTGAATCTCTCGCATCCTCGTCTTTTACGTATACGGTTAATACCATTGCGCCGAATTTAAGCCTGACCTCTAGTTCGAGCCAAGTAACTTACGGCTTAGACGTAACGTTCACGGCACAAGTGCCTGTCGTAAATGCGGTCCCTGTCACAGGAACCGTAACGTTTAATGATGGAGCTACCCAATTAGGTTTTGTCACTATAGGGACAAACGGCACCGCACAATGGTCAGCCACCGGTTTATCAGTAGGCAGCCATACCATTACCGCGAGCTACAGCGGTGATAATCACTATTTGGCTTCCTCGCAGAGCGTGCTTCTAACCGTGGTTGGAATCAGCGGCGGTTCATCATCAACGCCCTCAAGCGATACAGTTACCTCGACAGTCGGTACGCTAAAGCTTCCCGTTGGTAAACCGGGTCAGGTTAGCTTTGGGGATGCAGTCAAGATCTCGATTCCTGCTAATGCTACAGACAAAGAGCTGCTATTAACGATTGAGAAATTGACGGACTCGATAAATTTGATTACGAAAAACGATGTTCTGGCTAGCCCGATATTCGAAATTCTGAAGAACTTCTCGGAGAATTTCAGCAAAGAGATTACGATGACCTTAACCTTCGATCCGAAAAGCTTGAAGGGCGATCAAGAGCCTTGCGTATTCTACTATGACGAATCGAAACAGGTCTGGGTAAAAATCGGCGGCGAGGTAAACGGCAATACGATCACCGTAAAAGTTAATCACTTCACGAAGTTCGCGGTACTCGGTGTAGGGCAAGATTCAGATTCTACGTCAAACCCGAAGCAGCCGACAAGCTTCAGTGATATCTCCGGACACTGGGCAGAGGATAACATCAAACAAGCAGCTAGCGCCGGCATCGTTAGCGGCTATCAGGATGGCACATTTAAGCCAGATCGTACCGTAACGCGAGCGGAATTTGCGGTCATGCTGATGAATGCCCTCAAATCGCAAGGGGATGAAGTGGCGCTGACGTTCACCGATAAGTCGAAGATCGGCGCCTGGGCGCAGAAATCGATAATGCAGGCGGTATATGCAGGTATCATAACAGGCTATGAGGACAGCACGTTCCGTCCGAATGCCGAAATTACACGCTCTGAGATGACAGCGATGATCGCCAAAGCTTTGGCTCAGACGCTCAATGAGAAGACAGCAACGGGCTTCTCGGACGACAAGTACATTCCGGACTGGGCGAAAGGCGCAGTGGCGGCCATGAAAAAGCTGGGTATTGTCGAAGGTAAAGGCACGAACCAATTTGCTCCGAACGATAAAACGACAAGAGCAGAAGCGGTAACGGTACTGCTGAGAATGCTGGCGCAAAAGAGCAAAAATGAGTAAGTAAAAGATTCACCAAACCGGTTTCTCAAATGCAAAAGTCGAGAATCCGACATGAAATAGTCGGATTCGATTGGGAAAGTAAACGACAACAAACCGAGAAGGCTACCGAGAATACAAATCTGATCCAAAGGATTGCAAAGATTGCCCGCTGCTGGAAACTTGCACACGCTCCCGAAAGTCATTACCCGTCATGTCTGGGAGGATAGCAAGGAGTGGGTTCGGCTGAATCGACTAAGTCGTTCGGGCAAATACCTTTACCGCTTGCGTTATCAAATGATAGAGCGAAGCTTCGCGGATGCCAAAGAGCTCCACGGGCTTCGCTATTGCCGGTTTCGCGGCAAGGAAACAGCATTGGCTTTTCTGTGTCGGTGGAGAAGTTAGGGGGGGGAGCCATAGAGCTCCCATAAAGCTTATTATCCTTTATAAGCTACGTGTTTAAGCACGAAACAATTTCATGTTTTCCCTTGTATTTTACTAATAGATAGGATATGATTCGTCTAGGTGATTTTGAGAATCATTATCAGTGTAATATCAGGGGGTCAAGTCAGACGTGTTAAAGAAGGTTAAAAGTTCCCGGGCAGTCATCATACTAACGCTCATTTTTTCCATTATGATTGCCGGTTGTTCGTCCAATAACAAGAGCAACGATTCATCTGTTCCGGCTCCATCATCAGCTTCCGCATCTCCTATTTCTTCGAATGGAACGGCAGAAGACAAGACGCTTACAATCGCTTGGCCCAAGGATATCGGACCATTGAACCCTCATCAATATGCGCCAAACGAGTTCTTTGCCCAAGGTATGTACTATGAACCGTTGATCGATTATGGCGAGGGCGGCCAGCTTGTTCCTAAACTCGCAGAATCTTGGGACATCTCGGAAGACGGCAAAACATACACGTTCCATCTTCGCAAGAACGTGAAATTTACCGACGGATCGGACTTCAATGCCGACGTCGTAGAGAAGAACTTCGATACGATTCTGGCAAATCGTGATATGCATTCTTGGCTTGGGGTCATCAGCCAGATCGACAAGACGGAGGTCGTCGATGCCGATACATATCGGATTACGCTAAAGAACCAATACTATCCGGCGCTTCAAGAGTTCGCCGTCGTTCGTCCCTTGCGATTCCTTGGAGCTGCAGGTTTCCCGGACGACGGGAATACGGCAAACGAGATCAAGGACCCGGTCACGACAGGACCTTGGGTTTTGACCGAATACAAGAAAGACGAGATCGCCGTCTTTACCCGCAACGAGAACTACTGGGGAACTAAACCGAAAATTAATAAGCTCGTCGTGAAAGTCATTCCCGATCCGGAAGCGCGGGTTCTTACCTTGGAGAAAGGCAATATCGACATGATCTACGGCGAAGGCAACATTAGCCTGGATTCATTCGTTAACCTAAGAGATTCCGGCAAGTTCGAGACGGCCGTGTCCGATGCGCTTGCCAGCCGTGCGCTTATCGTCAATACGTCATCTGGACCGTTCTCCGATCTCAATGTCAGACTGGCGTTGCAACATGCGATTAATAAACAAGCGCTTGTCGACGGGGTCACCAACGGCGTAGAGAAGGTAGCGGATACGATTATTGCTTCCAACTTCCCATATGCAAACGTTGGATTGAACCCTTACGATTACAGTCTAGAAACGGCAAAGTCGCTTCTCGATCAAGCAGGCTGGAAACTGGCCGGAGGAAAGACGATTCGCGAGAAAGACGGCAAACCGCTGCAGATCGAATTGGTTTACATGGGCGACGATGAAGTCGAGAAGCCGATGGCTACGGCGATCCAATCCGATCTTAAGCAAATCGGAATCGATCTGAAGCTCACCGGCTTGGAGAGACAGTTGCGTAATAAGCGAATGGAAGCCGCAGATTCCGACCTTATCTTCTGGAGCACTTACGGGGCGCCTTACGACCCGCATAACTTCGTATCGACCAATTACGAGCCCGGATATGGCATTTTCGAATCGCAACAAGGTTTGCCAATGGCCAACGAACTGCATCAGCAAATGAAGGATGTCCTGCTTACGACCGACGAGACGAAACGTCAGGAGTTCTACACGTCCATCTTCACGACACTACATGAGCAGGGCGTGTACTTGCCGATCTCCTACCTGACCAGTATTGCCGTCTATCCGAAATACGTGACCGGATTAAAGTTCCCGGCACATCGCGACGAGACGCCGTTCGACACGTTGGACATCCAAAAATAAGTTAGGTGTCTCCTCAATGAAAATATCGACATATCTTTGGAAACGAATATGGATGACGGTCCCCGTTTTATTGGGGGCCTCATTCGTTTCTTTTTTGATCTTACGGTTGACGCCCGTCGACCCGGCGAAAGCTTACTTGGCTGTTTCGAATATTAGGCCAACGGAAGAAGCGGTGAGCGCCATTCGCGCGCAATTGGGATTGAATGAACCTTTCTGGTCCCAATATGCGGGGTGGATTTGGAATCTATGCAGATTCGACTTCGGAGCCTCTTTCTATAGCAAGCTTCCAGTCACTAGCGAATTCTATCATCGCCTGCCTATTACGGCTGCATTGGCGTTATCCAGCTTGTTGCTTGCCATCCTTGTCAGCATCCCTTTGGGAATTGCGTCGGCATTGAAAAAGAATCGGATCATCGACCATGCTTGCAGGCTTCTCGCTTTTCTCGGAGCTTCGATCCCCCAGTTCTGGCTTGCCTACTTACTTATCTATTTTTTATCTGTCAAATTGGATTGGTTCCCGTTGCAAGGAGCGGATTCTTGGCGGAATTACATATTGCCGTCGATCACGTTAGCCTTGTCTTTGATCTCCACTTATTCCAGGTTGCTCAGGTCTGAATTATTGAAGAGTTTAGATGAGCCTTACGTGTTATACGCCAAAGCGAGAGGCTTCGGGATGTTCGCCATCTTGACGAGGCATGTGCTTCGTCATGCCATTCGTCCTGTCGTCACCGCCGCGGGTATGAATTTAGGGAAGCTGTTCGCTGGCAGCGTCATCGTGGAACAGATCTTCGGAATGCCGGGCATGGGCGGGTTCTTCCTTGAATCGGTATTTCACCGTGATTATCCGGTCATTCAAGGCTATGTTTTCATCATGGCACTTGTTTTCGTATTCGGAAATTTGCTTGCGGACTTGATACAAGCGTTGTTGGATCCGCGATTAACCCTAAGCAACGAAAAGGGGGGAGGTCGTTGAGAAGACGATGGGTCTTGATCGTATCGCTATCGTTATTGCTCGCAGTCGTTATTTGCGGAGTGTTAGCTCCGTATTTGGCCCCTCATGATCCGAATATCGTAGATCTTACCCATAAACTCGAAGGACCTTCCCTGACCTACCCGCTAGGTACCGATCAATTAGGTCGGTGTTTGTTCTCTCGACTATTGTATGGAACTCGCGTATCGTTAAGCCTAGCACTCGTCATTGTCGTCGCTTGCTTGATTGTCGGAATTGTTATCGGCTGCTTGTCCGGATACGCAGGAGGTTGGATCGATAACCTGATCATGCGCGCTAATGATGCGATTCTTGCTTTCCCTTCACTCATCCTTGCCATCGCCCTGATCGCCATTTGGGGGGCGGGATGGAAGCAGATGGCGATTGCTCTTGTCATCGTCCAAGCGGCGTATTACGTGCGTTTCGTTCGAGGGCTCGTCATCAGCTTGAAGCAGCAAAGCTATATTACGGCAGCAAGGGTTAGCGGAACGAATGCCTACCGCATGATGATCCGCCATATTATACCGAATATGCTTCCTCCGCTTCTCGTTGTCGTCACGTTAGAGATCGGATGGGTGATCATGGACATCTCCGCCTTATCGTTTGTCGGTCTAGGCGTCCAAGCGCCTACGGCGGAGTGGGGGGCAATGATCAACGAGGGCAAGTCGTTCATTCGCAGCCATCCGCGGCTGATGATCGCTCCCGGTATATTGATCTTCATTATGGTGGCACTGCTTAATCTTATAAGCGATGCGGTCACTGAGAAAAAGGGATTAGGCAGCCCATTGCGTAGGAAACGAGAGGCTGCGGAATAGGATAAACGAAGTTGGTAAGGAGGCCGTCATGGATAACCGCCAAAAGGTGCTTGACGTTCGAGCATTAGAGATCGAGATCGTATCGGAACGAGGAAGAATGAAGGCGGTGCAGCACCTTTCATTCGGGATCGAAACAGGTCAAGTCCTAGGAATCGTCGGAGAAAGCGGATGCGGCAAGTCGATGACCTGCATGTCCATTCTTGGCTTGCTTCCCGATTCGGCACATGTGACGCGCGGAAGCATTCGGCTAAATGGTATAGAACTTACGGGACTTTCTTCCAAAAAGCTGATGCAAATCCGCCGCCATCAGCTATCTTTAGTGCTTCAAAACCCGATGACGGCCTTCAACCCGCTGAAGACGATCGGAAGCCAGTTCGTCGAAACCTTGAGATTGAAATCGAATTGCTCCAAAAAGCAAGCATTCGAGCTTGCCACTCAACGCCTTGCCGAGATGAACTTGCCCGAGCCGGATCGGGTGCTTAGCCAATATCCATTCGAATTGAGCGGCGGTATGCTTCAACGCATCATGATCGGGCTAGCGACCGCTAATAATCCTACATTGCTTATCGCCGACGAACCAACGACCGCATTGGATAACGGGAACCGCGAGCACGTATTGAATGCAATTCGCAGAATCAAAGCGAAAGGCGGGACAGCGATGCTGCTTGTGTCCCACGATTTAAGCGTCATTGAGGCTGTTGCGGACACGGTTATCGTCATGAAAAAAGGGCAAATCGTCGAGAGCGGATTAACGAAAGACGTTATTCGTCATCCTCAAGCTGAATACACGAAGCTGCTATGCGATTCCAGACTGACGTGGAGCAACCCTAATCAAGACAGGAGCCAAGAGCGCGTTGAAATTGTCCAAGTTTGATAATCCTTTCAATAAAAGAGCTATGTGGCTCTATATCGTCGCTTTGTTGTTCTATGCAACCAACCATATGCTTATCATTGCGCTGCCGTTTTTCTCGCAATCGCTTGGAGCAAGCAAATCGGGTATCGGATTTATTATGGGAGCCTACATGTTCGTCTCCATGTTTCTGCGCCCGGTTGCCGGCGCGATCGTAGATAAATTCGGCTCGCGCAACATTTTTATCATTGCGCTCGTCCTGAATGCTTTCGTGCTAGCGGCTTATTCGATCGAGACGCTGTGGGCATTCGCGATCATGCGTGCGTTACAGGGCGCGATTCTTGCTTTCTTCTCCATGACGATTCATCTATTGATCATTGATTTGATCTCGGATAAAGCGAGGGGACAGGGGATTTCAATGCTGTCGCTTGCTTCGATGGTCCCTTATACGTTCGTTCCTGCGCTAGTGCTTTATCTGAAGGACCAAGTTACGATGACGCAACTGCTGCTATTCTTCGCCGGTATCGGCGTTAGCAACATTATTATGGGATCGGGATTGTTTCGGACGCTCCGGCCGAGGGCCGGACAGAGAGAAAGGAACGAAAAGCATGTCGACGGGCACGAGGAGTCGGCTCGTTCGGCGAACCGGTCGATTGTATTTCCGTCGATCGTCATGTTGCTGGCTTCGGTCGTGTTTTGCATCGCGCCTACGTTCTTGCCTTTATATTTGGAAAGCAAAGGCCTACATACGGCTCCGCTCTACTTTTTAACCGAGACCGCCGTTCTTATCTTCATTCGTTTCTTTGGACGCAAGCATATTCCGTCTTCGGCTGTGTTCCCTAAATGGCTTCTCGTCGCTCTAATCGTATGTTTCGTGCTTGCGCCGTCGCTTCTTTGCCTGTCGTTGTCGATGCCGGTTCTGCTTGTGTCGGCCGTATTCAATGGACTTGCGTTATCTTTGTTATATCCGACGCTGATGACTTATATTACCTTCATCGTACCGGAAAAATCGCGTGGAGTTTCCATCGGTTGGTTTATCGCTGCAGCCGATCTCGGCACCTCAGGCGGCGCCTACCTCATGGGATGGCTGGCGGACGCGTTCTCATACCAAGCGATGTTGGCGACGGGCGCTTGCATTGGTGTTGCGACGTTGGTGTTTACGCTTCTTTATCGAAGGCAGAAGGAGATTGCCGTATGAGCTTATTAGTTGCAGATAACATTTCTAAAACCTATGGCTCAGCAGGTTGGTTCCGTAAGAGCACGTCCGAAGGGACCGGCGTAAGGAATCTGTCTTTTTCGCTGGAGGAAGGGACTTGTCTAGGCATTCTCGGAGAGAGTGGAGCCGGTAAAAGCACGTTGGGGCGAATCGTACTCGGGTTGTTGCCCCCCGACAGCGGGACGATTACGTTCGAGGGAATCGATCTGTACCGATCCGATCGCAAAGCTCGAAAGCAATGGCGCCGAGATATTCAAGTCGTCTTTCAAGATAGCTACTCGGCCGTAAATCCTCGTATGCGTATTCTCGATATCATCGCCGAGCCCCTGCGTAATTATGAGAGGTTGACTTCCCTAGAAGAGCGGAGAAAGGTTGCGGAATTATTAGTATTAGTTGGACTGACGGCCGACGATATGCATAAACGCCCGGGACAAATGAGCGGCGGGCAGTTGCAGAGGGTCAATATCGCCAGAGCAATTGCATTAAAGCCGAAACTAATCGTATTGGACGAACCGGTAAGCAGTTTGGATATGATTATTCAGAAGCAAATCCTTATTCATCTGAGAGAGCTGAAAGAGAAATATGGAATCTCTTATTTGTTTATTTCACACGATATCATGGCTGTTCATTATTTGGCTGATCGTATCGCATATATCGATCAAGGATCAATCACGGACGTTCGGACGACTTTGGAGTTATCAAACACCGCATCATTAAAGCAACCCTGACCGAATGAGGTCAGGGTTTTCTGTACACTTTAATCAGATACAAAATCTCCCGATAAAAGGATGGTTGACCTGTGCGATTGAAGTGCAAGGCTCTTGCATCGGCTTGCCTTACGGTGCTAATCGGAGCAACATTATCCGGCAACGACTTGGCAGAAGCCAGCCCCCGTGTATCTTCTCCAGTTACCGCAAACGAAGTCGTGCTAGAGCCCGAAGCCAAGAAAGTGACCGAAGAAACCTCCAATCCGCCCTATCTATACGATCTAGGTCCGCAAAAAGGCCGCGAGCAATTGAACAAGACACAGGCTGGGCCTGTTAAGATGCTTCCTGCCGATATTCAGAACGTGACAATCAAAAGCGGGCCGACCGGGAAAGTGCCGTTAACGATTGTTCGGCCAACACAAGCCAAGGGCGACCTGCCTGTCGTCCTATATTCCCACGGCGGCGGGTGGGTGCTTGGAAACTTCGGCACGCACGAACGGCTTGTTCGCGAACTGGCGGTCCGATCGAATTCGGTCGTTGTCTTCGTCAACTACAGCCTTTCACCGGAAGCGAAGTATCCGACCGCCCTTGAAGAAATATACGCAGCATTACGATGGGTTGCCGATAACGGCCGCAAGTACGGGATAGATTCGAAAAAGATCATCGTCGCCGGCGATAGCGTAGGTGGCAATATGACCACGGCCGTCGCCATCCTGGCGAAGGAGCGCGGCGGACCGAAAATCGCCAAGCAGCTGATGTTCTATCCGGTAACGGACGCTTCCTTCGATACGCCATCGTACAAACAGTTCGCCGAGGGCTATTACCTTCGTCGCGATGTCATGCAGTGGTTCTGGGACCAATACACGATGGATCCTAAGCAAAGAGCGCAGATCACGGCTTCCCCGCTTCGCGCAACGACCGAGCAGTTGCGAGATTTGCCGCCCGCCATGATCATCACGGGTCAGGCGGACGTCCTCCGCGACGAAGGAGAGGCATATGCCAACAAGTTGCGGCAAGCAGGTATTCGTGTTGCTCAGGCGCGCATGCAGGGCACGATCCATGATTTCGTCATGCTCAACTCGCTCGCGGATACGGCGGCGGTTCGAAGCGCGATGGCACTGGCTGTCGCCTTCATTCGCTGCGAAATCTAATATGGGGAGGAATGACTAATGGCACAAACGAATCAAATAATCATTCCGCATTTATGGTATGACAAGGAGGCGAAAGAAGCAGCCGAGTTTTATGCTTCCATTTTCCCGGACTCGAGAATTACGAATGCAACCACACTCAACAACACCCCATCAGGAGACAGTCATTTGGTCTCTTTTGAAATTTGGGGGCAGAAGTTCATGGCAATCAGCGCAGGTCCTTTATTCAAGTTTAATCCATCGGTGTCTTTCTTCGTGAATTTCGACCCCTCTCGAGATAAAGACGCCGCAGAGAAACTAAACGAGGTCTGGAACAAATTATCCGAAGGCGGCATCGCATTAATGCCGCTTGGCAAGTACCCGTTCAGCGAGAAATATGGCTGGATCCAGGATAAGTATGGTTTGTCGTGGCAGTTAATCCTGATGAATCCCGAGGGTGAAGAGAAGCCTGCGATCGTGCCGTCGCTATTGTTCGTCGGCGATCAATACGGCAAGGCGGAAGAGGCGATTCATTATTATTTATCCGTCTTTAAGAACGCAAAAATGGGAACGATTGCCCACTACCCGAAAGGGATGGAGCCTGACAAGGAAGGCACTGTTATGTTCTCCGACTTCATGTTGGAAAATCAGTGGTTTGCGGCAATGGACAGCGCGTACGAACATAAATTCAGCTTCAATGAGGCCATATCCTTTATGGTTTCTTGCGACACGCAAGAGGAAATTGATTACTATTGGGAAAAGCTCTCCGCGGTACCTGAAGCCGAGCAATGCGGCTGGCTTAAAGATAAGTTCGGTGTATCCTGGCAGATTGTTCCGACCGCAATGAACAAGATGATGGGTAAGGGCACGCCGGAGCAAATGAAACGGGTAACGAATGCATTCCTGAAAATGAAGAAATTTGATCTTGCGGCATTACAGGAAGCGTACGAGGGTTAAGAGAATTCAGCTTGAAACTCTGACCGAAATATCTGATTAAGGGGCGGCAACCGAGAATCCGCGCATAATCTCCCACCAGGCGGAATCGGAGCCGCGCCAGTCGAAACCTCTTGGAATCGATACCGAAGCGATCCCCGGAAAGCCCCAGTCCTCGTGTCGAATCCGGTAATCGTCTTCATTGGAGTTGATGACGAGCAGCCGAAAACCGCGGGGAGCGATCGAGGACAGCGCCTGGTGCAGTTGAAGCGATTCCGACCTGGAAGTGCCGATCCTGACGAAGCAGATTGGCCCGCTGGCACTGGCCGAGAGCAAGGCTTGTGCGCGACGGTGAAGCTTGCGCGCGACGTCGGGGTAAGCATCAGTCCAAGGCTGGATCAACGGGAAGTCGTGATACGACTCGAGGTTGTAGCCGGTGTCTCGGACGATGTAGTGCATCTCGTCGACGCCTTCCACCTGCAGCCGATTCACATCCAACAAACCGTTGAACCGATTGCGGATAAGCCGGGAGACATCGGAGGCGTTGCGGGAGATGAACCAGTCCAATGGACCTGCGATACGCCTCAGGCCAAGCCTCCGGAGTTGATGGGCAGTCTGACAGGTGGAACCCAAGCTGAAGAACGCCTTGTAGGCGCCCGCGCAGTCGTGCCAGCGCATACGTACCCTCCTCGTGGCCGCCGGCGTGGCGGCGCTAGTGTTGTATCAGTATATCGGAGACCGGGTAGGCGCGACACCGATAACAGCCCGTTTGGTTTAATCAGTAAAAAGACAGTTAGGGCACATTGAGATGCCTTGACTGTCTTTTTATTCATAATAATGAAGGATATTTCAGAGCGGTGCCGAATCTCTTCTCTTAAACTAACTAGTTTTGCGGTAGTAGGGGGTCCAGATGAACGAAACGGTACTGGAGCATGCACTAGAACTTCAGTTATTTGACAGCTTGAAACCGGAGTTAACATCCTTCTGTTATAGAATGCTAGGATCGATCGATGACGCTGACGATGCCGTTCAGGAAACCTTTATTCGTGTGTGGCATAGTTGGGACTCATTCAGACAAGAATCTTCATACAAAACATGGGTTTATCGGATTGCTTCAAATCTATGCCTGGACAAGCTAAGACAAGCTAAACGGAGAACTCGTCCCGTTGACTTTTCCGACCCCGCGTCATCCATTATCGCACCCAATGAAACGTTCCCTGACTCATCCTGGATCTGGCCTGCCCCCGCATTTTCGGAAAATCCAGAAGATTTACTCATTCGCAAAGATACCCTTCAACTCTGTTTTATTACACTCTTGCAAATCTTGCCTCCACGCCAACGTGCAGCTCTCCTATTGAAAGACGTATTTGAGTGGTCCTCCAAACAGATTGCTGATTCGTTAGGCATGACGCCAGCAGCAGTTAACAGCGCCTTGCAAAGAGCCAGAGAAACGATGGATCGGGCGAAACTCCGTTCCGAAGAATACAACTTAATGGATGTCCAGCCTGATCAAGAACTGCTATCACGGTATGTGGAGGCTTTTGAACGATATGATATCCATGCACTGGTAGCCTTGTTTCATGAAGAAGGCCATATGTCTATGCCACCATTTCCTATGTGGGTACAGGGCAAGGACGATTTGTTCAAGTTTTTTTCGCTCGTACGCTCGCATTGTGTCGGGTCCCGGTTTTTGCCGACTGCGGTGAATGGCGGTTACCCGGCTTTCGCGCAATATATGCCGAGTAAGGACAAAACCTGCTTGATCCCCTGGGGAATTCACGTCATTGTGATGAAGGACAAGAAGATCTTTCACATCCAAAATTTCATCAATACCAGATTATTTTCGCGATTTGGGCTTCCTGAACAATTAGACCGATGAGAGCCAGATTGACGCGACTCCCCGATATCGCTAAAATCTTTTTACAGGCTCGACGGTAGTGAATGAGGGGGAGCGAATTGTTTACAATAAAGGAAGCGTCGGAGAAATTAAATTGCCCCGCGCATACGATACGTTTTTATGATAAAGAAGGGCTATTGCCCAATATCCGCAGGGACGACAATGGCAACCGCCTGTTCGATGAGAAGGATTTAGACTGGATTCGATTGATGACTTGTTTTCGCGCGACGGGAATGAGCATATCTGGCATAAGAGAAATTGTCGAGCTTGCCAAGCAGGGAGAAGGGACGATTGCGCGGAGAAGGGCCATCTTGGAGGCGCATCAGGCTGAGATCATCAAAAAGCAGCAAGTACTGAACGAGGCTTTCGAAGCCGTGAGTCAGAAGCTGGAGGTATATAATAACAACCGCAACCCGGAAAAGAGCTTCCTCGATTATTTTGAGAAGTCGGAGGAGCCAAAGGTTTGAAAAGCGAAGTCCTGATCCAATTGATATCACATCGGATCAGGGCCTCATTTTTTGTGTGCAAAGCATTTGACTTAAAGTGAACTTTAAGGGTTACAATAAAAATGGTTTACGCCAAATTATCCGTAAGGGGAGGAAACGATAGTGAATGTGTACGATAGGATTTATATTAACGGACAATTTGTCAGACCTTCGGGCACGGAAGAGCTGGAGTTGATCAATCCTACAAACAAGCAAGCAGCGGGTAAAGTCGTGCTAGGCAACATCGAGGATACGCGCAATGCAATAGAGGCTGCTAAAGCAGCGTTCAAAACGTACTCTAAAACGAGTGTTGAGGAACGCGCCGACATCCTTTCGCGGCTGCGTGAATCGCTGTCGCAACGATATGACAGACTAACTGAGGCGACTGTTGCGGAATACGGCGCGCCGGTTAAAGTGGCTAAAATGCTGACTCAACTTGCGATCAATGCCTTTTCGCATATGAAGGAAACGGTTGAGTCGTATCCTTTTGTACGAGCGGCCGGCACAGCGAAAGTTCGAATGGAACCGGTTGGCGTCGTGGGCGTGATTACGCCTTGGAATGCCAATGCGACGCATCTTGCCAATAAAATCGGGCCGGCTCTGGCCGCGGGCTGCACCGTGGTTGTCAAACCGAGCGAGTTCAGCGCGGCTCAAACAGAAATATTCATGGAAGCCGTCCATGCGGCCAATGTCCCGGCTGGCGTTATCAATATCGTTAACGGCAAGGGAGAAGTAGTCGGCGAAGAGTTGACTCGCCATCCGGACGTTACCGGCATCACGTTTACAGGTTCTACGGCAATTGGAAAACGAATCGCGGCAGGCGCGGCGGCTAACTTAAAAAGGGTTACGCTCGAGCTTGGAGGAAAATCGCCTACCGTTATTTTGGATGACGCCGACTTCACGAAAGCCGTTCCGCTTGCGGTAGGGGCCGGATTCATCAACAGCGGTCAGGCTTGCCTTGCCGGCACAAGGGTGCTCGTTCCGGAAACGCGTCTAGAGGAAGTCAAACGTTTAATGGCCGCGACCGTCGGAGGTTTAAAAGTGGGCGACCTCTGGAACGAAGCTGCGGTTATTGGGCCAATGGTGAACCAGAAGCAGTTCGAAAGAGTTCAACGCTATATTAACCAGGCGATCGAAGACGGAGCTGAAGTGGTCGTCGGCGGCGCAGGCAGTCCTGAAGGGCTCGATGACGGTTACTATGTTAAGCCGACAGTGTTTTCCAATGTAACCAATGATATGACGATTGCGCAGGAAGAAGTATTTGGTCCCGTCCTATCGATCATTACGTATAAGACGGAAGACGAGGCTATTGAAATCGCCAACGATACGCCATACGGCTTGCAAGCGTTCGTCTTTTCCGGAAGCACGGAGCGGGGCAATCGGGTCGCCGAGCAGATTGTGGCCGGACGGATATCGGTCAACGGATTGCACGACGAACCGAAAGCACCGTTCGGAGGGTTTAAACACTCCGGCATAGGCAGGGATCACGGCACGTACGGAATCGAAGAGTACTTGGAGCCTAAGGCGATTCTAGGCCACAGTTCGGTCATGTAACGATGTATAAGCTCCAGGAGCATCGCAAGCGAATGATCATTTTTCAAAAAAATGGCACTTGCCTTAAAGTCGACTTTAAGGATTAAGATCATTCATGAGCGATGCTCAATCCGCATCAGGAGGGAATACAGATGAGTAAAACGATATTAATTACCGGCACGTCAACAGGCTTCGGCAAAGAATTGGCCATTCAATTCGCCAAGCGTGAATGGAATGTAGTAGCTACCATGCGGGATACGCAGAAAGCCGCTCCGGAATTCGGCCAATACGGCAACATTCAGGTGCTGGCATTAGATATTACGAATCAGGGAATGGTTCAACAGGTTGTCGAAACGGTAACGAATCAATATGGGCAAATTGATGTTTTGCTCAATAATGCGGGATATGCTCAGGCGGGCGTTTTTGAAGAAGTAACGGTTGATCAAGCGCGCAAGCAATATGAAACGAATGTATTTGGCGTTATGGGCACGATTCAAGCCGTTCTTCCGCAAATGAGGAAAAACCGTTCGGGCCATATTATCAATATATCGTCTATGGGCGGCGTACAAAGCTTGCCGACCTTGCCGATCTACTGCAGCTCGAAAGCGGCGCTTGAAAGCCTTAGCGAAGGGCTGGCTGCCGAAGTGAAGGAGCTTGGGATCAACATCACGCTGGTTGAGCCGGCGGGCTTCAAAACAGGATTTCAAGGAAATACGCAAGAAAATAAAAGCGAAATTGCCGATTATCAACCGATGTACGATTGGTACAATAAGCTTGCCGAAACGGCGCCTTATGGCAATGTAGAAAAAGCGATGTCGGCAGTCGCCGATATTGCAGGCACGGACAATCCGCCTAGAAGGTTGGCTCTGGGAAGCATGGGGCTCGTCATGGCTCGCACACAGCTCAACTCGATGCTGGATGAATATGCAAAGTGGGAGCACGTTACCGCAAGCGCAGATTAATATGTTTAAGCCAAAAACAGGCTGCGAGCTTTTGACTCGCAGCCTGTTTTTTTAGAGCGTTACTTCGTTAATAGATTGTATAGCACCTGTGCCATTTCTGCCCTTGTAGTCGTGCTTGTAGGGGTGAGCTTTCCGGCGTTGCCATCGATGATTCCCGTTTCGACCAGCAGCGTCATGGCTTCTTTCGCCCAAGGGGCGATCATGCCGGTGTCAGTAAAATCAGAGAGCGTCTTGCCGGAATTACCTTGCGGAAGTTTTCCGATGACCTTCAAGGCATTATAGAGCAAGGTGAACTTTTCTTGACGTGTGATTTCTTTTTCGGGTGCGAACATATTGTTACCCATGCCTGAGGATATGCCGAGCCGCTTTGCCGCTGCGAGATAGCCGGTATAGTAGGTATCGTTTGCGTCGGAGAAGTTATCCGCCGGATAAGTGTCCGCAGCTATACCAAATGACTTCATCAGCATGACAAGGAAATCTCCGCGGATCAGTTGTTCATCAGGTCTGTAATTCCCATTGCTTGTACCTGTGGTAATCTCCCTTGCGGCTAAAAAGGAAACCGCTTTGCCATACCACTTATCTGCCGCCACATCCTTAAAGCTAACTTGATTGTAGCTTACGGCGTAGTAGCTGAAATGGGTTGTGGCAAAGGTCACGGTTCCTGTGATCGGGTCATAATGTCCGTTTGGCACGGTGACCGCCTTGCCGCTGTTGTCGATGTACCAGATCACAATGCTTTCTGGGTGTACAAGCTCGGCCGCTGTCGGTGTATAGGGTATGGATACAATGACCGGTGCCTTGGGGTTATTCCACTCGATCTGCTTTCCATCTATTTTCACGGCCAATTGGATCAGCGGCTTATCGCCTATTGTTGTCTTTACGCTGTCTGGCAGACCTGATTTATCGCCCTGGCCGATGGTAATTTCAGCTTTCAAGCCAACCCTATTTGCCAACATACCCGCAGGAAGGGTTATGCCGCCTTTATTGGTTTTGAAGACCAAAGTACCTTTGCTAACTGGCGTGGACAGGTAGGCGACAGGAATCCCCAGGGTATAGGTATTCACACCAGGGATGGCAGGCATGGTGATCACAATCGTTTTCTCATCTTTGGGCTTATATTCTGCCAGAGTTCCAAAGTCTACCGCTGCGCTGCCGGCATGCGTATCTGTACTAATAGGCAGTGTAGCTCTCGAGATACCGGTTCCTAATACATCCGCATAATAAGTCGGTGTGACATTTGGATTTCCACTACTGCCGCTGTTACTGCTACCGCCACCACCGCCACCATTGTACTGCCACTTAGCAAATAGCGTTAAGCTGCCGGTTACAGTATCTATGCTGAAATTCCATGCGTTAGTCAATGATGATTCCTTATACCAGCCAACAAATGTATAGCCTGATAATGTAGGTGTAGCCGGTGCGCTTATTGTGGAACCTGAGGTAACACCGCTAATATTTGAGACAGAACTACCACCCTGAGAGTCAAAAGTGACCGTGTAGGTTTGTTGAGGAGTTACAGTTGCCGATGACGTATTATTGCTTGTGTCTGGGTCGAACTGGTCAGCGTGCGATATAGTCGCTGTGCTTGTTTGCGCAGCTGATGAAGCAACCTCAGCTTGGAGAATGAGAGCAGCGGCCGAAGTTGTTGTGACTGTTCCGATCGTCCAAGTTCCTGTAGCGGAGTTGTAGGTTCCTTGACTTGGCGTCGCAGAAACCAAAGCGAGACCGGCTGGCAGCAAATCGGTTACAACCACACCTGTTGCACGATCAGGCCCACTATTTGAGACAGTGACGGTGAAAGTTATCGTGTCTCCAACATTCGGTGTTGCGTTATTCACCGTATTTGTGATGGAGAGGTCTGCCTGTTGGGGAGTTACAGTTGTCGATGACGTATTGTTGCTTGTGTCTGGGTCGAACTGGTCAGCGTGCGATATAGTCGCTGTGCTTGTTTGCGCAGTTGGTGAAGCAACCCCAGCTTGGAGAATGAGAGAAGCAACCGAAATTGCTGTGACTGTTCCGACATTCCAAGCTCCTGTTGTGGAGTTGTAGGTTCCTTGACTTGGCGTCACAGAAACCAATGCGAGACCGGCTGGCAGCAAATCTGTTACAACCACACCTGTTGCATTGTGAGGTCCATGATTTGTGACAGTGACGGTGAAAATTATCGTGTCTGCAACATTCGGTGTTGCGTTATTCACCGTATTTGTGACGGAGAGGTCTGCCTGTTGGAGGTTTACAGTTGCCGATGACGTATTGTTGCCCGGGTTTGGGTCGAACTGGTCAGCGTGCGATATAGTCGCTATGTTTGTTTGCTCAGCCGGTGAAGCAACCTCAGCTTGGAGACTGAGAGAAGCAGCCGAAGTTGTTGTGACTGCTCCGATCGTCCAAACTCCTGTAGCGGAGTTGTAGCTTCCTTGACTTGGCGTTGCTGAAACAAATGTGAGACCGGCTGGCAGCAAGTCTGTTACAACCACATTTGTTGCATGATCAGACCCACTATTTGAGACAGTGACGGTAAAAGTTATCATGTCTCCAACATTCGGTGTTGCGTTACTCACCGTATTTCCGATGGAGAGGTCTGCCTGTCGAGGAGTTACAGTTGCCGATGACGTATTGTTACCTGTATTTGGGTCAGGCTGATCAGCATGCGATATAGCCGCTGTGTTTGTTTGCGCATTCGGTGAGACAACCCGAGCATGGAGCGTAAGAGATTCAGCCGAAGCTGCTGTGACTGTTCCAACAGTCCATACTCCTGTTGTGGAGCTGTAGGTTCCTTGACTTGGCGTTGCAGAAACCAATGCGAGACCGGCTGGCAGCAAATCTGTTACTTCCACACCTGTTGCATTGTCAGGCCCATTATTTGTGACAGTGACGGTGAAAGTTATAGAATCTCCAACATTCGGTGTTGGGTCACTCGCCGTATTGGTGATGGAGAGGTCTGCCTCTTGTGAAGTTACAGATGAAGAGCTGTTGTTTGAATCGCCAGAGTAGGTTACATCCCATCGATACGTGCCAGTTACCGCCTGTGCGGCGGTAAGCGTGTATCCTGTTGGAGTTGTATAAGTTCCATTTCCATTAACTGTGACTGTCTCGGTATCAACAAGGACGGCTCCTCCGGGTGCGGGTGCATACAGATTGAACGTTATCGTGCCGGTCGGATAGTATCCTTCGGCTAAAATCGCGGAAGCCCCGAGCAATTGGGAAGACGAGCCGATCGTGACGGAGGTTCGATGGGCGCTGACTGTCAGGGTTGGTGCCGCGGCGCTCACCATTGTCGAGGTCGTGCTGCTGGCAGGAGCGTTGTTTGAGTCCCCTGAATAATCTGCAGTCCAGGTATACGTACCGGTTATCGGTCCACGGAGAGAAAAAGTGAATGATTCAGTAAGTGTCCTATTTCCGGAGACAGCATAGGTTGAAGTATTAAATAATACGCCCCCGGGACCAGTTAGTGAAAACGTAATACTGCCTGTAGGGGCAGATCCCCCGCTTAAAGTCGCGTCCGCAGTGAACGTTACGGTACCGCTGCCTGACAGCGTTACGTTAGGGCTAGTAATTACAAGTGACGGTTGAACAGCTGCAAGAACCTTCCCAGTGCAAGGGAATGCTATAGAAAGAATAATTAAGAATGCGAGTATTTTTCGTAAACTCATAGTTGCTTTAAACAGTTTTTTTTTACTCTCCATTGCAATTCCACCTTTTTCAATGTGGTCAAAAAAATCCCCTAATATTCGACTCTACAAGTCATTATAGAGCGAATCATAGGAGATTGTAGTCCTACTAAAGTAGTACGCGGTAAGCTATAATGCAAACATACCTATAATGAATTGGCGGGAGAGAAAATCATATTATGTCGCACTTACCGAATTGCCCGAAATGTAATTCCGAATACACGTACGAAAATGGAGCTCTATTGATTTGCCCTGAATGTGGCCATGAGTGGTCGGTAGAAGAGGACAACGAAGGTCATGATCTAAACAAGGTGATCAAAGATGCGAATGGAAACGTTCTGAATGATGGCGATACAGTAACGGTTATCAAGGACCTCAAAGTCAAAGGAAGCTCATCGGTCCTTAAAATAGGAACAAAAGTAAAAAATATACGCCTGGTCGACGGAGATCACGATATCGACTGCAAAATCGATGGTTTCGGGGCAATGAAATTAAAATCGGAGTTCGTTAAAAAGGTGTAACGAACGGTTTAATCGCACGCTCGCTGCGATTTATCCTTCAACATTTTCTCCATTGCTTGTAAGACCGTAATGTTCGGTTCTGTATACTCATACGCATAAGCTTCAGGGTAGTTGGTCTTGTACACTACACGGTTTAACATACGAGGCACCATGTCCTGGTAATATGACGTTTGCTGCACTGGGCTGAATAAATCCGCCGCGTCATCTCCGGGGATGATCCGAACCACATCACCTAATACGGCCCTGATCTGCTCATCTGTAAATTGTTCTTTGATAAAATGAAGGATGGCGGCGTATGTTGTTTTGAATGCAGACGCGAAATGACGCCGCCCATTCGCTTCAGGGGATTTCATCAACGCAATATTCATTGCGGCTGCGTCGCGAACATCAACCCCATACAGCTGCGAATCTGCCATAGCTCCATCGCCGTGAAGCATGGCATAAATCATATCATGATGCCAAGGAGCAAAGCTTGGCCCCATGACGTGCGTAGGGTGAATCGTTGTCATGCTTATATTTGTTGTATTTTCAGGGGAGTGGATAAACGACCAGGCAGCTTTTTCTTCCATCGTTTTCGACACCATATGGAGGTCAAATAAGCCTTCCCTGTTTTCATTTGTCCAGTCATCCTCTGTAAACGTCGTTTTGGATGGATCTTCGTTGGCGTAAGCAATGGTGGACTCGGCACTGGTGTGTACGATCTTCATGACGCTGCCAGATTCAACAGCCAATTGGAAGAGCGTGCGAATTCCTTTTTCTTTCGTGCGGCCCCGGTCTTTATATGTTTTATCGTTAGGGTTGAATGCGCTCCCCTGATTAAAAACCCACTTGGCCCCGCTCAGCACTTCTTTCCAATTGTCTTTTTCCCCGAGATTTGCTTTGTATAAGTTCAAATTGGGCAACATCGCTTGAAGCTTTCGCGCCTTTTCCTCATTACGGTACGTTCCAATAATCTGGGTATAGCCCATATCTGTTAACTGTTTGGCAATCCATGCTCCGATGTAGCCTGTTACCCCTATAATGACAATCTTATCGTTTTGTTCCACTTTTACGCGTCCCCTTTCAGCGCCCGGCGGCCTTTTTGGTCCGATGCTTTCGCATAATGAGTAATTATAACGATTCAAGGCGAAAGGGTCCATTTTCTTGACAAATGAGGTTTACTGCAATAGACTTTCTACATAGGGTTTACTTCGATAAACCTATGGAGGAGGAAATCCATCTGGAACCGTACAAATTGTTTGATGCCGAATACAAATTTGCATGCCTGATCTGGGATAATGAACCCATTAATTCTACGGATCTGGTAAAGCTAAGCCAGACAAAGCTTGGCTGGAAGAAGTCCACAACCTATACAGTTCTAAGGAAGTTATGTGAGCGAGGGATCCTTAGGAATGAGGAAGCAACGGTCACTGCCATTGTTAAAAAAACAGATGCACAGAAATATGAGAGTCAGACGGTTGTTGAAAAGGCATTCGATGGTTCATTGCCGCAATTTTTAACCGCTTTTCTAGGTGAAAAGAAACTGTCCAAGGAGGAAGCTGAAGAGTTGAAGCGGATTATTGAGGAGGCAGCTAGATGACGAACTTGTTTCTAATCATCCTTAATATGAGCATAACGGCAAGTTACGTGGCACTTGCGGTAATCATAGTGAGATTTATTTTGAGGCGCGTTTCTAAAGTTTTCTCCTATATCCTGTGGTCGGTCGTAATGGTTAGACTGGTTATTCCGGTTAGCTTAACTTCAAGCTTCAGTCTTCTACGACTTGTTCAGCCCGAACGAAAGGCTGGCACAGGCTTCATGGAGTTTGTGCCGCAGCATATTGGAATACAGGTATATTCTACTGTAGATGCAGGAATTAGCGGGATAAGCCGTTTCATCCAATCATCCCTTCCAGTTGCTGCCCCGATGGCAAGCGCAAATCCTATGCAAATCTTGATGTGGATCGGAAGTGTCATTTGGATATCAGGAGCAGCCATTATCCTTCTTTACAGCGTGGCTTCCTATATGAAAATAATCGCCAGAGTCAGAACGGCGACCCTCGTCAGGGATAACGTTTTTGAGACGGACCAGATTTCGACACCCTTTGTATGCGGTTTTGTGAAGCCGAAAATATACATTCCGACCGGCATGAGCGAACCTGATTTATCTTATGTTTTATTGCATGAACAGACGCATATCAGGAGACGAGATTATCTCATAAAACCTTTTGCATTTATACTACTTATCGTTCATTGGTTTAATCCACTTATGTGGCTATCTTATGCACTCATGAGTAAGGATATGGAAATGTCCTGCGATGAGCGTGTCGTGAACAAGATGGGCAACCAGATTAAAAAAGGCTACTCAACAACCTTGCTTTCTTTCTCGCTACACAGAAGCGGTTTACTGACGGGCAGTCCGCTTTCCTTTGGAGAGAGTTATGTGAAAGCCAGAATTAACAATATTCTCTCTTATCGGCAACCGTCATCATGGATGGTTGTGGGAACTATGCTCGTAATTGCAGTCTTCATTGTCGGATGCACAACCAACCCTAAACCTTTACAGATATCGTCTGAGCCATTCTCGCCCCCATCCTATTCCGGATATGATGTAGATAAGCTAATGAAGAATAAAACACCTTATGTGGGTAACCATGTGAAGGTAGGCGGCCTTATTGGAGGAATGCCCATGCCAATAGGGTTTGAGGGTAAGGGGATTGAACTTCAAACGAAGGCTCAGCCTTATGGATTGACTATCCATTATCTAATGAATGACTCTACGGGTGTGGTAAGTGAGGGGGCGATAAGCGGAGAAACTTTCTATCATAATTCCATTCTTCTCTTAAGTTTGATTGATAACGTCGATAGTATAACCTATTCGATAGTTGATAACACGGGTTTATATGATGGCGCAACCTATAGCTTTACGTTCACACGAGAGCAGATCGACGAACGGCTGGGAGAGGATGTCCGGCATTATGCCGTAGACGAAACAAACCTAAAACAACTGATCGATCGTTTAGACGGTCTGCCTGTTAGTGAAGGTGTAAAGCTATGAGCGAGGACTCAAAGGTTCCGATACACAAGCAGATTACCGATATTTTTCGGATTCTTGCTTTTTCGTACCGGGAAATCTTTATTTTCGAGCTTCTGTATAAGACGTTAACGTTATTTATTTTTATTCCGGTCATTTCATTCCTATTTCGTGGACTTCTCCGCTTAGGCGGGTTTGCCGGGGCTACCAATTATGAGCTGTTGCAATTTGCGATGAGCAAGTATGGCTTGTTATGCATGCTGATACTGATTCCTATTGCCACGCTACTGATTTTTTTAGAGTTTGCGGTTTTAATTATTCTCTCGTATCACGGTCAGGAAAGGCAGCGGATCGGGCTTATTCCCGCTTTGTTGCAGTCACTTTCCTATCTTCCGTCCTTGTTCAAATATGGATTTCTAGGATTGGTGATCTATCTGCTGCTGTTGCTTCCGCTCGGTGCGGGGGTGGGCGCTTCGCTATTGCCTTCTATGGAAATTCCGAACTTTATCTCAGGTGAGTTGGTAAAGACAGGCGGAGGAATACTGCTGCTGATCGGCGTGCTCGGGGTTATGCTATTCTTCAATGTTCGCTGGACCTTCGTGCTTCCTATTGTGGTGATCGAGGGGGTGGCAAGCTTTCGGAAGGCGGCGAAAAAAAGCGCTGCATTTCTTAAGAAAAGACATATCCGCGTAGCCGTGGTCATGGTGTCGGTATTCCTATTGTATCTGGTCGTTGTCAGCCTGCTAATGGTAGTCATTGTGGGAGCTGTAGGCCTTATATACATCCTGTGGGAGCAGCAGACGGTATTTGCTGGCGTAATGAGGGGAGTCGCTCTGAAGAGTAGCATATTATCCCTCTACCTGGCTTCTCTATTTGTTATTCCGCTTTATACTGCCACGATTACCCGGTTATACATGGTGAAAGCGGACCCGGATCATGCCGTGCTGCGTCTTCCCGAGCCGAAGAGTCAGGAAGAACGTTCCATTCAGAATCAAGGATTGCTGCAGAAGCACAAAAGAAAGCTGATCGTACTCGGCTCAGTTACGGTCTTTGCAGCGGCACTTGCTCTAGTGCCAGCGATCAGTGAAGTGCAGATGGAGGATCAGAAGGTTGAGATTATGGCCCATAGAGGATACGTCTCCAAGGGGCCGGAGAATACAATCGAAGCCATACAAGGTGCTATTGAGGCACAGGCGGATTATGCAGAAATTGATGTATTGGAAACCAAGGACGGGGACCTTGCCGTTATACACGATACCAATCTAAAGCGTCTGACAGGTACCCATGCACAGGTGTATGATCTGACAATGAACGAATTACGAGAGCTGCAAGTGAAGCAGGGGAATTTCACAGGACGAATCAGTAGTCTGGCAGAAGTAATGGATATGGCCAGAGGCCAAATAAAGCTAAACATTGAAATCAAAACACATGGCAAAGAACAAAATCTGGTGGATACATTTATCCGGATTGTGCGCGAAAATCATTTCGAGAATGAATGTATCGTGCAGTCGCTGGATTATGAAATCGTGCAGCAAGTCAAAACCGCGGCGCCTGAGCTTCAGGTGGGGTATATTATGTTCGCCGGTGTCCCGGATATGGGGCGGATTCGTGCCGATTTTGTCGTGATGGAAGAATATATGGTCAAAGAATCGGTCATCGCTTCGGCCAAACGGTATCACAAGCCTATCTACGTCTGGACAGTTAATAACACAGAAAGCATGAGACGATTTTTCAGCATGGGTGTCGACGGTATCATAACAGATAACCCCGAGGATGCGATTTCCATTAAAGAAGAACTTAGAACGATGCCGCTGTTTGTGTTGACCCGGTGGTTTAATCATTATTTTTGAGTTGTCATAGGGGGGATGGATATCGAAGCGTTATCGGAGGCGCTGGAGCATTCTGATATTGGTATCACCAGCAAAATCTAACGTTCCCCGTTAGTTGAATAATTCGGCGGCCTCATCAAGGCAATTAAAGCTATTTAATGAGGCCGACTGACAGACCCAATACTCAAGTTATAAATATGTTTAATCGTCACGCCAAATGCAGTTATTTCAAATGAGCTGATTATCCAATGAATTATTTATAATATAATACTATAATATTAGATTCTAATGGATCTTTGTTTGTTGCCTCACCAGTAGTCCAATCTGCCTTAATATACTCCTCCCACCTATCTGCTTTACGAGCCTCCTCGTTTTGGCGAGCGTGCTCGTCTTCGAACATTTGTCTATGCATCTCCTGCTCATCCTCGAGATCCATGTATTCATGCTCAAGTTCCTCGGCATAGCTTAACCCGTACTGATTTTGTCTAAAATTATACCCCGATCCATGATAGGGAAGACCATTTTTCAGAAAACCCGTAAATTCATAAAAGGAATCCCCTGTAAGTTCGAATGCCTCCCCTTCCCATGGTTTATTACCGTTTTTAATCTCCCCTTTAAAAACTAGCTTCCCGTTTCCCCTTAGCTCACCATTCTTCGGGCGGTCGTTTTCCCAGATACCTGAAAAATACTTTTTCCCCTTTCGATAAGATGTACCCTCACCTTCTCTTTTACCATCCATTAGATAACCCTCGTACATCTTCTCGCCTTCGGCATTATAACTAATAATCAAACCATTAACAGGTTCATTATTCTTTATTTCAGCGTTATAGATATCGTTTTCTGCTTTAAAATCATGGATTATTACATTAGTTATTACTGGGAAACCTTCGTCCGACTCTGCTTTTTGAATTTCAATATTGTATGCAACACTTGACGGAGATCCATAGAACCTTTTACCTCCCCGAAATTCAGCTCCGCCATATGTAAAAGAACCCACAAGAATTTTATTACCAAGAGCATCAAATAGCGTTGAAGTGCTCCCTCCTCTAAAATAGGGATACTTATCGACTTCAATATTCATTACGTCCCCTTCGCCGTCAACTTCAATCCAATCCTCTTTAATTTTATTCGAGGGGAAAGTAGCTTTGTGAATCTTTCGGATAATAACAAGGAGTTTCAGTGACATCTTACTCTCTGTACTTAACCAATGTGAATATTGAATTATTAGTTGCAATGGTACTCCCTCTACAAGATACTTCTCAGATAGCTTTTTCACATGTTCTGTTATTTCAACTGGTTCTTTATGTATTTCAAGAATAGATTGTAAGGTCAGAAACTCCTCATAAAACCGAAAAAGATATTTCATTTCTTGCTCTGAGAGTTCATTCCTGAGTGATGCAACATTCTTCATCCAATCAGTACTTAGGTATAGTCGAGATGGACTCGGTTCCTTTTTACTTATAACCAAACTTTTATATAAATCAACTAGATTAGTAATTTGTCGTTGAACATCATAGTATACAATTAATGCGTGCTCTTGAGTAATTGTTTGATCCCTTTGAATTTCTAACTTCTCCGACCTTTCTGTGACTTGTAAAGTACGCACACTTACTTTCCAAATTAAATAGCTAAAAACAATAGTACTAATTAATGAATAGATGCCGAGCAAAGAGGAGATTACCAAAAATAAAGAAGCTACAGCGTCTTTTGTTCTGTTGGGTTGACCACGAAAGCTGTACATCGCTTGAACAGCCTCAGTTAAGTCACCAAAAATTAAATAGGCAACAACTATTGTAACTATAGCTGGCACAGCTATTCCTAAAAGTAAAGCAGTCCATAACAGTCGATTTGATTTCATTTTATTTTCTTTTCTCCTTCACATGATTACTATGTCCTGACAATGGAAATGTTTAATTGTCATAGCCTCTTTCCGATATGCATTGATCATTTCCTTCCCATTGATCATTATTGTAAACTGCCCGTTAGCTCAATAATACCTCCCCATATATAGGACCAAGATACTACGTTTTCTTAAGCTGATCATTTGGTTCATATCTCTTTAGGTATCACGGAGTATCTCGTTATGGAATTTAAGATAGAATCAAGCACCGTCATATCGCTTATTTTATGTTCTGGAGAATCGGATTTTTTGATGTAGGTCACCCATGGATTTGAAACGCTTTCGTTGCCAGAATAATAGAAGGCAAAATTCGTAAAATATAAAGCGTTGAACGGGTCGGGCATAAGTGATTGTTTGCTTTTATAGTTAGCATAAATTTGATCAATATCGTTTTCCCAGGTTTTTTCTGGTTCAATGTCTAGATTCTGAAGATTTACACTTGTTGAAGGAAGATTCATATCGATGAAAATGATGAACGGAATGCCCTCGGGCTTTTGAGTTCTCGCTTTTCTGAACAAGTGCTTAATATTGCCCTTAAAATCAGTTTCCGCATCAAATACTCCATCCTCGTGCAGTACTCCTTTTCTTCGTTTGCTTTTGGCTTCCACACCGATCTTCTGTCCCGATTCTCTATGTGTGGCGATGAACTCACAATGGGCTTCGCTTTTGTGTTTATCATCCAAGAATTCAATATCAAATCCTGCTCTAGCCATGATAGCTGCCACAGCTACTTCGTACCGTACACCTTGAAATTCGTGTGTGTCTTTCAATCTATCAATGAAAAAGTCTGGCAAACGATTTACAGTCTGGAGACAGAATAAATCAAAAGCATGTTGCAAGAGGGACTGTACTTCACCTGTTGATTTTCCGAAATAAATTTTTCCATGTTCTGTTTCAACGTATTGATCAGAATTATTCACGCCCCAATCGCAGTATGCCATCCACCATTTAAATGTAACATGACGATTTTGTGGTAGCAGTGGCAACTGCTGTTCATGGAAGTCTTTACCGTAGGTCATTTTATACGCGAACAGTATCAGAAACTCATGGAATGTTTCTCGTGGTGGTCGAAAATGGAGGGTGTTCCATATTGCACGTATCTTATGGTCTTGATATTCCGTGCTGGGTACGAAGTTGAGGAAGGGCTCGGGGGTTTCGGGAAAGCGAATAGCACTTATGGGAATATAGTTTTTTTTATGTAGGCAACAGTTTTTGTATTTCTTCCCACTTCCGCAAATGCAGGGATCATTTCTTTTTTGTCCGTTGCCCATAAGTTCCTCCATCATGGCATAAAATAAATGCTCTTAATTATATTATAATGGAATCCTCTGAAGCTTGTCCGTTTCTTCGTAACCTGCCCGTTAGCTGAACAAAAAGGCAGCCGATCCATTGTTGAACGGCTACCTCCTAGCTGTGCATTAAACTACTGTTCCCCGTTAACTTCATAATCGGTGCGTTATAGCTTTGTTGTTATCACCGATGCTTTTTATCACTCAGTATAACCGAAATCGGGTTGGCTGTTGCATCAGAATATTCAACTCGGCCATGTGGAAATATTGTGTAGAACGATGTAATATTTTAGGGAAAACACATCTGGGAATTGGTTCCATACATACGGAGGCTAACTATGAAGCTCAAACCAGTTAAGATTATCGCAGGAGCAGCAGTGCTAGCAGCAATGCTTATTGCTCCACTTAATCAGGAAGCAAGCGCAGATCGCGGGCATTGGATGCCTATTGAAGTGAACATCGATGGGAAGATACTGGCTCTTCCAGTAGACCCCGTAACCCAATCCGGAACAACTCTCGTACCGATGCGGGCGATCTTTGAAGCCTTGGGAGCTAAGGTTACGTGGGACAGTAAAACCAAGAAAGTCACCGGTAAAAAGGGAAGCACCACAGTGGAGCTGACAATCGGAAGTAAAACAGCTAGGCTCAACGGGCAAGCTTCTCAACTGTTGGCCGCTCCACAAATCATTGAAGGCAACACGATGATTCCTCTCCGTTATGTCAGCGAGTCGCTGGGAATGCATGTAGGCTGGTATGAGTCAGAGCGTCAAGTCTACATCGCTACGAACGATAAGCCAGTTGAAGGTACAACGATGGCTAGCATTAAGGCATTATACGACAAGTACGCACCTACCTACACCGGGCCTCGTTTTGTAGAAGAACCTTCGCTCGTGGTGCCGTATAAACCTGGCAAATTAGCTGACGGATTTCTGCAGAATGGACTCAAAGCAACGAACTTTGTCCGTGAGATGGTTGGACTAACTCCAGTCATCTTGGATTCTGAAATGAATAAATCTGCACAGTACGGAGCTGTGTTGCTAACTTCTTTGCGTCAATTAACACATACACCTACACAACCGGCTGACATGGACTCTGAATTCTACAATACGGGTTATTATGCTACCACTCATAGCAACATCGGCTCACACCATGAGATAGATGCCCCAGCAACTTTAGTTGATGCTGTTAAGGACTACATGCTTGATTGGAATACTCCATCTCTTGGACATAGGCGTTGGATTTTAAATCCGCACCTCAATAAGATTGGGTTTGGGTTATCTACTTTTATGGATAAGAATGAAGTATTAGGGCCTACCCCGATGAGTTTTGATGTTATGAATGTCTTGGATGAGAGCCAATCTAATCCCTCTGATTATGACTATATCGCCTGGCCTAGCAAGGGCTATTTCCCAGTATCTTGGCTTGGTCATACGTACAAGTGGAGTGTGACTCTTAATCCGGCTAAGTACCAGCAACCCAATCTCGACCAAGTTCACGGTACCGTAACTAACCTTACTGATGGTACTGTTCTAGAGATTAAGCCTGAGAATTGGATGACGAATGGTGTAAATGACGAGAATTATGGGGAAGGTTCCATCATCTATTTCGTTACTATGCCATATGAGGATGATCGCTTCTTCGACGCACCTATTCCTGGTCACGAATTTGTAGTTGAGCTATCTGGAATCTACAAAACGGATGGTACGCCTGCAACTGTAAAGTACACGGTTAAGTTGTTTGCGATGTAGTCTTGATGCACGTGGAGCTGCCCATATTTGGTGTGGTTAGAATTTAGCCGAATGTATCTTTGTATCCACGGATAACACAAAAAATTGAGCCAAGCCACTTGTAAGGTGGGGAGGCTCAATTTTAGTTCATAAGGACAATCCTTAATCCTCATCTTCTTCAAACGTATGTTCATCAACTTTATACGCAGGGTGGGAAAGCCAGTATTCATAAATCCCTGTGGAAAAATCAAGCATGCCGGTGCTTTCACTGAGGGAATATGTTTTCTTTAAAGTGAGGCTGGCTTTACTCTTGTTAAACTGCCAATTTTCAAAATGATAACCAACATCATCTGCATTATCATAAAAGACCGATTGAAACTGTAAGTTGCCGATACTCTTAATATTCTTGCCGTTTATTGTATATAGTGTGTTTTTAACAGCTACTAAATTATTCTGATTCATATAAAATAAATTCACAGACGCTACGCTAGAAGCTTCGCAAGTGTTAATTGCAAGAAGATCGGGTTTGCCGCTCACAACATAGGCATAACTTTTTTTTGATTGAGGGTTGAAATATTGTTTCCCCAAGTTCAAATAAGTCGGTGTCGAAGAGCCTTGTTTGAACACGGCAGCTGTGTAAGTGCCTGTGTAGTAAGGTTCCCCTTTCTTCGCACATGCCCAACTATCCGATTCCACACCTTTGGTTTCCTTTGAAGAGTATATGTAAATGTCGTAATTGGTATTGCCATCACTCATTTTAAAGGTGTATCGGCTCTTTTTGGCAATGGCGGCTTTCGAACTCGTGTTTGCCGCTCCTTCAGCAACCCCAGCACCTAAAGTCAAAGAAACACTCACAATAAAAGTTAACAGACCAATCATCGTCGCTAATACGCCTTTATTAAACGTTGACTTCTTCAGTACATTAGACACTTTGATAGTCTCCTCCAAGTTGTAATTGAGCCTAGTTTTTTCGTTCCAGATTCATATGACTGGTTAATATTGTATAATTAATGGCATAAAATTCCCATGATTACATGCCGTATAACCCGGCAAGCTAGCTGACGGATATTTGCAGAATGGACTCAAAGCAACGAACTTTGTCCGTGAGATGGTTGGACTAACTCCAGTCATCTTGGATTCTGAAATGAACAATTCTGCGCAGTACGGAGCTGTTTTGCTAACTTCTTCGCGTCAATTGACATATACACCTACACAACCGGCTGATAGACTCGGATTTCTATAATACTGGTTATTATGATACTACTCATAGTAACATCGGCTCACACAATGAGATAGATGCCCCAGCAACTTTAGTTGATGCTGTTAAGGAATATATGCTTGATTGGTCTACTCCATCTCTTGGCCATAGGTGCTGGATTTTAAACCCTAGTCTTTATAAGATTGGGTTTGGGTTATCTACTTTTATTGATCAGAATGAAGTATTAGGGCCTACCCCAATGAGTTTTGTTGTTATGAATGTCTTGGATGCGAGACAATCGAATCCCGTTGATTATGACTATATCGCCTGGCCTAGTAATGGTATCGATAAGAGCTAGTTAGTTTTCACCGGCTCGAAAGCCGACTGCATGAGGTCGATTTTTTTGCGTAGAGCGAGGGGCTTTTGATCCCGATTCCGAAAGAGGACATTGGGGTTCGATCGTGCGAGTGAGATTTCCTGCAAAGAAGATCCCATTCGAACGGGAAACCGTCCCGCGACATCGGGAGTAGCCCCTGCTATATTGAAATAATACACCATTATCCAAAGAGGGGAGGGCAATGTTTGGTAAATTCGCAAAAAACTCGCCCTAACAGGCGCGGCTAGCATAACCGGTGGGCTGATTCAGGTGGTGCTTGGTATATTGATTTGGCCTGGCATGGATCCAGACGTATTGCCCTACGGTCAGATTGCCTTTGCAATCGCTGTTTTGTTGATAGCAGGAGGTTTGCTCGGCTTGTTATGGCTGAATGTGTTCGAAAGAGGCAAATGGCTGCTAGCCATTTCGTGGCTTGGCTGCGTGGCCTACGAGATTGCCCATGTTATCATTCTCTATTACTGGGGTAACAATATCGATCAGACCTTCAAGCCACTCGGTGCGATGTTGATCGGCATCGGCATGGTTGCATGCGAAATAGCAGCAATAAGAGCAAAAGTGTGGATGGGTTGGAGCAGATTAGCTCCCCTGCTGCTGGGCGTATATTTCTTCGTGGGTCCGTTAGTGGTTCGACTCCCCTAGCCTCATCTGGTTCACCTCCACAACGAGGAACCCGACTGCACGAGGTTGTGGATATTGCTTTTTTGATTTCTGAGATAATCTGTAGAAACATAAGAACAGTAGAATAGTCACGCCATGCGTGACTATTTGCTAAAATGGAAAATCTAGGGTTAATTAATGACTATACTCAGAAACGTCCAAGTTTAGTGTGGAGACGCTTTGAATGTTTATTGATACTCCCTATGTTTTGTGTTAGCTTCTTGAGAAGCTTTGAATGAAGGGAAGCATCATTTGCTCCATTCGTTGCTCAGAACTTCTGCTTGTTTCATTACGAGATCAATGGCTTCGGGGGCTTTATCTGGCGGATACTTATGCTTTTGAAGAGTACGACGCACCAGAATTTTCAATTTCGCACGTACGCTCTCACGAATCTGCCAATCAACAGTAGTGGACTGTCGCAATTTCTCTGTGATTTCCACTGCGATCTTCTTCAGTACCACATCACCGAGCAAACGCACTGCGCTTTCGTTGTTTGCAAGTGCATCATAAAAAGCCATTTCATCAGGTTTTAGCCCTAAGTCAACTTCTCTAGTCATTTCCGCTTGGAAATCCTTTGCCATTTGAATAAGTTCTTCAATGATTTGTGCCGTTTCTATTGCGCGGTTATTATACTTGCGTAATGTCTCCTGTAAACGATCAACGTATTTTTTTTCCAGAACAATGTTGTTACGGGTTCTGGCCTTAATGTCGCCTTTAAGTAGTTTTCCTAACAATTCAACAGCTAGGTTTTGATGTGGCATCTGGCGAACATCCTCCAGAAACTCATCAGAAAGAAGACCGATATTCGGTTTTGTAAGACCACAAAGTGCAAATACATCTGCAACTCCTTCGGCCACCACAGCATTATCAAGAATCTGCTTAAGAGCTGAATTTTTTTCCTCTAAGGTGCGTTTCTTATCTACAGATGTAAACTTGCTAATAGCTGCCTTGACGGCTGAATAAAAAGCAAGTTCTTTGCGAAGTTCCTTTGCTTCATCAAGGGTGCTACAGATCGAAAAGGATTTTATTGCAGACAATACCAAATCAAGAAATCGAGTTTTGCCATCTTTCAGACCTAGCACATAGTTAGCTGCAGTCACTAAAAGTTTGTGCGCCTCCGTTTCAAACCTACTAAGGTCAATACCATTACTATGAGGCGTTTTGGCAAACAAGCCACGGATTGCATCTATTTTCTCGGTACAGATGGCATAGGCTTCTTCCGCACGCAAAGTCGGCTCGCCTTTTCCATTCGAGTTGATGTAAACTTTTAATGCTTGCTTCAATTCATTTGCGATACCAATGTAATCAACAACCAAGCCACCCGGTTTGTTTTTAAACACGCGGTTAACTCTGGCAATGGCCTGCATCAGATTATGGCCTTTCATGGGCTTATCTACATACATCGTATGGCAACAGGGGGCATCAAAACCAGTGAGCCACATGTCGCGCACAATTACCAGTTTAAGAGAGTCATTGACATCCTTAAATCGTTTTTCCAGGCGCTTCTTCGTTTGCTTATTGTAGATATGAGGTTGTAATAAAGGTTTATCAGAAGCTGAACCTGTCATAACGATCTTTATGACACCTTTCTCAGGATCGGGATCATGCCATTCTGGTCTAAGGAAAACAATTTCATTGTATAAATGCGCACAAATATCACGGCTCATTGTAACAATCATTGCTTTTCCATCCATAGATTGAGTTCGTTCTTCGTAGTGAGCCACTAAATCGGCAGCTACTTGTTTCAATCTTGGTGTAGCGCCTACTAACTTCTCAAGGCGACTCCACTCGCCCTTGGTTCTTTCACGAGTAGCAAAATCTTCTTCATCTTCGATTACCTCATCAACCCGTTCTGATAAGGTGTTGATCTCATCGAAATTAAGTTCAAGTTTAGCAAGACGAGATTCATAATAAATTGGAACAGTCGCGCCATCAACGACTGCATCTTGAATGTCATAAATAGATACATAATCGCCAAAGACTGAGCGAGTATCTTTATCTTCCTGAGAAATCGGCGTACCTGTAAAACCGATGAATGAGGCATTTTTTAATGCATCGCGCATGTGCTTAGCATAACCGAATGTGTACTCGCCATTTTTGGATAGAACAGCTTTCAAACCATACTGGCTACGGTGAGCTTCGTCTGAAATTACCACAATATTATGGCGACTATTCAATAGAGGATGTTCTGTTTCTTCTTCAAGTAAGGCAAACTTTTGAACCGTGGTAAAAATAATACCACCTGACTCACGCTCAGCTAATAATCGACGTAATTCGTCACGATCATTAGCTTGTATAGGCATTTGCTTCAAGAGCTCCTGTGCGTTGCAAAAAGTAGCATAGAGCTGGCCATCTAGGTCGTTTCTGTCTGTGACTACTACAAGTGTCGGGTTATCCATCTCGGATTGCTGCAATAGCTTTCCCGCATAACAACACATTGAAATACTTTTCCCCGACCCCTGAGTATGCCAGACAACACCGGCCTTTTTGCAACCAGGAACAACTTCTTTACCGTAAGTTGCCCTTGATTCTTCAACTACATCCTTTACAGGCTTTCTAGCGGCAATCACAGTTGCCCGAACAGCTTCACGCACGGCGTGGAACTGATGATAACCCGCTATCTTCTTGATAATCTGTTCACCGTCTGCTTCGTAAATCACAAAGAAGCGGATGTAATCGAGAAAGAGTTCACGGTCGAAGAAACCACGCACTAAAGTTTCCAACTGCCATTCAAGTACAGGCTTGTCGCTTTCATGCTTAATTGTACGCCATGGTTGGAAGCGTTCTTGATTGGATGTTAATGATCCTACGCGTGCTGTGTAGCCATCACTTATTACTAGGGCTTCATTATAAAGAAAGAGATCGGAGATTTCATCTTTATATGTTTGTAGCTGATTAAATGCGTCCCAAATATCGGCATTTTCATCATTTGGACTTTTTAGTTCTATTACAGAGAAAGGAATGCCATTGATAAAGCAGACTATATCTAAACGTCGCGGCTGTTTTGTACTAACAATTGTCAGCTGATTTACAGCAACAAATCGGTTTTGTTCGCAATGATCAAAATCAACTAAAAACGCATGATCATATATAATTGCATCATCGCGCTTGAACTCGACAGGAACTCCTTCCAACAAGTATCTATGAAAATTACGGTTGTTGGTGACTATATCTAAGCTATCTGGATTCTTCAGTTTGATTATGACTTGTTCAAAACATTCTGATGGCAGGTGAGTATTAATGCGAGAAAATGCTTCTTTCAAGTCTGTTTCGAGTAAAACTTGACCAAAATCACTTCGCATAGGGTTATCACCATCTGGGGCAATATCTGGCCCGTACAAGGTGACCCATCCATTATCTTTGAACCATTCAAGACAGAGGTTTTCTAATTGTTCTTCATTCATTAGTTTATCCCCTCTGCTAATTTTTCTAATAATGCTTCAATACACTTGTTGTGATCATCTTTGTACCAAATAGGATAAATATTTGCAGCAGCTAATATATCTCGACGTGTTAATCGTTCATCTTCATCCTGAAGCTGAAGAAAGGCATAGTGCCTTGGAACATTTTCACTACCCTTCCTTTGAACTATGTTTGTAAGAGCTTGTATTGTTCTATCAACCGATAGACTACACCCAATGAAAAGTAATGTTCTGTTGCTAATGACTTCAATTACATTTTCCAAGACTGATTGATTTGAATAATGATGTTCGTATTCAGACTTTGTGAAAATGCGGTTTCGTGAAGAATCCGCTTCTCCATGAAGCTTGACTAGTACACGCTTGTTTTCACCTAATTCTCGAGACAAATACTGCGCATCCGCACCCAACAATTCTTTATCAAATTCAAGCGTCGCATTTAAATAGCTTTTAGAAATAATTCCATCAAAGTTGGTGGTAATTACTGTATTTTTAAAAAGGTAGGGCAGTCGCTGGACTGGTCCGGCAATATCTCTTTGAGTACCGAATTCATTTTCAATCTGTTCAAGAAATGAACCACTGGGCAGATCGTCAAATAGCATCTGTGCCGCTTCCTCGTATGCTCCTTTTGTGATAAGCGTATCAAAATCAGCTTTGGAAATACGGGTTTCACTGAGAATTCTATATAAAAAAGCTGTCCAGCTTGAATAACCGCTTGGCATGGATAATCCTGCACCAACGAATGGTATGATAGCACCACGACGGTGAATTTCCTGTAGTTTTCTGAATCTACCATTATTGTCATAACAAGATAGTATTTCGTCAGCACAAGATAAGTTTTCTTCTTGTCTTTGTTGTAGCCATTCGTTAAAAGCTTCTTGATAACCATCTCCCTCTAAATCCCTAAGAATTACGTCTCGGTAAAAAGTATATCCAGCAATTCTCACTTCTCCTTCTTCATTCAAAAAGTCATGAAACTGTGATTTTAAATAGTCCATGAAAATTAATACTCCTCATCAATTAATTCAATTTCGCCAGATAGAAGTTTGGGTAGAAGAGATTCCTTTAACTGAGAGAGAGTCATTGACTCCTGGATATTTTGTTCGATTTTAGAATAAATAAACTTGACATGGTTAGTGAACTTTTCAATTACTTCATACATTGGAACTACAACAGGTATTGGATTGAAGCTTTTCTTACTAATTTCAGCAAAGGTAGTACCGCTTGCTCTTTGCTTAATTTCATCCATTTGAAAACTACACCACTGTAGCACATACTCAGACGATAATATCTTATTACAATTCATTGCAATGAACCCTTGATTTATTGCTAATGGTACTTTCGCAATTGCAAGGTAACCTACTGGTGCCCGAGAGGACATTAAAACTGTGTTAACTGGAAGCAATCCTGAACTAATTCTTTTTAGACCTTCCTCTGTAATTTTCCTTTCTGTATCTATCAAAACTTTTTCTCTTAAATTCGACAAATCTTTTGGAGTTGCCCAAAGAAAGATTCCCCCATCCCAGAATTCATTATTTTTTGTTGATGGTGTACCTCCACCAACTACAGTAACTTCATTACCAATTTCAGAAATTGTCCAACCCTCTGGTATACATCCTAAATTTGACTCTTCCATGGTAGAAGGGAATACCGCTGCTGTCTTAGTTAGTTCTACGAAATATTCGGGCTTCTGTTGCTGTAGTTGTTTTAACTCCGTTTCATCCTTGCCAGAAATCGCTCTCATGGCCGCATGCTCGGCTTCATTATTAGAGTGACCTGCTTGTAGCGCTCTCATTTTGGCTTTTACTGGTTCAAAATCGACAAACCAGCTTTTAAAGATTGCTTGGACGATGGATTCTAGGGTATCGTTAATCTGGTTATTGAGTTTGATTTTATCATCCAAAGCTCTTAGCTTTTTAGAGATCCCTTTTTGAATATATAAAGGTGGAACTTTAATTTCTGCCTTGCGGAGATCTTTTAAAACAACTCTTGGAATAGCAGCGCCAGAAATAAAATTATTCTTCAAATACTCGATGACTTGCTTAGATGAAAAGTAATATTTTAGAAAATCAGAATCTAATTTATCTTTATGTGGTCTTAATATTGCCACTGATGATAACAATACAACATTAGTTGGCTCGTCTACGGTACAAACTGTATCCAATGCACTGTTACCATCTTTAGCAATAAGCACATCACCAACCTCTGGCTGACAACCTTGCTTTACTAATTTTTCGAAATCCTCTTGTGAAATTAACCTTGCATTGCTTAAATCAATACCAAAACGAGTAAGGTCTTTGACCGAGGCCATTGGCTTTCCGTGATCTACCGATTTTGGACTATTATGAGCACCGTCGGTTATCTTTTCACAAACCTCTCCAAGCGTTTGAATTGGCCAATCAACACTCATAACCCAACGCCTCCATACTCTTTTTGATCTCTGCTACCAGGTGATCACTCTCCTCAAGCTGGATTTTCAGCTGTTCAGTGAGTCTTGCCATTTTATTGGCAAAAGGCTCGCCATCGTCTTCTTGCTCGGCTGCACCGACATATCGCCCTGGAGTTAGTACGTAGTCATGTTTTTGCATGTCTTCTATCTCTGCCGAAAAGCAGAAGCCGGGCTGGTCTTCGTATCCTTCTCCACGTTGCCATGCATGGAAGGTGCTGGTGATTTTATCAATATCCCGCTCTTTATCAAAATCACGTAATACGCGATCTTTCATGTAGCCGAGGTTGCGAGCGTCAATAAACAAACTCTTACCGGTACGATTAACTTTGCCGTTGCCATCTTTCTTGTTTTTGGTCAGAAACCAGATACAAGCTGGAATCTGAGTATTTGTAAAGAGTTGCCCTGGTAATGCAACCATGCACTCGATTCGATCCGCGTCAATCAATGCTTTGCGTATCTCGCCTTCGTTATTGGTATTGGAACTCATTGAACCATTGGCGAGCAAGAGTGCCATTGAGCCATTGTCGTTGAGGTGGTGTAGCATATGTTGAATCCAAGCAAAGTTAGCGTTGCTCTGTGGCGGTGTACCGTATTTCCATCGAATATCATCTTCTAGTTTTGCATGCCACCAATCTTTAACATTAAACGGGGGGTTGGCCATGACATAGTCTGCACGCAGATCTGGGTGCTGATCATCGAGAAAGGAGTCGGCATTCTTTTTTCCAAAGTTGAAGTCAATGCCACGGATTGCCATGTTCATAGCTGCTAGTTTCCAAGTAGTAGGGTTGCTCTCTTGACCGTAGACAGAAATATGCTTTTTCTGTTCTGCCGCGTTATAGTGCTTCTCATCGGCATGTTCTTCAATAAACTTTTCACTAGACACAAAAAAGCCACCTGAGCCCATAGCAGGGTCGTATACTCGGCCATTGTATGGTTCAAGCATTTCAACTATTAACGTAACGATACTTTTAGGAGTGTAATACTGGCCACCCTGCTTACCTTCGGCAAGAGCAAACTGTCCAAGGAAGTATTCGTAAACATGGCCCAGAATATCTTTACTTTGTAGTTCTAGTTTTTGCCCATTGTATTCAGGGTTTCTAAAGCTGGTATCTGAAAAACTATTAATGAGACCAATCAATTTGTCGTTTTCTAATTGGTGCTGACTAATACGGTTAAGAATGCCTTTAAGTTTGGTATTGGCTTTTTCAATGTCATCCAAGGCATTATCTACTAGCCAAGAGATTGAACGCAATTTTACGTCTTCTCCCTGTTCGTTTTTCCAAATTACTGAACCAATAGGCAAGGAGGCTGTACTTTTTAATGTACTCCAACGAGCTGCTTTTGGTACCCAGAACACGTTTTTCTCCTGATAGTATTCAATGATCTCTAATTCTTTGTTTATTGCTTGTTGGTAGTCTTGATCCGATTCATAGTCATCTCGGGGCATGAGATAAATATTGTCGTCAGCATCCTGCTGGAACAGATCTTTTAGCTCGTTCTGGCGTTCTTCGAACGCGTCTGATACATACTTTAGAAAAATCAATCCCAGAACAATATGTTTATAGTTGGCGGCATCTAGGTTATTCCGCAGTTTGTCTGCCGCTTTCCATAGCTTGTCATCAAGCTCTTTTAAGAATTGCTGTTCGGTGTTGTTCATGAGAAATTCTCCTCTTGGTTATTACTTATTTATAATCTCTTCCCATAATAAGCTAATTTCACCAGAATCTGTTTCAAATGATGCGCAGTTGTTTATCAGTTCGTTTATTAATTCTCACTAGATTGACTACGATTCTTAGTGTATATAACAAAACAAAATATTTCGCAATAATCTCATTCATGCACTTCTGAATTATTGATATAATTTCATATCAGGCTAAATATTATACAAATTAATCAAAGAACACATTAGAAATACAAGCTTAGCAATAAGTTTACAACATTTATATTCAACCTACCACCTTGGTGAGAATAAGGCCAATTTAAAGAATTCCTACACTTTCCGAGACTGTAAACTACCCATTCCGGTTGAATCAGATATTAACACCATTCATTGTGACCGAGATGCAATTGTTTAAAGAACTTGAGATTCACTATTATGGTGAAGTGTCGGGTTGGCAAATATCTAGACATTCAAGACGGAAATGGCCGGAAAGATGTCTATACGTTAAGTTTTGGTATTAGTCCATCAGGCAATATCTCAGGGATTACCGTAGTACAAGCTGCTTTTGCCCAGGCTATGGTAGACCGGTACACCAAGTTCGACCCGAACAAGCTGACTTTTACTGAGTGTGAATAACTGGAATTATAGGCCGAGATGACAAACGGATTTCGTTGGGTATGGCACGTGAGCTAGAGTCGCCAGTGTCGTTCTATTCCGTTTCTGCGGTCGCTTTCCGAGATGCTAGTGGTGACGGTAAGAAAGATATCATCGTGATCGCCCATCTAAGATAATCTTCTTGTTACAATGTCGATAACATTTGGGTTTTTCAGTAGAATTGAACCTTTCCCTTAGTTTATATGGATATTTGTTAATCGCAGAAAAGGCTAAAGATTTGAAAAAAAAGAGAAAAGCCTTATGAGATAAAGGGAATTACGATGTATGTACGATATCTATATTTGAAAAAAACAGGCTATAAGAATCATTTCTTTAATAGTATCCAGTCAATTACAATTCTGAGAAGAGTAGCAGCGAAAACAAAAGGAACTGATATAATCTGAAATGTCAATTGAAAATATGATCTTAATTGTTCTGTTTCAGTACCTGAAAAGATAGGAATCAACTGTTTAAACAAACTAAAGTCATTTAACAATTTCCCATAGATTGCACTTGTTGCAACGATAACAACAAAGGCTAAACGAATAATATCTAACGAAATCTTTGAGTGATTTAAAAAGGTATTACGATTCTTCTTTCTATTGATAATATACATGATATAAAAGTTTGAAAGGCATAAGATGAAAACTAAAACCAAAGATAATTGTATTGAGGAATTCAAAAGTAGTCCTATTATTATGGAGATAGTGAACGGTATTGAAAAATAGGTATAAAAAGACATGAAGAGTATATTTGTGCTGAGGATTGCTTTGATTCGAATAATTAATATTAGAGGAGATAGGAGGACAACCATGATTAATGATGGATATAGATCGGTTGTAGTAATTGTAACATATCTGAAAGCTATGCTCAGAAGCATTAGTGAATTAATAGACCAAAGTAAGTATTTTCCAAATAGTAGAGAGTACATTTTCTTATAGCTTATCGCGAGACGATTCATACTAATACCATGCTCCTTTTATTTTTTATGTTGATACTATCATGAGTGAACTTGAGATTTACAGTAAAGAATTCAAACATCAGAATTATGTGGTTCAAGAAGTAAGGTTTATGAAATAGTCACTTTTGCGAAATATAAGAATTAAAGAACTGGTTTAAACAAAGCAACCTTTGCGAAAGAAATAATTTTAAGTTAAATGAATATTTCTAGTGTGGGAACCCTCCTTATAGAGGGTTTTTTGCTAAGTGAAGCAAATAAAGGGATGTTGTCCCATTTTGAAGAATAATGAATGAATAGATCAAGTGGGAGTTGAATAACAAAATGTAGAATTGTACTTGGTAAATTGTATGAACAATTAGAAAGCAGAATACTTTTCGAATATGGAGTTCCTGAAATAATGAGTTAGCAATTCGAAAGTGATATAAAGAATTTCTGAGAAGAGAATTCCATGATGGCATTTTATCTAAACGATCATGATGTAAAGAAACTTATGAAAGTAAATATTGGGATTTAGTTGAAGGAAATAACGCATTTAATTAAATAATGGTTTTAACGGGAAAGGCGAGTGAAATGATGTTCGATAATATTGATGGGATTCAATTAGTAATTGCAGCAATAGGATTATTAGCACTTATCATATCTTTTCTTGTTTATCGGCAAACTAAAAATCAAAACAAGAGATTTTTGTCAGTCGAGCTAACCAATGGGTTCATTGTCTATGAGAATAATTCATTAAGCGATGATGTGTATTTCTTCATAACTGTACGTAACGCCTCATCTAAAAACATTGTAGTGAATTCTTTTAATCTACTCAACATCAGAGTTAGAGGAAAAAAGTATGCCCTAATTCCACCCCAGTCAAATATTGTATTTCCGCATCGACTTCAAGAGGGAGATAATTGTCAAGTATGGATTTCCAGAGAAGACTTTTTAAGAACCGTAGAAAGAGATGGATTTACTAAATCATCGTTAAAGATTAGAGCACAAGTAATGGATGGAACAGGAAATAGATATCATTCAAATATCTTTAAGATTAGAATGAATTAGCATTGAAACGATTGATTTCATTTAGAAAAACAAGGAGCGAATTATATGAATCGAAAAAAATGCACAAAGAATATTTGACAATATGATTAAGAAGCATGGATGGGCTGCGCATTACGTTCTGCATGATGATTTTCATATCAACTATCACACTCATGGATTGAAAGAAAACTACAATCACAGGGATTTGCAGATTGTATTACCAGTAAGCATGGGAACAGTTCGAGGAAATATTGAAGATATAAAAGAAGGTAAAGAGTTTCATGAAGGATTGATTATATTGGGTATCTTGGAAGCATCATCGTATCCATTTCGAAGAAATTTTTGAGTGCGAGCGACCAGTGTTAAGAATTCTTTTTCTTGATAAGAGTGGAAGAATGCCTTTCGATGTAAGTTGCGATGACGGGTTTAAGGCACAACTAGATGTCCTACAAGATGAAACAGAATAAAACGATTTTTATAAGGGATGGAGCGTTGAGATAATGTATCAATGGATAAGTGCCATAAGCGCAATTGGAATGTTACTACTCACAGGAATTTATATTTATTACACCAAAAAGATAGAAAAAGCTAATAGTGAACTTTTAAATCAGAATGTAAAAATTCACAAAGAGAATAATATGCCTAATGTAATTATTTACTTTGATATGAAGATAACGCAAATTCTTGAGGTTATAGTTGAGAACATTGGAAAAAATCCAGCAATAAATACAATTGTAAGATTTGAACCAATCAATGAGGTAGTTGGCATAGAGTTATCGGAGAAAGCTTCTATTTTTAAAGGGATTTCTTTTCTTGCTCCCCAACAGCAAATAAGAATATTTGCTGGGAGTCTTATTGGTATGAGAAATTCAAAAAACGAGTTCCCTATCTATAGAGTATTTGTAGAGTTTAATGGAATTGATGGGGAGAAATATCTACATGAATACATCATAGATTCAAATATGTATGATGGTAACGGTATAGTACAACACAATACGGTACATGATTTGACTAAAGAACTAAAGTCCATTAAGGATATAATGAGTAAGATGTCTAAACAAAAAGATACGATGAACTGACGATTTTATGAAGAGATTGTGAAACCATTGGTATTCTGGAAAAAGAAAAAACCACCTATAGACTATCAAAAATTCGTAAATGAATTATTCAATCAAATTTATGTTATGGTTCATGAATCAAGTAAGATTATCGCCGAAAGAAATCCAGATAATCCTGAAATACGGAGCAAAATGGAATATTGGATTTTTTACAGTATTATCGCATGCGCTTCAAGTTCTTTATATGCTAATTCTTTGCAGATAGAGGATAGGTTAGAAGAGGCTCTCTTCTATTTAAAGCAAAGGGTGGATCATTGGGACAATCAAGGTTCTGAAGGGATGGATAATATTGCAGAATATGTTCATTCAATAACAAGTAGAACAGTTCCAGACTTTAATGTATATGTCGAAGCAGTAGCGGCATGGCTATATATTAATGTAAGAGATGAAACAGTTATTGATATTGAAAAGACAAGACCATATATGACTATGGCTAATATGGCTTCGTCTTATAATAGCTGGTTAGATGAATATGTATTCAGATGAAAACACTGCTTTCATGAGGTGAATAACAATGAGACATTTAAATACAATACAGTTCGTTGAATATGACTATGGATCTAAGGAAGAAATGGACGCTCATCATGAAGAAATGAAGAAAAAAGGATGGCAGCCAACAAAATATTCTTATGAAGATCTATTTGCAAGCTTTATGTTACTTGAGATCCATATAAAGAAAAAATCCAAATGAGGATGGGTTATTATGTCTTATAGCAAAGCAAAACAAGTGTGGACTAAGATTAAGCCAGTGATTGAAGTATGGGATAAAGTTAAGAATGATAATGCATTGAAAAGGTAATTTTATAGCAAATCAAAATCAGAGCATAAGGTGACTAGCGTGAAAAGAGTTCATTATAAACTATTAGCCGTAATAGTTTTACTTGTGAGTCCATTAGCTTTTGTCTTATTTTTTTTAATAAGCATAATTAAAAATCCTAAAACAAGATTGAATAAACATTACACATATAGTTATACAAATGGAAAGTACTACTTGCATCATAGCCCTTATTATTTTTATACTTGGACTTCATCTGAGAAATTTTATAAAGTCAGAGAGGATGCGATCTCTAGGTTTAAAAATAAACATCAGTTTAAGAATTTGTACACTCAAACCATGACTCTCCAAGAAATTTATTGTAAACAAGGTTTGGTAGGAATGAACATTGACAAAAAGTACTCGATATCATCGAGCTCTTATTATTGTGTTCTATTAAATATTCGTAATCTATTCAAACTAAAAGTATGTAGGCTTTATAAGAGAATCGATGAAACAGAGCCTCTGGAGTATCAGATTTTGTAACAAAAGGTAATTCTAATAGATTGATAAAGCAAATAAAGAGTAATGGGATGAAGAAGCGATGAATAAAGGAGGAGTCAATATCGGCAGCATTGAGTCGGGGAAAGCTGCTCCTTCCTATGCGGAAATGATTTTTAAGGATGGCAATTATGAATTGTCTTTCGACATGATATCTAGCAGCGAATTGTATCTTCGTGACAATGGCGAACCATATTACGGACATAACGTGTTCGTAAATGGAACTTACACGCTCAAGTGATCCGCCGTAATACAAACTAAAACCTAAAGGACGAAATAGAATGAACGACGAATCGAAGTACGAAAAGCATTATTCGGATGATGGTTTTTGGAAGAAGCTAAAGAAGGTTGCAATTGCTGCGGGATTAAAAGTAGTCTACAGTGGCTTGACGCTATACTACGCTCTTGAAAGCCCTAAAACGGATGCAAAATCTAAGGCGATTATTTATGGGGCACTCGGCTATCTGATATTCCCGATAGATGCTATTCCAGATGCAATTCCAGTAATCGGTTATGCTGACGATCTTGGCGTGCTATTATTCGCGGCAGGACGTGTCGCCATGAGCATTGATAGCGTAGTAAAACAAAAAGCAAAAGATAAGCTGGTCGATTTCTTTGGCGAAAGCGCAATAAATCAAAATGAAATCGATGAGGTAAATAAGCAAATTGATGGTGACGAAACATAGATGCGGAGCAGTCTGAGCACGCAGGGGATTGGCAGGGGGGATATGTATGGATTGGGAAACCCACATCGAACGGTGGACCCGAACCGCCGTTAGACTGCTGGATATTCGACAGTACTGTGCGGGGAATGGAACTGTCCCTGATCGCTATGTGGCACATACTAGCTTTTTTGTAGTGACTACCCAGGGAGAGGCAAGAGTGAGTCTGTCGGGAACGGTCTATCAGACCCGTTCACTTCACATTCTGCACGGGGGAAAGGAAGTGGAACTGGGGTTTATGCCGCAAGGAAACGACTTTGCCTGCTATCTGATCCTATATAAAGCCGCTTGTGAATCGCCGGAGGAGCTGGAAAGCTTCCATATGTCGTATGCATTCACTCCTTATGCGTTGCTGCCTCTGCAGGAAAAGTGTCAAGCCATGTATCGCCTGTGGCAGCAAGCAACCCCGATGGACAAGCTGCAGGCGCAGTCTGCCTTTCTTCCGTTCGTGTACGAGGTTATGCGGCAAGTCCGCACGTCAGCAATGGAAACCGGCAAACCCAACTTGATAACCGAAGCGATTCACTATATTCATGAGCATTACAAGGAGTCGATCACAGCCGAGGATTTGGCCGGGATTTATAGTTGCAGCGCGAGCTACTTGTCTCGCTTGTTCAAAAACCAGATAGGTGTAGGGCCGATTGAATATCTGATTCATGTACGTATTCACAGATCGAAGCAGTTCCTGCTGAGATCGGAGGCTCGTATCCAGGAAATAGCGAGCAGCGTTGGCTATGCGGATGTTTATTATTTCAGTCGCTTGTTTAAGAAGCATACTGGCTACTCTCCGCTTCAATACCGGAAAGACAATCGGCAGACGGTTCAGAATAATCCATTACGTCTGTTAGAATCGTCTATTGTGTCTCAAAATCTCACTCCCCATAATGAGAATGAGAATTATTATCAACTCATTAGAGAAGGGGACACATCGATGTTCAGATTTTCAAGACCAAAGTTCGGAGCAATGATGCTATTATGCACAACCATGCTTCTAAGTGCATGCCAGGCAGGCAGCGACACAGGGACGCCGGCCTCCCAGCCTGCTTCTACGGATAACGCTGTGGACAACGCAACTGTGGAAATGCGTATGTACAAGCATTTAAAAGGCCAAACGGAAATTCCTGTGAAACCTCAGCATGTGGTGAGCCTCTTTCATCTGGGCGAACTGATGGCCCTTGGGGTAAAACCGGTAGGCGCTACTACCTTCATTCTGAAAAATCCGCTATTAAGCGATATTTCCGATATTGCAGATATTGGAGTTCCGCCTGATGCAGAGAAGATTCTGTCGCTGGAGCCTGACCTCATCGTTACAACGGGACCATTCGCGGAGGTAGTAGAGGGCGGTTACGAAGCACTGAGCCGGATCGCGCCAACAATTGTTGTGGAACAGTACGACGATCCGGTCAAGGATGTCGAAATGTTCGGCGATATTCTCGGCAAGCAGGAGGAAGCGAAGCAATGGAATGAGGCATTTGCTGAAAAGATAGTCGAGTACAGGAAGAAGATTAGCCCGTTTATTGGAGCTGATGACACCTTCTCGATCTTGAATGTGCGTCCCGGTGCGGTATTTGTTTACGGTGATACCAATATGGGAGGCAACATTATTTATAAGTATCTGGGTTTGAAGCCAACCGATAAGGTTAAGACGGACGTCATTAATGGGGAAACGTGGGAGATATCTGCCGAGGCGATCCCCGATTTCATAGGCGATCGGTTATTTCTAGCTGTGAATGAAGGAGCAGAGGAGAAAATGAAGGAAGTGGAGAAGCTTCTTCGAAATTCGCCAGCATGGAAATCGGGAAGGATCTACAATATCGATTTTAATCAATTTCTTCCCAGCGATCCGATCTCAGTAGAACAACAGTTGGATATTATCGTTAATTTGCTGGTAGATAACAACAAATAAACGGATACCAATAAAAACTCTGACCGCACGCGCACGAGGTCAGAGTTTTTATGATGGGTAATGAGCTAGTCTTGTGTTTTTAGCAAGTGGATTATTCGCTCATAGTCGTAAATGTTATGCGTTTTGAATTCCAATTTCCCAGTGTTATTTCCTTCATGGAAACTAAAAACAAAATAGTCGTTGTTTCTTTCATAATGGGGTGAAAGATCGCTCTTGTTGATTACTTTAACAAGCTGCGCATCGGAATCGGACTGGAACATAGACTTCTTTATGACTCTGACGTCGGATTTAGTAATCCACAATTGACCTTTGAAACGTTCGCCATTGATAAGAATCGTTAATTCCTTAATCTTTGTTTCGGATTCTTCAATTCTCGTCTCGACTTCGTCAATGTTCGAAGCAGCAGCGGATGAGGACAACGGAGTAGCACCGCTATTTTGATCTAGCAACTTTTGCAATAAATTTACGATCTCAGCCAATCCAATAAAGAAAAATCCCGCGATAACTGCTGAAAGCCACCAATACATTGCGATTTCAATCTGAAAATCCCCATATATATCCCGTGCAGAAACAATTCCGGCTATGAAGCCGACCGCAAGTAAGAGTCCCCCAATTCCCAAAAGACATACGGAGACGGTGTTTCTCATAGCGTATACCCCTCATCATGTATTTTGAAATATCCTCCAAAAAAACCATATCATAACCCCATACATTAAACTAGATATTTTCATCCCTTGTCATGATCTTTGAATCTTGCAAGATCCTTGGCCTTAATCATGCCCCAAAAAAGCGATTAGTAGTTTCTAATCGCTTTTTTGAATCGTTCTATTAAGGGTTCGTCGACCAAAGTCCGGCATGTTTTAATACAACACGTGGATGAAGTTTTAGCTGTGCCACCATTAAGTCGGCTAAATCTTCTGCTTGCATCACTTTGTCCGGATTGCCGTCAGTTAAGTTGAGTTCAACAGCCATGTCTGTTGCAACCGTACTTGGTGTTAGTGTCGTAACGCGAATATTTTTTTTGCGAACTTCAAGCATTAATGACTCGCTTAATCCGATCACTGCGGCTTTTGAAGCAGAGTATGCGCTTGTAATCGGTGCACCTTTTTGACCGGCTGTTGACGAGATATTAATGATATCGCCCGTATTGCGCTCTAACATTTCCGGCAAAACCGCTCGTGTCGTGTAGTACACGCCTTTTACGTTGACATCGATAATATTTGTCCATTCTTCAGGCGTTAAGTCCATGAAGCTGCCGAATTTACTAATGCCGGCATTGTTAACTAAAATATCGATGGCACCGAGTTTGCCGCGAATGGATTCAACCGCTGTGGTAATCGAGTCTAGATCCGCGACATTTGCCGCAGCGATTGCTACCTTCACATCGTACTGTTTAAGTTCTTCCGCTACTTTTTGTAAGTTTTCAAGCGTACGTCCAACAAGGCCTACGTGGATACCTTCTTGCGCAAATGCAATTGCTGTTGCACGTCCTATTCCGCGCCCTGCTCCCGTAATTAACGCCACTTTTCCTGCGATGGTTTGCATGTTTTTTGCTCCTCTAGATGAGATAGTTGTATTGTAGGCGATATAAAGGTGATCTAAACATCTTTAAGTCTAATTTCATTCTACATACGATATTCAACATTGTGAAGAATTTAGTAAGCTAATGAACTGCATACGAGTGCTAGAATTAACAGAGGGATTCCCTCTGTTTTCGTATGATTGGTTCAGTAAGAGATTTTCTGATAAATTGATTATTAGGAGTCCCGATCTGAAGGCGAAAAAACTAATAACCTAAAGGATGACAATAGAATGAATGACGAATCAAAGTACGAAAAGCATTACTCAGATGAGGGTTTTTGGAAAAAGCTAAAGAAGGTTGCAATTGGTGCAGGGTTAAAAGTAGTCTACAGTGGTTTGACACTATATTACGCTCTTGAAAGCCCTAAGACTGATGCTAAGGCTAAGGCAATTATTTATGGGGCACTCGGCTATTTGATATTCCCGATAGATGCTATTCCAGATGCAATTCCAGTAATCGGTTATGCTGACGATCTTGGCGTGCTATTATTCGCGGCGGGACGTGTCGCTATGAGCATTGATGGCGTAGTAAAACAAAAGGCAAAAGATAAGTTGGTCGATTTCTTTGGCGAAAGCGCAATAAACCAAAATGAAATCGATGAGGTAAATAAGCAAATTGATGGTGACGAAACATAGATGCGAAGCAGTCTGAGAAAGCAGGCAATTGACAGGGGGGACATGTATGGATTGGGAAGCCCACATCAAACGTTGGAGCCGAACCGCCGTTAGACTTCTGGATATTCGACAGTACTGTGTGGGGAATGGAACTGTCCCTGATCGCTATGTGGCACATACTAGCTTTTTTGTAGTGACTACCCATGGAGAGGCAAAAGTGAGTCTGTCGGGAACGGTCTATCAGACCCGTTCACTTCACATTCTGCACGGGGGAAAGGACGCGGAACTGGGCTTTATGCCGCTAGGAAACGACTTTGCCTGCTATCTGATCCTATATAAAGCCGATTGTGAATCGCCGGAGGAGCTGGAGAGCTTCCATATGTCGTATGCATTCACTCCTTATGCGATGTTGCCTCTGCAGGAAAAGTGTCAAGCCATGTATCGCCTGTGGCAGCAAGCAACCCCGATGGACAAGCTGCAGGCGCAGTCTGCCTTTCTTCCGTTCGTGTGCGAGGTGATGCGGCAAATCCGCACGTCAGCAATGGAAACCGGCAAACCCAACTTGGTAACCGAAGCGATTCACTATATTCATGAGCATTACAGGGAGTCGATCACAGCCGAGGAATTGGCCGGGATTTACAGTTGCAGCGCGAGCTACTTGTCTCGCTTGTTCAAAAACCAGATAGGCGTAGGGCCGATTGAATATCTGATTCATGTACGTATTCACAGATCGAAGCAGTTCCTGCTGAAGTCGGAGGCTCGTATCCAGGAAATAGCGAGCAGTGTGGGCTATGCGGATGTCTATTATTTCAGTCGCTTGTTCAAGAAGCATACAGGCTACTCTCCGCTTCAATACCGGCAAGACAATCGGCAGCCGGTTCAGAATAATCCATTACGTCTGTTAGAATCGTCTATTGTGTCTAAAAATCTGACTCCTCATAATGAGAATGAGAATTATTATCAACTCATTAGAGAAGGGGACACATCGATGTATAGATTTTCAAGATCCAAGTTCGGAGCAATGATGCTATTATGCACAACCATGCTTCTGAGTGCATGCCAGGCAGGCAGCGACACAGGGACGCCGGCCTCCCAGCCTGCTTCTACGGATCACGCTACGGACAACGCAACTGTGGAAATGCGTATGTACAAGCATTTAAAAGGCCAAACGGAAATTCCCGTGAAGCCTCAGCGCGTGGTTAGCCTCTTTCATCTGGGCGAACTGATGGCCCTTGAGGTAAAGCCGGTAGGCGCTTCTAGCTTCATTCTGAAAAATCCGCTGTTAAGCGATACTTCCGATATTGCAGATGTTGGAGTTCCGCCTGATGCGGAGAAGATTCTGTCGCTGGAGCCTGACCTCATCGTTACAACGGGACCATTCGCGGAAGTAGTAGAGGGCGGTTACGAAGCACTGAGCCGGATCGCACCAACAATTGTTGTGGAGCAGTACGACGATCCGGTCAAGGATGTGGAAATGTTCGGCGATATTCTCGGCAAGCAGGAGGAAGCGCAGCAATGGAATGAGGCATTTGCGACAAAAATAGCCGAGTACAGGAAGAAGATTAGCCCGTTTATTGGAGCTGATGACACCTTCTCGATCTTGAATGTGCGTTCCGGTGCGGTATTTGTTTACGGTGATACCAATATGGGAGGCAACATTATTTACAAGTATCTGGGTTTGAAGCCAACCGATAAGGTTAAGACGGACGTCATTAATGGGGAAACGTGGGAAATATCTGCCGAGGCGATTCCCGATTTCATAGGCGATCGGTTATTTCTAGCTGTGAATGAAGGAGCAGAGGAGAAAATGAAGGAAGTGGAGAAGCTTCTTCGAAATTCGCCAGCATGGAAATCGGGAAGGATCTACAATATCGATTTTAATCAATT
>NZ_VNJJ01000007.1:0-63942 GCF_007786475.1 Cohnella terricola | reverse complement strand
GCGATCGGTTATTTCTAGCTGTGAATGAAGGAGCAGAGGAGAAAATGAAGGAAGTGGAGAAGCTTCTTCGAAATTCGCCAGCATGGAAATCGGGAAGGATCTACAATATCGATTTTAATCAATTCCTTCCTAGCGATCCGATTTCAGTAGAACAACAGTTGGATATTATCGTTAATTTACTGATTGAAAGCAACAAATAAACGGATACCAATAAAACTCTGACCGCACGCGCACGAGGTCAGAGTTTTTATGATGGGTAATGAGCTAGTCTTTTGTTTTTAGTAAGTTGATTCCGACGCATGTGAGCAGTGGCAAGCTCTCTACCCAAAAAGGGCTGACAAGGTTATTGGAAAATCTGGCCGCCTGCGCAATTCACGACCGTGCCGTTCAGCATATCGGCGCCCGTAGTCGCGGCGAAGATCACAACGTCCGCGATCGCCTCCGGCGTTGCCGGAATGTTAGGCCCGGTAGAAGCGCCGAGCTTCGCCATCCGTTCTTCCGTCAACGTGTGCACCGCATTGGCCGCGATGTTCGTGATCATCGTATTCGGAGCGACGCCTACGGCACGGATGTTCAGATCCTGATAGTCTTGTCCGATCGACTTCGTGAGCGCGGCCAAGGCGTGCTTGGTCGCGGAATAGAGGCCGTTGTAGGCGGTCGGCTTGAAGCTGTTGGAAGAGACGGTGTTGACGATATTGCCTCCGCCGTTCTGCAGCATGACCGGAATGACATATTTGAGACCCAGGAACGCACCCTTCAGGTTCACGTTCGTGACGTGATCATATTCGCTGCTGTCATATTCGTGAAGCAGACGCAACGGAACCATGATTCCCGCATTGTTGGCAAAATAGTCGATCGTGCCGAATGCTCGTACCGTTTCCTCGACATAGTTTTTAACTTCTTCTTCGTTCGATACGTCGGCTTTGACGAAGATAGCCTCCGCATTTTTCTCCTGGACAAGTGCCAACGTTTCCTTGCCGGCTTCCTCGTTGAAGTCTACAAGGGAGAGCTTGTAGCCTTGCTCGGCAAGCTTAATGGCTAATGCTCGTCCTAGTCCGGTAGCGGCTCCCGTGATCAGAAAGGTTTTGTTCGCAGCCATGTCTGTGCACCTCATTCTTATACGTGATGGTTGTACAGCGTACCTCCTGCTCATCGTATCAAAAATGAAATGTGATTCAAACGACAGTTTCTCCGGATGTGTAGTGATATACTACAACTAATTTAAGCCCGGTTCGAACGGTGTAAAGGAGTCGCTATCGATGAGCCATCAAGAAAGTCCGGATACGCGGGCCGCGCGCACGAGAACGTTGCTGCACGCGGCGCTCTTGGATCTGGTGAACGAGAAGCCCTATGTCGAGGTCAGCGTGACGGATATTGCGAAGAAGGCGGGCATCAATCGGGTTACTTTTTACAGTCACTATTCCTCGAAAGATGAGCTCATAGAAGAAATCGTGGAAGAGAAGTTCAATGAGTATTTTGCTATCGTCGAATATATCAAGCCCTTGAAGGAAATGGAACGGTTAATGGCTGCATTGGAAATCTATTTTCGCAAAAGCCTTTACCATATTCGCCGTAACATGAAGTTCTATCGCCTATTGCTTTCGGGGGCTTTGCCGGAATATAAAGATCGATTCGAGGGGCAACTGCATGTCCGTCTGAAGCAAATCCTTCGTAAAGCGGAAATCAACGGGGGCGTGAAGTCTCCGGTGGATTTCGATTTTTATGTGGAGTGGACGATCGGCGGCTCGATTCATATTATTCGCAAATGGCTGGCCGGTGAAATGAGCACGTCGCAGGAGCAATTTATGGAGCAGATGCTTCTCATATCGGCCGTTTCCAGCAAACTATTCGGCACGAGCGGATACGGTCCGCCCACCCCTCGTTAAGGAATGGCGCAATCGTCCTCTTTTCTATGGTCGAAGCTCATTCTTTTTCAGCACCAGCGAAGACCCTGTCATCCCGGTTTCCTCTAATCTGGCTTTGACCTCGACTTCAACCCGGGCTTTCCGAAAATGCCGGGGCCAATCCTTCTTCAAGGTTCTCCATTCTTGCGGATGCTGGCGGTGTACGGCTAAGCCGAAACCGAGCACGTCCGTACCAAGCGCTTGAATTTCCTGAATGACTCCCTTTACTTCGTCTGCAGTCTGTTCGTTTAAATAGTTCTGAACCATTATAATTTTCTGCGATCGAGAGAGATCCAGCTGCGTGTTGTTTTCTCTTAGAATACCGTAACCGCCTAATTGAATCCCAATGAGGATATCGCCATTCTCCACGGTCGTCTTAATCTTGGCGGACAAACGATTCAACTCCGTAATGATTTCGTTCTCTTCTCCGGGAATTTTGACGGGGCGGATCGTAGAGCCAAGCTGCCCTTTAATCCAATAGACAGTATGCGCCTTCTTTTGCGGTAAATTGCCCACGAGCCGGGCGTCCTTGTCGAATATGGCGGTGCCCCATAACCTTAACCCGGCCCCCGACTGCTTATCCTCATCGGATAGAGGCTTAGCCTGAGCCGTGACGACCGGCAGCACCGGACAGTCCTCCTCGCTTGCATGGGCCATTAAGAAGTCGCGCATGGTCAGATCGGGATTCAAATCCGATGCTTGATGAATTCGAAAGAAAGCGCTCGCCGAAAGCTGCTCCAACGGATAGGACAGGGCAAGAAAATCCGCGACGGAGATTCCCTTGACCACAAGTATGTCGGTACGAAGGCGAACGATCGGGTTGCGGCTGTATTCATCGAGTATTGGAGCCAGCCCGCTCTTGGCGAGCCGTTCACCGATTAGGATTGCGCGGCGATGTCCGGCAAACCATGCCCGGGAAACTTTCAACTGAATATCCTTGGCCGCCTCGTAAATGCTGCCTCCATTCCCGGAAATCGTGAAGAAAGCTCTCCCCGCTCCTCCGCTATTGGACCCCATCTTGTGCGGAATGGCGAATTGGGCTGTGGCCTGGTAGCTGCCGTCGTCATTCAAATCCATCCCCCAGGCAAAAATAAGCGCCTGCTCGTTCAGCTCCCTACGATCCCAGCAGCCAGTCATTAGCAGCAGAAGAAGAACAATAAGGCTCGTTCGTCGCCATCTTACGCTCATTCCGGCCTCTCCTTCCTCTGCGAGCTTTTGCCGCGCATCATCGATACCCCCCACAATAACAGCGGGATGCCGATCACGTTAATCGGGATGACATACGGAAGCCAAAATTGCTGGACATAATCTTTAATCGGCGCCGTCGCGTTTTGCGGCAGCAGCGCGAATATCAAAATAAGAGGCGCAAGCACCCAAATCAAGCTTCGCCAATTTTTGAGGTTGAGCCATTGGGCGGTACCGTACACGGTGACGAAAAGGAAGAGTGACAGCTTGATGAAAGCCGAGAACAACCAGATGACGACGACAAAAATATCGACATTCTGGATGAAGCCAAGCACCGAAATAAAGCGGGTCATCCCGAAGAAGGGCGCCCACATCCGAGCAGGCAGCTCCGGACCGAAGGTCATAATCACTAACGCCGCGCCGAACAAGACCAGCACGGAAGACAGCGCTATCCCCCACATCGTCCTGGAGAGCGCCTGCTTCGGATTGGACATAAACGCGAAAACCATCGAAAACATAATCACGTCGCCATAGAAGGCCGCAGCCGGAAGAGTACCCTTGAGGATGCCCGTCCCTCCGCTGTCCCAGAACACGGGAGTCAGTAGATGCCAATTCAGATGATTGATGCTCAGCAAGCAAGTGCCCAAGATCACCACCAGAATGATCGGACCCATCAGTTCCCCGCAGCGCGCAATGCCCGTCAGCCCTCCCGTGAAGACGACATAGACGACCAGAATCATCAGGGTGACCATAATGACGTACAACGGGGTCTTCGTGAACAAGGCCAAATAGACGAAATCGGCGGAATTGCGCAAAACCATGCTGTTCAAGAAAATCCACATGATAAAATAAGGGACGATGAGCAGCCTGCCCGCCCATTTTCCCATTATGGTTTGGCTGTACTGTACGAACGTTTGCTGGGGATACCGCATGCTCAGCTTTACGATGAGGAGTACGATGCCAAGGCCGATCAGCCCGGCAAGCAGCATCGATATCCAGGTATCTTGCCCGGCAGCGGTTACTGTAGCCGATACGGAATAAAGCATCGCCAGCATAATCTCGATACTGAATACGAGCCAGAATAACTGTCTGCCGGATATACGCATCGATGGCTCTCCCTCATAGCAAATTTTCATTCCCTATTCATTGTCGGCCCCTTTGTTATTGGCAGGATTTTGCCCTTTCGGGGTACGCGTGTCATTCTCGCCAACCAAGAAAGCCGGTCGTTCATTCATCGCCCAACGGGGCATGCGAATGAAGATATCCTTCAGGTTGCCGGAGAGCCTTGGTGTGACGGGCGCTAAGTAAGGTACTCCGAACGATTGAAGATTGACCAAGTGGACGATAAGCGCGATCACACCGAAGCCCATTCCGTAAATGCCCAAGCTGCCTGCCAGTAGCAATAGCGGAAAGCGCAGCAGTCGGAAAGCGAGTCCCAAATTGTATCGCGGCAGGGAGAAGGAGGCGATGCCGGTAAATGCCACGACAATGACTGTCGGCGCTGATACCACCCCGGCATGTACCGCGGATTCTCCAATGACCAATCCTCCCACCATACTTACCGCCGAGCCGACCGGCTTGGGCAGACGAATCCCCGCTTCTCGCAGTGCCTCAAAAACAACCTCCATTAAGAACGCTTCGACGACGGCAGGGAACGGAACGTTCTCACGGGCGGCAGCGATCGTCAGCAGCAGGGCTTCCGGGATGAGCTGGGGATGGAAAGTCGTAATCGCGACATAAAAAGACGGAAGCAGGAAGGAAACGCTGAGCAGAAAAAAGCGCAACATGCGGATCGCGCTGGTATAGATAAAATGTTCATAGTAATCTTCCGCCGCATGAAGCGCAGACCAGATAGTCAGGGGAACGATCAGGACGAAGGGCGTGCCGTCTACAATAATCGCGACTCTGCCTTCCAGCAACCCGGCAATTACGACATCCGGACGCTCTGTGTTCTGCACCGAAGGGAACGGAGAGTGCGGAGTATCCTCGATAAATTCCTCAATATATCCCGAGTCCAGAATGGCATCGGTTCGTATACGGTCCAGCCTCCTGCGCACCTCATCCACTATCTCAGGCTTCACGATTCCTTCTATGTAGGCAATGGAAGTCCGAGTTTGAGACAGCTCGCCAATTGTGGTCCGCTCGAATTTCAACTTCGGGCTGCGTATTCTACGGCGTATTAAGCTGATATTGGTCATGAGCGATTCCGTAAGGCCTTCTCTAGGCCCGCGCACGACGGATTCCGTCCCAGGCTCCCCGATGGGCCGCTTCTCCGGATCGCTCATATTGCCGAGCAGAGCTTGTTCCTCTCCTTCGGCGAGTAAGGCGACTTGCCCGCCCAGAATTCCCCTTACGAGCTCGGATAGATCCCCGGTCAGCTCGGTTTGCCGAGCGGCGACGGCCTGCAGATCGAACAACTCTTTGATGGATGATTGCGGGTGCTCCCCATAATGTTGTCCCCTGGCCATGAGAGGCAGCAGCAGAACTTCTTCCAGCCCCTTCGCGTCCACCAATCCATCGACAAAGATCACTAGCGCTCTCGTTCCCTCTCCGAGATGGAGAGGACGCAAACGAACATCCGAACAGTTGCGAAAAATGTCCCTTAGTCGTTCCTCGTTATGGTTAAGGGAGGCACTCACTTTCTGCCCCGACAATTCGTCATCCAAACGCAGGTGATCTGCCCTTGGCGCACGGTCTTTGGATAACATCCGCTTGAACCTGTTGGACATCAGCCTGCCCCCTCAACGTCACAGGAACTGCAATGCCCTGCTCATGTTTTCCGATTTGTATCTGTTAGCTTAACCAGCTTGCTCGGTTCCATTCTTTAGGGAATTTGCGGTGAAGGCGAGCGTCACCAGAGCGGAAGTTGCTGTCATGCTGCAGCAATTGTTGAAGAAGTCCGATCTGATGTAAAAGACAAGAGGCACTTAGCAGATCGCTAAGTGCCTCTTTGCTGTAACTTTGCCCGCTTAGGGAGGGAGGATTACGCTTGGCTCTGACCTTCGAACGCATTCATGTCCATGAACGCGATTTCCCAAATGTGGCCGTCCAGGTCTTGGAAGCCCCACTGATACATGAATCCGTGATCTACCGGTTCGCAGTATAATTTTCCTCCGGCGGATACCGCATTGTTGACGATTTCATCGACCTTCTCCCGGCTTTCGGCGGACAACGCGATGGTCAACTCGGAATATTTGCCGGTGTCGACGATTTCCTTTTTCGTAAACGACTTGAAGTAATCTTCCGTCAGCAACATGGCAAACATGTTGTCGCCGATCACGAGACAAGCCGCTTTTTCTTCGTCCGTAAATTGCATGTTGAACTCGAAGCCGAGCTCCGTGAAGAACGCCATCGTTTTTTTCACGTCCTTCACATGCAAGTTCACAAAAATGTGGGTTGATGTTAATGCCACTTCGATCACCTCAATAGTATTTTTGTTTAGCTTATCACAGTATGTGCATCGTATATCAATAGGGACAATCTGTATTGTACGAATCGGAAGTTCTGTGTCCATGCGCACTTGTTCAAACAATGGATGATGTGATACATTAGCGTCGAAAAGCTGTCCGAACTCGAAATGAGATATTCGCAAAGTATTCTCGGAGGTGGGACTCCTGGGCAACCTTGCTATCGGGCGCATCTTGCCGCGCCTTATTCTGAAAGAATACATTAGAGACATCTGGGTGTTTGAGAGCGAAGGCGGGCTTACCGAAGACGAGATGCAGATCGTCGCGCCCAACGGCTCCGTAAAGTTGCTCTTGTACTATAAGGGGCAGCTTGCTACAGCCCGGATCGGCGAGCATGCATTTTGGATGCCGAAACACCGGCTGTTCGTCGAAGGGGTATCCGACTGCCCGATGATCGCCGGTTTCGATCGGGACAAGCCGTTCGGCTGCATCAGTATCGAACTCCATCCCGCCGCCGCCTATCGGCTGCTCTCCGTTCCGCAACACGAATTGCGCAATGCGATTGTGCCGATTGGCGAGCTTATCGGCGCACCGGCCGCCCGTATCCTAGAAGAGCGGATTTATTTGGCATCGAATCCGGCGCAAAAGGCAGCTTTGATTCAAGAGTACCTGACCGGGCTGCTTGCCCGGACGGAGAGGGACGCGACGTTCGAACATGGCGCGACCACGATCATGAACTCGCGCGGCCTGGTCTCGATGGCGGCGCTGTCGCGCGAGACGGGCCTAAGCGAGCGATGGCTTCGCGCCAAGTTTGCGGAGCGGCTGGGTATCAGCCCCAAGACGTTCGCCTCGATCGTTCGGTTTCAATCGTGTTATCAGGCGATGCTCCGAGACAAGCGCGGCTACCTGCAAGAAGGGCATTTTAACGATCGGTACTATGATCAGGCGCATTTCATCAAGGAATTCAAACGATTCATGGGGCACTCACCGGCCAGGTATACGGCACTGCAGAACGAGGTGGGCGAGATTATCTACAAATAAATAAGAGTGCCTGTCGGTTGGAGGCGTACTTTTTCTAGCAGGACTTCATAATCGTTCCCTCTCAATGTTTTTTTGTTATAATTTGATATATGAGAGTATCCATCACAAGAAAGGTGGACAAGCTTAATGAATATAAATATTGCAAGCCGAAACAAGAAAAAGGTGCCGCTTGTGAAAAAATATACTCATGAAAAGAGACTCCATGCATTGTTAAATGCTAAAGCTTCTCTTTCGATTGAAGGAATGCATCTCACTGCTCTTGAAGAACAATTAATACTAAAAAGAGCTAATGGGAAGATGAAAAATAAAGAATTTTTAGCTCTTGCTATGGAAATCTCAAAAAATGTATAACCCGAATAATTCGAAGTATTGTTACCCTAATAGCGATGTTTTAATTAACATACCTGGGTTTACAGAGCAAGAGCAATTAGATGCTTTCGAAAGGATCATAACACTTGATCGATTGAGACTGCTCAATGAGTAAAAAATCTGCGCTAAGGGCTCGCTTCCCTCGCCTCCTCAAGCAAATCCACAACCTTCGGTTGTGGATTTTGCACGTTTATATGCCCAAAACTAATCTGTCCGAACACCGTTCAGTCGACCGACTCAAAATTGGGGATTTTAAGAGGAAAAGTATGATTCATGTAGAAAATTGTAATATTGGTATTTCAACAAAGGATTGGAGGGGCATATATGAAAGGCGATCTTGTTAGAGCAGGCAACACCCAAGCGCATTGGAATGTACAAGGTACCCGAATATTGAAATATTCTTTAGAACTTTATCACAATGGTTTGAAAGAGCATAAGGTCATTTCTGCGCCAGAGATGGACATTCTCAATAATAAAGTACAATTGCAAATACAGAAATGGTCTGAGAAGTGGTATGCGGTTCAGTCCAAGCAGAGAATAGCTGAAGAAAAGGAAGCAAGCATAGAAGAAGCAAATCGATTAACAGAAGATGCGCAGGAAGCGATCCATGTTATTGAGAATATATTGATCCAGACTTTGTCCATTGACGATACAGCCAATTGGGATATTTTAAAGAAAAACGAGAAATATGCGGAAAAATCTCCATCGAAACCGACTCCGCAAGCCAAGAAGGAGTATCCGCAACAGCCAATCAGAATGGAGCCGTCCTTCTCTATCCTGGATAAAATCTTCAAATCAAGAAAGGAACAAAAAATCAGGTTTTCAGAATTAAAATACCTGGAGTCGGTAGGAAATTGGGAGAATGAAAAGTCGGAAATTGATCGTTACAATCTTATGATCGACCAAGAAAATGAAAAAAGTGTTCAAGAGTGGCAGCTTCTTCTGAGTGAATGGGATAATAACAAAGACAGATTCGTGAAAGAACAGGATCAATACAATAAAAAGATCGACGAAATGAAGGAAGCGTACTTCAATCTTAATGAGGATTACGTCGTTCAGTATTGCGAGATGGTCTTGGAGAACTCGGCGTACCCGGAAGCCTTTCCCAAGAGCTTTGAAATAGAATATAATCCGGAAACTAGAATACTAATCGTTGAATACCAGTTGCCGTCGCTTGAGTGTTTCCCGACTTTGAAGGATGTCAAATACGTTGCTACGAGAAAGGAATTAAAGGAAACTCCTCTCTCGGAAAATCAGATTTTGAAAATGTTTGATGAATCTATGTACAAAATCACCTTGCGAACGATACATGAACTGATTGAGGCGGATGCAGCTAACGCAATTGATGCTATCTCGATTAATGGTTGGGTTAGCGCAATGAATCGGGCAACGGGCAAGGAAGAAAATAACTGTATCCTATCAATTCAAGTTAAGAAAAACGAATTTTTAGAAATCGATCTGGCAAATGTTGATCCCAAAATCTGCTTTAAAAGCTTAAAGGGAGTGGCAGGAAGCAAGCTTAGCGCGCTAACTCCGGTGAAGCCGATCCTGCAGATCAACAAAACGGATAAGAGATTCGTTGAAAGTTATGATGTAGCCAATCAACTGGACGATACGACGAACTTGGCAGCGCTGGACTGGGAGGATTTCGAACATTTGATTCGAGAGGTTTTCGAGAAAGAATTTCAGACTCACGGCGGCGAAGTCAAGGTAACGCAAGCCAGCAGAGACGGCGGCGTTGACGCTGTAGCATTTGATCCCGACCCCATTAGAGGGGGCAAGATTGTCATACAAGCGAAAAGATATACCAATACTGTGGGCCTTTCAGCCGTTCGGGATTTATACGGGACAGTCGTCAATGAAGGAGCCACCAAAGGAATTCTCGTTTCCACCGCCGACTACGGACCTGATGCTTACGAGTTTGTAAAAGATAAACCGTTGACGCTGTTAAACGGATCGAATCTATTGCATCTTCTGGAGAAACACGGGCATCATGCCAAAATCGATCTTAGAGAGGCCAAGCGTATATTGGCTGAAAAAGCTAAGTGACGTTATTGGGATTGAATCACGTTGCATTGTGTTTCAATGATGTCAACAAGTTGCCTAAAGGAATACGAATGATTCACCATATCTACGGTAAAATTCTCGGGTGTTGTCTTCGGGCAGAAGCTCGATTCTCACCTCCATAATTGTGAAAGCCGACCAGACGGTCGGCTTTTTCTATGCCTTTCTAGTTCGTCTGGGATAAGAGCGGTTTAGCGCATACAAAATGGAACTGCAAATATCACATCGTATTTGTGCCCATATATCGTCGACAAGGGAAGCCTGATTCGTCAGGCTTTTTCACTTTTGTGTAGGAAAATTATTGTCTTCAAATATTGCACAAATTTGCCCACATTGCCGACAACAGACACTATGTCACCAACATTATGGAGGATATAAAAGGATAAAGCATTTCTCGAAGCTGGAATCGTTATTATTTTTTCAGCAAAAGTTAAGAAATCGGGAAGAAGTCGGTGCACCGGTTCATAAGAACTGTTGGCTATACTTGACCTCGTTGACGGCAACTACGGATTTCCTTCAACGATGCAAGCATAACTCTACTTCTAAGGACGGATACCATCGATGAAAAACTTGTTTGCAAGACGCATTACGACGACCGGAATAGCCATTCTTCTTCTTTTTGGACTGCTTGCCGCGGGTTGCAGTCCCTCTTTATCCGACAAGCGTAAGGATGATCCTTCTGTAGTCAAGACTCAGAAAGCCGTCGAATCGGCGTATCGGATCGACCCCGATTACGACTTGATTGTCGCGGGTACCGATCCCGAAGGGATTGCCGCTGCAATTTCCGCCGCGCGCAACGGCCTGCACGTGCTTCTTGTCGACGGCAGAGGCCGCGGCATGCTTGGCGGTCTGCTGACGGAAGGCGGACTGAATTCACTGGATTTGAATAGAATTCCCGGGAGCCAAAGCTCTTTTCTGAATAAAGGATTGTTCCAGGAGTGGTACGACAAGATAGAGGGAAGCTCGTTCGACACGATCACCGGCGCTAACGCATTTTACGATATGGTGAAGGTCGAGCCAAACATCGATCTGATGATGGGTCTTCAGGACTGGAAGCCGTTCGCGGAGAACCGCAACGGTAGAATTCAAGTAACGGGAATGGAACTGACCAAGTCGGACGGCGCTGTCCTCGCCGTCCGTTCCGGCGCCGTCATCGACGCCACGCAAGATGGGGACATCTATGCGATGGCAGGCTCGGACTACACTGTCGGCAGGGAAGACGTTGGCGATAAGACAAGCCTGATGGTGTCCACGTTGGTCATTCGGATGAGCGGCGTGACCGACTCGATATGGAAAAAGATGAGGAAACACGCCGGATCGGGGTCGGACGAGAGGAGCATCTGGGGATACAACGAAGCGAGGGAGTATCAATCGAGCGATCCCAAGCGAATCAAGCTTCGCGGATTGAATATCGGCAGGCAAAACGACGGAACCGTCCTCATCAACGCCATGCAGTTGTTCGGAGTCGATCCCCGCGATCCCGAGTCGGTCGAACGGGGGCTGAAGGACGCCAAGAAGGAGGCTCCGTTGATTGCGGATTTCCTTCGAAAGAAGTTTCCGGAGATGAAGGATTTGCAATATGCCGGAACGGCCGAGGAACTGTACACCCGGGAATCCCGGCATCTGATCGGAGAGTATCGGCTCACGACGGCCGATGTCATGGAGGACCGCACGCACTGGGACGACATCGCTTACGGCTCCTATCCCGTCGATATTCAAAGCACGAACGACGGAGTTGTCGGCACGGTTCTTATGAACCCCAAGCAGTACGGGATTCCTTTCCGCTGTCTCGTTCCTGCCGGAACGGACGGTCTGCTGGTCGTCGGGCGTTCGGCGAGCTACGACTCGATCCCGCACGGAAGTGCCAGAGTCGTCCCGCTCGGCATTGCGACGGGGCAGGCGGCCGGAGCAGCGGTCAAAATCGCGCTAGACCGCAAGATCAGCTTCGCCGATTTATCGCGTTCGAAGGAGGCAATTGTCGAACTACAAGGCACGCTGGTCGAGCAAGGCGTAGAACTGACGGCCCAAAAGCTGCCGACTCCGAGCTATATGAAGCATGAGCAGTACAAAGGACTGTTGTTCGCCGCCAGCACCCTGTTCGTCTCGGGGGGCCTCAAGAACGATTGGAAGCTGGACAGCCCCACGAACTTGCAACGGTTTTACAATTCTGTCAGCACTGTCAGGAACCTGCACTCGGATTTGTTCCACGGCGATCTGTCCGGCGTATTGACCGATTATGACGCTGCCGCCAAAATGTCGTTGTCCCTGGACGATGCTGCCTTCATATTTGCCAAGGCCGCGCAGGAAGACGACGAGCTCACGTCCGAGAACGCTCTGGATGAACTGATCTCGCACGGCTGGATCACGAACGAGACGTTGGATACGATCTCCAACCGCAGCCGTCTGACAAACGGGGACCAGTATATGCTGCTCCGCGATATAATGGTGAACGGGCTGGGATATCGTTTCGATAGCGATCCGGCCTAAGATAAAGGGAGGCCTATTGGATTGAACGACACCGCCGCGCCCTTGCGCAGAGAGAATCTCGCCCCGTTGCAGATCGTCAGGGCGCTTTGCATCATTGCAGTCCTCTGCGTTCATTCGACTTCCAATGCTATCGCAGAGATGAAAGAGTCGAACTATTACCTGGTATACAATTTTCTGAATACATTCATGAGGTACGGCACCCCTACGTTTATTTTTTTGAGTAGCTTTGTTTTGTTTTATAATTACTACGAGGCGCCGTTGACCGGCGGCCGAATCGGCCGCTTCTACGGCAGAAGGTTGAAGTTCATCTTGCTTCCGTACTTCCTCTTCTCGGTTTTTTATTATCTCGTGGCTTACGAATTGAACCATTACGATCTTTCGTTGGCGGAGGCGATTGGCCAGTTCGGCAGGAAGGCGCTTGTCGGCAAGGCGTTTTTCCATCTTTATTTCGTTTTCGTCAACGTTCAGTTTTATTTGTTCTTCCCGCTGGCCCTCTGGACTCTGAAGAAGGTTCCAGGGTTGCTGAAATGGTGTATTCCGCTCGGACTGGCTCTTGAATACGGCTTTGTTCTGCTCAATAAATACGACTGGCATGTGACCCATCCGGGCAGTTGGATGCTCTCGTACGTCGCTTATTACTTGCTAGGGGCGTACCTGGGAAGCTGTTTTCCGAGAATCAAGGGTTGGATCGTCGCCAGTCGCGACAATGCGACGAAGGCGAGGGTTGCGTTCTGGGTGCTGATATGGGGAGGGTGGCTGGCCGCGGCGTTGAGTCACGTGTTCGTTTATTATCAGCAGCGCATGTACGGGACGCGTTACAATACGCTTTTGTACGACTTTTTATGGAATGCCCACACGTATCTCGGCGTCGTCGTTCTGATTCAAATCGCTTTTTTCATCCACCGCCGTCTCTCCAAGAGAGCGTTAAGGATGTTGAGTCTTCTCGGCTCGCTTTCCTTCGGAATCTATTTGATCCATCCGTTCTTCCTTGTTGTCTATGAGAGCCATCCGCCGTCAACCGGCAACTCCATGCTTATTCATGCGTGGTATGCGGGAAAATTTCTAATTGTGTTGGGCTGCTCCTGGCTGACGGTAGGGTTGGCTGCGAGATATTTCCCCTTCTCCTGGATCTTCTTCGGAAATTCTTCGTTACGCGAGGTGGGAAAAGCGCGGCGTGTATCGGACCCGGGGGAGACCGGGAAAGGCGGAGCTTGGCATGCCGATTAGTATGGGAGACAGCCCGAGACGGCGGCCTTCCGCTTATTCGGCCGCCGTCTCGGCTTTCTCGCGAATCGGAAAACGGGTTTCGAAGGACGTGGCTTTCTTGCTGCTCTGTGCGTTAATGCTTCCACCTTGTATTTCGAGGATGCTTTTCGTGATGGCCAAACCGAGTCCGGTTCCGCCGGTCTCCTTGGATCTGGAACGTTCGACCCGATAGAACCGGTCGAAGATAAACGGCAGTTCAAGTTCAGGGATCGGCTCTCCGTAGTTTTGCAGCCGGACCACCATCTCCTTGCCGTCAATGAAGAAGTCGATGTCGATATATTTGCCGGTATGACCGTAACGGATGGCGTTGGAGAGCAGATTTTCATACCCCCGTACTAACAGCCCGCCGTCCGCGAGCATGGTGAAGTCGCCCTCGTGCACGTTTAGCCGGCATTCCATGCCCGCCTGTTCCAACACCGGCACGAACTCTTCGACTAACTGCCGAATGAGCCCGACGAGATCGAGCTCGCTCAGATCGAGGGGGATGCCGTTGTTGATGCGGGTATATTCGAACAATTGGTCGATCAATTTCCGCAAAGCCAGCGATTTCTCATAGGCGATATTGACGTAGTAGCGCAATTCGGTCTCATCTTGATAACGATCCTCCTCGATCACTTCGAGAAAGCCCAGAATGGATGTAAGCGGCGTCCGCAGATCGTGCGATACGCCCGTGATTAGATCGTTCTTCGTTTTCTCCGCTCTGCGCTCCTCGTCGATCGAAGACTTTAACTGCCCGCTCATCCGGTTGATGCTGAAGGCCACTTCCCCCAGCCTACTGCCGGAGACTTTCGGAATCTGATAATTGAAATTCCCTTTGGCGATTTCCTCCAGGCCGCGCGTAATCTCCCGGAGCTCATGGTCCCACTCGACGCTCAGCTTGTTCATACTATCCGCGATCGCGCTTAGCTCATTCTTGCCCTTTACCGCCGCTTGATGTTCGAATCGTCCGTTCGCGATTTCCTGCAATCCTGCGTCGAGCTTCTGCAGATCCTGCACCAGAAAGGCGCTGGCCGGGAAGAAGGCGAACGGAAAGATGACGGTACCCGCGACGATCATGGCGCGATTCGAACCGTAGTTTTCGATGATCCATACAAACGGGATGTTCGCGACTGGAATTTGGACGAGCATCTCCGTCAGGAAGTAGCCGACCAGGATCGTAACCGCCGTCAGGCCTAGACTGGAAAGAATAATCAGCAGCAGGCGCCAACGAATCGTATACCGCCAAGAATATCGGATTTTTCTCACCTCTTATCTCAGAATGTTTCGATTTTGTAGCCGATTCCCCATACCGTTTTAATAATTCGGGGTTCCCGGGGGTTCGTTTCGATCTTCTCGCGGAGCTTGCGGATATGCACCATCACGCTGTTCTTTGATTCCATGAACGGCTCGTTCCAGACTTCCTCGTAGATTCGATCCATGCTGGGCACCACGCCGCGGTTGACCGCCAGAAGGCGGAGAAGCGCAAATTCCCGAGGCGTAAGCTTGACCTCCCGCTGATCCACCGTGACCGTATGGGAGGCGATGTTAACGACTACGTTATCGATCTGGATCTCGTTCGCGTTAGCCGGCGCGGCTCCGAAACGGTTCACCCGCCGCAACTGCGACTTGATGCGAGCGACCAGTTCCAGCGGGTTGAACGGCTTGGTGACGTAATCGTCGGCTCCGACACTCAATCCGGATATTTTATCGATATCCTGGCTTTTGGCCGACAGCATGATAATGGGAATGTGGTTCGTCTCCCGTATTTTCATGCACGCCTCAAGTCCGTCCATCTTCGGCATCATAAGGTCGAGAACGATCAAATCGACCTGCTGGGCCTGCAGGATGTCGAGCGCCTCCAAGCCGTTGGAGGCTTGCAGGAGCCGATAACCTTCGTTCTTTAGATAAAGACTCATTAGCTTGATGATCTCCGCTTCGTCGTCGACCATCAGAATCGAGCTTTTGTTCATGGTTCCTCCTTCATACGCCTCTTTATACGAGGGTTGTTCATACAGCGATCAATAGAAGACTGTCCATGTTGAGTATAGGCTAATCTTCTTAACAAGAAGGCTTGAAAAATCTTAATAAATGCTTAATTTGGGGGACCCACTGGGGCGAACGAATGGGAAATATACCGGCGATGTCGAGGATGTCTCTGTCCCCTTCTTCTTGGATTATTTGCGTTCACATCTGCATTTCTTAGAAGATCGTCGGCGAGGGAAAGCCGCCCGACGACTGGCTCGGGTACGTTCTTCCCGTGTCCGCCGATGCTAGTATGTCCATGCTCGCATGGCTAACGGACGTCCGCGCCGTTATTTCTATGAAATCAGCGTTTTCCGGGATCTTGCGGACACCAGAGCGCTTATTTGTCTGAAAAAGCATAGATTTGGCCATTTTTGCACGATTAGCGGCTGTCACGTCCGTAAGAATTTCAATCAGCGGATAATCGGACAATTAAGTGCTGTCAGGTCCGCTAAGCTCGGTGGTGCAGGGGTGGGCTGCTTGCTTTCCTTAGTCAAACGAATCGTCTATCCTAATAGTGTACGATATTCAAAAGAGTTCGCTTTACCGTAAGATGCCTCTGCGCAGGGGCGTACACTTTTAAGGATCAGGTGACGATAATGACCAATGTTTTCTCTATTGGAAGCTTGAATATGGATGTCGTCTATCAGGTTTCCGCTCTTCCTAAGCCGGGAGAGACGATCCAAAGTTTATCTCGGAAGCTCTTTCCCGGGGGGAAAGGAGCGAATCAAGCCGTGGCCGCCGCGCGAAGCGGCGGTTCCGTCTGGATGATCGGAGCGGTAGGCGACGATTCGTACGGAGAAGCGTTGCTAAGCGCGCTTCAGGCTGACGGTATCCGGACCGAGACCGTTCATCCGACGGAAGGGGATACGGGTACGGCATTTATTACCGTGGATGCGCATGCCGAAAATCATATCGTCTTAGCAGCCGGGGCAAATGGCCGCCTGTCGCCTTCCGATATTCCGGAATGGATATGGGGAGAAGCGGCGATGATCATGCTCCAGAACGAAATTCCATGGCCGGTGAATTGGCATGTGCTGGAATCTGCCCGGAAACGGGGCATTCCCGTCATCATGAATGCCGCGCCTGCCATGCATATAGAGGAAGAGGCGTTCCCGTTAATCCCGATTCTGGTCGTGAATGAAACGGAGTTGGAAGCGATTAGCGGGCAGCGCGTAAGGGACTTAGCCGATGCTCGGGCTGCCGCGGGAATGTTAATCGTTCGTGGCGTTAACAACGTGCTCGTTACTTTGGGCAGCCAAGGCTCTTTGTGGGTCGCGCACGGAGAAGAAGAGTTCTGGACGCCTGCGTTCCGGGTTGAGCCGGTCGACACGACTGCCGCCGGCGATACATTCATCGGTGCTTTCGCTGCGGAGTACGCATCTGGCGCTCCCGTTCAGCAGGCACTCCGCTTCGCCTCGGCTGCGGCCGCCATCGCCGTAACCCGCGAAGGAGCGCAAATATCCGTGCCTAGACGCGAAGAGATTCTGCATTTCATGGAACAGCGCGGTTGAATACAAACCGAGCCATATAAATTTGGGCAAACCTGACATGCGTTACTTGGTTGGGTTTGCCTTTTTTTCTCGACATCCATCGGTTAATCGTTTATGCTAATGTTTGAAACGAACATTAATGTTGTAAACAAAACAATTTCCGAGGTGACGAGGATGAGCGCAAAAGCTCGAATGAAACGAATGTTCAGCGAAGAGGGTAAATGTTTCGATGTTGCGATCGATCACGGTTTTTTTAACGAGTTCTCTTTTCTGGCATCCATCGAAAATATGAAACAAGCGGTCGAGACGGTTGTCGACGCGAATCCGGATTGCATCCAGCTTAGCATTGGCCAGGCCAAGCATTTGCAGGAGCTTCCCGGCAAGCACAAACCGGGTCTCGTGCTGCGTACGGACGCCGCCAACATCTACGGTACTAAGCTTCCGAAATATTTGTTCAGCGAAGTCGCCGATAACGCGATCGAACACGCGGTCCGTCTCGACGCAGTTGCCGTATGCGTGAATCTCCTGCTTTTGCCGGATCAACCTGATCTTCATTACCAATGCGTGAAGAACGTGATGAAACTGAAATCCGAAGCCGAACGGTATGGCATGGTGCTCATGGTTGAGCCGCTTGTCATGCTTCCGAACGATAAGAACGGCGGCTATATGGTCGACGGAGATATCGAGAAAATCATGCCGCTCGTTCGGCAAGCCGCCGAACTCGGCGCGGACGTCATTAAAGCGGACCCTTGCGATAACGTGGACGAGTACCATCGCGTCATCGAAGTCGCATCCGGCGTTCCGGTGCTCGTTCGGGGAGGCGGCCGCGCTGCCGACGAAGAAATCATGGACCGCACGGTCCGGCTTATGAATCAAGGAGCCGCGGGTATTGTTTACGGAAGGAACGTGATCCAGCACCCGAACCCGGCCCGGATGACCAAAGCGCTCATGCAAATCGTGCATAAAGGCGCAGACGCCGAGACGGCGTTGGCCATTGTGAGAGGGGAGCGCGACTGATATGGCGGGGACGGAAGCGGCTAGAAAAATAATCCGATTCGGCGTCATCGGATGCGGCCTGATGGGCAAAGAGTTCGCGAGCGCGGCGGCACGTTGGTGCCATCTGTCGGATGTGAACTTCGAACCTCGCATCATCGCTGCGTGCGACGCGAATGCTTCGGCGACATCTTGGTTCGAGCAGGCGGTGCCGAGCGTCAAGTATGTTTATACTGACTACAAAGACTTGCTCGAAAATCCGGAAGTGGACGCGGTCTATTGCGCCGTACCTCATCATCTTCACGAGCGCATTTACATCGATATCATTCGGGCAGGCAAGCATCTGCTCGGGGAGAAGCCGTTCGGTATCGATCAAGAAGCGAACCGTCAAATCTTGAGCGAAATGAAGGCACGCCCGGACGTTATCGTACGTTCTTCCTCGGAATTCCCGTTCTTCCCGGGCGCCATGCAGATTACGAAGTGGGTTAACGAAGGGCGGTTCGGGCGAATCATCGAGGTGGAAGCGGGCTTCTGGCACTCCAGCGATCTCGACCCGCGCAAGCCGATCAATTGGAAACGCAGAATCGCGACGAATGGCGAATACGGCTGCATGGGCGATCTTGGACTTCATGTGCTACATTTGCCGATGCGTTACGGCTGGCACCCTCGCAACGTCAGGGCGCTGCTGAGCAAAGTCGTCGAGGAACGTCCCGACGGCAATGGCGGCATGGCACCTTGCGAAACGTGGGATAACGCGATCCTCGCCTGTGACGTTCGGACGGCAGACCAAAGCTTCCCGATGGTACTTTCCACGAAACGTATCGCTCCCGGTCACGCCAATACGTGGTTTATCCGAATTCAGGGAACGAAGCTGTCCGCGGAATTTTCGACCAAAAATCCGAAGCAAGTCGCGTCCTTGCCTTACGAACCCGGCGGCTCGCAAGCGTGGCATGTCGCGGACGTGCCTTACCAGTCGGCATACGGGACGATCACGGGGGGGATTTTCGAATTCGGGTTTTCGGATTCCATCCTGCAGATGTGGGCGGCTTTCTGTGACGAGGTTGCGAACGGAAAAGACGGCATGCTGCAGCCTTTCCATTGCGCGACGCCGGAAGAAGCGGCCGGAAGCCACGCTTTGTTCACGGCGGCGCTCGAATCCCACGCCACGGGGCAAACCGTTAACGTGATCGGAGGTTAAGGCCGTGACCACCTGGAACCTGCCCTATCCGGTAGCGGTAGCCGGACACATATGCTTGGACGTTATCCCCGCCATGCGCGGTACGCACGAATCGCTGCAAGACGTATTTGTCCCGGGCAAGTTGATCGATATCGGCCCGGCCGTGCTCGCGACCGGCGGTGCAGTCGCTAATACCGGGCTCGCGCTGTTCCGCCTCGGCATACCGGCCCGGTTGATGGGCAAAATCGGGGACGACTGGTTCGGTCAGACGATTCTCGGCATTTTGCGGCAGCACGATCCTTCCTTGGCGGAAGGGATGATCGTCTCCCCGGGAGAAGCGAGCTCATACTCCGTCGTGATCAATCCGCCGGGGATCGATCGGATGTTCCTGCACTGCACGGGCGCGAACGATACGTTCGCATCGGACGACGTCTCCGACGAGGCGCTGCGGCAAGTCGGTCTATTTCATTTTGGTTATCCGCCGCTCATGCGCCGTATGTACGAAGACGACGGGACGGAGTTGGCCTTGCTGATGCAACGGGCGAAAAGGGCGGGCGCGACGACTTCGCTCGATCTGGCAAGGCCGGACCCCGCCTCGGACGCGGGCCGGGCGGATTGGCGGAATATTTTGAAGCGCGTATTGCCATCCGTGGACTTGTTCCTGCCGAGCATCGAGGAAATCATGTTTATGCTTCGCAGGGAGCAATATGATACACTTTCGAGTAACGAGCTAAGCGCTTATATGAATGCTGAATTGTTAAGCGAGCTTACCGATGAACTGATTGGCATGGGCGCGGCCGTTGTCGCGCTCAAGCTTGGAGAGTACGGGTTATACTTGCGCACGACAAGCGACGAAGTCCGATTGGCCGAGGCCGGTCGATACGCGCCCGGACTTCAGAATGAATGGGCAGGTAGGGAACTGTATGCTCCGTGCTTTAAAGTGTCTGTCGCGGGGACGACCGGCGCGGGAGATTGCACGATCGCGGGATTTCTCGCGGGCTTCGCCCAGGGGCTGTCGCCGGAGGAAACGATGATCGGCGCGGTAGGAACGGGCGCTTGCAACGTAGAAAGGCCGGATTCGGTCAGCGGCATCGTGCCATGGGAAGCGCTGCGCGAACGGGTCGCTGCGGGATGGCGACAGCACGGCACCGGCGACTTGTTAAGCGGGTTCGAAGAGAATCCGCGGGAAGGTGCAGTCGTCTGGAGCGGACCGAACGATGCGAAGGGGGAGAACAGGACATGAAACGAAGCGAATACGAGAGTGCAAAGCAGCGTACGGAAGAGATGTTCGCGAAGGCGGGGATCGTCCTGACCGCCGAAGAGGCAGACAAGATCGAAGTCGCCGGCTTCGGCTTGAACGATCTTGAACGGCAAGGTCTAGAGCTGATCACGTACGTGAACAGCTCGCGCTATTGCGCGAAGGAACTTGTCCTGTTCCCGAGGCAATCTTGCCCGGAGCACCTTCATCCTCCGGTCGGAGACGATCCCGGCAAGACGGAGACGTTCCGTTGCCGCGCGGGTAAAGTGTTCCTCTACGTGAACGGGAGATCGACGGACGGCATTCAAGCCGTCGTTCCGGCGGGAAGCGAAGCTTACTATACCGTAAATCATGAAATCGTATTGGAGCCGGGACAGCAATATACGATCGAGCCGGGAACGCTCCACTGGTTCCAAGCGGGCGATGAAGGGGCGATCGTGTCGGAGTTCTCGAGCACAAGCCGGGACGAATACGATATTTTCACCGATCCGCGCATCGAACGGATGCCGGTTATCGAAGAAGAGTAGCCCATGAAGTAAGGAGTTGGATTTACTTTGCACGAACTTAACGAACGCCAGCAGAAGATCGTCGAACGGCTGGAATCGGAAGGCGAAATCAAAATCAACGAGTTGAAGCTGCTGTTCGACGTCACGGAAATGACCATTCGCCGGGATCTCGAGAAGCTCGAGCAAGCGGGCTTCGCCCGTCGGACGTTCGGCGGAGCGATCTTTATCGGGAAAGACGTGGCATTGAAGGTGCGTACCGGCATTCAGGTGGAGGAGAAAATCAAGATCGGGCGCAAGGCGGCATCGTTGATCCAGCCTGGCGACTCCATCTTCATCGACGGCGGCACAACGACATTTGAAATTGCCAGATCGATTAAGCCTAGAATGGATATCACGGTCGTTACGAACGCCTTAAACGTCGCCCACGAGCTGCTGGACAAAAAAATACCGACGATCGTCGCCGGGGGGATGGCGATGGAGGCGACGGCAACGCTCATCGGTCCGATCGCGGCTTCGACGATCGCTTCGCTGGCGTTCGACCGCGTGTTTCTTGGCGCAACGGGGCTTACCGCTTCGCACGGTTTTAGCAACTCCAACGCCCATGAGACGGAAATCAAGAAACTGGCGATTTCAAAGGCGGCCGAAGTGAATATCGTGATCGACCATACGAAATTCGGGGCTAAAGAATTATTTTCCTTCGCGCGTTTGGGCCAAGTTCACAGGCTGATCACCGACCGGTTGCCCGAAAACGAGCTAAAGGAGGCTTGCCAGTCTGCTGGCATTTCCGTGATTGAGGCATAAGCAAATACATTTTCTGTCGTTCATCGTAACGGAAATCAGCGACGTTATTTCATCGAAATCAACGTATTACAGAATCTAGCGGAAGTCAGAGACCTTATTGTGCCTCGCATAGCATGAAACCATCCGTTATCGAGCGATTAACGGCTATCATTTCCGCTAGAATTCACATTGATGGCTGATCGGACAAATAAGAGCTGTCATTTCCGCTAGCTTCCCGGTGGCTCCCATCAGCAACACAGAAAAGCCGACCCGAGGTCGGCTTTTTTGCGTTGGAGGAGAATTTACGGGGAGGCGCTGGGCAGCCAGGTTTGCGACCATCGTTCGACTTCCCTCATGATAGGTTCGAAAGCTAAACCCTTATCCGTCAATGAATATTCGATTCGAACGGGCGTTTCCGGGTAGATCGTCCGCTTGACGATCCCCTCGTTTTCTAAATCCTTTAACCTATCCGAAAGGACTTTGCCGCTTATGCCGAGGGCCGATTCCATATGGCAAAAACGCTGCGGACCGGACAACAACTGATAAATGATCATCCCTGTCCATCGTTGGGCTAATAAACGCATGGCTTTTTCAAAACTGGGACAAATCCATGTATGCAATCGAATCCCTCCTTAGCCTCGTTCTATTATCTTACAATACTTCATATAAAATATCTAATTACTTTTTATTCGTAACTATATTGACTAACGGTGGTTATGTGTAATAAAATTACTTACATAAAGTAACTAACTGTATAACATACAGAGACTGGCTGGTGGTTAGTGAATAATCATGATAGCAAGGTCGTGATATGGAAATCGTAAAAGCGAGCGATATCGGTGCAGTCCTGTTAAGGAGGTAGAAAATGAATTTTCATCGCAAGCCAATCACATACGTTGGTCAAGTAAATCTCAAGGTAACGGACTTGAACCGTTCTTTGGAATATTACCAAAAGATTATCGGTTTTCGGGTATTAAGCCAAACTGAGAAATTTGCTGAGTTAACGGCCGATGGAAAGACCGTCCTGTTAACGATTGAACAGCCGGACGACGTTGTAGCCAAGCAAGGAAGAACGACCGGATTGTATCATTTTGCGTTGCTTCTCCCTTCGCGCTCCGATCTTGCGCAGTTTGTCGTGCATCTTTCCGAACGGAACATCCCGATCGGTTCGGCCAACCATTTGGTAAGCGAGGCGCTGTACTTGTCGGACCCGGATGGAAACGGGATTGAAGTATATCGGGATCGCGATCCTTCGGAGTGGTCATGGGACAATAACGAAATCGCGATGGCTACGGATCCATTGGACTTTAGAGACCTTCTTGCAGGCGTTAAAGAACGGACTTGGAACGGTTTGCCTTCCGATACCGTGATGGGGCATATCCATTTGCACGTTTCCGATCTGAACCAAGCCAAACAATTCTATCTTGAGGGACTTGGATTTGAGCTTGTTTTACGCTTCGGTGGGCAAGCGCTGTTCTTCGCCGACGGTAAGTATCATCATCATATCGGTTTTAATACATGGAACGGGGTTGGCGCGCCCCAACCACCTGAAAACAGCGTTGGCCTTAAATCGTATACTATCGTTTATCCGGACGACGAGGCCAGAGCGAAAGCCGTTGCGAATTTAAATCGGATCGGTGCTTTCGTAACGGAAGATGGCGAAGAATTCCTAGTTGCCGATCCGTCGGGAAATCGAATTCGATTATTGGTGTAACCACGCAAGAAACGAGCAAATAAGGGCAATATATAGGCGGTGCGAAAACATGGCATTATGGGATAAATGGTTTGGAAAAACAACCAAGGAGGAACATACAATGACAAAGCTTAATATCGGGATTATTTTAGGAAGCACACGCGAAGGACGCGTAAGTCCGCAAGTAGGAGATTGGGTAAAGGGGATCGCGGACAAACGTGGGGATGCCAATTATGAGATCGTGGATATCGCCGATTATAAGTTGCCGTTCTTGGGCACAACCGACGGCACGGAACCGGGGATTGCAGCCTGGAATGGAAAGCTTGCAAGTTTAGATGGTTTCGTATTTATCGTACAAGAATACAATCACAGCATTACGGGTGCATTAAAGAATGCGCTCGACTTTGCCCGGGAAGCATGGAACAACAAATCGGGAGGAATCGTAAGCTACGGATCGACAGGCGGGGCTCGTGCTGCTGAACATCTGCGGGGGATCATGGGCGAATTGCTGATTGCGGACGTGCGTGTGCATCCGACGCTTTCCTTGTTTACGGACTTCGAGAACGGCACGGTTTTCAAACCGAACGAGTTGCACCTTAACAACGTCAATGCCATGCTCGACCAAGTAATCGCCTGGGGCGGCGCTCTGAAAACATTGAGATAAATTGCATGATAAAATCATAGCCCATAAGTAGGCAACCTAAAAGGCGTGAGTTCGGTACTTTACCGGACTCATGCCTTTTAGGTTTGTAGTCGAGGAGAATGCAAATTGTATAAACATTATGTATAAAATTGCATGTATTCATTTGAACTAATTTTTTATCATATAGGTATTTAGTGGAATTATTTGTATTCGAATAGTGGAGGCCGACTCTATGATTTCGGAAATTTCTATTTTACCTATTCAACTTTCTTATCCTATCGATGATCGCATCATTACGGCCCTTGTTTTGAATGATGCGCCTTTGATTATGAAGTTCGATCATGTATTAAGCGATGATGAATGCCAGGCCCTAATCGAGTCGGCTTCGTCTCGTTTGACGAGATCGAAATTAGCAAACAAAGAGGTCAGCCAAATACGCACGAGCAGCAGCATGTTTTTTGACGAAAACGAAAACCCGTTCATTGCTGCGATTGAGAATCGCATAGCGAGTCTGATGCATGTGCCCCGTTCCCATAATGAAGGGTTACAAGTTTTGCATTACGAGCCCGGACAAGAGTTTAAGCCGCATCACGATTACTTTGGTCCCCATCACCCTTCTAGTCAAAATAATCGAATAAGCACGTTAATCCTGTACTTGAACGATGTAGAAGAAGGAGGGGAAACCACGTTTCCTCGCTTAGGGATTGCCGTTAAACCGACAAAAGGTTCCGCCGTATACTTCGAATACTTCTATAATGACCCGCAAATAAATGAACTAACGTTGCATAGCGGCGGGCCTGTTATCAGAGGCGAGAAATGGGTAGCTACGCAATGGATGCACAGGCAACCGACTTGAAATTGTTGAAAAAGGCAAATACCTAGATCACGCCATGTGACCTTTAGGTATTTGCCTTTTGAATTTCTTTCTTAATAACCGCCTACATATTTTCCGCCGACCCATATGATAACATCGTTATCGCCGTTTTTAGTCAACTGTTCCGGATACCTTGCCTTGTATTCAATCGTAAATTTCAAATACCATTTATCCCCAGGCGGAAAGGCTACCGGATGGGCCTCATCGGTTAACTGTTCGTACGTGTACTTCGTCGTTACGCCATCGACTGTTATATTCAAATCCAGCACTTGTTCGGATCTAAGGCTTATAATAACGGACTTGGCCTTTTGTCCGTTATTAGGATCGAATGCGGCATAGAAAGTTTTATTGCCTTTTTTATTTTTATACAAGTCGACATCGACCCCGGTTGCAGAATCAGGATAGACGTAGTGCACAGCAAGCCCATCCCTTGGAAGTATATCAGCCAAATCTATCTGAGGTTCCCGAAGCGGAGCTTTTTGATAGATGTTATAGAGCCGGTACAGAATAGATGAGATTTCTGCACGCGTGACAACCCGCGAAGGATAGAAATTGCCCTGCTTATCGATAACCATAAGTCCAAGCTTATTAAATCTATATAGTGCTTCAGCTTTCATATATTCAATATCCGACGAGATTTGAATACCGGATTTGTTATTTTTGTCTACGCCGACGATCGGAGACATCGTGGACGCCGTTTTCCACCAAGTATCATATTGCTTCTCGTTCAGCAGCACCTTCTTTTTAATATCCTTTGCCTTTGCCAGCGTCTGCATGATCGATTTGTTGCTTGGTTCATCCATATACAGATATAGATCGCTGAATAAAGCATCCAGAACCATCATCAATTCCCATCTCGTCATTACCTTGTCCGGCGAATACGAATAGGTTTCCTTGTTCCAATTTTGCTTGTCGGCTGCATAGATCGGATCGATTGCGCCGTATACCTCTGAAAATGGTTTGCTTGCCCAGTGTGTTTTAGGAACGCCCGGAATGCTTTTCGGCTTGGATGCCCTTAACTCCGGAAATAAGCGATAGATCATGACGGTTACATCCGCCTTGGTTACCGATTTGCCAGGCTTAAAGGTGCCGTCTTTGTAACCTTCGATGACTTTACGTTTGACCATGAAATCAATCGCCGTGCGTGCCCAGCTAAATTCTTTGGTATTGACATCGGAAAACGCGGCGTTGGCTGGCGGCGCAACTAATGTAAAAATCAAAATAAAAGCAAACGCGGATAAAATCCATTTTTTAAGCAAGGGTGGCACTCCTTTTTCTAGTTGTTGGAATTTGTCGAATTGCGAACTAGTTAATATTACCACGTGCGGGGGACAAATGGGGCAATATAAGAGGGGGAGCGGCAAGATTTTCCGATTTGGTACAATAGACGATAAGCGTTCCGCATCTAAACTAAAGGAGCCCTAAAAAATGAAAAATTTCGAAGTCCTTCTCAACAAATATGCCGAACTGGTTATCCGGGTCGGAGTGAACATCCAGGCCGGGCAAGTGCTTATCGTGCATGCCCCGATCGAGACTGCCGAGTTAACGCGAGCCATCGTGGCGAAAGCCTACGAAGCGGGAGCCAAATACGTCCTGGTGGAATGGGGGGACGATGCGGTTACTCGGGCTCGGTTCGAGAAAGGATCGGACGATTCCTTCGATTATTACCCGCAGTGGCAAGCTGACAGCATGGTGAAGTTTGCCGAAGAGGGCGGAGCGATCTTGCATATTAAAGTGCCTAACCCCGATCTGTACCAAGGAATCGACTCGGGCAAAGTATCGCGAGCGGTCAAAGCCGCGGCCGTCGCGAATAAAGAATATTCAAAGTATACGAGGAATAGCAAAATCAGCTGGTCGCTGATCAAAGCGCCGACTCGCGCATGGGCGAACAAAGTGTTCGCCGACCTTCGGGAGGAGGAGCGGGTCGATGCGATGTGGGAGGCGATTTTCCATATGGTTCGCGTATATGCGGACGATCCGGTCGCCGCGTGGCAGGAGCACATTTGGCAATTAAAGACGAGGCAGGATCTCCTCAACGATAAGTGTTACAAAAGCCTCCGCTACCGAGCTCCCGGAACGGATATCCGCGTGGAGCTTCCCGAGGGGCATATATGGCGCGGCGGTGGTGGAGAGAACGAGAAAGGCGTCTACTTTGTCGCGAATATGCCGACCGAAGAAGTCTATACGATGCCGCATCGTTTGGGCGTAAACGGGACGGTGAAGAGCACTCTGCCTCTCAACTTGAACGGCAGGCTCGTCGAGGGGATAACTTTTACGTTCAAGGACGGTAAAGTGGTTTCCTACGACGCGGAATCGGGCGGTGAACATCTCGCCTCCTTGCTGGACACGGACGAAGGCGCGTCTTATCTCGGGGAGATCGCTTTGGTCCCGCACGACTCGCCGATCTCCAACATGAACAGGGTTTTCTACAATACGGGAATCGACGAGAACGCCTCATGCCACTTCGCGCTGGGCAGTGCATATCCCGTTAATCTGGAGGGCGGCACGAAGCTTTCCCCCGACGAGCTGCTGGAGCGGGGGGCGAACGTCAGCTTGACGCACGTCGATTTTATGATCGGTTGCGCCGATCTCGATATAGACGGCGAGCTTCCAGACGGCACCTGCGAACCGGTTTTCCGCAAAGGAAACTGGGCTTATTAACGCGGATCCCCCGATATAGGGGGATCTGCTTTTTTTTGAATGCGGACGGCGGCAAACTCTAACGGAAATCAGCGTCGCTATTTCGTTGAAATCAACGTATTACAAAATCTAGCGGAAGTCAGAGACCTTATTGTGCTTAGAAAGGCATGAATCCGGCCTTTTTCGGGCGAATAACGGCTGCCAGTTCCGTTAGAATGATATTCAGCGAATGACGGGGCAATTAAGTGCTGTCAGTTCCGTTAGCATCGGCGGTTTAGGCGAGATCCCCATCCGAAGAGCATTTTGACGCCGAAGACGGTTTTTGCTTGCTTGTGAGGATTTTGGGAGAATGCTGTGGTAAAATCCGCGTATGAGCGTTTTGGAGTCTAAGAGGGAATGAGGAGGTTGACAATGCGAAGCTTGAGCTTGCGACGAGGAATGCGTTTCGGTTACCGGGCGGCGGGGCTCGCGTTGATTCCACTGTTTTCGTTCGTTATTCTGACGGCTATCTATCAATATACCATTCCCGACCGGACGGCTCCGGAAGCGCGGCAGGGCGTACTTGATCTGAGCCAATGGGATTTCGGCAGCAAAAGCTTCATCCCTCTTAACGGGGAATGGGTATTCTACCCGAATGAGCTTTTTACGCCGGATGATTTCCGCAATGGGCGCGCGGCGGACACGCCTTCCATCTACGCCGATATTCCAAATGCATGGTACGGCAGCAACCCTGCCGACGAAGCAAGCCAGGCGAAATACGGAACCTATCGCTTGATCGTGAAGTTGAATGAGACCGGGGGCGGCAACTATGGCTTGCGGGTATCCAACGTCAACTCGGCGCATCGCCTTTACGTGAACGGTCTTTTGCTTGGCCATGGAGGCACCCCGGCTGCCGAGAGCCAAAACTATATTGCTGAAAATAAGCCATACAGCACGTTTACTACGATACAAGGGCCGGAAATGGAAGTCGTCTTGCAGGTTGCGAATTTTACGTTATCTAATGGCGGAGGATTCGAGGATTTATATTTCGGGTCGCAGGCCGATATTCTCCGGTCGGACCGCATTTTATTTGCTTTCGAATTTTTCGGACTGTTCATCTTGCTACTTTTCGGAGGGTACCACCTCAGCATTTACGCCATGCGTATGAAAGACAAGGCGTACCTTTACAGCGGACTTTACTTCCTTACCTTTCTGGTGTTGGTCGTACTGGACGGAGACAAGCTCGTACTGCAGCTTGTGCCTGGCATTTCAAGCGAAGCGTATCACAAGATGTATAACTTGGGCGGATTCTCGAACATTGCCGTCTTAGCGATCTTCCTTTATTACTTGGACGGCAAGCTGCTTACACGCAGACATCTCGCCGTGCTGCTATCTCCGATCGGCATCTATTTGGGAGCCGTGCTTGTATTGCCTTACGAGGTATATTCCAAGACCGGCAATCTGCCTTGGGATTACGTCACGCTGGCGGTTGCTTTCTATTTATACCGAGCCATCAGACTTTACGTGAAGAAGGATGGGAAGCTGGAGCGCAAGGAAACCATACTGGTGATCGGAATGCTGGTCTCCGTCATCATGGTCCTGCTGGTGGGAGTGCTTTACTCGCTCGACTGGGTACAGACTGACTTCGGGCGGCGGATTGCTTTCCTAGCAGTCATCATGTTCATGAACACCTTGCTCGCGCTGCGACTGACGCATGCAACGGAGCAGACCGAGAAGCTGACGGAGCAGCTGCTCGTTCGCGACAAGCTGAAGGACGAGTTCCTGGCGAATACGTCGCACGAGTTGAAAACGCCGCTGCACGGCATCCAGAGCATCGCTTCTTATTTGCTGGACGGCAAAGCCGGCGATTTAACCGATAGGCAGCGCACGGAGCTGTCTCTTATTCAGGATACCTCTACTAAGCTTTCGGCGCTCGTGAACGATCTGGTCGATGTCGTTCGCTTGAAGCATGGCGATCTTCAACTGAGCCAAACAGCCGTGGATCTCCGGGTCGCCGCGGAGACGGCGTTTCAGGTGCTGGAATTCGAGCTGGCCGGCAAGGAAGTACGGTGGGTGAACCGTATTCCACCCGGCGCTTTGGCCGCTGCGGATGAGAATCGGGTGCGGCAGGTGTTGTACAACCTGATTCACAATGCCATTAAGCATACGAAAATGGGCCATATCGAGATCGACGCCGCATCGGCGGAAGGCTGGCTGAGCGTATCCGTCGAGGATACGGGGATCGGCATTTCGCCCGATCTCCACGAAGCAATATTCGGCTACTTCGAACAGGCGGATCAAGCCATGCCGAACGACGGTTACACGGGAATGGGGCTGGGGCTTTATATCGGCCGTCAATTGATCGAGAGGATGGGGGGCCGTATTTTCGTCGAGCGGTCCGAACCGGGACAAGGCACGCGGATGACCTTTACGCTCCCCCTCGCACAGGAAGGCAGGGAAGCAGCTTCCTTATCGGCTTCATTTTCAGCGGAAGCGAGAAGCGAGATCGCCGCTGCGGTTCATACGCAGTTGGATATCGTCGACCCGATGAGGGAGAATACCGTGATGATCGTTGACGACGAGGCGTCCAACGTAAGAATTCTACTCAATCTGCTGGGCGACGAATACAACGTGATTACGGCTTTTTCCGCGAAGGAGGCGCTTCGTAAGCTCGAAGCTTTCCCGCATATCGATCTGATGATTCTCGACGTCATGATGCCCGAGATTTCGGGGATCGACCTATGCCGGACAGTGCGGGAAACGCGCTCGGTGCTCGAGTTGCCGATCCTGTTCGCCACCGTGAAGGATTCCCTGCATGATATCGAGCTATGTTTCCGGGCAGGAGGAAACGACTTCATCGCCAAGCCGTTCGACGCGAAGACGTTGGCTGCCCGGGTTCGGACGTTATTGTCGATGAAGACCTCGATGGATCAAGCCATCCGCAATGAGATCGCGTTCCTTCAAGCACAGATCAAGCCGCATTTTCTATACAACGCGATCAGCAGCATTATTTCCTTCTGCTATACGGACGGAGCAAAAGCCGCTTATCTGCTCTCGATGCTGAGCCGCTATTTGCGAATGGTGTTTCAGCGGGATCTTCACACGCTATTTGTACCGCTTAGCGTTGAATTGGAGCTCATTCAGGCTTATGTGGAGATCGAGAAGGCGCGGTTCGGCGACCGTCTTTCCTTCAAGCTGCAGCAGGATCCCGGGCTAGAATCGGTGGTCATTCCATCTCTTACGATCCAACCGTTCGTCGAGAATGCGATACGGCATGGCATCTTTGAAAAAGACGGCGTAGGAACCGTGACGTTATCGGTTGCGGACGGGAACGGGTACATCCGGTTTGACGTTCTCGACGACGGCGTCGGCATGGCGGACGATGTGCTCTATCGGTTAAAATCCGGAGAACGTCCGGATGGGTCCGGCATCGGAGTGACCAATGTCCGCAGACGGCTGGAAGCCATGTCGGGCACGAGCATATCCATCGAGTCCGCCTTGGAGCAAGGAACGAGGGTAACCGTATATTTGCCGAAACGAGAGACGGACGGAGGGGAGCCGAATTGCTGAACGTCATGATTGTAGAAGACGAGAAGCCGATTTTGGATCTGATGGAGAGGCTTGTCGGACAGCAACCGCTGTTGAACGTCGTCGGGGCGTTCACCAGTCCGATCACCGCGTTAGAAAGTCATGAGGAGTTGAAGCCCGACGCCGTTTTCCTCGATATCGAAATGCCGAAGATGGGCGGCATTGAGCTTGCGGACAAGCTTAGAATGCAAAACGAGGAGCTTCAAATCGTGTTCACGACGGCTTATCCGGGTTATGCGGTAGAAGCCTTCCGCGTCAGCGCGGTCGATTATTTGCTGAAGCCGGTCACCCCTGAGGCGTTGGAGCGGGTCGTGGCAAGACTATCGAAGATTCACGCCATGCGCTCGGCGCTTAATCCTGTTAGCGCGGATAAAGAGGAAGCGACCGTTCGTTGCTTCGGCACGTTCCAAACTCGGGGTCAAGACGGAAGCCCGATGAACTGGCCGACCCGAAAGACGGAGGAGCTGTTCGCTTATTTGCTTGCCTATCCGAACCGGCTAGTGGGCAAATGGCAGCTGGCCGACCTGCTCTGGCCCGATCTGGATGAAGACCGCGCGCTCCATAATGTGCATAACACCGTCTACCGGTTAAAAAAAGCGCTAAAGGACGCGGGAGTGGGCGTAGACTTATCCAATAGCAACGAAGGTTATCATTTGCGGATGTCCCCCGGTTTCTCGGATCTGGAGCGATTCCGGGACTTCATGAACGGTACGGCGGAGATCGACGAGCGAAATGCGCCGGAAGGCGACAAGCTGCTTCGGTCCCATGCCGGACCTCTGTTCGGAGGCAAGGACTATGTCTGGAGCGCGGGTCTCGCCGCCGAGATTTCGGCGCAGCAAGCAGGTCTTGCCCGCATGATGACCGCCTATTATCGTCGAAGCGGAGATCGTGCGGCGGCGAAAGAGGCGCTGCGCGTCTACTTGTCCTATGCCCCGCTGGACGAGGAAATGACGGGCGAGCTTCTTCGCTTGTATGCCGATGACGGGGAAGCGGGTCCTCTTCGCGCGCAATACGAGCAGCATGTCAGAAGAATGGAGAGCGAGCTTGGCATAGCCCCCTCGCAGGAGATCCGGAAGCTGGCGGCTAAATTCGCCACGGCGTCGACGGAAGCGTAGGGAATTCGAATCGTATATTCGATCAGGAGCAGGAACGGAGGGATCGGCATCCCTCTGTTTTTTTTGCGTTATTGCTTGCGAAGGCGATCTTGGGAGTAATTTGGGAGAACGGTTTGATATTCTGGCGATAGTTGCCATACTTTGGCGATAAACCGAGAAACTGGCTCGATTAATGGGAGGGAAGAGAATGTTCAAAAGAATGAGGAAAGGTTTCAACTACGTATTGGCATCGGCGGTATTCCTTGGCACGGTGCTCATGACATCCCCGCAAAGCGTATATGCGGCTCCGGGGTTTGCGGGCGGAGACGGTTCGGCCGGTTCTCCTTTCGAGATTGAAACCGCGGAGCAACTAAGTCTGGTCAAGAATCATTTGGGCGAGAACTTTAAGCTGATCGATGATATCGATTTGACGGACTATCTCGCGTCCGGAGGCGCGGGATATAACGGCGGCGAGGGATGGGAGCCGATCGGATCGGGAGGCGGGGGCTTTGCCGGTACGTTCGATGGAGACGGGTGGACGATTAAAGGTTTATTCGTAAATAGGCCTAACGATAATTATCAGGGATTATTCGGATTTACCGAGATAGGCTCTACAATAAAAAATGTTGGTTTAGTCGATGCGACTGTAATAGGCGGTAACGGCGTCGGCAGTCTCGTCGGAGTTAGCAAGGGATCCATTGCGGGCTCTTATGCCTCGGGAACGGTAGAAGGGAATACTGCCGTCGGCGGGTTGGCGGGTTATAACTACGCTACGATTTCGAACTCTTATGCTTCAAGTGATTTAATAGGCGATGGCGATAATGTCGGCGGTCTGGTCGGAGAAAATACAAATGTCATTACGGACTCCTATGCCTCCGGAACCGTAACAGGCCGCAGCGATGTCGGCGGGCTTGCGGGCAAGAATAACGGATCGATCGCTAATTCCCATGCCACGGGCGACGTAACGAGCAGCCAGTATGGCGCGGGCGGGCTGGTCAGTTACAATAACGGAGGCTCCATATCGAATTCTTATGCCACGGGAAAGGTAAAGAGTAACGGGATTGGCGACAACGTCGGCGGTCTGATCAGCGTGAACGCCAGCAATGGTTCCGTTACGAACTCTTATGCCACGGGAAATGTAGAGGGGGGAGATCATGTCGGGGGCCTTCTGGGATTTAACTCGGGAAGCGTTACCGGCTCCTATGCCTCGGGTGACGTACAGGCACGAAATGAAGTCGGTGGGCTGGTAGGCTTTAATGCTGCATCGAATCATATCGGGGACTCCTATGCCACCGGAGCGGTAACGGGCACGGACCGTGTCGGCGGGCTCGCGGGGATCAACCAAGGTACGATTACTAGATCTTATGCCGCGGGGGCCGCGACAGGAGTCAACGAAGTCGGCGGTCTTGTAGGCCATAATGATGCGATTATTGAACACTCCTATGCCACGGGATCGGTAACGGGCACGGACCGTGTCGGCGGGCTCGTGGGGTCGGATACCAACAACGGCATTGGGTCTTCCTACTACGATATGGATACAACGGGAATGCAGGATGAGAATAAAGGCGAGGGCAAATCATCCGATAAAATGAAGACGCAAAACGAATATGCGGGATGGGATTTCACAATTTCGTGGAGCATCGCAGAAGAGAAGAATAACGGATATCCTTACTTACGCCGGTCTCCGTTATTTACGATCGTTTATGACGCCAACGGAGGCTCCGGAACCGCTCCCGTCAATCAATTGAATCCGCCGGGGACAAAGGCAATCATGGCGGGCCTAGGCGGTCTGACGAATCCGGGCTTTACGTTCGCCGGATGGAATACGCAGGCGGACGGACAAGGCGTGAGGTATCCGTCGAATACGGCTTTTGCGGTGGGGACCGAGAACGTCACGCTGTACGCGCAATGGGTGCTTACTCCCACCATTCCTACCTTTACTGTGACCTATGACGACAATGAAAGTACGGATGGTTACGTTCCGATCGACATCAATGCGTACGAAGAGGGAGAGACGGTTACCGTACTGCGCAATATGGGCGATCTGTCGAAGACAGACCACAGGTTCGTCGGATGGAATACGCAAGCGGATGGCCAAGGGACAAAGTATGCGCCGGGCTCGACCTTTACGATGGGAACGGAAGACGTCACGTTGTACGCGCAATGGGAACTCATTCCCGCCATTCCTACCTTTACTGTGACCTATGACGACAATGAAAGTACGGATGGTGACGTTCCGATCGACATCAATGCGTACGAAGAGGGAGAGACAGTTACCGTACTGCGCAATATGGGCGATCTGGCGAGGACGGGTTACAAGTTCGTTGGCTGGAATACGCAAGCGGACGGACAAGGGACAAGCTATGCCGTCGGCGATACCTTCGAGATGGGGACGGAAGATGTCACTTTGTATGCACAGTGGAAGGCTATTCCGACCTATACTGTGACGTACGACGGCAACGGACACACGGGAGGCAGCGTTCCTACCGACAGCGGCGCATATGTATCGGGAGCAGCGGTATCGGTATTAGGCAACACAGGCAGTCTGACAATGACGGGCTATACGTTCCAAGGATGGAATTCGCAAGCGGACGGGAAAGGAACGGACTACGCCGCTAATCAAACTTTTGCTATCGCCAATAATACGGTATTGTTTGCCAAATGGGCTGCGACAAGCGGCAATAGCGGTGGTGGTGGCGGCGGTCCGGTTCCGTCGTCTACGTCAACGAACGGCAAACTGACGCTTCCGGCAGGCAAAGCGGGCCAAGTCAGCTTGGAGGAAGAGATCACGATCATCGTCCCGCCCGATGCGACGGACAAAGAGCTGACGATCACGATAGAAAAAATACTGAACGCTCAAAAGCTTTTGACCCAGCAACAGGTAAAAATCAGCTCGATCTTCGATATCACGAAAAACTTCCCGGAAAATTTCAAGAAGCCGGCAACGATGATCATTTCATTCAATTCGGCGGGCTTAAAAAATAACCAAAAGGCAGCCGTGTTCTATTATGACGAAGCGAAGAAGTCGTGGGTGGAGATCGCCGGTGGCAAGGTCGATCGCGGTCGCATCTCCGTAGAGGTCGATCACTTTGGGAAGTTCGCGGTTTTCGCTGTTGATATAAAGAGCGATACGCCGCCTAAAGATCCTTCGACAGGCGCGAGTCCGACTAACTTCAGTGATATTGCTGGCCACTGGGCAGCGGCAAGCATCCGGCAAGCCGTTGGGAGCGGAATCGTGAGCGGTTATCCGGACGGTACGTTTAAGCCGAATCAGAAAGTAACTCGCGCGGAATTCGCGGTCATGCTGATCAAGGCGTTAAAGCTGAAAGGAGAAAGCGAGACCTTGAAGTTCGGGGACGAGGCGGACATTCAGGCTTGGGCGCGGCAAGAGGTCGCGCAAGCGGTACAAGCCGGTATCATCAGTGGCTACTCGGACGGTACTTTCCGCCCGGACGCGAAGATTACCCGTGCCGAGATGGTGGCAATGCTCGCTAAAGCTCTCAAATTGACGATCGAGAAGACGGATGTAACCGGCTTTACGGACGACAAGATCATCCCAGAATGGGCGAGGGGCGCCGCGGCCGCTATGAAGAATCTCGGTATCATCGGCGGGACGGGCTTGAACCGATTCCAGGCCGACGCCGAGGCTTCCCGAGCGGAAGCGGTAACGGTTCTGCTGAGAATGCTGGAAAAAGCAGCTAATTAAAAAATATACGGAGCCGAGCGGTGTGAACTGCCGGTTCTTTTTTTTGGATCAGACCTTCGTCGGAATAGGCAATAAGTGAAGCAGAACAGGCAATTATCGGGACAGAATGCGTTCTAAAATGAAGATAACCTTGTAACCGCGAGTTTCGATCGCAAGTCGATCATTCCGGCGGCTCAAGTAAATTCTGGTTTACAGAGGAGGATCTCTTAGTGCGTATTTTTGTAACAGGAGCGACTGGGTTTATCGGCTCTGCCGTCGTGGGCGAATTGTTAAACGCAGGACACGAAGTCGTTGGCCTGGCTCGCTCGGATGAAGCAGCCAGCTCTCTGCTTAAAGCCGGAGCGTCCGTGCACCGTGGTTCTTTGGATGATCTGGATAGCCTGAGAAGCGGTGCCGAAGCATCGGATGGCGTCATTCATACTGCCTTTAACCACGATTTTTCGAACATGGCGAATGCCGGAGTAACGGACCTGCATGCCGTTCAGACTTTCGGGGAGACGCTTGCCGGTTCGGGCCGTCCTTTGGTTGTTACGTCGGTAATTGCTCACCTTGCACCGGGACGAGTCGGAACAGAGGAAGATGCTCCCGATGCCAACACGGCAGGCAAGCACCGCATCGCTTCTGAAGATGAGGCTCTTTCCTTGGCTTCCAAAGGGGTGCGCGTATCCGTGTTGAGGCTCCCGCCTTCGGTACACGGCGATGGCGACCGCGGCGGCTTTGTTCCGGCACTGATTAATGTCGCTCGGCGCACAGGTGTCTCGGCATATGTGGGCGAAGGCTCCAACCGCTGGTCCGCCGTGCACCGACTGGATGCCGCACGACTTTTCAGACTGGCGCTTGATGCTCCTGCGGGCTCCAAGCTGCACGCCATCGGCGAGGAAGGCGTTTCTTTTCGCGAAATCGCAGATGTCGTAGGGCGTCGCCTCGATCTTCCTGTAGCTAGCAAGTCTGCGGAAGAGGCTCGCGAACACTTTGGTTGGTTGACGCATTTCGCATCGCAGAACATTCAAGCTTCGAGTAAGCTAACCCAAGAACTGCTCGGCTGGAAGCCCGAGCATACGGATCTTCTGCGTGATCTGGAAGGCGATTATTATTTGAAGAACTGATTTCGCGCATCATCGCGGTTCCGCTTGATGGACGATTCCGTCAGCCTGTTCGTTGTTGCGTCTTTGATTCAATTTATACAGATAAAAGAGAGCGCGATAAGCAGCGCTCTCTTGAATGGGCTGTGTATCAGCATTTGCGCAAAATACGCCAAATACCGAGTACAGCGAGATATGAAACAGGCTCTTATTGTATCAAAAATCGCATTAGAATCGCCGCGATTTCCGCGCGGGTCGCCGTGCCGGACGGGTCAAGATTTCCATTGCCTTTGCCGGAGATGAGACCTTTTCCAACCGCCCACTTCATAGCGTCAGTCGCCCAAGCGGAAATTTTGTCTTTGTCTGCAAAGCCGGACAGATCACCCGTCGCGGTAATATCAAGGTTTTTATACTGTGCGTAGCGATACAGCAAGGCGACAAGCTGCTCTCGGGTCACTGCGTCATCGATGCCAAAGCTGTTGTTGCCATAGCCGCTCACAATGCCGTTCTGCGTCGCCCATTTGATAGCATCCGTATACCACGTACCGGAAGGTACATCAGTGAATGTATTTTCTCCGGTCACATGCGGGTTGCCAGCCATGCGATATAGCACGGTTACAATCATGGCGCGGTTGGCGGTCAAATGGGGGCTAAAGGTCGTTTCGCTTATTCCTGACATCAAGCCGTTCTGGCGGACATAGGCGACTGCGTCAAAGAACCAGTCTTTCTTGTCAACATCGGCAAAGGAGGAGCCGCTGACGGGAGTGCCACTGCTAGGAGTACTGCCGCCAGGAGTGCCACCGCCAGGTGTGCCGCCCCGAGGAGTGCCACTGCTAGGAGTACTGCCGCCCGGAATGCCGCTGCCAGGTGTACCACCGCCACTAGGTGTACCACCGCCACCAGGAGTGCCTCCACCAGGAGTGCCTCGGCTTGTATCGACAGTGGCAGAAATGTTCACTTTGATTTGCCCTGTGGTTTGGCTCTGCGCCCCCTTGGTTACGGTGATGGTAAATACATAGCTGCCGTCTGTGCCGCTTCGATTTGCGGAGGTTCCGGCGATCGGCGAAGTGTAGCTGACCTTATTGATCGTGACCGCAACATTGCCGTTCTTTACCGCTGCTTCGGCAATTGCTTTCAATGCCGTCTCAATAACCGATTCGCTGGTTGCCTCCTCTTGGGTCATGGTGCTGTAGCTTGCGCCTTCTGCCGCTGTTTTTGCCTCCACCACAATGGCAATGTCCGGGTCTGCCGATTCATTCACCGTCATGGCAAGGGTCTTGCTGTCACTCGCGCTTCCTTTGGAAAGCGCAACATCATAGTTATCTGTGCCGCTGTTGTAGGAGACGACCGCCGTTACCCCTGCGGCATCGCCGGTAAGCAGTCCGTTTACATAGCTTTGTACTGCAGCTGCTTTGTCCGTCTGCGATGCACCGAAAGGGACATCGACCGATCCGTCCACCAAAGCTGCCTTTGCCGCCGCTACTGCCTGCGCATTGCTAAGACCAGTGAAAGGCGTTGCGGTGATGACAATGGCTTTCAGTGCGGTGGTTTGATTCTGCGAACCTTTTGCCACCGTGACGGTGAAGGTATAGCTGCCGTCTGTGCCCTGCGGGTTGTCGGCATCGCCCGCTATCGGCGCAGTGAAGCCCGCCTTGGTGACGGTGACCGCAACATCGTTGTTGTTTACGGCTGCTTCGACCAGATCTTCAACATAGCTTTTTACACCGGCTTCATTGCTGTACTCTGCCTGCGTGATGCCGGGATAGGCTGCGTTGTCCGCAGCTGCCTTGGCCGTCCCCACGATCGCGATGTCCGGGTCTGCCGATTCATTCACCGTCATGGCAAGGGTCTTGCTGTCACTTGCGCTTCCCTTGGAAAGCGCAACATCATAGTTGCCTGTGCCGCTGTTGTAGAAGACGGCTGCCGTTACCCCTGCGGCATCGCCGGTAAGCAGACCGTTCACATAGCTTTGTACTGCCGCTGTTTTGTCTGTCTGCGATGCACCGAAAGGAACATCGACCGATCCGTCCACCAAAGCCACCTTTGCTGCCGCCACTGCCTGCACATGGGTAACACCAGTGAAAGGCGTTGCGGTGATGGCAATGGTTTTCTGTGCGGTGGTTTGACTCTGCGAGCCTTTTGCCACCGTGACCGTGAAGATATAGCTGCCGTCTGACCCAATTGGGCTCTCGGCGTCGCCCGCCGCAGGCGGGGCGTAGCTGACCTTGTCCACAGTGACCGTAACATCGCTGTTATTCACCGCTGCTTTGACCCGATTTTCAACATAACCTTTCACGACGGATTCCGTTCCGTGAGCAGCCTGTGTTGTTGCCGGGTAGGCAGCATTTTCCACCGCTGTCTTTGCCGCCGCTACAACGGCTATGTTAGGGTCAGGTTTTATTGTAAGCGTATGTGTTTGAATGTTGTTGCCAAGGGCGTTGGTCGCTTTAACGTCGAGATTGGTTGTTCCACTTTGTACGGGTGTGCCGGAAATCACGCCAGTATCCTGATTCAGTGATAAGCCCTCCGGTAAGTCGTTCAGCATGCTCCATGTGATAGGTGTTTGACCATCAGCAGTGAGGGTATAACTGTAGGATGTATTCTCCGTACCGTCAGGCAGGGATTCTGTTGTGATGAATGGATACGGGTTGTAACAAGCTGTAAAGATCGTCCCTGTAGGAAGATTAGGAACCGGCGATCCGCCTGTTCTAAACCCTATTCCATCAAACCAGCCGAGTGCGGCAGATTGTTGGGGAGCTGTAAACTGAAAACCGTTCTGAGGCGTGATTTGCGGCAAGGTTAACGTACCGGAGTAGACCACTGTGGCAGATGTCAGTTGCCCATTGCCCAGTGTACCATTACTGCCCATATCATAAGTAACAGTTTTCAATCCGTTACGGCCCAGTGCGCCAACATTCATAATTTCAAGCACGGGGCGAAAACCAATGCTCGGGTCGTTGAGGTTATTTCTGCTGAAGCTCGCCCAAACGCCCACATCAAAGTTTCCGCGTACAGCACTGTTATCACTAAATAAGAGGTCTATTTCTTGCCCCCAAGACCACTTCGCATTCCAATTTTTCAAATAATTCTCGTTTTTATTTTTAATCTGATCCCATTCATTGTTAGCTGGCGCCCCCGAAATGGCGCTGCTTCTTTCATTGCCGACAGACAAAGCACGAAGATTGTAGAGGACGCCGTTTCTGGAATAATTCTTTCCAAAAATCAAACCCGCTGTTTGAAGCACACCCCAAGAGGGAGCAAGCGTCACATTGTAGTCCGCCACGAACAAACTGCGGTCGCCGGATCTTCCAGAAGAGGGGGCCATACCTAATGCATCGATTGAATAGGCATTAATTGTTCCGACATAGGTAAAAGGCACCCATTTCAGACTGATGTCAGGCAAACTACTGTTCACCATCAACCCCGGAATATCCTGATCCGAAAGATCAAAATAATAGGTGCCGCCAGGGGTAAGACTGAACTGCTCCACGAGACCAGCTGCCCGTGCAGGCAAAGGCAGCATGGCAAGAACCAGCACCGCCGCCAGCAAAAGGCTGAAAATTCGTTTTCGTATTTCCTTCATATTTCTTATGTCCTCCTTAAGTGTTGAAGCCGCTGGAAGCCCGTTAGCTCATAAAGTAAACGCATATTCCAACAATCAATGTGACGATAACCAGAAAGGCAAAAAACCACTTGGTAAATTTCCAACTCGCTCCCGAACCTTCCCACCACAATTTAAAATAAAAGATTAAGCCAAGAACAACAGTAAAAATAGAAGAATACAACGCAGTTTCCGAATTGCTCCACTGATCCATATTTTCCTCGTTTAATCCTCCCGGTATATGCAAAAGTAAAAACGGCAACTACCCCATATATAAATAAAACAAATCTATGGATTACTCTATACCTATAAAGGGGTATCTTTATGAAGAAACTCGTAATGAAGGAAGGGTTTCGAGTCAAAATGAGGGGAGTCGAATAAAAGTCATATCCTCATAGTGACTTCCCGCCGAAAAAAGTCATAGAGACATATCACTATGAGGAATGACTCGGTTATAGTAATCTGTTAGCATGCAGGTCCAACTGCCAATTCAACTAACGACTAATTTCGGCAAAAGCGAGTGGGGATATGAAAGTTTCGATAGAACGGATAGGGAAGGAGCGGGAAGAGGAAATCCTTATCCGATGCCATGAGGTCAACGGCAAAATATACGAAATCGTAGACAAGCTAAAAGCGGAAGAGCTTATTTTGCTCGGCTATCAGAACGACAGTATTCACCGCATCAAGATTAACGACATTTCAGCGGCAGATTCGAAGCGGTGCTCGATAACGGGGAACGCGTGGTCATATCGCGGCAGTATGTGCCGGTGCTTAAAAATAAGCTTGGATTGTGAAAGAAGGAACGTCTACTATGAAGCCAAGTGAATTCGTCAAAAAGGTGATTTTAAATTTTTTGGTCATCTTCGCATCCATCATCATCGTTCTCACGTTTTTGCGGCAACTTTTTTATCCGGATATGCCCTTCGATTTGAAGTCGATTTATATTATCATGGGCTTTTCGCTCATCAGCGCAGGGGTTGGACTGATTTTAAATCCTCCGCTCCATATCAGCGAGAGGAATATGCGGATAAGATTGACTCTTCATTTTCTGGCTTTGGAAACGATACTGATCTCCTTGGCGGCTATTTTCGGTATTGTCGAGAATGTCGTCAACATCCTCGTATTGGCATTGGAAATAGCGGTTATCTATGCCGTCGTTCGTCTGTTGTCATGGCGCAACGATATGAAGGCGGCCGAGCAAAACGATTTTGCGGCAAGCGGTAAATTCTACGAGATCCCGATACTTAACCTTTATTCCGACGATGTTTGGAAACAGCTTGGAAGGAACTCTACTTATGCGGCAAACGACGAGGTAGATCAAAGCTTCAAGGAAGCGTACACTGTCCATTTTCAAGGCGCCAAGCATTTAAGCCTCACGGATTTGCCGCTGTTCTCTCCTCTGCTCGCCAATATGCTGCAAGGCGGCAAAGCGACGATCGATCCCTATTATTGCATCGAAACGGAGAACGAGCTAATTCTAAAATTCTTTGATTATACGTTAAAAGGCATTGGCCGTTTCACATCGGAAGATACTTATTGATAGTGCTCGGATTTAAGGCGATGCATGTTCACAGTTATCATATCGGACGCAAAAAGGCCTAACATCGATAATCGGATGTTAGGCTTTTTAAGATTGGATTCTTTAAGAAGAACTGATAAAATAGATTTAAAATGTTATAACTGTTATTACTGGTATAACTTTGTGGCTGTCGATCATACTATGTAAAGGAGAATGAAAAATGAATGGTGTGGTCAAATTGACAGACGATAAAGGGAAAGCGACTCGTTATACTCGTAAAATAGGGCGAATGGGGAATAGTTTAGGCGTAAGCTTGCCTAAGAGCCTAGCTAAAATGTTAAATGTTTCGCAAGGCGATGAAATCGAATTCGTCGAAAACGATCGCGGTGAAGTGGTTTTGAAAAAGGTGCGGCATGGCAAACTGCCTGATGGTGTTCGTCCTGAAGTTCTTGAAGCTTTCTTCGATGTCTTCGAAGAAGATGAAGGGATTCTTGAGGACTTAAGGGACCGCTGATATGATAAATTTTCTGACCAAAGAAGAGGTTATCTCGGCACATTATTTCATGATGAAAAGAATGAATGACATAGAGCAAGCCGGAGTGAGGGATCATGGTTTGTTGGACTCCGCGGTGCACAGACCGCAACAAAGCATTATGGGGAAAGATGCTTACGCTTCTCTGTTTGATAAAGCCGCGGCATTATTGGAGTCTCTTGTAAAAAACCATTGTTTTCACAATGGCAATAAGCGGACAGCCTATCTAGTTACAAAGGCATTTCTGATGTTGAATGGGTACCACCTGCGAATGGAGCGCAATTTTGCAGTGGAGTTTATAGTCAATGTTGCTCTAGGAGTACATACATTTGAGTCGATCGTTCATATTCTTGAAGAGCAATCTGAGGGCCGAGGCATTACTGACAATGCTCTATTTTTCTCGGAATAAAAATACAGCTAGATAGGTGTGCATGATCATCGGCGACGATAAGTGGTTAAAAGAATATATTGTGGACTCGCAGCTGGAGATATCGGAGTTTATTCGGCTTTCCGTTCTCGTAACGGAGATGGTGTACCGCGAACACCGGCAGACTTCGGTGATCGGGTGCTTGAGTCCTTCTACGATAAGCCTGCAACGGGATGGGAAATCCGCGCGGTTGTCCGAAAGCTCGCAATGGCAAGGAGCCTACCAATCTCCGGAGCAATCTGGCCGGCTCAATCGGGTACCGGATGAACGCAGCGATTTATATGTGCTGGGCGTCATTTTGTACGAGCTGCTAACCGGCCGGTTGCCGTTTCGCCCCGATCACGAAGAGGAATGGGATACCGCGCATATTCATATGATCCCGCGTCCCCCAGCCGAAATCCGGCCGGAATCGGATGGGCCGCTGCAATCCGTCATTTTAAAGCTGCTCGTCAAATCGCCCGAGGACCGTTACCAGAGCGCTTACGGTTTACTAGACGATCTAAAGCAATGTCGGAGGATGTTGGAGGGCGACGGGAAGCTGGCTCCTTTTGATATCGGCCGGTTGGATCACATTCGTACGTTCCGCGTTTCGGAATCCTTGTACGGACGCGACTCCGCTATGGAGCAACTGGAAGCGGGGCTTGAACAGGCAGTTCATGGTTTGAAAGCGTTCCGATGGGTGATTGGCGAAGAAGGGATCGGTAAAACCGCGCTCGTTCATAGACTTCGATCGAAAGTTGTTCGGCGGGGAGGTCGGTTTGTCGAAGGGGGGGGCCAACCGTCGCTACAGCTTAAGCTGTATGAGCCCCTTATCCAAGCCTTGCGGCAATGGATTCAACAGCTTTGGAGCGAGCCGGCCGATGTCATTGCGGGGGTGAAGATAAGGTTTCGCACGGAATACTGGCTGCACTCGCGGCTCATCATCTCGTTATTGCCCGAGGCCGAGCCGCTGTTTGAAAGCCGATCGGCCGAGACGGCCGCCTTGGGCGCGGAGGACTGGAATCGTTTCGGTGAACTATTGCCGGGTCTGGTTCGTTGTTTTGCCTCATGCACGCCTCCGCTTGTCCTGTTTATCGATGACTTGGAACGGGCCGATACCGGCACGCTTGCTGTCATTCGCGTGCTGACGATGGAGGAATCGGTCCCTGGGCTGCTCCTGATCGGGGCTTGCCGGGAGCAAGCGAACGAACACGCATGGCTTGCCGAGAGATGGCGCACGAATCCAGCGGAACAAGTCGCGCTTCTGTCTTTCGGTTACGAACACGTAAGACGTTATGTTGCAGATGCCCTGCATGAGGATTCGGCTCGTATCCGTCTGTTGGCCAGGTCTCTTTATAATCAGACTGCCGGCAATCCCCGTTCCTTACGCCTGCTGATGGAAAGCTGGCTAAAGGAGAAAAAGCTAGGCTTCGACGAAGAGCGGCGTCAATGGACCTGGGATCCGGAAGTCGTACGGCAGATGGGCGACTCGGAAGCCAATTATCGTCTGATGGAGGCGGGCTTTGTCAAGCTGCCGGATGAAACGAAGAGACTCCTGGCCATGGCTGCCGCTATCGGGCCGACTTTTCGTCTGTCCGTCCTATCCGAAGCATGCGGATATGCGCCAGAAACGGCGTTCCTTTTAATAAACGGCGCGGAAACGGAAGGAATCGTTTGGCGAGAGGATGAAACGGCACCCGAGGACGGACAAGATCGAATCTATATGTTCGTACATGACGACATGCATCGCATGGCGTATGCCTTCGATACGGAACGGAACGCGCAGCGGCATCTGAAGATCGGACAGCTATTGCAGCGCCGTCAGTCGGGTTCGAACGAAGATACGATGCTGGCTGCGATAGATCATTTGAATCTGGGCGTCACGGTCATGCCTGACCGGGAAACGCGGCAGTTGGCCGAGCATAATCTTCAAGCAGGACTGAAGGTTTTGGAAGATGGACATTATGCCAAAGGAAAACGATATGCCGAAGCAGGGCTGCGTCTTGCGGCAGAGGAACAAGAGATCGAATCGGGCTCGCTCATCCTTCAATTGAGGGTGGCCTTGGCGTGGTCCGAATATATGTGCGGGAATACCGAGCAGGCGAGGAAGCTTTTGCTGGAATTGAAAGATTGTGATGGCAAGCTGAGCCGGGCAGAGCGTTCGCAGATTTGGAAGCCATTGATTCAATTCCACGGGTTCGTTGAGAACGAGATCGCCGTGCAGTACGGAATAGAGGCCCTGACGGCTTACGGCTGGAAGCCGCGAGAGAAGAGTACCAAGTTCGCCATCATCAAAGAAGTCATGCATACCAGATTTCTTTTGAATCGAAATCGCGATCGTCTTCATCACTTCGCCCCTGATCACGATGAAGATTACGCTGCATTATGCGGACATATGGAACAACTGTTTTTTCCGCTCCTCGAACACGATGCGGGGGCGTTAGTGGAGCTGTACGCCAGATTTATTCGTTATGGGATTAAGAAAGGGATGAACGAATCGCTGGCCCTCATGATCGGCGCATACGAACTGCTCTTGCAGAGAGTGATTCCGTATTATGCTGAAGTTGTTCCGTTCGGCGATCTGGAGTCTATACATAGCACGATAATATCTGATTCAAGATTTAAACATCGATTTGCCCTCATTTGGGGAATGTCCAAACAATTGGAGAAACCTGCGGAAGCATCCGCTTATATGGTCAAAGCCATGCGCCGTGGATTGGAACTCGCGGACAAGGAGTTTGCCAATGCAGCTTTGATTACATGCCTTGTTACTTATAACGGGGATCTCTATGCGTTATCCGATTTGTTGAATTTCTTCGAGATTCACATGCGGCAGAATGCGAATGATAAGATCCTGGAAATGGTAAGCGTTGCAAGCAACTATGTGGCGACGCTTCAAGACGAAACGTTGCAAGACGATTTCGTCGCCATTCCCGCGCCATCAAAAGGAGATTCGGAACAGCAGGACGAGGACAACTACAGTTGCGGTTGCAGGCTGGAAGCGGCTTATTTGACCGGCAAGTACCGGGAGGCACTGTATTGGGCAAAGTGGGGAAGAGAGAACGAGCTTGCGGCGGATTGGGCGCGAGTCCGGAAGCAACGCTTTTATGAAACGTTGACTTTAGCTGCTTTATACCCGGAGGTGAATTCGGAAGAGCGTCGGCGTATCCGGAAAGCTATGCGCAAACAATTGCGAAATATGAAGAAGTGGCAGGGGTTTCTTGGCTTGAATTCCTCCGGTCATCTGTTAATGAGAGCGGAATGGGAACGAATAGCCGGAAATCAATTGGGAGCGCTGCGCGAGTATACGGCAGCGGTGAAGCAGGCGAGAGTCGAGAAATACGGTTTAATGGAAGGGATCGCTTGCGAACGGCTTGCGGATTGTTATCGTAACGATCTCATTAGCCGGTCGGGGGCGATGATCGCCATGATGGACGCATGCACCGCTTATTCCGTTTGGGGCGTAACATCGAAAGTTACGCAAATTAAGAACAAACATGCCGATCTGTTGAATTATGCTTCAAGGTCTTATGAAGGTCAGGTCTTGGAGGGGAAGACCGATTACGAACGCCCAATCGCAACATTGCCGCAACGGGACGTTCCGGGGGAGCAGGGGGCTTCGAAGAGCGAAGACGATCTGCTGCGAGAGATCGTCAGTTGGTCCGGCAAGCTCAACAAAATCAACTGGATGGAAAGCTTCCTTGAGGCAGCCCTTCGTCAAGCGGGGGCAGACCGAGGATTCGTGTTGATCTGCAGGGAGAACGGCTATTCTATCGGAGCCGGGTTGGACATTCAACCGGACGACGAAGCGGCCGGGCTGTATGCGGAGGGCGTCTTGCGTCATACGCTCGCGACCAATGAGCCGTTCGTGCTTCATGATGCGAGCCAAAGTTATTTTATGAAAGACCCCTATATTGAAGCCCGGAGACCCCGATCGATTCTGTGCATGCCGATCGTTGTTCCGGGAGAGCGATCCACCTTATTGCTATATCTCGAAAATCGGCATGTGGCGGGCGTGTTCATCGATCGCGATGTGAAAGTGCTGGAGCTCATCCTGACGCGAATGATTTATTATAAAATGCTGGATGACGAAACCGCCGCTGCGGCAGAAGCTCCTTTCGCTGCAAGTTCCGTTCAACTGGGGATGATCGAGCCGCTGACCGGGCGGGAAATCGAAATCATAGCGGCTATCGCGGAGGGGTTATCCAATAGAGACATTGCGGAGCGTTTCGGGATTGCAGAAACGACGGTCAAGACGCATACTTCCAGGATTTTCGGCAAACTTGGCGTAAAGCGGCGAGGGCAAGCCGTCGTTCGGGCCAAAGAACTGCAATTGATTGACTGACGGCAAGCCGCAAAAGCTGATCAAAACGGAGTCGGACGCATAAAGCGTCGACTCCGTTTTGAATTGTGGAAACCTATTGCGCTTCGAACTGCTTGGCGTACAACATGGCATACGTCCCGTCGAGCGCAAGCAACGAATCGTGCGTGCCTTGTTCCGCGATCCCGTCTTCCGTCAATACGACAATGCGCTGCGCATTGCGGATGGTCGAGAGCCGATGGGCAATGACGATGGTCGTCCGTCCCCGGGCCAACAGGTCCAAAGATGCTTGAACGATGCTTTCGCTCTCGTTATCCAGTGAGCTTGTCGCCTCATCCAGAATAAGCACGGGCGGGTTCTTTAAGAATACGCGAGCGATGCTTAACCGCTGCTTCTGCCCTCCGGATAGTTTGACGCCTCGTTGCCCGATCTCGGAGCGATAACCGTTCGGCAAGTTAAGGATGAAATCATGGGCATTGGCGAGCTTGGCCGCCGCGATAATTTCTTCGTCGCTGGCTGCTTCGTTTCCATAACGAATGTTTTCCATCACCGTTCCCGCAAACAGGTAAACATCCTGCAGGACAACCCCGATATGTTTTCTTAACGAGTGCAGGTCGAGTTCCCGGACGTCGAACCCGTCTAGCGATACTTCTCCGTCAGTCGCATCATAGAAACGGGGAACGAGCGAACACAGAGTCGTTTTTCCCGAGCCGGACGGTCCTACAAGCGCAACGTACTCTCCCGGTCGTATACGAAGCGAGAGCTTGCTTAGAACGCTATCCCCCTGCTCTTCGTAACGGAAGGAAACCTGCTTGAACTCGATCTCTCCTTGCACCTTGGGCAAGACGATGGCGTTCGTTTTGCTCTCGATGGACGGCTTCAGATTGATGATTTCCATGAAACGCTGAAATCCGGTGATTCCTTCTTGAAGTTGCGTGCTCATGTGATTCAGCCGTTGAATAGGTTCGATCATAAAGCCGATATAGAGCAGAAAAGTAATCAGATCGGCCAGATCCAAAGCATGGTGGACGATATTGGCGCTGCCAAAGAGGATCACGGTAATCGTGATCAGTTGAATAATCGTTTCGAAACTATTGTAAAAGAGCGCTTCCGCCTTGTGCGTCGCTTTTCGGCTTACAAGGAAACGATCATTTTCCCGTTTGAACTTCTCGATCTCGACGTCGCCGCCGGCGAACGACTGGACGACGCGGATTCCCGATAGACTATCCTCTACTTGAGCATTTACGGACGCGATTCTTTCTTTGTTTTTTCTGATCGTCCTGTTCAGCATTTTATTGAAATAGATGGCCAAGAGAAATAAGAACGAGAAGAAACAGAATACGGCGATCGTCAGGGGCGCGTTGATTGAGAACAAAATCATAAATGCCCCGATAAATCGGACGAGATATTTCACGTAGTCTTCCGGCCCATGATGGTACAGCTCGGAGAGCAGCAGCAAATCGTTCGTGATTCGCGACATGAGGCTGCCGGTCTTTTCTTGGTCGTAGAAGCTCAAGGGGAGCTTCTGCATATGGGCGAACAGCTCGCTGCGCATGTCGCTTTCCATGCGAGAGCCGATGACGTGGCCTTTATAGTCCACATAGTAATTTCCGATGTTCTGGATCGCGACGAGAACCAGCATGAGCGCACCGATCCCGTAAACCTCATGCAGAGCGGTTGATAAATCGCCTTGCAGAACGTTTTTGGTGATGTATCTAACGAGTGCCGGAAATGCCAAAGCGATGCCGGATACGATAAAGGAGCAGGCCAAGACCGAAAGAAACGAGCTTAAATAAGGTTTGTAATAGGAAAAAAATTTGCGAACTGGCGAATGCATCGAATATTCCCCTTCTAAGCGTTATTTAGATAACGCATATAAAGGGGTACACCGTTCATGCGTTTAGAAAGTGTTCCCCCTTATATGCCGGCACGGTGAGATTCGTTTTATTTTTCATGCGAATAGCCTCCTTATGCTTGATGCATACACCATAAGCCAATTCGTATTTATGCTTCAAGGCTTTGTTTGATTATAATCAGACTTGCGCAAGGCATGCTCGATCCGCTTGTCCGGAAAAAACCAGATCGCGGCGACGAGTACGAAAAAGGAACCGGACACCCAAGGGCTCAAATAGGCGGTCAGGACAGCGGTGAGGTAGAGCACAGGCGATAGCTTAACTTTCCAGTCGTTGCCCATCGACGAGACGAATGTGGAATCGGTGGGGTGCTGTTTAATGATTGCCCGCTGAAGCAACCAGTAGGAGGTCGCCGCAAGCAGCAGAACGATCCCGTACAATGCCGTCGGGGTAGCGGCGAAATGGCTTTCCCCCATCCAAGCGGTCGTAAAGGGCACAAAAGTTAACCAGAAGAGCAGCAGCAAGTTGAGCCACATCAACCGGCCGTTGATCGTACGAACCATGTGCAGCAGATGATGGTGGTTATTCCAATATAAACCGACATACACGAAGCTAAAGATGTAGCTTAGAAATTTCGGACCAAGGGCAGTTAAGGACTGCCAGTCGTGGCCTTCAGGCAATTTGAATTCCAGTACCATAATCGTAATGATAATAGCCCACACGCCGTCGCTGAACGCTTCCATTCGGTTCGCTTTCATCATGTTCGCTTTGCCCCCCGCATTCGATTAAATCTAATCTAGATTTCCACAATTACAAGATATTTGATATGCCGGATATTATCAATGCCAACAAAACGTATACTGGAAGAATTTCCTCTACAAGAACGGCTCGAAGCGCGGTTGTCAGGCACGACCGTCGACGATACAATGTGTAAGGTAAATCGTTGTTATCGCAACAAGGAGAGTGAGACGGTTTTGGCATCAGGCGTTATGGCATCGGAGTCATTTTCCTTTCGCAATCGTTTAGCGATTTTGCTTCTGGCCGTCGTGGTGGCGGGAATGAGCCAAGGACTGCTGCTGCCGCTATTATCGATCATCCCGTTCATATCCGGGGTTTCCCCGGATATGAACGGGATGAACTCGGCGGCTATGTATATCGGGATATTCTGCACGATGTTCTTCGTAGAGAAGCCAGTCCTTCGTTTTGGTTATCGAAACGTAATCCTGGTGGGACTCCTGTTAGTTACGTCTGCAGGTATCCTTTTCCCATTCACGGAATCGCTGGCCGTTTGGTTCGTCTTGCGGTTGATTGTCGGCGTGGGAGATAGCGCCCTTCACTATACGACCCAACTATGGATCGTCAGTTCAAGCCCGGCCAATGCGCGGGGAAAATTTATTTCTTTCTATGGCATGGCGTACGGAATCGGCTTTAGCTTGGGACCGCTCGGCATCAATCTGCTTCCGCTCGGAAGAGCCGTTCCGTTTCTCGTGACCAGTATGTTCTTCGTCTGCGTATTGCTGCTAGTGCTGCGCCTGAAGAACGAGATCCCCGAACGGGCGCGCAAAGAAACGACAAGCGAGAACCGGTTCATGAAGACCTATCGGATGGCGTGGTTCGTCCTCATACCGGGCCTGCTATACGGTCTGATGGAGTCTTCCATGAATAGCAGCTTTCCGCTGTATGGCCTGCGCATTAGTCTGGATCAGCATTGGATATCGCTTCTGCTGTTATCGTTCGGCGTGGGAGGGCTCATTCTACAACTGCCGCTTGGCATATTAAGCGATAGAATCGGGCGCAAGCCTGTGCTTATTGCATGCGGATTATTCGGTTCGCTTGCTTTCTTCGCAATACCGGCGGCGGGGAGCAACGTTGCGTTGCTGTTTGCATTGTTCGCCGTGGCGGGAGGAGTCGTCGGCTCTTTCTTCACATTAGGTCTCGCTTATGCGGCAGATATATTGCCCCGATCGATATTGCCGGCGGCGAACGTCATCGCCTCGATTCATTTCAGCATTGGCAGCATGATGGGGCCTGCTCTCGGGGGTTACGGCATGCGCTACGTATCCGATCATAGTATTTTTCTGTTCCTTGGAGCGGCGTTTCTCTTCTTCGCCTTGCTTGGCTTCGGATTTCGTCCGAAGGAAAGAGCCGAGGATCCTGCATCATCCTAATCTAAAAAGCCGACCTTGTGAGGTCGGCTTTGTTAGTGGAAAAGTATTTCGCTGTACGTATGTAATATGTGCTACGCAGACCTTGGGGCCGAAAGATGCGTCGTACCGCAGAGCGGGCACCTTTTTGACTTAAAAGGATAGTAAAGCAGATAAAAAAGCCCGCATAAAAAAATGAAAACGAGCCAATTGAATTTTTTAGTGGGTTGAACATTACGTTTGCACAAATCGCAATGCCGAATCTCAGCCATCGGTGAAAACTCCTTTAATTGATGTAGGTAAGGTCGAATATGTATTCGACGTAAAAATGCATTGTCCTCTAAATATCGTTAATTTTTTTGGGCATTTGTTCCTAATGTGCATTAGTCGCTTTATAGGTCTTATTTGGGCTTAATGGCACATATATCTAGTTCCGATTAAGCGCTTACATAAAAAGAGAAAAAAAAGAAGCGGCTATGATGCCAACGCTTCGTTGGTGATTTGCTCGATGTCGATCGGGGATCTGGACCCTTCGCTGACCAGGTCGGGCAAGATATGTCGTAGAAAATAGTCCACGCAATGGAGCTTGATTTCTTTGATCTTGATCAGGGCGTTCCGGTACATGACGATAAATTCTTTTTCCGTATTGCCCCGCTGCAATTCCGCGAAAGCCTCGTAGATCTGATCCATTTTGTCGGCGACTTCCAGAATTTGTCCTTCGACCGAATCATCTTTTCCTTCACGTAATTGCCGGCGAAAAATGTGCTGAAATTCCGCGGGAATGTGCTCGTCGATGAAATGAGCGACCATGCCTTCTTCCACCTTCTGTAGCATGGCCCGAAGCTCCAACGAGTAGTGTTTCACGGGCGTCTTGATGTCGCCGATGAAGATTTCTCCGTAATCGTGGCTGCTCGTGATTTCATATAGCTTCTTCCAGTCTACGGCGACGCCATTGCTTTCTTCGATATCGGCCAATGTTTTCGCATATTGCACGACTTTCCAAGAGTGGGCCGATACGCTATGTTCCTGGAACTTGAACTTCCCCGGACAGCGAATGATTCGCTCTAAATCGGTTAACGATTGAAAATACGTATGGATTCCCATAGCTCACAGTCCTTTCCCGAATGAAATGTTGCTGCCGATTTACGCTCAGTATACATTTCATTTGTTAATGGACGATTAACTTCAACGAACCCGCCGCCGATAGCGCGAGCACGCAGTATTGGAACCAGCGATCGGACAGCTTCGCCAGTACGCGAATTCCGATCCAAGCGCCAGCCATGATCGGAACGATCATCCACGCATTAAACAACAGGGAATCCCATGTAATGATGCCCAGTTGAACGGAGAATGGAACCTTCAGCAGATTAATGAGGAAGAAGAACCAGGCTCCGGTTCCGACGAATACTTCCTTAGGCAATTTTTTCGCCAGCAGATAGATCGACATGACGCCGCCCGCGGCATTGCCGATCATCGTTGCGAATCCTGCCATGCCGCCAAGAAAAGGATTAAACCACGAGGCAAACCAGCCCTGTCCGGCGAACTTCTCGCCGAATCGCTCCCGAATGAAGTGCAATCCGATCAATGCCAGTACGAGATACCCGATCGTCAGTTTTAATTGATGATCGTTGACGATTTCCAAGAAGAAATAGCCGGCCGCTACACCGATCAGCACCCAAGGAATAAGAACGATCAAATACTTCCAGACGACTTTGCGGCGATAATAGATCACGGCGATGATATCGCCCGTAATTAACATGGGCAGGATGATGCCGACCGAATCTTTGGCAGGGAAGATCATCGCCATCAGAGTGACGGCGAATATGCCCGAACTCGGGACTCCCGTCTTGGAAAAGCCGATCATGAAAGCGGCCAAGACGCCGATGAAGATGTCCAATCCATCTAGCTGCACGTATTCTCTCTCCCCGACTCGTTCTTTTCGTTCATTTTAACACGTGCTTTGGCTTGGCTCTATCATTCTCGCAAATTCGGCAGGCGGCTGTTAGGAGGAACGGATGTAAGTTATACTCTACATAAATACAACGCAAGGAGAGAGACTATGAATCCCTTCGGAAAATGGTTGAACGAATCTCGGGTAGACGTAAAGGATAATCTGCTTCAGATCCCCGCGCCGGGCAAAACGGATTATTTTATCAATCCGGAGAACGGCGACGTCAAGAATAACGCTCCGTTCCTCTATGCGGATGTCCAAGGCGATTTTATTTTGCGGGCCAAAGTCAGACACGACTTCCTGTCGAAATACGACGGCGCGGCGTTGTTTATAATGGATAGCGATCAGCGCTGGGCGAAGCTCTGTTACGAATATACGGATTTCAATACATATGCCGTCGTCAGCGTCGTGACCGACGGGGTGTCCGACGACGCGAATGGACCGAACTTGACGGACAAAAGCGTATGGCTGCAAATCGGTCGGAAAGATAACGCCTTCTCGATGCATTATTCCACGGATGGTACGGAATATCGAATGGTCAGGGTATTTAATCTGAACGTTCCGGAAACGCTAAAAGTCGGAATCGTATCGCAATCGCCGACTGGCGAAGGTCTCGTCAGCGATTTCTCGGAGATCCAGCTTGAGAAAGTAACGATGAAGCAGATTAGAGCCGGGAAATAAGCTTCAAGGAAATGGCTAGACGATTTGCTAACGATAGCGCCCAAACGAATATAGGTAATCGCTCATAAGGTGGATTAAATATCATCTATTCGATGAGGTGCCTATATGGTCAAACGCGCTAACCGGAACCGTTGGATAACGGCGAATATATTAATCGGCGTGTCGAGGGCGATGTTGCCTTTTTACAAGGCGATCGCCCTCAACCCGAAATATGCGGCCCGATGGAGCAAGGCAGTAAAATCTGCTAATCTCGCGCAGATGCAGAAGCTGCTGCGGCTCGTTTCGCCATCGGCCAGCAAAGAATTCGGCTCGAACGGCATAGGGTATTTCATTTCATTCTCGTTGCCCCGGGCTAACGATTACTTCACGAACGGGACTACCATTCCGCCCGGATCAGTACAATTTTTTTTCGAGACACGGGTACATCGCTCCATCGCTCGCAGTGTTGTGCCGCTGTATCGTAAAATGGCGACAAGCCGCACGTTCGCGCAAGCATTAGCGAAATCTATCCGCAGTAGTGACACAAAAGCTGTATCCCGCTTGATCCGTCTGCACGTTAACACACCCGCATTAAAGTCCGTTTCGATTGAAAACTCCGGCTTTGCCCTTTTGTTCGACTACAAGTTCAGCAAATATCCCTATCGAAATCTATTATTTAGAGACGTTAATTAGCAGGCAGCGTGTGAAGGCCAAAAAAGTGCCTTGGCTAGGCGAATTCCGGGGCAACGTGCGAATGTGGGCCAAAAAGGTACCTTGGTTAGACGGATTCCGGGCCAATGTGCGAACGTGGGGCAAAAAAGTGCCTTGGTTAGACGAATTCCGGGTCAGCGTGCGAACGAAGGCCAAAAAAGTACCTTGGCCAGACGGATTCCGGGTTAGCGTGCGGATGTGGGCCAAAAAAGTGCCTTGGTTAGACGGATTCCGGGCCAACGTGCGAACGTGGGGCAAAAAAGTGCCTTAGCTAGACGAATCCCGGGGCAACGTGCGAACGAAGGCCAAAAAGGTACCTTGGTTAAACGGATTCCGAGACAGCGTGCGGATGTGGGCCAAAAAAGTGCCTTGGTTAGACGGATTCCGGGGCAACGTGCGAACGAAGGCCCAAAAAGTATCTTGGTTAGACGAATTCCCGAGCAACGTGCGAATGAGGGCCAAAAAAGTGCCTTGGCTAGACGGATTCCGGGACAGCGTGCAGATGAGGGCCAAAATAGTATCTTGGTTAGATGGATTCTGAGACAGCGTGCGAATGTGGGCCAAAAAAGTACCTTGCGCGCTCGAGCTTAATCCCTATTCGCCCGCGGCAAGCCACCCCGGCAGACTCTCCAGAGCGTCAAGCGGTACGGCCAAACCGGCCTCCACGGTCTTGCTATCATGCGTGATCTCTGTCGTGGCGAAAATAACCGCAATCGCTTTGCCGTCTTCGTTGATGACGGGGGAACCGCTATTGCCTTTGAATATGGGCGCGTCAAGAGCTATGACCGGCGTGCTCCGGCCTTGAACCGGCATCGTGCCCAATAAAGTTCCTTCGCTCACAATTTGTGAGAAGTATAGCGGGTTCCCGATCACGTAGACGTGTTCGCCGGGTTCCCATGTCCGCTCTCGCTCAACTTCGATGAACGGCAATTCTTGGCTGCCGGCGTCCACTTTCAAAAGGGCAATATCCAGTTCGGGGTCGCCGCTCGCGACCTTCGCCACATACCCCTGATCATTCTCCGGAAATTTGACGAGAATATAACCGTTATTTTCGATAACGTGGTAATTGGTCACAATGTACCCGCCCGAGACATGGAAGCCCGTGCCTTTGCCTTTGTCTGTGCTGACCAGAACGACTGCCCGTTTATAGCTTTGAATTTCTTCCCGGCTGGATAGCTCCTTCGATTTGGAGAGGAAGGGCAGCGTCTTCATGTTGTAGATTTGCGGCCAGAACGCCAAAACATTCCCGATGAGTGCGGCAACGACCAGGGAGAGGATAGTATTCCTGACCCACTTGCGCTGAGAGGGAGGGGGAGTTCCGTCTTCTTCTTCGTCTTCTTTCCATTCCTCGTCCGAATAGAACTCATATTCTTCGTTGTCCCGTTCGTCCTCGGGATAACGCAAATCTTTCTCGTCGCTGCAATTCGGATGTTTTTCCACGCTTGTCCCCTCCCTTTCGTTTCTCCCGTTCATTCAACACGATCTAAAATTCATTATCTTCATATTATCATTCATTGTCTAATTTCGACGGAGAAGTTCGAATCCCCCTTCCGGTATTTGCAGGAAAACCCGTGTGTCCTGTCGAATGATCATGACGGAAGTAACGGTTAAAGAGGCATGCTAAGGCCAGAGGGGTATGGACAACATGACACGATTGAAAAGCCGTTTGGTATTCAAGTTATCCGCCATTATATTGGCGATTCTGTTGCTTTTATCCGCGGTCCTCATCTACATTCAGGTTCAAAATACGAAGAAGGCCAGCGAAGAGGCGATTGGCAACTTCAACATCCGCACCGCGGAAGCATATGCGGGACAATTCGATTTAAGAGCCTATGAAGCTTTTCTTCAGGACGAGAAGGAGAGCGAGCTTTACTGGAGCATTCGCGAGGAAATGAACAGCTTTCGCGAACGGATCGGCGCATTGTACGTGTATACGGTGAAGATCAACGATAAAGGGCAGCCCATCCTTCTGATCGACGGACAGGCTCGGGACTCCGATGCGGCTTCTCCGATCGGCGAGGTGACCGATATACCGAAGAAGGCGATCGAGGCGCTTCTGCAAGGGGAAAGCGCGAAGTCAGGCATCATTCGGAATCCGGATTATGGCGATTATATTTCCGCTTACGCGCCGCTTCGCGATTCGGCCGGCAAGGTCGTCGGGGTCGTGGGAATCGATACCGACGTCTCCGTCTCGCGGACGATCTATCGGGAGGTCGTTCGCGACAGCGTGTCGACGTTAGTCGGGATGGGCGCGGCCGTGGCGGTCTTTTTCGCATTGATCGTGTGGTTTCTGTCGCGGGTCTTACGTCCACTCGGGATGGTCGTCCAGGGAGCGGATGCGATCGCGAGGGGGGACTTGGCAGAGGCTAAAACCAGGCTAAGCGCAGGTAAAATCAACTCGAAGGATGAAATCGGACAAGCCTATTCGGCCATGATGAAAATGATCGAAAGATTAGGTGTCACGCTGCAGGACGTCATGTCGGAAATTGCGCTTACCTCTCGGAATCTAGTCGATTCCGCCGGCCAGTTTGGCACGGAAACGGAGAGGCTAGTCGCCATGAACGAGGAGCTCGAGCGTTCGGTCGAGACCTTAGCGGCTGGCGCGAGTCACCAACGGGAGGGGGCCGAACAGAGCGCGAGATCGATGGAGGATATCACGATCGCCGTTCAACGGGCATCCGAAGCCGCAGCAAGCGTGACGGGGGCTTCCGGTGAAGCGTTGGCGTCCGTGGAGGAAGGTAAGGAATCCATCCGCCGGCTAAGGCTGCAGATTGTCTCCATCTCCGATTCCGCCTCTCAGACGACGCAGTCCGTACATCTCCTTAATGCGTATATGGATGAGATCGAACCGGTGCTTCGGGCGATCACGGATATCGCCGACCAGACTAAGCTGCTAGCGCTGAACGCCTCTATTGAAGCGGCGCGGGCGGGAGAGCACGGAGCGGGCTTCGCAGTCGTGGCGGGCGAAGTGCGCAAGCTCGCCGAATCCTCGGCCGTATCCGCGACGCGAATCACTTCGCTGTTATACCAGATTAAGCAGGAGGCGGCACGAATTGGCCTGCGAATGGAAGAAGGAAGCCGCGAAATGACCGTTGGTGCCGAACTGTCCGATCGTGCGGAAACGTTGTTCGGTTACACGACGGAGCAATTCGTTCACGTAAACGGCCAAATTCAGGAGATTTCCGCGGTGATCGAGGAGGTTCTGGCGAGCACCGAAGAAGTCGCCGCTTCGGCGGAGCAAATCTCGCAAGTCTCCTCGGGGGCGGCGGACAATGCGGCTTCGCTGCAGCGGATGTCTGCGAACCAATTGGAAGCGGCAAGAAGAATCGCCGAGACGACGGAACAACTGAAGGATCGGAGCAGTGGATTGGAAGCCGCCGTAAAGAAATTCAAACTTTAGCCTTGCAAACGAATAGACGACCGTTTATCCAACTTTCGGATAAAGGTCGTCATTTTTATACAAAATATATTTTACTCTTTATGGAAAAAACTACAAACTTGTTATATAACTATTATATAGGCAAAACTTGATACGCCACATATTCCGCCAAGGAAGGATATGTTCTGGATCCTATGAAATTTCGAACGAAATTATATCTTGGATTTGGTACGATTCTCGCATTGCTCCTTCTCTTCTCGTTTATTGTTTTTCAGCAATTATCGGTCATGAATCGGAACATGCATGGCGTCGTGGAAGACAACTATGTAGCCGTAAAGCTTGCCAATAGAATTAACGCAGAGATTAACAACCTTAGCATTGAAATGAACGAAAGCTTGCTGGATCAGGATAAATCGTTGCTTCCAGGCCGACTGGAGTCGATCGAAAGCTTTAAAATCGCACTGAACTCGAAAATGGCCGATCTGGATCTTATGGCGTCGGAACAGCCCGAATTGAAACAGAAGATCGGCACGATCGACGCGTTGTATCATGCTTACGTTCGGCATATCGACACGGCTATCGAATTGCTGAAGGACGGGCAGAAAGAACAAGCCGTCCAATTGCATAATGACGAAACGGAAAAAATCAGAATTGATTTGTTCCAAACGGTCGTCGATTTGCGAAAACAGCAAGAATCCGGCATGGAGGATTCGCTCCGGCATTCCTCCAGCACTTATCAGATAACGGTTCGTTTTATGATGATTTTGGTCGGATTCACCGTGCTGGCGGGAATCGCGATCGCGGCGGGCGTCTTCCGCAGCCTCACCAGCAGTCTGGAATTGATCGTATCCGCCATGAAACGCGCCGGCAGAAGCGATCGCACGGATCTTCCCCGAATTTATATTAAGACGAAGGACGAGCTCGGCAGCATCACCGAAGCCTTCAACCAAATGGCCGCCGAATTGGAGGCCAGCGCCAATCAGGAGCAAGAGCATAACCGCTCCTTGCAGCAGCTCAGTTGGCATAAGTCGAAAATTGCCGAAATCACGACTTTGTATCAGTCTATCCAAGACTTGGACAGTTTGGCGAATCTCTTTATCACATCCGCGGCTGCCGCATTGGAAGCAAGATATGGCGTGTTCTATCTGAAACAGGAGAATGAATCCGGCGCTCCGCGATTGGTGAAGATAGCCTCCTACGCCGGAAACCGGGAAGACATAGGCGCTCACGGCTTCGCTCTGGGAGACGGTCTTGTCGGCCAATGCGCGCTTGAGAACAAAAAGATTATCGTTAACGATCCCCCTAAAGATTACGTGAAAGTCCGTTCCGGCATAGGCTCGGCAACGCCTGTACAAATCGTTATCTCCCCCGTGCAATTCGAGAAAGACGTGATCGCGGTCGTAGAACTGGCGGCGATCCACCCCTTTACGGACGGTCAGTTGTCATTGCTGGACGAACTGATCGTGACGCTCGGCATTACGATCAAAAGCATTTCCGGTCATATGCAAGTGCAAAAGCTGCTGAAAGAAGCGCAATTGTTCGCGGAAGAGCTGCAGACCCAATCCGAGGAATTGCAATTGCAGCAAGAGGAATTAAAAACCTTGAACGAACAGCTCGAGGAACAATTCAAGAACTCCAATCGGAAAAGCATGGAGCTGGAAAAGACAAAAGACGAGCTTGAAGAGAAAAACCGTCAAATTATGCTGGCTTCGGGATACAAGTCGGAGTTTCTGGCGAATATGTCGCACGAACTGCGGACTCCACTGAACAGTCTGCTGATATTGTCGCAGATGTTATCCGAGAACAAGGAGGGCAACCTGACTTCGAAACAGATGGAATTCGTTCGCACCATCTATTCCTCGGGTAGCGATCTGCTGAAATTGATCAACGAAGTGCTGGATTTATCGAAGATCGAGTCCGGCACAGTCGAGATCGTGGATGACGCCGTACGATTGCAGGATATCGCCGATATGGCGGAACGTCATTTTTCCGCGGTAGCCGCCAAGAAGGCGATCGCGTTCGATGTCGGGCTGGATGACACGCTGAAGTATATGGACATTCATATTCATACGGATATGCAGAAGCTGCAGCAGATCGTGAAGAATCTGTTGTCCAACGCATTCAAATTCACGGAGCAGGGCCGCGTCTCCCTGCAGTTCAGATATGCTTCAGGCAGCGAGGTTCAGACTTACCCGATACTGTCCGCGGAGGAAATCGTGCTCGCGATCGAAATCTCCGATACGGGAATCGGAATCCCCAAGGTTAAGCAAGAAATCATATTCGACGCCTTTCAACAAGCGGACGGAACGACCAATCGCAAATACGGAGGAACGGGGCTGGGTCTGTCCATCAGCCAAAAGTTCGTCGGATTGCTCGGTGGGGTGATCGGTGTGGACAGCGAAGAGGGCCGGGGCAGCACGTTCACGATTTATCTTCCCTTCGGGGGAGCATATGCAGGTATGCAGAACATCTACGAGCGGGAAGCGGCGGCTACGATTGCGGAAGGATTCGCGTCCGGAGTCTATCCGTTCATCGCCGACGGCCAGTCTACGCCCGATTACGAGGACAAAGGGAAAATGCAACTGTCGGGCAAAAAGATTTTGCTCGTCGATGACGATATGCGGAATATCTATGCGCTCACGACGGTGCTGGAATCATACGACATCAACGTCGTTTTCGCGGAGAACGGACAAGAGGGCATTCATCAGCTTGGGGATCATCCGGATACGGACCTCGTGCTCATGGATATTATGATGCCGAAGATGGATGGATACGAAGCCATCAAGGAAATCCGTAAGCAGCAACGGTTCGGCGGCCTGCCGATCATCGCGCTGACGGCGAAAGCGATGAAACACGATCGGGAGAAATGCGTCGAGGCGGGGGCGTCCGACTATATCAGCAAACCCGTCAACGTAGAGCAGCTGATCTCGCTTATCCAAGTCTGGCTACATCGATGAAGGGTTGAAAAACATGAACAGTCATCTCATGGAACAATCGGAGGATCTGGAAAGAATCGAGCTGTTATTGTTGCTTGAAGGCATCTATCAGCAATACGGTTACGATTTCAGAAACTATTCGTTTCAGTATATTCGCCGGAGAGTATGGAACCGCATTCGTTGCGAAGGGCTGCAATCCATCCCATCCTTCCAGGAAAGAGTATTGCGAGAACGCGAGATGATGGATAGGCTGTCCGTCGATTTCTCCATCAACGTTACGGAGATGTTTCGGGACCCGAGCTTTTTCCTCGCTTTTCGCAAGAAGGTCGTTCCATTGTTGAGAGCGTTGCCGGGAATCCGCATCTGGCATGCCGGGTGTTCGACAGGAGAAGAAGTGTATTCGATGGCGATCCTGCTATTCGAAGAAGGACTCTACGAGAAGTCGACGATCTACGGGACGGATATGAGCGGGAGCGCGCTGGACAAAGCGAGCAAAGGTATTTTCCCGATTCGCAAAATGCAGATGTACACGAAAAATTACATGTTGTCCGGCGGAAAGCAGGCATTCTCGGAATATTATTCGGTTCAAGAGAAAGGGGTCGTCTTTCACTCTTTCCTAGCCGAGAATATCGAATACTTCCAGCATAATTTGGCCATCGATCATTCGTTTAATGAGTTTCATATCATTATTTGCCGGAATGTTCTCATTTATTTTAACGACATCTTACAGCAACGCGTGCTCAATCTGTTCCGCGAGAGCCTTGTGCCCTTAGGGTTTCTGGGACTCGGCAACAAAGAGTTCATCCCGAACAACTTGCAGCGTAACGACTTTATCGAACTCGATCCGCAAGAGAAAATCTACCGGAAAAATGCCGCATTGCTTGGCAGGGCGATCGGCACAGGAAGAGGGTGGGGACGGTTATGAATGCCAAAGTTCTAATGGTGGACGATCACCCGGAAAATTTGTTGGCCTTGGAAGCCGTGCTGACCTCTCCGGAATTGGAGCTGATCGGACTGCAGTCCGGTGAAGAGGCTTTGCGTTACGGGCTGCGGGAAGAGATGCAGGATGTCGCGGTCATCCTGATGGACGTGCAGATGCCCGGGTTAGGCGGAATCGAGACGGCGAAGCTATTGAAGAACAGGGAAAGAACGAAAGATATTCCGATCATCTTTATGACCGCGATCAGCAAATCGATCGAGCACGTGATGCAGGGTTACCATGCAGGTTCGATCGACTATATTTTCAAACCCTTTTACCCTGAGCTTCTGAGGCTTAAGGTCGAAGCCTTCGTCAAAATCCATTACGAAAAGAAAAGCGCCGAGAACGAGCACAAACAGCAATATGATCGCCTAGAGTCCGTCGTTCAGGAACGTACGAAGGAACTCATCCATGCGAACAAAGAGATTCGGAACTCGCAGGTGTTATTTAAAAAATTGTTCGTTTCCAGTCCTAATCTGCTTGCCATTCAGATTCTGGAGGATTTGAAGTATATCGACGTCAACGAGAGTTGGGTGCGCCACACGGGCTACTCCCAAGATGAAATGTCCGACAAGGCAGGTAACGTATTAAAGATCGTTCCCGATCATGCGGACGAACAAATTCAGCGGCTGGGTCGGAAGTATAACAACCTCAAGATCAAGTATGCGACGAAGAAAGACGAATCCCGGGACGGCTTGATGTCAACCGAGATTATCGAGATCAACGGGACGAAATGCCTGCTGCTCGTCATTACCGACATTACGGAGAAAGTGGCGATGGAGAAAGAGATGGCACGGCTGGGCCGCTTGAATCTGATCGGCGAAATGGCCGCGGGCATCGCCCATGAAATACGCAATCCGCTTACGACGATTCGCGGTTTCTTGCAGATGCTAAAGAAAAATCAAACGATGTCGGTCGATAAAATCGACATTATGTTGGAAGAATTGAACCGTGCGAACGGCATCATCACGGAATATTTATCCCTAGCCAAAAATAAATCCTCCGACTTGAAGGCGCTGCAGCTGAACGGTATTGTCGAGTCGTTGTTTCCGCTTATTCAAGCGGAAGCGCTTTTAACGGGGAACAACGTCAGCGTGAATTACGGAGATATTCCAATGTTAATGCTGGATGAGAAGGAGATCCGCCAACTCATCCTCAACATCTGCATTAACGGTTTGGAGGCGATGCAGTCGGCCGGGAATTTGAGGATTTTCACGTATTGCCACGGCACCGATGTCATATTGAAAATAGAAGACCAGGGCTGCGGCATTCAGAGAGAGAACTTGGATAAGCTCGGCACGCCTTTCTTCACGACGAAGGAAAAAGGGACGGGCCTCGGTCTGGCGATCTGCTTCAGCATCGCCTCGAGGCATAATGCCATGATCGACGTGGTCAGCGGCAATGGCGGCACCGAATTCCTTGTCAAATTTAAGAAACACGAGCACATCGAGCCGATCCCCGAGGTTTCCTCTACGATGTGCGGGGAGCGATGACATACATTCGACCACACCATTAGTCGTGATCTGGTACCTCCAGTCCGGCGAAACCTAACTATATCGTGCGAAATGGGGCTGCGTGCGACTATAGTCCGACTAAACCCAAGCGTGTTGATTAACCAAAAAAAGTAGAAAAAAGGCCGCCCATTCGGTAAAGTGTTTGTACCCCTACAAACACCGAAATGAGGCGGCCTTCTTGAAAAAGTCTACTCCATTATGGAGAA
>NZ_VNJJ01000006.1:238901-392155 GCF_007786475.1 Cohnella terricola | reverse complement strand
CACCCGTCCGCCGCTAAGTTATTCAGGAGCAAGCTCCTAAATAACTCCGCTCGACTTGCATGTATTAGGCACGCCGCCAGCGTTCGTCCTGAGCCAGGATCAAACTCTCCATAATAGAGAGCCAGAAGGCTCATGATTTACAACTGGTCTTGCTTTTGTTTCTTACGCTCAATGTTCAGTTTTCAAAGAACAATCGGTGTTTCGTTTTCGTCGTCCGCGCTAACGGCGACTTAAATAATATAGCACAGGCGGCTAGGCAATTGCAACCCTTTTTTTATAATTTATTTTGCTATATTAAACGGAATCATGAGGGGCCGCTAAAACCGCTTTAAGTCGAATGAGAAACCACTTGCCTGAACGACAGTATATCGGGGTGCGTGGCAAGATGATCTGCCAACGATATAAGCATCGCTTCGTTCGTGATCCTCAATACGAATTTGATCTGAACGGGTGAAAGCTGGTTATTGTCGCTCGAGATCGTTTCTTTCTTATCAATGGAGATGTCAGTGACGATCGCCCCTTCCTCTTCCACTAGGCGCACGATTTTATTCGCTTGACCCGCTCGACAAGTTATTTTCAGCTCCAGTCTTCGTTTGCGCTTCAAGCTAAAAAAACGTTTCTCCCATCTATTCAACAAAAATAAGCTAAACAAAACAACAAACGTCGTTAAAAAGGATACGAAATAAAAACCCGCACCTACGCAAAGCCCGATTGCGGCCACGACCCATAATGAAGCGGCGGTCGTAAGCCCGGAGATCGTAAAGCCATTGCGCATAATCGCCCCGGCTCCGAGAAATCCGATTCCGCTGATCACCTGAGCCGCGAGCCGCGCCGGGTCCATTCTGACGTTCGCTTCATCGGCGAAAGCGGAAAAACCGTAAATAGATAAGAGCATGATCGATGTCGAGCCTAAACAAACCAAGATGTGCGTTCTGAAGCCCGCCGCATGATTGCTCCATTCCCGCTCCAATCCAACTAATCCCCCGGCCACCATGGCAAACACGACCCGGAGCGCAAGCTCCCAATATGAAATCGCCCAAACTCCCTCACCCATGATGAATCACCTGCCTCGATTGATTGCGGTAGTCGCTCATTATGCTGACCTCCAGTAATATGCTCATCGGATAATATTGTATATCTAACCTAGATAAATGATGTTTCGCATCCTCAAGTTTATCCCTTCGCTTATCCGGAAAGCAATATGACGATCGAACCTTGTTTATACGAACTCAACTCCCGATTAACGATGTATAACATCATTATTCTATCTGTTCGCCCGTTTTGACTTCGCAATAGCGATGTTCTGTATCGTTACTTGCCGGCAACTTGCTCCTTTGACCTCGTCATCCCACTAAGTACGATGATTTGGATCACTAATTACTCAATCTTCTCTACTGATCTCCTTAGCAACGATGATTTATATCGTTAATATGAAAAAAGGCCGCCCAAGGGCAGCCCATTACAACTTACATATAAATCAAGATCCGCTCGCAAACACTTCGATAATGAACAACTGACGGTTCTGGCTCAGATTAACGATCTGTCCGTTTAGCGAGATCATCGGTCGCGTCGGATGGTTCCGATCTGTAAAGACGATCTCCCCAACTCTGCCGTCGTTGAGTTTAACGAATACGCCGTTATGGAATTGGGTCGTTCTCTCGATAAAAGTTTGTACATATAAAGGATCCAGTTTGCCGAAAGAGCCGGAGTGAAGCTCTTCCAGAACCAGGTAAGGCGATTCCGCTTTCCGATAATTGCGATTGGAGGTCATCGCGTGGTACACATCGGTGATCGCGACGATCTTCGCATACGGATGAATTTTTTCCCCTTTCACCTTCATTGGGTATCCGCTGCCGTCGATTCGCTCATGATGCTGCAAAGCCGCAAGCCACACGCCCTGATTCAGAGAAGCGGCACCTTCGAGCAGCTTAAATCCATATAAGGGATGTTCCCGCATCTCCTGCAGTTCCTCGGCCGTCAAGCGCGATGGCTTGTTCAGAATCGCGGGGTCCACTTTCACGTTTCCGATGTCGTGAAGTAATCCGGCCATGGCGATCTGCAACCAATCTTTCTCGGGAAACTTGTTCCACTTCGCCAGCTGGTAAGAAGTCATCGCGGAAAGAACGCTGTTTCGGACCATAACGTCCGGTGTTCCCGTTGCGGGAGGCGGTATAAAAGTCAGCACATTATACTCTTCCATACATCCGATTAATGCGTTTAGTCCATTGCGAAGATCCAGCACGGGAATCTTGAGCCCCGAACCGACCATGGACAAGATTCGTGTCAGAAGCTTCTCCATCTGCAGAAACTCCAACTGCAGATTCGTCAGCTTGGCTTCCGTCGTGGTCGCCACTTCCTCCGCCGCCATTTCCGCCTTCTGCTCCTCAAGTCCATGACGAATGACATCTAAGCTAGGAATCAAGAACGCTTGAAGAATCTCGATATCCCGATCCGACAACGTTCTTCCTTGCTGCAGCAATACGCTTCCTAACGCGGTCTGAACATCGCTGCCCAGACGATCGCCAATCTGTACCTGCGCTACCGGGATAATCGGCATGCGGTTTCCCCCCTAACGGTCCTGGCAGCAAAGAGACAGCTGATTAGCTGTCTCCTTCTTCGCCTTCGGCCTCTTCAGATTCCGAATCTTCATTTCGCGGAGCCTGGGCTACCGTGGCAACGGAATCTTCATCGCGGATATTGATCAACTTCACACCTTGAGTGATCCGTCCCATCGTATTGATACCGGACATGCTCGTACGGATCAATGTTCCGGAAGACGTCATAATCATGAGGTCTTCATCGTCGTGAACGACTTTCAGACCAACGATCGCGCCGTTCTTGTCCGTGACGTTCAACGTTTTGATGCCTTTGCCGCCGCGGGTCTGGATCCGGTACTCGGATACCGGGGTCCGTTTGCCGTAGCCTTTGGCTGTGACAATCAGCACGTCGCGATCCGGTTCGACGACATCCATGTCGATGACTTTGTCATTATCGTCCAATTGAATACCTTTCACGCCCGTCGCCGAACGTCCCATTGCGCGCACATCACCCTCGGAGAAGCGAATGGACATGCCTTGGCTTGTTCCCATTACGATCTCGCGATTGCCATCGGTCAGCTTAACGCCGATCAAATCGTCGTCTTCGCGCAAGGAGATGGCGATGAGCCCGACTTTGCGAATATTCGCGTAATCGTCGAGCGGAGTCTTCTTGACGATCCCGTTACGGGTCGCGAAGAAGAGGAACTGGTTAGGTTCGAACGATTCGACCGGAATAACCGCGTTGATCGTCTCTCCTTGCTCGATTTGAATTAAATTGATGATCGGCGTGCCCCGCGCCGTCCGGCTCAAATCCGGAATCTCGTATGCTTTCATCCGGAAAACGCGGCCCTTGTTCGTAAAGAAGAGCAGGTAATGGTGGGTATTCGAAATAAACAGATTTTCGATAAAATCGTCTTCTTTCGTCCCCATTCCCATAATCCCTCTGCCGCCACGCTTCTGGCTGCGGTAAGTGGACACGGGTAACCGCTTGATATATCCGGTATGCGTCATCGTGACCACGACGTCGTCGCGCGGAATCAGGTCTTCGTCCAGAATCTCTTCGTCGCTGACCGTGATCTCCGTACGGCGATCGTCCCCGAATTTCTGCTTGATCTCTTCGAGTTCTTCGTGGATGATCTCGTGAACGAGTTGCTCGTCCGCCAGGATCGCCTTGTATTCGGCGATCTTCTGCTGCAACTCAGCATACTCCTGCTCGATCTTCTCGCGCTCCAACCCGGTAAGGCGTTGCAGACGCATCTCCAGAATAGCCTGCGCTTGATCGTTCGACAGGCCGAACCGGCTGATCAATCCTTCGCGGGCTTCGTCCGTCGTGCGGGAAGCGCGGATCAGCGCAATGACTTCGTCCAGATGATCTAGCGCGATGCGCAAGCCTTCCAGAATATGTGCGCGCGCTTCCGCTTTCTTCAGATCGTACTCTGTACGACGGCGGATGACTTCGACTTGGTGCTGAATATAGTGATGCAGAACGTCCCTCAGGTTGAGCACCTTCGGTTCGTTGTTCACGAGCGCCAGCATGTTCACGCCGAAGCTTGTCTGCATCTGGGTCTGCTTATACAGATTGTTAAGCACGACCGTTGGCGTCACATCGCGGCGAAGCTCGATGACAATACGCATACCGTTTCGGTCCGATTCATCGCGCAGGTCGGTAATGCCGTCAATCTTCTTCTCACGGACGAGCTCGGCGATCTTCTCGACGAGTCTCGCTTTGTTCACCTGATACGGAATCTCGTGAACGAGAATCCGGGCTTTGCCGTTATTTTCCTCGATCGTCGCCCGAGCACGCATCGTCACCGATCCGCGTCCCGTCGCATACGCTTGGCGAATGCCGACTCGGCCTAGAATTAATCCGGCCGTTGGGAAATCCGGACCTTTGACGTATTCCATCAAATCGTATGGCGTCAATTCCGGATCGCGAATAAGCGCCTGAGTACCTTCGATCACTTCCCGCAGATTGTGCGGAGGAATGTTGGTCGCCATACCGACCGCGATGCCGGTTGTTCCGTTCACCAGCAGATTCGGGAATCTCGCCGGCAAGACGACGGGCTCGACTTCTTCGCCATCGTAGTTTGGTTGGTAGTCGATCGTTTCTTTGTTGATGTCGCGAAGCAATTCCATTGCAATCTTGGATAGTCTTGCTTCCGTGTACCGCATCGCTGCCGCCGAATCGCCGTCGATCGAGCCGAAGTTACCATGACCGTCAACCAGCATATAGCGAAGGGAGAAATCCTGCGCTTGGCGAACCATCGCTTCATAGATCGAGGAATCGCCATGCGGGTGATACTTACCGATGACTTCGCCGACGATTCTAGCCGATTTCTTGTAAGGCTTGTCCGGGGCCATCCCCAATTCGGACATGGCATAGAGAATACGCCTTTGAACCGGTTTCAAGCCGTCGCGAACATCAGGCAATGCCCGGCTGACAATAATGCTCATGGCGTAATCCATGAACGATTCCCGCATCTCAACCCCGATATCGCGGTCGCGAAGCTGGGAGCGTTGTTCTTCCGACATGAAGATCCTCCTTAACCAATATACCAGCGGAGATTAACGCACTTGCGCGTCCACACCGCAAGGCGGTTTCCGTCATAGATTATAAAAATACAATAACTCCATTATATCACAATGACGAAGGGAAAGGTTGGATGAACCCATATGTCGATCCAACGTATAAGCAGCAAACAAGCAAAAACCAATGTTCTTCTTGCCAATAGCAAGCTAAAAGATTATATCCCCGCAACCGGTCATTTCGACCGATCAACCGTGCAGCGAATGTTAGACCAATACGGAATGATTTACGTCAAACCGGTAGTAGGCACATTCGGATCCGGAGTCATTCGTATCGAGAAACATCCCGGGACATCATCGCCTTACCGTTTCCAATCGGTAGTGTCCAAATATTCCTTTCGGACGTTCGACGAGATGTACGCAAAGCTCGGGAAGGTTAAAAAAAGAAAACCTTATTTGGTCCAAAAAGGCATCCATATGCTCAAATATAACGGGAGAAGGTTCGACTTGCGGGTCATGGTCCAGATGAATCCCCAATCGCGTTGGGAATCCACGGGCATCATTGGGCGCGTCGCCCATCCCCGCAAGATCGTGACTAACTATCATGCAGGGGGAACTCCGCTACCGGTCAATCGATTGATGTCAGGCTACTTGACTGCTGAGCAACGCAATCACTTCGAGCGCCGGTTGCGCACGCTCGGCATCACCGTAGCCGAAGCGCTGAAGAAAAAATATCCCCGGATAAAAGAGATCGGGCTCGACATCGCGTTCGACAAGTCGCTCAAGCCATGGATTCTGGAAGTGAACACGTCTCCCGACCCGTTTATTTTCAAGAAGCTGCCCGATCGCTCCGTATTCCGAAAAATTTACTCCTACGCCATCGCTTACGGACGATTCAAGCCTCTTAAACGCAAAAAATAATTTTGCAGGGGGTACCCCTCGATGGAGATACCCCCTGCTTACATCGGACGAATGCCGTGCCGTTTGAAGCTTTATAGCAAATCTTATACGTCCAGATTCTTAACGTATCTCGCGTATTGTTGAATGAATTCCCGACGAGGCTCGACATTGTCGCCCATTAAAGTATCAAACATCAGATCGGCCTTGATCGCGTCTTCGATGCGAACTTGCAGCATCGTTCGGCTGGACGGATCCATCGTCGTCTCCCAGAGCTGTTCGGCGTTCATTTCTCCCAAACCTTTGTAACGCTGAATGTTCAGCTTGGTGCCTTCCCCGAATTCGGCGATGACTTCGTCGCGCTGCTTCTCGTTCATCGCGTAACGAACCGTTTTGTTGCGCTCGACCTTGAAAAGCGGCGGCTGGGCGATATAAACGTAACCTTCCTCGATAAGCTTGCGCATGAAACGATAGAAGAAGGTCAAGAGCAAGGTCCGGATGTGCGCGCCGTCAACGTCGGCGTCGGTCATGATGATGATCTTGTGATAACGGGCTTTCGTAATATCGAAGTCGTCGCTGATGCCCGTTCCGAGCGCCGTAATCATCGCCCGAATCTCCAGGTTGGACAGAATTCTGTCCAAGCGTGCTTTCTCGACGTTCAGGATTTTACCGCGAAGCGGCAAGATCGCTTGGAAATGCCGATCCCGTCCTTGCTTGGCCGATCCTCCCGCGGAGTCCCCTTCCACGATGTACAGTTCGCTGATCGAAGCGTCCTTGGACGAACAATCCGCCAATTTGCCCGGGAGGGAGCTGACCTCGAGCGCGCTCTTGCGGCGGGTCAATTCGCGCGCTTTGCGAGCGGCTTCCCGCGCTCTCGCGGCCTGAAGCCCTTTCTCCATCACTTTGCGCGCCACGGCCGGGTTCTCGTCCAGGAATTGCAGCAGCTTCTCGCTGAATAGCGACTCCACGATGCCGCGTACTTCGCTGTTGCCCAGCTTCGTCTTCGTCTGGCCCTCGAACTGAGGCTCCGGGATTTTAACGGAAATAATCGCCGTCAAACCTTCCCGCACGTCATCGCCCGACAGGTTCGATTCGCTCTCTTTCACGAAGCCCATTTTCCGCGCATAGTCGTTAATGATCCTCGTCAAAGCGCTCTTAAAACCGGACTCGTGTGTTCCGCCTTCGTGTGTATTGATATTGTTCGCGAAGGAATACAGATTCTCGGAATAGCCGTCGTTATACTGCATCGCGATTTCGCAAGCGATATAATCTCTCGAGCCTTCGACATAGATCGGCTGCTCGTGAAGCGGCTCGCGCGTGCGGTTCAAATACTTCACGAACTCGACGATACCGCCTTCGTAATGGAACGATTCGTGCATATCGGTACGCTCGTCCTTGAGCGTGATCTCGATTCCCTTATTCAGGAACGCAAGCTCGCGAATCCGTCCAGCGAGCACGTCGTAGTCGTATATGGTCGTTTCCGTGAAAATCTCCGAATCCGGCTTAAACCGGACGATCGTTCCGGTCTCATCGGTGTCTCCGACGATCTTCAGGTCGTATTGCGGAGCTCCGCGGCGATATTCCTGCTGATGGATATGCCCGTCGCGCTTAACCGTGACGGTGACATGCTCGGACAGAGCATTCACGACGGACACGCCCACCCCGTGCAAACCCCCGGACACTTTATAACCTTCCCCGCCGAATTTGCCGCCCGCATGCAGTACGGTCATAACGACTTCAAGCGTGGATTTTTGTAATTTCGTATTTGTGCCGACCGGAATCCCCCGGCCGTTATCGATAACCGTAATACTGTTATCCTCGTGTATAATGACGTCGATCCGCGTACAAAACCCGGCCAACGCTTCGTCAATGCTATTGTCGACGACTTCCCACACCAAATGGTGCAGTCCCTTGCCGCTCGTCGATCCAATGTACATACCCGGGCGTTTGCGTACCGCTTCCAGGCCTTCCAGCACTTGAATCTGACTTTCATCGTAAGTGTTCTGTTGATCTACGGACAAACCTTCCACCGCCTTCTTTACGTAGCAACTGCTGATTAATGATCCCGGAAACGAGAGCGGGTCGCGCTGCTCCCTGAATTCATCAATATAAACATGTACAGCCTTCCCGAGGAAGGCGATCTCCGTTTATGCCTACCCGTCCAGAATCCGCGTTCGCTTCTTCAGCGTCGATGCGGAAATCGGAGAATAGTAAACTTTATGCTCCGTGACAACAATCGATTTCGGATCCTCTTCGCCGATCGATTCCACTTCCTTGTTCTTCTGCGCGTGCAAGACGAATTGACGCGACAACTTCGAAGATTGCTCGATCGAAATATCGAAAATCGCCACTAGCTGCGACGTTCGAATGATCTTCTCCCCGCCCAAATGAATATACACGGAGTTCCTCCTAACATTTAGCGAAGCAATTTGCCGTCTTTCACGTGGAAAATGGAAGCGTCCTTCAAACGGGCCATATTGACGCTCTCCAAGCCGGTCGTCGTAATAAAGGTCTGCACTCGGCTCTGGAACGTCTCGATGAGTTGCGTTTGCCGGTTTTGATCTAGTTCCGATAGAACATCGTCAAGCAATAGCAGCGGATATTCCCCGATCTCTTCATGCATCAGTTCCAATTCCGCCAGCTTAAGAGACAATGCCGCCGTCCGTTGCTGGCCTTGAGATCCGAAGGATTGCACGTCCTTGCCGTTAATGGCGAACCCCAGATCGTCGCGGTGCGGACCGGTAAGCGTCATGCCTCGCCTGAATTCCTGTTCCTTGCCCTGTGTTAACTTTATCATAAATTGTTCGAATAAAGAAGATTGATCTTGGTCATCCATTCCAGCCGAAGTTCCGAACGAGGGTTTATACTCTACCGTAAAATGTTCGGTACCCCCGGTAATGCCGGAATGAATTTTCTCCGCCCATTTTTGAAGATGCACAATAAAGTTTTTCCTTTTTTGCATCATTTTAACACCGACCGTCGCCAACTGTTCGTTCCATACGTCTATCATTTGCGGGGAAGCGCGATGAACGTCCGTCGACTTGAGATAATTGTTGCGCTGCTGCAGAATTTTCTGGTATTGCTGCATATCGTACAAATAACCGGGGTGCACCTGCCCGATTTCCATGTCCATGAAACGGCGGCGCACTCCCGGTGCTCCCTTGACGATATCCAGATCTTCGGGCGCGAACAGCACCACGTTCAGCGTGCCGACGAAACTGCTCAGCTTGCGCTGCTCCAGTCCGTTGACTTTCGCTTTTTTGCCTTGCGCCGATAGCTGCAGTTCCAGACTTACGTCGCCGATCTTGCGCCTCATCTGGGCTCGGATGACGGCAGCCGTTTGATTCCAGCCGATGAGTTCCTTATCCTTCGAAGTCCGATGGGACTTCGTCAAAGACAAGACGTGAATCGCTTCGAGCAGATTCGTTTTCCCCTGGGCGTTTGGTCCAATGAATATATTGACGCCGCCCTCGGTCGCGAGCTTGACCGATTCGTAGTTGCGATACCCTTGAAGCTCCATCGAATTTAACTGCATAAGGATGTTTCCTCTCCAACTGACTTCGGAAGTCGGTCGGCGTTACCGGGTCCCGATCGTGAACGATCCGAACCCTTCGACCTCGACTTGATCCCCGACTCTAAGCTTGCGCCCTCTGCGATTGTCGGGCTCGCCGTTGACGAGAACGCTTCTTTCCTGCAGAAAATGCTTCACTTCCCCGCCCGTGCCGATGCAATCGGCGAGCTTGAGAAACTGCCCCAGCGTGATATATTCCGTTGCGATTCCAATGCTCTTCATCTTATCCGCCTCAATTCGTCGTCCGATATGGGAGTATCAGATGCAAGCTATTGTCATGGTCGTTCGGCCGAATAATGATCGGACTCATCGAGCCGTTAAATCCGATGAATAGCTCTTCGCTGTCGATGACTTTCAGCACGTCGAGCATATATTTGGAGTTGAAAGCGATTTTGAGCGGTTCTCCGCGCATTTCGACGACGCCAAGCTGTTCCGTAACTTTGCCGAGTTCGGACGAACTAGAGGAAATTTCGATGCCGCCGCTCTCGGTCGTGGTCAAGCGGACGATGTTCGTCTTTTCTTCCCGCGACAGCAAGTAGGCGCGGTCGATCGAATCGCTGAGCAATTTCGTATTCAGGACGAGTTCTGTTTTGAAGTTTTGCGGAATAATTTTGGAAGTATCGGGATAAGTTCCATCCAGCATTCTGGAATAGAACAGGACATTGCCGAGTTTAAACAAAACTTGATTCTCCGCGACGACGATATCGACCATGACGTTCTGGTCGGGAACGATCTTCGCGAGCTCGTTCAATGTTTTTCCTGAAATGACAATATTCGAGAATCTGACATCGCCGGCATCAACTGGAGCTGTACGGCTGGCTAGGCGATGGCGATCCGTCGCCACGAATTTATAAATGCCATCATGAAGATTCCATAATACGCCCGTTAAGATCGGGGTCGATTCGTTCGTCGTTACGGCAAAGACCGTCTGTCTGATCATATCCCGTAGTAAATCACCGGCAATGGAGACGACTTGGTCTTCTTGTACGGAAGGAAGAACCGGGAATTCTTCGGGATCAAGCCCGACAAGCTGAATTTCCGTCGCTCCGGAAGTAATCATCGTTTGAAAGCGGTCGCCCACTTCGATGTGAACTTCTTCGTGAGGCAGCTTCTTCACGATTTCTACGAAAAATTTAGCTGTAAGTACGACGCTTCCCGGTTTCTTCACCGTTGCGATCGTTTTGCTGGCTGTTTCAGTCGGAATAAAGCTTTGAATAGAAATATCGGTATCGCTTGCCGTCAATGTAATTCCGGAGAAGCTCGCATCAACTTTAATGCCGCTGAGAATTGGGATCGTTGTTCTGGACGCAACGGCTTTAGCGACGTGTTGGATCGCTTCGTTTAATTCGTTGCGCAGTATCGTAAATTCCATCGGTTCACCTCATAAGTTTGGGCTTATCTTGCTTGTATTGTAGCATGTTTAAATCTTTAAGTCGTAGTAGGCACCCTGAATATGTGGATAAGCTCGAAAAAGCTCGAAAACAACGCCTATCCACATGTGGACTCTTTGTGCATAGGCGTTGATGTCGTTTTACACGATTTATTAGGTTAAGTTCTTAATTTTCTCGGTCAGACTGTTGATAATTTTGTACAAATCCTGATCGACCTTAAGAAGCTGTGAGATTTTCTCGTGAGCGTGAATGACGGTCGTATGATCCCGGCCGCCGAATGCGTCTCCGATCTTAGGAAGCGAGTAGTCGGTGAGCTCTCGGGATAAATACATCGCGATTTGGCGGGGAAAAGCAACGGCTTTCGTCCGTTTGCGTGCTTTGAAGTCTTCCATCTTCAGCCCGTAATAATCGCCGACGCGCTGCTGGATGTCCTGCATCGTGATCAGGCGATTGCGTCCCGTTGGGAGAATGTCTTTTAGTGCTTCGGCCGCTAGATGGGCGGAAATATCTTGATTCGTTAGGGAAGAATAAGCGACGATCCGAATCAGTGCGCCTTCGAGCTCTCGTATATTGGAGTCTATCATGTTGGCGATATACATCATCGCTTCGTTGGGAATATCGAGATTTTCGGCTTTTGCTTTTTTGCGAAGAATGGCGATCCGCGTCTCCAGGTCGGGTGGCTGAATATCGGTGATGAGTCCCCATTCGAACCGCGACCGCAGGCGTTCCTCGAGCGTCGGAATTTCTTTGGGCGGCCGATCACTGGAGATGACGATTTGCTTATGTTCTTCGTGCAAGGCGTTAAAGGTGTGGAAAAACTCTTCTTGAGTCCCTTCTTTGCCGGCGAGGAATTGAATATCGTCGATCAGCAGAACGTCGATGTTGCGATACTTATTGCGGAAACTTTCCCCGCGGTTATCGCGAATCGCGTTGATGAATTCGTTGGTGAATTTCTCGGAAGATAGATACAAAACCTTCATATGAGGATTATGTTCTAAAATATAATGCCCGATCGCATGCATGAGATGAGTTTTGCCGAGTCCGACGCCTCCGTACATGAAAAACGGGTTGTACGATTTGGCTGGCAGTTCCGCAACGGCAAGCGACGCCGCATGGGCAAACCGGTTGGCTGCGCCGATAACGAACGTATCGAAAGTGTATTTCGGATTGAGCATATGCATCATCGGCTCTTCCAAGGCTGGCTCCCGAACGACGGATACTTGCGGAGCCGGTTCCACGGGTTCCGGGGGACGCGTTTCTTCTATAGAAAACTTCACGTCCACAGGTCTTCCAATATAATCGGAAAGCGTCGATGAAACCAATTTCATATAACGCGTTTCCAACCACTCCACGGCAAAGGTTGTCGGCGCGGTTACGACGACGACGCTGTCGTTCAAAAAAGAGGCTTTCGTCGCCTTGAACCATGTATCGAAGCTGGGCTTGCTGAGCTTCGTTTGGATGACCGACAACACTTGTTGCCAGACTTCATTGTTGTGGTTGTCCACGACAAATTCTCTCCTTTAACCCTATGTAAGGACAAAAAATATGCGGAAAACTTGCAGTCGGTTTAATGCCGGCTAGTTATCCACATAATTCCCTGAATTATTCAGAGGGTTATCCACGAAATAGGGGATTTGTTCACAAAGTTATACACAGGCTGTTAATAATTTGAGGACTTAATGACGTCATCCACTGGGAAAGACTTGTTTAATCATAGCAGACAAACCCTCTGAATTCAATGGATTTAACCCTCTTATCCACAATTTCAATAACTTGTGGATGAATACTGTGCACAGCACAAGATATTGTTGATAAAATGTGAGACGATCTGACAATGTTCCGACAAGCTGACTTTTTTCGCCTGGATTATACACATGTGAATAAGTAATATGAAGTCCAATAGGCATTTCATTGACTTTTTGAACCCATTATGGTTTAATAAATGGACGTGAGTTTTTATGTAAGGGGGTTTGATTCATGGGTCCTACATTTAAGCCGAATGTGAGCAAGCGTAAGAAGGTTCACGGGTTCCGTAGCCGTATGAGCACGAAGAACGGCCGTAAAGTGCTGAAAGCTCGTCGCCAAAAAGGTCGTAAAGTATTGTCGGCATAAGTTAATGAAAGACCACTTGCGGGTGGTCTTTTTTTCTACGATTGTACAGGGGTAAGATAGCCGAAGAGATGGAGCGGTGAATATGCACAGGAAGCTGCGCCTTCGGAAGAGGGAAGACTTCAATACGGTCTACCGATACGGGAAATCGTTCGCCAACTCGCAATTTGTCGTGTATTGGCGCAAGAGAGGACAGAAGGGTTCCTTCCGGATGGGTGTGTCCGCTAGCAGTAAGCTGGGCAACGCGGTCGTTCGCAACAGGTTAAGGAGAATGGTGAAGGAGATCGTCCGGCTGAACGCTTCGAAATTGCTGGAAGATACGGATCTGATTCTGATCGTCCGAAAGCCGGCGCTGAACATGGCTTATAAAGAGATGGAGGGAAGCATTCTCCACGTTCTGAGAAAGGCAGGCTTATTAAAAGGAACAAAGCCGAATTTCACGGGGCGAAATCCCTCATCGGTACAAGGCCGGAGGCCGGATAAAAGAAACGATAAATAAGGCGAAAGAAACCTAGGGGGACGGACAGGCCCTAGCTTTTCTTTGCCTTCTTTAATATGGTATAGTGGAAGGGAATAGGCGCAGTTGTAATCGGCCTGTAATCGGATTCACGGAAGCAGTTCATTTTACGGCATGCCGGTTGTTGAAGAGGGGAGTTTTCAGTTTTGTTGCGAAATCGCAAATGGTGGATCGTTATCGGCGCTATATCGCTGATGACGCTGCTCGCGGGCTGTACGCCGGCGACTGAGGCAATCACGACGTCGCAAATGGCGGACAGTGGTTCCTGGTGGACCCGGAACGTTGTTTATTGGTTCTCGCTCATGTTGGACAAGTTCGCGGATTGGTTTGGCGGGGAATACGGGCTCGCGATTCTGATCCTCACGATCATCGTACGGACGATCATTCTTCCGTTGATGATCAAACAATACAAGAATACGAAGGCGATGCAAGCTCTTCAACCGGAGATGAAGAAGATCCGGGAGAAGTACAAGGACGATCCGAAGAAACAGCAGGAAGAAATGATGAAGCTGTATCAGACCCATCAGGTGAATCCTTTAGCCGGATGTTTACCGCTTATCGTTCAAATGCCGATCTTCATCGCGCTGTACAACTCGATCTACAAAAACATCGAGATTCGCGATCACTCGTTCTTGGGATTGCAGTTGGGAACGTCGCCACATGATGGACATTGGTACTATTATATCGTACCGGTTATCGCTGCTTGTACGACGTTTATCCAATCGATGATGATGTCTCAGCAACAGACGATGGCTGGCCCGATGAAAGGGCTTATGTACATCTTCCCGGTCATGATTTTCGTAATGGCCATTAACTTTCCGGTCGCATTGCCGCTGTACTGGATTTACAGCAACATTTACACGATCGTGCAAAACTATTTTATGTACGGCAGAGGCAATAAAACGCAAGTGGTAGAAGCTCCTGAACCAAAACCAAAGAAAGGTAAAGGTAAGGAGGGACGCTCAAAATGAAAAAGCTCCTGGCATCGGGGAAAACGATAGAAGATGCGGTTCGTAGCGGTCTGGCCCAATTGGGCGTTAATGAAGACCGGGTGAGCGTCAAAGTATTGGAACAACCGAGCAAAGGGTTGTTCGGGCTGATTGGAGCCAAAGAAGCGAAAGTGGAGTTGGAATTGCTCCCGGATGGCGTCGAAGAAACGATGAAGTTTCTTGGCGAAGTGGCGGAAGCGATGGGACTTGCCGTTTCAGTTGAACGGGCGAACGAGAATGATGCAGTGCGGATTAACATCACGGGTTCGGACTTGGGCATTCTAATCGGTCGGCGCGGACAGACTTTGGATTCTCTGCAATACTTGGCGAACATCGTGGCGAATCGCCATTCGAGCCATCATCTTCGTATCGTTCTCGATGCCGAGCAATTTCGTGAGCGTCGTCGCCAGACGTTGGAGGCATTGTCCGAACGTATGGCGCAAAGAGTCATTCGGACGCGCAAGGAAATTATGCTTGAACCGATGACTTCGCAAGAAAGAAAAATTATTCACGCGCGATTGCAGGCGAATCCGAATGTGAAGACTTATAGTCAAGGGGACGAACCGAATCGCCGAATCGTAATCGCTTTGAAGCAATAAAGTATGCCGCGCAATGGCTTCCGCAACGTTGGGGGGTCATTGCGTTTTTTGATACCGGAAAGAGGGATGACCATGAACGAGGATACAATCGCCGCGATCGCGACGGCGCTTGGAGAAGGCAGCATCGCGGTTGTCCGGGTAAGCGGGCCGAACTCGGTCGATACGGTTGCCAAGCTGTTCAGATCGAAGCAAAATCTGCGAGATGCGGATTCTCATACTGTCCATTACGGCTGGATCGTGGATCCGCGGACGGAGCAAGTATTAGATGAAGTGTTAGTGACGGTCATGAAGGGCCCACGATCGTTTACGGCGGAGGATGTCGTCGAGATCAGCACGCACGGAGGGATCGTCGCGGTCAAATCGGTGTTGGAGCTCGTCTTGCGACACGGCGCAAGATTAGCGGAACCGGGGGAATTCACCAAGCGAGCGTTTCTTAATGGAAGAATCGATCTCGCGCAGGCGGAAGCCGTGATCGATCTGATCCGTTCCAAATCGGATCGGGCTTTCCAAGTGGCCAGGAGACAGGCGGGAGGTTCGGTATCCAAACAGATCGTTCCGCTAAGGCAGCAATTGATCGAGTTGATTGCTCACGTGGAAGTCAACATCGATTATCCAGAACATGATGTTGAAGATGTGACTGCTGATTTTATCCGCTCGAATTGTGGAACCGTATTAAAAGAAGTTAACGAGCTGCTGCGCAAATCTAATGAAGGAAAAATTTTGCGGGAAGGGATTGTCACGGTCATCGTCGGTCGTCCGAATGCCGGAAAATCTTCTTTATTGAATGCGCTGGCTCGTGACAACAAAGCGATCGTCACGGACATTCCGGGTACGACTCGTGATATTATTGAAGAGTCGGTTTCGATATCGGGCATTCCGCTTAGGCTTCTCGATACAGCTGGAATTCGCGAGACGACGGACAAAGTCGAACAGATCGGCGTTGAACGTTCTCACGGGGCGCTTAACGAAGCGGATCTGATCTTACTCGTGCTTAATCGTCACGAACCGCTGCACGATGACGAGAGGAAGCTGCTTACTCAGCTAAAAGACCGTTCGACGATCGTGGTCGTGAATAAAATCGATCTGCCTGGACAACTTGACCTTGAAGAGATCGAGAGGGATTACCCGAAGGAGCGCATTGTGTTCTTGTCGGCGAAAGAAGAAGAAGGTATTGACGAGTTGGAGAGGGCGGTTTCCGCCATGTTCTTCAGCGGGGCCGTCGAGTCCGGCGATATTACGTACGTAAGTAACGCGCGTCATATTGCGCTCCTGCATCAAACAAAACAGTCGCTCGAGGATGCGATTCAGGCGACGTATGACGGCGTGCCGATCGATCTGATCCAGATCGACATTTCTTCTTCGTGGGAGTCCTTGGGACAGATTCTTGGCGATGCCGCGGGAGATTCGTTGCTCGATCAAATTTTCTCCCAATTTTGTTTAGGGAAATAACATATGCTATTAGAAAGCAAGGAGGGAAATACGATGACCTATGAAGCGGGAAAATACGATGTTATTGTCATCGGCGCGGGACATGCGGGGTGTGAAGCTGCGTTAGCCGCCGCTCGCATGGGCTGCGAAACGCTGCTGTTGACGATTAACTTGGATATGGTTGCTTTTATGCCTTGCAACCCGTCCGTAGGAGGTCCGGCGAAAGGCCACGTTGTGCGCGAGATTGACGCACTTGGCGGGGAGATGGGCCGGAATATTGACAAAACGTTTATCCAGATGAGAATGCTCAACACGGGAAAAGGCCCGGCTGTGCATGCGTTAAGGGCACAAGCGGACAAATTCCTGTACCAGCATACGATGAAGGAAACGATCGAGAAGCAGCCAAATCTGACGCTGCGGCAAGGATTGGCCGAAGATCTGATCGTCGAGAACGGAGCATGCGTCGGCGTCGTGACGAAGACCGGTGCCCATTACGAGGCGAAAACTGTTGTATTGACGACGGGGACTTATTTGCGCGGCAAAGTCATTCTAGGTGAGCTCACGTATGAGAGCGGTCCGAACAATCAACAGCCGGCGGTTAAATTGTCCGAATCGTTGAAACAACTCGGGTTCCAGTTGGCGCGATTCAAGACCGGCACGCCTCCTCGGGTGCATAAGGATTCGATCGACTTCGACAAGACCGAGATTCAACCAGGGGACAACAATCCGAAATACTTCTCCTATGAGACGGAGTATATGGAACATACGAATCAGCAGTTGCCATGCTGGTTAACGTACACGTCCGAAGAAACGCATCAGATCATTAATGACAACCTACATCGCGCTCCGATGTTTACTGGATTGATCGAAGGGACGGGTCCTCGTTATTGCCCGTCTATTGAAGACAAGATCGTGCGTTTTGCGGATAAGCCGAAGCATCAGATCTTCTTGGAGCCGGAAGGCCGAAATACGAAAGAGTATTACGTGCAAGGCTTGTCCACGAGCATGCCCGAGGACGTGCAGCTCAGAATTCTCCGTTCGGTTCCCGGATTGGAGAAGGCCGAGATGATGCGCAGCGGATATGCGATCGAATACGACGCAGTCGTTCCGACGCAGCTATGGCCGTCGCTCGAAACGAAGCTGGTCAACAATCTATTCACCGCGGGACAGATCAACGGCACGTCGGGTTATGAGGAAGCTGCAGGACAAGGCATTATTGCCGGAATTAATGCAGCTCGCAGAGCCAAAGGAGAAGAACCGGTCGTGATCGATCGCTCCAAAGGATACATCGGCGTCATGATCGACGATCTGGTCACCAAAGGAACAAACGAGCCATATCGACTGCTTACTTCGCGAGCGGAATATCGTTTGCTGCTTCGTCACGATAATGCCGATTTGCGTTTAACTCCGCTTGGTCACGAAATCGGTTTGATCACGGAGGAAAGATACGACAGATTCCTTGCCAAGAAACAACGGGTGGATGAGGAAATCGCGCGTCTGAAGGGAACGAAATTCCGGCCGGACGAAGCCGTTCAAGCGATGCTGGCGGAAGTCGGATCGGCGGCGATCAACAATTCTGTTGATGGCCTGACATTACTACGTCGACCCGAAGTCACCTATGTGCATTTGGAGAAGCTCGCTCCTCCTGAGGTGGAATTATCGGAAGAAGAAAAAGAACAAGTCGAAATCCAGGTGAAATACACGGGATATATCGAGAAACAACTCCAACAGGTCGAAAAAATGGAGAAAATGGAGAAGAAGAAGATTCCGGAAAATATCGACTACGATTTGGTCCACGGTCTGGCCATGGAGGCGAAGCAGAAACTTGGCAAAATCCGGCCGCTGTCCATCGGTCAAGCTTCAAGAATTTCGGGCGTTACACCGGCCGATTTATCCATTCTTCTCGTGCACTTGGAACATTACAATCGGGTAACCGCGGCGGCGCATAGTTCATGATGGATCACATCCAACGGAATTTTGCGGAACAAGTTGCCCCATTCGGAATCCAATTGACGGAGCACCAGTTGGAACAGTTCGAAACGTACTACTCGCTTCTAGTGGAATGGAACGAAAAAATGAACCTAACGGGCATCACCGAAAGAGAAGCAGTGTACGAGAAGCATTTCTATGACTCGCTGACATTGACCGGAGCGGTTCAGTTCCACAAGCAACACTCGTTAGCGGATATCGGTTCGGGAGCCGGATTCCCCTCGATTCCGCTAGCGATCGTTTTCCCCCACATGCAAGTAACGATCATCGATGCATTGGCTAAACGGATCAAGTTTCTCGAAGAAGTCACTTCAAGGCTCGGGCTAAACGGAGTATTATGCCTGCATAGCCGTGCAGAAGATGCGGCAAGAAAAGAGGAGCATCGCGACCATTATGACATCGTAACCGCTCGGGCAGTTGCGAGACTTGCGGTGCTGAACGAATTTTGTTTGCCATTCGTCCGCCCTAGCGGATTGTTCGTTGCGATGAAAGGAACGGACATTTCGGAAGAGCTCGAAGAAGGACGGTACAGTTTAACGAAACTGAACGGCCGACTGATAGATGTAAAGCAATTATCGCTTCCTACTGAAGGAGCCGATCGCCATCTTGTTGTTTGCGAGAAAAAGGGAGCTACTCCCGCGATCTATCCTCGCAAATCCGGCCTTCCTCTTAAATCGCCATTGATCAAACCGATCGCAAACATCGGTAAACGCTAGTCGATCATCTTGAGAAACAAACGTTATTTTGGAAATGTTCCACGTGAAACATTACCTTCCTTAGGAGAGTATTGTTTCACGTGGAACATTTTTACGTTTACTCGGTCTATTTATTCGTGCTATTCTTAATGGTAGAGACCGTATTTGTTTGACGTAGACAGTTCTTTCTAGGGAAGATTACCGCACATTGATTGCTTGCGATACATAAGAACTCGTGTGAACGATTGATGCGTCGCGAAAGTTTTTTCGTAAGCAGGAAAATAGGGCAGGAATAGCGAATAAAGTAGAGTAACAGATTAACGTGCCGCAGATGCGCCGTATGGCGCGAATTGGCGGCGCTTTTTCGTCGCTATGGACACAATTTAACTTATTCGTCCTATCTTACTTAATGTGGTGATCCGAGAGAAATGAAAGAGCAATTTTCAAGGTTGCTGGGCTTATCGGACCGCAGCAATCAAGAAGAAGTCAAACAAATACCGATCCAAGATATCGTGCCTAGTCCCTACCAGCCGCGAACCGTGTTCGATGATGACCGGATCGATGAGCTGTGCCAGACGATCAAGACGCATGGGGTTATTCAGCCTATCGTCGTCCGGATTCGGGATGGAAAGTACGAGATTATTGCGGGCGAACGCAGATGGCGCGCCGTCACGAAGCTGGGCATGGAAAACATTCCGGCGATTGTTAGAGAGATCAACGATTCGCAAGCAGCTTCGGTCGCGTTGATCGAGAACCTTCAACGCGAAGGCTTGACAGCTCTTGAGGAAGCGATCGCTTATCAGAAATTGATCGATCTTCACCAGCTCACTCAGGAAAGCCTGGCGCAGAGGCTCGGTAAAAGCCAGTCCACGATCGCGAACAAAATTCGGCTACTGCAATTAGGTGAAACGGTTAGGCAGGCACTGCTTGAACGCCGGATAACCGAACGTCACGGACGGGCGCTTTTGTCGCTGCCTGACGAAGAAATGCAGAACAAGCTGCTGAAGGAAATTATAGAAAAAGAGCTTAACGTTAAACAAACGGAGACGAGGATCGCCTTTTATCTGGAAGCCACCAAACCGAAAAAGTCGAAACGTTTCTCGTTTTCCAAAGATGTTAGACTTGCGTTAAATACGATCCGGCAATCCGTTGATATGGTCAATGGCTCCGGTATTCCGATTAAAGCGGATGAAAAAGACTGCGAAGACCATTACGAGATTATTATCCGAATTCCAAAACGTTAGAATCAAAGCGGACCCTATGCTTGATATCGTTACGCTTGCCTTGGACGGTTAGTTGGCGAGCGCGTTCGGCACGGGACCGTTTTTTGTTTCTGTACTTGGTTGATTAACATTGAGGTGAATAAGGTTGTCTAAAATTATTGCGATTGCCAATCAGAAGGGTGGGGTCGGTAAAACGACGACATCGGTGAATCTCGGCGCTTGCCTTGCGTCCCTCGGCAAAAAAGTGCTGATCGTCGACATCGATCCCCAAGGCAATACGACAAGCGGCATCGGCATTAATAAGGCGGACGTGAGTTATTGCATATACGACGTTCTGATTAACGAAGTGAATCCGAAACAAGCGATCACGGATACGGAAGTTCCTAATCTGAAGATTATTCCGGCTACGATCCAGCTCGCTGGCGCGGAGATCGAGCTTGTTCCGACGATGTCTCGCGAAATTCGTCTGAAGAAGGCTCTTGGCACGATACGGAACGATTTCGATTATATTCTGATCGACTGTCCTCCGTCGCTGGGCATATTGACGATCAACTCGCTTACGGCCGCGGATTCCGTGTTGATTCCGATTCAATGCGAGTATTATGCGTTGGAAGGACTCAGCCAACTGCTGAATTCCATCCGCCTCGTCCAGAAACATCTGAACACGTCGCTGCAGATCGAAGGCGTCTTGCTCACGATGTTCGACGCTCGGACGAATCTGGGCATTCAAGTCATCGAAGAGGTTAAGAAGTATTTTCAGCAGAAAGTGTATCAGACCGTAATTCCTCGTAATGTTAGATTGAGCGAAGCGCCGTCCCATGGCCAGTCCATTATTACGTACGATCCGAAGTCCAAGGGCGCGGAAGTGTATCTTGAGTTGGCGAAGGAAGTGATCTCCTATGAGCAAGCGGCTAGGTAAAGGGCTGGATGCGCTCATCACGTCCCTTTCGATTAAAGAAGATGACAAAATCGTAGAAATTCCTTTGACGCAGCTTCGGGCGAACCCTTATCAGCCTCGTAAAACATTTGAAGAAGATGCGATCAAAGAACTGGCGGAATCGATTCGCGAACACGGCGTTATTCAGCCGATCGTTGTGCGCCAGGCTTTAAAAGGATACGAGATTATCGCCGGGGAACGGCGGTTCAGAGCTTCACAAATGCTGGGCAACGCGACGATCCCGGCGGTCGTTCGAACGTATAACGATCAACAAGTCATGGAGATTGCCCTGATCGAGAACGTGCAACGCGAAGACCTGAATTCGATCGAGGTCGCGATCGCTTACCAAGCGATCATGAATCAATTTAACCTCACGCAGGAAGAGCTTTCTCTCAAGGTCGGCAAGTCGCGTTCCCACATTGCGAATTTCCTGCGGTTGCTCTCGCTTCCGGACGAGATCAAAGATTATGTTTCACGTGGAACACTATCGATGGGTCATGCGCGCGCGCTGGCGGGTATTAAAGAAGACGCTTTAAGACGCCAGTTGGCGAAGCAAACGGTTGCGGGCGAATGGAGCGTGCGCGAGCTCGAGGAAGTGGTTCAGAAGACCGATACGAAAACGAGCGTTAAACCGAAAGCGAAAGCCAAGAAACGCGATCCGTTCATTGAAGAGATCGAAGAGACATTGCGCGAAAAGTTCCAAACGACAGTTCGAATCAAGCCAAACAAGGATAAAGGTAAAATCGAACTTTCTTACTTCGGGAAGACCGATCTGGAACGCCTTCTGGAACTGTTAAAAGCATTGGCCTAATCACGAATTTCGATAGCATGCCGAAGTTGTAATCTTCCTGCGGAAAGATTAAACTAAGGTGTGCTATTGTTGTTTTAAGGAAGGTGAAAAGGCATGCAGGAGAACAAACCGATCATCTATCTGGACAATGCCGCGACGAGTTGGCCCAAACCACCCGCCGTGCTCGAAGCGATGGAAAGAAGCATGAAAGAAAGCGCGGCTAACCCGGGCCGGGGAAGCCATGCGATGGCCGTTAAGGCGAGTAGGGTGCTATTCGAGACACGCAAGCGGCTGGCGCGATTGTTTGGTGCGAAAAACCCGAACGATATTGCTTTTGCATTGAATACGACGCATGCGTTAAATCTTGCGATTCAAGGTCTGTTGAAGCCTGGGGATCATGTTGTCGCCACGACATTGGAACATAACTCGGTGAGGCGGCCGTTGGAAGCATTAAAACGCAGATTCGGCATCGACGTAACCTATGTTTCCGCCGATGCCCGAGGAATACTTAATATAGAAGAGATAGATGCGGCTATTATGGGGAAAACGAGACTTCTAGCCGTGACGCATAGTTCGAATCTATTCGGTTCGATCGCTCCCGTCGGAGAGATCGGAGAGATAACCCGAAAGAGAGGCGTAAAGCTTCTCGTCGATGCGGCTCAGAGTGCCGGCGTGCTGCCGATCGATGTTGGGAGCATGGGGATTGATCTGTTGGCGTTCCCCGGTCACAAAGGATTGATGGGTCCGCAAGGAACGGGCGGGTTATTCATTCATCCCGACTTGGAGTTGGAGCCGCTCATGCAAGGCGGAACGGGGAGCAAATCGGAGGCACCTGAACAGCCGCTAGTGCGTCCGGATCGTTATGAGGCGGGAACGCAAAATACAGTCGGGCTAGCCGGGCTTTCCGAAGGCGTCAATTATGTTCTTAAAGAGACTCCCGAAGCGATCCATAAGAAGGAACAACAACTTACCTTTGAATTGATGGCCGGTCTTCAAGAAATCGAAGGGATCACATTGCTTGGACCTGAGCTCGGCGCAGATCGGACAGCGATCGTGTCGTTCCTCGTGGAAGGAATCGATCCTTCTGAAATGGCGTTCGTGTTGGATCAGCAATTCGGGATCGCGGTAAGGGCGGGATTCCACTGTACTCCGCTTGGACATGAGACGGCGGGTACTTACGAGACGGGCGCAGTGCGCGCCAGTCCCGGATATTTTACCGAAAAATCGGATATCGTATCTATGGTTGAGGCCGTAAAGGAAATTTCTCAAGCTCTTGGAAAGAGCGGCAGATAGGGCAGAGCGAGAGACATTGGGGGAGAAAGAAAAATGGATAGTTGGAACGATCAAATCGCCATGGCCGTCGCGGCGGGAACGGGCGTGCTTCTTGTCGCTACATTCGTGTGGCTTGGCGTGTTGTCCAGCAAGCTTCGGAAATTAAAAAAGTCGCATCAGCAAATGATAGGCGAGACCGGCGTCCCGAATATGGAAGAAGTGATGAATGTCATTCACGAAAGGTTGGCCGCGCTAGACGGTAAACAGAATCTTCAGGACGAAAAAACGGAGAAGAATGAAAAACGCCTCGCGTCCTTGATGGGACGAGTCGGCGTTCATCGGTTCAATGCTTTTTCCGATTCGGGGAGTGATCTGAGCTTCTCCATCGCGTTCGTGAACGAGGATCAAGACGGAGTGGTCATCACCGGAATTCACGGTAGAGAACAGACGTTCCTCTATGCGAAGCCGATCGATAAAGGTCAATCCGCATATATGTTGACTCCGGAAGAGAAGACCGCTATTAGTCTGGCAATGCAAAAGGGATGACCTTATTTTTGCGGGTATTATGTACGGCGTTCAGTAGACTTTGCGCGATGATCTCAGACATCTTGACGACGAGATTCAGGCGAGTGTTCTGAAGAACAAAATACTCCATGAACCCCCCGACGTTCACAATTCCAGTCATATGAATATCGCCGACGGGAGGAAGCTCCTTGTTCACGCCGGCACCCGGCCGTACGGGACCCGACCCGAGCTGGATGCAACCAACACTGGAGACTTGTCCGAGACAGGCGTCGATGGCGATAACGAAAGGCTGACGCGAAGATCTCATGATTTTGAGCAACGTATCGCCCAAGTTCATGGCATGAACAGGCTCCTCCAACGTTCCATAAAGATCGAACAAGGGATTGCTCTCCCGAGATAAAGCGGTTCCGACCAGCGGGCCGAGGGAATCTCCCGTCGAGCGGTCCGTGCCCACGCAGACGATAACGACGCGTCGCTCCGGCGACAAAGCATCCAAATAGTCCTCGAGCTTCTTGGACAATCGCTGCAATACGGTTGGATCGTTAAAAGGAATTTTTAAAGAGAGCGCCGCCGATTCCGGTGCAGAGCTCGGATGTTTCTCCCAAGCGCCGTTCATTCGTCCGATTCGCCTCCTACCCTAGTATGTTACTAGTATATGGACAGAAGAACGTATTTATACTTGGAGGATCGCAATGATCGATTGCGGGCGAAGCCGGAAACAAGTACGATAGACAGGAGGCTAGCGTATTGGACACTCTATTGATCGCCTTCGATTCCACGCAACAAGCGCTGCGCGCGGAAATGCTGCTCGAGTACGCGGATATCGAGATTGATATTTGCCCTACGCCCAAAGAGATCACCGCGGGGTGCGCGTTGTCCATTGCGTTTCCAAGCGTCGAACTGGAACAAGTAAAGCGGATCATCGTCTCTGAAAACGTAGAGATTCGCGGATTGTTCGAGAAGACGCCCGACGGCTACGATCGGATTCATTGAGTCAAAGGAGATATCAAGCCGATGCGCATTCTAACACTTGCGGAAGCTGCGATAACGGATGAGGGTCTATGGAATCAATTCATCAATAAAATATGGGATTTCATTCTCGATACGGAGATGTGGACCTCTGTCGCCTTGGTTCTCCTAAAGGTCGTCCTAATCTTTCTCGTAAGCCGTTTGGTGCTGATTGTCGTCAATCGGTTTATCGATCAGGTCACGAGCGAGAAACGATCGCGAAAGCTCAAGCTGAGAACGCGGCGCGTGCAGACGATGGGCAGATTGCTGAAAAATGCAGCCTCTTATATTATCAACTTTATTGCGATATTATTGATACTAGGGGAATTTCATATTCAGATTGCGCCGCTGCTAGCGGGGGCGGGAGTGATCGGGCTGGCGATCGGTTTCGGGGCGCAAAGCTTGGTTAAAGACGTCATTACCGGATTTTTCATTATTCTCGAGGATCAATTCGCGGTAGGCGACGTCATTCAGACCGGTTCGTTCAAGGGAACGGTAGAGATGATCGGACTGAGGACGACGCGAATTCGCAACTGGACCGGAGAAGTGCACATCATTCCGAACGGCTCGATTACCGAAGTAACGAACTTCTCGGTAAATCCATTGCTTGCGGTGGTCGATATCTCGACCACGTTCGATCGTACGATCGAAGAGATGACGTCCACCATTCGGAACGTTCTGAATCTGATTAAAGACGCGAACATTACCTCGACACCGGAAGTGCTCGGCATTCAGACGATTGCGTTTAACCAAATGACGATCCGCATAACGGCAAGATGCAAGCCGAACACGACGGGCGAAGTGACCCGACTGATCAACACGGAAGTGCAGAAGGCACTGGAACTGGCCAGAGAGAAGGAAATTACGTAACCGATCCGGCGATCAAAAGGGAGGGGCGGAAATGGAGCGCAAAACGTTCGAGCTTGGAGATGTCGTGCTGATGAAGAAGCCCCATCCATGCGGGGCCAACGAGATGGAGATCATCCGAATGGGGATGGATATTCGGATTAAATGCGTCAATTGCAAACATAGCATTTTGCTGCCGCGCGCCAAATTCGAGAAGAGCATGAAGAAGATATTGCGTCCTGCCGGCGAAGCGTCGACCGGTGATCAAGCGCCGTAAAAACTGGAGATACAAACCAGTTGCAAGCCGAAAATAAATGTGGTATGCTTTTTCTTGCTGCGGAGAGGTACCCAAGTGGTCCAAGGGGGTTGACTCGAAATCATCTAGGCGTCGCAAGGCGTGCGTGGGTTCGAATCCCACCCTCTCCGCCATAAACAAAAAACAAGTCCGATTCCTGAGAAGGAATCGGTTTTTTGTATTCCAAGTGCGAATAACGATGAAAAACATCGTTGTTAACCAAGGTTGGCACCAGGCGTAGACCCACAGCGATACAAAACATCGTTATTAATGGCATGTTACGTTCAAAGCACTAACGTATCCAGAGCATAACGATGAAAAGCATCGCTAATGCGGGAGCGTAAGGGGTGCACATAGGGAATAGCGATATAAAACATCGTAATAGATCGAATAGGGGAGCGTGAGGGTTCCAAAAAACCGCCCTCCGAAATAACGAAGAACCCTTCGCAGGGTTCTTCGGGCGACGTGTATTTGAGTTGCTTGGAGCTTCGTAACCACGTTCGTTGCTGACTCAAGTCAGCGCTTCGGTCTACCGGATTTCTCTAACACTAGGTGTTACAGATGTGTGTCTTTAGCACAACCCTCCGTTTCCCTACTCCGACAGGAACGCCTCTTCTTGCGGTTGTTGCCCGAAATCGTTCAACGGAACCACACCTCTCGTTTGCCGTCGCCGAAATATAGAATGTCCCGATTGATTCCGTACTATTCATCCGATAACGAAAATTATCTCTGACGTTTGAGCTTTTTCCACTTGCGGTTATGGTTCGAAGTTTCCGGGAACCTCTCGCCTTTGCGCAAGACGACGTGCTGCGGGTTATTGACCCCCATATGGAAGGAATCTTCTCCCACTTCCATGTATTCTCCGTCGTTCGGAGCGCGTTGACCAGGCTCGAATTGCGTCTGCTCGCCCATGACCTTCACCCCCTGTCTTAGGGGATAGTGTAGCGCGAATTTCCTTGCGATATTCGGGCTGTTGTGATAAAGTATTCAGGTATGCTGTATAAAGCATACTCCTTGCTCCTCAGCCGATGGTCAAGCCGTCGGTTTGCCAAGTGAGGGGCCAAAGACCTAAAGGAGGTGAACGGAAGATGCGCAACTACGAGTTGATGTACATCATCCGTCCGGACGTGGAACAAGAAACCGTTCAAGCTGTCACGGAGAAATTCCAGGGCATCATCGGGAACGGCGGAGAGATCGTAAAGCACGACATCATGGGTAAACGTCGTTTGGCTTACGAGATCAACAAGCACCGCGAGGGGACGTATGTGTTGGTTCATTTCAAGGGAACGTCGGAAATCGTGACGGAACTTGAGCGCGTTCTGAAGATTACGGACGAAATCATTCGTCATATGGTCGTCAGAGAACAAACCGCGTAATTAACCGCACAGCACCGGGCGGATGTCCGCCTCAAGCCTAATGTCATGTCTAGTGGAGGGAAGCCGCGATGTTGAATCGAGTCATTCTCATAGGGCGCCTGACCAAGGATCCCGAATTGCGCTACACGCCTCAAGGCGTCGCCGTTACTCAGTTTACGCTGGCGGTAGACCGTTCTTTCTCCGGTAATCGTGAAGAAAGAGAAGCGGACTTTATCCCGATCGTAACTTGGAGACAGCTGGCCGAGACGTGCGCCAATTATCTTCGTAAAGGCCGTTTGGCCGCTGTAGAAGGACGCATTCAAGTGCGCAACTACGAGAACAACGAAGGCCGACGCGTATATGTGACGGAAGTGATTGCCGATAACGTTCGATTCCTGGAATCGGCCAACCGCGAGAGCGGCGGGCAGGCTCGGGACGAAAGCTTCGGCGGAGCTCCGAGCGCAAGCGGCGGCAGTGGATATAGCGGTGGCAACCGCAGCTCTGGCTCTCGCAATAGCGGCAGCAACGATCCTTTCGCCGACGACGGGCGACCGATAGACATATCGGACGATGATTTGCCATTTTAACTGGAAAGGACGGATAACAAATGAGCGAACAACAACAATCAGCGCCAGCTGCACGTGAAGAGCGCCCTGCGCAAGGCCGTACAGGCGGCGGAGATCGCGAGCAACGCGAGCCCCGCAAATTCCGCCGTGGCGGACGCAACAAGCGTAAGAAGGTTTGCTACTTCACCGTTAATAAAATCACTCACGTCGACTACAAAGAGTTGGACCTGCTTCGCAAGTTCATCAGCGAGCGCGGCAAAATCTTGCCACGTCGCGTAACGGGAACGAAAGCGAAATACCAACGCATGTTGACTGTAGCGATCAAACGCGCTCGTCAAATGGCTCTTCTGCCATACACGACGGAGTAAGATAGCGATCGAATAAAAGCCTCTCAGACTACATTAAATTGTAGGCCTGAGGGGCTTTTTGCATATAATAACTTAATATTTGTTAAGATTTGGGCGGCAATCTTCAAGGTTTCATCAGCTTTTATTTAGCGAATATTTGTATCCTTTCCGTATCATGGTGACTAGTCATGATAAGGAGGTTATCCGAACGTGCAAAAAATCGCGCTTGGTATCGTGTTCGGCGGCTGTTCGAGCGAATACGAGGTTTCATTGTCTTCCGCTGCGGCTGTCATCGATCATCTTGATAGAGATAGGTTCGAATTGATTCTTATCGGGATTACAAGAGAGGGACATTGGCGCCGTTACTATGGGGAGTCGGAGCTCATTCGGGAGGACAGTTGGACCTCCCATCCGGGATGCGTGCCTGCCGTTCTGTCCGCGAGCAGGGACAAGAAAGGTTTGGTCGAGTTCGTCGGAACCGAATTCAGATTAACTCCCCTCGACGTTGTTTTCCCGGTCTTGCATGGAAGAAATGGAGAAGACGGTACGCTGCAAGGGCTGCTGGAACTCTCGGGTATTCCTTTCGTTGGCTGCGGCATGTTGTCCTCCGCGCTGTGCATGGACAAGGCATACGCCAAAACGATCGCATCGGCGGCGGGAATCGAAGTTCCGCCTTTCGTTACGGTGCTTGGCAGAGACACGATTGAAGATGCCTTCCGTATGGCGGACAAGCTGGGTTATCCACTATACGTCAAGCCGGCAAGAGCGGGCTCTTCGATCGGTATTGCCAAGGCCTATGACGAGGAGGAACTGGCGAGCGGAATCGAACAAGCGCTGCTTCATGACGACAAGCTCGTTATCGAACGCCACGTGAACGGGATCGAGCTGGGCTGTGCCGTGCTCGGGGATGCCGATCCGTTCATCGGGGAAATTGACGAGATTGAGCTGACGGGCGAATTTTTCGATTTTGAACAGAAATATACGCTAAGCGCTTCAACCATTCATTTGCCTTCGCGAATCGACGAGGAAACGGCGGCTCGGGCGAAGGCCATGGCGCTAGGGGTATATCGGGCACTCGGCTGCAGCGGATTCGCGCGAGTCGATTTGTTCCTGACGGAGGACGGCAGGCTCATGTTCAACGAGGTCAATACGATTCCCGGATTCACGGCGCATAGCCGATATCCGAACATGATGAGGCATGCCGGCATCACGTTTACGGTACTGTTGGACCGTCTGATCGTTTCTGCGCTCAAGGAGAAGCAGGCATGAATGGAAGTAAGCATCGTGTCTGGGCGGAAATCGATATGGACCATCTTGCCCACAATCTCCGACAACTGCAGCACATCGTTCCCTCCGGTACCGAGATCATGGCGGTTGTAAAGGCGGATGCTTATGGACACGGGGTATCCGGTATCGCCAAACGGCTGGAGGACGAGGGCGTGGGATTTTTCGCGGTCGCGGATGTCGACGAGGCGGTGGCGCTGCGTCGGAGAAGCATTAGGGGGGAAATTCTCGTTCTAGGCTATACGGCAACGAACCGGCTTCGGGATATTGTAAAATACTCCCTGACGCAGACCGCCGTCGGTGCGGAAGACGCCGAGCGGCTGCAAGCGTATGGCGCCCCCATGAAAATTCACGTGAAGATCGATACGGGCTTAGGGCGGCTTGGGGAAAGCTTCGAGCACCTCGATCGAATCTTGTCCATGTATCGGCATAGCCGCTTACAAGTGACAGGAACATTCAGCCATCTCGCATCGGCCGATCAAGGGGAAGCCGAGGGAAAGGCGTTTACAATCGCTCAGATCCGTCGATTCCAAGATATCCTTGGCCAGATTCGGAATGCGGGTTATGATCCGGGACGGCTCCATATCCAGAGCAGCTACGGAATATTGAATTACGAGGTAAAGGGGATGGATTTCGTTCGTCCTGGCATCGCCCTCTACGGTTTACTTAGCAGCGACGGAGACGAGACCCGAAGTGTCGTCGATCTTCGTCCCGTATTGTCTCTAAAAGCAACGGTCGTTTTGGTAAAGAAGGTACACGAAGGGGAAACGATCGGATACGGAGGATCGTTCATGGCATCCCGGAGCAGCATCGTAGCGACGTTGTCGGTCGGATATGCGGATGGAATCGCAAGGAAGCTTTCCGAACGGGGCGGCTGCGTGCTTATCCGCGGCCAGAGGGCTCGGATCGTCGGTAAAATCTGCATGGATCAAATGCTAGTGGACGTCACGGATATCGCGGATGTCCGCCAAGGCGATATAGCGACGCTGATCGGGGAAGACGGAGGACAAATGGTTACCGCCGGAGAATGGGCCTGGCGCACCGAAACGATCACGAATGAGATCGTTGCTTCGATCGGGAGCAGGGTTGAGCGGGTATATATCTCGAAAGGCCATCCAGCGTTCTAATTCGCGGAATGGCCTTTCTTGCGTATATTAGGCTGCTACGTCGCGGCGAGTAAACAAAAACCAAGAGATAAGCTGGAATACCGCGTAATAAATTGCCAGCATCATTATCGAGAAGCCAAGCGTCATCTCTGGTCTGACCGGCATATGTCCCGGGAGATATTGAGTCAGGTCGACGTTGGCAAAAAGTAGATATTTGACCCATGCATAACTGCTGAAGATACCAGTTAACACGTTGCCGATGAGCATAAACAGCAGGGAGAAGGCGATCGCCATGGACGAGCTGCGGAACGCGGCGGAGATCATGAACGCGAACGTGACATACATGAACAGCGAGATTACGGCATAACCGTATTTCTGCAGCGAGTCGACGATCATGGAACCCTCGTGCACGATTCCGTCCGCGCCAACCGTAAGATGCGGAAGACTGAGTCCGTCAATGCCCTGCAAGACGGCGCCCGCGCCGAAAGCGGCCGCGAACGAGATGGCGAGCAGCAGCAAGGCGAAACCCATTGTCGAGACATACTTGCCTAGCAAGATCTTCGTACGGGAAGCGGGCCCGACCAACAGCAGTTTAATCGTGCCCCATGTGAATTCGGCCGCGATCATATCGGCCGCGACGATCACGGTCAGGATCGTAATCAACATGATAAGCATTGCTGAATTGTTGACGAAATCCCAAAGAGATAGTTTGGTGGGGTCGATCCCGTTCTCCAAATAATACTCATTGATCTTGATTCGATCGGAAAAAAACTTGCGATCATCCGTGTCGAGATTTTTGTTGTCTTGAAGCTGCTTCTGGAAATGGACATTCTGTTGCGTCAGGTTTGTCTGCCAGTCGCCGCCCGATCCGCGGCTCTCGTCCCATTTCATTAATCCGCTCATCAAACCCAAAGCGAGGATCAAAAAACCGACCATCAACCACGTGCGGGGGCGGCGATAGATTTTCATGTTCTCGTTGCGTATCAAATTCCCCAGACTAGACAACCATCTCACCTCCGGTCATTTCCAAGAACTGATCCTCCAACGATCTCTGCGAAGCGTGAATGCCGTAGACCTCAAGCCCCGCTTTGACGAGAAGCCTAGTCATATCGGGGATGAACGACCGATCTCCCATTACTTCGATCATTCCACCCGACAAGGATACGCCTTGACCATTGAACGCCTCGGAGAGGAGCTGATAAGCACTCTGCGAATCGTCTACTTCGACGATAATTTTAGTCTGCTTGGAATTCTTCGCTTCTTGCAAGGAACGAACGTCGATCAATTTGCCGCCTTGGATGATCGCCACCCGATCGCACATGAGCTCCATCTCCGACAGCAGATGGGATGATACGACGACGGCTATGCCTTCCTCTTTGGTTAACTTGCGTAGATAGTCCCGCAATTCGCGAATGCCGGCAGGGTCGAGGCCATTGGTCGGTTCGTCCAGAATGAGGACGGAAGGTTTATGCAGAATCGCTTGCGCTACGCCAAGACGTTGCCTCATGCCGAGGGAATACCGTTTCACTTTCTCGTGAATGCGGTTCTGGAGGCCAAGCAGCTTAACGACATCGTTGATCCGCTGCTTTGTGACGCCGGAATGGCGGCGCGCGTAGTGAACGAGATTCTGGTATCCCGTTAGAAATTTATACATTTCCGGATTTTCGACGATCGCTCCGATATGCGTCATCGCTTGCTCGAACTGTTTGCGCACGGACACGCCTTTAACGAGAACTTCGCCCTTAGTCATCGAGATCAACCCGACGATCATTCGGATCGTTGTCGTTTTGCCGGCCCCGTTCGGTCCGAGAAATCCAAATACTTCCCCTGCGGGAATATCGAATGATAGATCGCTGACGATGGTGCGCCTGCCGATGGTCTTCGTGACGTTCCGAAGCTGCAGCACGGCATCTTTCATATGAATTCAACCTCCTAAAGTCATTGCCTGAGTTGAAGTATACCGGGGCGTTCATGTTTAAATAATGGTCTTGGGATGAGTTCCGGCCCTATACTTTGGTCGGGGTTGACCCAGGACGGAGGGCTCCGGGCGAGGGTGGAGGATGCTGGTTTTCGAGGAAGCTTTTCTAATGTTTAAGGAAAGATTAAGGTTCTTATGTAACAATCAATGTTCGTAGATCGTATATTTAGGGTCTACGAACAAATAGAGAGATAGCGAAAATAGACGATAAAATGGGTTAGGAGAAGGAGAGAGATAACATGCGCAAGGCAAGTCGTTTGAAAAGGATATCGATCGTTTCGGCCGCGCTGCTGCTCGTTTTGGCAGGGGTCGGTTACGCGAATCGGGGAGTATTGTCGGCTTGGGGATACGAGATCTTCTTATCGGATAAAGTCGAATCTAGCTTCGCAAATTCGTACAAGCCGCTCTCGGACCGCCCGGCGACGTCGGAGACAAAGGTAGAGGAACCGTTCAGCATGCTGCTGATGGGCGTCGATGCAAGAGCGAAGGAACGGGGCCGCTCGGATACGCTGATCTATACGGTCGTGCGTCCGAAAGATGGCAACGTACTCATGGTATCGATCCCTCGGGACACTTATGCGGATATCGTGGGCAAAGAAAAACAGGATAAGATTACGCATGCCTACGCATTCGGCGGCCCGGAGATGGCGGTCAACAGCGTGGAGAAGCTGCTCGATGCCAAGATCGATCACTATGCATCCATCAATTTTCAAGGTTTCGTGAAAGTCGTGGACACCCTGGGAGGCATTCATCTGCCGATCGGCAAGGACATCGTAAACAAAGGCGCCGATCACGAGAAGTTTACGGTCAAGGCGAACAAGGATAGCTATTCCGGCGTAGAAGCTCTTAATTATGTTCGTTATCGCGAGGATGCCGGCGGCGATATGGCGCGTACGAACCGTAACCGGGTATTTATTGAAGAGCTGATTCATAAAGCATCCTCTCTGCAGCAATGGAACAAGATTCCCGAAGTCCTCGACATTGTAGGCGACAATTTTCTTACGGATCTGCCGCCGGCGTCGATGAGCGACCTCGCGAAGCAATTTTTACAGACAGGCCATGAAATTCAAAGTTATACGCTAAAAGGCGAAGGCAAACGAATGGGCAAGCAAAACTTATGGTATTTCATCGCTGATGAGGATGATTTGAATACGGTTCGCTCGACGATCTCGGCATGGCTTAATCCGGACACGCCGGTCAGCGAATTGACGGTGCCGGGCAACGAGAACGGGTCGAATCATTCCGAATTAACGGGCAATCCTTCCTTATAATCGTGGAATAATTCCCCAGTTGACATGGTGAACGGTCGGCGGGGCGTGATATAATGGGTTTACCGGGGCAGAGTCCGCGGGCCTTTCGTTGGCACGGAGGAGGAAGTTATGAATATCGCATTTTTTCTATTGCCGAAACAAGAGGTCGTGTGCGTGCACGAAGACGCGACGCTGCGGCAAACATTGGAACGGATGGAACGCCATCGTTATACGGCGGTTCCCGTCATAAGCGAGACGGGCGAGTACAAATCCACGATAACCGAAGGAGATTTGCTGTGGTATTTGAGAGCCCATCCCGAATTGAGCTTCGATCAGCTTCATCGCGTAGCGCTATGCGATGTGCCGTTAAGAATGAATAATCTGCCCGTGAGCATCGACGCGAATATGGAGGATTTGATCTCTTTGGCGAAAACACAGAATTTCGTCCCTGTCGTCGACGACATGAAAAGATTTATCGGCATCGTAAGACGGAGCGACATTATCGATTATTGCGAGAAATTGTTGCTTTCCAGCGCCGCGAATGAAAAGGGGCTAAGAAGGGAAGCGTAGGAAAATACTGGATAACTATCGGAGGAACGATGACGCACAGTCGACGCCATTCACGCAAACGAATCAACCCTCTCTTGATCGCAATTGTTATGCTAGTCGTCGCGGGCGGTATTTGGGCAGCGACCTCCTTGTTCACGAAAGGGGATAACGGACGGTTATCCTCTCCTGAACAAAGCGCGAACAGCAAGGGGGGCGGCAAGCATCTCGGCGGGAAGCCTTCGGAATCGCTGCCGTCCGCAGATGGATCTAAAACATCGCAAGAAGATTTGATCGATACGCCGACTTCCTCGGAATTGGACAAGACCTATGACGTGGTCATTGCCGGAGGACGCGTAATCAACCCGGAGACGAAGCTGGACCGTGAAGGGTTGAACGTAGCCGTCCAGGACGGCCAGATTGCTCTCGTTACCGACCAGCCGCTTAAAGGTAAAAGGGTCATCGACGCAAAGGGGCTTGTCGTCGCACCGGGTTTCATTGACAACCTGAGCTACGATCCGAATCCTATCGGCGTCTGGAACAAAATTGCCGACGGCGTGACGACGAATATCGCCATGCACGGAGGAACGGCCAGCCCGGAGAAGTGGTATCCGTATTACGAACGCAATAAGACGCCCGTACATTTCGGAGCGTCGTTCTTCTACACGCAAGCGCGCAATCAGTTTAAGCTGAGCCGTTACGACACTGCGAAGCCGGAACAGACGCAGACGTTGGTGGATCAGGCGGAGAAGGCGTTAAACAACGGCGTTCTAGGCATCTCTTTTAGCTTGGAATACGTCCCGGGCGTAAACGATAAAGAGATTCTACCGCTCATGAAGCTGGCGCATAAGTATAACGTTCCGGTGTACTTCCACGCGAGATATTCCGCCATGGAGGGACCGGGCACGAATATCGATGCGCTTAATGAACTTCTCGGGTATGCCCGCGCATCGGGAGCCGCTGTACATATCGACCATATCAACAGCACGGGCGGCACTTTTTCCATGCAGCAGTCGCTGAAAATGGTTTCCGACGCAATCGAGGAAGGCCTTGATATCACATCCTGCATTTATCCATACGATTATTGGGGAACGTACTTGAACTCAGCCAGATTCGACGAGGGATGGCAGCAACGTTTCCGCATTTCCTACAACGATCTTCAAATTGCGGGAACGAAAGAACGACTGACCGCGGAGACGTTCCGTAAGTACCAGAAGGAAGGCAAGCTGGCAGTCGCTTACGCGATTCCTAAGCAGGATGTCATCGATTCGCTTCAAGCTCCGTTCGTCATGATCGGCAGCGATGCGATTCTGGAGCCGGGCTTCAACAACCATCCTCGCGCTTCCGGAACGTTCGCGAGAACGGTCGGCCTATACGTGAGGGAGCAGCAGGTCATTACGATATCCGATGCGATCGCGAAGATGTCGCTGCTGCCAGCGCAGCGGCTGGAGAAGCAAGCGCCTGCGCTGCAGAAGAAAGGGCGCATCGCCAAAGGCATGGACGCTGACATCGTCGTGTTCGATTACGACACGATCAGCGACAAGTCGACGGTCGAGAAGCCGGAAATCGTATCGGCGGGCATCGCGTACGTGCTTGTGAACGGTCAAGTGGCGCTGGACGAGAAAGGGATTCATAAGGACATTCGCGCTGGACAACCGATCAAGAGCGAATTCCTTCGCGTGAAATCCGGCAACGCAAAGCTGGACTGGGAAGGCGGAGAAGTCGCGCTTCTCGAATACCGCGGAAACAACTATATCGATCTTGAAGCGTTGAAAGCCCATGGCTACACGGTGAAATGGGACGAGATCAAACATGAGGCGACGGTTACCGGCGGCGCAGCCGCAGACCGAGTTGACGTTCCGAAGCCGAAAGTTGGGGAGCTCATGCTGGAGCGGGGTTATCAGCTCGCATGGGAGGACGGCAATCGCACGGAATTGTTGTCCGTGGACGAACGTAATTATGTCCCGTTGTCCGCGCTCCAAGAACATGGATGGAAACTGACGAAAGACGGTACGAATTATACAATGACGGCGGCGTGAAGAAGAAGCCGTCATAACCGCGCAAACCCGGAGGCGACAGTCGCTTCCGGGTTTTGTGTCTTGCCGTGAACGATTGAATGTATGATATAATATAGTTTGCAGCTTTCCGGACTTCCGCATCACGAACGAGTTGAAGCGCAGGAGGAATAGCGATGGAACGTGACTTGGACGTAGCGACTCGAACGCGGACGATCGAGTGGCTCAAAACCGAAGTCGTCGATCAGATGTCTCGGTTGTTCAAAGCGATCTGGGACGGTAGCACGTCCCGCGTCATCGATGGATTGGCGGGATTGATCGCGAGCTCGTATATTCTGGGAAGGCGATTGGGTATTCCATATCGCGATCTGGACCATGCCATTGCGGACAAGCTAGCCAAACTTAAACAAGAAGGACATCAATTGGAGGAGCACTACAAGGACCTCTCCGAACTGTCCGAACATATCCGCAAGAGGTGAATCGGTTGAACATAAGTTGGAAGTCGCTGGTCTGGAGCGCGGCGGCAGCCCTGTTGCTGTCATCGCTGGCGACGCCCTTGAATTTTCTGACGGTTTTCTTGATCATGCCCGCATTTATCGTTCTGTTCTCGATGTTTGACGTCAAACGATTCGCGCTGCATCTGATTCCCATAGGGGTCGTCGCGTACTTCTTGTCGGGATCATGGGGGCCTGCCATCGTTACGCTAGCCTTTTTCTTCCTCGTCCCCTCAATCGCGATGGGACACCTTTACAAGAAGGGCAGCTCGGCGAAGTCCGCAGTAACGGCGGGATTCGTCATCATATTGGCACAGGTTCTGCTAGAACTTTTGTTGTTCTCCGCTTTGTATAACATAGATCTGAAGGCAGAGTTGACCGCGCAACTCGCGAACAACTTAAAGCAATTCGAGACGACGTCCGATTTATTTCCTGCGGGATGGGCCGTCGACACGGCCAGAGCTTTCGGTGACGCGGTCATGATGTTACTCCCGACGCTGATTATGCTTTTTGCCTTTTTGCTCACAGTAACGGCGCATGGATTTTCGAGGTTGGCGCTTCGCAAGATCGGCATCGATGCACCCGCTTTGCCGCAAGCCAAAACTTGGAGAGTTTCGCGAAGCCTTGTGCTGATCTTTATCATCGCACTTATCGCTAGTTATGCGATGTCTGAAGACAGGGGCGGCTATTGGTGGATCGCGGTGATCAACCTCGTTCCAATACTGGAAATCGCATTTTTGGTGCAAGCGATCGGATTCGTCTTTTTTCTGGCGGACGCCAAAAAATGGCCGAGGGCGGTTTCCTTGTTGCTTTGCATACCGCTTCTGCTGTTCTATCCCCGGACCTTTCTTATCGGCCTGTTAGACGCAGCGTTCCCGCTGCGCAAATACTTCGTGAAATAACGCGGGAAAGCGATATGGGGGCGTAGCGAACGCCACCATTTTCATCTCGATAATAGACGGGAGCGAAGTGGATATGCCCAAGTTTCTCGTGCAACGCTGGCACGGCATGCATATCGTCTGGGCACTGGTGCTCATCTTTGTATTGACCGTGGCGCTGGCGTGGTACCAATGGGTACTCGGTTTATTAGGTTTACTGTTGGGCGGCTTTGTCGCTGGATACGGCATTCTGGCGGAGAAAGCGTTCCGGCACGACCTGGACGATTACGTTCTGACGTTGTCCCACCGGATCAAGAATGCAAGCAACGATGTCATCGGCCATCTTCCGTTCGGCATCGTCATCTATAACGAAGACAAAGAAATTCAATGGCACAATGGATTCGTCGCTGCTATCATCGGCAAGCCCTCTGTAGTGGGAGAATCGCTATTCGCGATTTTCCCGGTGCTGCAGCCACCCGGAAAGGACAAGGAACCGGGTACGGAGATTACGATCGGAGGCCGCGTATACGAGCTTCTGCTACGACAGAATGAGCGGGTTCTCTACGTTACCGACATTACCGATCGTTGGACGCTCAAGAAGCGTTATGAAGAAGAGAAGCTCGCGCTTGGAATCGTGATGATGGACAACCTCGAAGAGGTTGCCCAAGGAATGGACGAACAGCAACGGGCGCTCATGCTGTCCAAGGTGACCGGGGAGATCAACGAATGGGCGCAGAAGTACGGCTTGCTCTTGCGCAGATTGTCTTCGGACCGCTATATGATCATTACGAACCAGGCGTCGCTTAAAAACCTAGAGCAGTCGCGTTTCGAATTGCTGGACGACGTACGCGAGATTACGATCGAACAGAAGCTCCCGATGACGCTAAGCATCGGATTCGCTTCCGGGACGGACAACGTCGTCGAGCTCGGACATCTGGTGCAAGGCAGTCTGGATATTGCGCTCGGCCGCGGAGGCGACCAAGCGGTCGTCAAGTTCGGCCAGCGGCAGAGCTTCTACGGCGGCAAGAGCAACGCGGTAGAGAAGAGGACGCGGGTGCGCGCCCGAGTCATTGCCCACGCGCTGCGTGATTTGATGAAAGAAAGCGACAATATGATCATAATGGGTCATAAAATGCCGGATATGGACTCCGTCGGAGCGGCGATCGGCGTCCTGAAGGCGGCCCAATTGTATGGCAAGGAAGCTTTTATCGTTCTGGAAGGCGTCAACCCGTCGATTCAACGGATGATGGATATGCTCAGGGAAGATGAGAAGCTGATGAAGCGGTTCATTACGCCTGAGCAAGCTTTAGGAATGACGGGCAAGCGATCGCTCGCCGTCGTCGTCGATACGCATCGCGCTTCGATGGTTGCTGAACCGAGGCTGCTGCAAGCGACGGAGCGCATCGTCGTTCTGGACCACCATCGGCGCAGCGAGGAGTTTATTGACGACGCGGTACTCGTGTACATGGAACCTTACGCTTCGTCTACTTGCGAACTGGTAACGGAATTGTTGCAATATATTCACGAACGCGTATCTTTGGATATGAGGGAGGCGACGGCGCTGCTTGCGGGCATTACCGTCGACACGAAGAGCTTTGCTTTCCGTACGGGCTCTCGGACGTTCGAAGCCGCATCCTTCCTTCGCCGCAACGGAGCGGATTCGGCGCTGATTCAGCGGATGCTGAAGGAGGATCTGGAGGAATACGTCCGCAAAGCGGAGATTATTCGCCACGCGGAGATGTATCGCGAGTGCATCGCAATCGCGGCCGCCGATTCTGGCAAGCAAGTCACCCAACTGCTCATCGCGCAAGCGGCGGACACGCTGCTTAACATGACGGGGATTAAAGCTTCGTTCGTCATTGGAACAAGGCCCGACGGACTGATCGGGGTGAGCGCCCGGTCGATCGGCCAGATCAACGTTCAGGTGGTCATGGAACGGATGGGCGGAGGCGGGCACTTTACGAACGCCGCCGCGCAGATTCAGGGGACGATCGCGGAAGCGACGTCCAAGTTAAAGCACGTACTACAAGAACTCGAGAAGGAAGAGGGGTTGTTCGAATGAAAGTTATTTTTCTGCAAGACGTGAAGGGTCAGGGGAAAAAAGGCGAAATTAAAGAAGTATCCGAAGGTTATGCACGCAATTTTCTATTGCCTAAGGGAGTCGTCCAGATCGCGACCGAAGGAGCGAAGAAGACGCTGAACCAACAAACCGCATCCGCCCAGAAGAAAAAGGACAACGAGAAGAAGGATGCGCAAGATCTTGCCGCCCGTCTATCCGAGATGACGATTGTCATTAAAGCGAAATCAGGAGAAGGCGGACGTCTATTCGGAGCGATTACGAGCAAACAAATCTCCGAGGCGTTGGAGCTGCAAAAAATCGTTATCGACAAACGGAAAATCGAGCTCGACGAACCGATTCGTGTACTCGGCGTCACGAAAGTAACCGTAAAACTCTATCCAGACGTAAAGGGCACGTTAAACGTTCAAGTCGTGGAGGAATAATCGAATGAACGGAAGCGGGGACCAACACCTGATGTACGATCGCGTTCCGCCTCAGAATCTTGAGGCGGAGCAAGCGGTTCTTGGCGCGATCCTGCTTGAAGCCGAGGCTTTGATCGCGGCGATGGAGCGCTTGAAGTCGGAGGATTTCTACAGCGTCTCTCACCAGCGGATATTCGATGCCATGATTGCTCTTAACGACGACAACGAACCGATCGATCTCATCACGTTGACGGCCAGGCTCCAAGATCTGGGCCAGGTGGAAGAGGTCGGAGGCATTATTTATTTGACCAAACTCGCCAATGCGGTTCCTACGGCGGCGAACGTGGAATACTATGCCCAGATCGTCGAGGAGAAGTCGATTCTTAGACGATTGATCCGCACGGCGACGCAGATCGTCTCCAACGGCTATGCCACGGAAGAGGACGTCGGCATTTTGCTGAACGACGCCGAGGCGCGGATCATGGAAATTTCCAGCGGCCGTACCGCAACGGGATTTATCAGCATTCGCGACGTGCTCATGGAAGTGTTCGAGCGCGTCGAGTTTTTGTATAACAATCGCGGAGGCGTTACTGGGATTCCTTCGGGATTCGTCGATCTCGACCGCATGACGTCGGGCTTTCAGCCGAACGATCTCATTATCGTAGCCGCCCGTCCGTCCGTCGGTAAAACCGCATTCGCTTTGAATATCGCCCAGAACGTAGCTGTCCGAGCTTCGGAGACGGTTGCGATCTTCAGTCTGGAGATGTCTGCAGCCCAGCTCGTTCAGCGGATTATATGCGCCGAATCCAACGTCGACGCGCAGCGGATGAGAACGGGACACCTGGAAGGAGACGACTGGGAGAAGCTGTCGATGGCGATCGGTTCGTTATCGGAAGCCCAGATTTACATCGACGACACGCCGGGAATTACCGTATCCGATATTCGCGCGAAATGCCGCCGTCTGAAAAAAGAAAAAGGGCTGGGCATGATCCTGATCGATTATTTGCAACTGATTCAGGGTCGGGGCAAAGCCGGGGAGAACCGTCAGCAGGAAGTCTCTGAAATTTCCCGTACGCTCAAGCAGATCGCGCGCGAGCTCTCCGTGCCGGTCATCGCCCTATCGCAGTTGTCGCGGGGCGTCGAGCAGCGCCAGGATAAACGTCCAATGATGTCCGACCTTCGGGAATCGGGCTCGATCGAGCAAGATGCCGACATTGTCGCGTTCCTGTATCGGGACGATTACTACGACAAGGAATCGGAGAAAAAGAATATTATCGAGATTATTATCGCCAAGCAGCGGAACGGTCCGGTCGGAACGGTCGAGCTGGTGTTTCTGAAAAATTTCAATAAATTCGTCAGTCTTGACCGATCTCATAGCGAAGCCTATGCGGGCACTGCATAATTGGACGATTTAGGTCCAAATTCCGAACATTCATATGGGCAGTTTCGCTATTGTTCGTTTTTGCGTTGACTTCGCCGTTTCCAGTTGATACACTTATCATGCTGCCTGATCGCTGTTTGCGATGTCGGGTAGCATTATCATGCCGGCGTGGGGAACGCTCCGGACGGAGGGATTGCAATGTCAACAGTCGTTGTTGTAGGTACGCAATGGGGAGACGAGGGCAAAGGGAAGATCACCGATTTTCTGGCTGAGAAAGCCGACGTCGTCGCTCGTTATCAAGGTGGGAATAACGCCGGACATACGATCCTGATCGATAACAAAAAGTACAAATTGACAATGGTTCCTTCCGGTATTTTCAATGAAAACAAGCTCTGCGTTATCGGCAACGGAATGGTTATCAACCCGGCCGCTCTAGTAGAGGAAATTCAATATATCCGAGACAACGGATTTTCGACCGACAATTTGAAGATTAGTGACCGTGCTCATGTTATCATGCCGTACCACCTTGTGCTCGACGCCTTGGAGGAAGACCGCAAAGCGGACAACAAAATCGGCACGACGCGTAAAGGCATCGGTCCTGCATATATGGATAAAGCGGCCCGCAACGGGATCCGCATCGCTGATCTGATGGTCGCGGAAGCTTTCGAAGAGAAGGCTCGCGCCGTCGTCGCGGAGAAAAACCAAATCATTACCCAAATGTATAACGGAGAAGCGTTGGACGCTGACTCCATTATCAAGGATTACCTGGCGCTTGCCGAAATCCTTCGTCCGTTCGTGACCGATACTTCGGTCGTTCTGAACGATGCGATTGACACCAACAAGAAGGTGCTATTCGAAGGCGCGCAAGGCGTTATGCTCGACATCGACCAAGGAACCTATCCGTATGTTACGAGCTCCAACCCTTCGGCTGGCGGCGTATGCATCGGTTCGGGCGTTGGCCCTTCGAAGATCAAGGAAGTTATCGGGGTAGCGAAAGCCTACACGACCCGCGTCGGCGACGGTCCGTTCCCTACGGAGCTGGACAACGAGATCGGCCAATGGATCCGCGACAAAGGCCACGAGTACGGTACAGTAACGGGTCGCCCTCGCCGCGTCGGCTGGTTTGACTCGGTCGTCGTTCGCCATGCCCGCCGCGTCAGCGGTATCACGGGGCTTAGCTTGAACTCGCTCGACGTGCTGACCGGACTTGAGACAGTCAAAATCTGCACGGCTTACAAATTCCGCGGCGAACTTATGGAGCACTACCCGGCTAACCTGAAACTGCTGGAAGAATGCGAAGCGGTATACGAGGAACTTCCGGGCTGGAGCGAGGATATTTCTGGCGCGAAGAAGATCGCCGATCTGCCGGCGACGACCCAGAAGTTCATTCAGCGGATTACGGAGCTTACCGGAATTCCGATAGCGATCTTCTCGGTCGGCCGCAACCGCGAGCAAACGAACCAAGTCGCTCCGATCTACGGGAATTAAGCAAAGCGAGTAAGCCGTTCGGTAGAAATTCAGCCATATGAAGAACCTCAGATCTTACTAAGATAAGGGATCTGGGGTTTTTTCGCATACAAGGAGACCAGCGCACTGAAGCGGATTTGCTCTCTGGCCCGGGGAAATTAGCGATGAAAAACACCATACTTTCGCTTCGTGGGCCGAGTGTTGCTAGTAAGTACGATGAAAAACATCGCTTTTAGCGGAGATGCGCTACATATGCTCGCTCCCCGGGATGATTAGCGATGAAAAACATCGTACTATCGTCTAGTGGGCCAAGTGTTGTGAGTAAGTACGATGAATAGCATCGTTATTAGCGGAGATCTGCCACACTTGCTCGCTCCCGGGACGATTAGCGATGAAAAACATCGTACTATCGTCTAGTGGGCCAAGTGTTGTGAGTAACTACGATGAATAACATCGTTATTAGCTGAGATGTGCCACACTTGCTCGTTCCCCGAGACGATTAGCGATGAAAAACATCGTACTATCGTCTCGTTGGCCAAGTGTTGGGGGTAAGTACGATGAATAACATCGCTATTAGCGGAGATGTGCCACACTTGCTCGTTCCCGGGACGATTAGCGATGAAAAACATCGTACTATCGTCTAGTGGGCCAAGTGTTGGGAGTAAGTACGATGAATAGCATCGTTATTAGCGGAGATGTGCCACACTTGCGCGCTCCCCGGGACGATTAGCGATGAAAAACATCGTACTATCGCCTCGTTGGCCAAGTGTTGTGAGTAAGTACGATGAATAACATCGCTATTAGCTGAGTGGTGCGCTTATTCAGAAGAGAGAGGAATATTTACAAAAAGCCCGCCTTATTCGGCGGGCTTTGTCTCTTCCTTCGGAACCCAGTCGAAGATTTCTCCGGATTCGAGTGCGTCGATGAAACGGTCAAGCCATCTATAGTATTGGAGGGCGTGCGTCATTTTCTGAATGTCGAATTCGACCTGATCTGCCAGCTTCTCCTGACCGGGATTCTCGTCGCGAAGCTTGCGCAATTCCGCCAGTGATTTATTCAAAGACGACATATTGATCTCGAGCGACTTCCGCCACTTGATGGAGAAGTAATCGACGAAATTCTGATGCCAGTCCTCTTCGACCCCGTAGAGGTCCTTCCTCGAACCTTTGCCCCAGATTTTGCTGATCATCTTCAGATCAACGAGCGTGCGCATACCTGTGCTGATGCTTGTCTTGCTCATGCCCATCTCTTCGCCCATTTCGTCGAGCGTGACGGGACCTTCGTGAAAATACATCATGCCGTACAGATGCCCAATCGACGTGGTGACGCCATACAAATCCATGTTATTGCCGATGGAATCGACGACCCGCCGACGCGATTTCTCGATTGCTTTGATCTGATCTTCCGTTAATCCCTCGAAAGGCGTCATGCCCCTACACTCCCTATTCCTTAAACGCTACATGAGCTGAAGATATCCATTGTCTCCTATTGTAGAAAAGAGTCATTCGTAAGTAAAGATCGCGCTTCGGAAGGAAGTGTAAGGAAACGGGAGTATACAGTAAATAAAGTGTGTAAAGTTAAAACTGTACGAACTATACGGCGGGATATCAATTTTGACCCCCCAAAGAAGAGGCGTCTACACTTGTAACAGCGGCTGTATGAGAAGCATGGGATTTTTCAGAAGGGGGAGTCATATGGCGATCATTGAAGTCCGAGAGTTATCGAAAGTGTTTGGAAACGACCCGAAACGGGCTTATCGTTTGCTGGATCAAGGGTGGTCGAAGGAACGCATCGCCAAGGAAACGAAGCTGACAGTAGGCGTCAATCGGGTCAGCTTCTCGATCGAGCCCGGCGAGATTTTCGTCATCATGGGGTTGTCGGGGAGCGGCAAGTCGACATTGGTTCGGCTGCTCAACCGGTTGATCGAGCCCACGTCGGGGCAGGTACTGATCGATGGCAAAGATATCGTGCGGTTAAGCGCGGAAGAGCTGCGCCAGGTCAGGCGTAAGACGATCAGCATGGTTTTTCAGAAGTTCGCCCTGTTTCCTCATCGGACCGTACTGGAGAACGTGGAGTATGGGCTCGAGATTCAGGGAGTAGCGAAGAGCGCTCGTACGGAGAAGGCGCTAAAGACATTGGAACTCGTCGGTTTGGGAGGTTGGGCGGATAAGAGTCCGGATGAACTCAGCGGAGGCATGCAGCAGCGCGTCGGGCTTGCCCGAGGGCTGGCTAACGATCCGGACATTCTTCTGATGGACGAAGCGTTCAGCGCGCTGGACCCGCTCATTCGCAAGGATATGCAGGATGAACTGTTGGAGCTTCAGGCGACGATGAAGAAGACAATCGTATTCATTACGCACGATCTAGATGAGGCGCTGCGCATCGGCGACCGGATTGCGCTCATGAAGGACGGTGTGGTCGTGCAGATCGGGACGCCGGAAGAGATACTAACGCATCCCGCGAACGAGTACGTAGAACGCTTCGTCGAGGATGTCGACTTGTCCAAGGTGCTTACGGCTTCGCATGTCATGATCCGTGCCGAGACGATCACGATGGACCGCGGGCCGAGGGTCGCGCTGCAGCTCATGCGAGACCGCGGGATTTCCAACCTCTATGTCGTAGATAAAAGCCGGCAGCTCCTCGGTGTCGTTACGGCCGAAGCGTCTGCGGAAGCGGCGAAAACGGGCAGGGGATTGGAAGACATCCTTGTCCGGGAGATGACAACCGTCCCGCCCGATGTCCATCTGAGCGAGCTGTTCGAGGTTGTGAGCGCCGCGAAAATCCCGGTTGCCGTCGTCGACGATCGGCAGCGATTGCTTGGCATCATTATCCGCGGGGCCGTTCTGTCGGCACTGAGCGGAAACACGGAGACGGAAGCGGGTGATGCCGAATGAATCTGGATTTGCCAAAATTGCCGATCGGTCGCTGGGTAGAGACGGTTGAGGGATGGCTGGAGTCGAATGCTGGACCTCTCTTTAAGGGGATCAAGACGCTGATCGGCTCAACCGTAAACGGGCTTTCGGATGCTTTCAACGCGGTACCCGCGCTCTTGATGATCGTTCTCTTTACCGTCCTAGCCTATTGGATCGGTAGAACTAGAATCGCCCTATTCACGTTGCTCGGGCTGTACCTTGTTTATAACCTAGGCTACTGGGAGCATACGATGGAGACGCTCGCGCTGGTGCTGACCGCCTCGGTCATCTCCGTGGTGATCGGGGTCCCTTTGGGGATCGGGTGCGCGAGAAGTAACGGCTTGCAGAAGATCGTCACGCCCGTGCTTGACTTCATGCAGACGATGCCCGCGTTCGTCTATCTGCTGCCCGCCGTCGCCTTCTTCTCGCTGGGCGTCGTGCCCGGTGTGATCGCGTCCGTGATCTTCGGCATCCCGCCGACCATTCGGTTGACGAACCTTGGCATTCGCCAGGTTCCGGGCGATCTGGTCGAAGCGGCCGACGCGTTCGGATCGACGCCGATGCAGAAGCTGTTCAAGCTGCAGCTTCCGATCGCCGCGCCGACGATCATGGCGGGAGTCAATCAGACGATCATGCTGTCGCTCTCGATGGTGGTCATCGCTTCGATGATCGGCGCGCAGGGCGTAGGAGCGGATGTCTATCGGGCAGTCACCCAGGCCAAGACGGGAGTCGGTTTCGAAGCGGGCTTGGCCGTAGTCGTGCTTGCGATCATTCTCGATCGGATCACGCAAAATCTGATCACCAATAAACGAAAAGGAAAGTGATGAGTTTGAAGAAAAGCGTATATCTGTTGTTGGCAGCCGTTATGGTCTTCGCGTTCGCGCTTGCGGGATGCTCGAAAGGGGAGAACGAGGGCAAGAATACAGGTTCCCCGGCGAAAAATAAAGAGATTACGCTTGCGTACGTGGCATGGGATTCGGAGATCGCCAGCACGAATGTCGTCAGGGAAGTGCTGGAGAGCAAGCTCGGCTACAAAGTGAAAATGATGCAGGTCGACGCCGGCCCGATGTATGTCGGCATTGCCGACGGCAGCGCCGACGCGATGGTTGCGGCTTGGCTCCCGAGCACGCATGGGGATAACTATTACGAGCCGAATAAGAATAAGTTCGAGGATCTTGGCGTGAATCTAGATGGAACGAAGGTCGGATTGACCGTTCCTGCTAACATGGATATTTCCTCTATCGAGGACTTGAACAATGCGGAAATCGGCAAATCCTTGAATTTTACGATTACGGGAATCGAGCCCGGGGCGGGCATTATGATGGCCACGAGCAAGGCGATAGAGGAATACGGCTTAAAAGATTGGAAGCTGCTTGAAAGCTCTTCGGCGGCGATGACAAAAGTTCTTCAGGATGCCTATGCCAAGCAAGAACCGGTCATCGTGACGGGCTGGACGCCGCACTGGATGTTCGCCGAGATGGATCTGAAGTATTTGGAAGATCCTAAGGGGGTATTCGGAGGCGACGAGCAAATCCATACGCTGGTGCGTCTAGGTCTGAAAGACGATCATCCGGACGCTTATAAGTTCCTGGATCAGTTCGAGTGGACTCCGGCAGATATGGAATCCGTCATGGTCGATATCTACGGCGGCATGAGCGAAGAGGAAGCTTCGAAAAAATGGGTCGAGAATAACGCGGACAAAGTGAACCAGTGGATCGATGGGATCTAATTCGGAGAGACGTTGATAGAGCCGGGGGCGCATGCAGCGCCTCCGGTTCTATTTTATGGGAGCAATTCGGGGGAGAAGCAATTGCAAAAACTGCATACCATGCGCATAATTTGGTAAGGTAGAATAATAGACAAAGATTTGAAGAGCGGCACGATACGGTCATGTTATGAGCAAGGGGTGCATTCGTATAACTTCGACGATAAATCTGGAAGAACATTTGCAGCTATGGAATCAAGCTCATCTGCAACTGATTGAGGTGCGGTTATGCACGGTCGAGGTGGCTATGGATTTCTCCATGCCTACCAGCGGATTTATCTATGCGGCGGATCATATCCAATATGTCGAATTCGGCGATGTCCGTTACACGGAGCCGGCCGATATCGTTCTGCACGGCGGATCGGGAACGCCCGTGAAGATCGTCCCCCGGTTTAATCGAGGCCGATTTTATCTGGTGACTTACCATGCAGAGTGGGGACGGAATACGGATAGCCGGTGGCGCCGGTTGGCTGAACAATCGCATTTTGGCGAGAGGGTTAGCACAGTGCATGCCGGAGCGGAAACTTCGCTGCGCATGCTGCTGCACACGATGGAGGAGATCTGGCAGCAACGACAGCCTGGGGCGCAACTGCAAGCCAAAGCGTATTTTCTATCTTTTCTGTATGAATGGATCAAAATGCAGCATCAGCAGTCCGAGAGGACCGACTCCAGTCCAATAGCGCAAGTGATTCAATATATGCAGCATTTCTACGCGCAGCCGATCACGCTGAAGCAGTTAGCCGAGCGCGCGAGTTACAGCGTTCCGCATCTCTGTGCGCTGTTTAGGGAAGCTACCGGTTACACGGCTATTGAATTTTTGACCCGACTGCGCGTCGAGGCGGCGAAGACACTGTTGACGGATAGTACGCTCGGGTTGCCGGAAGTGGCCGAAAAAGTCGGCTACCGCGATCCTTCTTATTTCGGAAGGGTATTCAAGCGCATTGTCGGTTTGTCGCCGCTGCATTACAAGCACGCTGGGCAGAACAAGCCAAGCTTGGCGCCTGGCCCGGCCACGGAAGTATCCGAATTCAACCCGCTGACGATTAAGCGTTCTCTGCTGCGGAATATCGAGCACGCGCTCGGCGAAGCGGAGATAACCGCTATTCCGCAACGTATCATCGCGTTGGACTGGACGATGGCCGAGTATTTGCTAGCGCTTGGCATAATTCCGCTAGGTGTCTCGGAAGCGTGCGATATGCATCGTTGGGTAGGTCTGCCGATGACCATTCCGGATGGCATCGAAGATATCGGACCGCGCATCCAGCCTGACCTGCAGAGAATCGCCGAGCTGTCGCCTGACTTGATCATCGGCATCCGCTCGCTGACAGCGCCTCATTATGATGCTTTACAGCAGATCGCGCCTACCGTTGCCTACGATTTGTTTCCGCCGCGCAAGCAAACTTCGGAATACGAATCTCTGGAATTCTCTTTCCGGCATTTGGCCTCCGTTCTGGATAGGGGGACTCTTGCGGCCGGTATTCAGTATCGGCTGGAGGATTCGTACAAGGAGATGCGCGAGCATATCCGTACCTCCCGAATCGTAACGAGCAAAGTGATGATCGCCTTCGGATATTCCAGACATCAGAATTCCTTGCTGCGTTTGTCCAATGACGGCTCCTTGTCCGTCGGCGTTCTGGAGCGACTCGGTCTGACCAATGCCTTCAAGCCGGGGCATTATGAACCGTACGGCTTCACCACAGCTCATATCGATGAGATCGAAATTGAAGACAATGCCCTGATGATGTACGTTGTTCAGCGCGATGACAAGATCGCACTCTCGCGGTTGTTGAAAGAACGGAATTGGAGGATGCTGAACGTGTCTTCTCACAGACGAAGCCTGATGATTCCGTCCGGTATGATTTGGCCATATGGCGGCCCCCTTTCGGTAAACAGACTGGCCGTGGCCGCTACTCGTTCTCTGACTCTGCAATCTTCTCGCTATCGCTGACAAAGTTGAGCCGATATTCGGTCAACGGCTTGTCGGCGGTAGCTTTTTTATGTGCAGAAAAGGTGGTTGATATCCGAATATTGTCCGGTTTTTCAGGCGAATATCGTCTATTGTGACGATACCCGGTACTTGCTATACTGTTATCTGTCATCAATTGATAATGATTATCAACATCATTTAGTTGATGGAACGGCCGGAAGGGGCGTTGAAAATTCTTAAAATGAAAGGGATAGGGAAAATGAGAGATAAACAAAAAGTTACTGTTCTACTTACGTTGCTTATTGCTTTTATGCTGATTATAGCGGGGTGCGGAAACGCGTCGTCTAATTCCTCGGGCTCCAAAACCCCGGAGGAAACGAAGGAATCCGCAACTGCAGAGGCATCTGAAGCGTCTCCGACATCGTCTGATGCCGAGGAGGCGGGCGTGAAATATCCTATCGTGATCGAGCACGCTTTGGGAACGACGGTAATTGAGAAAAAGCCTGAACGCATCGCCACCATTCAATGGGCGAATCATGATATCGTACTCGCTCTTGGCGTGGAACCGGTCGGTTTCTCGGCGGCCAATTTCGGCGTGCAGGACGGAAGCGGGATGTTGCCTTGGACTCTTCAGGAAGTCAAGAAACTAGGGATCGAGAAGCCGAATATTTTCCAAGATACCGACGGACTTGATTTCGAAGCCATCTCGGATGCGAAGCCGGATGTGATTCTGGCCGCTTACTCGGGCATAACGAAGGAAGATTATGACTTGTTGACCAAGATTGCTCCTGTCGTTGCTTATCCGACAGCGCCTTGGGCTACGACTTGGCGGGAGCAGGTCATCTACAATGCGACGGGCATGGGGATGGCTCCCGAAGGGGAACGGCTGATTAAGGATACCGAAGGGCTGATTCAAGATAAATTGACGCAATATCCGCAAATCAACGGCAAGAAGGTCGTTTGGGCCAATTTCTCGGGAAAAGATTTGTCCAAGCTGCATATATACACCCCGATCGATTCACGCGTTGCGTTTTTGCATGAGCTTGGCCTGTCCTACCCTGATGCGGTGACCAAGCAAATTACTGATCCGAAGAGCTACGCCTTGGAATTGAGCGCTGAAAATGCGCAGGCGTTGTACGAGGCGGACGTTATCGTCGGGTACGGTAATAACGAGTTGCTTAAAGTGCTTCAGGCGGATCGCTTGCTGGGTAAAATTCCGGCGATCAAGAAGGGGGCGGTCGCCTTTATCGACACCGATACGCCTCTAGTTGCCGCCGGCACGCCAAACCCGCTTTCCATCGCTTACACGATTGACGAGTATCTGAAGCTGATCGGGGACGCTCTGGATCGAGGAAATGAATAATTCATCCTCAACTCTGCCCCAGCACAGTTGGCGTGTGCCGAAGCACTTCAAGCTCATTCTGCTCTGCAGCATCGTCTTGCTTGTCGTATGCGCGGCGGCATCGCTGATGCTGGGCTCGCGGGGAGTCGGATTTTCCGAGATGATGGACGGCTTGTTCCGTCCGGAAATCGACTCCTATGAGGCGAATATCGTTCGGAAGCGCATCTCGCGGACGGTGTTCAGTTTGTGCTGCGGCGCAGCGCTAGGCGTATCGGGCGCGTTGATGCAATCCGTGACGCGCAATCCGATTGCCGATCCGAGCATATTAGGCGTGAATACCGGCGCTGCTTTGTTCGTCGTAAGCGGAATGGCCTTCTTGAATATCGGCTCCGCCGAACCTTCCATCTGGCTGGCGCTTGCAGGCGCTGGGGGAACCGCGATTTTCGTTTACGGAATCGGGTCGATGGGGCGGGGCGGCGCCACGCCGATCAAGCTTGTACTGGCTGGAGCGGCTACCAGCGCAGCACTGTCCTCACTGGTGGCCGCTATCATGCTTCCGCGCGCTTATGTGATGGATCAGTTTCGGTTTTGGCAGGTAGGCAGTGTGGGGGCCGGCTCCTGGAGTGCAGTCGCCACGATTGGGCCGTTTCTCATCGCTGGCCTCCTGATTGCGATCGTGACTGCCCCGGCGCTGAACGCATTGGCGCTCGGAGACGAAGCCGCCGCGGGCTTAGGCGTACGGACAGGGGTGCTCAGAATTATGGCTGCATTTGCCGGCGTTATCCTGTGCGGCGCCACGACGGCTTTGTCGGGCCCGATCGGCTTTGTCGGTCTGCTGGCGACGCATGTGATGCGTCTGATTCTTGGCCCCGATCTGAGATATGTCATTCCCATGTCAGCGATTTCGGGCGCGCTGATCTTGACGATCTCCGATGTGTGCGGCAGAGTCATCGGAAGCCCCGGCGAGTTGGAAGTCGGCGTGGTTACAGCATTTATAGGAGCTCCGATTCTTATCCTGCTGGCGATAAGATCGAAAGTGCGGTCGCTATGAACAATGAAACGATATCTATCATTCGCCAGGGCAGGAATTCGCGTCGCCGCCGCTGGGTGCTGATTACCGCCTTGCTTGCGGTGCTCGCATTCGCGCTCTGCTGCGCGATGCTGCTCTTGGGCAACACGATCTATTCCATAGATGAGGTCATCCGGGCGCTGCTTGGGGAGCAGATCAAGGGTGCGTCTTTTGCGGTCAATACGATACGGCTGCCGAGAATGCTGGCGGGGCTGTTTGCCGGATTCGCTTTCGGCATTGCCGGATACACGTTCCAGACGATGCTGCGCAATCCTCTGGCTAATCCCAATGTGATCGGGATCACGTCCGGTTCAAGCGCTGCTGCCGTATTTTGCATCACGGTGCTGCATGCGAGCGGTGCAGTTGTGTCCGCCGCATCGATCGTTGCTGGCTTGGCCACCGTTACGGTGATGTACATTCTGTCCAGAGGCAAATCCTTTTCGATTGGAAGACTGATTCTGGTCGGGATCGGCATCCAGGCGATGCTCGACGCAGTTATTTCCTATCTCATATTGATCAGCTCCTCGAAGGATATTCCGGCAGCGATGAGATGGCTGGGAGGCAGCCTGAACGGCTCGCAGCTGCATGAGCTGCAACCGCTCGTCATCGCGGTGCTGGTGTTATCGCCGATCCTGATCGGATTGGGCAAGCACTTGAATCTGCTGGAGCTTGGCGAGCATTCGGCGACTTCCCTCGGCATGAATACGGACAAAACCCGCATGATGCTCATTCTGATCTCCGTCTTCATCATTGCGATCGCGACGGCTGCCACAGGGCCGATTGCCTTTGTCTCCTTTCTGGCTGGACCTATTGCCAATCGGTTGGTTGGCAGGGGAGGCTCGAATATTGTGCCTGCGGGACTGGTTGGCGTGAATTTGGTATTAGCGGCCGATCTGATCGGACAATTTGCCTTCGAGACCCGATTCCCCGTGGGCATCATCACGGGGATGCTCGGGGCACCGTATCTGATCTATTTGCTAATCCGAATGAACCAAAAGGGAGCGCTATGATGAAATCGACACATCTCTTTCAAGCGCAGCAGCTTGTCGCCGGCTACGACCATAAAGCGATCATTCATGGCATAGACCTTGCAATCCCCAGCCATAAGATCAGTGTTATCATGGGATCCAATGGCTGTGGAAAGTCGACGCTGCTCAAAACGTTAGCCAGACTCATCAAGCCGATGTCCGGCACGATCACGATCGACAATGAAGCGATTGGGGACTTGTCGCCGAGGAAATTCGCGAAGGTGGTCGGCCTTCTGCCGCAATCGCCGATCGTGCCGGAGGGGATTACAGTCGCGGATCTGGTCGGTCGCGGCCGCTTCCCCCATCAATCCTGGTTTGGCGGCTGGACGAAAAGGGATTATGAAGCTGTAGCTGAAGCTATGGATATGATGAATATTACCGAGTATGCCAACCAGCACATGGATGAATTATCAGGCGGTCAGCGGCAGCGGGTATGGATTGCGATGGCGCTTGCCCAGCAAACGGATATTTTGTTTCTGGATGAGCCTACCACTTTTTTAGATATTACCTACCAGATCGAAATTCTGGACCTGCTTACGGACTTGAACCGCAAGTACGGGACGACCATTGTGATGGTTCTTCACGATATTAACCTGTCGGCGCGTTACGCCGATCATGTGTTTGCGCTGCGCGAGGGCAAGCTGGTGGCCGGGGGTACGCCGACAGAAGTGATCACCAGCGAGCGGATCAAAGATATTTTCGGCCTGAGCTGTTCGGTCATCACGGACCCGCTGTCCGGGTCGCCTTTAGTCGTCCCGCAGGGGCGTCATCATGTGCAAGAAGCGTCCTCTAGCGATTCGAACCGCTTTCTAACGAAGTAGAGAAAACAATAGAAAGAAAGGTTTGCAGGTAGTCCGGTTTGCCCATACTAAACTATGAAAACCTATAGCAGGAGGTTACGTAATGGTTAAGTGGGCAAGCTGGGTCATCCGGGTAGTAGCGACCGCTCTGCTGCTCAGCTTCTTGTGCATATGGACGACGGGTTACATCGTGAACAGCTACATGGAATCGGTACTTAAACAATTGGATATCCCGCTTGAGATTAAGCCGATGGCGCTGTCGGGGGTCTGGGGCACGTTGTGGGGGGCGGATAAGTCTCCCAAGAAGAATGCCGATTCTAGCGGCGCTCCTTCGAAAAAGCAGCTAGACGGAGCTGGTGAGCCGGAATCTACCCCTGCGGCAGAAAATCGGAACGGCGAGCCGGGCAGCCGGGAGCCGGATCAGGGGAATCGAAGCGGGACTGTTCTGGACGAGAAAGCCGATGAGGACAAGCCAGATGAGTTGTCGAACGCAATCCCGAATCCGGGCGTTTCCGAAGATGACGCGGTTCCGGCGTTCGGCGGAACTTCCGCCGCAAGTCAGCTGACCGATGAGCAGAGGCAAACTTTATATGCAACGGTCGTATCTAAGCTGAACCAGGAGCAATTGAAGCAGCTTTCCGACTCGTTGCAGGGGGGGCTGACTCCGGAAGGGCTGACGCAAGTGCAAGAGATGTTGAAATCGGCTCTTACAGATGAAGAATATTCGCAAATGATGGAAATGCTGCAAGGGCAGCGAGAGCCGGAATCGGACGCGCCGCCCCACTAAATGAATCGCTTACAATGACAAGGACCGCCGGGGTCTAAAACCGGCGGTTCTTTCCATTTTTCATAATTCTAATCCTTCCAAACTGTTGATAGGGCTGTCGATCCTATGCTAAAGTGAAATACAAGCTTCTGGCAGAACCGGGAAAAGAATACCGAAAGCAAGGGAAAAGGAGAAGATCATGGCCGTTTTTAGGGGAACGGATCGGATCCGGAAAATCCTTGTCGCATCGCGGCAAACCTTCCGGTTTATTCGATTCAAGAAAGCTCAAGCACTACCCGTTTCCAACAAACAGACACAGCCTATACCTACTAACTTTTATAGAAAATATCGCAAGCCGATCGCCTATGCATTATGCGGCCTTGTTGCTGCTACGGTGATAGGAATCCTCGGAAGACAATACGTTCAAGCTCATAGCGTTGACTATTATAGCGTGACGATTAACGGGGAAACGGCAGGAAATATCAGCGCCAAGGAGAAAGTCGAAGAGCTGCTGGCGGCCAAAGCCGAAGAGCTTGAGAACGCGGAAACTACCGTCCATCTGGTCCTGAACGACAATCAGGTCACATATTCGGCTGAAAGGGCTTACAAGAAGAAGGTCGACGACGAAGAGACGCTGGTTCGACTCGAAGGCATGCTGCAAACCCATGCCGTCGGCGTCAAATTGATCGTAAACGGCGAAGAGGTCGGAATCGTTCGCGACGAGATGGCCGCGAAGAAGCTTCTTCAGCGGGTCAAGAACAAATACGTTCCGGCAAGGTTAGTCGCGAAGAAAGCCGCAACGGAAGTCAGGTCGTTGTCTCTTACGGCGGGTGCTTCGGATGCTGCGACGGCGGAAGCCAAGCCGCAAAGAATCGTGACTTCCGTCGAATTCGCGGAGAAGGTGGAGATGGTTGATTCCCAGATCGACGCGGCACAGTTATCCGATCCGGACGAACTGTTTGCCAAGCTGACGGAGGGCGAACCGATTCCGCGGACGTATACCGTCCAGAAAGGCGATTGCATCGGTTGCATCGCCGCCAAGATGGACGTCACGGAAGAATTGATCCATCAGAACAACACCTGGATCAAAGGCGACCGAATCACGGTCGGCGACGTCCTGGATCTGTCTGAATCGGAACCGCCGATTCTGAACGTGAACTCGGAGGAAGAGGTCACCGAGATCGAGGAAATCGAACCTCCGATCGAATACGAGAAGAGCGACTCGATGAAGCTCGGCCAACAGAAGGTGCTCCAAGAGGGGACGCCGGGCAAGCAACAGGTTACATACCGACTGCTGAAAAGAAACGGTTCTCTCATAGAAGAAGAGCAAGTGTCCGTGAACGTGTTGGAGGCTCCGATCGCGACCCGTATTCTGAGAGGAACAAAAGTCATTCGCGGCGAAGGTTCCGGCAAGTTCTCATGGCCTGTCGTAGGAGCTCGGATTACCAGCTACCAAGGTCAAAGATGGGGGCGCATGCATAAGGGCATCGACATTATCGGCAAGAGCAACATCCTGGCCGCGGACGAAGGCGTCGTCGAATTCGCGGGTTACAAGTCCGGCGGATTGGGCAATTCGGTTACGATCAATCACCAGAACGGCTTCAAAACCGTCTACGGGCACATGAAGAGCGTGAAGGTAAAGAAAGGCCAGATCGTCGAGAAAGGCGATATCATCGGCGTCATGGGCAGCACGGGACATTCTACCGGCACCCATCTCCATTTCGAAGTCTACTTGAACAGCAACCTCAAGAATCCGACAAGTTATTTGAAATAATCATATATATAGAGGCTTTCCCTCAGGCTAAGTCGGCCGGGGAAAGCCTTTTTCCGTCTTGCGGGAGGGGCGCCGCGGAACGGTTCGCTTCCTGCGAAACGCCATTGGGGTCTTGACTTCGATATGGTAAAATAGAAACAGGAGCAAGCTGCCGAATAACGGGAGGCGGTGACGCATATGTTAGGCAAAATTCTGGTCGTCGACGATGAACGGCCAATTGCGGATATTCTTAAATTCAATTTGGAGAAAGAAGGCTACGAGGTCGTCTGCGCATTCGACGGGGAGACGGCGGTTCGGCTCGCGTTCGAGGAGGAGCCGGATTTGATCCTGCTCGATCTGATGCTGCCAATCAAGGACGGTATGGATGTGTGCCGCGAAGTGAGAACGCGGTTGTCCACGCCGATCATTATGCTGACGGCCAAAGATAACGAGATCGACAAGGTGCTCGGCCTCGAGCTAGGCGCCGACGATTACGTCACAAAGCCGTTCGGAGCGCGTGAGCTGCTTGCCAGAGTGAAGGCGCATCTGCGCCGCCAGCGTAAGATGGAAGCGCCACGGGCGGACGAAGAGACGCAGCCGGAAGCCGAGCGCCAGGGCATCAAGCTATTTAATCTTTTTATCGATACGGATATGTACGTCGTCTACAAAAATAACCAGCCGCTCGATCTGACACACAGGGAGTTCGAGCTCGTGCATTACTTGGCCAAGAACAGCGGGAAAGTCATGACGCGCGAACATCTCTTGCAAGCGGTGTGGGGCTTCGAATATTTCGGGGACGTGCGCACGGTGGACGTGACGATCCGCCGGCTTCGGGAGAAGCTCGAGGACGATCCGAGTCGTCCCGAGATTATTTTGACGCGGCGCGGTCTCGGTTATTTGGTGCGTAATCCGAAGATTACGGGCGGTTATTACGGATGAAAGGCGTCCGTTTCTACCGCAGCATTCAGATCAAGCTGATCATGATGGTGCTGTTGCTCATCTTGATCGCGGTTCAACTGATCGGAGTATACTTCATCAGCACGATGAAAACTTCGCTCACCAATTCTTTTACGAACAACTTGAATGACCAGGCGAATTTGCTGACGTCCCTCTTGTCCGCGCCGACGCTGTCTTCGGACAACAAGGACGCGAACGCCCCGACGGACGCCGAAGCGAAGCTCAACGACCTGGTCAGCAACTTCTCAAGCAGCGGGGCGGAGATCCAGGTGCTGGACGCAGGAGGGAAAGTGCTTGCGATCTCTCAGAATTCCCAGCCCGCGCAGCAAGCCTTTATCGGCCGCAAGAACACGTCCTTGCTCGTGAGCCGTGCGCTCCAAGGCGTACGGGACAATGAAGAGGATATTATCGACGAGGACAACAATCGCAATAAGGTCATCGCGAAGCCGATCTTCAGCAGCAACGGAAAAATCATTGGCGCGATTTATATCGTCGCTTCGATGAAAGATCTCTATCGGACGATGGAGGGCATTAACCAAATTTTCGTGTCCGCGACTTTAATCGCGCTCGGGCTTACAGCTGTACTGGGGGTGCTGCTTGCGGGCACGATTACGTCGCCGATCAAGGCGTTGACCCGCCAAGCTACCGCGGTGGCGGAAGGGCGGTTCGATGAAAGGGTTCCGGTATTCGGCAAAGACGAGATCGGTCAACTTAGCGTCGCGTTTAACGATATGACCGACCGGCTCAGCGACGCGTTGTCCGTGAACGAGGAAGAGAAAGAAAAGCTGTCTTCCATTCTATCGAACATGAGCGATGGGGTCTTGGCGACGGACGAATTAGGACGGGTCATCGTGACGAATCGAAGAGCGAGGGCGATGCTCGACATCTCCGAGCTGAAGGACGGCATCACGTTATCCGAAGCGCTCGGCATCGAGAAGGAGCCGATCGCAGAGACGCTGCAGGGCAACGAATCGTCCTTGCTGCTGAACCGGGAGCTTGCGGATCAAGGCGAGGAACTCGTATTTAGAGTAACGCTGACGCCGATTCGCCGAAGGGATAAAGGGGTAGCCGGAGCGATCGCGGTGCTGCAGGACGTGACGGAGGCGGAGAAGCTGGAGCAATCGCGGCGGGAATTCGTCGCGAACGTCTCTCATGAGCTGCGCACGCCGTTAACGACGATTAAAAGCTACGCGGAAGCACTGGATGACGGAGCGCTGGACGAGCCTCCGCTCGCCGATCGTTTCGTCGGCGTCATTCGCAGCGAGACGGAACGGATGATCCGGCTCGTAACCGATCTGCTGCATCTGTCCCGTTTCGATTCTCGCCATAACCAATTGCGTAGGCAGAAGACCGACTTGACGGAGATGCTGGAGGAAGTTGTCGACCGATTCTCGTTCCAGCTACGGCAGAAAGCGATCACCGTATCGGTGAAGGTGGACCATCAGCAGAAGTCGGCGTGGTTGGACCGGGATGGAATCGACCAGGTACTGGACAACCTTGTATCGAACGCGATCAAGTATACGCTCGACGGCGGATCGATCGACATCACCGCCGGCGCCAACGAAACGGGACAGCTTGCGATCGCGGTGAAGGATACCGGGATCGGCATCCCGAAGAAAGATCTTCATCGCATCTTCGAGCGGTTCTACCGCGTGGACAAGGCTCGCTCGCGCAATATGGGAGGTACGGGTCTGGGCTTATCGATTGCCCGGGAAATCGTCCGGGCGCACGGCGGCTCCATCGCCATCGATTCCGAGGCAAACGTAGGCACTGTCGTGACGGTGCAGCTGCCGATCGTGCCGGAAGGAAGTGAGACCGCATGATCGAGAAAGGCAAATCCGTTCTGTTGTTCCTGTTAGTCGTCATGAGCCTGTATCAGAGCTACTTGCTCGCTTACAGCAAACCCTTCATGGAAGCGAAGGTCAAGACGGAGCTGGACTACGTGAAGACGGAACCGCTCGGCAAAGAGGAAGAGATCAAGAACCTGATCTTCCCCGAGCAGCTCGTCATTCATCTCGGGGATAACAAGCATACGGTGTTCTATCCGAACACGCGACCGTATTACGATCTCATCCTCGGCAAGCTGCAGGGTCGGGATTTTAAAGGGATGCAGCGGGATTCGGTCAAGTCGATCGACTGGGATCAGATCCGGCGGGAGGACCAAGGGGTCGAGCTGCGATTCGGCCGCGCGGTGCCTTTCGAAATGCTGCAACGGGTATTCAAGATCGACGGAGATTTTTTGTTCTATAGAGATTCGATAGACAGGATCTGGATCTATACGAGCAAGCTTCGCGACGAAGTGCGGACGTTCTTCTTCAGCTCGGACGGACATAGCGTCTACGAAGCTCAAAAAGCGGATTTAACGGTAGGCGACGTCGAAGGTTACGTAGGGTTCGGCCAATATTGGGACCCCTATATGATCTTGGACGACGATCTGTACGTGCCTGAAAAGCCAATTACAAGAATGCTCGAGATGGAAGTGGCCTTTAATCGCTATTCGACGGAACAGATGCAAGACAATCTATTCTTCGATCCGGGAAGCACAAGAACGCTTCAAGACGGCAAAACGGGTCCTCAACTCTACACCAACGGGAAGAGAGGGCTCAAGATCGAGCAGAACGGGACGTGGCTCTCGTATACCGACATCGCCGAGCCGACGGAGGACAAGAACGAATTGACCGACAATGTCATGTCGGCCGTCAACTTCGTGAATCAGCATGGGGGCTGGGACGGGAAACATCTGTTTACGAAAGAAGCCGGAGCCGGGGCGGATCGTACGACGATCCGATTCCAGCAGTATTACCGGGATGTTCCGATCGTGTCAGGCAAATCAGTCAACTTCGGTTACATGCAGTTGACCTTGCAGCAGGGTCTGGTCGTCGGCTATAATCGGTCGCTCGTCATTCTGGACACGGACGTTACGAACAAGAAACAAAGGAAGCTGCCCGGAGGCAACGAACTCAGGACGATACTGAAAGATCAGGATATCATCGGAGGGAAGGCCGAGGCGTTATTTCCTGCCTTCAGGCCAACGTTTAAGGAGAAGTCGATCGTATTAAGTCCGGTATGGGCGGCCAGATTGACGAGCGGCGAGGTGGTCGTCGTCGCGGACTCGAGTCCGGCGGCGAGCCGATGAACGAATGCGATAGCGGGAAAGGAGGAGCGGGATGGACTGGAGAAGAGCCAAGAGCGTGCTGATCGTTTCGTTCCTGTTGCTGAATATCGTGCTTGGTTATCAGCTATGGAACGAATGGCGCGAGCGATTGAATACGGCGGTGAACTGGACATCCCTCCCTCCGGAGACGCTGCAGATCATGCGCGACAAGAACATCCAAGTCGACGACAACGCTAAAATCCCGACGGAGACGCCTTCGATGCGCGAGCTGACCTATACGTTTAAGCAGCGAGCAGGTGTAGCGGACAGAGACAGAAAGCCGATAAGCCCTTCCCCCGAGACACGTATCGTGTTCGATGAGGGGCTGGGCCAAGCGCTCGGAGGGATCATACCGGAGCTTGACCGCTATACGCTCGATCAGCTCGGGAGCAGGGAAGGCGCGTACTTCGTTTTTAACCGAATGGACGCCGGGTGGCCGATGTTCGACATTCACTTGAATTTATTTTACAACGAGCAAAGAATCAGGTCCTTCACGCAGGATCTCGTCGAGATCAAGCCATCGGCGGGGGCCAAGGATCAGCAGGTGCTGTCGGCTACCAAGGCGCTGGCCAAGGTCATCGAGAGGAATTTGCCTGCGGGTTCCGTGATCAAGGAGATTCGCTTAGGTTATCACGGGGAAATTTTCGAAGGCGCTAAAGACCAAGTTTCTTACCCTTCTTGGAGGGTTTTGTTGGAAAATGGCGAAGAAGTGTACTATGTGAATGCCATCAGCGGGGAAGTTACGACAGAGAATGGCGATGCGGCCGTTACTCCGTAGGCCAGAATCGCCTGGGGTATCGGAAGCGAAGCCAGGGAGAGGAATAGGTTAAGAATATGGGACTTCGATTCACGGTGCTGGCCAGCGGATCGACCGGGAATGCGACCGTCGTATCTTCGGATGCGGCGACCGTACTGATCGACGTCGGACACAGCGCCAAAAAAATAGAAGAGTTGATGAAAGAAAGAGAGATTAGCGGCAAAGATCTGGACGCGATCTTCGTGACGCACGAGCATTCCGATCATATTAAAGGGTTGGGAGCATTCGCGCGCAAGCATCAGTTGCCCGTATACGCCAACGAGAAGACATGGGGGGCCATGCTGAAGACGATCGGCGATATCCCGGACGAGAAACGCAACATCCTGCCGACCGACGGCGTCATGGAGATCGCCGATCTGCGGATCGAATCCTACGCCATCTCGCACGATGCGATCGAACCGGTTGGTTATTGCTTTCAATCGAACGGGGCCAAGCTAAGCCTGGCTACGGATCTCGGTTATGTGAGCGACAAAGTCATGAGCCGGCTGCAGAATTCCGACGTCATGGTGCTCGAATCCAACCACGACGTAGACATGCTGCGAATGGGAAGATACCCGTGGAACATCAAACGGCGCATTCTGGGCGACACCGGGCATCTCTCCAACGAAGCGGCGGGAGAGGCACTGTGCAGTTTGCTAACGGGCCGCCTCAAAAGAGTTTATTTGGCTCATTTGAGCCAAGAGCATAACTTGATGGATTTAGCCAAACTGACCGTGAATACAGTATTAGAGAACAACGGCTTTTTCTATCAACGAGACGAATTCGCTTTGTGCGATACGTATTACGATCGGCCGACTCCATGGGACGTCGTCGGCAAGTAATGGCTATAACAGAAGCTGACGGTTAAGCTCGGCTTCCATCTCGGAAGCTTTGGTCTTGATTTCCTCCGGCGATAAGAGGCCTTTGTCGACTAGAAGCTCGATCAGAGTGCTAATGGCGAGGAGCTGCTTGTAGTGGTCGTGCTTCATCTCTGACAATTGGGAAGCGAGATCAAGGAACCAGCCGTACTCCGCGTTTCTCATTGGAAATCCTTCCTTTCTTTACATATGGAAGATGTGGGGAATTCACTTGCTTGTCCTCTCCGATTCTATTACTATTCTAGTCAAAACCTTAAGAAACATTCCTATTAATTTGCCATAAATAAGTATAGAAGAGTTGCAATCAGCTAGGATAGATAAGAGAAGAGTCTCAGCGGAGAGAGGGAGCGGAAGGCTCCCGATAGAAGGATGGTGCATGAACATGAGTTTGTTCGATGACGATTTTTACTCCACGAGGGTTAAGCGGCGCTGGCGCGATTTGCCGGGTTTCGGTTCCCGGCCGGGAAGAGCTCGGCCATCATCGACGCTTCGCGTCGCTTTGATCTCCTCCGTCACCAGCTCGCTATTCGTCGCGGTGTTGTTCATGCTTCTGTACGGAGGCGGCAATTCGAAACCGGAAGCAAGACCGGCGCTTGCCGGAGGTCAGCCGCTTGTAGAGACGTCAGAGCGGATTATCTCGGCTTCGGAGAAGGTGCGTCCGGCGGTGGTTAGCATCATCAATCTATCGAAGCAAGCTCTTGATCTGCAAGGAGCGGGAAACTTGAAGGATGGCGAGATTCCATACAATGCAAGCATGGGGTCGGGCGTTATTTTTCAGAAAAAAGACGGAAAAGCATACATAATTACGAACGCGCATGTGATCCAAGATGCCGGGAAAGTACAGGCGGTTCTCGGTAATGGGAGCAAGAAGGACGCGAAGATCGTCGGCAAGGACATCGTGACCGATCTTGCGGTATTGGAAGTGGACGGATCGGGCATCGACACCGTCGTCGAGATCGGGGATTCGGATAAGCTTCGCATCGGGGAGATGGTTATCGCGATTGGCAATCCGCTCGGGTTCGGGAATTCGTTCACGCAAGGGATCGTTTCCTCGACGAAACGGATCATTCCGGTGTCGATCAACCAGGACGGCAACTACGATTGGGAACAGGAAGTCATTCAGACGGACGCCGCGATCAATCAGGGCAACAGCGGCGGAGCGCTGGTCGACTTGAATGGCAGGCTAGTCGGGATCAACAGCATGAAGGTAGCCGACATGGGCGTGGAAGGAATCGGCTTCGCCATTCCGATCGACGGCGCTATGCCGATCCTGAAAGATTTGCTGGAGAAAGGAAAAGTCTCGAGACCCTATATGGGCGTCTATACAATGGATCTCAGCTCATACCTGGACAGCGCGGATATGGGCGACCTGTATAACGATTCGGATTCGGACGTTCCAGCGGAAGAAGGCGCGGACAGCGACGAGTACGCGCCGGAAGCACCGGTTATCCCGGATGGAGTCGAAGATGGCGTGATTGTGCTGGAAGCGGTAGGGCCTTCGCTTGACGCGGGATTGAAATTCAACGACATCATCGTAGCGCTCGACGGCAAAGCGATCGAAAGCACGCTCGATCTTCGTAAATATTTGTATAGCGCCAAGAAAATCGGGGAAACGCTGAAAGTAACCTATTATCGCGATGGGAAGAAGCAAACTTTGGACGTCAAGCTGTCTGAGAAATCGGATAAAGAGGAATAGCGATCTGTAACCGCGGCGTTATAAGCTCAGGTAGGATTAACACGAGACGAAATAGAGAGCCGGAAGGGAATAACACAAGATGTACTGCGTATGTCGTGAACACGTGGAATTAGCGATCGATAAATTCGTCGACGAGTATGAGGACGCGCCGGATCTGGTCAATCTTCAGACGACGGCATTCTCCGCCTGGACCCCTCCGGAGCATTGCGATTGGTGTGGCAACAAGGCTGAGGTATTGGTTGTCTAACTCGAATAAGGACGCCATCTCCCTGAATAGGGAGATGGCGTCCTTTTGCGTCAGACCCGCACTTTGCGAATCGCCTGATTGATAACTTCCGACAACACGAGGCCGAGCGCGATCGCTCCGGAGATCATGAAGGCTTTCGTGCCTAGCTGCATCGCGATATCGTATTGGTTCTCCACGGCGTGCCGCATCGCGTCGTAAGCCGTCCCGCCGGGAACAAGAGGAATGATGCCCGAGACGCTGAACACGATGATCGGCATCCGGAACATCTTGGCCATCACTTGGCTCAGCACCGCGACGCTGCCTGCGGCGAGCAATGTAGCGATCGTCGAGTTGACCCCCTGCTCCGTTAGAACGACATATAGAGCCCAACCGAGCATTCCGATGAGGCCGCATTGGACTATCGCTCGCTTCGGCACGTTAAAGATCAATCCGAAAGCGGCCGAGGCGACGAAGCTGGCGGCCAATTGTTCGATTATCACCAGGTTCCCTCCTCAGTTCAAGACGGACAGCGTAACGGCAATGCCGGCGCCGATGGCGGAAGCGGTCAGCATAGCTTCGGCCCCCTTCGACAGTCCGGACACGAGATGTCCGGCCATCAGGTCCCGCACCGCGTTCGTAATCAGCAGACCGGGTACGAGAGGCATCACCGAGCTGATGATCATGAGGTCCAGCTCCTGGCCGATTCCCGTACGGACGAATAGGATCGATAGAGACCCGATCATCATCGAGGCTAGGAACTCAGCGAAGAACCGGATCGGCACCAGCCGCTGAAGGGAAATGAGCAAAGCGAAACCGATGCCGCCGGCCAGCAACGCAGGGCCGAAGTCGTTCCAGCCGCCCCGGAACATGATCAGAAAGCAGCCGCTGGCAATCGCGGCGGAGGCGACCTGCAACCAACCGGGATATGCTCCTCGCGCCCGCTCAATTTCCTTGAGCCGCACGAGGGCTTCGGCGGCCGACCATTCTCCTTCGCTGATTCGCCGGGACAGCTCGTTGACCAGGGTCACCTTATTCAGGTCGGTCGATCGGGCGGAGATGCCCACGAGCCGCGTAATGGGATTGGCGCCGCTGATGGCAAAAATGATTCCGGTCGGCGTGACAAAGCACTGGGAGTCGGGGAAGCCGCACGCCTCGGCGATGCGCTTCATCGTATCCTCCACGCGGTAGGTTTCGCCGCCGTTCTGCATAATGATTTTCCCCGCCAACAAACATAATTCCGCGGTCATATAGTAATCCGTTGCCATCGACTGTGTCATAGACTTAGATCTCTCCCGCTCACATTCTCCCTCAATTATAGCCGAAAATACAAGAGTTCCAACATGAGAATCGTCGGTCAGGCGGGTTCGCGAAGATGATTTCTGTAATTGTCGATCCGAAAAATCGGGTATGAAGGGCGTTAGAAATTTGTAGAAAATTTATAATTTTTTTCTCATTTGCCCGTTGACAGCGCTCACGATGCGATGGTAAAGTTTCAAATATACTTTGATGAACGGAAGGGAGGGTTACAAGGATGTTTAACGTGATTCTGGATATGCTGAATCGGCGGAATGGCGGCTTTCATACATCTGACATACGTAACCCTCTCGCGAACAATCGCTGACGGACCGGGGAATGGCGGACATTTCCGGGGATCGCATGGCGAGGCGCATGGTTACGTAACGTAATCGTGCGCCTTTTTTATCGCAATCGGGGCTGCAGCGGCGTTGAAACGCCGGCTCTGGCCCCGACCGCGACGAGGGATGGGTATCCGTCCCTCTAAGGCGTATCGCTTACGGCGATATGCCTTTTTTGTTCTTTCATCAAGTATAACCGCATAGAAGGATGTGAACGGATAGATATGTTCATCGTTTTGAAGAAGTTAAGTTGGTATTTTAAAATGCAATGGAAAAGGTACACAATCGCGATTGTGCTGCTGACGTTGGTCGGGATCATCGATATCGTTCCCCCCAGGCTGATCGGCATCGCAATCGACGGCATCAAGGAGGAAACGCTGACGGGGGCCGGATTAGCGGAGCTGCTGCTCTTCTGGAGCGGACTGACCGTCGCCAGTTACGTGCTCAGCTACATATGGCTGTATAAGCTGTTCGGCGGCGCGTTCGTCCTGGAGCGGTTGCTTCGTTCCAGATTAATGAGGCACCTGATGAAGATGAATCCGACGTTCTACGAGCGCAACCGGACGGGCGACCTGATGGCCCGCGCGACGAACGATCTCGGGGCGGTCTCGACGACGGCCGGGTTCGGCATTCTGACGCTGATCGACTCGACGCTGTTCATGACGACGATCCTTGTCGTCATGGCGGGCCTAATCAGCTGGAAGCTGACGATCGCAGCCTTGCTGCCGCTTCCGATCATGGCGCTGCTCATGCAGCACTTCGGCAAGAAGATCCACGACCGGTTTATGAAAGCACAGGACGCTTTCGGTGGATTAAACGACCAGGTACTTGAATCGGTATCCGGGGTGCGGGTCATCCGCGCATTCGTGCAGGAGGAAGCTGACCGGAAACGGTTCAGCGACTCGGCCGACGACGTATTCGGCAAAAATATCCGCGTCGCCAAGATCGACGCCCTGTTCGAGCCGACGGTCAAAATTCTCGTAGGCTTCAGTTACCTGATCGGCCTTGTCTACGGCGCGGTGCTCGTATTCCGCGGAGACATCACGCTGGGCGAGATGGTATCGTTCAACATGTTCCTCGGGATGCTGATCTGGCCGATGTTCGCGATAGGCGAGTTAATCAATATCATGCAGCGGGGAAATGCATCGCTCGACCGCATTAGCGAGACTCTCGGAGTCAAACCGGACGTGGAGGAAGCGAAAGAGCCGGTCGAACTCGAAGTACCGGAAGCGATCGTCTTCGATCGTTTGACGTTCCGTTACCCGTCCTCTTCTATCGACAATCTCGTCGATATCTCACTCACCCTGCGCCGGGGTCAGACGCTGGGTATCGTAGGACGAACGGGAAGCGGGAAGACGACGTTGCTCAAGCAATTGCTTCGTGAATACCCGATGGGCCAAGGGGCGCTGACGGTAGGGGGCGTCCCGCTGACGGAATTGGAATTGAACCGTCTGCGCGGCTGGATTGGCTACGTGCCGCAGCAACCGATCTTGTTCAGCAAGACGATCCGCGAGAATATCTGGTTCGGCACGAAAGAAGAAGCAGGCGATGAAGAGCGGCTTAATCGCGCACTTGAGCTGGCTTCGTTCCGTAAGGACGTCGCCTTCCTGCCGGATGGGCTGGAGACGCTTGTCGGGGAGAAGGGCGTCGCATTGTCCGGCGGACAGAAGCAGCGCGTCAGCATCGCGCGCGCTGTAATCGCCGATCCGGAAATTCTGATGCTCGACGACTCGCTGTCGGCGGTGGACGCTAAGACGGAGACGGAGATCCTGGAAGGTATACGTACCGAGCGCAGGGGTAAAACGACGATTATTACGACGCATCGGTTAAGCGCCGTGCAGCATGCCGATTGGATCATCGTTCTCGACGAAGGGCGGATCTCCGAGGAAGGCACGCACGAGCAGCTTCTCAAACTCGGCGGATGGTATAAGGAACAGTACGACAGGCAACAGCTCGCGGCGGTCGTCGAGGGTTAACCGTATAGAAATCAATAGACTCCACTCTTTTTAAAAAAGAAATGTAGGTGAAAACGAACCGATGGGCAATAACGGCAAACGATTGTTCAATTATGCATGGAATTATAAGAAACCGATCATCATCGCGCTCGCGTTGCTCCTGATTGCGGTCGGCGTGGAACTGGTAGGACCGTTCCTCGCCAAAAGGATGATCGATACGAATATTATGGGAATCGAAAAGCCGTGGTACGAGACGAAGCAAGACGCGAAACATGCGGTCTCGTACAAGAACGGCTGGTATATCCGGGAGGATCATTTTGTATCCGGCGAACCGAAAGGGCGCGAAGTGCGAATTCTGCAATCGGGACGAAGCTATTACTTCGTCGATGCGGCCGGCGTGCCGAATACCGGCAAGCGCACGTTCGAAGGCGGCGCTCTCTCGATCGCCATGCAAGACGGGACCAAACTTGATTATCCCGCGGAGAAGCTCACCAAGGGCGAGGTATATGAATTCTACAAACCGGAGTTTCGCAGCATCGCGATGCTAGCTATCTCCTATGTCGGCTTGCTGCTGATCGGCGGCGTGCTTGCGTACTGGCAACGGCTGCTGCTGCAAGTATCCGCCAACCGGATCGTGCGGCAGATGCGCAACGACGTATTCCGGCACATCCAGCGATTGCCGGTGCAATACTTCGATAATCTGCCCGCCGGCAAGGTCGTTTCCCGGGTCACGAACGACACGGAAGCGATTCGCGAGCTGTACGTGTCGGTTCTGGCGAACTTTTTCTCCGGCGTGATCTACATCGCGGCCATCATCGGTGCGGTATTCGTGCTCGATGCGAATCTGGCGCTGATCGCGCTGCCGTTCATCCCGATCCTCTACGTGTGGATCGTCGTCTACCGCAAGTTCGCGGCCAAATACAATCATGTCATTCGTTCCCGGCTAAGCGATATTAACGGGATGATCAACGAATCCATCCAGGGCATGCCGATCATTCAAGCTTTCCGTAAGGAAAAAGAGACGATGGGCGAGTTCCACGAAATGAACGACGAGTACTTCAAGTACCAGAACAAGCTGCTGACGCTGAATTCGGTCACGTCGCACAACTTGGTCAACGTGTTCCGGAACGTGCTGTTCATGGCCGTCATCTGGATGTTCGCCGGAGACTGGCTGGGAACGGCGGTTACGGTCGGCGTGCTGTACGCGTTCATCGATTATATGAACCGGATGATGCAGCCGATCGTAGGCATCGTCAACCAGCTATCGAACCTGGAAGTGGCGAGGGTATCGGCGGAGCGGGTATTCACTCTGCTCGACGAGCCGGGCATCGAGGTGTCGGATAGCCGGATCGAGCGCTATAAAGGGAACGTGTCGTTCGAAGACGTGTCCTTCGCATATAAGCCGGGCGAGGACGTGCTGAAAAACATTACGTTCGGCGCGAAGCAAGGCGAGACGGTCGCGCTCGTCGGGCATACGGGTTCGGGCAAGAGCTCGATTCTGAACCTGCTATTCCGGTTCTACGACGTGGAACGCGGCTCGATCTCGATCGACGGCGTGGACGTCAAGAAGATGACGAAACAGGAGCTTCGCCAGCATATGGGCATCGTCCTGCAGGATCCGTTCCTGTTTACGGGGACGATCGCTTCCAACGTCAGTCTGGATGATCCGTCCATTTCCCGTGAAAAAGTCGAGCAGGCGCTGCGCGACGTCGGCGCGTACGATATGTTCATGCAACTGCCGGGCGGGCTCGATGAGCCGGTTATCGAGAAAGGCAGTACGCTGTCCGCCGGTCAGCGGCAACTGATCTCGTTCGCGCGAGCGCTCGCTTTTGATCCGGCGATTCTGATCCTGGACGAAGCGACGGCAAGCATCGATACCGAGACGGAAGCGATCATTCAGGCGGCGCTCGACGTGCTGAAGCGGGGGCGGACGACGTTCGTCATCGCCCACCGGCTGTCGACGATCCGCGCGGCCGACCAGATTCTCGTGCTCGATCGCGGCCGGATCGTGGAGCGCGGTAACCACGACGAGCTGATGCAGCAGGGCGGCAAATATTTTGCCATGTACCAGCTGCAGCTCGGCGCGGCCGAGGGCGTCGCTTAGGGGCGTCGGATGTAAAGCAAAAGAGGGGGGATCTCGCGTATTTACGCGGGGTGCTCCCTTTTTTTCGTAGGCAGCGGTTCTTAGGACGATTAGCGATGGAAAACATCGTACTTCCGCCTCGGGGAGCGCTGGCTGGGGGTAAGTACGATGTAAATCATCTATAATAGCGTTGTAGTGCCACTTTCATTTGATATATTGGACGATTAGCGATGAAAAGTAGCTTACTTTTGTCTCTTGAGGCGCAGGTTGGGAGCAAGTACGATGGAAAGCATCGCTATTAGCGCATAGGGCGGGAGGATATCGAATGAAGATTGAGCATCTTTCAATACAAGGGTGCAACGAATGGAACGAAGACGCATTGATCCTGAACGAATCGCAGCGTATATACGGCGTATTAGACGGAGCAACGTCGCTGGCAAGCGTCGAAGGCGAGGAAACCGGAGGGTACCTGGCCTCGCAAACGGCAAAAAAGGTGTTCGAGTCGATCGATCGCAAGGACGGGTCTTTCTCCCTAAGAAGCATTGTGCTTGAAGCGAATCAACGCATTCGGACCGAAATGCTGGAGCGCGGAGTGGATGCGGACGACAATCAGGCGGTATGGGCTGCGGGCATCGCGGTCATTCGAATCGGCGAGCATCAGATCGAATACGCGCAGACAGGCGACTGCATGCTGATTGCGGTTTATAAGGACGGGACGGTGAGAATCGTCACGCACGACCAAGTCGATCACTTCGACGAGAAGTCGCGGCTTCTATGGGAACGATACGCGAGCGAAGGATTGCCGCCGAAGGAGATTCGGGCCAGGGTATTCGAGGTCATAAAGACCAACCGGTTAAAAACAAACACTTCGGAAGGATACGCGATTCTGAACGGCGATCCGGCGTTGGAACGCTACGTCGAGCACGGCATGATCAACCGGATTCAGCTTGAATCCGTGCTGCTGATTACCGACGGGTTATTCCTGCCCCGTAAGGCGGGAGATTCGGCGCCGACGATGTCCGATATGGTCGCGTTGATCGACGAGAAAGGGTTATCGGGATACGCAGAGTGGTTGATCGCGAACGAATACGACGAATCTCAGCAGGGGAAATACACACGGCTCAAAGTCGCCGACGATAAGACGGCGATCCGGATTCATTTTGACTAATCGGCTCGATCTGCTAAATGAAGACCGCCAGGGATATCTGGCGGTTTTTTTACATTGGTTGTTGCGAGTCTATTTTTGTATAATGAAGTCAAAAGATCATGGGTATGTACCCGGAAAGAGGACGATAACCGGAAATGACAGAGAAGACGATTATTCGGTTCGAAAACGTGACGAAAAAATACGACCAGGACACGGTGCTGAACAAGGTCAGCTTCGAGATCGAGCGCGGTAAGTTTTACACGCTGCTCGGACCGTCCGGTTGCGGCAAGACGACGATTCTGCGATTGATCGCGGGCTTCATCGAACCGACGGAGGGCAACATTTACTTCAATGGCAAAGTGATCAACAACGTTCCGGCGGATAAGCGCCAGGTGAACACGGTATTTCAGGATTACGCGTTATTCCCGCACCTGAATGTGTTCGAGAATGTCGCGTTCGGCCTGCGCATCAAGAAAATGAAGAAAGCCGACATCGCGGAGAAGGTGAAGGAAGCGCTCCGATTCGTGAACCTCGCCGGTTACGAGGAACGGGAAATTTCGGAGATGTCCGGCGGTCAGAGGCAGCGGGTGGCGATCGCCCGCGCGATCGTGAACGAGCCGGAGATTCTGCTGCTCGACGAACCGCTATCCGCGCTGGATCTGAAGCTGCGCACCGAGATGCAGTACGAGCTGCGGGAGCTGCAGCGCAGGCTCGGCATCACGTTTATTTTCGTCACGCACGACCAAGAAGAGGCGCTCGCCATGTCGGACGAGATCTTCGTCCTGAACGAGGGGGAGATCCAGCAAAGCGGAACTCCAATCGACATCTACGACGAGCCGATCAACCGGTTCGTGGCCGACTTCATCGGCGAATCGAATATCGTGCCCGGGCGGATGATCCGCGACTTCCTGGCGGAGTTCGCGGGACAGCAGTTCGAATGCGTGGACCGGGGATTCTCTCCGAACGAAACGGTGGAGATTATCATCAGGCCGGAAGACTTGGAGATGACGGAGCCGGAACAGGGCAATCTGGTGATCAAGATCGACAGCCAATTGTTCCGCGGCGTGCACTACGAGATCAGCGGTTACGACCAGGCAGGCAACGAATGGCTTGTCCATTCGACGAAGAGGGCGGCCGTTGGAGATAGCGTAGGGCTGCGCTTCGATCCCGAAGCAATCCACGTCATGCGCTTCGGCGAGACGGAAGAGGAGTTCGACCGGAGGCTGGAAGGGTATGGTCAGAACGGAACCGCCGCTGCGGAAGGTGAGCGGCAATGACGAGAACGCGCAATCTGTATCTGATCCCGTACGCGGCCTGGATGCTCCTGTTCGTCGCGACGCCGATCGTGTTGATCGTCTATAACTCCTTCTTTGACGTAGAGGGACATTTTACGTTGGGCAACTTCCAGAAGTTCCTGACGCCCGTCTATCTGCGCATGACGTTTAACTCGTTCTGGTACGCGCTGCTGATTACGGCGTTCTCGCTGCTAGTCGCGTATCCGACGGCTTATTGGCTGACGCGCACGAAGCATAAGCAGCTTTGGCTGCTTCTCGTCATCGTGCCAAGCTGGATCAATCTGCTGCTGAAGGCGTACGCCTTCATCGGCTTATTCGGCACGTACGGCTTCGTCAACTCGGTGTTCGAGATGGTCGGTATCGGGACGCAGCAAATTCTGTTCACCGACTTCAGCTTCGTGTTCGTGTCGGTTTATATTTTTATCCCGTTCATGATTCTGCCGATCTATAACGCGATCGAGGAACTGAACCCGTCCCTGGTGTACGCTTCCCGGGATCTCGGGGCTTCGCCGTGGATGACGTTCCGTCGCGTCGTGTTCCCGCTTACGCTCGGAGGAGTGAAGGCGGGCTGCCAAGCGGTGTTCATTCCGGCGCTAAGCCTGTTCATGATCACGCGCTTGATCGCGGGCAACCGCGTCGTGACGCTCGGTACGGCGATCGAGCAGCATTTTCTCGTGACGCAGGACTGGGGCATGGGCTCGGCCATCGCCGTGCTGCTCATTATCGTAATGGCCGTCATCATGCTGATGACCGGTAACCGGGGAGCGAGGAATACGATCCGATGAAAAAGAACGGCAAACTCGCTCAATCGTATCTCGTCGTCGTTTTTCTCGTTTTGTATGCGCCGATTCTCTACTTAACGTACTATTCGTTTAATAGCGCGGGGACGATGCAAGGGTTCGAAGGCTTTACGCTGGAATGGTACAAGGAAGTGTTCCACGACACGCGTCTGTTCATTATCGTGCTAAACACAGTCGTCATCGCGCTGTTATCGTCTGCGATCTCGACGATTCTCGGCGTGGTCGGGGCGCTGGCGATCCAGAGAGTGCGCCGCAACAGGCCGCGCAATACGCTGCTGGCGATGAACAACGTGCTTATCGTGAGCCCGGACGTCATTATCGGAGCATCGTTCCTGATCTTCTTCACAATGATCGGGATTAAGCTCGGGTTCACCTCGGTATTGCTATCGCATATCGCGTTCAGTGTGCCGATCGTCGTGTTAATGGTGCTGCCGAAGCTACAGGAGATGAGCCCGACGCTGATCGATGCAGCCAAGGATCTCGGAGCGAGCGGATGGGACGTGCTGACCAAAGTCGTGCTGCCTTTCTTGCGCCCCGGCATCTTCGCGGGTTTCTTCATGGCGCTGACGTACTCGCTCGACGACTTCGCGGTGACATTCTTCGTGACTGGCAACGGCTACTCGACGTTATCGGTCGAGATCTACTCGCGGGCGCGCCACGGCATCTCGCCTTCGATCAACGCGCTGTCGACGCTTATTTTCCTGTTCACGATCTCGCTTGTCGTGGGCTATTATTTCCTGACCCGGCGGAGCAGCCGCAAGCCTGATTGGGGGGTCGTACAGCCATGACGCAATTGGTACGCTTATTTCTTGCGGTGTTCATCGCCGCGTTCGGCCTCATGTACTGGACGTCGTATCTGAACTCTTCCCACGGGTACTCGGGATCGGATACATTGACGATCTACAACTGGGGCGATTACATCGATCCGGAGCTGATCGCGGAGTTCGAGAAGGAAACGGGACTGAAAATCATTTACCAGACGTTCGATTCGAACGAGGCGATGATGACGAAGATCGAACAAGGCGGCACGACGTTCGACGTCGCCATTCCTTCGGAATATGCGATCAGTAAAATGAAAGAAGAAAACCTGCTGCTCCCGATCGATCATGCGAAGATTCCGAATCTGACGAATATCGATTCGCGGTTTATGGACTTAAGCTTTGACCCCGGAAACCAATATTCGATCCCGTATTTCTGGGGAACGGTCGGGATCATCTATAATACCGAGATGCTCGACGGGAAGACGTTCACCAGTTGGAACGACTTGTGGAGCGAGGATTTGCGCAATCAAATCCTGCTCGTGGACGGGGCGCGGGAAGTGATCGGCTTCGGACTCAACAGCCTGAACTACTCGCTGAACGACACGAACGAAGAGCATCTGCAGGAAGCGAAGCGGAAGCTCGGCACGCTGACGCCGAACGTCAAGGCGATCGTCGGCGACGAGATTAAGATGCTACTCGCGGGCGAAGAGGCGGCGGTCGGTGTCGTCTGGTCCGGGGATGCGTCGGAGATTATGGACCAGAACGATAAGCTTGACTACGTGATTCCGGAGGAAGGCTCGAACCTGTGGTTCGATAACATGGTTATTCCGAAGACGGCGCGGAACTTAGAGGGGGCGCATAAGTTCATCAACTTTATGCTGGATCCCGAGGTCGCGGCCCGGAACACTGAATATGTCGGCTACTCGACGCCGAACGCTGAGGCGCTTAAGCTGTTGCCGGAGGATATCTCGGGAGACGAGCGCTTCTATCCAGACCCGGAACTGACGGATAAGCTGGAAGTGTACAAAAATCTCGGCAAAAAAATGCTGTCCCACTATAACGAGTTGTTCTTGGAATTTAAAATGCACCGGAAATAAAGCATGCCTCGGGAGCGGAGAACATGACTAGAAACGGATCGGTGTTTATCGGCATCGATATCGGAACGACGAGCACGAAGAGCGTAGCGTTCAACCGGGAGGGGGAGCAGCTTGGAAGCTTCACGGCGGAATATCCGCTGCTTCGCGAGCATCCAGGTTGGGCGGAGCAAGATCCGGACGAGATCTTCGGCGCGGTGATCCGGAGCGTTCGCGGCGCTCTGGAGCAAAGCGGATTAAGCGGCGGTGACGTCGCCGCCGCGAGCTTCAGCTCAGCGATGCATTCGTTGATCGCAGTTGACGCGGACGGGCATCCGCTGACGCGGAGCATCACTTGGGCGGATGGCCGGAGCGAGCAGCAGACCAGGGCGATTCGGAAGGAATTCGGCGGTCGCGAGATCTATCTGAGAACGGGAACGCCGATCCATCCGATGTCGCCGCTTCCGAAGCTGATGTGGCTAAGGGAGCGGCGACCGGACGTATGGGAAGCCGCTCGCAAGTTCGTGTCCATTAAAGAATATGTGCTATATCGCTTGTTCGGAGAATGGGCTGTGGATACGTCCATCGCATCGGCGACGGGATTGCTGAGGCTGGATACGCTGGAATGGGATGAGGAAGCGCTTGGAGTCGCGGGCGTAGATGCGGAGAGGCTGTCGGCTGTGCGGCCGGTTAGCTATCGGTTAGAAGGCATGGATCGATCGTGGGCGGAGCAAATGGGCTTGGAGGCGGATACGCCGTTTTTCTTGGGGTCGAGCGACGGGGCGCTGGCCAATCTGGGCGTCGGAGCGACCGGGCCTGGAGACATGGCGGTCACGATCGGCACGAGCGCGGCGGTGCGGATGATGACCAGGCGGCCGCTGACAGATGTGGAGCAACGCACGTTCTGTTATCACGTCGCGGAATCTTCCTATATTATCGGCGGGGCTACCAATAATGGCGGCATCGTGCTGCAATGGATGCGCGAGGCACTGTTCGGCGGGGACAAGACGACCGAGGAGCTGTTGTCGGAAGCGGCTCGCGTCGCACCGGGCGCGGAGGGCATGTTGTTCCTGCCGTATTTGTCCGGCGAGCGCGCGCCCATCTACAACGCCGAGGCGCGCGGAACGTTCTTCGGCGCCCACTTGGGGCATCGACGGGAGCACTTCGTACGCGCCGGGCTCGAAGGGGTCATGCTTGCGGTGGGATCGGTCGCCGAGGCGCTTAAGGATTTGGCCGGACCCGCAGCGGAAGTGCGCGCATCGGGCGGATTCGCCAAGTCGCCTCTGTGGCGTCAGATGCTTGCGGACATGCTTGGGCAAGAGGTCGGCATCCCTCGCGTGACGGAAGCTTCCGCGCTCGGCGCGGCGATGATTGCGATGCAAGGGCTTGGCGAGCTTGCGGATCTCGGCCTTGCGAAACAATGGGCTCCGATCGCGGAACGAATGCAGCCCGACCCGGAACAGAGTGAGATCTACCGCGAACTGTTCGGAATCTACTCGCGATTGAGAGACCAATTGCCGGAACGTTTCGCCGAGTTGGCGGAATTTCAGCGGAAGCGGTAAGAGAATACGGCAAAATCGAAAATGTTTAACTAGTGATAATAGTTCTCAATGTTGGATACAATACAAAGGAGCCAAGCAAAAGGCATCCGCGAACGAATGCCTCTTGCCTAGCAGGTAAGGCGTGTGGGCCACCCTTACATTTTCGATTCGAACGTTTTGCAGTCGGTTTCTTCGGAGTGGGACGCTTGTTTATTCCGGTTGTTCACGACATAGATCGAAGAGGCGTTGCAGGCATTTCCCGGCACCCAATACTTGCACGAATTCACTTCGCACAGAACATCTTTAGCCATCGTTATCTCACCTCCTTTCACTAGGATGGTCGATGCCGTTCGCTTTATACCTGCGGAACCCCGTTAACTTCCCTTGGCCGGAAGCTGGCGGGGTATTTGGCGTGCCGTGCTCTGAAGGCGGTGGCAAGAGAGTAAACATTTTTGAATCATGGAAGATGTTTCAAAGGAAAATTTTATTGCATGTAGAATAACAAATAGAAGAGTCGGATTTTGCGGAAAACGCGCGATTGCGGGGCTGCAGAACGACTAACCGGCGCATCGATCGGCGATTGCGCAAAGGGATTGGGGAGGCATGGGGAAGGCATGGCAATAATCGAAGTTGTGAAATTCGATGGACCCGCGGACGTATTCGCGTGGAAATATCCGAATCAAGAGCTGGGCACATGGACGCAGCTTATCGTGAACGAAACGCAGGAGGCCATTCTGTTCAAAGGCGGTAAAGCTTTGGACGTATTCCCGGCGGGACGGCATACGCTGAGCACGGCGAACATTCCGTTGCTTCAGGAGATCGTGAATCTGCCGTTCGGCGGGCGTTCTCCGTTCACGGCGGAAGTGTGGTACGTCAACAAGATCCACGCGCTGGATGTCAAATGGGGAACGGCGACGCCGCTGCAGCTGCAGGATCCGAAGTATCAGATTATCGTCTCGGTCCGTTCGTTCGGCCAGTTTGGGCTACAGATCGAGGATGCCCGCAAGTTCCTGTTGAAGCTGATCGGGACGATTCCGGTGTTCGACAAGGACGCCATGGTGAAGCATTTCCGCGGGTTGCTGATGATGAACATTAAAGAGCTGATTTCATCCTACTTGGTTTTCAAAAAAATCAGCGTTCTTGAGATTAACGCGTATATGTCGGAGATTTCTAAACATATCGAGGAACGGATCGAGCCGGTATTCGCGGAATTCGGCATTCGCGTGCTGAATTTCTATATCGATTCGATCAACACTCCGGACGATGATCCGGCTACGGCGAGATTAAAAGAAGCGCTCGCGAAACGGGCCGAGATGGACATTCTCGGGTATACGTACCAGCAGGAGCGCACGTTCGATACGCTTGAAGGCGCGGCCAGAAACGAAGGAAGCGGGAGCGCGAACGTCATGGGCGCGGGAATCGGCCTGGGGATGGGCTTCGGCGTTGGCGGGGCGGTCGGCAATCAAATGTCGAGCTTGACGAATCAGATGAATATCGCGAGCCCGAATAAAGCCTGCCCGAAATGCCAGAAGCTGAACCCTCAAGAAGCGCGATTCTGTCTTGCTTGCGGACACGATTATATGGCGGCGGTCCCCACTCAAAGTGCGGAAGTCCAATGCAGCAATTGCGGCAAAACATTCCCCGCCGGGGCCAAGTTCTGTTTGCATTGCGGGGATCCGAATAACGCCTGCGAGCAATGCGGGGCGGACAACCCGCAGGGAGCGACGAAGTGCTACAAATGCGGTCATTCCTTCGGCGGCAATCCGTGCCACCAATGCGGAACGGAAGTCGATCCCGAAGGCAAGTTCTGCACCAATTGCGGCACAAGCATGGTCCTGAAGTGCGGCAAATGCCAACATGAGGTTAAACCGGGACAGAAGTTCTGTCTGGAGTGCGGAAATAAACTGATCGAATAGAGGGGGTGTTTCGGATGGGAATGGAAACGGAGCTGGCTAAGGACGGAGGCTCGCAACGCGGATTCGTGCGTATCGTTACTTTTCTATATGCGGCTGTGCTGATCGTGACGCTCGCGGTCGTCTTGTTGTTCGAGTTGCCCTACGACCGGATAAGCCATACTTGGATTACGTTAACGTCATTGTTCTTTGGGGAAACGTTCCTGTACGGCATCGCGCTCCATTATTTGACCAACAGTCCGAGGTCCCGCAGGTTAATTCCGGCTTATATCGCCATGGGGACGATTTCGGGCGTCTATTTGATCGTCGCGATCGCCTTTATCCTTATTTTTTCATGGGCGCTTGACGTTTCGGCTTATACATACGGCTTGTTGCAGTTTATCGTCCTGGGACTCGCGGCGATCGTCATGGGCCTTATGGCGCTGTATATGAAAAACCTGGAGCTGCAGGAAAAGGGAACTTAAGACTTAATAAAGCGAGGACAATACTTCATGAGAATCGATTCTCCTAAAATTCACAGCGCGTTCATTATTGCTTCGACGGTGATCTTCTTCCCGGTGGCGATCGTGCTGATTATTATTCGGTTCGCGGCTCACGCGAGGGTCAACCATCTGAGGTCGCAAGATTACCGGGTGGTCGGACATGCGTTCGTGACCTTTTACGCTCTCATAGCGTTTATTGTTCTGTTGGCGACGCTGGGTAGTCCGAAGGAAGAATTCGGGAACTTCGTAGCTGTAGTTATTGCGATGGGTATTTTGTTCGTCACTCCGGCGGTCGTATTCTATATTCTTGCGGCGAGCAGGAAGAAAAAGATGAAAAATCTTTACGATATCTATTACCGCCTCGTCACGGCCGACGGGGTTCGCGCGCTCAGCGGACTGGCTCAGATGACGGGAGAGAGCGAGAAGAACGTCAGGCAAGACATCAGTTATATGATCGCGACTGGAAGGCTGCCTCATGCTTCGCTTAACTTAGCCGAGGGAACGGTTGTCATGAACAATCGGGGTCCAGGCGCGGGTCAGGCGGCGGGCGAAGAGCAAAGCCAAGCTTCCCGGCAAGCGGCCGCGGCGAGTGCGGGCGGTTCCGGAAGTCAGGCCTCTCGGCCGCAACCGGCCGTGCAGGCGATTACGTGCTTCGGCTGCGGATCGAGTTCGCGAATCGTTCCCGGCGTGCGGCAAGAATGCGAGTTTTGCGGGAATTCATTGTTTATCCCGGGTTAAGGGAGCCGCCCGCTGTGTGATTAGTGATAAAAAACATCGTACTTCCGCCTAGTGGGGCGCTGGTGGGGAGTAAGTACGATGAAAAACATCACTGTGAGGAGCGAGCCGCCACTTTTTGTTCGCCTCCGGGGTGTTAGCGATGAAAAACATCGTACTACCGCTTCGTGGGGTGCTGGTGGGGAGCAAGTACGATGAAAAACATCGTACTTCCGCTTAGTGGGGCGCTGGTGGGGAGCAAGTAAGATGAAAAACATCGCTATGGGGAGTGAGCCCCCGCATTTTGTTCGCCCCCGGGGTGATTAGCGATAAAAAACATCTTACTTCCGCCTTGAGGGGCGCTGGTGGGGAGCAAGTACGATGAAAAACATCGCTATGAGGAGCGCAACCCACTCAAAAGGGCCGTCAGGGCGATCTTTCCTGACGGTTTTTCTTATAGCACAGAAGCCGGGGGCTACATGTCATAGGGTTTGATGTGGTAGGATAGAGGGTATGTACATCTAGGATGGAGTGGATTTCGTGACGGATTTTGCGGGGTTGGGCGTAACCGAGAGCCGCGTGGCGATATTAAAAGCAATGGGGATCATCAAACCGACGCCTGTACAGGAGGAGACGATTCCGATCGTAAAGGCCGGCCATGACGTGATCAGCCAAGCCCAGACGGGGACGGGGAAAACGTTGGCGTTCGTGCTGCCGATGCTGGACAAGGTCAAGACGGACGTGCCGCATGTGCAGGGGTTGATCTTGACGCCGACGCGGGAGCTCGCGATCCAGATTACCGGCGAGATCAAGAAGCTGCTGAAGCCGGAGGATGGGATCAAAGTGTTGGCCGTATACGGCGGTCAAGACGTCGAGGCTCAGCTTCATAAGCTGAAGGGGGACATGCATCTGATCGTGGCGACGCCGGGACGGTTGCTCGATCACTTACGCCGGGAGACGATCTCCCTGGAAGGCGTGAGAATGCTCGTGCTGGACGAAGCCGACCAGATGCTGCATATGGGCTTCTTGAAGGAAGTCGAAGACATTCTGCGGCAGACGCCTTACAAGAAGCAGGCGATGCTATTCTCGGCAACGATGCCGCCTTCGATCCGGGAACTGGCGGGGCGCATTCTGCGCAACCCGCAGCATATTACGGTGAAGGCCGAGCGCGTGACGGTAAAGGATATTCGCCAGTGGGTCGTGGAGACGACAGACCGGAACAAGCAAACGACGCTTGTTCGGTTGCTGGAGGAGACCCAGCCGTATCTCAGCATTATTTTCTGCCGGACGAAACGGCGGGCGAATACGCTGAACGTAGCTTTGCAAGAGATGGGATACGCGTCCGACGAGCTGCACGGCGATCTGTCCCAAGCGAAGCGGGAGCAGGTCATGAAGAAATTCCGCGAAGCGAAGCTGCAATTGCTTGTTGCAACGGACGTCGCGGCGCGCGGACTCGACGTCGAAGGCGTCACGCACGTGTTCAACTATGACGTGCCGCTCGACGTGGAGAGTTATATCCACCGGATCGGCCGGACGGGCCGAGCCGGGGAGAAGGGGCTGGCGATTACGCTTATCGCGCCGAAGGATCGGCGGGAGTTCGCGGACATCGAGAACGGCATCCAGATGGCGATGGAGCGCAGAAGCGTCGAAGGAGCGCCGCTCGGGGGCGGCGGCCTGGAAGGTCCGCGAAGCAGAGGCGGACATGGACGCACGGGTAGCGAAGGTCGTCCGCCGCGCGGTGCGGGCCGGGAAGCGGCGAGCCGGAAGGATCGGGGCGCGCGCGGTCTAGCCGCAAGCGGAGAGCGGGGTCGCGGCGGCGATCGGCGAGGAGGAGCTCCGGTACCGGCGAAGCCGGGCAAGGGCGGCCGCCCGAGCGGGGGCGCCGAGCGCAGCGGGAGCGGATCTGCCCGCGGAAGCCGCAAGTCCGAGCCGCGAGGCGGCTTCGGGGGCGGTCGCCCGTCCGGCCCGAAAGGCGGCGGCTATGCCGGCGGAGGTTCTCGGGGTACGAAGGGCGGATCGCCCGGAGGTCGCGGAGGCCGGGGCGCATCGCGCGGCAAATAAAATGAAAAAACCGACGCCGGTCTCGTATCGGCGTCGGTTTTTTACTATGAAATGAGGGCTTTCGTCAGCAGAGGCTCGATCCGTTCCGCCGGCTGCGGCTTGGAGAAGATAAAGCCTTGGATCTCTTGGCAATTGTTGTCCCGAAGGAACGCCAATTGTTCGTTCGTCTCCACGCCTTCGGCGATGACGGTCAGGTTAAGCCGGTTTGCGATCTGAAGCATGGCAACGATGATCGCCTCGTCTTTGCGATCCCGCGCGATGCCGCTGACAAACGAGCGATCGATCTTGATTTTGTCGACGGGTAATCGCTTCAAATAGTTGAGAGAAGAATATTGAGTACCGAAATCGTCGATCGCGATTGTGAATCCTCTTTCCCGGAGCTCGTTCAAAGCGGGTTGCATGTCGTCTTTCATCGCGGTGTTTTCCGTAATTTCCAGCTCGATATATTTCGGGTCAAGTCCGTGCCGTTCGAGGATTCCATTGATTCGTTCCGCCAGATCCTCCTGCGCGAACTGTCTGGCCGATAGGTTGACCGCGATTCGAATCGGTGGTATCCCGGCCCGCTGCCAAGCGATGCTCTGCGCGCATACGATGGATAGCACTTTCTCGCCGATCGGCAGGATCAGTCCCGTCTCCTCCGCGATCGGGATGAAGTGGTTAGGCGGAATCAATCCGCGTACCGGATGCTCCCAGCGGATGAGGGCTTCAAGCCCGATGAGTTTGCCAGTCCGCGCCTCGATTTGGGGCTGGTAGTGAACGGTGAATTCGTTTTTCTCCAGGGCGCGGCGCAGACCGAGCTTGATTTCCATCGTTTCTTCGGCATTCGGATTCATCGCCGGGTCGTAGAAGCGAAATAGATTTTTGCCTTCTTCCTTAGCTCGGTACATGGCCAGGTCGGCATTGCGGATGAGCGTCGCGTCGTCTTGGGCATGATTGGGAAAGAGCGCTATGCCGATGCTCGTCGTCACGAGATACTCCGAATCCCTCAACAAAAAGGGCTGTTGAAACAACTCGCGGATCTGGCGTGCAATCAACTTGACCTGAGCTTGATCCTTCACGGAGGGGACGATAATCGTGAATTCGTCGCCGCCAATGCGGGAAATCACTTCACCATTCCTCAACGTATCGGATAATCTCCGAGCTACCTCTCTCAGCAGCAGATCGCCATAGATATGGCCAAGCGAATCGTTAACCATTTTAAAATGATCCAGATCCAAATAGAGCAACGCCAGCTTCTCTCCGGTCCGTCCGCATTCCGCGATCCTGTCCGCCAGATGCTCGTTAAAAAAAGTGCGATTGCGCATTCCGGTAACGGCATCGTGATAAGCGGCTGCGGAAAGCTCGTGGAAGGCGGTCTCCAGCTTCCGGTTCGTAATCTCCAGCTTGCGGGTGCGCTCTTCGACGAGGAGTTGGAGCCTGGCCTTCTGCGTAAGCTGAACGTATAAGAAATAGACGATCAGAAGCAAGGAACCCGCGCACGTGGCCTGTACGACGTGGATCTTGGAGGCGATCGAATCCAGACGGGAACGGTTGGGAACCGCCGCGATTTCCCATTGCCCGTCGGGAAGAGCGACTTTTTCCAGCAGGCCGGGATGATCAAAGAGCCTTGGGTCGCCGATGAGAATGCGCCCGTTCGCCCGAACGGAGAGGTCGATCCCTTTATCGCCGTTAAACAAGTCCGCTTCTTGCAAGATCGAAGAATTATCGAGAACGACCGATACGAAGCCCCAGAAACGGTCGCCCACGTAAACCGATTGTCTGGAGATAAGACCGACTCCTCCTTGGGTAAGCTCAATCGGACCAAGGATCGTCATGTCGTCGGCGAGCTTCGCTCTCTCGGCGTTCTCGCGGACGGAAGGATCGGGATGGCGGAACAGGTCAAGACCGAGAACCTCCTCGTTGCCGGCCAGTGGAAAGACGTATTCGGCGATGCCATCCGGATAGAGGGAGACGTTGCGAATACCGGGAATTCTTTCAATGAACGCGGCGGCGAACGTATCGAAACGGGACCGGGAAACGGTCGAAGTGTGCGCTAGCTCGTTGAGAACGAAGGCTTTGATTCCGTTGGTGAGCTGAAGCTTGATTGTAATGGCGGCAGACAATGTAGCGGCATTGGCAGCTAGTTCGTATGCAGCATCGTGATGGATTTCCTGCACGAGGCGATCGCGATAAGCATTCGTAAAAAGACCGATCAAGCTTCCGAGAAATAGCGTTACGCAAGCTAGAATGATCCATATTTTAGCCGGGACGGAATAGAATCCGCGGGTATTGGAGCCAAGTGTGGACATGTTAGATAAATCTCCCCGGAATGATAACGCGAGTAGTAGTGAGTGATACCATCTTACCGCATAAATATAAAAAAAGTATTAGGGAAAAGAATTAGCAAACTGTGAGCGGGCGGTTCAGACTTCGTTTTTCGATTTTTCCCTTATACCGGAAGAAACGATCGGGCCGTGATTCACAAGCTGGGTCGCGATCATGGCCATCTCGTAAGGGGACTCCTGCATTCCGCTCTCGACCCAGTGCATCAACATACCGAAATTAGCCGATGCCATGTAGGCGACCAAGTATTTTCTCGGAACGAGCATCTGGCCGTTTTCCGGCAGAATATATTCAAATTTGTTGAAAATATGCGACGCCATCATATTCCGGAAACGAATCGCATAAGAGAGGTCTCCGTTAGGGCCTAAGATGGTTTGGAAGAAGTCCTTGTTGCGCGCGATCTCCTCCAAGATGTCCAACAGCTTTGGATAAGGCTCGTCTCTATAAGCGTATTGGCTGAGTTCCCTGGGATCCATGCGGGAAGTGTAACCGAGAAGCCGCTCGAACACCTCGTTCATGATCTTATCCAACATGTCGGGGACATCGCGATAATGCAAGTAGAACGTTCCGCGGTTCACGTCGGCCCGATTCGCGATATCCGTGACGGTAATGCGCTCGATCCCTTTTTCCTCGATCAACTCCATGAGCGCTTGATGAAGGAGATGCTTCGTCCGAGCTTGTCTTCGATCCATTTTTTCCGGCATTGTTGCACCTCGAAGATTGGTATTTTGATTATTATTGAACAAAGTGCTGATCGACTGTTGATTACTTAACAAATACGGCTGAGATTGATTATTGTGGGCGGTTTGCCTCCTTATTATAATGAACATCATGAACGATAATCAACGTTTTGTTCATTATATTAGAGATAAGGAGTGGAGAATTGTGGCCATATTCAAGCAAAAAATAGCGTGGTTAGGACCGGTGATCGTGCTGGTTGTGTTGACCGTATTTGGGGCGGCCATGATGGGCTCGGTGCTCGGTTCGAAACCGAAGGAGCTTCCCGTGGCTCTCGTCGTTCTGGATCAGCCGGTGGAACTGCCGACCGGAGGAGCGCTTGCGGCCGGCGAGAAGATTAAAGATAAGTTGACGTCGATTCCGGGACTTCCGATCGCTTGGCATGTGGCGGCTTCCGAAGAAGAAGCTCGATCGGGACTGGAGGAGCGTGAGTATTATGGAGCGTTGGTGCTTCCGGCGGATCTGAGCGGCGGATTGCTCTCGTTAGCCACGCCTTCGCCGAAGCCGGCGGACGTGAAGATCATCGTTAACGAGGGCATGAACGCCCAAGCATCGACGGTTGTCAGGCAGTTATTGGGCCAAGCGATGAAAATGGTCAGCGCGGAGCTGTCGCAGCAGCTGTTGGGGCAGATCGGTCAACAGACGGGGCAGATATCGATCGAGGCGGCTAAAGCGTTAATGACCCCGATTAACGTTCAGGAGGAAGTCGTTCATCCGTCCGGATCGAACAATGCCTCCGGAAATGCGCCGGGGCTGCTCACGCAAATCATGTGGATCGGCAGTCTGGTTACCGCAATGACCTTGTTCTTGGCCGGCGGCAAAGCCGTCGCCGCGGGCTCCAGAAGGTGGACGGTCAGCACGATGCAGGCGGTCGCGGGGCTAGCGGTTGTCGGTGCGGCATCGGGCTTCGTCGTATGGATGGCTTCGGCGTGGTACGGGATGGAGCTTGCTAATGCGGTTCAGACATGGCTATTCTTGTGGTTGGTCGGATCGGCGTTCTTCTTGCTTCAATCTTCATTGTTATACTGGATCGGATTGCCAGCGATGGCGCTGCTCGTATTGCTCATGTTCTTCTCCATGCCGCTGCTGAACATGGCGCCGGAATTCTTGTCCCGGACAACGCACGATTGGATCTATTCGTGGACGCCACTGCGCTTTGCCTCGGGAGGGCTGCGCGAAGTGATGTACTTCGGCGGATTGGACGCGGTTGGTTCGAACGCTACCGTATTGTGGAGCATCGTTGGCGGATTTCTGTTGCTGCTGCTCGCTTCCGGATTTAAGCCCGCTAAAGCTGCCGCTCCTGCAACTGGATCTGGATCTGCCCCTGCTTCTGTGGCAGGTAACTAAAGCGAGAGATGATTATAGGCCCGGCTGGTTCTCTTCGGAGGATCGGCCGGGTTATTGCGTTGCGGGTCGGTTGTGGTACGATTGGAGGAAGTTAAGGACACAGTCAGGAGTGGAATAGAAACATGGCAGGCAACGGAAAAATTCGCAGCGACGTCAAGCCGGGACTTGAAGTCGATATTGTTTTGAAACAAGATCAACGAACGGGGAAGCTAACGCGCGGCATCGTGAAGGATCTGCTTACGAATTCGGCGCAGCATCCTCACGGAATTAAAGTCAGATTGACGGACGGCCAAGTCGGGCGCGTTCAGCATATTTTGGGCGGGGGAGATTCAGCGGAATAGGTGGCGCCGCCGTAGTGCTCTATGAATTTAATATTTAGGAGGAAACCCTCTTCATGCATATTCAGATCGTCAGCGTCGGAAAGTTGAAAGAGTCGTATTTGGTGAAAGGGATCGGGGAATACGTCAAACGTTTGGGCTCGTACGCGCGCATCACTTTAACGGAAGTGGCCGACGACAAAGCCCCGGAAGTGCTCAGCCCCGCCGAGGAACGCCAAGTCGTCGGCCGCGAAGGCGAGCGCATTCTGGCTCACATCAAGGACGACGCCCACGTCATCGCCCTTGCCATCGGCGGCGAGCTATGGTCGTCGGAGGAGCTCGCGTCCCACGTGGACAAGCTCGCCACCTACGGCAAAAGCCACATCGTCTTCGTCATCGGCGGCTCCCTTGGCCTCTCTGATGCTGTCCTGAAACGCGCCGACAAGAAACTCAGCTTCGGCCGCCTCACCTACCCCCACCAACTCATGCGGCTCATATTGGTTGAGCAGATTTACCGGGCTTTCCGGATTAACCGGGGGGAACCTTACCATAAGTGAGGCGAAATTTTTATTTGTGAATCCGTTCAAGAATTGTAACTTGGAATACTTGCTATCTTAATTAGAAGGAGGCTTTAATGTGAATTTAGAAAGTGAAAGAGTTTATTTGCGAAAACTTGAAGAAACAGATGCACCGATAATGTTAGCCAATACAACGGATAAAGAAATACGTTATATGACAGGTACAAAACCAAGCTTTACTTTAGAACAAATTCTAGCTCATATAAATAATATTAATAATGACTCTTCTCGCTATGATTTTGCTATTTGTTTAAAAGATGATGACCAAATGATTGGTGAATTATCTATTTTTGATATTGATGAAGAAGATAGAAAAGCAGGATTTAGAGTCTCAATGAGTTCAATTGAATTAACAGGAAAAGGTTATGGAACTGAAGCCATAAAAATTGTATTACGATTTGTCTTTGAAGAATTAAAATTAAATCGATTACAGTTAGAAGTATTTAGTCATAATCTTCGAGGTATCAGAGCATATGAAAAAGTAGGTTTTGTAAAAGAAGGCGTTCTACGTGAATCTTTATATTATGACGGAACTTATTCTGATGAAATTATTATGGCAATAATTAAAAGAGATTACAAGAAAATGTAGTGTTTACTCCGGAACCCGAACGGATACCAAAGTGAAATTGATTGCTTGTTGTGACAAGAAAGTTGTTCTAAATATAGAAGCTTACTCAAAAGCCCTCCGTCACTCTGAGGGCTTTTGTTATGGTAACGTGCATTTAGTGGGGGAGTAGATTAGGGCGAATAGTAAAAAATAAATGCAGCTGTCATAGCGTAGAGCAGGACTTATCATGGAAGGAACTAACGAGGTTAACGGAGGCACACATTTTTTAGATAAGCAGCAAAGCTGTTGATATTCATCCGCATATGCCGATTATTGCCTTCGAGTTGCTTATCATGATACTGCCCTCCATGATGGAAAGGGAGAAGGTAGCCAGTTTCCTCTATATCGAGGTCTGCTTTAAATTCGCCGCTTTGCAAGCCTTCGGACATTCCACTCTTGCAAAACAATGCATCTATGTTAATATCAAAGATACCTATCGGTATCTTTTTGTAGTAGCAGGGGGGACAAGAGTGGGCGCGACATGGTTTAAGGAATCCAGGCATGCTTGGATTGGGTTGGGGGCTCTCTGGATTATTGGATTTATTGGTGCATTGACCCGATTTAGCATGGCTTTTTTTCAGGTGCAAATATCGGAGGATTTACTGATTAGCAGGGGATTTATTTCAACGGCATGGTCAACCAATTTATTAATAACAGCTATATGCGCGCCCTTGGGAGGCTGGCTTGCCGATCGCTACGGCACAAAGAAGGTGCTTTTTTTAAGTGCAATCATGAGTACTATGGGCACTGGCGTTGTCTTGTTAGGGAACGATCCTATCGTCTTTTTTATTGGATATGGCGTTATCTCTGGGCTAGCTGGCATTGGGGCAACGACGAGCTATATGTTGATGTTAGAATGGTTTAGGCATCACCGAGCTAAAGCAATGTCGCTGTTGGCGAGCGCATCCTCTGTAGGGTTAGCGATTATTACGCCAATTTTCGTATCTGTTGGTTGGCTGACTTGGAAGGATGCCTTTATGGTTTCTTTTGCCCTAGGCATTTTTGTGACATTTCCAGTAATTTGGCTGGGAATCAAAAGTCAGCAACAGAAAGATATGGAGAAACCCCAATCGGATCATTCAGAAGTTGATAGGCCTGATACGCCCCTTACAGTAACTCCAAGCTCCAAGAAATTCATTCATCTTCCAATCTTTGTTGTGGTCGCAATTGCGCTTTTCACCTGTGGAGTCAATATGGGTTCCGTCGAAATGAATTTAGTAGCCATACATCAGCTGGCAGATGTGTCACCAAGCATGATCGCCCTATCCATGAGTATACTTGGCATTATGGAAATTACGGGGGCACTTATTTGCGGCTATTTTCTGGACCGATACAATAAATTAATGCTAATGTCTATTTTGTATGGCATACGTATAATGGGCTTTGCTTTCCTCTTTATGCACTTGGGAAGTTCACCTATTGTTTTTGCAATAGCGTTCGGAATTACCTACTTAAGCGCAGTGCCGGGGGGGATCCTTGTCATCAATGAATTTGCAAACGGAAAAGGAAAACATACCGGGATATTTCTGTTCTTCCACCAGGGCGGTGGCATTGCGGGTGCATTAATCGGAGGCTTTTCCTTCGATTATTTCCGAAATTATCAGAATTTGATCCTTGTTGACATCATGATATGTATCCTTGTCACGCTGGGATACTTCGTATTATTTATGACACATAGAAGGGGCCTTAGAATTCAAAATAAGAAGAGTGCAGTAAGCGGGGCACTTTAACTTAGACAAGCTCTCCACCTAAAAAGGGAAGAGCTTGTCATCGCTTTATGCTGACGGAGGATCTTGTCAAGCTGAAGGCTTATCCTCGCATGTCTTTCCAGATTTCGATTACGGGGAGGACAGGAATGAACTATAGAATTGAAAAAAAACCGGGATATACAGCTGCAGGTTTCAAAAATTCTTGCGGGACACGATAGTTGGATCACAAACAATCAGGCCGCCGATTACTTCGGTGGCCTTCTGTGCATGTTTGTAAAGGCATAGTCAAAGCTTTTGGGCCAAGCGGGAAATGTAGGAGAATAAGCGCCGCGGCAGGCTCCTTTCGCATTTTTCGCCGATCGACCCGTTTAGCTGAACCGTATCATAAGTAGGGCGAAAAATAGGGTGTGCCTGGCACTTCCTTTTTGCTGATATTGTTCTCTCATTAAAAGAAATCTTCGCGTTTTTTCAATAAGGCGAACGAATGAAATGCTTATTTTCGGAGCGAGGCATTTTATCGGTGAGTGTATACAAACCATGTAATGCTTGCTGTTAATAATGCCGACGAAATCAAAGCTGTAAGAACACTATATGTTTGCCAAATAAGTATCGTTGACCAATCTAATGCACAGCACATTATACACTGGACAATCGTAGCAATCAGCAAAATAGCTGTTACGATTATTCGCTTTTTTGTCATTGGCTGCCGCTCATTCGTTTTCCTTCTGCGTAATCCTAAGAGAAAGAACAGAACAGCCAATAGGCAAAGAATAATTGTGGTAGACGACAAAATGATGTCCAAAAGCTGTGTGCCGCTTATTCCATATGACTGCGTCAGATTGCCGTCTAATATATCTTTAACTTTTAGTACCATGCTTCTATTGATATTTGCGCCGTTGGTCAGCAAGCAGATGGCTGTTCGTTCATTTGGCAGTATGACCACTTCGGTTCCGAAATTGGGATTGCCCCCTGGGTGCTCTATAATCGTTTGGTTGGCGTTTACCGACCAGCCCGCCGCATAATACATTTCGTTGACAGCCGGAACAGACATATCACCCTGATGTGATTTTTCGATAACCGTATGGAATATTTCGGGTATGTCCTGCACTATACCCATCTGTATGCCCATCCAACGCGCCATATCTTTTGTACAAGAAATGATGTAGCCTGCGGGTTTATTCCCGGAATAATCCGGCGCGTTATATGGAGTTGTCATAAAAAAGGAAGAACGGTAGCCCTGTGCCAACTGTCCGGTGGCTTGAGCATCTTCTTTATAAACATACGTCTGGTGAAGACCCAACGGCTGAAATACCTGTTCCCTCATAAAGTCTTCATAGCTTTGTCCCGACACAATCTCAATAACCAGACCTAATACGTCATAATTAACAGTTCCGTAATTATACTGCTCACCAGGATAGAACGACAATTCAGAATCTACGAGCATTTCTACGGTTTTTTGCAACATATCCGGCGTATTGCCTTGTGGAATATTTTGACTGTGACTGCCATTTGTTAAGCCGCTAGTATGGTGTAAAAAGTTATTGAGTGTAATACTTTGCATATCAACGTGTTTCCCCTGATACTTTAACGTAAACCAAGGCAAATATTTCTGGATAGAGTCTGACATTGACAGCAGTCCTTGTTCTTCCATCAGCAGAATACCCATGCCGGTAAAAGCTTTACTTACCGAAGCCAGCTCATATAGAGTATTTTCACTTGCCGACAGTCCCTTTTCACGATCTGCGTACCCGGAAGAAAAGTAGAGCACTTCATTGTTCGCAAGTATTGAGATTGACATTCCCGGTACACCTGATATACGGCTTGCATCATCCAACAATGTTTGTATTGAATCAGATTGCGAATCTGATAATGCATAACTTGGTGTTGCGAATCCGGTGAACAGTATAAGTAATGCAATCATAAAGACAATAATTTTTTTCATAGTCTCTCCATTCCGAAAAAACTCCCGTACGGAAAATATAAATAATCCGCAGTACACCTTATTCCCCTAAAGTGTAATAAGGTGTATATTATGAAGCTTATTATTGCAAAATCTTATTGTATGTGAAGAATCATACGATATAAAAAATTAGATTGCTATCATAATCTTCTACTTACTACGAACTATTTTGCTAGGAACACAAAAAGCCCCCTCTGCTTCATTAGCGGAAGGGGCAATAGTTTGGAAGTATTCCTCAATCTTCTCATCAAAGGTTAGCTCAATCTCTTTGTGATGCACTTATTTACTGCTACAGTCAGATAGAAACACTGCATTTAGTCAAACTGGAATAGCTCAGAAGACTCCAATTGTGTTGATGTCGACCTTTTTCGGTGATATTCCAACTGTAAACAAGGTTGATAGTCAAGCATTTTGAGGCGATTTCCGAAAAACAATAATAATATGGGAGATTATTACCTATGGACGAGTTCTTCTGATAGGAGTTAAGTTCGCTTTATAGATGATATGGTGAGCCTTATCATAAGTAGGGCGAAATTTATGGCTGTTGGATTGTAAAGGGACTACAATGTTTCAATAGTGCTACTTGTTGATATTAAACGGAGAAAAGTGAGTGCTTGAGGTACGGGTACCGTTGCGGATGAGAACACGGTGAAGAAGTGGGACGGGAATAGACGAGTCCGCGAAATTTGGAATCAAGATCATACGTTGGCATCAGCCATGCGTTATTCCGTTGTGTGGTGCTTCAAGCGATGGCTCGCGATTTTGGCAAGGAACGAATGCAAGAATGGGTGAATAGAGCGGATTATGGCAGCAAGGACTTTAGCGGCGGGATCGACCGACTTTGGTTAAATAGCTCTCTGAAGATATCTCCGGTTAAGGATGTCTAGGATGGTATGCCCGATATCGTACAAACCGCGCTCACCCAGCTCGGTTATGAGCGGATGCGGGTCTTTTTGTGATGCATTATACGGAGAGTCGTTTTTCACGCCGATTACGCTGTGGGCTGGCTTCCAAGGTGGCGAGATGGCTTTCTAACGCCTGATCAGCACGGACGCACGTACAGTGAAACAGTGAAATGTTCCCGAATTTAAATTACATAAATTCACATTATCTATTAAGAGTCCATTAAGATTCAAGTAAAAATTATCTAGTAAAATATGGAGTGGTGCAATGGAACAATAATAGAAGAGGGTGCAACAGGCACATGATGCGATCAAATTTGTTGGAAATAAGGAAGTTGCTGATTTGTCTACTCACGCTGGCTTTGATTACGCTAGGCTCATGGACAGGCGGTAGTATTCAGGAGGCGAAGGCGGAAGTATCCGGAGATTATGAATACACAACAAGCAACTCAGAAGTAGCCATTATCTATTATTTTGGAACGGACAAAGAGGTCGATATTCCTGCTACAATAGATGGGAATCCTGTAACGAGCATAGAGGCAACTGCATTTGCTAGTAAACATTTAACGAGAGTGACGATCCCGAACAGTGTAACGAGCATAGGATATGCAGCATTTTATAATAATCAATTAACGAGTTTAACGATTCCGGACAGTGTAACGAGCATAGGCGTTTCTGCATTTCATTGGAACGAATTAACGAGTGTAACGCTCCCAAATAGTGCATTGAGCATAGGTGATTCTGCATTTTATTGGAACGAATTAACGAGTGTAACGATCCCAAACAGTGTAACGAGCATAGGTGATCATGCATTTTCTGATAATTATGGATTAACAAGCGTGATTATTGAAGGGGATTCAACTACAATTGGAACTAATGCGTTTAGTAATTCTTTTAAACCTGTTTCGGTGATAGCCTTTGATCCTTCTATAGCGAAGACGTATGCTTCTGATTGGGGGCATACATTCCTCAATATTTTATCTTACGGAGTCAGCTATTCTCCAAACGGCGAATCAGAGGGAAAGCAAGCTAATTCAACAAAGGTAACGGTTGCTGTTCCTGATTTTGTAGGATCTTCCAAAACGTATTACCGATGGTCAACAGCGGTAACGGTGCCCGATTGGCCGAACGTGGAGTGGGTAGAGTTCACGAGCGAAGAGTCCATTTCTACGCCTCCTGATTTAGGTACGTGGTATTTGCACGTTCGTGTTGAGGATCAGAAAGCAGTAAGTCACGTAGCGGGATATTCTCATTCAAATACGTTTAAAGTTGCTGCTGTGCCGAGCGCACCGACGAATGTAACGGCGACCGCAGGCAACGGGACGGCGACGGTCAGCTTCGATGCCCCAACGAGTGATGGGGGGAGTGCGATCACGCTGTATACGGTTACGTCCAGTCCAGGAGGATTCACAAGAACGAGCACAACCGCGAGTCCGGTTACGGTCACGGGTCTGACGAATGGCACAGCGTATACGTTCACAGTAGTCGCAAAGAATAGCGTAGGCAACTCTGCGGCATCAGTGGCATCAGGGAGTGTGACGCCCGCCGCACCGATCAGTGTGCCGAGCGCACCGACAAATGTAACGGCGATCGCAGGCAATGGAACGGCGACGGTCAGCTTCGATGCCCCAACGAGTGATGGGGGGAGTGCGATCACGCTGTATACGGTTACGTCCAGTCCAGGAGGAATCACAGGAACGAGCACAACCGCGAGTCCGGTCACGGTTACGGGGTTGACGAACGGAACGGAATATACGTTCACGGTGGTTGCAACGAATGGCGCGGGACCAAGCCCAACTTCCTCCCCCTCCAACCCCGTTTCGCCAAGAAACAGCTCAAGCGGAAGTTCAAGCAGTAACAATGGTTCAATAAGCAGCCCAATCTACTCAACGAATGGAAAACTAACACTTCCGGTAGGAAGCATCGGCGAAGTGAGTTTAGATCAAGCGATCTTCATTCGTATTCCTGCTAATGCGACCAGCAAACCATTGGAAATTAACATTGAGAAGGTATCGAATACGCAACCTCTTTTTGCTCACAATGAAGTTCCGGCAAGTTCGGTGTACGATGTCCAGAAGAATATTCCGGAAAACCTCAAAAAGCCAGCTACGTTGGTTATGGTATTCAACCCAATTCAAGTGAATAGCAACCAGACGGTAGCGATTTTTTACTATAATGAAGCTACGAAAACATGGGTGAAAATCGAGAACGGCAAAATCGAAGGCAATCGCATTAGCGTAGAGGTGGACAACTTCATGAAATTTGCTGTGCTGGTGGTAGATCGGGCGTCGGGGTTGCCCATTGGAGCACCCTCGATAGACGAGTCGAAGGAAGTTAACTTTAGTGACATAGCCGGACACTGGGCAGCGTCCGAAATCAATAAGGCAGCACAGAGCGGATTTGTGAATGGGTATTTGGATGGCACCTTCAAGCCGAATGCCATCGTAACTCGTGCGGAATTGGTGGTGATGCTGATGAAGGCGCTGAAATCGCAAGAGGAAGCTGCGAAGCTTACATTCACTGATTCGGCGAAGATTGGAACTTGGTCGCAGAAAGCGATAGAGCAAGCTGTTCAAGCGGGCATCGTTAACGGCTACTCGGATGGCAGTTTCCATCCAGATGCAGAAATTACACGCACAGAGATGGCTGTGATGATCGCTAAAGCGCTAGCACTGAAGGTGGAAACGAATACGGTAACCGACTTCGTGGATGACGCAGACATTCCAAGCTGGGCGAAGGCGCAGGTAGCAGTGTTGAAGAATCTTGGCCTTATGTCAGGCAAAGGTTCGAACAAATTCGCTCCCAATGATAAGGCAACTAGAGCGGAGGCCGTAGCAATTCTGCTAAAGATGATCGATCAAAAGAGTAAGCAGGGTTAAAGCAAGCGATCACCGTTATCAGAAACACGATTAACAGATAGGGCACCTTTTGGGTGCCCTATTACATTACCTATTATGACTTTGATTGTTCACGCTGATGATTTGGCAGCTGGACCTCGAATACTGTTCTTTCAAAAGGGATACTCGTCAATGTAATTGATCCTTCATGGAGGGAAATGATTTCTTGGACAATGGATAGTCCAATGCCGAGTCCTTCGCCTTTTCTGCTGCCATCGACACGGTAGAACCGTTCAAAAACATGCTTTTGATCCTGTAAGGGAATGCCGCGTCCTTTATCGATAACCGTCATGAATAGGGCATCATCCTTTTCCGTAAGCCCGACCTCAAGATAATGGCCTTCTGAACCGTAACGGATCGCGTTGTCCAACAGGTTTCGCAGCGCACGTTCGATTAGGGAGACATCAATCCAGGCTTGGATATCCTCGTCGGGGATATTTACTTCAACCGTGAAGGTTTGCCCTTCAAGCAACATTAGGTATTCTGCGGCAATTTTCCGCAACATTTCAGATACATTACACACTTCAGCATGAAGCTCTAAATTCCCCTCATCCTGCCTGGTAATATCTAACAATTGATCTAATAGCTTATCGATATAACGAGAGCGTTGCAGCAAAACTTTGGCACTCGCTTGTAGCTCCATCTCGTCCTTATATAATCCAGCGCGAATCGTTTCTGCGTAGCCTAAAATCATCGTTAGCGGGGTGCGTAGATCGTGGGAGAGATTAGATAGTAGTAGATTTCGTCGGGCGTCAAATAGCTTGATTTGTTCGCCTTGATTTTGAATGCGGCGAGCCATGGCGTTATAATGCGCTGTGAGCTGGCCAATTTCATCCTTTTTCGTGTCTTCCAGTACAGTGATTTCACTTTGGAGGTTAAGCTGCCCTATCGCATGGTTGAGCTTATTGATTCGTTTGTTCATGGAAGAGAAAAACCATAGAGCTAGCAGATAGGGAATTAATAAAGCAACGATTAACGGTAGCATAAAAGTAGACATGGCTTTAAAAGTGCGCATGAAAAAATAAATTTGCCCTTGTTTCATGTCGTCACTGGAAAAGCTCATTAGCAAATAATAGGGTTGATCCCCTTGGCTAATGGAATAAGTAAGCGTAACCGGTTTATCGACCCCCCATAGGTTCTGAGGCATATGAAGCATTCGATTCGCAAGCTGCCCAAAATCATAGGTTTTCTTTTCTCCGAAGGTATCATAGATCGTCGATCCATCTGCTGAAATCCATTCATAACGAATATCAGGATGGTTGCTATGAGCATTATCCAATATTGGCGTTATGTCTTCGATATGAAAAGCTTGACGGGTTGCAATCGTATCAAGGACTTCCTGCGAGATGGCGTTCAGGCTTTTCAGATCATAACCGCTATCTCCTATTTTACCTATAACGAGACTAAGTGAAGAAAACAGAAGAACACTAATGATTGCACTTATGAGCATAAATAGCCAAAGCTTTGTTCGACTTTTCATTGTCCATCTCCTGAGAACTTGTAACCGATTCCACGTATGGTGTGAAAGTAATGAGGCGAGCCCTCCGTGGGTTCAAGAATGCTTCGCAGTCTGCTAATAAAAACACTTAAATTGTTATCATCAAAGTTTTCATGATTCCATACACGCTTGTAAATTTCTCTTTTGGTTAAAACGCGGTCTGGATTTTGCATGAACAATTCTAACAGCCGGCACTCTACCGGGGTCAAAGAAAATGATTTTCCATCATATCGCAAAAAATAATTATCGATATCCAGCACTAATTTGTTTAGACGTAGAATCTTGGTAGGAAAAGAAGAATGAGGGCGATGTCTTCTTAACTGTGCTTGCACACGAGCAACCAATTCCACTGGGCTAAAAGGCTTTGTGACATAATCGTCTGCACCTAATCCGAGTGTCAGGATTTTGTCCTGCACTTCTCGTCTTGCACTAAGCACAATTACTAATGATTCCATATTTGCGTCCCGTAGATATTGCAGTACCTCGAACCCGTTGCCATCATCCATCATGAGGTCCAATATCACTAATTCTATGGCATATTCCTGTAAGTATTGAATAGCTTGTCGTCCTGAACTGGCTTCTATGACTTGAAGTTCCGCTTGTTCTAGATGCATCCTAATTAACTGACGAATTCCGGGTTCATCGTCTACTATTAAAATTTGATTGATGGTGAATCATTCCTCCTACTTCAGCGAGATGAAGCCAACTCGATCACGATCAAATCATATCAATAATAGATAGAGGAATAAATATTTACTGCAATTCATTAAGAATCTATTAAGAAAAGTACATCTGTATTTTGATAGGAGAATAAAGGAATGATTTTTGAGTCAACTAAAATGAGGAGGTTGGTTATGTTTGATCGATGGTACATTGATTCAATAAATCGATACTCTGAATGCCAGATCTAAATTTTGCTCTATAGATGTTACGCTGAACCGTATCACAAGTAGGGCGAAACTAGAAAGAAGCTCGGGAAAGATCCCGAGCTTCTTTGTTTGTCGTGATTCGTAGATCAACTCTGCATCTGCCGAACCGACATGTCGCCGCCGAGTCGATTGTGATTCCTGCCCCAATCGCACATTGACTGCAGAACCGGCACAAGCGTCCGTCCATATTCGCTGAGGGAATATTCCACTTTGGGTGGAACACTGGGGTGGATTGTGCGCGTGACAATGCCTTGATTCTCCAGTTCCCTCAAGTGTTGGGCCAGCATCTTTTGCGTCACATCGGGAATCCTCTTCTCCAGTGCGCTGAACCGCATCGTGGAATCCATCAGATGCCACAGGATGGTCGGCTTCCACTTCCCTCCGACAACGTGAATGACTGTCTCAATTGGGCATTGTTCTTCGGAAACAAACGGCTTTCTCGCTTCCACGCGCCCCCTCCTCTCCCATACTTACTTTGAAGTCAGTTCCCTACATGAAAGTGCGTTCTTCACAAGATTATATGACGGATGCTAAAGTGAGGTCAATTAAAAGACGCCAATAAATAGCGAAGAGGAAGAGGGAGAGAACGATGAGAATTATAGTGTTCGGAGCAACGGGGAATACAGGGAAGCGGATACTGGCAGCGGGGGTAGAAAAGGGCCATGAAATGACCGCTTACGTTCGGAGTCCAGAGAAGCTGCACGAGCAGCAAGGCGAGAGGATCGCCGAGCAAGTGAAGATGGTCGCGAAGGATATTCTCGATCCGCATAGTGTCTATGAGGCGCTGACTCATCAGGATGTAGCGGTCATTGCGGCCGGGAATGCGGGCCAAGGCGAGGCATTCATTCGCATCGTTGACAACATCGTCACTCAGTGTGTGGATCATCCTCATTTCTCCGGCCGTATATGGGTCATGGGAGGTGCGGGATTGTTGGAGATTGCGGATACCGGATTGACCGGCAACGATCTTCCAGGCTTGCCCCCAGTTTTCCTTATTCACCAGCGAAATCTAGATCGGCTTCGACAGACCCAGTTGGATTGGTCCATCATGTGCCCCAGCACCATGACGGAGACCCCTGCGGCGTATGCGTTTGATCGTTTGAATATAACCGTCGATCGCATTCCCCTGTCGTTCTCGGAATCCGTGAAGGATCTGTCAGAGGAGGAGCTGGCCGGCCAATTATTCAGCCGCATTCAGGAGCTCGACGTCGCTTATGAAGATGTGGTTGCTTGCATGCTTAATCATCTTGAGGCTGACGGACCCTTCAAAGGGAAAAGAGTGGGGATCGCTTACCGGAGAGAAGGTATGGATGTATAACTACTTGTTGTTCTTACACATTACCTCCGCGGTGACGGCGATCGTCTCCGTTGTCGGGTATCCGCTCATCATGAGCGGCGTTCGGTCGACGGAGCAGGCGAAGTTCGGTTTGACGTTGTTGGAGAAGCTAGCAATCTTGCCGAAGCTCGGTGGCACGCTGATGTTCCTTACGGGGCTGGCGCTCGGATACGAACAGACCTATCTTTTCCGACAGTTATGGTATTGGATCGCGATTGCCCTCTTTGCCGTTATTGTCGTCATCATGGCCGTCCTGATTCCAGCTCGCATCAAGCAGCAACGGGCCATTCTGGAACCGATTCAGAGCGGCGCCTTGCCTGATGCCTACCGGAGGAGCCGCCGGCACTCATTGCTCCTGGAGGCTGTTGCTAACGTCGCTGTCGTGATCTCTATTTTACTGATGGTGTTTAAGCCTGTATGAGCATGCGCCCGAGGGGCTCGCGACTAGTTGCTGGTCCCCTACATTTCCAAGGGGAGTAAGCAGAAAAGGCACCCATCGGGGTGCCTTTAGATTTCGCTCTATGGTTCTTTCCGAGAATGAGTGGAGAGCACGGTTCCGTGCTCGTCAAGGGCTTCGATCTTAAAGTCCTTAACCGATCCAAGCATATCGGTGAACCAATACCTGGTACCATCCGAACTCGGGAAAATATGCGCTTTCCACTGCTTGCCGGATCCATCGACGACCCGAATGCTTGCGATGTTGGATTGAAATAGTTCTCCAGTAAAAATGCTAAGAACGCCGTATGTGCCCAAAGGAAATTCTATATCTCCCCACGATACCCCAGACACTACGAGGGGCTTAGTCCCCTCTGCTGCTGAACTACCAAAGGCATGAGACCAGCCATCGAGGCCGGTTCCGATAGAACGATCCCCTCCGTAGTCCGTCCACTTCAATAAGTCCATGTATAATTCAGAACTGCTTGTGGTTTTCGGCAGCGAGGAATAAATCAATACAAAGTTGTTGTTAATACGCTCCTCCAGTAGAATTTGTCTCTGGGGTTCCGCGTTACCACTATGATTAATCAATGTGTCCCGGAATTGCGGAGTGAGTGCGTCGGCTACTCCTTCTGCTTTGGACGGAGATGCTGGCGCAACGTTTAATTTAGGAAAATTCATAGTTAGGGAGAGCACGCATACGGCTGCGACAATCATCACCGCTCCAAACATTTTTTGCTTATTCAATAAAAATGATCTTCTTGCAGGCATTTTCAGTGCCTTTGAATAAATTCTGGCAGCCAGTTCCTCAGTGAAAATGCGCGTTCGAACCGGCTGATCCTTCTCCAGATCGTAATACCAATGGGGCTTAGATAAATTGTTCATTCACATCTTCCTCCTCCAGAAGCCTTGATAATTTTTGTCGGGCACCAAACAATCTCGACTTCGCGGTTCCTTCGGGTATGCCGAGCAGCGAGGCAATTTCTTCTATTGACAGTTGAAGCCTCGCATGAAGCAGTAGTATCTCACTATATTTGGCAGGCAGACTGAACACTCTACGCCAAACTTCGTTCGTCGCTTCTTCGTCAAGGAATGCTTCCTCTGCAGATCGATGGTTTCCTCTCGGGACGATTCGATCGAGCAACAGCGCTCTTCTGAAGAATGCTGAATTTCTATAGTTGTAGCTCAGGTTTCGCGTAATACGGAGCAGCCAAGTTTTTACGGATGCTTCCCCACGGAATGAAGCAAACTGACGGTATGCCCTCAGAAATACATCCTGTGAAATATCTTCAGCCATGCTTCTGCTACGGCAAATCAAATAGGCATAGTTACATACTTCCTGTCCATAATCGTGCATTAGTGATTTTAGAGTCTCCGCATCCATGACAACAGCGTGTTTCAAGTGATCGTAGTTCAACAACAATCACCTCCCATATAATAGACAAGATGAGAAGGCTTGGAGTTCATTTCAACCTTAGATAATTCCAATCTTATTATAATTTCGCTATTGTAAGGCGATATGAAGGAGTTTGTTCTCTGTGGAAAGCAAAGTCCCCTCCACCGCTTTGGTAGAGGGGACTAGCATAAAAAACTTCCGCAGGTCAAATATTTAACGCGGTCCAACATTCGATCGGACGGGATTTTTGTGGCGAAATTTGGTTAGAGCAAGGCGTAGTAAAATGTATGTGATAAGCTGGTTCTATTTTGTGAAGCAATGAAGTGGAAAAGTTAGGCTATTCGTCAGGATACAAATAGATTGAGATTGGTTGTAAACAGTGTTACTCTAACGACGGTAAACTTATAATCTATGTTCTTCAATACATCCAATAATAGTCACCATTTTAGTTATAAGAAAGGTAACACTATGATAAAAGTTGAAAACTTATCCTTCTCATTTCCGCAAAAGGAACTATATACAAACATTTCATTTACGCTTGAAGAGGCACAACATTGTGCTTTTATTGGAACAAGTGGCAGTGGTAAAAGTACACTGATAGATATACTGATGGATCCAGAAAGATATTTGTTCGAGGGCAAGTTAGAGATAGATCCAGCCTGCAGAATTGGGTATGTAAGTCAGTTCTCTCAACTAGACAGAACTAAAGAAACAACTGTTTTTGAATATATCGGAGAAGAATTTATTAAGGTACAAAATGAGATACAATCTATTTGTGCTGAAATGGAAACATCATCAGACATTGATCCGCTCCTAGAAAAGTATCAATTAGCTTTAGATGTTTTTGATGCAATGGGTGGGGGAGATTTTGAAAGCAACATTAATAAGAAACTAAATCTAGCAAACCTCATGAAGCTAAAAGATGTTAGGGTATCCGATCTGAGTGGCGGGGAATTCAAACTCATTCAAGTGATGAAGGAAATGCTTAATAGTCCAGACTTAATGATTATGGACGAACCAGATGTATTTTTAGACTTTGAAAATCTAAATGCACTTAAAAATCTGATTAACGCTCACAAAGGCATACTGCTAGTTGTTACGCACAACCGATATTTATTGAATCATTGTTTTAACAAAATTATACACCTTGAAAACATGGAGATCCAAGAGTTCGATGGGCGATATATTGATTATAATTTCTCATTACTGCAGGCAAAAATTGAGTTACAAGAACTCACAGTCGCCGAGGAAGAAGAAATTGAGAGAAACGAGAAAATCATCAATAATCTAAGAGCTATTGCAACTTATAATGCAGATGCCTCTAGAGGTAGAGCGTTAAAAGCTAGAGTTAGTTTTCAAGAGAGATTGGAAGCACGTAGAATTAAAGCGCCATTTGTTGATATTAAGCAGCCGACTATCAGTTTCGGTATGGATAATGAAATTGAAGACACCGCTGTTATACATGTCAGTAATTATAGTGTTGCCTTTGATGAGTTGCTTTTAGACAATGTTAATTTTGAGATACAATCTACGGATAAAGTGGCCATTATCGGTCCAAACGGTACCGGAAAAACGACTTTACTTAGAGAAATCTTTAACAATAATCATGATTCAATTAAAATAAATGCTGATGCTAAAGTGGCTTATTTATCACAGCTTCAAGGTGAAATGCTAAATGATTCTAATACAATATTAGAAGAATTCATCGATGCTGGGTTTAACACTTATGATGAGGTTAGATCGTATCTTTCAAACTATGGCTTTGAAGGAGAAATCGTTAATCAAAAGATAGAAACTTTATCCGGCGGAGAAATAAATATGCTTCAATTAGCTAAAGTTTCTGCCGGTAAAGCAAACGTATTGCTTCTTGATGAACCGACAAGTCATTTAGACACCTATGCACAAATTGCGCTGGAAAAAGCCATTGAAGACTATAAAGGCGCGATTCTCATGATATCTCATGATTTCTATTCTGTTGTAAATGGTATGGACTATGTATTAATCATTGACGATAAGACGATTAGAAAAATGAGTATGCGAAAATTTAGACAGATGATTTATGCTAGCCATTTTGATAAAGACTATTTAGAAACGGAACAAAGTAAAAAATCAGTTGAAATGAAAATAGAATTGGCTTTAAAAGATACTGATTTTGAACTTGCAAAAGGATTAGTTGATGAGCTAGAAGCGCTGATTAAGTTGCTTTAAGTGTTGGAACCAGAAGGGTGATAACCATGAGCGTAATACGGTTGGAGAACGTCACGAAGAAGTATGAAGAGTCCATGATTTTTCGCGACATTTATTTTCGAGTTATGCAAGGGGAACGTATCGGCCTAATCGGACGGAACGGCGCCGGCAAGTCGACGGTATTTAAGCTCATCATGGGCAAGGAAGAGCCGACGTCCGGCAGAGTAGAAATAGATCCTCAGGTGAGAATCGGATATTTCTCGCAATTCTCGGAACTCAGCGGAGGCATGTCCGTTCAGCAAGAACTAGAAGCATGCTTCAAGCAGGTTGCTCTAATTGAACGAGAGCTGCAAGAGGTCGGAGATAAACTGGGTGTGGTTACCGACGATAGCGAGATGAATGCGCTGCTAGCAAGGCAAGCGGAGTTATTCGAACAGATGAATCATCTCGATGGCTGGAACGTTTCCGTCGAGATTAATACGGTGCTTACGAAGCTAGGGTTCAATGACAGATCTCGCAATCAGCCAATCGATGAGTTGTCCGGGGGATGGCGTAACCGCGCGGCGCTCGCGAAGATGCTCATCGAGCTGCCCGATGTCGTTCTGCTCGACGAGCCTACGAATTACTTGGATATGGAAGGGATCGCATGGCTGGAGCAGTGGCTGTACCGATTCAAGGGAGCCATGATTCTGGTGTCGCATGACCGGCAATTTATCGACAAGGTCGTCACGCGCACGATCGAGATCGAGAACTATCATTTTCAGGAATACGAGGGCAACTACACAGATTACGTCCGCAAGAAGAAGATGCGCAAGAAGGAGCTGGACCGCCAGTTTGAGTGGGAGGAAGAGCTGCTGCTCATGGAATCCGAGGCGATCGACGATCGCGCGAACCGGAAATCCGGTTCCAAAGACCGTCTCTCGCGGAAGCTGGCGGATAACAAGAAGCGGATAGAGCCTCATCCCGTTAACGTACTGATTACCGACATCTACGAGAGGTTGCGCTTTCCCGACAAGCTATGCGAAGTGAAGAAGATCGGGCAGACATACGAGGGCAGGCAGATCTTCGAGAACGTTAGCTTCGATATTCAGAAGGAAGATCGCTTGGTCATCGTGGGACCGAACGGAAGCGGGAAGTCCACGCTTATTAAGGCGCTTACCGGGCAGGAGAAGCCGGATTCCGGGCAGGTTGTCTGGGAGAAGGGAGTTAACTACGCCTATTTCAACCGGATGTGGGAGGAGCTTGATCCTAAGGATACCGTCAGCCACGCGGTGAATACGTATGGATTGGGACTGGACGCTCCGCGCAAAAAGGTGAACAAATTCCTAGCTATGCTGCAATTCTCCGAGGCGGATCTGAGCAAGGCGATCGGCAATCTGTCCGGCGGGCAGAAAGCTCGGGTGGCGCTAGCTAAGTGTCTTCTCTCGGGTGCGGCTGTTATTATCTTGGACGAGCCGACCAACCATCTGGACCTTACGAGCATACAGGTTATGGAGCAAGCTCTGATTCATTTTCCCGGCGCGGTCATTACGGTAAGCCATGATCGATTCTTCATCGATAAGATCGGGACCAAGATGCTGACCTTCGATCCGGTAACGGGAGTGACCGAACAGAGCTTGTAAGAGAAAAGTCCCGCATGGACTACGGGCGGCTCTAGCCAGAAAAAAAAGCTTCGATGCTAGACGGTAGCAAGCATTAACATAAAGCTATGCAAAGAAGGCACTCAACTGAGTGCCTTTTAATTTCGCTCTATAGATGATACGGAGAGCCTTATCATAAGTAGGGCGTGTGCTGGTTAACAGAAGTGTATTGTAAGCGCGAACTTAAAGTTTTCTTTGTAATTCCCAAGTGGTCCCATCTACCATGATAAAATAGGAGGAGAAAAATCGACATAATTCGAATTCGGTTCAATGAGGTGACTTATGCTGCGAGCAATACTAGTCGACGATGAGCAACCATCACTGGATTTGCTTGAAAGGCTGTTGATAACGATCGGAAACATCGAGATTGTCGGGATGTTTACGAAACCGGATGAAGCGATAAATAAGTTATTGCAGGAGCGCATAAATGTTGTGTTTTTGGATATTGAAATGCCTGGTTTGAACGGTATCGAGGCGGCCGAACATATCATGGCGATTGATCCCGGAATCGATGTGGTTTTTGTGACAGCATGTCATCATTATGCAGTCGAAGCCTTTGAGCTGGATGCCATCGATTACGTGCTGAAACCAACCACAGCAGAACGATTAAGCAAGACTATCGCACGGATTATGGCAAAACAGAGCGCCGGTAAGCAAGAAAAATTCAAAAAGGAGAGGCAAACAAGGAAGTCCCGATTTATCTGTTTTGGCCGTTTTGAATGGATAAGCGATGCGAACGCGGAACTAACATTTCCGGTAAAATGGAGAACATCCAAGGAACGCGAACTGATGGCGTATCTCGTTCATCATCGGAATACGTTTGTCATGAAAGAGAAAATTCTGGAGGATATTTGGCCTAATGCAAATTTGGAGCAAGGTACCACATTTTTGCACACCTGTATCTATCGCATCCGGAAAAAGATAGCGAGTTTCGGTGACAACTACAAGCTGGAGTTTCATAACAACTGCTATCGTTTGGAGACGCGCGGGGGAGAGTGTGATGTCGCCGAATTTGAACGGGTTACTAGCGGTGAAATGGTAAATACGCCGGATTCTATCGGCGAATTCGAGAAGATAGCAGACCTATATAAAAGCAATTATATGGAGGAAGATGGTTTTGATTGGACTCAGCAAGCGAAGGAAAAGTACAAAAGCGATTATTTTGAGTTAATGAGACGAATGGCGGACTACTATCTCTCCGTACAAAATCACCGCGCGGCGGAGCATTGTCTGCGAAGCGCCCTTCTTCAAAATCCTTTCCTTGACGACATCAATGAAAGGTTGCTTCGGATCTACGCGAAGATGGGCGACCGCTTGTCCATGCAGCAGCATTACGAACGATTTACGAAGCTGCTGCAGGAAGAACTGGAGACCACCCCATTAAAATCCACCGTTCAATTATTTACCGAGTTGTACTACGGCGATGACAACCATGATGAGATATCGATTGCAAAATCGATGGGTTCGGCGCGATGAAATTAAATCCGAGTTCGTGAAAAAGGCATAGGATGGACTTTGCGTACGACTCTAGCAATTTTGCAAACAAGGAAGCGAGCCTTTAAGGGCCGCTTCTTTCGTTTTTTAAGGGCGCAAAATATTAGCCTTCCTCTTTCTGGGCATGCAATTCTAAGGCGAGTCCGAACTCTATCTCCATCTCCCAATCCTCCAGTGACAGAAGCCCCACGCTTTTCGCGAAATACCCGAGGGACTGCGTATCCCGACGAAGATACCCCTTAATAGGTATTCAGGAATGAGTGCTTCTCCTTTAAGATAAGAACATTCATTCATAATTCGGATAGGGTCAGGCGAGAGCAGCTAGATCGTGAACAGTGGAGGAACAAATATGAAAGCAAGAAAGTGTCAATTAAAGCCGAAAAGACTTATTTGGATTTGGATGTTGGTCATTAGTCTGGTCATTCCGTTGTTGCCTGTGCAGCAAGCGACGGTTCAAGCCGCCGGTGTCAAGGAATGGCAATCCGTGGGCGGTGCGGGTCTTACTGCAAGCCAGGCTATGTATACATCGATTGCGATAGACAACGGCGGCACCCCTTATATTGTCTATATGGATGGTGGGAACTCTAATAAAGCGACTGTGATGAAATACAGTGGAAGCAGTTGGGTGACCGTAGGTCGTGCGGGCTTCTCGGCAGGTCAAGCTGAATATACAAAGATAGCGATAGACAGCCGTGGTACCCCATACGTTGTCTATAGGGATGTTGAAGACGCCAATAAAGCGACCGTGATGAAATATGACGGAAGCAGTTGGGTGACCGTAGGCCGTGCGGGCTTCTCGGGGGGTGGGGTTAAGGATATATCAATAGCAATAGACAATACAGACACCCCGTATGTTTCTTATGTAGATTATAGTAACTCCTTTAAATCGACCGTAAAGAAATACGATGGAAGCAGTTGGGTGACCGTAGGCCGTGCGGGCTTCTCAGCAGATCAGGTTCAATATCCAACGATAGCGATAGACAGCGATGGCATCCCTTATGTAGCCTATTATGATTCTGGGAACTTCTCAAAAGCGACTGTGATGAAATACGACGAAAGCAGAAGCAGTTGGGTGACCGTAGGCCGTGAGGGCTTCTCGGCAGACATAGCTAATTTCACATCAATAGCAATAGATAGCAGCGGCACACCTTATGTTGCTTTTTCGGATGTTGAGAAGGACTTAAAAGTGACAGTGATGAAATATGACGAAAGAAGAAGCAGTTGGGAGACCGTAGGTAGTGCGGGTTTCTCGGCAGGTACAGCTTATTATACATCAATAGTGATAGACAGCAGCGGCATCCCATATGTTGGCTATACGTATGGTGGGAACCCGAACTCTAATAAAGTGACCGTAATGAAATATGACGAAAGCAGAAGCAGCTGGGAGACCGTAGGCAGTGCGGACTTCTCGGCAGGTAAGGCTTATTCTTTCTCGATGGCAATGGACAACAGCGGCATTCCTTATGTTGTCTATTCGGATGGTGAAAACTCCTTCAAAGCGAACGTTATGAAATATTCTGCGATGCCTCTGTATACCGTGAGTGCAGCCGCAGCCTCGGCAGCTCCCGGAGTTGGAGTGGACGAGGCGGTCACGCTGACAGTGAAGGACTCGATGGAGAACACGGATACGACGTTTAGCGGAGCGCACAATGTGACGATTTCCGGTTATACAGCAGCGCCCGACGGCTCTTATGGCAGCTTTAACGGGACGGTTTTGACGGCAGGGCCGAACACGATCAGCGTTACGTTTGCGAATGGCGTAGCGATAGCGAACCTGAAGCTGAACAAGGCGGCGGCGCAAACGATCGGTTTCAGCGTGGCGGGCGTGGCAACGCCGGCAGCGAATACGGTGAGCATCACGCCAGAAGCGGGAAGCACGGCAGCGATGGTACTGAACACAGACATTACAGCTCCAGTCAGCAATGGAGGTTCGTTCGCGCAGCAGCCTATTGTGACGCTTCTTGATGCTTACGGGAATACGAGTACGGGAGATAGCAGCACGATCGTGACGGTATCGAAGAAGGATACGGGTACGTGGACGCTGACAGGAACAGCAACGTCGACGGCGAGCTCTGGCGTGGCAACATTTGCGGATCTTGGCGCAACGAATGCAGCCGAGGTGACAGGGGCACGGCTCGCATTCGATGCGACAGGTTTGTCGCAGAGGACGAGTACGATCGTAACGCTTCCGGCTCCTGCACCGGCGCAAACGGTCAGCGCGTCCGCCGCTGCGGCGACTCCCGGAGTCGGCGCGGATGATGCGGTCACGCTGACGGTGAAGGACGCGCTGGGCAACACGGATATGACGTTTAGCGGAGCGCGCGATGTGACGATTTCCGGTTATACAGCGGCGCCCGACGGCTCATATGGCAGCTATAACGGGACGGTCTTGACGGCAGGGCCGAACAAGATCGGCGTTACATTTGCCAGTGGCGTAGCGACAGCGAATTTGAAGCTGAACAAGGCGGCGGCGCAAACGATAGGGTTCAGCGTGGCGGGCGTGGCAACGCCGGCAGCGAATACGATAAGCATCACGCCTACAGCGGGAAGCGCGGCTGCGATGGCGCTGACTACGGACATTACAGCGCCAGCCAGCAATGGAGGCGCGTTCGCGCAGCAACCGGTCGTGACGCTTCTAGATGCATACGGGAATATAAGCGCGGGCGACAGCAGCACGGTCGTGACGGTATCGAAGAAGGATACGGGCGCGTGGACGCTGACAGGAACAGTAACGGCGACGGCGAGCTCGGGCGTGGCAACATTTGCGGATCTTGGCGCAACGAATGCAGCCGAGGTGACGGGGGCACGGCTCGCATTCGATGCGACGGGATTGATGCAGATGACGAGCCGGACGGTAACGCTTCCTTGGCCTGGAACAGTCGCGCCGAGCGTGGAGTCGGTTACAGCAGGAGACAGCCATGTGCTTTTGACTTGGAGTGAAGTGTATGGGGCAGACGGCTATGCTGTGTACCAACGGACAGCTTCCGGCACATATGGAGATGCGGTAGCTACAGTGACCGGATTATCGTATGATGCCACCGGATTAACCAATTGGACAACGTATTATTTTGTTGTGAAAGCCGTGAATCCATCCGGAATCAGCGCGGCTTCTAATGAAGTGAGCGCTACGCCGCAGGCTCCGGCTCCCGGAGTACCGGTGCTGGGGCCAGCTACGCCGGGAGATGCCCGAATAAGCCTAACATGGGATCCGGTGCTCGGTTCCACTGGGTACAAAATATTCAAAAGTACGGCCTCTGGCGCTTATGGATCAGAGGAAGCTTCGGTAAGCGATTCGGTATACGGCTATGATGCCACCGGATTAACGAACGGCACAACGTACTATTTTGTCATCCAAGCGACGAACCCGACAGGGGACAGTACTGCGTCCAATGAAGTGAGCGCAACGCCGCGAACGGTTCCATCGGCTCCAACGGGCGTAACCGCGGTAGCTGGCAATGGACAAGCAATGGTAAGCTTCGCTACCCCGGCGAATGGCGGAAGCGACATCACTTATTACGAGGTTACGGCTATGCCGGGAAATATTACCGTAACAGGGACGGGGAGCCCGATCACGGTAACAGGGCTATCCAACGGAGTAGCGTATACTTTTACGGTGCAAGCTGTCAATAGCGCGGGCAGCAGCGAGGCTTCCGACGCCTCTCATTCCGTGACGCTGAGAAAACCATCCAGTGGCAGTAATCCATCGACGCCATCTTCAACGTCTGAGACACCTGCTACGACACCTGACCCGGAACGGACACCTGGTTCTCCACAGCCTAAGGTAGGTGTATTTAACAGCGGTATTGTTAATGAAATCAATTTAATAAAAACAATTGAAGCCAAGGTAGCGGGGGCGAAGAAAGCAAATGTTACGATAAATATTGCTGACATTAAAGGGCACTGGGCTGAAAAGACGATCGGTATTTTCTATAAACTGCAAGTCATTAAAGGCTACGAAGATGGTACGGTTAGGCCGGATGGCAAAATCACGCGCGCTGAGTTTGCGGTGATTCTGAATCGAGTGTTCGATATCCAAGGTGGCAGCAATACGAGTATTGTATTGAAGGACATTGGCGATAGCTGGGCGAAAGAAGCGATTGAGAACCTTGTAGCGGCAGGGGTAATCAATGGCTACAAGGATGGTACGTTCAAGCCCGATAACGCGATTACACGTGAAGAAATGGTCGTTATGCTGTCCCGTATCGTAGATCTTAATAACGTGGCGAAAGATACAACAAAGGGCAATTTCAATGATGTGAATGGTGCTTATGCGGCTGGCGAGATCAAAGCAGCAGCGCAAGCATGTATCGTTAGCGGTAAAGGGGATGGAGGATTCGGTCCCAAGAGTAATGCCACACGTGCAGAAGCGTTGCAGATCATCTTGAACGCGCTGAAGCTTGATCCGCAATTAAAGACGTTGCTCGATTCACTTAACTAGTGCAGATTCCAATTAGAGAGCTAGACACAAAAGCGAAATCATTGTGCCGCGGTGCAAGAGATTTCGCTTTTTGTTATGATACGGTGAGCCTTATCATAAGTAGCGGCAACGGTTTGAATTTACTACATTATTTACATACATACAGAATGTATGTTAAAATGGGTGCTATCATAACCGAGAGGGGTATTATTATGAAAGTATCCAGTTTTTATCCCGTCATTTTAACAGATCAAGTTATTTCCACGGCAGCATTTTACGAGGATTACTTTGGATTCAAAAAGATGTTTGAGGCGAACTGGTATATCAGCTTGAATATGCCCGGCAATGACATCCCGTATGAATTGGCTATTCTAGACGCCTCTCATACGACCATTCCCGACGCATACCGGACAAAAGTAAGAGGGCTGATTCTTAATTTCGAAGTGGACGATGTTGATGCTGAATACGAACGTCTCATTCGGAAAGCCAAGCTACCACTAGAGCTCGATATCCGGAGCGAGGATTTTGGACAGCGGCATTTCATTACCTCCGATCCCAACGGGGTATTGATCGATATCATTACCGTCATCCCACCCTCGAATGATTTTAGTACCCAATATTCCGAAGAGATATGGAAATAAGGGAGGGAATACTTGCAGGAGCTGGCTGTACGGCTAGCCAATTTAATCAAGCCCTACTACCCGGGGCTCCTTGAGTGGTTTGACAAAGGATTACAAGCAGATCACAATAAATTGGATGCTATGTAATGCGAATGGAGAACTAGTCGATTATGAGAAGAAACAAAGCTGCGACTGCGGAAACGATCCGTAAGCTGATCGATGTCGCCAGAATACATTTTACCGATTACGGTTATGCTGATACGGCATTGGAATCGATCGTTCATGAGGCGAATCTGACGCGGGGAGCGGTCTATCATCATTTTCGCAGCAAGAAGGAATTGTTTAGAATTGTACTTGAAGATGTCCAGCGGGAGGTTGCCGAAAGGGTGGAGCAGGAGGCATCGGCAAGTGAAGATCTATGGCAGCAGCTCTACCTGGGTTGCCGCGCATTCATTATGGCTGCTGTCGAAGAGCGAAATAGACGTATCATGCTGATCGACGGCCCTGCGATTCTTGGCTGGGAAGTATGGAGAGAGATGGATAAGAACCATTCCATGCGTTTATTAAGGGAGCAGCTTGGAACCATGCAGGACCATGGATACTTTCGGATGGTTCCCCTTGATGCAATGACCCATTTTGTTTCGGGCGGTTTGAATGAGACGGCGCTCTGGCTTGCCAACGAGTCTCTGCAGCCTAATGTTCTGGACGAGACGATGAAGGTACTTGCAGTATTCTTGGAAGGATTAAAACAATGACGATTCACTTACCTGAAGCGATGTTTTTATACAGCGTGGATTTTTCGTCGATAAAATGAAAGAAACAGCGGCAGTCATGGACGAGGAGATAAAGTCCGAAGCTGTCGCTGTTTGTATTGGACGAACTATCGCTTCCCGTCGGCGCAATGTTTAATCAGAAGTTACCTCCAAAATGTAATCTTGTCAGAACTTAATCGAACTGACTCATGCCCTTCTTCTTTGGCTTTTCCTATTGAAATAATCATTACTGGAGCATAGCGTTCTTCATCTAAATCAAATGCTTTAGCTACTTGGTCAACTTCAAAGCCTGCCATTGGATTCGTATCATACCCATGTGCACGAGCTACTAACATTAACTGCATTGCAAAGAGGCTGCTATCGATTTTTGCAACTTCAATTTTGAGTTCTTTCGGTAGAGTCGGATACATCGATAGAATTGTTCCGAGTTGACGATCTCGTACTTCAGCTGGCATTTTTCCTTCTTCCACGGCTGTATTGTAAATTTCTTCAGCATATAAATAGCTTTCGGTATCACCAAAAATTAATAACATGGCCGATGAAGTATCGTTTTGTACTGTATTGAACCGCACAAGAGGCCTTAGTTTTTCTTTTCCTTCTGGAGTGTCGACCACGACTACGCGCCACGGCTGCATATTGGCGGAGGACGGAGCCAAGCTGGCTTCCGAAATCATTTCGTTTAACTCTTCTTTCGATATTTTAAAGTTCTCGTCATAATGACGAACGGAACGTCTTCCCTTGACTATACTGGCGAAATCGTTATTTTGAATATGGTTAAACATAGAAGCTCTCCTTTTGATAACATTGAATTTTTGGACATTGTGTATGTCGTCTGTTATCATATTCGCATTATGAACTATAAACCTAGGTTTATAGCAAATGAATAAGAAGAGGTCCTATTATGAAAATAAAAGATGTTTCAAAATTAACGGGGCTGCCCATATCAACACTGAGATTCTATGAACGTAAAAACCTAATTCCAGACACATTTGTGAAAAGGGATGTAAATAATTATCGTATTTATTCTGAAGAAGTTGTTGAATTTCTAAATGATGTGAAGGCACTTTTATCCGTAGACTTTTCTATAGAGGAGCTAAGCTTGCTAGTCAATCAAGAACTTAATTTAACATACGACGTAAAGAAAAAAATTGTTGAACAAAAAATTAGAGAAATTGAAGATATCCAGCAGCGATTGAGAAAATCGAAAAAATTCTTGCATGCGATCTTAGAAGGAAAAGCGAATTTTCAAACACAGTGTTAAGGATGATTAAAGTGCTGTCGCCCGAAACATATCGCAGTGGACGGCTGCTTATAATTCAACCTGGCGAAGCAGGCTATGCTCGGACGCTAGCAGCTTCGCCAGTACGGCCTTATTAATGCCAACGTAATCGACGTTTGCCTTCGTCGCGAACTGGCTGCCAATGCTAAGACTGATGAGATAATCTCGCCAGTTCGAGAAGAGCTCTCTGGTTAATTGCACGATTCGCTCGATGAACGACCAGTGTTCAGCTTCTTCTATAGTAAACACCTGTTTACCCCCGCAGCAGCAAAACATCGCCGTGGAGCAGTCAAAGGCCGCAATGCCTGCAGGTGAAACGCGCCACATATAATCCCGGACGATAGACATTTGACGCCGACGCTCAGGGGACGTCTCGGATTCTATAATGGTCGCGTGCGATGCTTCAGGAATCGCGACAAGCAACATACGAAGCTGCTCGAACTGCTCCCGGAAACCATGTGTGATTAGCCATTCTAATTGCTGTCGGAGGCTATTTGCGTCGCTAATGTTGAATGCCCCGAGATGTTGTTTCACATGCCCGTTGCTCCAGCTTCCCGGATTCTGCGCGTAGAAATCGCCCAGATGATTACTACTGCTAATAATATTCGACGATAAGATCGCATTCTTGTACAACTCTAGCGCATCTCTGCCCAGCTTGCCGGTCTCATTCATCGATTCATCCTCCTCCCGTTGATCAGATATATTTTATGTAGTTTACGATTTTTAGATAGAGCCTGTACAATCTGAGATAACCTAGCACCAAGATCAGCGTGTACAGAAAGCTTATAAAAGGTACGTGTTTGGGATCCGATCTCGTTTGCTGATGTTTCCAGTCCAAGTAACGATCGGGATACGATGCGCTGCTCTTGAGACTCACATTGCTGGCCGAGACCTTCTTCAATTCAGACGGTACCTCTGAATGGATGTAGCCATCCACTTCAGCTGTGTGATTATTGTACATTTCCAATGCTTTCTCATAACTCGTCACGATGTAGATGACCTGCTCGCCTAATAAGCCTACGCAGACGTAGCCGGTGTTCGAGTCGACTATCCCTCGCTTCTCCGCCTCGGCGGTCGCTAGATAGAAGACGGTTTTACTGTTTTTATCATAGTATTGTTCGAATCCTGTAAAATAAGCCTTTGTTACTTGCAGCCTAACTTTCTGTACCCCCGGAGGCAGCGTCTCCAGCTTATCCGGCGAGGCGACGATGACTTTCGAGACGGATGCAGCGTCTGCTATATAGGCAAAAGGACCGCTTACGCCGGCCTCTTTCATGAAGGAATGGTATACCCAAAAATGCATGAAAATAATAAAGGCGATATTCAGCCACCTTCGAGATATTAGCATTCGAACGCCTTGGTTGAGTCTGGTACGAAACGGCTGTCGGCCGAGTTCTTGATTCAGGCGCTGCAGGTACGCTTTTTTTCCTGGCATGCGCTTGTTCTTGATGGACTCGCGAAGCTTCCCGTTGAGCTCGGTCAAGGATAGGAAGGCGTCGGCATCGTTCTCATTCATTGACAGGATGCTCCTGAACATCTCCTCTGCCTGCTCGTATTGACCCATCTGTGAGTAGCAATGCCCTGCGTAGGATAGCGCTTCGATACGAGTCGGTTCCTGTCCAAGTACGTAGGTCAGATCCTTCAGCGCTTCCTCATGCTTACCAAGACGGAACGCGACACGTGCGCGCTGGAGATAGCCCTCCAATTGCTCCGGAGCCAGCTCGACCAGCCGATTGCACCACTGCATCGCATCGTTCAATCGGTTTCTTTTCCAAGCATACTCGATGCAAAGACGAATCAAGTCCGGATCACCGTCATACAGCTTCAAGGCGTTGCCCAGCGCAATAAAAGCTTCATGCCATTCTTGACTGTACAAGGCTCGCCATGCCATATCGCGATGACGAAGATATGTGTCATAATTCATCGATGCTTGCAGAAGCGCCGAATAGCCCATATAAGCAGCGGCATTCAACGAATCAAAGGCGAAGGCATAGACTTGAGGGTACTGGTTCTGCAGCTCCTGGGGCTGGCTTTCTGTCCACTGGAACATCATCTCGATGAGCAACTTCCAGATTGGTTTGGGCAAGTAACAATGCGTATTCAAATATTCAAGAAGCCTCCCGGAAACGGCATACCGCTGCTTCATGTCCCAAATAACATCTTCTTGTAGCAGCTTCTCCCAGTTCCGGATATCGATCCGCGCTGTGTAGTCGTTATAGATTGCTTCAACCTGCAACATGAACGCATGTACATCATCCTTAGGCGGGTCTCCGTAGGAATGTAGGTCCTGTTCCAGATACCATTTCGGCCTCCGCCTGTGATCGATGTACTCGAACTCAGCTTCTTCCTCTTCTTCGTCATCTAATACTTCCACGTTGTCCGCGTCGTCCTCTTCTTCGTCATCCACTACTTCCTCGTTGTCTGTGTCGTCATCCTCTACTTCTTCGTCATCTTCGATCTCATATTCTTTGGGCCGCTGCTTCGCCCATTTCACCGCAGCATCGTATGCTTCCCTCACTCGCTGATAGCCTTCCGGATCGTCCTCAGGATGGTGCAGCTTCAACTGAGCCGCGTAGGCTTTGCGAATTACAGAGAGATCCGAAGTGGGCGCTATCTTCAGTACGTTCCATGGGTGCATAAGAAGTCCTCCTGCCATTCGAGCTGCTCTAACTCGCAATTTGTCCAACCAGGATGTCTCCATTATCGTTAACGCTCACAATTGATGGCGTCAGACGCTCTCCTAGTACATTAAGTATAATTTCAGGTCCTTGCTCCGACCAGAAGGCAACCAAGCTGTTCGTCGTTCCTAAATCAATTCCAACTTGCATTCGATTTCATAACCTCATTTCTGTCAAAATCCGAGCTTATATGCATTTATCGGTGGTACTAGAGATTTTGTTTAACATGAAATCGGCATTTCTCTACACAAAGGGAAAGCCCCTTCCGCCATGTTGTCTGCGGAAGGGGCTACGCCCTGTCTAAGAGAAAGTTATTTCAGCAAGCCCGAAATCACTTTCGCACTTTCTGCTCGAGTCGCCATACCTTGCGGCACAAATTGATTATGCCCTCGACCACTGATCAAACCAAGCTGTTGGCCTTTCCCTACAGCATCCTGAGCCCAACGATTAATTTTCGCATGGTCCCCAAAGGAATTCTGACCTGCTTCAGAGATTTTCTTGCCTGTCTGCCACTCGTAAGCCCGAACGATCATGACCGCCATTTCTTCTCGCGTAATTTTCTCTGAAGGTGCGAACAGATCGTCACCACGTCCCGTCACAATACCTACTTCGCTTAAGGCAGTAACGGCATCCGCATACCATTGCGAAGATTTGATGTCCTTGAATTTGGATTCGCCTTGAGCGCTCAAAACTAGTGCTCTTGCGATCATGGCTGCGAACTCCGATCTCGTAACAAGGCCATCGGGAACGAATGTCGTGTCGGTAACCCCATTGATAATGTGCTTAGCCGCCATTTTGTGAATGATCCCGTTTGCCCAATGAGTCGGGCTAACGTCAGTGAAATTTTTCTTGTATTCCAATACGGCATATGAGCTGAAGTGCTGTATAGCAGCCGTCATAACCCCGTTGACAAGTGTACCGCCTACGTACTGGATCGTTCCATCCAGTGCGATATAATATACGCCGAGCAAATCGGGATTCACATTCGGGTCAACTTGGATTGTTAATGTTAATGGTTCCTTAAACGTTGTGACCGGAATGCTTCTGTTATCCTTCGTTATGACTGACAAGCTGAATTCATATACATCACTTCCGATGGTCAAAAAGACCGAACCGTTGCGACCAGATTGTCGGATCAGATTTTCAATGTCTGCTCGTGATACCTTCTTCGCAGTGAAGCGAATTTTTGCGCCATCCAACTGTTCGCTTGGGACTAATGCTTTCATGCTCTCCAAGTTTGATTTATTGAATGTTATGGACATTTTCTGATGGGCGAATGTTAACGACTTGTCCCCGATAAGATCTGCCGTCGTAATCGGCAACAATACGGAATACATGGAGTCCGGGATCTGAATCGTTACGGTTTTTTCTGTCGATTTCGCCAAATCCGCAGCACTTACAATAAGCTCTGTTGGCGCTGCAGGCGAAGTTGGACCTGAAGGACCTGAAGGACCCGAAGGACCCGAAGGACCGGAAGGATCTACAGGATCTACAGGAACCGTAGGACCTCTATAAATCGTAAAAATTAAATCCCGCATACCGTTGTTTTCCGCGCTCCAAGTCATACCGCCGTCGGTCGATACTGCCGCGAAACCGTCGGCATATGAATTATTGTCGGAGTAGGCAACCCCGTACTTGTTGTTGGTAGAGTTGTTGTCGATCGTATTTGGCGATCGGAGAACGATACCGTATTTCTTCGTCGTATCGAGGCCTGTTAGCCGCGGATAGATGGAATACGGAGTTGGATCGCCTGGAATGTTATTGGAAGCTAACGATGCCTTAAACAGCTTTTTCGATGGTTGGTTATTCGCATCGAGTTCTACGATATCGATATAGTAATTATCCTCCGGAACGTCATTAACGTAGTTCTCATAGAGGTAAACATCAATCTTAGGCAGGCTAGTGGAAGTAATCGAAAATGTTTGCATCCGCTGCATGCCCGCACTAATATCTGATTGCTTCATATACGGTGCTGAGCTATTATCCTGATCGATGATGTACCCGGTATTGCCAGGTATGTTATAGATTTCAAGCTCTTTAATAGAAGGAAGGAACCGGTTTTTACCCATGTACAACCGGATCTTCGAGGTCGAGATAGTCGGAAAATCAATAACGCGCTTATCTCCTAACGTGTAGCCTTTCGTTATATTTACATAATCCGTGCCGTCCCAGTATTGCAGCGACCAAGTCACATTAGGGAAATATTGACCGCCGCCGCCATCTTCCTTAATGATGACGCGGTTGACATCCGTCTCGTTCTGAAGGTCGATTTCGAGCCATTGATTGTCAACCTGTGACGCGCTCCAACGCGTTCCTTCGTCGCCATCTCTCGCATTCCATGCGGCATACCAATAATTATCATATTCGGAGGATGCGGCAGCCGGCATACCAATAGCGAGGTTCACCGGCGGCGGTGTCGGCGGCAACGAGGAGCTTGTCGTCGAAATCCGGAGAATGACAGATTCGCCACTCAGTTGATTCCGGGTGTAGCTACCCGTAAACGCACCTAGATTCGTGCCGCTGTAAAGCTCCGTAATCGTATACTGCTCCGTCGGGCTTAGACCGAGATCGGAGAACGTAACCGTATTCGTTGTCGATCCGTTCAGGTTCCAGTTGGACATGCCGACGAGCTTATCGCCGTTACGATCTGTCGAATAGACCAGAGACGGAGAATGCTCAAGCTTGTTGGTAATATTCGTCATGGAGACCGGTCTGGCCGCCATGCCTTGCTTGGCGATATCGATTAACGCAGGGTTAAGGTAAGCGCTATACCTATCTTCGGAGACAAAAGGCATATTGTCACCTAGAATGAGATGCCCGCCTCCCAAAAAGTCGATGGTCGATTTCAGGCGGCTTTCGTTCAGTGGATATTTATTAAATCCGTTCGCGATGTTTTCCGGGATGGCCATATCAGGATCGTTGTATTCGTACAAAGTTCCGTTCGTCCACCAAGAGGCCGCCGCGTTCAGCGCCTGGCGCTCGATTCCCGAATAAAGTTTATTATTCGTGTCCCAATCCCACAGTTCAATCGTCGTATCGACGCCCGATCTTCTCCCATGGGCATAACCGGACGGAAGAAGCGGAGCGATGGATTCGTTGATAAAAATATCGCGATCTCCCGCAGATAGCAGCGCGTCGCGGGCAATCTGCATGCCAAGGCGATAAGCTTGGATGCCGTTCATGGTTGGATCGTAGTGTTTTCCCTCGAACATACCAAAGTCGAGAAAATCCAGCTTGACATAGTCAATGCCCGTGTTGACGAAATATTCTTCCATCTGGTGTCTGATAAAGGCTTGACCGCCCGGATGGGTGGCGTCGACGATATATGTGCTTAAATAAGTCTTAATCGGATCGCCGTTATCGTCCCTCAGCGCAATATCGCCATAGGTATAATTCGGAGCTTCTGGAACGATTTCATCCAGACCCGACCATATGGCGAACGGAACAGCATATCCGCCGGCTTTCATGCCTTTGCTATGCACATAGTTGGCATAGTCTCTTACGTCGTCGCTCGTGCCATTACCTGACGGACCTCTGAAGCAGCAGTCCAAATTCATATACGTATAGCCGAGCGACTTCAGATTGTCGTAAAAATAATCGACCATCGCATGCATGGACTCGTTTGTCACCAAGCCGTAGTAGGTGTAGTAAGTGTTGTAGCCCATTGGGACGCCATGGTCCCACTTGAGCCTTGGATCCCCGATCGCATACGTACTGCCGTATTGCTCTAAGCCATCGCGATAATCATCGTAGTAGCCTAGGAAAAACAGGTCGGAATCTACGGAGGTTCCGCTTTGCGTGCCGCCAGCGTTGTAGAGAGAGAAGCCCGTCAATGGACCGTTAGCGGACGTAGCTGGGCTAAGGAATTCCATGCTCTTCCACTTAAACGTCGTGGCGGCTCCACCGATAAAGCCGTGCTTGTTCGTATTGTCGAACATGGCGGCAACCCAATAACTCGTCCCGTTGAATGGAGCCCATTTCACATCTAATCCTTCTGGACGATCGTAGCCGTTCTCGCTGTGGCCAAAGTCATTGACTGGAGCAACTCCGAAATCAGTATTGTTGTTATAGGGCGCGGTATAAATACGTTTATCCGTACCGTAGCCAATGTCCAGGTTATCCGCTGCGATCGGCTCCATGACGCTGATGGTTTGCGAGGTGCCACTGTTCACTGTCATACTTACGAGCGCGAACGGTTTACCTTCGTACAAGGATAGATTGAGCACCATACTCGAGCCCGAAGCAAAATCGTTCGTGATAGTTAGCATCTGACCTGTCCCGTATTTATCGGTTCCATTGGTGCCGACATTGGACCAAGTCGCCGTGCTTGCATCAGCGTCGTAAGAGTTGATGCGCGTCGTACTGCCGTCGACTTCGTAATTCGAATAGAAGTCACTCATGATGCGAGTCGTGCCGGCGTTGAAGTTACCTTTGCCAGTCGACAAATCGTAAGTGATTGTAAGCATTCCATTCGTTGCCGTAACGACGTCGCCGGATTGTTCGATCGATACCGCCGAACTCGATGCTGCTGCCGCGGACGTCATTGGCGCGCCGAACGGTATCAATCCAACAATTAATACTGTGGCTAGAGCGACTGATTTGAGCCAACTGAGTGTCAACTAAATCCCCCCGATTCCAAAATGATAGCGCATACAAACGTGCTGCGAATTCATTATAGTTCCGGGTAAAAAGGCAAAACAATTTAATAATATGTGCATTAAATGTCCAACTTTTTGTAAAGAATGCAACTCCTCGAAAGGGGGCTTGGCGTAGGATCAAGAATAAAGGCGCTATCCACTGGATAGCGCCTAATAATAAGGACATCTTCAATATCCGCTTCATTTTGCGATAAACCGGAACGTTTTGACGACTTTTGGAACGTTGTCGTTCACCATACGCTTCATTAGCCTAATCTGTTTGCCGTATTTTCGATAATCAAAGTCGTTGCCGGATTTATTGAGAAACTCGCTAGGAAGCTCTTCCGGCGTCAAATAGGCAAAAATGTTGCCGTTGCGGCTGGCAAGCACCACGTAAGGAGAATCGTTGAAGCCTCTTTTGCGCCATTGTTGCAAGGTCATCCGAAAGACGTATATACCGAGAACCTCTTGATATACTTTCCCTTTGTACTTAAAGCGGAAAAATAGGGCATGTTGCGCATCTCCGGGATGATTTGTCCTTTTTACGACGATATAGGGTTTCCACCATCTCGGAAGTTTAAGCGAGAAACTGTATTTCGGGTCGGCGTACGCCCAGAAACGATCGATGATAACCATCTCCTCAAACATAATGAAGGCCGGACGATTATCATCAGGATATTCACTTTTCTTTGCGAGTGATTGTGCGTTTGTGGAGAGCTTCAACAGTCGATTGCTGGAACCCAGTTCAATAACCGCTAGGGGGCGACGAACCGTTTATCGGTCAATCGCATAACGCAGTTGAATAACGTCGCCGCCAAGGGGCTTGCAGCCTAGCAATTTTACATGCTTATACTGGTAGTTATCTTTGTTGATTAGAAGATTTAGCCCTTTACCTTCCAACACAGGCGCCACATTAAAAATTACTTCGTCTACAAGGTCTTGGCCTAGAAACGAATTATGGATATCGGCACCGCCACTAATGAGCGCGGTTTGATGGCCTTTTTGCTGCAAGTAGCTCAAGGCTTCCTGAGGCGACCGCACCACTGTTACTCCCGGAATTTCTGAGGCGTTCTTCGATACTACGACGATATCCACTTCGCCAAAGGGCCCTCCGCCGCCATTTCCGCGCATAGCCTCGAAAGTCCGCCGCCCGACAATAAAATTCCCTGCAGCTTGAGCGTGTGTTGCGAAGTCTGCTAATGCTTCTTTTTTCGGCGGATTTTCAGGACCGGATTGCGCATAATTGCCGTTAGCAGTTAAAGTTGCCCATAAAATTGTTTTCATTGTAATACTCCTCCTTGTATTCTGTTCATTATTATTCCCTGGTCCACATCTTATCGGATATATGGTACATTTGAAAAGTAGTTACATTTAAGTGCAATAGTTTCAAAAAATGAACTATGGAGGATTTACGAATGGAAATGGATCAATCTTGTCCTGGGACAGTCGAGCCGATTCTTGAAATACTGGATAGTAAGTGGATGATCCTTCTCTTGTACGAGTTGTTTAACGGTAACCGACGGTTCGGAGAATTGCGCCGTAGGTTGCATCCGATTAGCCCCAAAACATTGACAGACCGACTGCGCCTGCTTGAGGAGAAGAGACTCATCACGCGCACGTTGTACCCCGGTGTGCCGTTACATGTTGAATACGATTTAACGGTGGCCGGGCAGGGCCTTCAGCCGATTTTCGCTGCCATGTGGACGTGGACTCAGGAATATGGCGCATATCTACGGAAAGAGTCGGATAAGGCAGAGGAAGAAACAGGAACGGTGATGTGATTGTCATGAGCAAATAGAGGCTATCCTAACAAGGATGGCCTTATTTGCCGTTACAGACAGAATCGCGGACAGCATTGTTAAAAAGATATCCTCTCTTTTATTAAGATGACATAAGGTGACATATTTGAGGTCTAAAATGGGTGGTAGATTAATGAAAGGAGTAACAAATCATGAAACGTAGAATTATTTTAGATTTAGCGGTTACTTTAGATGGTTTTATTGAAGGGAAAAATGGTGAAGTTGATTGGTGCATTATGGACTCTGAGATGGGGTTTATTCATTTTTTAAATCAAATTGATACCATTTTATATGGGAGAAAAAGCTACGATTTATGGGGACAATTTACTCCGGAAAATGAACATATGGATTCTGAAAAAGAATTTTGGGAATTGGTTCATAGTAAAGAGAAATATGTGTTTTCCAGGACGCAAAAGGGGACTGATAATAAAGCAGTATTCATAAATGATAGTATTCTTGAAGAAGTAAATAAATTAAAGAATAAGCCTGGTAAAGACATCTGGCTATATGGTGGAGCAAGTCTGATTACAACTTTTATCAATTTAGGACTTGTTGATGAATTTAGATTATCTGTTCACCCTGTTGTTTTGGGAGAAGGGAAACCGCTGTTTGTGGATATAAAACAGAGGTTGAATTTAAAAATGGTTAATACAAGAACGTTCTCCTCGGGCGTTGTACAATTAATTTATCATTTTTAACGCCTCCTACGTGGATATTATCAATGGCAAAGTACCCCTCGTTCTTGATAAAATGAAGGATACGACGATCAAAGGCCAGCAGCTGAAGGTTTATGAGGCGAATAGGAAATAAAAAAGACGCAGAAGAGAGAGTGAATGTTCATGATTCAAATCACGATACCAACACCGGAAGTCACGATATACAAGCAGGAGGCTCCTGAATTAAGCCATATTTACGGGTTTACGGATTTTATTCTGATTCCTAGAGATAAAGCGGGGATCTTCATGTTCTACAATGATAAGGATGAGCTCCTATTCGTCGGCAAGGCGCGGAAGCTAAGACCACGAATCAAGAAGCATTTCGAGGATACGGTGTCGGTCATGAAGGAGCATCGGGAGGAAGTGACCAAGATAGAGGTTTGCTTGGTTGAGGACCCCGTCCACAGAGAAATTTACGAGACGTACATTATCAACGATTATAAAGCTAAGTACAATGTAGATAAGGTGTTATACAAATAATAGACAGATCTGTTATCGCTCGAGGGAACAGGGGATGTTATAAAATAAAAAAAATTCCTTTAATCCACGTTCAGTGGGTTGAAGGAATTTTGCTATATGTGCCGAGCTTGAATGATAAGTTGGTTGCGGGGGCAGGATTTGAACCTGCGGCCTTCGGGTTATGAGCCCGACGAGCTACCGGGCTGCTCCACCCCGCGATAGAATAACTAAGCATGATTCGATATTTAACGTTGGCCAGGAGTCTCATAATACAGCAGTTCGAGCCAATATGCAAGCTCTTAATACATAATTCAGAGATAAAGCCCAACCTATGAAGGATGGGCTTTATCTCTGGACTTTACGGCATATTGCTGAGGAATGGCTTCACCGTATTCGCGAAGTTGTAGCCGCTCGTGTTGTCCCAGTTGATCGACCAGGTCATGGCGCCGCGAATATCCGGGTATTTGGCCACGGGTTTATAGTTTCCGCAGCTAGCTCCTGTTGCCAGGCATTGCAAGGCGTTGTTGACAGTCGTTGGGGAAACGTAACCGCCTCCGGCAGCCGACGGCGTGGCCGGCAATCCGAGCCCGAGCTGGGAAGGAGCGACCCATTGCAGCGTAAGATCAGTCAGCGCGGTTAAGAAATCCACTGTTCCTTGGGAGTAGCATTTGCCGTCGCGCCCGAGCATGCATCCGGAGTTGTAGTATTGAACGTTGATGACAGTCGTGATGTCCTTCAGGTTCGTATACAGTTGCATATAGGATGAATTTTGGTATTGCATGTCAATCGTCTGCGGTGCCATCGTCAGAATAAAGCCGGCTCCGACCTTTTGTTGAAGCTGGCGTACGGCGTTCGATAAGTTCGTCACATTCATTCCGTTTTCCAAGTCGATATCGATGCCGTCGAATCCGAATTGGGTGATAAGGCCGTACATACTGTTGACGAAATTACTGACATTAGGTGATGCGCTGTTTAGATTGACGTTGCCTTTCTCCCCGCCGATCGACAGGATGACTTTTTTTCCGGCAGCTTGCTTTGCCTGAATATCACTGATGAGGTTGGCATTGGTGTAACCGCCAAGAGCTGATGATAGCCCTGGATCGACGCTGAACGTCACGCCGCCCGGATTGCTCATGTCCATATCCGCGAATGAGACCACGATGATATCGTACTGACTCGGAACGGCACTGAGCTTGATGTTCGAGGAGTTGTTCGTGAAGTTATGCCAGTATCCGGTCAGAACGTGCTTCGGAATGCTCCCCCCGCCGCTACTAGACTTGGTTGTTCCGCTCACGACCGAGCTGGCAGCCGAAAGATTGCCCGCTGCGTCTTTTGCTTTCACCGTAAAAGAATAAGTAGTGCTTGCTGCGAGACCTGTGACGGTTGCCGTCGTTCCTGTTACGGTCGTAGCGAGAGCCGAACCGTTGTAAACGTTATAACCGGTCACGCCTACATTGTCCGTTGATGCCGTCCAGGACAGGGAAACGCTGGAAGATGTCGTTCCCGTTACGATCAAATTCGTTGGCACGGTAGGCGGTTGCGTATCGCCGCCGCCCGAAGAATTCGTGGTCGCGCTGACGGAGTTGCTTGCGGCCGAAACGTTGCCGGCTGCGTCTTTTGCTCTGACGGTAAATGAATAGTTCGTGCCCGCGCTCAGCCCTGTGTTCGTAAACGTCAACGTGCTTCCGGAGACACTGCCGGCTATAGTCGAGCCCCGATAAACGTCATAGCCGGTCACGCCGACGTTATCCGTCGAGGCGTTCCAAGCAAGCGCTACGCTGGATGAGGTGGTTCCGGTAACCCGCAGGTTGGATGGAGCCGTGGGAGCTTGCGAATCGCCTCCTTGAACAAGGCCCCATAGAGCTGGAACGATAGGTGGTTCCCAGCCGGTTAGGGAAGTATGGGCTTGAATGCAGGAATACGTCTTCCCCCCGTAAGTAACCGTATCATTTACGGCATACGCCGTGTTAGGTGCCCACTCGCCACGGCTGGCAGCTGATGTCACGACTGGGATTAAAGTGATCAGTAGGGCGGCGATAACAAGCATAGACAGCACTCTCTTCGCGACGAACGATGAACCGATTCCCATTTTCTTCATTTAGATTCCTCCTAAGAAATGAAATAATGAAGCGGTTTCAACCGAGCAAGCTCACCTCCCTCAAAAAATAAGCATCCTTTCCGTGGGACGAAAAGGGTGCCATTGCCTATATTTAAGCACTAATAGGTTTGTAGGATAAGGGATAAAATTCCTCTTCAAGGGATAACTTTGGATTTTTTGGCGTTAAAAAAAAGCCGCCAAAGTTGCGGCGGCTAAACATTTATCCTTACATATGATTTTGAAGCTGCTATAAACTTTCTTCTTTTTGTAAAGAATCTAATAAGGCACAAGTTTATAGCAGGATACTTGGCCTCTCGGAACATTAAGCGGATCGCTTAATGCTAAATTCATTCCAGATCGAGTCCGCTTCACCCAGCAATTCTTTTCCATTCCAAATGATATCGTATATGTATCCCTCGTAAGCAAGTGCCCGGCCAAAAGCAAATGAAATAAAGTAGTCTTTCCAAGAATGGAAGATCCGGCTGGCATCATCAGCAGCTCTTTCTATATAGCCCCATGCCTGATCTTCGGTTATATAACCGAGTACGTGGCTCCATCGTGCAATATTGACAGCTCGGTCAAAATCCCAGGCAGCAATGGTATTCACCCGGTCAAAATCAGCTTTCTCAAAGGATAGCCTCTTCATTATCGCTTCTTGGGCTGATTCATAGCATTCCTGGGATTTCCCCACTTCGTCCTCTGTAAAAGTCTGGCCAGCTTGAAGCGCCGTGAGGAGTTGATCAAACTTTGCACGATGCCCTTCCGTAAGCAGCCATTCCAGGGTTTGTACAGCTTCCTCCGGATTACTGATGTCCCAGACTGAAGAAAGGCCTTCCTTTAAAGTTTCGTGATCCACCTTCACCGGCAGGATCCGTGGCGACTCAGAACGGTAAAGAGAGAGATTGGCACCGTAGGCAAGCAAATGCTGTTTCTCCTTCGGTAAAGGGTTAGCCATCTCCATTTCTTTTCGCAATTTTTTATTCTTTTTCTCAATTCGCTTGCTTGCTGTAACCAGACCAAAGATAAGCAAAATCACAATTATTACAATAATCCCCACGATCTTCAAATCATCACATTCCTCTCTAAGTTTGTATTTGGCGCAGGTTATACAACCCAACCTATTTTGTATCGGAAAACTATGGGATATTTGTTACATCAATGGAAAAGGTAAGCTTGCGATACAAAGAAATCTAGAAGAACGAGAGCTATTGGTTTTTAAAGATGTTATTGTTAACATGGATCTTGAGTCAGAAAGTAGCTCGACATCAAGCGATGGTCACGCGACGAATGACACATCGACTAATCATAAATGAGGATCAACTGCCATGCATCACAAATTGTTTATTATCGGCGCAGGCGCTGCAGGACTTATGGCCGCCGTTGTTGCGAAGGATCTAGGCATCGATACCGCGATTCTAGAGAGGAACGACCGAATTGGAAAAAAAGTATTAATGACAGGCGATGGTCGCTGTAATATAACAAATGAATCGACTGCGACGGGTATGGATGAAGGAGTCGCCTTATTGCGCAAGTATCACAGCACTCAAGCTGAATTTCCGCTAGGGGTACTGGAGCAATTCGGTATCCGTCAAACGATCGATTATTTCTTCATGCTCGGACTTCCGCTCACCAAATTGAAGGAAGGCATGATGTATCCGATGTCGCTGCAAGCTGCATCGGTACTGGATATTTTCCAGCTTGCGCTGGAGGATCGAGAAGTTCCAGTTTACTTCAATAACAAAGTGGTGGATGTGATCGTCTCAACGGATCATCCGCGTTTTACAATCGTATGCCAGACGGAGACAGAGGAGCGGGTGGTTTATACCAGTGAATACTTGTTTCTATGTGCCGGTGGCTCTGCTGCTCCGAACACGGGATCAGATGGTTCTGGGTATACGCTTGCCCAACGTTTGGGACATTCCTTGATCGAGCCTGTACCGGCCATTGTACAACTGAGGCTGCAATATCCTCATATGAAGGCGCTGTCCGGTATCAAATTGCAGGGCAAGGCCCATATCGCCGTCAATGGGGAAGTCGTTCGCAGCGAATCTGGCGAAATTCATTTCGCGGAATACGGCTTATCCGGTCCGACCATTCTCCAGCTTGGCCGGGAGGCTGCGTATCATCTTGCGGAAGGTGATTCCGTGACCGTAACGGTTGATCTGATGCCGGGCCGCTCGGACGAACAATTAGTTGACTTTCTGGAGATGCACTGGGGGATCTTCGGACACCGGACGGTTGTGGAATCCTTTATCGGTATCTTACACAAGAAACTGGTTCCTGTACTGCTGAAGGAAGCAGGGATCGACCAGCAGCCGCATATGCTTTGTCAGGATCTGTCGTGGAAGACGAAGAAAAAATTTTATCGATTACTGAAGCATTGGGAATTTAAGGTGATCGATACGAATGGCTTCGCAAATGCGCAAACGACAGCCGGCGGCATTGATACAACGGAGTTAGTAGAAGGAACGCTGGAATCTAAGCTAGTGCCTGGGCTTTATTTGGCTGGCGAGGTGATGGACGTTGACGGGGATTTTGGCGGCTATAACCTGCAGTGGGCCTGGAGCTCCGGTTATGTCGCGGCTAAGTCGCTTGCTCAACAAGTTGCAGAAGGGAAAAACCAGTGATTCTTGGACAAAAGGGTGCATCGACGAAATGAATAAAAACCAAACTTCTAAGCATCACCAGCTGATCATTATCGGCGCAGGCGGTTCCGGCCTAATGGCTGCGGTTACGGCACGGGACATGGGTATTGATGCTGCTATCATTGAAAGAAACGATCGGGTTGGAAAAAAGGTATTAACGACAGGTAATGGGCGCTGCAACATTACGAACGAATCGACGGCAACAGGTACAGATGAAGCGGTCGCTCTATCACGTAAATATCATAGTAACCAAGCTGGATTTCCACTGCCTGTGCTGCAACAATTCGGCGTCCGTAAAACCATCGATCATTTCTTAACGCTCGGGCTCCCACTGATCAGTTTGGAGGATGGACGGATGTATCCGATGTCGCTGCAGGCTGCATCGGTGTTGGATATTTTTCAGCTTGCGTTAGATGATCGGAATGTTCCGGTTTACTTCAAAAACATAGTGCTGGATGTTATCTATTCGCCGAACCATCCGCGTTTTACGATTATATGCCAGACAGAGACAGAGGAGCAGGCGGTTTATACGAGTGAATACCTGTTTTTATGTACGGGTGGCCTAACCGCTCCGAAAACAGGAACGGACGGTTCTGGTTATGAGCTTGCCCAACGTCTTGGACACACCTTGGTCCACCCTGTGCCGGGGATTGTGCAATTGAAGCTAGATTATCCGCATTTGAAGGAACTGTCCGGCATCAAATTCGAGGGATGGGGCCATATCATCGTCAGAGATGATGTCATTCGAAGCGAGTATGGTGAAATTCTTTTTACGGACTATGGCATCTCCGGCCCACCGATTCTCCAGCTAAGTCGAAAGGCGGCATTTCAGCTTGCAAAAGAAGAATCTGTGATCTTATCGGTCGATTTGATGCCGGGCCGCACAGAGGAAGAGGTCGTTGATTTTCTGGAGACGCGCTGGGGGGTGTTCGGACACCGGACCGTTGCGGACTCCTTTATCGGTATCATAAACAGGAAGCTAATTCCTATCCTCCTGAAGGAGGCAGGGATCGATCAAGAACCCCATCTGCTTTGCCAAGATCTATCGTGGAAGACGAAGAAAAAATTCTATCGATTATTGAAGCAGTGGGAATTTAAAGTGACGGATACCAACAGCTTCACGAATGCGCAAACGACGGCTGGCGGCATCGATACGACGGAGCTAAAAGAAGGAACACTTGAATCCAAGCTAGTACCGGGGCTCTATTTGGCTGGCGAAGTGATGGACGTGGATGGGGATTGCGGCGGCTATAATCTGCAGTGGGCCTGGAGCTCCGGCTATGTCGCGGCCAAGTCGCTTGCTAATCATCTTTCCGGAGTATGAGATTGAGTCTAATGCAAACGAAGAAAACAACACATAGCGTGGGATGCACATGTGTTGTTTTCCATGTTCTAATATCCGTAATTTTTAAATCATATGTTGTTGCTAGATAGGCTTGCCCGGCTTTTAAAGATGTGAACCACCGCTTGCGTCGATCAACTGACCGGTTACCCAGCGGCTATCCGGAGAAGCGAGGAAGGCGGCGATTTCCGCAACGTCTCCGGGTTCTCCCCAGCGGCTGAAAACAGACAGGCCTGCCGCATATTTTTGTCCGTCCGGATCGCTCAAAGTTCCTTCATTCATCTCGGTGTTGATGATGCCGGGTTGGATGGAGTTGACCGTAATATTTCGGCTCCCCAACTGCTTGGCCAGCAGCAGCGTAAATGTATTGATCGCTCCTTTTGTCATGCTGTAGGTGAAGACGCCCGGGGAAGCTACCCGTGTCACGAAGGAAGAAATGTTAATGATGCGCCCGCCGTCATTCAAACGCGGCAAAGCTTGCTGCGTGACAAAAAACGGCGCTTTGACGTTAATCGTCATCACTTCGTTATAAGTAGCTTCCGTCGCTTCTTCGAAAGTAAGAATTTGCCCGATTCCCGCGTTGTTAACCAAAATATCGAATCCGTCGCCGTCCCCGTGGTCTCGAATTGCTTCGTCCAGCCCCGCGATCAACTCGCGAATGCCATCAGGCGCACTCAAATTGGCGCCAATCGCACAGGCTTTTCCTCCGTTTTGGGCAATTTGTTGCACGACAGCTTCCGCTTCTTGGCGGCGTTGACCGTAATGTACGGCGACAAAGGCGCCCTCCTGCGCCAGACGCAACGCGACGCTGCGCCCGATCCCCCGGCTGGCCCCCGTTACTAACGCTATTTTTCCTGTCAATTTGCTCATCAGTACTCAGCTCCTTATTCTCTGTTCCTCTATAGTTGTAACATAGGAGCCTTTTTGAAATGTTGCTCTCCTATTGCTTCGGGTGGCCGCACTGCCGTTCGCGTTCGCGTCGCTCATACCAATCAAAATAAGGTATAAAGTAGTGGGTATAAATAATCATTGAAAACTGCGAAAAATTTGTCGATAAATAACTGTCTCTTCTATTTATGAACCAAGAGAGGCGCGTTTCACCAATAGATCCAGTAAAAACCATTCTACTGGAAATCAACTAGAAGGAGATTTGAAATGAATCGTATGTATTTATCGCTCAAAAAAACGACGTTTATGCTGCTCGTATTTACCCTTATTCTATCCGCGATCGGAGCAGCAGGGGTACAAGCAGAGGAATCGGCAAGTACGGACGATGCCATCGTCTATTATGTTTCGAATGGGAACTTATACCGTGTCAAGACCGATGGCAGCCCCTCACAAATGATACGTAAAAATTTCGAAGGTGTTGAGCTTAAACCTGCCGGGGATTATTTATATTATTTTTACGATAATAAATCAACGACCCTCCTGCGGTTATCTTTGAATGAATCTGATTCGAAAGCACAAATCTCAAATTTTGGCGGAGACAAAAGAATATTGCATTACGTAACGGACGGCGACATGATCTATTTCATGGACGACAAGGGTGGAATTTACCGTGCTTCAGCCAACGAGAAGGCTATCGATGGCGTGCTTGTAACGGACATGGCGGACATCAATAATCCCCGTTTTATCGTAGAGAGCGGACGAATATATTACAATGCGCTCAAGAGCGGACGCACGACTTGGGTAGCTTCGAAAGCTGCCAATGGAAGCGGACAAGTACAGTGGATCGCTTCGGGCGCTTTCCAGGACCCCTACTATGCACGTACCGATAGCACGACCCTTTATCTCATGATAAACACAAAGCCGTCAGAGACTAACTATTCTATCGATTGCATGGTGCTTTATACGCTTCCTAAAAAAGGCGGCGCTGCTAAAGCGGTGAATCCGAAGGCCCCGCTCGATACAAACGCTGTATATTCGGGCTCATGGGCTAATGAATATTATTTGTATAACAACGGTATTCGCCTTGGATCAGACCAAGATTACGACTACACCAAAGGCCAGGGTTATGTCCTTCATAAGAATGGGACTAAGATTCAATTAAGCAAGACGGGCATCTATGAAATCGCCAATGTAGGTACGAATAAGCTCGCCTACGTGGACGCGTATGGCAAGGCTTACGTCAGTACGATACAAAATAATAAAGTGACAGCAACCAAAACCCTCGCCATCAAAAACGCAGGTTACGTGCGTAATCTGATGACCGACGGTAAAGTACGGACTACGATGTTGTTTGGGGAGAGCGGAGCATACATCCTGAACGCCGACTTATCCCTCAAAAAAATGATCGGCGTAGAATGGGATTTATGCCAATACCAAGACGATATAACGGGTGTATTCTATATCAATGCGGGGGACAATGGTCGATTGTACCGCATGTACGAAGATGGTAAAACAACCGTTAAACTGAGTGATGAGAAAGTATCCAGGATTGTATTAATTTCGAAGCCATAATCCGTATGATAAAGCTCGGCCACAGGATTGATTCCTGTTCGCCGAGCTTTGCTGTCTTCTTCAAGGAAGCACCCGGCTGTTCGCCGTACAATGGATTGGTTTGCTTGGAATGGGCCATCCTTTGTAGGGTGGCTCTTAAATTTGGTGCACCTGAAAAAGGAGAATAAAACCATGAATAAGAAATTGATTAGAATCGAAGGACTAGCCGTTCTGGTCTTAGGCACTTATTTGTACTTTTCGAACGGGTACAATTGGGCCGTCTTCCTGCTGCTGCTAATGCTGCCCGACTTGTCCATGATCGGATATGCGTTCAGCAAAAAGACAGGAGCGCATACGTATAATTTTGCCCATACGTTCGTCACGCCTTTGTTGTTGTTACTGGCGGGACTGATTTTCTCGGTCGACTTCCTCATGATGATCGGCTTCATCTGGATGGTTCATATCGGTATGGATCGAATGATGGGTTATGGATTGAAATACGAAACGGATTTTAAAGACACGCATATTCAAAGATTATAATATTCGCATCGAGGCGCAGCGGTATGCCCGGGCGGACAATCCATGCTAAGAAGAGCGATTGACTTACATGGCTTCCCGTGCTATCATACTCCTCAATTCCTACTAAACATATATAAATAAAAGGATTAAACACGAATCCAATTTACATATTTATATAGAAGAAGCGGCAGCTATTGAAGCTGAAGCAGGAAGTCGAAGGGAGCACGAATATGGACAGCCGAAAGCTGCATTATTTTATGGAAGTTGCGTCAGCGTCCAGCTTCACCAAAGCTTCGGAAAAATTGCGAGTTGCCCAGCCCGCTATCAGCAAAACGATACAGAGGCTGGAAGATGAAATTCAATTAATTTTGTTCGATCGATCCGACAAGTCGGTTAATCTGACACCGGAAGGCAAGGTTTTATTCGAATACGCCGTCGAAATACATGCCAAAATCGAAGAAGCTCGGCGGGTGATGGAAGAATTGCGCGACGCGCGGAGAGGGGAAATACGCATTGCGCTTCCATCCATGTTCGGAAATACGTATTTCATCCCAATCGTGAAAGAGTTCAAGAAATTATATCCATTTCTCAACGTAAGCGTGATGGAAGAGGCGACCAAACAAATTCGGATTTTAATGGAACGTGAAGAGATCGATTTCGGGGTAATCGCCATCAATCCGGAAGAACCCGAGCTAGATGTCCTTCCTCTGCTGGACGACTATATGGTGGCTTGTTTTCCCCCTTATCATCCGTTGGCTGAACGGCCTAGCGTCAACTTACGAGAACTGCTGAACGAGCAACTGGTTCTATTCAGAGACGATTGTCTACAATGGGATATGCTCTATGAGGTCGGCAGTCGGGCGGAATTTGAAATGAACGTTACCATTACGACCAATCAATTAACACTAATCGAATCAATGGTCGCGGATGGAGTGGGAGCCACTCTGCTGCTGAATAAAGTTATCGCTCCGAATAGCGAGCTGTCTATCGTGCCGCTCAATCCGCCAGTCCCCGTACAGTTGGGGGTATGCCGGAAGAAGAAAACCTTTTTGTCCAAAGCAGGTGAAACCTTTCTCGATTTCTTGAAACGAAATATAGTCGGGGAGAGTGTCCCGGCAGGGACGATTGCCCAAGCATCGTCATAAAGCGACGACATCCGTAAAATCGGTAAACGTAGATTGACACTATCGTTTACTGGTTTTTTTGCGTTTACGTTCAGTCATTGGGGTCCATTCCTTGAAGTTATGTTGTGATGAAAATTAAGTATTATCCTATTACTTTAAGCTATGATACGATTTCTTCATCATCTTGGCCGGGATGCAAGGGGGAAGAGCTGTCGCATTAAAGCATACTATTTCTGTAAGAATAATTTCATATAAAGCTATTCCTACTACATGAATTGAGAGGAATCTAACGATGAGACAATTATCTAAATCAACGAAAACGGTAGGTTTGCTTATGGCGGTGCTTCTAGTGTTGTCCGCTTGCGCCGATAACGGAGGCAATAAGAAGGAGAAAACCGCCGCTGGAAATGAAGCCTCGGCTTCGCCGTCCGCAAGCACGCAAGCGCCGAGTGCCACCGCAGTCCAAGGAGGCGATCTGACGTTCGCGTTAGCCAGTTCGCCGGATTCACTCGACCCGCAACGCAGCAATCTTGCGGTAGCCTCGCGGGTATATAGCAGCATCTTCGACAATCTCGTCGCGAGGGACACGGACAACAAGATCAAGCCTTGGTTAGCGACGGAATGGACCGTCTCCGACGACGGACTGAGCTATACGTTCAAGCTCCGCCAGGACGTTAAATTCCAGGACGGCACTCCGTTTAATGCGGAGGCGGTCAAATACACATACGATCGTATTCTTGATCCGACTACGAAAGCGACCAATTCCGTCCCGTTGATTGCGCCTTACCAATCTTCGGAGATTATCGACGAATATACAATCAAGCTGAACTTGGAGACGGCCTCCCAAGCGTTCCTGGGTAACTTGAGCGAATCGCCTTTGGCGATCGTCTCGCCGACCGCCGTGAAGAAGTACGGCGAACAATTCGGCAAAAATCCGGTCGGCACAGGACCATTCAAGTTCGTCAACTGGGAGGAGAACGCGGAAATCAAAGTCGAGCGCAACTCGGATTACCGATGGGGTCCCGATACTGTCGACAACAAGGAAGCGCCGTACCTGGACAGCATCGTCTTCAAAATCATCCCGGAGGAAGCGACGCGCATCGGCAGCATTCAGAGCAAGCAAGTACTCGCCGTAGAGAGCGTGCCGCCGCAAAATATCGTATCGCTGCAGAGTGATCCGGCTTATCAAGTGCTGCAGGTTAACACGAACGGTCACCCGTACTCGTTGCTCATTAATCAGAAGAAAGCCCCATGGAACGAGCTCAAAGCCAGACAGGCGCTTCAATACGGGATCGATGTAGGCACGATCGTCAAAACGCTGTACCTAGGAACTTACGAACAGGCGTGGTCGGCGATAACGCCCGGCATCTTCGGTTACGACACTTCGTTAGAGAATTCGATCCTGCCGGATCAGGAGAAAGCCGGCAAATTGCTGGACGAACTTGGATGGGTTCCAGGCAAGGATGGCATTCGCGAGAAGGACGGGAAGAAGCTGACGCTTCATTACGTAGATAGCTCGCCGAACCGCGATAAACGCAACGACATCGCCGTCATCATTCAGCAGCAGCTTAAGAAGATCGGCATCCAGGTCAACGTGGAGCTAACGCAGGACGTGTTGACGAAAGTATTCAAGAACGATGATTTCGACATCTTTGGCAACAGCCAGGTGAACAGCGATCCGAACTTGCTTTATCCGTTTTTCCATACGGCCCCTGAAGGTGCGTTAACCAACAACATCGTTCACGTGTCCGATCCGCAGGTGGATCAATGGCTGGAGCAAGGCGTCGTCGAGAGAGACGAAGCCAAGCGGGCGGAGCTCTACAAAAATGTTCAGCAGTACGTCAAGAATAATGCCGTCATCATCCCGGTTTACGTATCCCGCTATTCGGTCGTGGCAGCCAAATCCGTACAAGGGTTGAAGTTCGACCATTCCGGATATCCGCTATTCAATGACGTCAGCATTCACAAATAATATGCGAAATGAGGTGAGGCGATCGTGGTCGGAGCGGTAATCGGACGTATGTTCACTTCGCTGCTGGTCGTTGCCGGATCCTCCGTGCTTGTCTTCGTCATCCTGTATTTGCTCCCGGGAGACCCGGTCAATTCCTTACTCGACCCGACCTTCGCCACGTCGGAGCAAATCGCGAGCCTCCGCCATCAGCTTGGCGTCGATCAGCCTCTGCACGTGCAGCTTGCCGATTATTTCGGCAAGCTGCTTCACGGGGATTTCGGCAATTCTTTGCTTAATTCCGAACCGGTGTTGCCCAGAATCCTGTCCCAATTTCCGGCGACGCTTGCTCTTGCCGCCGCCAGCGCTGTCGTTGCTGTCGTAATCGGAGTGCTTCTCGGTGTGCTGTCCGCCATTCACCGAAACAAGCCGATTGACGTCATCGCCCGAATCGTTGGCTTGCTTGGCATCTCGATGCCGGCATTCTGGTCGGGCATTTTGTTGTTGCTTGTTTTCTCGATTCATCTCGGCTGGCTGCCGACAATGGGGTCGAACGGTTGGAAGACGCTTGTGCTGCCGTCGATAACGCTTGGACTCATCGGCGCGGGCTTCCTCGTCCGCATGATTCGTAACAGCATGCTTGAAGTCGTGAACGAGCACTTTATCGTGACGCTGCGATCCAAAGGGCTGTCGGAGAGGTCGATCATGTATCGGCATGCGCTTCGCAACGCGCTTATCCCCGCGGTGACGATGATCGGCATGCTGGTTGGAGAGATGCTCGCGGGCGCGGTCGTCATTGAGACGGTATTCGCAAGGCAGGGCATCGGTCGTATTATCGCCGACGCCATTATGGCGAAGGATTTGCCCGTCGTCCAGGGCGTTATCTTCTTTTCAGCCATAATTTACGTGTCGGTTAATCTCATCGTCGATATTTCGTATTCGTTCATCGATCCGCGCGTAAGGCGAGCGACATAAGGAGGGAACAGGATGAGGGAGACGGTTGCCGCAAGATCCGCGTTGCGTAAACGCAAGTGGGAGCTGCCGGCGCTGCGTTCGTCCGAAAAGCGGTTCTTATTTTCCAAAGCATGGATTGTAATCGCAATAGCCATTATTGCATTCATGGCGCTGTGTGCCATCGCTCCGCAATGGATCGCTCCATACTCGCCCGTGGAGATGTTTACGGACAGCATTATGCAGCCGCCGAGCGTTGTACATCCGTTCGGGACCGATTATTTCGGCAGGGATGTGTTCAGCGTTGTCGTTTACGGCAGCAGAGAGTCTTTGTTGATCGGTCTGATGTCGGTCGTCGCCGGCGGAATCGTCGGCGGCACGATCGGCGCGTTGTCCGGGTATGTCGGCGGATTGCTCGACATGGTGTTGATGAGGGCGATTGAGATTTTGATGACCATTCCGGGCATTCTGCTTGCGCTTACGATTGCTGCGGCCATGGGACCGAGCATGACCAACATCGTGATCGCCGTCGCGGCCGCTACTATTCCCGGCTATGCAAGGGTTATGCGGGGACAGACGATGAGCATCAACGGCCGGTCGTACATTACTGCAGCCCGTTCGATCGGCGTATCGCGATGGGGTATTTTTTGGCGGCACGTACTGCCCAACTCGCTGTCGCCGCTACTCGTCATGGCGACGCTTGGCATCGGCAGCTCCATTCTGGCCGGGTCTAGCCTAAGCTTCCTGGGTCTTGGCGTGCTGAAGGAAATCCCGGATTGGGGAGCGCTGCTGTCGCAGGGGAGAGGCTACTTGACCGTTGCATGGTGGATTTGCACGTTCCCCGGACTCGCGATAACGCTACTCGTTCTGGCGGTCAACATTACTGGCGATTGGCTGCGCGACTACTTGGATCCGAAGCAGAAGGAAGGATAGTAGCATTTAGAAAAGAGGGAGCGGCCATGGAGCAATTGCTCGAAATACAACATCTGTCGGTCGGCTTTCATACGAGAAGAGGTTTACTCCAAGCGTTGAACGACGTGTCGCTGACCATCCGGCCGGGGGAGACCGTATGCCTCGTCGGGGAATCCGGAAGCGGGAAAACCATTACCTCCAAAGCGGTGATGCGGCTGCTCGATTACGAGAACGGGCGCATTACGAACGGTCAGATTCGGCTTGGCGGCATCGACCTGACCGCGTTGTCCCAGAACGAATTGCGCAGTCTGCGGGGCAAGAAGATGGCAATGGTGTTTCAGGAGCCAATGTCGGCCTTCGATCCGGTCTATACGATCGGTTATCAGATTGTCGAAACGATCCGCACACATGATTCAAAGAGCAAAGAGGAAGCGTGGGAGCATGCGGTGTCGTTGCTGGAGCGCGTCGGCATTCCGGAGCCCCGCATTCGGATGAAGCAATACCCGGGCGAGCTGTCCGGGGGGATGCTTCAGCGAGCTATGATCGCTTTGGCGCTCTCGTGCGGGCCGGAGCTTCTGATCGCGGATGAACCGACGACCGCTCTTGACGTTACGATTCAAGCGCAAATATTGCAATTGCTGCAAGAGCTGAAGGAAGAATTCCGGATGTCTATTCTGCTGATTACGCATGATCTGGGAATCGCCGCGGAAGTTGCGGACAGGGTTGTCGTTATGTACGCGGGAAGAGTGGTAGAGCAGGCGCCGACAGCGGAGTTGTTCAAGCAACCGCATCATCCTTACTCCCAAGGACTTCTTCAATCGGTCGCTTCGCTCGATACAGAGAAGGGAGAGAGACTCCATTCGATTGAAGGCGCGATTCCAAGCTTATCCGCATTGCCGGACGGCTGCCTGTTCCATCCGCGTTGCCCTTACGCGACGGAGAAGTGCAGGGCCGAAGTCCCGCCGCTCGTGTTCGAGAACGGGCGGGAATCGGCTTGTTGGCACACGCAAGAGCTGCTGAGATCGTCGGCTGCCAACGATGACAGGCCCAAGTCGGCCAAGTCCGAAGCCTTCACGGCACAGTCAGGCCTGAGAACAGCCGAATCGAATATGGTCTTGGAGACGGTAGAACTGCAGTTGATCGAAGCTGCGGCCGTTGATGTGCCCGACCTGTTCCAGATTAGCGGTCTGCGAAAATATTATCCGGTCAAGAGACGAGGATTTCCAGGCCGAGCGCGACCTTACATTCGCGCCGTGGATGACGTAAGCTTCACGATCCGCCGAGGCGAGACGTTCGGTCTCGTCGGTGAATCGGGCAGCGGCAAATCGACCTTAGGCAGGGTGCTTCTGCAACTGGAAGCAGCGACATCGGGTCAAATCCGGTTCGGCGATCAAGAGATTACCAAGCTCGGAAGCTCAGCCCTTCGCAGAGCGCGCAAGGATATGCAAATGATTTTCCAAGATCCGTACGGTGCGCTCGATCCCCGATGGACCGTAGGCGACATCATCGGCGAGCCGTTAGGCGTTCATGAGCGGTTAAGCACGATGGAGAAACGGAATCGCGTGGCAGAACTGCTCGCTTCCGTGGGTCTGGACGCCTCCTATGCAACCCGCTATCCGCATGAATTTTCAGGCGGTCAGCGTCAACGAATCGGTATTGCGCGCGCCATCGCGCTGAAGCCGAAGTTCATTCTGGCCGACGAGGCCGTCTCCGCCCTAGACGTGTCGGTGCAGGCGCAAGTCGTCAATCTGCTCCAAGACCTGCAAGCGAAGATGGGCCTGACTTATTTGTTTATCGCTCACGGGCTTCAGGTCGTCCGGCACATTTCCGATCGCATTGGGGTCATGTACTTGGGCAAGCTGGTCGAGATCGCGCCGAGCCACGAACTGTTTCTTCATCCGGCGCACCCTTATACGAAGGCATTGATCGCTTCCATTCCGGATATGAGTCCGGGAGCGAAGAAGGCGCATACGGTGCTGCAAGGAGAAATTCCGTCTCCCGCCCGTCCGCCGTCCGGCTGCCGGTTCCACACCCGCTGTCCGTTAGCGACGGCTAAATGCCGGGAGGAAGAACCAGATCTGAACGCAATTGCCGCCGAACACAGCGTCGCCTGCCATTTTCCTTTTTGAAGGAATAGATAATAAATACTAGGAATTGTTTAGGAGGAGACCAAACAATGGCTAATGCTAATGAGATTACTTCGGGATTAACAACGGAATTATCAAAGGAAACTTGCAGTAATGTAGCATCTTCTCAGCCAAAGATACAGTTCACGACGCCTTTTGGGAACGGGGAAGGAGAGCTGCCGATTGAAGCCAATCGTTATCGGATCGTTTGGGCTCAGATCTGCCTTTGGGCACAACGGGTAGTCATTGTGCGCAGCGTGCTTGGGTTGGAGGATGTAATTAGCGTTGGCACAACAAGCTCTGTAAGATCTAAGCAAGGCTGGGCGTTCTCTTTAGATGAGGGCGGGATTGATCCTGTGCTGAACATTCAATACCTCTCGGAAATCTATAAAGAAACCGATCCTGGATATGACGGACGTGTCACTGTACCTGCCGTTGTAGATGTACTTACCCGTAAAGTCGTAAACAATGATTCCTACAAATTACCGAGATACCTGGAAACGGTATGGGCTCCTTTCCACAAAGAAGGCGCTCCCGACTTATATCCAAAGCATTTGCGCAGTGATATTGACGAGCTAAACGAGATTATCATCCGTGAAGTGACTAACAATGTGCGCAAAGCGTCTTCTGCCCTTTGGCAAGAAGAATACGAGGCTGCCTATGCTGCACTGTTTGCACGACTCGACCAATTAGAGGAAAGATTGTCTGCCCGCCGTTATTTGTTTGGCGATCAGATTACGGATTCCGATATTGAGCTTTATGTGACACTCGTACGACTCGATATCGTCTATAACTCGCATTATAGAACAGAACGGAACAAACTGCAGGACTTCCCGAACTTGTCTGCTTATGCGCGCGACCTGTATCAGACGCCCGGATTTGGAGACACAACGGATTTTGACGCCATTAAGCGAGGCTTTTATTTGAGAGATGCGGTTCTAAACCCTGACGGCTTGGCTTCAGAAGGACCTGATTTATCCTTCTGGAGGACGCCTCATGGGAGGTTCTAGTAGATAAGTCGTAGACGGAATGAATAAGGTCCAATTAGCTTGTTCTATAGCTGATATGGGCCTTTTTTGCATGGAATGTTCCAAAATTCTGGAAAGAAGTAGGTGGATATAGGACAAGCGATCACTATAATGGAAATAAGTAGCTATAATATTACGTTCGAGGCGGCGAGGCAAGGAGACGAAAGCGACACGCCGGGATCGACGATTGCGGAACTCATCAAACTAGGAGGCCTTCATAATGCTGCTGAAAGATACGGATCAATTGGACGATCTAAAGGAGTTTCTAATCAGTTGGTATGGTAAATACGATAGCTCCTACGGCGTGCCGGTGGGCGAGCTCCCGGCAGATCTGCCTAAGGCGTTGCGTGAATTATATGCTTTTGCAGGCCGATGGAAAGCGGGTTCGGACGATCACCTCGAGAACTCTCCTGAAATCTTTCAACAGCAGGATTGTCTCTATTCGGTGGAGAGGTTGAGGAGACATGCGGATAGGATTACGTTTCTAGAGGAAAACCAAACCAACTGGACGTGTCAAGCGGAAGCGGGCAACGACGGTTCTCCAGTCTACTGCGACGAGCGCTTGCTGTGGGATGACAATGCGGAAGGACATATCCTCGTAAATGACTCCTTATATCATTTTCTGAAAAGCTTTTGTTTGCAGGAGGTTGTTTTTGGCTGCAAGCATCTGTACGTAATAGAAGGAACAGTGGATCAAATACAGGTGTTGTTCAATATGCCGCTTGAAGACGTGTGGCTTAACGGGTATTATACCGGCGCCAAAGAAGAGGGACCTACTCATTCGTTCTACCGATGCGGAGACGTGCTTATCATGGAGCGCTACAGCGACTTATGGTTAGGGTCTAACCGTGATTTGTCCGGAGCCTGGAATGACGAAACCCTGACCTCGCTCGAATTGAGAAAAATTAAGCCCGATTAATCAGTTTTACGAAACGTAAGCTCATCGGGAAAAGTAAAAATGGAAAAAGCAGAAACATCGAACGATGATCGCGGTATAAACAATAAGCGTTGTGTTTACAAGTCGGTGATTTTGGTATATCGAGGAGGTCAATCCAGATGAAAGGACAGTCCAGCGTTCGCTTGGTGGCGATTATCGTTCTGCTGCTCCCATTCCTGCTCGGAGGCTGTTCCGATTTCTTCGGCAAATCGTCTCCGGAACCTTCAGCTTCGGAAAAGTCTACGGACGTTCCTTCTCCGGACCCTTCGAACGCGCCGGATTCGTCGGGAGGCGTAACCGCGTATCTGTCAGCGTGGGAACGGCTTGATTATGAGGGGATGTATGCGCTGCTTTCGCCTTTCGTGAAGAAAGATCTGACGGAAGAGCAGTTCGTCAAGCGGTATCAGAAGATCTACGATGCGCTTGAGGTGTCCAATCTGGTCGTAACGGCGCTTCCGGCCGAACATCAGACGTCGGATGGAGCGGGTACGGAAGGTACGGCGGTTACTGGGGCAGGAACTGCTGTTAAGGGGTTCACATATCACGTCACTATGGATACGGCGGAAGGATCCATCTCATTCAACAACCAGGGCCGGGTCAGAAAGACGGTGGAGGACGGCGTAACGTCCTGGTTGATCGATTGGAATCCTTCGTATATTTTCCCCGGCATGGAAGAAGGGGATACGGTGCGAATCGAGAAAACTCAGGCGGTACGCGGCGAGATTGTCGATCGCAACGGCAATCCGCTGGCGGTCAACGTCGAGGCGGCGCAACTCGGCATTGTGCCGAGCAAGCTTGGGGACTCGGCCGATACGGTTAAAGCATCGATGGCAAAGAAGCTCGGCATGGCCGTACAAGATATTGACCGTAAGCTTGGTGCGTCATGGGTGAAACCGAATCTGTTCGTTCCGATCGCCGTAGTGGTCGATGATGCGGTGAAGGACGAACTCGTCGCGCTTCCGGGGGTTTCTGCTCAGAAGGTTATGGTGCGGCGCTATCCACTCGGCGAAGTGGCGGCTCATCTGATCGGCTATATCGGGGAGATCAACGCCGATGAGCTGAAGATGCGCGAAGCTCAGGGCTACAAGGCGGGCGATATGATCGGCAAGGCGGGGCTGGAGCTTACGCTTGAGACGCAATTGCGTGGTACGTCAGGCAAAGCAGCTGTTATTGTTGATAGATCAGGCGTGCGAAAATCCGTGGTCGCGGGGCAGGATGCCATCGACGGTGCGACGTACAAGTTGACGATCGATTCGGCGTTGCAGCAAGCAATCTATGAGGAAGTAAAGGCCGATGAAGCTTCCGTTGCGGCGATCCAGCCCGTGACTGGCGAAGTGCTGGCACTGCTCAGCAGCCCGTCGTACGATCCGAACGCTTTCGTACAGGGTGTGTCCAAGGAGCAATACCAGCAATGGAATGAAGATCCGCGTCATCCTTTCCTGAACCGTTTCTCTCGGACGTATGCGCCAGGCTCGTCCTTTAAGGTCATAACGGCAGCGATTGGAATCGACAGCGGTGCTCTTGATCCGGACCGGGCGAAGGAGATTTCCGGATTGACCTGGAAGAAAGACAGTTCCTGGGGCAAGTATTACGTGAAGCGGGTGCACGACGTGAATCCGGTCGATCTGTCGCAGGCGTTGGTCTATTCTGACAATATCTACTTCGCTCAGACGGCGCTGGCAATCGGTAAAAAGCAATTCGCCGCAGGCGCGGCACGATTCGGGATAGGCGAACCACTTCCGCTCTCCTATCCGCTCAGTGCTTCGCAGCTTGCAGGCGGCGGAGGTGCGCCGTCCGGGGATATTCAGCTTGCCGATTCCGGCTACGGACAAGGACAGGTGGCAATGACGACGCTGCATGTCGCCTTCGCCTACTCCGCGCTTGCCAATGGCGGAAATATCGCCTATCCGCAGTTGTCGGAGGCCGATTCGGCTTTTGCGGGAAAGCTGTGGAAGGAGCAAGCGATGTCGGCGGATACGGCGGAACGAGTCAAAGCCGATCTCGTGAAGGCGGTGGCGAGTCCGGAAGGCGTCGGGCATGGCGCCTATATTGCCGGCGCTTCAATCGCTGGCAAGACGGGCACTGCGGAGCTGAAAGCGAGCAAGGGCACAGAAGGCCAGGAAAACGGCTGGTTCGTCGGTTTTAACGCGGATGACCCGCAACTGCTGATCTCTATGATGATCGAGAACGTACAAGGTCGTGGGGGCAGCCGCTACGTGGCGCCAAAAGTAAAACGAGTTTTCGAGCAAATCAAGTAGCAATAAGGAGTGTTTTGGATGATCGTCCTGAAAGATATCGGGAGATTCGAGGAACTGCCGGAAAGCGCGATGCATATTTACAAAGGTAATATTCCGGCTTTGCATGCTGCAATTGCTGCAGGATGGGATATTGAAGAGGGTATCGTCCTTAGCAAGCATATCACAATTAGTCCGTTGGATCTGGCGCTTGTATCGCAGCAATCGGAGGTTGTAAAGCTGTTGGTCGAGCACGGTGCCAACCTGAATGTCCATCATAATCCAGCTTTTTTACGGGCTGTTCGTTATTGCAAGGAGAACATCGTTCGCTACGTTGTAGCGCAAGGAGCCGAGATGGACAAGCTCAATCAAACGGGGTCGGGTGCATATTCACAGGCCTACTATGGCAACAAAAACAATATTCCGCTTATTCATGAGCTGGGATTAGATATCAAGCTGCATGGCGGTGCCGTATTGCGTCAAGCCGTATCAGACCATGATTATAAAACACTCACGTATTTGCTCAATCAGGGGGTGGACATCAATTATAATCAACCGGACATGGTCTATCCTTATCAAGCGACTCCATTAACCGTGGCTGCACGTATGGGTGTTATGGCCATGGTTAAATTTTTAGTTGAACATGGCGCGGACGTTACGTTAGCGGAAAAGGACGGCGAGCGGCCGTATACGATTGCGGTTAGCAATAAGAATACAGCCTTGGCTGACTATTTGAGATCACTGGAACCGGCTGACTTCCATAATGCGGAAAATAAGAAGCTTGAGCTTAAAAAATATAAATTAACCGATGAAATGGTCAGCTTTCTTACTGGAGACAAGCTGCGCCTTGAGCTAGCGCAAAATGAATATGAAATCAGGTATATCGACTTTTTCGCATTGACCGATACGATTGAGATGAAAGTGGGTAGACAAAAGCTACTGCGTCTTTCAGCCGATATCGATAATTACTCTGGCCTGCAGCTGGTTTGGAATCCGAAGTCAAAGGGTTTAATAGGTTGTTATGATGTGGAGCACCAGGTTTATGCTGATTTATGCAGCTTCATAGAGTTCCTCGCGCGGCCTGAATTGCACCTCATGAAGTTTCTTGAGGGTGAGTTGTCGAATGCCTAATGGTGACATTGATTTGCCCCTATTTATGTTACGGAGAACCGCATCATAAATAGGGGCTCAACCTTTAAGCATTCTCTATGCCGTGTTTATTTGCAATTTGCTCGTTTTGGTTGGGTTGGCCTTTACCCTTGGCAATTAAGTCATGCAGGCTCCCGTTTATGTAGGTGCCCCAAGCGTCTGAGCAGACACTGTAACATTCGTAAGTGGGGACGAGGCCTACATGCGTAAAGCGAATTTCTGTTTTGTCACCCTTCTTGGAGATTTCAAAGACAATGTTGGTTTCCTTCCACTCGTTCTTGTCCTCTACGAAACTAAAGTAGTTGTCGATAACGTGCCAAACAACCTTTTGACCTGGAACAAGTTGAGTGATTTGGATGGTACAGCGGTGAACATCTCGGTAATGGTACTTGAATTCACCGAGTTCCGCGGTACTGCCCTCAATTTCCTCCGACCACCATTCGCGGACGTTATTGATGGCGGCGAAAACTTCATTGGGGCCTTGATCTACCGTAAAAGAAGTACTGAAGCTTTGATCCATGCAATTGATCTCCTCTCAAAATTTTTTTGCTGTATTCTGAGTATAAAGTTTGTACTTGCACAATGCAAGTACGAAACTTGCATTATGCAAGCGCGGATAGTAAAATCATACACATGAAAAAGCGAACTTCCACAGTTTGTCCAATCGTATATGCGCTCGACATATGGGGCGATCCATGGAGCCTAGTCATACTTCGCGACGTCCTTATCCATAACAAGCGGTATTACCGTGAGTTTCTGGCTTCACGCGAGCACATCTCAACCAATATTTTAAGCGCACGGCTCCAATCTCTCGTAGAAACAGGTCTACTCGTCAAGATTGAAGGCGAGTCTAACCGCGCACAAACGATGTATCGGCCAACACAAAAGGCACTGGATCTTTTTCCGGTTGTATTTGCCATTATGCACTGGGGCCTTAAATATAATCCAAATACCGATATGAGCATTCCGATCATGCAGGAACTAACAACAGACGAAAAAGGATTAGAGAAGCGCCTTCTGGCGAACTTCGACGATATTCATTCAAAATAACCAGGGGTACTCGATGGAGTACCCCTGGTTTTTTCCGAAAACTTGCCGTTGCATCTTTAGAACTCTAGCAGATTCTCTTCTTGCGCTTTAAGAATTGCGTGAATTCGTTCGGATACACTGAGCTTCGAATATATAGTAGAGATATAATTTTTAACGGTTCCCTCTGACAAAAACAAATCTCGTGCAATTTCGCGGTTATCCTTCCCATTTACGAGCAATCGCAAAACGTCTAACTCCCTTACTGTCAGTCCGTAGCGAGGCTTTTTCTCTTTTTCTTTCATTCGCTTAGAAGAAATGACCCCGCTTGTCCATTCAGCCACCATGATCTTTGCGATTTCCTGAGGGATCAAAGTCTCGCCATTATTCACCAAGCGAATGCTAACTGCTAAATCTTCAGGTTGCATAGCCTTAAGCAAGTATCCCACAGCCCCGGCTGCAAGCGCCTCCCTGACATAATCCATATCATGAAACGTTGTAAGCATAACAACGCGTATATTAGGATAGAGCTTCTTAATATGTCGTGTTGCCTCCACCCCATCCATCTCAGGCATGTGGATGTCCATTAAGACAACATTTGGTTCGTGCTGTTTGCATAGCTCAATGGCTTCGGCACCGTTAGATGCCAAAGCGACAACATCAATGTCTTTCTCTCCCCGCAATACAATCCGCAAGCTGCCTCGAATTAAATCCTGATCGTCTGCGATTAATACTTTTATCATGATTGACCACCTTTTCTATTCTTAAGTGGCAACTTACAAAGTACGGTAGTACCGCTGTTCTTATTCGACCTCACGAGTAATTCACCTTGATACGCTTCGATTCTCTCTTGCATCACAGATAGACCGAATCCGTAGTGAATTTCTTCCATGCCGCAGCCATTATCATGAATGGTTAATGTAAGCAGCTCTGGCAGAACTGTGAGGGAGATATGGATTTGTGTTGCACCTCCGTGGCGCTTCGCATTCGTCAGAGATTCCTGCAGACACCTGACAAGTGACATCGTTACCGGTAATGGAACCGCAATGTCGGTTTCATCGGCTTCAAACTCAATGCTTGTATCCGTGTGAACAGCAAAATCAGTGGCAATTCTCCTGAGCTGAGCTGAAAGTGTCTCTCCCTCTCTCTCAGGGGCGATATGATGAATTTGTTTCCTCATCTCATCAAGACCCTTCCTGCTCACTACTCTAAGCTGATTAATGCTTACGACAGCTTCTTCTGAAGCATCCGTAATTAAGTAAGAGACGGCATCGAGACCCATAATTACTGAGGTCAAAGTATGTCCTACAGTATCGTGCAGTTCCCGAGCTAGTCGGTTTCGCTCTTCTAGCAGCGTAATTGTCTCGACTTGTTTCGCATATTGTTCGAGCACTTGCCGCTGCCGTTCATTCTCATCAAGGAGCTGCTGCATTTTCCGCTGCGTATCAAGGAATTTCCAAATTCCAAATCCAAGTGCAAAGAAGAAAAAACCTTCAATAATAGAGATGTTAAAGGAGGATAGCGGAAGAACAATTGCCATTGCGATAGCTGGAACGATTGAAAACCATATCCATAAAGGGATACGGAGTCTTACCGAATGGGTGGTAGCAGCAGCACACATCGCTGGAATCGCAAGATACGGGAAATATCCCCCTATCGCATAGGATCCAATAATAAGAAAAAGCCCGCTCAGTATAAGCTCCGTAACCGGATACACCCAAGACGATTTTTGCGCCGTCCTTATCCATATCAGTTGCGGGATCGCCCCAACGATTAAGCATGATAAGAGTAGAACGTACCAACTCCAATCCTGAGCTTTATACTCATATCCCAATAAGAAGAGATGAAGCAGCACCCAGATGATTCTTGTGTAGAATAACGCTTTCAATCCCCAGTGATTGTGCGTGGCGGTAGGCATGCCGATGGGGCTCCCCTTTCGTGCCCTTCATGCTTTCATCATATCTAATAATGACATGGATTCACAGACTCAATTCAGTAATAGTCAAGTCATATATGACTTGATGATTAAACCCTTACCACAGGCACTGGGGGGTATTACCAGATTTGCTGCATAATAAGGGTATTCCGAAACGATAAAATGAGGAGATTGATACAATGAAAGCACTCGTAAAAATACAAACCTTCTTAAGGAGCCACCCCCTCCTGTTCGCCATTTTCACTCTGATCGCCAGTCGTATTGCAGGGTTAGGTACCACTGCACTCGTCCAGCTTTTACAACCAGAATTGTCCATTCAAGAAGATCTCGGTTGGCTGCTTATGGTTGTTTACGCAAGTGTTGTAGTAAGTCTTGTGTACTGGACAAATACCGCTGATGAAGTTGGCCTAAGAAAGCCAGCTTCCTTGAAGGAATGGCTCCTAATAACCCCTTTGCTAACCCTTCCATTATTAGTTCTATTAGAAAACGGCATACAGTCTTGGGGATTTGCACAAAATCTTGTTCTTGTCATTGCTGCCATTGGGGTTGCGATTAATGAAGAAGTTTTGTTTAGAGGAATCTTGCTTCGCGGCTTCATGAAATGGGGCCAGTGGGTTGCTATCTTTGTTCCGAGTGCAATGTTTGCCCTTGCACATTTATCCAATGCTTTTGTCGGTGGCGACGTAACCTTTGCCATCTATCAAACGATCTGGACATTCGCAGCCGGGGTCATGTTATCCGCAATGAGATTGCGCAATAATAGCTTAATCCCTGTCATCGTACTCCACATCATACTGGATGGTATCGAATATTTTTCAACAGGGGAGTATGGCGTTCATACCCAAGAAATATCTCCAATATGGCTTCAGTTGTTTGTCTTGGTCAATATTGTTCTTGCTTTCTACTCTTTATTCCTCTTCTATAGAAGAAACAAATTACTTTTTTGAAATTTCTTTTAAAGGTATGTCGATTTAGTTGTATATCGTTCGTTGATTAAATAGAGGCAAAAATGGATGCTTCAATCTAACGTCAAAGGAGAAATTAACAATGAAATTCTTATGTCTGGGTTACTTGGATTCAGCGAAAATGGATGCTCGTCCCAAGGAAGAGATCGACGATGTTATGCTCCAATGTCAGCCTCACCTAGAGGAACTCTACAAAAGCGGTCAAGTGATAATAGATGCAGGTCTCGCCTCTGAAGCGAAAAGTGTGCGGCGGGTGAATGGGAAGGTGAAGGTAGTGGACGGTCCTTTTATTGAAACGAAGGAGATAATTGGCAGCGCTTTTCTCATAGAAGCACGAGACATGGAGGAAGCAATTCAGATCGCCTCCTTACATCCGTCTGTACAGGTGGGTGCGGGCGAGCAGTTTGGATGGGGGATTGAGATCCGTCCGATCCACTACTTCGAACGAAGAGGCTAAAGGGAATGAAGGATTTGGACGAACGACGTAGTAATAATAGACGACATGGATACTGTGAATTCTGAAAACGAATCCGAGGAGGAGTGCTTCATGAAATTTAGAACGACGCTTCAACTCAGTAAGAAAACAGCTACCGGAATTGAAGTCCCGGACGAAATTGTGGAGGCACTTGGAGGGGGGAGGAAGCCGGCTGTTAAGGTGACAATCGGCCCATTCACCTATCACAGCACGATTGGGTCGATGGGCGGTAAATTTATGCTGCCGGTCAGCAAGGAGAATCGCGAAGGAGCAGGCATTCAGGCTGGGGATGACATCGAGGTTGAAATCGAGCTGGACAATACGCCGCGCGAAGTAAGTGTCCCGGATGATTTTGCCCAGGCATTGGACCGTTATGCGGAGGCCCGGCAGTTTTTTGATGGCTTGTCTTATAGCAACAAACGCCGGTTCGTATTGAATATTGAGGGTGCTAAAAGCGCCGAAACCAGGCAGCGACGTATTGAGAAGTCCGTTGAATTGTTGCGCGAAGGCAAGCTTCAATAATGAAACCTGCTCATGATGGCTGATGTCAGCCGTATAAAGGGCAGGATTAATGTACTCATAAAATGCCCCTTCCAAAACTGGTCATCCAGTTCGGAAGGGGCATTGCTTCATTATTTCAGAAGTAGTTATGAGGTTTTATCTTGTTCTTGTTTTGATGCTGAAGGCTTCCCAAGCTCCCCCGACCGCGTCCCGATTGGCAACAAGAACACCGCCGTTATTCATATCTGCAGTCACGTATTTATTGTTGGCTAACGCCTGTAGTGCTACATTGCCATCCGCCAGCGTTACTCTTCTGAATTTCTCCCATTGCTGGATGGTATCGCTTCTGGCAATCAACTTAGCCCCTTCATTGAGATCCGCAGCTACGTATTTGTTGTTGCTCTTGGATTTCAACGAGATGGTGCCGTCGCTATTATTGATGATTTCAAACAACTCCCAGTCCTCGGCTGCATCGCGATTAGCAACCAGTGGAGAAGTTCCGTTATTGTCAGCACTAACGATTTTTTGATTGGCCTGAGCCACCAAATAAGAATATGTTGCACCTGATTGCGGTGGAGTGGTGGCCGAGGTGTATTTTTTCACCAGGTTTTGGAACGTTGTATTCGCTCTGAAGTTCTCAGTGTTAAACTTGCTCCATTTGGAGGCAATCGTGTCTGCACTGTCGGTGTTGATGTTAGGAACCGGGTTCGTATTATTATTGTAATAGCCCCAGTTGCCATAGTTGGCGGTGACCTTGTAGGTCCAGTTGGTCCATGAAATGTTGGAAGCATTCATTTCACCCAGGAACCTTTCCCACAGGTCATTGAAATCAAAGAGGCAGAACTCCCCGACAAAGATTGGCACATTCCAATCTCTCTGATGGTTGCGCATGCCTTGAAGCGCGCCGTTAATCAGATTATTTTGCGCGGTCCAACTGGACGCCTCATTGCCTTGCATCGCATAATAGTGCATTTCATAGACGACATTGGTCCAGCCATATTGAGAAGGAGCACTGAGTTGATTCCAATCCCAGGCCGCTTCCATATAAATGGTGTGATCAGGATCGATCGCCCGAATGGCCTTGTATAATCTGTCGTAAAATTGATTCAATTGCTGCTTACCTACACGGTCAGGCTCGTTCAGTAGATCATAACCCGCGATGGCCGGGTTGCCTTTGAAATGGGTAGCAATTCCTTCCCATAGTCGAACGGTACGATCTTGATAGGTTGTGTTTTTCCATAGCTGTGGATCGGAGTTCACCTCGCCGGAGTTGTCGAAGGTATTTTGCGCTCCAAACGTTCCGTGAAGGTCGAGGAGGGTGTAAATACCACGGTCAGCAGCTTCTTTGACCAGCCAATCCAGCTTGTTCCAGGCGTCCGGGCGCCAGTTGCCGTACTTGTCCATCAGCTCTAGATACAAAATAGGGACACGGATTACATTCATCCCCATATCCTTGATGCGATCGAGATCTTTGGTGGTGAGCCAGGCATTCTGATACGTCTTGATCAGTTCCTCTGCTTTAGCAGCGCCAAAGCGATTCGTGAGCGTCTCGCGCAAAGTCCACTCATCCTTGACGCCTAGCGGAGACATCCAGCCTTCCTGCAGCATCCAGCCACCCAAGTTGGTGCCGCGCAAGTTAACCACGCTGCCTGTACCGGAATTGTTTCTAATTACCGTGCCGTTGGTCTTAAGAAAATCGCTGGCTTTCATACCATTGGTCACTGCCGCGCTTGTCGATACAGTTAGCGGTGCGCTCGCTGGCGATACTCTACCGGCAGTATTTTTTGCAGTAACGGTAAATACATACTGCGTATTAGGGTTCAGTCCGTTAATGGTTGCGGAGGTACCTGTGACGCTCTGTACCCTCCCGCTATAGTTGACATCATAGCCGGATACACCAACAGTATCCGTTGAGGCTGTCCAAGTCAGAGTAATACTGTTAGCAGAAACAGCCGTTGCACGAACATTGCTTGGAGTGCTAGGAGTGCCTATAACTGGTCCTGTACCGCCGCCATTCATTTCGCTATAAATGGCTCCCAGCAGTTCACCGGTGCGATCGTTGCTGTATTCCCAGAACATGATGCCGCCTAGCTCGTTATTTTTTACATATTGTGTTTTGAGCTTTAAGGATTGCGGATCATCATACGTAATAAAAGTGCTTCCATTGAACAAATAAGGTGCTTGAGCTACGTTATCCCAGTATCGGGTATAACCGTTTTTGTTCAAGTATTGATTGGCAATCGTCGTGTAATCAACCTCGATGCCTCCACCGGATACGGGCTGATTAAGACCATTATTGCTGTTCGTTACACCGGTCCAGCCGCGTCCGTAGAAGGCGCCGCCCACAACGAGCTTATTAGCCGGAACACCATTGTTCTTGAAAAGTTTAACGGCGGCATCCACACTGTTGTCCCGGCTGTACAGATTGGTGTGATGCCCGGTCGAGCGATCCCAACCTCCATGGAAATCATAGGTCATCAGATTGATCCAGTCGAGAAGTGGAGTGACTTTATTGATTTCAATGCCATTGAGATAGCCGTTGCTGGCTCCTGCGGCAATCGTCACTAAATAGCTTTTTCCATCGATAGCTCCCTGAGCGTTTAGCTTCTCGCGCAATTTGGCGATCATCAATGTGAAGTTCTGCTTGTCCTCGGGTCTAGCTTTAATGCCGGCGGAGCTATTCGTCGGGTATTCCCAGTCGAGATCCACGCCATCCAGCCTATGGGCGGTGATAAGGCTCACGACACTGTCTGCGAATACTGTTCTTGCGGAATCAGTCAGAGCAGCGTCGGAGAAGCCGTCAGCTCCCCAGCCACCAATGGATAGAAGCACTTTAAGGGAAGGATTTTTCGACTTTAAATCAGTCAATGTTCTGAGATTGTTACCGTCCTGAGCGCTCAGGGTAGCTTTGCCTCCCCTAATTAGGGAGAAGGCATAGTTGATATGAGTCAATTGCTCGGGCTTGACGCTGTTGGCGTTCCAGGTTACCCAGCCTGCCATATAGGCAATAATTTTGTTTCCGGTAGCTGTTACTGCCAGAGGGCTGCTCTCAGGCGAGACATTGTCGGTTGCGGTGCTGCAAGGTCCGATCACCTTCCAAACATCCCATGGCCCGGACTGATCCGGCCTGTCGCCTTGCGTCCACCATTTGGCTTCATACACATTTCCATTATAAACAACGTGTTGCCCGCCTACATATATACTGCTTGCATCCCATTCGGCTTCAGTACAAATGGCTTGATCCTGAATGTCCATCACATTGAATGGTGCAAATGCTTCCGACTTAAGGGAGTCTGCTACTTCCACCTGCTCCAATGCAAGATTTCCATCTGCGGCATGGGCAGTCGGTACTGTGGGGGACAAACCTAATGTAGGAATAATAATAGCCAAACTAAGGAACGCACTCCAT
>NZ_VNJJ01000006.1:0-238805 GCF_007786475.1 Cohnella terricola | reverse complement strand
CTTAAGGGAGTCTGCTACTTCCACCTGCTCCAATGCAAGATTTCCATCTGCGGCATGGGCAGTCGGTACTGTGGGGGACAAACCTAATGTAGGAATAATAATAGCCAAACTAAGGAACGCACTCCATAGTATTTTTCTGATAGACCTGGGGATATGATTACCAAAAATATTCATCCAAACTCTCCTTTATGATATAAAATCAAAGAGATTCCTCGGGGGAATTACCCTTTGAGCGCCCGAATTCTATCGTGGTAAACATAGATAGAATAAGAGCTACAAGCAATAAGACGAGATCATACATCATTTCTGAATGGATAGTCCGCGGTGTAACGTTACATCAAATACCTCTCCTCATTTGATTTACTGAATATCTGCTGTAAACTAAATGCTAGCCCTCTCTCACCTCCTTTAAGAAATTCGACTAACCAAGCAGAAAGACCAAAAAGATTGGTTATTCGACAAAAAATTCGAAACTTGGTGACACTTTCCATTGTAGAAGTGAAAAAATGAACTAAATAGGGATAATTATTAACAATAAGGGATAAATTCCTATCATATAAAATATGATGCTGTCGAAAGAACGCGAATCCCCATAGCAAAAATTGGAGAAAAATGTAATCGAAATCTATCAGGAACAATTACATAAAATGCCCCTTCCAAAACTGGTCATCCAGTTCGGAAGGGGCATTGCTTCATTTATTTCAGAAGTAGCTATGAGGTTTTACCATGTTCTTAGTCTGATGCTGAAGGCTTCCGAAGTTCCCCCGACCGCGTCTCGATTGGCAACAAGAACACCGTCGTTATCCATATCCACAGTCACGTATTTATTGTTGGCTAACGCGAGGAGTGCTACATTGCCATCCGCCAGCGTTACTCTTCTGAATTTCTCCCATTGTTGGATGACGGTGCTTCTGGCAATCAACTTGGCCCCTTCATTGAGATCCGCAGCTACGTACATGTTGTTGCTCTTGGATCTCAGCGAGATGGTGCCGTCGCTATTATTGATGATTTCGAACAACTCCCAGTCTTCAGGTGCATCGCGATTAGCTATCAGTGGAGAAGTTCCGCTATCATCAGCGCTAACGATTTTTTGATTGGCTTGGGCTACCAAATAAGATCTTGCACCTGATGGCGGTGGAGTGGTGGCCGAGGTGTATTTTTTCACCAGGTTTTGGAACGTTGTATTCGCTCTGAAGTTCTCAGTGTTAAACTTGCTCCATTTGGAGGCAATCGTGTCTGCACTGTCGTTGTAGATGTTAGGAACCGGGTTCGTATTATTATTGTAGTAGCCCCAGTTGCCATAGTTGGCGGTGACCTTGTAGGTCCAGTTGGTCCATGAAATGTTGGAAGCATTCATTTCGCTTAAGAACTTTTCCCACAGGTCATTGAAATCAAAGAGACAGAACTCTCCAACAAAGATTGGCACATTCCAATCTCTCTGATGGTTGCGCATGCCTTGAAGCGCTCCGTTGATCAGATTATTTTGTGCGGCCCAACTGGAAGACTCATTGCCTTGCATCGCATAATAGTGCATTTCATATACGACATTGGTCCAGCCATATTGAGAAGGAGAGTTGAGTTGATTCCAATCCCAGGCTGCTTCCATATAAATGGTGTGGTCAGGATCGATCGCCCGAATGGCCTTGTATAATCTGTCGTAAAATTGATTCAATTGCTGCTTACCTACACGGTCAGGCTCGTTCAGTAGATCATAACCCGCGATGGCCGGATTGCCTTTGTAATGGGCGGCAATTCCTTCCCATAATCGAACGGTACGATCTTGATAGGTTGTGTTTTTCCATAGCTGTGGATCGGAGTTGACCTCGCCGGAGTTGTCGAAGGTATTTTGCGCTCCAAATGTTCCGTGAAGGTCCAGGAGGGTGTAAATACCTCGGTCAGCAGCTTCTTTGACCAACCAATCCAGCTTGTTCCAAGCGTCCGGGCGCCAGTTCCCTTGCTTATCCATCAGCTCTAGATACAAAATAGGGACACGGATTACATTCATCCCCATATCTTTGATGCGATCGAGATCTTTTGTGGTGAGCCAGGCATTCTGATATGTCTGGATCAGTTCCTCTGCCTTGGCAGCGCCAAAGCGATTAGTGAGCGTCTCGCGCAAGGTCCACTCATCCTTGACGCCCAGCGGAGACATCCAGCCTTCCTGCAGCATCCAGCCACCCAAGTTGGTGCCGCGCAAGTTAACCACGCTGCCTGTGCCGGAATTGTTTCTAATTACCGTGCCGTTGGTCTTAAGAAAATCGCTGGCTTTCATCCCGTTGGTCGCTGCCGCGCTTGTCGACACAGTCAGCGGTGCGCTCGCTGGCGATACTCCGCCGGCAGTATTTTTTGCGATAACCGTAAATACATATTGCGTACTAGGGTTCAGTCCGCTAATGGTTGCGGAGGTACCTGTGACGCTCTGTACCCTCCCGCCATAGTTGACATCATAGCCGGATACACCAACAGTATCCGTTGAGGCTGTCCAAGCCAGTGTAATACTGTTAGAGGAAATAGCCGTTGCACGAACATTGCTTGGAGTGCTAGGCACTGCCGCGCTTGTCGATACAGTCAGCGGTGCGCTCGCCGGCGATACTCTACCGGCAGCATTTTTTGCGGTAACCGTAAATACATATTGCGTACTAGGGTTCAGTCCGCTAATGGTTGCGGAGGTACCTGTGACGCTCTGTACCTTCCCTTCATAGTTGACATCATAGCCTGATACACCAACAGTATCCGTTGAGGCTGTCCAAGCCAGTGTAATACTATTAGAGGAAACAGCCGTTGCACGAACATTGCTTGGAGTGCTAGGGGTGCTTACAACTGGTCCCGTAGGGGCCGTGGTGTATTTTTTCACCAGGTTTTGGAGCGTTGTATTCGCTCTGAAGTTCTCAGTGTTAAATTTGCTCCATTTGGAGGCAATCGTGTCTGCACTGTCGTTGTAGATGTTAGGAACTGGGTTCGTATTATTGTTGAAATAGGCCCAGTTGCCATAGTTGGCGGTAACCTTGTAGGTCCAGTTGGTCCATGAAATGTTGGAAGTATTCATTTCGTCCATGAACTTTTCCCACAGGTCATTGAAATCAAATAGACAGAACCCTCCAACAAAGATTGGCACATCCCAATCCCTCTGATGATCGCGCATGCCTTGAAGCGCCCCATTGATCAGATTATTTTGCGCAGTCCGACTAGTAGACTCGTTGCCTTGCGCCGCATAATAGTGCATTTCATATACGACATTGGTCCAGCCATATTGAGAAGGAGAGTTGAGTTGATTCCAATCCCAGGCTGCTTCCATATAAATGGTGTGATCAGGATCGATCGCCCGGATGGCCGTGTATAATCTATCGTAAAATTGATTCAATTGCTGCTTGCCTACACGGTCAGGATCGTTCAGCAGATCATAACCCGCGATGGCCGGATTGCCTTTGTAATGGGCGGCAATTCCTTCCCATAATCGAACGGTACGATCTTGATAGGTTGTGTTTTTCCATAGCTGCGGATCGGAGTTGACCTCACCGGAGTTGTCGGCGGTATTTTGCGCTCCAAACGTTCCGTGAAGGTCAAGGAGGGTGTAAATACCTCGGTCAGCAGCTTCTTTGACCAACCAGTCCAGCTTGTTCCAAGCGTCCGGGCGCCATTCTCCGTACTTATCCATCAGCTCTAGATACAAAATAGGGACACGGATTACATTCATCCCCATATCCTTGATGCGATCGAGATCTTTGGTGGTGATCCAGGCATTCTGATACGTCTGGATCAGTTCCTCTGCCTTGGCAGCGCCAAAGCGATTAGTGAGCGTCTCGCGCAAAGTCCACTCATCCCTGACGCCTAGCGGAGACATCCAGTTTTCCTGCAGCATCCAGCCACCCAAGTTGGTGCCGCGCAACGTAACCACGCTGCCTGTACCGGAATTGTTTCTAATTACCGTGCCGTTGGTCTTAAGAAAATCGCTGGCTTTCATCCCGTTGGTCGCTGCCGCGCTTGTCGATACAGTCAGCGGCGCGCTCGCTGGCGATACCCTGCCGGCAGTATTTTTTGCGATAACCGTAAATACATATTGCGTACTTGGGTTCAGTCCGCTAATGGTTGCGGAGGTACCTGTGACGCTCTGTACCTTCCCGCCATAGTTGATATCATAGCCGGATACACCAACAGTATCCGTTGAGGCTGTCCAAGCCAGAGTAATACTGTTAGAGGAAACAGCCGTTGCACGAACATTACTTGGAGTGCTAGGAGTTGTCACTGCCGCGCTTGTCGATACAGTCAGCGGTGCGCTCGCCGGCGATACTCTACCGGCAGTATTTTTTGCGATAACCGTAAATACATATTGCGTATTAGGGTTCAGTCCGCTAATGGTTGCGGAGGTACCTGTGACGCTCTGTACCTTCCCTTCATAGTTGACATCATAGCCGGATACACCAACGGTATCCGTTGAGGCTGTCCAAGCCAGTGTAATACTGTTAGAGGAAACAGCCGTTGCACGAACATTGCTAGGAGTGCTAGGAGTGCCTATAACTGGTCCTGTACCGCCGCCATTCATTTCGCTATAAATGGCCCCGAGCAGTTCACCGGTGCGGTCGTTGCTGTATTCCCAGAACATGATGCCGCCTAGCTCGTTATTTTTTACATATTGTGTTTTGAGCTTTAAGGATTGCGGATCATCATACGAAATATAAGTGCTTCCATTGAACAAATAAGGCGCTTGGGCTATGTTATCCCAGTAACGGGTATAACCGTTTCTGTTCAAGTATTGATTGGCAATCGTCGTGTAATCAACCTCGATGCCTCCGCCGGATACAGGCTGATTAAGACCATTGTTGTTGTTCGCTACACCGGTCCAGCCGCGTCCGTAGAAGGCACCGCCCACAACGAGCTTACTTGCCGGAACACCATTGTTTTTGAATAATCGGACGGCGGCATCTACACTGTTGTCCCGGCTGTACAGATTGGTGTGATGCCCGGTCGAGCGATCCCAACCTCCATGGAAATCATAGGTCATCAGATTGATCCAGTCGAGGAGCGGAGCGACTTTATTGATTTCAATGCCATTGAGGTAGCCGTTGCTGGCTCCTGCGGCAATCGTCACTAAATAGCTTTTTCCATCGATAGCTCCCTGAGCATTTAGCTTCTCGCGCAATTTGGCGATCATCAATGTGAAATTCTGCTTGTCCTCGGGTCTAGCTTTAATGCCGGCGGAGCTACTCGTCGGGTATTCCCAGTCGAGATCCACGCCATCCAGCTTATGGGTGGTAATAAGGCTCACGACACTGTCTGCGAATACTGTTCTTGCGGAATCAGTCAGAGCAGCGTCGGAGAAGCCGTCAGCTCCCCAACCACCAATGGATAGAAGCACTTTAAGGGAAGGATTTTTCGACTTTAAATCAGTCAATGTTCGGAGGTTGTTACCGTCCTGAGCGCTCAGGGTAGCTTTGCCTCCTCTAATGAGGGAGAAGGCATAGTTGATATGAGTCAATTGCTCGGGCTTGACGCTGTTGGCGTTCCAGGTTACCCAGCTTGCCATATAGGCAATAATTTTGTTTCCGGTAGCTGTTACTGCCAGAGGGCTGATCATGAGCGAGAGATCGTCGGCTTCGTTGCCCGTCACATTGAGTGGTGCAAATGCTTCCGACTCAAGGGAGTCTGCTACTTCCACCTGCTCCAATGCAAGATTTCCATCTGCGGCATGGGCAGTCGGTACTGTGGGGGACAAACCTAATGTAGGAATAATAATAGCCAAACTAAGGAACGCACTCCATAGTATTTTTCTGATAGACCTGGGGATATGATTACCAAAAATATTCATCCAAACTCTCCTTTATGATATAAAATCAAAGAGATTCCTCGGGGGAATTACCCTTTGAGCGCCCGAATTCTATCGTGGTAAACATAGATAGAATAAGAGCTACAAGCAATAAGACGAGATCATACATCATTTCCGAATAGATCGTCCGCATTGTACCATTACATCGCACACCTCCTCATTCGCTTTACTGAATCTCTAAACTAAATGCGATCTCTCCCCACCTCCTTTAAGAAGTTCAATTAACCGAGTAGAAAGACCTAAGTAATTCGACAAAAAATTTGAATTTTGGTTATTACTTTCCATTGTAGAGGGGGAAAAAAGAACTAAATAGGGATAATTTTTATCAATGAGGGATAAATTCCTATCATAAAAATACGCCGTTGTCGAAAGAACGCGAATCCCCGTAGCATAAATTGGGGAAAAATGTCACTGAAATCTATCAGGAACAATTAGAAGATTCGAATATTTATTTCCCCGGCAACAAGACTAGCATGCCGTCGTTTAATTGAACGTTTTGGTCCGGACGAGTTTTCAGTATGAAGATATGGGTTGATTGCAAAAGCCGGCTGTTAAAGTGACGATCGGCTCATTCGATGGCAATTTATAGATACGTTGATTACAGGAGGCTCCGATATGTTGAAACTATTTGAGTATAACTGGCAAGTTCGCAAAGAATGGTTTGACTGGTGCAGGACGGTTAGCGAGGAAGAGTTAATGAAAAGACGTATCGGAGGTATCGGGTACATCCTCCCCACGCTATATCACATTGTGGCAACTGAGTATGGTTGGATATGCGGCGGAATTCAAAATAAAGCGATTGAAATCCCTCCATTCGCGGAAGTGGCCAGCTTGCAGCAAATACAAGACTTTTCTGCCCGTTGCCACGTGGAGCTCGCTCCGTTTGTTTATAACTGGAATGACAGTCTGGAAGATCGCATTATGATTGATATCACGGATGAAGGGGAACGGGAAGCCCATAAATACGGCGAAGTGATGCGGCATGTGATCGCCCACGAAATCCATCACATCGGTCAATTGTCTATATGGTCAAGAGAAATCGGTAAGGAGCCGGTTACTGCAAACTTGATTGGTAGACGGTTATTTGATATTTAGCATTGCACAAAATGCGACATCGAATGCTTTCGCATTACAACATATGAGGGATACGAATCGCTGGACGTGAAGGTCTGTCCAAAAGGATTTCCTGGCATTGTATATCAGAATGCTGTCGATGGATCGTCTGCTATCGATAGCATTTCGGTTCGCAATGCCCGGATTTCAGGTATCCCTTCATTCTTTCTGCATGGATAAGGTTCCGAACCAAGTATCATGCATTTTAAGAACAAACCGCCGCCAAGCTTCCATCCCAAGATTCCGTCTCCGGCACAACCGTAGGCGGAATTTCCTCTTTCCTATACACGCCTTCATCCCTTCGTTTTTCTTACAGTCCCTGTTGGACATGATCTGAATCCTTCCCAATTCCGCCGACGGCGCGAACTGCCTTCTGTTAGAGTTTGAAAATGTTGTTGACGCGACACCAAAAGGTGTCCTATAATAAAACCGACACCAAAAGGTGTCCTATTATGAGATTATTGTTAGGAAGATTTAGAACGTCAATATGAAACCAATGGAGGAAACAAAATGAGCGCAATCCGTACGGAAACAACCGCGAAAATAGTAGCCTGGCCCCGGGGAAAAATGATTGCTTATTGGACATTCACAATACTGCTCGTAATATCCATTACGATGAGCGGTATTGGGCAACTCATGAGATACGGGGGGAATGTAGACTTAGTAACCCATATTGGGTTCCCATTATACGTCACGAACATTCTCGGGAGTTGGAAATTGCTTGGAGTCATTGCGATCATCGTGCCGGGTTTTCCTCGGCTTAAAGAATGGGCCTACGCGGGCATCTTCTTCTTAATGACGGGCGCGGCTTTATCTCATGCATTTGCTAACGATTACGGTGATTATGGTTTTAATTTTATCCTCCCGCTTTTCTATGCTGCACTGAATATCGCCTCGTGGGCGCTACGTCCGAAGAGTCGTAAACTATCGTGAAAAGAGTATAAGCCTCTGTTCCGGTTGGGCGGAATAGAGGCTTATATTTTTGACCGCAAGATGGCTTTTGTCTTAATGCTTCATCCGTTAAAACAAGAGCGAATCTTGGTTTGCCTACTTCTCCAGCATGATCTTATTCCCAATGAGTAAAACTTTTTGAGTCATCAGGAAGCATTGATCCATAGAATCCACCGAGAATGAGGATATATACATCAGACTCATCGATCCATTTCTTAATCGTCTTTTAACTATCCTTGAAGAATTGCTCTATTCCAGCAGGGATGTGACCTGCTTTAAGTACAGTTTCTACAGCGGTGTGTCTTTCCTCGATTAAATTGTCAAAAGAAGACGATATGAAGTCTTGTTTTTCTCATAGGCCACCCACCAATGAATCAGCCCCGTCCTTGGGGATATAGATATTAATCTTGCTCTCTGCCCGATCAAGATTGCTTACGTTCACCCAATGCTCGACATCCATAGCCCGAGTGCTGCCGATACCCTGCTCGCGAATGAAATCATAGGTCGCTCCAATTTCGGATTCGGGTCCTCGATGCGTAATCAGGAAATAGCAGCCAGACGGAATCGTGTAGCGAATGAAGTCTTCGGGAATATCGGCATGATCGCTTACCTCTATCGCAACGATACTTTCGAATGGAACGTCGCGCGTCCATTCTTCATCCGTATACACTTGAACCAGGAACATCTCTTCGGAATCCAGTTGATTCGCAATTTTGTGACGCTTCTCCAGAAGCGATTGGCGTAATTGTAGGACGAGCCCCTCTTCCAGATCCCGATTTAACGAAGCCGTAACCGTATAGCCTACTAGCTTTTTTTCATTAAGCTCAATTTTTTGTACAACATGCATTGTCATTTCAACTCCGTAATATGCCCGATCCCGAGCACAATAGTAGATATGATCAGCCAGATCACCTTCCATTAGATTTCTCTATTACTCTACTACAATCCCATATATAGGTTAACTAATTTGAGAATTTAAGTTTTTATAAAGGAATTCGCATGACTCAAGTTACAGATTTATTAGCGGGGAGATGGTATACCCGATTTCGACTATTTTGCTACGTTCGGGTAATAGTATGGGCGAAAGCAGGATATATACTTTAGAGGTGACCCAATCAAAGTATTCTAGAATAGAGGAAACTGTGTAATGAAGTGGTTAGTGTTGATCCATGTTTTATCGGCGCTTATCGGAATTGGTCCCACGTTTTTCGGACACGTGCTGCTTAGAAACAACCAAACGTTGGAACAATTGAGGCACTCCATGAAGTTGGCGGGGAGGTTAGATTTTTTTCCGAAAATCGGGGGTACTATTGCGGTAATATCAGGTATTTTACTCATCTCGTTGAACGACTACGGTCCTATTACGCAGCTATGGTTGGTGGGATCGCTTGTGCTCTACGTCCTGATCCAAGTCGTCGTTATCGGCTTTATGGCACCGGCTCAAAAACGTCTCGCGCAATGGGTGTACGACGCCGCGAACTTGAACAAAGTCGAACTTCCGCAGGAGCAGAGGGCTATCCTCTCAAGAGCGAATTCGATGTATTATGTTGCGTCGGGAATGGGCTTGGTATTATTCGTGTTTATGATTATTAAACCTTAAAGGAGATTCGAAATGAAGAAAACGGCTAAAACAGCTTTCGCATTGGTTCTTACTTTTGCCGCTGCTTTGATGTTGATGAGCTCCGTATTTGGCGCCGATGCAGCGACACCGGAAACTTGGCAAGTATCCGTCGGTAAAGAAACCGCGGCTACGTCTCTAGATTCCATGTTCCCGAAAGTCGTTTATGTTCATGAAGGAGACAAGGTCGTTTTCACGAACGGCGCTATCGGAACCCCGCATACCGTAACTTTCCTGGCCGGCCAATCGCCTCTTACCCCTCAAGATCCAACTCATGCGATTCCCAGCGCACCAAGTGGCGGAAGCTGGGATGGCAAGGCGCTATTGAATTCAGGCATTTTGGGTCCCAAGCAATCCTATGAAGTCACCTTTACCGCTAGCGGGGCTTATTCCTATTATTGCGTACTCCATCCGATGATGACCGGTACGGTAGTCGTGTTGCCGCAGGGCCAGCCGATCCCCTCGAAAGTAGAGCAAGCCGCAGCCGCAAAGGCACAGGAAAATGATCTGCTGGTCCAAGAGAGCATGCTGCAAGGTCCTCGTGAAGCCCAATATGCGATCAATAAGGATGGCTCTTTGACCTATAAAGTGGATCTTGGCTCGCAGAACTCCACGTTCTCGCATAACCGCATGAGTCCTGAGACGGTTATCGTAAGCGAAGGAGATTCGGTTTCCTGGACCAATCTCAGCCCTTATGAACCCCACTGGGTTACCTTTAACAAACCCGCCGACCTGAACATGTTAACGGAAAAAGGCGAGTTCAACCCTAAGTTAATGCCTCCGTCCGGCGGCAAAGAGTTTAACGGCACCGGCTTTACGAATTCGGGTATACTCCTGAACGCGCAATCGTATAATCTGAAGTTTACGAAGGCGGGAACCTATACTTACGAATGTTATCTGCATTCCGGTTCCTTGATGAAGGCTACCGTAATCGTTGTTCCGAAGGGAGCAATCAAGCTAGTCGTAAACGGCAAAGCAGTTGCCAATTCCGCAGGCGCGCAATGGAATAATGAAGACCTAAATGTCGAAGTGGGGTCCTTCACCAAATCTCTGGGCGGAAAGTTCGCATTCGACAAAAAAACCAATAAGTATACCATCACTGTAAACGGAAAATCGGCTATAACGACCGGGTATACACTAAAAGGCACAGTGTATGTTTCTGCAGAAAAGATCGTACGCGGCCTAGGCGGAACTTATACTTGGAATGGAGCAACCCAGTCCTTAACGGTTACGGTCGGTGCACAAACCGCTGCCGCTTCTTCTAGTCACACGCATTAAAGCTTGCTGCTTATCAATTTCATATGACTATGGAAAGGGAGTCTAACAGCTCCCTTTCTATTCATTTTTACCCTTCGAGAGGAAGAATACGATGATTAACAATACTTTTTTACAGCGTGGAATTAAAAAGCTTTTACTGGCGGCATGCGCCATGACGATTATTTTGGCTATTCCCTTGTCCTCCGCAGCAGCCGAGCCCACAACGATAAAGAAATTTCAGCTCTATGCGACCGATGGCTATATGACGCTGCCCGATGGTGTCCAATTATATATTTGGGGATACAGCTTAACCAATGAGCCTGGGAGCGCAACCTTTCCCGCCCCTGCGCTGGAAGTGAACGAAGGGGATCAGGTGGAGATTATCCTTACGAACATCGGTCCCAAGAAATCGGGAATTAAACGGCTTGCCCATACGATTCATTTTCACGGATTGGATACCGACCAACAGAACGACGGAGTCCCGCACACTTCACCGGCCATTCAAGTCGGGGGTAGCTTCAAATACCAGTTTAAGGCTAAGCATGCGGGCACTTTTTTCTATCATTGCCATGTAGATACGATTGAACATTTGCAAATGGGGATGTATGGAGCTTTCATTGTGAAAGCCAAAAACGGCATCAATCAAGCTTGGACGGGCGGTCCGTCCTTTGATAAAGACTATGTGTTCCTGTTAAACGAAATCGATCCGGTATGGCACCAAGCGGTGGAGGAAGGGAAACCGTACGACAGAACGAACTTCCACCCTAAATACTGGACGATCAACGGCAAAGCTTATCCGGATTCAGAAAAGGACCCCACGAGTTATATTGATGGAGAAGTCGGAGAGACCGTCCTCATTCGGTTGATCAATTCGGGGTACGAGCCGCATAGCTTTCATATGCATGGCTATCACTTCCAGATCATTGCTTCTGATGGCAGGCCGCTGCCCGAGCCAGTGACGAAAGATACCGTGTTGATCGGTCCTGGCGAGAGGTATGACCTTCTCGTTACCTTCGATCAATCGGGGATGTTCCCCTTCCACAGCCATAATATCGTGGACAATACGAATAACGGCGCTTATCCTGGTGGCTTACACACGATGATTGATGTCAAGGAAAATACACCTGATTCTTCGCCCATGCTGATGACCATTCGTTTGAAAGAGGGGCGTAATGCGGTCATGGTGAACGGCGAGTCCATGCGGCTTCCGAATTCACCGGTCGTGTTGAATGGAACAACCTATATCCCCGCTCGGTTCATCGGGGAGATGTTAGGTGCAGAGGTGAAATGGCTTCCAAAGGAGAAGTCGATTATCTATACAACGGATAAAACCACGATTCAGTTATGGCTGAACAGCAGCCAGTCTAAAGTAAACGGCCGGCTTGTTTCCCTATTTGCTCCTCCCAAGGAGATCAAAGGAACAACAATGGTGCCTCTACGTTTTATAGCCGACCAATTAGGAGCAAAGCTCAGTAAGGATAGCAAGACGGGAGAGATTATCTTTACGGGGGCGATGAGTGTAGCGTCAGCGCCGTCGCACCAATCCCATACCGATGGAACCTCTAGTGGTGAGGCCAATGGGAATGGCGGCACAGGCAGTATGGATCAGCCAACGAGTACCGATCCGTTGACCGTCATTATCACCACTTCTTTCATGCCTGCGAAGCTGACGATCAAGAAGGGGCAAACTGTCAAATGGGTGAACAAAGATACGCAAATCCATACGGTATATGACCTTCAGGACAAATTCAATAGTCCGAACATCCTTCCTAATGCCGAATTTTCTTATACCTTTGCGGAGACGGGAACTTACACGTACTATTGCTCCACCCATCCGAGCATGGTGGGAGAAGTCATAGTGACCGACTAGTAAACCTTGCCACAAGTAGCGGTACTGCAACAAAATAGAATGTCCTTCCGTTAATAGTGTTGTCTTTCTAATATGCATCTCAGAAAGGAAGTTCATCATGAGTAAAATGTCAAAAGCAATGATGTTCGCATCTATCGCACTAGTATCATCGGCGTTGGCAATTCCCGCAGGAACAATTCAGGCTAAAGGCGAGCCTTCTGTTACATTTCAGCTTGGTAAAAAAACGGTCACCGACGATAAGGGGACTCATCAACTTAAACACGCTCCTTACCTATCGAACGGAAATTCGATGGTTCCGATTCGATCGTTAGCTGAAGGTTTGAAAGTACCGATTACCTGGGATCAAAAGACAGCTAAAGTCACTCTTTCTACTGGCAAAACCGCCTTTTCGGTCAAGTTGAATGACGATCGGTTGTGGAAAGAGGACGGCTCCTATATCAGAATGCCGGCTCGGGTCGTATCGCTGGATGGAAATGCATTTGTACCCGTGCGCGCCATTTCCGATGCCTTGCACAGCAACATCGTATGGCAACCGGCATTAGGTAAAATCATTGTTTCCAAATCGGAAGCCGCACCGATTTTGAAAATCAAGTCCTCCTTTGACGAGGGGACTGATAATTGGATTGGCGAATTTGCGGACCTGCCTTCAGAGGGTGACAATACGATTTACGAGCTTGAACATAAGAGAGAGCTTCTTCCTCTTCCCGGAAATACTAAAAACTATGGCTACAAGCTCAAAGGAATGAACCGAAGCGATGATTTATTTATGTTCATGTACAAAAAAATATCAGGGCTTCAGCCCAATGCGACCTATAACGTCAGCATGCTGTTCGATCTATATACGAACGAAGCTGGAGGGAGCTTCGGCGTAGGGGGATCAGGATCGGAGTCTGTCTTCGTAAAGGCAGGGGTAGTCAATATTGAGCCTAAGCCGATTATCGTTAAAGATTACTATAGAATGAGCATCGATGCGGGAAATCAGAGCGAGGGCGGAAAACAGATGCAGGTGATCGGTAACATCTCCAAGCCGGACTCAGATAAAGAAGGGTATCAACGTAAGCCGTTCAAATATGATACTAAGGTAACAACCAATGAGAACGGTGAAGCCTACCTCGTAATCGGTACGGATTCTGGATACGAAGGATTGACCACATTGTACTATGACAATATACAGGCTGACTTTAGCTTGGCACGGTAACATGTTAAAGAGGAAGATGGCACCCCATGTGGGTGCCATTTTTGTTTATTACACTTGAAATACCTTACAAACGGCAAATAGCAACAATTACAGTTAAAGCGAAGAAGACAATGTTCACGCCGATTTCTGCTTATTAAAAAATTCATAGAACAAGCGCAACCAATTGTAAGAACTTCCTACTATATAGATAAGAGTAAAGATTTGCAGAAGGAGAATGCCGGATGGAAGACCAAGGAATAGTCCGCCTGTATTTACAGCGTTCGCAGCAAGCCCTTTTAGAGACTAAGAATAAATATGGGGCATACTGCAAAGCAATCGCAAGAAATATTCTCTCCAATCATTCGGATGTTGAAGAGTGCGAGAACGATACCTACTTAGCCGCATGGAACGCAATACCGCCTAATATGCCTAGGAAGTTCTCTGTATTTCTAGGGAGGATCACGCGTAATATTGCGCTTGATAAACATGGTTATAATACTGCGAAAAAACGTAATTACGAGTTCGAAGTCATTCTAACCGAATTAGAAGGATGTTTAGCTTCCCCGGAGACTGTAGAAACAGAGTATGAAGCAGGCGAGATCGCAAACTTAATAAATCAATTTTTATATGCAATAGATGAGCAAGCAAGAAATTTATTTATTAGGAGGTACTGGTATTCGGATTCAATAGAACATCTTTCTAAGAGGTTTAATATCAGTGGCAGCAAAGTGAAGTCCATATTGTTCCGTACAAGAAATAAACTTAGAGTTCATCTAGACAAAGAGGGGGTTAACCAATGAAAAGAGAAGAGTTGTATAGGGAGATTGGATTAATCGATGAGAATTTAATTGATGCGGCCGGGCTGAGTGGAGTAGAGGCAAAGAAAAAAAGCATTTCTAAAAAGTGGATTGTTCTGGTTGCGTGTCTTATCCTTTATAGTTCGACCTCTACGGTTCTATTTGCAACAGAATATTATAAAAATCAAAATACAGAGCCATACATACGTTATTTAACGGCTGATGACATGGAACTGCAACCAGCTGCTCAATATGATGCGGAAAAATTCCTGCAAGCGTTAAAAAGCGACAATAATGAACATGTATATACTGCTATCAATAGGTTGGTAGAATGCTTTAATGATCAGACGCTGAGAGAAAAAGCACTAAATGCACTTCAGCCATTTTTGGAAAATGACAATCGTAAAATCGCCGATGCGGCCGCTTTCGCGATAGATATTCTGTCAGAAAGTTATCAGAGCCCTTATATTGTTAAGTTAGCAGACGGAAGTATAATATTTACGCTGTTTCACAACTATTCGGACTATGGAAGTCAAAATGTCCTTTGGAGGATAAAAGAGAATGTGCTTGAGCAATATTCCAGTTTTTCCGCACCATCTATGTATATTACGAAAATCATTCCTTCACCCAATCAGAAGTTAGTTGCCATAGTAACATCCTCTAATAAAAGCGAGTTCGTTCAAATTATTAATGCCGAAGAGGGAATGGTAAGTCCGGAGCTAGTTGAATCGGCAAGAGTCAAATATGGCGCCCAGCAAGGATTAAATACATGGATTCGCACAGATCATGAAAATTATAGCTATGCAAATAATATCGTGTGGATTGACAATGATACTTTAGAGTTTGAGGGTTCCCTTGCATACGAGAATACTTCGATTATTAAAGATGTCACTGTAGCGTATCGGTTTGACAAGAACGTCATGGAAGTAAAAGAATTTGAAAAACCTAAGGAGTAGATCGTTCAGGAATAGCGAGAACATGCGGCATCCCGTCTCTTTAAGAGATGGGATTTTTTACTGTCGGAAACCTGCATTCCTTTACGAGTCTCGGTTCGTCTAGAGCCGAGATGAGGTTATTTTCTAAAAAAACTCGCTCCAAATGAAAAATAATCGAGCGTCCGGTTGTATTGAAAGTGAAAGGAGGTGCTGAGGTGTACAATTCATTTGAGCACAATGACGGCGTCATCTCCGAAGTAAGTGCAGACGGCAAGAGCTTTAAGGTGGGCGACCTGTGGGTCACGGTGACGCCGGAGACGAAGATGGGCATCGACGGCCCGACGGCCGCCGCACCCTCGGAGGAGCAGCTGCAGAAGGAGTTTAAGGTCGGCAACATCGTATCCGGCTTCACGACCGATGACGTCAGCTCGGGCAAGGTCAACGCGACGAACATTTACAATAACATGGCTCCTCAACAATAAGCTACGAATCGATAGAGGAAACGCGAGAGCCGCGGACGGCAGCGTTTGCTGAATACATTTTCCGCACAAAATCCTTAAAATGCAACCATCAGATGGCATCTTGTTATCTTTGGTTGGTAGAAAACAAAATGTGCTTGGTTTATCCTGATTTCAAGGGGTGAAGGAAATGAAATTTCAGGATAAGCTACAGCAGCTGCGCAAACAAAAATTGATGTCTCAGGAAAAACTGGCGGATCTAATCGGCATATCGAGACAAGCTGTTGCCAAATGGGAGCTTGGACACTCGTATCCGGATATGCTGAACCTTATCGCGATTAGTGATCTATTTCGGGTGAGCATCGATCATTTGGTTAAGGATAATGAAGATAATTCCTGCATATTTAAACAGATCATGGATGAGATTCAGGTAGATGAGACTGCTATTGATTTTTTATGCAGGGCAAAAAAAGCCACTTATGCAGGCAATAGTAGCGAATCGGAATCCTCTAGACCCAAATCTCATGACTTGATTTATACGGAAGGCCCTTTGGCATATATAGACACGTATTTAGGCAGTGAAAAATTCGCCGGCGAGGAAGCGTTATGGTTGGAGGATACCCCATTCTGGTCGATGAATTATGTGGGGCGCATTGTCTCTGAGGGATTCGATGGGGATTTTCTCAAGGATGCCTTATCCTTGGTTCCCAAAGAGTATCCTTATCGTGGTCCTCTCTATTATCGCAATGGCGATTATTCGTACCACTGCATGATCCAGGGGAAATTCGAATGGTTTAATGGGTACGAAGAAATTTTCTATGGGGAACGTAAAGTATACGAGTGTATGTTTCACGGCGGAAGTATCATTTAATGGGCGGAATCGCTTCTTCGCAACTAGACCACCGGATTCGGTGGTCTTTGTGCAACATAATAAGATAGAACAGACTGAATCAATCTGGCAAAGCATGCGGAACGTCTTCTTTTCTTGTCTCTTGCCTGATCCGTGAGAACAACAATAAAGCGGCTCCGACTGCAATTGCCACGCTGACCGTCCCGAACCACGGAAGCGAGGACAAGGATACCCGGTCTACGGCAAGACCGCCGATTCCTGCTCCTGCCGCCATTGCTAATTGCATCGTGGATTGGTTGAGACTGAGCATGATTCCCGAATAGTTTGGCTCAATTCGAATCAAATTATATTGCTGAGTAGGGCCGGTCGACCATGCTGCGAATGACCATAATACAAGGACGATAACGAGTACCCAAGTGCCTGTTAGAGCAACGACCGCGGATAATGACAACAAAGCCGCGATGTGCAGGAGCATGCCTCCGGTCAACGTGAAGGAAACTCCCCATTTATCCGTACTGTAGCCGCCGAATCTGGAGCCGATCAAGCTGGCCACGCCGAACGCCAACAAGACTCCGCTAAGCAATTTTTCATTTAAGCCCGCAACCTGGAGAAGATAAGGAGAAATATAGGTGTAAGCAATAGAGTAACCGCCGAGCCAAAAGAAAGTGATCGAGAGCCCAAGGGCCACCTTCCTGCTTTTGAGAAAAGCAAGCTGCTTGAGTAACGGCACGGGAGCGTCCCCTTGTACCCGCGGAATCGTTCTATAGAGAATAAATATAGCCAGAAGCCCCATGACGGCAATGAAACCGAACACCGATTTCCAGCCATACGCCGCAGCGATCATGCGCCCAAGAGGAACCCCAATAATTAATGATGCAGTAAAGCCCATCACTACGGTTGCAATCGAGCTGGCTTGCTTGCCTTCGGGCGCGATTTTCGCTGCGATATTCAGTGCGGTTACCACAACCATTCCTGCGCCAAGAGCCATCAGTACGCGCGCAATCAAAAATGGTCCGAAGCCCGGCAGAGCAAAAGACAGCACATTGGCAACCACGAAAATTCCCAACGCGCCAACAAGCAGTTTTTGCCTCTCAATTGTTGCCGTCAAAGCCATCAATACGGGGGTGCAAAAGGCATATATCAAGGAATAAATGGTCACAAACTGTCCAGCCATTGTAATAGAAATCCCTAGCGTATCCGAAATCTTATCTAAAATGCCCGAAATGACGTACTGGGATGTCCCGACCAAAAAACTGACAATGGCCAATAAATAAACCTTCCATGTGCTTGTCTTCAATTTCACCACTCCTAGTGCAATTTATATCTGTATTATCGATTCGTTTAATAAATCTATACATTGCAAATTGTCGATGTGATTGACTAAAAACAAACCGAATTCTCCGGAGAGCATTCAGTTTGTTCGAATATTAAATTTCGTTACTGAAAAATGCGCCCATCCCACGTATCGCTTCCTCGTTTCTTTTGAAGTACGTATACTTCCCGATTCGTTCCGCCGTGATCAAACCTGCGCGCTGGAGAATCGATAAATATTGGGAAGTCGTGGATTGTGTCATCTTCAGCGCATTCGTGATTTGACCAACGCATACCCCGATTTTCCTCATATCAGTCCCTTCGTGGGGCGTAAAATGGTTTTCCGGATCTTTCAACCAATTCAAGATTTGCAATCTCGACTCGTTGGACAGAGCTTTAAAAACTTCAATGGGTTCCATACACATTATCATATCGGAATTTATCGATGTGTCAAGTTGGTTTCATTTGACAAGACTAATATAGTTTTCTTTGTTATCTATAATGAAATCAAGAAAGCACTTCACAGCCATCGAAGCTTGCTTCTTATTCTTTATAGCTACTCCAATACTCCGCGAGAAACTTGGACATGTTTCTTTGGTGACAATACGATATTGCGTTCTTTTTAACATAAGTTCAGCCAAGATGCTAACCCCAAGCCCGTTTTCCACCATCGACATAATGGTATAGTCATCATCCAGGCGGTATTCGATTCTTGCTTTTATATCGTTAAGGCGAAACATTTCAAGAACTCCCTTTTTGGTCCCTTCATCTAGAAGGATAACGGGTTCTTGCTCAAAAAGGCTTAAGGGTACGGACTCTTTATCTGCATAGGGATGGTTAGTAGGCAGAATAGCCAACATCCGGTCTTCAATGATCGGAATGACCTCCAAATCATTTAATGTAGGTAAGTTAACAAATCCAAAATCCACCGTTCCATCGGCGATCCACATTTCGATACGACGGTAATCACCCTGTTGCAGTTCAAACTTGATGTTTGGATGTTTTTCTTTGAAGTCTTTAAGGAGCGGGGAAAGCAGTTGAGAGGAGATACTGGAAAAGGTGCCAATCCGGATAAGGCCGCTCTCTATCCCATGCAATTCAAAGACCTTATCCGAAAGTTCATGATGAGCATTGCTCAATTTTCGAAAATAGGGCAGTAATTGCTCTCCGTCCGAAGTGGCTGAGACCCCTGCATGGCTTCTATTCAGCAGTCGGATACCAAATTCATTCTCCAGGGAAGTTATGATTTGACTCACTGCTGATTGACTATAGTTACAGTATTCCGCTGCCCGCGATAAACTGCCGAATTCAACGACCTTTAAGAATACTTCGTATTTAGACCTTTTCATATGTCTCCTGTGTTATATAAGTTTTCTTAAACCTCAATATCATATATATTCGCTTCTCTTATACCATAGGCCTGTGTAGGATGTTATTCAAGACATGCGAGCAGGGAGATTAGTGAATCTGATGACACAAAAGCAAGCGAATTTAATCTTAGCCACTGTATCTTTGGTATGGGGGCTATCCTATTTGTTTATGAAGCTGGGGGTTGATGGAATACCTCCGTCGACCATGGTGGCTTTACGGTGTGGAATTGCATTTGTGATTACAGGAATCATCTTTATGAACAAGATGGTCAAGATTAGCGCTAAAGCGCTTCTATATTCCTCGATCGCCGGTGCTTTACTATTCGGAATTTTTGTTTTGTTGATCTATGGCGTAGAGCATACTTCCGCGACCTCGGCGGGATTTCTAACTAGCACGACTGTAATCATGGTCCCTATCCTACAGGCGATCCTCAATCGTAAGTTTCCGGCACCTAAAATCGTTTTCGGCGTTATGATCGTATCCTTTGGGCTGTTGTTATTGACTGTTCGCGATCAGTTTGCCATTGACGTTGGCGCCATTTATTGCCTGATTGCTGCATTGCTTTACGCCATTCATATCATTGTTTCGAACCGCTTCGTGCGAGAAGTGGATGCACTGCAATTGGGGATTTTACAGCTTGGATTTGCTGCATTTTTGGCAACCGTATGCACCTTTGTTTTCGAAGAGCCTGTCTTGCCATCTACCCCAATACACTGGGGAGCAATACTCGGCTTAGCCTTAATATGTAGCGCCTATGGCTTCGTGATGCAATCCGTCGCACAAAAATACACGACACCAGAAAGCGTAGGGTTTCTATTTTCCCTTGAACCGATTTTTTCCGCCATATTTGCATTTATCTTCTTGAAGGAAAGCATAGGATTGACCGGTTACCTCGGCGCGACACTCATCCTTATTGGTGTTTTTATAGCCAATCGCGATTTTAAAAAATGATGTTGACACGACACCAAATGGTGTCCTATAATCAAAGTGTCACCAAATGGTGTCTAATTGAAAAGCTAACAAACTGCTTAGGAGAGGGTGTTGTGAGCGAGAACAACCGGTTGCGGGATGTGTTCGACGCGATTGCGGATCCAACCAGGCGACGACTGATTCGTCTGTTAGCAGAAGCGAAAGAGATACCGCTGCATGAATTAACGGCACAGTTTCAGATGGGACGTACAGCCGTATCCAAGCATTTGACCATACTTAGAGAGGCCGGGCTGGTCCTTGACAGAAAAGCCGGCAGAGAAACGCTATTTAGGCTAAACGCCGCTCCACTCAGAGAAATTCAAGATTGGGTGGCTTTCTACAACAAGTTCTGGAGTTCAAATTTATTACGCTTAAATCAATTATTGGAGGAGGAAGACGAATGAGTTTGACATTAACCCTGGATTTTGAGTACGCAACAACAATCGAGAAGCTTTGGACCGCATTGACCGATTCGAGCAAGCTTGCCAAGTGGGTTGCCAACATTCACACTGGTCAGCCAATGGAGAACAATTTTCAACCTGTCGTCGGACACTGTTTCCAGTTCCGCACCCAGCCGAACGAATATTGGGATGGCATTATTGAAGGTGAAGTGCTGATCGTGGATGCACCCAACCGGGTGTCCTATACATGGGCTAGCGGAGGCGAGAAGCACACGATCACTTGGACGTTGCAGGACTTAGGGAACGGGAAGGTTAACCTTCATCTCGAACAAACCGGAATCTCGAATGAACCAGCACTCAACGGAGCGAAGTATGGTTGGAGCAATTGGTGCGGCAAGCTTGAACAAATAGTAGCCTAGTCCCAATGGGAGGGAGAAACTAATGTATATCATTTTTGTGGTTTTACAAAGTTTTCTGCTCGTCTCCATGGCTTTTGGCGGCGCAAGCAAGCTGGCGGGGTCGAAGAATTTTGTCGAAATGTTTGAGTCGCTTAGACTGCCGCAATGGTTTCGAATGGTTACCGGGCTTGTTCAACTCGTCGGGGCAGCCGGGCTTGTCATCGGTTATTGGGATCGGGAAGTAGCCGTATGGGCGGGCATCTGGATTGGGTTCACGATGTTGGTGGCATTCCTTTCCCATTTCAGAGTTAAGCATCCTTTTGGGCAAGCGGTACCGGCTTTAATTATTACTTTAATTGCAGCTTCTTTGGTAGTCGTGCAAGTGTAAGGAAAATGAAGGGTTTTGACTCCGCAACTTTGCTAATACTAGTCGATATAACAAACTCTTGAATCTTATCATTTGTGGAAAGAGGGATAGACATGTCTTATGTCGTTGATTTCAAAAATGTATCTACGATTGGTTTAGAGTCTTCGCCAGTAGCAGAAGCGCTTGCCGGTTTGCGTGCGAATGAAGCCCGTTACTTTATGACCAAATACAAACTTGAATTCACGGTCGTACCAGCTAGCGAAAGCCAGGAGACCCTTGACTATGCGAACCGAATTTTGAAAGAAGAACGTGATATTGTGTTTGCGGCCAAGCCTTTAGAAACGTCGCGTTTTCAGGTGGAAAACATCCAATTTACCTATGTCTTCTATGAGGATGGGCTTTCGATCAATGTCATGTATACGGTTGACGATCCTAAGAAGCGGGCTGTTGGTTTCAAGCTTTCCGAGGGGATGGAAATCCCGAAGGAGTTAGAAGAGAAGAAGTTTAAGTTTGCTAGGCAGAAGTCTAAACTGGCCGGAACGATCCGGGGCTCGTTCTTCGTGATTAAAGGACAATATTAAGTAAAGCGTGAAAAAAAGATAAGCCTTTATTCCGATTGACGGAATAGAGGCTTTGTCTGTTTGCTTACTTCGCAAAATCTGGCTTCTACAGCCCCAGCTTGTTGCCCCTCTCGAGACGCTGGATCTGCTTTTCGCCGGTATCAGCCAGCTCGCGGAACTGATTGATCGTCTCGCGCATCTTAGGGAGCGCCTCCTGCTTGTAGGCGCTGATCGAATCAAGCGCCGACAGCACGTCGGTGAACGCCTGCTTCATCGTATCGACCGAGATATTGGCCTCCAGCGATTGCCTGTGAATCGCTGCGCCCTGATCCTTGAGCATCCGGGACGTCCCGGCGATCAGCTCGTTCGTCGTCTGGTTGAGCAGCTCGATCTTCTTGAGCACGATCTTCTGATTATAGAGCGCGCTCGCGACGATGACGGCGATCTTGAGCGCCGATACGGTCACGTTCTTGGCGCGGTCGACCCCCCGAATCAGCTCCTTGTTATTGCGGACGACAACCTCGATCGCCATAATGCCCTGTTGATTGACGACTTGCATCTGCTGCAAATCCATCAGCCGCTGGCGAAGCGGGAACATGACCTCCTCCGTAATAAAACGGATCTTGTCGGGATCTTCGCTCCGCACCTTCGCCGCTTCCACCTGCTGCTCGATCGAAGCGTCCATGAGCGTGCCGAGCTCAATTTCCTTCTGCAGCTTCTTCGTCAGGTCGCGCAGCGCCTGCTGCTCGATCTCGAGCGTCGTATTGTCGTTCTTGAGCGTCGTCTTGCCTTTGTCCAGCGAGACGATAATGTCGGAGATGACGTTATCGGCCTTCTCGTATCTCGCGAAGTACGCCCGCAACGGATTGAACAGCTTGCCGAGCAGCCCGCGCTTGGCGAAGTCGACCGCGCTCGGGTCGAGATCCTTAAGCTGAATGTTCAGCTCCGCCAATCCCTTGGCGACCTGACCGCCTTCGTCGCCCGTCTTGGACAAATTGCCTACGGTAATTTGCAACAGCTGATTTTTCTCCGAAGAGGAACGCATCGTGCCCATGCCGAACGTGTCGATCGACTGGAGGATGTCCTTGCGCTTGTCGAGCGACTCGATATCGAGCGACATAATCGCCTGGACATTGGCATCCGCCATCTGCCGAAGCTTGGCGACCTCCTCGGGTACCGGTTTGACCTCCTCCTCAATCGCAACTTTGATCTCTTCCTGGCTCGGTACTTCCATCGTAAATGACATCTCGCGCTCACCCTCCCAAGGTTCTATGACTTACATTTGAACGTTGAACAAATTGCCGAGCTTGTAGACGACATCGTCCGTATCCGCGTTGATGCTGGCCGCTTCGTTGATGCTTGAGATATCCTGAAGCGCCGCGATATCTGCGTTGTAGCCGACCGTGTAGATCGGAACCTTGTAATACTCGATGAGATTCCGAATCTCTTTGAGCTTGAGGCCGACGTTGGTCTCTCCGTCGCTGAGGACGAAGATTAGCGGCTTTACGTTCGGGTTGGCCGCCGCGTAGTCTTGCAGCAGCTTGAGTGCCACGACGACGCCGTCGAAGGTCGCGGTGTTGCCTCCGGCATGCAAGCTGTCCACCGCGCCGACGAACATCGACTGCTGGTTCGTATCGTACTTGCCGATCGGCAGGTTGACCGTAACATTGCTTGAGTAAGACACGAGGCCGATGCTGTTATCCCGGCCTAAATACTTCTGCCCCTTGATCAGCGATTCCTTGAGACGGTTCAGAGGTTCGCCGTCCATGCTGCCCGAGACGTCCGCAACGAATACCGCTGCGATTGGCTTGCTGCCGTTTTTCTTTTCCTTCCATACCTTCTGGGCCGCGATCAGGACGCTGCCTTCGACCTTGTCAAGCTTGGGCTGATAATCTTCAAGTCCGTTGAAGCCCTTATCCTTGGCGGTCTCCTGGTATTTGGCCTGGGCCGTGAATTCGGAGAATTTTTTGATGATCTCGAGCTTGGTTACGGAGACGTTGCCAAGCACATAGAGCGGGCTGTCATGCCGCGCGCCGAATGGGGTGAATACGTAGGCTCCCTTTAGCTCCGCCGTGTTGACATAGGTTTGATACTCCAGCACGAAGCCGTCGAGCGCGCCCGACTTGGCCGCTTCCCGCATCTGCAGCGTCGTGGATGCAATGAACGGCACGTTGGCCTGGAAGTTCTCGAACCCCTGAACGGCCTTGTCGCTGAGCAGGTTCGCGCTGTCGAACGTCTGCAGCGTCGTCACGAGGAAGTTCAGGCCGGTCGAGCTGGCGAAAGGGTCCGTGTAGCCCATGGAGAACTCTCCCGCCGCGATCGCGTCGATCACCGACTTGACGGTCACCTCGCCGTATTTCTGTACGAACGAGTCGTGCTTCGCCTTCGAGATGACGATACCGGGAACGTTGCCGACGAGCCGCTTCGTTATGAGCTGCGTCTTGACGCCGGATGCTTTTACCATCTCTCCCCACAGCTCGTTGGAGGGCGTGAAGGCGTCAGGCACGTACTTGCCCGACCGGATATAATCCGCAGCCGTGCCCGAAGCAATATTGCGCAGCTTGACTGAGACAGGCTTTCCGTTTATGGTGATTTTGGCCTTGTTGAAATCCTTCACGACATCGGTCAGCCAGCCGTCATCGCCTGTCCCCGACTTCTCCGTCGAGGCAAAAATCTCGGCATAATCGGTTGTCGTGCTATCCGCCGTGATCGGGAACTTGGAGATATCGGGCAAAGAGGCGGCTACATCGACCGGATCGAGATTGATCTGTCCTTTGACAGGCGCCTCCGTCTTCACATCGATATTGCCATACAGCTTGCTCAGCCGCTTAACCGCATCCTCCGACGCCATCTGCTTGTCGGACTTGCCCCAGTTCGTGGACAGATTAACGCCCAAGTAGACGATGACGAACACAATGACTAGAATAACGCCGGTAACCAACAGAAATCTCTTGCCGCTGCTCAATGTATCGCACCCCTTATTGTTTATAGTATTTGGTTTGCTTGATTAACGAATCGATCTCTAGAATGGCGGGCATCCGCTCGATGTCGTCCGGCTCGATGCTGTCCAATCGGGAAATCTCCAGCAGCAGCTTGTCGAGCTTCAGCAGCATCTCTTCGTTCGTGCCGATCGCGTTCTTGATATAAGCCATGTATTCGGTGTAAAATGCGGTCTTCTCCTGCAGTAGCTTGGGCGAGTACCGCGCCGACTTGCGAGTCATCACTCGTTCGTACTCGGATTCGTCGAACACGATCAGCCTATTGAGCACGCTCTTGATATTCAAGTAGAACAGATTCTCCACCTCGTCCGCGACGGACGCAAACTTGGCGAAGCTCATCTCTACGGGGTCGAACCGCTGTTGCAGCACCTTGAGCAGGGTCGCCTTCTTCTTGTCCATGCGCTCTATCTGCTCCAGCGTCAGCGAGACGTCCTCTGCAAGCGCCCGGATTCGGCTGTAAGGCGCCAGCGCGGACAAGAAGTCTTCACGCGTCTCGATCGGGGCCGGGGTCAATACGATTTTCGCCTTATACAGCCAGTTGTAGCTTCCGTATATGAGCGCGATCGCGCTGGCGACCAGCAGCGTAACGCCCAGCGCGGTCTCCAACGCGCCTCTGCCTATCATCACGCCGGCGAAGGCGGGAGAGAGCGTAAGGATATCGACGACAGCCACAGCGGCCGTTAGCCCCAGCATTTTTATGTAATTATTCGCAGCCACGTCTTGCAGCCCCTTTCACTCCGTTATAGGATTGTCCGGCCATGCAAGCCGTGCACGATGATATGGCCGATCTGGGAATCTGTTCCTATTACTAAATACTATCATATTATGCTAGCGTTCGAGGAATGTAAACAAAATATGCCGCTTGTAATTGTTATATACAAACAAATGGCAATGGAGGCTGATTCTCTTAAGTTTAGAATTCATGAGAAGGCTTTAGCGTGGGGAACTATACTATAAGTAACGGCAAGTTTTTTTAAGTAACCTACAAAACTGTGCAAGAGATGTCGGATGGATACTTCCGTATCCTGTTATTCTGTACCTGAAGGGAGGTTATTTGAATGGATTGGCTTGCAAATCTGAACAGAGCCTTGCACTATATCGAAGAGAATATCGCTGATGACATAGATCTTAAAGAAGCAGCGAGACTAGCTTGTTGTTCCGAATATCATTTTTCAAGAATGTTTTCATACCTCTCAGGCATCACTTTATCGGAATACATCCGCAGGCGACGCCTAACACTTGCGGCTTTCGAGCTTCAAACCGGTGATTTAAGAATTGTGGATGTGGCGGTGAAATACGGTTATAGCTCTGCAGACGCCTTTTCCAGAGCTTTTCAAGGCTTGCACGGTTTTCCGCCCTCTTCAGTAAGATCTCGTGCTCCATCTATAAAAGCCTATCCGCGAATGACCTTCCAATTAACCATTCAGGGAGGAAGCGCAATGAATTATCGTATTGTAGAGAAGAGGCCATTCCGTATCGTGGGCATGATGAAAAGAGTCCCTATCCAATTTCATGGCGTAAATTCGGAAATTGCATCCATGTGGAAAAACTTAACCAGCGAAGACATCAGCCAACTTAAAATGCTCTCGAACGTTGAACCACTTGGGCTGATTCAAGCGTCGACGAACTTTTCCGAAGCACGAATGGAGGAAAAGGGGGAGCTTGACCATTATATTGGAGTGGCTACGACCAAGGAGTGTCCTGCACATTTGGTGACATTGGAGGTACCAGCAGCAACATGGGCTGTATTCGAAGCGGTTGGACCATTTCCCGATACATTACAAAATGTGTGGGGGCGCATCTACTCTGAATGGTTTCCTTCCGCAAGTTATGAGTTAGCAATGGGTCCGGAGATGTTATGGAACGAAAGCAAGGATGTATCTTCTCCAAATTTCAAAAGCGAGATTTGGATACCGGTTATAAAAAAATAATGAACACGGGCCCTATTAGCTTGGTATTTAGCTAATAGGGCCTCATCAGTTAGTCGATCTTGTTGCAACCCGCTACTAGGAATGCATCGTAATGTTTACTTCGCTTGGGCGATATACGGCTTGTAGCTTGCCGTCGCGATCTGTAGCAAACATAACAGTACGTTCGCTTTCTAACGTGAACGAATAAGCGAGGTTTGTAGTCGGATTTGTAATGCGAATATCCACGTCTGCTCCGAATTCGGAAATAAAGATAAACAAATCGCCATTCTTAAAGCTCAATTTACGGCCATATACGCCAGGACAATCACCGCATTGTTCCCAGATCAGCTCTGGTGTTACGCCGGCTTGCAAGATCGCGTGACGGTACAATGCGGCGATTGAATCCACACGATCATTGACTTCGACAGGCAATCCGCACCAGAGAAGACGTCCTTTGCCGAGCTTCACTTCTTCTAATGAAGATATCGGTTTCGCTGGTTTTCCATCAGTTTCAACGACAACTTCTTTCGCCAGTTCGGCGATTTTACGCGCCCCATAAGAGAGAGGTATGTTGTTTCCGTCTAACACAAACATCTCTTCGCGGAGTACGTTAGTGAGCACTCGTTCACCCAACGCATCGCTAAACCGTTCGGCCTTATGCCAATATTCATCTAGACTAATCGGTCCGGTGAATAGTAGCGTTGTTTCGTGCTTAGCGACATGATCAATCAGTTGGTTCATCGCTTCGTCGCTGAAATTGTGCGGACTTGGCACGATGATCAATTTGGCAGGCTGCTCATCGAGAGCTTCCAAATGGTATTCGCCTAAAGCGCGGAAATGCACATTCATATCATAAGCGAGCACTCGCGTCGCGCGGCCCGTTGCTTCGACAGCGAAGCGACGGTTGGATAGATCATTCGAGTAAGGAAATATCATCACGACGTCTTCCAGCTCCCGCCCAACGAACAAATCGCGAATTTCCCCCATGAATCGACCGAAATCATAAGAAACGTTCGCCTCGGGTTTTTCGGTTCCATCCGCGCGCAAGGCCCCGATATTCGATTCATTTACGTTGTCCATGAAGTAATTGGTGTTCCACAGCCATTGAACCGCTCCCGCGCCCCCGGTGGAGAAAGCATAAGCATATTTACGTTCAAGGATATTGCGCAATTCTTCTTCGCTCCGCTTGGCCATTCCGTCCGGCGTCTCCACATACATAATGCCCGTCTCTTGGATCACATTCGGTTTAAACGGCGTTTTGGCGAATATGCCGTCCCACGCGAGCTGGTCCATCAACCACCAGGAGTGGTTTGTCGTGTAGTCCATTGTTTTTTCATAGAAGAACGGGGAGGGGCGCTGGGCATTTAACCCTTCGTCCTGTCCAATCGTTATGAGTTGATTCGGCGCGATAGAACGGATCGTTTGATTCATCTCGTTCGCCCAACGGTTCAGCATGTCCATCGAAAATAGCGAATAATCGAGCCAACGCGTCCCCTTTTTGCCGGAGCGCATATCCTGGATGTCCGAATTTATCTCGTCCGGTTCCGGCGGCGACACGGAATCGAAGCTTGGAAGATTGACGGTTGTCATCCCCCAGCGTTCTTGGAGCTCGCGGATTGATCCGTGATGGATCTTCAGCCATTCGATATATGCCGCTTTTTCGTAAGGATCATGGGAACTGCGCGGACCTTTGGAGAAAACTCGCGCTGGATCAAACAGAGACGGTTCGTTGATTAAATCCCAATGGACATTCGACGTGTGCGTATGACGCGATACGATCGAAGCGATAAAACGTTTCTGAGCCTCTATACTGCGCGGATCCAAATAAGGATTTAAGCCTTCCCATAGCTCGGGAGCGAACGAAAAGAAGCAGAAGGTCAGCTCTAACTCGTGTTTCTTCGCCGTCATTACGAACGCGTCGATCGCCCGCAGCACTTCTTCGGACGGATGACCATCAATTAGCATGACTTGCCGATAACCCGTCCATATTCCGGTACGGATGTAGTTGATTCCGGCTCTTTTCATGGCTGCCATATCTCGATCCCACACGGCAACATTCGGAAGGAAGATGAAGTTGCGCGCAACGTCGCTGGTCATATAGGTCATTCCGACGAGAGGGAAAGGGCGGCCGTTCTTAAAGAAATAGTCTCGATCGCAAGTTAACGGTTCGCCCTCCTGAAGCATGTGCTCATCCCAGCACCAAACCCCTTGTCGTATCGTCTTGCATTCGCCGGTGCTGGATACCAGATCCGCGCGCATCGTATATTGCCCCGCATCTAACGGCAACGGCACGTTAATCGGTATCGACTGTTGCTCGGATGAACTTGCCAAAACATTCGTTTGAGTCCACTCGGCAAGCGGTTCCCCGTTTTGATCCTTCCCGAAAGTCAGCTTTAAGGTCCATTCCTTATTGGCGTAATCCTTACCCGATAGAGGATTTCGTCCCAACGCCTGCCATTGGATTTTAAACTTCGCCCGATCGCCCGGGTCATAACTCGCATAACCGGGTTTTAACCAGATCTCCGTCACGCCACGGGAGCAATATTCCGCCCAATCCAAGATCGCTTGCCCGCCACCCGCGTTCCAGAACGATTCCCGAAGCGGCTGATTCACGAACATCCACCGAGCTCCGGCATACAGTCCCCTCATGTTCTCAATCAACACAACTGGAGCCCCCACTTCGCGGCCATCTTTAGAGATGGCGGTTACAAGAGGGTGGATATGTGCGTTCATCGGGCCTAAAGAGCCCATTTCATGCGGTAAGGACGTTTCCTTGGTCACATGCAGCACGAAACTGAAGGTCGGTTCGATGGTTAACCCGCCGATGTAAGGCGAGCAGACAGGAAGATCGGTCGATGCCGTAAAATGATCAAATGGATCAGGCTGAACAGACATCGCTTCATGAATATGCAAATGCTGGTGATAAGAGGTTTGTTCATGCTCTCGCTTCCAACGTCCATTCTCCCGATATACGGGAATCCGGAAGGGAGCTCCCCCGGCATTAAGCAATGAGCCGCCGCGCTCCAAATAACGGAGGATGGTATTCCAGCTATTCTTAGGAAAATAAGGTGCGTGCAAATTAACGAAACATCCGCCCTCCAGCGCAGCAAGGGCTTCGTCAAGGGCGTCGACGTTAACGAGGTTGGTTTCTTGTTTGAGTTTATTTAAGGAGGCTTCATTGATTGCATCCCCCTGATATGGAAAAGTTGGATCATATAAAACGACAATGCGATTCAATGCGGATTGTCCCCTTTCGGCACGATGCTTATCTAGCAACATTACCATGCCTCAAAGGATAGCGAAGTACAAAATACTACGGAATTGTCCAATAATCTATAGGAAACAAGCGTTAACGACTACCACCGTCCATCTGGTGGACATGCCGGCATTGATGCGCGTCGAAGAGGTGTGCTATATTTTCATTTGCTAAATCCGAATAGAGGTGAACGCAATCGTGCTACGCAAAGTTGGGAACCGATTTATTAGTCTACAGCATAAGATTCTGACGATTACGTTGATCCTAGTGCTTATTCCGCTAGCGGTGGTCGGCATTCTGTCTTACGTCAAATCTTCGGAAATCATTCGTCAGAAGGTCAGCGAATCCGATTTGAATACGGTTACGCAGATCGGGCAGAATCTCGAATTTATGTTTGACTATTTTAACGATACTTTTCTGTTTATGATGCAATCCGAGGAAGTTAGACAATTTCTAAAAATGAGGACGGATACCGATCCGGCCCGCTATGACGAGCAGAAGTCGATCACAGAGAAGTTGCTTACGAATTTGCCGAACATGAAAACATTCGTGCACTCCATACAACTCGAAGGATTAAATGGCAATCGATTGCAAGCGCGCGGATCGGTGCGTCCGATCCAGCCGGATAGAATCGCCGAAATCTTGAATAGCAAAGGGAAAGCCGTGTGGTCTCTCAATGAAGTCCTATTGGGCGATGGAACGGTCAAGAAGGTCATCTCCTATGAAAGGGAGATCAAAGATATCAACAATATCTCCAATGCGCTAGGCGTGCTGCAGATGAATATGGATTTGGATGCCGTACGCAGATTGTTGGAAAGCCGTCTTAGCGGGGATATCGACGGGTTTTACCTCGTGAACGAGAACAATGACATCGTGGCATCAACGAACGCGAAGCACGAGAGCCAGAGGATATCGGACATTATCGGAGGTCCGCTGGCGATGGAAGGTGTTCAGGGGTACTTGGAGCTGAAGATCCATCGCACGCCGTATATGGTGGCTTACGATAAGATCGATCCGCTAAAGTGGCATGTCCTCCATATCGTGCCGGCGCATGAATTGTTGAAGGAAAACCAAATTATCCCCCGTATCATTATCGTGACGATCCTGATTACGTTTGTCCTATGCGCAGGGATCGCCTATCTATTCTCCAGGCAAATTATTTTGCCGATCCGCAAGCTAAGCAGCTTAATGAGCCAAGTGGAAGGAGAAAATTTCAAAGCTCACATTACCGTAACCGGGAATGACGAGATTACCCAGTTGGGGGTTAGCTTTAATAAAATGCTCGTGCGCTTGCAGGAATTGATCTCTGAGGTTTATACGGAGCAGATCAACAAGAAGGAAGCCGAGCTTAAAGCCTTCCAAGCGCAGATCAATCCGCACTTCCTGTATAACACGCTGGACACCATCTACTGGATGAGCCGTATGGAAAAAGCGTACGAAACGGCGGAGCTTGTGCAGTCTCTATCCAAACTGTTCCGGCTTAGCTTGAATAGCGGGCGAGAAATCACGACCGTTCGCGATGAAGTGGAGCATCTACGCCATTATGTCGTTATTCAACAAAAACGGTATGAAGATATGATCGATTTTCAAATTTCAGTGGAGGAAGAAGCGCTTGATGCCCATACGGTGAAATTAGTGCTGCAGCCGTTCGTGGAGAACGCGATCGTTCATGGGGTCGAGAAGAAGGGAGATTCCGGCACGATCCGGGTGGAAATCAAACGTGAACACGATGATCTTGTGTTCTACATATTCGATTCGGGAGATGGCGTGAATCTGGAGGACATCCAGCACCTTCTGGAGCACAACGGCGAGAACAATAAAGGCTTTGCCATCAAAAATATTAATGATCGCATTCAACTGTATTTCGGAGCACAGTATGGTATCGAATTTATGAACCGTCCGGAAGGGACTGTCGTTAAAGTGGTGCAACCTTGGGTCGAGGGAGAGATGAAAAATGATCAAGCTGATGGTCGTAGATGACGAGGTCGTCATTCGCAAAGGAATTCGGACTTCGATCGATTGGTTGGCTTTGAATGTGGAAATTGTCGGCGAAGCGAGAAACGGCAAACAAGCTTTGGAACTGGTGCAGCAATTAAAGCCGGATATCGTCCTTACGGATATTCGCATGCCGTACATAGACGGATTAGAACTTGCGCAACAATTGAAACAGCATTTTCCCCACATCAAAATCATTATTTTAAGCGGATATGACGATTTCAATTATGCGAGAACCGCACTGAAAATCGGCGTAACCGAGTATTTAATGAAACCGGTAGGCGCGGAGGAGCTGACGGCGCTTGTCACAAGAATCGGGGGCGAAATCGCCCAGGAAAAACTTCAAAACGAAAAGGAACTAAACGACCAACTGCTGATGCGCGAGAGTTTCCCTTATATTCAGCGGAAGTGGCTGAACCGGTTGCTAAAAGGCGAGACGAGAATCAATGACGCGCTGTTGGATAAGGCTAATCAACTGCGTATTTCTTTAGAAGGCCCCGAATATGCCGTCGTGGTCGTCGATGTCGACGATTTCCGCTTAAATACAGAGCATGCGCCGGATCGAGAGAAGGAATTGATCCACTACTCCATTAACAACATCGTGGAGGAAGTTTTCTCATCCGTGTTTCAGTGCACGGCATGCCAAAGCGATTTCGATAACATCAATGTGTTATTGAACGCCAATATGCATAATAAACACCGAATCTTAGAATGCTGTCAAGAAGCGCAGCGCTGCATAGCCCGTTATATGAAGCTGTCCGTAACGATTGGGCTTGGTCAATATGTGAGCGATTTGGCGGATGTTCACGAGAGCTACCGGCAGGCCGTATACGCCATGCAATGTAAAGTGTATCGCGGGAAAGGGCAGATCATTGCTTACCGGGAAGTGGAGTCCGAATTGCAAGGGGGATCGGCCCAACATGCCATCCTGTCGCCTTCGGAGGACGAGAAGGAATTGCTCGAGTACCTTAGTACTATGGATAAAGCGAAAGTCGACCAGTTGCTCGATAATCGGTTTCGACAATTTGCGCAATCGTACGTTTCGTATGAAAACATTAAAAGCATTAGCTTAAAATGGGTCATTTTGGCGATCGCCCATTTGGAACAGATGGGGATCGACCTTAACAAGCAATCGCTATTGAATCCCTACACCGAGATTGAAAAATACGAAACGACAGACGACATCCGGCGATGGTTAGGCGGTGTATTTGCCGTATTTATCGATTCGATCGACACGTATAAGAACGTGCGGTATAAGAATATCGTTGCCGCCGCCATTAAGTATATACACGAACACTACTCGGAAGAAATCAGGGTAGAAGATATTTCTGCACAGGTTTTCGTAACTCCGAATTACTTCAGTCGAGTATTCAAGGAAGAAACGGGACAGCATTTTACGGAGTGGTTAAACAAGTATCGCGTGGAAAAGGCAAAGATCCTATTGAAAGACGTCAGTGCGAAAATATATGAAGTGGCGGACCGAGTGGGTTACAACGATTACAAGTACTTCACGCATATTTTCAAGAAGGCGACGGGGCTAACTCCGAAAGAGTACCGAAATCAGACTTCATAGGTCAACCGGATAGATAAACAGATGTTTTCATAGATATGTCCACTTCTTTACCCCCTTAACTTTTATATACTCACCTTATCATCAACAGAAGCAAGTATACACGTAAAGGGGAGTTGTGTTTTGAAGAAAGGTTTAAGAGTTATGACAGCGACGCTGCTGACATCGAGTTTGGTGCTTACAGCTACGGCCTGCGGGTCCAAGAAAGAAACAGCAGGTAAAGAAGGAGTAAAGCCGAAAATCACGTTCATGCATATGTATGACAAAAACTCCGCGCAACCTAGCCATCAAGCAGATTTGATAGAGAACTTCAAGCAGGCGCATCCGGACGTCAATTTCGACGAAGAGATCCAGTCCCATGACAACTACGAAACGAAAATCAAAACATTGGCCGCGGCAAACGAATTGCCGGACTTGTTTCTCGTGAAACCTTCCATGGTCGCAACTTTCGTTGAAAACGGATTACTTCATCCGCTAAACGACCAATTGGATAAAAACTCCGATTGGAAGAACGGTTTCTCCGAGGGAATTCTCGAGCCTTATACCATTGACGGCAAGACATACGGAGTTCAGATGTCGGGCGGACCGACGCATGTGATTTATTACAACAAAGAATTGATCGCCAAAGCGGGATTCCCGGAATTCCCCACAACATGGACCGAGTTTGAGACTATGATTAAAGAATTGGTGAAACAGGATATTACACCGATTGCGCTTGGCAACAAAGGGAAATGGGTCGCGAATTCCTCTTATCTGAGCACATTGGGTGACCGGTTTACCGGTACGGAATGGTTCAACAGCCTAGCTGCCCATGAAGGCGCTAAGTTTACTGACCCTGAATTCGTACAAGCACTGGGCGCGTTGGACAACCTTGTTAAGATCGGGGCGTTCAACAAGGATATGAACAGTATCGATAACAAACAACAAAGATCGGTTTATTTCAACGGCAAAGCAGCGATGTTCATCGAAGGTTCCTGGGCAGCGACTGCCGTGGAAACGAACGCGCCGAAAGACATCGTGGAGAAAACAGGCCTTGCGGTATTCCCGGCATTCGAAGGAGCCAAAGGCGACCAAAACAGCGTATCCGGTGGCGGCGGTTGGGCTTATGCAGTCAATGCGAATGTAGATCCAGCCAAACTGGACGATATTCAAAAATTGATTCAAAGCTTAACGGATTCTTCGGCGGCGAAATTGGTTCTCGAGTACGGAGATATCCCTTCCAGCAAAGTAGAAAACATTGAAAGCCTCAATTTATCGCCGATGAGCAAACAGTTGATCAAATTGCTCGAAACGACGAAATATGCGCCAATCTACGATACGCGCTTGTCTCCGGGTTTGACGGAGTCCATGAATACGACGATGCAAGAGATGATGATCGGCAAATATACGCCGCAGCAGGCAGCGGAAATCATGCAGAAGGAATACGAGAATGAAGTGAAGCAATAAAGCCCTTATCGAGATTCTCCTGAGCATGATGCTCAGGAGAATCTTATTTACCAAGATCAAAGGAGGAGCATCCACGATGAATGAATCATCGGCCATCCGTCCCAGACGGACTACTTTTCTAATCTACTTGTTGCCGAGTGTGATCTTGTTCGCATTTATGGTAATCGTTCCCGTCCTTCTAGCTGTGCGGTACAGCTTCTTCAAATGGTCGGGCGGTTCCAAAATGGACTTTATCGGCCTCGATAATTATAGGGTTTTGCTTACCGATAGCTATTTCTGGAACGCCTTCTTGAACAACCTGCTTATCGTTTTCTGCAGCGTGATCGGTCAGATCGGAATTGCATTTGCGATAAGCATCTTCTTGATGTCGAAAATCGTGAAGTTGAAAGGATTTCACCGTACCGTTATTTTCGTTCCCGTTATTTTATCCTCCGTCGTCATCGGATTTCTATGGGGAATGATCTACAACCAAGATGCCGGGATGTTAAATTGGCTGCTGCGAACCCTCGGCTTAGAGTCGTGGATCAAACCGTGGCTAGACGATCCGAATATTGTTATGTACTCCGTTACGGCACCGATCGTTTGGCAATATATCGGGTTTTACCTGATTATCTTCCTGGCCGCGATGCAAAGCATTAACAGCGAGATTTATGAGATGGCCGAATTGGACGGCGCAACCGGGTTTAAGAAAATGCGGCATATTACGCTCCCGCTGTTGTCTTCCACGATAAAGATTGCCATTATGCTCTGTATCGCGGGCAACATGAAGGCATTCGACAGCATCTTTGTCATGACGGGCGGCGGGCCGGGCAGCAGTTCGACCGTTATGGCGCAGTATGCCTATGACACCTCGTTTAAGGCGTACAAGTTGGGTTACGGAAGTGCGATTTCCGTCGGCATTATGATCTTAAGCGTTGCGCTGATTATCGTTAGCCGTTTGATCGGAGGGAAAAGTCGTGACTAATGCAGTGAAGAAAATAGGGGTAGTCGGGATTAATGTCATCATGTTCATTGTATCCTTGTCCTGTATTTTCCCTTTAATTTGGATGCTTTACTCCTCCTTGAAAACGGAACAAGAATTTAATCTCAACATTATGTCGCTCCCGTCTAAGCCTCAATTTCAAAATTATATCGATGCTTTCGAAATCGGGAAAATGGGTACTTATTTTTGGAATAGCGCCTTTGTCAGCTTGCTTACCGTTGTCTTTACGATCTTGTTCGGCTTCTTTACGGCGTATGTGATCGCGCGGTTTAAGTTCCCTTTCCGAAACGCGATCTATTTCATGTTTCTGGCCGGGATGCTTATTCCGATACACGGCTTACTTATTCCCATATTCGTTGAATTCAAAACACTGGCTCTGCTGGATCAGCCTTATACGCTTGTTTTCCCTTATGTTGCCTTTCATTTATCGATGGCCATCTTCTTATTCGAGAACTTCATCAAGTCGGTGCCGCTTGACGTAGAAGAAGCCGCCTGCATCGATGGCAGCAGCCCGACAAACACGGTTCTGCGTATCGTATTTCCGCTCTGCCTGCCGGTTATTTCGACGGCGATCATCTTGTTTTTCCTCGGCGCTTGGAACGAGTTTCCGTTCGCGCTCGTGCTGATTAAGAGCGCTAATCTGCAAACGTTGCCGATCGGATTAACGAATTTCAACGGACAATACACATCCAACTATACGCAGATGTTAGCAGCTATGGCCATTGTAGCGCTGCCTGTCGTCATCGTATACTTGATTTTCGCTAAAAGGGTCATGCAAGGGATGACAGCCGGAGCCGTAAAAGGATAAGGGAGGCCTCATCATGGAACGTTTCAGACTGCCGAAAATTCACTTGGAGCCGGTTCCTATGCCAAAAGGCGTGGAGCAGATGCTGCAAACCGCGGAGCACAAGCTGGCGCATCGCCCCAAACTGCTCGCGCTGTTCAAGAATTGTTTCCCCAATACGTTGGAAACGACGACGAAATTGATGGAAGACGGCACTACCTTCATCATCACGGGCGATATTCCGGCAATGTGGCTGCGCGATTCAGTCGAGCAGGTTCGCCATTACTTGCCCTTCGCGAAAGGCGATGACGAACTTCAGAAGATAATCGGCGGCTTGATCCGCCGTCAAATGATGTATATTCTCAAGGACCCTTACGCGAATGCCTTTAACGAGGGGCCGAACGATTGGCATTGGGATGCGAACGACGAAACGGGCATGTCTCCGTGGGTATGGGAAAGAAAATTCGAACTCGACTCTCTATGTTTTCCGATGCAGCTTGCCTATTTATTGTGGAAAGAAACGGGTAAAACCGATATATTCGATGAGAACTTCCGCATGGCTATGCGTAAAACGGTTGATTTGTGGAAAGTTGAGCAGCATCATGGGGAAAATTCGACTTACACCTTCATGCGCCGGAATTGTCCAGCTATCGATACCCTGCGCAACGAAGGAAAGGGGATGCCGGTCAATTATACCGGGATGATCTGGTCCGGATTCCGTCCAAGCGACGATGCATGCGACTTTCATTACCATATTCCTTCGAATATGTTCGTCGTTGCGGTACTTCGCCAGATGCAGGAGATTGCGCGTTATGTGTTCCGCGACGAGCTCTTCGTTAAAGAAATGGCCAAGCTTGAGGAAGAAATCGAGCATGGCATCCGTTTGTACGGCGTAGTTCACCATGCGAATTACGGTCCAATCTATGCCTACGAAACGGATGGGTTCGGCAACCATTGTTTAATGGATGATGCGGGAACGCCGTCGCTGATGTCGATACCGTATATCGGATATACGTCTAATGATGATCCGATCTATCAGAATACACGCAAATTCATACTAAGCAAGGAAAATCCTTATTATTATGAAGGCAAAGTAGCCAAAGGCATCGGCAGTCCTCATACGCCGCCGGATTACGTGTGGCATTTAGCGCTTTCCATGCAAGGGTTGACAGCTTCCAGCAAGGAAGAAATGATGGAAGTGATCGAGATGATGGAAGCAACGGATGCGAGTACCGGTTATATGCATGAAGGATTTCATGCTGACGACCCTTCTCAATTTACGAGATCTTGGTTTGCGTGGTCCAACAGTATGTTCTCTATGTTGATCCATAGGGCGATGGATCAGGGGCTGTTTGATAAGTAAGAATCTTTAAGACGAGGGAGCATTCGATTAATCATCGAATGCTCCCTCGTCTTTTTCATATATGGCATGTTAAAAAGGGTTGATGACGTGGAAGAAGGCGTTCGGAGAAGCCATTCTGTAGTAATAGCTGCACCAGCCCACTCCTTTGTTCTCGAATCGGTTCACCGAGCTATAAAGCAGCCGCTCTTGTTCCAGCTCTTCGATCCGCTCAATCCGGTCTTCCACATAATCGAGGAGCCTATATGTTGCGGTGTCGAGCCGATTAATGACCCCGCCATAGCGAATGTCTAGCACTTCCCACCCGAACGGCTTGAACATGCGGAGCCACTGAATACGATGGGCGTTGCGCAACTCGCGTACTGCTTCTGCGATAGCAGGTAGCGACACTGTCGCCGCATGACGCAGCGTCTCCTTGTCCTTCGAATCATAGGCCTGTTTGAGTTCAATTCCTATCGTGCTCTTAAGCTTCAGCACACCGCATAGCTTCTCGGGCACGTCGAATAAGTAATCCAGGACGGCGTCTTTGTTGCGGCTGCTGCTCATTTTCCGCTCGACTTGCTCATAATGCTCGGCCATTTCCAGTCCTTCGATCTGTTTGTCGAAAAGCCCAAGGAGCACATCCTGGTACAGAAGAAACTTCGAAGGGTTGCTCTGTTTCCGATTGTCAGGCTCAGATCCCGGTGTTTCGTCTAGATCCTTCAGTTGCAGGAAAGCATTCGCTTCAATTCCCGTACAGAACTTGACACGCTCGGCTAAGTACTCGCGATCTGGCTCTAATTCCGAATAGGCATGCTCCGCATAGAGTTGTAAGCCGAGTAGCGCCGCAAATGGATTGCCCTCATTTCCATCATCGCCCCACATCGTTGCGTACACCTCGCGGATGCCTTCCTTCTTGCACACTTGGAGCGCCGTGTTCGAGGCGTTTAAGGAAAGACCATAGTTCACCCCAAACGTATTAAAAATCCATACAGCTCCGGCGAATACAAGATTGTTGCCGAGCGGACGGTGCTGGGCAATCGACTTCTCATAATCGGCCGGCTCCATATGCACGTAATCCCAATAAACCATGTCTACATCTTTAGGAATCCGACGCAACATCTCCTCGGGGATTTTTGTCTCTTTATCATAATATTCACTGCCATTGTCCGAAGCCAGTTTCAGGAACATATCACTCCACATCATGGGCTTCAAACCGCGGCGGCGGGAATAATCGAGCACCTTCTCCAGATGTTCCGTCATGATGTCGAATCGGCTTCGATAACCATTGCGGTCCAAATATTTGCCTCGCCCGAGCTCCTCCGCCTCGTCCATGCCGATATGGATTTTGCGGCTGCGGAACGGAGAGCTGGCGGCTTCGATCATCTTCCCGATCAAATGATCTGTTTGGTTTTCCCCCACCAACAGCGCGCCTTTCGTATCTCGGTACTCCCATACGGGCTGCCACTTGAGGAATTCCTCCAGATGGGCGAGCGTCTGAATGCTTGGAAATGCCTCGATACCGAATTGGTCGGCGTAATCGTCAATCATTTTCAACTCCGCTTGTGTATATCTGCCCCGCATATAGCCAAAATAAGGCTCGCCATCAATAGCGTACGTATCCTCCATATACAGCATTACGGTGTTCAGCCCCATTAAGGCCATCTTGTTTAACATTAATTTGAAGCTATCTACAGTAAGTACCGCATTACGGGATAGATCGAACATCGGCCCGATCGTATCAAACTGCTGTTTTTCTCGAAGGTCGAATGCCTCTCCATGAATACCATGCTGTAGTAAAAGACCGAGTCCGCGAAAAAACTGATGCTTTTGGCCATAATGGATGTAAGCCGCTCCTTGCTTTAAGCCAATCTTCAATTCGTCCGTGTCAGCAGATTGATGAACTTCAACAGTTAACCCATCATCTGCTACGGAAAACCCAAGTTCTTGAGACAAAGCCTGAATACCAGGCATCAATTCTGTCATTTCACCTTTAAAATGAAATTTCATTCGTATATCCTCCTTAGGATCAGCTCGTGATTTAGCCTATTTAGGAATTAAACATTATAACGTTATATTGTATTATGATTTATATGCTATCTAATCTTATAGGGGAAAGCAATAGGAGAAAATTCGGAGCATCAAACAAACAACCGTCAGGGCGAAGTTTCCCTGACGGTTGTTCGTATTTTTCTCAGCGGATTGTAATCCCTCATGCCTCGAAATGAAATTCCATTTCCCCCGCCATTGCGGCTGGCGTATCTCCCGTTGCTTTATGATTTCTTTGTAGGAAGCTCGTTGTTGGCGATCATTTCGCCGAACGGGCTGATGTAAGAGCGCTGCTGCTCCTTTTCCTGCTTATTGGCAAGCGGCAGCAGCGGGAACACTAGCTCGGCCAACCGATACGCTTCCTCCAGGTGAGGATAACCGGACATGATGAAGGTTTCGATGCCGAGCTCTCTGTATTCAAGCATCCGCGCGGCGACGGTCTGCGGATCCCCGACGAGCGCAGTGCCTGCTCCTCCGCGAACGAGGCCGACCCCGGCCCACAGGTTCGGGCTGATCTCGAGCTTGTCGCGGCTGCCGCCGTGGAGCTCCGACATCCGGCGCTGACCGACGGAATCGAAGCGGCTCAGGATGCGCTGGGCTTCGGCGATCGTGTCATCATCCAGGTACCGGATAAGGTCGTCCGCGGCCGCCCAAGCCTCCTCCTCCGTCTCGCGCACGATGACGTGAAGCCGGATGCCGAAACGAATCGTTCTTCCCTGTTCGGCGGCGAGCTTGCGCATGACGGCGATCTTCTCGGCAACCTGCGCCGGGGGCTCCCCCCAACTGAGATAGACGTCAATATGATTCGCGGCCACCCGGTGTCCCGCGTCCGAGGAGCCCCCGAAGTAAAGAGGCGGGTAAGGCTTCTGCACGGGCGGATACAACACCTTGCCCGCCTTCACGTTTACGTAGTCGCCTTCGAAGTCGACTTGCTCGCCCGACAGAGCTTGACGCCATACCGTCAGGAACTCGTCGGTCAGATCGTAGCGGGCATCATGGTCCAGGTGCAAGCCTTCCCCCGCCAGTTCCACCGAGTCTCCTCCGGTCACCACGTTCACGAGCAGGCGCCCCCCGGAGATCCGGTCGAACGAGGACGCCATTCTCGCCGCGATCGTCGGCGACATGAGGCCGGGACGGACGGCGACGAGAAACTTAAGGTTGCGAGTGGATGAGATAAGCGCCGAAGCCGCGATCCACGGGTCCTCGCAGGACTTGCCGGTAGGCAGCAGCACGCCGCCGTAGCCGAGCGTGTCGGCCGCCTTGGCGATTTGGCTCATATAATCGAAATCGACCGCCCGGGCGCCGATGGTCGTTCCCAAGTACTTCCCGTCGCCGTGAGTCGGAATAAACCAGAATACTTCCATGATAATCGTTCTCCTCTCGATAACCGGGCGCTCACGCCCGCGATTTCTCTAGTAACTTCCACACGGGTTCTGTCCACTGCGTCTTGTTCGCGCTCAAGTATTGATTCGCGAGCCCACGCACCGGGTCGCCGGCGTAGAATCTTTCATAAAGCTCGTGCCGGGAGCCGAGCGGGCTGCCGATCAGGTCCCAGGCCAGCTTGAACAATTGGATTTTGTTTTCCGCGTTCAGGGATGCCCCTTCAAAGTAACGGTGCAACAACTCACCGATCGGGCCATTGAATTGTCCGAGGCTGGATGGCGTCTGGATGAAGCCGCCCCCGCCCACCTGCTGGAGAATCTCGATTGCCCGCGGGTAGAGCTTCGTCCCAAGGCTTCTCGCCGTATCGATGAACGATGCCTCAGGCACCCAGACACCGGTAACGGGATCGGCCTGCGCCCTCGCTTCCGACGCGATCAGCAGCGCCTTCATCGTATCGATCTGGGTGATCAGCTCGCCGAGCTTCTCCTGCACGTGCAGGAAACCGTTCACCCCGATCGATTCGGCGATCGCGAAGGCGATGCCCGTGAGGAACTCGAGCTTCGCGACGAAGCGGACGACCGTCTGGTGGAACGCGAGGGAATTCGAGCTGTGATGGCTTCGCAGCTTCCATACGGCTTCGGCGTCTCCATACAGCAGCACCCGTTCCCACGGAATGAACACCTCGTCGAACAGGAGCACCGCATCCATCTCGTCGTACCGGGAGCTGAGTGGATGGTCCGCGGAACGATCGTCCGCGAACGATTCCCGGCAGACGATGTGCAGCCCTTTGGCGTTCGCCGGAACGAGCAGCGCGAGCGCATGCTTGCTATATTGCGAATCGAGCCGGTAGAAGGAGAAAACGATAAAATCGTGCGTATAAGGAGCGCCGGTCGCGATCATTTTGGCCCCGCTGACGTAGATACCTTCCTTGTTCTCGCGGACGACATGAAGATATCGCTCGGCGATCCTCTTGTCGTCCAATCCCTTGGACCGGTCAATCTGCGGATCGAGCAGCGAAGTCGTCAGGAACAAGTCGTGATCCCTCGCTTGCTCGTAGTAAGCGGAGATCTTCGACTCGAGGCCGGGATCCAGTAGGGCTAGCTGCTTGCGCGCCCCGTACCAGCCCGTCACGAGCGAACGGGCATAGTCGGACAAACGGCTCATGACGCCGTTCGTCTCCTTCGCCCAATAATCGAATGCGCTCGTGCGCTTCGCCAGATCCTCCGCCGAATACGGCAGGAGGAACGAGCTGTGCGCGTAAGCCTCGCGGCCGGGAACGGCGAAGCCGACCCGGTCCCTGTGCTTCGGATCGTCGAGCAGATCGAAAAGGCCGCCGATCGTGCCGAGCGTTCCCGAGAAGGCGGGATGCTCTGGCAGATGATCTACCCGTTCGTCGTCGATCCATACGCTCCGCCCGTCGCGCAAACTATCCAGGAATTTCTTTCCTCGAGATGCCATAGGTTGTTATCTCTCCTTTACTCCTTCGAACGATCGACGGAACGCCGCTCCCGGATGCCGGGCCGGCAGACGGTCGCCCTCCCCGAATAGTTTCCTCGGCCTCGGCACATGTTCGGCGCCCTTTTTCTCGTCTGTTTTCGTGATAAAAAACAAAAACCGCCCGAAACACTTCCCAAATCGCGGGAGATGTTTCTAGCGGCACTTCCAGTTTGTCCGGTTAGCGGCCTGTATGTCGGGAGCTTACTCGCTCCGATTCGGATATCCCACATCGTAATGCACACAAATCCAATCTGTCAAGTCGGAATATTTTTTTGGTTCAAGCAAGAAGAAAACCGGCACCGGATGAATATCGGTGCCGGTTCACAATTGTTATGCGAGCCGTGTCTTAAAATCATCATAGCCGAATTGCCGAACCACTCGGCAATCGCCATCTTTGCTTTGAACGGCGATGGCTGGAAGCGCCGTGCCGTTAAACGTGTTGGTCTTCACCATGGAGTAAATCGCCATGTCTCCGAATACGAGCCGATCGCCGCACTTTAAAGGCTGATCGAAAGAGTAATCTCCGATCACGTCTCCGGTCAGGCAAGTCTGGCCCGTGAGTCGATAGGTAAACGGCTTTTCTCCGGACTCGCCGCTCCCCTGAAGAGGGGGACGATACGGCATTTCCAACACATCCGGCATATGACACGTTGCGGAGGTGTCCAGAATCGCAATATCGATCCCGTTCTTGTGGAGGTCCAGCACGGATGTGACCAGGTAGCCTGCGTTAAGCGCAACAGCTTCGCCCGGCTCCAGATAGACCTTCAAACCGTACTGATCCTGCATTCTCCTAATGCAAGCTTCCAGAGTGTCGAGATCGTAATCGTCTCTTGTAATATGGTGACCGCCGCCGAAATTGATCCATTCCATCTGCGGCAGCCACTCCCCGAATTTCTCCTCGACCGCCCGCAGCGTTGTCTCCAAGTCGTCAGAGTTTTGCTGGCAGAGGGTGTGGAAGTGCAGTCCGGATACGCCATCAAGCAAATCCGGTCGGAAATCTTCCCGCTTGACGCCGAATCTGGAGCCAGGAGAGCAAGGATCATAGATCTCATGCCCGATTTGTGTCGAGCATTCCGGGTTGATGCGCAAGCCGACCTTCCGGCCAGCCTGAAGAGCCCGGTCTTTAAACTTCTCTAACTGCGAGAAGGAATTAAAAATAATATGATCGCAGATAGAAACAATCTCATCGATCTCATCTTCCCGGTAGGCAGGGGCAAAGACATGAGTTTCTTTACCCATTTCCTCATAGCCTAGCCGAGCTTCGAATAAACCGCTCGCGGTCGTGCCGTTCAAGTATTCTCCGATAAGGGGATACAGGGTTGTCATGGAGAATGCTTTTTGGGCCAGAATAATCTTTGCACCCGTTCGCTGCATAACGCCGCTTAGAATTTTAAGATTTTTCTCGATAAGAGCTTCATCGACGACAAAACAAGGCGTAGGCAATTCTTCAAATCGCATCTTATCGAACCAGCGCCGGTTGTTTGGCCGCTTGAGGCGACTCCTGTCCGTCATCGACAAGAACCGGATTAAAGTCTTCTACCCATGGAAGTCCCCATTTGTTCAACTCTTCCATGAACGGATCTGGATCGAACTCTTCGATGTTGAATACGCCCGGCTTGTTCCATTTTCCGGTCAGAACCATTGCAGCACCGATCATGGCAGGAACGCCTGTCGTATAGGAAATCGCCTGAGAGCCGACTTCCTTGTAGCACGCTTGATGGTCGCAAACGTTGTATACGTAGTATGTCTTGCTTATGCCGTCTTTTTTCCCTTGGAAAATGCAGCCGATGTTCGTTTTACCTACCGTGCGCGGCCCGAGCGACGCCGGATCCGGCAATACCGCCTTCAAGAATTGAAGCGGAATGATTTGCTTGCCCTCGAATTCGATCGGTTCGATCGAAGTCATACCCACGTTCTCCAATGCTTTCAGATGAGTCAGGTAGCTTTGGCCGAAGGTCATAAAGAAGCGAATCCGTTTAAGTCCGGGCATATTAACGGCAAGGGACTCCAGCTCTTCGTGGTACAGCAAGTACATGTCTTTCTGGCCAACTTCAGCGAAGTTGTAGACGCGTTTGATTTCCATCGGCTTTGTTTCGATCCATTCGCCATTCTCCCAGTATCTTCCGTTGGCGGATACTTCGCGAATGTTGATCTCCGGATTGAAGTTTGTTGCGAACGGATAGCCGTGATCTCCGCCGTTGCAGTCCAGAATGTCGATATATTCGATCTCGTCGAAGTAATGCTTGAGCGCATATGCCGAGAATACGCCGGTTACGCCCGGGTCGAAGCCGCTGCCCAGAAGCGCGGTAATGCCCGCTTTCTCGAACCGCTCGCGGTAATCCCACTGCCATTTGTATTCAAACTTCGCAGTATCTTCAGGCTCGTAGTTGGCTGTATCCATGTAATGCGTTTTGGTTGCAAGACAAGCGTCCATAATCGTCAAGTCTTGGTACGGCAGCGCCAGGTTCATGACGATATCCGGCTTGACCTCTTCAATTAGCGCGATCAGCTCGTCCACATTGTTGGCATCCACTTGCGCTGTCGTAATTTTCGTTTTGCCGCCATCCAGTTTTGCTTTCAGATCATCGCATTTGGACTTGGTGCGGCTGGCGATACAAATTTCTTCAAAAACCTCGCTGTTTTGTACACATTTGTGGATGGCTACCGAAGCCACCCCGCCACAACCGATAACTAACGCTTTTCCCATTTCTCGATCTCCCTTGCTGTTGGATTGGTTTGAGGGTTCAGATGATTGAGTTTTAACGCACAAAAAAAACAAGTGAGTAAAACGCATCATCGCGTATCACACTTGTCTAGATATACATACGAATATTAAAATATCCCCGAATTGGGACATAGCTTTTGTGAGGAAGCTGTTTAATATTCAAAATATATCATTTAACGAATCAGAGTCTAAATAGCAAATAATCACTATGCCACTCTTATTGACCGTTTCACAAGTTGTGTGCGGATGCACTGGTTGTAAAGTAACCAACTCATAAAATTTGAGCTTTTAACTCAATCAATAAGGCAACTAAAGTTGCCAGTCGGCATTTGACCCGGCTGTCCGTATGGCCTTAACTTCCTTGTCGGAAGTGGTCAAAAATTATCTGCTTGGAAAGACTCCGTATATTTTGAATAACTGCTTTCCAAATAACGCAATCTCATAATATCACAAACTCTGAATATATCAATAAAAAAATGCTATAAACTCGATAAAAAAATGTGGAGTTTTTGTGTATGACAAAAGTTCGAACCATAAATGAATGATCCAAAGCCTCGTTTCCAGGCAAAGGAATGAAGCTTTTGATTGTGCAAGGATGATATATTTAAGTTAAGCGGCTTAATGACTACGCCAAATCATTAAAAAGGAAGTGCGAATAATGAATCTAGAAGCGGTCATGCAAGAGCTTGAAGCTCTCGGCAAAGAACGAACCAAGAAGATCTATCTGTCCAACGGTGCGCACGAACCGCTTTTTGGAGTGGCTACAGGTCAGATGAAGCCTATCTTCAGGAAAACAAAACACAATCAAGTATTATCAGAGGAGCTCTACGCTACCGGGAATTACGATGCGATGTACTTTGCCGGGGTTATCGCGGATCCTAAGGCAATGTCCGAGGCGGACTTTGAACGGTGGATTGATAAAGCTTATTTTTATATGCTATCGGATTATGTGGTAGCCGTAACATTGGCAGAAACGGATATTGCGCAAGAAGTTTCCGATAAATGGATTGCAAGCCATACAGAACTGAAGATATCGGCGGGCTGGAGCTGTTACTGTTGGTTGCTAGGAAATCGTCCGGATAGCGAATTCTCCGAAGCGAAAATCGCCGATATGTTGGAGCTTGTTAAAAACACGATTCATGACGCCCCTGAACGCGCGAAATACGCAATGAACAATTTCATGTACACCGTGGCCGTATCCTATATGCCGCTTCACGATAAGGCGGTTGCGATCGCGAAGGAAGTAGGCCAGGTGGAGGTCAATCGCGATACCGGAAAAAGCAAGTTCTTGAACGCTTCCGTTAATATTCAAAAGGCGGTAGACAAAGGGCAGCTGGGCTTCAAACGGAAATATGTAAGGTGTTAATTAATAAATCCCCCTTGGATATATTGATGACAAGATCCGTCACTATAGACCGTTAAGATAGACTTGGAATGGGACGAAGCATAATCGGACACAATCCAAGTAAGGGGGATGAAAGATGTATCAAACAGTCGCGGATTTTATCGCGGAATGGAACAAAGAAGCCGTGTTAACCCAGAAGGTGTTGGACGGATTGACGGATGAGTCACTGTTGCAGCAGGTATACCCTGAAGGGCGCACATTGGGAAGGATTGCATGGCATTTCGTTACGAGTATCCCGGATTTTCTTGTCGAATTCGGAGTTCCGATGGCTAAAGTGCCGAATCCGGACGAAGTACCGTCTGCCAAGGAAATCGCGGAAACCTTTTCAACGGTTAGCGCTCATGCCGCGATTGCCCTTCGAGAGCATTGGACGGATGATACGTTAAAGCAAATTCGGAATGCATTCGGAAGAATGGAGTCGAACGCCACGATTCTGATGGGATTGATCAAACATATCGTTCATCATCGGGGCCAGGTTACGGTTCTGATGCGTCAAGCGGGAGTGCCTGTACCTGCGATCTATGGACCGCCCAAAGAAGGCTGGGCGCAATTAGGGAGGACACCGCCGCTTTGAAGAGGAATTGCCGGTGATCATCTTTAGGCGGGGGTTGACAGGAGCGCCTTGCGGTTGTAAAGTTTGACATAGAATTCCACTAGGGGCGCCCGCAAGGGCTGAGATAAGGCGAAGCCTTGGTCCCTTTGAACCTGATCTGGGTTATGCCAGCGTAGGAAAGTGGGCAATGTACGTCAGACTTCCGAAGCGATGGACGCGAAGAGATTATTTTCACTTCCGCCATGGCTTTCGATGAGCATGATTACATTTCAGCCGCTCCCTGCCGGGGCGGCTTTTGTTATGCGGCGAGAAGCCGCGGACTGCCGCAACGGCAGGGGGGCGAACGCGCGTTGCCGCTCTCGTGTTCGAGCGTGCATGCGTGTGAAGCGGAAATCGTGATCGTCAGCGAGTCTGTTCGTCATTTCTTATTTTTTTATTACGGCCTCCTAGCGGAATTCGACATTACGTCTGCATAAGGAGGTTTTTTTGTTATGGCGATCATGACTACGCCGCTGCCGGGGAGCCGCAAAGTGTACATAACCGGCGACAGGGAAGACATTCAGGTGCCGATGCGCGAGATAGCGCTGGAGCCGAGCGCTGGCAAGGACGGACAGGTGCCGAACGCCCCGATCCGGGTATACGACGCCAGTGGCCCGTATACGGAGGACGGCTGGCAAGTGGACGTGCGGCGGGGGCTGCCCTCCGTGCGGGGCCGCTGGATAGCGGAGCGAGGGGACACGGTCGAGTACGATGGCCGCGAGGTGCGGCCCGAAGACAACGGCTTTTCCACGGCGCAAGCCGTGCAGTCCAAGGGCGCGGAGGTGTTTCCCAAGGCGCATAATCGCTGCCTGCGAGCGGCGAAGGGGCGCAACGTCACGCAGCTGCAATATGCCCGGCAAGGGCGGATTACGCCGGAGATGGAATATATTGCACTTCGCGAAGGGATGAGCGCTGAGTTCGTGCGGGCGGAGGTAGCCGCGGGGCGCGCGATCATCCCCGCGAACATCAATCACCCCGAGTGCGAGCCGATGATCATCGGCCGGAATTTCCACGTGAAGATCAATGCCAACATCGGCAACTCGGCCGTCGCTTCCTCGATTGAGGAAGAGGTGGAGAAGATGACGTGGGCGACCCGCTGGGGAGCCGATACGATCATGGATCTGTCCACCGGCAAAAACATTCATACGACAAGGGAATGGATCGTTCGCAATTCCCCGGTTCCGGTCGGCACGGTGCCGATCTACCAGGCACTGGAGAAGGTCGGAGGGAAGGCAGAGGAACTGAGTTGGGAGGTATTTCGAGACACGCTGATCGAGCAGGCGGAACAGGGCGTCGATTATTTCACGATCCATGCCGGGGTGTTGCTGCGCTATATTCCGCTGACGGCGAAGCGGGTTACGGGCATTGTCTCCCGCGGCGGCTCGATTATGGCGGCATGGTGCCTTGCCCACCACAAGGAGAACTTCCTGTATACGCATTTCGAAGACATCTGCGAGATTATGAAAGCCTACGACGTCAGCTTCTCGCTCGGGGACGGCCTGCGGCCAGGCTCCATCGCCGATGCCAACGATGAAGCGCAATTCGCGGAGCTGGATACGCTCGGCGAACTGACGGAAATCGCATGGAAGCATGACGTTCAGGTGATGATCGAAGGTCCGGGCCACGTCCCGATGCATCTGATCAAGGAAAACGTCGATCGGCAGATGGAGGTATGCAAGGAAGCGCCGTTCTATACGCTCGGCCCGCTGACGACCGACATCGCCCCGGGATACGACCACATTACTTCCGCCATCGGAGCGGCGATGATCGGCTGGTTCGGGACGGCGATGCTTTGTTACGTAACGCCGAAGGAGCATCTCGGCTTGCCGAACAAGGAGGACGTCAAGGACGGCGTCATCGCCTACAAGATCGCCGCCCATGCCGCCGATCTGGCGAAGGGCCATCCGCGCGCGCGGCAGCGGGATGACGCGCTGTCCAAGGCAAGATTCGAATTCCGGTGGAGAGACCAGTTTAACCTGTCCCTCGATCCGGAGCGCGCCATAGCCTACCACGACGAAACGCTGCCCGCGGAAGCGGCCAAATCGGCGCATTTCTGCTCGATGTGCGGCCCTAAGTTCTGTAGCATGCGAATCACGCAGGATATTCGCGATTACGCCGAGAAACGCGGCGTGGCGGAGAAAGAAGCGCTGGAGGCTGGCTTGAAGGAGCAATCGGAAGCGTTCAAAGCCTCGGGAAGCCGCATTTATGTTTAGTGAAGCTGAGACGGAGGAGCGTTATTCCCGGCAGATCCGTTTCGCACCGATCGGCCCGCGGGGCCAGCGGCGGCTCGGCGAAGCGAGTGTTCTCGTCGTCGGCGCGGGGGCGCTCGGCGCATCGCTCGCCCAGCATATGGTCCGGGCCGGAGTCGGCCGCATGCGCCTTGTCGACCGGGACTTCGTGGAGCTGAGCAATCTGCATCGGCAAACGCTGTTCGACGAGGAGGACGCCGAAGCGGCACTGCCCAAAGCCGTCGCCGCCGCGGCGAAGCTGCGCCGGGCGAACGGAAGGGCGAGAATAGAGGCTTTCGTGGCTGACGTCGACAAGCACAACGTGGAAGCGCTGGTCGCGGACACGGATCTGGTCCTAGACGGTACGGACAATGCGGCTACGCGGCTGCTGCTCAGCGACGCCTGCTTCAGCCGAGGCATTCCGCTTGTGTACGGCGGCGTCGCGGGCTCCGCAGGAATGAGCGCGCTGCTCGTTCCTGGAGACCACTGCTGCTTGAGGTGCTTGCTCGGCACGGAGGACGCGTCGGACGTAGACGAAACCGCGCAGACTTGCGACACGCTTGGCGTCATCTCGCCCGCGGTGGAATGGGTCGCGGCCTTGCAGGCGTCGGAGGCGTTGAAGCTGCTGACGGACAACCGGGCGGCGCTTCGCGGAACGTGGGTGATGCTGGACGTATGGAATTTCGCGATCAAGGAGTGGAAGCTTCCTCCGGCGGTCGATTCCTGCCCGTATTGCGGATGGGGGGAGCGGGAGACTGCCGTAATGGACCGGTATTCCGCGGCCGGCGTCGGAGGCGCTGCTCTATATCGGGACGGGGAGCGGGACGGCAGGCAAACGGACGATGATCCGGAAGCCGGAGCGCCGGTCTTGCTATGCGGAAGGGATACGTTTCAATTAAAGCTTGATCCTTCCGTATCCCTGGAGGAGTGGAAGCGTCTGCTGCTTGCGGCAGGTTGCACCATTACGGCCGACAATCGCTATCTGGTACGAGCGTTGACCGTCGAAGGAGAGCGGATCGTTGTTTTCGCGGAAGGCCGTTCGCTGATTCAAGGAGCGGGAGAAGCCGATCGCGTCATGACCATCTATCGGCACTATTTGCGCGGGGAGAACAGGAGGGATACGGTTGAAAAGTCCGATAGAGTTTAAGCTGTACGTCATTACCGGGGAGAACTATCATCCCGGGAGAAACATGTTAGAGGTTATAGAGTCGGCTTTAAGAGGGGGAGCCGACATCGTGCAGCTGCGAGATAAAATAAGCTCGAAACGGGAGCTGGTCGAGAAGGCGAAACGGCTTAAGGACCTGACCGCAAGGTACGGCGTGCCGCTGATCGTAAACGACCATCCGGACGTCGCGCTGGCAGCGGACGCCGACGGCGTTCATCTGGGCCAGGAAGATATGCCGATCTCCGTGGCCCGCGAGATTCTCGGGCCGAAGCGCATCGTCGGCCTATCCACGCATCGGATCGAGCAGGCTCGGGCGGCGGAATGGGAAGGGGCGGACTATATCGGCGTCGGCCCCGTCTTCCCTACCGCCACCAAGCCGGGACGGCAGGCGGTCACGACCGCTTACGTCTCTCAGGCGGCCGCCGATATTCGCATTCCTTGCGTCGCCATCGGCGGCATTACCGAGAACAATGCGGATGAGGTGCTGAAGGCGGGCGCGAGAAGATTGTGCGCCGTGTCCGCGATTGTCGGCCATGACGATCCGGAGGCGGTCTGCCGCAGGCTGCTCGAGAAGATCGAAGCCTGGAACTCGAAGACGCCCAAGTTTGAAGAAGGTTTGAATCGTACGGGAGCTCCGGAAATTCGGGTCGTCATCAACGGCCGGAACGAACGGACGCAAGCGGCCACGCTGCTGGAACTCGCGGCTCAATACAAGCTGGAGAGCCGCAACATCGTCGCGGAGTTGGACGGGGAGGTCGTCCCGCGCCGGTTATGGGGCGAGACGTCTGTGCGCGGCGGCTGCGCGGTCGAATTCGTTCATTTTGTCGGGGGAGGCTGAGCAGAGGATGAAAACGACCGTGCAAGACGGATGGTTAATCGGAGGGCGGAAGCTGAAATCCCGATTTTTTCTAGGTACGGGCAGGTTTCCGAGTCCCACTGTATTTCTGAGCGCGCTAGAAGAGTCCGGCGCGGAGGTGATCACCTTCGCGGTTCGCCGCATCAATCTGGACAGCTATGAGGACGACGGTATGTTGCAACATGTCGCCGGCAGGAAGCTGATCTTTTTGCCCAACACGTCGGGCGCGAGCAACGCCGACGAGGCGGTGCGGATCGCCCGGCTGGCGCGGGCCGCCGGGCTGGGCGATTGGATCAAGGTGGAGATCAGCGCGGATTCCCGCACGCTGCTGCCAGATCCGATAGAGACGCTCAGGGCGACGGAGCGTCTCGCCAAGGAAGGGTTTACCGTGCTGCCTTATGCGTCCGACGATCCGATGCTATGCCGTCGGCTGGAGGAAGCGGGAGCGGCAGCGGTCATGCCGGGCGGGGCCCCGATCGGAACGGGGTTGGGCATTCTGAATCCGTATCATCTGGGACTGATCGCCGAACAGTCTCGGGTTCCTATCATCGTGGACGCGGGACTAGGCTCGGCCGTGGACGCCGCGCAGGCAATGGAGCTGGGCGCGGACGGCATTCTCGCCAACACGCCGGTTGCCAATGCGGTGGACCCAGTGGCGATGGCGCGAGCGATGAGGCTTGCGATCGAAGCGGGGAGGTTGTCCCGTCTCGCCGGACGAATTCCCAAGAAGCGGTATGCCTCAGCGAGCAGCGAACCGGAAGGACGGCTGTTTGCGACCGAGGTCAGGGAGGCGACGACGTGACGAAGCCGACGGAGGTGCTAATCCTCGGCGGCGGAATCATCGGCTTAGCCTGCGCATGGGAGGCGGCGAGACGGGGCTTTCGGACGACGGTGGTGGAAGCCGGGGAGTTCGGAGGGCAGGCCTCCGGAGCGGCCGCGGGTTTGTTGGCGCCGTATTCTGAAAATCCCGAAAGTCCCGATCCTTTTTTCCAACTGTGCGCGGAGAGCCATTCTCTTTATCCCGCCTGGGTTCGGGAGCTAGAAGAACTGACGGGACGCTCGGCGGAATTGAGGCATAGCGGGAGCTTAAACGTCGCGTTCCACGAAGCGGATTTCCTGTCCCTTCGCGCCAGGCTGGAATGGCAGAGCAAATACGGAGCCGGGTTCGAGCTTCTTGACGCAGCGGAGCTGCGAAGACTGGAGCCTGCTTTGTCGGAGCGGGCGTTGGGGGCGCTGTACTGTTCCGATGAGAGCCATGTGCACGCTCCCCAGCTTGTCGGGGTGTTGGAAGAAGCGTGCCGCCGTTCAGGCGTTCGGCTCGTTGCCCACGCCGGTAACGTTACCTTGTTGAAGAGGGCTGCTGGCGAAGGAGTCATCGTAGAGTCGTCGTTCGCGGGACGCTGGCAAGCAGATCGGGTCGTCGTGTGCACGGGTGCCTGGAGCGGCTTCGTACAAGAGTGGCTGCCCGTTCACGTGCCGGTTCACCCGATCCGTGGTCAAATCTGCGCCTATGACGTACAGGGCGGCCATATCCGCCATATGGTCTTCTCCAGCCAAGCCTATTGGGTCGGCAAAAACGACGGAAGCCTCGTCTGCGGAGCCTCGGAAGATATGGCAGGTTTTGACCGCAGCGTCACGGAACAAGGCATCGGACGGCTGACCCGGTGGAGCGGCAGCGTGTATCCTTTTTTGCAGGATAAGCGGCCATCGCGCAGTTGGGCGGGGCTGCGGCCTGCGACGTTGGACGGGTGGCCTCTGATCGGCTGTATCCCGGAAGCTCCCGAACTGATCATGGCGGTTGGCCATTACCGCAACGGTATTTTGCTTAGCCCAGCGACGGCGACGCTTGTCGGAGACCTGCTGCAAGGAAAAAGCGGCAAGTTTGGGAATGCGTTCGGAATAGAGCGATTTTCCCCTGCCGGGAAGCGGAGGGGAGTCGGATGAGCATTCCCGCGCGTCCGCTGGCAATGACGGTTGCCGGTTCGGACTCCGGCGGGGGAGCCGGCATTCAAGGAGATCTGAAAACGTTCCAGGAGCTTGGCGTATACGGAATGAGCGTCGTTACGGCGGTAACGGCGCAGAACAGCCGCGGTGTGCAGCGCGTAGAGCACGTATCCCCGGACATGGTGGAGGCGCAGCTCGAATGTGTGCTCTCTGACATCGGAGCCGATGCCGTCAAGACGGGAATGCTACCCGCCGCCGCTCATGTTGAAGCCGCCGCGAAGTCGTTTGCTCGCCATCGGGTGGAGCGGCTTGTCGTCGATCCGGTCGGCATCGCCACGGACGGCTCCGTCTTGATGGACGGCGGCGCGTTCGATGCCATGAAGCGTCATCTGCTGCCGATGGCGGAGATTCTTACGCCGAATCTGCCGGAAGCCTTCCGGCTGCTGGATATGCGAGCGGACGTAAATCTAACGACTGCCGACATGGGGCGATTGGCGAAGCGTCTGCTGGCGCTGGGTCCCCGGCATGTGTTTCTGAAAGGCGGGCATATGGGCGGAGCGGAGTCGGTCGACGTGCTAGTCTCCGCCGACCGTCCGTACGAGGCGCGGCTGTTCGCGGGACCGCGAATGCCAACTTCCCATACGCACGGTACGGGTTGCGCGACGGCGTCCGCCATCGCCGCCTTGCTCGCGAAGGGAGCTCATCTGGAGGAGGCGTGCCGCATGGCGAAAGCGTTCGTCGCCGATGCGATCGCGGAGGCTTTTCCCCTAGGCGACGGCACGGGCTCCCTCTGGCACGGCGCGTTTGCGGAGAAGAAGCGGTTTTTGCGATAAGGGCTGTCGATGATCATCTTGACATCGAGGCTCGTGTGGTATAAGATTTTTTTAATATTTCAATACGTTGAAGAGGAAAAGTACGATTATCTAAGCGAACAGAGAGCTGTTGGATGGTGCGAAACAGCCGCGAAGAAATCCGAACTCGCCTTGGAGTTGCTCGCTGAACAGATCAAGTAGGTGGAGCCGGCAGCCTGACCGTTATCATCAGGAGGGTATGGAGGTTTGTCATTAATACAACTCCCTATCCATAGAGTGCATGCCGTCCATGGCGTGAATTCGGAGTGGTACCGCGTAAGATGTCAAAGTCTTTCGTCTCTGTTATCGGGGATGAAGGGCTTTTTTTGCGTCCTGTCGATCTTTGCCAATCAGGGATAGAAAATGAACGGAAGGAAGGACATCCATGAAAAATGTGAACAAGTACGCTAGAGGATATTTTGCGCCTCCGAAGACAAGCTTGAAGTGGACGCAGAAGGAATATATTACAGAGGCGCCGATCTGGTGCAGCGTCGACCTTCGCGACGGAAATCAGGCGTTAATCGTTCCCATGAATTTAGAGGAAAAGCTGGAATACTTCAAAATGCTCGTGGAGATCGGGTTCAAGGAGATCGAAGTCGGGTTTCCCGCAGCATCGGAAACGGAATTCGCCTTTTTGCGCACGTTGATCGAACGCGATTTGATTCCGGACGACGTCACAATCCAAGTGCTCACCCAATCGAGAGAGCATATTATCCGTAAAACGTTCGAATCGCTGAAAGGCGCGAAAAAAGCCGTCGTCCATCTGTACAACTCGACCTCTGTGGCGCAGCGGGAACAGGTATTCCGCAAATCCAAAGAAGAAATCATCGATATCGCTTTGAGCGGCGCCAAGCTGTTGAAGGAGTGCGCAGAGGAAACGGAAGGGAACTTTCAGTTCCAGTATTCGCCGGAAAGCTTTACGGGCACGGAGATCGAGTTCGCGCTGGACATTTGCAATCAAGTTCTTGACGTATGGCAGCCGACGGCGGAAAACCCGGTCATTATCAATCTTCCTGCCACGGTGTCCATGTCGATGCCTCATGTCTACGCCAGCCAGATCGAATATATGAGCGAGAACATGAAATTCAGGGAGCACGTTATTTTATCGGTTCATCCGCATAACGACAGAGGAACGGGAGTGGCGGATGCCGAGCTGGGAATGCTCGCGGGTGCCCAGAGGGTTGAAGGCACGTTGTTCGGCAACGGGGAGCGGACGGGGAACGTAGACATTGTCACGCTGGCCTTGAACATGTACTCTCACGGTGTCGACCCGAAACTGTCTTTCGAGAACATCCCTGAAATCATTACCGTCTATGAGCGGCTAACCAAGATGAGCGTAGGCGAAAGACACCCTTACGGCGGCGAGTTGGTATTCACCGCATTCTCCGGTTCGCATCAGGATGCGATCGCCAAGGGCATGAAGTGGCGCGAGGAAAAAGAACCTCCGCATTGGTCGGTCCCTTATCTGCTGATCGATCCGATGGATATCGGCAGGCAATACGAGGGAGATATCATCCGCATTAACAGCCAATCGGGCAAAGGCGGCATCGGTTACGTGCTGCAGCTAAAGTATGGACTCGATCTCCCGGCGAAAATGCGCGAGCACTTCGGATACTGCGTCAAAAACGTATCCGACCATCAGCAGAAAGAACTGATGCCGGATGAAATCTACGATATTTTCGTCAAAGAGTACGTGAATTTAAAAACGCCGGTCGAGTTCGTCAAATACCGCTTTAAAGAAGACGACGATTTCGAAACCATCGTGACCATACGGTCGGGCGGCGAAGCCAAGGAAATTACGGGTTCCGGAGACGGAAGACTCGATTCGATCAGCAATGCGCTGCAAACCCATCTCGGGACGACGTATAGCGATTTGGTTTATAAGGAGCACGCTCTCGAGACGGGTTCGAAATCGCAAGCGGTCTCCTACATTGGCATCAAGGCTTCGGACGGCACCGTATATTGGGGTTGCGGCATTGACGTTGATATCATGACCTCGTCTGTAAAAGCGCTGTTTAGCGCGGTAAATCAAATGATCGGCAATACGAACGGGAAGAGTTAGTATCCCGTGCGAAGAAAGAGGCCGTCCCAGCAGTCATTGACTGAGGGACGGCCTTTGCTTTATTCGGGCTCAACCCCGTCTCTTTTCGTCTGTCCGGAACGAAGCCCTTATTCCATCGCGTTCCAGATTTCTTTCTATCTCGACAACAAGCCCGGCGAATTGTGTAGTATAATGAGGTAAATTTAACCAAACTTAGGAGGACAAGACGTGCAGCAAGAGGTCATGAAGCCGATGGGAGTCGGCAGAATGCTCGATTTAAGCTTTCAATTGTACCGCAAGCATTTCGTTAAGCTGATGCTGATCATGCTGATCTGCTACGGTCCGTTTTATTTGGTGAATGTCTTAATTCAGGGTCAGTACGTTCAATCGTTGTTGGACGTGAACGATATCATGAATTATTCTGTCAGCGACGCGGAGCCGTTAATCTCCCCAGACATCGTCGTGCTGGTTCTCTTACTCGGCGTGCTTGTCGTTTTTGTTCTTACTCCCGTGGTCGTCGCCTCGATCGTCTTTCTCGTACATCAAGCCCTGCAAGGCGAGGAAGCTCCGTCGGCCCTGCGCTTGCTTCGAATGTCATTTAAACGGTATTGGGGGCTGCTCGGCAGTTCGATCGTTTTCGGATTAATTCTGGCCGGCCTGGTCATTGCTTTATTCATCGCGTTCTTTGTCATGGGTGTAATTTCCAAACTGGTGTCCGGAGTGATCGGCGGCATTTTGTTTTTTCTTCTAGCCGTGGGAGCAGTGTTCGGATTCTACTATTTCGCGATCCGTTTTATGTATTTTCTTCCAGTCGTCGCGCACAAAGAAGATTCGATCGGCATCGGAAGAAGCTGGGGCTTAACTCGCAAGAGCTTCTGGAGGCTCTTCGGGCTGTTTTTCCTGCAGATGCTCTTTATCTATATTATTAATTTCGGTGCTTCCTTCCTTCTTGCGCTCGTGCCGATGAACGGCATCCTCTTCATGCTGCTGCAACTGTTCCTCAGTTTGCTGACGGGTCCGATGATCTTCGTTGCCTATGCGGTCAGTTATACCGATCTTAAAGTCCGAGACGGCATGGGATTGGAAGAGATGATCAATCGGATCGTGCCCGATCCCTCGATGCCCCAACCTCCAGCCGAGCATACGTTATGATTGATCGGGCCGAGCTGTTGAAAGACAAACAACGGCTTGGGGAAATCCTGAGCCGGGACGAATATACGAAATATCTCAAAGAATCCGTCCCGCATAAGGGATGGTTGGAGTCGTTATGGGACGGGCTGGTCGAGCTTTTTTCTTTCGTTCATTGGCCGGAAGGGACTGCGAAGGTCGGCGCGTACGCGCTGCTGGGAGTGGTGGCGATCGTGCTATGCGGGGCCATCTATTGGTTTTCCAGACAAATTGTGTTTCAAGGAAACGCCCGGCGGCTGAAGACGCCCGTTGGGTTATCCGAGATGGCGCTGACATACGGACAGTATGCAAAGATGGCGAAGGAAGCCCATTCCGAAGGGCGAATCCGGGAGAGCATTCGCTGTTCGTATCTATCGCTGCTGTTCTACATGGAGCAAGAAGGCTGGATTCGGATCGAAAAATGGAAAACGGATTGGGATTACCGCGACGAGCTGGAGCGAAGCCGGGCGAATGCGGTTCCCTATTTTCAGCGGAGCGCGCTGCTGTTTGAAAGGGTATGGTATGGCAACGAACCTGCGGATGAAGCCAGCTTCCTGGATTTTCAACGCGATATCGATGAGTTGATCGCGGTGAGGGAGGCGAAATAAGATGGCGTCGATGCAGCACCTGCTGAATCGGAACAAACATGTGATCGGGCTCGCAGCCTGCGTGATGCTTTTTATTGGATTGGGGCTTATGATCGCGAAGCCGGAGCCCGAACGGATGGCGCCTTACGTATCGTACTCCGCGGACGTCGATGGGACGAAGGGCATAATCGAGTTGCTCGAGGAGAAGCGGGTTCCGATCAAGCCATGGAAGCGCTCGTGGCGCGAGCTGCCCTCGGGGAAGGGACATGCGCTGCTGGTCATCGAGCCGGGCGGCGCGTTCGAGGACGAATGGACGAAGCTGCTCGAGTGGGTGGGACGGGGCAACGAATTGTTGCTCTTCAGTCACGAGCTGGACGAAGGAGGGGCATTCCTGACGGAAAGCTCGTCCGCTTCCCCCGGGGTGACAACCGTGATGCGGCAAGAAGGGGAAGAGATGCCAGAATTTCAGGCGGAAGTCGGGACGAGACAGCGAATCGTTCCGGAAGACGGCGTCAGCGAGCTGCTGATCCGCGACTCGAACGGAATGATTGCGGCGAGAAGAACGTACGGTGACGGCGCAATCATAGCGGCAGTAACCCCCGAGTGGTTGACGAACGAGAACGTGCTAAAGCACGATCATTTCGAGCTTGTATGGCCTTGGATGGCCGGCGATTCGAGCAGAACCGCGATGTGGGTGGATGAGTACCATCATGGCTACGAGGATTCGAGAGGGTTTCTAGCCGCGTACCCGGCATGGCTCGTCGCTGCTTGCGCAGGGCTGGCCGTCGCGCTGCTTCTCTGGCTATGGCAGCGAGGCAAACGCTTCGGCCCGACGTACACGCCGCGGGCTTGGACAGTGCGCCGCGGCGACGAAACGTTGCGAGCGGTCGCCGCCTGGTACGAGCGACGCCGCTTCAAAAGCGCGGCGCTCGCGCACCAGGCGCGTGCCCTGCGCCAGCTGCTGCTGACGCGCTGGGGGCTGCCCCCTGAGGCATCGCTGGAGGATGCGATGCTGCTGGCGAAAGACCGCTTAAGCGTTGCGCAAGCGGTCAAGCTTGAGCGCCTGCTGCGTCACGCGCAGGCGATGGAACGCGGCGAAGCCGCGGAAGGCGCGTTCGTAGAAAGGACGCGCGAGTATGGCGAGATGATCGCGTTACTGGAGAAGGAGTGAGCGATAATGAGCGCAAGCATGGAACGGCTGCTCGAGACGATGGAGCAGCGGCTATACGGGCAAAAGACGAACATCCGGTTTATGGCTGCGGCCTTGTTGGCTGGAGGGCATGTGCTTCTGGAAGGGGTGCCGGGGCTCGGTAAAACGAAGATGGCGCGTACGCTCGCGTCATTGATGGGCGGCGAGTACCGCCGCATCCAATTTACCCCGGATTTGATGCCTAGCGATATTACGGGCAGCGTCATCTACCATACGAAGGAAAATGAATTTCAAACCATCCGCGGGCCGGTGTTCGCCAACATCGTGTTGGCCGACGAGATTAACCGCTCCGGACCGAAAACGCAGGCGGCGCTGCTCGAAGCGATGGAGGAGCGCCAGGTGACCATACACGGAACGACGTATCGGCTTCCGGAGCCTTTCCTCGTCGTTGCGACGCAGAACCCGCTTGAGTACGAAGGTACATATCCGTTGCCGGAAGCGCAGCTCGACCGATTTCTGTTCAAGCTGATGCTCGATTATCCGGGGGAAGAGCAAGAACGGCAAATTCTGAAAGGGCACGTTCCGTTCGAGACGGAGCGTGAGCAAGCGGCCGGTCCCGTGCTGTCGCTCGAAGATATTCGGGTAGCGAGGGCGCATGCGGCGGAAGTCGTCGTCGAGGATTCGATCATCGCTTACATTACGTCGATTATTCGCAAAACCCGCGACTCCAAGCGAGTGCAGCTCGGAGCGAGCCCGCGCGCAGGCATCGCCATCCTGATGGCGAGTAAAGCTTGGGCAGCACTCGAAGGCAGAAATTACGTGACGCCGGACGACGTGAAGCTGGTGGCGCGCCCCGCGCTCCGCCATCGGCTGTTGTTGACGCCGCAGGCGGAATTGGAGGGCGGCAACAGTGACCACATCGTCCAAGAAACGCTCGCGTCCGTTCCGGTTCCTCGGTAGGCTGCTCGGTGACGAGTCGATCGTCCCAACCCGACGCCTCGTTGTTATCGCGGCCATCGGTTCTGTACTGATCGGAGCTGCCTATGCGCTGGATTATGGCAATTATTCGTTCTGGGGCTTTTATTTATTGTTGGCAATATTCAGCGCTGTTGATCTGCTTCTGCTGCCGGCTCGCAAACGGTTCTCCGTTGAGAGAACGATGCCGGAGGCGGCAGACATACGCCAATCCTTTAAAGTTCGGCTCGCATTGACGGCGAATACGGCGAGCTTTTCTTTGAATGTCGAGCTGGCCGACGACATTCCGATCTCCTTTACGGCGTTCCGAACGCAACGGGAGGACGAGCAGGACAATCAGATTTCGCAAGCGATATTGCATGGACGTATAGAGGGCGGCCCGGTCGGCATCGAGTACGATACGGCAGGGCAGGAGAGAGGGCTTTATGCGTTCGGAAGCGTCATGCTTCGTTACTGGGGTGGAGTCGGACTATGGAAGAAACAGACGAGGCTAACATGTCGCAGTGAAGTTCGGATCGTGCCGGATCTTTCGCGAGTACGTGGTGTTCTGGCTTCAGCCCAGGACTCCCTTGTGCTGGATGGCAGCAAGCTGGCAAGGCCCAACTTGGCGGGTACCGATTTTGACTCGATCCGCAACTACGCCCAAGGAGACGATCCGAGGCGGGTGAATTGGCGGGCGACGGCCCGCAGCGGGAAACTGATGACGAATATTCTCCGTCCCGAGAAAGGGAAGGTCGTCACGATTCTGCTTGATTGCGGCAGAATGATGGGGGTCGAGCTTGAGCACCAGACGAAGCTGGACCGTACGCTCGAAGCTGCGCTCGTGCTAGCGGCAGTTGCGCTGAAGCAAGGGGATTACGTCGCGTTGCTCGCTTTTTCCGATCGAATCAAGACGTACGTTCCCCCGGGCCGGGGGCTTCCGCATTTGCACCAATTGACGATGGCCGCGTACGACTTGAAATCCGATTTCGTCGAGACTGGGTTCGGTTTGGCGTTGTCGCATCTGTTGCGGCAGATTAAGAAGCGGTCGTTCGTTGTGATGTTCTCCGATATGGAGAGTTATCTGTACGATCAGGAGTTGCCGGTCTACGCGCGTCGGCTGCGCAGAAGCCATGTGCCGCTTCTCGTCTCCTTGAACGACCCGCTGCTGCACGAGTGGGCGCGCGCCGAGCCGACGAATAATCGGACCGCATATATTCAAAGCTTGGCGCATAAGTTCCGTCTAGACCGCAGCGAGTATGTGAGTCAAATGGCAAGCATGGGCATTCAGGTGCTGGATGTGCCGGCGGACCGGTTGGCGCTTAGCGCGGTCAACGAATACTTGAATCTGAAGGCGCGGAACGCTCTCTAAGCAAACCGTAAGCGTAATAGAGCGCAAGCAGCAACAACGTTCCGCCCGCAACGGCGTACTTGGTGCCGAGCGACAGTGTGGACGGCGTAACGTAACCCTCGATGATGCCCGCGATCACGAATAGCGGAATCGTGCCGAGCAGCAGTTGTACCGATTCCTTGGAAGCCTGTAGGAATTGTCGCTTGCGCGCATACGCACCTGGAACGAAGAACCGATAACCCATATACAGGCCTGCTCCGCCAGCAATAAAGATCGATGTCAATTCGATGACGCCGTGAGGGAGTATGTAAGCCCAGAAAACATAGCTTTCGCCAGCTTGCATGAAGACGGCCGCCAAAGCTCCGACGATTAAGCCGTTGTAAGCGAGCAAGTACACGGTGCCAATCCCAAGCGTTACTCCGCTCAAGAAGGTAATTATGGCGACGCGTATGTTATTTATGAAGATTTCTGTCGAAACGAGCGGGCTGTGTAGATCGCCGCGCGGGCCGTTCGTCGCGGCGGGATCGATGGAGTTCGCGATATTCGCGGGCAGCAACAGATGCACGTTAAGCGGGTCGGCCCATACAGACGCGAATCCGGCGATCATACCAAGAAGAAACAACGCCCCGGCTATGAGGATGAACAGTTGTCTCCGACGAATCAAGGACGGGTAGTAGACGCCGAAGAAGCTGCGGATGCGGCCTGCGCCTTTATCGGATTGCCTGTATAGCAGGTGATTCGCTCGGGCGACAAGATGGTTCAAGTAAGTCGTGGCGGAGTCGTTCGGCCACTCTGTACGCATAGCGGACAAATGAGCCGATGCGGACTTGTAAAGCACGGTTAAACGGTCGATATCGTCGGCTCGAATCGGCCGGCGAATGTTATCCAGTGCACCGAGTAGGAGCTCCAGCTCGGACCAATCGTCTTTGTATCGCTTAATTCGCTGCGCGGGATCCATCGTATTGACCTCCTATTTTTTATTATCCTACCATAAATTCCCGGAAACGAGGAGCTAGAGAATGAGCATTCCGTTGGAAAAAGAAGTATCCATCGTTACACCCGAGCAAGTTCAACTGGAGTTCCCTACGGCTGGGGTGGGGATGCGCGCCATCGCCCAACTGATCGATATGCTTATTCTGGGGGCATTCAATTTGGCGGTGATCATCGCTATTGTCCTCATCGGCAACGAGTACGCGATGGCGGTGCTGGCCATTATCGGAGTCGTAGGCATGGTCGGTTATTATATCTGCTGCGAGTATTGGATGGGCGGGCAGACAATCGGTAAGCGTATGGTCAACATTCGCGTCGTTCAGACGGATGGCCGGAACGCCGGATTGCTCGCGGTTGTCATTCGCAATCTGTTTCGATTGATCGATATTTTGCCTGTTTTCTATTTTCTAGGGATGATCGTCGTCATGAGCAGTCCCAGGGACCGCAGAATCGGGGATATGGTGGCAGGAACGATCGTCGTCGTCGAGAAAGAGAAGGAACGGTTGAAGCTGCGGAGGAAAATCGATAAACGAGTGGACTGGATGAGAGTGTCTTTACCGCGCCAGGAATTGGACGAGGAAAGCCGCAAGGCGATCGCGTATTCGGACTGGGTGCTTCTCGCCGCCTGGGCGGAGCGGCTGCCGTTCGTCTCACCGGAACGTCTCGCTTATCTCGGACGGCCAATCGCACAGCACTTCGCCGGTAAGATCGTTGTCGCTAAAGAAATCGCGCCCAACGACACGGTGTTCCTAATCTGGCTGTACGAGCAGCTGCGTGGGGATTGGGAGGTTTAAGCCGCTGTTAGGCGAAATAATAGGCATATTGAATTGGGAGGGATTGAGTTGAGTAAAGACAAGCTGGGAGGCCCATTGCAGGGCTTCGCCGAACGCAGCAGGAAGGTCGCTGCGGAAGGAGCCGTCTTGCTGAAGAACGAGGGACAGGCGCTTCCGATAAGCAGTAAAGACAAAGTATCCGTATTCGGCCGCATTCAATCGAACTATTATCGCAGCGGAACCGGTTCGGGCGGCAGCGTAAACGTACCCTATACGACCAATCTTCTGGATGGTCTCCGAAGCAAAAAGCACATTACAGTTAATGAAGAGCTAGCCGCCGTGTATGAACAATGGATCAAACAAAACCCGTTCGACAATGGCGGAGGAGGCTGGGCCGCAGAGCCTTGGCATCAGAAGGAAATGCCTTTGACCGACGAGCTCGTGTCCGAGGCAAGAAGCAAATCCGATAAAGCGATCGTCGTTATCGGACGTACCGCCGGCGAAGATGTGGATAATGCCGATGCGCCTGGCAGTTATCGGTTAACGGCTGACGAGATTTTGATGCTGAAGCAGGTAACGTCCCATTTCGAGCAAACCGTCGTTGTACTGAACGTTTCGAATATTATCGATATGAGCTGGCTAAACGATGAAAGCTATGTCCATCCGATCGCGAGTGTAATTTATGCATGGCACGGCGGCATGGAAGGGGGCAACGCAATCGTCGACGTGTTGACCGGCGAAGTGACGCCAAGCGGGAAATTGACCGACACGGTTGCTTATTCCATCCATGATTATCCGTCTACGCGCAATTACGGCAATGAGTTGAAGAACTTTTACCAGGAAGATATTTATGTCGGCTACCGTTATTTCGAGACGTTCTGTCCGGATAAAGTTCAGTTCGAATTCGGTTACGGGTTATCCTATACGGAGTTTAAAATCGAACCTGAAGAAGCGAAGACAGTTACCCATGCAGGCGATTCACGCTTGGAAATCAGCGCGCTCATCACCAATACCGGAAGGGATTATGCTGGCCAAGAAGTGCTTCAGGTCTATTATGAAGCGCCGCAAGGAAAGCTTGGCAGACCGGCAAAAGAGTTGGCCGCGTTCGGGAAGACGAATTTGCTTCGGCCGGGTGAGTCGCAGCGCTTGACCGTGAGTTTCCCCGTTCACGCGATGGCTGCTTATGACGACTCCGGTATTACAGGGCATCGATCCGCTTATGTTCTTGAAGCCGGGGTGTATAAACTGTATGCAGGCAACAGTGTCCGAAAGCTCGAGCAGATCGGCGTTGACGGACGGGACGGTTTGGAGATAGACTCGCTTCTTGTCGTGGAACAGCTGGAAGAAGCGCTCGCGCCGACGGAAAGCTTCACCCGGATGAAGCCGGGTGTCCAGCGGGCTGACGGCACGTTCGAACTTGCTTACGAGGAAGTGCCGACTCGACGCGTGAACCTTGCGGAGCGGATCGAGAGCAATCTGCCGGAAACCCTGGAGCAAACCGGCGATCTCGGATATAAGTTGAAGGATGTTCATGATGGCAAAGTCACTTTGGAAGCTTTCGTCGCGCAGTTAGAAGACGAGGATCTCGCGGCGATGGTCAGAGGCGAGGGAATGAGCAGCCCGCTGGTTACGCCGGGAACGGCTTCGGCTTTCGGCGGCGTGAGCGAGCGCTTGCTCTATTATGGCTTGCCGATCGCAAGTACGGCCGACGGACCGTCCGGCATTCGGATGGATAGCGGGCATCAGGCTACGCAGGTTCCGATTGGAACGCTCTTGGCCGCGACCTGGAATGTCGAATTAATTGAGGAACTTTACGAGTTGGAAGGCCGAGAACTGCTCGGCAACAGAATCGACGCGCTGCTCGGCCCGGGCATGAATATTCGGCGCAGCCCGCTTAACGGGCGCAACTTCGAGTATTTCTCGGAAGACCCGCACATTACGGGAATCTTTGCAACCTCATGCGTGCGAGGCATCATGAAAGGCGGCTCTAATGCCACCCTGAAGCATTTTGCCTGCAACAATCAAGAGAAGTATCGCCACACGGTGGATGCGGTCGTATCGGAGCGCGCTCTGCGGGAGATTTACTTGAAGGGCTTCGAAATCGCGGTGAAGCAGGGCGGTGCCAATTGCATCATGACGTCCTACAACCCGGTTAACGGATACTGGACTGCTTCCAACTACGACTTGAATACGACGATTCTTCGCCAACAATGGGGCTTCTCGGGCATCGTAATGACCGATTGGTGGGCAAAACTAAACGACGTCGTCCATGGAGGTCACGGCAACTTTCAAAATACGCGTTCCATGGTTCGATCGCAGAATGATCTCTACATGGTAGTGACCAATTACGGAGCGGAATTTAACGTATTGGGCGACAATACGATAGAGTCCTTGTCGAACGGGTCGCTGACTCGCGGAGAGCTGCAGCGCAGCGCTATGAATATTTGCCAATTCTTGATGAAAGCCCCCGTGTTCGGAAGAATAGATGAACATATAGAGTCTGAAGTTGAGAGATTTACGGCAGATTCGGCGCTTGTACCGAATCATGCGCAAGTTCTATCGGAGGACGCGCGGATCAAAGTGTCGGCAGGCGATCCGGTTTACATGAAGGTGGACCATCCTGGTCCATATCGGATTATTGTCAAAGTCTTGTCCACAGAAGCGTTATGGGCACAAAGCGCTTGTAATGCGACATTAAACGGCCGATTGATGGCGACAATTCAATCCAACGGAACAGAAGGCCGATGGATCCAACAACGGCTTCAGAATATCGAGCTGGAAGCGGGCATGTACGAGTTAAAGCTGGATTTTATTAAACCGGGCTTGCAGATCGAATGGATCGAATTCAAACCATCATAAATCAGACGCGGAAACACCTTTACGCGAGTAAAGGTGTTTTTTCTTTGCAATTAACAACAAATATCGGATCCCCAACAATACCCAAAAATAATGGAATTTTACCCAATCGCAGGTTCCTTATGCGCTTACATGACAAACACTATAATAATGGTAGCGTTTACAAAAGGAATGTAAGCGTAAAAAAGGGAGGGTAAAGACATGAAACGCTATTTAACTGCGTCAACTGCAATTCTCTTGCTGACTTCCGTCCTGGCCGCATGCGGCGGAAACAACTCTTCATCCGGCAACTCAAGCCCAAGCCCAAGCCCAAGTCCAAGCCCGTCGAACAGCAATGCCTCGCCTTCTGCAAGCAACACTTCTAAGGACAAAGTCACCATCAATCTGTGGGCTTTTACGGACGAAATCCCGAACATGTCAGAGAAGTATAAAGCAACTCATCCGGACGCGAACGTCGAGTTCAAGACCACGATTATCGCAACGACGGATGGCGCTTATCAACCGGCGCTCGACCAAGCGCTTGCCGCTGGCGGCAAAGACGCTCCTGATATTTATGCAGCTGAAGCCGCGTTCGTCCTGAAGTACACGCAAGGCGACGCGTCCGACTATGCTGCTAACTATGCCGACCTCGGCCTTACCGATCAAATGGTGAAGGACGCCGGCATCGCTCAATACTCCGTTGACATCGGAAGCAAAGACGGCCAACTGAAAGGCCTCGGTTATCAAGCAACAGGCGGCTCCTTTATCTACCGTCGCTCGCTTGCCAAAGATACGTTCGGAACGGACGATCCGGCAACAATCAAGAACGAAATCGGCCCAGGTTGGGATAAATTCTTCGACGCGGCTGCCAAGCTGAAAGCGAAAGGGTACGGCATCGTATCCGGCGACGGCGATATCTGGCACGCGATCGAGAACAGCTCCGATAAGGGCTGGCTTGTAGACGGCAAGCTTCATATCGATCCGAAGCGCGAAGCGTTCCTGGATCTGTCCAAGAAGCTGAAAGACAACGGCTTCCATAACGATACGCAAGACTGGAATGAAGCTTGGTTCGCGGATATGTCCGGCACTGGCAAACAACCGATCTTCGGATTCTTCGGTCCGGCGTGGCTCATCAACTATGTTATGAAAGACCAAGTAAAAGACACGAATGGCGACTGGGCGGTTACCGAGCCGCCGACAGGTTTCTTCTGGGGCGGTACTTGGCTCCTCGCCAACAAGGACGTCGCCAAGAACGACGCCAAGAAAGAAGCGGTTGCCGAATTCATCAAATGGGTTACGCTCGACACTTCCGACACGGGCCTCCAAAATTACTGGGCTAACGGCACGATGAAGGATGGCGAGCAAGGAACGAAAGACAGCGTAGCATCTGCCGTAGTTATGGCGAAGTCTAACGGTACAATCGATATGCTCGGCGGACAAAACATGTTTGACGTGTTCGTTCCGGCCAACGCGAATGCTTCCGGCAAGAACTTGACCCAGTACGACGAATCGATCAACAGCCTCTGGCGCGACCAAGTACGCGAATACACCGCGGGCAATAAGAACCGTGACAAAGCAATCGCGGACTTCAAACAACAAGTCAAAGATCAGCTTAACATCGACAGCGAATAATAAAGCGCCGAAGGGGCGGGTGAAGCTCCCCGCCCCTTCATATTAATTGATGGGGTGAGAGTCATGCGGCGCAAAGGAGTCAACTATTCGAAATACGGCTATATTTTCAGTCTTCCTTTTATATTTGCGTTCCTGGTTTTCTCGTTGTATCCCATTTTATACACCGCAGCAATCGGGTTCACGAATTTACAGGGATTAATACCAAAGCCAATTCAGGTTCTGGATAATCCGTTCCAAAACTTTAAAGATCTCATCTACCACAACGTTGCATTTCGAACATCGTTAACCAATACCGCGATCCTATGGATTACGAACTTCATACCGCAGATCGGTCTCGCGCTCTTGCTCGCTGCATGGTTCACCAACCAGCGCCTCAAAATTCGAGGACAAGGCGCGTTCAAAGTTATGCTCTACATGCCGAATATTATCACGGCGAGTACGATCGCCGTGCTTTTCAGTACCTTGTTCGCCTACCCGATGGGTCCCGTGAACAGTTTGTTTGAGATGATGGGCTGGTCCGACGGGCCGATCTTCTTCCTTCAGGACAAGACGACAGCGCGCGGCATCGTGTCGTTCATCCAATTCTGGATGTGGTACGGCAATACGATGATTATTCTGGTCGCAGGCGTTATGGGCATCAATCCCGCACTCTTCGAGTCTGCGGCTATCGACGGCGCAAACGGGTTCCAAACCTTCTTCCGCATTACGCTGCCGAGTCTCCGTACGATCTTGCTATACGTTCTGATCGTGTCGATGATCGGTGGTTTGCAAATGTTCGATATTCCGCAGTTGTTCATTGTCCCTTCCGGAGGGCCGGACAACGCCACGCTCACCACGTCCGTATTCATCTACGGGCAAGCGTTCAAGGGCAGTTATTTGTATAATCGGGCGGCAGCAGCCAGTATGATCATGTTCCTGATCGCGGCGATATTGTCCGCGGTGCTGTTCTACATCATGCGCGACCGTGACGCGGCAAGAATCAAGAAGGAAGAAAAGAAGCTTAGAAAAGCTGCAAAAGCAGCGGCAAGGGGGGCGTAATTCGTGGCCAATATGGAAAGAAGCGGAACCGTCTCCCGGGGTATAAACAAGACGATGATTTACATCGTGCTCATCTTTCTGGCGCTGCTTAGTATCCTCCCGTTCTGGATCATGTTCGTGAACGCTACGCGTTCAACGCCGGAAATCCAAAGCGGCCTTTCATTGCTTCCGTCGACGCATTTGTCGACCAACTGGAATGTGTTGCTGGACAAGAGCTTCGATCCCATTCGGGGGTTCTTTAACTCGCTGATCATCTCGGGTGCCGCGACCCTTCTGACGGTTTATTTCTCGTCCCTGACCGCCTACGGGCTCACGGTATACAATTGGAAGATGCGCCAGTCATTCTTTACGTTCATCATGTGCGTCATGATGATTCCGGCACAAGCGAGCGCCATTGGCTTCTATCAGTTCATGTATAAGCTGCACTGGACGAACAACTTCCTTCCGCTGATTCTGCCAGCGATCGCAGCGCCGGCGGTGGTGTTCTTCATGCGCCAATACTTGCTTGCGACGCTGTCGATTGAGATGGTGGAGGCAGCACGGATCGACGGATCGGGTGAGTTCTACACCTTCAACCGTATTGTCATGCCGATCATGGTCCCGGCTGTGGCGACGCAGGCTATCTTTGCATTCGTGGCCAACTGGAACAATCTGTTCATGCCGTTGATCCTCCTGACGCAGAAGGATAAATATACGTTGCCAGTCATGGTAAGTTTGCTTCGAGGCGATATTTATAAGACGGAGTTCGGTTCGATTTATTTGGGCCTGGCGCTGACTACGCTGCCGCTGTTCGTGATCTACTTCCTGTTGTCGAGGTATATCATCGCAGGCGTGGCGCTAGGCGGAGTGAAAGAGTAAGATCTTCTTCACAGATCGTTTCTATTTGATGTGATCGTAATCACAAAAGGCATGACCCTCTCCTTTATATACTTGGTACATCCCAAGTGAATGAAAGCGAGGAGAGTATTCATGCTGAGAGAGCAAACGATACAAATCATAAAATCCACGGTTCCCGTGTTGGAGAAGCATGGCGTAGATATCACGAAGAGGTTTTATCAACTGCTCTTTACCGGGCATCCGGAGTTGCTGAATATTTTTAACCATGCGAACCAGAGCCAAGGCAGACAACAGACAGCTCTTGCCAATGCGGTATATGCGGCAGCCAAATATATCGACAAGCTGGAGACGATATTACCGGTTGTAAAACAAATCGCGCATAAACACCGCAGTCTGGGGGTTAAAGCGGAGCATTATCCAATCGTCGGACAAACGCTATTAGCTGCAATCAAGGAAGTTCTCGGTGACGCGGCTACGGAGGAAATTCTGAATGCATGGGCGAAAGCCTATGGAGAAATAGCAAATGTGTTTATCAGTGTAGAGTCCGAGATGTATCAACAATCGGAAGAGCAAAAGGGCGGATGGTCAGGATTTAGAGCATTCCGGTTAGAGCGTAAAGTAAAAGAGAGCGACGTGATTACGTCATTTTATTTGGTGCCGCAGGACGGAGGGGCTATCGCCGCTTTCGAACCGGGACAGTATGTCAGCATAAAGATGGAAATACCGGGCGAACAGAATACGCATATCCGCCAGTACAGCTTATCGGATGCTCCGGGTAAATCTTATTATCGAATTTCCGTGAAACGGGAAGACGCCATGCCAGGGAAACCGGCGGGAAAAGTATCCGTCCACTTGCATGAGCATGTCGAACACGGGGACATCCTATGGTTATCGGCTCCTGCGGGCGAGTTCACGCTGGATCGGCAAGACTCCAGACCGGTCGTCTTGATTAGCGGAGGGGTTGGATTAACGCCGATGGTCAGCATGCTTAATACGCTGGCCGAGTCTTATCCTGCACGTCTTATTACATTTATTCATGCCGCTCACAATGGGAACGTTCATGCTTTAAGACAACAAGTAGAAGAAATCGCCAGTCGTTCTCCACAAATATCTGCCTATTGGTGTTATGCTAAACCGACGGATCACGATAGACGGACGAATGCATTTCATAAAGAAGGCTATATCGACTTGCCTTGGCTCCGGGATGTAATTCCGACCCAAGAGGCCAGCTTCTATTTCTGCGGCCCCGTGCCGTTTATGAAAACGATAAACAGCTCCTTGAACCAGATGGGAATTGCTGCTGCCGACGTTCATTACGAGTTTTTTGGACCGGCGGACAATTTGGAACCTGCTAATGACGTCGTCGATTGATTTCGCAGCAACCGATTAATCGTCTCTCGACGAAGCCCTATAAACTGGCCGATCTCATCCTGCGTCAGCACATCCGTCAGTGTAGCCGGCGCGATATACGTATGGAACCAGGATTGAAGTTTACGGAGCTTTTCCGCGGGCGACACCTCGGTTAGCTGGTCGATCCGCTGCTGCATCATTCGTAACTTGTCCTGCAGCTGCAATGCCACGGTTCGGCAGCGGTCCGGGTCGCTTTCTAATTCTTGATACCACTGGGTTTCCGATATGACGTCAATCTCGCAGGTTACGAGGGCCACGGCTGTACCATAGTAAGGTTTGGGACTCATTAAAGAGTGATGAGGGATCGTCTCATTGGGTACAATCATATTCACTAAAAATTGCGATCCGTCTTGATGGACCCTAACGATTTTTAATAAACCGCTTCGCAGATGGTATAACGGGCCGGATTCGCCTTGTCGAAATAGTATCTCACCTTTGTGTAATAACATGTACAGCCTCCATATTACAAAAGCAAAGGCCGCCAAGTTGCGGCCTTGTTTTTTTTTACTAGCTGATTTATATTATAGCCCTCTAGAAGAACCTTATCATAAGGAATCGCAAGTTTTACTAGATAACCTGCGCATAAACATCAAATCAGGGTTTATAATGCTATTATGGAATCATCCGATAGCAAAGGTGGAATTCATCATGTTTCATAAAGAAAGCTATACAGGAACGAAAGAGGAGAACTATAGCCTAGTTACAAAACAACTTTCATCGCTGCTTGAAGGCGAAAGCGATAGAATTGCGAACTTGTCCAATGCCTCGGCGGTGCTGAATCAATTTTTAAGCGATGTGAATTGGGTCGGTTTTTATCTGCTGAAGTCCGATGAGCTTGTGCTTGGACCGTTTCAAGGCTTACCGGCTTGCGTTAGAATACCGATGGGTAAAGGGGTTTGCGGAACCGCTGCTCAGAAGAGGGAAACGATCAGAGTGGACGACGTACATCTGTTTCCGGGGCATATTGCTTGCGACGCCGCTTCGCAGTCGGAAATCGTGATTCCGCTGATTAAAGACAATCAGTTGATTGGCGTATTGGATATCGATAGTCCGAGCAAAAGCCGATTCGATGAGGTCGACCAAGAGTGCCTGGAGCGATTCGTCGAGACTTTGGTAAATAACATCTAAGGGGGATCAGAAACGTGCAAAAAGCGACCTTTGCCGGAGGGTGTTTCTGGTGCATGGTTACGCCGTTCGAAGAACTGCCCGGAATCGAGGGCATCGTATCCGGCTACACTGGCGGCTCGAAGGAAAACCCTACGTATGAAGAGGTGAAATCGGGCGAGACGGGTCATGTGGAAGCCGTACAAATTGCGTTTGACCCGGAGCTTTTCCCCTATGAGAGGTTATTGGAGTTATATTGGCAGCAGATAGACCCGACGGATGAATTCGGGCAATTCCAGGATCGAGGAACGCAATATTCGACCGCAATATTCTACCACAACGAACAGCAACGGGAGCTGGCGCTTCAATCCAAACAAGCTTTGGAATCGAGCGGTCGGTTTGATAAGCCTATCGTAACGAAAATATTGCCGGCCGCGACTTTTTATTTAGCCGAAGATTATCATCAAGACTTTCATAAGAAGAATCCTAAACATTATAAGGAAGACCGCGAGAAGTCCGGGCGTGATCGGTTTATTAGAGACAATTGGACCAAATAACAAAAAGATGAGGTGAGCGTACGGTGTAGACCGTTGCGCTCACCTCATCTTTTTTTCTCGACTTATTCATAAAACACTTTGGATTGAAGGACATCCAGCGCGCGATTGATCGTCTCCAGTTCTTCTGCGGAAGCATCCTTGATCCGATTCAGAAATCGACCGCCTATTTGTTGGAAGGTCTCGTCCATCATGGTTTGTCCTGCTGCCGAGAGCCGGATCAACTGCTTACGTCGATCTTCCGCAACGTCAAACTTCTCGCATAAGTTTTTTTCCGTTAATTTCTTGAGTTCACGACTCGTGTTCGGCATGGAGATATGCTTACAATCGCTAATCTGGCTCAGGGTAACGGGCTGGCTAACCGCAATATACTCCAGAATACTATATTGAACGGGTGTAATATCGTCCGGCTTAATATCTTTGGTTAGTTCATGCGTGACTTCGTGCACTGCCGCCGCAAAGGTCACGAATTTTTGGAACAATACTGCTTTATCCACACGTTTCACCTCTTACTGAGACAATACCAAATTGGTTATCCCAAAACAATTATCATTTGACAACAAAATGAAGGAAGTGATACCATTTAGTTATCAAATGATAATCAACGAGGTGTGGTTATGAAAATGTTAGTCATTTATACGCATCCGAATCACCAAAGTCTAAATTACGCATTTTTGGAGAAGGTCATTCAAGGGAGCAGCGAGAACAAGCATATATCAGAAATACAGGTGCTTGATTTATATGAAGAGCAATTTGATCCGGTTTTAATTTTTAATGAAAATAAACGTAGAAGGGATATGCATATCGATCCAAAACTAGGGAAGTATCGTGAACAGCTGCTTCATGCCGATAAAATCGTGTTCGTGTATCCCATCTGGTGGGGACGTCCTCCCGCTATGCTTCTCGGTTATATCGATCAAATGTTTGCCTCGAATTTCGCATACAGAGATAAGGGCGGTCTTCTGCCGGAAGGGCTCCTGAAAGGGAAGTCGGTGGTTTGCATATCCACGATGAAAGGGCCTGCGCTCTATCCATTATTCTGGTTGAATAATGCGCATAAAGTTCTGATGAGGAAAGCCTTGTTCCGGTATGTAGGGATAAAAAAAGTGAAATTTTTCGAATATGGAAGCATGGAAGGCCCGAATGGGAGGCAGGAAAGGAAATTAAATCGGATTTATCAATATTTCAAATCAGTGGGCTTGTGAAAAATATTAAAATTTTTATATTAGGTATCGTTTATGATCATTTCACACGAAATCATGGGAGGGGTACAATGGATCTGAGGCGATATCATATAAAGGAGACGATTTCATGGCTATGACATTTCAAGCATTGGTCGTCGAAAAAAACGATACATTTACAGTCGGCGTCAAAGAAGTTTCGTTCGATCAATTGCCTGCAGGAGAAGTATTGATTAAGGTCGTTTACTCCAGCGTAAATTACAAAGATGGTTTGGCAAGTATACCGGAAGGGAAGATTGTTCGTTCGTATCCTTTTATACCCGGTATAGATTTGTCAGGTTATGTCGTTTCGTCCACCGATCCAAGGTTTCATAAGGGTCAGCAGGTTTTGGTCACCGGTTATGAAGTAGGTGTATCGCACTACGGAGGATTTAGCGAATATGCGCGTGTTCCAGCTGATTGGGTTGTACCGCTTCCGGTTGGTTTAACATTAAGAGAAGCAATGATCTATGGAACGGCTGGCTTTACCGCAGCTTTATCCATCATACGTTTGGAGGAAAACGGTTTAACCCCTGAGAAAGGAAAGGTTTTGGTTACAGGGGCTACCGGAGGTGTTGGTGGTGTAGCTGTGTCCATGCTAAATAAGAAAGGCTACCATGTAGTAGCCAGCACAGGGAAGCCGGACGCTGCTGATTATTTGAAGTCGTTAGGTGCAAGGGAAGTCATTTCTCGCGAGGATGTTATCGGAGACAGCGGCAAGCCGCTCGATAAACAGCTATGGCAAGCTGCCGTTGACCCAGTCGGTGGAAATTCGCTCGCATCCATTCTGAGCAAAATCATATATGGAGGCTCAGTGGCCGTTAGTGGTTTGACGGGAGGAATAGGGGTACCGACAACCGTTCTGCCGTTCATCCTACGCGGAGTTAATCTTCTAGGCATTGATTCCGTTTACTGCCCTGCAGAGCGAAGGGTCAATTCGTGGAATAGAATGGTTCAAGATTTGAAACCGGAGCACTTGGAAACGCTAGTGGATCGCGAGGTATCCCTGCAAGGACTCCAGGAGGCGCTTTCGGATATTTTGAAGTCTAATACTCATGGTCGAATTCTCGTGTGTATGTGAGGGCTCTAAGAGCAATCAATCTGCCGAGGAATAGCATAGTTCAGTTGCGCACAGAAGGCACCCGGTTGGGTGCCTCTTCGTATTCGCTCTGATGATACGCTGAATCTAAATTGATGTTGACAATGAGAATCATTATCAATATAATGAAATCGCATTAGTGATAATGATTATCATTACCAATAGAGGAGAGGATCTTGTGTTTTACAAATCATTAACTCGGGGATTATTAGCTGCAGCGGTGCTGCTGACTCCCTTTGCATCAACGCAAGGAAACTATGCCAGTGCGGCAAACACGGCGATCACGGTGATGTTGGATGGAAAAACAATCGCTACAGAAGCAAGTCCGAAAGTTATCGACGGAAGAACGCTTGTCCCTTACAGCAGCATCGTAAATGCGCTTGGAGGGAAGGCGACATGGGATAGCAAAACCAAAAGCGTAACGGCCGATCAAGGCGGCGTGAATGTCAAGCTTACGGTTGGATCAAAGACCGCGTACATAAACGGCGTTAGCACGACTTTGGATGTCGCTCCGATCGCCGAGAATGGAAGAACGTTCGTCCCTCTGCGACTGATCTCCGAAGCGTTCGGCCGTTGGGTCACTTATAATCAAAACACGAATACGGTCGGGATCAGCAGCACGTTAACCGTGAACGCAAGCTCGGGGCCGTTTACTTTGAAGAAGCCGCCGCAACGAATCGTTACGCTTTCTTCTTCGGATACGGAGATTATTTACGCGCTTGGCGGTTCGGTTGTAGGCCGTCCAACGGCGATCGGCAACGTGTATCCAGAAGCAGCGAAGTCGGTACCCGAAGTTGGCAGCGCGCACGGCATCTTATTCGAGAAATTGGCGCAGCTTAAGCCGGATCTTGTGATTGCGAGTCCATCTCTAAAATCGCAGCAGGCGACCATTGAGAAACTAGGCGCTCAAGTCATGTTCCATTCGCATAACACTTACGATGACATTCAGGCCTCCATTCGCCTATATGGCCAGATTCTGAGCAAAGAGGATAAAGCGAAAGAGCTTATTCAAGACATGGATAAGAAGCTCGCATCGTTAACTCAGCCGCAAACCAAGCCGAAAACGCTAATCGTATATGGCGCCCCTGGCAGCTTCGTAGTTGCGCTTCCGACGAGTTATCCCGGCAACTTCCTGGAGCTTGCAGGCGGGAAGAACGTGGCCGCAGGCTTCCCTAAGATGGATACGATGCCGCAATATGCGGAGCTTAGTCTAGAGCGGATCATCGCAGCGAACCCGGACCTGATCCTGTTGATTACGCATGGCGATGCCACAGAAGTCAAAGCGAGCTTCAAGAAGCAATTCGAATCCAATGAGGCTTGGAAAAATCTGAGCGCCGTGAATAACGAACGCTTCGAAGTGCTTCCTTCGGATCTTTTTGCCGCGAATCCGGGTCTGAGAGCGCCTAAGGCGATCGAAACGATCAATAAACTGCTTCTTCAGGTGAAATAGCACGATGGCAACTACGTTAGCTAGGACAGCGACCAGAGGATATCTAAGCTCCAAACTGGTCCGGCACGGCACCCTGCTTCTGATAAGCATTTTACTTCTATTGCTCGCGACGCTTGCCGGATTGATGATAGGCGCCGTACCGATTCCGGCTCGCGAGGTGTGGGAATCCTTGCTGCATGCTTCGGATTCGGAGGCGAGGCAGATCATATGGAACCTGAGATTGCCTCGCGTTCTAACAGGGCTGTTGGTAGGCGCGTGCCTCGCAACTGCCGGCGCTTTCCTGCAAGGCATTTTCCGCAATCCGCTTGCCGATCCCGGCATCATTGGAGTGTCGTCGGGCGGAGGGCTGGCTGCGGTCGGGATTATGATCTTGTTCCCTAGCCAAATCGCATATCTTCCGATTGCAGCGTTTCTTGGCGCATTAGCAGCAGCGGTGGTCGTGTATGTCCTCGCTTGGAAGGGAGGAGCGTCTCCCTTGCGCTTGATTCTTGCCGGGGTTGCGGTCAACTCCTTGTTGGGCGCCGCCATGACGACTCTCATGATTCTGAACAGCGAGAAGGTTCAGTCCGTATTGCCGTGGATGTCTGGAAGCTTAAACGGGCGAAGCTGGACTCACTTTGAGACGCTGCTTCCGTATGCGGCGATCGGACTCGTCGCTTCGCTCTTCCTCATTAAGAATGCGAATCTCCTTGTATTAGGGGACGATGCGGCGAAGCTGCTTGGAACCCGCGTGGAAATCAGCAGGCTGCTGATTATTCTACTATCCACCTTCCTGGCGGGAGCGGCGATCAGCATTGTCGGCATGGTCGGTTTTGTCGGATTGGTCGTCCCTCACATTGTGAGGTTGATCGTAGGCAATGACTACCGGATTCTGTTTCCGATTTCCGCGATTGGCGGCGCGGCGCTAGTCGTTGCCGCGGACACGGCCGCGCGCAGTTGGTTTGACCCGATCGAATTTCCGGTAGGGATATTGCTTGCCCTTCTTGGTGCGCCTTTCTTTCTCTATCTACTGCGAAGGGGGATTAAAGGATGACAACGACCGCATTGCAGGCGAACAAACTGAAATACGGGTATCGCGCCAAAACGCCGATCGTAGACGGATTCAATCTGGACGTCGCATCCGGAGAATGGCTTGGCATCGTCGGACCGAACGGGTCGGGCAAGTCCACCGTTCTGCGGATGCTGGCCAGGTTATCTTCCCCGCAGCAAGGGACCGTAAGCTTGAAGGGGCGGAACTTGGCCGGCATGAGCAGTAAAGCCGTCGCCCAGCAGATGACGATGCTCACCCAAACGCAGGAGTCATCGTTGGATATTTCGGTTCGCGACCTTGTGCGCAGAGGGCGCAATCCCCATTTGAAATGGTATGAAGAATGCAGGGGGAGTCACGAAGAGGTGGTCGATTGGGCACTGAAGGTCACCAGCATGTCGCAGCTTCAACACCGTTCGCTGATCGAACTCTCGGGAGGGGAACGTCAGCGAGCGTGGCTTGCCATGTGCCTGGCGCAAAAGCCGGGAGTCCTTCTGCTGGATGAACCGACAACGTACCTCGACATCGCGCACCAGTTGGAATTAATGGAGCTTATTCGTCTATTAAACCGGGAACAAGGAATTACGGTTGTGATGGTGCTCCACGATCTGAACCAAGCAGCCCGGTATTGCGACCGGATCGTAGCCATGAAACAAGGCAACGTCGTGCGGGAAGGAACGCCTTCCGAGGTGTTCCAGGCCGATTTTTTCCGCGAGGTATTCGGCATAGAGGCTAAGGTGCATAATGATGGGGGCGTCCCCGTATACTTGCCTTGCGGAGTGGCAGGCGGCAGCCGATCGACGAATTAAAGGGTCATCATTCGGATATCCGTTCAAAGGAGGAGCTTATGAAAAAAGCCCCTATTAGCAACGAACTTGTAAGAGAGTTCGTAGGAGCCGCCCATGCGGACCTGCCTAAAATTCAAGAAATGTTGGAGCAAGAACCGGGACTGTTGCACGCCGCGATGAACTGGGGTGGCGACGATTGGGAGACGGCTCTTGGCGCGGCATCACATGTCGGACGAAGGGATATTGCCGAGTGGCTGTTGTCCAAGGGAGCGAGACTGGATCTGTTCGCTGCGGCCATGCTGGGAGAATTCGAGATCGTGAAAGCCACGCTGACGAAATATCCGCAGCTGATCCATGCCGCCGGACCGCACGGCATTTCGTTGATGCAGCATGCCTTCATGGGCGGCGAACAAGCGAGAGAAGTCATTGAATACTTGAAGTCATTAAGCAAAGACGAGGTGAATAAAGGGATGATCGTTGTCGAGAATCGAATTGAAGTAAAAGCCGGATTTGGAGTAGGGGTCATCGAGCGGTTCCGTACGCCGAAGAGCGTGCACACTTTTCCCGGATTCGTTCGTATGGACGTTCTGCATTCCACTAACGAAAGCGGGAATGAGGAGGTCCGCGTCTGCACGACTTGGGAGAAGGAAGAGGACTTCCAGGCATGGTCGAATAGCGACTCTTTCCGTCATGCCCATGCGAAGAGAGCGGAAGCCGCGGCATCCAGAAGCGAAGAGGAGGCGGCGAACAATCCGATCCTCGGCAACAAAGTGACGATCTATCAAGTCGCGGTTACGCATTTGCCGCAGGCTGCCGTGCAAGTTTAATAGCGGAATTGTTGGCAAAAGAAAGGATACAACCACTCCAGTATGCGGAGAGGGGTTGTATCTTTTTCTTTTCAGAATTTGTTTAGTTTCAAGTGTCATAATTAGGGGTGGTATGTCAGAAATGCAAACTAAAGGCAGGCGCCGTTCCGGGCGTTGTCCCCAAAGGATGATCATGATGATACGTCAGAAGAATAAGTTTATGCTCGGATTAACATGCGGTACGGTTCTGATAAGCCTTGTGGCGCATTTATTACATCGAGTGTATCAGGTATTTGATCATCAAACGGGAATGGCCCATGCCACGGTTCACTCTTCTGCATGGCTGCTGAATATCATTTTGCTTATTCCCATTGCGTTTAGTCTCTTCGCTTTTATTCAATATCGAAGAGATCAGGAGCATCCAGTCATCCCCTACTTGAATACGTTAGCGATGACGTTTGCTTCCATGTCGATGATCGCTGGCGCAGGCGGTATGGTTGAATTTCATTTTTCAATCTTTATGGTTGTTGCGATTATTGCTTACTATGAAGATTGGAGACTCATTTCATTATCGACCGCGCTTTTTGCCATCCAACATGTCCTCGGATTCTTTGTGCCGGAGTTGGTCTTCGGCGTAGCTCATTATCCCTTCTCCATGATTTTGTTGCATGCTATTTTCCTGCTTTTGACCTCAGGGGCCACGCTACTTCAGATGCATTCGAAGAAAAAGGTTACCGCGGCGTTAGAGGCCGAAAAGGCCAAAAAGCAAGAAGACTTATTATCGGTCCTGGAGAGCGTAAAAGTCCTCTCGCAGGATTTACAACAAACATCATCCCACGTCTCCATAAAGTCCGAGCAAGCGGTTCAATCCAATACGGAGATGCTCACTTCGTTTCAACAGGTTTCTGCCGGCTTAGAAGACCAAAACGAATCGATCCTTACGATTGAAGATAACTTGCAAGGGATCCATCAAATGATCCAACAGACGTCCTTGTCTTCTCATCAGATGCAAGAAAAGGCCGTTCATACGGAAAACGTATTATCCGACGCCAAGCAATACATCGAATCCTTATTCGAGCAAACGTTAGTCGTATCTAAAACCATTCATACGGCAACCGAGACGATAATGGCACGCAATCATTCTTCTCAAAAAGTGGAGGACATCGTTTCTTCGATTCAAAATATTAGCGAGCAGACCAACTTGTTAGCTCTTAATGCTTCCATTGAAGCTGCAAGAGCTGGCGAGTATGGCAAAGGATTTGCCGTCGTGGCAAGCGAAATCCGCAAATTAGCGGAACAAAGCCGCCAAGGCACCGATGAGATCGGGAACATTTTAAATACGATTCGAATAGAGAGCGAAGCATCGGTATCCCAGATGGAAGCGGGTAAACAAGCGGTCGACCAATCCGTGGGCAAGGCGGAATCCGCTGCTTCGAGTTTTCAATTACTGATGGAATCTATTCGCGAGATGGGTTACCTTACTCAACAATTGAATCAATCAATTGGACAAGTTGAAATCAAATCGGACGGTATAGCCTCCGAAATGACGAATATCTCGGCGGTAACCGAAGAAAGCGTGGCTGCCGTACAACAATTGTACGGCGTTTCGGAAACGCTGATGACTTCCGCGAACCAAATCGATCAGGAGTTAAGCCGGTTGGTCGATATTTCTCAAGCTTTAAAACAGAAATTTTCTTAATCACTTATTTTGCTTAGGTTCGCCTCAGAGAATCTCTATCCCAACAACAGGGTGCCCGATGCGGGCACCCTGTTTTTTGCGCCTTTGAGATAATGACCATGATCAAGGATTCTTCTAACAATTTTAATAAATGTTGGTTTATGATATGAATAAGACAACCCGCATTTTTCAGTATGGATTGAGGAGAAAACATCATGCCGCACAACGTATTGCTGATCGAGGATGATACCCAAATCGTCGAAATGCTGCGAAATTATCTGGTCAAAGAAGGCTGCGACGTCTCGGCGGCGTGTAACGGACTGGACGGAATCGCCCTATTCAAGCAAAGCGACTTCGATATCGTCATTGTCGATATGATGATGCCGAAGCTGGATGGCATCGAGGTGATTAAGCTGATCCGGGAAAACAGTTCGGTGCCGATTATCATCATGTCGGCGAAGGACAGCGACGTCGATAAGGCGATCGGACTCGGTTTCGGTGCCGATGATTACATCGCGAAGCCGTTTTCTCTCATAGAAGTGTCGGCCCGGATCAAAGCGGCGATTCGCCGCGCGACCAAGTATTCGAATACCGGGCCGGCCGCAGATCAGGCGCCTCCGGTGCCTCAAGTACTGACGTTCGACGCGCTGCGCATTGATCTGGACAATTTCTCGGCATCGAAAAACAATGTCGATCTGAAGCTGACGGCCAAAGAATTCGAAATCCTGAAGCTGTTCGTTACGAACCCGAATCGCGTGTTCACGAAAGCGCAGCTGTACGGATTTATATGGAACGACGAATATTACGGCGACGAAAACGTCATTAACGTCCATATCCGTCGACTACGCGAAAAAATCGAAGACCAGCCGTCCGAACCCCGGTATATCAAGACGCTGTGGGGCATCGGCTACAAGTGGGAAGGACAATAACATGGTCATCGCGCTAGCTGTGCTTATCGTTATTTTGATTGTCGTGATCGTTCTTCAATATCAAGCCTATCGGGCTAGAAGCGCTAACCTGGCGCAAATCCATACGACATTAAACGAAATTATCGCGAGCGGCACAAGCGAGAAGCTGCTCGTTTTTACGGATGATCGCGCATTGATGCCGGTCTTGATCGAAATCAATCATTTGTTGGAGCACAATCAGCAACGGGCGGCGAATTTCCTGAAGATGGAGCAGTCGATGCGGAAGATGATCTCCAACATTTCGCACGATTTGAAGACGCCGCTTACCGTCGTGCTCGGTTATATCGAAACGATTAATCTGGACCCGAATATGAATGCGGAAGAAAGAAAGATTCTGTTGTCCAAAGTGCACGCCAAGGCCAATGAGGTGCTTGAACTGATCCGCGAGTTCTTCGATTTGGCAAGGCTCGAGTCGGGGGACAAGCCGATTCCGTTATCCCGGATTCACATGAACGATATTTGCGGGAAAAATATGCTGGCCTTCTACGATACGCTGACGATCAAAGGTTTCGAAGTCGCCATCGAGATCCCGGACAAGCCGCTGCTTGCGTGGGGGAACGAGGAAGCGCTGGATCGCGTCTTGAACAATTTGATCGCCAATGCGATTCAACATGGCGGGGAGGGAATGGCGGTCGGATTAACATTGCGGGGCGACGGCGAGTTTGTGTTCGTGGACGTATGGGACCGGGGCAAAGGGATCGACGAGCTTCATCAGGACCGGGTGTTCGAACGAATGTACACGCTGGAGGACTCCCGCAACAAATCTTATCAGGGTAGCGGTCTCGGACTGACGATTACGAAGAGGCTAGTCGAAGCGCAAGGAGGAACGATCCGCATTCATAGCAAACCTTATGAAAAAACGGTGTTTACCGTCAAACTGAAACGAATCGCCTTCGCGGATTAAGAAATTTGTAAGAATCAAGAAAGAAAAAAGCATAATTCGATGCTTACAATAAAGCTTGTAACGAACGAAGGAGGCATCGAACGAGTGACCTATATCGTAAGAACGAAACAGTTGACCCGAGCTTACAGGGGCAAGGAAGTGGTTTCGAACGTCAATATGAACATCAGCCAAGGCGAAATATACGGGATGCTTGGCCCGAACGGAGCGGGCAAAACAACGGTCATGAAAATGATCACCAACCTGGTGAAGCCGACGGCGGGCGAAATCGAAATTTTCGGCGAAACGCTGACCGATAAGTCGTACCGGCTGCTGGGAAGGATGGGTACGATCATCGAAAACCCGATTTTCTACGATAAGCTTACGGCCCGTGAAAATCTGGAGCTGCACTGCGAATACATGGGCTACCATAACAAAAAGTCGATCGACGAGGCGCTTGAGCTGGTGAATTTGAAGGGAATCGACAAAAAAGCGGTTAAGGAGTTTTCGCTGGGGATGAAGCAACGGCTTGGTATCGCGCGGGCGATCACGACGAAACCGGAGTTGCTTATTCTCGATGAGCCGATTAACGGTCTCGATCCGTTAGGCATCAAGGAGCTTCGCGATCTATTCAAAATGCTATGCAAGCAATATGGCATCACGATTCTCATATCGAGCCATATTCTTGGGGAAATCGAGCTGATCGCCGACACGATCGCCGTCATGAACGACGGCAAGCTGCTGCAGGAGGTTTCGATGGACTATATTGCCAAGGAAACGGCGGAATATATCGAAATCACGACGAACGAAAGCAGCAAAGCGGCTTTCGTGCTTGAGAATCACTTGCATATATCCAATGTTCGGGTCATCGACGAGGGTCAAATCCGTATTTACGATTGCCGCATTCCGCAAAGCGAGCTGATGAAGGCTTTAGTACTGCACGATGTCGCGATCGAAGCGGTTCATAAGAAAAAAGGGACGCTCGAAGATTATTTCCTGTCCATCCTGAACGGGGGTGGCGTCGTTGCTTAAGCTCATGAAGCTTGAAATGCGAAAGTTTCGCATAGGGTCTTATATCCGGGCGGCGATAATCGCCAACGTCTTGATTTTAGCTCTAATCTGCTTGATCGGCCTTAATGAGGAAGTGACCGACGGGACGATGCCTTTTACAAGCTACGATATGGCGTTCTCCGTCATCGATACGCTCGTTCGGGGGACGTATATCGTGTTCGCGTCGGTTCTTATTTCAAGGATTGTCATTGACGAGTTCCGCAACAAATCGATCACGGTGCTGTTCATGTACCCGATCAATCGCAAAAAGCTCATCGTGGCCAAGCTGCTCGTCGTCGTGTTGTTTACGCTAGTTGCGGATATTGCGGCGAACCTGTTTGTTGGCGTTGGCTTCGGTATATTGAATCTGTTCGAGTCCGTTGTTACGGAGCCGTTCACGTGGTCCATTGCAGTCAAATCGCTGCTGTCGGTTGTCATGGGCGCGCTGGCGACCAGCTTCATGAGCCTGATTCCGCTGTACTTCGGCATGCGCAAGCATTCCGGCGCGGCCACCATCGTATCGTCTCTTATCGTTGTGGCGATCGTCTGCCAGAATAACGATGGCTTCTCGTTGTACGATATTATTGCGATACCGATTGGTTTGACGCTCCTCGGCGCGGCAGTTGCGTATATGTCGATCCGCAACATCGAGCATGTCGACGTGCTTAAATAGCGGGGCGGGGGAGTAGACCGGATGAAGAATCGCGTATTAAAATGGGTCATTGTGCTTTGCGTCGTTTCGTTGGCGGTGAACGGACTGCGGTATTGGGGAACGGGGAAGTGGGAAACGCTTATCAACATATACGGGGCATCCGGATTAGGCGTCCTATCCGCAATCGGGTTATTGTACACGAGGAAGAAGCGGTAAGCGATAGGATTGTCGGGAAATCCCTTGTAAAAACGAGAACACTCTCGCTATAATAAGCGAGAGTGTTCTCGTTTTAATTTCAAGAGGAGCAGAACCGAAACATGCCTAAAATCACGCAACAGCAGAAAGAAGCCGTTCGTTCGGATATTTTGAAGGCCGCCCGAAGCGTTTTTATCGAGAAGGGATACGAAGCAGCCTCCATGAAGGATATTGTCGCGCGTTCCGGAAGGAGCTTCGGCGGCGTCTATCTGTATTATTCCAACAAAGAAGATGTCTTTCTCGACTTGCTACGACGCCAGTTTGAGGATATGGCGGAGAACTTCGCACCGGATAAGCCGATGAGTGCTTGGGAAGCGTTCGAACGCTTCTTGGGGGAACAAGAGAAGCGCGCAAGGGAAGCGGTAGGCGGGCTAGCGCCCTGTATGTTCGAGTATCTAATCGTGGGCAGAAGGGATGCAAACCGTCGTTCGTTGATCGAAGAGCGTCATAGAGCGGTGTATGGCAGTATGTTTGCCTTGGTGCAGGACGGGTTACGGCGGGGCGAGTTCCAACCTTCCAAGTCGGTAGAAACTTTCGTTCATTGGCTCGTTTCCTTTTTGGACGGGATTTTCCTGGAAAGCATCATGACGGGAGCGGAACGGATTGAGCTAGCCGGGCAGTTCGAACTATTACTGTCTGTTTGCAGGTCTATTCTTATGCCGCTAGGCAAGGAGGAATCGAAGTGACTGACGCATCGTTCGATTATTTGCCTGTATTCAAAAGCGAATCAGGATCTCAAGCCTTTATGCAAGCTTACGATCGACTCATGGATCATTGGCCGGTCGCGTATGAGACAATGGAGGCTCAGACCGAATTCGGTTCCTGTCATATCATCACGAGCGGTCCCGAGGAGGGGGAGCCCGTGATGATGTTCCACGGCATGACGTGCAATTCGGCGATGTGGTACCCGTCCGTCGAAGCGCTTAGCGGCTTCCGGGTTTACTGCGTGGACGCGCCCGGAGACTTCGGCAAAAGCAAAGCCGCGAAACGGATTCGTACAACCGAAGATGCCGTCCGTTGGATCGATCAAGTGCTAGACGCGTTGGGATTGGCGAAGGCCAACTTCATCGGCCATTCGATGGGCGGCTGGTTCTGCTCGAATTATGCGGTAGCGCGGCCGGAGCGAATCGCCAGGTTGGCGCTGCTGGCGCCGGTGGCCACTTTTATGCCGCCGCCTTTTCGCAAACTGCTCATGAAAGTGTATCCGGCCATGTTGTTTCCGAAGCCGAGCCGAATTCGGCAAGCGTGGGATTGGTTTTGCGCGAAGGGATATTCGCTTCCACCGCATATCATGGACTTAATCATCGCCGCGTACTCGCATGGACGCTCGCAGCTTCCCGTCGTTCCTCGAGTGATCGAGAAAAAAGCTTGGAGCAAATTGTCGGCCCCGGTTCTATTCCTTGTCGGGGACGAGGAGAAAATATACGATGCCGAGCAAGTCATCAAACGCGTCAGCGAATCGTTGCCAGGCTCCACGATCCGCACGATCCATGGAGCTGGGCACTGTTTAATATTGGAGCAACAAGCGTCCGTTAACGAGAACATTCGCGGTTTCATGCTGAAGCCGATCAAAACTTGACGCGCGGGGCGGACTTCTCCGCCTCGTCGATGTGGAAGAACGTTTCCTCGCGAAAACCGAACATGCCGGCAACGAGATTGGCCGGGAAGCTCATGATCACGGTGTTTAGAGCTTCAACGGTGTCGTTGTAGAATTGCCTCGCGAAACGGATTTTTTCTTCAATTGCGGTCAATTGCTGTTTGAGATAAAGAAAATTTTCGTTCGCCTTCAAATCAGGGTAGCTTTCTGCAACGACCATCAACCTACCGAGTAATCCGGCCATTTCGCCGTTTGCTTCCGCTTTCTCCTGAACGGACCCTGCGGAAACGTATTTCGTTCTCATCTCGGTGATTCGGCTGAGCGTTTCTTTCTCATGTGCCGCATATCCCGCAACTGTCTCTACAAGGTTGGGTATCAGATCGAACCGGTTTTTTAACACGACATCCACCTGAGACCAATTGTTGCGGACCCGATTTTTTAGCTTGACCAGCCGGTTATAAACGGAAATGAGCCACAATAACAGCAGAACAACGATCGCAATTCCAATATAAATACCCATGATCAGAACCTCCCCTTAGAATGCCCCGCGGCCTCCGCCTCCGCCTCCGCCGCCACCACCGGAAGAAAACCCGCCGCCGGAACCTCTCGAGGATGGCGCATGGCTTCTTGCCGTCGATACCGTCTTGTTGAAAGAATCGGCAAAGTGGTCATAATGGCGCCCGAAGTCGCCATGGGTGACCGTTGAATAAACGGTGTAATGCTCGCTTCCCGTCTGCGGGAGATTAATCCGAGAGATGGCGATCATCCTCTTGGCCTCGCCGAGAGATATGGCGTAGACGAAGTAATGCTCCCATAGATGAACGGCCAGCGGCTCCCTCGATGCAATCTGGCTATAATCGTGCAGAAACCGTTTGAACGCCTTCCATTTCGAACGCTCGGTCGCTCCGAATTTCGTTCGTCTTTTGATTTTCATTCCGCAGAGAAAGAGCGGAGCCGCACAAACTAACAGCCATTTCACATCATCCGGCGCGAAGATTAGGAAGCCGGCAATTTGTACGATGGCGGCGGCCAAGGCGATTCTGGAACCCGCTTTGGAAGTATCGAAGTATCCCAGCTGCCGGGCTTCTTGAACAACTTTCCCTTGCCATTCGCTCCATCGCGCCAGGAATTTCCCTGCATTGGCCTTTTTGCCGGCGTATTGGCGGATTTCGAACAGGGACACTTCGCCGTTATGGCCTAGCTGTCGGAACAACCAATCGATCACCAATTCCTCATGAGGCTTCAATCCGTCCGTCAGTTCGTTGATCAACCTGAATGAGTAATCCTTTTGATCTCGATGGAATAAGCCTCCTTCCTTAGTGACGGCCTGCATATCGACGTACTTTTTTCGGACGAGATCGACCAGCGTAGCCATCAGATCCCTGGGCTCGATCTTGTAGTCCATCAAATAGCTAGCAACGGCAGGCGTCACGTCGCCGGGAAGCTCACGATAATATTTCTCGTTCCAATCCGGCTTCTGCTCTCTTCCGAATCGAAAGTAGAGAATGACGGCGGCAGCAACATTGGCGGCGAGCAGAATGATGGCGTAAACGAGAGTGCTCCCCCAAGGGTGGGCAGATGCGTCCCGTGAGTTGTCCGAATCATTCGCCCACTTGAGTTCCTCTTGCATGATTTTCTCCAGCATCGGGGAATGATTGACTTTTAAGCTGTTCGGAACGAAGGAAGCGGGAAATAGGATTCGAACTTCTAGGTTCTGTTCGGGCGGCAGAGGACTTACTCGGTACTGAACGGTTCCGTCTCCTGCGATTTCAACCGTTCCCGATAATGGTCCGTGCCCGAACGCCTTAATGTCTTCTTTCGGTATGGCTTCTCCATCCGGCAGCTTGATGTCAATTTGCACCGCGCCCAGCGTGCTCGGATTCGTGCTGTCGAAAAACTTCCAGTAGAGTTCGGCGGTATCGGCATACACTTGCACCGCATTTTTGACTTCATAAGTAAATCGAAACACGTTCGTTTCATCGTGAGCCTGATGATAGACTTTGTACTTGATTTTCTTTCCTTTGCCCGAAGCAGCTTCAACAACGAGCGGAATTTCTTGTTGCGACGTTACCTCGAAAGCTTGGAAATTGTCTATACCGTCAGAACCGGAAGTGTCTAGTTGTACGACGATCCCGTTAAAGGACCCATCGAAACGGTACGTGTCCTGTTCGGTCACCCACATGTTGCCCTCCGCATCGATGCGGGCGTTGATCCCGACTTCACTGATTTCAAACGAACGTTCCTTCGCAAAAACAGGAATAGCGGAAAAGGTCAGACTAGACGAGCAAATGAGTCCTACGAAGAACAGCAGCACGAATGGTCTTCTAACTGCTTCCATAGGCAGTCCCCTTCCACGATACGATACCTATAAGTCTCTCGAAATTTATTCTTACGATTAGGTACTTATGCATAAAATGCTTGAGCACACTGCAATATTAACTTAAATTGGGAAATTGTACAATGAATTGGTCTGCAGTAATTTGACAATTGTTTGGTATCAAACTATATTGGGATTATGGAAACCAGAGACGTTGCTTCGTTAATTTCGAAAATCAGAGAGAAAGTGAATCGCTTCATCGTAACAGAGATGGCGAAGAATGGAGTAGACGGGATCGGCACATCGCATGGGGATATCATCTATGCGCTGTTTAAGGCCCCAAGACTCACGATGGCGGAGATCTCCAAGAGGATTCGCAAGGATAAATCCACGGTGACGGCGCTTGTCGACAAGCTCGTGCGGCTTGGATACGTGACAAAGGAAAGGGACATCGAAGACACGAGGGTCGTACACGTTGCTGTAACCCCCAAAGGGAGGGAACTGGAACCGATCTTTGAATCCATCTCCCAAGAAATGTTGAGCGTGTTCTACTCTAGCGTTTCCGATCAAGAAAAAGAAGATGTCCTTAGAATACTAAAAAAGATTTACGATAACTTTTAATTTTTTATCCAAATAGTTTGATATCAAACTAAAATGAAGAGGTGGATTTCATGATGAAGGATTATACGAAAGATTTACCGGATCATATGGAGAAATACGTCGGGGTGAATGATCTGTTCTTGGAGGTGTTCGAGGGAAAGAACCTTAAAGATGCAGCTTCTAACAGGCCGCCTTTGCTTTTTGTGCACGGCGCTTTCACCGGAAGCTGGATGTGGAGCAAATACATTTCCCATTTTGTCGGCGAAGGCTGGAAGTGTTATGTCATGAATATGAGAAGCCACTATAAAAGCAGGGCGCTGGATATGACCGTGATTACTTTCGAGGATTATCTGGAGGATATTAAAGAGATCATCGCGGAATGCGGAGTGCCGCCGATCCTGATCGGATTCAGTATGGGAGGTATTTTGAGCCAGAAGCTGGCCGAGACCGTTCCGATCGCCGGCCTAGTGCTGATCGATTCTGTCATCAGTAGAGAGGTCCATGAAGAAGTGCCTTATCCGGAGTTAGGCCAGATGACGACCGATCTCGTCGTGCCTGCCCCGGTTCGCGATGAGCAGATTAGCATAGATGAATCGGCAGAGGATATTGAATTTCAAAGAAAGTATTTGGCGATGGAGTCGTCGAAGGCGTTTAATGCATTTATTTTTACGGCTGAATCGAAAGGGATATCCATCAACAGCGGCTCCATTACTTGTCCGTGTCTGGTAATCAAAGCCGTAAATAGCGAGAATGACGACCGTCAGGGAAGGGTGGCGGCGGAGCACCTACGCGGCGAATATAAAGGGCTATGGAACACCACGCATACCGGCGTGCTCATCGGGCAGAGATATAGGGAATCGGTAGAAACGATATTGGACTGGTTGAAGAAATCGCCCCCCTCATCCTCGAGGAAAGGCGATCACGTCTAGTTACTTCATCATCTTACCGTTTCCGGCAAGGTACATTTCGACGAACGATGTGGATACATAAGTCTTGTTGTTCATGATGACGGGCGCATCGTTCAGCATTTGCTTCTTCATGTCGACGGTCGCCGTTTTGCTGCCGATCATGACTTTTACCATGTACTTATTGTCCATCGATGAATCCATCATGCCCTTATCGGTCATCGAATTATCCATCATACCCTTGTCTGTCATCGAGTTATCCATCATGCCGCTGTCTCCGTCGCTCATCATCATAGTGCTGGTCAGAGTCACCGACATATCCATCTTGTTCCACATCACGGAGTATCCGAGAGACTCGGCAATCTGCCGGAGCGCAACCAGTTCCATGCCGTTCTTTTTCATCACATCGGCCTTGCTGTAGTCGATCTTCTTCATCATCATGCCCGCATCATTCGCCGATGCAACCGTGGGCGCCGCTACTGTTAATGCAAGCGCGGATACCGCCATCCATCGTTTCAAACCGTTCATTCTTTTCGTCCTCCTCCAAAGGAATATGGAATAGCTTCCGACATTCAGCTTAGAGGAACGGTCTTAACTAAGACTAACGTATATCTTACGAAACCATTAAATCTGGCTATCATATTGGTTAGCTTCAGAAGCCGTCATTACCGTGAACCAAAACCGGCTGCCGCCCCCTTGCCGCGGCTCTACGCCGATATCGCCCCCGTGCAGTTGAACGATGGATTTGGCGATGGCGAGGCCTAATCCGCTTCCGCCGCTCGCCCGCGTCCGCGAACGGTCCGAGCGGTACAGCCGTTCAAAGATGAGCTCACGTTCTTCCCGAGCGACGCCTTCCCCTTCATCGTCGATCGTAATGCGAACATAGCGTTGATCGGGAAGCAGATTTGCTTCCAACTCGATCCGGCTGCCCGCAGGGGAGTGCCGAACCGCGTTCTGCAATAGGTTGGAGAGCACTCTTTTTAATTCATACGGCATAGCGTGCAGAGGGGGCAGATCGTCCGGAACGCGCACGTGGACATCCAGCCGCTTTTCTTCCAGCTGTAACTCATGACTATGCAGAACATCTACGATCAAGCTGTCGGAGTGGCATGGTTCCGGCGTCCATACACGTGCTCCGGCGTGAAGCTGCGATAGTTCGAACAAGTCGTCGATAAGTCGGCTAAGGCGCTGGGTCTCATGGCGGATGGTCCGCAAATACCGTTGGAATGTCTCTTTGTCCTGCACAATGTCGTCTTGCAGCGCCTCGACGAACGACTGCACGGATGCGAGCGGCGTGCGTAAATCGTGGGACACGTTCGCCACAAGCTCGCGGCGGGACGCCTCCGAGGAACGAATACGTTTGAAGCTGTCGCTCAGTTTGATCGACATTTCATTGAATCGTTCCGCCAGGCGGCGGAATTCTGCCGGTCCTATGACCGGAGCCATGCCATCGAAATGGCCTTTCGCAATGTGCTCCGTTTCCTCCGTTAACCGCTGCAGCGACTTTTCCAGCCGCTGGGTCAGCGCGAAGTGGACGATGAACGATACGGCGGCGGCCCCTAGCGTAACGCTGACGAGCAGCATCGTCTCCGGTCCATTAAGCAGCATATATCGGTAACAGACGAACAAGCTTAGCAGAATGATGCCGATACTGACTCCGTTGGCCAGCAGCAGGTATGCCCGCAGTCTCATACGCGATCCCTGCTTTCGAATTTGTAGCCGATGCCCCATACCGTTTTGATATATCGGGGCTCGGATGGGCTCGCTTCGATCTTTTCCCGCAGCCTTCTGATATGAACGGTGACCGTTGTCGTATCTCCGAAATAGTCGGCATCCCATACCATATCCAGAAGCTGGTTGCGCGAGAATACTTGTCCCGGCCGGCTTGCCAATAGCGAGAGCAGTTCGAATTCTTTGACCGTCAACTCGACGGATCGGTCGCCAATCCTGACGCTACGATGAAGCAAGTGAATTTGCAGCCCGGGATAACAAAGCTCATGTACCCCGTTTGCCGACATCTCGGTCATTCGTCCTTCACCGGCGCGGCGAACTCTACGCAGAATCGCCTTTATCCGCAGGACAAGCTCGCGCGGACTGAACGGCTTTGTCATGTAGTCGTCGGCTCCCATTGTCAGTCCCATCAGCCGGTCCGTCTCCTCCCCGCGCGCGGTCAACATGATGATGGGTACGTCCTGTTCGTTAAGAACGGTTTCGCATACTTCCCAACCGTTTTTCTTCGGCATCATAAGGTCAAGCACGATCAGATCGGGCGATTCACGGCGCCATTTCTCAAGGGCCTCGTCCCCGTCCGATGCAGTTACTACCCGATATCCTTCCCGTTCCAAATAACGCGCGCATACGTCGGTAATATTCGTTTCGTCGTCCGCAATCAATATCGTCCAGTCCACAAGGGGGTGCCTCCTTGATTTGGTTCTCCCATTATAACGTAACGAAACGTAACCGATCCTTACAAAACTATTAATTCAGCATAACGTTAGGCCCTTTCGACCGAAACAAACGACAAGGGAAAAGCCCCTGCCATCTCGTTACGATGACAGGGGCTTCTTTCAATAGGGATGATTACCAGTTGTTGCCCGATACTCGAATGACGGTAAAGTTCGGACTTTTACTTTCGCCGTAAATGGCCGTGACGCCGGGGTTGTTGATTTTGACATTGGTGAAGCTCGCTGATCCGACGACCGGTCCTTGCCCGTTCTCCGCCTTGGCGACGAGCTTAATGCCGTAGCGGGGCGGATTGTTGATCGTGATGTTCTCCAGCCGGATGTTCTGCATCGCTAGGTTCTCGGGAGATTTGGTTTGGAACATCAGTCCGAAGTAGACCGGATTATTGATATCGACGTTCTTCACGAGGATGTTCTTGAAATCCCTGTCGCCGCCGAAGAACCAGATGGCTCCGAAGTTCTGGTAATCGTTGATCTTGTCGTCGGCTCCGACGCTGGTCCAGAAATCTCCTCCCGTGCGGTCCAGCGTGATGCCATCGAAGACGGTATCCTGCGCTCCGAATCCGAGCGTGTTGTATCCGAAGCTTAAGCTGCTGATGGTCACGCCCGGATAGGTCAAGGTGTCCGCGGCGTACAGGTTCTGGAACAGGTTGTTCTGCCCGCCGTAAGCGGCGAAGGCGGCCGCGCGTCTTACGTTGGTGGCGGTGAGATTCGTGTACTTGTTGCCTACGTTGTAGGAGCCGCCCGAATCGATCGCGCTGAACAAGGCGAACGAATCGTCCCCGGTTGCTCTAGCGTAGTTGTTGTCGATGACGTTGTAGGACGAACCGTTGGTCATATTGATGCCGTCTGCGAACATGTTCTTAATTCGGTTGTTCTTGAACGTATTGTACGAGGAGTTGACTCCCCAGTACAGGCAGATAAAGTGCTCGGCCCAAATATTGTCGATGGTCACGTTCTGCATGCCGTTACCGTCAATGAATTTGCCCGGTCCGTCTGTTCTGTAGACGTAGTTGCCCCATGCGGACATGTCTTTGATGGTCGATCCGTTAGCGGTGGAGCTGATGTTAAAGCCGACATCGGTATTCGTTTGGTTCTGCGGAGCCATCAGCTTGGTATGCCATGGGCCTGCGCCGATGATTTCCGTAGCCCGGCCATACAAGAAGATCTTGGATGAGATCGTCCATTCACCGGCCGGGATGAAAATTCCCTTCTTGGATGAATCCTGTCTGAATTCGTTCAACGCTTGCTCGATCGATTTGGTGTTCGACACTTGCACGTATTTGCTCGGATCCGGATTCGAAGCGGGCGGCGCTACATTCTCCGTCTCGAGCAAGTCGACGTAGATCCAAGGCACGTCTCCGGCGTCTTTCTGAATCTTGATCTTCGTTCCGGCCGGATAGACTTGATCCAGCATAAGCTGAGCGTCTTCGTAGAGCCAGTACGCTTTAGAACCCGAGTTATTGTAGCCGAGTTCTCCAAGCGTACTAGGAGTTGCGTATACGTAAGAGAATTTGGACGTGACGTTAAACTTGCCTTTGCTAGCGCCGTTCACGTATAAGCTGATCGTTCCGGAAGTGTTGTCCGCTATCGCGTTGCGAAGAACGAAAGCGTTAGCCGGAGACGTCAGCGTGAACTCGACGTATTTGCCGTTCGAATCGAGATAAACGGCCGAACGTCCGGAAGCTTCGCCCGCGAAGTCGCCCGGCGTAAAGTTCGGAGCCAATCTCGTGCCGTTGGTGCTGTTGGAGAGAGACTCGGCTTCGAGAATGGTAAACGGCATGTTGGCGCCTCGGCCGGAATAAAGGCTGGACGTGCTCACGTTATTCGCTTGTTTGATGGGAACTTCGTTGGCGTCCGCCGCTATCGTTGTCGTGACCGTGTAGCTGCCGTTGACCGCCGTCCATGTGCCGAGCGTGACGTTGGTCGACGCTCCCGCGGCCAGGGAACCGTTGTAAGACCCGCTTAAGGTTTGAACAGTGGCGCCCGCCGCATTCTTCAGCACGAGCGTAATGCCGTGAGCCCCTCCGGCGGAAGCAATGTTTCCTTGGTTTTTGAGGTTCACGGTAAAGGTCACGGTATTGCCAGCGCTCGGATTGCTAGGCGTCCAGGACGTCGTCCCGATCAAGTCGGAGCTCTGCACTTGACCGACGATCAGAGAGGACGGATTGGTGTAACTGTTGTTAGACCTGTCCGTCTCGATCACGGCGCCGTTCTCGTTAACCTTGGCGGTAACGGAATAAGATCCGGCATCCTTCGCGCCGATGTTCGCGGAGACGACCGTCGATGCGCCAGCGGCGAGAGCTCCTACGGAAGCCGTTCCGACGAGGGAGCTGCCCAGATAGAAGTTGACGTTCGTAGCCGAAGCGGCGAGAGATCCGATATTCTTTACGGTTGCGCTAAGCGTAATGGCATCAGTCTCGATCGGAGAGACAGGCGACCAAGTAAGGCCGGTTACTGTCAGGTCCGGATTGGGAGCCGGCGTGCCGATGATTTGGAATTCCGCGACTTGCCCGCCCGGAGCTCCGGAGTTGGAAGTGAACCGAAGCTGTACGCTGCTTGCCGTCGCGCCTACGGGAATCGTAACGGTATTCTGCGTGGCCGGGTTGAACGTATACGTGGCGGCGGAGACCAGATTCGAGAAGGTCGTGGAATTCTGATCGTGTCCCAGTACTTGGATCGTCTGCGTTCGTGTCGACCATGCGCTGGAAGGGTTCAGCTTGATGACGACGGACGTGACGTTGGCATTGGCACCAAGGTCTACGGTGAGCGTGCCTGGATGGCCGCTAGCTTCCCAGTAAGTGTTAATGTCGTTATCGTTGGCGTTCGTCGCGACGAAGGTGAAGGTTGACGAGGATGCCGTAATCGGTTTGCCGACGGCAAGGTTCGTATCGTTGCCGCCGCCCGAACCGTTCCGCGTGACCGAGTTGCTCTGAGCGGATACGTTGCCGGCGGCATCTTTGGCTACGACGTAGTAGGTCACCGTAGCGGTAGAAGGTTGGTTGTCCGAATAGGTGAGCGTCGATCCGTTCACGCTGCCGCGAAGCTGGCCGTTCGCGTAGATGTCGTAGCCGGTCACGCCGACGTTATCCGTCGAGGCATTCCAGGTCAGGTTAATCGTGTTCGGGGCTGTCTGTGTAAAGGCGAGATTGGACGGAGCGGTAGGAGGTTGGGTATCCGTTGCGGTACCCGCGATGAAATTAAGCCAATTGATATTAAAGTTGTATCCGCTGGCGTAGAGGCGCAGCGTCTGTTGCCCCGCGCTAAGCGTCACGTTCGCCGTGACGGTCTGCCAATTCTGCCAGCCCCCGGTGTTCGGCACGTTCGTAGTGGCAAGAGTCGTCGAGCCGGAGCGAAGCTGAATTTGACCCGTCGTGGCAATGCTGGCTACCCGATACTCGACGGTATAAGCGCCGGCGGTTTGCACGTTCACGTTGTAATCCAGCCAGTCGCCTACGTCGATCCAGCCCACGTTAAGGCCGCCGCCGACATCCGATGTCGGCTCGGTCTGGATTCCGTTCATCGCGCTGTAATTTTCCGCTTCTATCTTGCCGGGTATGGTTAACGGAGCGACCGAAGCGGCGCCGTAAACCTCAAGCTCGGAGAGCTGACCGGCAGGCCAACCCGTGTTGGCGGTGAAGTTCACCCGCACGTAACGCGCGCTAGCTGCGGCGAAATTGATCGTGACCGTATTCGCCGCGTTCGGATTAAACGTATAGCTGGCCGATGACTTAAGATCCGTGAAGCTGGTGCCGTTGGTGCTTCCTTGGATGGATAACGTCTGCGAGCGGCTTTCCCATCCGGAAGGCAGCTTCAGCACGACTTGATCGATGGAGACCGCGCTGCCAAGGTCGACCTGAACCCACTGCGGGAAGGCATTGTTGACACTCTCCCAATACGTGCCTGCGTTGCCGTCCGTGACATTGGCCGAGACATAAACGTCGGCATGACCGGACTCCGCCGTGGGTTTGCCTGCGGCCAGGTTAGGGCCTCCGGCCGCTTGAACGGGGGCAGGCGATCCTAGCGAGGATAGGAGCGTCCCGATCGCTAGAGTCAGGATGCACACCCAAGAGACAATTCGTCCTTGCCTTCTCATAAACTTCATTCTCCCTTCAAATTAAAGTGCTAGAGTGCGTACCTTTCAGTGTGGTTTGCTCATCCATTCCCTTCTGTTGTTTTCTTCTTTTTACCAATGTAAGCGATACCACAAAGTTCGACATCCCTCCTTCGTTTTGGAAGATTTTAAAGTGGTGCATTGTAATCATACGACAGGGAGTGTTTCCGGTTGAAGGAGTAATTCTATTCATATCGTGTGCGTAATTATGATTCGGGAAATGGAGGAATTTGGAATCGAATCGCGAATAATTTGTATGTCTGCCTGCTCAAGCGATATTCGAAAAAGGAGCGATCAACCGACGATGGAGAAGAAGAAGGCAAGAATCGAAAATTCCCTAACCGTGCTGTTAGTATCCGATTTGGAGAAGTCGATGAAATATTACGGAGAGGCTTTGGGATGCGACGTGAACGAGTTTTGGGCCATTCGGGACGATTTTGGGCTCGGATTTAAATTGATTCAGGCCCATGATGTAGAAGACGTTAGACCCAATAAAGGCACTTGGAATACATACGCTTATGTGCAGACTCACGACGAGCTCGATACGTTATACGATGAGTTGAAAACAAACGGCGCGATAATCGTATCCGAGCCTACGGTAACCGAGCATGATTGGGGAGCTTGGAAAGATTTCTCCGTTCGGGATTTGGACGGTTATATCATCGGCTTCGGATCGGGAAGAAAAAGCTGATCCTGCCCAATATTGACAATCTGCATCCGATCACACTACAATATGTAGTATATAAGGGCGTGATGGATTGAAGATTAAAAAGCTAAACGTGAACGGAGAGGGACTGAATCGTTTTTTCGGGCCGCTTGAAGCGAGAATAATGGACCTTTTATGGTCTTCCGAGGGCATGAGCATCAAGGAAGTGCAAACGATTCTTAACCAAGACCATCCGATCTCGATCAACGCGGTAACGACGGTCATGAATCGCCTGTTGGATAAAGGCCATCTAACCAAAACGCTGGTCGGCACCGGCAGAACCCAAGCGGCGCGATTCAGTACCGTGCAGTCGAGGGAGCAATTTCTCTCGGAGCAGACGAAAGCGGTATCTCAGGGGCTCATTCAGGAATACGGGAGCTTGATCGTGAGCCACATGATCGATGCTCTTGAAGACGCGGATCAAGAGATGATCGCGAAGTTGGAACGGAAATTAAGCGAGATTAAAAAGAGGAACAAACCATGAGTCCTTCGGCTAAGCTGAAATGGATCTATGCGACGATGATTGCCTTTATTGTATTATTCAGCGTGCAACTGGCAATATATCTCGCTTGCTCTACCGGAAGTGCCGGGCTTCGGCATACGGATGCGGCATACATCGGAGTCGGAGTGGTTGCCGGATACACGTTAATTCGAATGATCTGGCGAATCGTCGCCCAGGCGTATTTGTCGCGGAGATGGCTTGGGCGTTTTCGTTCTAACCAGCACCTGAAACTATCAAGACGCCTTGCCTATAAATACCGGAATCTCGGAACGGAGATTATCGTGGTGAAGGACAAAGCGTTCGTCGCGCTGTCATTCGGACTCCGAAGACCGGCCATCGTCGTTTCGAGCGCCGTTCTCGAGATGTTCACCGACGATGAGGTGAAGGCGATCGTGTTGCACGAATGGCATCATTGCCATAATCGCGACAATGCGAAATGGTTTCTGGCGAGAATGTTGACCGAAGGATTCGGATATTTGCCGATCATGAGCCCGGTACTTCGCTACTATCATACCTGGATGGAGCTTCTGGCCGACCGCTTTGCGATTCGTCGAATGGGCACGGAGCTGCCTTTGGCCAGCGTGCTTCTGAAATTGTCGAAGCTCGGGAACCAGCGGCGACTTGCGGCTGCCGTTCATTTCGGGGCGACCGCCATGAACTATCGAATCGCTCAGGTTCTTGATCCCGATAAGACGGTAAAGGTTAAGGTTGCCTGGGTTAGGCCACTGCTGATGTCCGTTTCGATGCTGCTGCTTTTGATGCTTAGCGGGGATTCATAATCCCCCCTTTTTTTAATCAATTACACTACACAATGTAGTTCAATCAGGGAGGATCAGCAAATGAGCGTTGTATTGTTTACGATTGGAGATTTCCACATTTATACGCACGGGGTCGTTTCGGCATTGGCTGCGTTATTGGCGCTGGGGGTAGCGCAATACTTGGCCGCGGGTACGCCATACCGGGACCATATCTCGAATATGCTGCCTTACTTGTTCGTCGGAGCGATCGTGTCGGCGCGCTTCTGGCATGTTTTCTTTTTTCAATGGGAGTATTATTCAAAGCATCTGATCGAAATCCCGGCGATCTGGAACGGCGGAATATCGGTCCAAGGCTCTTTGATCGGCGGCTTCGTCGCCATGCTCATCTACACGCGGAAGCACCGCTTGTCGTTCTGGGAATTGGCGGATCTATTGGCTCCGGCCATCGTATTGGGGCAATCGATCGGCAGAATCGCCTGCTTTCTGAACGGGGACGCCTTCGGTTCTCCGACTGGACTCGGTTTCGGAATGGTTTATCGGGAAGGTACTGCTGCTTTCGATACTTACGGATCCCAGCCGCTGTGGCCGGCGGAAATATTGGAAAGCCAGTGGGATCTAATCATTTTCGTCTTGCTGCTCCTGTTAAGAAACAGAAGATGGACAACGGGGATGCTGTTCTTGGCTTATAATGTCCTGTATTCGTTCGGGCGGTTTAATCTGGAATGGCTGCGGGGGGATTCGCCTCGTTACGCGTTCCATTGGACGGCCGGCCAGTGGACCGGTTTTAGCGTTATCGCGGCCAGCTTGTGCATGATGATCTTGCTTTACGTACGCGACCGGCGCCGGCTTCGGAACGAGTTGACGCCATGAGCGGAACTTTCAGGACCGTCACCCTGAAATTTACCGGTTCTTATATCGTGTATATCTATTGTATAATAGTAAGTATCTTAATCTATGAATATAAATAAGTGCTATACTATAACAGATGAACGCGAAAAGGTGTGTGACGTGGTCGCACGCTGCCTTGCTATGTGGCCAGAGTGGGTGCGCCTACATCTTTTCCTCAAATATCAGCATGTAAGGACGGTATAGAATGAGCAACAGACAACCTACAACAGACGTTATCTTGATTGGTGCCGGCGTCATGAGCGCGACTCTGGGGACGCTGCTGAAAGAATTAGTGCCGGAATGGAAAATCACGGTGTTCGAGAAGTTGGCCAGCGCAGGAGAGGAAAGCTCTAACGAATGGAACAATGCGGGCACCGGGCATGCGGCGCTATGTGAGCTTAACTACACCACTGAGAAACCGGACGGCTCCGTTGATATCAGCAAAGCGATAAGCATTAACGAGCAGTTTCAAGTCTCGAGACAGTTCTGGTCTTATCTTGCCGACCGCAAGCTGATCAGCAACCCGAATGACTTTATTATGCCGCTGCCCCATATGAGCTTTGTGCAAGGGGAGAAAAACGTATCGTTCTTGAAGAAACGTTTCGAGGCATTGTCCAACAATCCCCTATTTCAGGGAATGGAATTCTCCGATGATCCGAATAAGCTGAAGGAATGGATTCCGCTAATGTTGGAGAACCGGCTATCGAACGAGCCGATCGCGGCAACCAAGATCGACTCCGGAACGGACGTCAACTTCGGTGCGTTAACGCGCATCTTATTCGATCACTTAACGAGTCAAAACGTCGGCATAAAATATAAACATCAAGTGGATGATATTAAGCGTAATCGCGAAGGCCTGTGGGAATTGAAAGTGCGGAACATCGATAGCGGCAGCGTAGAACGCCATACCGCCAAATTCGTCTTTATCGGAGGCGGGGGAGGCAGCTTGCCCCTATTGCAGAAGTCCGGTATTCCCGAAGGGAAAAATATCGGGGGCTTCCCGGTTAGCGGGTTATTTATGGTGTGTACGAATCCGGATATCGTCGAGCAGCATCATGCCAAAGTATACGGCAAAGCGCCGGTCGGCGCTCCTCCGATGTCCGTTCCGCATCTGGACACTCGATTTATCGATAACAAGAAGTCGCTGCTCTTCGGACCGTTTGCCGGGTTCTCGCCTAAGTTCTTAAAAACCGGTTCCATGTTCGACCTGATCGGTTCCGTGAAGCCGAACAACGTCATGACGATGCTGGCGGCGGGCGCGAAGAACATGTCTTTGACCAAATACCTGATCCAGCAAGTGATGTTGTCGAAAGAAAAACGTATGGAAGAGTTGCGGGAGTTCGTCCCGAACGCCAAAAGCGAGGATTGGGATCTTCTAGTGGCCGGTCAACGCGTGCAAGTTATTAAGGATACCGATGCCGGCGGCAAAGGCACGCTTCAATTCGGCACGGAAGTCGTTAGCGCGGCAGACGGCTCGATCGCGGCCTTGCTCGGAGCATCTCCAGGCGCTTCCACTGCTGTCTCCGTTATGCTGGAAGTGATGAAAAAATGCTTCCCGCAACATATAAAAGAGTGGGAAGCTAAAATCAAAGAAATGATTCCTTCCTATGGCGTGTCGCTCGCGAAGAATCCCGAGCTGATCGATGAGATCCATACTTCGACAGCACGGGCTCTTGGTCTGAATCGCGAACTGCAAACCGTCTCTTAAGAAAATACTCGCATATGAAGCGGCCTCCGTCCTGAATGCCATGGGATGGAGGCCGTTTCGCTATGCCCATTGACTTGACGAATATTTGATGTTAGTGTGATTAACATGAATATGCAAGAAAGCGAAGGAAACCCAAGTGGAGAACGATAAGGAACCGTCCGAGACCGCCACGCGATCTTACCGAATGCAAGCAAGAGCACAGTCGGCGGCCGAGACGGGCGAGCGCATTCTCGATGCCGCGGTGCAGGTTTTTTACGAGAAACCGATGGATCACATCGCTCTCGATGAGGTTGCGCGCCGAGCGGGCGTCTCCGTGCAGACGGTGATCCGACGTTACGGAGGTAAGGAGGGGCTATTTACTGCGGCCGCCGAGCGCGAGTACAAGCGAATTGCTAGTCACCGCGACCAACCGGAGGCAGGGGACGTGGCAGAGGCCCTGCGAATATTGCTCGATCACTATGAAGAAGTAGGTAATGGGGTGCTTCGCATGTTGGCTGAGGAGCACCGAACGATTGCCGTGCGCGAGCTTGTCGACCAAGGCCGCAAATATCATCAGATGTGGTGCGAACGAGTCTTCTCCCCGGTTCTAGCCGTACTGCAAGGCGAAGAACGGGAAAGACGCCTCGCACAATTGTTCGCCATAACCGACGTCTACATTTGGCAGCTCTTGCGCCGGCATCGGGGCATGAGCCGGAGTCAAACCGAGCTCGCTCTACGCGAGCTACTTCAACCCCTAATAGGAGGAACGTAGATGGCTCGTATACTTGCCTATACTTCGCCTGCTCGCGGACACTTGTATCCGCTGATTCCGATTCTGGATGAGCTTAGAGCAAGAGGCCATGACATCATCCTGCGCACGTTGGCTTCGCAGTTGGACCTCGCCCGGGCGCACGGCTTCGATGCCGCGTCTATCGGCAACCGGATCGAAGCGATGCCCCACGATGATTACAAGGCGCGCACGGCCCGAGGAGGGCTTCAGCGTTCCGTAAGTATGTTCAGCGCCCGTGCGGAATATGACGGCCCCGATCTTCAGCAAGCGATCTCGGCAACGGCTCCCGATGCGGTCATCGTGGATATCAACTGCTGGGGCGCCGTTGCGGCCGCCGAGGCTTGGGGCGGTCCATGGGCGACGTTCTGCCCTTATCCGCTCGCGGTAACTTCTCGCGATGCTCCGCCTTTCGGACCCGGCCTCCCGCCTGCTCGCGGACCGATGGGCAGACTTCGCGATCGCGCGTTAAAGCCGTTGTTCGTAGGTGTTTTTGAGCGTACAATGTTGCCGCCGCTTAACGGAATACGCGCAAATCTCGGACTTGATCCGGTCAGCAGTGCCGACGAAATGTTCGGTCGACCGCCGCTCCTTCTCTACCTTACAGCCGAGCCTTTCGAGTATCCGCGCTCTGATTGGTCGCCGAACGTTGTCATGGTCGGCCCGTGCGCATGGGATCCTCCCGCCGAACCTCCAGAGTGGCTGCAGAAAATCGAACGGCCTATCGTACTAGTCACGACCTCCTCGGAATATCAGAATGACGGCCGCCTCATCGAAGCGGCGCTCGATGCCCTTGCGGAAGAGAACGTCCACATCATCGCAACGCTTCCCTCTCAAGATTCAGCAGCATTCCGTGCTCCAGCCAATGCCAGTTTGTTACCATTCATCCCGCATGGACTCATCCTAGATCGAGCAGTATGCGCCATTACGCATGGCGGAATGGGGGCAACCCAGAAAGCGTTGCTTTATGGCGTACCCGTATGCGCGGTGCCTTTCGGCCGCGATCAATTGGAGGTAGCGCGGCGCGTCGAAGTAGCCGGAGCAGGTACGCGTCTGCCGGCCGGCAGACTCACCCCGGATCGCCTGCGTTTCCAAGTGCGCGAGGCGATGAAGCGCGTTGAAGGCGCTCGTAAAGTATCCGAGGGATTCGCATCGGCGGGCGGACCTGTTGCGGCAGCGGCAGCCGTGGAGAAGCGACTCTTAGGGTGGTGACTAAGCCCGGCTCATCTCGGCAAACATGCGTTTTCTCGCAATGATGGGATTAAGGTCGGGAGACGAGATATGTTGAACATAACTTGAAGCGCTATTATTGATCTGGAAGTCCGTTGCCTTCATCGCGCCATATAATTTATAATGCGGCAGGAAAGTCATGCCGATTTGGTTGGAGAAGACTTGAAGGGGGCGTACCAGTTCGCTGATCGTATATCCAATTATGCCGCCTGACTGGTAGGTAGATTCGTCTCCTCCGATCGACATGGCCAGGACGAGTTCTTTCCCCGCCACGGCTCTGCCGCCGGCTCCGAACAACCAGGTTGTCGTGAACACGTCATCCAGCCACATCTTGAGCAATGCCGGCACGCTGTACCATTGGATCGGGAATTGCAATACGATGCGGTCATGCTGCGCAACGAGGTCTTGCTCCTTCTGGGCATCGATTGCAAAGTCGGGGTAGGTCTTGTATAGCTCATGAACCGTTATAGTATCGGGGGATCGACGCAATTCCGCCAACCAGCACTGATTGACGCGCGACTGTTCAATGTGTGGATGAGCCGCCACGACTAGAATTCTCATCGATTTCCTCCTCGCACTTCGGTCTCGATCGTCTCTTTCATAACCTCTGCGCCTCGATTGATACGCGCTTGTATCTCAGCGGCAAGAAGATCGGGAAGGAAATCGGTGATCCATACGAGCTTGGCGGAGTTGCCGTCATGAGGAAGTACTTGCAAGGAGGCATGATGATGCGTCAGCGGTATTCGGCCTTCTTTGACCGCATAGGCCATGCGCCGTTCGTTGGGGTCGATGGATACGATAAGTTCCCGCACGCTTCCGCCGCCGGGCAACATGAGTGTTCTTTCGTGCCCATCCATCATCGTGTTCTCGGTGTATCCGGGGACTAGGCGAGTATGGACGGCGCCTACGTCGCTAACTGCATCCCATACTTGCTCAGGTGAGGCACCAATCAAAATTTCCTTATGAATCGTTGGCAAGTTATCACGCTCCTTGCGATCATTATATTTTTGACTGAGTTAACAGTCAACCAAAAAAACAAGAAAGATTACTCTTGTTTGAAAAACAAAATTGCCGACTCAGCAATCTGCCGGATTTTAGCGCGGACTTCATCATTCTTTTTCGTTGCCGTCAGATCTTGAGTCTCGAGGTCTTGAACGAATTGGTCCAGATAGTTCATGCCCTGGGAGACGGCTCCCCAAAATTGCATAGCCATCAAATAGGCATCACCCCGGCGGATAACTCCTTGCTCAATCCCTCTGTCAATTGCCTGCGTCATGGGCTGGATGAAATTCTTCATCCAATCGAAGGGCGACAATTCCCCAGGCTCGTACAGATGATGCAGGTCCAAGACGATTCTCATATAAAAGTGCTGAGTCTCGGGATCCTCAATGACGCGTTCGCAGATAAGTGCGGCGTACTTTTGAAATTGTTCGAGCACGGGCACGTCCTGATCGAAGTACGCTGTCGTATAGCGTAGAGATTGATCCATCATATATTCGTAAAGCTCCCGAAAGAGCTTTTGTTTGCTTTTGAAGTAGTAATACACCAGTCCGTTCGCTAGACCGGCCCGCTCGGCAACATCGCTCAACGCCGCAGCCGAATAGCCCTTGGCTGCGTAGACTTGGATGGCCGCCCGCAAAATCTCTTGTTTGCGCTGTTCTCGAATAGACTCGTTCTGTTTTTTGGTACGGGGAGACATGCCATCACACCTTGCATGGAATTTTATTAATAATATACGACACGGCAATCAAGACGACAAGCAGGGCCGGTCAATTGAAATCGAACGAGGAGGGGCGACGGCAGATGACCCGGGCATCGGGCCGGAGCATAGCCATCTAAAGGTGACGGGACGGCGGAAAACGCGGTCAGATCTTAAGAGCTGCCGTGATCCCGGCCGCGGACGAGTTAATGGTCTGTCAGAGATCGGCTAACTGCAGTCCGATGTCTTTCGCATCCGCCGGGAGGTCGTGTATCCGACGGAGATAAGCGGATACACGCTTGTCTTCGGTGGCCGGGTACGCGAAACTGAAATGTTCGGCTGCCGCTTGCGCCAGATCGCGGAATAAATTCCCCATCTCGAACAGAGCTTGCCAGACCCGATCGTAATCGCCATCCGCATATGTCCTAGTGAACGAGATCCACTTTGAAGAGTCCAAGTATTTCTCGAAATATTTGCCCTCTTTGCCCGTTTCTACTTGAAAGCCGGTATTCGCTCCGATGTACCATACGCTCATGAGCATCAGCATGTCGCGAACCGGTCCTTCGTACATCCGCATCGCATACGGCAACTGTCGGCGCCAAAGGCCCTTCGCCACATAAGTGGAGACCCACCAAAACTCGTTGCAACAATGATAGAATTGGTTGCCGTCGGGAGGAGACGGAATGTAATCGAGATTGCTCGGCAGGGGCACATGCCCGAGAAGCCCGTCCTTATCCAGCAGAACGATGGTCTGGCTATCATGGATATACTGATCTAACCGATTCGACGGATAGAAAGTCAGGTCGATTCGATTCCCGTCCGTAAAAATCATGAGATAAGCGAATTTATCGAACCGCTCCGCGTGCGGGTGATCCATCCGGTCAGGCGTCTGCATGATCAGAATGTCGCCGAAGCGGGAAATCCAGCTTGGGTCGTCGACAAAAGACTGAACGGAGTCCACGAAATATACGATATCGTAATCTTGGAACAGATCGCGAGGCGCGTCCCGATTCGCCCGCGAGCCGTTCAAGACAGCGGCGCGGATTTGCTCGTTGTTCGCTGCGAAGTCGCGGATCGTTTGCATCATTTCAGCTTCTGTACGCATTCATCATTCACTCCTGTTGTTGTGATTATAACGTAAATCCAATTCGCAACAGCTTCGAGCGTGTCGTTGACTCGAAAATAACGTTGAAAATCATCGCTATTGAGCGAACCTGCCCCACTGCGCAAGCCAATACCGATGAGAAACATCGTTATTAGCATCACATTCGCGAGCTGGTGGGAAATCTCTGGTAAGTAGCGATGAATAACATCACTATTGAGCAACAAAACAGTAGAAGTTAGTGGAGAAGCGATGAAAAACATCGTTAATCATAGATTTGCCGGTAAACGAGCGTGCCAGACGGCCTGGACATTGATGAAGACACCCGGAAAAGGGTGCCTTCGTCGCGCCCGCTAAAGCTCGCGGATCATTTTGTAGTTGCCCGGCTCCGCACGGAAACCGAGCAAATCGCGGTTAATGCGTAGCATAGGGGCGTTCATCGAGTCGTTGTGCGTTTTTAAGTAGGGGGCTCCGCTCGCAAGCGCGGATCGTATGCCGAGCAGCTTCAAGGCAAGCGCGATCCGACGGCCGCGGTATTCCGGCAGCATCCCTGTGTACTCGTGGTACATCGCCTGCGTCTGCTCGTTATGCAGTAGTGCGACGACGCCGACGTAGCGATCTCCGTCTTTGGCGATGTGGATCCATTCGGGGCGAATGCCCGGCGGGTCGAGATTCCACTTTTTCCACTCCTCGAACCAAGGATAATCCCCGGTAAAACCCGGAATATCGAAATGTGTAACTTTGTACAGTTCGTGCAGCTTTCTCTCATTCTCTTCGCCGGGTTCCTCCGCAAGTGTCACGAAACGAATACCGCCGCGTTCCGCATCGGCGATTGATGCCTCCAGCTTCTCGTCGAAACGGAACGTCTTCAGCTCGAGCACCGATTCGAAGCTGTGCCGTTCTGTGGCGTAACCGCGGCGTTCCGCGAACGCGATCGACTGCTCGTCCGACTCCCGTATAAAGTCGATCAGCCTAGATGCTCGGACTTCCTTCGCCCACTCTAGAAGCGTGGCGTACAATGCTCCTCCGACTCCGTTCCCCCGGGCGTCGGGGTGGACGACGAGGGTATGGACCAGCTCTCCCGGCGTGAACCAAGGCGCTCTCCAGGCGATCGCGTAGGCAACGACTTGGCCTCGCTCGTCTTCCGCGACCCACTTGGGCCGATCCCATCCCATCAGCTGTCCGTCCTCGTTATAATGCAGCTGTCCCGGAGGGATCTTCTCTTCGTCCTCCTGCAGCCTTTCGGCCGTTGTAGGCTCAGACCAGATCAGATTAAGAAGCGGGGCTACGTCTTCGTAATCGTCCGGGTGGCGCAGCTTGCGAATCGTATAGTTCATTTCGTCGGCACCTCCGCCCTTTTTTCATATCGTAATTATCGCACACTCCTTCTCGCCAATCACGGGATTTTTTGGTTATAATTGACAACTCCCGCGGATCAAGGAGCTGCGGAATAATGTAAGTAGACTTTTCTCGCGGATGAACATTATACTTCTAAGTATCTGGACAGAAATTTCTAAAATGATGAATCTAACATCGGAGATACGGAGGGAAAGATGGCAATGGCTGATCAAACGAAAAAAGTAGTCGTGACCGGCGGGAGCGGCATGCTGGGACGATGGGTCGTCAAGCATTTCGTTGAGAGCGGTTACGAGGTGCTTAATGTCGATACGCGCCACCCTGAGGAGCCGCTGTGCCCGACGCTTATCGTAGACCTTGAAGATTTGGGCCAGACTTACGGCGCTTTGGCCGGGGCCGACGCGGTCGTTCATATGGCGGCGATCCCAAGAGCGGGAATGGTACCGCCGGAAGTCACATTCCGCAATAATGTGATGGCGACTTACAATGTTTTGGAAGCGGCTTCAGGACTAGGCATCAAGAAAGCAGTCATCGCTTCCAGCGAATCCTCGTACGGGATTTGCTTCGCCGTTCATCCGTTCGGACCGCAATACGTGCCGATGGATGAAGCGCACCCGCAGTTGCCGCAGGATAGCTACGGCTTATCGAAGGTCGTGAACGAATTGACCGCGGACATGTTCCATCGTAGAACTGGCATTCAGGTCGTATCGCTGCGTCTCGGCAACGTGATTCCTCCTGAATGGTACGAGCGATTTCCATCTTGGATCAACAATCCGGAAGAACGCGAACGGATTCTGTGGAGCTACATCGATACCCGCGATGCCGCGGAAGCCTGCCGTCTGGCGATTGAGACGGATGGACTCGGTTCTGTCGCGCTTAATCTCGCCTCCGACGAGACGAGTATGGCCGTTCCGAGCCGCGAGTTGATGGCTGCGCGTTATCCTGAAGTGACGGATTTCCGTGCGCCCCTGGAGGGGCACGAATCGTTGCTTAGCAGCGAGAAAGCTATGAAACTGCTGGGCTGGACACCGAAGTACAAATGGCGCGAGCAACTCGGCAAATAATAGATTCATAGGAGGTTGCCCCTGCCGTAGTCGTTCAAGGGGGCAGCCTCTTTAGTTTGTTTCCTGATGCGATCGAAGAGGGTGAATCATCTTGAGTTATATACTACTCCTGCTGGCGACGCTGGCTTGGAGCTTCGTTGGCGTGCTTGTCAAAACGGCGTCGACGATGGTGGACAGCGCCATCATTTCGTTCGCTCGCTTTTTTTTCGGAGTGATCTTTCTTGGCATCTCCCTGTATATTCGTGACGGCCGGCTTCAAATTCGCATGGGGATGAAATGGATCTGGATAGGCGCCATCGGGAAAGCGGCCAATTATACGTTCGAGAATATCGCTTTGAAGATCGGATACTCCTACGGCAATATTCTCGTTCAGCCTGTTCAGACCGTCGTATTGCTGTTAGCGGCCGGTTTGCTGTTCAAAGAAAAAATATCGCCGAGGGGCTGGGTTGCCGCGGCATTCTGCGTTGCCGGCGTCATCGTCGTGGGTTGGAACGGCACGCCGCTCGGCGAATTGGCAGAAGGCAGCGGGTTGACGACGCTGCTGTTCACGTTGGCTGGGATCGGTGCCGCAGTGCATGTCCTTAGCCAGCGTATGCTGCTGAAGACGATGGATAACGGCAATATGAACTTGTCCGTTTTCCTGTTAAGCACCATAATCGTCGCCGCACCGATTCCGATCCAATCGCACGGGTTTATCGGTCCGGTATCGGCTTGGGCGTGGAGTGCTTTAGTCCTTCTCGGGATTATCACCGGGCTCAGCTTTTTCTGGTTCGCGGAAGCGATCAAGCGGGTGCCGTTCGCGATCGTCGCGATCGTCGGCAATTGCACCGTTATTTTTGCGATCGTCTGGTCGTATTTGTTCTTCCGCGACCCGATTACGATCTACGTAATCGGCGGAACGCTCATATTCGTCATCGGCTTTCTCATACTTAGTTTCGCGAAGCCAGGGCATAAGGAAAAACCAGCGAACACTCCTGCCGCTTCTAGCCGGATCGATAACTCGGTCGGGACATAAACTGGTTGTCTGTGTAGAATCGGCAGCCTTGGGCGAGGTAGTAGAATTTTAGTACGGTTTCGTCGGACTACAGGCGCGTGAGAGGTGGGTTCGAGCGATATAGTTCGGTTTCGTCGGACTACAGGCGGCGTGGATGTGGATTCGAGCAATTTAGTTCGGTTTCGTCGGACTACGAATGGCGGAGAAAGAATAACAAATAAAAAGAACCCGGCAGGTTTGCCGGGTTCGGTCATTTAAAAATAATTGCACGCAAAGACGCGTTGTGTTAAGATGGTAAAACCTCTGGAGTTTTTCTTGAAAAGGACAAATTTAATGCATTTTATTTACACTTTAATCTTATCACATGGCCGGACGGTTTGTCAAACGTTCTTTTCCCCTCCAGAAACGATCGATAAGGAGCGTGTTCAGAAGGATGACGAGCGCAAAGGATTGGCGGCAAGAGCAGGATCGGTTGGATCGGGTCACCGTAAAGCTAAGAGCGAGAATCGCCGAACTGGAACCCGAAGCCGACTTGCTTCGCGACCAAGCGGCCGACATCCGCAAGCGATTCTGGGAAGAAGTTACGGTGAATACAAGCACGCAGGAAGATTTCGAAGAGTCGTACTTCACGATTCGGCAGCAGGCCGCGGTGTTGTCCGAAAGGGAACGCAGGCACCGGCAACTGCAGCAGCAGTGGAAAGGGCTAAACCGGTTGCTTCCTTCTCCTTATTTCGGACGGATCGATTTCCAGGAGAAGGGTTTGGACTCCCAAGAGCAAGTCTATATAGGCGTATCGAGCTTCGTCGAGGACGACGGGTTGAGCTTCCTGATCTATGATTGGCGCACGCCGATTGCGAGCATGTACTACGATCATTCTCCGGGAGCGGCCTTCTTCGAGACGCCAGGAGGATGCGTCGAAGGAACGATGACGCTGAAGCGACAATACCAGATACGCGATGGGCAGCTCCGCAACCTGTTCGACTCCAGCTTGACGATCGGGGACGAGTTGCTGCAGCAAGTGCTCGGCAAGGGTGCGGACGCGCAGATGAAAAGTATCGTGGCCACCATCCAGAAGGAGCAGAATGCCATCATCCGCGACGATAATAGCCGGATGCTCATCGTGCAGGGGGCTGCCGGCAGTGGGAAAACATCGGCGGCGCTACAGCGGGTCGCGTACTTGCTATACAAACATCGCGAGAAGCTTAGAGCTGACCAAATCGTCCTGTTCTCGCCGAATCCGATGTTTAACAGCTATGTGTCTACGGTCCTCCCCGAGCTCGGGGAAGAGAATATGCAGCAGACGACCTTTCAGGAATATTTGGAATACGGACTTGGATCGGATTTGCGACCGGAAGACCCTTTCGACCAGTTGGAGTACACACTGACCGAAGAAGGGGCGCCAGGATACGAAGCGCGGATGAACGGCATCCGGTATAAGTCGTCGGAAGAGTACCTTCAAGCGCTCCGGAACTATGCGTTATGGCTGGGGCGGGAAGGCATGCGATTCCACCCGATCCGGTTCAGGGATCGCGATCTGATCTCCGCCGAGCGGATCAAATCGCAGTTTTACGGTTATGATCCGTCCGTTCGCTTGAGTAACCGGGTCGTTCAACTGCAGGAGTGGCTGATGAAGGAGCTAACCTTGCTGGAACGCAAGGAGCGGGAAGAGCTCTGGGTACAGGAGGGGCTTAATTACCTGGATAACGATCAGTACGCCGAGGCATACCGAGCGTTGCATAAAGAGGAAGCGGTCTTTGATTTTGCCCAGCAATATGTCGATATCTACGGCGAACCGGATAAGATTAGCCGCCAAGATGACGATGTTTTCGACTTTGCGGACCGAGAGGAAGATCATCTTCGCCGCATGGTTTTGAAGGAGCAATTCAAGCCTTTGCGGCGCGGCGTGAAGCGTTTGTCGTTTATTGATATGGTCGGATTATACGGTCAATTGTTCGAAGACGAAACGGCGTACCGGGAGATGACGAATGGAGCCGAAGCTCCCGGGTTATGGCCGGAAATATGCCGGCATACGAGAGAGAAGCTGAGCCGCGGGGAATTGCTGTACGAGGACGCGACGCCGTATCTGTATCTCAAAGAGCTCGTAGAAGGGGTCCGAACGAATACGGAAGTGCGGCATGTATTCGTCGACGAAGGCCAGGATTACTCGATGTTTCAGTACGAGTTTCTGAAGAAGCTGTTTCCCCGTGCCCGCATGACGGTACTCGGCGATTTCGGCCAAGCGATCTTCGCGCAGGCGACGAATTTGCAAGACGCGGCTTCGCCGCTCGTTCGGCTTTACGGCGAAACGGAGACGACCCGGTTTGCGCTCGACCGCAGCTACCGCTCGACTCGCGAGATCGTTGAGTTCACGAAAGCGATACTGCCGGGCGGAGAGGCGATCGAACCGTTCGATAGAAAGGGCGCAAAGCCGCTGCTTCTGCAAACGGCAGACGGCGAGGCTCGGGCGGAGCGGATTGCGCTCGATCTAGCGCAGCTGAGGGCGGAAGGTTACGCCTCCATCGCTGTCGTAACGAGGACGGCATCCGAAAGCCGGGAAGCCTATGAGAAGCTTGCGGCTCTAGGGTGCGAAGAGCTAAGGCTCGTCACGAAAACGACGCCCGTCTTCGAGAAGGGAACGTTGATCGTTCCCGCGTATCTCGCGAAGGGAGTCGAATTCGACGCGGTACTGATCTACGACGCTTCATCGCGGACTTATCGCCGGGAAAGCGAGCGCAAGCTCTTCTACACGGCATGCACGCGCGCGATGCATCGCCTTCTGCTGTACGCCGCTGGGGAGTGGACGCCCTTCATACGGGCGTTGGACTCGTCGTTGTATGAGGTTGGACGCTAAGATAGAGCCCGCTCTTTTGAACCCATTTTTGGTACAATGGAGTTCGAAGATATAGAGATGAGGAGGGGTTGCGGTGGAGATCAGAATCGATGATTTAACCGGTACTAAAGTGCAGGACTTAATCAAGGAACATCTTCAAGGCATGTTCGAGCATTCCCCGCCCGAAAGTGTGCATGCGCTCGATCTGAGCGGGCTGAAGAAGCCGGATATTACGTTCTGGAGCGCTTGGGAACAGGATGTGCTGCTTGGCTGCGGGGCACTGAAAGAGCTCGATCCCGAGCATGGCGAGCTCAAGTCGATGCGCACTGTCGTGCAGCACCTAAGGAAGGGCGTCGGTCGGAACATTCTGGAGCACATTATCGCGGTTGCGAAAGAGCGCGGTTACCGGAGACTAAGCCTGGAGACGGGTTCCATGGAAGCTTTCGAACCTGCGCGGCGGATGTACGAGAATGCAGGATTCCGCTACTGCGGTCCATTCGGGAGTTACGCAGAGGATCCGAACAGCGCGTTTATGACCATGGAATTATAGACGAAAAACTCTAAAAAATAATGCTTGAACCTTACGTAACGTAAGGTTTTATAATCGAGTTACCGGTATAAAGCTAGCTCCAAAGAATGGAGATGGTTCATGAACAAACGTTGGAAGGTCGGGGACTTGGCCAAGCTGACAGGACTTACGGTGCGAACGTTGCGATTCTACGACCAGATCGGGCTGTTTTCGCCGTCCGAACAGACGGAATCCGGACACAGGCTGTACGGAGAGTCGGATTTGTCGCGTTTGCACCAGATTGTATCGCTGAAAGAGCTGGGCTTAACCCTCGAGGAGATTAAGTCGGCCCTGACCGGTGGGCAGATCGGGCCGCTGGAGATCGTAAGCCTGCAGATCGGCCGGATCAAAGAGCAGATCAAGCTGCAGCAGCAACGATTGGAACTGCTCGGTCATGTGTCCAAGCAGTTGCAGGGCCAAGGACAATTAACGGTTGAAGATTTCGCTAGCATGCTGCAAGCAATGAAGATAGAGTTCGAGAAACCTGTCCTTGAACGGAGAACAACCTGGGAGCGGCATCTGGATTCGTTGGGAGAGTTTCTCGCTGAGGGGAAAAAGAGAACCGAATCTAAGGAGGAATAACGATGAAAGAACGATTCGTGAAACATGCGACCTTCGTTGTCGAGCGGACGTATGCCGCTTCGCCGGAGCGGGTGTACCAAGCATGGGCCGACCCTGAAACGAAGGCCAAGTGGTATTCGAAGCCTGATATTTTCGAATTTCGGGTCGGCGGACGGGAGTATAGCAGCGGCGGACCGCCGGGAGGGCCGGTATTTACTTTCGATGCCAGTTACCAAGAGCTTGTTCCGGAGCAGCGGATTGTTTATACGTACACGCTGGACGCCGACGGCACGCGCATGTCCGTCTCGATTACAACGATCGAGTTGATCCCGTCGGAGGGTAGCACGAAGCTCATTTTTACGGAGCAAGGCGCCTTTTTGGACGGACACGATACGCCGGAAATCCGGGAGCATGGGACGAAGGAAATGCTGAACGCGCTTGGGAAACTGCTTGAAGAGGAGGCCGGGGAGTGAGCCGCGGCGATAACGAAGTGATTTCTTCGCGCGAATTCGATTTCCCAAGAGAGCTCGTGTATCGAGCTTGGACGACCCCCGATTTGCTGGCGCGTTGGTGGGGGCCGCGCGGCTTTACGAATACGTTTCACGAGTGCGACATCCGGCCGGGCGGTACATGGCGGTTTACGATGCACGGACCGAATGGCGCGGATTACCCTAACGAAAGCGTTTTTGTCGAGATCGTGCCGCATGAGCGAGTCGTGATCGATCATTTGTCCGGCCCTGAATTCCGGGTGAATGCAACGTTTGAAGATCTGGGAAGCCGAACGAAGTTGGTTTTTCGCCAATGTTTCAAAAACAAGGAAATGTTCGAAAAAGTCTAAGTCTATTGCGCGGAAGCCAACGAACAGAACTTCGACCGACTTGGCGAGTTGCTGTGTGAAATGACTTCCTAGCTTTCGCAAGGCACCCTAGGGGTGCCTTTTTTGCTGTGCGGGCTTTCTATCTAGCCTTCCTGTAAAGTTCAATATATTTCATCAACTCAGCTGTGCCGGCGAAACGCAAGGATAAGAATAGCCAAGGAATTCGAACCCGTGTTTCTCCAGGATCGGGCGGCTCAGAGGGCTGGCATCCACCGTTAATAGCCGGAATCCTTTATGCCAGGCGGCTTGCGCTCGTGCGGCAAGCAAGGAAGTGTAAAGCCCTTTGCGACGATAATCCGGCAGCGTAGAGCCTCCCCACAGACTGCCGAACGAAGTGCCATGATGCAGATACATCCATGCTGCGCTAACGACTTTACCGCCCGCATAAGCAGCGTAAATCGACAGGTCTTCGCTATCGTCTCGAAGGTCGCGCTTTAAACGCTCGCCGAGATCTTCATGCGGCTCGTTCCATATTTCTTCTTCCAACAAGATGATGTCGTCAATGCCGGCATCCTCCGTGACCTGGCGTATCTCAGTTGGAATCGGCCAAGTTAGAAGAGGGTGCCCTTCATGCAGCTGCATAACCAACAAAGCCTCGGGATCACCGATCTCGAAGCCATATGCCCGCAAAATATCGACCAGGTTATCGGGCTTGTCGTAGTCATACGCTTTCCACTCGAACGTCTGGTTCAACTTTTGAAAATAAGCTAATTGTTCGCGAACGACCTCTTCGACCGTTCCTTGTTCCAGATCAGAGTAGAGGACAAAGCCATCCTCACCTTCAAGGGAGACCTGCCGGACGACCTGTCCGACTTCTTCGCGCCGGAAACCCGGATAAGTGATTTCGATTCGCTGTTCTTTATTGAACAGGTGAATGACTTCATCTTTTGTCATATATGATTCCTCCAGATCGTAGGCGACCGATCAAGTCACCCCGTAATGACCCTCTCGACGGGATAATGAATCTTCGTGTCCTTTTTCTCGCCTCCGATGATATATAGGAAAGAGGTCAGGCCAATTCTCCCGATGAACATTAGCGCCATCAGAATGCACTTCGCGAAGATGCTCAGATCCGGAGTAATTCCCGTCGACAATCCGACGGTGCCGAAGGCGGAGCACACTTCCAAAAATATGGCGATCAACTGATGGCGGTTGTCGGATATGCTGATCGCTACGACTGATGCGCAGCACATTACGATCGCTAGCAGCGTGATGGCTAGAGATTTCATCACGTCGTCTTGATGAAGCTGCCTGTTAAACACCTTGATCTCGCGATTTCCTCTGGCAAAGTGATAAATGAATAATATATTCAGCGCCAGCGTGGTCGTTCGGATTCCTCCGCCGACCGAATTCGGCGACCCACCGATAAACATGAACACGCTCATAACCAGAAGCGTCGGATGCGAGAACTGGGTAATATCCATCGTCGTCAGCCCCGCGCTTCTTGTCGTCGTCGCTTGAAAGAAGGCATAGAAGAAGCTCTCGTGCCAGCTCAAACCTTTGAAATAATGATGATACTCGAACAGCAGAATCAAGACGGTCCCAATGACGAGCAAAATCCCATACGTCGAAGTCGTGAGCTTGGCAAACAGCGAGAAACGGAACGGCGCTTGAATCTTCTCTTTTCTGCGGGATAAGAATGCCTTCGCCTCGATGAGCACGGGAAAACCGATCGCTCCGAAAATGATTAACACGATCGTAACCAGTTGCACGAAATAGTCATGCGCAAAAGGGGTGAGCGACTGTCCCGTAATATCCATTCCGGCGTTCGTTGTCGCGCTTACGGATGCGAACAGGCCTTGCAGGAAGGCTTCTTTCCACGTAGGAAAATAGTTCAAGAAGTGAAAGCCGAATATCACCGCCCCGATCAACTCGGTCGCGATGACGATTTTCAGAATCTCCTTAACCAAATGCACAAGTCCCGATAGGGCGAACTGATTATTGTCGACCATGATTAGGCGGCGCTCGCGCAATCCGATTTTGCGGCCCAGCAAAATCCAGAAAAACGTGCTCATGGCCATAATGCCGATGCCCCCGAATTGCAGCACGAGCATGATGACGAAGTATCCGAACGTGCTATACGTTTCCGAGACGTTAAAGACGCTCAGCCCCGTATCGCTTACGATGCTGACGGCCATGAAGATCGTGTCGAAGAAAGATACCTTTACCCCGGGCCGATGAACCGCCGGGATGCTGAACAGCAAGATTGAGGCGGTTACGGCAAGCAAGTAATATCCGGTAATGACTTGCGCGGGCGATCGTTTCTCCAGCCAACTTCTTATCTTACCCCACATGGACGTGCATCCCTTCAATCTTACACGGAGAATTAGCGATATGAATAGAGATCATCATACGACTTACCTTTTCGCTTGTAAAGGGAAGGTGAGGTCGCTTTGACGTTCAAAAAAGACTTGCAATTTATTTCGCTAAGGAATAAAATTTGCCTGTTACAAATAAAGTTTACCTAGTGCAAAAATAACTAACTATGAGCATTCTCAGGAAGGGTGAGACAATGAGCAGTCAAATCGAGTCGGAGGCGGAAAAAACGGGATGGCTTCGCCAAAGCTCCAACATAAGTCTAGAGGAAGTAAATAACTCCATTAAAATTCCGAACAAAGCTGGTTTCTGGAGAAAGTTCTTCGCTTTTGCAGGGCCGGGTACTTTAGTGGCCGTAGGTTATGTCGACCCGGGAAACTGGGCGACATCGATTGCGGGAGGGGCACGTTTCGGCTATACGCTGTTATCCGTTATACTCATATCTAATTTGATCGCGATGCTGCTTCAATCGCTGTCGGCAAAACTTGGGATCGTGACCGGAAGGGATTTAGCGCAGGCTACGCGGGATGCGGTCGGCAAAAAAACGGCATTCATTCTTTGGATTCTAACCGAACTAGCGATCGTTGCGACCGATTTGGCAGAAGTGATCGGATCTGCCATCGCCCTCAACTTACTCTTTGGAATTCCGCTATTGTTGGGCATATTGATTACCACGCTCGACGTTCTGCTTTTATTGCTTTTGCAGAAAAAGGGATTTCGGATCATCGAATCGATCATTATCGTGTTAATGGCGACGATATTCGTCGTGTTCGCTTTTGAAGTTATCGTTTCAAAACCTGAAGTGTCCGCATTGCTGGGAGGATACGTTCCGAAGTTCGAAATTGTCTCCAATCCCGAAATGCTGTTCATTTCATTAGGTATTCTGGGGGCGACGGTCATGCCCCATAACCTATATTTGCACTCCTCGATCGTGCAAACGCGGCAGTACAAACGCACGAAAGAAGGGCGTAAGGAAGCTTTGAAATACTCCGTCATCGATTCGAATGTTTCGTTAACGTTCGCCTTTTTGATCAATTCCGCCATTTTGATCCTGGGTGCCGCCGCTTTCCATGGAACCGGATTAAACGTTTCCGAGATAGAAGGAGCGTACGAACTGTTGAGTCCGACCGTTGGCGTAGGGATAGCGAGCACCTTATTCGCGGTCGCCTTGCTGGCATCCGGTCAGAACTCGACCATTACCGGTACTCTAACGGGACAGATCGTCATGGAAGGGTTTGTGCATTTAAGAGTCTCCCCTTGGCTTCGTCGGATTATTACCCGCTTACTTGCCGTGGTGCCTGCTTTTATCGTTACGTGGATAGCCGGATCGAGGGGGACGGGGGATTTGCTCCTTTGGAGCCAGGTCGTGCTCAGCTTGCAATTGCCTTTTGCTGTTATTCCGCTTGTGTTATTCACAAGCGACAAAAGAAAAATGGGCGAATTCGCAAACCGAACGTGGGTTAAAGTATTATCTTGGTTGTCTACGGGCGTCATTCTGGTCCTTAATGTTTTCCTGGTCGTCTATATCATCGTTACCGGCCATGATTTGGGCTGATCGAACGGGTGCTAACATCGCGCACGCAGAGCCAGACAGGTTAAAGAGTACGCGGAGGACTTGTCCTGTTTCTGACGGTTAAAGATCGTAATGGCTTGCTCTTCCGTGAAGAAGTTGGAAGTGACCTCTTTGCCCGATTCGTCCACGGAATATTGCCTGACGCATCCCTGCAATACGAAATAACAGCTATCGGGAACATCGCCTTGTCTAAGGAGCGTTGTTCCTTTTTTGTATTCTTGAACGACGATGTCGTCCAAGACGGAGAGTTGGTCCTCTTCGTTAAAAGTCGTAAATATCGCCATATACTTCTGAAGGAGGTTTTTCATGTCCATTGCTTTCATGTCCGCTCTCGCTCTACCGGCGCTAAGCTTATTTTTGGTGACCAGTCCTTTCCTTTCAAATCCGACATTGACGTCTACGCGTTGACGAAAACAAAAAAGCCTGCCGAAGGGCAGGTTTCATATGCGAATTACTGTCGGGGCAAGCCAAGCAAATTCCGGAATATTCCGCAATATTCCGAACGCGAGGGTCAGGACGAGCATGGCGGTCATCATGACTTTGCTGAGTGGCCGCAACCGGTTCTTCTCGGCCGCGTAGTAGACTGCGTACATGGGCAGTAGGAAGAACAGGATGGAGTTGTAGCGGAAAGCTTGGGGGAAATCCAGGTTCAACAAGGCCGTGGCGGCTCTTGTAGCGCCGCATCCCGGGCAGTACAGTCCCGTTATCTCGTGAAAAATGCAGGGGATGCCTATCTTGGTTAAAGGCAACCAGACCTTCAGATACAATAACCCCCCGACACCAAGCGAGACGCCCCATATGACATGGGGGCGTCTCTTGTGGTCGAGCTTTGCCTTAAGCCAGTCGGTTGACATCGGATTGGACCAAAGCGTACGTCACGATACTCAGGCCAAAAAACGTCAATATAATGTACATAACCGAATTGTCCGTAGTCGCTAATCCGCGTTGCCGCTGCGCCGCCGCGACGTGCTGGCCGATCTGGTAGGCCCATACGAAGCTCCAGATTCCGCAAGTGACCAAGGTCAGCAGGAAATGCTTTCCTCCCGTGAACGAGTAATCCCCGCTCAGTTTGCCGACATCGTTGGTAAGCACGACAAACCAGTAGATGCCGTAAATCCCGCAGGTGATCAAGGTCAAAATAATTGCAGTCGCAATGCTTCTTTGTTGAATCATTCCACACCGTCCCGTTAGATTGTGTACTTGAAGCATAAATTCGAACAATCGATTCATTCTTTGTCAGTTCAACAAAATAAAAGAAAAATCGACATTGCTATCTTAATCAATCAAATGATTAGATTCAAGACAAATTTTACCATTGAAAAGCCTTGATCGCACGATCGATCGTCACTTCTCCCTCGGCTGATAGGGTTACAGGCATTACCATTATAGATCACGACCGGAAAGTGGGATAGATAAAAACCGTCAGGGAAGATCGTCCTGATGGTGCTCGAACAGCTGACCCCCGAATAACGTTGTGTAACATCGCTAATCTATTTATTGGCTCGTTGTGGTGCCACAATAGCGATGTTCTTTATCGTTGTTCGTCGAAAACGTGTTCATTGACCGCTACTATCCAGCTAAGCACGATGTTTTGGATCGCTAATCGCTCAGCTATCACTCCGATTTCATACAATAGCAATGATTTCTATCGTTATTGGATTATGCGGGTCGATAAAAACAGCTGAGGAGTCTGCAACAATACCGATAAAGGCACACCGTGAAGTCTATTCCTCCTGAAAGAGATATCCATTCTTAACACTAAAAAAAACTGCGATTGCGTCGCAAGGACGCAATCGCAGTTCTCATGGCTGAATCGCTAGGCTTCGATACGCGCGATTTCTTTGCGCACGATCGGCGCGACTTTGGTGCCGAGCAGTTCGATCGTACGAAGAATTTCGCGATGCGGAATATTGCTGACGTCGACATGCAGGAAGAAGCGGTTGACTCCCAAATGCCGGCGCAGCAGTACGATTTTCTCCGCGACGAACTCGGGATCGCCGACATAGAGCGCGCCTCGAAGGCTTCGCGCCGCGTCGAAGGAATCCCGGCTGTAGGGAGGCCATCCCCGCTCGCGGCCTAACACGTTCATCTGCGATTGTACGGACGGGTAGATCAGGTCTGCGGCCTGTTCCGTCGTATCCGAGATGAATCCGTGCGAATGCGTGGAAATCGGCAGCGTGGCCGGATCGTGACCGGCCTGCGCAGCGGCTTTCTTGTATAGGTCAACTAATGGAGCGAACCGTTCCGGCATTCCGCCGATAATGGCAAGCGCGAGCGGGAGACCGAGCGCTCCTGCCCGGGCGACGGATTCCGGACTGCCGCCGCTGGCAATCCATACTGGAAGTGGATCTTGGACAGAGCGCGGATACACGCCGAGGTTCTGAATGGCGGGGCGATGGCCGCCCGGCCAAGTCACCTTCTCCGACTCTCGAATCTTTAACAGCAGTTCCAGCTTTTCATCGAACAGCTCGTCGTAATCGTTCAGGTTGTAACCGAACAGGGGGAACGATTCGATGAATGAACCCCTGCCCGCCATAATTTCCGCCCGCCCGTTCGAGATGCCGTCCAACGTTGAGAAGGACTGATAGACGCGGACGGGATCGTCCGAGGATAACACGGTCACGGCGCTAGAGAGCCTGATCCGTTTGGTCATGGCTGCCGCGGCGGCCAATACGACGGCGGGCGCGCTGCTCGCATAATCGGGACGGTGATGTTCTCCGATTCCGTAGACGTCCAAGCCGACCTGATCGGCAAGCACGATCTCTTCGACCGCTTGGCGCAGTCGCTCCGCGTGGCTCGTCGATTGACCGGTTACCGGGTGTTTCGCCGTCTCTAGAAACGTACTTATTCCTAACTCTATATTCGGTGTCGTGTCGGCCATGGCAATTCGCCTCCTTATGTAAATTCATTTTACTATATAAATTAATGTTTCTCAACTTTAGTAAGTTAAAGATGACGATTCGCTAAGATTGAACGGCAGAGGAAGTCCCGGATAGATTGTCCTTCCGCACCAATCTGGATAAGGAAATCGCGTAAAACGCGAAAGCTAGGATCAATATGACGCACAAAGACCCGTAAATAAAGTTGAGTCCGATCGTACGCGGATATAGCCATGCAATCAATCCGAGCGCCGTAGATTGGCCTAGCATGAGCAGCGGATCGTTCCAGGCCGAGACGCGCCCCATCTGGCGGGGCTCGACGAGCGAGGGCAGCCAGCCGCCGATCGCGATATTAACGGGCGCCATCGCGATGCCGATCAAGAGTACTAAGCTGAGATAGATCCACGGATTATCCACCCATAACAGCCCGAATGCGAGCAATCCCGAAACCAGCAGACCGTACGCAATCATCGCGTGAGGTTTTACCTTCTTCACGATCGTCGTGCCGAGCACGCTGCCGATCAATACGCCGATCCCGAAGAAGACGGCGAACAACGACGAGTAAAACGTATAATGGTCTGGCGCCAGTTTGTATTTCATCGTATACAAGGGCAGGACGGCGAATCCTCCATTAAGTAACCCGAAGAGCAGGAATCCACTGACGAGCGCAAGCAGAAGCGGCTTGCTCCTGATATAGCGCAGCCCTTCCGTGAAGTCGCTCTTAATCTCGCTGAAGCGCAACGACTTCAACGTAGCGGGACCGTTCGGTTGCGTCACGTCCTTGGAAATTCGGCATCGCCGGATTAGCATCGCCGACAAGGAAAGCCCAATGCCGTCCATGAGCACCGCTCCCATAATGCCGATCGTGTGATAAGCGGTCGCGCCAAGGCCGACGCCGAATAGCATAAATACGCCCATGAGCATCTGATTCAGTCCAGAAGCCTGCTCGTATTGCTCTGGCTTTAGTATACCCTGCAGCAATGCGGCTTCCGCCGGCGCATAGAATTTCGAAACCGCGCTTCGTAGGAACAGCAAAATGAAAGCAAGCGGCAGCAAATCGACGTACAGCGCCGCGATCAGCAAAGCCGTGATCCCGACCCGGATCCATCCGGAGTGTTCCGCGATCTTCCGGCGATCGAAGCGGTCGGCTGCAACTCCGACCAGCCAGAAGACGAGCAGAGTCGGCAACGAATACATCAATTCTGCGAGCGACGCATAACCGGGCTGGGAGGCGAAGCGGTCCAGGAGATAAAAAGCGAACGCCATATTGCCTACGATTGTACCGAATTGGGAGGCGATCGTGGCGAGGAACATGTTCATGAAATTACGATTTTTGAATAATTCTTTCATTGGGTGTTTCCTCCTCGGTTATACCTAGCAAATGCTTGAACGCTTGCCGAAAAGCGTCGATTTGTTTCTTCGTCCGCGCATGCTCTGCTCCAAACTGAATGGCCTCGACCATGATACCGTCATTCAGCGTAATGAACATGCGGGCCATCGTATCCACGTCGACGAGCGGGCGGAATTCGCCCCGTCGGATGCCTTCCTGCAGCATTTCCGCGATTCGAACCACGGCGTTCGCATATCGGACGTTCATCAGATCGGCGTAGGTCAGTTTTCTCCATCCGGCCATTAATGCTTCATACAATACGGGAATCAAACTTTCACCCACATGGAGTAGTTCCTCTTGTAGATGATCGAATAGAGCGTTCAACGCCGTCCACACGGTCGGGAAACTGGTTAACAAGTCTTCCACTTGCACGTCGTTAGCGTGATCCCCTTCTTGGAACATGTCCAGCAGCATCTCTTCCGTACTGGAGAAGTACAGGTATACGCCTCCGCGACTCAGGCCCGACTCTTCCACGACGTCTTTCATGGTGGATGCCAGATAACCTTGACGGATGAAAACCCGTTTGGCGGCTTCCAGTATTTCCTTGCGTTTGTTTTCTCGATGGGTTTCGGTGATCTTAGGGGACATGTCGTCTTCTCTCCTCGTTCAAAATGACACGCATGTCGCTAATGTGGTTTATTCTAAATGACACACGTGTCGGTGTAAATAATGATTTGACTGATCGTTCGCAAGGAACGTGGAGACGTGGTAATGTAGGGAGGAAACGTTTTCCTACTTTTCCCGACATTCACGGAGGTGGCTGTATGAAAGCATTGTTTATCGGAGGAACGGGAACGATCAGTTCCGCGATTACGAAGCAATTGGCCGAACAAGGCTGCGAGTTGTATCTTCTGAACCGGGGGACGCGCACGGACAGGGTGCCTGCGGGGCTGTCCCATAACTATGGTTAGGGGCTGCCCCTTTTTCGCTCAAATTCGGCCAAATGCAAGTGTTGTAACGGTCTCTTAGACCGTTCTACGGACTTCCATGATTTGTCTGGTATGCTATACTCGGAGTATGACTATCGATATGGATCATTCAATACAGTCGCCGGCTACGGCGATCAAATTATGCGTACAATGCCAAGCGTATAAGCCTCTGGACGAATTCGCCTCCAGAAGCGGTCGCAGGGCGGGAAGAAGAAGGCGGAGAGGGACATGCCGGACATGCAGAATAGCGGGCGTCCCGGAAGTGAAACTCCCTCCTCGAAACGAGAATCCGACGAAGGCTGCGGCTGTCAAAGAGCATCCTCCTACTACTCGCCGCAGGCGGAAGAGGAAGAAGCCCGCATCGAACGCTCCTGGAGCGGTTCGTGGAGAGGTTGCGACAAAGCCGAAAATCAAGCTCGACCCGGAAGACCCATCCGGCCTTAGGCCGACGAAGCAGGGTTTTATTCGCATGCGCGGCAAAGGCGATAACGGACGTTCGTGGTACCAGGAAGTCGACCCGGAACTGGCCGTTACGCTTGTGCGGGAACGGGCGGCCGTGGTCGTTAACCGACATACGATCCGTCGCATATATAGCAACAAGGAATTCCGTAATCTGATTCTGACGCGGGATAATTATACATGCTACTTCTGTGGGCAATATGGAGATACGATCGACCATGTTTTGCCACGCGCCAAAGGCGGCCATACGACCCCGCGCAACTGCGTTTGCGCGTGCAACGAGTGCAATCAGTCGAAGGCGGACAAGGATGTCGACGAATTCGTTAGAAATATGAGATGACAACGGCCGGAGGAACAGTTATGTCTATTTGTCTAGTCGTGCTTCAGGGACCAAGCGCTTCGGGGAAGAGCACGATCCAATCGCGGTTAGGTCTTCCCCGAATCGTAACGTGGACTTCACGTTCACCCCGGGAGGGGGAGTCGGACGGTGTCGATTACCATTTTAAGAGCAGATCCGAGATGGAACGGTTGTATGAACTCGGACAAATGCTGGAGATGACGGAGTATCACGGCAACCTTTACGGCACGCCGCTCAAGCTGATCGAGGAAACCGTTCGCGATTCGGAGATGAAGTCGATGATTCTGGACGGGGCCGGCAGTCGGAAAGTCAAAGCGATGTTTCGCGACAACGTGCTGTTAATAGGGATCAAAGCGAGCAAGGAGGACTGCGAGAAGCGCCTAAGCTTGCGCGGACACGGCTTCGAGGAGATCCGAACGAGATTGAGCTCCTTCGATAGGGAAATCGCCGAGCTCTCCCATTGCGATGTGATATTGAACAATACGGACGACAACAAGGGCAAAATCGATATGCTGACCGACTTTATCCGGGAAGGATTGGGAAAATAAAGGGAAGCCGTAGTGCGTAACTGCGGCTTCCCTTTATTCGTCGGCAATGTAACGGTCTCGCAGACCGTTAGAGCCACCGAAACACCGATCAGGGACCTTGTAACGGTCTCGCAGACCGTTAGAGCCGTCGAAACTCCGACCAGGGACCCTGTAACGGTCTCGCGGACCGTTAGAGCCGTCGAAACACCGATCAGGTACCCTGTAACGGTCTCGCAGACCGTAAGAGCCACCGAAACACCGATCAGGGACCCTGTAACGGTCCCGCAGACCGTAAGAGCCACCGAAACACCGATCAGGGACCCTGTAACGGTCTGGCAGACCGTAAGAGCCACCGAAACTCCAACCAGGGATCATGCAACGATCTCGCAGACCGTTAGAGCCGTCGAAACACCGATCAGGGACCCTGTAACGGTCTGGCAGACCGTTAGAGCCACCGAAACACCGATCAGGGACCTTGTAACGGTCTCGCAGACCGTTAGAGCCGTCGAAACTCCAACCAGGGATCATGCAACGATCTCGCAGACCGTTAGAGCCGTCGAAACACCGATCAGGGACCTTGTAACGGTCTGGCAGACCGTTAGAGCCACCGAAACACCGATCAGGGACCCTGTAACGGTCTCGCAGACCGTTAGAGCCGTCGAAACTCCGACCAGGGACCCTGTAACGGTCTGGTAGACCGTTAGGTCAGGTCCGTAACAGCAAACAATATATGGATCGTTCTTCACGTCACGAAATCCGTTCGTGTATTGTCATATTATAGAGGTAAGAATCATGAACGGGAGGGGATTGCCGATGCTGCTTGCCCAAGCTTACGAAACCTATCGCCCGCGGCTGTTCGGACTCGCTTACCGGATGTTGGGGATCGCGGCGGACGCGGAAGATATCGTGCAAGATGTGTTTGCTCATTACATGCGGATGGAAGCCGAAGGGATTCGGGACGAGAAGGCGTATTTGACGAAAATGACGGCCAACCGATGCATCAACTTGCTCAAATCGTCGCGCCGCCGGCGCGAAGTATATACGGGGCCATGGCTGCCCGAGCCAATGCCGGATGACAAAGGCATCTCGTTTTCAGATCCGGCAGAACGCCGAGAAAACGTCGGCTACGCTTACCTCGTGCTGCTGCAGCGGCTGACTCCTTTGGAGAGGGCGATCTATATTTTGAAGGAATCGTTCGGATTCGAATACGGCAATATCGCAGAGATGCTGAATCGTACGGAGATGAGCTGCCGGAAAACGTTCAGCCGGGCAAAGGCGAAGGTTGCGGCAGATGAATCGAAGCAAATATTGGACGAGTCCGAGGGATCGGCCAAGAAAAGCTTCGTCGAAGCGTTCCTTCGCGCGTCGGATACGGGAGATTTCAAGCCGCTGACGGCATTCCTCCTTGAAGACGTAACCCTTATCACCGACGGGGGCGGCAAAGTCCGCGCGGCGATCAACCCGATTCTCGGAATCGGACGTGTGTTGGCTTTCTTCGAAAGCTTGACGGCCAAAGGCACTTTTAAAGAAGGGTTCGAGACCGTTCTTCTGCAAGGCGGCGAGACTGGTTTGGCATTACGCCGGGAGGGGCGGGTCGCGTACGTCCTATGCGCGGAGCGGGAGCCCGAAGGCCCCCGTATCCGCCGTCTCTACATGGTCGTCAATCCGGATAAGCTAACACGTTTTAACTAAAGCAGCCGGGGAACATTCCGGTAGACACGCCGATTCGATTCCAACTGTTAATCGCATTGATCGCCATAATCAGATCGACGAACTGCTTCTCGTCGAAATGGGCGAGCACTCGATCGTACACTTCGCGGGGGACGCCCGCCTCGGAAAGCCTAGTCACGCACTCGGTCAACTCCAGTACGGCGCGCTCCTTTTCGGAGAATTGGGGCGCTTCGCGCCAAGCGGTCAGAAGCATGACTTTCTCCACGGACTCCCCCATGCTAATCAAATCCTTGGAGTGCGTATCGATGCAATACGAACAGCCGTTGATCTGCGACGCGCGCAGCTTGATCCAATCGTAGAGCTTGCGATCGAGCCCGCTATTCTGAATCCACTGCTCGAGTCCAAGCATCGCTTTGAGCGCCTCCGGATTGACGCTGCGGTAATTCATTCTAAGTTCCATTTCCAATCTCTCCTTGCGGTTTGTTTTTGGTTCTCAAGAATAAGACAGAACACGCGCCTTAATTGTGACATGCGGCCGGACGGGATACATTCTTCGCAATTTATGCATTGGCAATACGGGTCGGTGTTATACGAAAAATCATACATAATGCGCTGTTTACACACCGAACGCACCGATTATAAATGAAATTTCATACAGAAATGGTCGCGAAGTGGGCGAGAGTGGAGATTATATATGAAATTTCATACAAAAATGGCCAAACGGAGATGAAATCCGAAAATGTATATGAAATTTCATGCAGATTGGTCCAATTGAAGCCCTACCCGGAGTATCGACGATACTGTCTGCTGTTTGAGCAGGGTGATGATTTTCCCTGACGGTTTTCTTATTAGTGTCCCCGAGCCGCCGTTGATAAAATCACCCGAACAAGGAACGATAAGGCGAAGAAGGGACGGCTTTCCGAATATTCCCTTTCATGTTAAGCTGTCAGTTGAAATATCGGTTATACACATCCAAGTCTCTTCATCCTAACGTTGCAGGTGATGTATTCATGCGGTCCATATGGCAAATTTACAAAACGGATTGGGTCAATATTTTCAAAGTGCCTACCGGAGTCTTTTTAATACTGGCGATTATTCTTCTCCCTTGTCTGTATGATTGGGTCAATATCAAATCGGTCTGGGATCCTTACGCCAACACGTCGGGCGTGAAGGTGGCGGTCACGAACGAGGACCAAGGGGCGACCGTTCTGGATAAGCAAGTGAATATCGGGGACGAGTTGGTGAAAAGCTTACGCCAAAATCCGAAGCTCGGATGGACTTTCGTCGATCGGGAAGAAGCGGAGCGGGGCGTGGACAAAGGTACATACTACGCGAGTATTCTCGTTCCGGCGGATTTCTCCGCGCGAATTACCGGAATCGCCGAAGGCAGGCTGGATCGGCCGGAAGTCGTGTATACCGTTAACGAGAAAGTCAATGCCATTGCGCCGAAGATCACCTCTTCGGGTGTATCATCGATAACGAAACAAATCAACGAAAATTTCACGGAGGCGGTCAGCGAAGCGCTGCTGACCAAGCTGGAGGAAGTCGGCGTACAAGTCGAAGAGCAGTTGCCGACCATTCGCAAGATCGAGAACGGCATATTCGAGCTTGAGAGCAAGCTGCCGGAAATTCGGGCCGCCGGTCAGAAGGTGCTGGAGATCGAGCAAAAGCTTCCGGAAATTCACGCCAAGGCGCAGATCATTCCGGAAGTTGAGCAGCGAATTCCCGAAATCGAGCAAGCCGCCGGTTACTTGCTGCAAATCCAGCAGAACTGGCCTAAGATTAGCGAGGCCGCGTCGGAGGTGCTTGTCATTCAGAGCAAACTTCCGGAAATCAAGCAGGCTGCGGCCAAGGTTCAAGAGCTGGATAGCAACTTCGACAAAGTCGCGGACGCGATTTCCCTAGCGTCGGACAAAACGGCCAAAGCGATGGAAATCGTCGCGGCGGCGCAAGACGCGTTGCCGAGAATCGCGGAGATCGCAGATAAAGGCGCGGCTTTCGCCGATCAACTGAATGAGTTTCTAGCATCGAATGATGGTGCGTTCTCGGCGATTGCCCCGGTCATCAAGCAGAATCTGGCTTTGGCGCAACAGGCCGCGGACACCATTGCGCTGCTTTCCGATAAATTGTTAAACGCTGATCCCGATACATGGCCGACCGCCGACGAAATATACGGCGCAAGGGACAAATTGACGGCAGTCGCAGGCGCGCTGGACCGTACTTCATCGCTGCTAGGACGCATCAACGCGTATCTGCCCGGAAGTCCCTTGACGGGAACGATCGAGCGGATCGATAACGCGGCTAACCGCATGCATCGCCAGTCGGAGATTCTTGGCGAGATCGGATCGGCGTTGGAGAAAGGGAAGGCACCCGCTCGCCAAATGGTCCAGCAATTGAACCAATTGGCGAAACAGACGAGCGAAGATTTGGGAAGCATCTTGTCCCGTTATGACAGCGAGATCGTCCCAGCGATCGCTCAAGGCATCCAGAAGCTCAAGACGACGGCCGGAGCCGCCGCCGACAAGCTTCAAGCGGCGAAGTCCAAGCTGCCGGATGTCGAAGCGATCCTCGCGGATACGAGAGCCGGTCTGGAATTCGGACAAGCGGAGCTGGGCAAGATCCAGGGACAGCTCCCGGAGATTCGCGCGAAAGTACATGAGCTGGCGGTATCTTTCCAAAGCAAAGCGGAAGCATTCGAGAAAGCGATCAATACGGCCGCCCCGTTCGTGAAGAACGATCTGCCTGCGATCGGCAAGAAGCTCGACGAAGCTGCCGCGTTCGGGAAGAACGATCTGCCGGAAGCGGAGCGGGAGCTCTCCAAGCTGGCCGATTTTGTCCGCAACAAGCTACCGGAAGTCGAGAACGGCGTGCACAAGGTAGCCGGTCTTGTCCGCAACGATCTTCCCCAATTGGAAAGCGCGGTACGCCAAGCGGCGGATAAGCTCCGGGCGGTCGAAGAGAATAATCATTTCGCAGAACTGGCCAAGCTGCTAAGGGGCGATATTCGCAAGGAAAGCGAGTTTCTGTCGGCCCCCGTGCAGATTAAGGAAAACAGGAAATATCCGATCCCGAACTACGGCTCGGCGATGTCGCCTTTCTACGGCGTGCTCTCCTTATGGGTCGGAGCGACGCTGCTGATCTCGTTGCTGAAGCCGGATCCGAACAACGAGGAAAACCGGTATAAGCCTTATCAGCTTTACCTCGGTCGGCTCGGAACGTTCGCGACGATCGGGATGTGCCAAGCGCTGGCCATCACGCTCGGAGATTTCTTTATCCTGGATACTTATGTAGCGGATAAGCTTGAGTTCGTGCTTTTCGCGATGTTGGTCAGCCTTGTGTTCGTGACGATCACCTATACGCTATTGTCCGTTTTTGGAAACGTAGGCAAGGGCATCGCGATTATTTTCATGGTATTTCAGTTCTCCAGCTCGGGAGGCACGTTCCCGATAAGTACGGCTTCGCCCTTCTTCCAGGCTCTGAATCCGTTCATGCCGTTTACGTACGCGATCAGTCTGCTTCGGGAAGCGGTCGGCGGCATTCTATGGTCGACGGCACTTCGTGATATTGCCTTCCTAATCGGCTTTATCGCGCTCAGCCTAGTGCTCGCTCTTGCTCTGAAACGCCCGCTGAGCGGAGTGATCCGGAAGTCGACGGAGAACGCCAAGAAAACGAAAATCATCGCCTAGGCCGCCCCGTGGCGAGTCTGGCGTTCGTCGGCACGCAGGCCCTCCTGCTTTCCCGTTTGGGATTGCGGGAGGGCCTTGTTGCGTAATTGGATACGTTTGTCGTCCGAATCTTTCATCCTCGATGTCCGGATACGACATGGCTGACGGCGGACGAATTTGCTATCATTGATAATGGTTATCATTATTAATTAGAAATGAGGAATAGAAATGCGTCATCAACGAAATACATACGGGGTTCTTGCCATCTTGCTGCTTGTAGTCGCGGTTCTGGCCGCATGCGGGAAGAACGATATCTCCCCTTCGACCTCGGGAACGGCGCAGTCGTCGGTCTCGCCTTCGTCTGCGCCCAGCGAATCAGGCTCGGAAGCTGAGGGCGACACCCGGGTATATAAAGACGGACTCGGCAGGGAAGTCGTCATCCCGGCGCATCCGCAGCGGGTCATTACGTCGCAATACTTGCCGCAGATGATCGCGCTCGACGTCAAGCCCGTCGGAGCCGCAAGCCACCTACTTACCAGTTTCGTCTCTATTAAGGATCAAATCGGCGGCATTGAGGATGTTGGGCCGGCTAACGAACTGAACTTGGAAAAAGCGTTGACGCTCGAGCCCGATCTGATCATCGTGGCGGAATGGAATGAGGACAAACTGGACCAGATAAGCAAGATTGCGCCTACGGTCGTCGTGCGATGGGAAGGCAAAGATCCGTTCCAACATCTCCAAGATGTGGCCGATCTGCTTGGCAAAACCGAAGCAGCGGAGCAATGGACCCAGGCTTTTCATAAAAAAAGCGAAGAAGCCCGGGTCAAGCTGGCCGAATTCGTCAAGGACGGGGAAACGTTCGGAGCTGTCGTCATCGGAGGTTACGAGAAAGGCCAACTCCGAGTGTACGGGCCGGGAAACGTCGGCTATACTTTGTTTGAGACGCTTCGGTTCCCGATGACGGATTACGTGAAGGAAGAGTGGGAGAAAGGCAACAATAGCCAAGGTCTTTCGATCTCGATGGAGAAACTTCCGGAATTTGCGTCGGCGGATCGCCTGTTCTTAGTCAAATTCGGCAACGATCCGGATTTCGTTAACGAGATCGAGAAGAGCAGGCTGTGGAAGGACCTTCCGGCCGTTAAGAACGATAAGGTCTACGTCGTCGACGATAAGTTATGGTTCTCTTATGACATCATGTCCTTTAGCGCCCAACTGGAGGATGCGGTTCGGCTGCTTTCAAATTAAAGGTCGAAGTCAAGAAGGAGCAAGGGGAGTTCTTCCGCAGGACGAAGAACTTCCCTTTTCGCGTCCGGAGGTGGAAGTTATTTTGTCCAATGCTAGAAATTCGTCGACGCGGTTATCGACGGTCTATGTTTGGGAGGAAATTCGCATCGAGAACTGCGAGCCGCTATCCCGCCGGCAGCTTCGGCAAACCGGACGGCATACGATGATTGTTTCCCGGGAAGGCGCGGGATCCCTCATCACTGGCGGGCGAGAGTTCTGCCTTGAATTCGGCAAAAGCTTTATTTTCCCTCCTGGCATTGCCATGGAACTGGATAATTCCTCCGAATATCCGCTAAGCGCTTATGTATTGGAATTCCTGCCTGTCTCGTTGCGCAAGAAGCGGCACAAGACGGTGGTTTCTCTTCCGGAGGGAGAGTATCGCATCGTCCCGTTTGCTCGCATGATCGAGTCGGCCCGAGCGTTGTTCGAAAATAGACATCTCAAGGAAGAAGCCGACCAATACGGCAATCACCTGCTCTTCCAGGAAATGATTCATTTGGCGCTAAAGGCGGAAGAAAAAGGACGGGATGACGATGCCGCGCGGGCGGTAAACCGAACGATCAACTATATCGAGACTTCGTACTCGCTGGATCTCTCTTTGGCGCAATTGGCGGAGATGTCCAGTATGTCGACAAGGCACTATTCGCGGCTGTTCCGAAAAATGACCGGTAAGAGTCCGATCGAATATTTGATCGAGCAAAGGCTGAACCGGGCCAAACGATTGCTGCTGACTTCCGGCGACTCGATCCAGGAGATTGCCGCGAGCACCGGTTTTCGCGATCCGTTCCATTTCAGCCGCAGCTTCAAACGGTATACGAGCGTATCTCCCCGCGTCTACGTCCATTTGCGGAAAGAGAATATCCGCGTAGCCGCGATGCAATACTTGGGTGAGATGCTAGCCCTAGGGGTTAAACCCGCCGGGGCTCCCGAGAAACTGCTTGCCGGAGGCTACTTTCGCGGAATGACGGAAGGAATCGCCCGGATCGGAAACTCCGTCGTCCAACCGGATTTGGCAAGCCTGACGGAACTGAAACCCGACGTGATCCTGACTTTCGACGGACATCATTACGAGGATTACGCCAAGATTGCGCCCTCTCTTAGCGTTCCGTGGTCGATGCCGTTCTTCGAACGATTTCGCTACATTGCGGAATGGATCGGCAGAAGCCGGGAGGCGGAAAAATGGATCGCAGATTACTCAGAACGACTCGAACGGACGCGTGAGATTGCAGAAAAAAAGCTCGGGGGAGCGACGGCATCGTTTTTCTGGACGAGGGGGCTTCCGCGAAATTTTCAAGTCTATTACGATATGCCTATTCTTTATCGGGATTTAAAGCTGGCTTCGCCTTCTATCGTGAGCAGCGTTCGGACGAAAGGAGGCTATCCTTTCAAGGAGGACATTCCCTTGAAGGAGATCCGTCGATATTCGGGTGACCATCTCTTTGTGGTCGTTTCCGACGATCCCGATTCCGTTCGCGATATGCGAAGCTTGAATGAGAGCCCGATCTGGAGAGACCTTCCCGCGGTCAAGAAAAATCAAGTCTATTCGCTGACGACGGATTGGCTAATGGAAGATCCGATTTCCTTGTCGGGACAGCTAGTGGACGTTGCGAGAATGCTGGGTTTATCCCAAGCGGATAGGTAGACTAGCAGAAAGTTTCAGAAGAAAGGCGCATGCATCTCATAGAGGTGCATGCGCCTTTCCTTTTCTATTCCCTTTCGCCCTGATGATCGGCGATTCGGTTTGCCGAACCGTTCTGTTCAAACACCTCGGCCGCGTCCTCGGCGGTGAATCCCACTTCGTCTTCCCCGGGGACGGGCATTTTGTTAAGCGGTGTCGTCTGAACTTCCGCCTTGGAGAGTTGTTGTCGGTTATTAGCCAAGAAAATCGCTCCTTTGCATCGATCAAATCCAAAGATTAGTATTCGGAAATGGCGATTCTTTTATGCACGGTTGATACTCCGATAACTTCGTCTTGCTACGATTAAAGCAAATCGTATGGAGGTGCTTCGAATGCCGGAGATTCGATTGGCCTTGTTTACCGATACGTATGCCCCAGAGATGAATGGGGTGGCAAAGACGTTGGAGAGATGGACTGCTTACTTGCGTTCGCGCGGAGTCGCGTGTCAAGTGTTCGCTCCCTCGCGGCCGAGAAAGGAGGACCCCGCGCCGGATTTGGCCGAGCGGCTGAGAAGTATGAGGTTCTTCCTGTACCCTGAGCTTCGGTTCGCGGTACCGCAAATGGCCGGAGCGGAAAGCAAGCTTCTCGAGTTTAATCCGACCGTCGTCCACGTCGCGACGCCCTTCGGCGTCGGGGTGACGGGAAGGCAGCTTGCGCTAAAGCACGGCATACCCCTTGTCGCTTCGCATCACACACACTACGTACGTTACCTGCCCTTTTACAACCTTCAATGGCTCGCCAAAGCGACCTGGAAATACATGAATTGGTTTCACCGCCCTTGCAAGCGTATCTACGTGCCATCGCCATCCGTGTTGGAGGAGTGTCGGGCAGACGGATGGGAAGGGCTTCGTATTTGGAGTCGCGGAGTCGATACGTCGTTATTCCGGCCGGAGTTCGACCGGGAAGGGCTGAGAGATGCGTTAGGCTTGAGCCGCGATCGGTTTACGGTGCTGTACGCCGGTCGGCTCGCTCCGGAGAAGCAAACGGAGGTGGCGGTGGAGGCCGTAAGCAGGTTCATTCGGAATACCGGCATCGATGCGGAGCTGCTGCTGGCGGGGGACGGTCCCTTCGTCGAGAGCATACGGACGCTAACGGAACGTCTACGTGTTCCGGCCCGATTCCTCGGGGCGCTGCCGCAGTCCGAGCTCAGGCGCGTTATGGCCGGATCGGATGTCATGCTCTTCCCGTCCGCGACCGAGACGTTCGGCAACGTCGTTCTGGAAGCGATGGCTTGCGGTCTTCCCGTTATCGGCGCCGCAGGCGGAGCGGTCCCGGACAATGTCCGCCACGGCGATAACGGCATTCTCTGCCCACCGGGAGATGCGGATGCGTTCGCGGAAGCTCTGTCCCGGTTGCATGGCGACGCTGAGCTGAGAACAATCTTGTCGGCGGCGGGCGTACGGGAAGCTTCTGTCCGTTCGTGGGACGGCGTCTTCGCAAGGCTGCTTGCGGATATCGAAGAAGCATCGGTCCCGGCCTTACAGGTTATATAGGAGGACTTTGCCATGAACATAGGCGTATTCGGAGCGGGATATGTTGGATTGGTGACAGCCGTCTGCTTGTCCGATCTGGGTTTCAAAGTGCGGGTCGTCGAGAAGGATCGCGTCAAACGGAATAAACTTCAAGAGGGCGTCAGCACGATCTATGAACCGGGGCTTCAGGAGATGCTTGTCCGCAACTTGAAGGACGGACGGCTGATTTTCACGGACGACAGTCCGTCAGCGATCCAGGCGTCCGAGGTGCTATTCGTCTGTGTCGGTACGCCTTCGAGACCGGACGGCAGTGCGGATATGTCGCAGATCGAAGCGGTGACGAAGGAGATCGTGGAAAGCAGTCTCGATTCGGAATACAAGCTAGTCGTCGTCAAGAGCACAGTCCCCGTAGGTACCGGCCGTTGGATAGAGAAAATGAGCGCTTTGTACGCCAAAGGCCGAAAGGCGAACCTGGAGATCGCCTCCAATCCCGAGTTTCTAAGAGAGGGGGCGGCCGTGAAAGAGTTCATGCATCCGGACCGAATCGTCGTCGGCGTCGCATCGGAGCGTGGAAAATCGTTGATGGAGGACGTTTATCGCTCTTTCGATTGCCCGAAGCTGTTCACGGACTCCCATACGGCAGAGATCATCAAGTATGCGGCGAATTCTTTTCTGGCGACCAAAATCTCCTATATCAACATGGTGTCCGATCTATGCGAGGAGACCGGAGCCGATGTTGCGCTTGTGGCCGAAGGCATCGGCTACGACAAGCGGATCGGTCCGGATTTCCTGAAAGCCGGTCCGGGCTTCGGCGGCTCCTGCTTCCCGAAGGATCTTCGCGCGTTCGCGCATATCGGCAAGTCGTACGGCCTTAACTTCGGCTTGCTGGAACAGGTAATGCAGATCAATCGCGAAAGATCGCAGCGCATGATTCGTAAACTCCGCGAGCAGTTATGGGTGCTGGGAGGAAAACGGATTGCCGTGCTGGGGCTCGCCTTCAAACCGGGAACCGACGACGTCAGGGAGACGCCAGCGATATCCGTTATAGAAGCGTTGCTATCAGAGGGGGCCTCCGTTCTGGCGACCGATCCGCTCGGTATTGCCGGGTTTCGCGATTTGCACGCAAGTCTTGCCGAGAGAATCTCGTTTGTTCAGGACCCGGAAGAGGCTTTGCGCGGAGCCCATGCCGCCGTGATCGTCACGGATTGGGAGGCGTATCGGCAACTGGATTGGGCGGACATCAAGCTGCGAATGGAAACGCCGGTTCTACTAGATGGAAGGAACATGCTCGATCGTAACGAGATGCGCCGTCTCGGCTTCGCGTTCATGGCGGTCGGCCGGTAGGCTTCTTGAAAATAAGGGCTCTGAAATCCGTTAGCCACAATTCGCTAATGATGTAAAGCACGAAACCGCCCGATATACGGGGCTCCATTGTGGAACGCCGTATACCGGGCGGTTTCATTTATCTTACTTTTGCTGCAGCGTCTGAATCAGACGAGCGGATTCGCCGGACGGCGTATCAATGACCTCGTAAATGTTTACCGTCAGCGGGTATTGATACTGCTCGGTGCGCAGGTTATCGAAGCGGAGCGTCTGTTTTCCGCTGATCAAACGATTCGGACCGACAAAGGAGAAGGTTTCCGAACCTAGCACGACGCCGAAGCTATCTGCGATATCAATTTTCAGCTTCGAGAAGCCAGCGTCAACAACGATGTCGTCCGTCCGTTTGATATCTAAATCAAGCGTCAACTTATAGGTGTAGGAAATGAACGGGACCGTATCCCCCACTGCGCCGAGCCACCAATACTTCATCTCTACTTGGAAAGGATACAGGTTCCAAATCTGCGAATCCTCCGCCTCGTTCTGCACAGCAACGCCGAGCTGCGCGAACGGAGTGCTGTAAGGCGCGTCGATCGTGCTGCCTTCCAGCAGACGCAGGGCAAAGCGCCCTTCTTCCTCTGTTTTCGGCACGTTAAATGCATAGCTGACCACATGGCTTAGTCCGGGCATGAGCCGCTGCGTGCTTACGTTTTGGCGGTCGCCAATGTAAGTGTAGCCTTCCCCGTTCGTGAGCTCCGCTTGGAACGCCGGGAGCACGGCAGCCTGCTTGCCGGTGTTCTGCAGCTTGAATTTCGCGATGGCAGTCTTGTATCCGTCACCTTGGTTGTCATGCAGATGCAGCTCGACCAAAGAAATCTGCACGTCTTTATCTACCAGCTCATTAGAAGGATCCAGCGCGATAGGCTTCCCAAACTCGTAGTTGCCCAAGCTGGCCAGAGAAAATCCGGTTGTCGTCGGCAATCCTATGCTCATATACCCGACATGGCGGACCAGTTCGCTTCCATCCGGCGCTTGGTAACGCGCCGGCTTCGTCACTACAAGTTCGCTGAGCTTGACACTCGGGGGAGTCGGGATCGCGAAGATCAGGTTGCGGCTTTCTCCGGCTCCGAGCACCTCGGACTTGTTATCCGCTTTCTCCCCGGCGTAAAGCTTCTTTCCATCCGATCCGCTAATTGCAAAATCGGGAATATAGGCTGTTTCCTTGCCGGTATTCGTCGCTTTCACGGTTACGATGGTTACGTTGCCTTGCGCCTTTACCTGTTGGTACACGCCTGCCGACGTATAAGCGATTGTCGGCGACAGCAGCTCATTCTGGAACGTCTGTCCCCATTGGATCTTGCCGAATGTGCCGCTGCCCGGTTCCCCATTCTTCCATACCTTTCCGGAAAGGTCCATGGAAAGTCGTGTCGTTTCCTTACGCGGGTAGACGTATTCGTCCACCTCCACCCAAGTTAACTTGGACAATTCAAAGGTGTTCGTACGCTTCACGGCCAGCGTATACACTAGCTCGACTTGGCCTTTCGGTTGGATCGCTCGCGAATTCGCCGCGCTTGGTGCGAGCGTGTAGGACACGCCGTCTTTGGTCGTCATCCTGAGCTCGTAATCCGGTACCCTCGTGATTTTGCTGGTTTCGTTCTTAAGCCGAACCACCGCTCCGACGATCGTCGAGTCGGATGACCTCTCCATGAAGGCGCCGATCAGTTGCGCCGACACGGTGCCTGTCAGCTTCTTATACGCAGATTGAGCTGTTTGTGCCGCCTGGCTTTGAGCGGTGGAAGCCTGACCGGCAAATGCCGCTCCAGCCAGCGGCGTTACCGTCATCGAGGCGGTGAGAAGAACGGCGGCCACCGTTTTTGTCCACTTTGTATGCATATCGTCCCTCCGAAAATCATTTCAGTATAATGGCATTTTCTCGCAAATATTAATTAGCAACGTTCACTTGTTCTCCATCCGACAATTGATGCTGCCCCGATACGATCAGCTTTTCTCCAGCTTTGACGCCAGAAATAATTTCCTGATTCAGCTCATTCAAGCGGCCCAGTTCAACCTTGCGTTTCTCAGCCTTATCTCCGTTCAGCACGAAGACGTAGCTGTCTGCGCCTTCCCGAACGATGCTGAGCGTCGGTATGGCTACAACCTGCTCCTCCGCCGCCTCGGTCAGACGAACCTGCACCTTCATGCCCGGCTTTAACGCCTTGTCCGGATTGGCAATCGACAGATTCAATTCATAAGCGTTCGTTTGCGTATCGACCACATCGGCGAAGTAAGTTACTTTGCCGGTGTACATGCTGCTGCTGCCTGGCACATAAAATTGCAATTGCGTTTTGCCCCGCGCCGCATTCGCCGCTTGAGCCGACAGCAACGTCTTTACTTTGATTGGATCGATTTGCAGAATTTCGCCGATGGCGAAGCCTGGGCTAATCGTCATCCCTTCCTGCACGGTCAGCTCGGACAACACGCCGCTGATGGGCGCCTTGATCTCATAGTTCGCCAGCGCGCGTTCCGACAAAACAACTGACAATTGCGAAGCCTTTAACTGCATTTCCAGTCCGGCCACTCCCGTTTCCTTAAGCAGCGCCAAATCGCTTTTCGCCGTCGTATAAGCCGTTTCCGCCTGATTCAGCTCCGATTTCCCGACCAGTCCCGCGTCGTAATCATTCTTCATCTTGTTGTAGTTCTTAGTCGCTTCCGACAGTGCCAGCTCCATCTTAGCCAAATTCGACTCCCACTGCTTCCGCCCGGTTTCAAGCGACAACGCAGCGCTTTCGCGAGACAGCAGAGACTGCTCTTGCTGCAGGAGAGCGTCCGTGTCGTCCAGCGCCACGATTACATCCCCTGCCTTGACCGTCTCTCCGCGTTTTTTCATGATCTGCTGTACGTCGGCTCCCGCTTTGGCCACAATGTGTACTTGAGCTGAAGCAAGTACATCGGCAACCTGCTCGAGAGGCTCGGCAATTTGTATCTTGGCGATTTCCGCCACCTTCACGGTTTTGGCCGCTACTTGGTTGGCATTCGCTGCCGTTTCCGCCGCGCCTTCGGTTTTCGGCTGGGAGGAGCAGCCCGCGATTACGGCAATCCCAGCGGCCAGAACGACGGCGATGCTAACCGTCCTTGCACGTCTTTTGACACGTTTGTTCGAGTTCGAAATGCTCATACGGTAATCTCCTTTATTTAAGTCTATCTTCATCCTAGCTTGCGATCGTTGGAGCGTCCGCCTGCTTTGTCTTTCTGCGGAACAGACGTCCCGTCCACATTTTAATAGAATGAATGGTTTCATAGACGATCGGTACGACGACCAGAGTCAGCAAGGTGGATGTAATCAGGCCGCCGATGACAACGACTGCCAAGCCTTTGGAAATGAGCGTGCCTTCCGACATGCCCAGCCCTAGCGGCAAGAGGGCGAATATCGTAGCCCCTGCCGTCATAATGATTGGCCGTAGCCGGTTCATACCAGCCTCGATCAGCGCATCGCGCACTTCATAGCCATCCTCGCGAAGCTGCTGTACGCGATCGATGAGCACGATGGCATTCGTTACGACAATACCGATCAGCATGAGGAAGCCGATCAGGGAGGTTACATTGAGAGACTCCCCGGTCACAAACAGCCCGAGCAAACCACCGATCACAGCCAGCGGCAGCGAGAACAGGATGGCGAACGGCGCGCCTGCGTTGCCGAAGGCAAGAACCATGATCAGATACACGATAAAGATGGAGGCTCCCATCGCTACGAACATTTGGCCGAAGCTCTCGTTGATATCGTCCGATACCCCGGTCACATCCCGGCCCACACCGGACGGAAGCTCGACCTGATCCAGCGCTGCTTGCACCTTGGCGCTGATGCCGCCTTTGTCCTTGCCTTCGATTTTGGCGGTTACGTTCACAACCTGTTGCTCTTTCTCGCGGGCGATCGAAACCGGAGAATCGATATGGCGTACACTCGCGATATCAGCCAAACGGATTTGCTCGCCGGTTGGCGTTTGGATCGGAATGTTCTCCAGCTTTTCCAGCGAATCCTTATAGGCTTGATCCATTTCGATCGTGGTTTTGTACATGACGTTGTCGAACTTCATGTCGCCGAGATCCCGCTTGCCGATCCACTCCGCCGCGGCTCCCAGCACCTGCCCCGTGCTCATGCCGTAAAGCTGCGCTTTGTTCTGGTTGACGAGCACTTTGACTTCCATCTTGGTTTCACCCAAGGAATCCTTGACTTCGCTCAGCTCGGGGAATTTCTTCATCTCTTCTTGAATTGTCGCTGCCGCCTGCTTCAGTAGCAGCAAATCATCGCCCTTGAGCGAATAGGAGAAGTTCGCTCCTCCGCCACCGCCACCGCCGAACGAGATGAGGGACCCGTCGACTTTGGATTTTTGCGGAAGCTCATATCGAATTTTTTCCTGATATTCCTTCAATACCACGCTCGCGTTGGCATCGCCGGCAACCTCGGTAAACATCGCCGAATTGTAAGGTACGGCATCATTCGAGAAGTTGTACCCGACAAGCGATTCTACGAAAATAAATTGAGGATTTCCGGTTGCGTCCTTCGCATTCATGAGCATGGATTCGATTTCCTTCATTTTAGCATCCATGGCTTCCAGCGAAGTTTCCTTCGGCATCTCGATCATGAAGTACATTTTTTTATCGGATTCGCTGGCCGGCATAAATTCGGACGCCAGCCTCGGAACGATTAGCACTACGGATAAGATGAACAAAAGGCCGGCAGCCAACAACGTCTTCATTTTGTGGTTCAACGAAGCTGCCAAAATTTTCTTATACTGCATCGCAAACTTACCTACATGATTCTCGTCATGGTGCGGTATTTTCGTGCTCTTTATGACGAGCAATTTGGCCAGCATCGGGATGACGGTCAGCGCTACTAGAAGAGACGCCATCAAAGCGCATGCGAGCGTAAGCGCGAACGGCCGGAACACTTCGCCGACCACGCCGCCGACGAATCCGATCGGAGCAAACACGCCCACGGTCGTCAGCGTTGAGGAGGTAATCGCCGCTGAAACCTGCTTGGTCGCCAGCAGGATGACCGATTCCCCCCGTTCCTGCGCTTTAGCCAGCCGGCTGTATACATTCTCGATGACGACGATACTGTCGTCCACGACCCGGCCCACTGCGATCGCGAGACCGCCAAGGGTCATGATGTTCAGCGTAACACCGAGAGGCGCCATCAAGAGCAGCGTCAGCAAAATAGACAGCGGGATCGAGATCAGCACGATAAATGTCATCCGGATATTGCGCAGGAACACCAGGATCATTAGCGATGCGAGAAGGGCACCAAGCGCGCCTTCCTTGACCATGCCGTTAATCGATTTCTTAATTTCCTTCGAATCGGTGAAAATTTCATGGAAACTGACACCGGGCAGCGTCGTTTCCCAATTCGCGATTTGCTTCTGCACGGCGTCACCGAACTCCACCGCGTTTGCGTCTTTTGTCTTGTAGAGATGAAGCCCAATCGCCGGCCTGCCGTCCAGACGGGCGTAGAAGGAAGATTCGCTGATCGATTCTACCTTCGCGATTTGGCTCAGCTCAATCGATTCGCCTCGCGGCGTCCCGATTAGCATTCGGTCCAAATTGTAGATGGTGTTCATTTCGCCGGTGACCCGGACCATTTCCGTGCTGCCGTTAAATTTAACCGAACCTGCGGGACTCGAGGTCAAATTGGACTGGATTTCCGATACCACCTGGGATACCGACAAACCGTAGTTCCCCAACGCGCGGGCATCCAGCCGAATGTTCAGCTTGGCTTCCTGGTTCCCGATCGCATCGATATGGTCGAGACCGGGGATAGAGTTCAACCCGGGTTCGATCACGTTTTTGAAAAGATTGTCGAGCTCCGCCTGATTCATGCCTTCTTCCCCGTAAATCGAGGAATAGTAGACCGGCTGAGAGGCGAAGCCGAACGTCATGACCTTAGGCTTTTCCGCACTATCCGGAATTTTAACGTTCGCAATCAGGCTTTCGATATCCTTCTTGGCGTCGTCCAGTTTCGTCCCTTGCGTAAGCTCCACAATGATCGTGGAAAAATTGTCGCTAGACGTGGAAGTGAGGTTCTTTAATCCCTTCATGTTCGCCAGCGATTTTTCCAGCGGCTTGGTTACCTTATCCAAGACATCCGTTGGAGGCGCCTTGTAGGGGGTACTGACCATGACTACGGGGAACGAGATATCCGGCATGCTCTCGACTTTTAGCGTACTCGTGGAGTACATTCCGCCAAACAGCAGCAAAATCATGAGAATCATGATGGCCGCCACGTTCTTCATGGCAAATTGCGTCATTTTGATCATTCAACGTTCCACTCCTATGTATATTGAACGCTACTTTCACTCTAACCCTCTCTCATTCTATAGGGAAGAGACATTATCCAAAACCTTCCTACGGCGGAATCCTGCCTAGACTTAAGTCCGGGCTTCGCGGTTGGCGGGTAGGCTCCGAGGTCCGTTAGCAATTATGCGCTAATGATGTATTTCGGTTACGTCAAAAAACACGAAATCGCCCGTCTCGGCATTCCGCAATGGAGGCCGTAAGACGGGCGATTTCGTGTCGTTTATTTCTTGAGCAGCAAGTAAGCGAAATAAGGTACTCCGATCAGAGAGACCATGACGCCAGCGGGAATTCCGGTAGGATCGGCGAGATTGCGGCCGATCGTGTCGGCGAGAAGCAGCAGCCAGCCGCCGAGCAGGACGGCGACGGGAATGAACAGCTGGTTGCGCGGACCGACGAGTGCCTTGGCGATATGCGGAGCCATCAGCCCGACGAAGGCGATGCCGCCCGTGACGGAGACGGCGGCAGCGGCCGAGGCGACGGCGGTCATGATCAGAACGATGCGTTCGCGCTCCAGCTTGAGCCCTACGCCGATCGCCGAGGCTTCGCTCAAACTGAGGATGTTCAGCCTGACCGACTTTAATAACGCGAAAGGAATGAGCAAGGCTACCCACGGCAGTAAGGCCCAAATAAACGGCCAATCCGCTCCCCAGATATTGCCTGCGATCCACTTGGCGATAAAATCGACTTTCTCCCGTTCCGCGGACGATATAATGACGATCATGATTCCCGACAAGGCCAGCGAGAATCCGACCCCTACGAGCACGAGGCGGATCGGGTTAAGCCCGCGCGTCCGGCTGTAAGAGAAAACATAGATCAGCAAGGCCGTAACGAGCGCCCCGATGAACGCGACAAGCGGAAGGGCATACACGAACGTGCCGACTTTGATCGGGAAGTACAGAAAGAATACCGCGATCGCTACACCGGCGCCGGAATTGATGCCGATGATGCCGGGGTCGGCCAGATCGTTGCGGGTAACGCTTTGCAGGATGGAGCCAGACAAGGCGAGCGCCATTCCCGACAGGAGCGTGATCAATATACGCGGCATCCTTACGGAGTATAGAATGAAATTCTCCTTGAAGGTGCCGTCCCCGAACAGTACAGGGAACAGCCTGTCGAAGGATAGCGAGGCGTATCCCAGCCCCATGCTCGCAATGGCCGTCAGTACGATGAGTCCTAAGCAAACGAGCAAAATTAAACGTTGTTTTCTAACGAGACTGGATAGGGTCATGTGAGCGCTTTGCCTCCTTTGCGCACGACGAACAGGAAGAAGGGCAAGCCAAGCATGGCTACGATGGCTACCATCGGCGTCTCGTAAGGCGCGTTAATCGTGCGACCGAGCGTGTCGGCGAGCAGCATGAACGCGGCTCCCGTAGTTACCGAAATGGGGAGTACATGCTTGTAATCGGTGCCCACGATCATCCGGACGATGTGCGGAATCATCAGCCCGACGAAAGCGATGTTTCCGACAAGCGCGACCGATGCACCGGTCAGGAAGACGACAAGAACGAACATGACCCCTTTCATGACAACCAGCTTTTGTCCGAGACCGGTTGCCACTTCATCGCTTAAGCTAAGAATCGTCACTTGGTTGGAAAGGAACAAAGCGATCGCGATTCCGACGAGAATGATCGGAGAGATCGCCTGGAGCTGCCCCCACGTCGTGCCGATCAGTCCACCGGCCGTCCACATCGAGACGTCCTTGGAAATCCGAAAGACGATGCTGACGCCCTCGGAGATGGCGTACAGGAAGGCGGAGACCGCAGCTCCGGCAAGCACGATTCGAATAGGAGACAAGCTTCCTTGGCGCAAGGCGCCGAGAACGATCACCAAGGTCGCTCCCAGGGCAGCCCCGATAAAGCAAGCGATCATAATACCGAAATAGTTCAGACCCGGTATGAATACGAAAGCCAGAGCGAGGGCCATGTTAGCCCCGGAAGTCAGGCCAAGCAATCCCGGATCGGCGAGCGGGTTGCGGGTAACCCCTTGCATGATGGCGCCGGATACGGCGAAAGCGGCGCCGATCAGCATCGCGGCCAGCTCGCGCGGCAGCCGGATTTCGCGCAGCACGAGAACTTTGTCCCCCTTATCTTGGGAGGTAAGCGCCAGCCATAGATCGTGGAACGAGGTATCGGCTGCGCCGAATACCATGGCGACTACGAAGCTCAAGACCAATACGATCAAGCTGCCAGCGAGCTTGTAGGCAAACGGGACAGAACGTCGTTTATTCGTCATTGTGATCTCATCTTCCGTTCATTTAACCTAGAAAACTTTTAATAAAGAAATCCAATTGATAATCCAAAGTCAGCGGGTCGTTAAAATAAAACCCTTTCGCATCGACTTCGTAAACGCGATCGTTCTTGACGGCCGGGATGTTCTTGTAGCTCTCGGTCGCTTGGAACGAATTGTCCGCATCGGAGTCTTTGCTAAAGATCACGTAGTCGCCCATATAGTCGGACACCACTTCCGAAGAGAGGGCGTAATAGCCGTCCTTAAGCACCATTTCCTTGACTTTGTCCGGCATGGACAGCTTCATTTCTTGATATAGAATCTCCGTTCCGCGCGCCCAGTGATCCCCGAAGACGTACAATTGCTTGCCGGCGGTCTCGATAACCGACACGGTGCTGTCCGCGCCGATCTTCGCCTTAATTTCATCGCCTGCTTTGGCTGCCCGGGCTTTGAAGTCGTCGACCCACGCTTGGGCTTCTTTTTCCTTGTTGAGGAGCTTGCCGATCTCCAGGTGTTGCGTTAAATAGTCTAGCTTACCGTACGTGAACGTGATGGTCGGGGCGATCTCGTTCAGCTTGTTGATATTCTTGGTATTGGAAAGCCCGATAATGAGATCGGGATCGAGCTCGATGATTTTTTCGAGACTTTCGTCGCTCACCGACTGTACGTCCTTCAGCTTCTCCTCGATCCGAGGGTTCTTTTTGGTCCAATCGTCCACGCCGACGAGAGGAACGCCTAGCGACATCACGTTACCGGCGAACGAAGAAAGTACGACGACGCGCTGCGGATTTGCGGGCACTTCGACCGGACCGTTCTCGGATTGGTACGTGATTGTGCCGGTTTCCGGAGCCGCCGAATCCGAAGGGGAAGCCGATTCGGACGGAACGGCCGTGGACGGCTGGGCGGAAGGGCTGCCCGAGTTATTCTTTTTGTCTCCGCATGCGCTAAGCAGAAGAACAAGAACCAAGGCCATTGGGATAAATAACTTTTTCATGTGCGAAATCTCCTAACTCTCATAACTTGCATGTGTTATTTGCCGAGGAAGCTATGTATGAAGAAATCAAGTTGATAATCCATGCTCAGCGGATCGTTGAAATAGAACGCTTTGGCGTTAGCCTCGAATACGCGGTTATTCTGAACTGCAGGGATGTTCTTGTACGTTTCGGTCGTCTGGAACGAGTTGTCCTCGTCTGTGTTTTTGCTGAAAATGACATAGTCGCCGAAGTAATCTTTCAGAACTTCTTGCGATACGGCGAAGTAGCCGTCTTTCTTCGTCGCTTCAGCCACCTTCTCCGGCTTGGCGAGTCCAAATCCCCCGTCATAGAGAATTTCCGTACCGCGTCCGAAGTTATCTCCGTAGACGTAGAGCTGTTTATTGAACGTTTCGATAACGGAGACGGTCGCGTCCGCGCCGATCTTCGCTTTGATTTCCTCCCCTGCTTTTTGAACGCGCGCTTTGAAGTCGTCGATCCACGCTTGCGCTTCCTTCTCTTTGTTCAGCAGTTTGCCGATCTCAAGCTGTTGCGTTAAGTAATCGACTTTGCCGTAAGTATAAGTAACGGTCGGAGCGATCTGTTTGAATTTGTCGACGTTGTTGATATTCGAAAGTCCGATGATCAGATCGGGTTCCAGTTCGATAATCTTCTCGACGCTTTCGTCCGTTACCGCCTCGACGTCCTTCAATTGTTCTTCGAACCGCGGGTTCTCCTTGGACATTTCGTCCACGCCGACGACCGGCACGCCAAGCGCCATAACGTTCCCGGTCAAAAAGCGGGTAATGACGACGACGCGCTGCGGGTTTTTCGGAACCTCGACAGGCCCGTCCTCGGACTGGTAGACGAACGTTCCGGATTCCGAATCGGCGGAAGCGGAGGGGGACGCCGATTCCGGCGAAGTTGGCTGCACGGACGGACTTGTACCGTCGGCGTTATTGGTCTTACCGCCGCATGCGCTGAGCATCAGAGACAAAGTTAGGATCAGGATGGCGGGCATGAACAGTTTTTTCACGAAATGACTCTCTCCCTTAGCACGAACGTGCTTCTCTTTGTAAATTCGGCCGAAATAAGCCGTTGTTTTCACTCTCTTAATTGAGAATGATTATCATAATCACAAAGATCATTGTACTGGCAAGCGTAATGACTGTCAATAGATAAGCTCATGAGGGCTAATTGTTCTGAGAATCTTTTTTGTCGCGTTAATCATTTAAGCTTGGCTTATAACTTAATACCTATAAGAAAAGTCGAAAATGTTTATAAAATGTTTAGTGCTGTCGAAGTAGAATGATTTCCTGATCGAAATGCATGACTTTATATCTATTTCACTCGGGAGGAACTTACATGAAAACAAGCAAGAAACTCCTATCGGCCATTCTATGTCTAGCTTTGCTGATCGGATGGTTTCCGGGAAAGACTGCCAATGCCGCGGCTCCGACCATAACGGGTTGGGACTCGTTGGGTAATTATATGGAAAGGGAAACGGCGCTTGTCGCTCCGGGGGTACAGATTACCGGCGGGGGGTCGTATGACGACAGCTACGTTAAATTCGGAGTTCTTAACAGTTCTACCGACGAGACGCTCGCACTGGTGCAGTCGGAGTTCCCTTCGATCGAAGCCGGTGTCGTAACGAGCGTTGGTACGGCAGTTTATTTAGGCGATGGAGTGTCGACCAAACAGATCGGGACGATCAACAAAATCTCGGATGGTCAGCAGGGGCGGAATTTGCAGATCGATTTCTCCACGCCGCTCGTTAACGGCAACTTCGAGGATAACGGCGGCAGCGATACAGGCTGGACCATTAATAGAGCGCCGGTGATTATGGGACCGCTAGCCTCGAAGACGCAAGGCAGGCCCGTCACGATTAGCGGGAGCGGACCGTATACGGTTACGGGGCCAGGTTATTCTTTTACGACGGATGTTAACTATATTTCCACACAACACCCGGCGTGGGGATACGAGGGAGATGAAAGACCGCTGTCGGTGACAGCCGCCACGTACAGCAACGTTTATCGTTCGCAGATCGTTACGGAAGGCGAGAATCACGCGTTGCGGCTTTTTTTCAGCGGTACTCTTAGCGTAAACAACAACGGTAAACCTTCTTACGGAACGACCTTTGGTCCAGAGGCGATCAGCACTCCATTCTATGCGCTGGCCGGCGACACGCTGGCGTTTGATTGGAAGGCGTCTCTTATTGATGACGATTACGAGGTATACGGTTTCTTATATAACCTGGAAACGAACAACTATACCGAATTGATGTACGGTCGCGGCGGCAATCAGCCGTGGACGACCGCTCCGGGCGTGATTCCCGCGAATGGCACTTATCAATTCCGCTTCGTTACCGGTTCGTACGACAGAACGGGCGGTTTGGCGGTAGGGGCTTCTCTCTACATCGACAACGTCAGAGTATTCGGCAACTACGTTGACGACGCCGTCGTAGAGAAGGTCGCAAGATTAGTCACCTATCATAATTCGTCCAACAATCCTCCTGATAATAGGACGATTACGATCGAGGCGCGGAACAAAGCAGGCGATATTTCGTCCGATTCGAGCAACTTTACCGTGACTCAGAAAAACGTGCTTACTTACCTGCCGTCCGCTAACGGAACGCTTGTAGGAACGCTTGTGCAAGATTTGGAGACGAGCGAGACGGGGACGCCGGTGACAGCCGTGCCGGATGCGGGCTTCCGGTTTATCGGCTGGAGCGACGGCAAACAAACCGCCACCAGAACGGACGACGCAAGCGCCGACTTGACGGTTACCGCTCTGTTCGCCGCCAGCGAAGCGGCGATCGGAACCGTAGATACGCGTTACAACGTAGATAATGATCGAACGACCATTTCCTCCGACGAGAGCGTGATTAAACTCGGGGTAACGGTTGAAAGCTTCCTGAAAAACTTAACCAAGAACGAACATTCCGATTGGAAGGTCATTCCTTCCGGAACGAACGTAACTAACGAGACGCAATTCAACACCGTTACCGGCAAAGCGCCCGCGGAGTATCTAAGGCCGGGAGATAAGCTGGCGGTCAAATCGGCGGACGGATCGATCGTTGTATACGAGATCGAATGGGCACCCTCGTTCGCCGGAGGCACGGGGACAGCCGGTGATCCTTACCGGATCGATACGGCCGAGCAACTCGCGGACATGAAATACGAGTTGGACAAGCATTTCGTTTTGACGGGAGACATCGACCTTAGCGACTATTCGAACGGGGACGGTTGGAAGCCGATTGGCGATCAGACTTCGCCGTTTAAGGGAACGTTCAACGGAGACGGCTTCGTTATTCGGAATATGACGATCGATCGGCCGGGCGCCGACGACGTCGGATTATTCGGACATACCGATCGGGCGGTCATTCGCAACGTGGGCTTGGAGAACGCCGAAGTGAACGGCGGCGATTATACCGGAATTCTGGTTGGACGGGCCGATAACACGACGATCGAGAACAGCTACGCGCTCGGAGACGTCTCCGGCGGTGATTATACGGGAGGCTTGGCCGGCCAAGTCAACGGTTCCGTCGTCTCGAAGACTTTCGTATCGGGAAGCGTTGAGGGAACGGGCAATACGGGCGGATTAATCGGCCAAGCAAACGGCGGTAAAGTCAATCATTCCTATTACAATAGCGACACGACTTCACAGTCGGACAATTCGGGCAAAGGAAGCCCGAGAACGACATCCGAGCTGCAAACCCAAGCGACTTTCGAGAACTGGGATTTCAATACGATCTGGGTGATCAACGAAGGCAACGATTATCCGAAGCTGATGCCTCGCGTCGTGCAAACCGTAACCGCGCCTACCGGCGCTGTCATTGCAGGCGGAACGATCTCGGCCCAAGTGTCCAGCGGAACGTCCTCGGTTACGGTCGATCTCGCGGTCAACCCGTCCGCAAGCTGGAAGCTGTACAGCGATGAGGCTTGCACTCAGGAAATCACGGATCGGACCTTAGCCCTGACAACGGGCACGGCTACGGCTTACGTTAAAGTAACGGCCAAAGACGGGATGACGACCTCCGTTTACAAGTTGACCGTTACAACGTCGTCATCTTCGGGAGGCGGAGGTGCGCCGGCTACCGAAATCATTAGAGTTCCGGTGGAGGGTAAGGGAAGCAACGCCGTTACCTCGGTAACGATCAATAGAACGAAGGCGAACGACGGTACGAAACGCGACGAAGTAACGTTGACGCTAGAGAACGCCAAGGAAGCGGTCGCCAAATTAAAAGAGGCCGGATCGGATACGGCCAGAATCGTTCTGCCGGATACGAAAGATGAGGTGTCCCAGACCGACATCCGTATTTCGAAAGACGCCCTCAAGGCGTTCGCGGATGGAGGCATCAACCTGGAGATCGTAACCGTTAACGGACGAATTTCCATACCTGCCGCGTCTTTGCAAGGAGTCGGCGATGATCTCTATTTCCGCGTCGTACCGATCAAAGAACAGTCCAAACGCAAGGAAGTCGAACAACGGGCGAGAACGGAAGAAGCGGTACGACGCGTGGCTGGGAGCAACGAGGTTGAAATCGTCGGCAGGCCGATGACGATCGAAACGAACCTGAGCAGCCGTGCGGTCGATATTACGCTTCCGATACCTGCAGCCGAGTTGCCGAGCGATTCGGTCAAGCTGCAACGATTCCTCGACAATCTCAGTGTGTTCATCGAACATGACGACGGAGAAAAGGAATTGGTTAAAGGAAAAATCGTCACGCTTGAAGACGGCAGCAAGGGCATCACGTTCAGAATTACCAAGTTCAGTACGTTTACGATTGTTCAGTTGGGGAACGTGTCGGAGAACACGCAAACGTCCGAAATGCATAAAGGCTACATCGCGGGCTTTGCCGATGGAACGTTCAAACCGGATCAAGGCATCTCTAGGGCAGAGATGGCCGCGCTTCTGGCTCGCGTAGGGCCGGGAGCAGACCAGCCTTCCCAAGCGATCAAGTATACGGACGTTTCCGGCACCTATTGGGCGCGTTCGGTTATCCAACATGCGCAATCCACGGGATTAATGACCGGCTTCAATAACGGTTCGTTCGGTCCCGACAAGACGATCACGCGAGGAGAAATGGCGGCGATCACCGCTCGCTGGCTTAAGCTTGAAGGAAAAGCCGAGTCCGGCTACTCGGATGCTCAAGGGCACTGGGCCGCAGGCTATATCTCGCTTGTCGGCAAGGCCGGTATCATGCAAGGAATGCCGGACGGAAAATTCCAACCAGACAAAACGCTGACTCGCGCGGAAGCAGTGGCAACGATCAACCGCATCTTGAAGAGAGAACCTCTGAAAAACTCCGCGAAGCCTTCGTGGAAGGATGTGTCTAGCAGCCATTGGGCGTTCGGCCATATCGAGGAAGCTTCACATGACCATGAAGCCTCGCTTCACAGTAAATAATCACATATAAGCAAAAGCCCGGCCCCTTGAAACGGACAAGACGAGGGGGGCCGGGCTTTACGCATGACCGTCGCCGCATGATTTCTTTCTATTTTCCGTTACAAGCAATGATGCCTTGTTAATCCAAGTCGTTTCTGGGAAAATAGGAGCAAGATCGCAAGCTCCGGCTTCTAGTGAAATGAGGGTTAGGCATGAATAAAGAATCGATCTACGGACTGACGTTCGATCAATTGACCGACTGGCTGATGGAACGAGGACATAAGAAATCCCGGGCGGCCATAGTCTGGGAATGGCTATACCGCAAGCGGGCGACGGACTTCTCCGAGATGACCGGGGTCAATCCGGATTGCTTGAGCTTATTGGAAGAGCATTTCGTCATGCATACGCAGACCGAGCATACGAAACAAGAGTCGGTGGACGGGACCGTCAAGTTTCTGTTTCGTTTGAAAGACGGCAACCTGATCGAGACGGTGCTGATGCGGCATAAGTTCGGCTTATCCGTCTGCGTGACGACGCAGGTGGGATGCAATATCGGCTGCAGCTTTTGCGCGAGCGGGCTGCTAAAGAAGAGCCGTGATCTATCCAGCGGGGAGATCGTGGAGCAAGTTATGAACGTGCAGCATTATCTGGACAAGGCGGGCAAAGGGGAAGCGGTTAGCCATCTGGTGGTGATGGGTATTGGAGAGCCGTTCGACAACTACGTCAACCTGGTGAATTTCTTGCACGTCATTAAAGATCAGAAGGGGCTTGCCATCGCGGGGAGACGCATTACGGTGTCGACCAGCGGGCTGGCGGACAAAATATACGAGTTCACCGACGACGACCTGAGGGTCAATCTGGCAATTTCCCTCCATGCGCCGAACGATGAATTGCGAACGCGGATCATGAAGATCAACAAGGCGATTCCGATCGCGAAGCTGATGAAAGCAATCGATTATTACCTGGAGAAGACGAAACGCAGAATTACTCTCGAGTACATTCTGCTGAAGGATATCAACGACCAAAGAGAGCATGCTCTCGAGCTTGCCGAGCTGATCGGCGACAGACGACCGCTCGTGAACGTCAATCTGATTCCGTACAATCCGGTCGACGAGCATAGCCAGTACCAGAGGACTGCCCGGACGACGGTAAGCGAGTTTTACGATACGCTGAAAAAGCAAGGAGTGAGCTGCAGCGTACGTCTGGAGCATGGAACCGACATTGACGCCGCTTGCGGACAGTTGAGAAGCAAACAAGTTAAGAAGGAAGCCGTGTCAAGCTGAATAACGTTGCGGAGGGGGACGACAGATGAAGTATCGCCGTCTAGGAGCTAGCGGGCTTGAAGTCTCGCAATTGGGACTTGGCACCAATGCTTTCGGGAAGCGGGCCGATCAGGAAACTTCTATCCGTATCGTGCACTACGCTATGGATAACGGAATCAATTTTATCGATACGGCGAATATATACGCGGGGACGGAATCAGAGCGGATCATCGGGCTGGCGCTTGAAGGGCGGAGGCACAACGCCGTCCTGGCAACGAAGGCGGGCCTGGTGAAGGACCAAGGGCCCAACGGGCGCGGTTCTTCCAGATTTCACCTGCAGCGGGAGCTGGAGGACAGCCTACGCCGTCTTCGGACGGATTACGTCGATCTGTATCAGATCCATACGTTCGATCCGAATACGCCGCTGGAGGAGACGCTGCGCACGCTGGACGATTTCGTCAGTTCCGGCAAAGTCCGCTATGTCGGTGCTTCCAACTATGCGGCATGGGAGATCATGAAGGCGCTAGGGATCAGCGAGCTGAGAGGATATTGCCGTTACGTCTCTACGCAGACGAGCTACTCGCTGGCCGACCGTACCCCCGAGAACGAGCTCGTCCCGTTTTGTCTAGATCAAGGGGTAGGAATCATTCCTTATTTCCCGCTCGCGGGAGGGATTCTGACCGGCAAATACGGCTCCGAGAATAAGGCGCCGGACGGTTCCAGAGCGCAAACGGACCCTGGATTCGCCCGATTCCTGGAAGATCGGAACGTAGCGCTTGGCGCGCAGGTCGGCAAGCTGGCCTCGGCTTTCGACGCGACCCCGAGTGCACTTTCGCTGGCGTGGCTGATGGGAAGGCCGGCGGTATCGACCGTAATCGTGGGAGCGACGCGCGTCGAACAGATGGACGACAATTTGCGGAGCGTTGAACTTGCGTTAGATGCCGGTACGCTGGAAGAGCTCGATACGATCAGCGAGCCGTTCCGCTACGGAAAGCCGTTCGCGACGTATCGGTTGTCCTAAGCCGTCCGGTGGGGGTGGAGGAGGAACGATTTTCTGTCCTCGTCTTCTCTCAGAGAGCTAAATGATAGCGCTTTAAAAGTACATTGGAGGATTTATTTAATATGGCAACAATAGAGGATTTTATGACATTGGATATACGTATCGGTACGATCGTGCGTGCAGAGCCGTTCCCCGAGGCCAGAAAACCGGCGATTAAACTGCAAATCGATTTCGGAGATTTGGGGGTTAAAGCTTCATCGGCGCAGATTACGCGTAGATACGAGCCGGAGACGCTCATTGGCAAACAAGTCGCTGCGGTCGTCAACTTCCCACCTAGGAAAATTGCCGGTTTCAAATCCGAAGTGCTCGTTCTCGGGGCGGTTCCCGAGGAAGATGACGTCGTGCTGCTGCAGCCGGATCGCCCGGTGAATAACGGAACTCCTATCGCATAATCAAGGGGGGAGCCTCATGCCTCTGCCTAATCTGCAGCTCGGCACGTTCGTTCTGAATATCGAATTGTTGGTTTATGTTGCGGCGGGAATGATCGGCGTTCTTGCCTTACGGTTTCGGCTTAGGGAATACGCGGATCGGGCAAGGCTCGTATCCGATGCGTGGAATGCCGTCTTCCTATGGATTGCCGTCTGGAAGGCGAGTCTGCTTCTGCTTGATCCTGCGGCCGTTGTCGCCCATCCGCTCTCGCTTCTGTTCTTCAGCGGCGGAGTGAAGGGGATCTGGCTTGCTTCGGCATCGTCGCTCGGGTTTATTTTCTTGCGAAGCTATAGAAAAGAGGGGATTCGCCGATCGGCGGCTGCAGCAACGATCTGGGGAGCCGGTATGGCATCGGCCGCGTTGCTGGCTCACCTCGTGTTAAGCAGCTCGGCAGGTAACTTGGATTATGCGGGATTCATTGCGGCCATCATATTATTGGCGGCGCTGCTTAGTCCGTCGCCAAGAAGAGCGGCTCAGGCTCTAGGGACGCTGCTTGTCGCAGCGATGGTCGTCTACACGGTGCTTGGCCCGACGACGTCTCGGAATGTTCGCAGCGAGCAGTCCGCTCCCGATTTCGAACTGACGGATTTGAACGGAAATTCAGTCCGTCTGTCCGATTACCGGGGAAAGACAATCGTCATGAATTTCTGGGCGACATGGTGCCGGGTTTGTCAGGCGGAGATGCCGCATGTGGAGAAGTTCTATCAGAACAATAAAGACGGGGATATCGTCGTGATTTCCGTAAACGCAACCAGCCAAGAGAGATCCGCCGCCGTCGTGGAAAAGTACGCGGGCGTGGGCGGGATGAGCTTTCCAATCGCGCTCGACCCGCAAGGCGATGTGTTGAAGCAGTATGGGGTTACCGCATTTCCGACGACCTATATTATCGATCCGTCCGGGAAGGTGAAAAACCGGTATTTGGGAGCCATCAGTTACGACGACATGACGAAAGCCGCGAAAACGCGAAATTCTTAGCCACTACATTTCGTATTTATATGTTATTATTTCCAAGTAGGATATTATTCTCCACGCATAAGCGATCATAACGAATATTGAGGTGCCGAATTGATGATGCAGCATGAGTCTTCGTATTTGTTGGACATCGTAGCCTATTTCGCCCAACTGCACGGATTAACAGCGCGGGAGCAGGAAATCGTGTACTGCCTTTCGAAATACGGATACAGCAACAAACGCCTGGCGGGTGAATTGTGCATATCGGAGAAAACGGTAAAAAACCATATCGCTAAAATTCAGGAAAAAACGAGCGCGAGCTCAACGAGAGAACTACTGTCCATGGTTGTCGAGCAATTCATCGTTTGCCACAGCATGCAAACGGACAAAAAGCTAGCTCTCGCGCTTTAAAAAGAAAAAACGGATCGGCAACCGGCGTCATGCGGTTGCCGATTTTCATTGGCGCCTATGCCGATTTACGCCCGCTCGTCGCGCAGCGTTTTCCCAGGGTAGAATAACCGGCTTTCTTCTGGCGTTTCGTTCATCTTTGCGGTAATCGAATTCGGCACGAGCTTGAACACGCTTGTCTTGCTGCCGAGCGAGGAGATGTATTTCTCGACATGGCTTTGGGACAAAGGCTGATCGTAGTATCCCGGCACATATTTGTCGAGCATGCTTTGCATGGCCTCGGTCGCTTCTCGGGGATCGGATACCGGCTCGACGTTGCCGAAGACCATGACACTCATATACGCAGTGTCCGTGTGGGCCGGAACGACGGCGGAGATCGTGCCAAGGTCCTCGCATACGGAGAAACACGCGCGGGTATTGCGCCGCATCGCGTCGACCTTGCGACCTTCGGAGGCACCGTGAAAGTAGACGAAACCTTTCGACCAGACGTAATTCAATGGGACGACATAAGGGGAATCGTCCGCGGACAAGCCGAGAAATCCGGTTCTTGCCTGTTCGAGAAACGTGTGTATTCGGTCTTGATCCTTGCACTCAAGCTTAAACATTCGCATGGGATACATGGGCTATCTCTCCTCGGGTAATCTATGGTAAGCTCATTGTACAGATCGTCTGTCACTGTTGAAAGTGACAGATTTTTATCATTCCTAGGGGTCAGATGGAGGGGCAATGAGCGGATTATCGCCTTTGTTGGATAGGGAAAGCGGCATTCCCGTTTACCTACAGCTTTATGCGTATATTAGGCAGCAGATCGAATCCGGCAAGTTGGCGTTCGACGACAAACTGCCGTCGATCCGGGAGCTCTCTTCGTACTTGCACGTAAGCAAAAATACGGTCGAGATTGCCTATCAACAGTTGGTTGCCGAGGGTTACGTGCATAGCAAGCCGCGAAGCGGGCTACGCGTTCTGCGGGTCGAGCCGGTAATGGGGGAGAAATCCGGCGTTCCGGTTAGAGGACCGTCCGCGACGGCTCCGAAGATGACCTCGGGGAAGAACGCCGCGGAGATCGACTTCCGATACGGGGACGTCGCGTTGGAGAAGTTCCCGCTTGCGGTTTGGAAAAAATGCATGTCGGACGCGCTAGGAGGCGATTTGCGTCAAATACTCGGTTATGGCGACTTGCAGGGAAACCCGGAGCTTCGTTACGAGATTGCGCGGTATTTGTACGCCTCCCGTGGCATCTATTGCTCTCCGGAGCAGATCTTCCTTGCCGGAGGTACGCAGCAAGCCATTGGTTTGTTGTGCCAATTGTTGCCGCTGGCGAAGCGGGTCGCGATTGAGGACCCCGGCTACGACGGGGTGAGGACGGTGCTGGTCAACCATGACCGCGATATCATTCCGATTCCGATTGAAGCGGACGGGCTGAACGTGGAGGCTGTCCAGAGAAGCGGCGCGGGGGCCGTCTATCTTACCCCGTCCCACCAATTCCCTATCGGAGGCATTCTGCCCGTCCACAAGCGGGCTCGGCTGCTGCAATGGGCGGCGGACGAGGACGCGATGATCCTCGAGGACGATTACGACAGCGAATTCCGTTATCAGGGGCAGCCGATTCCGGCTTTGAAGGCGATGGATTCCCGCGACAGGGTCGTCTATCTGGGGACGTTCTCGAAGTCGTTCCTGCCGGCGATGCGGCTGGGTTACTTCGTGCTTCCCGAACGACTGGCCGGCGATTTCCTGACGCGGCTCGAGCCTTACAGCCAATCGGTATCGCCGTTGCTGCAGCAAGCGATGCTCATGTTTATGAAAGAAGGGCACTTCGAAAGACATGTCCGTAAAATGAGAAAGCTGTATCAAGGCCGGCACCGAGCGCTTCTGAATGCCGTGCATCGGCATTTGGGGAGCCGGGTCGGGATTATCGGGCACAAGGCGGGTCTGCATTTGCTGCTCGATATCCACGGCCGGGACAGCAGCGAGTTGATCGCGCTCGCGGCACGGCGAGGCGTAAACGTGTACTCCCCGAGAAGCTATTGGTGCGAACCGGAAAGCTGCCCCCGTTCCTTCGTCATGCTTGGATTTGGGGGGCTTAGCGAGGGCGCAATCGAAGAAGGCATCCTTAGATTAAGGCAATCGTGGTTCGGGCACGAAAGTGCAACATGATCGGATATAAGGTACAATGGAATAAAGAAAGAAAATAGGAGCTGTAAACCATGCCCGACGATGAAGTGATTCTGACCAAAGAAGGATTGGATAAATTACAAGCCGAGCTTGACGACCTGAAATACGTGAAACGCAAGGAACTGGCCGCTCGCATCAAACTCGCGATCAGCTATGGAGACTTGAAGGAGAACAGCGAATACCATTCCGCCAAAGACGATCAGGCGTTCATGGAGACGAGAATTCTCGTGCTGGATAAGATGCTCCGTAATGCCCGGGTCGTCGACGAGAACGAAATCGACAACTCCAAGGTACAAGTGGGCTCGACCGTCGTGCTTAACGACATCGAATTCGACGAGAAGATCGAGTATCGGATCGTGGGACCTGCCGAAGCGGACGTGACGGACAATAAAATCTCGTACGAAAGCCCGCTCGGCAAGGAGCTGATCGGCAAACGCCTAGGCGACATCGTGAGCGTGGACGCGCCCGTCGGCGTCGTGAAGTACGAGTTGTTGGAGATTAAGGCAGGATAAATATTAAAAAGGGATCAAGCGGGAAGTTCAGTTCTCTGCTTGATCCCTTTCTGTTAGGCGTCAGAAATCGGCTCCGCCCATTTTCCCCGTTTGAAAATCGCGGAAAGCTTCGACCAGTTCCTCCCGGCTATTCATGACGAACGGACCGTGCATGAAGACGGGCTCGTCGATCGGTTCGCCGCTTAAGACGATCACGAGCGCGTCGTCGGAGAGCCCTTCGATGAGGACCTCTCCAGATTCGTTCCGGAACAGGACGAAGTCCCCCTCTCCGGCAGTCGTCCCCCCATTGATTTGCGCCGTTCCCCGAAGCACCAACGCGGCCGAATTGTACGAAGAGGGCAGCTCGAAGCGCGCCTGACCTCCGTTCTTGAACGCGATATCGAAGAGATGGATCGGAGTGAACGTCGATGCCGGGCCTCGAACTCCGTCGTATTCGCCGGCGATAATCCTCACGGTACCGCCTCCGTCCGGCAATTCCGCCCGCCCCATATTTTCTTTCAGCAGCTCTTGGTATTTCGGCTGGTGCATTTTATGCGCTCTGGGAAGGTTGACCCATAGCTGAATCATCTGAAAGAGGCCGCCCCTCTTCGAGAATTCCCGTTCATGATATTCCTTGTGAAGCAGGCCGGAGCCCGCGGTCATCCATTGCACGTCGCCAGGGCCGAGAATGCCGTGGTTGCCGTGATTGTCGTGATGCTCGATATGTCCCTCGTAAGCGATCGTGACCGTCTCGAAGCCGCGATGGGGATGCGCGCCTACTCCTTTAACCGATTCCGAAGGCGGGAAAACGTACGGGGCATTATAATCCATCAGGATAAAGGGGCTAAACCGCGCTCCGAAATCTTGTCCCGAAGGAAAATAGTTGGATACCCGGAAACCGTCGCCAACCATATGAACAGGGGCACCACGAAAAATACCTTCGATTCCGCGAAATGTCGTCATGCGTAATCTCTCCCTCCAATAAATCTTAATTTTATAAATCTTAAATTAAAGATAAAACATAAATCGAATTTCGTCAAGCGTATCGCCCTCCTTCTTAGTCAATATGTTAGAATCGATAAAAAAGATAAGGGACGGGGGAAGGATGACCATACGCATCGGCTGTTTGCACGCCCATTATTCCAACATAGAATACATTGAACAAGCGTTGTCCGGCCGCGAGGCGGAGCTTCTTCATTTTGTGGATCCCGCGCTCGTGTACCGCATCTCATCGGACGAGAACTTTAGTCTGGCCGAAGCCGGGCGCAGGGTGAAGGAACAGATCGAATGGATCGAGCATGCCGGCGTCGATGCGATACTCGTTACGTGCACGAACTACATCGCGGTCATGCAAGATGATCCGTTCACGGCATCGGTACCGATCATGAAGATCGACGAGCCATTTTTTGCCGATATTTGCCGTTATGACGAACCTCAGCTATTGCTTTTTACGAATCCGGCTACCGTCGACGGGACGATGAAGCGACTGCGGGAATACGCGCGGATGAATGGACATAAGCCCGATGTCGAAGCGCTTGTCATCGAAGGCGTGTTCGAACTGATTATGAAAGGGAACAAAGATGAGCATAACCGAGAGTTGTCGGATCGCTTGCGCAGGCTCGTCGGAGTAGGGGAGGGCAAGAGTATCTCCGTCGGCCAGTTGTCCATGTCGGAAGCGGCCGGGCGGGTAGCCGCGGAATCCGGCGTCCCGATCGGAAATCCGCTCGAAAGCCTGATTTCGAGCATGGATACTTTGTTATGGCATGAGACGGCATAACGAAGGTACCTGTTCAAAGTAAGCGGTTAATCATGGTATAATAAGGCTCAGTTATGCGAGCGCAAATCAATCGAAGCGAGGTTTATCATGATCTGGGAAAATAAAATCGCGACTACATTGCAATGGACCAAGGAAATATCCAACAGAGAGCAGAAGGAAGCGGTTGCGGCCAAGATCGCCGAGCGCGTAAAGGACGGGGACGTCATCGGCGTCGGCTCGGGTTCGACGTCATACCTTGCGCTGCTTGCGATCAGCAAAAAAGTGAAGGAGCAGAAGCTTAACGTATTGGCGATTCCGACTTCGCATGAAGTGTCGATGACCTGTTCGATCATGGGACTTCCCACCTCGACACTGCTGAATGCGCGTCCGGACTGGTACTTCGACGGTGCGGATGAAGTCGACTCGCGCAAGAACCTGATTAAAGGGCGCGGCGGTGCGATGTTCGCGGAGAAGCTCGTCATGAAGAGCGCTCCCGAGAATTATATTCTGGTCGACTCCTCGAAGTTCGTCTCCCATCTCGGAGAGAAGTTCGCGGCCCCGATCGAGGTAGATCCGCGGGCGGTTAACCTGGTCGAGACCGAACTGGCCAAACTGGGCGCTAAGGAAGTGCAGATACGCATGGCGGTGGCCAAGGACGGACCGGTCATTACCGAGGCGGGCAATCTCATTCTGGACGTGCGCTTCAATAAGATCGAGGATGGATACGAGAAGGAAGTCAAGTCGATCCCGGGCGTTATCGAATCCGGACTGTTCATGGGGTATAACTTGGAGATTCTGACGACCTGATTTTGTTAAAATCTTAAAAACGGCTTTTGTTCTCCCGTCAGGGGAGACAAAAGCCGTTTTTTGCACCCAACAATCACGCGTCGTAATTGATAAGATACGACTGCAGCGCCGTATTGTAATAGCCGATACTGTACTCGACGACCTCTCCGAAAGGCTCCCGGGAATAACGGGATCTTCGCAGCAATGGCATCCGAGGCTCGAGCTCGAGCAGCTCCGCGACTTCATCGGGAGCGGCGGTAACTTCGAATTGATCGCGAAAATCCACGAGACCAATGTCGCGTTCCTCCAATAAGCCGTACAGCGACTGTTCATCCAGATCCTCAGGCGCGAGATCTCCCGACCTGGTCGTAAGGTAGTGCGAATAGTAAATGTAAGGGACATCGTCCAGATAATAAAGCCGCTGTATAAGCAAGCATCGGGCACCGAACAGTCGATACGGCTCCGATCCGGGATCGTTGTCGATCGTCTCGGACTTCAGCAATTTTTTGCGAATGCGATGTCCTTCCTCGACGAGGATTTCCGTAAAGCTTTTCCCTTTGGACAGTTTTGAAACGGACGTATTGCGGATGACCCTGGTGCCTATGCCGCTGCCCTTCTCCAAATAGCCCTCTTGCACAAGTTCTTGAATCGCATTGCGAACCGTAATCTTACTCACGTTGAATTCCTGCTCGAGCTGGGGCTCCGAAGGAATCAGCATTCCGACAGGATATGCGCCGTGAAGGATCCGGTCTTTCAGAATGCTCCTGATCTGCATATATAACGGCTTTTTATTGCGGGACAAAGCCAACTGCATCCTCTACCTCTCTATATCCCCTGCCGATCGCTCCATGGCCTTGAGAATCTCGTTTTCGGAGGACACGGGGGTGTCGCCTGCGGTCGTGTGGGCAAGCATCGCTGCCGCGGCCGCGAAACGAACCGTTTTCTCTGGCGCGAATCGTTCGAACTCTCCGTGAACAATTCCGCTCGCGTAGGCGTCTCCTGCCCCAATTCTATCATAAACGGCAAAGGTCAACGTATCCGAGAAGAAGAAATTCCGCTGCGTATACATATAACCTCGCAAGGAATGCGTATTATCCGGATTAACGGATCGATGCGTGCCCGCCGCGACGGAAATGCCATAGCTGTCGGCCACGGCTGGAATGAGTTCGGCCAGCAGATCTTCCCGCGCGGACTTCTCGGACGCCAGACCGAGAATATGCATCGCGTCCAGTTCGTTCAACATCGCGATATCTGCAAGCCGCAGCATGCGTTCGTAGAACGGTTTGGCCTTCGCGTAACCGTCGTTGCCCCACAAGGAAGGGCGATAATTGCAATCGAAAACGACGTGGCCTCCATTGGCTTTGACAGCCGATGCGAAGCGGAACATATGGTTCCTTACGACATCGTTCATAGCCAGCGTAATTCCGCAGAAATGGACGGCGTCGACTTGTTTGGCGATGCTCTCGAAATCGTAAGTTTCTTCGGGCGCCGTATTAAAGCTGCTTTCCATCCGGTTGGAATACGTTACGCGGCTCGGACGGGGGCCGAATCCGTTCTCAAGGAAATACATGCCCATATATTTGCCGCCTCTGGCGACGAACGATTGGGAGATGCCCAGCTTGCGCAGCGAAGCCGCCGCTGCGTCCCCAACCGGATTGGGAGGCAGGCAACTGACGAGATAGCTGTCGTGTCCGAGACGGGCAAGCGCCCCCGCGACGTTAACTCCCGTGCCGGAAAAAGAATAGCTCAGCGTGTTTGCTTGCGACAGCAGATCGTACCCCGGCGCTTGCAACCGCATCATGACTTCGCCGAACGCCGCGATTCGCTTAGCCATCGAAACGTTCCGCCAGTTTTTTCATGATCGCGAGGAGTCGTTCGACATCGGCTACGTTCGTTCGGCCCGAGCTAGGGTCGATAATCGAAGAGTAGACGTGCGGGATGACCTGTGGTACGCCTGCCTCCAAGCAAATGCGCACAATCGCTTCGAAGTTGTCCATGTCGATGCCGCCCGTAGGTTCCAGCGCGAAGTTTTCTTCGCCGCAAGCGCGGGCGACTTCGCGAAGCTCGTCTTCTCGGCTCAAACCGTTCATCGGGAAATATTTAAGCGCGTTTCCGCCCATATCTCTGACGAGCGCGATCGCGGACTTAACGGAGACGACGGCTTGTTCCTGTCCAGCCGCACTGATGGGTCCGGTCGAAACGTTCACGAATCCGGGCTGCCCGGTCGGGGACACGAGCGCGTTGATCCAGCCGTCACGCCCGTCCAGGTTGGCCCGGGTTGCGCCTACAGCCGGGAAAACCTGATTGATATGGCTTCCCGGATAATGCTTGGCAATCTCCGCAACGACGGCCGCTTGGCGATTGTCGCCGGCGCCGAGTCCGATCGATACGGCATCGTCGATCGCTTGGCCGTATTGACGCATGGCCGTTACGGCGGCTTCAGCCGTCGGGTAATCCTTGGACAGCACGCCGACGACCACATGTCCTTCGGCGGCTTCGAACACTTCTACGGCATTTTCGATATCGCGCGCCAATACGTTCAAGGCGACGCGGTTGCGGTACAAACGCTTTAATAAGTTCGACAAGTTAGAGTCCCCCCGTAAGTTCGCGTATTCTGGATTCGATAACATGGATATCGTCCCCCTGAAGCGGACGGGGATCGATATCGAAGTAGCCTTGCTTAACGCCGTAGTCTCTAGTGTAGATGGCGATATCGCCGTCTTGCAATCCGTCTACGACTTGCCCGGCATTCGCGCCTGCCAGCGCCGGATCGATCTTGATACGGGCGCGGTAGATCGCGCGTCCGGCTTCGTCCTGCACGATCGTCACTTGGACGCCCGGAAGCTCGTTTAGAGGCATTAAAGCTTGCAGGGAAGCTTTCTCCAACTCGCTCTTGTCGACTTTGGCACCGTATTCGTCCAACGCTTGAAGCAGACCGAACGTCGCTTCTTTGCCAACCTTCATGCTCCGTCCGATGCCGTGCAACTGAACCTTCAGCCATTCGACATATTGGCGTTTGCCCGCGACGATGCCCGAAGTCGGGCCTTCGATCGCCTTCGATCCGCTGTAGATCGCCAGATCGGAGCATTGGACGTATTTTCGCAAGTCTTCTTCGGCCGCCGCATCCACGATCAACGGAACGTTATTACGTTGCGCGACTTCCCAGGCCTCTTCGACGGAAATCATGTTCTTCTGCACGGAATGGTGCGATTTCACGTAGAGGATGGCGGCCGTTTGGGAAGTGATCGCGTCTTCGATGTGCTCGGCCTTTCCTTCGTTGGCATAGCCGACTTCTACGAGCTTGCCGCCGCCAAGATAGACCATCGTTTCGACGGGAGCCCCGTATTGCACGTTATGGCCTTTCAAAATAATAATCTCGTTATCGGTCAGCGGATCCTGATGCAGTCTTACGCTCTTCCGACTGTTGCCTCTAGTCACGAGTGCAGCCACCGACAAGGCGATGCCGCTGGACGCGGAGTTTACGACGACCGCGGCTTCCGAGCCGATCGCTTCCGCGATATAATCTCCGGCTTTATCGACAAGATCGGCGATCTCCACGTATTGCTGCCCGCCAATTTTCATAGCCTCCATGACCGTATCCGTCGGTGCGGACACGCCGAGAATGCTCATGCGCCCGCTGGCGTTGATTACCCGTTTAAGGCCGTATTTCGCATTTAATGAGTTTGCCACTCGCAACAACTCCCCTTGGTTCGATGATGAAGTTTGCGGAACGTTCATCGCCTTCCGAATCGATAAGCGTAACCGGCTTCCGATCAACCGCAAACAGCGTGAGATTCGCCGGGTCGCCGATCCGAATGCGCCCGAGCTCCGGCCTGCCCAACCATTCCGCCGCACGGCGGGTGACGGACGCGATGACCTCTTCCAGGGAGTATCCCAGATAAAGAAACTTGGAGAGGACGTTTGCCAGGCTGTACACCGGTCCGTTCAGCCGGTTGCCGCGATAGATGTCGCTGCTGATCGTATGAAGTCCAATTCCGTGGCTTCTTGCGGCTTCGGCGACTTTGAAGGAGAAACTGGCCGTGCCATGTCCGACATCAAGCCGCACGCCGCGTTCGAGCGCTTCGAGCAGCGCCCGGATCGGCTGGCCATCCTCGCCGAATAGATTGTTCTTTTTTCCGTTTAAATAATGAGTAATGATATCTTTATTCGCCAATAAAGGAAGGATTTCCTCGATGCTCGGCGGGCCGGAGCCGATGTGAACCATCAGCGGAAGCTCAGTTTCATCGGAAAGTCGGCGCGCGATGCGCAAGGGCTCCAGCCCGCTAGGTCCGACGACGCTGCGGCTGATCCGCGCTTTGAGGCCGACGATGGCTTCGCGATAACGCAGGGCGGACTGGGAGACTGCCGACCGATCGATCCATTCCAGATTGGTCAGTTCGTCGATCCTCGCCAGACCGATGCGCGAAATATTCAGAAAGGCAAGCAATCGCGTCGCGGCGCGTTCACCGAGCTTTAGCAGCTCGCCGATCCGATCGGCTCCGCAGCTGCCGGCGTCGACGATCGTCGTTACGCCCTGTTTCACCCCGATCTCGTCGATCTCGTCCCCGTACGGTTCGAATTCGGAGAAAGCATGGACATGCATGTCGATCCATCCGCTCGATACGTAGTTCTGTTCGAAATCGTTCAAGCATGGTGCCATGTCTCCAAGGCTGCCTGACGGAGCGATGTTGGCGATTCTCCCTTGATCGACGAGAATATCGATCGATTCTCCGTTTAATTGCTTGAGGTTGCGCAATAGGTAACGGTCTTTCAGAGTGATCACCCGCTTTCCTTATAACAGTGTAAGTAGCTTATCTTCCCTATAAACAACATAACGTTATAATGTTTGTGGGTCAACAAAAATCTAAAGTGGTTTTTCTTGGGCTGACTTTTTACGTGATATCGCGGAAATTAACGAAGGCTTGAGGGAAGATCTCCATGAAGTGGCGGGCGCTTTTCGAAAGATGGCGGTCCTTAAGCCATACGATGCCGACTTCGCTTTGGAATTCAGCATTGGAAATGGCGATTTTCCGGATGCTTTGAGGGGCAAAAGAGTTCATCACGGATTTCGGCAAGATCGCGGCTCCGATTCCCGATGCGACTAAGGAGAGCGTGATGGCTACGCTTGAGCATTCACTGACGATTCGAGGTTCCAGGCCGAACCGTTTGAATTCCTCGAACACCTGGTTATGCATGAACGTCGTTCGGTCCGTCTTTAAGGTGAGGAACGGAAACCGCGCCAGATCCTGCAAGGTCATCGACCGAAGAGCGGGGTCTGGACACCACTCGCTCGGGAGGAGGGCGACGAACGGGTCGGAAGGAAGCGGCATGACGGAATAATGCTGCGACTGAAAATCGGATTGGAACGGCAGCCGGGTCACGATCAACTCGAGATCCCTGTTCTCCAACAGCTCGCCCAGCAAGAAATGATCTCCTTCCTGTATTTTGAAGGTAACTTGGGGATACTTTTCCGAGAACCTCCGAATGACGCCCGGCAGCAAGGCGACGCAAGAAACGACGGCACCGATCGAGAGAACGCCTTGAACCCCTTCTCCGATCTCTTGTACGTAAGCGATCGTTTCGTCGAACTGGTGCATTAGCGTTATCGCCCGCTGCCGCAGCAGTTCTCCCGCTTGGGTAAGCTGCAATTGCTTGCCCGTTCGGTCGAACAAAACAACGCCCAACTCCTGCTCCATTAGCTTAAGCTGACGACTGAGAGGGGGTTGCTCCATGTTCAGGAGCTTAGCCGCCCGGGTAATCTGCCCCTCGTTCGCGATGGCTAGAAAATAACGCAATTGCCGCATGTCCATTCGAATCCTTGCTCCTTTCGCCTGCATACCCAAAAGGTATGAATTACCGATAAAACAGATATTATCAATATACTTAATCGTTTGGTATGATTCAATTAGAAACTAACGGATATAGACAAGGAGAAGATGACGCAATGGGCCTTAAAATTACCGTAGAACGTTCGACCTCCCCTAAACAGAAACCGGATACCTCCAACTTGGTCTTCGGCAAACATTTCACGGATCATATGTTTATCATGGATTACGACGCCGGCCAAGGCTGGCACGACCCGAGGATCATTCCTTACCAACCGATCTCTCTGGACCCAGCAGCCAAAGTGTTCCATTACGGGCAGACTGTATTCGAAGGGATGAAAGCGTACAAAACGCCAGGAGGACCGGTATTGTTGTTCCGTCCGTTCAAAAACCTGCAGCGGCTTAACCGTTCCAATACGAGGCTGAGCATCCCGTCGATCGACGAAGACTTGGCGATGGAAGCATTGAAGCAGCTTATTAAGATCGACGAGGATTGGATTCCTACCGACGAAGGGACTTCTCTGTACATTCGCCCATTCGTCATCTCGACCCAAGCGACGCTCGGCGTCTCTCCGTCTGAGCAGTATTCCTTCATGATCATTTTGTCGCCGGTCGGCTCCTATTACGCGGAAGGAATCAATCCGGTCAGCATCTTCGTGGAATCGGAATACGTTCGGGCCGTCGCAGGGGGCGTCGGCAACGCCAAGACTGGAGGCAACTACGCTGCTGGCCTTAAAGCGCAGGAAGAGGCATCGGGCAAAGGCTACTCCCAAGTGCTCTGGCTCGACGGGGTTCACCGCAAGTACATTGAAGAAGTCGGGAGCATGAACGTGTTCTTCAAAATCGACGGTAAAGTCGTCACCCCGGCGCTCAACGGGAGCATTCTAGATGGCGTTACCCGGGATTCGGTCATCCAAGTGCTGAAGCATTGGAATATCGAGGTCGAAGAAAGAAAGCTCTCGATCGATGAGTTGGTTGAAGCCTATCGGAAAGGAACGTTGGAAGAAGCTTTCGGGACGGGGACGGCTGCTGTCATTTCGCCGATCGGAGAATTGAACTGGCAAGGCGACAAGATGACGTTAAACGAAGGGCGAACGGGGCCGCTGTCGGAAAAAGTGTACGAATTCATGACTGGATTGCAAAAAGGCGTGGTCGAAGATCCGTTTGGCTGGGTCGTGAAGTTATAAAGGCAAGTGGTATTTAGCATATGAATTTACATTTTTCGATAATTCTCTTGAAAATGATGAGACTATAGACATATAATTATAAATGAATAAATTATTGAACTAGGCACACGTGCTTATATGAATAGTTCAAATGTTTTATACATCAACGAAACGCATACATGAAAAGGCAAACCTCTTGAAAGAGGGGGACGCAAAGCTATGGGCCTAAGGAACGAACGTTCTATGGTCGCCAAGCTGCCGAATGGAGCGTTAGGCATCTTCCATTCGGAAGGTGTCTTTTTTTTGGTCAATAAGAGTTTGCGATTCGAGAGGTGTCAATCTTGAAGAAACAAATATCCGAAGCCGAATTGAAGACGCTGATCCGCCAATTGAACATCGAGCCAGCAGACAATATCGATTTCGAAACGATAGACGCAGAAAAGGGACTTACGGAAAATTCGTCTCGGAGACAAGATGGCTCGATCCGAATTCGCAATCAGCAGATTCTGGTTCAGGACCCGACGGTCGGCGGGGAAAACGCGTGGATTTACCCAGTGCGTCCGATAAGGCTCTTCGTCAACGATGAAGAAATATTTTCGGAGACGCGTGTTGCGGCGAAAGATCGGATCACCTGGAAGATCGAAGAACTGTCCTTGTTCGAGATTACGATTACCGAGGACAAGCTGTTCGCGCACCTGCAGCTTTATGCGCTCGAGCGTTATGCGGCAAGGCTGGTCGACGACGGTCCTTCAACGCGGTTGATCGTTCGGGCGGAAGAAGACTCGAATATCGTGCTGAAGACGGTACAGCTTGCCGATGTTGTTGCCCAACTGGAGAAAATGTCGATCCGGGCCAGAATCGAATTCGCCGCGATCCAGCAAGAGCTATTGGAGCCTACCTATCGGCACGTTGTCGTGGCCTGCGGCAAAGCTCCGATTCCGGGCGAAGACGCCAGGCTGGAAATCTATTTCGCTCAGCAGGTGACGAGCGAGTTTTTTGAAGTGGACGGAGTGATCGATTTCCGCAACCATCTCAGAATCCCTTCCGTGCGGGAAGGAGAAGTGATCGCCAGGAAAATCCCGATAGTGGAAGGGCAAGCCGGTTATGATGTCTTAGGCAACGTTACGTTGCCCACGCCTCCGAAAGATCTGTTCATTATGGCGAAGTCGGGCGTCGAACTGACGCAGGACGGAGTTGTCATCGCGCGCGCGCAGGGGCGTCCGAGAGTGACGGGGGGGAAAATCAAAGTCTTCGATGTCGCGACATCCTACTTCGTCTCCGGGAATGTGGACATCGAGACCGGCAATATCGTCTTCTCCGGCGACGTTATCGTGTACGGCGACGTAATGGACAATATGATTATCGAATCGCTCGGCAACGTGTACGTCTATGGCAATGTATACAATTCTACGATTACGGCTACGGGAAGCATCAACGTAAGAGGCAATGTCCTGGCAAGCAAGTTGTACTCCGGATACTTCGGTGTCCTGTTTAACCGTCTATATCATACGTCTATGCTGTTATACAGTAATATCGAGAAGCTGCTGTCGGCGGCTAAGCTGCTTACGGATACGTTAGAAGCGAAAAGGCAAACCGTTCGCTACGGGCAGATCATTCAACTGTTGATGGAAACGAAGTTCAAGGAAATTCTTCCCGCCGTTAAAGAACTCCAAGTCGTCATTTCCAATATCCAGCATCTCAAACAGGCGGAATACGGGAAACTGAAGGAGCTTGCAGACATTTTCACCCATCCCCGGCGATTGCTTGAAACGGCCTCGCACGATTTCGTTCAAGGTTTCCTCGCGTTGCTCCAAGATACTCACAGTGAAGTGGCAAGAATGCAGGAGGATAAAGTCGAGATCAGCGTCAGCCAGTGCCAGACGAGCGAACTGAAATCCAATGGAGATATATTCATTTATCGCGACGGGGTGGTGCAGTGCGAGCTCTATTCCGCGGGCAACATCGTTTTCCGTTCCAATCGCGGGATGTGCAGAGGGTCTAGGCTCGAGGCGGGCGACAGCATCAGGGCCAAGGTTGTCGGCGGACTGACGGGTGCAATGTCCGTTCTTGCGGCGAAGCGCAAAATTTATGTCAAGAAGATGTTTTCCGGACGGGTTTGCATCGGCAAATACTGTAAAGATATTTTCGAGCCTGTCGAACATGTCAGCTTCGATATCCAGACATTAAAGAAAAGCCTTTAAGGTCACCGAGATTAGGCTTAATAACGGATTTGGTGGGATGAATATGATGAGCTCCCGACAAGATCAGTACGTGGGCATGAGGGTAAACAAGAACATATACAACAAGAGGGGAATATTGGTTGTTCCGGCCAAGCGATTGCTAACGTCCAAGGATGTCGGCTTGTTGTCACAGCAAGGCGTATTCTTGACCGACCACGACGTGGAGTCGGTTATGATCGACCATCTGGTGGCATCCGCGATCGAGGAAGTCAAAGCGTTGTTCAAATTTGCGCAGCAGACAGAGCGGATTCCTTTCGAACGCGTGCGCGACAAGATCGTTCCGATCATCATATTCATGAGCAATCATCCGAACTTGAATCAAATTCTTCTCTATCTAGAGGTGCATGACGAATACATCTATAGACACAGCATTGCCGTGGCGCTATTATCCCGTTTGATCGGGAAAGCCCGAGGGATTGACGACGCTCAATTATGGGAATTGACGGCGTCAGGATTCCTTCACGATATCGGCAAATCCCAGATTCCCGCCTCGATCCTGAACAAACCGGGGAAGCTGACCGCTGAGGAGTTCCGGATCGTTAAGGAGCATACCGTATACGGATACGAGATTATTAAACGATCGGAGGGAATTCCTGAACGACATGCTTACGTGGCGCTGCAGCACCACGAACGGGAAGACGGCAGCGGTTATCCGTTCGGATTGAAAAGCGGAGAGATCGATGTATTCAGCAAGATTGTCGCGGTGGCCGACGTGTTTCATGCGATGGTGTCCAAACGGGTATACAAGGAGCCGATGCCGCTTTATCAAGTGTTGAAGGAATTGTCCGACAACGTCTACGGATCGTTGGAGCCGGCCATTACGCTCAGTTTCATAAAACGAATAATGGACGTGCTGATCGGCAATCAAGTCGTGCTCTCCGATGGAAGAGAAGGCAAGATCGTCATGGTCAGCTCGCAGGATCCGATTCTCCCGGTCGTAGAGATCGACGGGCATTATATCGATTTGAGCAAGGAACAGGGGCTATATTTGGAGAAAATCGTATAGACGGCGTAAGAGGTATCGACCCGCCATAATTCAATAACGATAGAAATCATCGCTATTGTTGAAATCGGAGTAAGAGCTGAGCGATTAGCGATCCAAAACATCGTACTTAGCTAGGTAGTCGCGGTCAAAGAACAAGCTTACGACGAAAAACGATAAAGAACATCTCTATTGTGGTAAAACAACAAGCCAACAAGTAGAATTGCGATGTTTCACATCGTTATTCGGGAGTAGTATTCGTGAAACCGTCAGGGTGATCTTCTCTGACGGTTTTTCTTGCGTCATGGAGTCAACCACCAAATTCCGGCGCATTCGGGCACTCGGACGAGCCTGTGTTCCGCGACCTTATCGGCAAGTTCGTCGCCGAAGAAAAACCGGGTCAATCGTTCGGCTTGATCCGGGTTGTCGAAGGCGTAATCCATGCGAATCCACCGATGAGCGAAGCCGTACGTCTCCGTCAGTTTGGCATAATAGGGCCGGAGAAAGTCGGGCGCGGATGGAGTTTCGCTGCCGGTACCGAGCGTTTCGAAGATGATCGCCGTTCCACCCGGCCGAAGGACGCGCTTGATTTCCGCGATGACCTGATCTAAATTCCTCTCCCAATCCGGTACGTTGGAGCTGGTCAAGTAACAGATGCTCCATCCCGAGACGATTAGATCGACACTTCGATCGGCCAGCGGCAAGCGTCGGTGATCGGCGACTTGAACGGACCAGTTGGACAGCCCCGATTCGCGAAGGCGCTCGGCGGCAATCCCGAGCATGGCTTCCGAGGCGTCCAAGGCGATCAGCGATGAGGCTTCCGGGGCGAGAACCGCCGCAAGCCGGCCCGTTCCCGCACCCAAATCGGCAATATCCAGTCCGCGAATCGGCCGAATCTCCTCGACGACGGATTTCAGGTTCGGCTGACTGTCTATTAACTCATGGTATCGGGCAGCTTCTTGCTTGTAAATGCGGTCGTGATCGGGCATGTTATCGTTCCTCCTTGCGGGCATGGATAATATGGAGCAGATGGTTCACGCGATGCGTCTTCACTGCATACCCGCTTGCTTCGAACCACCGAGTCAGCATAGGGGCGGAAGGATATTCGGGATGCTCGCGCGGTTTGCCTACCGCGGAAGCGTCCATGAGATCCGCGATGCAGATTTTTCCGCGCGGCGCGAGCAGGCGTTGCATCTCTTCCAGTGCAAGCCATTGCTGATCTTCGGTCAGATGATGGAAAGCAAAGCTGGTTACGATAAAGTCGAATCGTTCTCGAAGGTAGGGAAGAGCCAAGAAATTCCCTAATCTCGCGGCCAACCCGGGATATTTCGTTCGGGCGAGACGCAGCATTTCCCTCGATTGATCGACGCCGGACATGGAGCAGCCTTTCTCTATGAATCGGCCCGCCAAGTTTCCCGTTCCCGTTCCGATATCGAGTCCGTGTTCTTCGATGGACGGATTCACCCATTGAACAATCCGATCGAGAGCTGCTTCATAGTCGACGTAATTGCCCGAATTCGCGGTTACTCTCTCGTCATGAGTCGGTGCAAGCCGATTGAAATCCCACCGGTCTTTCCAATCGGAACGCTGTTCCCTCTGTTTTCTGGAAGCTTCGGCGAATCGAAAATGTGCTCCAACGGCAGCGATTTCTCGGTTCTGAGCCATTCGATCATATGATCAGCCGTTTCGATCGCTTGTCTGATCCGCAGCCACTCCGACGTCATGACCGATCGTTGCAGCTCCAAATAGTACTGCAGTTCCTCCATGCCGTTCTCTTCCCATTTCTCCAGCGCTTGCCGGATATCGGCGAGGGACATTCCCGCCTCGCGGAGGGAGACGATCGTCTGTAATCTCCAAATCTCGTTCTCCGTATAGACGCGATAACGATTGCTCTGCTGCTTCGAGGGAGACAGCAGTCCCCGCTGTTCGTAGAACCGAATGGCTCTAGGCGATATATTGAGCTTATCGGCGGCTTCTTTGATCCTCACGGCGCACCCCCTTGACCCTATTGTAAACTTTGTCGTTACGTCAATGTAAAGCCTTCTCTTTGCTAGAGATTGCAATCCGGCTAAAGCGCGTGTATCGTGAAGCTGAACGAGCGGGAATCGCCGGGGAGGTCAACATGGGAATAGGAGCGAGAGAGACGATTACGCTTGCGTTGTTAGCAGCGTTCCTGGTGGGGGCCGTGTCCATCGTATGGAAGAGCTGGCGGAATGGCATTTCGCCAATGCCTTCTTCGGCCCAGGTCAGAAGCGTCGTCGCGAAGGAAATCAACCGGCTTGGCGGGAACGGTTCGATTATTGAGGCAGGATCCGGCTGGGGAACGCTTGGCATACATATCGGGAACAACTGCAATGGTTGGAGACTTGTCGGAGTGGAGAACTCTCCGGTCCCGTTGACGGTGTCGCGACTTGCCGCTTGGCTGACATTCGGGGTATATCCCGGCGGCGGGCAATCCCGCAGCTCGCCCGGCTTGCGGAATCCGGTTGTTTTCCGTAAAGGCGACATTTACAAGACGACCTATACTGGGGCGGACATCGTCGTGTGTTACCTTTATCCGGGCGCGATGAAGAAGCTTGAGCCGATATTGCGGGAACAACTGGCGCCAGGGGCACGCGTCATTAGCGTGTGCTTCGCTCTGCCCGGCTGGCAGCCGGAGAGAGTGGTCGCTTGCGGGGATCTCTATCGAACAAAAGTTTACGTATATCGCAAAGACAGCTAGCCGTATCCCTATTCATCTAGGGAATCCGGCTAGCTGTTTTTTTTGGAATAGAATGATAGCTATTTAATGACGGAGGTGCGATAATGTCCGGATGCGACCATCTCGTCGACCGTGACTAGTTCGTAACCTTTGGCCTTCAAGTCTTTAATTATGGACGGCAGCAGCTTGACCGTATGATCGAGCGAGTTCTTGCGCCCGCCGAACGAATGCATGAGAATGACGCCGCCTTCTTTGGTGTTGGTCATGACGTTCTTATGCATAGCGGCGACGGAACTGCCCGCCCAGTCTTTCGTATCGACGGTCCAAGCGACGTGCTGCATACCGCTCAGATGTACGGTCTTCAGCACGCTGCCCGAGATCGCGCCGTAGGGGGCGCGCATCAGGCTCGGGGTCACACCGGTCGCCTTGATGATTTCCTTTTGCGCCTTGTCGATCTGCTCAGACAGCGCCTTCGCGGACAGCTTCGTCAGGTCGCTATGGCTCCAAGAATGATTGCCGACGGAATGTCCTTCCTCGACGATTCTCTTGGCGGTCTCGGGATACTTCCTGACCTGGGTGCCTACCAGGAAGAAGGTTGCTTTTACGTCGTTTTCTTTAAGAATATCGAGAATCTTTAACGTGTAGTTATTGTCCGGTCCATCGTCAAAAGTCAAAGCGACGAGCTTGCCTTCATGGGCTTTGGCCGGCTGCGTCGGGACGGGATCGGGACTCTCTTGCGGAGGCTGCACCTCCGGTTCCGCCTCGTTCGCCGTTTCTTCCGTGATCGTAGGCTCAGGTGACGCCCCGCTCACGACGGCCCCGCCAGTCAACCCGATACTATTCCATTCTTGCAGCATGCCGCATCCGCTTAACCACGCTGACATCAACACGATCATAAACGCGCCTAACCAGGCGCGCTTGACGCTCGCTCTTTTTCCCCGCATCACTTTTTCCTCCACCATGGTTCCTCTATATCAGCCCAAAAAAGAGATGCGACTGGGGATAACCCGGCGGCTGGGATCCCCATCCCCGGACGCTCGAGCCGACTCGCTTTCAGTTCTTTTTGGATACTTATATAGACGGTGGAGACCCCTGAAAAGTTAGCGGACTTTCGTCGGAAAATTAATTTTTTTGTCTAACGTCCCCGCATTAGAAAAAAGTACGGTAAAGCTTCCTTTTACTGGTCGGATTAACCGGTTTGTCCGGGACCGACAGGCGGATTTCTTCGCGTCTGGCGGCATCGATTGCCGAAGCCGCTCTTCCCTGGAGGGTTTCGACGATGGCGAAGAGCTCCGCGACGGAGCGGCGCAGCTCGTCGAGCTCCGCGCGATGTTGGCGCACCTGCGCGGACACGACTTCGTCGGCTTTCTGCCCGAGAGAGCGTTCGACTTCGGAGACCCGCGCCAGCAACTCGTATTTATCCTCTTTCAACAGGCTCATAACATCCACCCCATTCGTTAACGTTATTTATCCCTATTCGCGATTGATTTCGCTCCCCCTGCGCGTGCGACAAAGGAAGTGGAGATTCGCCAAACAAAGCGCAAAGATTACATAAAAAACGTGGTCCGATAATAGAGCGATAAACTTGGTGGGTACAATAAAAGGAAATGCCTTGAATAAAGGAGTCCCATTGTCATGACAATCGATCCGCTCGCTCATTTCGAGAAAAAAGTCGTCATCCGCAATATACGTCCCGAAGACTTCGCCAACATCATAGAGCTGCAAAGCATTTGTTTTCCGAATATGGCGCCTTGGAAGATGAATCAACTGGAAAGCCATGTCCGCATTTTCCCCGAGGGACAAATCTGCGTCGAACTGGACGGAGAGATCATCGGCTCGTGTTCGAGCTTGATCGTCAATTTCGATGATTACTTCGAACAGCATACTTACGAGGAAATTACCGATAGAGGCTATATTCGCAACCATAATCCGCGAGGCCGGAACCTGTACGGAATGGAGGTCATGGTTCATCCGGAATATCGCCGCATGAAAATCGGCCGAAGGCTCTACGAAGCGCGCAAGCGGCTCGCGGAGAAATTGAATCTGGAAAGCATCATCGTCGGAGGGCGCATTCCCGGTTATCATCATTACAGCGATCGAATGTCGCCGCGGGAATACGCGGAAGAGGTTCTGCAACAGAACATCTACGATCCGGTGCTCACGTTCCAGATGATGAACGGCTTTACGCTGAAGCAGATCATTACGGGCTACTTGTCCGATGACGCGGATTCCAAGAATTACGCCGCTCTGCTAGAATGGAATAATATCGAGTACAAACCGAGCATCAACAAGCTGCATTACAAAATGTCTTTTCCCGTCCGCATCTGCGTGATTCAATATATGATGAAGAAGATCGATTCCTTCGACGAGTTCGCGACCCAATGCGAGCATTACGTCGACGTGGCCTCGGACTACAAATCGGACTTCGCCGTGTTCCCGGAGAATTTCACGATGCAGCTTTTGTCCTTCCTGGATGAACGTTCTCCGAGCCAGGCGATTCGCAAGCTGAGCACGTTTACTTCGCAGTACGTGGAGCTTTTCTCGGAACTTGCGGTCAAGTACAACGTAAATATCGTCGGGGGCTCGCATTTTATCGAAAGCAACAACCGGATGTATAACGTCGCGCACCTGTTCCGCAGGGACGGGACGATCGAACAGCAATACAAGCTGCATATTTCCCCGAACGAGCGAAAATGGTGGGGTATCAACGGCGGCTCCGAGCTGGACGTGTTCGAGACGGATTGCGGCAAAATCTCCATTCAGCTCAGCGGTGACATCGAGTATCCCGAGCTGTCCCGGATCGTGGCGGAGCAGGGGGCGCAGATTATTTTCGTGCCTTTCTGCGCGGAAGACCGGCAGACGTTCCTACGGGTGAAATATTGCGCTCAAGCGAGGGCGATCGAGAACCAGGTGTTCATCGTCACCTCGGGGACGGTCGGAAACCTGACGCACGTGGACAACGTGGATGTGCAATATGCGCAATCCGGCATTTATACGCCTGCGGATTTCTCCTTTCCCCGCGACGGCATCGCCGGAGAGTGCAGCGAGAATACCGAGACGGTCACTATGGCCGAGGTCGACATGGAAATTCTCGAGCGGTACCGCAAATCGAAAGATACGCTATCTTTTCAAGATCGCAGGACAGATCTCTATTCCTTACAAATTCGTACATGACTTCAAGAGGTGTTTATGAACAAGCTGACGATCGCAACGACGCAATACGGACTGACGGATATTACTTCCGAGGAACAATTTTGGGCGGGAATCACGGAGAAAGTCCGTGACGCGGCTGAACAAGGCGCAGGGATGATCGTGTTTCCCGAATATATGACCGCCCATCTGCTCAGCCTGATGCCGCCGATGCTGCACGACGAAGCTTGCCATGAGCTCGATCGTATGACGGACGAATACGTACGGTTTTTTAAGGTGTTGAGCAAGGAAACGGGTGTTGCGATTCTGGCGGGGACCCATATTTGCAAATCAAGCGTGGAAAAGGTCGGAGCAAGCGCCAAATTCTACGTTAACCGGGCGTTCCTCTTCTTCCCGGACGGCCGGATCGAGACGCAGGACAAGGTGCACCTGACGCCGGAGGAACAGATTCGTTGGCCGCTCAGCCCTGGGGACAGCCTGAACGTGTTCGATACCGTATGGGGGAAGATGGCGATTCTAACCTGCTACGATATCGAATTTCCGGAGCTCGCCAGGGCGGCGGCGCTGCGAGGTGTGGAGATGATCCTCTGCCCGTCTTACACGGACAGCTCGCATGGCTATCATCGCGTACGGTACTGCTGTCAGGCGAGGGCGGTCGAGAACCAATTGTTCGTCGCGCTTAGCGGCCTTGTCGGGGCTTTGTCCGAGGAGCGTCCGCAGGTCGATGCGGGCTTCAGCCAAGCCGGCTTGTTCGCGCCGTGCGATTTGCCGTTCCAGCCGGACGGCATTGTCCAGGCCGGTGATGCCAACATCGACATGACGGTACTGGCCGAGGCAGACTTCCACATGCTTCGCGAGAATCGCGCACAGGGCGCGGTTGCTCCGTTCTACGACCGAAAGCCGGAGGTGTACGAGCGCGAGCTTCGGAAGTCCGGGCATTGATCCGGGCAACGACGCAGTCGTGCATCTGCTCTAACAATAAGCCGCTAAACGCTTGGAAGACCGAGCGCTTAGCGGCTTTTTAGCGTAGTTGCATAAATGCAATTAATTGTAGCGGTCAATGACTTCTAGCGATGATTAATTGCAAAAGTACAACTAAATAGGAACTGAATGGCTTCACGAGACTAAAACCTCGCGATTAGTTGCACTTTTACAACTAATTCCTGTTTTGAAGCGGGATTGCCTAAAATAGTTGCACATTCTGCAACTAAATCCGGGCGAGCGACGAATAAACGGGAGAACGACAACAATTCGATCCGCGAACCGAACCGAATTCGGAATGATGACAAGATATAGGTGAATGGCCATTCGGAAAGGAGCAGCATCTTGGAAATCGAAGAGTTAAGCGATCTTGTGAAACGGCACGGTAAAGCGATTTACAGCTTTTGCCGCGTATTGGCGGCGAACCGGGCGGACGCGGACGACCTCTACCAGGAAACGTTCCTGAAAGCCGTGGAGAAGCGAGAACAGTTGGACGCGAGCCGAAACCCGAAAGGATTCCTTCTTTCGATTGCCGTCGGCCTTCGTCGCAACCATCGTCGGAAATTCGCCTGGCGACAGCGAATCGCGCCTATGGACGAGCTTGCCGCCGCCGATGACAGGTTCGACCTTGCCGGGGGAGCCACCCCGGAGGAGACGGCGATCTCGCGTGAACTTCGCGATCGAATCCGGGACGCAGCCGACGGGTTGGGCGATAAGCTGAAAATTCCGCTTTATCTATTCTATACCGCCGACATGTCTGTCGATGAGATCGCGTCGGCGCTTCAGATACCCGTCGGAACCGTCAAAAGCAGGCTTCATCAGGCGCGCAGGACGATGAAAGAAAAATTGGAGGCGGAATTGTTGTGAATGACTCCGAAAAATTAGACCGTCTGCTTAAACAGGCATTGGCTTCGGAAGAGGAGCCCGAAGAAAAGCTGAACGAAGAACTCATAAATCGATATAAGGAGAGAAACCGGATGAAGAGGGGAACAAGAAAAAGATTATCCGCCGGCGTATTGGTCGCCGTGCTCGCGGTTGCGCTGTCCGCAACGGCGTACGCGGCGACGCAGCTGTTCAGTTCCAAACAAGTTGCCGAGCATCTCGGGGAGAAGGCGTTGGCCGGCGCGTTCGGAAGCAGCGACGCGATCGAGATCAATAAGACGGTCACTTCGGGAGGGTATGAAGTGACGCTGCACGGCATCGTGTCAGGCGCGGGACTTCGAGGGCTCGATGCTTCCGGGATTTCTTCGGACCGGACGTACGCGGTCGTGTCCGTTGCTCGACAGGACGGCAGCCCGATGCCGAAAACAAGCGATCCGGAATACGGGAAGGATCCGTTTTTCGTCTCCCCCCTGATTAAAGGGCTGAAGCCGTGGCAGGTGAATATCTTTACGATGAAAGGCGGTTACGCTGAGACCGTCGTGGACGGAATCGCTTATCGGCTCATTGAATGCGACGGAGTGGAAATGTTCGCCGACAGGGGTGTGTATCTGGCCGTCAGCAGCGGCGGCAGCTTCTTCAGCAAAGATGCGTTCGTGTACGACGAACAAACGGGGGAGATCGCTCCGAACGGCGATTACGCGGGAGCGGCGGTATTGTTTGACCTGCCGCTGGACAAGGTCAAAGCAGATCCGGCGAAGGCGGACGCGTATTTGCGCGAGTTGCTGAAGGAGCCTTCGGACGAGAAGACCTCGGAAGCGTCCGCATCCCCCGGCAGCCCCGAGGATGAGCTAGTGAACGAGATGGAACGCTTGAACAGCAAAATTCCGGACGCCAAGGTTCTGGAAGGGTCCGTCCTCGAGGTCGGTTACGACGGCAAAGGGAACATCGTCTACGATTACGACGGCTGGCACGTCGTAAGGCTTGCTGAAACATTGTTCACCGAAGGCCAGACGGGCGAATGGGTAGTTGCGGGCTTCAGCGGCGACGATAGCGGATACAAGGCGCTGCAATTTTCCAAGGATGAGCAGGGCGTGGTAAAGGGACGCATCCTCCTACTCGATTAAATGGCCGGCTGGAGGAAACCAGATCGTGCGAAGGTTGACCCAGCCTTGGGAGTTGAAAGTGACTCCCCGGACGGTCGGCAGGTAGGCGGTCGGCAGCGGCTTTTCCGATAAGACGTGCAATTGGTTTTCCTTCAAGAGGAGCCGGTCGATGATATCCAGATCCTCCGTCCTTGCATCCGGATCCGTCTCCCGGACGACGCGGCGCAGCGCCGTTTCGATATCGATCCGGGTATGGGAGTCCACGTGTTCGGCGATCGTCAGATAGAGATCGTATCGTCTTAACTGCTCGTCCCGGTCGCGGGACAGGGAGAACAAGATCAGATCGGATTCCAGCCGGATCGCTCCTTTAAATTCTTCGGGGGAGACGGACACGACGTTGCAGGCGTAACCGAATTGTCCGAGGCGGTCGGCGAGCGCATCGGCGTCCGATTTGTAGGGCGGAATTGTCGCGATCTGAATCGGCACAGGCCCGTCTTCCCGAGCCGAAGACCGTGCCTCGTTTTCCAAGCAGGTGAATAAATGAGCTCTTACAGTCGGATCGGTTAACGGTCCGGCTTTTTGCGTGTTGCAGGTGACGAATTTCCGGACCGTCGTATCCGAGTGGATATGGGTCCAGGAAGGCTCGCCGGCGGACAAGTTCGGAATGACGTGGAACGGCGATACCGGTTCGGTTTGATGGGCCGCGGGTTCGTCCGATGCCCAAGGAACATGCACGATCTCGACCCGGTCCAGGTGCGCTCTTCCTTGAAAATAAGAGCCGAACGCCTCCAGAACGCATATCCCTTCATTCATGGCCGCCACCTTGAAGGGGCCGGTTCCGATCGGTTCTGTACCGAAGCGATAACTTCCCAATTGATTCAGCTCTTTGGGAACGATCGCGGCGCGGCTCGTGCACAGAAATGGGAGGAATAGCTCGTTCGGTTCCTCGAGCTCGAAGCTGACGACCGTCGGGCTTAGCGCACGGACGGATTTGATTTGCTTATAGATATAGCTGTACAGCGTTCTTCGCGATGACCGGATCAATCGTTCGAACGTGTATACGACATCGTCCGCGGTCAACACTTTGCCATGGTGAAAGAGGACTTCCTTGCGCAGGAAAAAAGTCCATTTCGTGCGCGCGTCGTCGGCTTCCCACGCATGGGCGATGCCCGGGGCGATCTCGCCGCGCCTTTCCGTACCGCGGACAAGGCCGTCGAAAACGTGGCTGGCGACGAAAGATTCGGCGAGCAAGTTCATGTATAGCGGATCGACGGTATGAAGCGGCTGGCGAATCGGAATGCGGAGCGTGTCGATCTGCCGATCTTTTCTCGTTTCGGCGTGATGGCCGAAATAGGAGAGCAGCCAACCCTGCAGATGGTCTTGAAGAGCGGAAGACTGCCGATGTATCCGGATCTGCCCGATCGCGCGAGCGACGTCTTTCCGATCGATCGCCTGCAGCATAGCCTGGGAGGCAATATCTTCGGCCTGCGCAAGAAAACTGAGCTCCGAACGCCGACCTCGTCCGCGGGAAGAAGCCCAGCCGATCCAGCCGTTCCGGCTCATCGCGCGAACGATATTGGCGGCATTGCGAGGCGTGCAGTCAAGCAATTTGCCAATCTCGTCCAAGGTTGTCCAGGCGGGGGTCGCGTCCCCGAAGCGGGAATGCAGCAAAAGAAACTGTTGATGCAGCTTCATGGGTCCTCCTTTATTCAAAGCCTCTTCGTTAAAATAGGAAATTTTCCAGTCGTTAGTTTCTATTTATTTTCCTATTTTAACATCTAAAATAGGCATTAGAAAACGAGAAGCGGAAGGTGATAGGGTGAACACGTTACGAAAAGCTGCAACGGGGAGTCCGTTGGTCGCCCTGATCGGGGCGTTCGCGCTGGCGGTCGGCCATCAGTATTTATTTTACGGACACGTTCCGGGGGTTTCGTTTCCCCTGTTCGTCATTCTGTTGTACATATACTTATTTCACGATTGGAGGGCGCGCCTGGGGGAGATAACGGGAATCGGATGGTTTCTGGCGGCAGTTATTCTTTTGCTGTCTCTGACCTTTGCGCTGTTTCATAATCCGGTGTTTCGGGCACTGAATTTGCTCGTCGTACCGGCGCTGGTCTTCGTTCATCTCGCCTACGTTCGCGGAGCGAATCGCGTCGCTTGGTGGGACTATCGGATTGTGGGTGAAGCCTGGAGACATCTGGTTCCCCAAAGTCTTCGTCACGTTCCGACGATCTTTCGCTTGATGAAGATCGCGCTGTTCCGCAAGCTCGGAGCGAATCGGAAAGCTACGGCGAACAAAGTCGCGATCGGGCTTGTCGCCGCCGCTCCGCTCCTCGTCATCGTCGTGGCGCTGCTCGCTTCGGCGGACGGGGCGTTCAACCGGGTGCTGAACGGCATCCCGGAATGGGGGAGCCGGATTTTCATCGGCGAAGGGTTGGCGCGGGGAATCTGGATCATCGGTCTTGGCGTTCTGTTCTTCGGATACTTCCGGGGCTTCGCGAAGCCGAGAAGAATCAGGTCCAACGTTTTCGTTCAAGAGGACGCCCCCATCGGGGGAGCGCGGATCGCCAAGGCGGGAATCGATCCGGTGATTCTCGCTACGGTGCTTGTCTCGGTGAACGCGGTGTATCTGCTGTTCGTGGCCGTCCAATTCGGTTATCTGTTCGGGGCTTGGGACGGTCAACTGCCGGACGGGACGACTTACGCGGAATACGCCAGAAGAGGGTTCACCGAACTGGTAGCCGTGACCGCGATTAATTTCGTCCTGTTGATGACGGCGTTAGTCTACGGAGGACAGCTCAAGAGGTTTATCGCCGCGTTGCTCTACATCCTGACCCTTTCTTCAGGAGTCATGCTGTTTTCCGCATATATCAGGCTCGCCATGTATGAAGAAGCATACGGATATACGTATATCCGTTTTCTCGTCCATGCTTTTATGATCTATTTGGCCATTCTTTTGCTCATTGCCGCGCTTCGTATCCGCATGCCGGTCATCCCGATGGCGAAGTGTTACGTCGTGCTCAGCCTGGCCGCTTATGTGGTTATCAACTACGTGGGCATGGACCGTATCATCGCCGAGCAGAACATCGATCGGTTCGAGGAAACCGGCAGAATCGATCGCCCATATTTGAGCGGCCTCGCGCCGGAAGCCATACCGAGGCTTGTTCGATTCAGCAAAGACAATAAGGACGAAGAAATGATCGGATTGCTCGATAACCGCCGGGCAGATTTGGCTCTGGAAGATCGGGATTGGAGATCTTTTAACGTGTCGGTCATCTCGGCGGAGAAGGCGTTAAACGAATTGTATGAACATTAGAGCAGAATGGGGGAGGCGCGGACATGGGATACATCGCGGAGTTAAGATCAGTAGTCGGCACGAGACCGTTGATCATGGCAGGAGCATGCGTGCTTGTGTTTGACGAGAACGGTCGCCTGCTCTTGCAACGACGCACGGATAGCAGCGATTGGGGGACGATCGGAGGAGCACTCGAACCGGGAGAAACGCTGGAGGACGCGGCAGCCCGGGAGCTGTGGGAGGAGGCGGGATTACTTGCGGATGGGTTCCGGTTTATCGATCTGTTTTCCGGCCCGGACATGTACTACCGCTACCCCCATGGAGACGAGGTATATAACGTAATGGCCGTGTATGAAGCGCTCGGGGTCAAAGGGACTCCCGCCGTGAACGATCATGAGGGAATCGAGTTGGGCTATTTTTCTTTGGACGAACCGATCGCGGAGCTGAACCCTTTTACCGGACTCGTACTAGCCAAGTTGGGATATCCGATCCCCTCGAAGCGGAAGGAGGCATAATCGCCATGTATGTGGAAATGTGTATAATGAGGACATCGGGTACGAGGAAGGATGAGAAAATGCTGGCGGTTAGCGAATACAGCGTGGAGTTAGTGAAGGACCCTTTTCGGATTTTGGCGGGCAAGCGTTACGAGTTCGTGATCCAGTTGGAGCTTGACGAGGAAGACGAGCTCTACTCCGCGGAAGGGATCGAGATCAAAGCCGTCTATAAGGTGGACGGGGACGAAGCGGGCGTGGTAAGTTACGGTTTGTACGAGAAATCGACGGGCCGGTACATCGACGCCGAGCTGGAGGACGAGGAAGAAGAGGCGTTGGCCGCCTTCTGTCGTGAGCATTACGCGGAAAGCGAAAATTAACCGATACATCCCAGAGCGGTGAGCATCCGGCAATTTGAGTCGGCCTCGCCGCTTTCTTTATATCGGAAATTTAAGGTTTTGTTCGTATAGACGCGAACGAATGGAGCGGTTAAGATCGAAGCATGTGCACAAAAAATGGCAAATAGGGAGGGTGAAGACACTGTCGTTCGTCATTCGCCTGAAGTGGTTTTTCAAGGAGAGATGGGGAAGTTATTCTTTGGCCATCGGCTTAATGGCGCTGGTCAGCCTGCTATCGATGATACCTCCCCGGCTCATCGGGAACAAGATCGATGTTATGCAGAAAGGAACGCTGTCGGTCGCCGAATTGAGCCAGACCGTTCTATTACTTGTCGGCTTGTCATTGCTCATGTACGTACTCGTATACATATGGATTACATCGTTGTTCGGTAATTCGGTGCTGATCGAGAAGTTGCTTCGATTTCGGCTGCTTAAGCATTTGACGGGAATGCGCCCCTCGTTCTTCCAACGACACAGCACTGGGCAATTGATGGCGCTGGCGACCAACGACGTGCTGGCGATCGGACAGACGGCCGGCTACGGCGTCATGACGCTTGTCAACACGCTGGTCGGCATTTCAGTCGTCGTTGTGATGATGCTCAGCTTTATCAGCGCGAAGCTGATGATTGCCGCGCTGATCCCTCTGCCGCTGCTCGTTGTCGTCATCAGCAAGCTGGGAGGGATTGTGCGCGGCAGGTTCATGGCTGCGCAGGAAGCGTTCGGCCGAATGAACGATCACGTTCTGGAGGCGATTTCCGGCATTCGGGTCATTCGTTCTTACGTGCAGGAGAAGGACGACCTGCAAGCCTTCGACCGGATGACGACGGACGTGATGGACAAGAATCGCAGGGTGGCGATGTTGAACGCGTTGTTTCATCCTTTGATTTCTCTGATCGTCGGATCGAGTTATGCGATTGGGATCGGATACGGCTCTTATATGGTTTTCCGGGATGAAATTTCGCTAGGCCAGCTTGTTACCTTCAACATTTACTTGGGTATGCTCATCTGGCCGATGATCTCGTTCGGTGAGTTTATTAACGTTCTACAGAGGGGCAGCGCCTCGGCGGGACGGCTCGACGACGTACTGAGTGAGCAGGCGGACGTACAAGATGCCGATGATCCGGTCGAACCTAATGTTCCCGAATCTATCGAAATGAGGGCGCTGACTTTCGCTTATCCGACCGCCGCCGCTCCGAGCCTGATCAACGTATCGGTGCGACTGGAGCGGGGACAGACGCTAGGCGTCGTCGGCAAAACCGGAAGCGGCAAGAGTACCTTGCTGAAGCAGCTTCTGAGGCAGTATCCGCTGTCATCGGAAATGCTATTCCTGTCGGGCGTTCCGGCAGAAAGAATCTCTCTCGACCGCATGAAACAGTGGATGGCCTACGTACCGCAGGAGCATCTGCTGCTCTCCAAGACGATAAGCGAGAATATCGCGCTCGGCAAACCCGGCGCCACACCGGAGGAGGTGGCCCGCGCGGTCGAGATGGCGTCTTTTTCCAGCGATGTCTCGCAACTGCCGCAAGGGCTGGACACGCTTGTCGGCGAGAACGGCGTTATGCTGTCCGGAGGTCAGAAACAGCGGTTATCTATTGCTCGGGCGCTGCTGGTAGACGCGGAAATTTTGCTGCTGGACGATTCCTTGTCGGCGGTCGACGCGCGGACGGAAAGCCGTATCGTGGCGAATCTAAGGCGGGAGCGTGCCGACAAGACGACGTTGATCACGACGCATCGCCTGTCCGCCGTCAGCCACGCCGACTGGATCCTCGTGCTGGACGAGGGGCGCGTGAAGGAAGAAGGCACGCATGAGCAATTGATGCTCCTGGGCGGCTGGTATAGGCAGCAGTGGGACCGCCAGCAGATGGAAGCCGGCTTGGAAGAATAATCGGATCGGAGGCTCGTATGGCATCCAAACGTTCGAGCGGGAGCAGACTGCTCTCCTATGCACTCGTATACAAATATCGAATTATCGGCGCTTTGGCGCTGTTGCTCTGCGCGGTAGGCGCGGAGTTGGGCGGTCCATATATTATCAAGACGATCATCGACGGACATTTGACGCCGCGCACGGACGATATCGGCCCCGTACTGGGTCTACTCGCGCTATACATCGGCTTGATTTTGGCATCGGGGCTGCTGAATTTCTCGCAATCCTATCTGTTGCAATCGACCGCGCTGCGCATCATCAAAAACATGAGAATGGACGTCATGCGCCACATTCAGCGTATTCCCCTTCGGTATTTCGATAACACACCGATCGGGCAGATCGTATCGCGCGTCGCCAACGATACGGAAGCGATACGGGAGCTGTTCATGAGCTTCATGGCGACGTTCGTCGTCAGCTTCGCGCATTTGATTGGAATCTATGCGGCCTTGTTCATTCTGGACGCGAAGCTGGCCGTTTACACGTTAGCCCTTCCGCCGGTGTTTGCGCTGATCATGTACTTTCATTTGAAGTTTTCCAAGAAGTACGTTTCTATCATGCGCGCGAGGCTCAGCGATATGAACGCGATGCTCAACGAATCGATTGCCGTCATGCCGATTATCCAAGCCTTCCGCAGGGAAAAGGTGACGCTGGAGGAATTCGACCGGCTGAACGAGGATCGCTACGACGCGCAGGTCAAGCAGTTCCGCGTATTCTCCCTTTCGTCGCGGAATATCGTCGGAACGATCGGAAGTCTCGTCACCGCTTACGTCATTTGGTACTTCGGCAATCTTTCGCTGTCCGGCACCGTGTTGTCGATCGGCGTGCTGTACGCGTTTATCGATTATTTGGGACGGATATTCAACCCGATAATCGGTATATTCGACCAACTGATGAACGCGCAGCGGGCATTCGTCTCCGCGGATAAAGTGTTCGCCGTTCTCGATATGGAGGGCGAGGAGGTGGAGGATGCTTCCGGAGCGGCTAAGCCGGAGGGCGAAGTGAAATTCGAGAACGTGACCTTCGCTTACAACGGCGACGATCACGTGCTGCGGAACATCTCATTCGAAGCCCGCAGAGGAGAGACGGTGGCGCTCGTCGGGCATACGGGGTCGGGCAAAAGCTCAATCATCAATCTGCTGCTGGGCTTTTACGAGCCGGGAGCGGGGCAGATTACGATAGACGGCGTCGATATTGCGACGCTGTCCAAGCAGGAACTGCGCAAGCATATGGGAATCGTGCTGCAGGACCCGTATTTGTTCGCGGGTGACATCAAGTTCAACGTCAGCTTGTATAACAAGGAGATTTCTCCGGACCGAGTGAAGCAGGCGCTGTCCGACGTTGGGGCGGCCCCTTTTGTCGAGCAGCTTCCGAACGGATACGACGAACCGGTCGTCGAGCGGGGGAGCACTCTGTCGTCGGGGCAGCGTCAGCTGATCTCTTTCGCTCGGGCGTTGGCGTTCGATCCGTCCATTCTGATTCTCGACGAAGCGACCGCCAGTATCGACAGCGAGACGGAAGGCTTGATCCAGCAGGCGCTCAAAGTCGTCAGCGAAGGCCGAACGACGCTCATCATCGCGCACCGGCTGTCCACGATCCGCGACGCCAGCCAGATTCTTGTGCTGCATCGCGGCGAGATCGTCGAGCGCGGCACCCACGACGAACTAATGGCGCTTCGCGGCCGCTACTTCAAGATGTATCAGCTTCAGACGGGGGAGAAAGCCCCTTTGCCGGCCTGAGGTTGAGGCTGCGTGGGATGTCTTACGGTCTGGCGGACCGTAAGAAGGGTGAAATCGTGGCCGGCGGGATGTCTTACGGTCTGGCGGACCGTAAGGAGGGCGAAATAGTCGCCAGTGGGTCGTATAACGGTCTGCCAGACCGTAACAAGGGCGAAAACGCCGCCAGTGGGTCGTGTAACGGTCTGCCAGACCGTAACAAGGGCGAAATCGCGACCGCGGGTCGTCTAAGCTATGATGAAAACATAAGCGCGTGAAGCACACCGCTCTGGTTCCCACTCTGGGACTGGGGCGGTTATTTTTATTTTTGAGGAGTGTGAGTGTAGTGGGAAAACAATTTGAATCGGAATATCGTGCGTGGCTGGAACGGCATATTGGTGAAAGTCGAGGAGAGCGTCTTCGGCGAATAAAGGATCGTCACGGTTTTGGAGAAAAATCGTTCTTGGAACATGTGTGGTGGCCGGTCGTAGGAAATTTGGATGATCTACATCCGGAATATGAGTTCATCGACGCCCGGGGAAAATACAGTTACATGGATTATGGATATATTCGCGATCCGGGACCGACCTGCATTGAGTGCGACGGATTCGGGACGCATGCTCGAGATACTGATCGCTATACATTTATGCGCGGTCTGGATCGACAGAATGAAATTGTTTTGGGTGGTTGGAACATTCTACGGTTCTCCGTTGATAAGTTAAAGGAAGATCCGGTTGACTGCCAGAGTTTTATAAGAAGAATGATGGAGGAGTGGTACGGGCAAGAACGACCAGGATTACTCGAAATCCCGCTATATCAACGCGAAATCGTCCGTCTTGCCGCCCGTTCGGTAATTCCGATCACTGTGGAGATGGCATGCGATTGTTTAGGGAAAAAGGAGAAGTTTGTGAGGAGGGAAATTCGGGAGTTGGTGGAGAAGCGGATTCTCGCGGGGGTATCCGGAATAAAGCGCATTTGTGCTTATCGTTTAACTAAGTATGGCAGACAACTTTAGTTTCATAAGAACGGAAGATTGGCCGCCGAGCCGTCTAACGGTCTGCCAGACCGTAAGGAGTGCAAATTCGCCGCCGGCGAGCCGTCTAAGGGTCTGCCAGACCGTAAGGAGAGCGAAATCGCGGTCGGCGGGTCGTCTAACGGTCTGCCAGACCGTAACAAGGGTGAATTCGCCGCCGCCGAGCCGTCTAACGGTCTGACAGACCGTAACAAGGGCGAATTCGCGGCCGGCGAGTCGTCTAACGGTCTGCCAGACCGTAACAAGGGCGAAATCGCGACCGGCGGGTCGTCTAACGGCCTGCCAGACCGTAACAAGGGCGAATTCGCCACCGGTTTTATTGCGACAGCCTATTTCTCGGTCATCTTATTCAGATCGGAGGCGAGCTTGTCCAACTGCAAGAAGCTCTCGACGATATCTCCGATTCTCGTATCCTGCGTCGTCATGCTGGCGGACATCTCTTCCACTGCGGCCATGTTCTGTTCGGTCGCCTCGGTGATCTTGACGATGCGCTCGGTGATGGCATCGTACTGGGTATTCAAATCTTCCGCGGAATGATTTAGGTCGGAGGAATGCCGCTCGTTCTGATGCGAGTCAGCTGCAAGGGAGCGCATTGCTTCCGCAACCTTATTCACCGATTCTCCGCTGCGAATAATGCCGAGCTGTCCTTGGAGAACCTGTTCTGCGGCCAGAGTCGTCTTCGTCCGGATCGTCTCGAGAATGTTCTCGATCAACTCTGTCGATTGGGTGGAGGACTCGGCGAGCTTGCGGATTTCATGGGAGACGACGGCGAAGCCCATGCCGTGTTCGCCTGCCCGAGCGGCCTCTATCGCCGCGTTAAGCGCAAGCAAGTTCGTTTGGTTGGAAATGTTTTTGATCGTCGAGACGATGTCTCCGATCTGCTTGTTTTGCTCGTTAAGCTCTTGCATCAGAGCAGCGGAATCGTCGATCGTTTCATGAACTTGTTTCATCTGCGTCTCGAGCGCTTCCGCTTCATGATTGCCGATATTCGTATAACGGGCGGAATTCTCCGAACGCTCTTTCATTTCCGTCGCATGGGCGGCGAGCGACGCGATCTCTTGCCCGATCAGCCGAATCGATTCGCTGATGTCCGCGACGCCGGAAGTCTGGCTCTCCATACTGGACGCGACTTCGGAGAAAGCAGTGGTTACCTCTTTAGAGATCGTATTGGTCGACGTCATGTTTCTCTTCAGATTGGAACTGAAGTCGTTAAGGGTAACTAGTGACTCCGAGACCTGACCGACGATCTGCTGCGCCCGGTTTCGTTCGGCCACGGCCTGTTCGCGCTGGGATGAAGCTTCGGCTTGTACGCGTTCGCTGAACTTCGCGGATACGTACAGCGGAACGGCGATCAGCAGAAAATAGAGCATGATCGTAAAGGGATCGTTATTGCCGAACATCTCGTCCTTGAAGGGACTGAGGAAACAATAGATCGTAAGCGCGATTCCCGAAAGGCCGGAGAAAGCGATGGCCCGGGAACTGCTGTAAAGACTCATAACCGCCAGATTGACGTAAACAAGAAAATAAGTCGTAATAATGGGGCCGGTCGCGATAAGCAACACGGTCAGTACTGTAATAATCACGGATACCAAGTACATGATATATGGAGACCACCAACGTTTGTATGTCAGCAAGGTGGCCGTACCGCCTGCGATGGTGCCGATAACCGCAAGCACAATGATGGAGTTGGATGGCGCTCCGGCCAGAAAATCCACGACGATTCCCAGGACGAGCATTCCCCAGATGATGTTAACGAGTAGCTTGTTTCTACGATGCAGTATTTCGGTGTTGCCCACTGTCCATCCGCCTTCCGGTCCTATAAAAATAATGTCGAATAACGAAAACAATACCATAATCAACCATCATACTACAATAAAAGCGACGCCGGTATTGCGCCTTCCCGGGAAAATGTGCGCGTTTCTTCATTCAATGGTACACTGGGTTCGATGCACGAAAGATTACGCCTAGGAGGGAATACGAAGCATGAACGCATTTGAATTGTACAATCCGACTAAGCTGGTGTTCGGAGCCAACATGGTCGAACGGCTGGGCGAGTTAGTCGAGCCTTACGGGAAGCGAATCTTGCTCGTATATGGCGGAGGGAGCATCAAGAAATCAGGGCTGTTTGACGACGTCATGTTCCAACTCGGCCGGATCGGAGCCGTCGTGCACGAACTGCCCGGAGTCGAACCGAATCCGCGTCTCTCGACGGTGAACAAGGGGATCGAAATCTGCCGTGCGGAGAACATCGAATTCGTGCTGGCGGTCGGAGGCGGCAGCGTGCTGGACGCGGCTAAAGCGGTTGCGGCGGGAGCGTTGTACGACGGTGACGTATGGGATTTTACGATCCGCAAGGCGGTCATTCAGGAGGCGTTGCCGATCGGTACCGTTCTGACGCTTGCGGCTACCGGCTCGGAGATGAACGGAAATTCCGTCATCACCAACTGGGAAACGAAGCAGAAGCGCGGACTCGGCAGCAAGCATATATATCCGCGATTTTCGATATTGGATCCGAAGCTGACTTACACGGTGCCCGCGAATCAGACGGTTAATGGCATCGTCGATATCATGTCGCACGTATTCGAGCAATACTTTACGTTAACGACGGATATTCCGCTTCAGGAGCGTTTCGCGGAATCGGTCTTACTTACGGTGATCGAGAACGGAGAGAAAGCGATTAAGGACGGCACGGATTATGATGCGCGGGCCAACTTGTTGCTTGCGGGCACGTATGCCCTTAACGGGACGTTGCCGAACGGAGTGACGACGGATTGGGCGACGCACGGCATCGAGCATGAAGTGAGCGCCATCTACGACATTCCGCATGGGGCGGGGCTTGCGATTATTTTCCCGAACTGGATGAAATACGTGTATCAAGAGCGCGTCGGCAAGTTCGTGCAGTACGCGGTTCGGGTATGGGGCATCGATCCGGCGGGCAAGACGGACGAGGAGATCGCGCTTGCGGGAATAGAAGCGACCCGCGCGTACTTTACCAGAATCGGTGCCCCCGCGACGCTCGGAGAGCTGGAGATCGGCGACGAGCATCTGGAGCGGATGGCCGACGAAGCGACGCAATTCGGTCCGATCGGTTCGTTTAAGCAATTGACGAAGGACGATGTGCTTCAGATCTTGAGAAACAGCTTGTAAATTCTCGAGGCGGCATAAGGCGATTCCGAAACTGCTCCAACAACGGGGCGGTTTCTTTGCATTTCCATTTTAAGAATAAGAGATGGAAGGTCTGGTAACAATACCCTGGAACCGGATTAGGAAAACGGGGTGCACGTATGGGGTTTTTCAGCCGCATGTTTACGAATAATAGGTCCAAAAGCAAGGGGACGGCCAAGCGAAGCCATATCGCTTCGGAAGATAGAGCCGTATCCGCAGCGACGAAGGATAACGTCGAATATGTGCAGCAGGCTCTTTATCAGACCGGTGATCTTGAGAACAGGCCGATCGTCTGCTCGGCCGGCCAAGGATGTCTTCTTTATCTTGATTCCGTCTGCGATCCGGACAAGATCCACGAATTTATTCTAAAGCCGCTGTTTGCCGCCGGGGAAGACGATCCGATGAGCGTGATCACGTCCTCCGACGTTCAGAAGCATACGGACCTAGAGAGGGCCATCGATCTTATGCTTGAGGGGTATTCCGTTCTTCATTTCGAAGGAGGACGGGAATGCTATGTCGTCCGAGTTCCCTCGGTGAACAATAGAGCGGTAGAAGAGCCGATGAACGAGAAGGCGATTCAAGGGGCCCACAACGGGTTTATCGAGAGCATGAACGTGAATCTGCAACTGATCCGCAAGCAAATCGGCAGCCGCAATTTGGTCGTTCGCCGGTATAGGCTGGGAAAGATGACGAAGTCCGACGCTTCGATCGTCTATTTGAACGATCTGGCCGATCCGAAGCTGGTCGACGAGATCGATCGCAAAATTAAAGCGATCGACGCGGATAACTTAATGAACGCCTATATGATTCTCGAATATGTAGAAAACCAGTCGTTCTCCCCATTTCCCCAAATCCTGCAGACGGAGCGCCCGGATCGGACGATCGGCAATCTGCTCGAGGGACGGATTGCCTTCCTGATGGAAGGAACGCCGACAGCGTTGATTGTACCCGTGTCTTTTTTCGTATTCTATCAGTCGCCGGACGACTATAATAGCCGAACACTAGCGGGTACTTTCATAAGGCTTCTGAGGCTGTTTAGCTTTTTTATCGCCATTATGCTTCCGGCATACTATATCGCGGTCGTGTCCTTCCACTATGAAGTGATTCCGAAGGAAGTGTTCTACCAGATCAAGGGAAGCGTCGCGAAAATTCCTTACCCGCCTATTCTGGAAGCCCTGTTCATGGAACTGGCGATCGAGTTGCTTCGGGAGGCGGGTATGCGTCTGCCCGCTCCGATCGGCCAGTCCATCGGAATCGTGGGCGGTTTGGTCATCGGCGACGCGGTCGTTCGGGTCGGACTGGTTTCTTACCCGATGATCATCGTCGTCGCTTTGACGGCGATCGCTTCCTTCGTGGTTCCTTCCCACGAGATGAGTTATTCCGTCCGCCTGCTCAGGTTTCCGCTCATGCTCTCGGCGGCTTTTTTGGGGTTTCAGGGTATCGTCTTCAGCCTGATGGCGATTCTGGTTCACTTGTGCATACTGGAGTCGTTCGGCAGGCCTTACTTCGCGCCTCTTGCCCCTATGCGCTTGAAGGACTGGAAGGATTCTCTCATGCGCTTGCCTTTCTGGATGTTGAATGAGCGTCCTATGGAGTCGCATTCCCAGAAGCTAATTCAAGAAAGCAACCGGCAGAAAGGAGGGGCGAAACGATGATCGCGGGTAAAGACAAAATCACGCCGGGACAACTGATGTTTGTGATCATTCAAGCGCAGATCGGGGTTAACATCCTGTTTCTGCCCTCCAGCGTGGAATCCGTCGCCAGCAGCGATGCCTGGATTTCGGTCAGTCTCGCCGGAATAACGACGATGATATTGATTTTGGCCATATGGGGGTTGAGCAGGCGCTTTCCCGGTATGATCCTGTTCGACTATTTGCCGTTGCTGCTTGGAAAACCGATCGGAACAATCGTTCATCTCGTATTCGCGGCATCTTTCATTGCCGAATGCAGCCTCACCTCGTTGTTATTCGTCAACGCCGTTAGAGACTGGATTTTCCCGAATACACCCAAGTCGATCGTCCTGATCTTAATATTAGCCGTATCTCTCTATATGGCGCGAGAGAACCTGCGGGCGATCGCCCGGTTTTTCGTGCTCACCTTCGGTTTGATCTTCCTAATGATCTTTATCGCAACGTACGCATATAAGGAAGCTGATATCATGTACATATTACCGATCAACCAGGCCGGCATCCCGAGTATCATCAAAGGAGCTCTGTTTTCGATGAATTCGTTCTTCGGATACGAGATGCTATTTTTTTGTTATCCTTATGTGCAAGGCAAAAGCAGGACGATCCTTAAAGCCGTCTTTTACGCGAATACATTCTCTGTCCTGGTTTATGTCTATCTGGTGTTCACCTGTTTGCTCGTCTTCACTCCGGAGGAGATTAAAATTATCCCTCAACCGATACTGTACATGGTAAAGGCACTGTCTTTCACAATAATCGAGCGTGCCGACCTCTATTTCCTGACGATCTGGACGGTCGTCGTGACCTCGACGATCATGGCTTATCTCTTTATGTCGGCCAGATCGGTGTCGAGCCTGTTCGGCATGAAGAATCATGCGGGGACAACTCCGTTTGTGACCCTCATTGTTTTCTGTATTTCGCTTTATCCGCACAATCAAGACATGGTCAACAGATTAAAGAGTATCGTCGGGATTCTGGGCAGCGTATCTTTCGTAACATTGCCGATCGTTCTGTTGTGTATCTCCTATTTGTTCAAAGTACAAAGAAAGGAATCGGCGGAAGGATGAGTAGGAGATTTGTTTGCACATTAACCGTCGCCGTAGCGCTAGCGGTATGCGGATGCTGGGATCAGCAGTTGTTAAAGAACGAAAGAACCGTGAGTATAGGCGGCATGGATGAAGCGCCTAAAGGAAAACTCCGGGCAACCGTATCCATTCGGGATACGACGATTACGGAGGCGGGAAGCAAAGATACGAGCGAAATTCATACCGTGGTCGCGAGAAGCACCCAGCATGCCAGGCAGAAGATTGACGAAGAAGTGTCGGGAATCTATTCGGCCGCGAAATTGCGGGTTCTGCTATTCGGAGAAGAATTGGTTAGAAATCACGATATCATGCCTTTTCTGGACGTCTATTACCGAGATCCAAAGAGTCCGCTTAGCGCGAGGATAGCCGTTGCCCGAGGAACGGCGGAGGAGTTGATCCGGCTGAAGATGGTCGGCGACAAGACGATCGGCTTATACGTCGATGACCTACTGAAAAGCATGGAACTGGACGCGGCCATCCCGCAGGTCAATATTCAGACGCTTCATCCCTTGGACCGCGGATTCGATTTTTCGTTACCGTTGTTGGCCGTCAAGAGAGGAGTTCCGGCCGTGCAAGGCATGGCTTTGTTCAACGGAATTCGCTTGACGGAAACGCTAAATCTTGATGAATCCCGGGTTTATTTGCTATTGACCGGATTGGGTAAACAAAATTTAAGAATGACGCTACAGCCTATGGAAAAAAACAAATCAAGCGGGTACCAGTACGTCACGATCAATGTTAAAAAAATTAGGCGCAGTTTAAAGGTGATCGTCGCGGACGATCAGGAAATTCAGGTGAGACTGAATCTGAAGCTAAGGGTGGCGGTCGAGGAAGATCCGAGCAATCATCTGTACAAAATGAGCGTGATGCATAACCTGGAACGTCTCTTATCGGAGGAGTTGACGGATAACTCAAAAAAGATCATCCGTAAAATGCAGAAGGCTGGCCACGACGGCTGCGGCGTTGCCCGCAGGCTGATGGCTTTTCACCCGAAGCTGTGGAAGCGGATCGATTGGAAAAAAGAGTACCCGCAAGTTCGCTTCGACACGCGCGTGTCTTTGGAAATCGTAAATACGGGAATTACGCAATGAGAAGGTAGGATATTCCACCCAAGCTTCGAATATATAGAAAAGGAGAAAAATTTCTTAAAGACTTTCTTGAATGCGTTTACAATTCGAGAAGCGGAGGAGGGCGATGTTCCGTGAAATCCAAGCTTATGAATTCCCCGATGATGTATGCCTTCGGGATGTTGGCCATGATGATCCCGAGCCAAGCGTTCAGCACTTTTTACAGTTACTACTACGTGGAGAAACTGGGTCTCGGCATCGGCCTCGCCACGTTGGCCCGCACGATCTTCCTCATCTGGGACGCGGTCAACCAGCCCCTGTTCGGATATTGGTCGGACCGGACGAAGACAAAGTACGGCCGCAGGCGTCCGTGGCTGTTCGGGGCCATTCCGCTATTCATGCTCGCGTATATTATGGTGTTCTCCCCGCCGGCCGGCGTATCGGAGATGGGGTTGTTCACTTGGTTCCTGATCGCGCTGATCTTCTATGAAGCGGTGGCGACGGTCATCTGGGTCAACTACGGAGCATTGTTTCCCGAGCTGTTCAAAGGGGATAGGCTACGCACGAAAGCTTCCGCCGTTCAACAAGGGTATCAGATCGTCGCTATTCTGATCGGAACTTCGCTGACGCCGTTCTTGTTCGGCGCGATGGGATTCGGCAATATGGCGATCGTCTATGCGATCGTATTCGCCGTTCTTATGCTTGTGTTCCTTCGTTTCGTGAAAGAGGACGAAGAGGCTGTCGGTGCGCCGCAGCCCAAGCTGAGAGAGGCCTTCAAGGAAACGCTCAAGAATAAACCTTTCTGGCTCGTCAATATTGCCAATTCGTTCGCCCAGACCGTTAACGGCTTGCTGAGCGCGACGATTCCTTTTTACGCCAAATACGTGCTGAAGATTCCGGAAGACCAAAATACGATTCTGCTCGCGTCCGTGTTCGTCTCGGTCATTCCGCTTGTCGGGGTCTGGTATTGGCTACTGCGCAAGATCGATCCGGTCAAGGGATGGAGATGGTCGTTCGTCGCCTACGCGCTATCGGTTATTCCGCTGGGGTTCGGAACCAACCTGGCAAGCGGAATCGCGGCGGGAGTGATCGTCGGCTTCGGCTTGGCTGGATTTCTCGTATCCCCGCCGATGGTAAACAGCCGAATCATCGACCAGGACGCGCTCAAGACAGGGAGCCGCCGCGAAGGTGTCTATACGGCGGTCAGCGGCTTTATCGTTCGGTCAAGCGGGCTGATCTCCGCACTGGCTTTCCTGATCGTCGGCGTCATCTTCGGTTACGAGAGCGGGGACAATCCGGGGCCAGACCCGGAGTCCACCTTCCGCTATCTGATCAGTGCAGTCCCGCTAATCCTCCTGATCATCTCCATCGTAATCTCATTATTCGTAAAAATTGAAAGGAAACCGGAGCATGAGTCTTAAATATCTGATTATCAACTGCGACGATTTTGGCCAGAGTCCGCCGATGAACCGGGCGATTATACATTTGCTCGAGGAACGGCGCGTCTCTTCGGCGACGATCATGGCCCCCGCGCCCGGTTTCGAGGAAGCGGCGGAATGGTGCGCCCGCAAAGGGCGGGACAACGTCGGGCTGCACCTGGCGCTCACGAGCGAGTTCGACGCGGTTCGCTGGCGGAGCGTGACCGGTCATCCGTCGCTTCACGACGAGAGCGGACATATGCCGAGGACGGTCGAGGAATTCGAACTCAGGGCTGACGCCGCCGCGGTCGTTAGGGAGCTGGACGCGCAATATGAGAAGGCGGCGAGAGCGGGCATCAGGCTATCGCATGCCGACAATCATATGGGCAGCTTATACGGAACGGCGACCGGCCGCAGCTTTATTCCTCAAGCGTTGCGGCTGTGCGCCAAGCGGAATCTGCCGTTTCGCCTGTTTCGCAAGGTGTATCCCGGAGACCCGCTGTTATCAGATATCCCGGGCGTCGAACGGGCCGCGGCCAAAGCTTCGGCACTTGCCGGAATAATGGGAGTCGCGATTCCCGATTACTTGTTGTCCCACCCGTTTCACATGCGGGAGGGAGAGACCTACGATCAGTTCAAGCGGGAAATGATCGGGAAGCTGTACGTCCTTCCGGAAGGAATCAGCGAAACGTACATTCATCCGGCCATCGAGGATGCCCGCATGCTCGAACAGGTTCCGCATTGGCGGAAACGAGTGTGGGAGTACCAGCTTATGCTGGACGATGACTTCTCTTTTGCGCTGAAGGACGCAGGGGTCATGCTGACGGACTATTCGTACGTCCGTGAACATGGGGGAAGGTCGCGGATCGGTTCCGCGTTCAGGTTGGCGAGAGAGTTGATGCGAAATTAGATGCCCTCTCCTCCGATTGGATTTCCGAGCAATTTCGGGTTACGATAATGCAACGGGTACCATTCAACATCAATAGATTCGTAACCGACAAGGCTCGGAGAAGAGGAGATCATCATGTGGATTGCGCTTTCGGTTGTCATCGTGATTGCGGCCGTACTTCTTATAATTAGTTATTATCCCCCGCTCGGGGGCAAAGCTTCCAAGCAGAGCAAGCTTCGGATCGGCGAATCCCCCAATCGGCTCAAGAGGACGTTCGTGAACCAGATTCCCACGGATATGAGCATGAGCATGGGCATGATGATCAAGTCGTTGATCGAGTTCGCCAAAGGCAATCCCCGCGGCAAACCGGACGCGCCGATCCCCGTCTCTGCGATCACTGCCGACCAGTTGGGCAGCGCGGAAGATCAAGCTTCAGTCACTTGGTTCGGCCATTCAGCCGTTCTACTAGGATTGGACGGCAAAACGCTTTTCCTGGATCCAATGTTGGGTCCGACGCCTTCGCCGTTCCCGATATTCGGCGGACGTCGCTACAGCCAAAGATTGCCTCTTGAGATCGATAAGCTCCCTCCAATAGACGCGGTGGTGTTGTCGCACGATCACTACGATCATCTGGATTACGACACGATCAAGCAATTAAAGCATAAAGTCAGGCGGTTTATTGTCCCTCTTGGCGTCGCCGCGCATCTGGAGCGATGGGGAGTGGAACCGGCTATCATTACGGAGCACGATTGGTGGGACGAGCTGGTCTTCGAAGGAATCAAGCTGACGTGCGCGCCAGCGCGCCACTTCTCCGGCAGGAATATCGGTACCCGGAACTCGACTTTATGGTGTTCATGGGTGATCTCCGGCAAGCAGGCCAACATTTATTTTAGCGGGGATAGCGGTTACGGACCTCATTTCAAAGAAATCGGGGACAAGTTCGGACCGTTCGATCTCACTTTGATGGAATGCGGACAGTATGACGAACGGTGGGCCGCTATTCATATGATGCCGGAACAAACCGTACAAGCCCACATCGACGTTCGCGGAAAAACGATGATCCCGATCCATTGGGGCGCGTTTACGCTGGCACTGCATGACTGGACAGATCCCGTCGAACGGGCGGTGAAGGCGGCTGAGAAACTTCATGCGATGTTGGCGACGCCTAGAATCGGCGAGACGGTCCGCATCGGAGAGCCGAAGCTTCCTACGATTGCTTGGTGGCGGTCATAAGGGAGGTTTGGAAAAGGCACAAAAAACTGGCGAGGAAAGGCGATGTGAACGGATGCAGCCCTTTACGGAACGGGTCATCGAAGTGATCAAGGGAATACCGGAAGGAAACGTGATGACTTACGGACAAGTCGCGGAAAATGCGGGCAGTCCCAGAGGAGCCAGGCAAGTCGTACGGATCTTGCACTCGCTGAGCGAGAAGCACGGCCTGCCTTGGCACAGAGTCGTGAACGCGAAAGGGGAGATCGCGATCCAGGAAGGGGAAGGGCGCTATATGCAGAAGCTCTATCTGGAAAACGAAGGGGTCGAGTTCGGCCTGAACGGCTTGATCGACCTCGACGTCTACCGTTATCACCCTCCGGTTAAGCCGATTTCTGCTCGAAAAGCTTGACGATCTCGAGAATGACGTTCGTCGCCTTGATCATGTTGTCGACGGATACGTACTCGTAACGGCCGTGGTAATTCTCGCCGCCCGTGAAAATATTCGGAGTCGGCAGTCCCATATAGCTAAGCTGAGAACCGTCCGTTCCTCCGCGGATCGGACGAACGATCGGCTCGATGCCGAGGTTGTTCATCGCTAGTTTGGCGATGTCGACGATCTCGATAACCGGCTCAATTTTCTCGCGCATATTGTAATATTGATCCTTGATCTCCAGCACGATCCGTTCTTTCCCATACTTCTCTTGAAGCTCTTCCACGATCGCCGTGAGAAGGGCTTTTCTTCCGTTAAACCGCTCGCGGTCGAAATCCCGGACCAGATAGTTAAGTTTCGTTTCTTCGACATCGCCGTGAACGGAAATCAGGTGAAAGAATCCCTCGTAATCTTCCGTGAATTCAGGCGCTTCTTGGACGGGTAGCTTGTTTTGAATCTCTAACGCGATCTTCGCGGAGTTGACCATTTTGCCTTTCGCAGTGCCGGGATGCACGATCTTGCCCGTGCATGTAATTCGAGCCGCGGCGGCGTTAAAGCTTTCGTACTGGAGCTCGCCGAGCGGACCTCCGTCCATCGTATAGGCATAGCTTGCGTCGAAGGCGCCTACGTCGAAGCGATGAGGTCCTCTGCCGATTTCTTCGTCCGGCGTGAACGCGACCCGGATCCGTCCATGCTTGATCTCGGGGTGCTTGATCAGATAAGCCATCGCGGTCATGATCTCGGTCATGCCGGCTTTGTCGTCGGCCCCTAGAAGTGTTGTCCCATCCGTCGTAATCAACGTGTGTCCCTTGTACTCCGCCAATTCAGGAAAATCCCTCGGAGACAGCACGATCCGCTGCGCTTCGTTCAGTACGATGTCCCCGCCGTCGTAATTTTCAACGATCTGCGGTTTCACGTCTTTGCCGGTAAAATCGGTCGCTGTATCCAAGTGGGCGAGGAAGCCGATCGTCGGCACATCCTTATCCGTGTTGGCGGGCAACGTGGCCATGACGTAACCGTTGTCGTCCATCGTGACATCCTGCATTCCGATGCTTTTCAGTTCCTCGACGAGCATCCGGCCAAGTGTCAACTGTCCTTCCGACGTTGGACAGCTCTGGACGTTTTCGTCGGATTGCGTATCAACCTTAACGTACGTTGTGAATCTTTCAATAATCTCGTTTTTCACGGTATCAATCAGCTCCTTGAGAATATCTTACCAAAGTTTTGCGCGAGTATAAAACCTAGCGTCGGTCATTCTGAATTTGCCATAGACGGAATATGCTTTAAGGAATACAATTTATGTAAGCGCAATCATTTGGCGAGTCCCCATGAGACAATCAGGGAGGCGATCGGGATGGGTACGCGTTTGTTGTCCGAACATCTAGTACAGCAGCACAATCCGCAAATTCGATATGTCAGAATCCACACGTCCGGTACAAATAAAGCGACCCTCTACGCTTGGAACGAGGATCTCGTACTCCTGGAAGAGGATGCCGCTGCATTGGCTGCTTTCGCGGAGAGTTATCTGGCCCCTTACGTTTGTTATCGCGTCAAACCCTACTCGGAATTGCAAGAAGACGGCGTGCCGAGGGAGTTCGAGGTTCCGGAGAGGATCGTGCAGGCGGCGATGCGGCGGGATTTGGACCCAGACGGCGTCGTAGACGTCATGAACGAGATGCTGGGGAGCGGAGGATTAGCGTTCAGCAGATACGATTTCAATACGGGCATTCTTCATTTTATCGTCCATTCAACGACAAGCTTGACGGACATTGAGAAAGAATTGATGCACAGGTACCTATCGGAGCTTATGCCCCTTGGTTCCCGGTGCGAGCTTGCTTACTGGAGCGGGGAAACTCGGCTGCGCTCGGGCTGAGGAGCCTCGGTAGATGAATAACTAAGCGGTCGAACAGGATAAAACCTGTCCGACCGCTTTTTTTATCGACCCGCCAGCATCGAATAACGTTAGAAATCATCGCTATTGTTGAAATCGGAGTAATGGCTGAGCGATTAACGATCCAAAACATCGTACTTAACTGGATCGTCGCGGTCAAAGAACAAGTTTCCGACGAACAACGATGAAGTATATCGCTATTACGGTAAAAAACGACCAGCAAGTAGAATAGCGATGTTATACATCGTTATATGGGAGCGGTACTCGTTGGATACCTGAAGGCCGATACTTACATACAGCTCGCGAGCCATCTAAACTCCGGCCACTAGACACCGCTATATTAGTTCCCGGGAATATATACGAATAATCATACATAATGCGCCGCTCACACGCCGAATTCGCCGATTGTATATGAAATTTCATTTAGAAATGATAGCCAAGGAGGCGAAGGAAGAAATTATATATGAAATTTCATACAGAATTGGTCAAATGGAGATTTGACCCGAAATTGTATATGAAAATTCATGCATAATCGTTCTAATCCCCAAATTAGCGAAGGGGCAGCTCGGTCTATCCGTCTCTATAAGGCTGCGGATATTTGACGACCGGCCATTTCTCCTTGCGAAGCGCGTTCATGAGCGGCGGTCCGACATGGAGATTGTTCGCGACGAGCGGATAAGGCGTCAGTGCCATCCACTGGTTCAGCGAGACGTCGGCGAAGCGGTTGCTCTTGAACATCTCCAGGAACCATACGCTCGTATTGCCGGTGTTCTGGATGTAATGGCCGAACGCGAACGGCACGTAGCCGACGTCGCCCGCGCGATAGTTGAATGTGCGCGCCGCGCCTTGGCCCGCGAACACGGTCATTCGGGCTGTGCCGGACAAATAATACTGCCATTCGTCGTTATTGGGATGCCAGTGCATTTCCCTCATGGCGCCCGGTTTGACCTCGACGAGCGCAGCGGCGATGCCGGTGGAGATGGGGAAATTGCGGGAATCGACGATCCGCACGGAACCGCCCGGAGTGACGATGGGCTCTTGGGCGAGCAATCGATAAGTCATGGCAAGGGGAACCGATCCTTGAGGATCGGGGACGGCTTGGCTGTCGATCGGACCGGGTACGTTGTCCTGATATATATAGCGTTGTTTGTCCGGGAGGAAAGCGAACGCGCTTTCCGGTACGCCGAAGTTCGCGGAGAGAACGTCCCGAGGCGTATGGGCGAACCAATCCGAGAGAGAAAGGGTGTTCAAATCGGAAAAGTGTCCGTCGTCGAAGACAAGCAGAAACTCGCAGCCATCGGCCAGCCCTTGAATCGAATGGGGAATTCCCGGAGGAAAGTACCATAGGTCACCGGGATCGACGTCGGCGATGAAGTTGCGACCGTCTTGATCAACGGCGGTAATCCGCGCGTGCCCCGAGATCATAAAGGACCACTCGACCTGCTGATGCCAGTGCATCTCCCGGACGCCTCCGGGCGTCAATCTCATATTCACGCCGGCTAGCGTCGTCGCGATCGGCAGCTCCCGAACGGTCACCTCCCGGGACCACCCGCCATGGTTCAGTTGCATATGTGCGTCGGAAAAGGAAAACTTCAAATTAGAAAGCATTCCGGCATCCGTTGCGGGCGGAACGAACATGTCGGGGTTTTCCAGGTCGCGCATGATGTCGCGGGGGCCGGTGTCGGTCGCTCCGGCTCCGTCCTTGCGTATCGGTTGAGGGATATAACCGTGTCGATCGGTCGCGCGAGGCGAATGATCCATCAGCGAAGACAGCTCCTCTCGATCGAAAAGATAAATATGTTAGTAACTTATGAACCCTCTATGATTCACATGTCTGATTATTATCCTTGGGAGAACCTTTGCCGGTAATGCCGCGGGGATATGCCCTCGATTTTCTGAAAACAGGAACTGAAATAAGCCGTTTGGTTAAAGCCGACTTCCTCCGCGATTCGCGCGATCGAATAATCGGTTTGCATCAGCAGCAGCTTGCTTTGTTCGATTCGATACCTAAGCAGATAGGACATCGGGGACAGGCCATACTCTTTCTGCATGCAGCGCGCGATGTACACGGGGTGGAAGTTGAGCGCTTCACCCAACGATCGGGCGGTGATCTCCTCCCGGAAGCGGGCGCGCAAATAAGCGGCTGCTTGTTCGGCGCACGCGGATGCCGGGGTCAAGGGTTCGGATTCGATGCCGACGGATAGATGGCGAATGACTTCCTGGAAAATAAATTGCTGCTGTAGGCGGGATGCATTCAGATGCGCTTCTGGAGTCAGTTCGTTAATCCTATCTATCAGTTCCCAGAACTTTCCCGGTTGAACCAGCTTGGTATATTGAGGGAGTACGAGGGAGGAGGTGCTGGCGAAGAAGTTGCGCGATTCATCCCAGACGTCGGAAGACTCAGGTGCTCTTCTAGGCGGGAATGCATTCGTAGCTTGCCAGGCGCCAGTCGTCTGGAAATGCAGCCAATAATGGCCCGTTTTGGACCGGCACCCTTCCGTCGCATAATGGGAGACGTCAGGGCGAAGGATGAGTACGTTTCCCGCCGATACTTCGTAATGCCGGTCCTCTTCTCTGATATAGATGCAGCCGTGCGTGACCGCAAGCAGATCGAATACGCGAATGTTGCGCCTGCTGAGGTGTCGGTCTCCGACAGCAAATTCCGTATGCCCGCTTGAGATGTAATGGAGCATCGGGGGCACGTTGAATTCGAGCAATTCCATCCCGCCACATCCTCGTTGTCGAAGTTTGAAAAATGAAAGAATCGGTTTGAAAACTGACACATTGCGTATGTGATTCCTACTATAATGTGTTTTGTGTCAGAAGTCGATTATATAAACAACCAAGCTGGAATAGCCAAAGCATCGGGAGTTGGAATCGTGAAATCGAAAAAAACGAATTTCGGTCTATGGGCGCTGGCCTGGCCTATCTTTATAGAATTGCTGCTTCAATCGTTGCTGGGCACCGTCGATACGATCATGGTCAGCCGGATTTCGGATAATGCGGTCGCTGTGGTCGGGTTATCGGGACAGTTGTTTAACGCACTCATGACTCTTTTCGTCACGATATCCGGGGGCGCGGGCATTCTGATCGCCCAGAAGCTCGGGGCCAAGCGGGGAGAAGACGCCCGGTCGATCGCGACCATGGGCGTGACGATATGCGCGGTGATCGGACTCGGAATCAGCATTCTGCTCTATACGCAGCCACGCGCTTTGGCGGGCATGCTGCACGTCTCCGATGAATTGCTGCCGCTCTGGGAGACTTACGTTTCCTTGTTCGGGGGCGGAATAGTGCTGACCTCGTTGATTGCCGCGCTTAGCACCGCGATCCGCAATACGGGCAACACGAAAGCGCCGATGGTGATCGGAATTGCCATGAACCTGATCCATATCGGCATGAACTACGTACTGATATTCGGCTTGTTCGGATTTCCGGAATGGGGCCTGTTCGGGGTGACCGTCTCCGGCAACGTCAGCAGACTGATCGCGGTTGTGCTGCTCTTCTATATTTTCATGAACTCGTTCGAACGGAAGATTCGGTTCGCTGACTTCTGGATTTTTAAACCGAAGCTGCTGCGGGAGATTTTAAATATCGGGTGGCCGCTTGGCATTAACATGTGTGGGTGGGTTTTCTCGCAGCTTACGATCTATGCATTTATCTCGATATTAGGCGCTAAGGAATTAGCGGCCCGAACGTATATGAATTCGATGGAATCGTTCTGTTTCATGCTCGGCTATGCGATCGCGATAGCTCTCCAGATTCAAGTCGCACATCTATATGGTGCCGGCAAGAACGAGGAAGCTTATCGGGGAGCCTTCCGCGGGCTTGGCATCGGGCTTGCGCTCGTCATGGTCAACGCTTCGGTGTTGTTTTTCGCGGGGAGTTCCTTGCTTGGCATGTTCACGAAAGATCCGGAAATCGTGGCGATCGGCACTTCCTTGCTTGCGCTGAACCTGCTGCTGCAGCCCGGCAAGGTCATGAATATGACTTTGAACAACTCGTTAAATGCGGTGGGGGATACCCGGTTTACGATGATCGTTGGAATTGTCTCCATGTCTATCGTCGCTACGGGAGGCTCCTACTTGTTGGGCATTCACGCGGGTTGGGGGCTTATCGGAATTTACTGCAGCATGATCGCCGACGAATGGGTGCGGGGCGTAATTGTGTTACGTCGCTGGATGGGAAAAAAATACTTGTTCAGATCTAGAACGGGATCGGAAGTGGACGCGGCCAGCAAGAGCCGGGAAACGAGTTTGTCTGTATAACGCCATACACGGATGATGCTGAATACGTTCGTTTGCGACTGGCCTTGGTTGCGAAACGCGGAAGACCGAGGGTACAATAGACCGATAGGAGGTGATCTTCATGGGCGCTTCTGGTCGTGGTAACCAAATCGGTCCTCCGCGGTTCGCGGTAGCGGTTCATATTCTGGTATGGCTCGCGCGCAGTGGATGCAGCTTGTCGAGCGCGGCCATCGCGGATCAAGTGAACTCTCATGCGACATTCATGAGGAGAGTTCTTTCCAAGCTGGCCCAGTCGGGGCTCGTAGAAGCCAGGGAAGGCAGGGATGGCGGCTACAGCCTGAAAAAACCGGCGGAACGGATTACGCTTGCGGACGTGTATACGGCGGTAAGCTGTGACGGGACGGAACAGGGAGAACAGCCGGATTGCGACTCGGCCAAATCGTCATGCGACGGCGAACCTGGCAAGAATGAAACATTGGATCATGCGTTAGTCGAGATCATGGACACCGTCGATCGTCGGACGCTCGAATATCTTGAAGGATACACGATTGACTTCCTCGCGAGATCGTTATAATATGTGCTTAGATTGGGTGCAGTTAACTTTGCTGTTGGCTGCACCTTATTATTGGACTTACTGTGCTTATATCGGGCTCAGTATATTGATCACGAGGAGGAAATTGGGGATGAATATTTTATCCGCGGTATTGCAAGCTATTCTCGGCCTGGCGTTTCTGGGAGCGGGGTTATCCAAGCTGGCGGGGGCGAAAATGCACGTCGACAACTTCAACCACTGGAAGCTGCCGCAATGGTTTCGGATCGTAACCGGTCTTGTCGAGGTCGTAGGGGCTGCCGCTTTGGTTGTCGGCTACTGGGAGCCAAGTTGGGCTTCGGCCGGGGCGTTGTGGCTAGCCGTTACGATGCTGGGCGGCATTCTGGTTCACGTGCGGGTGAAAGATTCGCTGAAGCTGACGTTTCCGTCGATCGTCTTGTTTATTCTGCCGGTTGGTTTGTTTCTGATTCGGCTGAACGATCTGGCCGATTTTCCGGGTTAACACATGAAGAGACCGACCGCGATTGCCGCGTGTCGGTTTTTTTGTTTATGGAAGTGGTGCCTGCCTGTTAGGGATGATTAGCGATGAGAAACATCGTATTTTCACCTCTCGAGGCACGAGTTGGGAGCAAGTACGATGAAAAACATTGCTATTAGAGGTGAGTCGTCACTTTTTTCTCGCTCTCGGAATGATTAGCGATAAAAAACATCGTACCTCCGCTTCGTGTGGCGCAGGTTAGGAGCAAATACGATGAAAAACATCTCTACACAGGACGATCTTCCCTAACGGCTTTTTCTTGGCGAAAAGGCGTTGACAATCCATCCAAATTGTATTATCTTAAAATCAAGATAAAACAAATTGAGATAATCGTTCGCTATCGATAAGGAGGGGCAAGAGAAATGTCCGATCCGCAAAAAGATGTTTCGCTCGATCTGTTCATCGCGCTTAGCCGCGCAAGCCAATGGGTGAATGCGCATGCCGATCGCGATATTAAGAGATACGGATTAAACCGGACCGAGTTCGGCGTCCTTGAACTGCTGTACCATAAAGGATCGCAGCCTCTGCAACAGATTGGCGGCAAGGTGCTCATGAGCAGCGGCAACATTACGTACGTCGTGGATAAGTTGGAGAAGAAAGGCTACGTTAAGCGCAGGGATTGCACCGAGGACAGGCGCCTCGTATATGCGGACATCACCGATGCCGGCCGTAAGCTCATCGATGACGTATTTCCGGAGCATGTCGAAGTCATTCGTCGCGCGGTAGGCGGTTTAAACGACGAAGAGAAGCAAGCCGCAAGCCATCTGCTGAAGAAGTTGGGCAAATACGCCGAAGAGAGCTTTAAATAGCCGAGGGCTAAAGCTCTCCGCTGCAAGCCCCATTGAGACATTTTTTTTGCCACATATCTTAAAATAAAGACTCTTAATTTTGTATATAATAACCTAGGCAAAGGAGAGGATTACAATGAGTCAAAGAACAACTGGCATTCATCACGTAACGGCTTTCGTACGTCACGCTCAAGCAACCGTCGATTTTTATTCGGGGGTGTTGGGATTAAGATTAGTCAAAAAAACGATCAACTTCGACGCGCCTGAAGTGTACCACCTCTACTTCGGCAATGATGCAGGCAGTCCGGGTACTGTCATTACTTTCTTTCCATGGCCGACTTCGCGCAAGGGCCGCATCGGCGGCGGTCAAGTCGGGATTACGACCTATGCCGTTCCAACGGGCAGCTTGGACTTCTGGAAAGCGCGCTTCGAGATATTTGGCATTGCGACGACTGAGATTAGCCGCTTCAGCGAGAGATTCCTGCAACTGGAAGATCCCGACGGCCTCAGAATCGAACTGGCTGAACGCGAAGCGGGTCGGGCAAGCAACTGGACGTTCGGAGGAGTGCCCACCGACAAAGCGATCAAAGGATTCGGCGGAGCGGTGCTCTTCAGCTCAGCTCCGGAACGGACCGCATCGGTGCTCCAAAATGTCATGGGGCTGGAGAAAATCGCCGAAGAAGGCGGTTTTGCACGCTACTTGGCATCTGGCGATCTGGGCAACGTCATCGACGTCAACATCGACCCGATGGAGCCGGGACATGGCGGAGCCGGAACGGTTCATCATATCGCATGGCGTGCTGCCGACGACGAAGATCATGCCCGTTGGAGAAGCCTCGTCGAAGAGAACGGCTTCCAACCAACTCCGTTCATCGACCGTCAATACTTTAACGCGATCTACTTCCGGGAAGAAGGCGGAATCTTGTTCGAGATCGCAACCGATCCTCCGGGATTCGCACACGACGAGCCTGCCGAAACGATGGGCGAAAAGCTGATGCTGCCGGATTGGTTCGAGCCGCATCGCGCTCAGATCGAGCAAGGATTGCCTCCGATCGAGGTGCGCGTGCTGAAGGAGGATATGGAATGAAACATATCTTTAAGCAAGGCTCCGATTCGAAGGCGCCGGTTCTGCTGCTCTTGCACGGAACCGGCGGCACCGAGCAGGATTTGCTTCCGCTGGCGGAGATGATTTCTCCCAAGTCTTCGGTTCTGAGCGTAAGAGGTAATGTGCTCGAGAACGGAATGCCGAGGTTTTTCCGCCGCATAGCCGAAGGCGTCTTCGATCTCGAAGACCTTGTCTTCCGTACGAAGGAGCTTCACGGCTTCTTGGATAAGGCTTCGGAGGAATACGGATTCGATCGCCATAACATCGTGGCGGTCGGCTATTCCAACGGTGCAAACATTGCCGGAAGTCTTCTGTTCCATTATGCGAATTCGCTGAAAGGGGCGGTTCTCCATCATCCGATGGTGCCTATTCGGGGCGTGAACCTGCCAGAGTTGACTGGCTTACCGGTCTTCATCGGCGCAGGCGAGAACGACCCGATCTGCACGCCAGAAGAGACGGAGGAGCTTCGAGGGCTGTTGGCGAAAGCAGGGGCCGCCGTAGAGACGCATTGGGAACGGTCCGGCCATCGTCTGACTCCATCGGAAGCGGGCGCGGCTGCAGAATGGTTCCGCGGCAGATTCGGAGCGGAAGCATGATCGGGCTGAGAAACCCCCGAAACGAACGTTTCGGGGGTTTCTTTGCGTCTTTTTGGGGCAGGTTATAACGGGATTTCGATTTTTTCGTTTCGGAGGAGCTGATCATGACAACTCGCCTACAACATCGACAAGCGGGGGCATTTGACGGGCAGACGCGGTTGTTGCTTGCGGTTAACGGGCTTTTCATTACGGCCGGGGCGTTGTCCGGAACTTACTTCGGAATTTACATCTGGAAAGCCAGCAACGATTACATACGACTCGGATGGTTCACGCTGATCACGCACGTTGCGATGGGGCTGACGTTCTGGATCGCAGGAAACGCGGCGAAGGAAGGCAACAAAATGATCCTGTTGCGGCTCGGGATCGGAATATCCGCCGTTTTCTACGCCATTGTCTTGCTTCTGAAAGGGAATGCGGTTCACTACATATGGCTATTGGGGCTCATACAGGGAATGGCGATGGGGCTATTCTGGCTCGCTTTTAACGTCGTGTATTTCGAAGTGACGGAGCCGGATAACAGGGATAGGTTTAACGGCTGGACGGGGACGATCGGGTCTCTGGTCGGGATCATCGTTCCTTGGAGCTCGGGTTTTCTCATCTCGAGGCTTGGCGGCAATGCCGGCTACCGGATAATCTTTATCCTTTCGTTTTGCATTTTCGTGGCAGGTATCGCGGTTAGCTTCTTTCTTCGCAATCGTAGAACGAAGGGGAACTACGATTGGCGCTGGCCAATCGGGTTGTTGAAAGACTCAGGCACCTCCTGGCGGGCGGTATTGGGCGGGCTAGCGTCCCAAGGCATCCGGGAGAGCGTCTTCGGCGTCATTATCGGGGTGCTGATCTACGTGCAGACCGGAAGCGAAATGAAGCTGGGCAATTTCATGTTGGTTACGTCTGCCGTCGGATTCGTCAGCTTCCTGATCGCGGGCAAATGGCTGAAGCCGGAGTGGCGGAATCGGGGGATGCTGGTAGGCGCAATTGCTCTCGTTGCGGCCATACTTCCTCTCTTCGCCGGTCTTAGCTATGCGACTTTGCTCGCTTTCGGCGTCAGCGCCGCTTTATTTTTTCCCCTATATCTGCTGCCCATGACTTCTACCGTATTCGATCTCATCGGTCGGGATGAAGACAGCGTACAGAGACGGGTGGAGTTCGTCGTCGCTCGCGAACTCGCTCTGAACGTTGGAAGAATTATCGGTATGACGGTCTTTATGTGCACGATATCCGTCAGCAAAGCGCCGGCCGTTATGAATTGGCTGCTTCTTTCCGTAGGAAGCTCGCCCTTGCTCAGTTGGATGTTCATGAGGAAAGTATTGGCGGAGCGGGTGAAGGGTACAAGGCTTGACGTGAAACCAAAAAGTATCCTATAATACGAATCAGAAAAGGAAACCAAATGGTTTCGTAATTTGAGGAGGACACAACATGAGCGATACGATGAACGCCAAGCTGCCCGACATTCGCCAAACCCAAATCTACAATGCGCCGATCGAGAAAGTGTGGGCCGCCGTCTCCACTTCGGAAGGAATCGCGGCATGGTTTATGCCGAACGACTTCGAGCCGGTCGTCGGACATGAGTTCCATCTGGAAGCGGGACCTTTCGGGAAGTCCCCGTGCAAGGTGACCGAGATCGACCCGCCTAACCGTCTTTCTTTTAACTGGGGCAAGGACTGGACGTTGACGTTCGAACTTATCCGTCAAGGCGACCAAACCGAATTCACGCTCATTCATAGCGGTTGGTCCGCGGAAGGGGTAACGGAATTCGGACAACCGCATGCGGTCGTACGCGAGAATATGAACGGCGGCTGGATCGGAATGGTGCGGAAGCTGGGCGAATATGTCGAGAGATAATGCCGCTGCCGCCGAGCAGAAGCACGACGTATTTCAGGCGATTGCGGACCCGACCCGCCGCGGGCTGCTTCGCCTGCTTGTCGACGGGGAGATGCCGGTGAACGCGATCAGCAGCCATTTTCCGATGACCCGACCCGCGGTCTCTAAGCATCTTCGCATCCTGGCGGACGCCGGGCTGGTCAAGGAGCGGAAGGTCGGCAGGGAAACGCGTTACCGGATGGATGCGGACCCTCTTCGGGAGCTCAAGAGCTGGCTGGCCTTCTATGAGCGGTTCTGGGAGAACAAGCTCGACGCCCTCAGACGGTACGTGGAAACCGACGAGCCGAATCGCGGCCAAGAACCGTCCGAGCTGTAAGAAGTTCGCTTAGGGGCTTGCTTCATGCGAGGCAGCCATGTTATCGTTGGGATAATTGATTAGAGGAGGTGAAGGTAGGATGAACCGAGAGTTCGTGAATAACCAAGTTAGCCGGTTGCCCTTGGCAATGGCCGGCATCGTTCATGGTTTGCGTTCAGACGGGAGAAGTCTGTCCATTAACGACCATACGATTTCACAACTCGCGAAAAGGCTCCTACCTTGACCTGAACGGATGAACACAGGGCGTAGGGAATTTTTCCCTACGCTCTTTTTATATTTTCCAAAGCAAGGTGGAGGACCTTCAATAGGAGGAACCCTCATGTTAACGATCAATTGCCAAAACGTTAAAAAATATAATACCGCCCAGCTTGTGCTCGAGAACGTCACTTTCGAGCTTCATCACGGGGAGAAGGCCGGGTTAGTCGGCCGCAACGGAAGCGGCAAAACGACTCTGATGCGCCTGATCGCTAAAATCGATACGCCCGATGAAGGGCTGCTAACCGTACGCAAGGAGGCACGGATCGGGTATTTGGCGCAAATCCCTGTCAGCGACGAGCCCCACACCATCTATGATGTACTTGCTCTCGGGTTGAAAGATTTGTTCGACTGCCGGACGGAGATGGCCAAGCTTGAAGCGGGAATGTCGGACGCGTCCGTTCGGCCCGAGAGGCTGGAGACGCTGCTCAAGCGCTATTCCGCGCTGCAGGAGTTTTTCGAGCGGGAAGGTGGTTACGAGCTTGACGCCCGCATCGATCAGGTTGCCGGAGGCTTGGGCATTGCTCGGGACTGGTACGGACGGGATTACGCGTCGCTCTCTGGGGGAGAGAAGACCAAAGTCGGGTTGGCTTCGCAGCTGATCCGCAAGCCCGAGCTGTTGTTGCTCGACGAGCCGACCAACCATCTGGACATGCGCGGCGTCGAGTGGTTAGAGGAATTTCTAACGAAATATGACGGAGCTTGCCTGATTGTCTCTCATGATCGATATTTTCTAGACCGCGTCGTGACCAAGATCGTTGAACTCGAAGACGGTGAATCGACGGTATTCCACGCGAACTATTCGAAGTATGTGAAGGAGAAGGAAGAGCTTCTGCTTCAGGAATTCGCCGATTACCAGGAACAGCAGAAGAAAATCAAGAAAATGCGCGAGACCATCGCGAGATTGATGGAATGGGGCAGGATCGGCGATAACGGAAAGTTTTTCCGCAGGGCGGCATCCATGCAGAAGGCGCTTGACCGGATGGAGAAGCTGAAGCGTCCCGCGATTGATCGCAAAGAAGCCGAGTTCGAACTGAAGCCGTCCGATCGGTCGGGGAAACAAGTCGTCTCTTTCGAAGGCGTAAGCAAGCGGTACGGGGAAAGCATCGTGTTGGACAGAGCTTCCGGTAAGCTTGAATACGGGGAAAAGGTCATGCTGATCGGGCCGAACGGCTCCGGCAAATCGACGCTGTTGAAGCTAATCCTCGGGGAGACGTCTGCGGATGAAGGGGAAATGACGCTCGGTTCAAGGGTGGAAGTCGGTTACTTGGCCCAACAAGAGTATCCCGGCGATCCCAAACAGTCAGTCCTTGAATATTTCCGTCAGGAGGCCGGCATGGAGGAAGGGGAGGCAAGATCGCGATTGGCCGCCTATCTGTTCTATGGCGCGGAAGTGTTCAAGCCCGTGAGCCTGTTGTCCGGAGGGGAATGGACCCGACTGCGGCTCGCTTTGCTCGTGCTGAAGAAACCGAACCTGCTGATTCTGGACGAACCGACGAATCATATGGATATCGCGTCGCGCGAAGCGTTGGAGGAAAGTTTGGAGGAATTCCCGGGCACGATTCTCGCGGTCACCCACGATAGGTACTTGATCAACCGGCTCGCGCGGAAAATATGGGAGCTCGACCGCGGAAGCATCCATGTATACTTGGGCGACTTCGACGAGTATAAGGCCAAGAGTACGGATAAGCCGAAACCTCGAAAGGAGCGGGTTTCCAGCCCGAGTCAGAGCCGTCGGAAGGCCTCTGATTCACGAAGCGAAGTTGCTGCCCCACTCGGGGAGCGGCTGGAGGCGGAGATTGCAGTGTTGGAACGGCGATTGGCGGACTGCGACGTCGGCGTTGTTGAGTTGGAGATTCTTCGGGAAAGGCTGGATCGACTATACGAGCAGTGGATGACGGAAAGCGAACAATAGACGGATTCGGATAAATCCGCGAAAGATAGGAAAGTCTAATTATCGCCTTGGTTACCAATGAAACGAACGGAGGCGAGCATGGAGATGGCAAGAAGGAGGAAGCTGGTCATACCGGGCGCGGAAGAAGGCGTTACCGCGTTAAAGGCGGACGTCATGCGCAAGGAGGGCTATTCGGTCGATCCGGCGAGGCCTGACGACGTGAAGTACGAGGTCGCGGAGGATCTCGGCGTACCCCTGCAACGGGGAAATAACGGCAAGCTGACGACGGAGGAAGCCGGAATGGTCGGCGGCAAGATCGGCGGCTCGATGGTACGGGAAATGATTCGGCTCGCACAAGAAAAACTGACCAATAAGCCCTAATCGGCGAAAAAGCGGAGATCCCTTAGCGGGACTCCGTTTTTTTGGCTCCCGGGTTGGATTAACAGAGGGAGGCCGATTGACTTATAATAGAGAGAACAATGCGTCGGCAACCGAAGATTTCCTCTGTTTACGCTCATCATACAACACGAGTCGCTCTTACATCTCTGACGAAGGTAAGAGTGGCTCGTTTTTTTGTGTTTTGATTTTGCCAGAACCGCCCCCGCCTAGGCTAACGGAACTGACAGCCCTTATTTGCCCGAACATCCGCTGGTCCGAATCCTAACGGAACTGACAGTCGCTATTCGCTCGAAACAGGCTGGATTCATGCTTTTCGGACCCCCATAAGGTCTCCGACGTCCGTTAGATTTTGAGTAACATGGATTTCGATGAAATAGCGGCTCTGAGTTCCGTTAGAGTGAGCCGTCAAATCCGACTAGTGAGGTGAGGAAATGTCTATACTGATTACGATAGTGTTTCTTTTGATCAGTATCGCGATCGTTGTTGGCGGTCATTTTTCAATTTTATCTTTATACGCTTGATGCCGATAGGTAAGGGGAGTTTGGGGGCCAGTGGTCGGAAGCTGCAAATCAAGCGGCTGTTCACGAAGTACGAGGATTGTAAGATTTGCAATGGCATCGGATAGTCGGACTAATGTTATAATAGGCTCATCAAATCGGAAAAGGTGCTAGCCCCAAGATGAGCATCGTATCGGACATCCTCTCCAACATTACAGAAGAGAACTTGACCAATTTATTGGAACGTTACCGCGATTTCGGTCCTTTCCCCGGAATCGCGTTGACGTTCTTGAAGTCGTTCGTGCCGCCGCTGCCCACGATTCTAATCGTCGGGGTAAACGCGGCCGTTTACGGTTTGTGGCTCGGTTTTCTCTATTCCTGGATCGGGATCGTAGCCGGATGTCTGGCGACGTTCCTGATCGTGCGCCGGATCGCGGGACATCCTTACTTCGTGCGCTTCGCCCGCAAGCCGAAGGTGCAGAAAAGCCTGACCTGGATACGCCGCAACGCGTTCAGTTACGTGTTTCTGCTGAGTATCTTTCCGGTCGGCCCGTTCGTGGTTATCAATATTGCCGCGGCGATCGCGCAGATGCGAATTCGGTCGTTTTTTATCGCGATTCTATTCGGCAAGGCGATCATGGTTATGTCGGTGTCCATTATCGGACACGACTTCAGGCGATTCATCGAGCGTCCGTTCGAATTGATCTACGTCGTGCTGTTCGTAGGCGTATCCCTGTGGATCAGCAAGAAGATCGAAGCGCGGTTTACCAGGGATGCGGAGGTTTCCGAACCGGCCGGACGGATATGATATAATCAAGGCAATACTTATAGGCGAGGCGGTTGGGCAATGTTAGATTTCGAACAAAAGCTGGCGATTATGGAGACTTTCCCGCAGTTGGAACGCAGGGACGTGTCGCTGGGCAGAGTGAATTTTCACTACGCCGGGAGCGTAACGGATAAGAAGAATGTAGGCTTTCATTTTCATCCGAACGGCAACGGATACGTCTACGCGGCGGAGATCGGCGGGGTCGAGACGGACGACAAAGGTTTCGTAAACGTTCGCGATTATGGCGCGGATGAGCTTCGGGATCTTGTGGAGCGTTCGATCCGCTCGTTGTCCGACGATGGTACGTCTCTGGGCGAGGGACAAGAGGCCGGAGGACTGGAAGAGAAATGGCGAAACCCTGAGGGAGAAGAGCTTTCTTTGCAGTTCGAGGACGACATGTGGTACTTGTTCGCGGGGTTGAATCTCGAGATGGCTTTCGAGACTCGCGAAGAAGCGGTGGAGTATCTGCAAGAAGAAGGCTTCAGCCGCGTATAGCGGCGAACGATGGGAAGGGCGGCCGAACGCGGTCGTCCTTTTTGCGTTTCAAGGCCAAAAAAGTGCCTTGGCGAGACGGTTGACGGGGGAAGGTGCGAATGAGGGCCAAAAAAGTGCCTTGGTGGGACGAATGTCGGGGGAACGTGCGAACGAGAATTTTTTGAAACGACATGCCCGCCTGTTACGTAAATGTAAGTAAGCCGTGGCGAAAGCGGCCGAAAAGAGGAAAAAACAACCCGCGTTGCCTAGGAAATACGCTATAATCAGGAAGAGCATGGAAAATCATTCTACCTAACGATAGTAGGAGGACACAATGAAACGCATTCTATTGTTTATTTTAACGAACTTGCTAGTCATGCTGACAATCGGCATCATTCTTTCCGTGTTCGGAGTCGGGTCGTATCTGAACGACTCCGGCGGAATCGATTTTATGTCGCTGCTGATTTTCAGCGCGATCGTCGGGTTTACAGGGGCTTTGATCTCGCTGGCCATCTCGCGCATGGTAGCCAAGTGGATGATGAACGTTCATGTACTGAACCCGAACGGGAATCTTTCCAGCGGGGAACGCCAGATCGTCGATATGGTTCACCGTTTGTCCCGCGCAGCGGGGCTGACCCATATGCCGGAGGTCGGGATCTACGAATCGAATGAAGTGAACGCGTTCGCGACCGGCCCATCGAGAAAACGTTCGCTGGTCGCCGTGTCGACTGGCTTGTTGGACGAATTGGACGCAGACGCGGTCGAGGCGATTATCGGACATGAGGTCGCGCATATCGCGAACGGAGATATGGTCACGATGACGCTGCTGCAAGGCGTTGTGAATACGTTCGTCGTCTTCCTGTCGCGTATTGCCGCATGGGCGGTATCCCGGTTCGTCAAAGACGAAGTCGCTCCGATCGTTCATTTTATCGCCGTGATCGTCTTCCAGATCGTCTTCTCCATTTTGGGAAGCTTGGTCGTGCTTGCGTATTCCAGATACCGCGAGTTCCATGCCGATGCCGGCGGGGCGCATCTAGCTGGCAAGGACAAGATGATTCACGCGCTTCGCGGATTGCAAGCTTATCAAGAACGTATGAATGACAGCCAGCAAACCGCGGTCTCCACTTTGCAGATCAGCGGCAAAAAACGCAGCGCGCTGTTCTCTACGCACCCGGATCTGGAAGAAAGAATTCGCCGTCTGCAAGCCAGCTAAATAGGCCAATTGACAGCCAGAACCCCAAACAGCTCCATTCACGGTCGAAGCCGCGGTGGAGCTGTTTTTATAAGCGAGGTCAGGTGCTTGAAGAAGAAAACGGGACTCATTATTTCGTTCGCATTAGTCGCAGTAATCGTGGCGGTCGCCGTTCTATGGCATTCGAAGCAAAATCCCAATGCGGCGACGGTCAACGAGAAGATCGTTCAGGTCGAAAGCTTTCACGTGAGTGCCGATACCGCCCATCTGCAAACGTTGGCGGAGGGCACTGTATTTGTCTATGGAAATGAAGCGACTGCCGAGCGGATACAGATCGTGGCTCGGATCGAGGTGGATCCGGCGGATTGGGGAGGCGTTGCCTTCTATGTCCCGCTCGGCTGGCGGGTTTCTGATATCGTCAGCGATTATCCCGAAAATACGGAAGCGAAACCTGCCGACTACGTCTCGACTTGGACGACAGCGTCGGCAGATTCGCGATGGCGCGCAATGATCGAAGTCGCAAGAGACCGTTCCTATACCCCGATCGGAGGCGGCAAAGGAACGATCGTGATCGATCTGGTCCCCGATAAAAAGACGGTGTCTCGTTCCACGCCGCTCCATATCGGCGTGGAAGTCGGCTCGGAGGAAAAAGACGGCGCAAAGAGTATGGGCACGGATTCTATCGAGGTGCCGGTATTTAAATCGAGGAGTGACGGGTGAGGGAGTGTCAGCCAGTGAATGTCATCGTTCATCCCTCCAGAAGTTACAGCATGGTGCGAATATCGGCAATCGATTCCCAGATGAAGTCCGGTCGCTCTTCCGCGTCTTCCGCCTGTTCGAGGGAAGTCGACCCGCTTAGCACGAGCGCCGTTCGAATGCCCGCGCGCTTGCCGAGGGCGATGTCGGAATGCAGGCTGTCTCCGATCACCAGGCAGCGTTCCGGGGGGAGCCGCAATGAGCGCAAGGCCGCATCCGACATGTACGCCGAGGGCTTGCCGACGACGACGGATACGCTCGCGCCTGTCGTACTGACGATCGCGGCGATGAGTCCGCCGACGTCGATGTTTTCTCCCCCGTCCCCGGGAAACGTCTTGTCTTCGTTCGTGACGATGATTTTCGCGCCGTGGCGGGCAGCGCGGAAAGCGGAATTCAGCTCCGCGTACGTCAAAGTCTCATGCAGCGTAATGACGAGCCAATCGGCTTCTTCGGGCGTGGCCGCCAGCTTGACGCCATGGCTGACAAACTCCTCCCGCAATCCGGGGTCTCCCAGAAGCCATGCTTGGCTATCCGGATCATGCTCCAGCAAGTAAGCAGCCGTCACGGTAGAAGTTAGCACGATTTCTTCTTCCGCAGCCGGAATCCCCAAAACGCGCAGCTTATCCTGGCACATTTTACGGGAATAGTTGCCTCTGTTGCTTAGGAACACGACCTTCTTGCCGACTGACCGGATATGCTCCAACGTCTCGCGAGCGCCGTCGATGGCTTTCGCTCCGAGGTATATCGTGCCGTCCAGATCGATAATTAGTCCGTCTATCCCATTCAAACCCATGGTGTCCAGTCCTCCTGAATCCATTCTATTTCTATTGTCCTTGCGTTCGCATGCGGATGTCAACGAGGGAAGGAGTAAATTCCCCTATTGTCATCACTTACATTCCGTAATATAATACTCTCAAAAGTTAAAACGCTTTAACTTTATTGAGCGGGAGAATGGGGTTGATTCCATAAATCAAACTCTTTAGTATTTCTTTTTTTACCTAAAAAGTTAAAGCGCTTTAACTTTTGAGTATTCTGATCACGAAGGCGCCGTCGGAACAGATCAAGCAGGTGTTCGACAGAACCTCCCTTCTTCGTCTCATCTATGGTACGTTATCTACAACATTCATTTTTTTGCACAGGAGCGTATGACGATGAAGGTCAGTATCTTTGATGTCGCCAAAAAGTCGGGGTTATCCGTGGTCACGGTGTCGAGAGTGCTTAACAATGCAAGCTCGGTACGCCAGAAGAACAGGGAAAAGGTACTGCAGGCGATGAAGGAGCTTAACTATCAGCCGAACGCCTCCGCCCGCAGCCTGGCCCGTGGCAAGACGGGGATTATCGGACTCACCTTGTCGACCTTGCACGATTCTTTCTTCGACGCTGTCGTGAAGGAAATTAACGACAGATTGGCCGGCCACGGTTATTTCCTGGCACTGTCGATCACGGGAAACGACAAAGAGGCGTTTCATCGCTCCTTGTTCCAGGAAGACCGGGTGGACGGCGTGATACTGTTGTCTCCGACGGACGAAGACGAATATATTATGGAACTGAAGCGGAAGAAGATTCCGTTTATCATGATCGACAATTCGAAGCAAAATGCTTCCGTTTCTTCGATTATCGTGGACAACTTCAAAGGCGGCTACGAGGCGACGAAACATTTGATCGAACTCGGCCATACGCGGATCGCGCATATCGCCGGACCCGATCCGTTCCTCAGCAGCCGCGAACGGGAACGGGGTTTCCTGGTCGCGATGGAGGAGGCCGGGTTGAAGCCGTACCGCATCGAACGGGGAACGTTCGAAATATCGTCGGGGTATGACATCGCCATGCGCTGGATCGATTCGGGCGAGTTGCCGTCCGCGTTGTTCGCTTCGGACGATTACATCGCTCTGGGCGTCATCGACGCCTGCTTGAATCGGGGAATCCGCATCCCGGAGGCAATGTCGATCGTCGGCTTCGACGATCAGAAATTCGCTTCGGAATTTCGTCCGATGCTGACGACGGTACGACAACCGGCGGACAAGATCGGGGCGGCGGGCGTCGATCTGCTGCTTGAGGCGATGAGCGATTCCTCCAGACGCAAGGTTACAATCCAGATCGAGCCGGAACTGATTATTAGGGAATCCACGGCGCGAATCATATAAAAAAGCAGCCAAAGGCGGGAGTGGGGACCGTGAAATATTATTTAGGCGTCGACGGCGGCGGGAGCAAGACCTATACGCTAATTATCGATGAGCAAGGAAACATCGTTGGCAAAGGGCAAAGCGGCAACGGCAATCATCAGACCGGGTACGAAATCGCGAAAGACAACATTCGCGAATCGGTCGTGATGGCTTTGGGACAAGCGGGCTTGACGCAAAACGACATTGAGTTCGCGTACTTTGGTTTGGCCGGCGCCGACAGGGAGATCGATTACGAGATTTTGCGGCCGATGATCGCCGAGCTCGGTTTTCCGCGTCACGAAATTAATTGCGATACGATGATCGCGATGCGGGCGGGAACGGATCGGCCGTACGGCGTCGTCTTGATCTGCGGCACGGGAGTGAACGGCGCGGGAGTCAATGCTGAAGGACAATTCTATCAATGCGGCGGATTTACTTATTTATTCGGAGATTTCGGAGGCGGCGGCTCGCTCTGCGTGGAGGTTTTCCGTGCCGTCGTCCGCGCTTGGGACGGCCGCGAGCGGCCGACGCAGCTTACGCAGCTGCTGCTGGACGATCTGGGATTCGACAGCGTACAAGCGATGTTCGACGATTATCTGGACGAGGGCAAATCTCCGCCAATCCGCATCGCGAAGCTGCTGTTCCAAGCAGCGAATTCGGGCGACGAAACGGCGCAAGAGATTTTGCGACGGCAGGGCGAAGAGCTTGGTTTGACCGCGAAGGCGATCATCGAGCGGCTCCGCATGACGGGCGAGGCCTTCGACGTCGTTATGGCGGGGAGCATCCTCACTCGGGGAGAAGGGGACTTCGTTCATCGTTATATCCGGGAAACCGTCGAATCGGTCGCTCCCGGGGCCAAGCTCGTCAAGCTTGAAGTCGAGCCGGTCATCGGCGCGGTGTGGCTGGCGGTGGAATCGACGGGAATTCCGCTTCCGGAGCGAATCTACGAGCGTCTGCGTTCCGTTTCGGAATTCAGTTTAGCATAGAAGAGAAGCTAATCTAACAACAGGGAGATGGAGAAGAGATGGCCAAAGGATTGAAAATCGCCGTTATCGGCGGAGGTTCCTCTTACACGCCGGAGATCGTGGAAGGCTTTATCCAAAACTACGACAAGTTGCCGATCCGGGAGCTATGGCTCGTCGATATCGAAGAGGGCAAGCATAAGCTCGAGATCGTCGGGGCACTGGCGAAGCGAATGGTGGAAAAGTCCGGCCTTCCGATCGACCTGCATCTGACGCTCGATCGCCGCCAAGCGATCGCAGGCGCGGACTTCGTCTCCACGCAGATGCGCGTGGGCCTGCTTGAAGCGCGGAAATGGGATGAGCACATTCCGAACAAGTACGGCGTCATCGGGCAGGAAACGACGGGTCCGGGAGGCATGATGAAGGCGCTGCGCACGATTCCCGTGCTGCTCGACATCTGTAAGGACATCGAGGAACTGGCTCCGAACGCATGGTTGCTGAACTTCACGAACCCGGCCGGGATGGTGACCGAAGCGATCACTCGCCATTCGAAAGTAAAGAGCATCGGATTGTGCAACGCGCCGATCGGTTTGCATAAATGGCTTAGCAAGAAGTACGAGACGACTCCGGAGCGTCTGTACACCGAATTCGTCGGGCTAAACCATCTGCACTGGGTCACGCGGATCGAGGTGAACGGGGAAGAGAAGCTGACGGAGCTTCTCGATAAGCGCGAGGAGTATTCCGGCAAGAACGTTCCCGCGACGGAATGGGATCTGGAATTTTTGCGTGGCCTAGGCGGATTGCCGTCCTATTATTTGAAATATTTCTATTTGACCGATGCCATGCTGGAGGAGCAACTGGCTTCCCTCAAGGCCGGAGGGACCCGCGCCGAGGTCGTGAAACGGGTCGAGGACGAGTTGTTCGAGCTGTACAAAGATCCGAATCTGCAAGAGAAGCCGAAGCAGCTGGAGCAGCGCGGAGGAGCTTATTACTCCGAGGCAGCCGTCAACTTAATGGTATCGCTGCACAACGATAAGCGCGACATTCAGACGTTAAACGTCGCCAACGGCAGGACGCTCGATTTTCTGCCGGAGGATGCATCCATCGAAGTGAACTGCGTCGTCACGGGCCAAGGGCCGTTGCCGCTGCCGGTTACGAAGGTGCCAGAACAGGCCAAGGGTTTGATCGCCGCTGTCAAAACGTACGAGAGATTGACGATCCAAGCGGCCATTACCGGTGATAGGCAAATCGCACTGCAAGCGATGGCCAGCCATCCGCTCGTCCCTTCCGTGAAGGTGGCCAAAGCGATGCTGGACGAGATGCTGGAGAAAAACAAACCGTATTTGCCAGCGTTTTTTAAATGAGAGCAACAGGGGACCCGATAACGGGTCCTTTTTAATTCCGTCGCGCATTATTATACAATAACAGAACAAACGTTCTGTCGAGGAGAGTGCGCGATGCCCGACTTGGTATCTCTTTCCGTCAGGGGACTCGTCGAGCATGTGTATTGCAGCGGCAGTCTCGACGCCGGGTTTCGAGCGACCAGCTCGCTCGCGGAAGGCACGAAAGCCCATCAGAGAATACAGCGGCGATACGGAGAACAGGATCGGAAGGAAGTCTATTTAAGCGCGGAGATTCCATGCGGGGATCTTCTGTTTGCCATAGACGGACGGTGCGACGGCTTGCTGACGGACGAAGGCGGCGGGATCACGATCGACGAGATCAAGTCGACGGCACGGGAGATCGGGGCGATGACGGAAACCGATTCCTCGCCCGTCCATTGGGCACAGGCTAATCTGTATGCGTATATGTACGCATTGGAGAGCGGAGTCCGCCGATTGCGCGTTCGCCTGACTTACGTGCAGAAAGATACGGAAGAAGAGAAACGGTTTGAGCAGGAAGCGGAGTTCGATGAATTGAGGCGGTATGCGGAGGGTGTCGTCGAGGCGTACGCGCCCTACGCCCGGATGATGCTTCGCAATCGGAAAGAGAGGGACGACAGTATAGCGGGCTTAGGTTTTCCGTTTCCGGCCTACCGCGAGGGGCAGCGCAAGCTTGCCGCTTCCGTCTATAAGGCGATCGATGAAGGCCGGAAGCTTTTCGCGATGGCTCCGACGGGGATCGGCAAGACGATCTCGACGCTGTTTCCCGCGATTAAGGCGATCGGGCAGGGAAAACTCGGGCAACTATTCTATCTGACGGCGAGAACGACGACCCGGACCGCGGCGGAACGAAACCGCGCTGTTGATCGACGAAGCGCACAATTTGGTCGACCGCGCGCGGGAAATGTACTCGGCCTCTCTGGAGAAGAGGAACTTTCTGGAGCTGGAACGGGAATTCAAGGGTGGATCCCCGTCCTTGCACGCTGTGGCCAAAGCGATCAACAAGTGGTTTATCGAGCTCAGGAAAAAGTCCGGCGGGCAACCGATCATCATGCATGACGCTCCTTCAGAGCTGTTGGAGCTGGCCGAGGCGCTCGCGACGCTCGCGGAGAAGGAACTTGCCGGGAACGGTAAGGGCGCGGAAAGCGCGAACTTATTGGAGGCGTACTTCGCCGTCGCCGGATTTCTGAGAATCGGGAAGTTATATGACGAGCGGTACGTGACGTATGTCGAAGTTGAGCGGAACGAGGTTCGGCTGAAAATGTTCTGTCTGGACCCCTCGCACCTGTTAAAGCAAATAGGCAAAGCCTACCGCTCACATGTGTTTTTCTCGGCGACATTGTCACCGCTGAACTATTTTATGGATATGCTGGGTTCGGAGGAAGAGGATTATTCCATCAAGCTCGGTTCCCCGTTCCGGAAGGAGCAATGGGATGTGACGATCGTTCCCCTCTCGACGAGGTATACGGATCGGGAACGAACGAAAGAGAGGCTTATTGGCGAGTTGTTGTCGTTCATTCGGAAGAGACCGGGCAATTATTTGATTTTCTTCCCGTCGTACGAGTATATGAACGATATCTATCAGGGTGTCGTCGCGACAACGGGTGAGTCGATAAAAACCTTGCTTCAGACACCGGATATGACGGAGGAGGAAAGAGAAGGTTTTCTCGCGGCCTTCGATGCGGGTAACGAAGGGACTTTGGCGGGCTTTGCGGTCATGGGCGGGATTTTCTCGGAAGGTGTCGATTTGGTCGGGAACAGGCTCGGCGGAGTGGCGGTGATAGGAGTGGGTATGCCGCAGATCGGACTGGAACGTAATCTAATTAAAAATCATTTCGGCGAGTCAGGTCGGGTCGGCTTCGATTACGCATACGTGTATCCCGGCATCAACAAAGTGCTGCAAGCGGGAGGTCGGCTCATTCGCTCGGAACATGACTGCGGATCGCTTATGCTCGTCGACGACCGGTATACGCAACTAAAGTACGCCCGACTCCTTCCGGAAGAGTGGCGCGAATAAAAACTCGCATGTTATATTAGGTGTTGCTTAATTGTTTATGAAAGGGGCATCCATCACAGTGTCCGTATTGAATATCGTTCCTTTCGGGGAATCTATTTTGCGCAAGAAAGCCAAGCCGGTAGAAGAACTCACGCCGAAAATGATCAAATTGCTCGACGACATGGCGGAGACGCTCTACGCGTCGGAAGGCCGTGCGGGATTGGCCGCGCCGCAGGTCGGCATTCTCAGAAGGGTGGTCGTCATGGATTGCGGCGACGGCCTGATCGAGCTGATCAACCCGGAGATCCTCGAGATGAGCGGAGAACAGGAAGGAGCGGAAGCCTGCCTGTCTTATCCCGGCTTTCATGGGTACGTGACAAGGGCCAACTACGTCAAGATTTCGACGATGAACCGGCAAGGGGAGAGGGTCGAAATAGAGGGCGAAGGATTTCTTGCCCGCTGTATCCAGCATGAGATCGATCATCTGAACGGCGTCCTGTTCGTGGACCATGTGAAGGAGCCATTCCTGTACGACGACGAGTCGAAGCGTAAGATCAGCCTGTTCGAAGTCGTCAGACTGACGAATCAAGGGTTGTAATTCCGAAGTGCGAGGTTCGATCAAGCCATGAAAGGGAACAATGATAAAGCTTGATCAAACAGCGCTAGGAGGGGTTCGGATGGCCGAACACAACCATGTCGTGGATAAAGATGGAGATATCGATCCGGACAAGGTCGGGGACGCGATCGCGAGGATTGAACCGGCGGAACGCGAGCGAATACTGAGGAATTTCGACGAATTCAAGGGCTATCTACACAGGAGAATTCGCATGGCCGAGAACATCGGACTGAGCGAGGAACAGATGGCGATTATTGCTCAGAAGGTCGCCGATTATTTGGCTGGCCACGAAGAGCCGCGCAATAGCGAAGAGCTTCTGCTGCAGGAGTTGTGGAAGATCGGAACGGAGGACGAGCGGCATATGCTGGCGCATATGCTTGTACGTCTGGCGCAGGAAAAGCAAACCCATTAGAAGGGAAGAAACCCGCTCGATCCGAGGAGCGGGTTTTTCTTATAACAACGAGTCAATCTCTATGTGTAATAACGATACAAATCATCGTTGTTGGTCCAACTCTGTCTGATGGGCGATGAAACAGCGATACAAAACATCGTAATTAGCGACAATATTGCGGCTTGGAAACGAGGTTTCGGCGATTAACGATGCAAAGCATCGTTAATGCGGCAGCAAAACCAATGGGTAGCTCGCATAGCGATGTTAAACATCGTTGTTCATAAGTTTCTCGAAACAATCCGAACGCATCGTTCGTCAAATGGATAGGAGGTGCGTTCGGTTGATGAAAACAATCGGTTTGCTGGCGTTTGCGGTCATGTTCGTTCTTGCGGGGTGCGCCCCTGCTGAGTCCGGTACTGGCCCTAAAGTAAGCACTCAGTCCAACGAAGATCCTTCCCTGGTGCGGAAGAAGGCATTCGCTCTTGTGGATTGGAAGCGGCTTGATCTGCAAGAGGTGAAGGTGAGCCGTTCCCAAAGGTTCGGAAGCGTCTATCCGGCAGTCCTCGGCACTTTCGTGAGCGAAGAGGATCTGGCCTTGTTCGAAGAAGCTTTCAGGTCCGCAGAGAAAATAGAAGGGGTATTGGATGTCGCCATGCCGGAGTACGATCTGACGTTCTCGAGTAAGGACGGAGAGACGGGCTTCCACCTCTGGCTTGGTCAGAGCCCGGGCCGCAAGGGATTATATACATACGTGGAAGACACCGGGACGGGCTATACGATATCGGAAGAGTATGCGGACCGGCTGCGCCAATTGATTCGCTCAATCCGTTACGGTCCCGAGCAGGCGATAAGCAACGGGGATATCGTAAACTTGCACGGCGAACTCTCCAATCTGCAGAAATGGACTCAATTTGTTGATCAGGTGCGGCAAGGCAATCGGGGGGAGGCGCATCTGACGACGTACACGATCGAAGGAGACCCGATCTTTCAAGACTTGCTCTTCGACGGGGAGGTCATCCAATTTGCGTTCGACAATACGATGGACGGCTTCGGGACGCCGACGAGGTCGAATGCGTTCTGCAAAAACCTGGAGGAGGACGATCAGGTATTCACGTTGTCCAAATGCGATCGGGAAGGGCCGGCATTTTATTTTTCTGCGAGACCGCAGTAAGTAGCGCAAACAAACAAGCCCCTTGGAGCGCAAAGGGCTTGTTTGTTTATTTGTTGGTGCTATGCTGCTTGCCCGGCAGCTTCTTGCCTGGATTCTCGCTGGAGTTGCCATGGCGCTGTCGCTTGCGGTTGCGCTCGTCTTTGTTCTGGGTATCGTGCAGCTTGGCTACGAACTCATGCGTATCGTCCATACGAAAGAATGTCCCTCCTAAATTCGAATATGCTTATATACTTTCCCCTAAAGTGTGATTTCTAACAATTCGCAGCTTGCCGAAGAAGACAGGAACCTGATAAGATTTTTGTAAAGTTATCGAATTCATCTCAACGACAGGAGTCCGACATGAAATTCGCCGTTCAGTATTTATCTTTTTTCGTCATTCAGAACGAAGGGTCCGATCCGAACGGCCCTAAGAAATATAAGCATTATCAGACGCTCACCCACGAAGAATACCAGGACAGCGAGCTTAAAGCGTTCCTCGACGGGGAATTCAAACGCATTGCGAAAAGGAAAGCGGAAGTCAACGCCGTATCGGAGAACGTGCCGACCAAGATCGGACGATTCATCGTGGAGCCGGGGTACGATCTGACGAGCAACCCTAACTACAACCTATTCCAACGGCTCAGAACCGCGACGGACAAAACGGAATTTCACCATTGCAGCGACGATGTCCTTCGCCTGTATATGGATACGATTTCGGTGAGAGGCGGCGCGTTCGTGCTCGCGACGGCCAAGCTGAACGACCTGTTCGACGATCCCTTCCTGTTCCTGTTCAAATGCGACTTCGAGTCGAAGATCGCGCGGGTGTCCGATGAGCGAAGCCTGATTACGCAGGTGGAGATGGCGATCAACGCGAAGAACATCAAGTCCATCCAATATCCGCATATGCCGGAGGAAGGTATGATCGAGGAGTGGGAGCTGAAGATTCACCAGGCATCCCATGCGCGTTATTTCGAGGATTTCTTGAAGTACGTCAGCTATGAGAAATCGAAGCCGGAGATCGTCGCCGATCAAGTGATGGGTCTGGTTCATCAGTATATGGAGACGAAGTGGCAGGCGGCCGATATTCCGTACTACGACGTTGCGGAAGAAGGCGAGGATGCGCCTTCGGCGCCGGTGACGGAAGAAGTCGCGGCCATGCGCCAAGAGAAGCAGCAGTTTGACGTATGGGCGGCGGGGGAGAAACGCGAGCTTCAGGAAAAATGGGCCCATGATCACGTCATGGAAGCGACGAAACAAATCGTGGAGCTGCAGCCGGACCTCGAGTTGAAGTTTAAGCTGGACGACATTCTGATCAAAGGGCATATGGACGATTACGGTAACAACATCCACATTGCCAGAATGAACGGACGTTACGTCGTTCTGATCGAAGGGGACTCCTTTCAATTCGAGAAAGGGGTATCGCCGATCGAACTGCTCCATCCGGAGGAGATGCAAGAAGTACTGCAGCGCGTCGGCAACGGCGTGCGCAGGCGCGCGAGCGGCGAGGCGCCACCGTTGGATTGATGCATGATGAGGGCTGTTCCTGGTGCAAGTCGCGAGACTTGCCGCTCAAGGGGCGGCCCTTCTTCGCGTCATGGCGCTGTAACGGTCCGGCAGACCGTTACAACCGCCGAACCCCCGTCCGCGTATACTGTAACGATCCCGCAGACCGATATACCCGCCAAACTCCCGTCCGCGTGCGCTGTAACGATCCCGCAGACCGTTACATCCGCCAAACCCCCGTCCGCGTGTGCTGTAACGATCCCGCAGACCGTTACAACCGCCGAACCCCCGTCCGCGTGTGCTGTAACGATCCCGCAGACCGTTACACCCGCCGAAACCCCATCCACGTGCGCTGTAAAGATCCCGCAGACCGTTATAACCGCCGAAACTCAATCCACGAGCGCAGTAACGGTCCCGCAGACCGTTACAACCGCCGACACCCCGTCCACGTGCGCTGTAACGGTCTCCCAGACCCTAACAACCACCGAACCCCCGTCCGCGAGCGCTGTAACGGTCCCGCAGACCGTTACAACCGCCGAACCCCCGTCCGCGTGTGCTGTAAAGATCCCGCAGACTGTTACAACCACCGAACCCCCGTCCACGTACGCTGTAACGGTCCCCCAGACCGTTACAACCGCCGAAAGCCCATCCACGTGGGCTGCAACGGTCTCGCAGACCGTTACACCCGCCGAAACCCCATCCAAGTGCGCTGCAACGGTCCCGCAGACCCTTACACCCGCCGAAACCCCGTCCACGTGCTCTGTAACGGTCCCACAGACCCTTACACCCGCCGAAACCCCATCCGCGTGCGCTGTAACGATCCCGCAGACCGTTACACCCGCCGAAACCGAGTTAAATCGTGCAAATGGGAGTACATGCGTCTGTAGTCCGACGAACCCCATCCATGTGCCCTGTAACGGTCCCTTGGGCACGATTTCAAATCATTGGAGTTCGTGAACCGTCCGTGATAGGTTTATAATTAATAGAAGCTGACAACAAAATTATCTTCATCATCTATCGAGGGAGAATCTATGAACCTTGAATACAGTGAAGCGAAAAGAAAAAATAGAATAGCGAACGGGCTAAGACGAAGGCTGGCTGGATTGCGCGAACGTGACTCTGGGATATGGCGATACGGAATCGTCTTGCTGTGGATGCTCAGTGGCACCGCTGCCGCTCTTGCCGCCCTTGGCATGCCGACTGGGTTCGGAACTACGTTCGACGTAGTCGCGGGTTTCTTGCTGAGCACGGCGGGAATGGCGATCTCGTCTTGGACGGTCGCGGTTCTGCTTGCACTCGCGGGAGCTAGGGTTCCGCGGTTTACGATAGGCGGTTTCCTCTATACGGGGGTCATCGTTTATTGCGTCCTTATGTATTCCGACCTCGGGTGGAAGGCTTCGCTCGTTTTCTCTGCGGCATGCACGCTTGTGACTTTGGCGATCGGCCTTGCAGTCGGCGCGATAGCGGTGCTGAGCGTGCGCCGCAGGTTGCTCGCGATCGGCGTGGCGGCACTCGCCGCGCTCGTAACGATCGTATCGATTGTCGGTGTTTCGCAACCTGCGTCGGAAGATCGTGCGGCGGACGGCGACCGGGAAGTTGCCAAAGGCGACGGCGAAGTCCGGGCGCTGTCCGTAATTCCGTCCGATCCGTCCCAACAGGGAAGCTACTCTTACCGTTACTTGACGTACGGCAGCGGGAAGGATAAGCATCGCGCCGACTTCGGAGAGCAAGCGGATATGCGATCTTCGTCCGTCGATGCTTCGGCCTATATCAAGGACTGGCCGTGGTTAAGGAAGCAGTTCTGGGGCTTCGACGAAACGGCGCTACCTCTGAACGGAAGAGCGTGGATGCCGGATGGCGACGGCCCGTTTCCGGTCGTGCTGATGGTTCACGGCAATCATCTGATGGAAAATTTCTCGGACGACGGTTACGGCTACTTGGGGGAATTGTTGGCAAGCAGAGGGATCGCGGCGATCTCGGTCGACGAGAATTTCCTGAATTACTCGACCTGGTCGGGCATTCCGGATCAAGATATGAAGCTGCGCGCGTGGATGCTGCTGAAGCATATCCAACTGCTGGAGTCGTATAACGAGCAAGAAGATTCACCGTTCTACAATCGTCTTGATCTGGAGCGAATCGGTCTTCTCGGGCACTCACGCGGCGGCCAGGCGGCCGCGATGGCCGCGGATGCGGAACGATGGTTCTCGGAGGACGCGGATCTGCCTAAGAACGGCACCTACAGAGTCAAAGCCGTGATCGCCTTGGCTCCGACGGATACGGAGGTAGATGGCGGCAAACCCGAACTGCGGGATATATCGTATTTAACGCTGCAAGGCGCAAAGGATGCGGATTTGGTCAACTTTTACGGCGATCGTCAGTATGGTCGGGTCTCGTTCTCGGGCCACACCGATGCATTCAAGGCGTCCTTGTATATCGAGGATGCCAACCATAGCCAGTTTAATACGTCCTGGGGGCGATCGGACAACGCACTTCCCGCGGGATTGTTTATTCGTCCGAAAAAAATGCTAGAGGCGGAAGACCAGCGCCAGATCGCCAATATCTACGTGTCCGCGTTCGCGGAAGCGGTATTCCATCAATCGAAACAATATGACGCGTTGTTTCGGGATTATCGGGCAGGGAGCGAGTACCTTCCCGAGACGCGTTATTTCAACCAGTACGAGGATGGGGATTTCCGGCCGTTGGTCGATTTCGAAGGGGAGGACCGCACCTCTCCTTCTCCCGGAGTCGCGGCCGAGGCGACCAATCTGACCGAGTGGCGCCAAGCGGAAGCATTGAATCGGCAAGGAGAAAGCAAAGAGGGCAAAGGCGCAGTGCTAGAGTGGAGAGACGAGGCTTCGTTTTCGCTTCAGCTCGTTCCGTCGCTCGTCGGTGGACTGGACAACGATGAGATTCTGATGTTTTCTCTTGCGAATATGGGACGGGAGCTTGAAGCAAATACGGAGGCATTCGAGGATCCGGACGAGATCGAAGCGCTGCAGAAAGCCGTGGAATCGCCGTTGTCGATCGACATCGAGCTGGAAGACCTTTCGGGCCATTCGGCAAGGCTTCCGCTCGACGAGTTCATGCAGGCGGAGCCGCAAGTCGCGACCGAGTTCACCTGGCTTCCGCGGCTGGAGGCCGTCGTGTCCGAGGGGAAGTTCAAGGATACCGAGGAGCCGGTGTTTCAGACCTACGAGCTTCCGCTTAAAGACTTTACCGATGCCAACCCCGACTTTGATCCGGCAGAATGGACGCGGATTACGTTCCATTTCAACGAAGGCCCGGGCAAGGTCATGCTGGGCAACGTGGGGTTGACCGCGGGGTGAGGCGTATCTGGGAAGCGAGACCCTGTAACAGGGGTCTCTTTTGCTATGCCGTAAAAAAAGAAAAAACCGTTTACCCTCGGACGCAGTCTAATGGGTAAAGGAGGGGCTTCATGGATACGGAACAACTGGCGCGAGCAGCGAGTCAAGGCGACGATGAAGCCTTTTACCTGCTGATCAACGCCGAGAAGGAACGTCTTTATAGAATTGCTTACTCGTATTTGCGTAACGAAGCGGACGCGCTCGAAGCCATTCAGGAGACGACTTGCCGGGCTTACGGCAAGCTTCGCCAATTGAAGGAGCCGAAATATTTTCTTACATGGTATATCCGCATCTTGATTCATTGCTGCATCGACGAACAAAAACGCAGACGCAGAGCCTTCTTTCCTTGGAACCTATCGGAGCGCGCTCCGGAGCCGCAAGGTGATACGGATGACAAGCTAGAGCTGGAGGAAGCGATCGGGAAGCTGGAGCCGCGGTATCGGCATGTCATTATCCTGAAATATTATCAGGACATGACATTGACCGAAATCGCTCGCCTGCTAGAGAAGCCTGAAGGGACAATTAAAACATGGCTGCACAAAGCGCTCGCGCAATTGAGGCAACAAATCGGACGGGAAGGGGGCAACGGATATGTCGAAACATGATTCTTTGGAAAGCGCCCTTTATTCCGGCGGAGATGAACCCTCGGGAATTCAGGTTCCCCCGAATCTGGACGAGTTCATCCGAAAAGGGATCGAGCTCGGACAAGCGGAACGGCGCAGGGGACGCAAACGGGCAAGACGGCGGTTGTGGACGGGGAGTGCGGCTCTTATTCTGCTCGCCGCCTGCGTGTTCTCGATTCGCCTATCGCCGGCGTTCGCCTCTTTGCTGCGCGAGATCCCCGGTCTGGAAACCTTCGTGAACTATATTCGCAGCTCGGAAGACCGGTCATTAGGATGGGCGCTAGATAACGATCTCGTGCAACCGCTTGGAATATCCGAGGATTACGAGGGCGTGTCACTAACAATCGAAGGGCTGATGGCAGACAACAACCGGGCGGTCATATTCTATTCCATCGATAGTAGGTCTGACCGCGTATTCGCCAAGTTGGACAAGTGGGAGATAACCGATCGGAACGGAGAATCGCTCGGCGCCATGATCAGCTCCGGCGAGACGGGCGTCGAGCAAGAGAAGCCGTTCAAAGGAAAGAGCAGGGGGACGATCGACATTCAGATGCCGGAGGGCAAACGGATACCGGATGTCGTTGTCGTGAAGACGACGCTTCAGAACGGCGATCCGGAGAATCCTAACGCGGTGAAGAATGCGCCGAATCCGTTCGTCGAACCTCCTTCGGTCATCGTTCCGGATCTGCTGAACGAGCATCAATACGAAATCGCGGTCCCGGTCGACCATTCGAAGTTCGAAGGGATGAAGCGGGAGTACGAGATCGATAAGACGATCGAGGTCGAAGATCAGCTCATTACGTTCACCAAAGCGACCGTCCACCCTTTGCAAGTGACGTTGACAGTTATAGGGGACCCTCGCAACACGAAAAGGATCTTCGGCGCGGGAGATATTCGAATGACCGACGAAACCGGAGCGGAGTGGAAATCGTTCTGGAGCATGGGAGAGATCGAGGACGGCGCGACAATCGGCTTCGAGAGCAGCTATTTTCACGAGCCTAAAGAGCTCTATATTGAAGGAGGTTGGTTCCGAGCCTTAGATAAAGATAAGCTTGAGGTCGTAGTCGATACCGAACGGGGGCAAATCATCCACGCGCCGGACTCCCGTTTACAGTTAACGGCCGTAGGTCCTTACGGGAAATTCAATAAGTTGACGTTTTCCCTTACGGTAAATAAAGAGTTAGACAATATGTTCTACGGCGGGATCTTCGCTTCCGAATACAAGGATGCTTCCGGCAAAAAATACGAAATGGTGTCTATCCCAGGAGGAACGATATCGGGGGCGACGGGCATGGGTGGTCCCGGTGAATATGAAAGTTATTTTTATCTGGAGGACGTTGACTACAAGCAGCCGCTTACCTTGAGCGTCTACTCGTATCCGAGCTACATTCGCGAGCCATACAAAATTCGGATTAAATAGCAGGCGACTCGGGACTGCGGGGAAGACGAAGATTCCAAAATTTCGCGGGATCGGCTATAATGTGAGCATACAAGTAAATCACATCGCTGTGAGAACGATGAGAACAGCTGCCAGGCAGGTGCGAACTCCCCGAGTCCGTGTCCGATTCGGCAGCTGTTTTTTGCGTCCTAGCGGCATAAACCGAATCCGGAAACCGGCGCGGCCGAGAAAGGTGAGAACAGATGGGCTTGTTGAACATGCATTCGGTCATACCGGCTGTCCGCAATATGAAAGAATTCGAGCAAGCGCTCGCTTCTTCGCAAGAGGTTATTTTTCTGCTCGAAGGGGAGCTCATACAATTGCAAGGAATCGTATCCAGCGCCAAGCGGGCGGGCAAGAAAATATTCCTTCACCTTGACATGGTTCGTGGCATTAAGGAAGACGAGGCTTCGATTCATTTTCTGGCTAAGGCCGTCAAGATCGATGGCGTGATCAGCACCCGAACCTCGAGTCTCATCCATGCAAAGAAATACGGTCTGAAGGCTGTGCAGAGAGGGTTTCTGATCGATTCCCATTCGGTCAAGACGATCATCCATTCCGCGTCCCACGTCCAACCTGATTTTATCGAGATTCTGCCGAGCTACTCTCACCCGAAGATCGGGATTATTCAGCGGGAGACCGGCATCGACATTATTCTAGGCGGTTTTATCGACGGTCCGGAGGACTTGCCGCCGTTGTTCGCGGCGGGAGCGATCGCGGTATCGACGAGCAACGCGAACATGTGGAAGTAAGCGACCTATTTTCTGATACGGGAGGTTTATCGGTGGAGCGATACATTTTGTCTTTGGATCAAGGTACAACGAGCTCGCGGGCGATCCTGTTCGATCATGAGGGACAGATCGTGGGCAAGGCGCAGCAGGAGTTCAAGCAATATTTTCCGCAGCCGGGTTGGGTCGAGCACAATGCGAACGAGATCTGGGGCAGCGTGCTGGCGGTGATCGCGACGGTGCTCTCCGAGACCGGGGTGAAGCCGGAGCAGGTCGCTGGGATCGGCATTACGAACCAACGCGAGACGGCGGTCGTATGGGACAAGGAGACGGGAGTTCCCGTGTACAACGCGATCGTGTGGCAGTCCCGGCAGACGGTGGATATCTGCGAAGAACTGAAGCAAGCTGGTTATAACGATAAGTTCAGAAGCAAAACGGGACTGCTGATCGACGCGTACTTCTCCGGGACCAAAGTCAAATGGATTCTCGATCGCGTGGAAGGAGCCAGGGAAAAGGCGGAGCAAGGGAAGCTGCTGTTCGGCACGATCGACACGTGGCTGATCTGGCGGCTTTCCGGGCGCAAGATTCATGTCACCGATTATACGAACGCGTCCCGTACATTGATGTACAACATTCACGAGCTGCGCTGGGATCCCGAACTGCTGGAGCTGCTGACGGTGCCCGAGCAGATGCTGCCGGAAGTGCGGCCATCGTCGGAAGTATACGGATTGACGGACGCGCATCATTTCTTCGGATACGAGATTCCGATCGCGGGCATCGCCGGAGATCAGCAGGCGGCATTATTCGGTCAGGCGTGCTTCGGCCAAGGGATGGCGAAAAACACGTACGGAACCGGATGCTTCATGCTGATGAATACAGGCGAAAAGGCGGTGTCGTCCGATCACGGACTGCTGACGACGATCGCGTGGGGGCTGAACGGCAAGATCACTTATGCGCTGGAGGGCAGTATTTTCGTTGCGGGGTCGGCCATACAGTGGCTGCGCGACGGACTGCGGATGTTCGCCGATGCAAAGGATAGCGAACGGTATGCGGCTCGGGTCGATTCGGCGGACGGCGTGTACGTTGTCCCGGCTTTCGTTGGCTTAGGCACTCCTTACTGGGATAGCGACGTGCGCGGCGCCGTATTCGGACTCACCCGAGGCACGACGAAGGAACATTTCGTTCGCGCGACGCTCGAATCGCTCGCTTATCAGACGAAGGATGTGCTGAAGGCGATGGAGACGGATTCGGGCATTCATCTGTCCAAGTTGCGGGTGGACGGAGGGGCAGTTAAGAACGACTTCCTGATCCAATTCCAGAGCGATATGCTCGGCGTTCCGGTGGAGCGACCCGTCGTGAACGAGACGACCGCGCTCGGCGCGGCTTATTTGGCGGGGCTTGCCGTCGGTTTCTGGGAAAGCGAGGAGGAAATCGCGCGGCAATGGAGCATGGATCGCTCGTTTGCCCCTACGATGCCGGCCGCCGAAGCGGATCGCTTGTACGAGGGCTGGGGGAAAGCGATAAGAGCCGCGATGGTTTTCAAATAAATGCATAATATGATACAGTAATCACAAGTAAATCATGAGGTCAGAGACGTTGAGAGACCGCTTCGCGTTATGTGTATTTGCGCATAATGTGTTTGCGGTCTCTTTTTATTTTCGAGAGAAGAGGGATTCGGGATGGAGACAGGGGATTTCTCCGGAAAAAATAGATCGACGTTCCTCGCCGACATGAGGAAGGAAGAGGTTGATCTGCTCATTATCGGAGGAGGCATTACGGGAGCGGGAATCGCGCTTGATGCGGCTAGCCGAGGTTTGAAGGTGGCGCTCGTGGAGATGCAGGATTTCGCGGCGGGGACGTCGAGCCGTTCGACGAAGCTAGTGCACGGCGGCTTGCGGTATCTGAAGCAGTTCGAAGTGAAAATGGTGGCGGAAGTCGGCAAGGAGCGGGCGATCGTCTACGAGAACGGTCCGCACGTGACGACGCCGGAATGGATGCTGCTGCCGATATACAAAGGCGGGACGTTCGGCTCGTTCTCGACCTCGATCGGATTGCGGGTCTACGATTACCTGGCCGGCGTCAAGCGGAACGAAAGACGGATGATGCTCACAGCGGACGAGGCGTTGCATAAAGAGCCGTTGCTGAAGAGAAGCGGGCTGCTTGGAGGCGGCTATTACGTGGAATATCGTACGGACGATGCAAGGCTGACGATTGAAGTCATGAAACGGGCGGTTGAGCTCGGAGCGCTGGCAGTGAACTACGCGAAGGCAGAGAAGTTGTCGTATGCTGACGGGCGCATCTGCGGAGCGACGGTGACGGACCTGCTGACGGGAGAGACCGGGGAAGTGCAGGCCAAGGCAGTCGTAAACGCGACGGGACCGTGGGTCGATACGCTGCGGGAAATGGATCATTCCAATCGCGGCAAGAAGCTGCGTCTGTCCAAAGGAATTCACCTGGTCATCGACCAGAGCCGGTTTCCATTGCGGCAAGCGGTCTATTTCGATACGGAAGATAAACGGATGGTATTCGCCATTCCGCGCGACGGGAAGACGTACGTAGGGACGACGGATACGTTCTACGACGGAGACAAGGCGCATCCGACGATGACGGAAGAGGACCGGAAGTACGTCATCGATGCGATTAACTTCATGTTTCCCGACACCCGTATTACGGAAAAGGATATTGAGTCGAGCTGGGCAGGCGTGCGGCCGCTCATCTACGAGGAAGGGCAAAATCCGTCCGAGATTTCCCGGAAGGACGAGATCTGGGAGTCGGAGTCCGGTCTGATCACGATCGCGGGCGGAAAGTTGACCGGGTACCGCAAGATGGCTGAGGATACGGTGGATCTGGTGGTTCGGAGGTTGGGCGGGCGCGTGCGGGCAACGGCTTGTCGCACGAAAGAGATTGCGATATCCGGCGGCGACGTGGGCGGTTCGCAGCGGTTAGACGATTACGCCGCCAATGCGGCGAAGCGGGGAGAAGCGTCGGGGCTAGCGCCGGAGATCAGCTTGAAGCTGGCGCGTTTCTACGGCTCCAACGCGGAGCGAGTGTTCCGCTATGCGGAGGAGGCGATAGCGGAATCGCATCGATACGGCTTGCCTATAGATCTATACATGCGGGTGAGGTATGGCGTGGAGGAAGAGATGGCCGCGAAGCCGATCGATTTCTTCGTGCGCCGGACCGGCGCGATGTTTTTCGATATCGAGACGGTCCGGATGCGGAAGGAAGGGGTCGCCGCGCTAATGAAGGATTTGCTCGGCTGGAGCCCCGAGCTCGCCGCCGAATACGCGGCAGAGCTCGACAATGCGCTTCGGGATGCCGTTATACCGGCCGATCTGCAAGAGCGGAACGACGCGTCTCGTAGATCGCCAGACGCTGGCGAATAACTTCGAACAAGGAGACCGGACAGCCATGGCGCCGTGCCAACTCGATCAGGTACCCGTGGATATGTTCGGACTCGGTGGGCAGACCTTGCGTCATATCCCTTAGCATGGAAGTTGTGCTGGCCGAAGACATGCCCTCGACGATCGCCATCTGCTTGTTGGTATAACCTTCGGATAATCTGCCTCCGGCCGCCCGAACGACGCGTTCGGTTTCTTCGAAAGCGCGGCGGAACGTCTCCAATCCCGGCTCGCTATCGCGAATCTCGCCAACCGTCGCTTGGAATAACGTCGTTAGTCCCGACATGACGGAAATGAAGGCGTATTTCTCCCAGAGGTCTTGTTCGATATCGGCCCTCTCCGAGAATAGCGATACGCCGGACAAGGTTTGGTGGACGATTTCGTATTCGGTGTCCGTCAGGTTTGCGCGATAACGTCCGTACGTATATCGGTGCATCGCAGTCAGATGGCGGATCGAGCCATCTTCCTCAAGCGTCGCTTCGATGCGCGCGACGCCTCCGAGCAGCGGTTGTCCAGGCAGCGCTTCGGCGATCTGTTCCATGTGTTTCATACCGTTCAGTAACGGAAGAATCGCCGTACGGGAATGTAAGTACGGCTTGAGTTGATCGAGCAACAGGGGCAGCCCGTAGGCTTTGGACGCAATGACGGCAAGATCGAACGGACCTCCGGTTTCACCAGCGACCAGCAACGGGGGATGACCGACATAATCGCCGCTAGGGCTAAGCACGACGAGGCCATTGGCGGCGATTTGACGTTTGCGGCCTTCCCGTACGAGCAACGTGACGTCGAGTCCGGCTTCGAGCAAACGTGCCGCGGCATATCCGCCAACGGCACCCGCTCCTACCACGAGAATTTTCATATTCGTTCAACTCCTTATAGATTTGCGAGAATCGGAAATATTCCTATCATATCCGTATCGAGGATGCTCGGGCAAGTCTTGTGGGGGAATCAGCTTGGAGGCCTTAAGGAGATTTCTCGAAAAAATCGTGCAACTCGCTGCGGTGGCGAGAAAAGTGGCAGAGATACTCGAAAGAATCGTACAACTCGCCGCGGTGGCAGTAGAGTCCATATAATTGTGTAAAATGGCTGTTGGTAAACATTAAATAAAGCCATGTTGAAAGTTCTCTCTTAGAATGAGGTTGTCGAGACAACATTCATCGGAGGAATATCAACATGACTC
>NZ_VNJJ01000005.1 GCF_007786475.1 Cohnella terricola | reverse complement strand
AAGAAAAACGATTTATTGACATGCGGACATACCTAGTATGGAAAAAAGAAAAAGGTAGCCGTGTTTAACTGCATCCGGCTAACCTCATCTAAAGAGAATATACACATAAAAATGGACTTGACCAACAAAAGTGACACCACTGCGCAAATTCATCCTACTTGCTCCCTACACACGCCACACGAAACGGAAGTACGATGTTTTTCATCGTTAATCACCCCCGGGAACAAACAAAAGTGATACCACCGCGCAAATAACGATGTTATTCATCGTACTTGCTCCCTACACACGCCACACGAAACGGAAGTACGATGTTTTTCATCGTTAATCACCCCCGGGAACAAACAAAAGTGACACCACCGCGCAAATAACGATGTATTTCATCGTACTTGCCCCCGACACACGCCACACGAGACGGAAGTACGATGTTTTTCATCGTTAATCACCCAGGGATCGAGAAAAACCCGCAGCCAACCAAGTGGCTTGCGGGTTTCCCATCAAATCTTACCTCATCCCATACGCCTCACATACGCGTGCGCTCGGCCTTCCCAGCTTCGAGCAGATCCAGAATTTCTTGCTTCATCTCCACAAAAGCCGGATCGGTCCACACGTTTGACCGACGCGGCCGTTCGAACGGAACGACAAGCTCGCGCAGCACCGTTGCCGGAGCGGAAGAGAGCACGTAGATTCGGTCCGACAATACGAGCGCTTCTTCAATGCTGTGCGTCACGAACAGCACCGACCGCATGTCCGCCTCCCATAATTCAAGAAGCCAACGCTGCATATCGGACCTCGTCAAGGCGTCAAGCGCCGCGAAAGGTTCGTCCAGGCACATGACGTTCCGCTTCATGAGCAGCGCCCGGAGGAAGCTTACCCGCTGCTGCATTCCCCCGGAAAGAACATGGGGATATTCCTTCGATACGCTCTTCATCCCGATGCGTTCCAGCCATTGAACCGCCTGTTCCTTTGCGGCTTTCTTCTCGGTCCCCGCGGCAATAAGAGCGAAAGATATATTGTCCGCCACGGTCAGCCACGGAAACAAAGCCGCTTGCTGCGGCATATAGCTGATCAACCCGCTCTGTCCCGTTACTTCGCTTCCGTCGATTCTGATTTTACCTTGATCCGGCAGTTCCACGCCGCCGATCAGTCGGAACAAAGTCGATTTTCCGCTACCCGAAGGTCCGATCAAAGATACGAATTCCCCCGCCTGCACTTTCAAAGAGACGTCGTTCAGTACCGGAAATCGTTCTTTTCCCCGCCGATAGGCTTTGAATATTCCGGTCAATTCCAACGTGCTCCCTTTTCCGTTCGGCGCGCTCATGCGGAAGCCCCCTTCCAATCGTCGCGCGGCTTCGGCTTCCACCGGATGATCAGCCGCTCAGCAACGACTACCGAATAATAGAACAGGAAGCTTAATCCGACGATGCACACGACCGAACCGAAGACGGCCGACTGATCGAATCCGTTAAATTTCAACTTCAGATAGAAACCGATGCCTTTGCTCGCCCCTAACCACTCCGCCACTATCGCGGAAGACACGACATACGTGGCCGCGATGCGAAGTCCCGAGAACAGATAGGATAGCGATGCCGGGAACTCCAGCCGTTTCAATTTTTCCCAACGGGAAGCCCCGATCATCCCCAAATACTCCCGCAGATGCGGTTCGGCTTGTCCAAGCCCGACGAGAACGGATAATGCAACGGGAAAAAAACAAACGAGTACGAGCAAGATCAACTTCGGCGTCAATCCAAAACCGAACCAGATCATAAGTAATGGACCGAGAGCGATCAACGGAATGTTCTGGGACAGAACAAGCAACGGCGCGAACGCTTCCCGCAGGAATGGCACGATATGCAAAACTACGGCGACGACGATTCCGAAAACCAGTCCCAAGCCGAGTCCCTCCAGCGCCAAGCCGAACGTCGCTCTCGCATGGTCCAATAGGATGGCCGAATCGCGGTACATCGTGACGGCGATGTCCCATGGAGAAGGCAGCGTATACGTCTGAATGCCGAACAAGTCGCAGACCGCTTGCCATACCCCTATCAATACGAGCATCGTGATAACGGGCAGTACGACTTTCTTCATTCGTTATTGCCCCTCGGGATATTTTTGCAGCAGTCTGGCCATCGACGCATTCCGCTCTCCGTCGACGACCAGTTTGATTTGCGAAATGACGGAGGGGCTGCCCTTCTCGAACATGGCGGCGTTCATTCGCTTGACGATATCCAGAAGCTCGTCGAGCTCTCCTTCCATCGTGGTTTCCAGCGGCCCGACACGGTATGGAACGCCGGAAGCTTTAATAATCTCAATCGCCCGGTCCACGTACGGAATCGACTCTTCGCCCGGTTTGACCTTCGGTAAAATTTGAATGCTGAGCAATGCTTGAGCCATCTTAAACTCCCCTTATTGATTATTAAGATTGAGGCAGGAATTCCGTCGTGAACATGTCGTCATAATTCAGATCTTTTTCCATCAAGCCGTTTTCTTTTAACCAATCGCCGTAACCCGACCATACTTCCCGCTTCTGTTCTCCCCAGCGCGGAGCATCGTCCTTGTATTTCGGGCTTAGCCATTTCTGACTGGCCTTTACGAGGTCCGCGTTAATTTCCGGCACAGCTTTGATCAGAACGTCCGCGGCGGCATCCGGATTATCGATGGCATATTGATAGCCTTCCGCTGCTCCGGCCAGGAACGCGCGAACGAGATCGGGCTTCTCTTTGATGATTTTCTCATTCGTCAAAAGAAGCGGCGTATAGTAATCCAACTGCTTGCTGTAATCGGTCAGATAAACCATGTTTACCGGCTCATTGCGTAACTCGGCCTCGATTCCGGTCCACCCGTAGAAAATCCATTCGAAGTCGATTCCCTTCTTCATCGCCGTGAAGAAGTCCGCCGAACCCGCATCCACGAAGTTGACCTTGCCGACATCCGCTTTCTGCACGTTCATGATCGATGTGATGACCGCTTTCTCGGCAGGCGAGTTCCATCCCCCGTACGATTTGCCCTCGAAATCTTTGGGCTCCTTAATGTTTTTGTCAATGATAGATGCAAAGCCGGACGTATTGTGCTGAATGATTGGCGCGATCGAGACGAGCGGCAGCCCCTGCTCCCTTGCCAGTATCATGCCCTCTTGCGCTCCGACGCCGAATTCGGCTTTTCCGCCTGCCACGAGCGCGCTTGCTCCTGCTTCGGGCGGCAAAATGATGTTCACCTTCAACCCGTGTTTTTCCCACAGCCCCATGTCCCTGGCGACGTACAAACCGGTATGGTTAGTGTTGGGCGTCCATTCGAGCACCAGAGTAACTTCTTGCAGCTCTTTGGAAGCTGCCTCCTTCTTTTCTCCGCATCCCGCAATCAGCAGCACGCTTGCCAGCGCCAACAAACCTAATCCTTTCCACACCTTGCTCTTTGCTTTCATGTTTCTCTTCTCCTCGCTTTTTTTCGCTTGTCGAAGGACCTTCATAGACATCAAAAAACACCCCCCGATTCCGGAGGGTGTCCGTCAATAGATATGGACAATTGACACGACGAATATCGTCGTGTTCCCACCTTCCTACGCTGGTACTAACCAGATCAGGTTATAAGGGTCTGCATCTTCGATGGGATGCACTCTCAGCCGGCCTTCGTCCAGCTCCCCCGGGGCTTATTCGATTCTTGAAACCCGCAACGCTCCTACCTATTATAGCAGAAGACGGCGGTTTGTCTATCCTATTACTTCGCAAACGAGTTCAATCTCTCTATATCCGTCACCTAAACATCGTATACAGTTTGACCAAATGCAACATATTGTTGGGATCGATCTTCTGGTCGATGATGAAATTCACCAATTGGTTTTCGAGCAAATCGGTTAACGGCTCGTTCAAGATCATAGCGAACGTTCTCACCCATTTGCGTACTTTAGCGCGATCTTGCAGATCGTATTTCGTAACGCCCTCCAAGTGGCCTTTAATCCGCTCTTTCACGACGGGATCTTTCATTTTCAGCTTAACTCGATTCACGAACTCCGGTTTAATACCGTACTTTTGCCAACTCGGGCCCAAAAGGGTCACGCTCCTTCCAGCAATTGATACGGTACATCATATGCACCGGATGACGCGAAATGACAACGTCAATCCAGCGGCTCGTCCCTGAGTTTCGCCTCGCGTGCCAGAAAATCCCTTAACGGTTCATAAGCTTGAGAGGACCAGAACGATTCAGTCGACGTCAACTCGGCCGCATCGTCCCTTGCTTGTTCGAGCACCTCGAAGTCGTTCAGCAGATTCGCGAGCCGGAATTCCGGCATACCGCTCTGCTTTGTTCCGAAAAATTCTCCCGGTCCTCTGATCTCGAGATCTCTTCGGGAAATTTCGAAGCCGTCGTCGGTATCGGTCATTGCCCTCATTCTTTCTTGCCCGTTCTCCGATTTCGGATCCGCGATCAGAATGCAGTACGATTGATGCTCCCCCCTGCCGACCCGGCCTCGAAGCTGGTGCAGTTGGGATAATCCGAAACGATCGGCATCCATCACGATCATGAGCGTCGCGTTCGGAACGTCCACGCCCACTTCGATGACCGTCGTGGACACGAGGACATTCGTTTTCCCTTCCGCGAACACCCCCATCGTCTCTTCCTTCTCCGCTGCGTTCATTCGGCCGTGCAGCAGACCGATGTTCAGTTCAGGCAATGCCTGCGTCAGCTGCATATGGAGGTCGATCGTGTTCTGAACGTCCAGCTTCTCGGATTCCTCGATCAGCGGACAAATAAAGAATGTCTGACGTCCTTGCTGGGCTTCCTTGCGAATAAATCCGAGCACCCGATCCATAAGCTCGTGCTTGACCGTATACGTTTTGATTGGTTTGCGGCCTTTCGGCCGTTCCCGAAGCGTCGACACGTCCATATCACCGAACACCGTAATCGCCAGCGTCCGGGGAATCGGCGTCGCCGTCATCGTGAGCACGTCGGGATTCATCCCTTTGCGCCGCAAAATGCTTCTCTGCTGCACGCCGAACCTGTGCTGCTCGTCCGTAACGACAAGTCCCAGGCTTCTAAAGAAGACGTCCTCCTGGATCAGCGCGTGCGTTCCGACTACGATATCGATCAGCCCCATCTGCAACGAAGCGATCAAATCCCGACGTTTACGGTCTGTAAGGCTGCCGGTCAGGAGTGCGACTTGGATTCCGTACGGCTCGAACATTTTTCCTAGCGAGCGAACATGCTGCTCCGCCAGTATTTCCGTCGGCACCATAAGCGCCCCTTGATGCCCCGCTCTGATCGTCGCGTATAACGCGACCGCTGCGACCACCGTCTTCCCTGCGCCGACGTCTCCTTGAAGCAATCGATTCATGGCATAAGGTTGCTTCATGTCATGAAGAATTTCATTGATGACCTGTTTCTGAGAGTCTGTCAAAGCGAACGGCAAATGGCCTACGAATCCGCGAATTTCGTCGTTATTCACGGGTTGGACCAGCCCGTCCGATTTCTTGAGATGAGTCGCCCGATAACCTTGAAGTTTCAGTTGGAACAAAAATAACTCCTCGTACACCATCCGCCGCCTAGCTTCTTGCCCGGATTTTGTATTCTCCGGACGATGGATCCGGGAGATGGCCTCTCTGCGAGGAATAAGCGAATGACGCGTGATCAATTGTTCGGGCAGAATCTCCGGAATATACGCTCCGAATTGATCCAACGCCTTGTCGATCAGCTTACGTATCGCAGCTTGCGTTATGCTGCCGCCTACGGAATATACCGGCTGAAGCGTTCCCGACTTTGCCGCGCCTCGATCGGGAAATTCCGAATCAGCTACCGTTAGATGCCTACGGCGCTGTTCCCACTTCCCCGTCAGCGTGATTTCCCGACCGATCGTTAATTGCTCCTTGAGGAATGCACGATTAAACCATACGGCGGTTACAAGCATTTGATCCACCGTCACCCGGCAGATCAACCGGGTTTTGCCGCCGTACCTTTGCATATAAGGCATCGAAGCGACCATCCCTTGTATGGTAATGCGTTCCCCATCCTTCACTTCGTGCATCTCGCGAATCCGATAATCCTCGTATCTGAACGGATAATATTCGATCAGGTCTCCGACCGATGAAATGCCCAAGGCGTGAAGCTCCTCCGCTTTCCGCGAGCCCACGCCTTGAAGTTTCGTCAGAGGAACCTGGAACAAATGATTAGACATAAGACCAACCTCTTCGTATGACGATAAATCCCTATTTACCCAAAGGGAAAATGAACAATCCGAGCGTTCCCTGTCCCACATGCGTACCGATGACCGGTCCGATCTCCGTTTCCTGATAATCCCGAACGTTTAATCGGCTCTTCAATAATTCGGCCATTTCAGCTGCCCCATCCGTGTACCCCGGCGTAACGCCGATCGTCAGGCTGACTGGTTCGTCCTTGACGTCGGCCTCGAGCACTTCGGCGATTCTCGCCATTGCCCGCTTCTGTCCGCGTACTTTATCGAAAGAGAAAACGAATCCTTCGTTATCGACAGACAAAATCGGCTTGATGTTCAGCAGGGAGCCCAAAACGGCGGATGCTTTGCCGATTCGGCCGCCTTTCTGCAAGTATTCAAGCGTATCCACGAGAAAATAGAGCCGTATCTCCGACCGCATTTTATGAACTTTGGCAATAATCTCGTCTTTGGATGCGCCCGCCTGCGCCATCATGGCTGCCTCGACGACGATCTTGCCGTACCCGTACGACGCCGACCGGGAATCGATGACCGTTACGTCCGCGCCTTCGTCCAGCATCGATTGGGCAATCGTAGCCGATTGGTAGGTTCCGCTAAGCGAACTCGATAACTGAACGGAAATCACGGAATGGCCCTCGTCCGTCAATTTCTTGAATACCTCGAAGAAATCCGCAGGGGACGGTTGCGATGTCGTCGCCGGCCTGCCGAACGAGACAAGCTTCTCGTAAAATTCCACCGGCTGCAGCTCGATGTTGTCCAAAAAGCTTTCTTCTCCGAAGTTGACTTTAAGTGGAACCATCGAAATGTTAAGCTGCTGCCTTATCTTAAGCGGGATGTCCGCCGTGCTGTCCGTGACAATTACTACAGAAGCCATAGCCTGTCCCTCCATCACCTATTTTGGTCACTACGGTTCAACGGCGAATAAGTACGGGTACAACGGTTGGCCGCCTTCATGCACTTCGACTTCCGCTTCCGGGAATTTCTCCGCGAGCCACCGTTCGATCTCTTCGGTTTGTTCCGGATCGGCGCCTTCGCCGGTTAACACCGTTACGATCTCGTTGCCATTCTCGAGCAGGCCCACGAGAAGAGATTTGCAGGTTTCCGCGGCATCCGGCGCCGAGACGACGATCGTCTTGTCCTTAATACCGATATATTCGCCTTGCTTGATCTGTATACCGTCCATCTCGGTATCTCTGACCGCCACGGTAACGGACCCGGTCACGACTCTTTCGTAGGATTTCGTCATCCGTTCGATATTCGCGTTCACTTCGTCGTTCTCTTGGAAAGCCAGCATAGCTGCCATTCCTTGAGGAAGCGTGCGGGTCGAAAGCACCGTCACCGGACGCTCCGAGAGCTCGGCGGCTTGTTTGGCCGCCATGACGATGTTCGGATTGTTCGGAAGCACAATAATATGATGAGCGGATAAAGATTTAATGGCGACAAGCAAATCTTCCGTACTCGGGTTCATGCTTTGCCCACCGGACAGCACGATATCCACGCCGAGACTTCTGAACAACTCCGCATTGCCCTCGCCGACGCTGACTGTAACGACTCCGTAGGCGGCCATCTCGTACACGTCCGGATTCGGTTCGCTTTCCGGAGAAGCCGTCACCGCCGGAAGATCGACGACACCTGGCAACGCATAATCTACGAGTCCGCGTTCAACCGGCACATTCGTCTGCGATTCCGAGCGATTGCCGGCTGAAGAATCCGACTTCTGGGCCAGCAGCTCGCGATGTTGTTCTTGCATGTTCAAAATATGAATTTGCGTAATTTCTCCGTAAGTCAGTGCCAGGTTCAGGACATCGCCAGGATGGCGGGAATGCACGTGAACCTTCACGATCCCATCGTCCTCGATAATAATGATCGAATCCCCGTCTCGTTCGAGCGATTGCCGGAAAGTCTTCTCGGGGAACGGCGCTGCCGATGATACGCGATGAATGAAAAATTCCATATCGTACGGAAAAGCGATGCTTTCCGTCGTGATTTTCGCTTGTGCGAAAGAGCTGTTTGCCGCCGGAGCGCGTACTGCGGATGGAGCCGCAGCCGGAACGACGGTCGCCGTTCTAGGTTCGGGCCGGCGATCGGAGGAATCCGCGACGCTTCCGTCGCTTAAGTAATCGACGAATCCTTCATAAATATATACAAGCCCTTGCCCGCCAGAATCGACGACGCCGACCTGTTTCAACACAGGAAGCATCTCTTGCGTGCGCGCAAGCGTTTCGAGCGCCTTGTCATGCACTTCGCGCATCAGTTCCGTCAGATCGGACGTGCGCCGCGCCACGGTGAGCCCATGGCGGGCCGCTTCCCGAGCGACGGTAAGTATCGTGCCTTCGACGGGTTTAACCACCGCTTTGTAAGCGGTATCAACTCCCTGTTGGAGAGCGTTCGCGAACAGAGTCGCCGTAAGCTCACGTTGCCCGGAAATCGCGCGCGCGAAACCGCGGAACAACTGGGAGAGAATAACCCCGGAGTTCCCTCTGGCGCCCATCAGAAGACCTTTGGAGAGCACTTCCGCCGCTCTGCCGGCGTCTTCCGACGGCTTATTCTTTAATTCGGCCACCCCGGCCGACATTGTTAAGTTCATGTTCGTCCCCGTATCGCCGTCCGGCACGGGAAACACGTTCAAGGCGTTGACTCGTTCCTCGTTGCGGGACAATCGCTCCGCTCCGAGCAATATCATGGACGCCCATTCACTTCCGTTCAAGAAGCGCTTGCTCAATGAAGAAATCCCCTTCCTTATAAGCTACTTCAACACCCGAACTCCCTGAACGTTCACGTTCACTTGGTCAACCTCTAATCCAACGACTTCTTCCAGTACGTATTTGACCTTCGATTGGATATTATGGGCTACCTCGGAAATTTTGGTTCCGTAGCTTACGATGACGTAAAGATCGAGATGGACCAGTTCTCCCTCATGGCGAACTTCCACTCCCCTGGACAAGTTTTCGCGTCCGAGCAGTTCGGCGATCCCATCCTTCAAACCTTTACGAGATGCCATGCCGACCAGTCCATAACAGTCCAATGCCGCCGAACCGGCAATCACAGCGATGACTTGATCCGCGACATCAATCTTTCCGTTCTCCGAGACGAGCTGCAGAGGCATGGAAATTCACTCCTTTATGCCTTTATTATGGACCATACTTCATTGTACTATAAAAAAACGGGAGAATGAAGCCGTTATCCGGACAAATCTCGCGATTAATCCGCAAAAGCCGCGTATATGCGCTTTTCCCGTTGCATCCGGGCATGCCGGTGTGATAATATAGTGAAGTATTTGTATGGACGTGGCAGGGAGGTGTATTTTTAATGGCTCGTAAATGTTATATCACAGGGAAGACGCCGGGAACCGGCAATCACAAATCTCACGCGAACAACACATCCCGCCGTACTTGGGGGGTTAACGTGCAAAAAGTGCGCATCCTGGTGAACGGCAAACCGAAACGCGTTTATGTCAGCACCAAAGCTCTGAAATCCGGAGCAGTAACGCGCGTGTAAGACTTTTCATGAAGAAAAACCGTCAGGCGATCCTGACGGTCTTTTTTTGTTTGTTGTTGCCTACAAGGCGTCAAATCAATTTTTTTGAAAAGTGTTGAGAATCGCTTTGACGAAGCCGCCCAGAAATTTCGGCAGCTTGATGGTGTAAAATTTCATCGTCCCATCCCTCCTCCGCAGGCTGAAACCTTGCCGGCTTCCTCTACCGAAACCCGCTACTGATTCAATGTATGCGAAGGCTGTTTTGTCCTATACCAGGCAAACGCCCAAGGACAATTAACTAATGCAATTACTTTTATCGCAAAGACGCTATCGCCGCAGCGCGGTCCTCGCTTCCGAAAATATAAGTGCCCGCCACCAGAGAGTTCGCGCCCGCTTCCTTGACGAGACCGGCAGTCGTGGCGTTGATCCCGCCGTCCACTTGCACGAATATATCTTCCCTTCCGTGTCGCTTCAGCATGTCGCGCAAATCGCGAAGCTTCGGCAACATGGCCGGCAAGAAGCTCTGGCCGCCGAATCCCGGATTGATCGTCATAATGAGAATGAGGTCGATTTCATCCAACATGTATTCAAGCACGGATAACGGCGTATGCGGATTTAAGGCTACTCCAGCTTTCATGCCTAGCTCGCGAGCTTCCGTCAGCGTCCGGTGCAGATGGACGCAAGCTTCGGGATGGACCGTCACCCGGTCAGCGCCTGCCGCGGCCAAAGCCGGAAACAAAGATTGCGGATTCTCGACCATTAGATGAACGTCGAACAACATTTTCGTCACCGGACGGATCATGTCTACGATCGGAGGACCGAACGTCAGGTTCGGGACGAAGTGACCATCCATAATATCGATATGAACCCAATCCGCTCCTGCGGCTTCTATGCTGCGAATTTCGTCCCCCAGCACAGAAAAGTCAGAAGCCAGAATCGAGGGCGCAATAATTGTCATGTTAGTACCTCCGCTTTATCTCTTTCCATTCTGCCATAAAACCAACGTAGTTGTCGTAACGGCTTTGGGCGATTAACCCTTGTTCCTTCGCCTTTAACACCGCGCACTGCGGCTCGTGGGTATGCGTACACCCGCGGAACTTGCACGATGATGACCATTCCGCGAATTCGCGAAAGCACGACCCGATCTCGTCGATTCCGAGCTCCGCGAAGTCCAATTGGCTGAACCCCGGCGTATCGGCCATGTATCCTCCGCCCGGAACCGAGACAAGCTCCACATGCCGGGTCGTATGCTTGCCTCGGCCTAGCTTTGTGCTGATCTCGTTCGTCTCGAGCTTAAGGCCGGGCACGAGTGCGTTCACCAAGGAAGACTTGCCGACGCCAGATTGCCCCGCGAGCACGTTGATATGGCCTGCCAGGGACGCCCTGAGCTCCTCCAGGCCTTCGCCTTTATGAGCGCTCGTTAGAAGCACCCGGTAACCGATAGAGGAATAGAGCTCGTTAGCTTCCTTCACGGCGCTGCGGATGCCCTCTCCTTCTTCCCCTTCCGGAATGCGGTCCAGTTTCGTAAGGACGATTATGACATCCAAGCCGGCATGCTCGATATGGACAAGAAACTTGTCCAACAATGCGATATTAAGCTCCGGACGCACGACGGAAAAGACGAGTACCGCCAAACCGGCGTTCGCGATCGGAGGGCGGATCAATTCGGAAGATCGCGGCAGAATTTCTTCTACCGCGCCTTCCCCGTTCTCCGTGCAGCTGTACACGACGCGATCGCCGACGAGCGGCGATTCGCCCCGCTTCTTGAAGATGCCTCGGCCCCGGCATTGAACCGGAGCTCCGCCATCGAAATCCTGGACGTAGTAATAACCGCTTAATGCTTTAACGATGATGCCCTCGGGCACTCAGAAACATCTCCTTTTCCTATCCCGAATCGGCTTTGCGATCATGGCTTTAAGCTTTATTGCGGATCGGGGCTCCCTTCGCCTGACGAATCCGTAAGTCCTTGATCTACGGGGATTTCGTTGGTAGCGGGAGGTGTCTCGTTATCCGTATTGACGTTCGGCGTCGCCGACGCCGGATGATAGAAATACGGGATCGTCTCGGACTTCAGGAATTGGCCGTCGCGAATGATGGTAATTACGCCGTCTTTGTCCGGCGATAGAATAAGCGTTACCGGAATGGACGTCGTTCTGCTGATTTTGATCGGATCCAGTTGAATGTTGTCTCCGGTCGCATCGGAATACGTAATCTGGATTTTGCTTACTTGCCCGTCGACCGCCGGAGACACCGTAACGGTCAGCGGCTGCTTCTTGGCATCGTCCGGATAACCGCTGCTGACCCAGATCTTCACTCCCGTTTGCGGCGCGACCAGCTCGTTCTCATCCAACGGAAACTGCCTGAACACCTTGCCCTTAGGCATCGTATAGCTAGGTTCGCGAATGATCTCTTCCAGCTTCAGATTGCTTTTTTCGATCAACAGCCTGGCGTCGTCCTCCATCCTGTCGATCAGCTTCGGCATCGCGTGCTTCTCCTCGCCTTGGCTGATCGTCAGATTGACGACAGATTCGGTGGGATCGAACGGATCTACAGGGTTTGGCGTCTGCTTGATAACAGTCCCCGGTTCGCTTGCATCATAGACTTCCTTCGTGCGTATATTGCCTTCTTTGACGCCTAGCGCGCTCAGTGCTTCCTTCGCCTCATCAAGCTTCATGCCGGTCAGATCGGGCATCTCAGGCAGATCCTTCTTCTTGCCTACGGTCAATTGGATCGGCGAACCTTCTTTGGCCTCCATGTCCTTCTTCGACTGGTCGATGACTAAGCCGACGTCTTTAGAATCTTCCGGCACTACATATAGGATCGGGTCCATAATCGTGAATCCGGCTTCAATCAATTTATCTTTCGCTTGTTGCTCTTGTTCGCCGATCACGTTCGGCACCATAATATCCTTGGTTCCCGTCTCGTGCTTCAGCATCGACACCGCCCAGATGAGCACGCCGATCAGGACGATAGCCATCGTTCCAAGAACCGTCGGCAGCACCCATTTGCGCTTGCGCCCTTCGGATTCTTCGCCGTTCCAGCGTTCTTCTGAGGTCGACACTTTCACAGCCGGCGCTTCGATCGTGTTGCGCATATCCGGCCGGAGAGCCGGTACGACCTTCGTCTTGTCCGCCTCGTCTTCCTCGTCGCTGAGATAGGACAATGCGGGCTCGTTCAAACGCTGCGGCTGCAAGCAAGTTTCCAGATCCCGCATCATTTCCCTTGCGGATTGGTAACGCTCGTGCGGATTTTTGCGCATCGCCCGCAGAATGACGTTCTCCACGCTTTGCGGAATGTGAGGGTTCACCTTGCGCGGCTGTTCGAACGGCTCCTGCAGATGCTTTAGCGCCACGCTGATCGGACTCTCGCCGAGGAACGGCAATCTTCCGGTCAGCATCTGATAGAGCACGATGCCGAGCGAGTACAGATCGGACTTCTCTCCCGTAGCCACTCCTTTGGCGTGTTCGGGGGAGAAATAATGAACGGAGCCGATCACCGAACCCGTCTGAGTAATCGTGGACGAAGTGACGGCGCGGGCGATGCCGAAGTCCGTCACTTTCACCCTTCCGTTGTTGCCGATCAATATATTATGAGGCTTAATGTCGCGATGAATAATTTGGTTCTGGTGGGCATGTTCCAACGCGTCGCAGATTTGCGCGGTGATCTTGACCGCTTCGTCCGCTTGAAATGGAGCCCGTTCGCGAATGATTTCGTTAAGATTGGCGCCGTCGATATATTCCATGACGATGTAATGGGTATCGTCGACTTGTCCGACGTCGTAGATGCTGACGATGTTCGGATGCGATAGTGACGCGGCCGCTTGCGCTTCCCGGCGGAATCGCTTGACGAACTCTTCGTCGTGAGTAAATTGCTGGCGTAATACCTTTACGGCTACGTAACGATTAAGCAATAGATCGCGAGCTTTATAGACGAGAGCCATGCCTCCGCCACCGACCCGGGCCAGCAATTCGTAACGTCCGCTTAGCGTATGTCCGATCATGCCGATTCCCCTCCCGCGGCGTAAGATCTGCTATCGTCCGCGACCAGAACGACGGTAATGTTGTCGTCTCCGCCCGCTGTAAGCGCCAGATCGATAAGCCTTTGCGCCTGCTGCTCGAGAACAAAACCGGAAGCTTCGAGCGTAGCCTGTACATCGGCGGGCTCGACCAATCCGCTAAGCCCGTCACTGCATAGTAGAAGAACGTCTCCGTCGCGCCATTCGATCAGTTGAATGTCGGCTTCGACTTCCCGATCCGTTCCCAGCGCTCTCGTCAGAACGTTCCTTCGCGGATGAACTGCAGCTTCCTCGGGGCTAATCTGTCCCGACTTGGTTAGCTCGTTGACAAGCGTATGATCCTCAGTCAATTGCTCCAGCCGGCCTTCGCGCAGTCGGTAAGCCCTGCTGTCGCCGATATGGCCGACCAATCCGGCGTTCCCGTCCATCAGAACGATGACGACGGTTGTCCCCATATTATGGTACTGCTCGTTAAGGGAAGCCGTCTCGAAGACGACTTTATTGGCTTTGCGAATCATTTCCTTCAGCGCCGGCGCGCCTTCCTTAACGGAAGCCGCGTCGCCCCACGATTGCAACGATTGCACCAGACTGTCTACGGCCAAGGAGCTTGCCACGTCTCCGGCGCGATGACCTCCCATACCGTCGGCGACGATCGCCGCCGTCAATCCTCCGGCCAACCTGCCGCTCCAAGCCTGATCTTCATTAACTTGCCTGACTTTGCCGACATGACTTTGCAATACCGTTCTCAACACATATCACCCCGTCGTCGTCTCCATATGCTTCGCCCGCAATTGCCCGCAAGCAGCCGCAATATCGTGGCCTTGCTCCCGGCGAATCGTTACGTTCACGTTCTTCTTCTGAAGCACCCGCTGGAATTCGAAAATATCGTCCCTTGGCGTTCTCACGTAATTGCGCTCGGGCACATAGTTCACGGGAATCAGATTGACGTGGCACAACATGTCCTTCAGCACTTCTCCAAGCTCTTCCGCATGCTCCGGACGATCGTTGACGCCGCCGATCAGCGCGTATTCGAACGTAATGCGCCGGCCCGTTTTCTCGATGTAGTATTTGCACGCGTTGATGACGTCCACGAAAGGAAACCGTCTGTTTACCGGCATCAACTTCGAGCGCAGCGTATCGTTCGGCGCGTGGATCGAAATCGCAAGATTGATCTGCGTGTTCTCGTCCGCGAACTTGATCATGCTCGGAACAATGCCGCTCGTCGATACTGTGATATGTCTAGCGCCGATGTTCAGCCCTTTCGGATGGATCATCGTACGAAGGAAGCCCATCGTCGCATCGTAGTTCTCGAAAGGTTCTCCCGATCCCATGATCACGATGCTGGATACGCGCTCGTTCTCGGGATCGAGTATTTTCTGCGCTTGCACAACCTGCGCCACGATCTCCCCCGGAGTCAGATTCCGTTTCAGCCCGCCTAGGGTCGAAGCGCAAAACGTGCATCCGATCCGGCAGCCGACCTGCGTCGTTACGCAGACGCTGTTTCCGTAGTTGTGCCTCATGATAACCGTCTCGATCGCATGGTTGTCATGCAAACCGAACAGGAACTTCACCGTGCCGTCCTTCGATTCGAACTTGGCAATCTCCGTCAACGTGACGAAGCGGAAGCCATCGTTCAATTTCTCGCGCACGGATTTAGGCAAGTTGGTCATCTCTTCGAAGGAGCTTACTCTTTTTACGTACAGCCAATCGAAGATTTGACCGGCCCGGAAAGCCGCCTCGCCTTGCTCTTTGATCCAATCCTGGATTTGTTCCAGGGATAAGTCGTAAATAAAAGGTTTTATCGTTTCGTTCTCCAACATTGTCACCACCATTCGTTCATTTTACCATAAATTTATGTTGATTGCTTCCGCATCCGGGCAATGAAGAATCCGTCGCTGCCGAACATGTTCGGCAGTAGCTGGATCATACCTGTGAAGGGCTCTTGTATGATTCCCGCACCTCGCAGCGGCGATAGCACATCTTCCGGCCAGTCCGTATCGAGCACGAAATCGGGACGATCCGCCAGAAACGCTCGGACTGTATTCTCGTTCTCTTCCGGTGCGATCGTGCACGTGCTATACACGAGTATGCCCCCGTGCTTGACGAGGGATGCCGCTTGCTCAAGCAGCCTTCCCTGCAGCTTGGATAAACTCCGAATGTCGTCCGCCGTTTTATTCCACTTGATCTCCGGCTTACGGCGAATGACGCCTAGCCCCGAGCAGGGCGCGTCGAGCAGAACGACATCGCATGATAACGGCTCGATGGTTTCAGACAGATTCATTGCGTCCCCGGTTTTCGTCCGCACGTTCTTTAATCCCAAACGTTCCGCTTGCTGCTTGATTAGCGCCTCTTTATGCGGATGGACGTCATTGGCAATAACCTCGCCTTCTCCCCGCATCCTCTCAGCCATATGTGTCGTTTTGCCCCCAGGCGCCGCGCAGCAGTCCAGCACGCGCATGCCCGGCCGGGGATCGGCGACAGCCGCGACGAGCATCGAACTTTCGTCCTGGATCGTCATCTCGCCGGCTTCATACCAAACGGAGTGGCCGAGATTCCCAGCTTTAACGGCGATCACGCCCTCGCGCGCAAGCGGTGAAGAAGCGGCTTCGATGCCCGCATCCTTCATCCTGGAGAGCAACTCTTCCCGCGTTCCCTTCATCTCGTTTACCCTTGCGGAAGCATGCGGCGGTTCGTTGTTGGCCGCGCAAATCTCCTCAGCCTTCGACTCGCCAAATTCGGCAACCCAACGTTCGACCAACCATTCCGGATGACTGTGAAGCAAAGAAATTCGTTCGATCGCAGGCAGATTCGCCGGCAGCTCGGTGTCCAATCCGTCGCGCAGCAAGCCGCGCAGAACGCCGTTGACCAACCCGCCGATGCCCGCATGGCCTCTCTTCTTGGCGATCCGCACCGCCTCATCCACAGCGGCGTGCGCGGGGATGCGTTCAAGCCAGCGAAGCTGATAGTAACTTAGCCTTAGCAAGCTGCGTACCCAAGCATCGATCTTGTTCGGCCAACCCTTCACCCGTTTCCCCAGCGAGAAATCGATCGTATTGAGCCGTTGAATCGTCCCGTATACCAATTCGGTCGCCAGCGCCGCGTCCGGCCGGGACAGTTCTGCCGCCTGCAGCGCCTGGTTCAGTTCCAGCCCGCTGTAGGCTCCACGCGTCTCGACATTGTGCAGCACGCTCATCGCGACTTCGCGCGGGCCCTGCGGCTTGCCGCCGGGCAATCGGTTCGTTTTGTTCATCATTCGCATCCTTATCCATTAATTTCTCCCAGACACGCAAAAGTGCCCGGGTTCACCCGAGCACCTTACCTGCAACGAGCCTTGCGCCCTTGGCGAACTCCGTCGCTTGAAGCGCCTTTTTGCCGGCCGGCTGCACTTCCGTCAACACGATACTGCCGTCGCCCGTTCGGACGCGGATGCCGAAGTTGCCCGCCTCCAGAACGGAGCCTGGAACAAGCGGTGTCCACTCCGGATGAAGAACCGCGTCCGAGCTTTGCGGTATCCGGCAACCCCACACTTTGAACACTTCTCCGTCCAGGTAAGTAAAACCGCCGGCCATTGGATTCAAACCCCTCACGCGATTGAAGATCTCACGCGATTCCCGGCTCCAATCGAGTTTCTCGTCCTCACGCGTCAAATTCGGCGCGTAAGACGCCTCTTCCTCCGATTGAGGAGTGCGTCCCGCGGAACCTTCGATAAGCCGGGGCAGCCACTCGATCAGCAAATCCGCTCCCGCGAGACTTAATTTATCGAACATGGTGCCCGCTGTGTCCTCGTCCGTAATCGGCAAGGCCACTTTGGAGATCATGTCCCCGGTGTCTAGGCCCTCGGCCATATACATCAACGTAACGCCTGTTTCTTTCTCGCCGTTGATGATCGATCTCTGGATCGGCGCTCCGCCGCGATAGCGGGGCAACAGCGATCCGTGTACATTGATACACCCCAGACGCGGCAGCTCCAATACCGATTTCGGCAGGATTTGCCCATAGGCGGCTGTTACGATCAAGTCCGGCGCGATCTCCGTCACTGCGGCGACGCCTTCAGGCGAACGCAGCTTTTCTGGCTGCAATACTTGCAATCCCCGCTCAAGAGCGAACGCTTTGACGGGGGATGGCGTGAGTTCCCTTTTTCGGCCTTTGGGCCGATCCGGCTGCGTTACGACCGCCGCGACCTCGTACCCCCGCTCCAACAAGGCGGCGAGGGAAGGCACGGCGAATTGCGGCGTTCCCATAAACAATAATTTCATGCTAATCTCCATCCTGCTCCAGTTCCTCTGGTTTGCGAGCTTCGTATACGGATTCCGCCGAATCGATGAACAGTACGCCGTTCAAATGATCGACCTCGTGCTGGAACGCTCTGGACAGGAACTCCGTGCTCTCATATTGAATCGGCTTGCCGTTGCGGTCCTGTCCCCGGATCAAGATTCGGTTCGCCCTGCGAACGTCTCCCTGAAGTCCCGGAATGCTGAGGCAGCCTTCGGGTCCGAGCTGCTCGCCTTCCGAGACAACGATCTCGGGATTCACCATCTCGATGAGCTCGTGTTCATCCCCCACGTCGACGACAATGACGCGCTTCAATACGCCGACCTGAGGCGCAGCCAAGCCGACTCCGTCGGCGTCGTACATCGTATCCGCCATGTCGTCCAGCAATTTGTGCAGGTTGGCATTGAACTTCGTCACTTCCTGCGCTCTTTCGCGGAGCACGGGATCCGGGTGTTTCACGATTAATCGAATGGTCATAACGGCATCCTTCCTTTTCGTTACAAAGGTTTAAAGCATCATTTGCGGATCCACGTCGACGCTGACCTGCACGCCGCTGCGCTTGACCGCTTCTCCCATATCCGCGAGCGTTTCCGCTACGAGCGCGCTCGCATCCATGTCTCCCCGATATTTTACCATACATTGAAACCGGTAGCGATCTTTCAATCGGGCGATCGGGGAAGATACCGGTCCGAGCACCTCCATCGCCGACGACCCGGCCGCGTCAAAGTCATGGCGTATTCCAAGAGAAGCGGCCCTTCCTTTTAAGCCGGAAGCGAATTGCGCCCCGACCGACAGCAGCATCGGCACCGATTCGTGCGAGAACGTCACGCAGATGAGTCGGCCGTAAGGCGGATAACCGAGCTGCTTACGCAAGACGAGCGCCCGCTCCGCGAAACCGATGTAATCGTGGCCTTGCACTGAGGTAATCGACTCGTGCTCGGGGTCGTAAGTCTGGATCACGACTTCGCCCGGGAGCTCGTGACGCCCGGCCCGGCCCGCCACCTGCGTCAACAGCTGGAATGTGCGCTCCGAAGCCCGAAAATCCGGCAATCTAAGCGCCGCATCCGCCGCCAGCACGCCGACTAGCGTGACGTACGGAAAGTCCAATCCTTTGGCGACCATCTGGGTGCCGAGCAGAACGTCGGCGCGGCGCTCGCGGAATTCCGTGAGCCACCGCTCGTGAGAGCCTTTCTCCGTCGTCGTGTCAACGTCCATCCGGATCACGCGGATGCCCGGGAACGTCGCGGCCAGCGCTTCTTCTACTTTCTGCGTCCCCGTTCCGAAGAAGCGGATATGCGGGCTTTCGCAGCTAGGGCACGTCTTAGGCTCTGCCTCCGAATACCCGCAATAATGGCAGCGCAGATTTTGCGAACCGCGATGATAGGTCAAAGAAATCTCGCAATGCGGACAAGCCGCCGTATGTCCGCATGACCGGCACATGACGAACGTTGCATAACCTCTTCGATTAAGCAGCAGCACCATTTGCTCGCGCTTGGCCAGCCGATCCCGAATCGCGTCCGCCAGCATCCGGCTGAACATGGCGCGATTGCCGAGCTTCAGCTCTTCGCGCATATCGACGATATGGACTCGCGGAAGCGGACGGTTCGCTACCCTGTCCGGCATTACGATATAAGTTGCCGCTTCCCCGCCCTGATCGCGCCCTCCGTATACGGCGGAATCGTACGTTTCCAGAGCCGGAGTCGCGGAGCCCAATACGACGACCGCCCCGTGAAGCCGAGCGCGCTCGACGGCAACGTCGCGCGCGTGGTATTTCGGGCTTTCCTCTTGCTTATATGATGTTTCGTGCTCTTCATCGATCACGATAAGTCCGATTTTCGTAAAAGGCGCAAAAATAGCCGAACGGGCGCCGACAGCCACCCGGGCGCGTCCTTCGCGAATTTTGCGCCACTCGTCGTAACGCTCCCCATGGGACAGCCGGCTGTGCAGCACCGCTACGCTAGCCCCGAATCGGCTTTTGAACCGTTCGACCATCTGCGGCGTAAGCGCGATCTCCGGCACGAGCACGATCGCCTCGCGCCCGGATTCTAAGCACCGTTGGATCGCCTGCAAATAAATTTCCGTTTTGCCGCTCCCCGTAACGCCATGAAGCAGGAATGTCCGGCTTTCCCCGTTCGCCATAGCCGATTGGATCGGCGTTAACGCCTCGGCTTGTCCCGGCGTCAGCTTCATCGGCGTCGTAGACGGAAAATCGCGATCCGCGTACGGATCGCGATCCTCCGTTACCGGGCGAATCTCGACCCACCCGCGCTCTTCGAGCGTCCGGATCGCGGTCGTAGTCGTCCCGACGGCTTCCGCCAGCTTCACTGCCGGGATCGCTTCGTTGTGCTCGGCCAAGTAACGAAGCGTTTCGCGCTGTTTACTCGCCCTGGCCGGCACCTTTTCGAGCGCTTGCAGCAATTCCCCCGTCGGCTGCGGGAATACCGTTAATACCGTTTTGACGGACACTTGGTTTTCTACCCGCTGCCGTTCTTCGAGCTTTCCTTCCCTCAGCCATCGCTTGATCGAAAGCCCTTGATTGGGATACTGCTTTAGCAGAGCGGCAAGCTTAAGCGGCTTACCCTTGCGAAGAGCGTCCAACAGACCGCCGCTTCGGACAATCTCTTCCTCCAGCCACTCGGCGCCAAACGCAGGGAACACGTATTTCTCGGAACGCCCCTTCAGCGCAGCGGGCAGCATCGCTTGAAGAGCGACCGTTAGCGGGCACAGCCATCTTCGGCTGATCCACTCCGCCAGTTCGACAAGCTCCGGCGATAACGGGGGAAGCGCGTCGAGCACGTCCTCCAGCGGTTTCAGCTTCGCGTATGCGACATCCGCGTCTTCCGCGATGCCGGTCACGATCCCCTGGAGCGTGCGGGGACCAAACGGGACAGCGACTCGGCTGCCGACCTCTACCCAGCCGGCCAGCCGATCAGGGATGAGATAGTCGAACGGCCGGTCGGTGTCCCGACTCGGTACGTCCACGATTACTCTAGCTACCGTCATCGCTTGACTGTTCCTTTCACGTCGGCCTGGACGATATCGAGCAATCGTTCGGCGACCGCTCTCTTCGTCATCTGAGGAACGTGCTCGACAAGTCCGCCCTGTCCATACACGCTGACGATGTTCGTCTCCGAGCCGAATCCCGCGCCTGCTTCCGCAACGTTGTTCGCGACGATTAGGTCGCATTTTTTACGGTTCAGCTTGTCCAGGGCATGCTTCTCCACGTCTGTTGTTTCCGCAGCGAAGCCGACGACGAACGGCTTGCCCCCGTTCGTCTCTTTCCATTCCCCGATCGCCTGTAAAATATCCGGATTCCGGACAAGCTCCAGCGATAACTGGTCCGTCGTCTTTTTCATTTTCTGGGTTGCCCGATGCAATGGCCGGTAATCGGCTACGGCGGCCGCCTTGAAGACGATATCCGTCGCAGCAAGCCGTTCCATAACGGCCTCGTGCATTTCCGCGGCGGATTCCGCCTTCACGACACGAATACCGTTAGGCGCAGTCGTCTCCGTCCTTCCGCAGACGAGCGTAACCTCTGCGCCGCGATCCCTGGCGGCTTCCGCAATCGCGAAGCCCATTTTTCCCGACGAATCGTTAGTGATATAACGGACGGGATCGATTCTCTCGACCGTCCCCCCCGCCGTCACGAGCACGCGTTGACCCGCTAGCGGTTTTGGCGCGGTAAGCATCGCCACGACGGCATCCACGATCTCGTCTGGCTCCGCCAGTCGACCTTTGCCGACATAACCGCATGCCAGTTGCCCCGTCCCCGGTTCCACGAACGTCGCGCCGCGCGATGCTAGCCTGTTCACGTTGTCGACGACCGCTGGATGCTCCCACATATGGACGTTCATGGCTGGAGCGATCAAGAGTGGAGCCGTCGTCGCAAGGAGTGTCGTGCTCAGCATATCGTCTGCTAAGCCGTTCGCAAGCTTTGCTATCATGTTCGCCGTTGCAGGAGCGACAACCGCCAGGTCGGCGGAATCGGCCCAGTCGATATGCTGGACGATCGATGCGTCGCGCTCGTCGAAGACGTCCGTCGCAACAGGATGTCGCGTAAGCGTCTGCAGCGTCAGAGGCGTAATGAACTTCGTCGCTCCTTCCGTCATCATGACTCTGACCGTCGCGCCGAGGCCGACCAGCCTGCTGCACAACGTCGCCGCTTTATAGGCCGCGATCCCCCCTGTCACTCCGAGCAGTATCGTTTTCCCCGTTAAAATCCCGCTCATGGCTTCCCCTCCCGAATGCTTGGAAAATAGTCCGTTCGTAGAAAAAAAACAACCGCTTGGGTTGTCTTTCTCTCCGAAAATCATATCCGGTTCTGCAAATCTATTCCGCGCCCTCGAGGTTCGGTTTCAGATGTTCGACCTTAATCGCGTCCTGGTAGATTTCCTCTAACGCGATCCCTACTTGCTTATGGGACTTAGGCGCTCCGAGATTGCACATCACGCCTTCGCGCAATCCCCGTGCCCGCTTGGAAGCAGCTACAACCAAAGTGTATTTGCTGTCCACTTTCTTTACCAACTCGTCAATGGATGGATATAACATTAATGTTCACCTCTTCAGAACGTTATCAGCGACACTTGCCGTTTCGAACTGCTGGAACAGCTCGCCGAGAAATCTTTCCCGCTTGCAGTGCTCTGCCGTGATGATGGCGGAAATTCGGCTGCAGGCATGTTCGATCTCGTCGTTCACGACAGCGTAGTCGTAATGATGCAGAAGATTCATCTCTTCCGCCGCGACCGAAAGCCGGTGGTCGATCGTTGCCTGGGTCTCCGTTCCTCTGCCCACAATCCGCTGCTTCAATTCATTCAGGGAAGGAGGCATGAGGAAAATAAAGACGCCTTCGGCGAACTTCTCTCTCACTTTGATAGCTCCCTGCACTTCGATCTCCAGAATGATATCTTTGCCTTCGGACAGCGTCTTCTCCACGAAATCACGCGGCGTGCCGTAAAAATTACCGACATACTCTGCGTGCTCGAGGAGCGCGTCCGTCTCAATCATATGGAGAAATTGCTCGCGTGACTTGAAAAAATAGTTGACGCCTTCCTGCTCGCCATCACGCGGCGATCGCGTCGTCGCCGAGACGGAATATACCAACTCGGGACTATTTCCGCGCAACGCGGAGCATACCGTGCCTTTGCCTACGCCGGAAGGACCGGATAATACGAATAAAATGCCTCTGCTCATGGTGTTCCCCAATTCATTCATCGTGTTCGTCGTCTTTGGTAGACAACCGGTGCGCAACCGTTTCCGGCTGGACGGCCGATAGGATCACGTGATCGCTGTCCGTTATGATGACCGCGCGCGTTCGGCGGCCGTAAGTCGCGTCGATCAGCATATGCCGGTCGCGCGCCTCTTGGATAATCCTTTTAATCGGAGCCGATTCCGGACTGACAATGGATATAATCCGATTCGCGGAAACGATGTTGCCAAATCCGATATTGATCAGCTTGATCGCCATGGTATGCACTTTCCCCCCGGTCATTCCTACCAAACAGCATATGAACGGTATCCGAACTACGCTTCCATTGTTGCCGAAAGCGGTTCTCCGCATACTGTCGGCCCGAAAATGCCCATTTTTGTACATCTATCGATATATTGCTCTATTGTACTTCAAATCCCTTAGTGGGACAAGGGGATATAGCAGATCCGTTCCCAATTGTCAAACTCCGGAAGTCGTTTTGCTCTTCGATCTCACGTATTCGGTTAAGGAAACGGTCATATCGTAAGCCAAAAACGGAGTCATCAAATAAATGCCGTTAAAATGCTCCATCGCCACGTCAAGCAACTCCTCCGCGATCCGCACGCCCTCCGCGCGACCAGCCCCTCCTTCTAGACCGCTCATGCGCCCGAGAACCGAGTCGGAAAGCTGAATGCCCGGCACTTCGTTGTGCAGGTACTCGGCGTTGCGCCCGCTGGCTAGCGGGAAAATGCCGAGGAAAATCGGGATGGATAAATGCTTGGTCATGTCCGCGATGCGCTCGATCAGCACCGGATCGTACACCGGCTGCGTCATAATATAATCCGCGCCCGCCGCGATTTTGCGTTCGAGCCGTTGTATCGCTTTGTCCAAATGTTTGACATTCGGGTTAAAAGCCGCGCCGATGACGAATTTCGCTTTCTGTTTCAACGGTTTGCCCGAGAAAGCGATGCCTTCGTTCAATTGCTTGATCATGCGGATGATCTCGAACGAAGTCAGATCATACACCGAGCTCGATCCCGGCAAATCGCCGAACTTGGCCGGATCTCCGGTCACCGCGAGCACGTGGTCGATTCCGAGCGCATCGAACCCCATCATATGGGACTGCGTTCCGATCAGGTTCCGATCCCGGCAAGCGATATGGGCAAGCGGTCGGATACCCACTCTTTCCTTAAGCAGCGCGGCAAGCGCCAAGTTGCTCATCCTCGTGACGGCGAGCGAGTTGTCCGCCATCGTCAGCGCGTCCGCTTTGGCGTCTTTAAGCGCTTGAGCACCCGCCATGAATTTCCGAATGTCCAAATCGCGCGGAGGGTCGAGTTCTACGATCACGGTATGGCGTTCGCGAACAAGATCAACGATGCTCGGTTCTGTAATGACCGGAGTTCCGTCGTCGAAAGCTTCAGCCGCGGTCGGTTCAACCGCTACTTCCACTGCCGGATGCGCGCTCTCCTTCGTTGCTTCCTCTTGCGCCGGCGGCATGTAGTCCCGCAGCGCTTTCGAAATCTCGGCGATATGCTCCGGCGTCGTCCCGCAGCAACCCCCGATCAGACGCGCGCCGGCGTTCGCGAAACGGAGCGCGGAAGCTCCGAAATATTCCGGTGTCGCCGAATAGACGACATGTCCGTCCACGTAATCGGGAATTCCGGCGTTCGGGAATACGCTAAGCGGCAAGCCGATATCCTTAGGTATCGTTTCGAGGGCGCGCAGAATGCCTGCGGGACCGCTGCGGCAGTTCAGCCCGATGACGTCGGCCCCTTCGGCTTTCAGCCTGCGGAAAGCTTCCGGCAACGGAATGCCGTCGCGCGTTCTCGACGGATCCTCGACGGCAAACTGGCAGATGACGGCGATGTCGCTTTTTTTGCGAATAATAGATAATGCCAAAGACAACTCTTCCAAGTCGAAGAAAGTCTCTAGAATCAAGCCGTCCACACCCGACGCCAACAAGACGCCGATCTGCTCCTCGAAATCGCGCTTGACCGTCGCCGTGCGGATGTTTTTCCCCGCGCCGCCGCGAACGGCTCCGATTGAGCCAACCACGTACGCTTCGGGTCCGACGGCATTGCGTGCGATCGCCACGCCCGCCGCGTTGATCACTTCCGTCTTTTTCTCCAATCCGTACCTGGACAACTTATTATGCTGAGCCGAGTACGTATTGGTCTCGATAATCTCCGCGCCTGCGGCGGCATACTGACGATGCACCTCCGCAATGACGTCGGGCTTCAGCAAGTTGAATTCCTCGAAGGATACCCCGACGGGCAATCCGAGTTGATATAAATAGGTGGCCATCGCGCCGTCGCCGACCAGAGGCCTATTGCTAAGCGCCGCGCGCAAATCCGGTTTCATGAAGCTTCCCCATCCCATCTACAGATAAAGTATTCTTAATGTAGCATAATTTTCTTCCTGGGAAAATGGAAAAACCCGACCAATTTCGATCGGGTTGAACGGAATTTCATTTCGAATCGTTATCGAGCACCCTAGACCAAAGCTCCGGAATACACGAAAGCGGCCGGTCCCGTCATATAGATTCGATCGTTCTCCTCGTTCCATTCGACGAACAGATCGCCCCCGGCGAGCGAGATCGTCGCTTGCCGCCCGGTCAATCCGTTCAGCACGGAGGATACGAGCGTCGCGCATGCGCCCGTTCCGCAGGCGAGCGTCGGACCCGCCCCGCGTTCCCATACCCGCATATCGACCCGGTCGCGCGACCGCACGGTCGCGAATTCGACGTTGATCTTACGCGGGAACAACGGATGCTTCTCCAGCTTCGGCCCCCATGTCGCCAAGTCGAAGCCGATCGCGTCGTCGACGTAGATGATGCAGTGCGGATTACCCATGGAAACCGCGGTAAACTCGAACTTGCGCCCGTCCACCTCGACGATATGCCCGCGAACCGGATTTTCGGCGATCGTCGTCGGCACGTCGAGACCGTTTAAGATCGGCGCCCCCATATCGACGGTCGCAAGCGCTGCTTTTCCGTCTTCGATCGTCAACCGTATAGATTGAACTCCCGCGCCTAACGTTTCGATCGTCATCGTCTCGCGATCCGTCAGGCCGTTGTCATACGCGTATTTAGCGACGCAGCGTATCGCGTTGCCGCATTGCTCCGCCTCGGACCCGTCGGAATTGATAATACTCATTCGAAAATCCGCATTATCCGATGGAAGAATATAGACGAGTCCGTCGGCTCCGATGCCGAAGAACCGGTTGCATAATTTGACAGCCATCTCTGACGCATTGTCCGGCAAAGTCTGCTCGCCCGCAACGATAATAAAGTCGTTGCCCAATCCGTGCATTTTCGTGAATTCCATATGCTCCAGCCTCCCCCGAATAACCCGCGCGGTATGAATTAAACGTTCTTTTCGTTTAATCATAACGGCCAGCTGGAGAGATGAGCATACAGCAATTCCCCGATTGTTTGCACTTTTCCGCTATTCTAACTCGATTAAATCTCCTGTACGCTCAAGGCATCCAATGCTTTCTTCGCTCTTATGCGAGCCTCCTCCACGGTATCGCCGGCAGACAGCGCGACCGCCATACGGCGTCCCGGTTTCGTCACCGGCTTTCCGAACGCGCGAAGCTGCGTGCGCGGAACGGACAGCGCGTCCGCGATGCCGTCGATCCGGTAGTTCGCCAACTCTTCGCCGGCTTTAAGCGGCCGACTGGCTCCGGGTGAAGTGTTCTCGATCTCGGGTATCGGATATCCGAAGATCGCGCGTACGTGAAGCGCGAATTCGGACAAATTCTGGCTGACCAGCGTGACCAATCCCGTGTCGTGCGGACGGGGCGAAACTTCGCTGAAATACACTTTGTTGTTTGGCGCAAGAAACAGCTCGACGCCGAAAATACCCGCTCCGCCCAGTTCGTCCGTAATCGTTTTGGCGATTCTCTCGGCTTCTTCTAATTGAATCGGGCTCATCTCGTGCGGCTGCCACGATTCAATGTAGTCTCCGTCCTTCTGAATATGGCCGATCGGAGCGCAGAACGACGTGCCGCTCGCCGAGCGAACGGTCAGCAGCGTAATCTCCGATTCGAACGTAATGAATTCCTCGACGATGACCCTCGTCTGCTGAACGCGGCCGCCTTCCATTGCAATCGTCCAACAGCGCTCCAAATCGTCTTCCGATCGGCATACGCTCTGCCCTTTGCCCGACGAACTCATGAGCGGCTTCACGACGCAGGGAAACCCCATCTCGCGTGCGGCTTCCGCGAATTGCCCGAAATCGTCCGCGAACCGATAAGCAGCCGTCGGCAAGCCGAGCGTTTCCGCCGCGAGCCGGCGAATGCCCTCCCGATCCATCGTCAGACGGGCCGCACGCGCGGTCGGAATGACGCGGAATCCTTCCTCTTCGAGCTTCTCCAACTCGGCCGTCGCGATCGCTTCGATCTCCGGCACGATCAGATCGGGCTTCTCCCGTTCGACGATATCGCGCAAGGCTTGCCGATCCAGCATGTCGATTACGTAGCTCCGATGGGCGACTTGCATCGCGGGCGCTCCTTCGTAACGGTCTACGGCGATCGTCTCGATCCCCAATCGTTGCGCTTCGATGATCACTTCTTTGCCGAGCTCTCCCGATCCGAGCAGCAGCATTTTTTGCGTCGCGTACATGAACTAGTCCTCCCGGATGTCTTGTGGAATACCGTTCATTATACACGATGGCAGACGGTTCAACAGCATGGTTCGACCGGTCGGATGCGCTTATCTCGCCAATCTCGGAGAAGCGGTATTGCCTCCGTACGTGATTTTGCTGCCTTTCCTTCTCCGTTTCGAAGAACCGAGCACGCTCCCGAAGCCCATCGCGAACGTCGGAATGCCGGCCGCGACGATCACGAGCGCCCAATCCCGGAAATCGAGCGGGACGGTCTTGAACACCGGCTGCAGAGGCTCGATGTACAAAACGGCGATCATAAGCAGCAGCGAAGACAATACGGCTAGCACAAGAAACTTGTTCTCTAGCAATCTGCGGTGAAAAATCGAACGGGAGCTGCGGCAATCGAATACGTGAATCAACTGCGCCATGACCAACGTGGCGAAAGCCACGGTCTGCGCATGGACTAGCTGCTGGGACTGGCCTTCACCCGCCTTTAATGCCAAGATGAACGCGCCGAGCGTGCAGATGCCGATCAGAATGCCCCTGCTGATGATTTTCCAGCCGAGTCGGCGCGCGAAAATATTCTCCTTCGCCGGGCGAGGCTTATGCTGCATCAGGTCGCTTTCCGCTTGGTCTACGCCAAGCGCCATGGCCGGCAATCCGTCGGTAACCAAGTTCACCCATAAAATCTGGATCGGGACGAGCGGAAGCGGGAACCCGGCCATCATCGCCAGGAACATCGTCATGATTTCTCCGACGTTGGATGCGAGAAGATACCGGATGAACTTGCGTATGTTCTCGTATATGCCCCGTCCTTCCTCGACAGCTGCGACGATGCTCGAGAAGTTATCGTCGGAGAGCACAAGCGCCGAAGCTTCCTTCGTCACATCAGTCCCCGTAATCCCCATCGCGATGCCGATATCTGCGGCTTTCACGGCAGGAGCATCGTTCACTCCGTCGCCGGTCATCGCCACGACATGTCCGCGCCGCTGCAGGGCTTGGACGATCCGCAGCTTATGTTCGGGCGACACCCGGGCGTATACTTGAACGTCGTCCGCGATTTTCTCTAGCTGTTCGTCGCTCATGCCCGATAGTTCCGAGCCGGTGACGACCCGGCTGCCGCGCACCATAATGCCGAGCGCTTGCGCGATCGCTTCCGCAGTCGTTCCATGATCTCCCGTGATCATGACCGTTTTGATGCCGGCTTGACGGCACTTGTAGATCGCTTCTTTCACCTCTTTGCGCGGCGGATCCATCATTCCCGTCAGTCCGACGAAGATCAGGCCGTTCTCCGCTTGCGCGCCGTTGTCGCATGTTTCGTGCGACTTTACGTCCCGGTAAGCCATTCCCAGCACGCGCAGCGAATTTTTCGCCATCGACTCGTTCGCCGACATCACCTTCGATTTCAATGTCGGAGTAAAGGGAACGACTTGTCCTCCCCATAATACGTATGTACATTGCCCAATGAGCAGATCCGGGGCTCCCTTCGCGCAGACCATCCGGCCGCCCTGATGGGATACGAGCACGGACATCCGTTTGCGCTCCGCGTCGAACGGAAATTCTTTCTCCCGGGTATACAAATTGTGCAACGTCGATTTGGAAGTGCCGGTCTTGGTCGCGAGCACGAGCAGGGCGCCTTCCGTCGGATCGCCTTTGATTTTCCACTCCGAAGAATCGGCCTGCGCATTTTCTCCCTTGCCCGCTTTGCGCTTTTTCGCTTCTTCGTTTATTTCTTGCTGGGCAAGCTCCGCGTTGTTGCATAGCGCGGCAATCTGAGTCAGCCTGCGCAGCGTCGTGTCTCCCTTCGGATCGATTCCTTTGCCGTCTTCTTTCAGCATGCCGACCGGCTCGTACCCCTCTCCGGTCACTTCGATCGTTCTTCCGCCCAGCCACAATTGCGTGACCGTCATTTTGTTCTGTGTCAGCGTCCCGGTTTTGTCCGAGCAGATGACGGAAGCACAGCCGAGCGTCTCTACAGATGGCAGCTTGCGCACGATCGCCCTTCGTTTGATCATCCTCTGTACGCCAAGCGCGAGCGCGATCGTGACGATCGCCGGAAGTCCTTCCGGTATAGCCGCTACAGCTAAGCTCACTCCCGCCAGGAACATCTCGTAGATAGGTTGTCCGTGCAAAATACCGGCGAGCACAACGACGACGGTCAAGATGATAGAAACGACGATCAGAATTTTTCCAAGCTGCTCCAGGCGATGCTGGAGAGGTGTATCTGCTACTTCCGTCTGTTGGATCAGGTCGGCGATTTTCCCCATTTCCGTCTGCATGCCAGTAACGGTGACGATCCCCTTGGCCGTCCCCCGGGTCACCATCGTCCCCAGATACCCGCAATTTTTGCGATCTCCTAACGGAATCTCGGAGGAGGCGATCGGTTTCGCCTCTTTAGTAGACGGAACGGATTCCCCCGTTAACGCCGATTCGTCGATCGAGCATTCGTTGCATACGATCAGCCTGAGATCAGCCGGAACGCGATCGCCGCTCTCCAGGAGCACGACATCTCCCGCTACGAGATCACGAGCGGGAACCTGCGTGTATTCTCCTCCCCGAATGACTTTAGCGGAGGGTGCGGATAGCTCTTTAAGCGCCCTAAGCGAACGTTCCGCGCGATATTCTTGATAAAATCCCAGAATGCCGTTAATGAGAATAATCGCCACGATCGTAAGGGCGTCCAACATCTCCCCGAGCAAACCCGAGATGACGGTCGCCCCGAGCAGCACAAGCACCATGAAATCCTTGAATTGATTCAGCAAAAGCTTAAGAGGAGATTCCCCGTCTTTCTCGGCCAGCTCGTTAGGTCCCTGCTCTTGCAGTCGCTTGGCCGCTTCTTCATGAGTCAATCCGATTCTGCCGTCCGAGCCGAGCGTCTCCAGCAACTGTTCCTCGCCAAGCTGGTGCCATGCCTTCCCTTCCAAGATCGCCAACTCCTTCCGTCTTATCCGCGTTTATGACCTATATGTATTCAGACAAGCCGGGAAATATCCCCGACGAAACGCGAACGACATCCGCCGCTTTCCCTTTCGACCGTTGTATGGCATCATAGGAGGACACAAGCACGTTCAAATAACTCATTCCAAGAGATACACAGGAGCCATCGCCATGTCATTGGACGGAATCGTCGCCAGGGCGCTCGTGCACGAGCTGCAGGCTTGCGTGAAAGCGCGTATTCATAAAATCTATCAACCGACGGAAAATGAATTGATTTTGCATATTCGGGGTCAAGGAACAAGCGGCAAGCTTCTGCTGTCCGCGCATCCTTCGATGCCGCGATTACAATGGACGGAACAAACGTGGTCCAACCCCGCGGAGCCTCCGATGTTCTGCATGCTGCTGCGCAAATATTGCGAAGGCGGCGTCATCGAAGCCGTCCGTCAGATCGGTCTTGAGAGGATTGTAGAGCTCGATGTCCGCCACCGCGACGAACTGGGAGATTCCTCGTTAAAAAAAATCGTGGTCGAGATCATGGGCCGACACAGCAACGTGATCTTGTTGGATCCCGCCACCGGGATCATCCATGACGGAATCCGGCACGTCACCCCGGCAATCAGCAGCTACAGGATCGTACTCCCGGGGAGCCCGTACGTCTCTCCTCCGGAGCAAGACAAGATCGATCCGCTCGGCGTCTCTCGGTCCGAATTCGAAAACGTGATCGCACGCTCCGGGGACATCCCTGCTCCCGGGGAAGAGGCGTTCGTCGGCGTTGCTTCCGCCGCACTGCTGAACGCCTTTACGGGCATCAGTCCTTTAATTGCCCGCGAGATCGCCTATCGGACGGAGCGGCAATCATCCGATCTCTGGACGGTTTTCAGCGACGTCATGGAGCAAGTCTCGCGTCATGCATATGAACCGAACATGGTCGTTCAGGAGAACGGTAAAGCCCAATTCTCGGCGGTTGCCTTAACGCATGTACAGGGGGATGCCGTGGCCTTCTCTTCGATGCACGAATGCCTCGATTCGTTCTTCCGGGACAAAGCTTCGCGGGATCTGGTCCGGCAACGCACGTCGGATCTGAATCGTTTCCTGCTTAACGAGACGGCTAAAAACGAGAAAAAACTAGTCAAGCTGCAAGAAACGCTGCAGGAAGCCGTTGAGGCGGATCTGCTACGCAGAACGGGCGAGCTGCTTACCGCGTATTTGCATGCATTTAAAAAGGGGGACGCTGCCGTCGAGGTTATCGATTACTACGAGGACGAGCAGCCAACGCGAACGATCGCCATCGATCCGCTCTTGACCCCGAACGAGAACGCGCAGCGGTATTTCCGCAAATATAACAAACTGAAGAACAGCCGCACTGTCGTGAGCGAGCAGATTGCCGCCGCGCAAGCCGAGCTTGAGTATTTGGCCTCGGTACTTCAGGGCTTGGAATCGGCCACTCCCGAAGATATCGGAGAAATCCGCGACGAGTTGATCGAGCAAGGCTACATCCGCGAACGCGGCATGAAACGGGGAGCGAAGAAGAAAAAGAAGGACCGCCCGGCCGTTCTGGCGTACACGTCCAGCGAAGGTATAGCGATCTATGTCGGCAAGAACAACACGCAGAACGACTATATTACGAATCGGCTCGCATCCGCATCGGATACTTGGCTGCACACGAAGGATATTCCTGGCTCGCACGTGCTTATCCGCGCCGTGGAGTACGGCGAAGCGACCTTGCACGAAGCGGCGTCGCTGGCGGCGTATTACAGCAAAGCCAAAGCGTCCAGCAGCGTCCCGGTCGATTACACCCTCATTCGCCACGTTCGCAAGCCTAATGGAGCCAAACCCGGCTTCGTCATCTACGACGGACAAAAGACGCTATTCGTCACGCCGGACGAAGCCATGATTCAACAGCTTCCGTTCGAAATAAAATGACGATCGGCCTCGCTGTTCCTGCAATTTAGGTGGGTTTCGCCGGACTACAGTTGCACGACCCCCTATTTTGCGCGATTTAGGTGGGTTTCGCCGGACTACAGTTGCACGAACTCAATTTTGCGCGATTTAGGTGGGTTTCGCCGGACTGCAGATGCACGAACTCCTGTTTTACGCGATTTAGGTGGGTTTCGCCGGACTACAGACGCACGAACCCTATTTTGCGCGATTTAGGTGGGTTTCGCCGGACTACAGATGCTTATTGGCGGACATGAGAGGGAGTTACTCGATGTAATCGTGTAATTCTGGGACTACGGCGTCCATACGAGGTAGTTACTCGAAATTATCGTGTTATTCTGGGGTAGCGGCGTCCATACGCGGGAGTTACTCGAAATAATCGTGTAATTCTGGAACTGCGGCGTCCATACGCGGGAGTTTCTCGAAATTATCGTGTTACTCTGGGGCTGCAGCGTTCATGCGCCAGTATTACTGATTAAATAGGCGATGCAAGGTCTCCCCTTGCACCGCCTTTTCTTTATCGTCCTCTTACCTGCGAATTAGACGTTCTGCGATTTCCGCGTCGACCTTCCGGGCTCCGATCGCCCCGTGGAAGGCTTCTCCGTTTTTCACCCCGTGAAAATCCGATCCGCCGGTCGCCATAATTCCCCGCATGGCCGCCCATTGCGCATAACGGCTTTCCTGTTCGGGATCATGCTCGGAGTGATACGCCTCTATTCCATCTGCTCCCGCATCCAGGATGGGCAACACCAGATTGTCGGCGCCGTAGATGCCGGGATGGGCGATGACCGCCTTCCCGCCGGCTTCATGAATCCACCGGATCGCTTCATCCGGCGCAAGACGCGCCTGAGCCGCGTAAGCCGGTTTGCCTTCTGCCAAATACTTGTCGAACGCTTCCCTAACGTCGGCGACGAAGCCTTTATCGACGAGAGCCTGAGCGATATGCGGACGGCCTACGGATTTGTCTCTTCGATCGGACTTCCCGGCCGCGTGCGCCAAATCATCCGCAGTAATGGGAATTCCCAGCCGTTCCAGATTTGCGAGTATCGCCTCGTTGCGGCTATTCCTTAGATTCCGCAAAGCTTCCAACCTGCCAAGCCATACCGGATCGTCCAACGTATAACCGTATCCGAGTATATGAATGTCCTTGCCGTTCGAGCTTGTACTTAACTCTACTCCGGGCACGACGACAATGCCTAACTTGCGTCCCGCTTCCAGCGCGTCGGGAATGCCGGCGACCGTATCGTGGTCGGTAATCGCGATCGCTGCCAAACCGGCTTCCAATGCCATCCGGACGTTCGTCTCGGGGGTGAACATCCCATCGGAAAAAACCGTATGGGTGTGCAGATCCGCTCCGTTACTCATGGGACAACTCCCTCAATTCGTTCAGCAAGGCTACCGCAGGCATCGGGAGCAATGAAGATTGCAGCCTTACCGAAAAAAACTGCCTTCTGAAATTAACCCCTGCAATGCTGACCGGCTTCAGCAGACCGAGGGCGAGCTCATGCTTGATCGTCCACACGGACAGCAGCGAGAGCCCAAGTCCCGCTTCTACCGCCGACTTTACCGCGCCCGTGCTGCCGAATTCGCTCACGACTCGCAATTCGTTTTCCGTCACGCCGTGTCGTTGCAGTTCATCTCCCATGATCTGCCTTGTACCGGAACCTTTCTCGCGAAGCACCATCGGCTCGCGGATTGCCTCCTCCAGAGTAACCTGGTCTCTCGAGGCAAATGGATGATTCGCCGGGGCGATCAGCAGCAATTCGTCGTCCATAACGGGCTGAGCATCGAAACCCGGAACGTCGCAAGGCGCTTCAATAATGCCGAAATCAAGTCCTTGGTGTGCCACCGCATCGATGATTTCTGTCGTGTTCATGACTTTCATATCCACCGAAATATCCGGAAACTTTCGCAGAAAAGGACCGATCAATCTGGGCAGAACATATTCCCCGATCGTCAGGCTGGCGGCGAATTGTAGCCGGCCCTTCAATTCCTCGATATATTGGACCATCATCAGATCGGTGTCCCGCATAAGCTCTACGGCCTTGCGCGCTTGCGGCAACAAACGAAGTCCCGCTTCCGTCAGCTCTAGCCGCTTGGTCGTGCGATTGAGCAGCTTCGTTCCGAAACGTTCCTCAAGCGCTTGAACCTGCATCGTGACGGCAGGCTGGGTCATGTGCAGCGTCTGGGCAGCGGCCGAGAAGCTGCCTCTTTCCGCTACGGTGTAAAAAATATGAAGTTGGTGCACATTCAAAGCCATGCCTGTTCCGCCTTCCGTACGATTGTTCTCACGATTATTACATCATATGCGAAAACAGCCGGGGGAGGCTAAACCTCCTGCCCGGCTGGACCGCGGCCGCTAAGGCGGCTAACGCCGCTTGCGGTTATTTTTTATCAATGTCATGCGCCTGGAATGCCGGAGCCATGAATAGTAGGTTTTCAAGTCGCGAAGCTCCATCGTTTCCGACATTCTACCCAGAAAAGTAACGACAATCATCTTATGAAGAGGATTGCCCAGCAGATCCGTATCGGTCTCACTCACGGCGAATTCCGCCACGAAAACGAGATCGTCGTCGATCGTATATACGTCTTGCTCATTTCGATAATAGGGCTGGATGCGGTTTTCTTTCAAACATTCCCACATGTATTCCGCGATATCGGAGTAACCGGTTTTCTCGTTCTCCACCCGATCGGACCAACGCGTACGGGCATGATTCGTGATGACGATATCGACGACTTTCTTGTCTCCCAGAACAACATGGAAAGGTTCGTAAGTGCTCCAACGCTCCGTATGCTTATCCTTCACCGGGCTCTCCCCTTCCCGATTATAGGTCGAATGATTCACCGTTATCATTTACGTCTAGGAACTCATGTTCATTTTACAGCATTTATTCCCTATGGTTCAACATGAAATTAAAACGTTCTCACAATCTTTTCGAAAAGCAAAAGATCGTCAGACGGTTTCTGACGATCTTTCGCTGGCTTTTCCCACTGTCTGCGACCGCTGGCAGCGAGAAAACCGTCAGCCGAGCACGATTCTGTCGTCCGACAGTTGATGTCCGCTGATACGTTCGAACTCTCCGAGAAGCTGGGAAACCGTCAAGCTCGACTTGCGTTCTTCCGGGATATCCAGAATAATCCGCCCTTGGTCCATCATGATCAAACGGTTGCCGAGGCGAATCGCTTGCTCCATATTGTGCGTGACCATTAGCGTCGTCAGGTTCATCTCGCGGACGATTTCCTGCGTAAGTCTCGTGATGAGTTCTGCCCTTGCGGGGTCGAGCGCCGCCGTATGTTCGTCCAAAAGAAGAATTTGCGGTCTTGTGAACGTCGCCATCAGCAGGCTGAGCGCTTGGCGTTCACCGCCGGAGAGCAAGCCTACTTTAGCGCTCATCCGGTCCTCCAAACCGATCCCGATCCGGCTGAGCTGCTCCCGGAACAGCTTCCGTTTGGCGGCCGTCGCTCCCCAAGCCAGTCCGCGCGGCTTGCCCCGTTTATAGGCCATGGTCAAGTTTTCCTCAATTGTCATTGTCGGCGCGGTGCCGGCCATCGGATCTTGGAATACGCGCCCGATCCATCGGCTCCTCTTATGCTCCGGCATGCTCTGTATCTCGGTGCCTTCGACGACGACTTGGCCGATATCGGGCTTCAATACTCCCGAGATCAGATTCATCAAAGTGGACTTGCCCGCGCCATTGCTGCCGATTACAGTAATGAAATCTCCAGGTTTGATGTTCAAGTTCGCGTTAATGAGCGCGATCTTCTCGTCTGGTGTACCCGGGTTAAACAGCTTGGTCGCGTTAATCAGATTCAGCATCAGGATCTGCCTCCTTTGCCGGGCATGGCGGTCGACAGCAGTTCCGCCGAACGTTTGCGCGCAACGCTGCGCTGCTTGAGCACTCGTCTGACGTACGGCACGACAAGCGCGACGATAACGATCAGAGCCGTAACCAGCTTCAAATCGGATGCTTTGAGCAATTCCACGCGTAGAGCCAAAGCGACGACGATTCGATAGATAATCGATCCGAGAACGACGGCAAGCGTCGCGAAGAATACCGATCTTGCGCCGAAGATCGCTTCTCCGATAATGACGGACGCAAGTCCGATGACGATCATCCCCACGCCCATCGTGACGTCGGCGAATCCGCCCTGCTGGGCGATAAGCGCGCCCGAGACGGCAACGAGTCCGTTGGACAAGCTAACGCCGAGAATTTTGGTGCGGTCCGTATTCGCTCCGAAGCTGCGGATCATTCTTTCGTTGTCGCCGGTCGCCCGGAGCGCAAGGCCCGTATCCGTATGCAAGAAAACATCAAGCAGCAGCTTAACGATAAGCACGCCAATACCGGCCACCAATATGAATAACCCCACGGGTTTTACGATCGGAGAGATTAACGTATCGACATTGACGATGGAGACGTTAGGTTTACCCATGATGCGGAGATTGATGGAATGAAGCGCGATCATCATCAGTATCCCCGCCAGCAATCCGTTAACTTTGCCTTTCGTATGAAGGAGACCGGTGCACATTCCGGCAAGAATGCCTCCGGCGAAAGCCGCGAGCGTCGCCAGCGCGGGATGGTAGCCGTGAGTGATCATGACGGCCGCGATGCCGCCTCCTGTCGCGAAGCTGCCGTCAACCGTCAAGTCCGGAAAGTTTAGAATCCGGAAGGTCATGTACACGCCAAGAGCCATCAACGCATAGAGAAGCCCTAATGCTATCGCGCCGTAAATTGAATCTATCATCGAAGCTGCCTCCTGAAAAGAAAAATGGGGTGAACGACGTGAGCCGCTCACCCCCCTGAATCTTTATCTCTTTATTCAATAATATTGTTTGCTTTGTCTTTGACTTTATCTTTCATCGCATCCGTCACGGTAATGCCTTGAGCCTCGGCGGATTTCAGGTTAAGGATAAGATCGAGCTTGTCCGGCACTGTGACCGGCATATCCGCAGGTTTCTTGCCGTCCTTCAGAACTTCGACCGCCATCTTCCCGACTTGATAGCCGTGGTCGTAGTACTTGAAGCCAACGGTCGCGAACGCGCCTTTCTCAACGGTATCGCGATCGCTCGAGAAGAACGGAATCTTCTTGTCGTTGGCGATTTGGATAATCGAGTCTACGGCGCTGACTACCGTATTGTCCAGCGTAATATAGAATGCGTCGGCGCGGCCTACGAGAGATTCGGCTGCTTGCTTGACTTCGGACGTATTCGCCGCGGCTGCCCTTACGAGTTTGATGTTATGGGCGGCCAGCGCTTCCTCCGCTTTCTTAGCCATAATGACCGCATTCGATTCGCCTTCGTTGATAACGACGCCCACACTCTTTACATTTGGAAAATCGCTAGCGATGAAGTCCATCAACTGCACGATCGCTTCCGGGTTCGTATCGGATGCACCGGATATGTTGCCGCCTGGTTTCTCGAGGCTGTTCACAACATGGTCTGCCAGCGGATCCGTTACGGCCGCGAACAATACTGGAATGTCCTTAACGTTCTGCGCGAGAGACAATGCGGAAGGCGTTGCGATCCCGAGCGCCAGGTCGAATTTCTCAGAAGCGATCTTCTGGGCGATCGACAAATTGTTCGTTGAATCCCCTTGCGCGATGTTCAGATCGACTTTCAGATTTTTTCCTTCTTCGATGCCGGCGTCTTTTAATGCCGCAAGAAAGCCTTCCCGAGTCGCATCCAGCGAAGGATGCTCGACGATCTGGGAAATGGCGATCTTGTAGCTGGGTGGTGCTTCGCTTGGGCTTTGGCTAGAGCTGGCACTGGAGGTCGGACTGGAGCTGGGGGTTTCGCTTGGACTGGAACCGGATTCTTTCTTGGTCCCACATCCTGTAAGCGCTACCATCGCAGCTGTGGTTAATACCAAAGTGGTGGCAAGCAGTTTCTTTTTCAATTGGATTACCCCTTTTCTAAAGTCGTTATTTCTGAATCCGTTAAAGCTTTGACGCTTTTTTCAAGCGCAGCAATAAAATGAATTGATACTAGTTTAATAGGCTTTTTCCGCTTTCGTCAATCAAATCTTCGGAACATGCCCGAATCATGAAAAAAGTCTCCTGGTTCGCCAGGAGACTTTTTTCGGAAGCTATGCGTTTGTCCCGTTTACAATCCATAGAATCTTGTCTTGTCGGGCACGTTTTTCTCGTACTCCGTCTTGATCTCGTTCCTGTAGGAACGTTCGATCTTGCGAACGAAAGACAGACGTTGAAGGTTGCGTACGGTTTCTTCCGCAACGTCGGCGTTCATGTACATGACGGCGTACTGCATTTTGCGGGACAAATAGTGCAGCGTGCCGTACTTATCCAGACCTCTGGCCGCCTTCCAATCGCTGAACCATACGATATAACCTGTCCGTTCGGCAAACATGTGTAACCTCCGGTTTATCCTGAATATTTAGCCGCAGCCACCGCCACCGCAGGAACAACTGCCTCCGCTCCCGCAACCCGACGCTTTCGGGTTCGGGTCGTTATCCGGAACTTTGATGGTGGCCGATACGGCATGGGCCAAAGTTCTGGATATATCGTGGAGCAATTCATCCAGCGAATTCTCCGCCGCTTTGTATCTGCGAACGGACTCCACGTCGTCCAATCTTCTTTGAATCTCGTAGACGTGATCCAGGGCGGCGTTGTAATCCGGGTGAAACCTTCCGAATCTCTCGCATTCGGCGAACGTTTCTTTCGCCTTGGCGAATTGGGCCGACAGACCCTGAACTTCATCGTCTTGCGAAACTCGGTCTTTCCAATAAACATATTCCGCGGCATAGGCGGAATGAATAAGAGAATCCCCCAGCTCATAGGCGTGGGTCAGCAGCAACGCCATATCGGCAGATGCGCTTTCCGGAACGCCCTGCTCCGCCGTAGGGAGGGTTTGCATTATACCGGCCATCGGCCTCACCTCACCGTTTCGGCTATGTGTTACCCCATTATCATAACACATCAGACTCATCTGCGGTCAATCGGTTTCAAGTTCCTCTACTTGAGGAAGCGCGATCATGATCTCGGCGATTTCTGTCGCGCCTACGGTCGCTATCACGTTCTCGAGACGCGCTTTCCCGTCGCCGGGCGAGGATCGCCATCGTCCCTTAACCGTCCAGTCCGGGCCTTCGCCCAACATTTCCGTTGGGATGAACAAACGCGATTTCCCTTCATGTTCCAGATGCAACTGCGCTTTCCATTCGATCGCGCGCCGAACAATTTCTTTGCTCGTAGAATGATGATATCTCCTCGGCCGCGTTACCCACGCGGCGGGAATGTCGTCAAGTCCCGGAAACAAATCTTCCGTTACGGGCAGCGTTCGATCGGACTCGAATACGGAAACGACGTTGAGCTTGCGAATCCATCCCTTATTTTCGTCATCTGAAAGTTTTTCCGAGCTATTCTCGGCTACGGCGATCCGTTTGGTCTCCAATGGAGGGTATCCGGCTTTGCGAAGCAATCCGCTTACTCGCTTATAGGAAGAAGCGTCGATAATAAAATCTTTGTCTCCAACCTGCTCGACGAGATGAGCCCTCAACTCAGGATCGCGTAGGAGAGCTTCGGCGATATCGATGCTTTCCGTCCGCAACAGCGTCACCTCGGTGAGTCTCGTTCGCCCGAGCGCTGAGAACCAATCTTCCAACGCTCCGAGCACCGGCTCCGGCAATGGCTTTCGCGATTCCCGCTCCAGAAATCGGACTGCGGATTGCAACGTGTAGCCCAATCGATAGGCGTTCTCGCAAGCGCGCTTGGTCAGCCGATAGATGAATACGGCGTCCGCGGTCACATTCTCCGAGATTTGCGATAACGTCCATCTCGTTCTCATGCCGATTTCCGGCGGAGCGAGAATTTCCCCGTCGGGCTGCACGATCAAAAATGGTGATCCATGCTCCACCTCCCGGACAATGACCGATTTTCTACGGAATACGGGACTGCCTTGCCAATCTCCGCGTTCAAGCCATCCGAAAGACTCCAGCAACGCAATGCTCTTGCACCTTGTTTCGATATCTCCTTGATTGGAAGAGGGCAGCCCTTCTAGATGCCAAACATTCGTCTTTAGGGAAAGCATACTCGACAAGGCGAGATGAAGTGCCGGTTCGGCTGAACAATACCGGGTCATGATCAACTCCTGAAGCCGGATGTCCGCTTCGTCCAATGATAATGACAACCAAGCTTCCAAACCGCTTTTCGAGATTCCTATCACGTCTGGAAACGGGCACAGCACGCCGCAGCAAAGTCCGAGGTCTAGCGCCAAGGCGGCCTGCGGCGGCAACTGGTCCCGATCGGGATAGGATAATGGCAGACACGCAAGCTCTTCGGGCGTTAACCTCATATGCGCAATCAAACGCTGCATGTCCGCGCGATGAATCGATCCTTTGGCCGTTCGTTCGATCGGCCGCCTTTCGATTTCCTGCCACGCAGACAGCATTTCCAGTGCCAATGGAAGTCTGAAGTTTCGGGTCTTTCTCACGACTCCCCGACTGTCGCTCTCGGCAAGTGGGACGTATTCCGCAGGGAACAGATGAGGCTGCCACAAGGCGACGCCGTCTTCCGGCAAATAGATCAGCCGATCTCCCCAAGCCTTGCGCACGGCGTAAAGAACGCCGCTCCGGCGCAGCTTGGCGACGGCAACTCGGATATCCGCGCCCGCAAGGTCGGACGCCTCTTCCAGAGACCGGCTTAAGCTTTCCAATTCGAACGGCTGCGCTCCATAACGGACGAGTATGCCTTTCAGAACCTCGATTTGAGCGAAATCGCGGCATTGCCGCTTCCAATCCTCGGCCCATTCCGCGCTGCTAAGGATGTCAGGAAGAACTTCTCCACGGCTGATACGAGCCGATACCGTCGGATCCGCGGCGATCAACTTCCTGACTGAATCGGAAAGCCGCTCCACCGATTGATTGACATTCACCTTTTCCCCTCCCCCTCCGTTCCCGTAAGTTCTGCCATCTTCCATCGATCCACCGCATAAGGATAACCCTGTTCAAGCAAAAAGCGCCCCCGGTTGCGGGAAAATTCAACTTCGTCCGTCCCCTCGCTTACAAGGGAATAAAACTTCGCGGTGATCCCGTCTTTTTTGGGACGCAATATTCTGCCCAACCTTTGCGCTTCTTCTTGTCTCGAACCGTAGCTTCCGGATACCTGAATAGCCACTGAGGCATCCGGAAGATCGACAGCGAAATTAGCCACTTTCGATACGAGAAGAACGTCGATCTCCCCGCACTTGAACCGATCAAACATCTGTTTCCTGTTGCGAAGCGGCATTTCTCCGGTGATTAATGGCAGTGACAGTTCCTTTGCCAGCCCATGCAACTGATCCAAGTATTGCCCGATCACGATCGTCGGCGCGCCTTGATGACGACTCAGCAACGCTCTTACCACTTCCGCCTTGCGCGGATTTTCCCCCGCGATCCGATTGCGGGCGCTTTTCGTCGCGGAGAAGTACTTCAGGGCGGTTGCGGAATCAAGCGGGACCCGAACTTCCGTACAGTCCGCTTTCGCAATCCATCCTTTGCTCTCCATCGTTTTCCATGGCATCTCGTATCGTTTCGGTCCGATGAGCGCGAACGCATCCTCTTCCCGGCCGTCCTCCCGAACGAGGGTAGCGGTGAGTCCCAACCTCCTAGTCGCTTGAATGTCGGCGGTCATTCGAAAGACCGGCGCCGGCAGCAAGTGGACTTCGTCGTATACGATGAGCCCCCAGTCCCGGTTCACGAACAATTGCATATGCGGGTACTCCTCCCCCTTGGAACGCCGATGGGTGAGAACTTGATAAGTGGCGACCGTGACCGGCTTTACGTTTTTGGCCTGTCCCGTGTATTCGCCTACTTCGTTGTCCGTGAGGTTTGTATTTTTGAGCAGCTCGGAAATCCATTGAGAGACCGACACTCCGTTAGGTGTGAGAATGAGCGTCTCGCAGCGCAATCGCACCAGCGCAGCCATTCCGACCCAAGTTTTGCCTGCGCCGCACGGCAGCACGACGACACCGCTCCCTCCGTCGACGGCGGGTTCTCTCAGCAATGCGTCGACTGCTTCCTTCTGATAATCTCTCAGCATGATCGGATAGCCTTCGGCGGTCAGTTCCCGCAGCGAAACGTCCAACGCTTGTCCTCTGTGAAAGCCCGCCTCGTCCTTGACTGGGAACCCGCAGTTGGCAAGCTCTCTCTTTATCCATCCGCGGGAACCGGAGCGAATCGTTACGCTCGTCTCCGACGGGGTGCCATCGAAACACGAAGCAATCGGTTCTCGTCGCCGAATTTGATCCATCATTTCCGGTGTTGCAGTCTCGAGCACGAGACGTTCTCTATCGTTCAAAAGCCGAATTTGCCCATAACGGTCCATCAGCGAGCGAATCTCGTTCTCTACCGCGAATGGTAGCGAGTCACCTGACAGCTCGGACAGCCGATTGATGACGCCTCCGGAATACCAACCTGCGGCGGCAGCATTCCATAGCGATACCGAAGTCAAGCGGTACGTGTGCCATGAACCGGGACGTTTATGCAGCACGGCGATTACCCTTAGAAAATCGCGCGCCTGCTCAAAGTCGGGATGCGCTTCGTTAAGCATAAGCGTGCCGTCCGATTGCACCCACAACGACGATGCGCTATTCATCATTCATTCCTCCTTGCTACTACAGCGTTCCCTCTTTACGCGACCGTTCATGCATCCCGTCGGAATCTTCTCTTAGTTATAAATGCAAAAAGGCCCCGTCCGGGACATCCGGACGAGGACCGCAATAGCTTATTCAGTGGGCGTATGATGAACCTTGAATGCCGTTCTCGGAAATATCGCTCAACGCTTCTCCGGCTTCATTCACGAAGATTTCGCGAACGGCCATATCCCCCAGAGAAACGATGCCTTCGAGTATTCCGTTCTGCACCACGGGCAACCTTCTGATCTGCTCGGAAGCCATAATATTCGCCGCTTCGTCGACAGACATGTCCGGCGATACGGTTCGCACGCCTTCCGTAAACACATCTTCGATCGAAGCGGTGCCCTGGCGATCGTTGGCATAACCGCGTATGACCAAATCGCGGTCGGTAACGACACCGATCAGATTCCGGCCCTCGACGACCGGGATAAACCCGATGTCGTTATCCCTCATCAACCTGGCCGTTTGTTGGATGTTGTCCTTCCGGGAGACGGTAATGCAGTCCGACGACATGATATCGGCGATTTTCCTCATTGTTATTGACCTCCTGATCTTCCGGACGCGCATATCCAGCGCAACTCCGGCTTCGTAATCATTCCTCATCTAGAATGACCGAAACAGGAAAGTCTCATACGGAACGACGATTAACCTTTATCCGCAGCCGAATCGTCCGCAATGGCGATCAGAAGCCGCGCGGCGTGAAGCATCGCCCGTTCGTCCAGATCGAAAGCAGGATGATGGTGGGGAGCAGAAGTTCCCTCCGCGTTGCCCGCGCCTACGAAAAAGAAACAGCCCGGCTTCCGCTCCAAGTAATAGGAGAAATCTTCTCCTGCCATAATACGCTCGCAAGGTCCGGCAGCTGTCTCCGGCAACTGTTCTGCGATGATTCGCAGCACCCTTTGCGCCTCGCGCTCATCGTTCACGACCGTCGGATAACCTTCGAAATAACGGAATTCGTACCCGCACCCATACATCTCGCACGTATGCCTGACCATTTCCTCCATTCGCCTGCGTACGACGTCGCGCATTTCCTTGTTGAAGGAACGAACCGTCCCGCTAAGCCGACAGCTTTCCGCAATAACGTTATTGGCCGTTCCCGAGGCAAACTGGCCGATGGAAAGCACGGCCGAATCGAGCGGGTTCACGTTCCGGGAAACGATCGTCTGCAATGCCACGACTAAGGAGGCTCCCGTTACCAGAGCGTCCATGCTCTCATGAGGCAATCCTCCATGTCCTCCGCGGCCCGAAATCTGGATCTCGAACTCATCCGGGGTCGCCATGAACGGGCCGGGCCTTGTCGCTGCCATGCCGTACGGCAGAGGGGACCAAAGGTGAACGCCGTAAATGGCGTCCACTCCGTCAAGCGCTCCGTCTTCGATCATCCGGATCGCGCCTCCCGGCAATACTTCTTCTCCGGGCTGAAATAGAAAAACGCGCGTACCGGCCGTTTCCTCCCGGTGCAAGCTGTAATACCGTGCAACGGCTAGCAGTTGCGCCGTATGGCCGTCGTGTCCGCAGGCGTGCATGACTCCGGGCACGGAAGAGCGATAGGAGCAATCTTTGGCGTCGTGAATCGGAAGCGCGTCGATATCGGCCCGAAGGGCGATCGCGCGCCCCGGCATTCCGCCAGTCAGCTTCGCGACGACTCCCGTTCCCGCGACCCCGCGGCGCACTTCCAGCCCCCATTCCTCAAGCAGGTCGGCGATCATGGCCGATGTCCGATATTCAAGGAAAGAAAGTTCAGGATGCCGATGAAGATGGCGGCGCCATTCAACCATATTCCCGTATAGAGAATGCAGCGTTTGTTCCCGTACCGACAAGGCGACGACCCCTTTCCGAAAACCGTTAATTTGTACTATTGTAACAGAAAGCCCCTCGTCAAGTAACCTTCCTGCCGCGAACAGTCATTAATTGTCAACGAACGTTCGAAGTTAGGATCGCATGCAGGCTTGCAGAAGGTTCTCAAACCGACTATCATGGAAAAGAAAGCCGCTTGTTATAATAAAGGCAAACCGTAGACGTTAGCACGAGGAGGATTATCATGTTACTCGAAAATACAGGATTAAACGGAATGCGCAGCGATCTCGGTCATTTGGACGAATCCGGAGACAAGTTGGGCTTCGTCCGTTGGCAATGGGAATATCGCCGCGCTACATACGATCTTAAACTGCACGACCGCACCAGCGGACAAGATTACTACCTGCGCGTCTCGACCAGAGCCGTTGAAGGCAAGCTCGAGAATCCGGATGCCATTCTCGAAGTGGAGGCTGTCTATATTGGACGGGCTACATTCCCGCATGGACTGGATTACGAATCGCCGATTCCCGAGCCGATTCTGAACGCCGCTTCGCAGCGCACGCAGGATTTGAAAAAGCTGCTTTCCTAGCAGCGGCACGGAGGAAACAAGAATGAAAGCTCCGGAGAGCGGTCAGCGAGGTACGCCGGATTTTCTGTTGCTGATTCTGACGCTTCTGCTCGTGGGTTTTGGTCTTGTCATGGTGTTCAGCGCCAGCTCAAGCATGGCCGTCTCCAAGCCCGGCTACAACAACGACGCCCTCTACTTCTTGAAGCGTCAGTTGCTGTGGGTCGGGCTAGGAACGTTTATCATGCTAATCATGATGAACATCCATTTTCAGAAGTATAAGAAGCTGTTCCTATTGTTCTTTATTGGTACGCTCGTCTTGCTCTTCCTTGTCCCCATTATCGGGGAAACGAGGAACGGCGCCAAAAGCTGGCTTGGCGTCGGAACGTTCGGCATTCAACCGACTGAGTTCGCCAAGCTCGCGATCATTTTGTATTTGGCCGCGATTATCGCCAAAAAGGACGAGAAGTTTCGCGATTTCAAACGAGGTCTTCTTCCCGTTATGATCGTCGTCGGATTTTTCGCCTTTCTGATTATGCTGCAGCCCGACTTCGGTTCCTGCGCCATACTTGTGATGTGTGCTTCTGCCATCATCATCGCCGGAGGCTCGAATCTCAAGCATATTATGCTTTCGTCGGCCGTATTGCTCGGCTTGGCCGCGCTAGGGACAAGCTTTTACTTCTTACTCAACCCCGGCGCCGGCTTTGGATTCCGCGGCGATCGCTTTACGGCTTTCCTGGATCCGATGGCTGATCAACAAGGCACTACCTATCACCTGATCCGGTCCTTGGAAGCGCTTGGGCATGGCGGATTGACGGGAGCTGGCCTAGGCAACAGCGTCCAGAAATTGTTCTATCTGCCGTACGCATATAACGACTTCATTTTTGCCGTTATCGGAGAAGAACTCGGGTTTATCGGAACGACGATATTTATTTTGTTCTATATCGTTTTTCTATGGAGAGCGCTGATCGTATCGCTTCGTTGTCCGGACATATACGGAACGCTGGTCGGCATCGGCCTTGTCTCCCTCATCGCGATTCAAGCGCTTATTAATATGGGGGGCGTTAGCGGAGCGATTCCGATCACCGGGGTGACTTTGCCGTTCATCAGCTACGGCGGCTCCTCGATGCTGACTTTGTTGACGGGCATGGGTATCCTGCTCAGCATCTCAAGAGAGTATAACCGGGTAGGAAAGCCCTCCGCACCTATTAACCGCAAATCGCATGGATAAATAAAACCGCGAACGGTCCGAATTCGGCCCGATCGCGGTTTTGTTGTAGTACGGATATGAAGTTACTTAACTCGGTTGCCATTAGTATCTTCCGTCTCTTCGTCCTTGAAGGCAACGCCTTCGACTTTGACATTAACTTCCACGACGTTAAGGCCGGTCATATTCTCGACCGCTTCCCGGACGTTTTCTTGCAATCTGCGTCCGACTTCTTGAATGGGAATGCCATATTGGACGACGATTCTCAGATCGATTGCCGCCTCTACTTGCCCGACTTCGACGGATACGCCCTTCTGCGCGTTGCGTCCGCTTAATCTCTTAGCCAATCCTTCGGAAATTCCTCCGGACATCGCTGCAATCCCGGGCGTCTCCAACGCCGCTAATCCGGCAATCGTAGCGACGACGTCGTCGGAAATTCGTATTAAACCTTGTTGTTCTTCCGTCATAGCGGCCCACTCTCCCGAACCTGTGATGCTTTTATTGTAATGGAAGATCGGCCCATAATCAACCGCGGCCGGCTTTGTCCGGATTTCTCCGTCAAGAAGCGTACCCGTTTACTATTGAGGGTGATTTGGGTATAGTAATAAATACCAATTAACTCAATTCCGACTGCTTAACGGAGAGATGCCCGCTTGCTGAAAAAATCGTTTTATCCGCTGCTGATTGCGACCTTTATCCTTAGCGCTTTGTCTCACTACATGCATTGGGGAGCCGAAGCGGAGTTCGTCTCCGCCGGTCTAGCTATCCTGTTCGCGGCCGGACTGCTCGGCAAAGCGACCGAATCGGTCGCCCACTACGCAGGGCAGAGACTGGGCGGGTTTCTCAACGCGACGTTCGGCAATGCCGCCGAGCTGATCATTGCGATTTTCCTGATCAAGGAAGGTTTGTTCGACATCGTTAAAGCAAGCTTAACCGGCGCGATCATCGGAAACCTGCTCCTCGTACTCGGGGCCAGCGCGCTCGTCGGGGGATTAAAGTTCAAGGAGCAGAAGTTTAACGTCCACCTGGCCGGCCAGAACGCCTCTCTCATGCTGCTTGGAATTATCGCGCTGTTTATACCCGCTATATTCGTCAAAACCGAGCATATCTCGGAACATGACACGATGAAGATCAGCATTGCCGTGGCAGCTTTTCTCATTCTGGCTTATGCCGGATGGATGATGTATTCCATGTTCACCCATAAAGATCTGCTCGAAGATCACGTAGATACGAAAGCCGATCATGGCGAAAGCCCGGGCTGGACCAAAGGGATGTCGGTCGTCGTGCTCGTCATCGCCACCCTCATGGTCGCATTCATTAGTGAATGGCTTGTTCATACTCTGGATACGTTCTCTGCCCGCTTCGGTTTATCCGAATTGTTCATCGGGGCTTTCGTCGTCGCCATCATCGGGAACGCCGCCGAACACAGCGCCGCGGTGATGCTCGCATTGAAGAACAAGATCGGCGCAGCCGTCGAGATCGCCGTCGGCAGCAGCCTGCAGATCGCCCTCTTCGTCGCCCCCGTCCTCGTGTTCGTGAGCCTGATGTTCGGCAACGGCATGAACCTGATCTTCACCACGATCGAACTGGCTGCCATCGGGGTATCGGTTTTTATCGCGACGTCGATTTCCAGAGACGGAGCGACCACCTGGTTCGAGGGAATGCTGCTTTTGATCGTATACGTGATTCTAGGCGTATCGTTCTACTACGTGTAGCGGTGTGCCATAAAAAAAGAGCAGCAGCCTATTCAGGCGCTACTCTTTTTTTTCCAAGGCTTCGTATAAAATCGCCAGATTGCGTTCCAACTGGCTGATCAGCTTCTTGCCTGCATCTTCCTCTACCAGGCCCGTGCGCACCGCGAAATCGACTGCCCTTGAGAAGCCGTACATCTGGGTATCCAGGACTTCTTCGTATAAAGGGCATTTGCGGGTCGTTAGGTTCTCCATCTGAATCGCGATCAATTTCTCGATTTTACCGGCGTCTTCCTGAAGAAGCCTGATCGCTTTCTCGTTAAGACCGATTGTGGTATCCGATGCTGCCATTCCCACTCCCCCTGTGCCCATGCTCCCAATCATAAGCGACTATGCCATTCGTTATGCAGACTCGCTCGCGTACCGTTTCAAGCTATCACTTTTATATTAGACGATATTGGCCGGAAGCACAAGATCAAGCCATCTCTTTCCCTAAACTTTCCGCGAACCAGGCACAGTTTCATGCAAAAACATCCCGTCCGGGCGGACGGGATGTTCTTCGTAACCGTTCATGATTCCGGATGGCCGGAATTATTCAACAACGGAAACGTTCAAGTTATGCTTGGCGAAAACGGCTCCCAATTCTTTCTTCGCTTCTTCTGCATCCGGTCCATGGACGTGAAGTTCGTAAGAAAGGTTCCCTACGAGCGTCGTGAACAGGCCGAGAATGCTTTTGACGTCAATATACTTATTCTCTGCTTGAAGTACGATCGAAGAACGGAATTTGTTCGCGGTTTGGGATAACTCTACGATTGCCGCATTGTTCGACATAGGATACCCTCCTAAATTTAGGCATATCAATCTCTTCCACATCATACCTTGTTCCCCCAAATTCACGCAAGGGGGTAAACCATTATTTCAAAGATTCCGGGTTAAGGCCTTCCAGTTCTGGAATGACGAACAAACCGTCTTTGCGAATCAATTTGCCATCGAAATACACTTCTCCGCCGCCGTATTCGGGTCTTTGGATCAGCACCAGGTCCCAGTGGATCGAAGACCGATTGCCGTTGTCTGTCACTTCGTAAGCTTGTCCCGGCGTAAAATGCAGACTGCCCGCGATCTTCTCGTCGAAAAGCGTATCTTTCATAGGGTGTAAAATATATGGATTAAAGCCAAGACTGAACTCGCCAATAAAGCGGGCTCCTTCGTCACTGTCCAGCAGGGCGTTGATGCGGTCGGTATCGTTTGCCGTCGCTTCGACGATCTTGCCGTTCTCGAACCTGAACTTGATGTTCTCGTAAGTAAACCCGTTATATACGCTCGGCGTATTGTAAGAGATCGTTCCGTTCACGGAATCGCGCACCGGGCAAGAATAGACTTCACCGTCCGGAATATTGCGCTCACCGGAACATTTCTGAGCCCCGATCCCTTTGATCGAGAAGGTTAGATCGGTTCCCGGCCCGACGATGCGTACTTCGTCGGTGCGGTTCATGAGCTCGTGAAGCGGATCCATCGCCCGATCCATCTTGGCGTAATCCAGATTGCATACGTCGAAATAAAAATCTTCGAAAGCTTCCGTGCTCATGCTCGCGGATTGCGCCATTGAACCGTTCGGATAACGCAAGATGACCCATTTCGTTTTCTTTACCCGCTGCTCCATGTGAACGGGGTGCCTATGAATCCGGTCATACTGCTTCATCACATCCCCGGGAACGTCGGCAAGCTCGTTCATGTTCTCTCCGGCGCGAATTCCGATATAAGCGTCCATGCGTTTCATTCTTTCCAGATCATATTCGGCCCAAGTTTTCAATTGCTCCTCGTTAGCGTTCATAAGCAGCGTTCGAAGCACAGCGCGGTCCTCGATCTCGACGAACGGATTTCCGCCGAGTTTGGCGACTTCCTCGATCAGGCTTTTCAACAATTCCCTTTCGGAACCGATCATTTCGATCAACACATTATCGCCCGGTTTGACTTTTACCGAATACCCGGCAAGATTCGCGGCTAATTTCTGAATACGTGGATCCCGCATGATAAAAAACTCTCCTTCACCCTATTGCTTTAATGTCTATTTTATTGTACCACCTTGGTTACGAACAAGGAAATTCGTTTCGGCTGTCCGTTTCTCTTGATAAGGCTTTCCTTGCCATTCGTACGAAAGCACGGTTTCCTCCTTCATCTGATACGGAAACCAGTTTTTCGGATTCGCTTTCCAATGGACGACCGTGGTCGCTTTTAAGGTCGACAGCATCCTTTCCAAGCGTTTGTCCGCGGCAGTCAGTATTTCCTCGCTCCGTTCGGGGTGACGCCCGACAAGGACGCTATCGGCCCTCACAAGCGCCATTTCTTTCTTAAGTCCGCTTGAGATCCGTTCTTTCGCCGTTTTCTCGTCTAATTGAATCTGCAGGCTGACCGGCTGCGATGCGATCGGTTTCTCGGAATAAGAGATCGTTGCGGTCTGACCGTTAATAGTTTCCAAAATTTGCAATGGACGATAATCGATCCGATTCGTTCTGGCGGTGGACTCGGACGTCGTGCTCAGGTTTTTCCACTGGACCTTCAGATTGCCGTGATCGCTGACTTCACCTTCGTAAGACGCCCTGCTTCCTACCTTTCCTCCAGGATTGATAACGGCCATTTCGCCGGTAAACGCATAGTTGTCGCTTCCCGAGAGAGCGGAAGCGGACAGCGCGAATGCTTGGTCCGCAGGTACGCGGATAGACGCTCCCAAGCACCCCGACAAGCCGAACAGCATGACCATCGTTCCCGTAATCGCGACAGCTTTTCTCATTATGGTTTGCATCGTCATCATCCTTTCGTTTCGTATCGTCTCCCCTTTTGCCCTGTATATTCATAAAGCAAAGAAGCTTACGCAAAGTCGTCGCTTCGCGCAAGCTTCTTTCATTAGGGTGATTATCCGATAACGATGCAATTCCGTCCGTGGTGTTTCGCTTCATATAGCGCCATATCGGCTTTATAGAACAACGTTTCCACGCTGATCTTGTCGTCCGCGACATGCCACTCCGATATCCCGCAGGAAACGGTAACTTGCGGACCCGTCTCGCTCTCCACTCTCTGCCTGATCCGCTCGGCGACTCGCCGCGTCTGCTCCAGGCTCAGCAGCGGCAAATAGATGGCCAATTCCTCTCCGCCCCAACGGGCGGCGATATCGCTGTCGCGAATCGAGGTTCGAATAATGCCGCTGACCTGAATCAGAATGTCGTCGCCGACTTGATGCCCGAACGTATCGTTGATTTTCTTAAAGTGATCGATATCTACGACGATCAGCGACCCCGAGCTGTCCCTCAGTTGGTTTCGACCGATTCGCTCGTTCAAGTAATGACGGGCATATAATCCCGTCAGCTTGTCGGTAATCACCATTCTCCGCATCTCGGCGTGTAATGTCGCATTGGAGATGGCGAGCCCGAGATGCGCCGATAACACCTGCAATAACTTATAATTATCGTAAGAGAAATGATTCGGTTCCCTCTTCGTAATCATGACGGCTCCAATCACTTCTCCGTTTAACAGCAATGGAGCGGCAAGCAATGAACGGGACGATGTCACTTCCATTAATTTCGAAGTTACGGGCGTCGCGGAGCAGTAATCCGACAAAATGATTGGTTCCTTCGTCGACCATGTCACTCCGCAAAAGCCGTAATCTTTCGAGTACGCCTCTCCGATCATCTCCGGCACGTTGGCGGACATCACTTTGAAATTCTGCGTCGAGGCATCGTATTGCAACACGCAACAGAAATCGGATTTGAATATTTGAAGCAACTCGGCCGTAGCGAACTGCATCGTCTCCGTGAGGTGCAAGCTCCTGTTCAGCCTCTGCGTCAATTCGTTAATCAAGCGCAATTCTCCAACGAGCACGTTGGCTTGCTCGTGAAGCTTGGCTTTCTCGAACGCTGCGCCGGCAGTGCCGGCAAGCATCTTCAGGAAGTCGATGTCTGCTTCGTCGAATTTGCCTTCCGGCATATCCAACCGCAGCACTCCGTAGACGCCCTGTTTGCCCGACAGCGGAAGCGCGAGCCGTTGATGGTCTCCAATCATTTCTTCGCGTAATTGCCCGTCCAAGAACGCGGCTTTGCATAGTTCCATATCATGAAGATGAAAAGCGAGCGGCTTGACCTTCTCATTCGGACTGCTGTAGTCCTGAGAAAGGAATAAATCGGCCTTGCAGACCGGATATAACTCCTCGAGGCTGAACAGCACTTCGGACAGCACGTTCTCCACGTCAATATGATCGTTCAGCCTGCGCATTACGTCGAACAGAATGCTCCGGCGCTGCTCTTCCTTATTCGAGAGCTTGCGCTCTCGAAGCAGCCCTTCGACGAACAAATTCTCGAAGTCTCGGTAGATGCAACTCCGAAGATGCAGCGCCGCCGCTTGCAGCAGCTTCAAGTCCCCCGCATTCGCCGTGCCCGCAGGCAATAGGCAAGCCGCGATCCCGCACGGAAATCCGGTTGTCCGCGTAAAGATCGGCACAGCGATCGAGTCGTAGCTTTTCAACGCGGGCAATCGGTGATCTTCGGCTCTCGTCATCGTCGGACGACAAGTCTCAAGCGCAGTGCTGGCGGCAGTGGGGCCGATATTCTCTATACTCCAGGAAGGAAGCTCCAACGCGCCTTCTTCAGGCTCGGCTCCCGCGGACACGTTCGTGCCGTCCGGATGCAGCAACACAATCTGCCCTCCGAGCCACGGAAAGTGTTCCGCTTCCTCCAGCCATATTCGGTAACTTTCCGCCATCATCTCATGTGTATACGGCATATCCGCTTCGGTTAATTCCTGTTTCTGCAACCACTGAGGCAATTGCTGACGGGTGCGGGACGGATGCTCGAAACCATCTTGCCCATCGTGATTCAATTGTTGTTTTCTCTTGCCGACCATGCCCGACACCTCCGTCCCCCGCGTGTCTCTTTCTTTTAACTATACAATGAAACAGTGATTTTTGCACTAGCTTCATATAAGTCTTTAGCCTTAAAGAATGGTCATGAATTTCTTTGTCTTCAGACTCCGATTGCCTGAAACAACTTGACAATTGCGGCAGGTTTCTTATAATATATCTTGTTGAATACTGGGCTTAGCATTTGTGACACCCTCTCGAACGATCCACCAACGGGCAGCGGCTGAACTACCCTGTTGGAACCGATTATCGGTTATGGAGAATTCGCGCAACGGAACCCATTTTCAGAACATTTTATTTTGAAAAAGGAGCTTTCACACACATGGCAAGATATACAGGTCCTAAGTTCAAGTTGAGCCGCCGTCTGGGCATTTCCCTGAGCGGCAACGGTAAAGATTTAAAGCGTGCTTTCCCTCCAGGACAGCACGGAGCTAACCAACGTCGCAAAGTGAGCGAGTATGGTAAACAATTGCTTGAAAAACAAAAGCTTCGTCACATGTACGGTTTGAACGAGAAGCAATTCCGCAACTTGTTCGATCGCGCGTCGAAGCAACAAGGTATTGCCGGTGAGAACTTCATGTTCTTGCTCGAAAGCCGTCTCGACAACCTGGTATACCGTCTTGGCTTTGCGAACACGCGTTACGGTTCCCGCCAACTCGTATCCCACGGTCACGTAACGGTTAACGGCAAAAAAGTCGACATCGCTTCCTACATCGTACAAATCGGCGACGTAATCGGCCTTCGCGAACGCAGCCGTTCCCTGAAATCGATCAAAGAAGCATTGGAAGGACGCCATCATATTCCTGGCTACCTGGACTTCAATGCTAACGCTATGGAAGGCAAGTTTACTCGTCTTCCGGATCGCGGAGAGCTGTCGCAAGAGATCGACGAGAAGCAAATCGTCGAATTCTATAGCCGCTAATTGCAATCGGCAACAACCACTCCACTTGCTGGAGTGGTTTTTTTTGCTCGTTTCCGGTATTGACAATGATAATGAGAATTAATATCATTTAAGTAGATTTGAATTTTTCTACGAAAGTCGGTTACGCATGAAAAAAATCAAATTCTGCTGCAGAAATTTCAAGCACGGGTCCAAGTCGGTATATAAATCGCTTAAAATCGAATATCCGGAGATCAAGAGGAAGAAAAAAGACTGCATAGGCGTCTGCAAGGCTTGCACGCGACAATGCGTGGCCCTGATTGGCAAAACGGAAATGATCGCGGCCCCCACTCCCGAAGCATTATTCGACAAATTAAAGCTCCGAATAGGATAACCAGTCGGTTTATGGTACAATTCGGGTAGATCCGAAGATTTCCAGAAGGAGCGATTGGTGACAATGATCAACGAAACCCTAAGCAAAGCATTAAACGACCAATTGAACTATGAGCTCTATTCCGCGCACGTATACTTGGCGGTCGCCGCTTACTGCTCAGGCGAGAGCTTGGACGGATTCGCCAATTTCTTCATGGTTCAAGCGGAGGAAGAAAAATTCCACGCGATGAAAATCTATAAGTACTTAAACGATCGCGGACTTCGCGCGACTTTATCCGGGATGGACACTCCGATCAACGAATATTCATCGGTGCTGGACGCCTACGAGCATGCCTACAAACATGAGCAGGAAGTCACGCGGAGAATCTATCATCTCTCCGACCTTGCTCTGAACGATCGGGAACACGCGACGATTCAATTCCTGAAATGGTTCATCGACGAACAAGTCGAGGAAGAGTCGATGTTCGACACGATTATCAACAAACTGAAACGCATCGAAAAGGACAGCAACGCTTTCTTCATGATGGATGCGGAATTCGCGACCCGGACGTTCACGCCTCCGGCTCTGTAACACACGATATCGTCATAAGGCCGAGTCAGAGGTCCACCTCTGCTCGGCTTTTTTGCGTCTATTTCCCTTCCCTTCAGGAGGAAGTCAAACGATGGGTAAATGTGCTATAATAGTTCTGTTTGTTGAAGGAGGATTTCTAAATGACGACTACTAAACAACCCCCTTCCGAGCCGAAGCGCAAGGGCGAAGGCTTCAAGACCACTGGGAAGATCGTGGGGTTTACCGTACTCTGGCTGATCTTATTCGGCGTTCTGGCCGGACTTGCCGCAGCTGGAGCGGTAGCAGGCTACGTCGCGTCGCTCGTCCATGACGATCCGATTCGGGACCGTAGCTTTATTGAAGAAAGAATTAACGAGAACGCGATAACCGGCTTTGTCTATTTCAACGACGGAGCGCCGATCGGGCAGTTGCGATCGGAAGAAGACCGCCGGCCGGTCGCCTTCAATCAAATTCCGCAGGTGATGATCGACGCGGTCGTGTCTATCGAGGACAAAAATTTCTTCACCCATCCCGGCGTTGACACGAACGGTTTGTTCCGCGCCGTTAAGCAACAGTTGCTTAACGAAAGCGTGCAGACCGGCGGCAGTACGATCACGCAGCAGTTGGCTAGACGAGTGTTCTTGAACCTGGACCAAACTTCCAGCCGGAAAGCCAAGGAAATTTTCCTGTCAATGAGACTGGAAAGGTTCTTGACCAAAGATGAAATCCTAACGGCTTACTTGAACAAAGTCCCTTACGGCAATGGCTCCAACGGCTATCAAGTATTCGGAATCAAAGCCGCAGCCAAAGGCATATTCGGCATCGAGAAGCTCGACCAGCTGAACATTGCCCAAGCCGCGTATTTAGCGGGCGTGCCGCAGCTTCCTTCCCTCTACTCCGCGTTTAACGGCAAAGGGGAATTCAACGAGAAAAACTTCAAACGCGCAGTCACGAGACAGAAACTCGTACTCAGCCGCATGCTGGACGAGAACAAAATCACGAAAGCCCAGTACAACGAAGCGGTCGCTTTCGATCTGTACCGTTCCCTGGCCAAACCGAGCGAAAAAGCGTACAACACTTATCCATACCTAATGCTCGAAGTCGAACGCCAGGCTGCTGAATTGCTCGTCCTTAAACAGAATCCTGAACTGAAAAAGGAAGATCTGAAGAAAAAAGAAAATTCCGCCCTGATCGAAGACGCCCGCGGGCAGCTTCTGAGAGGCGGCTACAAGATCACAACGACGATCGATAAAAAAGTGTACAACCTGATGCACCAAGTCGCCGAAAATCCGGACAACTTCGCCCCGGATCATAAGGTTAAAGGCGTAGAGCAGATCGCTGCCGTCATGATCAATCACAAGACGGGCGCCATTCTGGGAATGATCGAAGGTCGCGATTTCCATATCGAGCAAATGAACTTCGCGACTCAGATGGTCCGGCAGCCGGGCTCGGCCATGAAACCGATCGCCGCTTATTTGCCGGCAATCGAAATGGGCTTGATCCAACCGGCCAGCATTTTGGACGATTCCCCGGTTATTCTGAAGAACGGCGGAGGCGGCTACCATATCCCGAAAAACTCCAACAACCGCTATTCGGGACTGGTGACCGCTCGCCAAGCATTGAACAGTTCCTACAACATTCCTGCTTTGAAAATTTTCTTGGACAAAGTCGGAATCAAGGAATCGTGGAAGTTCGTGCGTTCCCTCGGCATCACGACGCTTGTCAAAGAGGACGACGAGGCTCAAACGGGCGTTATTGGCGGATTGAAGTACGGAACGTCCGTCGAAGAGTTGACGAACGCGTACTCCGCGATCGCGAACAAAGGCGTGTTCAACGACGCGTATATGATCGAGGAAATCCGCGACAGCAAAAACCAGATCGTCTTCAAGCACGAGGCGGATCCAAAGCAAATCGTCTCCGAACAATCCGCCTATTTGATGACCGACATGCTGCGCACGGTCGTGACGAACGGTACGGCTACGTCGCTTATGTCGCAATTCAAAAATTACAAATCGATCCCGATCGCAGGTAAAACGGGAACGACTCAAAATTACAGCGACGTTTGGTTCGAAGGCTTCACTCCCGACGTCACGCTCGGTGTATGGGCCGGTTATGAGAAAGTCATCCATACGCTGTCTTCCGACAGCCATGGTCGTGCTCGTTCGATCTGGGCCAAAATCATGAACGAGGTTACTGAAGCGAAGCCGGAGCTGTTCCCGACCAAATCGTTCGAGAAACCCGGCGACATCGTTTCGATGACCGTATCCAGCGTTAGCGGCAAGCTTCCGACGGACTTAACCAGATCCGCGGGCAGGCTCGTGACCGACATCTTCAATCGTAAGTTCGTTCCGAAAGAAGCCGACGATGCGCTCGTGAGAGTGAAGTATATCTCTTATAACGGAGTAAACTACTTGCCTCAGAGCGAAACGCCGGAGGACCTGTTGCGCGAATCCGTCATGATCGTCCGCGAGACGCCGCTCGATACGTTAATGGAAGAACTAAAGACCAAGCTGGGACAAGTTGCCGCCCAAAACCGGAAAGCTTTGTCGTATTACCTGCCGTCGGACGCGGCCCAAAGCGCGCCTTCGAAGATCGATCCGCGCGTCGAGGACGGGGCCGCACCGAGCCCACCGGGACATGTCACGGTGGAAACACTTAACAACTTGGCGCGAATTACGTTCACGCCTTCCCCGCAGCAAGACGTGGCCGGCTATCGACTATACCGGTCCGTTAACGGAGGGCCGTTCCAGAAGGTCGAAGCTTCCGTACCTGCAGGTGACGACGCCAAGTTCGTCAACTATATTAGCTCCAAACAATCCTATACGTATTTCGTCACTGCGGTTGACGTGGCCGGCAACGAGTCCGTCGCGAGCGAGAAAGTGACATCGGATGGCGGCATCATCGTGGATCCGAGCCTGCCCGGCTTGCCGGATGGCAATGGTAACGGTAATGGCAACGGCGGCTCTACGGAAGGGCCCGATCGTCCGAATGGCGGAAACACGAGCAACGGGCCTTCCGCTCCAAGCGGACTTAGCGCACGCGGCACCGATATCGGCGTAACGTTGTCTTGGAACGCCAATCCGGCAAGCGAAGGCGTTACCCAGTATCAAGTATGGTACAGTTCGTCCGAGGGCGAAAAATACAAGCTGCTCGGGACGACGGAGTCAACAGCTTTCGAGTATATCGCCCCGATGTCCTCGGGATGGTATCGGATAACCGCGGTCAGTCCAGCAGGTGAATCTTCTCCGACGACCGCAGTCGAAGTAAAATCCGGCGGTTAAGCGCCGCTACGAAACAAGAGGCTATCCCCAAGTCATTTCATTTGACTAAGGGATAGCCTCTTGTTTTATCAATTGATTGCAAGGGGGATTATCCCACTAGTGGACGGAGGTTTGGCGGCTGTTACGGTCTGCGGGGCCGTTACATGGTCCGTGAACGGAGGTTTGACGGTTGTTACGGTCTGCGGGACCGTTAAATTGTCCGTGAACGGAGTTTTGGTGACTGTTACGGTCTGCGAGACCGTTGCACGGCCCCAGAACGGTGATTTGGCGGCTGTTACGGTCTGCGGGGGGCCGTTGCACAGTCCGTGAACGGAGTTTTGGTGACTGTTACGGTCTGCCAGACCGTTGCACGGCCCCAGAACGGTGATTTGGCGGCTGTTACGGTCTGCGGGGCCGTTGCACAGTCCGTGAACGGAGTTTTGGTGACTGTTACGGTCTGCGAGACCGTTACATGGTCCGTGGACGGAGGTTTGCAACTGTTACGGTCTGCGGGACCGTTACATGGTCCATGAACGGAGGTTTGGCAACTGTTACGGTCTGCGGGACCGTTACAAGGTCCGTGAACGGAGGTTTGGTGGCTGTTACGGTCTGCGGGACCGTTACATGGTCCATGAACGGAGGTTTGGCGGCTGTTACGGTCTGCGGGACCGTTACACGGTCCGTGAACGGAGGTTTGGCGGCTGTTACGGTCTGCGGGACCGTTACATGGTCCGTGGACGGAGGTTTGGCAACTGTTACGGTCTGCGGGACCGTTAAATGGTCCATGAACGGAGGTTTGGCGGCTGTTACGGTCTGCGGGACCGTTACAAGGTCCGTGAACGGAGGTTTGGTGGCTGTTACGGTCTGCGGGACCGTTACGTGGTCCGTGGACGGAGGTTTGGCGGCTTACGGTCTGCGGGACCGTTACAGGGTCCGTGGACGGAGGTTTGGTGGCTGTTACGGTCTGCGGGACCGTTACACAGTCCATGAACGGAGGTTTGGCGGCTGTTACGGTCTGCGGGACCGTTGCACGGTCCGTGGACGGAGGTTTGGTGGCTGTTACGGTCTGCGGGACCGTTACACAGTCCATGAACGGAGGTTTGGTGGCTGTTACGGTCTGCGGGACCGTTGCACGGTCCGTGAACAAAAAGAAATGACGGCCAAGGACTCCCCTGTGCCGTCATTTCTATTATATTTACTCAATCCTCGATTGTGGACAAGTCGCCTGTAGGCAGGTTGAGCTCCCAAGCTTTCAGTACCCGACGCATGATCTTGCCGCTGCGAGTTTTCGGAAGTTTGTCTTTGAACTCGATCTCGCGAGGGGACGCGTGCGCGGACAGCCCTTCTTTTACGAACTTGGCGATGTCCGCTTTCAGGTCGTCCGAAGGCTCGAATCCTTCGCGAAGGGAAATGAACGCTTTAATGATCTCACCGCGCACGGGATCCGGCTTGCCGATGACGCCCGCTTCCGCGACGGCCGGATGCTCGACCAGCTTGCTCTCGACCTCGAACGGCCCGACGCGTTCGCCCGACGTGTTGATAACGTCGTCGATACGTCCTTGGAACCAGAAATAACCTTCTTCGTCCTTATACGCAGAATCTCCGGATACATACCAGCCCGGGATGTGAAAATATTCCGCGTACTTCGTAGGGTTGTTCCATACATTACGCATCATCGAAGGCCATGGGGTTTTAATGGCAAGGTTGCCCATCCGGTATGGCGGAAGCTCGTTGCCTTGGTCGTCGATAATCGAAGCTTCGATGCCCGGTACGGGACGGCCCATCGAACCTGGCTTAATCTCCATACTCGGATAGTTGCAGATCAATTGTCCGCCTGTCTCCGTCATCCACCAAGTATCGTGAATGCGCTGTCCGTATACGCGATTGCCCCAACGCACGACTTCCGGGTTCAACGGTTCTCCGACACTGAGCACATGGCGCAGGCTGGAGAGATCGAATCCTTTAATGGCGTCGTCTCCCGCTCCCATCAGCATGCGGAACGCCGTTGGCGCGCTGTACCAAACGGTAATCTTATATTTCTCGATCGTCGAATACCAATCCTGCGGACTGAATCGTCCGCCGCGCACGACGTTCGTTACGCCGTTCAGCCATGGCGCGAATATTCCGTACGACGTGCCGGTGACCCAGCCTGGATCGGCCGTACACCAGTATACGTCATCTTCGCGCAAATCTAGTACGACACGGCCCGTATGATAGTGCTGGATCATCGCGTTTTGAACGTGGAACACGCCTTTAGGCTTGCCGGTCGACCCGGAAGTGTAGTGCAGAATAAGTCCGTCTTCCCGATCCAGGAAGGTGACTTCAGCCTCGTCGGAAGCCGTATCCATCGCCGCACGGAAATCGACGATTCCGTCTCCGGCTTCAACAGATTCTCCGAACACGATAATATGCTTCAAATTAGGCAGTTCGGCTCTAGGAACCCGGGACAATAAAGCCGGCGTTGTGATCAAGGCGACCGCTTCGCTGTCTTGCAGACGGTCTCTTACGGCCGTTTCCATGAACGCTTCGAACAAAGGTCCGACGATCGCGCCCATTTTCAGCGTTCCGAGCAGGCTGAAGTAAAGCTCCGGCGTCCGCGGCATAAAAATAAACACACGGTCCCCTTTGCCTACGCCAAGTCCGCGAAGCACGTTGGCAAAACGATTGGACTGCCTTGACATATCTTCGAAGGTGTAGCTTTCTTCGCGATGGTTGTCACTGTAGTGAAGTGCGGTTTTGCCGCCGCGGCCGCTGGCGACGTGGCGGTCGATCGCTTCGTAAGCCATGTTTACCTTGCCGGTCTCGGACCATGAAAATTGCTTTTCAACATCCGACCAGTTAAAGCTCTTTACCGCTTCTTCATACGATGACATGTTGGATACTTTCGCCGTAACGGCTAATTTTTCATCCGATTGCAATGACACTATCCATCACCTTCCTATTGAAATGCAGGCACCCGAGCGGGAATGCGCTTTCATGATTCGGAGAACACCTCTCCTCTGCATGACATTATAACATAGTGTTGCCTAGCTAGGTATCTTCCGAAAGGATATTTTCCTTTACCCGAGGGGCAATATTACCGAAGCATCGCTAACAAATCTCCCCAGGAGCACGCGTTGATGCTATAATGGACGAAGTTCAAACACCGATGAAAGGGGGAACGGCGTGGAGCACATCAAAATGATCGTTCGCAATAAGATCGAACGGCATGGCCGGTCCCTGGCCGTAGAAGGCCCTCTCTTACCCGAGACGCTGCGCGGCCTTACGCTGCATCCGAAGTTGGATGCCTTCCGCAGGCCTCATGAACAGCATCAGGCTTTGATCGAAATATCCGAGCTGCCCGAGGGCAGAATTATTGCCGCCATAGACGGCGATGTCATCGTCGGTTATGTCACTTTCCATTACCCGGACGAGATGGAACGCTGGTCGGAAGGCGGCATGGTAGACCTCGTCGAGCTTGGAGCCATCGAGGTCGCCGACGACTACCGGAATTATGGCCTTGGCAAAGCCCTGATCTCGACCGCCTTCGAGAAAGACCAATTGGAGAATATGATCGTATTTACGACCGAATATTATTGGCACTGGGATTTGGAATCGAGTGGTTTAAATGTGTGGGAATACCGCGAGATGATGGAACGGCTGATGAAATCGGTCGGCATGATCTGGTTCGCGACGGATGACCCGGAGATTTGCGCGCACCCCGCCAACTGCCTGATGGTCAGGATCGGCAAAGACGTTCCCCAGTCCTCCGTCGAACAATTCGATCGCGTCAGATTCAGACAGCGTTTTATGTATTAGAAAGGCAGGCGACCCCCTCTGGCTTCCAGTACGATATGGATCAATAATACGTCTTCCGGACGTTACCGGTTTTCCGATGATCACCCCTTCCATCCCGTTCGGCTGGAGCTCGCGGAGAACCTTCTGCTAGAAAGCGACGCGCTGGATCGAACGCGGACCGCCCCTCCCTTCTCTCTGGAGGAAGCGGAGCGAATCGTTCGGGAGATCCATCGGAGCGATTATGTCGAGGCGGTCGAGGCGCTAAGTGCCGACAGTCCGAATATGAAAGCGCTTAGTATAGCGGCACAATATGGCCTGGAAGCGGACGGGGACACACCGCATTTCCCCGGCATGCACCAAGCCGCGGTCGCTCTATCCGCCGGCTCGATTGCCGCTGCCGATGCCGTGATGTCCGGCCGCTTCGAGCATTCGCTGCACTTGGCCGGAGGTCTGCATCATGCTTTTCCCGATCGTGCTTCCGGTTTCTGCATATACAACGACGCCGCCGCCGCGATTTCTTATATCCGCAGCAAATATCGGGCAAGGGTACTGTATATCGATACCGATGTTCACCACGGAGACGGCGTGCAATGGTTTTTCTACACCGACCCGGACGTATTCACTTTATCGATTCACGAGACGGGCAAGTTTCTGTTCCCGGGAAGCGGCTTTCCTCATGAACGTGGCGATTCGTCCGGATACGGAGCCTGCCTGAACATTGCAATGGAGCCGTATACGGAAGACGATTCCTGGCTGGATTGCTTCCGTCAGGCGATCGAGCGCACCGCACTCGCTTTTCGGCCCGATATTATCGTCAGCCAGCATGGCTGTGACGCCCATGCGCTCGACCCGCTCGCCCATATCCATTGCAGCATGAGAATTTACCGGGAAATGCCGCGAATGATCCATCAACTTGCCCATCGTTATACGAATGGCAAATGGGTCGCGCTCGGCGGAGGCGGGTACGATCACTGGCGAGTCGTGCCGAGAGCTTGGAGTCTGCTCTGGCTCGAGATGAATGAGGATCCTCTATTATCCTCCATCGATTCTGTGCCGCTTGGAGGACCGTTGCCGCGGGCCTGGCCAAACATTCCCTTAAAATCCAAGCCGGACGTTGCTCTTCCGACGACTTGGCTGGACGATGTCGCGTCCTGGGTCCCAATGCCTCGCAGGGCGGAAATTACGGAGAAAAACAAAAAGAACCTGGAGCTTGCTATGCAGCATATCGGCTAAAGGGTTCCGAAATAGAGAATAAGACCGCCGGAGGCATACACCTCCGCTGCGGTCCTATTTTTTCACTATACGGATATCATCTTATAGCGCCTTAACCATCTCTTCAATGATCGCGTACGAACGATTCGCCGCTTCGACCGTAAACTCCGCAAAATTCACGTGCGCCGAACCGTCCGCTTTATCGGACATGGAGCGGATAACAACGTGCGGAATCCCGTTCATGAAGCATACCTGCGCGACGGACGCTCCTTCCATCTCCGTGCAGGCTCCGCCGAATTCATCATATAGCCCTTTAACGACAGCCCTGTCGGCGACGAATTGATCCCCGGACAACACTTTTCCTCTATGGCATCGATCCGGAAACACTTTGCGGCCGGCTTCCTCTGCCAAAGCAATCAGCGCTTCATCGGCTGGATACTCGGATACTTCCTGATAAGGAATCGTTCCCCGCGCGAATCCGAGCGCGGTGACGTCTACGTCGTGCTGCAAGCTGCTCGTAGAAATGACGATATCCCCGATGTTCAGGCGAGGATCCACGGCTCCCGCTACACCGGTAAATAGAATAACGTCGGCACAAAACCGATCGATCAGCACTTGCGTGCAGACGGCCGCATTGACTTTGCCTACTCCGGAACGGGTAAGCACGACTTTTTTGCCTTGGAAAACGCCCCGATGATAAATGATCCCCGCGTGGTTTTCCGTTAATCGCTCTTCCAGCTTGGCCAGCAGCAATTCGATCTCCTCTTGCATGGCTCCGATAATGCCAATCGTACCATAGGTCATCTGTATGTACGTCCTTTCTGGCGCCATTCTTCCATAAAAGAGACCCCGCTTCGGCGGAATAATCGCCAAGCCGGGGTCCTCCATTGGCTATCTATGAGTTGCCCTTAGGCGCGGCAACGGATCGCCGGACAATCAGTTCATGCGGAAGCGTGACTTTGGCGTTGTCCACCGTTTCTTTCTTCATCAGTTTCGTGAGCAACCTCATCGAAACCGCTCCGATATCATACATCGGTTGGGCGACCGTCGTTAAGAGCGGACGAACCATCGACGAGATTCGGCTGTTGTCTACGCTGATGACGGAAACGTCCTCGGGAACACTTAATCCCGCGTCTTGAATGCAATGGATCGCTCCGATCGCCATTTCGTCCGTCGCAGAGAATACCGCCGTCGGGCGATCCGGCAAATCGAGGAAATACTGCATCGCTTCGATCCCCGACTCGTATTTGTAATTACCGACTCGCACGTACTCTTCCCGTTGCGGCAATCCAGCCTGTTCCAAAGCCCGCTTATAGCCTTGATAACGGGCGTATCCGTTCGCGGGATCCTGCAGCGTTCCGCTAATCATCGCGATCGACTTGTGCCCTTCCTTGATCAGCCGCGATACCGCGTCGAACGCCGCTCCTTCATGATCGATATCGACGGAAGGAATCGAGGCCTTCTCGTCGGTCGTTGCGCATAATACGATCGGAACATTAGAAGTTTTGAAGGCTTGAATATGCTCGTCAGTTACCGTGCCGCCCATGAACAGCAAGCCGTCAACCTGCTTCTCGAGAAGCGTGTTGATGACGCGAATTTCCTTGTCTTTACGCTTGTCAGCGTTGCAAAGAATAATATTATAGTGATACATATTAGCGATATCTTCGATTCCTCTGGCTACTTCCGCGAAGATCGAGTTCGCGATATCGGGAATGACGACGCCTACGGTTGTCGTCTTCTTGCTTGCCAATCCGCGCGCCACCGCATTAGGACGGTATCCCAGGCGTTCGATCGCCTCGTATACTTTCTTGCGGGTTTGCGGCTTCACGTTTGGGTTGTTATTGACGACACGGGATACCGTCGCCATCGATACGCCAGCTTCTCGTGCTACGTCGTAAATGGTAACCGTCACAATGATTCGCTCCAATGTTCGCGACCGGCAGCAAAAAGGCTCGTCCAGTCTGGATTATTAAGGTAATCATACGATAAAACCGTATGTTTAGCAATGTTGCATGCGGTTATACCGCGGATGAAGTCGAGATTAAGATTCGCTTGAAGGTGCTCCAAGCTTATCCGACAAAAAAGCATAGGTGATATGCCAATGTGAGGTATCCCACACCGGTTCGCCGTTCCGAACAAAGATAGCTTGAGGAGAAGCGTGTTTGATTCCCAGTTGCTCCGCGATCGCGTTGCTGACCGGGCGATCCTCGATCACGTGAACGATCGCATAATCCACCGCATCCGTTTGATCGTCTTTAACGAAGTTCGTCATTTCTTCGTGAGCGCCGGCGCTCACCGAGCAACTCGTGCTATGTTTGAATATGAGCAAAGGCTTGCGTGAACTGTCTTTTAACGCTTGGTCCCACTGCTCGAGTGTTGTAAATTGCTGTAGATTTGCCATTACTTTCAGCTCCCTTGAAGATCCTTACGATTATCGTAGCAGAAAATAGCGGCAATCGCAAAAAAAGAGCGAAGATTTTCCGCTCTGAATCTGTCGTCCGTTTAAATTAGGATGGAAGATATGGCGCGCTTAACTGAGATAAACGGTTATGTATTTCCGTCATCCAGACTTCGTCCTTGAGAGAAGATGCGATCAGCCACAAATCCAGCAATTGATCAATTCTTTCCTCGGTCGCTTTGGCGATCTCCTTCGCTTGCAGCGAATCGCCTTGCAAGAAAGCTTGGGAAAGCACGCATGCCCATTCATGTACCTGTTCGAACGGAATCTCTCCGACGTCCGGTCTCGCGCCCAATTGTCCGACCAGCTTTCCGACGTCGTCCTTCACGCTGGGGAACAGATCGTTCCGTCCGCAATCCGAACAATTGTAGACGGGAACGTTGTTGATATTCACTTTTTTCGCGAAAATAACGGTACGGAGCTTCAGGTTCATTTCCCCTCCGCAATAACAGCGCTTAAGCAACGGCCATCTCTCCTTAAATTCAAAGAGCTACACGAACTATATTCGTGCATATGCCGGCGAACTCCTGCTCAGCGAGCGGTGTAATTTCTGGAACCGCGTCTATTAAATAGGGGGGCGATCAATAGAACGAGTAGAGCCGCCGCCGCGGCCCCCATCCCGTCGTGCAGAAGATCGAGCGGGTCGGGAGATCTCATCGGAACGAACGATTGATGCCACTCGTCTGTTACGCCGTACGCGAGACATATCGCGACATTAAGCAGACAACCCTTCCACGTGAAGGCCATCCTTCCCATGCCATAAGCAAGCGTTAACGCGAGCGCAAAATAGGCGACGTAATGCATCGGATCAAAATCAGATAAGGAGGGCAGCATTTGCTGGAACCAAGGCAGAACGCTGTTCAGTTGATCTCCGCTCCTCGAAGAGGTAAAGAAAATGGCCCCCATGCAGAGAAGAGCAGGGATATATCTCCATTTCTTCGTCATCTTGTTCACTCCTGTCTCTTCGCTCCAGTTACAACGTGAAGAAAAGCATTTGATTTGATACAATGGACTCCGGAATCACGTTATACTCTCGAATGGAGGTTTTCTATCATGACTGCAGTTAAAAGAGTCGTATGCCTGCTCGACGATGAGTTCGAAGACTTGGAACTATGGTATCCCGTCTACCGCGCGCGCGAAGAAGGCGCCGAAGTGCTCTACGCCGGTCCGGAGAAGGGGCGCAAGCATATCGGCAAATACGGCGTTCCCGCAGTGGCGGATCTTTCCTATGATGAGCTCGATGCCGATCGATTCGACGGATTGCTCGTACCCGGAGGATGGGCCCCGGACAAAATCCGCAGAGACGCGCATGTGCTTGAATTCGTTCGCCGTATGAACGATGCGGGCAAACCGATCGGGCAAATCTGCCATGCCGGATGGGTGCTGATCTCCGCCAAGATTCTGGAAGGCAGAACCGTCACCTCGACCCCGGGAATCCGGGACGACATGGAGAACGCTGGCGCGACCTGGATCGACGAAGCGGTCGTCGTAGACGGCAACCTCGTCTCCGCGCGCAGACCGCCCGATCTTCCGCCGTACGCGAAAGCGTTCTGCGATCTGCTGTTTGGCCGTTAATCCTTAGATAAGCGGCTGCGCGTTACCCGGAGCGAGCGCTGCTTCCGCAAAGTATCGGCGGGCAAGATCCTTGATCTCTCCCGCCGTCGCGCAGCGGAGCATCTCCTCAAACACGTAACGGCCGTCCGAAGCTCTCGAATGAAGCACTCTCTCCTTCAAAGGCAATATCGCTTGCGCGGACAAGCTCAGCACTTCGATGCCCATTCCGAGCCATATTGGCAGGGCATTGACGTCACCCGCGATCTCCCCGCAAATGCTGACCGGTATCCCCTTTGTTTTGGCCGCCTGGACAGTCGTTCGGATCATGCGCAAGATTGCCGGATGAAAAGGTTCATACATATGGCTGATCCTTTCGTTCATCCGATCCACCGCAAGCGTAAATTGAATGAGATCGTTCGTTCCGATGCTGAAGAAGGCCGCTTCTTCCGCAAGCATATCAGCGATCGCCACGGCCGCCGGAACTTCGATCATGACCCCGGCTTTAATCTCCGTTAAAAACGGGACGCCTTCGGCCGTCAGCTCGCGTTTGGCTTCCTCCAGTAACCGGTTGGCCTCCCGCACCTCTTCCACGGAAGTAATCAGTGGATACATGATCTTTACGTTGCCGTAATGGGAGGCGCGAAGAATGGCGCGAAGCTGGGTTTTGAACAAGTCCTTGTGTTCGAGACAGAAACGAATCGCGCGGAAACCTAGGAACGGATTCTCCTCTTCCGGCAACTCATGATAATCGAGCTGCTTATCTCCGCCGATATCCAACGTTCGGATAGTGAGGGATTTGCCCTTCAGCTTCTGAACGGCCGTTTTGTATACTTCAAACTGCTCCTCTTCCGTCGGGAAACGCGTCCGGTCCATGTAGAGAAATTCCGTCCGGAACAGCCCTACGCCTTCGGCACCGTTGCCGAGAGCGGTTTCCAGCTCTTTCAGCGAGCTGATATTCGCCGCCAGCATCATCGCAACGCCGTCCTGCGTCACAGACGGTACTTCCACTAACTTCAACAATTGTTCTTTCTGTGCGATCAGACGCTTGCGCATGTCCGTATAGCGGGCAACCACCTCGGAATTCGGGTCCAATTGCAACGTACCGGCTTCGCCATCGATGACCAGATGGTCGCCCGTGACGATCGGACTCTGCAGCTTTCCTTCCAGGCCCATAACCATCGGAATGCCGAAAGCTCTCGCCATGATCGCCGAATGCGAAGTCGGGCTGCCGACCATCGTCACGATACCGAGCACAAGATCGGGCTTCAAATGAACGAGTTGGGACGGAGACAGCTCCCGAACGACGAGAACGAACGGTTGCGTGTCTTCGGGCAGGGAGATCTCCGGCGCGCCTAACAGATGCTTGAGCAAGCGGTTGCCGACGTCCTTAATGTCGAGTGCGCGCTCTTTCATATATTCGTCGTCCAACAGATCGAACATCGTCACGAAATGGTCGATCGCCTCCTTGACGGCAACCTCCGCGACCTTATATTGGCGTTGAATGATACCCTGAATCTCGTTCATGAATATCGGATCCTCAAGAATGGCCAGGTGGGCGTCGAAAATGCTCGCTTCCTCGGAACCGACGACCTCGTCCAATTCGGTCCTCATCTGACTGATCTCGCTTTTGGATCTGCGGATTCCTTCGTACAGACGGTCGAATTCTTTGGCCAGATCGGCGACGTCTATTTTCTGGTCAGGCAGTTCCCACTCCCAGTGCGGCAGAACGAATGCTTTGCCGATCGCGATTCCTTGCGAGGCTCCCGTTGCTTGTATCATTTCTCTGCCCCCTTTTCTCTCTCTTTCACAACCACCGACATGACCGCGGCCTGTCCTTTCTTGACCGCCTTATACGGAGCGAATCTCCAGGACTTCACGATATCGCTGTTCGTAATGACCATCGGCGTCTCCAGCGATTTGGCGTGTTGCTTAAGCGTCGGAATATGGAACTTCAGCAGAGGCTGGCCCGGCGATACTTCGTCTCCCATCGCCACGAGCGCCGTAAACCCTTTGCCCTCCAACTGGGAAGTATTAATGCCGACATGCAGCAATACTTCGAGGCCGTCTTTCGTGACCAAGCCGATCGCGTGCTTGGAGGGGTGAATGTGAATGACTTTGCCCTGAATGGGAGCGACCAGTTCTCCCTTGTCCGGAATAAAGGCGACACCTCGGCCGACAAGCTTCTGCGCGAAGATCGGATCGTCCACTTCCTCGATCGGAATCATCCTGCCTTGCACCGGAGAGTGAAATTGAATCTGCCGCACGTCCGTCTGCATGATTTTATTGATTTCTTCTCGAATGAGCTCGGAGAACGTGCCGAACACGACCTGTACGTGCCCGCCGCCGAGCCGAATGACTCCGGCGGCGCCTAGATGGCGCAGCGATTGAACGTCGACTCGCCGATCGTCCTCCAAGGTGAGCCGAAGCCGTGTGATGCATGCTTCCATGCGAACCATGTTTTCTTTTCCGCCGAGCGCTTGCAGGATAAGCGGAGCACGGTAAGGAATATCCCCCGCCCAATCGTCCAGCCTCGTCGCGTCTTCGCGCCCCGGCGTCGCAAGCTGAAAGCGGCGGATGCTCCACCGGAACAGTACATAGTAGACAAGCGCTACGCCTAAGCCGATTGGCAATAGGAGCCATCCTCTTTGGGCCAACGGCATATTCACCAAATACTCAAGCACTCCCGCGGAGAACGTAAAGCCGTGATGAATATCGAGTTCGTAAGCGAGCCACATAATCCCGCCCGATAGCAGCGCGTGCACGAGGAATAGATAAGGCGCTACGAACAGAAAAGCGAACTCGACCGGCTCGGTAACACCCGTTAAGAATGAACTGAGCGCGGCGATGCGGAATTGCTTGCTCGTCTTCGGCTTCAAGTCTTCTCTGGCTTCGTGAATAATGGCGAAAGCGATGGCCGGCAAAGCGAACATCATCGTCGGATAAAGCCCAGCCATAAAGATGCCCGCCGTTGGATCCCCCGCAAAAAAACGCGGCAAATCGCCGAAATAGACAGCCCCGTCCGTCCCCCGGAATTCGCCGATTTGGAACCAGAACATATGGTTCAGCAGATGATGAAGTCCGAAAGCAACCAGAATGCGATGCAGGAATCCGTAGAGGAAAACGCCGAAGCCGCCAGCGGAATAAACGAGGGTTCCGGCGGACTCCGCCCAGCTTCTTAAGCCTTCGCCTAGAGCGATCATCAGCCAGGAGAAGCCGAGCGATACGACGCTCATAAACAATGGAACGAACCGGGAACCGCCAAGGAATTGCAGCGCTTCCGGCAACTGAAAAGATTTAAAACGATCATTCGCCCATGCGGAGGCGATGCCGATAACCGCGCCCGCGAACATCGAGGGCTGAACCCCATCCGGATCGTAGGTGTGCGTAACGACATGGAAAATAAACATCCCGACCAAAGCCGCCATTCCTGCCGTGACGGACTGATTGGACATGCCGAGCGCGATGCCGATCGCGAAGACGTAGGGCACGTATTGGAAAATCGCCATGCCCGCGGCACTAAGCAGCTCGGGCGCCTGGGTCCAACCGAAAGAATCCCAAGGCAACCGGGATAACATAAGGAATATCGCCGCGGCGGGAAGCACCGTCATCGGCAGCATCATCGCTCGGCCTAATCTTTGGAGATAACCGATTCCGTACATGTGCCCCTCCTTTCTCGAAAGGATCGCAGAAATAAATCCCCGCAAAGATTCGGAATGCGCTGCAAGAGCCCTTCGTCACTTTACGGGGGTCATAAATTACGCTTTGCCTTGAGGCAGAAGGATGGAATCCTCCACCTTGATGCAGCGATCCATAATCATGTTCAGACCGCCTTCGGTCGCGATCGCCGCCGCTTCTTCGTTCGAAATGCCTAACTGGAGCCAAAGCGTCTTGGCGCCGATCTCTACGGCTTCCTTGGCGATCGGCGGAGTATGCTCGGGACGTCGGAAGACGTTCACGATATCGACGGGCTCGGGAATGTCTTTCAAAGACGCGTAACACGTCTCTCCTAGGATCGATGTCGCTTTAGGGTTCACCGGAATGATCCGGTACCCTTTGCGCTGCATCGCTTCGGATACCATGTGTGACGTCTTAGACGGATCGTCGGACAAGCCGACGACGGCGATCGTATGCGAGTCGAGCAAAATTTGTTTGATCTCGTCCCGAGACGGATGAACATAGGTCATGGAAACTGCCTCCTTTATTGGCTTGCGGATTTCGTTATTCTGTCCATTCCACTTGAGCGCCAAGCGACTTCAGATGGTCGAAGTAGATCGGATAAGATTTTGCGACATGATGCGCATCCTTGATACGAATTGGTTGGGCCGAGCGCAGGCCGACGATCGTCAGCGCCATAATGACGCGATGATCGTAATGCGCATCGATCTCGACACCGCCTTCCACGCCCTCAGGACGTCCGTGGACGATGATCTCGTCCCTTTTCTCCTCGACTCGCGCCCCCGCCTTGCGGAGCTCCGTCAAATAGTCCGTAATGCGGTCGCATTCCTTATACCGCAAGTTCTCGACGTTGTAGAAGCGGGAAGTGCCCTCTGCGAACACGGCAGCCGCTACCATCGCGAGCACGCCGTCGGTAAATTCGTCCCCGTCAAACTCGCCGGCTTTTAATCGCCCGTTTCCTTGGACATGAACGATGCCATCCTTATGAGTCAGAGGAACGTTCATCGCCCGCAGTACGTCAACGACGGCGCGTTCTCCCTGCTTGCTATCTTCCATCAGACGATGGACGACGACATCGGATTCCGTTACCGCCGCCGCGGCCAGAATAGCCGCGGAGCCCGGGTAATCCCCCTGCACCGTGTAGGTCTGCGCCTTATACTTCTGCTTGCCGGGAATCCGGAAAAACATCAAGTCCTCGGATGCTTCGATGACGATCCCCGCTTGCGCAAGCACCTCCAGCGTCTGTCCGATCACGACTTTGGATTTGAGGTCGTGAAGCACTTCGATCTCGCTGTCTTCGTCCAGCAGCGGCGTGATGAACAGCAAAGAGCTAAGGAACTGGGAGCTGACGCTGCCGGATACTTGAATTTTGCCTCCGCGCGGGTTGCCCCCCTTGATCGTCATCGGAAGACGACCGTTCTGATGCTCGATCTTAACGCCCATGCTTTCGAGCGCGACAATCAGGTCGTCATGTGGACGTTTGCCCAAGGACGCTGGATAGGAATTGAGGAAATGAACTTCCGGCAACAAAGCCGCCACGGACATAATAAACCGCAGTACGGCTCCGGCGTTGCCAACGTCCAATTCCTTCGTCGGACGAGGATGGCGCCCGAAGCCGGTAATGACGATTTTCTCCTCGTCTTCTTCCACGATCGCTCCCAAGTCGCGAATGCAGCGGCGCATTGCCTCTCCGTCTTCGCTGTGGGCCGGATATAGAATCGTGCTCGTCCCTTCCGCCAGGGCGGAGACGAGCAAATAACGGGTCGTATAGTTTTTGGAAGACAGCGCTTGAATTTCGCCGTTCAATTTTCCTGTAGGGGTAACGATCATATCCATGAATAAACACGCTCCTTGATCACGATGTATGCCTAACCGCGTTTGACAGCCTTATGCCGGTTTCATATGATAAATCTATATTCGAATGAAAGGCTGGCTAATCATGAGTAACTATAACACCATTACTGTCGAAGAGCTCAAATCCCGGCTCGATGCCGGCGAGCGGATACATCTTATCGACGTCCGCGAGGACGAAGAAGTCGCGCAAGGCATGATTCCCGGCGCTGTGCATCTCCCCCTGGGCCAAGTCCCGCAACAATTGGGCGCCATCCCGAAAGAAGAGGAAGTCGTCTTTATCTGCCGCAGCGGCTATCGCAGCGACCAAGCTTGCCAGTACCTTGCTTCCATCGGTTATAAAGGCGTCGCCAATATGATCGGCGGCATGCTCGCTTGGAACCAGCTTGAGCCTTAAATCCAGCCCTTCGGCAATCCTTGCAGTAATAGTTCTGCGACTTCCGCGGGCGTACGGTCGGACGTGTCCACCTTCGCGTTCGCGAAGTCGTAGGCGTGTTTCCTCGCTTCGAGCAAAGCGCTGACACGCGCTTCCGCGTCGCCCGCAAGAAGCGGCCTCGTGCCTTCGGCCGCGCTTGTTACCCGCCGGATCAAGCTCGCCTTGTCCGCCGTAAGCGCAACCACCCATCCCCGCTCTAGCATCGTACGACGATTGCCCTCGCGCAGAACGGCTCCGCCTCCCGTCGCGACGATCCGGTTCCCCTGGCACAACGTTTGCTCCAACACCCGGGTCTCCCAATCGCGAAACGCTTCTTCTCCGTCCTTCGCGAAAATCTGCGGAATAGACCGGCCCGCCGCTTTCTCGATCTCCGCGTCCGTATCCTTGCTTTCCCAGCCCAGACGTTCGGAGAGCAGCTGGCTTACCGTCGATTTGCCGGTTCCCATGAACCCGACGATGATAATATTGCGGCGCGAATCGATCTCGTTCAATTCCAGATCCCCATTCCGTGAAATTACGCTTTTTATATCATAGCATATCGATCCAAAGGTATAAAACGACGAGTTTATCCGTACTTTGATAGTGTACAATCCCATCGTCGAAGGTGATGTTCCCGTGAGCAACCAACAGCCGACTCCGCCGTTCGAGCAGCCTCTCCGCCGTCTGCTTGATCCCTCTTACCCGCTCTGCCGGGAAGACGTGTTATGGGCGCTCGGTTTTATTAAGAAAAAAGTGGCCGACAGAGCCCCCGAATGGTCGGGGCTCGATCGGCCACAGCTGCTTGCCCATTTTGCTTGTTTCGCGGATATGGCCCTTCTGCTCCTGTATCGGCGCAGCCCCAGCGGTCAGGAGACCGCATGCTTTCGCACGATGTTAAGCGAGCTGCTGCCGCGCGACTGAATTAAGACTGGATCCAGTTATGATGGAACGTGCCTTCTTTGTCCAAACGCTTGAACGTATGGGCGCCGAAATAATCGCGCTGCGCTTGCAGCAGATTCGCCGGCAGACGTTCGGAACGGTAGCTGTCGTAATAAGCGATCGCGCTCGCGAACGAAGGTACAGGAACCCCGTACGCGACAGCCGTGGTCACGACTTCGCGCCATGCGTCTTGATACGATTCCACGACACCTTTGAAGTACTCGTCGAGCAGCAGGTTGCGCAGCTGCGGCTCGCGGTCATAGGCGTCTTTGATGTTTTGCAGGAAACGGGCGCGAATGATGCAGCCGCCGCGGAAAATCATCGCGATATCGCCGTAACGCAGATTCCAGCCGTATTCCTCGGAAGCGGCGCGCATTTGCGCGAAACCTTGCGCGTAGGAACAAATCTTGCTCGCGAACAGCGCCTTGCGCACGCTCTCGATGAATGCCGCTTTATCGCCTTGGAACGGCTTCGTTTGCGGTCCTTTAAGCACTTTGCTCGCGGCGACGCGCTCTTCCTTCATCGCGGAGAGGAAACGGGAGAATACCGATTCCGTAATGATGGACAGAGGCACTCCGAGATCGAGCGCGCTTTGGCTCGTCCATTTGCCCGTTCCCTTCTGTCCTGCCGCGTCCAGAATAACGTCGACCATCGGTTTGCCGGTTTCCGGGTCCTTCTGCGCGAAAATATCGGTGGTGATCTCGATCAGGTAACTGTCGAGCTCGCCTTTGTTCCATTCGCCGAAGATTTGGTGCAACTCGTCCGTGGATACGCCAAGGACGTCCTTCAGCAATTGATAAGCTTCGCAGATCAACTGCATATCGCCATATTCAATGCCGTTGTGAACCATTTTTACATAGTGTCCCGCGCCGTCCGGCCCGATGTATGTACAGCATGGATCGCCGTTTACTTTCGCGGAAATGCCCGTCAGGATCGGCTCGACCAAACGGTAAGCTTCTTCCGGCCCGCCCGGCATGATGGACGGTCCTTTAAGCGCGCCTTCTTCTCCGCCGGAAACGCCTGTTCCGATGAAATGGAAGCCTTGGGCCGTCAATTCCTTGCTGCGGCGCTGGGTGTCCGGGAAGTACGCGTTGCCGCCATCGATAATAATATCGCCTTTATCCAAATAAGGAACGAGCGATTCGATCGTCGCGTCCGTTCCGGCTCCCGCTTGAACCATGATCAGAATTTTGCGGGGCTTTTCAAGAGAGTTGACGAACTCCTCGACCGAGTACGTGCCGACGAGGTTTTTGCCTTTGCCGTCCGTGTTCAGCAGGTCGTCCGTTTTTTCTCTCGAGCGGTTAAATACCGCAACCGTGAATCCGCGGCTCTCGATGTTGAGGGCAAGATTGCGGCCCATTACGGCCATGCCAACGACGCCAATGTTTGCTTTAGACATGTTCTCTTCATCCTTTAGTACGTTATTGTCACAATAAGCATATTGTACTCTTTTTGGACGAAGATGAAAACCATCATTTGCATTCCCATCGGTTTGCAAGCCATTTCCAATCCGCGCCAAAAATAACACTTGATTTTCTTTGTTACTTATAATTTAATAGTTAATATAAAATATTAAGGATGTGTTGATCATGGCAGCAAGCAATTGGAATTTGGATAAATCCCACAGTGGAATTACGTTCAGCGTACGGCACATGATGATTACGAACGTGCGCGGCAGCTTTAACGATTTCAACGCGTCCGTCAGCGCGGATCCGGCTAGCTTGTCCGATCTGGACGCAACGGTCACGATCGAAGTCGGAAGCATCGACACGAAAGACGAAGGACGCGACGGCCATCTGAAATCCCCGGATTTCTTCAATGCCGAGCAATTCCCGCAAATCACGTTTAAGAAAACAGCGCTCGTCTCCAAAGGCGGCGAAGACTATTCCCTGACCGGCGACTTAACGATCGCGGGCGTCACGAAATCCGTTACGTTAAACACGGAAATCTCCGGCCCAGCTAAAGACCCATGGGGCAATACGAAATTCGGCGTCGTGGCCGATGGCGCGATCAATCGTTCCGATTTCGGCTTGACATGGAACGCGGCTCTTGAAACCGGCGGTTTTCTTGTCGGGGACGCGATCAAGATTCACATTGAATTGGAATTCGCCCAAGGCTAATCACGGAACAGAAAAAGCGGAGTCATTCTCATGAAGAGAGAATGCTCCGCTTTCGTATTTTCAGGCATTTTCCGCGATTCACAGCTCTAGTTGCAGCATCTCGGTTCTCATGCCCATCAGCTTTTCCTTGCTCTCCTCGATTTTATCCTGCCATCCGTTCTCGACGGCTTCATGCAGACTGGCAAGCTCGTAATCGATCTCAAGCCGGAGCACTCCCGCTCGCAGCTCGGCTCTGTTCGACTTGAACGCTTGAACCATTTCTTCCACCGTTACTTGCGGCCTTTTCTGAAAAATAATCCGATGTTCCATGCCGGACACCTCCACGAGACGGATAATTTCGCCGAACATGATATTTTCGATCCGGAGCACCTGACGTTCCTGAAACCTTTTAACGACGGCGTGGCCGCGGGAATCATTGATAAGCTTCTCGATCCATTGCGCCAGCTTCTCGTCTTTGACCAGGTAGTTGCCGATCATTTTGTAGCGACCCAACACCCTCAGGAACCTCAGCTTGAGCAACTTGCGCCCGGTTCTTACGGATACGAGAAATTGATGTTCGCTTTCGTGCCAGTACAAAGAATAACCTTCCTGAATCAGTTCCCGAATCAAATTTTGAATTTGGCGACGGTCGAAACGAAGCTCCAGGTTGCAATATTCCACTTCGTAACTGCGGTTCACGGCCATCCCCCCTCCTGCATTGATTGGACGGCTTGAGATGTTGACCGAATTGTCAGAATATTGTTGCTTGCTTATATCTTATACTCCATCTTATGTTATGGCAACTTGGTTTCTTTACTATTTTCCTTCCCATTTTTGTAGCGCGGGCTGAGATAATGTGGCGGGATCGGTCCGGGAGCCGATCCTGCTCCTTGAGTTCACAGAAAACGACTGAAGCAGTGCCTCATCAGCTCTTGGGCGCAAACCGGATAATAATCAACATGAAAAGATAAGAATCCCACCTTCACGCTGCCCCTCTACATCCTTACAATAGGAAAAATATGGAGGGAAATAACGCTCCAAAAAAGGGGGGAACCATTCTCGCATGGCACTCATCGAAGTCGAATACTTGCGTAAGGAATTCAAGCGACAGAAGCGCAAGGACGGCTTCTGGCCGCTGATGAAGAGCCTCGTCCATCGAGAGTACGAGATCAAAACCGCGGTAGAGAACATCTCGTTCACGATCGATAGGGGCGAGGTGGTCGGCTATATCGGGCCGAACGGGGCCGGCAAGTCGACCACGATCAAGATGATGGTCGGCATTCTCGTGCCGACGAGCGGCATTGTCCGCGTGAACGGCCTCGTGCCTTACGAGAACCGCATCGAGAACGCTCGCCGCATCGGCGCCGTGTTCGGCCAGAAGAGCCAGCTCTGGTGGGATACACCCGTAATCGAGTCGCTCCGTCTGACGAAGTATATGTACGACATTCCGAACGACCGCTACGAACGCAACATGAAGCTGTTCAACGACGTGCTCGACCTCGACGAGTTCAAGAAGGTCGCCGTCCGCTCGCTCAGCCTCGGCCAGCGTATGCGCGCCGATCTGTGCGCGGCACTGCTGCACGACCCCGACATCGTTTATCTCGACGAGCCGACGATCGGCCTCGACGTCGTCGTGAAGGAGCGCATCCGCCAGTTCATCCGCGAGATCAACCGCGAGCGGGGCACGACGGTCATCCTGACGACGCACGATATGGCCGACATCGAGAAGCTGTGCAGCCGCGTCATGGTCGTCGACCACGGCAAGCTCATGTACGACGGCAATCTCGAGACTCTGAAAAACGACTTCGGCAATATGGAAAAGATGGAGGTAGACACGGATGAGCCGTTCGCGATGAGTGAGGAGCTTCGGCGCATGGGCGTCGCCTTCGGCCTGACTGAGGAAAACCGGACGCAGCTCACCTACGACAAGAATTCGATCAATTCGACGGTGATCATCAAGTGGATCATGGAACGCTATTCGGTCCGCGACTTCATCGTCAAGGAGACGGAGATCGAGCAGATCATCCGTGACCTATACATCCATCTGCAGCAACAAGGGACGCCGGTATCGGCCAGAGAGGAAGCGCTCATATGAGACTCGCCCTCTATCGCGAAATGACGCTCAATTCGCTCCGCACGAGCCTCGCGTTCCGCTCTGAGGTCATCCTGTTCCTGTTCGGGCAGCTGCTGCGCCTGTTCGTTCAGGTGTACATCTGGCGGGCGCTGTTCGCGAACTCCACCGAGTTGTCCTCGCAATCGGGCATGATCACACTCTCCGAGATGATCACGTACTCGGTTGTCAGCACCGCGATCTCGGTGTTCGCGACAAACGACGTCATCTTCCGCGTCAGCCGCAAGGTGTCGTCCGGCGAGATCGCCATGGACCTGATCAAGCCGATGAGCTTCCGCTCAGTGCTGTTCTGCCAGACGCTCGGCGTGAACGTCTACCGCATCCTGTTCGAGCTATTGCCGCTCATGATGGTCAGCCTGATTCTGTTCGGCGTGCATCTGCCGACGCTCGCGAACGGCCTCGCCTTCCTCGGGCTGGTCGTAGGCGGACTGATCCTGAACTTTCTCATCACGTACGCCATCGGGCTGATCGCCTTCTGGTACATTCTCGTCTGGCAGGTCAACACGGTGCTGGACGGCCTCATCCGGCTGCTCTCCGGCGCCTTCATCCCGATCTGGTTTTTCTCGGATACACTCGTGAAGCTGTCGTACTTCTTCCCGTTCCGGCTCATCTACTACGAGCCGATCGCGGTTTTTCTCGGGAAAACGACAGGCTGGGCGAATCTGCTTGGCTTGTTCGCGCAGCAACTCGCCTGGATCGTCGGCCTGCTTCTGCTTCAGCGCTGGATGTGGGGACGCGCCGTTCGCCGGCTCGTCGTGCAGGGAGGTTGATGCCGAATGCGATTCCTTAAACTGTACGCGCGATTCATTCCGATCTACTTCAAGAGCAAGACGGAGCACGGCTTCGGCTTCTACATGGATTTCGTCGGCTTCGCGCTCAACCACGTCGTCAGCTACTTCGTCATCTGGGCGCTCATGAGCCGGTTTCAGACGATCAACGGGTGGAACATGTACGAGGTTATGCTCATGTACACGCTGAACATGCTGACCTTCGGCATCGCGGCCGTATTCTTTTTCTTCCAGATGACGGACGTCGAAGAGGACGTGCACATGGGCACGTTCGACAGCTTGCTTGTAAAGCCGATCAATCCGTTCGTGCACATGATCATCCGCGCCTTCGGCCACTTCTTCCTGGGCGACATCGTCATCGCGGTGGGCATGCTCGTCTTCTGCTTCCACAAGCTCGGCCTATCGCTCGACTTCGGCTCGGCAATCGCCTTCATCGCGGTGCTGCTCGGCGGCGTTCTCGTGCAGGCGGCATTCATCGTCATCTCGGGCTCAGCCTGCTTCTGGCTCGTTCGCTCTCGCTCGCTCATGAATATGGTGTTGTTTGGCATCCGCGACCTCATGGACTACCCGGTCTCGATCTACGGCACCGTGCTGCGCGGCGTGCTCACGTTCGTCATCCCGTACGCGTTCGTCAACTTCTACCCGGCGCAGCTCATCCTGAACCGGAACGACGACGCGCTCTTTGCCTCGTGGCTGCCGTATGCCACACCGGCGGTCGGCCTGCTGCTCTTCGCGATCGGCTACCGCGTCTGGAACGCGGGGCTGAACCGCTACCAGGGCACGGGAAGCTGAAGCTATTAACAAAAGATTATCTCGTTAGCCAATCCATAGAGTGAAATTAAGCGGCCTTCGTCCCGAATTCCTTGGGACTGAGGTCGCTTGTTTAATTTATGGAAACCGGACCTGCAGGCAAAGGTGACAAGCCCCCTTTCCGGAGTGCTATAATGTTGTAGAGTTTGCCGCGAGATCGGATCATATGAAACTACATACGAGGAGATTAAACGATGAGCATAGAAACGAAAACCGCGTTCAAAGGTTTCGACGACCGCGATTTCCAGGTATTCGAGATCGATGGGCTGGAAGCCCGAATGGAGGCGCTAATCGAACGGGTGCGCCCGAAATTCCACGCGCTCGGGGAGCACTTAACGCCTTTCCTCGGCGAAATGTGCGGAGAAGAGATGTTTACGCATGTCGCCAAGCATGCCAGAAGAACAGTGAACCCGCCGAACGATTCCTGGGTCGCCTTCGCGAACAACAAAAGAGGCTACAAAGCTTATCCCCACTTCCAGATCGGATTATGGTCCACTCACGTCTTCGTTCAATTCGCCATTATCTACGAGTGTCCGAACAAAAACACGTTCGCCGAGCGAGCGCTGGGCGAGTTGGATTCCGTCCGCCGAGCCGTACCCGCGGATTACATATGGTCCAAGGACCATATGGTGCCTACAGGGTTAATACACGGCGAGTTATCGGACGGAGAGCTGATCGAGCTGTTCGATCGGCTGAAAACGGTCAAAGCCGCCGAACTGACGTGCGGCATCCATATCCGACGCGGAGACCCGCTCCTTGCGGATGGGGACGCGTTTGTGAAACGCGCCGAGGAAACCTTCCGCACGCTTCTGCCATTGTATCGGATGGCCTTGGCTTAACATGCAATGGCGGCGCAGGGAAAGTTCCCGGCGCCGCCATTTTTTTAGTTCTGAGCCGCGACTTCGCGAACGGTCGCAGCGGCCACCTTGCGTTGACGCGCGGACTTGCGGAAGTAAAGCAGCTCGTAGACGCAAGGGACGATGACGAGCGTCAGCAGCGTCGAGACGACGAGTCCGCCAATGACGACGACGGCAAGGCTTTGCGAAACGATGCTTCCGCTTTCCGCGGAGCCGAACACAAGCGGCAGCATCGCGCCGACGGTGGCGATCGCGGTCATCAGAATCGGACGCATGCGCGTACCGGCCGCTTCGAGAAGCGCGTCGCGGATCGTCATTTTCTCTTCGTTGTGTTTCACCCGGTCGATCAGGACGATCGCATTCGTCACGACGATACCGATAAGCATCACGACGCCGAAGATGGCGGTGAAGTCTGGCGTAACACCAGTCACGATCAGACCGAGCACGGAACCAATCGGAACGAAGAAAATCGAGCTAATGATGGCAAGCGGTGCTTTGATCGTTTTGAAGGTAAACACCATAATCAGATAGACGATGCCGATGGAAACGATCATCATCATGAACAAGCTCATGATGTCGGCCGATTGGTCCGCGGATGCTCCACCCACGATCAGCTTGACGCCTTCCGGCGTGGGAACGTCCTTGAGCTGCTTGTCGATCTCCGCGCCGACTTTGGACAATTGGGACGGTTCGACGGAAGCCGTTACGCGGATGTAGCTCTTGCCGTCCTTATGGAAGAACGTCGTCGCTTGTTCCGTTTTCGTCCACTTCGCCACGCTAGACACCGGCTTCGGTCCGGCTTCGGTCATGACGGTCAGCGAGGAAAGCTCGCTTTCAGATGTCGGCTTCAGCACCGGCTCGATCTGTACAGGAACGTTCTGTCCATCCACTGCGATGGAACCGACCGGAACCGGGTTCAGCATGCTTTGCAATTGCATCACAATCTCTCCGGCTTTCGCCGCTGCGGGATCAACTTCGAGCGTATAGACCGTTTTCTTCTCTTGCTGATTGCTCTCGACCTTCAGGACGTCTTTGATCGGCTTGATCTTCGCGATCGCATCCTCGGCCGTCTTGCCGATATCGTCCAGGTTATTCCCCGTAATGTCGACGAGAATTTGCGTGGAGCTCCCGCTTGACATAAAATTGCCAGTCGACGTATTTATTTCGGCGCCCGGATAATGGACAGCTTCGGATTTCACGTCTTCCATCACTTTCTCGGCGTCTTTGCCTTTTTTCATTTTCAACATATAGGAAACGAGGGCAGGTGACGATACGCCGCCGTATTTCGCCGCATCCGCACTGTTGCCGTTGGACATGGCCACCCACTCGACGTCTTCTCGGTTCATGAGATAAGTCTCGAGCTTATGACCGTTCTCTAGGACTTGCGCGGCTGGCGTATCCGGTTTGTATTTCAAGCTGACGTTAATATTCTCGGCGCTCGAAGAGTCGATCGCGCCTTTGGGCATCGCCACGTAAGTCGCGATGGAACCGACGAGCAATACGACGGCTCCCAAAATCGGCAACCATTTGTTCCGCAAATTCCACTCGAGCAGACGGACGAAACGTTGGGACGGCTGATGCTCTTTAATGTAGGAGTTCTTGAGCACGCCGGCGCTCATCAACGGAATAACCGTCAAGGCGACGAGTAGTGATGATAGCAGCGAATAGGTCATCGTTAAGGCAAACGGCAGCAGGAATGACTGCAGGCCACCTCTCAGTAAGCTCATTGGCAGGAATACGGCGATCGTCGTTAACGTAGACGCGGTAATGGCTCTAGCCACTTCTTTGGTCGCGTCGATGACGAGCTCCGAAGAGAATTTCTCCTTCTGCAGCCTTCGGAAAATATTCTCGATGACGACGATGCTGTCGTCCACCAAACGCCCGACCGCGACCGCAACGCCTCCAAGCGTCAGAATGTTCAGCGTAATGCCGGACAGATCGAGCAGATAAAGCGTCATGGCGAGAGACAGCGGGATCGAGACGATCGTCACGAGCGTCGCGCGAACGTTCCGCATGAAGATCAGAATGACGATCGTCGCGAACAGCGCCCCGAGCAGCACTTCCCTCATCATGCTGTTCACGGAATGAACGACCTGTTCGGACGTGCTTACCGCGATTTTCATATTAACGGAGCTGATCTCTTCGTTATATTTGTCGACGATTTTCCCGACGTCCTTGCCGACATTCACCGCGTTGGCGTTGGCGCCTTTGGAGATAACGAACTGTAATGCATCCCTCCCGTCGATTCGGAACGTGCTTTCCTTCTTGTCTTCAAGCGTGACGCTCGCCACATCCCCTAGCGTAACTCCCTGAGCGACAGGGAGTCGTTTCAAGGTATTCGCGTCCTGCAAGCTTGAAGTCACGTTCAAATTCACGATCTGTCCGTCCAGGGTGCTCTCCCCGACCGAGGAGGACGCGGAACGCCCCTGCAGGACTCCGTACAACGCTTGCAGCGGAACGCCTTTCTCCGCGAGCTTGGCAGCATCCGGCACGATGCTCACTTTAGACTGCGATTTGCCGGACAATTGCACACTGCCTACGCCGTCGATCCCGTTGAATTCGTTCAGAATCCGCTCTTCCAGCGTTACTTTTTCTGCATCGCTTACTCCGTCGGCGAACGTAAGCGTAACGAACGAAATCGGAATCATCGAGGTGTTCAATTGAACGATGTACGGAGGCGAGACATTGTCGGGCAGCTTTACCGTATTGACCGCCTTTTCGACCTCCGATTTCGCGTCCTTCATATTCGTATCCGAATCGAAATTCAGATTCACTTGGGAGAAACCGTCCCCGGACGAGGAAAATACGTTCGTTTTTCCCTTGATCCCAGACAATGCCTTCTCTAGCGGTCCGGTGACTGATCTATCTATCGAAGAAGCATCGTATCCCGGTCCGATGACCGACACCGTAACTTGCGGATTATCGGCCTCCGGCAAAAATTCCATAGGCAGCTTGGTATAGCTCAACACCCCCATGGCGAGCACCATGATCACGATAATGATCATAGCCGCTTTATTGCGAAACGTCCCGTTAATCAAACTTTTCACTTCGAATGTACCCCTTTCGGATGCTTCATTTTTCTTTGTCTAGCTTAACGGAACGACGGCCAGGGCGAGAATCGGCTGTAGACTGGACTTTACACTGGACTGGAGTCTGAGCAGAACTCCTACCGAGGTCTTTCATGACGAGTTCAGGCATAAAAAAGAAGTCCCCGACCGCCTGTATGGCGATTAAGGACTTCCATGTGTAAGAACGGGCAAAATAGCGATTAAGCTTGAGCTCTTTGGCGGTCTTGACTGCGGAATTGGGCCAATAACCCGAGCGCCGCGATGGAGAGAACGCCCGATACGACGAACGGCAGCCAGGAAGTCGCACCGAGCAGCGCCGCACCGAGCAGCGGGCCGACAATGCGGCCCAAGCTGTCCATCGAGGAACTGAGTCCGGATGCGATACCTTGTCCGACCGTCGTCTTCTGCGTGATCAACGAGGTTACGCATGGTTTAATGAGCGAATTGCCGATTCCGAAAATACATAGGTACAGCGTCGCGATTCCCCAACTTGTGGACGTGAGAAGCAGGAAAAATCCCACCGCGGAAATCAGCAGACCGATCGCGATATACCGGCCTTCTTGGCCGACCTTCACGCGTCTGCGAACGACGCCGCCCTGTACGAGAGCGCCCGCCAAGCCGCAGAAGAAAAACATCATCCCGACTTGCAAAGGCGTTACTCCGAATTTCTCCATTCCGAACAATTGCAATGTCGCTTCCAGAATCGCCAAGGAGAAGGTCACGAAAAACGCGAGTACGTATAAATACTTCAGCGGACCTTGGAAAGCGGTCCAACGCGATACCCGCTTGCCTTTGTCGGCCGCAGCCCTTTTCTCCGGCGGAAGGGATTCGGGCAATTTGGTCCATGCCGCGATGAATACAATCAAGGATAAGGCGGCAGCCGCATAGAAAGGCGTATGAAGCGTAATCTCGCTCAGCAGCCCGCCGAATCCCGGCCCGAACGTAAATCCGAGTCCGATGCTCATGCCGACGACGGCCATTCCTTTCGTGCGTTCCTGTTCCGTCGTAATATCCGCGACGTACGCGACGATACAGGACACGACCGCACCAGAGAACAAACCGCCGAGCACGCGGGAAGCGTACATGATCCACAGATGGTCTCCGGATAAGCCGAAGATCAGAAAGCTGATCGCGAATCCGAGCACCCCGGTCATAATGACGGGACGACGGCCGATCCGCTCCGACAAGCCTCCCCATACCGGGCTCAGCAGGAACGACATTAGGGAATAGATCGCGAGCATCGCGCCGGTGTGCCAGTTCGCGGTTTCTTGACTCGCTTCCGTTACCAATTGGGGAAGAACAGGAATAATGATGCCGAAACCGATAAAAATCGTAAAGAGCATAAGTCCTACGATTGCCAATTTGCTTTTCACAGGTTAGTCTCTCCTCTTGTCCGAACGATAAAAAAACGCTAACGCACCGCATCTTCTCTTCTATCGATGGTAGCATATTCGTCGCTCAAGTTCCAAATCGATCTGTTGACGTTTTCGTGACAACTTCGCCATCTATCAGTCCGTTGTTGATTTCCACTCCATTTTTGTTATACTCATGCTTGTTTGGTTAAAAGTATTTTCCTCTATCTCGTTGCTCGTTTAAGAAAGGCAGGGAACTTCTATTGGATCATAATCGTACTCCGCTATTCGACGCATTGCGTTCCCATGCGAAACGGAATCCGGTGCAATTCCATATTCCGGGTCACAAGAAAGGCGCAGGAATGGACCCCGAATATCGCGACTTCATCGGACAAAACATTCTCGACATCGATCTGATCAATATCGCTCCGCTCGATGATCTTCATCAGCCGGTCGGCGTCATTCTCGAAGCCCAGCAGCTCGCGGCAGACGCGTTCGGAGCGGATTCGACATATTTCTCCGTGCAAGGAACAAGCACGGCCATCATGACGATGATCTTGTCCGTATGCGGTACGGGCGATAAAATCATCGTCCCTCGCAACGTGCACAAGTCGGTGCTGTCGGCTATTATTTTCGCCGGTGCTCGTCCCGTGTTCCTCTCCCCCGTTCGCGATACGAACCTCGGGATCGATCACGGCGTGACGACGAAGTCCGTTCGAAGAGCGTTGGAACGCCATCCCGACGCCTCCGCAGTTCTGGTCATCAATCCGACTTACTACGGGGTTTGCACGCATCTAAAGGAAATCGTCGATCTAGCTCATGAGTACGACGTTCCCGTCCTAGTGGACGAAGCGCACGGAGCGCTTATTCACTTCTCCGACGAATTGCCGATCTCCGCCATGGAGGCGGGAGCCGATATGTCCGCTACGAGCATACACAAATTGGGCGGTTCCATGACGCAAAGCTCGATCTTGAACGTTCGCAAGGGCTTGATCAATCCGCAACGGGTTCAGACGATTCTCAGCCTGCTGACGACAACTTCGACGTCGTATCCGCTTCTTGCCTCCCTGGACACCGCACGCCGTCAGCTTGCGATCAAAGGCAAGGAGATCGCGGAGCGCACGCTGCGTCTGGCTCAACATGCCAGGTCCGAGATCAACCAGATCCCCGGACTGTACTGCTTCGGCGAGGAATTGCTCGGCGAGGAAGCGACGTACGATTATGATCCGACGAAGCTGACGATTCATGTCCGGCACTTGGGCATTACGGGATACGACGCGGAAAATTGGCTTCGCGAGCATTACCGGCTCGAAGTCGAGCTCAGCGATATGTACAATATTCTTTGTCTCGCTACTCCAGGCGACGACGAGGAATCGATCGGTATTCTGCTCGAGTCGCTACGAGCGATGTCTGCCGCTTATCATGCGGAAGATAAGGAAATTGCCGAAGTCGTGGTCATTATCCCGGAAATCCCCCATCTGGCGTTGACGCCGAGGGACGCTTTCTACGGAGAAACCGAGCTCGTGCCGTTTAAGGAATCCGCAGGCCGGATCATTGCCGAGTTCATCTATGTCTATCCGCCGGGAATTCCGATTCTTCTTCCGGGAGAAATCATCTCGCAGGAAAATATCGATTATATCATCGACCACCTTGAAGTCGGCCTTCCCGTCAAAGGACCGGAGGACCGCTCCGTCACGAACGTCAAAGTCATTATGGAAGAAACCGCGATCTCCTGATCCGCACTCCAATTCCGATCCTCCGCTTCTATCGTTGCGGAGGATCGGTTTTTTGCGGCTTTGCGCCGATTGGAACCCGTTGCCAACAAAAGCGGGAAATGCTATCATGGGCGTGGGGGTGGAATCGATGAGTCAAAGCGCTTACATTTCTCTCGTACAAGGCTCGGCCGTATCCGAGATCGACCTGGATGGCGTCCAAGATCAGCTTCGCCATTACCGGGAGCAAATGTCGTTAACGGGCAAGCAACTCGGTTGGGATTATGCCGAAGCGGCGTTCCCTTACAGCATCGAGCACAAGCCGGAAGCCGGCGGCAAGTGGTTTTATTTGAAAGGCACGGTCCCGCAATATCGCTATATCGTTGTCGGAACGGGGCAACGCGAAGAAGAAGGGGCGAACATTCCTTATATCCATCTCGTATTGCCGGACGATTCGACCCATGGGGACAAATCGAAAGCCAACGAACTCTGCAAATGGATCGGCAAACAGCTGCAAGCGGAAGTAAAGATGTTCAACGGAAGAACGATATATTTTAACCCTCGCAAGTAACCGAATCATTCTATCAAGGCTACATATATGAGCTTTCTTAACGTAAATAGGCTGCTTCCGTCCTCTCCGCGAGGACATGAAGCAGCCTATTTGTTGACATGAAGGCCGGAATTCCGCTTACTCGATCGCGTTCTCTTGCGCAGCCAGCTCTTCATACACCTTCATTACCGTTTCCCACTCTTGGTCGTCTTCGATATTAACGAGAACTTCGTCTTCTCCATCTTCTTCAACACGGAAAATAACGCCGTCGTCCTCTGGGTCGTTACGGTCCAATAATACGGCATATACACGATCGTTGCTTTCGAATGTGTATACAAGCACCATCTCGTGCTCATTGCCGTCTTCATCCGTTACAACAAATACGGCTTCATCGTGGTCGTGGTCGCAATTCTCGTCGTGGATATGATCGCTCATGGCGAACCTCCGTTCAATCGGTTGATTTTTCCTACTCACGTATCGTATCACTTCCGACCACATGGGTCAAACCGAAAACGCCCGAACCGGCCAAACCGATTCGGGCGTTCTAGTGAATGATTATCGGGAAACGATCGTCTTCTCGGACACGACTTGGAAGGAAGATTCGCCTGCGGGTTTCATCAATAGACGCAACGTATACGGACCCGCTTGGTCGAACGTATAAGAAATGTCTTTCATCGTAATCCAGAAATCGGATTTGCCGTCCGGGAAATCGCTGTCTCCCGACTTGCGCTGTTCGATCATCGTTTCTTCCCCGTACGTATCCGCGATCGTTAATTTCAGCGCGCTGATGTCGACCTTCAAAGAATCGACTTGTATAAAGGTGTTAAATTTGATCGACTTGCCCTTCTTCACTTCCGCGAAAATATCGTTTCCCGAGTTCGTCAGCATATGAACGTTAGGCTTGAAAACCGATATTTTCTTGTCGTCGCTAATAACGATAGCCTGAAGCTTATCGGATACGACTTGTGAAGAGATATAGGATTTATTGTCTACGATTACGCCGTCGCTGCCCTCTTCCCATTTCTTATTCACCAGCACCCGCAATTTCTGGGTTACGGAATCCGCATAAGCAACGCTGCCGCACAGTAAAGTGAATGCCGCAACCAATACGATTAATTTGCGCACTTTCATCACTAAGTTCCTCCGTCTTCGCCGTCTCGTTTTCAATAGACTGTACTTGGTTATACCAACAGCCCGACAGAAAGTTGCGCAGAATTGTTAAAAATGAATGAAAACTTTTTAATACACATTCCGCTTCCTTTTGTCGCATTGTGACGAAGCGTGCGCTTGCCCAGGAAATAGGCGAGAGGTTCGGAACCCTAAAATTACCCTTTGCGTCCAGGCAGCGTAAGCACGCACGGCACACCGCGCCCTACCGCTCCCGAAGAACTCATCTGTTCGAGATAGTCCAATCCTCTTTTGCAAGGCGTTTTGCAGACTGCGCAGACGTCGGATGTGACGATTTTCATCTGCGCCCTTCTCTGTTCGACCACCGCGGCCGATTTTTTCTTCTTGTTCACCTTGGACATCGGAATCTTCCTTTCGCCAACCTTGGAGAATAACATCCGTCTCCTCAAGCTATGCGAAATCCGCCCAGATCGTCACCGGCTTTCTGCGGTTATCGTATACCTTCTTACTCGGCGAGACAAATTATGGTACATTGAGTAATGTCATGGTCCTGTATACACGGCCTGAAGTCGGGAGGGAACGATATGAACATTCAAATGTTAGGCACGGGCAGCGCCTTTGCCAAATCTTTCTTCAACAATAATGCTCTGATCACAGTAGAAGGCCGAAAGCTGCTGCTCGATTGCGGGATTACCGCCCCCAGCGCGTTGCATCAACTCGGAGTCAGCTTTAATGACTTGGACGCGGTGTTGATTACGCATATCCATGGCGATCACATGGGTGGTTTGGAAGAGCTCGGGTTCCAAATGAAGTTTGTCTACAGCCGTAAGCCGATCTTATATATTGCCGATACGTTGGTCGAACCCCTCTGGGAGCATTCCTTAAAAGGCGGGATGTGGCAGCAAGAGTTTCAGACGCTGGACGACTATTTCGACGTGCGCCCCCTGACGCCAGGCGTCTCTCGCGAGCTTATGCCCGGTCTTAGCGTCGAGCCGATTCTGACTCCCCACATTCCAAATAAACCGAGCTACTCGATGCTGTTTAACGGCTCCTTCTTCTACTCTGGCGATACCGTCTTCGATGCCGAATTATTGACCTCGTTAGTTCGTTCTCGCGGGGTGAAGGTCATTTTCCATGATTGCCAGCTGCATGGGCCTGGAATCGTTCACGCTTGCTTGTCCGAATTGCTCATGCTGCCGGACGATCTGCAGGAACGAATCTATCTGATGCATTATGGCGACGACCAACCCGATTTCATCGGACGTACCGGGCAAATGGAATTTATCGAACAGCATATCGTTTACGAGCTCGAACGGTTAACAAGAACCGAATAATTCGTTAGAATAGAGGGACAACCGCACAGGAAAGGAAGTTTGCGATTTTGGTCAGCACGTATATTTTCGCCGGCATTATCGCCGTTGTGCTTACATGGCTCGTCCTTTGGACTACCAAAAAGGCCTATTCCCGCAAATGGGATGAAGAGGAATAAAAGCTTAAAAAGAATGCTCCGAATCTGTTGAGATTCAGAGCATTTCTTTGTCTTGCGGATCTTCCCGCCTATGAACCCTTGCCGTTAAGAAAGCTGCCCACGTGAACTGCTCGTCATATCGGGCCGAGTCTCTTCTGACAAAACGCGCAACCGCCGCTAATACGCCACCGATTAGAGTAAATAGACCGATCAACCACACCGCCAGCAATGCCGCGTCTCTCATCGCGCCGCTCCTTCTGTCCGTTTACCCGCTATTACATATGTACGCACGGAGGACGCGAATCATCACCTTTTTATACATTAGCCGACGCCTTCAGTTGGCGTGAATTGTGCAAAAAAATATTATCGAAATCTTGTTGACTTCTCGACTCGTACTTGTTATTATATTACTTGTCGCCGCGAAAAATAACATGATCTGATAGCTCAGCTGGGAGAGCACCATCTTGACAGGGTGGGGGTCACAGGTTCGATCCCTGTTCAGATCACCATACTTAAGCGACCGAGAGCCTTAGAACCATAAGGGCTCTCTTTTTTGTTTTTTTATTCATTTCATTGTTCTACGTTCCTTGGGGGCAATTGGGGGGCAGAACTAATTTTATCTGTTTTTATACACATTCATATAACATGTGATTTCCTACATTCGAGGAATTCGGAATGATCTGCGTTTCGGAAATCACTTCGGGATTTAGTATACTTGGGCCGAGGATTAGTGCGAGGGTAAGCTTTCGCAACTTGATACGGGCGGGGATGTTGTGGATTCCGGAGTTTGTACAGTTTATTATGTAACTACTATGGACTAAGAACGTGGATAAGACTTAAAGTTGGGTTATGAGGTTATGGGAAATAAAAAAAAAGCCTCAGCTTTAGCTGAGACTACTTTCGCCGATGATATTGGAAGTTTAATTAGGAGTCGACCTTCTATGTCCGGGCACCTTAGTTCCATCTTTTTTTGTGTATGGTTTGACTGGAACGATTTTCTTTGTCTGTTTTCCTCTAACGCTTGATTTTGTCTGGGCCATGAAATATCCTCCTTTCAATGAAAATTATGTTTTATGAAATATCCCCCAGCCGTGGGGATACCGAATTAGTGCTTAGTTTTCGTCTTTATTTTCAACTGCGTTTTCTTGCTTTTGCTTTTTCTCTGTGTACTTTTTGTGCTGTTCCTCGGTGACTTCAAAGCAAAATGCCTCGAGTCCTTTTTCATGAGCGAATAGCTTTCTTCCATTTCGAAGCGTGATAAAGGGTGTACAAACTAGCATATTTATCTACTTCCTTCCGAAGGTTTTTGCCAAATAAACCTTGCAGAAGGACAACCAAAAGTGATACATTAAAGGTGTCGAGTCTTTTCTGTATCGGCCGCACTTTGGGTTGTCTAAACCTACAGTCGGCTATGCCGTAGGCCCTCTACAAGGCCTGCGGTATTTTATTTTTCGTAGCCTCATGTCGTATCCCCCTCTCCTCTCGTCAATACATGTAATACTAACAATCTCGTATTTGAATTTCTGCTACTTTTCTTGACACCTTACAATGAGACATGATTTCAAACAGACTCAAATCCTTTATGACATTAGGTGGTGCAAGCAATTCTCCCGCAAATGTATTTGCCTGCCATTCTGGGTTCAGGTATGCCGGTACTTTCCTCAGATCATTTCCACGAGCAAAGGCGACTCTACTGGGCGTATGTAAAAAGTAGTGCCCGATTTCATGAGCAACGGTGAATCTATCCCTTGGCACGCCTTTAACTGCGTTTTCATATACGTCTTCTCTCAACAAAATTGTATGATCTTGAGGGATAGCAAGACCGTAATGCCCACCCATTTCATGAATGGGCATCACATCATAAACAAATTCAGGGTCTACTTGAGGAAGAATGTGTTCTAGAAATTGCATCACAGGAAATTCCTTAACATCCTTCACCCCCAAAGCGTCTCTCATTTCGAGAGCAAGGTTCCGAATTTTGACTCTAGAGAGCGGCTGAGCAACATATGAACTCATTGATGTCCTCCCTTTTTATGGTTCGAGAGAATTTCCCGAATCTTCATCTTATTGTCCTCATCTAAATCCTTTAGCTCTCGTGCAAAGGCCATAATCAAGGTCTTATCGTCATTTCCGTAGCCCTTCATATCGACCTTAGTTGAAATCCGAGACTCCTCAACTGCTCTGAGTAGTTCTCTTTGGTGATCAGTATTGAGAGAATATTCTTTAATTAGTATGCTCGGCCAGCTTTTAGGAATATTACGTTTGCCGTTTTCGACAGCAGATAAGTAAGACGAAGTTACGCCCAGTTTATCTGCCATTTCTTTTAGCAACTCTCCAGTGTCAATTCTTAACTTCCGACAGAATTTCCCGAATAGGGTTAACACGGATCGTTCCTCCCTTCAGAATTTGAAGACTCTAGCTTTTTGCGACCAGATCTTTCCTCCTCTTTTAGTCTACTACAATTCAGTCCGAAAAATCAACAGTATTTTCGTTAATTTTTCGGACTTTTTTTCCGAAAACGATTATGGCCTATATTTTCTAGCTATTGCAATCGGGTAGGAGGCTGCCCATTAATTGAGCAGCCGACCTCCCACACCACCGTACGTACCGTTCGGTATACGGCGGTTCCTAAGTTTACGTCGTGACTTGTCGGTAATAGTCTGAAAAGAATAGGTATCCTTGTTCTTTGAAGGCGTTATTTCAGAGGGACTTGGAAAGTATCGGACTATCGGATATTCTCCAATAGCCTTTTCTTGTGTTGGCGTACTCCCATGCCTGCTGGGCGCGGATTCCAAGTGATTTTAGGTTCGCAAACCTTGTCCTCACTCGCTTCCACTGTTTCCAATAGATCATGCGAATTCGTCTTCTCATCCATTTGTCGGTGGATTGGAGCAGTGTCTTCATATCTGCTATCTTGAAATAGTTTACCAATCCTCTGATGTAGCGTCTGAGTTGTTCTGCTCGGGCTTCGTTTCCATTTCCATTGCTTCTCGATGTATGTTCTTTTATTTTCACTTTCATCTTCGCAACGGAGTTCGGATGTATTCTAACCCTTGCTTCCCCTTTATACCGAAAGAATGAGAAACCAAGAAATTTGACCCTTTTCGCTTCGTCTACGACTGTTTTCTCCCGGTTTACTTTGAGGAATAGCTTCTTCTCGATGTACGGGAGAATGTTCGTTAGCGTCCGCTCGGCGCTTTTCCTGCTTCTGCAGAAAATGAGTAGGTCGTCTGCATAGCGGACAAAACGGTGGCCTCTGCTTTCCAGTTCCTTGTCCAGTTCGTTCAGCATGATGTTGCTCAGTATAGGACTGAGGTTTCCCCCTTGTGGCACGCCGACTTCCGTTTCCTCAAACTTGTGTTTAATAATGACGCCTGCCTTCAGGAACTTGTGGATGAGTGAGATAACTCGACCATCCTTAATCGTTCTCGACAGTACTTCCACTAGCTTACTTTGGTTTACGGTATCGAAATATTTCTCCAAGTCCATGTCGACGACATACTTGTATCCTTCTTGTATGTTGTTTTGACTATTCCGGATGGCGTCATGTGCACTTCGTTTCGGACGAAAACCGAAGCTGTTCTCTGAGAAGTGCTTCTCATAGATTGGCGTTAATACTTGAGCGATGGCTTGTTGAACGACCCGGTCAACGACCGTTGGAATCCCCAGATTTCTTTTCTTTCCGTTCTCTTTTGGTATCTCTACCCTTCGAACGGGATTCGGACGGTATTTCCCGTCCAGGATGGATTGCCTGAGTGTTTCTCCGTTCTCTTTGAGATATTGCAGAAGTTTATCCACCTTCATCCCGTCGATCCCATGAGATCCCTTGTTCGCTTTCACTCTCTTGAATGCTTCATTCAAGTTGTGGTTGCTCGCAATCTGTTCAAGCAATCTTTCCTCCGACTCGTTTGCGTTGGTGCTGTCCGTTTCAGCTATCTTTGCAGGACTGTACACTCCCGCATATTCTTCGTGTTCCGCACTATTCTTCTGCGTGGAGCCTTCTCTTCTGAGAGGTTGGCTGTACTTTGCTCCTGCTTTAGTAACTTTCATTGACCTACACTCCTTAGGTTCAGCCCTTCCCCCGTATTGTCGACTAAACGAGGTAATATGGCATCTGCTGACTTCTCATGATAAATCTTGTTTCAACCGTGATTTGAAGTACATCTCATCACGTCCATGAGACCTCCCACGGTAAGACGATTCATTTTCCTTCCATGTACCCGCACCATTTACATTGACACGTCCGTGTAGTTGATTGGACTTCGTTTTGTTATGCAAACTCATCCCATGCCTTATGCCTGATGATGTTCGTGTTCCTCGGGTCGGAATTTTGCCTCCAGCTTCCTTCAGATTCCACCTCGCGATGGACACCCTTACTCTTGGCTAGTGGTTGGTAACTACAAACCCCCACAGCGGACTTTCACCGACTAGTTAATCGTCATGCGTGGCGCACTAAAAAAGAAAGCAGTTGGGTTTTAACCCCCTGCTTTCTTCGCCGTTGTGTTATGCTGTTTCTTCAGTTTCATCGGCTTGTTCATCAACATCATCTTCGTCGAAACCATAAAGTGATTCTTCTATTGTGTCCTTTGTTTCAATAAATGAGAGATATTCATCGGATTGTTCCATCTCATAATGATATGTCAAGAATAAGTTCCAGATATACTCCCAAAGCTCCTCATCTGCATTTACAACATTTAAATGGAGATCATCCTTTGCCTCGCGAGAATCTATAGCATATCCATGAGAATAGTAAGACTCACTAAGTTTCCCAACAACTGAATCAATTATTGATTTATCTCTTCCTTGAAGCATGCCATTCTTCAACAATATTTCTGCATATTGTTTAGACATTTTGACGGCTCTTTCATACTTCCCTATCATAAAAGGGTTTAACTTGTCTAATATAGGCATGAGAACGTAAGAAGTTCTGTTTGGCATTTTCGAATCGCTAAATCTTTTCTCCAAAAAATCAATACAATCTCGAATTGATTGTGTAGCACCAAAGGTTTCGCTTGCCTTATCTTTTATTTGCGGATCAATTGGACCAAGTTCTGACGGAGGACCCATTACTACTTCATCAGTTCCGATTGCTAATAATGTTGCAGCGCTTTTTGCCATAAACGGGACAATGACCGACAACTTTCCAGAGCAGTGCTCTCGGCACATCCTAACTATTTTATAAGCAGCATCAGGATCTCCACCTCCACTGCTAAGAAAAATATCAAGATTTTTAACTACACCCTTTTTCCTGAGTGCGTTATAAATCATGGGGACATGTGCATACTTTAAGCTTGTATCGTGCACGTATATTAAAACTGTTGAGTCTCTTCGTTTTTCGATTTCATTTATCAACTTTGAGCGGTGTTCCAACAAACCAAAATCCCCCTAATCAAGAAACTTTTTTGATTGAACCTTATCATCCGAGTTTCTTTCATAAGCTGACTTTTCTTTAGGAGTAAAACTCGTACGAGGTAGTGCATTTCTACTACTTGATAAAGCCTCTTTGTATGCAGTCGATGCTTTTCTAGTATTTACCAATGCATTAGAAGCCCCCCGAAACGATTCAAGAAGTTTTGACATTTCGTTCATCCTTTCGGTTGCATAATCGCGCTTTGACTCTTTGGACTTTCTTTCCATAATAAACCACCTCGTATTATTTGGAAAGCCATTTGTAATATGTATTAACCAAAAAACTCTAGAAATTACTTTCGAAAACAAATATTACTCATCACTTCAGTCAACATTCTCGAAAATAGGAATTTATGACCTTCTAAGAACTTATATTTGCCGTATTGGCAAATTAGAAAAAATCCGAGAGCCGATGTAAACATTCCAGTCGAACGTGCGGCAGTAGCGATACCGACTGCAGCCTCGCCACTAGCTATTCCAAGGCATGCAAGAGCTCTTATTGTGCCGGTAACGCCTTTGACGATTTTCATTCCGGGAATTGTAAGAGTCCCAGTTGCGAAGAAGCGAGTTGCTCGACTGTCTGGGAACTCTTGAGAAATCAAGGATTCTTTTTTTGTTTGTACTATGACAATCGCGGATTAACAACAATCTGTGCTAACGCACTTACCGTATACATATCCCAACATAAAATAACCCTGTAACACCGAATCACAAACACGAAACGGGTGGTGAAAAAAATGGGCTATGTTGGAGGAGTAGGTGGAAGTTGTGGTGGTTACGGCGGCGGAATGCAAGCGGCTGCGTTTGTGCTTGTGCTCTTCATTCTGTTGGTCATCATCTTGCGAGCCGGTTTCTTCTAAGAAGTATATCCCTACTTCAATTTCTTCCTGTATGATGTGATGGCGAATATGGATAAACCCCGCTAACTTGCCTAGCGGGGTTTTTGATTAAAGGCGGTGAATAAATGGGCTTTTCAATTGCCGGATTAATCGTTCTTGTTATTTTTATCCTCATGGTCTTTATACTTATTGGCGCAGCTATTTCCGGGTCAATTCGTAAACGTATCCTTCGCCATTAGAAAAGTGATCATATCTCCAGGAGTAAAGCCTATTTTGAGGCCCAACTTCATTGGGCAAGCTTCATGATTTTATCCATGCGAATAGGTTGGTATCATCAAAACTAAGGAGGAATCAACCTTTGGCAATGGACCCCCAATATGGGATGTATCACCACCACCATCATGAACCTCACTACGTCATTCACGTCCATCACATTCATCATTTTCCGCACCATCATTCGTCTGGTATGTATGGAAGCGGCTGGCAGGGACAAAGAATAGATGGGATGATCTATAATCAAGATGTGCAAAGTTATAACGGCAACAAATTTGAAAATTCGACTCGTAATAGATGACCGATTAAGGAGAAGAAACTTCCCGAACCCCCGTTAAGCGAACGTGCTTAGCGGGGATTTTCATTTCGATTGTTTTTTTCCGCTTGCGCAACCTTTTGCAATCCGTTCGCGTCTAGTTGGAGGAAACAGAGAAAGAATAAACTGGAATCGGAGGAATCCATGATGAACTACGCACTAAAAAGACCACTTCTATTGCTTCTGATGATCGCCGTCGCCTGCCTGAGTCTTGGCGGTTCCGCTTTCGCCCATAACGGGCAGAACAGCGACTCCAAGTCCAACAAACCTATCAATGTCGCAACAGCCGTATCTATGATCGTAAAGGGACTCGAATTAAACATCGACGGTATCCGTTTTTTCAAAGAGCCTAAAGCCAGCGACTATTTTAAGAAAGTAAAAGATGACGCCCCGTATGCGAAAGATTTCATTATCGCCCAATATAACGGCTTGGACGTTCCCAAAGACATTAATCCCGCGGCAACGGTTACGCGCGAACAATTCGCCAAATGGCTATACGGCGCGCTTAGCCACAAAGGCTCCTATTCATGGATCCAGATTTACCAAAATGTCTCCGACGCCGATCAGATCTCGAAAGGTTACATGGACAGTATCCAAAAGCTGCTGATCGCGAAGATCGTTACGTTGGACAGCAAACAAAAATTCCACCCGAAAAACAACGTAACGAAGCCGGAAGCCGCTATCATGATCGCGAAAACCGTCAAATTCCTGCAAAACAACAAACCCGCAGAACCGGAAAACTCGCTCGTCGGAGATGTCAGCTTCACGGTCGACAAAGAGACGGACAACGTGTCCAAGGTCACCCTCTCGGCTACCGTTCCGCATTCCGGATACGGCTTCGAGATTTCCGGCATTCGCTTCGAGAAAGACGAAGCCATTATCCAGTACCGAATCGTCCTGCCCGATCCGGACGGAATGTACCTACAAGTGCTCAAGAACGTGTCGGTATCGACCTACATCGCTTCTAACTACAAAGTCGTGCTAGAGGAAGCCGCGTCGCGATAAGCTTATATGATGACAAAGGAAGGATCGGGCAGCCCGATCCTTCCTTTGTCATTAAACATCCTTTTCGATATCCGGAATACGCCAGTCGATCTCTTCCATCCCGTTGCTTCTAAGAAAAACGTTGCACTGGGAAAACGGCTTGCTCCCCCAGAATCCTCCATATGCGGATAGCGGACTCGGATGCACGGAATTCAATACGAAATGTCTCGATTGATCGATCCGGCGGCCTTTATCCTGCGCATGCTTACCCCATAACACGAAAGCAATCGGTTGCTGCCTCTCATTCAGTAAGCTGATCACTGAGTCCGTGAAAGTCTCCCATCCTAGCTTCCGATGCGAGTTCGGCATTCCTTCCCTAACAGTGAGCACGCTGTTCAGGAGCAACACGCCTTGTCTCGCCCAATGCTCCAAGAAGCCATGTGCAGGAACCGGGCAACCGATATCCTCCTGAAGCTCCTTGTATATATTTTTCAGCGATGGCGGCAATTTCACTCCGTGCAATACCGAGAAGCTCAAGCCATGCGCCTGCCCCGATCCGTGATACGGATCTTGGCCAAGAATGACGACTTTGACCTTCTCATAAGGCGTAAGCTCAAGTGCACTGTAGATCGCCTCCCTGGGCGGATATACAGCGTTCTTGCGATACTGGTCATCTACTCGTTCCATCAGCTCTTTATAGTAAGGCTTCTCTCGCTCTTCCCGCAGCAGCAGCCCCCAATCATTTTTTAGTTCAGCAATTGCGCTCGTATACATATATCCATCCCCGATTTCTTGGTTTCTAATCGCCTCACTATATATAACTGATATTATAACAATAAGAAATAAACGAACCCAACTATATGCAACAAAAAAACCTCCTTCGGGTATCTGAATTCGTCAGACGTTCCGAAGAAGGCTGGTTTATTTGATTCTAAATGTCCCTTCCCCAATACGAGTATTGTCCTTAAAGATCGCAATCTCATACTCTCCCGGCTCTAGCTCATCGACACTTGGCGTTTGAAATTCGTGCATCAGCGATGTCCAGTCGGGATCGACATCCGTGTCCCAGCTGTCAAGCAATTCATGATTTGAAACCTTATATAAATGTAGTCCAAGCGACCTTGTACCGAACTTTTCCGATGTTTCAAAAGCAAGCGTGATATTCTCGTCGCTTTTAAAGGTACTCCGTTCGTTTTCTACCAAACTTTCAGGGGTATCGGACCAATCGCCGAATATAATTTCCGCAACAACGTTTCCTTCCTCCGCATCTACACTTACATCCGCACTTACATCCGCACTTACATCCGCACTTACATCTGCACTTGCATCTACCCTTACACCTGCCCCTGCCCCGCAACCGGTCAATAGCAAGCATACCGTCAAAGAAATAAACAACCACTTTTTCATTTAGGCACCTCTTATTCTAGTAATAATCTTTATTTTTTCGTAATCTTGACATTATGCTTTTTTGCCACTTCGTCAAGCCTATTTTGAAAATCTCTTATGTATTTCCTGCCCTCTGCGAGTTTATCGTTTGCCGCTGGAATCAAGTTCGCGTCATCATTCTCAAACGCTAATTGCATCTGAGTCATGGCACTAAGTTGAGTATTCGCACCCAAAATATAAATCTCATGCAGGTCCCGAACTTCTTGTGTTTCAGGCCTTATCTCTTCGAGTTTGAAAACAAATTTTTGATATCCCGGAACTATATCATTAACGAATGCTTCATACGTTTCTTCATCACTCGAATAGTTTTCACCTGTTACATCACTATATGCTTTAGTTAGCCGGGTTTCTTCGTCTCCTAGTGGTTGAAGATTATGATTAAGATAATTCAGAAGGTCATCCTTTACAGGATCAACACCACAAGCTGTTAGAAATACGAACGCAATGATGAAAGGAAAAATCATTTTTCTCATTTTATACAAACCTCCGTCTTAGACAAACTTCGCGATATTTCGTGTTAATATATGGGTAATTATTGCACAATATTGATCTCCTATCAATAGATTCATACAAGCATGACTGATTACCGAACGTAATAAAAACACCACAAACCAAGGGTGCCAGGGACCGGGATCGAATCAGTGGAAGGATTTAGGCGGAACGTGTCGAATTAATGGTTTTTGTACTTAAATCGAGTTGGAGGTCTTATCGGTGAATGAACAGTTAGAGGGGGCGGTGGCGGTTGCGCAGCCTGCTATTAAACCGGAACCAAAAACGCTCGCCATTCGAATACTGGTTATCGTCGCGCTAATCTTGGCGATCACCTCTTGCGGAGCCGCTGCCATTTTGTACGTAAAAAGCAACGAACTTGCGGAAACGAATGACGCACAAGGGGCGCTAATCGCGGAACAGGCGAAGAAAATCGAGGGACTGAGCGCTAAGATTTCGAAGTATGACAAACAAATTTCGGAGATTTCCGCTATTAAGAACCTGGCGAAAAATCATACAACCACCCTAAACTTGATGGCGATGCAACATCTCATCGAAGGCGGAGTTGTTACGGACGACTTTACTGTTGAAAAGCTGCACCTCATTTCAGAAGACAATGAAAAGCTGCTCGTCAATATTGACATAGGTATGCAGCCGTCAATGAAAGCACTCTATGTGGGCCGCGGTACCTTCAATCTGTCTGACCGCGAATTACGCGCCAAAAGCCAGACGTTAATAGCGGCGGTGAAGGAACTATACGGTCCCAGCGAATCTTATCTTCCAAAGTGGGACGATAACAACGTTTATGTAACGATTAAAAACTATGAAATTGGAGACACAACCTCCGGTACGTTCAAACTAGCTGGCGAAAAATGAATCCGCTAATCTCAACGCGCGATACGCGGTAGGAGTCTAATTTTGTCGAATCAATTTCGCTAGACGGGGGATATCGGCGGGCGGCGGGTATTGTGCGCCAGTTGCGAAAAGTTTCGGCATAGTACATCCTCCTTCCCTTGGAACTAAAGTATTCTAGTAGTACAATATGGTTAAACTTGATAGGATGGTGGTCTTTATGAGCAATTTTTTAACCACAAGAGTATCGACTATTCTAAGGACAAAGGCGCAGAAAGATTCTGATAGATTAGTTCAAAAAGACGCCTTTCACCAAGTTATTTCGAATATTTATAAGGAGCTCCAATCCTCCAATTTCCCCTCGAGCTATAAGATATCAGATGAAGGTTCAGATAACCCTGTTTGGACAATTACAATAACCGACATCGAAGTTAGCATACCGTTTGAGGAGATCAGAGCAGTAGTCTCCAAAAAACTAGGAAACAGTTACCAAGAAATTATCCAATCAATCTTTCTTGCGAAGCTAGAAGAGGCGGCCTTGAAGTAAGTGTTACATCCAAGAGGGTTTATTTCTTAGTGCCCTGCGTCTCCTCTTCGAAATACTTACTGCCATTTCAAGAGCGTCCGGCAAGTCGTCGTGAGCGCTCGATCCGTATAATTCGAACTATTCGAGAAGTAGCGCGTGCTTCCGACTGAACTGAATCGTACCGTTCTCGATTTCCGGAAGAAGTGCTTCGATCCGTAAGTCTTTCCGCGACCGCTGATGAATCTCTTTCACGCGGTTATTCGCCGGATAGCCTGCGGCCCGAAGCGCTTCTTTAAATTTGTGTACACGAAGAATTCCTGCGCCGCTTGCGCCTCCGCTGCGATCCCGTCCGGCTGGAACCGAATCACGCGATCGACAATTTCGTGGAGGAATACGTCGGGTTGGACCCGTCAAGTTACGGATTTTACAGTTCCGCAGAAAGGTCGCTGTGGCGACGTCGAAGTCTACGGACTCCCCCGAGAGCTTTGATGCTTCGTAACCGGATACCGCGACCGTATTCCTCCTTCGCGGCAGATTCCGTTTTATTCCGGACACAATAAAAAACACCCCTCACCGTTAATATTGCGCGGCTGTGGCGTGCGTTTTCGTGCGTATATCGCGGCATTTATACCGCAGGATTATCGTTTCGCGAACCGTTTTGTACCGTTAATTTCGAGTGGCTTACGGTTAGGTTACCGTAGGCTAAGCGTTGATTTAACGGGAAAAACCAAATGGTGCCGAGGACCGGGATCGAACCGGTACGGTAGTCACCTACCGCAGGATTTTAAGTCCTGTGCGTCTGCCAATTCCGCCACCCCGGCATAGGAGTAAGTTCATAGCTCGGCTATGTAAGTATGTAAGTTGCAACCGTTTGCCGATTTCCAAGTGGTGGGCCTTGAGGGACTCGAACCCCCGACCAATCGGTTATGAGCCGACCGCTCTAACCAACTGAGCTAAAGGCCCCCGTATAGGTCCAGAGAAATGGTTGGTTGCGGGGGCAGGATTTGAACCTGCGGCCTTCGGGTTATGAGCCCGACGAGCTACCGGGCTGCTCCACCCCGCGTCGTTATGACTTTGTCGAATTTATTGGCGACAACTAATAATATACTATAAAATCAGGCCCGCCGTCAACCATTTCTACTCATTTTTCTTTTCTTCCGCTACCTATTCCTGCTTTTCTTCGCTACTTTGGGACTTCGCCATCTCCGCAAGCTTCTGAAGCAATATATGCTGGGGCATATGCATTAAATGTTCCAACGGTACCTTCATGTATTCGGCAAGCTTAACGGCCGTTTCCGCGGAAAAGGGCATTCTTCTCACTGCTGTTTCCTCCGTTTCCTATACCTAGGACACAGCTTAGCATAGATTCGGGTTCGCTGCCAATAAGCATTTCACGGCAAATAACGAACGCCGTACTTGCCTTTGCGGGAACGGAATACTTCGATCTCCCGAGGAACGTCGAGCCCGAATACCCAACTGTCATGCTCCAATCTCTGTACGAGACAGCCTGCCTGAAATTTGCTGTCGTATAGCCTTGACCAATATACCCATCTCATAAGGCATCCCCCTGTTCCTAAAATAAGGCTGACCATAGCATGCGCGGCTTTCCTGAATTTGAATCCCATCTTTCTCAAATTACACAAAAGCGACTCATCCCAAGGGATGAGCCGCCTACTTAATGGCAACCGTATCAATCGTTAATCCACGAATACTTCTCCTGACGCTTCCATCAGAGCTTTCTTCTGGGGCGAAATGCCTCCGGAGTCGCCCGTATTGATGCCGTCGAAAGCATCTGGGATCTGCCCTTTCGGGGTCGTCTTGATCTTCTGAAGAAGAGCGTTGCCCTGATCTTCCCATAAAGCCAATCCTTCTTTGACCGTTCTATTGCCTTGCATGACTTGGCTATAGATCATCGAACCCATATCCGTAATCATGCTCAAGTTTGGTTTCTCGCGCAGCAATTCCTGTTCTTTCAGGGTGTTGCCGCCATATGACGCCGGAGCCGGTCTCATTTTCGTAAAGGCATCGATGTTGAAATTCATTCCGTCGCGCACTTTCACGAACTCCTTGCGAGCCGACATTTCATAAGTGCTGCGGGACTTCAGCTTCGCCCATTCTTTGCCGTTCATGAACTTGACGAATTCCCACGCATCTTTAGGATTAGCTGCATTGGCGTTGATGCCGGCGAGCTGACCCAAGAAAATGTTGCCGCCGATTCCTTCTTTGCCGACATGGTACGGGACCGTCACGACATCCCAGTCGAGTTTTTCCATTTTCAACTTGTCGCTGTTGTCGTTCATCAGCTGGATTTCGTTCATCATGCCGTAATCCCCGATCGTCATCGCGACCCTGCCACTATAGAACAGACGACTCCTATACGGGTTGTATATGCCCGTGTCACTTTCAGGCTGATCGTATTGCATATCTTCCTGCCGCGGTGTGACACGATCGTTCTTCAACTGCACCATGGTTTCCCATAGCGTTTGCCATTGCTGCGAATTGACCGTCATCGTCTCGCCTTTGTCGTCGTACATTTTCAATTGAAGCGGAGCAGCGAAGTTCTGCAGGTCCCAGAAGCTATCGCTCGCCCCCCATTGATTAAAGGAGAAGCCGTAGATCGCGTCTTTGCCGCTGCCGGATTTCATCCGTTTGGCCAAGTTGAATACATCGTCCCAGTTCATATCGTCTTTCGGAAAATCAACGCCGGCCTTTGTAAAAAGGCCCTTATTATAATAGAGTGCGGCAGGCTGGAAAGTTGGCGTCAACGCGTACAGGAAGCCGTTGCCTTGATCCTTGATTCCTTCGACGATCGTAGGCACGAATTCATTGATATCGATCTTGTCATCTTTTAAGAGAGGATCGAGTTGCTTAAGCAGACTTTCGTTCACCAATTGTCCGAGCATATTCAGATCGTTAATGATCATCACATCGACCGGATTCGTTCCGCTCATGATCTCCTTCACTCTCGTGAATTGATCGGGCTGATTTTCCCTCTTCGATTGATCTTCGAATTGCATCTCCGTGTAGTCGATCGCGGGAACGACCTCGATCTCAATGTTGGAATGGGAGAATTCGAACATGTCGGTGAATTGCTGGCGGAACCAGGATTCATCCGATTTGCTTCCGTACATCGTTCCGACGCGCAAAACACGGCGATTATTCGGATCGTCCTTCTCACTGTTTGAGTTACACGCCGCCAAAATCGGAATAAGCAAAGATAAGCTCATTCCGGTCAGCACCCCTTTTCGGATGCGGCTTACTTTGTTGTTCATGCTGTTTCGTCCTCCTCTAAGGATTTGGGTTTGGTAATGACGATCTTGTCTCCGTCGAATTCCATCGTCGCTTTGTCGCCGATCGACAACGCGGATAGATACTCCTTCGGAATCTGCAGCCTGCCGACCCGATCCACCACGACGAAAGCTTCATGCGCTTCTTCCGGCGTTCCTCCCGATAGCGGCTGAGAATGGTCAAGATTCGGATTTCTTTTGATAAATTCGGTGCTCGTCAGTCCGTCGCGGATCGCGACGACGCGATCCACTTTACCCGCAAGCGATAAATCGTGGGTAACGATAACGATTGTAAGGCCGAGTTCCTTATTAAACTTCCGGAAAATATCCATGATGATATCGGATGTTTTAGAGTCGACGGAGCCCGTCGGCTCGTCGGCGAGCAGAAGTTGCGGACGATTCGCCAGCGAGATCGCGATCGCGACCCGCTGCTGTTCGCCGCCGGACAGTTGTTGCAGCTTGTTGTGCATGCGGTCCTTCAAGCCGACCCATTCGAGCAGTTGCTTCGCGTAAGCGCGATCCAGCTTGCCCGAGAACATCATCGGCATCTCCACGTTCTCCAGCGCGCTTAAGAACGGGAGCAAGTTGCGTGCGTTGTTCTGCCAGATAAATCCGACCGTATCGCGCTTATACTTCACGAGATCGTCGTCGTTCACCTTCAGCAGATTCCAGGGGCCGACTTGTACCTGGCCGGCGGATGGACGGTCCAAACCGCCGAGTATGTTCAGCAGAGTGGACTTCCCGCTTCCGCTGTTGCCGATAATCGCCATCATCTCTCCGGGTTTGACGGTTAGATTCAGACCCTGAAGAGCGACGACTTCCAGGTCGTCGGCCTTGTAGATTTTGACAAGGCCTTCGCAAGTAATCATGGATTATCGCTCCTCTCCGAGCTTAACCGCCTGATGAACCTTCAAGCGTCTAATATGCGTAATGAGCAGCCCGACGCCGATCGCCATCATGACGCCGACGACGATGTACAACCTGTTCGTATCCGCCGCCTCGAACACGACGCGGAACGGAGGAACTTGGTTCGACGAGTTGTCCGTCGTCTGCAGGAACGGCAGGAACAGCAGACTCGCAAGCTTGCCGATTCCGATGCCGAGTCCGATCGATAAGCCGGCCGTAAAGATTTGCTCTAGCAGCAGCATGCCGGTCAGTTGCTTGCGCGACAATCCCATCGCCCGCAAAATACCGATCTGCACGACCCGTCTGGAAAGATTGAAAAACCAGAACAGAATGTAGCCGGACAGCGACACGATGATCGTGACTAAGAATCCGAGACTCAAAATACCGAACACGCCGCCTCTAGCTGGATGCTTGCTTTGCGTAGCCAGCTCCGATCGCATGCTGTTGATGGCTGCGATATCGATTCCTTTCTCCTGAAGAACCGGAATGATTTCCTGCACCTTCGCGTCGGGTTTCATCTTCAGCCAGACGTCATACGGCACGAGCGGCGCTTGATCGTATATATAGTCCAAGTTCGCGATCAAGAACGGCGCTTGATCCGGATAGAGGCTAGGCCAGTAAGGAATGACATCGAGAATGATAAATTCGATCGGTTGCTCCTGAATGATCGTCTGAACCGTATCTCCGCGCTTCAGATCGAATTTCTTGGCCACGTTGGAGGAGATCAACGCTCCTTCGGGCACCTGGCCGAGCCATTCGAGATATTTGTAAGGATTGACCTTATACATGTCCTTGCGCAGCCATCCGACACGAGCGAAATCGACGTTGTCGATGCCCATGATCGTCGACTGCCCGGCTGTCTTGCCGGAAATGGTGATGCTGCTTTTCGTCTGCAACACGCGTGCCGCGCGCTCTACTCCAGGCAATGTACGGAAGATTTCGAACGGCGGTTCGTTGTAATTGTACTTCGTAGGCGTTTGACGATTGCCCTGGCCACCGCCTCCTCCGCTGCCGCCTCCGTTTCCGCCGCCTTGCGGTTTGCTAGGCTGTTTGAATTCAGCGGTTCCTTCCCATACTGTCTGAACGACAACGTCGGACCCGTATTTGTACATGATCCTCTCTTCCGAGTTCAGCCCGATCGTCCTCGCCGCGGAGGAATTGTATACCCCAAGGCCGAGCGTCAAGATCAGCAAAATCATGAGCGGATAGTACGACTTGGAAGAACGCGACAATTGCGTCAGCGTCAGGTAGAACGGCACGGGCAAAATCTTTTTCCACATGAGATTAAACAGCTTGAGCAATAGCGGGAACAGCCTGAGGAATACAAGGCCCGCCGCGAAAATGCTCAATGCCGGAACGAAAAACAGAAACGGCTGCACGTTTAACTGATCAGTCGTCATGCCCGTTTTGAAACTGACCATCTGCCGTTCGTTGAACAAATACCAACCGTAGCCGGCAACGCCCAATAAAATAACGTCGATGAACCACTTCTGCCAGAACGGCTTGCGGTCTCCACGCGCCATCTGTCTCTTATAATCGACGATCGAAGTTCTCGTAAAGACTAGCGCAGGAATTACCGTAGCCGCGATCGCGACGACAACGGCCGCCACGCCGGCAAGTACGCCGTCGATCGAGAATCCGACCGGGATCGCTTTGCGATCCACGAAATGCAGGAATCCGCTTGCCGACCCGATACTCTTGGCCATGAATAAGCCGAACAGAGGCCCGATCAACAAAGCGACGATGCCGAGCAGCGTTCCTTCCAGCAAGAACAGCATGAAGATTTGCCTTGTGCTCGCGCCCCTGCTTCGCAGCACGGCAATATCGGAGCGTTGCTTCTCGAGCGCCTGCTGCGTGTTCATCGTAATAAAATAGAACACCATCGCGATCATCGGTGCCGCGAGCGTGAAGAGCATCGTTTGCAATTGGATGCTATCCTTGCGGAAATCGCTAAGCATTTCGGCAAAGCTAATCTCCAGATGCGTATCCTTCAACTTCTTGTACACTTCAATGTCGATGCGGTTCAACTTCCCGGAAAGAGGGGAAAGTTGACTCGTCTTGATCTCCCGAAGATCGAAAGCCGAATACCAGCTTGCGATCTGGATCGGAATCTTCTGCTTCTCGGCCAAGTCCTTCAAGAACACGGGCTCGGCGATATACAGATTGTTCATTAGCCCTTCCAGGCCTTGATACCAATAAGCGCTTTCCTCATCTACCGGCTTGAATGCACCTACGATCTGAATGCGAAGCGTAATGTTCAAGCCGCCGGAGATGGGATAGAGCAGTACGTCGCCGACATGCAGGTCGTTGCGGAACATCGCTTCTTCCATCATGACCGCTTGGATCGTACCGTCCGCTTCCGCGTTGTCCGCGAACCACTTGCCACCCGCCTGCTCCGTTTGCTCCTTCAAGCCGCCGAGCGATGCGAGCGTCAGCTTACGCGTGCGGCTGGCATCTACTTTCGTCGGATCCTCGGGCGATACTTCCGAACTGCGAAGCATTAAGCTTCGCTGGGAAACCTCGACGGGAAATCCGATATCGGACGTCACATCTTCGCGTATATACTTGTCGACGTCGTTAAATCTTTCCATATCCGTCTTGCCGTCGGTCGACTGGTAACGGATTAGCAGTGAGCCAGCTGGCATGCCTTCGCTGTTGTCCTGCAGCGATTGCGAAACGACCCGCTTTAGTGCGCCGTCCGCATACATCGGGATGCTGGTCGTAAATGCTACGGCAACGAACAATCCGGCGAGCGTGCTGAGCGTCATCCAGCGCGTATTCCACATTTTGCGAAAGAGAAACCGAATCAGCGCGTTCATACTTTACCGCCCTACGACTTTCTGTCCCGGCGTTAAACCGTTCAAAATTTCCGCATCGGTCGATGTCTGTTGCCCGACTTCGACGTCAATTTCCCGTTTGCTTCCGTCCGGCTCCGCGACCTGGACGTACGTGCGCGGACCAATCGTTCGAAGCGCGGCGAGTGGAATGACGACCGCGTTCTCCTTGCGATTAATAATAACGGAGATAGACAACGGGGTTCCTCTGGTTACGGTCTTAGGCAACTGATCGACGTCGACGAGCAAGTATTTGTTCATGTTATCGGTTTTGCCGCCGTTACCGTTACCGTTCCCGCCGTTCTGATTGTCGGTCGAAGGGATCGGAAGCTGTTTGACTTTGCCTTTCAGTTTCCCGGCGTTATTGATGTCGACGCGAACTTCCATGCCGACGGCCACCTTCTGCAGATCGTCCTTGGATATCTCCGCTGCGACGATCAGGCTGTTAGGATTCGCGATAACGCTGACTGTGTCGTACGCTTTAATCAGGTCGCCTTCTTGTACCGGTACCGACACGACAGTCCCGGAGAAAGGTGCGGTCAGCACCGCCTTATCGATGTCATCCTGCTTGTCGACGAGAGCCTGACGGGCTTCTTCGAATTGGAGCGTCTTCATCTCGAATTCGATCGGGTCCATCTCGTCTTTCTTTCTTAACGTCGATTTCATATCCAATTCCAATTGTTTAAAGGATAGCGCTTCCTTGCTTAGTGCCTTCTTCAAATCGTCCACGTCGAGCTCGGCGATCGCCTGTCCCGCTTCCACGGTCTGTCCGGATTGTATGTATAATTTCTTCAGTCTTTTGCCTTCCAACGTAAAATATAATTGCTTTTCCTGAGTGGACAAAATTTTGCCGGAACCCGAAGCCGTCGTTTCCAGCGTCTTCGTTACGACGTCGTATCTGGGCTTCTCCGAAATCTTCGGCAGTTGGATCGTCGACAAATCTTCTTCCTCAGGCTCGCTAGGAAGTAAACTGCAGCCTGAAAGAGCCACAGACAAAGCCAATACGGCTAGCACACTCGCGCTCTTACGGTTGCGGCGCTTGATAGGATTCTCGTTACTTGGCGATGAATACGCCGTCCACCATTTCATAGACATGGTCTGCTACCTCCATAATCGTAGGGTCATGCGTCGTCATGCAGATCGACACATTCTCGGTCGCGACGACTTCCTTGAAAACTTGCATGATTTGCGCCGTCATCTGGCTGTCCAATTCCGCCGTCGGTTCATCTGCCAGGATGAGGCTCGGTTTGTGAGCGAGGGCTTTGGCGATCGCAACCCTCTGCTGTTCTCCCCCCGATAACTCGAAAGGCCGGTGATGCATCCGCTTGGACAGGCCGACCAGATCCAGGCAGGAAGTAATTCTCGATTTCCATTCGGACCGGGGAGTGTTCGCCATACGAAGCGATAGTTCGACATTCTCGTAAGCGGATAGGAGCGGCATCAAAGCGAATGCTTGGAAAATGAAGCCGATATCCTTGCGACGCACTTCCGTGCGCTTATCGTCATCCCATTTGTGGAACGGCCGATCCTTGAAGAAAATTTCGCCCTGAGTAGGCGTATCCAGCCCCCCCATCAAGTTCATCAGCGTCGTTTTGCCGGAACCCGAGCGTCCTCTGAGCATGACGAGTTGAGACGGATAGAGGTTCAGATTGATCCCTTTAAGCACGCGAATTTTCTGGCTGCCGACATCGAAAGAACGTTCCACGTTCCGTACGGATAGCAGCGGCTCGCTAGCGAGCGTCCGTTCGGGCGTCTTATTGCCCGCATTCGACGGCTTGCCCTGCGCCTGCGCCGTGGACTCGGTTTGTTCGCCGGCTTTGGCGGCGGTTGAACCACGGCTTAGCCATGACAGCATTCCATTTCCTCCCTTACCAAACTCTTCAATGATTATAACGAGCCTTCATGCTGAAAAGTTACTGAAAAATTAAATCTTTATCATATTTTTAGATGAAAAACGACCGTTTCTGTAAAGGGGGCTGTCGACTTCATCCGACATTTCATCAATTTTTCGCTTAACCCTTTATAAGAAGGCTGTTTTTTGTGTATTATTAGAGGATATAACTTGTTATTGTGAGGAAGGTTGGTCCGCTTGGAAACTAAGACGTCGTCATCGAACTTTATTCGGAACATCGTGGCCGAGGATCTCGCTTCGGGGAAAGTATCGGAGGTCGTGACCCGCTTCCCCCCGGAACCTAACGGATATCTACACATCGGACATGCCAAGTCGATATGCCTGAACTTTGAACTCGCCGACGAGTTCAAAGGAAGAACGAATTTACGCTTTGACGATACGAACCCCGTCAAGGAAGACGTGGAGTACGTAGAGTCGATTAAAAATGACGTGGAATGGCTCGGATTTAAGTGGGACAATTTATTTTTCGCTTCTAATTATTTCGGCGAAATGTACGATCGCGCTGTCCTTCTGATTCGCAAAGGGCTTGCTTACGTAGACGATCAATCCGCCGATCAAATCCGCGAAACGCGGGGAACGCTGACATCCCCGGGACAAGAAAGTCCTTATCGCAACCGATCGGTCGAGGAAAACCTTGATTTATTCCGCCGGATGAAAGAAGGCGAATTCGCGGATGGCCAGAAGGTGCTTCGGGCGAAGATCGACATGGCTTCGCCGAACGTCAACCTGCGGGACCCGATCCTGTATCGCGTTGTACATGCGCACCATCATAACACCGGCGACGAATGGTGCATTTATCCGATGTACGCCTTCGCCCACCCGCTTGAGGATGCCATCGAAGGCGTCACGCATTCGATCTGTACGCTCGAATTCGAAGATCAACGCCCATTCTATGATTGGGTGATTCGCGAATGCGAGATGAAATGGGTTCCGCATCAATACGAATTCGCGCGTCTCAACCTGACGAATACCGTCATGAGCAAAAGAAAGCTGAAATTGCTCGTAGATGAGAACGCGGTCGACGGCTGGGACGACCCGCGTATGCCGACCATTTCCGGGCTGCGCAGGAAAGGCTACACGCCGGAAGCGATCCGGGCGTTCTGCCGGGAGATCGGCGTAGCGAAGAGCTATGGCATCGTAGACGAACGGATGCTGGAGCATTTTATCCGCGAAGATCTTAAGCTCAAAGCGCTTCGGACGATGGCCGTCCTTCAACCTCTGAAAGTGGTCATCACCAACTATCCGGAAGGCCAGACGGAGTGGCTGGATGCCGAGAACAATTCCGAGAACGAGGAAATGGGCCATCGTAAAATTCCGTTCTCCAGGGAAATCTATATCGAACGGGACGATTACATGGATAATCCGCCGCCGAAGTATTTCCGTCTGTTCCCGGGCAACGAAGTCCGTTTGAAGCATGCTTATTTCATTAAGTGCGAAGAGGTTATTCACGATTCGGAAGGCAACGTCATCGAGCTTCGCTGCACGTACGATCCTGAGACGAAAAGCGGATCTGGCTTCACCGGGCGCAAAGTGAAAGGCACGCTCCACTGGGTGGACGCTTCCCATGCGGTCCCTGCCGAATTCCGCCTGTACGAGCCGCTGATATCCGATGAGGAAGAAGAAGACGGTCAATCGTTCCTCGATCGGCTTAATCCGAATTCGCTTCAAGTGCTCGAAGGCTTCGTAGAGCCGGAGATGAAAGACGCTTCAGGCGGAGACAAGTTCCAATTTTTCCGTCACGGCTACTTTAATGTCGATCCGAAAGACTCGACTCCTGGGCATCCCGTTTTTAACCGTATCGTTTCATTGAAAAGCTCGTTCGTCGTCTAAAATAAACAAAGAGCTCCTGCCGCCCGTTCCCGGGAGTGCGGGAGCCTTTTGATTAAGGAGGTTTGTCCTGAATCATGAAAGCAGTTAACGCCCGCTATAGCGGTATCCTATGTATCTGCGTGTTCCTCGCGCTAATCGTCGGGTGCGGATCCGGAAACCCCGGCCCATCGGGGGAATCTTCGGTTCCGCCTTCCCTACCGTCGGAAACATCCCAGTCATCCGTTCAGCCGTCCCCAACGCCAACCGGCGAGCCTTCTCCGACGGATGAAGACGAAATCGCCGGAATGATGAAAGATATGACGCTGGAACAGAAAATCGGGCAAATGATTTTGGCCGGAATAGACGGAACGAGTTTCGATACCGCGATGAAAAAAATGATTGCTGAGCAACATGTCGGGGGCATTATTTTGTACAAAAATAATTTCTCCGACTTGGAAGGCTCGGTCGGCCTCGTTAACGCGCTGAAAAAAGCGAACGAGAACAACCCGGTCCCGCTCTTCATGAGCGTTGACCAGGAAGGCGGCAAAGTCAGCCGACTTCCGAAGGATTTCGTAGCCATCCCGGATGCGGCCAAGGTAGGCAAGACCGGCGATCCGAAGCTTGCCCGGCAGATGGGGTCCCTGCTCTCCGAAGAACTGCGGATCATGGGATTTAATGTGGATTTCGCTCCCGTACTCGATATTAACAGCAACCCGAATAACCCCGTCATCGGCAGCCGAGCTTTCGGGAGCGATGCCGAACGCGTCACGAAGATGGGTGTCGCCGCGATGAAAGGGCTGCAAGAAGGCGGAACGGTCGCGGTCGTCAAGCATTTCCCCGGCCACGGCGATACTTCGGTCGATTCGCATTTGGAGTTGCCCGTAGTCCATAAGACGACCGATCAGCTTGAAGCGATGGAATGGGTTCCGTTCCGGACAGCTATCGAGGAGGGCGCAGACGCCGTCATGGTTGCCCATATCTTTTTTCCGGTAGTCGATCCCGACGCTCCCGCGTCGTTCTCCAAGGTGATTATCGGGGAACAACTTCGCGGCACGCTCGGATTTGACGGCGTCGTCATTACCGATGACATGACGATGGGCGCGATTGCCCAACATTACGGGCTCGAAGATGCGGCGCTCAAATCGGTCGAGGCGGGAAGCGATATTATTCTGGTCGCGCACGGATACGATACCGAGAAAAAAGTGTACGATTCGCTCCTGCAAGCCATTCAATCGGGGCGACTGGATGAAGCCCGCATCGACGAAAGCGTTCGCCGCATCCTTACCCTCAAGTTCAAATACCAACTAAGCGATTCCCCTGTTCCCGTGCCTTCAGTCGCTGATCTTCCCAATGAAGCCATCCGCGATTGGCTGCGTGAGCTCAAATAATAAACAGACCGATTGGCGAGGTGAATCTCGTCAGTCGGTCTGTTTTTCTCTCGCTCCATTATCCCCTTCACTCAGTGTGCTTCCCCGCACGCGATTTGCCTTTTTCCACTCTACGACCATTATCCCTCTCGCTCAGACTGCGACCACTATCCCTCTCGTTCAGACTGCGACCATTATCCCTCTCGTTAAGGAAGTCTGATCCAAGGGGATAATGGTTAGAGAATGCATTGCCATGATGTTCTGATCCAAAGGGATAATGGCTATAGATTGGCGGAGAGGCATCAATGCACCGGGCGGCACTATTCTGAGCCAGGGGGATATTGGCAGCAGTGAAGCGTAATCCTCTTATGCCGTGTACAGCATATCTTCGAGGAGCGTGATCAGACGTTGGCGCATTAACAAAAGCGTCTCTACCGCCCGATCGCGAAGGGGACCGTTATCGGCGATCCAACGATTCCGTACTAGCGAGTCGCGCATCTCGCCCATGCGCAAGAGTTCGTCTCTGCGGAGTAGATTCCGATCATATATACGTGCACGGTATAGCAGATCGTCCGTCGTCGCCAGTAATTGTTCTAAAGATGATTTCATTTTTTCCTACCTCTCATTCTTATTCATCTTGGCATATTTAATAGCGTATGCTCGTCCTACGGGTTTGATTACCATAATGCGAAAAAAACCGCCTAACGCGCCATTAAAGCGCGATAAGCGGCATAGCCATGAATCCGATTCGATTAACGGACCTCTACTTTCCCCCTACGATAGATCAACACGCCGAGGACGAAGGCGACAAGGCCCCATGCTCCAAGTATTCCGATACCGGACCAAAATTCTCCGGTTGCGATTCCGCTTCCGTACGCCAAGCCGTCCCGGATTCCATTCACGAAATAGGTAAGAGGCAGTACTTTCGATACCGGCAACAGCCACTCCGGAAATCCGCTCGTCGGGAAGAAAATACCGCTCAAGAACATCATTAGGAAACTCGCGATGTTCGCCATCCCCATATACGCTTCGATCGATTTGCTGAAGGAAGAGAATAAATACCCCAATGCATTAAACGCAAGAGCCCCGATGAAGAAAGCGACGATTAGCGTAGAAACATCAACATGCAGCTTCGCTCCAAATCCTAGCACCCCTATTAAGGTTAGTATGAGAACTTGCACGATGCCGAGCACTAAACGAACCATCATGCCTCCTACGCCGAACAGTCCCATTTTGACGGGGGTCATCTTCAGCCGCTTAAGCAGTCCCTTGCGCCTCATCTCTACCATGTCGACCATACCGAATAGGCCACCTTGCGCGACCGCGAGCGCAATCATTCCCGTTAGCAGGAAATCCACGTAGCTCAGATCTTCGCTTCCGCCTGAAACGGACTTCGTCTCTACTTTAAATGTAGGCTGGATGCCTGCCACCGCGTAATTGGTTTGTTGTATGAATTGATCAAGAATACCGGATATGACTTGCGTAGTGGCACTTCTTTCGTTCTCCTTGTTTACGATCAAATCGAGCGTCGTAGCGCCCGCAGCGGGAAGAACGATGACGGCATCGACTTTTTTGTTTTTCACCCAGTCATCCGCCTGGGCCTCGTCGACAGTTTGCTCCGACTTCCATTCCAGAACCGAAACGTTGCGAAGATAACTTTCCAGCATATTCGAAGTTTCGTTCACGCTCGGTTTCACCACGGCTACTTTGGCCTTGAAATTGCTGTTGCCGCTTCCGCCGAAGATGATCATAAAAATCACCATGAGAATAATCGGGAAAAAGAGGTTCCAAAACCACACCTGCTTCTCACGGAACATCATTTTGATTTGCGCTCCGAACAGCTTTCCCAGTTGCTTCCCGTTGCTCACCTTAGTCCCTCCACTCTTTGCCGGTAAAGGCAATGAATACGTCTTCAAGGCTCATCTCGCGAATGGAAACCTGCTCCACGCGGTAGCCCTTCTCCTTCGTAAAACCGAAAACATCATACAATGTCTCCTCGGGCTGTACGGACCATAGCTTAAGCGCCGAGCCCTCAAGAGCCGTACGAACGACGGACGGACGACTTTTCGCCACTTCCTCCGTCTCCTGCGCCGCCGCTTCGCCATCCTGGAAAAATAGCCGAACTTCCCGTTCCTTCGTCAGGCGATCGATGAGCTTGGCCGGCGTATCCAGCGTGACGATCCGCCCCTGATCGACGATGCACACTCGATCGCTCAGCTTCTCGGCCTCTTCCATGTAATGCGTCGTCAGGATCGTCGTCTTGCCCAGTTCCTTAAGCTTGAGCACGATATCCCAAATGTTGCGCCGCGCCTGAGGATCAAGTCCCGTCGTTGGTTCGTCCAGAAAAATGATCTGCGGGTCGCTGATCATGGCCAGTCCGATCGCTAACCGCTGCTGCTGGCCCCCGGATAAAGCTTTTACTCTTTTAGCCCGGTGATCGGTGAGATTAATCATCTCAAGCACTTCCGCCGTTTGCTTGGAACGAGGATAGAACGAGGCGAACAAATCCAGATTTTCTTCTACCGTGAGCAAATCGAACATCGCGCTCGATTGCGGCTGTACGCCGATAATCATTTTGATCCGATCCGCGTCTTTGTCCCAGGTCATTCCATTCAGGACGATCGTTCCCGCATCGGGAAATTGAAGTCCCTCGATCATTTCCAACGTCGTCGTTTTGCCTGCCCCATTCGGGCCGATGATTGTAAATACTTCGCCAGCTTCGACTGTAAAACTGATTTCCTCAACTGCCGTGACCGCTCCGAAGGATTTGCGCAAACCTTTCACTTCCAAGATGGACACTTCCGCACACTCCCTTATTTCCGTTTTATCATCCGAGTTAGCCTCATTGTAACCTAGACCTACGACCGGTTCGACGGTCCCAAGCATGCTTTCGATATCGGTCTAGAGACGGAGAAGCATCTGCGCAAAAAAACAAGGTCTCTCCGATACGGGGATACTCCCCCCTCGAAAAGACCTTGCGATGATTGAATTGTGCGGGTTATTTACCGAAAGCTTGAGGATTTTCTCTCCAGGATTGGAGCAGGCTCACGTCCGCGTCGCTGATCGTACCGCGGTTGCGGGCTTCCTCTACGAGAGCGGAATAATTCGACAACGTCTGCAGCTCGATCCCCTCTTCGCGGAACGCCTCGGCCGCTTGAGGGAACTGGTATGTGAAAATAGCCAGAACGCTCTGCACGTCTCCGCCGGCCTCAATGACGGCCAATGCGGCTTTAAGCGAGCTGCCGCCGGTGGAGATCAGATCTTCGATGACGACAACTTTCTGCCCATCCTTGATCAAACCTTCGATCTGGTTTTGCTTGCCGTGGCCTTTCGCCTTGTCGCGAATATAGGCCATCGGAAGATTCAGCTTCTGCGCCACCCAAGCAGCATGCGGAATGCCGGCGGTTGCCGTTCCCGCGATCACTTCCGTGTCCGGATAATGCTCGCGGATCAAAGCCGCGAAACCTTCTGCGATCGAATCGCGGATATCCGGATAGCTCATCGTCAGCCGGTTATCGCAATAGATCGGCGAGATGATGCCCGAAGTCCACGTGAACGGATCGTTCGGGCGGAGATTTACCGCGCCGATCTCCAGTAGACGCCCGGCGATCTCCGCCGGCAGTTGTTCAAGGGAAACGTTGTTGCCCATTATTCGGTCATCTCCTTCAAAATAGTGTCCAGAGCTGCGGCCGGATTGTTCGCGCCCGTGATCGGCCTGCCGATCACGAGATAATCCGTGCCGCCTTTCACGGCATCGCCGGGAGTCGTAATGCGGAACTGGTCGCCCGCGTCCACGCCCCTCGGACGAATGCCCGGCGTAACCGTAGCGAAACCGACTCCGCAAGCGGCTTTGATCGCGGCCACCTCCAGAGGCGAAGCCACAACCCCTTGCAAACCTGCTTGCTGAGCTAGTTTAGCATAATGCACAACTGCGTCTTCTACGGTTCCCGCAATCCCGATCTCATTATTCAGCACTGCCTGGTTCGTGCTCGTCAGTTGCGTAACCGCGATCACGAGCGGCGCACGTTCCGCGTCTCCCGCGGCTACCGCCTCGCTAACGCCTTCGATCGCAGCGCTCATCATCGCGATGCCGCCGGCACCGTGTACGTTAAAGAGATCAACGCCAAGACGGGTTATGCTCCTCGCCCCGCCTCGCACCGTGTTTGGGATATCGTGCATTTTCAAATCGAGGAAGATTCGAAATCCCTTGCCTTTCAACTCCCGGACGATTGAAGGGCCTGCAGCGTAGAACAACTCCATGCCCACCTTCATCCAACAACCGGAGCCTTGTAGTTGATCAGCGACTGCCAGAGCGGCGGATTCATCCGGCTTGTCCAATGCCACCATGATTTTGCCGGCCGCCTGCTCACGCGTAAGATTTGCCATTCGCGGTTCCTCCTCTTCGGCTTGAAGTTCATATAGAAGCCCGATCCCCTTGTTGCTAGAGGACCGGGCGGCATACTGGATTTAAGCTTGGAAAGCCGGCATCGGCTCGCTGGAGAACCGGAGCGCTTGCAGCATGTTCAGCAGCGCGCTGACCGTATCCAACGACGTCAAGCAGACAACTCCGTTCTCGACCGCTTCGCGGCGAATGCGGAAGCCGTCGCGCTCAGGCGTCTTGCCTTTCGTCAGCGTGTTGACGACGAATTGCGCTTGACCCGTGCGGATGAGATCGAGAATGTTAGGCGAACCGTCGGAAAGCTTATTTACGCGGCGCACTTTAAGTCCCGCAGCTTCCAGAGCGTCTGCCGTCCCGCCAGTGGCGAGCAGCTTGTAGCCGAGGTTGTAGAAGCCTTTCAGAATTTGAATCGCTTCATCTTTATCCTTGTCGGCGACCGTCGCGATGATCGCGCCGGAATTCGGAATCTTCATACCTGAGCCAACGAGGCCCTTATACAAAGCTTTCGCATAGAAGCGATCGCGTCCCATGACTTCGCCCGTCGACTTCATCTCCGGCGTCAGCGTAGGGTCTACGCGGCGCAGCTTCGCGAAGGAGAATACCGGAACTTTGACGGAGACGAACTCATCTTCCGGCCACAGGCCTTCTTGATAACCCAGGTCGGTAAGCTTCTTCCCGAGAATCGCTTGCGTCGCAAGATTCGCCATCGGAATTTTCGTCACTTTGCTCAGGAAAGGAACGGTACGGGAAGAGCGAGGGTTAACCTCGATCACGTACACTTTTTCTTGCCATACGACGAACTGGATGTTGACAAGACCGATCGTTTTCAGTTCTTTGGCGATTTTAATCGTAATATCGATAGCTTGTTGCTTGATATCTTCGGAGAGCGATTGCGGCGGATAGACCGCGATCGAGTCGCCCGAGTGAACGCCCGCGCGCTCGACATGCTCCATAATGCCCGGAATGAGCACCGTTTCGCCGTCGCAGATCGCGTCGATTTCGATTTCTTTGCCCAGCATGTAGCGGTCGATGAGCACCGGATGCTCCGGATTGATCTTCACGGCCACTTCCATGTAGGATAGCAACTCTTCATCGGAGTATACGATTTCCATCGCGCGTCCGCCAAGCACGTAAGACGGACGAACGAGAACCGGATAACCGAGCTCTTGCGCGGCGCCGACTGCTTCGTCGACCGATGTAACCGTCGTTCCTTTCGGCTGCGGTACGCTCAATTTGCTCAGCAGCGCTTCGAACCGCTTGCGGTCTTCCGCCTCGTCAATGCTGTCCAGGGACGTACCAAGAATGCGCACGCCGGCTTTGGCAAGCGGAGCCGCCAGGTTGATCGCCGTCTGGCCGCCGAATTGTACAATAACGCCGATCGGTTGCTCTTGCTCGATGACGTTCATGACGTCTTCGTAGAAGAGCGGCTCGAAGTAGAGACGATCGGACGTGCTGAAATCTGTAGATACCGTCTCCGGGTTGTTATTGATGATAACCGCTTCGTAACCCGCGTTGCGGATCGCCCATACGGCGTGAACGGTCGAGTAGTCGAATTCGATCCCTTGGCCGATACGGATCGGACCGGAGCCAAGCACGATGATTTTTTCTTTCGCGCTTTCCGTCACTTCGTTTTCCGTCTCGTAGGTCGAATAGTAGTACGGCGTCGTCGCTTCGAATTCGGCCGCGCAAGTATCAACCATTTTGTATACCGGTTTGAGGCCTTGCTCGAGACGGTATGTGCGCACGTCCGCTTCTTTCGTCAACGCGCCATTCGGATGACCTTCGCTTCTCAGCTCGGCAATCGCGCGGTCCGTCAAGCCGTTTCTTTTCGCCTTGTACAGCAATTCCGGCGTAAGTGCAGGCTCTCTGCGGATTTCGTCTTCCAGTTGAACGATGCGTTCGATCTTGTCGAGGAACCACCAGTCGATGTTAGTGAGATCCTGAATGTGCTGCAGCGTCCAACCGCGACGGAATGCTTCCGCCACCAGGAACAGCCGCTCGTCGTCTGCTTTGTTCAAGCGAGCCGACAGCACCTCGTCGGAAAGTTCATTCGCGTCTTTCAAGTTGATGCGGTGAACGCCGATTTCCAGCGAGCGCACCGCTTTGTGAATCGATTCCTCGAATGTACGGCCGATGGCCATAACTTCTCCGGTCGCTTTCATTTGCGTGCCGAGCTTGCGGTTCGCCGAAGTGAACTTGTCGAACGGCCAGCGAGGAATCTTCGATACGATATAGTCCAGCGTCGGTTCGAAGCAAGCGTAAGTTTGGCCCGTGACCGGGTTAACGATCTCGTCCAGCGTGTAGCCGACGGCGATCTTGGCAGCCATCTTGGCGATCGGATATCCAGTCGCTTTGGATGCCAGCGCGGAAGAACGGCTAACGCGAGGATTAACTTCGATGACATAGTATTGATAGCTTTGCGGGTCAAGCGCGAACTGCACGTTACAGCCGCCTTCGATATTCAGCGCGCGAATGATCTTCAGCGAAGCCGAGCGAAGCATTTGATATTCGCGATCGGAGAGCGTTTGGCTCGGAGCGACGACGATGCTGTCGCCGGTATGAACGCCGACCGGATCGAAGTTCTCCATGTTACAGACGACGATGCAGTTGTCGTTCGCGTCGCGCATGACTTCATATTCGATTTCCTTCATACCGGCGATCGATTTCTCGATCAGACATTGTCCGATCGGGCTGTAACGGATGCCGTTGGCTACAGTCTCGCGCAGCTCTTCTTCATTCGGGGCGATACCGCCGCCCGTGCCGCCGAGTGTGTAAGCCGGACGAACGATAACCGGATAGCCGAGTCCGTTCGCGAATTCGACTGCCTCTTCTACCGTCGTCACGATCGTGCTTTCCGGTACCGGCTGCTCCAGCTCGCGCATAAGCTCACGGAACAAGTCGCGGTCTTCGGCGCGTTCGATCGCGTCAAGCTGCGTGCCGAGCAATTTCACGTTCTCCTGCTGAAGCACGCCCGCGCGAGCCAGTTCGACCGCCATGTTCAGGCCAGTCTGTCCGCCGAGCGTCGGCAGCAAACCGTCTGGACGCTCTTGGCGAATGATTTGCGATACGAATTCCAGGTTGATCGGTTCGATGTAAACTTTGTCGGCGATGTTCGTGTCGGTCATGATCGTAGCGGGGTTGCTATTGATCAATACGACCTCGATGCCTTCTTCCTTCAGAGCTTGGCAGGCTTGCGTGCCGGCATAGTCGAATTCCGCCGCTTGTCCGATGACGATTGGGCCGGAGCCGATAACGAGAATTTTTTTGAGGTCATTATTTCTGGGCATACTGCAGCTCTCCTCTCAGCGTTTCCGACAATTGCGCTTGGCGTGGGCGTTCCGGATTGGCTTCCTTGTTGTCGCGGATCATTTGTAAGAAACGGTCGAACAAGTAGCCGTTGTCGTAAGGTCCCGGAGCCGCTTCTGGATGATATTGAACCGTGAAGGCCGGGTAACGCTTATGCTTCAAGCCTTCGATCGTTTTGTCGTTGTTGTTGATGTGCGTCACTTCCAGTTCCGTTCCGGCGATGGACTCATCCAAGACAGCGTAGCCGTGGTTCTGGGAAGTGATGAAGCAGCGTCCGGTTTCGAGTTCCTTCACCGGATGGTTGCCGCCGCGGTGACCGAATTTCAGTCTGCCGGTATCGGCGCCGCAAGCGAGCGCGAACAATTGGTGTCCGAGGCAGATTCCGAACATCGGATATTCGCCGAGCAGATCGCGGATCGTGTTCACGGCATGGGGCACGTCTTTCGGGTCCCCAGGTCCGTTGGACAGCTGGATGCCGTCCGGATGCAAGCGGCGGATTTCGTCCGCGGTCGTGTCTTGAGGCACGACGATGACGTCGCAGCCGCGCTTCGTGAGATCGCGCAGAATACCGCTCTTCGCGCCGTAATCGATTAGGACGATGCGTTCCTTGTCTCCGGGGCTGTTGAAAATGGATTTGGTCGACGTACGCGCGACTTGATCAATGGCGAGCGGAGTAGTTCCCATACGCTCCATCAACTCTTCTACGCGCTCGTTCCCCGTCGTTAGAATGCCTTTCATCGTTCCATGCTGACGAAGAATGCGAGTCAGCATGCGCGTGTCGACATCGCTGATTCCGATAATGCCGTATTCTTTCAGCAATTGGTCGACCGTATATTGCGCCCTCCAGTTGCTCGGCACGTCCTCATGACGACGAACGACGAAGCCGTGAACATAAGGGCGAATGCTTTCGAAGTCATCCCGGTTGATGCCGTAGTTGCCGATCAGCGGGTAGGTCATCGTGACGATTTGCCCGCAGTAAGACGGATCGGACAGTACCTCTTGGTAACCCGTAATTCCCGTGTTAAATACGACTTCTCCGACGGAACCGCCTTCGGCTCCGAAGCCCCGTCCCGTGAACAGCGTGCCGTCTTCCAACAATAATCTTGCTTGCATCCCAATCACTCCTTAGCGGTTAATGCCGTTTTCTTCGGTCCAGACCACGTTGCCGTTAACCATCGTTAAAGCCGGCCAGCCGTATAACTTCCAACCCGTGAACGGGGTATTGCGACCTTTTGTCAGGAACTTCGCGGGATCGACTTCCCGCTCGTTCTCCAAGTCGATCAGAATCAAATCAGCAGGCGCTCCTACTGCCATCGTACCGTATGGCAAGCGGAACAGCTTGGCGGGATCGCTGGTCATTCTGCGGAGCAGAAAATCCAGGCTCCAGCGTCCCGTGCGGACGAATTTCGTGTAAAGAAGCGGAAACGCGGTTTCGAAGCCAACGATTCCGAATGGTGCCCGTTCCATGCCGCGCGCTTTCTCTTCCTCGCTGTGCGGCGCATGGTCGGTCACGATAATATCGATCGTTCCGTCTTCGAGCGCTTGGATGCAGGCTTCCACGTCTTTCGGCGTCCGCAGCGGCGGGTTCATTTTCCAGTTCGCGTCCATGCTGTCCGGAATGTCTTCGTCCGCCAGCAGCAGATGATGCGGACACACCTCCGCGGATACTTTCACGCCCACCGACTTGCCGAGCCGGATCAGCCTGACCGATTGCTCGGTGCTGACGTGGCAGACGTGATAATGTACGCCCGTCGCTTCAGACAACAGAATGTCGCGGCCAACATGGATCGCTTCCGATTCGTTCGGAATGCCCTTCAGCCCGTGCTTGCGGGCGAATTCGCCTTCCGACACCGCCGCACCTTCTACGAGCGAGTCATCCTCGCAATGCGCGATGATCGGCATATCCAGCGACTTCGCGAGCGCCATCGCGTTCTTCATCATCTGCGCGTTCTGCACGCCGACGCCGTCGTCCGTAAAACCGATCGCTCCGGCTTCCTTCAGTGCGGCGAAGTCGGTCAATTCGCGGCCCAGTTCGTTTTTCGTGATCGCGGCGTAAGGCAGCACGCGAACGACGCCTTCCGTTGCCGCTTTGTCCAGCACGAGCCGGATCGTATCCGGCGTATCCATGACCGGTCGCGTGTTCGGCATCGGTGCGATCGTCGTAAATCCGCCCTTGGCCGCCGATTCCGTTCCGCTCGCGATCGTTTCTTTATATTCGAAACCCGGTTCGCGCAAGTGAACGTGCATATCGATCAGCCCGGGGGAAATCAGCTTGCCGCGAGCATCGATTACTTCCGCGCCCGTCGTATCCGGCAATGAGCCGCCTTCCCGCCATTCGGCGATCAATCCGTTCTCTACTCGTACGTGAGCGATTTCCGTTTCTCCGTTCTGTTCGCTCAGCCTTTTCGCGTTAATAATCCAAGTCGTCATGTTCTCTAGCGCCTCCTCTACCGTGCTGTTGATGGTGTACCGTCGTTACCTGCCGATCTCCGCCTCGCGCGGATGGAAAATCGTGACGCAATCGGTCTCGTCGATCTCGCTCAGCGAGACGTCGATCTTCTCGTGCCGCGAGGTCGGCACGTTCTTGCCTACGTAGTCGGGGCGGATCGGAAGCTCCCGATGCCCCCTGTCGACGAGGACGGCCAGTTGGATCGATTGCGGCCTGCCGCAATCCATGAGCGCGTCGAGCGCGGCGCGAATCGTCCGGCCGGTATAGAGAACGTCGTCAACCAGTATGATCCGCTTATCTCTGACCAGCAGTTTCAGTTCTTCGTCCGGTAAAACCCCGCTCGCCTTAGCCCTGTCGGGACGATCGTCGCGATAGCGGGTAATGTCGAGCTCCCCCACGGGGACCGGCTGTCCTTCGATGTCCATTATCCGATCCGCTACGCGTTTCGCAAGGTAGATGCCTCTCGTTCGAATGCCGATCAACACGCAGTCTTCGATTCCTTTGTTCTTCTCGACCATCTCGTGGGCTATCCGGGTAAGCGCCCGCCGGATGGCCGATTCGTCCATAATGACGCGCGAGTCCGACATTTCGATCCCTCCTTCACGCGATAATGGCACATAAAAAACCTCCTTGCGTATTCGCAAGGAGGTTACAGTCAGTGTGAGATATCAACAGGCGCACAATCATAGACATGCTCAAGGCGCGGCAACATTACCGAACTTGCCGAACATGTTCATGTCGAATATGCGAACCCGGATATTGGTCAACTCTGCGCCACCTTGCCAGTCTCTCTGGACTGAATTAAAGGTACCCGTTTCATTACCAATGATTATCCCATGTTCGACATGAAGTGTCAAGGACATCCGTTTGAAATCCGCTCGAAAAAATCGCCGCTTAAAACTCGAATCGCACGTCTGTTAGCCGGCGTTTAATTTCGTTGATCACGCGTTTTTCTTCCGTTTCTCCATGAGCGATGAATGTCACCGAGAAACGCACGAAATTGCCCGCGTCGTCCCAAGGCACGGTCGAGATCAGCTTCTCGCGGATCAAATATTGCGAGAATTGTTCAGCGGTCTCGAATCGTTCTCCGCCTTCGATGCCCTTGGGCGCTTCAACGTAAAGGAAGAACGAGCCTTTCGGCTTCTCGGCGCGAAAGCCGATTTCGTTCAATACCGCCACCAGCAGATCGTGGCGGCGGGAATATTTCGCCGCGATCGCCTCGGTAATCTGCGGTTTGGCAAGTCCGTACGCCGCCGCCTTCTGGATGGCGATAAACTGGCCGGAGTCGTTATTGTCCTTCACGTCGCCGAACGCCTTGACGATGAGCGGATTGCCGGCGATAAAACCGATGCGCCATCCCGTCATATTGTACGATTTGGACAGCGAGTGAAGCTCTACCCCAACATCTTTCGCGCCCGGAACGGACAGGAAGCTCAGCGGTTTCGCGCCATCGTAAGTCAATGCGGCGTATGGAGCGTCGTGAACGACAATGACTTGGTGCTTTTTCGCCCATGCGACGACCTTCCCGAAAAATTCCGGCGTCGCCGCCGCTCCCGTAGGGTTATTCGGATAGTTCAAATAGAGCAGCTTGGCGCGCGTGGCGATACTTTCCGGAATGGCATCCAGATCGGGCAGAAAATCGTTTTCCTTCGTCAATTGCACGTTATACACTTCGCCGCCGAGATATTTCGTATGCGTGCCCATGATCGGGTATCCCGGCACCGTCATGATGACGACGTCGCCTGGATTGACGAACACGGTCGGCAGCATCGCCAGCGCCGGCTTGGCGCCGATCGTATGCAGCACTTCGGTCTCGGCGTCGATGCCTTCAACGGAGAAAACGTCTTTCAAATATTGCGCGGCGGCTTGTTTGAATTCCGCGATCCCGTTATCCGCGTAACCGCGGTTTTCCGGCTTTGCCGCTTCTTCGGCAAGCTTGGCCACGATGCCGGCATCCGCCATCTCGTCCGGCTCGCCAACGCCCATATCGATCAAATCCATATCGGGGTGGGCTTTTTTCGCCGCAGCTTTGGCCCTCTTTATTTTCTCGAATTTATAAATATTCGTGTCTTTGCCATAGTCGGAACCGCCAATGCGGACGGCAAATTGCTCCTGAATAAACGACGTCTGATATTTCTCCACGCTCACGCTCGCGACACTCCTTCAAATCACAGTTTTTATTCTCAAACTATGACTGAATTGCCCGCGAACCACCATGGATTATTGCACCGATCATTTGCAGTTACCGGTTTTTCAAAATGCCGATCGCATGCTCCATGTCTTCGGGAATCGGCGCCGAGAACTCCAAATACTCGCCCGTTCTCGGGTGTTTGAAGCCGAGAATTTCCGCATGGAGGGCCTGCCCCGACATTCCGAGCGTTCTGCCGCTTTTGCCGCCGTATACCGGGTCTCCGACAAGCGGAAATCCGATGTACTTCATATGAACGCGAATTTGATGCGTTCTGCCGGTTTCAAGCCTAAGATCAAGCAACGTATATTCGTCGAATCTCTCGCTCACGGTAAAATGCGTGACCGCATGCTTGCTGTTCTTGTCAGTGACGACGTACAGCTTTCGGTCGTGATTGGCCCGTCCGATCGGAGCGTCGATCGTGCCTTTGTCATGCTGCATGACGCCATACACGAGCGCACGATACTTTCTCGTCACGCTGTGTTCTTTAAGCTGTTCGGCAAGCGAGGCATGCGCCAGGTCGTTCTTGGCGACCATGAGCAAGCCGGACGTGTCTTTGTCGATGCGGTGCACAATCCCCGGTCTCATCACGCCGTTAATGCCGGACAGGTCTTTGCAGTGGTACAGCAAAGCGTTAACGACCGTGCCGCTTGGATGACCCGCTGCGGGATGAACGACCATTCCGCGTGGTTTGTTGATGACGATGACGTCTCCATCCTCGTAAACGACGTCAAGCGGAATATTTTCCGGGGACGCCTCGAGCGGCTCAGGTTCGGGCAGCGCGACGCGGATCAGAGCGCCGGCCGCAAGCTTGGCATTAGCTTTGGCAGGTTCTCCGTTTACCGTAATCGCCCCAATGCGGATCCATTCTTGCACTTGGGACCGGGACACGGATTTATCGGCAAGCATCGAAGCGATATGCTTGTCCGCGCGTTCTCCTGCCTGGTCCTCCTCAATGCGCCATTCAAATTCGTTTTCTTTTTCCTCTAGCCCGTCTTCTTCCTCAAACGGAATGCTGCTCTTGGGAAGCATCTCGGGGTTGTTCTCCATTGCCATTCGATTTATTCTCCTGTTTCATAGTCAGCAACGTATCCAGGATGACCATCCCGACGCCGACGCAAATTGCCGTATCGGCGAGATTAAAGATCGGAAACGTGTACGAACCGAAGTTGAATTGCAGAAAATCAACGACTTCGCCATAAAGGGCACGATCTAGAAAATTTCCGACCGCCCCGCCTAAAATGACGGCCAGCGCAAGCAGCAGCAAAAGCCTGCTCGTGCGAAAAGAGCGATGCAGGTACCACAGAATGCCGGTGACAACGGCGATCGTGACCACTAGAAAAAACCAGCGCTGATCCTGCAGCATGCTGAAGGCCGCGCCCCTATTGCGGGTGTGGGTGATGAGAAAAAAGTTCCCCAGCACGGAAATGCTCTCGGTATTCAGTTCCACGTTGCGGCTGATGACTTTTTTGCTCGCGTAATCGATTAATAACACGACGATCGCGATTGCATAATAGGCCCAAATCGGCCAAATACGACGCTGCATTCGTTATATCCGCCCTTCATCTATTGTCCTGCGTGTTGATTTTATCACATTGCGCCAAGGAGCGTCCACGAAGCACAACTAAAAATCGACAGAACCTCCAAACATGACCGCCCGATTCCATACGTAAAACAAGTTCGACTCGATAAAACTAAGGTCAACCAGACGATAAAGGGAGTGGATACTTTGGCTCTGCGGCTTGATCGGGATAAAATCGAATCGCTTCGGCGTCAGCTGCTGGAAGAACAAAGCGATTTGAGAAAAAGGATAAATGAAAACAGCCATTACGGCCTTGCGGCTTCCTATCGGGATTCGACCGGCGAGCTCTCCTCCAACGATAACCATCCCGCGGACATAGGAACCGACATGTTCGAACGAAGCAAAGACTCTGCGTTATTGGAGAAGGAAGCTTTCCGATTGGAGCGCGTCGAAGCCGCGCTGGAAAGGATGAATACCGGGGAATACGGGCGTTGCGTCGCATGCGGCAAATTCATACCGATCGAAAGGCTGGATGCCCTCCCCACCGCGATCTATTGCGTGGAGCATGAGCCGCGCCAGAATACTTCCAACGATCGGCCGGTCGAGGAAGAATTTCTGATGCCCCCCTTCGGTCGGACGAGTCTGGACGGCCAAGGCGATCAAAATGGCTTCGACGGAGAAGACGCCTGGCAGATCGTCGAGTCCTGGGGAACTTCAAACACTCCGGCCATGGCCGAGAATAACAACGTCGACGATTACAACCTGATGTTCATCGAAGCCGAAGAGAACGACGGTTACGTCGAGTCGTTGGAAAGTTTCCTCGCCACCGACATTACTGGCCATCACGTCTCGGTCGTGCGCAACCGCGCTTACCACCGCTACATGGCCGACAACGAAGGCGACCATCTCCTGGAGCCCGACGACGACCGCGACCGCTCCCCCTACTAAAAAAAGGTTCAGCGGAGCTTGGGATTTTCCCCAGACTGCGAATGTTAAACCGAAACAAATATGTTCCTCGTAAGAGTTTACGTCCGCCTCTTGGAGCCCATTGCCACCTCAATGAAATCATTCAGGCAATGGGCGGAGAGGAAGCGGCTGGAGAGGAATATATTTGTGTAGGTTTTTTTCCATTCGCAAACTCAATGTGGGTTAATCTCAAGCTGCCGCTGAACGATCCGCACAATGTCCGCAATATAATCCCCCACGATCGGCAAATTCAGCGCCCCGAGCATTTGCAGCAAGTACACGATCGTCGCCGCGAAGAACGTAAAGCCGAGCGCGATGCCCACGCCTCTAGATAGTCCGGCTATGAAATTCCGGATAATCAACTGCCAAGGACGGTGCATCAAGTTTACGTATTCGCTCAACTGGGCTTTCTCCATATCGATGGATAGCCGTTCAAGCTTCTCGGATAGAAACCGAAGCGTTCCGTTGAGCTCCTTCGTGTCCTCTTCCAAACCTCCCGCGTCCTTGGCTGGAGCTTTCGGCGTAATCTTAACGTTAATTGGTTTCGCTTTTTTGTCTTTCTCGGAATTGTCGCCCACAGCAGCACTTCCCTTCAGGCTTCCTTTGCCTTATCTTTACCCTGCGCCGCCGAATGCAAAACGAGCCCTCTCGGAGGGCGGGTATTACGCCCGCTCCCGGATGATGGAGCTCGTCTTATCGTTTTCCTTATTATGTTTAGCAACTTGGTTCTTGAATTATGCTTCCGTCCCGATCGCGACGCCGATCGTTTTCTCTCCGGCTTGCACCGTTTCCGTCGTTTCCGTTTTTCCGAACGATACGCGGTTGACGAGCACGTTCTCTTTCAAAACTTCGTCGAAGGCGCGCAGCGCAGCTTCCAGTTCGGCGTCGACATCGAGAACGAGATCGATCCGTTTCTCGATCGGCAAGTCGAGTTTCTTCCGCGTGTCCTGTACCGCGCGAATAACTTCGCGGACCCAGCCTTCCTGCACAAGCTCCGGCGTAATTTCGGTATTAAGCGCCACCGTAAGACCACCAGCGGACGCCGACGCGAAGCCCGTCTTCGCTTCCTTCTCGACGAGCATCTCTTCCAACTCTACGGCCAACGTTTCACCATCCGGCGAAACGAAATCGTATTTACCCGATTGGACAATGCCCCGCGTCTCGTCGCTCGACATTGCTTTGAACGCGGCCTGGATCGGCCCGACGTTCTTGCCATACTTCTTGCCCGCCACTTTCAAGTTGAGCTTCAGGTTAAAGTTAACGAATCCTCCGTCATCGCTGACGATCGTAATCTTCTTGACGTTGATCTCGTCTTCGATGATTTCTTTATACCCCGATAGATCGAATTCGTCGCTAAGCGATACGAGAAGCTCAGACAGCGGCTGGCGCGTTTTCAAGCCCGTTTCGTTACGGATATTGCGCGCCAGTTCGACGATGTTGCGTACGGCGGCCATTTCCCGCTCCAGTTCCTCATCGATCGCTGCTGAGCCCGCTTGCGGGTAATCGGCCAGATGCACACTGCCCTTGCCGCCGAGATTGCAGTAGATGTCTTCGGCTACGAACGGCGCGTATGGCGCGATCAGCTTGGACAACGTGAGCAACACCTCGCCCAACGTTTGGTAAGCGGCCAGCTTCGTTTCCGTCAAGCCGCTGCCCCAGAAGCGATCGCGAGAACGGCGTACGTACCAGTTGGACAACTCGTCGACGAACGTCTCGATCGCTTTCGCAGGGTTAAGGAAATCGTTCGCATCCAAACCTTTCACGACGTCCGCCGTCAACGTGTTAAGACGCGACAAGATCCAGCGGTCCAGCTTATTGTCTGTTTTCACCTTCGCGTGTTCGGAAGGTTGATAGCCGTCGATCGAAGCATACAACGCATAGAATGCATGTGTATTGACAAGCGTGTCCACGACCTTCGATTTGGCTTCCGCCACGATGCCTTTCGAGAACCGTTTGCTGTTCCATGGCGCGCTGTCCGCCAGCATCGACCAGCGGAAAGCGTCCGTTCCGAACTCGTCGATGATTTCCCATGGATCGATGACGTTGCCTTTGGATTTGCTCATTTTCTGCCCGTTCTCGTCAAGCACGTGACCGGTCGAGATGACCGATTTGTACGGCGCTTGGCCGTTGTAGAGCGTCGATACCGCCAGGAGGCTGAAAAACCATCCGCGCGTTTGGTCGATACCTTCACAGATGAAATCCGCGGGATACTGCTCGTTGAATTTCTTATCGTCTCCGTAAGGGTGGTAATATTGCGCGAATGGCATCGAACCGCTGTCGAACCATACGTCGATGACTTCGGACGCGCGATTCATCGTCCCCCCGCATTCGCAGCGCATGTGGATCCCGTCGACGTACGGCTTATGCAATTCGATCGTTTCCGGTACGTCCTCGATTGCCCATTCGCGAAGCTCGGCAATGTTATGCGGGGATTTTTCCTTGCCGCACTTTTCGCAAGTCCACACGTTAAGCGGAGTTCCCCAATAACGGTTCCGGCTGATGTTCCAATCGACCAGATCCTCTAGGAATTTACCGAAACGTCCGTCTCGCAAATGCTCCGGATACCATTGGATCTTTTTATTGTTCGCGATTAGTTGATCTTTCACCGCGGTCGTCTTAATAAACCAGCTTTCCGTCGCGTAGTAAAGCAGCGGTGTTTTACAGCGCCAGCAGAACGGGTAGCTGTGCTCCATTCTTTCTTTGTGGAACAACAGTCCGCGCTCGGACAGCATTTTGACGATATCGACGTCGCAATCCTTGACGAAACGTCCGGCCAAGTCCGTGACTTCGGCGATGTATTTGCCTTCGTTGTTCACGACCATCAGCATCGGAATGCCGTGCTGGCGAGCAACGCGGTAATCGTCCTCGCCGTGGGCCGGGGAAATGTGAACGATCCCCGTACCGCTAGAGTCCGTGACATAATCCGCATCGATGACGCGATATGCGTTCTCTACCGTCACATAAGGGAACAGCGGCTCGTAAGACAAACCGACCAACTCGCGGCCCTTCACCGTGCCGAGCGTCTCGTATTCGCCTTTCATGACTTTGTCGACCAATGCGGAAGCCACGACGTACACTTCGCCGTCTTGACTTACCCGTGCATAGTCGAGATCAGGATTGACTGCAAGCGCTACGTTCGCCGGAAGCGTCCAAGGCGTCGTCGTCCAAGCAAGCGCGTATTCGCCGTTTTCCTTAAACTTGAACTTCGCAGTTGCCGTTAAATCCTTAACGTCTTCGTAACCTTGGGCAACTTCGTGCGAACTGAGCGTCGTTTGGCAGCACGGACAGTACGGGCTGACCCGGTGGCCTTTATAGAGCAAACCTTTCTCGTGAATCGTCGAAAGGATATGCCAAACGCTCTGGATGTAGTTGTTATCCAGCGTAATATACGGATCGTCTAGGTCGGTCCAATACGCGATCGCTTCCGTAAGCTCGCGCCATTGGCGTTCGTATTCGAAGACGCTCTCCTTGCACTTATTGATGAACGGCTCTACGCCGTAATTCTCGATCTCCTGCTTGCCCGAGATGCCGAGCTGTTTCTCAACGCCAAGCTCAACCGGCAAGCCGTGCGTATCCCAACCGGCTTTGCGGATGACCCGGTAGCCCGACATCGTTTTGTAGCGGCTTACGAAGTCTTTAATGACCCGGCCCAATACGTGCCCGATGTGAGGTTTGCCATTCGCCGTCGGAGGCCCTTCGTAAAAAACGAAATTCGGTTTCCCCTCGCGATTGTCGATGGATTTGCGAAACGTATCCTCTAATTTCCATTGCTCCAAAATTCGTTTTTCGCGGGATCTTGCTTTTTCCTTGACGTCTACGCGTTGCATGTTTGATCTTCCTTTCGTGACAAAATAAAAAACCTCATCCCGGAAAGGGACGAGGTTAGCTCGCGGTACCACCCTTGTTCCGCTTTGGCTCCCTTATCGGGGACATAGCGGCAACTCTTGAGGTCCTGTTAACGGAGGACGTCCGGCTCCGCTTAATCACCATCGTTCGATCGAACGCGGATTTCAGCGGGGCGTCTCGGGGAAGATATTCGGCGCGTCTTCGCATTGGCTCGCAGCAACCGCCAACTCTCTGGGCTCGGATCTCGCGCTTACTTGGTCCCTTCTTCGACATTTCAAGCATAATCGTATAATCAAGTTATACTTTTTGGCGAAGCATTTGTCAAATCAAAAAAAGACCCATAAGGATCTTTATTTGAGCATTTTATTATGCCTCGATTCCGCGCGACTCGCGTCCTTCGAGCGTCTCCCATCCGTCTTGGGACAGGAGTTCCATCTGGGATTCGATCAAAGCGCGGAAACGTGCCCGATAGATCGTGGCCTGTTTCTTCAGCTCTTCGACTTCCAGCGCGATTTTGCGGGATTTGGCGAGCGCGTCGTTAATGATGCGATCGGCGTTTTTCTCCGCTTCCTTCACGATCAGGTGAGCTTCTTTCTTTGCGTTGTTTCTCAGCTCGTCGGCGGCTTCTTGAGCAACGATGATCGTTTTGCTCAGCGTCTCCTCGATGTTCGAGAAGTGACCGAGCTTATCCTGCGAAGCGGCGACCATATTTTGCAGTTCTTTGTTCTCGCGAATCATGGCTTCGTAATCTTTAATAATTTGATCGAGAAACTCGTTAACTTGGTCTTCGTCGTAACCCCGAAGGCGGCGAGCGAATTCTTTGTTATGGATGTCCAATGGTGTAAGTGGCATTGGCGCACCTCCCCAGTTATGATTTCCATGTAACCTTTTCAAAACTGAATTCGACGAAACCTATAAAAATCCTTCTTTGTCGACTACACAAATTTACCGATTCTTACACGAATTCTGCCGCTTTTTGACACACCTTCCACATCGATGACCTTAAAACGCCCGAAACCTTTCATCGATACGACGTCTCCGGCCTTTAAAGGGTGAGAGGGATCTTCGACGGGTTTCCAGCTTACTCTGCAGCGACCGGCTTTAATCGGCGCGAGAATCTTCGTTCGGCTCATTCGAAAGACGTCGCTGGCTATTCCGTCCAGGCGCATTGAGGCTACGGAGATCGTCTGTTCCTCTAACGCGATTTTGGATTCGCGCAGCTCGGACAACGGCCTAATCGAAACGCTAACGTCAACTCGATGGGCTTGTTTCATATGCCCGACCAGGAAGTCCCCGATCTCCTCGGCGATCAGAGCGTGACAACCCTCGTCGCTTACATGCAAATCGCCGATCTTGTCCCGCTTGATTCCAAGCCCTAGCAGCGCGCCCAAATAATCGCCATGATCCAATTCGGATATTCGTCGGTCGTCCGATGAAATATCCAACACGGCGATCCCGGCATCTTCCTGTTCAAGAGATCGATAATCCGGAGCGATCAGTGCTCGTTTTCTTTCGGCTTGCTCGCTGCCGCCGACAAGAAGTACTTGCGCATCCGGCGCACGGTTCGCGAGCGTAAATAAAATATGCGCCTGGCGCGGGTCGAGAAAATCCGTCCGCTTCGTCTCATGACGTTCGGCGGCGCGTTCGACCCATTCCCAGGCGCGGTCCACGAAAGCTTTTTCATCCGGATGAAAATGATCGTATATTTCCAAACGTGTCATAGCTCATCTGCACCTTCAATTCTAGAAAAACAAGAAATTGATCACGGTATTTAGCCCTTGCGCGACGAATCCCAACGCGAAGTAAGCGATGATGGGCGATATGTCCAGCATCCCGCCAATCGGCGGAATTAATCTGCGAAATGGTCTTAAGTATGGTTCCACCAATTTTCCCAGTAATTCTCCGATGAAGCTCTCTCTTACGGATGGAAGCCACGACATGAGCACGTAAATAATGATCATGTAGGAGTAGATTTGAAACAAAATGCCAATGTATTCAGTGATTTGATTCAACCTGGTGTCACCTCATTTTGGGATAGTCAGCGGATTCCTCGGACAACATCTCTGTTATCGTTCCCGATATTTCCACCGAATCCGGCGTACAAAGGAAGATGTCCGATCCCAATTTAGAGATATGGCCTCCCAACGCGTATACGGTACCGCTAAGAAAGTCCACGATCCGAATGGCTTGATCTCTTCTCACGCGCTGCAGGTTAACTACGACGGAACGGCGAGATTTCAGATGGTCGGCGATTTCCTGAGCTTCATCGTAGGAACGGGGCTCCATCAGAACGACACGGACGTTCTTCTGGGAATGTATGCTGACGACGTTGTTCTTACTTGAATGTTTACGGGTTTCGAACGTCGGGGTTTCAATTTCTTGCTCTTCGTTCCCGGCGTGACGTTCGCGATCCGCTTCTTGCTCTTGCTCCTCTTGCAAACCTAAATAGTTAAGAAATTTGTTCATTACGCTCATGACAATTCCTCCTCCATCTCTTCTTTCCCGACTAATACCGTTCCCAAACGCACCCAAGTCGCGCCTTCTTCCACAGCGACCTCGAAATCGTTGGACATCCCCATCGATAGCTCCGTTAACGGCTCATCAAGTGCGGACGCCGCGTTCAAATCGTCCCTCAGCTGTCTTAAAGCCCGAAACACGGGTCTCGTCGATTCCGCCTCACTCTCGAAGGGTGCCATCGTCATCAGCCCGATAAGACGAATCCGGTCAAACGGCTTTACTTTCTCGATGAAAGATATGACTTCCTCCGGCGCCAATCCATGCTTCGATTCCTCACCCGAAACGTTGACTTGCAGGAAACAAGGCACCTGAACGTCCAACGCCTGAGCGCGTTTGTGAATCGCTTCCGCGAGAGATATACGGTCCAAGGAATGAATGAATTCGAATTTTCCGACGATATCCTTAACTTTATTGGTTTGAAGGGAGCCTATGTAATGGAAGGAAGCTTGTCCCTTCAACGCGTCCCACTTCGGCTTAGCGTTCGGCCAACGGTTCTCTCCGATGTGGGTCACGCCTTCCCGCACGACAGCTTCCGCCGTTCCCGCCGAGACGTACTTGGTAACGGCAATGACGTTAACGTCCTCGCGTCTCCTTCCGCTCCGTAAGCAGGCTTGTTCCAATCGGCTTTCGACGTCCCGTAGACGACTCTGCAATGTCACGAAACGATCACCTCGATTTCTTGCCCAACCAGCTCATCATACGTCCAGTTGCTCCTTTTTCCTTCCGGTGGGAGAACAACAAATCCGTGCGACAGCTCGTACACCATGATGTTATTTCGATGCGGCTCGGCATAATTCCTGCTTTTATCATAAGTTGTCGGTTTAAATGTTTCAAGTCGAGTCTCGCGCGCCCTTCCGTTTCGCTCGGCATGACCACGTTCGTATCATCTATAGAAGGGTTTGATTCGCGTAAAGACGCCAACAGTGGCCTAACGTTCCTAAGCACGTTTTCGTCCACTTCGTAACAGCAACTCCCGATCGAGGGGCCGATTGCGGCAAGCAAATTCGCGGGTTGAACGCCGTAGACGGCTTTCATTTTCTCAACCGTTTTGACGGCGATCTCTGCCACGGTTCCTTTCCAGCCGGCATGGGCGAGTCCGAGGCTTTCCGTAACGGGATCGTAAAAATATAGCGGTACGCAGTCCGCGAAAAACATCGCAAGCAGCACGTCCGGTTCGTTCGTTATGAGAGCATCGGTGTCTTGTATGGCGCTTTCCCTGTCGTTACGTCCGCGACCGGTATCTTCCGGTGTAACTACGTGTACATGATTGCTATGTACCTGTTCCGCGCAAGTAAATGATTCGATCTTCCAATCTAATCTATTCGTTATTCTCTCCCGATTGCGCAATACGGCGACGGGATCGTCGCCAACGTGCAACGCGGAATTGAGTGCTTGTCTCGTCGTAAATCCGGCCGTCACCCCGTCCAGATCGCTCCATGAACGCAACAGGAATAGCGAAGACGGGTTTTCTTTCTCTATATTCAATTGAAAAGGTTCCAACCTTTTACACCTCCGACCTCAGTGTACCATAGCTCCGCCGCAATCGGAAGAAAGGCGCCTCGGCGCGCTATCTTCCCGAATGCTGCTCCCCGTCTTCGAGCCGATACACTTTGGCGTCATCCAATCGCACCAAAACGACGTCCGTCCCGATCTTAACGATATTCCTCCAAGGAATAACGACGTCGTTGCCGCCGCCGAACATTCCGAACAGCCGAGTAGACGTCGGCACCACGATCGCATCGATCCGCCCTTGGCGCAAATCCAGCTCCAAGTCGCTCACTTGCCCTAGCTTCTTCCCGTCGACGATGTTGATTACGTCCTTCGTTTGAAAATCGGATATTTTCATCATCCTTCGCCCCCAATCCGACCGGGCACTCGTACCCTAATAGTAAATATATGATCCTCTTCGGAAAAATGTACGCTGTCTCGCTCCTCGCACCCATTATATTCGTAACCTTGGACATCTCTTCCGGTCTTCTCGGGCCACTATCCCTTTCGCTCAGAGAACGTTCCGTTTACTCGGACATGCTTATCCAACTCACTGGGGCCACTATCCCTTTCGCTCAGAGAGCATTCTTTTTACTCGGACATGCTTATCCAACTCACTGGGGCCATTATCCCTTTTGCTCAGGTTGAGTCTCCCTTACCGCATATAGCCTTTATCCCACTCGCTCAGTTTTCATTGTTTGGCGGAATCCTCGCATCAAAGAATTCAGCGAGCATGATCCAAAAAATATCATCTTCACGACTTGATAAAATTGATAGATTGTTATAAAATTAAATAAGAACAAATGTTCCTATTCGGGCGGTGATTTTAATGGATGCTAATATGACTTTCGAACAGTTCCGCGATCATTACAATAGTGAAGAGGTCTGCGCGCAAACGTTATTCTCCATCCGATGGCCGGAAGGCTTCCGTTGCCCGCGATGTGAACATCGCCAATTCTACCGCGTACAGTCGCGCAGGTTGCCGTTATTCGAGTGCCGGTCTTGCCGAAAACAAACATCGCTTATCGCCGGAACGATCCTGGAAGGCAGCCGTACACCGCTCCGGCTTTGGTTTCAAGCTTTATTCCTTCATGCTCAACCGCAGGGTATAAGCGCTTTGCGTCTCTCTGTCGTTCTCGGGACCACCTACAAGACTGCTTGGCTCATTTGCCACAAAATACGGCATGCCATGTCTAAGGCTGAAACGAGCAAGCTTCTTACTGGAATCGTTCGCGTGAATTGCGGTGTTTACGGACGTCCTTACAATCCGACAATTTATCGGCACCCCCAAGAACATCCCTTGCTTATCGGCGCGACGATGGATAACGACTGTCAAATCAGCTGCATTAAAATCAAACAAATCTCCGACGAGCACCTTTCTTACGACCGGATTACCCCCATGGGCAGTCATGATTTCGTTCAACAACACGTGGACCCCTCCGTTGCGGATATTCATGTTGTGATTCAAAAATTCAGCCTCCACCGCCACTGGCCGTTGATTCAACTCTGCAAACGCGCCTCCAATTGGCTCAACTATTCCTTCAACGGAATCGGAGCCAAACATCTTCAATCTTATTTGGATCAATTTTGTTTCGGATTCAATTTGGCACAAGACAACACCAATCCGCTAGAGTTTTTGTTTCGATATTGCGCCTCTACTCGAACCCTTAATTATCCGGCCTTAATAAGCCGAGACGATCGTTCCGCACATCATAAACGCAATTATTTCTCATCCCTGAAATACGCTAGCTAACCTTCATTCCCAACCAGGATTAGTCCTGCCATTCTGCATGAACCTTGCACCTCGTTCGAGTCTATTCATCTTTTCTTCGCGGAAACCAAGTGGAATCTCCTTGTCGAAGGGGATGTTTAATTCTGTGCGGTAAATTGATTCGTTACAAGGCTGTTGTTTGAAAATGTTTCATGAGTGGATTCGCTTTGGCGGAAACGGTTACTTTCTGATCGACGGGGATAGTGGTCATAGCGGAACAAGATAGCTATTGGCGACAAAACCTAAGGCCATCCAAATCGTTCTTCTGATCGACGGGGATAATGGCGATAGCGGATAGAATTCCTGATAAACCGAGGAAAATAAGAAAGAGGATGCCACTCGAGCACATCCTCTTGTTACGCTAGTCATTAAGATTTAACGTGTTTCTGCATTTGCTGTATGGCGGACTTTTCTAGACGAGAGACTTGAGCTTGGGAAATGCCGATCTCATCGGCGACTTCCATTTGGGTTTTACCTTCGAAAAAACGCATGGACAAAATCATTTTTTCGCGATCGTTGAGCTTTCTCATCGCTTCTCGCAGAGCGATCTCTTCGATCCATTGGATGTCTTTGTTGCGCTCGTCGCTAATCTGGTCCATGACGAATATCGGATCGCCGCCGTCATGGTAGATCGGTTCGAACAAAGATACGGGATCCTGAATCGCGTCCAATGCGAAGACGATATCTTCTTTCGGAACATTCAGAACTTCCGATATTTCCAGAATCGTCGGTTCCCTGGAATGCTGGTTCGTTAATTGATCGCGGACTTGCAACGCTTTGTAGGCGATGTCCCGCAAGCTTCTAGATACGCGGATCGGGTTGTTGTCCCTCAGGTAGCGGCGAATTTCGCCGATGATCATCGGGACCGCGTAAGTCGAGAATCGTACATTTTGGCTCAAATCGAAATTATCGATGGCTTTCATCAATCCGATGCATCCGACCTGAAAAAGATCGTCGACGAATTCTCCGCGGTTATTGAACCGTTGGATGACGCTCAACACAAGTCGCAAATTGCCGTTGACTAGCTTTTCTCTGGCGGCAATCTCTCCTCGGGTTTGCAGAGCGAGAAATAACTCCCTCATTTCGGCATTGGTTAGGACGGGCAGCTTTGAGGTGTCCACTCCACAAATCTCCACTTTGTTACGGGTCAAGGCAATTCCTCCCGGGGAGCAGCATTAATGTAAAGTATCTCCGGGAAGGGGCTTTTTATTCCAGTGCGCAAGAACCCCGAATTTTCTCATAATTTCTAAACCATTTTATTAAATTCCTTGCGAAGCCGTTTTATAATCCGCTTTTCCAAGCGGGAAATATACGATTGGGAGATGCCTAACAGGTCCGCCACGTCCTTTTGCGTTTTTTCTTCCCCGTCGGCCAAACCGAAGCGGAGCTCCATTATCGTTCGTTCTCGCTCACTTAACTTATCCAAAGCTTTGTGCAGCAATTTGCGATCGACTTGCTCTTCGATATTCCGGTAGATCGTATCGTTCTCCGTCCCTAACACGTCGGATAACAGCAACTCGTTCCCGTCCCAATCGATGTTCAAGGGCTCGTCGAAAGAAACCTCTGTCCTTGTTTTGCTGTTTCGGCGCAAATACATCAAGATTTCATTTTCGATGCATCTGGACGCGTAGGTCGCCAGCTTGATTTTTTTCTCGGGATCGAATGTATTGACCGCCTTTATTAAGCCGATCGCCCCGATCGATACGAGATCTTCGATATGGATGCCCGTGTTTTCGAATTTACGGGCGATATAGACGACTAAGCGCAAATTCCGCTCGATTAGCATCGCCCGAATCGCCGCGTCTCCCGTCGATAACCTCTCCAACAAATATTCTTCTTCTTCCCTGGTGAGCGGAGGAGGCAGTGCTTCGCTTCCCCCGATGTAATACACTTCCTCGCTCTTCCAACCGAACCAGAACAACAGGCGATAAAGAGATAATTGCGACCTTAATTTCAAGTTTACGAACATTTCTGCTAGCCTCCTGTCACGCAGGTTGAGATGGAGCCGACGACTTAGGGTCGGCTTGAGCCATGTCGGGATGGACTATGGCGCGATAAGTTCCTTCGGATGATAAAGTGCCTCCATCTAAACCAATAAGCACCCGATTCGCTTGAATGGGGGGCTGATCTCCCCGGGATAACAGCACGATATCCGGTTTGACGGCCAGCATGAGACGACTTGCCCCGTTTACTGCACGATAGGGAACTAGTCTGAGACGACTTCCCCAGCTGTAGACTTCCGAATCGCGGGTATCCAGTTCGGTGATGAGCAAATCCGGGGATTCCGTTTGAAGCCTGTCGCTCCATCCGAGAGGGAGCTGATCCTTCCATACGGCGGCTTCCATAATCATGACGGGTATCCGGGTTAACGGTTCGTATAGGCGGTTTCCGGTATCCAGGAGGGCTTTCATCGTCCAGCTCCCCTCGCCTACTCTAACTTCGATATCCCAGAATAACTGCTCCAGCTCTTGACGTTTCCGGCCCGTTTCAGCGGTACTGCGAAATAACCATACGGACAACGCCAGAGCAACGATGAATAACCCAAGCTGCATTTGCCATTCCAGGATGACTCCACCATCCGCCGTATATGTCATCCCTTCCCAAGGAGATTGCGCAGAACGCATTAGAAAGGAAAGCCCAATGACACCGCCCAGCGTCGCAAAGTTAACGATGTAGAAAGCGCCGAAATTGCGAACGAATTGGAGCGGACCGCCATATCCGAAAGAAAGCAGCACCATTGCGAGCGAGATGAATACTTTGGCTCCGAATGAATAAAAGTAGGGAATATGAACCCAAAACATTACCGCCGCATAGAGAGCCCCGAGAAACGCGGCCGCAAACAAACGCGTCCGAGAAGGTCTCTTGCGACGTAGTTTGGCAGTCGTTAGAAGCACGGTTCCGTCAACTGCCAGATTGGTCAGAAAAACGAGATCAACATAAACGGTCATTGGGTTCCCATCCTTTTCCGCCCGAACCCAGTATAATCGCTTTCAAATCCGGTGTCTGTCTAATCTTGCCGACCCTCAAAACCTTTTTTTGTCGACGGAAACGACAAAAAAGCTCCAGTTCCGAATGATCGGAAACTGAAGCTTATCGCTGTATGAATCATAACTTTTAACGATCGCCGCGCGGACGGTTGCGAAGAAACGCAGGGATGTCCAGTTGATCGCTTGACACGTTTTGATTGCCGAAAGGACGCAGATTATTCGATTGACGCGCCTCGTTCTGGCTGCTAGCCGTTTCAGGCTGTGTTTGCGGGAGAGCCGAGGGAGCTGCCTGACGGCGGGAAGGTCCTTTGTGTTCGAACCCCGTTGCGATCACGGTAACTTTAATCTCGTCTTTCAAGTTATCATCGATAATGGCACCGAAGATCATGTTCACTTCCGGATCGGAAGCCGAAATGACGATCTCTGCCGCCTCGTTGACTTCGTACAAGCTCAGATTCGAGCCGCCCGTAATATTCATGATCACACCGCGCGCGCCTTCGATGGAAGTCTCGAGAAGCGGACTCATGATCGCTTTCCGAGCCGCTTCCATGGCACGGTTCTCGCCAGTGGCTTGTCCAATTCCCATCAAAGCGGAGCCGCGCTCGGACATGATCGTCTTAACGTCGGCAAAGTCCAGGTTAATAAGACCCGGAACCGCAATCAGGTCGGAAATACCCTGTACGGCTTGACGCAAAACGTTATCCGCTTCGCGGAATGCTTCCAGCATCGGCGTTTTTTTGTCGACAATCTCCAACAATCTATCATTCGGAATGACGATAAGCGTATCTACTTTTTCTTTTAAAGCTTCGATGCCGAGCTCCGCTTGCGTAGAACGCTTACGGCCTTCGAACGTGAACGGACGAGTAACGACGCCGACGGTCAACGCGCCGCATTCTTTGGCGAGTTCGGCGATTACCGGAGCTGCGCCTGTACCCGTACCGCCGCCCATTCCGGCAGTAACGAATACCATATCTGCCGATCGGAGTGAATTCGTAATGAATTCCCGAGACTCCTCGGCAGCCTTCTTTCCAACGTCTGGATTGGCACCCGCTCCAAGACCGCGGGTGAGCTTGTCCCCGATCTGCAGCTTTTGCTCGGACTTGGTAAGGTGCAAAGCTTGCGCGTCCGTATTCACGGTAACAAATTCGACGCCTTTGACGCCGTTCTCGATCATCCGATTTACAGCGTTGCTGCCGCCGCCACCGACCCCGATGACTTTGATTTTCGCAAGTGGTTCCATATCAAAATCAAACTCCAACATAATTTGCTAACTCCTCCTTGCTTCGCTTGAATGGTTCTCTCTAATAAGCGGCGGCTTAAATAAATTCCTTAAACATGTTTTTGAACCATTCAACAACGCCGGGCTTGGATGCCGTCGCCGTGCCGCTTGAGCTTGCGGCTGCCGCTTTCGACTTAGGAGCGCGCTTCGGCCCAGCCGAACGCGTTCGAACGTATTTGGTGACATATTGAATCATGCCTACGCCGCTGCTGAAAGAAGGATCTCTGACCCCGATATAATCCGGCACGGCAATTCTTACATTGGACTCCAGTTCAAATTGGGCCAGCGGAAGAACGCTTGGCAAAGAAACCGATCCGCCCGTTAATACGTAACCATTGATTTTGTCATGATAACCAAGACGTTTGACTTCTTGGCGAATCATTTGAAAAATCTCTTGCATGCGAGGCTCGATAATGTTGGCCAGATCAAGCTGCGAAAATTCCTTCTCCATATTGCTGCCGACGCGCATAACCTTGAACTTCTGGTCTTCGGCGGCATCGTCCGTACGGGCGCAGCCATATTTCAGCTTGATTTTTTCCGCATGTTCCGTCTGAGTCTTGAGTCCGTAACAAATATCGCTTGTCACGTAATCTCCGCCAATCGGCAAAGTCGATACGGCTGAAAGACTGCCTCCCTCAAAAACGGCAAGAGTCGTCGATCCTGCACCAATATCTGCAAGAACGGTACCCATTTGTTTCTCGTCTTTCGTTAATGCCATCATACCAGAAGCGAGAGACATCAAGATCAGACCGGATATTTTCAATCCTGCCTTCTCAACGCATCTCATCAGGTTATGTACTGCGGCTTTAGTTCCGGTAATGATTGTGCATTCGACTTCCAAACGGACGCCGATCATGCCTCGCGGATCCTGTATGCCCGAAAGTCCGTCAACTAAAAACTGCTTGGGAACGAGTCCGATAATTTCCCGTTCGGGCGGTAATGCAACCACTTTAGCAGCTTGCAGTACACGTTCGATATCTTCTTCGCCAATTTCCCTGTCTTCATTGGAGACGGCAACGACACCGTGATTGCTCTGCAAAGCGATATGATTGCCGGATATCCCGACGTAAACTTCGCTGATTCCGATACCGACCATGCGCTCGGCATGATCGACGGCATTGCGAATGGACTGCACGGTTTGGTCAATATCGACAATGGCGCCTTTGCGGATTCCATCGGAATCGGCTGATCCTACGCCAATGATGTTAATGGCCCCGTTGCTGATTTCCCCGATAATCACCCGGATTTTCGACGTTCCGATATCCAGGCTGACAATGAGGTCATTGTTGCTCAACCGGTGGCACCTCCCGTAGATCGATGAAAATAGCTGCGTACTAGGGATGCTTCGTCTATATATTCCACATCCGCGAGGTTTTCCCTCTTTTTTCAACAATATTTTTGTTTGCTCGCAGGGATAATCTATATCTCATCTAAAGAATTATCCAATTCACCCGTAAATAAAATTCTAGCATTATTTTCGCCTATTGAGTAGAGTCCTTTTCCTTATGTTTATCGGCTTACTCCGCTTCATCTGTAACATTTTCCGCCGAATAGGGCAAATAAGTGTCCGCTTCCAACATAATTATCTTTCCGGGCTCCCGATTTTGCACGATATCGCTAAGATAGGCGATCTTATCTTTCAATAGTCCAATTGTCGTGGTCACTTCGAATCTCGAGCGGGTATAAAGCTTGATCCGATCGGGGTATGAGGTCGAAGGATCGGGCTGAATCTCCGACAAATCCGCCATCAAATAACCGGGCAATCCGCTTAATACGCGACAGAGAGAAGCCAAGTTGCCATCCGCCGGCTTCCATCCCGAAAGGATGGGCTTGTCCAACAGCTTGCCCTCCGGCATTGTCAACATCAAGCCATTGGAAAGTATCGCCGACATTTTGCCGTCGGAGGCGAGTTGAATGGCGACTTGAGGATATTCTTTAATCTCCACGCGAAGAACGCCAGGAAATTTTTTGATTATCCGTACGCTCTCGATCGGTTTCACGGCATCCAATCTGCTCTTGAGCTTTCCGATGCTCGGATAAAAGAAAGAATCTCCGGACGAAATCCCAAGCGCCTGCTCGACTTCCTCCCGACTCGCGAATTCTTGTCCCGTAATTTGAATTTCAGAAATTTTCGACAATGGGGAACGAAAGAACAACACGACCAGAACGATAACGGCCAGAGCAATGACAAGCCTCAGCAATTTCTTCCCGCGGCGAGTCCGCGGAACTTCCGCCTCTTTCTTCAGCGCGGGAATTCTATCATTCAACATCCGTCACCCCTTCGCGGGTTAAGCTTGTCTCCGGCATTGCCCATAAAAATCCCCGCGGCGGAAGAAAGCTTCTGCGGCGGGGAACCGTCACCGTTAGCTGTAAACCTTGCTCTTGTTAACTTCGCGCGTAATGTTGCCGCCGATCCGGCGGAACATCTCTTCGATTCGATCATAACCGCGGTCGATGTGATGAATCTGCTCGACGACGGTACGGCCTTGGGCCGCCAACCCCGCAATCACAAGTGCCGCGCCTGCACGCAAGTCCGTTGCCTCTACGGTCGCACCGTATAGCTGAGGGACCCCTCGAATAAAAGCATTGTTTAGATCGACGCGAATGTCGGCGCCCATGCGGCATAGTTCATCCACATGCTTAAACCTGCCTTCGAATACCGTTTCCTTCAACACGCTTACCCCGTCCGCCAAAGCCAGCAGCGTCATGACTTGAGCTTGAAGGTCGGTCGGAAATGCCGGATAAGGCGACGTGACGATCCGGTCAACGGCCAAAGGACGTTTAAATGCGCCGACTCTCATTATATCATTTCCAGCCTCGATTTGAACACCTGCGCGGCGGAGCACATGGATGAGAGAAGTCAATTGGCTCGGCTTCGTATTCTCCAACGTGACTTCGCCGCGAGTAGCGGCGGCGGCGACCATAACCGTGCCGGTTACGATCCGATCGGGAATGACTTCGAAATCGCAGCCGTATAAAGATTCGACTCCGTCGATCATGATCGTGTCCGTTCCCGCGCCTTCCACACGTGCGCCCATTTGATTCAGAAATTGCTGCAAATCTTGAATTTCAGGTTCTCTGGCGGCCCCGATAATCGCGGTCCGGCCTTGGGCCAGAACGGCTGCCATCATGATGTTCTCGGTTGCGCCTACGCTGGGAAAATCCAAGCTGATTTCGGCGCCCTGCAGACGCCGGGCAGAACAGACGATTCTACTGCCCTTCTCTTCGATCTTCGCTCCCAGCGCCGCCAAACCTCGCAAATGCAAGTCGATCTTTCTTTCGCCGATCGCGCAGCCCCCGGGCTGATAGAGCTGGGCTTCTCCGAATCTCGCGAGAAGCGGACCCATCAGAAATACCGAGGAACGCATCTTGCGCATCAGCGTCTCCGGAATGTGAGAAGATGTTGCGACCGCCGTTTCGACTGTCACCACCGTATCCTGATGCTGGGCTTTACACCCCAGATCTCGCAGAATGTCCAGCATGACCTCGATATCGAGCAATCTGGGCACGTTACGGATCTTCACTTCTCCTTCCGCGAGCAAGCTGGCGGCCAAAATCGGCAAAGCGGCATTTTTGGCTCCATGGATACGGATGGTGCCCGAAAGCGGATGTCCGCCTTCAATCACCAAATTGTCCAAGGGTTTCACCTCCGGGTTACCGCTCACCCATCAAGAGAACCTCCGTTACAAGCGATATTCCATAGGTTTGTTCGATGATTTGTTGGACTTTTCCGATGAGGGTGAGGACGTCCTCAGCCTTGGCACCGCCGTGGTTCACGATAAAGTTGGCGTGTAATTGGGAAACTTCTGCGGCTCCTTGGCGCAAGCCTTTTAATCCGGCCGCTTCGATCAGCCTTGCGGCATGATCGTTCGGCGGATTGCGAAATACGCTGCCTGCGCAGGCCATCTGCAGCGGCTGGGTGCGGCGCCGGCGATCTTTGTACGTCGCCATGGCGGCCGCGATCTCCTTGCGGTCACCCATTGCCAATTGAAGTTCCGCACGGGTAATAATCCCTCGGCGCTCTTGCAGGATGGAATGGCGATAGGAGAATTTCATCTCCTCGTTTCCGAGCACTGCCCGACTTCCGTCTTCCCAAACGATGCTTGCTGACTTTAGGATGCGTGAAATGTCGGAACCGTGAGCGCCGGCGTTCATGTATACGGCTCCGCCGACCGTTCCGGGAATACCTCCCGCGTATTCCAGTCCGGTCAGCCCTTCCTTGCCGGCCATGACCGACAGCTTGATGAACGAATACGATGCTCCCGCCGTCACCGTCTCGCCATCAAAGCATAAGTCGTCAAAACCATCTCCGAGTTTAATGACGGCACCCCGAACCCCTTTATCGGACACGAGAGTATTGGATCCGCGTCCAAGAACGCACCATGAGACGCCATCGCGTGACAATAGCCGCAAGGCTGTTTCGAGCTCCTCCTCGGTAGCCGGGATAATCAATAAATCCGCGGGTCCGCCGATTTTCCAAGTCGTATGCCCAGCGAGCGGTTCATTCAACCGCACTTCGCCGATTCCCGCTTGCGTTAGCTCAGCGACCAACTGATCCATGGCGTTAATCCTCCTTACATGTCCTTCAGGGCTTCGGGTCTCCGTCGTCGCCTTGGCGCTCAAGTCCGACAGTCACGATCACGCTGTATCTTATGACGGCTGGGGAGGTGTTGTGACAAACGCCCATTTTCCTGGCTCCTGAAGGACGATCCATTATCTTTTTTGTTGCAATCGCACGATTTGTTCGTATACTAGCGACGCGGATTGCGGCATGCCCAGCCCTCGCGAAGCTTTGGACATCTCCGCCCGCCGCGTTTCGTCTCCCATAATCTCGCCAATGCGAGCAAACAGCAAATCTCCCGTCAGTTCGCGTTCCAGAATCATTTTCGCCGCACCGGCGTTGACCAGGCTTCTCGCATTTGCTTCCTGGTGATTATTCGTGACGTTCGGCGACGGAATCAAAATGGACGGAATGCCGAGCGAGGTAATCTCCGCAAGAAAAGAAGCGCCAGCGCGCCCGACGTACAGCGACGCCGCGGCTAGAACTTCCGGCATATTGCGAATATACGGAACAACCTTTACTCTGCTCGCGACGTCTAGCAAATCCTTGGAAATCGCCGCCTCGGTATCTTTATAAAATCTTTCTCCGGTGACGAATACAAGATGAACGCCGGGCAGTTTACGAAGCAAAGGAGCCGCCTGAACGAGCGCTTCGTTCAGCGCTTTTGCCCCTCCGCTTCCGCCGACGGCAAGCACGAAAGGCGTGCCCAGCTTCAAGCCTAACGATTCGTACCCGCTGTTACGGTTCGCCTGAAGCACTCTCGTAGCGCACGGATTGCCCGCGTAGACAACATTGGGGCATTTCGCGAAATGCGCCGCGGACTCAGGGAAGCTGACCGCGACGCCGTCCACGTACCGGCTTAGAAACTTGTTCGTCAGTCCAGGTAGAACGTTCTGTTCGTGAATAAGCGTAGGAATGCCAAGCCGCGAAGCGGCATATACGACGGGACCACAGACATACCCGCCGGTTCCGACGACAATGTCGGGCTTGAACGATTTCAGCAATTGCTTTGAACGCCGAACGCCTTGGACGAAACGCATGACCGTCCGTACGTTCTCCCAGGAGAGCGAGCGCCGAAAACCCGTAATCGTAATATCTTCGAACGCAATGCCCTGCTCCGGCACGATCCGACTTTCCAGCCCGCGAGTCGTCCCAATGTACAGCAGCGACGAACCCGGTTGTTTATCCGCGATTTCGCGGCCGATGGCCAGCGCGGGGTAAATATGCCCCCCTGTGCCTCCTCCGGTCAAAACGACACGCATCAAATTTCACCTCGAATAACGTGATAAGTTAAGTAATATGCCGAGCGCCGTCAGCAATAACGTAAGCGACGAACCGCCGTAGCTTACAAGCGGCAACGTTACCCCCGTAATCGGCAATAAGCCGATGACGACGCCGATGTTGATCAACACCTGGACGGCGAAAATGCCGACGATGCCCGTGGCCAGCAGGCTGCCGAACGGATCGGTCAGCGTAATCGCGGTTCTCATGCCTCGCCAAATCAGCAGCAAAAACAAAAGAATGAGCAAACTGCCGCCGATAAAACCAAGTTCCTCGGCCAGAATGGAAAATATAAAATCCGTTTGCGGCTCAGGTAAATAATTATATTTTTGGCGGCTCATTCCGAGTCCAAGGCCGACCAGCCCTCCGGGGCCGATCGCGTAGAGCGATTGAATCGATTGATATCCTGCGCCCTGCGGATCTTGCCAAGGATCGAGGAAGGCCGTAATTCTCTGTAATCGGTATGGTGCGGCGGCGATCAATCCTACCAAGCCCACGACGCCGACCATCGCCAGGCCCGCAAGATGAGAGATTCGAGCGCCGGCTACGTAGATCGCAAGCAAGGAAGCGCCAATCATGACGGTTCCCGTTCCCAAGTCCGGCTGCAGCATGATGAGAGCGAATGCCGCACCCAGTATGCCCAGCGGGGGAAGCAGTCCCTTCGTAAAATCGGTAATCCGGTTTTGCCGCTCCGAGAGCAGCTTGGCGACGAACAATATCATCGCGAGCTTCATGAATTCTGACGGCTGAATGCCAAAGGAACCGATGCCGAGCCAGCTTCTGGCTCCGCCCCTCACGACGCCGAGCCCGGGTACGAGCACGATGACGAGCAGGCCGAAACATACGAGAAGCGCGGGCACCGCCCATTTCCGCCAAAATGTATAATCCACGTTCATCGTAACGAACATGGCAGCAATTCCGAGTACGGCGAACAGCAATTGTCTTTTCACGTAGTAGAACGAATCTCCGTAATCGTGAAAAGCCGCTACGGCGCTGGCGCTGTATACCATCACCAGACCTATGGCCAATATGCCTAACGTAGCGGAGATCATCCAAACATCGGGAACGGAGCGGGTTTTGGCCATGAACCGGACACCTCGCGGTTTGCAAGAGTGGGGACGAGCCCCCTCTTACAGCGTATGCGCCGATTGCTTAAAAATGCGACCCCTTGCCTCGTAGGATGGGAACATGTCCCAGCTTGCGCACGCGGGCGAGAGAAGTACAATGTCTCCCGGCTCCGCCATGGCGGCGGCTTCCAACACGGCTTGGCGGAGCGTCTGTTCGGCGTCCTCTACAGGTTCGACGATTTTCACCCGCGATAAACCGGAAAGCGACGCAACGCGGCCGAGCTTCTCTCTCGTCTCTCCGATGGCGGCCAGGCCTTTCAGCCGATCGCGGAAGACGGGCAGCAATTCCATATAATCGGACCCTCTGTCGAGTCCACCGGCGATCAGAATGAGCGGCGACGGCAGCGACAGGATCGACATCGTCGTCGCCATCGGATTGGTTGCCTTGGAATCATTGTAGAACTTCACGCCGCCGAATGTACCGACGTATTCCAGGCGATGCTCGACTCCGCGGAACTCCCGCAGCGGCTCCGCAAGACGCTGCGGATCCGCCCCGGCAGATAGCGCGATCGCGATCGCGGCAAGCGCGTTTGCCGCGTTATGGCGTCCGGGGATGCCGAGCTCGTCGACGCGCAAGATTCGACGTAACGCGCCGCCCGGTTCACGGCTAACGATCCAACGCTCCAGTTCCGCCTCATCGTCGGCGGGGCGGATGTCGGCGTACGGCGGATCGATCATAATGCCGACGTCTAGCGTCTGCGTGACGGAAAAAGGAAATTTCCGTCCTTTGAACGATTGCGCCAAACGGCGGCAAGTTTCGTCATCCTCATTGTAGATGGCGATGTCGTCTTGCGTTTGATTCTTGAACAACTTCGCCTTCGAACCGACATAATCCTCCATCGACCCGTGATAATCCAGATGCGTCTCGGCTACGTTGAGTAGGCAAGCGATGCGTGGACGGAAATCTGACGTCCCTTTCAACTGGAAGCTGCTGAGCTCAGCGACAAGCCAGCCGTCCTCCTCCACTTCCAAGGAAGCTTCGCTAAGCGGACGGCCGATGTTGCCGGCCACGAGCGGCTTAAGATCTGCCGCTTCAAGAAGAACTCCGGTAAGCGTCGTCGTAGTCGTCTTGCCGTTAGAACCGGTAATGCCGATGAGCGGCGCGGGAGACAGGTGTCCCGCGATCTCGACTTCACTAACCACTTCCACCCCAAGCCGGAGCGCTTCGATGATCGGAGGCGCCGTGTAGGGAATGCCCGGATTTTTGACGAGCAGCGCCGTATCCTTCGTCACGAGCCCGTCAGGATGGTGCCCGCACACAACAGAAATGCCCAAAGCCGTCAATTCGTCGGCTTCGGGGCATTGATCCCGCTCTTTTTTGTCGTTGACGACGACGTCGGCTCCGACGTTGTGGAACAATTTCGCGGCGGCTACGCCGCTTCTCGCCAAACCGAGAACGACGACATGACGTCCCCGGTAGGATGTAAGCTGCATCATCTTTGCATTTGCCCCTTTAAGCGAACCTTAACTTAACTTGACTTAAACAACCATAATCCGACTCCCGCAAGCAGCAGCCCGACGAACCAGAAAGTCGTCACCACGCGCCACTCCGACCAGCCGGAAAGCTCGAAGTGATGATGAATCGGACTCATTTTGAACACCCGTTTGCCCCTTGTCTTAAACGAGGCGACCTGAATGATGACGGAGAGCATCTCGAGTACGAATACGCCCCCGATGACGATAAGAAGCAGTTCCGTCTTGGTCAGTATTGCAACGGCGGCAATGCCTCCGCCAAGCCCAAGAGAGCCGGTATCTCCCATGAAAATTCTTGCTGGGTGAGCGTTGTAGACGAGAAAACCAAGCACCGCGCCGACGACCGCCGCGCTGAATACCGCGGCTTGAGGCTGTGTCGCTTCCACCGCGACGACGGCGAACGCGCCGAACGCCAAAGCGCTTGTCCCGGCAAGCAAGCCGTCAAGGCCGTCGGTAAAGTTGACAGCGTTCGTGGAGCCCAGGAACATGACGACGACCAGCGCATAATACGCCCACCCTAGGTCGACCGACCAGTCCGTGCCCGGAACGCCTATGCTCGTACTATGATTCATCGTGTATAAAATATAACAGAAAATGACGGCAAACAGCAGTTGTCCAAACAATTTCTGTTTGGCCGTTAGTCCGAGCGAACGTTTAAACACGATTTTAATATAATCGTCCAAAAACCCGACGAGACCGAATCCTAAGCAAGCAGTTAAGAGCGCCCAGTATTCCGGTCCGCGATCCGCGAATCGCAAGAACGCGAGAGTTAACGCCGCCAAAATGATAATCCCGCCCATTGTCGGCGTGCCGGACTTCTTTAAGTGAGACTCGGGACCGTCTACACGGACCTGCTGTCCGAATTTTAACCTGCGAAGAAGCGGAATAAACAGGGGACCGAATAAAACCGCAAGTACGAAAGAAACGCCTAAAGTCCAAAAAACCGATGTATAGTCCATTCCGTCACCCTCTGCCTCCTCTCTGCAACATCGTAACGACATCTTCCATTTTCATGCCCCGGGATGCTTTGACCAGCACCAGATCGTCCGGAGCTAGATCTTCGAGCAATGCGTCGGCTAGCTCAATCTTATTCTCGAAATGGCGAACCCATCCGTCCGCGTACTTCGGTTTGGCTTCTTCGAACGTCCGTTTCGACAACGGCCCGTAAACATAAACGCGATCGGCCTTCGAGTTGTCCAAATAGCGGCCGATCTCCCCATGCATCGCCAATTCGTCATCGCCTAGATCCAGCATGTCTCCGAGCACGACCCACTTGCGCCGATAACCCGAAAGTTCCCCAACCAAGTCGATAGCGGCTTTGACCGAAGTCGGGCTTGCATTGTACGCGTCGTTCAAGACGACCGCTCCGACCTTCGCGTTGCTGCGTTCGATCCGCATGCCTGTCAGCTTGGCGAGTCGAAGTCCTTCGCCGATCTCGTCAGGCGATAGCCCGAACAATCCGCCGATCGCGACGGCGGCCAAAGCGTTCACCCCGTTATGCCTGCCGGGAATCGGAAGTTCGTACGTCGTTTCCGTGTCCCCGGCGACTGTAAATCGCGTGCCATCGGTCGTAACCTGAATATTTCGTGCGATCCAATCGTTGTCCGCGTTCTCGCCGAAGGTGACCAGCTTGATCTCTTTGCCGGCCAAGGCGCCAGGCAGTTCTTCCCCGATGAGCGGCTCGTCGCCGAAGTATACGAGCGTCCCGCCGGACTTGAGCCCCTCTGTGATTTCCAGCTTTGCTTTCGCGATGTTCCTTCGCGAACCGAGCTGTCGAAGGTGGGACTCCCCGATATTCGTAATGACCGCTGCGTCGGGCCGCGCCATGCCGGATAACAGGGAAATCTCCCCGAAGCCGCTCATCCCCATCTCGAGCACGAGCGCTTCCGTATCCACGGGCGCGCCAAGCACGGTTAACGGTAAACCGATGTGGTTATTGTAGTTTCCCTCAGTTTTATGTACAAGATATCTTGTCGCCAGCACGGAGGAAATCAAATCCTTGGTCGTCGTTTTGCCGTTGCTTCCCGTAATCGCGATGACTTTCGCGGTTAACCGCTTGTTCAAATACGCGGCGGCCAGCTTCTGAAGCGCGGCTAGCGTGTCTTCGACCAGAATCAAAGGCATGCCGACGTCCGGTAACGGAATCGCCCTGTCCCACAGCGCCGCCGAAGCCCCCGCTTCTTTGGCTGCTTCAATATATTCATGACCGTCGAACCGCTCGCCTCTCAGAGGAACGAACAATTGTCCCGGTCGAATATGTCTCGTGTCCGTCGAAACGCCGATCAACCGCAAGCTCTCGTCTCCGGATAAACCGCCGATTCGTTCCGCGCCGCTCCATTCCGCTACTTCGCGTACCGTTGCCTGCATCACTGGTTTCGACTCCTTATCGCTTCTTTCGCTACGAGACGATCATCGAAATCATGCGTAACGTTTCCGATGATCTGATACGCCTCATGGCCTTTCCCCGCAATCAATACTACATCGCCGGGGCTTGCCATTTCAACCGCTTTTTCTATCGCAGCGCGCCTATCGGGCTCTAGCTCATAGCGGTCTCTCGTAGCTCCCGCTTCCTTCAGACCGGCCTCGATATCGCGAATAATGAGTTCCGGATCTTCCGTGCGCGGATTATCGCTGGTGACGATGATCTTGTCGGCGAGATCGGACGCGATACGTCCCATGATCGGCCGTTTCGTCCGATCGCGATCGCCACCGCAGCCGAACACGCATATGACATTCCCCGTCGCGAGCTCCTTCACCGTATTCAGGACGTTCTCCAGTCCGTCCGGGGTATGGGCGTAATCGACGATGACGGCGAAATCTTGTCCCGCGTCGACTGGCTCTACACGCCCCGGCACGCCGCCGATTCGCTCCAAACTCGTAATCGCCTCGTCCAGTCCGATCCCTTCGCACAGAGCCGCCCCCAGAGCGGCCAGCGCGTTGTAGACGTTAAACTTGCCGACAAGCTTCAACTTCACTTGGCGGCTGCCGCGGAAGGATTCCAGCTTAAAGGATGTTCCTCCCGCCGCAATACGAACTTCGGATGCCTGAAGATCAGCCTTTTTCTCGATGCCGTAGGTCAGCACCTCTGCCGCCGTCATCTTGGCGAACCTGGCCGAAGCTTCGTCGTCCCCGTTAAGCACCGCGTAAGTCCGTTCCCGCGGGTCGTCGGAATACGTATTGCCGAGCCTGGAGAAAAACAATCCTTTGGCCGACTCGTAAGCTTCCATCGTCCCGTGATAGTCCAAATGGTCTTGCGTGAGATTGGTGAAGATCGCCGTGCGGAAGCTGCAGCCTTTGACCCTGCCTTGATCCAGCGCATGGGAAGAGACTTCCATCACGCAGCGCTCCGTCCCCGCCTCGACCATGTCATGCAAGATTTGCTGCAACTCCAGTACACCCGGCGTTGTCCCCGACATCGGCAAGCTCTCTCCCGCGTAACGGGTTTCGATCGTGCCGATCACCCCTGCGGCCACACCCGCGTCCGCCCAGATTCGTTCGATCAGATAGGTGGTCGTCGTCTTGCCGTTCGTTCCCGTAACCCCGATCGGCCGCAGTTTATGAGAAGGTCGGCCGTAATAGTAATCGGCGATCAGCGCAAGCGCCTGTCTTACGTCCGGCACGATGATCTGTGTCGCCGTGATCGGCAGCTCCCGCTCCGTGACTAACGCTGCGGCTCCTTTGGAGATCGCTTGCTCGGCGTAATCGTGACCGTCCGCCGCGTGCCCGGGCACGCAGAAGAACAAGCAGCCCGGCTCGACTTTGCGGGAGTCGACTGCCAGGCTTCCAATCTCCGCGGCGGAATCGCCAATCATCCGATAGAGCAGCAATTGTTGGGATAATTCATTTAACTTCATGTAAAACCGGCCTCCTGACGACCTGATATGCAGTGTACACTCATTATGTTCCAATGAATGTCCTCGTTCAAGGGGGAAAACCTAACTTTAGTCCGATGCGCCCAGATAGATGCGGATGACCGAACCCTGCTCGACCCTTGCCCCCGCTGCGGGTGCCTGTCGAACGATCGCATCCCCGCTACCAGAAGATGCCAGATGAAAGTTCGAGTTCATATCCTCGTAAATATCGGACACCGTCTTGCCGACGAGGTTCGGCACGGTTACGGTGCGAGGCTCGCCGCTGCCGAATTTATATTCTTTCTCCACCTGAACGCTCCGCGGCTTCACGCCCAAATACGGCAATGCATCCGCCATAATATTGCGAACGATCGGCGCGGCGACGACGCCGCCGAATTGAATGCCTTGGGGGTTGTCGACGGCAACGTAGACGATGAGCTGCGGATCGTCGGCCGGCGCGAAACCGATGAAGGAAACGATATGCTCGTTGCTGGAATAACGGCCATTCACGACTTTCTGGGCTGTCCCCGTCTTGCCTCCCACCCGGTAACCTTCAAGGAACGCTTTGCCCCCCGTCCCTTGCGCCACGACCTTCTCAAGTGCCTCTCTCACGGTTTTGGACGTTTCGGGAGAGATCACCTGCCGTACGACTTGCGGCTTCGTCTCCTCCAGAACGATCCCGGTCTCCGGCTGAATCCACGATTTGGACACGAACGGCTTATACAGCTTGCCCCCGTTGATCGCCGCGGACACCGCCGTAATCTGCTGGATCGGCGTGACCGACACGCCTTGGCCGAACGCGGTCGTGGCAAGTTCGACCGGACCGACCTGCTTCAGCTTGAATAGAATTCCGTTCTCTTCGCCTTTCAGATCGATTCCCGTCTTCTTACCGAAGCCGAAATTGTTGATATAGGAGAATAGCAAATCCTTGCCCAACCGATTGCCGAGCGTCACGAAACCCGGGTTGCAAGAGTTCTCCACGACCTCGAGGAACGTCTGGCTGCCATGGCCGCCTCTCTTCCAGCATCTCAGCTTCGCGCCGGCCACTTCGATAAATCCAGGGTCGTAGAAATGCTCGTGCTCGAGATTCACTTTACCTTCCTGGATCGCAGCAGCCAGCGTGATAATCTTAAAAGTGGAACCCGGCTCGTACGTCATCCATATCGGAAGATTGCGGTTGTATACCTGGGGCGATACTTCCTGGTACTTGTCCGGCTCGAACGAAGGCCGGCTGCCCATCGCATAAATCTCTCCGGTATTCGGATTCATCGCGATCGCGATGACGCTGTTCGCATGATACTGCAGCATCGTCTGATCGAGCTCTCGTTCGACGACCGATTGGATCGTCTGATCGAGGGTCAGCTGCAGCGACAAACCGTCTTGAGGAGGGATGTATTGATCGGCCGATTGCGGCATCTTCCTTCCCGCCGCGTCGGCCAAATAGGACACGCTGCCTCGCAGTCCCGTCAATCGCGCATCGTACTGAAGCTCCAATCCGGTCAAGCCCTGGTTGTAGCTTCCCGTAAAGCCAAGCACGTGCGCGGCCATATTCCCGTACGGGTAATAGCGTTTATTGTCTTCGGAAACAAAGATCCCGGGCAATGCCATGTTACGTATTTCCTGCGCCTTCTCCGTCGTCATTTTCCGGCCTCCGGGCTTGAGTTCCACGCTCGACACCTTTCTGGACATCAATGTAACCAATTGATCTTCCGACATCCCGAGCGGTCCGGACAGCTTTCTCGCCGTCCCCTGCTTATCTTTGACCTGCACCGGAATCGCATAGATCGTCGGAGAGCTGACGTTGTACGCCAGCCGAATGCCGTTGCGGTCGAGAATGTCGCCCCGCTTCGCTTCGAACGGAATGTTGCGTCTCCAGGAATCCTCCGCCTTCTTCGCGATCTCCCCGCCGATCATGAGTTGCACGTAACCAAGCCTTATAATCAAGGCCGCGAAGGCGATGACGGCAAACACCAAGACGATATAGAGCCGCTTGCGGACCGTCACCTGTGATATCTTCATAAAGAAAAAACCCCCTTTACCGGGAACGTCTGCATGGCTTTCGCCTAGTTTCAGACTATTCCAGGGACAAGTGGGTTAGAACAAGCCCTCACTCTTCCGAAGGGGGGTCCGTCTGCTTATCTGTAAGTTTCTCAGCATGCCCTTTCGGGGAGAGCGTTAATTGCAACGTCCATTTATCGTCTGTCTTGACGGCCTTCTGTCCGGTCACGTACCCTTCGCCCTCAACCGCGACGACAACTTGGAGCAACGAACACATCTCCAGCGCGTCCCGCAGTGACAAACCCGTCAGATCGGGAACATTGCCCGGCGTCGTATCCGTCAGCAAATAGATTCGCTGTGAAGGCGGCAATACACTGCCCCCTTTAGGGAGTTGCTGCAATACCTTATTGCCTTTGCCGAGCACTCCGATCTGGAAATTATTCTCCTTCAGCCGATCCCGCGCTTGCGTCACCGTCATTCCCGTCACGTCCGGCACTGAAGCCGTCAATTCGGCCTTTTTGCCAGGCGTTGACGGCGAACTCTTTGAGGGCGATTCCTCCTCCTTGCTCAGCTTCGGCTCGATGCCCAGGTGCTGCAGCGATTTGACCATAATATCTTTAAAGATCGGCCCGGCGACTTTACCGCCTCCGGCGTTGTCGATTTTGGGCTCGTCGACTACAACGTACAACACGACCTTTGGATGCTCTACCGGCGCGTACCCGATAAACGATACGACGTATTTGTTTTTGGCGTAACCGCCAGATTCGCCTCTTGAAACTTTCTGCGCCGTTCCCGTTTTGCCGGCAATCCGGTAACCGGGCGTATATGCGGCTTTCCCCGTTCCGATCGCTTGGTCGCTGACGACCGTTTCCAAATACTCACCGACTTTACGCGAGGTTTCCGGAGAGATGACCTGGCGAATGACATTCGGCTCCGTCACGATTTTCTCGCCGGTATTCGGATCGCTGATCGACTTGATGATATGCGGCTGAAGCAGCTTTCCTCCGTTTGCTACGGCCGCTACCGCGGTGACCTGCTGGATCGGCGTAACGAGTACTTTGCCCTGCCCGAACGTCGCCGTCGCAACTTCCGAAGGCCAATCCAGGCTGTAAGGCCTGGACACTTCGTTCGGCAGCTCTATACCGGTCTTCTGGCCGAAGCCGAAACCGTTAATATACTTGATTAAACGTTCTTTGCCCAACTTCTCGTAACCAAGCTTGACGAACGCTACGTTACTAGAATGTTTGAGCCCTTCCAAATACGTGATCATCCCGTTTTCGCCCCAACCGATGCCGTTGTTGTGGTCCTTGACCGGCTTATCTTTCGGGCTATATTTAATCATGCCCGACTTATAGTAGGCGTTCGGATCGAATAGCCCTTCTTCCACCGCGCCTGCTAACGTCACGATTTTAAAGGTCGAGCCGGGCTCGTATAACGATTGGATCGCATTGTCCCGGAAAACGGATTGATCCTTATAATCCCAGAAGGTGTTCGGATCGTAATCCGGCAGGCTAGCCATTCCAAGGATCTCCATCGTATCCGGATCAGCGGCGATCGCGGTAATACTGATCGGGTGATATTGCTCGTAGGCGGTTCTTAGCGCTTCTTCGATATAAAACTGAATATCCTGGTCGATTGTCAGCGTGACATTTTTGCCGTCCACCGCTTGTTTAAAATCGACGTCGCCGTTGGGCAACTGCGTCCTAGAACCGTCCTTCTGGTACTTAATATATCCGGGAGATCCGCTAAGTTCCTCATTTAGCTTTTTCTCCAACCCGAGGATCGCGATGCCGTCCTTGTCCTCGTAACCAAGAATATGCGAGGCGAGCGGTCCCTTCGGATAATAGCGCTTCTGTTCATTCATAAAATACAGTCCGACATCGTTCTTTCCCGTCAGTTTGCGCAGTTCCTCACGGAAATCCGACAGTCGGTCTTTAATTTCTTTATCGATCTTCCAGCCATCGGGCCGGATCTCTCTTTGATCCCGATACTCTCCGTTCTCTTTTTTCGAGGTGATCATTTCCCTAAGCTTGTCTTCCGGCGTGCCTAGCACGATATGCAGTTTGGAGACGATTTGGTCCGCAAACTTCCACTCCGGATGCTGCTCGTTATATTTGGCGATAAGCTTCGGATTAACCGCGACGGTATAAGCGAGAGCGTCGGCCGCCAACACTTTGCCGTTGCGGTCCAGCAACATCCCTCGCTCCTGGCGGATCGTCTCGCTCGCGCTCCATACTTTCATCGCGTTCTCCAAGAAAAAGGAGCCTTTATATACCTGAACCCAATATAAGCGGAAGATCAAACCGATAAAAAGGAGGGTAAACAACCCTCCCGCCAGCAACGTCCTCAGTTTAATTCTTTTCGTCATAACTAGGCCCTCTTCCCGTACCGATCCCGTTAACGCTGCTTCATCGCCATGGCGTTCCGATCATCTTTGGAAGCGACTATGCTATCGCCGGTAACGGGAACATAGCCGTTTTTCATCGCGATTTCTTTAATTCGGTTCGGATCGCTTAGGAGTTCGATTTCTTTCTGCAGCTCTTTCGACTGCTCGCTCACCTGATTGTATGTCTTGTTCGTCCCTTGCAAATTGACGTTAATCTGATAGATTTGCGCGTAACGATAAATGATGAGTCCCGCGACAAATACAATCAAGCCGATCGTGAATAAATAGATCAGCTTTTCCCCTATCGGAATCGAGCGGCGAAGCGTTACTTTGGTTTTGGCCACGCCAACATGAGCATTCGATTTAACCTGCTGTTCCTCTGTGCGCTCCGGACGAAGCGCCAAGTTACCGTAATAAGCCATATGTTCCTTGTGCCCCTCTCAGTTTGTTATGCAACGGTTGAACTTATCATTTACCGAGCTTTTCCGCTATTCTCAGCTTGGAAGAACGCGCTCTCGGATTTATCTCCAATTCCTGTTCGGAAGGTACGATCGGTTTGCGGGGCGTCAGTCTCAAACGTCCGTCTCCGCCTCCGCACACGCATACCGGAAAATCCGGCGGACAACTGCAACTCGCCACTTCTTTGGCGAACGTCGTCTTGCAAATCCGATCTTCCAGCGAATGAAACGTAATAACCGCCACGCGGCCGCCGGGAAGCAAACAATCGATCGCCTGTTCTAGCGCCTCTTGGAACGCGCCGAGCTCATCGTTCACCGCGATGCGCAGCGCCTGGAATGAACGCTTCGCCGGGTGCGGCCCGGTGCGGCGAGTCGCCGCCGGGATCGAGGATTTGACGATCTCGGCGAGTTGTCCCGTCGTTTCGATCGGCGCTTTCTCTCTCGCCTTCACGATATTCGCCGCGATCTTGCGGGCGAACTTCTCTTCTCCGTAATCCCGAAGAATGTCCGCGATCGTCCGCTCTTCCCATTCGTTGACGATTTCCTTCGCCGTAAGGGATTCGTCGCGGTCCATCCGCATGTCCAATTCGGCGTTGTGGTTATAGCTGAAGCCGCGATCGGCCTCGTCCAACTGCGGGCTCGACACGCCGAGGTCGAACAATATTCCGTCGACTCGCGGCACGCCGTCCGTTTCCGGAACCGCTGCGCTTCTCAGCGCCGCTTTCAAATGCCTGAAGTTGCTTTTCACTAGCGTCACGATATCTCCGTAAGCGGCCAATTTCACGCGCGCGTTGGCGAGCGCGGTTTCGTCCTGATCAAGCGCGATCAGCCTGCCTTTCGGACCGAGCTGGGATGCGATCAATTCGCTATGCCCCGCTCCGCCCAATGTGCAATCGACGTAAATTCCGTCTGGACGAATATTCAAACCGTCTACGGACTCTTTTTTTAATACAGTAACGTGGTGAAACATTTTTGCAGCCTCCCGGCACCCGATTGCGGGTCCGTCTTTCTTGTGTATGTATGGTTATTGATGTTGTAAACAGATCAGAAATTAAAATCGAAATCGACCAGTTTCTCTGCGATCTCGTTAAAAGATTCGGCGGATTGCCGGGAGTATTCTTCCCATGTCGCCTTATCCCAAATCTCCACGCGGCTGGAAACGCCGATTACGGTGCAATCCTTGTCCAGCTTCGCGTATTCGCGCAAGTGGTTTGGTACGTTTACCCTGCCCTGTTTGTCCCATTCGCATTCGGACGCGCCCGAGAAGAGGAGCCGCGAGAAAGCTCTCGCGTTCGCCGCCATGGAGGGCAGCGTCTTGATCTTCTGTTCGAGATGAGCCCATTCTTCGCGGGGATAGACGAACAAGCAGTTGTCCAATCCGCGGGTGATAATAAAGTCGGTGCCAAGAGCTTCGCGGAATTTCGCCGGGATAATAATGCGTCCCTTATCGTCGATCGTATGCTGAAATTCCCCTAAAAACATAAGCTCCCCACACCTCCCCCAACATCCACCACTTTCCCCCACTTTAAACCACTTATGATGATTATTCGTGACATAAAATAAAAATCCTGCCCCGAAGGCAGGATTTTTCAAAATTTATTTTACGAGATTAACGATTCTCATCTTTCTCATCCGGACGCTCCGGAATGGAGGCGTTTTCTTCTTGCAGCGCTTCGTTCTTCGGCGGAGCATCGGATTGTTCCGTTGCCACGAACGGCTTATTCCAGGCTTTGCGTTCCTCTTTCAAACGAATTTTCCGGGTAGCCGAACGTTTGCGCGCGATCACGTAAGTCGGCAGTCCGATCACCGCGACAACCGCAAGCACCGGCAACAACGCGGCGATGATCACGAGCAGCCACTCCCCGAATTGGCGAAGAACTTTGGCGCTGCCGGATAAGGCGTCACCGAGCCTTTGTCCGAAAGCTTTTTCGTCTTGCGGCTTATTTTTGACCAACTCGATTCCCGACGACTGGTATAACCGAAGATTCACCGTGGAAAATGTGACGTTCTGGTCGAGATAGCGAATACGCCCTTTGATCTGTTCGATTTCTTCCTGCACTTGGGCTAGCTGGTTAGAGTATTTTAATAGATCGTCCGTCTTCGTCGCTTTATCCATAAAAGAGAGCAGTCTGGCTTCTACCGTTTTTTTGGCATTAAGCCTGGCGTCGAGATCTACGTACTCCTCCGTGACGTCATTACCGTTCACTTCGCGCTCGAATTTCAAGCTCTCGATCTTCTGAAGCTTCTCCAGAAAGGACGAGAACCCTTCGGACGGAACTTTGATCACGTACGTAGCGCCGACCTCGTCCTCGTTGCGGCTATCCGAAAATTGCAGGACGAACGCTCCGCTGAGATGTATGAGGTTCATCAATTGTTCCTCGGCCGTCTTGAATCGCTCGACTTTCATGACCAATTCCGCGCGATAAATGACCTTGCGCCCATAACCCGCGTTCGCATCCGCGATCGGACCGATTCCTCCGCCCGTACCCGCGCTGGCGATTTGCACCGACGCCGCTTTGATATCCGACTCCGCCGACGTCAACGAGACTGATGCCGACGGCACAGCTTCAGCCATCGGTTGACTCGCCGCCCTTTCGGAGCGAGCCATCTTTGCGAAATCGCTGTCGCTCTTCGCGCTGCTGCTGTCCCTCGCGCTGCTGCATGCCGCGATAGACAGCAAAAGCACCACCGCCATCAGGATCAACGTTCCGTTGCGCAAACTCCGGCCTTTCCTCCCCTTCATATCGATCTCCCCTTTATTAATCGTTGCATGCTAAAAGGATAGACGCGACAGTCCAGGAAAATGTTGCTAGTTAGGGAGTGCCACCTCACGTAGTCCGACCAAACCCAACTAAATCGTGCTAATCTCCATTCCGACCTCCCATAGCCCGGCCAAACCTAACTAAACAACCTTCGACCTCACGTAGCAGATCAGGCCCACCATTGCTGCTTTTTGCAACAATGGTAAGGACAGTTTGCTGAATTGGCTCACCAATGCTGCATTTTGCGACAATGGGAGCGGCAGCGCGCAGTACAGGCCCACCATTGCTGCTTTTTGCGACAATGGGAAAGACAGCGCGCAGTACAGGCCCACCATTGCTGCTTTTTGCAACAATGGGAGCGGCAGCGCGCAGATCAGGCCCACCATTGCTGCTTTTTGCGATGGGAGGGGTGACGGGCGGATTGGACTCACCATTGTTGCTTTTTGCGACATTGGGAGGGGTGGCGGACAAATAAAAAATCCCGCTTCGCCAAAAGCGGCGAGCGGGATCTTAAATTCTATTTAGTGCGCAGTCCAGCTGTCCAAATAAGCTTTCTGCTCTTCGGACAAAGCATCGATCTGGATGCCGAGCGATTCCAGCTTCGTCCGTGCGACCAGTTCGTCAAGCTCGTACGGAACGTTGATGACCTGTTTGCCGATTTTCTCGTAGTTCTCGTTCACATAACGGAGTGCGATCGCTTGCAGGGCAAATGTCATATCCATGATCTCCGCCGGATGTCCGTCACCAGCGGCCAGGTTGACGAGGCGCCCCTCGGCAAGCACGTAGATCTTGCGGCCGTCCTTGAGCTCGTATTCTTCGATATTGCGGCGTACGACACGCTTGGATACCGACATCGCCGCAAGCTCGACCAAGTTGACCTCGACATCGAAGTGGCCAGCGTTGGACAGGATCGCGCCGTCCTTCATGTTCGCGATATGCGAGCCGCGAATGACGTCTTTGTTGCCTGTTACGGTGACGAAGAAGTCGCCGACCTTGGCCGCTTCCTCCATCGACAGCACCGTAAATCCGTCCATATAGGCTTCCACCGCGCGAATCGCGTCCACCTCGGTCACGACAACGTTCGCTCCAAGACCTTTGGCGCGCATTGCAACACCCTTGCCGCACCAACCGTACCCGTTAACGACGACCGTCTTGCCGGCGACGACCAGGTTCGTCGTCCGGTTGATGCCGTCCCATACCGACTGGCCGGTACCGTAGCGATTGTCGAACAAATACTTGCAATACGCATCGTTGACGGCTACCATTGGGAACTTCAAGGAGCCTTCTTTTTCCATCGCTTTCAAGCGAAGAATGCCGGTTGTCGTCTCTTCCGCGCCTCCGCGAATTTGCGCGAGCAAATCCTGGCGCTCCGAATGGAGGATCGATACCAGATCCCCGCCATCGTCGATAATGAGATCCGGTTTCGTCTCCAGCGTCTTGATCATCAGATCTTTATATTCTTGCGGGTCCGGATTGTACTTCGCGTAGACCGCGATTCCGTCTTCGACAAGCGCGGCGCACACATCGTCCTGGGTAGAGAGCGGATTGCTGCCGGTAATGACGACCTCCGCGCCTCCCGCTTGAACGACTTTGGCCAAATAAGCCGTTTTCGCTTCCAAGTGAAGCGAGATCGCGACCCGAAGCCCTTTAAAAGGTTGATCGCGCTCGAATTCTTTGCGAATTTGGTTCAGAACGGGCATATGTGCCTGCACCCAGTCGATCTTCAGCTTGCCTTCCGGAGCCAGCGACGGATCGCGGACAATGCTATTCAAAGCGGTTTTCACGATAGATTTCCTCCGTAGATGTCGATTTTTGTTTCATTAACCAGGCATTCCTTCCACCAACCGGTGACCGCCTTTTTCGTCAAAAGGGACGTCGCTCCACAGCTTCAGCCAATCCGGGCCGTACCGGTTCCAGAAATGCACGGTTCCGTACAGCCGTTCCTGAGGTTTATCGAGCGGCGATAACGATTGCCTGATCCGATCCCACTGCCGAAGCGATGCTTCGTGACGCTTGGCGATCGCGTCCGTGGAACGCGTCTCGAGGTAGGCGATTTGCTCCAGAATTTTATCGCGGTTGGATTCCGCCAATCCCGCCATCCCCGGCTGTACCTTCGAGACGGTATCCATCAGCGGCGCATACAGCTCGCGGAATCGTTCCTTGACATCGCGGAACCGCTCTTCCAGACGCCATTCGTCCTGCTTCCCTAGCCATTCCGCTCTTCTGCTCTCCCAATCGACGATCGCTTCTTCCACGGTAAGCGAATATTTACTCAGCAGCTTAACAATAGCCGGCTCGATGTAAGTAAACGATTGCCTTGGGAGCAGAATTGGCATGGACATGCCAAACTCCTTAAACGCAGGGCCTAGAATGCCCCAGTAAGCAATTTCCGAAGGCCCGAGAACGGCCGCCAATACGGGTAGTACGAAATCTTGCATAAGCGGGCGCGTCAATGCGTTCGTGCTTAATAAATCGGGGCGGGTTGCCGACAATTCGATCATTTCTCCGCAAGTATAGGAGACATTGCCCCTGCGGTCGGTGAAACTGCCCTTGTCTTTATGGAGCAGCAGTCTTCCTTGCTCGTGATGAAGGAATAGGTTCGCGCTTCCCGGAGTCGTCTCCGCCTGAAGCTTGAAGCCCATTTCGGAGACGTGGCTTTCTCCGGTCTTCAGCGCCGCCGCCAAGTCGTCATTACGAAGCATCAGCTCGCGGAACATCGGCCCTTCGAGTGCCCGCAAATCGGGATCGTCGGCGTCCATCAAGACGAGTCCCATGTCACCGAACCAGTCCGCGAGCAGTCGGGCAAACGCGAGACTCAGGGACGGCGCATCCGCGACGTGGCTCTGCAGTCGATCAAGAAGCCGGGGCTTGAATTCCGTATCCGGCAATTGCTCTGCAAGCTCCTGCAGCGCAGTAGCCCATTGCTCCTCCGAGACTGGAGTCCGGGTAACCGCAAGCCGCGGCCCATCCGGACGTTCGATTCTAACTCTTCTAACCTCGCCGCTGGCGACTTGCACGTTCACGTGGTTCGCCTCGTCGAAGTCGTGATCTTCCCCTGCGATCCAGAACAGCGGAACGACGGGTCTCGAAAGTCTCCGCTCCGCGTCGCGAGCGGCTTGTATAACCGATAGTGCTTTGTAAAAAATAAGCAGAGCCCCGCCGAACAATCCGGCCTGCTGGCCTCCGACGACGACAAGGCAATCTTCCCGCTCTAATTTGGCGAGAGAGTTTTCCGTTTCCTTACCGCCGGGCAATCCGCGATGATATTTTCTCACGACGTCGGCAATCTGCTTTAAATTTGCCCGTTTGTTTGCATTAGCGTCGAGCCAAGCGGCTCTGTCCACCCATGCCCGTTCGTTCGACGGATGACTGCCGAATAACTCGCATACTTGCGAGTCTCCCAATCTATAACGCTCGGCCAATGAAGAAGAATTGGATTCGATAAAAGATGTAATGTTCAAAGGGAAGTGTCCCCCGATCTGTCGTTGTGCCATTCAAAATCGATTGTACACAACAGCAGACCGATCGTCAAAAGGTTTAGAACACGGGGCGGAAAAGACGGCTTTCGCAGCTTTAAGCTTTGGTTGCCGGAAAAATGATCGCCAGCAACATCAACGGAACGTATAGAACAGTCAGACCGAAAAAGGACAGCCGCCAGACGGAGCGCACCAATTTACGCGCATCAACCTTTCCTTTGACCCGGTTTTGCGCACTTCCGATCAATCCTCCGCCGATCAGCATGACGAGAATAAGGAAAAACGGACCAAAGCTTGTATGTAACCGAAGATTAAGCAACATAGCCACGCAGCCGAACAGAAATACGGTCGTGATGTCCATCGCGAGCCGAATCGCAGGCTTGCGTTCCAACCCTCGGTACGACGCTACGATGTACACGAGAAGAAATGGGATAATGGGAACAGTCGCCAAAAAAGCGTAAGAGTGAACTAGCGCGTTCCAAATGGAGCTCATAGGTCACCTCGTCTCCGATAAATTAATAGATCGCCTTGACCATCGCCGTTACCGCGTCGTTCCATGGCGCCGTCAAGCCTTGCTCGGCCGCCATTCGCGAAATGGCGCCGTTGATGCTATCGATCTCCGTCGGTCTGCCCGCAATGACGTCTTGCAGCATGGAAGACCGGTTGTTTCGCGTCGCTTCGCACACACCCAAGACGACGTTCCACGAATCGGATTTATCGCTTAACCCGTATCCGCTTAAAATACCGAACGTTTCTTCGAAAAGGGCTCTCATCAATTCCAGACGATGCTGTGTTGCCGTCAACTCGCCATTCGGTACTCGCAAAATCGCCGTCAGCGGATTGATAACCGCATTCACGAGCAATTTGCGCATAATTGCTTCTTTCAACTGTTTCGACAAAAAAACGGAAAATCCTGCCTCCTTCAGCATCTCTTCGACCGATCTTATGCGGTTTCTGTCCATGTCGCCGTCATCGCCAATGCGAATATCTCCATGGCCCGTATGACGGACGGTCGTGTCGTTTATTCTAAGCGCTCCTTCTGTCGTCAGCGCCGTCAACAGCGTTCGGCCAGGCAGCGCGTTCCTAAGCAACTCCTCATGTCCGATCCCGTTCTGGAAGAGGACGATCGTCCCCTCGGGAGGAACAATACCTGCCAACCGCTCGAGGAACGAAGGTGTCAGCGCCGTTTGTTTGACGGCTAATAGAACGATTCCCTCGCCGATATTCCGGATATCCTCCAACGCTTGGGCTTCTATTTCGATCCGTCGGGAACGACCGCCGTCGTTTTCCTCCAACGTCAGCCCTTCGGCGGTGAGTCGGGCGGCTTGCTCGCGCGTTCTTGTCCAGACGACGCATTCGATTCCCGCCGCCCTCAACCTGCCTGCCAGCAATAAGCCCAACGAGCCGCCTCCCAACACCGCTACCGATCCGTTCATCCGATCTCCCCCTCGTCTTATGAGTTAAAGATACCAAAGCAAAACCCGCGAGGATAGTCCTCGCGGGTTCGGTCATATCGCTTATTCGATTCTTTCGAGATTGCCGTTCGCATCCATCTTGAATCTCGCACGGTCTTCATCCGCTTCCTCGGAAAGGAAAGCGAGCCGCCTGGCGCGGTCCATGATCCGAATCAGCGCTTTATAATCGTCGTTAACGACCTGATAATCCGTCTGGACTTCGTTAACTTCCTTGGACAAGCGATCGTTCGTCTCGGTCAATTCATGCAGCCGCTCGTCTTTCTCTTTCAATTCTTTCTCGAGCTGGCGAATCTGCCTGCTCATTTCTTGAACGGTATTTTTCCATTGGCGCAAATAGCGGATAATCGATTCGAGCGACATCGACTCCGGGGAAAGCAATTCGGCTTTGCCGCCTTCGCCTTCTTCAACGATCAGATTTTCCGTACCGGAAATAGTAATCCCTTGTTTTTTGAGATAATTTCGTTTCTGTCGTTGCTGCTTGGCAATTCCAATCGCCTCGTTATATCTTTTGCGGACACAGCTATTCCATCTAAAACCGCATGCGGCGGAAGTGCGGGCGATTCGTTGCCCCACTTCTTCAAATGCGGATAATTGGGTGCTGCCATCGCGGATATGGCGCAAGGTAACCTCCGCCAAGATCAGGTCGTCATCCGGACTCCATGCGTCTTGCCTCACAGCCGTCATGGGTGCCCTTCCCTCCTTAAACATCGCTATATTTTGCTGCTTTCTTCATTTCTATGCCCGTAGAAGAATTCATAGAATCTATCGGATACTTCTATTTATATCCATATTCCGGCTCGCTATACCTTTTACGGGCAAAATGGACGTCTCGCAACCTTATGCATAATCAGCCGGGCGGACGTCAATATTAAGCGGCGAACGAAAAGTTTGCCGATTCGTCACGACTTTGTTGGTTTACACGCTCTAGTCCAACCGTTATAATATGCTTTAGAAAATCGTCTTGCGTGTGATGAGAGGGGTATTAACGATGGCACGGATGTTTAGGGTCCTTGGTTTCTGGACACTGGCGATTGCCCTAATGGCGTTTGCGGGCGACATGTACGAATTCGCATTGTTGTTCTTCGTTCAAACCGCCGTTTTCTTCCTGGTTGGATACTTGAATCTTACCGAACGGACATACCTTATGGTATTCTGGAGCTACATGGTGTTGGCATTCCTCGGATTCACGTATTGGACCGTATTCGAGATGGGTATACCCGTATAACCTTCGCGAACGCATACATACGTTGATTTCCAACGGCAAGAGGCTGTTTCCCGTCATCACTGACGCGGAAGCAGCCTCTTGCCTTTATCACGTTATTCGATTACGAAAATTTGGACTTTGAACAGCTCGCTCATGCCATCGGACAGCAGAAGTTGGCGGATTGCCCGGTTGCGCCGAACGACCGGATGGAACGGATCTTCATGCGAATGCGCGCTAAGTTGTTCCAGTATGCCGGCTTCGAGTAAAAAACGTTTCTGCGTGCCGTACCAGATCTCCTTCCCACCGTTCCCTTCGACCGATCTGCGAATATGGCTGAAGTTCACGTGAGCGGTCAAATCCTGCTCGCCGGGATCGCGATACGGATCGTTGTGCGCCCGATGCTCGCGGTAACAAAGCAGCGTACCGTCCATCCGATGAGGGGCCGTCAATTCCTCCGCCTCGTCCCCGTAGTCGATCAATATGAGCAAAGACCTTTGCAGACGGCCAGCCAAACCCGACGCCCATGAAGCCCCATCTAGGTTAACCTCGATCGTTTGACCGTCGAGCAGCTTAATGCCTTGTTCGTCCATCCACTCTTCGAGAGCGGGATTGACCTCCTTCATCAGGCACGGTACGGGGAGTCGCTTGCTCTCTTCCCAAGCGACTCCCCACTCCATCACTTTCCCGCTTTTATTGACGATACGATGAACGGGGAATGCATCCAGCAATTCGTTGGCGACGACGAAGATCGGATGTTCTGAGTGAAAAAGGCTCTCCGCTTCCCGCTCGTCGATCACCCTCGCCTTGCCCGATCGAATAAAAGGCTCCAACTCTCGTTCCGCCGCTTTCCGGTGTTCCGGATTTCCTTCAATTATCGTCGCAGTGAACGTTCTGCCGCACCGGTCGACGGAAGCGGCTCCCTCGTTCGGCGAATACCATGCATCCATCATCTGTCGGCTTAAGCGCCCCGTTCCTCCGCCCCAGTCGACAATCTGAATCGTGTCATCCAGCGGGAACAGCTCGAACGCCAGCCGGGAAAGACGCGATGCGAGCTGTACGCCCATAACGTCCCCGATGAACGCGCTAGTATAGAAATCTCCTTCGCGTCCGATCCGTGAATTCCCGGTGCGATAATAGCCAAATTCGGGATGATAGAGACAAAGCGTCATATACTGATGAAAGGGGATAGCGGACAACTCGTTGCCATCTGCCGATATTCCGGTTCGGCCGCTGCTGCGTATCACGTCTTCGATAACGGCAGTAAGAGGCGTTTCCTGACGAGCAGTCTTCATTTCTTCCGCAACCTTTCCGAAGCGATATGGTCATATTATAATAGCATAGGATAAACGCATGCGGCCCGCACATCACGAAAGGAGTGACTCCGATGCGACGTCATCTAATATCGGCTCTCGCGATCGCCGCGTTATTCGTGTTGTTTTCCCGCAGCGGGGCGTTCTTCCCCGTTTACGCGGAGCCTTACCCCGAGGATACGAGAAAACTACTCGAGAAGAGCTTATCCGTAACGGAACTCGACCGGGAGATCGAGCGCATATCGGGACTTAAAGGCAAAACCCAGGCCGATATCGACCAGAGCCAGCGGCGCTTAGCCGAGCAAGAAATCGCGATCGCTGCGCAAAGAGAAAAATCCGGTCGTGTTTTACGCTCCTATTATATGGGTTACAGAGATTTCTGGCTTTCCGCCTTGATGAATGCCAATTCTCTGTCCCAAGTAATTAAAGTCTGGGATACGATGGATATGATTATTCAATCGGACCGCCAAATCATGGATGCTTATGCAACAAACTATCGGAACTTAAAACAAGGTTACGAGCAGCTTCGCCGTGATAAGGAAGATCTCGCATCGGTAGAGAAAGAGCTTATCGCGCAACGGGAGCGCATAACCTCGCTGAGGAACGATCTGAATCAAGAACTCGCATCCCGCGATGATGAACAACTTCTGCGGCGATTGATGGATGAGCTTCAAGCTTATTGGAAGAATGTCGGACTATACGAAGTCAAGCAATATTTCAAGGCGCTTGCCGCCGCGATGCAGAACTTACCCGATTACGTAAAAGACACACCAGGCATTATCAGTACAAGCGGATTAAAAGCCAAGCTTACTTTAACGGATGCTCAACTCAACGATTTCCTGAGAAAAGAAGATAGCCGCTTCGACGATTTCGCGTTTACATTCGATGATGGTCTGCTGACGATGGTAGGCGATAACGGGCACCTTCAAGTCAAAATACAAGGACGGTATACGATCGAAGACGAGCCGGAAAACGCGATTCGCTTCCATGTCGACACGCTCATCTTTAACGGATTGGCATTGCCCGACACGACCAGAGCGGACTTGGAACGCGAATTCGACTTGGGATTCTATCCTCAGAAGTTGATTAAGTATGTAAAGGCGCGTAGCGTGGACATGGAAAACGGACAATTAACCGTCGAGCTTGCGATCGGCGGTTAGTGATCCGAATCCCCGAACCATTGCTTTTCCCAATCGGCCGTACTCATCGCTCCAATAGCCAACTTCCTCCATAATTCGCCGTCAACACCCAGACGTTCGGCCATATTCGGTCCCGACACGACAGGCGCCCGGTTGGGGAAAGAATCGCCGTTCCTTCCGGACAGTAGGTTCGAAAGCTGTCTGTCGCTGTCGTAGAGCGAACGGTATACGGGGAGCTTATTATTTTCCGCCAGATTCGTCAGTTGGGCTTGGTCACCCGTCATATCCGCGATCCAGGCGCTGGCTGCCTCTTCCGCTTTCGTGTGCGAAGAAATGACATAACTGCTGCCGCGAGGCCATATAAAAGGCAATGCCCAAAAACGATAGTCAATCGTCAGCTCGGCCCCGGTGGCCGATTGCTCACTTGCCTCCAACTCCTCCGCGATTGAATACGGAACGACAGCAGCCAGCACGGTTCCGCTCTCAAGCATCCGCATCGCCTCAGCTCCGTCGTCGCTCAGTCGGAGGTTTGCCCTTTGCTGTTCCAACAGCTCCATCGCCCGCTCCAGTGAAGTGCCTGTCCACGACTTTCGATCGCGCTTCCACAAGGGCTCGCTCGGCTCGTTCGCGGCATTGTCGAGCCATGCCGATAGCGCGAGAGGATCGTTGCGATCAATCGCCAGCCATGACTTTTCTCCTTGCGAGAGCTCGCTCGCTTCCGCAACGGTAGACCATTGCTCAAGCGTTAAGGGCAGTTCCACGTTGTCGCCAAGCCATTGGCGCAGCAAATCCCTGTTCCATACGAGCACGTACGGGTCCATGTCGCGGGGAACGCCCCACAAATAATCGTTCCACTTCAAAGGAGCGAGCAGCGCCTCGAATTGTTCGGAAAGGGACTTTCCCGTGAATGCGGCGTTGGCCGGAAGCAAAAAACCCGAAGAAGCAAACTCCGTTACCCATTCATTAGACAGAAGCATGACATCTGCGGCATCCTCCAGTTCGGAAGCGAGCTTGTAAACCTCATACGCCCGATCCGGGTCCAACCTCTTCAATTCGATTTTAATGTCGGGATGACGGAACATAAAGTCGTTGTTTTGATTCGCTAGGGAATAGAACTGTTCCTCATCCAGCGCCGCCTCGATCTTTAAATAAGAAGTTTCGGCGACAATCTCGGGCTCTATGGCGACCATTTCCTCCGGTTGGACCGCTATGAGCGGCGAAGACGGAGACGGAGCATCCGCCCACGGAGACAACAGCAAAACCATAATGCTGAGCAACAGGAATACTAGGGCCATCTTGCGGCGCGCCATAGCCTTCACCTTTTTTCGTCAAGTCGTTATTAACATCGCTCTCATCATGATAACAGGACTGGCGCTTCCCTGTCTCCCTTTTTTAGTAAGCGCTTTATCGGTTATGATAAAAAAAACCTTTCGGACGGAAAATGGGGGAGCTTGCATGATTCCGCAACGCAAATTCGGTTTGGAGATTTACGGGGGACGCGCGCAGGAGATCGCAGCGAGGACGTCGCCATTCGACTCGTACGACGAGCTGTTGATTCTGGAATCCGAGGAACATCTTCATTCCGTCCTCGTACTGCTTGATCGTCTGAAGGAGCCTTACGAGCGCTGCGAGTTATTGTGGCTCGGTACGGATACATGGGACCGCGGGGAACTTTTTGCGGATTACGCCTTCGTGACCGACCGGGGGAACGTTTATGTCGATTTGAAGACTGTCGCTATGTTCTCCTTGCATGCGGCCAAACCGGACGCGGAACCCGCTCCGGCTTGGCTGCAATTGCAAGAGCACCTGATTGGAAGCGTGACGTCCGTAGGCATCCCACTCCTCTTGATCGACCGTCAGCTAACGGAGCTCGCGGACAAGATCGCCCGCGTATACGGCTGTTCTGCCGAATGGCATGATTAGGCGTTCCTTACAGCCTCTCAGTCGCGAGCTGGGCGAGCCGGGAGCGCTCCCCTTTCTCCAAGGTGACATGTCCGCTGATCCCTTCTTCCCTGAACCGTTCGACCAGATATGTCAGTCCGTTACTCTGGGAGTCCAGATAGGGGTGGTCGATCTGCTCAGGATCGCCGAGAAGCACGATTTTGCTATGCTCGCCGACGCGGGACACGATCGTTTTGACCTCGTGCTTGCTTAGATTTTGCGCTTCGTCGATGATGATAAATTGTCCGGGAATCGATCTTCCGCGAATATAAGTGAGCGCTTCGACCTGGATACTGCCCATCCCCATCAAAATTTTGTCCAGATCTCCGGCTTTCTTCGTATCGAACAAAAACTCCAGATTATCGTAAATCGGCTGCATCCATGGACGCAGTTTCTCTTCTTTCTCCCCGGGCAAATAACCGATATCCTTGCCCATCGGCACGACCGGCCTGGCGATCAACAGCTTCTTGAAGCGATGCTCGTCTTCCACCTTCATCAATCCGGCTGCCAGCGTGATCAATGTTTTACCCGTTCCCGCGCGTCCCGTCAGCGTAACCAACGGGATGTCGTCGTTCAGCAGAAGCTCGAGCGCCATTCTTTGTTGGGCGTTGCGCGCCGTTATCCCCCATACCGGATCGTTGCTCATATGGAGCGGCTCCAGACGTTTGCCGTCGGGAGTCGTCTTCAGAAGCGCGGATTTGGAAGTGCCCATCTCATCCCGCAAGATGACGAACTCGTTAGGATGAAACTTGATTTTATCCCCCAATTGATTGACGTTCAGAGTCCGGTTCGAATAAAATTCGTCGATCACGGACGGATGCACGTGCAGCGTCGAATGTCCGCTGTATTGATCCGTTACCGACATAACTTGATCCGATAAATAATCCTGGGCAGTAATTCCGAGCACGTCCGCCTTCACCCGAACGAGGACATCTTTGCTGACTAGAATGACGGGACGTGGATCTTCGCTTTCCTGTTCTTCCATATGATAGTTGAGCGCCACCGCCAAAATTCGGTTATCATTCGTCATTTCCCCGAACATCTCCTGTACTTTGACGAAGAGGCGATGGTTCATCTCTACTTTAAGCAGCCCTCCGCTCGGGAGTGGTACTCCGGCATGAAGCTGTCCCTGCGCCCTGATATCGTCAAGCTCCCGCGAGATGTTGCGGGCATTGCGCCCAATTTCGTCGGCAAGCCGCTTCTTGGAGTCGATTTCCTCCAATACGACGGAGGGAATGATCACTTCGTTGTCGTCGAAAGCAAACAAGGAGAGCGGATCATGCAGCAGCACATTCGTGTCCAGAACATAAATTTTACGCATAGGGTTTCCCTCCCGGTTTGAATTTGGGCGAACTCGGATTTCGCTCAAATTTCTCCAAAGCATTTAGTTACATATCGGCCGCGCGACAGGGAAACAATATGAGCATCGCAAGCTTTTCCTGAGATTTACCGAACGTCGTGGACCGTTACGGTCCACATCGGTTGATCCGGGCATCCCTCCATATCAGGGTGGTGAACATCTATGAAAAAGTCCAAAATCGCAACTTGCGCGACCGCAACCGTGATGATCCTCATGCTGTCGCTCGGTTTGGCTGGCTGCGGCAACAAACAGGCGGCCCCGCCACCCGTAGGCAACGGGCCGCGCGCGCAAGCGTTGGACGGTACACCGAACGTTAACGAAGGCGCTCCGGTAAACGTTGCCGCCCACCTGGAATCGCTCGCCCGCAGCGTGGAAGGCGTTCAGAACGCCAACTGCGTCGTCTTCGGTAATTACGCGATCGTCGGCATCGACGTCGACGAGAAGATGGAGCGCACCCAAGTCGGGACGACCAAGTATGCCGTCGCCGAGGCTTTACGCAAAGATCCTTATGGCGTCGACGCGCTCGTAACCGCGGATATCGATATGGGCCAACGGCTTCGCGAAATCCGCGCCGACATGATGAACGGCCGTCCGATCTCCGGTTTTGCCGAAGAGCTCGCCGATATCGTCGGTCGTCTCGTTCCGCAAATCCCGCGGAACATCATTCCTCCGAAAACTCCGGAGGATACGGGGACACCCCCTCAGCAACAGCTCGAAAAATGACAAAAAGCCCAGTGGAAGTCACTGGGCTTTTCTCATGACCGCAACCCGCTGGGAACAGGAACCCGAGCGGTCGGTCCGAACGTATGCGATTAAAGTAAAATTCATTGCTGTCATCAGCAGCCCTCCTAAGAGGTTTACTGATGTTAGTATACCATAACGAAGTTCTGATTCCAACGGGACTCGCGTTAGGTCCGCCACTGCCGTATCATTGGGGCGAAGGCGGAGACGATGCGGAGTCCTCGCCGGCAGCAGGTCGACCCTCCGGATTTAACTCCTCCGCGAGCGCCTTCTTCGCATCTTTCAGCTTGTCCTCGTCCAAGTAGACGTAAGGACTTTTCCAAGTGCCCGGGAGAGGAATAAATCGGATATCCGATCGATTAATGCCGAAGTAAGTCGCGATGATATTCTCGATCTGAGCTTTCGGGATATCCGTTCTTATGTTGTCGCCGACGGCGTTCAAAATGTCGTCGACCTTTGAGATGCTGCTGAAAGATTTCAGCTTATCCGTAATCGCACCGAGTACTTGGCTTTGCCTTTCGTTGCGCTCGAAATCGCTGGATTCGGCCGTCGGCTTGAACCCGCGGTTGTGGTTCGATTTACGGTAACGGACGAAACCGAGTGCCTGCTCTCCTTTGAGAGGCTGTTCGCCTTTCTTCAGATCGATGTTCGTGCCGTCGACGGAATCGATATACCGCATATCTTTATCGACGGTTACCGTTACGCCGCCGAGCGCGTCCACGACGTCCACGAAGCCTTGGAAATCGAGCACGGCCGTGTAATCGATCGGAATATCGAAAAACTTGGAGAGCATAAGCCGAGTCTCGTCCCGCGCATATCCGACGAGCTTGTCCTTCTCGAGCTTCTCCTTATTGCGCCCGTTCATATAGAACGCGGCATAATAAGCGTTCGCTTTGTGCTTCTTGTACCCATCCAGGTTTAGATCGCTGTCGCGCGGAATCGATACGACCGTCGCGGTTTTGGTCACCGGATTAAATGCCGCCACCATCATGACATCGGTATTCATGCTTCCGGTCTCGCTGCGAGTGTCCAGTCCGAGAAGCGTCAGGGAGATCGGCTTCACCTGTGCCCGTTCTTCCGCTGGAATCACGATGGCTCCGTTGCCTTCTTCAGGCTTGGCGATTTTCGTCAAATTTTTGTCTCCGACGATATATAAATACCCGACATAGGCAACCAACGCCAGAATGATGACGCCCAGCAAAATAAAGAAGAATCTTCCCCAACGGAATTTCTTCTTTCCTGGCTTCGAAGCTTTAGGCGCCGGAGCGCGGTTTTTATTTCGCGAAGGCAATGGTGTATCCTGACTCAAACCGTATCCTCCTCATCCTCTACGCCGGACAGCGTTTCCTCCTCGTTCGGCTGCCCGAACATATCACGATTCAGTTGTTGTACGGCTTCCTGATCGAACCACACGGTTCGGACCGAACCATCCGTTTTCGTATAGGTTACATATACTTTTCCCGCTTCCTCGGAGCTGACGTCGAAAGTCGCCAGTTCGTGATCTTCCGACAAAATTCCAGCGAAAAAAGCAAGAGTCTCCCGTGCCGCTCCGTCTTCCGGACGGGCGGCCAGGATCATCTTCATCTGCAGCCAGTAGAATAGCGCATCCATAAGCGACATAGCGTTTACTCCTCTCCCAAGGGAAACGTTGTTTGTTGCGACAATAACTAGTTGACCCTTGAAGAGCTGTCCTTTTTGTTATTGCGATAGGTTTTGCGCTTATCGTACATTTGGCGCATCCTCAGCAAGGCCATCATCGCTACCGCGACGGCCATGCATTGGATGATCGGAAGCTTGTCAAGCTGCAGCAGGAGCAGTACCAAGCAACCAATCGCCAATACAACGTGAACGAGAATTTCTTTCAGAAGGGGAAGCTTCCCCATTCTGAATACGGAATTGAAAATATAGATCGTACAGGCGACGATGAGCAGATAGGAGATGACCGGATGGTCGTGGAACCACATCTGCATGAAAATCCCCCCTTAGACGATTCCGTACGGTTATACGCCGGACTCTGCCGCTACACGGCGTTGCTTTTCGGCTCTGTCCCGCTCGCTCTTGTTCAACACTTTTTTGCGGAGTCTGATGCTCTTCGGCGTAATCTCGCAAAGCTCGTCGTCGTTCAAGTATTCGAGCGCTTCTTCAAGCGACATCAAGCGCGGAGATTTCAACTTGACCGTATCTTCCTTATTGGCCGTACGGATATTGTTCAACGCTTTTTCTTTACAAATGTTAACGATGATGTCGGTATCGCGGGTATGCTCGCCGACGATCATCCCTTCGTAGACATCGAGACCAGGCTCGAGGAACAAAATGCCGCGGTCTTCGACCGACAACATGCCGTACATCGTTGATTTGCCCGTCTCGCTGGCGATCAGAACGCCTTGATGGCGTCCGCCGACTTGGCCGCTAATTACCGGTCCGTAGTTGTCGAAAGCGTGGTTCATGACGCCGTATCCGCGAGTCAACGTCAAGAAGTTCGTCCGGTAGCCGATCAAGCCGCGCGCGGGAATCAAAAATTCCAGACGCACCTGGCCGTTGCCGTTATTGATCATGTTGACCATCTCGGCTTTACGCGTGCCGAGGCTCTCCATGACCGCTCCCATGCTTTCCTCCGGTACGTCGATAAGCAGACGTTCGATCGGTTCGCATTTGACGCCGTCGACGACTTTCATGATAACTTCAGGCATGGAAACTTGCAGTTCAAAGCCTTCGCGGCGCATGTTCTCGATCAGAATACCGAGATGAAGCTCACCGCGGCCGCTGACGACGAATGCGTCAGGGCTATCCGTCTCTTCGACTCTCAAGCTGACGTCGGTTTCGATTTCCTTGAACAACCGCTCGCGCAGCTTGCGGGAAGTAACCCACTTGCCTTCACGTCCGACGAACGGGCTGTTGTTGACGAGGAACGTCATTTGCAGCGTCGGCTCATCGATCGCAAGCACAGGCAGAGCTTCCGGATTCGCCGGATCGGCGATCGTCTCCCCGATATTGATCTCCTTCAAGCCGGCGATGGCGACGATATCGCCAGCAGCCGCTTCCTCGACCTCGATGCGCTTCAGTCCTTGGAAGCCGAACAGCTTCTCGATCCGGGCTTGCTTAACCGCGCCTTCCCGATCGATCACGGCGACGACTTGTCCTTGACGGATACGACCGCGGTTCACGCGACCGATCGCGATCCGTCCCAAATATTCGTTATAGTCAAGAAGCGTAACTAGAAATTGCAGTGGCTCGTCCGGGTTTTCCTTCGGCGAAGGAATACGGTCGAGAATCATTTCGTACAACGGTTCCATCGTCTCTTTCAGATCGTCCGGCGAATTGCCCGCGATGCCGTTTAATCCCGACGCGTAGACGACTGGGAATTCCAATTGATCGTCGGAAGCCTCAAGCTCGATGAACAGTTCGAGCACTTCGTCGATAACTTCGGCCGGACGCGCTGCCGGACGGTCGATCTTGTTGACGACTACGACCGGCGTAAGGCCTTGCTGTAGCGCTTTGCGAAGAACGAATTTCGTCTGAGGCATACAGCCTTCGAACGCATCGACGACAAGGAGAACGCCGTCGACCATTTTCATGATCCGCTCCACCTCGCCGCCGAAATCGGCGTGTCCGGGCGTATCCACGATATTGATTAACGTGTCTTTGTAATTAATAGCCGTATTCTTAGCCAGAATCGTGATGCCGCGTTCCCGTTCGATGTCATTCGAGTCCATTGCGCGTTCTTGCAATTGTTCGTTGTCGCGGAATGTTCCCGATTGGCGAAGCAATTGGTCGACCAAAGTCGTTTTGCCGTGGTCAACGTGGGCAATGATTGCGATGTTGCGAATTTTGTCTCTTGAATGCATAGTTCCACTCCTTGTTATTCTCTGTTTATATGCGATCCCCGCGGGAAGATAATTCCGTTTTCCGTCGGGTTCACTTTAACCACAAAACAAAACGTCGACACGAGGCCGACGTTAATAAGCATCACCGGTACGAACGACGCAGCACGAAACTGAAAGCATTCGCTGGTCCTCATCCCTTCTATTATACGCTACGTTCATTGAAAAGCCAACAAATTTGTGAACGAATTGCGCAAATTCACCAAGCTTTCGGACGGCGGATGACTAGCCATACCCCGAACAAAATCAATACGGCCGCTAGTAAATAGATCCCCCAGGTCCATAATAAAGTCATGCAAAATAGCAGCAGAGATATCGCGGCGAGCCCGACGGAAGCTAGCCACATCTGTTTGGAGCGGCTGAATCCGAATACGTAATACTCATACAAACCGACCGCGACCGCAAACGGGAATAGCGGCCACATATACTTCATTAATCCCCAGCCAAACCAGTTGCCGATGAGCAAAATCACCGAAACGACGGTTAGAATGCCCGCAGGAATCAATGCGACCGACGGCACCATGCGTCCGAAATAGAGAACGTGCAGCAACACGCCGGGAATCAATATAAATAGAGGCCAAAAAATAGCGCTAAGAACCGAAAAAACACCTAATTTGCCTAGAAGAATTATCAATCCCACAGCCACGACACCGATTCCGACTGCGGCGGATTGTCTGTTCACGATGGCTCCCCCACTTCATCCCATACTCTTCGCACCGCGACCTGATAAATGAACGCAGTATCTTTTTCTATAGTTTAATGGAAGTCGGGTGAAAAAACTAGTTCAAGGAAACAAAATTTCCCTAAAGACTTCATTTGTCGGAATTTTTACTCGGTTTGGCTTTTCTTGCGCATCCACAAAGCAATGACTAGAAGGATGGCAACAGCCATGATCGGGATCAGCTTTTCGGCTTCGAACGTCAACAGGTGGGCGTAAGATTTCCAAGCCGGATCCCCGAGCGCCATTTCCGCCGCGGTATATCCGAGCAATCCGCCGCCCAAGTACAACAGTCCCGGCATGCGATCGAGCATTCGCATGATAAAAGAGCTTCCCCAAATAATGATCGGAATGCTCATGACGATCCCGATAATAAGCAGTATCGTATCTCCGTTCGCGACGGCCGCGACGGCCAGAACGTTGTCTAGGCTCATGACGAAATCGGCCACAACGATTGTCCATACCGCTCCGGCGAGCGTGCTGGCCGCGCGAGAATGCTCGGCCTTATCTTTCTTATCGGCTAGCAGCTGGTAGGCAATGACGAAAAGCAGGAACGCTCCCGCGGTTTGCAAATACGGAACGTTCAGGAGCGCGATCGCTCCAAGCGTAAGCACGCAGCGGAGAACGATAGCCGCGGCGGCGCCCCACCATACGGCCCGCCTTCTCTGCTCCGGCGGCAGCCTGCGCCCCGCCATCGCGATCACGACGGCGTTATCGCCGCTTAACAGCAAATTGATCATCACGATCTCCAGAAAAACGAGCAATGTTTCCATCGCATCCATACGCGCACCCCCACATACCTGTTTTATGTACAAGCAGGCGCAGATATGAGAGTACATTTTTTTGAACCGTTTTTTTTAATCGGACGTATTACTGCCTGAATTCGAATGGGAGGGATCCATTATGGAACTGTTCGGTTGGGATCTGCTTGGCATCGATTTCTGGTCCATACTGCTGACGATCGTATTTATCGATCTATTGCTCGCGGGAGATAACGCCATCGTCATCGGACTCGCGGCCAGAAGCTTGCCCAAGGAAAGCCAGAGAAAAGCCGTATGGTTTGGTACCGCCGGGGCGGTACTGATCCGTGTTGTCGCGACTATGCTCGTCGTCTCGCTGCTCAAAATACCGTTCATCCTCGCTGTAGGAGGCGTGCTGCTGTTATGGATTGCTTATAAGCTGCTCGTGCAGGAAAATGCGCACGGAGACATTAAAGCCGGTTCGACGCTCTGGGCAGCAGTACGCACGATCATTATCGCGGACGCAGCCATGGGTCTGGACAACGTCATCGCGGTTGCCGGGGCTGCGCACGGAGATTATTTTCTCGTCATTCTGGGACTCATTATCAGCGTTCCGATCGTCGTCTGGGGCAGCGCTTTATTTATTAGGTTGCTTGGCAAATATCCGTGGATTATTTATGCGGGATCCGGCGTTCTCGCCTACACGGCCGCCAAAATGATCACGCACGAAGAGGAATTCAAGGTTTTTTTCGGAGATAATCCCGTGTTCGATTGGATTTTTATTGTCGCGCTTGTCGTTCTGATTATCGTGGCAGGCATATGGACGAACGCGATTCGAGCGCGGCGCGAACGGCGCGGTACGAACCAACCTTCGCTGACTTCTAAGAAAAACCGTCAGGAGAGTTCGTCCTGACGGTCGTGAGCATCAAAAAGTGGCTGGCACGCTCCTTTAGCGATGTTTTTCATCGTACTTGCTCCTCACCGGAGTCCCACAAGGCGAAAGTACGATGTTTTTCAACACTAATCACTCTGGAATCGAACAAACAGTGGCTGGCACGCTCCTATAGCGATGTTTTTCATCGTACTTGCTCCCCACCAGCGCCCCTCGAGGCGAAAGTACGATGTTTTTTATCACTATTCACTCGGGAATCGAACAAATCGTGGCTGGCACGCTCCCGTCAGGGGAGTTCGTCCGGATCCCCGCCGTCCATTCGATCGGAATCCTGCACCACCCCTAGTGCGATGAACTTTTCTGAAATAAGGCAGTAAATTTATTCTGATATGTGAAAAAAGCCGCGAAACGCTTTAATTCGCGTTTCGCGGCAGTCGATTAGAACCAAGCGTCTTCCTTCTGGCTTTGTTCCGCGGAATCCGTGATTCCGTCTTCCTTGAGCACAACAACTTCCGTTCCTTGCACCGCTTCATCGATCAAACGATCCAGTTCGCTGCCCATATAGGCTTCGGCACGCTCGACGATATTCAAATTCGGATTGATGGCCGGCGATTTCGGAACGAACAGCGTGCAGCAATCCTCATAAGGCAATATCGAGGTCTTGTAAGTATCGATTTTCTCGGCATGCTCGATAATATCCTGCTTGTCCATCATGACGAGCGGACGAAGCATCGGCAACGAAGACACCCGCCCGATCACGTTCATGCTGCCGAGCGTCTGGCTCGCCACTTGGCCCAAGCTGTCCCCCGTAACGATCGCCAGCGCGCCGTTCTGCTCGGCAAGCCGTTCCGTGATTCGGAGCATGCAGCGACGCATGAGCGTAATGATGAGGTTATCGTGGCCCGATTGGGCGAGTTTGGTCTGGATTTCCGTAAAAGGAACGAGATGCAGCTTTATTTTCCCGCCGTAATAAGCAAGCCGCTTCGCCAATGTAACGACTTTTTCCTTCGCCTGCTCGCTCGTGAACGGATAGCTGTGGAAGTGTACCGCCTCGATCTTCAGCCCTTTGCGCATCGCCATCCAACCCGCGACCGGACTGTCGATCCCCCCGGAGAGAAGCAGCATCGCTTTGCCGTTCATCCCGAGCGGGAAGCCGCCTGCTCCTTTCTCTACTTCGCAGTAGATATACGCATTATCGCGCTGAATGTCGATCTTCAGTTCCACGTCCGGGGTACGAACGTTCACCTTCAGATCCGGCGTATTACGCAGCACGTGCGAGCCGACAAGATGATTCATCTCCACGGAATTGTGGGGGAATTGCTTCCAACCGCGATTAACAGAAACCTTAAACGTCGCCGGCGGTGTTTTTAAGCCTCGGATCAGATTAAGCGAGCTTTCGCGAATCGCTTCCAGATCAAGTTCCGCGCCGATAACCGGGCTGAAGCTCATGATGCCGAATATGTCCTTCAAGCGCTTGGCGACTTGTTCGTAGCTCTCTCCGTTTAGACGGATATAAACGCGGGCGTAGCTTCTTACGAATTCGAGCGCAGGCATCGACTTCAGCGCCATTCTGATCTGGGTAAGCAGCATCGTCTCGAAACGATTGCGGTTGCGCCCTTTAATTACGATTTCCCCAAATCTGACAATTACGAGATCGTATTTCATTTCATGTTCCTCTCCAACGTTTTCAGACTGGATACGACCTGGACAAGCCTCTCACCCAATATTTCGATATCTTCCATTCCGTGCTCATCGCCGAAACTGATGCGAAGGCTTCCCGAAGCTCTCTCCGCGTTATGTCCCATGGCAAGAAGGACGCGGCTCGGCTGCAAGGTTTTGGAAGAACACGCCGATTGCGTTGACACGAGAATGCCCTGAGTCTCGAGCATATGAATCATCACTTCCGGACGCATGCCAGGATACGAAATATTCACGACGTGCGGAGCGGCAAGCGTTTCGGGATCGACCGCATCGGTTGGAATTCCGTTAACGACGAATTCCGGAATCTTCGCGACGATGTCTTGAAGCCGGCGCTTCATCGCGTACATCCGCTGTCTTCTTTCGTTCTGGCTTTCCATGGTTAACCTCAGCGCTTGAGACATTGAGACGATGGCCGGAACGTTAAGCGTTCCCGATCGGAGGCCTTGCTCTTGATTGCCTCCGCCGAACAGCGGTTTCAGTTCGACTCCGTCTTTCACGAGCAGAAAACCCGCTCCTTTGGGACCGCCGAACTTGTGCGCGGATCCCGTATATAGATGAACGCCCCACCGCTTCCAATCGATAGGCACTTTGCCGATTGCTTGAACGCCGTCCACATGGAACTTGACATGCGGATGTCCGGCGACGATTTCTCCGATCTCGCGGATCGGCTGAATTGTCCCCGTCTCGTTATTCACGTGCATGACGCTTACGAGCACGGTTTCTTTTTTGATCGCTCGAGCGACATCGTTCGGATCGACTCTACCCGATTCGTCGACGGGCAACACCGTCAATTGAACGCCTTCCGCTTCCAACTGCCGAGCGCATTCGTAGACAGATGCATGCTCGACCTCGGAGACAATCACATGCTTGATCGTTCTGGCCGCTTTGTTCACGGCTCCTTTGATCGCCAGATTATTGCTTTCCGTCCCGCCGGAAGTGAAAACGACTTCTTGCGGCAACGCGCCCATTCGTTCCGCCACGCTAGAACGGGCTCGATCCGCAAGCTTCATTGCCTCGACTCCAGAACGATGAAGAGCCGACGCATTCGCGTACTGCAGCTTCATCAGCTCGGTCATCGTCTCAACAACCCTCGGCAACATCGGCGAAGAAGCGCAATGATCGAAATAATAGGTTTTCATGACCGTACTCCATTCGGAATGAATCATAATAAAAGGACCAAAGACGGGCTCCGCCAACGGCGCCCCGTCCTGATCCTTTTTCTGCATCTCTTTCGCAAAAACGGTTTGCTAGCGACGCGATCGTCAGATGCTCCACCGGTTGCTCGCGTCTAATACTTTGCGAATATAACCTTGCGTTTCCGACGGCAGCTTATGAAGATTCTCGTTCACGTCTTGATCGTTCGCGATACCGAGTCGATCGACTCGGCCCGGACCCGCGTTATACGCAGCCAATGCCGTCGATACATTGCCGTCGTATTTGCGCAGCAGATACGATAAGAATCGCGTTCCTCCATCGATATTCTGCGCTGGATCGAACGGATTGCCGACGCCAAGACCGCGAGCGGTATCGTCCATCAATTGCATGAGGCCTTTGGCTCCGGCGGAAGATACGGCATAAGGATTAAAAGAAGATTCCGATTGGATAACGCCTTTAATGAGCGCCGGATCTACTCCGTATTTGGCTCCCGCTTCGGCGATCAAATCGTCGAACGCCGAGGACGAGCCGGTATCGAAAGATAGCGCTCCGCCCCAAGAGTTCGAAGTCATGGATAGCGCACCGAGGGAAATCGTTCCGTTTCGCGCCGATTCCGAAGAAGCCGACGTTGAATATTGGTTGAGCAACAAATCAAACAAACCGCTCTCGCTCGTCGGATTATCTTTATCTTTGCGGCTTAACGGATTCAATTCGGTCATCCATTGCGTAAGAAGCATTTGCTTCATAATGCGCGGATCCGTCGTTACATTCACGTCGGTTAGCTCCCGTTAGTCATAGTGGCATTCGTTGATCTTATTGTACAACAACTGACAGGAAATCTGCTAGTCCCGACCCAAAAAGGATTTTCGCGACGAAAGTCCTATTTGCCCTGTTTCGGCTGAAACGTCAAACAACAAGTAACGGATGAAGTTTGCGCCTTGTCGTGATGCGATTCGAATTCCTCCGCGAACTCTTCGTTCCAACGGCGGTTCGAGTGCTGATCCACCTCGATCGTGATTTCCGACGCTCCGCAGGCATTTCCCTGCTTCCAGAAACTGCAATTGCTCACGCTGCAAGCTACGCCATTCGGCATAAAATCACCCCCTGTCCTATTGTGTACCCGAGATTAGAGGGTATGCGGACAGCGGGGCGGAGGTTCAAACCATATTTGTTATTTCGATTGTTTCTGCATGCGGCGATGCGTTAAGTAATCGCTCTCGTAATAAGCGAGATCGTCGCGAAGTTCTTCGTATATGCGAGCGATGTTCAATATGATGTCGCGCGCCGCGCGCACCGGCTTCATACGGAAGCGAATCGCATCTTGTCCCGTATACGCGTATCGGCCATCCTCGGAATAACATTCATTTTTCGGGTAGAAAAAGGAATTGACGCCATGATGATACACTTCATATAATGCGCGTTCGGCGAGATCGTTATCGAAGTTAGGACGTCTGAGCACAGCGCCCAGCTTCTCGTACGCCACTTCGGAGAAGACGAGCAAATGTCGCAAATCGGATAATAATCCAGTATAAAATCCGACGTTATCCGAGTTATCGTCTTGAGTAAGTTGCTCCAACGCATTGTGATTAAGGAATTGTTCAATCGGATCGATTGCCGCCTTTAATTTTTCTCTGCTGGACTCGGCAAGCGATTTAAGATTGGTGGTTGCCATGCGAAGTTCCCCTTTCCAATTGTGCCCGAAGCCTATCGTGATAAATGTTATCGTACCATAAATCCGAATCGAACGGTACTGGCAAGGGAAAAATGCGCCGTATATTTTTATCCCCGCCCCTTCATCCTAATGACAATAGCTCCCTTCTCGGGATGTAAAAGGAGAGGTCTACCTTGCGCCGTTATGCTTGGATTGGAGTCTTGTTCGTTTTTGCCGTCGTTCTATTCGCGTTCCCTTTGCTGCCCCCGCCCCTGAACCCTTTTCACCGAACGCAGCCTCCCGCGGGGCATGATGAAGCGCAACATCCCGCAGTGAGGGAAGCGACTTACAAGCATCAAACCGTCCGAAGAGACATGGAAGCGACGGAACGGTTATCCCGCGCCCAGGTTGCCAGAGACATTCGCAATTTCTTGAATGATAAGTCCCCGACGCGCAATGCTTCGACGAATCAACCGCTTAATAATTTGCTCAGAGCGCATCCCGAGATTTTGTATTTGGAGTGGTCGCACTCGGGTCGCAAACAAACCGCGGGTAAACCATCGGCCGATCTTATGAGCAAGGCAAAGCCTTATCTGGATAAAGCCCGGTCGGACTCGAACAAAGAAGCCCGCTTCTCCACTCCCGTTTTCCCGGTTGCCGGCAAAAGCTATTTCGTCATGTCCGAGCGCTCGTCTTCCGCCAAGGAACATATTATTGCGCTCGTGTCTACGGACGTCATTCAGGCGGTAGAACGGCATCAGCGCCGCAACATGCGGCTCATTCCTTATCCGGCGGAAGGGCGCTACCGGATCGAATCCGTCGTTCCCGGCACGCATACGGACACGACGGTGCGCACCGGAGAAGATAACGGGAACGCCAGCCATTACGCCGTCGACGAGATCGTCGTTAAGTTCCGTGAGCCGCTGACGCAGAAACAGTTGCTGCAGCTGCGCAAAGAGCTCGATTTGACGGTCGTCAAGCATACGAGGAACATCTATGTGTTCCGTTCCAAAAAACACCAGACGATGCATCTAAAAGCTTATTTCCTGGAGAAATGGCATCCCGTATTCGTGGAGCCCCACTACTTGTATTTAACCAACGATCTCCCGACTAGCGGAATACGCCCGAATGCAACGAACGAGGAAAATGGGGTTATCGTTCCCAACGACACGCTCTATGCCGAGTATCAGTGGAATCTGCCCGACATCTCGACCGAAATCGGCTGGCAGATTTCGAAAGGAAGCAAGGATATTATCGTCGCCGTGGTCGATACCGGCGTGCAATCCGACCATCCGGATCTGAAAGGCCGACTGGTCCCGGGAACGAACATCGTCAATCCTTCCGCCGCGCCGGAAGACGATGTCGGTCATGGCACGCACGTTGCGGGCATCATCGCCGCGGACGTCAATAATAATGAAGGCGTAGCTGGAATGACCTGGTATACGAAAGTCATGCCAGTTAAAGTGTTGGACAGTTCGGGCGCGGGGTCTACCTACTCCGTTGCGGAGGGCATTATTTGGGCGACGGACCATGGCGCGCACGTCATCAATATGAGCCTGGGCAACTACGCCCAAGCCGACTTTCTCCACGATGCGATTAAATATGCATACGAGCATGGAGTCGTGCTTGTCGCCGCCAGCGGTAACGACAATACGGAAAGGCCCGGTTATCCTGCCGCTTACCCGGAAGTGCTCGCCGTATCCGCGACAGATCCCAACGAAGCGCGGGCCGAATATTCGAACTACGGCGATTATATCGATGTGGCCGCGCCCGGCAGTTCGATTCCGAGCACTTACCCCGGCAGCCGCTATGCCGCTTTGTCCGGCACGTCGATGGCCTCTCCCCACGTAGCCGCGCTTGCCTCTTTGGTACGCGCCGCCAATCCGGGGTTAAGCAACGAAGAAGTGATGGACGTCATGCGACGTTCAGCCAAGGATCTGGGGAAAAGCGGCAAAGACATCGAATTCGGCTACGGCATGATCGATGTCAGATCGGCGCTGCAGACGGCCAACGGTGCCCAAACGTCCTTGCAGCTTTTCCCGCAGCGAGTACGCAAGGAACTGGAACGGTTAAATGCAGGTCATTGACAATGCGTACTCGGATGGCGAGTAGGTTGCTCGATGATTTCGAGTAATTCTTCGACTTTTGCCCACAAAAAAAGGCATTTTCAGAAAAGATCTGAAATGCCTTTTTTACATTATAAAGTAAGTAGGCCGGAAAGTTTGCCGTAAGCCGGGTTCTGTACTTCTCGTGGTCAGAACGGAGCGCTCGAAGCGTCCTCCCACGGTTGAAGCGACAATCATCTTTCTAGGCCGCACATTGCTATACGGCTCAAGCGACCAACCCGAACGCACCCCGGGCAAGGGCTGAAGCGCGAAGCTCCCGCGTTCTCCTCGGTCTTGCTCCAGATGGGGTTTACCAGGGGCAAAGTCGCCAGTGCCCCTCGTGGTCTCTTACACCACGGTTCCATCCTTGCCTGATCTGCCTAAGCAGCCATCGGCGGTCCATTTCTGTGGCCCTATCCTTCAGCTCGCGCTGACTGGACGTTATCCAGCATCCTGCCCTGCGGAGCCCGGACTTTCCTCTCGCGGCGCGAAGCCGCCAGCGATTGTCTGTCAAACTTTCCGGTTTGTAACGAATAGTATAACGCGAATCTTCCACGATAGCAAACGGGAATCGATGGCGAAAATGGGACTAGCGACGCCAAACTCGGTTTCGCCGGACTACTGACGCACATTCATCGTTTCAAACCATCTATTCGTATATCTCCACAACGATCAACGAAGCTGGAAAGGCTCCGTGTCGATGCGGGAAGCGAACACTTCCGTCGCGTATCCTTTTTCTTTCAGTTGCTCGGCAAGCCAATTCGCGAGGTTGGGTTTCATAATCTTCTCCGCGTGGTGGCCGGGATCGATGATCGACATGCCAGCCGCCAGCGCGTCTTGCGCGGAATGAAAATCGATATCGCCCGTAACGAGCACATCCGCTCCGGCGAAAATCGCGTGACGAATATATCTCGCTCCCGAACCGCCGAGCACGGCGACTTTGCGGATCGGCTTCGAACCGTCCCCGACCATGCGGACGAACGGCACGTCGAATGCCTTTTTCACTCTTTCGGCGAATTGATCCAAGCTTTCCGTTTCCTTTAGCTTGCCGACCCGGCCGAGCCCGAAAGAGCGGCCTTTTAAGTCGATACTGTACAGGTCGTAAGCGACCTCTTCGTACGGATGAGCCTTAAGCATCGCCGACACGACTTTCTTCCGGACGCTGAGCGGCACGATCGTCTCCAGGCGAATTTCTTTCGCCTCGGTCAGCTCGCCTTGCTTGCCTAGGAACGGTTCGCTGCCTTCCCGCGGCAGGAAAGTGCCTGTCCCTTCGATATTAAAGCTGCAGTGGCTATAATTGCCGATCCATCCTCCGCCTGCGGCGAAGATGGCATCTCGGACTCTTTTATGATGGGATTCGGGCACGAACACAACCAGCTTATACAACTGATCCGTATGCACTTCTTCCAAGACGTCCCGGCCGGTCAGTTCAAGCGCTTCCGCCATCCAATCATTGACGCCGCCTTCTGTCGTATCGAGATTCGTATGCGAGATATAAACCGCGATATCTTTGCGCAATAGATCAGCCGCGAGGGCGCCTGCGGGCGTATCCGTACGAAGATGGGCGAGCGGCCGATAGATCACCGCGTGATGGGCGATGATCAGCTCCGCGCCGAGCTCCGCCGCTTCTTCCACGACGGCAGGCGTAACATCGAGCGTGACCAGGACGCGCCGCATTTCCTTCGCCGCCGAGCCGACTTGCAGTCCGATCTTATCGTCCGGTACGGCGTAATGTTTAGGGGCTAGCTTTTCCATCAGTTGGAGGATCGTTTCTCCGCGCGCAAACATGCTAGCACCTCCCGAATTTCTTTGACGTCTTCTTCCCATTCCGCGGCTTTCTCCGCCGCCTCCGGGACCGTCGCATGCTTAAGCTGCAAAATAACGCGCTCGCGTTTGGCGATTTCCTGCTCCCACTTCCGATGGAATTCCTCGGACGGGTTTCTGAGCAAGAGCGGCCCCATTTCATAGACAAGTCCGAGCGATATTTTCGGTAACGACGGCGCAAGCAGCAGCTCATCGTAAAGTCGATCACGAGCGGCTTGGACCTCCTGCGGATCGTTCTCGTACTCGGCGCGAATCAACGTATAGATGACTCCGTCTTCTTCAAGCAGCTTCTCATCGGATATGAGATAGCTGTGATCCGCTAGCCAATACCTGACCGTGTTTTCCGCCACGTGAGGCGACAATACGAGTGTCCTTACTCCATCTAACCGCTCCCCGGCTTGCTCCAGTATACGGGCCATCAAGCTACCGCCCATGCCGGCGATCGTCACCGTATCGACCTCTCCCGGCGCGACGACGGACATTCCGTCTCCTAGCCGGACGGAAACGACTTCCTGCAACCCTGCTTCGGCCACTTGGCGCTTGGCGGCGTTGACCGGGCCTTCGTGAACGTCTCCGGCGACGGCAAATCCGATTCGGCCTTGACTCGCCAAATAAACCGGAAGCAGCGCATGGTCCGTCCCGATATCGGCGAAACGGGCCCCTTGCGGAACCCATTCAGCCAATGCTGACAAGCGGCGGGACAATTTCAACACCGCTTCGGCGTCTTTCGCTTCTCTCATCTTTATGCAACCCATTCCATCCATTTTTTTCGTAACCGGAACATACCGATTCCGGCGATTAATATTTTAATCAAGATTTCTATTTGTACCCACTCTGGATGAATGCCATATATCGCGGAGTACACTTCCGGCATAAACCATAATACGATGGCCGCGCCGAACATGGCCGTGCCGGCCGATTGGTTTCGCACGTGCAGGAACCAGCTTAACCAGCAAAACAGCAACGACGCAGGCATCCAGAACAACTGGACTTCGAATAACGACGCATTCGGCAGATGCCGCGCCAGGAGCAGAGCGTATAGCGCTATCGCGGATATCCACCCCAACCATTGCGGCAATGCGAGCCGCAGCCATAATCCCCCGCAGATCCACACGATCGCGCAGATGCCAAGAAGCCATAACGGGCCGGAGCTCCCGCTCCAACCATTGCTCCAGACGATCGAGAATCCGACTCCGATCATAAAAGCCATGCCCGCAGCCAGCGTTAACAGCCCTCGCGTTGGATTCCTTTCTTTCATCCGGATGCCTACAACGGCAAACGCTGACGTGACAAGGCAAGCAACGGATATTTGCAATAGAAAAGGAAACGCGCTAAAATGAAGTACAACAAAACAAATCAAGGCAAAAATTCCAAAAGAAAGAAGCCACGACTTACCGGATGCTTGCTCGATCTTTTTCACGGCATTCCCGACGAATCCTTTCGGACGATCATCTAAATCCTCCAAATAGATATTCTGCAGAAAGTCGCAATATTGTTCCGGCAATAACTTATTGCGGCGCCATGATTCGATTTCTTTTACGATCAAATTGCGCTTCTCTTCATCCGTCACAGCCATACGAGCGGTCCTCCTCAGCCCATTTGAACAAAAAGACCTTCAACCATAACGGCCAAGGTCTCTGTAGCAGCCCTACAATTATTTATTTTCTTTTTATTCGAGGAAATCCTTCAAACGTTTGCTCCGGCTCGGGTGACGAAGCTTGCGAAGCGCCTTGGCCTCGATCTGGCGAATCCGCTCACGCGTAACGCCGAATACTTTGCCGACTTCCTCCAACGTACGGGTACGTCCGTCATCCAGACCGAAACGAAGGCGGAGCACGTTCTCTTCCCTTTCGGTCAACGTGTCCAGCACATCTTCCAACTGTTCTTTCAGAAGCTCGTACGCCGCGGCGTCCGCAGGCGCGAGTGCTTCCTGATCCTCAATAAAGTCGCCCAGATGGGAATCGTCTTCTTCGCCGATCGGCGTTTCGAGAGATACCGGCTCTTGTGCGATCTTCATGATTTCACGTACTTTATCCACGCTTAATTCCATCTGTTCTGCGATTTCCTCTGGCGTAGGCTCGCGTCCCAATTCTTGCAGCAGTTGGCGGGAGACCCGAATCAGCTTGTTGATCGTCTCTACCATGTGCACGGGGATACGGATCGTTCTCGCTTGGTCGGCAATCGCGCGCGTGATCGCTTGTCTGATCCACCACGTCGCGTAAGTGCTGAACTTGAAGCCCTTGTCGTAATCGAATTTCTCGACCGCCTTCAACAGGCCCATGTTTCCTTCCTGAATCAGATCCAGAAACAGCATTCCCCGGCCGACATAACGTTTCGCGATACTGACGACAAGACGCAGGTTGGCCTCGGCCAGCCTCTTTTTCGCTTCTTCCCCGTCCGGTCCGCCGATTTCGATCTTTTTCGCCAGTTCGACTTCATCGTCCGCTCCAAGCAAAGGCACGCGTCCGATTTCCTTCAAATACATCCGAACGGGATCATTGATCTTGATGCCCGGCGGCAAAGACAGATCGTCATCGAAATTGAATTCGTCGCGTTCCTCTTCATCGTTTCCGCTACGGCCCAGTTCATCGTGATCGTTGGAAACTTCGATGCCGATATCCGCGAGCTGTTCGAAAAACTCGTCGATTTGCTCGGGATCTTGATCGAACGGAGACAGTTTCTCCATGATGTCTTTATAGGTCAAGGAAGATTTCTTCTTGCCTTGTTCAATAAGTTGCGCTTTAACCTGTTCCAGTGTCGATTCCGTATCCAGTCCGGTGTGTTGATCGTTTGTCATTACCGACTCCCTCCTCCCTGTGAAGCGAACGCATTACAACGTCTTGCGCTGCTTTTCCAGGGCGATAATCTCTATACCCAATTGTAGTGCCCGCGCGTTGTCGCCTTCCCGCAGTGCGCGATTCTGCTCTTCGGTTAACCGCTCGCCCTCTTTAAGGAGAGTGGCGCGACCGATCGTTCGGATGCAATCTTCGAGCTCCCGTTCACCGAACGGAATGTCTATCATTGCGATAACGCTGGCGACTCGTTCTAAGCGATCATCTTGCAAGATCGTGACGAATCTGCCGACATCAGGATCCTCGTTTTGAGCGTAATATGCATATAAATAAGCAGCCAAAGCCGCATGATCCTCAACGTGAAAACGATCTCCGAGCTTCTGCTGGACAAGTAAAGCGGTGTCTTTGTCCTGCATCATCCAGGAGAGCAGTTGGCGCTCCGCGTTCACGTGCGCGGCTCCCAGCGGCGGATTCTTGGATGATAAGCTATTTCCATTCCATACATTATTCCACGATCCGGCAGGAATATCCCTTGTGCCTTCCAATTTCTCCCGCTGCCTGAACTCCAAGCTTTCCTGCTTCAGCGTATCGAGGGATACTCCGAACTCCTGAGCCAGCTCCTTTAATAGAAGCTCCCTCTCCATTGGGGAATCCCTGCGGGCGACGACTCGGACGGCATCACGCAAATACCTAATCCTTCCATCTTCTTCTAGGAGTATATGGGATTTCCTTAAATATATAAGCTGAAATTTAACCGCAGAAACAGCTCCCTCGATCATTTCCCGAACGAACTGCTCGGGCCCGTAACCCGAGATATACTCATCCGGATCGAGACGGTTCGGAAGCACGCTAACCCTGACCCGGAACCCGGCCGTTTCCAGCAACGGAATGCTTTTGTGCGCGGCAGCCTGACCTGCATCATCTCCGTCGTAGCATAAAATAACTTCGTCCGCGAATCTGCGAAGCAGAGCCGCATGCTCATTCGTTAACGCCGTCCCCATCGTGGCAACGCCGTTATGAACGCCAGCGGACCAGGCCTTAATGACGTCCATGTACCCTTCGAACAGAACGACTTGTCCCGTTTTGCGGATCGCCGAGCGCGCTTCATGAAGGCGATACAAAGTTCGGCTTTTGCTAAAGAGCGCGGTTTCGGGAGAATTGAGATACTTCGGTTGACCGTCTGACAGAAGCCGTCCCGCGAAAGCGATCGTCTGTCCTTTCGCATCCTGGATCGGAAACATAATCCTGTCACGAAATCGGTCGACAACCCCTTCGGCATCCTGCCTCTTCGAGAGCAAACCGCCCGTTTCCATCTCGGAAGCATCGTAACCTTTGCGGTCCAATGCTTGGGCCAGCGTATCCCATCTAGGCGGCGCATAACCGATTCCGAACTGCTCGATCAGAGCGTCGCCTAATCCTCGGGCAAGCAAATATTCTTTGGCCGATTTTGCGATTTCCAGATTCTGCAACAGATAATGGTATAATTTCGCGCTATACTCATGGGCTTCCAGAATATTTCTTTTCTCTCGTTGGAACGGTGAAGGTTCTTCCGCGCTTGCGGACGACCAAGTGACCGGGATGCCTGCTTCTTCAGCCAACGTCTTGACGGCTTCCGGAAACGACTCCCCTTCCATCTCCATAATGAATTTAATGACGTTGCCGCCTTTACCGCAGCCGTAACAATGAAAAATTTGTTTTTCCGGCGTTACCGTAAAGGATGGCGTTTTCTCGGAATGAAAAGGACAAAGCCCTTTCAAATACTTCCCGTTCTTGGTCAGATGAACGTACTTGCCTACCGTATCCGATATTTCATGACGGCGAAGCACCTCATCGATAACCTCTTGCGGTATCATTCCGTAATTCATGACCCCACCTTATTCCTTTGTGCGCCAATCCCAGCCAACGGCTTGCCAGACGTCGGCCGTTTTCTTGCACGTAGTTCTATTCGACTATACGTTGGGAATCTCCTGCATCCCCCTCAGCAGAGTTGTCAGTTTTTGTTGAAACCGATCGCGGTCTTCTTCGGTAAACGCACGTGGACCTTTCGTACGAACGCCGCCTCGCCGTTGACGCGCAGAGAAGTGTCGCTGTTCGAGCAACCCTTCGATGTCGGTCTCCCGTATTTCTTTGCCTCTCGGCGTTAAAACCGCTGATCCCCTAGCTAGTCCCAATGCGGCCAGCCCGTAATCTCCCGTGACCAGAATATCGCTGTTCGTCAAGACGTTAGCGATATACAGATCGGCAGATTGATCGCTGGCGTCGACCGTCACGACTTCGACAGAAGGCTCCGGTTTCAACACATGGGCATGACTGGACACGAGAAGCGCCGTTGCGCCGTTTGCTCGGACCGCTCTGGCTATTTCCGCTTTTACCGGACAGGCGTCGCCATCTACCACTACACGACGGCGCGAGACACTCATCGACATCACCACACGATTCAGCCAAAGTTTGCCGTAATATTATATACGCTAAAGGGAACCAAAATCCTGCATTGCCCCGCCAAAATTTATGTTTCCCAAATCTGCCAATTTGAAACTTCGAAGTGAAAACGAAGCGCGGCGGAGCGAATCGACCTTTCCTATATTAATACGTAATCTATTGAATTTTGGTGGCATGTTCGACATAAAGTCCTCTTATATCTCATTATTCGACATTTTTAGATACGATAAAAGAGAACCTTACGGTTCTCTTTGGCTCGACTCGGCGGCTTTTGCGCTGAATGGTTACCGTTGAAAATGTTCGAGGATCATGCTCGCGGTTTCTTCAACCGCCTTGTTGGAGACGTCGATAACGATACATCCGATCTTCTCCATCACTTGTCTGGCGTGTTCCAATTCTCTTGCAATCCGTTCTGATGTGGCGTACGGAGCTGAATCCGGAAGTCCGAGCGCCTTAAGGCGCTCCTTGCGAATCGCATTCAAAGCGTCGGGATTGATCGTAAGTCCGACGACTTTTTTCGGCGAAGCAAGATAGAGTTCCTTCGGCGGCACAAGCTCCGGGATTAACGGAACGTTCGCGACTTTGAACATTTTGTGCGCGAGCACCATCGAGAGCGGCGTTTTGGAGGTTCGCGATACGCCCGCAAGAATAATATCCGCTTTAAGAATGCCGGTAACATCCCTTGCGTCATCGTAGCGCACGGCGAATTCCACCGCCTCGACTTTGCGAAAGTAATCGGCGTCGAGCACATGGTTCAGTCCCGGCTCATGCCTGGACTCATGGCCGAGCACCCGTTCCAGGTTGTCGATGAGGGGACCGAGCAGATCGATTGCCGTCAACTTCAATCGGCGGGCTTGCTCGACCATGTAATCTCGCAGAAAAGGGATGACCAGCGTATACAACACGATGCTGTTGTCCGCTTGGGCCGCGGCGAGAACGGAATCAATGCCGTCCCGCGTCTGAATAAATGCCGCCCGGCGGATCTGAATGTAGAGCGGGTGGAATTGGGCAGCCGCGGCCCTTACCGCATGCTCTCCCGTATCCCCCGCGGAATCGGACACGACGTAGACGGTTACGCTCGCTTGCGGCATGAACATCAACCTCCTGCGTTAGTGTTAGCCGGACAGCTTAGAAAAGTCGGCGAATTGTTTCACGTCGTCCGCGATCAGCGCGAGAACGGCTAGACGGTTGCGGCGCACCGCCTCGTCTTCGGCCATAACCATGACAGCCTCGAAGAAGTTCGTCACCGGATTGCTCAGAGAGGCGAGCGCGGTTAAAGCCCCAGCCAAGTCGGCCTCGGTCGAAGCGTTCAGGAATTCCGCATGGGCTTTCTGCCAAGCCTCGAATAACTTTCTCTCGGCATCGTCCGCAAACAGATTCGCGTCCACTTGCTTGGAATCGGCTTTTGCCGCAAGATTGCATACCCGGTTAAACGCCTCCACCGCCGGACGGAATTCTGCTTTGCCGTTCTCCGAAGTCGCATTTTGCAGCGCATGAGCGCGAAGCAAGGTGCGGCGAATGTCCGATACGCCCGCTCCGAGCACCGCATCCGCGACATCGTATCGAATCGCTTGATCGGACAACACGTTCTTGACCCGCAGAACGAAAAACTCCTGCATGTCCTTAGCGACGTCGTATGCTTCCTGCTTTAATCCCCTCTCGGCATGAATATCGAGAGCAATGTTGAACAGATCGTCCAATGTAATCTCCAACTCGTGGGCGAGAAAAGTGCTGACGATACCTGCCGCTTGGCGGCGCAACGCGTACGGATCTTGCGAGCCGGTCGGGATAATGCCGATGGAGAAACATCCGGCGATCGTATCCAGCTTGTCGGCGATACCCACGATCGCTCCGATCAGCGAAGCGGCCGGTTTATCCCCGGCGTTGCGAGGAGAATAGTGCTCATTGATCGCCCGCGCCACGCTCTCGCGTTCTCCAGCCATCCGCGCGTAATCTTCGCCCATAATTCCCTGCAGTTCGGGAAATTCGTAAACCATCTGCGATACCAGGTCGAACTTGCAGATGTCCGCCGTACGGCTGACGTCTTGCCGGGCAGCTTCGTCCAGCCGCAAATGCGCGGAGATCCGATCGGCCACGGTGCGTACGCGGCGAACTTTATCCGCGACGGAGCCGAGTTCTTCGTGATAAACGATATTCTCAAGCTTGGAGAGCGCATCCGCGATCTTCAGCTTCTTATCTTCTTCATAGAAAAATTTCGCGTCGGACAGACGGGCGCGAAGCACTTTCTCGTTCCCTTTGGCCACGACGTCGATCGAAGCGCGATCCCCGTTGCGGACGGTCACGAAATGCGGCAGCAGCCGTCCGTCGCCGTCGAATACCGGAAAATAACGCTGATGCTCGCGCATGGACGTAATCAACACGTCCTGCGGAATTTGCAGGAACGAATCGTCGAACGATCCCGACAGTACAGAAGGCGTCTCGACCAGGAACAAAACTTCTTCAAGCAAATCTTCCTTCACGGCGATCTTCCATCCGCGTTCCGCTGCCAGGTTCCGAATGCCTTCCAGAATGGCGCTCTCGCGTTCTTCCACGTCGACGATCACTTGCTGGGCGCGAAGCCGTTCGACGTAAACGCCCGGCTCCTCGATCGACGTATCCGTTCCGAGAAAACGATGTCCGCGCGTCGTGCTGCCGGCAGCGACGCCGGCGATCTCGAAAGGAACGACATCGGTTCCGTGGAGAGCCACCAGCCAACGGATTGGGCGTACGTAACGAAGCTCGTGGTCGCCCCATCGCATGTTTTTCGGGAATGTCAAAGAAGTAACCAGTGCAGGCAACGCCTCCGGCAGAAGACCTGCCGTTTCAACGCCCAAGCTGCTTTTGTTCGCGAATACGTATTCCACGCCCCCGACTTCGCGCAGGAACAACGTATCCGGGTCTACGCCTTGACTGCGCGCGAATCCGAGGGCCGGTTTGCTCCAACCGCCGTTCTCGTCGTACGCGATCTTGCGCGATGGTCCTTTAACCTCTTCGCTTATGTCCGCTTGCTTATCGGCCACTCCCGTTACGAGTACCGCAAGACGGCGCGGAGTCGCGTAAGCTTTAACTTCTTCGTATGTTAAGCGGCTGTCGCTCAGCCACTTTTCGGTTTTTTCCTTCAGTTGGGCCATTGCTGCGCGCACGAAACGGGCAGGCACCTCTTCCAATCCGATCTCTAGCAACAGGTCTTTAGCCATTGTTCGCCGCTCCTTTCTTCAGCAGCGGGAATTCCAGCCGCTCCCGCTCTTGCAAATACGTAGCCGCGACTTGACGGGCCAAATTGCGGACGCGTGTAATATATCCAGTACGCTCGGTAACGCTGATCGCTCCGCGCGCATCAAGCAGGTTAAACGTATGGGAGCATTTCAGCACGTAATCGTAAGCGGGAAACACCAGATTGGCTTCCATCGCCCGTTTCGCTTCCGTCTCGTAAGTCGAGAACAATTGGAACAGCATCGCCGCGTCCGACACTTCAAAAGTATATTTGGAGTGTTCGTATTCGGGCTGCTTGAATACGTCGCCGTAAGATACGCCGTCGACCCATTCTAGATCGAATACGTTCTCTTTGTCCTGAATGTAAGAAGCAAGACGTTCCATACCGTACGTGATCTCGACCGCCACGGGAAAACAATCGATGCCTCCGACTTGCTGGAAGTACGTAAACTGGGTGACTTCCATTCCGTCCAGCCACACTTCCCATCCGAGCCCCCAGGCGCCAAGCGTCGGAGATTCCCAGTTATCCTCGACGAAACGGATATCGTGATGAAGAGGATCTATGCCAAGCCGTTTGAGGCTTTCCAAATAAAGCTCTTGAATGTTGTCCGGCGAAGGCTTCATGATCACCTGGAATTGGTGATGCTGATAAAGCCTGTTCGGATTTTCCCCGTAACGGCCGTCCGCCGGCCGTCTCGAAGGCTCGACGTAAGCGACGTTCCACGGCTCGGGGCCGATCGAACGGAGGAAAGTCATCGGGTTCATCGTACCCGCGCCTTTCTCGGTATCATACGGCTGCACGACGATACATTTCTGCTCTGCCCAAAATTGCTGCAGAGTTAGCGTCATTTGCTGAAAATTCATCTCGTTCGCTCCTTAATCGAATTCTTTGTATATGGACATACAAGTCGTTCAATGCGCCCTGGAACGTCAAAAAACTCCCGTCCCACGCCCGCGTTGGCAGACATAGGGACGGGAGCTGAACGTTCCCGCGGTTCCACCCTACTTGGCTTCCCAGAGACGCGACGCGGATAAACCGCCGAAACGTCAAGGAAACCCTCCTCTTTCGCAAACCGTTCTCTCCAGAGTGCCTTTCGCCGATCCGTGACTCCGGGCTTGCACCATCCCCGGCTCGCTGTTCGTTCCCAACGGTATTCGGTTACTCTCTCTTTCACCGAGACAAATATAAATTATGATGTCATTCTAAACTACAGGGAAGTGCGCTGTCAAACCGTTTCATCTTCCGCTCCGGTTTCCGGCGCGGATTCAGCCGCGGCTGGCGTCGCGGAACCCCGTTCCGGATTAGCCCGAATCGGCCGCTCGCCTAGCAAATCCCCGTATTTCTCCAATTGATCGAGAAAGTTTCGGGATTTCAAATTCAGGTTTAGATGAGTATCCAGCCATCGCCGGAGAGCAAGCTGCAGTTCCTTTTTCGTGCGATCGCGGACCGCAATGTTCCCGAGCCTTCTCAGATCGATTGCGAGAAACACGCGCAAAATCTTCCATGCTGTCTCCGACAGCTCCAGCGCGTTCGGATCCCTATGCCTGCAAGAAAGACATAAAGCGCCTCCCCCTCCCGCGCTGAATCGGAAGGGGCCTTCTAGCTTACCGCAGCTGACACATTCGTCCAGCATCGGGGCGTAACCCGCGGCGCTGACGACCTTCATCTCGTATGCCCGCAGCACGATTTGCGGATCTTTGCCTTCCGCAAGCGCAGTCTGGCACGCTTTAAGCTGATGAAACAAATAGGCGGCGGCTTCGTCGTCGTTAATGGCCCGGTCGGTAAGCTCCGCGGCGTACGCGGCGTAGGCCGGGCCTTCCAGGCCTTCTCTTAGTTCTTGAAAGGATTCGATAATCTCTCCGCTGTTCAGCGTTCCGAGCGAACCCGATCTATAGTAAGAATAATCGCCGTATGTAAACAATTGAGCAAGCGATCCGTATCTGCTCTTCAGCTTTTTCGCTCCGCGAACGACGATGCCCTGCTTGCCGAAAGACGGCGTAAGCAGGGTAATAATTTTGTTTCCTTCTCCGTAATCGGTACTTCGGATGACCAATCCTTCGGCCCGATAAAGCATCGGCTCTCATTCCTCGTCCGCGACGTTCCCCTCGTCATCTTCGGCTCCGGCATTCGCGCCGAGCTCGGGAGCGCCGAGATTGTGCATTTCCTTATAAAGCAAATACGCTTCGATATCGCCGGTTTGCGTAAACACGTGCCACGTGAAATCCCGCACAGCGCCTCATCCTCTCCGGGCGAAAATGAATTGCACCTTCGAGAGTTAGCATGTCACGGGAACCGAAGCTGTATGCCTGACACATTTTGTACACCGGTATGGCGCAATTGCTCTTAACCTAATCTTCCCGGTAACCGAGCGTTTTCAGGATCGACTCCCGGTTGCGCCAATCTTTATTTACTTTCACCCAAAGTTCAAGGAATATTTTCGAACCTAGCAGCCGTTCCATATCCAGTCGGGCCAACTTGCCAACTTCCTTAAGCAGGCCTCCGTTTTTGCCAATAATAATTCCCTTCTGGGAATCCCGTTCGACGTAGATGACGGCCCCGATGCTGACAAGCCCGTTGTCCCCGACGCTCATGCTCTCGATCTCGACTGCGATGGAATGCGGAATTTCTTCTCTGGTCAATTGCAGCAGTTTCTCGCGAATCAACTCAGCACAGACGAACTGTTCCGGATGATCGGTAATCTGGTCGGCCGGGTAATACATCGGACCTTCGCCCAAATATTTGGACACTTGTTCGAGCAGCGAGTTGACATTATTGCCGTGAAGCGCGGATACCGGCACGATCTCGGTAAAATCCATTGTTTTGCGGAATTTATCGATGACCGGAAGCATCTCGTCCGGATGAATCTTGTCGATTTTGTTGAGCACTAAAAATACCGGCGTTTCTTTGACTTTCTTTAACTGCTCGATGATGTAGCGGTCTCCTCCGCCGATTGCTTCCGTCACGTCGGTCAAAAACAGAATCGCGTCCACTTCGTTAAAGGCGCTCTCAGCGGCTCTGACCATATAATTGCCCAGCTTGGAATTCGGCTTATGGATACCCGGCGTGTCCAAGAACACGATCTGCACGTCATCCGTCGTATATACGCCGTGTATTTTGTTGCGCGTCGTCTGCGGCTTGTCGGACATAATCGCGATCTTCTGTCCGATGACCTGGTTCATGAGCGTCGACTTGCCCACGTTCGGGCGGCCTACGATGGCCACGAAGCCGGATTTGAAGCCTTTTTTCTGCATGCGTTAATCTCCTTGTGTTACGCTCATTTGTTCAAATCGCGCGACGTAAACGCGCCCGGAAGCAGCTCCGATACGGTCGTCACGCGCGTTTCTCCTTGCATATTGGCCAAAATAACCGGCATGTCCGGTCCGCATAGCTCCGCGAGCACCTGCCTGCAGACGCCGCAAGGCGAAACCGGCAAATCCGTCTCGGCGACAACGGCGATGGCTTGAAATTCTCCCGCTTCGCACCCGTCCGCGATCGCGCGAAACAACGCGGTGCGCTCCGCGCAGTTCGTCGGCCCGTAAGCCGCGTTCTCTACGTTGCAGCCGTGGTGCATGCGGCCTTGGGCATCTATGGCTACCGCTCCGACGGCAAAGCCGGAATACGGGACGTACGCTCGCGAACGGGCTTGCTTCGCTTCTTCCACCAATTGCTCGATCGTTGCGGATAGTCCGTTGAATTCCATGAACACCATTCCTTTTCTCCATTGCATCGGGCTATTCCCTGAAGTTCCCTTGTTCAACCTACTGAAAACAAACTCTCCATAATGGCGGACCAATCACGATCGCGCCTACCGCCGCCGCGAAAATCACGGCGACTAGAACGGCGCCTGCCGCAGCATCTTTCGCCGCTTTCGCGAGCGGATGAATGTCGGATGAAATCCGGTCTACCGTCCGTTCGATCGCAGTATTGATCAGTTCCGCCGTAAAGACGAACGCAATAGCTAGCAGCAGCCATAATATGTCCGATCGCGGAATCCTCAGCCAGATTGCCAGAACGGCTACGATACAAGCGGAAACCAAGTGAAATCGCATATGGCGTTCGCCTCGCAACGTTTCCGCGATTCCCGCACACGCGCTGCGGAACGAACGGATCTCGCGCGAACGCCAGCCGCTCACCGGGTGAGACCCGCCTCTAGCAGCACTTCCTCTTGCTTGGCGAACATTGCCCGCTCCTGCTCCTCGTCCCCGTGATCGTAGCCGAGCAGATGAAGAAAACCGTGCACGAACAGAAAGCCCAGTTCGCGCTCGAAGCTATGGCCGTATTCTTCGGCTTGCGCCTCCGCTCGAGGTACGGAAATGACGATATCGCCGAGCATATCGGAGAACGGATCGCCCGCTTGGTCTTCGTCGCGCCAATCGTCTGCGCCTTCTTCCGACGATTCGTATTCGTCCTCGTAATGAATATCCGCCTGTTCGCCTTCGATCATCGAGAAGCTAAGCACGTCGGTCGGCTTGTCCAGCCCGCGATACTGGCGATTCAGCTCGCGAATGCCTTCGTCGTCGGTCAGCGTCAATGTTACGATCCCGCGCTTCACGTCTTCTTTCTCCCCTGCGACGCGAAGCAGCTTCTCGAGCAGGTCCATCCATTTTTCTTCGCGTTCGCCGGCTCCGCCTTCACGCTCGTCGATCCATTCCAAGCTCAAAGTCATGCTTGATTCTCCTTTGCTTCCTTCATTTTTTTCAACTCTTTATCATCCGGATATTCGATCCGCGAGTGGAACATGCCGATGACCGCTTCCTTCAGCGTTTCCGCGATTTTGTCGAGTTCCTTCATCGTTAGGTCGCATTCGTTGAATTGCTGATCGTCCAGCCGATCTTTGATGATCTTGGCAATCATCGCTTCGATCTGTTCGACCTTCGGATGGTTCAGCGAACGTACGGCCGCTTCCACGCAATCCGCGATGCCGACGATCGCCGCCTCTTTCGATTGCGCCTTCGGCCCCGAATAACGGTAATCGTCTTCGGTAAAGTCGACCTCCGCGCCTTGTTCCTGCGCCTGCTTAACCGCCTTGTAATAAAAATATTTCAAGAAAGTAGAGCCGTGATGCTGTTCGGCGATATCCCGGATCGGCTTAGGGAGCTTGTGCGCCTTAAGCATCTCCGCGCCGTCCTTCGCATGGGCGATAATGATCGATGCGCTCACTTTCGGATCCAGCTTGTCGTGCGGGTTGCCGGAAGCGTTCTGGTTCTCGATAAAATAGAGCGGTCGTTTCGTCTTGCCGACGTCGTGATAGAACGAACCTACCCGGCAGAGCAGCCCGTTCGCCCCGACGGACTCGGCCGCGGCTTCCGACAGATTGCCGACCATCAGGCTGTGATGGTACGTGCCCGGCGTTTCCGTCAGCAGCTTGCGCAGCAGCGGATGGTTCGGATTAGACAATTCAACGAGCTTAAGCGCGGACAGGATACCGAACGTCAATTCGAAGAAAGGCATTAGTCCGATGACAAGCACGGCCGTCAGCAAACCGCTTGACAGCGTGAAAATGACGGATTGGATCAACTGCATACGGCTGGGCTCCGGATTGACGAGCATCAGGGCGAGCACGGCTACAGAGCCGAACAGGCTGACCATAATTCCCGCCTTCAGGATCGATGACCGCTGGCTTGCTCGATGAATCGCGAGCACGGCCGTAAAGGACACGACGGCGGCAACGAAGCCGTACCGGAAATCGAATACATGCTCCTGCGTGACGTTCAGGATTATGCTGGCGAGCAGCGTGAACAAAAACGAGCTGACTAGCCCCAAATGCATATCGATGAGCAGTGTCACTAGCATGCTGCCCATCGCTACCGGGGCAACGAAACCGACGAAAGGCCATTCCTCGCTGTAAGTCAGCGCGACTAGATGCATCAGGACGATGTTCAGGGCGAAAATCAACAGCATCATCACCCAATGGGCGTTCGTTCTTTTCTGCGCGGTTGCGGCCGACGTCAATTCGCCGTAGCCGTATAGCGCCAAAGTGAAGAGAACCGAGAACAGCAGAACGCCAAGCTGCGGCATATAGTTTTTCCGTTGCTGCAGTAGGCCCAGGGAATCCAACTTCTCGTACAGGCTTTCCGTAATGACCTGCCCGGCTTTGACGACGACGTCTCCCTGCTTGATCTGCACGGAAGGCGTATTTTGCTTCGCTTCGACCTTCGCGTTTTCGGTCGCTTTTTTGTCGAAAAACTTGTTCGGCATAATCGCCAGACGGGCCAGCTCCTGTACGATCTCCCGCTCCGTCTTCTGAGACAACGAGCTTGCATTCACGAGCTCCGCCACTTTCGTGCGGGCCGTCTCGGCTTGCGTCAGCGGCTCGCTGGTCAGCTTGCGCACGACGTCGCGACCGACCGCCCTCATTTCTTGCAGTTGCTCCGTCGTCATGCGCGGAATTTTATAGAACGTCTCTTCCGGAATCGAGTATTTCTGCGCGTTCACGACGCGCTGCATCTCCGTGAGCAGATCGGTGGAATACGCTTCCGATCCTCGGTTGGTCATCACGAAGTTGGTGACATACTGGTCGACGCGTTCGGGAATCACCCTGCGGAAAATCTCGACCCTGTCGGCTTCCGTAATCTGATCGTCCGAGTTCAGTTCCTCGATTCTCGCGAATAGCTCGTTTACGAGCACCTCGTTCCTTAGGGGCACGATGGAATAAATATCGGAGACCTTCTCCGCCGCTTCCTCTTGCGCCTGCAGCGTCGCCTTCTCGTCAAGTTCCTGGCGGGGCGCTTTGATATCTTTGTCCGCTTTGCCGTTTAACGTAATATTGTAAGTTTCCGGCACGAGCCTGGGCGCAAGGCTGAAATAAAACAAAAACACAAAAAGCAGGAGCAGGAACCAGCGCATCGCCGCGCTGTTCTTCCATCCTGCCGCTGCCCCAGACAAGGTAAGCGGATTGCTAGGCTGGCCGCTGTTTTTCCGACTCATCCGGCTCTCCCCTCCCTTAGGGTTATTATTCGCTGTCTGCGTTGTAGGCTTGTATGATTTTCTGCACGAGAGCGTGTCTCACGACATCCTGATCGGTGAAGTAGACCATGCCGATTTCTTCGATGTCGCGCAGGATGCGCTCCGCCTCGTTCAAACCGGATTTCTTGCCTTTAGGCAAGTCGATCTGGGTGACGTCTCCGGTAATGACCATACGCGATCCGAAACCGAGCCGCGTCAGGAACATCTTCATCTGTTCCGGCGTCGTATTCTGCGCTTCGTCCAGAATAACGAAAGAATCGTCCAGCGTCCGCCCTCTCATGTAAGCGAGCGGCGCGACCTCGATCTGTCCGCGCTCCATCGCTTTCGCCACGCCTTCCAGGCCGAGAGCGTCGTTAAGAGCGTCGTATAACGGACGCAAGTAGGGGTCGACCTTCTCTTGCAAATCGCCAGGCAGAAATCCGAGATTCTCCCCGGCCTCTACTGCGGGTCTTGTCAGTAGTATGCGCTTTACTTTCCCTTCCTTCAGCGCCCCGATGGCGCACATGACTGCCAAATAGGTTTTGCCCGTTCCGGCCGGACCGATGCCGAAGACGATATCTTTCTTGCGGATCGTCGTAACGTAATGGCGCTGCCCCAGCGTCTTCGGAATGATCGGCTTGCCGCGGAACGTCAACGTGATTTCGCCTTTGAAGAGCGATAGCAGTTCGTCCGCCTTCATCTCGCGCGAAAGCTCGAGCGCGTAACGTACGTCTCTTTCATTTAATTCCAAACCGCTTTGCACGAGCTGAATCAATGTCTCGAACAGCTGTTGCAGGGATCGGACTTCCTCGGAGGGACCTTCAATATAAATTTCAGCGTCTCTCGAACGAATGAGCGACACGGTTTCCTTCTCGATTAATCGCAGGAACTTGTCCTGCGGGCCGAACAGGGCCATCCCCTCGGCTGCGTTGCGCAACGGTATTGTCGTATGTTGAGTCAGTTCCGTCAAAAAAACTCATTCCCCCTAATTCATCGCTTCTAGAATATAGGACGTTCGACCTCAATGGATTGTTCCACTTCAAAAAGAACGGTTAACATCACTTTACCATTCTCGGTTTGTTCATGCAAAATGTTTTCCGCTTTTATAGTCGACTCCGGGCCGCATTTCGCCAACAATTCGGCGCGCGCTTGCGACAAGCCCGCTTCTTTGGCTTGTTCGGGAGTCAGTATTTTCTCGATCTCGACGACTTCCAGCTCATGCTCTTTCATCGTTCCGAACGGCAGTAGCCTTTGCCACAACTGCGCGCGCTGGACGGTCGTGCGGATTTCTGAGCTATCGAACGCCGAATTTCCATAGCCGGAAATTTGCAGTGCGCGATTCCCGATAATCAAATATTTGCGTTCTTGCGACTCACCTGTTAAATTTTTCGTTTTCGTCTCGAGAGGTGTTGCAATTCGGTACTCGTGCCACACAAGCCCCATCACCTTGCCTTTCGATACAACCGCCTTCTGGTCCGTCTCGCTGCCCAGAATGCCGGAAATGAGAATTTCTCCTTTGCGCACACGGTCGTTGCGTTCCACCTTCGGGCGGCCGTTCTCCGCGACGATCTTCGTGATCACCGCGTCAGTCTTAGCGACGAGATGCCTCGGTCCTTCCAACTTTTTTTGCTCGGGTTTCGTCGAATCGACGACCGTAATCTTGATCGACGTCCCCTTTTTCTCCACACCGACCCAAGCCGCTTCAGGCAGCCTCTGCGCCAGTCGCTGCGATAAAGTCGCGGCGTTCCCGAGCCGAAACGACCACTGGTAATCGTAAATGCCTTCCGCCTTTGCTGCTTGTAAAATTTTTTCTTCCGGAATCGCCGAACTCCCTTCTATTCTCACGTCCCAAATCAGCGACGATAAAATAAATAGAATTAGCACAAAGCCGAGCATACCCGCGGCGAACGTTTTCCGGCGCGATAAGCGCGCCATACGAAACGGCAATCCATGCCGGGAAATGATGCGAGTTCTGCATCCATGCTGGCGAAGGATCGGACGAAGCCGGAAAAAGTCCGGAATGGATACCCCGAAAGTCAGTTCGCCAGCCCGTCCGAAAGAAATATCCCATAATTCGATCCGCTCTCTCGTCGCCGCGTTCACGAACGCTTCGGATTGTTTGCCGATCAGCTTGACCCATACGTAACCGCGCGCATAAGCGACCCAATTTGCCCTCATCCTTGCTCCCCTCCAGGCTTAAAGCTTGTCCTGCGCATCAGCAGCCCGTTCTTCACGAGCGTGAGGAACGCATCAGCCGGGCGTTTTCCCTTTGACGTGCAGTTGAACGCCCATGATTTGCCCTTCGACGAATACTTCCTCCGTGCCGATGTTGCGAATGACCAAATCGCGCCCCGTAACTTCCATTTCTCCGTTGTCCATAGCCAATCTAAGACTTTCCGGAGAAAAGTGAAGAATGCCGCGATGATTTTCTACCGTTAACTGAAGGCCCCCGATCATCGTAATGCGCGGCAAGTCCAGCGCCACATCCTGCGGCAGGTCGAGAATCGTCGCGGTCCATTTGCGCAGCTTCCGACTTACACGCATCATTAGGCGGTCCTCCCTCCTATACCGTAAAACATATGCACCGGAGTCTCCCTTTATGAAGCGATGCCGTCCGAGCGGGGGAGTTGCTCGATGTATTCGTGCAACTCTAGGACCACGGCGGGGATACGGAGGAGTTGCTCGATTTAATCGTGCTATTCTGGGACCTCGGCAGAGATACGGGGGAGTAGCTCGATAAATTCGTGCTATTCTGGGACCGCGGCGGGGATACGGGGGAGTTGCTCGATATATTCGTGCTATTCTGGGACCGCGGCGGGGATACGGGGGAGTTGCTCGATATATTCGTTCTATTCTGGGACCACGGAGGGGATACGGGGAAGTTGCTCGATTTATTCGTGCTATTCTGGGACAGCGGCGTCTATGCGGGGAAGTTGCTCGATATAATCGTGCTATTCTGGGTCGCTGGAGCAAAATCGTGAACTGACGAAAAAAGCAAGCCCCGCGGGCCTGCTTTTTTCGTTACTTCGATATTAGCGCCGGTAAGGGCGCTTGGCCCTCGGAGGGCCTAATATTTCTGACCAAATGACCGCGCGGCGCATATCGACTGCGGTAAGATTCAACGAAGCCTCGGATGATCCCTGAGGCTGCTCTAGGGTCGCCGGTGCGGCCAAGCTGCTTTGCGCTGCGACTGGCGTGGCAGCCTTCTTGGGCTCCGGTTTAGACTGAACGCGAACTTTTACCGCAATGGGCCGTTCGGGCTCCGGACTTTCCACTTCTTCGGAACCCGGCCAAGAGACTTCGGGAGCGTGTCCCATCCGAGGCCGTTCTGGCCTCTCCGGATGACGCTGCTGTCCCTCTCCCCCGAAATCCGGCATCCGATTGGGTGGCCGTTTCTCGATCGGGGATTTGCGGAAAAACATCGAATAAAGGAGCCCGATGATGATAAAAACGATATAAAAGTTGCGCGACAGGAACGATAGGAGCTCTTCCATGGTTGTCCCCCCTTTAAGATCGGTCTATTCGCACACCTTACGGTTTACGCGTTCCGTCTCCGCCGTGCGGGTCGCTCTGGTTGCCGATGGATCCTCTCATCCGGGTGTCGGCTTCGATATTTTTCAAGTTCATGTAATCCATAACGCCGAGATTGCCGGACTTAAGCGCGTTTGCCATCGCAAGCGGCACTTCCGATTCGGCTTCGACGACTTTCGCCTGCATCTCAACGACTTTCGCCTTCATCTCCTGCTCGTGGGCGACGGCCATGGCGCGGCGTTCTTCCGCTTTCGCCTGGGCGATCCGTTTGTCGGCTTCCGCCTGCTCCGTCTGTAGATGAGCGCCGATGTTCTTGCCGACGTCGACGTCCGCGATATCGATCGAAAGAATCTCGAAAGCGGTACCTGCGTCCAAGCCTTTGCCTAAAACCGTCTTGGAAATCAAATCCGGATGCTCCAGCACGTCTTTGTGCGACTCGGACGCGCCGTTCGTACTGACGATGCCTTCGGCAACACGTGCTAATACGGTTTCTTCGCCGGCTCCCCCGACCAGACGGTCGATGTTGGCGCGCACCGTAACCCGGGCTCTGACTTTAACTTCAATCCCGTTCTTCGCTACGGCGGATACGACCGGCGTTTCGATAACTTTCGGATTAACACTCATCTGTACCGCTTGAAGCACGTCGCGTCCCGCCAGATCGATTGCCGCAGCCCGTTCGAAGACGAGTGGAATGTCCGCCCGTTGAGCGGCGATCAATGCATTGACGACACGGTCGACGTTACCCCCGGCCAAGTAATGGCTTTCCAACTGGTTAATATTCAAACCTAGACCTGCTTTGGTCGCTTTGATCAACGGATTGACGATCCGGCTAGGAACGACTCTCCGCAATCTCATGGCCACGAGCGTAATAATGCCGATTCTCACGCCTGCCGCGAGCGCCGATATCCACAGCATAAAAGGGAAGAAGCTCAAGAATACCGAACCCGCGACGACAACAAGCGCCACGATTACGAGAAGTTGAATGTCTGTAATGTTCATAGTGTACCTCCGACGTTTTTTTGTTTTCGACTACTGGTCTTTAAGATTCGTTGCCGCTTAGTGAATCTCCTTTACGAGAATCCGGGTACCGTCAACGGAGACGACCTGTACCGCCTTGCCCGCCTCGACGAATTCACCGGACGTGATGACGTCCAGTCGCTGGCCGCCGATCTCCGCAACACCCGAAGGTCTGAGCATGGACACCGCCAAGCCGGTCTGTCCGACCCAATGCTGGCGAGGCTCTTGCGGAACATAACCTTTGTCCGCTGTCAATTGCTCCTTCAAGATAAACCGGTTCCATACGCCCTTTTTGCGGAAAATGTACGCGAATGCAACGACGACGACGGCAGCCACGAGCACCGCGATTCCAAGTGACCTCAGCGCGTTCCCCGTATCGTAGGCGCCCATCGTGATCCCCGTAATCAGCGCCGCGATTCCGAGTATGCCCAGAATGCCGAAGCTCGGTAAGAACACTTCCAACACGAGCATCCCGATCCCGATCAGGAAAACGACCAACGATTCCATACCCGCAAAGCCCGCGATCGATTGTCCGAAGAAATACAAGCCAAACGCGACCAATCCTACGATTCCTGGAACGCCGAAGCCCGGCACGATAAGCTCGATCACGACACCCGCGATTCCGATGATCAGCAGCAGAATGCTGACGCCCGTCCCGGTAACCACTGCGGATATTTTCTCGGCGAGGGACAGATTAAATTCGACGACGGTACGATCGGACAAGCCTTTCCAGGCAATCACTTCATCGACCGTCCCGGCCAATTTGTCGGCGTATCCGACCTTAAACGCATTCTCCGCGCTTAAAGAAATAATCTGACCATTTTCCTTCGTCTCCCCGATCTCCTTAAGCTCGACAACGCGGTGTGGATCAACCATCCCGATTGCGATATTCGCGTCACGCCCGTTAAGCTCCGCGGCGGAACGCATTTCTTCGCTCCAGAAGGATACGTGCTTGGGATTGTCGATTGGATTGCCGGAGCCATCCACGATCATGGCCGCGCCGATCGTCGTTCCCGGCGCCATGGCGATTCCGCCGGCGTTCAAAGCCAGGTAAGCCCCGGCAGACGCGGCTTTGCCCGTAACGAAGGCAACGGTCGGAACCGACGAGCTCCGAATTCGCTTGGCGATATCCTCGGCCGTTCTGAGCTCTCCTCCCGGCGTGTCTATATCGAGCACGATCAGAGAGGCTTTCGCTTCTTCAGCGTTCTTAAAGGCACGTTCCAGGAACGAGGCCAGGCCGGTCTGCACCGTTTGATGGACGGGGATCACGTACACGGATCCCGCAGTCGGAGATGCGGATGCGCGAGCGCCTTGGGCGGCGGAACCGATAAGCGGAATAGCGATCAATGCCGCCCATGCGAATAGCCAGATTCGCCTTGTCCAATCCGGAAAGCGCGAGCGCTTATTCGTTGAACCCATTTTCATTCCTCCTTCTTTATATTTCTCCAACATACCCCATATTACGATTCGACAAAGGAACCGTTTCATCCTCTTTACGAATTTTCTAGGTCTCAACCCAAAAAGTCAAACCCCTGCTTGTCATCCCCTAGGTTGATTTTTGAAAAACAATAGTTGCTCGTTTAGCAGACTGGATGGGGGCTGTATCCAATTAATTGTCTACTTAATATAAAAATAATTTTTAATACCATCGTAAATAACGATCAATCCAATCACGATAACGATTGTTCTTACAACAAATTCAGCAGTCAAGAGACCTCCCATTACATGAGTAGTATCATATGATGATCCAGTAATAATGTTAGGCGAGAACATAATCAGTAAACCTAATATAAAACTTGAAATAAGAACTACTATACGATTATTTTTGGACACTATAGATACACCGCCACTCATTATGATGAAATCCTGGCCAGAAAGCCAATTATTAAGTCACCACAAACGAGAAAAAGTTACACATTATTACAATTTTCATCAAAAAGATAAAATCAAACGTGGTGTGGAAGTTGCGGCCTACTGATTGGCTCGCACTCCTAAAGGCGTTATTTTGTCACGGGGCTTCGCAAAAAGCAAAAAGCACCCCCTGGCGGGAGTGCCTGTCGTTCATGTCGGAATTATTGCAGAGATTGCTGGACGATTGCGTTGACGAGCTTGCCGTCCGCAACGCCTTTCACCTTGGGCATCAAAGCGCCCATTAATTTCCCGAGGTCGGCTTTAGAAGAAGCACCGGTTTCTTGCATGGTCTGCACAACGATTGCTTTAATTTCTTCTTCTGTAAGCTGTCGCGGAAGATATTCGGAGATGATCTCAATTTCTGCTTTGACATTGCTTACGAGATCTTCCCGCCCGCCTCTTTCGAAGTCTTGGAGGGAATCGCGTCGTTGCTTGAGTTCACGGCTCAATATATTAAGCGTTTCGTTATCGTCAAGCGGTCGGCGCAGCTCGATTTCTTGATTTTTGATCGACGCGCGAAGCAAACGAATCGTCTGCAGACGGAATTTGTTGCCGTCCCTCATCGCTTGTTTCATCTCGTCGTTCAAACGGTCCGCAAGATTCATGAGTGCGGATTCCTCCTAGTACTTGCGTTTACGTGCAGCTTCGGATTTCAACTTCCGCTTCACGCTTGGCTTTTCGTAATGTTTACGTTTTTTCACTTCCGCGAGAACGCCATCTTTGGCAATGGAACGCTTAAAGCGGCGGAGTGCAGCGTCGATTGTTTCATTTTTTCGTACTTTTGTTTCGGCCACCTGTTTTCCCTCCCTCCGCAACAGACCCAACACGGTTATCAAGCTATATTATATGTGATGAGGAAAGGGAGTGTCAACTTGAGCCGGCGAGAAATTCTTAATCGGACGGCACTAAGTTTTTCCTTCCCTCAAAGTCTTGCGATTATGGAAATTATGCTTGTTCGCTCGCGTTAAGCGGACCCAGTTTCTCTCCGCCGAGAATATGCCAGTGGATATGGAAAACCACTTGTCCCGAATCGCGGCCGCAGTTGTTGATCAAGCGATAGCCGCCTTCCGCTAATCCGGCTTCCTTCGCGATCTTTTGGGCCGACAGCAGTAGATGTCCGAGAAGCATTTGATCCTGCTCTTCGCAATCGTTCATCGTCGCGATATGTTTCTTCGGAATGACGAGCAGGTGAACGGGAGCTTGAGGCTGAATGTCGTGAAACGCGATGACGGAATCGTCCTCGTAAACTTTGCGGGAAGGAATCGTTCCTTCGACGATTTTACAAAATAAGCAATCCGACAATGGACGCACCCCTCTGTTTCGTTTGCATCCATCATACCGCATCCGCCGCCGTCCCGTCCAATCGTCAGGGATCCCTCTACGATCCGTCGTAACTTGGGTGCCTGCCTTCTTCACATCATATGCCGGCATAGGCGAATGGCTACATGGGGGCGGTTAGAATGGGCTGATTCTGAATAAGCTTCGTTATTTGGCGAGTACGTCCGCGAGCTCTTCCAATTGCTTCGAAGCTTCAAGCGCCGGGGCTCTCCATTCACCCACCGTGATCATCTGGCGGTAACCCGCTTCGCCAGATGGCGGGCGAAAGCGGAACAGCGTCTCTTGCATCTTCGCGGCGCCGTCCCGGACGTTAGTCAGGAAAACCGTCTCCTCCTCTGTCAAGGGACCCTCGTGCTCGCCGATCGTCGCCAACGGGCTTTCCGCTCCGACAACGGCGTTCATCGCCTCCATAATGGGCTTGGCCGCTTCCGTTCGAGACAATCCCGAATCCAGATGAGCTGCTTCGATAAACAAGCCCAACGTTTCTCCCCCGGCTAGTCTCCCTTCGGCGATCGCTTTTACAGCCCGGATTCGTTCCGTTTCCGTCTTCGCGACAAGCAGCGACTCCGCTCCTTCGTGCAGACGATCAGCGAACGTCATCGCGTAACCGTAACGCTCCGCCAATCTTAAGCCCTTATCGGTCGTATGCGATTGTTCCGAAAGAATGTATTTCGAGTAAGCCATAATTACGAACGTCGCCAGAACGACGATTGCCGCGAACAATGCCGCGAGGGTGTAGGATCTTTTATTTGTGGTTTTGTTTTCGGCGTTCGCCGGCATAACGTTCCCTCCTGATATTCAATCCCTTCCATTTCCGATCAGACAAGCCGAACGGTCTGACCGCCATCGAAGAAATAGACGTACGCTTCCTTCACCGGAGCCCCTGCGATTCCGCGAACGGCTTCGGCATACTTCTCCACCTGGTAGCGATGTTTCTCCGCCGCGTTCGCGGCGTCTTGCCCCTTCAATGCATCCGTCTTATAGTCAACGAGTACGAGTCCGTCTTCCTCCGCGAATAGGCAATCGATCACGCCTTGAATCACGACGGTTTCCCCTGAGGCGGGTGCCAATGCCTCCGGATATACTTCGGCGGCGTTCAAGCCGTAAGTAAACGGCACTTCGCGCCATATCCTTGCAGCTTGGCGCATCCGATCGAACAACGGCGTGCGGCAGAAAGCCGCTACCGCGGACGCTTCGATGCCGTTCCGCTGGTCTGCGGACAATATCCGCTTCTCGACCAGACCGTCCAGCAAGCCCGAGATATGCTCCTCCGCCGCCTCGCCGCTAAGGGGAAGATGTTGCATGACCAGGTGATACGCCGTTCCCCTTTCTGCAGGGGTAAGCTCCCGAGCGGACATGAACCGTGGTCTGCGCAGCCGGAATGTCGCGGCAGCGGCGGCTCCCTCCTCTGTCAAACGCTCCGTCCACTCGCCTGCCGACTCGCCCGTCGATACGTCTGGAATGACTGTCGCGGCGGCTTCGTCCAGGGACAAACGATTTTTCAAAGCGGTGATCGACGTTTTGGCCGCGACCTTAGCTGCGGTCGCACCCCCGTACTCCCAAGACAAAACTTTTTCGATCTTCTCCTCCAGAGCGGCGGACTCCGCCGTAATCGTTGCCGCTTCTACGCGCTCGCCGTTTAATACCGCCTGCCACAAGCGGTCCGAGTCCGGCTGCTCCTCTTGCGCCGCACCCGACAGACGGGTATAAACAGAAAACGGCTCTATTCGGCATATCCACTTCCGTGAAGCGTCTGAAAGTTGGCTAGCTATAACGGCCGCTGGACCGAGCCAATCCAAATACTTACTCGCGGCGGCTGCGACGAACGATGGCAAGCTTTCGTCCGACATCGCGGCCGTTTCGGCCCATTGCTCCCATTGCTTCGACGCGTCTTTGCTCGTGCCGATCAAATATAGCTTTTCTTTCGGCCGGGTCAACGCGACATAGAGCACTCGCATTTCCTCCGCCAACATTTCCGCGGCAAGCCTGCGGCGAATCGCGAGCTGTGGAAGCGTTGGATATGCGACCCGCGTATCCGGCTCGACAACTCGCGGTCCAAAGCCGAGTTTTTTATGCTTAAGGAACGAGCCGTTCAAATCCCTCCGGTTGAAATTCCGACCTAATCCCGCAGCGAATACGACCGGGAATTCAAGCCCCTTGCTCCGGTGGATCGACACGATCCGCACGACGTTCTCGCTTTCGCCGAGCGCTCTCGCGGCACCTAGATCCGCTCCGGTATCGCGCATCCGGCCGAGGAAACGAAGGAAACGGAACAGTCCGCGGAACTTGGAAGAGCGCTCGTATTGGATCGCGCGGTCGACGAGGGCGCGCAGGTTCGCCTGCCGCTGCCCGCCTCCCGGCAAGCCGCCGACAAAATCGTAATACCCGGTTTCGCGGTAAAGCATCCAGAGCAGATCACCCAAGGGCTCCCTTCTCGCGAAATCCCGCCATTCTTCCAGTTTCCGCAGCAACCCGCCGAGCATCTCCCGCAGACCATCCGCGTCCTCCGAATCATCCGGATTCTCGGCCGCGGCGTTCACGGCTTCCCAGAACGTTCCCCCGCGCCGCGCAAGCCGGATTCGCGCAAGCTGTTCCGCCGTCAGCCCCCCGATTGGAGACCGAAGCACGCCAGCCAGCGGAATATCCTGCTGAGGATTGTCGATGATCGACAACAGCGATAGCATAATATCGACTTCCGTCGCGGCGAAATATCCTGTCGCGAGATCCGCGTAAGCGGGTATTCCCGCCGACTTCAATTCTTCGAGAAACGTCGGCGCTAGCGCGGATACGGCGCGGAGCAAAATGACGATATCGCGGTACTGAACCGGACGGTGCAGCTTTGCTTTGCCGTCGTATACCGCAAAAGGAACCCGATCTTCGCTGTCCGTGCCCATAAGCTTGCGGATCTCGGACGCGATACACCGCGCTTCCAACTGTGCCGCTTCCATATCTTCGGCACCGTCGGGCGACCCGTCTTCGGAGGTGGCTTCGCTTTCTCCCGTTCCCGGCGACTCGGTGGAAGCACCTGCCGCCTCGTCGGCGCTGTCGTCCGAACCACCGGCTGCATCCAGCAAAATCATCTCGACGGCGTACGGATTAGCTTCTTCTTCGGCTGAGGGATATCCGTCCCCGTAGATAAGCTCGGCCCGCTCGTCGTAATTCATCTCTCCGACGGGTTCGCGCATGATGAGCCGGAACACGTGATTGACCGCGTTTACGATCTCCCTGCGGCTGCGGAAGTTTCTCGCCAGATCGATGCGAAGTCCGTCGTTGTCCGCAGGAACTTGCGCGAATTCAGGACTCCAAGCCTCATACGTTTTGTACTTCTCCAGGAACAATCCCGGCTCCGCCAATCGGAAACGGTAAATGCTTTGCTTCACGTCGCCAACCATAAAGACGTTGCCCGGGTCTTTTCTCGCGATCAGCGAAACGATTGCCTCCTGAACCTCGTTCGTGTCCTGATACTCGTCCAGGTAGATCTCCGCGAACCGCTCGCTGAAACCCTGTGCCGCCAGGGAAGGAACGCTTCGTTCCGGCGTCGAGGAAGGATCTCGCAAGATCCGCAGCGCATAATGCTCGAGATCTCCGAAGTCAAGCAATCCCTTCGCCCGCTTCGCTTGCTCGTAACGCTCGCCGAACGCGATCGCGAGTTCGGCCAGCCTCTCCATCTCCGGCGCCAGCTCACGCAGCTCCGACGCGTACTGTTCCGGAGAGCGGACGAGCCACTCGCCTGCGAGCTTGCCCGCCGCTTTCTTCGCCGCATCTCTAAGACCTTTGACACGCTCGATCATAGCTGGATCGTACTCGTCGCCTTTGCAAGCCTTCAGCCTTCCGAATGCGATTCCTTCGACCGCTGCCTGCCAGTCCGCCCAATTCCCCGTGCGGAACGCCTCGGCGGCTTTCTCCAAACCGTCGATATCAGCGAAGAGCGTTTCGATGTAGGGCTCCGGCCCTCCCGGTTCATGGGCCAGTCTGAGCGCGCCGCGAAGCAGGTGAAGCGTGCCTTGCAGCAGAAGTTCGGCATCGTCCCGCAAGCTTTTGACCCATAACGAGCGAAGCAGCTCTTCCGCTTGGGCCAGCCGGAATTCACCGGCCGTCCGTCTTAGCCAATGCTCCGGCCACGGATGGCTGCCCGCGTATTCGAACAGTTCGAGCACGAGGCGATGAAGCGGTTCATCGCTTCTTTCACCCCCGAAGCGGTCGGCAAGCGCCGCCAACGCCCCGTTCTCTCCTTCGCTTGCGTACAGTTCCTCGAACAGCTCATCCAGCGTGTCCATCCGGAGCAGTTCCGCTTCGGTATCGTTGGCCATGCGGAATCCCGGGTCGAGTTCGATCAGCGGTGCGTACCGCTCCACGATTTCCAAACAGAACGAATGCAACGTCGTCACGGACGCTCTCGGCAGAAGAGCGATCTGGCGCCGAAGATGCTTCGAATCCGGATTCCGTTCCAACGCTTCCTCCAGCGCATGGCGGATTCTTTCCTTCATCTCCGCAGCGGCCGCTTTCGTGAACGTCGCCACGAGCATGGCATCGACGTCCAGCGGCTTCTCCTCGTCAGCGATTCGAGAGATGATCCTTTCCACGAGCACGGCCGTCTTGCCCGAACCTGCCGCCGCGGCGACGAGCAGATTGGAGCCGTCCGCGACGATGGCCGCCCATTGCTCGTCCGTCCAACGGCTGCCTTCCGGCTTGGCCGGCCATTCCTGCGCTTTGATCACGACGGTTCCCTCCCTTGAGCGTCTTTCGCGAGCCGTTGCCAGAGCTCTTCCCGATTCGCAGCTTTGCTTAGCGATTGATATACGTTGCCTTCCACCTGAGTATCGAAATGGCAAACAGGCTTGTAATCGCAGAACGCGCACGGACTACGCTTGTCCAGCCGATAAGGGGCGATCGCCACGTCCCCGTCCACGATCCGCTTGCCGATCCGGCGAATCTGGGAGCGTACCGACCCGCGAAGCACATCCCATTCGCTTCTACTGGCGACCTGCGAGCGTGCGGAGAACGTCCCGTCTTTCTTGAATTCGACCGGAACGACCGCGGACTTGCTCGCTTGATGGAGCGATTCGTCCATCAGCTTGACCGTTTCGCCGTCGGACAAAAGCAGGCCTTGCATCCGGTATTCCTTGAACAAGGCGTTCCTTGCCTCTTCCTGGGACAATCCGTTCGACGTAAGCAGCAGTGGGTTTTGAACGTGAAAATAGAGCACGCCCGCCGGTTCCGCTGGGCGTCCCAGCCAGTGCGGTGCATGGGAGACGACGACGTCCAGGTAGGTGAGCATTTGCAGCGACAGCCCGTGTGCCACTTCGTCTAATCTGAGCTTCATCGCGCTCGATTTATAATCCATGATCCGAAGCAGCAAGCCCGACGAAGATTCCGCCGCGTCGACGCGGTCGATCTTGCCCGCGATGTCCATCCAGCGCGCGCCGTCGATCGGAAGCGACAATGCGGGCAGCAAGCCGTTAGGACCGAAACTCAGTTCCAGGCCGACCGGCTTGAATGCCGACAGCGCGGCCTGCTCTCCGAGCACGGACGAAGCTTGCATGACGATGTCCCGCAGTTTGCGGGCCATCACTTGATGGCGATGCGAGGAGAGCAAAATCTGCGATTGCACACGCGGCAGCAGCTTGTCCACGGCGGCCGCCGCTTCGCTCTGCCATCTGGAAGCGTCCAGCCCCGCAGGTCCTTCGGCGAACAGCTTCTCGGTCGTCTGGCGCAATGCCGCGTGAAACAACTGTCCGATATCCGGGGAATCGACCCGGAATAATTTGCGCTCCCGCAGACGCAAGCCGTGAACGGCAAAATGCTGGAACGGACAGGCGATGAATCTTTCCATGCGGGACACGCTGGCTAGCAGCCGGTCTCCGTATAGCAGCCGACTTGTTTCGGGCGATAACGGCTGTTCCTCGTTCGTATAATTGAGAGATGAGATCAATGAAACTAGCCTGGCTCTCCACTCCTCGCGCGACAGAAGCCAGTTATATACCGAACGCCAGCCCGGGGACAGAGCTTCTCCTTGACGCCAAGCGCGAAGCCGCGTTAAGAGATGAGTCATCGCCTTGCCGGGGTGCACCGCGTATTCGAGCTGCTCTTCCTCCGAATGCGTTTCCTGCGGCTCGGCAGCCGCGGAACGCACGGGGATGCCCGGGAATCGCTTCCTCAGCTTCGCGATCCATTCCGAAGGAAGGAGTGTTTGTCCTTCCTCGTTGGCGACCGGATAGCTTACCCACAAATGATGGGAAGGGGTCGTCAGCGTCAAATAGGCCAAAAACTGCTCGTCCAGCAACCGGCGCCTCGCCCCCGGTGCGAGCGACAATCCGGCCGCGGCAAGACGGTCGCGTTCCTCTTCGGCCAGCAAGCCGTTCTCGGAAATGCGCATCGGCATCACACCGTCGCTCGCCCCGAGCAAATAAACGATCTTCACGCGATCGGACCTTGTCCTCTCGGGACTTCCGATCAACACCCCGTCGAGGGACGGAGGAACCGCCCCAAGCTTCAGTTCTTCCAGCCCCGAGTCGATCATGCCAGCGAACAGCGCCGTATCCGGCGACTGTTCTCCCATCAGCTCGACCAGTTGATCGAGAAGGTTGACGACGCCATCCCATAACGGCCGATGGACGGCCATCCGTCCCGGCTTGCCGGACGCGGCGTCTTGCTTCGCCCAGCTTTCCAGCGTATCGGCCGCTCCGGTCTCTTCGAGAAAATAATAAACGCTCTCGCACAATTCCTTTACGGAACCCCCTTGCTTCATTCTTCGCTCCAAAGCGATCAGCGGCTTCAGCAATGCATCGCGGACTTCGATCAACGGAGCCATCGCTTCCTCGGCTTGCGCCTGATCCGTCTCGTCCTCGATGTCCCCTCGGTACAAAGGAAACCATGCTTGATCGGCATGCCACCGCCAGCCGTCGATTCCCGCCGCCAACGCATAGTTTTCCAGACGGTCGACCTCATCCCGTGACACGCGCCGCTCGGGCGTCCCCAACAAGTCCGTTTTCGCGCAGCGGAATACGGTTTCCGCCTTCCAGCCTCCCGTCACGCATTCGAGCGCCGAGCGAACGAACTCGACGAACGGGTGATGGGAGACGGCCGCTTTGCCGTCCAAATAATACGGAATGCCATAATCGCCGAAAACGGCCGAAAGCAAATCCGCATAATCGTCCATCTTGCGGACGAACACCGCCATATCCCGCCAGCGGTTGCCTTCTTCCCTTACCCGGCGAAGCATGTCGCGGGCGGCGGCTTCCGCTTCCGCCCTGCGATTGGCCGCTTCGTGCAGAGAGAGGCCGCATTGCGGGTGATCCGGCCGCAACCATTCAGTCTCGCCGTCCCAACGTTTCCGATTCTCCCAATTCCGTTCAAGGAACGCGAGCAGCGGGTTCGAACGGAATCGTGGCGCCGTCTCTGGCGCCAGAACGACAGGTGGCTCTATGTCAACACCCGCGGAACGAGCCAGATCGCTCAGCCGGGCGGACGTCTCCGCTGTCGGATGGAACGCATCCAATTCGTCCGGGTTTTCACCTTCACCGTACAAGCGATCCGCGCACAGGGCGACGCTGACTCTGTCCGCCTTTTTCAAGAGAGCTTCTACAGCCGCATACTCGCTCGGGGTAAATCCGTGAAAGCCGTCCATCCAAATTTCCGCGCCGGAAAGCAGTGAAGAATTTCCGGCCCCGCGGGTCAGCCATTCCAACATGTCTTCCCCGTCGAGCCAATGACCGGCCAATTGTCGTTCCATATCAGAATAGATCAGAGACAGGTCGTGCAGCTTGTCCGCTAAAAGCGCGGTTTCTTTCGTCTCTCCGATCCGTCCGGAAGCAGTCTCTGCGTGTTGCGACAGCAAGCCGCCGTCTAGGCCGTACCGCTTCATCTCCGTAAACAGCTCATTGATTCGCGCGACTAGCCCCGATTCGGTCTTCCCGCCGCGAAACAGTCGCAATTGTTCCCTTCTTGCTTCAAGCGCTTTATGTAAAAGCATAGCTTTGCCGTTATCATGAATCGGAACGACGGCGGAACCGCCCGTTTCCTGCATGACTCGGTAAGCGAGCCTGCGAAAACTCAGCACCTGCGCCCTCATGAACCCGCCTAATCCGGGCGTCGTCGCCATTGCGTATTCCGTTTGAAACGTTGCTTGCTCGGGAACGATCAGTATCAGCGGAGCGCCCAATGGATCTTCCTTCAGCCTGCTCCTGATTTCATCCAGGCAGAAGCGCGTCTTGCCGCTTCCGGAACGCCCGGCGATGAGCCTTAAAGACATGCTTCTTCCTCCTTGCTTAGTCCGAATTCCTCTATTTCTTTATCTTGATTATTGTAACATATATAAGTAACTGAATCGCAAAGAGCCCGAGAGAGCACTCTATTAAAGTACCTGCCCTCGGGTTAAGCATTGAACCTGATAGAAAAGAGGCTGCCCATACGTCACATACGGGACAGCCTCTTGTTTCCTTATTTTAATCCCCACAAAGCAGGAACGATCGGTGGCTCCCAACCTACGAGAGTCGTGTGAGCCTGAATGCAATAATACGTCTTCCCTTCGTAGGTAACCAGGTCATTCACTTTATAGCTGGTGTTCGGAGCCCAAGGGGCAATATTATTATCACCGCTTGTTTCGGTCACCGCCGTAATCGAAGCGCCGTCCGACACGTTGCCCGCCGCATCCCTGGCCTTAACCGTGAACGTATAAGACGTATTCGGCGAAAGTCCGCTGATCACCGTGCTCGTTCCCGAAACGTTGACGTTCGTGGAGCCGTAAGTAACCGTATAACCGGTCACGCCGACGTTGTCGGTCGAAGCATCCCAGGCAAGGTTAATGCTGGAGGATGTTTGACCGGTTACTCGCAAATTCGTTGGAACCGTCGGAGGAGTCGTATCTACCGGAGCCTGCTCTGTAATAACGGTTACCGCATTGCTTGCCCCTGATACGTTACCGGCAGCATCACGCGCTTTCACTGTAAACGTATAAGACGTATTCGGCGAAAGTCCGCTGATCACCGTGCTCGTTCCCGAAACGTTGACGTTCGTGGAGCCGTAAGTAACCGTATAACCGGTCACGCCGACGTTGTCGGTCGAAGCATCCCAAGCAAGGCTTACACTAGTCGATGTTTTCGTTGTCGAACGGAGATTGCCCGGAACTGTCGGAGGAGTCGTGTCTACATTTCCAGATCCGCTGGATAAGTCGTTGGTGAGCTTCGTCAATAGCGTCTTGTTGCGATCCCCGCTGAACTCCCAGAACATCGCGCCGCCGAGCCCTTTACTCTTAATGAACGCGGTTTTATGTCCGAAAGATTCGGCATCGTCGTAAGAAATATAAGTACGATTGGACGCGTTATACAAGTATGGCACCTTCGCCGTATCGTTCCAATAACGAGTGTACCCATTCTTATTAATATATCTTGCTTCAAGATCGGAATAATCGAACACGCCGGCTTCCCAAGTACCGGCTGGGAGACCTGAACTAATCTGGTACTGCCCGTTGTTGCCTGTTCCGACATTCGCCCAGCCGCGTCCGTAGAACGGCATGCCGAGCACAATTTTACTTGCCGGAACTCCGGCATCTAAATGGCTCTGAACGCCTGCCGCCACGTAAAAGGTAGAAGCGTTCGTAACGCCTGCCGAGGCTGCGGCCGGGTCATAATACAGAGGAGCATTATGTGCGCTTATGTTTTGCCAGCCTCCGTTGAAATCGTAGGTCATGATGTTGATCCAATCGAGAATCGAAGCGATTTTGCTGAGCTCCGTATTTTGTGCGAACGTCGGGCTTGCGCTAGAAGCTATGGTAAGCAAATACGTTTTACCATCCACGATTCCAGCCGCGTTGAGCTTTTCACGGACTTTTTGTAGTAGAAGGGTATAATTTTGCTTATCAGCCGCCCTTACGCTGTTACCCGCTAATCCCCCGCCAACCGGATACTCCCAATCGAGGTCAATTCCGTCGAATTGATATTTTCTCAAGAAGTTGACCGCAGAGTTCGCGAACGTCTCCCGTGTAGTCTCGCTGGCTGCGACGTCTGAAAACCGATTCGACCAGCTCCACCCGCCGACCGAAATGATCGTTTTCAGATGGGGATTCGACTGCTTGAGCTTGATCAATTGCCCGATATTCCCTTTGATCGGCTTGTCCCAGGTATCCCCGGCGAACGACTTCTGGGCGTCGATCCACGGATCGCCGAGCACGAGCGTGCCGTTAGGAACGTTGATCGTGCCCACTTCGTCCTGACAGGACCAAGTCATCGGATTCGGCCCCGTCTGATCCGAGTTTCCGTGAATACCGTTCCAACAAATATCCGCGAATGCATAGTTGATATGGGTGACTTTGCTTACATCCATATCTGTGACATTATAATTTCTTCCGTATGCGCCCCATGCAGGGTAATAGCCAACTACCTTGTAGGATGATGCCGCTTTCGCCCTCTGAATGCCGAATTCTGTCGAGGAAATCATTGATAGAATAAGAGCTGCAAGCAATACGATGATACTTCCTTTTCGAATAGATAACCCGCGTTGTACCATTAAATCATACACCTCTCCTCATTAGCTTTACTGAATATCTGCTGTAAACGAAATGCGATTCTCACCTTCACCTCCTTTAAGAAATTCGACTCACCGAGTAGAAAGACCTAAGTAAATCGACAAAAAATTTGAATTCTGGTTACACCTTCCATTGTAGAGAGGAAAATCGAACTAAATAGGGGCAATTTCTAACAATTTGGGACAAATTCCTATCATAACGAGGTCGAAATTTGTTCGATTAGGGTTTTAAAAGACAACAAAAAACGCCAGGATTTTCTCCTGACGTTTGCTTTTACGATATATTCATATACCACTTCGTGCCGTCATCATATTGGAAAATTGCGGCATCCGACCAGAGCTCGATAAAGCTGACATGTTTCCAACGCCTTCGAAACTCCAAATCGTCCGCCATCGCCCGCATCCGGGTATTGAATCGGTTTCGGCTGTTCAGCGCTTTCGCCCTGTTTTCCAGAGGAACCGCTCTTTTTCCGAATAGAAAGACTTCATGCACCATGCCTAACCCTCCGTTTCAGCACCTATACGATAAAGATAATCGAGAGGCGTTAGAAATGTTCCAGAAATGGAGGGAATCGATCTGATATTTTGCTAACACTTTCTTAACAATATGCATCAGCTGTCCGCAACATCTAAATATCCTTGCGGCTGCGCACCTCGAAAATGCCGAACTTCAAATAATGGCCTTCTTCGACGCCCGCAAGCTGAGGGTGGTCTTTGCCAGCGCCGCGCCATTCGATGCGCCGAATGATTTTGCCCGCATCTTTGGCCGCTTCCTGAATCGATTCCAGAAACAGCTCCGGCTTCACATGGTAAGAGCAACTGGCCGTAACCAAATATCCGCCTTCGTTCAGCAGCTTCATCGCCTGCAGATTAATGTCTTTGTATCCGCGGCGAGCCCCATCTACCGAGCGTTTCGTTTTGGCGAACGCCGGAGGGTCGAGTATGATTACATCCCAGGTTCTGCCCTCGGAGGATAGCGGCTTGGACGTATCTACCTTGGCTCCGGCCGCCTTGGCGTTAGCTCTCGCTTGCCGCTCGTCCCGGCCAGCGACCTGCTCGCGCAAGTATTCGAAAGCATCAGCCGCGACGAATTCCACGCGATCGGCGAAACCGTTAATCTCCACGTTATGGCGAGCGGTCTGCAATGCATGCTCGGAAATATCAAGGCAAGTCACTTTCTTCGCGCCGTAATCGCAAGCATGCAACGTAAAGCTCCCCGTATGCGCGAAACACTCGAGCACCGTCGCCCCATCCCAATAAGGGAATGTGACGACGTTGCCTTTCTCGTTTACGGGCACTGTTTGAATGTCGCCGTTGTCCGACTCCCGACGCTCTAACCGGATTCCGCTTCTCGTCCCCCAGCCTTTGATCAACGGCATGATCGCGGCCCTGTTCTCCCGCTGGTCGAAGAAGTAGCCGGTTTTTTGCCCGCCTTCAATATCGACTTGAACCTTGAGGCCGTTTTCCACGATCTCGATATGTCTAGGGCATTCTCCGTAAAGCACGCCCGTTCTTTCCTCAAGCCCCTCCAACGTACGGACGCCTACGTCGCTTCGTTCGTATACGCCCTTGGGAGCGAATACCACGACCAGAGCCGGAAGCCAAGCTTCTCTAGCAATCTCCATACCGAGCGTGAGCACTTGCACGACCAAGACGTCGTCGAATCTGTCGACGACGAGACCCGGCAGAAAGTCCGCCTCTCCGTATACGAGCCGGCAAGAGACGCCTTCCCCCAGAAACCGCGAGCGGTGAGCCGCCGCGCGTTCGAATCTAGCGCGGAAAAATGCCGCATCCATCGCCTCCAAAGGCTCGTATGCTACGATTCGCACCGTAATCTGCGAAGCCGGGTTCCAGTAGCCCGTTCCGAGCAGCTGTCCGCGGTGATCGCGCACTTCTACGAGCTGCCCGGGTGTCGGCTCCCCTTCCGTCTTAGCAATTTCGTTCGCGTAAATCCAGGGGTGTCCTTCTTCCAGGCGGGTACGCCTGCTTTTATTTAACCATATCGCCGCTTGACTGCTCACTTGACGATCACTCCTTATCCGATCATAAACTTGTCCTGATTTTGCATAGGGTTAAGAGGGGGTGGCAATATGATAGCCAGTTTGATAATCCCGTCCATACTCGGATTCGCGCTATTGTTAGCCGGCATGAAGGTGATGGAAATTTCCTTGCAGCGTTGGGCGGGACACCGGCTCACCTCCTGGGTGGCCCGATCGACCGCCACGCCGCTAAGAGGATTCGTCGTAGGCACGGCAGCCTCGGCATTATTGCAGAGCAGCACGGCCGTAACCGTCCTGACGATCGGCTTCGTCAACGCCGGATGGCTCACGTTATCCCGAAGCTTCGGCATCATTCTGGGCACGAACGTTGGAACCTGTTTTACGACCGAGCTGATCAGCCTGCAACTGCATCGGTACGGTATTTATTTTCTTCTTGCCGGAGCTGCAGGATGGGCGGCTACGTACGTCCTCAACGAAATGCGTGACGCTGCCGCAAGTCCGGGACATTTCGTCTGGTTTCGTTACGCATCGGTCGCGTTCGGTGGCTTCGGCTTGCTGCTCGTCGGTTTTAAGCTGCTGCAAAGCATCGGTCCAGCACTCCGGGAAAACGGTTATTTCGAACAATTAATGAGCCGAACGTACGACAATCTGCTATGGGGCGTGCTCGGTGGAGCCGTCATTACGTCGCTTATTCATTCCAGTGCGGCCGTCATCGCCATGTGCATGGGACTTGCCGCCGCCGGCGCCATCTCCCCCGAAGCCGGCATCGCGATCGTTCTCGGCGCCAATGTCGGAACCTGTTTCACGGGACTCGTCGCATCGCTCGGAGGCGGAACCGGCGGCCGTTTCGTCGCTTTATCGCAGCTTGCCCTGAACGTAGGTGGCGCGTTGCTCTTCTATCCACTGATCGGAGCGCTGCACGAAGCGTCGGCCTTGTTCGCCCCGAACGACCCGTCCGCGCAGATCGCTCATGCCCAGACGATCTTTAACGTCCTCTGCTCCTTGATCGCGCTGCCAATCGCTTACTTGCCTCTTTGGCATCGCAGGACTCCCGACGCAGCTTAAGCAATCGCTACTCCAAGTTTCTCGAGCCCGAGACGAAGCACTTCGTCGTTGTTGTCGTAGCCGGAATCACGCTGAAGTCGCCAAGCCTCGGTCGGCTCGTACCAAGCGACTCCTGAGATCTCTTCGAGTTGCGCCTGCAGACGGCCCTCCTCGGCTTCGACCAAATAATAGTGCACTTCCTTCTGCACGGTTCCTAACCGGTCATGCTCGTATACGTAGGAGATTACCTGAAGAGACGCCTCGATTTTTCCCGTGACGCCGGTCTCCTCGAGAATTTCCCTAAGCGCGGTCTGCTCGATCGTCTCGCCGGCTTCCATCTTCCCTTTTGCGAGTGTCATTCGCCCGAACCGGTCCTCGATCAGTTGAATCTCGAGCCGACCGTTCAAACGGCGATAGACGACGCCTCCGGCCGATATTTCCTTATGCATATTGCGAAATCCCCTCTCTTCACGATCGCGAAAATCTCCTAGAATGAAAAAAAGATTTCACCGCAAGGCGGAAGCTTGCGCATGCCTTCATTGCGATGAAATCTTCGGTCTGCGGCTTTAGGCTTGCAAGGCAACCTTGCTTGCGGATGCTTCTACGACTTCCAGAAGCTCGCCTTGGCATTCGTTCACGCCGGCTTCGGTAATCCGGACGCGGCAGAGCTTGCCGGTCAGGGACGTATCCCCCTTGAACACGACCTGCAAATAGTTATCGGCACGGCCGGCGACACTGCCGGGCTCGCGAAGCATTTTGCCGTCACGCTCCGGAATGACTTCCACGACGCGTCCGACCCATTCGCGAGCGTAATCAGCTTGCATTTTTTCCGACAGGTCGATCAATTGCTGCACCCGCTCGTGCTTGATTTCTTCATCTACCTGATCGTCCATGCGCGACGCAGGCGTCCCGGTCCGCTTCGAATAAGGGAATACGTGCATTTCCGCGAATTTCATCGCTTCCATGAAGCGGTAGCCGCTCTCGAACTGCTCCTGGGTCTCGCCCGGGAACCCAACGATGACGTCTGTCGTGATCGCCACGCCCGGCATCGCTTCTTGAATGCGGCGGATTTTGTCCGCGAATTCGTCGGTCGTATACTTGCGGCGCATTCTCTTCAATATGTCGTCATCGCCCGCTTGAAGCGGAATATGCAAATGGCGGCACATCTTCGGCGAGCTGTTCAGGACCGAGATCATCTTATCGTCGATCTGACTCGCTTCGATCGAACTGATACGAATCCGTTCGAGACCGTCGATACGGTCAAGGTCGGCCAGCAGATTGGCGAGCCGGTAGTTCTCGAGGTCGTCCCCGTAACCGCCGGTATGAATGCCGGTCAGGACGATTTCCTTATAACCCGCAGCGACGAGTTGACGGGCTTGTTCCAGCACGCTGTCCGGTTGGCGGCTGCGGGACAGCCCGCGGGACCACGGAATAATGCAGAACGTACAGAAGTTGTTGCAGCCTTCCTGGATTTTCAGGAACGCGCGCGTTTTCTCCGTGAAGCTCGGCACGTCCAATTCTTCGAACTCGCGAGTTTTCATAATGTTGCGCACGGCGTTGACCGGCTTGCGATCGTTCTGAATATCGGAGACAAACGACATCAGCTTCTCGCGATCCTGCGTTCCGATCACCAGATCGACGCCGGGGATCGCCATGATCTCCGCCGGCGATGTTTGCGCGTAACAGCCCGTTACCGCGATCACCGCGTCCGGATTTCGCCGAACCGCTCGCCGAATAATTTGTCGGCTTTTTTTGTCGCCGGTGTTCGTCACCGTACACGTATTGATCAAATAAACATCCGCCGTCTGCTCGAAGTCAACCTGCTCGTACCCTTCGTTCTTGAACAACTGCCAGATCGCTTCGGTATCGTAAAAGTTAACTTTGCATCCAAGCGTATAGAATGCCACGCTAGGCATATTTAATTTCCTCCTAACTCTCCGGACTCGTAAGCGAGACAGGCGAGCGCGTACAGCGCGGCCGTCTCCGTCCGCAATATTCTTCGGCCCAGGCCGATCGGCTTAGCTCCGGCGGCGAGCGCCGCTTCCGCTTCCTCGGGGGCAAATCCGCCTTCGGGACCGATAACGACCATCACCCGCGGTTGGCCGGACGGGAGATCTCGCTTAAACTCCGCCAACAGATCCCGCAGCCCGTTGCCGGTACGCCCTTGTTCTTCGTAACAGAACAGCACCAAATCGTATTCGGCGAACCGCTGCAGCAACGTTTTCCACGAGTTCACCTCGCGGATGTGCGGAACGACGCTTCGGTGACTCTGCTCCGCCGCTTCTTTGGCTATCTTACGCCAACGCTCGAGCCGTTTCGCTTCCTTGCGCTCATCATATTGCACGACGGTCCGCTTCGATAGGAAGGGGATGAATTCGGCTGCTCCCGCTTCAGTTCCTTTCTGGATGACGATCTCTAACTTGTCTCCCTTGGGCAGACTTTGCGCGACCGCGACCCTCCAGGCCATCTCCGCGCTCGAAGGCAATTGTTCCACGATGTCCGCTTGCACGTTATCTTTATCCACGGACACGATTTTGGCGATCACGTCGCGTCCTTGACCGTTACAGGCAATAAAAAGATCTCCAGGCTTGGATCTCATGACGGCGGCCGCATGCCGCGCGTCTTCTCCGGTAAGCGAGACGGCGCTGTCGCCCATCTGCGCCTCCGGCACAAAATAACGCTGCATCTCTCCATGCCTCCCGCTTTAGTTCCAACCTTCATCATACCGTTTTCGAGCTATTTTCGCTACCACTTCACATACTGGAGCCAGTCCTTCGCAAGACTGCCTCCGCCGAAAGCGAACAGCTTATCCAATATCCACGTCATGCCATGGACAAGCGGCCCTCTTAAACTCATCAGTTGACCGATCGTCGCACTGCGGAGAGGAGGAACAAACACGATCAGCAGGAACGCGAACGTGATCCATTGCCCCATTTCCTGGATTTTGATTCGGATTCTTATCGGCAGAAACTCTTCGATGATCCGATATCCGTCAAGCGGCGGCAACGGAATAAGGTTAAATAAAAAGAGAGCCAAGTTAATTGAAATCCAATAGAGAATAAAAATAAAAAACTGGTTCGAGAAATTGTCGATCACATGAAACGCATGCAGCACATCCACGACCAGCAAAAGCAAAAACGCGAGCAGCAGATTGCTTACCGGCCCTGCCGCAGTAACGATAATATTCATCAGGTGGGGGTTCTTGAATCTGCTGCGACGGACCGGCACAGGCTTCGCCCAACCGAAGCCAGCGATGACGAGGAACAGCATTCCGATCCAATCCAGATGGGCAAGCGGATTAAGCGTAACCCGACCTTCGCGGTAAGCCGTGTCATCCCCGAACTTCCAAGCCGTCCAAGCATGCGCGAATTCATGCACACTGAAAGCAACCAACATGATCAGGATAATGACCGGCAAATGTTCGATCGGAAACCAGAATAAGTTCACTCGTCTCCCCCTTTCGGTTTACCGGCTACGAACGCAACCCAATCTTCCTGCCGCAATACATCGATAATCTCGAAACCCGCGGCGAGCAGCCCCGCTTCCACGGCTGTTTCTTTGTTTTTGAATATGCCCGAAGCGATATAGAGCCCGCCCGGCTTAAGAACGTCCATGACGTCCGCAATGAAGAGCAAAATAATTTCCGCCAAAATGTTGGCGACGACAAGATCCACGGGAGGTTTGACACTAGCTTCCGCGTTGTTCTCCTGCAGCACGCCGAGCAGATCGCTGAGTCTGACTTCCACGTCTTGCCCGTATCCGTTAAGATCGATGTTTTCTTGCGCGCATTTTATCGCTACCGGATCTAGGTCAAGAGCCAGCACCTTCGACGCGCCGAGCTTCATCGCTCCGATCGCGAGAACGCCCGAACCCGTTCCGACGTCGATAATCCGCTCTCCTCCGGTAATCGCGCTGTCGAGCGCCTTAAGACATAACGCCGTCGTCGGATGGGTTCCCGTTCCGAAGGCCATGCCGGGATCCAACTCGATAATGAGTTCATCACCTTCAGGCTCGTATTCTTCCCAAGTCGGTTTAATAACCAATCGTTCCGTAATCGCAACCGGTTTAAAATATTGCTTCCACGCGTTGGCCCAGTCGTCCTCGTGAACGGAGCCCACTTCAATCGTAAACTCTCCCGCGTCGTATCCGAACTCCGGCAAACCGGCGAGCAGCTCTTTAAGCTGTTCCGCGATCGGTTCCATATCGTTATCCTCGGAAAAATAAGCTTTAAATTGCGCGTATCCCGGACGAATATCGTTAAGCGGCGTATCATACAGCTCTCCGTATTTCGTGTCCCTCGGCTTATCCGCCGACCACGCTTCCTCGACCGAGACGCCTCCGGCCCCAAGTTCCGTCAAATAATGGGTCACCATTTCCTGGGATGATTCCGCCGCCAGAACGGTAATTTCATGCCACCGCAAATCTGTTCCTCTCCCTTGCTGCTCAATGAAATCCATTATACACGTACTGTTTTATCGGAGCAAAATAAATACTCGCGTTTTCTGCTATGGCCATTATCCCCTTCAGTCAGTCGATCTCCACTATTCCCTTCGCTCAGTTCACATCACATCGATTACCCCGTACAGTTTCCCTACGGCCATTATCCCCCTCGATCAGGAAGCTCGCGTTTTTACACTCCATTCCCGTCCTCTACGCCCATTATCCCTTTCGATCAGTAGCATGATGCGGCTCTCTATGCCCATTATCCCTTAGGTTCAGAACATGACCGGGATACTTTGGAATTCGACTTCAACCAGACGCTGGCTCGTAGATGCCGATCAAAATTAGTTGACCGCACCGTGCACACGGATGCTAACGGAAGCGAAAGCCGTTATTATTCCGAAAATCCGCCGGCATAAATTCTAACGGAACGAGAAGCCGTTATTGGCTCGAAAAGGCATGGTTTATAGCTTTCGAAGGCCGAATAAGGTTTCTGGCATCCTTTAGATTATGAAAAACGTGAATTTGTCTTAAATAGCAGCTACGGCTTCCGTTAGAATCGTAGCTTCTGGACGGTGGCTGTAGCGTTCTGAACCAAGGGGATACCGGCGAAGGCATGAGCGATGGGATGTAACGGGTTCTGAACCAAGGGGATACCGGCGAAGGCATGAGCGATTGGATGTCACATTTCTGAACCAAGGGGATACTTGCAGAGGAATGAGCGATGGGATGTCACGGTTCTGAACCAAGGGGATACCGGCGAAGGCATGAGCGATGGGATGTCACGGGTTCTGAACCAAGTGGATACTGGCAGAGGCATAAGCGATTGAATGTCACATTTCTGAACCAAGGGGATACTGGCAGAGGCATAAGCGATGGGATGTCACGGTTCTGAACCAAGGGGATACCGGCGAAGTCATGAGCGATGGGATGTCACGGGTTCTGAACCAAGGGGATACCGGCAAAGAGAGGCGCTTAAAAGGTACTTCACTGCAACATTCTGAGCAAATGGGATAATGGCTGCAGAAGAGATAACGAAAAAGGCGCAGCGCGAACGCTGTGCCGACATTGAGAAACCTATGAGACGTACGACCCGATCTACATCATTTGTCCGCCGGCTCCGATAATGACGGTCCGGGCTTGTTCTACGGCGGCAGCGGGGATGTTGACAGCCAACGTAAACTCGGCAGCCATTACCTTGGACGAGGCCCCCAGCTCCCCTGCAAACTCGAAGTTTGCGTTTTTGACGCCGCCGGCCCGTTCCAGCCGAAAACAGTCGCCTCTAAGCGCGGATAACTTGCGGATTACCGATTCCGCTTGATCTTGATTCGCGAACCCCGCCTGCAAGGACTGCATCTCCAACGCTATCACTCCCTCTCATCGGCAACGGCCCGCCGATCCGCTGCTTCGGCGCGCTGTTGTGCGACTTGGTCGTCGCGATCCGCAAGTTCTTCGGAATATTCAACATCCTCGGCCGAACCGATGGGCAGTTGTTCTTCATTATGTTTTGCCATTAAGTTATCCTCCCTAGGGAGCAATGCACGTAAAACCGCATCGCTATGATTCCCATAGATTTCTCAATATAAGGATGGCTTATTCAGCGAATTGCGCCCGCGTAAATTGGATCCATTCCCGAATCGCTAACGAATGATACCCTTCCCGTTTCCAAACCATCGCCAGATGCCAAGGAATGACCGGATCGACCAGTTCGATCGCGCGTACTTTGTCCGGATTCAACAAGCGACATATCGTATCTGGAAGCATCGATATTCCCAAGTCCGAAGCGACCATCTCGCCGATAAAATCCCACTGCGAACTTTCGTACACGATCCGCGGAGAAAACCCCATCGACTCGCACGCCCGGTTAATGATACCGTGAAGAGCAAACTCTCTGCTGAACAAAATGAACCTCTCCTCCGACAATTCGCCAAGATTAACGCTTTGCCGCCCGGCCATTCTATGCGATGGAGGGACTACGAGTTTAAGCCGTTCCTTTACGAGCGGAAAAGAGTCGAACTTCTCCTCGTCGAACGGAGGCAGCACGACTCCGGCATCCAGCGTACCGTCCGAAATTCCTTCGACGATTCTCGTCGCTCCCTCCTCTTCCAGCTTGATCGCAATGCCCGGATAACGCTCTTGAAACCTTTTGATCACGACCGGGAAGAAACTCGAGCCCGCCATGGGAGGCAATCCGATCCGTATCGTTCCCCGCTTCAAATAAGTCAGGTCATTTAACTCCGTCATTAACAGGTCGAAGGACTGAAGAATAGCTCCGGCATGACGTAAGATCGTCTCTCCCGCATCGGTCAGTTTTACCGTTTTGCTATCCCTGACGAACAGCTCGACATTCAACTCGCGCTCCAAATTGCGAATCGTTTTGCTGATCGTCGGCTGTGTAACATGCAGAGCTTCCGCGGCTCCCGTAAAGCTGTTCCGGCGTACGATTTCAATGATGGTTTGCAAATGTCTGATTTCCATAAGCCACCTCTTACATAGCTATTCGGAATGAAAACTATTCCTTTTATTCATTTTACGCATAATCTTAATGCTCGTATACTTAAAGTCTGAAGGAGATGGAGAAAACAAATGAAAAAAATAATGATCGCGTTCGCTCAGGTGCTTTTCTTCGTGCTTCTAGCCAAAGGCTCGGATGTGGTCGTACAATACGCGCATCTTCCCGTGCCGGGAAGTTTGTTAGGCATTGCGATTCTGTTCGCGTTGCTTCGCGCGAAAGCGATCAAACCGAATTGGGTCGATCTCGGTTCAAAATGGCTGCTCGCGGAAATGCTGCTGTTCTTTATTCCGGCAACGATCCGCATTATCGATTATAAGAAACTCGTCTTAAGCAGCGGAATTCAGATCATGGGGACGATCGTTCTAAGTACGTTGATCGTCATGGCGTGCGCCGGTCTTGTCAGCCAAAAGTTGGCTTCGCGCGGCGCGAAAGGAGCTGATTAAGTGCCCATGTTATCGGCAATGTTCTGGCTCGTTTTCACGGTCGCGGTTTATTTGGCTTCGAAAATGCTGTACGCCCGCTTCCCCAAAACCTACCTCACGCCCCTGCTCGTCTCTCCGATCGTCGTGATCGCGGTCATCGAAATAAGCGGCGTTTCATTCAAAAGTTACGATAAAGGAGCCCACTGGCTCTCGGAAATGATCGAGCCCGCCACGATCGCGCTAGCCGTCACGCTTCATAAACACTTGGACGTGTTGAAAAAGAACGCCGCGGCTATCTTAGCCGGAGTCGGCGGAGGAACATTCGCCGCCATCGTGACTTCCGTGGGAATGGCCCGAATGATGCGGTTGTCGCCGGAAGTCATGGATAGCCTGGTGCCAAGATCGGCGACGACGCCGATTGCCGTAACGGTGTCGGGAATGATCGGAGGCTTACCTACGATTACCGCCGTCGCGACTTTGGTTACGGGATTGCTCGGGATGATCGCAGGCCCTCTGGTCGTCAAGTGGTGCCGCATTCGCCATCCGGTCGCGCGCGGCATATTATTCGGAACAAGCGCACATTCCGCCGGAATCAGCAAAGCGCTTGAATACGGGGCCGTAACCGGCTCCGTCGCAGGCATCGCGATGCTGTTCACCGCTTTGATCACGCTATGTCTCGCGCCTTGGTTGATGGTCTGGTTCAATTAACGTTTTTTGTTTAGCGTAAAAAACCGTCCGAAGATTCGGACGGTTTCGATGTGTGATTTATTCTCCCAAAATCGCGCGTTTCATTCGCTCGAAAATATTTTTGCTCTGCTCGTGCGTGGCCTCGCCGCTTTTGGAAGCGAACTCGCGCAGCAATTCGCGCTGATCGTCGCTCAAATGGGTCGGGGTAACTATAGTTACCTTGACCTGCTGATCGCCTTGGCCGTAGCCGCGCAGCTTCGGAACGCCTTTGCCCTTGAGGCGGAAGTAGGTTCCGGTCTGCGTGCCCGCGGGAATCTTCAGCTTGACTTTCTCCGTCAAGGTCGGAATCTCGATCTCGTCCCCGAGCGCCGCTTGCGCGAACGTCAGCGGAATCTCGCAGTAAATATCGTCGCCTTCCCGCTCGAAGAAATCGTGCGACTTGACCCTCAACACGATATAAAGGTCGCCAGAAGGTCCCCCGCGCACTCCGCCTTCGCCCTCCCCGCTTACGCGGAGTTGAGCGCCGTCATCGACGCCGGCAGGAATTTTGACATGGATTTTACGCTGTTTCTTCACTTGTCCGCTGCCGCTGCAAGTGCCGCAACGTTCTTTGATGATCTTGCCCCTGCCCGAACACGCGGAGCAGGCACGACGGTTGACGATTCGGCCGAACGGCGTGTTCTGAGCCACTTCCTGTTGACCCGAGCCGTGACACACCGAACACGTTTCCGGTTTCGTTCCCGGCTTGGCGCCGTTGCCGTGGCAAGTATCGCAAGTTTCCGTGCGCGGAATCGTAATGTCGGTTTCCTTGCCGAAGATCGCTTCCTTGAACTCAATCGTCATCGTGTATTGCAGATCGTTCCCCCGCTGCGGAGCGTTCGGATCCCTCCGGCCGCCGCCACCGAAAAACATATCGAAAATATCGCCGAAGCCGCCGCCGAAATCCGCGCCGCCACCGCCGAAACCTCCAAAACCCGCGTTAGGATCCTGATGCCCGTATTGATCGTAGCGCGCGCGCTGCTGATCATCGCTCAGAACATCGTAAGCCTCTTTGACTTCCTTGAACTTCGTTTCGGCATCCGGTGCTTTGTTGACGTCGGGATGATATTGCCTCGCCAGCTTGCGATACGCTTTTTTTACATCGTCCGCGGAGGCGTTCTTCTCGAGCTCTAGCACCTCGTAATAATCTCTTTTGTCGGCCACTTCTCCACCTCCTCATGAAGGAAAGTCAAAGCGATCCCGCCGAAGCGGCATCAACTTTGACTTTCGATTTATTCTGCATGAATAAGCTTATTTCTTGTCTTCGTCGACGACTTCGTAATCAGCGTCGACTACGTTGTCTCTCGCTGGGCCTGTGCCCGCGTCGGCTTGACCTTGATCAGCTTGCCCCTGCTCAGCTTGGGCCGCTTGCTCGTAGAGCTTGACGGAAAGCTGTTGCACGACTTCCGTCAGTTCCTCAGTCGCCTTTTGGATCTGTTCAAGGTTATCGGAAGCAACCGCGCTTGTCAACTTCTCTTTCGCCGCGTTCGCTTTCTCGATCTCGCTCGCGTCGACTTTGTCGCCAAGATCTTTAATCGTTTTGTCCACGCTATAGATCAATTGGTCGGCGCTGTTCTTGGCCTCGATCAGCTCGCGGCGCACCTTGTCTTCTTCAGCGTGCAATTCTGCTTCCTTCTGCATGCGCTCGATATCTTCCTTGCTCAAGCCGCCGGAGGAAGTGATCGTAATTTTTTGCGTTTTGCCCGTGCCTTTGTCTAGCGCGGAGACGTTAACGATACCGTTCGCGTCGATGTCGAACGTAACTTCGATTTGCGGCACGCCACGCGGCGCAGCCGGAATCTCGCTCAGAACGAAGCGACCAAGCGTTTTGTTGTCTTTCGCCATTGCGCGCTCGCCCTGCAGGACGTGGATTTCGACTTGCGTCTGCATGTCCGCGTAAGTGGAGAACACTTGCGATTTGCTCGTCGGGATCGTCGTGTTGCGGTCGATCATCTTCGTCAAGACGCCGCCCGCCGTTTCGATTCCGAGCGACAAAGGCGTAACGTCAAGCAGAACGACGTCTTTAACTTCGCCTGTCAATACGCCGGCTTGAACAGCCGCGCCGAGAGCAACGACTTCGTCCGGGTTAACGCCTTTGTGCGGATCTTTGCCGGTCAGCTTCTTGATCGCATCCTGAACGGCCGGAATCCGCGTGGAACCGCCGACGAGAACGACTTTGTCGATATCGGACGCCGTCATGCCCGCGTCGGACAACGCTTGGCGGGTAGGCGCCATCGTGCGTTCGACCAGGTTTGCCGTCAGTTCGTCGAATTTGGAGCGGCTCAGGTTAAGCTCCAAGTGCTGAGGAACTCCGTCAACGACGGTGATGAACGGCAAGGAAATCGTCGTGGAGACGACGCCGGAAAGTTCCTTCTTCGCTTTTTCCGCAGCGTCTTTCAGACGTTGAACGGCTGCTTTGTCTTTCAGCAGATCGATGCTATGTTCTTTTTTGAACTCTCCGGACAACCATTCCATAACCACTTGGTCGAAGTCGTCGCCGCCGAGGTGATTGTCCCCGCTCGTCGCCTTAACTTCGAAGAAGCCGTCTCCAAGCTCGAGAATACTGACGTCGAAAGTACCGCCGCCCAAGTCGAATACGAGGATCGTTTGGTCTTCTTGTTTCTCGAATCCGTACGCCAGCGCTGCCGCAGTTGGTTCGTTAACGATCCGGAGCACTTCTAGACCCGCGATGTTGCCCGCGTCTTTCGTCGCTTGGCGCTGGCTGTCATTAAAGTATGCAGGAACGGTAATAACCGCTTGCGTAACAGATTGACCTAAGTATGCTTCAGCATCGGCTTTCAGCTTCTGCAGAATGATCGCCGAAATCTCGGGAGCGGAATAAGATTTGTCTTCGATCGTTTCTTTATGAGTCGTACCCATATGGCGCTTAATAGAGCTAACCGTACGGTCCGGGTTTGTAATCGCTTGGCGCTTGGCCGTCTCGCCGACGACGCGCTCCCCGTCTTTCTTAAATCCGACGACCGAAGGGGTCGTGCGATTTCCTTCCGCGTTAGGGATAACGACGGCTTCGCCGCCTTCCATTACCGCTACGCAAGAGTTGGTTGTACCAAGGTCGATTCCGATTACTTTGCTCATGGCTTGTGTTCCTCCCTTAAATAAGTGCGCGATTGTTTAAACCGACCGGGCTAAGAACGGATTAACCGCTAACTTTAACCATTGCCGGACGAATGACTTTATCCTTTAACATATACCCGGTTTGAACGACTTCGACCACGATACCTTCCTCGTGATCCTCGCTCTCCACGCGCATGATCGCCTGATGATATTCGGGATCGAAGGGCTGGCCCTCCGCTTCCATCCGCTGCAAACCTTCCGCATCCATCACTTGCGTGAACTGGCGATAGATCATGTCCACGCCTTTGGCGAAGCTGCTATCCGCGCCTTCTCCTCCGGCTTGGAACGCCCGCTCAAAATTGTCCATAACGGGTAACAATTGCGTGATCAGCTTCATCGAAGCGTACTGTGCGAGTTCTTCCTTTTCCTTAGTCGAGCGGCGACGGAAATTGTCGAAGTCGGCCTGCGTGCGCAAATAACGGTTATAATGATCGTCCGCCTGGCGCTGAAGCTCGGCGACACGAGCGTTGTCCTCGCTAACCTCTTCCGCAGTTGGCTGTTCGTTGCCCGCGGCAGATGTTTCGTTTACTTCCGATTCCTGTTCCATTACGTCCTCTTGGCGCTCATCCATATTAACCTGCTCCTTCGTTTCATTCGTACTCATGTACGATTCACCTCCTTACCGTACCACCCGCTAGCGGGGGCTATACAGCCTATTACTTATGCCAACGGCTCATCAATTGGGCGATGTCCTTGGATAGATAATCCAACAGGCTAATGACTTTTCCGTACTCCATTCGGGTTGGCCCCAATATGCCGATCGTACCAAGCGATTGTCCGTCAAAGGAGTACGTAGCCGTGATCAGACTGCAATGATTGATCGCTTCCAGCGAGTTCTCCGTGCCGATTTTCACTTGAATTCCGTCGGAATTGGATTGAAACAGCTGCATGAGCATCTGCGTCTCTTCCAGCATTTCCAGAATGGTCTTTGCTTTGTCCACGTCTTTGAATTCGGGTTGGGTGAGCATATTGGATGCTCCGCTTAAATACACTTTCGGCTCCTGTTCTTCCGTAATGGTTTGATCCAGAAGAGACAGAATATCCTCGCAATGTTCCACGTACCGGCTCAGTTCCTTGGCGATCTCGCTGTGAAGGACGGATTTGACTTTGTAAAAAGGAACGCCCGCCAACCTTTCGTTCAACAGGTTAACGGTTTTCGTCATATCGTCCATTGAGACGCCGTCCGGAATCGTAATCGTGCGATGCTCGACATGACCGGTGTTCGCCACGATGATGGCAACCGCCGAAACATCGTTAATCGGAACGAGTTGAAAATGCTTCAGCGTCGTGTGAAACATTTCCGGTCCGAGAACGATGGAGGTGTAATTGGTCATTTGGGACAATATCGTGGCCGCATGCTCGACGATCCCTTCCCAGCGGTTCATCTTCTCCGCGAAAAAGGTGCGAAGCGTGCGGACGTCCTGATCCCCTACGCCGCCAAGCTTAACGAGGTGATCTACGTAATAGCGGTAGCCTTTAATGGAAGGGATTCGGCCGGCAGACGTATGCGGCTGCTCCAGCAAGCCCATTTCTTCCAGATCCGCCATCTCATTGCGAATCGTGGCCGGACTGAAAGAAACATCGCCACGCTTGGAAATGCTCCGCGATCCGACCGGTTCCGCGGAACGAATATAATCGTCGATAATCGCATTCAAAATCATCCGCTGCCGTTCGCTCAGCATCCGAATCTCCTCCTTATTCGTTTTACCGCTTTTTGATTCGTTAGCACTCCAATGCGTCGAGTGCTAACGGATAATACAAAAATACCAAACCGAGGGCGGTCGTGTCAAGGACGTTCCGGCTCGATTTGGCTCCAATTGGCCTGATTCGGCTTTAAACGATTATATTTGGGCGTAGGTCACTTTCTCGTTCTCCGGGATCGGCGCGATGACCCGAACGACCGCAATCTCGTCGCAACAATGCTGCTTAGGACAATTCACGCAATCCGTCCACACTTTTTCCGGAAAAATTTCTTTCTCGACGATCACAAAACCGTTCTTCTGGAAGAAGGCCGCTTCGTATGTCAATGCCATCACTTTCGGAATGCCCTGGATCTTCGCTTCCTCGATCAGCGCGTCGACTAGTCGACTTCCGATTCCTTGGCCTTTATAGCCTTCCGCGATACCGAGCGAACGAATTTCCACGAGATCGCTGCCAAGTTGACATAGCGAGCCGCAGCCGATCAGTCGCCCTTCATCCTCAGCCACGATAAACGTATCGATACTGCGGGTCAGGGCTTCGCGGGAACGCGGGAGCATAATGCCTTTCTCGGCATACCCTTTTATAAGTTCAAAAAGCGCTTCTACGTCCTCGGTCAGCGCATTGCGGCAGATGACAGACATAACGATTCCTTCTCTCTGTACGTTGAATATTTATGAATAAATATACAACAAAAGGAATGAACCTACAAGGTACAATTCGTACCGTCCAAGAAACTGTTTTTAACGCCCCTATACAATGATGTTCGCAGCAGCTCAACCGTTACACGAAAGCTCCGAACACTTCGTTGCCGAGCAATATACCGCGGGCTGTCAGGCGGTAACCATCGTCTGGGGTCTTCTCCAGCAAACCTTGGCCGATCAGCTTATTCAGCTCTTGGCCGTAGACATCGTCCAGCTTCGGCCCGCCGAATTGTTTGGCGAAGTCGGCCTGCGTGACGCCTTCCTGCAACCTCAATCCCACCATCATAAAGTCGCCCATCGCTTCTTCAACGCTTACGTCGCTTTTATCCAATCGGGGCAGCGCTTTGTTCGCCGCGTCGATGTACGGCTGGACGCCTTTGATATTGATATGCCGTTCTCCTAGCGCATAGCCGTGAGCGCCCGCTCCCAGCCCGTAATAAGGCTCGTTATGCCAGTAAGTGGTGTTATGACGGCTTTCGTATCCGGGCTTGGCGAAGTTGCTGATTTCATAATGACGGTAGCCGGCCTCTCCGAGACGTCCCATCAGATATTCATACATTGCAACCTCCTCTTCCTCTTCTGGGAGAGGAAGCTCGTCGCGCTGGTAAAGCCGGTGGAACAGCGTATTTTCTTCTACTTTAAGCCCGTACAGGGAATAGTGTGGCAGATCGAGCTCCAGCGCTTTGGCGACGCTATCCTGCAATTGTTCGAGCGTCTGGTTCGGCAAGCCGAACATGAGATCGATCGACAGATTCGTAAAACCGGCCGCTCTCGCGTTCGCGATGCTGCGAACGACATCGTCTGCGGCATGGATTCTCCCGATCGCGGCGAGCAAGCCGTTGTCGAACGACTGCGCACCGAAGCTGATCCGGTTAACGCCGCCTTCGCGCATCGCCGCCAATTTGTCCATGTCCGTCGTGCCAGGGTTAGCCTCCATCGTAAATTCCGCCCCGTCCGCCAGTGGAAAATGTTTTTTCACCGAAGCGAGAAACCGGGCCATTTGATCTGGCGAAAGCACCGTCGGCGTACCGCCTCCGACGAATACAGTTTCGATCGCTTCCGGAGGCAGCACGGCGACCGTTTGTTTCATTTCATTCTCGAGCGCGTCCAAATACGCATCGATCGGCTGCCCTGCGGCGACGTATGAATTAAAGTCGCAATAAAAGCACTTATTCGTGCAAAAAGGAATGTGAATATACAGCGCTCGGGGAGTCCACCGATGAAGCGGCGGAACTCCTTTTCCGGAGATCGGAGAACTCATCTTCGTCACCTCTCTTGAATAGCCGATCATCGTCCGCCAATAAAGAAAAGCGGGCCGGAAGCCCGCTATTTCGCATGTATGGCAGGAACCTGCTTTTTAATCTTCGTCCAGCTTCAGCACGGCCATGAACGCTTCTTGCGGCACTTCTACGTTGCCGACCTGCTTCATCCGTTTCTTGCCTTCCTTCTGCTTGTCGAGCAGCTTCCGTTTCCGCGAGATGTCCCCGCCGTAACATTTCGCGAGTACGTTCTTGCGCATTGCTTTGATCGTCTCGCGGGAGACGATCTTCTGGCCGACCGCCGCCTGGATCGGAACCTCGAACATCTGGCGCGGAATCAAATCCTTCAGCTTCTCGCAGATGACGCGGCCGCGATTATAGGCTCTGTCCCTATGGACGATAAAGGAAAGCGCGTCAACCTTCTCGGCATTCAGCAAAATATCCATTTTAACGAGCGCGGATTGGCGATAACCGGTCAGCTCGTAGTCGAACGAAGCGTAACCTTTCGTGCTCGACTTCAACTGATCGAAGAAATCGTACACAATCTCCGCGAGCGGAACGTTATATTTCAACGTGACGCGGTTCGTATCCAAGTACTGCATGTCGATGAACTCGCCGCGTTTGCCTTGGCATAGTTCCATAATCGCGCCGACGAAATCGTTCGGTACGATGATCGATGCCAGCACGAACGGTTCTTCCACGAAGTCGATCTTGCTCGAGTCCGGATAATCCGCCGGATTGGAAATTTCCAACACTTCGCCGTTCGTCTGCGTGACCTTGTAAATAACGCTAGGTGCAGTCGTAATCAGCGGAATGTTGAATTCGCGCTCGATTCTCTCCTGAATAATCTCCATATGAAGCATGCCGAGAAAACCGCAACGGTAGCCGAATCCAAGCGCCTGAGACGATTCCGGCTCGTAGCGAAGCGCAGCGTCGTTCAGTTCGAGCTTCTCGAGCGCGTCGCGCAAGTCATTGTAGTCCGTCGAATCGATCGGGTACAGACCGCAGAATACCATCGGGTTGATGTTACGATAACCCGGTAGGGGTTCCGCCGTCGGGTTTCTCATATCGGTAATCGTATCCCCGACACGAGTGTCCTTCACGTTCTTGATCGACGCGCTGACGAACCCGACATCGCCCGGTCCCAACTCGTCGACGGCCGTCGCGCGGGGCATGAACGTCCCGACTTCGACGACTTCGAAATTCGCGCCCGTGGCCATGAACTTCATCCGCGTACCCGCACGGATCGTGCCGTCGATGACGCGAATGTAACAGACGACTCCCTTGTACGCATCGTAATGGGAATCGAAGATGAGCGCTTTAAGCGGTTTGTCTCGATCGCCTTGCGGAGGCGGGATTTTCTTGACGACGTCCTCCAGAATTTCTTTGATCCCGATGCCGTTCTTCGCGGAAGCCAGTACCGCGTCGCTGGCGTCGAGCCCGATGACGTCCTCGATTTCCTGCTTCACCCGCTCGGGTTCCGCGCTTGGCAAATCGATCTTGTTGATGACGGGAACGATCTCCAGGTTATTCTCGAGCGCCAGATAGACGTTGGCCAATGTTTGCGCTTCGATCCCTTGCGCAGCATCGACGACGAGCAACGCTCCTTCGCAGGCGGCAAGGCTTCGGGATACTTCGTACGTAAAGTCGACGTGTCCCGGCGTATCGATCAGATGAAGCAAATACGTCTCGCCGTCATCAGCCTTGTATAACAGGCGTACCGCCGTAAGCTTGATCGTAATGCCGCGCTCGCGTTCGAGGTCCATCGAGTCGAGAACCTGGGCCTGCATCTCCCGGGAAGTCAGCGCTCCCGAATATTCCAAAATGCGATCGGCCAGTGTCGACTTGCCATGGTCGATATGCGCGATAATGCAAAAATTGCGAATGTGGCTTTGTTTAATTGAAAGTTGTGCCATTCCAATAAGTACCTCCAGCCGGTTCCTTGCGTCAAATGACAATCACTTCATTATAACAACGTATCCCCGCCGCATCAATGATCCTTATCTTAAAACGGTTGCGGCGGGCTAGTCGCTTATTCCTCCGACGGATTTTCGATCGTCATTCCCTCTACGTGACGCTTACCCATCAAACGGCGATTTTTGCGGTTTTCCACCGTATCGAACACGATGTCCAGATCGTAGTTATCTCCGGGATACAGATGTTTTTTGTCGATATATTTGCGCACCCGCTTATGGTTCAGCTTTATCTTTTCTTTCCGCACCTGCACAATCATGTTGCCCCGCTCGTCCGGCAAGCGATAGATAACGCCCGGCTTGCGCAGATGGGGGATAAATACGACGTCCCCGACCGTCCACTTTACCGCGGGTTCGTCACTCTTCGCGTCTGGCTTAGAGCTCTTTGCGGCATTTCGGTGAGCATCACGCCTTATATTGGGACTCGAAGTTTGCCCCGACCTCTCTTCTGACCCCGGCAACGTAATTTCCCCACGGCCCGTTTTCAAACCATCGGCAATCGAGCGCGCTCTTTCGATGATATTGCCCGGAATGCCTAACTTCGCCGCGATGACGAACGCGTAGCTGTTTCCCGCTTCCCCCATGTCAAGACGATAGAGCGGGCTTAGCGTCTCCTCGTCAAACGCCATCCTTGCGTTGCGGAAACCTTTCGTCACCCGGGCGTATTCTTTGATTTCGTTAAAATGGGTCGTCGCCATCACGACGCAGCCTCGCCGATAAAGCTCCTCCAGCACGGCTATGGATAGGCCGACGCCTTCCCCGGGATCGGTGCCCGTCGCCAGTTCGTCAAGCAATACGAGGGCGGACGGGCCAACGCTGCCCAAAATATCGATAACGTTACGCAAATGAGAGGAAAACGTGCTGAGCGACGAATCCAGGCTTTGACCGTCCCCGATGTCGGCTTCCACGGAGCTGAACACGCATAGGCTGCTGCCTTCGGCCGCCGGAATGAGCAATCCGGATTGCGCCATCAAGGTCAGCAGTCCGGCCGTCTTCAGCGCGACCGTCTTGCCGCCCGTGTTCGGTCCCGTAATAAGCAGTGCTCTGTATTCGCCTCCTACCCGTATGTTCAAAGGCACGGGGTTGCCCGCAAGAAGCGGGTGTCTGGCTTCCCGAAGATCGATCGTCCGGTCATCGTTCAGCTTAGGCGCGATGCCTCCGATCGCCAGTCCCCATTTGGCTTTGGCGAACAAAAAATCGTAATGGCCGACCGCTTCGAGATTAATGGACAATTCATCGGCATAAGATTCCGCCTCTCCCGTGAGACGAGCCAAAATCAACGTTTCCTCCCGATTTTCCTCCAGTCGCAGCTCGTTCAGATCCATCTGCAAACCGGCCAATTCGGACGGCTCGACGAACACGGTCTGGCCGCTCGACGATTCGTCCAACACCGTACCCGGAACCCGCTTGCGGTACTCTTTCTTCACTGGAAGAACGTATCTCCCTCCCCGCTGGCTGACGATCCGCTCCTGTAAAATATCCGCATGCCTGGACATTAGACCTTCCAGCTTTTTCTGCAGTTTCTCTTCCGCAGCGCGGATTTTTTTACGGAGCTTGTGCAAGTCGGAGCTGGCCGTATCGATGATCCGTCCCCTGTCGATGCAAGCTTCGATCGCTTCACGTAAAGGCTTCAAATCGAACATGGCCATGCCGTATCCCGCGACCGTCGGGGAATCCGATCTTTTAGCCGCCATATACTGCCTCAATTGTTCGCAGCTGCGTGAGAATTGGGCCAAAAAGCCGAAGTCCTGCTCTGCCATGACGTATCCCGTCCCGAGCAGCGGCATTAGTGTTTCCATGCCCTCTAACGATGGAAGCGGCGGATGTCCGCCCTTTGCGAGCAAACGGCAAGCTTCCTCCGTTTCTTCCAATCTCCGGCGAACAGCTTCCCTGTCGAGATTAGGTTCAAGCCTCTCGATTAGCCTTCTTCCCAAATAAGTCGAAGCGTATCCCGTAAGCAGTTCGACGATTCGATGAAATTCCAGTTTCTGAAGCGAATGGTTTCTCATGAGCTAATACCTCCTTGTTTTTCGATGCAGAAAATAAAAAACAGGCCGCAAGAACGTGCGCCATCGGCGCAAGCTCGCAGCCTGTCGTGAGTGTCGTCGAGGAATAGCGCAAGAAGTCGGCGTATGCCGGTTTAATTGCGCAAAAAAGCCGTACCCTGATGAGCACGGCTGATCTCCCCGATGATCTTCGTTACGAAGGGGCGGTCTTGACCGGTTCTTCACTGGTTATCCCAGCCGCGACGAATTCGAAAGGAAATAAACCTTAACCGATAAGGTTTCTCGTCCTTGCTTATTCGCGGCCTATTGAATAATTCAGTTCAGAACCAATACCAACATCAAAATTTCCCCTTACAAACGTGATGCGATTATCATAAGCCAGCCAACGTACAACGTCAAGCCCGAATGCTACGCGGGAGGCGTTGCCGTTACCCCAGCACTTTATCGAACAGCGATACGACAAAACGAATTCCGCCGCGTGACAGATCGTGCAGCACTTCGGCCGTTTTGCCGGACACTCGGTCGACGATTGGCTCGCGGTCATTGCGGGGAATGCCGAATTGCTCGGAGTCCTCTCCGAACGGACTCTCTTCGCCGGCCGCCGGAAAACGCTTCTTAACCGAAGACGGATCGGTCTTTTTCCCGGTCGGGGGCAGCGTCCAATCTTCCTCCGAGGAGGAAGAGGATCTTCCGAGCGAAGGGTCCTGCGTTTCCCACGGGCCTTTCACGTTCTCGATTCCTCGCGAAGACAGTTCCATTCCGTATAGAACCGCAAAACCCAGAATCAAGGCCATGATGAGTAACTTAAAGGTATCCCGGCGCATTATGCTTCCCTCCTTTTATTTGACAGAGATATCCGCTTTAACCGTCTTCTCTCTGTCCCAGTACAATTCCGCGATGACTTTCGCCAACACGTCGGCCGTCCGGTAACATTCTTCGAGCGTATTGTCGACGCCGCCGATCTCGATCAGCACGCTGTCCGGAGCGACCGATTGGTTGTATTCCCCGTTTCCGTTCGCGGCCGTCTTTCCCCATACCCCTCGCGACAGACCCGGATAGGTTTTCTCCAGCTGTTCGTGAATTTGATTGGCGAATGCTTCGTTCTCGCGCCAATCCGGGTTCCGGTGCCCGATGATGAAATACACTTGCGCGTAATCTTTGCCATTGATCGAAGCGGTCGTTTTTTTGCGTCGCTGGGAATCGCGGTGAATGTCGAAGAAATACTTCAGTTCCTTATTCGCGGCCAGCGCCTGACGAACCGTTTGCAATGAATATTTGTACGAAAAATTGTAATTATAGCTTTCGATGGTTGCCGCGTAATCTTTAGAAGAATGGCTTGCACCGACACCGAGCTCCTCCAGCTTGTCCGCTAGCCGTTTGCCGACCAGAGTTACATTCACCTTGCCGGAGTCGGCGCCTTTGCTGTCCGGACTTAGCTCCGGATAAAAGGATTCGCGATTATGCGAATGGTAGATAAACGCGACCTTGCGATTCCCCGTCGAACGAGTTTCTTCGATACCAGGCTTCCGGTCGTCGCGGGCGGGAGGCTCAGGCGAAGCCGTTTCGGGCGTTCCGATCTGATCTTCATCGGGCGGCAATGTCTGTCCGGAGTCTTCTAACGGGCTGCGGTCTTCCGGCGCTTCCGGTTCCCCGGTTCCCGGACGAAGCAGCACGGAATGATCCCGGTCCATGCCCGGCATCTCCAAAGCTAGCAAACTTTTGGGATCGTTAGCGTTAATATCGGTCATGAATCGCAGCAAGAAGGCGGCCATCCGGCCGGTTTGCAGCGGGGAATCAGCGGGTGCCTCCATCTGCGGAAGCTCCATGCTTAAGAGCGATTGAAAAAAATGCCCGGATAACGACGCTGCCCATCCTTTCATAGATTGCACGGGGGAAGCGGCCAAAGACTTCTGAACCATCCCCCCCAATCCCAGTATGACGAACAACAGCATGGAGCATACGCTTAAAGCGAAAAAAGCGCGGCCGGTAATCAGCATCCGACGCCATTTTGCCCGCGCAAATGCCCAATCGCGCGTTACGAAGCCACGTTTCATTCCTCTACCTCCCGGAGCCATCAGCTAACGAGGCGCCTTCTCTGTTTTCTGCGGTATCCTATCATATGAGAGAATCCAAAATGATAGAACCGCGAAATCAGAGGTTAATAGAGTCGCGAGCGCGGCTGCCCGGCTCTCGCAAGCCGGGAAAACCCTTCATTCCATGATCGGTAAAGCTAATGCGTGTATGCGGCGACGTTATCCTTATCGACGGCTTCATGAAGCGCGGCGTTCAGGCCGCTAGCGATGACGTTGGCGATGTCCTCGATAAATTTGTCGATTTCCTTGGGCGTGACGAGAAGATCGTGACCGAGTGGATTAAGAACCTCTTTCACTAACTGCAGCCGTTCCGTCTCGTCCATTTTGCCGAAGACGCCGAACAGCGGGTCGGTATTATCCGTGTGCCGTTTCATATGTTCGAATACGAGATCCATCGTATTGTTCACGATGGTCGAAGCGTACACGACGGTCGGAACGCCGATCCCGATACAAGGCACGCCGAGAATGTCTTTCGTCAAGCCTTTGCGCTTATTGCCGATGCCAGAACCCGGATGAATACCCGTATCCGCGATCTGGATCGTCGTATTCACCCTTTCAAGCGACTTGGCGGCAAGCGCGTCGATCGCGATAATCAATTCCGGCTTGGCTTTATCGACGATCCCTTGCACGATATCGCTTGATTCGATGCCTGTCGTGCCGAGCACCCCCGGAGCTACGGCGCTGACCGGACGATAACCCGGACTGACCTGGTCAGGCATCAATTCGAAGAAATGTCTCGTCACCATGATGTTGTCGATGACGATCGGACCTAACGCGTCGGGGGTGACGTTCGAATTGCCGAGGCCGACGATCAGAACGCTGCTCTTCGCGGTTATTCCGATCCGCTTCAGGAACGCCTCGAATTCTTTCGCGAACGTCGTCGCCACTTGATCCTGCAGCGTCGTATCGCCTTGCCTCATATCCGGCACTTCCAGCGTGACATAATGCCCGATCATTTTACCAATCTGTCTGGCGGCTTGGTCGGTTTGAATCTCCATTCTGGTGACGGTAATCCCCTCGCGGCTATCGGTCTCGGACCAGACCCCGGGAATGTCTGCGGACGGCTGCCCTCTTACGGCAAGCTCTCTCGCCTCAAGAGCCAAATCCGTGCGTACGTCGTACAGCGATAAATCTTTGTCCATCTGATGGAATAAGCCCCTTTCGTATGCGGATTAGAGATGGGATCCTGCTTGCTTTTTACCCCCTTGCATGATAGAATGTTACAAGTTGTGTGGAGAAATACTTCTGTATGTTCTGGAGGTGAAAAGAATGCCAAACATCAAATCCGCCATTAAACGTACCAAAACGAACGAAGCTCGCCGTCTGCGCAATGCTTCGGCTAAATCCGCTCTTCGTACAGCCGTTAAACAAGCTGACGTAGCGGTCGTAGGAACGGACGTAAACGCTGCTAAAACAGCTTACGGCGCGGCTCAGAAAAAACTGGACAAAGCAGCGACCAAAGGTCTCATTCACAAAAATGCGGCTGCTCGCAAAAAGTCCCGTCTGGCCAAAAAACTCAACGCATTGTCCGCGCAAGCTTAAGGCTGCGCCTGATGCATATGCGGCTTGCCGCCCTTAAAAGCGGCAGCTATTAAAGAGCCATCCTCTGCAGGATTCCCTGCTGTAGGATGGCTCTTTTGGCATTGATTTATGACTTTCGTTTAGCCGGCGCTACCGGACCCTGTCTTCAACAAGAACAGTTCGAGTCCGAGCGCTTTTTCGACTCGTCCAGTCTTCATCGCGTAATCGAGTTCCGCTAGCTCATTCAGCAGTACCGCGAGCCTCTCTTGGCTGAATTTCCGGGCCTGCTCGCCCGTAATTTTCACCGCGTACGGATGCAAACCGAGTTGGGAGGCCATTTGCTGCGGCGAATAACCTTGGTTACCCAGCTCTTTGACGTAAAGCATATTGCGGAATTGGCGGACGAGCAACGCGAGCAGCTTGATCGGCTCTTCCCGTTGCTTCAGCAGGTCGTAGTAGAGAGTTATGGCCTCTCTCGTGCGAAGCGCGGCCAATTCCTCCGTCAGCTTAAATACGTTCTGCTCCGTCGCCATCGGCACGAGGGTTTTTACCGCATCCAGCGTTACCGTTCCCCCTTGCCCCGCATGTAAGCAAAGTTTATCCGTCTCCGCTGCGAGCGCATGCATATCGGTACCTACCCGCCGAATCAATTCTTCGGCCGTCTCGGTTCCCAAGGAACGCTCTTGATTTGACGCTCGCTTCAGCAACCAGCGAAGCAGCTCGTCCGGCTGCAACGGACCGAAGGAAACAACGGCATCTTTGGCTTTGGCTGTTTTTACGATCTTTTTGCGCTCATCGAGTTTTTCATGCGATACGATAAAGACGAGGACGGTCGTATCCATCGGTTGCTCCATGTACGCAAGCAATCTCTCGGGGCGGTGTTCGATCCGCGAAGAATCTTTTCCTGCCGCGAACAGAACGTTGTCCCGCACGAGGACGATTTTGCTCGGAACGAGAAAAGGCAGCGTCTCCGCTTCATCAATGATCGTGTCGAGCGGTGTCTCCCCCGTATCGAAACGGACGATCGCCATCTCCTTATGTTCGGGCTGTACGAGCTGCTCCAGCATACGCTCGATAAATTCATTCATCAGATAGGACTCGGTCCCGTAACATACGAAAATCGGCGAGACCTGGTCTTGCTTTATCAATCGAAAAGCCTTCTTGGCATCCATTGCGCCGCTCCCTACTCTTGATCTCCCCCCATTGTACAACAAACGACAAAGAGATCACACCTTTATACAAGGCGCGATCCCTTTGTTCTCGGACATCTATATCAACGTTCGCCGGCCGGGCCATGGTACCGGCGCGAACGAGCGTGACGAGGGTCCGCAGACTATCGTCAACTCCATCCGTACACTATACGCATCCCGCGCAAAAAGGTGACCGAGGAGTTGCAAATTTAACGTTTCGATTCCTTAGAAGCCGCCAGATCGAATTGCCAGTTGGTTTGATTCCCTTGCGCATCCGTGACCGTATAATAGAGAATCGTGCTCGTGTCGTTCCATTCCAGCGAACCGATCGTCCCTTCTAACGGTTGGGAAGAGTAGATTACACTGCCGTCTTCGATTTTGACGATCTTGAACGTTTGAGCTTCTTCTCCCGCGACCGCGCTCCACTTGCCGTCCGGAGATTCCGCTTGCTCGGACGCAACCGTGAATCCGGAGATTTTCGATTCGTCCCCGGTAGTGAGCGTCGGACGTTCCACGGATGAAGGGTTTGCTTCGGGCGCGATTCCCATCGCTCCAGCTATCGAATTGCCAGAATCGGCATTCGAGGCCGAACCGGTTTCCCCCGTGCCTCCGGACTGATCAGACATATCGAGTTCGGACGATCGCTTCGACATCAGCGAAGAGCTTTCATTCTTGGCCGGAGCCGCAGCAAGACTAGGTGCAGACGCGTCGTTGCTGCCCTTGCTCCCGCTCAGCAGCCATTGATCCGGATGGCCGAACAGCAACAGTCCGGCGATGACGCCGGCGGCGACCGTTCCCGCTACTTTGCCGAATAAATGGCGTGAAGGGCGGTTCGACCTGATCGGCGCCGGCGACGCATCGCGGCTCCCCGATGTTTCTTGCCCCTCGTCCGTCGCTTCGATGTGAAGGCGTTCCAATTCCGGCATGATCGAATCCACGATGCTGAACTTCGGCACGACTCGCGGCAACTGTTCGAGCTCGCTCGACAGCTTCTGCAATCTCACTAACATGGCGGCGCAGTCAGGGCATTGACCGGTATGATCCATCATGAGCGATGTTTCTTGTTCGTCCAAATCGCCATCAACGTAACGCTGCATGAGTTCCATCACCTCTTGGCAATTCATCCCCGGACACCACCTTTCTGATAATCTTGAAGTAGAATTTGCAATTGCTGCCGGGCTCTAAATAAGTAAGACTTTACGGTGTTCAGCGGCAAGTTCAAAGAGTCGGCAATTTCATTGTACGAGAAATCCTGCAAATAACGGAGAACGACAACGGTACGATGATGCTCGGGAAGCTTACCGATGGCCTCGCGTATTTCCTCCGCGGCGTACGCGGAAAGAACTTCCGTCTCTACATTATCTCCCGCTTCGAAGACCATTTCGTGTTCCTCGATGGACACGGAAGATTTCTTGCGACGAAATTTATCGATACAAATGTTCGTGACGATTCGCTGCACCCAAGTGCGAAATTGAGCTTTTTCCTCATAGGACCCGATTTTTGTATATATCCGGATTAACGCGTCCTGGGACGCATCAAGCGCATCCTGTTCGTTATTCAGCAAATAGTATGCGGTCCGATAGACTTGATTCTCGATTTCGCGGAGTAGCGTAACGAGAGCTTCCCGGTCGCCCGCTTGTGCGGCTTTGATCAGAGCCGGCTCCACCACAGAAGATCCTCCTCTCCTGCACCCTCTCAGACGCCGATGTCCGATAAAAGGTTGCATTCCCCCCGTGGGAATTTTTTGGTAAATAAATGCTTTTCCCTATAAGTCTAGCAAAATAATTCGAATAGGAACAATGTTTTATGTTGGATATACGGAACCGAATACTATTATACACTGTCTAATAGGTTGGAGGTGAGCCTGTGGAGTCTGAATATTTAAAACATGTGCACTCCGTCGACTCGACGGAGCTCGAGCGATATCAAAGGGATGGGATTTAAAATGAAAAAACCGAAGCCGAATTGTTACGAGGCCGCTAAAGGCAGATTGCGCAGACGTGCGAATACACGGCACGGAATCCGTCTCGCCGCCGCATTGGCGATCGTATTCTGCATCGCCGCGATCGTGATCGCAATTCCGGACCAGACGCACCAGCAACCGCAAGCGCCCGCCGGAACCGATGTTCCGCGCACGGAGACCCCGCCCCCTGTCCCGACCGAAAGCAAGCAGCCTTCGGAGACGCCCCCTCCAATCGCCGCCAAAGAAATTCGGCTCAACTACGAAGATGTCGAGAGCTCGCCGGGTAAGCCCCCTGCAGAGGTTAGCCGCATTGAGGCGAAGCGCATCGAGAGAACATCGGTCGTAGTCAAACGTACGATCGAAGCCGACGGGATGGACGATTTGCTGAACTTCGTCGTGTACGTCAAGAATGAAGGAGAATCCGAACTTTACATTGGGATGGTCGCCCCAGGCGGCGGCTCCGACAGGGAGATATACGAGATCGGTCAGATCGGAGAGCTTCCGTACCTCAACGACGTCGAAATCTTCAAAAGCAACTTATTCGGCCAATTCCATCTTCGCGCTTACGGCCCGTGCGGAGCGAACTGCGTGATGAACGTTTGGTTTCGCTTCGAAGACTCCGTCCCCGGCGTGCCGGTCAGCGATTTTCGACTGCAGGCGTTCGCCGAGGAAATCGATCTTGACGAGGACGGGACTCCGGAAGTCGTCGCGTCGGAAGCGTCCACGATTAGCAACACGCAAATTTACAAAAAAGACGGCGATCGAATCCAGTTCGTCGACCTGAACGAAACGCTATTGTCGGGCAATCCGGGTTCCGTCGTTTTCGACGCAAAGCGACGCGTTTTCACGGCTTATTTCCCGGATCGAACGATCGCTTACCAATACAAGAAACACGAAGACGTGTTGGCGCTGTTGGAAGACAGCTCTTAAAACGGATCAGATTCGTCCGCTTCTTCTCGCGATTGCGGCGAACATCCGATACGCTCCCGCTGACTAGCTCGGCTTGAGGTGCGAGAGCCCCCGTTCCCCGTTCATTGGCGCAGCACTCTACGCTCCATCGCTCCTCCCGGATGGATGCGGTATTGCACTTCTCCGTCGAGATCGGTTCGCCATACTCGGCTTCCCGCAACCTCCAGACGTTGGAGCACATCCATGTTCGGATGCCCGTAGAAATTGTTCTTACCGACGGAAATGACCGTTTCCGTCGGCAGCCAATAGCTGACCCATAAGCCGGTCGACGAGGTTTTGCTGCCGTGATGACCGGCTTTGAGCACGTCGATCGTCCCTTGCATCGCATTGTGGCCTTGCTCGTATTCGATATCTACGATCTCTCGTTCTCCTTTCGCTTCCAGGTCCCCGGGAAGCAGAAAATTCCTGCCGTACAGCGTAACGTGCAATACGACGCTGCTCGCGTTCTGGTCGTCCTGTCGCTCAATAGCGTCCGCTTCGGAATCTGAGTGCGTCGAGAGCGGATACAACGCCCGGATATGCGCCGACCGATCGACAGTCCATTCCATCGGAGCATGGACGCTATAGGCGGGGATTTGTTTATCGGTTGCCTTGTTAAGTACAGCTAACGCGCCGGGTGAAGTTTTGACCGTCCCATTGAACAGGAGCGCCCGTACTGGAATATGATCCAATACCGCTCGGGCGCCTCCGATATGGTCCTCATCCAAATGAGTGAGCACAAGCGCGTCGATCTCTCTCACCCCTCTTTTCAACAACAGCGGCACGAGCAGCTTGTGCCCTACTTCGTAAGGGGACCTCCTTTCTTTCCACTCATCCCCGGGCTTGCGGAAACCGATCGTCCCACCGGCATCTACCAATATATATTTTCCTTGTCCCGTCCGAATCAAAATGCTATCGCCTTGCCCCACGTTAATGAAAGATACCGTCGCCGTTTGATCCGCCCAGGCCGGCCGGTAACCCCATAACAGCCAGCATGCGCACGCCAGACCGAATGCGGCTCGCAGCCCATACGATTTCAGCCGATTCTGGCGGATATCCGGCAGGCCCAGCGGGTATAACGGCGCAGTAGACCCTCCTCCCGAATCGCGCGCCACTTGTTCCTCCGCCTGTTTGATCCACCACGCTCGCTCTTGTCGGCGAGCCAGCAATCTTCGGGCTCCCACCAGTCCGACGCCCATGAGCGCATATGCGCAGACGACCCAAATTAACGGCGGTTGTGGCCAAATCGTCCGAAAGTCCACGAAACCATTCAGCCAATCGACGACCGCGAAAGTTAATCGATTGCCCAGCGTCGCAAGCTTGGCCGGAACGATCCCAAGAGGAAGCCAGATCGCCCCCAAAGCGACGGCAGCCATGCCCAGAGGCATCACGATCATGCTAATGAACGGTACGAGAAGGAAATTGGCAGGCAACGATAGCAAATGCATTGAATGGAAGTAATATACGGTGACCGGAAAGGACACGGCTTGCGCGGTGACCGTAACGGCTAAGGCGCCGTTCAGCCGTTTCCACCGAAACGGCAGCCACTCGCTTACGGTCGGTACAAACAAGATCAACCCCAACGTAACGAGAAAAGACAGTTGAAAGGCGATTTCCTCGATCAACGTCGGGTTCCAGATGAGCATCGCCATGGCCGCCGCGAACAGCAAATGAAGCCCGTCTTTCAGCGCCTGTTTGCGAGCCAGCCAAAGCGCGATCATCGCCATCAGGCAAGCCCGAACGACCGACGGGGAAGCTCCCGTAATCATCATATAGACCGGCATCATAGCGATCGTAATATCTAGCGAACGTTCCCTCGTCAGCCTGATCCAAGCTCCCACTTGCAGCAACAAATAAACGACGACGCCCACGTGCAGCCCGGATATCGCCAGCACATGCGTCATTCCAATACGGGCAAAGCTGTCATACTGTGCGGGATCGAGATCGGAACGAATGCCGATCACCAGACCTTTCATATAACCCGAATCTCCGCCAGGAAACAAGCGGTCCATCAAAGCGCCTATCGTATTCCGAGCATCATCGAAAAAGCGCAAAGGCTGCATCGACAGAGGAACGGGTTTCTTCTCGTCGTTAACGGAACCAAGCCCTTTGACCGACAACTGCCAATAAATTCCTTGTTTTATCAGATAACTTCGATAGTCGAACGCGCCGAAGTTGCCCGCTTCCCCCGGCAATTCTAATGTACCTTTCGCGAGAAAGCCGTCGCCTCTTCTCCATCTCCCGGCGACCTCCTGGTCGGACTGTTTGCTCAGTCTGATTCTGACGACAACCGTATCGGTCATCGGGGAGTCGTGATCGTCGGAAGCCAATCGGATCTTATCCGCCTTCAGCATAAAGGAAACCAAATCCCCGTCCACTTCGATGGCCGACGATATACGGCCGTGCAGTTCGGCTTCGATTCCGCTCTCGGCAAGCGAGATCTCCAGATCGGAATAACGATCCCTATCTTGCCACGCCCTTTCCCCATAAGCCAGCAGCAACGCCGTGCCACAAACCAGTACAAGCTTTGGGGTAACGATTCCGGCTATCGCGCAAGCAAACAGAAGAATAAGCAAAGAGGCGAGCGCCACGAACGCTTCCTTTCCAGGGCACAGCGGGAATACCGCGGTCCCGGCAATAAAACTGCAAGCAACAGCGACCAGCGGTCTCCGGTTCATCGTCGGTTCCTCCTTATCACAAAAAAAAAGCCCTCTCCGCCGAGTGTCGATGCTCGGCGAAGAGGTGCTTCCTCTTCAAGCTGTTTCTATGGGTCATGCTCAAGCTAAGATCCGTCTTGAACCTCCGTATCCGGCGGAGGAGCGTAATACTCGAGCTTGCGAAAAATCAAGCCCCTTTGCTCCATAAGCGCGGCTACTTTATCGTAGTCTTTCGGATAAGGCCGGTAGTACACGATTTCCGATATTCCGCTGTTCGCGAGCATATTCGCGCACGTCCAGCACGGTTGGTCAGTGACGTATACGACCGAGCCTTCGCGATCCACGCGGTCCGTAAAAAGCAGCAGGTTCTGCTCGGCGTGTATCGTCCGAATGCACCGTTGCTTCTTGACCATGGCCGCCGCTGAGGTTCCCGCCGGAGCGGGTTCGTATTCCTCGACGATCATGCACCCCGCCTCGGAACAATCCTGAACGCCCATCGGAGCGCCGTTGTATGCCGTGCCGAGCAGTTTTTTCCCCTGCACGAGCACGGTTCCAACGTGCCGCCGCGGACAACGGGAGCGAGTCGAAACCATGAACGCTATATCCATAAAATACGTATCCCAGTCCTTGCGCAGGGCTGCCATCTTTCACACCTCCGCCCGGCGAATGCCGGTATTACCGCTGGCTGGCCGTAAGCGCCTGCTCCAGATCCTGAATAATATCTTTGATGCCTTCCGTGCCGATCGACAAACGGATCATACCCGGCTGAACGCCGGCTGCGATTTGCTCATCTTCGCTGAGTTGCTGGTGCGTCGTGCTCGCAGGATGAATAATCAGCGACTTGGAATCGCCGACATTCGCCAAATGCGAGAACAGCTTGACAGCATTAATGACTTTCTTCCCGGCTTCCACTCCGCCTTTAATGCCGAAAGTCAGAATCGCGCCTTGGCCGTTCGGCAAGTAACGTTGAGCGAGCTCGTAAGACGGGTGGCTTTCCAGACCCGCATAGCTTACCCACTCGACCGCCGAATGGGATTCGAGGAAACGTGCAACCGCAAGCGCGTTGCTGCTGTGGCGTTCCATGCGCAGATGCAGCGTCTCCAATCCTTGCAGAAGCAAGAACGAGTTAAACGGCGAGATCGCCGCTCCCATGTCACGAAGCAGTTGAACCCGCATTTTAATAATATAAGCGATCGGACCTACCGCATCCGTATAGACTACGCCGTGGTAGCTCGGATCCGGCTCAGTAAGGCCTGGGAACTTGCCGCTCGCCTTCCAGTCGAATTTGCCGCCGTCGACGACGATTCCGCCGATGGACGTTCCATGTCCGCCGATGAACTTCGTCGCCGAATGAAGCACGATGTCCGCGCCGTGATCGAGCGGACGGCAAAGCATAGGAGTCGTGAACGTGCTGTCGATGATCAACGGAATACCGTTTTCGTGCGCAATCGCGGCTACAGCGGCAATATCAAGAATATCGCCCCTTGGATTGCCGATCGTTTCCGCGAATACCGCTTTTGTCTTCGGCGTAATCGCCGCACGGAAATTTTCCGGATCGGACGGATCTACGAAGTGTACTTTAATGCCCAATTTGGGCAGGGTAATCGCAAAAAGGTTGTAAGTTCCGCCGTAGAGGCTCGCCGAGGATACGATTTCGTCCCCTGCTCCAGCGATATTAAAAATAGAATATGTAATCGCGGATTGTCCGGAAGCGACTGCAAGAGCGGCTGCGCCTCCTTCCAGAGCGGCAACGCGTTGCTCGAACACGTCCGAGGTCGGGTTCATGATCCGAGTATAAATATTGCCGAATTCTTTCAACGCGAACAAGTCGGCAGCGTGGTCGGTATCGCGAAAACCGTAAGAAGTCGTTTGATAAATTGGAACAGCGCGGGACATCGTCGCAGGATCGATTTGTTGTCCGGCATGAACCGCTAATGTTTCCAACGAATAGGATTCATTGCTCATTCAGTTAGCCTCCTAAAGTATTAGTTTTCCTCCTTATTTTCTCATAATTATTGCGAATGTAAAGCGGGGTTTGTTTTTATTTCTGCGAGATTCGGACGAGGCCGGATATTCTTTCATATACTTTGGGGCCGATCCCCTTAACGTCCCTGAGTTGATCGATTTGACGGAAGCCGTTTATTTTCTCGCGGTAAGCTATGATCGCTTTCGCTTTGGATGGACCGATGCCGGGCAAAGTCTCCAGCTCCGATTGTGTCGCTCGATTGAGATCGATCAAGCTTCCGGAGGAATCCGCCGAAGGTACGGGAGGATCCTTGATAACTTCCGTGCTGGGACCGACGCTTTCTGCAGGTTCGGTTTCAGGTGCGCTCGGCTCGTTCCCGCTCGCTGCCGCGAGCAAATCCGGCTTGCGATCTGTGTCGGCGGCTTGTTCGCGTTTAACGGGCTCGGACAATCTTTCGACAGCCGCTTTCAATGGTTCGTTAACCGGCTTCCATTCGGTGATTGGGTTTTTCGTCGATCCGAGGAACAAGGCGTAAACGAGAAGCGCGACGCCGGTCATAAACAATACGGCGATGAGGGGTTTCCGTATAGTTGTTTTCATCATTGCAGTATCCTCCATTCTTAAATTTGCATATATATACGAGAAAACGACTGCGACGGCAAGCCATGATGAAAAAAAGATTCATGACGTCCAAGCTTTTATTCATAGAATGGGATGTAAACATACGTCTTGGGAGGGAATGCGGATGAAAATCGGCTTCATCGGTGCAGGTAGTATGGGCAGCTTACTCGTGGGAGCATTCGTACGCGCCGGTGCGATGCAGCCGGACGACATCGTCATCAGTTCTCGAACGCCTTCCAAGCTATCCGTTTTGAAAGAGCAGTATCCCCGTCTGCATATCGCCGATTCGAACAAAGAGACGGCCACAGACGCGGATTATTTGTTTTTGTGCGTTAAACCAATGGACTTTAGACGAGTGCTGGACGATATTGCGCCTGTTCTAACTCCCGAACAGATCGTAATCTCGATTACGAGCCCCGTTAAGCTCTCGTCTCTGGAAGAACTCATACCCTGCAAAATCGCCAAAATCATCCCCAGCGTCGTTAACGCCATCGGCGGAGGGGCCTCGCTTATGATGTGGGGCGATCGCTTGACGGATGATGACCGAAAAGGCTTACGGGACTTGTTCTCCGCGATCAGCCGACCGATCGACATACAGGAAGATGAAGTTCGCGTCGCGTCGGACTTGTCCAGCTGCGGACCAGCTTTCATGGCGAGCCTGCTTGAGCAGTTTATCGATGCTGCGGTGATGTCCGTCGGCATGGATCGCGCGAAGGCCACCTCTCTTGCTTGCGAAATGATGCTCGGCACCGCCCGTCTCATGCTGGAGCTCCCTTGCACGCCCGAGGAACTGCAAGCCAAAGTTTCCGTTCCTGGCGGAATTACCGCTGCCGCTCTCGCAACGTTGCGCAGATCGACACGCGGCGCCTTCCTGCAGGTGTTATACACGACCCACGAGAAGTTCGCCGAAGACGTCGACCGCGTCGACTCATCTCTCTTCCCACGTGAATGTACCTAGCATACACACGCTCGCACCCCTTTTCGCACGTTCTAACTCGGTTTCGCCGGACTACATGCGCTCGCACCCATTTCGCACGTTCTAACTCGGTTTCGCCGGACTACGCGCGCTCACACCACCATCTCGCACGTTCTAACTCGGTTTCGCCAAACTACACGCGCTCACACCACCATCTCGCACGATCTAACTCGGTTTCGCCGGACTACATGCGCTCGCACCCCTTTTCGCACGTTCTAACTCGGTTTCGCCGGACTACATGCGCTCGCACCCCCTTTTCCGTACGTTCTAACTCGGTTTCGCCGGACTACACGAGCTCACACCACCATCTCGCACGATCTAACTCGTTTCGCCGGACTAATACACTTTCGCGAGAAGTTCTCCCGCTTGTTCTAAAAGACGATATTCGTGATACCTCTTCGAACCGGATCCGACTGGAGCGATCACTCCCTTCAACATGTGCTGCGTCAGCGTCTTCTTGGCCAAGTCATATTTGCATTGCAGACAATATTTCACGTCTTCAAGACGCAACGGCCGGTGCAAGTGCAACCCAAACCGGATGACTTCTCTCTCGAACACGGACAACTCCCTCATCCCCCTAGCACCCGCGATGCTCGAATGTTTTCCCATCAATTCATACATAGACTGCCGGCAAAGCTCGGGTTGCTTGTCCAATTGGTCCTTCGTGAAAGGCATATGGATGATTCCCCTCGTCCCTAGCGTCCGAACCCGCGTCCTTTCGAAATCGAACCGACTGCGGGTAACTTTCTCCGCATGCGAAGCGAAGCCTTCGCACTCCAATGCCGCGGATAATGGTACATAGAAAGCATCGATATAGATGGTCACCCCGGATGCGTTCGCCACCTCGTACTCTAAGACGATTCCCTCGAACGATCGCAGAATCGGCCAAACGACAACTTCGAGCAGTTTCTTCGTGCCGGTCAAGTCCATACTCAGCATCTCCAATCTCCTGCCCGAAGCCCCTTCCCGCTGGTCGCTCAAAAACTTTTCGAACGCTTGTTCAAACATGAAGAATCCTCCCAAAAATTTATCGTTTTTGTGATTCCATTAAGACGTCCGCCCTCCTCCGAAAAAACAAAAAAACACCGCTCGCCCCGTCCCGGAAGACGGAGGCAAGCGGCGCGTGCTTCGCGCTGCGTTAAATCATTTAATTGGCGACGATGTTGACGAGTTTGCCTTTGACGGCGATCACTTTGCGGACGGTTTTGCCATCAATAAGCTCCTGCACTTTCGCGGATTCGAGTGCTTGAGCTTGCATGCCCGCCTCGTCCAAGTCGGCAGCGATTTTCAGCCGTTCGGCAATCTTGCCGTTCACTTGCACAACGATCTCGACCTCGGCATCCACCGTGAGCGACACATCGTATTGTGGCCATTGCGCGTACGTGACGGATTCAGAATGGCCAAGCTTCTCCCACAGCTCTTCCGCGATGTGCGGCGCGATCGGGGACAGCATCTGAACGAAATGCTCCATCGCTTGTTTCGGCAGAACTTCGGTCTTGTAAGCTTCGTTGACGAAGATCATCATTTGACTGATGGCCGTATTGAAACGCAGGCCTTCGTAGTCCTCGCCGATTTTCTTGATGCTCTTATGCCAAACGCGGCGGAAGGAATCATCTCCCGGAACGTCCTGGATTTTGCCGTTCAGGTTGCCGTTCTCGTCGACAAACAAGCGCCATACGCGGGCCAGGAAGCGGAATACGCCTTCTACCCCGTTCGTGTTCCAAGGCTTCGTCGCTTCTAACGGACCCATGAACATCTCGTACATCCGCAACGTATCCGCCCCGAACTCTCCGACGATGTCGTCCGGGTTGATGACGTTGCCGCGCGATTTGGACATTTTCTCGTTGTTCATACCGAGAATCATGCCTTGGTTTACGAGCTTATGGAACGGTTCTTTCGTATTTACGACGCCGAGATCGTAGAGCACCTTATGCCAGAAACGAGCGTACAGCAAGTGAAGAACCGCGTGCTCGGCTCCGCCGATGTACAGATCGACCGGCAACCATTCGCGCTGCTTCTCCGGCGAGCAAATTTCCTTGTCGTTCTTCGGATCGATAAAACGCAAGTAGTACCAGCAACTGCCCGCCCATTGCGGCATCGTGTTCGTCTCGCGACGAGCTTTGCGACCGTTGCGAGGATCGACCACGTTCACCCATTCCGTCACGTTGGCCAGCGGGGATTCGCCGGTGCCGGAAGGCTGAATCGCGTCTACATCCGGCAGCAGGAGCGGAAGATCCTCTTCCGGAATCGTATCCATCGTGCCGTCCTCGTAGTGCAGTACCGGGATCGGCTCGCCCCAATAGCGCTGGCGGCTGAACAGCCAATCGCGCAGACGGTACGTCACTTTGCCCTTTCCTTTGCCTTCTTGCTCGAGGCGCGCGATCATCGCGGCGATCGCTTCCGACGTGTTCATTCCGTTCAAGAAATCGGAATTCACCAGTTTGCCGTCGCCGGTATAAGCCGCTTCCGCGACGTCGCCGCCCGCAACAACCTCGATGATCGGCAGACCGAACTTCTTCGCGAACTCCCAGTCACGCTCGTCGTGGCCCGGAACGGCCATAATTGCGCCCGTGCCGTATCCGCCGAGCACGTAATCGGCGATCCAGATCGGCACCTTGCCGCCATTCACCGGATTGATCGCGTATGCCCCTGTAAACACGCCGCTCTTATCCTTAGCCAGATCGGTGCGCTCGAGGTCGCTCTTGCGAGCCGCTTGTTCGATATAAGCTTCGACGGCAACTTTCTGGTCGGCCGAAACGATCATCGCAACCAATTCGTGCTCCGGAGCAAGCACGCAATACGTCGCTCCGAACAAAGTATCCGGACGGGTCGTGAACACGGTCAGCGAAGCGTCGTGCCCTTCGATCGCGAACGTAACTTCCGCTCCTGTCGATTTGCCGATCCAGTTGCGCTGCATGTCTTTAATGCTTTCCGACCAATCCAGCTCTTCTAAGTCTTCGAGCAGCCTTTCCGCGTATTCGGTAATTTTCAGCATCCACTGGCGCATCGGCTTGCGGATGACCGGATGTCCGCCGCGTTCGCTCAATCCGTCGATGACTTCTTCGTTCGCGAGCACGGTGCCAAGCGCCGGACACCAGTTCACCGGAACTTCCGCGACGTACGCGAGACCCTTTTTATACAACTGAATAAAAATCCACTGCGTCCACTTATAATAATCCGGGTCCGTCGTGCTGAATTCGCGGTCCCAATCGTAGGAGAACCCGAGCGATTTGATTTGGCGGCGGAAATTGTCGATATTCTCCACCGTAATCTCGCGCGGATGGCGACCCGTCTGCAGCGCGTATTGTTCCGCCGGCAATCCGAAAGCGTCCCAGCCCATCGGGTGCAGCACGTTAAAGCCTTTCATTCTTTTGAAGCGGCTCACTATGTCCGTGGCGGTATAGCCTTCCGGGTGACCGACGTGCAATCCTGCGCCGGATGGATACGGAAACATATCGAGCGCGTAAAACTTCGGTTTGTCCGCGTCTTCCGTCGTGCGGAACGATTTGTTCTCGTCCCAGAATTTCTGCCATTTCGGTTCGATTTTTTGCGGTTGATAGCCTTGGCCGTGTTCGTGTGACATGTCGATTAACTCCCTTTAAGTTCAAATGCAAACAAAAAAGCTCCCGCCTCTAGCGTAATCGCTAGGGACGAGAGCGTGAATTCCCGTGGTACCACCCTAGTTGACGGGCATCCTGCTTGGATTGCCGTCCACTCGTGCCCCGTAACGAGGGGAAACGCCAAGCTTGTCGAACATCGCGCGCGGCGTGTCCGTTCGGCCTGGAGGCTCCAAGGCGAGTTCGTCGTCTTCGTTAACCGGCTTGCACCGACCGCCGGCTCTCTGGGATAACGTCTGACGAGTACTGATCCTTTTCTCAGCCAAAGTATGCCATGATTATAGCCAATTCCCGCGATCCGTGTCAAGTCGGACACGAGAGGAGTCTTCTCTTTCCTATTTCCCTTACTCCGGCTTCCGAGCGACGAAAAACAGCCTTTCCGATTCCTCGCTCGGCTTGTCCCATGTAAAGTCGGCCACGCGATGAAGGAGCTCAAACCCGGTCGCCGTCAACTGCTTCTCGACCCAATCCGGATTGTAAGCCCTCTGCACGTGCGATTCCTCGAAACGGCTGTACAACGCCTCTCCTCTGGAAGTCTGCTCCTCCCGAATGAAAAAAGTAAGAGCGTGCTCGATTTCCATCCGTTCTTCGTCGTATTCGCTCACCCATAAGTAAGCAATATCCGCTTCGTCGTATACGAACGGCTGCTCTTCCGCATATCTCTCGAGTTGGCGAGGCGAATGCATGTCGAACAGAAACAGGCCGCCAGGAGCCAGTCCCTCGTATGTCCGTTGGATCGTTGCCGTAACATCCTCCGGATCGGTCAAATAATTCAGGCAATCGCAGAAGCTGATTACCGCGTCCACCGGGTGAGGAAGTTCCCAATCCCGCATATCCTGCTGAAGCCAGCGGATCGTTCCCGGCTCGTCCCGGTAGCTCCCGCGGGAAGACGGTCCGTCCCATTTGTTTCGGGCGACCGACAGCATTTCCGTGGAGATGTCGATCCCGAACACGCTAAAGCCAGAACGCGCCAAAGGGATCGTTAAATTGCCCGTTCCGCATCCGAGATCGACGACCGTATGCGGAATCCCGTAACGGTCCCAACAGCGGCGCGCGAAACTCATCCAATCGGAATACGGCATATCTTCCATCAACCGGTCGTAGACGGCGGCGAACTGTCGGTATGTGCGCATCGTCGTTCCTCCGGTCCGTTTTCTATGATCGCATATCGGTTTGATCGTTTATTGATCGTCCTCGCGGGTTGCTTGATCTTTCGGTCGATCGTCTTCAACCAAAGTCAAATGCGTCCAGTTGCCTTTCTGCACGATCAAGCCGTCTTTCATCAGCTTGCCTAGCGCCCGCTTGAAAGCGGATTTGCTGAGCTGGAAGCGCCGTTGGATATCTTCGGCGCTCGTCTGGTCCGAATAGGGCATCGCTCCGCCCGGACGTTCCTTTAGGAACGCAAGAATGCGGTCCGCATCCTCCAGCCTTCCGACTTCTTTGCTTGCTCGGATGCTGAGCGAGACCCGGCCGTCTTCGCGAACTTGCGTAACGCGGGCCCTGAACTTCTGTCCAATGCGCAATGGATGAACCATGGTAGCTTCATTGATGTAGCCGAGCGCCCCGAAACCGAGGATGCCTCCTTCGACCAGCGTAAATACGCCATCGCGGAACACGTCCGTCACCCAGCCTTCCTTCCACTCGCCTTGCCACGAAGAAGGCGCGCGAAATACATCGGGGGCCAAATCATCGATCTTGGCGAGCCGCGCGAGCATACGCCCTTCTTTGTCGTGCTTCATGACAACGAATAGCTCGTCCCCCGTCTGCGGCCATACGTTCTTGCGTTCCGCGGGAAATTGCTTAAGCGGCAGCAAGAGCTGGCGCCCGATCCCCATTTCCAGAAAAAAACCGTAGTTCGGGTGAAAATCCGCGACTTCAAGCCTCGCCATCTCCCCGAGCGTAATCAATGGCTTGCGCAGCGTGGCCGTAATCCGCTCCTTGTCGTCATGGAACAGGAACACTTCGATCTCGGAAGCGACTTCCGGCCGTTCGCCCATCGCCTCTCCGTATGGAAGATGAACCTCCGGACCGTCTTCCGGACCAAAGCCGAGGAACCAGCCATAAGGAGAAACTTCCCTACGAACCCACAATCTCTGCAAGGTCCCGGCGGTCAAATTCATACGATTTCCACAGCCTTCGCGTCGGACCACAGACGCTCGAGGTGATAATATTCCCGTTCGTCGCGGTGGAAGATATGAGCGACGACGTCTCCCATATCAACGAGCACCCAGCGTGCCGTATCCTGTCCCTCGATGCGAACGTTATGACCCGCCATTTCCGCGGTTTTGCGGATTTCCGTCGCGATCGACAATACTTGCGTATCCGAATTCCCGTGACAAATCACGAAATAATCCGCAACGAGGGAAATCCCTTGCAGATTTAATGCCACGAGATCGTGTGCTTTTTTTTCTTCTGCGGCGTTAATGACCGTTTTCAACAATTGATCCGAACTTCCTGCCATATCTCGGCCTCCGTAATGTTTATTTATTTTTGTGTTTGTTTGATTTGCTTAATCAGATCGTTCCGTGCGGCAACGGTTAACGGAAAAATACGCTTGCCCCTCTCGACCAATACAGTGATGGTCGAACCGAAAGCGGCGGCCAGCGCTTCCTCCAAGCCGACGTTCGCCAGTTCCCGCAGGTGATCCACTCCGGGAAAGTCGCGTCCCGGTTCGATATAGTCCGCTAAGCAGACGATTTTGTCCAGCTTCGTCATCCGTTCGCGACCTGACGTATGGTAGCGTATCGCGTTCAGCACTTCTTCGTCGGTTATGCCATGTTCGGCCTGCACCGCCCACGCGCCGACGTGCGCATGCCACAACTCTTTGTCGTATTCCAGCAACTCCGGAGGCAGCCCCTGCTCGCGAATGATCGTCTCCATCCGGTCGATCGCCCACGCTTTGGAATAATCGTGCAGCAGAGCGGCAAGCTCCGCCCGCTCCGCGTCACCGCCATATCGTTCAGCGAGTGCGATTGCGGTATCAACGACGCCTAGCGTATGCTTCCATCTTTTCTCGGGCATCTGCCGCCTGGTCGCTTCCTTTAGCTGCTCAAGATTCATATAAGCCATTCCTTTGAATAAAGTCGATGACCGGATCCGGAAGCAAGTATCGAACGGGGCGTCCTTCCCGCAGCCTCCGACGAATATCGGTTGACGAGATGCCGATCGGGGGCATAACCGCACGGATTAAGCGACTGCGGATATAAACGGGCAACAAGTCGTCATCGCTCGGCTGATCCGGTCTTTCCAGTCCGATGAACGATACCTGCCGCGTTAGCTCGGCGATTCGCCGCCAATTCGGCAAATCCTTCACCATGTCCGAACCGACGATCCAGAAAAACTCCGCCTCCGGATGCCGTTCCCGCAGCGCGGTCACGGTGTCGATCGTATAGGAGGTGCCTTCCCTCTGCAGCTCGATATCTTCGACCCGGAATAACGGATTATCCGCGATAGCCGCCTCAAGCATGCTGCGCCGTCGCTCCCCGTTCGTCCCGGGCCCAGGCTTATGTGGAGGAATGGCGGTCGGAATAAACCATACTTCATCGAGCCGCGCCCCTTCAATAGCGGCTTGAGCCGCCAGCAGATGGCCGAAATGCACCGGGTCGAATGTTCCGCCGAGCAAACCGATTCTGCCCATAAGTTATCCCCGCCTTCCGTCATTGTTATCGAGGAAGCACGATCTCTTTATGGTCGACGGACTCCTTGTACAGGACGATCGTTTTGCCGATGACTTGAACGAGCTCGCAACCCGATTTCCCGGCGAGCTCGGCGCCGATCTCGCGTGGATCGTCGTCGTTATTCGTCAGTACGGACACTTTGATCAACTCGCGCACTTCGATCGCTTCTTCGATATGGCGGATCAGGTTGTCGTTGACGCCGCCTTTGCCGACCTGGAAGATCGGCGTCAAGTGATGCGCCAGCGATCTCAGGTGGCGTTTTTGTTTTCCCGTTAACATTTGTTTTTCCCGCTTTCTATTATAGAAATCATTTGTGTTCGGAGAATAAGTTAAAACTCATGCGCATCGGGACGGCCTAGGAATCGAATGATGCCAGGACGGACTCGCGCATCGCCAAGACGGGAGCAGGCTCTCCGGTCCAATACTCGAATGCGTACGCGCCTTGGTAAATGAACATGCCCAAACCCCCGTGAACGCGACAGCCGTTCAGATCGGCCTGCTTAAGAAACAAAGTCTTGAGCGGATTGTAGATCAAGTCGCTGGCCACGGCACCCGGCTTCATCCACGACGCGTCGATCGGAGAGGCATCGACGTTCGGCGACATCCCTACGGAAGTCGTATTCACGACGACGTCCGCCTCTCGGCACACTTCGCGAAGACCGTCCCACGGGACGGCGGTGATGCGAAGCTCCGGATCGAACGAGGCGGCCAGCTCCGCTGCTTTCGCTTCCGTGCGGTTGGCGACGATAATCGCCTTAGGCTTCTCTTGCGCCAGCGCCCACAGGATGCCTCTTGCCGCACCTCCCGCGCCCAGCACAACGATCGTTTTGCCGGTCAAATCCGGCTCGGCCTCTTCCTTGAGCGAGCGGACATAACCGATGCCGTCCGTATTATATCCAATAAGCCGGCCGTTCTCGTTGACGATCGTATTTACGGCCCCAGCCGCTTTCGCGCCTTCACTGATCTCGTCGAGGAACGGCATGACTTCGACTTTGTGTGGGATCGTCACATTTAATCCCCTAAACCCCAAGCCGCGCACGCCGGCAATCGCCTGCTCCAATCGGCCGGGGACGACGTGGAACGCCGCGTAGGCACCGTTCACGCCGGTTTCCCTAAACGCGCGGTTAAGCATGATCGGCGACCTGGAATGACGCACGGGGTCTCCGATCACCCCGAATAATAATGTATGACTGTCCATGATCGACACTCCTCTCCCATCAAGAGGCTTACGAATGAATGCTCTCTCTTAGCATCACTTTAATTCCCTTAGGCGCGTGCACATCGACGACGGCCCCCGTTTTACCGCTGGCTTGAATCCAGCCAAGGCCGGAGATGAACACTTCCTGCTTCGTGTTCGGAGCGATTCGCAACCTATGCCGCGTCCATGCCGGAAATTCGTCCAAATCCTCTTTGGCCGGCGGGCTGAGCATCTCGCCGCGATGTTGCGCGTAAAGATCGTCTGCTCGTTCCAGCTTCGTCCGGTGAATCGTAAGTCCGCTTGAGACGTTAACGGTAAAAGATTGCCTTTCTCCTTCGATGAAATCGAAGCGCGCCAAAGCTCCTATGAACAACGTTTGCTGAGCGTTTAGCTGATAGGTCATCGGCTTCAGCGGTTTATCCGGCAACAGCGAGGCCAAATCCTTGCGCGGCACGATCTCCGACATTCTCCAGGCGTACACGATTCCCGGGGTGTCGATGATGCTCTTGCCGTCGTCAAGCGGAATATGCACCGCATCGAGCGTCGTACCCGGATAACGGGATACGGTTAGTTCCCGCTCCAGGTCGCTGTAGTCGGAAATCAAACGATTGATCAGCGTACTCTTCCCAACGTTGGTCGCTCCGACTACATAGACGTCCCGGCCTTGCCGATATGCGTTGACCGCCTCCACGACGCGGTCGAAGCCGATGTTGCGGCGCGCGCTGCACAACACGACGTCCGCGACCTTGAGTCCTTCTTCACGGGCTTGCTTCTGCACCCAATTCCGCAGCCTGTTCCAATTCGTTACAGGCGGAAACAGGTCGATCTTGTTGACGACCAGCAGCACCGGATTCTGGCCAACGAAACGCTGCAAACCCGATATTAGGCTGCCTTGGAAATCGAACAGATCGACGATGTGAACGACCAGGCTGTCCGTCGACGAAATGCCGCCGAGCAGCTTCAGGAATTCGTCCTGATCGACAGCGACATTTGAGGTTTCATTATAGTTCTTAATTCGGAAACAACGTCGGCATACGGCTTCTTCTTTATTTAACGAGGAAGCGGGAACGTACCCCGGCTTCTCCTGCTCTTCGCTTTGCAGCGCGATTCCACAGCCCGCGCAATGCGGAGGTTTCTTGGTGTCCAGCGTCATGTCAGCGTCCTCCCTTTTCCGGCCAAAGTCCTTTTTTGCGCAGGCGCGCGAGCGCGATTTTCTCGATCCGGCGATTGATTCTCGTCGCCCAGCCTTCTTCGGAAATGGCGATCGGAGTCACCAATACCGTACGCAACCCCGCGCGGCGTCCGCCGAATACGTCGGTCAGCATCTGGTCGCCTACGACGACGGCTTGATCCGCTTCGAGCCCCATGAGCTGCAAAGCCCGGCGAAAAGACGCTCCCGCGGGTTTGCGCGCGGAAGGGATGAACGGGATGCCGAGCGGTTCGGCGAATTTGCTTACGCGCATGCTGTTGTTATTGGAAAGAATGACAACCTGAAAGCCCCGCTCCTTGACCATATCCAGCCAACCGATTAGTTGGGGGGTGGCCAGCGGGGTTTTGGCGCTGACGAGCGTATTGTCAAGATCCGTAATAATGCCGCGAACGCCCTGATCTCGCAATTCATTCAGATCGATATCGTAAACGGTATTTACGATCTGATCGGGAAGCAAACGCTTGAACATCTTCAATAAAAACTCCTGTCTCTATACGCCTAATCTTCCTCAAAATATACCATACCCCAAACGGCCTTGCAAAAAAAACAGGAAAGCCCGGACAACCCGCGCTTTCCCATATTCGCATTCTGTTCCCCGCCACAGGTAACGAAGTCTTACCCATTTATAAGGCTTTGCGGATTTTTTCTGCGGCTTCGTTAAACTCCAACAACAATTGGCTATTGCCCTTATCTTTACTATATCTTGCCCTTTCAAAAGACGACACCGCGCCGTCAAACTCGCCGCGCAGCGAGGAGAACTTGTTCCCCCACCGGGTGAAGCTCTCCCGAATCGTCTCGTGCGATTCCCTCCGCATGCCTTGCCGCTGAAGGAACGAGAGCAGCCTTTCCATTTCCCGCACGACCCGTTCATTCGGAGTGTTGCCTCCGTAACGAATTCGGCTCCACAACTGCCTGATTTTCTTGCTTCTGTATCCGAAGATCGCGCCGCAGGCAATCGCGAGAGCGATTCCGATCGCGCCGGCCAGAACGATCCAGTTCGTTCCTTTGCTAGCTAAATCCGGCTTCTCGACGGGCGCCGTATCTACCGGCAACTCCTTATCCGATTGAATCGGCTTGCTCGCGGGACGCGGCTGCGGGATCGAGAAACCGGAAGTCGGTTCGAACGGAACCCACCCGTACCCTTCGAAGTAAACTTCGGCCCAAGAGTGCGCGTCCGCATTGCGAACCGTATACGTTCCCGCGCCGGTAGGATCCGGGGCTCGCCCGAAGCCGCCGCCGTAGCGCTCCCGTTCCTCCGCGGCGAGATCGTAGCCGGCCGTGTATCCTTTTACCCACCTCGTCGGCAATCCGATCGATCGGGCCATCACAACGAACGATGTCGAGAAGTAGTCGCAATAGCCCTCTTGGATTTCGAACAAGAACGAATCTACGAAATCTCCGTCCGCCCTATCTTTCTGTTTGGTCAGATCCGGCGTGTTCGTATACGGAAAAGTTTCTTTTAAAAACTGTTCCAGCTTCTTCGCGCGATCGTAATCGTTCGATAATCCGCTGGTTTGCTCCGCAGCCAAGTCGCGCACCCGTTTCGGTACGCTATCGGGGATCTGCAGATACGGCTTTACATCGATGCTGCTTTTCTTGGAAGTGTCGATTTGGCGCAGCACGTCCTCGTCGAGTACGGCGATCTCCGATACGACCGAGTACTTTTGCACCCGCGCTGTTTTGTCCCAACGGAGCTCCCATTCGTGCGGATTCCATTTGAGCCCCGCGTTATTGTCGCTTTTAAGCTCGGTTACAGCTTTGGCGGGGCCGGCTGCGAATAGCACCGGCAGCCTGTCTTTGCGTTCGACGGTGACCGACTGGACGACTTCGATGGTCTCGACGCCTTTGGCCCGCGGCGGATCGAGTTCCAAAGGTTCGGCTTCTTTGCCGATCGTAGCTGAAACCAGCCGAGGATTTTTAACATCCGCCCAGCCTTTGCCGGTGTAGACCGACTTCGATTCCCCGCGCCAATAACTGCGCTGGGAGGTCGTCACTGTCATGACCGGCGAATAGTCGAACTGGAACCCGCCGCCGAGCTTGCGATCATCCCTGCTGTATCCAGACAATGACGAACCATTGCTTCTTGGCATGCTGACACTCTGAAATCCGCCTTCTCCCGAGAAAGCAGGCACCTCTCGTCCTTGGGCTTCGGTCCAAGCCGTATACGGATCTTCGAGAATAACCGGAGCGCGCGGCATGAAAATACCAGTCAACAGAACGAGAGTAATGACAAGGATGGCCGGAAACGCAATATCCAGCGGTCGTTCCGCGAGCGCCTCCCAACTGTCGGGATGGCGGTGACGAAGCTGCCCCAGATGGAGAACGACCAGCCAAGCCAGTCCGGCAGCTACGACCCACGCAATATTATGCCAAAGCTCGAGCGGGAAAAACGAATCGGCGATCGCCATAGCGGCGATCGAAAGCACGATAATGGCGATCGCACCGAATTTGCGCGAACCGATCCAAGCGATAACGTGCGCGGCCAGTACGACGCCTAAGGTTATCGCGAAGAACGGATGAAATTGGCTTGCGTGCAGCGATACGAATTCGCTCACCTGACCCCAATCGCGCCATTTTTCCGGTCCCCCATACCAAACAATCGGTATTTTCCATAAGATCATGCCCGCGATGGCTACGATCTGTACCGTCAGCCTGAGCCATAACAGCCTGGTCATGAGCAGCTCGGTAACCGCAGTTACCGTCAAAGTTCCATAAATGATCGAATACGTTTCTTCCCACCAATACTCGCCGAAAATTTGAATCAATTGAAGAATCACGATTATGGCAAGCAAACGATGGAGACGTTCGGTCAACACCCCGCGTAATATTCGACCTGCCATTTTTAGCATCATGCCTGTCCCCCCCTTAATGCTTGGGGGAGTTTGTCCAGATCGGACACGGATGTGAACTCCCATTGCTTGGCTTGACACAATGTGTGCCATTGGCGAAGTTTGGACGCCAAGTCCGCGGACGAAACCTTATGTCCGATATGAATGACGCTCGGAACCATTCTCTTGCTCTCGAGCGTTTCCATCGCTTTAATCGTCCGATCGTCCACGGATGGGCTGATGAGGACGATATGAACGCCCGGCTCGAAACGTTCGGCGACTTGACACAATAGATCGCCCATCGCGTGTTCCCCGTCGGCTTCCACATCAATCAGATGCTGAAAAACATCGTCCCGCGATACCGGTGTTCTACCTTCTCCGTACCAGTTGGAGACAGCCCCGGAAGAAACGAACCCGATCGGCATTCCCTTGGCGATCGTTAGTTCGAGCAATGACGCCGCAACGGATACCGCAAGCTCGAACTGATCTCCATTCAAGTACGATTGGGCATTCCGGTCGAGCACGAATACGACCCGGGGAAGAGCTTCCCGCTCGAATTCTTTCGATTTCCATTGCCCGGTCTTAGCCGTGGCGTTCCAATGAACCCGGGACAGTCGATCCCCGTGAATATATTCTCGTACCCCGTCGATCTGCGTCGTCTCCTTCGCCCATAACGACGTCAGCGTATGATGGAAAACGCCGCGCTGCGAACGGCGGAATAGACGCCAATCCTTCATCTCCACGGTTCGAGGCATCACTTGAATATGAAAAGGCTGTTGGAAAAAACCGCGATGCTCGAACAATCCGAAAATGTCCTTCGTCGAACAATCGGTTCGATGAAAATGATATCTGCCTCTTCTCAACGGCGCAGTCTCGAATTGAACTTCGCCCCTGCGGCGATAATCCGGCACGAACGACATTTCGTACAGTTGGGATTCGCCGCCCGAAGCGCGGACCAGTTTTTCTCTCACGATAACATACGGAAGCGGCCAAAATCCCGGGATTTGCATCTTAAGCTTCACTTGGAGCCTCGTGCCTGCGCTGAGCAGCGTCGAGCCGCCCACGCCGGTTTCCGTCCAGCGCGCGCCCTGCACGCCGGTAATGCCGCTCCAACGCCCAAGCAACAAATAGAGGGCGAGGGCGTTCAAGATCATGAAAAGCATCAGCGACGTTTTGCCGCCTTGGAACAGCAAATAAAAGAGGGCAGTGAAGTATAAAATCGCGCTTAACCACAAAGCGCGCGAAAAGTGCAGCCGCGGCATGATTATCGCTCCATCCCGACGGGAACCGGCAGCTGGCGGAGAACGTCCTGCAGCACTTGAACGGTTGTCGTTCCGTGCATGCGCGCTTCGGAACGCAGATGCAGCCTATGGCTTAATACGAGCGGAGCCATCGCTTTCACGTCGTCCGGCAAGACGAAGGAACGATGGTTCAGGAAAGCGTAAGCCTTGGCTGCGGATGATAGCGCGACGGCCGCGCGCGGACTTGCCCCGAGCAGGACGGCCGAATGCTGGCGTGTCCCGCGGATCAGAGCGATCAAATAATCGGCAACCGTCGACTCCAGATGAACGGTCTCGGCGAGCTTCTGCATGTGGGCGACGTCTTCCACCGTGGCGACCGCCTGAAGAGACTCGGCCGCGCGGCTCGCGCCCGGCTCCAACACAAGGCGTTTCTCGGAAGCTTCGTCCGGATATCCAAGATTGATTTTCATTAGAAAACGATCCAGTTGCGCTTCCGGCAAGCTGTAAGTGCCTTCGAATTCGATCGGGTTTTGCGTTGCGAATAACATGAATGGGTGCGGAAGAACATGGGTTTCCCCGTCGACGGATACTTTCCTTTCTTCCATCGCTTCGAGCAAGGCGGACTGCGTCTTCGTCGTGGCCCGGTTAATCTCGTCAGTTAAAAGCAGATTCGCCATGATCGGTCCCGGCCTGAATACGAACTCCTCCAATTTCGGATGATAGATCGATACCCCGGTAATATCCGTGGGCAATAAGTCAGGATTACATTGAATGCGATGAAATACGCCGCCGATCGACATGGCCAGCGATTTAACCAGTTGCGTCTTGCCGGTGCCCGGCACATCCTCGATCAGCACGTGGCCGCCAGCAAGCATCGCCGTAAGCATCGAGGCGATTTCCTCTTTTTTACCGTAAACACAGGATTCCATATTTTGTCTGATTTGATCTAATAATTGCATCGCGGCATGATGATCCATTCCCGTTCCTCCTATGGATTCTACTTTGATGTCGTTTTATATTGTCCTCTTTCATTATACCGGAATTTGGATGGCATCGTAAATTTTAGTTTCTTCCAAAAATCCATAGAGAAACAGCCAAACCCTGCGGGGCTTGGCTGTAAAGGACAATTTCCAACATTTAAATAATGGTTATCCTTTCGGCCGAACGGCGATCGCGGCCAGAAAGGAAAATACGATTGCGGCTGATATGCCCGCGCTCGTCACGGTGAAAATCCCCGTAATGACGCCGATCCAACCGACCTGCTGCAGCTCGGTCAACGCGCCGTGCACGAGAGCGTTGCCGAAGCTCGTAATCGGAACGGTCGCTCCGGCTCCGGCGAAATCGATGAGCGGATCGTACCAGCCGACCGCATCGAGCAAAGCGCCTATAACGACAAGCAGCGACATGGTATGCGCAGGCGTCAGCTTAGCAACGTCGAACAGCAATTGGCCGACGACGCATATTCCTCCTCCGACAACGAATGCCCAGACGTAAGTCATCATGCGGTTACACCCCCTTGATATCCCGGATGCGACGATTCGATCGCTACCGCATGCGCCACGCAAGGAATGCTTTCCCCCTGCTGATACGAAAGCGGGCTCAGTAGCGCTCCGGTGGCAACGACGAGAACCCGGCGGAGCTCCCCCTTGCGAATTCGCTTGAGCAGATGCCCGTAAGCGACGACCGCGGAACACGCGCAGCCGCTTCCGCCCGCTTGCACCTTTTGTTTCTCCACGTCGTAGATCATCAGCCCGCAATCCTGAAACTTCGTTTGCTCCATCGGAACGCCGTTTCGTTTCAGCATCTCGCTCGCGAGGGGATGTCCGACGCCGGCCAGATCGCCGGTGACGATCAGATCGTAATACCCCGGTTCACGGCCCGTATCTTGAAAATGTCCCTGTATCGTATCCACGGCTGCCGGAGCCATCGCGGATCCCATATTGAACGGGTCTTTAATACCGAGATCCATGATTTTGCCGATCGTGGCCGCCGTGACGACCGGTCCGTCGCCGGCTCTCGCAACGATGGAAGCGCCCGCTCCGGTTACCGTATATTGTGCGGTCGGAGGTTTCTGCGATCCGTATTCCGTTGGATAACGGAATTGTTTCTCGGCCGTGCAGTTATGGCTGCAAGTGCCCGCCATCGCAAATTCGGCCGCGCCCGTCCCGATCATCAAAGAAGCGACCGCTAACGTCTCCATCGAGGTGGAACAGGCTCCGAAAACGCCGATATAAGGCGCTCCTACCGTGCGGGCAGCGAATGTCGTGCTAATAATTTGATTCATCAGGTCTCCGCCGACGAAAAAGTTCAACCGATCCTTCGTCAGCTTGGCGTGCTGAAGCGCGATATCGGCCGCTTGCTCCATCAAGAGCTTCTCGGATTTCTCCCATGTAGGCTGGCCCATCTCCAGATCCGGGTGCACCAGATCGAAATCGGCGGCCAGCGGCCCTTCACCCTCGTCAGGTCCGACGACTGTTCCGGCAGCGATAATGACGGGCGGCTTATCGAAAACCCACGTTCGTTTACCCTGTAGTATCATGCCAAGCCCCGATTCCGAAAATCCAATAAATAATCCCCACGACAAAAGCGGCGACGACGCCGAGCACGATAACCGAGCCGGCCAGCTTAAACATATTCGCGCCTACTCCGAGCACGAGTCCTTCGCTGCGATGCTCGATCGCTGCGGAGGACATCGAATTGGCGAAGCCGGTTACCGGAACCGCGCTTCCCGCCCCGGCCCACTGGGCGATTTTGTCGTAGATCCCGAGACTAGTCAGAATGACGGAAATCAGAATCATAACCGCCACCGTCGGATTGCCGGCGTCCTTGGAGGACATGTGGAACACGGTTATAAAAAACTGCGTCACGCCTTGCCCGATCGTGCAGATGATCCCTCCTGCCAGAAATGCTCTCAGACAGTTGCTCCAGACGGAACGGGCGGGTTCGCGAGCTTTGGCGAACGCTTGATACTCCTTGGACGACATGGAAACGGGCTTATAAGCCTTCGGTCCGTTCCCCGCGCTTTTTACGGCCATATCAGGAAACACCTCCAGGGAAATCGACTGTAATCGTCGCGTTCATTATTTCCCATTGGAGGGTGTTGTCATTCGGCCTTTTTACTTTCATGAATAGAACAGGCACGGTTGGGCGAATACCCACATACAATGGTAATGCTTCTTTCCGCAAGCTGAGCTGAACCTACCAACGGAGGTGGCCTTCCCGTGCCTGGTTTTTTTACATCGATTGCCTTGTTCCTCAAGCAGTTGTCCCTTCTCGTCTCTTATGTAAAGAACAACGCGTTCCCGCAACCTCTTACCGACGAGGAAGAGGCTCTTCATCTGCAGCGGCTGGCGGAGGGGAACCCCGTTTCCCGCAACTTGCTTATCGAACACAATCTGCGGCTGGTGGCTCACATCGTCAAGAAGTTCGACAATACCGGCGAGGATCTGGAGGATCTCATCTCCATCGGCACGATCGGCCTTATTAAAGCGATCGAAAGCTTCCAGCCGAACAAGGGAACGAAGCTGGCGACATTCGCTGCCCGCTGTATCGAGAACGAGATTCTGATGCACCTACGCTCTCTGAAGAAAACAAGGAAAGACGTGTCGCTCCACGATCCGATAGGGACGGACAAAGAAGGCAACGAAATTACGCTGCAAGATATTCTGGGTACGGAACCGGACGAGGTCGTCGACAAAGTGGAGCTCAAAATCGAGAAAAGCAAAATCTATCGCAATCTGGACATATTGGACGACCGCGAACAGGAAGTCATTCGCGGCCGATTCGGCCTGGACGGCGGCGGGGATGAACGGACGCAGCGAGAGATTGCGCGGGAACTCGGCATCTCTCGCTCGTATGTATCGAGGATTGAAAAAAGAGCTTTAATGAAGCTGTATCACGAGTTTTATAAGGCGAAGAAATGAAAGTCCGGTATTCTCTATGTGTTCAATCGATTGCCGCGATATGCCAATCCCCCTTCTTGTCGGGGCGCAGCGTATAAGTGATATTCCGCGTTCGGATGGTGCCGTCCTCTGTCTGCTCCTCGGCGACGACATTAACGTTCATCCGATTCGGATCGTCTCCGAGCGGGTAGATTTGATCGATGCGGATAAAGCGGTACTTATTCGAATTGTCGAACACGACTAGCATCGCATCGGTCAAGTCTGGCGATACCATATTCGCGCCGAAGCCTTGCCAATCTTTCGCGATGATCGTCTTCAAGTTCTCAATTACCAGACCTGCGAGTTTCTTCTTCTTGCTGTCGCTCGCGTACTGGTCTTCAGTCATGAACACACCAGGCAAGAATTCGCGCTTCCATACGCCTTTGCCAGTCTCCCACTCATCATGGTTATAACGGACCTTGCCCTGAAGGCTTCCGTTCGGATTGCGCTCAAACGTCCAATCCAGCCCTTCCGCGCTTCCTTCCAGCTTGTCGGCCATCGGATGCCAAGTTTCTCCCGCATCTGTCGTGAGGTAGAATAACGATATTTTGTTATCCATCGGAACATGGGCGAGAATCAATCCGGTTTGCGCGTCCAAGAATGCTAAGGAGTCCGATTGAATCTCGAGGTCCGCAAAAGCCTTCGGTACTTCGCCCGTCCGCTGTTCGTCCCAGCTCACGCCGCCGTCCTTCGTTCGGAACAACCCGATTTTTCCTTGCCATGGCGCATTAGCGATGATCCATCCATGATCCGAGTCGATGAAGGCCATTCCTGCCAGCATGCCGCCCGGTGTTTTGCTTCCTTTATTTTGAGAATCGTTAACGAGCTGGAAGGTCTCTCCACCATCGTTCGTTTTGTATATTCGAAACTCTTCGTGAAACATTCCCGTGGGCGTAAGATCGACTCGCCAACCTTCCGATTCATTCAAGTAAAAGGTATCTTCCACCGTGTCGATTGATACGGATGCGGACGGCGATGAGTCCGGCGTTGATAAAGGCAAGGTTTGGCCGCAGCCGACAAGAACGACCACGAACGCGAGCAGCACAACTGCCAAGCTAGTCACAGATCTTTTATCCAAAAACGTTTTCATGGACATCCCTCACCTATCGCATAGCATTTTTGCACTCCATACAATAGACGGAAAAATCGGTAAATAGTTCATTTCTTACTTGCGACTCCATTTTATTAAAAAAGCTTGGCCATAACATAAGTACATACGGATACAATTAAATACCCAGACCTAATCTAACATTTCAACAATGCCGATGATTCCCCTGCTAATAAGCAATAATACTCTTGTAGCAGCAGCCTGCTCGCCAAATACGTCAGGCTTTTTTCTCAGAGAAAACAATTCCCGCACTGACAAATGGCGATCTGAGGTCTATAATAACTAAGGTACGCATTTTACATCGGAATGTTTTAGAGGTGCTTGAAGTGACCATTATTGTATATGACTTAGAAATGACCGTCCGGAGAAAAAAAGGCCAGATCGCGGAAATCATCGAAGTCGGTGCCGCGAAAGTCAGTGAGTTCGATGGGGCACCGCAAATTGTCTCCACTTTTCAGTCGTTCGTCAAGCCAGCGATCGTTCCCCAACTGTCGTCGGATACGACCGAATTTACCGGCATTTCACAAGACGACGTCAACAGCGCCGAGACCCTTCCCCAAGTCATTCGGCAGTTCGTCGAATGGATCGGACAAGAGGAATATTATCTTTGCGCATGGGGCCCGGACGATCAGCGCCAGCTTGTTCAAGAATGCCGCGAACAGCAAATACCCACGGACTGGGTCGTTAATCATAACAATCTTCAGAAGATGCTCTCTAAAGTATACAAGTTCGAGAAGCATCAGCAGGTTGGCTTAAAATCCGCGCTGGAGTTGCTGGAAATCCCGTTCAGCGGTTCCCATCATCGCGCCATGGACGACGCGGTTAACACTGCTCATATTCTCGTCAAGCTCTACGATAAATTTCAGTTTAAGCGTAATAAGCTCGGGGACGAATCGAAAATCGAAAGCGAAGTCGTATATAAAACCGAGCACTACGAGAATTTGCCGTTCGCTGGTCTTGCCAATTTATTTACTGATCAAAGCAATTAGTTTTGATGCGCGAAAATCGATTCTATAGCAGAAATGGCGGCCGGTCGGCCGCCATTTTTGATGCCGAGGACTGACACCCGTCATTGCCGCTTTTTGCGACAATGAGAGGCTTCGTCCCCGTTGCGGATGCGCCATTGCAGTATTTTACGACAATGAGAGGCTCCGACCCCGTTGCGGATGCACCATTGCCGCATTTTGCGACAATGAGAAGCTCCGACCCCGTTGCGGATACACCATTGCCGCATTTTGCGACAATGAGAAGCTCCGACCCCGGTGCGGATGCGCCATTGCAGCATTTTGCGACAATGAGAAGCTCCGACCCCGTTGCGGATGCACCATTGCCGCATTTTGCGACAACGAATAGTTAAGCCACACGATCGCGCTTGCTCCCTCACCATAGCCGAAAGCCCATTCTAGTCAATTCGTCCGCATTTGTGCTAAAATCATATGATAAAACATTCCGGTTTATCCGAAAGCGAGGGGACTAATAGTTGGCTAACAAAAAAATGCGCTCAGACATGATCACCAAAGGCTTCGACCGCGCACCGCACCGCAGCTTGCTGCGTGCCGCCGGCGTTAAGGAAGAGGATTTCGGGAAACCGTTTATCGCCGTCTGCAATTCTTACATCGATATCGTTCCCGGCCATATCCACTTGCAGGAATTCGGCAAAATCGTCAAGGACGCCATTCGCGAAGCTGGCGGCGTACCTTTCGAATTCAATACAATCGGCGTAGACGATGGCATCGCGATGGGCCACATCGGCATGCGCTACTCGCTCGCGAGCCGCGAGATTATCGCGGATTCCGTCGAGACGGTTGTCAACGCGCACTGGTTCGATGGAATGGTCTGTATTCCCAACTGCGATAAAATCACGCCCGGCATGATGATGGCCGCCCTGCGGGTCAACATTCCGACGATCTTCGTCAGCGGCGGACCGATGAAAGCCGGACGTACGAAGGATGGACGCGCAATCTCGCTTACATCCGTATTCGAAGGCGTCGGCGCATATATGACCGGCAAGATTGACGAGCAGAGCTTGACCGAGCTCGAACAATACGGCTGCCCGACCTGTGGCTCCTGCTCCGGCATGTTTACTGCCAACTCCATGAACTGTCTCGCGGAAGTGCTCGGCCTAGCTCTTCCAGGCAACGGCACGATTCTCGCCGTCGCTCCCGAACGCCGCGATTTCGTCAGACAGTCGGCTACCCAACTGATGGAACTAATCAAGAAAGACATCAAACCGCGCGACATCGTCACGCTGGACTCGATCGACAACGCGTTCGCGCTCGACATGGCGATGGGCGGTTCGACGAATACCGTTCTGCACACGCTCGCGCTCGCTCACGAAGCCGGCATCGAGTATCCGATCGAGCGGATCAACGAAGTGGCGAAACGCGTCCCTTACTTGTCCAAGCTTGCTCCCGCCTCCGATCATCACATCGAAGATCTGCATAACGCGGGCGGCGTAAGCGCGATTATCAACGAGCTGTTCAAGAAAGAAGGAGCCCTCAAGGGCGAAGTTCTGACCGTCTCCGCCAAAACGCTGCGCGAAAACGTCGAAGGCGCGGAAATCACCGATCACTCGGTTATCCGTCCGATCGACGACCCACATACCAAAGAAGGCGGCTTGTCCGTTCTGTTCGGCAACCTTGCGCCGGGCGGCTCGATCATCAAAGTCGGCGCCGTCGACAAATCGGTTGGCGGTTACCACCGTGGACCTGCGATCTGCTTCGATTCCCAAGAAGCCGTTCTGCAAGGCCTTGCCGAAGGCAAAGTCAAAGAAGGCCATGTCGTCGTTATTCGCTACGAAGGACCTAAAGGCGGCCCGGGCATGCCGGAAATGCTTGCCCCGACCTCCCAGATCGTCGGCATGGGCCTCGGAACGAAAGTCGGCCTCATTACCGACGGACGTTTCTCCGGCGCGTCCCGCGGAATCGCCATCGGGCATATTTCCCCGGAAGCGGCGGAAGGCGGTCCGATCGCGTTCGTCCAGGACGGCGATATCATCGAGCTGGACATGAACAACCGTTCCATCACGCTTGAAGTAAGCGACGAGGAAATGGAACGTCGCCGCTCCGAATGGAAAGGCTTCGAACCGAAAATCAAGCGCGGTTACCTCGCCCGCTATTCCGCAATGGTAACGAACGCAAGCCAAGGCGGCGTCATGAAATTCTAATCGTAAAGCAAAAAAACTGGCGATACAGGGATTCCCTGTATCGCCAGTTTTTTTTCGGTACTATAACGGTCCCGCAGACCGTTACAGCCACCTAAACCCTGACCACTCGCTCTGTAACGGTCCCGCAGACCGTTACAGCCACCTAAACCCTGACCACTCGCTCTGTAACGGTCTGGCAGACCGTTACAACCACCAAAACCCTGGCCGATCGCTCTGTAACGGTCTGGCAGACCGTTACAACCACCAAAACCCTGGCCACTCCCTCTGTAACGGTCCCGCAGACCGTTACAGCCAACAAAACTCTGGCAACTCGCCCTGTAACGGTCCCGCAGACCGTTACAGCCACCAATACCCTGACCACTCGCTCTGTAACGGTCCCGCAGACCGTTACAGCCACCAAAACTCTGGCAACTCGCCCTGTAACGGTCCGGCAGACCGTTACAACCACCAAAACCCTGGCCGCTTGCTCTGTAACGGTCCCGCAGACCGTTACAACACCTCGAAGCAGCAACCGGAAGTAGATACATACCCGAAAACCGTTATAAACTCGACTCGACCGGGCGTTCGCGATTCGGTCTGCGATTCGGCCTCGATTCGTCCGCCCATTCGAGCAGCGTATTGCGCTCCATGATCAGCATCCGCGGATTTAGCGTGTCGCTATGCTCGCGAACTCTCTGGTTGCCCGTAGGGTGGATAACGCGAATCAAGAAACGCAAGTACACATTCGTCAATCGCGCGAACAGTCCTTTAGGCAGCTCGAACGTCTCGAACCCGAGTCCCTCCGAACCTCTATGAATCATGGATACCCCGTACAGCGCTTTGACCTGATCGCCCTTCGGCACAACGGCCAGCTCCCTGGCTAAATCCGGCAGCGTTTTCTCGATCTCGCGAATGATGCGGATGGCGAGCTGCAGTGACGTCTTCGATTTCATCCCCATCTCGAACAGCATTTGATTCTCGAAATGGATCTCCATAATATGGTCTCCCGATCTTAACGTGCGATCGTTGCGCAAGTCTAGCGGAGGACCCGAATAGCGGCGAACACGATAATTGAAAAAATGCGCGTCTCCGACGGGACGAAGCTTAAACAGGACATGGAACAGCTTTTCCCATAACATCCACAAGCTGACGACGATTTTCTTGATCGGCCCGATGGACGATTTGCGCTCAGCCACGCGCTCTTCTTGGCCGCGCGCTTCGGATCCCTTCGCGGCCTGGCGGGATTTGTTTTTCTTTTTCGCTTGCTCGGTTACCGCGATCATCTCGTCGATGCCGATAAACCGGTAGCCCTTCTCCTTGCCGTCATCCAAAATCTTCGTCAGCGCGGAGAGCGTATTGGCCGGAGCGTCGCGATCCGCGCCGAACGTGCTGCCGCAGTCGTGTAGCAAGAACACTTGGCCAGGTTTCAGCTTCTGCTTCATGCGGCGGTAGAGCTTATCCGGCCCGATTTTTTTTCTCCAATCCCCGAAAAGGGACGTCCAGAGGACGATCTGAAGATAACCCAGGTTCGCATAGTCGAATACGTTCAGAATCCCCCAAGGAGGGCGATAATAAAGCGGTCTTGTCCCCGTAATGCGTTTGATCAGATCCGAGGTTTGGTCGATCTGCCGCTTTACTGTGCTCGGTCTCATGAACCAGTTCATATGATGGACGTAATTATGTATGCCCAGAATATGACCTTCCTCATGAATTCTCGCGACGATCTCCGGATACTTCTCCGCATTTTCCCCGACTACGAAAAAAGTCGCTTTCGCGCCGTGGCGTTTCAGCAGATCGAGCATTTTGGGCGTATATTCGGGATCCGGTCCGTCGTCGAACGTCAGAGCGATTCCGCTGTCCGATCTGCCTTTCGTAAATACCCTAAAACCGAAAATCCGGCTCACCAAAGCCGGCAAAAAAGCGTAAAAAGTCAAAAAATAAAAACCGATCCAAAGGATGATTTCCATGCCTTCCCCACCAACTTGATTTGCCATAATATAATGTACGCGTTCGTTTGCTTGCCTTTTATTTTAACATATTCGATCGGAAAATAGGCATTCTTATAGGCATCTTTTTTGCATTCGTGTACAATAAGCGATAAATGGAATAGACTTGCTCTGCAATCGAGCGCAGAAAAGGGTGACTTAGTCGATGTTGTCTTTGTACCAGAAATATTGGAGGACCGTTTTCGATATCGGGGTCATCGTCCTCACCGTATGGGTTACGATGTATGTGTTCAGCTATTTGTATAACCTCGCGACGCCCGTATTTCTCTCGTTCGTCGTTTTTTGGATTATCGAACCGCTCGCCAAACGGTTAAATCGAATCGGACTCCCGAAGTCGATTGCGACCGGGATTAGCATTTTGTTTTTTGCTTTGATCATCCTTGCCGCTTTCTTTGGGCTTGGTTACATTTTTACGATTCAGATAACGCAGCTTGCCGACGATTTGCCCAAATACCAGAAGCTGCTCGAACATCAAGTCAATGCGATTACGACAAATCTTCAGGATCAGATCGAAGCGTTGCCTCCCGGAATTGCGGATAAATTAACAGAAGCGACTGCTTACGTCACCGATCTCGGAGCGAATTGGGCAGGCAACTTCCTGAAATGGCTGGTCGGACTCCTAACCTCGTTCTCTTCGTTTATTCTCAATCTATCGATCGCGATCATACTTGCTTATTTCTTAAGCCTGGAGATCGAAACTTGGAAAAGGCTGAGTAAAGAACGCGCACCGAAAACGCTCAAGGTCGCTTTCGAGTTTTTGCGCAACAACGTATTCAAAGGGATCGGCGCTTACTTGAAGGCGCAAGGGAAGCTGATCAGCATTACGTTCCTCGTCATATTCGCGGCATTATTGGCGCTTGGCGTGGACAACGCCTTCTCCATCGCGTTGCTCGCGGGCATTTTCGATATATTGCCGCTTCTTGGTGTTAATACTTTATTTATTCCTTGGATCGTCTATCTATTCGTCACGGGTGAAACGACCCTTGCGATCTGGCTGACCGCCTTGCTCCTAGTCGTCACGCTCACGCGGCAGTTCCTCGAACCGCGCATCACCGGCCAGACTGTCGGCGTATCCGCCTTTACGATGCTTGCCTTCATGATGATTTCCCTGTCGCTATTCGGCGTAGCAGGACTGATTCTGGCGCCGATTCTGATGATCTTGCTGAAAGCCTTGTACGACCAAGGTTACTTTAACAAATGGATACGTTTTCCGAAAGAAGAGTTTACCGTTCACCCGCTTGCTCCTCAGCCAGCCGATTCTTCTTCTCCAACTGGCGAATCCCGTCCATAATCGCGCCGAACAACGTCGCTCCGCGATTGCGCAATCCGGCCGGCTGATCCTCGATCAGCACGGCAACAGTATAATGTGGTTTTCCCTTCGCAGGCCCGTAACCGACGAACCATTGGTCGTTACGGGCCTTTTGATTGCCAGCAAGTTCGGCTGTACCCGACTTTCCGGCGAGCGTCCACGCCGATCCGCTTAGCGCGCTCGCGGCCGTGCCTTCTCGTGCGACCGCAAGCATCCCTTGCCTCAGGCGGGCAGCCGTGCTTGATTCGATACGCCCATATTTCGATGGGGACGACTGCGTCTTTAGTTCGGCCATCAATCCTCCGTCCGCGTAACGGATATCTTTCACAAGGCGGGGAGAAAACACATAGCCGTCATGCAATATCGTGACCGCCATATTCGCCGCCTGTAGCGGAGTAATTCTCACGTCCCGCTGCCCGATCCCGGATCCTGCTCGCGCTCCGCCGTCCCGGGCGATCTGCTTATTCAGAAAGATCGTACCCGCGTCCTCCTCTTCGATCAGCCGAAGCGGTTTGCCATCCACGAAGTTATTCGCATGCCATCCAATTTGCCTGCCGAGCCCCATACGCTCTGCAGTAATCTGCAGCCAGGCCGGATCCAGTCGCTCCGCCAATCCAGCAAAGGCGACGTTGCACGATTCTGCATATGCCTGTTCCAGCGTGAGATGTCCGTGACCGCCTTTTTTCCAACATTTCAGACCGTACTTTCCATATTTCCCATCGCAAAAGAACGTTTCTTTCCAGTCCGTAACGCCGGACTCCAGAGCCGCCGCCAGCGTCACCGTTTTAAACACGGAGCCAGGCGGAACGGCGGTCACCGCGTGATTGCGCTCATCGGTCCCTTTGGCTCCAATACGATAAGGATTCAGCCGGGGAAGCGACACCATCGCCAGAATGTCCGCGTTAGCCGCGTCGAGCACGACGACCGCGCCTTTGCCGATGCCGTACCTGTTCATGACGTTTTCCGCAATACGCTGGATATCCATATCGAGCGTCGTCGTGACGTGCACGGGGAAGTGAGGGTTGCGGGACGACGTTAATCGAAGTCCCAGCCCCTCAAGCGGGCGTCTAGCCGCATCGGTAACCTGTTTAACCGTCGTTGGCGCTCTCCCCTGCAGGAAACGGTCCAACGATTTTTCCAGCCCGGCTCCACCGATCGGATTCGTCAGGTTCATTCGGCCGCGTTCGATATGTTTGCCGTAGATTTGAAGAACGTGTTCGGGATGCTGGGAGATGTAACCGATCGCGTGCAGCGGGGCAAGCTCCGCCGGATAGCGATTGACATACGGGAGAACGGATACGCCGAGCAGACCGGATCTTTCGACCTGCCGGATTTGTTCGTCGGTAAGACCTAGCGCCCGTCCCGAGCCCGGTTCGTCCTTCCAGAGTCCCGGTTCCCGCAGTTCCGTCAACCAATTATCCAGCATCTCCGCATCCGTGCCGAGGGATGCGGCGAGCGCGCGAATATCTTTATCCAGCCCCCGCGGCATTCCGTTGTCCGGGAAAGCGGCTAACCCTTGTACCGTAACTCCAGCGAGGAGGCGGCCTTTCCGATCCAAAAACCGCCCGCGTCCGCTGTCGAGGACGAGGTCGTCCGTTCTTTGCAGTATGGCGCCGCGGCTGATCGCGTTCACGCTTGCGGAGCCAGGACCTCCGTAGCCCATCTGGATCCAGGCTAATCTCGCTCCTTCCACTCCAAGCAATATTGCCAGCATCAACAGGACATGGAATCCTCTGATCGACCGCACGCGTCTCATGAACGACGGCTCCCTTCGTTATTTTACTCCTCTATTATTTCCATTTCGCAGCATAACAAAAAGCAGGCAGAGGAACTTCCTCTGCCTGCTTATAAGCCTTCGCGAATTAAGAAACTGTAAACCGGCTGAGCGACTCACGCAATTGGCCGGATACCGCTTCTAGGCGATTGGACAACTGTACCAGACCATCACTGATGTTCAGTTGCTCGTTACTGAGAGAAGCGACTTCTTCCGACGTCGCGGATGCTTCTTCGGCAACCGCGCTGACGTTGCTCATTGCCAGCGAGAGCGTGTTCTGAGCGTCTTCGAGTTGGCGAACGGAATCCGTAGCCGATTCGAGCCGTTGGATAAATCCGCCCATGTTGTCTTGAACCGTCACGAAGATTTGGTTCGCTTCGCGCACGGATTCAATCTGTTCCTGGAAGATCGGATAGGCTTCGGATAGAACGCTGACCGTCTCGTCGATCTCACGAGCGATATTCTCGACGATGCCGCCTACGACTCCGATCGATTCGCGAGATTGATCCGCGAGTTTGCGGATCTCGTCGGCGACGACCATGAAGCCTTTGCCCGCCGCGCCGGCTCTTGCCGCCTCGATCGTCGCGTTCAAGGACAAAATATTCGTTTGCTTCGTGATATTGCCGAGCACGTCCAGAATTTTGCGGATCGATCCGGTGCTTTCTTTCAGCTTGTCTACCTTTTCGACCATCGAACGCGTCATTTCTTCGGTTTGACCCGTTTTCTCGATCAAAGAACCCATGTATACCGAACCCGTGCGTCCCGCTTCTTCTACTTCGTTGGCGGATTGTCCCATTTCGAAGTTCGAATCGATAACCGATTGAACTTGAGTTCCGATCTGGATCGTCAAATCGGTTCCCTTCTCCGACTCTACCGCGAGATTCGTCGCCCCGTTGGCGATCTCTTCGGTCGCGATCGCGATTTCTTTCGCCGCTCCGGCCGTTTTGCGGGAAGCGTCGGTGAGGGAAGTAGCTGTATCTAGCACTTCCTGAGCAGATAGGTTCGTCTGGCGAACGAGTCCCGTAATTTCTTCCATCATCCGGTTAAAGCTGTCGGATACTTGGCCGATCTCGTCTTTCTTCCGGATCGTCGACCGAACGGTCAAGTTTCCGCGCTCGCCTTCGTTCATCAGCGTGCGCAATTGGGCGAGCGGACGGCCTACCGACATCATAACGATCAATCCGATTGCACCGGCGATTACCGCCGCGATTAAGGACATAATCCATGTCAGGTTGCTGATCACTTTGGCATCCTTGACCAACTCGGATACCGGGATGTTTCCGATCAACTTCCAACCGTTGTTTTTCAGTTCGCCTGCCGAACTCAACGTTTTCGTGTCCATGACAATCGTCGCGGACTCTCCGTCTCCAGGTACTTCGTACTCGTACTTGGCACCCATAACCTCTTCATTAGGCCCATATACGATAGTTCCGTCGCTTGAGACGATGTAGGAAGAACTTCCTTCACCGAAGTTCACCGTTTTCATCTCGTCGTCCAATGTCTTAATTTTAATCTCCAAAATCATCAAAAAGGATTTTCCTTGATTAAGCACGCGAGCCAATGCGAACGTCGGCGTGCCTCGGGTGCCGTCTACACCTTTGGCAAGCGTCGGAATCCAGACCGCGCGTCCGTTGGCCTCGATAACCTGCTGCAGAAATGGTTGCTCCAATAAGCCTTCTTTGTTTACCGAGGTTCCGGTGCTCAGCGCCTGGCCCTTCCCGTCTACCGGGATCAGCGAGATCGATTCGTAGTTCGAATCGGCCATCGCCACGCTGCCCATCTTTTCCGTGAGCTGTCTAGATGAGTCGAAAGCCTCATAATCGTCTTTCGTATTGGCCATTGTGCTCAACAGTTTGGTGAACGACGAATCGGTAATGAACTGCAAAGACTGTCTTTCATAGCCTTCGAGCAGCAAAGCGATCTTACCCGCCGTCTGCACCGCGGTTTGTTGGCTTGAATCGGATACCTTCTGCTGAATGATCGAGCTGGACTTGGAATAAGAGAACCAACCTAATGAAAGCACGCATGCGAGAATGCTGCAAAAAATCAGCAAAAACAGCTTCATTCCAACGGAACGAATCGGGTTTTCGAATTTGGAGTCTTTGAACTGGCCTCCAACTTTTTTGGATAGACCGTTCACGGAATCGGTCGCTTTTTTCCAATTCACCGTTCCCATTCTCTCACGCCACGATTTCTTCATCTGCAATAACTCCTCCAACTATGTAGTGACGACTGTATAACGGCAAAGAAATAGACTTGCCAAATTGTCAACAAAGTAATTATCGGCCACTAGCATGGCAATGTTTACCTTAGGATGACAAATTCGACAAGTCTATACCTATTTCCTCTAATTCTTTATGCTCAGATAAAAATTTTTTAATGCAACCTTTTGCGCATAATATCGAGAGGCGCGACAGGAAACTCGGTTTTCAGACGAATTTTCTGCAAAGGATGGCGAGCGACGGTTAGCGGATTGCCTTCTTCGTCCGTCATTTCGCCCAGCGTCTGGACGAATTGCCTGCCGCCGGGACCGAAAAACTCCACTTCCATGCCGGGGCGAAAAGGAGAGCGCTGCTGAACGGTGGCGATTCCTGTCGATTCATCGTAATCGGTCACGACCGCGGCGAAATCGTACGGCGCAGGTTTTTCTTCCGGCTCATAAATATGTTCCTCCGCTCCCGGCGTCGTATAGAAGAATCCCGTATTCAGAGGACGGTTCGCGGCTTTGCCGATATCTTCGATCCACTCCGGGCGCAGCTCGTATCGATCCGGATCGGCCATATAAGCATCGATCGCTTGCCTATAGACGTTCACGACGGAAGCGACGTAATGGATGCTCTTCATTCTTCCTTCGATCTTGAAGCTGTCCACCCCGGCATCGACGAGATCCGGAATATGGCGAATCATGCACAGATCCTTGGAGCCCATCGTAAACGGGTTCTGCCCCGGCTCCATGACCGATTGCTCGTCGGCATGCAGATCGTATTTCCAGCGGCAGGATTGGCAGCAGCCTCCCCTGTTAGAATCGCGATCCGTAAAATGGTTGGATAATACGCAGCGTCCGGACACAGACGAACACATCGCTCCGTGTATAAACACCTCGAGCTCGACGTCGACGCGGGCTTTCATCTCCGCGATTTCCTCCATTGTCGTCTCCCTGGCCAACACGACGCGCGGCAATCCTTCTTCCTTCCAGAATTGCACCGCCTGCCAGTTCATCGTCGATTGCTGCGTGCTCAGATGCACTTCGAGCTTCGGCGCTACTCTCTGAGCGGTTTCTACGATCGCGGGATCGGCTGCGATAATGGCGGCGATCCCGGCGTCCTCCAATTGCTTCAAATACTCGGCAACGCCGTCCAAATCTTCCTGATGGGCGTATATATTCGTCGCCACGAACACTTTCGCTCCGTATCTCGCCGCGAATTCGACGCCTTCGCGCATCTCTTCGAAGGTGAAGTTGTCCGCGTTCGACCTCAGCCCGTATTTCTGTCCGCCGATATAGACGGCGTCCGCGCCGTAATGAACGGCGAATTTCAGCTTTTCCAAGCTTCCCGCAGGCGCCAGCAGTTCGGGCTTGGCCAAACGATGCCTTTTGCCGGAGAAACGGAGCTTATGTTGCGTACTAGTCGAGCTCATGCCATTTTCCTCCTTGCCCGATATGTTAATAGACCTGTTCCTTGTACAGGAAGCCGAACCCGAGTTCGCGATCGGAACTTTGCACCTTCCGGATGTCGTCCAGCCATCGTTCGTCGAACGAATACTCGTCCGGACCGCTCTTCCATTGATCTAATGCTTTTCTATAGCTTCTAAGCACGGTTTCGTTATACTCGTCCGACTTCAGAAGCGCTTCGACATAGAAACTGTCCACTCCCGCCTGAATAAGCTCGGGCAGCGCCTCAAGAAGGCAAATATCGTCCGGGCTCATAACGTGAGTTCCGTAATCGTCCTCATAGACGGGGAATTTCTCGTCCGGACGCTCCGCCTCGACGAGGAACAGCCCGTTATCCGCGCCTTTGCGAATCAACGTCGCCTCACGCCCGAGATGCTCGAGGTAGCTTTGCAGCAAATTGCGATGGGAGTGGTAAATATTCGTCATGCCGTGAACTTGAACTTGGACTTCCATCCCGGCCTTGCTCTTCAGATCGGCGATTTCTTCTTCGTTCAATTCCCTGGCGATCACCGCCCGGGATGCGCCACGCCGTCCCCAAAAAGAGGCGGAAGACGAATTCGTTCCCGTCATCTCCGCATTCCAGAACAGAGGCAGCCCTTGCGCGTGTTGCCGGGCATTGAGCAGTATAGCGGGATCGCCGAACACGAGAGCGTCCGCCCCGGCCTCCTGAACGGTACGCAAATAATCGGGAAGAAGATCGATTTCGCTGTTGCGGAACAGTTTATTCGCGTTGACGTAAATTTTCGCGCCCAAGCCGTGAGCGGCCGCAACGGCCGCCTTTAAATCATCTGCCGCAATGTCTCCCGGCTGTCTCATGCCAAACCGGGATTCGCCAACGATCACTGCGGATGCGCCAGCGCGAACATAGCGCTCTATTTGTCCGACGGAGCCGGCGGATATTTGCAATTCGGGAATAGCTGTCGTAATGGGGATACACCTCCGGGAAATTCTTCGACCCGGCCAGCTTCATCCGTCCCCGCGAAAGGGATTCGGACAGCTTGCCGGGTCGACGAGCAATCGCTCACGAAACGTATTATTTCTTCTCGTTCTTCTCGCTTAGCTTAATGTTTTTCTGGTGCTGCTTAAACGTTTCCGCGAAGAGATGGGAATTCGTCCCGTCTTTCTTCGTAACGTAATAAAAGTAATCCGTTTGCTCTGGATACAAGGCCGCCTCGATCGATTTGAGACTTGGGTTAGCGATCGGCCCCGGAGGAAGTCCCGCATTCAAATACGTGTTGTACGGGCTCTTGACTTTAAGATCTGCCTCGAGCAGCCGTTCCTTCGGCTTATCGAGCGAGTATTGGATCGTGGCATCGATCTGCAGCGGCATTTTTTTCTTGAGCCGGTTTTCGATGACGCTGGAGACGATCGGTCGCTCTTCGTCAATGACGACTTCCCGTTCCACTAAGGAAGCGACCGTCAACAATTGATGAACGGTAAGCCCGCGTTCTTCAAGTGTCCCGAGCCAATCCTCGGGCAGTTGATCAAGCTTGCGGTCAAGCTCGGCCAGCATGCGGTTGATAATCTCGGACTCCGTCGATCCCGCTTTCATCTCGTACGTATCGGGGAACAAATAACCTTCCAACGGATATCTCAAATTTTTGTCGGTTGGCAGCGTTTTGGTCCATATGGATCCCGTCCACTCTTCGGGCTTGCCCGCGATTTCGAGGAACTTGGCTTTGTCGATTCCCGCCTTCTCCGCGAGCCGATCCGCAATCTGCTGAACCGTAAAACCTTCGGGAATCGTAAACTTGATCGTACTCGCCGCCACGATATCCCCTTTGTTCAGCTTGGCAACGATTTGATCGCGGGTCATACCCGGCGTCAATTCGTATTCACCCGCTTGAAATCGAGACCCTTCGCCTTGAAGCTTCAACCAACCGTTAAAAAGAGACGCATTGCGAATAAGTCCGTTTTCTTCGAGCATCTCGGCTACCTTCTGAGCGCGCATGCCCGAGCTGATCGTAATCATTACCGTCTTCGAAGAAGCGGCAGTCGGCCTTAAGCCGTTCCACAGATAAAACAAAACGCTTCCCGCCATTGCCAGCACCAAACCGAGCGCAATAAGGAATGACCATAGCATCACTTTGGGTTTACGCCTGCGAACCGCCGGAACCGACGTCGTCCGGGCTTCCGGTTCCGAACCGGAAGGCCGTTCGGGCGACGGCTCCCGGCGCGGGGATTCGGAACGCATCGAAGAAGATCTGGACAGCGAAGAAAACCGGTTCGTCTCTAAAGCCGCCGCCGTCTCTTTATTCTCAGCCGATTTCTTGGAATCGTCCGGAACTTTGTCGCCGTATATGGATCTCCATCCCGATGCCGATTCATCATCTCTATTCACTGCTTTTCCCCTCCAGCAAATCCTGACATTTCATCGTAAAATGACCCCACAAAGTGGGGTCTCGAACTTTCTCATGGTTGATCCTCGCTGCCGAACTGCAAATCGTCGTAAGCTTCGGCAACGTTTTCCCACTCGTCCTCATCCGTTACCGATTCAAGCTGAAGTTCGCCGTCCGAATCCTCGACGATTCTAAAAGGCTCGATCTCGTCTTCCTGCTTCATGGCTTCCGCCTGAAGCACCGCGTAGCGGCGTCCATCCACGGACAGCTCGGCGAGTATCCGATATTCCACGGAAGAACCATCCTCGGCAAGCAGTTCTACGCTGTCCCCGTAGCGTTGCTGCAGGGCGGAGAGCTTATTGCGGTCTTGATTGTTGTCCGCCATTAATCTATCCTCCCGGTCTTTCGGCCTGACGGCGATACTTCTTTATTGGTCTTCAGCTTCGCCGAACTCGCCAATCAAGGTGTTAAACGTCTCCTCGACCATGTCCCATTCGGCCGGATCCTCGATCGGATACAGCTTGATTTCTTCGTTCTCTTCATCGTAACGGAAAGCGAATACTTCCTGCTCTTCTTCTTCATCTTCCGCCGGAACGACCATTAAATATTTCCGGCCCGTTCCGTCGTCAAGCTCGAAACGCATGATGACTTCGAACGGCTCATCGTTGCCTTCGTCGTCCGTAATATAAATGATCTCCGCTTCTTCTTCTTCGTTATGGATTAAATCCGCCATGGACGTTCCCTCATTTCACTACCGAATCAAGATAACTCTGCAGCAATATCGCCGCCGCCATCTTGTCTATGACTTGTTTGCGTTTGTTTCGGCTGACATCCGCTTCGAGCAGCGTCCGCTCCGCCGATACCGTTGTCAGCCTTTCATCCCACAGGCGTACAGGTAAATCTAGTGTCTGCTTTATGCTTTCCGCGAATGTGATGCAATTTTCCCCACTCGGTCCGATCGTGCCGTTCATGTTCTTTGGCAGACCGACGACGATGGCGCCGACCTCATACTCCTTGATCAGCTCGGCGATTCGCGCCATCGGATCGGTGACCACTTTGCGGTCGATCACTTCCAGACCTTGCGCTGTCCAACCGAACAAATCGCTCATCGCGACGCCGATCCTTCTCTCCCCATAATCCAGTCCCATTGTCCTCATCGTTAACGGTTCTGCTGAAGATAGAAGCGAACGAGTTCTTCGATTAGTTCGTCGCGTTCTTTCTTGCGAATCAAGCTTCTCGCGTTGTTGTGACGCGGAATAAATGCGGGATCTCCGGAAAGCAGATAACCGACGATCTGATTGATCGGGTTGTATTCCTTCTCCACCAAGGCGTCATGAACCGTAAACAAAATGTCTCGGGACGACACCTCGCGGGGATCCGCCACGACATCGAATTTGACCGTTTGGTCGAAGTGGTTTTTGTCCGACGTGCTCATCTCCAGCACCTCGCTTTCAGTGACAAGCTGTTAATATCTTATCTTCATCATAACACAATCTCCGTTGGACAGGAAATTCATGCCTTAGGAAATTTGAGCCGATACGAAACGTTCTGCCGCAGCTAGCGCCTCGGACAGCTTCGAAGGGTCCTTGCCGCCGGCTTGCGCCAGTTCCGGTTTTCCGCCTCCGCCTCCGCCACAGATGGCGGCAACGTCTTTGATCAACTTGCCGGCGTGCAAGCCTTGCTTGACCAGATCCGGCGTTACGGCAACGACAAAGTTCACCTTGTCGTCCGCAGCGGAACCGAGCACGAGCACAGCCGAGCCGAGCTTCAGCTTCAACTCGTCGGCCACGCCGCGAAGAGCGTCCATGCCGCCCGCGTTCACTTGCGCGGCGAGCAACGTCACTCCGCCGACCTGCTTCGCGGCGGAGACGAGCTCGGCCGCTTCAAGGCGGCTAAGCTTGCCTTGCAGCGATTCGTTGTCGCGCTGCAACTGACGCGCTTCGCCTTGCACGGCTTCGATCCGCTTCGGCACGTCGCCGACGTTGCATTTCAGCAGCGCCGCTGCGCCTTTGAGAATGTTCAATTGATCGTCCAGGAAGGAGTACGCATGACGTCCCGTTACCGCTTCGATGCGGCGTACCCCGGAGCCGATGCCGCCTTCGCTGACGAGCTTGAACAAACCGATCTGCGACGTATTGCGAACGTGGCAGCCGCCGCACAGCTCCAAGCTGTAATCGCCGACCTTGACGACGCGAACGACATCGCCGTATTTCTCGCCGAACAAAGCCATCGCGCCCATCGCCTTCGCTTCGGCGATCGGCTTCAAGCTGATGTCCAGTTCGGTGCCGATCCAGATTTGCTCATTCACGCGGCGCTCGACTTCGGCCAGTTCTTCAGGCGTAATCGCGCCGAAGTGCGAGAAGTCAAAGCGCAGGCGCTCCGGCTCGACGAGCGAGCCCGCTTGGTTGACATGCTCGCCGAGCACATCTTTTAATGCTCTATGCAGCAAGTGCGTCGCCGTATGGTTGCGCACGATGTCTCCGCGGTCGGAAGCGTTGACGGACGCTGTTACCGTATCACCGACTTTCAGGAATCCAGAGGTCACGACCACCTGGTGAACCGATTGACCGTGCGGCGCTTTGCTCAAGCCGATGACTTCAGCGTTGACTTCGCTTCCGAACAGTACCCCGCGGTCGCTGACTTGACCGCCGCTCTCCGCATAGAACGGAGTGCGATCGAGCACGACAAGCGCCTTCTGGTCCACACCGGCGACGTCGACGAACTCGTTATCGACAACAATCGCTTGAACGCGAGCTTCGGCAGTAAGAGCGTCGTAGCCGATAAATTCGCTCTTCTCCGTATAGTCTGCAAGAGGTCCGCCTTGCACCTTCATGCTGTCCGTCTCTTGACGGGCTGCCCGCGCGCGGTCCCGCTGTTCCTGCATCGACGCATCAAATCCGTCGCGGTCGACCGCCATGCCTTGTTCCGTCGCGTAATCTTCCGTCAGGTCAAGCGGGAAGCCGTACGTATCGTACAGCTTAAACGCATCCGGACCAGAGATGACCGTACGGCCTTCCGCGCGCGCCTTCGTGCACAGCTCCGACAAGATCGCCAGTCCATCGGACAGTGTCTCATGGAAACGCTCTTCTTCCGTGCGAATGACTTTTTCGATAAACTCGCGCTTCTCGAGCACTTCCGGATAATAAACGCCCATGATCTCGCCGACAGTCGGCGTAAGCTCCCATAGGAACGGACGGTCAATGCCAAGCACTTTGCCGTAACGCACCGCGCGGCGAAGCAGACGGCGAATGACGTATCCGCGGCCTTCGTTAGACGGAAGTACGCCGTCTCCTACGGAAAATGCTACCGTGCGAATATGGTCCGCGATCACCTTCAATGCGACGTCGTTTTCTTCGTTTTCTTTGTACTTTACGCCGGCGATCTCGCAAGTGCGTTCGATCATCGGTATGAACAAGTCGGTATCGAAGTTCGAATCCACGTCCTGCAGAATGGAAGCGAAACGTTCGAGCCCTGCGCCCGTATCGATGTTTTTATTAGGAAGCGGCGTATAGCTGCCATCCTTGTTATGATTGAATTGCGAGAACACGAGGTTCCATACCTCGAGGAACCGCTCGTTTTCACCGCCAGGCGTGCACTCGGGATCGGACAGATCCCCATACTTGTCGCCGCGGTCGTAGAAAATTTCCGTGCACGGCCCGCAAGGTCCTTCGCCGATGTCCCAGAAGTTGTCCTCCAGTTTAACGATCCGCTCCGGTGGAAGCCCGATTTTCTCATTCCAGTAGCGATAAGCTTCCTCGTCTTCCGGATATACAGTAACAGAGAGACGCTCGGGATCGAAGCCGATCCACTCCGGACTGGTCAGGAATTCCCAAGCCCACGTAATCACTTCTTCTTTAAAATAGTCGCCGATTGAGAAATTGCCGAGCATTTCGAAAAACGTATGGTGCCGGCGAGTTTTGCCTACATTCTCGATATCGTTCGTACGGATGCACTTTTGCGAATTGGCTATCCGCGGGTTTTCCGGCTTGACCCGGCCGTCGAAATACGCCTTAAGCGGGGCCATACCGGCGTTGATCCACAACAAGGAAGGATCGTTATGGGGAACGAGCGGAGAGCTCGGTTCGATTTTGTGGCCTTTGCTTTCGAAAAACGCTAACCATTTGCTGCGGATTTCTGCTGCTTTCATCGGTTTCATTAAGGGAATCCTCCTTGACTTCTTTCGAAAATAAAAAAAACGCCCCCATAATCAGGGACGAAAATCTTCGCGGTACCACCCTGGTTATCGCATGCGTAAGACGCGATCTCCTCTTGACGGGATAACGGCCCTGGCCGGCGGACTTCGATCCGCACTCCGAAACGAGCTTCCCCCGCTCTTCGCAACGAAGATTCTCCCAGCCAAACCGTCTAACCTCAATAAAGGGAATTTCCGGTTTGAAATCTTCTCTCTGGCCATGCGGTCTTCGAGGTACTTATGTTTCGTCAACGTGTTTAAATATCCATATTACATAGATTATAGACAACCGATTTCAGAGCTGTCAAACGGTTTTTCTGTGGATATAGTAGGCAGCGACGTGCTGGACGACTACTTTCATCGCCGCGTAGAGGGGAACAGCCAGGATCATGCCGACGATTCCCGCGAGTTCTCCTCCGACAAGGAGAACGAGTATGATCGTGAGGGGATGCATTTTCATCGATTTGCCCACGACTTGAGGACTGATCACGTTGCTTTCGAGGTTTTGACAGATCATGTTCACGATGACGACCATCAGTACCATTTTCCATGAGATCGTCGCTGCCATGATGAGAGCCGGCAGCGCCCCGAAGAACGGACCCAGGTAGGGAATAATATCGAAAAGGGAGACAAAGCCTGCCATAAGCAAAGGATATGGCATCCCGATAATCAAATATCCGATATATGCGAGTACTCCTACGCACAGGGAAACGATCAATTGCCCTCTAATATAGCTGCCGAGCGCCGAGTCGATGTCTTTGAGCAGCCTGACTGCGTGTTTGCGCCTCGCTCGGGGCACGTATTGAAGCGCGGCTCGTTCGAACACGTCGAGATCCTTCATCATATAGAAAGCTAGGAAAGGTACGATCATCGCGATGAACAACACGTTGACGACGGCTCCGATATTGTTCAGGAAATCGGCGATCCGCTGCTCGATTTGCTTCTCCATCGTGCTGATCGAGCGATTGATGCCGTCTCTGACCGTTTCGGGCAGCATGTCGTTATTGTTGAAGTGATCGACCAAACCTTGCGCCCGTATCGTCAGTTCCGGAATATGCTCGTTCAATTCCTCCGCTTGCTTCATGAACATCGGAATGACGTTCATCAGAATAACGACGGATACGGAAATAAAAACGGCATAGATGAGCAGCACTGCCGCCGTGCGGGGCACTTTGCGGTCATGCAACAGATTAACGATCGGGTTTAGCGCATAGGAGATAATCATGGCCACGAGAAAAGGAGCCAGCACAGCCTTCAGAAAACCGTACACGGACAACAGCATCGGCCGAACGAGAACTAACAGGAACAACACGATCAGAATGAGTATCGTATAGATAAGCGCACTGAACAATCGGCTTTGGGCAAACCGGTTCATTCCCCATTTCTCCCTTCCCGCTTCCCGCAAACGGCAATTCTCCCTTAGTATATGTACTTGTCCTTTGCTGTAAACCGGAGGGACGCAAAAAAGCGCTTCGGACTCCCGCGGAGTCCGAAGCGCTCTCTAATGGCATTTCGTTCTTTTTTAGTTTGCGTGAATCTCGGCCGGCATCGGCTCGTCGAAAAACAAATCGTCCAGCGAGCTGAGCGTTCCGTCTTCCTCGACTTGATACACCGACATTTTCTCGCCGTTCACCGTCAATTCGATAAAGCAACTCCAGCAATAAAATTGATGGGAACCGATCTTTCCGATATCTTTGGAACCGCAATTCGGACATCTCATCATCCGTCTTCACCTGTCACTTTCCACGTATGGTCTCTCGTCAGTATCCGCTCGTAAGAAGCCGGTACCAGGATGGCATCCTCGCCCAACGTCATATTCTCGGGCGCTTCCGGCAGAAGCAGTCTCCGCCTTCCCTCGAATACGTCTGCGAGAAAACCGTCCGTCAACTCGTATCCTATTATCTGTGTACCCTCGGACGACTTAAAATAAACGTCCGATATTTTGCCTAAATATTGTCCTTCAATCGTATAGACCGGCATATCCTTCAGACGGACGATGCCCGTATCGTACGTGCGCAGCAACTCGTTGCCATCTTTCGACGCGATTGCCGTATCGCCGCGGATCAACAAAGCATCTTCGCCTAAATGAACGATATCTTCCAAGTAGACAATTCGAGACAACTTGCGGATGAACCCGGCTCGGTCGTATTTGTCCAAGACAAAGCCAACCAATCTCCAAAATTCATCAAACCAAACGTCTTTCACTTTCCCGACACCCTTGCCGCTCTCGCGCAGCACGGGCAATCCAAGAATTCTCTCCACTTGAAACATCGAAGGCTCCTAACCATTTCAGCGCCTTGTTAATTATTACGCATAACGGGCTGATATAGTTGCAATAATTTTCGCCATTTTTTCGGCTTCTTCTCTAGTATTGCCCAAACCGAAGCTAAATCGTACCGCTGACGAGATTCTATCGGGAGAAATGTTCATAGCCGATAAGACGTGGGAAGGTTTTAGGGAGCCCGAATTGCATGCCGAACCTCCGGATGCCGCTACGCCGGCCAGATCGAGATTCATCAGCATGCTTTCGGAAGAAATGCCGGGAAAACTGACGTTCAGAACGTGAGGAAGTCGATCGTTGGGATGTCCGTTCACGACAAATCGTTCCGGACCTATATGGTCCGTAAGCTCTTGCAGGACGGCGGATCTGATGCTCTCCGCGTGTTCCCGCCTGATCTGGGCTTGTCCGCATGCGATCTCCGCCGCACGGGCGAACGCCGAGATGCCGGCGACGTTCTCGGTGCCGGCTCTGCGGCTGCGTTCCTGCATGCCGCCGAATTGACGGGGTAGAAACGGAGTACCTTTGCGAATATAGAGCAAACCCACTCCTTGCGGGCCGTTAATTTTATGAGCGGATAAGCTTAACAAATCGATCGGCAGCTTTTGCAGATCGAATGGAAGATATCCAAAAGCCTGCACCGCGTCGACATGCATGCATGCCTTATGCTTGCGGGCCCAATCGCCAATTGCCGCGATCGGTTGCAGTGTCCCGGTTTCGTTATTGCCCGCCATTACGCTGACGACGGCCGTCGATTCGTCGATGGCGGCTTTCGCATCTTCGAGGCGAACGCACCCGTATTCATCCACGGGCAACACCTTGAGGGTAAAACCTTCATCTTCGAGCTTGCGGCACGCATTGAGCACAGCGTGATGTTCGACTGCTGTCGTAACGATTCCGGTGCGCCCCCGCTTCCGCTGGGCGTACGCGGCGCCGAACAAAGCCGTGTTGTCGCTTTCCGTGCCGCTGCCCGTGAAGACGATCTCCGAAGAAGAGCAGTTTAAGAGCTCCGCGAATACATCCCGCGCCCGCGACAGTCTATCTTTGGCGGCGCGGCCGTCGGAATGGAGACTCGAAGGATTGCTCGGGCCCGCAGACGCAGTCTCGACATAAGCTTGTATCGCTTCCGGGCTCATCGCCGTCGTAGCCGAGTGGTCGAAATAAATAACGCTCATTGCCTTGCACCTTCTTTTAAATGTAAAACATATAGTTGTCGAGTTTGTCTTCGCCCTTATAAGAAATCAGATCTTGAAGGGAAGTCGAATCGAGAACTTCGGCGATGCTGTCGCGAATGCGCAGCCACAGATCGCGTTTCGCCGGATCGTCTTCTTCCGTAAAATCCACAGGGCTGATCGGCCCTTCCAAAATCCGGATCACGTCGCCGGACGATATCGTCTCGGGATCCTTTGACAGGATGTACCCACCGTATGCGCCCCGAACGCTCTTGACTAATCCCGCGTTGCGAAGAGGAGCGATGAGCTGCTCCAAATAATGCTCGGACAGAGCGTTTTTCTCCGCGATGCTTTTTAATGAAATCGGCCCTTCGCCGAATTTGGCCGCAAGTTCCATCATGATCGTTAAGCCATAGCGGCCTTTTGTTGAAATTTTCAAGTAGAACACCTGCTTTCATGCCGTTAGCATAGAATAAGTTGCCTGGATACTTATCCATACCATTAAAATGGAGGGTATCCCCATATTAAATCTATGTTATCACAACTACTCCCTTTTTGGGCAAAAAAAACGTGACATATTCATGAAAGGGCTGCCCCGATGTGAGAAATCTCGTCCTTTATGCTAAAATAATATTTATTTAAAGTGCCAGCAGCTAGGAGAGATGAACGAATGAACAATTTAGACGCCAATGCGCTTTCGTTCGAAGATCGGTTTCCGGACCCGTCCAAAGTCCGCGTCGTCGTCGGCATGTCCGGGGGAGTGGATTCCTCGGTGACGGCTTTGCTCTTAAAAAAGCAAGGTTTCGACGTCGTCGGGGTATTCATGAAAAACTGGGACGATACCGACGAATTCGGTGTATGCACCGCTGAGGAAGACGCCGAAGACGTGCGTCGGGTATGCAACCAAATCGGAATCCCGTACTATACCGTCAACTTCGAACAAGAGTATCACGATAAAGTATTCGAATATTTCCTCGAGGAATACCGCCGGGGTAGAACGCCTAACCCCGACGTCATGTGCAATCGGGAGATCAAGTTCGGGGAATTCCTGCAAAAAGCGCTGGAACTTGGAGCCGAAGCCATTGCCACCGGGCACTACGCCCGCGTGGAGCTTCGAGACGGCAATTACGAATTGCTGCGCGGCGCGGACACGAACAAGGATCAAACGTATTTCCTTCATGCGCTGAATCAAGCGCAACTGTCTCGTGCCATGTTCCCGATCGGCCATATGCAGAAAGCGGATGTACGCAAGATCGCCGAGGAAGCCGGCCTCGCTACAGCAAAGAAAAAAGACAGCACCGGTATCTGCTTTATCGGCGAACGCAACTTCAAAGAATTCCTCAGCCAATACTTGCCCGCCAGGCCCGGCAATATGGTCGACCTTGTCTCCGGCGAAATCAAAGGCCGTCATGACGGTCTCATGTACTATACGCTCGGCCAACGCCAAGGCCTCGGAATCGGCGGCTCCGGCAACGGCGAGCCTTGGTTCGTCTCCGGTAAGGACCTGGAGAGCAACACATTATACGTTGTGCAAGGGGAAACCCATGCCAGCCTGTATTCCGTCGGCTTGACCGCAACGGATGTCAATTGGATCAGCCCTGACAAGCCTAACGGACCGATCCGCTGTACCGCCAAATTCCGTTACCGTCAGCCGGATCAAGGCGTCACGTTGACGCTTCAACCGGACGGCTCCGGTCTCGTCGAGTTCGACACCGCCCAGAAAGCGATCACTCCGGGACAAGCCGTCGTCTTCTATGACGGCGATCGCTGTCTCGGGGGCGGCACAATCGACAAAGTCCGTATGTTGGAGCCCGCCTCCGCCGTTGCTGACGCCTAATCTTGCCCGAACCCGCCGGTTCCTTTGGAACTGGCGGGTTCTTTATTTTCGCCTTTCCTGAGTCATCTACATACATCCGGTCCATCCAAGATCATCCTCAATATTCACTTCCATCGATGTCTCCCTTTCGTTAACCCTGAGTCATCTACACACGTAACCCCATACTGGATCATACCCGAATTTACAATCGATTCTTCTCCCTTTTCTTTACCCTGAGTCATCTACACATGCTATTCCCTCCTAGATCATAACAAATTTTTCAATTGGCCTTTCGCCCTTTTCTATACCCTGAGTTATCTACACATGCAACACGTTAATGGGAACCTCCTGCGTTTTCATCGGTCTTCCTATTTCCTTATGAAACGATATCCAAGGAAATATTTCATTTGAAAAACATTCGGAATCCGCGAAAAACGAGTTGTAGTGGTCAAAGAACAACGGTATATGCACTTTACTCAGGGTTGCGAAATTGGAGATTTAGCCGCAAATCGATCAGATATTTTTGGAAAAACTGCTATTTTTATTGACATACAAACACATGTTTGGGCAAGTCCCACAACATTGTGAGACAAGCCAGAATAAGCCTGCTGAAGAAAGCCAGAGCTTTCATCCGCAAGCATTACGGCCGCATTCCCGAGTGGCGGCGAGAGAAGTATTATTACGAATACCGGTTTCGCAACAACAACGAGCACGACCCTGCGGGAGCCCTGATCAAGCTGATCATCAGCGGGTGCTCGACCATCTATTCCTTAAACGAATATGGCAGGCCAAGAGATAGAAAAGAAATTTCCGGTTCAACGACAAAAAGAGGCCTCTCGGCCTCTTGACGATATGATGTGCGGTTTAGCAAGTAACTTTAACCCAGACGGTGCATTTCCTCGTCGCTGATCTCGAAGTTATGGTAGACGTCCTGCACGTCGTCGTTGTCCTCGAACGCATCCATCATCTTCAGCAGCTTCTCGGCGTTCTCGCCTTCGACCGAAACCGTGTTTTGCGGCAGCCAGCGGACGCTAGCCGTTTCGAAAGCATAACCTGCGGCTTCGAGTTTGCCTTTCACCGCTTCGAACTCCTCCGGAGCGGTCAGAACTTCGAAGCTTTCTTCTTCGATAACGACATCTTCCGCTCCCGCTTCCAACGCTTCCATCATAAAGCCGTCTTCGTCCTGCATATTTTCCGTGCGCGCGATCACGATCAAACCCTTCTGATCGAACATATAGGAAACGCAGCCCGACTCCCCGAGATTACCCCCGCGCTTGCCGAAGATCGAACGTACGTCGGCGGCGGTGCGGTTGCGGTTGTCCGTCAGGCATTTCACCATGATCGCGACTCCTCCCGGCCCATACCCTTCGTAGAGAACATCTTCGTAATCAACGCCGTCGGCTCCGCCGGCCGCCTTCTTAATCGCTCTTTCAATATTGTCTGCCGGCATCTGGATCGCGCGGGCGCTGGCGATGGCCGCCTTGAGACCATAGTTAGACTCCGGACTTGGCCCTCCCCTGCGAGCCTGCACGTAAATCTCGCGTGCCAGCTTAACGAAACGATTGTTCTTGGCTTGGTCTGCTTTGCCTTTGCGATCCGCAAAAAGCTTGAATTTTGGCATAACCTTGTTACCCCCGAAAGACGTTAGAATCGATAAAACAAGTAAAAACTTCTGATTGTTCCAGAAATAGTGTAACACTATGTCAAGGGCATGGTCAAAGGGAGAGACAGCAAAACCCCCGGCATAAGGCCAGGGGTTTTGCTGCTAGTTCGTGATATGATAATAAGTCTACGCTTCGCGCGACTTACAGTTTCACCACGTTGGAAGCTTGAGGACCGCGATTTCCTTGCGTAATTTCGAATTCGACTTCTTGACCTTCTTCCAAAGTTTTGAAGCCATCGCCTTGGATTGCCGAGAAGTGAACGAATACATCGTTGCCGTCCTCGATGGAGACGAAGCCGTATCCTTTTTCTGCGTTAAACCATTTAACTATTCCTCTCAAATGAAAAACCTCCTAAAATCTCGCTGTTAGTCAGCGAATACGATGAGTATAACCGATTTAACCCATTTTTGCAAGATATCCTGATATACCCATTAGATCGATTTTTCCAGGCGTAACAAGGGACTTTTGGCCGGAGTGAACGGTAAATACGAGGTCAGAAATTCCACCTGGGCGACCCCTTTTAGCTCCTCCAAAAGCTCGTTAAGGAATGATGGTTCTTCCCATTTCAAGGTAATCAAGGGATATATACGGAGTTCTCCACCCGGTCGCAAAACGCGAAGCAATTCAGCGATCGCGGCGGCATGAAAACGTTTGTCGAAGGCATCTGAGTATAAGAACAGAAAATGGCTGCATACCGCCAATTGGAAAGTATCGTCCTCGAACGGAAGATTTGGAAGCGAAGCCGCATAGTATCTGGACCTCGTTGTCTCATTACGGAAGTGTTCGGCGAATAAATCCATCGAACTTTCTCTGATCCGCCGGTGATTCTCGGGCGACCCGTAGAAGCTCCAGTCGTAGCTGTTCGCCATTGCCGCGATTTTGGCGGATGAGACTTCGATTTCCTTATATCCGTCGGCGATGACCTGTTCGGACAAACCATCGTAGAATGGATCCACGGCGACTGCCGGGATACCCATCGCGTCAAGCTGCGCCGTAAACGACGATGCACCTCCAGCGACATCCAGCACCGGCCCTCTCCGCAAGATCTCATCCTCTAACCGGAACATGGCGCGGTATTCGTCGAACGATCGACAAGTCGACGCCACCCCCGTCTGCGGATAAGCGGGCGCAACAAATTTGTTTTCCATTTTTCCTCGTCTCCTCTCGGCTCTTCTAACTCATCTCGGCTCGGCTCATTGGCGATCTCCCCCCTCATCTTGGAGGGATTGTTTAGTAGAATCCCACAGTCAGTCGCCTCTGTCAACCTTATTTTTCCAACGTTACATTGATTTCTCTCTTCATCTCTTCTATGATGAGAAAAACGGCATTTCCGATGCCCTAGACCAGGAGATAAAATGTTCGCCAAACATACCGTCTACAAACATGACAACTACAATATGCTGACTGTAGAAGTTCAAGGGAAAACGCTCGTCGTCCGGGAAATTTCCGACCAATGGGGGGAAACGTGCCACAAGTTCCTCAGTCGCCCGGAAATGATCCATTGGGCCGAACAGAGGTTTGCGCCAGAAGATTTCCCGAATGGGGAAGAAGGGCTTCGTCAAACGCTGGAAACACTAAAGAGCATATGAGGCCGGAACTGGAGGAGACCGTCATTCATGAATAACGAAAACCTGATTTTTATTATCGCCTCGTTCGGCCTCGCCATCGTATTGATCCTGATGAGAGAGCGGATTCCCAATCCGTTGCGCCGTCCGATGGCCATTCTATCGATTTTTCTCGTATTGTTCGCCTTTTTCTTAATCGTTTACAGCTTCTTTAGTATCGGCTCCTGACTTACGCGCAATTGATAATCGACGCGGTCGAGGACATACTAATCCGGCAACTTATTCCATTGCCGGAGGCGCTAGATGATCAAATTGGCCATTCCCTTAACCGCCTCTCTGGCGGCGATTTCCCTTCTGTGCTCTACCGCGGTCGCCGTTCCAGTCTCCGCGAAGCCGATCTTGCCGCGCTTCGTCGCAGTACCGAAATATGTCTACGATACGATACCCAGGAGGTTGTATAAGCCTATGAATCAAGTCCTCAAACGATCAGAAGTTTCGAAAGATCACCGCTGGAAGCTGGAGGATCTGTACCCGAACCAATCCGCTTGGGACGCCGAATTCGCCCAAGTCAGGAAAAAACTCGGCGAAATCTCCGGTTATCAGGGGAAGCTTGACAACGCCTCCTCCATCGCAGGATGCTTTGCCCTGGACGACGAAATCTCTTTACTGACCGAGCGTCTTTACGTCTATGCCAACATGCGCCACCACGAGGATATGGCCGAAGCGAAATATCAGGCTCTGTCCGACAAATCCAAGAAGCTTGGCGTGGAAGTCGGAGAAGCAACTTCTTTTATCACGCCGGAAATTCTTAGCTTGTCCGAGGAGCAACTTACCGGATTGATCGCGGATCCCTCCCTCTCCAAGTACAAGCGCACACTGGAAGAGATGCTCCGCCAGAAGCCGCATACGTTGTCCAAAAGCGAAGAAGCTTTGCTCGCGCAAGTCGGCAACGTATCCCAGGCTCCCGGAACGATCTTCGGCATGCTGAACAATGCGGATCTCAAATTTCCGAAAGTCAAAAACGAACAAGGCGAAGAAGTCGAATTGACGCATGGCAGATACATACAGTTTCTCGAAAGCAAAAACCGGGATGTCCGCCGCGATGCGTTCAAAGCGATGTACGAGACGTACGGCAAGTGGCGCAATACGATCGCCGCGACCCTTAACGCCAACGTGACGAAAAACCTTTTTTACGCCAAAGCCCGTCGTTATCCTTCCGCTCTGGAAATGTCGCTGTTCGGCGATAACATCCCTCAGTCCGTATACGATAACTTGATTGGGACGATTCACGAGTTCTTGCCTTTAATGCATCGATACATGGAATTGCGCAAAAAGCTGCTGAAGCTGGACGAGTTACATATGTACGATTTGTTCGCGCCTCTCGTCGATGAGTTCGACATGGACATTACGTATGAAGAAGCCAAAAAAACCGTCTACGACAGTCTCTCCCCACTTGGCGACGAATACCGTAAAGTTCTGCAGGAAGGTTTCGACGGCGGATGGATCGACATTTATGAGAACGAGGGCAAACGCAGCGGCGCGTACAGTTGGGGCGCTTACGGCACGCATCCTTACGTGTTGCTGAACCATAATGATAACCTGAACAGCATGTTTACGTTAACTCACGAGATGGGCCACGCCCTGCATTCTTATTACTCGGACGACAACAACGAGTACCGCGACGCGCAGTATACGATTTTCCTCGCGGAAGTCGCTTCTACGCTGAACGAAGCTTTGCTGATGAACTATTTGCTTGAGAAGTCGACCGATCCGAAGGAGAAAATGTATCTACTGACCTATTATGCAGATCAGTTCCGGACGACGGTGTTCCGTCAGACGATGTTCGCGGAGTTCGAGAAGATCGTTCACGAGAGAGCAGAGAAAGGCGAAGCTCTGACGCCGCAGGAGTTCAGCTCCATCTATTACGATCTCAACGAGAAATATTATGGCAAAGGCATGGTCGTAGACAAAGACATCGAGATGGAATGGGCCCGCATTCCCCATTTCTATACGAGCTTCTACGTCTTCAAGTACGCGACGGGCTTCTCGGCGGCAACAAGCTTCGCGAAGCAGATTCTCGACGAAGGCCAGCCTGCCGTCGAACGCTATCTCGGCTTCTTGAAGAGCGGGGGTAAAGACTATTCCATCAACATCCTCAAGAAAGCCGGCGTCGACATGTCGTCTCCAGAGCCGATTCGTCAGGCGATGAGCGTGTTCGAAAGTTTGCTGGAGCAAATGGAGCAATTGACGAAGTAAAACGTCCGATACGAGAAGGCAGCCGGTCAAGAGGAAGATCCCTCTTACCGGCTGCCTTTTATGTTTCTTTGATCCGTTTCCACGCTTCCAGCCTATCCTCAAGGCCGCGATAGTCCCGAGTCGGGATCGGGCTTGTCGACGGCAAACGTATCGGCGTTCTTAGAACTACCTCCGGATGTTCTCCGTAATGTTTGTTCAGCTCCGCAAAAGACTTCGTACCGTTGCACGCGATTTTTTTCACGTTCGGATAACGCTCGAGCAGTCCCGGAATATCGTTGGGGATCGCTTGCTTGATCTCGCTGTCCAAGCTTCCCTTCCTATCGCAGCTTGCGATCACGTCCCATAACGCGATTCCGTTACTCAACGCGAACGTGATTCGGCTATCATATTCCTCGTCCGGTTCTCTTCCGTCGCCAAACAACCGGTATAGGATGCGCCACATGTAGTTGCGGTGGTTCCAATAATATCTATGCGCCTTAAGTGAAGCGACGCCCGGCATGCTGCCCAGGATCAGAATCCGGGAGCGGGCGTCAATTACCGGCGGAAACGAGTTTACGTTCATTGGATGGCCTCCCTCTGTCTTCCCTCCCTTTATCATAGGTTTTAAACGAAGAAAAGCGCAAATCCCATTCTTGGGAATTGCGCTTTTCTTCGTTAGATTAACCTTTGACGCTTCCGGCGGTCAGGCCTTCGATAATCGTTTTTTGCAGGAAAGCGTAGATGATCAGAATCGGCAATACGCTGATGACGATACCCGTAAATACGAGCGGATAACTGGTCTGGAAAGCGTCGCGGAAGCCGACCATTCCGGTAGGCAACGTGCGTAGAGTGTCTTTGCTGATGAAGAAATTGGCAAGCAAATATTCGTTCCAGTTCCCCAGCAGGTTAATGATAAAGACGGTGACGAGCGCCGGGAGCGTAAGCGGAAGAATAATACGGAAGAACGAACCGATTACGCCCAAACCGTCGACGATGGCCGCTTCCTCCATTTCCGAAGGAATAGCTTTCATGAAGGCGACAATCAGCAGAACGCTGAACGGCAAGGCCCCCGCCGTATAAGGCAAATACAAAGCCCAGTGAGTGCCGAGAATGCCGAGTTTCTGCACGAGAATATATTGGGCGATAAATAGGACGTTGCCCGGGATCAGCATGCCAAGCAGAATGAATTGATAGATGATTTTGCTGGCTCTGGCCATTCTCATGCGGGCGATCGCGTAAGCGGTCGCCGCCGCCAACAAGATCGCTGATACGGCCGCGGTCACGGACAAATAGGCGCTGTTAAAAAAATATCGGCTGATCTTGGCTTGGGTCCATGCTTTCGAGTAATTTTCGAGCGTCGGCTTGCTAGGCAGCCCGAATGGAGCGGTTACGATCTGATCGTTCGATGTCTTGAAAGAAGACAACAAAACGAAAACGAGCGGAAATAATATGACGACGACATAAACAAGCAGCAGCAGATGAGGCAGGCTCTTTTGGAAGACTTTACGCATTAGTACTCGACCCTTTCCTGCCTTCTGGCAAATGCGATTTGGTAAAGCGCCGTCAAGAGCAGGGCGATGGCAAAGATCATAATCGAAAGTGCCGTTCCGTAGCCGTATTGACCGTACTTGATCGCTTTATTCACCATATAAGAAGCCATGACTTCCGTTGCGCCCGCCGGTCCGCCCTTTGTCATGACGAGGACGATGTCGACGACGCGCATCGCTCCGGCGATGGAAAGCATGATAACAACTGATATGATGGGCATAATGAGCGGCGTCGTGATGCGATATGCTCGCTGGAAGCCGGTCGCCCCGTCGATCTCCGCCGCTTCGTTGATTTCTTTCGGAATGGCCAAAATGGCCGCAAGCACGAGCACAATGTAGAACCCCATCCATTGCCATGCATTGGTGATCAATATGGACAGCATCGCCCATTTGGGATCGGCCAGCCAATAGATCGGCTCTACGCCGAACCAGCCCAGGAATTTATTGAACAAGCCAATGCTCGGGTGATACATGAACTGCCACAAAATTCCGATAATCGACGTCGACAAAATCGATGGCAAGAACACCGTCGTTTTGTAAAATCCCTGAAACCTTTTCACTCCGCTAATGAGCAGTGAGAAGCAAATAATTAGTGGAACCTGCACGAATACCGAGAACAGAATGAAATACATATTGTTCTTGACGGATATCCAGAAATCGTCGTCCTTGAATGCTTTTTCGAAATTTCCTAAACCGATATACTTAGCGGGCGTAAGCCCATCCCAATCCGTTAGACCGTAGAAAACCGACTGAAGCACCGGATAGATGAAAAACAAGAAGTACAGTCCGATGGTCGGCAGTACGAAGAGCAGGTATACGTATGGATTGCGCAATGTTTTGTTCATGGTTCCCCCACCCCAGGCGACGAAAGAGGTACCGCCCACACGGGCGGGCGGTACCTTGTCGTCTTGCTATTCTTGGACTACTTAAGAGCTGCCAGCTCCGAATCCATCACTTTTTGAATTTCGTCTGCCGCTTTTTCCGGAGACGCTTTGCCTGCGATCAGGTTTTGGATTTGCTTTTCGAATTCGCCGTTTACCGGACCTGGCACGAGCGAGTCGAAATGTGGGAATACCGTTCCCGCCGCAGCGTTGCTGGCGAGCACTTCGCTCATGATCGGGTTATCCGAAGTTAGCTTCGCCGGATCAACCTTCATCGAAGGCAGTACGCCGTCTTCCTTAAAGCCACGGGCTTGATATTCTTCCGAGTAAAGATTTTTGATGAACGCTTTGATAGCTGCTTTCTCGTTGTCGTTTACGTCGGACGAGAAGCCGTAGCCATTGTTTTGGTTGTAGTTGACGGCCGTTTGGTCGCCTTTGCCGCCTGATACAGCCGGCATTGCGAAGTAACCGACTTTGCCGTGCAGCGCCTTGCCTGTTCCGTCTTCGTTAAACGTTGAGATTCTCCACGTGCCGTCAAAAAGGAATCCAGCCTTGCCGGCGATGAATTCGTTTGTTTGGCCAGTGTAATCGATACCGAGCTCGCCTTTTGTGAAGTAGCCCTTCTTAACCCATTCCCCGTATTTCGCGAACGCAGCCACGACTTCCGGCTCCGTCATTTTACGGGATCCGTCGGCTACCCCTGCTTGAATGTCAGGTCCCGCATAACGGGAGATCAACGTGTTGATGAGCATGAACGGCACCCATGCCGCTTGAGAACCCATCGCGATCGGAGTAATGCCTTTGCCCTTCAGCGTCTCGAATGCAGCTTCGAGCTCGTCGAGCGTTTTCGGAACTTCGATGTTGTTGGCTTTCAGAATGTCGGAGTTGTAGAACCAGCCTTCGGAGCCGGCGCCGATCGGCAAGCCGTATACTTTGCCGTCTACGACAAACGTGGAGTAATCAGTGAATTTGTCTTTAATACCCAGCTCGTCGAGAATCGGAGTTAGATCAAGCAACTTGTTCGCGCGAGCGTACTTTTGACCTTCCGCAGGTCCTCCGAACAAGTCGAAGATTTTCGGCGGGTTGCCTGCAGCCATCTCGGCCGGCAGCTTCGTCCAGCGGTTAAAGCTGTCTTCTATGGCATCCATTTCGAATTTGGCGCCTGGCACTTCCGCCTCGGATTTCTTAACAACTTCGTCTAGGATCGCTTTCCGAAATCTTTGCAGTTCCCCAACCTGAATGTGGCGCAGGGATACGTCGAATCTTTCGACGGCCGCCGGTGAAGACGGCGTATCGCTCGGGCTCGGGCTGCTGCTTTCGCTTGGGCTCGGGCTTGGGCTCGTGGACGGAGCCGCCTCGTTCTTATTGCCTCCGCACGCGGACAAAATCGCCGACAGCATCGTGACTGTCGTCAGGACTGTAATCAACTTCTTTTTCACTCGTAAGACCCTCCCATATGAATGGTTTTGCTACATCCTCATTGTAAGCCCCAATTTATCCAAAGTAAGGGAGTCAAAAGGCTAACGGAGGGATAAGATTATCTTGATGATTTTACCCCTTGCAAAAACTAATGATATTAGTTATTATAATAACAAGTTTAGTTTAAGGAGGTCGTTCATGATGAACAAAACGACTTGGGGTCCGGTAACGCAACTGATTTTTATGCCCAGATTGTTTCCGCTCAACTGCTACTTGATCGAAGACGAGGAAGGCTTGACGTTGATCGACGCCTGCATGCCGTTCGTGGCCAAAGGCATTGCCGGTGCCATCGAAGCGACGGGAAAGCCGCTTACTCGCATTCTTCTGACGCACGCCCACGAAGATCATATCGGAGCGGTACCGTTGTTAAAAGAGAAATATCCCGATGCTAAGATCGGAATTTCCCGCAGAGACGCAGCCTTACTTCAGGGCGATCGTACCTTGCTGCCCTACGAGGCCAACGTTCCGCCTAAAGGCGGCATCCCGAAGAAAGCGCCTTTTACACCCAACTTTGTTTTCGATGATCAAGATCGCATCGGCTCGTTAATCGCCGTCGCCTCCCCTGGGCATACGCCCGGACACTTCTGTTTCTTCGAGACGACAAGCCGTGCCCTGATCGCCGGAGACGCCTTCACTTCCAAAGGCGGCCTGGTGGTCTCGGGCCACATGAAATGGACTTTCCCCTTCCCCGCCTTGGCGACTTGGCATGCGCCGACAGCGATCGCAAGCGCACGGAAGCTGATGGAGCTTCGTCCCGCCATACTGGCCGTCGGCCATGGTCCCGCGTTGGTACAACCGGTCGCCGCCATGCAACAAGCGATCGACGAAGCGCATAAAAGACTCGAGAGGAGGCAAACCGGATGAGAGCAGGCGTGAAGCCCGAATCCGTAATCGCCGCGGCGGCCGACATCGCGGACCGCGACGGGTGGGAACAGGTGACGCTTGCTAACGTTGCCGCCCTGCTCGGCATAAAGACGCCATCGCTCTACAATCACGTAGAAGGGCTGCCGGATTTGCGCCAGAAACTGGCCGTATTCGCGTCCGTCTCGTTAAAGGAGGAGCTAAGCGACGCGGCGATCGGCTACTCCGGCAAGGAAGCGTTGATCCAAGTCGGCAGGCGCTATATGCAGTTCGTCCGGCAGCATCCCGGGTTGTACGAGGCGATCAATCGCGCGGCTTCGCCGCAGCCCGAGCCGTTCGAACAAGCCGCCGAAAGCATTTTGAATCTGTTCTACCGCCTCATGCAGCCGCTCGGCTTCCCGCAGGAGGAAACCGTCCATGCGATACGGGGCTTACGCAGCATGGTGCACGGATTCGCCTCGCTGGCTTCGATGGGATCCTTCCAGATGAAAGAGGATTTAACGGAAAGCGTTACCAAAGCGATTACTTATTATATCGATGGAATGAGCGCGAATTTGAATTGATTTTGGAACGTAGCAAAAAGAGCCGGTCACAATCGTTTCCCGATTGCAACCGGCTCCTCCTTTTTTTATTATCCGGCGATCGCTACAGTCAGACGTCCCAGGCTTTCCTCGTTCCAACGAACATCCAGCCGGTCTCCGTCGCTCAGCGCGCCGACGCCCGCGGGCGTACCTGTAAACAGCACGTCCCCGACGCCTAATCCGTAATTCGTTCCTACGAAATCGGCGATCAGCTGCAAGTCGAATACCATGTCGTTCGCGTTGCCGCGCTGTACTTCTTGATCGTTTATTCGGAAAGCGAAATCGCCTTCCTTGATCGCGGTGCTTCCGGGAAACGCCAACCATTTTCCGAACGCAGCCGAATTCCGAAATCCTTTAGCTGCGAGCCACGGCTGTCCCTTAGCCTTCAAGCGCTCCTGGACGTCCCGCAGCGTCAGATCCAGGCCTACCGTAAACGCCGTAAACAGCTCGTCGCAGCGGATCCCAGGTTCGTAAGGCCTTCCTACGGCGACGACGAGCTCCGCCTCATAGTGGATGCTTCCTTGCGAGCCCGGCAGCTTCAGCAATCCGTCCTCCATCCGAATGACGGCATGCGTCGGTTTCGTGAAGATCATCGGCGACGTCGGAACTTCATTTCCCAGCTCTGCGGCGTGCAGCCGATAATTGCGACCGACGCAATAAATGTTGCGCAAATCCGTTTCATTAACGTTCATTTTTCGATTGCCTCCAACCATCTGTCGGGATAATTCGTACAAAGCTGGAACGCTTCCGGCCGGGCGGCCAACCTGCGCAGATCGGAGGTTGAATTCACCGTCCACGCCATCACCTCGATATACGCTTTTGAAGCCTGTTTTAGAAGCTTCTCGTCAATGTGTCTGAAGCCGATGGACAAATACGAACAATCGAGCGCGATCAGCCGATCGACGAGATTCACTGGGCGTTCGTCGATGATCAGTCCAATTCTCAGCGAACGGGAATATTGGCGCACCGCCCGAAGAATGTCCGGTTGGAACGAAGTCACGACATGCTCGTTCTCCATCCCGAAGGCTCGAAGTACCTCAATCGTTCTGCGGGCCAGCCGGTCGTAATCCGCGTCATTTCCTTTCAACTCGATATTCAGTCTGCATCTTCCCGCCGTTAATCTCAGTACCGATTCCAACGTAGGAATGCATTCGTTGGCGAAGGAACGGTCGAACCAACTGCCCGCGTCAAGATTTCCAAGCTCCTCGGCCGTAAAGTCGATGACCCGGCCCCTGCCGGACGTCGTCCGGTTCAACGTTGCGTCATGAATGACGACGGGAACGTCGTCCCGTGACAGATGAACGTCCAGTTCCATCCAACATACGTAAGGCTCGTTCAACGCCATTCGGAAAGCGGCCATCGTATTCTCGGGTGCTTTGCCTGAGAAACCGCGATGGGCGACGCACGGGTGAAGAGCGGCTCGAGTAGACTTATCCAACTTCATTCCCCCATTAAATAAATGATACCTAAAGGGTACGTTACGAAGTCCTCTTATAAAACTTTTAATTCCGTACCACAATCGTTCCATCCTCCTCTACGGAGGCGCCAAACGATAAAGTCGACAATCGGGCCAACAGTTGTTTGCCTTCGGCTTCTCCCATCGGCGCGGGCTGCGAGCTTTTGGCGAACATCGGAGTGAACTTGAGCGAGCACGTTCCGTCCTTGCCGCAACTGGCGTTTAATACGCCGGTCTCGGAAGAGCGCGTGGTGGTCGACGAGAAGACGAAATTGCCTAGACTGTAGGCGATCCATTTGCCTTTATACGTTTCGAAGCCTTGCAGGACGTGAGGATGGCTGCCGATGACCAGATCCGCGCCAGCGTCGACGAATCGGTGCGCGAGGTCCGTCTGGTGGGCGACCGGGCGGTCTTCCCGCTCCACTCCCCAATGCACCATCACCACGACGATATCCGCGTTTTCTTTCGCGTCTTTGATCGCTGCGACGGCACGATCCGGCGCGTACGCCTCCGCCACTCCCGGACGATTTTTGTCCGCTTTCCAGGATACCTCCGGGACGACTCTCGTGACGCTGACGTACGCGACCGTTATTCCGTTGCTTTCTATGTATGCCGGAGCGAACGCTTCTTTATCATCGTTGCCGGAGCCCGCATGCTTCAGACCGGCGTCGTCAAGCGCGTCCATCGTATCGCTTAAGCCTACCCAGCCGTAATCGAGCGTATGGTTGTTCGCGAGCGATAGAAAATCGAAGCCCGCTTCCTTCAAGGCCGGCAATGCTTCGGTGCTTCCGCGGAATACGTATTGTTTGTCTTCCGCCGGGGTTCCTCTCGTCGTGATCGGCGTTTCCAGATTGCCCGCCGTAATGTCAGCCGCAGACAGAATTTCTTTCGCTTCCCGGTAAGGATAATCAAAGCCGTTCGCTTTCATCAATTCCAACACCTTCGCGGCAGGAAGAACATCTCCGACGAACGCGAGGGATACCGACTTGCCGTCGCCTTCCGATTTCGCACCGTTCGATTCCTTCGTTGGAGAAGCGCTCGGCTCGACCTCCTCCTCTTCGGAAGCCTTTGGCTCCGGAGATTTCGTAGCCAACTGACCTTCATCCGAAGGTTTGGCCGCATGGGTTGGCGGTAACGATGACGATGCCGATTTGTCCTGATCTACATGGGATTTCCAAATAAGGGCGGCAACGATGACGAGGCCGATCAATAAAAAACCGTTTAAGACGAGCAGTAATCTCGTCTTGCCGCGGCGTTTCGCCTTTTTCGCATGATGGGTTCGCGATCGCGAATAGGTCAATGCAACCGTCCTCCTTTCTCTGCCCGTAATTATACAACAAGGTGAACAAAAAAACGATTTTCCTCCCAAAATAAGGAGAGAAAATCGCTCTTTTTCGCGCTTATTCGGTATCGGTCACACGGTTCCCGGGGCATGGTCGCCGATCGTGACCGGCTGACTCGCCTTCGCGTCCGTCTCTCCGGCAAGAACCTCGGCCAGTGCCGTCATCATCGCCGGTTTATTCTCGTAGACGCACAAGTACGTCGGAGCATCGGGAGCGACGAGCAAATCGTACGGAGTTCTGGCCGCCACCCATACGAACGCGTCGCCCGTCGCCGCGTACAGTTCCTGGATAAGCCCGGACTGCCCGGCGGAAAAAGCGGCATCGTACGATACGAATATCACTCTTCGGCCGCCTCCCGCGGCGGAACGCGCTGCTGCCGCTTCCTCTGGAGTCGGATCGATGCCGATACGGATTTCCTCTATATCGTAACCGACTTGTTCCAGTGCCGCGCCCAGCGTCCGTTCTTGCGGAATCACTTCGACGACTTCCGTTCTTACGCGCGGTTCCGTCCATACGACAACGGTCTTGCCGATCTTGGGCAGGGGCAAATGCTCTTTGCCCTTAACAACCGTGACCGCCGCCCGGCAGAGCTCATACTGCACCTCCTCCGCGCGCCCGGGATCCGTTGCGGGAACCGTGTCGCCGAATAGTCCTCGCGAACGTTTCAGTTCCCATACTCTCTTGGCGGCCTCATCAATGCGGGATTCCGGGATTTCCCCCGTCATCACCGCTTCCATCACCGCTTCAAGCGCTGTCGTCTGCCGGGAAACCCGGTGGCTGACGAGCACGAGATCCGCTCCCGCCTTAATCGCCTCCACCGCTCCGCGGGCAACGCCGAACGTCTCCGCGATGGCGTTCATCTCCAGGCAGTCCGTGACGATAACGCCACCGAAGCCCAATTGCTTGCGCAATAGTCCGGTTAATATTCTAGCCGACAGCGTCGCGGGAACGTTCTCCGGCTCGAAAGCGGGAAATACGACATGAGCCGTCATAATGGCCTCGGCCTTCTGCTCGATTGCATGGCGGAACGGCAGCAATTCTACTTCGTTCAAGCGCTCTACGCCGTGCGGAACGACGGGAAGATCGTGATGGGAGTCGACCGCCGTGTCGCCGTGTCCGGGAAAATGCTTGGCGACGGCGATCACGCCGCCTTCCCGGTAGCCATGGATCGCCGCCACCCCGAGCGATGCGACCCGCTTCGGATCTTCGCCAAAAGAACGAACCCCGATCACCGGGTTCTGCGGATTGTTGTTCACGTCCAGACAAGGCGCGAAATTCATGTTGATGCCGATTTCCCTAAGCTCGGCACCGGACCATCGTGCCGCTTCGAACGTCAGATCCATGTCGTTGGCCGCGCCCTGGGCCATCGCTCCGGGCATTACCGTCACGCCGTCCTCTATGCGGACGACCATGCCGCCCTCCTGATCGATCGCGACGAGCAGCGGATTGGCGGACGCCGCTTGCAGCTTTGCCGACAGCTTGCCGACCTGATTGGCATCGCGAACATTGCGTCGGAAGTAAATAATTCCGCCGATGGCGTAATCGTTGATCAACTTAAGAATATCGTCAGACGGCTCCAACCCTTCGAATCCGCACATGAACAACTGTCCGATTTTTTCCTTCAGCGTAAGACGCTCGAAGCTCTCTTGTCTTGTCATCCCCATCTCTCCTTATCCCTCTAAGCGATTCGCCCATGCGGGTTGCTCCGCTCCGGACCGGTTTTGCTGCCGCTCCCGGTATTCCGAAGGAAGCATCCCCGTATACTTGCTGAATACGCGGGTAAAATAACGCCTTTCCGCATACCCGACCATCTGGCCGATCTGCGTGACGCTTTTGTCGCTCAGCGCGAGAAGCGATCGCGCCATTTCCATTCTTTGCTTCGTGACGTATTCGACGAACGTCTCCCCGAAATGCTGCTTAAACAACAAGCTGTAGTAACTGCCGCTAATCCCCAAATAATCGGCCAGCATATCGATGCTCAGCTCCGCGGACAGATTTCTTTCGATATAATCCCGCGCCGACAGCATCAGTACGTCGCTCGTTTTTTTCTTCAACGCGCTTTCAAGCGAACGGTCGACCAGACCATTAATGACCTGCAGCGTTTCGCGTATCCCCTGATGCATGTCGATCTGCCGCCAGATTGCGAGCTCTTCCTCGCGAGTAATTACATCCATCGCCCGCATCTCGCGAAGCAGATGAAGGCACAAGTAATGCAAAATCGGGGCGACCCGCTCGAAAGAAGTGTCCGGCAAAGAACGGAAGCTGTCGTCCAGTTCCTTCAACGCGGTTTCCGTGCGGCGGCGATCGCAACGTTTCAGCCCCGTCACCATCTCCTCGATTTTGTCCCACAGCTGGTGAGAGGTTTCCGAACCTCCCTTGGACTTCTGGGACACGATCACGCCGGCATTCGCCGAAGAATACAAGTAAAGCGAACGCTGCAAGCTTTTGTACGTCTTGGCCAATTGGATCAACGTCGTCTCGGCCGGGTGAAGCGCCACCCGAATGCTCATCTTCAAATACTTATTCACGGCTAGGCGAAGCGTCTCCGCCCAAGAGACGCATTGATCCAGGTTGTAAATATCCGGAGGCGTCCTCTCAATCAACACGCACCATTCCCCGCTTCTGACTTGAACGATGGAATGGGATACGCCGATACCCGTCAAGTTGTCTTGCAAAATATTGTGTATGGCGAAGTTCCAGAGCTTGCGTTCTTTATCGTCCCAGGATCTTACGCGTTTCGTATAGTCTTCAACGTCAACGAGCATCATCGCGAACGCCTGGTTCTCGTCCTCCGACTCTCCTAGCTTCGGGAACGGGCGACTCGCCGTATCTCCAAGATCCGTGATTCGGTCGTACAGCATTTTCTCGTAGGCCAGATGAACGACTTGTTTCCATTCCTGGCGCATGGAGTGCTGTTCGATGCTTCTTTCCCTTACGCCGTTTGCAAGCCGTTTGATCGTCTCGGCAAGCTCCTCGTAATCGATCGGCTTCAATATGTAATCCTTTACTTCGTAACGGATGACCGACCGTACGTAACTGAAGTCCTGATAGCCGGTCATCATGATGACTTCGGCCTCGGTATCGAATTCCCGGAGCGCGCCGAGAAACTCGATGCCGTCCATGACCGGCATCCGGATATCGCACATGATCAACTGCGGCCGTTCGGTGCGGGCAAGCTCAAGCGCTTGTTCCCCGTTGCGCGCGGTCCCGACGAGTTCGATGTCCAATTCCTCCCACGGAATGACCGCTTGCAAATTTTTGAGAATATTCACTTCGTCGTCGACCAATATCGCTTTGAGTCTCATACGGAATCACTCCTCGCATTCAGAGGTATCAAACATTTGATGACCGTGCCGTAACCCGATGCGCTGCACAGGAACAAGCCGCAGCCATTGCCGTAGTGGATCCGCAGGCGATCGGCGACATTGCCGACGCCAAGCCCGCGCCGTTCCCCGGTTTCGGGAGATTCCTCGTACATTTCCTGCAGCGTCGTAATCCCGCTTGCCGCGAATCTTGCAAGCTGCTGCTCGGGAATGCCGATGCCGTTGTCTTCCACGTAGAAAGCGATATTCGGGCCTTCTATCGCGGCTCTAACTTCGATTCGTCCCATATATCCGATGCCTTCGAAACCGTGTTGAATACTATTCTCCACAAGCGGCTGCAGCGTCAGCTTCAGAATCGAGTGCCCCATCAACTGGCTCGGCACGTCGATCGAATACTCGAACAATTCCTCGAAACGATACTTCTGGATTTCCAAGTAACTCATCAGATGCTCCAGCTCTTGTTCGATCGTGATTTCTTCTTTCTGTTGAATGCTGATCCGGAAAATGTTCGCAAGCCTTTGCACCATTTTGCTGACCTTGCGCCCTTCGTTCTGTACGGCTAATATGTTGATCGACTCCAGCGCGTTAAACAGAAAATGAGGCTTGATCTGCGCTTGCAGCAGCATCATCTCCGCTTTTCTTTTGCGTGATTGCTCCTGCTTGACGTCGTCGAGCAGCTCGGACACTCTCGTCACGAGACTGTTGAAGCCTTTGGACAGCGCCGTTGTCTCGTCGTTGCCGACGACTGCGACCCGCGTCGATAGATCTCCGCGCTCCACTTGTCTCATTGCCCTGACGACGCGGACGATAAACGTGATCGTCCGGCGCACGAACATCAAATTAAATATGAGAGCCAGGACAAGGGAGATCGACGTAATGACGACCATCCAGCGCAGGACGATCCCCATGTCTCCAGATAGATATTGCCACGAAGTGACCATGACGAGCTTCCAGTCGCCAACGCCCAGCCGTTGCAATTGCAAATCCTGTACAGAAACGAGGCTTTTGTGATGGTCGAACTCGAGCGTTTTGCTCTGGGTCGCGCGATTGCTCATGTCGATGCCTTTAACAATATCTACGTAATCCTCTATCCGGCGTCCTTCCGCCGATTTCTCGTTGTCGAAGACGATATTGCCATTGCCTGCCACGATCAGAAAACGCCGATCGATCTTTCCTTGGCTATTGTAGAAGCTGAAAATTCGGTTCAACTCGCTCATCTGGAAACGGGTCACGAGAATCCCTTTGCTCTTCAGCGTCTCGATATCAAGCAGCACTCGGATTTGCGTGAACAGGTTGTTCGCTCCGGTTAGCTTGGTATCTTCGTTCGGGCCTACCCACACGGGGGCCCCATTTTTTCGAAGCGCTTCTTGGTAGATCGGATGGTTCTCCAAATCTTCTCTGGCGATCGGAGTATCCTTCGAGAAGTTAACGTTTACTTGCGTATAATCGTTGCGATAGAGCGTCACCGAGTTAATTCCTTGATAAGTCAGCAGTACGCGTTGACGCAATTTCTCCTTCTCGAGCAATTGATCGTAGTCGGGCGTTCTAGGCGAATCGCCAGAAATCTCTCCGTTTCCCAAATTGGCGTCGTCGAACGATTGCTCGACCACTTCCACGCTGTTGTCCATCGTAACCCAGAAATCGGAGAAGTAGTTGGCTTCCTTAATCATATTGTTGATATTCCGCCCGATGGCTTTCAGCGTCAATTCGGTTTGCTCCGCGTACTTCTCTTGAGTCACTTTCTGAGAGACTAAGTAAGCAACGCTTCCAAGAACGAATAAAGGAACGATGATAAAGGCAATAAACGCTGCGAAAATACGTTTGCTCAGACTCATCTCTCGGCTTCTGTCCTCTCGGTATGGTGATCTCATTATAGCAGGAGGAAGAGCTTTACAGGCGGATACGGAGGAAATTCTGCTTTCTTCATTATAGAAATCGGAAGGTAGACCTATAAGACGTCAATTCCATTATGGGGGGATAAAAATAGACAATGAGGATGCTCTTAAATTAGAAAAAATGAACTTGACAGCGCTTTATCTATAATGTTACCATCTCCTTCCTTTCGCTTTTACCCGCGTTAAACGACATCTCGTTCCCGATCGCGGATCGTGCAGCATTATGGGATACACGCCCTGGCTCGATCGCGTGAAGTACGTGAAAAACATCGGCGTCGTTTTCGGCCAGCGCTCCCAGCTATGGTGGGATGTGCCGGTCATCGATTCATTTGATCTACTTCGCGATATATACGACGTGCCGGAAGCCGAGTATCGCGACAACCTCAAGCTGCTGACAGAAGCTTTGGATCTGGAACAGATCATCCATACGCCCGTGCGGCAATTAAGCCTCGGACAGCGAATGCGATGCGAGATCGCAGCCTCCCTCCTCCATAGTCCCCGAATTCTATTTCTTGACGAGCCGACGATCGGGCTTGACGCGGTATCCAAGATCGCAGTCCGACAATTCGTCACGCGCATCAACAAAGAGAAAGGGGTCACCGTCATCCTGACCACGCACGATATGAACGATATCGAAGCGTTGGCGCAACGGATTATTTTGATCGGAAAAGGAAATCTGCTGTACGACGGAGAGCTTGCGGCTTTACGGGAGAAATACGCGGACGCGGGCGGCGGCGAAATCTTGACCGGCGCATCCGCGATCGAGGATATGATCGTGCGAATGTACAAGGAGTACGATATATCATGAGAGCGTACTTGTCCGTCTTCAAATTACGGCTCGCCATGGGGTTTCAATATCGCACGGCAGCACTTGCCGGAATCGCCACGCAGTTTTTCTGGGGATTTATTATAATTATGGTTTATCAAGCCTTCTACAGCCAAACGCTCGTCAGTCCCCCGATGGCGCTTCATCAACTTGTCAACTACATCTGGCTGCAACAAGCCTTCCTCGCTTTTATCGCGCTTTGGTTCCGCGACAATGAACTGTTCCAATTGATCACGACGGGCAACATCGCATACGAGCTTTGCCGTCCGAGCGGCATTTACGGCTTGTGGTACGCCAAGCTGCTCGCGCAGCGTCTCTCCAGTGCGGTGCTTCGCTGCTTTCCGATCTTGCTTGTCGCCATGTTCTTGCCTCAACCCTATCGCTTATCATTGCCCGATAATCTTGGCACCGCCGCACTGTTCGTCGTCTCGCTTCTGCTCGGCTTGCTCGTCCTTGTCGCGATCTCCATGCTCATTTACATCTCGACCTTCATCACGATGTCTTCCGCGGGATCGCTGCTCATGTTCGGGGTCGTCGGGGAGTTCCTAGCCGGGATGATCATTCCGATTCCGCTTATGCCGCAGTGGCTGCAATCGATCGTTTACGCGCTCCCCTTCCGGCTCGCGGCCGATTTCCCGTTTCGCGTCTACTCGGGACATATCCAAGCAAGCGAGGCGCTCAGCACGATCCCGCTTCAATTGCTATGGCTTGCGATGCTCGTCGTGATCGGCAGATTCTCGATGGGCCGAGTGTTGCGCAAAGTCGTCGTACAGGGAGGCTGATCCGCCATGAAACTATTCGGCAAATATTTACTCATCTTGTTCAAATCCCAGATGCAATACCGCTCGTCGTTCTGGCTGCTGTCTTTCGGACAATTTATCATCCCGTTCTCCGTATTCGCTGGACTATATTTCATGTTCGAGAGATTCGGGCAGATCCAAGGCTGGAACTTTTTCGAAGTCGCTCTCTGCTTCGGCGTGATCCACATGGCGTTCGCTATCGCAGAGTGTCTCGGGAGAGGGTTCGATATGTTTTCAACGCTGATCGTAAACGGCGAATTTGATCGTTTGCTTGTCCGCCCGCGCGGAACGATCGTACAAGTGCTCGGTTCCAAATTCGAGTTCACCCGGTTCGGCCGCCTTCTCCAAAGCTTGTCCGTACTCGTTTGGGCCATAAGCCGACTGGGGGCCGATTGGAACTTCATGAAAGCCGTTACCTTGATCTTCATGATCTTCAACGGCGTTTGCATTTTCATGGGTATCTTTATCCTAATGGCCTCGATGTGCTTCTGGACCATTCAAGGACTCGAGGTAGCCAATATTTTCACCGACGGAGGCCGGGAAATGGCGCAATACCCGATCAACATCTATCAAAAATGGGTCACCCGCTTCTTTACCTACGTCATCCCGTTCGGGTGCGTAAATTACTTGCCGCTGTTATACATCCTGGACAAAACAGAAGGCCCCTCTGCTCAGTACATGATATTGCCGCTGGCGGGCTGCCTGTTCCTCATTCCGTGCCTGCTCGTATGGCGGTTCGGTGTTCGCAGATACAGATCCACAGGATCATGAGCGCGGTTCCAGCAGCCCCATCTGCACGCAGATGTTCGCGGACAAGCGTTTTGTCTCTGCGTCGAAACGGATTTCCACGCTGTCCCCGATCGTCAGGACGATCTCACCGTCGCCGAATACCGCATGCCGAACCTTCGCGCCGACAACCAGCGCCGATGGCTCCTTGATCGCGTTCGGGTTGACGGGAACAGCCGGGCCGGCTTGGCGCGGAGGGTGCGACTGGTTAATCTGCGCCGTCTTGGGCGGATGCTGAATATGGCGAACCTCCGCGACGAAACGAGAAGGCTGGACTTGCTCCCCGTCCCTCGTTTTGTACGCGAGCAATTCGAGATTCGTTTTCGCCCTCGTCATGCCGACGTAGAACAGCCGAGCGGCCTCTTCCATTTCGTCCGTCTCGCCTTTGTCGTCTTTTTTTACGTCATCTCCGGAAGGAATAATGCCTTCGACCAAATCGACCATATAGACGTTCTCGAACTCCAATCCTTTCGAACTGTGCATAGTTGACAAGGTAACGGCCCCGGCCCCTTTGTTCATTCTGGACTGCTTCATGTTCCTCTCCAGATGCTTAAGCCGGGCCGCGAACTGCTCCATTGTCTCGAGCGGTTCGGCAATTTCCTCCAGCGTGTTCAGAATGCCGACAAGCAACTCTTTGCGATAGCCCATTCTCTCGCACGACTTTTCAAGCGCCTTATCGTATCCCAGCCGGTCTCTAATCGTCCTTATGGCAACTAGAGGAGCCGCCCCTTGTAGTTGGAGGAACGTCATCTTGCATGTCTCCAACTGCTTGATCTGATAGTCCTGCAGCGGAATATGGCGGAGCAGTCGGTCGAATACGGATTCGTCCTCGTCCTTTTTCAATTCAAGCAGCATCGCCATTTGCTTTTTCGTGATGTACCCGTTGAACTTCAAATGGATTTTCTCGAGAATGTCCGGACGTTTGTCGCTAAAGGTCATTCGCATGAAATTCAAAATATCCTCGACGACCCAATGCGAGAAAAAGCGATTGTCCCCATCCTTCATGTAAAACGGGATTCCCGCTCGGTCCAATGCATTCATGAGCATAATGGAGGAACTGTTGTTGCGATAAAGAACGGCCGTCTCCTCCAGATTACCATTGTCGATGATTTTCTCTGTCACGTATTTCGCCTGATATTTGTAATCCGGCAGATCTGTTATCACGATCGGCTCACCGCTAGGATTATCGGTAAACATGTTCTTGTCGTAACGGTTCTTGTTCCGTTTGATGAAACGGTTCGCGACGTCCACGATATTCGGGGTCGACCGGTAATTTTGCTCGAGCTTCAGAATCCGGGCGTTCGGATAAGTCCGTCGAAAATCAAGCAAGTAACCCGGCTCTGCCGCGCGCCATCCGTAGATGCTTTGATCGTCGTCAGCGACGACCCACAAGTTGCCGTGCGACTTGACGAGTTTCTCCACGATGGCATGCTGAACAAGCGATGTATCCTGGCTTTCGTCCGTCATGACATAGTCGTATCGCTTCTGATATTTCGATAGAAGCTCGGCGTCTTCCGACAACGCCTCATTGGCGATCGTCAGCATGTCGTCGTAGTCTACCAGCAGCCTGTCCTCTCCGAATTGCTTATACCTCTCGTAATCGCTGAAAATCTTCTCGGCCTGCGGCACGTCGCATTTGACCTCTCCCAATCGTTCCGGCGGAATAAGCTTATTTTTGACGTAACCAATATACCTCGTCAATTCCTCCATCTGGTCGTCCGTCATATAATCGTCATGTGTTCGCCGGTACAGTTCGAGAAGAATCTTAGTCTTGTTCGGCAGTTCGTCCTCCGTGATTCCCGCTTGGCCTTCGATGAGGCGATAAGCGATGCGTCGGCGGCGAAGAAACTCCCTGACGATCTCGAACGCCAAGCTATGAATCGTGGAGAAATCGGGCGCGGCTCCGCCAAGATGCGGGAAAAACCGCTCAAATCGCTCTCCCATGTCCATCGCGGAAGCTTTGCTGAACGTTACCGCCTTGATGCGCGAAGCCAAGACGCCCTTCGTTTCTACGAGGTATCCGATGCGCATCAACAGCGTCGTCGTCTTGCCGGAGCCGGGCGAAGCTAGCAACAGCAAAGGGCCTTCGCCATGCGTAGCGGCTTCACGTTGAACTTCGTTTAATTCGACCCCCGCCATTTTTTTCATATCATCAATAAAATTCATACATGTTTTCATTGCCATGTTCCTTTTCTTATCCAAGCTGCCAAAACAAATAAAGACGTCAAATCCGGATCGACGAAAAGGAGAAAACGGATGAGCGGCCACGTTTGGCTCGCCAAGTCGCCTGCCGTTCGATTGGCAAACGCTTGATTCCGTTTAGTATCAGTCTTCTCGCTTTTTCGGGCTGTAGCGCCGTTCGTTTGAACCTATCAGGTCTATCGTCAGGATACATGGACAATTGTCGACGCTCCTTTATTCGGGATATTGGTTCGGTGTATCTATATCGTCAGAGATTAGGGTCGAGATACTGGCTTCGTGACGATGCGTTGCCCCCCATCCGTTTCCCTTGGCCTCCCGCCAAGATGACCGTAGTCAGAGCCGCCATGGACGCCAATCCCCCTTACCTCCGCGCATATTCATCCATAGCTAACATTGTAGCCCCCTATCGACATCTGTGGCAACACTCCCTATCTCGGATCCATCCCGAAAATAAGTCGATATCTCCTATTCGTTACCCCTGAGTCATCTGCATAGGTCCGACAAAACCCGGTTCATTCCCGTATTGCAATAGATACTCCTCCTATTCGTTAACCCTGATTTATCTGCATAGGTCCGACAAATCCCGGGTCAATCCCGTTTTTCAATCGACAGTCCTCCCTTTCGTTATCCCTGAGTCATCTGCATAGGTCCGGCCAAATCCCGGATCATTCCCGTAATTTAATCGATACTCCTCCTATTCGTTAGCCCTGAGTTATCTGCATAGGTCCGTCAAAACCCGGTTCATTCCCGTTTTTCAATCGATACTCCCCCTAATCGTTACCCTGAGTCATCTGCATAGGTCCGACAAAACCCGGTTCATTCCCGTATTTCAATCGATACTCCCCCTAATCGTTACCCTGAGTCATCTGCATAGGTTCGGAAATACCCGGATAGCAACCGCGAAAAACAAGCATTGTATACGGTATGTGCACTTTACTCAGGGTTGCGAAATTGGAGATTTAGCCGCAAATCGATCCGAAATTTTTGGAAAAATTGCTATTTTTATTGACATACGAACACATGTTTGCTATTATGGATTTAACAGGAACATATGTTTGTATTCAATGAAAAGGAGGGGACAATGCATGATGTCCGTTCGCAAGTTTATGGAGGCTTTCCCGGACGAGCAGGCTTGTCGCGATTATTTGTTCCAGGTTCGCTGGCCTCGCGGTTTTATCTGCACCAAGTGCGGGGAGTGTAAATTCAGCGTCATCAAAAAACGGCATCTCTTCGAGTGCTCCAACTGCAAGACGCAGACCTCCATCACTTCGAATACCGTCATGCACCGGACGAAGCTTCCTCTTCAATACTGGCTGTTCGCGTTTTATTGGGTCGCTTCGGGGGAGCGCTGTTCGGCGCGAAAAATCGCCAAGACGCTCAAGCTGCAATATCGCACGGCGCTACGGCTGCTGAACAAAGTCCGGCACGCCATGTTCAGGTCCGAGTATACGACCATGTTCGAGTTCTGGAGATCGGATAAGTATCAGCCGGGCAAGTCCCACAACATTGTGAGACAAGCCAGAATAAGCCTACTGAAGAAAGCCAGAGCCTTCATCCGCAAGCATTACGGCCGCATTCCCAAGTGGCGGCGAGAGAAGTATTATTACGAATACCGGTTTCGCAACAACAACGAGCACGACCCTGCGGGAGCCCTGATCAAGCTGATCAACAGCGGCTGCTCGACCATCTATTCCCTGAATGAATATGGCAGGCTGCGGGAACGCAAACAGAAGCCGCCGGCAGAAGATCGCTCTTCCAGCCTGCGGCCGATGAGTCATTGCGGGTGACGTATAGTTCGACTACATTCGATTAGTTCGCTAGAAGAGCTTCTGCGGCTTGTTTGCCTTGGGCGACGCAGTCCGGCAATCCTACGGCATCGAATGCCGCGCCAGTCGCAATTACGCCGGGTAGCTTGGTGGCCAAGCTGGCGCGGAACGCTGCAACGGCTTCGACGTGGCCGACTGGATATTGCGGCATCGAATGGCGCAATCTCGTGATTTCGACGAACTCCGGAGTCGCGGTCAATCCCATCAGCTCGCGCAGATCGCGCTGAACGGCGGCGGACATCGCTTCGTCGTCCAATTCGACGCCTTGTTCGTCTCCGGCACGCCCTACGTAACAGCGGATCAACCGTTTGCCCTGCGGTGCGGTGTGCAGCCACTTGGACGAAGTCCATGTGCTTGCCGTGATCAGCCTGTTCTCTCCACGCGGAACGAGAAATCCCGAACCATCCAACGGATGATCAAATCCCGAGTCATCATAAGCAAGGACGATGTTGGCGACGGAGACATATCGAATCGCGTTCAGCGCAGACACGTCTACGTGAGGCGCAAGTAGTTCTGAGGCATTGTAAGCGGGCAATGCGAATATGACACGATCGGCTTCGACCGTCGACCCGTCGGACAGACGAAGCCGATACGACGCCGAATCCATCTCTTCGCCGCCGATCGGCGTTATGGCTTCCACTTTTGCTCCCGTGCGGATTTCGCAGTTGGCATCCTCGCGAAGCCGTGATTCCAGCGCTTCGATCAAGCTGGATAAGCCGTTCTTGAACGTCATGAACACGCTCGCCGGCAGCGGCGTCGAATCTGAAGCCTCGTTCGAGCTTGCGGCCGCTTCGGCGTCGGCTTTCGCTTTGGCTGCCGCGGCTTGGCGCTGCGTTTCTCGCGTGCCTGCGATCAGACTTCCGTACTCTTGTACCATCCGCTTAAATTGAGGGAATGTCGCCTCAAGTCCGAGCTTGTATAGGTCCCCGGCATGTATGCCCGCTAGCAGCGGCTCGAAAATGCGTTCAACCATTTCCTTGCCCATACGGCGCTCCAAGAACGCCCCGACCGATTCATCGCCCTCACTGACATCCGAAGGCAAATCAAGCTCTGCCAGAGCCCTGAGTTTACCTTCCTCGGATACCAACTCGGTCGCCATGAACTTGTCCCGATCCGACGGAACTCCGAGCGTTAGCCCCTGCGGCATCGGCAACAGTTTGCCATCACGCGAGATGTACGTGTTCTTCGCCGCTGGATTCGTGCCGGTCAACTCTTGGACAAGTCCCAGTTCGCTTGCAATCCGAATCATCGGAAGCTTGCGCGCTAGAAAAGAGTCAGGTCCGCGCTCAATAACGAAACCGTTCTTGCGAAGCGTGTTTACTCTGCCGCCAAGCCGATCGGAGCCCTCGATTACCGTGACTTTGATCTCTTCTCCCCGCTCCTTGGCAAGCTCCCGCAAATAAAAGGCGGAGCTGAGCCCCGTCAACCCGCCGCCCAGCACCGCCACTCGGCGACTCTTATGATTCATCGCTTTTCCTCCCGACCGCAAGCCCGATTACCGTATCGGCCATTGCCGCCAAGTATTGGGCATCGTCGTTCAGCATGCGGATCCGCTCAAGACGGATGCCGTGTTCCTCCGCGAATTTCTTCGCTTCGATGTCGATGTCGTACAGCACTTCCAAATGGTCGGAAACGAATCCGACCGGCGCGACCAGCACCGAACGAACGCCTTCCGCGCCGAGTTTTTCAAGCGTCTCCAGGATGTCCGGCCCGAGCCATGGCTGTCCGGTCTGCCCTGCGCTCTGCCAAGTGAACTGCCACTTGTCCACACCTGCCGCTTGGGCGATCGCTGCGGACGTCGCGAGTAATTGATCCGCGTATGGATCGTTCATCTCGAGAATTTTGGCCGGCAAGCTGTGTGCGCTGAAAAGCACCAGCGTCTCCGCGCGTCCGTCGCCGAACTTGTTTAAGCCTTCGGATACCCGTTTGCTTAACGCATCGATCAGTTCGGAGTGAAGATGATATTCCTTAACTCCTTTGAACGAAATTCCGTGCTTGTCTGCTTCATCTTGCGCTCTCTTGAGGTAACCCCCAACGCTCATCGCTGAATACTGAGGCGTAAGCACGATTCCAATCGCTTCACGGATACCATCGGCCGCCATGGCCGCAATCCCGTCTTCGATGAACGGCGCCGCGTGCTTTAATCCTTGGTAACAGACGTATTCCCCTACGCCTGCTACTTCGTCGAGCGTGCGCTGAAGTGCCGCAGCTTGCCGGTTCGTATTTTCGCGAAGCGGGAAAACCCCGCCCACGATCGTCCGATAACGCTCCGTTAAGTCTTCCAATTGCTCTGCCGTCGGGGGGTGCCCACGGCGGATATGAGTGTAGTAAGCCTCGATGCCCTCCATGCTTTCCGGTGTTCCGTACGACATGACTAGAACGCCTACCGGATTTTTCGTCGAGCCGCTCATGCTTTCACCCCTGCCGCAATTTGTTGTTCGCTATATGAATGAACGAATTCCGTTAATTCCCGCAATTTATCAAGCGACGCCTCAGGGAATAAACCGTGACCCAAGTTAAAAATAAATCCAGGGTCTTGAATGCCTTCATCGATCAGTTGCCGGGCATGTTCGCGAATGACTTCCATCGGAGCGGTCAGTACGAACGGATCGAGATTGCCTTGAATCGCGAATTTGCCGCCGATGCGGTGTCTACCCTCTGCGAGAGGAACCCGCCAATCCAAACCGATCACGTTTGCCTTCAAATCTTGCAAGTGCGGCAAAAGTTCTCCCGAACTGACGCCGGGGAAGTAGATTTTAGGAATGTCCAGATCCGCAATGCTCGCGAAAATGTTTTCCACGTGCGGCAGTACGAACTCTTTGAAATCGCGAGGCGCAAGAGAACCGACCCAACTGTCGAATAGTTGGACGGCTTTAGCGCCAGACTGAACATGAGCCCGCAAGTAGGTAGCAGCCATATCCGCCAGTTTGCCCATTAGACTGTGCCAAACGCGCGGCTCGCTGTACATAAGCGTTTTCGTGCGGATATACGATTTGGTCGGACGTCCTTCGATGATATAGCTGGCAAGCGTAAATGGCGCACCCGCAAACGAAATAAGAGGAACATCAAGCTCGCGATCCAGGATTTTAATCGTCTCCAATACGTGGGACAGATCTTTATCCACGTCGATCGGCTTCAGTTTCTCTACGTCGTCGGCGCTGCGAACCGGATTATGAATGACTGGACCGATATCTTTGACGATATCGAAATCGATTCCGATCGATGCGACCGGATTCATAATATCCGAATATAGGATAGCCGCGTCGACCCCAAGCTTTCGGATCGGCATCAACGTAACTTCAGCGGCTAGCTCGGGCTGACGGCAGATTTCGAGCAGCGAATACTTTTCCTTGATTTTACGGTAATCGGGGTCGTATCGTCCGGCTTGACGCATATACCAGACGGGCACGCGTTCTACCGGCTCTCCCCGGCACGCGCGCAAAAACAAGTCATTATTCAACATCGTATCCCTGCCTCATTTATGTAACGTATAGTCTTTCATTGTTTTCATTATGCCCCTTTTGGCGCGCCCGAACAACCTAGCAGCCCGGAGGGAGTATGACAATAGTTTGACAATGCGCCTTTGGACCCGCCTGGACGCTATGATATACTTTAAATGTACATAAGCATGCTAGGCAAAGGAGCAGCCGATGCAACGTTGGAAAATTAACTTGTTCGTGTTGATGGGCGGCAACTTTCTCGTGATGGCCGGTATGACGATGATCATACCGTTCCTGTCTTTATATTTACAGAAAGATTTGGGGTTAACGGGCGAGCATCAGATCGGCGTGTGGGCAGGTTTGATCTTCGCGGCGAATTTTATAACTTCGTTTTTGTTTCAGCCTTTGTGGGGCAAGCTTTCGGATAAATACGGCCGGAAAATGATGCTGCTGCGGTCGGGCTTCGGCATGTCGATCGTGATGGTCATGATGGGCTTCGCGACCGCTCCTTGGCATCTGCTCGTGCTGCGCATGCTGAACGGTGTTATTTCCGGTTATGTTCCGGCCGCCGTTGCGCTCGTATCGGCCACGACCCCGAAGGAGAGAATGGGCTTCGCAATGGGAACGCTGCAATCAGGAGGTACGGCAGGGGCGATTCTCGGCCCTTTTATCGGAGGGTTGCTGGCGGATAGCTTCGGATACAGGCCAATCTTCTATATCACCGGATCATTGCTATTCCTGGCCTCGGCGATTTCTTGGATTTTGGTTCGCGAGAAATTCGATCGAGAAGCCGCAGCTCGCAAACCTCAGATTAGCGTCATTAGAGGTTTCCGCGATCTCATGGTCATCCGTCAATTACCCGTGCTGCTGACGATTACGTTCCTTATTCAGTTCGCGATGCTGAGTCCGATGCCGCTGATGCCCTTGTACGTGCAGAACCTTCACGGCACGACGGAGAATTTGGCTTTCTATGCCGGTTTCGTCAGTTCGGTGACGGGCATCTCCAATATGATCTGCTCCCCTCTGCTCGGGAAATTGAGCGACAGGATCGGCGCGATCCGCATTTTGCTCATTGCTCTCGGCGGAGCGGCCGTCATGCTGATTCCGCAAGCGTTCGTGGGCACGGTCGGACAGCTTCTCGTCTTCCGTTTCCTGCTCGGATGCTTCATGGGCGGAATGATTCCGACTGTGAATTCTCTTGTTCGCAAATATACACCGGACGGCATGGAAAGCCGGGCGTTCGGCTTCAATAGCAGCGCGCTGAGCCTGGGCAATATGATGGGGCCGGTCATTGGCGGAGCACTCTCGGGATTCATCGGCATCGAGGGCTTGTTTATTCTATCCGGTGTCTTGTTGCTCGCGACATGCCTATGGGCAACGCAAGCGCTGCGTGCGCAAAAAACGGCTAAGATTGGTTAGAAGTACAAAGGAACCGTCCGGCAAGAGTCGAAACTCTTTTCGGACGGTTCCTTATGTTCGCGGACTATTCGAATTTCACGAGGAAGTAGTTTTTCTTCCCTCTGCGCAAAACAGCGTATTTGCCATGCAGGCGGTGTTCCTTCGTCAGAACGAAGTCGATCGCTTGCTCTCTCTGGCCGTTCAGGTAAACGGCGCCTTTCTCGATGTCTTCGCGGGCTTGGCGCTTGGACGGAGCGGCTTTCGTCTCGAGCAGCAGTTCGAGCAGCGGGCTCTCGTCCTGGCCCGTAACGACCGTCGTCGGCATATCCTGCAGCGCCTCGACGAGCTCGGCTTCGCTAAGCTGGGTCACGTCACCGGAGAACAGCGCCTGCGTGATTTTCTCCGCGCTGACGACCGCTTCGTCCCCATGCACGAGACGCGTTACTTCGCGAGCCAGTTCGCGTTGCGCTTCGCGCTTCTCGGGACGTTCCGCCACCGCTTGCTCGAGCTCGGCGATCCGTTCGCGCTCCAGGAACGTGAAGTATTTCAAGAATTTAACGACATCGTTATCGTCTGTATTGATCCAGAATTGATAGAATGCGTATACGGACGTCTTATTGCGGTCGAGCCAGACGGCTCCGGATTCGGATTTGCCGAACTTCTTGCCGTCGCTCTTCGTGACAAGCGGCAGCGTCATGCCGTAGGCGTCTCCTCCGCCCATTTTGCCGATCAGGTCGAGTCCCGCCGTAATGTTGCCCCATTGGTCGCTGCCGCCGATTTGAAGCGAGCAGTCGTGATCGGTCAGAAGCCTGTAGAAGTCGTACGATTGCAGGATCATGTAGCTGAACTCGGTGAAGGAAATACCGTTCGCGAGACGCGAGTCGACCGAATCCTTCCCGAGCATGTAGTTGACGGTGAAGTTTTTGCCGATATCCCGCAGGAACGTGATGATGTCGAGCGGCGCGAGCCAGTCGTAGTTGCTGACGAGCTTGGCCGGATTATCCGTGCCTTCGAAGTCCAAAAAGCGGGAAAGCTGATCTTTCAGGCGCTCGGTCCATAGAGCGACCGTGTCGGACGTATTCAGGGAACGTTCTGTGGAACGTCCGCTCGGGTCCCCGATCAGACCGGTTCCGCCGCCTACGAGGGCGATCGGCTTATGCCCCGCTTGCTGGAAGTGACGCAAAACGAGAATTGGAAGCAAATGTCCGATATGCAGGCTATCCGCCGTCGGATCGAAGCCGCCGTAGAGTACGATCGGCTCCTTGTTCATTTTCTCCAGCAGGCCTTCGCGGTTGGTCGTTTGGTAGATCAAACCTCTGTATTCGAGGTTATCGAGCAATTGTTGGTCGAGTCGAGCCATGGCAAATCTCTCCTTTAATCAAATTAAAAAAGACCCGTCCTGTCGTTAGACAGGGACGAGTCATCGCGGTACCACCCTATTTGAGCACGCGGCAATGCGCATACTCCGCTCACGCCCGATAACGGCAGGCTTGCCGTCTTGTCCTTCCGTGCCGGCACGGGTTCGGAACAAGAAGCTCCGGGACGTAATTCGCCTTTCGCACGCGCACCGGCTTGCATCGACCGCCGGCTTTCTGGAACGCGAACACGAACGCTACTGATTCCCTTCAACGCTTTCGCTTAATGCTTTATTTGAATCACTTTACCCCAAGGGAAATATGTTGTCAACCCTTGCAGAATTAAAGAGGCAAATCCCGTTTCCGGAACAGGAAGACGGCAAGCGCGAAGGCAATGATTGCAACGCCGAATAGGACGGGAAAGGCGACGGCAGCGTCTCCTTTCCCGTTAATGATGTCCCCCGGACGATACAATGTAAAGAGGGTGAAGTATCGCAACCACTCGACGCTCTCGCTGAATTTACTGATCAGATCTATGCTGAAAAAGCCGAACGTAATCGCTCCGGAGATGCTCATCGCCCTCTTCTCGTCATCGGATAAAGAGGATACCAGGAAAGAGATGCCGCCGACCGCGAAGAAAAGCAGGAAAGCCGAGACGTTCAACAGAATGAAGCGCTCCGTATTGAAGTCGTATTTATCTCCCAGGATCCAGACGTGTCCAACGAGACCGGCGACGGTCGTCACCGCAAGAATGACGAGCAACCCGGATGCCAGGACGGCCGCTTGCGTCAGCGCAACTTTCCCTCTTGTCGTCGGAGCCGACAACAGATAAGCCATTGAGCCTTGGTCGACGAGTCTAGCCATAAGCTGCGTCGAGAGTTGCACGCATACGATCGCGAGAATCAGAACGAGAATCAAACCGTAGTATTCCCCCGAAATAAAAGCTTCCATGCTGTCGAAACCATTCAATCCGAACGCTCTTCCCACGCCTTCAGGCATTGAATTCACGATCTCGTCGATCGCTTTCGCGTTATCGGCGATTCCGGGATACAACCAGAACATTAGCAGAATGTAGAATGCGGACCCGAACCCATAGTTCATGAATCCTTTCAAATGAACCTTCATCATCTGCTTATACAAGACGACGTTCATTTCATCGTCCCCTTCCGATCGTAATAATTCATGAAGACGTCCTCCAGGTTCTGGGTGAACAGATCGAGATTGCGTATCCGGTATTTGGCCGTCTCTTGCACGAATTGATCGTAATTGCCTTGGATGGCCACTCTAACCCGATTGCCTTCGCGGGATTCGATCGGCAAACCGGATATTTCGAACGACGCCGCCTCTTCCGCGCTTTCGAAGGTAATCTCGAACAGCTTCCGCTGCATCGATTGCAGCTCGTGGACGTCTTTAACGGCGACGATCACTCCATCCTTGATAATCGCGGCTCTGTCGCACGTCCGTTCGATCTCCGGAAAGCTGTGCGACGACATAAGAAACGTCCTGCCGCGAGTTTTCTCTTCGAGCACGATCTCGATAAATACTTTCTGCATCATCGGATCGAGCCCCGACGTCGGCTCGTCGAGGACGATCACTTCGGGATCGTGCATGAACGCGGCTACGATGCCGACCTTCTGCTTCATCCCTTTGGACATTTTACGAATTGGCGTATGAACATCGAACTGCAGCCGATCGATCAAGCGATCCCTTTTATTCAGATCCTTCACTCCGTGCAAACCCGCCATAAAATCAAGAAACGTTTTCCCCGTCATCCCTTCGATAAAAGCGATCTCGCCGGGTAAGTAGCCTACGCTTGCCTGTACCTTACCCTGTTCCCGCCACGTATCGAGCCCATTCACCTTTACCGTTCCTTGATCCGGCTTCATAAACCCCAAAATGTGCCGAATCGTCGTGGACTTCCCTGCCCCGTTAGGTCCCAGAAAGCCGAATACTTCGCCTTGCCTCACCTCGAACGAAACGTCGAATATTCCTCTTCCGTTCGCGAATGTTTTAGTCAGATGCTCGACAATTAACATGCTCGGCACCTCCGCCGCCCAAAATAATGAAATATATGAATATAAATATTTCATATCCGAAATTCTATACCTGAGCGCCCCAACCGTCAATGGATTTATGAAATATAATTATGTTATGATTTCATTAAATAATCCAAACAGGAACGATAAGGTGAGACGATGAACGGTTTTGAGAAAAGAACTCTTGCGATCAAAGAAAAAATAATCGAGACAACGCTAAATATGTTGCAAACATCCGAACCGAAGCGCATTCGGATCGCCGATATCGCCCAGTCTGCGGACGTGTCCCAGGTGACGATCTACAATTACTTCGGAAGCAAGGAAGCATTGCTGCGCGAAGCTTTCAAATCTTACGTCGACAGTGCGATCCTGGAATTCGAGATGTTCATGAACGGAGAACATACGTTAAAGGAGAAAATCAAACATATTCTCTTCGTGGGGAGGGAGGTTTTCAAGGAATTGCCTCCGGGAACGGTGAGAGACCTAGTTCACAACGACCCGGAACTTGCTCGTTACGTCGAAGATATGTATCGCAACTACAAAGTTCCGATGACAGTTCGAATTATTGAGGAAGGAAAAAGAAGCGGAGAAATATCGGAGGACGTCTCCGTCGACAGCGTCCTCGCCTACATGCAGATACACATGAACCAATATGAAACGATTCTTGATGCCGCCCAGCGTAGCGAAAACCCGGAATCGTTCTTCGACGGCATAACCCGCTTGTTCTTTTACGGCATATGCGGAAAGTCCGACGAATGAATGGTTGACTGTTGTACCCCCATACCCCGCAAAATAACCGATAAACAATAAAAAAGAGGCTATCCCTAAGTCCATGACTGTTGGGATAGCCTCTTTGCATATATCGATCAAAGCAGGTGGCAAGCCGCGAAATGCCCCGGCTCGACTTCCTTGAACGGCGGCATCGTCGCCGCGCATTCCGGCATCGCGTGCGGGCAGCGCGTACGGAACGGGCAGCCGCTCGGAGGATTGACCGGGCTCGGAATCTCGCCTTGCAGGATGATCCGTTGGCGCTGCTTCTGCGCTTCCGGGTCCGGCAGCGGAATCGCCGACAATAGCGATTGCGTATACGGGTGAAGCGGCTTGGCGTTCAGCTTGTCCGAAGTCGCGACTTCGACCAGCTTGCCAAGATACATAACGCCGATGCGGTCGGAAATATGCTTAACCATCGCCAGATCGTGCGCGATGAACAAGTACGTCAAGCCGTGTTCCTTCTGCAGCTTCTTGAACAGGTTCACGACCTGTGCTTGCACGGATACGTCAAGCGCGGAGATCGGCTCATCCGCGATAATGAACTGCGGCTCGATCGCCAACGCACGGGCAATCCCGATACGCTGCCGTTGACCGCCCGAGAATTCGTGCGGGAAACGTCCGGCATGCTCTTCGTTCAAACCGACGTCGCGCAACAGCTGGTTCACGCGTTCTTTTTTCTGTTTACCGCTGTAAAGGCCGTTAATCTCGATGCCTTCGGCGATAATCTTGCCGACTGTCATGCGCGGGTTCAGAGAAGCGTACGGATCCTGGAACACCATCTGCATGTTGCGGGTCAGCTTCTGCCGATCTTTGCCTTGCATGGCATGAATGTCTTCGCCGTTGAACAGCACCTTGCCGCCCGTCGCTTCGTACAGGCGAATGATCGTACGGCCCGCCGTCGACTTGCCGCAGCCGGATTCTCCGACCAAACCAAACGTCTCTCCTCTATTGATCGAGAAGTTCAAGCCATCGACAGCTTTCAATATTTTATTATTTCCGAGATTAAAATGCTTCTGCAAGTTCTGGACTTCCAATATCGGGCGATCAGCCATGTGCATGCCCTCCTATCCCGACCGGCGGCTCAACCTTCGGCGCATCCGGGTGCATCAACCAACAAGCGGAGCTGTGGTTGTCGGAGACATCGAAATGAGCTGGATCTTTCTCTTTGCAGATCTCCATCGCATAAGGACAACGAGCCGCGAACGCGCAGCCGACAGGCGGAGCGTACAAATCCGGAGGCGAACCCGGAATCGACTCCAACTCTTTCGAATTGTCGCTATCCAGGCGCGGCACAGAACGAAGAAGTCCCCAAGTATAAGGATGGCGCGGATTATAGAAAATGTCGTTCAGCGGACCTTGCTCGACGACTTTGCCCGCATACATGACAAGCACGCGATGGGCAATCTCGGCTACGACGCCCAAGTCGTGAGTGATAATAATGATAGAAGTATCCGTCTTTTTCTGAATATCGCGCAACAGATCGACGATCTGCGCTTGGATCGTTACGTCGAGAGCGGTCGTCGGCTCATCGGCAATCAGAAGCTTCGGATTGCATGCGAGCGCGATGGCGATCATGACGCGCTGGCGCATACCGCCGGAGAGCTCATGAGGGTACTGGTGAACGCGCTCTTCGGGATTGGACATGCCGACCAGCGTCAGCAGTTCCGTCGCCCGTTTCATAGCCTCGGTCTTGCCTACTTTTTGATGCTTCAGGATTCCTTCGGAAATTTGCGCGCCGATCGTCATCGTCGGATTCAGCGATGTCATCGGATCCTGGAAAATCATGCCGATCTCGGCGCCGCGAACTTGCTCCATCTTCTTTTCCGTCAGCTCAGTGATTTCAAGCTTGCCGTCGAACAGAATTGACGAGCCTTCCTTAATATAGCTAGGCGGCGTCGGAACGAGTCTCATCAGCGTCTGCGCTGTAACCGATTTGCCGCAGCCCGATTCGCCTACGATCGCGAGCACCTCTCCTTTATTCAAGTTAAAGGAGACGCCGCGAACCGCTTGAACTTCGCCCGCGTACATTTTGAAAGATACGCGCAAATCTTTGACTTCAAGAACAGGCTTAGCCATTCGGCACTCCTCCTTATTTTCTCATTTTCGGATCCAGAGCGTCACGGAGGCCGTCACCCAACAAATTGAAGCTTAGAAGAATCAAGCTGAAGATGATGGTTGGGAACATCAGCAAGTGAGGCTGGTATCTCATGACGCCAGCGCCTTCGCTGATCAATTTGCCCAAGGAGGCCATTGGCGGCCTAATTCCTACTCCGATGAAGCTCAGGAACGATTCGAAGAAGATCGCCGTCGGTACGGCGAAAGTAATTTGAACGATAATCAACCCGATCACGTTCGGGATAAGATGCTGAGCGATAATCCGCCAAGGCTTGGCGCCGAGCGTACGAGCGGCTAGCACGAATTCCTGCTCTTTCAGCAACAACACTTGCCCCCGAACGAGACGGGCCATCGTTACCCATCCGGAAATGGCGTATGCGATAATGATCGACGTTATGCCCGGTCCCATGAAGACGATAAACAGTATCGCCAGCAACAGAAGCGGAATCGCGTATACGATTTCCAGTATTCGCTGCATGATCGTATCTACGCGTCCTCCGACGTATGCGGAGATTCCGCCGTACAGCACGCCGACGACCAGATCGATGGACGCAGCCATGATCCCGATGAACAGCGAGATGCGCACGCCCCACCAGACCCGAACCCACAAATCCCTGCCGAATTGGTCGGTACCGAAAAAATGCGCCGCGGAAGGCTTCAAATTCCCGTCCTTGAGGAACTGAGTTTTGTAATCGTAGCTGCTGAACATCGGCGCGACGATGGCTACCACGGTCAGGACAATCAAGACGACCAGACCGGCCATCGCCAATTTATTTTTTTTCAAACGCCGCCAAGCGTCCTGCCAGTATGTCTGGGAAGGTCTTACAATCACGTCGGCGTTTGTAGTTTTCTCGACCGGTTTGAACTTATCTTTCGCAATTGGTTCCATGTGTTACCTCCTCCCAGCCAAGCGGATCCGCGGATCGATCAGTCCATATGCGATATCGGTCAGGAAGACCACAATAACGAGTATCGCCGCATAGAAGATCGTCAGACCCGTGATCATCGTATAATCATTGGACGTGATCGCGGTCACGAACTGCGAACCCAAGCCCGGAACGGCAAAAACGGTTTCCACGACGAGCGTGCCCGTAATGACGTTAACCGCGATTGGACCCAAGATGGTCACAACCGGAAGAATAGCATTGCGAATCATATGTCTGAGCACGATAGCTCTCGAGGATAACCCTTTTGACTTAGCGGTCTTGATATAGTCAAGACTCGATACTTCCAACATCGATGCCCGCATCATACGGGCGAGAATGGCAATGGTTCCTAGCGCCAAAGCGAAAGCCGGCATAATACGGTGCAATGGGCCATCCCAAAGTCCCGCGGGAAGCCATCCTAATTTAACTCCGATATACAATGACAAGAGCGGCGAAATGACGAACGAAGGGATCGAAATGCCTACGATCGCGATGAACATTGCGGTATAGTCTCCGACTTTGTTGTGTTTCAAAGCGGCATAAGCGCCCAGTCCCAGCCCGATCGCAATGGAAAATATCAAAGACTCGAGGCCAAGCTCCAATGAAGCCTTGAAATTGTTCTGAATGACCGAGACGACGGAACGGCCCGGAAATTGATAAGAAACGCCGAAATTACCTTGCAGAACGTTGCCCATATAAATAAAGTATTGCTGCCACTCCGGCTTGTCCAACCCATACTGTGCCTTTAGAATCGCGAAATTTTCCGGACTCATCTTCATCTGCGCATCACCAAAAGGATTTCCCGGCAGCAGCTTCATCAGGAAAAAGGTGGCCGTGACGATGACCCACAGGGTGATGATCATGTAGATGATCCGTTGCAAAACGTACTTTAGCAAAGCCATTCCTCCTTTCAGTGTTTAAAATGAAATATTTCCCTACAGTCATCACAGACATGAAAGAAGCCGTTCAATAACGGCCTCTTTCATGCTTTGCAACGGATCGACTTTCGGTTTATGCGCTTCTTACTTGATCGAAGTCCATTTCAGTTCGAATTCCGGACCGTAAGGAGGTTGAATCAAATCTTGAACTTTAGATTTCACCATTACAGGAATAGAACGGAAGTACAATGGTGAAATTGCCGCTTCTTCAAGCAAGACTTTCTCTGCTTCTACAAGATTAGCCGCGCGTTTCTTCGCGTCCGTAGTTGTTTGAGCTTCTTTGATCAATTCGTCGTATTTCGCGTTCGACCAGTCTTGCGTGTTCAACGAGCTGCCCGTCAAGTACATATCGAGCCAAGTCATTGGATCGTTGTAGTCTGCGCCCCACAGCGAGCTAACGATGTCGTAGTTCTTCTTAAGCTCGTTGTCTACACGGGATGCGTGCGGCATTGGCGAAGCGACAACTTTAACGCCGAGGTTTTGTTCCCATTGTCCAACCAGGAATTCCAGTACTTTAGGGCCTGTCGAGTGATCGTCGCCCATGATGGAAACTTTCGGCATTTGAGTAAGGCCTTCATCTTTCAAACCTTCTGCCAGCAATTCTTTCGCTTTCGCAGGATCGAATGCCACTTGCGCATCGCCCGCAACCGCGCGGAATTCTTGGCTATCGCCGTCGAGGTTACCCAGCGGTACGAAGCCGGTCGAAGGAACGGAGCCTTGAAGGATCGTATCAACCAAACCTTGACGGTCGATCGCCATGCTGAACGCTTGACGGATCTTTTGGTTTTTGAAAGCAGGAACTTTCGTTTCTTGGAAGTTCAGGTAACCCGTCACGAGTTCAGGCTTTAACACCAATTCCGGGTTGCCTTTCAGGTTCATATATTGCTCGCCGCTCAGAACTTGGAAGTCGGATGCGCCGGAATCGTACAGATTCAGACCCGTCGAGTTGTCCTTAACGATGTTCAGCGTAACTTTCGTCAGCTTCACGTTAGCAGCGTCCCAGTACTTGTCGTTCTTCTCCAGAACGAGCTTTTGGTCGTGATCCCAGCTCTTCAGCAAGAAAGGACCTGCGCCAATAACTTTGTCCGCGTCCGTTCCGCCCTTCTCGCCGAGAGGACCAACGAAATCTTCCTTCTGCGGATAGAAAGTCAGGAACGAAAGAAGGGAAGTGAAGAACGGAACCGGGCGTTCCAGCGTAATGACGAGAGTTGTATCGTCTTTCGCTTCTACGCCGAGTTTTTCTTGAGCCGCTTTCACGTCGTCAGCGGATTTAGCTGCCATTACGTCTTCGCCGCCTTTAACCCATGCCACGATAAATGCATAAGTCGCTTTCGTAGCTGGATCAAGCGTTCTGCGGAAAGAGTAGACGAAGTCTTTAGCAGTCAGCGGAGAACCGTCAGACCATTGCAGACCGTCGCGCAATTTAATGGTGTATGTCAATCCGTCAGCGGAAATTTCCGGCAAAGCCGAAGCCAATCCTGGCTCAGGTTGCATGTCTTTGTTCAAACGATACAAACCTTCGCTGACTGCACCCAGAACCGTGAACGCCGCGGATGTTTCCGCGATCGATACGTCCAGCGCAGGCGGTTCCGCCCGATAGTTCATCACTAGTTCTTGTTTTGCTCCGGAACTTGCCGGCGCGGATGCTTGCGCGGATCCCGTCGGTTCAGAGCCTTTATTGCTGTTGTTATTGCTGCTGCATGCCGCTAGAAGCGAGCCTGCAAGTGTGACTGCCATGGCAGTCGAGAGAATTTTCTTAAATTTCATAACTCCCTTGCCTCCCCGATTTATTTGACTATCTTTTCTAGCGAACATAGATTCTATGCACGCATGGAAGCGTAGCAAATTCTGCATATACGCAAAATTTATGTTCGCATATTCCGCCAAAATTCACCTCGCACAAAAGAAAAAGTTCTCTTAGAGCTGTAATTTTGATGGAACAAAAAGAATCTTACTATATGTAGTTTGCATTCTGCAATGAAAGTTTATGGAATGTAAAGAAATCCTACCTGTAATGTAAACTATAATAACCTAAAAATGACAGGAAACGTTTACCTTTATGAGTAAACATTGATCACTTCGTATATTCATTCATATTCGTTGATCATATTGTAAAGAGAATGTAATTTAATATGAAATTGTGTTCATGAATCTTTAAATAAAAAGATATTTTGGAATTAATTGGGGTCCATTTTAGTAGAAAACTAATTAAATTATAAGAAATCGTTATATTCGTATTATACATTTGTAAAAAAGAGCCTTTCTTGAACTTCAAAACACTAAAAATCGCTCGTTTTTCACCAATAATTATACATTCATTTAATGCGAGCCAATGCCAATCCGTCGTAAGCAGGGAGATGGACGCCCATCAATCTGTCGTCCTGCGCGATGATGCGGTTAAAATGTCGAATCGCGAGCACGGACGGGCCTTGCCTATTCTCGTCGATCGTCTTCCCGCGGAGAAGCGTATTATCCGCCGCGATGATCGCACCTTGGTTCGCTATCCGAATGCACGCTTCCAAATATCGCGGATAGTTTTCTTTGTCCGCATCGATGAAGAAGAAGTCGAACTTCTCCCCCTGCTCGGCCAACTTCTCCAAACTCTCGGCCGCATCCCCAACGCGATACTCGACCTTATGATCCAGATCCGCTGCAGCTAGGTTGCCTTTGGCAAGCTCTGCGTATTCCAACTTCAGTTCCAGCGATAACAGTTTGCCGTCTTCCGGCAATCCGCGCGCCAGACAGATACCGCTGTAACCTCCCAGCGCTCCGATCTCGAGAGCGGATCGAGCCCCGGTCGACGCCACGAGAAAAGTCAGCAACCGTCCGTATCCGTCCGCGACGGAAATGTTCGGCATCCCCGCATCGCGAATGCTTTCGTTCACCCGTTCTAAATCGGGATCCTTCCTATATAAGGAGTCAAAATATTGTTCAGGCGTCACATCCACCATAAATCCCCCCGTCAGTGTCCTCGCTTCTTGTTGTACGTACGATAATGCATTTATTTTAACACAAGTTTGTGTTTCACCCGGAATAAGAGCTATACTAATTTTTGTTTATTGCTTTACATTCAGTTTACTTAATGGTAAGGCGGCCGTTAACTTAGGCTCGCGGGGAAAGGAAGTTATGTGATGTTAGATCGTTTTCGAGCGACTGTCGGCAATGGGCTGCAACGGTTTTTCGCGCTGCTGAGAAAATGGCCGTTGTGGGGAATAATCCTGCTCGTCGCTTCGATGCTTTACAAATTAAACGAGCTGGATCATCAATTCAACGTCGGAGGAATGAATTATTGGAAGTGGGCGGTTAACTTGGGCGCCGCGTTCCTTGTCTCCTTCTGGACTGTTCTACTGGGACGTCGGGCTAGAGCAGTATCCCTCGCCCTACTTGATCTGGCGGTATCCTTTTTGATGTTCGCGGACCTGATCTACTTTCGATATTTCAAGGATTTCATTTCGGTTCCCGTATTGCTCCAGGCCGGCCAGGTCGGCGAACTGCAAGACAGCATATGGAGTCTCATGAAGCCTGGAGACTGGATCTTCTTCGCGGATATTCCAATCGCCTTCGCGCTCGCCGGATGGACGCTTTGGAGACGGTCCCCTAAGCGTCTTGCCGCGATTAGCGAGCCTACTCGCCGTAGAATCGGCTGGATATGGCGCAAATTCATACCCGCAGCGCTTCTGTTTGCCTTAGGCTGGGCTCTTATCTATTATCCGGTCCAGGAGCAGAAGAACGGCTGGGCGAGAGGTTTGTTCGTCGGCAACTGGTGGAACGTTCCGATCTACAACGTAACCGGTTTGCTCGGATTTCACGGATACGACACTTATCGTTACGCTAAAGAGCATTGGTTCGGAAAAGGGCTGTCTGACGAACAGCTTCAAGAGGCGAAAGACTGGTTCACGGAACGGCAGAAGCTGCAGAAACAAATGGAAAACGAGCCGCTCTTCGGCGAATTTAAAGGAAAAAACGTGCTTGTCGTGCAGGCGGAAGCGTTCCAAACTTTCGTCATCGGGCAGTCCATCGGCGGAAAAGAAATCACGCCCAACTTGAACAAACTGATCGGACAAAGCATCTACTTCCCTAACTTTTATCATCAAACCGCTCAAGGACGCACATCGGACGCGGATTTCCTGACGAGCTGCTCCATGCATCCGATGCCGACAGGGTCCGTATTTATCCGATTCGCGAGCAATTCCTTTGATTGCGCGCCTTCGATTCTCAAAAGCCAAGGATACGATACGACGATTCACCACGCTTACGACGGAAGCTTCTGGAACCGTAACAACATGTATCACAATATGAACTATGACCGGTTCTATACGATCAAGGACTATACGATCGACGAGCCGATCGGGTGGTCGCTCGGCGATCAATCCTTCTTCAAGCAGACGGTCGAACAGATTGAGGAACGGAACATCACGCCTTTCTACGCGATGGCGATCACGTTATCGAGCCACCATCCGTTTAAGCTGCCCTACTCGAATCAAGAATTGAACGTCGGAGAACTGCAAGGCACGATTCTCGGCGATTACGTGCAGGCAGCCCATTATGTCGATTCGGCGGTTGGAGCGCTCGTGGCGGATTTGAAAGATGATGGACTATGGGATAATACGATCTTAATGTTCTACGGCGATCACGATAATTCAGTCTACGATTGGAGCTTATACGAACGATTATTCGGTAATCCTGTATCCGATCTCGATAAGGATCGGATCGTTCGCCAAGTTCCGTTCTTCATCCACCTTCCGCATGACGAGCACGCCGGCGTGGTCGACAAAGCCGTCGGCCAGATGGATACGACGCCGACGATGATGCATCTGCTTGGCATCCCGACGGATCATCGTTACTTAATGGGCATCAGCATGCTCTCCGAAGCGAAAAAATCCGTCGTCTTCCGCAATGGCGGATTCACCGATGGTCAAGTGTACTTCGTGCCTAGCGCCGACGGCGTCATCGCTAACGGAACCTGTTATTCCCTATCCGCGGATGGGGCAGAGACGACCGGTACGGCGGCCTGCGCGGCAGGCGCCGAGTCCGCCAAGAATGATCTTAGCGTCTCCGACCGGGTGATCGAGAACGATCTGATCGCGAAATTCCGCAAGGAAGACGCAGCACAATAATGAAGACAAAGCACCGCCCTCCTTGTGGAGGGCGGTGCTTTATTAGAATTAAGACTTCACGTATTGGCTGGCTTTCTCGATCGCTTCGTCTTCCGTAGTCGCCGTGATATACCGCCCGTTGATGAAAACAAAAGCTTTGCGGGCGCAAGGGCCGCAATAGGATTTGCACGCCACTTTGATCTCCGCTTCCGGATCGAGCTTCTGCAGCTTCGAAACCATCGTCTTAACCCGGATATGTTTACATTGATCGCAGATCCGGATATCGTTCCGAGACGCTTTCCGTTCGTTCTCAGTGATCTCCATGATTCCCCTTGCTTGGATTCGTAATAACGAATCCCTCTTGTGGAAAATAAAGATAGTCGATCTTCACGCCGTCCAGAAACGGTTCGTCTTTGGTCAGAAGCACGTCGATTCCTTTATCCGTGGATACGAGTTCTTCCTTATCTGTAGGCTTAGCCATATCCATGCCGTAATGGGCATGGTCGCCATGGCTGTGCGTAACGAACACCTTAAGCTTCAAATCCGCGTTCTCGGGCTTGTCCAGTTCGCGCCGGAGCACGTTCGCCGCGTTACGAGTAATTTTACAATTCATGTTCGGTCTCACTCCCGTCAGGTTCTCGTTCTATTGTAATTATTTTGATGCGGGAAAACAAGAGACGGCCTGCACGGCCGTCTTCATTCTTATCGCTGTTGGTCAATAGGTATTAACTTTTCAAACCGAGTATTTCTTCTCCATTGAACGAGCGAACCACGTCGCCACAATCACGGTGAACGCGGCGTCGTCTATCGGCATGAACGGCATAAAATCCGGCAGTATCCAATAAAGCCCTACAGGAACGATAAATAATAGCTTGTCTCCAAAAGAAACCCGTTCCGAACGCAGAATGTTCCACACTCGTCCGGGGAGATGTCTCCATAACCTGAACCAGGATTTACGAGCCATAAGAGAACGCTCCTTTCGCAAGAGCCAAATCCTTCTCTTAGTGTACCCCTCTCTCGGCTTTCCGATTAATAAGGCGCGCAATCCAGCGCTTCCGCAAGCAGTCTGGCGATGTCGTCGTATAGCTCGTCGATATTGTCCAGCGACAGGGGGTTGTGCCCCCAGCCCGCTTCCACCGTAAATCCCGGCCTGCGAAACCGCGAAATAAACCAGTCCTTGTACCCCGCATCGCTCCCTTCCAAGTAAACCGCGCGATACCCTGAAGCGACGGCCAGCCGGTTCGCCCATCTACGAGACTCCTCCGGCTCTTCGCCGCGGTAATTCCAATAGATCTCTTCCCCTTGGGTGTGAAGCGCGAGCACGGCATGAAAATCGTTTTGCTCCGTAAATTCCGCCAAAGCGAGAGCTTCCGGTTCCGACAGAGGCTTCTCGCCGCCGTAATCGCGAGGCGCCGGACCTGGGATCGCGCGCCTTTCCCGCTCCTCTTCCCAATGAGCGGGAAATTGGTCGTTCAGATCGACGCCTCTGGCATTGGCTTTCCAGCGATGAAACCGGTTCGAGCCGCGATTCCAGAGCAGCAAATCTTCATAATAAGGGTGCTCGGGTGTCAGACTTTGCTGAACAAGCTCAACGCCGTCCGGATTAAGCATGGGAACGATCCACAACGTGGTTCGCGAAAATAAGTCTTTCGCCGACTTGCCCCAGAACGGAAGTTTTCTTTCATAACTTTTCGCGTAATCATCAGCGAATCTCATCAGCAAGAGAGCGGTGATCCACTCGTTGGCATGGCACGCTCCGTTAAAATGCCACCTGAACGCTCCCTCTCCTAACCTCAAGTAGGGGATCGGCTTACCCGTAATGCTGCTTCCGATCGACCCGTAACTGACGAACGGATATTTGCGCGACAGCTTCTTCAGTTCTTTCGCCAGTTGCTTCGGTCCATATACGGTTGTCTCCGACAAAACATCTCCCTCCTATTCCTATCCGTTGTAAATGGTGTATGTTGACCTCCATGAGCATATGACCCGACAGCGGTAAAAAAAGCCCGAGAAAGCCGGTATCCTCGCGGGAACTCGGCTTTCTCGGGCTGCGAAATCAAACCTCGATATGAGGAACCTGCCACAGGACGGGAGAGACGCGAATCGGCCTCCCCAACCAATCTTGGGCGATATTTTTAAATTTATTCGGATCTCCGCTGCAGAAGAAATGATGGGCGGGGGATTCTTCTTTCTCCGCAAGATTCCCTATCTCGCTTAATACCGCTTGAATTTCTCGCGCGGTTTCCTCTGCGGAATTGATTAACAACACTTCGGGACCCATTGCCTCCGAAATGCAATGCGCTAGGAACGGATAATGCGTGCATCCAAGAATTAAGCAATCCATCGCATAGTCGTGCAGCGGATTCAGCGATTCCGCTACCGTTCGAAACGTCTCTTCCGACCGGAAATTTCCATCTTCGACCAAAGGTACGAAAGACGGGCAAGCTCGGCTGATAATCTTCACCTGAGGTGATAAACGCTTTAACGCCGTTTCGTATGCGCCGCTCTTCACCGTTCCTTCCGTGCCGATGACGCCGACGACTCCGGTACGGGTCAGACTGACGGCAGCCCGGGCGCCCGGGTCGATCACTCCGATCACGGGCAAGTTAACCCGCTCTCGAATATCTTCCAATGCGGCAGCCGTAGCGGTATTACAGGCAATGACAATCGCTTTCGGGCCGTATTGCACGAGATAATCGACGATTTCCCGGGTAAATGCGATGATCTCTTCCGGTGCTCTTGGACCGTAGGGCGTTCTTGCGGTGTCGCCGAAATACAGAATTCTCTCATCAGGAAGCTGGCGCATCACTTCTTTGACGACGGTCAGGCCTCCTACGCCGGAGTCAAGGACAGCGATTGCTTGCTGCACAGAAACACCGCTTTCTACATGGATCTTGAGTTCGTATCAACATACTTTATGAGAACATCATTCAAAAGGTACCTGATATTAGCTTAAAGGAGGACGGGTTATGGAAGCAATCGGGACAAATCACCGAAAAAGCAAAGGCCGTCCGGCGGGAGCGGACGGCCTTGCCTTTGCAAACCGGATCATTTACCGAATAGAGCATCTCTTCTCCCGAAAGCTAGACGACGTCTGCAGCTTCCTCCGATTCGTCTTCTGTAACTACGATCGCGTCGACAAAGTCGGCATTCACGCTCGTTTGGACATCTACTACGTCCTCATCGGCTGCGGCTCTGGCATCGGCGAATAATTCAGCCGCTCTCTTCGCGAACGATTGAACGGCCGCGCTGGCTTGGCGACTTATATGGGTTGTCTTCTCTCCAACCTTATGAGCGGTTTCGGAGATGTCTCCGCGAAGTTCGCGTCCCGATTTAGGCGCAAGCAGCAGCGCGGTAACGCCTCCCGTCACAGTTCCCAATAAAAACGTTGCCACGGTTTTTTTGTTTGGCATTTCCTGTCACACTCCTTATAATGGGTCAGCATTCGTTCCCAGACCGCGGTGACTTATGGGGAAATCAGCTTCTGCCGGGACGTTGGGTCCAATCGGTCCATAACTTGCGGAAAACCTCGGCCAACTCCGACTTAAAGCCCGCATGATGCTCATGATCTCCATCTTGGTTGCTAAATGGTGAGGCTAGAAATTCACGGTACATCTCCGTAACCTGTGCTGCCGTACGCGCTGTCGCGCGAGCCGAATTTCCGAGCGCTCTCGCCCCCTCCGCGAGCACAACGAAACCCTCAAGGCTCTTCCTGGATACCGCGATCGCATCCTTGGCTTCGTCTGCGAGATTCGCGCATTTTTGCAACGAAACTTCCGCTTCCTCGCTAACGACGGTTACGGCCCGATCTAATCTGCCGATCGATCTTAACAGCGCCGAGATGAAAATTACGATCGCCGTCGCAACGATCACTATCGCCGCCGCAAACGCGTAACCCGCAACTTGCCATGCCATCCGCTTCCCCTCCGTCCGCCGCGTAATCCGGGCGAATGCCCATGCGGTTAATTCATTATAAGAAGTGACGGCCCGTCTTGACACATCGGACAAACACAAAAAAACGGTCCCGCCGCTCAAAAGCGCGGCAGAACCGTATTTTTTAAATCAGCTCTCGCTGCAAATAGGCTTGAACCTGATCCGAGAATCCCATCAACACTCGCGGCAGCTCGGCGGTTAGCGGGTGAAGCTCGTTCCTCTGCCAACTGTCGTAATCTTGAACGAGCGTCTTCCGCAGCAGAACGAGACTGCGCAGCGGACCGGCCACTTCCCCGGTTACGACCCCTTCTTCCGCGATAATATCGATGATATCCTCGTAGCTGCTGGCGTCTCGCATGATGAAACCATCGATCATTGCATGTCCGACATCCGTCGCGATTTCCGCGGCCAGATGCAATGCTCTTTCCTGAGCCAAGCCTTCCATCAGGCTGCCGGACCAGGACACCGTTGCGGCGGATAAAGCTTGGGCAAGCTCTGGCAGGCAGGCGAGACGTTTGCGAATATACTCTACGTTTACGTCGTACATCGGGTGGCTTTCCCCCTGCTATTTCTTTTTGTTGCGACCTCTTCTTTTCAGCCAAACTACCATAATCACGGCGCTAATCAGAATGAGAATCGTGTAAGTCGCCATTTGATACACGTCGCCCATATTGGCCGGATCTTTCTGCGCAAGGATCATCATCTTAACTTTCGTAATCGACGCTGACCGACGCTTCGCGAACCGCGGTCATATGCTCGATCACTTTCTGGTGTACCGGGTGAACCTGATAGGCTTGAAGATCGTTCAGGGAGTCGAATTTCGTGTACAAAGCGATATCATAAGAACGATCCGAGTGAATGACGTCCTTGCCTACTTCGAGAAACCGCAATACGTCGATTTTTCCTTCCATATCGCGAAGCACTTGCGCTGTCGCTTCAACGCTTTCCGGGCTGCGATCTTTGAGCTTGAACAATACGATATGCGTAATCATATTTTCCCAATCCTTTCTTAACATGAGGTGTTAAAGCGCCGAGCATACTACGATTAAAGACCAGTCGAAGGGAGTCCGCCATGTTATGCGTTATCCCCTTACCGGAATTTGCGTTTTGCTCAGCATTGCTCTTTGCCTTTTTAACGTGAGCGGTTACGATCCCCACAATCTGTTTCTGATGATGTTCAGCGTCCCGATGTGGTTCGTCGAGTTGTTCACGGATATGCATAGAGTGAATGTATGGTTTATGTACGTCCTCACCGTGCTCAGTTGGGCACTCATCGGTTACCTGGGAGATTTGGGCATAGCCCGCACCAGATCCGGACGACATGCCTAATCGTGGAAAAGGAGCCCTTGCGGCTCCTTCTTTCGTTACTCGACGATCAGTTTGGACTTCATTCCGGCGTGACCTTGACCGCACATGATGGAACAGTGCAGCTCGTATTCGCCCGGCTTATCGAACGTAAACTCGGTATCGGGATTGTCCTTGGTAAGGTCGATTCCCAAACCTACGAATTCGATGCCGTGGGTGCCGAGGGTATTGGAGAACTTGATTTTATAAGTGGTTCCCGCTTTGACATGGTATTCCGCTTGATCGAATTCAAAGTTCGTGGCTTTGATTTTCAGAAGTTCTTGGCCTTCCGCCAATTTCTCTTCCTTGGGTCTCTCCGGCAGTCCGGTCGCCAGCAAGTATACCCCCATTGCGCACGCGATCGTCACCAATGCGGACATAATCCATTTATGCATCGTCTGCTCCCCTGCTTCCTACAAAATGTCTACCTCATATTTTACCTAATACAAGCGATCGAACTCAAGCATTTGTCACAAAAGTTCCGATAAAACTTATGACAAATTGATGAACATCTTTGTAAAAAGGGGTTTTCGTCCCCGACGACCCTTAATCGAGATTGCGGAAATCGCTCGGAACTTTGCGCGCCACGCCGTCGTTGATCGCTTTCTGAACGACAGCTCTGCGAACGGCCGGCACGACTTTATCGTTAAATACGCTGGGTATGATGTATTCCTCGTTTAACTCTTCCGGCGTTACGATCGATGCGATGGCCTGCGCAGCGGCCAGCTTCATCGCTTCCGTGATCGCCGTAGCACGGGCATCCAGAGCGCCGCGGAATATTCCCGGAAAGGCAAGCACGTTGTTGAGCTGGTTCGGGAAATCGGAACGGCCTGTCGCGTATACGCGCACATATGATCCAGCTTCTTCAGGAGAAATCTCGGGATCGGGATTCGCCATCGCGAACACAATCGGATCGGGATTCATTTTCCGAACGTCCTCGTTCGAGAGCAGCCTCGGCCTTGATAGACCGATAAAGACGTCCGCGCCTTCGATGACCTCGGCCAAACGGCCTTTCTCGTTGTCCGGGTTCGTCACGCGGGCGTATTCGTTCCATACCTCGTTATCGTATCGGATATCGCGATGAATGGCCCCTTCCTTATCCACGCCGACAAGCCGGGTAACGCCGGCCGCGAGCAGCATACGGGTACAGGCGATTCCCGCGGCCCCGATGCCGCATACGACAATCTTAATGTCGCGAATATCTTTGCCGACGATTTTCAACGCGTTGATCAGTCCGGCAAGCAGCACGACGGCCGTTCCGTGCTGGTCGTCGTGGAATACGGGAATATCGAGCGTTTCCTTCAGTCTACGTTCGATCTCGAAGCATCTAGGGGACGAGATATCCTCCAGATTGATTCCCCCGAATGTCGGGGCCAGCGCCTGTACGATGGCGATGATCTCTTCCGTGTTTTTCGTATCTAGGCAGATCGGGAATGCATCCACCCCCGCCAATTCCTTGAATAGCATCGCTTTGCCTTCCATGACCGGCATCGCCGCATGCGGACCGATGTCTCCGAGGCCAAGTACGGCCGTTCCGTCGGATACGACCGCGATTGTATTTCTACGTATGGTCAGGGAATGCGATTTGTTGATGTCATCGCGGATAGCCAGGCAGACGTTGGCAACCCCGGGCGTGTAGACGCGGGACAGGTCGTCGCGATTTTTGATCGGCACCTTGGATCGGATCTGGATTTTCCCGCCGAGATGGAGCAGAAACGTGCGGTCGGAGACGTTCACGAGATGAATGCCCTTCATTTCCCTTACAGCGCTTGCCATTGTCTCGACGATCGAAGGTTCGGCAACGCTCACCGTAAGGTCGCGGATTTCCGTTTTCCTGCCAGGCTGAATGACATCGATCGCTACAATGTCTCCCCCTTGCCGGCCGATTAAAGAAACGAGCTCACCGAAAGTTACGACCTGTTTGTCCATTTCCACCCGAAGTATGACGCTCGTACCGCTTTCCAGTCTCATTGGCTGACCATCCTCTCTAACGTAGAGAAATGACTTCCTCATCATTATTGCCATAGACCGGCCAAAACAAAAAAACCGTATTTCACCGCCTTCCCGGCCGCATGAATTACGGATAGTTGCCGTTTAAAGGTTACGGCTTGCCGCCTTTGGTACCGGTGGTGGCGTCGTCCTCCCCGGCACGGTCTCGCAGCACGAGTACGATTCGTTTGAGCCTGTCCGGTAAGGGAAGGCCCAGTCTTCCGTAGTTTTCGATAATGGACAGCAGTTCGTTGGCGATGTAGAAAAAGACCGCGCTGCCCATGACGACGTCGGCTCCCAGCATAGCATCCAAGCGGTGGGCGATGATCATAATGAGCAGAATCAGCCCTTTCTTGAACAACCCCCAGAAACCGATGTTGCTGTTCAGTCCACTCCCTTCCTTGACTGCCGCCGCGATTCCGGTGAAATAATCGATCGCCATCAGTACTAGTAAAAAAGCCAGCGATTCGTTCCAAATTCCGAAGGAAAAAGTAAACGCCGCTCCGAGCAAGACCACGACGGCTCCGGCGTGGATTTGCATGTATGGTCCCTCCCCTAAAGTTGCCGGTGATAGATCAGAATATGCCGGGGTGGACAAGATTGAAACGGAGTATGGCGGAGTGGGATGAGTCATGCGATAATAGCGGCGGCGATTAGTTGCAGGACGTACAACTAATTCGCAGAAATTCAAGCGTGCGAAGCAATTACTTGCATTTTGTGCAACTAATTTTGGGGTTTGCGGGGAACCAGGGGAGTAGGAGCGCAATTAAGTGTACGTAGTACAACTAGCGATGTGATACTCCATACAATCGACGGATATAAGTGCACAAAATACAACTAAGTCCCGATCGGCGAGCTCGAAGGGATGGTTGCAATTCGGTTTCGCCGGACTGTAGACGCACGCTGCCCCATTTTGCACGATTTAGATAGGTTTCGCCGGACTGCAGACGCACGCAGCCCCATTTTGCACAATCTAGTTAGGTTTCGCCGGACTGCAGACGCACGCAGCCCCATTTTGCACAATCTAGTTAGGTTTCGCCGGACTGTAGACGCACGCAGCCCCATTTTGCACAATCTAGTTAGGTTTCGCCGGACTGTAGACGCACGCAGCCCCATTTTGCACGATTTAGATAGGTTTCGCCGGACTGCAGACGCACGCAGCCCCATTTTGAGGTCAAGCTTCAGCTTGTTCCGACGCCCCACCATTGGCAGGCTGTACTCACCGCCTGGTTAATCGCCATGCATGGCGCACAAAAGACGGCGAGGGAATGTCTTTCCCCTCGCCGTCTCTCACGGTCGACTTGCCATTAAATCAAATCCATCGCCTTCAGCAACCGTTCCAGAAGAACGGCGGCTTCCGCGCGGGTGGCGGAATCCCCCGGCGCGAACAAGCCGGAAGATTTGCCTTCCATAATGCCGGCGCGAAGAACGGCGTCGACCGCCTCCTTCGACCATGATTGCAGCTTATCCTTGTCCCGCAGAGCCGGAAGGTCTTTGGCCGGTCCGGCGGACGGCCTTAACGCCAACGCCCTGGCGACCATGACCGCCATCTGCTCCCGGGTAATCGTAGCGCCGGGACGGAACGTTCCGTCCGAGCTTCCTTCGACGATCCAGTATTGGGCCGCGATCCGTACCGGATCGGCATACCAGGCTCCCGGCTTCACGTCACCAAAGGCCGCCGGAGCTCCGCCGTCGCGGAGACCGAGCGCCCGCACGAGCATTGCGGCGAATTCGGCCCGCGTCACCGGTTTGCGCGGAGCGAACTCCGCCTTGGATACACCGTTCAGAATCGTCTTCGCCGTCAGCGCGGCGATCGCTTCCTCGGCCCAATGGCCCTTCGTATCCGCGAACGATTTCGGGTACGTCGCAACCGCCGCCGCGTATACGCTGTTCCCCGGGCTTAGAATCGTTACCGTCGTTTTCCCGTCCCGAGCGGCGAACTTGGCCGGCACGTAGACGAGCGTTCCCGTCTTCTCGTCGTAGTAGAACGCTGCCGGCACGCCGGCCGGAAGGCCGCGGTCGAGCACGATCGTCCGCTCCACGTACGTTCCTCCGAAGTGCGTGAACTCTTTCACCGTCTTGCCGTCCCGAGAGACGGTCACGGAGAACTCGACAGGCTCCCCGACGAGCGTCAAGCCTTGTTTCTTCGCTTGCTCCTTCACCTTGTCAACCTTCTCGTTGGAAGGCGCACCGATCGCGAACGTCCATACCGCTTCCGCGTCGTCCGCGAGACCCGCGTCGTTCAGCAGACGGCCGATCAGATCGGCCGGGAACGCGTAGGACGCGTTGCCGTTTTTCACGAGCAGGACGAAGTCGGGGTGTTCCGAAGCGATTTTCCGAAGAGCCGCTACCGTCAGCGGCAGCTTGCCGCCGGCTTGGTCCGCTCCCGCGTCGAGCTCGACCGTCTTCTTCCCGCCGGCTACCGCGGCTTTCACGGCTTCCAGCAGCTTCGCGTCGTTCGCCGCGAAGCCACTCGGAACGGGAACGGTCGATCCTCTTCCGCTTCCTCCGGAAGATCCGCTACCCGAAGATGGAACCACTTCAAGCGTGTAGATTCGTTTGTGACCGCCTTCATCTAAGGTAAGAAGAGCATGACCGACCGCGTTGCCGCGAATCGATCCGTTCGCCTGCACGGAAGCGATTCCGACCGGTTCGACGCTCACGGCGGATCTGGAGGTCACTTCCGTGCTGTCCTTCCAGAAGCGCAACGTGCCCGATCCGCCGGAGACGAGCCGAAGAACGTTGTCCGCGCCGCCGTTCAAGGTCGCCCGGTATTTCGGCCCGTTCGGAGCGATTCCCTCACCCGTCTCGGTCAAGGCAAGACCGCCCGGTAACGTGCCGGTCAGTGCGACCTGTTCGCCGCGCACGATCAGGTTATCCAATACCAACTCGCCTTTAGCGTCGCTCGACGCCTCGATGCCGTTCGTCCCGACTCCGTCCAAGACGTTATTCCGCAAAATAACGTTATCTAGCGCGTTAGGGCCTTGAAGGAACAACCCGCCGTGCGAGCTGTCGATTGCCGTGTTGTCGCGCACGATCACGCCGCCGTTCAGATCCTTGGTGTCCGCGAACAGCCAGATCGCGCCCAGATTCAGTCCGAAACCGGTATCGTAGCTTCCCGTCCGAATAAGCGTATTGCGCTCGACGACGGTCGTCCCAGAGAATGGCACCGGGTTAAACCGGGTGGACACCGCGATGCCCGCTCCGTTCACGATCGTGTCCTTGACGATGTTGTCCTGGATCTTGTTGTCCCTGCCGCCGAACACGACGATATTGTCCGCCAGCCAAGGCAACGACACCGTATTGAACCTCGCCGTGTTGTTGATGCTCGCCATCCCTTCCGCCGACCACATCGCGATGCCGTCGTCTCCCGGATATCGAATGTCGGTCTGCTCCAACAAGCTGTCGCTCGTTCCGACGCAGAAGTTGATGCCGTCCGCCATCAAGTTGCGCAGGCGGAGCCCCATCATGTACAGCCCTTCGGTCAATTCCGTTCCGTTCTTCGGCCTCGTAAGCCAGAGACCCGTCTTCGAATGCTCGACCCAGACGCTCTGGATGACCGAGCCTAGGCCGAAAGCGCCTTCGAACGCGTGCGTGCTTGCTTCGTCGTCGCGCACATTCAGATCGCCGTCGACGAGCAAGTCGTACACCTGCACGTTGTCGCCCCGGCCGAAGAACTTCGCTTTCTTAAGCGTCGTATGCCACATACCCGCGCCGCGGATCGTCACGTCGTCCAGCACGATCAGCTCGTCTCCGAAGTCAAATGTCCCGGCCGGAATCCATACGCCCTTGCCTTGCGCCTTCGCTTTCGTTATCGCATCCTTGAGCGCCTTCGAATCGTCGACGCCATCGTTCGCGAACGCGCCGTAATCCTCGATCGACAGGAACCCGGCCGGCCGGGCATACGGACCGTCCACTTGCTCCAAGTCGGCGAGATCAATCACGATATAATCTGCGGCCCCGCCTTCGTTCTTCTGCAACCGGATCGTTGCCCCCGCGGGAACGTCGCCGATCAGCGCATGCATCTCGTCGAAGAACCGGTGGCCGCTGCCTTGGTTCGGATCGTTCGACCACGGATAGCTGCCGTACTCCCAGGCATGCTTGGAGTTCAGCCTCAGTTGCTGGCGAAGCTGTCCGTTCACGTAAAGCGCCAGATCGTCCTCGATTCCCGTCCCGGCCGCGCTATCCGGCATCGAAAATCTCAGGACGATGGAGTTGGCCGCCTCGGCCGTCTTGAACTCCACGTATTGCCCGGCAGCGTTCAAGCGGACTGCTTGCCTGCCCGACGCTTCGGACGCAACGTCCAAGTAGGCGCGGGATGGCCCGAGAATCTCCCCATTCGTCACCGCTTGCTCCGCCTCGTACGTCGTGTACGGCAGCGTCGCTCCGCGGTAGTCTTTGTTGACGCTGCCGCGCACGATCACGTAGTCGATCGCGACGTCGTCGCTCGTCCCCGGAGTCGCCACCTGGAGCGCAAGAGAGTTCATGCCGCGGCGGAGCTCGACTTTCACGACCGCGTCCGTCCATTTGTCCGCCGAAGGCAGCTCCAGCGGCACGGCCGCATAACCGTTCACGATCAGGTTAAGCACGGAGGCTTCGCCCGGATTGCGATACCGGATCGCCGTCTCGTATGTGCCGCCTGCCTGGGCGCGCACCGCGAAGCTGACTTTGCCTTTGTCGTTCACGAAGCTGTACGCGTAACCGGCGCCGGAGTAGCCCGCCGCTTCGGCCGCGTTTCCGATTCGCACGCCTGCTCCGACGAACGCGTCTTCCGCTTCGTACTTGACGTCGGAGATGACCGGATCGAACGTCCACATCGAATCGTTCGCGTTCGGAGAAGTCCCGTACGAAACGCCCAGCGGTTGCGCGATTAGGCTGCCCGACGCTTGCGATGCATTGCGAAGAATACGGTAGCCGAGCCGTTCCTCGACCGTCCATTGCGCGTTCAAGGCACCGTCGCCCGCGTCTCCGATCGTCGCGTACCCTCCAGTCGCACGGTTCTGGAGCAGCTTCCGGCCGTTAAAGTCGCGCAGCAGCCATTGCGCGGACTCGTCCGTTCGATTCGCCGAACCGAACTGCAGCTTGCCGTTCGTCATCGTCAATGTCCGGCTTCCCCCGTTCGCTCCCGCGTGGGAGAGAATCCGGACGTAATTCGTGTCGTCCTGGATCGGGGTCGTCGTATTGACGTTGCGATCCGCGTTCCAAGGCGGCGTCGTGAATGCGTCGGGGGCCGCTTCGAACGTCCATCGAACAGAGCCGAACGAGCTCGGGTACAGCCCTCTCTCCGCGAAGCCCGCGCCTCCCTGTACGTTGATCAGTTCGTCGTCGATGCCCTCCTTCGCGCTGCGAATCGTGTAATTCGCGCCGTCCGGCGTCGCCTGCAGCTTCCAGAGGTAACCCGGATCGGCAGCACCGCCCGGCTGCTTGCTCTCGATCATCCGGCTAGACGTTTCGGCCCGGATTGCGTGCCCCGTTACCCGGTTCACTAGCTTCTCGTAGCCATTCTCCGATACGATCTTCCAGTGGGAATATCCGTTGTCGGCCGCGAGAGCACCGTACATGACGACTCCGCTGCCGTTCTCGTACAAATATTGACCGTTCGCGACGTTTTTGATCCGAATGTCGCCCGTTGGCAACGGAGCTTGGAGATCGACCGCTTCCGCCAGCCATTGCGCGTCGCCGCTATCGGCCGCGTTTTTGCGCACCTTCGCCGCTCCCGACGCGTCGGCGTAGACGAAATGCTCGCCCGTCCAGCCGCTTCGTATGTTCGCGTAGGTAACGTCCGGCGCAGGCTGAACGTACCACTTCACGCTGCCCCAAACCGGATAGATCGTCTTGATCGTTTGGAGCGGCACGTCGGGAGCTTCCTCCGTCTCGTGTCCGCCCGCGGCGAAATGCTCCATCGAGACGTAATTGCCGCTAGCCAGGTTTTTCAACCGATACGTCCCGACGCCGTCCCCGGTGTCCTCCTTAAACCAGACCGAGCTTCGGTCGCTTGCCGGAAGATCGCCGAACATTAATTGCCCCGACTCTCCGCCGGAATAGGCCTCGTACAGGTACTGCCCGCTTTGTTTGTTTTTAAAGCGGAAATTCGTCGGTTCGGGATCCTTCACGAGCACGAACCGCCAGCGCGGACTGCTCCACCCTGGATTAATGACGGCATATTCCGCGAACTTATTGAGATTTTGGAGATTGATGTATTTGTTTTGCCCGCCGCCGTCCGTCCGGTCCGACAAGCTCTGGATCAGCTTGACCCCGTTTCCGACGTCCTGGATGATCCATCTGGCTTCGAGCCCGGTCGCGTCTCCTCCGCTTACGCCGATCCGGCCGGCGGGAGCCGAGCCCAAGTTAACGTAATGCCCCGTCGCCCGGTTTTTGATCCTTTTGCGTCCCTCGTAACGTTCGATGACCCATTGGGCACGCTCGTCGTTCAATAAAGCGTTGCCGTACTTGAGCTGCCCGTTCGCGTCCTCGTACAGCACGAACGGCTGCCAGACGTTCTCGATCCGGACGTAGATCTGCTCGCCGTCCGACGCGAACGCCGGATCCTCGAACAGCCATTGCGCCGGCTTCGAATCCGGATCGACGATTCCGGCCTGGGCAATGCCCGGAGATGTCGTCATATGCAAATAATGATTCGAATAAACCGCGTTCTGAACGGAGACGTAATCGTCGTAATCCTCGGAAGGCCGAATCGTCCATCGGTCCGTTCCGTCACCCGCTCCTTCGTCCAGCGCCAGCACCGGCCCTCCTGCTATCCCGACGTCGGCTATATAGCGACCCGTCGCGAGGTTACGAAGCCGTTTACCGCCGTCGTATTCTTCCGGAAACCATAGATAGGAGGAAGCGATCGCCTTGTTCCCCTTGTCCAGGGCGCCTACCAGGACGGATCCGTTTTGTTCATGCAAGTAATCGACGCCGAAGTCTCCCGAGGTGAAGTTGTGGATCCTTCGAGGAGCCGCGTCCGTTGCCGCCTCTATTCCCCACAGCGAGCTTCCCCATGTCGGTTGTGCCCAACTGTTCGACCTCGCGTTGACATCGTCCGGAAATTGCGTATTCAGTACGTAAGTTAGCGGAGGAGACTCTTGCGCCGCCTCGACGTTCTGGAAATAAACGACCTTCGTCACCGAGGCATCCGGCGCGGACATCGTCCAAGAGCTCTTAGCCGGAGTTCCCGGAACGTAGGGCAGAGCCTTGATCTGTTCCCAATCTACCCCTTGCGTGATGACGTGTCCCGTCGCCCGGTTGCGCATGCGAACGGTCTTCGTACCGTCTCCCGGATTGGACAGCTCGTCCAAGTACCAGTGAGAGTAAGGATCGGTGGCCGGCACTTCGCCGTATTTCACGAAGCCATCTTGATCCTCGTACAAATATTGACCGACCTTGAACTGGTTGACCAGCCGAACCGGAACCGCGTCCTCCGCCGGCTCTACGGCCCATTGCGGGCTCTCGAACGTAACGTTAATGTCGTTGCTGTACTGCGCGTAACCGCGCTGATCCTCTTCGTGAATGACGTAATTCGAAGATGGATCGCGCGCGTTTTTGATGACGTAAAAGCCCGACCGGTTGGACGCTTCGATCAGCCACTGATCGTCCGGCGTGCTAACCGTCACCTCCGTTGCCCTTAGCGGATCGCTCCGCTGCATGCTGGGAGTAACCGCGATGTAATGTCCCGTAGCCCGGTTTTTCAGTCTGATCGCGGAACCTGCCGTTTCGAGCTTCCAGTGCGACGAGCGATCGTCCGCTCTCGTTGCCCCGTACCGGACGATACCGTCCGAACTTTCGTACAAATAATTGTTTTGCCATCTGTTCTTCAAGCGGACGTACTCCGAGCCGCCTGCGAACGACGTGCCCCCGCCCGATGACTCCCCTCCTCCTTGCGGTGTGTCCGCGTAGACCGGGAAAGCCGATACGATCAACATCAAAGCCAGGATGAGCATAAACGAGATCTTTAACCGCTTCATGAACGATCCTCCCTATGAAATGTAAACGCCTTCTGCCTCTTTATCATAGATTGGAAATCGCTTCCTAACGATGTGTATTTTTATAGGAAATAGGAGGGATTTTACGTCCTCGCGATGTGCAAAAAAGCCGCCGCGACAAGGCGCGACGGCTTTCCGTCCATTCGGTCAAAATTCGTCAATATACTTCGAACTCCGAAATTTGGGCAGCAGGCCAACCGGTGTTATCCGTGATGGTCAGCCGGATGAATCGGGCTTTCGCGTCTCCGAGCGAAATCTCGACCACGTTCTCCTGCTTCGGATCGAAAGTGTACGCCTTCGGCGCCAGCAACGACGTGAATGACTCCCCGTCCGCGCTTACGAGCACCTCGATCGTCTGATCGCGTGCCTCCCACGCATCTTGCGGCGGAAGCCGCAAAATCAGCTTGGAGATCGGCTTCTCCTCGCCGAGATCGAGCGTCAGCGACTGCGGGAACTGCTTCGCCGTGCTTTCCCAATACGTATAAGGATCGCCGTCGACTGTGAGCTCCGGAGGGAACGCATCCGCCGTCTTCGAGGTCGCGAACGCTTTCGCGCCCAGCGCGATGTTCGTCATCGCCTTGATCTTCTCGAACGTCGCGGTCGCCTTGCTGGCTTCCTTGGAAGACGACAGCTCCACATAAGCAATTTTGGTTCCCTTAATCACGCCTACGTAATCGAACTCGGCGTAGCCGGGCTCTTCCTTCACCATAAGATCGGCGATCTTCGCCCCGTTCGCCTGGTAAGCGGCCGCGACTGCGTGCGGCCAGTCCTTGCCAGCGGCGATACGAAGCGTCGTATCCGCGCCGATCGGCTGATAGACCCGGACCGTGTCCTTCCCGCGAATCTCGATCAGGTGGTGCTCTCCCTGATCGAGATCTAGACCGTTCAGGCGCGAATAACTCCCCGCTCTCCTGCTGCCATCGGCAGCTGACACCTCGTAACCGCCTGGTGGCAGCGTAGCCTCATTCAACACGAAAGCAACGTCTTTGCTCCAGTTCGCCGTCACCGCGTATGTGCCAAAGTCCGTCCGAGTTACGTTCGAAGCGATGTCCTCGAATTTCTTCACGAGCGAATCGCCGTACTGGGACAATATATTTTTCTGCATGATCGCCGTCATGTCGATCCACGGATTGGCAACGCCATTAAAGAAATCCGCGCTCAGGTTGTATCCCATCGCCAGATTCCAGCGCAGCATGTCGGGATCGTCCGTCATCGTCTCGGCGGCCAGATCGTGCTGGTACTGCATCACCTTGTCTCGCAGCAGCATGCCGGACATCGGGTAATAGTCCGCGTAAGTCGCCGTATTCTTGCGATAGCCGAGCTGGTCCCACAGGTAGTTGGAGCCCATGAATCCGACCGCGCCGTCCGCGAGTACATCCGTTCCATCCTCCATATACAACTTGTGACTAATCCACCCGACATAATTGCGGACGCCCTTGAAATAGGCGTTGGAAGGGTCGGTCCCGTCCGGAATCGTCGCGTTATACTCGTACGGAGAATTGCGAATGCCCCACTGATCCTCGAAAATGCCGTCAAACCCGCCGTCCAACAGCTTCTGATGCTCTTCCGCTATTCTCTGCAAGAAGAACGGATGGCCCGTATTGACGACATAACCGCTATGTTTGCCGTAATCCTCTTTAGTAATCTGCTTATTATCCTTGAGGACGATCAAATCCTCCATCGTCGTTCCTTCCGGCAGTTTCGCCAAAGTCGGCGACTTGTCTCCCCACCAGCTCATGTTCGTATAGGGAACGACAAGGTTGCCCTTGCTCTTCGCCGCCTGAATGAAAGCTTGAAACGCCTTCTGCCCGCCCCACTGCGGATCCGGCGGCATGAAATCCGGATAGTTCTCGTCATGTCCGCCTTTTTGAAACCCGACGAGATGAATAACGCCGTTATAGTTCATTTTATCCACGATATTCGTCGTCAGGTTGCTCCAACTGCCGTCCTTGATCGCGGAAATATCCGTTTTGTAAAAAGGAAGCTCGAAGTACGCCGTTTTCTTATCGCCGAGCTTGTCGTTCAACGAGCGGTATTCGTCGATCTTGTTCAACTCGCGATAGCTCGCGATCGTTGCCTCATAATCTCCTGTCTCCAGCACGACTGTTGGACTGCTCCACGTTTTTTTCGGCTCGATCCAGGTTTTGTAGTTATGAACGATGCCCGTCTTCCCTTTGTCGTCCACCTGGTTCTTGAATCCGAGCTCCGTCGTCGCCGTGACCGCACCATTCAGGTCGAATACGGCCAATTCGCCGCCGCTCGTGCGCAAACCTAAATAGGAAGCGAACATAACGCCGGGGTACTGGTCTTGAAACGAATTGCTCTCCTTGAAAAAGGCGTCTCTCAGCTTAACGCCCGGCAGCATCGGCAGCAGCGCGTCTTTGACGCCGTTCGATTCGACCTTCAACTCGTAAGGAAACCGGAACGACTTGATCGGCCGATCCGCCTGGTTGTCGATCTTCGCTTGCAGATAGATCCGGTTGTCTTCCGCGAACTGAGCCGTGACGTCGACCTTGATTTGTCCGTCGTAATGAAGCGTCAACTCCCCCTTGCGAGAGCTCCAATCATAGGAGAACGCCTGCGCCTTCTGGCCATTCTCGAACGAATCGTCCTCGAGGAAAGCCCACCAAAGCGCCGACTCGCGGTTACCCAGCGTCAGATCCTGTCCGGAAGCCTTGTTCTTGAGGTAAGCAATCGCCCCATTGTCGGAGCGGAACGCCATCTCGAGATTCGCGCGGCTGACGACGAGCAAGCCGTCCTTGCTCTTAAAGCTCGCCTTGGCGCCGAGCGGAGAATTCAGAAAAAAATAGGCCACGGCGGCCAGCAGCACGAGTACCGCTCCGGCCGTGATCCATATCGTCCTCGCATGACGAACTCGCATAACACTTCCCGCCCTCCGATCATCGAATGGTCAATTCAAAGGAATTCGCCGCTCTGACAGTCACTTGCAATTGTCGATTCGCACTGTCATACGTCCATGCGCCGATTTCCGCATCGCCGGATATTTCGATTCCGGCCGGCTCTCCGGCAGCTTGATTAAACACAAGAGACAACTCGCGTCCGCCGGACAATCCATCATGTGAGCATTCGCAAGTGAACCGCACTTGCCCGTTCGTTTCCGTTAGGCGGAATTCCCGCAACCGGTATTTCCCCGCCTCGAAATCGTACGAGCGGCCGTCATCCTCGAACAGCGTGAATCGGCTTTCGGACGTCCCGTCCGCTCCCGCGTACGCTTGCACACGAATGGGCTCGTCGCTCGCTTCCCCGGTCCATTGCCGCAGCGGAGCTTCGGGAATTACCGCTCCGGCTTTGACGTACAGGGGCATTCTCTCCAGCGGAGCGTCGGCCAATATCGAGCGTCCCCCTTCGTGACGTTCTCCCGTCCAATAGTCGTACCAGATGCCTTCTGGCAAATAGACTGCTCTCGAACGAACGCCTGGGCGATAGATGGGGGCTGCGAGGAGGAACGAACCGAGCAGGAATTGATCGCAGATGTTATACGCACCCCGATCCTCCGGATATTCCATGATGAGCGACCGCACGATCGGCACGCCCGTCTGGTGAGCCTCGTAGAACAACGAATACAGATAAGGCAGCAGTCGATAACGCAAACCGATGTACTCCCGGCAGATCGATTCGACTTGTTCGCCGAACAACCAGGGCTCCTGACGGCGCGTATCAATCGCGCTGTGGTTGCGGAAGAACGGAATCAAAGCGCCCAACTGCGTCCATCTGGCGACCAATTCTCCTGAAGAATGATGGGAGAAACCACCGACATCGGGTCCAGCGAAAGCGATGCCCGACATGCCTAGATTCAGCACCATCGGAATGCTCATCGCCATATGCTCCCAGAAGCTCCGGTTATCGCCCGTCCATACGGTCGCATAACGCTGAATGCCGGCATATCCCGCTCGGGTCAACACGAAAGGACGTTCTCCGCCCATCCCCCGTTTCATGCCTTCGAAGGTCGCTTTGGACATCAGGAACCCATACAGATTGTGCCATTCTTCGTGTGTCTTCGGATCTCCGCCGTTGCCGTGCAAGACATCAAGATCCATCGTCTTCGACTCATTAAAGACGGAAGGCTCGTTCATGTCGTTCCAGATCCCGTTAATGCCGTGCTCGATATAGAAACGATGCAGATCGCCCCACCAGCGGGAAACTTCCTCCTCCGTGAAGTCGGGGAACGCGCTTAGACCCGGCCACACTTTGCCGATGAAGATGTCGCCTTCCAGCTTGCGGCAGAAATAGCCATTCCGAACGCCTTCCGCATAAACCGGATATTTCGGGTCTTTCTTCACGCCGGGATCGACGATCGGAACGACTTCGAACCCCATCTCCTTCAGCTCTGCCATCATTTCTTTCGGTCTAGGAAAGCGTTTGGAATCCCAAGTAAACACCCTGTATTCGTCCATATAGTGAATATCCAGATAAAGGACATCACACGGTATTTGTTTCCGCCGGAACGTTCTGGCGATCTCCAGCACTTCCTCTTGGCTCATGTAACTGTACCGGGATTGCTGATATCCGATCGACCATGCGGGCGGCATATAGCTTCTGCCAGTCAAATCCGTCAGCCTGCGAACGACGTCCTTAATGCCTGGCCCGCCCAGCACGTACAAATCCAACTCTCCTGTATGCGTGCTTATCGTGTACCGATCCTCATGCGATCGCATGTCGAATACGGTTCTGCCTGGATTATCAAGTAGCAGGCCGTATGTCGGCTTGCCGTATTCGAAACGCATTAAAAACGGTATCGACTGGTACAATGCGTCCGTATCCTGCACGTGCGGATCGAATACGTCGCTGTTCCACATTTCGTACCGTTCTCCGTTTTTGTCCAAGAAACCCGTTTTCTCTCCCAGACCGTAAAAATGGGTCTCGTTCGTCTTGGCGGCCGCGAACGTCACATTCGTCGGCGTATCCCATGCGGTCTCCAGCTCTTCAAGCAGGAGCCTGCCCTCCGCATCAAATACGCGCAACGAGAAACGCTGTGGATTCACGACGGCATGCAGCGCCCCCGACGTCAGAACGATATGCTCGTCCCTCTCTTCGACTTCGATCTTGCCATTCCCCGCCGCCTGCATGATCGCGGGCGTCGTTCTCATGTCCGGATTATCACCGAAAAACAGCTTCATGCGCAGCGTATGCTCGTCGACGTAACGGAACGCGACGCTGGCCCGCTCGCCCCGCAAGACGACCGTTCCTTCCCCTTGCTCCACTTGCAGAATGGCTCCGATCGAGCCGTATAGAGTTGTTTCTTTCTCATTGCCATCATCCGGTCTATCCGGTAAAATCGCTTCACTTGTTAGCATGTCAATCTCCTCCAGGTATGTATGAGGGTTGCCCCTTGCAAACTTTCGTTTGCCGAAGGCAACCCTCATATTGTGCTATTCTACTTTGATCTGATCGAAGAATTTCGATTGTACGGTTTTGGCCGCTTCGTCGAGTTGCGCTTTCAGGTTGACGCTTTTCTTGGAGAATACTTCTTGAATGACGTTCGTCATTGCTGCGTAGTAATCTTGCGTATTGAACTGCGCTTCCGGTTTGCCGTCAAGAAGCCCCATCAGTTCGTCGCTGTATTGGTACACGTTGTCGTATTTGTTGTATACGGCTTTTACTTTCTCGCCATATTCGGAATCTTGCTTGAAGTATTGGATGATTGGCGGTACGAAATATTTGTTGTCTTTCTTCCGGTCTTGAATGTTCGCTTCGATCGACTCCAAGCCTTTATCGGAGAAATAATCGAACACTGCGTATTGGAATGCCGCATACTGTTCATCTTTCGACGCGTTCGGGTTGACGACAAGGAAGTCGCCGCCGAGAACGCCCGTGTGCTTGCCGCCGGAAGTCGCCGCAGGCATCGGATAAACGAGCAGGTTTTCCGGTTTAATGCCGCCTTGGTTCAAGCCTTGATCAAGCGGGCCGTCCGGTCCGGCAATGACCATCGCCGTTCTGCCTTGCGCGAATGCGCCGACCGCGTCGCCCCATCCGAGCGCCCAGTCCGCCGGAATGACATTGGATTCTTTCAGCTTGCTGTAGAATTCAAGTGCTTTTAAGCCCGCATCGGAGTTGAACTTCGCGACGACCTTGCCGCCTTCGATCGCTTGGATCTCGCCACCTGCTTCGAACAGGAAGTTCGTCCAGTTCCAGCCGGCTTCGTTGCCTTTGCCCATCGGCGCGATCCCGGCAATACCCTTGCTTGGATCGGCTACCGCTTTCGCCGTGTTCAGCACGTCGTCCCAAGTCCAATTGAGAGGAGGAACGGTCGCGCCTTTGTCCTCGATCATCTTTTTGTTGACGACTGTTCCCACGACATAACCTTGTTGCGGGATACCATAGATTTTGCCGTCGATGTTAAATTGGTCGAGCAAAATCGGGTTCAATTGGTCTTTCTTATCGTAAGAGTTGTACAGATCGGTAATATCCGCTGCCCAGCCCTTCTCCGCGAGGAATTTGCCTTCCGTCGCATACGTGTTAAAGAGCGTCGGCGCTTCGTTCGCGCCCATCTTGATACCGATCTCATTCGGATTGTATTGCCAGTCGCTTTTCACGACTTCAACGTTCGGGAACACTTGGTTAAAGCGCTTGATTTTGTCGTCTTCCAAAGCTCTTTTTTCTATCTGGTCCGGCGTCGGATAATAAATGCTGATCGTAGCCTTGAGCTGCGTAGGATCGACCGCCGAGCTGTCGCCGGTGTCGGAGGCCGGCGCCGAAGCAGATTCGGACGGCGAGTTCGAAGCCGAGGAAGGCGGCTGAGACGATGAACCGTTACTATTGTTCTTGCCGCCACACGCGGCGAGAACCAAGCTGAATACAAGCAGACAAGCAATTGCCGTTGTTAACTTGCGCATGGTATTTATCCCCTTTTCGTAAATAGTGTTTTGCTTACACGCTCATCATAATGTGAACGCATTTCCTTAGGCGATGTGTATTCCTATTTCGATCATGTGCAGTTTTACGCATACGTTGGATCGGCTTTAGCCTTTGACCCCGCCCATATTCAAACCGCGCACAATGTACTTCTGGAATACGAGGAACACGAGAACAGGCGGGAAAGTAATCATCGTCAGAATGGCGAACCGCAGGTTCAAATCCAATCTTCGCACGTTGATGACGTACTTATAAATCGCCGTCGCAAGCGGATACCTCTTGTCGCTCGACAGGATGAGCGATGGCCAATACCAATCGTTCCAGGCTGAAGCGAACACGAAGATCGCAAGCGTCGCGAAGATCGGAACGGATAGCGGGAAGGCGATCTGGAAATACAGCCTTGGCTCGGAGGCCCCGTCGATACGTCCCGATTCGAACATCTCCATGTTGATGCCGTCGAAGAAAGTTTTCAGCAGCAGCAGGAAAAATGCGTTCGCCCCGGCTGGCAGCCATAACGCCCAGAACGTGTTCATCAGCCCGAGATCGCGCAAGTTCACGAAGTTCGGAATGATATACGTCGTGGGAGGAATGAACAACGTCAGCAGGAAAAAGTATTGAATGAACTTCTTATAAGGAACGTCCATTCGCGACAGGCTGAATGCCGCGAAACCGACGACGAGCACCGTCATGACCATGTTCCCCGCGAAAATAAACAGCGTATTCCTCGCGAATAGCGGCAGCTTGATGTAGTTCCAGGCATTGTGATAATTCTCGAAGTGCCATTCGTTCGGCCAGAACGTCGGCGGGAACGAGTTGACTTCCGTGTTTAGCTTAACGCCGTTAAAGAAGATGACCAGCATCGGGTACAGCATCGTGCATACCATGACGAGAACGGTCAAAACCATTAAATAGTAGACGGTTCTTGTGCCTGGCTTCTTCAGATCATAATCAGAAATGATTCCTCTCTCGACTGCTTTCATGCGTTACGCCTCCTTCCTGTTGGACATCCGGTATTGGATGATCGCCAGCAGGCTGAGCACGAGGAACATCAGTACGCCCAGCGCCGACGCCGAGCCGTAATCCTGCCTCGTGAACGCGTAGCGGATGACGACCAGCGCGTATGTCAGCGTCGTGTTGTTCGGTCCGCCGTCGAGCATCGCGTATTGCGTTTGGAAGTTCTGCGAGGTCGCGATCAACTGCAGGAGCAGCAGCAGCACGATCTGGTTTTTGATCGACGGAAGCGTGATGTTTCGAATTCTTTGCCATACTCCCGCGCCGTCGATCTCCGCCGCTTCGTACCAATCCCGCGGCACGCTAGACACCGCGGCGATGTAGATGAGCAGAGCGGAACCGAAGCTTTGCCATGTCTCCATAATGACGATCGAGATCATCGACCATGCTTTGTCCGTCATGAACAAGACGGGTTCAAGTCCGATCTTCGTAATTACGGCGTTGATCGGTCCTACTGGATCGTACAGCCAGCGCCATAAGCCGTATAACACGACGAGCGGGACGACATAAGGCAAGTAAGCGGCGATTCTGGCGAACCCTTGCAACCTTCGCATCTCGGAGATGGCGATGGCGAACAGGATCGGCACCCAGAACCCGATCAAGAGTCCCAGCATCATATAATAAAGCGTATTTTTCACGGATACGACCACTTCGGGGTCTTTAAGAATCCGTTCATAGTTGTCCCAGCCTACGAAAGTATCGCCTTTGACGAAGTCGATGTGGTAAAAGCTGAAGACGATTCCTTTCCCGATCGGCAGCCATAGAAACGTGAAAAAAATGACTACGGCCGGCAAGAGGAACAAATACCCCCAAGCATGCTTTTTCCACTTACCGGGAGCTCTCTTGGGCATAGGGTCCGATTGACGGATCGGAACAGCGGTGGATTGGCTCATCAGGTCTCCCTCATTCCTTTTTTCTTTCCATAGGCTTTATTGTAGAAAAAGGATAGGGAAACGAACATGTGCGTATCTATGCGGATTATAGTTAATTTTACTTCTTCATTTCGCTTGGGCTCATCCCGAAGTATTTTTTAAAGATTTTGCTGAAATGCTCCGGGGATTCGTATCCGACTCGCTCGGAAATCTCGTACCGGCGCAGATCGGTCGACATAATCAGCCTTTTGCTTTCTTCCATTCGCAATTTAATGACATATTCCCATAGGTTCGTACCGGTGAATTTCTTAAACAGGTAGCTGAGATAATTCGGGCTGACGTGATTTTTCTGCGCGACCTCGTTCAGCGTAAGCCCCTTCTGGGCATAGTTAGCCACCACGTATTCCTGGGCCTTCTCCACGATCAAGTTGTTCTGCGCGGCAAGATCCTCGTCCGTCGGCTCCTCGCCGAGCGGCCCCCACTTGAAATCACCGAAATAAAACACATAATGGTCCTGATGGACCCGGTTCCAGACGATCGCCTTATCCACCTGGTTGTTCAGTTCCGGCAGAAACTCCCTGCCTTTCAGAATCTGACTGATGCCGATGACGCTTTGGAAGCCGAGATACTTGCGAATGTTGAAATGCAGGCTTCTTCCGATCATCTCGAGCTGGTTGATGTTATCGACGCTGGAATCTCCATAAGTCATCTCGTCCCACTGTACGATTACGCTGACGTCGCGTTCCGAAGAATAGAACGATTGGTGGTTCCATTCCTTGCCGAGCAGCTCGCTCACGATATTCAGCACAGCGTACCGCAGCAACCAGGCATCATGTTCGGCAATTCCTCCCGTTTTGCCTCCGGATGCGAAATCAAGACGAACTTTGATCATTGCGTAATAAGGCCCTCGCAATTCGATCCCGCACTCCTTTTCGAGTGCGATAAGCTCCGCTAACGCGCCCATTTCGAGCGAAGGTTCGTTCACGATCCGGTTAAGCGTGTCCATTTTCCTCGGATCGGGCTGATCCATGCGGAAATGGTCTCTCAAATCCGAGAGGAGCGCCGCTTGATCCTGCATTGGCCGGTCCATGTGCAGCAGCACGTGACGGACGGAATTGAGGAGCTGTTCGCTGTTGATCGGCTTGATTAAGTAATCCTTGGCCCCGAGACGCATGGCCAACTGCGCGTATTGAAACGTCTCGTGCGCGGAGATGACGATGACCTGGACCCACGGCTTGACGATTTTCGCTTGCTGCATCAGCTCGATTCCGCTCATGGCACCCATCTGGATATCTGTCAAGAGCAGATCGATCGATTCCATTTTCAAATAGTCCAAAGCCTCGTAACCGTTATGAGCCGTATAAATCTGCTGAATATGAAGTCCCGAAGAATCGAGAAGATTGGCCAGACCTCTGCAAATCAACGGTTCATCGTCCGCGATCAGAATGTTGTACATCGGGTTGCTCCCCCTCCTATTGATGTTCGTCCGTCCACGGCTCTGTTCTTTTTGGAATCGTCGCGATCACCCGAACGCCTTCCGTATCCCGTGCTTCGTAAAACAATCCGTATTCGCTGCCGAAATGCAGTTGAATACGCTTATGTACGTTCCGGATTCCGTAACCCAAGGACGACTCCGACGGTTCTCCCGCAATGATGCGGTTGATTGCCGCGACATCGGTTTCTTTGTAGCCGTTGTCTTCCACCACGAGCAGGAGGCGATCGTCCGCCGCCCTCGCGGAGACGACAATCTCGCCATCCTCGCCCATGTTGATCACGCCATGAATGATCGCATTTTCGATGAGCGGCTGCAGCGTGATTTTCGGAATCAAGAACGGAAGAACTTCATCGTCGATCTCCCACCGGATCGTGAATCCGTATTCATAACGTTTCTGCTGCAAGCTTGCATAAGCTTTCGCATGCTCGATCTCTTCTTCGATCGCGATGAGTTCCCTGCCGCGGCTAAGGCTGATCCGCATCAGCTTGGACAGCTCTTTGATCATCTCGGCCGAGCCGGTGTTGCCTTCGAGCGAGCTTTTCCAATAAATGCTTTCAAGCGTATTGTACAGCAGATGCGGGTTGATTTGTTGATAAAGAAGCTGCAGCTGCGACTCCTTCTGCTTGATCTCCATCGAATAATGCTCGTGTATCATATCGTTGATCCGATTCGCCATGTTGTGGACGGAGTAGATCAGCACGCCGACCTCGTCGTTGCGGTCTCTGGTCGGGTGAGAGGACAACGGTTTCCCCGGCTCGTGCGAACGCGCGAACATCGCCAGTTTTCTCAGAGGACTCATAAGCGATCTCCAGAAATACATCATGACGATAATCGCGAAGACGGAATAGACGATGGAGATCAACTGGATGACCCGCTTAAGCGCGCTCTGCTGTTGCAGCAGCGATTGCGTCGGGATCGTATAGACGAGCTTCTGGTTGATCCCGTATTTCGTATGCACGACGTAAATGGAATCTTCCGTGACCGCGCTAAGCGTCTCTTCTATCGCAGTTCCCGTCACGAGCTTGTCCGGGAACTTCAAGATTTCGCCCATTCGTGGCGTCGTGGACGCGAGGATGCGGTCGTTCCAATCGGTTAAGTACATCTGTCCGCCTTCCGGCAGCGATACGGTGGCGAAAGCTTCTTCGATTTTTTTGTCCATCTTCGTGGCTATGAGCACACCGATGGCGTTTCTTCCGTTCGTGATGCTGTTGACCGCTCGCAGATAGGCCAGCGTCTTCTGGTCGGCATTCGGTCCGAAACTGTCGATCAACGCGAGCACGCCTTTGCCTTTGGCCTTCAGCGCTTGTTCGATCCATGGTGTTTTCGTTTCATTAGAATAGAAGAACACCGACGATGCGTCGTTCCGGCGATTGATATAAGGAACCGACGGCGCGAAGGGGTAACGGTCATTCGGGTCGTATACGAACAAGTAGTAATTGATCGCTTCCCCTCCGGTAAGGCTGAAGGAATTGTTGCCGAGCAGCCTGTTGACCTCTTGGTATTTGACGACCCTTTCGAATTCCGTATCTTTCTCGTCGTAGCTTAAACTTTGCGTGTTCGAGTTTTGTATCATCGTCGTCATAATACGGCTGATCGTGTCGATATCCCGGTTGATCAGAAAATGGTTCTGTTTGTTCAGTTCCTCGTATGCGCTTGTCACATGCTTTTTCAGAATCTGCTCGGCTTTCGTATTCGCGTACCAGTTCAGCAGGAACACGGGGCTGACCAGAATTAGAAACAGCAGAATCAACTGCTGTCTGACGTTCATTCTCGTCAATGGATTGGTTATCCGCACGCGCATCTTGATCCCCCTAGCGATGATTCGACAACTTATTATGACACGCGATCCGTTTCACAGGATTGAAAGCCCTCTCATTTCCGTATACACGCACCTGTTTTTCGTAGAAAAACACATAACCAAACGGCGATTACCCCGTCAGATCTATTTTTCGACGTTCATGACCATTCTCCTTGCGGGATGGTGCAATTTCGCCTTGGCTAACGGACTTGAGAGCACTTAATTGCCTGGAAAACCGACGTTTTAATTTTAACGGACATGAGAGACCCTATTGGCTTGAAAAAGGGCGGATTTGCCCAATCAGGTGTCCGATTAAGTTCATGGTGTCCGTTAGATTTGAAAAACCTATGATATCGCATAATAACGACTCTGACGTCCGATAGGACCGGGCCAAGGCCCCCGCAAAGAAAAGAAAGGCATCCTTATCTCCGGGTCGCCCCGTAAGGATGCCATTCTGTTACCTTCTAAGTTTATTCGGCGTACATCCTGCTCGTCGCCGTCCAGCTTTGACCCGGCTCCAGCCGGATGAGGCCCGTTTCCTCTGCCGGAAGATCGACGTTAGGAGCGTTTACCATGCCGGTCTGCGGCTCCGGACAGAAAAACTCCCCGCCCGCTTGCGCGTTGTACACCATCCAATGCTTGTACCCGTCTCCCGCTTCATAGACGAACTTCACGCCGACGCGGCTGTCGTACAGCGTCATCGCATTGACTCCGTCCACTGGAGATGCCGTATAGTGGTTGTCCAGGGAGACGAAATACGGGTTGCCTTTCCCATCGCGAAGAAGCCGCTCGCCTTCGTTCAAAGGAAGACGCTTGCCCGTAGGCAACATCCGTCCGTCCAGCTCCCAGCTTTCGCCGAAGGAGATACCGCATTGCAGATCCTCCACACGGCTTCCCGGAGCGAACGGAGCGTTCACGGTCGTGTGGAAGCCCAACATGAACGGGATCGCAACATCGCTTTCGTTCACCGCATCGAATCGCTGCGACAGCCCTTCGTCCGTCAGCGTAAACGTCTGCGACAGTGTCACCTTATGCGGGAAATAGGCAAAACCCGGCTCCTTCTCGTCGAACCGGAGCCGGACGGTAACGAAGCTCTTTTCCTCCGTGCTGCCGAATTCGACGACGTCCCACTTCGAGCTGTAGACGAAGCCGTGCAGGTGATTGCCGGTGCTTGGCTCGTTCACCGGGAAACGGTACGTCCGGCCATCGAACTCGAACGTTCCCCTGTCGTATCGGTTAGGCGGGAATAAAACCGGAACGCCGTGCACCCACGGGCGCTCCAGGAAAGCTTCCCAGTCCGCGCTTTCCGGTTCCCGGATAAATGCGTACCCTCGCTCCTCGTCTCGGAAGGAAATCAAGTTGCCTCCGACTCCGGGAAGAACGATCGCCGAATACTTGCCGTATTTCAAAAAGATTGCCGGTTCGTTCTCATATGTACTTTGTTTCGCATCATGCTGCGTCATCGCCGCTTCCTCCCCATGTTGTCTTTTTTTCCACTATATAAGGCTTTGTATGTGAACGTCAACGATATTTCGCATTGTAACCCAACCATTCCGTGATCGTATCGACGACGAGGTCGAGGTTCGATTTTCCCTGTTCGTTCACATAAGGCGCGCGGTTGCGAAAATAATCCGCATGCCCGCCGATAATCGGCAGACCGACCGTTGCTCCCGGTTCATGCTTGCCTTTATGCCATGCGGGCAGCCGCAGCCTGCTTCCGAGAATCCATCCGCCGTACGAACCAAGCCGCGATACGATGTCCGGAGAACGACGGTCGGTTTCTCCCCTAGCGGCTCGAATCGCGAGGACGAACGGCTTCAACCTCTCCGGTATCCGGCAGCGAGGCGAACCGATCGTCACCGCGAAACATGAAGAACGCGCACCGCTGCGCAGCAGCATCTCTGCCGCTTGGACGGCGGCGACTCCGCCTCCGCTATGTCCGACGAGCAGCGTCGTCCTCCCTCGTACCGGTGAGAATCCATCCCCGATCCCGGAAGATTCGATCGAAGCCACAACTCGGTTGCCACCGATCGACTTCGAGAAACGCTCGGCGCCTAGACGCATATCCGCCCTAATCTCCCATAGCTGGGGAATCGCTTTTCTGCTCCAGTCCCCATACGGAAACAAAAGGCCGGATTGAACCGGCGAGCCTGAGTGATCCGCCACCCGATTTGGTGTGATAAACCGTCCGATTTTTTCCCCCAAGGCGATCCGCAAGCCTTCCATAAATGTCGGGGCCGTCGCAAGACCCGCCAGAAAATACATTTCGATTTTATTTTCCATGCGATCGTTCGAACCGTTCCGCTTCGAGAATCCTCTCCATATCGGAGGGATGAGTATCCCGAAACCATTTGACGAGCAAAGGCGGATTCACGTCACCGAGCGAAGCGACGGACAGTTTCTGATTCATGGACACCGAGCCGTCCGCGCTGCCGATCAATTCCATCGCGTAACGATCCGCAGCGGATTCCGCCTGCCGGGATACGTAATTGGAGAATGGCAAGGAAGCAAAAGAAAGCACCGACAAAATCAGAAGGATGAGCGGCAGCGCCGTCATATCCGAAGGAGAGCGGATGCCCCATCGGGATCCGCGGTTGCGGACCGCCATCTTGAAGATCCATCCCCCGATCGCAAGCAGCACGAACGACGAGCCGACGGCGCCGACAGCGCTCCACTCTAAGTGATGCATCACGTAATGTCCCATTTCATGGGCCATGATGAGCAGGATTTCCGGTTTGTCCAAGCGCGCTAGCGTCGTATCCCACAGCACGATTCGCAAGGAGGAGCCGATTCCGTTCACGTAAGCGTTCATGGCATTCGTCTTCGAGGACATATCGACCTCGTATACGCGGTGGGCGGGAATGTCCGCTTTGGCGGCCAGCTCCAGTATGCTCGCTTCCAATCTGGCATCCGACAGCGGAGTAAACTTATTGTACAAAGGGTCAATCACGACTGGCTGCACGTACATCATAAACAAAGTAAACGGGATGGAGAGAAGCCAGAGCTTAAGCCACCAGCGCCCTCCCCGCGAAATGACCCAGAAAGCGACAGCCGATACGGCTAGCATCGTCGCATAACCGATTCCGAAGCCGATCAGCTTGTCCCTGAGCCATCCGATGACTGGCTGGGTCGAGATTCCGTAAGCTTTCGAGAGATTATAGCCCACAACCCGCAGCGGAAAATAGAGCAGGAACGCCGAAGCGTTCACGAGCAAAACGAATACGGGAAACCTGATGTAGATCGGATAACCCAGCGTTTCGAGCTTGTCGCGCCAGCGCTTCGCCAATCCGCTGGATAACAGCGCGAAATAGATCAGCCATTCCCAAGGTCCGCTTACAAAGAAAATCCAGTTTCTCGCGGCGTTTAACGTCTGGCTATTGCTGAGCTGTGAAGGCGTGAAAAAGGTGGCCGGGTCCGCGGAAGTTCCGCGATAAGCTTCCGGAACTTGATTCGGCGACGTGTACCATACGTATAGGGCGACCGCAATCGCATAACCGACGAAGATAACCGAGTACCGGATAAAACCGGAATCGCTGCGAAGCCGCATGGCGCAATTCTCCTTATACTTGTATAGGATAATCGTAACATCGTTAGAGGGGGAAATCTATGCCGCACTACAGGATTATCGTCGATCTATCCGAGCGAAGTCTATATTTGCTTGACGGCGACCGTGTCGTTCGCCGATTCCCCGTCGGCATCGGCAAGATGCTGACGCAAACCCCTGCGGGGGAGTACTGGATCGTCAACAAACAGCCCAATCCCGGCGGGCCTTTCGGAGTCTTCTGGATGGGTTTGTCGAGACCCCATTATGGCATACACGGAACGAACGATCCTTCTTCCATCGGACATGAAGTCAGCCATGGCTGCATTCGAATGTACAACGAGGACGTTCTGCAGCTTGCCGCAATCGTGCCGATCGGGACCAGAGTGACGATAAGGCCATAGGCCATCCGTCATTATTGTATCAAGTAAAACGGCTTCGCCGCCCTTTTGCGATTGATTTAAAAAAACCTTCGGGAGAGTTCGTCCTGACGGTCCTTTCGAGTCGGGTGCACTCCCTATAGCGATGTTTTTCATCGTACTCGCTCCCCACTGGCGCCCCTCGAGGCGAAAGTATGATGTTTTTCATCACTAATCACCCGGGAACCGAACAAAAAGTGGCTCGCACGCTCCTATAGCGATGTTTTTCATCATACTTGCTCTCTACCAGCACCCCACAAAGCAGAAGTATGATGTTTTTCATCACTAATCACCCCTTTCTAAGTAATTTTATACTTTCTTATATGTCAAAAAAAGGAAAAGACAAGAAGTCGGCTCGATTTCCAAACTCTTGTCTTTTCCTTTTATTATTGTGCAGCTAGCTGCCTAGCGGCGCGAATAGAAGCCATCGCGTATACGATTAACGCGGACCAGATCAGCGCGAAGCTGATCAGCATCACATGGCTCACTGTTTCTTTGAAGACAGTTACGCTTAGAATTAGCGTTAGCGTAGGTCCGATATATTGGACAAAACCTAGCAGAGATAACGTTAAGCTCTTCGCCGCCTTGGCGAACAGCAGAAGCGGCAATGCCGTCGCCACTCCCGAGAGCAGCAGCAACGCCAAGGAACCGACGGGCAAGGACCACACCGTCGAAGCGTGCGAAACGCCAAGGTAGCTCCAAAAGACGAGCGCTACGGGAACGACGATCGCGGTCTCGGTCATCAGACCAAGCGAAGCGTCGATCTTCACTCTTTTCTTGACGAGCCCATAAAGCCCGAAGCTTAACGCAAGCGATATAGATACCCAAGGAAAGCTGCCGTAATCCACGGTGATCAGAACGACCCCCGCGCCAGCCAGCACGATCGCCAGCCACTGTCCCCCGGTCGGTTTCTCGCGCAAGAACACGATGGCTAGCGCGACGTTGATCAATGGCGTCAAATAATAGCCAAGGCTGGTTTCGACAACATGTCCGTTGTTGACCGCCCATATAAAGACGAGCCAGTTAACCGTAATCAGGATGCTGCTTGCGATAAGAGGCAGCAGCGTACCCCGGTCCTTCAGAACAAGCTTTAATTCCTTCCATCTCTTCTGTAACGTGATCAGACCCGCCACGAAGACGAAAGACCAGACGATTCGGTGGGACAGTATTTCTCCTGCGGGCACCGTCTCGAACCATTTCCAATAAAGAGGTAGCAATCCCCAAATGATATATGCGCATATCGCGTTTAACAAACCGTTTCTCATGCTGCCGCAACTCCCATTCGTTCAATAAACACGAAGGGAATTATACCACTGCGCGGACAGGCTGAAAACGGAAAAATTTAAGCAAATCACCGATTCGTTTTGCTTCTTCCAGACTGAATCGCCCATCTGACCAGCACGGCCAAGCCCAGCAATACGATCGCAAGCGCTACGAGTTTCCAGGAATGATGCTCGATCGCATGCAATACTTTTTCCCACTGCGGCCCGAAGGCGTGTCCGAGGCCGATGAAGCAAGCGCACCAGAACAGCGCCCCGCCGTATGCGTATGCGGCGAACGTTCGAAACGGCGATCCGATTAAACCCGCGAAGTAGCCGGTTAAATGTCGGACACCCGGAATGAAATAACCGATAAAGATGAGCACGTTGCCGTACCGGTTAAACCATTTTTTTGTTTTTTCCAATTTGGAAGGCGTGATCAGCACCCATTTGCCGTAACGCTCCACGAAAGGCATTCCCGCCTTTAAGCCGATCAAATACGTGATGGTCATTCCGATCGTCGTTCCGAAGAAAGCCCAGATGAAGGCCGTCCATCCGTGAAGCACGCCGGAATAAGATAAATACCCCGCGTACAGCATCGTCGTCTCCCCGGGAAAAGGCAAAGCGATGAATTCGAGCAGCAAACCTAGAAAAAGCACTTCATACCCGTATTGATCGAATAGGCTTTCGATGTTAAAATTCATCGGCTTCTCTTCCTCTTTCTATTTCTTGCCACTCTATGATTGCGGAAATCCACTCTCCCATTATACCTAATTTTCGAAGAAAACGCCCAACTCAAGTCGGAGCGTCGCTTCACGTCTTGAGTTGAGCTATATAGCCTTATTCTTTGACTGCATCCAGCAAAGCCGCGTTAATGCCGTTCAGGAAAGCGATGGCGCTCGCCTTCACGATATCGGTATCCATCGCGCGGCCGGAATATGTCTTACCGTCGTAAGCGACGCGAAGATTGACGCGGCCGATCGCTTCTTTGCCTCTGGATAAACTGCTGATCTTGTAATCCTTCAATTCGACGTCCAGACCGACGAGCGACTTGATGACACCGTACAGGGCGTCGATCGGACCGTCGCCGACCGCGCTGCCCTTCAACGTCTCCGTCCCTTTCTTCAATTGGACGGAAGCGGTAGGGAATATATCGTTGCTGACGACTTGGAAGTTAACGAGCTCATACAGCTGCGTACTGCTTTCCTCGACGTTGCCGTGATGGGTCACCAGATAGAAAACGTCGTGATCGTACACTTCTTTTTTGGCGTCAGCAAGGGCGAGGAACCTCTGAAACAAGGACTCGAACTGCTCACCTTCTCCCGCTTCGAAGCCCATTTTCTCGACAGCGTTCTTAAATGCGTGCCGGCCGGAGCGAGCGGTTAGAATCATCTCCATCTTCTCCGCGCCGACGTCTTCTGGAGACATGATCTCGTAGACGTTCTTATCTTTCAGCAAGCCGTCCTGGTGGATGCCGGAGGAATGCGCGAACGCGTTCTCCCCGGTAATCGCCTTGTTGACCTGGACGTCGAGTCCCGTCAAGTGGCTGACTAGGCGGGAAGACTTCAACAGTTCCTGCGTCCGAATGTCCGTGTGACCGCCGTAGAAGCTCTCCCGAACTTTAAGCGCCATGACGACTTCCTCCAGGGAAGTGTTGCCCGCCCGTTCTCCCAGGCCGTTAATCGTGACCTCGACTTTATCGGCGCCGTTCTTGACCGCGCTAAGCGTGTTCGCGGTCGCCATTCCCAAGTCGTTATGGCAATGAACGCTCAGCACGACACGATCGTCGAGATTTTTAAGCCGATCGTTGAGCTTGCGGATCAACTCGCCGTACTCTTCCGGCACGGCGAAACCGACCGTGTCGGGGACGTTGATCATGGTCGCGCCCGCCTTGACGACGGCTTCAATCGTCGACCATAAGTATTCGAAATCCGACCGCGAAGCGTCTTCCGTCGAATATTGCACGTTCGGCAGCAATGTTTTCGCGTATTTCACCGCATCGACGCCCATCTGCAGGACCGCGTCCTTCGAACGGTTGAACTTCTTCTCCACGTGAATGTTCGACGTGCCGAGCACGATATGGATCAGCGGGTTGTTCGCCAGCTTGATGCTTTCGTACACGGCTTCGATGTCGCTCTTCACCGCCCGGGCGAGCGCCGTAATCGAGACGCTGTCCCCGACGCTGCGCACGATTTCCTGCACCGCGTGGAAATCTCCCGCGGACGAAGCCGGGAATCCCGCTTCGATAATGTCGACGTTTAATCTCTTTAGTTGCTTGGCGATCTCGAGCTTCTGATATACGTTTAATTTGGCTCCCGGCACTTGTTCTCCGTCGCGCAAAGTTGTGTCCAATACGATAATTTTTCTGCTCATGTTCCATTCCTCCCGTATTTGCGGATAGTCGAATATATGTCAAGCGAGGTTGGCCGAACCCGGAATTCGGCCAACAAAAAAACCCCGCCTCTATGCATAGAGGCGAGGTTGAACTCGCGGTACCACTCTAATTCGTTTTCCATAGGAAAACGATCTCTTTCGATGGCCATCACCATCTATCCCTGTAACGGTGGAATTCCGTCTAACCCTACATTGTCGGGCAGCTGTTCATAGACGAGTTCGGAATGGACGACGCTGCCGTTTCGCACCAACCAACGGCTCTCTGAAAGGTCATGGCATTCTTACTATTTCTAATCTTCACATTTGCGTATTTGGTTAATGGAAATTATAGGACTGACGATTGGTTTTGTCAATGGTTAGATTACCCGATTTGAGTTGCGAATAATTTATCCCAGACGATATTTACTTCGACAACAGTCTTATGTTATTATGCAGCTATGTTATAAATAACATATAAAAATAATGTTGGAGATGAACGCCATGTCCATCAAATTCGCGATACTCGGCATTCTGAGCTTTCAGCCCTCCACAGGGTACGAACTCAAGAAAATCATCGAAGATTCATCCGTCATGTACTGGTCGGGCAATAACAATCAGATATACAAATCGCTCGTGCAGCTTCTTGCGGAAGGGCTCGCGACCAACGAAGTACGACATCAAGAGAGCGCCCCATCGAAGAAAATTTACACAATCACCGCCGAAGGGCTGTCCGAGCTAAGGAGTTGGACGCTCTCCGCTCCCGAACCGCCGGAATTCAAGAAAAGCTTCCTGACTCAATTGGCTTGGGCCGATAGGCTTTCGCCCGACGAATTGGACGGATTGCTGGGGATCTACGAAGAGGAAGTCGGGTCGCGGCTGTTCATGCAGCAGGAAAAAACGCGACGCGGGGACGCCTTTGCCCCCAAACGAACTCCGCGAGAAACCTATTTGTGGACCATGATCGAAGAAAATGTTCACTCCTTCTACCTGAGCGAATGGCAGTGGGTTCGGAACTTGCGCAAAGAACTGCAAAACAACGATGCTTTCAAGGAGGTCAAACCATGAATATTCAAGTTATTGAAACGCCGGGAAAATATATCGCGTGCCGATCGGCCGAGACGCCGCTTCGCACGGAACAGGATGCAGCTGATTTGATCGGTGCCTGCTACGGTAACGACACCTGGTTGCTTATGCTTCACGCCGAGGCGTTATCCGAAGATTTCTTTCAATTGCGGACGGGGTTGGCCGGTGGCGTATTACAGAAACTGACGAACTACCGAATCCGAACCGCTCTCGTCATCCCGGACGAACTCGCCAGCCAAGGCAGATTCAAGGAATGGGTCGCGGAGACGAATCAAGGCAGTCAGCTTCGGGTTTTCCCCAACGCGAGCGACGCGGAAAATTGGCTTCTCCAATCCGATTAAACGATAGATTTCCCTCATACGGGCTGTCCCAAAAGATCTGATGATCTAGGGGGCGGCCTTTTTGCGTTAAGCTTCATTGTCGCAAAATGCTGCAATGACGGCACATCCTTCCCACTCTGCCCTCTCATTGTCGCAAAACGCAGCAATGACGGCACGTCCTTCCCACTCTGCTCTCTCATTGTCGCAAAATGCAGCAATGACGGTACGTCCTTCCCACTCTGCTCTCTCATTGTCGCAAAATGCAGCAATGACGGTACATTCTTCCCACTCTGCTCTCTCATTGTCGCAAAATGCAGCAATGACGGCTCATCATTCCCACTCTGCCCTCCCATTGTCGCAAAACGCAGCAATGACGGCTCACCCTTCCCACTCTTCCCTCCCATTGTCGCAAAACGCAGCAATGACGGCACATTTTTCCCACTCTGCTCTCTCATTGTCGCAAAATGCAGCAATGACGGCACATTCTTCCCACTCCACACAAAAAATTACATTACCTGTTGCAAATCAACTGTATACATAATATACTGTTTACATCACATACAGTTAATTGGAGGTTGATGATCCACAATGATTCGGTCCGCTATCGAAATCAAAGGATTAAAGAAACGCTTCGGCAAACAAATCGTCCTGGATGGAATCGATTTGTCCGTGCCATCGGGCGTCGTGTACGCCCTGCTCGGCCCGAACGGCGCCGGGAAGACGACGCTGATCAACATTCTGTCCACGTTGACCGTTCCCGACGAAGGCTCCGTGCGCGTAGCCGGGTTCGACGTCGTCACCGAGAAAAACAAAGTCAAGATGTCTATCAGTTTGACCGGGCAGTTCGCGGCGGTCGACGAGGTGCTCACGGCCGAAGAGAACTTGATGATGATCTGCAGGCTCTCGGGTCTCACGGCTGCGGAAGCCCGATCGCGCACGGCCGAGTTGCTGAGCCGCTTCGATCTCGTGTCAGTTGCCAAGAAAAGAGTCAAAACCTATTCCGGCGGCATGCGAAGACGTCTCGATCTCGCTATCAGCCTTGTCGTGAGCCGTCCCATCATCTTCCTGGACGAACCGACCACGGGATTGGACACGACAAGCCGCCGTGCGTTATGGGACGTCATTCTCCGCTTAAAGGAACAGGGCATCACCGTATTCCTGACCACGCAATACCTGGAAGAGGCCGATCAATTAGCCGACTTGATTTCGGTGATCGACGGAGGCAAAGTCGTCGCGACGGGAACGGCGGCGGAGTTGAAATCCCGAGTCGGAGACGAAGTTATTGAATTACTTAACGGGAACGACGAGATTATCCGATCCGTAACGACAAGCGGGAGCCTTCACGACGTGAGCCGAACGCTAAACGAGCTTGCGGCTAAAGTTCCACCGGACTTACGGGTGAACATCCGCAAGCCGAGCATGGATGATGTCTTCCTCGCTCTCACTACCAAGGAAACGGAGAGATCCATATCATGACAAATCCGCATTTCAACGTGAAACCCGCCTCTTTCGGCGTCGCGAATGCCGTCTTTATCGGCCGCAGCATCCGCCATAGCTTGCGCAATACGGAAGCCCTGTTGATGGCGATGATGCTTCCCGTCATGCTTATGCTGCTGTTCACCTATGTATTCGGAGGCGCTATCGACTCCAGCGGGAACTACGTGAATTATGTCGTGCCCGGCATCATTCTGCTTTGCGCCGGATTCGGCTCGGCCAGCGTCGCGGTTGACGTCGCGCAGGACATGACGAACGGCATCATCGATCGGTTCCGTACGATGCCGATCCCCAGCATGAGCGTCATTACTGGCCATGTCGTCGCCAGCCTGGCCCGCAATCTTCTCGCGACAGCGGTCGTCTTCGGAGTCGCGTTGCTCGTCGGTTTCCGTCCCGACGCCGGTCCGATCGAATGGCTCGGCGCAATCGGGATTATCTTTCTGTTTATCCTTACATTCACCTGGTTGTATACCGCGATCGGCCTAGTCTCGGGAAGTCCCTCCGCGGCAAGCGGATACGGCTTCGCCCTGCTCTTCCTTCCCTACTTGTCCAGCGCGTTCGTGCCGACTTCGACGATGCCGAATTGGCTGCAAGGCGTCGCTAATCATCAACCGATTACGCCGGTCATCGAAACGATCAGAGGTTTTCTTACCGGAGCCCCGATCGGGAACAACGCTTGGCTCGCCCTCGCATGGTGCCTTGGCATCCTGATCGCCTCGATGGCATGGGGCGCGGTCTCGTTCCGCCGGAAAGCGGGAAATAGATAATCCGAACGGCAGCGCGGCATGGCTATGGACACCGATTCCTTCATGAGGTAAGATTCTCTCATTCGCAACCTTAATTTCTTGGCATTGTGAGAGACGACTATGGATGAATTAAATCTGGGTATGCTTTTGTTTTTGATCGTTGCGGGATATATCGCCGCGTTTATCGATTCCGTCGTCGGCGGAGGAGGATTGATCTCCTTGCCGGCACTACTGCTAAGCGGACTCCCTCCGAGCGTTGCGCTCGGCACGAATAAGCTGGCGGGAACGATGTCGTCGCTGACCAGCAGCATTTCCTTCATGGCATCGGGCAAAATCGACGTTCAACTAGTGAAAAAACTATTTCCACTCGCGTTGGTCGGGTCGGCCGCCGGAGCTTATACGGTCGCTTTCATTCCTTCCTCGTTTCTTAAGCCGCTAGTCGTCGTCATGCTGATCGCTGTCACCGTCTACACCGCATTCAAGAAAAACTGGGGAGATCGGTCGACCTACCGAGGACTAACCAAAAATGCGGCAATTGCTACGGCGGCGATTGCCGCCGTCATCGGGTATTATGACGGCTTTTTCGGGCCGGGAACGGGCTCTTTTCTCATCTTTGCCTTCTTGCTGCTCGGCTTCGACTTCGTGCTTGCAGCCGGCAACGCCAAAGCGCTGAACTTCGCGAGCAACATCGGAAGCCTGCTCATGTTCATCGCGCTCGGGAAAGTGAATTACGTTTATGGCCTGCCGATGGGATTGGCTATGGTCGCAGGTGCCCTTACCGGTTCGCGGTTGGCGATTCGGAAAGGTTCAGCCTACGTCAAACCGTTGTTTTTCCTCGTCACCGCTTTGCTGATCGGCAAGCAGATCTGGGATCTGCTCGGATAACAAAAAACAGCGTCCCGCTCGGATTCCGCCGAACGTGACGCTGTTTTTTAATTTTTTCCCGCTAGAAATTGTTCGACGCCGTCCAGAATTCTTTCCAGTCCGAAATCGAAATCGTCGCCTACCGTATTGTCCTCCACGTTCTCTCCCGTATAGGAGCCGGATGCGACAACCGGATACAGGTACGGATAACGGTCCGGTTTGACCAGTTCTTTAAGCGCGGTCGTGTAATTCAGTCCGCTGAACGACTCGGGAGTCGCGCCCGCCTGGATCGCCCGGTCAAGGTCTCGCATAATGATTCCGCAGGTGCGCGCATAACTGCTGATGAGCAGCAGAATCGCTACTTTCTCATAATCGTTCAAAGGAAAACGCCTAAGCGGACGCAACACCCAATCGATAATCTGCAGCGTGTTCGGCATAATGGGGACGCTCGTAATCGAAATATCTCCGAACCAAGGGTGTTTCCGGAATACCTCGACGCAAGCGCGTACGTACTCCCGCATTTCCTCTCGCCAATCTACACCCTCCCGCTCCGGAGGAATATCCATTGCGCTGACGGCGTCCTGCATGAGCATCAGAAGATCGTCTTTACTCGAAATGTACCGATAAAGAGACATCGTCGTAAAACCGAGGGAGCTCGCTACTTTATTCATGGAGACAGCTGCCAACCCGTCTTTGTCGGCGATCGCGATTGCCGCGTCGACGATTTTAGGGACGCTTAGCTCGCCTTTCGGGCCGCGCGTTGGCTGTTTTCCTAGTCCCCACCCGAGCTTCGCCCAGTTCGGCAAGTTGTTCAGCGCTTCCTGATTCAGGCCGTTTTCGCCGTTACGTACATCCGCCATCGTGATCCTCCAGGTACTTTCCGTCGCCCCGTGCGGAGCGCGATATACTGTCTATATAATAAACAGTATATCATACTAGCGGCTTATCTCGTAAATCCGGGCTTCGAACGGCTTCAGTTCCAACTGATCTTCCGAGCCTGCTTCCTCAACGGAATAGTTGGCCAGAAGCAGCTTACGGGAATCAGCGTTGTAATCAACAGGGAGCGTTATCAAGATTCGATCCTCCGAGTGATTAAGGACGATCAACCAAGTCGTTCCCCCAAGAGACCGTGTATAGACGTAAAGCCGTTCGCTATCCATCCATTCCGGCAGCTCTTCGAACTCGCCGTACACCATGACTTCGTTCTTTTTGCGCAGGGCAATCAGCTTCTGGTAATAACGGTACACCGAATTCGGGTGCTCCAGATCTAGTTCCGCATTGATTTCTTTATAATTCGGATTGATGTTGATCCATGGCGTGCCCGTCGTAAATCCAGCATTCGGCGAGTCGTTCCACTGCATTGGCGTCCGGGAATTGTCGCGGCTTAACGGCTGCAGACTCCGAAGCACTTCATCTGCATCCCGTCCTTTCCCAACTTCTTCCGCGTATCGATTTTTCATGGCAATATCATCGTATTGATCGATCGACTCGAACTTGACGCCCGTCATCCCGATTTCTTCACCCTGATAAATATAAGGGATTCCCGGCAAAGTGTGCAGCATGGTCGCCAGCATTTTGGCGGATTCCACCCTGTATTGGCCGTCGTTCCCATATCGGGTCACTTGCCTCGTATGATCGTGATTGTTAAGGAATTGGGAATTCGAGCCTTTCCCCCATAACCCCTTGTACCAGCGTCTTTGAATTTCTTTGAACCGGAGCATGTCCCAAGTCGGCATCTCGTCGCATACTTCGAAATGGAACAGCATGTTGAGTTCTCCGCGGTCTTCCGCGACGTACTTCAACCCTTCTTCCGGAGATACGAACGCCGCTTCCCCTACCGTTACGATATCGTAATCACGCAAGGTTTGTTTATTCATCTCTTGAAGAAACACATGCAACCCGGGGCGATTCGTCAAATACCGGATATCTTCCGGGTGATCCGCATCGTCGAATTGTTCCGGCTTAGCCAGCAAAGCGATCGCATCCAGGCGGAAGCCGTCGATCCCTTTATCCAGCCATGCCCGCATCATGCGGTAGATTTCCTTCCGCATTTCTTCGTTCTCCCAGTTCAAATCGGGTTGTTCGACGGCAAAGGAGTGAAAATAATACTGCTCCGTCGTCTCGTCCCATTCCCACGTGGAGGGCGAGAAATACGAACGCCAATTGTTCGGTGCTTTCCCTTCTTTTCCATCCCGCCAAATGTACCAATCCCTCTTCGGATTTTCCCGGGACGACTTCGATTCGATGAACCAGGGGTGACGGTTCGACGTATGGTTCACGACCAGGTCCATGATCAGCTTCATTCCGCGAGCATGAACTTCGAACAGCAGCTTCTCCCACGTTTCCATCGTTCCCGCTTTTGGCATGATGGCTTCGTAATCCGAAATATCGTACCCGTTGTCCAAATCGGGGGATTCGAACACGGGATTCAGCCAAATAATGTCGACGCCCAAATCTTGGATGTAGTCCAGCTTCCGAATCAAGCCTTCCAGATCCCCGTAACCGTCGCCGTTGGAGTCGTAGAAGCTTCTCCAATAGACTTGGTATACGACGGCTTCTTTCCACCAGACTTTATTAATCGTTGCCATTGAGCATGCCTCCATTAGGTTGTCGCCATAAAGACGAAAGCCTAACGTGAAATAGAGTTAGGCTTTCGTCTTTATCGTACTTTTCGATCGCTTTATGCGCACGCACTCATTGTATCCACTTCTCGCAATTCGGTCAATAAAATTTACTAAGAACTTTAGTAAAATTTTACCGACTCGCGCCATTTGACCGTCGCCGATAACTTAAAAGGATCTTTGGAAGTTTGTCCCGCGATCATGCCCAGCAGATCCTTAGCAGCCAAGTACCCGCTTTCGTAACGCAGAATGGAGACCGTCGTCAGTCCCGCCATCGCCGCCGCTTCGGAATCGTCAAACCCCGTTACAGAAATATCTTCGGGAACCCGAATCCCGTTTTCCTTAAACGCCTTAATAGCACCTATGGCCATATTATCGTTCGCGCACACCAACACTTCGGGTAAGTGGTGGCTAAGAATCATAAGCTTAGCCGCCTGATAACCGCTTTCCTCGCGGTAGTTGCCGTGAAAATAATCGTGCGAGCGGTCGAATTCGATCTTATTTTTCGCTAGTGTATCCATGAAAGCCCCGAACCTTTCCCGATTATCCAGCGTAAAATCCAATCCACCGATGAAGCCGAAGGACTTGAAGCCTTTATCGATCAAACCTTGCGTCAAGTCGCACATCACAGGATAGTTGTCGACGGTGACGCTCTTCGTATTCGCTTTGCTATCCGTTAGCATACGGTCCATTAGTACGACGGGAAAATCCGGAACGGCCGCGGACAAGACAAAATCATCCGCGATGTTGCTGTCCAGGATGATCGCCCCGCGCGCAAAGCTACTCTTCATAAAGCTATCGCTTGATTTACTCGTACATATAATAAGATCGTAACCGTTTTCCGCAAGGCAATCGCTAACGCCGTTAATGATTTTCAAGTAAAAATCGCGATCGAAATCGCTGAATATAAAGACGATCGCCTTCGACCGATGCGGGTTGTCGAGATGGCGGGGCTGCTTGGGATAGTATCCGTGCTCCGCACACACCTGCAACACCCGTTCCTTCGTCGCTTGTCCGACGTTGCTTCTTCCGTTGAGGACGTTCGACACCGTCGACACCGATACCCCTGTGAGCTCCGCGATTTTTTTCATTCCGCTCATCTTCATAAATCCCCTTAGAAACTTGGTAAAATTAATATACCACGCGAGCGTTGCGATATAAATGTCGGTCTATACAACAAAAAAACGGCATCTCTGCCGTTTAATTAGTCTAATATGGTGGGTTCTCAGGGATTCGAACCCTGGACCAGATGATTAAGAGTCAACTGCTCTGCCAACTGAGCTAAGAACCCAAAGCAAAATGTGAATCGGTTAATTTGATAAAAATTATTATAATACGGGGCGGCTAGAGATGTCAAGTAACGGACACAGCAACCGCTAATGAGCAATATCGACCATTTGGATTTCTTACGGACACAGGCGTCGCTATTTTGCAAAAATCCTTGCTTTCGGCGGTTTTACGAGCTATTAAGAGCTGTGGTGACCGTTAAAACTGAAAAGGACCTTTTGTGGCAAATTAGCGGTCGATGTGTCCGTTAGCATGATAGCTGTTTAGCGTGTTTGCTTGTTTCTATAATTCGCCTCAGCCGGAAACCTTAACACCGTTTTTAACTTTTCGGGGTTCGTCTTTCGAGGATCCGACAAATAGATTTCCCGATGAATTTTGCTGGTACGGTTGTACCCATTCTCTTCGCAGAACGCTTCCATTCGAGCAAAGCTTTGCGGTTCGTCGTCAAAACTTCCGATATGCATCATCTGACAGCATAATCCTTCTTCCACGGGCTCAAACCGGACTTTCTCTAGGAACGGATTAGGCTTTTTCTTTTTCGTTTGTTCGAGAAACCGCACAAACCATTTTTCCGTCAAAAAATCGGGTTGGCGTATCATAATCGTATACTTCAAATTGTCTTTGTCCGTCGCTGGCTTGGTCCGATCAAGCAAATCCCACACGCCCTCAAGCGGGAATACCGTATATTCGTAGTATCCAGACGGTACATCGTCACTTTTGTAAGACATTCTTACCGCGTAGCTCAAACTGTACAAAGCTTCTACCGCCATGGAAAATTCCTCGCCGTTAGGATCTCCGGAACCGCTGACCATAAAAAACGACATATTCGGCACTTCCACAATTTCCGGCAGCGTTTTCGGCAAATAGAGCTGTTTAAAATCTTTCTTATAATCTATCTTTTTACTCAAAAATGGATCTCTCCTTTTGGATGCTTTTCGTTATTTTAACTTAACGAATGTGACAACAGTATGTCATATTCGTCCGGCGAAAAACAAAAAAGCACGCCAAGATGGCGTGCCCGTCCATAAGAACGAATTGTTGAAATTCAATGCTGCCTTGCGCTATTGCCGACAATGATATTAAAGCTGTAAATCAGCTTGTTCATCTGCTCTTCGAACTTATAAATGCGAGAAGCAAGGCTCTCTTCGGCTTCATTGCCTTGTCCGGATGCTTGGCCTGAGAAGGTGAGCAAAAAGCTCATGGCTTGCTTTTCAAATTCCGGCAATTCCTTGTCAAAACCGGCAAAGCTCACTATTTTTTCTTTCTTGATGCGTTCCTCGTCCTTGGAGTAGTCGCTAAACAGCTTAATTTCAACAAGCAAACCTCTAAGCTGCTCTTGGTATGCTGCAGAATCGACCTTTTCAAGACTTGCGTTCTCCAACTCCAACCCGTCATCGACAAATTGTTGGATGAAGTCCTGGCTTTTCATAATTATGCTCTTGGCGTGGAGATGGAGCAGATAACCTTCTTTTTTCAGTCCGACCAAGCTTTCCTGGTCTTTCTTTTTCGTAATCTCCTTCAAGTCTCGGGCAAGCTGCTTAGCAAGCTTAGTATAGGAGTAATACTGCGTAACCAGCTTCTTGTGCAGCTTTTTTCCCCGCTCGAAGTCATCCTTGGCAAACTCCCATGAGCTGTAGTAATCTTCTACTTCATTAATAAGGTCCATGTAGGACTTCAATTGAGGAGCAAGTTCTTTCATCGTTTCATCTGCCGCTCCGAAGGAAGGCTTCTTGGACGCAAACGCTAGCGCTTCATCTACATTCTTGTAATAGATGTCGATGACTTTGCCGACGATGTTAACGCCGCCGAATCTTCGCAGATCCTTCTCTTTTGAAAGATCTATTTCTTTTTCAAAGCCGAAGTTAAGTTTATAAATCTTCAATTTAGTTTCCAGTGAGACAAAGGCTAAAGTACTTATGCCCGCGTAGGCATTATACTTGTTCGTTTCCGATTCCTTCGAATAACCGCAGGCACTCAGGACAAACGTAGCAATCAGTAAAACAGATAAAGCGGACAACCATTTCTTCAACACAGACACTCCTTTTATGTAAAAGCTTTCCTCTTCCTCTCCTTAAATCGGAAAAGCTGAGGAATAATGTGAGTAAACCGCAAATATCGAGACCTGAGACCTACAATAAATCAAAACGGCTGCCCTCTTCATGGCAGCCGTTGGCGTAAATCGATTATTCAGAGCGGTATAGCTGACCGCATGCCGCGTTAATATCCGATCCGAATTGAGTTCGGACCGTGTGGCTGATACCTTTTGACTTCAAGATCCGAACAAACGCTTTAATCCGATTAGAATCAGATTGCTGATAGCTGTCTGGCGTAACTTCGGTCGAATTGAATGGAATCAGGTTAACGTGGTAGAGATGTTCCACAGGTCCTCTTCCTCTTAACAAATCGGCAACTGCTTCCGCATGCGCCGCCGAGTCGTTGACTCCCCGAAGAAGAATATACGCAATATACACCTTTCTCTTAGTTTGCCGGATGTGATGATCCAAAGCCTTCAGCACGTCGTGGATTGGGAATCGATCATTGATCGGCATGAGCTCGCTTCGCTGATCATCGAAAGGCGAATGCAGCGAGAAGGTTAGATTGACCTGCGGAAACTCACGTGTCAGCTTCTCGATCCCCGGCATCAAGCCGATGGTGGAAACCGTAATTCGCCGTTGTCCTAAACCAAAGAGAAACGGGTCGGTCAAAATCGTTATCGAGTCAAAAATATTCGGGTTGGCGAGCGCTTCCCCCATGCCCATAAATGCGACACTGTCCAATGCGTGGCCATTCAAGCGAAAGTGCAGCAATTGGTCGGTAATTTCATCGACGGTTAAATTTCGTTTCAGGCCGATGGTACCGGTGGCGCAAAACCTGCACCTGAATCCGCAGCCACACTGAGTGGAAATACAATATGATTTCCACCCCCGCTCATAAGTAAGACGTACGGCCTCCACGCGTTCGTCTCCCTCAATGGCAAACAGCACCTTACTGACTTGTTTCGATGTGAGTTCCTTTACCGGAACGATGCTGCAGACGTTTGGACCAAGCATTCGGGTCAACTCTTCGCGCAAAAACTTAGGTAGTAATGTCATCCGTTCGTATTCACCGACGTTTTGCTTGAAAATCGCATCCATAATCTGCGCATACCGATACTCGGGCTGCTTTAAGTCGGACAGCAACCGCCGAATCGTTTCATATTTCGAGGATAGTCTCATGTCTTCTCCTTACCGCCGCCGGAGAAAACGTAAATAAGCAACCGTCAATTGGCACTTTGACGAATCGCTACGTGCACCTGTCGATAGACTGGTAAACCTCCGGCAACTGATCTATTTTTGTGTGAACCGCTACGCCTAGCAGGAACCGGTTCACATGATCATCTACAACTTCAGTCAGCATCGTGTTCGACCTCCAATAAATAAAAAAGAGCTACAAGAAAGTTACCTTTCTTGTAGCTCAAAAATACGGCACAATCCATCCCTACTCAGGGTATGAAAAGGGTATATTTAATGAGTGAAAAGAATAAGGTAACTTTCTTGCCCATAAAGAATAAAACAAATATTGCTTTATTCCTTAAAAAAACGGCAAGAAGTATTACATTATCCTCTTCAACTCCAATCGTTTAAGTGTCAGCACGATCTTAACATACCCGCTTCTTCATTTCAACCAGCTTCCCTGCCACTAAAAGTAATTCTTGAGAACCGGTACAAGAGCTTCCGGCTTGACGATGTGCGTCTGACCATTAAGGATTTCGAGCCTTGCATTAGGGAGTACGTCCGTAAGCGACCGCATTCCGTTAAGCATCCAAGTAGGACTCTTGCTGCCAGCTATTACGAGAGTAGGAACGCTTACTGCGGACCATCGTTGAAGTGTAGAAGCTTTACCCTTCTGATGTTCTAGCGTAAGAAGCGTATCATAGAGCAGCGTGTGAGCAACAGCCTTAAGTTTCGACCACGCCGGCATGAGAGGCATCATGGCGACGACTGGCGCTGGCAAGCCCACTCCTTTTCTCATGAAGAGCTTTACCGCGGCACTTCGTTTGTTTGACGCCAGCAAACCTTCCATTTGCTCCAAATAACCCTCAGGCACAGGCGCGCGGCTGTTATCGACTACTAACGGCGCTTCGTATAACGCCAGCTTCTTTATGGATGAAAGCCGTTTCGCCGCTTCAAGGGCAAGGGCGGCACCGGATGAAATGCCGTACACATATGCCGAATCGCCGGCCTCCCGGATCAAAGCAGAAAGGTCCTCCACTTCACGCTCGACATTATACGGCATTTGATCTCCACTGTCGCCACGACCTCGCCGGTCATAAGTGAATACTGTAAAATGTTGTTTTAGCAAGTCAGCCAACGGACCATTCGGGCCATTCGATCGACTGCAAAGGGCTCCGTCAACTAAAATAAGCGGGGGGCCGCTGCCTGCCTTTTCGTAGGCAATAGCCGAACCGTCTTTCGAGTGTAAAATATTCATTAAAACCCTCCATTTTGGCGATTTACAACAATCGCAATTTTTATTTGCTGCTGGTTTTTTGTTGCCCACTATTTTTACAACGGATGGAAAATGATAGAATCGACAACTCTCATCTCATTTTCTTAAAATTTTTTTGTCACGGATGATCTTCGAATGCCTGTTAACTTCTTTAACAGTCTTGAGAAATCCTCCCATTTAATCAAAAACGCAGTCCGGTTGGACTGCGCTAGAACTGCGTAACTATTCACTGCCTTAATCACCGGAATGCCCGAAGCTTCCGAAGCACCACGTGTTATTGTTGGTGTTGTCGGTTTCGCCGCCACTACTTGCTGGCTATCGTGCAGGACGGTAAAATGATCAATACCACATTCGAGCCGACACTTGGCACCTTTTCCAAGTTCCATCCACGGGGAGATTATCATTACCGATGCCAAGGAGCAATAAAAGGGGGATCTTTTTTGAAAATACAAAGAGAACCCATACACACTGGATAAAATCGAAGGGATTTCATGAGCAGGAAGTAAATTACACCTACGATTTAAGAAGCCGACAAATCATGGCCGATCCTACACAATAAATCAAGCGGGGGAATCAATCCCCCGCCCATTTACGATTCCTCATTGCCGATGGAGGAATTCCATACTTCTTTTTCCAAGCTTTTGAGAAGTGGGAGACGTTTTCGAAGCCTGTTGCGAAACAGACCTCCGTTATGGGCATTCCGGAATGGGTTAATAATTCTCTTGCCTTCTCTAACCGGCGATTACGAATCCATTGAATTGCAGGCTCATTATAGACCTTCCGAAATTCCCGTTTGAAGGTGGATAGGCTTCTGCCGGACAAATAAGCAAGATCCTGAAGCGATACGGGATTTAGCAGATTCTTCTCTACGACCTCTACAATGCCGGTAAGACGTTGCTGCCTCAGTTGCAGAATCTGGTTCAATAACCCTTTGTCCGCATCCAATATATCAAAAAGAAGCTCCAACATTTTCAGCTTAATTAATTCGTCTTGAATGGCCTCGGGCTTTTCAAAATAGGGCTTGAGCGATGCGATGTAGCTTAACAGGCGCTCATTCACCGAATGAACGGCAGTTGGATCAGGCGATACAGGGTTCGGAACAGGAAGATTAGATATCTTCATAAACTCATGAAGCAATTCATCCTTCAGAAAAAACATCATATAGTCCAATACATGCCTCGAATCCTCTTCCCCGTACTTCTCATAATCAATGACGATGCCTTTATGCAGGAATACCATTTCGTTTTTCCTTAGCGAATATTCCTGCTCACCGTATCGGACAATGTAGACCCCTTCTAGAACAACTAATAGAACATGATCCTGCAGGTACATCCTCCCGGTCTTTATATCAGAATATCCGCATGCCCCCATAACTGATAATCCTTTTATCTTCAGCATGCGAACACTGTCTAAACTTTGAGGCATTTTCACAGCCTTTCTAATTACTGATCCCATTAGCCCCCACTCCTTATCTGTGTAAAAGATAACACAAAGTCACTGCGGCAATCCAATGGGAAAGCACTGGAATTTGATGAGAATGAGCCGAATTGACATAAAAAATGAGCTGTACGACAAAGCTCTAATCACTCGGATCGGATAATATGAGAATAGAAGTAATGCAAAATGAACAACTTAGTTACAAGGCAAACAAACTGAGAAAAGGTGTGGGAAAAATGGCTAATGTGAAAATACTATCCTTAGAAGAAATTGCTGATCGCGATGCGATCCGCGATCTCATTGACGCATATGCATTTTGTGCAGATACGAGGGATGCTAAAGGTCAAATGGCTCTATTTACTGAAGATACTCTTTTTAGAGTATTTATGGATGAAAGTCAGACGGAACCATCCCAAACCGTTCATAATAGGAATGATCTAGCGCCTATTTTTGATAACTTAAATATTTATACCTCTACCATGCATTTTAATGGCCAGAGTAAAATCACTTTATCTGGTAATACTGCAACTGGGATAACCTATTGTTTTGCTCATCATTTAACCATTGAGGGCGATGACAAAAAATTAATGGTAGCAGCGATAAGGTATTACGACGAGTTCATCAAAATTGATGATACATGGTTTTTCAAAAAGAGAGATCTCAAAGTTGCATGGGTTGAAAATAAGCCTCTTAATAGCTAGACAGAGACGGTGGAAATCCATCACTAAGCAGAATGGTTCGAGAATCTTTTATAGATTCGCGAACCATTCTGCTTATTCTTTACTCCTCGAAAATCCGGTTTATAATTAATTATAGCTATACGTTTCTCATTTCATCGAAGCAACGAAAGGGGATTTATGGTTGTCAGCTCTCGTCCTTATCTTTGCATTTTTCATGCAAATCATCGTTCATTCTAATGTACCCGAACTTGCAGAAGGAAGCAATGAGCAGCGGTATGCACAGCAAGGAAGCTATCATGTAAAGGTAGAAGAAGTTAAGGGTACGACCGGAGAGGCTTTGTATAGAATATACTACCCAGCATTTCAGGGAGACGAATCCTTTCCTATTATTTCTTGGGGAAATGGAACAGGTGCCACGCCGGATCGTTATGATGAGCTCTTCACTCATCTTGCTAGCTGGGGATTCATTGTCATAGATTCCTATAGCAAGACAACAGGAACCGGTAATGAAATTGTAGAGGCCATTGATTATTTGAGAAATGAAAACCAACTCGCAAACAGCTTGTTTTATCAAAAAATTAAAATGGAGCATATTGGTGTAGCCGGACATTCACAAGGAGCTACCGGGGTTATTAATGCTCATACCAACTATATAAGTGGATCGTTGATTAAGACGGTTGTATCCATCGCTCTCCCGGATTTGAAGCATTGCGATCCAGAAGATGTGTACGATACAGCACGTATTACCGTTCCTTTCCTCATTATGGGCGGCACACGAGATTTTCTAATCTCACCGGTATCAACGAACCAATTAGCCTTGCATACTACTAACACAAACTCGCCAGTTATGATGGGGATGGCAAAAGGTGCAGCTCATACAGCTATTGAAGGTAATGGCGGCAATCACAGGGGTTACTTGACGGCATGGATGAGATATCAGCTGCTTGATGATCAGGAAGCCATGAAGGCATTTCATGGGGATTCTTCCGAGATGATGCATAATTCAAATTGGGTGAACGTTAAACAAGCAAATATGGATGACCTCCCTGACGTCGAACCTGACGCTTAAAAATTCCTATCCAACAAAATCCCGACTTGCTCTGCTATCACTTGAGGTGGTTCTGCACAATTTTAATCCGCTTGTGCGATATGGCACAAATCGTGTTCCTTTGATTATTGTAGACATGCTATATTTATTATAACTTATACACATATGTGCGATATCGTACCAATGTATGTGTTATAGAAAGGCAGTGTTAGACAAATGAGGGTAATCATTTTTGGGGCAACTGGTATGATTGGTCAAAGTGTATTGAGAGAATGCTTATTAGATGAAAAAGTTCAGGAAATCGTTACGATTGGACGAAATCGTACAGGTCAGCAACATCAAAAACTAAATGAAATTGAGCTTAATGATTTAACTAATTTATCGTCAATAGAAAATAAAATAACAGGATTTGATGCGTGCTTTTACTGTCTTGGGGTATCTTCCACGGGGATGAACGAGGAGGAATATACAAGAATAACGTATGATATCACGCTCTCAGTTGCTAGTACTTTATCAGGATTGAATCCCCAAATCACATTCGTTTATGTCTCAGGCAGCGGGACAGACAGTTCCGAAAATGGACGAACGATGTGGGCAAGAGTAAAGGGAAAAACCGAGAATGCTTTATTGCGTCTTCCAACTAAGGCGGCTTATATGTTTCGTCCAGGTGTCATCATTCCATTGCATGGCGTGAAATCAAAAACAAAATGGTACCAATTATTTTATGATGTAATGAAACCCTTGAATCCATTGCTGTTAAAATTGAACAGTGTCGTATCATCTGAACAATTGGGAAAAGCCATGATTGAGGTGGCAAGAAATGGTTATGATGATCCTATTATTGAAAGCAACCAACTTAAAAAATTAAGCAGACGTACTTAGTGAAGGAATAGCTTATACGAATCGGTTGGGTTCCGCACGGATAAAGAAGAAATTAAGTACTTATAAAACTGAATTAGGCCACAAAAAAGAGGGGTTCTCCGCCCCTCTTTACTATCAAGCCCATCGATTTACAACGCTTCGGCAACGATTGCTTTCGGATCGGTCACCTTAGGCGCAGGCAGCCAATCGGAAGGAATGAAATCGCCTGCTTCCAGCTCTTCTTCGGAAAGCTTGTACAGAATCGTTTGGTAAAAATGTGGCGACTTCTCCCATTCCGCTTTATCGATCTTCACGACGAAAGAACCATCTGCTTCCGGTAAGGAAACTTCATACTTCACCGACGGGTCCACATTCAGTCCGATGACCCTGCTCCAGTAAACTGCACCTTCCGCCGGTCCGCTCACCAATGTCGGAGGTTTGTCTTGAATAATCGTGCCCGTCTCCGGAAGAATGAAATCCGTAATTACGCTTGTCTCGTCTGGGAAACGATTGACCCGGTTTTCAGGCAGCGTGTATTTGACTTGACCGACAAATACGTTCAAGAACATATCTTCATCATCTTCAGGAGAATAATAAAGAATGTATTCGCCATTTTCATTCGAAGGATCCGACCTGGACCAGCCCTCGCCCCGATCGCGTGTGAAGCTAACAACGGCACCCTGAACGGGCGCCCCCGTATGATCCTTGACAACGCCTTTGATGAAATATTTATCTAAAATTGTCGTCGGGAAGCCCTCATCTTCATCAGCAATCGCTCGCGCGTGAACTTCTACCTTCGTTGCGTCTTTAGGGTCGGCCTTCACTTCGGTTATTCGAATCGGATAATAAAAGTGGACCGCATTTTCGGTCGACTTCAGTACATCTTTCGATGTGCCTTCTAGCGCTTTGCCTTCAACCGTTGCGCCCTCGACATCTTCAATCTTCAAATGAACCTCTTGCGGGAGGCTGCGATCGACGAGGAATGTGAATGCTCCGCTCTCATCCGTCGTTGTATTGCGCTTTCCGACGATGCTGACGATCGCTCCGGAAACGGGCTTGCCATCAACTAGCACTTTCCCCGTGATGGAGACAACATGAGAATTGTCCAACTTCCAGTTCGTCACTACGATCTTTTCTTGATCGAGTTTAATAATCGCTTGTGCCTGCTGCTGCTGGGTTGCTGCCGGAGCGCTTGCGGACTCGCTTGCTTGAGGCTGCTTCGACTCTACCGCATTCTCCGCATTGCCGCTCGAGCAACCTGAAAGCACTGTGCCGATCGCAAGAATGGCTACCGAGAGTTGCCATTTCATCTGTTTGTTCATAGCTTATTCTCCTATCGTACACATAAGGCAGGTCCGAGGACCTGCCTTATGTTCATTTTCAACCGATATCTAAGCGTTCATATTCGACTTTGGGACTGAAATCAGCCGTGAGCGCCTTTTTCAGTCGATTCCGTCGCAGCGCCTTGCGTCTTGTCTCCGCCAAGTGCAAACACAAACGCTTTCGGCTTCGTGCCGCCCGATGTCAGCAAAATATATTGCTTACCGTCGACGGTGAAGATCGAAGGCGCCGACATGATGGTGTTGCCATCAATTTGGAATTCCCAAATAATTTTGCCCGACTTGATGTCGAGCGCGCGGAATTTGCCGTTCAACTCGCCGTAGAAAGCAATTCCGGATGCAGTGCTTGTGAAACCGCCGCGCATTTCTTGGTCTGTATCGTATTGATACGCAACTTTCCCGGTGTTCATATCGATCGCTGTAACCGTTCCATAAGGAATGATATCGGGTGGAACCTCACCAATGGTCGTTCCGAATTCAGAAACCTCTTCTGCTCCGTCCGGTGCAGATTTTACAAGGGAAGGCATCTCAATTCCTGGGATCAACACATAGTTCGATTCCGGATCGTACGTTTCCGGAGCGTAGTTTTGGCCGCCGTAAATGCCAGGGTAAATCAATACGCCTTCCTCAGTCGGCTCCGGATGGTCAATGATCTTAGCGAACTGGACGGCATCATAGATGATTTCGCCGGTTTTGTAATCATATGCCCACCATTCGCCGGATTTGCTTCCGTGAACGACGACTTTGCGCTCTGCGCCGTTGATCTTCGCAGTGATCAACATTGGCGTAGCCGCGGAATCGTAATCCCACAGATCGTGGCTGACTTGCTGTTGTACCCAAACGAGCTTGCCTGTTGCGCTATCGAGTGCAACAATGCTGTCCGTATAAGGGTTTGCGCCTGGACGATCAACGCCATACAAGTCAGGCGCCGGATTGCCCGTGCCAAAATACATCAAGCCTGTCTCTTCGTCGAACGACATTGGATTCCATACTGCGCCGCCGCCGTTCCATTTTGCATTTTTAAGCCAATCTTGACCCTTCGGCGGTACGACCCAGAACGGAGAATCCCATGCAGCGGTCAAATCGCTTGCTTTATAAGCCATGACGAATCCACGTACCCCGTTGTCGCCGCCGGAGCTGCCCACATAGATGTTTCCGTTAAAGTAAACGGGAGCTACCGTTTCATAATAGCCATTTTCAACCGTTACGCCTTCAACTGCATCGGAGATGTTGACGATTTTAACCGTTTCGCCTGTCTTTTGATCAATGGCGACGAGGCGATTGTCGAGCAACAGCATGTATACTTTGCCTTCCGCCACAGCAACGCCGCGATTTGCGACGATGTACATATTTTTCGTGTTTTCATAAAGCGCTTCATCAGGCGCCCAGTGCCAAATTGGCTCACCTGTTAGCGCATTCACGGCGAACACATGGTTTTTGCTCGTCGTCAAATAAGCGATCCCATCGATGACCATCGAGAAGTTTTGATTCCCGTTCGGAATGGACGGGTCGAGCGACTTGAAATCAAGCGTCCAGACGACGCCAAGATCGTTCACATTATCCTTCGTAATTTCCGTAAACGGAACATGTCGCGTGGCTCCCAAATCATAGTGCACGTGCGGGAAGTTCTCATAGGTAGCAGCAGTTTGCGATGCTGATGGCGACGCAGACGGCGATGATGATGCGGATGCCGATGGAGATGATTGCGAATTGTTGTTGTTGCTTGAGCATGCGGTCAGCGCCATGCTTGCCGCGAGTACTGCGCCAACAACGGTGAGTGATTTTTTCAACTTCCGTTCCCCCTTGATCTAATGTAGTTTCTGCGTAAGATGAACCTTTGAAATCATACAAACAAAATAAGAAACACAAAAAACACTTATAGCAATTCCTGGACAGTAACAAACTTACTACTAAGATTAATGGCAATCAAAATTCTACTCCTAATTGTTTACAACGTCAATGATTATAGGATTTGACTTTTGTAACAACTCGTAATAGAATCGTTCATTGGACAGCAATAATCTTATCACTAAGATAATTATATCAATGGAGGTACAATCAACATGAAAGCAAGTGTAAAAACGTTACTGGGGCTTGTCGCTTTATGCGCAACTATCGCATTAAGCGCATGCGGCAGCAACAATGACAAAGCTGCAAACAGCAACTCACCGTCATCTTCTGCGCCAACCTCATCCGAATCCGCGCCTGCTTCGCCAGCTGCCGAGCCTAAAACAATCGAAGTTACGATTACGGCATCGAACTGGAAGTTGGACATTGACAAAATCGAAGCAAATGTAGGCGATACGATCAAAGTAACCCTTGAAAACAAATCGGGGATGCATGCTATCAAATTCGGCGATCTGGGCGTTGAAGTGAAAAACGGCGAAACGAAGGAAATCGTCGTAGACAAAGCGGGTACATTCGAATATCATTGCTCGATCACATGCGGTCAAGGACATGACAATATGACCGGGAATCTGATTGTTTCATAAGTTGCAGAAATGACAAAAAAGATCGCTTATTCTTGGACAGAGGCTCATCCTCTAGCCAATATTAAGCGATCTCTTTTTTTGACCGTTATTGGAAATTTGATTTATCGACGGTTAATTTTTCAGATATCTCTACATGTGTTAACTAAGGAAACACAACTGACGATGAACATTCATTCTTCCCACCATTTTGAAGTCGGGAACTCCTGGGCTCCGATAATGACCGGTTCGCCCAGCTTGGGAGTCGCCAGCGGAGTGCCGAGCTGATCGGCAGCTCGCTTGGCTCTCTCAATCGGATCCGTCCAGCTGTGTAAAGCTAACGTGAACGCTCCCCAATGAATCGGAACCATCAGCTTCCCTTGCACTTCCTGATTAGCTTGTAACGACTCTTCGGGAGTCATATGAATGTTTGCCCATTTCTCATCATATTGACCCGTTTCGATCAACGCAAGATCGAATGGTCCATACTTGCTGCCAATCTCCTTAAAGTGAGGCGCATACCCGCTGTCCCCGCTAAAATAGATTTTCGATCTGTCTCCCATAATGACCCAAGAGCTCCATAAGGTCGAGCCTGAGTTATTCACGTTGCGGCCGGAGAAATGTCTGGCGGGGGTACTGACGAGCTTAAGTCCCTGGAACGACTGCTCTTCCCACCAATCGAGTTCCACAATACGCTCCGGGTCGACCCCCCACTTCGTTAAATGGCCGGAAATCCCTAACGGCACGATAAATTGCTGTACCTTATTTCTCAGCTTGCGAATAGAACCATAGTCCAGATGGTCGTAGTGGTCATGCGAGATGAGAACTGCATCAATCTCGGGCAATTCCTCAATCGTTGCTGGCAGCTCGTAGCTATAGCGTTTTGGACCGAAGTAACGGACCGGAGCCGCATAGTCGCTGAATACGGGATCAATCAGCAGCTTGACTCCGCTGACTTTAAGCAATAGGGTCGAATGACCGAACCAGATAACTTGATCGTCGCCGCTATCCGAGAAAGCCTTTGAATCAAACGGAACGGACGGAAGGCTCTTCTTCGGCCGACTGTTGGGCGTTCCTTTTACCGTTTTATATAAAGCATCGACGGTATCCTTGAAACTATAATCCATTGGCGTGTCAATTTGATTGCGGAACTTCCCATCGGCAAAGTTGGGGGATTCATGAATTCGTTTCTGACTCTCAGCCGAGCTTTTACCGCCCAGAGGCGGATAATACGCGATAACCAAATAAGCTAGTATAGCGATTACGACTATAATGATGATATACTTCCACATTCCAGGCTTCTCCTTCTATATCTATGATTAAAAAAAGGTAACCTTAGAGGAAATCCTCCCCTAAATTTCATCTCTATTCTGCCTCAATAAATGCCTCCACCTCGCCAGTAGCATCATTGAAAAATGCTTTAACCATATTTTCAATACCATTGCCTCTAGACATCCGATTAATCTGCATTGCACCTATAGCACTATTGGTTAATGTCACATATTTCTTTGGTTTTCTATCTTTAACTTCAACAAATACATCATCCCAAATCTTGTTCACTTCTTGTGTCCAAACCCCACTAGCTTCACGATTGTCTATCACAATTGCCTTTGTATCTTCATCCCTTACAGATAATTTTAGCAACTCCGCAATCGCATTTGCTTCCTCCATTGTTACTCGAAAGCTTGTATGTTTAATATGAAAAACCTCTTTTTCTTTCCAATAAGTAGTTGTCTTTGGCAATTTGTCATCAAATTCATACATGATGCTTATCCTCCCTGTTACGTAGCTATTAAGGTTCTGTATGGCTAATTATAGCAATAGAACAATTAAAGATCAAACAAAGTATACTCATTTTGTATTTTTCGTATACTTTATACTTAAGGTATATATCGCGTTTATTGCATATCCCATCACGGAGTGGTACGCTTTACCTATTAAAGTACAAAGGAAGTTTTAAATGAAGAAAGAAGAGAATGTAAAAAGATATGTGCAATTAATAATTCCGGTAATTAAGAAAACAGGAATTAGTCAATTAAAAATGGATAATGTAGCCATGCACATGGAAATTAGTAAGGCTACTTTATACAAATATTTTTCAACCAAAGATGAACTTATAGGCGCTATTGTTGACGAGTATATTCGTTATTTTAATGCGGGAGATCAAATCGTCCTGGATAATGACATCAATTACCCAAGTCGGTTTATTAAAATATTTGAAGCTTCGCTAACAGCAGCAATATTCATATCCGACATTTTCATTAGCGATTTGAAGAAACTACATCCTAAATGGTATGATCGGATTTTAGAAATCTATCAGAACCGAGCCAAGAAACTTGAAGCATTTATTCATTCAGGAATTAGAGATGGCGTATTCAATGATATAGATCCTACGCTGTTTATGATGCAAGATGAAGTCATGTTGCGTCGCATTATTGATCCTGCTTTCTCTGTCCAATACGATATGACATTAAAACAGGCATTATTTAATTACTACAATTTAAAGAAACATCAGCTATTTAAAGGACATTTGCAAAATACAATAGATGAAACTGAAATAAATGAGCTAATCCCACATTATGTTCAGAAGATATCACAGCAAATATAGGATAAAAATGATAAAGAAAACCCTGCACAAATGGCATGCAGGGTTAATAAACCGGGGATTACAACCTACTTCATATCCTCCATGAATCGTCTGAAGTTCTCCACGATTTCTTTCGATTTCGTGTGATGTACGTAATGACTCGCTTCGAAGGTGATCACTTTGCCGTTCGCCACGTCAGCAGCTTGCTCCTCGTGCATAGGAATCCATCCCTCTACGTCTTCATTGTTCCCTTGGATAAGAAGCAGCAGGGGAAGATCGGCCGGGAACTTCATATGCTGAGCTCCTTTAAAGTTCGAAGAGATATGCTCCATTTCGTTCAAGACGGTCGGATTGAACATATTTTTGAGTTGAATCATCCGCAGCTGTTTCCTTGTCTCATCATCATAAGGCAAGCCTTCATAAGGATCGGCGCCAAGCTTCACTAGCAGTCGGGCAAAACCTGATTTTTTGAGCAGCTTATATTGTCCGATCGGGAATTCGACATCCATGCCGCCCTGAGTTGGAACACTGGTATCGATTCCGATAAACGCAGTGACTTCATCCCTATACTTGCTCACATAATCAATACCGTATAATCCGGCGATCGAGTGTCCCATCAAAATATAGCGGTCAATGTTAAGGCTCTGAAGCGCCTCGTGGATTTCTTGAACGATATTATCGGTCGTGCGGTCCTTATCGGTTAAGTCGCTTAATCCATAGCCGAATGGCTCGATTGCGACTACTTTATAATGAGGAGATAGCTCGTCGATAAGCGGCTTGAAATCAAGCCCAGGCGCCGCAGTTCCATAACCCGGAAGTAGCACGATCGTTTGTTCCCCATCCCCCTGAATGAGCACATTCATCTCCTTGCCGTCTACCTGAACGTGTTGACCGTAATCCTGTATTTTACCCTCCTCCGACTTGCTGCTGACCACATTAACGATATATACGATCGCGACAAAAGCTACAATGATGATTAGGATTACCGCCAATGTGATGAGCAAAATTCTAAGCCACTTCTTCATCATGCCTACCCCTTTCTTCACCAGTTAATCAAGTGGTTTAAACCGACCGTTATCTCAAGCCTAACCGATGAAGATGTACAGACGATGACGCGACTATGAACTGAATATGAACAGCCGTCAAAATATTGCGAATCACTCTGCCGGAGCCGCAATCGGCAAGGTGACGATAAACGCCGCGCCGCGACCTAGCTCGCTCTCGACTCGAATTTGGCCTTGATGCAGCGATACGATCCGCTTCGCGATGGCCAGTCCCATGCCGCTGCCGTCATACTTGCGGCTATGGGAACGATCGACTTTGAAAAACCGCTCGAATATCCGCTTTTGATCCTCCTGGGAGATGCCGATACCCGTGTCGGCTATGCGTACGGTTACGTTGTTGGCTTCTTGCTTGATACTGACATGAATCGTACCGCCCTCTTCGGAAAACTTGATGCTATTGCCTATAATGTTGGTCCATACCTGGTTGAGCTGATCGTGATCTGCCGCGACTGTTACGGGCTTCAGATTCAATTCGAAGCTAAGGTTGCGGGCCGACCATTGCGGCTGAATCGCCACAATGACCCGTCTGACCTGTTCATCAAGCCTTAGCTCGGTTACCCGAAGCTGCTGCGTATTGGATTCCAGCAAGCTCAGCTTCAGCAGGCTGTCGCTCATTTTGGACATGCGTTTCGATTCGGAGATAATAATATCGAGGTATCGCTCCCGCTCCCGCTCGGTAACGCCAGCTTGCTTGAGCGCTATGGCATATCCGGATATCGAAGTGAGCGGCGACTGCACCTCGTGCGATACATTCGATACGAATTCCTTGCGCATCTGCTCCAGTTGTTTCAGATCGCGCATCATCTCCTCGAAGCTGCGGGCAAGCGTGCCTAGCTCACCCTTTTGCTTAATGTTCAACTTGACGTTGAAGTCACCCGCCGCGATACGTTTAGTCGCTTTCGTCAGCTTCTGGATCGGTCTGACCAGGAACACTGCTGCAACCAGAATGAGCAAGCTTCCCGCAATTAAGCAGTTGGTCAAAAACTTCGTCAATAGCGATAAGGAAGAAGCGGCAAGCGGCTCTACAAACATGGCTTTTATCCCTGTCTCTGTGTGAAGAGGCATGCCCAGCAATACAGGTAAAAACCCCCTCGTCCTGATCTGCAGCACTTCTCCAGCCAGCACTTGACTGATTTGTTCCGGCGTTACTTCAGATACGCGTTGGCCGTTCAACTCTCCGTATGACTGTAAGTGCCCGCCATTGTCGTATATGCGAATATAGTAGGAATGGAGCTGATTCATTCCGCCGACATACGAATCCGCCTCCTCTAACGGCAAGATATCGTAGATCCGTGCGACATCCTGGCCGAAGTGGAATACGCTTGCTAGCAGGTTATCGTTCAGTTTCTCCTGATACAGCCATGTCGTGGTAAAAGAAGCAATGATCGTCCCGCCGATGACAGAAGCGAGAAAGGTCAATACGACGCGGGTATATAAGGAACTGATCATGGCGATACCTCAAGCCGGTAACCAAGACCACGCACCGTATCGATTCGAAAATCAGTCGTTGCAGCGAACCGTTCACGCAACCGCTTGATGTGGACATCAATCGTCCGTTCATCGCCAGTGTAATCCATCCCCCAGATCTGATCGATCAGTTGCTCGCGCGTATAGATTTGTCCGGGCTTGCTGGCCAGCTTGTACAATAATTCAAATTCCTTAAGCGGGAGCGCCAGCGAATCCGCCCCCCTCATCACCTTATACGTCTGCCGGTCCAACTGAACGCTGCCGATCTGAATGGTCTGCATCGAGCTGACCCCGTATCGCTTCAGCAGCGCCCTTACGCGAACGGTTAGCTCCAGCGGATCAAACGGCTTCGTCAAATAATCATCCGCTCCAAGCTGAAATCCTTTCACCTTCTCCCATGTCTCGCCTCTTGCCGTCAGCATCAGCAACGGGAGATCCGGGTCGGCTTTTCGAAGCTCCCTGCACAGCTCCCAGCCGTCCATAAGCGGCATCATAATATCCAGCACGACAAGATCAACTCTCGTCGAGTTATATAAGGCCATCGCTTCCTTGCCATCCGCGGCTTCTACGGTCTCAAATCCGTCATTGCGCAAAAACAAGCAGACGAGTTCGCGAATGTTCAAATCATCATCGGCAACTAATATCGTAGGCATCTGTTCCCTTTTTTCCCTCCACTTCGTTCCGCCCGTACGAGCGAACCCGGGTTCGCCCTCATTCTGATCTACTTTACGGGAAAAGTCCAGCAGACGGCATTCCTGTCGTTATTTTTAAGCGATTCTTTATCTAACCGGTCATACGATGAGTGCTATTATAAAAGGAAACCATCATGGGAGATATTTCATTGAAGAGAAAAATAATCAAAATAGCAAAGGTAAGCACGCTGAGTCTAGTCTTGCTAGTTGTGATCGGGCTGATCTTTCCTACATGGACACCGCGTATAAAAGGCGACAACAGCATCAGCCTACTGAAACAGATCGAAATTAATGGCACAAAGCAGGAAGTTATGATCAGGGGAGTAGACCGGCACAATCCGATTGTGATTTTTGTGCATGGGGGACCGGGTTGCTCGGAGATTCCGTATGTGCGGAAGTATCAGGATATTCTTGAACAGAAGTTCACCATTGTACACTATGATCAACGAGGAAGCGGGAAATCCTATCATTTTTTTGAAGACTATTCGGATTTATCTACAGACCTGCTCGTAGATGACCTGTTAGAACTTACAGATTATGTGCAGGAATTGCTGGGACAACCGAAGGTGCTGCTGATCGGTCATTCTTTTGGCACTTACATTGGAATAAAGGCAGCGGCCAAAGCTCCGGATAAGTTCGCTGCGTACATCGGTATTGGGCAGGTAGCTGATACGATAAGCAGTGAATTGGACGGCCTGAATTATTCTATTGAACAAGCCACACTAGCCGGCAATAAGCAGGATGTTGAGCGGCTAGAGCTGCTTCGCGAACCTATACAACGCGGGGAAACATCTACTCCAAGGGATATGCTTAGAAAATATGGCGGCGCAGCACGATTAATAGACGATAACCGGGATTATTATACCGGATTTCTTGTTCATCCAGAGTATAATTTGCTTGATGTCATTCGTTATCTGAGAGGCGTTTCGCTTTCACAGCCGCCCTTGCTGCAAGAAGAGTTGGACAATCGAATAACGGATATCGTACAGCGCTTGGATATTCCCGCATATTTTGTGATGGGACAATATGATTATATGACCTCTGTTCACTCGGCAAAGGCATACTTTGATACGCTGCAAGCACCTGTAAAGGATTTTGTAATCTTCCAAAATTCCGCTCATTACCCGCAATTCGAGGAAAAAGAGTTGTTTGCAGCATGGTTAAATAAGCTCTGGAGCGAGCTAGCAGAATAATTGTAGCTGATACAAATATCCCTCATCATCCATTGATGACGAGGGATATCTTATTACTCTAAGCGTAGTCTCCCGGCTGTGTCTTGCTCTTCATTGCTACTCCGAAGTCGGTATAAATCCGCTGGGTCAAATCGATTCCTCTTGCACCCGCAATATGATGGGCCAAAATCTGGAACGGAATAATCATAATGAACGGAGCCATAAACTCGTCCAGCTCCACCTCAAGACCAATCGTACGGTCATTCTCCGCTTTACCTAACGTGACAGTATAGGTATAGTTCGTAATCCGGCTCTCGTACGCAATCAACAGCTCCATCCGCTCCTTGACCGGACTTTCTGTTTCCACGAAGAAAATACGGTGCTCCGGATTGACCTCAAGATACGGTCCATGCATGAAGGCCTCCAGATCGATCCCCTGCGACGGCATGCGAACCGTTTCGGAAAATTTGGTTTCAAATTCCTTCACCGTTCCGACGGTAGGGCCGTAACCAACAGCAGAAAATCTAGGCGCGCTCGCCAAATTTTCCTTGTGCTGCTCGAAGAACACCTCTGTTTTGGCGATCGTATGCGGAATAGCGGCTACCGCAGCGCGGAATTTATCGAGATGAGCCTGCTCCTCCTGTTCCGTCAGCGTTTTTTTCGCTACTGCCGTCTTAAGGCCGGCGAGCATCAGCGTCAATACCGTAGCGATAAACCCTTTGGTCACGTAGCCGACTCTTTCCTTGCCGCAGCCGATATCAAGCGTCACATCAGCCGCTTCGGAAATGGCCGTCGTCACATCGCTCGTGAAGGCGACCGTTTTGAGACCCGTTTGCTTGCGAATCCGATTCAGGGCGCCGATCGTCGAAGTGCTCTGCCCGCTTTGCGAAATGCCGATGACCAGATCGCAGTGCGGGCTGATTTTATCGTAAAACGTGAAATTGAACGGTTCTTTGACGTCAATACGCACATTCGCCACTTTCTCGATGTAATATTTGGCGCTTAACGCGGCATTGATACTTGAACCGGTCGCCAAAATAAGCCATTCCGTCTTATTGTCCGCCGCCAGCTCTGCGAAGGCATTTATATTGCCCGGGTAGCTGCCGAGAATGCCTTCCGTTACCGCCTGCTCTTCTTGAATATAGGTCATCATTGTCGGTTTCATCGATTCTTCCTCCTATACTTCTACAGACAAAACTGACCGGCAGATCACGCTGCCGGTTTAGAATGTCCATAATGGTTTGCTCAAGCCTCGCTCTGCTTGTCGTACGCGTACAAATCGGAGAGCAGAGACAGCCATTTGCCTGCAAGACCAACCCATACTTCCTTGTAGGTGGCGTTGTTCATTTGCGGCCAGTATGGAATATCCTCGTTCTCGAAGGTTTGTACGCCTACCGGAATTTCACCTACAATTTCTCCGCTAAGCACACTATACTGCTGGGCAAAGTTATAGCCTTCTCCGTACATCAGCGATTGACCGAACGGATTTTTGCCTACTACCCACTGCAGCTGGCTCTCGGCAATCGAGATCAGCTCCCGATCCTCAAGCAGCAAACCTGCCAGGGACGCAGCCTTGCCTGTAGAAAGTACGATCGCCGTGTTGCCCTTGAACGAGAACCAGACCGGAAACCTCTTCAAGTAATAGGAGTCGTTCAGACGGACACCCTGCCTTAATTGCTCCGTATACCACGATTTTGCTTCCTCACCAACCAACAAATGCTGGAGCGCAAAGCTTTCACGATCCTCATTCTCATCCACATGGTAGATGCCGCTTGAAATCATAGGATACGGCGCAGTAAAGGCTGTCAGGAACTTGATATATTCCCCATAGCTTCGAACGGATTCCATCCAGCTGTTATGCTTGGCATGCTCAGGCTGCGTCTTCAGAATTTCGCTGAAAGCCTGCAAATACATATGCTCTCTGGCCTGGTGATTGAAATGCTGAATGACCTTCTTCTCCGGCGTCCGGTAGAAGAAGCCGGCTACGGTCTTGCCGTCATCGGTTTGAATACCGGCAAGCTCTTGCGAATCAATAACATAGTCTAAATATTCGACAGCTTTGATTGCATAGGAAGCCTCGCCAGTCAGCTGGTATTGGAGCGATGCCGACCATGAAGCCGTCGCCATGAACAAGCTTTCCGAGCTCATGTAGGTGTGCTCCCAGAAGATCGGCTTCGGCGCAAAGCCTCTGAGCTCGAATTGCTCAACTGCATATTTGAAATCCTGGACCGCACAGGCTGTTAATTTATCCTTCAGGATGTCCCCATCTTCCATGAAAATGGCGATCTGCGCTTCGATGCCGGAGAGGATATAGTTTTCATACGGGTTGTTGTGCACGCGAGCAGTCATATCGTCCATATTGCCCATGATGCCGTCCGACCAGATTCGGATACCTGCGCTTGTCGCCCGGTAGCCATCGCCGAATCGGGTCTTCAGAATGAAGTCCACTCCCCATTCTCCCTCTTCGACAAGACGGAGGTACAGCGGATAGTTGGTTTCCTTCACTTGATGGGCAATCTCATAGAGGGCGCTTGCCACTTCTGCCGTCTGCACCAATTGCTGGGATACGTCACCTGCATCATGCCATCCGCCATTAAAAATGATCGTTCCGCCGTTATGCCGGGCGAGAATATCCTCGTGGCAGCTGCCGTGAATGCCGTGTACCGGACAGCCGCAGCGCTCGCAATAGATAAAGTTAATCGATTTCCAGATCGAATCTTCCCACCGGTCCGCCGTGTCGGCAATCTCGAACGGTTTTGTCAGCAGCTCGCCTACCCGGACGATATACTTTCCTTTCTCCTTAAACGCGGAAAAGTCCACAACGGAGAAACTGCCGATAGAGGTGCTCACATGATTAACGGGACCGGTGAACTTCTCCTCACCCGTCTCAAGCTCGATAACGGTGAAAGACGAAGTCATCTGCTCCGCCAAAATCATCGTTTTAGGTTGCTCCACGCTATAGCCGTTATGGGAAAAAATAATATCCTTGTTTCTTGGCTGCCATCCTTTTGAAATGTTCGGGTAGGCTACCTTTTCCAGGAAAACGTTGCGAATGCGATATTCCATCGTATCGCCGGTCGCACGGTCTTTGCCGTACATATCATAGCCGAACTCAAGCTCGGTAATCCCGTCCCGCGGCAAGTCCGGAATTTCCATCGAGCATACATTCCACTGGCGGTTTTTCAAATTGATGACATTGGAGCCTTCACGGTTATAAATATCGGGAATTTTGATCGTGCCGTCATTTTTTATGCCTACTTTAATATGCGGGTTCGACATCCCGCAGCAGTCCGGGTAAATTTCGAAGGATATCCGATTGAAATTCTCCCAGTTCTCATGATCGAACGTCCGATAGATGCCTACATGCCCGTAAGTGCTGTAATCTCCGTCGCTAGGCGAACCCTCCGGCCATTTATCCATAACGAACGGAGAAGTCAGCTGCAACAGACCGCCTTCAAGCACGCTTGACGCCCCGAGTCCACGATGTTTCCACCGATCGCCGCCCTCGGCCTGATCGAGAATAACTACCTTGTCCAATACTTCCTTCTTCAAGCTGTCCGCTTCCAATGACGCACTCTCGTCCACCTTCAGCGGTCTATGAATCAGATTTGACAGTTCAAGTTCACGCGCTATTTTCGATGCCATGATTCCGTTATCCCCCCTCCTTTTTAAGCTTCCAGCTTGGGTATCGTTCGTATTGCCATCCATGCAGCGCCCTTTAATCCGATAAAGGCCTCGTCGATCACCGACTTCCTCACGCCGTTAGTAACGAAACGCATCGTCTTCGCCTGCAAACGAGGCTGCAGCTTGTCAATAAACCAGCTTCCATTAACAACGCCGCCGCCAAGTACGACAGTGTCCGGATCAGAGAAGCGGACCATATTCATAATCGTTTCCGCTACAGCCTGCAGTGCAGTATCCACAACCACTGTACAGAGCGGATCACCGTGATCGTAGCCTGCGAAAATCTCTTCGACGCCTACGCGGCCTTCATTAGGGATGACAATGGCCGAATCGGGATAGGACGGCTTCAGCGCAACGATCCGATTATGCATCCCGAGCCCGGAAGCCAACAGCTCCACACAGCCCTTCCTTCCGCATATGCATTGAACATCGCTGTCATAATCTACGACATGATGCCCAACCTCGCCCGCATTGTAATGCCCACCGATAATCGGCTCGCCGTTTACTACGCTACGGGCGGCAATCCCCGTACCAATATTCATATAAATAAAATTGTTCGAATAGGTGCCGCAGCCCCATTTCTGCTCCGCGAGCGTTGCACAGTAGACATCATTGCCGATTGTGCACGGCATCGCGAACAGCTCGCTAATCTTCTGGGCGAGCTCGATCGGCTGGCTTCTGGAAGTGTCAATCTCGAGCCAGATGCCCTCTCTCGTATTGACCCGTCCGACTACGCCGATACCGATCGCCGCCGCTTCACGCTGCAGTCCCACATGAGTGATATAATCTCTGAGGCTTGCCGCGATTGTCTCGAATACTTGATCTTGCGATACGACTGTCGATGCATAAACCTTGCTTCCGAGCACCTCGCCGTCCAGCGAAACTTCCCCGATCAAGATTTTGGTTCCTCCCAAATCAACAGCCAGTACAGACTTCTCCATTGTGGTTCCTCCTGATAGCACTTGCTTTTTTGGCGCAGGAACTGAAGACAAATCATGGTGCGAAGACCTGTTGTTATTTGTCATCCTGAATGAACTCAACGAGCTCGCCGCCCGGCGCGCGAACATAGGAGAAGCTTAAGCTGACGATTTCGCCCGAGCGGGCCGGAATATTGCTATGGCGCGGAACGCCAAGAGGCGTTGCTCCCGCCGCTACGGCCCGGCGCACCGATTCCTCGATATCCGTCGTACGAACCGCCAGATGCTCCCACATCCCATCGACAAATTCCCTTTTCGTCTCGTAGATTTCCAGGAAATCGCCATCACCTAGATCCACCAGCACCGCATGATCCTCCGCCCCATCCTTGCCCCATTCCACGACAAAGCGTGCGCCAAGACCTTCCATGTAAAACTTGACTGTACTTTCGATATCCCGTGTCTTTAGGCAAACATGATGGATACCCTGCTTTTTAGTTGTTGTATACATGGTCACACTCTCTTCCTGGAATTGTGATGAGTTGCCGACGGCAAGCCGGTATTAAACCAAGCTCCAATCAAAAATAACGCAGGGTTTCGTCAATGTGCTGTCAGCAATTCCCGCATACACTTCTCCACATGCGCTTGGCGCATAGATATCATAAATGTTCTCTACCTTGAGCAGTCCGTCGCGAATCCATTCCATCGCTTTCCTGATGCTCCCATGATTGCTGTTAGGATGGAACTCCGAAGAATGTCGCGGAAGAGACCATTCCCAGCCGGAATTCACCTGTACATAGCCATAGAAAATGCTGCGCAGCAAATCATGCGCAAACTTATCCGTAGAACGGAACCAAGGCACGCCGACCAAATACAGTTCCCCGCCCTTGCGCAGGTTGGCAAGCAAGGAATACACTGCCTCTTCCCTGCCGGAGCAATCTATCGCCAAACCAGGCGTTCCTTTAAGTCCCGGCACTTCATCCGGTGAAGTATATACATGGCGCAATCCGCAAGAGATGGCTGTTGCTCTGCGGCCCTCGTTCGGATCAAAGGCATAGACCTCATAGCCGCAATGCTGCATCACTTGCGCGCACATGAGGCCTACAATGCCAAGCCCCGTTACCATAACCGATTCTGTCGGGCGGATGCGGGAATGAATCATGGAGGTCATCGAGACTGCCGGGAATCGGCCAATCACGGCATGTTCCGGCTTCATTCCCGCCGGGACGGGAATATAATCATTGAATTTGACCCGGCTGTACGCCTGATGAGGGGACAACGCTAGCACATGTTCGCCCACTCTCACATTTGTAACCTCTTCCCCTACCTCAAGCACCTCGAGAATAGCGGCATAGCCAGTCTCTACCGGATACTTCATTCCCCCGGAATGGTCCATATATGCGCCCATCTCCGAGCCATTCGATATGAGCGATACGATCGTTCGCCCTATAATTTCATCGGCTGCAAGCGGCGACGTCTCCCAATCGCACTGCACAAGCGATGCTTGCTTCTTGCCTGTGAATCTGATCGCCTGATTTTTTTGTATCACAGTAACATCTCCCACTGGTTTAGTTACAAAGCTTCTCCAGCTGCTCCAGCATCCCGGCATAACACCGTTCTGCGCCATCAAACTGGGGATACTCAGTCTCCGATTCATGCTCTACAATCAGCCATTCGGTTCCTGAGCGGCTGCATGCCGCAAGAATAGCCGGCCAATCATTGTCATCCGTAGCGCTGCCGATGAATGTCTCGTGGCCAAGCGTACGGGAGAATGGCTTGCAATGCACAAGCTGTACTCTCCCCGGGTGATCTGCAATAACCCGGGCCGGATCGGCCTCCGCTTCAATGCAATTGCCTGTATCCAGCTCCAGTATGATGCCGGAATGGGTATTGTCGCTAAGAAGCGACCACGGCGTCGACTCGCCAAAATGCGTATCGAATTCATGCGCATGGGTATGGTAGCCGATGCGGAGATTCCGCTCTTCCGCCTGCTTCGCAAGTTCATTGATGCGGGCTGCATATTGCACCCACACATCCGCGCAATCCTCGCTCATCTTATGTCCAATCTGCCAAGGCCCGCCCAAGGCCGGGATAATAATATTGGTCGTTCCGGCGCGGGCATGATAATCCAGCGTTGCGTCAATCGTATCTGCCTGCAGCAATTTCCATTCCGTATGCCAGCCGCAGTTAACGAGTCCGATTTCCTCCAACAGATCTTTAATCTTCTCCGGCTCATGAATGAACGGGCCGTAGAATTCCACCCCGTCATAGCCGATGGCCTTGACTCTGAGCAGCGTCGACTCCAGGTCTCGCTGAAACTCCTTGTATACCGAATACAATCCTAATGCCACTGACATCGAACTCACTGACACATCGCTCCCTTGTTATGCTCTAGCTCTGGCGAGCAGCCCAGTCCACGCCGTTCTTCATGAGCTGAATCATTTGAGGATGGCCCAGCGCCTCCGGATTATGTCCAGGAGTCAGCGCCACAACTTTGCCTTCCCCAACCTGATGTGCCCATCCCCCTACTGCCGTCACATGCTGGGAAGTGCTGTGCAGAATCACGTCGGTTTTCGTCGTATCCACTTGACAGTAGTAATGCTCGTCAAGAGCAACGAATGGCTCGATGCCCTCAATAATCGGATGCTTAAAGCTTGTTACCGGGTTATTCGTCACGTCCACGTGATGGGGAGAATGCTCAATGAATCGGCCGGAATTCAGCTCCAAATAGAACGGGCTGTCCGGCTCGATGAGGACAAGTCCTGCATGTATGAACATCATGCCCATGCCGTTTCTCACCTTCTGGACAATCTGCCGCTGCTCTTCCGGGGTCATATTGGTCTCCCCTTCAGGTCGCCCGTTGGTAAAGAACATGGCCAAATCTACCGATGCCTCGGTCTCGATCAAATCTTTCGCCCGGTCCGTGAGGATAACCTCCCACTGCTCCGAATCGAACACCTTTTCCATCACCGGATCTATGACTTCCTTCGGGTGGTTGATATCATCGCGAATAATATACACTATGCTCTTCATTGTACCTGCACTCCTCACCATTGCGATGTTTTAAGCTTTCATTCCAGTCTTCCGTATATAAATCTATCGGATTTCCTCAGCCTATCTTTTTAAATCCCGTCCTTTCCCTTGCGGGAAAGGACGGGTTTGTTAATCATTACTTTTTGGATGCAAGCCATGCATTTACTTGTTTTTCCACTTCTGCTCTAACCTTATCAAGACCTGCAGCTTTGGCTTTCTCCAGATATTTCTGGTATGCCTTATCCACATCGTTGAGAAGACCTGCCTCCAGCGGGATCCCATATTGGCTATTCACATCATTAAGTGCCGTATACTCGATCTCGATGCTGCTCTTATCCAATACAAAGCCTTCAAAGATGTCTGGTACTACCTTTTTATTGATCTTTTCCATCATCGTTTCATAATTTACCCAAGCATCGCTTTTGCGCTTCTTGAAGTTTGCATTTGCGAACATACTGCTAGGGAAATAGTTGAAGGCTGCGCCTTCTGCAATGTTTGACGTATCAATCGTTCCATCTGCAGTCAGGTTGTAGTTGATACCTTCTGTACCATAAGCAATGAAATTCCAGAGATCTTCATGCTGCTGGATATAATCCAGAACCATCAGCGCTCTTTCAGGATGCTCAGCATTCGTAGAGACTGCCGTCAGATTTTTGGTAGTGTTGCCCGAAAGAACGGAGTCCGGATTTCCTTCGAAATACATGAAATAATTCAATTCCCAGCCATCAGCGCCATGTTCCTTTGCCACCTGTGTCGCATGGTTGTTATAGCCAGGCAGCTGCTCATTGAAGGATGCCGCCGCTACTCCGTTGAGTACCTGGAATACGCCCCAGTTCGTGCTGGTAAGTACGCTGGAAGACCAGAAGCCTCTGTCAGCCCAATCCTTCATTTTATACATATAATCTTTGAATTCAGGGGTCTCGATAACACTGAGCACTTGACCGTTTCTAGGGTCATATACAAAGTTGTAAAGTCTGTCATGAATTTCATCGATTCCGATAAAAGGCGTGGTGTAAATCCATGAAGTACCGTATACCTGACTCTGATAATCATCACTCGGGATGATTCCCGGCTCATTGTCTTTGATACCCTGCAGATAGGTCTCAATATCATCCATGGACTTGATTTCAGGCAGATTGTGTTTCTTTCTTAAATCTTCTCTGTATACGAAAGCGGGTGCTGTAATCCCCGTTTCCAGACCGGGAACACCATAGATCTTTCCGTTGACAGATGCTGCATCCCATGTCGTCTTAGGAATCGTCTTCCAAAGGTACGGTGCGTACTGCGGCAGCAGATCATCAAGCGGCTTAAATGCGTTCTTTGATGCATAGCTTTCATAATCCAACCAGCCGGGAGCCGCCTGCATCAGGTCATATTTTTCTCCCGAAGCAATAGCTAGAGCATAGTTGTTTTTGTAATCATTGCCTGCTGCATAAGTGAAATCAATCGTCGTATTGAGTTCCTTTTTTAGTCTGGCATTGAGCTTTTCCCAGTACTGCTTTGCCAAGTCCGTATTATTGGGTGCATCGGAAATCGCATACATTTTCAGTTTCACATAATCCAAATCACCTTGATACTCTGTGCTCCCCGTACTTTCTGTCGGTGCCTTACTGCTGCTGTTGTTGTCTGCCGGTTCCTTACTGCCGCATGCAGCACTGCCAAGAACCATCGCTACTCCCAATAACCCTACCGTCAGTTTCTTAGTGCTTTTTCTCATCTTCAGTTGCCTCCTCATTTTGATAGGAATTGTTCCTGCTTTTTGACCCTTACCCCAATTTTCAAAAAGTAGGTTTATATAGTAATTTGCATTACTACCACTGTGGAATTATCCTTTTACAGCTCCGATGGAAATACCCTGAACAAAGTACTTCTGCAGGAAAGGATATAAGAAAATAATCGGTCCTGTTGCCACAATCGCGTTCGCCAGCTTCTGTGTCTCAGTCGGCAGAATTTTGCTGGTAAAGTTCTCTGCTCCGACCGACGCGATCTTGGAGGCAGCATTCAGGATGTTGTATAACCGGTATTGTAGAGGCCACAAATCGGCTTTCGAAATATAAAGGGAAGCCAGGTACCAGTCATTCCAGTACGCAAGTGCCAGAAACAAGGCAATGGTGGCTAGGATCGGCTTGGACATCGGCACGACGATTTGTAACAGGGTACGAAACTCCCCGGCTCCTTCCAGCCTTGCAGATTCTACGAGAGCATCCGGAATCGTCTTCATAAAATTACGAATGAGCAAGATATAGAATGAGCTGCAGATAGCCGGTATGATCAACGCCCAGATGCTGTTCTTCAATCCCAGCTTGGTCACTACGATATACCAGGGTACCAAACCGCCGGAGAAAAGAGTCGTAAAATAAATCATGAAAGCAATGACATTGCGATATCTTAATTCGCTTCTGGAAATCGCATAACCGCAGAAGGTCATGACCGTCAGACCAATGCCGGTTCCCGCACCGGTTACGAAGATACTGACACCATAGGCTTTGGCAATCTGCATCGGAAACAGGAAAATACTGCGGTAGCCATCCAGCGAAAATCCCCTGGGCAGAATGGAGTAACCCTTTTGCAAGATCTGTACGCTGTCTGATAAAGAACCGGAAATGATCAGAATAAAGGGTAGTGCACAGACAATAGACACAATTGAAAGTACGGTATAGAAAAATATTTTCAATCCTTTTTCACTGGCAGATAATTCATGATTATTCATCTTTCTCAACTCTCCTTATTTAGAATAAGGCGTTTTCCGGACTCGTCTTACGTATGATCCTGTTTACGGTGACCACAAGGATAAAGCCGAATACGGACTGGTAAACACCTGCCGCCGTAGAGGTACCCAGATTGAAATTGACGGTCATCGCACGATAGATGTACGTATCCAGAACATCCGTTACATAGAATAACTGTCCGTTTCTCTGAATCAGGTTATAGAACAATTCAAACTGCCCTCTCATAATACCGCCAAGACTGAACAGCACCAGCATAATAAAAGTTGGTTTCAACATCGGCAGCGTGATGTACCTGATCTCCTTAAAGAGGTTACAGCCGTCGATTTTTGCCGCTTCATAAACCTCCCGGTCAAAGCCCGTGATGGCAGCAAGATAAACTACCATACCAAAGCCGGTACCTTTCCATAGGAAGAAAAATGTGATAATAAATGGCCAGATCCATTCAATCATATACACGCTGATCCCGCTTCCGCCCAAAGCCTTCAGAAGCGAATTGAGTACGCCATAGTTGCTGTTGAAAATGTTATAGGCAATCGTACCCACGATTACATAGGATACAAAGTGCGGCAGCAGCATAACAGATTGCGTTACTCTCTTAAAGAGCCGTCCGACAACCGTTGTAATCATGATGGCAAACATACACTGCATGACATTTCCCAGGATAATAAACACCAGATTATAAAGGATCGTATTCTTGGTTAAGTAAACAATCGGTGCATCCCATCCGCCGGAAATGAAATACTGAAAGTTCTTCAGTCCCACAAACGGACTGTGAAGAATACCCTTGCCAAAGTCATAATCAACAAATGCATAATACACACCCATCATGGGGATATAGCTGAAAATCAAGAAGAAGCACAACGCCGGAAGCGTCATTAAATATAAAGTCCTGTGTCTGAACAACTCATTGAATACACCACCCTTCTTTTGTTTAATCAGTTGGTTCTGCGCTATCATTTTCATCTCCCCGTCCTTTCGCATCGCAACTTCCCCCCTTACCATTGGTATCGATACCAAAGCCTTATTTTAAGGGCATTTCAATTTCAAAATTACCTAACAAAACGTTGAAAGCGGTGCCAAAACGATAAAAAAAATAAAAGTAATCTCAATTTATCATTTTTTGGCATTATTCCCCCTGAACTACGCTATTTTGGTACCGGTACCAAAATGAAATAAAAAAATAACAGCAACCTCCATTTATCGTTTTTTTGGAATTTCACTTCCTAACCTGAACTATAAGTTAAACTATTCATTCTTGTCAAACCTATTTTTTGACTTTGGCGAAGTTTTGGTACCGGTGCCAAAATGGAATAAAAAAATAAATGTGACCCTCCATTTATCATTTTTGGCATTTTCGCTTCCTAACCTGAACTATAAATTAACCATTTCATGTTTGTCAACATCATTTTAACATTAACTTTACATTTTCTGTATGGATTCTTTTTCTTGGTACCGGTATCAAAAGCATTCATTCTACGTTGACTTTTAATTTTTCCCATACTACAATTAAGAAAAATACCAGTTTGCCTTGTTTTTCCCTGTTATTTAAGCATATGGTACACTTCACGCAACATTCTGGTACCGGTTACAATATCATATGTTGGTGTTCTTGTATAGATGTTAGATGCTATAGCAGAAAGGAATTTTTTTATGTCAGATGATCAGAAAAACCTTACCATCTATAAAATCGCAGAGTTGAGCGGGGTGTCCGTTTCCACCATATCCCGCGTTATCAACAACAGTCCTTATGTTTCCGCAAAGACAAAGGCACATGTGACTGACATCATTAATAAATATCACTTTTCACCAAGCTCCGTGGCACGTGCTATGACCAGTAACCATACCCAGACGCTGGGAGTTATCGTATCGGATATCACAAACCCTTACTTTAGTGAGCTGTATCTGGAAATCCAGCGCTACGCAGTAGATTTCGGGTATTCCATCATCTTATGCAACACCTTTTATGGCGGATCCAACCATGGTGTTTCCGATGCGATACCGGAAAACACCTATTTCCAGATGATGCTGGATAAAAAGGTGGATGGCGTATTGATTTTGGGGGGTGAAATCGACCGAGATCAAATTTCTGATTCCTATAAAGAAGCCTTAAATCGTATGGGCAGACAGATTCCAGTAGTCATTCTGGGACAGTCCGTTCCGGAATGCAATTGTACCTTCCTGAACCGAAATTTAAGCGGCGGTGTATCTGCCCTGATTCATCATCTACTGGCGCTGGGTCGCCGCAAGATCGGCTTTGTTGGAGGCGAGGAAGGGATTCGTACTACGACAGCCAGACTTGCAGCCTATACTCAGACGCTGAAGAACCTGGCGATCCCCTTTGACCCTTCTTTGATCTCTTTAAGCAATTATTACGCACCGGACGGTTACCGAGCCATGGCTAAACTGCTGGAACAATCAGAAACGACCCCTACCGCAATTATCTGCATGAACGATGCAGTAGCGCAGGGTGCCATCCGGGCGATCGCGGATAAAGGACTACGTGTACCGGAAGATATCTCTGTTGTCAGCTGTGATCAGTTTCCCTCAGGCGAATATAACTGCCCCCGCCTGACAACGTTGGACCAACAGAATAGTTACTTGGGACGCATGTCCATCATGACCTTAATAAGCGCCATCAATAAAGATTCCGAAGGGATCAACATATCTCATGAGCCCCGTTTAATCATCCGGGAATCTTGTGGTGCCCGTCTGGGTTCTCAATTCGAACAATAAAAAGGGGATCTTCCTAGTGGAACGAAAAATCCATGTCACTATATTCAACGAGCACAATCAGGACCGCAGTGAGCCCGTGAAATCAGTCTATCCCGATGGTATTCATGCTGCTATCGCCCAGGCTTTTCAAGGCTATGATGATTTTGAAGTGACGATTGCCACTCAGGATATGCCTTCCCATGGACTTTCCGAAGAAGTTCTAGCAGCTACCGATGTTCTTATCTGGTGGAGCCACATCGATAATGCTGCCTTTGATGACAAAGTTGCAAACCGGATCTGCTATCATGTCGTCAACCGCGGAATGGGTTTTGTCGCCCTCCATTCCTCCATCTTTTCGAAACCCTGGCAGAGAATGCTTGGCATTTATTATGATGCCGGTCTTTGGGGGCGCTTTCGTACGATGCCCAAGGGCGAAAAGGAAAGAGTCTGGGTCACCAATCCCGGCCACCCCATTGCTTATGGCATCAACGATTGCATCGAAATTCCCGCAGATGAAATGTACGGCGAACCGCAGCTGATTCCCGAACCGGATCAGACCGTCTTTATTGCCTGGTGGGAAGGCGGCGATGTCTGCCGCAGCGGCAACGTTTATTACCGCGGGAGAGGAAAACTGTTCCAGTTCACCCCCGGACACGAAACGTTTCCGATTCTGTATCAGAAGGAAATCCATCAGGTCCTGCGCAATGCCGCAAAATGGATGGCACCGAGTCCCGATATGACGATTCCGACATCAAACGACGGATATCTCGGCCGTGAGCCTCGCGAAAATCTGGATCACAGACTATAAATTGTTTTTTCACGACTCTACGAAAGGTATGGTGATTAAATTATGTACTCTAAATTAAAACAAAAAGGTATCCATCACGTTTGTCTGCGCGTGCCTGATTTACATACTGCCGCAAACTTTTATATCAATGCCTTTGATGCTGAAGTGGTTGCGGAATGGGGTGCAGAAGGGAAAGAGGACCACGCCTTTATTCTGGATCTAGGCACCGGTGATTTCTTAGAAATATTCGGCAGTCCCGAACCATTTTCCCTTGGCAAATGGCAGCATGTTGCCATCTGGACCGACAATATGGAAGCCGCTTATGAAAAAGCGATTGCCAACGGCGCCACTGTCGCTACCCAGCCTGCCATCTCCCACATTCCTACCCGTTCTGGCCAGGTCGTTCATATGAAATACGGCTTTCTTAATGCGCCCGGCGGAGAAACCGTAGAGCTGATTCAAGATGTAGATGCAGATGCTCATTAGAAGGGGCTGTCCCATAAGTCATAACAAATGACTAAGGGGCAACCCTTTTTTTGTTCACGATTTAGATTTTGTGGGGATGTATCTCCTTACGGTTGCTGCTCCACCCCACAAAGTGAAGAAAAGCTTTGACCTTGCATCGAAAAAGTGGACATAAAGAAAGACCCTCGAAAACCCATTATCCTAACGTCATTCAAGAGATTTAACTTGAAATGGCGGGACATATTGATTGGTGGAATGCGTTCTCCGTCG
>NZ_VNJJ01000041.1 GCF_007786475.1 Cohnella terricola | reverse complement strand
CCCAAGCGTGTTGATTAACCAAAAAAAGTAGAAAAAAGGCCGCCCATTCGGTAAAGTGTTTGTACCCCTACAAACACCGAAATGAGGCGGCCTTCTTGAAAAAGTCTACTCCATTATGGAGAATCATGCAAACGGTAATCCCTAAAGAAAAGGTAGAATCTATTCTTAAAGAAGTCGGGTACGTGGATGTTGCCAGGAATTTCACGGTTTATCGTTTGTTCCTGTTTCTGAGTGAAGCGACGATTCAGCAATGGGACGGATATCGTGACGGCGAAAAACGAATGACGCTTAGTGGGCAAAAGCCGGCGGACCATTCTACGCTCTCCAAAAAAGCCAAAGACGTTCCCTTCGAAATATTCCAGCGTTTGTTAAACCTTATGATTGAATTGTGTAATCGCAGGACCCGACGGGCTCTAAGGATTCCCAAAGAGCTGCTTATCGTGGACTCTACCCAAATCACAGTCGGTAGGGGACGACTTCCTTGGGCGCCCCTCCAAGGTCAAAAAGCAGGCGTGAAACTACACGTCGCGTTTCTTGCAGATCGCGGGGAGGTACACCGCGTTACTGAAACCACAGGAAATGAGCCCGACCTGAAGAGTTGCCCGAAACTGCTGGATCCTAGATTTATTTTGGTTGCAGACCGGGCTTATGGAAAGCACAAGCTCTTCGATGATTATGAAGCGCGGAAAACCAGGCAATACTTTGTGATTCGACTGCGTGATAATACGACATTTTGTCAGGTGCTCCCCAGAGAGCGAAAAGCCCCGTTTTTAGGAACGATTGAACAAGATTTTACTTGTCAGTTGGGGAAAAACTATGCACTCTCCGAGCACCGTTTCAGGGTGGTGACTCTAAAAGATCCCAACGGAAATCCGGTCATTCTGGCGACGAATCTGCACTGGCACTCGGCAGAACGAATCGCTGAGATCTACAAGAGCAGATGGCAGATTGAAGTGTTTTTTCGCTGGATTAAGCAACACTTGAACGTCCCCAAACTGTTCGGTACGACACCAAATGCGGTATATGGTCAGTTGTATACGGCGTTAATCGTTTATGTCCTGCTAAAATACGTGTTCGATCAAGGAAACGCAACCGTCCATTGGAGCGCACGGTTGACGTTTGCCGATTTTGATCGCTTATTTAGT
>NZ_VNJJ01000040.1 GCF_007786475.1 Cohnella terricola | reverse complement strand
TGACCTTGCCCCGAATAGATGGACACAGAGAAACCCTCTATAATAAAAGACGGAGGGATTTTCAATGGGGCAACGGAAGAAGTTTGACAAAGCATTTAAGGAGCAAGTCGTATTACGCATTCTCTCTAACGAATCAACGATTGGCGATTCTGCTAAAGAGCTAGATGTGCACTACACGACGGTTCGAGACTGGGTAAGATACTATAAGCGCGATGGAGCAAACGCATTTCCTGGCAGTGGCAACCTGGCTCCAGAAGAAGATGAAATGCGAAAGCTACGGAAACAATTGGCCGACCTAAAGGAAGAGAATGAAATCTTAAAAAAGGCGGCGGCCTACTTCGCGAAAAATCTGAAATAATTAAGTTCAAGTTCATCTACGAACACCGCTTCGAATTTCGGATTGCGAAGATGTGCCAGGCCTTGAGTGTCTCTAGAAGCGGCTATTATGCCTATGTGAATCGTCCTGAGAGCAAACGCAGCAAAGAAAATCGTGAACTGCTCAAGGTGATTAAGGCCATCCATGAGGCCAGTAGGAGAGCTTACGGGTCTCCACAAATCACAAACAATCTACCGGCGGATCAGAAAGCAAGTCGCGGTCGTGTCGCACGGCTCATGCGAAAGAACGGGATTCGATCTAAAGTTGTTAAGAAAGTTAAAGCAACAACGAACTCTGCTCATGACCTACCGGTAGCCGAAAATCTACTTAACCGTGATTTCTCCGCAAGCAAGCCCAACGAGAAGTGGCTGTCAGATATCACATACATTCCAACGGCCGAAGGTTGGCTATATCTCGCGGGTGTGATGGATTTGTACGGACGAAAACTCATTGGCTGGGCCATGGATAGCCGGATGAAAACAGAGTTAGTCTCCGCAGCCCTAAAGCAGGCGATCGGGCGTACAGGCTCTCCCAAAGGGGTTCTTGTACATTCTGACCGTGGCGTTCAATATGCAAGTAGGGGCTATCAAGCACTTCTGGCTAAACACGAATTCGTCTGCAGCATGAGTCGGAAAGGCAATTGCCATGATAATTCCCCCATGGAATCCTTCTGGGGAAAGCTGAAGATGGAGTGGCTTAATGACTACACCTTTAAGACTCGAGATGAGGCTAAGAAGGCTGTATTTGAATACATCGAATTATTTTACAATCGACGGAGAACGCATTCCACCAATCAATATGTCCCGCCATTTCAAGTTAAATCTCTTGAATGACGTTAGGATAATGGGTTTTCGAGGGTCTTTCTTTATGTCCACTTTTTCGATGCAAGGTCA
>NZ_VNJJ01000004.1:65057-449371 GCF_007786475.1 Cohnella terricola | reverse complement strand
TATGGTCAGTTGTATACGGCGTTAATCGTTTATGTCCTGCTAAAATACGTGTTCGATCAAGGAAACGCAACCGTCCATTGGAGCGCACGGTTGACGTTTGCCGATTTTGATCGCTTATTTAGTCTACAGACATTACCCCTGGAATGGGTGATCTATGTAGCTAACCATCTGATGTTCCCTCTCCCATCATCTGGTTAATCAACAGGCTTGGACTAAACCTAACTAAATCCAGCAAAATCGCATCCCGGCTGCCTCCAGTCCGGCGAAACCTAACTATATCCTGCATAATGTTAAAAGTCGGCCCTTAGAGGCCGGCTTTTAACGTGGAAAGAAATAGGGGGCTATGTATAATAGAAGAATAAAGTAGATAATAAATACGAGTGACCTATGCAAATATTGTCATCCTAATCCAATCTAACGGAAACCAGTGTCGCTATTTCGTCGAAATCCAAGCTGCTCAAAATCTAGCGGAAACAGGAGACCTTATTAGGGCACATAAAGCATGAATCCGGCCTTTTGTGAGCAAATAACGTCTGTCAGTTCCGTTAGAGTTTGGATCGGTGGATAGTCGAGCAAATAGGGGCTGTCACATCCGTTAGTTTGAGTGGATCAGACAGGAATGGGTCAGCCGTAGATAAAAAATAGGAGAGTGGGAGATTTGGCGATTAAAGCGGTTGTGTTCGACTTGGACGGAACTTTATTGGATACAGAGACATGCGAATACGAAATTATCTCCGGCATCTATGCGGAACATGGACAAGAACTGCCTCTCGAAGTATGGGCCGAATGCATCGGAACGATCGGGGGATTCGACCCGTATGCCGATCTGGAAGCCAGAGCGGGACGTAAGCTTGACCGCGAGGCGCTGCAAATTCTGCATAGAACCCGGCATGAAGAGGGTGTGAAGAACATTTCGTTATGTTCGGGAGTGTTGGACCGGCTGGAGGAGGCGCGACGGTTGGGCTTAAAGATCGGTCTGGCTTCCAGTTCGCGCCGGGAGTGGATCGAGAAAAACCTGGAGCGGCAGGGCATCCGCGAATATTTCGAGATCATTCGTTCGTCGAATGACGTGGAACGGGTCAAACCGGATCCGGCGCTGTACAGGCTTGCCGTGGAAGCGCTCGGCGTGCGCGCGGACGAAGCGATCGCGATCGAAGATTCGAGGAACGGGCTGCGTGCCGCCAAAGCCGCAGGGTTATGGGGACTCGTCGTCCCGAATCCGGTGACGGCACATTTGGACTTCTCGGAAGCGGATCGGATCGTCGGCAGCTTAGAAGAGCTGACGTTCGAGGAATTGCTAAACGACTTCGAGGCCAAGCAAAACGTAGACTAATGGCTGCCTGAATGGAGTAGATGGATTTGTTGACTGCAATATTTTTGGCGGCGGGCGCCATTATTTGTGTCGTCATGCTAGCTACGTATAAACCGCAAGCGAAGTACAAGAACGGCATGCTGTTTGCCGTCATGTTGCCGGCTCATGCAATGGACCATGAGGGCATTCGCGACATTCAAGCGCGATTCAATAAGCAGTTCAATCGAACCGGCGCATGGATCGCTCTGAGTCTCATTCCTTTTCTTTTGCTGATCCGGTGGCACACTTACCAATCGATATATTTTTTCGCATGGATTTTCGCGATTTGCTTCGTTTTCGTCGTTCCGTTTCGCCGGGCCTTCCGAGACACGTTGGCATTGAAGCGCGAGAACGATTGGTTTGTCGGCAAGAAGCTCGAACAGGACGGCACGGTCGTCTACACGGACGATGACGAATATTGGGGGAACGGCTTCACGTATCATAATCCGCATGACAAAAGAATTCTCGTCACGAAGCGGGTCGGGATCGGACAAACCGTCAATACGGCGACAGGGGTCGGCAAACTCATCATTTGGGGAACCGTTGGCGTCTCGGCGGCGCTTCTGATCGGCGTCTCGTTTATGCTGATCCGATCCGAGCTGACGTCGCCGACTCTTACCGTAACGCCGGAGCATCGGATCGAAATCAAATATCCAATGTATTCCTATGATTTCGATATGGCGGACGTTAAGGAAATCGCGCTCGTCGACAGCGTGCCTTCGGGTATGAAGACGAATGGGGAAGGGACGAATCAGGTTGCTCGCGGGCATTTTCGCTTGAAGGATTTGGGCAAGGCGAGATTATATATTTTCAAGAACAATCCCCCTTATATCCGCATCAAGCTGGAGGACGTCTATATCTTCTATAACGACAAGGACCCGCGGGTGACGGAGCAACTGTACGAGCAACTGCGTAATGAGTAAGTTCAAACAGAGGAGTTGAATTGTCGATGAAAATGAATCTTCTAGGCTCGTCTGGTTTAAAGGTGAGCGAGATCGGCCTGGGTTGCATGTCGCTGGGAACAGACGAGCGCAAGGCCGTTGCCCTCGTTCATGAAGCGTTGGATCGGGGCGTTAATTTTCTGGATACCGCGGATTTATACGACGATGGCCGTAACGAAGAGATCGTGGGCAAGGCGATCCAGGGCCGCCGCGATCGGGTTGTATTGGCCACGAAAGTCGGCAATCGGCGGTTTCCCGGACAGGATGGCTGGACATGGGATCCGTCGAAGACCTATATCCAGTCGGCGGTAAAGGAAAGTCTGAGAAGGCTAGGAACGGATTATATCGACTTGTACCAGCTTCACGGAGGGACGGTCGACGATCCGATCGACGAAACGATAGAAGCATTCGAAGAGCTAAAGTGTGAAGGCGTCATTCGCGCATACGGAATTTCCTCCATTCGGCCGAACGTGATACGCGAATATGTCGCCCGTTCTTCGATCGCGAGCGTCATGAACCAATACAGCATTGTAGACCGCAGAGCGGAAGAAGAAGTTCTCCCCTTGTTGCGAGAACATGGAATTAACGTCATTGCGAGGGGGCCGGTGGCCAGCGGAGCGCTCGCGCACAATCGGACTCCGGCCAAAGGTTATCTGGATTACGGGCTAGAGGAATTGCAGTCTCTTCGGGAGGAGTTGAAGGCGTTCGTGATGACCGAACGAAGCTTGTCGCAACTCGCGATTCGTTATTCGCTTAGCCATCCCTCCGTTGCCGTCGCGATCCCGGGAGCTAGTTCCCGGGATCAACTGCTTCAGAACATCGCGGCGACGAACGCTCCCGAACTGTCTGAGGAGGACATTCAAGCCATTCGCCGCATAAGCAAAGCCAATCGGTATGAGGCTCATCGGTAGCAGATGTGCTAAATATTAGTTGCTGGAATGACGTACTTTTCCTCGAGGCCCGAGGGGTATTTTCGTAAATACTCTTGAAGATTCGCGAATCAGTGACGATATCGCAAAGGAAAGGACGACCGAAGTGCAGCCGACTAATCCGAACTTCAGCAGGGGATGCCAACTCAGATCGCGAAGCGCGAAAGCCGTATAGGTGACGATCGGCGCATGGATGATAAAGGCGGTAAAAGCGTTAGCCGAGAGCCAATGCGTCATCTTCGTTGCAGAGCCATTGCGACGATCGCGGAACCCGACGAGAAGCGAATAAGAGATTCCCAGACCTAACAAGGGATCGATGATCGCGTAGAAGACTGCTTGCCAGCTCATGCCTCCCATGAATGCCGAGACATCTCCGTCCAATGCGCCGCCAGCCGCCATTCCAGCGGGGAATAAAACGATCATGACGATGTTAGCCCATTTCCATTTTTTTGCCGTCGTTTCTTTAAGCTGTTGAAGCCATCCTCCGCGATATGCCGCGACTCCTGCCATGAATAAACCGATATAGGCCGGAAAATAACCGAGCTGTAGGTTCAGAACTTCGGTTCCGACGGGGAAGACCAAACGAATGGCGAAGTTGGCGACCATGACTGCGGCAAGATACACGACCGTTACCCGAAAGGTCAGCGCGACGGGGGGCTTCGAAACGCCGCGACTTTCCGCCAGCTTGCGAAATCCAATATAACCTGCGAAGAAGAGCAGCAAGGCGAACAGGTACCATAAGGGTCCTATTGAGAAATCGATCGCTCCCCGCAAGGGATTTGATAATACTTCCGTCCGCAAATATTCGCCGAATGAGCCTTCGTACCCGATGGATACGTATCTAAGAAGCGGAGCGATGAGCAACATATAGCAGATAAGCGGAACTCCGAAACGGTACAACCGCGCCTTCAGGAACCTTCCAGCTCCTCTGCGATCGTATGAAGCGGGCGTAACATATCCGGAAACGAAGAAAAACAGGCCCATGAAGAACGTCTGGTTCACCCCGGTGAACGTGGATAGCAGCGCGTTAGCCGCAATATCGTCCTGATGCTCATAATAGAACCATCCTCCGGACCCTCCATATACGATAGAGGAGTGGTGAAGAACGACGAGAACCGTCAAGAATACTTTTAACCGATCGAGACAAACCATTCTTTGCACCATGATTGGCAGCCCCTTTCAAATTCCTTGCTCTTATGCTACCACGGTGGCGGATGTATTTACACCGAAAAAGACCGGAAAATCGCGCAAAAGAACTTTCGGTACGAGAGTGGATTCTTTCGGCGGGAATGGGGACGATTGCGGTGCGAACAGGCGGCCGATTATATATAGTTACTATGAAAAAGCACGCTCGTACTATCCGGTTTAATCTTCGCGTGACGACTTCATCCAGCGGAGCGGTCTGCATGCTCGAGAAGTCTATTGGCGAACGGGAGTTTATCGGCAGTTTGCAGCTGGTCATGCAGCAGCTTGCCGTCATTCCCCTTCATCTGGCTAGGCAGCTAAGAACGAAAGGATATCGCTTCGCATCGCCGTATCCGGAAAGCGATAACGAGAGCCGGACTTTATCGGACAAAGAAGCGACCGTATTAAAGCTAATCTCACAAGGGTACAAAAATAAAGACATTGCGGACCGGCTATTCATGAGCCAGCGCAATGTCGAATATGTGATTTCCCGCTTGTTCGAGAAGTCGGGCGCGTCCTCGCGTCAGGAGGCGGTCTTGAAAGGAATCGAGCTCAAATGGTTAAATCTGATCGATTAGCCTGAATAGGTATGGAACAATGAATGACGACGCCTTGACCGAGCGCGGAACGAATCTCCAGTTCCCCGTCGATCATGCGGATCCGCTCCACGATGCCTCTTAATCCGAACCGATTCCCGGCTTCGGCTTCCTTGTCGGTCTCGGTTGCCATACCTTTGCCGTTATCCGCGTATCGGATATAAATTCCGGCCTCTCCATCTTGCCCGACTTCCAGTATTACTCGATTAGCCTGCGAGTGCTTCATGGCATTGTTGATGAGCTCTTGCACGACGCGGTAGCTCGTCGTGTTCTGCTCGTCGCTAAGCGACGCGATGATGGGCTCGGCTTGAAACTCTAATTGAAAATCCACGCGCAATCGGGTTTTGTCCACTAGTCCTGCCACAGCGATCTGTAATGTTCGATCGAACAACTCTTAATCGTCTCAACCCAGATGGGATCGATTGCTCAGATGCGATTAGTAATTTTAAGCACAGAATGAAATTTCTGAAGACGGGTGGAATTCAACCGATCGCAAGGTTTTGTAGGCGCCTCCTTGGGTTCACTGCGATAGGAGGCACGGGTTTAGCTTTGCAAATACTTTTCCGTCAGCACGGACAGCATCTGGATGCCGATCTCGTTTTCCCCGCCTTCGGGGATGATGATGTCGGCGTATTTTTTGGACGGCTCGATGAACGCTTCGTGCATGGGCTTCACCGAGGTCAAATATTGGTTATGGATCGACTGGATCGTCCGCCCTCGTTCCTCGATGTCGCGCAGCACGCGGCGAAGGATGCGCACGTCGGGGTCGGTGTCCACGAACACCTTAATGTCGAGCAGCTCGCGCAGTTTTTCATCCGACAGCACGTGAAGCCCTTCGATGATGACGATGCCGTTCGGCTTCAGTTCGACCGTCTCCAAAGGGGAACGAGCGTCGACCGTAAAGTCGTAGACAGGGGCGTAAGCAGTTCGTCCCTCCCGCAAAATCGCCAGATGCTCGATCAGCAGTTCATTGTCGAAGACGAGCGGATGATCGTAGTTGATCGCTCTGCGTTCCTCCGGGCTAAGATGAGCATGGTCTTTATAATAATTGTCCTGAGAAATAAAGGTGACTTTGTCCTGTCCCAGGCGATCGATGACGGAGCGGGCGACCGTCGTTTTGCCGGAACCCGTGCCTCCGGCGATCCCGATAATCAGCATGGTGTATACGAACCTCCTGCAGAGGATGAAAAATGCAAACACCGTATTGTAACATAGCTAATCGGTTTTTTCACGTTGGGATGACATGGCGATGCTTCTATGATATGGTGTACGTAACCCAAGGGCATTCTACTCGTCAGAGTGGAGTGCCTTCGATTTTATGACTAGCCAAGCTCCGTCCCGCCAATGCTGCATTTTGCGACAATGAGAGGCTTTTCGATTACAAACCGGCCGATCGTCCTGTTGTAGTTGTCGCCACCGCGATGGCGTCACGATAGTGACAGCGACAACGACATATATTCCTATATGCTAATGCATTTATATACATAATTATACCGTTCACCGAGAACCGAACGCCTTTCAATTGCAAGTGTCGAATCAACGCGAATAATAGCGGAATTGTAACCATAGTCGAGCAAAAGGTTATGAAAGTGTTAATTAATCGTATTACAAGTGTAAAAACGGAATAATCTGAATATTTAGTTTAATCGGCGAATGGGCTATAATGAAGACAGCAAAACAACCAAGCTTCATTCCATCGATTGTCCTGCTTCAGGCGAAATTTAGGTGACCAAACGGCGGCTCAAGCAATACGAGACGGTCCGGCTCACCCCCAACCGCTTATCGCCTGAACTGTACAATATACATGACGGGAAGAAGGGAGAATCATCCGATGACGTAGCGTAAGGCGAAGCGTGCCAGCATACCTCCCGGCATGCGGGTATCCAAGGGCAAGGGCAAGGAGTAATAGGCAACACATAAGCAAGATGAACGTGAATGGTTACATGCCAAGCATGTTCGAAGTATGAAATCTGAACGAAAGCGCGTGCGGCGCATGTATCGGAGGTTTAACGAATACAAATGAATAGTCGGCTGCAATGCTAGCTCCGGTCATGGGAATCCATGCACGGGGCTAGCGCTTTTTATGACGGGTGGCCTATTCTAACGGAAGTCAGTGCCACTATTTTAACGATATCCATGTTACTCAAAATCTAACGGAAGCCAGAGACCTTATGTGGGCTAGAATAGCATGAATCCGGCCATTTTCGAGCAATTAACGGCTGTCTGTTCCGTTAGAGTTTCTTTCGGCGGATGTTCAAGCAAATAAGTGCGGTCATTTCCGTAAAATCGGGCGATTTTTTTGCGGATCTAATTGTGAAATTAATCACATACAAATGTCCAAGTTACATATACACTTAAGGTGCAAGACAAACAGATAGGGAGTGGTCATCATGGAAGACAAACAAGTGTATACGATCAATTACCTTAAATACTGTTATACATGCCAGCATGCCCATGAATGCGAGACCGAGGGCAAATGCGTTGCCTGCTGGGAGGAAAAAGGGCTGCTGAACAAGGACGGAGAAAAACCGCACGCTGTTACGACGGAAGAGCTTCTCCGAGCATACGCGGAATAATCGTGTTGCCCAATCAGATCGTGAAAGCCTCCAAGGGATTTGGGGGCTTTTTGTCATTTGCGGTATACTTGATATCGAGGAAACCATCGGGCAGGATAATACACTAACCAAACAAAAGAGGCGATTGATTTGAAATTACGATTAGAGACGGAACTGTGCCGAATCCTAAATATTCGTTACCCGATTATTCTGGCAGGTATGGCCGGAGGACCGACGACGGCGAGTTTGGTCGCTGCCGTGTCCAATGCGGGAGGGCTGGGCACGCTAGGGGCCGCGTACATGAGTCCGGAAGCGATACGCGCAGCGATCCACGAGATCCGAGTGCTGACAAAGGCTCCGTTCGCGGTCAACCTCTTCTCGACCAATGCTCGGGACGACAATGAGCGAGTCGGGGAAGTCCAGAGGGGACTGAACCGGATGAGGGATGAACTGCAGATTCCCCATGCCTCAGAGGAGCCGGTGTTCACCCCGGATCGGTTTGAAGAACAATGCTCCGTCTTAATCGAGGAAAAAGTGCCCGTTATCAGCACCGCGTTCGGCCTTTTGCCGGAACGGATTATGAAACAAACCCGCTCTGCCGGGATTCGCGTGATCGCGATGGCGACCACCGTTCGCGAAGCTCTTATGGCCGAGGCCGCCGGCTGCGACGCGATCGTCGCCCAAGGAAGCGAAGCGGGGGGCCACCGGGGAACTTTTGACGTTAAGACTGCCCCTATGGGCGCCAATATCGGCACGATGGCATTAATCCCGCAAATGGTTGATCGCGTTAATCTTCCGGTGATCGCCGCGGGAGGCATCATGGACGGACGCGGGCTCGCGGCCGCTTTAGTCCTTGGAGCGCAAGGCGCGCAGCTAGGCACCCGTTTTCTGACCGCCGCCGAATCGGGAGCGCACCCTTCCTATCAAGAAGCGCTGCTGAAGAGCACGGAGGAATCCACCGTCTTGACCACGGCGTTCTCCGGCCGTCCGGCGCGGGGCATTCGCAATCGTCTCATGCGGGAGTGGGACGAGACAGGACTCGAGCCCCTGCCTTTTCCGACCCAGAACACCGTGACCAGAGACATTCGGAATGCCGCTGCCAGCCAGAACAACGCGGAATATATGTCCCTGTGGGCCGGTCAAGGGACCAGGCAATTGACTGCGGGCCAAAGCGCTTCGGACATCGTGAACGAAATCATGCGCGGAGCGAAAGATATACTGGGGTAGCAGCTAAGCGTTCATTAATTTCCTCTTCAATTTTTCGAATTCTTCATCCGTTATAATTCCCGCATCGCGCAGTTCGGCACCTTTGCGAAGCTCTTCAAGAGCATTGGCGAGCGATGCGGAGGAACTCGGGATGCTCGGAGGGTTCGGGTGTTGAACATTCACCTCTTGAGGAGGAATATCGGCCATGTACTGCTCGATAAGAGTTTTGGCCCGAAGCATGTCCAGGTAGAGCGCTTTCGAAACGACGACAAGAGCTTTCGGATTGGCAAACACTTGATGAAGATTCTCCATGCGATCGTCGGGAGAGTCTTCTCTAGTTTTAAATTCGATATATCCGAAGCGATTAAAGATGAATGATTTCGTTTTTTTTAATTCAAAAGAAAGAAGGTCTTTCATCGGAATGATAGTATCAGGCCTTTGGTACATTTATTTGAACTTTAGCGTGATTTTATCGGGCTCTACGATCAATGCCCCGTTATTCGCTTTGAATTCTGCTGCCAAGAGAGCGGTCGTGGACGGAGGAGCTGGCGGCGCTTGATGGTAGCCCGGGGAAAGATATTGTTCGATGAGTTGCTTGGCCTTTACCATATTTTGATATTGATCGTTGCCGGCGACTTTAATTACGCTTTTATCGGAACTGGGATGATTAAATTTGATATAGCCCAATTGCAAGAAAGCTGGCTTTTGAAGCTCGATCGATGTGATATTCTTCAAATAAATCTCTTCGTCGTCTTCGCCAATATATTTGATCGTAATTTTCAGCGGGTCGACGATGAATTTACCGTTACTGCCTTGAAACGTGTCACTCACAGCAATCCCTCCTAATGGGTTTCATCTTATGGGTTATTTACCACGTTAAAGTTCAGGGAGATAGAAAATAAAGCTTTTTCCTTCAACCTTACAATGAATCCACACCATAGGACTCATGTTCTGATAAAATATAGGAAGATTTATCCACCTCTATATTGGGAAGAGGAGGGATTTCCTATGTTCTTCTGGATTTGGTCCATTCCGCTTCTGCTTTGCTGTTGCGCCGGGTTTTATCTGTTCAGAAGAAATACGATTCCGATCGGTACAGCGATGTCGGCGCAGTCAAGGCGGCTGTCCGTCATAATCCCTGCGCGCAACGAGGAAGCGAACTTGCCCTTTTTGTTGCAGTCACTGAGAGAACAAACCTGGCAACCGTACGAAATTATCGTCGTGGACGATCATTCGTCGGACCGGACCAGGGAGATCGCAGAGAGCTTCGGGGTCAAAGTCATCGCGAACCCGGAACTTCCGCCGGACTGGACGGGGAAAAACTGGGCAGTCTGGAACGGCTATTCGCAGGCTTCCGGTGATCTGATCGCCTTCTTGGACGCCGATATCCGATTGGCTCCGCGCGCGTTGGAGTCGCTGGTAGCGGCAAGGGAGGCAACGGGTGGTGTCTTGTCCGTCGTACCGTACCACTACACCGAGAAATTCCATGAAAGACTCGCATTGATCACGAATATATTAGGCGTATTCGCTTTTATGTCGCCGTTCGAGAAGAATAATCCGAAAAAAGGGCTTTACGGCTCCTTCATTCTTACCGCGCGAGAAGATTACGAGAAGGTGAATGGGCACGAGAGTATAAAATCGGAGGTTCTGGACGATCTCAATCTAGGAGCCAGATACATGCAAGCCGGCATTCGCGTCACCAACTTCATCGGTCGCGGGCTGGTTTCTTTCCGCATGTACGCGCATAGCATCCGCAACGAAGTTGAGGGCTTCAGTAAATCTGCCGTTTTAGGCACGACCAATTTGAAGAAGGGGACGATTTTCCTCGTAGCGGTCTGGGTGGCAGGTCTGCTCGTGTCCGAGGCTGCATGGTTTGCGGTGAGTACTTCATGGGCGATACCGCTTGCGATCGGTTATTTGTTTTATATGCTGCAAATGATTTATTTCGTTAAATATACGGGTCGATTCGGTTACGCGATGCTGCTTCTCCATTTCTTATCCGGTCTATTTTTCATCGTCGTTATTTTGTACTCGACTTATCAAGTATCCGTACTCGGCCACGTATCCTGGAAAGGCAGGCACATCAAAGTGGGAGGCGGATAAGGAATGGTGTGGGGATGGATCGCCGCGGCGTGGCTTTCGGGCTCTTTAATGTTTTCTTACTGGCTCGGCCTGATCGCCCGCCACGATCTGAAAGCGATTGGCGACGGGAATCCGGGCGGAGCCAACTTGATTAAGGCAGCGGGGGTTCAGTGGGGGCTTGCCGGAATTGCGCTGGACTTCCTGAAAGGATATGTACCGCTTGCGCTATTGCTCAAGAACGGCCTTGTAGGAGGCTATGCGCTTATTCCTCTTGCCGCGGCCCCCGTTCTTGGGCATGCTTTTTCGCCGTTCATGAAATTCAAAGGCGGCAAGGCGATCGCCGTAACGTTCGGCGTGTGGAGCGCGCTTACCCATTTTGAAGTGTCGCTTGTGTATGCAATCATTTTGGCTGTGCTTATGGCCATAGATAAAGGCATACGAAAAGGAAGGCCGTCCACCCCGAAGTCGGATGCCTTCCAAGTCGTGTTGGGCATGCTGCTCGTCCCGATCTATTTGTACGCAGCCAACTATTCCGAGGAATTTCTATGGTGCTGGCTCGTCATATTCGCAATATTGGTCCTCACCCACCGGCGTGAAATCGGAATTTTTCTCGGGAGAATCTTCCATCCGCAATGAAGCGTTAACGAAAGAGCGGTTTAAGGAGATACAAGCGAATAATCGACGCCCTCCGCCATCCATACGCCATCGATGCATCTCACCGTAATTATCCTCTCGACGTTCATCCCTCCGGCATCGGCCGGGCTCTCCAACTGACTGATATAGCCGTGGCCTTCTCCTTCGTAAAAGTACGTGAAAGGTTTGGAGACGAACTTGTGTTTCGTATTATTTGCACTGTTTCGCTGAATGAGTTTGTTGATGAACGTATCCGTAAAATAAGGCCGGAAATGGGTCCGGATCTGCTTGTAAGCGGACAGGTCGGCCGACTCGTTGGCGGCTGTGACCAATGCGTTAATCCGGGACGAGGTCATGGCTGGGAATTTCGTTCCCAGTTGCGTGCCGACGACAACCTTCCGATCGCCGAGCGAAGCGGAAGCCGTGCCTGTTGAAGCGTTCCAGTTCACGGTTCCTCCCAGCGCTTGAGCAACGAAACGAAGAGGAACGTACGTAACGCCTTTATCAACGCTGGAACGAACGTCCAACAAGATGCTTTCGCCATTGACCGTGATATAGTCCGAATTGATCGGCAAAACAATTGTGGTATCTTCTTTCGTTATCGTAGCGGTATACGACGACTGATTCCAGCTCACAGCGGCGCCCAGCGATTCGGAGACCGCGCGTAAAGGAATCAAAGTGCGTCCTTGAACGAATTTTCCTTGGAGATGCGCAACGGTTTGCTCCTGGGCCGAGGCCAGGCCGGAAGCTCCCGGTAGTAGCATGGCTGCCGCTAGCAGCGTCGCTGTTAATTTCTTCGTCATAGGGTAAAACCTCCGTAAGAGAAAGATATAAGTTGGACGTCGGCCCGACACGGAAAGTTCCATTGAAGCGGTTTCCAATTGGTGGGCATTATACGATTAATCCATGGCATTGTCATTGTCTCCCGTCTCATAGTGACATTATCCCAGAACAGTTATAGGGTGACATGATCACAGCAAAACGACATCATTCGACACATATTGACTTATGATTGAAATTGAATATAAACTGTCGCTACAAATCATGCTACAAATTTTTTTCAAGGTGATTGTAAGCGCTGTCTTTCGTATCGCGCGACGAAAGTGGGCGTTGCAATAATAAACAATTATAAGCGGAAGAACAAAACCATATTGTCTCGAATGGGAGGATGAGCAAGAATGGATCGAAAGAGCTTGTTGAAGCGGGCGCTTCCGTTAGCGCTGTCGCTTTCTCTGGCAAGCGGGGGACTAGCAGGGGCAGCCCCCGTTCCGCAAACTGCTGTACAACAAGGAGATTGGGGTAAGCTTCAAGCTACGATATCCAAATACTATGGCGAATGGACGGATACTTCCTATAAGGGGTTATTCGTCTCGACGATGCCCAAGACGGCTTTATTAGGGAATGGCGATATTGGCGTAACTTCCGGCGGAGACGCCGAATCGAAAACTTTTTATATTTCAAAGGGCGATTTCTGGGCGTATAGAGGTTCTCCAATGCCAATTGGAGGCGTTACGATTCAGAAAAAAACGACTGGTTCGCAAACGCCCGATCCGCAGACGACATCGCTTGCTTATGGAAAGCCAGCTACCTCAAGCGATAATCATTGGGGATCTTCGGCAGATCGTGCAGTGAACGGACAGTGGGGGATCGACTACGAGGGCTGGGTCTCACCGGTGGGCAATGGGCAGTGGCTGGCGGTTGATTTGGGTGCAGATACAACCTTTAACCGGTTTGTCGTACGTCATGATGCAGCCGCACGGCCTAACGAAACGGCTAATATTACGCTTAGCTTTAAACTGCAGACAAGCGCTGACGGTTCCAATTGGACGGATAAGTATACGGTGACTGGAAATCACGATGCAATTACGGATATTACGCTTCCTCTTCCCGTCACGGCAAGGCATGTGCGATTGTTCATTATGAATGGAACGCAGGAGACGACACCGGATTCGATACAGTATCCAAGGGCCCGGATCGGTCAGTTCGAATTGTACAACAATCCGGATTTGGTTGATCAGCAGAATACGCCGCAGTTGCCGGCAGATCCGGTATCTCTCACTTTGAATAAACCGGCTACGGCAAGCTCCGCGCATTACCATCTGACTCCTGACCGGGCGGTTAATGGATCATGGAGTCCTAATTCCGGCTACGAAGGCTGGACTAGCAGTTACGAAGGCGACGGTCATCCGGCGCCGTGGTGGCTTGAGGTCGATTTGGAAGAGCAGAAAACCTTTAACCGTTTCGTCGTTCAACATGACGGGGCGGCACGACCGGGTCAATCTGCTAACAATACGAAGGACTTCGAGTTGCAAACGAGAAACACGCCGCAGGACATCTGGCAGACCGCTCATCAAGTGGTAGGCAACACAAGCGACACGACGGACGTTAGATTAAATCAGCCGGTCACGGCACAATATGTCCGGCTGTACGTTACAGCAGGAACGCAAGATACGCCTGATCCAAGAGCTCGAATTGGCCAATTCGAACTGTTCAACGAGGTGTCCAATCCGGGCGGCGGATTGCCGCAGCAACCGGAGGAACAATTCAAGATTTACGATCTTGGCAGCATCTTCGATCTATCCCGGTACGTCGTTCGTCTCGGACATGCTTCGCCTATTAAGGTGGAAGCAAGCGAGAACGGCCAAATTTGGGAGACGATCGGGGAGCAGATCAGCAGCCGTGGCAAACTCGTAGATGTAACGGTCGATTCATTCACAGCGCGTTACATTCGGGTAACGGCGGACACGGCTTCCACGATTTTACAGCTGTCCGCATTTGAAACACCGGGATTAAATCGTTTCAAGCCGGAAGGGAAGCTGCATGAGATTCAGAACATTCTGGATGCCGAAGTAAAGACAGAGATGGAAATCGGCGGGACGCCTTTGTCCATGAGGACGTGGACTTCGGCAACGGAGAACGTCATTGTTACCGAATTGACGTCGAAAGGCACATCGCCGGTTGATATGCAAGCTCAGTTATGGGCGAAGTCCGGAAATGGCCTTCCGGTTACGGCAACAAACGATGGAAGCAGCGCTACCGTCACCCGCCAGACGCTAATTGACAGCAGAGATGTCAATGATGTTAAAGCGCACGCCTCCAAGGCGGCGATGACGATGAAAGTGATCGGCACAAACGGCGTTGCCGTTAACTCGGATGCAAATAAGGCAACAGGCACGTTTGAATTTGCACTTCAACCCGGCCAGACCGTCTATCTCGTAACGGCAATTGGGGGCGGAGGGCGCACCTACGATAGAGCAGGCAATCTGCTGCAAGCTGCTCAACCGGAAGTTGAAGCCACAGGTCTGCTACACCATATTGCCGGTTTGGCCGATATTCAATCGCTGCACGGCAAGCATCAGGATTGGTGGAAAAACTTCTGGCTATCCTCTTACATTAGCATGGATACGACCGATCCGAAGCTGGACACGCTGATGAAATACTATTATGCCGCGCAGTATGTACTTGGCAGCAGCATTCGTGAGGATAAGGTCGCTCCTGGCCTATACAGCCTATGGCATACGACGGACGGCTCGCAGTGGAGCTCCGACTATCATATGAATTACAACTTTATTTCTACGTTCTATGGCGTTAACTCCAGCAACCGGGCGTGGATGGGACTTCCTGCGATTGACGCTATTCTGGATTACGCCGACGAAGGAGAAAAGAACGCGGCTTCGACGGATCATTTGCTGAATATCGGCTACGGCTGGCACGCCAACCAGGCCCGCCTATTCGTGGAATCCAAGATCGCCAAAGGCGATATCGATGCAATTAACGGCATTCCTAACGCCTTGCTTTATCCGGTGAGCCTTGGCCCATGGGGGATGAAGATCGAAAGAAATTACAGCTATTACGGGCAATTGCTCGACGCGATTTTCAGCACTTATACGTTGATTGAATATTACGACTATACGCTAGACGAGAGTTTCCTTCCTGTCATGTACGATTATTTGAAGAAATGTCTCGCTTTGTACGAAGCATGGCTGGAGAAAGAGAATGGCCAATATGTGCTTTATAGCGCGTATAACGAAGGCTCATGGGGCAAAAACTCGGCGGTAGAGCTGGCCGTGCTCAAAAATACGCTGTCCCACGCGATAAAGGCAAGCTCGAAATTGAACATCGATGCGGCCAAACGCGAGCAATGGCAAACGATACTCGACAATCTTGCTCCGCAGCCAACGGCCGCCTATGCAGGCAAGACGATATTCTCGCTGGCGGAAAAGCATTGGAACAACAACCAATGGGAAGACCTTGCAAGACCAATCCCTTGGGATGGCAATATTCTTCCGATGGAAAATGTGATACCGGGCGATCAAATCGGCTACTACTCGCCGGATACCGACTTGCAGGTCGCTCACAATACGATCTCGGTATTTGTGGATGAAGCGATTGGCGGCGGGAAAAATGGGGCGTGGAGCCAATACAACAACTTCCCGAAAATTTTCGCCAATGCGGTAAGAGTAAGATACCCGGCGCAGGAAATCGTCGACAATTTTGCGCTGACGATTGAAGAGCAGATGGAAAAGAATTTGACGATCACGGACGATTCCGATTTTCATGGTGCCGAGAAGAGCGGTGCTACCGAAGCGATTAACAGCATGTTGCTTCTTAGCGATCTGGGCGTTATGAAGGTGTTCCCGAACTGGCTCAAAAACCGGGATGCGGAATTTAAAAACCTTCGCGCCAAAGGAGCCTTTGTCGTATCCTCCGCCTATCGGGGCGATACGCAGTCTGTTCAGTATGTCGATCTGACGAGTGAAGCCGGTCAACCGGTTACGATCGCTTCGCCTTGGGTGAGCGGAATTGTTGTGAAAGACGAGAACGGCAGGGTCATTCCGACGGTAGCGGGCACGGCGCCTAACCATGCCGAAGAAGTAACGTATACCTTCAACACGACGAAAGGTATGAAGTATCGCATCGTTGCTGTAGAGAATGAATCAGGCAATCCGGGAGGTCCAAGCAATCCGAATCCGGGAACGAATAACGGCAATGGCGGCAATTCTGGAGGTTCTGAAACAGGGAGCGGCAACGGTGTCGTGAAAGCGCCAGAGCCAACCGTTGACGCGGCGGGACTGGCAACTACAAGCATTGATGCGGCTGCGTTCCGGAAAGCTGCGGCTGCGTCTAATTCGATTCGCATTGAAGTTCCGGCTATATCAGGAGCTAATGGTTATGCTGTCAATTTGCCAGCGGAGGCTTTTGTCGCCGGAGCAGCTGTCAGAAGCATAGAAGTGACAACGGGGGCAGGTAGCATTCGGGTAGCCTCCGACATGCTTAACGGAGAAGTGCCGGTCGGCAGCAAGCAAGTAACGCTGATCATAAAAGATGCGGATAAAACGGCCATGGATGCTTCAGTTCAGGCAGGTATCGGCAACAGGCCTGCAGTAGAAATCAGCATCCAAGTGGATGGGGTTACTCAAGCTTGGAGCAACCCGGCTTCCCCGATTGTCGTCTCGATTCCATATGTTCCGACTGCCGCAGAACTGGCAGACGCCGAGCATATCGTCGTATGGCAAATAGACGAAGCGGGCAAACGGCATATCATCCCTACAGGGAAGTATGATCCGGCGACGGGTACTGTAACGTTCAAAACGACAGTGCTGGGCACCTTCGCAGTGGGCTATGTTCACAAAAGCTTTAAAGACCTTAACCGACATGGCTGGGCCCGAAAAGCCATTGAAGTGATGGCGTCCAATGGGGTCATTAATGGGGTGTCGGCGGATACTTATAATCCTTCGGCGCCAATCAAACGGGCGGATTTCATTTTGATGCTCGTGAGAGCGCTTGGTTTAAGCGGGGATACAGCATCCGGCGATTCTTTCTCCGACGTTCCTTCCGATGCCTATTATGCAGATGCTGTGGCTGTCGCTAAGAAGCTGGGAATCGTAACGGGAGTTGGCAACGGTCAATTCAATCCGGAGCAATCCATCACGAGACAAGATATGATGGTGATGATTGATCTGGCTTTGACTGCCGCAGGACGCAGCTTAGATCGCGGATCTGCTGCCGATTTGACTGGCTTCAAGGATCGGGCCAATGTAGCTTCCTATGCGGCGCAAAGTGCAGCAACGCTTGTGAGGAGCGGTATTGTCGAAGGTTCCAGGAAGCAGATCAATCCCCGCGGCTTAACCACAAGAGCAGAAGCGGCAGTGTTGATCTATCGTATTTATAATAAGTAAAGATATATCTCCAAAGAGGGTATCCCATAAGTGATATGGGCTGCCCTTTTTTTTTCGGGCGGGAACTTACAAATCGTGAAATTTCACGATTCCAATCTGCCTAACTCCCGTTCAAGGGCATTGTTACGGTCTCGCAGACCGTTACAGACACTGAACCCCCGTCCACGGTCATTGCAACGGTCTCGCAGAATGTTACAGACACTGAACTCCCGTCCACGGGCATTGTTACGGTCTCGCAGACTGTTACAGACACCGAACCCCCGTTCACGGGCATTGCAACGGTCTCGCAGACCGTTACAGACACCGAACCCCCATCCACGGTCATTGCAACGGTTTCGCAGACCGTTACAGACACCGAACCTCCGTCCACGGGCATTGCAACGGTCTCGCAGACCGTTACAGACACAGAACTCCCGTCCACGGGCATTGTTACGGTCTCGCAGACCGTTACAGACACCGAACCTCCGTCCACGGGCATCAAACCGCAGTGTACGAAAGCTCAAGGTGATCGTGAGATAAGAGTCAGCATAAAGTATTTGCGGCTAAAGAACCAAGCCAGTCAAAGACTCCAAAGTGAAGAAGGCTATGTCCTAGCCGTAAGGCGCATGATTGAGCCGGAGCCCGTGTTTGGCTCTTTGAAGAACTACCGTGGGTTTAAAAGATTTCTGCTTCGAGGCTTGCCCAAAGATAGCCTCGAGGTCGAGTGGCTTTCCCTTGCCCACAAACTACTCAAGAAAGCCAGTATAGACGCAAAAAACCGAGGAGCTAAGCGAAAACAAACCGCTTAGCTCCTCAATTTCTGCCACAGGTTGCTTTTGGGACACCCTCTTTTTATCATGCGCGGGTATTCGCCTCTAGCATAAAGGAAATGCTTTTAATAGATTGCGATTACGGGAGGGATTCCGGATGCACGCCATGTGGAAAGGCACGATTCAAATCGCCAAAATGCAAATTCCGATCAAGCTGTACGCCGCGACGGAAGACAAAGAAATCTCACTGAAGCAAACCCATGCGGTTTGCGGAGGAGCGGTATCGCACTTGAAATACTGCCAGGCTTGCGAGGCGAAGCTCGAGATGAACGATATCCGCAAGGTCTACGATCTGGGCGGCGGCAACTTCGTGGAGCTGTTGGAGGAGGAACTGAAAGAAATCGCGCCCCAAGCCTCGAAAACGTTCCTCATCGAACAATTCGCCGACGAATCGGAGATTTCCCGAATCCGGCTCAAGAAGCATTATTATATCGGGGCGGAAGCCTTAGGCGAAGAGGCGTTTCGGCTTTTTCACGCTAGCCTCGTTCAGTCCGGGAAAGTCGGCATCGGCTACATTACGCTCAGATCGGCTCAGAGCCTTGCGGCCGTCTGGCCGACGACGGAAGGACTCATCCTCTCGACGATGCTGTACGACGACGAGATCCGGCAAATGGAACGAATCGTCTCTCCGTCCAACCGTGTTCATGCTCAAGCGTCCCAAGACCACTTGTTCGTTTTTCAGCAACTGATCCAAGCGATGACCTCGGAGTTCATCAGATCGAAATACATCAACAAATACGATGAAGCGCTCAAGATTCTGATCGACAAGAAAATCTCGACGCTCGCTCCGCAGGAGAAGCCGAAGGACGAACCGTTCCTGCAACGCGAGACGAATATGGAACAACTACTGTCCTCGTTGACTGCAAGCTTGGATTTCGCGAAAAGCGATAGCCGCTCGGTTGCCCAGCCCGAAGATCATCATCTGCATTAACCGCATATCCGCAAGTCCCTTCGGGAAAATTATCCCTAAAAAGGTCGGACCGGAAAGGCGTGTCCCATGCAGGAGTTAAAATTCGTCAGAGAAACGCGTTGTTTCAAAATATCCCGGGTGTTCCCAACGGACGTCAACAACCACGATACGCTATTCGGCGGCAAGCTGATGTCTTATATCGACGATATCGCGTCCATCTCGGCCTCCAAGCTGTGCCGGTTAACGACGGTCACGGCGTCTACGGATTCGGTCGATTTTCTTCAACCTATCCGGCCGACCGATTCGGTATCGTTGGAATCCTTCGTAACTTGGACGGGAAAGAGCTCGATGGAAGTATTCGTAAAGGTCATATGCGAAGATTTGAGAAGCGGGGAGCGGAAGATCGCCGCGACTTCTTTTCTGACGTTCGTGGCTCTGGGGGATAATAACGAGAAAATACGCGTCCCCCGAATCGTGCCGGAGACGGAGGAAGAGAAGAAGCTATACGAAACCGCGGAGAGCAGGACGGAAATGCGGAAGCGCCGGCGGGAGGAGAGTCGGAATTTCGCCGACTATTTGCTCACGAAATATCCGTGGGAATAACATCATCCCGCCTAGTACTTCAGCTTAATCCGAATCAGTTTATCATTGCTAATGGAGCGTGTGTAGTCTTCGTAGGTGTAGCTAATGCCGGATATTCCTTTTTGTCCGTTAAGCGCCTTCTGCAGATCCGATTTGACCGTCGCGCCTCTCGTGTAGCGAAGCACCAGCTCGTGCTCCCCGGCATCGACAGCCGCGCGGATTTTTTTCGCTAATCCGTCTACGTCAGCCACCGTATAAGCGTCTTCGAGATAGACGAAGCCGAGCTGTCCATAAAGCTTTTTGTAGAAATCCGAGCCTTTCGCAGCTAGCGCCGTCAGAACTTTCCCATAATCAGAGACGGCCAAAGGGTACTCTGCCGAGGGCTTCCATTTGTGGTCCACGCGAAGCTGGCTATCCGTCAAATTGTAATAGTTGTAGTAAACCTTCCCCGCGGTATCAGGCACGGGATCGTTCCAGGTCGTGTCGATATGGTACCATTTGCCGCCGATTTGGACGAGATTCCACGTATGGGCTTGGCCTCGCGAAGTACCCTCCACGATCTTCACCGGAATGCCCGCTTGTCTCATCATTTCGTAAGTAAGCAAAGCATACCCCTGACAAACGGTACTCCCTTCCATTAAGCCGTCGTAAGCGGAGTGAGAAATCAGGCGAGTGTCGTAGGAGAGATTGGTCACGATCCAATCGTGAATCACTTTCTCCTTCTGATGATCGCTCATGCCGGGAAGGAGAATCCGTTTGAGCGTCCGAGCGACGTTCGCTTTCACTTCGTTCGATTGCGCGAGCGTCTCCCAGTAAGTAAAACTGAAATCGATCGTAGCGGTATTTCCCCTGATCGTCGCTTTATAGCCGTACGTTTTCACGATATAGTGCAAATAATCGTCGGCTCGAATCGCGGCTTCCAACGTGTTTTTAATATCGGTTTTTAATGAGGACGCTTTGCCGGTATATCTCAATTGGACGGAACTCTGGCGTTCATTCAGCGCGGTGAGGATGTCTTGCTTCAATAAGGCCGGAGATGAGACGCCGGCGGACGCGAGCATGGACGGGAACGGCCCGCATGCTGTCGTAAGTGACAAAGTGCCGAAGAGGAGCGAGGAAACTAACCATGCCTTGATCGCAGTTATCATATTCGTCTTGTCCTCTCTCTTCCTGATGCTGCAGCGCTCAATCGTTCGCGCCCGCCCGAGGCTTATAATCGTAATATAGCATGCCGGAGGGCATTTTCGAAGAGGAAGACGCGAAACGGAGCAAGGAGCAGTATGATTTCGATAACGCCTTCCAGAACAAATAGGGTTGCTTCTCATGGCGAATTATCGCGCTTTAGTGTTTCATAGCGGATTTTTCATCCATTTCGGAATTGTTTACTATTATGAAATAGCTTGGCATTACGACACGGGGGTAAAAAACTTGAGTCATTTGGAAATGTTAAGGCGGCGGAGCGAGATTCTAAGACGGAATATCGGAACGATGATCATTAAGGAAAACAAGAGCGGAATGAACTTGCAGGAAAACAGATTTTACCACCAGTTGATCCGCAAATGGCACGAAAACGAGCATGAGATTCATGCCATGAATAAGAAAGCCTGAGAACGGATGAACCATTCGTCGGTCGACAAGGAACCTTCCGCAAACGCTGCGGGACGGCTCCTTGTTTTTTTAGGCAAGGTGCGAAAGATTAATCCTTATTATTAAGTTTCTTGCCGTAGGTCCGATAGAGCATAAGCCCCAGAACCATGCCTAAGAAAGAGAGGGTGGAGATTGATAAATAAAGGGTATGCGCGCCAAATGCTTTATAAATCATTCCGCCTATATAGGAAGCGAAAATACCCGAAAATCCGAAGAATAGGAGCGCCAGTACAGTCTGGCCCGTCGCTCGCCATTCCACTGGAACGATCCGATACAAGTATTGAATCGCTGCCGAGTAAAAAACAGGGAAGGTTAACATTTGCAAAATTTGCATGTACGCGAGCCAATGCGGATCGGTGATCCAAGCGGAAGCGAAAAAGCGAATGAAGTAAAACGCGGACGAGATCGAGATCATCATCATTTCTTTATTTTGACGCAACCACCAGAAGCTCAGCGCGAACACCAGGATTTCGCTTCCCGCAGCAATAAACCAAGCTTGGCCCAGCAGTTCTGGGCCTCCGCCGAGCTCGCGAATGTATAAACCGAGGTACGTATCGTTCATACGCGCGGGCACCGAACAAATGAATACTAATAAGAGGAAGAGAAGCGTCTCCTTGTTGCTGAGAAATCGTTTGAGGCTGCTAAACGAAACCGGTTTGCCCGAACCGGGTGCGTCGGGCATCATCCAGACGATACCCAGGCTGATTGCGCTGAATACAGCGAATATCCAAGCTAAGCTGTGCGCTCCGAAATAAGACATGGCATAGCCGGTAAGCAGGGCGGTAACCGCATATCCTAAAGCGCCATAGGTGCGGATCGATCCATAACTTACACCTGCATTTTCGGCGATCGTGAAATTGAAGCTTTCCGTCAAAGGATCGATCGGCATCAGGAAGAAGTAAAGCAGCATCGCGAGCAGGACGAGAAGGAGATAGCTGCTCGTATCATATAACAAATATCCGATGATCCCGGAGAAAATGAGAAGGGTAAGCAACACCTTGCGGATCGTTTTCTTCTTATCGCTGATCATTCCCCACAAAGGCTGCGTAATCAGCGTAATAATGCCCCCGGTGCCCACAACAAAGCCTATCTGCTCGGGCTGCAGTCCTTGCTCGTCTAAATAAACGGGAAGGAAAGGAATAAACAGCGCGAGGAGCGCAAAGTACATAAAATTAAAGCCTCTAAGGAGACTTGGTGTTTTTTTCATCGGTGAATCCCCTGTCTGTTCCATAATTTGATTCATTGTTGCCTCGCTTAATCGCTGAATCCGGCAATTTCCAACATCGCGGAGTTGAAATCGGTTTATGGATAGCGAGAAGGGGTTGTCCCAAAGTGTTAGACTTGGGCAGCCCCTTTTCTATGCCGCTGCGAAAATGTATATGATTTTTCATATATAATTTTTATATTTGGGCTCAAATCGCATAATGTATATGAAATTTCATATATATTCACCGGATTAGGACTCAAACTCGTGTGTTATAAATGATTTTTCGCATACATTTACTTAATTTCGGCCTCGAATCATAAATTAAACATGAAATTTCACATATAACATAGACGTCGCTGCCCCAGAACTCAAGGCAACGGATACCGAGCTCGCAGCTCTCTTCCCATGTCGACTATGGCCTGGGCGTCGGGCAGGACCAAGGGGGCGTCAGCGTCTTTGGAGCCTGCGTCCCGAACGATTCGCGTGATCGACTCGGCGAACGTTTCTATGGAATCGAGACCTGTGACGGAGCGCTCCTCCAAGCTGGTCATCGTTTCCGGGCGAACCTCGGGGTAGGACCCTGGTTCCGCCCCGTAACCTGCGATATCGTAGAATTCCTTGACGAGCCGCGCTCGCGCCGATCCCGAGCCTTCGACGATCACGAACGCCTGGATGATCATGGCTCGCAGTTGCCTTCGTTGGGCGATTCCGCAAAACTTCAGCCCGTCTATACTCAGATCGTAATCGCCCGGACAGAAGGAGCCTGCGACTTCGCCTTTGTCGACCTTGGTGCCATACTCGGCTGCGGCGCGTCGGATCAGCGCATACATCCGCTCGAAGTCGGCGCGGAAATCCTGCGATCGCCTTTCGTCGATCGGCAGGATGAGGGACAAGTTCACGACGCCGGGATCAAGCGGCACTGCCGCGCCGCCGGAGTTGCGAACGAGCACGGAATAACCTCGTTCCTCAAGCCTCCGAACCGCTTCGGCCGCATGCGGCAGCCGACTGTCCTTCGATCCGATGACGAACGCCCGCGGATGCCTCCAAAGATGGCAGACCGGCGGCTCTCCGGCACCGACGGCTTTGCCGAGCAGCTCGTCCAGGGCGAAGGGATAGACGGCATCGACCGCCGCGATGTCCTTCGTCCGGTCCAGGAGCCGCATTCCCGGCACCGCCTCGAACTCTTGAATGGCCAACCAATCTCACCTCGCGAACTTTCCGTTTATTAACTAGATTATCCGAACGGGCGAATAGTGACAACTATTCGAGAACCCACCTGAACCGTCCTAACAACCGAAATCCTTTGCATTTTCCACAAGGTTCGTGTAACATCGAATACGGATCGATCCAAATTGAATACAATTCGTTTTATTGGAGGAGCCTGTCATCGACGGGCTCTTTTTGTCGTTTTTACATTTCTCATCTAGGAGGACTATATGGAACAACAAGCTATTTTGGCAATCGGCATTTTTCTGGTGATTTACGCGTTCATTATTTCCGAGAAAATTCACCGCACGATCGTGGCGATGATCGGCGGGGTGCTGATGGTCGTGCTCGGCATCGTAGACCAAGAGACCGCGCTGCATCACATCGACTTCAATACGCTCGGATTGCTCGTCGGGATGATGATTATCGTTTCCGTCACCGCGGATACCGGCTTATTCAAATACATCGCGATCAAAGCCGCAAAACTAGCGAAGGGAAAACCCGTCCCCATCTTGATTGCGCTATCGCTGATTACGGCAGTAGGCTCCGCTTTTCTCGACAACGTCACGACGATTCTGCTGATGGTGCCGGTTACCTTCAGCATCACTCGCCAGCTTCGTGTGTCGCCTCTTCCTTATATGATCGCGCAGATTATCGCTTCCAACGTCGGCGGAACGGCCACGTTAATCGGAGATCCGCCGAACATCATGATCGGCAGCGCGGTGAAAGAGCTTACGTTCGTGGCGTTCATCAACAATCTGGCGCCGATCGCGGCCATCATTATGGCTGTTTATCTTCCTCTCTTCGTGCTGCTGTTCCGCAAGCAAATTCTCACGACGCCCGAATTGACCGAGAGCATCATGAAGATGAACGAGAAGGAATTCATTACGGACCGCCCGATGCTGATCAAGAGTCTTTCCGTTCTCGGGCTTACCATTCTGGGCTTTTTCCTGCATCAGGCTTTGCACTTGGAATCGGCTACCGTCGCGCTGGCCGGCGCTTTCCTGCTGCTTCTGCTGACAGGAGAACACGGAATGGAGAAGGCGCTGACCAAGGTCGAATGGACGACGATCTTCTTTTTCATCGGGTTGTTCGTGCTCGTATCCGGTTTGGTGGAGACGGGGGTCATCTCGCGAATCGCGGCCCAAGCGCTCGAATGGACGGGCGGGGATACGGCCGCATCGGCCATGCTCATTCTGTGGCTTAGCGCGATCGCGTCCGCTTTCGTCGATAACATTCCTTTCGTCGCGACGATGATTCCGATGATCCAGGAGATGGGGACCATGGGCGTAACGAACCTCGAGCCGCTATGGTGGAGCCTTGCACTTGGCGCTTGCCTCGGCGGCAACGGGACGCTCATCGGCGCTAGCGCCAATCTGATCGCCGCCGGGTTGTCGGCGAAGGAAGGCCACCCGATCGGTTTCGTTCAGTTTATGAAAATCGGTTTCCCGTTAATGCTGCTATCTATTGCGATCGCCAGCGTTTACGTGTGGCTCAGATACTTGAGTTAATCGGGACTAGGGCAAGCGCCAGCCTCGATACTGGGTTTCTATGGTTATATCTGCTATGATGTATCCCATAAACCCAAGGATGAGGGAAGGCCCCCAAGTGAGACTCGGTAAGATTTATCGCAATTACATTCGCAACAATTTGTTTATCAAAGTCATCTTCGTGTTCGCGATTATCGTGAACGTGACGATCATCACCTTATCTTATTTGCTCTCCAACCTTCTGTCCGCCAACGTCGTGGGCGGCGAGCTGAACAACCAAAAGCAGGCGATGGACCGGGTAAACCGTTATGTGGAGCAAAAATACGACTGGCTGCAGGACACGGTTCAGGAAATCTATCGGAACGGCGTGCTCGCGAGCAATATATCTTATTTTCTGACCCATCCTTACAAAGACTATGTGAAGTACATGCTGGATCAAAATTACGAGGGCGGAAGCACGACCGATATTCTGAATTACTTTTCCGGTCGGATGGAATCCGATCCCGATATCCAGAACGTAATCCTGTACAGCTCGGGCATGCAGTCGATGTACGTCTTCGAATCGCAAGGCCAGCGCAAGCTCTACGACACGAACGCCACTTATTCTTATATCCCCGAGATTATGGCGATGGGGGGGAGTGGCGCTTCGACCCCCAACATCTGGATTCGCAAAACGATCGATCAGTGGAATCCACAGCTATACGCGATGGGAAGCCAACTTAACGATAAAAATTCGCTGCAAAATATCGGAAGACTCCTCGTTTACTTCGATGCCGGCATGGCAAGCAGAGCGCTCGAGCAGGAACGCCGGGAGATGAAAGGAACGATCCTCGTCCTAACGCCCGATGGACAAGTGTTGATGGATTCTTCGAACCGTTATTACGGCGAAACGTTTCCTTATATGGAACAAATCCAATCGCTTCGTGAAGTCGAGACGTTGGACGAGCCCTCCTACATTTCTTCCCTAACGCAAAATAAAGCCGGGTTTACCGTCGTCGGCATCATGCCCATCCGCGAGGCGGCTCAAGCCTACGCGGGGCTCCAAAAAATGATCGTCCTCGTCAGCGCCGCATGCATCGCCGTCGCCGTCGTCATCCCGTCCTTGGTTATAGTGAGCATTGCCAGAAGAACGAACAAGATCGTCCTGTTCATGAAAAAAGTCGAAGGAGGAAATCTGACCGCCCGCCTGCATGATCCCCGGGAGGACGAGCTCGGCCAGATTTCCCGCAGCTTTAACGAGATGCTCGACGAGCTGAACCGACGGATCGACCGCGAGTACAAATCGGAAATCCGCCTCAAGCAGACCGAGCTGTCCGCGCTTCAGGCGAAAGTCAATCCGCACTTCCTGTACAATACGTTGGAAGTGATTCGCATGCGGGCGATGTCCCATGGAGCGGAAGACGTCGGGGAGATGATCTACAGCTTGGCGGCTTTGTTCCGCAATTCGATTCGCTCGAACCCGGAATGCTCCCTTAGGGAAGAGTTGGAGATGTGCAGGCTGTATTTGGAACTCTTCCGCATCCGATACAAGGACAAGTTCTCCTATTCGATCGAATATGATAAGGAACTCGCGAACGTTACTATTTTCAAAATGCTGCTGCAGCCTGTCGTAGAGAACTACATCGTCCACGGACTCGATCCCGAACGCAGGGATAACCGGCTAACGATTGAAGTATTCGGAAGCGGCGGCTACATTCGCGCAACGATGCGCGACAACGGGAAAGGGATCGAACCGGGTAGGCTTGAGCGTCTGCTGCGGGAGCTAGAAACGCCGGAAGTCCGGGAAGGAGAATCGTTCGGTCTGCGCAGCGTGAACGATCGTCTGAAGCTGATGTTCGGGCAAGACTACGGGGTGAACGTAGAAAGCGAGCCGGGTCAAGGAACAACGGTAACCGTGAGTTGGCCTGCGTCCGGGGAAGGGGCGAAATCAAGCGATGTATAACGTAATGATCGTCGATGACGAACCGTTTATCGCCGAAGGTCTGATCGATTCGGTCGATTGGTCGGGTTACGGACTGGAAGTCGTCGGCAGCGCGGAGAACGGCAAAGCGGCCTTGGAGCTTCTGCGCCGGATTGCCGTGGATATTCTGATTACGGATATTTCCATGCCCGTTATGAACGGTTTAGAGTTGATCCGGCAAGCCCGCGAAATTCTGCCTCACCTGAAAGTCATTATTCTCAGCGGGTTTAACGAGTTCGACTATTTGAAAGAAGGCATGAAGCTTGGCATTGAGAATTATTTGCTCAAGCCGGTTAACTTCCAGGAGCTTCGTTCCACGCTAAGCAGCACGGTCGACAAGCTGAACACCGTTAAGCCGGAACGGGTTTTCGGCGACGACGAGATCGGGATTCTGCGGGACAATATTATGCTGCGCTGGCTAACCGGCCGGATCTCTCCTCAGGAATTCTCGGACCGCTTATCGATGCTGGGCATCGAACTGACCAAACCGTACGCGGCCGTGGCGATCGTTCGGTCCGACGGCGAGCGGGATGGCTACGCGGAAACGGAACGAATGCTCGCGGGAGAGGAGTCCGCGATCGTGTTCCGGGATGCGGAGGATGATGCGGTTATCGTGTTCGGCATGAATGATCCCGATTCCGACAGAGGCGATGCCGAACGCAGGCTTCGAGAGTTGGCGGAGAAGGAAACCATTCGCTCCGGCGGAATTCGCATCGCGCTCGGTCCCGCGAAGCCGGTCGCCGAAGCCGCGGTGAGCTATGAAAGGGCCAGGCGGGCGCAGCAATTTTTCCTCGTCGCCCCGGAGCTGAGCTTTATCGACTTCGATCGTCTTCCTGTGGCTTCCGGGACGGGACTTCCCGAGGGTTCGCTGACGTGGGCCAGCTACGCCAAAGATCTCGTCGCCAAGGACAATGCCGAGCTGCTGCGCCGAATTGCCGGCGACTTCGCGGCAATCCGCGCCTCGGAGAACGCGGATCCGGTACGGGTAAAGGGAGCGGCCGTAGAGCTCATTATCCGAATAAAGATGGAGACGGACAAGCTAAATCGGCCCGAAGCGTCGGAAGCGTATCGGAACGCCCTGGAGCGGGTCATGAATGCGGACTCGCTGGAGCGGATCGAGATCGCCGTCAAGGACGCGGCAGCGTTCGCCTCGTCTTCTTTTGCGGGCGAAGACATGAGTCCCGTCATTAAGCAGGTGCTGCGCCATATCGAGGAGCATTACGCGGAATCGCTGACGCTCAAGTCGATGGGCCAGCAGTTCCATATCCATCCGAATTATTTGGGCCAGCTTTTTCACAAGCAAACGGGAGAGACGTTCGCCGATTACATCAACAAATACCGGATCGAGAAGGCCAAGAAGCTGCTGTTGGAAAGTTCGCTGAAGGTGAACGAGATCGCCCGACAGGTCGGCTATTGGGAGATCGGTTATTTCTACAAGCAATTCAAGAAACACGTCGGCATCGTGCCGGGAGAGTATAAAGGATTCACGTAACCGGAGATCGGCGCACGCCCGAATCGTTCCGCAACCGAAGCCCCACGCCGTGGGGCTTTTTATTTAGTTTGTCCAATGAATCTTTGATTTCTCTTATTTTTGAAAATGGTTACATCCTTTAATATTCAAAATGCAGGTTGCAAATACTTATGCAGAGAGATAAGGGAGGCAACAACATGAGCAGTACACGCAAGAAGTTATCGTTAGGATTGACATCCGTCTTGGCTGTATCGCTAGTTCTTAGCGCATGCGGAAGCAATAACGCTTCCAAAAATACCGAATCGGGCAATGCCGGCGGCAACGGGGCACCGGTAGAGTTGAGCTGGTACACGATCGGCACGCCGCAGAAAGACGTCGACAAAGTCATGCAAGAAGTCAGCAAGTATACGAAAGACAAGCTCGGCGTAACCGTGAAAATGACGATGATCGACTGGGGCGATTACAACCAGAAGATGCAAGTGTTAACGGCTTCCGGCGCATCGATGGATATCATGTTCACCGCTTCGTGGGCGTTCGATTACGTTCAGAACGCGCGCAAAGGCGCATTCGCTCCGATCGACGATCTGCTTGACAAGTACGGCCAAGGCATCAAGCAAGTGCTTGATCCGGCGTTCCTGGAAGGCTCCAAAGTCGACGGCAAGAACTACGGGGTTCCGGCCAACAAAGAGCTTCCCGCGCAGGAAGTATGGCGGTTCAACAAAAATATTCTCGACGAGAACAAGCTGAGCATGGACGGCGTTCGTTCTCTTGAAAGCCTGGAGCCGCTGCTCAAGACGATCAAGCAGAACGACCCGAACATCATTCCGCTCCAAGTGGACAAGACGTTCATGCCTTATACGCCTTACGACTACCTGATCGAGAAGTTCCCTCTGGCAGTTAAACTGGACGACAAGGATTACAAGGTCGTCAACATTCTCGAGACGCCGGAAATGAAGCAAGGGCTCGAAACGATGCACAAATACTACGCCGCCGGTTACTTGCCGACGGAAGCCGCTACGCTCGAATCGTCCACGGATATCCAAGCGACGGGCCAATGGTTCGCGGACAAGGCGACGACGCAACCGTTCGCGAACAACGTCTGGTCGACTAGCTATGGCTACCCTGTCGTGTCGACGCCGCAAAGCGACGCGCTGATCTACAATCTGTCCGTTATGGGTTCCATGCAGGCGATCTCCGCGAACTCCAAGCATAAGGAGAAAGCGATGGAGTTCCTGAACCTGCTCAACACCGATCCGGTATTGCGCAACATGGTCGACTCCGGGATCGAAGGAACGCACTTTAAGAAAATCGACGCAACGCATATGGAGAACCTGCCTGAATCGAAGAACTACGACATGCCTACGTTCTCCCTCGGCAACGTCTTGCTCACTTACCTGAACCCGGGCGACCCGGACAACAAGTGGGAAGAATTCAAAAAATACAACGACGCGGGCAAACCGGCTATCCTGCTCGGCTTCAACTTCGATCCGTCGAAGGTATCGAGCGAGATCGCGGCCGTTCAGAACGCGAAGGAAGCGTTCTGGGCTCCGCTGATGACGGGTACGGTCGATCCGGACCAATACTTGCCTAAAGCGATCGAGAAAATGAAAGCGGCCGGCCTCGATAAGATCATGGCCGAAGCGCAAAGCCAGCTCGACGCTTGGAGAGCCGCGAACAATAAGTAATGGGTGATCAAAGGGGCGAATGTTCGGCATTCGCCCGTTTTTTTAATCTCACAATGCAGGGGGGATTGTTCATGAATGCCATAAGGCGCTACGTCAAGGACCTTAACCGCAACAAAGCCTTGTTGCTGATGGTTCTTCCCGCCAGCCTCTGGTTTATTTGTTTTTCGTATTTGCCCATGCTTGGCACGATTATCTCTTTTAAGGAATACCGATTTAACGGTAACTTCTTGTCCAGCATCATCAACAGCAAGTGGGTCGGCTTAGATAACTTCAAGTTTCTGTTCAAAACCGACGACGCATATATCATCACGCGCAACACGATTCTATATAACTCCGTGTTCATCTTTATCGGCCTTGTGCTTGCCGTGGCGATGGCGATCGTTCTGTCCGAAATCGCAAACAAAAGACTGGCGAAATGGTTCCAAACGGGAATGTTCATGCCGTATTTCCTTTCCTGGGTCATCGTCAGTTATTTCGTATATAGCTTCCTCAGCTTCGATCGCGGCATGGTGAACAAAATCGCCGTCGCATTCGGGGCGGATCCCGTGCAATGGTATTCCGAACCGAAATTTTGGCCGCTTATTATCGTCATCGTCTTTTTGTGGAAATCGCTCGGCTACAACAGCGTCATCTACCTTGCGGCTATTCTGGGCATCGACAAGTCGCTGTACGAAGCGGCCATGATCGACGGCGCGAACAAATGGCAGCAGATCCGCAACATTACGCTGCCGATGCTGGCTCCGCTGATGACGATCTTGACGCTGCTCGCGATCGGCCGCATTTTCTATGCCGACTTCGGTCTGTTTTACCAAGTAACCCGGGATTCGGGCACGCTGTATTCAGTGACGAACGTTATTGATACTTACGTCTATCGCGGGCTGAAGACGACCGGAGAGATCGGCATGAGCACGGCGGCGGGGCTGTACCAATCGTTCGTCGGTTTCGTTCTCGTCATCACTTCCAACTACGTCGTCCGCAGGTTCAACAAGGACAACGCCCTCTTCTAATTTACCGACCGATCGAGAAAGGAGAAATCCAACATGGCCTCTGTGGCGACGAAATCCCGAGACTTCCACCGCTTATCGCCGGTATGGAACGTCGTATTCAACTTAATCGCGGGTCTGTTCTCGCTGGCATGCGTCTTTCCCTTCCTCTTCGTGACGATCCTCTCGTTCACCGACGAGAAAACGTTGAAGAGGGACGGTTATTCCCTGTTTCCGAAAAAATGGAGCGTAGACGCATACGATTATATTTTCAAAGCCGGGGACCAATTGCTGCGTTCTTACGGCGTTACGATATTCGTAACGGTCGTGGGTACGGCTCTAAGCTTGGTCTTCATCTCGCTGTTTGCGTACGCGATCTCGCGTAAAGGCTTCAAATACCGCACGTTTTTCTCGTTTTTCGCTTTTTTCACGATGCTGTTCAACGGCGGGCTCGTTCCGACGTACATCGTGACCACCAAGCTGCTGCACTTGCAGAACTCGGTCTGGGCGCTCGTTCTTCCGCTTACCGTCAACGCCTTCTACATTATGATCATGCGGACGTTCTTCTCCACGATGATTCCGGACGCGATTATCGAGTCGGGCAAGATCGACGGCGCGGGAGAGTTCGGCATTTTCTTCCGTCTGATCGTCCCGCTCGCGCTGCCGGGTCTGGCGACGATCGCATTGTTCAGCACGCTGGGCTATTGGAACGACTGGTTTAACGCCTTGCTCTATATCGAGGACCCGAGCATCGTTCCGCTGCAAGCGATGCTGATGCGCATCGAGAACAGCATGCAGTTCATCCTGCAAAACACGAACAATCCGTCCTTGGGAGTAGGCGTGCTGCAATCCATGCCGCAGGATACGTCGCGGATGGCGATGGTCGTGCTGGCGACCGGGCCGATCGTGCTGGCTTACCCGTTCTTCCAGCGTTATTTCATTCAAGGGTTGACGGTCGGCGCTGTAAAAGAATAATCGAAAACCGCGCGACACAATAGGATTAATCATATGGAGTGATACGACTATGGAACAATTCAGATTACCCAAAATCGCTATGCCTGAGCTTCCGCTTCCGCGATCCATCCAGGAGGCGCTGGCCGAGGCGGAAATCAAGCTGGCTCATCGCCCGAAGCTGCTGAAGCTGTTCAAGAACTGTTTTCCGAACACGCTCGAGACGACGACCAAGCTGCAAGACGACGGAACGACATTCGTTATTACCGGCGACATCCCGGCAATGTGGCTGCGGGATTCCGTCGAACAAGTCATTCATTACGTTCCGTTCGCCAAGGACGATGCCGATCTGCAGCGGATTATTGGCGGACTGATCAAGCTTCATATGAAGTATATCCAGATCGACCCTTACGCCAACGCGTTTAACGAGATGGCGAACGATTGGCACTGGAACACGGACGATATTACCGAGATGTCTCCTTGGGTATGGGAGCGCAAGTTCGAGCTCGATTCGATCTGCTTCTCGATGCGGCTCGCTTACGCTTACTGGAAAGAGACCGGCTTGTCGGACATCTTCGATTCCGGCTTTAAGCAAGCGATGAGAACGGCCGTCGATCTGTGGAAAAGGGAGCAGCGCCACTTCGAGCAATCGCCTTACCGCTTCGAGCGGGACAACGGCATTCCGACCGATTCGCTGATGAATAGCGGACTGGGCATGCCCGTCAACTACACAGGCATGGTCTGGTCTGGATTCCGTCCGAGCGACGACGCCTGCGACTTCCATTACAATATCCCGGACAACATGTTCCTCGTCGTGACGCTGCGTCAGATGCGGGAGATCGCCGAGTTCGTGTTCCGCGATCTGGCGTTCGAGAAGGAGATGGCCAAGCTCGAGCAGGAAGTCGACCACGGCATCCGCTTGTACGGCATTTACCGCGATCCCGAATTCGGTCCGATCTACGCTTACGAGACGGACGGATACGGCAATTATTGCTTGATGGACGACGCCGGAACGCCGGGACTCATCTCGATTCCTTATTTGGGTTATGTGACGGAAGACGATCCGATCTATCAAAATACGCGCCGCTTCGCGCTCAGCAAGCAGAATCCGTTCTATTTCGAAGGCAAAGCCGCCCGAGGAATCGGAAGCCCGCACACGCCGCCGGATTACGTCTGGCACATGGCGCTGTCGATGCAAGGGCTTACGGCGAAGTCCGACGAAGAAAAGCTCGAGATGATCGCCATGCTGGAAGCGACGGATGCGGACACGGGTTACATGCACGAAGGCTTCCACGCGGACGATCCGAATACGTTTACGCGCAAATGGTTCGCCTGGTCGAACAGCCTGTTCTCGCAGTTGGTCTATAAGGCGATGAAGGCAGGGCTGCTGGATGGCTAAGCCGATCATTTTCTACGACCCGACGTTTCCGGGCGCGTCTTCCCTTGAGGCGGAGCGGCTCGCGGCGATCGGGACGGTAGCGAACGCAGAGAGCCTTCCGGCTCTTCTGCGGGAAGCTGCCGGGGGCTGCTTCGTCACGCTGCATGCCCCTTATTTTCCTGTTGAGGCTTGGGACGACATTCTGGCTTTCCTGAAGCGTGGAGGCGGTTTGGTCAGCGCCGGAGGTGCGCCGTTCAGGCGTCCGGTTAGTAGGGACGGCGGCAAGTGGCTTGTCGAAGCCGAACAGACCGCCTATCATAGGCAGCTTCGCATTCACGAGATGCTGCCGGTCAAGTCAGAGCCTGTCGCGAAGCTGGAAGCGGCGGGCAATATTCCGTTAATGAAGGGCCGGGAGCAGCTGTTCAACGTGGCGGATACGTGGAATTTGGTTCCGCACGTGACGAAGTCTAGCGATTTGCCGCATCAGATGGGCTCAGCCGGTCCGATGGACACGCGGATTTATCCGTTGCTGAAAGGCGTTTCCGCCGAAGGACGGGAGATCGCGGCTCCCGCGGTGCTGTGGGAAAACGAGAAAGGCGATTTCTCCGGGAGCCGATGGCTGTTCGTGAATCAGCCTCTGGGGCCGAATTTCGCGCCGGCTGGCGGTTACGAAGCTTTGCAGGAATGGATGGCGTTCTGCGCGGCCGGAGCGACCGAACTGTGGCTGAAGCCAAGCTACGCTTTGTATGAACTGCACGAGCGGCCGATGCTGACACTGCAGGCGCAGAAGCTAGGACGCGGCGGACGGAATCGCGCGGACAAGACGGAATGGACGTTTGATTTGCGGGTTATCCGTGAGAAAGACGGGACGACGGCGTTCGAGCAACGGTTGTCTTTTGAGGTAGGGAGCGGATTGCGGATCGAACGAATTCCGCTGCCGTTCGAGATAGAGAGCGGATATTATTCGGTGATCTGCTTGGCTGAATCCGCGGACGGAGAGACGCGCGAGCTGCGTCAAGGGTTTTGGGGTGCGGATGCCGAACTGCTAAAGTCGGGAAGTCCGATTGGCGTCGGCCGGGACTATTTCGAGCAAGACGGTCGTCCGCTGCCGGTCGTGGGTATGACGTACATGACATCGGACGTCGCACGCAAGTTCCTGTTCTTGCCCAATGTATCCGTATGGGACAAAGATATGGAGCAGATGAGCAAAGCAGGGATCAACTGGATCCGCACGGGTATTTGGACGGCATATCGCAACGTGATGCAGATAGATGGGCACGCCTCGGAGGAGGTTTTTCGTTCCATCGATGCGTTTATCCTGACAGCGAAGAAACACGGCTTGCAGGTGACCTTTACCTTTTTCTCGTTTACGCCGGAAACTTGGGAAGGGGAGAACCCTTATCTGGATCCGCGCAGCGTGGAAGCTCAGAAGCGGTTCGTGCGCTCGATCGTCTCTCGCCATCGAGAGACGTCCAACATCGATTGGGATTTGATCAACGAGCCGTCGATGTTTGATCCGCCGCGTATTTTCTCGAACGGCCCGCGATCGAGCCGGGACAGATTCGAGAAAGCGGCCTACGCGGAATGGCTTGAGAAGCGGCACGGCACGGTGGAGAAGCTTCGCGAATTGTGGAACATGACGCCGGGAGAGCTTCCTAGCTTTGCTGCGGCGACGATCCCCGAACCGGAGGACATCAATTTCGACGTTCAAGACATGCATCAGGGGAAAAAGGGAACGCGCTGGCTGGATTACGTGTTATTTTCGATGGAGATGCATAATCGTTGGGCGAAAGAGCTGTACGACGCCATCAAGGAAGAGTGTCCGAACCAACTCGTCACGGTCGGCCAGGACGAAGCGCTCGGAGCGCAGCGGCCTTCCCCGTTCTTCTACGAGGAAGCGGCGGACTATACGACGGTCCATTCCTGGTGGCTGAACGACCATCTGCTGTGGGACGGTATCTTTGCCAAGACGGCGAATAAACCGAACGTCGTCCAAGAGACGGGCATCATGTACGTGGAGACTCCGGAAGGCTTCGCCAAGCGGTCCGAGGAGGAGCTTCGCGCGATGCTGGAGCGCAAGTACGCGTATGCGTTCGCAACCGGCGGAGCGGGGGCGGTCCACTGGATTTGGAACACGAACTTCTATATGGACAACGCCAACGAATCGCACATCGGCGCCGTGCGGGCCGACGGGACGGAGAAGCCGGAAGCGGACGTTTCTTATCGCTTCGGCAGCTTTATGGGCGAGATTCGGGATTTGTTCCGGGATCGGGAGCTGGAGGACGTCGCCGTCGTGTTCCCGTATTCCAACGATTTCTCGAATCGCAAGCTTGCCTTCGACGCGACGACTCGGCTGACCCGGGTGCTCGGCTACGAGCTAAATGTGCCTTTCAGAGGCGTGTCGGAATATCATCTAGATGCGCTCGAGGCTGTTCCGGCGAAGCTGATTATCGTTCCGTCGGCTCATAACGTCGACGACGAAGCGTTCGCCAAGCTGCTCGACCACGTCTCGCGGACGGGGGCGACTCTTCTGTTCACTGGTCCGATGGGCATCGATGCCTATTGGCGGAGAAAGGAACGGCTCGCGGATACGTTCGGAGCGCGGAAGCTGAGCAACGTCGTTCGCGAGGAGATGCTTGCGATCGGAGAGCGGCTGTACCCGGTCTCCTATGGGAACCGGCGAATTGCCGAGGTGTTCAAAGAGGTTTTTGTGGACGAGATCGGTTCTGCGGTCGGTATTGATTCGATCGCGGAAGCGGCATATGGCAATGGGCGTCTGATCTGGTGCCCTCTGCCAGTGGAATTGAACGATCGGAACGAGCCGATTGCGAAGCTATATTCGCATGCTTTGGCTGCGGCGGGTTACCGCCCGTCGATGGAGTGGCTGAAAGGCGACTTGCCAGGCGTCTACGGCCGGAAGCTTGAATTCCGAGATGGAGCGCTATACGTATTCGTATCGGAGTATGCCTACGATATCGATGTCGAAGTACGGGACCCCGTCTCGGGCGCGGGTTATGCGTTTAAGCTTGAACGCGAACGGGCGGTCTTGTTCGCGACGGATCGGGAAGGGCGGGTAACGTCCGTCTACCGGCCGAACGAAGTGGACGTGCGGACGACCGCGCAAGGTTAAACGGAAGGAGAGTTGCCGCGTGGCAGACAAGACGAATAGAAGAACGGCGCACATTATCTCCCATACGCATTGGGATCGCGAATGGTACTTGCCTTACGAGAAGCATCACGTCCGGCTGATCGAGCTGATGGATACGCTGATGGACACGCTGGAGCGCGAACCGGAGTACCGCAGCTTTTTCCTCGACGGTCAGACGATTATTTTGGAGGATTACTTGCAGGTGCGTCCGGATCGCCGGGAGCGTCTGGAGAAGCTTATTCGCGAAGGCCGTATTCATATCGGGCCTTGGTATATTCTTCAGGATGCGTTCCTGACGAGCGGCGAAGCCAATTTGCGCAACTTGCAGATCGGTCATAAGGACGCGGAGCATTACGGGACGATTTCTCAAGTCGGGTATTTCCCGGACACGTTCGGCAATATCGGGCAAGCTCCGCAGATTATGCAGCAGGCGGGCATCAGCAATGCGATCTTCGGCCGGGGCGTCAAACCTACGGGCTTTAACAATACGGTGACCGATTCCGCTTACGAATCGTCCTTCTCCGAGCTGATCTGGGAAGGACCGGACGGGTCGCGCGTGCTTGGCATTCTGTTCGCTAACTGGTATAGCAACGGCAACGAAGTGCCGACCGATCCGGATGAAGCGAGAGCATACTGGGAACGCAAGCTGTCCGATGCGGGCAAATATGCTTCGACCGGACAACTGCTGTTCATGAACGGCTGCGACCATCAGCCGATCCAGACGGACTTGCCGGAGGCGATACGTGAGGCCCGGAAGCTGTATCCGGATACGGACTTCGTTCATTCCAACTTCGCGAACTATTTGAAGTCGGTGGAGGATTCTCTCGATACCGACCTGTCCGTCGTGAAGGGCGAGCTTCGCAGTCAGCACACGGACGGCTGGTCCACGCTCGTGAACACGGCGTCTGCACGGGTATATCTCAAGCAGATGAACCAACGCGGGCAGACGTTATTGGAGAAGGTGGCCGAACCGCTGGCAGCGTATGCCGCGGTGACGACAGGCACGGATTATCCGCACCATCTGTTCACGTATGCCTGGAAAACGCTGATGCAGAACCACCCTCACGACAGCATCTGCGGGTGCAGCGTCGACGAAGTGCACCGGGAGATGGTGACCCGCTTCGACAAGAGTAGGCATGTCGCCGAGACGATCGTGGACGCGAGTGCGCGGGCGCTTGCGGACGCGGTCGATACATCGGATTTCTCCCGGTTCGGGGCGGGCACCGTGCCGTTCGTCGTGTTCAACACGACCGGTTGGGAACGGGACGGGACGGTCGAGGTCGAATTGGATTTGGCGCGGATTTACTTCCGCGAAGGCGTCGCCATGAACGAGATGATTAGCCGGATGCGCGAGTTGGATGTCTCCGGGCGCGCGCTCGTGGACGCGGAAGGCGACTTTATTCCGCATACGATGGAGGATCTGGGGCTGCAATTCGGCTACGATCTGCCGAATGACAAGTTCCGCCAGCCTTACTGGGCACGCAGGGTGAAGCTGACGTTCGAAGCGACCCGCGTGCCGGCACTTGGGTTAAAGGCGTATGCCTCGATCTCCGATGCGGAAGGGACGATAGCCCGCTTGCAAGAGCAGGGCGCCTCGCTTATCGCCGGAGACCGCGTGCTCGAGAACGAGCATCTGCGAGTCGATATCGCGGACGACGGTTCGCTGACGGTGACGAATAAAGCGGACGGAAGCGTCTACCGCGACCTGCTCGTGTACGAGGATACGGGCGATATCGGCAACGAATATATGTATAAGCAGCCGGACGGGGAAGAGCCGCTGACGACCAAAGGCTTGGAAGCGGAAATCTCGGTGCTCGAGGATACGGCGTATCGGGTCGCGATCGAGATCGTCCACTATTGGGCCGTGCCGGCTTCGGCGGACGAACTGTTCGAGATCGAGAAGCAAGAAGCGGTTTATTATCCGCACCGGAAGGCGCAGCGTGTGGAGCACACCGTTCCGCTGACGATCCGTACCGTCGTCAGCCTGGAGCGCGGCGGCAAGGGCGTCGGCGTTCGCGCCGCATTCGACAACCAAGCTAAGGATCATCGCGTTCGCGCGCTGTTCCCGACGGATCTGGCGACGGCGGTTCATCGCGCAGACGCCGTTCTCGAAGTCGCCGTGCGCGACAACGAGCCTTCCGCCGAATGGGAGAACCCGAGCAATGCGCAGCATCAGCAAGCTTTCGCCGACGTCAGCGAAGACGCTCGGGGGCTGACGATCGCGAACAAGGGTCTTAACGAATACGAAGTGCTGCGCGACGGCCGCAACACGATTGCCGTCACGTTGCTGCGTTCGGTGTCCGAGCTCGGCGACTGGGGTGTGTTCCCGACGCCGGAAGCGCAATGCCTGGGCGAGCATACCGTGGAACTGATGATCATTCCCCATCAAGGTGACGGAGCGGCATCGGGCGCGTTCGCGCTTGCTTACCAGTTCCAAGTACCGTGGACGGCGGTTCAAACGGAGATTCGCGAAGGCGCGATCGCCGCGGTACACGCTCCGCTCTACTGGGAAGGCGAAGGCATCGCGTTCTCGTCGATGAAGATCGGCGAAGACTCGGGCGATCTGATGCTCCGCTGGTACAACATGCAGCCGGAATCAGGCGAGCTGCGCGTATTCCCGACGGACGACTACGGCCGTCTCTACAAGAGCGACGTGCTCGAACGCCAAGGCGAAGACGCCACGCCGTCCGATCGCGAGCAACCGCTCGCCGCTCGGCTTGGCAAGTGCGAGATCTACACGCTGGGCGTCGCGGGCGCTTCTAAGTAATGAGAAAAAAAGCTATCCCAAAGGGTCAGAAATGATCCCGAGGGATAGTTTTTTTTTGGTGTCGATTCCCCGCTGCCAACCCCTCGTCCACGTGTGCTGTAACGGTCTCGCAGACCGTTATATCCGCCAAACTCCTGTCCAAGTGCGCTGTAACTGTCCCGCAGACCGCTAAATCCGCCAAATTTCAGCCAATGAGCAGTGAATACCCGCTCTGCCGCTGCCATTGTCGCAAAATGCAGCAATGGCGAGCACACTCCCGCACGATACCCTCTCATTGTCGCAAAATGCAGCAATGGCGAGCACACTCCCGCACGAAACCCTCTCATTGTCGCAAAATGCAGCAATGGCGAGCACACTCCCGCACGTGACCCCCTCATTGTCGCAAAATGCAGCAATGGCGATCATACCCCCGCACTAAACCCCCTCATTGTCGCAAAATGCAGCAATGGCGAGCACGCCCCCGCACGCAACCCTCTCATTGTCGCAAAATGCAGCAATGACGATCACACTCCCGCACGTGACCCTCTCATTGTCGCAAAATGCAGCAATGGCGAGCACACTCCCGCACGAAACCCCCTCATTGTCGCAAAATACAGCAATGACGATCACACTCCCGCACGTGACCCTCTCATTGTCGCAAAATGCAGCAATGGCTGACCTGGCGCATGGCAACTTTCGGACAACCGCCCCACTGCCGTTCACCCCAATGTCCTGCCGTCGCCGTCCCCCCTCATTGCAAAAAAGCGCAATACGAATTAGAATCGGTGCTAACGCCATCATGTGTCGGAGGAATTACGGATGAACTTGTACGCAATCAAACCCGAAAGCTTGGGGATCGACCGAATGAAGGAGTTTCTGAAGGACAATTTTGTTAGCATCGGCTATCCGGGACTTGGAGATCTAGAGAAGACGAGCAAGGAAGAAATCCAAGGTAGACTAGCCGACGTCAGCGAAGTTAAGGGCTACGAGCTCGTCCAAAGCCTGGAAGAGATCGAAATGTTCGTTCATCGCATGCAGGACGGGGATTATGTTCTGGTTCCGGATAGCGAGTTTGTTTACTTAGGCGACGTCGGCGATTATTTTTATGTGGAGAGCTCGGATTCGGATGATGACGGCACATGCCACAGAAGGGGCGTTACGTGGCTGAAGAGCGTTCCTTTATACGAAATGAACGCCTTCGTGCGGGAATGGCTGGCGGGTTCTTTCGGAATCGCGGGTTATCCGTTCTCGACAACGCGTCTGGAAGAATGGATATTGCCGCTTCTCGCCGGAGCGGAGCCCAATGCTGCGGAACCCGCCGCGACGGTCGACCCGGATACGATCCGGGAAGCGCTGGACATTCTAAAACAAGCTCTCCGAAGCGAAGACCCGGACAGAAGGGAAAGAGCAGCCGCGGCTATTTTGCGATACGCGAGACCGTGAACGAATAATTAAGCAAGCAAAGAGCGCCCCCGCGGGCGCTCTTCATTATTTCTCCGTCGAATATTTATCGCTATCCCCCAGAATCTCCCGTACGACGTTGCGAACCATCCGTACCTGGTTGGGCGTCTGGTATCGTAACGTCGACAGAATCTCCTGCAAGTCGGTCTCGGATTCCGTCCGTTTTTCTTCGTCGTCGATGTACGTAAACAGTTGGGACAGGCTGACGTCGAGCGCATCGGCGATTTTGGCCAGATTCAGCAGCGATATGTTTTTCTCGCCTCTCTCGACTTGCCCGATATAGGAATAGTGGAAGCCGCCTTTCTCCCCAAGCTGTTCCTGGGACAGTCCCCGTTCCTTGCGCAAGCTTCGAATGCGTCGGCCCACAAGCTTGAGAATTTCATTGTTCATCGTACACACCTCTTAGTTACAAGTGTAGATAAGCTCTGTAGGCGATAAAAGGCATATAAGAATACAAAAATAAACATCAATAGTATTCAAAAATACTATTTAAAGATACAATCAGGATGAATGATACATCCTGACGATAGGGGGAGAGCGATGCTGCTGTCGCTGTTGAATGGCAGAGGAGAACACCATTTGCTCGACGTGCGGGAGATCGTTTACCTGCAAACCGACGGGAACGGGAATATCACGATTTATTCCTACGACGACGAGTACAAAATGATCAGCACGGTAAAGCAGCTATCCGGTCTGCTTCAACAATCGGGATTGGTTCGCACGGATCGAGGCACGTTGATCAATCCGAATTACTTGGAGACGTTCGACGGCATCTTGGGTATCATTAGGTTGCGAACGGCAATCGGAGAAGTGATCGTCCCCGTCCCCAGAAAAACGCAAAAGCAAATTATGGCCTATCTGAAATCCGTGATAGACGCGGCTTTTGATCATGAATAAATCATCCTGTTGCGCCGCTTTTTCCTCGGCGACCAGGTTTAGCTTTCGCGATAACTGTTCATTCTAGTAATGGGAATCCATTTACTAGATGAGGTGATCGTATGCTTCTGTTGATCATAGCCGGCGTATTCACGTCCATAGCTTGCGCGACTACCGTCGGTACCGGTTATATGTCCGGGTTTGGCAAAGCTTTAGGCGTTGTCGTGACGGCGATCGGAATTACCCTCGGCGTGACCGCGGGCACGATAGCGTCGGGCATCGGGGCGACCATGCCGACCACCGCGTCCGTAGGCATCCTCACCGGTTCACTGGCGATAATCGCGGGAAACGTCGCGGTTCGCCGAATCATTAAGAAGGCGAAAATTCAACGTCATTACTAAACGTGCCTGATGATAAAGAAACCTGCCGACATACGCTTCGGCAGGTTTCTTCGCGCGCTCGTCAGCCAACGAATTCGCGCCTTAAAGTAAACAAATCCTTTAATTCATCCGTAGAAAGTTCGGTAATCCATCCTTCGGAAGACGAGATGACGTTCTCGCTGAGCTGCTGCTTGTTCTCCAGCATCTCGTCGATCCGCTCCTCCAGCGTACCGAGCGAGATGAACTTGTGCACCTGCACGTCTCTGGTTTGGCCCATTCGGTAAGCGCGGTCCGTCGCCTGGTTCTCGACGGCCGGATTCCACCAGCGATCGAAGTGGAATACGTGATTCGCCGCCGTCAGGTTCAGGCCGACGCCGCCAGCTTTCAGCGAGAGAATGAACGCGCCGGGGCCAGGACGATCGGAGCCGGGCGGCGAGGCCGCCTGGAATTGCTCGATCATGTTGTCCCGGGCGGCTTTGGAGGTGCTCCCGTTCAAGTAGAGCACAGGCTCCTGCAGCTCTTGCTCCAGCACCTGCCGCAGCATCTCGCCCATGCCGATATATTGCGTAAAGATCAGGCAGCGCTCGCCTTCCTCGCGCAGTTCCTTCACCATCGCGAGCAGGCGCTCCAGCTTGGCGGACCGGGCGATCAACGCTTCAACGTCAAGTCGGGAATCATCGGTTGCAGCACCGGACGATTCCGGCAAAGCTTCCTTCGTCAACAGAAGCGGATGGTCGCATAACTGCTTTAATCGGGTCAACGTGGCCAATATCGCCCCTTTGCGCTCGATTCCCTCTAGCTTTTGCATTTTTTCCATCAATTCGTTGACGGTTTGCTCATAGAGCGCGCCTTGCTCGGCGGTCAGATTGACGTAGGTTTTCATTTCGTTCTTCTCCGGCAGATCGAGCTGGATGGCCGGATCTTTCTTCTTGCGCCGCAACATGAACGGCTTGATCAGCTTCTGCAAGTCGGTTGTGATCCGTTCGTCCTTGTCTTTCTCGACGGCGGCGGCAAACCGATTGTTGAATTCGCGGGAGCTGCCCAAATAACCGGGATTGATAAAATCGTACAAAGACCATAGCTCGGCCAACCTGTTCTCGATCGGCGTTCCGGTCAGCGCGATGCGGTGCCTAGCGGGAAGGCTGCGAACGGCCGCCGATTGTTTCGTTTGGGCGTTCTTGATATTTTGCGCTTCGTCCAGACTGATCGAGGTCCAGGTCAGTCCTTGCAGCGTCTCTTGGTCAAGCGAACATGTCGCGTAAGAAGTCAGCACGACATCGGCTTGTTTGGCTTCGAGGGCGAAAGCTTCTCCGGCCAAACGTCCGCTTCCGTAATGAAGCATCACCTTCAAAGAAGGAGCGAAGCGGCTGATCTCCTTCTGCCAGTTCCCGAGTACGGAAGTCGGGCAGACGATCAGGGAAGGAAGCTTGCTGCCATCTGCATCCGTCGGAGTTGTCTCCTGGATGCGCAGCAGATAAGCGATGAGCTGGACCGTCTTCCCAAGCCCCATATCGTCCGCAAGGCAAGCTCCCAGACCGAAACGCCGCAGGAATGATAACCAGGCGTAGCCTTCTTGCTGATAGGGGCGAAGCTCCGCCCGAAGCCCCGACGGAACGGGCAGCTTAGGCTGCTCGCTCTGTTGATTGAGCTGGCCGATCAGCTTGACGAGATGCTCGTTCAGTTCGACCTCGAGCCGAATTCGTTCCTCCCGTTCGGCTTCTTGCTCCCCGGAGTCGGGGTCGTTCCCGGCGAAAGAATCGTCTCCGAGCAGATGCATTTGTAGCACGTCTTGAAAGCTCAGTCCTTGCTGCTTGTCGACGGCGGCCATCGCCTTGCGGATCTGCGCAAGCAGGGCGGGATCGAGTTGGATCCACTGGCCGCGAAAGCGTACCAGCCTTGCGTTGCGAGCGACGAGCTCGGCGAACTCCGCTTCCGATAGATCGACGTCGCCGATGGCGATACGCCAATCGAAGTCGATCAGGGCATCGAGGCCGAATAGTGATCCGCCGGCTCGGGTACCCTCTCCGGCTCCTACCTTGGCGCGAAGCCGGGGTTTCTTCCGGCTGGCGGTTTCCCACCAGGCCGGAAGCAGCACATGCCAGCCGGCTTCGAGCAGACGCTGGCTGTCCGCCGTTAAGAACCGCCATGCGGCTTCGTCGCTAAGCGGTTCCGCGAAGACGTCGTCTCGCGACCCGTTAAACCGGTCATCGGGCATGATGGCAAGCAACCGCTCCAGCCAGTTTCCGGAGCGCTGTTGGATATGCGGCGTCCATACGCTCGGCCAAGAGCCGAGCAGTTCACCGCCTGCCGTCATGCGAGCGGGGTAGACCGCCGCTTCTTCCTTCCTATCCTGCAGAACGAGCCTCAGACGCCAGGTTTCATCCGCATCGTCCGGCTCAAGCAGTTGCAGCGCCGGGCGGAAAGGCGCATCATCCGCTTTCCAGCCGATCGCGACGAGCCAGTCCCTTTCGTCCAATCCGGCCACGCCCGCGTCCGTCTTGGAGAATAGCGAGGGGAACTCCCGGCGGAGATCGCTTGCCGCCGCAGCCGTCCCGTAGTGGGCATGAAAGACCGCAGCGGAGAACGCGGCACGAAGCCCGATCATAAATTCCTCATGCTCCGATGCTTCTTTAAACAGCGCTTGCTCTTCACCGGTGAACGTATCATCGTCCCAAGTCCATTGCAGCAGTTTGTCCGATAAGAAAGCCGCATAGCTCGGATAATATTGTTTGTACTCTATCCGGTGATGAAGCATGGGAGCGAGTCGGATCAAACGAGCGGCATCTTCGTCCCACACCCACTCGATATGACGGAGGAGCTTAGGCTCGGCGAAAAATGGTATGACCATCTCGGATGGCAGCACGACCGCTTCGATCTCTTCGAGACGGTGCGCAGCCAGTTCGGTTCCGTAGAAGGACGGCTCATGCCAGGCAAAAAGAGCCTGCTTGAGCCTGACCCCGGTCGCGCTGTTATTTTCGTTAAACCATCCATGTATAAGAGCGTCCCCGTATCCGCCGAGCAGCAGGCGAATATGGAGCGTTTCCGAATAATTACTTATGATCATGGCAGCAGTTTTCCTTTCCGAAGCTCCTCTTGCAATGCACGCAGCCGGTTATGACGTTCCGTGAAGGAGGAGAGGAAGAACTCCCAACGCGATTCCTTCTTCAGTTTTTTGTACAGTTTGGCAAGCCTCTTAAGCAACCTTACCGCCGTTTTGTAGCTGTCTCTGTTTTTAAGCAGGACGTATCGCTCGACGGCTTGATGGTAGAAGGGGAGAAGCACCTCGGGCGCGTTTTTCTCCAACGGGGCCAGATCAGTCACGCGGAAATCCATCGGATCGCTGTCCAGACTCAGGTGGAGATCCATCCAGCGTTCCCAACTGCCGCGAGCCATCAGCATTTCTTCGTAAACCGTCCGCGAATGCGGAAGCAGCGAGACGAGCGCGTTCCACATTTGCGGCTCGGCTTCGGGAACGTGGCGGATCGCGAGCTCCCAGTATTCGGAGTAAGGACGAATGCCGTTGTGTCTCCGACCAGCCAGCAGGGGAGCAACCTGGGTCAGCCAAGCCGCCATGCGGTTCCACTCCTCGGATAGCGCGAGTCGGGACAGGAAGTATAGCAGTAGATCGTGAGGAATATCGAACGAATTCTTCCCATCGTTAAGCTGCTTCCATGCGTCTTCGTCCCGGGCTTGGAACAGGCGCATTCCGACCTGGGCCATCGCCAGCGCGAATCCGGACGAGTCCAGTCCATTGGCGGTTTCTTCAATGCGGAAGAGCTCGCCGTCGCAGAACGATTCCAGACTGCCGACAGGCAAGCCGGGAAGGACCCAACTGCTCCATACGTTGAAATAATGATACATAAAGTAATGGTTTTCGTTCGTTTCCGCGAGCATTTCCCCGCGCAAATAGCCTAAAGTCTGCTCCACTGCATCGGAGCTATCGGGCTCTCGTGCCATCGAAGCCACATTGGCGATGCGCTGCCCGATCTTTTCCTGCAAGTCCGAGGCTGCGTGGTGGGCGTGGAAAGCGAGATAGGAATAAATGTAGCCCGATTGGTCCTGCGGTTGTTTCGTGAGCTTCGACAGAACGAAGAGCTGAGCATGCAGAACGAAGAAGGCATCGATCTTTTGCGGAAGTGCCGGTTTGTATTTATAGATCGAAGCGAGCGCATCGTTGACGAACTGCGTGTTTCGGGAACTTTGCATCAGGCGCTCGGTCGCTAGTCCAAACCACTCATGCCATTCCGATACGTTCATTTCTGGAATCCGCGAAATCTGCTGCCGCAGCTGCGCGTAATTTTCCGCCGCTTTTTGGGCCGCTTCCTGCTTCGCCTGATTGTACGATCTTACTGGAGAAACCGAGGACGTCGATTTAACTGCGGACTTAGCGTTGACAAGCGCGTGCACCGAGCGGTTGTGAATATCGGCATATTTGAGAATCGCCGCGAACATATGCTTGCAGTAGCTGCCGACCGGACAGTCGCAACGGCTGGTCTTAAAGTCGTTCAAATCAAGCGTGACATGATAATACTCGCCGCCCTCGACCATCGCTTTGACGATCCTGTGAGAGGGCATGGTCAGCTTGACCACACGGCCTTGTTTGAAATATTGAAAGCCTCTGTTCAGAATCACTTCGCCGAAATGATCGGCAACGTCTTGGACGAGCTGATTCCATTCATCGTCGTCCAATTCATAGGTCGGTATCATTTGTAAGTCTCCCGAGAGCGATTAATCTAAACGTGATCTCTCCAGTATAACATTTTTCCCGGCGGGGCATTTGCTCCGAAATCGCTCTTCGCGCATCGTTCGCAAGTTCACACAATTGCCCCAAAACCTGGCGAATTTCGCGAATAGGAAACTTTTTCATCTGGTATGATGGTTCCACAGATAAAGTCATTGGAAAAAAATACCTGAATCGCAACGTGGGGGAGAGCAAATATGACCAAAGGCTTATTCAAATTAACGATCCGAAAAAAATTGTTGATTGTATGCTTCTTTCTGCTTATTGTGCCGATCTTCGTGCTCGGAGGGGTGACTTACAAGGTCGCATCCGACGAGACGGGCCAGTTGATCCAGAACGGCTTGAGAAACAACGTGAGAATGGCGAGCGAGATGCTCAATACGCTTGATCGGGCCGTCGAGCACGGCTCGTTGACACGAGAGGAAGCGGAAGAGGAATTACGCGTACTTCTCCTCGGGGAGAAGCAGGCCGACCAAACGAGGCCGATCAACAAAACGATAGATTTGGGAGAAAGCGGGTACTTCTACGTCATAGACGACAAGGGCACCCTGCTGGCCCATCCGAATATGGAAGGTCAGAATATCTGGGACAAGCAATCGTCGGACGGAGCGTATTATATACAGGAAGTCGTAAAGGCAGCGCTTGACGGTGGGGGCATTACCTATTACGATTGGCCGCTCCCCGATTCCTCAAGCACGGCACGCAAAGTTGTATATTCCGAGATGAATCCGAAGTGGGGCTGGATCATCGCGGCAGGCTCGTACATGCAGGACTACAACGGCGGACAACGCGATATTCTGAAAACGATGGCGATCACGCTCGGGGCATGTCTGTTCGTAGGGCTTATCGCCCTCGTTCTATTCGCGGAGCACGTATCTCGCCCGATCAGACGATTGACGCAACAAGCGGAGAAAATTGCGCAGGGAGATTTAACGGACGACGAACTGCGAGTGCGGAATAAGGACGAGATCGGGCAGTTGACCGGCTCGTTTAACCATTTGACCCATAACCTTAGGGAGCTGACAGGCAATCAACTGCTTAGCGCCAACGCTTTGGCCTCGTCCTCGAACCGCCTGGCGACCGTCATCGAAGAATCGGTTCGCGCGTCCCGTCAGACATCCGAATCCATTACGGAGCTCGCGTCAAGCAACGAGACGCAGGCGACGAGCATCGAAGAGACATCCAAAGCGATGGAAGAGATGACGGCGGGGATCGGAAGAATCGCCCATTCGGCGGCGACGACGTTCGAAGCCTCTTCGGCGACATTGGAGGAAGCGGAAGATGGAGAGCGCTTGATCCTTCGGTCATCCGAGCAGATGGGCGCGATCAGCGGCGCGGTAGAAGAATTGGGCGATGTCGTCGGCCGCTTGGAGGAACGTTCGCAGCAGATCGGCGAGATCTCGAATGCGATCCGAGAAATCGCGTCGCAGACGAATCTCCTTGCGTTGAACGCCTCGATCGAGGCGGCACGCGCTGGAGAACACGGCAAAGGCTTCGCTGTCGTCGCCGGAGAAATTCGCAAATTGGCGGAGCGCTCCGACGAATCGGCCGCGCAAGTCGCGGAGCTCATCGATGCCATCGTCGCCGACATCTCCACGGCGGGAGAATCCATGGAGAAGAGCGAGCGAGACGTGAGGGACGGCACGTCGGCTATTCAGCAGACGGGAGAAGCGTTTACGCGCATTCTGCAAGCGACGCGCAGCGTTGCCGAACAAGCCGAGGACGCATCGGCGGCAGCCGAGCAGATGTCCGCCAGCGCGCAGGAAATCGCGGCGTCGTTGCAGCAGATGGAGGGAATATCCGCAACGGCGGCCGACGCGGCCGGATCGATCTCGGCGGCTACGGAGGAACAACTCGCGTCCATGGAGGAAATCTCGACTTCCGCGGGGCAGTTAAACCGGATGTCGGACGAGATGTCGAAGCTGGCAAAACAATTCAAAGTCTAGACGCGAGAGCGACCCGCAGGTCCGGTAGGACTTGCGGGTCGCTCTTCGATTGTATACGGCAGGCGAAGGAGCGGAGTGACGAAACGGGGCTTTATCCTTGGTCGTATAACATGAGATAATAGAGAATAGTTTCGATAGGACATGTAATGGCGAAAGGAAGTTGGATGTGGATAAAAAGAAAAGCAGATCGGCGCTAGCAGGCATTGGCGTATTTCTGCTGGCGAAGTTCAAATGGGCGTTCGCCTTGCTGAAGTGGACGAAATTCGGCGGAACTTTTATTACCATGATGGTCAGCTTAGGGGCATATGCAGCTATATACGGCTGGAAATTCGGCGTAGCGATCGTTTATTTGCTGTTCGTGCATGAAATGGGACATCTGGTCGCAGCGAGGATCAAAGGAGTCAAGACGTCTCCCGCTATCTTTATCCCGTTCATGGGCGCGTTGATTTCGATGAAGGAACGGCCCCAGGATGCGGCTACGGAAGCATTCTTGGCCTATGGCGGACCGCTTGCGGGACTGATTTCGTTCTTGCCTGCCTATGCGCTCTACGAGCAGAACGGGGATCCGTTCTGGGCGTTTGTCGTTTTCCTCGGCGCCATGATCAATCTGTTCAACCTGATCCCTGTCTCGCCGCTTGACGGAGGGCGTATCGTCTCCGTGCTGTCGACGAAAATCTGGCTGGTCGGCTTGGTTTTGCTCGGCATCTATGCTTTTATGACGCATAGTCCCTTAATGGTGTTGATTCTGATCATCGGCGCAGTGAGCTGGTGGAACAGGGCCAGGGAAAATTACCGGGGATCGATTCTCGCATACGAGAAACAAAAGCTGATCGAATTCCGCCAGGAGATCGGACGCTGGCCAGGATTGTTTAGCACTTGGCAATTGAAAGAAACGCTGGCTATACAAGAGGAGACGGCTAAACGAACTGAGGAAGAGGGGAGCCGCCGCCGGCTGATTCCATTCCTGCAAGACGAGGAGAAGCTTGACCGGGAGCGGGCGAGAATGGATCGCGAGTTCGCCGAGAAGGCGAACGCTTTGCTTCGGACATGGGAAGACGAACCGGAACAGTACGAGGATGGAGACTCGGAACGGCCGGTTCCATCCTCCTTGCTCGCAGACGAGGAGCGGAAAGCCAGCGCGAGAATCGGCCAGATCGACGAGGAACTGCACCGTTATCGCACGTACTACACCGCTCCGGCATCCGTAAAGTGGAAGGTGTTGGCCGCCTATCTGATTCTGGCGGGCGTATTGTCTTTGTTCATGCTGTACGGGCACCGCATTATGGAGCTTTACAGGTAGCGCGCGATACGCCCGACTCGGCCTGAAGGAGACGCCAAGCCTGACCGATGTTACAATAGGATTAATCATAAGTCGTAGATAAGGCCAGATTAACAACTTCAGGGTGGGCGAAAAATGGAATTAATGAATTGCGGCAGGTGCGGAAAATTGCAAGTGCAAAAACCGGATACGTTGTGCAAGGACTGCCAGCAGATCTATATTTCCGAAGCCCTCGTCGTCAAGGAATATATCAAGAGCCATCCCGGAGCCACGATAATGGATCTGGTGCAACATACGGGTTACCCCTTGAAAAGGATCAAGGAAATTCTGAAGTAATGTGGCATGGCGCGGTGGGGCTCAAGCTGCATGTTGTGATTTTCACTGTGATAAAAGGTGCTGCAACAAAGTGGGGTGAAACTCCTTTGTTACAGCATCTTTTTTTGTCGATCGTTAATGCATTTTCAGGGAGGGCCAAAAAAGTGCCTTGGTTAGGCGGACCCCGGTACAGTGTGCGAACGAAGGCCAAAAAAGTGCCTTGGTGGGGCGAATCCCGGGACAGTGTGCGAACGAAGGTCAAAAAAGTGCCTTGGTTAGGCGGATCCCAGGACAGTGTGCGAACGAGGGCCAAAAAAGTGCCTTAGTTAGGCGATTTCCGGTACAGTGTGCGAACGAAGGTCAAAAAAGTGCCTTGGTTAGGCGGATCCCGGGACAGTGTGCGATCGAAGGCCAAAAAAGTGCCTTGGTGGGGCGAATCCCGGGACAGTGTGCGAACGAAGGTCAAAAAAGTGCCTTGGTTAGGCGGACCCCGGTACAGTGTGCGATCGAAGGCCAAAAAAGTACCTGGGTGGTGCAGATCCCGGTACAGTGTGCGATCGAAGGCCCAAAAAGTGCCCTGGTCAGGCGGATCCCGGGACAGTGTGCGAACGAGGGCCAAAAAAGTGCCTTAGTAAGGCGATTTCCGGTACAGTGTGCGAACGAAGGTCAAAAAAGTGCCTTGGTGGGGCCAAACACCACCCATCCCGGGCAGTGCGCTGGCATCTCGCCGAACAAAAGTGATACACTTTTCCTAAATATAGGGAGGGGTAACGAATGACGCGAGTATCCGATATTCAGACGTCGAGGGTGTCCAACTTTATCAAGTTCCAGCGGGACCCGCTCGGATTTCTTGTCGACGCGTTGCCGATGGGGGACGTCGTGTCGTTGCGGACGAGCTCCTTCCAACCGACATTTATCGTGAATTCCCCCGATTTCGTACAGGAGATACTGGTTCATCAAGAACGGCATTTCCGCAAAGGACGGAGCTCGGGCGTGCTGCGGCGCACCATAGGCGACGGTTTGCTGACATCAGAGAATGAGACGCACCGCGAACAGAAAAAGTATATGACGCCCGTTTTCTATAAAGAGCGGATTCAAGCATATGCCGAGATCGTGGTCCAGGAAACGGAACGGCTCGGGGCAAAGCTCAAGGAAGGGAGCGCGGTTCCGATTCACGAGGCGATGATGGAGCTGACACTCGGGATTATCGCGCGCAGCTTGTTCAAGAGGGAGCTTGAACAAGACAAGTCGGAGTTGGCCGCTGCCGTCGACGTCACGATCCGGCGTTCCGCGGGCACGATATTCTCGCCGATCATCCTGCCTTTCTCGTGGCCGACGCCCGGCAACGTCCAACATAAGCGGGCGATCCGCACGTTGGAGGAGATGATTTACGAAGCGATCGGCAAAGCGCGAAGAAATCCGAAGGCTTATGAGGATTGTATGCTAGGTCTTCTGCTCGACATGAGGAGCGAGGACGGAGCGGAGTTGCCCGAGCGGGAAATTCGCGACCAGATGATGACGATGCTGCTCGCCGGCCATGAGACGACGGCTAACGCTCTTGTATGGGCTTGGTATGCTTTGGAGCGTTCGCCGAACGTGCTGGCTAATCTTCGCGAGGAACTGGATCGTATTCGTTCCGAAGAGGCGAGTTCCGGTCGGCGCCTGACCGCTTACGAACGGTATCGGGAGATGCCTTACGCCAAGAAGATCATACAGGAAACGTTGCGTCTCTATCCGCCGGCATGGGCGATCCTCCGCGAATCCGAACAGGAAATAGAGCTGCTCGGCGACCGCTTTCCGAACAATAGCAGCTTTCTGATCAGCCCCTATGCCATCCACCGCAACGATGCCGTATTCGGAGACGCGCTCGCCTTTCGGCCGGAACGGTTCGACGACGGTCCTTCCCAATGGCCCAGATTCGCCTATTTTCCGTTCGGAGGAGGGACTCGCGGCTGCATCGGATCGCAATTCGCGATGCTGGAAGCGGTGTTGATCCTGGGGACGCTGGCAGCCGGATTCAGCTTCTCGTCCGTACCCGGGCAAGGCGACGCCGTTCCCGAGCCGCTCGTATCGCTCAGGATAAAGGGGGGCCGCCAAATGATTCCGGAACGCAGGGCATCAAAGCCATGAACGTCAGAACGATCAGGCTAGCACCCGTGCCGTGATCTGAGACCATGTCTCCAGCCTCGCGAAGATGTCTTCCTCAAGCAATTGGCTGATGGAAACCCATTCTCCCGCGAGTTGGTCATTTTCCCTGACTTCGACAGAAGCGCCAGGATCGATATCGAGGATGACGAGGATGCCGATATGGACCTTCCCGACTTCGTTCCCGTCATCGTTAATGAATCCGATCGTCGTCAGGCTGCGGTCTGTCGCATCGATCTTCAGTTCTTCCTCCAATTCGCGGTTCAGATTATCCCAGAGGAGCTCCTCGAACTTGCCGAACTTGGGATCGTCGTTCATATGTCCGCCTGCTCCAATCGAGAGTTTGTCGTGAAGTCTGGCTTCACCGCCACCCGCCAATCTTTTATATAAGAAGATTTTGTCTCCGCGTCTGATTACACAATACGGAATAGGCTGCTTGTATGCGGCGTTTTCTTCCGCATCGCCGCGCCTCATCGTCGTGTAATTCGCTTCAATGTTCGCGAGGATGGAAGCCGTCTTGGCCGGATCGCTCTCGACGCCTTGGAACGCTAACGTCTCGTCGGCAAATGCTTTGGCGCGCGGTACGACGATAATGATTTCATCCATTTTACCCATGTATTCTCTCCGCCTTTTTTTCTGATCTTCGCGGAAGCGAGGTAGCCACTTCCGGTATGTGCAACGCCTGCCGCTCGGAAGCGGCAGGCGTTATTGTTAACTTTTCGAAACGAACATCTCTTTGACCGACCGCCACTCCTCCAAGTGGTTTTCCAGATCGGCAACGAGCGTGTCCACGTCCTTGACGAACTGATCCCGTTCCACGCCGTCGAGCTCGGGGAGATCCCGGGCGGAGAAGCGGCTGGGCGGGGGCAGCGTCGCAAGCAACAGGTTTAGAATGCTCTCCATCACGTTCCCCGGCGACGGATCTTCGTCCTCGTCTTGCTCGAACAGGGTCATAAGACCGGAAGCCGGAGGCCGGGCCGCTTGACTTGGCGATTTTCTCGCCTGATGCGGCGGGTTTTCTTCGGTCTCGCCCGATGCTTGCGGATGAATCCCCTCGTCCCTAGGGCGTTCCGTCTCTGATTCGGCAACGGCGAATTTGGCCGCAGCCGCGGCTTCTTCCTCCGCTTTCGCGCTTTTCGCGCGTTCCTTCCGATTATGCTCGTAAGTCGACCACGTCTCGAGCAGCTGCGGTCCCGTCTTGAACAGCAGCTTGCCCTTCGTGCCCTCCGAAATCTCCTTATCCTTGAATAGGCGGGCGATCCGCTTCACGTCGGTCACCGGCATCTCGTCCGCGGCCATAATGAGCGCCAGAGAATCCCGGTACTCCATCGGCAAGTCTTTTAACGGGATTAACTGATCTTCCGTCAATTGGTCTTTGCGGATTTCCGTGCCGCCGACGATGAGTTTCCGGACCGCCGGGCTGAACTTCAACAAATCCAGCTTGTTTTTGATATAAGCTTCCGGCTTGCCCAGCTTACTAGACAAGTATTTAATAGAGCTGCTGAACTTCGGATCGGTCAACAGCTTGTTGAACGCTTCCGCCTCTTCGATCGGGGAGAAGCCTTGGCGCGTTAGATTCTCCGCGATTTGCTCCAGATAGATCTCCATTTCGTCCGTCGCCGTGGAGACGATGCAAGGGATCGTCGGCAGGTTCAGAGATGTGCAGGCTTTGTAGCGGCGGTTGCCATATATGATCTTGTATCTTCCGTCTCCGGTTGTTCTCACTTTGATCGGCGACAGCAGGCCGATCTCTTCGATGCTGCTAGCCAGCTCCCGAAGGGCTTCTTCGTCGAACTGGTACCGGGGTTGATCTTTGTCCTCATCGATGAGATGAGTCGGAATATGTACGATGTCCATGCTTGGTCTCCTATCGTTGAATTCGCTCAAGGACGAGCCATGGGAACATCTGTATTATATAACAGCCCGCGAATATTGGGAATAAAGGCAATTCATGAAGTCTTGATGCATGAAAACGATTCGTAATATGATAGGGGGATGTAAGGGAGAGAGGTGCGCGGTTTGAGTCGACTTCAGGAACAATTCGCGGTCGGTGCGAAAGAGGCCAGGAGAGCCAATGTAGCTTGGCTCGTCGTAGTATTAGGTTCGTTGTCGGCCTTCGGGCCGTTGTCGATTGATTTGTATTTGCCCGCTTTGCCTAAATTGGCGGAAAATATGAATACGAGTTCTTCGTATGCGCAGCTAAGCTTGACCGCTTGCATGATCGGCTTATCCGTCGGTCAATTGTTCGCTGGCGCTCTCAGCGATTTCCGCGGGCGCCGGGGTCCGCTGATAGTAGGGCTGTTCATCTACGCCATCGCTTCGATTCTGTGCGCGTTGAGCCCTTCGATCGGCGTGCTGGTCGCGCTTCGGTTCGTGCAAGGTTTGGCCGGGTCTGCGGGGATCGTCATCTCGCGGGCGATCGTCAGAGATATGTACTCGGGCCCAGAGTTGACGAAGTTTTTCGCGATGCTGATGCTTGTGAACGGGGCGGCTCCGATTCTATCTCCAGTAGTCGGCGGGCAATTGCTCAAGATCACTTCTTGGGAAGGACTTTTTGTCGTTCTGGCCGGATGGGGCGTACTGACGCTGCTGGCCGTGTTGTTCGGTCTGCCGGAGACGTTGCCCGTCGGCAAGCGTATGACCGGTGGCATTCGCGAAACCTTCTCGACGTTCCGGCGGCTTCTCCGGGATCGGTTGTTTATGGGATACGCGCTAGCGCAAGCTCTGGTTACGGCGGCCATGTTCGCTTACATCTCGGGCTCTCCGTTCGTGCTGCAGAACATTTATGGCGTGTCTCCGCAATTGTTCAGTTTATTTTTCGCGATTAACGGAATAGGCATTATTATCGCGGGACAGGTCACGGGCAGGCTGGCGGCGAAGGTCGGAGAGAGCAGACTGTTTCTGGTTGGGCTTGCCATAGCGGCGGTTAGCGGTATCGTGCTGCTGGCGACGATCGTCACGTCTGCCGGATTGGCGGCGATTCTCGTTCCGTTGTTTTTCGTCGTCGCTAGCGTCGGAATCGTAGGCGCGACGGGGTTTTCCTTGGCCATGCGCAACCACGGACATGCAGCGGGAAGCGCTTCGGCCTTGCTCGGCCTGCTGGCCTTCCTGTTGGGCGGGGCGTTGGCGCCGGTCGTCGGAATCGCCGGGAGCGCGAATGCGCTGCCGATGGGAATTATCATTGCGGCAGCCGATATTGGTGCAATCATCTGTTATTTTGCGATGATCCGGAAGAGAGAAAATGCTGGGAAAGTAAGTTAAACTATATTGGTGTAAGCTGCGAATGTACCGGATTGTCGAGGAGGAGCCATGGAACAGCAAGCTATAGTTGCATTAGCAGTCTTCCTGATTACATATGGGATGATAATCGCGGAGAAGGTGCATCGGACGATCGTCGCCATGCTGGGCGGCTTGATCGTCGTTCTGCTAGGCATCGTGGATGTTCATTCGGCGGTTGCACGGCATATCGATTTCAATACGCTCGGGCTGCTGATCGGGATGATGATTATCGTCAGTCTGACGGCCAAAACCGGCGTATTCAGCTATATCGCGGTCGTTGCGGCGAAGAAGGCGAAAGGCGAGCCCGTGAAAATCATGGTCGCTCTGGCCGTAATCACGGCGGTCGCTTCGGCTTTTCTGGATAATGTGACGACGGTTCTGCTGATCGTGCCCGTAACGTTCGGCATTACCCGCCAACTGCGGGTGCCGCCGTTTCCTTTTCTGTTCTCGCAGATTCTGGCCTCCAACATCGGCGGAACGGCGACTTTAATCGGCGATCCCCCGAACATCATGATCGGAAGCGCGGTTAAAGAATTGACCTTTTTAGCGTTCATCGAGAATCTGGCGCCCATCGTCATCGTGATCATGGCCGTGCAAATTCCTCTGTTCGTTTTGTTCTTCCGTAAGCAGCTTCGTACGTCCGAAGAATACAGGCGGGGCATTATGGAGATGAACGAACGGGAATTGATCACCGATAAGAGGATGCTGATCCGCTGCTTGACGGTCCTCGGGCTGACGATCGTCGGCTTTTTCCTACATCAGGTTTTGCAGGCGGAATCGTCCGTCGTAGCGTTGACGGGAGCATTCCTGCTCTTGCTGCTCTCCGGGGAGCACGCCCTGGAAGAAGCGTTCTCCCGAGTGGAGTGGACGACCATCTTTTTTTTCATTGGTTTGTTTACCCTGGTCGGAGGGCTGGTGGAAACGGGCATTATTAACGATCTTGCGGTAAAAGCGATGGACTTGACCGGCGGCGGGGAGACGGCGACGGCGATGCTGATTCTATGGATGAGCGCGATAGCGTCGGCTTTCATGGACAATATTCCGTTCGTGGCGACGATGATTCCGCTCATTCAGGATATGGGGAATATGGGAATCAGCAATCTGGAGCCGTTATGGTGGAGCCTCGCGCTCGGCGCTTGCCTGGGCGGCAACGGAACGCTGATCGGTGCAAGCGCCAACTTGATTACAGCCGGACTTGCGGCGAAAGAAGGTTATCCGATCACGTTCCTGAAGTTTCTGAAATACGGATTCCCGTTTATGCTGCTGTCCGTCGCGATTTCCTGCCTATATGTATATTTGCGATATTTGCTATAGGGGAACTGGCGGACAGAGCTGCTATTAAGGCACTGACCGCCCTTTTTAGTCACTTTATCCGCCTTGAGCGAATGGGATAAAAGAGGTAAGGTTAAGGATAGTTGTAGCGAACTCATACAACATGAGGAAAGCGAGGGATCGATTCATGACGATACAAAACCAATACGATATCGAGCAATTGTTGAAGATCGGCCGGATTGTCGCGCTGACGATCGAGGAGATGAAGAGAAACGCCAAGCCGGGCGTCACGACCAGGCAACTCGATTGGATCGGAAGAGACGTGCTGGCAAGCCACGGCGCGACTTCCGCCCCAATGAAGGATGCCGGCTTTCCAGCCTATACGTGCATCTGCGTGAACGAAGAGGTGGCGCACGGCATTCCGGGCGATCGTGTGCTGCAAGCGGGAGATCTGGTCAACATCGACGTCTCGGCGGAACTTAACGGCTATTATGCCGATGCAGGCCAATCTTTCCAAATCGCACCGGTCACGACCGAAGTCGACAAACTGTGCAAGCATACTTACGCGACGATGATGAAAGTCATTTCCGGTTTGAAGGCCGGAGTGAAGCTGAACCAGATCGGCAAGATGATGCAGGAGGAAGCAAGGAAAGGCGGCTTCCGCGTGATCGAGAATCTGTGCAGCCACGGAGTCGGCAAAGGATTGCACGAAGAGCCTATCGAGATTTTGCCTTATTACGAGCCAAGGGATCGCAGGGTGTTGAAGGTTGGCCAGGTCATCACGATCGAACCGTTCCTATCGACCGGGGCGACTTACGCCGTTGAGCAGGACGACGGTTGGACGCTGAAGGTTCTCGACGGGAGCCGCGTCGCGCAGCATGAGCATACGATCATCATCACGAACGACAAGCCGATCATTACGACCGCTTGCTAGAAGGCCCGTCCCGAATTCGGGCGAAAGCCGTACGCCAAGAAGCCTTATGCGGGCTTCCTGGCGTTTTTTCGCTTCGGGAGTGTCCTATTGGTGTATGTAAGGGACTGCGAGACCGTTAGAGAGTCGGCGGACGGGGTTTTGGTGTATGTAAGGGACTGCGAGACCGTTAGAGAGTCGGCGGACGGGGTTTTGGTGTATGTAAGGGACTGCGAGACCGTTAGAGAGTCGGCGGACGGGGTTTTGGTGTCTGTAAGGGACTGCGAGACCGTTAGAGAGTCGGCGGACGGGGTTTTGGTGTCTGTAAGGGTCTGCGAGATCGTTAGAGAGTTGGTGGACGGGGTTTTGGTGTCTGTAAGGGTCTGCGAGAACGTTGCATAGGAAAATCGGGCGACGGCGGCGAATATATCATTTGATAAAAATACAGACACGCATGATAATCTTCCGCAATCATGAAAGAGGGATCAGATAGATGGCCAAGCAAAAATATTATGTCGTATGGGTCGGCAGAACACCAGGCGTGTACTCCGACTGGGCGAAGTGCAAGGAGCAGATCGACAAATACGACGAAGCGAAGTACAAATCGTACGAGTCGAAGACCGCGGCGGATCAGGCGTACCGCGAGGGATGGAAGAAGCATTGGGGAAGCGGAAAAAAGGCCGCGTCCGCCAAAGCCGGCGTCGACACGATCTCAGCAGATGTCGACTACGACAGTATCTCCGTCGATGTGGGCACAAGAGGCAATCCGGGGCCGGTTGAATACAAAGGCGTGGACACGAAGACGGGGGAGGTTCTGTTTGCGGTCGGTCCGATCGCGAAAGGAACGAACAACCTCGGGGAGTTCCTTGCAATCGTGCATGCGCTGGCGTATTTGAAGAAGATCGGCAGCGGCAAAACGATCTACAGCGACTCCGTGAACGCGCTGAAGTGGGTCAAGCAGAAGGAAGTATCCACTACTCTCGCACGAGACGAATCGACGCTGGAGATCTGGGATCTGGTGGACCGCGCGGTTCGATGGCTGAAGACGAACAGTTATTCCAATAAAGTGCTCAAATGGCAGACAAAGCAGTGGGGCGAGATCAAGGCCGACTACGGGCGAAAATAATCCGCTGTTACGTCAGTTTGCGGCCTTTGCCATGGGGGATGCAAAGGGGCGTCCCGAATAGGGGATCCGCCGTCACCTGGCACTCCATATCGAATACGTCCCTGATCAGTCCTTCGTTGACGATCGTCTCGGGCGCTCCTTGCGCGTAAATGCGCCCATCCTTGACGGCTACGATATGATGCGCGTAGCGGCAAGCCAGATTGATGTCATGAAGCACCATGACGACGGTTCGGTTTTCTTGTTCGTTTAAGTCGAACAGAAGATCGAGAATCTCGATTTGATGCGTCATATCCAAATAAGTCGTTGGCTCGTCCAACAAGATCGTCGACGTGTTCTGCGCTAGCGTCATCGCGATCCACGCGCGTTGGCGTTGACCGCCAGAGAGCGAGTCGACGGAACGGTCGGCCAACTCTTCGATATGGGTCGCCTCCATCGCTTTCTTCACCATGCGCTCGTCTTCGAGCGACCATTGCTGAAGGAAGCTTTGATAAGGGTAACGCCCCTGCTTCACGAGCTGTTGAACGGTCAGGCCTTCCGGCGCGATCGGTCCTTGAGGCAGAATGGCCAGCCGACGCGCGACTTCCTTCGTCGACAGCTTGGCGATATCGGCTCCGTCTAACACGATTGAACCTTCCTGAGGCTTCAATAAACGGGCGAGAGAACGCAGCAGCGTCGATTTGCCGCAACCGTTGCTACCGATGAACACAGTAATTTGGCCTTCGGGAATCGTCATATCGAGATGGGAGAACACCGGTTTTTTCCCATAGGACAGCGTGAGATTGTTCGCTTGAATCGCAGACACGGGCATCGTTTCCTTTCGCGCTAAGATTTGCGGTGACGGTAGAGCAGATAGACGAAGAACGGCGCCCCGATCGCCGCAGTAAACACCCCCGCGGGAATATCGAGGGGGAGGAACGCGGTTCTCGCGACCAGGTCCGATAACAGTAAGACAAGCGAACCGATCAGCGCCGAGACTGGGATCACTCCTCCGTAGGCCGGACCGACGAGCTTGCGCGCGATATGCGGAGCCATCAGGCCGATAAAGTTAATCGCGCCGCCGATCGCGACCGCGGCTCCCGCAAGCGCAACGCTGACGAATAGCAGAATCGTGCGTTTGACATGCACGGTGCTTCCTACGCTCATCGCGACATCGTCGCCCAACTCCTGCACGTTCAGATGCCTGGCATATACAAAAGAAACGGGCAGCAGGACCGCAAGCCATGGGAGCAAAGTTAGAACGTCCCGTTCCCAGGAGACGCCGTAGATGCTTCCGGTCATAAAGGTAAACGCCTTAACCGCGACCGCGGTCGGCGTGAACGAAGCCGTCAGGATGAGCATATATGTGACCGCGGTGAGGGCGGTGGCCATGCCGATTCCGATCAACACGAGCCGCAGCGGGGTGATTCCTCCGCGATAGGCGAAGAAGTAGATTAATAACGCAGCTGCGAAAGCGCCCGCGATCGAGCTAATGGGCATATATCGAATGCTTAGATGCGAAAAGTACAAGATGAAAACAACCGTGCCCAACGACGCTCCGCCGGAAATCCCGATGATGTCGGGCGACGTAAGCGGATTGCGCACGATGCCTTGCAGAAGCGCTCCCGACACGGCGAGCGCCGCCCCGACCATGATCGCGACCAGCACGCGCGGCATTCTTAGCGAGAAGACGATCATCGAGTGAGAAGGATCTCCAGTTCCGAACAGTGCCCGTATCACGTTGATCGGGCTAATCGTCGTGCTGCCCATGCCGACGCAGACGATGATCGCCGCGACGTTCGCCGCCAGCAGCAGCAAGATGGCCGTTATCGTACGCCGGTGCAGTTGAAAAGAGTGAAATCGGCCGCGTAAAGTTAACCAATTGCCCATTTTATGAGACGCCCCCTCTTCTGGCGATATAGACGAAGAACGGAACGCCGATAATCGCCGTCATGACGCCGACCGGGACTTCCTTCGGAAACGAGATATAACGAGAGCCGATATCGGCGGCCAGCAGCAAGATGCCGCCAAGCAGAGCGCAGTAGGGGATAACCCAACGGTAATCGATTCCGACCAAATGCCTCGTCAGATGCGGGATAATGATGCCGACGAAAGCGATCGGACCGGCCACGGACACCGAACCGCCCGCGAGCAGGACGATAATAACCGCCGCAGCAAGCTTGATCGCGAACGTCTTCTGTCCGAGCCCCGTCGCGACGTCTTCTCCTAGCGTAAACAGATTCATATGCCTGGCAATAATGAAAGCCCCCGCAAGTGCAATCCCCATGTACGGCGCCGCAGTCGTGAAAATGCCCATGTCCCGTCCGGCCACCGAACCGACGAACCAGTACAGCACCTGGTCGAACGTCTGGCCTCCGGTAAGCAGAATGCCCAACGACAAAGAAGAGAAGAAAGCCGTCATGGCCGCGCCCGCAAGCGTGACCTTCAGCGGAGTCAGACCGTCGCTGCCGATCGAGCCTATTACGTATACGAGTAAAGAAGTGAAGGCCGCTCCGACGAACGCCAGCGTCGCGAACGTCGATAAACCGCTCGCTCCGAAGAACGCGCTCCCGGATACGATGAAGAACGCAGCTCCGGCATTAATGCCGAAAAGACTTGGAGAAGCTAGCGGGTTACGCGTAATCCCCTGCATGAGAGAACCCGCAACGGCCAGGCTCGCTCCGGCGATCGCCGCGATGAACGCGCGCGGAACCCTTGCCGTTTGAATAATCAAGTGCTCTTGCGAGCCATCGAAGGCGGTGATCGACTCCACGATCGTCCGCCAACCGATATTCGTTACTCCGAAGGCGATACTGCATATGATTCCGGCGATCAAGACGGCGGAACTCACCGCTAATCCGACGACTTTCTGCGCACGGGTTTTTAGTAACGTGTTCATGACTTCCTCTTTCCTAACTTCCCGAATGTTATCGATTCGAATTTGGTATGTATGATAAGAGAGACGGGTAGGCACTTTACTCATTCTAGGTGAAGGCTCTAAAGGTGTCAATGAAGATGAGAATCATTATCAAACAAACGTTGACTCAGGCGAATTGCCCTGCTATAGTACATAAAGAAATGCAATTGAGAATCATTCGCATCTATAAAGAGGATTGGAAAGGGAGTCAGGATTCATGTTACGGGTTTTTAAAAAGAAATGGGTTTGGTCGGCTTCGGCCTTATCTTTGGCGCTTACGGTCATCTTAACCGGTTGCGGCCAATCGAATACGGGAGGCGCTAAGAACGAGTCTTCTCCGTCGGCACCCGCCTCTGCCTCTACCGAAGTTCATACGGTGACCCACTCGATGGGAACGACCGATATCAAGGGAACGCCTACGCGCGTCGTCGTGCTGACGAACGAAGGAACGGAAGCGCTGCTCGCGCTCGGCGTGAAGCCGGTAGGGGCGGTAAAATCCTGGACGGGCGATCCTTGGTATAAACACATCGCGGCGGATATGGACGGCGTTACGGTCGTCGGCGAAGAAAGCCAGCCGAACCTCGAACTGATCGCCAGCCTGAAGCCCGATCTTATTATCGGCAACAAGCTCCGCCAAGAGAAAGTATACGATCAGTTAAAGGCTATCGCGCCGACCGTCTTCTCGGAGACGCTGCGGGGAGCATGGCAATCCAACTTCCTGCTCTACGCCGAAGCGCTGGGCAAAACCGAAGAAGGCCAGAAAATCATCGCCGACTACGACAGCCGCTCTGCGGATTTCAAGGCCAAGGCAGGAGATAAACTGAACGAGAAAGTATCCGTTGTCCGGTTCATGACCGGCAAAACCCGTATTTATTTAGAGGATACTTTCACGGGGATCGCATTTTCCAAGCTCGGCATTACCCGTCCGGATAATCAGAAGTACACGGATACGTTCGTGGAGGAAATTACGAAAGAACGTCTTCCGGAGGTGGACGCCGACCGGCTCTTCTACTTCACGTATGAGACGGGGGACGGCAAAGCGACCCAGATGGAAGAAGAAATGTTGAAGGATCCTCTTTGGCAAAGCCTTTCCGTCGTAAAGAACAATAAAGCGATCCGCGTCGACGACGCGATCTGGAATACAGCCGGCGGAGTGATCGCGGCCAATCTCATGCTCGACGAGCTGTACAAAATCTACGAGATTTAATCTATTAGCGGTACTAAAAAGGAAGAACAGTCACTTTATGTGAAGGTTCTTCTTTTTTTTGCGTTTTTACAAACGATAGGATTTCGGTTAATTTGACGGAAATAGACTGGTTTTATATTGATAGAGGGCCAAAAACAACAAGACTAAAGAGACACCCCACAAAATGCCACATAGGAGGAAAAGGGAATGTTGAGAAATGGACTAAGGAAAGAGCTTTCCGTAGGTATGGTCCTCGTACTGTTCGCTGTCCTGATCGCTGCATGTGGAGGTGCGAAAAACGACGGTAAAACGTCCGACGCTTCGCAGCTATCGCTCGCCGAGATCGAGGCGAAAGCTAAGGAAGAAGGGTCGGTCGTGAGCGTCGGCATGCCGGATTCGTGGGCGAACTGGAAGGATACTTGGGAAGATATGCAGACGAATTACGGGATTTCCCACTCGGATACGGATATGTCCAGCGCCGAGGAGATCGCCAAGTTCGAAGCGGAGAAAAATAAGCCGACCGCCGATATCGGAGACGTGGGCATCGCGTTCGGTCCGGTTGCTGTGGACAAAGGCGTAACGCAGCCGTATAAAACCTCCTATTGGGACGAGATTCCCGATTGGGCCAAAGATAAAGATGGGCACTGGCTGATCGGTTACCAAGGCACGATCGCGTTCTTGACGAATAAGAAGCTGGTAGCGAACCCGCCAAAAAGCTGGGAAGACCTGAAAAACGGCAATTATAAAATCGTAACGGGCGACGTCACGAAAGCGGCTCAAGCACAGATGGCCGTGCTTGCCGCAGCGATGGCGTTCGGCGGCGACGAGTCGAATATCGAGCCGGGGCTTGCTTACTTCGAGGATCTGGCGAAGAACGGTAAAATCGCCAACGTCGACGCCTCGCTGGCGAACATCGAGAAAGGCGAAGTCGAAGTAACGCTGCTGTGGGATTTTAACGCGCTTAACTACAGCGACCAGCTCGGAAAAGATCAATACGAAGTCACGATTCCGAAAGAAGGCAGCGTCGTGAGCGGTTACGCGACGATCATCAACAAATACGCTCCGCACCCGAATGCGGCCAAATTAGCGAGAGAGTACATTTTGAGCGACGCTGGACAGATCAATCTGGCGAAAGGTTACGCCCGTCCAATCCGTGACAGCGTTAAGCTCCCGGACGACGTGGCTGCTAAGCTCCTGCCGAAGGAAGAGTACGTGAACGCGAAACCGGTCGTAGATTACAAAGTATGGGAAGAGACGGCTAAGAGCATTCCTGAGCAATGGCAAGAACGCGTTCTCGTTCATATCAACTGAGCAGAGCGACACGATGACGGAGCGCCTTCGCCCGCTTGGCGGGGGCGCCCGTTTTATTCCCTCTAGGAGAGTGGAAGAATGAAGCATAACAAACGCTGGATGTTGCTCGGACTGGCTCCTTTCGTCTTCATGGTGCTGGCGTTCCAATTGACGCCGATCTTGACCATGCTGACAGGAAGCGTCAGCAAGTCGGGCGGGGGTTTTACCTTTGGTTATTACGATAAAATTTTTCATAGCGCCTTTTATTTGCAAGCCATAAAGAACAGCCTGCTGATCGCGGTTTATTCCAGTGCGATCGGCTTGATCGTCGGGCTCGTCTGCGCTTACTCGATCACCCGATTCGCGCCGCGGATCCGCGACAGACTGCTGATGTTGTCCAATATGACTTCGAATTTTGCCGGCGTGCCGCTCGCTTTCGCCTATATCATTTTGCTCGGTAATAACGGAGTGTTCACGCTTCTGTTCAAGCAATGGGGTTGGGACGTGTTCGCTGGTTTTAATCTATACAGTTGGAGCGGGCTTGTGCTCGTATACGTATATTTTCAAGTGCCGCTGGCTTTGCTGCTGCTCTACCCGTCGTTCTACGGCATTCGGGACCAGTGGAGGGAAGCGGCCGCGCTGCTCGGCGCAAGGCCATGGCAGTTCTGGAGAACCGTTGGTCTGCCAATGCTGACGCCCGCGATCTTCGGGACGCTCGGCATTCTGTTCGCCAATGCGATGGGAGCTTATGCGACGGCTTACGCTCTTGTCGGCGGCAATTACAATCTGCTGGCGATTCGCATCGGGTCGCTCGTGGCCGGAGACGTCGTGAACCAGCCGGAAATGGGCAGCGCGCTCGCGGTGCTGCTGGCGCTTTCCACGCTGCTCGCAGTTTATTTGAATCATAGAATGTCCAAGCGCTCGGAACGGTTTACAGCTTCGTACGTCTCGGGATCGTCCGAGAAGCGGGGCCGGGGTGGGCGGAAGCGGGCATGGCTCGCGGCGAAAGAGGAGGCGGGAGCATGATGAAGTCGAAAGCGGGATGGACGCACAGATCGCTAATGCTTCTGCTGATGATCTACCTGCTGATTCCGCTTATCGGAACGTTCATGTACGGCTTCGCTAAGCAGTGGCAGACGACGGTGCTTCCCGAGAGCTGGACGCTCGAATGGGTGCTGGAAATGTTCAAGGATCTGCGTTTTCTCGATGCGCTGTGGACCTCTTTCTATCTGTGCGCCGTCAGCGTGGCACTCAGCCTGGCAGTGATGCTGCCCGCCGTCTTCGTCATTACGGTGTATTTGCCGAAATGGGAGACGTTCATGAAAGGGGTCGTCGTATTGCCGTACGCCGTCCCCGGCGTCGTTGCTGCGGTCGGATTGATCAGGACGTATTCTTCCGGTCCGATCGATATTACCGGTACGGCTTACATTTTGGTCGGGGCGTATTTCGTCGTCATCCTACCGTATATGTATCAAGGCATCCGCAACAGCCTGCTTACGGTTTCCGCCCCGGAGCTGCTTAATTCCGCAGAGATGCTTGGGGCGTCCCGGATGAGGGCGTTCGCGACGGTGATCCTGCCCAACATCTGGCCCGGCGTCATGATCTCGACACTGCTCAGCTTCTCCGTGTTATTCGGCGAATTCGTGCTTACAAACATGCTGGTCGGCGGCCATATTCAAACGATACAAGTGTATTTATATCAAAGGGTCAACGAAAGCGGACATCTGGCCAGCGCGATCGCGGTCACTTATTTCTTGTTTATTCTAGTGTTGTCCACGGTGCTGATGAAGCTGGGCAAAAAATTTAACGGGGAGGCGGGCAGATGAACGCATCGTACTTGGAGCTTCAGGGGATCCGAAAAACGTTCGGGGGATCGATCGTACTGGACAACGTAGATCTCTCGATTCAAGAAGGGGAGCTCGTTACGTTGCTGGGGCCGTCGGGCTGTGGCAAAAGCACGCTGCTCCGCTGCATCGCAGGTCTGACCGAGCCGGACGGCGGACGCATTCTGCTTGGACGGAAAGACATCGCCAGCTTGCCTCCGCGCAACCGCGAGGTGGGCATGGTGTTCCAGTCGTATGCCCTGTTTCCGAATCTAACGGTATACGGCAATATTGAATACGGACTGAAAATGCGCGGAGTAGACAAGGCCGAAAGGCAAAGACGGTGCGAGGAGCTGCTTGCGCTCGTGGATTTGGAGGAGAAGCGGGGCGCTTATCCGCAGCAATTGTCCGGCGGTCAGCAGCAACGCGTCGCGCTCGCCAGATCGCTTGCGGTTCAGCCGAAGGTGCTGCTGCTCGACGAGCCGCTCAGCGCGCTCGATGCCAAAATCCGCAAAAACCTGCGATCGGAAATACGCGATATTCAGAAGAAGCTCAACATGACAACGATCTTCGTTACCCACGATCAGGAAGAAGCGCTCACGCTGTCCGATCGCATCTGCATCATGAACAACGGGCATATCGTACAGGACGGCACGCCCGAGACATTATACTCGCGGCCGCGCACCGAATTCGTGGCGCGATTCATGGGCAGCTACAACGTCTTGACCCACGCCGAAGCCGTCCGCCTGTTCGGCGACGACATCGGCCGGGCGGAAAGCTACGCGCTGCGGCCCGAGTCGGTGAGGCTGCTTGCGGGCTTCGGCGAGCATGGGTTCTCCGAGAGCGTCGGCGGTCGTATCGTGGAAGGTACGATCGATTCCGTCAGTGTACTTGGCAACGTCATTCGTTATTCAGTCATGGCGAACGGGGTGCGACTCACGATCGATATGCTGAACGACGGACGCACGTTCCGCACGGAAACAAGCGGCGCCGTCCGCCTGGCTCTCAATCCGTCCCAATTGCTGCAACTGGAGAAAGAAGGGGCTTGACGATGTCCGTATCGTCGGAACAACGCAAACGAATTATTCTCGAACTTCTGAAGTCGGAAGGGCAAGTCAAAGTCCCAGACATCTCGCGGCGCTGCGCCGTATCGGAAGAAACCGTCCGTCGCGATCTTCTTCTGCTGGAACGGGAGGGGCACGCGAAAAGAGTATACGGCGGGGCTGTATCGGCCAAACCGGCCAACTACGAGCCGCCGTATCTGCACCGTCAGCAGGTGAAAGCCGAGGAGAAGGCGCGGATCGGCCGGGAGGCCGCCGAGCTTATCTCCTCGGGGGACACCATCGTCATCGATGTCGGTACGACGGCTCTCGAACTGGCGAAGGCGATCTCCGGCAAGGAACGGATCACGTTGTTGACCAACTCGATCGCCGTCGCTTACCATCTCATGGAATCGTTGAACGAAGGGCGATTCTCGGGGCAAATTATCGTAATCGGAGGCCGGTTGAACCCGGAACAGCAATCGATGACCGGTGCTCCCGGGGAACGCGAGATGGCGCAATTTCGCGTCGACAAGGCGTTTATTTCCATCGGGGGAATATCGCTCAAGCGAGGCATAAGCGATTACGACCTCGACGAAACGATGCTTTCCCGGCGAATGATCGAGGCGGCCGGCCAGACGATCGTGCTCGCGGATGATTCGAAATTCGATAAGGAAGCCTTCGTTGAGATCGCGCCCCTCCGCAAGATCGACGCAATCGTCAGCAATGTCGCGCCGCCCAAAGAGTGGCTTCCGGCACTGAAACAACATCGGATTCAATGGTACGAAGCGAAAGGAGAGGCGTGATAGAATGGATCGTTTGCAGCAACCTTCTCGTTTAATCACGGTCGTATTGGATGGGCTTCGTTATGATGCCGCGCGCAGATGTCTCGGTTACATGGAACATCTCGTCGAGCGGGGCGAAGCGTTCTGTTATCAAGTGAAATCGGAGCTGCCCAGCCTTTCGAGGCCGCTCTATGAAGTTCTGTTAACGGGTACGGCGGCAAGCAAGAACGGCATTACGGCCAATCATATCGTCAGACTAAGCAAGGAACGCAGCGTGTTTCACTTGGCCCGGGAAGCCGGGTTAACGACGGCTGCCGCCGCTTACCACTGGGTCAGCGAACTTTATAACTCCGCGCCGTTTAATCCACTGATCGATCGGCATCAGCACGACGAAGGCAAGCCGATCCAGCACGGAGCTTTTTACTTCGAAGATCACTATCCCGACAGCCATCTGTTCGCGGATGCGGAATATATGCGCCGGTCGCACGATCCTCATTTTCTCTACATTCACTCCATGAATATCGATGACGCCGGGCACAAATTCGGAGGGGACAGCCAAGGCTACGACATGGCCGTTAGAACCGCGGACGGCATTCTCGCAACGCTCGTGCCGTTATGGCTGTCTGAAGGATATCGCATCGTTGTCACCTCGGATCACGGAATGAACGCGCGGGGACACCACGGGGGGACGGCGCCGGAAGAAAGGTTTGTGCCCTTGTATATTATTGGAGAACGGGTAATCGCGAGCGATGCAGAAGAGCCGTTATCGCAGTTGGGCATGGCGCCTCTCTTCTGCCGTTGCCTTGGGCTGAAACCGTCGGCCGAGATGCATCCGGACTGCCTGCCGCTATGATTATATAAGAGGGAGATGAAGCAGATGAAGGTAGATATGCATTTTCACTTGGAAGAAGGCCCTTATTCATTGCGCTGGCTCTCTCGCACATTGCAGGCGCTGGCCGCGACCGGTTCCGCCTTGGATCAGACAATCGGCCATTCCCGCGCCTGGGCGGAAGGCTTGTCGGAGCAGTTGGAAAGCCGGATGTGGAACGGATGCTTCAGCGAGGAATGGCTAGATCGTTACTTGCATACGGGAAGAGCGCGAGGCATCGGCTTGTTCGGAGTCGTCGACCACCTGTACCGCTTTCGGGAATGTCGACCTTACTACGAGAAACATATGCTGCTGGACGACAGCCCGATCGGCCGCCTGCAGGAGGAGTGGCTGAACCAGGTCTGCGTCGCGTCGTTGGATGAGTTCGTGACGTTCGTAACGGAGGCGAAGCAGTCCCGTCCGGACTTGTTGTTGGGAGTGGAAGCGGATTTCTTCGAAGGGGGAGAAGCCGAGCTCGGGCAGATATTGGCGGGTTACGATTGGGATTACGTGATCGGATCGGTTCATTTTATGGACGGCTGGGGTTTCGACAATCCCGACACGCGGTCGAAGTTCGAGCAGATGGACCCGATGCAGGCGTATGGGCGCTATTACGATCTCCTCGGCCAAGCATGCCGGTCGGGACTGTTCGATCTGATCGCCCACCCCGACAACCTGAAAGTATTCGGCTTCCGTCCCGCGGACGAGAAGGAGCTGTTGCCCCTTTATCGCCAAGCGGCGGAAGAGATGGTTTTGGCCGGCGTAGCCACGGAGATCAATACCGGTCTTGCATATCGCTATCCGGTCGCCGAGCATTGCCCGAGCCCGCTGTTCTTGTCCGTGCTTGCGGAGCATCGCGTTCCAATCTCGTTGTCATCGGATTCCCATTTTCCCGACGATATCGGCAATTTATTGGATGAGGCGAGCGCGGCGGCGCTCAAGGTCGGTTATACGGAATGGACCGTGTTCGGCGGGCGCAAAGCGCGCACAGTTCCGATCGCGGAGTAAATCTATTTCAGCTCGGGCTATTTTTCCGGCGAAGGAATTATTATACAATTGTAATGGTTTATACAATTAATAATTCACTTCCGGAGGTACAGTCTTGAGGGCATCGAGAAAAACATTCACTTGTGCGATTTGGTTATTGTCGTTGATCGTCGCATTCGGAGGCGTCGGCGAACCTGCGAAAGCAGCGTCTCCTTCATGGCAATGGAAACAGCAAAGCGGGAAAGAAAGCTCCGATCTTAGGGACATCGTCGTTCTCGATAACGGGACTCGGATCGCGCTCGGCGTTGATACGACGGTGCTCAGAAGCGCGAACGGCGGGAACTGGAATCCGACGGCTTTCCCCGTCAAAGGGAACCTGACCGCGGCGGCGACGGACGGCAAGACGGCAATCGTGGTCGGCGACGGGGGTGTCGTCGCGCTGTCCTCGGACGGTGCCAAATGGACGAAATCCACCGTCAAGAGTACGATTCGGCTGGACCAGTTCAACTCCTATTACAAAAATAAACCGGAAGGCAAGCTGGAGCTTAAGCCGGACGGAATTCGTTGGATGGACGCCATTTGGGACGGCAAGCAATATGTGGCCGTGGCCGAAGGGAGAATTTCAAGCGGAGGTTCCAACTATTCCAATCCCTTGATCGGCGTATCCGCGAACGGGTCGGAGTGGACGCTGACTCCGCTCGTTTCGACCGAGCGCGTGGATCTTTACAATAAGTCGCTCCAACTCGTCAAGTTCAAGAGCAACTGGATTGCCATCGCTAGCGAAGGCGTGTTCTATTCGCGCGACTTGAAGACGTGGAGCTTCAAGAAAGCCGATATCGGAGCGACGATTCATGCGGCAGCGTCGAACGGCGATGTTCTCGTAGCCGTAGGATGGGACGGACGCGCGAGCACGGGCAGAGCTTTGGGCGGCGCCGTATTCACTTCGGAGGACGGCTTGATTTACAAGCGACAGCCGGCTAGCGATTTCTATAACATCTCGCTGAACGCGGTCATCTGGACGGACGGCAAGTTCGTGGCGGCCGGTCATTACGGGACGTTGTTCGAGTCCGCGGACGGCAAGAAGTGGAAAGATAAAACGCAAGAGCACGGAGATCTGATGCATGCGCTCTATTATATGAAGTACGGTGGATTAAAAGGCAATATTTACGGAATTGCGAAAACGTCGGACGGATTCTCTGCCGTCGGAGCGAAAGGGGCGATCCGTTCCGCGAAAGGTCTCGACGAAGAATGGATGCTGGAGGCGTCGGGCGAGAACGGCGATCTCCACGGCATCGTTTATTCCGGAGGTCGCTACGCGATAGCCGGTGGAGGAACGTTCAAGATTTCCGGCGACGGCAGCCGGTGGGAGGACGCGGATCCCGAACGGGTTAACGATATGACGATGCTCTACAACCTTTACGGAACTCAAAGCTCGTTCATGGCTACCGGTTTCCAATTTACGACAAAGTTGAGCGAAGCAAATCTTCTCTATTCCGGCGGAACCGTGACAGACATTAGCTCCGCCTTAGCCGAACCGATCGACGACGTGTCGGCGGCCGGGGGCGAGTTGCGGGTGTTTGGCGGGAAGCTGTCCGCTTCCAGCAAAGACGGAAAGACTTGGACGCCGCTCAAGGGCGTTCAGGCGATTCCGATGGCGACGAACGGGAAGCTGTGGCTAGGGTATCGCGACAGCGACCTCTACCAATCCAAAGACGGGAAGACATGGACCAAACTCAAAGCGACGGTGGACGGTTACGAGATTTATTTCAAGATCAAGCAGACGGTGTGGACGGGAACGAAATTCGTGGCGATCGGCGATGCAGGCCTGATCGAATCGACGGACGGCAAGACGTGGAAGAAGGCACTGTCCATTCGTTCCGAAAACTTCAACGGGCTTGCGGCCAGCAGTTCCGGCGCGGTCGCCGCCGTTGGGGACCGCGGCATGATCTATATGTCCGACGGCAAAACTTGGACCAAGATCGCCTCTCCGACGCTCAAGAAATTGCGCAGCGTCGTCTGGGACGGCAAACGGTTTATCGCTGTCGGCGACGGCGGCGTGATCGTCGTAGGCGAGCGTAAATAGCGGAACGCCAATCATAGAGTCGAAAAAACAAATCCCCCTCGAGAATCACCGCGGCATAGCCGACGGTTCTCTCAAGGGGGATTTGTTAATAAGTTAATAGCAATAGAATTCATCGTTATTGTTCGAAATCGTTACCCAAGCGCAGTCAATAGCGATGCAAAACAACGTAATAAGCGACACAATCGCGGTCGATTAAGAAGTTGTCGACCAACAACGATATCAAACATCGCTATTGCGAAACAAAACCGGGCAGCTAGCGAGATTAGAGATGTTAATCATCGCTATTCGCCAGCCAACCTGCAGCAGCTTACTTCCAAGCAAAATAAACGAGGCAGTAGATCGCCAATGCGGCCATGCAAGCGATGCCGAGGAACGATAGAAACCTGAAAAAGGCCCCATACCGCGCGCTGTGATCCGTCGCATGGTCGGGCGGCATAACGTCTCCGGAATCTTGCCTGAGCTGCAAGTGTTCGCGATTTGTCAATCCGAGCTACTCCTTTCTATGAGATTATTTATCGGGGTCTATTTTGTAGACGACCAGTATCGCGCTTCTTTGTTCGCTTATGTTGTTGAGGTTAGTCTTGCTAATGGAGCTATAACAAATATTGACGACTTGATCGTCTCGGAGCCCGGCGAGAAATTCATTCACCCTTTTCTCTGCCAAAGAACTGTCGGTGTCCAAAAATTCCTTGACACGGATCATGGATAACCTCCCTTTGCGCGGTTGCCGAATATAGAGATAAGCACCCCGCATGTTCCCGCGGAATGCCTATATTGCTCCAACCATACCATTGAAGATATCGGGTGTCAATTCAAATCGATCGCCAATAATAAACGGGTTTGCGTCCCTTACGGACGGCGAACCCGTTTCATGTGTTGATAAGTGTTCCGCTCCCAGAAAACGCCCTCCGAATAGCCTTGAATCGAGGCGTCGCTGTCCGCGAGATGAAGTCGTTTCTCGGTGAGGCAGCAGTAAGTTTCGTCGAGCTCGATGCCGGCGAACCGCCTGTTGAGCTTCTTCGCCACGACGGATGTCGTCCCCGCCCCGCAGAACGGATCGAACACGACGTCATTCTCGTCGGAGCTGGCCAGAATGATCTTGGCGAGCAGCTTCTCCGGCTTCTGCGTCGGGTGATCTGTATTCTCGGGCATCGACCAGAACGGCACCGTCAGATCGGTCCACAGGTTGGAAGGATACGTGAGACGGAATTTGCCGTCGGAGGCGTCGTCCCAATCCTTGGGCGACCCTTCTTTCGTCCGATAGGGGGCGATGACTTTCCGCTTCATCTTCACGCGATCGACGTAAAATTTGTAGTCGCCGGATTTCGTGCAGTGCCAAATATCTTCAGAGGCGTTCTTCCAATTGGATAGGGCGCCGCGTCCTTTTTCCCGCTCCCACGTAATTCGGTTGATGATGTTCAAATACTTGGAGGCTACCTCGAAGATCGAATGGCTTGAGCGCCAATCGCCGCATATATAGACCGTCGCGTCGGGCTTGAGGATGCGGACGATTCTGGAAAACCAGGCGTCGAGCCACTCCGTATACCGCCCGTTGTTCATTTGGTTAAAAGTGTTGCCGTTAAAAGTTTTCGTGAGGTTATAGGGAGGATCGACGAACATCAGGTCGACGAAAGCATCCGGCAAATAATCGATCGCTTCGAACAAGTCCTGGCGAATCGTGCGCCCCAGAATCTCCTCCGCCCGAACGGGGGCCGTCAGCGTCAACAGCCGCGATCCGTATAGGTTTCTCTCGGAATCGTTCAGCGTGATCGTTCTGTTTCTCCCGGATCTGTTGCTCGGGTTGTCTGACAATTGATTTCCACCCACCTAATCGTTTTGCTGCCGTATATTGTTCCTCCATCATATAAAAGGTTGGAAGGGGATTCAATAGAGAAATTTTTCGCATAAACCGGCGAAAACCGCGAACTCTTTCGACAGTTTATGCGTCTATTAGAGGTAAATATTATCCGACAGTGCGGATATCTATTTGATAAAAAGAGAGAGGAAGATAATTAATGAGCGTAGCAGGCATGAAACGGAAACCCGCCAAAGGAATCATCGCCCTGACGGCTGCGGCCGTTTTAACCGTCGGTCCGTTGCTCTACCCCGTTCAACAAGTGAACGCGGCTTCCGCCGGATATAAGATCATCGATCAAGCGATCGACGTGAACGGCGTCCGTTCTACTCTGTCCGCGCTGAATACGGACAACACGACTTATATCGCTATACGCAGCTTAAATAATAGTATCGGACTCACGACGGACTGGAATAAAGCAAAGATGACCGTAACCGTCACCGGCCGCGACCGCGAGCTCGTACTCCATCTGGACGACGGCACGGCGACGCTGAACGATCAGGAAATCTACGGATTGCCGGCGATCGTTCAGAACAGCACGACGTACGTTCCGTTTCGTTTCTTGCTGGAGCGGATGGGTTACGGGGTGAAGTACGATTCGGCGACGAAGGTCATCGGTATCGAATCGATCCGGGAGAACGATCTGAAGATCGCCACAGCGACGGTCAAGGAAGAAGAGAAAAATAAGTCGTTGGTCATTCACTACCCGCAGCTATCGGGCTTCGCCAAAGAGGACGTGCAGAAGAAAATTAACGCGTTCCTGAAGTCGGAAGCGGAACAGAACGCCGATATCGCAAGAGAGTCGCTAAGCAATGCGCTCGGAGATAACGGGGATGATGTCCGGCCCGTCTCCTTCGAAGGAACTTATACAGTTACTTATAACGAGCAAGGCAAGCTTAGCTTATACGTGGATTATTACATTTACACGGGCGGCGCCCATGGAACCACCGCTCGCGTGCCGTATACGTTCGATCTGGCAACGGGCAACCAGTTGAAGCTGAAGGACGTGACCGGCGGCAACGCGAAGTACGTTTCGATCATTAACGCCAAGATCGCCAGCCAGATTAAGGCGCGCGGACTTGCTTTGCTCAATCCGTTTAAGACGATCGAGCCGGACCGGGACTTCTTCCTGAAGCATAACGGCGTCGTGATCTATTTCGGGCAGTACGAATATACGCCTTACGCAGCGGGAATGCCCGAATTCGAAATTCCGTTCGCGGATTTTAAATAAACAAGAAGGAGTCTCCTCTCTTCCGAGGGTGGCTCCTTCTTTTTTTTTTCTTATTTACTTGATCGTCTCTGGTTCCGGAGCGGAGGCGCCGCGGGTGTCCACGGTCACCTTCTTCATGACTTGCGGCGTAAGCGGCTTATCGCTCGCATTCCGGTCAACGGCTACGATCTCGTTCGCGACGTCCAACCCCTCGATCACTTTTCCGAAAGCGGCATACTGGCCGTCCAGGAAAGGCGCGTCCTCGACCATGATGAAAAATTGCGAGCCCGCGCTATTCGGGTTGTTCGTGCGGGCCATGGAGATGACGCCCGGCGTATGTTTTAGATTGTTCTCAAAGCCGTTATTCGCAAACTCTCCTGCGATCGAATAACCGGGACCGCCCGTGCCATTGCCGTCCGGGTCTCCGCCTTGGATCATAAAGCCTGGGATAACGCGGTGAAAGGTTGTCCCGTCGTAAAAACCTTTGTTTACGAGAGAAATGAAGTTATTGACCGTGTTCGGCGCAACTTTCGGATAAAGCTCGATTTTGATCGTTTTGCCGCTGTCCATCTCGATCGTTACGATCGGGTTGTCTCCTGAAGTATCTACTTCGTTCATTGGGGAAGCCTCCTGTGTTTGTTGTGGCGCGCCGTTGACGGAGCTTGGCGTGGGGTCCGGCGATGACTGGTTGTTGTTGCCGTTATTGTTCGGTTTGGCCCCGCATCCCGTCGCGATCAGCAGAAGCGCCATGATCGTCAGCGAGATTAAGGTGATGCGTGATTTCGCGGATTTCATGTCTAGTGTAGTCCCCCTTGTCCACTATGTCCATTTGTTATCATATCACTTGCCTTTAACGGAATCCACCTGATTGACCGCCTAAAGGACCGATGAAGTGCTCCCATTCCGAGGAAATAACAGGTACAATAGAAGGGAGATCATATGTATATGATGACATAAGGGATGCTGAAGCGGACGATATCGTCCGTCGGAGGACAAAAATGAAAGTCGTTTTTCGTACGTTATCGAAGTATGGGGTAGCCGCCACCGTCGCCATTTTACTCATGTTGGTCGAACTTGCGGTCGAATTGATTCAGCCTATGCTGATTTCCAAAATAATCGACGACGGCATCGCGCCGAAAAACGTCGAAGTCGTGCTACTATGGGGTGGAGTTCTGGTCGGGGGCACGATATTGGCATTTGCTGCCGGCATTCTCAGCTCGTTCTATGCGGCGCACGTCAGCCAGGGAGTCGGGTACGATATCCGGGAATCCCTTTACGGCAAAATACAAGCGTATTCCTACGCGGTCTTTAACCGTTTCGCCGCTTCGTCACTGATTACCCGTTTAACGAACGACGTCACTCAAGTTCAAGATACGACGTTCATGGGCCTTCGCTTCATGCTGCGCGTACCGTTAGTCGTCATAGGCAGCATCGTGATGGCCCTGATCGTGCATCCCGGGCTTGGTTTTTTATTGCTGCTCACCGTGCCGATTCTCGTTCTGTTCATTCTATGGGTCGTGAAAAAAGCCGCCGTGCTGTTCAGCAGGGTTCAGCTTCGGCTGGACGCCGTTAACGGAGTTATGCAAGAAAACTTGTCTGGCATGCGGCTGATTCGCGCGTTCGTGCGAAGGGAGCGGGAGGCCGAGCGCTTCGCCCTCCGCAGTGGGGAGTTGATGCAAAGCTCCACATCCGCGCAAAGGTTGACCGAAATCACGCAGCCGTTCATCGTGCTCATTATGAACGCGGGGATTATCGCCGTGTTATGGTTCGGGCAGCTTGAAATCCATGTCGGGAGCGCATCGACGGGCGAAGTGGTCGCTGTCGTAAACTATTCGTTGCGCACCGCGGGCGCACTGTCGGCTTTATCGATGCTCGTCGCGGCGTTCTCCCGAGCGCGGGCTTCCGCTCGGCGCATCGACGAGGCGCTCGTTACGGAGAACGGCTCCGGCGATGGGGGAGCGTCATCCCCCGTGAATACGGACGAGCGCGTAAGCGAAGGCAGCGTTGCCTTCGAGAACGTCACGTTTCATTATCCGGATACGGAGGAGCCCGTACTGAAGGATATTTCTTTCCGTGCGGGAACGGGCGACACGGTAGCCATTCTCGGAGCGACCGGTTCCGGCAAGTCATCGTTGATGCAGCTCATTCTTCGCCTATACGAGGAAGACGGGGGAACGATCTTTATCGACGGGAGGGACGCCCGGGAATGGAATATCCGGGCGCTTCACGGTTCGATCGGTTACGTGCCGCAGGAGGTCGTGCTGTTCACGGGTACGATTCGCGATAATATCGCTTGGGGAGCTCCGGGCGCCAGCGAGGAACAAATCATCGAAGCGGCCAAGTCTGCGCAGATTCACGAGACGATCATCCAGCTTCCGCAGGGCTACGACACGATGCTGGGCCAGCGAGGCGTGAATCTTTCCGGCGGGCAGAAGCAGCGCATCTCCATCGCGCGGGCGCTTGTCCGCAAGCCGGCCATTCTGCTGCTTGACGACAGCACGAGCGCATTGGACGTTCGCACCGAGGCCGCTTTGCTTCGGGCGCTATCCGGCATGGCCTGCACAACGTTTCTCATTACGCAGAAAATCAGTTCCACGTTGAACGCCGATCTCATTCTACTGCTCGACGACGGGCGCCTGATCGCTCAAGGCGATCACGGCGAACTGCTGGCTCAAGATCCGTTATACCGCCGCATCTATGAATCGCAATTCGGGGAGGAGGGTTCCCATGCGGAAGGCGCTAAGTGAACCTCTTCGTTACCCGCGGCCGGAGGGATTGACGGGGGAGCAAGGCATATCGCTGTCCAAGCGACCAAAGCAGAAGGCTAGAAATTGGAAAGCGACGCTGAGGCGGATCTGGAACTATCTCTCGCGCCGCAAGGGCAAACTGGCCCTTGTGCTGCTCATGGTTCTGCTTAGCTCGGGACTCTCCTTGCTTGGGCCTTATATGATCGGCGTCGCGATAGACCGATACTTGGCAGGGCCAGGGGGCGAACCTTGGGCGCTGTTTCTCGCGGGACTCGCGGCGGTGTACGTGCTCGGCTCGATCGCCGGCTGGCTGCAGAACATATGGATGATCGGGATCGCGCAGGAAACGGTATACCGAATGCGGATGGATCTGTTCAAGCAGCTACATCGCCTTCCCATCCCGTTCTTCGCCAAGAGGCAGCGCGGAGAGCTGATGAGCCGGATGACCAACGACATGGATAATGTCAGCTCCACGTTGAACAGTTCCGCGATTCAGATCTTTTCGAGCGTGCTCACTCTCGTCGGGACGGTCGTCGTCATGCTGCTGCTGAGCCCGCTGCTCACCGTGCTTACTTTCCTCGTCGTGCCGCTGATGTCGTCGGGAATGAAGTGGATCACGCGAAGGACCGGCGTGCTGTTCAAGGAACGGCAACGCAACATCGGCGATCTGAACGGGTATATCGAAGAGACGTTATCCGGACAACGCATCGTAAAAGCTTTCTCGCAGGAAGAGCGCGTCATTCGCGAATTCGGCGAGCGCAACGCGCGGATCAGGCAATCGGGCTTCTGGGCGCAATCGATTTCCGGATTTATTCCGAAGCTGATGAACGGCTTGAACAATTTAAGCTATGCCGTCATCGTCGGGGTCGGAGGTTATCTGGCCATTCGCGGAACGATTACGGTCGGGGTCATCGTCGTGTTCGTGGAGTACGCGAGACAGTTCACAAGGCCGCTTAACGATCTCGCGAACCAGTGGAATACGCTGTTATCGGCGATCGCGGGCGCGGAGCGCGTATTCGAGATTCTGGACGAAGACGAGGAAGATCAAGACGAGGGGGAGGCCGGCCCGGTCGAAGCGGTGACGGGCGAAGTCGAATTCACCCAAGTAGGTTTCTCTTACAATGAAGGGGAACCTACGTTGCAGAATATCAGCTTCAAGGCCCGCCCGGGGGAGACGATCGCGATCATCGGACCTACGGGAGCGGGCAAGACGTCGCTGATCCAACTGCTTTCTCGTTTCTACGAGGCGGATTCCGGCAGCATTGCGGTTGACGGACGTGATATCCGGACGATTCGCAGGGAAAGCCTTCGTTCGCATATGGCTTTCGTGCTTCAGGACACCTTCTTGTTCGAAGGAACAATTCGCGATAATATTCGTTACGGCAAGCCGGGCGCGACGGACGAGCAAGTGGTGGAGGCGGCCAAGCTCGCCAACGCGCATTCGTTCATCGCCCGGCTGCCGGGCGGTTACGATAAGGTGCTGCACGGAGACGGCAGCGGGATCAGCCAAGGGCAGAAGCAATTGCTCGCGATCGCGCGGGCGATTCTGGCCGATCCGGCCATCCTCGTGCTTGACGAAGCGACGAGCAGCATCGATACGGTAACGGAGATCAAAATTCAGGAAGGGCTTCAGCGGCTCATGCAAGGGCGCACCAGCTTCGTCATTGCTCACCGGCTGAACACGATCCGCCGAGCCGATCAAATCCTCGTGCTGAAGGATGGCCGATTGGCGGAACGCGGATCTCACGACGAGTTGCTGGCTAAGGGCGGGCTGTACAGCGCGATGCACCAAAGCTACGGACAAGCGGACTAACGGATATAAGGAGCGAAATTCAGGATGGATTATACACCGGACGAGGTTGCGGCATGGATGTTCAATGAACTCAGGCATGCCGGAGTGTTGTATCAGGAGGCGGCCGTCGAGCATATCAGGAAACATTTTGGAGAACGATTCGTATACGCGAACGAGAAGGGGCATGTCTCGATCGACAAGGATGTCAAGAAGGCGTTCAAGAAACTCCATGGCGGTAAAGCCGCCTGGGATCGCGACGCCTTCTATTGGGGCTGGACTTCGGCGATCAAGACACAGGACGACTAGGCCGCCTTTTTAACGATATTGACCGGAGTCGATGTTTTGATTCGATCATAGAGCCAGTGGACGTCTTTGTTATGCATGCGAATGCAGCCGGCGGACACGTATTTGCCTATCGATTTCTCGTTGTTGTTGCCGTGAATCCCGTAGGCATAGGAGGTTTTTCCGTTGATGGTGACCTCTAGGCCGAGCCAGCGGTCTCCGAGCGGGTTTTTGGGGTCGCCGCCTTTGATTTTCTCTTTGTAGTAGGGGCGGTTTTTGACTTTTTCGTGGATCGTGAACAAGCCTTCCGGCGTATAGGAGGGCTTGGCTCCGGTAGCTACGGGGAACGACTTGACCAGCTTCCCTTCCTCGTAGTAATAGAGCTTGTTTGTGGATTTGTCGATCATGATGAACTGCTCGTATTCGGCGAACTTTTTTGCCAATTGGACGGTTTCCGCATGAGCGGTAACGACGGAGGGAACGAGAAACAAAACAGATAAAAGAATAAAGACACGGCATATCTTTGCCAATCTCATGAACGGCAGCCTCCCCGGGAAGTTGTATCTTTTTTATATATGCGGGGTCCCGGGGAATATGGTTCAAATCGCCGTTTTTGGGTGAAAATCGGGCGGAAAGGCGAAGCCGCGTACGCGAACTAACGCTTGCGGAGCTCGAAAAACTCGCACGCCGATCGGCTATGGTATGCCAGATCGCCTACGCCGGATTGGACGACGACGGTCTCGCTGTCATAGCGTACGATGATCCCTCCGGTATCGATAATGTGATCGTCCTTGAAAACCCGCAGGGGTGCTTGGCGCTCCAATGCTTCCTGAAAGTCCTGATCGGTAATCAGGCGAATGTTCAATGCCATATCGGGCGGCTCCTTCCTCTATCTCGTTCGAGACAAGGTAATGGAGTCTATTATAACTCTTTCGCGTCCGCGAGCGTTATAGAATCTGGCTCTGCGTGCGGGAAAGGATATCCGCGATTTTGACCTCGAGCGCATAAATTTTCTGCTGCTGCGTTGCGATCTGGCGGGATAGGGAAACAAGGGACGTAAGCGAGCTTTGCGTGCCCTGAATGTCGGATTTCTTGCCGGCGGACTTGAAATTGGACCACACGGGGGACCTGCTGTCCCGCACCGAGCCGACCGCGTTTCGCTGAGCTTTGATCTGGACCTTGAGCGGATCGACGGCCGCAAGCGAATCGCGGGCGGCTTTGATTTTTTTCGCGGCGGCGGTTTTGGCCGATTTATGGGCGGCCTCCTTTGTCTTAATCTCCTCTCGGGCGAGCTGAACCAGCGGTTTCATGAGATCGGCTTGGGTGCGAAGAGTGGAATTCAGCGTTTTGTTTTTTAACGTCTTGGCGGCAGAGATTTGTTTGTTCAGGGCGGAGTAGGAGTCGAGCAGCGGCTTATAGCGGGCTTTCGCCTGCTGGACCTGAGTCGCCAGCTTGGCGAGCTGGGCGGCGTCGATCTCCCGGATTTGCTTGCGGAGCGCAATCGCGATCTCCTCATTCTTGTAGTGCAGCGCTTTGATCTTCGCTTCTGTGTCATTATCTTCCTTAAGCAGGGCGGCGAGCTCTCCGTACAGCGAATTCAGCTTCTCGGCCGTCGTCTTGTCCGCGGCGGCAACGGTCTTATCGAACGGGACTTTGACGGACGAGGTCAGTTCGATTGTCGCGGCAGCGGATACGCCTCGGGGCAGGACCAGAACGAAAGGGATCAGGAGAGCCAACAGTACGAGCGACAGCGGTTTTCTGAGCGGCATAACGGGATTCCTCCTTTGGATTGGGACGACAAAAAAAGCACCTGCAAGAAGGCTGCTATCAGCCTTGCTTACGGGTGCTTCCGTCGTAAGTGTGGGAAAATATGGTTTGTTCGTCCAATATACCGGACCGCAGCGAGGGTGTCAAGCCAATTCCCAGGCTGCGGCGCGAAACGGCGGGAGTAGCACGAAAAAGTCGGACTATTCCTGGGCAGCGGAGGAGAAGTGCGGGAGTAGCACGAAAAAGTCGAACTATTTCTGGACAGTAGCGGGGTTGCGCTGGAGTAGCACGAAAAAGTCGAACAATTCCTGGGCAGTGGCGGAGTTGCACGGGAGTAGCACGAAAAAGTTGAACAATTCCTGGGCAGCGGAGGAGAAGTGGGGGAGTAGCACGATAAAGTCGAACTATTCCTGGGCAGTGGCGGAGAAGTGCGGGAGTAGCACGAAAAAGTCGAACTATTCCTGGGCAGCGGAGGAGAAGTGGGGGAGTAGCACGATAAAGTCGAACTATTCCTGGGCAGTGGCGGAGAAGTGCGGGAGTAGCACGAAAAAGTCGAACTATTCCTGGACAGCGGAGGAGAAGTGCGGGAGTAGCACGAAAAAGTCGAACTATTCCTGGGCAGCGGCGGAGAAGTGGGGGAGTAGCACGAAAAAGTCGAACAATTCTTTTGCACCAATAGGGACGGCGGAAGAGTTTGTGTTGCGCGCGACGCCGTGCATATTTGGCGGGGTTTAGGTGCATTCTCATGGTTACTTCTTCCTCAAAGCGATGCGGAGAAGAATGCCTGACGAGGTGCGGACGATGCGGGGAAAATGGAAGTCGGTTTTGCTGTGGATCTGCATATCGCTGGTCGGCGCGGTTTCTTTCGCCGCAGTTGCTATAGCGAGGGGCGAGGCGGTTAACGCGGTATGGCTCGTCGCGGCCGCCGTATGCTGGTATGCCGCGGCTTACCGGTTCTACGCCCGCTTTATCGCACGCAAGGCGCTTGCCCTCGATGATCGGCGGATGACGCCTTCCGAGCTTCATAACGACGGCAAAGATTTCGTGCCGACGCATAAAGGAGTGCTGTTCGGACACCATTTTGCCGCGATTGCCGGTGCGGGGCCTCTGGTCGGCCCCATATTGGCCACGCAAATGGGATATTTGCCGGGCACGCTGTGGATTATCGTCGGCGCGGTCTTTGCCGGAGCGGTGCAGGATTTCGTCGTGCTCTTCGCCTCGATGCGCCGGGATGGCAAATCGTTGGGAGAAATGATCAAGGACGAGATGGGACGGACCGCCGGTCTGATCGCGATGATCGGCATTTTCGGGATTATGATCATTCTGCTCGCGGTGCTGGCGCTGATCGTAGTGAAGGCCTTGGCCGGGAGCCCTTGGGGGACGTTCACGATCGCGGCCACCATTCCGATCGCCCTGCTGATGGGCATCTACATGCGTTATATTCGTCCCGGCCGGGTGACCGAAGCCTCGGTGGCCGGGCTTATGCTGCTGATCGCAGCGCTTGTCTACGGACGGGAAATCGCCGATAACTTCTTGCTGGCCCCTCTCTTCACGCTCTCGGGCACGACGATCGCATATCTGCTGATCGGCTACGCCTTCGCGGCCTCCGTTATCCCGGTCTGGCTGCTGCTGGCGCCTCGCGACTATTTGAGTACGTTTCTAAAAATCGGCACGATCGCGGCGCTAGCCGTCGGCATCCTCGTCGTCTCCCCGGATCTCCTGATGCCCGGCATCTCCACGTTCGCGAACGGGACGGGCCCCGTATTCTCGGGCAATATTTTTCCGTTCCTGTTCATCACGATCGCCTGCGGCTCCGTCTCCGGATTTCACGCGCTGATCTCGTCCGGCACCACGCCGAAAATGATCGAGCGCGAATCGCACGCGACGCCGATCGGGTACGGAGCGATGCTGACCGAATCCTTCGTCGCCCTCATGGCGCTGATCGCTGCTTGCATCCTGACCCCGGGGGTCTATTTTGCGATCAACAGCCCCGCCGCCGTAATCGGGACGGATGTCGGCCAAGCGGCCGCGACGATCTCGTCCTGGGGCTATTCCGTTACGCCAGAGCAACTGACGGAGCTTTCCCGCGATATCGGGGAATCGAGCGTTCTGTCGCGCACCGGCGGCGCGCCTACGCTTGCGGTGGGGATGGCGCACGTCTTGTCCGCCGCGATCGGCGGCAAAGCGCTCATGTCGTTCTGGTACCATTTCGCGATTCTTTTCGAAGCATTGTTTATTCTGACGACGGTCGACGCCGGAACAAGGGTGGGGAGGTTCATGGTTCAGGAACTGCTCGGGACGGCAGCCAAACGGTTAGGCGATACGGAATCGTTCGCGGGGAACGCGATCGGCACGGCGATCTGCGTGTTCGCTTGGGGGTATTTTCTCGTTCAGGGGGTCATCGATCCGCTCGGCGGCGTCAATTCGCTGTGGGCGCTGTTCGGAATCGCCAACCAGATGCTGGCCGGCATGGCTTTGCTATTCTGCACGACGATTTTGTTCAAGATGGGCAAGAAAGCTTATGTCTGGGTCACGCTGCTTCCGGCCGCATGGCTGCTCGTCGTCACGATGGCGGCGGGATTCCAGAAGCTGTTCCATGCGCAGCCATCGATCGGGTTCCTGGCGCAGGCGAGGCAGTATCAAGCGGCGCTCGATGAGGGGAGAATCATCGGCGCGGCCGAGGATCTCGGCCAGATGGGGCAAATCGTTCGCAGCAATTACGTGAACGCGGCGATCTGCGGACTCTTCATCCTCGCGGCGCTGACGGTGCTCGTCTCGTCCGCGCGAATCTGGTACGGCGTCTTGGCCGGGCGGACATTCGAGCTTCGGGAGTCTCCTGGCGTCCGGCGCGAACCCGACCCGAAAGGAGCGTAAAGGATCGATGTTTGGAAAAATAGTTGGCGCGTTGAAGTACCGGCGGCAATTTCTCGATCTGTTGGCAGGCGTGCCCCACTACGAAACGTACGTCCTTCATTGCCGAACGCGCCATCCCGGCGAGCCGATCTTGTCGCGGGGGGAATTCGTTCGCCAGGCGCAGGAAGCGCGGTATAACGCCAAAGGCGGCAAAGTTTCCCGCTGCTGCTAAGCCGGCGCGTCAGAATAACGCGAGTTGCTCTTCGATGCACTCCGCCGTATCGTTCTTGACGTTGCCGACGATCGGGGATACCGGGTAAGCGCGCATGGCTTCCGCCGAATAGGGACGCAGCAGAGCCATCAGTCCTCTTACGTCCTCGTTGCCCCGATCCAACCACTCGGCTTCGTCCTCCGGCCGCAAAATGACCGGCATACGATCGTGGATATCGGCCATCAGGCTGTTCGGCGTCGTCGTAATGATGGTGCACGTGCTAATCTTGCGGCCATCCGGCGACAGCCACGTATCGTACAAGGCGGCCATGGAGAAAATTCCGCCGCCTTTCATCGTCATCCGCATCGGCTGCTTGAGATTTCCTTGCTTTTTCCACTCGTAGAAGCCGTCCGCCGGGACGATCGCCCTTTTCCGCCGCACGAGGCTCTTGAACGAGCTTCTCTCCAGCAGCGTTTCCGCGCGGGCGTTGATCATCTTGCTCCCAATCTTGTCGTCTGAAGCCCACGAAGGAACGAGTCCCCATCGCAGCTCGCCGAGCCTATTCTTCTTCCCGTTATGGACGACCGCAAGCACGTTCTGCATAGGGGCGACGTTGTAGCGGGGCATAGGGTAGCTTCCCATCGGCTCTTCGGTTAAATACCGCAGCATCAGTTCCTCTAGAGTGATCGTGATCGTGTATCTTCCGCACATGGTTCGTCCCCTCCTTATTTTCAGTATAAGCGAGACGACGTGAAAAATAAGGGGTTCTTTTGAATAAGAAGTTTTACTTCGCATAGTCCTTCAAAAGTGCGGACATTTCGCTGATATATTTCGTGAGTCGTACACTAATTTCCGACCGCATGACCTCGCGTACCATTCCGAAACGTTCTTCGTACCCACGGCATACATATTGATGATAAACGACTAAATCCGCTTGTTCATCGCTCAGGATCTTGATATTGCGCCGGCTCAGTTCACGCTTCACGCGGGATATGTCCTTCATGACCCGGTTTATGAACAGCTGCGTCAAAGCGGCATACACCTTTTTCAAGACATTCGACGAATTTTGAACTTCCTCCAAGCAGTTCTGCAAAATGGTCAAAAGATGCGGGAGCAGGACGTAATCCCGGATCATCGTCAGTTCTTCCGGCGTTGCGCGGCCTGCAGGCTTTGCATGGCTACGTGATTCATATTGCTCTTGATGCTCGGTCAATAACATTTTCGATTGCCATCGCACGTTGCCCTCGAGTTTGCTCACCGGTAATGACCTCCGATCTGTGCGGCTCTCTCTCTAGCCACGCCTGACTGAAGCAGGGAGGATGCGCGCATGATCGCGGCATCGCCGAACCGGTCTTTGATCGAATCGGCTGTTTTCTCCAGGTTGAACGCCGCCGCGCGGTCCTCAAACAGCGTCAGTTGGTACGTATCGTCGTCGGAAAGTTGGGTAAGCGAAATAAATACACGGCTGATCGGTAACCCACGCCAGTATTCCACGAATAATTTGCGCACCGCGGCGGCCACCTCGTGCGTTAGCGACGTCGCATGCGGCAGCGTCATTTGGCGTCCGAACGACGACGTCCGTTCCCCGTCCGTCTCTACGGCTCCAACGGACACGACCCGGCCTTGCTTGCCCAGACGGCGCGCCCGGCGGCACACTTCGATGACGAGTTCGAGGAGGACCACTTCGATGTCGGCTAATCTACGGTAAAGATTCGCGCGCAGCGCCTTGCCGTGGCTGACCGATTTCAAGGCGCCTCGCACCGACGCGATGACCGGACTCGGATCGATGCCGCGCGCGGTCTGCCAATAGTATTCCGCCTGGATATCCGATTGCTTCCCCATTTCCCACCGCATTCTCCGCTTGAACTCGCCAAGTTCCATTCGCGCGACGTCGCCGATCGTCTGTAACCCCATTCGCCAGAAATGGTGAGTCATTTTGGAGCCGACCATAAACATTTGTTGTACCGGCAACGGCCACAGCTCCTTCTCGATGTTGCTGTCCCCCAGCTTGAAAATGCCGTCTTCACGTTTCTTGGCGAAGTTGTCGGTTGCCATTTTGGCAAGTATTTTCGACGGGCCCACGCCCACCCGCGACCATACGCCCGTAGACAAAAGTACTTTCGTCTGGATCTCGTACGCCAGGTATTCGGGATGGTCTCGATCGGCAAAGGACCCTGTCACGTCGAGAAATTGTTCATCGATCGAGTACGGCTCCACCAGGTCGGTAAACGACTCGTATATTTCCGTGATCAAAAGGGAAATTGTAATATAGGTTTGCATTCGGGGGCGTATGACGATGAGATCCGGACACTTCGCAATCGCTTCGCCCACGCGTTCGGCCGTAGTGACGCCACGCGCTTTAGCGATCGGACAGGCGGCTAGAATAATGCCGGATCTCCTCTCCGGATCTCCAACCGCCACCGGCTTATCGCGGTATTCCGGGTGAGCTGCTTTTTCGACAGAAGCATAAAACGATTGACCGTCAATTAGCATGATCGTGCGCTCTTGTTGTTTACCGGCCATCGCAACCCCTCCAAAACGAACATATGTTCTCTGAGTGATTATTATTATATCCAGAACTGATGTTCGTATTCAAGTGGGAATTTGTGAGTGTCTATGTTAAATAAATAACTAAAATCTGAAGGCCCCGGGCAAGGATGCCGGGGTTTTTGCACAGTATAGATCTTCTTAAGAAATTATTAATGTCCGAAGGCTAATCTAGGATCAAAACAAGTTGAAACAAACTGAGGAGGTTATGCTTCATGCCGGAACAACCACACAAAATGAAAAGTTTACTTAGCAAGGTACCGGAAGTTACGATATATTTCTGGATCATTAAGGTTCTCTGCACTACGGTAGGCGAAACGTTCGCCGATTTTCTAAACTTTAACCTGGGATTCGGTTTAACGAACACGACGATTATTATGGGAGTCGCGTTTTTCATCGTATTTGTCCTTCAATTCAGAGCAACGAAATATGTACCCGGCATCTATTGGCTAACCGTCGTATTGATCAGCGTTTTCGGAACCCTGGTAACCGATAATTTGACGGATGCGATGGGAGTGCCGTTGGAGCAAAGCACGATCGTATTCAGCATCCTGCTGGGTTTGACTTTCCTGGTTTGGTACGCAAGCGAAAAGACGCTCTCCATTCACTCGATCTACACAAGGAAGCGCGAAGTTTATTATTGGCTAACCATTTTATTCACATTCGCCCTTGGAACAGCCGTCGGCGATCTGTATTCCGAACAGCTCGGACTTGGCTACTTTAACACAGGCATCACGGTCGTAATTATCATTGCGATTATGTATTTGGCTTGGAAATGGCTGCGTCTTGATGCGGTATTGGCTTTCTGGGTCGTTTATATTCTGACTCGTCCGCTTGGAGCATCCTTAGGCGACTATTTGTCCCAAACCAAAATGAATGGCGGATTAGGCTTAGGTACAACGATTACGAGCGTCATTTTTCTAATTGCGATTTTGGCTGTCACCATTTTCTTGGCGATTACCAAGATCGATACGGCACCGAAAAGCGATACCGTAGAGTCGGGGCATGCAAAAGAAAGCAAAAGAAACGTTCTCGTTCAAACTGTTGCCGCACTTTGCATTTTCTTAGCTGTCGGCATCGGCGGATATGTTCAGTTGAGCAATAAAATCGCATCGCAAGTCGATTCTTCCGGATCAGCGTCCAATTCAGCTTCATTAGCCGGACAACTGACGGATTTCGTGAATATAGAAAAGGATATGTTGAACGCCGTGAACGCGAAGGACTTTGCTGCCGCGAAGAAGGGCGCTGACAATCTGGAGCATCAATGGGACACGGCAGAGCCCAAGCTTAGAAAAATTGACAGCTCCACGTGGACCCGAATCGATGGAACGATCGACGCGGTATTGACTGCTGTTCGCAATGGAAAACCTGCCAGCCAGTGCGTCTCTTCGCTTAATGACTCGCTTAGTATCTTAAGCGAAGCAAATCAATAATTGGAGTTTGAATGAACCCGATTGCGTTTCGAATCGGGTTCATGTATACTCTGTTTGAACGTTCATTCAAATTTTCGTTCAACCCTACTACGGATGCGCGGGATGTGTGAGCCGATGACAGACGCGGACAAGAGAGAAAGAATTATCGCGGCCGCTTACCAAGTATTGTCGGAGAAAGGCTACGACAAAGCCTCGACCAAAGAAATCGCGAACTCGGCAGGCGTGGCGCAAGGGCTGATCAACTACTATTTTCCGAGCAAGGACCAGCTCTTCGCCGAGGTGTTTCGCAGGGAAACGCGAAAGTATTGCGAAGCGTTAACGCCTTTACTGCCGGGCGAACGGCAGGATTCGCTAACGAGCGACGCGATCGCCAAGCTGCTCGAACTGCCGAAGAGCCGCGCGTTTCAGGAGCCGGATTGGTTCCGGCTGCGTTACGAGCTGTTCGCCATCGGCCTTCGCAACGAGAATGCCGCGGACACGCTTAAGGAAACGCTCGAGATCAAACGCAAGTACATTACCGATTCGATCGAATCGATCAGCGGATTTCCAAGGGAACAGTGCGAGACGATCGCCGCCTTGCTCTATTCCATGATCGAAGGCTTGGGTTTGCAGAGGGTCGCCGATCCCGACTTCAAATACGATGAAGCCTATGACATGGTGGCCGATATGCTGAGCGCGTATTATGACCGATTGATTAAGAAGAAGGAACCGTGAAACGGCTCTTTCTTTTTAACGATTATTGTTTGAACGATCAAACAATAATTGCATAAATTCCGAAACAAGCTGCGTAAAAACAAAATGGGAAAGCGGTGGAGAGAGATGCACGGATGGTTGGGGAATTGGGGAAAAGCGCTGTATAAGATGCGGTGGGGCGTCGTGGCGGTATGGATCGTGCTTGTGTTATTCGGAGGATACGGCTTCGGAAAGCTGACGCCGCTTCTGAGCGGAGGGGGCTGGGAAGTTCCCGGTTCCCAATCGCTGACGGCGGGCAAGCTGCTTGCTTCGGAATTCGGCAGCCGGTCGGAGAGTTCGCTGACGCTCGTTCTGAAGGACCCGCGGCATACCGCAGGCTCTCCGGAATATAACGACAAGCTGAAGCAAATCGTCGACCGGCTACAAACGGAGGAAGGCGTATCCGGCGTATTCAGCATTCTGAACGCGTCGGAGGGAATCGGATCGGGTCTTGTCGGCAAGGATCCCAATCTCAGCATCGCCTTCGTCGATATGAATATGAAACGGGAATTCGCGATCAACAAAATGCCGGATTACGAGAAACGCGTCGTCAAGCAGGCCGAAAGTCTCGACGCGGAAGCTTACCTGGTAGGCTCCGCCGCGTTCTGGGGCGAGAGCAGCGTGCAGAGCCAGCAAGGACTCGCGCGGGCGGAGATGATCGTATTTCCGCTGATCATCATTATTCTTCTGCTCGTATTCCGTTCCTTGATGGCGACGGTTACGCCGCTGATCGTGACGATCGCCTCCGTGCTTGTCGCCATGGGCATCGTCTATCTCGTCGCGCGGGAAGTGGAGCTGTCTGTATTCGTGACGAATTCCGCGATGATGCTCGGGCTCGGAGTCGGAATCGACTACTCTTTGTTTATCGTCAGCCGTTTCAAGGCGGAGCTTGCCGCCGGTCGAGATAAGAGAGAGGCGTTGGCGACGACGCTGCGCACGGCCGGACACACGGTGTTCTTCTCGGCGATCACCGTCATCGCCGCGCTGTCCGCGCTGTTCACCGTCCCGATCGCGGCAATTAAAGCGATCGCCTTCGGGGGCATCGTCGTCGTATTCGTGGCCGGTTTGGCCAGCTTGACGCTGCTTCCGGCGGTGCTCGTCATCTTGGGGGTCCGCATCAACAAAGGCAGCATACCGTTCCTGCGTCCTCGGGCAAGCGCGCGCGAGAGCGGCTGGCAGAGATGGACGAAAGCGATCATGCGCCGTCCGGCGCTGTTCCTGATCGTGACGCTGGCGGTTATGGGAGCGTTCGCAGCGCCGGCGCTCGATATGAAACTCGATTCCCCGGACGTCCGGATGCTGCCGGCGGACACTTCCGTCCGCCAGGGCTTCAAGCTGTTGGAGGATTCGTTCGGCGCCGGATCGGCGAACCAGATCAGCGTCGTGCTGCATAACGAGCAGGCTGACCTGAGCAAGCCCGAAGCGCTTGCGAAAATCGCTTCCTTGCAAACCGAATTAAGCCGGCAGGATCACGTGTCCGGAGTGACGTCGGCCGCATCCTTCTTCCCGGGGATGGAACCCGCCGTCATATCGGGCCTGCTGAACGGAGCAGCCGGCGCGCTGCCCGACGACGTTCAATATATGGTCGATCGCTATGTGAGCGTTGATCGGCATACCGTCCTGCTCGAGGTGAAGTTGGATCAATTCGAGTCGAGCGAAGCCGGCAGGGAAGTCGTCACGCGCCTGCGCGACGTCGTGTTGCCCGGATTCGAATTGCCGGAAGGAACATCTTTCAGCATCGGAGGAGAAACGGCGGTCGGCATGGATACGTCCAAAGCGATCAGCGACAGTCTGCTCCCGGCGCTGGGCGTGATGCTCGTGCTCATTTTCCTAATATTAGTTCTGACCTTCAGAAGTCTGCTCCTGCCGCTTAAAGCGATCGTCCTGAATTTGTTCTCGGTGGCGGCGACGTACGGCATACTCGTCTTCGTGTTCGCTCTCGGCCACGGTTCGGAAATCTTCGACGTGGAAGCGAACGGGTACGTTATCCACTTCGTTCCGGTGCTGCTGCTGGCGCTGCTATTCGGACTCAGCACGGACTACGAGGTGTTCCTCGTGAGCCGCGTCAAGGAAGAATACGAGCGAACCGGCCAACACGAGAACAGCATCGCCGAAGGAATGGAGAAGACCGGTCCGCTGATTACCGGGGCGGCCGTACTGATGGTTGCCGTCTTCGCGGGCTTCTCGTTCTCGGGCGTGCTGCCGATCCAGATGCTTGGCTTCGGCATGGCCGTCGCCATCGCGCTCGATTCGACTGTCGTCCGCATGCTGCTTGTGCCCGTCACGATGAAACTGCTCGGCCGGGCGAGTTGGTGGTTTCCCGGACGCCGCCGGTCGGATAGGTCCCACTCTGCCTCGCAGAACCGGGGCGACAATTCGAACGCGGTCGCGAAACAATAGCGTTTAGCTGCAAAGGAGCTTGCCTTGGGGCGAGCTTCTTTGTTTTAACAGGTGCAACGCCCTAGTGCACCGTCTCCCATTGTCGCGAAAAGCGACAATGACGGGTTGAAACCCACGGATCATGCTCTCATTGCTGTAAAAAGCGACAATAACGTGTTCGAGCCCGGAACAACCTTCACCATTGTCGTAAAAAGCGACAATGGCGCGGATAAGTCCGGAACACCTCTTCCCTTTGTCGCAAAAAGCAACAATGGCGGGATGAAACCAGTGCATCTTCCTCGCATTATCGCGGCAAAGGGCGAAAAGGAATACGGTTTCACAGCTGCTTGTCGGGGGTTACTGTATACGGGTTGCCGTGTCAAACTATGATATACTGTAGCCAAAAAATCGCGAGCGCTGCCGTTAGGCATGAGGAGAGATTTCGGCTATGAGAATTCGCGTTGTTGCGGCGGACGACGATCCGTCGATCAGGGAGCTGCTGCGGCTCGTTCTGAGCAGAGAAGGATACATCGTATTGGAGGCGGAGGACGGGATACAGGCGGCCCGAATATGCGAGAGCGAGCAGGTTCATCTGGCGATTGTCGACGTGATGATGCCGGGGATGGACGGGCTTGAGCTGTGCCGCGAGATCAGGGAGCACTACGACATCCCAGTCATCATGCTGACGGCCAAGGGACAACTCGAAGATAAGGAGCAGGGGTACAACGCAGGAACGGACGATTATTTGGTCAAGCCGTTTGAGCCGAAGGAGCTGCTGTTCAGAATCAAAGCGCTGCTGCGCAGATACAAGCTCGTTTCTTCCGAAGTGATCAAACTGGGCAGCGTAAGCATCGATCGGAAAGGCTACGAGATTCGCGTCGAGGACGAGCCTGTCACGATCCCTCTGCGCGAATTCGAGCTGCTTGCCCAGCTTGCCAGCCAGCCTGGGCGCATCTATACCCGGGAGCAGTTGATACAATTGGTCTGGGGAGCGGACTACGAAGGGGATAGCCGGACGGTCGACGTGCACGTGAAAAGGCTGCGCGAGCGATTCGCCGACAGGCAGGAGGATTTCGTCATTACGACGATTCGCGGGCTCGGCTATAAGCTTGAGGTGAGGGACGAATGAGAACGTTATACGTTCGGATCGTGCTTACGTTCGTAGGGATCGCTTTTGTCAGCGGGATGATCGGCTTGCTGCTGACGAGCTTGTATTATCAGGATCAACTGAAGACGGATAACGAGGAAAAAATATTGAAGATGGGCGAGAGCATCCGCTCGCTCTATGAACAAGAGTCCGAAGTGAAGCTGGATAAGTATCTGGAAGGCGTCGCGGCTCTTGGGTTTCAAATCTATGCGGTCGACGAGAGCCTGACGGGCCGCGTATTCGGGAGGGCGTTCAAGCACGGCGTGCTGAACGAAGCGGAAATCCGGGCGGTCTTGAACGGGGACGTCTATCACGGCATGAGGGAAGAGAACCGCAGGGTGAAAATATTTTCGCTGTTCGAGAACAGCGTCCGCAACACCGTCGGCATTCCTTTGCGGACTAAAGAGGGGAAAGCGGCTCTGTTCGTCCGGCCGGACTTGGAAGCGCAGATCGGGGGAATCCGGGTGATCGTGGCCGTTCTTCTTGGGTTTACGTTCCTGACGAGCCTCGTTCTAATCGCCGTCTCGACCCGGTATGTCGTGAAGCCGCTGAAAGATTTGAAAAAAGCGACGCAGCAAATCGTGAAGGGAGACTTCAACGTCGGGCTGGAGAAATCCCGAAACCGCAAGGACGAGATCGGCGATCTAGCCGACCATTTCGCGATCATGGCGGAGTCGATCGGCAGATTAGATCGGATGAGGCAAGAATTCGTGGCCAACGTGTCGCACGAGTTCCAGTCGCCGCTCACATCGATGCAAGGCTTCGCCAGGGCCGTACTGGACAATCAGGCGACTCCCGAGCAGATCGAGCGTTATATGACCATTATCGAGCGAGAAAGCCGTCGCTTGTCTTCGTTAAGCACGCAATTGCTCAGACTGGCTTCGCTCGATCGGGAGGACCGGCGGCTGCACGTCGAGAGCTTCCGCCTGGACGAGCAGATCCGGCAAGTTCTGATCGCCCTGGAATGGCAGTGGACGGATAAAGCGCTAAATCTCGAACTTGATCTGCCGGAGGCGGAGATCGTTGCCGATGCAGAACTGCTGCACGAGGTGTGGTTGAACCTGATCGCGAACGGCATTCGTTTCTCGAAGTCGGGAGATACGGTCAGCATCGCCATCAGGGAAGAGGATGGCGATGTCATCGCAGTGGACGTCCGGGATACCGGCGCCGGCATTCCCGAAGCGGAGATTCCTTATATTTTCGACCGGTTCCATAAGGCCGATAAGTCCCGAAGTCATTCCGCTTCAGATAGCGGGAGCGGCCTGGGCCTGTCTATCGTTAGCAAGATCGTCTCGCTTCATCAGGGCACGATCGAAGTCGAAAGCCAGCTAGGCGAAGGGACTGTCTTTACCGTGCGGTTGCCGCGATTGTAATGTTCCGTTCATCGTCCGTTCATTTGCCGAAGACATAATTCGGGTGAATGAACGGATAGGAGGACGAAAACATGAACTTACCTGTAATCGCCCGGATCACCGGGTTTTTCAGCAGCCGCAAAGGGGCCAAAATCGGCATCGCGGCGTGGCTGCTGCTTGTTATCGTGCTTGGCGCCGCCGCGCCGGGCGCCAAGGATTATGCCATTAGCGCGGGGGAAGGGAACGTGAACGACAGCAATCCTTCGGCCGAAGCGCAGCGGCTGCTCAGCGAACATTATCCGCAAAGCGAAGGGCTGCCCGCTTTGTTGGTGTTCCATGCGGAAGGAGCGCTGAGCGGCGAGCAGTTGGGGAGGATCGCAAGCTATAGCGAATGGCTAGCATCGGATGGCAAGCCGGAAGACGTGGAAGGAGCTATTCCTTACCACACGCTGTCCGATCCCGAACGCAAGCGGATGATTTCCGCGGACGGGGCGACGTTGCTTCTGAACGTCGAGCTTCGGCAGGGACTGGAGTCCGATCGGGTGCTGGACGTTCTGGACAAGCTGAAAGCGCAGTGGAAGAGCAATGGAGATCCGGGGGTTAAACTGGAGATGACCGGGCCGGCGGCGATCTCTGCGGATACGCTGAGCCTGTTCCGCAATGCGGATTTCGTGCTGATGATCGCGACGGTCGTGCTGATCCTCGTGTTGCTCGTGGCGATCTACCGCTCACCGCTGCTCGCTGTTATTCCATTGGTCGTGGCGGGGCTGGTGTATGCGGTCGTCGATAAGGCGATCGGTTTGGCGGGGCGAGGCGGCTTGTTCACGATCGACAAGCAATCGCTCTCGATTATGATGATTTTGCTGTTCGCCGTCATTACCGATTACTGCTTATTCGTCTTTTCCCGATATCGGGAGCGTCTCGCTGTCGTCGATTCGAAGTATGAGGCTATGGGCCAGGCGATGGCGCATGTATCGGAACCGATTCTGTTCAGCGGCGGGACGGTGCTCGTAGCCATGCTCGCTCTGTTTGCTGCGACCTTCAAGCCGTATCACGGCTTTGCCCCGGTATTATCCATCGCCGTTGCGATCATATTGCTTGCAGGGCTCACACTAATTCCCGCGATTTTCGCGCTCTTCGGTCGCAAGGCTTTCTGGCCGTTCGTCCCGAAGGTTGGCGAAGGTTCGGCGGCGTCCGCGTCCGCGGAGAAGCGGCGGGTTCCGTTCTGGGCGAAGGCGGGGCGGTTCGTGACGGAGAAGCCGAAGCGGGTCGCGGGCGTATTGATCGCTTTGCTGCTGCTCGCTTCGCTGAATATCGGCACGCTTCAATATTCGTTTAATCTCATGAAGTCTTTTCCGAAGGATACGCCTTCCCGCGTCGGTTTCGAATTGCTGGAATCCCGTTATCCTCCGGGGCAGCTTGCGCCTGTGTCCCTGATCGTGGAAGTCGGTGAAGACGCCTCGACGGATACCGCGTTCGCGGATAAGGTTCTGGCGTTGTCGGACCGGCTGATGGAAGGTGGGGGCGTCTCCTCCGTGTCTCCGGGCGTCCTATCGGACGACAAGCGTTTTGTCCGTCTGCAGGTGGTACTCAGCTCGAACCCTTACGAGCCGGAGGCGCTGGATCTGGTGGATCGTTGGCGAGCGGAAGGGAAGGAGTTGCTCGCGCAAAGCGGCTTCGATGCGGATCGGGCGTCGCTGCATATCGCGGGGCAGACGGCAAAGCAGGCGGATGTTCGCAGCATGAACGAGCGGGATACCTGGGTGCTTTTCACCGGCATCGCATTGCTTATTCTGATCATGTTGACGGTACAGACGCGTTCCGTGAAAATGGCGTTTCTCATGCTGCTTACGATTCTGTTATCGTTCGCGGCGACGCTTGGTCTCACTTGGGCGGTCTTCCACGACTTGCTCGGGTACGGGACATTCAGCTACCGGATGCCGGTCTATACGTTCGTGTTCATGGTGGCGCTCGGCGTGGACTATAATATTATGCTCGTCTCGCGGATTAAGGAAGAAGCGAAGCGCTATCCATGGAAAGAAGCCGTTAGCCGCGGCGTCGCTTCCACCGGAAGGGTCATCTCCTCGGCGGGGCTCATTCTAGCGGCCACGTTCGGCGTGCTGATAACCCAGCCGATGCAGGAGCTATACTTGTTCGGGTTCGCGATGGCCGCGGGAATTCTGATCGACACGTTCCTCGTCCGGGGAATGCTGCTGCCGTCCGTACTCGCCTTGGCGTTCGGGGACAAGAAAGCCCGGATCGGCGAGCCGGCTGCCGAACCCCGCAGTAGTCGGATTCGATTGTAGGTTGGGGGCTCGTAACGGTCTGACAGACCGTAACGGGGGCGGAATAGTGGCAGGCGAGTCGTGTAACGGTCTGCCAGACCGTAACAGGTGCGGAAATGAGGCAGGTGAGTCGTGTAACGGTCTGCCAGACCGTAACGGGAGCGGAAAAGTGGCAGGTGAGTCGTGTAACGGTCTGCCAGACCGTTACAGGTGCAGAATAGTGGCAGGCGAGTCGTGTAACGGTCTGCCAGACCGTAACAGGTGCGGAAATAAGGCAGGTGAGTCGTGTAACGGTCTGCCAGACCGTAACAGATGCGGAAAAGAGGCAGGTGAGTCGTGTAACGGTCTGCCAGACCGTAACAGATGCGGAAAAGTGGCAGGCGAGTCGTGTAACGGTCTGCCAGACCGTAACAGGTGCGGAATAGTGGTAGGCGAGTCGTGCAACGGTCTGCCAGACCGTAACAGGTGCGGAATAGTGGCAGGCGAGTCGTGTAACGGTCTGCCAGACCGTTAGACCTGCCGAAACTCCCCTCCACTCTAATAATCGCTAATCTCACTGATCAAGCCGCATAGGTTATCGTCGGTCCAGAACGGATTGGCGTAACCGGCGGGGGCGTTCAGAAGGGGCAGCCAGGACGAATCGTAACCACCCTTTTTCCTCACCGCGGCGCAGGCGTTAGGCGGGGATTCGCCCTTTGCCGTCTCCTTCAGCAGATCCTGCCTTAGCCGGGCGAACTGCTTGACGACGCGTTCGAACTCCGCTTCCCGATCGACGTTCGATCCGCCCTCGACCCATTCGCTATCGAACGTAAAAGCATAGTCCCGATAGGAGACGGTCGGCATCGAAGCCGCTGCGGCATAGTTCTTCAGCGCCCGCTCCGGGTGGCCCAACGCTTCCGCCCATAGGCCGTCGATCAGGCGGTGATAGGGTGTCAGGGATTCGGCGTATACCCTATCCTCAAGCTTAAGCGCATGATCGGTGACCGAGTAAGTCGCGGTATACTCTCTCTGCCAAGGTCCCGCCCCGACGGAGTCGATCAAACCGCCGGTAACCATCAACCGCCCGTCGCGAACTTCAGCTGCGGACAGATCGGCGATCGGCGCGTTGCCTTCGATCGGTTCAAGCTTGCCTTCCGTCCAAGATGATGCCGTGAAGACGGACATGACGGTATGCGCCCCGACGCTACGCGCGGTCCATACGATCTCCGGTTTTCCATCGTTCGTCAGATCCTCAACGGCAAATACTTCCGCCCTGCCGTAGTATTCCTCCGAGAAGGGGAAGCTTTGCAAGTCGAACTTGCCGTCCTTGTATGCGACGACGACTCCATATGCGCGGTGCGTCTCAAGCCCGTTTTGCGCTTTGACGTTCTCATAGAAAACAGATACCCATTCGTCTGCGACACCGTCGCCGTTCAAATCCGTGCGGATGACGTTCACAGGGAACTCGCCGGGGTTATCTTCCGCCGCAAACGCTTGAAGCCACGCGCTCATGTCGTCCGTGGGATTCCCGAGCTTGTCCAGTTCCAGTTGCAGTCGCTCCGGCAAGGAGGATCGCACCCCATTTTCCTCGGAGAGCGCATTTACCATCCCGCTTTCCTCAGCGGCGAAGCCCGCGGACTCTTGCGCCCGCTCCCCGGCCATGCTGCATGCCCCCATCAACATAACCGATAAGGCCAGCATTCCCGCGCTAATCGGATAACCCCATCTATAAGCCATACGGCGATCACACCTTTTGCATTGTTGTCTATGAGACGTCTGTACGGCGGCATAAGTTCAATCTCCGAGGCGTCCCGGCGACGTGTGATATAATAATAGGAAGATCGCGAATACGCGAATCATGAAACGGAGAGGAAAGAAGCCGTGCTCAAGACGCTCATCATCGCGGAAAAGCCGGACATGGGCCGCAATATCGCCGCCGTCCTAGAACCGAAGGCGCAAAACAAACGCTCATACCTGGAAGGGGAAAATTATATCATCACGTGGGCGATCGGCCATTTGATCGGCTTGGCCGAGCCCGATCTGTACGACGAGAGATACAAGAAGTGGAGGTTCGGCGACTTGCCGATCATCCCGGAACACTTCAAGCTGCTCCCCAACCCGAGGACGAAAGATCAGCTCAAAATTATCGAAGAACTCGCGGCCCGCAGCGGAGAGCTCGTCAACGCATGCGATGCCGGGCGGGAAGGGCAGCATATTTTCTCGCTGATCGTCAGGCATCTGGGGCTTCGCCAGCCTGTGAAGCGCCTATGGATTTCCGACCTGACGGCGGAAACGATTCGCAAAGGGTTCGATCAACTGAAAGACAACGCGGAGTACCGCAACTTGACGGAAGCCGCCAGGGCGCGCAGCGAGGCGGACTGGCTGATCGGAATGAACGGGTCGCGCGCTTTTACGACGAAGCATAACGAACTGTTGTCCGTCGGCCGGGTGCAGACGCCGGTGTTGGCTTTGATCTATGATCGCCAGAAGCAGATCGAGGCGTTCGACTCGCTGAAATTTTACGAGATTACGGGTTTGTTCGAGCAAACCGGGGGAATCGCGTACAAAGGAACTTGGCAAGGAGACCGCCTGACCGATCCGGAGAAAGCGGAAGCGATCGCGGCCAAAGTGAAAGGGAAGACGGGAGCGATCGCCAGCTACGAGGCGAAAGATACGAGAGAGTATCCCTTTAAGCTGTACGACTTGACGCTGCTGCAGCGGGAAGCGAACGGCAAGTTCGGCTTTTCTGCCAAGAAGACGCTCGACGTCGCTCAGGCGCTTTACGAGAAACATAAAGTCATCTCTTACCCGCGGACCAACTCGAACTACGTGAACGAGCAGAACGTTCCGGAGATGCACAAAATAGTGGATTCCATGCGCAACTCGGCCGATTACGGAGAGTGGGCGAACGGGGCGAATAAGCGACTCGTGCACGTCAACAATAAAAACGTCTGCAATCCCGCCAGGGTCGAGGATCACCACGCGATCATGCCGACGATGAAGAAGCCACAGGGACTAAGTCCGGACGAGCGCAAGCTGTATGATCTGATCGTCAAAAGATTCCTGTCTCATTTCTATCCGGCAGCCGAGTACAAAGTACATACCGTTCTAACCGAGGTAGAGAAGGAAACTTTCAAGACGACCGTTAAGCAGCTCGTCTCGCTTGGATGGAAGGTGGTCTACGCGGGAGATGCGGCTCCGAAATCAGGCGGCAAGGAGAAAGGCAAGGAGAAGGAGGACGGCGCGGATTCGGCGGAAGACGAAGCGCAGGAGACGGATGCTCCTTTCGAGGTCGACCCCAGCCAGCCCGTCGTCTGCGCGGACGCCGCCGTGAAGGAGAAGGAGACGCAGCCTCCGAAACCCTACACCGAGGGCACGCTGCTAAAGGCGATGGAGAGCGCGGGCAAGCAGATCGAAGACGAGGAGCTGCGCGACGCGATGAAGGATTCGGGTCTGGGCACTCCTGCGACGCGGGCTGCGACGATCGAACGGCTGAAGCAGGTCGGTTATGTAGACATGCAAGGCAAGCGGATCGTCATTACGCCCAAGGGCCGAACGGCGATCGAGTTGATCCGGGGAGCGGGCGTAGAGCTGTTGACGTCGCCGGAGATGACCGGCCAGTGGGAGCGCCGCCTGACGGAAATCTCGCGCGGACAAGCGTCCGCGGAGACTTTCATGGGCAACGTAAAGAAGTTCACGCGTCTTATCATCGACAAGGTGAACCTCCAGCGGCCGGCAGCGAGGAATGCGTTCGCCCGGCCCGAGCCGCCGGCCAAAGGGGCACGCGGGAAGAAAGCGGCAGAGCCTGCTGGAAAGACGAGAACGGCCGTTAAGCCGAAGCCGTCGGAGACGCCGGCCCAGCCCGGTGTCATCGGCGCTTGTCCGCGGCCGGGCTGTGGCGGGCATATTTTCATGGGGCGCAAAGGATACGGCTGCAGCAACTATAAGTCGGGCTGCGGATTCGTCATTTGGAAGATAAGCTTGGGTCGCACGCTGACGGACGCGATGGTGAAGGCGTTGGTTGGGAAAGGCAAGACGGGCAAGCTCAAATTCGCGGGAAATGGCGGGGAAGAAGCGTTCGAAGCGCGGATCGTACTGCGCAATGAATCGACCGGCGAACTCTCGCTCGAGCGTCAATAAGCATAATTTTGTTCTGAAGGGGGATACTCCCAAACGAGGGATTGCTTTGCATTTTAATTCACATTTTACATTTCTTTTTCGAAAATATTTTTCATGGAAATGGCCGAAACGGTTGGTACGATTGCGTGTAAGCGGTTCTTTTCATACATTAACAGTGTTATTATCCCGAACGGAATCGAAAATTTAATTACAATCATACCGATTTTTATTAACACCCCATTAATAAAAAGTTGGTATGATTGTTTTTGTTTCAGGGACAGGTCATGAACTCGTGCCTGGAAACAAAACAAACTTTTTGAAACCTGGGGGTAAACGAAAGTGAAGAAAAAATTGATGTTGTTGGCAGTGTTCGCATTGGCAGGCGGTCTGGTCGCAGGCTGCGGGTCCAAAAATAATTCGTCGGAAAATTCCCCGTCCCCTTCCGCTTCCGCTCCTTCGGAAAGCGCACAACCCGCCGCGATTGATATCAAAGAACTTAAAGTCAGCTTTGTTCCTTCTAAAGATCCTGAAACGATCATTACGGCTACGGATCCGCTGAAAGACCTGTTGAAAGCTCAACTGGCGACCGAAGGCTACAATGTCGATAAAGTTTCGATCGACGTCGGAACGACGTACGAAGCAGTAGGCGAAGCCCTGACGGCAGGTTCCACGGACATCGGATTTATTCCGGGCGGCACTTACGCATTGTACGACGACGGCGCGGACGTCATCCTGACGGCTACTCGCGCGGGTCTGTCTAACGATTCCGACAACGCTAAAGACTGGAACGACAACAAACCGACGGCAGCGACGGCTGAGCAAGCGAACTACTATCGTTCGCTGTTCATCGCGGGCCCTTCGAAAAAGGGACAAGAGCTGGCGGCTAAAGTAAACGGTGGCGAACAATTGACTTGGGAAGATCTAAACAGCGCTAACTGGGCGATCATGTCGACCTCTTCGTCGGCCGGTTACATCTATCCGACGCTGTGGTTGCAAAAGAACTTTAACAAAAGCCTGACCGACCTCTCCCACGTCGTCACGTCCGATTCTTACGGTACTTCGTTCGCACGTCTGGCTGCTGGCCAAGCGGACGTTATCGTCGCTTACGCGGATGCAAGAAGAGACTTCGAGCCAAAATGGACTGCCGATTTCGGCCGCGGCCAATCGATCTGGGACGAAACGAACGTGATCGGCGTAACGCAAGGGATCTACAACGATACGATCAGCGTAAGCAAGAACGATAAGATCATGACGGACGAGTTCAAAACTGCGCTTCAAAACGCGTTTATCGCGATCGCTCAAACCGAAGAAGGCAAAAAAGTGATCTCGGTATACAGCCACGAAGGCTACAAAGTCGCACAATCGTCCGATTATGACGGCGAAAGACAAGCTCAAGAACTGATCAAAAGCATGAAGAAGTAATTGCAAGAACTCCCATATATGTTTTCTTTGCAAAAGATGAGAGCATCATCCGCGATGATGTTCTCATCTTTTCCTAACTTTATAGAATCGGGGTTTTTCCATGATTGAATTCAAAAATGTGGAAAAGAAATATCCAAACGGCACGGCCGCTTTGCAGAACGTAAATCTAAAAATCGGACAAGGTGAGTTCGTCGCGGTTATCGGGCTTTCCGGCGCGGGCAAATCGACGCTCATCCGCTGCATTAATCGGATGCACGATATTACCAGCGGACAGTTGATGGTGGACAACGTCGACGTGACCGGTTTGAAGGGGAAACAAATCCGCAACTTCCGCAGAAGGATCGGCATGATTTTCCAATCCTTTAACCTCGTCACCCGTACGACCGTCATCAAGAACGTTCTCGTTTCCTTCGTGCCCGATCTTCCGTTCTGGCGCAAGGTGACGGGCATCTTTACGAAGGAACATAAGCTGAAGGCGCTGGAAGCACTTGATAAAGTGGGCATTCTGGACAAAGCTTTCGTTCGCGTGGACCAGCTTTCGGGTGGCCAACAGCAGCGGGTGGCGTTAGCACGCACGCTTGCGCAGAATCCCGACATTATACTGGCGGACGAGCCGATCGCGTCGCTCGATCCGGTCACTTCCAAGCAGGTCATGGACGATTTCAAGAAGATCAACAAAGACATGAACATTTCCGTCATTATGAACATTCACCACGTGGAAGTCGCGTTGGAGTATGCCGATCGCATCATCGGGATTCGCAAGGGCGAAGTCGTGTTCGACGGAGAATCGGACAAGGTGACAAAGCACATTCTGAACGATATTTACGGCGGCCAAGTCGAAGAACTCAAATCCTCGATGGAGGAGAAATCGGCGCATGTATGATAAAATTTTCCCTCCAAAACAAGTGGTTTTGCCGAGTGGCAAAGTCGTGCTTGAAAAAAGAAGCCGGACACCGCTCATTCTGCTTCTAATGGTGATTGCGATCGTTTGGTCCGTGAATATGACGGGCTTTGATATAAAGCTTCTTTTTAGACGGATCGATCAATTTTTCGTCATTATTGGCGATATGATTCCTCCGAAATGGAGTTATTTCTCCAGCCTGTGGCGGGCGCTTGTGGCGACTCTCCAGATGTCTTTGGTCGGCTCGATGATTGGAGCGCTGCTTTCGGTTCCGTTCGCGGTGATGGCTTCCGCGAATATCATTCGCAATCAAGTCGTCGTGACCGTATTTAAGGTCATCCTCAGTTTGCTTAGAACGCTGCCGACGCTGGTGACCGCTCTGATCGCGACTTTTGTTTTCGGATTGGGACCTACGGCGGGTGTCGTTGCCATTTTGCTCTTTACGATTTCCTATGTCGGGAAATTATTGTACGAACAAATCGAGAACGTCGATATGGGGCCGTTCGAGGCGATGGAATCAATCGGCATGACTCGGATTCAAGCATTTCGTTACGCGGTACTGCCTCAGGTTCTTCCGGGCTTTTTGTCCACGTCCCTGTTTTGCTTCGAAGGGAACGTTCGTTATGCGGCGATTTTGGGTTACGTTGGCGCAGGCGGAATCGGACTTCTCATCAACGAAAATCTCGGCTGGCGCGATTATTCGAACTTGGGGATGATCATCTTGGCGCTTGTCGTTACCGTATATTTGATCGAGTGGGTCAGCGAGCATTTCAGAAAAAAGCTAATTTAAGGAGAAGTTTGTCCTATGTCGACTATAGAGAAGCAGCTACTTGCTTCACCGCGCAACCGCAGTTACGTTCTGATCGTTACGGCCATCGTTCTCCTTCTTTTCCTATGGTCGCTGTCCGTCGTCAGCTTCAAAGACGTGAACCAAAGCGGATTAAAGATCGCGCAGAACATTATGAACGGGATCATCCATCCGGATCTGGATCTGCTGCTTAACGTGTCTAAACAAAGCGTTCTGTATTTGCTCGTGCAGACCCTCGCCATCGCTTTCCTCGGGACGGTCGTCGGAGCAATTTTATCCGTTCCGTTCGCTTTTCTCGCGGCTTCCAACATCGTGCCCAAACCGGTTTCCTGGCTGACGAGGCTGCTGCTCATCGTCATCCGGACGATCCCGGCTCTCGTGTACGGTCTAATGTTTATCCGCGTCTCGGGACCGGGACCGTTCGCAGGGGTGCTCACTGTCGGATTGACCTCGATCGGGATGCTCTCTAAGCTGTACGTGGATGCGATCGAAGAGCTGGATACGAAGGTTCTGGAATCGATGACCTCGATCGGCTGTACGACTTTCGAGAAAATCCGATTCGGGATTGTGCCGCAATTGATGTCGATCTTCATGTCGGTGACGATCTACCGGTTCGATATGAATATGCGCGAAGCGTCGATTCTAGGTCTCGTTGGCGCAGGCGGCATAGGCGCGCCGCTCATATTCGCCATGAACGGCTACAAATGGAATCAAGTCGGATCGCTCCTGATCGGATTGGTCGTCCTCATCCTGATCATCGAGCTGATCTCCAACAAAATCCGCGCGAAATTGATCAAAGGATAAAAAGGCGCAAACGTCGCTCGCGACGTTGCGCCTTTCCCTTTTTAATATACGACTTTCCAGTTATGATCGCAGGCGGCATGAATCGTTCCGCGCTTCATGATGTAATCGGCCAGAATCTCGGTCATGTCCGTCGGAATCTCTCTCGCGACCGGCTTGTCCTTGATCATGTCGAAGTTGCCTCCGCCTCCCGCGCGATAGCTGTTCATGACGACCTCGTACGTTGCGTCGGGATCCAAGGGAGAGCCGTTCCGCTCCAGCTTGGTCACCCGTTGCCCCTCCGGTTTTGAAATATCCAATTCGTATTCGATGCCTTCCCACATATCGTAATTAAAATGCTGCGGCTTCGGCTCCAAATAAGCGGGGGACACTTGCAAATCGCCTGTTCGTTCGTCCGGCGCAAAATAGCGGGCGTTCTGTTCGAGCGCTTCCCGGATGTCGCGGCCGGACAGGCGAATGACTTTGAGCGTGTTCGGGTAAATATAGTTGGATACGACGTCGCGCATCGTAATCCGTTCCTTAAACCCTCTGGCTTCGTTCGTGAATATGGCCGCGCACGAGATGTCCGCGCCGGTCACTTCCATCTGCACCCGGTTGACGAACTCCGTGAACGCGTGATCGGCTTGCCGCGCCGCGAACGGATCGGCGATCGTCATGTCGCCCTCGGCTGCGCCGATCGGTTGGTCCAGCCAGATCTGCGTTTTCTTCTCATCTTCGGCGAACATGGCGAGCAGTTCTTCGTCCGCAGCCGTCGAATCGTCAACATGGATCAAATCCGCCGTCTTGCCTTGGAGATACCAGCCTCCATCCGCCGTCCGCTCGAACTCAAGCTGAACTTTGGCGATTGCCTGGCCGGCGAATCCGGGCTGCGCGAACGCGACGCCGTTCAACTGACCGGCCAACAGCCGGTGCTGGTGCCCGGTCAGCAGGACGTCCATGCCTTCGAGCTTCATGCACATCTCGTAGCCCTGGTTTTCACCTGTGAGCGGCTCGGTTGCTTCGCCAGTGGCCGGATCACGCTCGAAGCCCCCGTGGTAGCAGACGACGACCGCATCGGGACGTTCCGTGTCGCGAATGTGCGCGATCCAGCGCCGGGCGGTTTCCAGCGCGTCTTCGAACGACAGTCCTTGAATGTGAGCCGGCTCTTCCCAGTTCGGGATATAGTGCGTCGTCACGCCGAGTACGGCAATTCGGACGCCTTCGGCCATCTCGAAGATTTGGTAAGGCTGCCCGAAAGCCGATTGTCCGTCGGTTTCGTTGACGATATTGGCCGACAGCCAAGGGCATGGGGAAGCTTCGATAGCCCGCTTCAGCAAATCCTGTCCGTAATTGAATTCATGGTTGCCGAAGACGACTGCGTCGTATCGAAGCGCGTTCAGCGCCCGTGCGGCGGGATGAACGCTGCGGCCGTCGAATTTCGCATAGTTGTACATAAAAGGCGTGCCTTGCAGAAGATCTCCGTTGTCCAGCAGAAGGAGAGACGGATTCGTTTCCCTTTCCTTGCGAATGATCGAAGACAGTTTGGCCAATCCAAGCGGCTTGTCTCCGGGACCGCGGTAATCCGTCGGGTAAATATGGCCGTGCGTATCGCTGGTTTCCAATAATGTGACGGTGACTGATTTTGGCGAATTCAAACTGAGAGTTCCTCCTACTGCGGTGCGATTTCGTTATATATCCTATTATAACGAAGTTGGCGGGCGCGGTTCAAAGGGGATAGTCTGTAAGTGCCAGCAGCTTTGCCCATCTCTCTGGATGGCTCTCGTCCCGATAGACCGGTTCGAAACCTAATTTGAGGTAGATGCGAATGGCCGGCAGCCTGAAATCGTCGGTTTCCAGAAACGCTGTGCGTCCCCCGCACTCCTTCATCTTGTGCAAGGCCGCAAGGCTGGCCGCGAAGCCGAGTCCTCTGCCCGAATAGTCGGGATGCACGCCTACCATATGCAAAAACCAGCTGTCGATTTCCCGCTCGGCGGTCTCCCAAGCGGTTGCGGTAGCTACGGGGATATTCCCTTTGCAGATGAACAGCAAGCGATCGGCATAGAACGGCACGCAATCTCCGATCTTATGGGAGAATTTCACTTCCCGGATAAAGGAATGGCGAATGAGCTCTTCCCAATTGCGTTCGTCTCCGGGCAAAAAAGGACGCAGCCGAAAGCCGGTGGGGCAGTGAAAGGCGGGCAGATCGTCCAGCGATTGTTTCCTCATGATCAGCTTGGAGAGAGGCTGGCTCATCTAGCGCTGCCCCGCTTTCGCCTTGAAATCAGGGAAGGAGACGGCTTTGCCGCCTGCCCGCACGGACTCCATGGAAAGGAAGAACACCGAGCTCCAGGTGGCGGCATCGTAGACGTCCACCGAGGGAGCGCGGTCTTCCTGAATGGCCGAAATGAACTCTTCCAATACGAGAAAGTCGCCGCCGCCGTGTTTCGTACCTTCCGCATACTTGCCCCATCGCTGCCAGGTCGGATGGTCGTGCTGGGGCTGGTAATTGCGCAATGGCTCCCACATGTCCGAGCCGTCCTCTTCATTTTTGGGGGAGCGGTTATTGAACCAGATCAGATCATCTTCCAGAGGGTGACGGGCAGAAATAAAAGCGCCCTCGGTTCCCTGCAGCAGATAATGTGTTTTGTTATGCGGTCTGACGGAGGTCCAATCGATGCGCAATTCGATGAGCACGCCTTTACCGGTCTGTATGATCGCAACCGCGCTGTCGCCTTGGCGCCAAAATCCGTTTCTCGCCGCTGGATGGTCCTTGCCATAATGCTCCGTGAAATAGTGCTGAAGGGAGCGCGAGTTCGATACGAAGGAGGAGACACTGTCCAGCCGGTCTCCATCCGGTTTGTTCACCTTGATCCACTGCGCGATCGGGCCGATCGAATGGGTCGGATAATTAACCCCGTTGTATTGCTGATGCAGCTGTCCTCTCCAGGTCAGAGACCCGTCGGGATGGTGGATCAGATGCCGGAGATCGTGAATATATCCGCCTTCCAGATAGGTGATTTCCCCGAACAGTCCGCGATCGGCCATATGCTTGATTGTCAGGTTGGAACGCGAGAAGCAATAATTTTCCGACATCATATATTTCAATCCGGTCTGCTCGACCGTCTCGACCAGCTCCCAGGCTTCCTCCGCCGTCTGGGCGGCGATGACCTCGCTCAGCACATGCTTGCCAGCCTTAAGAGCCTCGATGGCTTGTCGGGCATGAAGATGCATCGGGCTCAACAGGAACACCGCGTCGATGGACGGATCCTGCAGCATCTCCCGGTAATCCCGATACGTCCGAATTTCGGGAAACCGTTCTTTCCATTGATGGAGCACCAGCTCGTTCAAGTCGCAGGTGGCGGTTAGATGAATCCGATCCGCTAAGGAATAAAGAGCGTTCGTAAAGCTAGCTCCCCGATTGCCCCCTACGATCGCTAATCGTACTTGTCGGCGATTCACTCGGCATCCCCGTCCTTTTCTGTTGGCTGCCCCAGTTCGACACGAAGGCTGGCGGAAGTCGAATCGCCGTTCGCTTCGGGGAGGATCTCGTAATCGTACATATCGGCCGTGAAGAGGGAAGCCCATTCCGTCGTTTCCGTATTGGACAAATCTATCGTTTCCATCCGGAGTTCGCCGTCCTCGACGCAGACGACCCGGACCGCCGGCGCATCGGGCACGGCCGCCGTCTGGATAAAGTGCCACTGCTCCCGCCGAACGATCGAATGCACATGATTGTGACCGTTAAAATAAAAGCCGAATCCTTTCCACCGCTTCAGAATCGGCCAGATGTCCAGAGTGGGATCGAGCGACATCATCGTCTCGGTCGAGCGGGCCGTCGTTCCGTGCGGCGGGTGATGGGCGAATACAAGCAGGGGCTTGTTCGCCGGGCGGTCCAATTGCTCGCTAAGCCAAACGAGCTGCTCGTCGTCCATCGTTCCGCTCCAATCTTCCCGGATTTCGCGGGCGGTATCGAGAACGAGGAGAAACGCGTCGGGTTGTTCAATGAGGGTAAATCTCGGTTGCCTCGTCAGAGTCAAAATGTCCGTTTTTGAATAGGTGAAGGTGTCATGGTTGCCTAGCGCGTGCAGGAAACGGTCCTGCAGTTGCCGATCTTGAAGTTGGTTTAAAACGTATTTGAACTCGCTAAACTCTCCCAAGTGCGCCAAATCTCCGATAGAGATATAATAATCGGCTTCGATAGACAGAAAGCGGTCTAAGAAGTACGAGTAGAACGCGTCGCGGGCCTCCTTCGTCGACTGTGCTTGGCTGAGCAGTTCGTCCGGGTAGTGCAAATCTCCGATGATAGCCAGCTTCATCTGTTCGGCTCCTTATCCTTTAATTCCGGAATGCATGAAGCTTCCGATGACTTTGCGTTGGAACAGCAAAAATCCGATCATGAGCGGCGCAGAAACGATGAGCGTGGCCGCGCTTACGTCCGTCCATTGCGCCCCCGATTCGGTAGACTTGGCGAACATCGCCAGTCCTACGGTCAGGAGCCGGTTGTCCACGGAGTTGGTCACAATAAGCGGCCACAAAAAGTCGTTCCAGTGAAAGCTGACGGACACGATCGCGAACGAAACGTAGATCGGGCGGGACAGCGGTACGTAGATTCGGGACAATATGCGCAATCTCGAAGCCCCCTCCACAAGAGCGGCCTCCTCCAATTCGTAGGGCAATTGCTTGAACGCTTGTCTGAGCAGAAATACGCCGAAAGCGGAAGCGAAATACGGCAGCATGATGCCTACCTTCGTGTTCAGCAGTCCGAATTCGCTCAGCACCTGATAATTGGAGAAGATCAGAATGTCGGGCGGAATCATGATCTGGAGCAGAAACAGCAAAAACACGAGATCGCGGCCGGCAAAGCGCACTCGCGCGAAGGCGTAAGCCGCGAGCGTGAGCGTGACGAGCTGAACCGCAAGGACACCGCCGCATACGATCACCGTGTTCCATAGAAACTGTCCGAACGGCGCGGCATGCCATACCCGAACGAGGTTGTCGAACGTCCAGGCCCACGACCAGGTGGAGGAAATCCCGGCTTCCTTCGGCATAAATGCCGTTCTGGCGACCCACAGGATCGGAATGATCCACAGCGCGGCGAAGCCGAAGCCAATACCGTGCCAGAAAGCTTGTTGCGCCCTTCGCTTTGCTCGTGCTTTGCTGGAAACGAGGCGGTCTTCACCGCTTTTGCGAGCGTTTCGATTGAGCAGCAAGGGCATCTTGATCGGTTTATCCATAGAAGGCCCGTCCTATTCGTAATGGATTTTACGATCCCACCGCAAAAACTGCAGGGAGGATACGAGCAGCAGCAATACGATCATGATGACGGTCATCGCGGCGGCCATCCCCTGGTCGTAAAAATTGAATGTCGTATCGTAAATGTAATAAAGCAGCAGATTGCTCGAATTGTTCGGACCGCCCTTCGTCATGATCCACAGGTGGTCCACAAGCTTAAACGCATTCGTAATGGCGACCACCGAGACGAACAGCGTCGTCGGCATCGTGAGCGGAACGGTAATCCGTCTGATGGAGGCGGCCGTTCCGAGGCCGCTTACCGCGGCGGCTTCGTACAGGTCCTTGGGAATCTGCTGCATGCCGGCCAAATAGAAGATCATAAAGTAGCCGGCTTCCTTCCACACCATCATGAAGACTAAAGCCCCCATGACCGTGTCCGGGCTGCCCAGCAGATTCACGGGTTGATCGGCTATCCAGGCGGCGAGCTTCGCGAACAAACCGAAGTGCGGCGTATACAAAAACAACCAGATGTTCGCCACGGCGATCATCGGAATCATATTCGGATAGAAGAATGCCAATCTTGCGAGTCCCCGTCCCTTGATCGCCTTGTCGGCGAACAACGCCATCAGGAAAGCCAGGACGATCGAGAGCGGAACGGTGCCGACGGCAAAAACGATATTGTTGCCGAACACTTGCCGGAAGACAGGATCCTTCAGCAGTTGGACGTAGTTGTCGAAGCCGACGAACAACGGCTCGGAGACGGCCAGATTTTTCTCGTGCAAGCTGAGCCAAACGGATTTCAACATCGGGTAATAAGTAAACAAAGCCAGAAACAGAAGCGAGGGCAGAACGAGGCTCCACCCGAATCCGTTGCGTTTCAGCTTTTCGCTCCATCCGATAGGCATGTATTTCATTCCTTCCTATTGAACGACTCCCGTGGCGGCAAGGAAAATCCGCGTACGGAAGGAGCCTTGGCCACAGGGGAGACCTGTCGTAGCTCTTTCCGTACGCAAGATCGGCAGCTTGAAGGATCCTTATTTGTTGAACGGAGCCAGTGCCCGATCCGCTTCTTCCTGCGCCTTCTTGAGTGCTCCAGCCGCATCGATCTGTCCGGCCAAGGCGGCTTGAATCTGATTCGTGATCGCGGTCGATACTTTGCCGTGGTTATGGGTCGACAGCTCTCTGAACGCGTATTGGAGCTGATCACGGGCGACGAGAGCTTGCGGGAAGCCAGCGGTGTATGCCTTCATTGCTTCCGTATCGTACGCCGATTTGCGAACGCCGACGTATCCGGACGAACTGCTAAATTGCGCCGCCTGCTCGGGGGCGGTCATGTATTTGGCGAATTCCCAGGCTGCGGCCTGCTTCTCCGGAGACGTATCCTTGAAGATGTACAGGTTGCCTCCGCCCGTAGGCGATCCGAATTGCTTGCGAGCGGGCGGGAAGGCGACGCCGAACTCGAATTTGGCGTTGTTCTTCACGTTCGTCAGGTTGCCGCTCGTGTGCATCATCATCGCCGTTTTGCCTTCGATGAAGTCGGTCGGCACGGTCGCCCAATCGATAACGCCTTCCGGCATCGCTTTATGCTTGCGGGACAGATCAAGCCAGAATTGCAGCGCCTCAACGTTCTCCGGCGTGTCGAACATCGCTTTTTTGCCGTCCGAGGACATAATATTTTGCTTAGGGTCAGTCGCGTTTTGCCTTGCAAGCATTTGGAACATCCAGTAGGAATCGTCGTTGCCGGGAATCTCCAGTCCGGCATGGCCATCTTTGTTCAGCTTCTGGGCGTACGAGACGAGCTCATCCCAGGTTGCCGGCGGCTTCTCCGGATCCAGTCCCGCGTCCTTGAACATTTCCTTGTTGTAATACATGACGATCGTGCTTCTCTGGAACGGCAGGCTGTACGTCTTATCTTCGGTTTGCGTGTCCTCCAGGAACGCCTCATAGAAATCGTCCATTTGGATTTCGGAATCTTGTGCGATAAAGTCGTCCAAAGGAATGATGGCGTTCATATCCAGCATGCTGTACAGCTCGGTGGACATCATGACGGCCACGTCGGGCGGCTGCTTGGCTTGAACGCCCGCTTGGATTTTCACCGTATTGTCGCCGTAGTTGCCCGTGTAGACGGGGTTGACTTTGATGTTCGGATGGCTGTCCATGAAGCGGCTCGCCATCTCGTCAATGACCTTCGTAAGCGGACCGCCTACGTTGACCGGGTAGTAGAACGTGATTTCGACCGGCTTTTCTTCGTCGGCTGCCGACGGGCTCGGGCTTGCGCTTGCAACGGCGGATGGCTGACTTTCGCCCGCATCCGATCCTTTTTGGGTCGAGTCGGTATTCGTTTGGCCGCAGCCGGCCAGCGCGATCAGAGAGGCTGCGAGCAACAAGAGAGGTTTGGTTTGCTTAAGCATATCGAATAGCTCCTTTTTGGGTTGAGATGTGAACTTCAAGATCCATGAGCTTCCGCCCGGCGTTACGCCTTCATGTTCCTCTCCTCCTAGAAAGTTGTAGCAGGCGTCCTCGCGCCTCCTTCATTCTCATTCTAGGGTCGCAGGGTTGCGGTTCGATTGAACAAAATCCCTCTTTCGTTGTATAAAACTCTCATTTGGTGCGTTCGTCAAAAAAACGCATGGCTGGGCTTGGAGGAGATTTGATAGGCGTACAGCTTAGGCGTCAGGCCTATCTCGCGCTTGAATACGCGGGTAAAATGGCCTTGGTCGGCAAAGCCGACTTGGGCGGCGATTTCTTTCAAGCCGACTTTGCCCGAACGGATCAGAAATTTGGAGCGTTCGATTCGCAAGCGAATCAGGAAGTGATGGGGCGTGTAGCCGGTCTGCTGTTTGAATACGCGAATAAAATGAGACTGGCTCATGCTGGCTCTGGAAGCGAGATCCGACAGTTGAATATCTTCTTCCAGATGCTCCCGCATATATTGAACCACTTGATAGATTTCCTGGTTGGCCAGCGCCTTGGCGCTCGCATGCTGAGGGATGACGGAGGAATAATGCTGAAGCAGATGGATGATGAACATGTGGGCAAGGGAATCGCTGTAGAGCTTCCCTTTGGTCCCGCCATTTTGCAATTCTTCCAGCATCCAGAGCCCAAGCTGCAGCAACCTGGAATCTTTGACGTGGAATTGGCGTTGCAGTTGGATCTGGCCTTCTGTCAGAAAGCCGGACTCGCGGGCGATTTCTTCAATGATCGACGCCTTCATCTCGATCTTCAGAAAATAGAGCGATGTTCTTCCCCACGGACAGAGAAGGCTCTCGTTGTAAGGAGCGATATGAATCGTATAAAAGTTCTCGTAATAAGCCGTGCAGTGAATGCCGACCACGTATTTGGCTTCCGGCGACGGGGCGAAGGCTTGCTGCGGGCTGTACCATTGCGAAACCTGAAGCTTGTCCCATCCGTAGCTGTCGCTAGTAAGAACAGGCTGCAAAGCCGCCGCGGATCCCATTTCCAATTCATTCATCCCGATCCCTCCTTGTCCCAATCTATCAGTCGAATATGATCACCGCGTCAATGAACGGTTAAGACCGTGTTAATTCCCGGCTTCAAAGAACGTATTGCCAAAAGAGTGCCGATAAGATAAGTTATACTTAATTGAATCGCAAAGAAACGGGTGCTTGATGAAGTCAGGCTGAGATTGCGGCCGTATGCCGCTGACCGTCGATCTGATCTGGGTAATGCCAGCGTAGAGACAACTTTGGTCGTGTATCTTCTGATGCCGTGCGCTAGCCTGCCCTGCCTTATTGGGCGGGCTTTTTATTTTACCCTTTCTTGCATTCAAGGCATTTTCAAACCAATCGTAGAAAGGAAGTTGTTGGGCTATGGCGAGAGCCGGACAAGGGACGAAGTCCCGGGGATTAAAGCTGACCGATATTCTGGTCACGATCGTGATCGCGGTCGTTTTCGGAATCATCTACAAAGTATGGGGGCCGATGTACGATGTCGTGAAGCCGATCGGGGTGCATGCCGAACAGACGGTGTACGGCATGTGGTTTTTGGCTGGCACGTTCGCGTTTCTGCTTATCCGCAAGCCGGGCGTGGCGGTACTGGCGGAAGTCGCGGCGGCCAGCGTAAGCGCGCTGCTCGGCAGCGAGTGGGGGATCTCGACGTTATGGTACGGACTGTTGCAGGGGCTGGGAGCGGAGATTATTTTTGCCCTGTTCCTATATCGCAATGCTTCGGTCTGGGTCGTATCCTTGGCATCGATCGGAGCGGCAGCCGGATCGCTGGTGCTGGATTTCGGATACGGCTACATTAAAGAACTAAGCGCATGGAACTACACGCTGCTCATCGGATTAAGGGTGATCGGAAGCGTCGTGATCGCCGGCATTCTCGCCTACTATCTGTCCAAAGCATTGGAGCTGACAGGCGTGACGAAGGTGCTGCGGCCGGCCTCGAAGCAGGATTTCGACGCGCTGAACCGCGCATGACGCAGAAGATCGCCGCAGGGGTAACGAATCTGAAGCTTAAATTCGCGGGAGAGGACGCCTTGTTGTTCAAAGGCGTTTCTCTTGCTTTTCGCCCCGGAGAACACGCGCTGCTGCTAGGGCCGAGCGGCTGCGGCAAATCGACGTTGCTTCAAGTGCTCAGCGGCTTGATTCCGGGGTCGATTGAAGTCCCCATGATCGCGGACGAGGTTATCGTGCCGGAGCGATGGGGCTACGTTTTCCAGGACCCGGATACGCAGTTCTGCATGCCTTATGTAGACGAAGAGCTGGCGTTCGTGCTGGAGAACCTGCAGGTGCCGAGAGAGGATATGCCCGCCCGGATCGAGAGGCATCTACGCCAGGTTGGGCTGAGCTTACCGGATTCTCACGTGCCGATTCAGACGCTCTCTCAAGGGATGAAGCAGCGTCTGGCGATCGCTTCCGCGCTGGCGACCGAGCCGGAGGTGCTGTTTCTGGACGAACCGACGGCGCTTCTCGACGAGGAAGGGACGGAACAAGTATGGCAGACGATCCGTTCCTTAGCCGATGGGATGACTTTGATCGTCGTCGAGCATAAGATCGAAGGGATCATCGACTTGTTCGACCGGATCGTCGTAATCGGCCCTGCGGGCGAAGTGGTCGCGGACGGTGCAGCAAGAGAGGTCATTTCGTTGCGCAAGAAGGAACTGGATCGTTACGGAGTCTGGTATCCGGGCATTTGGGATGACCGACCAAGCCTCCGGCGATCTCCGCTTCCCGCTCCGGATGTGCCTCCGCTGCTGGCGATGGAACGTTATCGCGGGCTTCGCGGGTCGGTTGTGGTCATCGAGGCGGAGCAGGCGGACGTCTATCCCGGCGATTGGATCGGCATTATGGGCGATAACGGAGCGGGCAAGAGCTCGCTTCTGCTTGCGATCATGCGGCTGATCAAGACCGAGGGGGTTTGCGAAGTCGCCGGGCGGGAGTTGAAGAAGGTCGAGCATCTGGCCGAACATGCGGCGTTCGTTTTTCAGAATCCGGAGCTGCAATTCGTCACGCACTCCGTACGCGATGAAATCGAATATTCGCTTGCGGTCGACGGCGTCCCCCTCGAGGAGCGGCGGGCGAGAAGCGCGGATCTTATGGATGCGCTGCAATTGCTGGAGTCGGCGGACCGCCACCCGTATCAGCTTTCGATGGGGCAGAAGCGCCGGCTTAGCGTAGCCTCCGCGATTATCCGAGGGCAGCGGCTGCTGCTGCTCGATGAGCCGACGTTCGGGCTGGACGCGCGCAATACGTTCGCGATGCTAGACCTGCTGGAACGGCTGCGGGCGGAAGGCATGGCCATTGTGATGGTGACCCACGATCCGCGTATCGTCGAGCGTTATTGCACGAAGCTGTGGCGCGTTCGGGAAGGGAGGCTTACGCATGCAATTGACGTTTCCACACCGGCGAACATGGCTGCATCGCGTTAATCCGGTCGTGAAGCTCGTTCTGTTCTCTCTATGGTTTTTCGCGATTATTCTGATTCACGACTTCAGCGTTATGATCAACGTGGCGATCGGGTCTGTGCTGCTGCTGATCTGGTCGGGCCATCCTTGGAAAAGGCTGCTTCTGTACGCATCGCCCTTCTTGCTCGTATTCGTGTCTTCGACGACGGGCATGATGTTTTTCGGTAGCGGGGAGACGCCTTGGTTCAAGTGGGGCATCGTCAACATTACCGAAGAAAGCTTCTATCGCGGGCTGCACCTCGGCTTCAGGGCACTGAGCATGGCAGCCGTCGGGCTGCTGTTCGGTTTGACGACGCGTCCGGTCGATCTGTTCTACGCGCTTATGCAGAAGGCGAAGCTGCCGCCGAAATACGCGTACAGCTTCCTGGCCGCGATGCGGATGATCCCGATTCTCGTCGAGGAGTTCCAGACGCTGCGCCACGCGCTGAAAATCAGAGGCATGAAGAAGCAGGGCAAGCTGATGACGATCTACCGCACATGGCATAGATACGCGATTCCGCTGCTTGCGCAAAGCATCCGGCGCGCACATCGGATCGCCGTCGCGATGGAGGCGAAGCGATTTGCCGGGGGCGCCAAGAGAACCTATTATTATATTATCGGGTTCACTTACCGGGATATCGCGTTTGCGGCTTTGACGGCGGTTCTCTTCGCCGCTTCGTTCGCGGCGGGGATCCAGTGGCCCTACATTGCGGACATTACCGATGTTCGCTAACATGCGGAGGACATACGAATGATTCTGAACGAGAAAATAAAAGCGGCGGAAGTGCAGCTTACCGGACTGAACGGAGAGGACTTGGGCATCGTTGGGAGAGAAGAGGCGCTGGACATGGCGCGCAATCTGAAGGCGGATCTCGTCTGCACGTCGCTGTTCAGCAGTCCTCCCCCATGCAAGCTGGTTGCTAAGGGCAAAGCCAAGCAGGAAGCGGCGAAGGAAAAGCAAGACGAGCGCCGGGCGGCGCAACCGCCGAAGCTGAAGGAAATCCGGCTCACGCCGCACATCGAGGACCATGATTACGAAACGAAGAGAAGGCAAGCGGAGAAGCTGCTCGCTTCGGGAGATGCGGTGCAGTTCGTCGTGAAGATTCAAGGCAAGGAAGGGCAGAAGGCGAAGGAACTGCTTGAGCAGATGCTGAAGGAGCTTGCGGAAGTCGGCCGCAAGGAGACCGGCATTCAGCTTAGCGGCAAACAAGCGGCCGTCCGGGTCAACCCGCTTTGAAGCGGGAGGCCGGAGGCCGCTTGGATTATTCGCGCGATTAAGCTTTGAGTGCGACGGCGATCTGAGCCGCGACTTGGGCATTGTGGTAGACGAGGGCGATATTCGTCTCCAGGCTCTTGCCGCCCGTCAGCTCTTTAATGCGGGCGAGCAGGAACGGGGTTACTTTTTTACCGGTAATGTTCTGAGCTTTGGCTTCGTCCAGCGCCTGCTGGATGACGCTTTCGATCTCGGCATGCTTGAGCGCGGATTCTTCCGGAACCGGGTTGGCGATAATCGCGCCGCCATTAAGACCTAGCTCCCATTTCTTCCGCAGCGCGTCGGCGACTTGGGCAGGCTCGTCCAGACGGAAGTCAACGCCGAAGCCGCTTTCTCTCGCGTAGAAGGATGGGAATTCGTCCGTCTTGTAGCCAACGACGGGAACGCCGTGCGTTTCCAGGAATTCCAACGTCCGGCCGATGTCGAGAATCGATTTGGCGCCTGCGCAGACGACGGCGACGTTCGTGTGGGCCAGTTCCGTCAAGTCTGCGGAGATGTCCATCGTCGTCTCGCCTTCGCGGTGGACGCCGCCAATGCCGCCGGTCGCGAACACTTCGATGCCAGCGAGCGCAGCGCCGATCATCGTGGCGGCAACCGTCGTCGCGCCGATCTTGCCGGAAGAGAGAATATATGGGAAGTCGCGGCGGCTAACCTTCTCGACTTGCTTGTTCGTCGCGAAGGCTTCCAGCTCTTGCTCGTTCAGACCGATCTTGATGCGTCCGTCCAAGAGGCCGATTGTAGCCGGCACTGCGCCATTGTCGCGGATGATCTGTTCGACCTTGCGCGCCATCTCGATATTTTGCGGGTACGGCATGCCGTGGGAAATAATCGTCGTCTCGAGCGCGACGATCGGTTTGTTGTTCGCAAGGGCATCCTTGACTTCGTCGGTAAAGGTGAGATATTGGCTGGCTTGGTTTGCGTTCATGGTTCAGCTCTCCTTTAGGGTTTGTTCGAGCGTTTGCTCGTTTAATTGCGCCGATACGGATTCGGCGGTTCTTAGCGTCAGATGTGAAGCGGCAAGGCCGAGACGGCAAGCCTCTTCATAGGTTCGGTCATGCAGAAATCCGTAAGCGACTCCCGCGACGAAAGCGTCGCCCGCTCCGGTCACCTCGACGACTTCCGTCGGGATTGGCGGAATAAGCAAAGGGGGACGGTCGCCCGGCGCTTCGGAATAATAGACGCCTTGTTCACCGGCCGTAATAAACACGTGGGGGACTCCCCGTTCGTGAATGGCCCGTGCGAGCTTCGCGTAATCCGGCTCACTCTCGCGGGCGGCGCCGGCCAGTTCGAACGCTTCCTCCAGATTGGGGAAGATCGTGGTGACCCCGCTTAGGTCTGCGGGGAGTTTCTTGGCTTTCTCCGAGGAGACGGGATCGACGAACAGCGGCAGGGAGCTTTCACGGCATCGTTGCACGAGTTCGCTTAACGTCTCCGCGGGCAGGTTCGTATCTGCGATGACGAGCTTTGACGCGGCGACATGTGACCATTTCTCCTGCAAAATGCGTGGAGCAAACTTGTCGTAGATGTCCATATCGGCATAAGCGACGAACATCTCGCCGTCCACGTCCAGAAGCGCGGTGTACGTTCCCGTCTTCTCGCCGGGTAGCACTTGTGCAAGTCCGGTGTTGACGCCGGTTTGGGCTGTTTCCTTCAGTACCCATTGCCCGGCTTGATCATCGCCGACGACAGTCAGCAAGGAAACGGAGCAGCTCAGATGGGCCAAGTTCTCCGCGATGTTGCGGGCGACGCCGCCGCATGATTCTTTGACGTTGGCGGGATTGGAGGAACCGGGCCGAATCCGTTGCTTGGCGGCCGCTTTGCTGTCTAGATTGGCGCCTCCGATGCAGAGCGCCGTGTTCTCTTCGGCGGTGACGTAGGCGCGGCCTCGAATGACGCCCCGTTTCGTCAGCGTGGCGATATATCCGGCGACGGCCGATCGGGAAATGCCGACGCTCGCGGCGATTTCGTTCTGAGAGATAAAGGGGTTATGGCGAATCAACTCCATGATTTGCCGCTCACGGTCCATTGTCCGATTCTCCTTTCGATGATGATGAAGTTCGTTGTTGTTCTTATTTCTATCCTAATGGATATCTGGACATTTGTCCACTGGAAAAACTTTTGTTTATATAAGAAAAGAGGAATTGATCATGAGCATAAGCATTCCTGAAACAATCAAGCAACAAGTCCGCGATAACGCGAGCATTAATGATGGAAGGTTGACGCCGGAGCTGTTGGCGTATATATACGAAACCAAGTTGTTCAAGCTGTTCGTACCCGAAGAGTTGAACGGCTTAGGAATGCCTCTTCCGGAGGCGCTGCGCGTTTTCGAACAAGCATCGGGAATCGACGGAAGCTTCGGATGGCTCGTGACGATTGGATCGGGCGGCGGCTTTTTCTCGGCGACGCTGCCACCGAGCCAAGCCAAGGAACTGTTCGGCGTCGCCAATGCGGTCGTCGCCGGCAGCGGCCAAGTTAGCGGAACCGCGCGGCGAACGGAAGGCGGGTATGTCGTAAACGGGCGGTGGAAATATTGCAGCGGATCGACTTTCGCCAGTTTATTTACAGCCAATTGCCGGATCGAGGGCGGCGAACCGGGAGCGGGCGAAGAAATCCGGTCGTTCGCTTTTCTGCCGGAGCAGGTGAGCGTGATTCATGATTGGAACGCGTTCGGCTTGAAAGGGACGGATAGCCATACGATCGAGGTCAAGGATGCGTTCGTGCCGGCGGATCGCACATTCAGTATTATGAGCGAGCCGAATTATAACGATCCGATATTCCGGTATCCGTTCATGCCGTTTGCGCAAACTTCCTTCGCCGCGGTAAGCCTCGGCATCTGCCGACATTTCATCGAGGAAGCGCAAGCTTTCGCAGAATCGAAGCGACGGGAGTGGGAAACGACCCGTCCGGGGCGTACGGATATTCTGCAGCGGGTGATCGGTGAGCAAGCGCGGTTGCTTGAAGCCGATGCGGAGATTTTCTACGGAACCGTCGAGAGGACATGGGAAACCTTCAAGGGCAAAGGGGAGATGGGGGAAGCCGAGCAGGCCGACGTCCAGAACGTATGCCGGACGCTGGCAAGAAACACATTAGTATATACGAATATGATATTTCTGCTGCTCGGCATGACGGCGCTGATGGAAGACCATCCGCTCAACCGGACTTGGCGGGATCTCCACACGGTAACGCAGCACTCGGCGCTTGTCCCTTGGCCGGAGCAATAATAAGTCGCTAAACGCACAAAACCCCACCCCTTGTCGCAAAAAGCAACAATGGCGTGGGGTTTTCAGTGTATCGGCCCCTCATTGTCGCAAAAAGCAACAATGGCGAGGGTTTTTCAGTGTGTTGGCTTCTCATTGTTGCAAAAAGCGACAATGACGAGGGTTTTTCAGTGTGTGGGCCTCACATTGTTGCAAAAAGCGACAATGACGAGGGTTTTTCAGTGTGTGGGCCTCTCATTGTTGCAAAAAGCGACAATGACGAGAGGGCGCTCAAGCCAGCCCTGCAACTTCTCGGCATCTGCGCAAGGGATACATCAGATGATCGGGATTGCCGTCTATGGATACAATTGTGCCCTGGTTCATTCTCACGTTTAAACTGCAAGTATCGGGACAGTCGAACGGCCGGACGACGGTGCTTTCGGATATAGACATGCTCTCACGCTCCATTTCCTATTGCCAGTATAACGTAAAATGTTTGAAGGATAATCGACGATAGGAGAATAATCGGACAAATGAAGGTAATACTATTTGTTGGCTTCCAAAAGTTTTAAATATGAGAATGGAGAGATAAGGTTTGCTTTTTGCATTGGAAACTGCTATAGTAAGACTCATCGAAATCGTGACCTGAATTCACAAAATGGAAAGGGTTATCATTTTGAAAGTTAACCCTGCCGTTTTGTGGATTTTTTATTCGTATGAATAAAAAAGATCATGAGGCAATTGTATTTGGAGGTGAAAAATATGCAAGAAGGTACAGTAAAATGGTTCAATGCAGACAAAGGCTTCGGTTTCATCGAAGTTGAAGGCGGTAACGACGTATTCGTGCACTTCAGCGCGATCACGGGTGAAGGCTTCAAAACTTTGGACGAAGGCCAACGCGTTCAATTCAACGTGGTACAAGGCAACCGCGGACCACAAGCGGAGAACGTTGTTAAGCTGTAAGTCCTGTAAAAAGATGCTCCCGGCTTCTGCCGAGAGCATCTTTTTTGTTTATGCGGCGTTTTCGCGATTCATGCTCTCTTGGCAATCGAGAAGACGACGGTCTTCGCGGAGGAGTCGATGCGGATGTCGACCGTGTCGCCGCCGATCTCGACTTGTTTCGAAGATACTTTTGTTCCCGATTCCACGCTGACGCAAACCTCGTTGAACCATTTGCGGAACGTCGCGGAATTGTAGCCGAACAAATAATCGGAGAACGTCTCGACGGCCTCTTGATTTCGGGCAAGCGTTCCGTCGCGAAGCCGGATCGTAATTCCGTAAGTATTGTATTGCGGATCCAGCCATATTGAAACCTCTTCCTGTACTTTGGCCGTTCCGGAAGAAGAGGAACTCAGAACGCTTTCCTTTTCCTTCTGATCCTTGAACAGGCGAAGCCTTGTATCCAAAAGGTCCTGGTTCGAGCCGCGCAACGCTCCAGATTGTTTAAGCGCGTCATAGGCATCCCGCATTCTTCGATCCGGGAAGACGACGATTTTTGAGCCTCCGCCGACAGTAGGAACGGCAAGCTGCAGATCGTCCCGGGCGGAAGCTTTCACTTCGATTCGCTTCGTCTTCTCCGTCAGTCTGTTAAGCAGGACAAGTGATTGCGCTCGCGTTACTTTATCCCCGACGCCGAAATAACCGTTCGGATATCCTTGCATGATTCCTTTCGCCAATGCCTCCGCAATGAATTTCCGCTCCCGTTCCGTTGCGCTCATCAGATCGCCGTAGGATTGAGCCAGTCCAAGGCTGAACTGGGAATCCTCCAGGAACTCTGTTTCCTGCAGTGTATAGAAGAGCACCTCGGCCACGTTTTCCCTCGTCATATCGCTTTGGAAGTCGCTGTAACGGCTTTTGTTCAAGAAGTGCAAATCGCTGGCCACGTCGATGTAAGGCTTCGCCCAGTAGCCGGCCGTGGCAGGCTTGAAATTGTAGTAGCGATAATCCTGCTTCAGTATCGTTTGGTTCTCCGTGCTCAAGCTCTGAAAGAACGACGGGTTCCAGCTCCGTTCACCGTTCTGATGGAGGTTCGAGTAGGACAGGACAAGCATTTTGATGAATTGGTCGACCTTTACCGGCTCGTCCGGGCGGAAGGTTCCGTTCGGATACCCGTCGAGGATGCCTTTAGAAACCATTTCCGTGATCGTTTTTTCGGCCCAATGGCCCTTGATGTCCTTGAATGGCGCACTGTTCGATTGTTGCGCATAGGCTGCGTTACCCGTGCCGAGAAACGCGATGATCAAAGTAATGACTGACAAGCGATGCATGAAAATCCTCCTGTATTCTAGTTGCCTTTTGACGACTATATAAGCTAAACATAATTCAATCGGCTCGGAAACGGGCGGCGAGCCTAATATTCATGGGCTTTGGCGCGGTCTTAAGTTGTATTTTGAATAGGACTTCGGTTGTGGACAGACGTCCGCATAAGCCCGGGTAGGGGGTCTAAAGGATTGTGGCGAAACCTAACTAGATTGTGCGAAATGGGGGTACATGCGTCTGTAGTCCGGCGAAACCTAACTAGATCGCGCAAAATGGGGGTGCGAGCATCTGTAGTCCGGCGAAACCTAACTAGATCGTGCAAAATGGGGGTGCGAGCATCTGTAGTCCGGAGAAACCCAAGCGTGTTGATTAGCCAAAAAAAGTAGAAAAAAGGCCGCCCATTCGGTAAAGTGTTTGTACCCCTACAAACACCGAAATGAGGCGGCCTTCTTGAAAAGTCTACTCCATTATGGAGAATCATGCAAACGGTAATCCCTAAAGAAAAGGTAGAATCTGTTCTTAAAGAAGTCGGATACGTGGATGTTGCCAGAAATTTCACGGTTTATCGTTTGTTCCTGTTTCTGAGTGAAGCGACGATTCAGCAATGGGACGGATATCGAGACGGCGAAAAACGAATGACGCTTAGTGGGCAAAAGCCGGCGGACTATTCTACTCTCTCCAAAAAAGCCAAAGACGTTCCCTTCGAAATATTCCAGCGTTTGTTGAACCTTATGATTGAATTGTGTAATCGCAGGACCCGACGGGCTCTAGGGATTCCCAAGGAACTGCTTATCGTGGACTCTACCCAAATCACAGTCGGTAGAGGACGACTTCCTTGGGCGCCCCTCCAAGGTCAAAAAGCAGGCGTGAAACTACACGTCGCGTTTCTTGCAGATCGCGGGGAGGTACACCGCGTTACTGAAACCACAGGAAATGAGCCCGACTTGAAGAGTTGCCCGAAACTGTTGGATCCCAGATTTATTTTGGTCGCAGATCGGGCTTATGGAAAGCACAAGCTCTTCGATGATTATGAAGTGCGGAAAAATAGGCAATATTTTGTGATTCGACTGCGCGATAATACAACATTCTGCGAGGTGCTCCCCAGAGAGCGTAAAACCCCGTTTTTAGGAACGATTGAACAAGATTTTACTTGTCAGTTGGGGAAAAACTATGCGCTCTCCGAGCACCGTTTCAGAGTGGTGACTCTAAAAGATCCCAACGGAAATCCGGTCATTCTGGCGACGAATCTGCACTGGCACTCGGCAGAACGAATCGCTGAGATCTACAAGAGCAGATGGCAGATTGAAGTGTTTTTTCGCTGGATTAAGCAACACTTGAACGTCCCCAAACTGTTCGGTACGACACCAAATGCGGTATATGGTCAGTTGTATACGGCGTTAATCGTTTACGTCCTGTTAAAATACGTGTTCGATCAAGGAAACGCAACCGTCCATTGGAGCGCACGGTTGACGTTTGCCGATTTTGATCGCTTATTTAGTCTACAGACATTACCCCCGGAATGGGTGATTTATGTGGCTAACCACATGGTGTTTCCTCTCCCATCATCTGGTTAATCAACACGCTTGGGAGAAACCTAACTAGACCGTGCAAAATGGGGGTTGCGAGCATCTGTAGTCCGGAGAAACCTAACTAGATCGCGCAAAATGGGGGTACATGCGTCTGTAGTCCGGCGAAACCTAACTAGATCGTGCAAAATGAGGGTACGAGCGTCTGTAGTCCGGCGAAACCTAACTATACTCCCCTCTGTCTCACGATACGGACTCTTTTTCCCGCTCCGCTTCGATGCGTGCCTTCATTTCGGCGCGTTCCCGGTCCTTTAGAATCGGGCAATTGTAACATTTGGTTCCGCTTTCTCGTCTATAATACATGCAACATCCCGACCGGATCATGATTTTGCCCCCGGGCTCGTATGGGCTGTCGAGGTAACAAGGCGAATGGTCGAAAGGGTTTTTCCGCCGGTTAAAGGTCTCGCCAGGCAAACTGGTGAGCAGCCGAAAATCATCTTCGATCGTTTGTTTCATCGCGCCTTCCGGAACGGTTTTCCTAAGCACGCTCAGGACGTATAAGATCCGCGCGCCGTATTGGTTCCAGATGAGCGCAGGCTTCAAACCCGCGGCGGACGCGGCCGATTCGATCAACGGATTAAGCGTATTGCGGAAATACCGGGTCCATTCAGCCTTAACGGCGTTTTCCCGGCCTTCTTCGGGCAGTTCCGTCCAACGTAATTCGTGATATATGAAAACGATGGCGGGGTAAGGGGCGCGGTCTTCGATCTGCATGGTCAGATTGTCTATGGATAAATCGAGAATCCGGTTATACCGGGACATGACGATGAGTTGGCTTGCCGCGAGTCCGAAAAAAGCGAGACCGAAGTGAGAGACGGCAAGCTCCAGACCGACCCCGTTGATGATCGAAGAGTCCTTCTCAAGCGCGTCACGCATCGACGAGGCTTCAAGCAGTTGGGAAGCAGGCACCGAGAGGAGCGAACTTTCCAAGCCTGTCGCGGAGATATGAAAGTGGTCTTCTATAAATGAAAGATCCAATGCGATCCCATCCCAACCCTGATTCTGATAATCATTATCAATTGTTTTCATCATAGCTTTCCAGCGATACGATTGTCAATCCGATCGCACGGCCTGAATTCCTATGTAAAAAGTGACATAGAATGAGGACGAAATCGTCGGGAAGGAGTATAATAGGGGGGCTGACAGGAAAGGGTGGGAAATATTGTTTGATTTAAAGAGAAAAATATCGCCGCTGAACGCGGTCGTATGGACGCAGTTTCTAAGCGCGTTCGCGGACAATCTGAATTTTTTCCTAATCGTGGGGTTGGTCAAGAGACAAGGGGCTTCGGACCCCGATGGGATGGTTACATATATACAGATGGCGTTTTTGATCGCTTACGTGATTCTAGCGCCGATCGTCGGAGCATTCGCGGACAAAAAGGCGAAGTCGCATGTTTTATTGCTTGGCAATACGCTTAAGGCGACAGGTATATTGCTGTTGCTGATCGGGCTTCCTCCGGCTCTTTGTTACTTTTTCGTCGGAGTCGGGGCTGTCGTCTACTCTCCGGGGAAATACGGCATTCTATCGGAGTTGACCAAGACGGAGGGAGAGCTTCTGAGGGCGAATGCGCAAGTGGAGGGTTCGACGATCCTTGCGATTCTGCTTGGAACGGTAGCGGGAGGTTTCCTGGCCGCGCGTTCCGACTTGCCGGCCATTATCGTCTGTTTGTTTATCTATTTGCTATCGCTTGCAATGACGTTTCTCGTGCCGGCCAGACAAGGGAATCCGAGCATACGGTATCGGGAAGCTTCCGGGCAGTTTTTCCAAGATGTCGTCAAGTTGTTCCGCAATCGCAGAAGCCGCTTCTCGCTGATCGGGACGGGGGCCTTCTGGCTGACGGCCTCGGTACTCCGCATCGCGCTTATCGCCTGGCTGCCGCTTAACCTGGGAATCGTGGATACGGATCAGCAATCGATGATCATCGGCGTGACAGCGCTCGGCGTCGTTGCCAGCGCTTGGCTGACGCCTAAGCTCGTGCCGGAAGGCAGGCTGTATCGGGGGTTTTTCTACGGGATTGCGATGGTAGGCGCCGTGATGGCCGCCAACTTCACGCATCAAATCTGGCTGACGGTGACGTTGCTGTTCATCACTGGCGTGATGGGCGGGATTTTCCTCATTCCTCTCAACACGATTCTGCAGGAGGAGGGCAAATCCGTCATCGGCTCGGGCCGAACGATCGCCGTTCAGAACTTCGTGGAGAACACGTTGACGGTCATCGGTTTGTTCCTCTACTTGACGCTCAGACAGATGAATGTGCCCGTTAATCATTCCGTGGTCGGGATCGGTGCGATCCTGACACTGTTCTTCATCTATTTGGCTTTCCAGTTCGGCGCGATCCGGGCGAGTTACTCCCGCAAGGAGATAACGTGAACGAGATGATCGTCAGCCGTGATTTTAATAATGGAATGGCCTGAGTCATATTCAGCGGTGCCCATGCCGACTTCCGCGGAATGCTCGGATCCGAGCACGTAAAACAAGTCGTCGGCCAACGTGCGAATGCACACTTCGCGTTCGTCTGTGGTTAAGCTTTCCCAATCGGTCGCTTCCATCTCGAACGCTTCATAGAATCGCGGCACCGTCGTAATGGCGCGGGACAAATCGTCCAGAATATGATCGTAAGCTCTTGTATATGCGATAGCCATTGGGGGCAGCCCCTTTCAAGTTTTGTTTCATTATACGCGAAGTGAATTTCTTTAGCCAACCTTTAGCCAACCTTTAGGTGATCTTCCTTGATGTAGGGCTTTAACACTGCGTTAACATTCGGTATAATTATTAAGGTTCCAGGGGGTGAATAGCATGAAATCTTCAAGGCTCGGAGTGTGGTTTTCCAAGCCCTTTATCTTTTTCTCCCTGATTATGGTGCTGAAAATATTATTGGCTAGAATCGTTGTCTTCGACAGCGCTTCAATGTGGCTTCAGCTCGCAACGGGGATCCCATCGATCTGGGTGCTATTCTGTCTGATCGAATGGTTTGCGCCGAAAAAGAAACTAGGCGTCTACTTGGCCGTGAATTTGTTCGTGACTTCGATCTTTTTTGCGGTCATCATGTATTACAAATATTTCGGGGTTATCGTTACTTACCATGCGTTGCAACAGGTGAATCAGGTTACAGAAGTAAGAGGAAGCGTATTTTCGTTGCTGCATCCTTATTTCTTGTTTATTTATACCGATATCGTGGTCATGTTGCTGCTGTATTTCAGCCCGCGTTACAGAGCATGGGGGCGCTCTCTGGCAGTCAAAGAGTCCAGAGTACTTATTTCCGCCGTTTTTTCCGTGTCGCTCATCGGCAGCGCGACGACGGTCTGGACGCATAGCGATAGCATCAACGAACTGAAACAAGCCGAGAATATGGGAATTTTGAATTATGAAGCATACGCGGTCATCGCCAGCGCCACGCAGGATGTCGAGGACCCGAGCAACGTCACCGAGGAAGCAATCGCGAAGCTTAGAGGCACGCAATCTTCGGCAAATCCTCTGTATTGGGGAGAAGCCAAGGGAAAAAACGTGATTATCCTGCAACTTGAAGCGGCGCAGAATTTCCTGATCGACCGGAAGATCGACGGGCGAGAAATCGCGCCTAACCTGAGCCGGCTCGCGAGAGAGAATTTTTATTTTCCTCATTTCTACCAGCAAGTCGGCCAAGGAAACACATCTGATGCCGAATTCGTCGTGAACACATCGTTCTACATTCCTCAGTACGGCGCGGCCGCCCAAGATTACGGCGGATTGGCTCTGCCGAGCATGCCGAAGGTGTTCGAAGAAAACGGCTACCAGACGGCGACGTTCCACACGAACGACGTGCAGTTCTGGAATCGGAAGGAATTGTATAAGGCGCTAGGATTCGAACGTTATTACGATGCCCAATTTTTCGGAGATGACGACATCGTGTTCTTCGGTGCTTCCGACGAGGTATTGTACGATAAGACGGCCGACGAATTGCTGAAGATGAGCCAGACGGGCAAACCGTTCTATGCGCAGGTCATTTCCATGTCTTCGCATCATCCGTTTAACATCCCGGATCGAAAAAAACGGTTCGAGCTTCCTGACAGCTACAAGGATACGCTCGTTGGCGATTACATTCAGGCGCAGAACTATTCCGATTATTCGGTCGGGCTGTTCATAGATAAATTAAAGAAGAACGGCTTATGGGACAATACAGTGCTGGTCATCTATGGGGATCATTTGGGGTTACCGATTTATTCGTTAACCGAGCACGAGAAAAAGTTGATGGAAGACGTCTACGCCCGCAAATATCAATTTTCCGAGATGTTGAACATTCCTTTATTAGTGATTGCTCCCGGGATTACCGAGCCGAAGGTGCTGCCGCAGACGGGCGGACAAGTGGATGTATTCCCGACGGTGGCGAATCTGTTAGGCATTTCCTTAAAGGGACATATTCATTTCGGTCAGGATCTGCTGAACAATACGAATAATCTGCTCCCGCAGCGATATTATTTACCTTCCGGATCTTTTGTGAACGACAAAGGCATTTTCGTACCCGGATTGAATTACGACGATGGAGCGTCTTATCCTTTCGACGGCGGAACGCCAGCCGTTACCGATACGACCGAAGACGAATATAATCGAGCGTTGGACTTATTGCGATTATCGGACAGTTATGTCAGCCATCTGCCGAAACATGATTAACCGAATGGCCTTATAGAATTATAAGGGGGGGGATTAGAAAGTGTTCCTAAAAAAGATAGACCTAAAAAAGATAGAATGGAAAAAATACAGACCGCTGTTGTTGATGCTGGTATTTCCGGTATTAGGCTGGATGTACGCGCTCACGAACAACATCGAGAATCAAGAAGTATACAACTTGGCTACGGCGGTAGACCAAGCGATTCCTTTCGTGAAGTATTTTGCATTGCCGTACTCGGTATGGATTTTCTATATTTACGTTTGCTTATTTTATTTCTTTAAGAAAGACGTCAGCGTCTATTATCGCTCGCTTATGACCTATGTCATCTGCGCGATGATCTGTTACCTGATCTATTCCGTGTTTCAAACGACGGTAGCTCGTCCGCCCGTGGTCGGCAACGATCCGTTCGCTTGGCTGATGAAGTACATTTATAACCGGGATGAGCCGTTTAATTGCTTCCCGAGTATTCATTGCTTCTCGAGTTATATGGTAATGAGGTCCGTCTGGACGAGTTCATTCCGCAACAAATGGAACGTAACGTTGATTACGGGCATGTCCAGCCTTATTATTATGTCCACGTTGTTCGTGAAGCAACACGTGATCATGGATGCGCTCGGAGCGTTTTTCTTGGTCGAGGTGGTCACGGCGTTTATCATTATTTTCGAGCGGAAGCTTCGCGTGTCCCGGGAGCGCCAGAAGAGCACTTACGGAGCCTAATGGTAATGGTCCGCGAAGCGCAAAAAGGGCTGACACCAGAGCGTAGAATCAATCTCGCCTGGGTGTCAGCCCTTTGCTTCCGTTATTGGGGGGAAAACTTGCACATTCTGCTATAGTGTTCCTTGATTTGCTCCGTGGTATATCCTTTCTCCTGTTTGATATGGAAATAACCACCGGGAGAGAGGGAGCAGATGATCGCATGCGCCGCAATGTCGGGATCGAAGGACGGTTGCTGGTTGTCGCCGACAATCTCGGCTAACAGCTCCGACATTTTCTCTTTGGAAAACCGATACATAGGCGATTGAAAAAAATTACCCCGATCGTTCTCGCATTTCATTTTCGATTCGGACTCGATCAGCAATTCCGCTTTGTCCTCGATCGCGTCGATCCAGAAGCCCACGATGCCGGACAGACGTTCCGAAGCGGGATTATCCCGGTTACGGACTAAGTAATCGTTAATCTCGTTCATCAGCTTAATTCCGTAATCATGAAGCATATCCAGGCATAGATCGCCTTTATGGGCATATTTACGATATAGAGTCGCTTGACCGATGCCCGCGGTCTTGGCGATCTGATGCATGCTGACCGGTTGTACGCCGTATTCGTTGAAGAGTTCATGGGCTGTCTGCAGTATTAATTGCCGATTTTCTAAGGCATCCCTGCGTTCGCGACGAACGGACACGGCATTTCACCTCGCTTTACTAAAAGTTTACAATTCAATCATTGACAACCGGACATTTGTCCGGTAACATCATAATTAAACGGACAGTTGTCCGTTATAAGAGCGGGTTATCCTTAAAGCGTACATATGACTCCATTGTACCCCTGTTATTGGGAAATGGTCAATGGACGAGAGAGATGCGCGAAGGATATGCCCGTTAATTGGATAGGAGCGTGTATATGTCAACTTCATCAACGCCGGCGGCCAAGGCGGACGAGATTTCCGTACGCGGCATTCTCGCGCCGTTAGTCGCCATCATCATTGGGATTTTTATGGTCATTCTGGACGGTACGGCCGTTAACGTGGCCTTGCCCAAACTGCAGCAAGAGTTTAACCAGCCGAACTTGTCGCTCGTTCAATGGACGGTAATCGGTTATGCCCTCGCGCAAGCGGCAGTTATTCCTTTAGCTGGTTGGTTGTCCGATCGCTTCGGGGCGAAGAAGGTGTTTCTGATCTCGATCGGTTTGTTCACGATCGGCTCCCTGCTATGCGCCCTAGCCAACACCGCAGAGATGCTGATTGCGTTCCGGATCGTTCAAGGGATCGGCGGGGGAGTCGTCGTCCCGATCTCAATGGCTTTCGTTTATCGTCTCGCTCCTCCGAGTAAAGTCGGAGCGGTCATGGGCATGATGGGCATTCCGATTCTGCTCGCTCCTGCGCTCGGTCCCGTGCTTGCAGGCTGGCTCGTTGAATACCACAGCTGGGAGTGGATCTTCCTGCTGAATCTGCCAATCGGAGTCATCGGAGTGGTGCTGGGCATTCGTACGCTGCCTAACATCCAACGCCAAATGGTAGCCGCGCTCGATTCCTTGGGCATGATTCTTGGGCCTCTCGCTTTCGCGGCGCTCGTCTATGGCGTGTCCGAAGGCGGCATCGATCCGGCGACGGGCAAATCCACCTGGACCGAACCAACAACGTTGATCGGCATCGGCGTAGGTTTGGTTGCTTTGATCTTGTTCATTATCGTGGAACTTAATAAGAAAAATCCGCTTCTTGAACTGCGGGTTTTCCGTTCGGGCAATTTCACGAAAGGGATTGTCGTGCAATGGGTATCCCAGATCGCTTTGTTCGGAACGTTGTTCCTCGTTCCTTTGTTCTTGCAGCAGGCTAAAGGCTATTCTCCGATGGAAGCGGGCTTGATGATGCTTCCGCAGGCGATCGCTTCCGGTTTGTTCATGCCGATCGGCGGCAAGCTGTCCGACCGTTTCGGAGCGCGCCCGCTCGTCATGGTCGGGATGACGATTACGACGGTAGCTGCGTTCCTTCTGTCGAATATCTCAGCGGATGACGGAAAGCTTGCGATTATGCTGCCGCTCGGATTGCTCGGAGCGGGGATGGGGATGTTCATGATGCCGCTGAACACGCATTTGATCCAATCCGCCCCGCTAAATCTCGTAGGCCGCGTAACGTCGCTGACGAACGCTGCGCAGCAGGTCATGATGTCGTTCGCGGTAGCCGTATTGACCACGATCTCGACGACAAGAATGCAGGACCTGATGGTCGAGCAGCAGAAGCCGGGTCCGGATCTTCCGATCTTCGCGAGCGCGTTCGGACATACGTTCTTTATTCTGATCTTCGTAGCCGTGGCGGGAGCCGCGCTCGGAATTATGATCAAGAAACCGGTTAAAGCCGAAGGAGATTCCACGGCGAACGCGGAAGTGCCGATTATCGTAGGTCACTAATCGATTTTATAATAAAAAAAGCTCGCTCGGAAAAATCCGAGCGGGCCTTTTCGGTATATATTGGACGACCCCCGCGGACAAAGTCCGACGGGGGTCTTATGATTGAAGCGCAACCGCGCAATTCTTCCTGAATCACTTTCACGAAAACAATGATAGCCCTACCTCTCTACCATTCTTGCGGCTCCGTGGCCGCGCCAGTGAGAATTCGTGTTTCCTTCCAGCAGCCGATCGTAATGATGAAATTAAGGAATGTGTGGGGAAACGGAGGAATATTACCCATTATTAAGTGGAAAAATCCGAGGGTTACAACTTCTACAATTTATTATCTTACACCTTAGTTGGGGATGTGTCAAGAAAATCTGATTATTGTACTCGCCCCTGGAAGGGTTGCCGGATCACTTTAAGATTTCGGGCATTACAATCACCTTGCCTTTGTATATATAGAGTAATAAAGGAGGGATTTCTCATGCGGCAGTTCGCGGTTGTGGTGAAAGAAATCCGAACGTTCCTGACCTCGTTTCCACTCATCCGATTTTTGCTTCCGTATCATCTACATATCCTATTCGGAGGGGCGGGAATATTACTCGTAAGGAAGATTCTCTATCGCAGCGTATCGTACTCCGGTTACGATACGTTAAATACGCTGTTTAACGATATTCCGCTATACTTGATCGCTTATTACGGATTTTTCGTGGGCGGATGGCTGACCTTGATCTCGAAAAACGTGAAATATTTACCTTACGGGTTGTGGATCTATGCGTTCCTCACCTTGTTCCCGTTCGAATATTTGGCCTTAGGGGACTTCGTTCGGGCCGCGATCTATGCCGTTGCAGGGTTCTTCGTCTACCGTTACGCAGCGTCGTCCGCGAGCCAAGCGGATAAGAAATCGTTGCGCGTCTAATCCTACGGGGAGTCTCGCTAGTATGTTTAACAGAATAAGCGTCTTCCGAACCGTCAGGGGTACCTGGCGGTTTTTTGATGAGCCTTGGCTTGGCGAATCCCGTGACAGCGAGCAAACGAAGGCCACAAAAGTGCCTTGGCTAGGCGAATCCCGTGACAAAGTGCAAACGAAGTCGGGACAAACCGTCCCAACCCGAAAAAATGCAACCCCAAACAAAATTTCACGCCTTATTTTTTTAGAGCTTACCCTTTATACTTTGTATGAAAGTGCTTACAAGAATTGCAGGGAGGCATGGCCGTCATGGAAGCGAACGCGGAGGTACAAGTCCCGGTACATAAACCTGCGAGCGGCAGAAAACGGAACAGATTTTTAAGTAGATTTTACAGTCAGCGTTACCTTCAGGCAATGGCGCTGCTCGGCGTCGCTTGGATGATTTTGTTCAATTATCTACCGATGTACGGAATCATCATCGCGTTTAAGCAGTACATCGGAATCGGCAATTACACGAAGGCGCCTTGGGCGGGCTGGGAACATTTCCAAGCCATTTTCGAAGACGATCTGATGATCCAAGTCATCCGGAATACGTTAGGGATCAGTTTGCTGAAGCTAGTCATCGGGTTTCCCATTCCGATCTTGTTCGCACTATTCCTGAACGAGCTGCGGTCGCTAAGATTTAATCGAATCGTTCAGACAATCACTTACTTGCCGCATTTCCTGTCCTGGGTCATTCTCGGCGGCATCCTGACGACGTGGCTTGCCGATATCGGAATCATAAACGACGTATTAATGGGACTAGGGTTTATCAAGGAACCGATCTTCTACTTAAGCGAGCCGAAGTATTTCTGGACGATCGTTATCTCCTCGGACATCTGGAAGGAGTTCGGCTGGTCGGCGATCATCTATATTGCCGCGATCTCCAGTATCTCGCCCGATCTTTACGAAGCGGCGACGATAGACGGAGCCGGAAGATTCCAAAGAATGAGGTACATCACGGTGCCGAGCATTAAAGGAACGATCTCGATCCTGTTCATCTTGGCCGTCGGCAATATCCTCAACTCCAATTTCGATCAAATTCTCGTGCTGAAAAACCAATTGAACGAAAGCACGAGCAGCGTAATCGATATCTACGTATACGAGATCGGTATCAAGCAAGGGCGGTTCTCCTATTCGGCCGCGGTAGGGTTGGTTAAAGGCATTATCGCTCTCTTCCTGCTGCTACTGGCGAATTCTTTCTCGAAGAGAATGAACCAATCTTCCCTATTCTAGCAAAGGCGGTGCAAGACGATGTGGACGCGAGACCGAAGAACCCGCGGAGAATGGATTTTCGACAACCTTAACGTCATCGCGATGCTGATTCTGTGCTTCGCGACTTTGTACCCGATCTGGTACGTCTTGGTCAATTCGTTCAACGATGGGACGGACGCGATGACCGGAGGCCTTATTTATTGGGTACCCCGAAAGTTCAGTCTGGAAAACTACGATACCGTATTCAAGAACGCAGGCATTATGACCGCGATGGGCATCACGGTAGCCAAGACGGTGATCGGAACCGTTCTCCACGTATTTTTCACCGCGATGGTCGCATACGCCCTGTCGCGCAAGGAACTGATCTTCCGCAACGGTTACATGATCATGGGGACGATCACTTTGTTTTTCAGCGCCCCGCTGATTCCCAACTATCTTTGGCTGAGAGATCTTGGCCTGCTCGATACGTTCTGGGTGTACATCTTTCCGTTCATGTTCAGTTTCTTCGATCTGATTATTTTCCTGGCGTTTTTCCGGGAAATCCCGGACGGACTGGAGGAAGCGGCCAAGATCGACGGTGCCAACGATTTCTTGATCTTCGTCCGAATCGTTCTTCCCGTATCGATGCCCGTCGTCGCTACGATCGCGCTGTTCCACGGCGTCTGGCAATGGAACGATTATTTTACGGGACTACTTTATACGAACAAAGCCGATCTGCAGCCGATCCAGACTTTCTTGTACCGAGTCGTCGCCCAATCCAGCTCGAACCAGATCTTGGGTGCGACGGGAGGAGCGATCAACCGGAAAGTCACTTCCCAATCGATCAAGCTAGCGACGATGGTCATTACGACGCTACCGATCGTGGTCGCCTATCCGTTCCTCCAACGATATTTCGTCAAAGGGCTGATGATCGGTTCGTTAAAAGGTTGATCCAAACCAACGGTTTTACCATCCCGAAAGGGAGATCCCATACAAAAACCGATAAAGGGGTATGACAATGAAAAAGTGGCTTCATTTATCGATCATTGCCGCGCTTATGGTTGCCCTCGTCGCCTGCTCTGGCGGCAAGAAGGAAGAGGGGGCGAGCAGCACGCCAAGTGCGTCTTCCTCCAAACCGGCCGAAAGCCCAAGTGCGAATCCAAGCACGGATGAGCAGCAACCGGCAGCTGATGAGGCAGGTTGGAAGTCGGATACGTCTCCGATTACATTCGACTGGTACTTGAACTTTGCATGGTTCCCGAACAAATGGGGCGTCGATCCGACTTCCCAATATATTACGAAGAAAACCGGCGTTAACTTGAACTTGGTTGTTCCTGCCGGTAATGAGAACGAGAAGCTGAACGCGCTGATCGCGGCTAACCAGTTGCCCGACTTCATTACGCTGGGTTGGTGGGAAGAAGGCGTGAAGAAGATGGTGGAAGGCGGTCTCGTAGAGTCGCTCACCGATCTCGCCAATCAATACGATCCGTATTTCTTTAAAGTGGCAGACCCGGCCAAGCTGAGCTGGTATTCCCAACCGGACGGAAAAACTTACGTCTATCCGAACGCCTCGTCTTCTCCGATGGACTTCCAGAAGTTCGGCACGCAGTTTACGTCGAACCAGACGTTCGTCGTGCGCAAGGATATGTATGAAGCGATCGGCAGTCCTGACATGCGGACGCCGGAAGGCTTCCTGAACGCGCTGAAAATGGCGAAGGAGAAGTTCCCGGATGTGAACGGCCAACCGCTCATTCCGATCGGCTTCCACGAATTCGGCGAAGACGGCAACTATTCGTTCTTCGACGTCGGCCAGGATTCCTCGTACTTGGCGCAGTATCTGGCTCTGCCTCGCGAGAAGGACGGCCATCTGTACGATCGTCTGACCGATCCGGATTTCGTCAGATGGTTGAAGACGTTCCGCCAGGCGAATCAAGACGGCTTGATCTCCAGAGACGTGTTCGTCGACAAACGCGCGCAGATGGAGGAGAAAATCGCGCAAGGCCGTTATTTCGCGATGGTGTACCAGCGTACGGATTTCGCGGCGCAGCAGAACGTGTTGTTCGCCAAAGATCCGAATTCGGTGTATATCGCCGTTGACGGTCCGGCTAACGAGAAGCTTGATCCGCCGACGCTGTCTGGCCCTGCGATCTCCGGCTGGACGGTAACGTTGATCTCTAAGAACGTTAAAAACAAAGAACGCGCCATCAAGTTCATGAGCTATCTGCTCAGCGAAGAAGGCCAGAAGGATATGTATCTTGGCGAGAAGGGCGTGTCATACGATACGATCGACGGCAAGGACCAATTCAAGCCCGAAGCGTTTAACCTGATGAATACGGACCGTTCCGCGTTCGACAAGCAATACGGCGCCTCCCACACGTTCTGGATGCTGATGGATACGAACATGCAGCTGCAGTGGCAGCCGCCATCCGTCGAGCCGTTCAAGCAACTGGAAGATTGGACGAAGGGTAAGACTTATGGTTATTCGCAATTCGATCTGATCAATCCGCCGGCGACTTCCAAAGAAGGAATCAACGCGAAGAAAATCTCTCTCGAATGGGGCAAGGTACTGCCGAAGCTGCTCTTGGCCAAATCGGACGCAGACTTCGACCAGATCTTCAAAGATTTCATCGAGAAGCGCGACAAGACGGGATTCGCGGATTTGGTGGCTTACCGCCAAGGGAAATACGAGGAGAACGTCAAGAAGCTAGCGGAATTCATGAAATAAACGGAATCGTACGGTCCAAAAAACCCAGATTATCTGGGTTTTTTGGACGTTTTCACGCCGCATTGCGCAGGGCGCATGGTAGAATAGATGCACGACGGCCCGCGAAAGAGAGGAAGAAGCATGACGAGCTACTGGAAGCAGAAAAAAGAGAAGATCATGTTTCGGCTGGAACAACTGACGCTGCAGAAAAGACTTGTCATCGCCTATGTTCTCATTATGCTGCTTCCGAGTCTCTTGATTTCGTTGTATATTTTTCGAGGGCTCACGGGGAATACGGTGCAGGAGCTTCAGAGAAATAACGAATATGCGCTCGAGATCGAACAGATCAATATTCGTAACAATATCGAGACGATGAAACGTGCTTCGGAAAGGACGTTTATCGAAACCCAGGTCATTACCTACCTTGCGCAACCCGATCTGATGAGCGTATGGGATTTGATCGAACTGGATAGAATCAGCTTACAAAATATTTTGCGGATTCAATATAATAATCCTAGCATCGAACGAATTCGGCTCTACACAAGCAATCCTAAGACGAACGAGATGCTCCCTGTTCTCTATTACGAAAGCCGCGTCAAGCAAGACCCGTGGTATTCGGCTGTTATGGAGGCGGACAAAGACGACGTATGGATTTTCAGTCGCTCCACGCGAGAGTTGATCCAAAGCCGTCCGGGGCTGGAGGAAGACTTCAAACCGAAAATCTCTCTCTACCAGCAAAAATTCGCGGGAGGCATGCACGTCGGCATTTCGCAAGTCGACATGCTGATGACGAACTTTTTTCCGAATACATTCAGCCCCTTACAGGACGATCAATCCCAGATGATCGTGTTCGATCCTGAAGGCGAGATTTATCGCAATCCCGCTAACGGTTTCCTGGATCGCTTCGGTGTAAGCGACGACATTCTGATCAAACAATTCGCGTTAATCAACTCGGATAGGGGCGGCAAGGGCAGTTTCAAATTTAACGTAGGGAATATTCCGTTCCTTGGGGTGTATTCATATATCGAGCCTTTGGACGTCTACATGTTGAAAGTATCGTCCCTGAAAGCCGTCTATGACGGAGTAAACCAGACCCGCAACCTTATTATTCTCGCGAACGCGGTTCTGCTCGTCATTTTGGCGCTGGCGACTTATTTTATGAACTCGGTTATTCTCAAAAAGCTGCACGTGCTGACCGATTCGATGAAAAAGGTGCGGCAGGGCGATTTCGGATTCGATATCAATATCCGCGGCGGAGGGGAAGTCGGCGATCTTGCCCACCATTTTCGCAAAATGCTTCGCAAGATCAACGAGCTCATCGCTGACGCGGTCAATAAGCAGGCGGCTTCCAAGGAAGCCGAGCTGGCAACGCTCAAAAATCAGATCGATTCGCACTTTCTTTACAATACGCTCGAGAACATTAAAATGATGGCCGAAATCAACGACCAGCGAGAAATCTCGAATGCGCTTACGTCATTGGGCGGCATGATGCGGTACAATATGCGTTGGACGAGCGAGTATGTACGCCTGAGAGACGAGTTGAACCATATTTCTAACTATATACATATTGCTAATATTCGATTCGACGACCGCATACGTCTTGTCACGGACATATCGGATTGGGACATGAACCAGGAGCTGTTGAAAATGTCCTTGCAGCCGGTCGTCGAGAACTCCATTAAGCACGGGCTCGGGGATAAAGAGATGACGATCGCCATACGGACGGAGACGATCGGGGAAACGATGTTGATTACGGTGACCGACGACGGAATGGGAATCTCTGCGGACTATGTGCAAGAGCTGAACCGGCGCATTCTGCGGGGAGGGACCCCGAATGGCGAACCGGATAAGCGTGATACTGCCGAAAAGGGCAACGGAATCGGTCTAGCCAATGTTCACAGCCGAATTCAAATGCATTTCGGCAAGGAATACGGGTTGCAAGTCGATAGCGAGCAAGGAGCCTATACGTGCGTTACGATTCGAATTCCATATCTCATCTTGAACGGAGGACTTGCGAATGAGAACATTGCTGATCGCGGATGACGAACGGAATATCCGGCTAGGCCTTAAAGCGATGATCGAACGCGAATATCCGGGCAAATACGAGATTCGTCTCGCGGCGGACGGAAAGCAGGCGTTGACAGAGTACGAGAGCCATCCGGCCGATATTGTTCTGACCGATATTCGGATGCCCGCGATGGATGGAATCAAGCTCATCAAACAGCTGGCGGAGCTTCCGAGCAATCCGATCGTGCTTATTCTGAGCGGCTACGACGATTTTCAATATGCCAAAGAAGCTATTAAACATAAGGTGAAAGAGTATTTGCTGAAGCCGATCGTCAGAGAGGATTTGTTCGCGGCGCTTGGGGCGGCGGAAATCGAGCTTGCCGAACGAGAGTCGATCCGCAATCTGCTCGAAGCGACGGATCAGTATCGCAAAGGCATGCGCGACAATACGCTTCGGCACATCTGGGCAAGGCCGGACATCCGGGCTGACGAAGTCGAAGCGATTGCCTCAGAAGCGGGGCTTCGGGAATTCGAGCCGTCTTATTACATCGGACTATTGGATTGCTCCGGTCATCAACGCCATCTGATCAAAAGTAACGAATATTTGTCGGCAAGCGGACTTGAAGGAGATTATCTGTCGCTGGAAGACAAGGACGGGCGGCTTGCCGTGCTGACTTCCCGAGAGGAGCTATTGCTAGGGATGGCGAGGGCGATCGCTTCATCTTCCGGCGGCCCGGGAACGTTCGCTATTGGCATTAGCGGGGAAGGACGTTCGATCGCAGAGCTTAGAGTCAAATACGAGGAAGCGCACCAAGCCTTGAAATACCGGTTATTGTTCGACGGTTCGGATAAAATCGTGCTTCAGTTCGACCAATTCAAGCAAAGAGATCGTGCTTATTCGGTACCGGAAGAGAAGATCGCCAAACTAGCCAATATGATGGGTACCGACCGAGAGCAAGAGATGAAATCGCTCTTTATGGAGCTATTCTCGGCCAATGCGCTGGCAACGGCGGATATCGGTTACTTCGAGGCGGTAAGCCGATTGCTGAACGAACGGATTTTCGATCAAGTGTTCCGTACTTACGGGGAAGCATCGGTCGAGATTATTAAGGTATACAAGATGGCGGGAAGCCTATATAACTTCGTGCATATTCAGGATTACATCCGCAGCGCGCAAGGCCTTCTCCTCAGCTTAAACGATTATATCCGACACCTGAGATCGGCCCATGTCGACCAGAAAGATATGGCGCGGGCGCTTGAATATATTCAGGCTAACTACGACAAGGAATTGAGCATGACGATGGTCTCTAACCATGTCTCGCTTAACTATTCCTATTTCAGCGAAGCTTTCAAGGATTATGCGGGGCTGAGTTTCGTCCAATACTTGAAAAAACTGAGGATCGAGAAAGCTAAAGAACTGCTCGAGACGACGGATCTAAAGGTGCTCGAGATCGGGGACCGAGTCGGCTTTGAAAATACGAAGCACTTCAATCGGGTATTCAGGGAATCGGTGGGCGTTTCTCCGCTTGAATATCGTCAGAACGTAAGCCGTCGCTTTAAAGAAACGTCTTTTTGAATAGGCAAGGAAGCATCCCTAGAGGGCGCCCGCGACTCTGACAAGTGCGCGGTGCGCCTTTTTTCTGTTTAAAATAGGTAATGTCGATGCCGGCAATTAAAGGACGAGAATGGGAAATGCTAACGTTAGCTTTGCGAACGCAGGACCCCGCATGTGGGTTCTGACCGATCGTCCGGCACAAAAAGTCCATCTGCACTAAGTTTTCACGTTTATGACATTTGACTTTTGACCGATCGTTCGATAATCTGTCAACAGATAGAGAAGAGGAGGAGCTGGAGATATGAGGAGCATTATCGGATTTTCGTTAAAAAATAAATTCGCTTTGTGGATGATCACGATTATCGTGATCGTGGCGGGTTTATATTCCGGCATGAACATGAAACAAGAAAGCTTGCCGAATCTGAGTCTTCCTTTTTTGAGCGTGACGACCGTAGTCCCGGGGGCAGCGCCGGACGCCGTCGTTCAAAGCGTAACGGAACCGCTCGAGAAGAAGCTCAAGAACGTGGAGGGCGTCAAGAGTATCACTTCGACCTCCATGGAAAACGTTTCTTCGATCATGGTCGAGTTCGATTTCGGACAAGACATGGATCGGGCCGTTGCCCAACTCAGGGAGGCGGCATCGGATGTTGCCCTTCCGGAGGGAGCGAAAGCTCCGGATATCTCGAAGTTTTCGTTTAACTCCTTTCCCGTTATTTCATTAAGCGCGTCGGGGCACGGTAATCTGGAAGATTTGACGAAGATCGTGACAGATGAAGTTCAGCCGGTCTTAGAGGGCGTTCCGGGCGTTGCCTCCGTGCAAATCGCAGGCCAGTACGTGAAGGAAGCCACGCTGACGTTCAACCATGTTAAGATGGCCGAGCTCGGATTGTCCGAAGATACCGTCAAAGGTATCGTCAAGGGCTCTGCCTTAAAGGTTCCGCTCGGCTTGTTCCAATTAGATCAAACGCAGAAGACGGTTGTCGTCGACGGCCGTGTGACGACGATCGACGATCTGAAGAACCTGGCGATTCCGCTTGTCCCTTCGAACTCTGGGGCGCCCAACGTCGGAGCTCCGAATATGGGGGCGCCGAATGCGGCCTCGCCTGGCCAGGAGGAAGCGCCAGGCGCAGGAACGCCTGACGTCAACGCTCCGGTTGCACCAAGTAAAATCGGCCTGCCTACCGTTCGTCTCGGAGATATTGCCGACATCGTCGTGACCGGGAAAGCCGAATCCATCTCCCGCACAAACGGCGCAGAATCGATCGGAATCCAGATCGTTAAGGCGAACGACGCTAATACGGTCGATGTCGTTAACGGCGTTAAAGCAGAAGCGGATAAGCTGAAAGAGCAATTCGGCGACTTGAAGGTCGATGTTCTTCTGGATCAGGGTAAACCAATCGAGAAGTCCGTAGAAACGATGTTCAGCAAGGCGCTGTTCGGCGCGCTGTTCGCGGTAATCGTCATTCTGTTGTTCCTCAGAAACATCAGAACGACGCTGATCTCGATTGTATCCATTCCTTTGTCGCTGATTATCGCGGTATTGCTCCTCAAGCAATTCGACATCACCTTGAACATTATGACGCTCGGGGCGATGACTGTGGCCATCGGGCGGGTCGTCGACGATTCGATTGTCGTCATAGAAAATATATACAGGCGCATGTCGCTTAAATCGGAGAAGCTTAAAGGCAGAGAACTCGTTCAGGAAGCAACGAGAGAGATGTTCCTTCCGATCATGTCCTCGACGATCGTCACGATCGCGGTATTCTTGCCGCTTGGACTTGTCAGCGGAATGGTTGGCCAGCTGTTCCTGCCGTTTGCGTTGACCATTGTATTCTCGCTTCTCGCTTCCCTGCTCGTCGCGATTACGGTCGTGCCTATGCTGGCTCACCAAATGTTCAAGAAAGGCGTGAAACAAGGCCACGAACACGATCACGACAAACCGGGGAAATTGGCCGGAGCGTATCGCCGCTTCCTGTCTTCGGCGCTGAACCATAAAGCGATAACGCTGATTGTCGCGTTCGCGCTGCTCATCGGCAGCCTGTTCCTTGTGCCGCTTATCGGAGCTAGCTTCCTGCCCGATCAGGAAGATAAATATGCCATGGTGACGTATACGCCTGATCCGGGAGATCGCGTGGAAGATGTTGAACAGCGGGCATTGACGGCCGAGAAATTGATCATGGATCAACCCGATATCGTCAACCTGCAATATTCCGTCGGCGGTTCCAACCCGCTTCAGCCGGGGCCTTCCAAGTCTGGACTGTTCTATATGCAATTCGATCCGGATACGAAGGATTTCGCGGATAAGAAAAAAGCATTAGTTGAAGAGTTGCATAAAGCCGTTCCGGTTGGAGTATGGTCGGAAATGAACATGGGCGGTGGCGGCATCGGAGGCAGCCAGTTCAGTCTGAGTGTCTTCGGTGAGTCGTTGGAAGACATTGCACCGGTCGTCGACCAAATCGCCAATCTGATGAAGGGCGACGATTCGTTCGAGAAGGTAAGCACGAGTATGTCCAAGACTTATGACCAATACACGTTCGTCGCCGATCAGCAAAAACTGAGCGAGTACGGCTTGACGGCCGGGCAGATCGCGATGGCGCTCAGCCCGCAACGCATTCAGCCTGTGCTTACCCAAGTCAAGGAAGAGGGCAAGACGTATAACGTATATGTAGCCGTCGAAAGCGCCGAATACCGCAACGTGGATGAAATCTTGGATACGAAGCTCCAATCTCCTCTCGGTATTGCCGTGCCTATTCGTGAGGTCGCCAAGGTCGAAGAAGGACATTCTCCGAACTCGATCGCCCGGCAGAACGGCAAGATGGTCGTGAACGTTACGGCGAATATTACGAAATCGGACGTTGCCAAAGTGTCCAAGGACCTTCAGGACAAAGTCGATCAAATGCAGAAGCCGTCTACGATCGAAGTCAAATTCGGCGGCGTCACGGAGCAGATCAACGAAACGTTCACGCAGCTCGGCCTGGCGATGCTGGCGGCGATCGCGATCGTCTACTTGGTACTTGTTCTTACGTTCGGCGGCGGCTTGGCTCCGTTCGCGATCATGTTCTCCTTGCCGTTCGCGATCATCGGCGGTCTCGTCGCCTTGTTCCTCACCGGTGAGACGCTGAGCGTATCCGCGCTGATGGGGGCACTGATGCTGATCGGAATCGTCGTCACCAACGCGATCGTGCTTATCGACCGCGTCATCCATAAGGAAAACGAGGGCATGTCTACACGGGAAGCGCTAATCGAGGCGGGCGGAACGCGCTTGCGTCCGATTCTGATGACCGCGCTTGCGACGATCGGCGCCTTGCTGCCGCTGGCCTTCGGCTTCGAGAGCGCGGGCATTATCGCTAAAGGTCTCGGCGTTACGGTCATCGGCGGTTTGGTCAGCTCCACGCTGCTCACTTTGATTATCGTGCCGATCGTTTACGAGTTGCTGCTGAAGTTGAAACGCAAGCCGAAACAAGAAATTGGTTAATGAGTTGTTGTCGGAATGGAGGGATGGTTAGCCGTGCAGGACAAAAAAAAGCAAGTACTCGACGCGGCGATTCGATGTTTTGCCCGCAAAGGTTTTAACGCGACTTCGATTCAGGAAATCGCCGACGAGCTGGGCATGGCCAAAGGGTCCATCTACTTCTACTTCAAGTCAAAAGACGATCTTCTCATCTCCGTACTCGAGGATTACGGGGAAATGATATTCGACCATATGAGGGAACTCCCTGCGGAGGCGGGGCGTTCCCCGAAAGAGAAGCTGGCGCTGCAATTCGAACGGCAGTTTCGGTTTATCCGCGATCATCTGGACTTCATGAGAATGCTCCTCAGAGAGCCGCTTACCGGCTTGCATCCTCGCATTCGCGAGATGATGATTCGTCTTCGCGCGAGGTCCCAGTTGTGGTGTGCCTCTCATATTCTGGCCATCTACGGAAAGCCGGTGGAAGCTTATCTCTCGGATGCGGTAGCCTTGATCTCGGGTCTGGGAGGTCAATATTTCGAGGCGCTGCTCTTCGAAGGGCGCGACTTCGACGAAGGAAGGTTAAGCCGTTTTCTAACGAGGCGGCTTGACGATCTCGTGACAGGGATGATCGAAAGCGAAGATAAGCCGATTTTGCCGCCGATGGATCTGGCCCGCCTTCGAACGATCGTGGGTGTCACTCGGGAAGTCGATGGCGAAGAGACGATGCTGCTGCAAAAAGTTTTCGATCTGATCACCGCTTCCGGATCCGAACGGGAGGACGCCGTTCAGAGCGATCTTATCGCGGCGCTGTCCGCGATCGAAGAAGAAATCGCCAAACCGGCTGCGGAGCAGAGATTCCTCTTGCGCGCGATGTTGGCTTTGCTGAGGCAACATATGCCGGAGCACGGTTTGGAATCGTTGAACCAATTGGAACTCAAGCTGGTTTTAAATTCATAGTTTCATAGGCTGCCGCGAGATCATCCGGTTTATAGCCATCCTGCGATAATTTGCTTCGTAGGATGGCTTTTTTTACATGGGTGAAAGTAAAATCCCCAACCGCCGCCGTACGGTCTGGTAGACCGTTAATTCATCCAAAGTGGGCGATCCCGCCGCTGTAACGGCCTGGCAGACCGTTAACTCGTCCAAAGCGGGCATTCCCACCGCCGTAACGGTCTGGTAGACCGTTACTTCGCCCAAAGTGGGCAATCCCACCGCTGTAACGGTCTGGTAGACCGTTACCTCGCCCAAAGCGGGCAATCCCACCGCTGTAACGGCCTGACAGACCGTTATCTCGCCCAAAGCGGGCAATCCCGCCACCGTAACGGCCTGGCAGACCGTTATCTCGTCCAAAGTGGGCAATCCCACCGCTGTAACGGTCTGGTAGACCGTTACCTCGCCCAAAGTGGGCAAACCCACCGCTGTAACGGTCTGGTAGACCGTTAATCCATCCAAAGTGGGCGATCCCACCACTAGATTGATGTTGGAATAATGGTATAGTAGAAGCAAACAAGCGGAAATGGGTGAATATGGATATGGCGCTTAGGATCTTGAAACGCTTTTGAAGCGCTCACTTCTCTAGAATGAATCGGAAGGAGGGATTCGCAATGCCCGCAACTGCCAAGCGGAAAGCATGGAGGCTCGTTTTATCCGTCTTCTTATTTATATCGATGTTATTCCCCACGGCCGCAGCGTCTGGAATAAGCCCGGTCACGGCCATCGATTCGATCGATATAAAGCTTAAAGACATCCCAATCCTCAAGATCGGCAACCCGAAAGGGAGCGTACGATGGGAGCGTCCTATGGACCGGCCTACGTCTCCGGTAATAGACTCGGAAGGGATCGTCTACATCGGCGAAAACATGACGCTACACGCGGTGTACCCCGACGGAACGGAGAAGTGGACGATGGAGCTGGACGGCTGGCCCTCGGTACCTGTTCCCGGCGAAGACGGCACGATCTATGTTAGCGTCTCGATATTAGAAGGTGATCATCTTAAGGCGACGATCCTCGCGATCGGCCCGGACGGCAAGAAGAAGTGGCAGTTCGCGTTAGAAGGATCGAGGGGTCTGCTTTCTCCCGAGGCCATACCGGCCATCGGGGCTGACGGTACGATCTACGTGGGAGGAACTTCGAACAAAAAGCTGTATGCGCTTCGTCCGAACGGAACGAAAAAGTGGGAGTTTGTCGCGGGAGGTCCCGTAAGTCCCCCTTCTATTGGAAAGGACGGAACCATCTATGCGGGTGCAACGGACGGCGTTCTTTATGCGCTTGCGCCAAATGGAAAAAAGATAGGGTCCTTTGCAACGCCTAATCCGATCTACCAAGCTCCGGTTATCGGAGCCGACGGCACGCTCTATGTGGGGGCGTCTTCGATCACGGCCGGAGCCGAATTGTATGCCATCGGGCCGGATGGTTCGAAACGATGGAACCGCAATTACGAAACGTATACACCGCCGGCCATCGGGGCCGACGGCACGTTATATATGGGTGCATATAAGGGGCTGCTTGCCGTTCGGCCGGACGGGTCGGTGAAATGGAGCTTCGAGTTAGGGGGCAGGGTGCGCACGGCCCCGGCAATCGCGCCGGACGGCACGATCTATGCGGGAAGCGATAAGGAAGTGTTCTACGCGTTGAATCCGGATTCCAGCGTAAAATGGGAATATGCGGCTTCTGGCGTAAGCTTCCACAGCCCGAAGATCGCCGACGACGGTACGGTGTATATGGCATCGTCTTCAGCATTGCTTGCGCTTGGGACAGTGCCTCCAAGCAGCGTGAATTTGGATAAAAAAACGCTGACCCTACAGGCGGGAACTGGCGAAACGTTAAAGGCAACGGTTGTTCCCGAGAATGCCGCGAACAAACGGGTCAAATGGAGCAGCAGCAACGGCGCGATAGCAGAAGTGGACAATGCGGGAACCGTGACGGGCAAAGCGCAGGGTACGGCGAAAATTATCGCCACGACCGAGGAAGGTGGATTTTTCGACATTTGCACGGTAACGGTAACCCCGGCACCAGCTAAGGATCCTGAGGTTCCAGATAAGGCTCCTGGGGTTCCAGATAAGGCTCCTGAGGTTCCGGATAAGGCTCCCGGGGTTCCAGATAAGGCTCCCGAAGAACCGGATAAGCCGATACTAACGGATATTGGGGGACGTAAGGATAGCACGGAAATCATGAAAGCGGTGGAGCTCGACATCGTTAGAGGATACTCCGATAGAACGTTCCGGCCTGATGGCAACGTCACCCGCGCCGAGTTTGCGAGTATGCTGATGAGAGGGGTGAAGCCGGAAGATGAAGGGGCATCTCTTGCGTTTAAAGATAATAAGGAAATCGGCGCCTGGGCGGTTCAGCCGGTTCGACAAGCCGTAAAGCTCGGGATCATTAACGGATATAAGGACGGCACGTTTCGGCCCAACGATAACATTACCCATGCGGAAATGATATCCATGGTGATTCGTGCTTCGGGCATGACGGAGAGTAGTGCCAGCAAGACCGGCTTAACCGACGACAAGGACATTCCGAAATGGGCGAGACCGGCCGTTTCCAAAGCGGAAGAGACCGGCATCATTATCGTGGGAGGGCTCCCGGACGGTAAGTTCGCTCCACAGGCGTTGTCCACTCGCGCGGAAGCCGCCTCGGCGATTGTTCGGATGCTGGAAATCCAACGCTGATCCTATAGAATAACAATGGAATAAAGCCCGGACCCCCTGAATGGGGCTTCCGGGCTTTTGATTGCATGCGGAGAACCTCGGTTGCTTCGCGTCTTAACCTTCCAGCGCGAAGTTCAGTTCCAAGTTTAACGTTTCCCCTGGAGCGACCATCAGAAGTCCCTTTTTGTCGTTCAGCGCTTCATTCAGTGCCGTCCAAGGCTCTACGCATACGAATGGTTTGTCCTCCACGGTCCACAAGACGACATAACGGAATTGCTCGCTATACGATAAGCGAATATTACGGTCCTGCGAGAGCGGGAATACGATCTCCGGTTTCTTCGCATCGAGCAGCGCAGCTGATTCCGCCATGCCTTCCAATTGCAAATAACCGTCGAACGCTTTCTCCGACTTGTCGTTATAATCTAACAAGCGCGTGGCGTCCGTTCTATAGTTTAGATTTTTGCTTTCCGTTGCGAAGTACGGATGGAAGCCGGCCACCATCGGCATGTCCTCTTGCGACTTGTTAATATACTGCTGCTCGATCGAAAGCGCGCCATCCTTGAGCCGGTAAGTGAAGCGTAACTCGAATTTGAAAGGAAAGGCGGCCAAAGTTTCCTCATTGCTTTGCAACGCCAGCGTAATAGATGCCGAGTCGTCCGTGTCCGTATTCAAGACTTCCCAAGGGGACGTGCGTGCGACCCCGTGATTGTTCATCCGGTAAGTGCGACCGTTCCATTCGTATTGACCGTTCACGAGTTGGCCGCAGATCGGGAACAGCACCGGATTGCCGCCACGGATATTCGCTTGCGGATTCAAGAACGTGTCGCGGTCCAGGTAAAACAATTCTTGACCACGCAAGCGACAACTTATGACGATTCCCCCGCGTTCCGGGCAGATGACGAAAGAAGAGTTTGTCCCGAGATCTTTCAACTCATAGAGAGGGTAACCGTCGGAATATGTACGTACTTCGTAATTTGCGTTAGCGGCCAAAGGGTATTCCTCCTGTATCATGACTTTGTCCCCTACATTATACCAATAAACTTCTGCGCCAACACGCGGAAATCCGGGACTTCGAGATCGGTGAGATTCGTCATTTCCTGGGAAATTTAGTCGGACTTCGCGAGAAATGTCGAGGTGGCATCGACGAGGGTAGACAGGGAATCTTTATGCGGGTTATTCTATTGCAAAGATCGCAACAACTTGGCAGTGAGCCTCGTATATAGGAGGTACTGAAATTTTAAAGAAGAGGAGTGGACGCCATGCCATCTTTACCACCCAGAACGACCAAAGCGGCGTCAGCTACAGCGGGTATAAAATCCACCACGGCAACGCCGCGGAGAACTAAGAAGAAGCCGGCACGGCGAAACCGGTCTTTCTTATGGCAGTTATTTAAAATCTTGTTCGTGACCGGTTTTGCATTCGTCACGGTGTTCGCGGGCTGGTTTTACCTGACTCCATCGGGTAAAGTCTATCGCTACATGCTCGCGGATTCGCTGATCACGACTCAGCACCGCGAATGGGCGAAATACGTTATCGGGGAGAAGGCTTTGCGGGAGCGCGTCGCCCAGTATGTTAAACAGTTCGAAGATATGGGCGAGGAACGGGACACGCATACGATTCCCGCGAATGGCGAGGGCGATACGGGAGACGAAGGGCAAGAGAAACTGACCTCCATCGAGGAAGTGGACGGAGAAGGCTTTCACGGCTTTCTGTTGACCGTTCGCGATCCGAAGAAAATTCGGCTCGTCGTTCCCAATAAGAAAGGGCGCGGGGAAAGAGTAACCAGCATGGTAAAGCGAACCGGCGCGATCGCAGGGGTGAACGCCGGCGGGTTTGCCGATCCGAATTGGAAAGGAAACGGCTTTAAGCCGATCGGAATCGTGATCAGCGGCGGGAAAATCTACTATGACGGGTTGGGGAACAAGAACAGCGTGCAGATCGTTGGCATAGACAAGAATGGAAAGATGCTGGCCGGCAAATACTCGGTTAAGGAACTGATGGAGCTCGGCATCTCCGAAGCGGTCAGCTTCTCGCCGCGAATTATCGTCAACGGCAAGGGACTGATCCCGAACCGTTCGCAGGGCTGGGGCGTCGCTCCGCGTTCCGTCATGGCGCAACGGGAGGACGGGGCAATAATGTTCCTGCTCATTGACGGCCGTCAGCCGGGATACAGCATCGGCGCAACCTTGTACGACGCGCAGGAAATATTGTTGGAGCACGGCGCCGTCATCGCGGCCAATCTGGACGGAGGCTCATCTACGGTGCTCGTTGACGAGAACGGCGAAATCGTCAACAAACCATCTGCTTCATCCGGCGAACGGTATTTGCCTACCGCTTTCCTCGTTTTCGAAGATCCCGACTCCGTGGACATACCGAATATCTGGGAAGGCATGAAACCATCCGAGATCGATGCGGGCAAATGGTAAGTCTTATAAAGCGGGAAGATCAGGTACGGATTTGAGCGAAAAAAGGCTTGACTTCCCGCACTGAAACGGATAATATAATAAGGTGTTTGCTGATGTAGCTCAGCTGGTAGAGCAACGCATTCGTAATGCGTAGGTCGGGGGTTCGAATCCCTTCATCAGCACCATTAACCACACATTCAACGGCGCGACTTCCGTGACATCGGAGTCGCGCCTTTTGCTTGTAACGATTTATTATTGCCGGATTATAGATTCGGATCCGCAATCCGCTTGTTACACTTTAAAGTCCTTTAACTTGTTCAGGTCTGCTTTGGAATTGCCTAGCTTGGGAGCAGGGGCTTTGTCTTTGGTCGCCATGTGCTCCAACTCGCGCACCCGGTATGATATATCCGCAAGATACTCTAGGATTTCTCCAAGGGAATAAAGCACCGCTCCCGTAATGATTCCGCTAAGCCACCAACGGATAGCGACGAGCCACCTGTAATCGTCGACGACAAACAATTGCGTAATTCCGACGAAGAAGCAAACGACGAGTACGAACCCGCCGAGCACCTTCATGATTTTCTCCATAGCGTAACACCATCCTTAATTAATAGTTTACAGTATCACGCAGCAAAAGACGATAAATGGAAATTACGCGAAGGGTTGGCGTTGAGTGATTGTCGGAGGCAAAAATCCTTATTTTAGGGTTGCAATTCGTGTCGAACGTTGGTATAATCATATCTTGTGAGCCATAAAACATGCCGACTTAGCTCAATTGGTAGAGCAACTGACTTGTAATCAGTAGGTTGGGGGTTCAAGTCCTCTAGTCGGCACCATTTTTTGAGCATACAATCCCTTTCGGAGAGCAGCCGAAGGGGATTTTTTGTTGTTATCCATAGGAACTTAAATATAAATTTTACCTAAAATTCGACAAATTCCTTTACGCCAATAGGGAAATATTGTATTGTTGTCGAAGGCGCGCATAAATGGATGACAAATACAAAAGCGCTACATAGGGGGAGAAAGATGAAGAAATCATCGAAAAAAATGTTGAAAATGTCGATTGCGCTAGGCTTGCTGGCTATGGCACTAAGCGCGTGTGGTGGAAATTCCAAAGAAGATAAAAATAGTGCGTCTCCTTCGGTTACGCCTTCAGCCTCGGCTTCGGAAACACCTTCCGCATCTCCGTCCGAATCTCCGAAAGAATCGAAGTCTGCGGGATCCGAAGTTCCGGCAGGATTCAAGCTTTACGAAGATAAGACGTTCGGAAGCACGATCGCGTATCCAGAGGATTGGACGGTACAAGAAAATATTCCTGGAGTAATTGCGGTTTTCCTGTCGCCTCGCGAAAACGATAGCGATATGTTTCAAGAGAATGTAAACTTTGTCATTCAAGATTTGGGTGGCCAAGAAGTAACGCTGGAACAGTATGTGGAATTGAACAAGCAACAACTGGGAGTCGTTCTTGCCGACTTCAAAGTGGAAGGCGAAGAAACAGGAGCGCTGGAAGACGGAACGCCGGCATATAATATCGTTTATACCGGAAAACAAGGCGAGAGTACTCTTAAATGGCAGCAGGCTTATACGATTATGGATGGGAAAGCAATTGTCATTACGTATACGGCCGAGCCTGCAAGCTTCGATAAATATCTTGACCAAGCTTCCGAAATTATCGATTCTTGGACCTTTAACTAGTCTTTCATCAATAGGTATCGCAGCGCGGCCCTCATCGGGCCGCGTTTTTTGCCTTGGCATCGATGGGCCGCGACTCATTGAGCGCTTCTTGCTTCAAGGCCTCCTCCCACAATATCGCGGCTAAAGTTCTTCGCTGGATCTGCTCGAGCCGTTTGCGGGCGAGCTCGAACGTCACGCCGAACTGAAAGGAAATAACTTCAGAGGCTTCGTCAATTCTCTCCGGCAGCTTAAGATGGCGCAGCATGTAGAACGGCATCGAGGCATACAGCACGAAGCGATTTGCCTCTGCTTCTTGTCCTTCACAGAATAATTTGGGCATAACCGTCTGGTTTCCTGCGTGGCGAAGCACATGGCAAAGCTCGTGAAGGAAATCCTCCCATTGTGCTTCGCGTTCCAACCGCTGATCGACAAGGATGGAACGCATGCCCATATATTCGAGCGCGCGACTCGTTTCTTGCATGAAATGTACCCATATACCCAGCCGGGACGCTACTTCTTCAACGTTGAGCTGGGACGGCGCATGAATGCCCGACTTAAGCCATAGATGATCGATCCATTGCTCCAACGGGGTCGTTCGATAATAGCTGTACATAATCTGCCCTCGTAAATGAGAATATATGTTCGTATTCGTGGTGAAAAGAAAAGCCCAAACGGGCCTCGAATCTTGTAACTATTTTTGCTTATCCCCGGGCTTGCGGCCCTTTTCCTTCTCCATGATAAATTCCCAGAAACGCCGCATTTCCTCTTTACGTTCCTCAGGAGCGTTCAAATAATCCTTGAAAAAGACGCCATGCTCCGGGTTATTAATGAATTCCTCGAAAGCCGGATACTCCCGATTGTCGGAAGGAGCGCCCATGTCCGGCGAAGCGTTGTCCGTCCTTCCAAGCAAATAGTCGGTCGTCGTTCGATAATATTCCGCGAAACGGCCGAGCATTTCCGGGTCCGGCTTACGGTCGTCCGATTCGTACCTGGAGAGCTGCACGTTGCTGATGCCCAATCCTCTGGCCGCTTCCAACTGCGTTTTGCCGAACCTCTCGCGTCTCTCCCGAAGGCGATTCCCTAAAGACATCGTGATCTTCCTTCTCTAATATGGATAGCTATAGTATATCATGTTTTCCGTATTGGTAAACCTCCAATTTTACCAAAATGGAAAAACAACCGTTGACTTTACTGAATTGGCAATATATCATTGGGTTTAGTTACCAGAATGGCAAACATGATGATAGATAAAGGTAGATGGTTGGGTTTCATAAGTTTTTGGCACGTTAAGGACTGACGTTATTATTTTTTGGATTTGCCAAATTGGCAAAAATAAAAGGGGCGATTCTATGAAAACGATACGATTGACGGAACTTGGACCAGCAACTCTGGAAAGTTATTTGGAAACAAGGAGGATGCTTCTGCTCAAGGCGGACGAGCTGTCCGTGCGCATCGCCAAGATGGAGCCGGTTCGAACACTGGAGGAGATGGATGCGATTCTTGCTCTCGATAAGGATCGGAGGCTAATCATCGATATGATATCAAGCTGTTCCTATATCATCGAATGGCTTGAGACCGGAAGAAGGCCCGGCAACCGAAGAGGCATTGAACGGCGCGCCGGTTACCAACGCGAGATTCCTACCGACCCGGGCAAGCTGCCTATGGTCTCCGATTGGGAGGAGGCATCGACGCCAACGGGCAAAGAAACCGAAGCCGGCCGATTTCGCCTCGAAGCCGCCTTGCGCGGACTGACGGAACGGGAACGCAATTGTTATGCGCTAGCCCACGGCGAGCTGTTCTCCTACGCCGAGATCGCCGCCATGCTGAACATCAGTAAATCGAGCGTCGGCACTTACATGGTTCGTGCCCAAAGGAAAGTCGAGAACAACATCGCCAACGTTCATATTCTCGTCTGCTGAATAAGCTTGTCGTACGGATGCCACTTAGGGGTGAGAGGACAATTTTGTTAACGGTCTCAGCCTTGGACAAAATGGCTTATTAAACTTAATAAACAATTCTTAGGAGGTGCAACATGTCCAGCGAAGAAGCGCGCGTGCTCTCGGAGATTCGGGAGCGCGTCGTTAGGTTGGAAACGAAGATCGATGCGATGACCGATGTCCGCGAGACGGCGGAGGCGGCGAGAGACGCGGCGCTTGAAGCGCTGCAGTCCACTCGGTCGGCACATCTGCGCATAGACGAGATTGCAGATAACCAGCGCTGGCTGTGGCGGACACTGGTCGGGGCAATCCTCACGGCCGTGATTGCGACCGTGATCAATTTGAAAGGAGGATGAATAAAATATGGACAAACTGATTTCGATGACCGATCAGGTCGCATTGCTCGCGCCAATCGTGGCCGCATATGTGGGTATCGCCAAGGAGTTCCGTGTTCCGAGCCGATACTACCATCTCGTCAGCCTGCTCATTGCGACGGTGTTTGTTCTTGTCCCGCACCAGATCCAACAAACGCTGACGACGATCTCTATCGTCGGGCTGACGGCATCGGGTGTCTATCATTTTACGAAAAAAAGGGAGGATGATCCGAATGGCCCAACTCGGCAGGCAGGAATTTATCGCCACGCTGGCGCCGATGGCGATTCGGGCTAGGAAGGAGGGCTCCCCTCTGTTCCCGTCCGTAAGACTGGGGCAGAACCTCTTGGAAACCGGCGGAGTCATTCATCCGTGGAACAACCTTGGCGGTATTAAGGTCGGGAATGGAAAGCCGAATGCGTACTGGCGCGGACAGTGGGTGCGGAAAGGAACGTGGGAGGTGGAGAACGGCGTCAGAACGGATACAACGGCTCTGTTCCGCGCCTACGACAGCATCTACGAATTTTATAAAGATCAGGATATTCTGCTCCAACTCCCCCGCTACGAGCGCGTTAGGACGGCGGCCACGCCAAACATTCAAGCCGAAGCGCTGCGTCTATGCGGATACGCGACGGACCCGCAATATGGAAGTAAGATCATTGCGCTCATACAGACTTACGGTTTAACCAAGTACGATGTGCAAGCCGCAGCTCCAGATCCAGCCCCGCCGGTCGCGGATAAGCCGCTCCTCATCGCCGTCAATTTGAACGGCGTTCGGCTGGCGGACGGCCGAATTATCGGCAACCTGACGTGGGTCCCGGCGAGGGTCGTCGGCGAGGCGCTGCAGCTTACGATCGGCTGGGAAAATAAAACGGTGATCGTGAACGGCAAACCGCTGCAGACTCAAGTGTTTGGCGACAAAGGGTACGTGTCGATCCGCGATCTCGCGGCGGTCCATCCGGCGGCTAAAGTGTCTTGGAACAAAGAGGGCAACACGGTGGAGATCAAGACAACAAGCGCCGGTTAATCCCTGAGTTCCGGATACAGCATGATTTTGCGAATAAACAACACGGAAGTGCCCTTGGGCGAAGCCAAATAGAACTTATATTTTCCGATGCCCGGCACCGTCATCTCGATGTTCACGTTTGTAATCTGTCGAACGACGATGCCGGATTTCGTTCGGATCATTTTGCCCCGGTAGAGATAATCCGCACCGCCGAAAGGGTCGTTTTCGCCGGTCAAGTTCACGCTGCTTGCAGTTACGACATCGATCCCGTTGGCCATCCAAGGGTGATGACCCTCGTTAAAACTCTGAAATACGGAATCTTCCCTAAATTGAATTTCCCCGTTCCGATAATTGGGAATTTTCGTCCGCGGCCGTTTCAAAATCTCATCGGAAAGAAAGTAGAGGACAATCGGCTTGTCAGAATAGACGGGAGCAAGATGGCCGTTTGATTGCGCCGCCGCAGCTTTAGCATCCGGATCATTCCCCGCGTATCCCCCGAGAAAGAAGACGAACATACCAACGATCAAAATAATAAGCGTAGCAACCCTTTTATACATTACACCCAGTCCCCTTAATCAAAATAATGACAATAGATAGACGTTCCCCCTTACCGAAAAGTTGGAAATCTGTTCCACTTCTCTAGGCGTTTGCATATTCTATAGGCAATCATCCTGCCGGCAACTGCGCTAACGGCAAACGAAGAGGGGGAACTGTCCCTATGTCGCTGATTGCGAATTTCCCAAAAAAATTGCTTGATGAGCATAAGAACTGGCACCATGCTCGTCACAGAGTCGACATCCAAGACCCGATGCCCGGATACGGACTAGATTTTCTGCAATTTCATCGCAACTTTATCGCGAAAGCTTTAGCTTGGTACAACAAGAAAGGCATGGATCCGAGTCTGGTGGAGCCGTGGGCGTCCGTTCCGGAGGATATCCGCAGAGCGCCCTGCTTCGATCAAGCGGCGGAAGCGCGAATTTTGTTCCAGCCTGAGTCGTTCGCGTCCGCGGATGAGTTGGGACGGTTTATCGAATCTTCTAGCATTCACGGTTGCATTCATCAAGAGGCAGCCAGATCGTTCTCCGACCCGGACATTAACGACTTCGACGTCGCTCCTCATGACACCGTCTTCTACAACATTCATGGCATGATTGACCGATGGTACAGAAATTGGGAAGGCTTGGGCAGTTTTCGCGCGGAAGGCGGATATTGGTATGGCTCTTTCGAAGGCGAAGGGGACGAAATTTTGTTATATAACTCACTGCTCGGGGATTGGTGGCTGGGAAAATTGCGTCAAATCCGGGATGCCGCGCTGAAGCAGGTGGAAACGAGGGTGGAATGGACCGCCGTAGGGGACAGCAGGGGGTTTGGCGCGGTGAACGACGGCCGCCGATTCCGCATCTGGGATGCGGACGGCGACGGCAAGCTCGAAGTGCTGTTCCAACAGCCGCAGCAGGGAGGCTGGGTGGAAGGGAAGGTCAAGAATGGACGAATCCGTTGGCAATCCGTTCAATTGCAACCCTGCGGCGCCCCGTCCGGCTCTATGTCAGATCGCGTAAAAACTTAAACACAGCAACGTAATAATCGTAATCCCTGGCAACAAAGGAGCTGCGGGCGATTTCGATTTCCGACGCCTGCAGTTTGCCATTCCGAAGCTCCGCTCCTCTGGCTAAGATTCGCTCTAGACGTCCCTCCATGAGGGAGATCAGTTCATCGGCATTCGCTTCGTACAAACCGGCGACTTCTTCCTCCTGAAGGCGGAATTCCATTGGATCCATCGAAACGGCCAATCCGAAGACATGACTAAACTCAGCGTCGATATAAGAAATGCCTCCGGATTCTCCGGTCAATCTTTCCCGGAAAACCCCGATTTCGCTTAATTGCTCGAAATGTACGCTTACCCCTAGCTCTTCCTCAAGCTCGCGAACGACCGCTTGCGGGGATTCGCCGGCTTGAAGATGGCCGGCGGCCGTAATGTCGAAGAGGCCGGGATTCGTATCTTTGTCCGCTGAACGCTTTTGAAACAATACGGATGAGCTCGAAACATCCTCCAACTCCACGCGGCGAACGAGCCAACAATGAACGGTACGATGCCACAGGCCTTTCGCATGGGCCTCTTTGCGTTCCGCAATCCCGATCCGGTTGCCTGTTTCGTCGTACACGTCGAACATTTCAGCCATGTCGCTTAACCGTTCGCCGGGGAGCCTTGTCCAATTGGAACGACTTCCGAAGTGCAGTGCGAGCAGCGGGAAGCGGCCAGCGGAATTTCGGACAAGCAGTACGGGCACTCGCGCGTGGTCGGAGCAGCGGGAGCGGCCTCTTCCTGCTCTTTTTTGCGGCTAAGTTTGTTGATGAACTTCACGAGAACGAAAACGCACAGGGCGACGAGCAGGAAATCGATAAGAATGTTGATGAATTGCCCGTAGGCGATTACCGGTACTTTACCCTTAGCGGCTTCTTCCAGCGTTGTGGCCGTTGTAGACCCAAGAGGGATAAATAAATCCTTGAAATCCACGTTCCCGAGCAGCTTCCCGATCGGAGGCATCACGATGTCGTTGACGAGAGACGTCACGATCTTCCCGAATGCCGCCCCGATAATGACCCCGACCGCCAGATCCACGACGTTGCCGCGCATGGCGAACGCTTTGAATTCATTGATAAATGACTTGAACATGTAAATCATCCTCCAACTTAAGATTTTAATTCAGAAAAGGAATTTGCTGCCATTCGTCGAATGCTATATTTCAAACGAAATTCATGTCGTATTTTGCGAGGGATAACCGAATGAACGGTACCGTAGCCTCATGGCCTCCATTCTTTTTGCTGCTGGCACTGTTAATTAGCATACTCGCATCTTATACCATGTTCAACTTTATTGGCAATCTCAAGAGATCCAATGGGACTTTTCGCCAATTCTGGCTGGCAGGGGGAGCGTTCGTCTTCGGATTGGGATTGTGGGCGAAGCATTTCGTAGCGCTGCTCGCGGATCATGAAACTCTTATATTCACTTGGACAATGCCGATTGCCTTGCTTTTTATTATCTTTTTCTCGCTGATGGCTTTTATCATGTTGACCTTTCAGGGCATTCTTAAGCACAGACGGCTGTTCGGGAGTTCTATTCTGGCGTTCGGCGTCGCGATCATGAACTATTTTAACGTCTTTGGGCCGAGGATCGAGCGTCTGTCCGTGGAACCGGTCAATCTGACCCTTTCCTTGCTTATGTTATTCGTAGGAACGCACTTTTCTTTTATGCTGTCTGAATCTTCCATCAAGTTCAGGAAAGCGCTAGCCAGCTTGAGTCTCGGATTTCTTGTCGTTGCCGTGCAATTGTTAGGGAACGAAGCGGTTCAAGTCGAATATGCCAACGCGATATACGTAACATCGGACAAGCTATCGCAGGATATTAACCTGCTGGCCCTAAGCCTTGGTTTCGGCGCGCTTCTTATCCTTGTTTCTACGCTGATGACCTGGTATATCGACAAGCGGTTGAATCAAATGGACGAGCGCTACAAACTGCTGGTCGAGAATTCGCTGGATACGATCGCGATCTTAAAGGGCGACCGTTGGGGATTCGTCAACGCTGCCGGTCAGCGTATGTTCGAAGCGCAAGCTGCGGGAGACTTGCTCGGCAAGTCGATCTTTTCTTTCCTGCCGGCCAAAGACCATAACGCGATTCGGGAGAGGCTGCACAATCTGGTATTCGCGGGCAGCGGCAAACCAATCGAACAGGAATGGTTTACGTTAAACGGAAAAGTCATTCATACCGAGATCGTGGAAACGATGACGACGCTTGACAACGAACCGGCGATACAGATGATCATTCGCGATATTTCGGAACGGAAGAAAAACGAGGAACTGCTCATTAACTCGGAAAAGCTATACGTAGCGGGCCAGCTTGCAGCGGGAATCGCCCATGAAATCCGCAATCCGTTGACGTCGCTTAAAGGTTTCCTGCAATTGATCGTTTCCGGCAGAAAAAACAACAATAGCTACTACGACATCATGAACGCGGAGCTTGACCGGATCGAAGATATCGTCAGCGAGCTGCTGATGTTATCGAAGCCGCAAGTATACGAGCTTACTTATCATGATCTGAGGGTAATGATGAGGGATACCGTAACGTTGCTGGAAACGCAAGCGATTCTCCACAATATCGGGATCGAAGCGGAGTACGGCACGGATCCCCTGTGGATATACGGTGTCGAGAATCAAGTGAAGCAAGTATTTATCAACGTGATCAAAAACGCCATCGAGGCGATGAGCGACGGAGGAACGATCGGAATCAAGCTGTCGCGCGAGCATGATGGCGTGTACGTTCGCATTCGCGACGAAGGGCCGGGCATCGACGAAGACCAGCTTGCCAAGATGGGTCAGCCGTTCTATACGACGAAGGAAAAAGGAACGGGACTCGGTCTGATGGTGAGCTACAAAATCGTCGATAACCACCAAGGGAAAATCAACGTGAAGAGCGAACTCGGAAAAGGAACGCTATTCGAGATCATGCTGCCCTTCCGCTATCCGGAAGCCGAGATCAAGAAGTCGAGTTGACCTGCCTGTATGGCGACTCTCACCGGAGTTTCTCCTGAGCGACGTATATAGATGAGGGGCTGTCGAATGGGAAGCCCCCGCGTGCTATAATGGATTAGCTTAGGAGGAATAGAGTATGCCGGAACCGCTCAAGTTGATGTATAACGAGCCATTTATAAGAGGATTTTCCAATAGAGTCAAACAAGCATTCGCGGCGTTCGATGGGGAGGCGTTCATCCGTCTTACGCTCGGCGAGGGCTGGGAAGAGTTGGAATTAAAAGCGCGAATGCGCCGAATAACCGAGAGTCTGGGCGCAACACTTCCGGCCGATTATCCGAGCGCGCTCGACGTGCTGGAGGAGATCGCGGACGAATGCCGGGGTTTTCCTTATTTGTTCTTTCCCGATTTCGTCGAAAGGTACGGATTGGAGTACTGGGAAAGGTCCATTGCGGCATTGGAGAAATTCACGAAGCTGTCGAGTTCGGAGTTTGCCGTACGTCCGTTCATCATCAAGAATTCAACCCGCATGATGGCGCAGATGCTGGAATGGAGCGAAAGTTCCGACGAGCACGTCCGCAGGTTGGCCAGCGAAGGCTGCCGCCCACGCCTTCCGTGGGCCATAGCGCTTCCGGCGTTTAAACGAGATCCGTCTCCCGTCTTGCCGATTCTGGAACGGTTGAAATCCGATTCGTCCGAGTACGTTAGGCGCAGCGTAGCAAACAATCTGAACGACATATCGAAGGACCATCCGGAGACGGTGCTGAAGATCGCACAGGCGTGGAAAGGCATCGGAGACGATACCGATTGGGTGATTCGTCATGCCTGCAGAGGTCTGCTGAAAGCTGCCGACCCGGAGGTTATGGCGCTTTTCGGAATCGTTCCGCAGCCGGGCGTCGTAGTGACGGAATGGACGGTCGAGCCCGCGAAGATCGCGATAGGCGAAGCGGTCGAATTCCGTTACGGGCTTCGGGTTCCGGAAGGAGCGGAAACGAAACTGAGGATCGAGCTTGCCGTGTCATTCCCTCGTTCTACCGGGAAAATGTACCGTAAGCTATTTAAGCTGACCGAGAAAATCGTCCCCGGGAACGGCTCCGTTCAAGGCGGGCGAAGCTTCTCCTTCGCGGATCTGTCCACCCGGAAGCATTACCCGGGAACTCATCGAATGGCTCTTGTTGTAAACGGGCAGGAGATGGTGAGTTCCGATGTCGAGTTGATCGCCATGATCCCGGGGGCTGACAAGGATAAGGCGGAAGGAGGAGCGGGAGCATGACGATCGGAGCCCGAGTGCTGAAGACCGGACTTGCCGTCGCCATCGCGCTATGGGTCGGACAACTCGTCGGTCTGGGTTCTCCGCTGATCGCGGCGATCGCCGCGATCTTCACGATTCAGCCTTCGATCTATCGCTCCTGGATGCAGGTGCTCGAGCAATTGCAGAGCAACGTGCTTGGCGCGAGCATTGCTATTGCGGCCGTAACGTTGATCGGGAACACGCCGATTCTAGTCGGTCTAGTGTGCGTCGGAGTAATATTGCTGTGCATTCGGCTAAAAACCGAAGACACGATTGCGCTGACGCTCGTCACGGTCGTCGTGATCATGGAGGCCCAGGGTCAAGGCTGGATGGTCGCTTGGGACCGACTGGCGGCGATTCTGACGGGGATGGCATCCGCGTTCGCCGTTAACGTGATCGTCGCTCCTCCGCGTCATCGCACCCGGTTTATGCAACGGGTGGAAGAAGCGCAGTCGCTGCTTTCCCGCCTGCTCAGGACTGTCATCTCGAACGAACTGAAAGAGAGCGTCTACCGGAAGGAGCAGGAAGAGCTTCGCGCGAAAATCCGCAAGTTGGAGGACTTCTACAAAATGTTCGCCGAAGAGCGGGTATGGAGGAGAAATGACAAGCTCAAGCGAGGGCGGTTGCTCGTCGTATATAAGGAGATGCTGACCGCGCTCGAACGAGGGTATGCGCTGATCGAAGCCGTGGAAGAGCAGTATTGGGCCGTCTCCACGCCTAAGTCTTGGAATCGGCTGATCGATAGGGAGATCGAAGTGCTATGCGGCTATCACGAGCAGCTTATGTGGAAATGGGATGGCAAAATGAAGGCTGGCGTTTGCACCGCCGCCCCGCCTCCCGAGGCGTCCATGCTGCTATCGGAGATGATCGACAAGCAGTTGGAAGAGGATAAAGTCGCTAGATCCCGTATGCTGGTCATGACTGCAGCGGTTTATAATTACGAAGAACGGCTCCGCCGTTTGGATAAGCTAGTGGATCATTGGATGCAGCGGGAAGATCAAGCGGAAGGCGCCCAAGAGAAAGAGGAAGCCCCCTTTAAGGAATAAGATCGGATACGTCAAAGCCCGACCTCCAGGTCGGGCTTTATTGTCGCGAGCGAGCCTCGCTTGTTATTTTTTCCCCCGGGCCATCTGGCGGCGGGGATGATCGATTTTGCCTTGTTTGTCGATATCATCTTCCTTGGGAACGAGGCGCGGGTCCGTACGCCCGTCGTGATGGTTGTCGAAGCTGAACTCCGTAAGCGCCCATTCCGTCTTACCGAGGATAAGATCCGAGGGGAAATGGTCGCCTCTTTTTAGTTCAGTCTCTTGCCCTGCCTCGTTCTCGTAGATGCCGTCGACTTCGACTTTTTCTCCGGACATCGGATCCATCTTTTTCGATTCGCTCATTGGACGTACTCCCTCACAATCCGTGTTTTGGAACGGCCGCCCGATCGGCTTCCGATTGGAGTTCTCTCGCTTTCCCTTTGCCGGTTCCTGAGCGGTCTGCCTCCGATTGGACTTTCCTGGCCGCCTGTTGCTTGGCGGAAGGGTTCTTGCCCGACATGACCATTCCTCCTTCGCATGCATTTCATTGCCTGCTTAGGTTGCCACGGGACCAGGTTCGTTATGCCGTTAAGGGATCAGGGGAATGTGCAGGCAAGGCTCGGCTATAGCGCGCTTTTGATGGACTAGTCTTTATTTTGTTTCTTCGGTGGCGGCGGACAAGGGCCCTGCTTCGCTGTTAAACAGCCTAATCGGGAAGAAGACGTAAAAGATGCTGATGAGGATAAACAATATTCCGGCTAGTCCGATGACGGATGCTTCGGCATATCGAGTTGCGATGAAGCCGCCGATAATCGGACCGATGATGCCGCCGATGCCTTCCACCGTAGAGAATACGCCCCATCCAAGGCCTTGTTGTCCGGGAGGGACGAAAGTCGCGAGCAAAGCGTTCCACGCGGGAAGCACGGCAGCGTAAGACACGCCAAGCACGAATGCCCAGAATAGAGCCAGGCCCAGCGGAGGGTGTTGAGTCAATGCGAACAAGACGATACCGAACGCAAGGAAGCCGACGATCAGGAACCATTTTTTGCCGAAAGAATCGGACAGCTTACCCATAGGAATCAGTCCGATTACCGTACATCCTCCGCCGATGATGAGCAGGATCGAGTAGTGGGTAGCCGTCAAGCCGAGACCGTTGACCGCGAAGGTTGGCAGTATGGGAAGCAGCATTCCGGCTCCAAGCGTTTGCAGGATCATTCCGGGCAAGAGAGGTCGCATCTCCCGCAGGCGTGAACCGAGAATGGCCAATTGCTTGCCGAAAGGAACCGTGTCGATATGTACGCTGCGGCCTCCCTTGATGAACAGCGAGAGCAGCCAAGCGGCTAACGATATGCCGGTCATGACCCAATAGGTCAGCTCCAGACTGTAATCGAGCAGCAGATTGATTACGACCGGACCGCTTCCCATGCCGACAAGCCAGATGGTGTAGAGAAATCCCATCTGAGTAGCACGTTGATCTTCTTTTACTTTCGTTAAACAAACGATCCAGATCGGAGAAATCCCGACGCCGTAAATAGCTGCAGCCGTAATAAACACCCAAGGAACGTCCGCGAATTGCAGCGCAGCTATTCCTGCCAGCGAGAACGTCGACCCGACGGCAACGATCGTGCGGATTGAAAAGCGGTCAAGCAGGTAGCCGATCGCAAGCTTTAGTCCCGTATCCGTAACGTAATGCGCCGTAATCGCCGCGCCGATGACATCCAGGTCAAGGCCCAGCGCTTTATTCCCGTAAATCGGGAGAAAGCTGATCAAAGCCGCGCCCCGCACGAATTCGATCAAATATAGAATCGTCAAATAAAGCAGCATGTCCGATTGAAGCATAGATTTAATGGATGCCTTGCTCACGAGCAGATCTCCTTTTGCAGTCTTCGATCAAGTCCGAATACGGGACGATTCGTCCCAGTAGCGGATAGTTGGCATTGCTGTAGATGAAGTCGCTTCTTCCATTATATTCAATTGGCGGGAGATATCCAAGGCGATGGCATCGGAAGCGTCTTTTTTGCGCAGCGCCTGAATGGCCCGCAACATTTCTTCCCGCCGGTTCGGGGATTGCAACAATTCCGACACCGCCCCTAGCAGCTGTTGGACGGAACTGCAGACGACCGCCGCTCCTTTGCTTTCCAGATAGATGGCGTTGTTTCGTTCTTGACCAGGCACGGGACGATAGAGGAAGATCGGCAATTCGGAGGCCAGCGCTTCAGATAACGTCAGGCCTCCCGGTTTTGTGACGATGCAAGAGGAGTTCGCCATCAATTCGCCGATCTGTTCCACGTATCCGAGCACAGTAACGCCCGGGACGCCGCGAAGAGTATCCGAGAAATATCTTTGCATCATTTGATTACGCCCGCATACGACGGTGACAAGAGCGTTGCATCGACGAGTAAGATTCCGACAAATCGCTGCGATTTCGGTCGGAGCGGAATTTACGCAAGGCATGACGAGTACGTTCGGTTTTTGAAATTCGCCGAGGCTGCCCGCGGATGAAAGGCTCTGAATCGACTCGCGAAAAAAACCGGGACGGATCGGAATTCCGGACGCGGCGACGCGATGCGGCTCCACGCCAAGTTCGCATAGCTGCTGGCGGATGTCTTCCGTAGCGACATAATATTTACTGACATCGGGATGTACCCATCGGCGGTGGAGATCGAAATCGGTTACGACGTTAAACATCGGTATTTTTTTGCGGAGTTTGCGCGCGACCAGAGGAAGAACAAGCATCGGGAACGTATGAACGATGGCATCCGGACGTTCGCGCTCGATGAGCCTGCGCAGGGTTAACGCTCCGAAAGAATGCAGCCAAGAGGAGAACAGGGAGTCGGGCTTCATGCTTTTCGTCGTTTCATACACCCAGCCGTACACTTGGGGAAGCACGTTGTAGCTTTTGTTATATACGAAACGGCTGACTTCGTTGATTACCGGATGGGATTCGGCCAACAGATCGATCAGCTTGACTTCCGCTTCGCCCTGTTGAACAAAGCTTTGACGTAAGGCGGAAGCCGCTTGCAAGTGGCCTTCTCCGAAACGCGCGTACAGAATAAAGATTTTTCTCGGCTCAGTCATGGCGCACCTCGTTTTCCCATATCGGAACGTTGCTTCTCTCTTCACTGTAAACCCCGAATGTAAAACGAGGATAAAAGCATGGATGGCGACTGATGAAAATTATTGGGTCTTTGATGGAGAAACCACGTAATTATCATTTTGGATGAAATGTCGATTCTCTATGCAACGCGAACGAACCCGGAACCTCTCGGTCCCGGGCAGGTTAAGAAATCGTATGTTAGATCAATAAATTAAATAACAAGGGATCTTTATTCAGTTCGATAAAATGCAGTCCCTTGCTCCGCATTCGCTGGAGCAGTCCGTCGTAATCTTCCGGGCTCTTCAGCTCGATGCCGACCAGAGCCGGTCCGTTCTCTTTGTTGTGTTTCTTTGTATATTCGAATTGCACGATATCGTCGTTAGGTCCAAGCACGTCGTCGAGGAATTCACGGAGTGCGCCTGCCCGTTGCGGGAAATTGATCATGAAATAGTGTTTTAAGCCTTCGAATATTAGCGAACGTTCCTTGATCTCTTGCATACGGTCGATGTCGTTGTTGCCGCCGCTGATGACGCAGACGACGTTCTTGCCCCGCAGTTCTTCCGGGTCCATAGCCGTCAGCGCGGCTACGGTCAGCGCGCCGGCAGGTTCGGCAACGATCGCATGTTCGTTGTACAGCTCCAGAATTGTCGTGCAGACGCGCCCTTCCGGTACAACGACAACTTCGTCAAGCAACTCGCGGCAGATCGCGTAATTCAGCTCCCCCACCTTTTTGACGGCCGCGCCGTCCACGAACTTATCAATTTCCGCGAGCGTCACGACTTGAGAGGCTTGGAACGCTTGCTGCATGGAAGGGGCACCTTCCGGTTCGACCCCGACGATGCGAGTCGAAGGGCTGATCGCCTTCATGTAGGTGGAGACGCCGGAAGCGAGCCCTCCGCCCCCGATCGTAACAAGCAGCAGATCAATGGAAGGCGCGCCGCCTTCGATGATTTCTTTGCCGACGGTACCGTTGCCGGCTACGATCCGGGGGTCGTCGAACGGATGGACGAACGGCAGATTTTCTCTTTCGCTGAAGCGGATCGCTTCGGCATACGAATCGTCGAAGGTGTCCCCGATCAAGCGAATCTCGACTTTATCTCCGCCGAACAGCTTTACTTGATTGATTTTTTGCCTTGGTGTCGTGGCGGGCATAAAGATAATTCCGGGAATATCTAGTTGCTGGCAAGAAAAGGCCACACCTTGCGCATGATTGCCGGCGCTCGCGCAGACGACGCCCTGGCTCCGCTCTTCCGGGGACAAAGAAGCGATCAAATAATAAGCGCCGCGGATTTTGAAGGAACGAACGATCTGCAGGTCTTCTCTCTTCAAATACACGTTGCATCCGAATTTGGCGGATAGGGCGCGATTATGCTGCAATGGCGTCGGTGTAACAACGCCTTGCAACACGCGATGGGCGTTCAGGATATCGGCGAGCGGCACGGCGAATTCGGGTTGGCTGCTGTTGTTATTGGACATGAAAATCATCCTTTCCGTCATCATAAAATCAATGGAATCCCGGTATTCGGGTATAAAAAAACCGCCCCTGAAAAGGGACGGAAGTTATCCGTGGTACCACCCTCGTTCCCGACTTTGCAACCGGAGGCTGCAACGTTAGGCGCTCGCGTGTCGTATAGTGTATACGACGTCCCGTAACGGGGGCAACCGTCGACGCCTACGAGGGAATGATTCGGCGCCGCTTCTCGGGGATGATATTGTTCCGGGTTTCGACCGTCGGCTCTCAGCAAATCGCCGACTCTCTGCAGATCGAAGGGATCGGGCAACGTGTTCCCGTCAATGAATTTATATTTTGTTATACGCTTCTCTGACCGAGAAGTCAATCGTTGTTTTTGATTTTCGGATGTCTAAATCGAAGGGGATAGAAAATGAAAAAGTTATTCATTGGTTTGTTCGTGATCGTTTTTCTGATTGTCATTATGGGAACGGGGGCCTTGTACTATATCAGGCCGGATCAAAGTCTTGATTTGGCGTATCAGAACGTGCCGCTTGAGGACCGAGCCCTCAAAATGGCGCGCAGAATGTCGCTCGAGTTGATCCTCACCGCGGACGACCTGAACAATCTGGCCAAGAAATCGATCGCGGATAACCCGCAAGTCGAGGAAGACGTCGTCGTGACCGGAGCGAACTTCTCGCTGAACGGCAACAGGATGACGGCCGACTTGAATATCATCTGGAAAGACCAGGTACCCGCCGCCCTACGGATCGTCTACCTGCTGAGCTGGCACGATCCGAACGTCGTCGCTTCCGTGGAGTCGGCGAAGTTGAAAGGAATCGATCTACCTGCATCTATGTTCTCGGACCGTATCATTCCGATTGGAGGCGATCTGCCCAAATTGCTGAAAATCAAAGATTTGGAATGGGGAGAACATGAGGTCAAAGTGCGGTTTCGAACACCGAGCATACGGGATTTGCAGCAACTGCAACTGATCGGATGATCGCGAGCTTAAAATCCGATAAAAGTTTGGATTTGCGCGCTAATTTTCCCAGCCTTACTGCTATAATAGAGAAGATTCATAGAGCAAGGCTTGGAATACATAATAGAAAGATGGTGTGCGTTTTGAAACGTTTGGCAATCGTATTGTTTTCCGCGATAGCAGCATTCGGGTTGGCCGGAACCGCTTCGGCAGCGAACGCCCCGGCACAGGCGGTACAAGTTACTGTCGAGGGGAAGGCCGCTAACTTCGGCAAAAATATGGTTATCGTAAAAGGCAAAACGTACGTGGAATATTCCGCGTTGTTTAAGCAGTTAGGGTATGGATGGGATTTGTTCGAACAAATCGTGTACGCCGAAAAGGAAGACGTCGTGATTGAAGCTCCCGTGGACGGAGACATCGCGATCGTGAACGGCCGAACGGTTCCGAGCACTGGAGAATGGATGTCCAAAGATGGCCGTACGTATATTAGTCTTCGGTTAGCGGGTGAGCTGACGAATCACAAGGTCGAGTGGAACGGTAAGACGAAGACGATCTCGCTCGCGTTCCAAGGACCGACGGAAGAAGAAAAAACGGCCATACACGTTCTGTTAAGCAAATTGTTATTGATCGAGGCATCGAACGACCCGACCGGAATTACGAGCCTGCTGTCGGACGACACCGTTATGGACGCAGAGAGCGTTCGCGAGAACTTTAAGAACATCAAAACGAAAACGAGCTATTTGGATGTGAAAATCCAATCTTTCAACGATAAAACCGCTGTTGTCATCGCGATCGAAGATACGAAAAAAGTCAGCGGCGACTTCTACCCTGACAATCTATCGCAGGTGCGTTACACGCTGCATAAGGACGCAGCAGGCGATTGGAAAATTTACGATGTCGAGACATTGGGTATGGAGTATACGGACATTCCTGGCATGTTCAAGCAGGCCGCGAAAATTCCGGAAGCGGACAGGGCGGCCATAGGTAAAGCTTTCGAGGATCAGGCGAAAGCTGTCAACGATAAAAATGCGGACGCCTATGTGGCGACACTGGTTGATTTCCCGCAGAAAGAGCAGTTAAAGGCTTCACTCGCCGAAATGTTCAAAATGTCGACGTTTAACGTGACGAGCGAGCAATGGACGGTCGTCCGCTATGACGGAGCGAATAGCGCCGCATTGCTGATTTCGATGGTTTCGGAAGTGGAGACCAGCGGACAGAAAGACAAGAGCCGTTCCATTGTATTTAACGAAGCGAAGAAAGTGGACGGCAAATGGCTGCTGGACGCTAACGCGATCGTCATCTCCAGCGAGGAACTGTAATGCAAAGAAAAGCCGCGATCCTTATGGGTTGCGGCTTTTCTTTGCGCGAATGCTAGCGTGGGAGATTAGCCATAGTTCGGCGAAACCTTACTAGATTACAGGAATCAGGGTCTACGGTACCTCTAGTACGGAGAAACCCAATTAAATCGCAGGAAACCACGTCTACGGTACCTCTAGTACGGCGAAACCCAATTAAATCGCAGGAAACCACGTCTACGGTACCTCTAGTTCGGCGAAACCCAATTAAATCGCAGGAAACCACGTCTATGGCCCCTCTAGTACGGCGAAACCCAACTAGATCGCAGGAAGCCGCGTCTATGGCCCCTCTAGTACGGCGAAACCCAACTAGATCGCAGGAAGCCGCGTCTATGGCCCCTCTAGTACGGCGAAACCTAACTAGATTGCAGGAAACTGCGTCTATGGTCCCTCTAGTACGGCAAAACCTAACTAGATTGCAGGAAACTGCGTCTATGGTCCCTCTAGTACGGCAAAACCTAACTAAAACGTAGGGAAGTGGGTTTGCAACTCCTCCAGTTCGTTAAAACCGGACTATTCTGCGATTTGTTATGTCATTATCCCAGAGAGTCAGGAGTGGGGTGCGGATCGTTTTCGGAATAATGTTCGTAGCATCGAGTTTGCATTTCCTAAGGGACCCAGATGCCGTTATTTGTGCGAAAATGGGCTTCCAAGAAATCTAATGGACCCGGGTGCCGTTATTCAGACAGAAGTAGGAGAAAAAATTGTTCAGAGGGAGAATAACGGCTGTCAGGTCCGTTGGGCCTCGTTACATAAGCAAAAGGAGAAATAGCGCTCCTCATGTCCGTTAAAGAAATCTCGGAAATTTTACTGAGCAAAAGGGATAGCGGCGAAAGGGGAAAGAGAAACGAGACAGGCTAGAATTCGCCGGACAGCTCTGCGATCAGGGCGGGCACGACTTCGAACAGATCCCCGACGATTCCGTAATCGGCAATGCCGAAGATCGGAGCGTCGGGGTCTTTGTTGATGGCAACGATGACGCGCGAGCGACTCATGCCCGCGAGATGCTGGACGGCGCCGCTGATACCGCAGGCGATATAGAGGTCGGGCGTGACGGTTTTGCCGGTTTGCCCGATCTGGAGGGCATAATCGCAATAACCGGCATCGCAGGCGCCGCGCGAAGCGCCGACCGCACCGCCGAGCAAGGCCGCGAGCTCCGCGAGCGGGCCGAAGCCGGCGGCGCTCTTCACGCCGCGGCCGCCGGCGATGATGACCCGCGCCTCCGCGAGATCGACCGTGCCGGACACCCGCTGCACGACGTCGCGCACGACGACGCGCGAGATCGGCGGGTCGAACGGCACGGAGCGGATAGGCGCGGCTGCCCCGGCGATCGCTTCCGCCGGGGCGAAGTTGTTCGGACGCACGGTCACGACCGCCGGTGCGTCCATGAGGAAGGCGCGCTGCTCGAGCGCCTTCCCCGCGTGCAGCGCGCGCGTGAAGACGATGCGACCGTCGCCGCCGCGGGCGGCGCCGATCGCATCGGAAACCTGCCCCGCGCCGAGGCGTGCCGCGAGCCGCGGGGCAAGATCGCGCCCGATCGCGGTGTGGCCGAGCCACCACCGCGTTTCGGGCGCCAGCGCAGTCGCCGCCGCCAAGAGGGCGGCGACGTGCGTTTCCGGCGCATAGCGGCCCAAGACGGGGTGATCGACGACGATCACCTCGTCTACGCCGCGCTGCGCCAAAGCTTCGGCGGCGCCGGCATCCGCGCCGCCGTCAAGCGGCAGGACGGCGGCGAGCCGGTCGCCGTCCGCCATGCAAGCTCTGGCCGCGGCGATCGCTTCCAGCGTCACTCGCCGCAGCTCCCCGTCGCGGCATTCCGCCACTACGATATGTTGTCGGCTCATCTCTAGAGCTCACCTCTCTTTCAACGCTTTGGCTTCGTTCCGAAGCAGGGCGATCAGCTCCGCCGCCTGCTCCCGGACCGCGCCCTGCAGCTTGCGTCCCGCGGCTCTCTCCGGCGGCGATGCCAAACCGAGCCTTGTCGTGCGAGCCGATGCTTCTCCGCTTGCCGTATCTATGCCGAGCTCATCTGCCGTCATCTCCCTCAGCGGTTTCCGCTTCGCCTTCATGATGCCCGCAAGAGCCGGATACCTTGGCTCGTTCAGCCCTTGCTGCGCGGTCAGCAGGGCTGGCAGCGGCACTTCCCAGCTCTCGCTGTCGCCTTCCGCGTCCCTCGTGACGCGAACGGTTCCGTCTTCGCCAACCTCGCACGCGACGACGGCCCCCGCATGCGGCCAGCCGAGCAGCTCCGCCACGCGGATCGCCACCTGTCCGGCCCCGTTGTCGACGGAGAGATGCCCGGCGAACACAAGCTCGAACCCGCCACGCCGTACGGCTTCCGCGAGAAGCAAAGAAACGACGTGTTCGTCCCCGGAACTGTCCTCCGTCCGAATCCATATCGCCTCGTCCGCGCCCATCGCGAGCGCCGTCCGCAAAGCTTCGATCGTTTTGTCGTTTCCTGCCGACAGAACGGTTACCGTTCCTCCGCGCGTTTCTTTTAGCCGTAAAGCCTCTTCCAAACCGTACTCGTCATAGGGATTGATCACCCATTTCGCTTCGCTGTTCTCGATCTTTCCGTTTCGCACGACGACGGGTTCGTCCGTAGCGATGACCGATTTGAGCAGAACCGCGATATTCATCTTTCCTCCTCCTTGTAAGCGGATTCCCGAATGACCCGCGGACGTGTCCTTTTTTGCCGATATGAGCATATGCGGAGCGGGCATTGGAATAAATTTACGAATAACGAGCCGGTTGCAGCTCTTACTGTCATCGTATGAACGCGTAAGCCCGTTCAGAAGGCCGAGGAGCCAGGGAGGCGTCGAAGGAGGGGGGCGGAATGGACGGTTCGATCAACGGATGGATTGCCGCAGTCGTTGCTCTGTGCGGAGTCGTCGTCTTCGCGCGGATCGTCCTCGTCAAAATCAAATTGATCCTGGACGGTGTGCCGGACGGAAAGATGAAGTTCGAATGGAGGCGTGCGCGCCGGGCGGGAGAGCAAATCTTCGGCCATCGGCGGCTTCTGCAGGATATTCGCAGCGGGCTCATGCACTTGGTTCTTTTTTACGGATTTCTTATGCTTCAGCTCGGGGCTCTGGAGATTTTGTGGAAAGGCGTGGCGGGATCGTCGATCCCGTGGGCGGATAACGGCGTGTTCTCGATTTTGCAGGAAACGGCGGTCGCGGCCGTGCTGCTCGCGGTTTTCTATGGGGCCTACAGGAGATACGGAGAGAAGCTCTCGCGATTGCCCAAAGGCTGGAAACCTCTTCTCGTGCTGGCGTGGATCGGGACATTGATGATATCCGTCGTGGCTACGCTCGCATTCGATCGGCTAAGGGAAGGGAAATCTGCTTCGGGTTATGCTCCAATCTCTTCCGCAGCGGCGTCGATCCTACCGGAAAGCGGAGCACAGCCGGGCTACGAGATCGCTTGGTGGGCGCATTTGCTGATCCTGCTCGGCTTTCTCGTATACGTGCCATTATCTAAGCATTTTCATATTTTCACCGCGCCTGTGAATTGGCTGCTCAGACCGGTCGGACGACCGAAGCTGGCGCCGCTCGATCTGGAGAACGAAGAAGCCGAGAAATTCGGCATGAACTCCGTCGACGATCTGACGCGCAAAACGCGGCTAGACCTGTTCGCCTGCGTGGAATGCGGAAGATGCACGGACGTATGCCCCGCGGCCAATACGGATAAAGGACTTTCGCCAATGCATCTCATGACGAAGCTGCGGGATTCGCTGCAGGGCAAGAACATGGCATTCAGACCGGGGAGCGGCTCCCCCGATCCGCAGTCTTCCGCCTCTCGTCCGGAGACGATGGATATTCGCTCTACGATGGAGTGGCAAACGACGGGGTGGATCAAACGCGATGGAGAGAATGCACGACCCGAATTGATCGGAGAGGTGATCACGGAACAGGAGCTCTGGTCTTGCACGACATGCAGGCATTGCGAGGAGCGTTGTCCGGTCGGCAATCTGCAGTTATCGCCGATTATGGAGATGAGACGGTATCTCGTGCTGACGGAAGGGAAAATGCCGTCGGAAGCGAGGCGGACGTTGCAGAACATCGATCGGCAGAGCAATCCCTGGGGGTTCCCGCGTCAGGAAAGAACCGCATGGATGGAAGAATTCGCGGCTAAAGAAGGTTGGCGCATCCCGACGCTGCGAGACAACCCGCATCCGGATTGGCTTTGGTGGGTCGGCAGCATGGGGGCGTACGATATGCGCGCGGGGCGCGTCACGTTCGCACTGGCGCGGCTGCTGCGCGAATCGGGCATCTCTTTTGCCGTTCTTGGGGCGGAAGAACGCAATTCCGGCGATACGCCGAGAAGGCTCGGCGACGAGTTTCTGTTTCAGGAGCTGTGCCGATCGAATATCGCGACGTTCAAGCGGTACGGCGTGACGAGAATCGTTACCGCTTGCCCGCATACGTATCATCTTTTTCGCAACGAGTATCCGGATTTCGGGTTTCATGCCAAGGTCTCGCATCATACGGAGCTGTTGGCGGAGCTTCTCGAAAGCGGTCGGCTTTCTGCCCGACATGCCGTTCATCGCTCGCTGACGCTTCATGATTCCTGTTATTTGGCCAGATACAACGACGTGACGGATGCTCCCCGGCGCATTTTGGCATGCATACCCGAACTTCTGACAAGAGAAATGGAGCGTTCCGGCAAGCAAGGATTGTGCTGCGGAGCGGGAGGCGGCCGCATGTGGATGGAAGAGCCGGGGCGCAGGGTGAACGAGGTACGAACGGCGCAGGCACTGGCTACAGGAGCGGAATTGATCGGCTCGGCGTGCCCTTACTGCTTGACGATGATGGAGGAAGGCTTGCGTAAGCGCGGCGCGGAGGAACGTGCAGGCGCTCTTGATGTCGCGGAGGTGCTGGCCATGTCGGTATTCGGAGGCGGGGAGACCGTTCAGTTCACAAAATGAAGGGAGCGAGGCGGCGTGTGGAACGTGCGGAAGGCAGCAGTAATCGGAGCGGGGGTAATGGGGGCGGCTATCGCCGCCCATCTGGCGAACGCCGGTATTCCGTGCCTGCTGCTCGATCTTAGAGATCTCGCGACCAAAGGGCTTGCGAGACTTAAGTCGGCAAAACCGTCCCCCTTATACGACCCTGCTTTTATTGCCCGCATCAGGACGGGGGATCTGGAGCGGGATGTCGCGTCGCTCTCGGAGTGTGACTGGATTATCGAAGCGGTATCGGAAAGGCTGGATGTGAAGCATAACGTGTGGAAAATGATCGACTCGGCATGGCGGCCGGACATGATCGTCAGCAGCAACACCTCGGGTCTGTCGATCAACGAGATCGTTTCCGTATGCGGCGAGGATTGCCGGAAGAACGCGATGGTGACGCATTTTTTCAACCCTCCGAGATATATGAAGCTGCTGGAGATCGTGCCATGCCGGGATACTGATCCGCAGGCGCTCGAAGCCGTTGCCCGATTTTGCCGGGATCGGCTGGGCAAAGGAGTGGTCGTCGCCAAGGATACGCCGAACTTTATCGCGAATCGAATCGGGACGTACGCCATGTTGGCAACGCTTCAGGCGATGGAGAAGCACGGGCTTTCGATCGACGAGGTCGACGCCGTGACGGGGCCTCTGCTCGGACGGCCCAAGAGCGCGACGTTCCGCACGTTAGATTTAGTGGGATTGGATACTTTTCTGCACGTTTGCCGCAACGTCCGGGAGAACGTGGCCGATCCGCTCGAAGCGGCGGCGTTCGCGGACCCGGCGATCGTCGAGGAGTTGGTCGGCAGAGGTTGGTTGGGAGAGAAGAGCGGCGGCGGGTTCTACCGCAAGAATAACGCGGGAAAAGGCAAAGACAAGATCGAAGCGCTCGATCCGGTCTCGATGTCTTACGTCCCGCGGAGCAAAGTATCGTCGCCGGCGCTCGAAGCGGCCAAAATGGCCAAAGGAACCGCGGGTAAACTGCAGGCGCTGTTAGAGGCGGCGGATCACGACCGATTTGCAGCGTTCGCACGAGATGTGATCGAAGCAACGTTGATCTATTCCGCCGAGAAGCTCGGCGAGATCGCCGACACCGCCATCGAGATCGATCGGGCGATGCGATGGGGCTTTAACTGGGAGGAAGGTCCTTTCGAGCTTTGGGACGCTCTTGGCGTAGCGGAAACCGCGGCACGCCTTGAGGCGGAAGGCAAGGCGGTTCCGGCTCCGGTATCGGCGATGCTGGAGAAAGGAACGACGTCTTTTTACATTAAAAAGGCGGGCAGTCTGTTTTATTATTCGCAGGGCCATTACAAGTACGTAGAAGAGAAGACGGAGGAGATTTCTCTTGACGTGCAGCGCGACCGGGGCAGGACGATATTCAAGGGGGACGGGGCAAGCTTGATCGATATCGGCGATGATGTCGTCTGCTTGGAATTCAATTCGCCGCACAATGCGATCGGCCCCGGCGTGCTTTCCGCCATTCGCCGGGCCGCGGAGGAGGTAGAGCGGAATTGGAGGGGGCTCGTGCTGGCCAACGAAGGACGCAATTTCTGCGTAGGGGCCAACCTGATGCTGCTGCTTATGGAAGCGGAGAACGGGGAATGGGAGGAAATCGACCTGATTATCCGCGAGTTCCAGTCGAGCATGAGATCGCTCCGCGTCATGCCGCACCCGGTCGTCGCGGCTCCGCATCGGATGACGTTGGGGGGCGGAGTGGAAGCATGTTTGCCGGCGGATCGGATTCTGTTCGCGGCGGAGACGTATTTCGGTTTAGTAGAGACGGGGGTCGGATTAATACCTGCGGGGGGAGGCTGCATGGCCGCGGCGGCGCTGGCGCATGAACGGGCGGAAGCGGCAGGTTTGGACGACGTGACGGCGCCGATCGCGCGATTGTTCGAAACGATCGCGATGGCGAAAGTGTCGGAAAGCGGTCATGACGTGAAACGGGTCGGCTACTGGAGAGGAGGGGATGCGGTCGTCATTCGCGAGGAAACGCGCATCGCCGAAGCGAAAGGCGCGGTGCTGGAGCTTGATCGCCTGGGTTACGCAGTCCCCGAGGCCGATCGCCGGATCGTCGTCGGCGGCAGGGACGCGGCAGCCCTGTTGAAGGTCGGGGTCTCTTCCATGCGGCGCGGAGGATACATCTCTAACCATGACGCGTTGATCGCCGGGAAGCTAGCGGGCGCATTGACGGGCGGAGACGTTCCCGCCAGCACGGCCATAGGCGAGCAGGCTTTGCTGGACTTGGAACGGGAAGCGTTCCTCAGCTTATGCGGAGAACCGCTGACCCGGGCTCGCATGCGGACGATGCTTGCCACCGGCAAACCTCTTCGAAATTAAAAGGAGGGAAGTTCCATGAAGAGCAGGGAAGCCGTGATCGTATCGGCGGTAAGGACGGCGGTCGGGCGCGGGAAGAAAGGCGGCTTCGCGCAAACGCGGGCGGAAGATCTCGGCGCGGCCGTCGTCCGCGAATCGGTGCGGCGGGTGCCGGGGCTCCGGCCTTCCGATGTAGACGACGTCGTGCTTGGATGCGCGATGCCGGAAGGGGAGCAAGGGACGAACGTTGCTCGGCTCATCACGTTGCTTGCCGGACTTCCCGTCGAGGTTCCGGCGGTGACCGTTAATCGCTTTTGCGCATCGGGTCTTCAGGCGATCGCCCAAGCCGCCGCCGCGATCCACAGCGGCTTGGCCGATACGGTCGTCGCCGGCGGGGTGGAAAGCATGAGCCGAATTCCGATGATGGGATTTAAGCCGTCCCCCCATCCCGGACTTTGCGACGCGATGCCTTCGGCTTATATGAGCATGGGCCATACGGCGGAGCTAGTCGCCAAGAGATGCGGCGTAACGAGAGAGATGCAGGATGTCTTCGCAGCCGGAAGCCATAGCAAAGCGGCTCAAGCCGCCGCGTCAGGCCGGTTCCAAGACGAATTGCTTCCCGTTCTCGCCTCCGCGACCTTTACCGATCCGACGACTATGGAGCTTGCAACGAAGCAATATACCGTGACCCGGGATGAATGCGTAAGACCGGATACGTCCGCCGAGATATTAGCCGAGCTCAAACCGTCATTCTCCGCGGGCGGGACGGTTACGGCGGGCAATTCCTCCCCCTATAGCGATGGGGCTGCGGCCGTTGTCGTCATGAGCCGCGAGAAAGCCGAGAGCCTCGGCATTCAGCCGATGGCGACCTTCCGTTCTTTTGCCGTCGCCGGGCTTCTGCCTGAGATTATGGGGCTTGGACCGATCGAAGCCGTTCCCAAAGCGCTCCGTCAAGCAAAGCTGACGAGGGAGGAAATCTCCCTCTGGGAGATTAACGAAGCGTTCGCCGCCCAATGCGTGCCGGTCATCGACCGGCTCGAGGTCGATTCGGAACTGGTCAACGTAAACGGGGGAGGGATTGCGCTCGGACATCCTTTGGGCTGCACCGGGACCAAACTTACGGTGACGCTGATTCACGAATTGCGAAGATTGGGCGGAGGTTACGGCGTAGTCACGATGTGCGTCGGCGGAGGGATGGGAGCGGCCGGCGTGTTCGAAGTCGGGTAATCGCGATAAAAAGGAGGTGGCGCGCGATGCCTAAATCTGTTTGGGGGGGCGGCCGGTTCGTCGTAGACGACGCGGAAGCGCAGCAGATCGCAACGCCGGAGGACTTCACGGAGGAACAGCTTATGCTTGCCGATACGGTTCGCGCTTTCGTCGAGCGCGATATTCGGCCCCGCGACGGAGAGATCGAGAAGCTGGATTACGGACTGACGGTGCAATTCATGCGCAAGGCAGGCGAGATCGGCTTGCTGGGAGCGGACATTCCTGAAGCTTACGGCGGCTTGGGGCTGGACAAAACGAGCTCGACGCTGCTCGCGGAGACGTTGTCGCCGGCATCATCGTTCGCGCTGTCGGTCGGCGCGCATACCGGAATCGGAACGCTGCCGATCGTGTTCTTCGGCACGCCAGAGCAGAAAAGCCGCTGGCTCCCGCGACTGGCGACCGGGGAGCTGATCGCCGCTTATTGCCTGACCGAGCCGGGCTCCGGTTCGGACGCGCTGGGCGCGAAGACAACCGCCCGTTTGTCCGATGACGGAGAGTCGTATATTCTGAACGGCTCGAAGTTGTACATTACGAATGCCGGTTTTGCCGACTTGTTTATCGTATACGCCAAAGTGGACGGTACTTATTTCAGCGCTTTTGTCGTCGAACGGGATACGCCGGGTTTTACGTTCGGACCGGAAGAGCGCAAGATGGGCATCAAAGGATCATCAACCCGTCCGCTCTTTTTCGAAGAAACGCGTATTCCTGCCGATCATCTGCTCGGCGAGGTGGGAAAAGGCCATCTCATCGCGTTCAACATCTTGAATATCGGCCGGTTTAAGCTGGCTGCCGGCTGCCTAGGCGGCATGAAGGAGGCGATTCGGCTGTCGTCGTCCTTTGCCAACGGTCGGGTGCAGTTCGGCAAAGCGATCTCCTCGTTCCCGCTGATCGCAGCCAAACTCGCGAAGATGAACGTGCTCGCTTACGTAACGGAGAGCATGGTCTACCGGACGGCCGGATTGATCGACGAGTCGCTCGGCCAAGCGGATCTCGACGGCCCGGACGGCGGCATTCAAGCCGCCAAAGCCATAGCCGAGTACGCGCTCGAATGTTCGATCAACAAAGTTTTCGCCTCCGAGGCGATGGACGCGGTCGTGGATGAAGGCGTTCAGATCCACGGAGGCAGCGGATACATTCAGGAATACAAAATCGAGCGCCTATATCGGGATTCACGCATTAACCGAATATTCGAAGGCACGAACGAGATCAACCGTCTGCTCATTCCCTCGACCCTGCTCAAGCGCGCGCTTAAGGGCGAGCTCCCGCTAATCGAGAGAGCCCAGGCGCTGCAGCGGGAGCTGCTTCATCCGACTCCCTTGGCAGCGCGGACGGATTCCGAATCGCTCCTCGCTAAACCGGCGGAGATTCTCGGCGCATTGAAGAAAGTTTTCCTAATGGTCGGCGGTCTTGCGGTGCAAAAGCATGGGCTTAGATTAGAGAGAGAACAGGAGATCGTCGCTTCGCTGGCGGACGCGATGATCGATATGTACGCGCTCGAAAGCGCGCTGCTTCGTACCCGCAAACGGGAAATGCAAGGAACGGAAGCCGTACGGCTGCAGCACGTCGCGGACATGACAGCATTGTTCGCCGAGGAGGCCGCCGAGAGGGCGGGGCAACGTTCCCGAGCGATATTGGCGGCCTTGGAGAAAGGAGAAAACCTACGGTTGCAGCTGTCGGTGCTGAAACGGCTGCTTAGGTTCGAACCGGCGGATGCTTCGGCCTTGCGCAAGCGAATCTCGTCCCGCGTCATATCCGCCGAAAGTTATGTCGGTCTCTAAGGAGGAATGCTAGGTGAGCGAGAACTCCGATATCCAGCCCGGCGATCGCCCATGGCTGCGGAAATATCCGCTTCAGGTTCTGCCTTCTTATGAATATCCGAAAATCAACGTTGCCCGGATGCTGATCGATTCCGCGCGCAACTATCCCGATAACGAAGCCGTAGATTTTCTGGGAAGAAGCATTACGTATAAGGAACTGCTGCGACAATGCCGCAAAATGGCAGACGCTCTCAGGGCTCTTCCGATCGCGAGAGGAGACCGCGTAGCGATTATGCTGCCGAACTGCCCGCAAGGCGTTATCGCCTATTACGGAGCATTAATGGCCGGGGCTGTCGTCGTGCAGACGAATCCGACGTACACCGAGCGGGAGCTGCGTTATCAGTTGACCGACAGCGGGGCTACGGTGCTGATCGTCTTGGATTTGCTTATGCCAAGAGTTCTTAAAGCCAAAGAGAACAACACCGTTCTGAAAACCGTCATTGTCACTTCGTTGTCCGACGCTTTGCCTTTTCCAAAAAACGCGCTCTATCCGCTCAAACGCCGAAGGGAGTATCCCGGTCTTCGCGTGGAGATTAGATCATCGGAAGGTATATTTCGCTGGTCGTCCTGGCTAAGGAAAGGAAAGGCGACGGACACCTGCGAAGAGGTGGACGCGGATGCGGATGTGGCGATGATCCAGTATACGGGAGGAACGACGGGGCATCCTAAAGGGGTTATGCTGACCCATGCGAATTTGGTGGCGAACACGATACAAACGACCGCCTGGTTCTACCGTTTGGAGATCGGAAAGGAAAGATATTTGGCCGCGTTGCCTTTGTTTCATGTATTCGGATTGACGGTACTGATGAATCAAGCGGTATACCGGGCCGGTTCGCTGTTGCTTGTCCCCCGGTTTGAGCCGAAGCTGGTGCTGGATACGGTCCGCCGGCGTAAGCCGACCCTATTCCCGGGAGCGCCTACGATGTATATCGCTCTGCTTAACGATTCGTCGGCCAGAGAAGGCGACCTCGATTCCATCCGCTTCTGCATAAGCGGCGCTGCGCCGCTGCCGCGCGATGTGCAGGAGAAGTTCGAGAAGAAATCGGGAGGCAGGCTGATCGAAGGCTACGGCCTAACGGAAGCGGCTCCGGTTACGCATTGCAATCCGATTTGGGGATACCGCAAGAACGGCACGATCGGCATTCCGCTGCCCGACACGGATGCCAGAATCGTCGGAGAAGACAGCGTTGAGCAGCTGCCGGTCGGCCAGATCGGAGAGCTTGCCGTTCGCGGGCCGCAGGTGATGAAAGGCTACTGGAACCGTCCGGAGGAGACGGCCGGCGTCTTGCAGGACGGCTGGCTAAGGACAGGCGATCTCGGGACGATGGATGACGAAGGCTATTTCTCGATCATCGATCGGAAGAAGGATATCATCCTCGCGGGAGGTTTTAATGTCTATCCACGGGAGATCGAAGAAGTATTGTTCGAACACCCTGCCGTCAAGGAAGCGTCGGTTCTCGGCGTCCCCGATCCTTACCGGGGCGAAACGGTCAAGGCGTATGTCGTGGTGAAGGAAGGCTGGCAAGTGTCGGAGATGCAGTTGGACCGCTGGTGCAGAGATCGGCTGGCGTCATATAAAGTCCCCAAGCAATACGAGTTCAGAAGCAGCCTCCCCCTTTCCTTAATCGGCAAAGTTTTGCGGCGCAAGTTAAGAGAAGAACAAAATTCCGAAGAGGAAGTAAACCTAAATATAACCTAAAAAATGGTTATCAAGAATTGCTGGCAAAGTTGTTTTTCGATATAATATGTGCATATGCGTCAAGTATCATTTCCTTTTTAGATATTAAGGTAAGCGTTTTCAAAAAAATAAGCCGCGGGGGGTGGAACCGTTGATGGATCATAACAACATGAACACAAAAAGGGGGGAACCGTTCAAGTTTAAAAGAAATCGGCCGTCCCATCGTTCGATCTACGGATTAGTCGCGGCTATCGGATTAAGCTTCGTGATCCCCGGGAGTGCTTCCGCTGCGGGAGCCTTGGGCACGTCCGCGTCCCAAGTCAAAGTGGGGACTCTGCCGCTGCTTGCAGCGCTTGGAATCGGGATTGTCGTCGCCGTCGGCGCGGCGATCGCCTTCTTGCAGATGACGGCGAAAGGAAAAGATCACAACGGTACCGCTTCCTCCGTTACGGAAGATGATCAGGAATATATCGAGGAACCGATCGACGAAGAATGGAATGACGAAGAAGCTTCGGCGTTGGAAACGTCCGACGAAGTTCCGATTGCCGATTATACGATACCGGTGACACAAATTCTAAAGTTTCCGGACCAAGCAGAACCCGCGGAAGGATATGAGCCGAGATTGTGCGGATTGGAAGGGGAGCATGCGGGGAATTGCTACCGCGTCTTGAATCGCCGGCTGACTTTCGGCAGGGATCCTTCCCGCTGCGCGATTTTATTTCCGTACGAAGCAGGAGAAATCAGCAGGATTCATTGCACGCTTAGATACATCGAAGAGAACCGACTGTTCATTCTCGAGGATAACGGTTCGTCTAACGGAACTTTCCTCTCGAACGGGGAGAGGCTCAAGCCGGGCGTGAGATACGAGCTTCGATCGGGGGAGCGCTTTTCCTTGTCGGGACGACAACAATGCTTCGAAGTGAAGGATGACGAGCAGCGGGTGGTATGACTTGACATCCATGGGAATAGAAGCTTGGCGTTTTTCCCTTTATCCCGTAACCGAAAAATGGTATAATCAGAAAATGCAGGAACGTTTTCTTATAAGGCAACTAGCGGTGGAACAATGTGTTTGAAGGAAGAACCCTGTCCGGGGTCGAGGGAATAATTCCGGATCGGAATCCATTCCACTGGGAGGGAATTGCATGGCCAAACGTAGCCACAATGAAGTTCAAGAAAGTTTGCGAGAACTGACTAGAATTTTCCGACCGAAGGATCCGCGCAAGTTTGTTAAAGATTACATCCGCAAATACCGTATTACCGGTGGTTACGAAGACGAATTGACCGTGCTCGTGGAACGCGAGCTGACGAAATTAAATTCTCCGGCTTCATAGCCGAGAGAAAAACGACCGAGAGCAGGGCCACAAGGCCTTGTTCCCGGTCGTTCTTTTTGTTACTGTCCCGTACCGCTTTTCGAATGAATATTCTGTTTTTGCTTTAGATAGAGAGGAAGCGGAATTTTCTCTCCCATGCCGAACGTATACTGGACAAGCGTATTGAAATCATTCGTGAGCGGTGAGAGAGGTTTTTTCAGCCAGGCCTCTTTGGCGAATTCCAGCGATTGGTTGACGAATTCGCGGTTCGCGGAGACATGCACTTCTTGAACGCGAGGCGCTTGTTTTCGCACCGTTGTGCCGATGACCTGTCGAAGCTCGGAAGACAAGCTGCTGACGTCCTTGTGCGTGAAGAAAGAGTTATAAGGCGTCGCGACTTGACGGTTGTCCCACTTTGGACTGCCGGTACCGACGTTGTATACCCCTTCGGTCGTTCCCGAATTATCCTGCTCGTGCGACCGGACGCCTCCGATGGCTTCGGTGCCCGTCGCCGACCAATCGGTCAGGATCCCGACGTAAGCGTTCTTGTCGGTCAAGAAGACCAATGCCGTATTGATTCCAGGCAAAGCCGCAACTTGATTGGATAGGGCGGAGCTATATTCGAAATAACGGTTCTCGTGCCGTTTCGGGTCCGCGGAATAAGATCCGTAAGAGCGGACCTGCATCATTTTCGGATCGTTCGCAGCTCGACTGGCGTAATCCTGATTGCTTTTCTGAAAATGGGATTTGTAATTGCAGCCGCTTATCAGCCCGAGGATAAGGACAAGACCGATCGCGATCCGTAAACGGCGGACGGACACCATAGCATAACCCCCTAAAAATTCGTTCGTGAATAGGTTTTACCGAACTCGGCAAAGTATGCGCGCGAGGGCGCACATAAAAGTCCGGCAAATTGGCAAAAAGAAGGGAGAGGAGGAAAGAGGGGAATGTCAAACGAGCTTTCGGGAGGTTGTTCGCACAAAGGTCGTCTAAAGGAGGTCTTTGATGCGGCAAAAGAGCAAAAATCCCTAGAGCGACGGCGTTTTTGACAGTTTTGAGAACAATTTGTGAACTGGTCTGTGAACATTGACAAGACAGCGCAACAATCTTTATATTAATTAGAGTGCTTGAAGAGCGTTTGTTGCTTGGTCCAACATCCGTGTACATATAGAGAACGTTTGCCGTATAGGCAAACGATTTTCTATGAAAACGTCAAAATGGGGTTGATAAGATGAATCGGTGGCCTGTAATGAAGCGCTTGCTTCCGCTGCTTACTGGGCTGGTGCTGCTGCTGACAGCATGCGGAAGAGAAGACCTTTCAGCTCTGAATCCGCAAGGACCGGTAGCTGAGAAACAATTTGAGTTGATGAAACTGTCCATTGGCATTATGGCTTTGGTCATTGTCGTCGTGTTCATCATCTGTATTTACGTTCTGATTCGCTTCCGTCGTCGCAAAGGGGATAAGACGATCCCTAAGCAAGTGGAAGGAAATCACACGCTGGAGATTATCTGGACGACGATTCCTCTCGTCTTGCTGCTCGTTCTAGCCGTTCCTACGATCAACAACGTATTCGGCTTAGCTAAGGATTACAGCAAAGACAAAAACGCCGTGCACGTTAAAGTAACGGCGCATCAATATTGGTGGGAATTCGAATACACGGATTACGGAATTACGACGGCTCAAGACCTGATCGTTCCGACGGACAAGAAAATCGCGTTCGAATTGGTCGCGGCCGACGTGAAACACTCCTTCTGGATTCCTGCAATCGGCGGCAAGATGGACACGAATCCCGGATCGACGAACAGGATGTTCCTCGAGTTCCCTAAAGAAGGCGTTTTCCGCGGCAAGTGCGCGGAGCTATGTGGACCTTCGCATGCCTTGATGGATTTTAAAGCGAAAGCGGTTAGCCCGGAATCCTTCGATCGTTGGGTAGCGGCCATGAAGGCGCCAGCGCAAATGCCTGCGGATCCGGAACTTGCGGAGAAGTTCACTTCGCAATGCTTGAGCTGCCACGCAGTTGGCGAGAACGGCGGCAACAGCGCGCCAAACTTGACCGGCGTAGGCGGACGCGAGACGGTTGGCGGAATTTTGTATAACGACGAGGCCGGCGTGGAACAAAACATTCACGATTGGGTCATCGATCCTCAGAAATACAAAAAAGGCGCAATGATGCCGACTGCGGAAGACAACAGTCTGACGCCTGAAGAAGTCTCAGGCATTGCCAAGTATTTGGCTGAATATAAGCTCGACTATTAATCAGCGGGACAACTGAAGGAGGTACGTGGCCTTGGCAGCACATGCACACGGACACAAAGTCAAGCGCTATAGCGGCTTGATGGATTGGCTAACGACCGTCGACCATAAGAAGATCGGCATCCTGTATTTGATCGCGGGATTGTTCTTCTTCCTGATCGGTGGATTGGAGGCGATCATCATTCGGATTCAGCTGATTAAGCCGATGAATGATGTCGTTTCTGGTAGTACTTTTAACGAATTAATTACGATGCATGGAACAACCATGATCTTTTTGGCCGCGATGCCATTGCTGTTTGCGCTCATGAACGCGATTATTCCGCTTCAGATCGGCGCGCGCGACGTCGCGTTCCCTTTCCTGAATTCCTTGGGATTCTGGACGTTTTTCCTCGGCGGCTTGCTGCTTAACCTGAGCTGGTTTGCAGGAACCGTACCGGACGCGGGATGGACTTCATACGTGCCTCTGGCAGGTCCGATCTACAGTTCGGGACACGGCGTCGATTTCTATGTCATCGGTCTTCAAATTGCCGGTATCGGTACGCTTCTGGGCGGGATCAACTTCATGGCGACCATCATCAACATGCGTGCGCCAGGGTTGACTTTCATGAGGCTTCCAATGTTTACTTGGACGATCTTCATTACATCCGCTCTGATCGTATTCGCGTTCCCGGCGCTGACCGTCGGTCTCGTCGCGATTATGTTCGACCGTTTGTTCAACGCGAATTTCTTCGATGTCGCCAACGGAGGCAACGGCGTTCTCTGGGAGCACATCTTCTGGGTGTTCGGTCACCCTGAGGTTTATATCCTGATCTTGCCGGCTTTCGGCGTGATTTCCGAAGTCATCAGTACGTTCGCTCGCAAGCGTTTGTTCGGATATAGCTCCATGGTATTCGCGACGGTATTGATCGCGTTCCTGGGCTTCATGGTTTGGGCTCACCACATGTTCACGACAGGACTCGGTCCAGTCGCTAACGGATTGTTCTCCATTGCGACAATGCTGATCGCGGTTCCTACGGGAATAAAAATCTTTAACTGGTTGTTTACGTTGTGGGGCGGATCGATTCGCTTTACGACCGCGAGCATGTTCGCGATCGGCTTTGTCCCTACATTCGTAATGGGCGGAGTAACCGGCGTTATGTTGGCATCCGCTCCGGCCGACTATCAATATCACGATACTTATTTCGTCGTCGCCCACTTCCACTACGTTATCGTAGGTGGTCTGGTGCTCGGTATTTTCGCCGGCTTGCACTACTGGTGGCCGAAAATGTTCGGACGTATGCTTAACGAAACACTTGGTAAACTAACGTTCTGGACGTTCTTCATCGGTTTCCACTTGACGTTCTTCGTTCAGCACTTCCTCGGATTGCTGGGCATGCCTCGCCGGGTATACACGTACTTGGGCGGCCAAGGCTTCGATAACATGAACTTGATCAGTACGGTAGGCGCAATTTTGATGGGTATCGGAACGATCGTATTCCTTCTGAACATCTTCATTACTTGGGCGAAACCGCGCAACGCTTCCAACGACCCTTGGGAAGACGGTCGCTCGCTCGAATGGACGATCTCGTCCCCGGCGCCTGAGTACAACTTCAAACAAACTCCGCTCGTTCGCGGATACGATGCTTGGTGGAAGGAAAAGATGGAAGGCAACACGGCTATGACGCCTGCAGAACCAGTCGGTTCGATTCACATGCCTTCGCCGTCCATTCTACCGCTCATTATGAGCATCGGATTGTTCGTCGCCGGTTTCGGATTTATGTATGACAAGCTTATTGTCGCGGGCCTCGGTTTGGCGATTACGTTAGGCTGCATGGCGATCCGTTCCCTGTTTGACGATCACGGTTTCCACATTGAACCGGAAGATCAAGATGAGGGGGTGCAAGCATGAGCGCACATGACCACGTAGAGGGGCAATTGCCTCATGAGCCGGAGAAAGCGACTCTGGAAGCCCGCAATAAAATTTTGGGTTTCTGGTTGTTCCTCGGCGCTGAAGTCGTTCTCTTCGGAACGTTGTTCGCTGCATTCCTGGCTCTGCGCCATAATATTGGCGACGGGCCATCGGCAAGCGAGTTGTTCCAGCTTCCGATGGTATTCGCAGCGACGATGATCCTGCTTACGTCCAGTTTGACCAGCGTATTCGCGGTTCAAGCTATGCATCAGCATAACAAAAAGTCGATGCTGACATGGTTGATCATCACGATTATTCTCGGCCTCGGCTTCCTTGGACTGGAAATTTACGAATTCACGGAGTACGTGCACGAAGGTCACGGCTTCACGACAAGCGCATTCAGCTCTTCTTTCTATACGCTGGTCGGATTCCACGGCGCACACGTCGCGTTCGGGGTATTGTGGATCGCTCTCGTCATCGGCCAAGTGTTCAAGAAAGGCTTTAACGTCGTGACGGCGCCCAAGGTTTATATTTCCGCCATTTACTGGCATTTTATCGACGTTGTCTGGGTTTTCATCTTCACCGTGGTTTACTTGATGGGAAAGGTGGCTGGTTAACATGTCGAGCAACCATAACCATGCGGCTTCCAGGGAAGTCTCCAAACGGCATAAAGTCGAAGGGCCTCAGAAGCACATCGTCGGTTTCATTCTGTCGCTCGCTTTGACGATCATCGCCTTCGCGGCGGTAGCCGCCGGCGAAATTAACGAAACCTTTACGTACATCATTCTGGTTGCCATGGCGGTCGTTCAAGTCATCATTCAGATGGCATTCTGGATGCATATGAAGGATCGCGGTCACTTGTTTCCGATCATCGGCATTATTGCCGGAGTCTTCGTCGTGATTACAATGGTCATTATGGCGTTATACTGGGTATGGTGGTAAATCCGGCATACGGATTTAAATTTCAGAGAGGCGGGCCACAATCCGTCCTCTCTTTTTTAATGAAGGGAGGACGTTGCCCGTTATGATGGGATTGGAATATTTCTCGTTTCGCGATTTGTGGAGCCCGGCGTTTATGATTTTCATGATGGCGATCGTCGTTCTGTATACTTTCGTGATCGGGCCGTGGAGACACCATTTCGCGAACAGCAGCCCCGTGTCGGTCTCTCGTCAGCTCGTTTTCTTCCTAGCGATCGTCTTACTGTATTTAACGCAGGGAGGACCCCTTAGCCTGCTTGGACATCTCATGTTTACGTTCCATATGACGAACATGGCGCTCGCTTACGTACTCGTTCCGCCTATGCTTATCTATGGAATTCCAGATTGGCTATGGCGTTCGGCGTTCGGTGCTCGAATATGGCGTCCGGCTATATTCCGTTATATCATGCATCCTATTGTCAGCTTGCTGGCGTTTATCCTGTTATTCTCGCTCTATCACATTCCAAGCAACCATGACTGGATTATGACGCATTTTACGGTTCATCGAATCTATTTTGCGCTATTGTTTGTAACTTCAATGGCGATGTGGTGGCACGTATATTGTCCGATTCCGGAATGGAGAAGAATTTCCCATCTGCTTACCCTGGGATATATTTTCATGGGCGGCTTGCTTCTGACTCCCGCTTGCGTCATGATCATCTTTGCCGGAAAACCGTTGTTCGGCGTCTATAATGATCCTCAAGTATGGGCTCAGGCGATGGGGTACTGCGTATCGGGCAATCCGGCTGAATTGTTGGAGAAATTCGATGGGCCAACTTTCTTCAATATGCTAAGCGTAATTGACGACCAACAGCTCGGCGGTATCATTATGAAGCTGCTGCAGGAAGGGGTTAACATAGCGGCTCTCTATTCCGTATTCATGCAGTGGTATCGCAGAGACCGTTCGCGAGAGAAGGACAACGTTCTTGAACCGGTAGGGGCAGAGTAACACTTATTAACAATGTGTGACGATCCGCCGAAACGTTTGAACTCGTCCCGACGGACGGGTACAATGATAGCAAGAAACGAAGATGAGACGATAGATAGAACAGGTGGATGCATATGTCGTGGTATGATATTTTTCCGCTCGTCAGCACAAGCTTTATCCTGATCAGCGGGATATTGGTCGCCATCGGATGGCGGCTTATTATCAAGAAGAAAAGGGAAGCTCACGAGAAGGTTATGGTTGCGGCTGCGATCGCGGCAACGCTGTTTTTCATTATCTACGTATCGCGCACGATCTTCGTGGGCAACACGATGTTTAACGGACCGGAGAGCCTAAAGACGGTATATCTGATTTTCCTGCTGTTCCATATCGTGCTTGCGACGGTTGCCGCCGTATTCGGGATTACGACGCTAACGCTTGCCTACCGCAAAAACTTCGCCAAACACCGCAAAGTCGGACGGACGACGTCGTTAATCTGGTTCGCTACGGTCGTAACGGGGGTTACGGTATACGTGCTGCTCTATCTGTGCTATCCGGGCGGACATACGAAACCGGTTATCCAGGCGATATTCGGATAATAGGAGAATTGCGAGAGGCCACGCCTTTAGTCATCGAAGATGACTGAAGGGTGGCCTTTTTTGTTTATCATCCAAATAACATTTTGCTGTTTAAGGATTTTCCCTGATATACGAATAATCTCATACATTTAGGGCCACTCACACGTCGTTTTCACCGATTGTATTTGAAATTTCATACAGAAATAGATGTGATGGAGGCGAAAGTGAATATTATATATGAAAATTCATACAGAAATGTCACTATACTAAGTTAAATTGAAAATTATATATGAAATTTCATACAGAAATGGACAAACGGGGATAAAGCCCGGAATTATATATGAAATTTAATACACATTAGTACTTAGACGGGGCGATCCACCAATTATTCTTAAAAAATCATGACCAATCACGTTAGACCTGGCTGTCGCCACAGCACTTCATTTCTCCCAACACCGCCGAAAATGAGCGATAGTACCTAAATAGCTGCGTCTGTGTCCGTTAGAGTAGATTGGGTGAGTGGCGCGTGCTATTAGTGATCGACGGACTTGGTGGGGCTAGAAACTTTATCCATTCAGATTCGTCTAAATAGGTGCAAAGAGCCGATGACGAGAAGCCGATAGGTTTCATCGGAAAAGCGAATGGAGGGAATATCTTGAGAACCATGAAGCAAGTAGCAGGTCTGGCGCTTACGCTAATCTTGCTCGTCCCGGTTATGCCAACGGCTAATGGGGAGGCAGCGGCAGCCGCGAAAACCTCATATACCGGTCATTACGGTGATAACGCATCGGACAAGACGGCCGTGCTCAAGCCTAAATGGCAGGCTCAGATGGATAACGCGGACGGGGGCTCCTCGAATATCGCGATGGCGGATGGCAAAGTTTATTACTCCTTCAAGGAAAAGATCATTGCCGCCGATGTGACGACGGGCAAAGCAAGATGGACTTATAACAGCTATCATTCGACTCCCTTGTTAGCGGGCGGGGGAAACCTCTTTTTCGTGAATCCGCAGGGATACCTAATTAAGCTTAACGGCAAGACAGGGGCAGTCAGTTGGAAAACCAAAGCCGCAGACGCGTCGGATTACGTGTCAAACTCTCTGAGGTATGACAATAGTATATTATATATTTTCGATAAGGGGATCAGCCTTACCGCTTACGACGAGTCGACCGGAAAGAGGAAGTGGGCGGCGAAGCTGAAAGACGACGGCGGCTGGGGAGAAATTCAGGGCATCTATAATGGAGTCGTCGTTATTAACGGAAGTGTTAGCGGCGCAATCACAACGGTTCCGTATTTCGGCTTTGACGCGGAGACGGGGCGGCAGCTCTGGAAGCTCGACGGGATTCACTCCGACGTTCTTGACGAACAAGGCGGTTATCTTTACTTAAGGAATAACTGGCCGGTTCTCGATAACGGTTATGCGGCCGTCATTGATAAAGTAGATACCAAGACGGGCAAAGTCGTTCAGACCTTGTCGTTTATTCCCGAAGAAGACGTAGCCGGATATAATGCTACCCAGGTCGTAATCGAAGGGAACTCGATTTATATCGAGCAGCAGGTTGGGAGAAATAGGGTGTCCGTTTTCTCGCTAGATCAGGAACCGGAGAATCAGAAGCCCAAAGTCTATACGGGTTATGGCAAGTGGGTGGCGGGACCTTATCTGGGGCAGCTATATTTCGTGAAAGATTTGAAATTAATCCGTCTTAAAGAGGGAGGATACGGGGTCGCGGTCAATGGCGCCAACAATCCGGTCAGCCAATTAGATTTGATCGGCCAAGGCGCCTTCATCGGGCTGACCGACGGCCAGTTCATCTTGGCGGATGCCGCCACCGGCAAGGCGGCAGGCAAACTGCAAACCGGATCCCGGCAATACGGGGCCACGAAGGTGGAAAATGGGATGGCGATTATTCAAGCCGAGAATAGGCTGCTTGCTGTCGCTTTACCTTCCGCTTTGGCGAAATAAACGTCCCGCTCGTGATAAAGGATCGCTCTATTCAGAGCGATCCTTTATCATTTTCGCAGCTTTCTTGTAATTGCTTTCCGAGAATATGACAAACTTGTTCGTGCCCTCGAAGTAACCCCTGTACTGAAAAAACTCCGTTATCTCGATTCGGATGATTCGCCGATAATCCGCGACTTGAGCGCGATCCGTTTTCTCGAAATGGCATCCCGAGTTGTTGAGGTTATCGACGAGCAGGCTCAGATTGTTCCCTAACGTGAAGTAAAACCTATCTGTTGCGGTGTGGACTTGAATCGTCGCTTCGTAGAAGTGGAGATATAGGATGGAGTCCAACGGCAACGCTACGATGCCGGTTGTACCTTTAGGGTCTCGACTAACCGGGAGCTCCTTGATCCACTCCATAAGCTCCTCCTATTGCAGCTCCTCAGGCATTTCGGGGTCATACAAACCAAAACCGCAAGCAAACGAAGATTGTACAAATGCAACTAATCCTAAAATCGTGGAAAGAACGAATAATGCTGAAATCCTGAATTTTCTCATGCACTGCTCCCTCCTTTCCTAAAGTGGATGAGTGTCGCGGCTTGCAGGAAAAATGCTATAGATAGAACGGGCGACATGACGAAGAAATTTACAGTGATAATCGCCCCTCCTGCCAGCTTAATGATATGGTGCTGCTTCACGATCGATCGTTTCCCTTGCGGGGCGAATACGATACAGAGCAGCAAACTTCCAAGTGTAAGCGCAAAGATAACGGAAGTGGATTGCGCGTATTGTGCAATGAAAGGAATCATATTAAATGCGATTATTGTCGTCGCAATACACGCGGTCGGTGATGAAAAGTGGCGCCCGCCCGTAATGAACCGTAACAATAGAAAAGCGATTAGCGCGAGAAAAACTTGTGATGCTTGCGTGAGCAGGCTTCCTATGACTAAGGAAACAGTAACGATAATAGAATTGAGAATAATCGTTTCGATCGCAAATTTTTGGACGGGAAGACTAACTGAATGGTCGGGATTTGCGGAGTGAATTCTAACTGCCAGATTGTCCGCAAGCTTACTGCTCCAATTCATGCAAACGTTCCTCCTTTTCCATTTTCCTGCTCAGAATGAGGAGAGCGATTAAAGCAAACCCAACGGAAATAACCATATAAAGATTATTTAAGAAAACAAATTGAAGTATCAATGCGAGCATTATGAGTACTAACAATACGAGCCAGATATGTTTACGTCGCCATGAAGGAAATTCATAGGTAAAGCCGGCGCCACGATAGTAATAGAGGAAAGAGAAGGATAACAAAATAACAGCCGAAAAGATTTGCACCAGGGATAAATAGAAAAGATTGCTCTGGACAGATCCCATGGTTACCCCAAATGCATCAAAAACCATTAATACAATCATCTGAACGATACCTACGGCTGCATAACCTGTGGTCATGATTACGGATGCCCAAACAAGCCGAATTTTACTAACAAAGTGGATAAATAAGGTGAAGCAGATGAGATAGGTTAATGGTACGATGATCGTAAATTCATTGACGACCTTTAAATCTCGCAATAAATGGGAGAAGACGGCTAAAAAGATGCAGAGAATCAACTTCCTCCAAAAAAACTCTTTGAAAGGGAACCGGAATAGCATGTAGCCGGTCGAAAGCATACAGAACGCTTCAAGAGTATACACCGTTATGTATATAAGGGATTCCACCAACTATTCTCCTTTCAGTAGAATCTGACTAGATTATACAAAATTTTCTTATAATTTGGAATATCTGAAAATTGCTGTTTACGAGAAATTTACAAAAGACAGGCTAATGGAAATTGTGTAAAATTAATCAAGATAGTAGCGATTGCATGAAGGGGCATAGCTGATGAGGAAAATAGGAATTTACTCCATTGCGATCATCTGTTTCATCGCTTTATGCTTCTTGGGTTATTATGCCGTTCAAGCACAGAACGGCAATCCAGCGTCGACGGATGAGACTGAAAGTTCCTCAGGTTATCGGTTAGTGCTCATTACGAAAGAATTGGATACGCCTTTCTGGGACAAGGTTGGAGAGGGGGCCATGGCCGCGGCTGCCAGAAATCATGCGAGCATCGAAGTCTGGGGCAGTTATGGGCTCAACGAACAGGATTTTCTGAAAGAAATGGAGATCGCGATCGCTTCGAAGGTCGACGGAATTATCGTGCAAGGCTTGGATACGGCGGAGTTCAAGCAATTGGCAATGTATAAAGCGACGGAGAACGGAATTCCGGTTATTACGGTAGCCAACGATGTGCCGATGAACGAGAGCTTGCGCAAAACATATGTCGGTTCGAATCATTTCGAGGCTGGGCAGATGATCGCCCGCCAGCTACTGTCCGACATGGGCTTTAACGGCAAGGTGGTCCTGCTGACCGAGGATCGGCAGGAGGACTTTCAACGCGCGCGATTAAAAGGTATTCTGGAAGTATTAAACAACTACCCCATGATTCACACCGATATCGTCGATTCCGGCAACTCGCGGGAACAGGTCGTGAAGGCGACGAACAATGTATTAAACAGAATTCCGGACGTCCGTGCCTTCGTGACGACGACGGCCAATAATGCAAGCGCCATCATTCAAGAGATCGAGAAACGCAGGAAGGTCGATAATTACTTAATCTACTCTTTCGACGACAGCCCGGAAACGCAAAAGCTGGTCAAGCAAGGGAAAATAGACGCGATCGTCTCCCAATCCCCGCAAGAGATGGGAGAAATGAGCGTGGATCTCATGATCTCATGGCTTAAAGGGGAACTACTGCCGCTGAGCTCGGACGGTTATTATACGGACATTCGCGTGCTCAAAGCGGAGAAACGCAAATGAACAGCATCCAGAAAAAAATACTCACCTTATCGGCCGTCGTCATTTTCAGCATGGTAGTGATCTGGGTTGTCCTCACTTACTACAATCAGCGAACACAAGAGCAGTACAATGACATTCTGCAAAGATATTTGCGCATGAACGAGGTTACCAACCTCAGCCAGGACATGGTAACGGCGCTGAACAACTATTTGCAAGACCCGACGCCGATGAAGCTTCATGCCTTGAACGACAGCAAGTTGAAGCTGCTTGAATCCAAGCAAAGAATGGCCGAGCTCAGGAACGAGCATAACGTGTTTACGCTGACCAATTACATGAACATGATCGACAGCCTCGTGGGTTCGACCGATCTTTCGATCAATTCTCAGCGTCAGAAGAACAACGAAATGTCTCTGACCCGTTTTGCCGAAGCGACCCGCATTTCCAAGTACATATCCGAGATGACGCTGTCGCTCATAGATAAAGAGTTAAAGACGTACGACACCTTCTACCGTGGCATCATCCAGCAATCCGCGCAGCTTAAGAAGATGGGATTCGTAATTGTCGGATTCATTTCTATCGTTCTGGTGCTATTCGCTTATTGGTTTTCCTTGAGTATTACCCGTCCAATCCAGAAGCTGACGTTCGCGGCGAGAGAGCTGTCCAAGGGCCGGTTCGATCGCAAGATCGAAGTGGTAACGAACGACGAAATTTCGTTCCTTGCCAGGACGTTCGACAGGATGCGGAGCAGCATCAACAACCTCATTTCGGAGATTCAACATAAAGCTCAATTGGAGAGCGAGCTGCAGGAGAGTCGATTGCTCTTGAAAGAAAGCCAGCTGAGGAGCCTCCAAAGCCAGATCAATCCTCATTTTCTATTCAATACGCTGGATACGCTGTCGAAGAAGGCATATTTAGAAGGCGCCCTCGAGACGAGCGATCTTATCGTGAACGTAGCCAGTTTACTTCGATACAACCTGAGAAATATGGATCGTTCGGTCACGCTCAAGGATGAGCTGAACAATCTGCTGCAGTACGTGGAAATCCAGAAGACGAGGTTCGCCGACCGAATGAAATTCGATTTGGAAGTGGACGAGAGCTGCCTGACGATTCCTATTCCCAGCTTGGCGCTTCAGCCGTTAATTGAGAATGCGGTCATCCATGCGGTGGAGCCGATGGAGGACGGGGGGGTGATCGTATTTCGCGCGCTCAAGCACGGCGATTACGTCCAGGTGGAGATCGAAGATAACGGGAGCGGAATCTCCGACGACAAAGTCAAACGGATTCTTGAGGAAGATTCGGAGCAGCCCCAAGATCAGGGCCATTCCACGGGAATCGGGTTCAGCAACGTCGTCCGCAGATTGAGGCTGTTTTACGGCAACGATGACGTCATTCGAATCATTAGCGCGGCGGGGCAGGGAACGAAGGTCATCTTGCAACTTCCGGTAGAAAGGAGAAGTGAAACGGGACATGAAGCTGCTCATCGTGGATGACGAACAGTTGGAGAGAGAGGGGCTCGAGGCGATTATCGGAAGCGGGTTTCCCGAACTTACGATTCTGCAAGCGAAGAATGGAGCAAAGGCGATACAGGCGGTCCATAAGGAGAAGCCGGACCTCGTTCTGATGGATATCAAGATGCCCGGAATGAACGGACTTGAGGCGGTCGAGAAGATCGCCGTCACCTATCCGGCCATCAAATTCATTATGGTGACCGCTTATGATACGTTCGATTTCGCGAGAAAGGCGCTTAAGCTCGGGGTTGTGGATTATTTGCTCAAGCCGAGCAAAGCGAGCGAGATCGTCGAGACGGTCGGCAAAGTGATGAAACGAATCGAGAACGAAACGAGCGAAATGCGCGAGAGAAATCAAGAGAGAGAGACGCTGCAAAGAATGATGCCGGTCGTAGAGGCGGACGTCGTTACACAGCTTCTGTTCGATCACGTCCACGAAGTTCACCTCGACGAAATGCTGGGGATGCTAGGCGGGGATACGACTAAAGAAGTGTACGCGATGCTGATCGTGCTGGGGAAAACGGCGGCGCACGACGTCTTTTATGCAGCGCTTAAAGCAAAGATGAGGGAGCTTAAGAACGGTTGGGTCGGAGCGATGTCGGGAAATCAGATTCCGCTGATCGTATTTCGGGAGAACGGGACGTCCTATCGTTCTCAAGCTTCATCATTCGTCCAGCAAATTATCATGCTGCAGGGCAAAGCCGCCGGAACCGTATGCTTCGTAGGAATCGGCAACCCTTACGAGTCTTTGAGCCATATTCGGCAGTCTTATCAGGAGGCGTTAATTACTTCCGCCGATACTTCACCCCCGTCCAAATACCGGTTCTACGCGGATTTCCCGGCGCTCATCGACGGAAGGAGCAAATATTCCGAGACGCAGCTAGAGAAACTGTTCCTCGAACAAATCCGATTAAGCAGGTGGGACCAAGTCCGGGAATCCGTCATGGAGCTTATTCGCTATTACGAGAAAATGGGCGCCGGCATCATGGAGGCGCAGCAGCGGGGAATCGAGGCGCTCTGGATCGTCTCCAGAGCGATTCTGGAGCTTGGGATCGAGAGCGAGAAACCGTTGCTATCGTTCCAATCGCAGGATTTCCGGCAGTTGCAGTCGGAACTGGAAGGGTTGTTGAACAAGCAATTCGCGGCGATCGAAGCGCATCAGATGAGGTTGGAGCCGGATGTCGTTCAGCGGATCAAGCAATTTATCGTTTCTCATTCCCAAGAGGATATTTCGCTCGAGACGATATCGAAGGAAGTGAACTTAAGCCCCTTTTACATCAGCAAAGTATTCAAGGAGCAATTAGGAATCAATTATATCGATTTTCTAACGGAGTGCCGCATTCAGAAGGCGAAGTCGCTAATGGGGAATCCCGAGCTGTCGCTCAAGGAAATTTCCTTCGAAGTCGGCTACAACGATCCGAATTATTTCAGCAAAGTATTCAAAAGAAGCTGCGGGGTCGCCCCTACGGACTATCGCAAAACGATGCTTAGCAAAAAAATATAGATTAAGACAAAAAGAGACAGATGATTCTGCCTCTTTTTGTTCCATCATGTGCTATAATCTCCTTGATTTTGAAAGGGCTTTCATATAAGCGGCAGGGGGAAAGAGCGATGAAAGTTTCTACAAGATTGATGCTGGGTTTCGGTGTTTTATGTTTGTTTATATTAGGTCTTGGAGTTTTCTCGTTAACGACGATGGGGAACATTAACGTAACGACGAAAAAGATCATCGACAATTGGATGCCTGATGTATCCAAGGCGTATCAAATCAAGACGGAGGCCAACCGGATCTACCAGCTTCAAGGGAAACTCATTCTCGACATCAAGAATACAAGTCTGGAAGAGGAGATCGCCCAGAGGAAAATAACATTGAAGTCGTTGGTTGAGGAATACTTGGCTCAATCGATTTCGGCCAGAGGAAAAGATGCGGCATCCCGGTTTTTCGTGGATTACGAGGGGGCCGAAAGCAATGACAGTCAGATCGTCGAGCAAGCGAAGTCGGGGAACGTCAAAGGGGCCACGCTTCTATACGAAGGCGTCGCAGCCAGACTGTTCGAGGATATCGATCAAGGCTTGAACGAATTAATCGCGATCAGCGAAGCGGAAGCGAACGAGGCAGGGCAATTGAATCAGAAGCAATACGATCGGCAATATCAGATCATCTTGGTGGCTATGGGGATCATCGTGCTTCTGGGAATCGGTTTATCCTTATGGACCGTCCGTTCGATTCTATTTCCCATTCGCACCATCAATAAGATTTTAGAGAACTTGGCCGGATCGCAAGGAGATCTTACCCAACGGATTTCGATTCAATCGGGAGACGAGATCGAAATCATGGCCCGCAACATGAACCAAGTATTAGAAACGGTGGAGGGAATGGTCCTGCACATTCGGGGTTCAACGATGGAGGTGGCCGTTTCCTCCATGCGAATAGAAGATAACTGCAGCCAGCTTACCCATTCGACCGAAGAGATCTCCCTGGCGATAGCCGGGCTTAGCGAGATGTCGACGGAGCAAGCCGAGATGACGTTATCGGCCCGGCAGTTGCTGCAAACGTACTTGTCTACGTTAGGCGAGATGGCGGACAAGGCGCAAGAGACCTATGAATTAGCAAAGGATGCCCAGGAGAATACGGATGAAGGGAACGAGCAGATGGTTGCGCTGCTGGGGCAAATGCGTGTCATTACAGAGCAGAACGATGCCGCCAACCGCTCCCTTGCCCATTTTCAATCGATGCTCGATCGGGTTGGTCAAGTGAACCGTTTCATTAATACGATCTCCGAACAGACCAACATTTTGTCTCTGAATGCGGGAATCGAAGCCGCGAGAGCCGGAGCGCAAGGAAAAGGCTTCGGAGTCATCGCCGACGAAGTGCGGAAGCTGGCCCAAGTGACGAAAGAATCGGCCCAAAGCATCATCGGCTTGCTGGACGGCGTGCAGGACGAAGTAAATGCGTTGTCCGGCCAATTCCAACAAAATACGCTTAATATTCGCGAAGGCAGCAGGCAAATTCGACATCTTACGGATACGTTTCAAGGAATCAAGGAGACGAACGGCAGGGTGATGGAGAATGGAGCTCTCACGAAGGGGGGAGCCCACGAAATGCTCTCCTCGGCGGAGCAAATTGCCGATGTGTTCGAGCAAATCGGCGGTTTGTCGGCCGAGCAAGCGGCGTCCAGCCAGCAAATTTCCGCTTCTATTCAAGATCAGCTAGGGAATACGAATGACATAGAATCGTTTACGAAAGAGTTATCGAAGCAATCGGATCAGCTCAAAAAGCTGGTGGAGAAATTTCATGTTACGGGAGGCACCGTTTAAAAAAATACAGGCGATGGCAAAAGAATACAGAATCCGGCTCATAAACGGCAGGCGGTTGTATGGTAAATTCTGAATGTAAGCATTTACATTTCCGAAAAAGGAGAGAAGTAAATTGAAAAAGAGCTGGACAAAGAGCGGGGTTGTGTTACTCATTCTGGCATTGGTACTGGTAGTTTCTGCGTGTAACAAAAACAATAACTCGAATTCTTCCTCGAATGGGAACTCTAGCCCGGCGAAAGCAGCATCGGGCAAATCCGATGGCAAGATCAAAATCGGCTTCTCGCTGGATACGCTTCAGGAAGAACGCTGGCAGAAGGACCGGGATTTGTTCAAAGCCGCTGCCGAAGCTCTCGGTGCGGAAGTTCAAGTTCAGGCAGCCAACAGCGACGACGCAAAACAAATCGCGCAAGCGGAAAGCTTGATCAGCCAAGGCGTGGACATTCTTGTCGTCGTTCCGCATAATGCCGAAGCGACTGCCGCGATCGTGGAAAAAGCGCATGCGGCAGGCATCAAGGTGCTTGCATACGACCGCTTGATCAAGAATTCCGATCTCGATCTATACGTTTCTTTCGATAACGAAAGAGTCGGTGAAATGCAAGCGACAGCGATCGTGAAGCTGGCTCCGAAAGGAAAATACGTATACATCGGCGGTTCGGAGACAGACAATAACGCTCACTTGTTCAAAAAAGGCGCGTTTAACGTGCTGCAGCCGCTGATCGATAAAGGCGATATCGAGGTTGTTTACGACCAGTTCACGAAGGACTGGAACCCGGCTAACGCGCTGGCGAACATGGAAAACGCATTGACAGCCAACAACAACAAGATTGATGCGGTTGTTGCGGCTAACGACGGTACGGCAGGCGGCGCTATTCAGGCTCTTGCTGCGCAAGGGCTGGCTGGCAAAATTCCGGTATCCGGACAAGATGCCGAATTAGCTGCAGCGCAACGGATCGTTGAAGGCACGCAGACGATGACAGTTTATAAGCCGATCAAGGCAATCGCCGAGAAAGCAGCCGAGCTTGCCGTCAAGATGGCCAAAGGCGAAGACGTAAGTGCGGACAAAACGGTAAACAACGGCAAGATCGACGTTCCTTCTATCTTGCTGGATCCTATCTCCGTTGATAAATCGAATATCGATTCTACGGTAATCGCCGACGGATTCCACTCCAAAGATGACGTCTACAAAAACAAAAAATAACTGATTCCAAGGAGCAGGGAAAGCGGTAAAATACACATTTTGCTCGCTTTCCCTTTCTCCGTCGCGAGGTGAGGAAACCGATGACCATTGCGTTAGAGATGAGGAACATCACGAAAGAATTCCCGGGCGTCAAAGCGCTCAATAACGTGACGATTCAGGTCAAGCAGGGTGAGGTCCATGCGTTGTGCGGCGAGAACGGCGCGGGCAAGTCGACCTTGATGAAGGTGCTTAGCGGTCTATATCCGAGCGGAACGTACGAAGGTCAAATCCTGATTAACGGCGTCGAGCGGCATTTTCATAAAATCAAAGAGGCGGAAGAAGCGGGCATCGCCATTATCTATCAGGAGTTGGCGCTCGCCAAAGATCTGTCGATCGGCGAAAACTTATTTCTGGGCAAGGAACCCGCGAAGTTCGGAATCATTAATTGGGAGCAAGTATACAAGGAAAGCGAGAAATGGCTTCACGAAGTCGGCCTGAACGCTAGTCCGGAGCTGCCCACGGGATCGCTCGGAATCGGGAAACAGCAACAGGTGGAGATCGCCAAAGCGTTATCCAAGAACGCGAACATATTGATCTTGGACGAACCGACGGCCGCATTGACAGAGCAAGAGGTCGAAATCCTGCTTGGGATATTGCAAGAGTTCAAGAAACGCGGCGTGACCTGTATTTATATTTCGCACAAATTAAACGAAGTGTTCGCCATCGCGGATTCGATTACCGTATTGCGCGACGGAATGACGGTTGGAACTTTCGCGACGCCGGACATTACGGAAGATCAGGTTATTTCCTTGATGGTGGGCCGGGAGCTGAAAGAGCGGTTTCCCAGAGTCGAATCAAATCCGGGCGAAGTCGTATTGAAGGTGACCAATTACACGGTAATGAACCCCGACATCCCAGGCAAAAAAGTGGTAGACGATATTTCTTTCGAGGTCAGGAAAGGCGAAATATTCGGGATTGCCGGATTGATGGGCGCGGGCCGGACGGAGCTTGTCATGAGCTTGTTCGGATCGTATTCGGGTGCCCGAACGGGTTCCGTAGAGATCGAAGGGAAACCGGTTAAGATCAACAATACGCGGCAAGCGATCCGGGAAGGACTTGCACTCGTATCCGAGGATCGCAAGAAATACGGGCTTGTGCTCGGCATGGACATTAAAAGCAACGTGACCATGGCCAGCCTGAAGTCGATATCGGCCGGCGGAGTCATTAACCATAACCAAGAAATCGCAAGCGGCAACGAATATATCCAGTCATTGAAGATCAAGGCCAATTCGGTGGAAACGATAACCGGGACGCTGAGCGGCGGCAATCAACAGAAGGTCGTCCTTGGGAAGTGGCTGATGACTGCCCCCAAAATCCTGATTCTGGACGAACCGACCCGGGGGATCGACGTCGGAGCCAAATTCGAAATCTACGGCATTATGAATGAGCTGATTCGCCAAGGCGTATCCATCATTATGGTATCCTCCGAGCTTCCCGAGTTGCTTGGCATGAGCCATCGGATCATGGTGATTGCCGAAGGCAAACGGATGGCAGAGTTCAAGGCGGAAGAAGCGACGCAAGAATTGATTATGACAGCGGCTACGGGAGGAAGCGACAAATGAGCGCAAACAGCGACTTGGCATTAGATAAAGGGAATCGCGAGCCTAAATTCAACTGGTTCAAAATTGATGTAAGAGCTTATACGATGATTGCGGCGTTATTTTCCATCTGGGTCTTATTTTCATTGCTGCACGAACGGTTCTTGTCCGCGACGAACCTGTCCAATCTGTTCCTCCAAATGTCGGCGACGGCGATTATGGCGATCGGCATGGTGCTTGTTATCGTAGCCGGCCATATCGATTTGTCCGTTGGCTCGTTGGTCGGATTGACGGGCGGAATCGCGGCGATGTTGAATGTATGGTACGATTGGCCAACGGTTCCCGTCATTCTGGCGACGGTTGCGATCGGAGCGGCGATCGGTTTCGTTCAAGGATGGATCATCGCCTATAGGGCCGTTCCGGCATTTATCGTTACGCTAGGCGGCATGTTGATGTTTAGAGGAATCTTGTTCGGCACTTCGGGAAGCGTCACGATCGCTCCGCTGTCCCCTTCGCTCAAGACGGTAGGCCAAGCCTATATCGCGGATCTGATTGGTTGGATTATCGGCATTGTGGCGCTGGCGTTCGCCGCTTATCTCGCGATTAGAAAACGGAATGCCAGAGCTCGTTACGGTTTTCCTGTAGAACCGCTTGCCGTGAGCTTTCTGCGCATCACCGTGATGGGAATCCTTATTCTCGGTTTCGTTTATTTGATGAACAGCTATAAAGGAATTCCGGTTCCGTTCATTATGGTCGTCGTGCTCGCGTTCGTCTTTACCTTTATCGCGAAGAACACGACGTTCGGCCGGCAAGTGTATGCGATCGGGGGTAATCCGGAGGCAGCCAGACTGTCGGGGATCAATATCAAACGCCGCGTGCTGACCGTATTCGTGCTCTCCAATACACTTGCAGCCATTGCGGCCCTCGTATTAACTGCACGCCTGAACGCGGCCACGATGAGCTCGGGACAGAACGCCGAGCTGGACGCGATCGCCGCTTGCGTCATCGGCGGCACAAGCCTGATGGGCGGCTCGGGTACGATTATCGGTGCGGTAATCGGAGCGCTCGTCATGGCCAGCCTCGACAACGGCATGAGCTTGATGAACATGGAATCGTTCTGGCAGTATATCGTCAAAGGCGCGATTCTTATTCTAGCGGTGTACGTGGATATTTACAGCAGGCAGAGAAAGAAGCAGGCTTAATTTGTTGTGGGAGCTGTAACGGTCTGCGGGACCGTTACAGAGTTGGTGGAATAGTTTTCGGGGTCTGTAACGGTCTGCGGGACCGTAACAGAGTCGGTGGAATAGTTTTCGGGGTCTGTAACGGTCTGCGGGACCGGTACAGTGCTCATGGATGAGGTTTTGATGGCTGTAACGGTCTGCGGGACCGTAACAGAGTTGGTGGACGAGTTTTCGAGGCCTGTAACGGTCTGCGAGACCGTAACAGTACTCATGGATGAGGTTTTGATGGCTGTAACGGTCTGCGAGACCGTAACAGTTCCCATGAATGAGGCTATTGTTAGGTATACAAAAAAACCGTTTATTCGTAAAGTGGGGCAGCAGCCGCCGGTTACGAAATAAACGGTTTTTTGTTGTATTCAGAGAGGGCTACGGACTTGCGGACAAACCCAGGCATGATCCCGGCACTCGTCTAATATAGATAAGATGAGAAGTTGCGCCGGGACACCGGTCAGCGCGGAAAGGGTGAGAGTCATGCTCCATATCGTCGCCTGCATCAAGCAGGTGCCGGATACGAAAATCATCAAGATGAACCCCAAGACGAATACGATGGATCGCTCAAGCGCGCCCGCAATTCTGAATCCGTACGATGCGCACGCAGTGGAGGAGGCGGTCCGGCTGCGCGCCCGTTACGGCGGAGTCGTATCCGTGCTGACGATGGGTCCCCCGCCGGCCGTAAAGGCGATCCGCAAATGTATTGAGATCGGGGCCGACGAAGGGTACATGATTACGGATAGGGCGTTCGCCGGAGCGGATACGCTGGCGACGAGCTACGCGCTAACGAAAGCGCTAGAGAAGATCGCGGAGATTCTCCCGATCGACCTGATCGTCTGCGGGAAAATGACAATCGACGGAGACACGGGCCAAGTCGGACCGGGGATCGCCCGCAGATTGGATATCCCGCCGCTGACGTCCGTGATCAAAGTTGCGGAGATCAATCCGGATGAGCGTTACGCGATCGTTCACCGCAAGTTGGAGGACGGGTACGAAGTCATTCGTTCGACGCTGCCATGCCTGCTCTCCGTGGAGAAAGACATCAACGAAGTCCCGTACTCCACGCTGCCGAACATGCTCCGCGCCGCCCGTTACGAGCCGCATATTTGGTCGGTCGGGGATCTGAAGGACATCGACAGGACGCAGCTCGGTCTGAAAGGCTCGCCGACGATCGTCAGTTCCGTATGGGCGCCTCAGAAGCCGCAAGGCGGAGCTATGCTGGAAGGCAAGCCTGACGCCCAAGTAAGCCAGCTGCTGGATGTTCTGCTGACGCGCAAAGAGCTGTTCGAAGCCGCATCGGGAGGTGGCGTTTCTTGAATTTCGAAGATTATCGCGGAGTATGGGTGTTTCTCGAAGAAAAGAACGGCGCCGTCGCTCCGGTATCGCTGGAGCTGCTGGGCGCGGGCAAGCAGTTGGCGGATAAGAGGAAGACGGAGCTTGCGGGCGTGTTGATCGGCGAGAACGTCGGCTGTCTGGCTCAGACGGCGTTCGAATACGGGGCGGATAAAGTCTATTTGTACGATGATCCGATTTATCGATTTTACCGAACGGAGACATACATGCAGGCGATGCTAGCTTGCGTGGAGAAGCATAAGCCCGAAATTCTGCTTTACGGAGCGACCTCCACAGGGAAGGATCTGGCCAGCGCGGTCGCGACCGATCTGCCGACCGGTCTTACCGCGGACACGACGCAGCTAGACGTCGAGGAGGATACGGGGCTGCTGTTGGCCAGCAGGCCGGCGTTCGGCGGCAACATCATGGCGACGATTCTGTGCAAGAAATATCGTCCGCAGATGGCTACCGTACGTCCTAAGGTGATGAAGGCGCTCCTTCGCGAGGAAGGCGCTTCCGGCGTTGTCGTCGAGGAGTCCATTCCGATCCGGGAAGAGGACATCCGCACGAAAGTGCTGGAGATCGTCCGTTCCACGGCCAAGCACGTCCGCATCGACGAGGCCGATATTATCGTCGCGGGGGGCAAAGGGCTCGGCGGGCCGGCGGGCTTTCAAGTCGTACACGAGTTAGCGGAGACGCTAGGCGCTGCCGTAGGAGCGAGCAGGGACGTAGTCGAAGCCGGTTGGATCGGCCACCATCACCAGGTCGGTCAGACAGGGGTGACGGTGACGCCCAAAATTTATTTTGCCATCGGCATTTCGGGAGCGATTCAGCACATCGTCGGCATGCAGAACTCGGGTCTGATCATCGCGATCAATAAAGATCCCGCCGCCCCGATCTTTCAAGCTTGCCACTACGGTATTGTAGGGGATGCGATGACGATCGTTCCGATGCTGACCGAAGCATTCAAATCCGTATTGGAGAGAAAGGAAGAGGCCGATGCCGGAAAAGTTTGACGCGATCATCGTCGGAGCGGGGCCGGCGGGGACGGCATGCGCTTACGAGCTGGCGAAAGCCGGCGTGAACGTGCTGCTGATCGAGAGAGGCGAGTATCCCGGATCGAAAAACGTCATGGGCGGCGTGCTGTACCGCAAGATGATGGAGGAGATCGTGCCGGACTTCCACAAGGAAGCTCCGATCGAACGCCCGATCGTGGAGCAGCGCTTCATGATGATGGACAAATCGTCTGCGATCACGTTCTCTTACAAGGGGATGGAGTGGGCGACGGAACCGTATAACAACTTCACCGTATTGCGCGCGAAGTTCGATCAATGGTTCGCAGCCAAAGCGGTCGAGCGGGGAGCATTGTTGCTGAACGAAACGGTCGTGCTTGAATGCATCGTCGAAGACGGCAAAGTCGTCGGGGTGCGTACCGATCGGCCGGACGGAGAACTGCGCGCCGACGTGGTCGTGCTTGCGGACGGGGTGAACTCTCTGCTCGCCAAGTCGCTCGGCTTCCACAAGGAATTCCGTCCGGACGAAGTCGCACTGGCGACGATGGAAATTCTGAAACTCGACAAGAAGACGATCGAGGACAGATTTAACCTCGAGGAAGGCCAAGGATGCACGATCGAGCTGTTCGGGGACGCGACCAAAGGCATTCTCGGCACGGGGTTTCTCTACACGAACAAAGAAACGCTTAGCATCGGCGTAGGAACGTTACTCTCGGGACTCATCAAGCATAAGATAAAGCCTTACGAGCTGATGGAGTACGTGAAGACGCATCCGATGATCCGCCCTTACATCCAGGGAGCGGAGCCGCAGGAGTACTTGGCGCATCTCATTCCCGAAGGCGGCTACCGATCGATGCCGAAGGTCGTCGGCGCGGGAGTGCTCGTCGTCGGCGATGCGGCGCAGCTCGTGAACGCGATTCACCGCGAAGGCTCCAACATGGCGATGACTTCAGGAAGATTGGCCGCAGAGACGATCGTCGCAGCGAGGGAGCGCGGGGACTTCTCCGAGGCGGGGCTTGACGGTTATCGTCAGCAATTAATGGGCAGCTTCGTCGGGCAGGATCTGAAGAAATACAAAGACGCGACGCATCACTTCGATAAGTTCCCGCAATATTTCGAGCAGTACATTCCGATGATGAACCGCGCCGCGAGCCAGATGCTGACCGTGGACGGCACGCCCAAGCGGGAGAAGCAGAAGAAAATATGGCGGGACATCGGACCGGCGAAATCGAAATTCAAAATGGCCCGCGACATCTACCGGGCATGGAAGGTGATGAAGTAATGGGCGAAGCGCAGACGGCGGCCGGAGCCAAGGCGACAAGCATTGAGGAGAAGCAGTATCTGCTAAGATTCAACGCCGATACGCAATCCCATCTGCACGTCATGGACGCGGATGTATGTTTGACGAGTTGTCCGGACAAAATTTGCACCATATTTTGCCCGGCGGAAGTATATAAATGGGAAGAGGTCCGCATGCACGTCGGTTACGAAGGCTGTCATGAATGCGGGAGCTGCCGCATCGGCTGTCCGCATCAGAACATCAAGTGGGTGTATCCGAAGGGTGGACACGGCATCGTATTTCGACTCGGATGACAAGGTGGGACGAGAGATGAAGGTTGGCGATCACGTCGTCTACGTACAGGACGGCACGAAGGGCGTCATTCTCGAAATTCACGGCAACCTGTACCACATCATTTGGGAGGACCATTTCAGCAGTTGGGAGCTTGGAGAGAGGCTGAAGAAGATGGAAGCGCATTCTTGACCGATAGTTCCGGACGAAAAGGACCGTGCCTCTAAGAGGGAGCGGTTCTTTTTGACGTAAGGATGGACGTAACGGACCGTGCCCCCTATACTAATCTCTAATAGGGAAAATATCCTATTTGACAACATAGTGGTGGAGGATGAGTAATTCGTGCATTGCAGCAGTGCGGTTATCAGAATCAAGAGGCTAAGTTTTGCGTGAAGTGCGGCGCGAATCTGGGAAGTTCGACTGCCCAGTCGACAACCCAGTCCAACGTGCAGCTTCAGAAGGCCAAACAACTTAGCAAGATGTACTTCTCGTATTTCGGTGAGGTACTGAAGAATCCCGTCAGAACGGGACAAGCGTCGACAGCCGATCATATGACGAACGGCCTGATCACGATGATTCTATTCTCGCTCGTATTGCCGTTGATCTTTTATTTTCAAATCAAGGCAAGCGCGAGAAAATACGGCGGTTTCTTAATCGACCATTTGGACGTTCCGTTCGGTTCCGTCGTCGTCAAACCGTTTTTCTTTCTAATATTGATCGTTTTGATGGTCAACTCTATCGTTTTTCTTGTTCTGAAAATGGGGAACGTCACTGTCCGTTACCAGGAGATCACGGCCAGATTCGGCACGTTCATGATTCCGTCGGTGACGTTCCTGGTCGTCGGATTGCTGTTCACATGGCTAGGTATTGGCGGGGGAGCGCTAGGATGGGTTATTGGCGTCGGTTTATTTTCCTGGTTCGTGGCCATATGCTTTACGATCTATAGCTTCAAGAGAGATCATACGAGCGGATTAGATGCTTACTATGCCGTCGTCATAACGTATGCGGCTTCGATCCTGATTCTCTATTTATTCGGCGACAGCATTTTAGGCAGCCTTCTGAAAGATCTTATGCGTCTATAAATTCGAATCGGCATGACGAAGACAGGTGAATGGAATGACAGAAATCTATTATTGCAAGGAATGCGGAACGAGAATGGAAGGCGGATACGACTTCTGCCCGGAATGCGGTTCGACCGTTGCCGAGTCGCAAGTTTCCCCCACGCAAGGGGATAACGTCCAGAGGCGGCGGGAGCCGCCGCAGAAGAACGCCTCCGCAATGTCGATAAAAGCGAAGATTGCCGTCGCCGGGGCGCTGGTTATCGTACTATTGGCGGCAGGCGCCTATTTCCTGGGCAAATATTTGTCGGATGAACAGAGGCTGTTGAATCGGTTCGAGCAGACGATCGAGGACGGCAAACCGGACAAGCTTCTAGAGATGCTCGCGGCTTCCAACGGGAATATGCCGGTCGACCGGCATACGGCGGAAGGCATCGCGAACTATCTCAAGACGGACAAGGAAGCGATGCTGGCGCTGCTGATTCGGCTTCGCGGCGAGGCCGAGCAACTTCGGACAGATGGCTCGCAATCGTTCGAGAACGACAAAGACGCCGCGTTCGTCTATCTTCACAAGAAGGAGACGAAGCGCTGGTTCATCTTCGACGATTACGAGTTGAAGCTCAAACGCTACATGGTTCCGGTTAGCGCGAATTACGAGGATACGAGAATCTTCGTAGACGGCCGGGAAGCGGGAACGATACGGGCACAAGGCGACATGATCGAGCTGGGGCCGTTTCTGCCAGGCGAGTATTCTTTCAAAGCGGTTTACGAAGGTGAATATACGACTTTGGAAAAAGAATTCCCGATCAAGCTGTTTCCAATCGGCAACGATGCGGATCGAGTAGAACTCGCGTTGGAGGGGGATTACGTCGATGTCTACGCCGACAACAGCTACGCGCATATTTTCATCAATGGCAAAGATATCGAACTGGCCGTGGGTGACGGTCAGCATATTGGCCCGATCGCGCTCGACGGATCCAACAAAATGCAAGTCGAAGTCGAGTATCCTTGGGGAACGGCGAAAAGCGAAGAGCTCCCGATCGACGGAAACGTTCTGGAGTTCAATATCCCGAGGTTAAGCGATACCGTACAGAAAGACGTCATGGATGCGACCTACGATTTCGTGAACGGTTGGATGCAGGCGTTCCGGGACCGCGATGTCCGTTCGCTGCGGCATGTTCATCCGGATCGGACGAGAGATTTGGCCGAAATATTCGCCGATATGAGAGCGAACGACGAATTTTACGTCGGGGATCTGCACCGGGTGACGTTCGATTTGGACAGCTTCGGATTGAACCAGTACGCCGAAACGGATTATGTGGTATCCGTCAAAGTCAGAGTCGAATATAGCGAAGCATTCTACTACAGCGCATTCGAGGAGACAGCCGTGCCGGTCGAAGGCGTGAACGACAACGAGTATCGGCTGCAGTACCAAAACGGCCAATGGCTTGTCACCGGTTGGTCGGTCGCTAACGATGTCGGGATGGCTCACACGAAAATATACGAGTAATCCCGGAACCCCGAGGCCTCGCCGCTTCGGGGTTTTGTCGAATGCCGAATGCTGCCGCGAGGAAAGGACATATGTCCTTTTGCTTCGGGAATACTGCAATTACAATGAGTTCAGGCAAAGGCCGGCAATCATGGGATCGCTAACGTTCATGACAGGGTGGTCGAATATGAGGAAAATCAAGGACCCGTCGCTTATGCGCGGATTAATGGATTTACACGGGCTGAGCGGTGCGTTCGGCAAAAAAACGGAAGAGGTCATGGAACTATACGCTTTCGACAAAGGCGAGATCATATACGCCATCGGCGAACGTATCGATCACCTGTTCATGCTGGTGAAAGGGAAAGCCAAAATCTATCGCGTGCTTCCGAACGGGAAGTCGATTCTGCTGCGGTTCAACAACCCGCTAAGCTTGATCGGAGATGTGGAGATGCTCGGAGACCATGACGTCGTCAGTATGGTGGAATCCGTCAACGAATCGATCTTTATCGGCATTAAACGGCAAGACCTGGCGGAGACGGCTTACGAAGATCCCGCTTTTCTCAGGTTCATCATTAAACATCTGGCTCAAAAGCTGCATACGAATTCCTCCGTAGCGAGCCTGAACATTCTCTACCCGGCGGAAACCCGGTTCGCGAGTTATTTGCTGTCCATTACGATGGATGACAACGACAGGGCGCGGATCGAGGAGATCAAATCCTCGAAGCTGACCGAGATCGCCGAACTGCTTGGGACCAGCTATCGGCATTTGAACCGAGTGATCGCCAAGTTTGTCTCTGCAGGGTGGGTCGAGCGTTCGCGGGGATCGTTGTACGTGAAAGATATCGAGGCTTTGAAACGACTTGCGAGCGGCAATTCGTACAATTAATGTCGCGCTGAATCCGGGAGCCGCGGCTAATCCATACGAAACACCTGGAACTGCTTGCGGAATTCACCCGGCGTGTAAGAGGTCTGTCGTTTGAACAGACGCGTGAAATAATTGTTGTCCTGAAAGCCGCATTGCTCCCGGATTTTCGTCAAAGAAAGATCCGAATGGGTCAGCAGGCGTTTCGCCCGGTCGATCTGCAAGCGATGCCGGTATTGCAGCGGACTCATTTCCGAATAATGCTTCAAGCACCGGGCCAAATAATCGAAATGATAGTGCAGATCGCGTTCCATCTCCGCTGAGTTGAAAGGAAGCTCCAGTCGACTCGCCAAGTAGGAGGCTACCCTCTCGCCAATGAAATAGGAGCGGGCTTGCGGGCTGCTCTTCTTCATTCCGTTCTGGAGCTGTGTCAGCAATTGACCGAACAAAAGCTGCAACTCGAAAGAGCTGTAGGGAGTTAATACGCCGTGCAACCTCAGCATCTCTTTCAGGAGCGGTACGAGCGTGCGCATGTCTACCGAGGCGAACTTGGGGATGTCGATCATCGCCGCAGGGGGTTCCGTATCTTGATTCGTCGCTTTAAGCAACGGCTCCTGCCAGTTGCTTTTTTCCTTTAATATCGGTTCGGAAAGCCGTGGGTATTGAAAAATAATCCAGTATACTTCGGTTTCCTCTTCCGTCGGACGGAAGCCGCGATGCGTTTTTCCGGGTTCCAGCACAAGCATCATACCTTCCCGGATGTCGTATTGCACCCCGTCCTCTTCCATAAATAATGTCCCTTTTGTGCAAAATATCATATCGAACACATGGAAATTTCGTTCGGTGTGTACTATGCCGGACGGCCAGAGAATGTACCCGACTGTAGCTAGCAGCGGATATGGCGGAACTTGCAGCTCGAGCACGAGCATGAACTCGCCTCCTCTCAAGGATGTAGAAATTGTACTATAGGAGGTCGCTATTGTCAGCTGTTAATAGCATTCAAATCAGGTAACATTATTATACTTTCGCTTACTCGTCCAGTTCGGGTACTAAAGGATAACGGAAGGATGAATCGAATGAACACTATTCGCGCAGCCGTGTTCTACGGCAAACACAACATCGTAACGACCGAATGGACGACAACGGAGCTTCAGCCGGATGAAGTCCGCATCAAGGTGAAAGGTTGCGGAATATGCGGTACGGACCAGCATATTTATCATGGTTATTCCGGTTCGGCGGAAGTGACCCCGCCTGTTGTACTTGGACACGAATTGGCCGGAGAGGTTGAGGAAATCGGCATTGCGGTGACCCGCTTAAAGCCGGGGGATCGGGTATCGATCGATCCGAATATCTACTGCGGAAAATGCGACTACTGCCGCGCCGGTACGCCGAATCTCTGTAATCATTTGCAAGCGATCGGCGTAACGAGAGACGGGGGTATGGGCGAATATTGTATGGTTCCCGAAGCCAACTGTTATCTCATACCGGACGAGATGAGCGACGTGGAAGCCGCTCTTGTCGAGCCGCTGGGATGCGTGCTTCACGGCTTTAAGAAAATCGATATCCGCCCCAACCACACGGTTCTTATTATCGGCGGCGGATTTATTGGGCAGCTATTCTTGCAGCTCGTTCGGAGCCAGGGTGCTAAACATATAATTGTAAGCGAGCCTGTTGCGGAGAAACATGAGCTGTTGAAAAAGCTTGGTGCAGACGAAGTCATTCGACCCCATGCAGAAGCGGCGCCTCAACAGCTTGCCGGATTTGCCGATGTTGTAATAGAGTGTGTCGGACGTAAGGAGTCCATGGAGTTTGCCGTATCCGGAGCGAGGAAGGGCGGCCAGATCCTCCTGTTCGGAGTATCATCCCCGGAGACGACGATGACGATATCCCCTTTTGAGATTTTCACGAAGGAACTGACAATTAAAGGTTCATTTATTAATCCGTCTACGCATGAAGACGCGATCGCTTTAATTCAAAGGAAAATCGTGAAGGTGGAGGAGTCGGTCAGCCACCGATTTAAGCTGGATGAAGTGCCGCAGATCATGCACGATTACCCGAAAATGAATGTAACTAAAGGCGTTATCCAATATTGAGACTGTTCGTGACAGCTCCCCCTACAGTAGACTGATATACCTTCTACCGTAGGGGGAGCTTTTTCATTTTCGCGGCAGAATCCGAATGTATAACGAATTTTATTTCGATATATCATACATGATGTAGTATAATTAAAAAAAGTTTTCATTGGAGAGGAAAAGATATGACGGAAAAGAATGATAAGAAATTGAGCCGATACGTTCTTACAGATGAGCTATACGACATACTAAAGCAACAAATTCTGTCCCACAGGATGGCGGCCGGCGATAAAATAAATATCGATCGCTTGTCTCGGGAGCTTGGCGTAAGTAATATTCCGATTAGAGAATCCTTGTCCCGTCTGGCTTCGGAAGGTTTCGTAACGCTAATTCCGTTTAAGGGGATGTACGTTGCCGAAATGAGCTTGAAGGACATCGACGAAATTTTTGAGATTCGAAGTCAACTCGAAAATTTATCGATACGAAAAGCGATCGCGCATATTCCGCCTCATCGACTTGAGACTGTTCTTGAGGACCTTCTATCCCACGAACCGGGGGGAGGAGAAACAGAACGGGAAGCCAGAATTTTTAAGATGAATGGCGACTTGCACGGCACAATTCTACATTATGCGAAGAACGAGAATTTGAAGGACATGGTGACAACCGTGATTCAGCGCATTCATCGCTATTTGAATGATACGCGTTGCAACATTGATGTGGAAGCCGAAAAAATCGAGCACGAATTCATTGTCCGTGCGCTTCTTAAGCGCGATACCGAACAGGCGGCAGAGGCCATGCGCAACCATTTAAAGAACGCTCATGAAAGACTTCGTGTCAATTTTGAGAAATAAAAAGGGGTCTAAGCGAATCAGATAGAAAAGCTCGAGCAAGCTTATTTACATCAAAAATCATGTATGATAATATGAAAATCGTACATGATATTGTAAGTGTTTTAATATGAGGATGGGGGGAGCACAAATGCCAATTACCTCCTTGAAAGTAGCTTTAATAGACGGTCCTATGTATGGGCCACTCTATCGAAGCCTTGAGGTATTCGAACAAAGCACAGGGATTACTGTTAACGTCGCATTCAAAGGTACGCATCCGGAGTTGAACGCTTTGTTAAAGGGAGCGTTCGAAGCGAAAGAGTGTCCTTTCGATCTTGTTTCTACCCATTCGAAGTATGCGCCTTCACAGGCGGAGAACCTTCTATCGTTAGACCCTTATTTCGACGAGAGCGCTCTGGCTGATTTCGCTCCGAGTATTGTCGAACTTTGCCGGGTTGGGAGCGAGTTGAAGAGCATTCCACGAAACTTTGACGCCAGATTGATGGTGTACCGAACGGATCGCCTTGCCGAACTGGGCATCGGCGTACCCGAAACCTGGGAACAACTGGGCGAAGCGTCCCGCCGGGCTAAAGCAGCGGGCTATACCGGATTGGTATACCCGGGCAAGGGATCGGGACTGTTCGGCACTTTCTTCGAACTGCTGTCCAGTGAGGACGGCAAGCTGTTCGACGAGCGTCTGCAACCGGCGTTCAACAGTGCAGCCGGCCTTGCGGCGGTACAGCGGCTGAGGGACTGGTATAAGGAAGGATTAACTCCTGAAGGACTGCCGGAGATGGAGTACGACGAGGTATCGACCAACTTCCGCGAAGGGGACAGCACGTTCGTCACGGATTGGCCGGGCTATTTCAGCCTGTACACCGATCCTGCGTTTCCGTTGGCCGGGCGCTTCGACTTGGCCTTAACGCCGGCGGGCTCGCAGGGCAGACGCGCCGTCTACTGCGGCAGTCATTCGTTCGCAGTTCTTGCTGGAACGCAGCATCCGGAACAAGCTGTGCAGTTGCTGCATCATCTGACCTCTCACGAGAGCCAGCTCATCGATGCGAACCACGGTCATGTGCCAGTCAGAACGTCGGTCATGGACAAGCTGAAAATAGCGGCGGCAGAGGATTCATTGGAAGCGCGCAGGTTGTCTCTATTGGAAGAAACGATTCGTACGAGCGTGGTCATTCCTCCGAAGTTCCCGGAATATCCGCTCACGGAAGATATTATCTGGCAGACCTTTCAAAGCGCAATCGTCGGTCGTCTCGAGCCGCAGGAGGCGCTGGATAAGGCGGCCTTCGAAATCGGCAAAGTAGTTGAAGCTTACAGGTAAACGATTTTGGATGAGGAGGTCGGCGGATCTATGATGCTGGAAGATCAGGTGTGCATCATAACGGGCGGAGGTTCAGGTATCGGCGAAGTCGCAGCGGAGCGATTCGCGGAGGAAGGCGCTAGCGTCATCATCGTGGATATCGACGAAGCGGGCGGTCAGCGGGTAGCGGACAGCATCTCGTCCAAGCCGGGTAGAAGGCAGGCCTATGCGATCAAGGCGGATGTGTCATCGGAGCAGGATGTGCAAAGAGCTGTCGCTGAAGTCGAAGAGCGCTTCGGTCGTATCGACATCCTATTCAATAATGCGGCGACCATCTTGCCGAAGGAATTGGAAGATGTAACGGTAGACGAATGGACCCGGGTTATTAATATCAACCTCAAAAGCGTATTTCTGATGATCAAGGCGTGCATCCCTGCGCTTCGCAAGTCGCAAGGGAACATCGTCAATATGGCTTCGTTGAACGGTCTCATCGGTCAGAAGCAAAATGCGGTATACGCTTCGACGAAGGGCGCCATCGTAGCGCTTACGAAAGCGTTAGCACTCGATTATGCGCCGGACGGCGTCAGGGTAAATTGTCTGTGCCCTGCCGGAGTCATGACGCCGCTCTTGGAGAAGTGGAGGCTTGAGCAGGACGATCCGGAGGAGACAACTCGCCTTCTTAATGATATGCATCCGCTTGGCCGGCCCGCCGATTCCGAGGAAATCGCCGATGCTGCGTTATTCCTAGCTTCGCGCGGCTCGCGGTTCGTTACAGGCGTGGCGCTGCCGGTTGACGGCGGAGCTTCTCTTGGATATTAATTTCACCATTATAACTCGAAGGATGATGACTCTATGAAAATTACAAAAGCGGAAAGCTTCATTTTGCATGTCCCGATCACTCCTCCGATTACCGACGCCATTAACGTGGCCACGCATTGGGGAGTCACCGGCGTTCGCATCGAAACAGACGAAGGCATTGTCGGCTACGGCTATACCGGCACGACGGCTAAAGGCGATGAAATGATCGCCGACACGATCGATCGTTATTATGCGCCAGCGCTTATCGGTAAAAATCCGTATAACGTCAAACAAATTTGGGACGAGCTCCGCTTCGGTCCGATGCACTGGATCGGACGCTCCGGCATTGCGCATATGGCGCTTGCAGCCGTCGACATCGCATTGTGGGACATTATGTCCAAGGCGGCCGGAAAACCGCTGTGGCAATACTTAGGCGGACACAAGCCGGATAAGATCAAAGCCTACAATACGAACGGCGGCTGGCTGAACTGGAGCAAGGACCAATTGATTAAAGATATCACCGGGATTCTGGACCAAGGCTTCACGGCAGTCAAGATGAAAGTCGGCAAGCCGGATCCGCGGGAGGACTTCGATCGGGTGCAGGCCGTCCGGCGTGCAATCGGCGATGATGTCGGTCTGATGATCGACGTCAACCAGCAATGGAACATTACGACCGCCATGACTTGGGGCAAGAAGCTGGAGCAGTTCGATTTGATCTGGCTGGAGGAACCGCTAAATCCGGACGACATCTCGGGACACCGCAAGCTTGCGGATGAACTGAACGTTCCTATCGCGCTTGGAGAGCATGTGTACAATAAGTACGCTTTCCGGGACTATATCACGCAAGGAGCCGTCGAGTATGTGCAGGTGGACGTTACTCGGGTAGCCGGAATTACCGAATGGCTGCAGGTTGCAGGCCTTGCTGCTGCTCACGATCTTCCTGTGTGTCCTCACGTCGGGGATATGGGTCAAATTCATCAGCATCTTGTGGCTGCTACGCAGAACGCGATTATGCTGGAATACATCCCTTGGATCAAGCACATTTTCGAAGAACCAATTAACGTAGTCAATGGCTTCTATACGCTACCGCAACAGCCGGGCGCTTCGACGACGATTATCCCTCGCTATTTTGAAGAATATCGGGTCAGGTAATCAGGTCCATCGATAATAGGCCACGAATAGCAGAGCAACTATGACGTAGTTGTTGTAGTTGCTCTGTTTGGCATAACATCCGTATAATGGGGGGGAACTGAAATGAGATTACGCAACAAAACGGTGATCATCACCGGGGCCGGCTCCGGAATCGGCAAAAGCACGGCGCTATTGTTCGCCCGTGAAGGGGCGACCGTGATCGTTAACGATCTTCAAGAGCCTGCCGGCGAGCAGACGGTTAAGGAAATCCGGGATGCCGGCGGCATCGGCCACTTCATCCAGGCCGACGTAACCGACGTGCAGTCGGTTCAAGCGATGGTGGACAAGGCTTTGAATCTTGTCGGCCACATTGACGTGCTGTTCAACAACGCAGGCATTAGCGGAGTCGGCGCGATACACGAGATTGAGCCCGAGCAATGGGACAAGGTCATCAACGTGAATATCCGCGGCGTGTTCTTGCCTACCAAGTACGTGGTGCCTCATATGATGGAACGCAAATCGGGCAGCATTATTCATATGTCCTCTTGTATTGCCGAGATCGGATTGGCGAGAAGAGCTTCTTACGCGGCGACCAAAGGGGCGGTGCTTGCCCTAACAAAGTCCATGCAAGTGGATTATGCGCCTTATAATATTCGAGTCAACGCCTTGTTGCCGGGAACGATTCTAACCCCCTTCGTGGAAAACTATCTTAAAACCTCCTATGCCGACCCTGAGGAAGCTAAGCGTTCGTTGAAATCCAGACAGCTCAGCAATGACCTTGGAAGCCCGGAAGACGTTGCGAATGCGGCCTTGTTTCTCGCTTCCGATGATTCCAAGTTCATGATGGGATCACCTCTCTACATCGACGGGGGAGTCACGTTCGGCAAGAACGCATAACAAAAGGGAGTGAAAAAATAGATGAGATTGGCAACGATTGAACAACAAGGCGAGTATCGCCTCGTCATTGAACAGGACAGCCGTATTGTCGATATCGGTAAAGCGTTGGAGGCTTACCCGGCAAAGGGAATTCCAACCGACGTTATGGAAGTTATTGCAGGCGGAGAACAGGGGCTAGAGCGATTAAAGGCGTACCTTGCAGCGCTTCCAAGCGAAGGATCTTCGGATGCAGGGTATGTTCTGAATAGTAAGGATCTCGTCTATGGCCCGAGCGTAACCCGTCCCGGCAAAATCATCTGTGTCGGCCTGAACTACCGCCGGCATGCGGAAGAGACAAATGCGCCGATTCCGAAATACCCGATTCTTTTCAACAAATTCAGTAATACGTTGACCGGACACGGGCATGATATAGCCCTGCCCAACCGGGTGACCCAAGAGGTGGATTATGAGGCGGAACTCGTAATTGTCATCGGGAAGAAGGCCAAATATGTCGGGAAGGAAGAAGCGTTGGAATATGTGTTCGGGTACACGAACGTGAACGATCTGTCGGCCCGCGACTTGCAGATGAGAACCCACCAATGGCTGCTTGGGAAGTCCTGCGACGACTTCAGCCCGTTGGGACCTTATCTGGTCACTTCCGATGAAGTCGGCAACCCGAATCAGCTGGCTATCCAGTCCACCGTGAACGGAGAAATTCGTCAGCAGTCCAACACGTCCGATATGATTTTTTCCTGTGATGAAATCGTAAGCTACATTTCGCAGCATATGACGCTCGACCCGGGGGATATTATTTTGACAGGAACGCCGGAAGGCGTTGTGCTTGGTTATCCCGAAGACCGGCGCGTTTACTTGAAACATGGTGATGTTGTGACCATTGAAATCGAGAAGCTGGGCAAATTGACCAATCGCATGGTGGACGAGCCGAATTAAAGATTAAACGGTGAAATACACTTTTGTATGACAGCATGGTACAATGCAGATTAGAAGCTTCAAATCGTTCGAAATAAACTTTGAACCGAATAGACGACTCTCATCCAATTTGGGGTTGAAGAGCCGTCTTTTCGCATTGTTATGAAATAAGAAGAATGGCGTCAAACTAAGAACCAGCCCTGTTTGCCGAGGGAGCGGAGGTACACCATGAATCGCTTGAAGCATTTGCTGTCCAGGGCGAACGAGCTGTATTACTCGACTTCGATCCGAAGCCGGCTCAGTCTGTCCTTTGCCCTGCTCTTTGCCGTACTGCTCGTGCTGCTGGTCATTATCGTGAACAATGTCTCCTCGTCGATTCTGATTGGCAAGGCGGTCGATAACACGTCGCAGAGCATCGCGCTCGTCTCCGAGAAATTCGATCTGACGTTCGACAGGGTCGAGGATTATGCGAAGACGGCGATCACGAACAACGATATTCAGGATGTGCTCACCGTCAGTCCGCAGGAGGACGAGTTGTCCCGCTATACGAGCCGGATTAAGGTATTCAGCGCGCTGGACGGCATTATCAACCAGACGCTCATTGACTCCATGCACATATACGATTATCATCGGCGGATGTTCGATTCCGGGAGCGTACAAAATGTGCAGTACCGCCTGCCTGAATTTTACGACTTCTTCCGCACGTTGGAGTCGGCCGGACAGTTACGCTGGATCGACACGCATCCAAGCAACTATACGAAGTTAAGCTCCGTGCAGCATATTGTAACGCTGGTTAGAGGGATTATCGACGCGGGCTCGGGAAGAAGAATCGGGGTGCTCGAGACGAACGTGAGCGAACGGACGATCGCCGGCTTATACGATGGGATCCGGCTGGGGAACAGCGGGAAAATCTTCGTCGTGAACGAGCGGGGAATGATCGTCTCGCATGCGGACAAGCATGAATTGTACGCTTCGGTCGCGGATCAGCCCTACTATGAATGGATCGAGAAAAATAACGGCGGAAAGACTTTCGGAATTAACGGCGAGGAGTTTCTCGTCATCTCCCGGCACTACGAACGGTTGAACTGGACGATCGTCGGCATCGTACCGACAGTAGAAATTTTGCAGGATCAGAAGAGGCTTACGAATCGATTGCTTTCGATTGGCTTTATTTTTCTCGCGATCTCGGTATTCATCACCATTCTGTTATCCAACTCGATCACGAGACCGATTCTGAAGCTGAAGCAGACGATGAAGTTCGTCTCGGGCGGGGATCTGGGAGTCAGAGCCGAAGTGAAATACAAGGACGAAATCGGTACGCTGACGAATGAATTCAACCGAATGATCCGCAACACCTCTGAACTGATGGACGATCTTCTGGACAAACGAAAAAAGGAGGAAGAATACGAGCTTGCGCTGCTGCAATCTCAGGTCAATCCGCACTTTCTGTATAATACGCTCGAAAGCATTAACGGGCTGGCGGAGCTGAACCGCAACGGGGAGATTATTCGCTTGGTGAACGAATTGGCTTTTTTCTATCGGGGCGTGTTAAGCAAGGGGAGCAAGATCATTTCGCTGAAGGAAGAGCTGGATATTACCGAAAGCTATCTGAAAATGCTGAAAATCCGTCATGGAGACCGTCTGAATTATCGGATAGAGGTCGACGAGTCCCTATACGGATACGCTACCGTCAAGCTGCTGCTGCAGCCGCTTGTGGAGAACGCGTTAATTCACGGCCTGCGCAACAAACGCGGCCCGGGAACGATTCGGATTATCGGCGCAGAAGACAGCGACCTGTTGTATCTGTTCGTTATCGACGACGGCATTGGCATGGAGGCCGAGGCGGCGCGAAGTATCCTGTTGGAATCGCCTGAAGGGGAACGCAAATCGGGTTTCGGTCTTGCCAGTACGAACAAAAGAATCAAGTTGTATTTCGGCGAAAGCTATGGCCTGCGAATCGAAAGCGGTCCGGAGGGGACAAAGGTCGAAATCAGCTTGCCCAAGAATGAAATGTGGAAGGACGACGCATCATGATCAAGCTGCTTATCGTGGATGACGAAATTCTCGTTCGGGAACGTTTGAAGGCGTGTTTGGATTGGGAAGAGCTCGGGTATGCGATCATGGGCGAGGCGTCCGATGGGGAGGAGGCTCTCGCAATCGTCGAGCGAATTCGGCCGGATATCGCGATTGTCGATATTCATATGCCTTTCATAAGCGGTCTGGAGTTCTCGGAGATCGTCAAGACGAAATACCCGGATACGAAGGTCGTGATTCTGACCGGCTACAGCGATTTCGAATATGCCAGAACCGCAATGCGAGCTGGCGTTGCCCATTATTTGTTGAAACCGATTAATAAAGACGAGCTGCAATCCGCCATGCTTCAACTGACCTCACTAATCGAGAACGAGAGAGCAAGAAAAACCAATCTCGCTCTGATGGAGATGAACTACAAAGAAAGCCGCAACGTGCTCAAGGAGAAATTTATGCAAACGCTGTTAGAGCCGGCTGCGCGTTCAGGCGAATTTCAACAGGAACTGAGGAAGTACGCCCCCGGAATGGCCAACGTCGAATCGGCTGTCGTCCTGGTCGTGCAGATTGATACCGTACCCGACAGGAAGGTTGAGCAAGCGGAGAATCGACTATGGTATTTTGCCGTTTCAAATATTTTCTCCGAATCGCTGTCTCACAGCTTCGCGGTTGAAAACGCCTACGACTCGTCGCAGCACGCGGTGCTGATCGTGGACATCGGCAGGGAGGGAAGTCTGGAGCAGCTTGAAAAACGAAGCGAAGAAGCCAAAGCGTTTATCGAGAGCCGGCTTCGCTTCACCGTAACTGTCGGAATCGGGAATATAGGCAAGGGGATAGATGGGATATCGGCCAGTTACCGGGAGGCGGTGACGGCCAGAAGGAACCGGGTCGTACTCGGCCGCAACCGGATTATTCCGTATTCAGCCCTCGAAGAGCAGGTCGGCGCGTCGGCCTTCTCCGCCGATAATCGGCAGGATCTGCTGATTCCAATGCGCTCAGGCAACCTGCCATACGCGATCGGGGAAATCGAGCGCGTGTTTCAGGAGATCCGGGATCGCGGTCTGCTCGTCGATCAAGCGATTCTCGTGCTGACGGACCTATTTCTTGTGTTCGCCCAGTTTGCCAAGGAGAACGAGATCGAAGTCCCGGAGCTCGCCAGTCTGGATTTCTCTGTCGGAACGCTGCTGGACGGTCATGAATCGATAGAGGAAACCAAAGCCTGGTTCGTGGGACTGTGCCGGCACGTTCTTGGCGTCTATGGCCGAATTAAGCTGAACGGCTATGCGAGAACGGTCGAGAAGGTCAAGCGATACATCGACGACAACTATGCGAACAAGGAAATCGGGCTAGAGACGATCGCTGCCAATCTTGCGATTAACCCAAGCCATCTGAGCAGCGTGTTCAAGAAGGAAGCAGGCATTACGATCAGCGAGTATCTAATTCGGAAAAGAATGGCGCAAGCCAAGGCGATGATGGATGAAGGCCGCGGCAAGCTGTCCGAAATCGCCGATTCCGTCGGTTTCGGCGATCCTTATTATTTCAGCAAAAGCTTCAAGAAGATGTTCGGCATTTCCCCGTCTCTGTATGCGAAAGCCAAATCGTGAAGCCCGGGGAACCGGGACTTCACCCCAACCAAAAAAATTACCAATCCGCCAAAGATATTCTATGTTCCCATGTTCGGACGGCTCCTATAATCGAAGAAGTAAGACACACCCAAAGTAGACAGGGGGAGCAGACGGCATGTTCAAAAAAATCGCAGTATCGTCCTTAAGCGTAGCCATGCTGGCCGGGGTATTAGCTGGTTGCGGAGGAAGCGGAGAGGGAAAAGAAAACTCGTCTTCAGGTACTTCCGGCTCGAACGAGGGCAAAGTGAAGATTCGGATTTTAACCCGTTTGGCGAGCGAGCAGCCGAACGCCGTAGCGTTTCAGGATAAAGTGAAGGAATTTCAGGAACTGAATCCGAATATCGTAATCGAGGATTTGTCCGTGGAAGACGGAGACACGTTTAATACGAAATTCAAAACAAGCGTCGCTTCGGGCAATTTGCCGGAGATTTTCGCCAACTATGGCGGAGCGGCCTTCGCCGAGTATGCCAAGTCGGGCGTGGCGATGGATTTGACGGAGGTGCTGGAAGGCGACAAGCAATGGTCGGAGCCTTTCCTTGACGTATTCGATAACTGGAGATTCCAGGACGTCCCTGGCACGTACGCGGTGCCTTACGAGTTTTTTGCGATCGGCGTATTCTACAACAAGGATTTGTTCTCCCAAGCGAACATCCAGGTGCCGACGACAATCGGGGAATTCGAAGAGGCGATGCAAAAGCTGAAGGACGCGGGCATCGTTCCGATGGCGCTTGGCGAGAAGGATTCGTGGCGCGGCGGACATCTGTACAGCGTTCTGGCCAACAAGCTGATGGGCGATCAAGTCGCAGACGACATTCTGAATCGCAAAATCAAGTACGATGATCAGCGGTTCATCGACGTGCTTGAACTGATGAAGAGCTGGCAGAAGAAAGGGTTCTTCGGCGACAACATCGTTTCATTGGACACCACCGCGGAGAAGAACATGTTCCACACCGAGAAGACGGCGATGCATATGGACGGAAGCTGGTATATCGGGGAAGCGATAAAATCTCCGATCGGCGACAAAATCGGATTTTTCCCGTTCCCGTACTCTGAGGACAAGCCAGAATACAAGGACGTATGGATGGGCGGCGCCGGGATGGCGTTCTCTATCTCGGGAACATTGGAAGGCGAGAAGAAAGAAGCGGCTATCAAGTTTCTTAAGTTCGTCACTTCCGAGGATGCCTTCAAATACTACCAAGAGGTACAGCAGGGCGGCGTATTCCCGGTGAAAATGGAAGTCGATCCAACCAAGGTGGACCCGCTCAGCGTGAGCTATTCCGAAGCCATCAAGAACGCGACGTTCAGATCTGAACTGTATGCCTACGATCCTTTGCCGCAGATGTTTGACACGGTTCGCAACAACATTCAAGGCATGTTCGCGGGAATGGCCCCGGACAAAGCCGCGAAGAGCATGCAGGACCAAGTCGACAAGCTGCTTAAATAAATAAGGAGGTCCCGGAGGGAAGGGCTGGCTTGACTCTGTCTTAGTCTGTCCGTCCCCTCGGGCACGGAGGTTTCTATGATTAGCAACCGCAGCAAATATACGACCGCAGCACTGTTTCTGCTTCCGGCTTTCGTCGTGTACACGGTGCTGTTGATCTACCCGGTTCTCCAGTCGGTGTACATGTCATTTTACGAGTGGAACGGGATCGCCTCATCGAACCTGGTGTTCGCCGGATTGCGCAACTATGAGACGATGTTTGATATGCCGGAGTTCTGGACAGCGCTGAAGAACGTGCTAAAGTTCGTTCTGATCGGTTTTGCTCTGCAGATGCCCCTTTCCTTTTTCCTGGGCTATCTGATTTCCCTTAAAATGAAAGGCATTCGCTTTTTCAAGACGGCCTTTTTCATGCCGGTAGTACTGCCGATGACGGCAGTTGGGCTGATGTGGACGTTTATTTTGTTTCCGAACGGCGGGCTCTTCAACACGCTGTTGACGGAGATCGGATTGGGCGGGCTCGTTCGCAGCTGGCTCGGCGATACGACGGTCGTCACTTATACGTTGCCTATGATCAATATGTGGGTGTATGCAGGACTTAACATGATCATTTTCTCGGCGGGCATCGTCGGCATTCCGGAACAGCTGTACCAGGCGGCCGCGATCGACGGGGCGACGGGGTGGCGGAAGCTTCGCTACATTACGATTCCACTGCTGAAAGATACGTTTAAGATTTATGCGGTCACTTGCTTGACCGGTTCTCTGCGAGTATTCGACATTATCTTCGTCATGACGTCCGGCGGGCCGAACGGGGCTTCGGATGTACCGGCGACGATGCTGTATTATCAAGGCTTCAAATATATGAACTTCGGTTTGGCGAACAGTATCGGCACGTTTATTCTGGTTGCGGGACTCACCTTGAGCATACTGACCAATCGATACTTGAGCAGCGACAAGTAATTCGTTCCGAAAAGGAACGGGAATGAGAACGGAAGGTGATTCCTCGTGCGTCTGGCGCGTTTTCGCTTGAGCGGTCCGGTGCTGTACCTGATATCGATCCTGTGGGCTCTCGTTACGTTGTATCCGCTTGTGTTTACAGTAATGTCATCCTTCAAAACGACCGACGAAATTTATTCGGCACCTTTTAAGCTGCCTAGTCTCTATAGCTTTTCCAACTATGCAAAAGCGCTATTTGATGCAGGGATGCTGCGCGCGATCGGCAATTCGTTCGGGATCTCGATCGTCTCGACGCTGTCGGTGATCCTGCTGGGCAGTCTGGCCTCCTTTGTCCTTGCCAGGCTGGGGCTGAAATTCGGCAATGCTATTCTGCTGTACTTCCTGCTGGGCATCATGATTCCGATTCACACGACGCTCATCCCTCTGATGAAGATGGTCAGCAGCGTGAACGGCCATAATCACTATTTGACGTTGATTCTGATCTACACCGCTTTCCATCTTCCGTTCGCGATCTTTCTCATTTCCAGTCATATGAGGGGAATCAGCAAGGAGCTGGATGAGTCGGCGACGTTGGACGGATGCGGACCGATTCGGTTGTTTGCCTCGATTCTCTTTCCGTTGACGATGCCGGCCATCGCGACGGCGTTCATTTTGACCTTTCTGTACGTCTATAACGATCTGGTAATCGCCGTCATCTTCATTTCGGACAAATCGATGTTTACGATTCCGCTAACGATGCTGACGTTCGTAGCCAGAAGCTTGACGGAATACGGACCGATATTCGCTTCCATTGTCGTATCCATCATCCCGATGGTAATCGTCTTCCTGGCATTCCAGGAAAGAGTGGTCAGCGGCCTTGCGGCGGGTGCGGTTAAAGAATAAGAGATGAGGTGTCCACTTCCCGATTGGGTTGTAGGACACCTTTTTTATGATCTCGCAGAGCCGCGGATGATGATTGAATGAACAAAAGGAGATAACGCATGAAGGGCGTTATCTCCTTTTGTTTGATGCGGCACATGTGTGCTAACGTAATCGCGATGCGGTTTATGCCCGGTACAGCCAGTTTTCAGGCAACACCTCGAGGTCTGCAGGACGCTGATAACGCTCCCCGATCTCCTTGTAGCGAGCCAGCATGTTGTCGTCGAGCAGTCCGCTTTGGTTCGGCGAGCCGTTCAGGATGAACGATACGTTGTGGTTACTGGAATCGTTGATTTTGTCGAGCACCCATTCTACCGATTTCAACTCCATATCCGGATCGGTCGTTCTCCAGAACCAGGTTTTATTCGTGAGAATGTTGCAGCTCGCTCCTGGTCCGGAGAACGAATCGGCAATTTCTTGGCCGTGGGCGTTCTCATAGAAAACAATATCGGTGTGAGCCAGATCGTCGCAGCCGATGTTCATAAGCAGGCAATCGGGCTGCAATTCCTTCACGAGCTGGTCGATTTCCTCGAATGGAAGATCCTTATAGTAAGGTCCGCCCCATTCGGCATTCCAGCCGTCGATGATCAAGAACGGAATCTCGCCGTATCCCGTCAGCAACTCGCGAATCTGGTTTTTGATAAACTGCTTGTCCTCTGGCGTGCATTTATTCTTGTTGATCTGATGGTGCAGATCCAGCATGGAGAAATACAATCCAGCTTGGATTCCTTCCTTACGGAACGCATCCAGATATTCCTTCACGACGTCGGTTGTGTTGGACGCGTTCCGGACGCTGTGCTCCGTGTATTGGCTAGGCCACAAGCTGAAGCCTTCGTGATGCTTGGCCGTGAATGAGGCGAAGGTCATTCCTGCGGATTTGGCGGCTTTCGCCCACTGCGAGCAATCGAGCTTGTCAGGGTTCCAATCCTTCGGATTGAATACGTATTTGCGCGGCTCGTCGTTGTTCTCGTGTCCGAACTCCCAATCCATAATTTCCGTGTCAGCAAATTGGAACGTCGCGCTATTAAAGTGAATGAACATGCCCAGTCGTTGATTAACGAACCATTTTTGTCTTTCGACCAAATGTTGATTTTTCATAGATGTACCCTCCTGTGTGGTAGAAATCGTAGGATATGTACCAGTATAATGGAGGAGAAACCTTAGATCATCTGACAATAGCGACGTTATACCATACGATTTCGACTATTTTGAAACACCCCCGGCGAGTTTGTCGCCGGGGGTGTTCGTGCGCGTTTATTGCGCCTCGTCTTTGAATTGGCTTAGGAAAGGTTTCGGGATATCCGTCTCGAAACGCAACTGCTTTCCGGTCGTTGGGTGTTCGAACGCGAGTACGCGGGCGTGCAGCCCGAGTCGGTTAAAAGGCTTCGTCTTGGAGCCGTATTTCTTGTCTCCGGCGATCGGGTGTCCGAGATCCTGCATATGAACGCGGATCTGATTTTTGCGGCCCGTCTCGAGCTCGATCCCGAGCAGCGAATAGTTTCGGCTCGCGCGCAGTACTTTATAATGCGTGATCGCATGTTGACCATCGTTGGGTACAGGACTGGAGTACATTTTCAAAGTAGACGTTTCCTTGAGCCAGGACGATATCGTACCGCTCGCTTTCTTGACCAAACCTTCGACGAGCGCGACGTAAGTGCGTTCCTTCACGATATCCTTCCAGTTGTCCTGCATTTTTTTCTGGACTTGTTCGCTTTTGGCGAACATCATGACTCCGGAAGTTTCGCGGTCTAGACGATGGAGAACGAAGATGCGGGCGCGCGGATCGGCGAGCCGGACGTGCGCGGTCAATTGGCGATAAGCGGTAAGCTCGGTTTCCCGTTCGGTCGCGATGGACAGCAGTCCGGCGTCTTTGTGAACAACGATCACCGCATCGTCTTCATGCAGAATTCGCAAGCCGACGAGTTGCGGAACCGCGGAACTACGCTCCTTGCTCACAGATACGATCTGACCGGGACGAAGAGGATGATTATAGAGCTTCTCAGTTCGGTCGTCGACCGAGACTTGCCCGTGGGCCAGCATGGATTTGACGGTGTTCCGTCCTTGCGGAGCGAGCTTATTTAGCAAGAAAGGCAACAGTTCTCCTTCCTCAGTCACTTCAAATCGTCTCGGAGGCGTATGGCTCCGTTTAAAAGCCCCGCCGCGGGGGCGTGACGGCTTATTTCCTTTTTTCATCGGGGATCTATCGTTCCTTTCACGTGTCGTTTGCCATGAGATCCATTATAACCTAAAAGGCCCTCCAATCGCATTACTACCATTGGAAGGCCCTTCAAGCTCGTATTCAATCCCTATCCTCAACGACGGCGATTCCATCTATTTCAAGAAGACAAGATGGACGCGCAAATTCTGAAACGAATAGAACGGTAACCAAAGGCGGATGTTCTAATGGACCAGCTATCTCTTGGAACGCTTTGTAACCGATACGCGGGTCGCTACCGCTAACTAAATAAATATTGAGTTTAACCAGATTAGCGAAGCTTGCATTTTCGGAAGCTAAAATCGATGCGATATTATGTAGCGCCTGTTTGGACTGCAATTCCAAATCGCCTGGTCCAACGAGATCGCCTGTTGAATTAATCGCATTTTGTCCGCCTATATAAATGGTTTTTGCCTTTCCGCTTACGGTAATCGCTTGACTAAATGCTTTGGATACAAATAAGCCTTCCGGATTTTTATGCTCCATTTTGAAAGATGACATGGTTCTCCTCCTTAATGATTCGTGCATTATTTTTTTATTATAAGTAACTTCACTGACAGCTACTGTCAGTGGAGCTGCCGGAAATGTACACGAGTTTTGGGAAAATGGAATATTTTCTCTAAGGTGTTGACGAAATGGCACTCACCTTGTATAGTGTGTATAAGGATATACACACATAAACAGTGTTCGGGGGAGGAACATTTATGACCGAACGGCAGGCCGTAAAATATATCGGGGCCTACTTATGGAGACGGGAACGGTTCGCGATGCTGCTAACGCTGCTGTTTGCCTGTTACTTGGGGACGATGAGCAGCTTTACGGTCGATTCGCTGCTGAGAGGAGAAGAGGGGGTCCCGCGAGCTTTGTACGGGGTGCTCGATTGGATGTATCTCACGATGTTTCCGACTTTCGGCCTTATGATGAACAAGTCCGCTTGGGGGATGTGGCGCGACGATACTTATTCGAAGAGGCTGGCGCTCTGGCGCGCGATGCCGATCCCGGTCGCTTCCATCGTCAAGGCGAGGCTGCTCCAAAGCTTTGTCGGGATTCCAATCATCGGAACGGTGTTTATGCTGCTGCAGTACTCGCTCGCGCCTTTTTTGCGGGAGACGGTTAGTCCCGTTCAATGGGCGGAGAACGGTTTGGTTTGGATCTGTTACTCATTTGCGGCTGTTTCGTTTTATGTATGGGCCGAACTCGGGTTCAGCGGCAAAATATATTGCTTGTTCTATTTCGGTTATATTGCCGTTACGGCTATCCTCTCGGTTGTATTCACTTTGAACGGAATATACCTGTTTCAGGAAGTGCTCGGAGTGATCGAAAGAGGTTATGGAGGGGCGCTGATCGCCGGTATGACTCTGGTGGCTGCGATCGCGATCTGGGTCGCCCATCGCACAACGGTCAACCGCATACGCACAAGATCGCTGACGTTTTAAGAAAAGACACGTGAAAGTGAGGTGAGCTTGTGTGGCTGCCTATACGAATTGATGAACAGCGCCCGGAACCGCTCTATCACCAGATCGAGGTGCAGCTTCGCGGGCTTATCCTTGGAGGACAACTGAAGGAAGGAACGTTGCTTCCTTCAATACGCGAATTGGCAGTGTCGTTGAAATGCAGCGCGATTACGGTAAGACGGGTGTATCAGGATCTGGAGAACGAAGGCTTGATACGCACCAGGCAGGGCACGGGAACGTTCGTGGCCGGCGTCGAAGCCGTCGCCAGAGACGAACATAGGCTGGAGCGCGCGGCGGAAGAGCTTGAACGGGCCGTGGATGCTGCCCTCCAACTGCAATGTACGCCGGAGGAGATAGAGAAGGCGTTCCGGCAAGTGATGAAGAGGAAATCGGAGCATTGGGGAGGGGTATCGACATGACGGCAACGGGTATGGATTATTCGGTCTCCTTGCGAGGCGTCAAGCTGGAGCACGAACGGTTCTCGCTTGGCCCGATCGAATGCGGCATTCCCCGAGGGATGGTGACGGCGATCGTAGGTCCGAACGGTTCGGGGAAGAGCACGCTGTTCCGGGCGCTTCTCGGGCTTGAGCCGATTTCGGCAGGCCAGATCGAGGTGCTCGGGACTCGCTTGAACGGTAATCGGGACGAAAGCTATAAGAATAAGATCGGTTTTCTTGCGGAGAATCCGCACATGCACGACAACCCGTTCACCGCTGACGAGAAGGCAAAGTTCGCTTCGCATTGGTATCCGGGCTGGGATTGGGAGAGATACCGCAAGCTGCTCAGGCATTTCGACGTCGAAGGCGGAATCAAGCTGTCCAAGATGTCCAAAGGGATGCGCCGCAAAGCCGAGCTCGCGATCGCGATGGCTCATGATCCGGAGCTTCTCATGCTCGACGAACCTTCTTCGGGGCTTGACCCGTTCGCTTGGAAAACAATGATCGAAGAGCTTCAGCGTTATATGGAACCCGGCGATCGAACGCTTGTCCTCGCGACTCATATAATGGATGAAATCAAAAGACTCGCGGACTACATTCTCTTTATTTATCGCGGACGCGTTCTTGGCTTGTACGAGAAAGACCAGTTGCTGGACGATTGGAGAACGATCGTCGTGCAAAGCGACTATGCCCAGAAGGGCGGAATGGAATTGCTGCAGAGGACGCCGGGTTTTCAAGGCTTGGCGGAAGCGGGGCCGGGCCTATACCGACTAGAGGTCAACGATCCCGAGCAAGGAGAAGCGTATTGCGAAGAGAACGGATTCCAGGTGTTGGCCGTCCAGCGCATGGAATTGGAAGATATACTTAGCTGTTTAATCCGGAAGGAGGAAGCAAGACGATGAATTCACTTCAAGTTGACAAAATAATTAAAAACTACGGCGACAAAACGGCCGTGAGCGGCCTCAGCTTCGAGGTGGCGGCAGGGGAAATTTACGGTCTGCTCGGCGCCAACGGCGCGGGCAAAACGACGACGATGCGCATGATCCTGGGACTCATTCTGCCGGATGCGGGTGACATTCGTTACCTTGGCAAGCCGTATAGCAAGGAGCAACTGAGCATGCTGGGATACTTGCCCGAAGAACGGGGGATGTACCCGAAGATCAAGGTGAGCGATCAGATCCTTTATCTGGCCCAATTGCGCGGAATGTCCCGCAAGGACGCAGACCAGAACCTGAAACGCTGGCTGGAGAAGTTCCAGGTGCCGGAATATTACAACAAGAAGGTCGAAGAGCTGTCCAAAGGAAACCAACAGAAAATCCAGTTTATCGCGGCCGTTATCCATAATCCGAAAATACTTATTCTCGACGAAGCGTTCAGCGGGCTCGACCCGGTAAACGTGGAACTATTGAAGACAACGGTCAAGGAGCTTCGCGACGGGGGCACGAGTATCGTGTTCTCAACCCACCGAATGGAGCACGTTGAAGAGCTATGCCGCAACATCACGATCATGCATAAATCGAATCCGGTTCTGCAAGGAAGCATCAAGGATATCAAAACGAAATTCCCGAAAGAAAGAGTCATTGTCGCTGCGGAAGGGAAAATCGAGGGATTGGATACGATTCCTGGCGTTCAGCGGGTCGTCACGCATGAGCACGGCGGTTACGAGCTGAGGGTCGATTCGCCTGAGGTCGGCCAAAGCATTCTAAAGCATGCTTTAGTTCAAGGGCCGGTGAACCGCTTTGAAGTGCTGGAACCGACGCTTAACGAAATCTTCATCAAAACGGTAGGTGAGAGCCATGAATAACAGCTTATGGACGGTAATGATCTTTACGATGCGCAACAAGCTGCGCAGCAAATCCTTTATCATCATGACGATTGTGCTCGCGCTATTGCTCGTCGTGGCGGGCAACTTGCCTTATCTGATCGATAAGCTCGGCGGTGGCGACAAGATCACAAAGGTCGGCTTCGCTCAAGGGCAGCAAGCGACGATCGTCGAAGGACTGAAAGAATATTACGCTAAGCTCCCTGAACCGGGCGTCGAGTTGGTCTCCATCGCTTCCGAAGGAGAGTTGAAAAGCGCGCTTGAAGCCGGGGATATTAACGGATACTTATCGTTCGCGGAAGCCAATGCCGGCGGTTTCCCCCAAGCGACTTATCATTCGAAGAGCGCGTTCGAAGGCGGGACCGCATCGTCGTTGACGGCAGCGCTGCAACAGGTCAAGACGGATCTGGTGATCAAGGACGTCGGCTTGTCGGATGAGCAAAGAGCGCAGCTGTTCGCGCCTGTGAAGCTCATGACCGAGAAAGTCAGCTTCGCGAACGAGAAGGGCAAGACCGAAGAAGAGCAGGGAATGGCCATCGGTCTCACCTACGTCATGATTATTCTGTTATTCATGTCGGTCATGATTACGGGGCAGTTGATTGCGACCGAGATCACGGCCGAGAAGAGCTCGCGCGTCATGGAGATCATCGTGACCAGCGTATCCCCGCTGAAGCAAATGTGGGGTAAGATTCTAGGGACGTTTATCGTGGCCGTCATCCAAATCGCTGTCCTGATCGGCGCTTTGGTCGCCAATCTCACGATGCCGCAGAATGCGGACATCCTGAAGAACTTCGGCGTCGACTTGAGTACGATAGATCCAAAGTTGCTCGTCTTCGCGGTGTTCTTCTTCTTGGCCGGCTTCTTCCTCTACGCGACGTTGTTCGCCGCGGTTGGGTCGATCGTCAGCCGGACGGAGGATCTGGGCCAAGCGGTTATGCCGATTACGCTGCTGACGCTCGTCGGTTTCTACGTGGCGATGTTCGGATTAAACCAACCGGATAGCACGTTAATGATCGTGTGCCAATACATCCCGTTTTTCTCGCCGTTCCTCATGTTCTTGCGGATCGGACTCGCGGAGCCGGCTTGGTGGGAGATCGCCCTGTCCGTCGGCATTCTGATCGCTTCGACTCTATTGATCGGATGGATCTCCGCGAAGATCTACCGCGTGGGCGTGCTGATGTATGGCAAACGTCCTTCCATCAAAGAAATCGTTAAAGCGATGAAAGCTTATAAAGTGTAAGGGAGCGATCGATACGGCCGGCACGAACGTCGAACGGCAAACGAACATCGGCGGCATCACGGTGAAAATACTCAAGCTTCAATGGGGCAAGCCGAGTGCATCCTCGACGATCAAGAACGGCAAGCTTACCCAGCAAAAGGTGGTCTACAATCGTGGAGACTACGCGCTCTCATTTATTTTTAACGACGTCACGCATCTCGACTATATCAATCTGACGAAAAGAGCGGGCAAATAAGATGGCGCGTCTAGCGCTCGCATGTTAACGAAAACGGCAGGGACGACCGTCCTTGCCGTTTTCGTTTGCTTCGCGAAAATGACGGCGGCAAAATGCATGATCGAAAATAAGAAACGCCCTTCGAGCGTGCATGCGCGATTCAGTCCGCCGACGTGTTGAACGCGCAGTCCCCTCCCATTGTCGTAAAAAGTGACAATGGCGAGGCCAATTCCGCGCAGCACCCTCCCATTGTCGTAAAAAGCGACAATGGCGAGGCCAACCCCGCGCAGCCCCCTCCCATTGTCGTAAAAAGCGACAATGGCGAGGCCAACCCCGTGCAGCACCCTCCTATTGTCGTAAAAAGCGACAATGGCGAGGCCAACCCCGCGCAGCACCCTCCTATTGTCGTAAAAAGCGACAATGACAGGAGCGATGTCCGAACGGCCGATCCGGACCGATTTGACTTCTTTAAACTCCCGTCTGTATAGTGGAGGCAACCGAAACTATAATAAATGCGCTAGGAAGTGAGATCAAGATGATCGATATTCATACGCATATTTTACCGGGAGTGGACGACGGCGCGGTGAGTTGGGAGCTTACGATCGAGATGGCGCGAGCGGCGGCGGCCGAAGGGATTACGGTGTTGATCGCTACGCCGCATCATGCCAACGGAAGGTATCTCAATCCGGCGGCAGAAGTCGAGGCGGTTGTTCTTCAGGCTAACGAACGGCTGACGGCCGCAGGCCTGAACATCACGATCCGGCCGGGACAAGAGATCCGGGTTCATGACGGACTGCTGGACGCTTGGGATCAGAAGGAATTGCTGACACTGGCCGGTTCCGATTATATGTTGATCGAACTTCCCTCCTCCCGTATCCCAAAGGGGATGGGCGAGTTGATACATGAGCTGAATATGTTGAAGTTGAAGCCGATTATTGCCCACCCCGAACGCAACGCGGAGATCGCCGAACATCCGGAGCGGCTCTCCGAATTGCTGGAGGAAGGAGCTTATGCGCAAGTGACGACCCATTCGTTGCTTGGAGGTTTTGGAAGAGGCGTCGAGCGGACGGCCTGGTCGCTATGCGCACAAGGTCTCATTCATCTCGTCTCATCGGACGCGCATCATCCGCAGCGCAGAGGATTCCGCCTGCGCGAAGCTTACGGCACCATACGCGATCGTCTGGGAGAGGAATGGGAAACCTGGTATATGGACAACGCGCGATGCGTGATCGAGAATCATTCTTTCGGCGAGAGACCCGCAATCGCGACTTCTCCTCCGGGAGGAGTGCGGCGTTTGTTGTCCTATTTTCGGAAAAAAACGTTTTGACTAGTCGGATAGTCCCTTCATCGGCTTCCTGATTCTCTAATCTTACATCATTAATAATTGCAGTAATGCACCCCGAATCCTTTGAATTGTAGGAAAGAGAGAGTCGGGAAGACGATTCGGGAATGAGTCCGAAGGCGGAATGAAGCGGCAACTTATGTTTCCGCTTTCATTCCGCTTTTGGCGTTTAAACCGGTGAATTGGGGTTGCGGACGTTCAACCGAATTAGGCGTCTGTACTTATGGAAATCGTTATTAAAATGAGCAGTATTGTCTAAGCGTCACTGTGTCTTTATTCCCTCAAGAATTTCCAATGGATGTGTCATACTAGAAGCCAAAGAGGAAGCATGATAGTCAAGTCGCCTCAAGCCTGCCGAACGAATGCCTTGATGATTGGAGGACTTGAAAGATGGACGAATCGATCCGGGAGCGGAAGCAAGCAAGGCTGAAGCAATTCTTGAAAATGCTATCCAAGGATCCCGGACTCCTCAATCCGGACGAGCGGATGGAATCGAGCTCGTTGTCCGACTTTATGAAGTATGCGGATTATCGTCCTCGGAATGAACCGATCGACGTAGCCGAACTGGTATCGTTGCTGCTGAAGAAAAAGGGATTTGAAGCGGGTTCCGAAGATATGATGGAGTACATCGTGAACGGCGGAACAGTCGACGATTTTATGAAAGGGAGACAGTTATGATTTTTTTATGCCCAAAAGTTCTCGTTTTGAATAACAATTTAAATTTTATTATTCCATTGGAATAATTTTAGGGTTGGGCGAGATGGTGACTTATCCAGAAACGGGGGAAACGATTTGGAACTGAAACAATATTGGACCATTGTCAAAAGAAGGTTGCTACTGATTGTGTTGCTCGTCGCGGTATGCTGCCTGACCGTCGGTATCTATTCGTCCTACTTCGTCAAGCCGCAGTACGAAGCTTCGGCTAAACTGATCGTCATCCAGTATAAGGACAGCAGCTCGCTTCTTCCCAGCATAGACGTCGGTTCTATCAACTCTACGATCGGTTTGATTAAAACGTACAAAGAAATCATCAGAACACCGCGGATCATGAAAGAAGTCGTCGAGGAGTATCCGAATCTTCAAGTGACACACGGCCAGTTGATCCGCAAGGTTAGCGTTAGCTCGGTTAACGAAACCCAGGTCATGTCCATCTCCGTCAAGGATGAATCTTATGAGAATGCGGCGAATATCGCCAATGCCGTCGCGGTCGTTTTTCAAAAAGCGGTCCCCGAGCTGATGAAGGTGGATAACGTATCCATTCTGGATACCGCCGATCCGCAGGAGGCTCGCGGTCCGGTAGCGCCTAATCCGAAGATGAACGTTGCCGTTGCGTTCCTGCTGGCTTTAATGGCGGGGGTCGGCCTAGCTTTCTTGCTGGATTATCTGGACGACACGATCAAGTCGGAAGAAGACATTGAGACGCTGCTGGGGGTTCCGGTGCTGACGTCCATTCCGAAGTTCGAGAAGAACGACGCGAAGCGGGACAATCCTGCTTCGTTAAAGCCAAAGGTCGGGAGGGAAAGCCATGTCTCGTTCGATTCCTAATTGGAGTCTGATCACGGAGAACAATCCGAAATCGCCGATCTCCGAGGGCTATCGGATGCTGCGTACGAACATCGAATTTTCGACAATCGACCAGAAACTGCAAGTGCTCATGGTGACCTCGTCCAAGCCAAGCGAAGGCAAGAGCACCACGTGCGCCAATCTGGCCGTCGCGTTCGCCCAAGCGGACAAAAAGGTATTGCTGATCGACGCCGATCTGCGGAAACCTTCGCAGCATCATATTTTCGGCAAATCCAACCGCAAAGGCTTAACGACGGCATTGTTTAATCCGCAGGAGCTAACGAGCGTTATCCAAAGTACCGGAACGGACAACCTCTCTGTGATCCATGCGGGTCCGACGCCGCCCAACCCGTCCGAGCTGCTATCGTCCAAGACGATGTCGTCGCTGCTCGCGTCAACCCGGGAATTGTACGACGTGATCATTATCGATACGCCGCCGATCATGTCCGTCACGGATGCCCAGATCGTGGCGACCCAGAGCGACGGAGTCGTACTCGTCATCGACTCGGGCAAAGTGAAGAAAGAAATCGCGCAGAAAGCGAAGGCGCTGCTGGACCATGTGAACGCCAGACTGCTCGGCGTCGTTCTGAACAAAATCGACCGCAAGCATTCGGATACTTATTCCTATTATTACGGAGTAAGTAACGAAGCATAGCGCCAACTTCCCGCTCGCCGGAAGAAGGCGATGTTAAGGTGATGCCTCCTGAACCTTTATCACCGGAGGCACTCGGTCATGCTGTGGGTCAGCCGACCTTAGACGTGAATCGTCGATGGGATGACGTGAGGACGGGTTAGATGCCCATGTAAGGAAGGGTTATTTGGCATGAATTTAGCATCCGTTACAAGGCAAATAAAAATTACAGGATAGGGTGAACAGCAGATGAAAAAAGTGACCAAAGCCATTATTCCTGCCGCCGGACTCGGAACCCGTTTTTTGCCGGCTACGAAAGCAATGCCGAAAGAGATGCTTCCTATCGTCGATAAGCCGACGATTCAGTACATCGTGGAAGAGGCCATCGAATCGGGTGTCGAAGACATCATCGTCGTTACCGGTAAAGGCAAGCGCGCGATCGAGGATCATTTCGACATCGCGTTCGAACTGGAACATATTTTGGAGGAAAAAGGCAAACTCGACACGTTGGAGAAGGTCAGAAAATCTTCGCACGTGAATCTTCATTACATTCGCCAGAAAGAAGCGAAAGGGCTGGGACATGCCGTCTGGTGCGCACGGAACTTCATCGGCAACGAGCCGTTCGCCGTTCTGCTCGGAGACGATATCGTGGAAGCCGAAGTGCCATGCACGAGGCAGCTCATCGAGCAATACGAGCGAACAGGCCGATCGGTCATCGGGGTTCAGACCGTGTGCGTGAATCAGACCCACCGATACGGCATTGTCGATCCGGGGGAGAGAACAGGCAATCTGTACCAGGTCAATCGGTTCGTCGAGAAACCTCCCGTAGGCCAGGCGCCTTCCAATCTGGCGATTATGGGCCGTTACGTGCTGACGCCCGAAATCTTTGAATATTTGGAAAGGCACGAGCTCGGCGCGGGCGGAGAAATCCAGCTCACGGACGCGATCCAGAAGCTGAACGAGTCGCAAGGCGTGTACGCATATGATTTCCAAGGCACCCGTTACGACGTGGGAGAGAAGCTGGGCTTTATTATGACGACGATCGATTTCGCGCTGCGCAACAACGAGCTTAGACATCAACTTGTCGCCGAGCTAGGCGAAATTATGGAACGCGAGCTAGTCCAACAATTAATGGTAGGCGGGGGGGATCGATTATGAATTCTCCGCAACGTCAGGATGAGTGGGTACCGGTCCTCGGCGTTACGGAATACGGTTCGAATACGGCGGAGCGCCCGCGAACGCGCGGGGACGCGACCGCCTATTCGATCACGAAACGCGCCATGGATCTGATCGGGGCATCGGCCGGATTGATTCTATTAAGTCCGCTACTTATTCTTGTCGCGATTCTGATCAAGGCGGAGGACCCGAAGGGACCCGTTCTATTCCGCCAGACGAGAGTCGGAAAGGACGAGAAGCCGTTTCGGATGTACAAATTCCGCTCCATGTCGACGGATGCGGAAAAGAGGCTCAAGGAACTGCTCGCCCGAAATGAGATCGATGGGGCGATGTTCAAGATCAAGGATGATCCGCGCATTACGAAAGTCGGCAAGTATATTCGGAAGACAAGCATCGACGAATTGCCGCAATTATTAAATGTTCTTAGAGGAGAAATGTCTCTCGTCGGTCCCAGACCCCCGCTCGAAAGGGAAGTCAAGGCGTATACGACACACGACAAGAAGCGGCTGTCCGTGACGCCGGGTTGCACGGGGTTATGGCAGGTCAGCGGCAGAAATAATCTGTGTTTCAAACAAATGGTCGAATTGGACATGGCTTATATCGAGAAGAGAGGCATCTGGTTCGATATCAAAATCATGTTCAAAACGTTCAAAACCGTCGTAAGCGCCAAGGATGCGTTCTAACTAGATTCGGAGGCGAGAACATGGCGAGAATATTGCATTTGTCGGAGTTTACGAAGGGCGGCATCGAAACCCATCTGAACGAAGTATTGAAGCGCCAATCGGAAAATCACGATCTTTATCTGATGGTGGCCGATCGGAATTCCAACCGGGATTCGCTGCATATCCGTTCAGACCGGCTAATCATGTATCCGTACCAAAGAAAGCCGAGTTATTTTCTCAAAGCGATAAAAGCGATCCGCAAGACGGTTAAGGAAATCGATCCGGACATTATTCACGTTCACGGCACGTTCGCGGGAGTTTTCCTGCGGACGTTGTTTTTTTTCCGCAGGCGGAGGCCAGTCGTGATCTATTGTTCGCACGGATGGGCTTTTCTCATGGACACGCAGTCGTGGAAAAGAAAGATCTATGCGTGGGTGGAGAAGGCGTTGTCGCTGCGAACGGATTACGTGATCCACATTTCAAAATACGAATACGAGATGGCGATGCAATACGGGCTGCCGCGTGACAAGTCGGTCATCGTGTACAACGGAGTGTCGGACGCCACTCTCTCCGAGGGGGCGCCGCTGCCAGTCAACAAAGAGAAAATCAACCTTCTATTCGTCGGACGATTCGACCGGCAAAAGGGCTTCGATCTGCTGCTGGACGTGTTCAACAAGCATCAGTTTGCGAACGTCGATTTGTATTTGGTCGGCGATACCGTATTGAAGGACGTCGAGTACCATTATCCGGATAATGCCATCAAGATTGGCTGGGTAGACCACGCGGACATCGATCGTTACATGAAGGCATGCGATGCGGTTATCGTCCCGTCGCGATGGGAGGGCTTCGGCATCGTCGCGATCGAGGCGCTGCGTAACAAGAAACCGGTCATCGCGAGCAATCGGGGAGCGTTGCCGGAAATTATCCACGATGGCGTCAACGGGTATATTTTTGATTTCGACAACAAGGAGGAATTGGCCGGCATTATCCGGTCGCTGGACAGAAGCGTACTGAACGCGATGGGGCAGTCGGGGGAAAAGATTTTCCGCGACCGATTTCATTCGGACGACATGAACGAGCAGATCGAGCATTTGTATGAGGCTGCCGCGAAAATAACGAAATCCCGATATTCCGCCACGGTTAACGAGTATGTCTAGATTAGCCGTAAAGGGAGATAAACCGCGCTTTTTTCTGGGGCTTTATCTCTGCATGCTGTTGGCGCTGACCGTTTATCAGGATTTTCCCTTGGTCAACGTCATCGGGGAGATCGGGAGATCGCCGATGATCTTGCTTTTCCCTTTATTCGTATTTTGCGAGATCGCGATGCTGGCTAAATACAAGAAAGTCATACACGCGTCGAAGCTGCAGAAATATTTGTTCATGTTCATCCTTTATTTGAGCTTTATCAGCTTGGCTTACCTTCTCTTGCAATTTCTGCACGGAAGCTACAGCTTCGGGGATGAGAACCTGCTCGGCAAAGCGGTCAAGGTGCTGATTTACTTTATTTTAATTCTGTTCTACATCAGGCACGTGCAGCTTGTGCTCGCGAAGATCGGCAGCTTCAAAGCACTGTACGGCTGCTTTCTCGCCGCGGTGACGCTTCTGGCGGGCATTATGGCCGTGGAGCTCGCGAGCATTCCGAACGCACTCGCCTCGTTGCATTCCGGCAGCCATCCCTATTGGAGGGTAAGGCTGCTCACCTCGGAGAGCAGCACGACCGGATCGATCGTCGTCGTATACACGGCGATATTGGTCTACTTGTCGCGTTATTTGAGCGGCGCGGCCAAGACGCTGTCCGTAGTCTACGCGGGCGCGTTTTTTCTGTTTTATTTGTTCGTGACGGGCTCGAAAGGGTTTCTGATCGTCAGTTTGCTGACGCTGGTCGTGACAATGGTTAAATTCATGGATTTCAGAAAAAAGAGAAACTTCGTCATTCTTCTCGCCGTCGTTCTGGCCATGTATATGTTCATCGCTTACTTCGCGGCGGGGTTGTTGAGCTCGTTTAATAACGATATCGAGAACTATACTTCGTCCTATACGCGAATGGGGACGATCATTATCGCGCTCGCCACCGTCTTTCACCATCCGCTCGGAGTCGGCACGGGTGCCTATTTGGTCTATTTCGATCGTTATTTGAACGATGCCGTCAGCATGATGTCGCGGTTTTATTACGATACGTTCGGCATCAGCCAGATAAACGCCGGGGAACTGCTGAAATACTCGGACACGACGAAAAACCTGGGCGTCAAATCGGGCTTCTTCCAATGGGTGATGTTCGGCGGTGTCTTCTCGGTCGTGTTTTTCTACCTGCTTGCCAAAAATCTGATCGCCAAAGCGAACTCCAGCATCATTCTGTTTCTGGCTCTCATTTTTATTTTGTTTTCCTTGCTCTTTATCGCGCTTGAGATCAAGTACGAGGTTTGGCTGCTTTTTGCCTTCATCAGCCTCTTCTTAGGCCGTAACGAGACTGACCACCAATCCAATATACCGAGGGTAGCTTGATGAAAATACTTGTCGTATGCAGCGATTTTCCGTATCCCGCCGATCATGGCGCCAGAGTGGATACGTGGGGCAGGGTGATGGCGCTGGCCGAGCTCGGCTGGAAAGTCCATCTTCTCGTATGCGGTAAGCATATGCCGTCCGAAGCGGACATGAGAGCCGTGTATGCCTTCGTCGACGACATTAAGCTATGCGAGAGAAAGAACAGGCTGACGGATGTTCTGAGCGTCGTCCCGATGCAAGTCCGATCGAGATCGGAGCTGCGGCGCGTCGACGTCGACGAGGATTACGATTACGTTCTGCTCGAGGGCGATTACGTATATCCGGTCTTGGATAATCCGAGGCTCGATCGTGTCGATGCCATTCTGCGCGTTCATAACGACGAGGCCGCTTACTTTAAAGCGCTCGCCAGAAGCGCCCGCAGCGTGCTTCACAAACTGTATTACCGAATGGAAAGCGTAAAATTCGCGTGGCTTTGGAAGAAAATGCTCAAGAGAATAGCCCACTATCTGTTTATCTCGAGCAAGGAATTCGAAAGCTTCCGCAAGCGTAATCCGCGGGCGAACAGCCTGTTCCTGCCGCCTCCGGTCACCAAAGCCGAGTTCGGAACAAGCGGGTTCCAACGCAAGAACGTCGTATTTATCGGTTCGCTGTTCATGCCGAACAATCGGGAAGCGATCGAATGGTACCTGGAGCATATCCATCCGTCGATGCTCGAAGACCCGGGTTACCGGTTCATCGTCGCGGGCAACAGCAGGAAGACGAGCTTAAGCTGGCTCGAACCGTACGATCTGACGCGCGTCGTCGTGCACGACACGCCCGAGAGCCTGGACGACATCTATGAAAGCGGGTATGTATTCGTCAATCCGATGCGCAACGGCGCGGGCGTGAAGCTCAAGACGATCGAAGCGATTCAGAACGGTCTACCCGTCGTATCGACGTCAATCGGTTGCGAGGGAACTGGACTCATCGACAACGAGCATATTCTTGTTGCCGATCAGCCGAAGGAATTCCGCCGCAGCATCAAGCAGCTATTCGACGACCCGCTAAGAGCCAGAGCGCTTCTGGAATCGTCGCAACGTTACATCCGGAAGCATTACGACCATAAAGCGGCGCTGCAAGCGTTTATTCATGCGATGCCCGCCAGTTCATCAATCGAAGCAGGTGCTGTGAATGGACAAGGGTAAAATCAACGTCATGTTCGTGACCCACTCGGATAAAAAGGGAGGAGCGGAACAAAGCCTGATTCATCTCATGAATCATTTGGACGCGTCCAAGTACCGGATTTATTTATTAAGCCCAGCCAACACGTCCTATTTGCACGAGATCAAGGCGGAATACGAGCATTTTCCGCTTCGTCTGAACAGCATCAAGAAGAAAGTCGGTTTCGGGTACTTGGAGACTGTCTTGAGGATCAAAGCATTCGCGAAGAACAAACAAATCGATATTATCCACGCGAACGGCTGGCGCGCTCCCTGGTATGCGGCGCCGCTCAAGTACTTGACCGATTGCAAGCTCGTATGGCACCACCGGGATTATTCGCAGTCGGGCATGTTCAACCGCGTGCTGCCCCGTTTTTTCGATCAGGTCATCTGCATCTCGCAGTTCGTGGCGAATTCGATCCGTGGAGACAACAAGACGGTCATCTACAACGGAGTAGATCCGGATTCGGTTGCGCCTGGGAAAAACCGCGCTTTTATGCAGGACGGTACGCTCGTCATCGGGATGTTCGGAAGGATCGTGGAGTGGAAAAGATATCATCTTGCGATCGAAGCGGCGAAGAGGTTGACCGATAGCGGGAGGAGATCCTGGAAGCTGCTTATCGTCGGAGATACGTCGGTCGACGGGTCGGAACAATATTTGCAGGAGATGAACGGCAAAGTCGCCGAATACGGTCTAGAGCATCAAGTGGTGTTTCACGGATACAGCGACAAACCGCTCGAGCTGATGAAGGAGTGCGATCTGACGATCAACTTCTCGCTCAACGAACCGTTCGGCAGGGTCATTATCGAATCGATGCTCGCGCATACCCCGGTCGTTGTGGCCGATTCCGGCGGGGCGCCAGAGATCGTTCGCCGCGCACACGGCGGGTTTATCGTAAAAGACGGTGACGCAGAGGAACTCTGCAGCACGATTGCCCGGTTCTACGACAAATCGGTAGATTACGAGGAACTGTCCAATCAAGGGTATACAGGTGTCCTGAACAACTTCAACATGAACGCGATCGCCCGCCATGTTGAGGACGCCTACGACTTGATGCGTGCTTATCAGGCCGAACCGGTAATGGGAGTAAAGCAATGAAAGTATGGATGTGGCCGAAATCGAGCGATTTCAATGCATACAACGATCTATTATCTGAATCGCTGGGAGACGAGGGAGTCGAAGTTCGGGACTTGAAGCACGGCAAGCTGATGCTCGGGGTAGGTCGGGCGCGGCGAGGAGACATCGTTCACGTCCACTGGATGCATCATGCATACCAGGGCCGAAATCCTGCGGCGTTTATCGTGAAATCGTTCATTTTCACGCTGACATTGATCTATTTGAAGCTGGCCGGAGTACGGCTCGTCTGGACGGTTCACAACCTGTACCCGCACGCAACGAAATATCGTCGGGCAGAGCGATTCATGCGGACGCTGATCTGCCGTTTCTGCCATCGTCTGATCGTCGCATCCGAATCGATCAAACGGAAGGTGATGGCGGAATTCGACGTCCCGGCAAGGAAGCTGATCGTCGTGAAGCACGGGCATTACGTCGGGGTGTACAAGCCGAAAGGGCTCGATTGCAGACGACGTTACGGCATCGGCGAGGATGCGGACGTCTATCTGTTTCTCGGCGCGATCAAAGCATACAAAGGCGTGCAAAATTTAGTCGCCGCATTTAATGCGATCAAGACGGATCGGACCTTCCTGATTATCGCGGGCAAGGCGGATCAGGAGATGGAAACCTATCTGCGGAGCATTGAGGACGGCGCGAATATCGTGGTGGATTTGCGCTTTATTCCGGATGGAGAGATTGCCGATCTGATGAACGCCGCCGATGCGCTCGTCATGCCTTACGAGGAGATCACGACCTCGGGCTCCGCGATTCTCGGGTTATCGTTCCGAAAGCCGATTGTTATGCCGGACAATGACTTCATCGACGAATATTTTCGGGACGGGATGGTCGCGAAGTACGACCCGTGCGACAAGCACGGACTCGCGAAAGCGATGAAGGCGGTGACGGACAAAATCAATAGACCAACGGCGACCGAGTACGATCGGGCGTTAAAGGAATTGAATTGGAACGGAATCGCGCGAAAAACCAAATACGCGTATGAAGGAAGGGGATGAACGATGAAGGCGACGGTGGCGATCTGCACCCATAACCGGGCCAAGGATACGAAAGAGGCGATCGAGAGCGTGCTTGCCCAGAACTTCGATCCGGACGAGCTCGAGATCGTCGTGATCGACAACCGGTCGACGGACGATACGGCGCGAGTCGTGAACGGGCTAAAACGGCAGCATGGCTCGAGGGTGAGCTACGTTTTCGAAACCAGGCTGGGGCTGTCGGCGGCGCGCAACAGGGCGATCCGGGAGGCTCGAGGCGAATACATTCTTTTTCTGGATGACGATGCGCTGGCTTCGAGAGATTGGGTCCGTCATATTGTGGACGTGTTCGAGAGCGACGAAGAGATCGGCTGCGTCGGCGGCAAGATCGATCCGATCTGGGAAGCGGGAGAACCGAAGTGGGTACCGGAAGAGAACCGCGGCGTGTTCACCATTCTCGATTATTCGGACAGCGTGACGGAGATGCCCGCACCCGCGATTCCTTACGGAGCGAATATTGCGTTCCGGACAAGCGTGTTCGGCACGATTCGGCCGTTCCGCGAGGATTTGGGACGCGTCGGCGGCAACCTGCTGTCGAGCGAAGAAAGCGAGCTGGTCGCGAGACTGCGCGCAAGCTATAAAGTCTACTATACGCCGTTCGCGCAGGTGCGTCATAAGATCGCCAAAGAACGAACGACCCGAAGATGGTTCCTCAGGCGGATTTTCTGGCAGGGGGTAAGCGACGCGGTAAAGCGGCGGGACAAGAGCCCGGTCGCCGCCGCGAAACATTCGGTTCGCATCGCGCAGGCGCTCGTCCTGTCGCTGCTTTCCATCTTTCATTTCAGGGCATTCATGAAGCAGATCGTGACCATTTGTTACCGCAACGGCTCGCTTGTCGGCGTCCTGCGATACAGCGGCAGGAGTTGACGGGAAGTTATGGCACAGATCGCCATTCATCGGGTGCGGAAAAGAACCGGGCTTGTTCAGGCGATTGTTCGTACGAGCGCGACGAATCTATCGGTGATGGTTATCGCTACGCTGACCTCGATCGTCACCGCCCGCATGTTCGGCGTCGCCGGCAAAGGAGAGTTCTCGGCGATTATTTTCTGGCCGACGCTGCTTGCCGGATTGGTCGGATTTGGGCTGCCAACCTCGCTTATCTATAACATGAAGCGGAACATAGGCAGCGGCGGAGATTACGTCAGAGCAGGTTTCCTGTTCCAGATTCCGGTCAGCCTGCTGACGGGAATCGTGGCTTGGACCTGGATGCCGGCTTGGCTGGGCAATTATCCGGAACAAGTCGTCCATATCGCGAAATGGTATACAGTATCGATGCTTCCGGTTCTGCTTATGGTGAATCTCGTCTCGGCGCTGGCGCAAAGCACGGGCAGATTCAACCTATATAACGGCGTTCGACTGTATATCCCGTTGTTGAACTTGGCCGGCTTAATTCTACTGTGGGCAACAGGCAGTCTCAGCCTTCGAGACGCCGCGTTGGTATTCCTAACGACAAGCGTGCTGGTTATCGGCTGGTGCTTATACGGCATTCGGGAAGAGCTTCGGATCGACTGGTTCAAGGGGGCTGGAAACCGGCTTGCGGCCAAGGCCCTGTTCGGATACGGCAGTAAAGTATTCGGGGTGGAGCTGCTCGGCACGTTATACGGACAATTCGATAAAATCGTCATCCTGTCGATGCTGAGCGCGAGGGAGTTAGGCTTGTACACGGTCGTTTACGCGCTGTCCCGCGTATTCAATGCGGTGCAGACGGCGATCACCAGCGTCATCTTTCCGAAAGTCGCCGGCATGGAGAAGGAAGCCGTTCTCGCAACGGTCGGCCGGGCGTTCCGGCTATCCATGCTTCTAATGGGGGTCGTCGCGATCCCAAGCATGTTTATCGGGCGTTTCCTGCTGGGCATTCTGTTCGGTACGCCGTTCCTCGAAGCGAGCGGAACGTTCTACCTCCTTTCTATTGAATGCATCCTTGGAGGAGGGTCATGGATTCTGGCCTCCTCGTTTAACGCGATGGGGCGGCCGGGGCTTGTGCTCATTCGGCAGATCATCGCCCTCGCGGCGACGATCGGGCTGATCATCGCTCTGACGCCGGCGTACGGGTTGAACGGAATCGCGCTTGCTCTATTGATCGGTGCCGTCATTCGCCTGGCGGTGACGCTGGCCGCGATGAGGGTCGTATTCCGGGCAAGGTTGAGAAGTTTGCTGTTCGACGCCGGAGATTTCGGTTTCCTGATTGAACGCATTAAAAACAAAGTCCATCGCAAAGGAGCCCATGCAAGTGCAGACTGAACCGAACGTTCATCCGATGGAGACGCTGAAAGAGCGGCTCCGTCAAATCCTGCAAGCGATCCCGCCGGGCTCGAGCATCGACTATATCGATTACCCGGTGTACAACAACGGCGGAGATCTATTGATTATGAAAGGCGCGGAGGCGTTCTTCAGGGACAACAACATTCGCGTTTGCTCGCGCTACAGCGTCCTTGATTTTCCCGATCGGCTGACGATCCCTCTGAATCGGATCATCGTCCTGCAGGGCGGGGGGAACTTCGGGGATCTGTATCCGGTTCATCAGAAGCTGCGCGAGAAAATCGTCGCCAGCTATCCCAGTAACCGGATCGTGATCCTGCCGCAGACGATATTTTACAAGAAAGAATCGGAGTTCGAGCGAACGGCGCATATTTTCAACAAACATAACGATCTTCACCTCTTCGTGCGGGATCCGGTTTCTTACGAGATGGCGACGCGGATGTTTCTCCGCTGCTCCGTCTATTTATCGCCGGACATGGCTCACCAGCTCTGGCCGATCCGTTCCAGAAGCGCCCCGGACAAAAGCTTGCTCCGTTTTCTGCGAACGGATATCGAGAAAACAAACGAGCAGGATCGGCTTGAGGGGGCGGAAGGCGGCGACGATCTGGATTGGGGCAACTTGTACAACAAGGTCGAGAAAAAAGCGATCGGCGTGATCGGCAGAATGATGTCGGGAGGAAGCGGGGTACTGCCGATGCAAACGATCTGGGCCAAATACAGTGATTATTTGGTGAATAAGGCGATCGAACGTTTCGGCGAATATCGGACCGTGCATACGTCCAGGCTTCACGGCCATATTCTGTCCTGCTTAATGGACAAGCCGAATACGCTGCTCGATAATTCGTACGGCAAAAATTCCAACTACTATCAAACCTGGACGAGCGGTATCCAATCCGCCCGGCTAGTCGGGCGGAAAGATGAACCGTCGCAAGCTGCGAACGTGATGCATATCGGCTGACTGCCTACGGCAAAGGAGGAATTCCTATGAAAATCGTGCTGCTGTCGGGCGGTTCGGGCAAACGCCTGTGGCCGCTGTCCAACGACTCGCGTTCCAAGCAATTTCTGAAAGTGCTGAGCAATTCCGCCGGAGAGCGGGAGTCAATGCTGCAACGGGTATGGAGACAGCTCGCAGGCGCCGGATTGCGCGAACATACTTATATTGCCACCGGCAGATCTCAGGTAGAGACGATTCACGGCCAACTCGGAAGCGAGGCCGAGATCATCGTCGAACCGACGAGAAGAGATACGTTCCCGGCGATCGCACTTGCGGTCGCTTATTTGTATTCGGTGCAAGGCGTCGGCTTGAACGAGACCGTCGTCGTGATGCCGGTAGACCCCTATGTGGACGAATCGTTCTTCCATAAGATCAAGGAGCTGGAGCGGGTGCTGGACGAATCCGGCGCCGATCTGGCACTTATGGGTGTCAAACCTTCGCATCCCTCCGAGAAATACGGCTATATCGTCCCGGATCGGGACGGGTTGGACGGAGCGTCTTTCGTGGGCGTGCATAGCTTTAAGGAAAAACCCCGCGAGGAAGAAGCCGCCCTCTTGATCGAGCAGGCCGCGCTTTGGAACTGCGGGGTTTTCGCGTTTAAGCTGGATTTTCTGATCAATATTTTGATCTCCTACAATTTTCCGATTCAGTTCGACGAGATGTCGAAGCAATACGGCAAGTTGCCGAAGACCAGCTTCGACTACGAGATCGTGGAGAAATCCAATCGCATCGTGGCGCTTCCTTACGCGGGATCCTGGAAGGATCTCGGAACTTGGAACACGCTGACGGAGGAGATCGCGACACCGTTAATCGGCAAAGGTATTATCGCCGGAGAGTCGCAAGATACGCACGTCATCAACGAGCTCGAGATTCCGATTACGCTGCTGAACCTGTCGGGCGTGGTCGTCGCGGCGAGTCCGGACGGTATTCTCGTGTCGGACAAAGCGGCAAGTCCGATGATTAAAGACGTGATGAAGCACTCGGAGCAGCGTCCGATGTATGAGGAGCGGCGTTGGGGACGTTATCGCGTGCTCGATTACATGAAATATCCGAACGGGAAGGAAGTGCTGACGAAACGAATTCGCGTCGTGCCGGGCCGCAATCTGAGCTATCAGTACCATCAACTGCGGGATGAAGTATGGACGATCGTCTCCGGTCGCGGAGTGATGGCGCTGGACGGCAGGCGCTTGGCAGTCGAGGCGGGAGACGTAGTCGTCATCGCCAAGGACAGCAGGCATAGCCTCATGGCGGAGACGGAGATGGACATCATCGAAGTGCAGACCGGAACGGAACTCGTGGAAGAGGACATCGTCAGGCTCGCCTTCGATTGGGATGAAATTATGGAAATCTGCCGGAAAAGCTCCGGCGGAGCGATAGCCAGCTTCTGATACAAGGGGGGACTAGAATGAACATCGCGGTTATCGGGACCGGATACGTCGGGCTTGTATCGGGCGTCTGTTATGCGCAGTTGGGCAATCAGGTCGTCTGCGTGGACAAGGATCCGGGCAAGATCGGCATTCTGAATGCCGGAGGAATCCCGATCTACGAGCCGGGACTTCGGGAGATGGCCTCGGCCAACCGATCGGCAGGCCGGTTGACGTTCACGACCGATCTGGCCGGCGCCGTGCGCGGGTCGGACATCGTCATTCTGGCGGTCGGGACGCCCCCGCTGCCGAGCGGGGAAGCGAATCTCGCTTATATCGATCAAGCCGCATGCGAGATCGCGGAGGCGATGAACGGCTACAAAATCGTCGCCGTCAAAAGCACCGTCCCTGTCGGGACGAACGAGAGGATCGCCAGGCTGATCCGTTCCCGTACGGACCAGCCCTTCGCGAGCATTTCGCTGCCCGAGTTTCTGCGGGAAGGTTCGGCGATTCATGATACGCTTCATCCCGACCGGATTGTCATCGGAGCGGACTGCCCAAGCGCGGGGGATACGATGGTTCAGCTGCATCGGCCGCTGACGGAACGAATCGTCGTTACGGATATCCGCAGCGCGGAGATGATCAAGTACGCGTCGAACGCGTTTCTCGCGACGAAGATATCGTTTATTAACGAGATCGCCAACATCTGCGAGAAGGTAGGCGCGGACGTAACTCGGGTGGCGGAAGGAATGGGCTATGACCAAAGGATCGGTCCCGCATTCCTGAAGGCGGGGATCGGCTACGGAGGCTCCTGCTTTCCGAAGGATACGCACGCGCTCATCCAGATCGCCGGGCACGTCGATTACGAGTTTAAGCTGCTGAGGTCGGTCGTGGAAGTGAACCGGGATCAGCGCTTCAACGTGATCCGGAAGCTGGAAGCGATTTTCAACGGCGAACTGCGCGGTAAGACGGTCGCCGTATGGGGGCTCGCGTTTAAGCCGAACACCGACGACGTGCGTGAGTCGCCCGCGTTGGAGATCATTCGCCATCTCGTCGACCACGGCGCGAAAGTGAAAGCCTACGATCCCGTGGCGATGAGCAACTTTCGAGGATTGTTCGGCCACGGCGGCGGCGTCATCTGGTGCAAAGATGCGCTGGAGACGGCGCGCGGCGCGGACGCGCTCTGCCTGCTGACGGAATGGGACGAGTTCGCCCGGATCGACCTCGGGCTGCTGCGACAATCGTTGAACCGTCCGATTCTCATCGACGGGCGCAACGTGTTTCATGAAGAAAGCCTGCTCGGCACGGATTTTATTTATTATTCCGTCGGCCGACCGAGCTTAAATCAAGGTGCAAAAGAGCAGATGCCTGTGCTGCAGTTCTAAACATCAATTATTCCTAATCAGAGGTGAATGAAATGACCATTGGTAAAAAGATCGCGATATCCGTAATGGCGGTGTCCACCCTTGCGACGACTCTTGCAGAAGTGCCGTTAAACCGACAATCGATCGGGGAACGTTACGGATGGACGAACGTCGCGAACGCGGAACAAACGCCCGCCGTTGACGATTCTCTGTTAACGGAAGAGCCCCCTGTCATCGACGAGACGTATCTGCCCGGAGAAGAGTCAGTGATCGGCGACCCTGATCTGGAGGTAGAACCGCCATTGATCAACTTCCCGATTGTGCCTTGGGATCCTATAATGGTACCGGTAAGCGCTCTGCCTTCAGGAGCGTTTCTGGATCGCATGAACGAGCTGTACGCGGCGCTCATCGCCGGCGATCCGGCCGACGTTCAGGATGTGCGGAACTTGCGGGATGAGATCGCCGGACTCGACGAGACGGCGAATTTGCATCTGATCGATCCGATCTGGAACAAGATTAGCGCCAAACTGCCGCCGTCCGTCGACCAAACGGAAATGAAAGCAAGCTTATTCAGGCTTGTAAAGGCGGTTGGTTCGATCCGCTACGACGCAGGGGCTTCGGACTTGGAAGCGATCCGAACGAATCCGGAGTTTCGCGCAGTGATGAAGACGATTGCGGCGGCTGCCGGAGAAAACATCCAGATGGACGATTTTCTCGTGTTCATGTTCGGCGACGGCGGCAGCCGGAAAGGCGTCGAAGGCACGATCGCGGACTTGCTTGCGGGCAAATCCTCCATGGAACTGCTCCTGTTGCTCGGGAATAAGCAAGGGATCGTGGAAGTATTGCTGCAAGCGACTGAAAGGCTGCTTAACGATACCAACGCCTATACGTTCAGCTCGATCCTTCAGCGTTTTGGAGTGACACCGCAAGACGTGCGATCCACGGTACTGAACTTTCAGGCCAAGCTGAAGACATCTCAGCCCGCGATCAACGCGATGACGGTCGCCTATATTCGGTCCGCGGCGAAAGCAAACGCCAAGATCAGCCTTGAGGGACGCATGCATGAATATACATTGAGCGTATACGGAGTGGAAGTGCCGTCCTTGGTGCTTCAATGGACGAAGGTGTCCGGAAGCCCGGACGTGAAGGTGCTGCCTAACGGTATCGTTACGCTCGCGGACACCGCGGCCAACGCGTCGGTGGTCATTCAGGCGAGGCTCATGAATCCTCTCGGAGGTTCGTCCAAAGTCATTTTCGAGAAAGAAGTGACGTTAACGGCTGAAGTCGGAGAAGAAAGCCATTTTCCGGTTGAGCTATTCCTGGAACGGATGAGCAAGGTACATGCAGCCCTTGCCGCGGGAGATCCGTCCGATCTGGAGAGCGTCCGCCAATTGCGCGCTGAAATCGTCGGACTCGATCTCGCTTCGAATGAGGCTTTAATCGCGCCAGTGTGGAACAAAATCGCGTCCAAGCTTCCGGCTTCCGCCGATCAACAAGCATTAAAGGCGGGGCTGTTCGAAATCATGAAAGCGATCGCGGCATTGCCTTACGATCCGGATCCGGCGCGGATCGAAGCCATTCGCACGAATCCCGAATTCCGGGCTACGCTTAAGGCAATCGGGACGGCTGGAGGCGAGAGGTATTTCGTTATTGACGATCTGCTGATCTACATGTTCGGCGATTTCGACACCCGGCAAGGTGCGGAAGGACTTATGCGGAACAAGCTGGCGGGTATGACGCCGAGCGAATTGGCAGGGCTGCTGGGGGATAAGCAAGGATTTGCGGCATTGCTGCTTCAAGCTGCAGCGGAATTGCTGAGCGATACGGGGACGTATAAAACGAGCTCGGTCGCCGGTGCGATGGGAATTACGGCGCAGGATATCGGAGCCGCGGCGCTGAACTTCCAGCTTAAGCTGCCGCATGCCGAAGCGGCCAGTTTGGCGTTGACCGTCGCGTACTTGCGTTCCGAAACGGAGGCTTCCGTGGTCGTAAGCGAGGACGGACAGCAGCTTCAATACGGTTTGAAGGTGTTTGGCATTGAACTCCCGGCTGACGTACTTGAGTGGAGCAAAGTTTCCGGCAGTCCGCTCGTGAACGTGGAGCCGAACGGTACTGTTTGGATAGCTGATGGCGTCGACAGTGCTTCGGCCGTTATTCGAGCGAAGCTCGTCGGCCCGAACGGCGGCATAGGGAAAACTATCTTTGAGCAAGAGGTTACGCTAACGGCTAAAGAAACGAAAGGCGACGTATTCCCGGTGGAGCAATACTTGAAGCGGATGGCGAAGATTCGCGAGGCGCTAACGGTCGGCGATCCGGCGGATACGAAAGATCTTCAAAAACTGCGTGACGAGATCGCCCGACTAGATCCGGTTAAGGATCAAGCGCTTATCGATCCTTTATGGAAAAAAATCGCTCCGAATCTCCCGGCGTCCGTCGACAAAACGCAGCTCAAGCGCAGCCTGTTCGACATTTTCAAAGCCGTCGGTTCGTTCGTGTACGATCCTGAGGCGGCGGAGTTGGATGCGATAAGGACGAACCCGGAATACCTGGCGACGCTGAAGACGATCGCATCGGCCGCTGGCGTTAAGAACGTATCGATGGACGATTGGTTGATCGTTCTGTTCGGCAACGGCAAAGGCCGTGAAGGCGTCGACGGTACGATTCGCGACATCGCCCGGGGAATGAATCTGAAGGAGCTATCGCAACTGTTCGGCAATAAGAAAACCATCTATGCCGTCATTGATGAAGCGATCGTTAAAGTATTGTCCGACAAGGAAGGTTACGCGTTTAGCAAAGTATTATCCAATCTGGGCGTCGTGCCGTCTGATGTATTAGCTGTCGTTCACCAATTCCAGAATAAGCTGAAGAATGATGAACCAGCCTTCTCTGCCATGTCCGCGGCTTATGTCCGTTCGGAAGCGGAAGCGACGGTGAAAGTATCCCAAGACGGATATCAGCATGAGTACGGATTAACGTTCCAAGGCATCGCGATCCCTTCGTCCTCGCTGAAATGGAAGAAAGTATCCGGCAGCAAAGACATCAAGGTGAATGCGAACGGGACAGTCACGCTGGCCAAGAAAGCCTTGCAAGGAACCGCCATTATTCAAGCTAGTCTGGTTAATCCGTTCGGAGGCAAGGCGAAGGTCGTATTCGAGCGGGAAATCTCGCTCGGTCATGGCCCGGAGGAGCAGATTCGGCAGATCATCCAAGATCTTGAGGCCAAATTGGTCTTAATCGAAAACAAGCTCCGGACCTCCAAAAACGATTCGCAGAAAGTAAAGTTGATCTTAGACGCGATTCAGGCAGGCAATCAATCCGCCGACGCGGTCAAAAAGGTGAACATATCGAACGAAGCCAAGGAAGAAGCGATCAATGAAATCAAATCCCGCGTACAGACAGTGCTGAGCCTGATTCTCGCAGATTTAATCAAATTCTGATAAGAGTCCCGCGCGGATAAAGGCGGTGTTGAACCAACGATGGGAGAAAAACGTATTCGCAAGAAAAGGCGACGTCGCCGGATCCGTAAACCCGATACCGTTATCGTCGTCTTGGCTTCGTTATGCGTCCTTCTGACGGCCATCTGGGGCGGGTTATATTGGAAGGAGAACTCTGAACGGGCGTTGAGGGCGGCAGGAACGGGGCGAACGATCGATTCGCAGAAGATGAAAGAGGCGGCGAACTTGCCGCCTTTTTCTTTCGGCGCGACCTCCGATCCAGCTACCGAAGAGCTGCTGCCAACTGACGATTCCGTCCCTCGACAAGAAGAGGCGGAGAAGCCGACATCCCGGAATCTGGCAAAGCCGGATAAGGCGAATGGCTCCGGTTCCGGTGCGATAGGGCGGACGGCGCCGGAAGAAGCGGATTCGATCGATGCCGTTGAAACGAATCCGATTGCTTCGGAAGAACCGATTCCACCGCAATCCACTGGCATAAGCGGGTCCCAAACGGAATCGACGAACGCGACCGATGCCGATTCGCCCGATAATGCGACGGAAAAATACGAACATGAAATTTTGCGCGTTCAAGCGATGTGCGAAGAGGATATGGACGAGTTCGTAGACGGAGCTAAATCGAGCTTTCAAAGGTTGGATAAGAGAGATCCCGCGGCCATGCTGGCCTGGAATGACAAGGCGACGAAAGAAATGGCTGCCGCGACGTCCGATTGCGAAGGCAAGTTCGATGAAGCGATTCGAAACGCGGAGAAAGATTCAGTAATACCTGTCATCATTCAAGAGTGGAAACAAGATTTCATATCGTTGAAGGAGAAACTCCAAGAAGAGTCGAAACAAAAGCTGCAACAATTAAACGCTGGTTAGCTAATCTTCCTTTGGAGGGGTGCGATCGCGGAGTACACGTTCGAGCAAATTGCGAATCAGCTCCAGGTCGCCCTTTTCCAAAGGAACTCCATCCCAATGCAACTGTTCGTAATTCAAATATTCTTTGGCATTATGATTTAACTCTGCTGGCGGTTCGGGATAATCGCTGAGCCCCAGGAGATAGTCGGTCGACGTGCGAAGTTTGCGGGATATCGTCTGAATGGATTCCAAGGTGGGCTGGCGGTATCCCGATTCATACCCTGCGTACGTGCTTTTGGCAACCCCGACGTAGTCGGCCACTTCCTGCATCGTCAATTTCCGCTTTTTTCTTAACTCCTTGAGTCGCTTTGCGAACATGCGCTCTCCCCCCTCTGGACGCCTGCTGCGGTGTTTTCCTTTATTTTACCGAAACCTTAATGTTCTCGTTAACAAATGCAGACCTAATTATAGCATGTTTACCAAGTGCTTGCACCCGGTGTATCCGGCCTTCCACACTTTGGCAAGGTACTGCGCTTATTTCGATTTTGAGATCCAGACGCCCGCGAAGACGATCGCAAGACCGAGCGCGGTTTTCCAGTTCGGCGTTTCTTTTAGAAAAATGAATCCCATCAGCACCGATACGAGAAGTTCGATTCCTTTAGACAAAATCAAGGCAAAGGTTAACGTGCCGAGTGCCTTGACCGTGAATTTAATCCCGTATCCAACCATGACGTTGGCCGCGAAGAAAAGTGGCAGCAGCTTCGCTTGATACCAGACCGTCGACCAGAAGGCGGGATCGATATGTTTGCTTTGATACGCGAATACGGTATTGATGGCAAGAAGTCCCCCAAGCAGGAGCGCAATCGCATATACAATCGTCAAACCAAAGCCCCCCAGGATCGATTTCATCGTCAACACTAATCTCATGTTTCCCAAGGAAAACATTTTTAGCCGTTCACAAATCCCGTTAGAGCACCCGCAAAAGGCAATCGCGCGGCTGTAACGGTCTGAGAGACCGTAAGAGAGTGCGCGGACAGGGTTCTGGTGGCTGTAACGGTCTGATTAGCGGATTCCAGGGGAAGCGGTCCTCGACTCAAGTCCAGTGAGCTTTCGGCCGCAGGGCCGTAGAAAGCGGAAGCTCCTTGCCACTATAATGAGGTAAAATATGGACGCGGGGGAACGGAATGATGAGAAAAAACCACCAAATCGCTAAACTATTCGCGGTTGCCGTATTGGCGGCTGCATTAACGACCGGGTGCGGAAGCAAGGTGAAGTCGGTAACGGATAAGTTCGAGAATTCCGTCATCGGCGAAGATTCGGGTTCGGGGAAGCTTGTATCTCTGGGGAAAAAATCTTTCGGGCAAGGCGAATTCGACAAACTTCTTATTCGTACGGACGCGATGGAAATCGAAATTGCGGAAAATTCGGGAAACTTTGCGGAAGTAGAGCTGTTGGTTGACGACAACATCGCCAATCAGTTTACGTTCGATGGAGACATCCGCTCGCGGGAATTAAATATCGACGTGAAGGAGAAATCGAAGCTATCCGTCAAAGATCAAACAGGCCAAAGAAAGCTGCGAATCTCGCTTCCGGACAAGACTTATCGCCAGTTGACGGTTAGGAACGCCTTCGGAGTCGTGCAAGCCTCGGATGTCAAAGCCGAGCTCATAGAAGTGAAAGTCGATGCGGGCGCGATTAGATTAAACGGGGTTTCCGGGAAAATGGATCTGAAAACGAGCGCAGGGGAAGTCACCGTGGAAGGGATTCGCCTTGACTATGATCTGAACGCCAAGGCGGATGTAGGCAACGTTACCGTCCACTTGAGCGAATCCCCGAGCAATGCAGAAGTCCGTCTCGAAAGCGAGGTCGGGAAAGCTGCCGCGGATTTGGAGCGGATCGAATACAGCGTGAACAAGTCGAACAAAAAAGTGGGGACAATCGGGTCCGGAGGCGTTCGTTTATCGGTCAACTCATCGGTTGGCGAAATTTTGGTCGATGTCCAAAGTTAAGTTGTTCTTAGCAGTGAGAGGGCTGTCCCATAACGGGACAGCTTATTTGTTGTTTGGGCGAACGGCTAGCATTTTCTCTCATACTAAAAAAATGAAATATAGTTATAGAAAAATCAAACTTGTTTACGCTTACTTTACCAATTTACAATAGAATTGCGCGCAACAAAATGTATCATTGTCTTTGAACATACGGCCGAAATCATACTGTCGAATCGGATCCGAGAGACCCAAAGGAGGCAATTGATTGAAAAAGAAATTACTGTCCGTCATTGTCGCACTAACCGTTATGCTTAGTTTGTTCACGATTCGACCCGCCGAATCCCATGCAGCGGGAGCTCCGGTCAGCGATGCTACAAACAGTATCTTCGGTCCTAATGTTTATGTGTTTGATCCTTCCATGCCGATAGCGGATATTCAGGCGGCCGCCGATTCCGTTTTCAGCGCACAGGAAAAGGCGGAATTCGGCACTAACCGGTATGCGCTTCTGTTTAAACCGGGAACCTACGATAAACTGAATGTGAGAGTTGGCTTCTACACGCAAGTATCCGGATTGGGACAGAACCCGGACGATGTCACGATTAACGGCGGGGTCAACGCGGATGCCAAATGGGATAACGGAAACGCCACTAGAAACTTCTGGCGTTCGATTGAAAACTTGAAGATCAATCCGCTTGACCTGACCAAGAACCCGCCCGCTAAGGTGGAAGCGAAATTCGCCGTTTCGCAGGCGGCGCCCATGCGCCGCGTACACGTAGCCGGGAACCTCTTCCTGTTTGATTTCGATAATAACTGGAATGCGGGTTGGGCCAGCGGAGGCTACATTGGCGATTCGATCGTAGACGGAACCATTATCCCTGCTTCTCAGCAGCAATTTTTATCGCGAAACGATCAATACGGTTCGTGGTCGAACGGCGTGTGGAATATGGTGTTCGTCGGAGATTCGAATCCGCCTGCCGGAAAATTCCCGACCGATCCCTATACGGTCATCGATAAAACGCCGGTGATGAAGGAGAAGCCTTATCTCTATATGACCGACGCCGGGGAATACCGCGTCTTTGTTCCGTCCTTGCAGAAGGATGCGAAAGGCGTCAGCTGGGCTAACGGCCCAACGCCAGGCAAATCGATATCGATCGACCAATTCTACATTGCAAAGCCGGACACATCTTCGGCTTCGGACATTAATAACGCATTGAGTCAAGGCAAGCACTTGATCTTCACTCCGGGCATCTACCATCTGAACCAGACGATTCATATCACCAAGCCGGATACGATTGTTATGGGGCTCGGCTATGCGACTATCATTCCGGATAATGGGCAAGTGGCGATGAAGGTGGACGATGTGGACGGCGTTAGCGTTTCTGGACTGCTTTTCTTAGCCGGACAAAATAAATCTTCCTCTCTGATGGAAGTCGGTACGGTCGGCAATGCAACCAGCCATGCCGCAAATCCTACGCTTCTATCCGATCTATTTTTCGGTATTGGCGGACTCGCGGCGGGATCGGCGGATATCGGCCTGCAAATCAACAGCAACGACGTGATCGGCGATCATTTCTGGATTTGGCGAGCGGACCACGGCGCCGGAGCGGGCTGGGACACCAATGTCAGTAAGAACGGGTTGATCGTCAACGGAAATGATATCACCATCTATGGTTTATTCAACGAACATCACGAGGAGTATCAAACGCTGTGGAACGGCAATGGCGGCCGATTATATTTCTATCAATCGGAAATCCCATACGATCCGCAGAGGCAGGAAGATTGGATGAGCCACAACGGAACGGTTAACGGATACGCTTCCTATAAGGTGGCCGACAGCGTAACGACTCATGAAGCTTGGGGGCTCGGCATTTATTCCTACTTCAGAGATGCCGCTGTCAAACTGCAAAACGCAATGGAGGTCCCCAGAACGGAAGGCGTTAAGATCCATCATATTACGACGATCTGGCTGAACGGGGTAGCCGGAAGCGAAATCACGCATATCATCAACGACACCGGTGGCCGAGTGTATGCCAATTCGCCGGAAAGCGCGATGCGGCAAACGGTGACCGACTATGTATCGGGAGACACGGAGCCGCCTACCGCACCGTCTAACCTGCAGGCAACGGCGGTATCCGGCAAGGAGGTTAGCCTCGCTTGGACCGCGTCGACGGACAACGTTGGCGTTGAAGGCTACGATGTTTACCGTGACGGAACGCTGATCGGTTCCACGACTTCAACCACCTATAGCGACTCGGGCGTCCAAGCCAAAACGACATATTCCTACACGGTCATTGCCAGAGATTCTGCGGGCAACCGGTCCGCGTCCAGCAATGCCGCGAGCGTAACGACGCCCAAAGAGTATGTATCCTACAATCAGGGCGACTGGACAGCGACAACCGCATTGCGCAGCGCCGATGCCTATAAGCTGATTGACGGCAATCCGGCCACGGTATGGCAGACGGGCACGCCGATGAAGCCGGATGAGGACCAATTCTTTATCGTAGATATGAAGCAGGCTCGAAAGTTCAACAGGCTGGTCATCAGTTCGCTTGCCGGAGACTATGCCCGCGGTTATCAAATTTTCGTGTCGGACGACGGGACAAACTGGGGAAATCCAATCCTGTCCAACGACGCGAACACTGCAGCATTGTTAACGTTGGATCTTGACCAGACGATAAATACCCGTTACATCAAAGTGCAACAGACGGGAACATCGACGAGTTGGTGGTCGGTGAACGGATTCGCCGTCTACACAGATACGGAGAAGTCTCTGAATCGAAGCGCCTGGACGGCGACGACAAATCCGGCTAACGACAATCCTGCCAATATGTTCGACGGCAATATGTCCACCCGCTGGTCTTCGGGCGCGCCGATGGTTCCGGATCAATCTATCGTCATCGATATGAAGAAGGTTCAGAAATTCAACAAGCTCATCATGGATTCGGGTACTAGTTCCGACTATGCCCGAAGTTTTGAAATCTACGTTTCGAACGATGGCGTCGAATGGGGCAACGCGATCGTCACCCAATCGGCGACAGGGCCGTACGTCGTTGCGGATTTTGCGGATCAGACGGCCAGATACATCAAGATCGTGCAGAAGGGCACAAATTCGAGCTGGTGGTCGATCTTTGAATTGAACGTCTATAGCGACAGTTCAACATCGATACCGGTTACCGGCATCGCCGTAACCGGCGCGAACGGCGCGAACGCGATTACGACCAATGGCGGCACGTTGCAGATGCGCGCGGAAGTGCTGCCGGCCGATGCAGACAATACGTCGGTAAGCTGGTCGGCAGCGAATGCGGACGGTACGCCGACCGACAAGGCGACGATCTCGAGCAGCGGCTTGCTGACCGCAGCCAATAACGGTCAGGTGAAGGTCATCGCGACGGCAAACGACGGATCGAACACGAAAGGCGAAGCGTTGATCTCGATCAGCGGACAGAACGCAACCGCAATCGCTGCGACGTTGCTCGGTCCCGAGGCTGTTCTGCGGCAGCAGCCGTTCGATCTGACCGTCGGTGTAAGCAGATTGGCTTCGAAGTTTACGACGCTTAATGTCGTCCTGAATTACGATCCGGACAAGTTGGAATTCGACACCGTCACGAACAGCGATCAAACCCTCATCTTGGCGGATAGCGCTTTGACTTCGCTTAAAGACCATTTCGTCGTGCTGGGCACAGCGCTCAAGGCGGATAAGGGTCAAATTCTGATCATCATGGCCAGCGAAGGAGACAGTCATGCGATCCAGACGGTCGGAGACCTACTGGCTGTCCATGCTAAGGCCAAGGCCGGAGCCGCATCAGGAGAAACGACGGTTTCGTTGTCGGATTTCCAAGTTTCCTACGCGGGTTCTGCCGAACCGGTTGACGGAGTCTCTCTCGGCATTCAAATTACAGACGCGGATAAGGCCGCGCTGATCTCCGCGATTAATGCCGCGCAGAGCAAACATGACACAGCGACGGAAGGCAGCGCGATCGGCCAATATCCGAGCGGAGCGAAAGCGAAGTTGCAAGCGGCGATCGACAGCGCCAAGGCGGTGCGTGACAATGCCGCGGCAACCGAGCAACAGGTCGCAGATGCGCTGATTGCACTGAATGCGGCGGTCAAGGCGTTCGATAATTCGAAAAACCCCGACCCCGGCAACATAGACAAAAAGGCGCTGACAGCAGCTATTGCAGCTGCCCAAAGCAAATACAATGCAGCGGTTGAAGGCACGAAGCTCGGCAAGTATCCGGCGGAAGCGAAAGCGGCATTGCTGGCGGCTATTAACTCCGCGAACGCGGTGCTGAACAGTACGGCGGCAACGCAATCGCAAGTGAACAATGCGACTGCGGCTATCAATTCCGCACTGCAAACGTTCTTGACGAAGATTGTTACGCTGGTACCAGGCCAAACGAGGGTCACAATCAGCGACCTGTCCATCATTGCCAAGTATTACGGAACGACGTCGTCGGATGCGAACTGGAGCGAGATCCAGGCTGCCGATATTTTCAATAGCGGCAAAATCGACATCCAGACGCTGGCGGCTGCGGCTAGAATGATTCTCGACGGTTGGTTGCAGGAAAACTAATATCCCGATCGGGGAGGATGGCGTAACTTCCATCCTCCCTGATTCGATGGAAAGAGGAATGAAGCCGATGACTCGCAAATTAGCAAGTCTATCTATGGCGTTGTTGCTATGCCTGCCTTGGATGCTGCCGCAAACGACGCGAGCCGCGGCTCCCTCCTATGCCCTGATCGCGAGCGATAAAGCCGATCTGGGCAGCGAAATTCAGATCAGCGTTAAGGGAACGAATCTTTCGGATGTATACGCCTACGAATTTAACCTGGAGTTCGATGCCAGCCGGCTGAAGTTTAAGGAAGCGAACGGAGCACCCCAAGGATTCACCGTACCGCCCATCGTCAAAGGAAACCGTCTCACCTTCGCCCATACGAAAGTCGGCGAAAAGCCCGGCGACAACGGGAACTTGAAATTTTTTACGTTAACGTTCAAAACCATCGGCGGGGGAAATGCCGCGATCGAGATCAAGGATGTGTCACTGGTCAATTCTAAACTTGAGAAAACGACGCAAAACGCTGGCGTGCGAATTTCCGTCGCGATCGGCAAAGCCCTGCTGAAAGATATGGCCGGGCATTGGGCGGAAGCGGCTATTCAAAGAGCAGTTAAACTCGGCATAGTCACCGGCTATAGCGACGGGACTTTCCGGCCGCAGGCGCAGATAACCCGCACCGAGTTCGTCGCGATATTGGCGCGCGCGAAACAATTGACGTTAGAAGAAACCCCAGAGCTGTCGTTCGCCGATGCGAGCCAAATACCGGCATGGGCAAGATCTTCCGTTTCGGCTGCGGTCAAGGCTCAATTCATTAGCGGATACGAGGATAACACCTTCCGCGGCAATCAGCCGATTTCCCGAGCCGAGATGGTCACGATCTTCGCTCGCGCATTTGGTCTCGCGACAGATGCGGCAGCGAAGCCGGCTTTTGCCGATGCGGATCAAATTCCGGTCTATGCGCAGAGATATGTTACGGCAGCGGCCGAAGCGGGTCTGATCTCAGGTAAAGCGAATAATCTGTTCGCATCCAATGACAAGGCTACCCGGGCGGAAGCGGTCGTTACGATTCTTCGGCTAATCAAATCATGAAGTTGTTTGCTCGGCATAATGCCGACGGTATTGTGCCGGTGTCAAACCAGTTGTTTCTTTGAATATGCGGTGGAACCGCTTGAGATCGGGAAGGCCGGAGCGCGAAGCGATATCGGCCACCGTAAGGGAAGCCAGGAAAGGATCGGTCAGCAGCTGACGGCTGCGGTCGATCCTTTCTTTACGCAGAAGCGCGGTGAATGAGAGCCCCATCCGCGCCGTCAGGTCGCGTTGCAGCTGCCTTTCGCCGATGCCAGCGTGCTTGGCTACGCATGCCAAGGTCGGTTTCTCGTGAAGGCGATCTCGGATGTACAGCAGCGCGCGATCGGTCCGGTCGGAATCGGCATTGTCTTCGGCGGAAGCGTTACCCTGTTCCAAGGTTCGCTCCATGCCGATTAACAGTTGCAGCAGGAGGCCGACGAGCATCGTCTCGAAGCCGGTGCGCTTGTTCTCGAACTCGGCGTGAAGCGAGTCGAACAGCCTGCAGAATTCGCCGGCTTTCTCCCGCATATGCAGCCATCGCCCGGGCTCGGAGACGAGATGGAGAAATCGGTAAAGGCCGTATTCGGCGGGCAGGACCGAAGTCAGGAAGCGGAAGATTTTCTCGTCGAAAATACAATTGACGATCATAAGCGGTTCCTTCGCCTCGGGAGACGACGGTCGAAATATATGGCTGATGCCGACCGGCAGGAAAAACAAATCCCCCTGGGAAACGCGGATCGTCTCGTCGCCGATGTAATGAAAACCGCTTCCCGACCAGACGTAACAGATTTCGATGAAATCGTGCTCGTGCTCCGGAAGGTCGAATCGCTCGTTGACCCTGTTGACGTAAATGTTCAGTCCGTTATGGAAAAACAGTTCCCCCTTTTCTAACCAGACAGCCGATTTCCTCATAATTCGCCCCTATTCCGTTTTCGTTTGATGAAGTCATCATATATCCATTCGATGTCGTGATCAACCCATAACGTTCGGCGCCTGATTTTTTACAATGAAGAGAGGAAGACAACGACTAAGGATGTGTTGAGATGAGCTGGAAAGCTTTGTGGATATGGGGCGACGGGGAAGCCAGCCCGCGAAACGAATGGAGATGCTTCCGAAGAACGTTCGACGTCCCCGCGACGGGGGCGGAAGCAGCATCGCTGCGTATCTCCGCGGATTCGAGATACGTGCTCTACGTCAACGGAACGCAGGTGGGACGAGGCCCGGTGCGGTCTTGGCCGTTTGAGCAGTCCTTCGATACTTACGAAATCGGCCATCTGCTCCGTCCGGGAGAGAAAAATACGATTGCGGCGCTCGTGCTGCATTTCGGCGTGTCCACTTTCTATTATATTCGCGGTCGCGGCGGTCTCTTGGCCCAGCTCGACTACGGGTCGGGCGAAGTCGGCTTGAAGACGGACGCTTCTTGGCTGACTTCGATCCACCTCGGGCAGCATCCACGATCGCCCCGGATGTCTTGTCAGCAGGCGTTCGCCGAATACGTGGACGCGCAAGTCTGGGACGGCGATTGGATGAACCCTGGTTACGACGATTCGGGCTGGACGCTCGCCGCCGAACTCGGCGAAGTCGGCATGGCGCCGTGGACGGCCCTGAAGCCGCGCGATATTCCGATGCTGACGGAAGAAACCGTCTATCCGGTTCGCGTCGAATCGCTCGCCAAGGTGAACTCGTTCAAGCTGTCGACAGTCATCGATGTGCGCGCCGTTATGGCTCCGGGCAGCGAGGACCACGCGGACATCGTGCAATTCACCGGTTACGTGGCGACGTCGATTCGCGCAAGCAAGGCAGGACCGGCGACGCTCGGGTTCCTGGCTTGGGGCGAGTGCTTAAAAGCCTGTTCCTTAAACGGGGGAATCTGTGAGATGAACCGTTTCTACGGAGTCGATCCGGAGCGTTACCTGGATGTCGAATTGGTCGAAGGGGACAACTTGCTCTTGATCGACATCTCGACGATCCACGTGCATCACGGCAAGCTGGAAATCGGCGTCTACGCGGAAGATCCGATCGAGCTGATCTTTGCCTTCCCGACGGAAGGAGAAGCGGAATCCCCGTTCCTGGCGGTCGGTCCTTACGACCATTCCGTTATCTACGACCATAAGCCCTCCCGGGAAGTGGACTGGGAGGACGAGGCGTACAAGTCCGTCCTCGGTGCGGTCAAGAGCGCGAAGGATCTGGCACGGTATGCGGATAAATCCAAGCCGGTCCTGCCGAAATACATATCCGAAGCCGACGTCTTCGGCCTCTGCGTATGGCGGAAGGATAACGTGCCGCTCGCCGTTCCCGCGCAGCTTCAGAACGCGATCATCCCGAACGCCGAAGCGGGTGTCGTTCCGGTGTTCGAAGGATTCGATACCGAAGTGCTGCTCGATTTCGGCAAGGAGTATTCGGGTTACCTGTCTTTCGAGATCGAAGCGGGAGCGGGAACGGTGCTCGATTGGTACGGCTTCGAGTATATGGACGGGAATTATCGCCAGCAGACGTACGGCCTTGACCATACGATCCGGTACGTCGCCCGTTCGGGCCGCCAGGCTTACGCGACGCCTATTCGCAGAGGGTTCCGCTATTTAGCTTTGAACGTGAGGAACGCTGCGGCGCCCGTGAAGATTTACGGAGTCTCGTTCTCGCAGAGCAACTACCCGATCGCGGAAGTGGGCCGTTTCGAATGCTCCGATTCGCTGTTGAACGACATCTGGGAGATCAGCAAGCATACGACGAAGCTGTGCATGGAGGATACGTTCGTCGATTGCCCGGCTTACGAACAGGCTTTCTGGGTCGGGGACAGCCGTAATGAAGCGCTGGTCGGCAATTATTTGTTCGGCGCGCAGGACATCGTAAAGCGATGCCTCAGACTCGTGCCCGGATCGAAATTTCAATCTCCGCTGTACGCGGACCAAGTGCCGAGCGGGTGGAGCAGCGTCATCCCGAACTGGACGTTTTTCTGGGCGATCGCCTGCAAGGAGTATTACGAGCAGACGAACGACAAGGCGTTCGCGGTAGAAATGTACGGCCACATAAGGTATACGATGGAGCATTACCTGCTGAAGATCGACGAGAACGGCTTGTTTAACGTTAAAGGATGGAACTTGCTGGACTGGTCGCCGATCGATCAGCCAAACGAAGGTATCGTTACGCACCAGAACTTGTTCCTCGCGCAAACGCTTCGCGTCGCGTCCGAGATGGGCGAGCTTACGGGGGACGCCGAGAGCGCGGCCAAATTCGCCGAAGCTGCGGACCGGCTAGCGGCTGCGATCAACGCGCACCTCTGGAATGAAGAGAAACAAGCGTATATCGACTGCATTCACGCGGACGGTCGCCGTTCGAACGTGCTCAGCATGCAGACTCAGGTCGTCGCTTCGCTGACGGGTGTCGCCCAAGGCGAGCGCAAGCGGACCATGGACGCTTATCTGTTCTCGACGCCGGCGGATTTTGTGCAGATCGGCAGCCCGTTCATGTCCTTCTTCTATTATGAAGCTTTGGCCAAAGTCGGCGGAGTGAACGTCATTCTAGACGATATCCGCAAGAACTACGGCAACATGATTCGCCATGGGGCGACGACTTGTTGGGAGCAGTATCCGAACTTCCTCGAGAACCGCGCCAATCCGGACCAACTCACGCGCAGTCATTGCCACGCCTGGTCGTCGGCGCCGGGCTATTTTCTAGGCCGCGAGACGCTCGGCGTACGCAGCCTCGCTCCGGGCTGGACCGAGGTCGAGATTGCCCCGGTTCCTTGTGGGCTCTCGTGGGCGCGCGGAAGCGTGCCGCATCCGGCGGGCGGTCGGATCGACGTCAGTTGGACGATGGACGAAGCGGCGGGACGGATGCAGTTGGACGTCTCGTATCCGGCGGACGTGATCGTTCAGATCAAGCTTCCGGAAGGCATCGCGGGCGAGATCAAGGAAACGAAGCTGGAACGATTGATCTAATCGAGATCGCAAGTCGCCAAGGCGGGCCTATGCCCGCCTTTTTGGCTTGTCCGATTCTATCGTTTGCAGAATCCGGGTATCGAGTTTATAAAATTTTTATACTTTTTTAGAAGCGGTTAAGGACCGATTTACGGGGAGTTTAGGTCCGCGGGCTAAGATGGATTCAGGAAGCCGAGAGGATTTCCAAAAAAGAGTCCAAGGAGGATAAGAAAATGAACAAGAAGTTGGCGATGATCGGAGCGGGAGTTGTAGCGGGAAGCGTATTGTTGGTGTCGTCGGTCTATGCGGGCATCGGGAAAGCTCCGGGGTACGAGGCGTTCAAATCCGCCGTCAAGAACACGGTTGCCATCGAGAACGTGACGCATCGGGCGAGCCTGTCCATCGTGGATAACGGCAAAATGCTGATCGAAGCGAATTCCACAATGAAGACGGGAGACGGGAGCCGTAGCAGCGTCGATCTGACCGTACAGAGCGGTGACGAAAAGCAGCGCATTCAAGTTTACGGGCAGGAAGGGACGACGGTCGTGAAGACAAGCGGGTCCGACGTCTATCGCATCATAGAAAAGTCCGGCGAAAAGCGCGACTGGCGGGAGAGCAAGGAAGGTTTCGGTCAGCACGATCCGGCATTCGCCCAAGAAGCGGAGAAAGTGCTGGACGCGCTCGTCGGCAATCTCAAGAACGAAGTGATCCTACAGGATCAGGGTGACGGAAAGGAAATCTCGCTGCGCCTGGAGGGGAGCCGGATTCCTACGCTCGTTAATGCCATCGGCTCGCTGTTGATCCGCGAAAGCGGAAGAGACCGCGGCGGCCTGCCGGCCTCGACTCCCGCGGACACGTTCGGCGTCGACCTGCTCAGCCTAAAGGATAGCCTTCCCAAGCTGGCGCAGGACATCCGGATCGAAGCCGTGAACCTCGACGCCGACGTGAACGCCGATAATCGGTTCTCGAAACAAGAAGCCGAGATTCGCGTTAGCGGCAAGGATGCCCAAGGCGCGAGCCACGACGTCGTCGTGAAGCTGGGCGCGGGTTTCTCCGATTACGGCAGTACGGTAGCCGACGTCGTTGACTTGACCGGCAAGAAGACGGAGACTGTGAAGCCGCTGTCCGAAGATTTCGGCCGTTGGCATAAGAAATAATCAACGTGGAGAGAAGAACGGAGCGGAGCATGAAATCTGGAACCGCGTCGCTCTTCCTCTTCCGAATCCCCCATAAGGGGCAAGGAGGTTTAGCGCATGGATACGATCGTGGAGATCGAAGGATTAACGAAAACGTTCCGCAACAGAAGAGGTATTCGCGACATCAGCCTGAGCGTGCGGAGGGGCGACGTCTATGGCTTCTTCGGACCAAACGGAGCGGGTAAGACGACGGTCATGAAGATCATGGCCGGATTGAGCAGGGCGGATCGGGGCAAGGTCCGGTTGTTCGGGCACGACGTGGCCGCGAATTATGAACAGGCCATGGCCAAAGTCGGCGTGCTGATCGAGACGGCGGAGGCTTACGGCTACATGAGCGGGAGAAAAAATCTGGAGATGGCCGCGAGATTTTACCCAGGCCTTCCGGCCTCGCGCGTAGACGAGGTGCTTGAGCTCGTCGGCCTAAGCAACGTTCAGCGGGAGAGAGTCGACCAGTACTCGCTCGGCATGAAGCAGCGGCTCGGCCTGGCGGCAGCCGTTCTGTCGAAGCCGGAGCTGCTCGTTCTCGACGAGCCGACGAATGGTCTCGATATCGAAGGCACGGTTCATATTCGCGAGATTATCCTGCGGCTGGCCCGCGAGGAGCGCACGACCTTTTTCCTCTCTAGCCACCTTGTGCACGAGATGGAACTGATGTGCAATCGCATCGGCATTCTGCACGAGGGCAAGCTGATTCGGGAAGGTCCGCGTTCTGAGCTGCTGGGAGGCCGCTTCGCTACATTGGAGGAATTGTTCCTTCACGAGGTGCGGGAAGAAAGGAGAGCGATCGCCCATGTCTAGCTTATTCGCGAACGTCTTGAACGAATTATCGAAGATCGCCTATCGGAAAAAAACTTGGTTTTTCCTGGCCGCGACCTTGCTACTTTCGATCGGCGGGGGGCTGCTTCTCGCGAACGCTCAGAGCGGTTTCGGCATCGGCGCCGTGACTTCGGGCGATTATCCGATCAAGCTGCTCGGCTTGTTCACCGTTTTTTTCCTCCCCCTCTTCGTCTTCATGGGGGCCGCGGACCTGTTCTCGGGGGAACAAGGAGACCGCACGATGAAGATCCTGCTGACAAGACCGCTCTCGCGCTTCAAAGTATTCGCGTCGAAGCAAATCTCGCTTTGCCTGGTCATCGCCGCTTATTTGATCCTCGCGCTAGTCGGATCGGCGATCGCGTCCTTGTTTCTAAGCGGCGGACTTACGCCGAACGCCGTACTCGACTGGGCGGTCGCTTACGGGGCGGCATTCGTGCCGCTGGCGGCGCTGAGCTTCATCGCCGTCTTTCTGGCGCAATTTTTCTCGACCGCAAGCGGGGCTCTTACCGTAAGCTTGTTGCTGTACGTCGCGGCGAAGGCCGGCGCGCTCTTCTTTCCGCAAGCGTCCTCGTATTCCCCCGCGACCTACCTGGATTGGCATACGCTCTGGCTGGGGAACCCGATGGCAATGGGGCAGACTTTGAACGTGTTTATGTTTCTGGTGGCATGTAGTATATTGTTTTTTACGGCAGGGTTTTATTTCTTCGATAAAAAGGAGCTCTGAAAGTGTCTATTCGCGTAAGGCTTGTCTTGTCCTATGTGGCCATGCTCGTCGTCCCGTTCCTACTGACGGTGGTGGTCGTCGCCGCGGTCTCGCATTGGGGAGGATTACGGGATGCCCCGATATCGAAAGCTATGGATCGGGGAGAGCAAATGTACTCTGAGATCAAGCAGATGGGCTTGCGTGAGCCGGAGGTGTTCCTGCGGGATGTCTTTGTCGAAGATTTGAGCCTGCGCTTGGGCGAAATGGGCATGGGCCTGATCGTCCGCGTCGGCGGGGAGATTTTATACGCACCGCCAGGCTTGGACCGCGACCAAGCGAACCGGAAGCTTCCCGAATTCGCGTCGTTCCATGAATTTAAAGGGGATTTTTACGGCAATCGCTGGATCGTCGTCCAGGAGGATTTCCTGCTGGCGGACCGGCGGGAGCTATCGGTATTCGTCGTCTCGGACGAGAATCCTATTCCCGAATACTGGCAGAACTACTTGATCGGCATGGTCGGCGCTTTCCTGCTGATCCTGGCGTTGACGAACGGGGTATTGACGTATTTGGTTTCCCGCAGCATTATTCGCCCTCTGCAAACGTTGCAGAAAGCGACGGAAGAGATCAAGGAGGGAAATCTCGATCACGAGGTGAAGCCGCGGTCCAAGGACGAGATCGGCAAGCTTAGCGTGGCGTTCGAAGAGATGCGTAAGAAACTGAAGGAATCGGTCGAAGTGCAACTGCAATACGAAGAAAACCGCAAGGAGCTCGTCTCGAACATTTCGCACGATTTGAAAACGCCGGTAACCGCGATCAAAGGTTACGTCGAAGGCATCATGGACGGGGTGACGAATTCCCCCGAGAAGCTGGACCGGTACGTGAAGACGATCTATGCCAAAGCGACGGACATGGACAGGATGATCGACGAGCTGTTCCTCATTTCCAAGCTGGATATGGGCAAGCTGCCGTTCGATTTCGAGCGGGTGGATATCGGCGGTTATTTGCTCGATTGCGCCCGGGAACTGCAGGTCGACATGGAAAAGAAGGGCATCAAGCTGGAGCTGGCCGCGCTGCCGGAGGAACCGGTGTTCGTCAAGGCGGATCGCGAGAAGCTGAAGCGAGTGCTTATTAATATATTGGAGAACGCGATGAAATACATGGACAAAACCGACGGATTCATCGGCATGCAGGTCGTCCGCCAAGACGGCGACGTTGTGATCGGCATCGCCGACAACGGCCAAGGTATCGCCGAGGAGGAGCTTCCGCACGTCTTCGACCGGTTCTACCGTGCGGATCCCTCGCGCAATTCTTCGACCGGCGGCAGCGGACTCGGCCTCTCGATCGCGAAGCAGATCGTGGAGGAGCACGGCGGTCGCATCCGGGCGGAGAGCGAATACGGCAAGGGCACGACGATCTACGTGGCGCTGCCGGAATGGGGCAAGGGCAAAAGGGAGGAGACGCGGGCATGAAACGGATCCTGATTATTGAGGACGAGCAAAGTATCGCAGAGTTGGAACGGGATTACTTGGAGATCAACGGCTTTGCCGCGGATATCGAGAATAGCGGGGATAAAGGGCTGCAGCGGGCGCTCTATTCCGATTACGATCTGATCGTGCTCGATCTGATGCTGCCGAAGGTGGACGGCTTCGAGATTTGCCGCCGCATCCGCGCCGAGAAGGACATCCCGATTCTGATGGTCTCCGCCAAGAAGGAGGACATCGACAAGATCCGCGGCTTGGGGCTCGGCGCCGACGATTACGTCATCAAGCCCTTCAGCCCGGGAGAGCTTGTCGCTCGCGTGAAGGCGCACTTGGCCCGATACGAGCGGCTCAGCGGGCGGAGGGAAGCGCGCAACGACGAGATCCGCATTCGCGGCTTGCTCGTGGACAAGACGGCCCGCCGCGTATTCGTGAACGACAAGGAGGTCGCTTTTACGACTAAGGAATTCGACCTCCTGTGTTATCTGGCCATGAATCCGAATCGAGTGTTCAGCAAGGAGCAGCTATTCGATCAGATCTGGGGGATGGACGCGATGGGCGACATCGCCACCGTGACCGTGCATATCAGCAAGCTGCGCGAGAAGGTCGAGATGGATCCATCCAATCCTCAATACATCGAGACGATCTGGGGCGCCGGCTACCGTTTCCGGATGTGATGAAGCGGGGTACATATACGAGTACCGCCACGCGAACCTATTCCCCCCCCCCACCGTCCTTTTCCACGATATCGTACCCTCACGCGGCCTTATCTCCACATTCCGAAACAGTCACCTCCTCGCGAGAAGTCGGGTTTGTTCCGAAAAGAATACCTCATTTCCTCTTCCAGTACTTGTGCCTTGGAGGACAACGCCCTATACTTTCCGAAGAGAGAGGCCCGGCGGGCTGATAGAGGGGGATGCGAATGAAGCGTTTCATGCCGAGACAGAAGTACATTCGTATATTTTTGGCGCTTTGCATCCTGTTCGCGTTGGTGTCCATTCCCTTCGTGTATTTGATTACGCACCAGTTCTCGGCGTACGCTTTGAAGCAGATCGATAAAGTCAACCGCATCGAAGTCGAGCACGCCCAAGAGAACGCGGGTTTCGTTTTCAAAAAAATGATCGGTTACGGCCTGAACATGTACCAGGACAAAAGTATCCAGCTATGGCTGACCGACCGGACCGAGACGCCGGAGCATCAGGTCGACGCCATGACGGCGGCGGCCAATTATATGACGACCGAGCCGTTCATCGAAAATATTTATCTGTTCAACATGCGCACCGAGCATGCTATTAACTTGAAATACGGGCTGTCGACGTTCTCGGGCTTCTCGGATCGGGCCGCCTTGGATATCGCGAGACAGCCCCGCAAGTCCTATCTGAATTTCACGACGTACGAGACGAACGGTCGCCAGAAGTTGGCGCTGGTCATTCCGACGGTGCCTTCGGGCCAGCAGTCCTTCGGTTATCTCGTCATGGTGATGGAGAGCAAGTTGATTCAGCAATACTTGCTCAAGGAGAACCGCCAATCAGGGATGAGCTCCTTCATTCTCGATAGCGACGGCAGGGTTATGCTAGGCTCGGACGCGGAGGAGAGCTGGTACGCCGATCTGGCCGCGAAAGCTTCCCGGGAGGCGGGGAGCTTCACGCACCGGTACAAGGGGGAGCTCTGGTCCGTCCAATACGCGAGGATCGCGCCGCAGGGGTGGACGTTGTTCAGCACGGCGAAGGTGGAGGAAATCCGGGCGGATTTCGATTCCTTCCGGAACAACATGCTGCTATTCGCCGTCTCCTTCGCCGTTCTGATGCTCGCCATCCTGTTCTGGAACTCGCGGCGAACGTACAAGCCGTTTTCCCAGTTGGCCGACCAGTTGGAGACGAAGCTCGGCTCCCGGCTCAACCGCGAGCCGAGCGAAGGGCCAAGAGAAGAGTACAACGTGCTTCGGTCCGGCATCGAGATTTTGGCGGATCAAGTCGATAAGCTGGATATGTCGATGCGGGAGCATAAGAGCGTAATCAAGACGGAATATTTGCGCCAATGGATCCTCCAAGGCAAGCTGATCGCCCCGATCGAGCAGGTTCTGCGCGAGCATACCGCGTTGCTCCGGGAAGGCAATCTCCACGTGGGCGTCCTGCGTATCAACGAATACAGCTTGTTCGAGGAGCGCTACAACTTCGCGTCGAGGAAGCTGATCAAATACGCGATCGGCAACATCGCCGAAGAGATCCTGGGCCGGAATTGGTCCGCGGAAGCGGTCGATCTCGGCGGCGATCATCTGGCCGTGCTGCTATCTGGCCGCGATATCGCGATGGAAGAGCTAGTCGAAGCGATGGAGGAGGCCGGCAAACACATCTCCAGATGGACGCGGATCGGCGTGACGATCGCCGTAAGCGGACCAAACGCGTACACCGACGACTTGAAGGGGATCTACGGACACATTCATGAGCTAACGATGCTGAAGTTCATCTCCGGGGAAGATAAAGTGTATTTGGAGCAAGACTTTGAGGCTTATATGGCGCGCGTGCAGCCGTTACCGGACGATCACCTGCTGGATGAGTTGATCCGGCGGATCCGCATGGGAAAACCGGAGGAAGTCGGCGAGAGCTTGGACCGCATCTTCGGACCGATGCAGACAATGCGTTACGCGGACAGCAAGTTCCAACTCTCCTTAATCCTCTATACGCTGTTCAAGACGTTTAACAAATTGCCTTCGGTCGAATCGGTCGAACGGATAGAGAGCATCCTGGAGCGGTTCGATACGCTGGCGGGAATCAAGGGCTGGCTAGAGCAAGAGCTTCTCGAGATCATGGGCGATCTCAGCAACAAGAAGGGTTCGAGCCGTCGCGACGAGATCGTGGCGGAGATCGTGGAATACGTCGGAACGCATCTTCACGATCCGATGCTGACCATCGAGGAAATCTCCGATCACGTTTCCTTGTCCACCCGGTACATCCGTCAGCTGTTTAAGGAAGTGTTCGAGACGACGCTGTCCGATTACATTCTGGAGCAACGGATCGGACGGGTGAAGGAACTGCTGGAGACGACCGACTGGACCGTGACGGATATCGGGGAGCGCTCCGGCTTCCAGACGAAGAGCAATTTTTTTACGACATTCAAAAAAGCGACGGGCATGACGCCTAGCCAGTACCGGGACAACCGGCCCTCTCGGCCGTCTTGAGCCCGAGGAGAAGAGAAGCGTTTCCGGCTCCCGCGCCGGAGCGCTTTTTCTTTGTTCGCGGGATTCGGAAGGTTTAAGGATTGGAAGGGCGCCGGCCGAATAGGGGTTTCCGGGTGGAAGTTCCGTTTCGGCAACCTCGGTTCCGCCGTTAGAACCTGCCGTTTTTCCCGATTCAGAACCGATTAACCGGTATCGGAACTATACGGACCGGAGACGCGCGTCCTATGATGGAGCCATGAGAAACGCATACCACCCCCATCGGAAGCAGGTGATTCAACATGAGTTTTATCCGGGAAATCGCGAAGAACAAATATTTATACTTGCTCGCGCTGCCGGGCTTGGCCTTCCTGATTGTCTTCGCCTACATCCCGCTGAATGGCCACTTGATCGCTTTTAAGAAGTACAGGCTGGCGGACGGCTTATGGGGAAGCAAATTCGTCGGTTTCGACAATTTCAAGTTTTTCTTCATGAACGGCGATTGGTACAAGGTCACGTTGAACACGTTGTATTTGAACGGGCTGTTCCTCGTGTTCGGTCTAGGGCTCGCGCTCGTTCTGGCGCTGTTCCTGAACGAGATCCGCCAGGCGCTGTTCAAGAAGCTCGCCCAGTCGTTTATCTTCATGCCTTACTTCATCTCCTGGCTGGTCGTCAGCATGATGGCGTTCTCGTTCCTGAATACGACCGACGGCATGGTGAACCGGACGATTGAATCGCTCGGAGGAGAAAAAATCAATTGGTACTTAAAAGCGGAAGTATGGCCGGCTTTCCTGACGCTAATCTACGTGTGGAAATTCGCGGGATATTATTCGATTATTTTCCTCGCGGCGATTACCGGCATCTCCGGCGAATATTACGAGAGCGCTAAGATCGACGGCGCGACCCGGTTCCAGCAGATTTTCCATATTACGCTGCCGCTCATCCGAAGCGTCGCCATCGTGCTCGGTTTGCTTGGTGTCGGCCGGATTTTCTATGGAGACTTCGGCATGATCTACGGTATCATCGGCGACAACAGCGCTTTGTACGCCACGACGGACGTCATCGATACGTACACGTTCCGGGCGCTCCGGGTGTTGGGAGACTTCAGCAAGTCGTCCGCGGTCGTCCTCTACCAATCGGTGATGGGCCTGATTACAATCATCGTGTTTAACCAAATCGCCAGAAAACTCGACAAGGATTCGGCCTTGTTCTAGAGGAGGGACATCCCCTATGACTACTCGCTTGAAGGAAGACAGATCCCTGCCGGAAAAAGGCTTCCTGTTCGCAGTCTACGTCTTCGTCGGCCTGTTCGCGCTGGTCAGCATCCTGCCGTTCTGGCTCGTCGTCGTGAACTCGTTCGCCTCGGAAAGCAGCATCAAAGCCTACGGCATGCAGCTCATCCCGAAGGAATTTTCGCTATACGCCTACCAATTCACGATGGCGGGCAAACAGATCGCGAGCAGTTACCTGGTCACGATCACGGTGACGGTCGTCGGAACGTGCCTGGCCGTGCTGATCACTTCGATGTACGCTTACACGTTGGCCCACCCGCGAGTGAAATACCGCCGGATCCTATCGTTTATGACGTATTTCACGATGGTGTTCGGAGCGGGATTGGTCGGATTCTATATTTTAATCGCCAATACGCTCGGATTAAAAGATTCCCTATGGGCGCTCATTCTTCCGTACATGCTTAACCCGTTCTTCGCTTTTATCATGGTGTCGTTTTTCCGGACGTTGCCCTATGAAATCAACGAGGCCGCGACGATCGACGGGGCGAACGATCTGAGCATTTTCTTCCGGATCATCCTCCCGATCTCGACTCCGGTCATCGCGACGGTAAGCTTGTTCTACGCGCTTCAATACTGGAATGATTTCTATCTCGCGCTGCTGTTCATCGACAATTACAAGCTGCATCCGCTGCAGATGATGATTCGCCAGATCATCTCCAACGTGAACATCAGCTCGTACGTCGGAGGAAGTTCGACGTTGTATTCTCAAGCGGTGCCGACTTACGGCGTACAACTGGCCACGGTGTGCTTGACCATCGGCCCGATCGTGTTCCTGTACCCGTTTATCCAGAGGTTTTTCGTCAAAGGCATTACGATCGGCGCGTTAAAAGGATAGGCTTCTACCGGAGCGATCCGGTTAAGCATAGACATTATATCTTCGGGAGGTTAAGCATCATGATGAAAAAGAAGCTCTTAACGGGGTTATCGGTTCTCTTGCTTACGACCGCCGTACTTGGGTGCAGCTCCAAAGAGAAGAACGAACCCACGTCCGCGGGGACGGCCAGCGCCGGCTCTTCAACGGAAAGCCAGGCGGCGGGCGCCGGAGGGAAGCTCGATCCGGTGACGCTGAAGATCATTCTGCCGGGAGACCGTCCAGCGGACATGGATCTGATCATCGAAGAGGCGGAGAAGCGGATGGCCGATACGATCAACGTGAAGCTGGATCTCGTGTTCGTGCCTTGGTCCGATCTCGCTTCGAAGACGCAAGTCATGCTCGCGTCCGGCGAGAACGTGGACTTGATTTTCGATGCGCCTTGGCTGCACATGGAGCAAATGATCGCCGCGGGTTATTACGAGCCTTTGGAGGATCTGCTGGCTAAGTATGGCCAAGACGCCGTCGCGGTCCGTTCCCAGCAAATGTTCGACGCCAACAAGTTCCAAGGCCAGATCTATGCTCTGCCGCTCGGCAACTCCCATCTTGACGGAAGAACGTACCTGATCCGCAAGGACATCCGCGAGAAGCTGGGCGTACCGCCGATCGAGACGTACGAGGATCTCGTCGCCTTCGCCTACAAGGTCAAGGAAAACGAGAAAGGCATGATTCCGATCTTGGCTCCCGGCCAGCCCGGAGCGAGGGACCAGACTTGGGGCGCCTTCCGCGCCTTCATGACCTACGGACCGGAGATTCTCCGCTCCGACGCGCTCGGGCAGAGCATCGTCCTGAACTATAAGAACAACGACGGTAAAGTCTACAATCTGTTCGACGAGATGGACCCGACCGTCTGGTCTTGGATCGAGGAAGCGCGCAAGCTGTACACGGACGGACTGATCCATCCGGACGTTCTCGCCATCAAGGACGTGAACACCGTCTTCGAATCGGGCAACGTCGCCATTCTAGTGTCCAACGGGTTCGGCGTGCCGTCGAATATGTTGGCTTCCGTACCGGCGAACGTTCCGGGAGCCGAAGTCGAAGCTGTCACGTTCATGTCTTTGGAGAAGGGCGTCGTCACGACGAACTTCAAGCAGGCGAATTTCCAAGCCATCCCGAAAGTCAGCAAGAACAAGGAACGCGCCATGATGTTCCTGAACTGGACGGCGCAGAAAGACAACTACGACTTGCTCGCTTACGGAATCGAAGGGCGCAACTACGAGAAGATCGGAGACGACCAATACAAGTCGCTTCCTGACAGCAAGTACGGGTACTTCCCGTTCGCCTGGGTCTGGAACCCGACGCTCGACCGCTTGAACGCCGGTTTTGATCCGGTCTCGATCGAGCATTACAAGTTCAACGCGAACGCGGACAACCTCATCGCCAGCGTGCTGACCGGTTTCTCGTTTAATCCCGAGCCGGTGGCGAACGAGCTGTCGCTCTACAACGCGATCGAGGACAAGTACTACTCCGCCCTGTTCAACGGCGTTTCGGATCCGACCGAGACGTGGAACAGGCTGAAGGCCGAAGGCGAAGGATACTTGAAGAAAATCCAGAACGAATTGCAGAAGCAGATCGACGAGTTTCTGAAGAAATAAAGACCAAGACGGGCAGGCGCTCGGCGTAACCGGCCGGGAGCTTGCCCGTCTTCGCGAGAGGGGAGCAGCCGATGGAGAAGAAGAGAATATCGGGTCGCGTATTGTACGGGGCGGATTATAATCCCGAGCAATGGCCGGAGGAGATCGTGGAGGAAGACATCAGGCTGATGAAGGAAGCGGGAGTCAACACCGTTACGCTGAACGTGTTCGGTTGGGGGACGATCCAGCCCGCGGAGGACGTCTACGACTTCTCCGGGCTGGACCGGACGTTCGACCTGCTGGAGCGCGAAGATATCGGCGTCGTCTTAGCCACGCCGACCGCGGCGCCGCCGTCCTGGATGTTCGCCAAAGACGCGACCTTGCTCAGAGTCGACGAGAACGGGCGGAGAGTCGCGCATTGGAGTCGCCAGGCGTATTGCCCGAACCATCCTCTGTACCGCAAGGAAATACGCCGCATCGCCGGAAAGCTTGCGGAGCGCTACGGGAAAAGAAGCAACTTGCTTCTGTGGCACATCAATAACGAGTGCATCGTCCACTGTTATTGCGATTATTGCGCCGAAGCGTTCAGAGAGTGGCTGAAGGCGGAATACGGAACGCTCGAGAGGTTGAACGATTGCTGGCAGCTTCGCCAATGGAGCCTGACGAAGACCGACTGGGCGCAGATCGCTCCGCCGCTCGGAGGGATGTCCCATACGAGCGTCAGCCTGGATTACCAGCGTTTTCTGTCAGATAGCAACCTGGAAGGCTTCTTGGCGGAAAAAGAGGAGATCGTTCGGATTTCTCCGGACGTTCCCGTTACGACGAATTTTTACTCGATCGACTTTCTGGGGCAGATTCATCCCCGATGGGCCCAGCATTTAGACGTCATTTCCTGGGATTCTTACCCGCCGCATAAGGACCATGGGGTATGGGCGGCCTTCCAGCACGATTATTTCCGCGGCTTGAAGAAGGCTCCATTCTTGCTGATGGAGCAGGCATCCAGCAACGTGAACTGGAAGCCGTACAACCCGGCTAAGCGGCCGGGCATGATGCGTCTGCAAAGCTTCCAGGCGCTGGCCCGCGGGGCGGAATCGATCTTGTTCTTCCAGTTCCGCCAGAGCCGGGGAGGCGTGGAGAAATACCACAGCTCGCTCGTCAGCCATGGCACGGAATCCGATAACCGCGTATTCCGGGAGATCAGCGGGCTAGGCCGGGAGTTGGAGAAGCTGGGCGGCGTGCTTCGCGGCCAAACGCGGGCGAGGACGGCCGTACTGTTCGACCTGACGCTCTTATGGCTGGTCGGATGGAACAGGACGAGCCGGGACGTCGATTACCGCGAAGCGGTCACGGCGTTCTATAGGCCGTTATACGAAGCGAACGTACCCGTAGACGTCGTGCACCCGCTCGACGACTTGTCCGGCTACGACGTGGTCGTCGCGCCGATGCTCTATATGTTCGAAGAGGGCGTTCCGGACCGGCTGCGCGCCTACGTGGAACGCGGGGGCAAGCTGGTCATGAGCTACAACAGCGGCATGGCGAACGGTTGCGACGTCGTGGAACACGGAGGGTTCCTGCGTCCGATCGCCGACGTGTTCGGCATCGTCGTCGAGGAAGCGGACGCGCTGGAGCCGGACATGTCCAACCGGGTGAAGTGGACGGACGGCGCCTGCGCGGGCTCCGGGGATCGGCCGGACGGTTACCGGACCGGCAAATGGGGAGAGGTCGTTCGCCTGGAGGGAGCCGAGGCGATCGCCACGTTCGAGGAAGATTATTACGCCGGCAGTCCGGCGGTTACTCGCAATCGCTACGGCAAGGGAGAGGCGTATTACGTCGCCGCTCATCCTGAGCCGGCATTCATCCGGGAATTGCTTCTCGAAGTGTGCCAGTCCGCCGGTGTCGGGCCATTGGTTCCGAACGCGCCGCATGGCGTGGAGATTGCCGCGCGCGAGACGGATGACCGGCTTTTCCTGTTCCTGATGAATCACCGTTCCTCATCGGTCGAGATCGATTTGGCCCTATTATCGGCAGGCGCTTGGACGGATGCGATCCGCGGAACCCCGGTGACGGGTAAAATCGCGCTGGACGCTTACGATGTGCTCGTGCTGGAGAAGCCGATCCGGGAATAGGGGGAGAGTGAAAATGGGGAGATGCGGTTGCGAGGCCGAGGAAACGTTCGTAGAAGGGATCCGCGCGGTCCGGCTGGAGAACGAACGGCTGCGGGCGGTCGTCCTCGTCGGTAAAGGCACGGACGTCTGGGAACTAGTCTACAAGCCGCTGGAGACGGAGTTGCTGATGCGGACGGCCGCCGGGTTGAGCGGCTTGAGAGGAAGGGACTTGGCGCAAGACAGGCTCGTCCATTACGCCGAGGCTTATCCCGGCGGATGGCAGGAGATTATCCCGAACCGGGCTTTGTTCGATCGTGGCCAGGAAGAAGTAGGGGCGGACAAAGAAGGAGAGTCGGCCGGACTGCCCTGGGCGTATCGCGTCGATCACGCCGACGAGCGGGAGGTCGTCCTGCACTGCTGGGTCTCTCTTCCTTACGTTCCGCTTGCGGTAGAGAAAACGTTCGTTTTAAGGGCGGGGGAAAGCGCGTTGCGCATTACGGAACGGGTGGCGAACACGGGGGAACAAGCCGTTCGGTTCATCTGGACGCATCACCCGGCTTTCGGAAGTCCGCTCGTCGGCGAGAGGACGGAGGTGCTGCTTCCGGATGGATCCGTCGCATTTAACGTCCATCGTTACGAAGCGAATCGGGGCGATCCGCTTGCCGACTACGAAGAAGAAACTTCTTCCGTGACGCTGCCCGGCGGCGGCAATAAGGATCTCCGCCGCGTCGGTCCCATGGAGAAGGAAGGCGCGGGTTGTTATATGCCGATCAAATGTCCCGCCGTCGGGGAGGTCGGGCTTTACCAACCAGATCTAAATTTGAAGGTGCTGCTGGAATGGGATCGCGAGGCGTTTCCATGCGTACGGTACTGGTCGAATACCGGGGAAGGGATGTATACGGTGGCCTTGGAGCCGTCCAGCTCCTGGTTCTCCGATATCCGGGACTGCATTCGCCACGGGAACTGCATCGTTCTCGAGCCGGGGGAAGACCGGCGATTCTGGATCAACGTTCGTGCGGAACGGCCCTAGCGGGGGCCAAAGCGTAGGCAAGCCGCTAAGAGTTGCCTGAAACTCAACTATCCATCCCATCACGGAGGTATGAAAACGATGCTCGTCACAGCTCAATCTGTTCGTTATCTCTATCGATTATCCGGCTCCGACGGTCGCTTTCGCGCGACCCTAAGCGCGGAGTCGCCCGAAGAAGGCATCGACCTTGTGCGCGTCCGGATCGTAGCGGACTCCCCGGAGACTCCTCCAGCTCTCAAGTTAAGCTGGGAGCATCCGATCGTCGACGTCCAGGGCGTATGGCATCCGAACGCGTACCGCGAGCGCGGACTATCGCCGGATTGGGCAGGGGGTTATACGAGCCGCTCGACCCGTTCCGCGCCGGTCGTCTGCCTGTTCGGCGGCGACAATCACAGCCGGATGACGTTCGCGTTCTCGGATACGCTTCACACGATCGTCTGCAAAGCGGGGGTGAACGAAGAGGCGGCCGAATTCCATTGCTCGGTCTCATTGTTCGGGGAGCCGGAAGCTCCGCTGACGGAATACGAAGCGATCTTGCGGGTGGACTACCGCGACAGGGCTTATTACGATTGTCTGAACGATGTGCAAGCGTGGTGGAGCGGATTGCCGGGCTTGACGCCGTCGCCGGTTCCTCCCTCCGCCCGGGAACCGATGTATTCGACCTGGTACAGCTTTCACCAACGTCTGGATCCGGCCGCGATCGAAGAGCAGTGCCGCCTGGCCCGCGACCTGGGCTGCGCGGCCGTCATCGTGGACGACGGCTGGCAGACGGACGACAACGCACGAGGCTACGCCCATTGCGGGGACTGGGAAGCCAGTGCGGACAAAATCCCCGATATGAAAGCCCATGTTGAACGCGTTCATGCGCTCGGGATGAAGTATCTGCTCTGGTATTCCGTTCCGTATGTCGGCATGCACAGCAAAGCCTGGGACCGATTCCGCGACCGGATGCTATACGTCCTTCACGATAGGGGTTGGGGCGTCGTCGACCCGCGGTTCCCCGAAGTGCGGGAATACTTGATCGGCATTTACGAGCGGGCGATGCGCGACTGGAATCTGGACGGCTTCAAGCTGGATTTCGTCGACAGCTTTAATCTGCCCGACGGTACCGAGCCGAAGTTCGGAGAAGGTCGGGATTACGTCTCGGTGCCGGAAGCGGTCGACCGGCTGCTGTCCGACGTCATGGCCCGGCTCAGCGTTGCCAAGCCGGACGTGCTGATCGAATTCCGCCAGAGCTATAACGGGCCTTATATGCGCAAGTACGGGAACATGTTCAGAGCCGCGGATTGTCCGAACGATTCCGTGGAGAACCGGGTGCGTACTCTCGATATCCGGCTATTGAGCGGCCATACGGCAGCTCATTCGGACATGCTCATGTGGCATCCGAACGAGCCCGCGGAGAGCGCGGCGTTACAGCTGATCAATGTGCTGTTCTCGGTGCCGCAGATTTCCGTGCGGCTCGACCGGCTGCCCGCCGTCCACGCGAGGATGGCGGCTTATTGGCTCGGCTTCTGGAACGAGTGCAAGAGCACGCTTCTGGACGGCCGGCTGGAGCCCCATCATCCCGAGCTGCTCTATCCGCTCGTTATGGCGAGCGATGCGGACAGGCTGATCGCGGCGGTCTATCACCGGACGATCGTGCGGCTGGACCGCGAGTTGCCGACGGAAGTTCTATTGGTCAACGGAACCCGGGAAGAGGGAGCGTATATCGAATCGGACATGGACCGCGGAAGCCGGACGATGACGGTTCGGGATTGCCTGGGAACCGTCGTGCTTCGTTCGGAGCTGCGCTTGCTTCCGGGCGTTCATCGCCTTCCCGTTCCTCCATCTGGCACGGTTTCCCTCACAAGGTAAGGGATGGCCGGAGCTCGGGTTGTCTAGTAGCCGGTAGAACCGGACTTGCGCCTTCGGCGTCCGATAAGGACGCCGAAGGCTTATTCGTAAGCTGCTTCGAATTCGGTCCAAAGCGTCTCAGTGTGCCCGGATTTCGAAAAAAAAGCGATGCCGTAGTGCTTTGATATTTGAGCTAAATGTATTTTCTACACTTATTTTCCATCTGAATGCTCTCGATTTCGAGAGTAAATGCAAATATGCAGTTAATTCCTCCCTTGAATCCCCTCCATCGGCTTATGGGGCCGAAATAAATGTATTTATGCAGGTAATTTCCATTTTCGGGGCGACTAGAAAAAAATAGATGCACTTTTGCAGGTATTTCTTGTTCGGATGTAATGGGTCTATCTGGAGCGAAGTAGCTACGGATAGCGACCGCCAAAAGAGCGATTGACTTCGCTCATTCCGGTTTTGGCGACTGCTCCCATCCCGTTTTTATGTCCCCGCACATGCTGGGCTTAGCGACTGCACGTTTTCCCGTTTTCGCGACTTTTGCCGGGGATTATCGGACTTCGCTCCTGTTTTCGCTGATCTCGATTTCCGATAAGCTTAGTTTTGTAAGCACTTACAATTCGGAACAAAGAGAGAGGGCAATCGGAAGGAGAGAGAGAATGGAACTGATCGTCGGAAAAAAGAAGTCCGAGCGGGAGACGATGCCCGGGAGGACGATGCGGCGAATATGGAAGTTCAAATTACTGTACGTGCTGCTGCTGCCCGCATTCCTATGGGTGTTCCTGTTCGATTATCTCCCGCTCTATGGAATCAGTATCGCCTTTATGGATTACAACGTCATCAAGGGCTTCCCCGGAAGCGAGTGGGCGGGATTGAAGCATTTTCAAGCGCTGTTCGATTCGGAGATGTTCCGGAATGCCTTCCGGAATACGCTGATCATCAGCCTGTACAAAATGATCAGCGGTTTCCTCTGCCCGATCCTGTTGGCGCTCGCGCTGAACGAGATCCGCCGGGCATGGTTCAAGAAGACGCTGCAGACGGCCGTCTACTTGCCCAGATTCGTATCCTGGGTCGTCTACGGCGGCATCATTACGATCCTGCTCTCCCCGGAGACGGGACTCGTGAATAAAGTCGTCGAGCTGTTCGGCGGCAACCCGGCGTATTTGCTCGTCGAGCCGGCGTACTTCAGAACGATCCTCGTCGTCACTGACGCGATGAAAGAGATGGGCTGGGCCGCCATTATCTACATCGCGGCGATCGCGGGCCTTAATCCCGAAGTGTACGAGGCGGCTATCGTCGACGGAGCGACGCGATTTAAGCGGATTATTCACGTGACGCTGCCGGGCATCGCAGGCACGATTGTCGTTCTATTTATTCTGAGAGTCGGTTACGTCATGAGCGCCGGCTTGGATCAGGTCATCAATTTGTACAATCCAATGGTGTTCGAAGTGGGCGATATCCTCGACACCTACATCTACCGAGTCGGGATCGAGCAATTCAACTTGAGCCTGGCCGCCGCTGCGGACGTCATCAAAGGCGTGATCGGACTGGCGCTGGTACTGACCGCCAACCGCATCGCCAAACGGATCGATCCGGAATCCGGCATTTTCTGAGAAAGGACGGCGGAACATGAAGCTTACGAGAGGCGAGAACGTCTTCGTCACGACCAACTATATTGTGCTGACTCTGCTGACCTTGATCATTATTTTGCCGTTTTGGTACGTCATCTCGGTATCGATCACGCCTTACTCCATCTTCAGCGAGAAAAACGGGCTCGTGCTTTTCCCGTCTTCCGTCAGTTTTCAATATTACGATTATCTGCTGCAGAAAGGCTCGCTCATCTACGCCGCGTACGGCAATACCGTGCGGAATACGGTCGTGGGGGTGGTGCTGGCGCTGTTCCTGACAGCGACCGTCGCTTATGCGCTTTCCGAGAAGAAGCTCCCGGGCCGAAAAATCATCATTTTTTACTTCGTGTTCACGATGCTCTTCAAGGGAGGGCTCATACCGACCTATATTACGGTTAAGGAACTGGGCCTGCTGAATACGAACTACGTCCTTATCCTGATCATGGCGTTCAGCGCCTTTAATATGATCATCATGAAATCGTTCTTCGAGAGTCTTCCGGAAAGCTTGCGGGAATCGGCCGCCATCGACGGGGCGTCGGAAATCCGGGTTCTGATGAACATCGTCCTGCCGATCTCGATGCCGGTTATCGCTTCGGTCGGACTGCTCTATATGGTGGTGTATTGGAACGATTTCTTTAACGCTCTGCTCTATGTTACGGATTGGAATAAAGCGCCGGTACAGCTCGTGCTGCGCTCCATTATCGTCAGTTCCAGCCTTCCGCCGGAGCTGCTCGAGACGGCCGGGACGACTCCGCCGCCGACCATCGGTATCCAGATGGCCGCGATCGTGATTGTCGCCCTGCCGATGCTGATCGTATATCCGTTCGTGCAGAAGTTTTTCGACCAGGGTATGATGGTTGGCTCGGTGAAAGGGTAGCGACACCGTATTCCTTCAGGTTTATCCCCAAAAGGGTAAATATAGCAAGTCACTTAGAGGAGGTCATTCGTTCATGTCTCATCCGACAAAAAAACGGTCTTTCGGTTTGCTTGCGGCTTTCCTAGCCGGCAGCGTCGCGATCGCGGGTTGCGGCAACGGTAATAACGGCAATAACGGCAACGAGGCGTCGGGAAGTCCTTCGCCAAGCGTTTCGGCTTCGCCGAGTGCGTCGCCGGCTGAGTCTCCGTCCGTCGCGGCGGAGCCGTACGAGCTGAAATGGCTTAAAGCGCAAGATATTTCCGTACCGTTCGATCCGGCTAAAGACGTTGTCAAGCAAGCGATAGAGAACAAGCTGAACGTGAAAATCAGCCCTGAGATGGTCGACGTCCAGCAGTATAAGACGAAGCTGAACCTGAAGATGTCCAGCGGAGACATTCCCGACGTCGTGCGGATCGATTTCGCGGACGACTTCCAGAAGTACGCCCCACTCGGCGCGTTCGTCGACCTGACTGACCTGATCAACGAGAAGGACACGCCGAACATCATGAGAGAAGTGCCGAAGGAAGTGTTCGAGCAGGCTAAGGTGAACGGCAAAATCTACGGGATCCCCTATCAAGGCGGCCCGGGAGCTGGCTACCGGTGGGACCTAGTCATGCGAACCGACTATCTTCAGGAGATCAGCGCGGACGTTCCGCAGACGCTCGACGAGTACTATGAAGCACTCAAGAAGATCAAAGCGGCGAAACCGGGGGTCATTCCTCTTGGCGGTTACACGGCGCAGATCGGTCAGGTGAAGTACGCGAACAACTCCTTCGACAACGTGTTCGGAGCGTTCGGGGTTACGCCGGGATTTTTTACGGAAAATGACGGTAAGTTCAGCAATTACGATATAGACCCGAGAATGAAGGAAGCGCTGTTGTTCCTGCAAAAAATGTATAAGGAAGGCTTGATCGACAAGGAGTTTGCCACGATCAAGGAAGAGCAGCTTCGCGCCAAGCTGTTCAGCGGGAAGCTGTTCTCCTGGATGGGCTGGTGGTCGACGGCGAACGACTACGATACGCAAGTGGAGACGAACGAGCTGATCAAGGCCAAGAAGCTTGGCGCCGATGATAAGCTGGCAGATCAATCCAACGATCCGTTCAAATATTTGACGTTAACCGGCTCTATGGTTGGATCGGACGGAACGGCCGTCGCGCCGATGGGCGCCCCGTTCTCCCAAATGACTGCGATTAGCGCGAAGACGAAAGATCCGAAGAAAGTGCTGGCGATCATCGAGGAGTCCCTGTCCCCGGAAAATCAAATGCTTACCGTCTGGGGCATCGAAGGGGAGGATTACTCGCTGGAGAACGGCAAGATGACGGTCGCGACCGATCTGCTCGATCCGAAAACGAAGCAGGACAAGAACGGCAACTACCGTGGCGTACAAAGCTACCTGTTCGCGCCGGGGTTGAAGGGCTGGCCTCGTTATCTGGAATCTTTGCCACTTCGTTTCTCGCAAGCGCTGGATGTCGCGATTAATAATAAGTTCCAGATTACGGACGCGTCCAATTACTTGGATTCGCCGACGAAGGTCGCCAAGCTGGTCGAACTGAACACGATGCGCGATTCCGTCTTTACGCAGATCATTATGGGCGGCGACATCTCCAAGTTCGACGAATTCGTAGAGAAGTGGAAATCGCAAGGCGGCAATCAAATTCTGAGCGAGCTTGAGGAATCGTTCAAGGTGAAAGCCGGCCGATAATCGAAGTCTATCTATAAGCCCCCGCCTCCGAATCAGCCGAGGCGGGGGTTCGGGCCTATCGAGGGGAAGGAGCGGGAAGCATGATCGCGCGAGCACGCAAAAAAAAGGAAAGTTCAAGGCTGTTGACCCGGCTCAGCGTTCCGGTTTTCGCACTGATCGTTGCGATCGTCGTGTTATTCTCGGCGGCGGCCAGTTACCTTCTCATTCGGCTCCAGAACGACCATACGCTCAAGATGGCGGACCAATCGCTCAAATTCGTACACCGGAACATCCGCTACCAATTCGAAACGATGAACAACGTGGCCGCTTACGTAATGTCCAACCCGTCGATCGACGGACTGCTGGAAAGCAAAACCCGCGAAGCCTACGAAGGAGTCGACGATTTTTTCGCTTTGCGGACGAATCTGGAAAATCTGTCGCTGCTCTCGCTTCTTAACGATTTTGGATCGGGCAACGCGGTCGCGACTTCTTACGCGGTCTCACTCGCATTAAGGCCGGCAAGCGGCCTCTACGGCATGGCGACGAGCCGCTTCGATCCGATTCCCGGTATTTATAAGGACGACGATTTGCAACAAGAGGTTTGGTACCGGAATCTGATCCAGGGGGATCGGAAAACCGTCTGGTGGGGGCAGAAAACGGGCAGCTCCGGCACGGCGATGATTTACTCCGCAAGAATGAAAACCAGCATCAAGGACGGCCGGGACGTTGGAATCGTCATCGTCGGCGCCAATACAGGTAGCATTCGAAGTGTTTTCGACAATGCGCCGATCGAGAATGGCTACCATTTGCTTCTGGACGAGAATGATCAGGTCATTTACAGCGAGAAATACGGCTTCCTCGATTTCGTCGGCGATTTGCCTTACGTCGAGCAACTGCAAGGGCAGAGAGGTTCTTCGGTCGAGAAAATCGACGGAGAGAAGCACCGGGTCATGTTCGAAACGTTCGAGAACGGATGGAAGCTGTTGACTGTCGTCCCCGAAAGCCACTTCAGCCAGTACACGTTCGCGATCTCGGCCATCGGCGCGGCGACCGCCATCGTCGCTTTGATGATCGCGGGTTTCGTTTTCCGGAGAATCGTCGTTCGGGTCACCGTGCCGCTGACGAGGCTCGTCTCGGCGATGCATCGGCCGGAAGTGTTAGAGTTCAAGGAGGCGTTGCCGGAGCAGAGATCGGGTATATACGAAGTGGATGAGCTCGGACTGAAATTCTCGACGATGCTCGTCGCGATGCGCGATTTGATCGAGAAGTCTTTCGCTGAGGAGATGGACCGCAAGCAGCTTCAACTGGATCTGCTTCAAGCCCGGATCAATCCCCATTTTCTATACAATACGCTGGATCTGATCAACTGCCGCGCGATAATGGCCGGAGACCGCGAAGCAAGCCAGATCGTCCGCTCATTGGCGAACGTGTTTCGTTACAACCTGAACCGGGGGGAGACGTGGATTACGTTGGAGGACGAGATCAAGCAGGTCGAAGCGTATCTGGGCATTCAGCAGATGATGATGGACCGGCTGGGAATGGAATTCCGGATTCCGGAGCCGCTTTTGTCCGCCTCGATCGTACATTTCTCGCTTCAGCCGCTTGTAGAGAACGCCATCGTCCATGGGTTTTCCGACAGCAGCGGAGACTGCAAGATCGAGATCAGCGCCGAGCGGGAGGAAGACGTGCTCGTTCTTCGCGTGCGGGACAACGGCAAAGGCTGCGACGCTGCAGAGAGGAATCAATGGCTGAACGAACATAACGGAAGCGGCGGGGAGCGGACGGAGGACGGACGTCGTTCGGGGTATGGAACGCTGAACGTGCACCGGCGAATCCAGCTTCATTGCGGCGAGGCCTATGGATTGAAGTACATCGATTCGATTGAAGGCGCTTGCGTGGAGGTGCGGCTGCCTTATCGGCAGGAAATCGGACAACGAAGCAAGGAGGCAGCGGCCTATGTATAAAATGCTGATCGCGGAAGATGTAAGAACGGTGCGGGAAACGCTCGTTCATGCTATCCCTTGGGCGAAGATGGGCGTTTCGCTGATCGGCGCCGTCGGCAACGGCGAGGAAGCGCTCGCCCGGCTCAAAGACGAAGACGCGGACTTGCTGCTGACCGATATCGGAATGCCCAAGATGAATGGACTTGAGCTGATCGAAGCCGCCCAAGCGGGCAATCCGGACATCCGTTGCATCATTTTGTCCGGCTTAAGCGAGTTCGAGCACGCGAGGAAGGCGATTCGGCTGCAGGTGACGGATTACGTCCTAAAGCCGGTGGACCCCGCCGAGATCGAACGCGTCGTGTCGAACGCCGTTAAGGAGATCGGACAGGAACGGCAATCCGCCGGGAGAGAGGACCATCCGTCGAGTCAGAATGAGGAGAAGCTTCCCCATCTGGCCGACCTGCTACCGCCCGGGGAAGAGGGCGGCAACTTGAAGAAGAAAAAACTGGTCGATCAGGCCGTCGGATACGTGCGCCGGAATTACGCGCGGAGAGAGCTGTCGTTATCGGACGTCGCCGCCGAGGTCGGACTCAGCGAGAAGTATATGAACCTGCTCGTCAAGGAAGTGACCGGTTCGACGATTAACCATTTAATCATTCGGTTTCGCATGGAAGAAGCGGCGAGGCTGCTGAAGGACCCTGCGGTCCGGATTTACGAAATCTGCGATTCGGTCGGTTATGCGGATTTGGACCATTTTCGGGAGAGCTTCAAGAAGCAGCACGGATTAACGCCGACGGAATACCGCAACCGTTATTCATGAGTCGGCGATAGAGAGAAAGACAGTTAAATCGCGGGAAGAAGGGAAAGAGATTGAATCGTAGCGAAGCCGCCGAGACGGCGAAACGGGTATACCGATATATGATGCATAGCGAGTCTAATGAATGGGGTCGTCACGAATGGGCCGATTGGGCGATGAACGTCGACCGCTGGGATTGGAACGCAGGAGTTGGCCTAATCGCTGCTGGGGAATATGGAACCGCTGCAAGCGAGGACGGAATCATGAGGGAAATCGCGGAATGGGTCGACAGAAACCGGAAACGGTCCGAGGGCGTCGAAGTAATCAACGAGATGGCTCCGTTCGCCGTGTTCCCTTCATTATACCGCGCCACGGGATTGGCGTATTATCGAGATGAAGCGGAGAGCGTAGCGCTCCGGATGATGGAACGCTCTCCGCGAACGAGAAACGGGGCATTCGAGCATACGGTGACGGAGAACGCGATCTTCCGCGAGCAGATTTGGGCGGACACAGTGTTCGTGGCCGTGCTTTTCTTGGCTCGCACGGCTCGGCTGCTGTCGGATCGACGAATGGCGGAAGAGGCTTTAAGGCAAGTTCGTCTTCACCTGAACGTTCTGCAGGATGAAGATACGGGGCTGTTGTATCACGGCTGGAACTGCGAGACCGAAGATTGGATGTCGGCGGCAAGATGGAATCGGGCGAACGCTTGGAACGTCTGCGCCGTGCCGATGATCTTGGAGGAAACGAAAGGGCTGTGCGAAAGCTCCGAGACGCTAGAGGAGATCGCCCGTCGATACGTCAGGCTGATCGAAGCGGTCGCCACCCGCCAGAATCCAAGCGGCCTGTGGCCGACCGTGCTCGACCGGCCGGATTTCTACGAGGAGACGTCAGGCTCCGCAGGTCTGGCTTGCGGAATCTACAAAGCGGTCCGGCTCGGACTCGTTCCGGCCGGAATGAAAGCTTGCGCCGATCGGGCGGTGCCGGCCGTCATCCGGAAAATCGCGGCCACCGGCGCCGTGGACGGCGTGTCCGGCGGCACCCCCGTACTCGAGAGCGTCGAAGCCTACGATCGGGTGCCGGTGTTCCCGACATTATACGGCCAGGGCTTGACCCTGATGCTGCTGGCGGAAGCGGCGGTCTCCGCTTAGCCCGCGGGCTCCTTTAGCCGCTCCCTGAATTGCTTAGGGGAGCAGCCGTTCATGCGGCGGAACATCTCATAGAAGTGGCCGAGGTTGGAGATGCCGACCGAATCGGCAATCTCGGCGATGCTGATATCGCTTGTCAGCAGCTGCTGCTCGGCTTTCTTGATCCGCTTGTAGACGACGAAGTCCGTGAAGGACATGCCGACGGCTTTTTTGAACATTTTGATAAAGTGGGTATAGCTCATATTGAGAAGTCTGCTGGCGTCCGCGACGGACAATTTCTCGCCCAGGTTCCGTTCCACGTAATCCATGGCGGGTTGAATGCGGTCAAGCAGACGATTGTCGGTATAGTTCAGTTGCAGTCGCGAATCATTCCGCAGGAGAAGCAGCAATATGCTTTTGATCCGCGAAGAGACGGCAAGCTCGTATCCGAGTTTGCCGTCGTTCATTTCCCGATAGATTTCGCGAATGAGGACGGCGGTTTGTTCCCGAACTTCCCGGTTTTCATGATATATATAATTCAGCGAGCTTAACGGACGAATCACTTCCGAGAAATGCTGCATGCTGCTCACCGTGCTGAGATCCCAATATTTGCGCAGATCGATCTGGAAGACGATCCGGGTAGCGTCGCCCTCCAACGTCTGCATGGTCATATGGGGTTCAGAAGATCCGAACAAGGCGATGTCGTCAGCGCGCAGCACGAACTGATCGTCGGGGCAGAACGCGGTAATCTCGCCTTGGAGAACGAGCAGAAATTCCACTTCCTCGTGGTAATGCCAATCGTGGAATTCTTTTTGCTTCCAATTCTGCTCGGCTTTCTGCAGCAATTCTCTGGGAGCGTGGCTCTCCGAATCGATCTGCCAGATGCGTATCGCCAAGAAGGGATTCTGATAGAAAACCTGCTCGTGCAGTATTTCCGGGTACATGAATCTTGCTCCTCATGATAAAAGATTGCGACAGGATCGCGTAAGATTATATTAGCATAGCTGTATGATTGAATATACTAGATGACAGAATACCGTAAGAAATGAATTCAATTGGGAATCGATTACAGGGTTTCTGTAGAATAGAATGAAGAGGAATTCAATGTAAGGGAGAATCTGGGATGAGCCAATCGATCAACGTTACAATTTGGAATGAATACCGACATGAGAAAACGAATGAAAAGGTCGCTTCCGTCTATCCGCAGGGCATGCATGCGGCGATTGCCGAAGGTCTCGACGTCGACGGAAAAGTAACGGTGGCTACGCTGGACGATCCGGAGCACGGCCTTACGGAAGAAGTATTGAACGGCACCGACGTCCTGATCTGGTGGGGGCACATGGCTCACGGCGAAGTCCGGGACGAGATCGTGGAACGGGTACATCAACGCGTTCTGCGCGGCATGGGGCTGATCGTGCTGCATTCGGGCCATTTTTCGAAAATATTCAAAAAACTGATGGGCACCTCCTGCGACCTGAAATGGCGCGAGGCGGACGAGAAGGAACGGATCTGGGTCGTGAATCCGGGCCATCCGATCGCCGACGGCATCGGCGAGTACATCGAGCTTCCGAAGGAAGAAATGTACGGCGAGCATTTCGATATCCCGCAGCCGGACGAGCTTGTCATGGTCAGTTGGTTCGAAGGCGGCGAAGTGTTCCGCAGCGGCTGCTGCTACACGCGCGGCATGGGCAAAATCTTCTACTTCCGTCCGGGTCACGAGACTTACCCGACGTATTATAACCCGCAGGTTCGCAAGGTGATTTCCAACGCGGTAAAATGGGCCGCGCCTGTCGACCGTGACTATCCGCGGTATGGAAACGCGAAACCTCTGGAGACGATCAAGGAGAAACAACAATGACCTTAAAAGTAGGCGTCGTCGGCACCGGCGGCATATTCAAAAACGCGCATCTGCCCGGCTGGCTGTCCTCTAACGAAGTGGAAATCGTCGCTTTCTGCGATGCGTTCCGCGCTTCCGCCGAGGCAGCGGCCAAAGATTTTCCGGGCACGAAGGTATACGACGATTACCGCGAGCTGATCGCGGACCCGTCGGTCGATATCATCGGCATCAGCACGCCGAACCTGTACCATTCGGAGATCGCCATCGCCGCGCTGCGGCAAGGCAAGCACGTCTTCTGCGAGAAGCCGGATGCGATCAATCCGCTCGAAGCGCAGAAAATGGCGGACGCCGCCCGCGAGTCGGGCAAGCTGCTGATGACGATGCGCAACAACCGGTTCAGCGAAGAAGCGAAGTTCGCCAAGCGAATCATCGACAAAGGGGAGCTAGGCGACCTGTACATGGGCCGCTGCGGCTGGATTCGCCGCCGGGGCATCCCTGGCCGCGGCGGATGGTTTACGACGAAGGCGTTGTCAGGCGGCGGACCGCTGATCGATCTCGGCGTGCATATGATCGATATGGCGATGTGGCTGGCGGGCAATCCGAAGCCGGTTACCGTCTCGGGTTCGACTTACCGCAAGTTCGCCGACCGTCCGGACGCTTCGGGCCGAGTTCCGGAAGGCACGTTCGACGTGGAAGATTTGGCAGCGGGATTCATTCGTTTCGATAACGGAGCGTCTCTGCAGATCGAGTTCAGTTGGGCTTCCAACGTAGAGGAAGAGAAGAAGTTCCTTGAATGGCGAGGCACTGAGGGCGGCTTTAGTCTCGTGAACGATAAGCTAAGTCTGTTCACCGAGAACGAAGGCGCGCTGATCGACCAGAAGCCGCATTTCACGGCAGCGAAGATTCCGCAGCATACCGCGAACATTCAGCATTTTATCGGTTGCGTGCTCGGCCGCGAGAAGCCGATCATTACGCCGGAGCACGGCGTCGATATGATCAAGATTTTGTGCGCGATCTACGAGTCCGCCGAACGCGGCAGGGAGATCGTGTTGGAATAGAAGACGGGGATTCCCCGGATTAAAGATGAGAAACCTCCTGTATCGGGAGGTTTCTTGGCGTTGCCGCCCGAAACAGGGAGCGAATTTAGGCAGATCTATTGTCTCCTGGGCGCCGTAGGAGTATAAATGTACTATTGAAAGATTCAACAACGATAAAGCGCGGGTGACCTCTGTGGAAGTTAATTATTGTTCGTCCTGCGGCGGCGAGATGGAGACGCGGGATGTTGACGGGACTCCGAGAAGAGCCTGCACGCAATGCAGTTTCGTACATTGGGGCAATTACAGTATCGGAGTGGGCGCGCTTGTCGTCAGAGAGGACAAGGTGCTGCTCGTTCGCCGGGCGCAAGAGCCGGGCAAAGGATATTGGACGAATCCGGGCGGTTACATCGAACAGTTGGAACCGATCGAAGAGACGATCGTACGGGAAGTGGCGGAGGAGAGTGGAATCGAGGCCAAGGTGAAAGGAATTGTGGCTTTGCGCGATCAACCGCGAAGCGTTCATAATGTATATGTCGCTTTCGAGATGGATTACGTGGGCGGAGAACCGGTCCCGGACGATAACGAGGTGGACGCCGCGGGGTTCTACACCCTCGAAGAGATGGCGGCGATGAACGTTGCGCCGTTTACGACATGGTTGGTTGACGTAGCGCTGCGCGGCAAGTCGGCCGGGCTTGCAGCCGATCGTGATCCCGTTGTTCCGCTTAACGGATACGGACTGTTCAGAGCGTGAATGTGGAATAAGAAGCCGTCATCCCTTGTAGTAGGGTGTCGGCTTCTATCATTTAGATTACTTGTGACAAAATATCCGTTTTGAATCCGGCGATCGCTTCGTCCGTGTCGATCGTATACCCGCATTCCAGGCCGACGAATCCGGTAAATCCGGTGTTCTTAATGGCGCGCAAAATATGGACGTAGTTCAGTTCGCCCGTTCCAGGCTGCATGCGTCCCGGATTGTCCGCGATATGGTAATGGTTGATTCGGTCGGCGTAACCCGTCGCGTTGCGGATAACGTTGCCTTCCGTAATCTGCTGATGATAGACGTCGAACACGAGCTTGACGTTCGGGCTCCCGACCTGATCGATGACTTCAACGGATTCATCCGACCGCTGCAGGAAGTGACCGGCGTGATCGACCAGCCCGTTGAGCGGCTCCACTTCCAACACGATGCCGGCTTCCTCGAACAAAGGCGCGCATTGTTTGAGCGTCTCGACCATCGTCTGCCGCTGCTTGTCCCGGGACAAGCCTTCGATCTCGTTGCCCGTCTGGGAAATGACCGAGCGCACTCCGAGAATTCGGCAAGCCTCGATCGTCTGACGAGCGCCTTCCAGATAAGCGTCGCGCAGCGATTCGTCGACGAGGCTAATGAACTTCGTGCAGACCGCGCTCAGGCCGACGCCGATTCTTTCTTGCTCCGCAGCCAACTTTTTCAGATCGCCCAGATCCCACCAGGCGTAATATTCAAGTCCTTGGAAACCGTGCTCTTTTACTTTTTCCAGATGATAGATGACGTCCTTGCCCGGATAGGCTCCGATGCACAAAGAAAATTTCATGCGGAATCAAGCTCCTTTCAGGTCGTCCCCATTGTAGTCCAAGACGAGGAAAAAATACATAGCCAAAATACGCGGGGTAAATGTGAAGTAGTTTACAGTTTGGGGATTTCGTTTATGATAGTCTTTGAAAGGATTATTCCAATATTAGGAGATGAGTAAAGTGACGATCAAGGACGAATTGAGAGGCAAAAATATCATCATCCCCGATAATCCGGTATCGAACTTTCTGTTTAACAACACGAGGTCGGGATTGCTGTGGCTGGTCATACGACTTTATCTGGGATACGCTTGGTTAAACGCCGGTTGGCACAAGGTCACGAGCGATGCATGGGTCGGCGAAAATGCGGGAGCGGGCTTGAGCGGATTCGTGAAGGGCGCGATCGGCAAAGCGGAGAGCGGGAAGGACGTAACGGGCTGGTACGCGTCGTTCTTGGAAAATACCGTACTACCGAACGCCAAAGTGTTTTCTTATGTGGTCGCTTTCGGGGAAGTGTTGGTCGGACTCGGTCTTATTCTCGGCTTATTGACAGGTATTGCCGCATTTTTCGGCGCATTCATGAACGCGAGCTTCCTGTTCGCGGGAACGTTGAGCACGAATCCGCTGCTCTTCATTCTCGCCACTTGGATCGTTCTGGGCTGGAAGGTCGCAGGCTGGTACGGATTGGATAGATGGGCGCTGCCGCTTCTCGGGACGCCTTGGGGCAAACGCAAGAACTCGACGGACCAGCCGATCGCCGGCTAACGCCGTTATCATTATAATGAAGAGAGCTCACTTAACGGGCTCTCTTCTTCGTTTATTAGGGATGAATCGCCGGGAGAGTGGAGATCTCGGTCGGTTAAAAGAAGAAGATCCGGTCAAAGCTGTTCGCAGGAGGTGCGGGTATGGAATTATGGTTTATGGGAACGGGCGCGGGCATGCCGATAAAGGAAAGAAACGTTACATCCGTGGCGCTGAGCTTGCAGAGGAGAAGAGGAACGTTCTGGTTGTTCGACTGCGGAGAGGGGACGCAGCATCGGCTGCTTCATTCTCCGCTTCGACTAAGCCGAATGGAGAAATTGTTCGTAACTCATCTGCACGGGGATCACGTATACGGCATTCCGGGACTGCTGAGCAGCCGCTCTTCCCTCGGCGGGACCGATCCGCTTCAGGTCTACGGTCCTCCGGGGCTGCGGGAGCTGATCGAAAGCTCGCTGAGAATTACCGGAACGCATTTGGATTATCCGCTTGAGATTAAGGAAATCGAACCCGGGCCAATTGTCGTGGACGGCGATTTCACCGTCGAGGCGGCGCACCTCGATCACCGAATCGAGTGTTTCGGATATCGCGTGTCCGAGCGTCCGCGCGGGGGGAAGTTAAACGTCGAGCTGCTTGCGGAGCTGGGCGTTCCGGCGGGACCTGCCTATGGAGAATTGAAGAAGGGCCGCGACATCGTGCTCGAGGACGGCAGAACGATCCGCTCCGTGGATGTGCTTGGCGCACCGCTCCCGGGGAGAATCGTGGCGATTATGGGCGATACCCGGCCGACCGCTGGCGCCGTTGCTTTAGCAAGAGGGGCGGATCTTCTCGTGCACGAAGCGACGTTCGGGGACGATTTGGCCGGGAAGGCGGAGCTTTACGGCCACTCCACTTCGGTGCAAGCGGCAGAGATCGCGTTTGCGGCGGGAGTGGAGAGGCTGCTTCTTACCCACTTCAGCTCCAGGTACAAGACGGAGGATCTAGCGGAATTGGAAGCGCAGGCGAGAGCCATCTTCCCGCATACGGATGCCGCGGTAGAACTTGTTCCCTATACAGTCTTCGGATTGCCGCGATAGGAGTAGGCCGCTTATTACGCGACGAGAAACGAGGAAAGCAAGGAACCGTAACTTGTTCCTCTTCGGCGCTGAGCCGAGACGGTTTGCAGCCTTCCGGAGTGGAGGATGCCGATAGCGGAAGCGGGTGCGGATTCGATCCGCAGGGCAAGCTCGATCATAGCTGTGATGTCCCCGGCTTGATACGCGGCCGCGATCGTTCGCAGGTAAGCCTTCAGTCCGGGCTCGTCGTCGGCAGAGGAACCGCCGGTCTCCAGCTCTTCCTTCACGAGCGGAAGGCTTTTTCTCGCCCGATGCAAGGCGGCCTTCACGGCGCCTTCCGTCGTGCTCAGCAGCGCCGCAGCATCCGCGCTGGAGTAGCCCAGCACTTCTCTGAGCAGAAATATGGCTCGCTGCAATGGCGGAAGATGAATCGCAAGCGCGCGGAAAGCCGCCTCGATCCCGAGAAGGCCGTGATCGGGCTTGTCGGCTTCCGGCAGCGTGTCGTTTAAGATTTGCGAAAGCTTGCCGGAACGCCGCCTGCGATCGATCCAGGCGTTTTTGGCGATTCTCAGCAAATAGGCTTCCGGATTCGGATGTTGGGCGAACCGTGAGCCGTCTAAAGCTTTCAGCCAAGCATCCTGAACCAAATCGTCGGCATCCCAGGCAGATTCGGCAAGCGTTAAGCAATACTTGCGCAGCGCTGCTTGGAGCCGTTCGAAGCTCCCGGCCGTAACGCTGTCTGCTGACTCCAAAGTATCCGCATAGTTGCTCATTGTCGACTTTCCCTCCTTCGGGCAAGAGATCTCCCTGCTATCGTAAACGAACGAACCGGACGAAAAGATACGCAGTTAAGTGAATATCGGAAATCGTAATTCGGGGTGTTGCTTTCCCTCAGTGTATTCGATAAACCGTTCGGGGGCAAAGGCGGTTTTGCGGAGACGATCATGATCAGATCAAGATTCTCCGCAGCCTTAACTTATTGTTGCAAAATGCGACAATGGAGGATGGGAAGTGAAGCAATGTTCGCTCATTGTTGCAAAAAACGGCAATGGTGGGGCGGTAGAGCAGCAAGGCCCTCTCATTGTCGCAAAAAGCGACAATAGGAGAAGGAATGGGGATCAGAGTTCGCTCATTGTTGCAAAATGCGACAATGGAGGGAAGGAAGGGATGGCTTTTCTCGCCCGTATCGTTTGGCGGCTTTCGTTCGTTTACTACGGGAGTCACTTAAAAACGAACAAGGAAGCGAGGAATCCAAAATGAGCAATTACATTCCGTACGTCGTAGAGCAATCGAACCGGGGGGAGAGGTCCTACGATATTTATTCCCGTCTGCTTAAGGATCGCATTATTTTTTTGGGTACCGCTATCGACGATCAAGTCGCCAATAGCATCGTAGCTCAATTGTTGTTTCTTGCGGCGGAGGATCCCGACAAAGAAATCAGTCTGTACATCAACTCTCCCGGGGGATCGACCTCTGCGGCATTTGCTATGTACGATACGATGCGTTACATTAAGCCGCAAGTTCATACGATCTGCATGGGCATGGCCGCATCGGCCGGAGCGTTCCTGCTGCTAGCGGGAGCCAAGGGCAAGAGGTTCGCGTTGCCCAACAGCGAGATCATGATCCACCAGCCAAGCGGCGGCGCGCAAGGGCAGGCGAGCGATATTGCGATCAGAGCCAAGCTTATTCTGCAGACCCGCGACAAGCTGAATCGGATTTTCGCGGAACATACTGGCCAGCCGGTAGAGAAAATCGAGAAAGACGTCGATCGCGACTATTATATGTCCGCCCAAGAAGCGCTCGAATACGGGATTATCGACCAGATCATCTTTTCCCCGGACGAGGCAGCGCAGGCATAACAAACGAAGACCAAAAAAGTAACTTGAATAGACGAGTCCCGGGACGACGTGCAAACGAGGGCTAAAAGTACCTTGAATAGACGAATCCCGGGACGACGTGCGAACGAGGGCTAAAGTACCTTGAATAGACGAGTCCCGGGACGACGTGCAAACGAAGGTCAAAAAAGTACCTTGAACAGACGAGTCCTGGGACAGCGAGCAAACGAAGGTCAAAAAAGTACCTTGAATAGACGAGTCTTGGGACGACGTGCCGATCGTCTTGCTGCCGACCGAAAACTCCTTGACGAATGTCGATCCGAGTGCCATAATGTACGCGTGTACATTAATTGAGATGACAGGATGTAGAGCCTTTGACGAACCGTAAAGAAGTAGCGAAGCTTGCCGGAGTATCCGAAGCGACCGTCTCGCGTGTCCTTAACGGCATCGGGCCAATCAAAGAATCGACCCGCCAGCGGGTGCAGGAGGCGGCCAGACAACTGAACTACGAGTTGAATGCCGTCGCTTCGAGCTTCGCCAGAGGCCGGAGCGGAAATCTGGGCGTCGTGGTTCCCCATGTGCCTAAAGTGCATCTGTTCTCCACGTATTATTTTTCTGAGCTGCTCGGCGGAATCGGGGATGCCGTACATGCCAAAGGTTACGGATTGCTACTGTTATTCCGTGATCCATCGGTTACGTATGATTATGTGTCCTTGTACCGCACACAAAGGGTGGACGCCTGCATCATACTCGGTTCGAGCGCCATCCCCTCGGAGACGGAAGCGATCGTTCGGCTGGCGGAAGAAGATCTGCCCTACTGCGTCATGGACCAAAGATTCGATCACCCGAGGCTGAACATCGTAGCTGCGGATCACGAACGGGGCAGCTACGACGCGGTCAAACACTTGATCGGACAAGGTTGCAGGAGAATCGGATTCCTGAACGGAGCGCCTCAATATTCGAATAGTTGGGATCGCATGACAGGTTATCGCAAAGCGCTGATCGAAGCAGGGATCGAGCCTGACGAATCGTTGATATACGAGGGCAATTACAGCCGTACGAGCGGGAGAATGGCGGCAAGCAGCGTCTATGCGAACTTGGAACGATTGGATGCGATATTCGTTGGCAACGACCGCATGGCGATCGGTCTTATGCAAGGATTAAGAGAATTGGGGTGCCGTATGCCCGAGGATCTCAAAATTTTCGCGTACGACAATTCCGATGCCGCAAGCTTTACGGAACCGCCGCTTTCGACCGTTAAAGTTCCGTTCTACGAGATGGGAAGATTGGCGGCGGATCGATTGCTCGATCTTCTGGCGAATAAGGATCAAGGAAATCCGGTCATTAACGAGAAGCTGCTGACTGATCTGGTTATTAGAAGATCAACCGGAAGCTGACGAGAACTCGGAGGATACAACGATGAAAAAAGCATTGATCGTATGGGGCGGTTGGGAAGGACATCAGCCGAAGGAAGTAGCGGAGATTTTCAGAGGTCAATTGGTTGGGGAAGGCTTCGAAGTTGAAGTCTCGAATACGCTCGAATCTTTCGCGGATGGCGAAAAGCTGAAAGAACTCGATTTGATCGTTCCGGTATGGACGATGAGCCGGATCGAGCAAGCTTGGGTAAACAACGTTTCGGCGGCCGTGCAGAGCGGCGTCGGGCTGGCCGGTTGCCATGGGGGGATGTGCGACGCGTTCCGCGAAAATACGGATTGGCAGTTTATGACCGGAGGGCAATGGATCGCGCACCCGGGTAACGACGGCGTCGAGTACAAGGTGGAGATCAAGGCAAGCTCGAGTCCATTGGTGGCGGGCATCGAAGATTTTACGGTTTCGACGGAGCAGTACTACCTGCATGTCGATCCGGCGAACGAAGTGCTGGCGACGACGCGTTTTCCGCTCGTTCACGGTCCTCATTCATCCAATAAGTCGGTCGATATGCCGGTCATCTGGACGAAGCGCTGGGGGCATGGGCGCGTGTATTACAATTCGCTCGGCCATCAGGCGAACATTATGGAAATTCCGGTCGTGATGGAACTGATGCGCCGTGGTTTTAATTGGAGCGCGGAAGGAAAATCTCTCACGCCTGCGGGCGAGACGTTGGAAGCTTACACGGGCATGGCGGACAATCAACTTTAACTGGGGAGAAGGAACTGTCGTGGAGAAAATCAAAGTCGGTATTATCGGTACGGGGAATATAAGCGGCATTTATTTTCAGAACGGAAAACGTTTCGAATCGATGGAAGTCGTCGCTTGCGCCGATCTGGACGTAGAGCGGGCTAAGGAGAAGGCGGCCGAACACGGTATCCGGGGCTGTTCGGTGGAGGAATTGCTTGCCGATCCAGACATTCAGATGGTCATCAACCTGACGATTCCGGTCGCACACGCTTCAGTATGCTTGAAAGTGCTTGAAGCCGGGAAACACGTCTACGTGGAGAAGCCGCTTGCGGTAACCCGGGAGGAAGGACTGCAGGTTCTGGAACTTGCAAAACGCAAAGGGTTGCTTGTCGGAAGCGCGCCCGATACGTTCCTCGGAGGCGGTATCCAGACGTCGATCAAGCTGCTCGAGGACGGTTGGATCGGCACGCCGATCGGCGCGACGGCATTCATGATGAGCGGCGGCCACGAGTCCTGGCATCCGTCGCCGGAGTTCTACTACCAGAAGGGCGGCGGCCCGATGTTCGATATGGGGCCTTACTATTTGACCGCCCTGATCGCGTTGCTCGGGCCGATCTCCCGGGTAACGGGTTCGGCGCGCGCCTCGTTCTCGGAACGGACGATCACGAGTCAGCCGAAATTCGGACAAAAGGTCAAAGTCGAGACGCCGACGCACGTCGCCGGCATTATGGAATTCGCTTCGGGGCCGATCGGCACGCTGCTGACGAGCTTCGATGTGAAAGGCGGCTCGACGCTGCCGCGTATCGAAGTGTACGGCAGCGAGGGCACTTTGCTCGTGCCGGATCCGAACAACTTCGGAGGTCAGATTAGCATTTGCCGCGCGGGTTCCAAAGAGTGGTCTACCCTTCCGCTTACGCACGGGAAAGCCGAAAATGCACGGGGCGTAGGCGCGGCCGACATGGCGCGCGCGATCTTGACCGGACGCAAACACCGCGCGAACGGAGAGCTTGCTTTCCATGTGCTGGAGACGATGCACGGATTCCATGACGCCGCCGAGCAAGGCGCGCACTATGTCATGAAAAGCACTTGCGAGAGACCAGCACCGCTGCCGCTCGGGCTGGCGGAGTACCAGTTGGATTAAGACGGCGGATGCCGGCGTAAAGCAGCATGTTTCATAGAAGAGAAAATAGAAGCCGTCCCGATTATGATAAGGGACGGCTTCTATTTTATTTCTTGTCGCCGAGCGCGATCGTCGTCACGGGAACGGGATCGATGTACTCGCCGTTCTTAATAACCGAGTAATGAAGCTTAGGGCCGGTGGACCCTCCCGTGCTTCCCAGAAGACCGATCGCGTCGCCGGCTTTCACCTCGTCGCCTTCTTTGACGGAAAGCTTGTCCAAGTGCCGGTATTCCGTGCTCCATATCTCATTATGCTCGATCGTTACGGTATTCCCCTTGGTGCGATCATATCCGGCATGCACGACTTTACCTCCGGCCGCGGCGGTAATGCCGCTTCCTTTTTTACCGGTGATATCGATGCCGTCGTTTAATGTTTTCTCTGAGGTAACCGGGTGAATACGGTAACCATAACGCGAGGAAATCTTGCTTCCGGTAGGCATAGCGAGCTTGAGCTCTACGGGGCTGTTTTCGCTCTGCTTCTCGGCAGGCGTTGCCGCGAACGCGGATGGCAGCATCAAGACTGCCGTTAATATTAGAATCGTGATCCCTACGAAAGAAGCTCTTTTCCCGGCGGGCCGATAATCGCGAATCATAACCATCCTCCTCTTGAGTTGTTTCATATTGCCGTAAAATCCGACGCCGACCGGAGCAGCTTTGCGCGGAACGCCGATTTCCAGCAGCTTAACGATGCTTGCCGCGTACGTCATCTTGAGTTCGGCGCCGGTGGTTCTTAGCACGTTCGCGTCACAGGCGGTTTCCTGGGCGATTCGCATCCGGCGTAGTCCGTACCAGACAGCCGGATTAAACCAATGAACGGAAGCCAGCAAGTAAGCCGCCAGATTAACCGGGATATCCCTCCGTTGCAAATGGGCTAGCTCATGCCGAAGGATACATTCCCACTCGGCTGCGTTCAGTTGCCCTAGCAGATTTTGCGGAATGAGCACGACCGGAGACATCATGCCGAACAAGGCAGGCGCCGATGCGTGCCGCGTAAGGCGAAGGCTTATGCCCGAGCGAATGCCTTTGTCCTCGCGAATTCGGGCGAATAAATCGGCTATTTCTCCGGGGACGGGGAGTTCCGCTTCCCGCCGAAGAGCCAATACCATCCTCGCATGCCCGGACAATAGAACGAGCCAAACGACGACCATCCCTGAGAGCCACGCCATCGCGATGATCTTCAGGGCGTTGTCCTGAAGCCGCCATCCGTCAACCTTTGGAAGTGGGGAGTCGTTACCGGCGATGCCGGCGGCCGATGGCGAACTGATCATGCCATCATCCGTCGCAGAGATGAATGCCCCGTCCTTGAGGAATCCTCCCCCGTATCCGGCTGTCATTCGATTTTCGATCTTATCCGGGAGAGGAATCCAACGCAGATGGCCGTCCAGGTCGCCCGGCAGCAGGGGCAGCGCTATTTTGGCCAGAAGGAGTATCCAGATGGCGTATTGCCAAGCGGGGGACAGCCTTTTTCCCAGAAACCGCGTCAAAGCCGCGATCAACACGACCAGCGCTGCAACTTCCAAAGACGTGACCAGCGTATCCGAGAATAGGCGGACGATCAGTTCCATCGCTTACTTCTCCTTTTCTTGAAGCAGCGCTTTTAACTCCTGAATATCTTCGGAGGAGAGCTTGCCCGATTCCAGAAAATGCACCATCATCGGCTTAAGCGAACCCCCGTAGATCCGATCGAGAAACGTGCGTCCGGCTTCACTAACGCATTCGTCCTCGTTCACCAGTGGGTAGTAGGCATACTCCCGTCCATCCTTTTGGAAGTCGAGCGCTTTCTTCTGTACGAGCCTTCCGATCAGCGTCTTTACCGTCTTCGGCTTCCACGATCTGCTGTCGCTGAGCCGAGCGATAATGTTGGCCGCCGTCAAGGGCGACTCGTGCCATACAACTCGCATAATATCCCATTCCGCGTCCGAAATGTTGGGCGATTCGGGCATGTCCATTCCTCCATTTTCGACAAAAATCCGGTACCGGCCGGTACATGTTGCAATAGATTACAATTGTAGTCCATGAGCAAAGATTACATGTGTAATCGTATCCTGTCAAGAATAATCGATTTTTGAGAGGACGGGGCGGCGTTACGGAAGATTCCGAAGCGCCTTTCTGTAGTCGGAAGGAGACTGTCCGCTCCATGCGCGGAACTTCTTCGAGAAATATAAAGCATCAGCGAATCCGACGGAGGAGGCGACCTGCTCGATCGGCATAGAGCCGGAGAGGAGCAGCTCTGCCCGCTGCATGCGAATCTGAAGCAAATATTGCATGGGCGACGCGCCGACCGACTGCTTGAACAGCTTGCAGAGGTATGTTCGATGATAGCCCAGCATTGAGGCCATGCGGGAGATGGAGATCGGTTGGGCATACTGCAACGTCAGGAACTGCAGCGCCCGCTTGACGACTTGTTCGGCTTCCGTCGCCGGGCCGTCGGGCTCCGCGCCCTCCTTCGCGCGGCCCGCGCCAAGCTGCCGAAGCAGCAGGCGAACCCAACCTTCGGCTTCGAGGTTGGACAACTCCGCGCTTAACGGCTCCGCGAGGCTGTTTCGGAGCCGATCGTAGTAATGGCGCGTCTGCGGGTTCAAACTGCCTTTAACGACGGGATTGCCCGGGGAAGCGCCAACCGCGGCCAACGCCGCTGCCGCTCCCGACCCGACGAAGGCGAACCAGGCGTATCTCCAGGGCTCGTGCTCGTCGGCCTGGTAAGAAAACAGTTCTCCCGGAAAAATAATGAACGAATCGCCTACGCTGCACCTGTAGCTTGCGCCGCCGATCGTAAAATCGCCATAACCGGAGAGCACCGTATGAATGAGATAATAATCGTGGATCGCCGGTCCCATTTTATGCAAGGGGACTGGCAGCGCTTCGCCGCTGAATAGAACGGCAATTTCACCGTTCGAGGGCGAGGGGTTCAAGCTGATCGAAAATTCGTCATGGTCGGGCGTCATCTACGGGTCACCTGCCTGTATGATCTTCTCCTATTACTGTAACAAACAAACTACAAATGTCCATATAGATGTTCGAACCTTCCATAGTTTTTCGGAAGCGCATGCATTAAATTGGGGATAGCGATTCCAATCATCCCAACTGGAGGTTATGTACTTGTCTAAAATTACATTTATCGGCGCTGGAAGTACGGTTTTCGCGAAAAATGTGCTAGGGGACGTCATGCTTACGCCTGCATTGCAAGGCTTCGAAATCGCGCTTTTCGATATCGATCAAGAGCGTTTGAAAGATTCCGAGAACATTCTCAATAACATCAAAAAGACATCCGGAAGTACCTGTACAATCAAATCCTTCAGCGATCGCAAAGAAGCGCTTCGCGGAGCGAAATACGTGGTCAACGCCATCCAAGTCGGAGGTTACGACCCTTGCACGATTACCGATTTCGAGGTGCCGAAGAAGTACGGCTTGCGCCAGACGATCGCGGACACGGTCGGCATCGGCGGCATTTTCCGCAATTTGCGTACGATTCCGGTCATGCTCGACTTCGCGAAGGACATTCGCGAGGTATGCCCGGATGCCTTGTTCTTGAACTATACTAACCCGATGGCGGTGCTGACGAACGTCATGAATACTTACGGGGGCGTAAATACTGTCGGACTGTGCCACAGCGTACAGGGATGCGTTCCGGATTTGTTCAAGCACTTGGAGCTTGACCAGACGGGTGTCAAATGGAAGATCGCCGGCATTAACCACATGGCATGGCTGCTTGAAGTAACGAAGGATGGCGTCGATCTGTACCCGGAAATTAAACGGCGGGCGGCCGAGAAACAGAAAGAGAAGCATCACGACATGGTCCGTTACGAAATGATGCTGAAATTCGGCTACTACATTACGGAATCGTCCGAGCATAATGCCGAGTATCATCCTTATTTTATTAAGCGTAACTATCCGGAGCTCATCGAACGCTTCAACATTCCGCTGGACGAATATCCGCGCCGCTGCATCTCGCAAATCGCCGATTGGAAAAAAATGCGCGAAGAACTGCTGAACGAATCGAACCTGGAGCACCATCGTTCGCACGAGTACGCTTCGTACATCTTCGAGGCGATGGAGACGGACGTGCCGTTCAAGATCGGCGGCAACGTCATGAACACGGGCGGGCTGATCGCGAACTTGCCGCGCGAAGCTTGCGTAGAGGTTCCTTGCCTCGTGGATCGTTCCGGCATCAACCCGACATACGTCGGCAACTTGCCGCCGCAGCTCGCCGCGCTGAACCGGACGAACATCAACACGCAATTGCTGACGATCGAAGCTGCGATCACTGGCAAGAAAGAGCACATTTACCATGCGGCGATGCTCGATCCGCATACGTCCGCGGAGCTCTCCATGGACGATATCGTTTCTCTGTGCGATGATTTGATCGAAGCGCACGGAGATTGGCTGCCGAAGTTTTCTGTGGTGTAATTACCGACAGTTTCGAATGAGATAAAACAAAAACAGGCGCCGCCTCTCCATAGGCGGCGCCTGTTCGTTACTTCGGTTTACCGAACGAGTGGGTTTTGGTCCAATGCTTGCCGCCATCCAAGGAAGTATACATGACAGATGGCTCGGCGTTGTCGGTGTTGACCCACCAGATATGGTCGGAGTCCGCCACGGCGATCTGCTGCGTTCCGTAGCCGGCAAATTCGCTTGGCAGGTTCACCCACGTTTTGCCGCCGTCGACCGTCTTGCCCATTGTGTTCGGAAGATCGCAAGCCATGCATTGACCGCCCATGAAGGCCGTTTGGGTATTCGCGACATAGAGTGTACCCGGGCCTGCACCGTTATTGCGCGGGACTTTGGACTCCTCGTTCATCTTGTAGCCGGGAGCCGGGCCGGAACCCGCTTGATTGTTGGCGAGGACGGGAATCCAACTCTTTCCGCCGTCCTTCGTGTGGAATAAGGAGTAGGAAGTTTGCGACATTCCGGAATCTCCGATCAGTTCCACCCAGGCGTCGTCCTTGCCCGCGGATCGGATGACTGTGCCCGTAACCTGAGCGGCCGTATCCCGAGTCAGCGCGATCTTCCAGCTCTTGCCTCCGTCCGTCGTGCGCATGATATTGAATTTGTTGTTGCCCTGCGTGACCGCCCATCCGTTGCTGCGATCATGGAAATAAACGTCTCCGACCGCGGAAGCGGGCACCTGCAGCTTCGTCCAGGTCTTGCCCCCATCCGTCGTATGGACGTTGCCGCTAAACGCTTCTTTGGAGGAAACGAAATGGAGAAAAGCCCGATTCGGCACGTTTCCGGCTCCCGTCCATTTTTTGCCCCCATCCGTCGTGTGCATCAGCAATACACTCTTGGCATCGCCAGTATCGAGCGCGGCCCATGCCTCTTTGCCGTTCAAAGCAAATAATTGAAGAACGATATACTTATGCTTCAGTTGAGTTTGCCACGTTTTTCCGCCATCGTCCGTCCGGGCGATCCATCCTGCTCCACCAGCCCAACCGGTTTTGAAATCGGCGAGCCGTAATGCCGTAACTTTGCCTTGCGGCGATTCTTTGGATATGGAGATCGGAGAGGCGGATGCAGATGGCGATGGTGTCGCGGATTGTTCGGGTTCGGCGGATGATGATGCGGGCGGCGGCAATTCGGGGGACGATATGGCGGGCGGCTGCGAGGTCGTACCAGGAGGACCCGAGGAATTTCCTTGATTCGAGCATCCGGCGAGCGCAACCGCGAGCAGGGCGACAACAACGAAATAAGCTGTTTGGCGAAGGCTTTTCATAATGATCAGCTCCCTTTCTTGCCTGAATAGACGATTCCCGACCGGTGATGGTTCAGTCTCGATCAAGCCCAAATTTCGGGAAAGGCAATGTCTATTACTGTACCCCAAAAAGGGTTCAGCGAATAAGGGAGCATATACGACGCCGGGTCAGATCCGGCAAATTTCTTTCGGACAAGTTGGGCAACTGTTGCAATGGCAGATGCTCTGCAAAGCTTTTATGCTGCGGATAATGATCTTGCCGTACCGGAAATCGAGAATTTCTTTTTCCTTAAACTCGTTTAGCATCCGGTTCACGCTCTCGCGCGTCGCCCCGATAAAGTCGGCCAGCTCGGCATGCGTCAGCTTCATATCGATACGGATCCCGTAAGCCTCCATAACGCCGAACGAATTGCTCAGACGGATTAAAGTCGAAGCTAACGCTCCGGGTTTTCCGAACAGCAGCAAGTCCCGGAACTTCGATTGGGTGACCCGGTGTTCATAGGCCAACCAGTTCATGAAATTGAAAGCAAATTCCCCGTCTTGCCGAATCAGCGCCTCCAGATCTTGACGGCAGATGACCCCGATCTCCGCGTTCTCCGTCACTTCGGCCGTAAACCCGTATTGAAGCGCGCTGCCGCCGAATTCGCAGATCAGGTCTCCGGCTTGAAGAATCGAGAGGATGTATTCTTTACCTTCCTCCGTCGATTTCCTCAGCTTCACTCTACCGCTGCGAATATAATAGAAATGTTCCGTTTCGTCGCCTTCCCAGAACAGAAATCCGCCCGCTGCGGCGCGCATAGGGACCATGACGTTATCCAACCGCTTGAATTGCTGAGGTGTGCAGAAGCTTGCGACCCCTTTATTTCCCGTGTTCTGCTGATACATGCCTTCCCGTTCGGCGACATTGACGAGGCAATTCGTGCACATTGTTGCCATCCCCTTTCGTTCTGTTAAATCCATCGTAACTTGAGAAGGTAAATAATGTTATCGGGGAATTCGCTGAAATGGCGAGGGGAATTCCCCTATTTTAATGTGAGGAAAATCACACTTTCCCTTAAAGATAGGTGTTTCTCCCCGAGTCTTTCAGGGTTTTCCCTGAATTACAATCGCGAGTCTAATCGATAAAATAGAAGAAGATAAGGCTTTGAACGGGGGATGGCCTATATGGAAGCGCTCGAGTGTCGGGTTATGGATAAGTTAAGCGAACTGAGGGCGGCGGTTGGAAGTGATTTCGCCTCGCTTGCCGTCGTCGATCGCCGGGAACGATATACGCGCTGGAAATGGGCTTCCGGCAATCTAAACGAACGTTACTTGAATATTAGCGTCCGCCACGGCCAGGGAATAGAAGGCCAGATCATTAAAGTGGGACGCGGATTAGCATGGGATTACGAGGAATCACGCAAACGGACCGATTCGATCCTGCTGACGGAACGGCTGCTGTCGGCCTATGCCGAACCGGTCATGTCGGGGCAAGAGATCGTCGGAATCCTTCTTGCGGGCGACCGGACGAGACGGGTGTACGAAACAGCGGAGCGCGACGCTGTGGCACAGGCTGCATCGGAGATAGCCGAATTCATCGGGGGTTTGATATGATAGAAGCAGAAGGAGGCGGAAAAATGATCCGAATACTGCTAGTCGACGATCATGCCGTCGTTCGTTCCGGACTGGCGATGCTGCTAAGCGCCAAATCGGACATGGAAGTGGTCGGGGAAGCGGCGGAAGGCGAGGAAGCGATCGCCAAGGCGATGCAGTGCCGTCCGGACATTGTGCTGATGGATTTAAGCATGCCCCACGGCAAAGACGGATTGAGCACGACGGCCGAATTAAAGAAGGTTTTGCCGGATACAGCCGTATTGATCTTAACGATGCACGACGACGAAGAATATTTGTTCCGGGCCATTCATCTTGGGGCGTCCGGTTATATTTTGAAAAGTTCTCCCCACGAGGAAATGATCAGCGCCATCCGCCACGTTGCCGAAGGCAACGCATATTTGCATCCGACGGCGACGAAGCGGCTGATGGGCGAATATTTGGATAAGCTGAAGCACGGCGGCGGCGATTCCGGAACGTACGAATCATTGTCGGAACGGGAGAAGGAAATTCTCGCGAAGGTAGCTCAAGGATATACGAACAAGGATATCGCGGAGCAGTTAGTCATCAGCGTCAAAACGGTGGAATCCCACAAAAGCAACCTTATGGACAAGCTCAACTTAAAAACGAGACCTGACTTGGTCAAATTCGCGATGAAGAAGGGGCTGCTGAATTTTGACGCTTGATTACGGATATTACGGATCGGATATCGGCGGCTCGTTGGAGCAGACGATCAAGCAGCTTTCGGATTTGAAATACGCGTTGGACGAAGCTTCGATCGTCGCCGTAACCGACCGGACGGGGAAAATCCAATACGTCAACGACAGGTTCTGCGAGATCTCCCGTTACCCAAGGGACGAACTGATCGGTCAGGATCATCGGATCATAAATTCCGGGCAACACGACAAAGCGTTCATGAAGGAACTGTGGCGTACGATCGGAAGCGGTAAAGTATGGCGGGGAGAGATCAAAAACCGCAGCAAAGACGGCGACTTCTACTGGGTCGACACGACGATCGTTCCGTTCTTGAACGATGAAGGCAAGCCTTATCAGTATTTATCGATTCGGCATGAAGTGACCGCCCGTAAGCAAGCGGAGGAAGAGCTACAGCTGCTGCTCGCGCAAATGATGCGCATTCAGGAGGAAGAGAGAAGGCGCTTCTCCCGAGATCTGCACGACGGAATCGGACAAAGCTTGTTCTCTCTTCTCATCTCGGTCGATACGATTATTTCCGGAGAAGCTTACGACAAGCTGCCGATGATGAGAGAGCAGATCGCCAATCTGATGGCGGACGTCAGGGGACTTGCCTGGGAATTGCGGCCGTCGGTGCTGGACGATCTGGGCGTCATTCCGGCGCTCCGCACTTATTTGGATACGTACTCGAAGCATTACGGCATACAGGTGAGCTTCGCGTCGGACTTGCGAAGAAGGCTGAGCATTCAAGAAGAAACGACGATCTACAGGATCATTCAGGAGGCGCTGACGAACGCGGGCCGTTACGCAGACGTATCCGAAGCAGAGGTCGGCGTGCACGACTACGGTTCGCACGTAGAGGTCGCGATCGAAGATCGGGGCAAAGGGTTCTCCAGGGACGGCAGCAAAGAAGGCGTTGGCCTGTTCAGCATGGAGGAGCGCGCGAGGTCGATCGGCGGCCAGCTTCATATCCGATCCGCGCCGGGAGAAGGCACCCGCGTCGTTCTGACGATACCGCAGAAGCAGCAAGAATAGAAGGAAGACCCGCTCTATCGAGGGCGGGTCTTCTTGCGTTCCGTTGGGGTGTCGAGCGTACGTGGTTTTGGTGGTTGTAACGGTCTGCGGGACCGTTACAGAGCATGCGGACGTGGTTTTGGTGGTTGTAACGGTCTGCGGGACCGTTACAGAGCGTGCGGACGGAGTTTTGGTGGTTGTAACGGTCTGCGAGACCGTTACAGAGTGTGCGGACGTGGTTTTGGTGGTTGTAACGGTCTGCGAGACCGTTACAGAGTGTGCGGACGTGGTTTTGGTGGTTGTAACGGTCTGCGGGACCGTTACAGAGCATGCGGACGTGGTTTTGGTGGTTGTAACGGTCTGCGAGACCGTTACAGAGCGTGCGGACTTGGTTTTGGTGGTTGTAACGGTCTGCGAGACCGTTGGAGTGCTAGTGGAAAATTGGTATGGGGCATGTATCTCCTTTCCGGCAGAATCAATTCTCCGGGAGGTACATGCCCTTTATGGACTGTCGGCTACATCAGTTCCTTGATGCGCTGAGCGATCAGGTTGCCGTGATGGCGTCCGCTCTCGATGAAGATTTCATTTGCTTCGCGGCCTGCCGCGATGACGCCGGCGATGAACAGTCCGGGCACGTTCGTTTCCATCGTCTCGGGATGGAAGGAAGGGACTGTCGTCTCGGCGTTGACGATCGCGCCTGCGTCCGTAAGCAGCGTTCGCTCGGGACGGAAACCGGTTAGCGCGAGAACAAAATCGTTCTCGATCTCGTATGGCGCGGTGTTCTCACCCTCAGGCTGAACCGTGACGGTACGTTCGCCGATACCAACGACGCGCGAGGAGAACAGCATCTTAATCTGGCCATTCTTAACGCTGCCTTCGAATAGCGGTCTGACCCAAGGTTTGATGCTGGACGAATATTCCTCGCCCCGATAGACGACGGTAATGTCGGCTCCTACCCGAAGCAGTTCCATCGCCGCGTCGACGGCGGAGTTATTGCCGCCGATGATCGCGACTTTCATGCCGGTATACGGATGCGCTTCTCCGAAGAAGTGGGTTACTTTCGGCAAATCCTCGCCCGGTATGCCCAGCATGTTTGGATGGTCGAAATATCCAGTGGCGACGATTACGAAACGCGTCGCATATACGCTTATGCCGCCGAATCGGTCGGCGGTCTCGACCCGGAACGACCCGTCTGGCTGCGGGACAATGGCGGTCGCGGCCTCGTAAGCACGAATCCGCAGCTTCCGCCGCAGCGCGACGTCACGGTAATATTGCAGCGCCTCGCGGCGGGAAGGTTTGTCGTTCGGGCTCGTAAACGGAATTCCTCCGATTTCGAGTCGCTCCGCCGTGCTGAAAAAGTTCATATAAGTCGGATATTGATAGATGGAATGGACGACCGCGTTTTTCTCGATCAACAACGGTTCGATGCCGACGGCTTGAAGTTCGAGCGCCGCGGACAAACCGCACGGGCCGGCTCCGATGATGATGGCTTGCTCCTGCTGGACGTTGATGGGTTCAGTCATGGTTCCTCTCCAATTCATTCTTTTGCTTTCTATTGTAGCACGAATGAGCCATTGGGCCGTAATTTGGTCGATTATTTGTGATTTATTTCACATTCTTTTCGAGGAAACCGCGTCATACTGAAGATGCAACCAAAACATAAGCGATAAGAAGAATGGAGATGGCTGCTATGGTAGTCAAGTTTCTGAGAGAAAACGTCTGGGCAGCGGTGGCAATGACCTTTCTGCGCATATATCTGGGATGGCAATGGATCGAAGCCGGTTGGCACAAGCTGAGCGGGAGCGGTTTTGATGCCGGAGGATTCCTGAAAAATGCGATCAATAATCCGGTCGCGGACAAAACGACTCATGAAGCGATCTTTCCGACTTATACGGCTTTCCTCGAGCACTTCGCTTTGCCGAACGTCAAGCTGATCAACTTCCTCATCCCCTTAGGGGAATTCCTGGTCGGTCTCGGATTGATCGTCGGCGGATTAACCGCCGCGGCCGCCTTCTTCGGCGTCATGATGAACTTCCTGTTCCTGTTCGCCGGTACGGTATCGACTAACCCATGGCTGACGCTGCTCGGCGTGATCGTGTTCCTCGCCGGAGCGAATGCCGGCAAGTTCGGCCTCGACTATTACTTGCTTCCTTGGATTCGCAAAGGTTGGGCGAAGCTGACGGGAAGACGCAGAACGGAAAGCTTGGATCCCCGAATCGTATAGAAATGGTGTGAACGCGGCAACGGCCGGCTCTTCCCATGACGGGAACGGGCCGGCCGTTTGATATGCGGAACGTTATTCGACGGATGCTTCTTCGACGGGAATCACCGCTAGCACCCATTCGCACCACTCGATGTTCGTCCGGCAGCTCATAAGAGCTTTATTTAACATAATATATGCTCCGAAGTAGGGAGATTGATAAGAGGGCATTTGATCCTCTTCCAGTTCGTCCACTTGGCGAACACTTTTTATTTTCTGGCACAAGCGCTCGAGTTTGTTCCGATAATGCTCCAAGCGAGCCGCGAACAGCTCGCGGGAGACCGCAGGATCGACGTGCGACATGCAGAACGCCTTCAGCATGAGCTCGTCGCGCATGACCGGATCGGAAGCCGGGACCGTCAACCATTCCTGCAGGGCGGCGATGCCTTTGTCGTTGATGGAATAAACTTTCTTGTCGGGCTTGTCGCTTTGTTGAACCAACTCGCAGGAAACCATGCCGTTCCGCTCCAACCGCGCGAGCAGAGGATAGATTTGGCTGTGCTTGGCCGGCCAGAATGGTTGGATCCTCAGCATCAGATCGTAACCGGATAAGGACGAGTGGGATAACAAGCTTAATAAGCCGTACGCTAACGTATTCATTGCGAAGCCTCCAGATTGGATACTTTGACAGCCGGGGGATTAGACGGTATTATTTTTGTTGCCATTCTATATGTAAAAAAATACATAAATAAAAAGGACGTGGAGTAAGAACAAATGGGAGAGAACCACAATCAAGAAATACGTTTCGTTCCGGTAATGGTTGCAATATTTATCGGTTCGTTTCTATGCATTCTGGCGTCTAGTTCGATCAATATCGCGCTAGAGATTTTGAAGGATCATTTTCACACCAGCTTGGACTCTGTTACGTGGACGCTTACGGGATTCATGCTGGCTATGGGTACGACGGCACCGATCGTCGGCTACTTGGGAGAGAAGTTCAGCTACAAGAGGTTGTACTTATTCTCGCTTATCGGATTTACGTTTAGTTCGGCGCTGTGCGCGGCGGCCTGGGATGAAGCTTCCCTGATCGCGTTCCGCGTGCTGCAAGGAGCGTTCAGCGGACTGATCATTCCGGCTACGATGTCGATCATCTATCAGATCGTTCCTCGCGAGAAACAAGCGATGGCCGTTGCTTTATGGGGGCTTGCTTCCATGATGGCTCCGGCGTTCGGACCGACGCTGAGCGGGTGGCTGCTGGAAAATTACGATTGGCAGTGGTTGTTCCTCATGAACGTGCCGATCGGACTGATCGCCATCTGGTGCGTCGCGGCCTACATTCCTTATTATCGGCTTAGCGTACCTAAGAGTTTTGATCTGATCGGGTTCGTCACCGTTATCGTCAGCAGCTCGTCGCTGCTGCTCGCTCTCGGACAGGGACACAAATGGGGATGGGGTTCGTGGCAGACGTTGTCTCTGCTCATTGGAGGATCTATCGTTCTGCTTCTATTCATATGGAGAGAGCTGACGGCGCAAACCCCGCTGCTAAACCTGCGCGTATTTCGCAACGGCAGATATACGCTGAATCTGCTTATCGCCACGATTCTGACGATCAGCTTATACTCGGGGACATTCTTGACTCCGGTGTTCCTACAAAGAATCCAGCACGTGTCCGCGATGGATACGGGACTTATCCTGCTGCCGGCTTCCCTCGCCATGGCGCTCGTCATGCCGATTGTCGGCAAGCTGTACGGCATCGTCGGTCCGCGATGGCTCATGGCCGCGGGGATTGTCCTGCTCACGATCGGAACGCTCACGTTAAGCTGGCTGAGCATCGACGTGTCGCATAGCTATATTTTGTTCTGGATGATCGTCCGCAACCTCGGGATCGCGCTCGTCATGATGCCGTCGAGCAACGCCGGCATGGAGCTGGTGCCGCGCGAGCTGTCCGGCCACGCATCCGCGATCATGAACTGGACCCGCAACGTATTTGGCTCATTCGCCATCGCCGTCTTTACGACGCTGCTCGCGACGAGGACGACGCATCACGGCAAAGCGCTCGCCATGGCCGGAGATACCGACATGACGCATATTACCATGATGTCGTTCACGATGAGCGTGAACGATGTTTACCTGATCGCGACGTTCATCGCCGTAGCCGCGCTCCCGCTGAGCCTGCTTGTCGGCAAGGTGAACCATCCCAAGGAAGAGACCCCGAAGAGCGAAGCGGCGTAATCGGGAATTCCGAAGCCGGATGAAGAAACGGAAAAACATTCCGTCCTTCATCCGGTTTTTTCGTGTTATAATGAGTCGTTTGCTCCGAAGACGGGGCCGCGGTTCGTAACCATCCCGCGTTATCAAAACTAGGAGGATGATTCATATGTTTAATTTCGGTTGGGGCGCTTTATTCGTCCTGGTCAACTTCGCGCTGTTCCTGATCTGCTTCAGGCTGTTCGGGAAGCAAGGGCTGTACGCCTGGATCGCTGCTGCGGTCGTGCTCGCCAACATTCAGGTGGTCAAGACGATTGGCATGTTTGGCTTTGTCATGACGCTTGGCAATACGATGTACGGCACGATCTATCTCACGACGGATTTACTGAACGAGAAGTATGGGGAGAAGGAAGCCAAGAAGGCGGTATGGTTCGGGTTTTTCTTCCTGATCGCGTCGACAGCCATCATGCAGATGGTGCTGGTGTTCGAGCCGCAGGAGACGGATTTCGGAGATTCAGCCCTGCACGCGATATTCGGTTTGGCTCCACGGATCGCGCTAGGCAGCTTGACCGCCTACTTCGTAAGCCAATTTCTCGACGTGAAAATTTTCAGCAAGCTAAGGGCCAATTTCCCGTCACGCAACCAGCTTTGGATCCGCGTGAACGGAAGCATCGGGGTTAGCCAACTGGTGGATACGCTCGTCTTCTGCACGATCGCGTTCGCAGGAGAATACACATGGGACGTTTGGTGGGAGATTGCCATTACGACTTATTTGCTCAAATTCGTTATCTCTGTCGCGTCCACTCCCGTCATTTACTTGGCGCGTAATTTTAAGTTCAAGGATGAACCTGCGACGACGCCGACAAAAGCATAAACCGCAACTTTTCAAGCCATCCGGGGGCGCAACCTCGGGTGGTTTTTTGATTTTCCGGGCGCATGGGGAGAAAAAGATTGCAACCTGATCGATTCGGGGCGCATCTTAGTGTATAGGAGAGGAGGGGCCGATCTGGACGTCGTCGGAAAACTGATAGAGAAAGACGAAGCTGCGCTCCGGGAGCTCATGTCCCGGCACGGCGACGAGCTGTTACGAACCGCCTATTTGCTCTTGAAGGATCGGCAGGCGGCGGAGGAAGCGACGATGGACGCGTTCGTGCAAGCCTATCGTAAGATCCATCAATTGAAGGACCCGGGTAAGCTGAGGGGATGGCTGCTGACGATCGTCGCGAATCGCTGCCGCATGACAATAAGGACGCGGAGCTGGCGGAGTCTGCTGCCGTTCGCGAAGATGGAGAGTATGATCGAGGAGACCGAACCCGGTCCCGAAGAGCTGCTGCAGGCGCAGTGGCGCAATGAGCGGTTGAGCGAAGCTGTCCATAAGCTGGATTATCCCTATCGGGAAGCGATCGCTTTATATTATTACAACGAGTTGAGCGTGCAGGAAATCGCCGAGCAGTTGCGGTGCAACGAGAATACGATCAAAGCGAGATTATCCAGAGGGAGATCGAAGCTAAGGCAACTGTTGGAGGAAAAGGGGGATGAAAATGAATCGCGAACGTGAGCGGATTAAAAATAGATTGGACGAAGAGCTCGGCGGACTGCAGTTCGGCGGGCAGGAAGAGACGTTGCGGCGGACTCATCCCCGGTCTTGGCGCGATCGGCTGCGGGCGTTCTGGAACAAGGAAATCGAGGTGTCGCTTCTGCCGCTCGGAGCGAGCCTAGCGGTCATCCTGGCCGTAGCGGCTATCTATCAACTTAGCGATGCGAAGAACGATAGCGGCGATACGGATTGGCGGGACGGAAGGCAATTAGTCGAAGCCGGCGGAAATACGTACTGGAAGGACGATTACGAGAGGGCGGTGGCTTCAATTGAAGGTAACGATTAAAGTGAAGCATCTCGCGATCGGCGTGCTGGCGATCGGCCTCGCGTTGACGCTGCTGCAGTTCGTCGTTATCCCCAAGCTTCAGGTTCGCGCGGCGATAAAACATTTCGAAGCGGGCAACGTTGAAGGGAAAAGAGAAATGCTAGCATTGATCGACAACGCCGCCTCGCCGGGAAAGAGGTGGGAGTTGATTCGCCAATATATGATCGGGCCGGGCGGATTATCGATCGCTAACCGTTACGACGTATACGTGGGGCCTTCGTCGACGATGGGCGGCGGCTCCGGCTCCTCGGTGCGGGACTACCGGGAATGGGGCTGGGAAGAGAAGCTTCCTTATTTGCTGGAATATGTATCCGATGCGCCGGTAGGCATGGACTGGTTTGAAGCCGCCAAGCAAATAGCTGAGTATTACTTGAGCGAAGGCCGGACGAACGAGGCGCTTTCGATGCTGGAATTAGCCGAAGGTCGAAGGGGAGACGCTTGGGGAGCGAGGCTCAAGCTTGAGCGTGCGAAGATCTATGCCGCCCGGGGAGATACGGAGGCGGCAGGGCGGTTGGTCGACGAAATGGAAGCCGCAAAACCGTCGGAGAGTCTCGACCTAGACGGAGACATCGTTCAATTCAAGGCGCGGCTTCTTGTCGCGGAAGGCAAGGCACGGGACGCGCTGCAAGAGATCGACCGGGAGATCGAGACGACCCGCGAGTGGATGGAAGCGGAGAAAAAGAAATTTCCCGACATGCAAGAATTTACACCGGCCAAGCTGGAGCGCTTGAAGACGTTTAGGCAGCTATTAAGGCAGGCCGTGGATGATGGAGCGGACAAGGACGCTGCCGTCTCCGGAACCGTCAAGAGGAGCGACGGCACTCCATTGGCTCGCGTCGGCGTTTTCCTCAGAAGCGAGCAGGACGTCAATCATAGCGTCATCGATGGGGAACCCTATCAGACACTGACGGATGCCCAAGGACGTTATGAATTCAAGAATGTCATTCCCGGGAACTATCAACTGTATCTTGGGCTGCAATTCGACCAGATCGACGGCTGGACGTGGCCGACGATGTACGGCGATTGGATCGTTGTCGAAGGAGGCAAGGCGATCCATCAGGATGTCGCTCTCCAACGCCTTATCGAGATCCAGTCTCCGTCTGACGAAGAAGTCTTAGCCGATTCTAAAGTGAAATTTAGTTGGCAAGCGGTGGAAGGAGCAGTCCATTATTCGCTTTACGGTCAACTGCCGATCGAGCATGGCGTTTCAAGCGTTCTCATTCGGGATCGTATCCTGGGTCATTCGACGGAACTGCCCGTCGAGACGCTCTACGAAGCTTCGGGAGGAGGTTATTCCTACCAAGAAGTGAATGGAGAAATGGTACTTGAAACGAGGCAACTGCTCGGTTTCGCCGATCCGAACTCACGATATTCCTGGTATGTGGAAGCTTACGACGAGCGAGGCAGGCTAATTACGAGAAGCAACGGTTATAGGCTTAACGAGGACACGATGGGGCCATTGCCTTTTTTCTATCTGAAGGAAAGGTCGCTCAATGCCGCGGACGAATTGCTGCTGAGCGGTCGGTTGGACGAGGCGCTGGCGGAGTATAAAAAAAGCTTCGAGGCCGACCGTTCCGATCGATACAGCCTGAATCAGATCATACGAATCTTGGGCGGGCAGGCGGCAATGGCCAGACACAGCAAAACGTCTGACGAAGCGATTCCGTATCTTGAGAGGATGATGGAGCTAGCGCCCGGGAAGAGCGATACGTTATTTAACTTATTCGACTATTACGAAGGCAAAAGAGATTGGGCCAAAGTCGATACCTATTACCGGCAGTATTTGTCTGCTAGAGAAGGTGTTCTGGACGGCTACGCTCAATCCCGGTATGCAACCGCGTTAATGAAGCAGAAAAGATTGGACGAAGCGTCCGCACAGTTCCGCGAAGCGTTGGAGAACGATACGTCGCATCGGTTTGTTGGCAATTTTCTGGCGGTCGAGCTGTATAAGAGCGGTTCGATCGAGTTGGTGGCGAAGCTGGCGGAGACGTATCCGCAGCGGGCAAGTTATGATTATTCCGACTGGAGCAGGCTTATTCGGGGGCTTGCGCAGGAAAGCCGGAATTACGAAAGCGAAACTTACGGGAAAACGCTGAAGGAGGCGCTGGAGGCGTACTTCGACGGGAACGAGAGCGTCATGGACGGAATCCGGCAGCCGGCTTTGAAAGCTTTCGTGGAGGCATTGCGGAAAGTGAGCTAATACTTGGCGGAGGGGGCGACCCCTCCGCTTTAACGTTCTGCGAGACCGTTAAATCACCTCACCCCCGTCAATCCAGCGCTGTAACGGTCCGAGAGGCCGTTACAACACCTCACCCCTGCCAATCCGTCGCTGTAACGGTCCGAGAGACCGTTCCATCACCTCACCCCTGCCAATCCGTCGCTGTAACGGTCCGAGAGACCGTTCCATCACCTCACCCCCGCCAATCCGTCGCTGTAACGGTCCGGGAGACCGTTAAATCACCTCACCCCCGCCAAACCGCCTCTGTAACGGTCTGTGAGACCGTTAAATGAATTCTTGACTTCCCGAAAATGCAATTTTACACTTGATAGTCATAGTGCACGCGCATCGGAGGGGGAAAAATGGCTTCAATCGCAAGTCCGCAACGGGCGTCCAACCCGGGCACGAAGACGGTTATGCCCGTGCTGTTTGCCATCAGTCTCGTCCATATGCTGAACGACTCGATGCAGGCGGTCGTTCCGGCTTTGTACGCGATATTGGAAGAGTCGTTGAATTTGTCGATGGTGCAAGTTGGTCTTATCGGTTTCATGTTGAATATGACGTCGTCCGTCATGCAGCCCGTCGTTGGCGCTTATTCGGATAAAAGAACGTTACCTAACATGTTGCCGATGGGCATGGGGCTGAGCCTCATAGGTATGGTCGGCCTGGCGTTCGCGCCTCATTTTTGGGTACTGCTAGTGGCAGTCGTGTTTATCGGCCTGGGTTCGGCGATCTTCCACCCGGAAGGCTCGCGCGTCGTATATTTCGCGGCTGGAGAGCGGAGAGGCTTCGCGCAATCGGTCTACCAGGTCGGAGGAAACGCGGGCAGCACGCTCGGGCCGTTAATGACAGCGCTCGTGTTCGTCCATCTTGGGCAGATCGGCGCGATCTGGGGGACGCTGTTCGCGGGTCTTGCGATCGCGGTGCTGTTTGGCCTGCTGCCCTGGTATAAGCGCAAGCTCGCGGAATGGGAAGCCGAAAGATCCAGGACGGCTTCCAGCAGAGCAGGAGCTGCTTTCGTCGAGAAAGCGAGCCACCCGAGGGTTAAATTCGCAATGGGCATGCTCGTGTTTCTCGTATTCGCTCGTTCTTGGTACCACTCCGGGATCGGCAGCTTCTATCAATTCTACTTGAAGTACGATTACGGTCTGACAACGCAGCAAGCGCAAATTCCCGTGTTCGTTTTTCTGGCCGCGGGCGTGCTCGGAACGTTCTTCGGAGGCGTGCTAGCCGATAGGTTCGGGCTAAAGAACATGATCGTATTCTCGATCGCGGGGGCAGCGCCTCTGGCGCTGATTTTGCCGCATCTTTCGCTCTTCTGGGCTTATCCGGTTATTGCGTTGCTTGGTTTCGTCATCCTATCCGGCTTCTCGGTTACCGTCGTGTACGCGCAATTCCTGATGCCGTCGAACGTAGGCATGGCATCGGGCTTGACGACCGGTCTCGCCTTCGGGATGGGGGCTATCGGTGGCGTCGCTCTCGGGCAAGCCATCGACATGTTCGGCATCAGCAACGTGATGTTCGTCATAAGCTTCTTCCCGCTCGTAGGCCTGCTCGCCATCCTTCTGCCATCGGATCGCCCTTTGCGTCTCTCTAGGTATTGAAAGTGACGTATCGGCTAGACACTTTAAAACTTTTTCCAATTTACTCCCGTCTAGGAGGGCGAGGTGAATGGAAATGGGAAAAAGACGATATAGGACTGTACTCGGGGCGGCTTTGTTGCTCCTTGCCGGTTGTTCGGCAGCGGCGTCGGATAAGGAACGTTCGGCAGGTAACCCGGCAAGCTTCAGCGCGCAACCGGCAGATTCCGGGCAGACGCGAACGGTGGAGCCTCGCACATTCAAGGATACGGACGTCCAGATCGGGAAAAAAACGATAAAGCTCACGAAAGATTTGCTGAAGACGACGCTGGCAACAGAGACGGATAGTGAGGAAGTAAAGCTTCGCTTCTCTCTCGCGAACGTATCCGGTCGAGATTTGAAGATATCGCATGCTTCCGGGTACCGGTACGACTTTGTCGTCTACAATGGAAGCGACCAAGAAAATTACACGTGGTCGAACGGTAAAGCTTTTACAGAAGCTTTAATCATGAGAGTACTCCAAAACAACGAGTCCCTGGACTTCTCGGAAACATGGAACTTAACGGACAACGACGGAAATCCGGTTCCGAACGGGGAATATCGTATCGTGCTAACGATAATTGCGAAGGTCGAGCTAGCGGACGGGGAGCAAGCGGATCCCGAACAATTCTCGGCGGAAGCTATCGTGCGAATCGAAAGATAATTGGAGAAATGCAGAAGCCCCTGCCGGCAACCGCAACCGCTGGCAGGGGCTTCTATATGCAAGATTCGTGTTACAGATCCCGGCGTAACGCCCGAAGCACGTCTACGCGCGTGGCCCGCCTTGCCGGACGCGAGCCGGACAGCAAGGCGACCGCAAGGGAGATCAAAGCGGCCAGCGCGGCGAGATAAGCGGGAATCCAGGAGAAGCGGAATCCTTCGGGTACCTTCTCGTTCATGAAGCCTTGAACGACGAGCGGAAGGCCGGCATTGACGGCGAACGAGACGACATACGCGACGACCGTTCCAATCAGCGCGCCCAGTATGCCGATCATCGCGCTCTCTAGCAAGAAAATGCGTCTGATCGCCGAAGGGTGCGCGCCGATCGCTTTCATGATGCCGATATCTTGCGCCCGTTCGGTAACGGCCATCGTCATCGTGTTGTAGATGCCGATAGAGGCGATCAGAACGGCGATCGTCCCTACGAATACGAGACCGATCTTCATGATCAGGAAGACGAGATTGACTTGCTCCAATTCGTCGGCGATCGAGTGGATGAAATAACCTTGCTTGCGAATTACCTCGCCGATCCCTTTGACGCGGTTCGCTCCGTCCGCGATGACCTGAACTCCATTATAAAAGCGCGGATCCTGCAATCCGGGAGGCTCGTATCCTTCGGGATTCTTTTTATCAGGTACAATCCGCTGTTCTCCCCATTGCGTCTGGGTAAAATCCTCTATTTTGGCGATCAGGCCGTTTCCGATATAAATGTTCGTATCGATCCTCCATTCCCGGCTCGGTTTCTCGGCGACGCCCACGATCTTGACGGGAATCGTCGTTTTCCTCTCCGATCCGTCTGTCTGGGTCTGGCTGACCTCCAGATTGATCGTCTTGCCCAACCATTCATCGGCCGCAGGAGGTTCCTCGTTAGGTTTCGTACCCGGCGGGATGCGGATATGATAACCGATCACGACTTCGTCGTCCGCTTTCGGAAGCGTGCCGGCGCTCAGGGCGAAACCTGCTTTCGTCTCGGCCGCGAAATCGACGTTGACGGCGCCTTGGCTGTTGACGGCGCTGCCGTCTAAGGAAGGGCTCAGCTGTTGGCGCACTTGGTTCCGATAAGTAACCGCTTTGACATGGTCGACGGAACGCAAATATTCAATCTGGCTGAGTCCGAGCTGCCGCTCGATGGAATCATGGGCTTCGATCCCGTAGATGTCGATGGCGGTCACGAGCCGGTCGCCGACGATTTTGTCGACGATGCTCTTCTGCAAGCCGAAGCCGACGGAAGCAAGTACGATCAAGAACGAACAGCCCATCGCCGTCGCGAGCACGGTCATGAACAAACGGGTTTTGTTTTTCTTCATATTTTGCCGGACGAACCGGATTTGGTCTTTAAGCTTCATAGGAATATTCCGCCCCCTTCCCGTAAGCGTTCAACAAGTACCCGTCCTTCAGCGTTACCGTGCGGTGGGCGGTAGCAGCGACTTGATCGTCGTGAGTAATGAGGACGAAAGTAATACCAAGGTCCCGATTCAACTCTCGAATCAAAGCGAGCAACTGGCGCTCGTTGTCGGTGTCCAGGCTTCCGGTCGGCTCGTCCGCTAGCACGATAGGCGGGTTCAGCATAAGCGATCTCGCGATCGACACCCGCTGCTGCTGTCCGCCCGACAGCTCGCCCGGATAGTGGCCGGCGTATTCGGCGACACCCATCTGTTCGAGCAGCTCCATGACGCGTTTTTTGCGCTCCGATAGAGCGATGCCTTTCAGCACAAGCGGCAACTCGGCATTCTCGAAGGCGGTCATGCTCGGGATGAGTTGAAAGCTTTGGAATATAAACCCTAGATGGGCCAGACGGAAATTCGCCCAATCCCCCTCGCTCAGGCCGGTTACATCTTGTTCCGCGACCCGAATGGTCCCGGATGTCGGCCGGATATAACCAGAGATCAAATTCAGCAGCGTAGATTTGCCGGAACCGCTTCTCCCGACGATGGCGACGATCTCGCCTTTTTTGACATGCAGGTCGATATGGTGCAGCACGGGAACGACTCGTTCCTTGCCTTTTTTGCCGATGGCGAATTGGTGGTTCACCTGAATCAGTTCGATCATCATCGATTCCTCCGTTCTGGTTCGATTATACCGTTCCAAATCTTAACGAATCGGCAACAACATCTGAAGATTTTCTTAAGATTCGAGAAATGGAAAAGGAGAAAGGTTCTAGAAACGTTCAGCTATCTTTCAGCGCCCTCTTAGGTTTCATTAAGGTTGGCTTCATCCCTCTTTCAGGATGCGCGGCAATAATAGAAAAGGTAAGGCCAATCCAGGAAACAAGGAGGACATGCAATGAAGAACACGGTAAGGACGCTCGGTATCACGGCGGCGCTGGCGGTGATGATCCCGCTGTCGGCTTATGCGGCGGCAACTTCCGGGATTTCGTCCGGGAATGCGGACGCGAAGACGGAGGCGGTGGACAGAGTTTTCAAAGGCGGAGATCGGATGCATCGCGGAGGCTTCGAGTTCCGCGGCGGAGCGATCGTCGGAGATGATGTGCTCAAGTTACTTAAGCTAGATAAGGAAACATATAAAGAGAAGCTCGATGCGGGCCTGACGCTGGCACAAATCGCCGAGGAACAGGGCGTGAGCAGGGAGAGCCTGAAGAGCGCGATGACCGAGAGCTACAACAAGAAGCTGGAAGAGCAGAAACAGAAATTCGCCGACAATCTGGACAGCTTGATCGATTCCAAGCCGCAAGCGGACAAGCGCGGAGGTTTTATGGCGGGCGGAAAAGGATTGACGGCGGTCGCGGATACGCTCGGGCTGACCGAAGAGGAGCTCATGAAGCAGCTTAAAGCCGGGAAGACGCTTGCCGACTTGGCCGCCGACAAAGGCGTGGACGTTCAAAAGCTGATCGACGCCCAGAAGGCGGCGATCGAGAGCGACCTCAACGTGGCGGTGCAAGCGGGAACGCTGACGCAAGAACAAGCGGACAAGCGCCTGGGGGACGTGGAGAAAATGGCCCAAGACTTCGTGAACGGCAAAGGCTTCGGCTTCGGCGGAGAACGCCACCATGGCGGCTTCAAGGCTCCGCGCATAGACGGAGCAAAGCCGTCGGCGACCCCGGAAACGTCGGGATCGGCTGCGAAATAACAACGTAAACGCAAAAAGGCTTGCCCCAGTCTCCATGACGTGGGGCAAGCCTTTTTGATCAGCGCGCCGCACCTCCTGCCATCGTCGCAAAAAGCAACAATGGCGGACGGACTCGCGCGGCATCCTCTCTCATCGTCGCAAAAAGCAACAATGGCGGACGAACACGCGCCGCATCCTCTCTCATCGTCGCAAAATGCAACAATGGTGGAAGGACACGCGCCGCATCCTCTCTCATTGTCGCAAAAAGCGACAATGGCGGAAGGACACGCGCGGCATCCCCTCTCATTGTCGCAAAAAGCAACAATGGCGGACGGACACGCGCCGCATCCTCTCTCATTGTCGCAAAAAGCAACAATGGCGTATGAACACGCGCCGCATCCTCTCTCATTGTCGCAAAAGCAACAATGGCGTACGGACTCGCGCCGGATCCTCTCTCATTGTCGCAAAAAGCAACAATGGCGTACGGACTCGCGCGGCATCCTCTCTCATTGTCGCAAAAAGCAACAATGGCGGACGGACACGCGCCGCATCCTCTCTCATCGTCGCAAAAAGCGACAATGGCGGACGGACTCGCGCCATAAAGCTCCCCCACCATCGCCAAAACAAAAATACCCGCAAAGTCGCGAGGACTTGCGGGTAGTCATATGCGGATTATTGGCGCTGCGTAGCCTTGGCGAAACGTTCCTGAATGAAGGAATTGGTTAGTTTCCAAGCGGATAAATCCTCGTGAACGAGCTCAGCCGACGACTTCTTGGAAGGAGCGAACAGAAGCGCATCTTTCGGCTGCTCCCCGATTGCGAGGCTGATTTTGCCGTTTTTGGACACGTATACGCTCATCTCAGATAACCTCCCAATATCGTTTTGATCAAGACGACCAAGTAAGGATTTTTATTTATTATAGCATCGTTTACGCTTTCCTGGTAGAGCACGTACTTCCGGTTATCCCAGTCCGGATCGGCTGGAAAGTGCAAGGTGAGTACGAAGCTTCCGTACTTGAAGCAGCAGTAGAACATTTGCTTCGCTTGAGTATAATGAACGGTATCTTTGTCCAAATGGAAGGTCAGGGCAACGTACGAACTTTTATCGTCCAGCCGGAACGACCGGTTCCAGGCGACGTCCGCGTACTTGGCGACGAATTTCATTTTTTCGTTCTCGTGGACGTATAGCGTTGCCCCTATGCACGCTTTGTACGAGCCGATCGTTTCGGCCATATACTGTCCGTAGCGCTGCTCGATTATCCCTCCGCCCATTTTATGCATAATCGCCTTTAGAATTGCTTCGTAATCGATGCCCTCGGATGTCTGCATAAACGCCGAAAGCTCCGATAGCAATCGGAAAGCCTCTTCAGATTGCTCCAATCGTTTGCCGTTCTCGATTATCGAATACTGCAGCGGAAGGAGCATCGAACCCCGGCGCAGCAAGTCGCTGAAATACGATTTCCAATCGATCGTGACCCCTAGGGAGAGGTCGTCCAAATAGACGTTGCGAATACTCAGATCATGGAGCAGAAACCAGACGTAAGGGTCGATATGGCCGGGGATGCCGGGAATTTGCTTGAGCGCCGACATCATCGCGTCGGGAGACGGAGGATGGTTCGATTCGTCTATGTATTGCTCAAGAAACTCGTCCATCCATCGTTTAATTCCGCCGAAAAAAGCGGCTTTCACGTTCGTATCGACGAAAATCAGTATCGTTTTGCCTTTGTCGTACGCCTTGATGAATTCCATGTGGGTGACGGTTCGCTGTACGTTCTTGTAGTAGGTGCCTCCGCGCTGCCCGACGAAGAGCAGGAAAATATCGGCTTCGTCGACCGCCTCTAAGCATTTCACGACCGGGTCGGTGCCCGCCGGCCAGGGTCCGAGGTTTTCCTCCCACATCATCGGCTCGTGCCCGAGCGCCCGCAATTCGGAGAACGCTTCCTTGCGCAGGCGTTTAAGTCCGTCTTCGTTGACTGAACTAATAAAAATTTTCGCCTTGGCCAATCGTCAACACGCCCCCGTTTCGTTTGGGATATTCCCATTATAACCCAACCCCGCCCCGCTCGGTATTCATTTCGCAACCACAGCAATTTTGCATTTTCCGGAAAATCGAAATACACTAAAAAGAGGACTGGGTTTGCCTTGGATAGACTGCCCGGGCAATGAAGTGAAGGGAGACTGATTTATGTCATTCGTAAGCGACATCTTGGAATTCAACGAACGTTTCGTAGAGGAAAAACAGTACGAGCAATATTTAACGGACAAATTCCCGGAGAAAAAAGTGGCCATTCTGACCTGCATGGATACACGACTCGTCGAGCTGCTTCCCAAAGCGCTGAACCTGCGCAACGGAGACGCGAAGTTTATCAAGAATGCCGGCGCCATTCTGACCCAACCGTTCGGGAGCGCCATGCGAAGCATTTTAGTCGCGATTCACGAGTTGGGCGCCAAAGAAGTGCTCGTCATCGGCCACCATGGGTGCGGCATGACGAAGCTCGATTCCGACGCGCTCGTCGCGAAGTTCAAGAAAAACGGAATTTCCGATGCTGTGTTGACCACTCTGGAAAACTCCGGAATTCGTATGGAACGTTTTCTTAAAGGCTTCGACAAGCCCGAGGACGGGGTTAGACACAGCGCCGAGATGATTCGCAAGCATCCTCTGATCCCGTCGTTCGTGCCCGTGCATGGTTTCTTGATCCATCCTGAGACGGGCAAGCTGGAGTTGATTATTAACGGATACGATGAGTTAGAAGAGGAGAGATCCGAATGAAACGTTCTCTGATCCCATGGATAGTCGTATTGGCAATCGCGTTGATCGTGATTTTCTCGGCGGTGGGGTCCTACAACGGGCTTGTTTCGTCCGAGACGGCCGTAGACAATAAAGCGGCGCAGATCGATACGCAGCTTCAGCGACGGGAGGACGTGATTCCGAACCTCGTCAATACGGTCAAAGGTTATGCGGCTCACGAGAAGGAAGTATTCCAGGCCATCGCCGACGCGCGGAGCAAGCTTGCGGGAGCGGGGACAACGGCGGAGAAGTCGGCAGCCAACGCGGAGCTGGAGGGAGCGCTCTCCCGCTTGCTCGTCGTCGTGGAGAACTATCCGAACCTGAAGGCGGACGCGCAGTTCACTCGACTTATGGATGAGCTGTCCGGCACGGAGAACCGCATCGCGGTCGCCCGCCAGGATTACAATGACGCCGTAACCACCTATAACACGAAGATCAAGAAGTTTCCGGCGGCCCTATATGCTTCGATGTTCGGCTTCGAGAAAAAAGATTTGTTCAAGGCGGCGCCGGGCGCGGAAACCGTGCCTGAAGTCCAATTCTGACCATGGCTCGCCATCGCTGGAGAGCCGCGGTCGGATTATGGATGCTGTTGCTTGGCCTATTCGCCGTTTCCTCGGGGGCTTCGGCCCAGATGGACTACGGCGTTTACGTCCAAGACGGGGGCAACGTTCTTTCCTCGTCTACGAAAAACGAACTGTACAACCGGGCTGTCTGGCTGAAACAAGCGACGGGGACGGCGCAAGTCGGCATCGTCACCGTCGCCTCTCTGAAGGGCAGGACGATCGAAGAGACGGCGGTCGCTACGTTTCGCAAGCTGGGACTTGGTGGCAAGGAGCGGAACGACGGCGTACTGCTGCTATATTCCGCGGACGACGGGCATGTTCGCATCGAAGTCGGCTACGGGCTGGAAGGCCGAATTCCCGACGGCAAAGCGGGAGCGATTCTGGATCAATATTTCGTACCTAACCGGGATTCCGGAAGGCTTGGTCTGGCTTTCTCCCAGACGCAAAGCGCGATCGTTCAGCAGGTCGCCGACGAATATGGGGTTGATGCATCGGGCGTAACGGACGAGGATATGCCTCCTCTGTACGAAGAAGACGGCAACAATCTTTTCGCAAGCATTCCGGGCTATATGAAGGTTGCGATCGGACTCGTTATCGTGTTCCTGATCTTTCTCGACTTCAAGCTGACGGGCGGCGCCATCACCTTCGCGTTCCTTAATATGCTGGGACGAAGAGGCGGCGGATCGGGCGGCGGGTTCGGCGGCGGAAAAGGCGGGGGCGGATCGTCCGGCGGAGGCGGGGCAAGCAGATAAAGGCGGTCGGGACTGCCAGAGAACGTTGCGCGCGCGGTTCGCCGCGTTGTTCAGAATTTGTTTAGACGTCACGAGTATGATGTAAATGAAGCATTATGCTCGGGAGGTCTAGCGAATGGCAAAAATTATGGTAGTCGACGACGCCGCGTTTCTGAGAGCCATGCTGAAGGACATATTGATCAAAGCTGGTCACGAAGTCGTCTTCGAGGCGGAGAACGGCCTTGAAGCGGTTGAAAAATATAAGGCGGTCAGACCCGATCTGGTGACGATGGACATTACGATGCCCGTCATGGAAGGCGTCGAGGCCGTGAAGGAAATCCGCAAGCTCGATCCGGGTGCCAGTATCGTGATGTGCTCCGCGATGGGGCAGAAAAACCTGATTATCGAGGCGATCCAAAGCGGAGCCAAAGATTTTATCGTAAAGCCGTTTCAATCGAACCGCGTTCTGGAAGCGATCAATAAGGCGATCGGCTAAGCAGGAATTCGATAAGAGGACGCTGAAGGTATTCCTTCAGCGTTTTTTTGCATGCGATGTCGAAGTGCGTCTGGCGGGTGCCCGGATAGTCATAAGAGGAGGCGTTGGTTGACATGCAAGGAATCTACAAAACGAAGCTACCCGATAACCAGCTACGAGAGGTCGTCCGCGAGACGTTCGGTTGCGGGCTTCTCGGCAGCGCCGAGATGCACGATGGATGGGCGAACAGTGCATACGTCCTGGAACTGGATGACGGGCGGAAAACGGTACTGAAGGCGAGTCCGTCCTCGGAAGTGAAGCTCATGCGCTGCGAAATTGGATTGATGAAGTCCGAAGTGGAGGCCATGAGGCGGTTCGACAAGATGGAGGACGTTCCCGTTCCCCGTATTTACGCTTACGACACGTCCAAGGGACTGATCCCGGTCGATTATTTCATAATGGATTTTATCGAAGGTAAACCATTAAATCAGATCAGAGAAACGATGCCCGCCGAACAGCTGGACGGGATCTACCGTCGCCTGGGGGAGATCAACCGCCGCATCAACGAGGTTTCCGGCACCCTGTTCGGTTTCTATGCCCGGCCGTCGGACGGTTCTTGGCGGGACGCCTTCGCCGAGATGATCGGCGGCGTGATCGCAGACGGCCGCGACGCGGGTGTAGAATGGCCGATCGACCTTGCCGAGCTGGAGAGACGAATCGAGGCCCGGCTTGACGTCCTGAAGGAAGTCACCGAACCGCGGCTGCTTCATTGGGATCTATGGGACGGCAATATATTCGTGAAGGACGGACAAGTATCCGGTATTGTCGATTTCGAGCGGGCGATCTGGGGCGACCCGCTAATGGAGTTTTACTTCGGCCACTTCCACGGTTCGGACGCGTTCATGGCGGGTTACGGGATGCCGCCCTTCACCCCGGCGCAGATCGAGAGAAGGAAACTTTACGATCTCTACTTGGACCTCATCATGCATGTCGAGTGCACGTATCGGCAGTACGGAAACCAAGACCACGTTCGCTGGGCCCGCGACAATCTCGTCCAGAGCCTGGCTCGATTCGGCGAAGCCTGAGCGGAACGAAGGTCGCCAAGGATGCACTCGATTGTTTAAAATCGTCTCATTGTTCCCCGTCTTAGTGAAAGATAAGATAAAGTCTTGCAAGTATGGAATGGAGGGACGTACATAAGATGAATAAGATCGCGCTCACGGGAGGCAGCGGCAAGCTCGGGACATGGGTCGCCGAACAACTCCAGCGAAGGGGATACGAGGTAACGTCTCTGGATACGAGACGGTCGGATCGATTAAAGTGCAGGCAATTGCAAGTCGACCTGTCCGACCTTGGCCAAGTGACGGGAGCTCTTCGCGGGTCCGATGCGGTCGTCCATCTGGCGGCGATTCCCGCGCCGCTCGGCTACTCGTTCGATAGGATTTTCGCCAATAATACGATTTCGACCTATAACGTGTTGGAGGCGGCTTCACTGCTCGACATCGGCAAGGTCGTGACCGGATCGAGCGAATCGGCCTACGGCTTCGCATGGGCTCCCGCGCCCTCCTCTCCTCTTTATTTTCCATTGGACGAGAATCATCCTCTGCTGCCTCAAGAATGTTATGGCTTATCGAAGTCCGTCTGCGAGCAGACAGCCGCTATGTTCTCCAGAAGAAGCGGCCTTCAAGCCATCGCGCTCCGTTATTCCATGATCGTGGCTCCATCGGAGTATGAACGGCACGCCATCGGCAAACCTCAACAATACAAGCACATATTATGGAGCTATGTCGACATCCGGGACGCCGTCTCCGCGACGCTGGCCGCACTGGAGTCCGATAGCGGAGAATTCCGTGCGTTAAACGTGACGAGCGATGATACGTTTAGCGATATTCCCTCGGAGAGCTTGCTTGACCGGTTCTATCCCGACGTAGAGGATAGGCGCAAGACGTTCGCGGGAAGGGAAGCGATCGTCTCCAACGGTCTGGCCAAGAGCCTGCTCGGATGGGCGCCCGTCCACTCCTGGAAGCAAGTTATAAATTAACAAGAAAGTTTGCAATCGCCCCCGTGCAATCTTGTTCGTGATTCGGTTATGATGTGAATGTAAGCGGTTACTGATAACATAAAAACCGAGAGAAACGACTCGGGCATACCGGTGGACACTAACTCTGCGGACGGAAAGGCGATGGTCGCGTTGAGAGTGCTAATCGTGGACGATGAATTCGAGATTAGGGAAGGATTGCGCAAGCGGATTCCTTGGCAGGATTACGGAGTCGAGGAAGTGTTCGCGGCGGACGACGGGGACACGGCCTTATTGTTGGCATTAGACCGGAAGCCTGATCTCATCTTGACCGACATCAAGATGAGCCGGATGTCCGGCCTTGAGTTTCTGGCTTCTCTTTGCCATACGATCGACGATCCGTGGAAAGCGGTCGTCATCAGCGGATACGACGATTTCGAGCTCGTCAAGCAGGCCATGCGTCTGGGGGCGATGGATTATATCCTGAAGCCGATCAACACGGACGAACTTAACGGTATCGTACGCCGGGCGGCGGATCAGATTGCGCTGGAGAGAACGGAGAAGATGAACCAGTCGCAGATGCGAAGCCAGATGCAGCTAGCCGAGCCGAAGCTGCGCGAAGAGCTGCTGCGGGAGTTGGTCGAGCACGAATACGACCCTTACAAGGAGACGCGTTTCGCCCATCGGCTGCAAGCATTGAAGCTGGAATGGATGGGGGCGAACCCTCATCTGCTTATGATCGTAGAGGCCGACGATCTGAAAGCGATCGCGAACCGGCGAACTTTCGCCAACGAGAAGGAGCTCGTCCTGTTCGGCATCGGCAATGTCGTCAACCAGACGATCGGCGAGGAATTCGTCGAGCCGTTCGCGTTGTTCCGCGATTCTTTATCCCGTTGGGTCGCGGTCTTCTCTTGCGGGCAGCCGGACAGCGTACAACGGGTAAAATCGCTGGCGGACGTCATCTTGAGAAGGATCAACGAATTCGTCAAGGTCAAAGCCAGTATCGGCATCGCCAGTGCGCCCAAGATGCTTAAGTTGATCCATGAGTTGTACATGGAATCGGGGGAAATGCTGGAGCAGAAAATCATTTACGGAGGAAACCGGGTTTTCTCCAAACATGGAGGGGGAGCGGATAACGAACGCATGGAGCCGTCCCTATACGAGCCGGGCGAAGTGATCGACCTCGTCCGGTACGGCTCCGACGAGGAGATCGTCGCATCTATGAACGGTTTCGTCGACATGGTCCAGAGCTGGGGGTACGGACCATTGAAGGACATCCAACAGCAAATCTTCAAGTGGCTGATGGGTATTTTCCGTCAAGCCTCGGCGGCGGGGTGGCCGGACCGGAGCTGGGAGCGGAATCCGATTCTCATCTGGGATAGGCTGGAGCAATACGACCAGCTAGAGTCTCTCCGGGAGCAAGCGGAAGAGTACTTGCTCGCCATGGCCGCGGACTTTCGCAAGCTTCCGTCAACGCCGAGCCAGATCGTGCGTGTAGCTGAGAAGATCATCCGCGCCAGGTACGCGGAGAACCTTTCCCTGCAGATCGTCGCCGATGAGGTGCACGTCACGCCGGTATGGCTGAGCAAACTGTTCAAAAAAGAGAAAAAACGGACGTTCCTCGATGACTTGACCGACGTGCGAATCGCGAAAGCGAAGGAGATGCTGGGCGACATTCAGCACAAAATCTATCAAATTTCCTATTTGGTCGGCTATAAGGATCCCGTTCATTTCACGAAGCTGTTCAAGAAGCAAACCGGCATCACGCCGAAGGAATATCGGAGACAGAGGGGAATCACCGATGAATAAAGGTTCCTTGAATCTGGCTTCTTCTTTTCGGAACAAGATGATCCTCATCTTCTTCGCGATTACGATCGTTCCGTTTTTCGTCTTCGCGTATTACTCCTACATGAAATCGGTCGAAGGGATTCAGATCGCCAACGCTACGTTCTCGATGACTTATCTGCAGCAGACAAAAGAGAATTTCGAGACTTATCTCGGGCAGCTTAACGATCAGGTCAACGATGTCATTGGCAATAAATTCGTGCAGCAATGGCTCGAACGAGAGCCTCGCAACCCGGAAGAAGAAGAGACATTCGCGGAGAATATGCTTGCGCTTGTGTACATGAAAATCCCGCAAGTGGACGCGCTTCGTTTTCGGGTATTCCCGATGAAGCCGTCCCTCTATCCGACCTATATGAATACGATGGGAGAATCGACATCGATCGAGGACGAAAGTTGGTTCCGAAGGTCGAGCGCCAGCGTCGTGCCGACCTGGCACTTGACCATGCCGAAAGAGGGGCTGTACGGGAGGCCCCTTCTTTCTTATGTGAAGCGGTTTACGGGACTGTACGATAGAGTTCCGAGAGGATTGATCGTAACGGATCTGGCCGAAGACCATCTTCGCCGGTTTTTCTCGCCGTCCAAAAGGATGGAAGGACAGAAATTCTTGATCGTCGATCGCGACGGCACCGTGCTGTTCGATTCCAAGGAGAACGAATGGACAGGGAGGCTCATTCCGTCGGAGGACTACATGAAGCTGCGAAGCCGGGTGTCCGAAGGCGCGGAAACGCTCAAGATGGACGGCGAGAACAAGCTGGTGACCTTCATGAAAATGGATAACGAACCGTGGACGATCGTCAGCATGACTTCGCTGCATGCGTTAACGCAGCCGATCAAGGCCATGAACAACCTGCTTGTCGTGTTCATGGGCGTCTATCTCGTTTGCTCCGTCGGCGTCGTCATATATATTACCTTGAACTTCACGCAGCCGGTCGCTAGGCTCGTGCGGTTGATGCGCAAGCTCGAAAATGGGGATTTCGAGCATAAAGTCCCGCTCTCCGCGCGCAAGGACGAGATCGGCTGGCTGTATCGAGGGTATGAAAGCATGGTCCGGAAGATCGAAGCGTTGATCGAGCAGACCACCCGTTCCGAACGGAAAAAGAAGGAACTGGAGCTTCAGGTGCTCAGCCACCAGATCAACCCTCACTTCCTGTACAATACGCTGGAATCGATCCGCTGGAAAGCCGAAAATCACGGTCGCAGCGACATCGGTGAGATGGTGTCCGCGCTTGGCAACCTACTGCGGCTCAGCCTGAATCAAGGCAAGGACATTACGACGGTCGGGCGCGAGGTCGAGCAGGTCAAGGCATACATTCAAATCGAGCAGGCGCGGATGGGAATGCCGCTGCGTTTTCTGTATTTCTTCGACGACGAGATGCTGTCGCTGCCTTTTATGAGGCTTCTGCTGCAGCCGCTCGTGGAGAATGCGATCCAGCATAGCATTCGCGACAATTTTGAGAAAGGGAAAGTCATTATGTCCGGTTACGTCGAGGGCCAAGATATCGTCATCGAGATTACGGATAACGGCAAGGGCATCCCGGAGACCGTGCTGCGGCAGTTGAACGCGGAGAAGACTTCAGGGCAGGGCAACCGCCGCCAAGGTGTCGGACTGCGCAACGTCAATGAAAGACTTAAGCTGAATTTCGGCAACTCGTATAAGCTGCAGATCGAATCGGGGGCGGATATAGGAACGAAAATTACGCTCCGCCATCCGATTCTGGTGATGTCCGGAGAAGACGAGAGCGATGGCGAGGAGAGCCGGTCGATCGCCAAGTAAGCGCGGCAAGCGGATAAATATTTCATGGAAAATGACTAGATTGCCTCCTACTTTTCGGTCGTCCGGTGGTGTACGATTAGGGCGAGGCGGCGAACCGTGCATGGCAGTCGCGATCAAGACGGAGCCCCTCCATTCCAAAGATTAAAGGAGGAATTAATGATGTTTTATCGGTTTCAAGCGGGAAGAGGCGCCATCGCCATTCTCGCGCTTGTCGCGATTCTGATCGCCGGTTCCCTCTCGCTTGCCCCTGCCCGGGCGTTAGCGGCATCGGCTTTCACGCAGACCGCGGCTTCTGGCTTCACGAGCCAATCTGGCATTCAATTGGAAGCTTCCAGCGAAGGCGGCCAGAATGTCGCGTTTATCGACAACGGCGACTACATCGCCTTTGCCGGGATGGACTTCGGCAGTGGAGCGTCGTCGTTCCAGGCGCGGGTGGCCAGCAATGCCGGAGGCGGCAACATCGAGATCCGGTTGGACAGCTTGAATGGCACGCTAATAGGTACATGTGTCGTGCCGGGGACCGGCGGCTGGCAGAATTGGACGACCGTAAGCTGCGGAATAACCGGCAACCCGAGCGGAACGCATACGCTCTACCTGAAGTTTACGGGAGGCGCGGGCAATCTGTTTAACGTCCTCTGGTTCAAGTTCGGAGGAGCGTCGGGCCTATCCGCGTTCACGCAGATCGAAGCGGCGTCGTACAGCGCGCAATCGGGCATTCAGACGGAAGCTTCCAGCGAGGGAGGCCAGAACGTCGGTTTCATCGATAACGGCGACTACCTGGTATTCAACGGCGTCGATTTTGGCAGCGGCGCGTCTTCGATGCAAGCCCGAGTGGCGAGCAATGCGTCGGGCGGCAACATCGAGATTCGCTTGGACAGCCTGAACGGCACGCTTGCGGGCACGTGTGTCGTGCCGGGAACGGGCGGCTGGCAGAATTGGACGACGGTGACGTGCGCCGTGAGCAACGCGGCGGGTGTGCATGATCTTTACTTGAAATTTACGGGCGGCACGGGTAATCTATTTAACCTCAAATGGTTTAAGTTCGGCGCATCTGCCCCACCGACCGGAGGCGATGTCGTAGGCAAGCTATTTGCGGGCTACCAAGGCTGGTTCAATGCGAGCGGGGACGGTTCCCCTAACGGGGGATGGATACACTGGTCCAAGAACAGCAGCGCGCCGACCGCCGGGTCCAACGTCAACTTCGAGCTGTACCCCGATCTTCGGGAATATTCGAAGCTCTATCAGACGAATCTGGCGAATCTCGGCAACGGCACCCAGGCGAAGCTGTTCTCGTCCTACAATCAGGAGACGGTCAACAAGCACTTCGAATGGATGCGTACTTACAACATCGACGGTGCCGCGCTGCAGCGGTTTGGAGCAGATGAGAGCGACGCGCCGAACAACTGGAGGACGAACCGGGACAGCGTTGCTGTCAAGGTTAAGAACGCAGCCGAGGCGTACGACCGCAAATTCTACGTTATGTACGACATAACGGGCATGAACGCGAGCAATTGGGCGAAGGCCGTTAAGCACGACTGGACGACGAACGTCGTGAATGCCATGCATCTGACCTCTTCGTCCGCTTACGCCAAGCAGAACGGCAAGCTTGTCGTCTGCATCTGGGGAATCGGCTTCACCGACCGTCCGGGAACAGCGGCGGAGCATGCCGACCTCATCAGCTGGTTCAAAAATCAGGGCATCTACGTCATCGGCGGCGTTCCGACTTATTGGCGGACGGGGAATAACGACTCCAAGCCGGGATTCCAGAGCGTATACGATTCGCTCGATATGTTATCCCCGTGGTTCGTCGGCCGTTTCGGAAAACTCGCGGACGCCGATTCCTTTAAGACGAACCAATGGGCTCCGGATTTCGCGTATACGCAGCAGCGCAACATCGCCTACCAGCCGGTCATCTGGCCCGGCTTCGCGTGGTCGAACATGACCGGCGGACCGAAGAACGAGATTCCGCGAGTTCACGGGGATTTCATGTGGAGGCAAGCGTACAATATGAAGACGCTCGGCATCTCCACCGGTTACGTCGCGATGTTCGACGAATACGACGAAGGCACGGCCATCGCCAAGGCCGCCGAGAACAGTTCGATGATTCCGACGAACCAATACTTCCTCGCGTTGGATGCGGACGGCGTGGCCGTCTCGTCGGACTTCTATCTACGACTCACGGGCGACATCAATCGGATGTTCAAGGGGGAAATCCCGACGACGGCCAATCATCCGACGAGCCATCAATAGCCATTTTGCGGAAGGTGCAAGTTTGAAGGGGAGATCCCCCTCAGAGCTTGCACCTTTGCTTGATTTCTATTTTTCTCTGTCGAGTAGCCCAAGCCGAGAGTCTGGCAGACCGTAACAGCCGCCGGAATCCGCGTTAATGGGCGTTCTAAGGGTCTACCAGACCGTTACAGCGAGCCAAACCCGGTAACGCGCCTCTTTTGCGGTCTGCCAGACCGTTATAGCGCGCGAAACCCGGTAACGCGCCTCTCAAACGGTCTGCCAGACCGTTACAGCGTACCAAACCCGGCAACTCGCCTCTGTTACGGTCTGCCAGACCGTAACAGCGTGCGAAACCAAGTAACTCGGCTCTCTAACAGTCTGCCGGACCGTAACAGCGTGCCAAATCAAGTAACTTGCCTCTCTTACAGTCTGCCAGACCGTAACAGCGTGCCAAATCAAGTAACTTGCCTCTCTTACAGTCTGCCAGACCGTAACAGCGTGCCAAACCAGGTAACTCGCTTCTCTTACAGTCTGCCGGACCGTTACAGCGTACCAAACCCGGCAACTTGCCTCTCTTACAGTCTGCCAGACCGTTAGAGCGTGCCAAACCAAGTAACTCGCCTCTCATACGGTCTGCCAGACCGTTAGAGCGTGCCAAACCAGGTAACTTGCTTCTCTTACGGTCTGTCAGACCGTTAGAGCGTGCCAAACCAGGTAACTCGCTTCTCTTACAGTCTGCGAGACCGTTACAGCGAGCCCAACCCGTCAACTCGCCTCTCATACAGTCTGCCAGACCGTTAGAGCGTGCCAAACCCGGAAACCCGCCTCTCTTACAGTCTGCCAGACCGTAACAGCGTGCCAAACCCGGCAACTTGCCTCTCTTACAGTCTGCGAGACCGTTACAGCGTGCCAAACCCGGTAACTCGCCTCTCAAACGGTCTGCCAGACCGTTACAGTCACCGAATCCACGTTGGTGAGCAATAGAGGATAGCCACATACAGGAAAATTTAAGATCGCCTCATATGATTTTTATGTCGGAAAAGATAGGATTAAGAAATCAACAAGACGTTGGCGGATAAAGGAATTCTATTTTGTAAGCACTTACATTACGGCATGATAGTGACAGGAGGTGAAAATGAGTTCGAATAGGTTTCGGTATTCGGTTCGAAGACGGTCCAAATCCAAAGGAGGCATGTTTATGAACGCGGTTATGCAAAGAAGAGCGGCCCGCGCGGCTGCATCGTTCGTCCTGGCGGCGACGCTGGTCTTAAGCGCTTTGCCGGCAGGAATAGTGAAAGCCAGCCCGAATGGCCATTCCTTCAATACGGGCACCGGCACGTTAAACGTGGATTATGCTTCGTATCTTTCCCAGCACGACATCGTGTACAACGCTCCGACGACCGAGCCGAAAAGCGGGCTGACTGTAGGCAACGGACGGGTCGGGGCGATGGTCTGGAACCGAACGGGCGGGCTAACGATGCAGGTGTCGGGAGTCGACGCGTCGCAGGAAGGGTTCGCGTCCCAAGGCTTGATCGACCTGTATACGAATCCGGGGTTGGATGCGTCGTATTCGTCCTATCAACAGCGGCTTAACCTCTACGACGGCACGGTGACGACGAAATACGGCTCTGATCGTACCGTGACGATCATGGGATCGCCGAATTCCGAGGTAATCGGCATCCATGTCGAGGATTCCCGGTCCGGCGTATCGAGCGTCTCTCTCGATCTCAGCCTATGGGACGTAAGCAACTTCAGCGGCGGAGACGTGCCGGACATCAACACCTGGCGGACCGTCTCGACCTTCGCCGATCCGACCGTGGCCGGGTTCAGCCGGGGGCAGACCGACGCGAACAAGTTCGGCTATACGCTCGCGGCGACGGTCGAGGGAGCGAGCTTCACGACCCAGACCGTCGACTCTCGGAAAGTGCGGCTGAACATCGCGCCTTCGTCCGCGTATACGATCTGGATCGCCAGTGCCAGCAGGCTGAACGCGCCAGGCAACGACTCCGTCAATCGGGCGAAAGCGTTGCTGAACGATGTCAAGGGCACTGGATATAACTCCACGTTCACTCAATATAAAAATTGGTGGCACGACTTCTGGTCCAGATCGTTCGTCCGTTACTCCAATGCCGCGGGGGACGCGAATTATCTGGAAAACTTCTATTATCTCGGCACATATATGATCGCGGCGGGCGGGTTCGCCAACTATCCGTTCCATTTCATTAACGGAGCGTTCAGCGCGGTCCGCGACGACGACAGCAACAAGTGGAGCTATGCATACTGGTATTGGAATCAGCGTGACGTATACCACTCCTTCCTCGCGTCCAACCATGCAGAGATGGTCAACATCTTCAACAACTTGTACAGCCGCAATTTTAACGTCTTGAAATCTTACACGATGACCCGTTACGGGATCGACGGCATTTGGGTGCCCGAGACGATGGGATGGGACGGCAACGCGCGCGGCACAATCAACAGCGATTACACGAAAAATACGTTATCCACGGCGGCCGAAGCGGCCTTGAACATGTACGCGCAGTACAAATACACGAACGATTCGTCGTATTTGAGCGGTACAGCTTATCCGTTCATGAAGGAGGCCGCGAAGTTCTACGCGGGCATGCTGTCTTACGACTCGGGAACCGGGAAATATTTCATGGCCTCGTCCAACGTTCACGAGCAGCATTGGAACGTGAGGAACGCGATCACCGATCTCGCCGCGATCCGGGCGTTGTTCCCGGTGACGATCCAGACGAGCCAGGCGCTCGGGCTGGACGCTTCGTTGCGGACGCAATGGCAAAATATATTGAACAACCTCGTCGCTTATCCCGTCGATCCTGCTGATCCGGGCAAATATTATCCGCACTCCCCGCCACTGTCGCAGAACCGCAATAACGAGAACGTCATATTGGAGCTCGCCTGGCCTTATTCGGTCTCCGGAATCGGTGCGCCCGATCAACAAATGCTGGTCAATAACTACAATTCCCGTCCGTATCCGTACGGAGGCAACAATGTTTGGGACCCGGCGCCGATCCAGGCCGCCAGGCTCGGGCTCGGGAACGAAGCGAACCTCGGGATGAAAATGATGCTGCAACGGTATCAGGACTATCCGAACGGCAGAACGACCAATACGAACGGGGAGTTCGAATACGTCGGCGTTCACTTGCTTGCGATGAACGAATCGCTGCTGCAAAGCTATAACGACAAGATCCGGGTGTTCCCAGCCGTGCCGAGCGATTCGTCGTTCGACGGCAAGTTTACGCTGCTTGCGAGCGGCGGGTTCCTCGTCAGTTCGGAGAAGGAGAACGGCGAGATCAAATATGTCGGGGTCAAAAGCCTGTACGGCAACGCGGCCAAAGTCGTCAATCCGTGGGGGACGCAGGAAGCGCAAGTGCGCAGAGCGACCGACAACGCGATCGTGCTGACTTCGTCTGCAGGCGAGCTATCGTTCTCTACGACTCCGAACGCAACGTACGTCGTCGAGCGCACGGCGAAAAAGCTAAGCGCCTACGGATTCGAGACGTTAACCGGGACGAGGAACGAAGGACCGAAGACGGCGACGTTTAACGGCGCGGTCAGGACGCTCGGCAAGGCTGGTGCATATATCGGTCCGATGCCGACTTTCTACCCGGACGCCAACTACGGAGGAAAGGGCGTATCTCTGCCTCCCGGAAGCTACAACATAACGCAGATGCAGGCCGCGGGGATCGCCAACGATTCGATCTCCTCGATCCGGGTCCCAGCCGGCGTGACGGTCGTGGCGTACGCGGACGGCGCATTCGACGGGCAGTCCTGGACGTTCACGGCGGACAACCCGAACTTGGCGGCGACGGGCAATGACAAGGTGATCTCGTCGTTCATCATCACGGCGGGAGGCGGGGGCAACCCTCCTGGCGGATCGGCGCCGATCGGCTCGACGATTGTCTTTAAGGCGACGGTGAACGGACAGTTCGTGACCGCCGAGAACGCGGGAGCGTCCGCGCTGATCGCGAACCGGGCGGCCGCGGGCAGTTGGGAGCAGTTCGCGGTCGTGGACGCCGGGGGCGGAACGATTGCCTTGAAGGCGCAGATCAACGGGAAATACGTGTCGGCGGCGAACGCTGGCGCGGGCAGTCTGATCGCCCAGGCGAACGCGATCGGGCAATGGGAGAAGTTCCGCTGGATCGATAACGGAGACGGCACGTTCTCGCTGCAGGCGGTCGTCAACAATCAATACGTATGCTCGGAAAACGCGGGGGGCGCGGCTCTGATCGCCAATCGGAACGCGATCGGGCCGTGGGAGAAATTCCAGCGGTCTTGAAGGATCGTGAGTACCTCGCGTGAAGCTGCATCGACAACTAAAGCCGCCTTCGGGCGGCTTTTCCGCGTTTTGGACGGCCCAAGCGACACCGGGGCAACAGGCTAAAACAGCACGGTAAAGTTTAAGTTTGACTCATGGAAGCCCCCTAACCTCGACGATATGATTAAACCATCCGAAAGCGAGAAAGGAGATTCGCCATGAAACTCACGACCCGGGCGCCTTCGCGGCTGTACGGCGTCTACCGGGAGCTCGCGCGCAACTGGATGCTGCTTTTGATGTTTATGCCGGTCGCGACCTTGCTGCTTCTGTTCAACTATTTCCCGCTGGCGGGCCTGGTCATCGCCTTCAAAAATTTCGACTTCCAGGAAGGCATTCTCGGAAGCGGATGGGCGAAGCCGATTTTGAACAATTTCGACTACTTGCTATCCTCGGATTCGGCATATCGCGCGATGCGTAACACGATTCTGTTGAATGCCATGTTCATTGTTGTCGGGCTCATCTTCGAAGTCGGATTGGCGCTCATGCTCAACGAGCTTCGCAACAAGTATTTTAAGCGGGTCGCGCAGTCGATCACTTTTCTGCCTTTTTTTATCTCGTGGATCGTCGTCGGTGTCTTCGCTTTTAACTTGATGAATTACGAAAGCGGCGCCGTTAACCGTTTCCTCGAATATATCGGTTTGTCGAGAATCGATTTCTACAGCGCGGCGGGACTATGGCCGGCGATTCTGGCGATCGCGGTCCGCTGGAAGGTGACGGGTTACGGCACGATCATCTACTTGGCCGCCTTGACGAATATCGACAATTCCTATTACGAGGCGGCCGCCATCGATGGCGCGTCGCGCTGGCAACAAACCCGTTACATCAGCATTCCGATGCTGAGACCGACGATCATGATTCTGACTTTGCTCGCGGTCGGGCGGATCATGAACGCGGACTTCGGGATGTTCTACGCGATGGTGGGCGACGCGGCGCTGTTGTTCCCGACGACCGATGTCATAGATACGTTCGTCTACCGAAGCCTCCGCAAGTCGGGCGATATCGGCATGGCTTCGGCGGCGGGATTTACGCAGTCGATCGTGGCGTTCGTGCTTGTGCTGGGAAGCAATTATATCGCCCGCAAGGTCGATAGAGATTCCGCGATTTTCTAAACATTTGCCGCAAGTTTCAGATATCTCAGACCGGAGGGAAGAAAATTGCTATCCAAGAGGATTACGCTAGGCCAGGCGGTTATCATCGCGCTAGTTACGCTTTTCAGCCTATCTTGCCTGTTTCCGTTCGTCATGGTCATCTCCGGCTCGATCAGTTCGGAAAGCGATATCGTGCAGCACGGATACTCGATCATTCCGAGAAGCCTGAATTTCGATTCTTATCGTATTCTGTTGCTTGGCTCCAACCGGATCGTGAACGCCTACGTTGTTAGTGCGACCGTCACGGTCGTCGGTACGGGACTGTCGCTGCTCGTGACGAGCATGGGCGCGTACGCGATGGCCCGGCGCTCGTTCCGCTACCGCAACGTGTTGTCGATCTACGCGATCATCACTATTTTGTTCAACGGCGGCTTAGTTCCGTGGTATATCATCTGCGTCCGCTATTTGGAGCTCAAGAATACGATGTGGGCGATGATCCTGCCGCCGCTGGCCAACGCGTTCAACATGTTCCTCATTCGCAACTTCATGTTGTCGATGCCGGATGACCTGCACGAATCCGCCAAGATCGACGGTGCTGGAGAGCTTCGGATCTACGCGCGGTTGATCGTTCCGCTCGCGAAGCCGGTGCTGGCGACGATAGGCTTGTTTATTTCGCTGAGCTACTGGAACGACTGGTTCTTGGGCCTGATGTTCATCGACAAGCAAGAACTTCAACCGCTCCAGCTCCTTCTTCGAACGTTGATCTCCAACGTCGAATTCCTGAAAACCTCAAACAACGCGATGGATATTCAGCGGATCGCTTCCCAATTACCGTCGCAATCGATCAAGATGGCGCTAACCGTCGTGACGATCGGGCCAATCGTATTCCTCTATCCGTTCCTGCAGCGTTATTTCGTCAAAGGGCTAATGGTCGGCGCGGTCAAAGGATGACAATGTCAGCTTCGGCTGTATTGTATATAATTCGTCAAGGGGAGAGAATGCAAATGATGCTTAAGCAACGCAAACCGTTTCTAGTAGCGCTCGTTCTGCTTATGGCTTGGACGCTCGCAGCGTGCAGCGGGGGCAATAATAGCAAGGGGGAGGCTTCTTCTCCACCGCCGAGCGAGGGAGGCTCGTCGCCATCCGCTTCCGAGCCGGCTTCGCCGTCACCTTCCAAAGAGGAAGAGGTAACGCTGAAGTTTTATTTCGGCGGCGACAAAAAAGCGGCGACCGACGAGGTGTGGGGAAAAGTCAGCGAGTACCTTAAAGCCAAAGGGCTCAACGTCAAGTTCGACGTTAATTTCATCCCGTTCGGCGACTTCAAAGACAAGATGCTCGTCATGGCGGCGTCGGGGGACAAATGGGACCTGAACTTCGACGGTGACTGGCTCTCATATAAACTCATGGCAGCTAAGGGCTCCTACATGGCGCTGAACGACCTGCTGCCGCAATACGCTCCGAACTTAACGAAGAAGTACCAAGAGCAAGGCACGCTGGAAGCGGCTACCGTGAACGGGGAGATCGTAGGCTTGCCGTGGACGATGAAAATGAACCAGAGGTACTTCGTGGGCTGGAGGCAGGATTTGGCGGAGAAGGCGGGCATCATCCGCGAACCGGACTCGGTCAAGACGATCGAAGACGTCGACAAATTCCTGCACGAGCTGAGACAAGCGTACCCGAACGAGAAGTTATCGAGGACACCCGCCCAAGCACTCTTTATGACGCGTGACGAATGGGTCGATCTCGGCTTCCATCAGATGGGCTTCTACCTGAACGATCCCGAGGTAAAAATCCAGGCGGTCGAGGAGCAGCCTTTTTACAAGGAAGCTTCTCTTTTGACCAAGAAGTGGTACGACGACAAAATCATCAACCGCGACGCGATGTACGACAAGGAAGGCGCGGAAGATCAATGGCGGAACGGCAAGCTGCTGTTCACGATGACGTCCCACGAGTGGGCGTTCGCTAATCCGGGCTTCTCCGATCCTTCTTTCAAACAGCAGATGTTCCTGCTGTATCCGGACAAGAAATTCGTGAACCGGACCGCTCTGGCGAACGTGCTCGCCATCAACCGCAACTCGGAGCATCCTGACCGCGTTCTCCGCTTCCTCGACATGATGGAGACCGACAAGACGCTGTACGATCTCGTCCAATACGGCATCGAAGGCAAGACGTACGTGCTGGACGGAGACGTGGCCGTCTACCCGGAAGGCATGACGTTCACGACGAGTAACTACATGGAATGGGGCGGCCAATGGGCGTTCTGGAAGCCGCAGTTCATGCGCCCGAACCAAACGTACGAGAAAGACTTCTGGGTGAAGGAAGCGGAGTTCGCCAGCCTTCCGATCAACGTTAACTCTCCGGTCGACGGTCTGTTCATCGCCGAGGACAACATCAAGAACGAGATCGCCAAACGCGATCAGCTCTACGAAGAGCTTGGCAAACCGATCGAATACGGCGTCGCCAAGGATGTCGACGGCGCGATCGCGGATTACACCAAGAAGCAGAAAAACGCCGGACGCGATAAAATCATCGCGGAAGCGCAGAAACAGATCGACGCGTATCTCGCATCGAAGAAACAATAATGCCGAAGGAGAAGCCGACCTTGCTCACGAGGTCGGCTTCTCCTCAGGTCGTATCCCGGCTTAGATCAACGGCGTCGTCTTGTTCGTTCCTGCGGGCAATACAAAATTATGGGTAGCCTGACAGTGCCGATAGGGTTACGATAAGAGAGGATTGGAATCTGTCGATCTGGAGAGTTCGTCCAGATTCAAGCGTTGTCGGCCGTCTAGGCGGCACTGACGGCGGTCAAGCAACGGATCATCCCGCTTAGGATAGCATGCGCTAGCTTCCGTCGAGTGCGACCCGCGGATGACATACATCGAGAGAGGGATGGGCGCAACGGCTGCAGTCCGGCCGCTGCGGCCGTCCCTTGACTAAAGGAGCTTGGACATGGCAAAGATCAAGAAGGTAGAATGCATTCGTACGAGAAAAGACGGAGTATGGACGATCGTTAAGGTGACGACGGACCAGGACGGTCTCTACGGAATCGGCTCCGTGTCTGACATGTACAATCCGGAGGCGGTCGTGCAGATCGTCGAGCAGCTTCTCGCCCCGGTCATCGTCGGCAAGGACGCCGCCAACATCGAGGACCTGTGGAATACGATGAGCCTAAGCGGATATTGGCGAAATGGCGCCTTGCTCCAGACGGCGATCGGTGGAATCGATATGGCGCTGTGGGACATTAAGGGCAAAGAGGCGGGCCTTCCCGTCTACATGCTGCTCGGCGGGGCATGCCGTTCCGCGGTTCCGTGTTACGGCCACGCCGGAGGACGGGACATTGCGGAATTGAAAGAGGATGTGTATCGTTTCATCGAGGAAGGCTATACGGTCGTTCGCTGCCAACTCGGTGGCTACGGCGGCGGAGGATTCCTGACCGGCCCGGAGGCGAAGCTTCCTGTCAACGCCTGGAAAACCGACGGGGTGTTCGACGAGCACGTCTACCTGAACGCCATCCCCCATATGTTCGAGCAGCTTCGGATGACGTTCGGCCCGGAAGTCAAGTTCACGCACGACGTGCACGAGCACGTCTCACCGATCGTTGCCATTCAGTTGGCCAAGCGGTTGGAACCTTACGGCCTATTTTATTTGGAGGACGCGCTGCCGCCCGAGCAGATCGGATGGTACCGGCAGATGCGCCAACAGGCCGCGACTCCACAAGCGGTCGGAGAGCTGTTCTCGAATCCGCACGAATGGACGCAGCTCGTCTCGGAGCGTCTGATCGACTTCATCCGCGTTCGCGTATCCAAGGCGGGCGGCATCAGCGCCTGCCGCAAGATCGCGGCCTTGTGCGAAGCGTTCGGCGTTCGTACCGCTTGGCAGGAGGGCGGGGAGAACGATCCTGTCAACCAGGCGGCGGGTGTCCATCTGGACATGGCGATCTGGAACTTCGGCATCCAAGAGATCAACCACTTCCGACCGGAAGAGCGGGAGGCGTTCCCGGGCGCGATCGAGCGCAAGGGCGGGTACCTGTACGTCAACGATAAGCCGGGCCTCGGCATTGACCTGGACGAAGCGAAGGCCGCGCAGTTACTCGGGGACGGCTGGTCCCGCAAGAGCTACCACCAACCGTACAAGCTGGACCGCAAAGCCGACGGTACTCTCGTTAGACCGTAGCGATGAAAGCAGAGGGATAGAATAGCGATATCATCTTCGCCTTCATGAAACCTTCATATAATTTTCATCATACCTTCATGATGCTTCGGCGCATGAATGGTATGATTTTTTATATTAGGCCATCTATAAGGAGAAGATCGATATGCATAAAACGATTATTATCGGTACCGGCCCTGCCGGATTGACCGCCGCAATCTACTTGGCTCGCGCCAACCTGAACCCGCTCGTGATCGAAGGACCGGAACCGGGCGGACAATTGACGACGACGACGGAAGTCGAGAACTTCCCGGGTTTCCCGGAAGGAATCATGGGTCCGGAACTGATGGCGAACATGCGCAAGCAAGCCGAACGGTTCGGCGCAGAATTCCGTTCCGGCTGGGTTAACAGCGTGGACATGTCCGAGCGTCCGTTTAAGCTTTCCGTGGAAGGGTTGGGCGAATTGACGGCAGAGACGCTGATTATTTCGACGGGCGCATCGGCTAAATATCTCGGCATTCCGGGGGAAAAGGATAACGTCGGACGTGGCGTCAGCACTTGCGCGACCTGCGACGGATTTTTCTTCCGCAACAAAAAAATTATCGTGGTGGGCGGGGGAGACTCCGCGATGGAGGAAGCGCATTTCTTGACGCGTTTCGCGTCGGAAGTCGTTCTCGTCAACCGCCGAAACGAGCTGCGCGCTTCGAAAATCATGCAGGACCGCGCGCGGAGCAATCCGAAAATCAGCTGGAGCCTCAACCGGACGCCGCTTGAAGTCGCTAGCGGACCGCTTGGCGTCACCGGCTTGAAAGTAAGAAACAACGAAACGGGCGAGGAAGAAACGATCGCTACGGACGGCCTGTTCGTCGCGATCGGCCATACGCCGAACACGAAGTTTCTCGGCGGACAACTCGAAACCGACGAAACCGGCTATTTGATCGTCAAGCCGGGATCGACGGAGACGAACGTTCCGGGCGTCTTCGCTTGCGGAGACGTGCAAGACAACAAATATCGCCAAGCGATCAGCGCGGCGGGAACGGGCTGCATGGCCGCGCTCGATTGCGAACGGTTCCTCGAGAACGCGGGAGGGCACTAAGTCGCCCATCTACGCTTAATGGCGCTAACGGATCCCACAGCCCTTAATTTCATGCAAAAGGCTGATCTGAAATTCTAACGGACTCCATAGCCTCTATTTCCCGAAATCGGCAGCAAAAGTAATGTTTTTCCGGGAATAGCGTCATCTGTGTCCGTAAAAAATGAAAGAACCCATTTTACAATGAATAGCGTCTGTGAAGTCCGTTAGGGAGTTTGCAGTTGGAATCGTCGTTCAAATATAATCCCCGTCTCTAAGGCATGGCAATAAGCCGCCTGAGCGACGGGGATTTATTTTTTAGTGATCCGGTTCTTCGGCGGTTTCGCACGCTTGTTCCAATGCAGATTGAAACTCCTCTTCGTTCTCCGAAGCGAGCTTGTCTCCGAATTGACCAAGCTGGCTAGGGCTGCTGGCTGGTCCGTCGTTGTCCGGCTTATTGTTCCGTCCTGCCATCTCGATCATCCCCTCCTTGTCTATTTCTTTCCGGAGCTATGGTTGCCCTTTTTGTCGGAAGTTTTCGTTCGGGTATTCTGGGTTGCATGGCCTTGCTGCTTGGACATCGTTCAAGCCTCCTTTTGCTATGGAATAGGTTTACTTTGCGCGCGTTTGCGCATCACGATTCAAGTTTTTTCGATTTTTTCGTTTGACGTTGTCACAAAACCGTTCCCCTTCACGACTTAAGTTCGAAAACTCATATCACGGAGGTTGAGGGGAATGAAACTTTACGATGCGGCTATTATCGGCGGCGGGTTGGCGGGATTGATCGCGACGATCGAACTGGCCGAAGCGGGCAAATCCGTCGTCTTATTGGAGAAATCGGGAAGTTCGTTGGGCGGAAGGGCGGCGACTCAAAATAAGGACGGCGTTCTGTTTAATCTTGGCGGGCATGCGCTTTATCTTGGCGGGGTTGCCGACCGGTTATTCGAACGATACAGCTTGGCATTGACGGGGAGCAAACCGTCGACGAAAGGTTTGGCCATATGGAACGGGAAGCTGGCTTCGTTGCCCGGCGATCCGAAGAGCTTGCTGTCTTCGGAACTTCTCGGCTGGTCGAGCAAAGCCAAGCTGATCTCTTTATTTGCCAAGCTATATAGATTAAATCCGGTCGAAATTCCGCGCGGAAGCTTAAGGGAATGGGCGGAAGCCGAGATTCGAGACCCGATGGTTCGCCATATTTTCTACGCTCTGTGCCGCACCGCGACGTACTCGCAAGACCCCGACGGCCAACTGGCCGGGCCGACCTTGGGAATGGTTCAACGCGCTCTGAAATCTGGGGTGAAATACTTGGACGGCGGCTGGCAGACGATCGTCGATCGGCTGCGGGACAAAGCCATTCGTTCTGGCGCGGAGATACGAACCGGCCGTTTCGTCCAAGAGATCGTGTATGTAGAAGGAGAGGTAAAGGGCGTTGTATGCGCGGACGGAGAACGGGTAGAGGCTAGGAATGTCGTCAGCACGGCTTCTCCGGCTCTGACGTACGGGATGGTCGCGGGTGCGGAAAATACCGTTCTGCGCAGGTGGAAGGAAGAGGCCAAGCCGTCGCTGGTCGCGAGCTTGGATCTCGCTTTGCGACGCTTGCCATCGGCTGACCGTCATTTGGCCATCGGCATAGATCAACCTGTATTTTTCTCGAATCATTCAAGGGCCGCTAGACTTAGCGATAATGGTACAATAGTGATGCATCTGACGAAATACAGCGGGGCGTCCCAGCAAGATCCGAAGGCGGACGAGAAGCTGCTGGAACAAACAATGAGCTTGCTGCATCCGGGTTGGGAGAAGGAAGTCGTTTCCCGCCGGTTCTTGCCCAATATGACCGTTGTCCACGACTACCCGCATATGGGAAGATCGACTTTCGAAGTCGGGCCGGTCGTGCCGGAGATCAAGGGATTGTACGTAGCCGGCGATTGGGCCGGGCATGGGGAGATGCTGGTCGACGCCGCGGCGGCAAGCGCCATAAGAGCGGCCGAGCAGATCGTCGCAGCCGATCGGATTGCGGGTGCGCGCGAGCCGGCGGCGTTCGTACGGGCATGATAGAACCGAAACCGATGGGAGGCGACTCTATTGGAACAGGCGACGGAACCGCTCTATTTGAAATACAAGCCGCTCATGTTCTCGATAGCTTACCGTATGCTGGGCAACGTCGAGGATGCGGAAGATATCGTTCAGGAAGCGTTCTTGGCCTGGAGCGAGGGACAACGGGAGCAGATTCGCAACAGCAAAGCGTACTTATGCAAAATAGTCGCGAATCGCTGCATTGACCGTATTCGGGCTTCCATTAAGACCAGGGAATCCTATGTCGGCCCATGGCTCCCTTCACCGTTCTTGGAGGAGGAGTCTAGTTTATTCGACGGACCCGCGGAGTCTTATCTTCATAAAGAGTCGCTATCGACGGCCTACTTGCTGCTTCTGCAACAGCTGACTTGGGCGGAAAGGGCCGTATTTATCCTTAGGGAAGTTCTGCAATTCGACTACGACGAGATAGCCGACATTGTGGGCAAGAGCAGCGCCAATTGCCGCCAGATCTTCCGCCGCGCGCGCGGAGCGATCTCCGGGCTGGCGGGCTCCGCGGCATCGGCGCCGCTCAAGCCGGAAGCGTTGCGGGAGAAGGTCGAACAATTCGTGAACGCGATCATGTCGGGGAATACCGGGCAATTGGTCGGAATGCTGAAGGCGGACGCGACCATGTATTCCGACGGCGGAGGGAAAGTTACGGCCGCCGTCCGCCCCATCCAGGGAGTGGAACGCGTCGTTCCGTTCCTGCTCGGGGTTGCCGGCAAAATTCCGCCCGGTTTTGCTTATCGGATTGCCGCCGTTAACGGGCAGACGGGTATCGTCTGTTATTCCGAGGGGGTCCCGATCAACGTCTTTACATTCCGGGCGGAGGGGGATTTGATCTCCGAAATCTATATCGTATTGAATCCGGATAAGATTAGCCACATTCGGAAGCTATAAAGCATAATGTAAGGACTCCGCTTGATTTTGAACATGAGTAGCCAAATCGAAAGCCCGTCGGGATGTCCGGCGGGCTTTCCTCAATCGTCGGCAAGGCGATAACCGGCGCCTCTTACGGTCGCGATATAACGCGGCTGCTTCGGATCGTCGTTCAATTTGCTGCGCAAGCTGCGGATGTGCACGTCGATCGCGTTGCTGCCTCCGAAATACGATTCTCCCCAGACTTCGTTCATCAGTTCTTGACGGGTCATCACTTTGCCGTCTCCAGCTAAGATCGCCCTGAGCAGGTCGTATTCCGTCTTCGTCAAGTCGACTCTCGTGCCGCCGCGAGTAACGGTCATACGATCAGGATCGAGCACGATATCCTTGAACGATAGATTCCGCAATACCTCGGGGAGTGGAGGATACTGGATCGACAGCTGCTGGATTTTGGCGATCACGTCATTGATCGGACCCGGCCACTTCACGGTTTCCTCTCCCGGACGAGAACCGGAGGCTGTATCGTTCACGAGCGCGAGAACGGGCGAAGAACCGTCCGCCTGCCATGCGGTGGCGGAGGAAACGGGATGCTCAACCGTCCGGTCTATGACCACGATCGTTCCTTGAATCATGCTAAGCAGCGGATCGTCGGCGTGGTGCAGCAACAGAACGTCGTAACATCTTTGGGCGAGCTCGGCAACCAACGTTCTCAGAGCGGCGGGGCGAGGGCTGACGATCAGAATACGGTTCGTGATTTCGCAGAAATCCCCAGGGCCGGGCATTGGCGCGGACGGAACGAAGTCGTTAGGCGTCATGGTGTCATCGGTTATCGAGCGGACTTGTTCGCGCTGCTGCATGACTTGCACACTCCTTTGAACAGATACTGCTCTTCTGTAATGTCGTAACCCGTCTGCCTCGAGATGGTTTGCAGCCATTCAGGCGGCGTTTCGACGAACACTTCGTCGACTTTGCCGCAGGAGGTGCAGACGATATGCTGGTGGTCATCGGTCCGTGCGTCGTATCGGCTGGCGTCTCCTTCGAGTTTTAGCTCATGAATGAGACCTTCCTCCGTCAAATATTTTAGCGTATTATATACGGTCGCATAAGCGAAATTGTGTCCCGCGGCTTTCAGTCTCTCGATTATATCGGATGCCGTAGGATGATCGTCGGTCGCCGTAAGAAGATCGTAGATCGTCTTGCGCTGTACGGTCATGGCGCCCGCTTTTCTCATAACGATCATCCTCCTTTTATTTAGAATTAGTTTAAGTTTAATGATATTCTGCTCAAGTGTCAATGTTGCCCAAGGTGATCGGGCTCGCCATTTTATTTGGGTAAATCGAAACAAATCGGGAACCTTTTGCGCGATTCTTTGTCTAATTAATTGAGGTGAGCGGAATGGCGCACGATTATTTGAAGTACGTTTCCAGTATACAGTCCGCTTCTCTGCACGATTTGATGCAGGAGCATGGGCAGGAGGTATGGAATTACGCATACCTGTTAACCAAGAACAGTCATGTCTCCGACGACATCGCTCAGGAAGTATTTTTGCAGGCTTTCCTGCACATTTCCTCGTTCCGCGGACAATCATCAGTTCGAACCTGGCTGTTCTCCATTGCACGAAATGCGGCTTTCAACTACAAAAAATCCGCATTCATACGCAAGGTAACGCTGCTTGATTTCCTATACCCGGTCGCCAGCCTTCCATCGGCGGAAGAGCAGTACTTGAATCGGGCTTATACGGACTCCATATGGGAGCTTGTGATGAAGCTTCCCCCGAAATTCCGGGAGGTTTTGATTCTCGACGCTTGCTATGAAATGCCTCTAGCAGAGATTGCGTTGTTGCTGCGCCTATCGATCGGGACCGTAAAGTCTAGGCTGCACAGGGCCAGAGCCAAAATGAAGACGTATTTAAAGGAGGTGGAGAACCGTGAAGGATCGTAAACCGGATTGGTACGAAAGATTGAAAAACGGTCCTTTCAGGGAAGACGCCTTCGGCTCAGACCAACAGCGGGAAGTGGAAGTCCGAGCGCAGTCGGGCGGGAAATTAAAGCGTAGAAGGCGTTTGAACGGAAAGGCAGCGGCGCTGATGGCCGCCTGCCTGATCGTCGCGCTCGTGGCAATTGCTGCGCTGAGTCAGCCGTTTAGTTCTGACCGCCAAGCGAGCGTCGGAGGGGGGAGCGAGGAAGAGCAGATGATGACGGGCCAATTTGCGATGGATCATCTGCAGGTCGGAATGTCGCAGGAGGAGGTCCTGCAGCTGTACGGCGACGATAACGAAGGTCAGTCTGTCAACCGGGATTTTCAGCAGGGGCACAAGGAAGATCCAAACGACATGTCGACCTGGAACGCCGTCGATCTGTGGCGCTACGATTACGGCGTCCGCAACGGGTATCAAGTAAAGCGGGGGGACGGGACCCAGGATCCGGAAGGGGGATTCGATCTCTACGGCATCCGCAACGGTGAGATCCAATCGCAGTTGATTATCTATTGGAGAGACAGGAAGTTGGAGCGCGCCATCGTCAAAATGAATGCCGGAGATGGGGCCATCGGCACGATGCAGATCGGGCCGGCCGTCGCGGAAGCGCCGCCCACGGACCCGCCGCCCGCCGACGATCCTCCGGCCGAACCGGATTTGCCTATTCCTAACGAGGGAGTGCGGGCCGTCGGGGACGCCTCCAGCGGACAATTCCAACTGCGGCCCCGGAAGGACGGGGAAGAGAAAATACAGATGTTGGGCGCGCCGAGCTGTCTCGGCCAGGAGACGGATGTCCAGTTATTGGGGGACTACGATCTGTTCCTCGTTCGCCCATCCGGAGAAGAGACGCTCGTGCAGAGATTCGAGCAGTTGGAGATGATTCGGCGTGGGAACGATGCCGCTGAGTTTACGAAGCTGGATTTTCCGAATATCGAAATGTTTTTGTTCTTCCCGCGCTATACGGACTGCCATGGCTTGGAATTCTACGCTTATGGCATTGACAAAGTAACCGGCGAAGCGTCGAACTATACGTTCAGGGACGGCGAGACGGACTTTCCCAATTGGGTGACGTCAACGGTGGACTTGCCTCGGGCTTCCGAAGGCAAGCTGATTGTCGAAGGGGGCAGATGGGCCGGGCAAGATAACGCAACCCGATCTATTTTCGTACCGGATTCGGGAAAACATGAGTGGGTTTTGGAAAGCGAAGAGCGGATTCCTTGATCGTCAAGGAGTCCGTTTTGCTTTGTCCGGTTTTTGTGCTGAAGTCGCGCTCTAACGGACCGGCAGACCGTAAGAGAGGTGAGTTGCCGGGTTTGGTGCGCTCTAACGGTCAGGCAGACCGTAAGGGAGGCGAGTTACCGGGTTTGGCGCGCTCTAACGGTCCGGCAGACCGTAAGAGAGGCGAGTTGCTGGGTTTTGGCACGCTCTAACGGTCTGGCAGACCGTAAGGGAGAAGAGTTGCCGGGTTTGGCATGCTCTAACGGTCCGGCAGACCGTATGAGAGGCGAGTTGCTGGGTTTGGCGCGCTCTAACGGTCAGGCAGACCGTAAGAGAGACGAGTTACCGGGTTTGGTGCGCTCTAACGGTCTAGCAGACCGTATGAGAGGCGAGTTGCTGGGTTTGGCGCGCTCTAACGGTCAGGCAGACCGTAAGAGAGACGAGTTACCGGGTTTGGCGCGCACTAACGGTCCGGCAGACCGTAAGGGAGGCGAGTTACCGGGTTTGGCGCGCTCTAACGGTCTAGCAGACCGTAAGAGAGGCGAGTTACCGGGTTTGGCGCGCTCTAACGGTCCGGCAGACCGTAAGGGAGGTGAGTTGCCGGGTTTGGCGCGCTCTAACGGTCCGGCAGACCGTAAGAGAGGCGAGTTACCGGGTTTGGAGCGCTCTAACGGTCCGGCAGACCGTTAGAGAGACGAGTTACCGGGTTTGGTGCGCTCTAACGGTCTAGCAGACCGTATGAGAGGCGAGTTGCCATTTCTATCCGCGTCTGGGCATAATGGACGAAAGAGGTGAGGCTATTGCTGCGGGTTTTGGCGGTTACGGACGATCGGGAATTGTTGACGGACGTTCCTTTGCATAACTTGACGGACCTCAACATCAAGTGGTTCTGGGTCGATTTCGAATGTCCGAATGAAGATGAGATCAAACTTTTGGACAGCTACTTTCATTTTCACCCTCTCGCAATCGAAGACTGCTTGCACCTTCTTCAACGGCCTAAAGTCGATCATTATGAGGATACGCACTTTTTCGTCCTTCATGCTCTTCATCCGGAAACACTCAAAGCCGATGAAGTGGACATTTTTCTCGGCCCGAGAGGGATCGTCACGTTTCACTTGGCGCCTTCGCAGGAGGTCGACGAGTCTTGGAGAAAGATGCAGGATCGGAATCTCCACCAAAACAAGGACCATAACTATGTCGCTTACCTGATCGTGGACAAGCTCGTCGACAATTATTTTCCGACATTGTATAAGATCGAAGACCAATTGAATGATATCGAGGATCAAGAAGAGGAGCGCAGGGATTTGCAGGAGATGACGGAGCAAATCTACGACATCCGGCACGATCTGCTGCGAATTCGGCGCACGGTCATCCCGATGCGGGATTTGCTGTACAGAATGATCAATTCGGATAAAATCCCCGGCGTCAAAGAGGAGCACGCATACTTCATGGATATCTACGATCATCTGCTTAAACTGTCCGAGATGATCGAATCGAACCGGGAAATGACCGCCGATCTCAGGGATAGTTACGATTCCTTGCGCTCCAACAGAATGAACTCGATTATGAAAACATTGACGGTCATGACGACGATCTTCATGCCTCTGACTTTTATCGCGGGCGTATACGGAATGAATTTCGTCAACATGCCGGAATTAGAATGGCATCCGGCGTATTACGTCGTTCTCGGCATCATGCTGTCGCTTGGTGTCGGGATGTATGTGTGGTTTAAACGCAAGGGGTGGTTTGATTGAAGAGGCAAAAAAACAAGCCGTCTCCCGGACCAATTCTTTTCGGTCGGTAGACGGCTTGTTTGGCATACTTTGTCGATGGATTATCGGATGAGCCCTTGGCGAATCGGGCGATGTCGGCTGGCGATCTCCCTGAATCGTTCTTCCTGGGCTTTATCGGCAAACTGGTCTTTCGGTGCGACCCAGAATTGGTCGTTGTCCAGGAACAAATAGTAGAATCTGTTTGTCTCCCATACTTTCCGGATATCGCTCCACGCGGCTTGAGAATCGAGGTCTTCGGATTTCAGGCGAAGATCCGTCTCCCCGATGGACAAGGTAAACGGTTTGTTATACCTGGAGTCGCTCGCGAACCTTGCGGGCTGCACGACACAAGTGAGGTAGTAGGTGACGGCGAGAAGGAGCAGCACGATCAGGGCGATCCACAGCAACTTGGCGTTGGAAGAGTTGAAGTACAGAATCAGTTCCGCCAAAGCGATAGCCGCTCCGAGCCCGTTCGAGATCCAAAATTTCAAAGAATTGTGATGGAAGCCCCTAATGGCTTTCGTCATGTATTCGCTGTATTTATAAGTGATGTCGATCAATGGGGGAGTTCCTCCTTGGATGATTCATAATAACAAACTATATCATATTTTGAACGGGTCATAACTACAAGTTGTCCCCTATGGTATAGTTATGAAAATACCTATAGGAACGATTAAAATATGCAATTATAAATCCTTCCGGAATCAGGAGGCGTATAGGCATGAGCCAGAAGTATGCTATCGGGGTCGATTACGGAACGCAATCAGGTCGCGCCGTTCTTGTGGATTTGTCGAATGGGAACGAGATCGCCGACCACGTGACGCCTTATCCTCATGGAGTCATCGACGAAACGCTGCCGACGTCCGGACAACCGCTCGGGCACGATTGGGCGCTGCAGCATCCGGACGATTACATCGAGGTGCTTCGTCGTTCGATTCCTGCCGTGCTTCGGCAATCCGGCGTCGATCCGTCCAATGTTATCGGGCTGGGAATCGACTTTACCGCATGCACGATATTACCCGTCGACGCTCAGGGAGTTCCGCTATGCTTCAACCCGGAATGGAAACATAATCCCCACGGTTGGGTTAAGCTGTGGAAACACCACGCCGCGCAGGACGAGGCGGATCGGCTGAATGCGATCGCGGCTGAACGCGGAGAGAAGTTCTTGCCCCGCTATGGCGGGAAAATTTCTTCCGAGTGGATGGTCGCGAAAATATGGCAAATCGTCGACGAAGCGCCCGAAGTATTCGAATCGGCGGATTTGTTTACGGAAGCGGCTGATTGGGTCGTCTGGCAGCTGACCGGGGAATTCGTTCGCAATAGCTGTACGGCAGGATATAAGGCAATCTGGCACAAGCAGGACGGCTATCCGGACAAGGCATTTTTCCGCGCGCTCGATCCGCTGCTCGAGAATCTGACGGAGACGAAGCTCCGCGGAGAGATTGTTCCTCTCGGAACGAAAGCCGGAGAATTAACGGAAGAGATGGCGAAATTGACGGGCCTGAATGCGGGTACGGCGATCGCAGTCGGCAACGTGGACGCGCATGTGGCCGTTCCGGCCGTCGGCGTCGTGACTCCGGGCAAGTTGGTTATGGCGATGGGGACATCGATTTGCCATATGCTGCTTGGCGAAGAGGAAGTACACGTCGAGGGAATGTGTGGTGTCGTCGAGGACGGCATCATCCCGGGTTATCTCGGTTACGAGGCAGGGCAATCCGCCGTCGGCGACATTTTCGAATGGTTCGTTGAGGAAGCGGTACCCGCGTACGTGAAGGTAGCCGCCGAGAATGCAGGCGTCGGCGTTCACCAATGGTTGACGGAACGGGCGGCGGAGTATAAACCGGGAGAAACCGGATTGCTCGCGCTCGATTGGTGGAACGGCAACCGTTCGGTGCTCGTGAACGCGAATCTGACGGGGTTGATCGTCGGCTACACGCTGCTCACGAAGCCGGAAGAGGTGTATCGCACATTACTGGAAGCTACGGCGTTCGGCACGCGCAAAATTATCGACGCGTTCCACCAGAGCGGGGTACCGGTAGAAGAAGTATATGCCTGCGGCGGGCTGCCACAGCACAACTCGCTTCTAATGCAGATCTACGCGGATGTCACGAACAGGGAGATCAAAGTGGCGGACTCGAAGCAGACGCCGGCCGTCGGCGCGGCGATGTTCGGCGCAGTCGCCGCCGGAAGCGCTAGAGGCGGATACGATAGCATCGTAGACGCGGCGCTGGCGATGGCGCGCGTGCGCGAAGAGACGTTTAAGCCGGTTCCCGAGAACGTGGCAGTCTACGAGAAGCTCTATCAAGAGTACAGCCTGCTGCACGATTATTTCGGACGGGGAGGAAGCGGCGTCATGAAGCGGCTGAAGGAGCTGAAAGACGAAGTTTCACGCGAAGACTGATCCGTAGAATGCAAAATGAAGAAAACCGCTATTTCATAAATGGTTGCTCGTTGCTTCCGTTTTCGAAATAGCGGTTTATTTTTGCGAATTTTTGTTAAAGTGGTCTACAACGGTCTGGCAGACCGTTAAATCCGCCGAAACCTCGTTCGCGAGCTCTGCAACGGTCTGGCAGACCGTTACACCCGCCGAAACCTCGTTCGCGAGCTCTGTAACGGTCCGGCAGACCGTTACACCCGCCGAAACCTCGTTCGCGAGTTCTACAACGGTCTGGGAGACCGTTACACCCGCCGAAACCTCGTTCGCGAGTTCTACAACGGTCCGGCAGACCGTTAAATCCGCCGAAACCTCGTTCGCGAGCTCTGTAACGGTCTGGGAGACCGTTACACCCGCCGAAACCTCGTTCGAGAGTTCTATAACGGTCTGGCAGACCGTTACACCCGCCGAAACCTCGTTCGCGAGCTCTGTAACGGTCCGGCAGACCGTTACACCCGCCGAAACCTCGTTCGCGAGTTCTACAACGGTCTGGGAGACCGTAGCAGCCGTCAAAACCCCGACCACAGACACTCTAACGGCCTAGCAGACCGTTACACCCGCCCCCTCGTCGAAAAAATTTAAAAAAACTCGAAATTTGTTGCAACCTTTTCCAATCTCGCGTGTGTTTATAGTGAACAACAATGAAAGAGGAAGGTTGATGACTCTATGAGAAGAAATAAAATCGTAAAAACGGTCTTGGGTTTAGTAGCGATAATCGCGATGGCTGGTACCGCGTTCGGGTATTCCGGGAGCGTCGCCCGCGCTGAGGACGCCCAACCGACTGCAGCGCAGCCGTTCGCGCTGACCCCCGCTCCGTCGAACGCTCCGTTCAGCGCTTTTGATCCGAAGCACAAGTTTTTAGGTAACGGGCTGAGTTCGATAACGGCAAGCAAAGGAAAAGTCACCGTTAACGCAACGACGACCGCAAACCAGGTCGTAGATTCGATCGGCATTACTTTTTACGTCCAGAAGTGGAACGGAAGCTCATGGGATAACGTAGGTTCGGGATCTACGAGTGGGGACAATTCCATCTCCTATTATTCGACGACTTTCAGCAAAACGGTAGATGCGGGTTACTATTATCGTGCCAGGACGATCCATTGGATCATCCATAACGGGGTGTACGAAGACGGAGAAGTGATTACAAGCTCAGTTCTGGGAATATAATGCTCGGAGTAAGCGATTGGATCAAAGAGGCGCATCCTCAACCTGATGTGATGGGTTTTCCTGCGGCCACGCTGACTTCGATTACGTTTCACAAGCAAATCAACCGGAATACGTTAACTGAGAGGAATATTCTAATTCTGGATGGAAACAACGGCGGCAGATTAATCTCCAGCCGGTTTTTGTACCGTTACGAAGCGGATACGAAGACATTGATTATCTACTTGAAGGAAGATTCCGATCGTCTCGATTCTAACCATATGATCGAGATCATTATGACGGGCAGAATCTCGGACGTTCGCAATCGGAAAATGGAAGTCCCGTACCATCTCCGTATTACGACCCGCTGATTCTCAGGAACAAACAAGGTTGGCCGACATACATCGGCCAACCTTGTTTTGTAGAGGTGAGAGGTTACTCGTGACGCATGCTTACTCGCAGCTTTTCGAGAATGTCGATCAGTTCGTCGCTGTTCATAGATCCGTTTATGGAAATCAGAATATCGTTCGAGACGCTTTCAATCGTGCTGCTATTGTCCGCCTCCATGACGAGCGTCGCGGAGCTACCGTCTACCAATTGTTTGACGGTTACCCCATCTCTGGTATTTTTGGCACCAAATCCACTGTCGCGGTTCATTCTTTGCATGACGAGCATCAACATCGATCGGCGGTCGGACGCGAAGGCAAAGATGACTTGATCCGCTTTTTCCCGATTGTCATAGAAGTATAACGTCGCTTTATCTAATGAGTAGCCATCGGGCAAGAAGCCGAAAGCGGGCGCTCGAAACGAAAGCAGGCTGCGCGCTTGAGCTTCCGTGACGGTTGCCTTCAGAGTCGTTTCGTTTATTCTCTCGTAAGACAACCCTTCCAAATATCCGGGCGGAGCTTCGGTTTTCGCCTTGGCGGCGTGGCCGTCATCGTTCCGGCCGAAGAAAAAGCTAACGATACCCGAAGGATATTCTATTAAGGATGCATATATAGGTTCAATGGCTCTGGCTGCCCTGTCGTTGCCGAAAATAACAGCCCCAAGAATAAGAGCCGACGCGATCGTCGCGAACTTGGCTAATCTGGAGCGAATGATCTTGCTCCTCCGTTGCGCCGACAAGCGCTTACGAACCCGAAGCCAAGAAGGACGGTGGTCGATCGCATAATCGCTTCGGCCCTGCTGGCGGGAGGTTTCGGCCTCTTCGAACGCGGCGTCGAACAATTGATCGAACTGCGCGTTATTCATCTCGATTCCCCCATTCCTTGAACAGCTTTTTTTTCAAAAAACTTCGGGCCCTGTGCAGTTTATGTTTAACCGCCACTTCGGTCTCTTGAATCTCGACGGCGATTTCTTTGTAGGACAAACCTTTTTTCCACTTGAGTTCGATTAACGCACGTTGCTCGGGGGGCATGCCCATCAGATGGCGGGAAATTTGCTCTTCCAAAGATTTGGCCACGACCTCCTGCTCAACCGATGCGGTGGCGGCCTGCATGCCCGTAGTTCCGTCCAAGACGTGCTCGATGCTGATGTCGTTGCGGCTTCTTTTCGTTTTGCGTATGTAATTAATCGTTAGGTTTCTGGCAACAACTTTAATCCAGGCTTTCATATGTTCTTCGTTCTGAGCGGCAGGGCTTTTGCTTAACGTGGTCATGAACGCTTCCTGAATGATATCTTCCGTAGCCGAGTGATCGTTCAGCATATACATGACCGGTTTATAAAGAAAATGGAAAAACTCCCGGTATATTTCTTCCTGAAGAGTTTGATTAAGCGTATGGAAGTTGGAACCGAGCAATAGCAGCAAATTCGGTTGCATACGAAAGATTCACCCTATTCCGCAGGCATGTGATCAATGAAGTAAAACAATGGTTTTCTCTTCCAGTGTAGTCGAAATGCGCGGCCTAGAGAAGCTTATTTTATTTGCAAATCGTTTAACGAGCAAAATGAAGCGAAAACAGGACATTTTGTCATGCGTAAGACGATCTTGTATGATATGGATAAAGATGGTAGCCAAAGGAAGGGGCTTGTTCGCTTGCGTCGTTCGACCCTATGGAAAATAGCAGCTATCGTCGTGGTCGTGGCAGCATTGCTTTGGTTCGATTTTAAGTACTTGAAGATCCATCCGGAAACGATCCGTAACTGGGTGTTATCTTTCGGATGGGTGGCGCCAGTGCTTTATATTGCTGTATATATCGTGCGCCCGTTTATATTGTTTCCGGCATCCGTGATGTCGATGGCCGGCGGGCTGGCTTTCGGAACAGGGTTCGGCATGCTGTATACGTTGATCGGCGCCGTAACGGGGGCGGTATTGTCATTCCTTCTGGCCGAGAAGATCGGGAGGGGATTTTTCAAAAGCAGAGATGACCCGAGATTCATGAAATTAGAGCGGGCGATGGATAAGCGGGGCTTTACGATGGTGTTGCTACTCCGAATCGCACCTTTCGTGCCGTTCGATCTGGTGAGTTATGCGGCAGGCCTTGCCCGGGTGCGGCTGCGGGCATTTCTGCCCGCGACCGTAATCGGCATGTTGCCCGGAACATTCGCGTACAACTTCCTCGGCGCGAGCTTGACAGAGGGAAGCTGGCGGGAATTTCTCATCTCGGGCTGCGTCTTTGCCGTTGCCCTTGCGATTCCGTTCCTGTTCCGCCGGAAAGTGGAGCGCGAAGTCGAAGAGAGTCAGGAAGATTAGAGGGGAACGGGAATCGCGTCCGTCGAGGAGTAATAAAGCTCCAAACCGACGATGCCACCCGGCTCGGCGGACGCGTCAAGCACCGTCTGTGGAACGACCCGTCCGTTGTAGCGAAGGGAAACGCCTACCGCATCGGCGATCGGAATGCCGGCCACGTTATGAATGAACCCTTTCGGACCGAAGTCGACCAATCCGGTCGCGACGAGCGTTTGCCGTATTGTCATTCCCGGTGAGAACGGAACGTAGTTCGTATAGTTGGCTCTAGGAAAAGCGTCGCTTCCGGTAATTCTGACCGTGACGAAAGCCGGAGTCACTGGCAACGGCTGCTCCTGCGGTCTGGGAACCGCTACCGGTACGGGGACCGGCACTGGCACTGGAAACGGCCCGGGGAAGAACGATCCGGGGAAGAATGGCCCAGGGAAAAAAGGTCCGGGGAAAAACGGTCCGGGAAAAAACTGCCCGGGAAACGGCCCAGGGAACGGTCCGGGAAAATGGCCGTGTCCTGGGAAGGGCGGCGAAGGCGGGAAAGGACCATGTCCATGTCCGCCCGGTCCACCTCCCAGTCCACCGCCGTGCCCACCGTGTCCCCCAAGCCCATGACCTCCATGCCCGTGTAATCCACGTTCTAGCCCTTGTGGGAATACCCACCAAGGGATGGGACGAATGACGTTTGGCGATTGCTCCTCATTTTGATGCAGATGCACGACTTCGTCCTTGTTTGTTTCTTTTTTGCTTGTTTTATTTTCCGCGATTTTCGCGGCGGGTTGAATTTGTCGGGCCGAGAGCTTGGCCTTAGGATCGGCGGCTGCTTTACGCAATAACGGCTTCACTTCCGTAATTCGTGGCTTCGCCATAACGATATCCTCCTTTGCTTGCCAATAGGCGTTTAACGATTAATGCAGGATATGCGCCCATGCCAACGTGGGTGCCAGAACCGTTATCGCCTACGGGAGGAACTTGGAGTTGCGAGAACAAGTGTGTGGTGCGGGCTTATTTGGTGGGAAAGTCGCCGAAATTCGCTCGCCCGCACACTGTAACGTTCCCGCAGACCGTTAGACTACCGTTCATGTCACATATTTTTGCTTGTGGCCGTCTTTTTTTCATCGAACAATGGGAGAGAATAAAAGGAAAACAAAAAGCAGAAAACGGGGGAGGATCACGATGTCTGCGCTTATATGGGTAGTAGGAGGAGCCGGGATATTCACCGGAAGCTCGGCGGCAGCGCTATACGGATTTACCGTAAAGGCCCAGCGGCCCCGTCTCGTCCCGAACGATAACGTGCCGCCAGTCCCTTACGAAGAGGCGGAATGGCATAGCGAAGGGAAAAAGGTGAAAGGCTGGTTTCTCGTTCACTCACATCCGGACGGAGGGTCGGATCCCGGACCGGTCGTCGTCATCGCGCATGGATGGGGTTCCAACCGTTCCCGGGTGCTTAGATATGCGCTGCCCCTTTACGAAGAAGGCTACTCCATTCTGATGTACGATGCCCGCAGCCACGGGGAAAGCGACTATTACAGAACGCCTACAGGTTTGCAATTCCGCGACGATCTGATGGCCGCGATCGAATGGCTGAGACAGCGTCCGGAAACGGACCCGACCCGGATCGGCGTCGTCGGCCACTCGCTTGGCGGGTTCGGCGCCGTTCTTGCCCTTGACGTTGGCGCCCCGATAGCGGCCCTCGTTACAGATTCGATGCCGGTAAGGCTCTCTACGATGATCGGAGCCGAGCTCAAGCGCAGGAAACTCCCGCAATTTCCGCTCGCCCGCATCATCCCCAAGATCATGGTATGGAGAAGCGGCATTTCGCAGTCGATGTTAAGACGGGCGAATCCCGTCCGAATCCTTCATGATAACACCAGGAATCGGAAGACGCCGGTACTGCTCGTCCATTCCCGCAACGATCGGTTTATTCCGGCAAGCGAGTTAAAGCTTATCCTTGCCCGAACGCCGGAGCTGCCTCATCTTTTCGTCGATGCCGAAGGACATAGCGCTTCGGACCGCGATCCGGCTTTCTGGCCCGCGGTGACGGCATTTTTCCAACACTCGCTGCAAAAAAAGTAGGCTAACGGCAACGGGCCGCTAGCCTCAAGGGTTATATTATTGAAAAGGGGGGTCATGTTGTTATTGTAACCCCCTAACATGAATAACAGATGAAAGCTATATTACGGTTCGATTACAAAATGTCCGATTAGCTTAAAAAAAACCTTGATTTTCTAAATACTTCCCCCCGCTCGGTTTTCTACAATAGGGATCATGACCGAGGAACGAGGTGGGAAGATGGAAACGGGCTATATTTTGAAGGCGAGAGGAATCACGAAATCGTTTCCGGGCGTCAAAGCGCTGGCCGATGTCGATTTTTCCTTGCGTAAAGGGGAAATCCACGCCTTAATGGGCGAGAACGGGGCGGGAAAATCGACGCTGATCAAGGCGTTGACGGGCGTATTCCCGAAAGACGCCGGACAAATCTGGCTGAACGGCGCGGAAATATCGCCGAGAACCCCTTTGGAAGCTCAGCAGATCGGCATTAGCACGGTTTATCAGGAAGTGAATCTATGCGATAACCTTACGGTCGCTGAAAACATTTTCAGCGGGCGATACCCGCGAAAATTCGGATTGATCGATTGGGATAAAGTCTACCGCCGCAGCGAGGAAATGCTGGCGGCTCTTGAGCTGCGCATCGACGTCCGTCAGCCGCTATCGCATTATTCCGTAGCCGTCCAGCAGATGGTCGCCATCGCGCGGGCCGTGGACATCTCCAATGGCATACTGATTCTGGACGAGCCGACTTCAAGCCTGGATGCGAACGAAGTGAAGCAGCTGTTCAATGTCATGCGCAAGCTTAAGGACAAAGGAATGGGGATCGTATTCGTCACCCATTTCCTGGATCAGGTCTACGAGGTCACCGACAGGATCACGGTGCTTCGGAACGGCAGCTTGATCGGGGAATACGCCACGAAGGATTTGCCGAAAACAGAGCTTGTCTCCCGCATGATCGGCAGGGAGTGGACCGAAAGCCAAGAATCGAAGACGGCCGCTGACACGGTGGACGACGTTTTCTTGCAGGCGTCCGGTTTGGGGAAGAAGGGCAGTGTCGAGCGAATCGATCTGACCGTAAACAAAGGCGAAGTGCTCGGATTGGCAGGCCTGCTAGGCTCCGGAAGGACGGAAACCGCCAAACTCCTCTTTGGCATCGACAAAGCCGACTCGGGCGTCTTGACGATCGGCGGCGAGGAGTTCGCTCTCATGAACCCGAAGAAAGCCATTACCAAAGGCATCGGTTTTACCCCGGAAGACCGGAAAGTCGCGGGCATCGTAGGCGAATTGACGATTCGGGAAAATATCGCTCTGGCGCTGCAGGCGCAGAGGGGATTGTTCTCCTTTATTTCCGTCCGCAAGCAGAAGGAGATCGCGCAGAAATATATCGAGATGCTGCAGATCAAAACGCCGGGCACGGAACAGAAAGTCGAAAACCTGAGCGGCGGCAATCAGCAGAAGGTCATTCTGGCGCGCTGGCTTGCGACGCGGCCGAAGCTGCTCATTCTGGATGAGCCCACCCGCGGGATCGACGTCGGATCGAAATCGGAGATTCGAAGATTGATTCGCGAACTGGCGGCGGACGGCATGTCAATTGTGTTCATCTCCGCGGAATTGGAAGAGATGGTGCAATGCTGCGATCGGATTATCGTGCTTCGGGATCGCATGAAGATCGGCGAAGTCCGGGGGGCGGACATGGAGGAAAACAACATTATGCGGCTAATCGCGGAAGGAGCGAATGGGTATGGCGAATCTAACGGCCTCGGTGCGTAATATCGGCAGAAATCCGATCATATGGCCGCTATTGGCGCTGGCCCTGCTCATGATTTTCAACTTGATCGCCATTCCCGGATTTTTCTCGATCGAATTCCATGACGGCCGGTTGTTCGGCAGCGTGGTCGATATTCTGAAGAACGCCTCGCCGCTTGCGATCATCGCGCTTGGAATGACGCTCGTCATCGCGCTCGAGGGGATCGATATCTCCGTCGGTTCCGTGCTTGCGATCGCGGGGGCGATGGGCATTTTCATGTTGGACGGTTATCCGACGTGGATCGCGATTCTGGCAGCTTTGGGGATCGGGGTGCTGTGCGGCCTATGGAACGGAATGCTCATATCCATATTGGGCATTCAGCCGATGGTCGCGACTTTGATCTTGCTTACGATCGGCCGCGGAATCGCCCAATTGATTACGGGCGGACGGATCATCGACACGACGTCGGCTTCTTATACGTTTCTGGGCAAAGGCTATTTCCTCGGCTTGCCGATTCAAGCATTCCTGATTCTGATCGTCTTCGCGTTACTGTACGTTCTGAAAACGAGAACCGCCTTCGGGTTATTCGTCGAATCGGTGGGCGGAAGCAAGACGGCGAGCAGATATGCAGGCATTCGGCCGCGTTCGATCATGATGATCTCTTATGCGATCGTCGGCGCATGCGCTTCCGTCGCGGGGATAATCGTCAGCGCGAACCTGGGGAGCGCCGACGCGAACAACGCGGGTTTATGGATCGAACTCGATGCGATTCTGGCCGTAGTGATTGGCGGGACGTCGATGCGGGGAGGCCGGTTTTACTTGGGCGGCACTGTTATCGGGGCGCTTTTCATCCAATCGCTCACGACGACGATCTATTCTCTTGGCGTGCCGGCCGAAAGCATCCTCCTCGTCAAAGCGATCGTCGTTATCCTCGTATGCCTCATTCAATCGGAAGCATTCCGCAAGCTGTTTGTTCCTGTAGGAAAGAAGGCGATTATCGAATGAATCGGCTAACACCGCGAATCAGCCACAACAATATCGTTATTCTCGCCACCTTGTTATTGCTCATTGTGCTCTATGGCGCAGGTTCGGTTCAATACACGGGATTTTTCTCCCTGCAAGTGTTCTTGAATTTGTTCATCGATAACGCTTATTTGATTATCGTGGCTACGGGAATGGCCTTCGTCATTATTTCCGGCGGCATCGATCTGTCTGTCGCCTCCCTCGTCGCGCTCGTCAGCATGGTATCAGGAGATTTGTTCGCTCATGGAGCGAATGCCGGGACGGTCGTGGCCGCATCGCTTGCTCTGGGCATCGCGTTCGGGGCGGGACAAGGTTACTTGATCTACAGATTTCAGTTGCATCCGTGGATCGTGACGCTTGCCGGGATGTTCCTAGCCCGAGGCATCAGCTTTCTTATCAGCTCGGAGAGCATCGTCATTACGAACGAGACTTACGTTAAGCTGTCCCAGCACAAAATTCACGTATGGGGGCAAAATTTCGTATCGGTCAGCGTCTTGATCGCTTTGGCTGTCGTCATCGCCGTGCTGCTCGTTGCCAAGTTTACTTTTTTCGGGCGTGCCGTATACGCGATGGGCGGAAACGAGAAGTCCGCCGCCCTGATGGGACTTCCGATCGCGCGAACGACAGTGCTCGTATATACATTAAGCGGCTTCTGCTCTGCGCTCGGAGGGATCGTATTTACTTTGTATACGTTGTCCGGCTACTCCTTGCACCTGATGGGGATGGAGATGGAAGCGATCGCGGCTTGTGTCATCGGCGGCATTTTGCTGACGGGAGGATTCGGTTACTTGATCGGTCCCATGCTCGGCGTGTTATGCACGGGAATCATTCAGACGATCATCATGTTTCAGGGGACGCTTAGCTCATGGTGGACGAAGATCGCGATCGGTTTACTGCTCTTCCTGTTCATGGCCTTGCAGCGGGTTATCGTCATGAGAAAGGAAAAATCGCGGAATCCGGTCTCGTCTATGAATTCTCCGAATAGTGAAAACAAAATCGTTAATTTGTAAATACAGAGAAAATTATCCTATTTATACTGTAACTGTACAAAATCATTTTACCTAATCCAGGGAGGCAACGAAGATGAAGAGACAAAGAAAGCCGTTATTGGCCTTAATCGCGCTGCTCGTAATGACGATGTTGGCAACGGCATGCGGGGGCAACAACAATGGCGGTAACAAAGGAAGCAGCCCCGCCCCAGCTTCCGCGGAGACTCCTAGCAGTTCGAAAGCTTCCGAGGAACCGAGCCCGAGCGCCTCGAACGGGAAGCTGGTCGTCGGTTTCGCGCAGATCGGTCAAGAGAGCGGATGGCGCGACGCCGAGACTGCGTCCGTGAAGGAAACGTTCGAGGGCGATCCGGGCTTTGAACTGAAGTTCTCCGACGCGCAGCAGAAGCAAGAGAATCAGATCAAAGCGATCCGCACGTTTATCGCCCAGAAGGTCGACGCGATCGCGCTCGCCCCCGTCGTCGAGTCCGGCTGGGAGACGGTGCTGAAAGAAGCGAAAGACGCCGGCATCCCCGTGTTCCTGCTCGACCGCGGTATTACGAAAGGCAATGAGGACCTGTACGTGTCGTTTATCGGCTCGGATTTTATTCTCGAAGGCCAGAATGCGGCGAAATGGATGATCGACGAGCTCGGAGCGGACGCCCAGGTGAACATCGTTCAACTGGAGGGCACGGTCGGCGCCAGCGCGGCCAACGATCGCAAAAAAGGCTTCGAAGACGCGATCAAAGACCATGCCGGCTATAAAATCGTCTATTCCCAAACGGGCGACTTTACGCGGGCGAAAGGCAAAGAGGTCATGGAAGCTTACTTAAAGAAGGACAAGAACATTCAAGCCGTGTACGCGCATAACGACGATATGGCGCTCGGGGCGATTCAAGCGATCGAAGAAGCGGGTCTCAAACCGGGCACGGACATCAAGATTATCGGCGTTGACGGCATCAAGCCGGCATTCGAAGCGATCGCGGCAGGAAAAATGAACGTCACCGTCGAATGTAATCCACTCTTGGGACCGCAATTAAAACAAGCGATTCTCGATACGAAAGCGGGCACGAAGCTCGAGAAATGGATCAAATCGGACGAAGACGTCTATTCCGGCCAGAAAGCCATCGACGCCTTGCCGAACCGTAAATATTAAAAGGCCGAATTCGGCGCCATAGGGTTATGAAGCGGAACTGCGGAAGAGAGAACGACTCTTCCGCGGTTTCGCTTTCCACATTTGACGAAGAAACGGAATGACGTCCATGCGGAACGGATTATTCCCCAATCGGAGTATCCGATTCAAGCTTCTATTCTACTTCGTGATCATCATTTCGTTCTCGATTCTGGCGATCGGTCTGCTAGGAAGCACGCTCTATCAAAATTCGATCAAAGACGAGATGAACACGCATACGACGCAGATGATGAACCAGGTCAAGAGCCATGTTCAAGTGTATATGGAAGAGATGGATAACATCGCTTATTACTTGTCGCGGAACGAAACGGTGCTGGATTTCGTTCGCACGCCGCCTTCGTCGGCCGGGGAATCGCAGGAATCGGAGAACAAGGTCAAGGCGGTTCAGTCCATGTATCTCGACAAGCATGCCGAGATCGCGGGCACCATCGTCGTCAGCCGCAACGGCCGGTTCGCGGGTTCGAAGCTGGAGCGGATCACGCGAGATCCGCTGACCGCGGAATCGTGGTATCGGGCGGGGGTCGAGGAGCCGGATCGGCTGCACCTGATCAGCCATCCGATCGGGAGGAATATCCGGACGGCGGAGGAGAACATCAGCGCCGACCAGATTCTTTCGTTCGTGCGCGCGATTAAAGATCCGGACTCGGGACGCGTTCTCGGAGCGATCCTGATCGACATGAAGCTCGACATCATTCAGGATCTGATCGATGCCGCATCGCTCGGCAAGAGCGGGTTTATTTTCATCATGGACGAATCCGGAGGGATCGTCTACTCGCCGGTAAATCCGATCGTCTACCGGATTCCCGGAGAATGGTTCGCCGATCCGACCGGCAGCTCGGTGAAGACGATCCGCTCCGCCGATTATCAGATTTTCCATCATACGTTTTCCGGCATCGGTTGGCGTATTGTCGGCGTATTCCCGCTCGACGAATCGCTGAAGGTCGTGAAGGAAATCCGGCTTTTTACCGCGCTTATCGCGGTGGTGACCTTATTTCTCGCGTTTGTCGCTTCCGTCTACTTTACCAACTCCATCGTCCTGCCGCTAGGCAAGCTTAGAAGCCTGATGAAACGCGTGGAGGCGGGGGATTTAAGCCTGAGATTCCGCAGCAAGTCGAAGGACGAGATCGGTCAACTCGGCAATAGCTTCAACAACATGGTGGACGAAATCGACAATCTGATCGCGCTCGTCTATCAAGAGCAGAAGGCCAAGCGAGAGGCGGAATTGAAAACGCTTCAAGCGCAGATCAAGCCCCATTTTCTGTACAACACGCTCGATACGATCCAGTGGATGGCGCTTGATCGCGAAGCCGACGATATCGCCGAGATCGTGATCGCCTTAACGCATTTGTTCCGCATCAGCCTTAGCAAGGGACAAGAGATCATTCCACTGAGGGATGAGCTGCAGCATGTCGTCAGTTACTTAAAGATTCAGATGGCCAGGTATGAAGGGAAACTGGATTATGTCATCGACGTGCCGGAGTCTCTGCTGAGCACGCCGATTCTAAAAATATTGTTGCAGCCTCTGGTCGAGAACGCGATCTATCACGGAATCAAGCCAAAAACCGAGAAAGGTTTAATCACGATCAGAGGACGGAAAGAAGCCTATATGCTCGTCTTGGTCGTGGAAGATAACGGCATCGGGATTCCGGGGGATGTCATGTCGCGAATAAACGAGCTGCTGCAAAGCGAGCATCAAGTCGGCGAGGAACGGGGGTACGGCTTGTTCAATGTTAACGAACGGATCAAGCTCTCCCACGGAAAAGCTTACGGCCTGACCCTGGAGAGCGAATACGGGCGAGGCACGAAAGCGATTCTTCATTTGCCGTTAAACGGCTGACAAGGAGGGAATGAAGATGTGGAAGCTCGTAATCGCGGACGACGAGCCGAAAATACGCAGGGGGCTGTCCAAGGCGCTTCCCTGGGCAGAGCTTAACATCGAGGTGGCGGGAGAAGCCGAGGACGGCGCGCAGGCGCTCGAGCTCGCGCAGCGACTGCGGCCGGATATTCTGTTCGTGGACATCTGTATGCCGAACATGGACGGACTGGAATTCATCGCGAAGCTTCGCGAGCATGCAAGCCATTGCGTCATCATCGTGATCTCGGGACACGACGAGTTCCGTTACGCTCAGCAAGCGTTGCAGCTAAACGTATTCGATTATCTGCTTAAGCCCGTCGAGCGCGACAAGCTCGAACAAGTCGTCGTTCAAGCGATCGATCGGTTGAAGGGAGCGCGGGAGAAGGAACGGGAAGAGGCATGGAGAAGTCGTCAGCTCAGAATGAACGAGGACGCGTTGCGCGACGTTTTCCTGATCAAGTGGGTGAACGGGCTGCACTCCGAGGAGGAAATCCATCGGAACCTGGCGTTTTTTGAACTCGGATTCGACGGACCCGGTTGGTTGATCGCGCTTAAGGTCGCCCAACGTCTGGATACGGGAAAAGAGCGGCGCGTCTGGGATCCGAATCTGCTCGAATTCGCCGTGGCGAATATCGCCGGGGATGTATTGCGCGATATGTTCGACCAAGTCTCCTGCGTTTTTAACGATAAGAAAGGACGGCTCGTTCTTTTCGGGAAATCGGCCGGTTCCGTTCATTGGGCGGACATCGGGGATAAGCTGCAGGACAAAATCGAGAAGCTCTTGGAGAAGCCCGTCATGATGGAGCTCCAGCCGATTCCCGACGGAATAGCCGGTCTCCCCGGGGCTTACCGCGAGCTCGTCAAGGAACTGGACGCCAAGGGAAGGCTCTCGCCGATCATCGCGCTGTCCAAGAAGTATATCGATAAGCATTACGATCGATCTACATTAACGCTAGGGGACGTCGCGGACAGCATTCAAGTCAGCCCGACGTATTTAAGCAAGCAATTGAAGCGGGAGCTCGGCTTGTCCTTCATCGATTACCTGACCGAGATTCGCATTCGCAAAGCGATCCATTGGATGAACGATCCCCATATCAAAGTGTACGAGATCGCGGAGAAAGTCGGCTACAGCAGCCAGCATTACTTTAGCAGCGCGTTCAAAAAAGTGACGGGAGCGTCGCCGATCGCGTATAGGAAAGGGATTCACGAATGACGGAAAAAGTCCATAGGCTTGGCTTGCTGTCCATGTTCGTTTTTCTGCTGATCGTGCTTCTCGGAGCGTGGTTTGCCGGGCGAGATAAGTCCGATTCGGAGGGCGGGACGCGCTTTCTGATCGGCATCTCGCAGCCGAACCTGAGCGATCCTTGGCATGTAGCCTTGAACGAGGAAGTCAAGGAAGAAGTCGATAAGCACAATGACATTCGCGTGATCTTCACCGACGCGGCGCAGAGCAGCGCCCAACAAAAGGAGGACATTCGCCATCTTGTCGGCTATGGCGTCGATCTGTTGGTCGTGTCGCTCGACGATCCGGCGGCTCTGACCGCTACGGTTGCCGAGGTATACCGCAAAATTCCCGTCATCGTGCTCGGCCGGGGAGTGACCGGTTATGATTATACGTTGTACATCGGAACGGATAACGAGGTCGTCGGGCAGAAGGCGGGCGAGTTCGCAGCGGAGACGCTTAAAGGACGTAAAGGAACGATCGTCGAGGTTCAGGGATTCGGCGATTCTCCTACCGTGCAGGAAAGGAGCCTTGGTTTCCGGGAAGCGATCGCGGGATCGAACTTGGAAGTGACGCATGTCGTGAACTCGGATTGGCAAAGGGACAGGGCCGAGGATCAGTTAACGGATTTGCTTGCGAAGGACGGGAACGTGGACTTGATCTTCGCCCATAGCGAGTCGATGGCTCTCGGCGCTTACCGCGCCTTGAAAAATACCGGCCGCATGAACATCGACATTATCGGAATCGACGGGGTGACGACGAAGACGGGCGGGTCGCCTTACGTCTCCGAACGCCAGTTGATCGGCATGGTCAGGAGTCCGACCGGAGGAAGGGAAGCGATTCAATACGCCTTGGACATCCTGAACAAGGAAAAGGGCATTCCCAAGAAAGTCATTCTCCGGAGCAGGCTCGTCACCTCCGATACCGAGAGCGGGGACGGGGCAGACGGCAAAGCGGCGCCTCCCGATAGGAACGGCAAAGAAACGCTGAAGCTGGGGTTCGCGCAGGTCGGCAGCGAGAGCGGTTGGCGGATCGCGCATACGAATTCCGTGATCGGCGCGGCCAAGGACGCGGGGATCGAACTGCTCTTCCGCAATGCGGACCAATCGCAAGAGCGGCAGTTCGAGAGCATCCGGGAATTTATCCGGCAGCGGGTGGACGTGATCGCCTTCTCTCCCAAGACCGAAACCGGTTGGGAGGAGGTGCTGTCCGAAGCAAAGGATGCGGGGATTCCCGTCATTTTGTCGGACCGGGAAGTGAAAGTCAAGGACGATTCGTTGTGGACGGCCTACATCGGCTCCGACTTCCGGGAAGAGGGACGACGCGCGGCCCGATGGTTAACGGAACAAGCGGATCGGGAGCCGGATCGCGTTTACCGGATCGTCGAACTCCAGGGAACCCCCGACTCCGCGCCCGCGCTGGGAAGGAAAAAAGGTTTCGAGGAGCTGATCCGGGATGATGACCGTTTCGCGTATGCGGCTTCCTTGGAAGGGGATTTCACGAAACGGTCGGGTAAAGAGTTGATGGCGGAAGCTTTGGAGAAATTCGGAAAATCGATCGATGTCGTCTACGCACATAACGACGACATGGCGCTTGGAGCGATCGAAGCGATCGAAGCCTACGGATTAAAGCCGGGCAAGGACATCCTGCTGATCTCGGTTGACGCGACGAAGTCCGCCATGGACGCCTTAAGCATCGGCAAGCTGAATCTGGTCGTGGAGTGCAACCCTCTGTTAGGGCCGCAACTGATGAAGGCGGTCAAGGACGTGTCCCAAGGGAAGGATCTGCCGATGAAGATTATAACTTCCGAGGGCGTGTTCACCCAGGAGTTGGTTAAGCAGGTGAAGAGGAACCGGGAATATTGACCGGCAAAAAAAAAGGAGGCTTGCGGCAACGGGCCGCAAGCCTCAAGTTTTATATTTCAAAGGGGGGTCATGTGTTTATATTAACGGTTGAACATGAAAATAAGATGAAAGAAACATTACGTTCTGATTACAAAGTGTAAAGGGAGTGTAACGCGCTGTCCTAAAGGTCCGAAACTTTTGATAATTCACGATACGATAGAGTAACTCTGCCGTAAATCTACGTTTCCCAGAACGCCGACCCTCATTAACCAATAAAATCCAATTTGTCATATGACAAAAGTCATGACAACGCTCACTAAAAGTCGTGGGCCGAATGGGCTATAGTGGGGAAATGTCCGGGATTCCGTCGAATGCCGGCATAGTCAGTGAGGACAAAGGAGACGTTTGAATGGGTTGGAAAAAAAGTTTAAGGAAGAGTCTTTTCGTATTTTTGTCATTCGCGTTGATCGCGAGTTGGGCTTCGGCTTGGGGGACAGGTTCGGCTCGGGCGGCCGATTCTTCATTCGGTCCGTTGGGACAACCGACCGAGCAGGTATTCGAAGGGACGCAAGTCGAGTTTGATGATAACGACGATGGTATATCTTACGATGCGGGTGAATTCGTTCCCGTTCCAATCGGATTCGATTTTGACTTCTATGGTGCGACCCATTCTTCTGTATACGCCACGACGAACGGTCTGCTGATGTTCGAGTATCCGAGTGATAGATGCTGCGCTGCGGGCGATACGCTGCCAATCGGGAATCCGGATCACTATATCACAGCTTTTTACGATGATCTGTACATGGGACCCGACAGCAAAGTCCTCTATCGGACAATAGGAGAAATCGGGGATCGGAAATTCATCATTCAATATACGAATATGAGGACTTATTGGAATAGAGACAACGAATCGTTCGGAACCTTTCAAGTCATACTTTACGAGAGGGACAACGAGATTCAATTCCAATATCCTTCTCTCGCGGATCTTCCGATTTACGGAGACACCGCGTTCGGTTCTAATGCCCTAATCGGCGTTCAAAGTCCGGATGGGGATTACTCTATTTACTCTCAAAAAGAGAAAAGCTTGACGGAGAAACAGGCGATTCGCTTTACTCACGATACGGATTCCCCGGGGCTATATGCCTTACCCGTGCCTGGAAACTATGAGCCTATCCTGTTGACGCATTCGATCGATACGGGTGCATCGATGAATCAGCCGGTAGACATCGTCGCAATCGGAACGGAGTTGTCCGATCCCGCTACTTGGGAAAACGGCAAATCAGAGGCTATACCTTTCGGGCAGGACTTCAAGTTTAAGCTTTACGGACATGAAGTCGACAGCGTTTACGCCACGACTAACGGAATGCTGTATTTGGGCAACGGAGGAATCATCACGCCTCATTTCGGCCTTTCATTGACAAAAAATAGCAGAGTTTTGCATGCGACGTTAGGGACTGCACCGAATCGGAAACTCGTCGTTCAATTCACGAATCTGATCGCGAACGACGTTCCGGTTGGGACCACCCAAGTCATTTTCAGCGAAACGACGAATGAAATTCAATTCCAATATCCGTATCTGGTCTCGTTGGATCCAAGCAATGGCGATCTCCCGTTCGGAAGCGGCGCGGTAATTGGCATACAGTGGTACGGTGCCGGAGGCGGAGGCACTACTTATTCTTATTACAAGAAAAGCTTGACCGAAAAGCAGGCCATTCGCTTTACGCCGGTTACGGCGGAACAACTGGAGTACACGATTACTAGGGAAGCCCAATACGAGCCGACTCTGCTGATCCCGGATTCGTTCCCGGCGCAGCCGACTCCGGTGAGTCCGGCGGACGGAGCGACCTCGTCGGCCATGGTCGACTTCGCATGGACGGGGGCGGGAGCGGGAGCGGGAGGTTATCTGCTTTTAGTCTCTGCGGATCGGCATTTTTATGCGGATACGATCGTCCTGCAAGAAGAGTTGGGGGATGAAAATACTTTCTCCTTGACCGATGTTAGTCTGTTGGAGGAAGGGACGCGGTATTACTGGAAGATCGTGTCCTTTAACGATAACGGACTTACCTTCTCGAATACGTATAGCTTCTACGTTTTTTCCAACCCGCCGGCTTCCGTCGTTACCGGCAGCGCAAGTTCGATTACGTCGCTGACGGCGACCGTGGGAGGCAGCGTCACCCCGAACGGTAACGCTTCGATCCAAGAGCGTGGAATTGTCTATTCCTTAAATGCGAATCCGACCATTAGCGATCTTAAAGCCGCAGCCGCGACGAACGGAGCGGGAGCTTATACGGTAAGCCTCTCGGGCCTTCAAGCGGATTCGAATTATCATGCGAGAGCCTATGCGACAAGCGACGGATATATTTTGTACGGACAAGACATTTCGTTTAGAACGCTCGGTTCTAACGCCAGCTTGAGCGCTTTGAGCCTAAGCGGCATTACGTTAAACGAATCCGTAAGCAGCGGCGTCTACGCCTATACGGCGAGCGTGCCGAATTCGGTATCAAGCACAAGGGTAACGGCGACGGTAAGTGAGGCGGTCTACGGCAGCATCCAGACGAGCGTCTACAACGCGGCGAATACGTTGACTTATGGACCTGTATCGCTGGCGAGCGGTCAGACGAGCGGCGATCTTCCGCTTAACGTAGGAGCCAATAGGATCGAAGTGATCGTGCTGGCGGGGGACGGCAGCGGAACGACCTATAATGTAACCGTCACGAGAGCCGCTGCGCCTATTGTTAATAATACTAGCGGCGGTGGCGGCGGAGTGAACACGGTCACCTCCAAGAACGGCAAGATCACTGTTCCGGTCGGCAGTGCCGGCGAAGTGAGTCTGGACGGAGATATCGAGATTAAGATTCCTGCCAAGGCTTCCAGCAAGCAACTGGAGCTGACGATCGAGAAGCTGCTTAGCACGCAAGGCTTGCTCGGTAACAAAGAGATTCTGGCAAGCGCGGTGTACGAAGTGCTGAAGAACTTCCCGGAAAACTTCGGCAAACCGGTTACACTGTCGTTGAAATTCGACGCATCGAAGGTGAAGAGCGGCCAAACCGTGGCCATCTTCTACTTCGATGAAGCGAAGAAGGTTTGGGTGAAGGTTGAAGGCGGCAGGATCCAGGGCGACCGCATCAGCGCGGAAGTCGACCACTTCACGAAGTTCGCGGTTCTCGTCGTGGACGAGAAGACGGGCAAGCCGGTAGCGGAGCAATCGACGACGGTTGAGACTCCGGAGACGACGATCGACGTGAAGTTGGGCGACATCGCCGGCCACTGGGCGGAAGCTAGCATCAAGGATGCCGTAAAGAAAGGCATCGTGAAAGGCTATACGGACGGGACGTTCAAGCCGAACGCGACGGTAACGCGGGCGGAGTTCGCGGTGATGTTGATCAATGCGCTCAAGCCTGCAGGAACGGGAGCCGAACTCCGCTTTGCGGACAATGCGAAGATCGGCGGATGGGCGCGCGAAGCGATTGCGCAAGCAGTGCAGGCAAGCATCATTAAAGGCTTCTCCGACGGCACGTTCCGTCCGAACGCGGAGCTGACTCGCGCCGAGATGGCGTCGATCGTGGCGAACGCGCTGAAGCTGACCGCAGAGAAAGGCGCTACAACAAGCTTCTCCGACGACAAGAGCATCCCGGCGTGGGCGAAGGGCGCAATTGCGGAGTTGACCAAACTCGGCATCATGCAAGGCAAGAGCGGAAACAAATTCGACGCTGTGGCTACGGCAACGAGAGCAGAAGCGGTCACGGTTCTGCTGAAGATGCTGGCGCAAGCGGGCAAGTAAATTTACGTCTAGATGTACAAGCAGGCTTGCCCTTAGGGCGGCCTGTTTTTTATTTTGCGAGAGATTCGTCCTATCCAATAAAATCCACTTTGTCACATGACAAAAGTGATGACAACGCTCACTACTCCTCATTGGGAAAATCTATTAATGTGTTAGCAGATGAATATCTTAGAGCAGTCAGATGCAGATCTACTAAAGGAGAAACGAATATGAATAATCATTATGGAGGGCATAGGATGAGAAGTTTCAGAAAATCGATGGCCTTATTAGTTGCAATGGTATTGCTGATGAGTGTGTGGGCTCCCTCGAAAAGCCAAGCGGCAGGGGGGAACGGGACTGATAATCTTTTTGACGTGTATTCCCACGGGGGTTATAGCATAGCAGGATTTGCAATAGACAGCCAAAATAACATTTATTTTTCATCTGGCCCTACGATTCAGAAGTTTGACCCGATTACGAGGACTGTGTCACATATCGCAGGCAAATATGGTGGTAGTGTATATAGCGGCACACCGGCTAAAGATGCAGATTTAGGTGTTCCCGGTGGATTAGCGATTGATAGTCTCGGTAATTTATATATCGCGGATAACGGTAGTCATCGTATTCTTAAGCTCACTTTTAATGGTGGTAACGATACGATCGAGAAGATTGCAGGGACTTATCAGAATGCCGTTGCTGTTTGTCAGAATGGTCCTGTGGCAAAAATCTCATATCCTTATGACTTAGCGATTGGAATGGAAGGTGGAGAAGAGATTTTATACATCTCAGGATATCCCAATTGCGTTCAATCATTGAATCTTAAAACTGGTCCTTCCACTAACTGGCCAGTAACGCTCGTCCTGGGTCCGGAATCTTTGAATAAACCGACAGGATTAGCTGTTGGTCCCAATAAAGATGTTTACATTGTCGATTCTGGGGATCGCACGGTTAAGCGTTATATTCCTTCAACCAAAGCTCTCACCGTGGTTGCGGGGGTAAGTGGATTGGAAGGAACTAGTCCATATTCGGGAGACGGCGAGCAGGCGAAAGCTGTTGCTTTAAAAAACCCAGTGGGCGTAGCGGTAGATAATACCGGAAATCTATATATTACCGATTCGGCGTATCACATGATCTTTAAGGTAAACACTAGCGGACAGATTAGCAGATTCGCGGGAACCGGAACGGCTGGAAAGGCTGGCAATGATGGTCCGGCGATTGACGCTCAATTGAATGCGCCTAAAGGATTGGAATTCGGAAGAAACGGTGAGCTCTACGTCATTTCTTCGCAGAATACGGAAATCAAGGTCGTTCAAAAGGGTTTTAAAGTCCTGTATAACGGAAACGGCAATACTGGAGGAAGTGCACCGGAGCCTAAAATTTATAATCACGGTACGGTGGTAAAGGCATCGGATAAAGGGAGTCTTGTAAGACAGAATTCTACTTTCGAAAGCTGGAATACTCAGGCGGATGGTAACGGAGCAACCTATAAGGCAGGAGATCAGCTGCTTGCGCCAGAGAGTACTTTGACGCTGTATGCTAAATGGAAACTCAACGAGTATTCGCTGAATTACGTCGAGGGGGCGGGTGGGACGATCACGGGCAACCTCTCCCAAGTTATTACTCATGGAGGAAGCGGAACTGCGGTAACCGCAAAAGCGAATACGGGATATGTTTTCGACAAGTGGTCTGACGGGAAGACGAACGCGACCCGTACCGACATTAACGTAACGGGTAATCTCAATTTTACTGCCCAGTTCAAGGAACTCAAATATAAGGTCACCTATAACGTTAACGGAGGTGTTGCAATACCCGCTGAAGATGTTGGGGTTAACAATTATGCTCCCAATCCGATACCTACTAGAGAGGGCCATACGTTCAAAGGTTGGTTCTCGAATGTCGGACTGACAGATGCAATAAATTTGTCGACCACGCCGATCGTAAAAGATACGACGGTATACGCGAAATGGGAAATTAACCAGTACATACTGAATTATGGGGCGGGTTCAAACGGAACGCTTACGGGGATCACGTATCAGAATGTGACTTACGGCGGCAATGGGACTGCTGTAACCGCAGTGCCGGATTTGGGCTATGCATTCGATAAATGGTCCGATGGTAAAACAGAAGCAACGCGTAGTGAAGTGAGCGTATCGAAAAATGTTGCCGTAACCGCAAGTTTCGTTAAATTGCATGACGTGTCTTTTGTTGTCAACGGGGGTACCTCGATTCCGCCACAGCAAGTTAAATACTATAGCAAAGTAGCGGTTCCGACGACAACAAGAGACGGCTATGAGTTAGTTGGCTGGTACTCGGACAATGCCATGACTATTCCGTTCGACCTTGCGAATAATTTAGTTTTAAGGGATCTCACTTTGTATGCCAAATGGAAGATTAAATCCTATACGTTAACCTACACGGCGGGACCAAATGGCAAGGTGAACGGTGCGCCATCCGTTACACAGAACGTGAATCATGGTGCAAACGGCCCGGTTGTAACGGCTGAGCCGGATCAGGGGTACGTGTTCGTCAAGTGGGACGATAACAAGGCGCAGGCTTCCCGTACAGATCTGAACGTGATGGCGAATATTAACGTTACTGCTATTTTTGATCTACTCAAATACAGGGTGAATTTCGAAAGTAACGGGGGCACGCCTATCGCTTATCAGGATGTCGTTGCGAACGGAACTGTCGTATTGCCGACGCCTCCCAGTAAAGCAGGCCATACTTTCGAGGGCTGGTATGCGGATATCGATCTGAAAAACGCATTTGTCGCATCTACGCCGATTACGAGTGCTAGGACCTTATACGCCAAATGGAAGATTATCCAATACACGCTGAACTATACGGCGGATGTAAACGGAACAGTTATCGGAAATGTGGCTCAGACCGTGGATTACGGTAATAACGGAACACCAGTAACTGCGGTGCCGAATTCCGGATATGCATTCGAGAAGTGGTCCGACGGAAACATCAACGCGACGCGAACGGACACGAATATCCCGGGGACTATCAATGTTACGGCGCAATTCGTTAAGCTGCACACCGTGACGTTTACGGTGGACGGAGGCGATCTAGTTCCGTCTCAGAGCGTAAAACACAATCAATTGGCAACGGTGCCGACGACAACGAAAGAAGGGTTCGGATTCGTGGGCTGGTTCTCGGACAGCGCGGGGATTAACGCGTTTGACATTGCGAACACGCCAATCACCGACGACATCACCTTGTATGCCAAGTGGGCGCTTAATACCTATACGTTGACCTATTCGACGGATGGAAACGGAATTATAGAAGGCATAGCCTCACAACTGAACATGGGTTACGGAACGGATGGAACCGAGGTTACGGCAAAACCGAATCCGGGTTACATTTTCTTGAGATGGGATGATGGTAAGACAGAGGCTACCCGCAAAGATACGAATGTAACGGGTGATATCGATGCTAAGGCTCTCTTTTCCAAGCTGCACACGGTTAACTTCGTAACCGATGGCGGAAGCCCGATTGACGGTCAAATCGTAATGGACAACAAGTTTGCCGATGCGTCGGTAACGACGAAGGATGGATTTACTTTTGCGGGCTGGTACTTGGAGCCGACGTTGGACACGCTGTTTAACATTGTGAATACTCCGATTACCGCAGATACGATCCTGTACGCGAAGTGGGTCATTCTGCCACCGGGCGCGCCGGCTCTACAATCGGCAATCCCTGGAGACGGAACGGTAACGATTGAATGGACAAGCGTCGCACATGCCGACGACTATCAAGTATTCATGAGTTCGACATCCGGCAATTATGATCCGCAGTCGGCCGTCTCCGTGACGGGTTCGGTTTACAGCTATCAGGCGACAGGTTTGACGAACGGCACGACTTACTACTTTATCGTGAAGGCGATCAATGCCGGCGGCGGCATCGCTTCGAATGAAGTGAGCGCGACGCCGAGAACCGTACCGGGGGCACCGACGGACGTCGTTGCGACGGCAGGAAACGGTCAAGCTACGATTAGCTTTAAGGAACCGACGAATTCGGGAGGCAGCCCGATCACCGGATATAAAGTGATCTCTTCAATAGGTAATCTGTCGGTTACGGGACCCGCGAGTCCGATTACGATAAGTGGTTTAACTAACGGTACTTCCTATACGTTTACTGTTGAAGCGATCAATATCGCGGGGAACGGTATCGCATCGATCATATCGAATGCGGTAACGCCGACAGCACCTATCGCTCCACCAGCTGGCGGCGGAGGTGGCGGAGTCAGCCCGGTCACCTCCTATAACGGCAAGATTACGATTCCAATCGGCAATGCGGGCGTAGTGAGCTTGGGTAACGAAATCGAGATCGCGATTCCGTCCAATGCTTCCAGCAAGCAATTGGAGCTGACGATCGAGAAATTACTGAATACGCAGGGATTAATGGTAAACAAAGAAGTACTAGCGAGTACAGTCTACGAGGTGCTGAAGAATTTCCCGGAAAACTTCGGCAAGCCGGTCACGTTGACGTTGAAATTCGATGCTACGAAAATAAAGAACGGCCAAACGGTCGAGATCTTCTATTTTGACGAAGCGAAGAAGGTATGGGTGAAGGTGGAAGGCGGCAAAATTAACGGCGACCGAATTAGCGTCAATGTCGACCATTTTACGAAATTTGCCGTGTTGGTCGTAGATGCAAAAACTGGACTTCCAGTAACGGAAGGGGTCGCGACAGCGCCGGAAACTACGGAGACGCCTACGAACGACGTGAAACTCAGCGACATCGCCGGGCACTGGGCGGCAGCGAACATTCGTGAAGCTGTGAAGCAGGGCATCGTTCAAGGCTACGCGGACGGCACGTTTAAGCCGAACGCGACGGTTACGCGCGCGGAGTTCGCGGTAATGTTGATCAATGCGTTGAAACCTGCAAGCACGGGAGCTGAACTCCGCTTTGCGGACAATGTGAAGATCGGCGGATGGGCGCGCGAAGCCATTGCGCAAGCGGTGCAGGAGAACATCATTAAAGGCTTCTCCGATGGCACATTCCGTCCAAGCGCGAACCTGACGCGCGCCGAGATGGCGTCGATCGTGGCGAATGCGCTGAAGCTAGCCGCAGAGAAAGGCACTGCCACAAGCTTCTCCGACGACAAGAGTATCCCGACGTGGGCGAAGGGATCGATTGCAGAGTTGACCAAACTCGGAATCATGCAGGGCAAGAGCGGCAACAAGTTCGACGCCGCAGCTACGGCGACGAGAGCGGAAGCGGTCACGATTCTGCTGAAGATGCTGGCGCATGCGGGTAAGTAAATTTACGTCTGGATGTACAGGCAGGCTGCCCTTTGGGCGGCCTGTTTTCATTTTTCGAGAGATTGCTCCAAAAATAACCACTTTGTCACATGACAAAAGTGATGACAACGCTCACTACAAAGCCTTAATAAAAACGACTACATTGATTGGAGCGGGTGCTAAATCATTTACAAACGAAAGCAATAGGAGGAGTTAACAATTGGATAGACGTTTCGAAAGCACGAAAAAGAATATCACGAGAAGAATAGCTGCGGTTGTTATCGCAACGATGATGCTGCTTCAAGGATGGTTTCCGTCGCAGGCTTACGCGGCTGCGGGGAACGGCCCCAATATCTTTACGGTCGTGACGGCTAAGTTCAATTCTCCGACGGGTGTCGGTGGCGTGGCGGTGGCCGGCAATACGGTGTTCTATACGCAACACCACTCTAATTTTAACGGTTGCATTAAAAGTAATGCTGCTTTTTTCAACGGACAGTGCGGCGGGGGCGCTAATAATGCCGAATTTATTTCTCCGCAAGCGATGATAGCGAGCAACGACGGTAGATATCTCTATGTTGTCGATTCGTATCCTAGAAATCAAGTCAAAAGAATTAACCTGAGCACTGAACAGGTTTCATTGGTCGCGGGTAACGGTACGACCGCTTATTCAGGAGACGGCGGACCTGCGACAAGTGCGGGGTTAAATCCGAGAGCGATCGCGTTGGATAGCTTGGGAAATCTCTATATCGCGGAATTTGAAGGCCACCGAATCAGGAAAGTCGACATCGACAGCAATGGAAATATTGGAAATATCAGTACGGTAGCAGGTAACGGCAGTGACAGTGTTAGTATACCTGTTGATGGAGTAGATGCGATAAGCACTCCGATAGCTTATCCGCAGGCTATTGCCTTGGTCGGCAATGATCTTTATATCGTGGCAGGTATCACTTACAACACTAGACTTTATAAAGTATCCGGAGGCAAAATATTCAACGAATGGGATATAATTAGTACAGTGTCCGGTCTAGCGGCAGACTCCGCAGGGAATATTTATGTCACAAACAATCATAGAATCCTCAAACGCGATACGAACGGAAATATCAGCAACATTGCGGGTACCTTTAATTCACCGGGCACGGACGGAGACAACGGTCCTGCGGTAGATGCAAAATTGAGTAATCCTACACATATCGCAATTAATGAGTCGAATGGGAAAGTCAAAATTTATTTTACGGAAGCTGGAACGAAGAGTGTACGAGTGATTCAGGAAGGCTATAAGGTGACCTACAATAAAAATGAGACGGGGGGCGCTGATGAGATTTCGAATATCTATGACTTGGATGATTCGGTTAGTGCCCAAGTCAGTAGCTTTATCAAAGCCGGCCACACCTTTGACAGCTGGAATACGCAAGCGGATGGTTTAGGCGTCACCTACAAGCCTGGCGACGCGTTGCCTAAGGAAACGGCGACTTTGTATGCGCAATGGACGGTTGATAGCTATACGCTGACGTATACGGCAGGCTCGAACGGGATAATCGACGGGCAGTTGTCGCAAAACGTTACCTATGGCGCGAACGGCGGCACCGTAACGGCGATCCCGAATCCGGGATACGGCTTCGCGGGATGGAGCGACGGCAAGGCGGAAGCGACGCGTACGGATCTTAACGTGACAAGCGGGCTTAGCGTTACGGCGAACTTTGCTCCTGTGTATACGGTAAGCTTCGATAGCAATGGTGGCAGCGCAGTTCAGGACGTAAACGTAATTGAAAATCGTCAGGTTGCAGCTCCGACAGCGACCCGAGAGGGACACACTTTTGTCGGCTGGTATAAGGATTTGGCTTCGACAACCCCGTTTAATTTCAGTACGGCCATTACCGCGAATACTTCCTTGATTGCGAAATGGGACATTAACAGCTATACGTTGACCTATATCGCGGGCACGAATGGGTCGATCAGCGGAAATCAAACGCAGACCGTTACTTATGGATCGGATGGAACCGAGGTGACGGCGGTACCAAATACGGGCTTCGGCTTTGCCGGATGGAACGATGGCAAGACGGAAGCGACTCGCACCGATCTGAACGTTTCGAACCATCTTAACGTTACGGCAAACTTCGGTCCGATCAATACAGTAAGCTTCGATAGTAACGGGGGCAGCGCGGTTCAACCTCTAAGCGTTGTCGAAAATACTTTTGCAACAGCACCGACGGAGCCGACGCTTGACGGATTTACTTTTGCGGGCTGGTACACGGACACGGGGCTGAAAGACCGATTTGATTTTGCAACGACTCCGATCACCGGGAGCATAACGCTCTATGCGAAATGGACGATGCTTCCGCCGGGCGCGCCGGCTCTACAATCGGCAATCCCTGGAGACGGAACGGTAACGATTCAATGGACAAGCGTCGCACATGCCGACGACTATCAAGTATTCATGAGTTCGACATCCGGCAATTATGATCCGCAGTCGGCCGTCTCCGTGACGGGTTCGGTTTACAGCTATCAGGCGACAGGTTTGAT
>NZ_VNJJ01000004.1:0-64962 GCF_007786475.1 Cohnella terricola | reverse complement strand
CAATGGACAAGCGTCGCACATGCCGACGACTATCAAGTATTCATGAGTTCGACATCCGGCAATTATGATCCGCAGTCGGCCGTCTCCGTGACGGGTTCGGTTTACAGCTATCAGGCGACAGGTTTGATGAACGGCACGACTTACTACTTTATCGTGAAGGCGATCAATGCCGGCGGCGGCATCGCTTCGAATGAAGTGAGCGCGACGCCGAGAACCGTGCCTGCTGCACCGACGGATGTTGCGGCGACAGCAGGCAACGGTCGAGCTACGGTAAGCTTTAAAGCACCGGATAGTGGTGGAAGTCCGATTATCGAGTACAGAGTAACGGCTTTGCCGGGCAACATCGAGGTTACGGGAACGTCGACTTCCATTACGGTGACGGGCTTAACGAACGGCACGAAATACACGTTTACGGTCGAGGCAAGGAATGCGGCGGGATATGGCCCGCAATCGACAGTTTCCAACGAGGTAACGCCAAAAGCACCGACGAATACGGACAACACCGGCGGCGGTGGGCCGACAGGCGGAGGTAATGGGTCGACAGGCAGTGGCGGCACAACTGGAGGCGGGAACGCGACTGAAGGACCCGGCAACGGAGGCTCTTCAAACGGCGGCTCTACCGAGAACAACAACGGGGCAGGAGCTACCCAATTTTCCGACATCGCCGGCCACTGGGCGGCAGCGAACATTCGTGAAGCCGTGAAGCAGGGCATCGTTCAAGGCTACGCGGACGGTACGTTTAAGCCGAACGCGACGGTCACGCGCGCGGAGTTCACGGTAATGTTGATCAATGCATTGAAACCTGTAGGCACGGGAGCTGAACTCCGCTTTGCGGACAATGCGAAGATCGGCGGATGGGCGCGCGAAGCAATCTCGCAAGCGGTGCAGGGAAACATCATTAAAGGCTTCTCCGACGGCACGTTCCGTCCGAACGCGGAGCTGACGCGCGCCGAGATGGCGTCGATCGTGGCGAACGCGCTGAAGCTGATCGGCAACGCCGACGCGGCAAATGGCTTCACCGATGCGGCCAAACTTCCGAATTGGGCGAAGGGAGCGATCGGAGCGCTCGCCGAAGCCGGTATCATGCAGGGCAAAAGCGGTAACAAGTTCGACGCCGCGGCTACGGCGACGAGAGCGGAAGCGATCACGATTTTGCTGAAGATGCTTGCGCAATCCGATAAGTAAAATGCAAAACAATCGAGGTTATCTTTCCGGCAACCGTCAAGCGGCCGGAAGGATAACCTCGTTACGCTTACGGAATTTTCTTAGACTTATGTTTAATCTTGTCGATGGGTCTGCTACGATAAATGATATGCGAGTTGCGAGAAAGAGAACGGCACCCGACAGGATGGAGAAAGGAGTCAAGAGATGAGCGAGCACTTTATCGATTATGCCTGGGAGCGCGATGGAAATTTGAAATTACATGGGTATTCTACGATTGAGCAGCTTGGAAGTCTTGAAGACTGCGTATTCTATCGATTGTGGAGCGACAAGGAGGGCTCGAGCGTCATCGCCAAAACGACGCGCGATCCTTACCCGGATGGAAAGACTGCCCAGTCTCTTCGAGACGAATATGAGAGATTGAAGCGGATCGGCAGCCAAGGTGCGCTTGAAGCGCTCGGAATAGAAGAGGTCGCTGATCGGCCGGTCGTTCTATTAAAAGACATCGGCGGCGATCTGATGAATGCTCTTGTTCCGTCGCGGGATCCGTCGCTCCCGCTCGCGGATCTCGTGCGAGTAGCCGTATCCGCAGCCGACAGCCTGATGCGTCTGCACCGGGAGGACCTGGTCTTGCTCGGAATTTCTCCATCGTATTTGTGGGTAAACGTCGAGACCGGCGAAGCCAAGTTTGCCGATATTCGCAATAGTTCGAACGATCGGGAGACTGACGCTTACGTCCCATTCATCGATTGTCCGCGTTCGCTGCAGCCTTACCTGTCGCCGGAGCAGACGGGAAGAACGGGTAATGAACCCGATTACCGTTCGGATCTGTACTCTCTCGGAATGACGCTCTACGAATGGATCTCAGGAAGTCTGCCATTCCAGAGAGAGCGCGAATCGGACATTGTGTACCGCCATCTCGCTGTCGCTCCTCAACTGCTTCATCGCGAATTTCCGGGTATTCCGGAAACGTTGTCCCGCATCATCGGAAAGTGCCTGGAGAAGTCGCCGGAATCCAGATACATGAGCGTTTACGGGCTTAAGCTTGATCTGGAGAACTTTCTGGCCGGAATCGAAGGGACCGGGGAAGCGCCCGGGTTCGAGCCGGGCGAAAGGGACGTTCCTCGCCGGTTTCGTTTTCCGACGGAATTATATGGGCGAATCGCCGAACGGGAGCAACTGTATCAGGCATTGGACCGGGCGAGATCGGGCGCGACGGAAATGTTCGAGATTCAAGGCGTAGGCGGAATCGGCAAAACGTTTTTCGTTCGGGAGACACTGAAGGAAATCATCCACGTTGCCGGGAAATTAGCGACGGGGAAGTTCGATTCCAACCGCAATGCCCTGCCGTACGGAGCGTGGATTCAAGTTATCGAGGAACTTACGAGCGAACTGTTGACGGCAAGCACGCTGGAGATCGAGGTTTGGAAGCTCCGTATGTTGAAGGTGTTGGAAGGGTACGGGCGATTGCTCATCGAACGCGTCCCTCGGCTTGAGCTTCTGATCGGACCTCAACCCGAGGTGCCTTCGCTGCCGCCGGTCGAGGCGAAGCGCCGATTTCATTTGATATTAAGCCGGTTTCTTCAGGTTTTCGCTTGGAGGGATCGGCCGCTCGTGCTGTTCCTGGACGACCTCCAGTGGGCAGACGAAGAATCATTGCATTATCTTGCCGATTTCTTGGAAGATCGGGAAACGAAACATGCGCTTATCGTACTGGCTTATCGGGACGAGGAGCTGTCTGCGGGAATAGCTTTACCGCAACTGCGAGAACGGCTTGCCGTGAGAAAGGCGGGCTGGACCAGCATTCGGCTCGAAGCTCTCGGCGAACGGGAAACGGAAGCGTTACTGTATGACGCGCTGAGGGGCGAACGGGAAATTTACGGCGAATTGGCGTCCATGCTGCTTAGGAAGACGGCTGGGAATCCGTTTTTTCTAAAGCGGTTTTTGCAAGATTTGTTGGATTCTCGGGCGGTACAGTTCGACGAAGACGCCGGAAGGTGGATCTGGGATACGTCGCGCATTTTGGAGATGAGCGTTGCCGAAGACGCGGCGTCCTATTTGGCGAAGAAACTCGCACATCTGCCCGGAACTTTAATCCGAACGCTGAGCCGCGCGGCGTTTCTTGGCAATACTTTTGGAACTGAGCAACTAAAGTCGCTTGTCGGACTTGATGAGGGGGCATTTGCCGAAGCGCTCGATACCGCCGTTCGCGAAGGTCTGCTTCAAGCAGACAATCGGGATCGAGGCGTTTTTCGCTTCCAGCATGACCGCATTCAACAGGCCGCATACGAATTCGTCTCGGAGGAAGAGCGGATCGGACTTCATTACCGCATCGGAATGGAGAAACTCCGCAACTTTAACGAAGCGGCCGACTTCGATGATTTTGGAGCGGTACATCATCTGAACCGGGCGGCCGAGAAATTCGTTGAAGAACGGGAACGAAGAGAATTGGCGAATTTGAACCTGCGCGCGGGTTTAAAAGCGAAGCAATCCACTGCATACGAGACGGCGCTCGGCTATATCGCCCGTGCGATGGACATGTTGGCCGAAGCTTCTTGGGACGAGGATTACGAATTGATGTTCCTGGTTTATCGGGAACGCGCCGAGTTAGAGTACCTCTGCTTGCATTTCGATGAAGCCAAGACGAGGATGGGGTTGCTGCTCGGGAAAGCAAAAAACAAATTAGATCAAGCCGTTATTTATAATCTAATGATACAGTTGGAGGCCAGCTTGGATAATCGCGGCGAAGTGATCGAGCTGGCGAGAAGAACGCTGGCGCTCCTGAACGTGGACATCCCCGCCAGGCTCGGCCGTTCACGGCTGATCCGGCAAATGCTAAGGGTCCGGCGAAAGCTGAGAAGGCATTCCGGTGATACGATTGCCAAGTTGCCCCCGATGACGGACGAGACGAGCAAGATTGCCATGAAAACGCTTGACTTAGGAACGGGAGCTTTATTTCAAGAGGATAAGAATGGGTGGCTGGCTTATACGCTCACAATGGTCGAATTAACGCTCGAGCGGGGAAGGGCTCCGGAATCCTGCATTGGATTTATAGGTTATGCGCTGATCCAATACAGCGTCTTTCATCGGATGGAAGAGACATATCGTTGGGGAATTTTAGCCTGGGAGTTATCTAAGCCTTATCCGCTGTTGCTCGTCAAGACATTGAGCGTTTTCCAGATCTGCTCCGACAGTTGGCGCAAATACGACCGGGAGATGCTGGACGTATTTTCACGTTACTCCGGCAAAGTTGGACTCGAATCGGGCGATATCTGGCAGGGCAATCAAAGCGTTCTTATCGACTGCGTCACGCGATTCAACCTCGGCTGTCCGATCCCCGCGGTCTACGAGCGTCTCCTTGAACATGCTGGTGAATTCAGACGACACAAAAACGATGTGATCTGGAAGGAAGCGACGATGTTCGCGGCGATGCTGGTGCGTTTGTCCGGGTATCGGGCACCGGGAGACCTCTATCCGATCGAAGAAGTCGAGCAGGAGAATTATACGGCCGGGAGCGCGCATTTGGAAGAGCTGTCTTCCGTCTGCGACTACATATACGGCTATATTTTCGAAGACTACGCGAAAGCGGAAGAGGCGTTGAAGAAAGTGGCTGATCTTACCGAACGGAGGAAAGACAAGGCCGAGAATGCCTTGCTTGATACATACGAGGCTCTTGTCTGGCTGCAACGCTATGAGACGCTGCCCGCCGAGGAACGCGGCGAACGCTGGTCCGCGATCCGTACGCGCAGAAACCGGATGAGGAAGTACGCGAGAAGGTGTCCGGAAAACTATTTACACAAGCTGTTTTTGATCGATGCGGAGATAGCGCGGCTGAAGGGGAAACACCGGCGGGCGGAGGAATTGTACGCGAAGTCGATCGAGGCCGCCGAAGCAAGCGGCCATATTCACGATCTGGCCATCGCCGCGGAATGCTGCGGCAAGCACGGGCTAAGTCAAGGCAAATCGCATCAGGCTAAAGTGTATTTAACCCAGGCGTACGAGACCTATCAGCAATGGGGAGCTTACCTCAAGATCGAACAGATGGAAAAAAAATATGCGACTTTGCTAAAGCTCAAGCCGGAAACGGGGCTCGATCGGATCGATTATTTATCCGTCGTTCAGTCCGTTCAAGCGATATCGGGTGAGATGGAGATGGACAGTCTGCTGAACAGGCTCATGCGGATTATGCTGCACAATTCGGGTGCGGAATTCGGCGCGCTTTTGTTCGATTATGAAGGCAGTTGGGTCGTGGAAGCTTACGGTACGCTAGAGGATTTGCGGATCGCGCCGGTTCCGGTCGATTCGGTTCCTGTCGAACAGCACGACGAGATGCCCGCGGCCGTGGTCGTTTACGCGGCTCGCACTGGGGAGACGGTCATTCTTCACGACGCGGCCCGGGAAGGGATGTTCGCGAGAAACCCTTATATTAGCAATAAAGGTGTACGCTCCGTCCTCTGCCTGCCGATTTGGCATCAGAATAAAATGATCAGCCTGCTCTATCTAGAGAATAAGTTATCGCCTAACGTTTTTACTCCGCAGCGGCTAGAACACGTAAAACTGCTTGCTTCCCAGTGCGCGATCTCGATCGCCAACGCGAAGCTGTTCACGGGGATTCGGGAGCTGAGAAACAATCTGGAGAAACAGGTGGAGGAGCGTACCCGCAGTCTGGAGCGAGCGATGCTCGAGACATCGGCCGCATTAGCCGAAGCTTCGGTCTATGAGGAAAGGAACCGGATCGCCCAGGAAATCCACGACATCGTCGGTCATACGCTGACTTCGACGGTCATTCAGATCGAAGCAGGGAAAAGGCTTCTTCTCAAGGATGCCGATGAGGCCGTCAATCGCTTGAAGGAAGCTCAAGATCTGGTCAGGCATAGCTTGAATGAAATTCGCGGTTCGGTGCACATGTTGAAGCAGGATAAATACGCGGATCTCGAAGCGCAGATTCGGCAATTAATAGAGGAAACGGAGCGCAACGCAGGGGTCTCGATCAGGGCGGATATCGATCCGATACCGGAGCTTTCCGCCGCACATCGAAAGACAATTTATCATGCCCTTCAAGAGGGGCTGACGAACGGCATCCGTCACGGCTCCAGCACGGAGTTTCGGTTCGGCTTGCGCGACGTCGGCCAGATCATTCGGTTCCGACTAGACAATTACGGCAAGGGAACGGATAAGATTGTTCCGGGATTCGGTTTAAAGGCGATGAGAGACAGAGTCGAGCAGCTAGGAGGTTCGCTGTCCGTCGAGTCGGGGAGCGGCGAGGGCTTCCGTCTGCTGATCGAACTGCCTTATTCGGCGTTACGAACGGAGGATAATCAATGAAAACAATCAAACTGGTCATCGCCGACGATCAAATGCTGACAAGAGAGGGTCTGAGAACGATCCTGGACCTCGAAGACGACATGGAAGTCGTCGGACTGGCCAAGAACGGAGAGGAGGCCGTCGCGCTGACGTTCGAGCTGCGGCCGACGCTCGTCCTGCTGGATATCCAAATGCCCGTAATGGACGGCATTGCCGCGCTCAAAAGAATCAAGGCCGATTGTCCGGAGACGCGAATCCTCATTCTGACGACCTTCATCGATACCGACTATATCGTCAATGCTCTGGCTTATGGCGCTGATGGCTATATGCTTAAGGATGCGGAGGGGGATAAAATGATCGATTCGATTCGCGACACGGCGAACGGGCAGTTTGTGCTGCCAACTGCCGTGGCAGCCAAGCTGGCGGCGAGATTGGCTCAATTGACCGAGGATTCCGAGCAGCGGCGCCAAGGCGGAGCGGAATGGGTGAAACTGACCGAGCGGGAAGACGAGCTCGCGCGGCTTATCATCAGAGGAATGAACAACCGGGAGATCGCCGAGGCGCTGCACATCACGGAAGGTACGGTTCGGAACTATATCAGCAACTTGTACGGTAAGCTAGGCGTCGTCGATCGAGCTCAGGCGATCGTTCGACTTCAGGCTTTGTTCTGATGAAAGAGGGACGGCATCGCCGTCCCTCTTTCCGTATTAATCTTTACTTTGCTCCTGCTCCCGCATGCGCGTCATCTGCTGCCAGACGGAGCCGGCGGCTTCTTCACCGCGCTCGATTCGGGCGACCGCCATCTCGGCTTGAAGCCGAACCTCGAATTCCGTCTCGCTCGTAGTCGTTCGGCGCAGCGCCTCCAAAGCCGTCTCATCCCCGGCTTCATACAGGAACCGGGCAGCGCGCCAACGCACGAGCTTGTTGGAATCCTCCAACGCTTCGATCATCGGCGCGATCGCGATTGGATCTCCGATGTCCGACAGCGTGTCCCCCGCCGTACGGCGAACGGAGCCCGACGAATCCTTAAGCGCCTCGAACAAATAAGGGAAAGATTCCGCCGTCCTCAGGTCACCCAGATACACAACCGCCAGTCGCCGAACCGACATCTGGCTGTCCTTAATCGCACGGGCGACGACAGGCAAATCCTCCGGCGTCGGCTTCAGCCGCTCGAGCGCCGCGTAGCGCTCCCGCCAATCCTGCGACTCCAGCGCCTTCATTACTGTCGCGCCGTCTAACGGCGCTGGCGGTGCCGGAGGAGCCGCTTCGGGACCGGCCGCTTTGGCTTGCTCGATCAAATCGCGTATCCTCGCATCGGAATAAGCCGCGTCAAGCTCCCGGCTAATCTCGTCTAATACTTCTTGCGGATCGCCATAGCGTACGCCCAGATCCTCGAGCATGCGCTCGCGGATCATCGTCGCGCCCGCCGCCTCGGTGACGGCTTGTGAGAACCTTTCGGGCATTGCCGCTCTGAACTCCTGTCCGCCGCTGCGCACCCGAATCTGAATCGGAATTCCGCGATACATTTGCACGCGGACATGGGCTTCGCCGAAGCCCGCCGCATCAGACATGGAGGCGGATAGCGAGCCTTCGGCGGCGATCCCGAACACTTCCTTGATCCCGTCGAGGATCGCGGCCCAATCGGCATTGCCTCTACGGTCAAGCGCAAGAAAATCCGCTGTATGGAAAATGCCTTTAACCCCAGGAACTTCAAGCAGCTTCGCGATCAGAGAAGGCGCCGACTTCGAATCTTTGTCATAATTCAACTGAACGCCGGGATCGAGCCGTTCGTCCACGTTAAGCTTCATCGTATTCGGACTCGGGGTCGGCTCTATGGATAACAATTTCATGGAACAGCCCTCGCTTTCTTTTTCCTATCACCACAATACCGCAATCGCGTTCAAAATGCCAAAGATCCTGCTGTGTCTCGCTCAGAATCAAAGGGCTCATGCGGTTATTCGAACCCTGAGGGCTTTTTTTACGCCCAACCTTGGTACATTTCGATGTTTCCTGATATAGTATACATGAGCACATCATCGGAGGGATTTCATGCCTAGAAGACGCTTCGGCAACTTGGATTCCGTGGGTGCTGGCAAAGCATCCAAGGTTCAATTCGACCGTTGGCGTGAGAATCGGTTTCGTAAGCTGCGCAACAAGGGATATGAGGAGTGCGTTCCGAGCGTGTTGCCGGACTTGAAGTTTCTGCAGCACAACCGCAGCGAACCGTCCGTGACTTGGATCGGCCATTCCACTTTCCTCATTCAGATGGCGGGTTTGAATATCGTGACGGATCCCGTATGGGCAAGGCGTATGGCCTTCCAGAAAAGATTGGTCCCACCCGGCATCGAATTATCGGACATGCCGTCGGTCGACGTCGTTCTGGTCTCGCATGCGCATTACGATCATTTGCATCTAGCTTCGCTGCGTAGATTAAGAGGTCCGAAGAAGATGGTCGTACCGGCCGGGCTCAGCAGGAAACTGTTCCTGCGCGGTTTCCGTCAAACCCAGGAGCTTCACTGGTGGGAGCATACGGAATTGCATGGCGTAAAGTTCACATTCGTTCCCGCCCAGCACTGGACCCGGCGCAATCCCTGGGATATGAACAAGTCCCATTGGGGCGGATGGGTGCTGGAGATCGATCGCGGACCGACGATTTATTTTGCTGGGGACAGCGGATATTTCCGAGGCTTCAGCGAGATTGGGCGCAGGTTCGACATCGACGTCGCGCTTCTTCCGATCGGGGCGTACGATCCCGAATGGTTCATGTCATCTCAGCACGTGAGTCCTGAAGAAGCCTTGCAGGCTTATCTGGACGTCAAGGCGAAGTATTTCGTACCAATGCATTACGGAGCGTTCAAGCTTTCCGACGATACCCCGGCGGAAGCGTTGAGACGGCTCGAGGCGGAGCGGGTTCGCCTGGGGATTCCGCAGGAGAAGCTTCTTCTGCTGCAGCATGGCGAGACGATGCGCTTCGAGAACGTAAATAATATAGAAACAAAGGATGGATCAGACTCATGATTACCGTATCCGGCGTAAGCCTGCGTTTCGGCAAACGCCCCCTATTCGAAGACGTTAATATCAAATTTACGCCCGGCAACTGTTATGGTTTGATCGGTGCGAACGGAGCGGGTAAATCCACGTTCCTGAAAATTCTATCCGGCGAAGTAGAGTCTTCTACCGGAGAGGTTCACATCACTCCCGGCGAACGTCTTGCCGTCCTGAAGCAGAACCATTTCGAGTACGATGAATTCAATGTGTTGGAAACGGTCATTATGGGCCACGAGCGCTTGTATAAGGTCATGAAAGAGAAAGACGCGATTTATATGAAAGAAGATTTCTCCGACGAAGACGGTATGCGCGCCGGAGAACTCGAAGCCGAATTCGCGGAGATGAACGGTTGGGAAGCGGAGAGCGAAGCCGCCGGCATGCTGAATGGACTGGGCATCACGACCGACTTGCACGATAAGAAAATGGCGGAGCTTAGTGGTAACGAGAAAGTACGCGTGTTGCTCGCGCAAGCGTTGTTTGGCAATCCGAACATTCTGCTGCTCGACGAACCTACCAACCACTTGGACCTGGAGTCGATCAACTGGCTGGAAGAGTTCCTGTCCCGTTACGAGGGCACCGTTATCGTCGTATCCCATGACCGTCACTTCCTGAACCAGGTTTGTACGCATATCGCGGATATCGATTTCGGCAAAATCCAAATGTACGTCGGTAACTACGATTTCTGGTACGAGTCGAGTCAGTTGGCTCTGAAGCTCGTACGCGATCAGAACAAGAAGAAGGAAGACAAGATCAAGGAGCTGCAGGAGTTCATCCAGCGCTTCTCGGCGAACAAGTCCAAGGCGAAGCAAGCGACGAGCCGCCGCAAGCTACTCGACAAAATTTCACTGGATGACATTCGTCCGTCGAACCGCAAATATCCGTTCATCAACTTCAAGCCGGAGCGCGAAGTCGGCAAGCAGGTCGTCACGGTCGAGAACGTATCGGCGTCCATTGATGGAGAAAAGGTGTTGAACGGCGTCAATATCGTCGTCAACAAAGGCGACAAGATCGCGCTTGTCGGTCCTTACGGACATGCGAAGACGTTGCTGTTCCAGATTCTCGTAGGAGAGAAGGAGCCGGACGAAGGTGCTGTCACTTGGGGCGTTACGGCGACGAAAGCGTATTTCCCTAAGGAAAACTCGGATTACTTCGAAGGCGTAGATCTGAACTTGGTCGACTGGCTGCGGCAGTATACGAAGGATCCGGACGAATCGTTCATCCGCGGTTTCTTGGGCCGTATGCTGTTCTCGGGCGACGAAGCATTGAAAAAAGCATCGGTATTATCCGGGGGCGAAAAGGTGCGTTGCATGCTGTCCCGCATGATGCTGACGAACGGCAACGTGCTGCTGCTCGACGAGCCGACGAACCACTTGGACCTCGAATCCATTACGGCGCTGAACAACGGTTTGATCGACTTCGATGGCCCGATCATCTTTACTTCGCATGACCATCAGTTCATGCAGACGATCGCCAACCGGATCATCGAGATTACGCCGAATGGCGTCATCGACCGGTTGATGACTTTCGACGAGTACCTCGAGCACCCGGAAGTGCAGGAGCTTCGCGCGAAGCTGATTCCGGAAGAGGATCGTAAATAATAAGCTATGAGGCTGTCCCTTGGGGCAGCCTTTCGTTTTTGCGCCATTGTCGCAAAAAGCGGCAATGGCGCGTCTCAAATCGAGCCGCTCTCTCCCATTGTCGCAAATAGCAGCAATAGTGCGTCTCAAACCGAGCCGCCCCTTCCTATTGTCGCAAAAAGCGGCAATGGTGCGTCTCAAATCGAGCCGCTCTCTCCCATTGTCGCAAATAGCAGCAATAGTGCGTCTCAAACCGAGCCGCCTTCTCCCATTGTCGCAAAAAGCAGCAATGGTGCGTCTCAAATCGAGCTGCCCCTTCCCATTGTCGCAAAAAGCGGCAATGGCGGGACGTAAGGCGAGCATGCGTCGCTCTAACGGTCTGCGGGACCGTTACAGGCGGCAGATGAGCGGAATGGGGTGTTCTTACGGTCTGCGGGACCGTTACAGGCATTGGATGAGCAGAATGTGGTGCTCTATCGTTCTGCGGGACCGTTACAGGCGGCGGATGAGCGGAATGCGGTGCTCTAACGGTCTGCAAGACCGTTACAGGCGGCGAATGAGCAGAATGCGGTGCTCTAACGGTCTGCGGGACCGTTACAGGCGGCGAATGAGCGGAATGAGGCGTTCTAACGTTCTGCGGGACCGTTACAGGCGGCGAATGAGCGGGATGAGGTGTTCTAACGTTCTGCGGGACCGTTACAGGTGGCGGATGAGCGGAATGCGGTGCTCTAACGGTCTGCGGGACCGTTACAGGCGTTGGATGAGCGGAATGAGGTGCTCTAACGTTCTGCGGGACCGTTACAGGCAGCGGATGAGCAGGATAGGGTGTTCTTACGTTCTGCGGGACTGTTACAGGTGGCGAATGAGCGGGATGAGGTGTTCTTACGTTCTGCGGGACCGTTACAGGTGGCGAATGAGCAGGATAGGGTGTTCTTACGGTCTGCGGGACCGTTACAGGCGGCGAATGAACGGGATGAGGTGTTCTAACGTTCTGCGGGACCGTTACAGGCGTTGTATGAGCGGAATGAGGTGTTCTTACGGTCTGCGGGACCGTTACAGGTGGCGGATGAGCGGAATGCGGTGCTCTAACGGTCTGCGGGACCGTTACAGGCATTGGATGAGCGGAATGTGGTGCTCTAACGTTCTGCGGGACCGTTACAGGCGGCGGATGAGCGGAATGCGGTGCTCTAACGGTCTGCGGGACCGTTACAGGTGGCGGATGAGCGGAATGCGGTGCTCTAACGGTCTGCGGGACCGTTACAGGCAGCGGATGAGCGGAATGGGGTGTTCTTACGGTCTGCGGGACCGTTACAGGCAGCCACTGAGTGGTAGCGGCAAGTAAAGGAAGGATATGGTGGTGTTTTTACGCGGTCCGGTCCGATTGCGATTGGTAAGTTTGGGAAAATGGGTTCATTTTGATCTGCGTGTGGAGTGGGTTCTGATTATAAAGACCTATATATATCGGTTCTTTAATCCTATTACGGACTGAGGGCGGTGGGTTCCTGGTCCGATGGAAGGCTTACAGCGCGCCTCTATAATGGAGCAGGTGAGGGCAGGACGCTCTTAACGCCGAATCCAGAGGAGGACTGCGCAAGTGAAACGAACGTTGATGTGTCTTTTGGCTGCGGCAACCGTATGGGGAGCGTATCCGCACTCGCAAGCAAACGCGGCCCAAGTGTCGGGATCGATTCAATACGGGGTTAACTTCCGAATGGCTCCAAACACATCGTCAACAATTATCCGCATGATCGGCAAAGGCGAGGAAGTGGTTGTTCTCGACTCTTCCAATCGCAACTGGCTGCAAGTTCGGGATAGCAAAGGAAAAGTCGGATATATTTCATCGGATAGCCAATATATACAGATTAATGAATCCTCGTCTGGCTCCAACAATTCGCCAGCATTGAAAACGAACGCAACCATTGCGGCTAGCGTCTCCTTCCGAACCGGGCCGTCGACAGACGCCGCTCGCATTCGGTATATGCAGAAAGACGAGAAGGTGACGATTACCGGAAAGCCTAACTCATATTGGTATGCGGTAACCGATGCGAACGGCACTGCAGGTTACGTAAGCACGGACACCAAATATATAACGGTTACCGGACAGGTCGCGACTCCGCCGGCTACGGAGGAGAAACCCGCAGTGCCTGAAGCGAAACCGGAATCCGGAGCCGCATCTAAACAAGTAGAAGCGATTATCGCCGCCGGGATGAAGTATTTGGGCACACCGTACGAATACGGATCCAAACGTGACGATACGAGCACTTTCGACTGTTCGGATCTGATCCGTCAAATGTTCAAGGACGCGATCGGGGTGACGCTGCCGGCGGATTCCCGCGGGCAGGGAAATTACGTGCGGAGCAAAAACGCGGCCGTGACGGATTGGCATAAGCTCAAGCGCGGAGATCTCATGTTTTTCATGGATTACAAAGGGACAAGCGCATCGCTCTACTCGGGCAAAATACCGTTTAGCACGAAGATTAGCCACGCGGCGATTTACTTAGGAGACGGTAAAGTCCTTCACACGTATTCGAAAGCGTCTGGCGGCGTCCGGACTGACAGCATTGAAGGTAAGCATTGGGAATATCGTTTCCTCTACGGAGGCAGCGCATTGTAACTAATGAAGCGAAAACAAAGAAGCGTCGTCTCCACGTATGAGTGGTCGAAGGCGCTTCTTTGCGTTGTCGGAGTCTTCTCCGTATATGGGCTATTCCATTAATGCAAGCACGGCTTCGGAGCATTTTGCCGGGTGATACTCCGCATTGCGCAATGCAAGCAGTGTGTCACGATGCTGATAAGCCGCATACGGTTCTTGGATTAGCCGAAACCACCGGTCGATCGTCTCGTTGCTTGTCATGAGCTCTCCAAACCCGTGGGTGACGAAGTATTCCGCATTTTCCTCTTCCTGGCCCGGAATCGGCTCGTAGAACAGCATCGGAATACCTTTCGCCATGCCTTCGGTGCAGGTCATGCCTCCGGGTTTGGTGACGAGCAGGTCGGAGACGTCCATCAGTTTGCTGATTTCTCTCGTGAATCCGATGACGTGGACGTTCGGGTGCCGGAACCGGGGATCTTCGAGCAGCTTCTCCCTGGCTTTCTCGTTGTTGCCCATGCAGAGAATGATTTGCACCTTCTCGGCGTAGGTCGCCATGTATTCGACAAGCTCTTCTCCGTACAGAAGTCCCCATCCTCCGCCCATAATGAGGACAGTCGGCATATCTTTAAGCTGAAATTGATTCAGGATTTCCGCTCGATCGTGAGGGTACCAGAAATTCGGATGGACGGGGATGCCCGTCACTTCGATCGAAGCGAATGGCACTCCTCGCGCGATCAATTTGTCCCGTACGGCCGGCGTGCTGACCAAATAAGTATTGACCTCGGGATTAGTCCACGTCGCATGGGCGTCGTAGTCGGTAATGAGCGTATACAAAGGGACATCCAGTCCCAGCCTTTTCAGCCGACTCACGACGGCGTTGGGAATTGGATGCGTACAGACGATGGAATCCGGCTTCAGTTGCCGGACGACGTCCGATACTTGATTATAGAACAACCGGTGCAGCGCAAACTGCGTCATTCGGTTCAACGATTTATGATAGCCGCTGCGATACATCTTGCCGACCAGCTTAGGCTGTTTGCTTACAGTTTTGCGGTAAGCGGACAAGATTAACGGGCCAATGACCGGATTCAGGAATGTGCCAAGCTCGATGACCCGCGTTTGGATCCGCGGAGACAGCTGGCGCAATCCGACGGCGAGCGCATAGGCGGCTTGCGTATGACCGGTACCGAAACCTTCGGAAAGCAGCAGAACACGTTTTTTGCGCATAAGAAATAATCCTCCACTTTTCCTACTTCCATATTACGCTGAAGCGGGACTCGTAACAAGTGGTACAATAATAAGAAACAGGTTTTAAAGGGAGCTGATAACGATGAATGAAGCGGAAACAAAAAATGAAATCGTGAAAATCGTCAATAAAACGGGAAGTTACATAGGAAAAGCGATCGAACAGGACGAACGCCGCGTACTGGTGGAGGTTCTTGCCGTGCTGCAGCATCCTACCCAGGGCGATCTCCACAGTTCCTACGATCCGGACGCCGCGATGTTCCACGAAAGAAGAGCGCTTGCGTATCACGAGAAGGTATGGGCGCCGATTCAGTCCGTCCAGCGTTATACGGGAGCCGTGCCGGAGTACCGGGAGTCTCTTAAGACGGCTCTTGAGCTTGAAGCGGCACGAATGGATCGAATGAAGAGATGGGCGGAACGGTGCCTGGACAATCTGGAGACGCTGCGAAAGGATTACGGCATGTAATGTCGTTCTTTAGTCCTAATCACCAGGGAATTCTCATTTCCATCTTCAGGAATCAGTTTGCAATGCCGTTATACAAGTAGAGTGTTCAAAAAAAAGACTTCTGCTTATGGAGGATCCGCTTAAAAATGAAAATGTGGAGATCAGCAGCGAAACATCGGCAACCGTCGTTACGTCCCGGAACCATTTATAATCGTATTCTCTCGGCTTTTATGGCGATCGCCCTGATCGGCAGCTTGTTCGGCGGAGTGGCCAATGCGGCGGATGACGTCGTCAACAACGTTTATATTTCTACTAGCGCCAAAGAGCCCGGAAAATTGTATGTCGACGATAACTCGATTATTTTGAACGCATATGCAACCATGTCTATTACCGGCGATAAGCTCATCACGGATGACGCGACGTGGTCTTCGACTTCCAATTCGGTCAAAGTGTCCAAAGGCGTCGTGACCGCGACCGGCGTTGTGTCGTCGGCGACGATCACGGCCAGATACAAGGATAGGTCGGCATCGTTTCTCGTGACCGCCGAGCATTATTTCGACGAGCTTAAGCTGAAGATCAATTTGGCGAATGCACCCGAGAAGAAAGAAGTCGAACTGGGACAAGACTTGAATCTTTCTGTTTTCGGTACTCGCAGCAGCGGCGGCACGGAGGAGGAAATGACGACTACGGCGCAATGGACGACGTCCGATTCGAACGTCGCCACTGTCGAGAAGGGCAAAGTAAAGTTCCTCTCCGCCGGCGAAGTCAAAATTACCGCGAAGAGTAAAGGGAAGTCCGCTACGATCGAGTTGAAGGTGACTTCTCCTTATAAAGATATTAAGTTCCAAATCGTTGCGGGTAAGCCGATCGACGGCCCCGTCGAGATGGCTATCGGCGGATCGGATCAACAGCTAATCGCGATTGCTACGCTGCAATCGGGCGGCGCGCCGGATACGATTACGGAGAAGGCGACCTGGACGAGCAGCAACGAAACCGTCGTCAAAGTAGATGAGAAGGGCAAGCTGAAGGCCATAGGCAAAGGAACGGCGGTCATTACAGCAAAACATAACGGCCAATCGGGTAGCCTGACGATCATCGTGAAAACGACGTACGAAGCGCTTAAAGTGACGCCTCAAGACGCGATTTACATGACGCTGTACGGCTCTAGCGTACAATTGAAAGCCGAGGCCAATAACGGCAAGCTTGGAACGGAAAATGTCACAAGTCTGGCCGAATGGAAAATATCCGACAGCGACCAAGCCGTGGCGTTCATCGACAAAACCGGTGGTCCGGTATTGGTGCGGCCTAACGGAGTAGGCACTGCGACGATCAACGTTTCTTATTTGGGGTTGTCGAAGTCCATTAACGTAACGGTATTCCCGACGATCGAGTCCATCGACGTAGGGAAGGACGAGAAGGACGTATTCATAGAAGACACGGGCGCGCTTCCGAACGTTATGGGTAAAACATTTGACGGAGAGTCCAAAGACGTCAGCAAACTAGCGAATTGGACTTCGAATAACGAAGCCGTCGTGACGATCGAAGACGGTAAGTGGAAAGCGGTAAGCGATGGAACGGCAACGTTGACCGCAATCGTTGAAACCGCAGTGGGAAAACCGCATATCGAAGCATCCTTTAAGATCAACGTTCATAAAAAAATTCTGGCGTTGATCCCTTCCGAAGAATCGATCAGCGTCGTAATCGGCAAGGAAGTGGCTCTGCCGACCGTACAATTGATTTACGAAGACGGCAAAGAGATGCCGATCTCGGACAAGATCGTTTGGAAATCCTCAACCCCGAATCTTCTCGTGATGCAGTCCTCGGCGAAAGGGCTACTGGCTGCCAACGCGACGCTGACGGGGACATACTTGAACAAAACGGTGAAGATTAAAGTTGTTGTCGAAGAGGAATTCACTTCCTTCTCGATTACGCCGACGAAAGTCAGCCTCACGCTGAACAAGTCGCAATCGATCAAGGTCATCGGCACGACGAAGAGCGGCAAGAACGTCACGATCAGCTCCCGACTCGATTGGAAGCCTTCGAGCGAAGGACACGTCGCGGTGAAAGGCGCTTCCGTCAAAGGATTAACGGAAGGCAGCGGCAAACTGACGGCGACGATCCAAGGAAAAACACTGGAAGTTCCTTATGTCGTAACGGCAAAGCTGACCAAGCTGACGGCATCGGAGACATCCTTCAAGTCCGTAGTGGGTAATCAATTAAGCGTTCAGGTTACGGCGTTGTACGAGAACGGCAAAACCGAGAACGTGACGTCCCAAGCCGTATGGTCCACTTCCAAAGCTTCCGTGGCTACGGTAGCGGACGGCAAGATCTCGGTAAAGGGCAAAGGAAGCGCGACAATCAAAGGCGTGTTCGGCGGCAAGACGGTCTCGGTCCGCGTGACGGTGAAGTAAAAATGAAAAAGGTGGCGTTAGGGATACTATCCCTGCGCCACCATTTTTGTGTTAAATAATCGAACAACTCACATCGCACTAAGCCGAACTCTGGGAATAGCTCGATAATATCGAACTACGCGTGCCGCGCCGGGCCAAACTTTGGGAATAACTCGAAATAATCGAACTGCTCGAGCCCCGTCGCACCAACCCGGAGGAATAACTCGAAATTATCGAACAACTCACATCGCACTAAGCCGAACTCTGGGAATAGCTCGATAATATCCAACTACGCGTGCCGCGCCGGGCCAAACTTTGGGAATAACTCGAAATAATCGAACTGCTCGAGCCCCGTCGCACCAACCCGGAGGAATAACTCGAAATTTTCGAACAACTCACATCGATCCTATAAGCGTATTCGAATACGCAGCGTCAAGAAAAGAAGGGGCAGCCCCAAAGTCATTTATCACTTTGGGCTGCCCCTTTTGCTTGGAATGGGTATGCTATAAAAACAAGATTAGGAATTGATAAAGACGGTCAGCAGCTTCTTGCGGAACACGACTTGATAATCCAAGCCTTCGCTGATGACGGCTAACGGGACATAAGTTTTTTGGATTTGGCCGACTTGCTGGAAGTATGCCGGCGTGTTAAGCGGCTGGGTTTTACCGTTTACGATGACGGATTTGGCTCCGATCGTAATGACGACTTCCCGATCGTTCTTCTTAAATATCGCAGTTTTCGTTTTTTGATTCCACTTCAGGTCGGCTCCTACCGCGTCCGCAACATCCCGCAAGGCGAGGAAAGTCGTATTGTCGACGATAACCGGCTTGCTCGGCGGCTCCTTGCCGTTAATGACGACGGACAGCGGAACGTCGGCCGCTCTTGGAGCCGGCTTCAGGTACTTCTGCCAGATCACTTCGGCGAAGACTTGGGCCATCGCCTCGTAACCGTCTTGCTTGGGGTGGGTGTCGAACCCGTCAAAAGCATTAAAGTATGTATACGAGCTTTCCTTCCCCGCGAACTTCTCGGATACGTGGGCGATTTTCAGCGGAATGCCCTTCCCGTTAGCTTGTTCGGCGAATTTGTCCAAAGCGTCCGCAAGCTGTTTAACGGCTTTCTGCAAATCCTCGTACAACTCGTGGCTCTTGAATAACGGCAAATATTGATCGGCCAGGACGATCTGTGCACCCGGGGCCAATTCATGCAAACGAGTCATCATTTTATCCAAATCTTCTGTGTAATCCTTCATTGTTTTGTCGAAGCTGTCCTGTATAATTTTTCGTGCGGAGGCTGTAGGCTGACTCACAGCCGTTTTTATGAACGGGCCGAAATCATTCCCTCCGATCGTTAAGACGACTAGATCGGCTTTGGCCAGATCGTCGGCGAGCCCGGGCGTTTTCTTGGCGATCCCGTCGGCTTGAAGGGCGACTCTCGGATCGTAAGAGGAGAAATCCTGCAAGTCCGCCACGGAGAGCGGCTTCCGGTCTGCGGCGCCTTGAAGCAGGTTCGTAAGCCCAGGAACGGTCAGTCCCATGATCGCATAATTGGCAAGCTCCGAACGCTGGCGAAACAAGGACTGTTCGTAGACCCGGTCCACATATCCATATGGAGAGGCCGTTCCATCCATGATTTCTTTCGTAGGTTCAAAGCCGGCGCTTACGGAGTCGCCCAGGGCGACAATCCGATACAGACGATCGGACGCGGAGCTTGCATCAGCGGCCGATAGCGATGGAGGCGTAGACGACAGGACGACGGCAAGAGCGAGCATCATTCCAAACGATTTTCTCACAATATTTTTCATAGTTAGATCCATCCTTTCGATATCTATATTCTAGGGTAATTGGAACAGGATTTGAAGCCATTTCGCATCATTTCCTAGACTGCGCAGAGAAAGGTTGATATACATGGTAGAGATGCGTAGAGGTCTTCCCGTCAAACAGGGGATGTACGACCCGCAGTTCGAGAAAGACGCATGCGGAATGGGGTTCGTTGCCCATATCAAGGGTAAGAAATCCCATGAGATCGTCGAGCAGGCACTGACGCTGCTGTTCAATATGGAGCATCGCGGCGGCCAGGGGAGCGAGCCCAGCAGCGGAGACGGGGCGGGGATTCTGCTTCAGATTCCGCACCGGTACTTGTCTGCCGAGACGACGAAGCTTGGCTTCTCGCTGCCGGAAGAAGGGCGCTATGCGGTCGCAATGACGTTCTTGCCGCAAGAGGAAGCGGTTCGCCGTAAGCATGAGGAGATTTTCGCGGCGATCATCGCCGAAGAAGGGTTATCCCTGCTCGGTTGGCGAACCGTCCCGACGAACGACGAGTCGCTGGGCGAATCCTCGAGGAAGGTCAAGCCGTTCGTTCGCCAAGCGTTCATCGAACGCTCGGAAGCGCTGGCTGACGACATGGCGTTCGAGCGCAAGTTATACGTGATCCGCAAACGGGCGGAAAAAGCGATCCGCTATGCGGATATCGAAGGCGCGGACATGTTCTACTTCCCGAGCTTGTCGAGCAAGAAGATCGTATATAAAGGGATGCTGACGACCGAGCAAGTAGGGCTGTTCTATCCCGAGCTGCACGACCCCGAGCTGGAAACGGCCATGGCGCTCGTTCACTCCCGGTTCAGCACGAATACGTTCCCGAGCTGGGAACGGGCGCATCCGTTCAACTACTTGATTCACAACGGCGAGATTAACACGCTGCGCGGCAACATTAACTGGATGCATGCCCGCCAGACGCTGTTCGCCTCTGAAGCGTTCGGGGACGATCTTGAGAAAATCAAGCCGGTCATCGCTCCGGACGGCTCCGATACGGCTATGTTCGATAATACGTTCGAATTCATGTATTTGGCCGGCCGTTCGATGGCGCATGCCGCGATGATGATGGTTCCCGAGCCGTGGCAGAACGACGAGCATATGGACGAGGAAAAAAGAGCTTTCTACGAGTATCATGCCTGCCTGATGGAACCTTGGGACGGACCGGCTGCCGTCGGATTCACGGACGGCGTGCAGATCGGCGCGATTCTCGACCGCAATGGCTTGCGGCCCGCGCGTTACTGCGTAACGAAGGACGATCTGATCGTGCTGGCGTCCGAAGCCGGCGTCATTGATATTCCGCAAGAAGATATCGTGCTGAAGGATCGTCTGCGTCCCGGCCGTATTCTGCTCGTCGATACGAAAGAAGGGCGCATCATCTCGGACGAAGAAGTGAAACGCGCCATCGTAACGGAGCATCCTTATCGCCAGTGGCTGAACGATCACCTGGTCGACCTGATCGATCTGCCGGACGCGCCGGAATTGCCCGAGCCCGATCACAGTACGGTGCAACTGCGCCAGCAAGCGTTTGGTTACTCGTTCGAGGACGTCCGCAAGATCATCGAACCGATGGCGCTAACCGGCGTCGAACCGCTCGCTTCGATGGGTTATGATGCTCCTCTGGCCGTGCTGTCGGAGAAGCCGCAGCGCTTGTTCAACTATTTCAAGCAATTGTTCGCGCAAGTGACGAACCCGCCGATCGACGCGATCCGCGAGGAGATTGTGACTTCGACGTATACGACTGTTGGTCCCGAGCGGAATCTGCTCAACCCGGAACCGGAGAGCTGCCGCCATATCCGGTTATACACGCCGATTCTATCGAATGAGGAATTTGCCAAGCTGAGGCACGTGCATCGCCCGGGTTTCAAATCGAGCACGCTGCCGATCTTCTTCATCGCCCAAGACGGAGAGCAAGGCTTGCGCGACGCGCTGAAGCTGCTGTGCGAGGCAGCCGACCGCCTAATATCCAGAGGGCACAATATCCTGATCCTGTCTGACAAAGGCATCGACGCCGAGAACGCGGCGATTCCTTCGCTGCTTGCGGTAGGAGCATTGCATCACCATCTTATCCGCCAAGGCACGCGAACGAAGGTGAGCATTCTGCTCGAATCGGCGGAGCCGCGTGAAGTGCATCATTTCGCTCTGCTCGTCGGCTATGGCGTCAGCGCGGTTAACCCTTATCTGGCGTTCGAGACGCTTGACGACTTGATCCGCCAAGGGATGCTGAGCAATCTATCGCATGAGAAAGCGGTCAAGAATTTCATTAAAGCCGCAACCAAAGGCGTCGTTAAAGTACTGTCCAAGATGGGCATCTCCACGATCCAATCTTATCGCGGCGCGCAAATCTTCGAAGCGGTCGGACTGAATGCGGAAGTGGTCGAACGGTTTTTCAGCGGAACGGCGTCGCGCATCGAAGGGATCGGGCTGGACGTGATCACACGAGAAACGCTGGCCGCCCATACCCGCGCTTATTCCGAACAAGGAGGAGCAGAGAGCGAGCTGGACTCCGGCGGGGATTACCAATGGCGCAAAGGCGGGGAAGACCATCTCTTTAATCCGCAGACGATCCATACGCTGCAGATGGCAACCCGTACGGGAAATTACGAGACGTACAAAAAATACTCGGCGCTGGTCCAAGGGGAGTATGAGCAGGTTCGCATGCTGCGTTCGCTGCTGCAATTCAAATACGATCAGCCTCCTGTTCCGATCGAGGAGGTCGAGCCGGTCGAATCGATCTTCAAGCGCTTCAAGTCGGGCGCGATGTCGTTCGGATCGATCAGCAAGGAAGCGCATGAATCGCTTGCGATCGCGATGAACCGGATCGGAGGCAAGTCGAACTCCGGCGAGGGCGGTGAAGATCCGGCGCGTTACATTCCAGACGCGAACGGAGATTCCAGGCGCAGTGCGATCAAGCAAGTCGCATCCGGTCGCTTCGGGGTGACGAGCTATTATCTGTCCAACGCGGAAGAGATTCAGATCAAAATGGCGCAAGGCGCGAAGCCGGGCGAAGGCGGACAGCTCATGGGCCGCAAGGTGTATCCTTGGGTCGCGGAAGTTCGCGGAACGACACCGGGCGTAGGCCTTATCTCGCCGCCTCCGCATCACGATATTTATTCGATCGAGGATCTGGCCGAGCTGATTCACGACTTGAAGAACGCCAACCCGCGCGCGCGGATTAACGTGAAGCTCGTCTCCGAGGTGGGCGTAGGCACGATCGCCGCAGGCGTCGCCAAAGGACGCGCCGACGTGATCCTCGTTAGCGGATACGACGGAGGCACCGGGGCTTCCCCGATCGGCTCGATCCGGCATGCGGGCTTGCCGTGGGAGCTCGGTCTTGCCGAGACGCATCAGACGCTTATCCTGAACAACCTGCGCGATCGTGTCGTCGTTGAGACCGACGGCAAAATGATGACAGGGCGCGACATCGCGATCGCCGCGCTGCTCGGCGCGGAAGAATTCGGCTTCTCGACCGCTCCTCTCGTCGTGCTCGGCTGCATCATGATGCGCGTCTGCCAGCTCGATACGTGCCCGGTCGGCGTCGCAACGCAAAATCCGGAGCTTCGCAAGAAGTTCATGGGCGATCCCGAGCATGCCGTCAACTTCATGAAGTTCGTGGCTCAGGAATTGCGGGAAATCATGGCGGAGCTCGGCTTCCGTACCGTCGAAGAGATGGTGGGCCGCGTGGATCTGCTGGATACGAAAGGCGCGATTAAGCACTACAAAACGCAGGGCGTCGATCTTTCGCCGTTGCTTCATATGCCGGAATTGCCGGAAGGCTCCTATCGCCATAACGCGAAGGGGCAAAACCATCAGCTCGAGGAATCGTTGGATATGCGGACGCTGCTCTCCGCGGCTTCGCCTGCCCTTGAGCACGGACGGAGCGTGACCGGCACATTCCCGATCAAGAACACGAACCGCGTCGTCGGGACGATCGTAGGCGCGGAAGTAACGAATCGTTACGGAAAAGACGGGCTGCCGGAAGATACGATCAAGTTCCACTTTGTCGGCACGGCGGGGCAAAGCTTCGGGGCGTTCATCCCGCAAGGCATGACGCTGACGATCGAAGGTGACTCGAATGACTACGTGGGCAAAGGGTTATCGGGAGGAAAGCTTGCGGTATACCCATCGCCTAAAGCAACGTTCAAAGCCGAAGACAACGTCATTATCGGCAACACGGCGTTGTACGGCGCGACGAGCGGAGAAGCCTATATTCGTGGTGTTGCGGGCGAACGGTTCGCGGTGCGCAACAGCGGCGCGCACGTCGTTGTCGAAGGCGTCGGAGATCACGGCTGCGAATACATGACCGGAGGGCGCGTCGTTGTGCTCGGCAAGACCGGCCGCAACTTCGCCGCCGGCATGTCGGGCGGAATCGCCTACGTCGTCGATTGGGACGGCAAGTTCGTCGAGCGTTGCAATTTCGAGATGGTCGGGCTAGAGAGTCTGGAGGATGAAGACGAGATCGCGGAAGTGCGCGAGATGATCGGCAAGCACGTCCGGTACACGTCCAGCGAGATGGGCCGTCAAGTTCTCGAGGATTGGGACGGAATCGTACGCCGGATCGTGAAGGTGATTCCGAAGGATTATAAACGGATGATGGAGCAGATCGCCAAGGTCAAAGCCGAAGGGCTCAGCGGGGAGCAAGCGATGCTTGCCGCGTTCGAGGCCAACATGCGGGATCTATCCCGGGTCGGAGGCAACTAACACAAATGGAAACGTCTATGGAAGCGCGGCTAGTTAAAAGCGTGCTTTCATAGACGTTTTAGTATGTGGGAAGTGATTACATAAAATCCATTATCAGATCATTTCGCTAGTAAAATGGGGGTTTCGACAAAAGTTCCGAATAAAAAAAGCGGGAAGCGCTCCATCGCTCGACACCCTCCGCAATACCTATGTCCTATACTAGCGTTAGTGTTTCAAAACCGGAGCTGGAGAGGGTTTGGGGGCGGAGATGGAGAAGGAAATGCCGATCGGAAACCATGAAAATCAGCAGCCTTTGGAAGTTGACATCCGCAAGATTCTGGAGCAATTGGGCATTCATCGGGACAAGTGGCCGGAAGAGTACAAAGATCCGGTTCGTTGATCGAACTCGTATTTTACATAAGCAACGGCAAAACCTCGGTATCGAAGGATGCGTGACGCATTCCTCTTACCGAGGTTTTGTTTTTCATATTTTCATATCCCGCTCTGCGCGAACGAAAGCAATGAATCGGCGAGCTTCTTCGGGCGTCAGCTTACGCCCGTCAACTGTCAAGGTGAAATGCTCAAGCACCTGATCGTCGGAGAGCTCCAACCGATCGGCGAATTGACGCACCTCTGGATCCAGAACCGTGTTGGACTGTTCGGTTCTCCCTACCAAATAATCTATGGATACCTGGAAAAGGTCGGCAACCTTTCCTAATGTCTCGGTATCGGGCTCTCTGCGATTTTTCTCGTAGTGGGATAAAGCTGCGCGTGAGATGCCTAGGGAAGCAGCAAGTTCTTCTTGAGTCAAACCGCGTTGGTCTCTTAGAAAAGCGAGACGACTGCCGATATTCATCAAATCCCTCCCAGGATGGACGTTATTTTCATCATAATCGGTAACCTGAGCATTTGCATCAACTGCGACAAAATGTCGCAATCATCGCTATTTTATTTTAGTACGAGCCCATTTGAAATGCAAGCAACTTGCTAGATGAATAACAGATAAATAGTTTTCTCTTGACTTGATACAATATGTATCGTAAATTAAACTCGACTATATAGATACGATTTGTATCTAAAATGGAGTTTGATGAACGATGAATGAGGAGAACGGCGTCAATCGGCGCACGCATGTCCGCTTTCGATTCCAGACGCCATTCTTGGCGGAGCTATCCCTTTGGCGCGTTCGGGACAGAGGCCTTAGAAGCCGCGCTCAGAAAGTCATCGTTCGGGATATCAGCTTGGGGGGCTGCAGCTTTATTTCGAAATTGCAATTGCCGCTGCGAGAGGACGTCGAATGGCTGGTCCAGCTTGAACTCGGCCATTACACGGCAAAACCGAGGCTGATCCTTCTTCATCGAAGAGAGGAAGAAGGTTCGATCGTATACGGGGGCCGCTGGATCATGACCGCTCTGGAGCGGCAAGCGTTTCAGTTCAGATTCAATGATTACGTGAGGCTGATGCTTCTTGAAAGCCCGCATATTCATACGCTCTATAAGAAAATAGCGGATCGCAACGATGACGGTCAATTCAAGCATCTTGACGTGACATCGTAGGCTAGGAAGGGGAAATCGAAGTTGAAGCGGAAGCGCATCGTCAGATTGATCGTCTATTCATTTGTTTCGTTTCTTGCGCTCCTCATGATCGCCGGAGGGTATTTGTGGTATTCGGTGCATAAGACGATGGATGCGATGTACGAACCGCTTCCGTCCGTGAAATGGGAGCAGCCCCGTTTCGAGAACGATGCGGAAGGCGGTTTGGACAATTCGCCTGAACCTACGGAACGGCCGGGCGAGAATGAAACCGCAGCTGTGATCCCCTTGACGGTCTCGGATAAAGATCCGACCGAACCGGCGATCATAAGCGAGAAGGATGTCGAGAGGCTGAGAAATCCGAAGACCGGAAACGAAGATCCATTTAGCATGCTTCTGCTCGGAGTGGACGAGCGTCCGGGAGATCGCGGGCGCAGCGATACGATGATTCTTCTGACCTTGCAGCCGAGAACCGGCAAAGCCGTCGCCCTATCGATACCGCGCGACACAAGGGTGCTGATGCCGAACTCGGGGAAGTACGATAAGATCAATCACGCCTATGCGTTCGGGGGCATACCGTTGTCAGTCGAAGCGGTCGAGCATCTGTTTGGGGTGCCGATTGCTTACTATATAAAGACGAACATGGAAGGGTTAGTCCAAATCGTGGATACGATGGGCGGCGTGGACGTGGACAGTCTAAAAGCGTTCGAATTCGATGGGCAATCTTTTCCTATAGGCAAGCAGCACTTGAACGGAGTGGAAGCTCTGGCTTACAGCCGTATGCGCAAGGAGGATCCTCACGGCGATTTCGGACGGACCCAAAGACAAAGGGAAATTTTATCCGAGTTGATCGATCAGCTGACCGATGCGAACTCGATTGTTAAACTTCCTAAGATATTGTCGCATTTATCCGAATATGTACGGACGAATCTAAGCTCGGGAAATATGTACGATCTCGCTAGCAAGTATCGACCGGCAATCAGCGGTATCGAGACTTTGAATCTGCAAGGGAACGGGAAGATGATCAACGGCATTTATTACTATGCGATTACGCCGGAAGAACGTCGCAGAATCCAAGAGGAAATGCTGAAGTGCCTTAATGCGACTTAGACCGTAGCCAATCCAATAAACCGAGGAGGCCAGTCATGGAACATCCCCTTTTGTATTACTGCGTCAAATGCGAACAATTAAAGGCAATCGAACAAGCCGGCGTATTGTTCCGTACCGGGTTTTATCGAGCTCAGTATCCGCTCGGCTGTTGTGCCCGCTGCAAGCAGGCGGATCCCACCGTGTAGATTAATTTTACATAAATCCGCTTGAATTCGGAAAAGTATTGTTATAATCGACTGGTACCGGACAAGACGGCTTTGCCGTCTTGAATGATGATAAACAATGTCGGAGGAATGTTCATGTCACAGACTGCCGTCGCTCGTTTGCAGAACGTAACGAAAGTTATCGGCAAACGAACGATAATCGACCGCGTATCCTTTGAGGTGCGCCCGGGCGAAGTATTCGGTTTTCTCGGGCCGAACGGGTCCGGCAAAACGACGACGATCAGAATGATTGTCGGATTAATGGGATTAACCGACGGGGACATCTATATTGGGGAACACAGCATCCGCAAAGATTTCCCTAAAGCGATCGTTCAAGTGGGAGCGATCGTGGAAAATCCGGAAATGTACAAGTTTCTGACGGGATATCAGAATTTGCTTCATTATGCCCGCATGAATCCTTCCATCACGAAGGGAAGAATTCAAGAAGTCATTGAGTTGGTCGGCCTTCAAGGCCGCATTCACGATAAGGTGAAGAAGTACTCCTTGGGAATGAGACAACGTTTGGGCGTCGCCCAGGCGATTATGCACCGTCCGAAGCTGCTTGTGCTCGACGAGCCGACGAACGGATTGGATCCGGCGGGAATACGCGAGCTCAGGGATTACTTGCGCCGTCTGGCGCAGGACGAAGGAACGGCAGTGCTCGTGTCCTCGCATCTCTTGTCGGAGATGGAACTGATGTGCGATCGGGTCGCGATTCTCCAGAAGGGCCAGATTATCGACATTCGTTCGATTCGAGGGGAAGCCGAAAATCAAGGAACGGCTCTAGATGAAGTGTTATTCGAAGTTGACCATCCGGACGCGGCGCTCGGCATCCTTGCCGGTCAGGGAGAGGGGCGGATCGCGGACGGCTTCTTGACGTTGTCGGCCGACCGCAAAGGTATTGCCGACCTTAACCGCAAATTGGTGGAAGCCGGAATTAACGTATACGGAATTCGTGTGAAGACGAAATCGTTGGAAGACCAATTCCTCGAGATGACGGGAAGTGAAACGATTGGGTAACTTTATGAAGCTCATTCAGAACGAGAATATGAAAATTTATTTGCGGCTCCGCACATGGATCATGCTCGGCTTTATCGTACTCCTCCCGCCGTTCCTGTCGCTTGCGTTCTATTTGGCAGGCGGGGAGAATATGTCGGGTTGGAGCATGGTGCTGATCGAGTCGAGGATTTTATTTTTCCTCATCACCATCTTTACGGTGGTCGTCGCGGCGGACAGCGTAGCGGGCGAATTCACATGGGGAACGATCAAACTGCTTCTGATCCGGCCTTGGAGCCGTTCAACCATTCTATTGTCCAAATATTTGTCGACGATGCTGTTCGCCTTGTTCTTTACGGTCGTTGCTTTTATCATGACGCTGCTCGCCAACCTGGTTGTCTTTGGCTTCTCAACAGACGCGAATCTTGCGGCAGGCATGACGGACGTGGCGTACATCTGGAAATTTTATTTGATGGAGTTCGTGACGCTGATTATTATCGTTACGTTCGGATTCACGATGTCTTCGGCTTTCCGCAGCGGCGGATTGGCGATCGGTCTGTCGATCTTTTTCCTCTTCGCCGGTAATCTGATCACGGGGTTGTTCGCGCTCGCGAACAAAGCCTGGGTTAAATACGTGCTGTTCATGCACCTCGACCTGACGTCCTATATTAACGGCGGGAACGGGCCGATCCCGAACTATCCAACGACGCTGGGCTTCTCCCTGGCCGTTCTGGCCGTCTATTTCGTGATCTTTAACGTCGTTTCCTGGACGGTGTTCCGGAAGCGTGACGTGGCGGCGTGATGAATAGGTTCGAATAGGAAATAATATTAGTCAGCATTAAATGAAAAGGCTGCGTTTACCACTCGATACAAGAGGGGGAGGCGCAGTCTTTTTATGATGATCAACGCGAGGCAGCCGCACTTTGAAAAGAGTGAAAAAAACCAACTTGACTGTATACAGATTGTATCATATATTGGTTATGATACATTTTGTATATATGAGGTAATACCTACTACACCTTTATCATCGTAGGTACTCGAGCACACTGTGGGCTGTAAACAGCCTTAGACGTAAAGCGTCGGTGGTGTGTTGTGAGGGGGGGTTGAATGCCCCGTATCGTATCTATTTTCGTTAGTATCGATCGACGATTGTTTTATTTTGAAGAGACGCGCCTTTCGCTTTATTACAAATAACGCTTAATGTCTTGTGAATACGACTCGTCGCGGATTTAATCTTATTGTCTGCGATTCATATAAACGTTTACAACGAATCTGAAAATCATTTCGGATATGCCAGACGAATAATGAACGAAGCAGGTGATGTCCAAAATGTCGATTGGAGCCAAAAACCATAGAATTATCGCTCATGATAATCCTAGGTCGCCCATATCCGAATCCTATAGAATGCTAAGAACGAATATACAGTTTTCATCAATAGACAGCCCGGTGCGCAGCATTCTTGTCACATCCCCTGATCCGGGCGCGGGGAAGTCGACGACATGTGTCAATTTGGCAGTAACCTTCGCTCAAGAAGGCAGAAGCGTAGTCATCGTTGATGCCGATATGAGGAGCCCCACGCAGCATTACTACTTAATGAAATCGAATCGTGTGGGACTATCGAACACGCTGGCGGGTCAGGCACCGTTGCGGCAATGTTTGCTCGATACGTATATCGAACATTTGACGTTGCTTCCCGCTGGATCGAATCCTCCTAATCCGGCAGAAATGCTTTCTTCGAACCGCATGAGCCAGCTCTTGACGGAGTTGAAGGAACAGTTTGATATCGTCATCGTGGATTCGCCTCCGGTGCTCGCGGTAACGGATGCGCAAGTGTTGGCTACCAAATGCGATGGAGTATTAATCGTGTTGAGATCCGGAAAGGTGAAACGAAAAATGGCCCAAAAGGTAATTGAACGGTTGCAGTACGTAAATGCAAACATCATGGGCGTGTTATTAAATAAGATTCAACCGAAGAAGAGCGATGCCGTTTATTCCTATTATTATGCAGGTGAAAAAAGCAATCGAAATTAACCCATAACAATCGAGGCCGGAGGTAATAATGGAACTTGACATCAAAGGGTATTTGAGTATTATCGCCCAAAAATGGTGGGTCATCATTGTCATGGTCGTTCTCTGTTGCGGGTCGATAACAGCGTATGACTTCTTCGCGGCTCAACCGCTTTACGAGGCGAGTACGAAACTCATCGTGAACAGCTCGACCCGAGCGGTAGGTCCAGTTAGGTTAGACTCTAGCGAGATCAGCTCCAATATTATGCTTATTAATACGTATAAAGATATTATCAAAACTCCTGCAATTATGGAGAAAGTGGTTGTGAGCCATCCGGAATTCCATAGAACGACCAAGGAGCTTATTGACGATGTAAAGGTGGGAGCTTCTAAGGATTCGCAAGTCATGAGCATTACGATTCGGGACTATTCCCTAGATCAGGCGGTACAAATCGTAAATGCAATTTCGGAAGTATTTAAAGCAGAAATAACCGCAATCATGAATGTGGATAACGTGACGATATTAAGCGAGGCGAATGCATCGGATCACGCTGATTCGGTTTCCCCAAGTTTACTGATTAAAAATTTCATCGCTTTCGTCATCTCGTTAATCATCTCGCTCGGAATCATCTTCTTGCGGGAATATCTCGATGATACGATCAAATCCGAAGAGGATGTTACAGCCTATCTTGGAAAGCCGACTTTGGCATTGGTAGCAAAAGCAAGAGCTTCGGAATGGAAAGAGAACTCCGCGTATTCAAAGAAAAAAGTCGGGATTGAATCTGTTCAGCATGGAGTCAACCATCAGATCTAATCGAAAACGGGAGGAAATTCGAATGAAGAAAGTAAGAAAAGCAATCATCCCTGCTGCGGGATTGGGTACGCGATTCCTCCCTGCAACGAAAGCAATGCCCAAGGAAATGCTGCCTATTGTAGATAAACCCACGATTCAATATATCGTAGAAGAAGCAGTCGAATCAGGCATTGAGGACATTCTGATCGTTACCGGCAGAGGTAAACGGGCAATCGAGGATCACTTCGACAATGCATTCGAACTAGAGCAAGCATTGTTGGAAAGAAAGAAGTTGGAACTGTTAGAAGAAGTGAAGCGCTCCTCGAGAATCGTGGACATTCATTATATTCGTCAGAAGGAGCCGAAAGGATTAGGGCACGCAGTCTGGTGCGCCCGCAAGTTCGTCGGGCATGAACCGTTTGCCGTGTTGCTTGGTGACGATATTATTAAAGCGGACACTCCTTGTTTGTTGCAAATGATCAATAAATTCGAATTCATCCAAAATTCCATCGTTGCGGTACAACCCGTTTTGGAGGATGACGTAAGCCGTTATGGAATATTGGACCCTGTCGAACAATACGGCAGACTTTATAAGGCAAAACGGTTAATCGAAAAGCCGGCGAAGGAACAGGCTCCATCGAATTTGGCCATCATGGGAAGATATATTCTTACACCGAACATATTCGACTTTTTGGAAAGGGCCGAGACCGGAGCGAACGGCGAAATTCAGTTGACGGATGCGATTCAAAAGCTGGCAGAAGTCGAAGACGTATATGCCTATCAATACGAGGGCACCCGTTATGATGTCGGAGATAAGCTCGGATATATATTAACTTCGATTGAGTTTGCCTTAATGAATAAGGATCTTCGAATAACGCTATTAAATTCGTTAGAAGAAATGATAAAAAGAAGCCGTATTTCAGTATAGGAAGACAGGAGCGGAATCATGAGTATAAACGAGTATGACTTGGCAGTGGACATACAACGCTATAGCGCAAAGACACAAATCGGCAAGCGGAAGAAAGAGAGTACCTCGTATTTGATTGGCAAAAGAGCATTAGATATGGTTTGTTCATTCGCCGGAATTGTATTGTTGCTTCCCGTTTTTATACTTATTGGAATTTTGCTTAAACTAGAGGACCCGAAGGGTTCTATTTTTTTTGCTCAAATTAGAATCGGCAAAGACGGCAAAGCGTTCAGGATGTATAAATTTCGTTCTATGGTGCCCAACGCGGAGGAACTGCTGCAATCCTTAATAGAGAAAAACGATGTGAGCGGAGCCATGTTCAAGATGAAAAACGATCCCCGGATCACAAAAGTAGGAAAAATCATTCGGAGGACCAGTATAGATGAATTTCCGCAATTTTGGAACGTATTGAAAGGCGATATGAGCCTTGTGGGACCAAGACCACCTTTGCCAAGAGAAATAAGAGAGTATTCCGCTTATGATATGCAACGATTGCTCGTAAAACCGGGCTGCACCGGCTTATGGCAAATAAACGGCAGAAGCAGATTAGGTTTTAATGAGATGGTGGAGTTGGATCTAGAATATATATCGAATCGAAATTTAGCGGTGGACTTAAAGATTATGGCGAAGACATGCAGAGTTCTGCTCGGATCTAAAGACGCATTATAATAGCCAGGATAATAATAGGGGACATTCAAGATGACTTATTCCGTATTGATCCATAGATACTTTTATATCTGGGCTCTTTTCTTGCCGATTACATCGTTTTTAATTTTACCGTCCGTACAAGGAACGACGATCGCTTACGTATTTGCATTGTTTTCCATTCTAGTCGTATTGATTGGCTCCGTTTTTAGGGAAAGAACATATATGAATCATCTGATTATCTTTTTATCCCTGTACGTGTTGGTCTATTTCATGAGTCAATTTGGTCTGCTTTATAGTCGTTCGGTGAATTTGAGCGGAATTGTTCTCATCGATCCGGACAGTGACGGTTTATTTTTCAGGAGCAGCTCAATCACCCAATCGATTTATTTATTTTCGGGTGCTTTGACCTTTTTCTTCGCGAAGAGCTTTTATAAACAATCGTGGGACCGGTATATCTTTTTAGGGGCTTTAATCATTGCTTTTTACGGACTATACGAAGTGACTTATTTTCAACTGTTTCATACGAATGGCGATTTTATAAGCAATCGAATGTTCGGAGAGCATTCCGGCAGCTGGTTCCAAACGACTCAAGTCGGGGCACTAACGATCGAGAGGCTAAAAAGTCTGACGGGCGAACCGAGTATGGCGGCTTTTACTTTGCTCCCCTACTGGATTTACGCTTTGCATAAGCGCCGCACCAAAACGCAACTTGTCCTATTGTTATCCCTTCTATTAACGACATCAACGACCGCTTATATCGGAATTATTTTATATGGAGCTTGTGTTCTTTTCTTTTTTAGGTTTGAAGATAAGTTTAATGCCAGCCTGCCGATTTTTAGTTTGATTTTAGGTCTAATCCTATACAACCCGATAAGCAATTACGTGAAGCTGTTTGTTTTGGACAAATTTTTTACGAATAATGTGTCTGGTACAGAACGGCAAAATAGCTTAGACATCCATTTGGACTTCTATAATCATTTACCCTTTATCAATAAATTGTTCGGCATTGGATTCGGAGTCATCCGATCCACGGACATGTTCAGCACATTATTGGTGAATATCGGTTTAATTGGCGTTCTTTTATTTAGCCTTATTTTTCTGCTTCCGCTCTTAAAGTTGGAGAGAACATATGAAAATAAAGGGATCAAAATATTGTTGATTGTCCTTTATGTCACGATGATGATGGCCGTTTCCGAATTTGCATATTTGCCGACGTGGCTATTTCTAGGGATCGCCTACAATAAGTTATTAAACCAAAACAAAAACGTGGATGGGGTCCGGATAAATGGGAACGCAAAAAGTCTATATTAACGCCCGATTTTTGACGCAATCCGTTACAGGCGTTCAGCGATATGCCATAGAGTTGGTAAAATCGATCGACTGCCTGATTGATCGAGGGGAGCTCGGTACCGGTGAATTGACGTTTATTTTATTGACCCCTCCAAGTCAAATCCAGCAAATTAACCTCAAGCATATTCAAATCAGGAAAGTAGGGTTCTTAGAAGGGCACCTCTGGGAACAATTCGAATTGCCCTTTTACGCCAGGAATGGGCTTCTGATCAATTTGTGCAACACCGCTCCTATCCTGAAGATAAATCAAATCATAACGATTCACGACGTATCGGTATATGCCGTTCCGCAGACGTATTCTTTGGCGTTCAGAGCATGGTATAAATTGTTGTTTAGAATAGCGGGAACAACCTCGAAGCGAATCATCACGGATTCCCAGTTCTCGAAACAGGAAATCGTTCGATACTGCAAAATAAAGCCATCCAAAATACAATCGATTTATCTTGGCAAAGAACATATTCACGATCAGGACTTGGACTTGAATTACATAGCGAAAATAAAAGGCCAGAAATCCTTTATTCTTGCGGTTAGTTCTATGAGTCCGAATAAAAACTTCCGTTCGATTATACGGGCCATAGAGCTGATGGATGAGCCGGATTTTGATATCGTGATCGCGGGAGGAACGAATCCCAAAGTTTTTGGCTCGTCCGATCCGCTGGATCTAAGCGATTATCGTTATTTAGGATACGTAAATGACAGTGAGTTGCGCGCGCTTTATGAAAGCGCGGACTGTTTTATTTATCCTTCTTATTACGAGGGTTTCGGTCTCCCGCCACTTGAAGCGATGGCATCGGGTTGTCCTGTCATCGTTTCGGATGCGGCATCGTTGCCCGAAGTATGCGGCGATGCCGCGCTTTATTGCGACCCGCATAGCCCGAAGAACATCGCGGAGAAGATTCGGCAGTTGATGAATGATCCCGATTTAAGGGATAAGCTTCGAACTAAAGGTTTGAAGCGGGCCAAACAGTTTACATGGGAGAAATGCGCGAGCGAGACGATGACCGTGATCCGGGAGGTGCTGAAGTGCGAATTGCCATCATCCACGACTGGCTGACGGTTTATGGCGGAGCGGAAAGAGTATTGGAGCAACTGCTGCTGTTGTACCCGGAAGCGGATGTATTTAGCGTAGTAGACTTTATACCGCAAGATCAACGTGGCTTCCTTAACGGGAAAACGGTCAACACCTCTTTTATTCAGAATCTTCCGTTTGCGAAAGTAAAATATCGGCAATATCTTTCAATTATGCCGCTTGCGGTCGAGCAATTCGATTTATCCGGCTACGATCTGGTGATCTCGAATTCCTACGCTGTAGCAAAGGGCGTTATTACCGGACCCGATCAGTTGCATCTGAGCATGTGCCATTCTCCTATTCGATATGCTTGGGACTTACAGCATCAATATTTGAAGGAGTCCGGACTGGATAAGGGCTTTAAGGGTTTATTAGCCAAGTGGATGCTGCATAAAATTCGGCTGTGGGATTATCGAACAGCAGATGGTGTTAATCATTTTATTGCCAACTCAAAGTTCATTTCGCGTCGAATTTGGAAGGTATACCGCAGGGAATCCGCCGTGATTTACCCGCCCGTAGACGTAAATGCCTTTTCCTATTACGAAACGAAAGAAGAGTTTTATTTAACCGCCTCCCGGATGGTTCCGTACAAGCGGATGGATCTAATCGTCGAGGCTTTTTCGCTTATGCCCGATAAGAAATTAATCGTTATTGGTGACGGCCCGGAGTACAAGAAAATTCGATCGAAGGCGGGAAAGAACGTAACGATACTAGGATATCAGCCATTTCATGTATTGAAGGAATATATGCAACGCGCGCAAGCGTTTGTTTTCGCCGCGGAAGAGGACTTCGGCATCGCTCCGGTAGAAGCGCAAGCGTGCGGAACGCCGGTTATCGCTTTTGGAAAAGGAGGCGTGTTGGAGACGATTCGCGGCTTGGACAGACAAACGCCTACGGGCGTTTTTTTTTACGAACAAACGCTGCCTTCGTTAGTAGCGTCCGTTCAGCAATTTGAACAAGAAAAAAACAAGATGACTCCGCAAGCTTGCAGAGAAAACGCAATGCGATTCTCGTCCGAGAGATTTCGCCATGAGTTTCGTCAGTACGTACTCGAACAATATGAGCTTTATAAAGCGAAATGGGATAGGGAAATTAACTAAGGGGGAATTCCGGTGAAAGCAGCATTAATTACGGGAATAACAGGGCAAGACGGGGCATATTTGGCGAGGTTTTTGTTAGGAAAAGGATATCAAGTTTATGGACTTCTTGCCCGTCGAAGCACGGCTACGACTTGGAGATTGGATGAATTGGACATTGTAAACCAGGTGGAATTGCTGGAAGGCGATCTGACGGATCTCTCTTCGCTGATCAGAGCGATTCAAATCGCGAAGCCTGTCGAGGTTTATAATTTAGCGGCGCAAAGCTTTGTCGGCACCTCTTGGGAACAGCCGATTCTCACGGCCCAAATTACCGGTTTAGGGGTATTGAACGTGCTGGAGGCTATTCGCTTAACGGATCCGGGCATTCGATTCTATCAAGCCTCTACAAGCGAAATGTTCGGATTCATTCAAGAGCCGATGCAATCCGAGAAAACTCCTTTTTATCCGAGAAGCCCTTATGGCGTCGCCAAATTATACGGGCATTGGATCTCGGTAAACTACCGGGAAAGCTTCGGGATGTTCGCGTGCAGCGGAATTTTGTTTAATCATGAATCGCCGCTTCGGGGAATTGAGTTCGTTACGAGAAAAGTAACGGATGCGGTGGCGAGAATCAAATTGGGCAAGCAAACGCAACTTGCATTGGGGAACATCGACGCGAAGCGAGATTGGGGATTTGCCGGTGACTATGTGGAAGCGATGTGGCTGATGCTTCAACAGCAGGAAGCAGATGACTATGTGATCGCAACGGGTCACACGACAACGGTTAGAGAGATGTGCAGAATTGCTTTCGAGTATGTCGGGCTGCATTACGAGGATTATGTCGTCATTGATCCTAAGCTTTACCGGCCGGCCGAGGTTGATATTCTGCTCGGCAACCCTGAGAAGGCTTATAGAAAGCTCGGTTGGAGACCTAGGACATCTCTCGAGCAATTCATCCGGATGATGGTGGATGCGGATCTTAATCGGGTAAGAAATGAGGGGTTCTCGCCGATTCTTGCCAGTATTTAATAGAATCTATGAGCTAGGAGCAAACCAATGCGAATTCTAATTACTGGCGCTAACGGTTTTGTTGGGCAGCATGTGGTTGCGGAATTAGCGAATAGGGGCCATGAGGTATATGCCTGCATGCGTAATAAGGCCGGCGCATTTCAGACCCCCGTAAAAAACCTGATCTTTGACCTATCGGATAGATCCATGCTTTTCGATGTGATTGAAAGAAGCCGACCGGAAGGGATTATTCACTTGGCAGCCCAAAGCATTGTCAAAGAGGCATGGCATGACCCGATAACAACGCTCCATATCAATACCGAGTATACCCTTGCCTTGATCGAGGCCGCGATCCGATTTGTACCTAGGGCGAAAGTCATTACGGTGGGCTCTGGCGAGGAATATGGATTGACCGGTAAATTAGGCGAACCTTTATCGGAAGAACATGCATGCCAACCCCAGAATCCCTATGCAACGAGCAAGCTGGCTGCAGGACAACTGGCGATGCAAGTTGCACACCGCGAGCAATTGAATGTAATTCATGTCAGACCCTTTAACCATTTCGGTCCGGGACAATCGGAAGGCTTCGTTATCAGCGATTTTGCTTCTCAAATTGCTCGCATAGAGAACGAAAAGTCCTCCTCCGTCATTCGTGTCGGAGATTTATCGGCGAGAAGAGACTTTACGGATGTGCGCGATGTCGTGGACGCATACGTCAGACTTATGGAAGCGGAGGTTAGTTCAGGCGTTTACAATGTTTGCTCCGGCATTCCCGTAACGATTAGAGAAGTATTGGACTTCTTTATTTCGCATTCTAAAATTCCCGTTGAGATTCAAACAGACCCCTCAAGGCTTAGAAAATCGGAAGTGCCTTTGTTCGTCGGGGCTTCGCATAAGCTGAACCGGGCAACGGGATGGAAGCCAACTAGAAAATTCGAGGATAGTTTATTTGAAACTCTTGAGTGGTGGCGAAGAAAGATATGACATTAAGAAGTAAAGGCATTACGGCAATTAAGTGGTACAGCGCAGCTTCAATCTGCATTACGGTTTTTCAACTGCTTCAATTCATCATCGTTTCCCGCATATTAGAGCCTTCCGATTATGGGCTTATGGCGATGATTATGGCCATCGTGAATATATCTATGGGTTTTTGCGATATGGGATTTTCCAATGCGATCATTCAGCGCCAAGAAATCTCCAACAATCATCTGTCGAGCCTTTATATTCTAAATATCATGATTAGCAGCGCGGTTTGTTTGACGGTATGGTTGCTCGCCCCTCTCATCGCATGGTTTTATCAAGAACCCAGGTTAGTCGAATTGGTTCATTGGATGGCGTTTATTTGCGTGATACCGGCCATCGGTCAACAATTTCAAATTTTATATCAGAAGGAAATTACATTTGACGCTACGACAAAAGTCGAAATCTTATCCCAAATCGTCAGCGTACTAGTTGCGGTGGTCGGGGCTTATATGGGTTATGGTGTCTATGCGTTAGTCTGGTCCTTTCTGGTCAATGTTTCGGTAAAGTCCGCGGGTCTGGTTATAATCGGGCTGCGAATATGGAAGCCGACGCTGCATTTCAGTTGGACGGATGTAAAAGAGTACATGAGCTTCGGGATCTATCAGACGGGAACGAGCGTATTAAATACGGTGAATTCCAGACTCGACTACTTGATTCTAGGAAGCACTTTAGGCGCCGAGGCGCTTGGTTACTATATGTTCGCCTACCAATTATGCATGTTGCCGATGCAGAAATTAAATCCGATGATCTGGCAAGTCTCGCTTCCGATCTATGCCAAAATCCAAAACCAAATGGATCTGCTAAGGAAAGGGTACTTCCAAATGATGGGCATGATCAGTTACATTAGTCCACCTATTTTTTTCGGTCTAATGGTTACTGCCCATGTTTTCGTTCCGCTCGTCTTCGGCGCGCAATGGAAACCAAGCATAATGATCGTACAAGCGTTGTCGGGTGTGATGCTCATGCAATCCTTAACGACTTCTTCATCGTTGTTGGCGGCCAAAGGGCAGGTAAATATTACATTTAAGTTCACGCTGATTAGCTTGTTCATTCAACTGCCGGGACTGGCGATCGGCGCCTATATGGGAGATGTAATGGGCGTTGCGATTGCTTACCTCATCGTGCAAGCCTGTTTATTTGTAATTCATTATTTATTTATCATTAGACGGATATTAGGACCGTGTTTGCGGCAGTACCTAGGCTGTATGGCGCAAGGATTGCTTTGCAGTTCGATCATGGCCTTGTGCGTTTTGCTCATCAATCAATTTGTATCGTTCGACTCCGAATTTATCCGCTTATCGATTCAGGTGGGGGCCGGCGTTCTGTTGTATGTGGCTATCGTTTATTATTTCGAACGCGATTTGCTTCGCAGCTTGTTAAAAATGCGTGCAGGCAAAAAGAGCTTAACAAATCAATAGGTGTTTAACCATTTTGATTTAAAGGATGTGCAAGCGATGAAGCTGGTTTTATTGTCCGGCGGATCGGGAAAACGATTATGGCCATTATCGAACGACTCCAGATCCAAGCAATTTTTGAAAGTTCTCGTAAACGAAGATGGAGAAATGGAATCGATGGTTCAGAGGGTGTGGAGGCAATTAAACGCAGCGCGTTTAGGGAAATCGTCGTACTTGGTTACCGGTGCTGCGCAATTGGATATTCTTTATAGTCAACTGGAGGACAGAAGCCGCATCATCATTGAACCGGAACGGAGGGACACATTCCCCGCAATTGCCTTGGCGGCGGTCTATCTATACTCGGTTGAAGGAGTGGGCTTGGAGGAAGTGGTTGGCATATTGCCCGTTGATCCTTACGTTGATGTCGATTTTTTTGAAAAAGTAATCGAACTCGAGGATATGCTCCAAGAAACAGGCGCGGATTTAGCGCTTATCGGCGTAAAGCCTCTCCACCCTTCCGAAAAATACGGATATATCGTGCCCGAAGAACAACGGGAACACGCACAATCTCATATGAACGTCAATTTCTTTAAGGAAAAACCCTCCGAGCTCCAAGCGCATGAATTAATTCAACAAAATGCGTTATGGAATTGCGGGGTTTTTGCTTTTAAGTTAGGGTATCTCATTGATCGCCTTATTGGGAGCGGATATCCGATTCAATACGAAGAGATGATTAAGCAATATGGATTGCTTCCGAAAATCAGCTTCGATTACGAGATTGTAGAGAAAGCCAGTTATACGATCGTTACTCCTTATGACGGGCCTTGGAAAGATCTCGGTACCTGGAATACGCTCACGGAAGAAATGAAATCGAACTTATTGGGAAATGCCATTGTTACCGAGGATAGCCTCAATACGCATGTGATTAATGAATTCGAGATTCCTATAGCCGTCATTGGCTTGTCCGATATCGTTGTGGCCGCTAGCCCGGACGGAATTCTTGTTGCCGATAAATCGAAGAGTCCCCGGGTTAAAGATATCTTAAAAGACAACATTCAACGGCCTATGTATGAAGAGAGACAATGGGGCGATTATCGGGTCTTGGATTATAAGCCATGTTGGGAAGGGCATGAAGTACTCATTAAAAAAATTAGAATAACTGCAGGTAAAGGTCTAAATTACGAGAGGCATCTTCTGAGAGACGAAACCGTGATCGTCGTTTCGGGAACCGGCGAGTTTACGTTAAAGGGGATCACCAATATTGTTCGATCCGGGGACGTGATACAAATTCCGGCAGGATATGAGCACAGCCTTAAAGCCTCCACCGATCTGGAGTACATCGAAGTGCAAAAAGGAGATCAGCTTCTAGAGAACGATAGCGTTCCAATCGACATTCAGATGCTTAAACTTTGATTTAAAGGAAGGGAAATGGGATGAGCACAATCTTGCTCGATAATGACATTCATATCGTATCTCTTGCAGACAACCAATTTGCGCAACATCTTGGCGTTGCTTTTGCATCCCTGCTCGTGAATATGCCGTCCGATACCGGCGTTCGCCTATATGTCATAAGCACGGGATTTACAGAAGAAAATCAATTCAAACTGAAGAAGACGGTCGAACGTCCCGGCGTCCATATTCAGTTTATTGTAGTGGACGGAACGCCTTACGAAGGATTCGGTTCCATGGGTGGAAACAACAGAACAACGTACCTAAGACTAGCGATACCGGATGTAATCCCATCTTCAATCCCTAAAATACTTTGTTTGGACAGCGATATCGTCGTGACCGGCAATATCGTTGAACTATGGGAAACGGATTTGCAAGGGCGTGCCATTGCCGCAGTATCCGATCAATGGGCAGCCTCTCAATGCAAGATACTTCAGATTCCGGAAGGCATTTATTTTAACGCGGGAGTTATGGTCATGGATTTGACAAAATGGAGAAAAGAATCGATTAGTCTAACGGTTATGAATTACATCACCACAAATACGCACATTTTGAAATTTCACGAGCAGGATGCGCTAAATGCGCTGTTATATAAGGATTGGATACGATTGCCCGACAAATGGAATTCGCATACGACCATTGTTAACGAGTGGAACGACGCTATTCCTCCTGCCGTGATTCATTATACGGGATTAAGCAAGCCGTGGCATTTCGATAATATCCATCCCTTTAAGAACGAATACTATAAATACTTACGATTAACCGAATGGAAATCTTACAAACCGGAAATCAATTTGAGTCGAATTATGAAGCGAATTGCAAGACCGCTCCTCCCGGTATTGCAGAAAGTATTGCCGCAACCAGCGTTTACTCTGCTGCTAAAGTACAAATCGCGCCTTCTTAATTAATCGGTATTAAACGGCTCATGATATTAGCGGTGAGAGGGGATACGAGGTGATTTCGAAATCTATTCTATATTTTTGTCCGGAGAATCCCTTCCCGCCGGTCAGCGGGGATAAGATTCGTATTGTCAATTTAATTGGCATATTAGCGGAACATTTCGATATCGATGTGCTTGCATATGAACCAAATGATCGCGAGGGCAACCAGAAGCCGGCAATGATTCCGGACAATTGCCGACTGCATACCGTACCTAGCGTCAATTATAAATCTTGGCCGCTTCGCATAAGATCCATGCTCATGAGGAGAAACAATTCGCTATTAAGTCATGCGGATTTGCATCTGACGACTCGGATTAGACAGTTATCTTCGATGAGGCAATATGACTACGTTGTTGTCACCCATTGCTACCTCGGTCATCTGCTGCCTCAGCTTCGAAAGCTTCAGCCTAGCGCCGTTCTCATTACGGATGCGCACAACTTCGAAACCGATCTGTCCAGACAGTACGCCTTATCGCAATTCTCCCTTTTGAGGAAAGCCTATTTTTTATTAGCCAGTCATTGGAATAAAAAGCTGGAAGAGAGCATCTGCGAACGCACCGATTTGCTTTTTGCGACTTCCAAGCTAGATGCGGATTCGTTTCAAGCTTTATCTCCTGCGAACAAACATAAAGTTCATCCTATTCCGAACTTCATAGATGCAAGATCGTATGAATCGGCACGAATCGGCGAACACGGAAGTAAGCCGCCCATCCTTATTTTTACGGGTACGATGTCCTATTTTCCTAATGTTAACGGGGTTTTATATTTTTACCGGTCGATTTATCCTCTGATTAAAGCAGCGCTTCCCGATATCTCTTGGCACATTGTTGGACGGGATTGTCATCCCGATGTCGCCATTCTAGCCGATCAAGATCCAAGTATTGTCATAACGGGTTATGTCCCTGACGTTGGTGTCTACATGAGAAAAGCATCGGTCGTTATCGTTCCCTTGCTGGAAGGCGGAGGTACGCGTCTTAAAGTGTTGGAGGCATGGGCTTGCGGTATGCCCGTTGTTTCAACGGCGAAAGGCGCGGAAGGCATTGCGTGCGAGAACGATCACGATATTTGTCTTGCGGATGAGCCGCAGGCTTTCGCCGATGCGGTCGTGAAGCTCATTAGAGATCGCGATTTCTCCATCCGGATTGCCGATAACGCTCGCGTACAGCTTCTGAACCTCTATGAGCGAGAAGCTGTGAGACGGCGCCTTCTCTCGCATTTCGGAGTCGAAAGCGGCAATGACGTCTCGTCGAGAGAAAGAGTAAATAGTCGTTGACAAGATACATATCGTGTCATAATATCAATTTATGATACGAAATGTATACACCACATTTTCTTTTCCAAGGAGACTAAACGCACATGATCCCTTTTAATATAGCAGCAATTACCGGTCGAGAATTGTCCTATATCCAAGAGGTAATTGCCCGTGGGAGATTGTGCGGAGACGGTCCTTTTGCGAAGAGGTGCTCGGAATGGTTGGAAATGAACTGCCGCTCATTTAAGGCGCTGCTGACTCCATCATGTACGCATGCATTAGAGATGACGGCACTTCTAGCGGACATTCGGCCGGGAGACGAGGTCATCGTCCCTTCATTTACTTTTGTATCGACAGCGAACGCATTTGTCCTTCGCGGCGCCAAAATCGTGTTTGTAGATATCCGGCCGGACACGCTTAACATGGATGAGAATATTATCGAGTCGGCGATTACTCCAAAAACAAAAGCGATTATTCCCGTCCATTATGCAGGCGTCTCTTGTGAAATGGACAGGATCCTGGAATTGGCCAATCACCACGGGTTATGGGTCATCGAGGATGCCGCGCAAGGGGTAATGAGTACGTACAAAGGAAGAGCACTGGGTTCGATTGGGCACATGGGTTGTTATAGTTTCCATGAAACCAAAAATTACACGTGCGGCGAAGGCGGGGCCATCCTCGTGAACGACGAGAGGTTCGTTGCTCGCGCAGAGATTATCCGGGAAAAAGGGACGAATAGATCCCGCTTCTTCAGAGGGGAAACAGACAAATACACTTGGGTAGATATCGGTTCCTCCTATTTGCCTAACGAAATGAACGCCGCCTTTTTATTGGCGCAGCTAGAACATGCGCAGACCATCAATGAAGACAGATTAGCGAGTTGGCATGCGTATTATCGTCAGCTTCGGGATCTGGAAGAGTTAGGGAGAATCGTTCTTCCGACGATCCCGGCCCATTGCAAGCATAATGCGCATATCTTTTATATGAAAACGAGAGATTTGGACGAACGTACTGGATTGTTGCGTTACTTGAAAGAAAACGGAGTCGCCGCCGCTTTTCACTATGTGCCGCTTCACAGTACATCTGTAGGCAGGCAATTCGGGTCTTTTCATGGCGAGGATCGATTTACGACGAGCGAGAGCGAGAAGTTGATCAGATTGCCCTTGTATTACCAATTGCAGCAGAACGAGATTTCGAAAGTCGTTCAATGCATTCATTCTTACTATTCAACGCACTGATAATATGAGCAGGGAGGATTTGGAGGATGAAGGGGATTATTTTAGCCGGCGGAAGCGGAACGAGATTGTTCCCCCTTACAAGAGTCGTATCCAAACATCTGCTTCCGATCTATGACAAACCCATGATCTATTATCCGCTTTCCGTGCTCATGCTGGCGGGGATACGGGAAATCATGATCATATCGACCCCTGAAGAAAGCCCCCGATTTAAGAAGCTGCTGGGGGATGGAGCAGATATCGGATTAGAACTGCATTACGGCACGCAATCTTCTCCGGATGGCATCGCGCAAGCCTTTATCATCGCCGAATCGTTCATCGGAAACAGCGACGTTGCCCTTATTCTTGGAGATAATTTATTTTTTGGCCACGGGCTGCCCCCGATTCTACAAAGCGTGAAGGGCCGCATTCGCGGCGCGACCGTGTTCGGTTATTATGTGAACGATCCGGAGAGATTCGGCGTCGTGGATTTCGACATTGCGGGAAAAGTGATATCCATTGAAGAGAAGCCGGCGTATCCCAAATCGAACTATGCGATCACTGGACTATATTTCTATGACAATCAAGTTATTGATATCGCCAAAGGAATTCGGCCTTCCGCCCGCGGCGAATTGGAAATTACCGATGTGAACAAAGAGTATCTCGCACGCGGTGAGTTGCATGTAGAAGTATTGGGGAGAGAATTTACATGGTTGGATTCGGGTACGCACGAGTCGTTGCTTGAAGCTTCGCTGTTCGTTGAAACGATAGAGAAAAGGCAAAATTTGAAGATCGCCTGCCTAGAGGAAATCGCGTACGAGAAGGGATACATTTCTCGGGAACAGTTATTCAATCTTGCGGAAGCGATGATGAAGAACGACTATGGAAAGTACTTGCTTCGAGTTGCTAATCATCATGACAAGAAAAGAACGGTTTTTGTCAAAGAAACCGAACCGGTGATCCTATGAAAAAGGAAATCACGAATCTAATAAAACCGGTTGATTACTTTATCATTGGCGCAGGCATTATGGGTTTGACGATTGCCAGGGAGTTAAAAAAAAGGTATCCCCATAAAGCGGTTTGCGTCGCTGAAAAGGAAGCGGAAGTAGCCATGCATGCCAGCGGCAGAAACAGTGGGGTACTTCACGCCGGGTTTTATTATACATCGGACAGTTTAAAGGCCAGATTCACTCGGGAAGGCAACAAGGCGATGTCCCGTTATTGCGAAGAAAACGGGCTGAAGATCAATAAGTGCGGAAAGATCATCGTTGCGAACGATGAGGGCGAACTGGCAGGGTTAGAGGAGCTTAAACGCAGAGGCGATCGGAATGGAGTAGAGCTCATCTGGCTTAGCGCAGAAGAAGCGAGGAAAATGGATTCTAATGTAAGAACGCATATAAAAGCGCTCTATTCGCCAAACACATCGTCCGTTGATCCCATGCAAGTGTGCCGAAGAATGCAAGTCGAAAACGAGCAAAACGGGGTTGAATTTTTATTTCATACGATCTATTTACGTCACGACAACAACCGCATTTTTACGAACCGCGGGGTCTACGAATGTGAATTCGTGATCAATGCCGCAGGCCTTTATGCGGATAAAATCGCTCACGATTACGGATTCGGGAAGAAGTACACCATTATTCCTTTCAAAGGGATTTTTCTGAAATACAATAAAAACAAGTCGGATGTCGTTACGAATATTTACCCGGTGCCTAATTTGGAAAACCCTTTTCTGGGCGTTCATTTCACAAAAACGGTAGATAACAGCATTAAAATCGGACCGACCGCAATCCCGGTCTTTTGGCGTGAAAATTATTCGGGGTTCCACAGATTTAATGCGCGCGAGTTCATCCAAATTATTTATTACCAAGCCAAGCTATTTAGAAAAAACGCCTTTAATTTCAGGAGATTGGCATTTGAAGAAATGAAGAAATACAAAAAGAAGCATTTGATTGATTTATCCTTCAAAATGATTAACCAGTTGGATCCAAAAGGGTTTGATGGTTCTCTTAAGCCGGGTATAAGGGCCCAACTTCTGAATAAAGAGACGCTTGAATTAGTGCAGGATTTTGTCCTGGAAGGAGATCATCAATCCATTCACATCCTGAACGCGGTCTCTCCAGCCTTCACCTGCTCCATCCCGTTTGCGGAACATGTCGTGAATGAAATCGCGAAAAAACAAGAAGCAAATAGCCGGAATAGGTCAACTTATCAAGTTAAGGGATATCGATACTTAACAAGGAGCGGTCGATAATGAAAACCGTATTAGTCACGGGAGCAGGCGGATACATTGGAAGCGTACTAGTGCCTAAATTACTTAGCCGCGGATACAAAGTAAAAGCCCTCGACCGTTATTTCTTCGGAGAGGATAAATTACAAGCGAACGAGAATTTGACGTTGATCAAAGAGGATACGCGCAGAATGAAAGAAGAATATTTTGCCGGGGTCGATGCCGTTATCGACTTAGTTGCGATATCCAATGATCCAAGCGGCGAGCAGTTTGCCGAGGCGACGTATCAAATTAACCATATTTCGAGAGTGAATACAGCGATAATAGCCAAAAAATTGGGCGTTGAAAGGTACATATTGCCTTCATCTTGCAGCATATATGGATTTACCGATCGGATTGTGGACGAGACTTCCACTACTCATCCATTGTCGATCTACGCGAAAGCGAACGAGAAAGCGGAGCAAGGAATTATGCCCCTCGCCGACTCCAATTTCACGGTGGTCATCATGCGACAGGCGACAGTATATGGATATTCCCCTCGAATGAGGTTTGATTTGGCTATAAACGGAATGACGCTCGGTGCCTACAAAGAGGGGGTCATTCCGCTCATGAGAGACGGATCGCAATGGAGACCGATGGTACACGTGCAAGATACGACAGACGTGATGTGCTTGCTGCTTGAAGCGAATGCTCGGACGATCAATCGTCAAATATTCAATGTAGGATCCAATCGGAATAATTATCAACTCGGACCGTTATCTAAAGAAATTGCCTCATCTTTGCCTATAGATGTAAAAGTGAATTGGTACGGTGATCCCGATCAGCGTTCTTATCGGGTTAATTTCGATAAAATCAATTCCGTGTTGAATTGGGAAGCCAAGTGGACGGCAGCGGAAGGGGCAGTGGAAATCTATCAAGCGTTAGAAAGCGGAAAAATACCTCAGATGGAACAGTCGATTACGCTGGGCTGGTATAAAGAATTAATTAAGTGGCACAAAATTATTAAAAACGTTGAAATGTACGGCGCGATTATCGATCTCTAAAGCAGGAGCGTGCGCAATGGAAAACAAGTTGATCAAAGAGGTCAATTCGATTAGGGCTATTGCCTGCTTATGTGTCGTTTTCCTGCACGCGATCCAGGTTCGATTGTTTACTTGGGATACGAATGAAATGTTGCACACGGTTTTAGGACTCCTTGCCTTTGGTACGCCTACATTCGTTTTTCTGTCGGAGTTGATCCTGTCGCGATCTTATCCGAATCGTTTACCGAACAACTTTTTTAAGAAACGAGTTATCCCGATCCTGGTTCCATTTATCTGTATATCCTTCTTTTATGCCCTCGTCCAAGACATTAACGATATCCCGCATTTACTCAGGGATTTCACGTTTAACTTGCTAGGCAACTATCGTGGCCCTTGGTTCATTCTCGTCATATTCCAGTTTTATGTCCTTCACCGGATATTCGTAAAGTATCTAAGCCGCGTATCGCCAACGATCGTTTTGACGGGATCGTTCATCATTAACTTGGCCTATCTCGCCATCTTTAATCTCATACAACCGCCTAGCGAAACGGGATTTATAGCTTTCTTATGGGAATTCGGCTATTGGGTACCGTGCATCGGTTGGTTGTTCTACTTCTCGCTGGCGTACTATTGCGGCAAGAATTACGAACGATTCATCCGGAAGCTAAAGAAGCATCCATACCTTGTTCTGTCAGCACCCATAATCGGGTTAGCATTGATTCTATACGTGAACTCATTCCATATCATGCCTTACGGGTCTAAACGGATGGATATGGTCATCTTCACGACGACGATGATTCTGGCCTTGTTCCTTCTGATGTCGCAACTCAAGAAGCAGCCCGCTTTCCTGGAATTCGTGAGCAAATACACATTCGGTATTTTCCTGATTCACTTATTCTTTATCAGGGTTGCCAAGAAAATGATAGAACTGCTTGGATTCAACTTGGGTTACTTTGAAATCCCGATTCTATTTCTATCCGCGCTTACTTCCTCCATCATTGCCGTGCATGTGCTGAATAGATTCCCACAAGGTAAATATCTAATCGGCAGCATTAAGCACGCGAAGACGCCGGATTCTATCCGTTCATCCGACATAAGGTCCCCCGCCGTGTGAAACGATGGGGGACCGGCATACTATCCAATCGTATTAATCTCAACGTCATCGAAATAAATGGCTTGATTTCCGCCGCTATCCCAGACCGTCATATAGCAACGCACGAAGTAGTGTGTAGCCCAAGTGGGACTGCGTCGGAACGGTTCGCCGTCCCTGTAATTTATCCAACCGCTAGGGCTGCTCTTTAAGTTATAAGGCACGCTTCCTCTAATCTTTTCATAGGCAATAATGGGGACTGCACTTTCATTTAAAGACAAGATGGCCCATCCCGTCTCGATCGCAATATTCCCCGACCCGCCCGTCCCCGGCTTATTGAACCAAATACTCGCATTCATCATCGCTTGCGGCCTGGAAATAGGGACGGCAATGACGAACGCGCATCCGGAATACGGACCATATACTTTGTTTGCTTTCAACGAACCGGAACCTGATCGCTTAACGGACGTGCTGATCGATAGGGCAATGTTATTACCTGTGAAACGGTTGGTAATTTTGGCTGTATCTTCGGTGATGAAAATGTTGTCTTTGATTGTCGTACTCTCGAATCCTCCGTCAGCCAATAAATTTTGGCTTTGCGAAAGCAGCAAGGGGTTCTGCGTGATTTCGTACGAATGGATATTATCTAGAATAAGCTGTCCGGGTCCCGTCGCCCAATAATCGGTAGCGGTTTTGGTGTTGTTAACAAAACTGTTGGCGATACGACAAGAGCTATTTCCGCTAAGGAAATTAATCATATAGGGCACATGGTGGGGCAGTCCGTCTGTAATCAATATCCAACTTCCGTTTATATCCAAGTAGGCATCGCTATCCAGTTTGATCGGGGGCTCCGCGTAATCGTTGCCCTCGATATGGCAATTCGTCATAAAAATTCTGGATTGGTAAATATCGAATTGCTTTGCATTATAATCAAAAGAACACGCTTGAAAAATAAAACTGGATGCATCGCCTTTAATGCGAATAGCTTGCGTAGAATTGAAGAACACGCAGCCGTTAAAGTTTATTCTTTCCCCGCCATCTATGGCGTCGGCGTTATGGTTGACACAGATTCCGCAGGAGTATACGTCTAATCCATAGTGATTAATCAGATACGCGTGATTTCCATAATCGAGCCCGATACCGAAGTTGGAGATGTTGAGATTTCTCAACGTGATGTGCGAACTGCCTTCCCCGTTGCCATTCGGCGTGTGGAATCGAATACCCGTTACGTTTCCATTCTGGGAGTTGCCCACAAGCTTAAATCCTTCGAGAATTGTAGTCGATTGTTTATAAGGCAAGAAAACAGTGCCCGTGATATTAATGGCCGCTCCGCTTGTCATGGAACTTGCATCCAGCGTTGCGCCATGCGACAGGATACTTACATAGCTCGCATTAATCGTAATGGTCGACGTGATTTTATAAGTTCCGGGCGGGAACGTCAAAGCATCCCCTTTTCCCGCTTTGACGAGAGCATTGAGCGCGCTCTGAATCGCTGCCGTATCGTCCGTAGTGCCGTCGCCTTTTGCTCCATAGTCCGTAACGTTATTGCAGCATTTGGCGCTCGGTATGCTTGTCCCATTAAACCCAGCGGAAGAATCTCCTCCGCCGCTTCCTGCGGAAGGGTTAGTCGATGTCATAAGTCGTCACCTCTAGAAGTCGGATTTATTTTTAATGTATGCGCGAAGAACGTTAAGGTGACCAAGCCATATCACCAATTCTAGTTCATCGTGAATTCCCTCGTGTGCGGCGGATTTTCTTGTAAAGATAGACTGATTTCCGGCCTATCTCCTCGCCACCTAGGGGAACTGTTCCGCGCCGCAAAACAAAAAAGACTGTCGAAAAATTCTCGACAGTCTTTAGGCGGGGATCACCCCGCCTGCTTCGCTTTCTTATCCGCGTGCCCTCCGCCGAGAACGGCGCCCGAGCCGGGGAGATGGCCGACACTCGGAGCCGAATCCCCGGTAGCGACGTTCGCCGTCCGCGATTCTCCACGCTCCATTCGGCTGCTGCCGTTCAGGATGCCGCCTTCATGAACGCGAAGGATCGCCGCATGCGAATTGCCGTGCAACTGCCCCGTGGCGGTGATGATCAGCTTCCCGAATGTATGTACGTCCCCGTATACTTTGCCCGCGATCGTCACGTCGCGGGCGGTGATGTTGGATTTCGCCACGCCGCCTTCCCCGATCACAATGTCTCCTTTGCTCTCGATGTCCCCTTGGTATGCGCCCTCGATTCGGACTCCCGCTTCGGATTTCAGCAGCCCGTTCATCTCCGTGCCGGCGCCGATCAACGTGTCCGTCGTGCCGGATGTCCGTTTGTTCTTCTCCTTGAACATCGCAATCAATCCTCCTTGATCTGTCGCAAATAAGGGAGCGGATTCACCGGTTCCTCGCTGGCCACGACTTGAAAATGCAGATGAGGTCCCGTGCTTCGTCCGCTGTTGCCCATTTTTCCGATCTTATCGCCCCGTTTTAACTGTTGTCCGGCGTTGACTTCGATCTTGCTTAAATGCATATACCATGATTCCAAACCGTTGCGATGGGCAATGATGATATAATTACCTCGTGTAAGATTAAATTCCGCCACTTTCACCGTACCGTCACCGGCGGCGAAGATCGGGTCGCCGACATCGCCGGTAATATCCACGCCTGCGTGGAAGGTGGACTTGCCCGTAAACGGATCGCTGCGGTATCCGAATCCGGAGGTCAGCTTTCTGGATACGGTAGGCCATCCGGAAGGAAGCGCGTCAAACTCCGCGCGCCGCTGCTCCACCTTGCGGAGATTCGCTTCCATTGAGGCGGCCATCTCATCGAGCATCTGCGACAACTCCGAGAAATCGGCGATCGTTGACTCGACCGCGGTGGCGGACAGTTTATCGGACGAAGAACCCATTAAGGTTGAAGCGGCAACCTCGGAATCGGAGGAGCCGGATTTTCCAAACGCCGGTAAGATCGGGTCATCTCCGTATTTCTCGATAAACCGCCGGAGTTTCGTTTCCAATTCGGCTAAGGCGTTCATGCGTTCCTGCAGTTGTTGGGTCTCTCCGTTCAGTACGCGGAGCTCTTCCCTCAGGGTATGGATTTCTCCGTTTCTTCCCGCTAGCGCAGCGTCGTAACGGCCCGTGTTATCGGCAAGCAGAAACTCCAGATCGTGAATCCGATGCAGCGCCTGAAGCTCCGTGCCTGCGAAGCCGCCGGCAACCGTTAGCGCGGCCGCGACGGGGAGGAACGCGACCGTTCTCCCGGATACCCGAAATTGCTTCACCCGATGATCCGCGTCCCGGATCAGAATGAACGACCATTTCGCTTTCCGTCGATAGTGTGCCATCGGCTCTCCTTTCGGTTTCGAACGCTTATCGATTTGAACCTGGTTCTAATGCTATTTATTCTGGAAACCTTCCTTTCATTCCTATAATCAATAAGAGACGGCGAGGGTAAGGCGAATGATTGCGCTTGGAATTAGCATTCTGTTATTCATCTTTATCTTTCAGGCGGCGACCATATTGCTGCTTGAATTCCGCAGGCCCGCCCATGCGACGGCTTGGCTTTTTATCTTGTTTTTGTTCCCGCTCGTGGGTTTTATTCTGTATTACTTTCTGGCTACTGAGTACCGTAGAAGCAGAAAGGCTCGCCGCCGGGGGAGCCTTGACCAACGTCGCCGGGCTAAGCTGATCGCGATGAGCGACACAATAACGAGCGCTTCCGAGCTGCCGGTGCCGGAACTTTCTTCGCAGACGCGCTTATTTCGAACGTTGCTCAAGAGAGGCGAATTGCCGATAACGGGCAGAAACCGAAGCCGGATATTCAATAACGGCATGGATACTTACGAGGCGATGCTCGAAGCGATCCGCGGCGCGAAGTCGCATATCCATGTTTCGTCCTATATCGTCCGCGACGACGGGGTGGGAAGGGATTTTCAACAGGCGCTCATCGGGAAAGCGCGCGAAGGCGTTCAGGTAAAGCTGCTGTACGATGGGATCGGAAGCATAAAGCTGAGGGATTCATACATTCGCGATCTGAAGCAAGGCGGGGTGGAGTGCGCTTGTTTTTTCCCGCTTAGACCTTCCTTCCTGAAAAAGAGAATGAATTATCGCAACCATCGGAAAATTACGGTAGTGGATGGCAAAATCGGCTTTATCGGAGGCATTAACGTTGGGGACGAATACATCGGGAAGCACCCGAGGTTAGGTTATTGGCGAGATACCCACCTAATGCTCGAAGGGGATTCTGTCTATTGGCTGCAAGAAGTATTCCTGAAAGACTGGGAGATCGCGACGCGCGATAAGCCGGACGATCCGTCGTTCTTTCCGATTCACGGCATTCCGAAAGATGAGGCGGTGCAGATCGTTCCGGCGGGACCGAACCGGAAGGGGGACGCGATTCACGATTCGGTGTTCGCGTTGGTGAACGCAGCCAACGAACGCATATGGATTGCGACACCCTATTTTATTCCCAGCTCGAGCATCGCCATGGCTCTTCACGACGCGGCGGCGAGCGGGGTCGACGTACGGATCATCATTCCTCACGTTCCGGATACGTGGCTCGTGCATTTTGCGACGTTGTCATACGCGGAAGAAATGATGCGCTCCGGGGTCAGAATCTGGCAATACGAGAAAGGGTTTGTTCATGCCAAGACGCTGATCGTCGACAAGTTCGTCGCGGTCGTAGGATCGGCGAATATGGATCTGCGCAGCTTCTTCAGCAATTTCGAGATTAATGCCCATTTATTCGAGCCGAGGGCGATCTCCGAATTGGAACGGGATTTCCTGCAGGATCTGGAGGACAGCAGGGAGATCAATCTGCAGAAATTTCATCGGCGGTCCCGCGTTCAGAAGATCAAAGAAGCGATGGCGCGATTATTGTCGCCTTTGCTCTAGATCGTGGCGGGCAGACTTGAGATCACCGGGGCGAGCGATTGACGCGGAGCGGAGATCAGCAAGTCGCCTCGATCCCGGAGACGTTCCCGGATATTCAGCAGATGAAAGTCGGCAGGTATGACGTTCCGGCGCACTTCGTCCCAGGAGAGCGGAGTCGACACGGTCGCACCGGAGCGGGCACGCGGAGAGTAAGGGGCGGGAAGCGTCTTGCCTGCATAGTGCTGCAGATAGTCAAGGTAGATCAGATCGCCCCGATCCTTCTTCAAACGTTCTACGGTGAACAAACCGGGATGCCGCGCCACGAGATACTCCGAGACGAACTTGCCGAAGCGCCGGAGCTCGTCGAAGCTCGGGCCTCGCTCGATCGGCATGACCACTTGCACACCGGTCGCGCCCGAAGTTTTGGGAACCGCGCTTAGGCCAAGCGAATTCAGCAATTGTCCGACGAGGTCGGTCGCTTCCATCAAACGGGGTTCTACTTCGAGCGAAGGATCGATATCGAGCATCCAGGTATTCGGCAGAGGATTCGCGATTTCATCGGATGATACGTGATATTCCAGACTGTATAAGCTACCCATCCAGAGCAGCGTCTGCACGGAATCGAGGACGACATAACGGATTTTTCCGTCTTGGGCGGTGCGAACGTAATCCGGGATCGGCTCGGGACAATTTTTCTGGTAGAAGCTCACCCCGTGAATGCCTTCCGGGTAACGAATCGTCGTTAAATAGCGGCCCATAGTGTAAGGCAACAGGTAGGGGGAGAGTTCGGCAAGAATTTGTACGTACATGAGTTTGGTGATCCCTGCCTCCGGCCAAATTGGCTTATCCGGATGGGAGATGGCCAGTTCATGCTCGCCAAGCCGCACGATCGTTCTTTGCTTTTCCATTCCGGTCTCCTTTGCAGCGGCGGTTATCGTTCGTCAATCTGCTTCAGCGAACATTCCGACAACGACGTTGGGGGAAGCAAAGCTTGAATGCTCGGCTGCCGCATCGTTCCGCCCGGTGTCCATTCCAGGAAACTTACTTTGGCGACAATGGTCGGAATGACCCATACCGCGTCTTTATGCTTATCGGGTTTATGGGAGAACGGCATATCGACGGAGGCGATCGACGGGATACGATCGGTCAATCGGCGCCACTCTTCTTGCGACATTTTCCCCGTTCCGGCGTTTCCGATATAATGCCATTTTCCTTCTTCGTCATATAACCCTAACAGCAGAGAATTGACGAGTTTGCCGTTATACGTAACCCCTCCAACGGCCGCTATCAGATCGCGGGTGATCTTTATTTTCTGCCAGCGGTTGTCCTTCTTCCCGATCGAATAGGCGCTGTCCAGAGACTTGCAGACGATGCCTTCCATGCGGTGGGCTTTCATCAACTCGAACAGCTTCGGAGCGTCGGCGAAATTCTGGCAGACCTGAACTCGTTCGCAGGGAACGATCATGTCGCTAAGCCTCTTCTGCCTTTCACCGAGCGGCTCGTTAGTCAGCCATATTCCATCGGCGTACAAGACGTCGAAAATCATGTAGGTAACCGGAACTTGCGATATGGCAATCCTAATATTCGTTTCTTTGCGGACGCCATCTCTTCTCATGACTTCGTGAAAGGATGGCTTGTTCTCGTCGAAGGCGATCATCTCCCCGTCGAGAATAAACGAAGAGGAGGCGCAATAGGTCGAAGGATCCCCGAATTCAGGGTACTGCGCCGTCCGATCGTTTAACCTGCGATTGATCAGCCGCGTCTCGCGGCCATCGAAGTAGATGAGCATTCTTACGCCGTCCCATTTGATTTGGGCAATCCAGTTGTCGCCCTGAGGAAAGGACGGAACGGAGATGGGTTCGAAGGGTATCACCGGACTTAAATTCATAGGAAGGAGCCGGCGAGGATCGTTACCCGCATGTTACGGTACCGCCCCTTCTTTTTTGCGGCTGCGCGTTCCGCGGGTTTTCGCTTTGTTTCGCTCGCCGCCCGTATCGGCCTCGCCAGCCGGCTTGACCGCTTCCAGACTTGCCTGCAGCGCGGCCATCAAATCGATGACGTTCGTTCTTGCCACTTCGGGAGCGGTCACGATATCCGCACCTTCTCCGGAAATTTTGCGCTGAATGGCTTCTTGCAGCGCGATTCGGTAATCGTCGGTGTATTTCGTCGGGTCGAACGGAGTGGAGAGCTGATCGATGAGCATTCTCGCCATCGCCAGCTCCCTGTCGTTCACGTTGGCTTGCTCCGGTAAGTTCGGTACGAGCTGGAGCGAGCGGATTTCATCCGGATAATGCATGGTTTCCATACAGATGCAGTTGTCCACCGCTCGAATGGCTGCCAGGCTGCTTTTGCTTCGAATGGCGATCTTGGCGATGCCGATCTTGCCCGATTGGCGCATCGCTTCAAGCAATAAATTATACGCCCCCGAGCCGGCCTGATCGGGAGACAAGTAGTAAGCCTTCTGATAATAAAGCGGGTCGATTTCCGTCAGATCGACGAAATCGAGAATTTGGATCGTTTTCGTATTTTCCGGTTTAATGGCGTCTAATTCTTCCGGTTCGAATAGGACAAACCGTCCTTTTTCCTGCTCGTAGCCTTTCGCGATTTCCTCCCAAGCCACTTCCTTCTCGCAATGAGGGCAGGTGCGCACGTTCGCGATCGGCGTTCCGCAGTCCTTATGGATCATCCGCAGATGGATGTCTTTATCCTCGGTGGCTGTGAACATTTTCACGGGGACGTGCACCAATCCGAAGCTGATGGCGCCTTTCCAGACGGTATGCATGGGCAGCGGCTCCTTTGACGTTCAGTTTCCATTACGGTTCCCATTCCGCATGGAAATCAATCGCGCAGGGAATATTGGAAAGGCCGCAAGCCAATTGCGAAAGGAGACGAGAACCGATGGATTCGGAAGAAAACAGTCAAGCGCAGAGCGATTCGATCCATGAAGGAAGAGACTTGTACGACATGGACGTCGACCGCATGATCAACGAAGGACTCGGCGGAGGCCAAGTCACGATGCATAACGGATTAATCTCGGAAACGGCGACGGGAACGATGGAGGACGATAAGCCATGAAAGCGCAAAGGGCCAGGGAAATTTACGAATCATCCGACAATATCAAGGTACAGTTGGATAACGGCCAATCGGTCTGGATCGAGAACGTCGACGTCGAGAACGGCGTAGCCACCGTCCAAGTGGGCCAAAGCCCGACCGACACGCAAACCGTAGCGGTGGAACGGTTGCAGGAAACTTCCCGCTAACGCGAACAATCACGGAAATGGGACTTACTTTTTGAAAGTCGCATAATCGCGTGTTACAATAAGGGGGTCCCATAATATTCCTTAGGAGTGATTGTTATGTACGACATCGCGATAATCGGCGGGGGACCTGCGGGCGCCAGCGCAGCCATATTTACGGCAAAAGCGGGCAAGAAAACACTGGTGATCGACAGCGACCAAAGCGTAACCAAACGCGCATGGCTCGAAAATCACTATGGAGCCGAAGGAATCTCCGGTCCGGATCTTGTCGCACTGGGCAAGAAGCAGGCAGCCAAATTCGGAGCGGAATTCGTTTCGGCCAAAGCGACGAAGCTGACCGCGGGAGATAACTCCGTGACGATCGAAACCGAGGGACAAACTTACGAAGCGGGCCATGTCATCATCGCGACCGGAATGTTCGTGGACGTGGCGGAAGCCAGCGGTGTACGGACGAAACCGGGCACGGAGCCGCGGATCAAGACGATTGTCGATTGCACCCCGGAGGGCAAGACCAGCATCGCGAACGTGTGGGCTGCCGGTACAGTCGCCGGAGTCAGCATGCATACGATCATTACTGCGGGAGACGGGGCCAAGGTGGCGATTAACGTCATCAGCGAGATCAACGGAGAGCGTTACGTCGACCACGACGTGCTCAAGGCGTAATACCCAATCATAAATAAAGGCTTCACGAGAAGGGATCCCCTTCTTCGTGAAGCCTTTTTGTAATCTATCCGATATTAGGCAATGAATTCTTGAACCCAGACGCCGTTATAATAAGCGACGCCGATCGTCTTGTAATTCGGGTTGAGGATGTTGGCACGGTGGCCCGGGCTGTTCATCCAAGCAGTCATGACCTCTTGCGGCGTACGCTGGCCTTTGGCGATGTTCTCACCGGCATAGCTGTAGTTGATGCCGTATTGCTTCATCATATCGAACGGCGAGCCGTAAGTCGGCGAGTTGTGGTCGAAGTAGCCTTTGTTGTACATATCCTTCGCTTTATCCAAAGCCATTTTCGTTAAGGTAGCATTGGAAGTGTTCAGAGCGCCAAGACCGGCTTTTGCGCGTTCTTGGTTCACGAGCGTAACGACTTGAGCGGCAAATTCGGATTGGGAAGTGCCTGCGCTTGCGTTGTTTCCGGTGCTCGGTTTAGACGGCGTCGTCGGTTGGGAAGGCGTCGTCGGTTTGGATGGCTGAGCCGGTTTGGAAGGCGTCGTCGTTGGTGTGGACGGTTGAGCCGGTTTGGAAGGCGCCGGCGTCGGTGTAGACGGTTGAGCCGGTTTGCTCGGCACGGTCACGACGATTTGTCCCCATCCGCCGTTGCCGGTTCCTGTCGAAGGATTCGTTACGCCCGGATACTGATCTTGCGCGATTTGTTGAAGGATGCCATTGAGATCTATTCCGAAGCGGCTGGCGATTTGCGTCAATTGATCTTTCGTAACCGTGTTTCCTGCCGGAGTTGCTGCGGAAGCTGCTCCTACTCCAACGGGAACGGAGATCGCCAATGCCAACGTTCCTAACATAATCGTCTTTTTCAGACCTTTAGGATTAAACTTCTTCATGAACAAAATTCCTCCCTTTAATTGCCTGCGGAGTTAGCTGACGGGTTAGGGCCAAGGAGCCCCGCCGCCGCATGCGCTGCGGCTTCACCCCAAAGACATGGTTTCTCCGCGTCCAATGGACTTTGGCTTGGAATATCTCAAAGTCTATCAGCAACTTCGGGCGAAAACATGCTATAAAATCTTCCACCGGCCGCGCGGGGCGCGGTTTTTCGCAGGCATGCCAAGGGATGCGAATCTTAAATAATATTATTCTCATAAATGCGACAAGAAGGATTGCCCGGATCAAAAAGCGAATATACATTCGTACTCTGAACAGGAGCGGTCGAGCCCGTTCCGGCGTCGCCGGACGGGTCTTTGCATGTTCGGGCACACCCCGATATAATTAGGACAATAATGAAGAAATGGGGAGACGCCGTGCCGCCATTGGACGAATTCGGACGCATTCGCGCCTGGACGGAGGGCCGTCACAACGCCGAGTTCCTCGCTCGGACCGGAGTCGCGCTCGGGATCGGGGACGATGCGGCCGTCTTGTCCGAACGTCCGGGACAAGAATGGCTGGTCTCCGTGGACACGATGGTCGAGCAGGTTCACTTCCTAAACGAGACGATGGGAGAGTCCGATATCGGATATAAAGCGCTCGCATCCAATGTCAGCGATATCGCGGCGATGGGAGGCGTGCCAAGATTCGCGCTCGTCTCGGTTAGCGTACCTCCATCCTGGGATGCGGAACGAATGAAACGGCTCTATGACGGGCTTTACGAGTGCGCGGAGCGTTATCATGTCGCTGTAATCGGGGGAGATACGACCTCCGCCCCGCGGGATCTGGTCGTATCCGTCACGGTGATCGGAACGGTCGAGGCGGGCCGGGCGATCCGTCGAAGCGGCGCGAAGCCCGGCCAATTGGTGTTCTTGACCGGTCCGACGGGACTATCGGCGGCAGGACTTCATGGGTTAATGAGAGGCAGGGGGCAATTGGACAAGGTTCCGCCTCGGCTGGCGCAAGCGCATCGGCGTCCCACGCCGTCGGTCAAGGCGGGGCGTCTTCTATTGGAGAATGGGTGGGCGTCGTCGCTGAATGACGTCAGCGACGGCTTGGCTAGCGAAGCTTGGGAGATTGCCGAGGCTTCGTCGGTTAAGCTTCTTCTAAAGGAAGATTGGCTCCCCCTCTCCGGGGAATTGTCCGCCTACGCGCGAGATCACGGACTTAGCCCGATCGACCTCGTCTTGTTCGGCGGGGAGGATTACGTTCTTCTTGGCACCGTCGATAAGCGGTACGAATCCGAGCTGAAGGAACGATTCCGGCAGGAAGGTTTGCCATTGTTCTTCATCGGGGAAGTCGAAGAAGGGGCTCCGGGCGTCGAGATGGAGAACGCAAAGGGCGGGCTGCCCAAGCCGATCGCCAAGCGGGGATATAATCATTTTGCCGAAGGGACCATGTGAATGTTAATTCAGTCGAATCATAACGGCGGCACGCCGGCCGAGTACGCGTTGGAGGTCAAATCCGAGCAAGATACGGTTGCGTTCGCGAGAGCGATCGCCGAGCTTGCGTTCCCCGGTACGGTGCTGGCGGTCGACGGGGATTTGGGCGCCGGCAAGACGCGGTTCGCGCAAGCTTTCGCGGATGCGCTCGGCGTAAAGGATATCGTGAATAGTCCAACGTACACGATTATTAAAGAGTATGAGGGAGCGGATCTCCCTTTTTACCATATGGACGTTTACCGGCTATCGCTCGAAGAAGCCGATGAGCTCGGGCTGGACGAATATTTTCTGGGAGAAGGCGCGACCTTGGTGGAATGGGCTTCTTTGATCGAGCCGATCCTTCCCCCGGAGAGGATGCACATTCGCATCGAGACGACGGGCGCCGAATCCAGGATGGTCGTATGCCGTCCCGTCGGGGAAATCTATGAAAACTGGTGCGCGCAATTAAAGCTCCGGCCGATTCTGAAGGGGGAGGGCACAGCATGAGAATCGACGAGGAATTGATCGACGACAGCGGAACCGTTACGGTGCTGGCCTTCGATACGTCAACGGCAGCGTTCTCCGCTGCGATCGTCAGAAACGGGGAACGCGTCGACTCCGTCGTTTCCTTCGCGGAACGCAATCATTCGGCAAGGATTATTTCGGAGATTAAAGAACTTATAGAACGAAACGGACTGCAAGCGCAAGATCTTGACGCGATCGCGGTCGGGCAAGGACCGGGTTCCTATACAGGAGTCCGAATAGCCGTGACTGCCGCCAAGACGCTCGCATGGGCGTGGAACAAGCCGCTGATCGGCGTATCCAGCTTGGAAGCATTGGCTTTGGGCGCGTGGCATGAGTTGAGGCCGGAGAACGAAGATTTGGCGGACGATCTGGATGTTTGGATTATTCCCGTTATGGACGCCAGACGAGGACAAGTCTATACTTCCCGCCATGCCGCGAATCATTCGGGAGGTTGGCGGACGGTCGACGGTGACGGCATTCGCCTGATCGCGGATTGGGCGGCGCGAATTGAAGACGAGGGCACTCAAGAATCCCAGGTCGCGGCGATCTGGTTCGTCGGAGATATCGAACTTCATTGCGCCGCGATCGAGCAGGCGGAGCAATCGGGAACGCGATTGCGGACGTACGCATGCAACTTAAATGCGGGCGCGATCGGACTTCTTGCCGAATTGCGGTTCCGGCAAGGAGAGAAGGACGACGTGCATTCCTTCGTCCCCAACTATACGCAGCTCGCGGAAGCGGAAGCGAAGCTGCTCGCGGCTTCGCGGGGGGAGTGACGGGATGATCTATCGATTAATGAATCTCAACGATGTCCCGACGATCGTGGATATCGAACGCGAAGTTTTTACTGCTCCTTGGTCCGAGGAGGCGTTCCGCAACGAGCTGACTCACAATCTTTTTGCGAAGTATATGGTCATGGAACATGAAGAGGCCGTGATCGGGTACGGCGGGATGTGGCTGATTATCGACGAAGCGCATGTCACGAATATTGCGATTCGGGAGCCCTATCAGGGACGAGGATACGGAAGATCGCTCCTGCGGGAGATGATGAAGACCGCCCGGTTTCTTGGCGCGCGGAGAATGACGCTTGAGGTTCGCGTTACCAATGAAAGGGCGCAGTCGTTATATCGCAAAATGGGGTTCGCCCCTTCCGGCGTTCGTCCGAACTATTACTCGGACAACCTGGAGGATGCGTTGATTATGTGGGCTGAGCTTGGCCCTGAGTATACGGAAGAAACGGAAACGGCAAGCGCGGCAGAGGAGGGAGAAACTTGACGGCAGAACTACGCGAGACGACGATCCCTTCGGATAAAGATTATGTGCTTCTGGCGATCGAGACCAGTTGCGACGAAACGTCCGTTGCGGTCGTGCGCAATGGGCGCGAGGTGTTATCGAACGTCATCTCCAGCCAGATCGAAACGCACAAGAAATTTGGCGGGGTCGTGCCGGAGATCGCATCACGCAAACACGTCGAGACGATGACGATCATTATTGAGGAAGCAGTGCGGGAGGCAGGGGTTAATCTGGCCGAAGTTGACGCGATCGCAGTCACGCAAGGTCCGGGATTGATCGGTGCGCTGCTCGTGGGCGTCGTTGCGGCCAAAAGCCTGGCGATGGCGCTGGACGTGCCGCTGATCGGCACCCATCATATCGCGGGGCATATTTATGCGAACCATCTGATCGGCGATATTGTGTATCCGGCGATCGCCCTTGTTGTGTCCGGAGGGCATACGGAAATCGTGCTGCTCGAAGCGGAAGGGAAATTCCGCATTATCGGCAGGACCAGGGACGACGCGGTCGGAGAAGCTTACGACAAAGTCGCCCGGGCATTGAAGTTTCCGTATCCGGGCGGTCCGCATGTCGATAAGCTGGCTCAAGAGGCGACGGAGGAAGTCGTGCTCCCGCGCTCCTGGCTTGAGCCGGACTCTTACGATTTCAGCTTCAGCGGCTTGAAGTCGGCCGTCTTGGCGGAGATCAACCGGTCGCGCATGAAGGGCGAGACTCCCGACTTCTCTGCTTTGGCGCGGGGATTTCAACAGTCGGTGATCGACGTCGTGACCGGCAAAGCGATACGGGCGGCAAAAGAATTCGGCGCGCGCCAGATGCTGTTATGCGGCGGAGTTGCAGCCAATCGGGGGCTGCGTGAACGGCTAAGCTCGTTATGCGAAGAAGCCGGGGTGCCGCTGCTGATCCCGCCGAACAAGCTATGCACGGACAACGCCGCGATGATCGCCGCCGCAGCGGATTTGAAGTGGCGCCGCGGGCAATTTTCTTCGCTGGATATGAAAGCCGAGGCGATCATGTCGCTGGAAGAATGGTCGGTTTAGGGCCTTAGTGCGCGGTTGGTCCTTCGTTCGGCCAATTGTTTTACTTCGAACGAAGGCCAAAAAAGTACCTTGGCTAGACTAGGCTCGGGGCAACGTGCGGATGTGGGCCAAAAAAGTGCCTTGGTTAGACTAGACTCGGGGAAACGTGCGGATGAGGGCCAAAAAAGTGCCTGGCGCGGCAACGCTGAAGTGTGCTATGAGAACAAACTAAGCTTGCCATATCACCCCGTTCGTGATATGATTTTATTTGTGTCTTGCGACACAAACTTTAATGTGTGGAGCCGTGGTGTAGAGGCCTAACATGCCTGCCTGTCACGCAGGAGACCGCGGGTTCGAATCCCGTCGGCTCCGCCATGATTTACTTATTCATACGGATTAGAACCGAGCAGAGCATCCTCTGCTCTTTTTTGTATCTCCATAGGAGCGTGAGAGACATGACCCGTCGAGGAAGATTCGCGCCTACGCCCTCGGGGCTTCTGCATATCGGTAACGTGTTCGCCGCGACGGCGGCTTGGCTGCAAATGCGGCAAGCAGGGGGGGAGTTCGCGCTGCGAATCGAGGACATCGACAAACCCCGATCCCGGCCCGAGTATGTTGAACGGATCATCGAGGATTTAATTTGGCTCGGACTCGACTGGGACGAGGGGCCGCGCCGTGGAGGCTCACACGAACCGTACGTGCAAAGCCTTCGCGAGCCTCTCTACGAAGAAGCATTTGAGCGTTTGGGCGAAACGGGTTTTCTGTACCCTTGCTATTGCAGCCGCAGCGACTTGGCGTCGATCGGGAGCGCTCCACACGGTTTGGCATCCGAAGGCGCAGCCTATCCCGGCTTCTGCCGAACGTTATCTCCCGAAGAGCGAGAGGCAAGAGCAAAACGCAAAGAGCCGGCCATCCGGTTTATCATGCCGGAACGCGTCATCGAATTTCTTGATGGCTGGGCAGGTCCGCAAGCTTTCGACGCAGATACTCTCGGCGATTTCGTCGTCAAACGCGCTGACGGCATGTTCAGCTACCAACTGGCGGTCACCGTCGACGATGCCGCCATGGGGATCACGGACGTACTGCGCGGCGCTGATCTCCTTGACTCCACGCCGAGACAATTGGGACTCTACGAGGCACTTAACTTGGAGGCTCCTGTCTTCTCACATATTCCACTATTGGTCGACGACACCGGCATGCGCTTGTCCAAACGCGATAAGTCGCTGACGCTTGCATCGCTCCAGGCAGAGGGCATTCCCCCCGAGAGGCTGCTCGGATTTCTGGCATGCTTTGCAGGCTGGATTGAGCGTGCGGAGCCAGTAACATTAAGCGAGCTTATCCCGCTGTTTCGACCGGTTTATCCGGAAGGCGGCATCCTTCGAGTCGACGCTTCTCTGAGAAAATGGCTATGGGAAAAGTAACCTAATGAAAGCAACCGTATTTGGCGGTTGCTTTTTTTTGATTCGTCAGAAGTAGAAAGTAGGCTCGAGTCCGGCGAAACCTGGCTAAATCGTGCGGAATGGAGCTACGTGCGCCTGCAGTCCGGCGAAACCTAACTAATCGTACGAAATGGAGCTACGTGCGTCTGCAGTCCGGCGAAACCTGACTAAATCGTGCGAAACAGAGCTACGTGCGCCTGCAGTCCGGCGAAACCTGACTAAATCGTGCGAAATGGTGGCACGTGCGTCTGTAGCCAGGCGAAAACTAACTAAATCGTGCGAAATGGAGCTACGTGCGTCTGCAGTTCGGCGAAACCTATCTAAATTGTGCGAAACCAAGCTGCGTGCGTCTGTAGTCCGGCGAAACCTGGCTAAATCGTGCGAAACCAAGCTGCGTGCGTCTGCAGTCCGGCGAAACCTATCTAAATTGTGCGAAATGGAGCTGCGTGCGCCTGCAGTCCGGCAGAACCTAACTAAATCGTGCGAAACCAAGCTGCGTGCGTCTGCTGTCCGGCGAAACCTATCTAATATTGTGCGAAATGGAGCTGCGTGCGTCTGTAGTCCGGCGAAACCTAACTCAATCGTGCGAAACGGAGCTGAGTGCGTCTGTAGTCCGGCGAAACATGACTAATCGTACGAAATGGAGCTACGTGCGTCTGCAGTCCGGCGAAACCTGACTAAATCGTGCGAAACAGAGCTACGTGCGCCTGCAGTCCGGCGAAACCCAAGCCTGTTGATTAACCAGATGATGGGAGAGGGAACACCAGATGGTTAGCTACATAAATCACCCATTCCAAGGGTAATGTCTGTAAACTAAATAAGCGATCAAAATCGGCAAACGTCAACCGTGCGCTCCAATGGACGGTTGCGTTTCCTTGATCGAACACGTATTTTAGCAGGACATAAACGATTAACGCCGTATACAACTGACCATA
>NZ_VNJJ01000039.1 GCF_007786475.1 Cohnella terricola | reverse complement strand
TGGAGTGCTACGATAAAAATGCAGTCGAAAAACACCCTCGTATGAAATAAAATGAAAGCTAACGAGGGGACGAGTGACAATGAACAGGTACGACAAGGCATTCAAAGAAGAAGCAGTAAGATTGAGCGATGAGATTGGACCAAAGAAAGCCGCCGAGCAGTTAGGCGTAGCCTACTACACTCTGCAGGAATGGAGAAAGCGAAGAACCCTGCACGGCGACGGAGCGCATATCGGGAGCGGACACGCTTATGCACCTGCCGATAAGACTGCGCGTGAAATCGAATTAGAAAAAGAAATAGGCGAGTTGCGCCGAGCCAATGAAATTCTCAAGGACGCACTCGGTTTTTTCGCAAAAGACCGGAAGCGGTAAAGGCATGCCAGCTCTATGCATATATCCGTGAACGACGGGATCGATGGCCCGTCAAGGAGATGTGCGAAGTGCTGGCTGTCAGCGAATCGGGCTATTACCGTAGCTTGAAGCCCACACCCAAACAGGAGCGGCAGCAACGGCTTCTGGTCAAAATCAAAGACATCATTGGAGAGCATGAAGACAACAGTAATTACGGTGTCCAGCGTATTCTGCTGGCGCTGTCACAAATAGAGATCACGACCAGCTACAGCACCGTCTATCGAATCATGAAGAAGCACGGCCTGCTGAAGAAAGTGAGGCGTCATCCAAACGGCATTACACGCGAGGATGCCGCAGCTCAAAAGAGCGAGAACCTGATCCAAAGAGACTTCAGATCCTCAGCACCCAACCAAAAGTGGCTATCGGATATCACCGAAGTCCCTTGTTCAGACGGCAAGCTATATCTGTCCGCGGTACTGGATTGTTTTAACGGAGAGATCGTGGGCCTCGCCATGGACGACAACATGCGCAAGGAACTCTGCATACAAGCCTTTGAGAACGCCTGTAAAGCAAGAAGTGCTCGCGGAATGATCTATCACAGCGATAGAGGCAGCCAGTTCACGAGCCATGCTTTTCGAGAGAGTCTGGCTAAACGTGACGCCATTCAAAGCATGAGCGGCACGGGGCGCTGCTATGATAACGCAAGGATGGAAAGCTTTTTTGCTACGCTAAAGAAAGAAAAGCTATACAAGATCAAAACCGAGCACTACCCGATGGCTTATGTTAAATCGATCATCTTCAGGTACATCATGGTTTACTACAACAGGCGTCGGATCTACACCTCTAATCCAGGGGGCTGGCCCCCTGCTATTTATCGCGAAAGAATGCTGTCACAAGCAGCTTAGCAACGGGATTTCTGTATGAGGGTGTTTTCAAACTGCACTTTTTTTGACAACTCCA
>NZ_VNJJ01000038.1 GCF_007786475.1 Cohnella terricola | reverse complement strand
AGTAGAGTCCATATAATTGTGTAAAATGGCTGTTGGTAAACATTAAATAAAGCCATGTTGAAAGTTCTCTCTTAGAATGAGGTTGTCGAGACAACATTCATCGGAGGAATATCAACATGACTCAGTTTCAGATTACACTAGATGCGGACATTTTACACCAGTTGTTTATTGGAGATTCCAGAGATGCTGGTATCGCAGCTTTGTTGGAGACGGTCTTTAATCAGGTGCTCAAAGCTCAGTCTACAGAACAGTTAGGGGCGGAGAAGTATGAACGTAGCGAAGATCGTAAAGCGTCCCGCAACGGTTACTATGAGCGCGGTTTAACGACACGGGTAGGCAAGCTTACACTTAACGTTCCTCGGCACAGAGACGGGAGCTTCTCTACGGAGTTATTCTCCAGATACCAGAGAAGCGAACAAGCGCTATTGTTATCCTTGATGGAGATGGTCATTCAAGGTGTCTCCACGCGCAAAGTCGCGAACATTACCGAAGAGCTGTGTGGTACCGAGTTCTCAAAGTCCACCGTAAGCGATCTTTGTAAATCGTTGGACCCCGTCGTGCAGACTTGGAACAACCGCCCGTTAACCAAGGCGTATCCCTTTGTCCTTGTCGACGCGATGTACGTCAAAGTGCGTGAAAACGGAAGAGTTCGCTCTAGAGGCGTCCTGGTGGCAACGGGAGTCAACATGGAGGGGAAAAGAGAGATCCTCGGCTTTGCAATTGGCGATACAGAGTCGGAGGCTACTTGGGGCGCGTTCTTTACGCAACTGAAGGAAAGGGGACTTAGTGGCGTCGATATCGTCACGAGTGACCAGCATAGCGGACTCGTGCGTGCAGTGAAGCAACAATTTCAAGGCGTGACTTGGCAACGATGCCAGACCCACTTCATGCGCAATATTCTAGATGCCGCTCCGAAGGCGATGCGAGACGAAATAAAGAAGTACGTGCGAAGCATCTTTGAAGCTGCAGATATGTCCACCGCTCGCACCTTGCTGAAACAGACGCTAGAACGCTTCCAAGCTACGGTGGCTAAAGCCATGGGACTACTTGAGGAAGGCTTTGACGATGCTACGGCGGTGCTGGAACTGCCGGAGGCATGTCGGGTAAGGACGCGAACCACCAACATGGTAGAGCGATTAAATCGTGAAATACGGCGCAGAGAAAGCGTAATTAGCATATTTCCCAATCGCGATTCCGTGGTCCGGTTGTTAGGATCTGTACTAATGGAAGTGGATGAGTGTTGGGGAGAAGAAAAACGATTTATTGACATGCGGACATACCTAGTATGGAAAAAAGAAAAAGGTAGCCGTGTTTAACTGCATCCGGCTAACCTCATCTAAAGAGAATATACACATAAAAATGGACTTGACC
>NZ_VNJJ01000037.1 GCF_007786475.1 Cohnella terricola | reverse complement strand
AGAATGCGTAATACGACTTGCTCCTTAAATGCTTTGTCAAACTTCTTCCGTTGCCCCATTGAAAATCCCTCCGTCTTTTATTATAGAGGGTTTCTCTGTGTCCATCTATTCGGGGCAAGGTCAGCTTTGCAGCTTATTCCGATTACTTTGCGGGGACCCCGGGTTGCCGCCGTGAAATCTGAATAGGTAACCCCGTAACAAGGGGATTTCACGTCGGCAAAGGCAAACGCTTCGCTCCTCCAGGAGATACATGCCCCTCTTTCTACTCGTTTACTTATTGGACTCCCCTTTTAGCAGAACTTTTACTCGACTACTTTTTCGGGGACCCCGGATATCCGCGTCACAGCATCATTCCGCCGGAAGCTTCGATGCGCTGCCCGTTGACCCAGCCCATCAAAAATTTGTAAATAGTGCTCACTTAAAAATCATCTTCATAATAAATCGGTACTTTGTACAGAACCAATGTATTCATATTTGTATATTTTCCCTGTCACACCTGATGAGATTGCGCGGAATTTCCCTTTTTCAACAAGATTTTTACAATGCTTAATTACCGTTTGCTTGTGGACCTCAAGCTCGTCAGCTGCTTTCGATGGGCTAATGATACGATGATTTCGAATGGCCAGTCGCATCAACTTGCGTTCTATTTTTAGATATTTGTGACGATCCATTCCATCCTTCCCCCCTGCCGCCGAAAGATAAGGGGCTAGAATGCTGCGAACCATAGCGAGCACGAACGTTGGATTTTCTTTCATTTCGTCCAGGGAAATGGAGATTACGAAACAATCTTGAGATTGCAGATACAACCCTCTATTCAAATCCATTCGATATTTCGAACGATCCTTGCCATGCGATCCATAGTCCATGATTTCGATTATGAAACGCAGACTACCTATGATCCACATAAAGTCCACAAAATACGACCGCCCCCTCCAATCTTTAACTTCATATTCTGGATGCAAACCATCAAAGTTCCCCATAAGGTTCCACCATATTTGTTCCGCGAACATACGATTTCCGAATCCATGCCCTCTTTTTAGAGCATCTCTTCGTTCCCCGTGGCGTTTCATCAAGTGTGTCTTGATCCACTTCTCGTGCTCGATCTCGAAACTCATGTTTTATCTCCCTTTCAATGCAAATAAATAAGCCCCGAATACCCTTCACGCTAGAAGGATATCGGGGCGTGCTTCGCCGCATTATCTTGTATAAGTCGATCATAACGAAAAGGCTACACATGGAGCAACTGTTTTTTAGCATATTACTTGCTTCTATAGAATCGAGCCATTACAAAAGTGGCTTTGTACGTTTATTCGTACAAAACCCCAACGTCGGTCTACCTCGAGCACCATTTTGTACGAGACTTCGTACAAAAAACCAACGACTGGCTACCCCGCGTACCATTTTGTACGAGATTTCGTACAAAACCCCAACGACGGTCTACTTCGCGCACCATTTTGTACGTTATTTCGTACAAAACCCCAACAACGGGCTACTCCGCTCGGTCAAGTCCATTTTTATGTGTATATTCTCTTTAGATGAGGTTAGCCGGATGCAGTTAAACACGGCTACCTTTTTCTTTTTTCCATACTAGGTATGTCCGCATGTCAATAAATCGTTTTTCTT
>NZ_VNJJ01000036.1 GCF_007786475.1 Cohnella terricola | reverse complement strand
TCTGATATGCTCCCCATACGGTAGACAGGTGAAATAATAAAAAACCTGTTTACTGTGGGGAGCATTTTTCATGTCTAAAAACAAACTGAATGCTTTAGAAAAATTAGCTATTCTTCAAGAGATCGAAAGTGGTCATATTGGATTTAGAGAGGCTGTTAAGAAGTATGGCTTTGCCATGTCCACACTCGCGAATTGGCAACGTCGTTATCGGTTGTACGGTTACGAGGGATTAGAAGTTCGCACACACAATCGTAGTTATTCCGATGAGCTTAAGCATCTAGCGGTTATGGACTATCTGAATGGAGGATTGTCGCAGAACCAAATCATCGATAAGTACAGGATCTCTTGTCGAGCACAGCTATTCAATTGGGTTAAGAAGTATAATGGTCATAGCAGCTTAAGAGCTTATTCAGGGGGAGTAACAGCTATGACCAAGGGACGTTCTACAACATTGCAGGAGAGGATCGACATTGTCCTGTACTGCCTTGCAAATGGACAAGACTACACGAAGACAGCGAAGCAGTTCCAAGTTTCCTACCAGCAAGTGTACGGATGGGTTAAAAAGCACGAAGCAGGCGGTCAGGATGCGTTAAAAGATGGCAGAGGTCGTACAAAAGCGCCTGAAGAGCTAACCGAAGCAGATCAGCAGAGGCTTGCCATGAAGAAGCTTGAGCACGAGATGGAGCGGCTTCGAGCGGAGAATGCATTCTTAAAAAAGTTACACGAATTTCAAAGGAGGCGTCGCTGAGCCAACATCATCAGGAGAATGTTTACCTCGTGATTCAAGCCGTTCGGGAGACGGAATCGCTAAGCATTCAGCTTCTGTGCAAGGTTGCGGGAATTCCAAGGTCAAGCTATTACAAATGGCTTAACCACAAGCCTAGCCAGCGAGAATTGGAGAACCAAGAGCTGACGGAAGTCATGATGGCTTTGTATAGAAAAGTCGAGGGCATCTTCGGGTATCGTCAACTCACACTACATATGAGTAGCGAAACGAAAAGACAAATTAACCACAAACGTGTACAGCGCTTAATGAAGATACAAGGAATTCAATCGGTGATCCGTAGAAAGAAAAAGAAATATCCGCGTTCTACACCGCAGCATATCGCCGAGAATTTACTCAATCGGCAATTCCAAGCGGAAGCTCCGAACGAGAAATGGGTTACAGACGTAACGGAGTTTAAGTACGGTTCTGGCCAGAAGGCTTATTTAAGCGCTATTCTCGATCTCCATGATAAATCGATTGTATCTTACGTGCTGGGCCGTTCAAATAACAATCCGCTCGTATTTAAGACGCTACAACTAGCGCTAGAAGCTGCCCCGGACAGCACCCCAATGCTCCACAGTGACCGCGGCTACCAATATACCTCTACAAGTTTTAAGGAGAGGCTAGACACCGCTGACATGAAGCAGAGCATGTCCCGAGTAGGTCGTTGCATCGATAACGGACCAATGGAATCTTTCTGGGGAACACTGAAATGTGAGAAATATTATTTGCATTCGTACCAGACTTTTGAGCAGTTGAAGAACGATATTGATGACTACATGCACTTTTACAATAACGAACGATTGCAGCAAAAACTAAACGGCCTCAGTCCCATACAGTTCAGGACCAAGGCCGCTTAAT
>NZ_VNJJ01000035.1 GCF_007786475.1 Cohnella terricola | reverse complement strand
ACTAGAGTAAAGAACTGAAAATAAATTCAGCCCCTCCTCATCAAACCGTACTTGAGGTTTTCCCTCATACGGCTTTCCGATGTTCGTCATTCATGTGCATGCAACTTACAATAGCGTTTTAAGTCCATACATTTGGCTAAGCAACTTCACTTCATTACCGGAACTCCGCCAGCGATCTCGCTGGCGTTTCTTTGCGTACCACCTCGTTAGCCGTGTGCGGATATACCAATCTAACTTGGTCATCCACTTGGAGCTGTACGGTGTTGCATAGTAGTTCTTCCATCCTTGTATTCTCAGGTTGAGCCAGTTTACGTGCTCTTGGATCGAGACATGCCGCATCTTTGGCGGTGCGAGTCGTTCCTTCACCACTTCCCGGATGTGCTGCTCTGCTTTCTTGCATAGCCACTGTTGGGTCGTATAGTACACGCAGTTCTGTCCTGTCTCAGCTTTCATCTTCCGGTGGTGCATACCGAGGAAGTCGAATCCTTCTTCTCCCGTCCATAGCCCCACAATTCGCGTCTTCTCCGGATGCAAGGTTAGTTCCAACCGCTCCATTATTGCCTGAATCAGCTTAAAAGCATGAAGCGCGTCTTTCCTTGTCTTGCACACGACGACGAAGTCGTCTGCATACCGCGTTAATTCTCCAACTTCTTTGCCATGCTTCTCCCACAACAGATCGAAGTAGTTCAAGTAGATGTTCGCCAGTAGCGGCGAAATCACTCCACCTTGCGGTGTGCCGAGGTCAGAACGTCTAACCGTTCCTTCCTCCATTACGCCTGCTCCCAGCCATTGTCGAATCAGCTTGAGAACGCGTCTATCGCTGATGCGCATTTCCACCAGCTTCATTAGCTTCTCTTGGTTAATGTTGTCGAAGTACCCTTGGATGTCGATATCGACCACCCAGTTGCCTTTGCGGTTGCAGGCTTTGCGAATACGCTCCAGCGCTTGTTTTGCGCCTCGTTTCGGTCGGAAGCCGAATGAGCTTTCCTGAAAATCTGCTTCAAAGATTGGTTCTAGTATAAGTTTGGTCGCCATCTGTACAACGCGGTCTCTCACCGTTGGGATGCCAAGCGGACGCTTACGTCCATCTTTCTTCGGAATATAGTGACGGCGGACCGGTTGAGGACGGTAGTTATTGTTCGACAGACGTTGTTGACACTCTGTTAAGAATAGGTCTTCACCTATCTTTGCGATATCTGCCATCGTCTCCCCGTCAATACCTGCCGCTCCTTTATTTGCCCGCACCCTGCGCCACGCTTCCTGTAATACATCCATTCGGTACACCTTGTCGTACAGTGCATGGAACTTTCTGCTTTTGTTTGTTTTGGCAGCATGACCTAGCTTCTCTTGGAGTTGTTGAACTTTTTCCTTTGGTGTCGTTAGCTCTATGGCATTCACTCACTCGTACCTCCTTAAGAAGCTTGAACAAAGCAGGGCGCCTTCCCTCCCGCAGGTTGTGTTGTCCTACGTTCTCCGGTACTATTCGCCCCTCGGACTCCCTTCCTGCAGATGGCTCACTTCACCTTCTGGCTTATAGAGCATCTCGCTACGGAAAAAAAAACTTTCCGTGCAGGGGAGGGTCTCCCCAGTTCACTGCATCTTCTTTCATCCCATGCCGATCCCCTTACGCCGGAGGATTCTTCGCTGTCGCTCCAAGTTCCTAACAGCTTCCGTGGCTTTCGTCCATTTCATCGAGACTCAGCTTCCTCTTTTCCCTCTTGCAAGGCCTTTTTGACGACGCGGCAGGATTCACTTTATGTTACGGCCTGGTATGTCGCTCGCCCTGTCTCCGACAGGTACTTTTGTCGATACGCTTTTACGCACAGATTTCTCCATACGCAAGTATCCTAGCTACGCGGGGGCTTGGCCCCTCCCGCGACCGGACTTTCACCGGCTAGATGATGCGTGCCTCTGGGCACGCAT
>NZ_VNJJ01000034.1:1406-2953 GCF_007786475.1 Cohnella terricola | reverse complement strand
ATACCGGAGCGATGGTTAAGCTAATAAGTGCGCACGGAGGATGCCTAGGCGCCAGGAGCCGATGAAGGACGCGACGAACAGCGATATGCTTCGGGGAGCTGTAAGTGAGCTTTGATCCGGAGATTTCCGAATGGGGAAACCCAGCTGCGGTAATGCGCAGTTACCCTCGACTGAATACATAGGTCGTTGGAGGCATACCAGGGGAACTGAAACATCTAAGTACCCTGAGGAAGAGAAAACAACAGTGATTCCGTCAGTAGCGGCGAGCGAAAGCGGATTAGCCCAAACCAGGGAGCTTGCTCCCTGGGGTTGTGGGACGTCTCACATGGAGTGATAAAAGAGGACATTAGGCGAAGAGGTCTGGAAAGGCCCACCAAAGAAGGTAAAAGCCCTGTAACCGAAAGTGTCCTCTCTCCGAGACGGATCCCGAGTACCGCGGGACACGTGAAACCCCGTGGGAATCCGGCAGGACCATCTGCCAAGGCTAAATACTCCCTGGCGACCGATAGCGAAGCAGTACCGTGAGGGAAAGGTGAAAAGCACCGCGGGAGCGGAGTGAAAAAGAACCTGAAACCGTGCGCTTACAAGAAGTCAGAGTCCGATCTAGGGATGATGGCGTGCCTTTTGTAGAATGAACCGGCGAGTTACGTTCACGTGCAAGGTTAAGCTGATGAGGCGGAGCCGAAGGGAAACCGAGTCTGAATAGGGCGAATAAGTACGTGGTCGTAGACCCGAAACCGTGTGATCTACCCCTGTGCAGGGTGAAGGTGCGGTAACACGCACTGGAGGCCCGAACTCGTGAGCGTTGAAAAGCTCTGGGATGACGTGGGGGTAGGGGAGAAATTCCAATCGAACTCGGAGATAGCTGGTTCTCCCCGAAATAGCTTTAGGGCTAGCCTCGAGGTAAGAGCATCATGGAGGTAGAGCACTGATTGGGTGCGGGGCCCGCCAAGGGTTACCAAGTCCAGTCAAACTCCGAATGCCATAGATGTATACTCGGGAGTCAGACGGCGAGTGCTAAGATCCGTCGTCAAGAGGGAAAGAGCCCAGATCATCAGCTAAGGTCCCCAAGTGTGTGTTAAGTGGGAAAGGATGTGGAGTTGCGAAGACAACCAGGATGTTGGCTTAGAAGCAGCCACCATTTAAAGAGTGCGTAATAGCTCACTGGTCGAGTGACTCTGCGCCGAAAATGTAACGGGGCTAAACACACCACCGAAGCTATGGCATGACACTTAGGTGTCTTGGGTAGGGGAGCGTTGAATGCGGGTTGAAGTCAGACCGGAAGGACTGGTGGACTGCATTCAAGTGAGAATGCCGGTATGAGTAACGAAAAGACAGGTGAGAATCCTGTCCGCCGAAAGCCTAAGGGTTCCTGGGGTAGGTTCGTCCGCCCAGGGTAAGTCGGGACCTAAGGCGAGGCCGAAAGGCGTAGTCGATGGACAACAGGTTGAAATTCCTGTACCACCGTAATCCGTTATGAGCGATGGGGGGACGCAGGAGGGGAACGACGCGAGCCGATGGATGTGCTCGTCCAAGCAGTGAGAGGG
>NZ_VNJJ01000034.1:0-1384 GCF_007786475.1 Cohnella terricola | reverse complement strand
TGTAACCTTGAGCTGTGATGGGGAGGGAAAATCATAGTACCGAAGGTCATGTACCCACGCTGCCAAGAAAAGCCTCTAGCCAGGAGAAGGTGCCCGTACCGTAAACCGACACAGGTGGGCGAGATGAGAATTCTAAGGCGCGCGGAAGAACTCTCGTTAAGGAACTCGGCAAAATGACCCCGTAACTTCGGGAGAAGGGGTGCCTCGGTAGGGTGAATAGCCCGAGGGGGCCGCAGTGAAGAGGCCCAAGCGACTGTTTAGCAAAAACACAGGTCTGTGCGAAGCCGTAAGGCGAAGTATACGGGCTGACGCCTGCCCGGTGCTGGAAGGTTAAGGGGAGCGGTTAGGGGCAACCCGAAGCTGTGAACCGAAGCCCCAGTAAACGGCGGCCGTAACTATAACGGTCCTAAGGTAGCGAAATTCCTTGTCAGGTAAATTCTGACCCGCACGAATGGCGTAACGACTTGGGCGCTGTCTCAACGAGAGATCCGGTGAAATTTTAGTACCTGTGAAGATGCAGGTTACCCGCGACGTGACGGAAAGACCCCATGGAGCTTTACTGTAGCTTGATATTGAACTTTGGTACGGTCTGTACAGGATAGGTGGGAGCCTATGAAGTGGGAGCGCAAGCTTCCATGGAGGCGCCGTTGGGATACCACCCTGATCGTATCGGAGTTCTAACTCGCTGCCCTCATCGGGCAGGAGGACCGTGTCAGGCGGACAGTTTGACTGGGGCGGTCGCCTCCTAAAAAGTAACGGAGGCGCTCTAAGGTTCCCTCAGCGCGGTTGGAAATCGCGCGCAGAGTGCAAAGGCATAAGGGAGCTTGACTGCGAGACCTACAAGTCGAGCAGGGACGAAAGTCGGACTTAGTGATCCGGTGGTACCGAATGGAAGGGCCATCGCTCAACGGATAAAAGCTACCCTGGGGATAACAGGCTTATCTCCCCCAAGAGTCCACATCGACGGGGAGGTTTGGCACCTCGATGTCGGCTCATCGCATCCTGGGGCTGAAGTAGGTCCCAAGGGTTGGGCTGTTCGCCCATTAAAGCGGTACGCGAGCTGGGTTCAGAACGTCGTGAGACAGTTCGGTCCCTATCTGTCGCGGGCGTAGGAAATTTGAGAGGGGCTGTCCTTAGTACGAGAGGACCGGGATGGACGCACCGCTGGTGTACCAGTTGTTCCGCCAGGAGCACCGCTGGGTAGCCAAGTGCGGAAGGGATAAGCGCTGAAAGCATCTAAGCGCGAAGCCTGCCTCAAGATGAGATTTCCCAATTCGTAAGACCCCTGGAAGAACACCAGGTTGATAGGCTCGGGGTGGAAGCGCGGTAACGTGTGGAGCTGACGAGTACTAATCGGTCGAGGGCTTATCCTAACAGGTTGGCC
>NZ_VNJJ01000033.1:5329-5628 GCF_007786475.1 Cohnella terricola | reverse complement strand
CGGGGCTTTTGCCCCTTGGTTGTCAGATGTATAATCATGGTAGATATAGCAGACAACACACGACCCAGCCTAAGATAGGAGCTATCTAAGGCTGGGTCGCGTCGTGAATACAAGTACGTTATCAGAAATCCCTTAAAGAAATAGGTGATAGTATGGACTTTGTAGAATTATCACAAACCGAACACAACATGATTGAAACTGCTGAAAAAGAATATCGTGATTACTATCAATTTGCTATAGAATCAATAAACTTACTAGATAGCTTTGTTAACTCTGTAGAATTGGATGCGCAGGTATTT
>NZ_VNJJ01000033.1:0-5232 GCF_007786475.1 Cohnella terricola | reverse complement strand
CAAACCGAACACAACATGATTGAAACTGCTGAAAAAGAATATCGTGATTACTATCAATTTGCTATAGAATCAATAAACTTACTAGATAGCTTTGTTAACTCTGTAGAATTGGATGCGCAGGTATTTTTAATTTTTTTATCTCAGATTCAGAAATCAACAACATTAGCTGTACTTTCCTCTTTACGTAGACATGACGTACAAGCCTTAATGAATATTAGACATTTACTAGAGTCATTTGTTCTAATAGTATATTCATTTATTGAAAAGGACTTTGAATCTTATGTACTTTATAGTAAGTATGGCTATGCAGTTGAGAAAAGAGACGTAAAAGATCGAGCAAGGAAATGGTTAAAGGCAGAATTTCCTGAGTACTCTGATAAAATAAAAAATATGAAAGATCAAATAAACGATTTTTATGCACACGCAAATTTACTTTCGGCCTTTGCCAATTATAATTTTGATGATGACTTAAAAATAAGTCTAGAGATCTTTGATAAGAAAGAAGATGTTTTTATCAGGCAACGATTATGGTGGATTGGTAATATTACTTTTGGGATTATTGATTTGATTATTAAGGTTAACAGGAAGTACCCATTAATAACTTTCCGAAATGATATAAACAAAAGGATGATTAAACTAGCTCAAAGAAATAACTTCTTGCAAGAAGAATTAACGAATCTACCGAACTTTTCAAAACATATAGGTAAGACGTTAGAGTAATTATCTCAGGAAGAAGGGACTTCTGATAACACAATATTCGCGCTGCGGGCCATCCGGCCCTTGATCTGCCGGAGAGATTTCGAAGAAGCTAATTCAGGCAGATACATCCATTCCCCTAAGATAAGAGCTATCTAAGGGGAATGGACGTCGCGAATACCACAACGTTATGCGAAATGCACTAAATCAAAGGAGAGAATGGACATGAAGAATTCTGCTCCTTCAATTAAGGAGATCACGGAAACTTTTAAGCTCGGTCTATTAATTGGACTTTTATCAATGGATCAAGTCATTAATTTTGCTGATAAGTATATTGAACATGAAGCTAATCCTGACGCCGGCATAATTGAAGTTTCTCTATCAGGATCTAAAGGAATAAACGAAACCATTTCTAAATTAGAAGAAGTAAAGGGCATTTATGATATTCAAAAACCAATTAGAACCATTTTAGGATTGATATATATTGAGTCACTCAATTCCGATGATATTTCCGAAATTACCTATAAACTATATTCTCTCTCATTAAATATATCGGAGAGCCAAATTGGTGGCGACTTATATTTTGAATTAAATTCAATGGACGATATTAAGTACCTTGTGACAGATGAAGTAATAAGAAAGCGAATTGAAACATCAATAGGAATATATAAGGAATTAGGAGAAGAATTTTTGAAGGTATTACTGTAAGAGTGCACTACGCATAACACCATATTCACGCATCGGGGCTATCGCCCCTCGGTCCACCCGAGGGTTTTCGAGGAAGCGGAATCAGGCGGACACATCTGCGATGCTAACTGCGCTCCGCGCAGCCGGTTTGGTTGGAGGCTACGCCTCTCCAGATCCGCACCTTAAGCCTCTCGACGTCGTGAATACAAGAACGTTATCTGAAAGGCACGTAAAGGAGAGTTATTGATGAATTGTTACTGTGATTCATTAGAAGAAATTCAGGGCTTCGGTGGATACGGTCATTTCCAATCAACTTTAAATGTCATGAATAACAATGTTATTAATGAATACTTCATTAAGATTTATGAAGGGACAGATAGAATAAATTATAAATGTACCAACTGTATGCAGTTGTGGTCATTAGGGATACCTGATTTTCCAGTAGTAGGGTACTTAATGCGTAAAGATCAGGATGATTTTGAAAAGATACTCGAACAGGAATTCAGTGAAGAAGCGTGGAAAAATCTTCATAATTATTACTTAAAGGAATACATGAATTTAGACGAAAATCTCAAAAAGTATGCAGATGCTTTTTCTATCCCTGAAGATATTAAACAGATATTGTTGTGTAAGTTTGGAAATGGACTAGAAGAATGGCTTAATACTTCTGTTCCTGGATTTGGTGGTAGACGTCCAGTTGAGCTATTAGTAAATGATATAAAATTAAAGATATTGAAAGCTGGAATTATGCGTATGCTGGAATGATTCAATTCTTGGAGTTGATTCGAAGAAGTAGTGCCCATCAGATAACAATGTGTTCACGCATCGGGGTCTAAAGCCCCCTCGGTCCCGGTAGATCAGTCGGAGAAGAGATTGCCGGGACACACCCGCACCACCTAACCGCATCGCGACCGGTCACTACGTGACCTTAAGGTGGTGGGGCGTCGTGAACACGGAAACGTTATCAGAAATCCCTTAAAGAAATAGGTGATAGTATGGACTTTGTAGAATTATCAAAAACCGAACACAACATGATTGAAACTGCTGAAAAAGAATATCGTGATTACTATCAATTTGCTATAGAATCAATAAACTTACTAGATAGCTTTGTTAACTCTGTAGAATTGGATGCGCAGGTATTTTTAATTTTTTTATCTCAGATTCAGAAATCAACAACATTAGCTGTACTTTCCTCTTTACGTAGACATGACGTACAAGCCTTAATGAATATTAGACATTTACTAGAGTCATTTGTTCTAATAGTATATTCATTTATTGAAAAGGACTTTGAATCTTATGTACTTTATAGTAAGTATGGCTATGCAGTTGAGAAAAGAGACGTAAAAGATCGAGCAAGGAAATGGTTAAAGGCAGAATTTCCTGAGTACTCTGATAAAATAAAAAATATGAAAGATCAAATAAACGATTTTTATGCACACGCAAATTTACTTTCGGCCTTTGCCAATTATAATTTTGATGATGACTTAAAAATAAGTCTAGAGATCTTTGATAAGAAAGAAGATGTTTTTATCAGGCAACGATTATGGTGGATTGGTAATATTACTTTTGGGATTATTGACTTGATTATTAAGGTTAACAGGAAGTACCCATTAATAACTTTCCGCAATGATATAAACAAAAGGATGATTAAACTAGCTCAAAGAAATAACTTCTTGCAAGAAGAATTAACGAATCTACCGAACTTTTCAAAACATATAGGTAAGACGTTAGAGTAATTATCTCAGGAAGAAGGGACTTCTGATAACACAATATTCGCGCTGCGGGCCATCCGGCCCTTGATCTGCCGGAGAGATTTCGAAGAAGCTAATTCAGGCAGATACATCCATTCCCCTAAAATAAGAGCTATCTAAGGGGAATGGACGTCGCGAATACGACAACGTTATGCGAAACCTCGGAAAGCTTGAAGGCACGCGCTTCGGTACGCGTTATTTAAAAATGAACGCTGAAGGACATAAATACACATAATAAATTTGGAGTTGAAAGAAATGTCAGAAATAAATATTGCATATACAAATGAATACCAGGAACATAAGAAAAAGCTCGAATATATTTATAATAAAAAGTTTATGTCCAAAGATACCGAAGAAAGACATTTACCAGATGGGAAGCATATTCTTAAAACATATTATTACTATGATGATAGCCATCAAGTATCAGAATACAATGTTAGAGCTTCAAAAACTGACGTGTTGGACTTAAGGGGAAATATATTAACAGAGTTAAAGAATATTGATTACCATGTTGATTTATTTACAATGGTTGAACATTCAAACGGTAAGAATTATCTGTTATTTTCGACTGAATTATATGGCTATAGTGTTTTAGATTTTTCTGACTTCAGTGCTTATCATTTCATACCGGCCGAGAGCTTTAAGGAACATAAAGAAACATTTATTTGGACGAATGTTTTATACTGTGCTCAAAATAATATTCTGGCAGTTGATGGATGCTATTGGGCTTGCCCTTCTAGTACATACTTTTTCGACTTTTCCAATCCTACAAATATTCCACTTAAAGAATTATATAATTCTTATGATATGGACGGCGAGGTAAATATTGATACGGATGTAATACCTTTACGTTGGAATAATGATGGGACGATAGTTTTAAAATGTTGTATAGATGAAGAAGGCGAAAATGAAGTTGAAAAAACAATAGATGTATTATCACGCATAAAATAAGTAAGTACTTGTTTGAAAGTAAATGATTTGTAATCGATTCTGAGAAGTCCGAGGCATCGCATAACACTATATTCACGCATTGGGCCATTCGGCCCTCGGTCCGGCAGAAGTTAGAAGATGATTCGGAGAAGCACATCAGTAGCAGGGACGCCGAATCAGCCGGACACATCCGCACCGACTAACCGCATCGCGGCCGGCTCCTGGCGGAGCCTTAAGTCGGTGGGACGTCGTGAATACAAGAACGTTAGGTGAAATGGCCTAAGAGCTCAATTTTTAAGGAGGATTCATGAAGCATATTTATCTTGTCAGACACTGCAAAGCAGCTGGTCAAGAACCTGAGGCCCCTCTAACACTAGAAGGTAATCAGCAAGCAGAATTATTGGGTGAATTTTTTATCAATAAAAACGTTGAATATATTATTTCAAGTCCATATGAAAGAGCAAAACATACGATAAGACCTTTAAGTGAAAGGCTCAATTTAAGAATACATACTGATAATCGATTACAAGAACGAGTGTTAAGTATAAAACAGTTAGATAATTGGATGGAACTCTTAGAGAGAACCTATATAGATGACGAATTATTATATGAAGGCGGAGAATCCTCAAATGAAGCAACGACTAGAGGCATGAAAGTAATTAATGAAATGCTGCAACGACCAGAAAAGACAATTGTGATTGTGACTCATGGTGCGCTCTTATCACTACTAATTAGACAATATAAAAAACAATTTGGCTTTGAAGATTGGAAGAAGCTAACAAATCCTGATGTGTATAAACTTGAAGTAAATAAAGGTGAAGCTTATATAGAACGAATTTGGCAGTAACTCGAGAAGAGGCAACATCACCTAACACCATATTCACGCTTCGGAAGTCAAGCTGCCTCGGTCCGGACCGGAGTTGTAGAGGATTCGATTGAAGTTGTTTCAGTAGCAGGGAAACGTAATCAGCCGGACACATCCAACTCCCTAACCGCATCGCGGCCGCCCTTCGGGCTTAAGGGAGTTGGACGTCGTGAATACACGAACGTTAGGCGAAATACCTGAATCAATTCAAATATTGAAATTCTTTACGAGATAATTAAATGAATCTTCTATTGTCTCAATATCAGTAGAACCAATTACTGCATCTATTATGTCTCCTTGTGC
>NZ_VNJJ01000032.1 GCF_007786475.1 Cohnella terricola | reverse complement strand
TATGGTCAGTTGTATACGGCGTTAATCGTTTATGTCCTGCTAAAATACGTGTTCGATCAAGGAAACGCAACCGTCCATTGGAGCGCACGGTTGACGTTTGCCGATTTTGATCGCTTATTTAGTTTACAGACATTACCCTTGGAATGGGTGATTTATGTAGCTAACCATCTGGTGTTCCCTCTCCCATCATCTGGTTAATCAACAGGCTTGGGTTTCGCCGGATTACAGATTTAGTTCCCATGGCCGCAATTTAATGAGTGGCCTTAGGCAACATCCAGACATAAAGGCGATACGGTCGTCCTCAGCCGGGACTTACCGTATCGCCTGTTTTAGGTATAGATTCTAGACGAACCGATGCGAGCGTTGACGTTCGAAGCCCCCGGCTTACCTTGCATCGCATCGAACGCTTGAACCGCGGCCGTGGCCACCTCAATGTCTTGCGCGCTGCTTCCGCCGCTCACGCCGATGCCGCCGACGATTCGGCCTCCACTCGTCAAGGGAATACCCCCTCCGAGAATAACGACTCTGCCGCCGTTCGTCGTATTGATCCCGAACGCGGGACCCCCGGCAGCCGCCGTCTGGGCGAGATTCGCCGTCGGCATCTGCATGCTCACGCTCGTCCATGCTTTATTTTGGGAGATTTCGATTCCCGCAATGCGCGCATGATCCATTCGTTCGAACGCGACCAGGTTCCCTCCGTCGTCGACAATCGCGATATTGCTGTTCAATCCCATCTGTCGCGATTTCTGTTCGGCGACAGCCAGCAATTTTCTAGCCGTCTCCAATGTCAGTTTATCCAAATCCTCACCCCTATGCCTATACTGCTACAAGGTATGAAGACGTTACGGAAACCGTGATTAGGTCATCTCCCTGTCGCTTCTTGACTCTGAGCAAACTTCTCATAGAGTCGTTTCGTTTCGTCCGAAGGGGCGATTCCCAGCTCGGTTTGCAGAACGGAACAAGCTTGCCTGTATGCTCGCACGACGCCTGCCATGTCGTGACTAAGCCCATGCAGCCTCATTAAAGAACGATATGTCTCTTCCCTTAATTGGTTATGCTGGAGAAGCTGATTGGCATAGAAAACGGCCGACGAATATTCTCCTCGGCTTTCCAATAGGGTGACGATCTTCTCCAAGACCATCGCATGCTTCTGTGCCAGCGATTGACGCTTGGCCTCAAGCCATTCCGCATTGTACCCGGGCATTAATTCTCCCCGGTACAGTTCGGCTGCTCTATATAAATCCGGCAGGGTGACACCGCGGGCAGCAAGTTCGAACTCCTTCACGTCCGAATAGATCGGCGTTTCATGTTCCCATAGCAAAAACGCGGGAGTCGCCTTCAGAAGCCGATCGGCTTGCGGCAAGCGATCCCGCAGATCGTAAAGCAATTTCCGTAGATTAGCCAGCGCTTGGCGCTCCGTAGAATCCGGCCAGAAATCAAAAGCGATTCGTTTTCTGCTTATCGGAAGATCATCCGCAAGAATCAAATATGCCAATAGCAGACTGATTTTTCCAGCGGAAAGGCTCGCAATCGTCTCGCCGTCGACGGCGATTCTAAATCCACCCAATAACCGAAAGGTCCATGCCCGCAAGTTATTAAACCTCCTGTCAAACCTGTGCCGCACTCAGAAACGGAATAGGTTAATCCGCATCGTAACACGGTTTGAAGTCGGCTCATACTATCCGAAAGTTGTAATTTAGTAGCATTCGATTGCTTTTCTTATGGAATCGCAGCCGCGGACACCGTTACGTTGCATACGGCAATGAACCCTCCGTCTTCCGCGGTGGCAATGATCTTCGCTTTGCCCGGAGCGATGCCGGTCACTTTTCCCCCGCTGTCTACCGCCGCCACAGTCTTGTCGCTGCTGCTCCATTTTACCCGTTTGTTCGGCGCGTCCTCGGGCATAACCGTGGCGATCAACGTTTCGCTTTCTCCGGCCTTCAAAGCGACAGCGCTCTTATTGATCTTGATGCTGCTGGCGACAGTCCCGAGCGCGTACAAGATGTTCCCCTGATTCGCGGTGCCGGACGTATAGACTGAACCGTCGCTACCGATGGCAAGTTCGTTCCCTACCGACAAACCTTCAAATTCCCATTTCACGGATCCGTTAGGATTGACCGCATAACCAACCGCTCTATGGGTGAAATAGATCGTACCATCCGTACCGATCTGCGGGTTCGTATACCCCCCGACGCTTCCCGCCAGCTCCCATTTGATTTTTCCGTTCGGATTGACGGCGATCAGCCTTTTGTTGCCTCCAACATAGATCGTCCCATCCGCTCCGACGGCCGGTGTCGTTCTCACCTTGTAATCGTAGCTCCACTGCTTCGTGCCATCCGGATTAACGGCGTAGAAAAAAGAATCGTAAGACACCACGTAGATCGTGCCGTCGGCTCCGAGTACCGGATCGGAATAGAATATAGGGGCTTTCACCGTAAAGCTCCATTTTTTCTTGCCGTCGGGTTTGATGGCATACAAGTGGCTGTCGGTCGAGCCGATATATATCGTGCCGTCCGCGTCAAGTACGGGGGTGCTCACGGCTCCGGCGACTGTGAACTCCCATTTCTTCATTCCGTCGGGGTTGACCGCGATCAGCTTCGGTTCGTCCGAAGCCGCGATGTAGATCGTACCGTCCACGCCTACCGCAGGCGATGAGTTGACGGAGCGCCCTCCCACGCTGATCTTTTCGGAGCCTCCTCTTTTGAACTCCCACTTTTTCGTCCCGTCCGGGTTGACCGCGATCAATAGATGATCCCAAGTATTCACGTAGATCGTGCCGTCGGGACCGATCGCCGGCTTACCGTTTACAAGGCCGTGAAGAAGCCCTAAGCCCCATATGAAGGTTCCGTCTGGTTGAAGCGCATACAGAACGTTATCGAACGTAACTAAATATAGAACGCCATCTTCGCCGACCGTAACCGACGAATTCACCGATGAGCTGAATTCCCTCTCCCAACGTATCGTCCCTTTGCGGTTTTCGATGGGAATGATGGGAAGATTTTTTATGATATCCGTCGCTTTCAGTTCCATTTTCGGGTTAACCTTGATCGTCTCTTTGATCGCTTCATTCAACAGATTGGGGTTTATTTTAGTTTGCGTATCCTCTTTCGCTGCCACAGCGGGGACGACGATAACCGAAATCAGAAACGCGGCCAGAGCGGAGATGAGCATTTTTCTCGTTCTCCACCTTATATTCCACATGGGACCAGATCCTTTCCGTATGTTGGGACTACCGCTTCGGATCGCGGCTGCATCTATTTTATAGCGCGAAGCGTTGCAAAAACGTTAAGAAAAAGGATTTCAAATCCACAAAAGAGAATAAATAGACATGCAAGAAGACGTTGCGCGGGCGAGGTGAACGGAACGCTATGTCAAAGGAGAAGCGGATGCTAGAAACGGCTAGCGAGATCGAACGGTTAGAGCAGCAATATCTTGTAGGACGGGAAAAAGAGATCGTTTTGTTCCTGAACATATTGGCGGATCATCACCCGGAAGAACGAATCGTTAATCTTTATGGAACCGGGGGCGTGGGCAAAAGTTATTTGTTAGACGAATTCCTGCGGCTTGCCGACAACGCCGGAATTCCTTCTCTCTATCTGGATAGTCAGGCATGCTCCCGTAACCCCCTCGAATTTTGTTTGCATCTGCTGCATTTGCTTCAATATCCGCTCCGCCGGTTCGGGAAGCGGCATACAGACATCCATTCGCTCAAAAAACTCGTCCTGCTTGAAATAGAGAAAGCTGCCGGCAGAGGTAAACTGATCCTCGCCCTGGATACGTTCGAAGAAATCGGCGAGATGGAGCATTGGCTGCGGGATGAATTTCTCGCATATATGAGTCCGAACGTGCTGACGATCATATCCGGCAGATTCCCTCTGCAGGGCCAATGGCTAACCTCCCCGGCCTGGCGGCGGCTCATCGTCCGAATGCCGGTAACGGACTTAAGTTACGAAGCCGTTAAAATTTATTTGGAACGTTCGGGTATGACGAAGGATGATCAGGCACTCTCCGCGTGGACTCGAACGAAGGGGCATCCGTTAACTCTATCGTTATTCGTATCGACGACGTTAGCCCGAACATTGTCTCGATCCACGCGCTCGACGAGCGAAGATATTTTCCCCTATGTCGTGAAAATATGGCTGAAGGAAGTTCCGCACCGGGAAATCCGGGAACTGGTAGAAGCGACCGCCGTTCTTCGGCATTTCAATCAGGAATTGCTCAGCTTTGTCTTGGAAAGGCCCGTCGCTTCCGAACAATTCTTAGAATTGATCGGACATTCTTTCATACGAAGGGTTGATCACGGTTGGATGCTGCACGATATGTTGCGGGATGCCATCGGACACGAAATGCGTCTGCGGACGCCGGAATTCTACGACAAGCTTTGGAAACGTTGCGTTATGCATTACGACCTCCGCATGAGACAGTCGCCCGCCAAGATTGCTTTTCCTTGGGGGAACGCGGATTGGGTTTATTACATAGGAGATCGTCTGATTCGGACGCTGTTCTATCAGCAATCCGTTTCTTATCTGCTGGAATCTCTGGACCGAACCAATTGGGACGAAGCTCTCCATTATATCGAACACCGTCGCGCCAACGCTCAAGACGTAAGGATACTCCCGACCGACTTGGAGACAAACGAGCGTTATGAATATGTCATCTCGGCGGAAGAAGGTCTTTACGGGTTTATGCATTGGGATCTGCAAGAGCTGTATGAGTTAGACCCCAATATTGTCAAACTGATACGAGACGTGCACGGAACGGTATGCGGGCTGGCGGTTATCGTGCCGATCCATGAAGGAACTATGGATTATTTGTTTTCCCGCCCGCCTTCATCGACGTATTTCGCCAGTCTTCCGGAATCCAAGCTTCGGGAAATGCGAACTTCGAGGGAAGCGAGCGCTGGCTACTTCATAGCAATGATCGATGTTCGCGATTACGCGGATCTATCCATGCGGCAGGCCGCGGGACTCACTTTCATCTCTTATATGCTATCTGCTAGATTGGTCGTCACGACCGCCCCTTCGATCCCTTTCTTTCATGCCATATTTCAAAGTTTGGGATTCGAGAAAGCGAAGGATATCATGCACTTCGATTACGACGATCAAATCCCGACCCCCTATTTCGTTCTGGATACGAGAGGAAACAAGCTTCATGAATATTTGGATCGGATGATCTCATCGTTCGGCCTCGCGCAAATTCGGGATGACGCCGATAAAGGACTGCAACTATTGTCCAGACGGGAACGGGATGTCGTCGATCTATTGATTCAAGGCAACTCCAACATGGAAATTGCCGGGCTCCTGTACGTCAGCGAAGCAACGGTCAAGAAACATGTCTCTAATATTTTCAAAAAATATCATGTCAAAAACCGCGTACAATTCATAAACCGATACAACGAACAATTTTCTCGGCAATGAAAGCGACAGCTTTACTTCTACTTAAATACCACTTTCGGATAATATCCGCTGACGATAAGCGATGATACCCTTGTATAGTATGTTCCGATAGCATCGGCAACTCCTATACGATAAGAGAGGGTGATCGAAGTTGAAGTGGATGTCCAAGAAAACCGTATTGATCTCATTTTTTATTGTCTCCATGCTGGTCAGTTCATTCGGATCCGCATATGCGGCGGCCAATCTGGAACCGATCAAAGCCTTCTTCAACCGAAGCGTATCGTTCGTGTTGAATGGCGAACGTTGGGAGCCTAAAGACACGAAGGGAAAACCGCTCAGCCCGATTTATTATAACGGCACCAACTACTTGCCTGTTCGCGCGTTGGCGGAAGCCCTCAAAGTTCCGATCGACCTAGACGCCTCCGGTCAAATCATCTATATTGGGGGCAAGCCCGGAGAAAAGACGCCGATCTTCGCCGTTCCGATGGAGATCGACAATATCTATGCGGTGTCAACAAAAGATCCTGCCGAAACCTTAGTGAAAGATACGCAATTCAAGCAAATATTAAAGATCGATCAGTATGGAGACATCGTATTTAAGATCGATCGCAAATATAAAAGGCTTGTCTTGAACGCTGCGGTTATTAGTCCCGGAGAACATGAGGTGGAGTTTACGCTATATAATGCGGGAGAAGCCGCCGGGAATGCCGCCGAGACCGCTCTGGAGATGCATAAAGTAAGTCCGGACGATCCGGTGACGCAAATGGTCTTTAACGTGGAAGGGCTGGAGAAAGTCAAAATCCATGTGCAAAGCCACTTGTTGAATCCGTACATTTACGCAAGAATCGTCGACACTTCTTATTTTGACAACGGAGATTCTTCCTCAAAGAACCCTTAAGTAAAAGGGAAGGCGATGCGTGGATGCATCGCCTTTTCTCGTTCTATAATTAAGGAAACCTATGTCCAGCGCGCCGCCCAAAGCTTCATCTCGTGACAGATGACATGCAGGTCGTGGCCTTTGGGCGTCAAGGTATATTCCACGGTCACGGGCACTGTCGGATACACTTTCCTCTCCAACACGCCTTGATCCTCAAGATGGCGCAATGTACTCGTTAAAGCGCGAGGGCTTACGTTGGGTATTTTACGTTGCAGCTCCCCGAAACGAAGCGTACCGTTGAAGAGTTCACGGATGACGAGAAATGCCCATTTTCCTCCCAAAACATCCAGTGTCTTCTCGATGTTACATTCAATGTGCACCGGCGTCTTCGGAATATAACTACTGGCCTTTTGGCTCACTTTCAACTCTACTCCTTTGCGCGTTGCTATATTTCGTATAGCTTCTTACCAGTCAATTATAGCTTTTGTGTAATCGATTGCATAGGCTGCGATAAGCGATCGTTATGTTCTCTGATTTTTACCTGTACTTTACCTAGCACTAGTTAGCAACTTAAGATTTACACCAAATAAAAACAATAAAATAGGCATAAAGTTAAACGGGAGCAATAAAAATACGCTAGGATCAACTAAACCCTTGAATAGGTTTATTATCAACATAGGATACTTGGCCATGATACGGAGACTATGAATTCCGTTATATCCTCTTTGTACTCTAATTTATACCCAACCATTACATAAGTAATTAGAGACACTAAACTTAAGATGTTGAAAAAATAATACCAATATTTGAAGAATGGGAAAAAAGAGAAAATTAAAATAGTACATAACATAAATAGAAAGGAAGAACAGAAAAAAAGCAATAAAGTCATCTTTTTATTTCTTTTCATTTTTACATCTCTCCGCCTAAAATAATCCGCTAAAATCAAAAGACTCAATTACTATGGAATTTCACTCTATACAAAATCCTAAAATGGATTTATATTCAAAATTAATCGAAATAGGAAAGGCGATGCATGGAAGCATCGCCTTTTCTCGTTCTATTGTTATAGATCGCATGCGCAGAGCCGATCTTCGATCAGCTCATCATCGAGTATTCCATCTATAGAATAGAATGGTATTCCAGAACCGTTTACTCTTGCCTATCGAAAACAAACACTTGTTTACCCGTCTTGTCGATATGCGCGTATTTCGCGATCCGAGTCTTGCTATCGTAACTTAGTTGAATCAAAGCCAGGCCACGATCGAATTCGCTGATACGCTTGCGATGCTTCTTGAACATTAGATTTCCGTTCTTATCGATGAAGTTGCCAATGGTGTTGTCAATCTGAATATATGCCCAGCCTTCGTGAAAATCAGATACTCCGTCATACTGCGGAAACTTCTTCGTGACGTTGATAACGATTTTCCCTTTCTTGTCGATCACGTATGTGTCCACGAACCCCATATTCAGCTTACTGTCGTATCGTAGAAATTTATCAACCACCGCCAAGCCTTCATGGAAATCGCCATTTGTCGAGGATTCCAAATATTCCGGTTGAATGACGACTTTGCCGGTTTTGTCGATAAATCCGAACTTGTCGTTGATCTTTACCTTTGCCAGCCCTTCGCTGAAATCGTGAGCTCTGCGATATTTCGCGGGAATGACGACCTTGCCGGTCTTATCGACGTAACCGTAAAAACCCTTGCTGTCCTGAAATAGAGCCAGACCTTCCTTAAAGGCGTTCATGCGGCGATATTGCAGCGGGATCGCCACGTTCCCCTCCTTATCGATCGCTCCATAATTGTACTTCCCCCCGCCGGCGTATTTGGCGACGACCGACAACCCTTCGGAGAAATTGCCGACTGCGTCGTACGGTGCCATAAAGCGAATTTCCCCGTTATGATCGATAAAAGCTTTTTCATTGGGCAATACCCTCTTCTCCGAATTCCGATGGTAAGCCAATGAAACTAATGCCAGACCTTCATAGAAACCCATCTCATCCGGATCTACCGCTATGTAGTATTTGCGTTCGATGACCACGTTTCCCTGCTCGTCTATAAATTCACAATGTCGAGTTTCGTCGCATACGGCGGCGACTCCCTCACTGAAATTAAACCCCGTACTATATTTCGGTTCGATAACGACCTTGCCGTTCATATCAAAGTAACCCGTCAATCCATATTCGTAATTGTACATCTTATGCAGTTTGTATTCTTGTTTGTCCGCTGCGCCGACGGTATTCACCGAGAGTGCGCCTCCAACTAACATTAAGAGCATTAGACGTACGCTTTTGCCGAGCTTCTTACTCATGAAGTTCTCCCCTTCCTCCATCAAGAAGTATATCGAAGAGGAAAATATTAGGCAATACCGCGACTTAATCGATAACTCTTCCCATGATGACTGTATTATAGTACATCCCGTCCGCATGCAGCCTATCCTTCTTGAGAATACCTTCGATTTCAAATCCATGCTTTTGATAGAGCCGGATCGCCTTATCGTTCGTCTCCACTACACTCAAAGCGATTTTATGAATCCCGTTAGCATCTGCCCATGAAGTCGATTCGTGCAATAGATTTTGACCGATCCCGTAACCCCAATAATCCTTCAACACGCAAACGCCGAACTCCGCTTTATGAGAAAATCTGTTCAGCTCAAAGCCTTGGCATCTGGAGAAGCCGACTATGGCATCCCGAACGACGGCTACCAGAAATAAGTTGCTCGCTTTGCGCGTGTCCTCCTCGATTATCCGTTCAAATCCAGGCACATCGATATACGCTTCTCCGCTTTCTCGGTCCATATTTTCCGTCTCGCCGTCAATAATGAGCCTTAAATCAGATAATGACTTGGCGTCGCCCGTCACCGCGGACCTAATCGTGTAGTTGAGCCCTTTGGCTTGGCAATCCTTCGAATCAATGATCATAAGCTACTCCAATCTCCGTAAAGTCCAAAGTACCGTATCCTTCCTGCTATCAATCTCAATCTCAATCTCAATCTCGTATGGAACGCACGATTTCTTGTTTTCTGTCGTTCACGATCAGTTGAAATACATCCGGGCGGCTGTAATGTCCCACCACATCGAAATCGAACCGGCTCTGCGCGATCCGGGAAAGATCAAGATTCGCAAGCAGGATTCCTTCTTGATTATAGAGAGGTTCCGTGACGTAATCGCCGAGTGGTCCGACGATTGCGCTCCCCCCTATACAAAGAACTTCGGGGTCGTCCTTCAGATCCTCGTAGTGGGCTAGATCCGTGGGGTAGCTGGATTTGGTCGCGTATTGATTACTGGAGAGAACGTAGCATCGGCCTTCGCAAGCGATATGCCGGATCGTCGACTGCCACGAATCGCGGGCATCCGCCGTGGGCGCTACGTAAATATCGACACCTTGCGCGTACATCGCCGTGCGGGCAAGAGGCATGTAGTTCTCCCAGCAGATCAAACCGCCGACCCTTCCGAACGGTGTCTCGATGACCGTTAGTGTGCTGCCATCCCCTTGTCCCCATAGCAGCCGCTCGGACCCGGTCGGGACAAGCTTGCGATGCTTGCCTAAGAGCTCGCCATCTGGTCCAATATACACCATCGAGTTAAATAAGGTGCTCCTGCTAAACTCCCGATCCCGCTCCACGACGCCGACGATCAGATAGACTCCCAATTCTTTCGCTAGTTCGCATAAGGTCCCGATTTCCCCTCCTGGAATGTCAATCGCGCTTGCCCAATAACGTTCCCAGTCCTTTCTTCCGCCGTCTGTGCGACTGCCGACGCGAGCTCCGAAGCTTAACCCTCGTGGATATCCCGGCAGGAACACTTCGGGGAACACGACCAGTCGAGCCCCCTGTTTCGCCGCATCCGTCGTCATGGCGACGATTTTGTCCATCGCGGATTGTTTGTCGAACAGAATGGGCGAAGATTGAACTACCGCTACGATCACATTCGATTCTTTCATGATACCCGCCTCCAGTTCTACATTTCCGATTTGATTACAATGATATTAGAAAGTGCCGCACATGAAACCATCCAATTTTCTGCTCTTTGCACCCTCCATGTTCAAAGAATAGAAATATAATTGTCATGGATACGCTATAAACATGCGCATTACGCTCGGAGTTTCAATGCTATGATAGAATTCACAAATAAACTGTCGTTAAAAGAGGCGAATCCAATGTGGAAACCCAATCGCCAAAGCAATAAACCGATCTATGAACAAATCGCCGACCATCTGGAGCGTAGAATATCGTACGGAGAATTTCCCCCGGGCAGCTTGCTGCCTTCCGAACGAAAGCTCGCGGAGCAGCTAGGGGTCAATCGGAGCACCGTCATTCTGGCGTTCGCCGAACTGCGGGCAACGGGTATCATCGAAAGCAGGACGGGCAGCGGAACCCGCGTCAGCAAGACGAAATGGGGGGCTCTTCCCAGACATACGCCTAATTGGAGCAGATACGCCGAAGGCGGAAACTTCCTACCGAACTTGCCATTTATGCGCAGAATCCGGGAAGCGCTCCATCAGCACCCTGATCTGATCGATTTCGCCAGCGGAGAGCTATCCGGCGGCCTGGCCCCGAACGAAGAAATCGCTTCGCTCATGAGCGAACATCGCTATACTTCTTATTTGGGATACGTTAATCCGCAGGGGTACACCCCGCTGCGGGAAGCCCTTGTATCTTACTTGCGGCAATACCGGGGCATCCAGACGACCGAGTCGTCGATCCTGGTAACTTCCGGGTCTCAGCAATCGCTTTTTCTGATTACACAATGCTTGCTGTCACCGGGAGACGCCGTGGCGATCGAGGATCCTTCCTATTGCTACTCCCTGCCTATGTTCCAATCTGCGGGATTGCGGTTATTTCGGCTCCCTGTCGATCAGCACGGCATTTGCCCGGAGGCCATTCGAAGTCTATATAAGAAGCATCGCATCAAAATGGTGTTCCTGAATCCGAACTTCCAGAATCCGACCGGAACCGTCTTGAGCGAAGAACGGCGCAAGGAGCTGTTCGACGTCGTCAGCGAGCTCGGCCTGCCGGTCGTGGAAGACGATCCTTTCGGATTGACAGCTTATCGCGGGGATGCGCCCGCACCGCTCAAAGCATCGGACCCCAGCGGCTCTGTCCTCTATATCGGTTCCTTCTCCAAGATCGCCGCCTCCGGGCTGCGCATCGGATGGATGGTCGCCCCCCGTTCCATCGTCGAGCGGCTGGCGGACGCCAGACAGCAGATGGATTTCGGGCTCAGCGTCATTCCCCAGCAAGTCGCTGCGCAATTTCTGAAATCTTCTTATTTCGAGCCTCATCTGGACCGTCTGCGCATGCAATTGCTGTTCAAACGCGATCTGTTGATCGAGGCATTACGGCGGGAGCTAGCGGGGCAGATCGAATTCACCGTTCCCGAAGGAGGCCTGCACCTATGGTGCAGGCTCGTTCCGGAAGTCCATGACGGCAAACTGCTCGAGGAGGCGATCCGCAGAGGCATCGTGTTCGTGCCTGGAAGCGTATATGGCTCGGATTCCGGTTATGTCCGCTTTACGTTCGCCAGACCCCAGGCCGAGGAGATCGGTCCAGGGATCGCGAAGTTCGCAGAAGCTCTGCGCAGCTTGACCGTCTAACGAATCGAACGCTGAATGTCTTTCCCGGTGCTTCAACCCGACTCGTGGAGCGGCCTCGATTTGGATTTGGCAATGCGTACGTCGCTCTTGATCATGCAGAAGATCGCAGCCACGACGAGCGCCGCCCCGATCAGGAAGATGCGCGGAGTAATCCCCTTGATCACAAGAGGAAATACATATCCCACCAACGTTGCGGCCTGCGTGATGAACACGTACAAGCTTGCGCCGAAACCAGCGCGGCTGATAAACATGCGCTGCACGTACCCCATGGCGACGCCGTAAAAAATCGAAACGTAAAAAGAATGAATCGGCTGCATCAAGAAAAACAAGGAAAGCGGCGGACCGAACGCGTACACTGCGTATGTGGCGAGCGCGAACAGGCTGCCCAGCAAAATGATGCGCTTGCTGCCATAGCGCGCGGCCCAATAGCCGGTCAGTGTCATAAAGACGAGCTCGAAGACGGCCTGCACACTCCATAAATAAGACATCAGCTCCGCTCTATCGAACAATTGGTTGACGACGAGCGGCAAGTACAGGCCGCGGATCGCATCGCCGCAGCCAAGCAGCAAGAGCGCGACAAGCATCCATATCGAGAACGGCTCGCCCCGGTCGGTTTGTAGCTTGTTCTCCGCCTCCTTCACATCCTTGTAGATCCAGAGCAGTAAGAACAAAATCGCGTACCCCGCCAAATTCCCCCACAGTACGCCACGAAACGTCGCAATCAAATACAGGTTGGCTCCAAGCAGCAGTCCGCCGAAAAAACCGACGCTGAACGTGGCACGCAGCCACAGCATCGCCATCTCGACGATCTCCCCCGCTTCCTTCGTAAAGCGTTTCCGCGCCATCGCGTACAGCTGGCCCATGATCATGCCGGACGGCGCCGTGGCGATCGCCATGCCAGCGAAGGCCGACGGGAACCCGTCCGCGCGCATATACAGCAACAGCCCGCATATGCAAACGAAGGCGGCCGCAAGCGGGAGCGCCTTCTTGTTCGTGATTTTATCGCTGACGATGCCGACGGTCATCGTGAGAATCATGTTGAACAGCAAGGCACTGGCAAAGATCGCGGCAATCTCGCCTTTGGACAAGCCGATCCGTTCCTGTAAGTAAATCGCGTTCATTGGGGCAAGGATCCCTGTACCGATCCCGTAGCAGAACATGCCCACGACGAGCGGCCACGCCCCTCGGATATTGAAGAAGCGTTTGATGTCCGCCGACAATGTCGATTTCATCCGCATTTCCTCTCCTTCGCTCGCCTGTGCAGGCAACAGAGCCTCCGTCCCCTTCTCATTCTTCCATTATAAACCATTGCGGACAATATCGTTAGCAGCAACTTATTTGCGCTTCTTGAATTACTAGGGCGGGGGAGTTACTCGAATTAGTCGAACAATTCTGGGATGGCTGCATCTTTGCGAGCGAGTAGCTCGATTTTATCGAGCTATTCCGGGAGGGCAGCGTCTTTGCGAGCGAGTAGCTCGATTTAATCGAGCTATTCCGGGAGGGCAGAGTAGAGTCCATATAATTGTGTAAAATGGCTGTTGGTAAACATTAAATAAAGCCATGTTGAAAGTTCTCTCTTAGAATGAGGTTGTCGAGACAACATTCATCGGAGGAATATCAACATGACTC
>NZ_VNJJ01000031.1 GCF_007786475.1 Cohnella terricola | reverse complement strand
CACCCGTCCGCCGCTAAGTTATTCAGGAGCAAGCTCCTAAATAACTCCGCTCGACTTGCATGTATTAGGCACGCCGCCAGCGTTCGTCCTGAGCCAGGATCAAACTCTCCATAATAGAGAGCCAGAAGGCTCAATCTGTATTGCTGGTTTCGTCTTTCGACGTTTTTGTTTCTTACGCTCAATGTTCAGTTTTCAAAGAACAATCGGTGTTTCGTTTTTGTCTGCCTCGTTTCCGAAGCAGGAATTTCATCTTACCGCAAAACCCGTCATCTTGCAACCCTCAATTTTTTCCAATCGCTATTTTTCGAGCAATTTCTTTTTTGAAGGTCCGCTTCATTTCGACATCTTTCGCGGCCGGAATTAGAATATATCATAGACTCCTGTATGAATACAACCGGAAAAATTTCACATATAATATTTCTAAACTCCATTTCTCATTAGTACCGCCACACGAACTTATTTACCTCATCCCAGTCGAACGCCCATCATTAATGGTTCCACCCAACCGAAAGCCCCTGATTCCCTTTACCGCAATGATGCAATTATGCGTTACTTCGCATTCTTGCACGGATATTCTTCATGAATTAGAATGCATCTAACTTGCAACTGCATCCTGCCCACAGGCAGCGACGGAGAGAGTACGCGGATCGCATTTCTGACAGGGACGGAGCGCCGTCGACTGAGAGCGCCCGAGCGAATGCGCCCGCCGAAGTTCACTCCCGAGCCGGTTTCTGATCGCGCTCCTCTTTCGAACGCGTTAGGATTACCCGTCTTTCCTGCGTTAAAGGGATTCAAGTGAGAAATGAACCGCCGAACCCAACGTTCGATCTTGGCGTTCATTTCTAATAAGGGTGGTACCACGGCTTCTCGTCCCTTGCGGAGGAGGAGCCTTTTTATATTTCCACAAAACATTCAAAAGGAGAGAACCGTTATGAGTCAAGACAATTTGGATCGCCTGCGCAAGCAATTGGATTCCGTGAATCTCCGGCTTCTGGAGCTCCTCTCGGAGAGGGCGAGCATCGCCCAGGACATCGGTATGGAGAAAGAGAAACAAGGCGTACCGAAATACGACCCCGTTCGGGAAAAATCAATGCTCGAAGAACTGGTCCGATCCAACAAAGGGCCGTTCGACGACGAAACGATCAGCCACTTGTTCAAGCAAATTTTCCAAGCTTCATTAAAGCTGCAACAAACGGATCATCATAAACACCTTCTCGTGAGCCGCAAAAGGCAAAAGGAAGACACCGTCGTCTCGATCGGCGAGATCCCCGTCGGGAGCGGACAGCCGATCCTCATCGCCGGCCCTTGTTCGGTGGAAAGCTATGAGCAAACACGCAAGACGGCCGCCATGCTGAAGGCTTCCGGCGTCACGGTCATGCGCGGAGGCGCGTTCAAGCCCCGCACGTCCCCCTACGACTTCCAAGGGCTCGGCGTCGAAGGACTGCAAATTCTGAAAGAGGTCGCGGAAGAATTCGGCTTGAAAACGATCAGCGAGATCGTGGATCCTGCCCATATCGAGCTCGCTACCCAATATATCGACGTCATCCAGATCGGCGCGCGGAACATGCAAAATTTCGAGTTGCTTAAAGCCGCCGGCGACGTTCGAACCCCTATTCTGCTTAAACGAGGCCTTGCCGCCACGATAGACGAATTCCTTCATTCGGCCGAATACATCGTTTCCAGAGGCAACGACCAAGTCATGTTAATCGAACGCGGCATTCGCACCTACGAAAAAGCAACGCGGAATACGCTCGATATCTCGGCGGTTCCAATTCTGAAATTGGAAAGTCACCTCCCCGTCCTGGTAGACGTGACCCATTCGACCGGCCGTAAGGACATTCTTGCTCCTTGCGCCAAGGCGGCGCTAGCCGCCGGAGCGGACGGCGTTATGGTGGAAGTTCATCCCGATCCGGCAACCGCTCTGTCCGACGCCGCGCAACAACTTAATTTTGCCGAATTCGAACGTTTCCTTAAAGAAATTCAGTTCCCCCTTAAACCCGGGCGTTAAAAATGTAGAAATAATAGTTCTTCAAACTCTTCCATTTTTAACCATACCACGATAAGGTGGAAGTACAACTTGCCGGCGGATAACAGTAATTCGCGAAAGGGGGAGGCTGTTAATGGATTTATTTCAATCTTTCTCTGTTCTCTTCGCCTTCGGAATGTTCCTTGTCACTCTTCTTAATTATATAGAGAGAAGGAAATAGTCCGCTTGGTTCCTGTTAGGCGCGAAACCATACTGTAAAACAACCGCCGGGTGCAAGTTGCCGAGCCGGATCCTCCGTGGTCCGGCTCGTTTTTTTAATCCCCCCCCAAGCACGCGCTATCGTGCCCGGACCTTTCCGTGACGGCTATATTACCGTGTGCGGCCATAAAAATAGGAATAGCTGTCCGATTTCCCGAGCTCGTCCGTCTCGGTTGCGTCAACCAGCTTCACCGCTTTCAGCAGCGACACGATTTGTTCGCGCATGAGCTTCACGTCGAATTTATCCATCTCCCGGCTTTCCCGATCGACGAGTAGATAGTCCGGCATAGGAATGAATCCGATAACGGGAATTCCGGCTTCGAATAGAGGCTGGCTCTCACCGAATTGGAAGCGGTTATGGCCCCGCAGCACCACCGTGCGCGTTCTGGACTTCTCTTCAACGGCTTTCAGCCAGATGGCTCCCATTCTCTCATTGCCGGCGTAAGTATATTCCGTGCTGATGAGACCGGTTGGCCCGTAACGTCCCTCGCCGTCATCCTTCCATTCCATGCTGCCGAGATGCTCCACCGTGATCCCGGCCACCGCCCTCATATGGCCTTCTCGCCCATCCCATAGTTCCGGGTGAGCTTGCAACCAAGTGGAGGTCGCCTGGGATGTACCTTTGAACTCCGGCAATCTGAAATGTCCGGTCACGAAAGCAAAAACCATCGTGCGCTCAGGCGGCTCGTGCCGCAAGTACCGGAGCATCGACAGCATGCCCACGGCCCCGTTCTCCTCTATAGCGTTCACGCCATCCGTGTGCGTATTCACTAGGATAGCTTCCTGTTTGTTTTTCCCTTCTATTTTCACGTAAAAAGATTCGGTTGGCGCATTCTTCTGCAGTTCCGCTTGCAAGCGAACCGTGCCCGCTTGATGCGCTCTAGCTGCGCGAATCACCTTCTGTCCTTCCGTTGCATTAACCCAAACGGCCGGAATGCCCGCATAATCAGAGGTAAAGGGTACATATTCCTTACGCAGCTTGTCGTCCGATGCGCCTTTCCAGACTAAGATGACGGCCAAAACTCCGTGTTCTTTCGCCTTTTCCAGATGGGCTTCTTTTAACGCGGCCGTGACGACAAGATCGCCATCGCTTGTAACGAGCCCTGTCTTCTCGGGAAATGCCCCTCGTACATTCATTAACAACCCCATCGGAAGATTGGCAATGTTTTCGATCTCGACTACGGCGATTTTGCCGCTGGCCTTCGTATAATCTCCGCGTTTCGTATAGACCAGTTCTCCCGATACGCCTTCGTCATCGGTGACTCCTGAATAAGGGAAGACGGAGGAAATCCGAATTTCATCCTCTTCAATGAAGAATGAGCTGCTCTTCTCGTCCCATCGATCGAAGGCATAGTTGTCCCGGTGCACGGTGAATCCCATATCCGTTACCTGCCGTTCAAGCCATACAACGAATCGGTTATGGCCTTCCGAACCGGTCGTACGGCTTCCAAAGGCATTCATCGTTTCGATATTTCGCAGCATGACCGCCGAGGAATCCAGTATGCTATCTTCTATTGCCGCGTTCATGTCGGCTGGCAGTTTAACGGGACGGGTCCAGGATTGCGCATAGAGATCGACCATCCACAGAACGCTGACCGCTAGAGCCGCAAGACTGAATAATGTCCCTCGCGCCACTCGCCAGACCGTTGCCTTGCCCCTTGCCGATGGGGCGATGACCGCACGCCATAGGCTCGCCGCAATCAGCAGCAAGATCGAACAAGCCAACAGCCAAGGTGCTCTCGTCCACAAAAATAAACTCTCCGTCCCCAGCGCGATAATCAGCGCCAAATCGGATTTATCACGCTTCTTGAAGAGACCGTACGAAATCCCGAGCTCCGCCGACAATACGATGAGGGTCGCGATCGAGATTACCGTTTCCTCACCAATGAATACCGCGGCACAGAACGCCAGCAGCAATAATAGACTAGGCGATAGCGACCGATGCAGTTTTTCTAGCAAATGCCCTTGCTCCTTCCATGGATGCATCCGGATCCGATATGAAACCTTCGTGATCTCCACAGCATATTGGAAAGCTCCTCGAAACACAATAAAAGGCGGCCGATAACAGAAAAAAGAACCGGTCCCGACAGTCGTCAGGTCCGATCCCTTTCCAGAACCGTCTATTTGCTACTGCAATAGCGATCCACCGGCATCCAGATCCGGTATCAGCCGTTTAGACGCATCCTGAGAGGATTGTCCCTCTTCCAAATGCGACTAACTAGCTGCGTCCGCTTTGTGCCGGACCCCTCCCTTGAGGCCGTTGTCTTCTTTCTTGTCCCACACCATGACGACGATCGCCAGGAGACTTCCGAGAAGAGATAGCAGCGCTCCGGTCCACGGCAGCACTTCCAATCCCGCGTGCGTGATGACGAGCCCGCCGAGAAACGCTCCTCCCGCGTTGCCGAAATTCAGCGCGGAATGATTGGAGGTAGAGGCAAGCGCGGGCGCATCCTTGGCCAAGGTCATAATGCGGACCTGCAACCCCGGCAGCACGACGAACGCGGCGATTCCCCATACGAAAATCGTGATGACCGCCGCAGCGGGGATGTCGTCGACAAGCGCCAGCAAAGCCAGGATCGCGGCTAACGAAGCGAATCCGATAATCAACGTCGGCATCAGCTTCCAATCCGCCAGCTTGCCGCCGACGATATTTCCGATCGTGACGCCGATCCCGAACAGAACGAGCACCCATGTCACGTTATGCTCGGCGATGCCGGTCACATCTTGCAGCAGCGGCGCTATGTACGTGAACACCGTAAACAGGCTGCTGCAGCCAAGCGCCCCGGCAATCAGCACGACCAGCAGCTTCGGTTGAATCAGCGCGCGGATTTGCCTTATCGCGCTGGATCCTCCCTCTTGCCGCACATCCGGGATGAGAGCGATAATTCCGATGAGCGTGACGATTCCCATGACGACAACCGCCCCGAACGACGATCTCCATCCGAGATGATGCCCGATGAACGTTCCGAACGGAACGCCGATGATATTCGCTACCGTTAATCCCGCCATCATAACCGACACAGCCGCGGCTCGCCGATTCGGCGCGACCAGACCTGCAGCGAGGATCGAGCCGACTCCGAAGAACGTGCCGTGTGCCAACGCGGTAAAGAGCCTAGCCCCCATAAGCACACCATAATTCGGGGCAACCGCCGCGATTCCGTTACCTATGATAAAGAGCAGCATGAGCAGACAAAGCAGTTTTTTTTGCGGAATGCGGTGGGTCGCTACGGCGAGGATCGGCGCTCCGATCGCCACGCTGAGTGCGTACCCGGTAATCAACTGTCCTGCTTGAGGAATCGATACGCCCAAATCCGTCGCGACGTTCGGCAGCAATCCCATAATGACAAATTCCGTCATGCCGATGGCGAACGCCCCCGCGGTAAGCGAGAACAACGCCAAAGGATAACGATCCGCCCTTTTCTCAGCGGCGGGTAAATTTACGTTTTTCAATTCGGTCTAACCTTCCTTCTGTCTGACGAGTCGCACATAGTACGTTGTTCCATCGTAATCCACGGCCGCGGGCCGGTTATCGGTCTCCCAGACCGTTACAAACACCAAAACCTCGTTCGCGGGCAATGTAACGGTCTCCCGGACCGTTAAAACCACCTAAACCCCGTTCGCGAGTAATTTAACGGTCTCCCATACCGTTACAACCGCCAAAACCTCGTCCGCGAGCCATTTAACGGTCTCCCGGACCGTTACAACCGCCAAAACCCCGTTCGCGAGCCATTTAACGGTCTCCCGGACCGTTAAAACCACCTAAACCCCGTCCGCGGGCCATTTAACGGTCTCCCAGACCGTTACAACCACCAAAACCCCGTTCGCGGGTAATTTAACGGTCTCCCGGACCGTTACAACCACCAAAACCCCGTTCGCGAGTAATTTAACGGTCTCCCGGACCGGGCGTTCTCACAGGTTCAACTTATATAGAATATAGGCAAACTGGAAGATAGACAATAACCAATCGATAGATTGTCTTAGCTCCGCATCGCGATCGTATTGCCCGAAGCATACTTGCGAAGGCCCAACCGAAAGAGCAACGATCCCGCCAGCGTCAGCCCAAAGGCAACGAACGTCGCCAATATCGCAAATCCCGGCTCGGGCGACTTCAGCAGTCCAATCGGCAAATAACTGATGAATCCCGCCGGCACGATCGTGAAGATCGCAAGCTTCGCCAATCCCCGGAAAATATCGGATGGATAAGTCGTCAGCGCGATAAAACTATTGAATAGCTGCTGCGTCATCCCTTCCGCGTTGCCGATGAAGAAAGCCGAGCATCCGGCGATCACCATGACGGCGATAAACAGCAAACCGCTGATCAAAAGCCCGAGCACGAACAGCAGCGCCCCCGTGAGCGACGTATCCCCGACCATCAAATACACTGCGACTCCGAAAGCAAAATCCCCCGCTGCCGTCACCGAACATCGGCTTACGAGAACGCTGAGCAGCACCGGCCTCGGCTGCGACAAGTACACGTCTAGTTGTCCCGTAGCGACGATGCTAGCGATGCGCGGAAAATTACCGAACAGCATGGCCGCCCAACCGAACCCTCCAGCGCTGATCGCCCACAACAGCATAACGTCGTGTAGCTCCCACCCTTGAACGATCGGAAACCGGCCGAAGAACAAGCTCCAGAAAAACAGCCAAATAAAATTATTAACGAACATCATTCCGGCCAGCAGCAAGAAGCTGAGCCGATACTCCATCGCCGATGCCAGGTTCACTTTCCAACAAGTCCAGACGTAACGGGCGTTCGCCCCGATTCGATTAACCGCCGTTAACATGCAACTTCGTCGCCCCTCTCCGATAGATTCGCCCAACCGCGAACGCCAGAACGGCGATCCATGCCGCTTGCACGGCCAGATGCTTGGCGAGCAGGGCAGCGTCGTAATGAACGGCCATTCGCGCGGGAAAATAAAGCGCCGCCTGGAACGGAAGCCAAGCGCAGACGCGCTGCAGCCATTCCGGCATCAAATCGATCGGCAGCAGCATTCCGCCAATCGTAAATTGCAACTTCTGCAGGACGAAGTACAAACCGCTCGTCTCTTCGACCCAGAACGCACATAGGCCTACGATCGCCAGTAGAAGAAATGTGATCGTCAGCGCTCCCGCGCTGAGTGCGAGTAGCCCGAACCAGCCGTAGCCGAAAGCCGGCGGACCTACGAAAGGCCAGGTGATAGCACTGCCGACCAGCAGATGAACCAGAAATCTGGTCAGCGCTTCGGACGCGAACACGGAGAAGTGGTAGCCGACATAAGATTGCGGCCGAATAAGTCGAATCGCGACGTCCCCGTTCTTCACTTCTTCCTCGATACGGGCACATAACGGTGGAGCTGCCAACGTCAGCGCCTCGGTAAAGACGAGATACCAAACGATCTGCTTCAGGGTAAATCCGGAAATGACGGTCTCGAAGTTTCCGCCGTATGCCGTCGACCACAATTGAATGAAGACAAACAAAATAAACAGAAGGAAAAAACACCGCATCGCGAAATCCGTTTTGTAGGCGAGCTGGTGGCGAAACGCGATCTTACCAACAGCAGCCGCTTTCCGTCCCGCCGCCGTCCATCGGTTTATCTCTTCGCCCATCCCGTCTCCTCCTTCTCCATTCTCATGCCGTATATGTATTTGATGATTTCTTCCAGCGGCGGATCCTCGACGTTCACGTCGGTGAAGCCGATGCGCCCGATCAACTCGCCGAGCACGCGCTCGATCGTCGTTCGTTTTAAATCCACCGCAAGTCGGATTTCGCGCTTCTCCCGCTCCCAAGCCACGCCTTCGAGCTCGGGCAAGTCGACCAGTTCGGCGTCCTCCGCCAGCTTTAACGTGACGTTCTTTCGGCTGAGCACTTCCCGCTTCATTTTCTCGACGGGCTCATCGATCAATACGCCTCCGTGATGAATCACGACGGCACGCGAGCAGAGCGTCTCCACGTCCCCGGCGTCGTGGGAAGTCAGAAACACGGTCGTTCCCTCCTCCCGGTTCCTCTCGCGAATCAACTCCCGAATGCGCTGCTTCACGACGGCGTCCAGCCCGATGGTCGGTTCGTCCATGAACAGCAGCTTCGGGCGATGCAGCAGCGACGCCGCGATCTCGCAGCGCATCCGTTCACCAAGCGATAGCTTGCGCACCGGCGTGTGCAAATACGGTCCGAGCTCGAAGCGCTCGATCAAGTCGTCCTTCCGTCTCGCATACTCGTCGCGCTTCAGTTCGTATATTCTGCCAATCAGCTCGAACGTATCGATCGGAGGAAGATGGTACCATAATTGCGACTTCTGTCCGAAAACGGTGCCGATCCGGTACGCGAGCTGCTCCCGCTCCTTCCATGGCGTGAAGCCGAGTACCTCGGCTTCGCCGAAAGAGGGGTGCAGAATGCCGGTCAGCATTTTGATCGTCGTCGATTTCCCCGCTCCGTTCGGTCCGAGGAAAGCGACCGTCTCCCCCTCCCGCACGTTCAGATCGATGCCGCGCACCGCTTCCTTCGTCTCCCATTGCGGTTTCCAGAGCGAACGAAAGCTGCCGGATAATCCGGCTTCCTTTTTTTTGACGCGGAACGTTTTGCCAAGTCCCCTAGTCCGCAATGCCATCATTGATCCCCCCCTTTTCTCTCTGCCACGGTAAAGCAAAAAAGACCATCGGCTTGGTCCGCCGCAGAGCAGCGGAACTTGCCGAAGGTCTTTTATCCCTCGCGGTGTAACGCGGACGATGCCGCAGCCGGTTTCGCTCGGTTCGGCGAACGCTGCATGTCGAGCATGCCTCTGCGTTCCCGGCTCCCTAGAAACCCTTCCGTTTGATGTTAGATTTTACCTCGTCTAGTCGAAGATGGCAAGAAGAAATTTGCGAAAGCTCATCTCTTAGATCAAGGCGATCGCCAGCAGCGTAAATAGCGACAACGCCAAAATGCCGCCTCCGCCGAATCCGAACCCGAAACCGGGTCCGAACCAACCGGATACTTTGGCGTTTTTCGTTTTCCCTTTGCGCCCCGATAACCACGCGTCTCCGGACGTTTGCAGGTATACGTTGTCGCCGTCCAGCCCCACGATGACGCCTTCGTAACTTTCCCCGTTTTGCATATGAACTCTCACTCTACAGTTCATATGCCTCACGCACAGTTGATACATTTCCTCCATTCCGCTCTATCCTCCCTTTCTCAAGGCTCATATAGGATATGAGAGACATCCGTCCGAGGATTGGACGAAATGCAGAATGTGCCGAATTACCACAATTCGTAATCAAAGATTCAGCTCAGCTCTAAGTCCAGACGTTTCTTCTCCTCGGATAGCTTCTCGGCCGCGGAATGATCCCCCAACTCTATCAGTAGATCGAGCAGCCTATTATAGTTGCGTTCGTGGCAAGGATCCAACTCGAATATTTTCCGATACAACGCTTCTTTATCCTTCAACGACGCTTCCTTAGACAGCTCATCCAGATGGCGCACGTAAGCAGCGCGATGCTTGTTCCTTTGGCTCAACGCCCATCCGTAGTGCTCCATCTCCAAATAATCTCCCCTGTACAGGGAGGTCAGCTCTTCGATGGCGGCCGTTCCGCTCCCGTTCTGCATGAGCTCATGCAACCGCCCTAGATCGCTTTCGATCGATTCGGCATTCATCCGATAGCGCTCATCCCCAAACGCGACCATATCCGGAAAACCTTCCGTTCGGAGCGTATTCCGCAAGTTGTACATGGTCGTATGGAAAAGAGGCTGGGCGCGCTCGAAGTTAACGTCCGGCCAGAGATCGTCGATGATGTTGTACCTGTATACGTGTTCGCCGGCACGGCTCCATAAATAAGCGAACAGTTCCTTCGTTTTTTTCGTTCGCCAGGTGACGAGCCGACCATCCGCGGCGTTCAATTGCAAGTTCCCCATCACCTTGAGCCGCAAACGCTTTTGTTCTGCCGCCCGCTCTATGGCTCCGTTCTCGGTGGAATTTCCCGATCTCCCTGCGCTCTTCGCGAGTTTCTCCTGTATTTTGTCGTATCTAGAGAGCGACTTGACGAGTTTCTCCTTTACCACCGGCTTGAGCAGATAACCGATCGCGTTCGTATCGAAAGCTTCTATGGCGTATTGATGATAAGCCGTTACGAATACGATCTCCGCGCGCGGGTAGCGCGTGGCCAGCATCTCGCCTCCCACTAGCCCGTTCGTACCCGGCATCTCGATGTCCAGGAAGATCAAATCCGGCTGCAGCTCTTCAATTCGTTCCAACGCTTCGGACACCATGCGGTATTTGCCGATTACGGTAACCCCCCCGATCTCCAGAAGCAAAATTTCCAACACGTCGAGAGCGATCTCTTCGTCATCGATTAAGATGGCTTTTATCATGGCGTTCCTCCGGTATTAAAAGTTTGACCCGCGTTCCGCGCCCCATCTGGCTATCTATCTCCAATCTTCGCCCGTACAGCACTTGCAGGCGCCGGTTGACGTTGCCTACTCCCACTCCGGCGGCACGCCCCTTTTGCAAATCCGTTAACGTCCGATCGTCCATTCCGACACCGTCGTCTTCGACGACGATCTCGATCTCCTCGCCGTTGCGGCCTACGGCAATGTTCACAGTTCCTCCCGTCGGCTTCTGTCCGATTCCGTGTCTTACCGCGTTCTCCACGATCGGCTGAAGAGTAAGCGGCGGCAGCTTACATTTGAGCCCTTCTTCGATCCGGTAATGAACCTGCAACCGATCTCCGAAGCGTAGCTGCTCTATCGCCATGTATGCCTTGACCAGCTCCAGCTCGTGTTCGAGGTTGACGAACTTTCCTTCGAACACGAAGGTGAATTTGGCTCGCAAATAAGTGGTCAGATGATGAATCGTTTCGCGCAGCTTGTCCACGTCTTTGTAACTCAACCCCACGAGCGCGTTCATACTGTTGTATAAGAAATGAGGCGTAATCTGCGCTTGCAGGAAATCCATTTCCCGACGAACGGCCTGTTCCGAAGATCGCTTCATTGCGAGCAGCGACCGCACCCTCGCATTCAATTCCGCGAGTTCGAAAGGCTTCTGCAAAATATCGTTCGCGCCGGCCTCGAACGAGGCCAGAATGTCGCCCGTCTGTCCGGAAGCGGTCAGCATAATGACGGGCATTTCCGCGGGTCCGTGCAACGATCGGATTTTCTCACAGACGTCCAACCCGGAAACACCTGGCATCATCAAATCCAGAAGCACCAAATCCGGCTTCGGAGCCCGAAGAAGCGCGTCCATCGCTTCCTCCCCGCTGCTGACCGCCAGATAGGAGTAGCGCATGGAGGAGACCGCATCAATAAGCACCTTCAAATTAGAAGGCTCATCATCCACGATGAGAATATGAAATTCGGCCGTTTGTCCGCTTTGCATGATATCGGCCAAAGCCAATGAAGCGTCTTCGTACTCCGCGGATACGGCCACTTCTCCCGCCGCCTTATCGATCGGAAGCGTAAACGTAAAGCGCGAGCCGACGCCGGCTTCGGACTGTACTTCAAGCCGTCCTCCTTGCAATTCGACCAACTGCTTCGAGATGCTTAACCCAAGGCCAAGTCCGTCGCTTAAGCCGCTTTGCATGAACGGTTTGAATAGACTCCCCATCGCTTCGGCCGAGATCCCCCTGCCCGTATCGGTTACCGATATCGCCAATTGTTCCCCATACCGCTCGGCGGAAATTCTGACCGTGCCGCTCTTCGTAAATTTGAGTCCGTTCTCCATCAGATTGTGCAGAATTTGACGCAGTCGGTTCTCGTCCGCCAGGACTAGCGGAAGCGACGAAGGCAGATCGTTAACGAGCATGACTTCTTTGTTTATGGAGGAGATAGATAGTGTCTCAATGACAAAACGCACTGACGTTCCGAGATTCACGGCGGTCGGATGGATCGAAAACTGGCCGTACCGGATCCTGTTCATATCCAGAATATCGTGAACCAATCCGGAAAGCCTGCGCCCCATCAGATGAAGCAATAGGATATTATCGCGATGCTCCGCAGGCAACGGCCTGATCTGATTCTCGAGCAGCGATTGGGATAAGTTGACGATTCCATGCAGGGGCGTGCGCAGCTCGTGCGACGTCTTGGCCAGAAACTCGTCCTTCTGCCGGTCATGCTGCAGAAGCTGCTTCGCCAATCGTTCGGTCTTACGAAAGCTAGCTTGAAGCTGATCCGACATCAGGAAGGCCTGAGAGAATACGAGGAGCAGCGGCGTCACGATCATATAATACGGATTCTCGAGCGCCAATAGATACCGCAATTGGCCGTATAACCAGGTAAGAATCGTGAAAAAAACGCCCAGCATCACGTACGAACCGCCTTGAACTCCTCGGTTCAGGCTCCGAAATACCGCATAGAAGATACAACCGAACACGATCAGTTGCAACGCGATCGCTATCCCTAAGGAACCGATCAGATACCGGTTGTCCGTCACTATGATAAAGACAAAAAATACATAGGCGGCTCGCCTCGTCAATTTGAAACCGATGTTATCTTTTTCTCCCAGAAATCGATACACGTAATGGACAAAAAAGTAGAACGACAGCAACGTAAACAGGAAGATCATTTTCTGCAGCCAAATGAAAGAAAGATTAGGAAACAGGCTTAGCGCCAGAATTTCGTTGTCGATGCTGGTAAACAAGCCGATCGACAAGCAAAACAGACTGAAATGCATCAGATGCCGTTCTTTGTGCCATTGCTTGAACATGCCGGCATAGTACAATCCGAATACGAACAACATCGTCACGACGATCATGTCGGCCATTCTGGCGTTGTCGCGTCTGCTTAGGACGTCTTCCTCCAGACCGAATTCGGGCGCTTGCACCAACCCGCCTTCGATATAATCGAAGCTGGCCACTTGAATGATGATCTCTATCGTCCCCGTCTCCGTGACGGCGGATCCGAAGAAGGGAGCGTTGCTAGGAACAAAATGCTCCGTCGTTAAAGCCGGTCGGCCGCTCCCTCCGATTTTCTCTCCGTCCATATAAACGAGGCTGGACAAACGAATTTTCTTCGCCCGCAAGCTATAGATGTCGGCATCGTTCGTGTGGATGGTCAAACGATAAGTCCCAGCGCCGTGGCCTCGTTTATCGCCCGTCGCGAGGATATCTTTCCATCCGCCGGGCACTTGCACGTACCGTCGGTACTGTTCGATGTTTTCCCGGTTTTGTATGAAATCTTCCGGCCCTAGAAGCATACCGTCATAGAATTCCCACTCTCCGCGGAGGGGAATGATTCCCTGCTTGGCGAAATCCCATTCGGTCGTGTTCAATACCCCGGATTGGGCGGTGGGAAATCGAACGGATGGATTAATCCACTGAAAAACATTAATAAAAGTAACAATGCAGAATATCACGATCATGCCGAGCAAGACGAAATGTTTTTTTAGCATGCTGCCGCCCTTTTCCAATCCCGGTTCGTTCAAAAGTTTTCCTTTATCTATGTTTATTCGACAAAATACTGCGACTTCCTTGCGGAACGGGTCTTTTTCCCAATGCGAATACGCGGAAAAGGCCATCTCGCCAAGCCGCATAGCGACCCGTGAGACAGCCCTGTGATGATGAAGCTGATGCTCATTTATATACCTTTAATTTATTAATGACACATCAAAACTAAAATTTAAATATTTTACCTCTAAATTAAAATCAAAACCTTGAAAAATAACATCAAGTGGGCATTTTTTCTCAAAATTCGTTTTATAATTATTTTTTCCGCCACTAAATTCTATACCTCCAAAAAAATCTATATCCATATACGTTAATTTAAACCTTAAAGTGCTATTAAATTGGTTCCATTGTCTCGTTTGGCTTATTGTCTCCAAGTCAAAAATAAAATCCTTCAAATTTATTAATTCAAAGTATGTATGCCCGTCAATCAATACCTTTGATGACTTAAATCCATCTAGGATGTGGTTAATCTTTCGAGGCATTGCTACTGAAAAAGTCGTTTCAAAAGGAACATCCTGACCATACTTTTCGTTCCAAAAAACATTTGCTAAACCACTCCACTTGAATATTATCTTATTACAATCTACTTCTATTATTTCTATAATTCCTTTTGTTACTTCTTCATGTTCCTGAATATAAAGATAACCTGCTTCTTCTTCATTTTCATTATAATGGCTGTTCCATATAAATTTCTTTCCCTTCAAATCTTCAAATGTGGAAGTATGAGTATTAAAGCCATTATTATGATATAACCTAACAGCACTCTTGTCATATTCTATATTTTCGCTGTTTACCTCCGCTTCAATTTCAGGGAATAATATAAGTTCGTTATTCAATTTTCTTGCGCCTAAGTGAGATTTTTTTATTTTGTAGATTATATCCTTTAACGTAAAGTTGTTTTCTTTATTCACTTATTCATCACCTTTAGAATTTTTTCAATCCATAAAGTATCATAAATAAACTTTTGTTTATTTTGAACTTTCCGTTATTTCATATAACGTTGTTGTGTTCGCGATGTCCCACCGACTTAAGGCCACAAAGTGGCGGGCGCGATGCGCCGAGGGGGCTTGTCCCCGATGCGTGAATACAGTTTATAAGATGTCCCCGCCTTCGAAGCTGATCCTACAAGTTACTCGTATCCTCCATTACTTTCTGGCAATGATCTGTAGTCTTCGCTTGATTCTATAATCCCTATTATTAATCTTGTAAGTTCTTTAAATTCTTGATCCTTCAATTCATCATTAAATTCCCCGTTCCATATAATATTCTTTTTCTTTCCGTTATATTGTATTTCAAATTCGTATCCCGAACTTGGTAATTGATTCAATCCTTCTACTTCATCAGGATAATTAAATAAGTCTATATCTTTCATGAATTCAAATATTCTTTTCTTATCATTTACACTCAATTGATAATTAATTGAGATTAACCCATCCATAGCCAAATCTTTTGTATATTCCCCATTAAATGTGTTCAAAACATTTTTAGTCATTACTCCATACTTAAAAGTAAAATCGAAATCTTTGGGATAATCGTCTTTCGAACATCCGATGATAAAAATAATAGAAAATAGAAACAAGATTCCTCTATAGAGCAATTTCATTATTATTACCCTTCTTTGAGTATTGATTAAATGTTGTTCAAAATTTTTTATAGTGTTTGCGGGGGATTTCTTATAACGTTGTCGTATTCGCGACGTCCCACCGACGTAAGGCCACTAAGTGGCCGGGCGCGATGCGCTTAGTCGGTGCGGATGTGTCTAGCTGCCTCCACTTCCCCGAAATTCCTCTGCCAGACCGAGGGGGCTTGTCCCCCGATGCGTAAACACGGTGTTATATGATGGCCCCGACTTCGAAGTACTACCCTAAAGAATCTATATAGAAGACAACTGTTCCATTATTTTATTTACTAACTCTTCCACTCCAAGATCTTCTGCATCAATGATTATGTCTGCATAAGACTCATACAAAGGGCATCTTTCATGATATAACTCGAGCAATGTCTGCTGCTCTCTTAAAACTACACCTCTTTGTTGTGCATCTCCCAGTCGTTTCTTAATCGTTTCGTAACTTAACTTTATATAGATGATAGTACCAATAGACTTCAGGTGGACCATCGCCTCAGCTCCATAAACCACACTTCCGCCAGTAGCAATAATGGAATGATCCACACATAAAGATGCATTAATTCGGTTCTCGATCGAAATGAATCCGTCGATTCCCTCTTGCTCTATGAGTTCTTTCAAAAGACGATCTTCTTGATTTTGAATTACAAGATCACTATCTATAAAATCAAACCCTTTTAACTTGGCCAATATAACGCCGGCTGTGCTTTTCCCTGCAGTCGGCATACCTATAAGTACAATATTCATATTCTTGTCCTTTGATTTAATTAGATTTTTTTCTTCCATGAGCTACCTCAGCAAATGCTCTTACGGGGCTATCATATAACGTTCTTGTATTCACGAAAACGCCCAGCCCTAGATAGCTCTTATCTTAGGCTGGGCCGTTTGTTGTCTGAGCTTCTTCCTAGATTATACATATGACAACCAAGGGGTGGTAGCCCCGCAGCGTGAATACAGTGTTATGCGCCGTTACTGTCTTCGAAGCATCACCTAAAAACCTTTGCTCAAGATTCCAACTCTATTTTTTACTTTGGTATAAAAACTCAACTTCACCATCTAGCAAATATCGATATTCAAATAATTGCATTGTTCTTTCCCTAATTCTCTCCCGTATAACCGTGCCTAGGCTTACCGATCCTTGTGATCCAAGGTAACCATTATTAATAAATGTCTTCTCTACAAATTTTGTTTCCCTTAAGTGATACTGTAACCATTCTTTCTGCGATTCAATTAGTGCTTCTCTTGGTTCTCTATCCAACTTAGAAAGAAGCTTTTTATATATTTGATTCAACTCTTTATCCCAAATCTCTGTATATTTGCTTTCCAAAGCCCCCCATCCCAATGTTGTAATAATCTCTTTGGAATTTTGAAATTCATTAAATTCCACTTCATAATCATGATCTATAGGATTTCGAAGCATTTCATCATAAAATTCTCCAGTCAAATCATAGTTCCCAATGTTCATGGATAACACTTCATTGTTAGAAGGATCTGATCGCCCTTCAGTTATTTCTTTCGATTCTGTTCCATTACCTGTACTCACTACATCAGGAGGCAGTTTAGAATTCATTATTGATTTAGTTTCGCTGTTCAAAGTAGTCGATTGACTAACATTTTGACAAGATGAAAACATTATCGTAATAAAAAATAATAAGAGTATCTTACCTTTCATAAATTATCTCCTTAAATATTATCTTTAATATTTACTGGTAATGGCGCATAACGTTAATGTGTTCACGACGCCCCACCGACTTAAGGCGACAACGTCGCCGGGCGCGATGCGCTTAGTCGGTGCGGAAGTGTCCGGCTGATCCAGCTTCCCCAATATCCCTCGGCCGGACCGAGGGCGAATGCCCGATGCATGAACATGGTGTTATGTGATGCCGTCCGCACCTTCGAATAGCTTAATATGTTCTTATATCCTTCCAACCAATTGCTATCTCATTGAATGATTCTTCTCCAATTAGTTGTACTTTTTCATTAATTATTTCCCCGCCCATCTTTACATAAAACTTGACTGCAGAGTTCTTTTCCAAAACCCATAACATAGTGTTGTTATAGCTGTTCTCCTTCAAGATTTTTAAAAATTCTATTATTAATTGTCTACCGCATCCTTGACCTTGAACCTCTTCCAACAAATAAAAGGCATATATCTCTGATTCAAAACCTATTTCACGATCTCTTGGACTTCCCCCATAAATAAAACCTTGGACTTGATCTTCATCGTTAACGAGTACTAGAGTAATTATTTTGTTTGAGGGTTCATTTAAGATTGACTTCCATTGAGTAATTCGACTTTCCAATGATAAATTAGCTAAAAATATGTCTGATATTATTCCTTTGTAGGTTGTCTTCCAACTATTTATATGAACATGTGCAATGTTGTTTACGTCTTTATAATTTGCAGTTCTGATTCTCATTTATTATCCTCCATTCGAACTTGGACGGTTTCACATAACGTTCTTGTATTCACGACGTCCCACCACCCTAAAGGAGCGCAGCGACTGGCCGCGATGCGGTTGGGTGGTGCGGATGTGTCCGGCTGATTCCACTTCCCTGCTACTGAAATGCCTCTCCGAATCCACTCCTAACTCCGGCCGGACCGAGGGCGTATGCCCGATGCGTGAATATGGTGTTAGGCGAAGTTAATGCCCTCGTGGATAACTTATAAATAAATTTGAGCTTTCTGATTTAAGGCATCATTAATATGATCTTCCATAGTAGGAAAAGTAATGCCTGTATACTCTCTGAATTTTGACTCGTTAAGATAATAGATCCTCTCTCTATTTGAAGCTTCAATATATGATAATAATTTCTCTGGATCTTTTAATATATTGAAATATGGAACTATTTGATTGTCTATGAAAGCGAGGATTTTTTTGAAATTCTCGAATGTTATACCATAAACATTACAATTTCGATTGTGTATTAATACTGCTTCTGTCGTTCCCTCTTCGTAACGCTCAATCTCATCTCCAAAAATTTGTTTAACTCTCACTGTTCCTGGTTCTCGACCTAACAATGGATAATTAAAAATTGTCGGATACCCAAAAAAATAACCTTGTTTTGCGTCTTGCCCCTGTGCTCTCTTCTTTTGCGATAATTTAGTTGAATAAAAAGAAGGGATAATTTCTAAATTCACATATTCACCGGGGGTATTATACCCACTTGACCAAAACGAAATTTGCAGTTTAAGATCCTGATCCTTTAAGGTTATTTTTGGTCTTGATTTAGCATATTGAAAACCTTTGTTTGAATAATATCTTCCAAGCTCATCACAAACAGCTTGAAAGATAGTCTGGCACGGTGTATATGGTGAATAATTATTTAAGATATGTTCTTCTTCTTCGGCCCAACTCATGAAATTACCTCCGATTTATTGCATTAATTTCGCCTAACGTTCGTGTATTCACGACGTCCAACTCCCTTAAGCCCGAAGGGCGGCCGCGATGCGGTTAGGGAGTTCGATGTGTCCGGCTGATTCTGCTTCCCTGTATCTGAATTCGCTCCAATCGAAATCACTTCAACTTCTGCTGGACCGAGGGCGTATGCCCGATGCGTGAATATGGTGTTAGGCGAAGTCCATTGAATTACACACAAATTTCTTTAATCCCATGTTTAGAATATCATTATTATGATAAAATTATTGAAGTGAAATGATTTCTCTGTAGAGGTGATGACCTTGCCAATTATTAAACCGATTTCTGATCTTCGGAATAACTTTAATTACATTTCTGAAGTTTGTCATAGCGAGGGTGAGCCTGTTTTTATTACAAAAAATGGCCATGAGGATTTGGTTGTTATGAGTCATGCCCTTTATGAAAAACAACAGGCTGTAATTGAATTGTATCAAAAATTGGCAGTAGCCGAAAAGGAAAGTTCAGATCCATCCATTAAACGAATTGATCATTCTGATCTTATGAATAAACTAAGGAGCCGCATAAATGGAGAAAAGAATTCAGATTAAATATCTCCCCTCAGCGGAACACGACATCACAGAAATTATTGAATATGTCTCCTTAGATAATCCTCCAGCTGCATTAAATCTTCTCAATCTGTTTGATGAATCCATATCTATTCTTGCTTACTTTCCTTTAAGTGGTACTATCCCTAAAGACTCACGGCTCCACTTGCTTAATTATAAAATGTTAGTTGTACAAAGTTATCTTGTATTCTACGTTGTCCAAAATGACTTTGTGGAGATTCGAAGAGTTCTTCATGCAAAGAGAAAATACGACTTTTTGATTTAGATATTTCTCCAGATTTCACCTAACGTCCCTCGTATTCACGACGTCCCACCGACTTAAGGTGACGAAGTCACCGGGCACGATGCGCTTAGTCGGTGCGGATGTGTCCGGCTGATTCCGCTTCCCCGTACCTGAGTCTGCTTCAATTGAACCTCTTCAGCTCCGGACCGGACCGAGGGGCGAATGCCCCGATGCGTGAATATGGTGTTATATGACGTACACAGCTTCATTGAGATACAACAAGCTTCTTACATTTATTCAAGTGCCAACTCTACTTGTCATTACTTTCTCAAAAAATAAATTTGAAAAATCTTTCTTTTCAATAAAAAAGTAAAGAAGTCCAGATAAATCCCATTCCATCCCTATCTCATCATATGAGTCTGCTTGGAAAAGAAGAGTTTCACTTTCTGAATGCCCACCAAATTGTAATGCATTCATATGACCTAGAAATCTAAATCCTATGCCTAAATTATGTTTATCTCTAAACGTTGGCTTAAATTGAGACCAGTACTGTGTTATTGCTTCTTCATCATCGTTCAATAATTTGTTTTCAACTATGTAATCCGAATCAGGGATTGTTAATTCTATATTGAAAGAGACATTGCAACTCTGAAATACTTGATCATCTCTTAATGCTTCAGGTGGGTTTGCCCTTTCTAAATGTGATATGTTGGAGACATATAAGACCCTTCCATTTGAGTATTGATCATATTCAAAATCGTCCTCATACCAAATGTCACTATCGTAAACATAAAAAAAGTATAATATCCCCTCTCGAGGATAGTTTGGATTAATAGAAGTCATTGGAAGTTCATTTAAGTTAATTTGTGCTATGAAAGACATTGGTTTATCTCTCCAATGTGGCCACGTAAAACTTGACGGAACATCAGGCTTACCTCCTATCTTGCTCCTGCCAATTGCAATAGTGTCTTCATCAACCAGTTCTGGAGTCAAAAAGACACCTGGCTCAAAATACGGCTTTAATACATCCCAATAAAGTCCCAAACCCGATTCATTTATCAATTGTTTAATATCTTCCAAAGTTGCTGGACCTACATAGATTGAATTCGCTTCAGACATCGATGCCTCTCTCCATTTCGTATTTCTGTGTATGTCACATAACGTTCTTGTATTCACGACTTCCAACTCCCTTAAGCCCAAAGGGCGGCCGCGATGCGGTTAGGGAGTTGGATGTGTCCGGCTGAATCTGCTTCCATGTATCTTGAGTTCGCTCCAGTCGAATTCTCTTAAACATCTGCCGGACCGAGGGGCAACGCCCCGATGCGTGAATATGGTGTTATGTGATGCCGGACACTTCGAAGCCTTAACTTTCATCAGTATTTAAAATGCATTTCCTATCGTCTTTCCAAAATGATTCGCTGCTTCTACTTCTTCAATATATCCCTGAATTTCTAGATAGCATTCTGTAATTAATAGATTATCGTTGTTTTCATATTCTTCTTTGGGAGTAAAGGCAGTTAAAATAATTTCTTCGTTTGGTTTAATATCAAGTTTATTTTCTTTAGCCTCTACTTTGAATTCGTTGCCCCTATATCCATTTACCATTTTAATAGGATAACTTAGATAAACATTGTTCTGCTTAATTGTATGTTTTGAATGATTACTTAACTTAATCGTATATAGAATTCCAATGGGATGTTCCGATCTTTCTGTGATTTCCAATTTAATCTTATCGAGTTCTGAAGGATCGATAGGTTTCTCAGCGGTACATGCTGTAATCAGCATTCCTAATAATACAATTAATGAAATGGTCTTGAAAGGATTCTTATAATTCATAAGGATTTCCTCCTTTCAATTGGCATTTGTCCGGTTTCACATAACGTTATTGTATTCACGACGTCCAACTCCCTTAAGCCCGAAGGGCGGCCGCAACGCGGTTAGGGAGTTGGACGTGTCCGGCTGATTCCGCTTCCCCGAACACTGAAATGCCTCATCGACTCTACTTCTAACTTCTGCCGGACCGAGGGCGAATGCCCGATGCGTGAATATGGTGTTATGTGTAGTTGCCTCTCCCTGGGTAACCTTCAAAATACGTAATTACCTTATTTCCAATATATGCTTCGAACTCTTTATACTCATTCTTGTAGTAACAATTCCAATAACTTCGTACTCTTTGTTTTGTTCTAAAAAAGAACTCTCGATTATCATCAAAGAATTTGTTGAACTCTTTAATATCCAAATATACTAAATTTTTACTGATTTCAAATAGGATTTCGACTACATATTCACCAATCAGCTGGCTGATAAATGGAACTACCCATGGTTCATGAATCTTTATTACTCTCTTAAGATATTGTTTTCTTACAAATCCGTTATGATGCCTTGTTAAAAAGCAACTTAATATTTGTTGCTGCCGAATCGACAAGTTCTGAAACAAATCTTCTGCGGGAATATTTACATACGTTCTATATGGAATCTCGAGCCTCTCATTGTTTAAAATTACATCAAAAACATACGAATCAGATAGATTGGTTTCTAATCCTAATACATCATTAAGGCTATTTATTTCGTCGACCAAATGATGAGGGAATATATCTGGTCTTATAAAGCACTTCATCTTTCTCCCCTGCTTTCAAAAAGTCGAAATTAGGCAATTACACATAACGTTCTTGTATTCACGACGCGACCCGGCCTTAGATAGCTCTTATCTTAGGCCGGGTCGTGTGTTGTCTGAGCTTCTTCCATGATTATACATCTGACAACCAAGGGGGCGAAAGCCACGCAGCGTGAATATAGTGTTATCCGGAGTTAACGACTTCTTTGATCAGCTATCAAAGCTATTTGTCATCTAATCTCTTTTGAAAAATAAGATCATCTTCTTGTATATACTTTGCTTTTAGATATGTTTTTATGGCTCTCTTATTACTCTCGCTTGTTACGACCTTAATACTCTTCACTCCATACTCAGTTAGTCTGTCTTCCACAAAACTAATTAGTAAAGTGCCCAAACCTCTTCCACGGGCTACTTCATTGACATACAATTCTGTTATTTCACCAAGAGGCTCTTCGTAGCAAAATGAATTGAAATATTGTGCACAACCAAATCCTATAGGCACTTCATCTAACATAGCTAACGCAATTATTTCTTTTGTATTCATTAGGCTTTGTTTAACTTCAGATGGCAAGCGTCGGACTCCATTAAATTTATCGTTTAATTCAATAAGTGAAAGGTGATCTTCAGGACTTGCCAGCCTAATATAAATCTTTGACAATTTACTATCCTCCTGATTGAACCCTAAGATTCTCGTTAATTTCGGATAACGTACTTGTATTCACGACGCGACCCAGCCTTAGATAGCTCCTATCTTAGGCTGGGTCGTGTGTTGTCTGCTATATCTACCATGATTATACATCTGACAACCAAGGGGCAAAAGCCCCG
>NZ_VNJJ01000030.1 GCF_007786475.1 Cohnella terricola | reverse complement strand
AATCTTACTGCTTCTTCTTTGAATGCCTTGTCGTACCTGTTCATTGTCACTCGTCCCCTCGTTAGCTTTCATTTTATTTCATACGAGGGTGTTTTTCGACTGCATTTTTATCGTAGCACTCCATATGGTCATTGTCCTCACTCCTTTTTATGTTATACATATTATCTAGCATAGCAGTATCAATCATGAATTCAGCCCTTTGTTTGACCACTATTTGTAATACTATCACCTCTCATCTATTTGTTTCAAACTAGGGCTATTGTCTCATTTTTTCATTTTCGTACCATCAATATTGAGCACTCCACATGTGTCGAGTTTAGTGACTATCTACCTGTATTTACTTTTTAACATTGTGACTTCTACATTCAACTCAACTTTCCGCTGTACCAGTATGTGCGATACGCATCACCCCGATTAATCTTACCCCCCCGATAAACCTGCTCCAGCAAAATAACCCGCATCAACTGATGCGGGTAAGTCATGCGCCCGAAGCTGAGCTTCTTGTCGGCGCAGGAGGCGTTTTCTCGTCAGGCAGTTCCCGAATGTCGAGACATTGTCCTCTGATAGCAAGGGACAAAGCCCATTTCTCATCTATACGAGGAACTTAGTATCGCCCATTTTACGCCAGCCATTCTTGCCCATATGTAGAATAATGGACGCATTCATAGATTCATCATACGGATAAACATCTTCAATAAATGCCGGCAGTTCAGCAAGCTTGCTATATCCACTATCATCCTCGAACAAAAGTAATCATCGCGAAGAAGACGCCGGGGAAGGTGCCCGGCGTCTTCCCTTGTTAATCCAAGTAAGAGTGTGCTCTCCGTTATCCTTAACCTTGAGCTGCATCCGTGTTCATGTAGTTGATTGCCCACATATGGCCGTCCAAGTCCTCGAAGGCCCAATGATACATGAATCCATAATCCTCAGGTTCTTCGTACGATTTCCCGCCCAAGGAGACCGCAGTATTCACGATTTCATCCACCTTTTCTCGGCTCTCGAAGGCCAAAGCGATCGTCATTTGCGCATACTTTTCCGTATCAACGGTTTCCTTCTGCGTGAGCGACTTTAAAAGTTCTTTGGTGAGCAGCATGACCTGCAGGTTGTCGCCGATCACGATGGCTACCGACTTCTCATTCTCGGGGAATTGCGGGTTGAGCTCGAATCCGAGTCCGGTGAAGAACGCCTTCGATTTTTCTACGTTGTTTACAGGCAGATTGAAGCTCGTGAATGTGGACATTAATGCCATTTTTAAACACCTCATCGTCAAATTGGTTTGTTGTCATTGATGCCTTCGTTTATTTAGACGAAAGCCGATCCGGGAATTCATCGGTCTACTTGATTCGGAAGCGTGAATCTTGAAAATAAGTCTCAAAACCGAAATCAGCGCTTGATGTAGTAACCAGAGGTTAGAAATGGCAAAACATCTAACATACCAGAGTTACACGTAAGCCAGATTCTGTTTGTCGACCAATGAACTTCATATCGACGCCACTCCCGTCGCCCATCTTCAAAGCTGCCCGATCTGCCTGTCGGTGCAGCATGTGATTCGCAAAGGTACCAATGGGACGCGAACCGTACGTCCTCTGTCAGTCTTCAAGAGGAAATCCTATCTGCACGTACCGGCGATTCGTTTGTTCTGTACGACTTGTCATGCCGGATTCGGATGGACCTACTAATTCGTGGGGCACAAACAACGCTACAGCAAGCTGTTTCGCTCCCTTGCGGTGGAGCAAGCGCTCGGCTCACAAGCAAGCCGCCAACTGCTCGCTCGTCCAAGTTTCGCCGTCAATGGCAAGGGCGACGACGTGGCCGTCCGACTCCTAAGCCGCAAGTATACGTTCGCCTTTGCAGATGCGCACCTGCTCCTCTTCCGCGGGGCTCATTGAGTCCGGCGTTTTCTCGTCAGGCAGTTCCCGAATGTCGAGACATTGTCCTCTGATAGTAAGGGACAATGCTCATTTCTCGCCTACAAGAGGAACTTAGTATCGCCCATTTTACGCCAGCCATTCTTGCCCATATGAAGAATAATGGACGCATTCATAGACTCATCATACGGATAAACATCTTCAATAAATGCCGGCAGTTCAGCAAGCTTGCTATATCCACTATCATCCTCAAATATAACGTACATATAACCGTTCGTCCTTACCGTCTGTCCATCAACTTAATAATAATAAGTAAAAACCTGTATGGTTTTTATTTTTTTATCTTCAGGAATTGCCTCTGCAACGCCTGCCTCCTTAAGCCATTTTTCTAATCTACTTAAATCTCCTTTCTCATTATAAAGATTAATGAGTTCAGGCTGGGTTCTCGTAGTCCCTGTTCGATATTGAAATACATTAACCAGATCCAGAACCTCTTCAGTATTTGATTGAGTGATTTGGACGCATAGAAGAATTTGAAAGTATTAAAGATGCATTACTGAACTTGGGGAAACTTTAGAAGAGGTTACAAAAAGGCAGCTTTTTGAAGAAACAAGATTAGAAGCCCGGAGTCTTGATTTTTTTCATATGTTCATGGGGTTCTTAAATTCTTAGAACAGATCGTTAAGTAATATGTGCCACATGAATCACCTTGTCAATTAAGCCGTACGTCTTAGCTTCGTGAGCATCCATAAAATTGTCTCTATCGGTATCTCTATCAATCTTCTCAAGATTTTGACCTGTTTGTTGAGAAAATATCTTGTTTATTTTATCTCGTAATCGAATGATGCGTTTCGCGCTTATTTCAATATCAGTTGCTTGACCTCGCGCTCCACCGAGAGGTTGGTGTATCATGATTTCACTGTTAGGAAGTGCTAGCCGCTTACCTTTCGCTCCATTTGCCAATAAAAAGGCACCCATTGAAGCCGCCATGCCAACACACAGCGTTGTTACGTCAGCCTTTACTAGGTGCATGGCGTCATAGATTCCCATGCCTGCTGTAATTGATCCGCCAGGTGAGTTGATATACATGTTGATGTCTTTTTCCGAATCCATAGCATCTAAATATAGAAGTTGTGCTATAACGCTATTGGCAACATCGTCTGTAATTTCTCCGGAAACAAATAAGATGCGGTCTTGCAGGAGCCTAGAGTAAATATCGTAGGCTCTTTCGCCCCTAGAGGATTGTTCAACAACATAAGGAATCAGATTCATGGATACTCCCACCTCTTCATCATCAGTAGTCAATACGGTATTTCTTTTCTAAGTACGAAAATTCATTATCCCTTTTCTCCAGTATCCTTGGTTGAATTGATACAAAATTCGTTCCTTCTTCGCAGGGTGGAGTGGCATGGCTTAATTCTTTAATTCGTTCGACTACTTGATCGTCAATCTCGACCATGTCCATTTCATCTTCTTCGACGACTTGAATCGAAATTTCTTTGCTTACCGTGGTCTCGGCTGTCAATAAGCTTACTACGATAGTCATTTCGCCACATTGAATCGAAGCTTGGGTATAGATTTCTATGATAACATCTTGGTCGGGGGCATCGACTACGATATGTTCTCGTTCATTCTCAACCAAACCATTGAGATTATGCGAGCGGTAGATACCCTTTGGTAGTCGTATTTGGATTTCCGACTTTTGGGACTGAACTTTTCCATCCCGAAATAACTGAATCCATAGATGATTCATTCCTTCTTCGTTCTCCATCTTTGACTTGGCTAATTTAATGTCAAGCATTATTGATTTTCACCCCTTAGTGCTTGTGATACCGAATCGATTACTCTTTGTTTTAACTCCGCAGAAATTCGAGGGCTAATCGTTATAATGACATCATCCGTTATCTTTAGAGTTTCGTTTTCAATAATTCGACTAGGTTCATACAATATGAATTGCTGACTTATTTTTTCGATGTCCTCCATGGAAAGTTTTTTTAATGTTTCCTGAATGGAAGCCAGTGTTTCCCCAGTTCTTGACAAGGTAATAATGGCACGAAAGTAATGGATGTGACGATCTGTGTAAACCCTCTTGTTACCCCTTAATTCAAGTGGCGGTACCATCCCAATTTGCGTGTAGTACCTTACCGTTCGCAGATTCAAGCGCGGGTCATCTTGTTGGAGAATTTCAGCAATTTGTTTAGCGGTATAGCTATTCATGGCACACCTCCAAGACATTCAACTGTTTCTGTTACACTTCAGTGTATTGTTTACAGTTTACTGTAACGTTATTCATTTGTCAAAATAAAGAAGTTCCCGAGGGTGAACTTTAAAATCGCTTTCAATTTGAGCCGCCGAAACTGTTAACTCGTACGTCGCTACGATTGACATCCAGTACTAATAGAACCGTTCCAGCCATATTTTTATTAAAGAACAATAGGAAGGAGTGAAAAATGAAATTGATAAAAGTTAAGGTTCGATTACGGCCCATCGTAAGCAAATTAAATATGCCCACTGTTTTGAAAACGGCTTACCTTCCGGGCGATTCCATTGAAAGCTTATTTATTTCAACCCAGGTGGGAGAGATCTTTTACATACGAAACGGAGAGATAAGGACTTTTTTGGATATTCGCCCGCGAATCCTGCAACTGGGCGTTTCAAGCGGAGGATATGATGAGCGGGGATTGATAGGACTTGCGTTTCATCCCGGATTTTATTACAACGGTCTTTTCTATCTTTATTATTCGATAGCCGGAGCGCAAGGTCCGGGCGCTATTCCGAATGCTTCCTCCGAACCCTTTAAGCCTAACCCGTGCGATCCTGGAACTTTAAACCGAAAATGGATAAACCGAGATAAGGAATACGATCATATCGATACCTTAGAAGAATGGATTCTTCAACCGAATGGTCAGCCTCAAAAACGGCGGACATTACTTCAAATAAGAAGACCGTTTTTAAACCATAACGGCGTCAATAGCTTAAATTTTTCCCCTGAAACGGGGAAACTTGTTTTGACAACCGGAGATGGCGGATCGGGATATGATCCATTTAATTTAAGCCAAGACGATATGGAAATCGCAGGTAAAATAATAGAAATCGACGTCACTAAAAATACATTCATCGATCAACCGCCCGTAGTTACGCGTTTTGATGAGCTGCCTGTACCTATTCAAGAAACGCTAACGGTAATCGCCAAAGGCGTTCGCAACATTTCAGGCATTTCATTTCAAAGGTTTTATCATCGCTATATCAAATACGTCGGCATTGTCGGACAAGATCTCGTAGAGTCGATTTTTTCGTTTATCCATTATAGACCGATACCGGTTACTCAGCTTATTCAAGCTTCATTAAAGAAGTCTGAACTTGACCAAGAAGGATTTGTTAACTTTGGCTGGCGAGGGTGGGAAGGCGATTTTCCTACTTCGTTCATAACAAGCTGCTCTGCAAATCCGGCATTAGATCAGAAAACGATTGCTTATTACGATGATGCAGTAAAAACTTCAGCGCGGCGTCTTCCGCCCCTCATAAGTTATTTTCATGAAGAGCCCCGAACCGATAAATTTAGAGCAACTGCACTTACGGGAGTCCAGCCGTACATGGGAAATGAAATCCCCGGTTTAACGGGAAACGTTGTGTTTACCGATCTAGCCGTTCGGGCCAAAGATTCTCAACTTCCGGTTAGAGGGGCTTTAGCTTACACTCGGCCAAGAATGGATTGTAAGCTAAACGATTTTAGCGTGATGGACGTCGACTATCCATTTGGTTCTCAATCCGCCTATTATGTAAGTTTAGGAGCGAACATGAATCAAACCAAATTGTATTTAGGGGTTTACGGCTCCATGAAAGTGGCCGATTACCACGAAGGATCCGTATTTGAAATTGTTCCATAGAGCGGAATATGTTGAAGCAGCCCCAACCACATTGGGGTTGCTTTAAGCTTGAGCCGCAGCGGTCGCAGCAAGAATAGTCCCCAATAAACTTTTGTTGATAGATCGGCGGATCGGACGCATTTTAGCCCAACTCATATGCATAAAAAAAGATGACCCCATGGGATCATCTTCTGAAAATGCATTGCTTTAACTGTACTTAATTTTTCCAAATAAAATATTTAAGTAACCCGCTTATTTGGTTTTATATTCTGCTGGAGAATCAATTTCTAGACCCTTCTTTTTGTAATAATCCAATGAGTTATCTTTACTTGCAAATTGCTTTAACCCTTCATCTGTCCAATACTTTTTATTAAAAGTAAACTCTAGATGATCTGCTGTTTGCACGTATTGCGCCTGTTCAAATCGAGGATCTCGCTAATGCCGAATTCGTCGAACTTATCCAGAAGCGGTTCGCTTCCATGCTTCAACTTGAGGTCCAGTTCTTCCGAATAGAGAGGAATGATGGCATAGAAGTCTAAGTTCCGCCCATCCCCCATGTCTAGCGAAAGAAAATCTTCGTCCACATGAATTGGAGGCAGTAAAATGATTCCGCTCATTCCCGTTTGCTGCGATAGCGGTTGGGCCGGATCTCCATTTGGAATTGTATGCCCCCAGCCTAGCCAAGTGTCGAAGTCATGGGGAAAACGGGCCAACATTTTCAGCCATCGGATAGGCCAATAGTGATCTGGATTTTCTAAATCTTCTTGCGAGATCGGCCAATCCGGCGGCAAGCAAATCATCAATTCCGCGTATTCGCAGCCTTCCGCTCCTTCCGGCGTATTCATGGGCAAAAAACTCATGCCAGTTGTGATTAAAGTATAATAATTTCGTTCGGGAGTCGGTTTAATGAAGTGGACGTCAATATGTACGACATCCGATAGGATTTCGTGAAATACGGAATCAATTTCCCCGATATGCTGACGCACGTGGTCTTCGATTTTCTTGATCCATTTATCTTCCCCGTACTCCGGAGGCCGCCATTCCTGTTGTTTATCACTATAGCGATAGATCGGATTCCCCGACTCCGAATATTCCGTCGATTTCGACATGTTCGCCTCTCCTTTGCTACCTCTGTTTTTTTCTATTTCATCATACCATAATGTCCATATACAGGGGATAAACCCCATACCTCCCAATTTATCAAATCGACGAAGATATTATTGGAGGAAACGGACAGTTTGAGAATTGGGAACCTGGAGTTTTTCTTGAACGCAAAAAAGCCTGTGAGAATTAGACATTAGACCACAGGCTTTTTTGAGTTAGGCTCTATTTTTCGCCAATATTATTTCTTTTCCAAATAAGTGGCTAACAATGCATTTTTAAGATTATTCGTTTCATCCCTAATATCGCCTTCATACGTATCTACATTGTCTTTCGTCACGACGACAATGCCGCCGTCAACCGCGTACGCGTCTTCCTTCGGCGAATAACCGTCAGCCATTAGCTTCAGCAATAGCATGGACAAGTATCCGGCGCCGTAAGAGTTCTGTGCAATCGTCGCATCCATCACGCCATCTTTAATGGCTTTAATTACGATAGGGTCCGTATCGATGCCGATCGAATGAATCGTCCGGTTGCCGCCTTTTTTCTTGTAATCGTCCATAACCTGAGCGATGGCAACGGAAGGTGTAAATCCGGTTGCGATAATGCCGTCTACTTTATCGATATTGGCAGCAATTGCGCTGTCTACTTTCTGAACCGCTTCTTCCGTACTCTTCATGCCGGAAATTTCTTGAATGATATGAACATCTGGATATTTATTGACGACTTCTTCGACGCCTTCTTTACGTAATTTCGTATTCGAGTCTTCCAGTACTTCAAGCACGTTTACGATATTACCTTTGCCGCCCATCAAGCTGATCAGCTTCTCTGTCGCTTGCATGGCCGCTACTTTGGCGTCCGTCCCCACGAAGAACGATGCAGGAGTTGGCAGAACCGTAGAAGCTCCGAAGTTGACGAACTTCACGCCGCGCGCAGTCAGCTCTTCGTAAAGTCCGTTAGCACCGCTTCCATCCGATGGATAGATTGAGAAATATTTATACCCTTTTGCCGCTAGAGCTTGTACATTATCTGTCTGACTTGGTTGATTCCAGTCCGGCCCGATTTGTTTTTCAACCGGAATGCCGAAGTCATTTTCAAATGCTTCTACGCCTTTTTTCACTTCTTCGAAATAGGGATGCGGAGCGGATGCATACCAAGCCAGTTTATAATTAGCTGCTTTTGCAGGCTCTGCTGCCGGCGAAGCCTTTGCCGAGCTTGGAGAAGAATTGCTAGAGTTGTTAGATCCACAGCCTGCCAATACCGTTCCTAGAAGCAATACTGTACCCATTGAAAGAAGACCCGCTTTTTTTACTTTTCTCATCTTGATTCCTCCTCAATTGTGAAAGCCTTTTCATTTTTAATTAAAACGGAAGCAGGGAGTGCTTCCAGTTGAAACCTAAGCCATGTACTGCCCAATGCGACCGCTTAACTCGTCATACGTGTGGTATTTGTCATTGATGTCGTTTAATTCGCCTGCGATTCGATAATCGCTGAACACTAATATTCTTCTGGCAAGCGTACACAACTCGGGCAAATCGGAGGAGATGACGATAATCGATTTCTTCTCGACTTTCGCCAAATCCCAAATCAACTGATGTATATATTCCTTCGCCCCGACATCAACACCGACAGAAGGCTCATCGATGATCAGAATGTCGCATCCGGCCGCCAGCCACTTCGCTATACTTACCTTCTGCTGGTTTCCCCCGCTGAGTTTTCCAACAATATCATCAGCACTGGTTACTTTTATTTTGAGCGCTTCGACCATTCTATTGGCTTCGGACTTCTCCGATGTCAAATTCAGCTTCCGCGTAAGCGGATGAACGATCTTCTTCCAGATCGTAATTCCGATATTCGTTTTTACACTTTCGTCTAGCAGGAGACCTTCTTCCTTGCGATTCTCGGATACATAGCCAAGCCGGTATTTGTACAGACTGTCTGCCATGCTTTCAGGGACGGCTTTCTTGCCGTGAATCCTGATTTCGCCGGAATCTTTCTTATCTTCGCCGATGATGATCTTCGCTAGCTCAGTTCGGCCCGAGCCCACGAGTCCGTAGAAACCTAATATTTCACCTTCGTACAAATCAAAGTTAATATTGCTAAACCTTCCGGCTTGCGATAAATCTTTGACCTCTAGCACTTTACAATCATAGTTGATATCCAATTTTCCCAAGTAACGATCTTGGGTCTCGCGACCGATCATCATCTTGACGATATCTTGTTTGGTCAAATTTTCCCGCACTTTGGTCCCTACGTAACTACCGTCGCGAAGCACGGACACCTTATCGCATATCGCCAATACTTCTTCAAGCTTATGGGAAACGAATATCAGGACAACGCCTTGCTCTCTCAGCTTGGCGACAAGCTCAAACAGATATTCCGCTTCATGCTTGGTCAAGGAAGAAGTAGGTTCATCTAACAACAGTACCTTCGCATTGGAGGATAGCGCCTTAGCGATTTGCACGAGCTGCTTCTGGGCGGCGCTCAATCCGCCAATAATGGTCGTAGGCTCCAACTCCAAACCGACCATCTTCAAATATTTGCCCGCCATCTCATTGATAAGCTTCCAATTTACGATTCCTGCTTTCGCATATTTACCGATCTTATCAATGAAGATGTTCTCCGCGATCGTATACTGGGGAATGACTTGGATTTCTTGGTTTACGATACTGATCTCATGTTCCATGGCATCCCGGAAGCTTTCAAAACGTACTTGCTTGCCGTTTAGGAACACTTCGCCTTCGTCCGGTTGGTACATGCCGCATATAATTTTAATCAATGTGCTTTTGCCGGCTCCATTTTCCCCAAGAAGCCCGTGCACTTCACCAGGGTGAAACGTTATCGATACATTATCGAGCGCTTTGACGCCCGGGAAAATTTTGCTGATGCCCCGTAATTCCAGCATATTGAACTCTCCTTTCTTAGCGTTTGCGTGATGAATGTAGCTTCATACGGAAGCTTTCGGCTAGAACCGCCAGCATGATAATGACGCCAAGGAAGGATTGTTCGAAATACACATTTGCGCCTAACATAATTAATCCGTTATTGATTAACGCAATCATCAACGCGGCTGTTCCAAGTCCAATGGCGCTGATCGCACCCCCGCTAAGAGCTGTGCCCCCAATGACCGCAACCGCGAACGAAATGATCATCCAATCACTTCCGGTTGCCGGCGTAGCCGAGCCCATACGCGATATCCATAACAAGCCTGCGACGGCAGCAAAAACTCCCGATAATACGTTGCCGAGCAGAATAATCCGATCCGTCTTGATGCCCGAATATCTCGCAGCGACGATATTGCCGCCCGTCGCGAGAATTTGTCTGCCAATTACCGTGTACTTGAATACGTACCACAAGACGAATAATGTCACGATCATTAGCCAGAACAAGTAGGGGATCCCCAGGAACCCGTCCCTGCCCATCAAAGTAAATCCTTTCGGAATTCCGGTGTACGGGTACCCTTTCGAAATTCCGAATACGAGGCCCGTGAAGATAAACGAAGACGCCAGCGTGACAACGAAAGAATTCAGTTTGAACCGAACAATAAAAATTCCGTTAATAAATCCGGCTAAAGCGCCGACGATGATGGCTAGAATGATACCCATCCACCAAGGCAGCCCCCAGGTGTCCATCGCAACGCCCGCGGTCACGACCGCGAGTCCACCGATCGCGCCCAAGGACAAATTCATCCCGCCAATGACAAGCACGATGGCTTGACCTAAAGCCACGAACATATACAACGAAGTGGTCCTAAACACATTGAATAGATTGTAAGAAGATAAAAAACTTGAAGATCCAATCGCAAATACGATGAACAACACAAGCGTTGCTACGATTACACTCGTATCGCTTCGCTTAAGGAGGGCTACCACAACGTTGCTCTTACCTTTGACTTCTTGGTTCTCTGCCGTTAACTCGATACTGTTCTTCATGCACGTGCCCTCCAGCTAAGAATTTCTCTAAATCGTCACAACTCATATGAAGATAGTACTTGGATTGTCATCTAAAGTTAATGGAGATTTCCACGTTGATGGTCTAGATTTCCACTTTACATAGACAAAGCTGCCTTCCCAATATTGGAGAGGCAGCTTCTGTCTTTCATAGGATTCATTCAGGTTCAGCCATCATTCTCGTAATTTCCTTCGCTGCGGCGTCCAGTCCTTGCTTGGGGGAAATGTCCCCGACTATGATGCGCTGGAGATAGGGGTATAAAATATCAGACAAGGGAATCCATTGTTTAATTGGAGGAGGGGTACGGAAGTCCTCCGTTAGCGCCGTATTCAGTACTTTGTAAAAATTCTGTTTGCGAGGATCCCCCGTCTTGGCATCGTTTAACACCTTTTCCCATACGGACAAACGAACGGGGGCAAAACCGAGTTTCGATTCACTTGTCAAGTTCTCCTCGCTCGTCAAAAACTTAACAAGCGCTGCAGCCGCTTGTTTATGATTACTTGACTTCATAATCGCGAATCCATGGGCACCGCCCCAGCCTGGATGAACGCCGCTGGGTCCAGCCGGAGCGCGAAAAACATCGAACTCCCCTGCTACGGTTGAACTTGTCGGGTCATCCAACGTGGAATACCAACCAGGCCACTCCGAATACATGGCCACTTTACCGCTTGCAAAGTTATATTCCTCTTCATCCCAGAGGTAATTAAGCATGTCTTTCGGCATTGCCCCCACAGAATACAAATCGCGTAAATACTGGGCAGCTTTTAATCCGCCTATTTCATTCAAAATCACTTTCTTATTCTCGTCGAAAAAGTCGCCGCCGAATGCCTGCGTAAGTTCCATGAACCGGCCTGTGATCGCTTCTTCTTTACCGGCAAACTGTATGCCGGATAAGCCGTACTCTATCGTTGAGAAAAAAACCGCGATATCTTTCAATTGATCTAAGGTCTCAGGCGGGGCTAGATCATATTTGTAGATGGCTTTGAATTTACTTTTGTTCGCTTCATCATGAAACAGATCCGTGCGATAAAAATACACGCTGATATCCGCCAATCTCGGAATCATGAGCTGATCTCCGTCTATCTTTCCGGCATACAGAATAGACGGGGAGAAGTCTTGGAGTTCATCATCCGTAAACCAAGAATTCAAAGGTTCTAAATCGTCGGCATACTGCAAAAAAAGGTTTGAATGCGTCGAGATGACATCATAGTTAATCGAATGTTTGACGACATCTTGATTGATCTTCTTGTCCAACTCGTAATTATTCCCTTTAAAAGCGATCTCTACCTTGGCACCGGTATCCCGCTCGAATTTCGCAATGGATTCGTACAAAGGCTCGTACGTCCCGCCGCCGATTAAGGCCGCTCTCAATATGATGCCTTCATAAACCCTTTTACCAGCGGCCAGATTGCTGTCCGAATCTACTATAGGTTGGACGGAATGGCTTCCCGTTCCAGCCCTATTACTCCATAGGGCAAGGGATAGAACGATTAGAAGAATACTACCGAGGAGCACCCGATTCCTATTCAATTGTTCCTCACACTACCTTTCTCCGAACGGGAAAAGAAGCTTTTCATTCTCATCCGTGTACATATTCGCTTGGGTAATCACCTCTGAACCCGTATCGATGTGCGAATCGACTTTCATCTTGTTTAAGACTTTAACGGATGTTTTCACAGCCAAATACCCCATATTGAATGGTTTCTGCACAACGATCGCCTGAAGTTCTCCCTCTTCCAGCTGACTAATTCCTTGAATTGAGCTGTCGAATCCAACCAGCTTCACCCCTCGTTGGAATCCCAAATCTTTTACGGCCCGAGCAGCGCCTTGTGTAGTCGTTTCGTTCAGAGTAATGATTCCGTCAACCGGATCATGGCCACTGAGAAGGTTTTTCGTGATTTCATAAGCCTTCTCCTCCTCGCCATGACAGAAGTAAGTGTCCAGGATGCGGATTCCGGGAAAGCGTGCTAACGCCTGTCTTACACCGCTTTCCCTTTCATATAACGATAATGACTCTTTATCCGAATTAATAATCGCAACCCTTGACGAAGAGCTGAGTAACGCAGCTGCTTCGGTCCCCGCTTTGTCTCCTGCCGCGATATTGTCTGTATAGATGGCGCTACTCGATAAACCGCTCTTTACGGAGGAATCGATAGTGACAAGCTCAATACCTGCTTTTTTTATTTTTTCGATCGTTGGCATCATCTCTTCATAATCGATCGGAGCCAGAATAATGGCATCGGGCAGTGGTCCATAATTAGCGATGGTATTTAATAGGTTAATTTGACCCTCTACATCACTTTCCGTTCGTGGACCTACAATTTCAATATCAACCCCGAACTCCTTCGCCGCAACTTTGGTCCCTGCAGCTAATGCCTGCCAGAATTCCACGTTCGGATCGCTTGTCTTGGTAACGATCATAATCTTAGGCTTTACATCCGATGCTTTTTTCGGAGCGAAATGAAAGAATCCAAATACGATGATGAACAATGAGCCGGCTAGTAACAGGCCTATCAGCAATACCTTTTTTCTCGTAAACATCGAATCGCCTTCCCTAATCGATAATGGGGATGCAGACCGTTACTTCGGTCCCTTTCCCAAGGACGCTATTATAGCTCAACCCATAACGTTCGCCGAAGGCAAGACGCAATCGTTCGTTAACGTTGGTGACGCCTACCCCTTTATCCTCGAAGGGTTCATCCTGTAATAGAATTCGTTCCCGTTGTTCTTCTTGCATCCCTATTCCGTTATCGATCACTTTGAGCAATATACAATCTTCCATAAGCTCGCCTGTCACTTGAATGATTCCTGTACCGGTTTTATATTTGATTCCATGATAGATACAATTTTCAACTAGCGGTTGCAAAATCAGCCTCAGCGTTTTGAAATTCAATATTCGATCGTCGACATGAATTTGATAATCCATAGACTTGTACCGTATTTTCTGGATCGTCAAATAATGTTTGATATGCTCCATTTCCGCCTGAATGGGAATGAGCTCGCTGCCTTTGCCAATACTGGCGCGGAACAAGTTGCCTAGCGCCACGGTCATCGTTACGACTTCTTCCATCTTGTTCTTTTCAGCCATCCAAACAATGGAACCTAGCGTGTTATAAAGAAAATGCGGATTAATTTGCGCCTGAAGCGCTTTCATCTCACTTTTTCGTTTAAACTCTTGTTCCACCATAATACGATCCATGAGTTCTCTTATTTTACCGATCATCATGTTGAAGCGTAAACTCAATTTACCGATCTCATTGACCGAAAGGATGTCTGATCGGATGTCGAAATTGCCTTTTTCAATTTCCCTCATACACGCCTCAAGCCTTTTCACCGGACTAGACAATCTACGAGAGAGCAGGATTGCCAATACCAAGCCAATCATCAGACATACAAAACCCCAGAGGAACAACGACTGCTGCATCTCCTGTTTATTGCTCACAAGCTCATTCAGATAGGCAACACCGACAATGTTCCAGCCATAACCTGATTTTTTGATCATGTACATCCGGCTTTCATTGCCTTCATCGGTTGTAAAGCTTCCTGTATCGGAACTAAGAACTTGGTCTATCATTTCCGATTTCAGATTGCTATAAAGGATTTGCTGCTGAGGATGATAGATGATTTTACCCACTTCATCCACGATAAATAGATAGCCGCTACTTCCTATACGGATATCGTTGCATATTTTGTTGATGACATCGAAATCCAAATCGATTGAAAATACACCCAGACTTTGTTTGTCATCCGCGCTCCGAATTTCCCGGCTTAACGTGATCACCCAGCGGTATTCTTTTTGATACAGGTTTTGAATATGCGGCGGTGAAACCACAACTAACCCTTGTGCTTCCTTAGCTTTTACGAACCAGGTTTGTTTGCTCGCATTCAAATTCGGCTTCAAATTAGGTTTGTCCCGATCGGATACATAAAGAGAGCCGTTGGCGCCGAATAGCATGACCGACGTAATATCTTTATGAGAACTTAACACGGAATGGAAATAATCTCTGATTCTCAGTCTGGTTTCGTTATCGCTAACCAGATTAACATGACTTGAGGATCGGATAAAATCTCTAATATCCGCATTATTCAACGCCATCACGGATATATATTCCATACTTGATATATAGGAATTAATGCTTGTATTGACTTGGTCGATAATCTCATTGGTAGAGTCCTGTGATTTCTTTTTTACTGCATCCGCCGACAAATGATAGGAAATAAAACTCAATATCAAAGTCGTTAATAAAATTAAACAGGAGAAAGCAACCGCGATACTCGATTGAATACGTTTAAACGCGAACAGGCGCAATTGTCAATCCCCCTCCACTTCAGGCTGTGGATCGTTCCTGATTCTCCCGCGATATTCCGTAGGTGAAACGCCTGCTTTCTTCTTGAATATTAAGCTGAAATAATGAGGGTCTTTATAACCTGTATTGTGAGCGATTTCATAGGTTTTCAGATCGGTGCATTTAAGGAGCTCCATCGCCTTCTCAATCCGGATCCGGGTTACATATTCAATGAAGGTTTCTCCCGTATAGGTTTTGAACACCGTACCGAAATAGCTCGGGCTGATCTGCACATGTTGACAAACATCCGACAAAGCTAATGATTCGTTGGAAAAATGATCTTTGATATATTTCTCGGCCATCAAAACTTTCGACTTCGATAAATTGTTGCTTTGCCCGGATACGGATTCGACAATCTGTTTGCAAATGACGGATAACCATCGTTCTATTTCATCTAACGTTTTGTATTGATCTATTTCCGCCAATCGCTCTATTGGATCTCCGAAAAGCTCTAATTGCCCGAATTCCTCCATGGTATCCTTGAGGGCCAAGCAAACTTTATGGATATAGAAATAACATTGCTTCATCGGAATGAATGCGTTTTTTAAATTTCGGATATAGTCTTCAATTGCCTCGTTGACTTCTTTGCCCGTCCCTGTTCTTACGGCCAGGATCAGCTTTTTCTCCCACTCCGGGTACATGGCAATGTGTGTACGTTGGTTGATATCAAGTTCAGGATACGTGATGACTTTATTTTTCCCTAATAAGAACCGGTTATCTAGCGCTGCCAATGCGCTTTGATACGCTTGAACGATTCCTTGCAAAGAACGGATGGGATTGCCGATGCCGATCGTTACCGTAAATCTCAAATAACTCTCTACGCTATTCCGCGTCTCTTCCGAAAGAGCTTGAGCCGTTCCCTGAACCTTAGATGTATCTTCATCGGATAGGATCACAACGATTCTGTCTTCGCGATTGCGAAAAACAATACTTTGATCTGAACCCATAATTTCTTCGATAATATTGTAGACCGCATAATACATCAATTCCTGTTCCGTCACGGATTGGGACAACTCTCGTTCACCGAAATCATCCACATCGATAACGATTGCAACGTAACAAGGTCCTGAAAGAGGGAGATTAAAAAATGCCAGCTTCTCCTCTATTTCTTTTCCCTTCATCGGCGCCGTGACTAAGCTTTCGAGGAACCGTTCTTTTAATAGCGGCAAGCTTTGATTCAATTGGAGCTTAAGCTTGTGGATGTCTTCTTTCTTTCGATTGTCTTCATCCATTTCGAGTTTGGCTTTATCCAGCACGCTTCGAAGCTGATTGGCTGAGAACGGTTTCAAAATGTAATCATATACCCTCAGCTGAATCGCCTGCTGGGTGTACTGGAAGTCATCATAACCGGTCAGCATAATCACCTTGGTCAACGGATACTTATCCGCAAGATAGCGAGTCAGCTCAACCCCGTCCATATAGGGCATACAAATATCCGTCAGCACCAAATCGGGGACCCGATCTTCGAATACTTTCAGCGCTTCATTCCCGTTTTCAAAGCTTCCTATAAATTGAAAACCATGATTCTCCCATTGGATGAGATCTTCAATGCCTTCCCTGATTTCATCTTCGTCGTCAACGATTGCTATTTTGTACATGTTGCCCTCCGTCTGACTTATGTCCGATTTCGACGTTAACATGATTTTAGCTTTCAAACTTTTATTATAGGAATGTTCGTTCATACTGTATATAGAAAAGAGCGTGCATGCGCACGCTCTACAGAAGGCTTAAGTATTTATCTCGTACATGAATCTAGATTCCGAGATTCGCTCCACGATCGTCCCCGCCGTCTCTTCAATCGCCCGCTCCGTCACATCCAGAACGATGCAGCCCAATTTCCTGTAAATAGCTTGAGCGAATTCCAGTTCCTCGGTTACGCGTTTCAGCGAAGCGTAGGCGGCTGTTGGGGGCAAGCCCATCGCTTTCAACCGTTCTGCACGTATCCTTACCAGACTCTCCGGACTCATCGTTAGTCCGATGAAGATGCAATTGCCCAACTCAAACATCGCTTGAGGCGGATTCACTTCTGGAACGATCGGGTAATTGGCCACTTTGTATCCTTTGTGTGCCAGGAAAATGCTTAGAGGCGTTTTGGATGTTCTCGATACGCCAAGCAGCATAATATCTGCTTTCTGCCAGTCGGCCTGTGCCTGTCCGTCGTCACATTTTACCGTGTACTCGATCGCTTCTACTCTTTTGAAATACGTGGTATCTAGTTGGTGAAGCAAGCCGGGTGTTTCTTTGGGCGCGAAATGAAAAGTATGGACGAATGCTTCCATAACCGGCCCCATGATGTCTACAGCAAACACCTTTAACCGAATGGCCTCTTGCCGGATCATCTCCCGCAATTCGGGTAGAACGAGTGTATAAACGACAAAGCAGCCGATTCGCGCAGCCTCTTCCATGATATTCCTGATCTCATCTTCCGATTTAATATGCGACCAACGTTTAACGTTCACTTTCTCGGCATCGAATTGGCTAAGCGTTGCGCGCACAACGGCATCCGCAGTCTCCCCGACGGAATCCGAGCATACGAATATTGTGCTGCTTTGTTCATTCAACATCAATCCGCTCCCTATTGTTCGCTACTGTCGCGTCGTACAGTAGTTTCATCACGATCGTCTTCGTAATTCTGCCGACCACTTCTACTTTGCCCGGTCCTTCGCTAGATTCGATCGGTAGAACGACAGGCAAACCGTCGACTTCGTGCATAATCATTTTGTGCATAGCATCGTGCACGTTGTCGTCAGGCGACACCGTCACGATGTTCGGATAGCGGGTCATAACCATGCTGAGCAGAACGTTCGAAGCCTGGGGATTACCCACGGTCACCTTCAACAAATCTTTGCGCGATACGATACCCTCCAACGCCCCGGAAGCATTCGCGACGATGAGGCTGCCGACGTTCTCGAGAAACATCGTGACGACGGCATCGTTCACGGTTGCGGTTCCCCGCAGAACGATCGGGATACCCATAATTGCTTTAACTGGCCGCTGTGTAACGACCGAAATGTCGGATTTCTGCTTCATTATCGTATTGCCGATAAAATAGCCGACTTTCGGCTTGGCATCGATCAACCCCAGCATAACGAGCAGCACAAGATCGGATCGTATGGTGGGACGTGTTACGCCGAGATGTTCAGCAATTTGCTCTCCGGTAATCGGAGCTCTTTTTTGGATCAACGCGATGATTTCCAATTGACGGGATGTTAATTCGATATGGGTTCCCCTCCCGCAATATCTTACCTCTTTGCTCATTATAACCGATACGGCACTCGTATCACACCGCTGCCATTTCCCGCATTTCCGTCCAGAACTTCTGTTCAATTGCGGCTTGAGCGGCAGCTATACGGGCCAACGGTATCCGATATGGCGAACAACTGACGTAGTCCAATCCGGTCTCGTGGCAGAATGCGATCGACATTTTTTCTCCTCCATGCTCGCCGCATAAGCCGGTCTTAAGCGTCGGCTTCAAGGAACGTCCCGCCGCGACCGCCAATTCGATTAATTGGCCTACCCCTTCAGAGTCCAGTACCTGGAACGGGTTATGCGGAAGAACCTTTTGGTCCATGTAATGAGTCAGAAACTTGCCTTCGGCGTCGTCTCGGCTATAGCCGAATGTCATCTGTGTCAAATCGTTGGTGCCGAACGAGAAGAAGTCTGCGTGAGCCGCGATTTGTCGAGCGGTTAGGGCGGCGCGAGGCACTTCGATCATAGTTCCTACTTTATACTTGCAATCTCTTTTCTTATCGGCAGGAAACTCTTGTTCAGCGGCCCGATCCACCAACTCTCGCAAGCGTTGCAATTCAGCCGCGTGGCCAACAAGCGGAATCATAATTTCCGGTAAAACGGATATCCCCTTATCCATACAGGCGGATGCCGCTTTGAAAATGGCTTCTATCTGCATATCGTAGATTTCAGGGTAGACTATCCCTAGTCTGCATCCTCTCTGCCCGAGCATCGGATTCGATTCATGCAGCTCATGAACCTTGCGGATCATGCGCTTGAGCAACGCCTTTTCCGCTGTCGACTCTGCATCTTCCAGCTTGCGCTGAAGCTCGGCTGTGTTAGGGAGAAACTCATGCAATGGCGGATCAAGCAAACGTATCGTAACGGGAAGACCGTCCATCGCATGGAAGATGCCCTCGAAATCGGATTGCTGCATCGGCAAGAGCTGATCCAGCGCAGCTTTGCGTTCGTCTACCGTCTCCGCCATGATCATCCTCTGCATGGCCGCCAGGCGTTCAGGGGCAAAGAACATATGCTCCGTCCGGCACAATCCGATGCCCTCTGCGCCGAAGCCGCGCGCCGTGTTCGCATCCTCGGGGTTGTCGGCATTGGCGTAAACGCGTAATTTGCGAATATCGTCGGCCCATTCGAGAATCTCGCGCAGCTCGGTCGTCATAGCCGCTTCCCTAAGGGGTACGGTACCCATAATCACCCTGCCGCTAGCGCCATCAAGGGTGATCCAATCTCCCTCCTCGATAACGCGTTCGCCTGCAAACATCCGACGCCCTTCGACATCGATGCGTACGCTTTCGCAGCCGCAAACGCATGGCTTGCCCATTCCCCGAGCCACGACCGCTGCGTGACTCGTCATCCCGCCGCGGCTTGTTAGGACACCCTCCGACACCAGAACGCCATGAATATCTTCCGGCGTTGTCTCCGGACGGACCAATATCACTTGCTTGCCTGCACGACTCCAATCGGCTGCAGTATCCGCATCGAATACCGCAACGCCAATTGCCGCGCCCGGCGAAGCCGGCAACCCGGTCGCCAGTACCTCAAGATCCTTGCTCTCGTCGATACCCCTGTGCAGCAGCTGATCAAGGTGGAATGCTTCGATTCTTAGCAGCGCGTCTTCGCGACTGATCACGCCTTCCTTCACGAATTCGACGGCCAACTTCAACGCCGCCTGGGCATTACGCTTGCCGCTCCTCGTTTGCAATACGTATAGCTTGCCATTTTCGACCGTGAACTCGATGTCCTGCATATCCCTATAATGTTGCTCTAGTTTCTTGCAGACCTGTACCAATTGATCATAGATGTTCGGCATCACATCTTTTAGCGTCTCGATGGATTGCGGGGTTCTAACGCCGGACACCACGTCTTCGCCCTGGGCATTCACAAGATATTCGCCGAACAGTTCACCGTCGCCCGTTGACGGATTGCGTGTAAACACGACACCAGTGCCGCAATCATCGCCCTTATTGCCGAATACCATGCTCTGGATATTAACCGCCGTACCTTGAGCGTCTGGGATATGGTGGATTTTACGGTAAATTTGCGCCCTGTGGTTGTTCCAGGATTTGAAAACAGCTTCTATGGCCAGCTTGAGCTGTTCATGTACGTCCTGCGGGAATTCGCGTCCCGCGTTCGTCTTCACGCATCGCTTGTAGTCCTCGATCAGACTCCGCCAACCTTCGACCGTCACCTCTTGGTCTTGCCCCGCACCGCTGTTTTTCATCATCTTGTGAAGTAGAATCTCAAAACGAAAGGACTCGATCCCGAGAACGACATTGCCGAACATTTGGATTAACCGGCGGTAGCAATCGTAGGCGAACCGTTCATTCCCGGTTAACGCCGCCAACCCTTTCACAGTATCATCGTTCAAACCCAAATTAAGAATCGTGTCCATCATTCCCGGCATGGACGAGACGGAGCCCGATCGAACCGATACGAGGAGCGGACAAGAAGAATCGCCGAACTTTTGGTTTGTATCTTCTTCGAGCCGGTGAAGATCAAGCTGTATTTGTTCCATTAGATGATCAGGGATTCGATTGGACGATTGAAAGAAAGCATGACAAGCCTCGGTCGTTATCGTGAACCCGGGAGGAACAGGCAGACCGGAACGAGTCATTTCCGCCAGATTCGCGCCTTTTCCGCCGAGCAAAGCTTTCATTTTCGCATTTCCTTCCGCGAACGCATACACCATTTTCTTTGTCATTTGCGATCTCTCCCTGTTTTTTAGATGCACTTCTCTTAGCTGCAATAGTGGATTAGTATGCCTCTCTTTCCAGCACACCCTTTATTGTATGTCATAATTATATTTATAACTCATAAATGACGCAATATATATTTTTTAATCCATATAATAGTCATATATAATTACGTATGACCACTAATGCATTTTCTGGTTCAATCACAAAAACCCTTCGGGAAATTTCCTAATTTCAGGAGGTTTCCTAAAGGGTCTGATTTAATTTTCTTCGACACAAAGGAGGGATTACCTTCCATAATGACGAATCTTATCACCGGATGGGAATGAGTTCATATTTGCAATTGTAATTGGAAGTTACGGTTTCGAGACGATTTATTTCACTTCGAAATTACACTACATTAGGAGCAACGATATGAATGCTTTTACGGGATTTCTTGAGTTCGTGTTTTTCTCGATGCTCGAAAGCTATGCGATTGTGGCCATCATGCTAGCCATTTTTCGTTTTAAGGCTTCTGACTATATGTGGTCAATTGTTCTTCTAACATTGACAATGAGTTTACAAAGTTATGTTCTGCGGGAGGAACTTGCGCTCTCCATACTCGTTCCAATCATCAATCTTGTACTCTTAACCTTTTTTACAATGAACGTTTTAAGAGTGCCGCTGATTTGGTCTACTCTTATCAGTGCTTTTGGTTCTGTGATGACCATCCTCTTCCAGGTTTTCCTAGTCGCTATTTCAGGCAAACCAATTGAATGGTTCCAAGAAGAACTCTACCGCGTATATGTTATGCAGTCAGTAACGGGGATTATTGGAATCGTTATTGCATTTTCTTTATACAAATTTGGGATAGGGTTGTCGTTCTCCTTTGAAAAACATCAGCCAAAGTGGGAACGATCTATGCTATACAGCCTTGTTGGCGTTATTGTGATTGGATTTGTGGTGTTGGCATCGCAGAGGTCGGTCTATATTGACATCGTCTTTCTATTAATTACTTTACTCTTTTTTATCTTCTATACAATTAGAAAGGAAACTGAGAATGATTGAACGAGTCGCACATAAACTTGCAGTGAGCATAAAACACGCTGCTCCTGACCATCCGGCAAGTATAGAGGTGCTCAAGTTTCCGATTGTTGCTTTCATTAATGCCATTTCGATCGTCATCCTATCCATCGGGGTCGCACTCCTAACCAATCGAATGACTGAAACGATCATAGCCCTTGTCGGATACGCTTTATTACGTCAAGTTTCCGGAGGCATCCATATTAAATCAGGGGAATTATGCATCCTAGTATCTGTCTTCATGATAACAATATTCTCAATGGCTGACTTCACTCAACCTATTCTAATGATTCTAAATTCAATTAGTTTGTTACTCGTAATCCTTTTTGCTCCATCAAGAATCGAGAATCAGACACGAATACCACCAAAATATTACCCAATACTTAAGATTATTTCCGCACTCATGATTTCAACCAATTTCTTGTTTAACTCTTCGGTTTTATCAGCCGCTTATTTCGTACAATCTATGACATTAATCCGGTGGAGGAGGTGAATACAAATGAAAACAAAAGTAGCTTTTCGATTAGCGACGTTTCTTGCAGCTATGGCAACTATTCTGGTAACAACGACAGCTAGTATTTGGTATTTCAATCAGCCTAATGTACCTAAAGAACTTCTGAAGAAATAATCGTTTGGAGGACTTCCAATGCGGAGACTTACTGTCTCCCGGGACTCAGAAGGAAAGACAGGTCTTATAGAACTACCAGTGGAGGACATCTTGTTCTTCGAGAGCAATTCTAGAAACAAGGACATGATTATCCTTCATACCTGGGACGAATTATTCTATGCACCGGGGACTCTTAGGTACTGGTTAGAAGCTTTAAAATCATCGGGCGAGGATTTTGAGATGGTTGATCGAGTAAATGTAGTGCATCTATCGAAAGTCCATCATGTCGATAGAATCTTTAGAATTGCATATTTTGGAGAAAGTAAGTCATCTAAACAATGTACACTCTCGATCAGTAACGTATCAAAAGTCCTCCAGCATCTCGCAAGTAATAAAAACAATTTACAACCATGAACTATTGCTTAAAGGCAATGGTTCATGGTTGTATTTTTTTGGTTGGAACTTGGTTGTTTCTTCGCTGGACCGAGGACCGAATGGCCCGATGCGTGAACATGGTGATAGGTGATGGATGGCACTTCCTCGAACTACTAAAAGTGGAGTTGTCAAAAAAAGTGCAGTTTGAAAACACCCTCATACAGAAATCCCGTTGCTAAGCTGCTTGTGACAGCATTCTTTCGCGATAAATAGCAGGGGGCCAGCCCCCTGGATTAGAGGTGT
>NZ_VNJJ01000003.1:166054-524767 GCF_007786475.1 Cohnella terricola | reverse complement strand
CTTAAAACGCTATTGTAAGTTGCATGCACATGAATGACGAACATCGGAAAGCCGTATGAGGGAAAACCTCAAGTACGGTTTGATGAGGAGGGGCTGAATTTATTTTCAGTTCTTTACTCTAGTCCCAGACATCGTCTAACGATTCATCTATCAAATACTGATATACTATTTTATGTACTCAGCTGACCGAGTTTTGAGTTTGACCATTATTGACTAGTTACCGACGCCGTCTATGATCGCCGTTGCCAAACACTTTCATATAGGGGGATCGGTTTAATGAAAAAATTAAAAATACTGCCAATTTCGATAACCGCGGTCTTAACGGCCGCGATCCTGTTCGGCGGATGGTTCGCTTATCGCCATTATGGCGTAGAGAAACCTTTGGACCGCGTTGCAAACTCCGTGAAAGGAGTAGATTCCGCGCGCGTCGAGATGGAGAACGGGCTCGTGAAAGTCAAAGTTCAGCTCGACCCGAACGCCAATCTCGGTGAAGTTTATCGTAAGATCAAACAGGATGGCGCGAGCGAGATCGGGGCCAAGCAATTAGAGCTGGAGCCTTCGGCTGCCGCTAGCAACGAGCTTCTTGAGAAAGCTTGGAGTTATTCGCTGTTCGACGTCGCGGAAGCGATGGAGAACCACAAGTATTCAGGAATTCGCGATGCGATGGAGGGATTGTCCAAACAATTTCCCGGCGTGACCGTCAAGACGGATATGGACGAGACGAACGTCTATATATCGATGAAAGACGGAAATGCGGCCAAGTTCGTCGTACTGCCTCGCGAACCTGTCATGTTAGGGGCGTGGCCAAATGCGTAAAATAAGATCATACGCTAAAGAAATCGCGATCGGAGCCCTCGTCGTTTTGTTCGTGTTTCTACTGTACGTAGGGATATCGCCTGCACTGCTCGTTATGGGTTTGGTTACTGGCGGAGTGATTTTCTTATTCTCCCGCTCGAGAGGCGGTCTCGCGATGGGTGCCGCTGGCAAAAAAGCGATCGCCCGCAAACCGGAGTTTCTGACCTTCGACGATATCGGAGGACAAGACCAGCCGAAGCGCGAATTAACGGAAGCGTTGGATTTTCTTGTGTACAGAGATAAAATTCAGAAGCTAGGCATTCGCCCGCTGAAGGGTATCCTACTGACGGGACCTCCGGGCACGGGGAAAACGCTGCTCGCCAAAGCCGCGGCGCAGTATACCCATTCCGCGTTCATCGCCGCTTCCGGCAGCGAGTTCGTGGAGATGTACGTCGGGGTCGGCGCGGGAAGAATTCGCGATTTGTTCAAGGAAGCCAGACAGCAAGCCATTAAGCTGAAGCGCAACAGCGCAATTATTTTTATCGATGAAATCGACGGGATCGGCGGCAAACGGGACGGTGGTCAGCATCGCGAGTACGACCAGACTTTAAACCAATTGCTGACGGAGATGGACGGCGTGCAAGGCGACGAGAACGTACGCGTGCTCTTGATCGCCGCGACTAACCGTAAAGAATTGCTCGATCCGGCGTTGCTCCGCCCGGGTCGGTTTGACCGGCACATTCAGGTCGATCTGCCCGATAAATCAGGCAGAGAGCATATTCTTAAGCTCCATGCGCGTAACAAACCTTTGGCCACGGAAGTTTCATTAACGAAGGTGGCCGAAGAGACGTTCGGATTTTCCGGGGCACAGCTCGAGAGCGTTATGAACGAAGCAGCGATCTATGCGATGCGGGACGAGTCGGAAACCTTGTCGATGGCGCATTTGACGCAGTCGATCGACAAAGTCATGATGGGCGAGAGAATGGATCGCGAAACGACTCGCGAAGAACGCGAACGGGTCGCGATCCACGAGCTTGGTCATGCTATCGTTGCGGAGAACGTTCGGCCGAAGAGCGTCGCGCAAGTGTCGCTGACACCGCGCGGTCAAGCGCTCGGTTACGTGCGCCATCATCCGCAGCAGGACAGTTACCTGTATACAAAAACCGTTCTCGAAGAGCAAATCATGATCGCGCTGGGCGGCGCGGTCGCGGAGGAAATCTTCTACGGCGGAAGAAGCACGGGTTCCAAGGGCGATTTCGACCAAGCGACCGATATCGTAAGAACGATGATCGAATCGGGCATGTCGGAACTCGGCATTATTCATCCGCAAGCATTGACCCAAGAGCAATGGTCCGCGGAGAACGCATCGATTCTAGACGAGCTTACGAATCAGACGAGAAGTCTGCTAGGCAAGCATAAAGAAGCGTTCGATTTGCTGCTCAATCATCTTATCAGCGAAGAGACGTTGTCGGGCAAGCAGCTGCGCGACATTCTCGCGAACGAAGCGGCTTGATTTCGTTTCGTGCAACTCGTTTTCCGGCTTTCAGGGGCTGTCCCTCGGGTTCCATTCGGAATTCCGTGGGACGGCCTTTTTAACATGAATTTAAGGAAATCTTATGAATCTTAAGAAAGCGTTCGGACAAAAAGTATGGTAGCATTGAACCTGATACGGTTTTGATTCGTTTATAGGATTAGAGGTGGCAAGATTGGAGTCCCAACGTAATTTCGATTTCCTTAAATATATGGTTGAAAGCGACGACAACAAGGGCTTGTTAAACGAACTGATGACGGCTTACGGGAAGGAAGTCTGGAATTACGCGTACAGCATTACCCGCAAATGGGATCTGGCCGACGACATTACGCAAGAGGTATTCATTAAAGTGTTTCGCAACATGCATGCCTTCCGAAGGGACGCGTCGGTAAAAACTTGGCTGCTGACGATTACGCGCAACACCGCGATCGATTTCCAAAGATCGGCTTTTTTCCGCAAGGTGACCTTGTCCGACTTCGTGGAGGATTACGGGGAGCGGCATTCCGTCGAACAGGACGTGATGGAGAACGCCGCGGTGAATGAGATGTGGAAAATGGTGCTCGAGTTACCGAAGAAGTATAGAGAGGTTATTATCTTATACGCTCATAATCAATTATCCTTAAAAGAAATCGCTCAAGTGTTGGATGTGACCGAAGGAACCGTGAAATCCCGAATGTTTCATGCCCGGCAAAAATTAACGAAGATGAAGGAGGCGAGCCGCAATGGATGAAAAGGAACTATTCGAACAGCTTAGAAGCGGTCCGCTGTCTCGCAATGGTTTCGACGATGCGCTTCGCCGAAAAATCAATGAGAATCTGGATCATCCGCGACGGGGATTAAGAAGGCCGCCGTTCCTGCGCTTCGGCATGATCGGCGCCTCGTTCGTACTGGCCGTCGCCGTCGTGGCCGGGGTGTGGAGCTGGAGGGGAACCGTTGGAGAAGAAGCCGATAAGTCGACGCTTCCGACGGAGCAGGCGAGTGCAACCGCTTCGGCGACAAACGAACGCGAGATCAATCCAATCCCGCACTCCGCGGTTGTGATTGGACTGAGGAAAGACGACGCCCAGGGCACTCGAAGCACTTACCGCACTGTGGTTGTGGCCCCTGAGAATAACCAACTTCAGCTTATCGGTACCGGCCCCGGAATCTGGATGCCGTATAAACAAAATTTCTGGCATATCGAAGCGACCGAAGATCCGATGGGCAAAGGAGATCAAAGGCTCGTGGCTCGGAAAAGCGGCAAGAAAAAAGAGAACGAGGGCGAATTGACGGAACCCGCGATGCTCCGCAAAACCGAGAAACTGCTATACGCCGGCGATCACTACGTAACGATTCTGCAAACGACGAACGTGAACGATAACGGGAAACCGGTCGAGGCCAGCCGCGTGCTGACCAACTTGCTGCCAACTATATCGTTCGAGAATCGTGTACGGAACGCGAACGCGGTGGAAGAAGGCAACGTAACTCTGGCGGAGGCGCTGAAAACCGGCGATTCTGGATTGGCTTACGACCAATGGGCTGTCGTAAGGGAAAATAACGAGTGGGTGGCGAAAGAGAACGGACCGATCAAGGGAAAGTTTGACGCTCGGGACATCTACGATTGGCCGACGGTCAACGTACGGTTTGCGAACACCGATATCGTGAAAGACAACCCGCCGGTCTTAAGCGAGGCCGATATCAAGCGAATTGAACCCGACGCGATCGATGCTTTTACTTCGCAGGACGAGGATATTGCTTTGTTTGTAACCAGAAGCAGCCTGAAGGTCTTGTCGTACCAATTGCCGGAAAACGAACGGCAGTCGGTAGTGGTCGGCATTGAACCGGGAGAGTCCGTCGTGATGGTTCAGTGGGCGATTCAGGAGAACTATGTTAAGAACTGGATCAATTGGTCTAGGGGATGGTTCGCCCCTTCGGCAAAATAGCTCCGATTATGATAAGATGAGAGTACCCGACGAAGTTCCGAAATGTGAGAAATCTCAATGCGGAACGGGTACGATCATCTTATTATTTATGTAGACATACAGAACACCGCAACACGGGATTGGAGTGGATGGGATCATGTTTAAGATCGTTGGCGTCGTAGGCGCGGGGACGATGGGGCAAAGTATCGCCGAGATGCTTGCTGTTAAGGGACTGGACGTTCATCTGGTGGAGAAGACGCCGGAAAAGCTGCAGCAAGCGAAGGAATCTTTGGAGCAAAGCCTCGATCGCCAGATGGAAAGATGGGCGATCACGGCCGCAGAGAAAAAATTAACGCTTAACCGGATACATATGGAAACATCTTTGCAGTATCTGGCGGACTGCGATCTAGTGATCGAGACGATCAGCGAAGATTTGGAAAGCAAAAAGGACGTGTTCCGGCAACTCGACGGAATCGTTGCTCACGATGCCGTTCTGGCGAGCAATACGTCGACGTTAAGCTTGACGGAGCTTGCGGGCGCGAGTGAATTTCCCGAGCGCGTCATTGGCATGCATTTCGTCTATCCGGCGATTCGAATCGATGTCGTGGAGATTATCCGCGGCTTGCAGACGTCGGACGAAACGTTCAGCAGAACGAAAGCGTTCATCGACGATATTTTGGCCAAGAAAGGCGTCATGGTATACGAATCTCCGGGTTTCGTCACGACTCGGTTGATCTGTCTGCTCATTAACGAAGCGCTGCATTTGCTGGAGGAAGGGGTGGCTTCTCCGGAGGACATCGACTCCGCCATGAGCATGGGTTATCGGTTCGAGCACGGTCCGCTGGAGATGGCAGACCGCTTCGGACTCGACTCCGTGCTTGCCGCCCTGGAGCGGATGTTCCGGGAATACGGGGAATTAAAATACAGGCCGTCATTTTTGCTGAAGAAAAAAGTGCGCGCTGGCCACCTCGGCATCAAGAGCGGGATCGGATTTTTCAAGTACGACAAGGATGGTGAACGGCTAACATGAACATACTCGTCATTAACGCGGGAAGCTCCTCGCTTAAATATCAGCTTTACAACATGACTACGGAAGATGTGCTCGCCAAAGGGCGCGTGGAACGAATCGGGATGGATTCGTCCATCCTGACCCATGAAGTTGATCATCAGCCCGAGGTACGGGAAGTGAGCGAGATTCTCGACCATACGACGGCGATCAAAAAAGTGCTGGACATGCTGACGCATAAAAAATTCGGCGTCCTGAAGAACATTCAAGACATTCAGGCGGTCGGGCATCGGGTCGTTCACGGCGGCGAATCGTTCAGCGAATCGGTCGTAGTGGATCAAAAGGTGAAATTCGAGATTCGTCAATTGTTCGATCTGGCGCCGTTGCACAACCCTGCGCATATGATGGGGATCGTTGCCGTCGAATCCAACTTGCCGGAAGTCACGCAGACGGTTGTCTTCGATACCGCGTTCCATCAGACGATGCCGTCTGTCTCGTATTTGTATGCGATTCCGACCGTTCTATACCGCAAACACAAAATTCGTCGCTACGGTTTTCACGGCACGTCGCACGACTACGTCAGCCAACGCGCTGCCGAGTTTCTCGGGCGTCCGCTTGAGGAGCTGAAGCTCGTCTCTTGCCATATCGGGAACGGAGCGAGCTGCTGTGCGATTCTGCACGGCAAGTCCTACGATACGAGCATGGGCATGACTCCGCTCGAAGGGCTGATGATGGGAACGCGAAGCGGGGACCTGGATCCCGCCGTCGTACCGTTTACGATCAATAAGGAAGATTTGACGCTGAACGAGGTCAACTCCATGTTGAACAAGCACAGCGGCTTACTTGCGGTCTCCGGCATTAGCAGCGACATGCGCGAGGTCGTCGAGGCGATGAGGGAAGGCAACGAAAAAGCGCGGCTTGCGTTTGAGATGTACGCTTATCGAATCCGCAAATATATCGGTGCATATATCGCGTCAATGGACGGCGTAGACGCGATCGTCTTCACGGCCGGCGTCGGGGAGAACTCGGACGTCTTGCGCAAGGAAATCTGCGAAAAACTGACATTCTTCGGCGTGAAATTCGACGACGGCAGAAATGCCGTCAGATCGTCCGAGCCGCGGCGAATTACGACGGACGACTCGCCGGTTCAAGTCCTAGTCGTGCCGACAAACGAAGAATTGCTCATCGCGCGGGATACGTATAAACTTGTTCTTAACAAGTTAGCAGCCGATTCAAGCGAACTATAAGGAAGGGGTAAAGGGATGGCACGCGTAGATTTAGCCTCGATCGGCCAATTCGTCGGACAATCGGTTACGTTCGGAGGATGGCTGACGCGCAAGCGTTCGAGCGGTAAAATTCAGTTTCTGCAAATTCGCGACGGCATGGGCTTCATCCAAGGCGTATTGGTCAAGGCGGAAGTGGACGAAGCGGTTTGGGAGAAAGCCGGTCAACTGACGCAAGAAAGCTCGTTTTACGTGACGGGAATCGTGAGGGAAGAGCCTCGCAGCTCTTCCGGTTACGAGTTGTCCGTGACGGGCATCGAGATCATTCAGATCGCCAAGGATTACCCGATTACCCCGAAGGAGCACGGAGTCGATTTTCTGATGGATCACCGCCATCTATGGCTGCGTGCTCCACGTCAGCGCGCGATCCTTCGCATACGAGCGGAGATTATTTCCGCTATTCAAAGTTTCTTCGACGAACGCGGCTTTACCCTCGTCGATCCGCCGATCCTGACGCCATCTTCGTGCGAAGGGACGACCAACCTGTTCCATACGAAATATTTCGACGAAGATGCGTATTTGACGCAGAGCGGACAACTGTATATGGAAGCGGCAGCAATGGCGTTAGGGAAAGTGTACTCGTTCGGACCGACGTTCCGTGCCGAGAAATCGAAAACCCGCCGTCACCTGATCGAATTCTGGATGATCGAGCCGGAGATGGCGTTCGTCGATCATGAAGAGAACTTGAACGTCCAGGAACAATTTATCGGTTATATCGTGGATCGCATTCTGTCCAAATGCCGGGCCGAATTGTCCGTGTTGGAGCGTGACGTTGCCGCGCTCGAGCGCGTGAAGCCGCCTTTCCCGCGCATCACGTACGACGAAGCGCTCGATCTGCTTAAGGAGATCGGCATGGAGCTGCCGTGGGGAGAAGATTTCGGCGCTCCGCACGAGACGGCAATCGCCGAGAAGTTCGACCGTCCGGTGTTTATAACCCACTATCCGGCAAGCTTTAAGGCGTTCTATATGAAGCCGGATCCGAACCGTCCAGAAGTGGTGCTGTGCGCGGACATGATCGCGCCCGAAGGGTACGGCGAGATTATTGGGGGCTCGCAGCGCATCGACGATCCCGAATTGTTAGCGGAGCGGTTCTCGGAGCATGAGCTGACGGAAGAGGCATACGGCTGGTATATGGACTTGCGCAAGTACGGAACGGTCCCGCACTCCGGCTTCGGCTTGGGGCTGGAGCGGGTCGTGGCTTGGATATGCGGCTTGGATCACGTGCGCGAGACGATCGCGTTCCCGCGGACGCTGTACAGGCTATATCCGTAACGAGAATGGAATGAGGTGACACGAGAGATGAACGATCGCAACGCGTTGGCGCAGGGATTGGCGGATGCTTATATGGACGGCTCCGTCAGCATTCCTTATGCGATCCTACGTACCTATAGGGCGCTTAAGCTCAACGATACGGAAGGGATGCTGCTGCTTCATCTCCTCGCGTATCGCCAGCTTGAGCAGAATGAATTTCCGACGATCGAGCAGCTTCAGGAGAGGCTCGGCTGTTCACCGTCGCTTGTCGCGCAAACGATGCAGAAGCTGATGAAACTCGGCTTCGTGACGATTGACGAAGTATACGATCCGCTGACAGGCGTACAATCGGAGAAGTATAATCTCTCCGGACTGTTCAGGGCGATCGGCGTTTTGCTCGCTGCCGGAGAGCTGCCTCTACGCGCAGGGCGCGAGGGCGCGGGGGGCCTTTCCGGGCAATCGGAAGCGGCAGCGGCGGGTACGATTCCGCCTACATCGGCCGCTGTCGCTCCGCGCAATTTGTTCGTCCTGTTCGAGCAGGAATTTGGCCGTCCGATCACCCCGACGGAGTACGAGATTATGAACGGCTGGCTCGATCAAGACCAGTATCCGGAGGAACTGATTCGATTCGCGCTGAAAGAATCGGTGTTTGCGGGCAAGCTGAGCTTCCGTTACATCGACCGGATTCTCCTCGAATGGAGCCGCAACCGCGTGACGAACGTGGAGGAAGCCCGCCTTCACGGCCAGAAGTTTCGCGCAGGACGCTAAAAAATCCACTCTTTAACCTAGTTCGAGCGACAAGGTTACGGAGTGGATTTTTTCTTATGCGAACATTATGCGCGATTTTTTAACAGTTCCAAGCGGTAGACGTATTCGAATAGAAATTCGAAAGCCTCTAAATGCTTTTTCGCTTCGAAAGCGTCTTTGCCCCAAGCGCATATGCCGTGCTTGCGAATCAGCAGTCCAGGGACGCGAGGGTCGAGACGCTCGGTAATTTCCGGGACGATGCGGGGGACGTCGGCGTAGTTGGTCAGAATCGGTACGTCGATGCGGGCGTCTTCTTCCCAAATGTTAAACGCCTTGATCAGCTCGACTCCTTCGATCGGCACGGCGCGGCGATCCCAGAACCATTCGGAGACGATATTGTTGAAGACACTATGAATGTGGAAAATGGCACCTGCGCCCGTCAGCCGGTAAATCTCGCGATGAAGCGAGGTTTCGGCGGAAGGCTTGAGCGTTGTAGCCTCGCAGGGCTTGCCGTCCTGATCGACGAACAGGAAATCTTCCGGCGTCGAACGGGTTTTATCTTTGCCGCTGGCCGTCACGGCGAAAAAAAAATCGTCCTGCGAATAGGAGCCAATCCGCATAGACAGATTGCCTCCAGTGCCCGCGAACCAGCCTCGGGACGCGAACTCCGCTTTCACCTCGGTAAATTCGCCGAGCACGCGGCGTTTCTCTTCCGTTGTTATGCTGGCGAAGCTCATGATTGTATCCCTCCTCGCTCGATATGGCGAATGACGTCATGGAAAGTGCCGAACGGAATATGCGGGAGGGCGAGTTCCCGGCATTTGTCCGTCAGATGGGACCGCGAGAAGACGAGGTCCACGATCTTCGCGCCTGGGAAATCGGTGACGCTGTCGCCGATCAGGATGCGATAATACTCGTCTTGCGAGTATCGGCGGATGACCGCGGTTTTGCACATGCCGCAGTTGCCACGGTTGTCGCAATACTCGTCACAATCGTGCGGCCAGGTGATGCGGATCTGATCGCCGCTGAAGTCGCTGCCATTGCAGTAAATATGATCCGCGGGAATACCGAACGGATCTAGCAGCGGGTAGACGAAGAAATCGATCCCGCCGCTCGTGACGTAGAAAGGCACGTCGTGCGCTTTGCACCAGGCAAGCAGCTCCGGGAAGCCGTCGCGAATGCCCGCGTTCGTTATGATATAGTCCTTGATTTCTTCCTTCATCGAAGAAGGGAGAAGGGCGAACATCTCGCCGACGCCTTGCTTAACCGACTTCGTCTCGGAGATGATCTCCTGCACGATAGCGTCCCAACCTTGCGGGTTAAAATGTTTCATCGCGGCGATAATGTTGTCGTTCATCGTAATCGTGCCATCGAAATCACAAAATAATACGGGTTTCCTAGGGAACAATGATGTCGAACCGCTCAAGATGTACGTACCCCCCAACGTTCGATAGCGACGCGAAGCTCTTCATGTTTTTCCGCATATTGTTCAAGCGTCTGACCAAGCTTGATGGCATCGACGGCTTGACGGAACGCTCGTCCGCCAGCCGCGGCGCCACCTGGATGGCCATGTACGCCTCCTCCGGCGTTTACGACGACATCCGGCCCGAAATCGCCCATTATAAGAGGGACGAGTCCGGGATGGATTCCGGCGGAAGGTACTGGGAACGAAGTCTTCTGAGGCAGCGCAGGCGTAAGCAGATCTTCCATGACCGCGAGATTTTCCGCTTTGGGCATGACGACCGAGCCGTAAGGAGATGGGAACAAGGACAGGTCCGCCCCCGCGATTCTCATCAGCTTGCCAAGCAGCACCGGCGCGGATATTCCGTAGTGCGGCGATGGATAGAACGCGCCAGCCATAGCGGGATGCGCTGCGATGGGCACGTTAATGTCCGGATCGGCGGCCAGTTCCGCCAGTGCGTCGAATCCATAGGCCAGCACATTAAACAGCAACCCGTTCGCTCCAGCCGCGATCGCGCGTTTGGCGTTTGTTTTTAGCTCGAACGTCGGTCCGGTCAGATTGGTGAAGTAGATCAGTTTCTGCCCGGTCGCTTGCTCGGCTTCTCTAGCCGCGCTTGCGCAGGCCTCCACTCTTTTCTCTAACGGTGTTAGTGGATTTTCGAACAAAATCTCATCGTCCTTGATCAGGTCGACGCCGCCAAGTGCCTGCTGCAGGAATTGCTCGCGCAAGTTGGCCAGATCGTGGCCGATGACCGATTTGAAGATGCTCATGACGAGCGGGCGGTCGTGAACGCCGAGCAGGTCGCGAACGCCTTGAACTCCGAATTTCGGACCGGTGAACGCACTGAGAAAATCGCTCGAAGGGGCGATGTCAATCAGTTTGATTTTTCCGTCCATCGACAGCTTGCCGAACACGGTAACGAGGAAAGCCGGAATGTCCCGGCTGAAGTTCAGATCCGGATAAGCGATCGTAATATCCGCGTAACGTTGCCCTGGCTGAGCGTCGGCGGGCTCGTGGACATCGACGGAGACGACTTGCCCAAGGTGCTTCTGCATTTGTTCTTTGGCCGCTTCGGGCAAGTCGGTCCAACTGCCTACAGTTAAGCCGACCGCAATGCCTTGAGCTTTTTTGGCGAAATCGGCTTTGTCGTCGTAAAGTCTATATGTGGCATGGCTGTAAGTATGGTTGCTATGGCTCACTCGGATATCCCTTCTTTCTATATAAGCTTTAGCGACGATAGGCTTAAGACGATTATGCGGTTTAGCCTTTGACAGCTTCCTCGCGAATGGCATCGCCCATCTCCCGTGCTCTTTCCGCACAGCGAAGAATCGCTTTGTTCATGCCTTCCCGGAACGCGTAACGATCGAGCGTGGCAATCGCCGCTTCGGTGGTCCCGTTCGGTGACGTCACCTTGCGGCGCAACTCAGCGGGATTTTCTCCGGTGGCGAACACCATCTCAGCGGCACCTCGTACTGTCTGCACAGTCAGATCCTTGGCCGCTTCGGGCGTGAGGCCGAGCTGAATGCCGGATTCGATCATCGCTTCCATCAAATAATATACATATGCCGGACCGCTGCCGGATACGCCATTGACGGCTTCGATCAGCGGTTCTTCGACAACGGCGGTCAACCCAATAGCGCCAAACATCGCCAGAGCGAGTTCGCGCTGACTTGCGTTCACGGATTCGGAATAGCTGATGCCCGTCGCGCCTAATCCTATCGTACTCGACGTATTCGGCATCGTGCGGACGACCGGTTGGCCGCGGCCTAGCAGTTGATGAATCGTGGAGATGGAAAGGCCGGCAATAACCGATACGATCAGCTGCTCCGGACGGAGCAAAGGCGCGAGCGCTTTGATCGCGGCGGCAGCATCTTTCGGCTTCATGCTGAGAACGATCACGTCCGACGCGGATAACGCTTCGTGCTTGAGTTCGTCTGTCGATGCGGGAATGACTCCGTACGAACGTTCCAGTTCAAGCAGGCGTTCCGCGTTCTGACGGTTCATGACGGCGATGTTTTTGGAATCGGTCAAACTAGCTTCGACCAAACCCCGAAGAATCGCTTCCGCCATCGATCCTGCACCGTAGAAACAAAGTTTGACTCCCGCGAGAGGGGAGGAGATGGAAAGATTAGACATGCTGTCACGCTCCTTACGTTCTGATTTGTCCCGAGCCGACGATGCGATATTTTGTAGAAGTTAGAGCAGGCAGTCCCATCGGCCCGCGCGAGTGCAGCTTCTGCGTGCTGATGCCGATCTCCGCGCCGAAACCGAATTCGAAGCCATCGGTGAAACGGGTAGAGGCGTTGTGGTAGACGGCAGCTGCGTCGACTTCTTGCAGGAACCGTTCCGCGTTCGCCGAGTTTTCCGTCACAATACATTCGGAATGCTGCGTGCCGAAACGGCGGATATGGATTAACGCTTCATCTAAATCTTTTACGATTTTGACGTTCAAAATGTAATCATTATATTCTGTCGCGTAATCTTCGGCGCTAGCCGATTCAATCGACGGAACGAGCACGCGGGCAAGGTCGCAGCCTTTCAGCGCGACGTCGGCTTCGCGGAATTTGTCCGCAAGAGCTGCAAAGTGCTTGCGCGCGAACGTTTCATGCAGGATCAGCGTCTCCATGGAATTGCATACGGAAGGTCGCTGGACTTTGGCGTTCAGGGCGATCGCTTCAGCCATCGCGTACTCTCCGGACTCGTCGACATACGTATGGCAGATGCCGGCGCCAGTCTCGATGACCGGTACCGTTGCGTTCTGCACGACGTTCTGAATAAGAGATGCTCCGCCCCTCGGAATGATGACGTCGAGCAGACCGTTCAGCTTGAGCATTTCGTCGACCGATTTGCGGTCCGAATCTTCGATCAGCTGCAGCGCATCCTCGGGAATGGCGGAACGCGACAACGCTTCGCGCAGCACGGCGACGATGCTCCGGTTGGAAGACAACGCGGCAGAACCGCCGCGCAGCACGACGGCATTGCCCGTCTTCAGGCACAGGGAGGCGGCGTCGACGGTGACGTTCGGGCGAGCTTCGTAAATGATGCCGATGACGCCGAGTGGAACGCGGCGCTGTTCGATCGACAATCCGTTCGGACGGTCGAAAGCGGCGATGACTTCGCCGACGGGATCGGGGAGCTCCACGATCTCCCGGACGGCGTCCGCGATCGCTGCTAGCCTTTGCGGAGTAAGCTTAAGACGATCGAGGAGCGATTCGGACGTGCCTTGCGCGCGTCCGCGTTCAATATCTTCGGCGTTGGCGGCGAGCAGGCGATTCTGCTCGGAGGTAAGAGCGTCCGCCATCAGCAGCAGGGCTTCGTTTTTCTGGGTTGTCGTCAGTGTGTTCAACACGGTGGCGGCTTCTTTGGCCGCTTTGGATTTCGCGATTACTTCACTCATTCGCGTGAGCCTCCTTAACGTTTGTGGATGCGACCCATTCGTCGCGATGGATAACTTCGATGCGCGCGATGTCAATGCGTTTCTGCGCTTCTTCGCTTGATAAACCGGCGACGGCGGTCACTTGCCATGCGGCGTATTGCGTAACGCCCCTGCCGAGAAGGCGTCCATCGGCGTTCACGATTTCGACGACTTCTCCGGGGTGGAAATCGCCCTCAACGGCGGTGATACCTGCGGGAAGCAGGCTGCGTCCGCGGTTCAGCAAGGCCTCTTCCGCTCCGGCGTCCACGGCGATCTTGCCTTGCGGATCGGAGAGAAAGCCTATCCAATGCTTCTTGGCGGACAAGGATTGAAGCGAAGAAGTGAAATAAGTGCCTTTGCCGGTGCCGTCCACGGCAGCACGCAGATCACCGAGCTCGGAAATTCGGCCGACGAATACGGGTACGCCTCCTTGCATGGCGATGCGAGCTGCTTCGAGCTTGGAGCGCATGCCGCCGGTTCCGACGGAGGAGCCGGCGCCACCGGCCATCCGGTATAGCTCCTCGGTCAGCGTCTCGACGCGTTCGATGCGCTCGGCGTCGGGAACTTTCCGCGGATCGCCCGTATACAGACCGTCCATGTCGGTCAGGATGTATAAGCCGTCCGCTTTGACGAGATTGGCGACGAGCGCCGATAGGGAGTCGTTCTCGCCGAACTTGATTTCGTCGACTGCGACGGTGTCGTTCTCATTAATGATCGGAATCGCCTTTTGCTTCAGCAATTCCTCGATCGTCCTCGTCGCGTTCTGCGCCCGTCCCCGATTGCTGAAGTCCGGGCGAGTAAGCAGAATTTGAGCGGCAATGACGCCGCCTGCATTTAGCGCTTCCTGATAAGCCTGCATGAGCAGCGCCTGACCGACGGCTGCCGCAGCTTGTTTCTCGTGCACGAGCTTCGGTCTTGCGGCATAGCCGAGACGGCGGAAGCCGGCGGCGATCGCGCCGGAGGTCACAAGCAGTACTTGACACCCGGAAGCGTGCAAAGACGCGAGTTCGTCGGCGAAGAATTGAACCTGTTCCCGGTTCAGGCCGCCTTCCGCGGAGGTGAGCGAGCTGCTGCCGATTTTCACTACAATACGTTTAGCCATGTTTTCAACTCCTAATCACACTCGCGACCTGAAAGGCGCTCCCCTTCGGAAAAATAGTTGTATAGCATACAACTAAATATGTCGGAGAGTGGTTGTTTTCGAGAATAATTGCATTTTGTACAACTAATAAAAGGCGGTAGACGTGTTTGGCAGAGAAATGGGTCAATTAGTTGTACTCAGTACAATTAGTTGGACTATTCCATTTGAAAGCGGCCAATTAATTGCACGAAATGCAACTAATACGCAAATCTCTTCGCGAAGACGCCGTCCCTTCGGAAAAACAAAAAACTCCCGTCCTCGTAAAGGACGGGAGTTTAACTTCCGCGGTACCACCTTCGTTGACGGCGCCTGTAAATAGAGGCATCCGTCCTCTTATGCTCCTGATAACAGCAGGGTCTGTCCGGCTCATCGCCGGCCGCTCGGGGATGGGGGAGGCGGGGGATCAGGTAAATTCTCTCAGCCTGGAAATTTACTCTCTGGTCGTGTCCGGGTCCGCTTCGTTTCCCGTCAATGCGTTCGTATGGCGGCGCCGAGTTCGGCGCTTGAATATGTTAAGAATACCATGCGCGGTAAGGCTTGTAAAGAAACGAGCGACGGGAGAAATGGTTTTAGAACAGACCCAGACGTCCGACTCGTGCAGCGACTTCTCGCAAGCGGTCTTCGGATGTCAAAAGTCCGAGCCGGACGTAACCTTCTCCGGAAACGCCGAAACCTGAACCCGGCGCGACGACCACGTCGGCTTGCTCGAGCAGCAAATCGGCGAAGGACATCGAAGTGTGGCCTTTCGCGACCGGAAGCCAGCAGAAGAAGGAACCAGCAGGTTTAGTCGCTTTCCAACCGATCTCGTCTAGTGCGCCGTATAAGGCATTCCGCCTGCTTTCGTAAGTCGCTACTAGATCGCGAACCGATTGCTGCGATCCGGTTAACGCTTCGGTGGAAGCTTCTTGAATGCCTCCGAACAGGCTGCAATACATATGATCTTGAATCAAATTGATCAATTCGATGATTTGCGGGTTTCCGATCGCGAATCCGACGCGCCAACCGGCCATGTTGTAGCTTTTGGACAGCGTATAGAACTCTACGCCAACTTCTTTTGCTCCCGGAGTCTCGAGGAAACTGATCGGGCGCTTGCCATCGAAGCCGATCGCGCCGTAGGCGAAGTCGCTGGCGACGACAATGCCGTGCTTGCGGGCGAACGCGACCGTTTCCTCGTAAAATTCGGGAGTGGCGATAGCCGAAGTCGGGTTGTTCGGATAATTCAAGAACATGAGCTTCGCGCGATCGATCGCGCCGGCCGGGATTTGAGAATAGTCAGGCAGAAATTCGTTTTCCTCTTTTAGAGGCATGAAAGCCATCTCCGCTCCTGTGAGCGCGACACCAGACCAATAATCGGGGTATCCGGGATCGGGCACGAGGCAGACGTTGCCGGGATTGAGCAGAACTTGACTGATCTCGATAAGTCCCGACTTGCCTCCGAACAAGACGGCCACTTCGGTATCGGGATTCAAGTCGACGCCGTAATCCGTTTTGTAACGTTCGGCGACAGCTTGCTTTAAGAATGGAAAACCGCGAAAAGGCGGATATTTATGGTATTGGGGGTTGTCCGCTGCGTTTTTCAACCGATTGACGATCGATTGGGGCGTCGGCAGATCGGGATTGCCTTGGCCAAGGTTGATGACATCACGACCGGTAGCCGCTCTGGCGTTGGCTTTGGCGACGAGCGCCGCGAAAAATTGTTCCGGTAAACCCTGCATCCGTTTGGCCGGTGTAATCGTAAAGCTCATCTATTTCGTCACGCTCCGTCATGCTTAAAATAGGATAGGATGAATGTAGCACAATGAGACTCGCTCGGCAACGGAATCGACGGACATTTTTGAAAAAAATCGGGGTTTAGTGGTCGGAATGGTATGATTCTTTATCGGGTTGTTGCTCTCTAAAGATGGATGCAGTAGGATGGAGAGCATACAAGCATGCAGATACATGGAACGGGAGTGGAGCGATATGAGTAGCCCATTGCGTCTCGCATTGGTTCAAATGAATATTGAAGCGGGCAATACGGAATCCAATTATGCTAAGATGAGAGCGAAATTGGAAGATGCGGCTTCGCTGGAACCCAAGCCGGATATCGTCGTTTTGCCGGAAATGTGGAACACGGGATATGCGTTGACGGAAATCCGCGAGTTGGCGGACCCGAACGCTTCTCGGACGAAGGCGATTTTATCGGAGTTCTGCCGTGCGCACGAGATCGTCGTTATTGCCGGTTCGATCGCCGAACTACGCGGAGATTCCGTAACGAACACGCTTTATATTTTCGATAGGACGGGTGCTGAAGTTGCCGAGTACAGCAAAATTCATCTATTTCAACTGATGAACGAGCATTTGCATCTGAAAGCGGGGGATACTCCGGGAGCTTTCGATCTAGAAGGTGTACCCGCCGCCGCTATGATTTGTTATGATATCCGCTTCCCAGAATTGGCACGCAAGCTCGCTCTGAGTGGAGCGAAAATCCTGTTCGTGCCCGCCGAATGGCCCCATCCCCGCCTGCATCACTGGAGAACGCTGCTGCAAGCGCGCGCGATCGAGAACCAAATGTTTGTCGTCTCCTGCAACACGGTTGGCGAGAGCGGAGGCTCGAATTTCTTCGGCCACTCTATGGTCATCGATCCATGGGGCGAAGTAGTCGCGGAAGCGGAAGAGATAGAAATGATTCTCGTCACGGAGATCAATCTAGATCTCGTCGACGAAGTGCGAGGACGCATTCCGGTATTCGCAGATCGTCGTCCGAATATTTACGAGTGAGGAGAGCTGTCTGTAGCGCAGATTAACCGATTGGCAACCCATCTCACAGTTACTCTGCCGCTATCCCCGCCACTCAGATAGGAGCAGTCTCCACCTTATTTGCCTCTGTCCCTATCCCCGTCACTCAGACTGATACCTATCCAACGTTGATCACTCTGGCGCTATCCCCGTCGCTCAGACGGATACCGTTCCAACATCGATCACTCTGGCGCTATCCCCGCCGCTCAGACAGATACCGTTCCAACACCGATCACTCTGCCGCTATCCCCGTCGCTCAGACAACCGGGTTCTTGGCGAGTACGCTGCAATCTTCTGAGTAGAGGGGATACCGTCGGAGTATTGGTGGTGTACAACGATTTAACGGTCTGCGAGACCGCTAAAGTGCTGATTGGTGGGGAAAAAGTCGGTGTAATGGTCTGCGAGACCGTTAAAGAGCTGATTGGTGGAGAAAAAGTCCATGTAACGGTCTGCGAGACCGTTAAAGAGCTGATTGGTGGAGAAAAAGTCCATGTAACGGTCTGCGAGACCGTTAAAGTGCTGAATGGTCGAGAAAAAGTCCATGTAACGGTCTGCGAGACCGTTAAAGTGCTGAGTGGTGGGGAAAAAGTCGATGTAACGGTCTGCGAGACTGCTAAAGTGCTGAATGGTGGGGAAATAGTTGGTGTAACGGTCTGCGAGACTGCTAAAGTGCTGAATGGTGGGGAAAAAGGCGATGTAACGGTCAGCGAGACCGCTAAATGGCTAACTGGCTGCATTCTTCTGAGTTGCGGGGATAGCGGCAGAGGTAACGGAACACAGAATACGATGTATGGCCTCGCCAAGCGTGCCAATTGTACCACCACACGGTGCTTTATCACCGAAACCCCTAACCAACACCCCAATAGTACCCCCATACGGTACGACATCGCCAAAAGCCAAGTCAAGCTCCCGGATCGTACCGTCCGGCGACGTAATTGCTAATATCTTGTCGCGATTTTCTCGGTCGTCTCGCGGAAAGTCGCGATGAACGCTTCGGCCGCATTGGACAGGTATCGGCCTTTACGAAATGCGATGACAAGCGTGCGCGTCGGATCGCCTTCCAGCTTCAAGTAGACGGGCGCGCGTACTTGCCAGTCGTTGCGTGTGACCATCTTGGGAAGGAACGCAATGCCCATGCCGGCTGCGACGAGAGACTGGACGGTTTCGATGTTCCCGCTTTCGAAGACGACGCGCGGATCGAACCCTGCGGCGGAGCACAGATCGTGGGCAATGGCCCGGAAGCCCTGCCCTTTTTTCAGCAGCACGAATGGCTCGTCACGCAGCATTTTTACGGAAATCGCCGAGTTCCGGTGTTCTGGAGCCGCGAGTGGATGATCGGGAGGGACGGCTAGACATATCCCTTCTTCAAGCATAGGCACGTAGGCGAGCGACGGCTCGATCAGAGGCAACGACAGCAGGCTGACATCGGTTCCGCCGCTTGCGGTCAATTGCTCGAGCACTTTGGTCGATTCTTCAATTAATACGACCTCGATGTTCGGATAAGCTTCCCGGAATACAGGGAGCACGTATGGAAGGACGTGGGACCCGGTCATCGGCAGACTGCCGACGACGAGACGACCTTTGCGCATCTCGGCGATGTCCTCCATCTCCCGTCGGAGTTGATCGGCCATATCGACGATCTGCTGGGCTTTCTCGACGAAGACGGAGCCCGCGTGCGTAAGCTCCACCGAATTGGTGCTTCTTTTGAACAGGAGCACGCCCAATTCTTTCTCCAGTTTGGAAAGCTGTTGGCTAAGCGAAGGCTGGGCGATATGCAGTTTTTCGGCGGCGCGGGAGAAGTTTCTCTCGCTGGCGATCTGAATCGCGTAGAGCAACTGCCTGAATTCCATAGTATTCGGCCCTCTCGTTATAGATTGCAACTATCAACCTTATAGATATTATATCTTGGAACAATGAAAGATAAAATGATAATATAATGTCAAGATAAAAGAGAACTATTGGGGTGAACTGAAGACATGAGCAAACAAACTATGTTCGAGAAAATTTGGAACAATCACGTCATCGTCGCAGAAGAGGGAAAGCCTAGCATCCTCTATATCGATCTGCAATTGGTGCATGAAGTAACGTCTCCGCAAGCCTTCGAAGGCCTGCGCATGTCCGGACGCAAAGTGAGACGTCCTGATCTGACGTTCGCGACGATGGACCACAACGTTCCGACGAAAGACCGTTTCAACATTGCGGATCCAATCTCCAAGCAGCAAGTCGACACTTTGACGGCCAACTGCCAAGAGTTCGGCGTTAAGCTGTATGACTTGAACACGATCGATCAAGGCGTTGTTCACGTTATGGGACCGGAACTCGGCTTGACCCATCCTGGCAAAACGATCGTTTGCGGCGACAGCCATACGTCCACGCACGGCGCATTCGGAGCGCTTGCGTTTGGTATCGGAACAAGCGAAGTCGAGCACGTGCTCGCGACGCAATGCTTGCAGCAAGCGAAGGCGAAGACGATGGTCATTCGTTTTAACGGCAAACGCCAACCAGGCATTACCGCAAAAGACATGATCCTCGGCCTGATCGCGAAATACGGCACGGACTTCGGTACTGGCTATGTCATGGAGTACACAGGAGAAGCGATTCGCGAGCTGTCGATGGAAGAACGTATGACCGTCTGCAACATGTCCATCGAAGCCGGCGCACGCGCCGGTCTTATCGCTCCGGACGAAACGACTTTCGAATATTTGCGCGGTCGCGAATACGCTCCGCAAGGCGCCGCATTCGACGCGGCCGTCGAGCAGTGGAAAGCGCTGTGCACGGATGAAGGCGCGACGTTCGACGCAGTCATTGACTTCGACGTCGAATCGTTGATTCCTCAAGTCACTTGGGGAACGAGCCCGGGCATGGGAACTGGCATCACGTCCTCCGTACCGGTTCCGGAGAACCTTCCGACTGAGAACGAACGTAAAGCCGCGACAAGCGCGTTGGATTACATGGGCCTTAAACCGGGCACTCCGATGACCGATATCGAGATCGACTATGTCTTCATCGGTTCTTGCACGAACGGACGTATCGAAGACTTGAGAGCGGCGGCTTCCGTCGCGCGCGGACACAAAGTTAGCTCTAACGTTACGGCGATTGTCGTACCGGGCTCTGGCCGCGTCAAGATTCAAGCGGAGAAGGAAGGCCTTGACAAAATCTTTACCGAAGCTGGCTTTGAATGGCGCGACGCCGGCTGCAGCATGTGCCTCGCGATGAACCCCGACGTTCTGAAGCCGGGCCAACGCTGCGCGTCGACTTCCAACCGTAACTTCGAAGGCCGTCAAGGCCGCGGCGGACGCACGCACCTCGTGTCGCCGGAAATGGCTGCGGCAGCTGCCGTACAAGGTCGTTTCGTCGATGTTCGTACATGGGATTTCAAAACCGAAGTGAAGGCGTAACATGCCTACCGAGCGCAACTAACGTTGCGTGCTAGCGGTAGCATTCTGAGGAGGAGCACCAACATGGAAGCATTTGTGAGTTTAAATGGACTTGTCGCCCCGGTCGACCGGGTTAACGTAGATACGGACGCTATCATCCCTAAGCAATTTTTGAAAAGAATCGAAAGAAGCGGGTTTGGCCAATTTTTGTTCTTCGAGTGGAGATGGGATGAGCAAGGCAACGTCATTCCCGAATTCAACCTGAACAAACCGCGCTACCAAGGCGCGTCCGTCTTGCTGTCCCGCGCCAACTTTGGCTGCGGATCGTCTCGCGAGCACGCGCCGTGGGCGATCATGGATTATGGATTCCGCTGCATCATCGCTCCGTCGTTCGCGGACATTTTCTACAACAACTGCTTCAAGAACGGCATTCTGCCGATCAAGCTGAGCGAAGAGCAAGTCGACGACCTGTTCAAGCGCACCGAATCGACGGAAGGCTACAAGCTGAACGTCGATCTGGAGAGCAAAGTCATTACCGACGACGAGGGACTGAACATTCCGTTCGATCTCGACGAGCACCGTCGCCAATTCCTGCTGCAAGGGTTGGACGATATCGGCTTGACATTGAAGCACGAATCTGCGATTACGGAATACGAACAAAAGCGCGCTGCCAACGCTATCGTCTAACGCTGCGCTTGAGATCGGATTAACCATTTTTGGCCGTACAGTGAAGGACCTATTGCCACCGATTCGGCATAATTCGGGGCAATGGGTCTTTTTTTCCTCGGTTACGCAACTTTTCATGCTTCCCGACGTCTAAATATTCGTGGACAAGCCGATATGAAAGCTACATAATCCGGCAACATCCGCAAATTTATTTGACATCGAGGTGAAGCATGAAGAAGTGGTTTTCCCTGTTGTTCGTCGTCGCTGGCATGCTGTTCCTCAGCGCGGGCATCGTTCAAGCGGCTAAAGCGGAAACGCTTACGCCCAAGCTTATTCTGGACGGCAAAGCTTTGGAGCCCGAAGTTCCGCCGGTTGTGATTGGCCAGACCGTAATGATCCCCGTGAGGATTGCGACAGAAAGTCTGGGCTATAAGGTGGATTACGACAATAACAAGAAGCAAGTAACGGTAACGAATTCGCGCAAACAACTCGTCATGACTTTGGACAAGTCTACCGCGTATCTCGACTCCGTTCCGCAAGAGATGATTGTACCGCCTACGGCAAAATCCAACAAAATTCTTATTCCTTTAAGATTTCTTGGCGAATCGCTAGGCGTCCAAGTTTTCTGGGATAATCAAATTAAATCGGCATTTTTGTACTCATCGAAAGGCTCCGATAGCGGTAACAACGCAGGTTCCGATCCATCGAACGGCGGAGACTTGATCGGCATCGTCGACCCGAACGACGAGGAAACGGGAAGCGGCCCGCAGAACCCATCCAATCCTCCCGTCATTACGGGAACGTTAAACGAAGTACGCTACGAAAATGATTCGGTTATTCTGAAATACGATGGACTTATCGCACCGACCGTATTCAAGCTAGACAATCCGAAGAGGATCGTCGTGGATGTGCCTCAAACGCAGTACTCAGGCGAGTTTGTTCCGTTTGTTGATTTTACGCAATCGGCCGAAGGCAGGCTGTCTATTGACGAACACGAAGCGTTGCAAGCGATCCGGTATTCGGTGTTCGGTACGGAAGCGAAGTCCCCGCGATTTGTTCTTGATCTGAATCAAGCTTGGGATTACGAGGTTTCGAACGATCCCTCGCTCGGTGAATTCAGGATCCTGCTGAAAAAGCCGGTTCCGGATAAATCGATCTTTACGGTCGTGCTGGACGCCGGTCACGGCGGCAGCGATCCGGGAGCGATCAGCCTCTCGAAACGACCGGAGAAAGACTTTAACCTTTCCGTCGTTTTGAAAGTGCAGGCACTGCTCTCGGGCGACGAGCGGATCAAGCTCGTATTGACCCGATCCGACGATTCTTTCCCTACTTTGATCTCGAGATCGCAGCTTGCCAACTCGATCAACGCGGACTTGTTCGTGTCCGTGCACGCCAATAGCTACACAGCAGCGACGAATGGTACGGAAACGTATTATACTCGTCCTGAGAGCAAAGCGTTCGCGGATTTGATGCACTCTCTCTTCATTCAGGCAACGGGTCTGAAAGACAACGGGGTTCGTCAGAAAAGCTTAAGCGTGACAAGGGAGACGACGATGCCGGCCATCTTGCTGGAAGCCGGTTACTTGTCCAACAAGATCGACGAGCCGAAATTGTGGACCAACGAGTTTCAGGATCGCGTGGCTCAAGCAATTGCTAAAGGAATTAAAATGCAGTTGAAATTATCTTAAGTCATCCGGCCCTCTTAGGGGGGCCGGTATACTCATATATTAGGAGAGGAGACATGTTAACGATGAAAAACGGAATTTCGAAAGGCGTTACAGGTTTGCTCGCAACATCGCTGGTCTTATCGGGGGTCTCCTATACGCAATCGACCGCGTCGGCGGCTTCGCCGTTCTCGGACGTCAAAGCGGGGGGGTGGGCCGAGAAACATATCACGAAGCTGGCCTTGCAAGGTATCCTGAAGGGCGGAGCGGGCAAAGCTGCAGGAACGTTCAGTCCGGCCAATAAGGTGACTCGTCAGGAAGCGGTCATTATCGCGCTGCGCTTCATGGGTGTCGCGGATGAAGTCAAGCTGGGAGATCCATTGGTGTTTCCGAGCGACCTGATTATTAAAGACGATTACAAACCCTACATAAAATTAGCAGTACAAAAAAATATTTTATTCCTCGACGAGGAGATCGCGATAGCACAGAAAGAAGGCGGTAAGGAATGGGGCAACAGCCCCGCGACCCGGGAATGGATCGCCAAGCTGATCGTGCGGGCGATCGGCAAAGATCAGGACGCTAAAGCGGCCGCCGGCAAAGCGTCCTCCTTCACGGATGATGCGCAGATCGGCACGGATTTTAAGGGATACGTCAACTACGCGGTAACTTCGGATCTCATAACTGGAGTTAACGGCAAATTCGATCCGAAAGGCGCCGTTACGCGGGAAATGGCATCCACGCTGTTCAGCCGGGCAGAATCCCACGTATCCGTAGCCTATTCCGGCCAGGTGACTGGATCATTGGTTGCGGTGAATGGCAACAAACTGACCGTCCTTCAATCCGATGGCGCCACTAAAGAATACACGCTTTCTCCGACGGCTTCGGTCTATGCGTACCAATCGGAACAAACGTCCGATATTTCCAAATTAAAGCTATTTGGCGAAGTCGTCCTGATCAGCAATTCGGACGGGACGATCGGTTACGTAGAGCAAACGAGCGAGACGCCGAAAGTGAAAAACTACGAGGGTACCCTCATCTTGGTGTCAGACGCGCAAAATACGTTGACCGTATCTGTTGATGGAAAACCTAAAACAGTATCTTACGATTCGCAACTGTTAACGATCAAAGATATTAACGGCCAATCCCTGAAAATAGCCGATCTGCCGCTTAACGTGCCGGTGAAGCTGGGTGTCGATGTCGCGACTGAGAGCAAATTGCTGTCGCTAACGGTGAATAAGGCTGTCACGAACAAAACGGGGTCGGGCACGGTCGCGGCTTGGAACGTATCCGGTCTGTCGCTGCAAGTCAAGGACGCGGCGGGTAATACGGAGACGTATCCGACAGCATCCAATATGACGATCAAGTACAAAGACTCGAACCTGACGTTCGACCAGCTTACGGTCGGAGACGTGATCTCCTACGAGGTCAAGATGGGTTCGGTAACGAGTATTACTGTCACGAACAAAGTGCAGCCGCCCATTACAGGCGTGCTTAACCTAGTCGATAAAGTCGGCAAAACGATTCAATATCGCGTCAATAACGAATTGGGCGCCAAGGACCTTGCGGACAACGTCGTCGTGAAGATCGAAGGGATGTCGGACGTGACGTTGGACGATTTGTTCAAAGGCGACACGATTTCCATGACGCTTAACGACAGCGGCAAAGTATCCGTCATTACCATCTCGAACAGATCGGTAAGCTTCTTGAACGGAGTTACGGTCGCCAATTATCTTCCAGAAGACAATACGTTGATCGTAACGGATTCCGCGAACAAAAAAATCCCGCTGATTCTGACCGAAACGACGAGATTCGATCTGAACGGCACGATCATTACGCAGAAAGAAGCCAATCAATATATTGCCAAAGGCAAAAAGATCAACGTCGGCTATTCGAACTCCAACGCCGCATACGTCTCCATCGTATCCCAATATACGGGAACCATCCTGGAAAACAACGTGACGGCTAGAACGTTGAAGCTCTCTTTGGATACGTCGACTAACGTTACGCTTTCTTATTCCACGTTCGTGCCAGTCGTAGATGTTTATGGTCAGAATTTCACGACTTACCTGGATCTGCGCGTAGGCGATAAAGTAACGGCGATCATGGACTATCAGACGCAGGATAAGGTCATCTCCGTGCAAGTGCAAAAGGCGGTTCAGTTTGATCTGGTAACCGCCGACGTTGCGGGCAATAAAATACGGGCTAAACGCGCGGACGGGGTTGTCGAGGATTGGTACTTGAACGGCACGACGATTACGCTCGTGGACGAGAACAACGCGCCGATCAGCGTGAGTGCGTTGAGCCAATCGAATTACACGTTGCTTAACGTAACCTTTAAGGGGAAGACGCCGATCAAAATCAAGGCGTTGTCGACGGCTCTCGGAAGAGTTGCTGCTGTGAACACATCCGCTTCTTCAATCGACATCGTGACGCCTGCGGGCAATACCGTTACGAAAGCTTTCACTGCTGCTCCAACCGTTGTGAGAGACGGAGTTACGATCGGTTCGTTGTCTTCGGTTAAAACGGATGACCGCGTGGAAATCCGAATGGACGAATACGATCGTCCGATCATTCAGATCATTCCAGCGCTCAGCAAAACGGTGCAATATACCGACAGCACGCAACGTACGGTGATCGTGTTCAGAGCTTCGGTTAGCGATACTACGAATAACGTCTTTACATTGCATCAGCAGGCCTATATTCACAAAGGAACGACGACTTTAAGCCTGTCCGACCTGAAAAACCAAGATTCCATATTGCTGTATGCCCTTCGCGATAAAGCATTCGAGATCGTAAAACAATAATGCCGCGAACCCCTTTCGCTCCCCGGTCAATTCGGCCGGGGAGTTGTCGCGTTTCGGCGGATATTGCCGCTTGGCCGATCTTCCGGTAAACTTGTTAATGACTTTCAATCGAGAAGGAGCGCCTATGAACGCCGCAACGTTAAGGCAAGTGTTGAATACGATAGCAGAGATGTTTCCCGATGCCCGGTGCGAGCTGAATCATCGCAATCCGTTCGAACTGACGATTGCGGTTCTGCTGTCGGCGCAATGCACGGACGAAACGGTCAACAAAGTGACCGCGACGCTATTCGATAAATACCGCACGCCCCAAGATTATTTGAACGTTCCGCTCGAAGAGTTCGAGAACGACATCCGCAGAATCGGATTGTTCCGGAATAAGGCCGCGAACATTCAGAAGCTGTGCAGGCTCGTAATTGATAAGCACGACGGCGAAATTCCGCGTACGCACGAGGAGCTGACGGAGCTTCCCGGAGTCGGCCGGAAAACGGCAAACGTCGTCATGTCGAACGCGTTCGATGTGCCAGCCATCGCGGTGGATACTCATGTCGAACGAGTGTCCAAGCGGCTTGGAATCGCGAAGCCGGACGACTCTGTTCTTGAGGTCGAGAAGAAGTTGATGCGCAAAGTTCCTCGCGACGAGTGGACGATCACGCATCATCGGCTTATTTTTTTCGGGCGGTACCATTGCAAGGCGCAAAATCCGAAATGCGAAGTTTGTCCGATATTGGAACATTGCAAGGAAGGCAAGTCCCGAATGAAAGCCTCCTTGAAGAAAAGGAGCGTCGGCAAGTGAATCCGACTGACATCATTGAGCAAGCGGTCCATACACCGCAATTATCCGAATTATCCGTATATCGTAAGTCTCTGGAGCTAATGTCCGCAAGAGTGGCCGAGCACGGGGATCCGGTTCAAGCTGAGAAGCTGGGCGAACTGTCCGAGAAGCTGGCAACCGGTCGATTAACCATCGCATTCTGCGGGCATTTCTCCGCGGGAAAATCCACTTTAGTAAATACGTTATGCGGAGCGAATCTGCTTCCATCTTCGCCGATCCCGACGAGCGCGAACGTGGTCACCGTTGTAAACGGAGAGCCATCCGCGGAAACCGTTTTTCGCGAAGTGAGCGGAACAATATTCCCTTCGCGCCGAATCGAAGTTGAGCAGCTTCACGACTTCGCCGTCGATGGAGAAGGAGTCACCTCGATCCAAGTGTCCTACCCGATTCCGCTGCTCGGTGATCGGATGGCGATCGTCGACACCCCTGGCGTAGACTCGACGGACGGCGCCCATCGGGCAGCCACCGAATCTGCTCTGCACTTGGCGGACGTTGTGTTCTACGTCACGGATTACAATCACGTGCAATCTGAAGTGAACTTCCGCTTTTTGCGCAGCTTGGCGCGATGGGGGAAGCCGACCTATTTGATCGTGAACCAGATCGACAAGCACCGCGAAGATCAGATTGCTTTTACGGCTTTCCAGGAAAGTTTGAGACAAGCTTTAGGCAATTGGGATATCGAGCCGGCGGGCACTTTGTTCCTCTCGCTAAGAGAACCGAAGCATCCGCTCTCTCAGTGGAATCAGTTGCTCGACCTGATCAAGGACCTGCAGCCGCTTGCCACGCCTTTATTGTTAAGAAGCGCGGCAAGATCCGCCATTCATCTGGCCGACCAATACCGGGAGACGCTGCATACGCTTAACGGCGATAGCAGAGAGCAACTGCTGAGCGAACTTGGCGAGTACGCGGATAACGAGCGCCGGTCCGCTCTTCGTCATGAGCTCGAGCAGCGATTGGCGGATATTCGTTCTGCAGGAGCTATCCGCAAGGAACGCACAAGGGCGGATATGGATAACTTGCTTCGCAACGCGAGCCTTACGCCTGCGGAGACGCGCGAGAAAGCGCGCGAAGCGCTTGTCGCTTTGCAGCCCGGATTCAAATCGGGATGGTTCGCAAGCGCGGCCAAGACGGAAGCGGAGATCGCGTCAAGGCTGGAGCGGCTCGCCGAAGACTTCAACCGGCAAATATCCGCTCATGCAACCGGACATCTGAAGGAGATCTTGCGCAAAGAAGCGGAGCAATCCGGTTACACGGGAGAAGAGATGGAGCAATCTCTATCCGCATGCTTCAAGCCGGTGGAGGTCGCATGGCTGCGGGAGAGGGTTAAACCCGGAGCGGGAGCGGACGGTCAAGCGGTTCTAAACTATGCGGCCGAAATCGGAGAAGCGTTAAAGTCGTTATACCGTAAATCCGCGCTCCAGTGGATCGACGAGCTCCAGGAGAAAGATCGACCTGCTCTCGACAAGCAGGCGCAGGAACTGGAGCTTCAACTGGCTGAGTTTACGGTACGGGAAGGCACCGCGAACGAACTGGCCAAGTTGGAAGAGGCGGAGAAAGAGGAGGAACGGCAGTTGCTCGCGATCCTTCCGTCCTCGGACAGCTCGAGCGAGCTAGTCCTTCCGAGACCTACGGCCATTGCAGCCGAGCGGGTGCAGCAAATCGTGCAGGAAGCCGGTCAGGGAGGCGTCGCCGTTCCTGTGCAGGAAGCGATTGTCGAAGGCGGCTCCTCGATTGAATCGGCTGCTAACGACGGCGAGCGGCCTACGCGGCTTGGAGCGCCGCATGGGGCTGCAGAGATGCTGGAGCGGTCCGCGGAGCTTCTGTCGGGCATCTCCGCTCTTCGCGGCGTCGCAGACGGCTTGTACGCCAAAGCGGAACGATTCAAGAACAAGAGCTTTACGATCGCGTTGTTCGGCGCGTTCAGCGCGGGCAAGTCCTCTTTCGCCAATGCGCTGGTGGGTAGATCGGTGCTTCCCGTATCGCCGAACCCGACGACTGCGACGATCAACCGGATCGTCGCTTCTTCCGCGGAGCATCCTGACGGAACGGCGCTCGTAACGATGAAGACAGCCGCGGATTTCGCAGACGATCTGCGCCATTCGCTCAGGAGAATCGGCGTCGACAAGGATAAGCTGGCGAAGGCTGGAGACGACGTTGCAAGCTTGCTTGCGCTTAAGGAGCCTATTTCCGCTGGCGATCTTCATCCCCGGGGAAGGCCGCACCTAGCCTTCCTGACAGCCGCGGCAAGAGGGTGGACCGAATACGGCACGCTGCTTGGACAGAAGTTGACGGTCGGGGAAGAGGAATACAGGCGATTTGCCGCCGAGGAAGAGGCGTCATGCTTCGTAGCGGAGATCGACCTATTCGTCGATTCACCGATTACCCGCAGCGGCGCGGTGCTGGTCGATACGCCGGGAGCGGATTCGATCAACGCCCGGCATACGGGCGTTGCTTTCCAATACATTAAGGACGCAGACGCAGTATTGTTCGTAACGTATTACAATCATGCTTTTACGGAAGCAGACCGCGAGTTTCTGAATCAGCTCGGCAATGTGAAAGACGTGTTCGAGCTGGATAAAATGTTTTTCGTCATCAACGCAGCGGACCTGGCGTCTTCGAATGAAGAGCTGGATGCGGTGAAGGCGCACGTCGAAACGCAGCTCTTGAAGCATGGCATTCGCAATCCGCGATTGTTCGCGGTATCCAGCTTGCTTGGCCTGCAAGCGAAGCAATCACGGAATGAGACGGCGCGCCAAACTTCGGGGCTTACCGCCTTCGAGAGCGCGTTCCAGACCTTCTCCGAGGAAGAGCTCGGGGGATTGGCGCTCGAAGCGGCGAACAAGGAGCTGGACCGGGTCGACAAGCTTCTCGAGAGCTGGCTGCAATCCGCGAGTGCGGATGCGGCGACGCGCGAAGCCAAAGCTCGGCGACTTAGCGAACAAGCGGAGAGGTGGCGTAGCGAGGACGCGTCTAACGTTCCTCAAGCGACGATGCAGCCGCTGCAGCAAGAAGTCGGCGAACAGTTGTATCATCTCCGTCAGAGACTTCTGTACCGATTTAAGGAGCATTTTCAGTCCGCCTTCCATCCTTCGATCCTTCAGGACGACGGCCGGGACTTGAAGAAGCTGCTGTCGGCATGCGGCGAAGATCTTAAGCGCTCGCTTAGCGAAGATCTTCTCCAAGAGCTTCGCTCGGCGGGATTGCGCCTGGAAGTGACAATTCGCGCGATGGCGGCCAAGGCGCTTGGAGCCCTACCCGGCTTATCCGAGATGGAACGGGAAGGCTTCACGCCTGAACAGATCGAGAAGCATCCGCTCGAGCTGCCGCTCTTGGATGTTTTCGCGAACGGGCCTCAATTCGAGACAAGGCAGTTATGGAGCGCATTTCGATCGCCTAAGCACTTTTTCGAGAAGGAAGGGGCCAAGTCTCTCCGGGAGGAACTGGAGCTGGCTTTGTTTCAAGCGATCGACCGGGAACTCGCGAATTTGCGACAGCTCTGGGAATCCTCCTCGGAGGAGGCCCTCCAATATACCGTTCGCATGGCGTCATCCGCATGGTCCCAGCAATTGGCATTATTTGCTTCGAGCATGAGCCAGACGCTGAGGGAACCGGGGGAAGAGCGTTTATTGTCGGATTTGCAAGAGAAATGGCGGAAAATCAGGCAATAACATTCATAATCGGTCCCTTTTCATCCGTTTTCGGATGGAAGGGGACCTTTTCTTCTATTGCCGTAGTTTTCCTCTGCTAATCGATGTAACTCAGGGATGTTATGCATGAATAGCGAAGATATCGGAGATATTCGGTGCATTCGCGGGATAAAGGCGCTAGTTCACGCCGTAAGGACCAATAGGGCTCTATAACGCTGTTGCCGGGGGATAGGGATTAAGCTACACTGCCGTAGAAAGCAGCGAGGGGAGGCCCAATTTTGGATATTTTTCGGGGACTAAAAGATTATTATTGGCAAAACAAAGGATTACTGTGGGGTTCCGTAGCTGGGCTCGCAATCGCGACCGCGCTGGGATTGGTTTACCCTCTACTGCTCAAGACGTTAATCGACGATATGATCATACCAGGCCGGTATGAAGGGGTAACCGGGCTCACTCTCTTAGCGGTGAGCGTAATCGTCGTCAAAGCCGGGTTTCAGTACGTTCACGGGTTTTGGGGGGGACGTGTAGGGAATCGCTTGGCATATCGGCTGCGCAACGCATGTTACGAGAAGCTGCAGCAATTATCTTTTTCCTATTACGATACCGCCAGGACGGGTGACCTCATGTCGAGGTTGACGGCCGATATCGAAGGCATACGGCAATTTATCGGATTCGGTTTCGCCCAGTTGCTTAATACCGGACTGCTGCTCGTATTCGGCTTCGCAATGATGTTCACGATCGATTGGCCGCTGACGCTGATGACGCTCGTCATGATTCCGGTTCTCGGTTACGTGGCGATCCGGTTCGAGCAGAACATTCATCCCGTTTTCAGGTCCATACGCGCCGCCGTAGGCCGTTTGACGGTACGTGTGCAAGAGAACATCATGGGCGTGAGAACGGTAAAATCTTTTGCCCGCGAACCTTTTGAAATCAAGAAATTCGTTAAAGAAAACGTGGACTACCGCGATAACCATTTATCGCTTGCAAGCGTATGGGCTAAATATTTCCCTATGATCGAGTTTATCGCGAATGTAAGCGTTGCCGCTCTTTTGCTGGTCGGAGGTTGGAGAGTCATTGAGGGCACTTTGACCTTGGGGGATCTCGTCGCTTTGTCGGGTATGCTTGGGCTTATCGTAGCTCCGTTATGGACGCTCGGCTTCCAGATCAACGGTTATACGCAATCCAAAGCATCTGGCGAAAGGCTGCTAGAACTTCTGAATCAGCCGGTGGCGGTTAAAAGCCATACCAAAAGTCTCGTGCTTGACGATGACGCGGTTCAAGGCCATATCCGTTTTGAAGACGCGAGTTTCCGGTATGCGAACAGGGACGATCTCCCGTCCGCGCTGCTCGGCTTCGAATTAGACGCTCCTGCGGGTTCTGTTATCGGGTTGCTTGGGGGAACGGGTTCGGGGAAATCGACCGCGGTTGGGCTGCTGCTGAGGGCGTATGATGTCGGCGAAGGCTCGATAACGCTTGATGGAATCGATATTCGTCATATCGAACTTCAAAGCTTGCGGAAACAAATCGGCATCGTCTTTCAGGAGTCGTTCCTGTTCTCGACGTCGATCAAGGAAAACATCAGTTACGGGAAACCGAACGCAACGATGGATGAAATCGAAGAGGCGGCTCGGCTTGCGCAAGCGGACGGTTTTATCCGTGAACTTCCGCTAGGCTACGATACGGTCGTCGGAGAACGCGGAATGGGGTTGTCCGGCGGGCAGAAGCAACGGATCGCTATTGCTCGGGCATTGCTGAACAAACCGAAAATCCTGATTATGGACGATGCGACGAGCGCGCTGGATATGGAAACCGAGCACGAGATTCAAACCGCGGTCCGTCAAGTGATGGCCGGTCGGACCGTGTTCATGATCGCACACCGCATATCAACGTTGCGCCGCGCGGACGAGATCATCGTATTGGAACGCGGGCATACCATCCAACGGGGGACCCATGACAAGCTTGTGCGGCAGCCGGGGCTTTACCTCGAAACATACCGAATTCAATATGCCGATCGTCCGGAGGATTTGGATCATTATGAGAAAAACGCGGACGGGTCCGGAGAAAGGCGGGTGTCGGGATGAGCCGTCAATTCGTATACCAAGACGACGAGCTGATCGAGAAGCCGTTTAACTGGAAGCAGATGGGCAGATTGCTTACTTTCGTAAAACCTTATAAGTCTGACGTCACCAAAGTCGTATTCGTGATGACAGTATTCGGCATGTTGGCGAGGCTTGCCATTCCGTTCCTAACGATGAAAGCAATTGATAATGCGATCCATCCGAAGAACGGAGACGGGAGTTTGTCGCTTCTCGTCATAATTGTGTCGATCATGTTGGCGATGTACGGTATGCGCTGGTGGGCGCAGCGTTATACGATTCAGCAGACGAACGAGATTGGACAGAAGGTCATTTTCGATTTGAGGGCGGCGCTATTCCGCCACATCCAATCACTTTCGTTCAGGTTTTTCGATAAACGTCCTGCAGGTTCCGTACTCGTGCGGGTTACGAACGACGTCAACTCGTTGCAGGACATGTTTACCAACGGCGTCGTCAACTCGGCGATCGACATTGTGCAGCTAATCGGGATTACCGTCATTCTGCTCGTGATCGAACCGAAGCTGGGACTGGCGATAATGATCACGGTTCCGCTCATGTTTATCGTCTCGAGTGCGCTTCGCAAGAACATTCGCATGGCCTGGCAGGTCGTGCGGATCAAGCAGTCGCGCATCAATGCTCATTTGAATGAAAGCATTCAAGGGATTCGTGTGACACAAGCTTTCACGCAGGAGAAAGAAAATATCGGTTTCTTCGACGGCATGAACAAGAGCAATATTCGCTCTTGGAATAAAGCATCGGCACTGAATCAGTTGTTCGGACCAATTATCGAAGTGACCTCCGCGGTAGGCACGCTGATTCTACTGCTGTACGGCACGTATTTGATTCAATCCGGTACGATGACCGTCGGCGTTCTTGTCGCGTTCATTACTTACGTAGGCAGCTTCTGGGAGCCGATTACCCGGCTTGGGAACATGTACTCCCAACTTCTGATTTCCATGTCTTCCGCCGAGCGGATATTCGAATTCATGGACGAGAGACCGGCCGTTCCGGAAAAAGAAGGAGCGAAACCGATCGCCGAGCTTCAAGGAAACGTTCGACTCGAGAACGTCACTTTCGGTTACGAAGCCGACCGTCCGGCGCTTAAGGGAATCAATCTCGACGTCAAGGCGGGCATGTCCATTGCTCTTGTCGGGCATACCGGCTCTGGCAAGAGCACGATCGTGAACCTGATCTGCCGATTCTACGACACAGTGGAGGGCCGCGTACTGATCGATGGCACGGACATTCGGGATATCACCATCGACAGTCTCCGTTCGCAGATCGGCATCGTGCTGCAGGATACGTTTATTTTCTCGGGAACGATCCGTGATAACATTCGTTACGGCCGCCCGGACGCCACGGACGCGGAGGTCGAAGCCGCCGCTCGCTCGGTCAGAGCTCACGACTTTATCGCCGACTTGCCGAACGGATACGATACCGAGGTCGAGGAGCGGGGCAACGCTCTCTCGGTCGGCCAGCGCCAACTGCTCAGCTTCGCCAGGGCGTTGCTCGCCGATCCGCGTATTCTCGTTCTCGACGAAGCGACCGCGAGCATCGACACGGAGACGGAGTTGCGCATTCAGGAAGCGCTCGCGACGCTGCTGCAAGGGCGCACTTCCTTCATTGTCGCCCACCGTCTGTCGACGATTCGCCACGCGGATTGCATTGTCGTCCTGGACCATGGCGAAATCAAGGAAATGGGCAATCACGAAGAACTTATGAAGCGTCCGGGCCATTATCGTAACCTAGTCGACGCGCAATACCGCTTTTTATCCGCATAGCTGATCACAACCCGCCTTGTCGGTCCGATTGGATCGTCAAGGCGGGTTTATTTTGTCTTATTTCATGCTGTCCCTCATTCTGATTCCCTTTGTCGGTATCCCATTGGATCAGGAACTAGATAGCTCACAATACTCGGGTCGGGTTCCTCTGTCGGTATCCCATTGGATCAGGAACTAGTTAGCTTACAACTCTCGGTTCGGATTCTCTCTGTCGGTATCCCCATGGTTCAGGAACTAAATAGCTCACAACTCTCGGTTCGGATTCCCTCTGTCGCTATCCCCATGGTTCAGACACTTTCTTACATTAAGGTTTGCATATAATTTATTCCATTTAGGATCAACTAATCAGAATTTGGTCTAAATTCCTTAGCGAACGGGATAGCGACGAAGTAGAAATAGATGGATGCTGAGCGAACGGGATAGCGACGAAGGAGAAATGAATGTGAATGCTGAGCGAACGGGATAGCGACGAAGGTGAAATAGATGGATGCTGAGCGAACGGGATAGCGACGAAGGAGAAATGAATGTGAATGCTGAGCGAAAGGGATAGCGACGAAGGAGAAATGGATGTGAATGCTGAGCGAACGGGATAGCGACGAAGGAGAATTGAATGGATGCTGAGCGAACGGGATATCGACACAGGGGCTAATTTGATAAATTCTGCAAGAAACGTTATCGTTGAGACGTATAGACTGCAATCGGAAAGAGAACCCGATGGATCCGGGAGAGGGGGAAGCGAATGAGATCGTCATCTTGGCTATGGAAAGTAGTGGGGTTGACTTCGCTAGTTTGTCTGCTGGTTATGCTTCTCGGTTTCGGGTGGGCGCTGAAGGACACGTGGATGCCGAAGGAAGGGTTGGCGTTACCGGAAGCTAGCGCGCCGGAGAAGGCGTCAGCGGGAGACATTAGCTCCAAGAAAGAGCTGTACGTGACCGCGCTTGGGGACTCTTTGACGAAAGGGACGGGAGATTCAACAGGCGAAGGGTATGTCTCTCGCGCGATCGACGGTCTATCCAAACGGATGGACAAGCCGGTTTATTTAGTCAACAATATGGCCATTAGTGGGCTTCGGGCCGATCAGTTGGTTGCCAAGTTGGATGAGAAAGGCTTCGTTAACGCGATAGCCAAGGCGGACATCGTTCTCCTTACGATCGGCGGCAACGACCTATTTCAGGTCGCGCAGAATGGGGGTTCGCTCGTCGAAGGGGGAGATTTGTCCCCCGAGGCTATGAAAGAGCGGCTGCCCGAAGTGGAAACACGCCTAAAGGAAGTTCTAGCCAAAATCCGTAAAACGAACCCGAACGCGCGCATTGTCTACGTGGGTCTTTATAACGCTTTCTTCGACTTACAGGATATGAGAGAGACGGTCAGCGACACGGTTGCGGAATGGAACGCGTTCGCATATCGCCTGGCTTTGGCGGACGGAAACGCGAAGGTAATTCCGACGTATGATTTGTTCGAGTTCGATTTGAAAAAGTATCTGTCGTCGGATCACTTTCATCCTAATGCTCAGGGGTATGAACGAATTTCGGACCGAATTGTCGAGGCGCTACAATAAATCGCAGCAGGGGAGGGCTTAGCGGATGGCCGATCATGCCAAAGAAGTCGTATTGTCCGTACAAAATCTGCAGAAATCGATTGGTCGCAAGCAGATTATTCGCAACGTTTCTTTTGACGTCTATGCGGGTGAGATTTTCGGTTTTCTCGGGCCTAACGGCTCCGGGAAAACGACGACGATCCGCATGCTGGTCGACTTGATCAAACCGACGGCGGGCAAGATCTTGATATGCGGCGAAAATATCAATTCGCATCCGGATCGGGCGCTTGCGCACGTAGGCTGCATCGTGGAAAATCCAGAGATGTACGGATATATGACGGGGTGGGAAAATCTCGAGCAGTTTGCCCGTATGCAGCCGGGCATCTCAGAGCGAAGAATCGCCGAGGTGGTTGAGATCGTTGGTCTAGACGCACGTATTGGCGATAAAGTGAAAACGTATTCGCTCGGTATGCGCCAACGGCTTGGCATCGCGCAAGCGCTGCTTTGCAAGCCGAAGCTGCTCATTCTGGACGAACCGACGAACGGCCTCGATCCAAAAGGCATTAAAGAGCTGAGGGAATTCATACGCATGCTCGCGGGCAGCGGCATGAGTTTGTTTATCTCCAGTCATCTGCTTAGCGAGATTCAGTTGATGTGCGACCGCGTGGCGATTATCGCTCATGGGGAAGTTATCGCCGTGGGGGAAGTGGACGAACTGGTTTCCCAGGCCGGCACGTATACCGTATGGCAAGTCGATAAGCCCGATCGGGTAAAGGAAATGTTCGAAGGGCAACCTGACGTTCAAGTCGTGCCCGAGAATCAGCATCGCATAGACGAGTCGCTGCTCACTACATTAAATGAACCGATCGTTACGGTAATGGATGAGTTGCTCGTAACCGATTGGGTCAACCGGTTGGTGGCTGCCGGAATAGGCGTCCAATCCGTCCAACGCGTCGCGCCTTCCTTGGAGGAGCTATTCCTGAAGTTGACGGAGGGTGAGAAGATTGGTTAATCTATTAGCTCTGATCCGAAATGAGACGACTAAAGTATGGAAGAAAAAAAGATTCGCGGTCGTCGTGCTCATTTTGCTGATTCTGATCCCCATATTCGTCTATGCCCAAATGAAAATCGCTCAGAACAGCGCCGACAAGTTTAACGAGGACTGGCGAAGCGAACTGCAAAGCCGGATCACGGATAATACTAACGCTCTGAGCAGCAACCGCATTCCCGAAGAGTGGAAACAATGGAGAAAAGCGCTCGTGCAGCAATTGCAATACTATTTGGATCACGACATTAACCCGCAGACTCCGAATGCGGTAACGTTTACAAGGACGTTCATGGACAACGCGGTTTCGTTATTCATTCCTCTTATGGTGCTTGCGATTGCTTCGGATCTCGTTTCGTCGGAGCGTTCCACGGGGACGATCAAAATGCTGCTTACGCGGCCGGTTCGAAGATGGCGAATTTTGTTCTCGAAATTGGCAACGCTGACCTTATATGTCTCATTGATCTTGGTCGTGACGGTTCTGCTCTGTTACGCGATATCCGGACTCGTCTTCGGATACGCAGGCTGGGGCGAGCCGGTGTTCGTCGGATTTCATATCCGGGGCGCGGACGTGGACACGGCGAACGTGCATGCCATAACGCAAGGAGTATATTTGCTCATGCAATCCGGCTTGATCTGGTTTTCCGCTATGGTTGTCGCCATAATCGCCCTTATGGTATCGGTTCTCGTACGCAGCACGGCCGCCAGCTTCGTAACGATGATGGCGACGATTATCGCCGGAACGATTCTCGCTAATATGGCCTCTTCGTGGAAAAGTGCTAAATACTTGTTTAACGTCAATCTCGAGCTATCGGGATATTTGCGGGGAACGCCGCCTCCGATCGAAGGGATGTCGCTTGGTTTTTCCCTTGCCGTGCTTGGCATTTGGGCTGCCGCGGCACTAATCGTTTCATTCACTGTCTTTACGAAGCAAGACATCTTGAATTAAAATAAATGGAGTTGTGTTTGTCGAGAGCAAACGCGAGAGATCACGCAAGGAGGTCCGTTCGTGACCGATCAAATGGATATGTTCACAGAAACCGCGGCCATTGCCGGAAGTGAATACGGCGCGGATGATATTCAGATTCTGGAAGGCTTGACCGCCGTCCGCAAACGGCCGGGGATGTACATTGGCAGCACGACGACGTCGGGTCTGCACCATCTATTATGGGAGATCGTCGATAACGCCGTGGATGAGCATTTGGCCAAGTTCTGCTCGCAGATCAGCGTCACCGTTCACGCCAACAATTCCGTCACCGTCGTCGACAATGGACGGGGAATTCCGACGGGTATGCACAAGAGCGGCATCCCGACGCCGCAGGTTGTCTATACGATCCTGCACGCTGGCGGCAAATTCGGCGGAGGCGGGTACAAGAAATCCGGAGGGCTGCACGGCGTAGGCGCCTCGGTAACGAATGCTTTATCCGAATGGCTCGAAGTCGAGATTTATCGCGAGGGCAAAATACATAGGATGAGATTCGAGACGTGGGTCGACGACAAAGGCATCGAACACGTCGGTGAACCGGTAACCGGTCTTGAAGTCATCGGTAATACGAACAGAACCGGAACAAAGGTAACGTTTAAACCCGATCCGAAAGTGTTCCATGGCAACGTCAGCATGAACTATGACACGCTGTCGGAACGGCTGCAAGAGATCGCGTTCCTGAATTCCGGCTTAAAGGTCAGCATCAAGGACGAGCGCAATGGCAAATCGGACACGTATCATTACGAGGGCGGAGCCCGGCAATTCGTGCAATTCTTGAACGAAGAGAAGTCGGTGCTTCACGACGTCATTCATTTTACCGCGGAGAAGGACGATATCGAAGTCGAGATCGCCTTGCAATATAACGACGGATACACGGAGACGATTGCATCTTTCGTCAACGCGATTCCGACTCGTGGCGGGGGCACCCACGAGACAGGGTTCAAAACCGCCTATACTCGGGTCATGAACGAGTACGCCCGCAAAACGGGACAGCTCAAGGAAAAGGAAAAGAACCTGGAAGGCAACGACTTGCGGGAAGGCATGATGGCTGTCATCAACATTAAAATGTCGGAAGTGGAATTCGTCGGTCAGACGAAGGACCAGCTCGGCAGCGCCTCCGCAAGGAGCGCGGTCGACGCTGTCGCGACGGACAAGATGACGGTGTTCTTGGAGGAAAATCCACAGGTTGGCCAGCTGCTTATCCGCAAAGCCGTTCAAGCGTCCAAAGCTCGCGAAGCGGCCCGCAAGGCGCGCGAGGAGATCCGCAGCGGCAAGAAGCGGAGCGAGAGCGCAAGCCTCGGCGGCAAGCTGACCCCGGCGCAATCCAAGGACAGCTCGCGCAATGAGCTGTTCATCGTGGAAGGGGACTCCGCGGGAGGTTCCGCCAAGCAAGGAAGGGACTCGAAGTATCAGGCGATACTACCGCTGAAGGGCAAGCCGATGAACCCCGAGAAGTCGAAGCTGGTCGACATTCTGAAGAACGACGAGTATAAGGCCATTATCTCCGCCATCGGAGCGGGGATCGGCTCGGAATTCGACGTCGAAGAATGCAACTATTCGAAAATCGTCATCATGACCGATGCGGACACGGACGGCGCGCATATTCAAGTGCTGCTGCTGACGTTCTTCTATCGGTACATGAAACCGCTCATCGACGCGGGCAAAGTGTTCATCGCGCAGCCGCCGCTGTATAAAATCACGAGGAAATCCGGCAAGCTCGAGACGGTGCGTTATGCCTGGACCGACGAGCAACTCAATATCTATACGAAAGAGCTCGGTAAAGGCGCGGAACTGCAACGTTACAAAGGCTTGGGCGAGATGAATCCCGATCAATTGTGGGAGACGACGATGAATTACGAGACGCGTACGTTCCTGCAGGTTCAGATCGAGGATGCGGCCAAGGCGGAGCGCCGCGTTTCCACGCTGATGGGCGACAAGGTCGACCCTCGCAAGCGCTGGATCATCGAGAACGTTGATTTCACGGAGTACGAGGAGTAAGGTTTTGGCCCAATTTTTCAGGACTCGTACCCATAAAATACTAGGGGGCAATAAGCAGTGAGCCTACTTGAGAATTTTTTACCGGCGTTTCTGGAGGAGGTCGTGGGAGACCGCTTCGGACGCTATTCCAAATATATTATTCAAGACCGCGCGATTCCCGACGTTCGCGACGGGCTGAAGCCGGTGCAGCGCCGGATTCTGTACGCGATGTACGAATCGGGCAATACGCCGGACAAGCCTTACCGTAAGTCGGCCAAGACGGTTGGCGACGTCATGGGCAACTACCATCCGCATGGCGACTCTTCCATCTACGAAGGCATGGTCCGGATGGCCCAGCCGTGGAAAATGGCGCATATGCTCGTAGACGGGCATGGCAACTGGGGTTCGATGGACGATGACCCTGCCGCGGCCATGCGGTACACGGAAGCTCGCTTATCGCACATCTCGATGGAGCTGCTGCGGGATATCGAGAAAAGAACGGTGCTATTCAAGGATAACTTCGATAACACGGCCAAGGAACCGGTCGTGCTTCCTTCCCGTTATCCGAATTTGCTCGTTAACGGCGTCTCCGGCATATCGGCGGGATTCGCTACGGAGATTCCGACGCACAATCTGCGCGAGGTTATCGATGCTTGCGTGGCCGTCATGAACAAACCGGATATCGGCGTTCAAGAGTTGATGGAGATCATGAAAGGTCCCGATTTTCCGACGGGCGGACTGATCATGGGCGCGGACGGGATTCGGGAAGCGTACGAGACGGGCAAAGGAAAAATCCATATCCGTTCCAAAACGGCAATCGAAGAAATTCGCGGCGGCAAGCAGCAGATTGTCATTACGGAAATTCCGTATCAGATCGTGAAATCCAGGCTGGTCAACGCCATCGACAATCTTCGTTTGGAGAAGAAAGTAGAAGGCATCGCGGAAGTCCGCGACGAGAGCGGCAGGAACGGACTGCGTATCGTCGTTGAGCTGAAGAAGGACGCCGACGCCGAAGGCATTCTCGCATATTTACTAAAGAAGACCGATCTTCAGACGACATACAGTTTCAATATGGTCGCGATCGTCAACAAGGCGCCTCGCCAGCTTGGCATCAAGCCTATGCTAGAGGCCTATATCGACCATCAGAAGGAAGTCGTTACGCATCGTACCCAATACGACCTAGAGAAGGCGGAAGACCGCGCGCACGTCCTGGAAGGGCTTGTTAAAGCGCTAAATCTGCTGGATCAGATTATTGAGACGATCAAAGCATCGAAGAACAGGCATGACGCGCAAAATAATCTGGTCGAGAAGTTTGGTTTCTCCGAGCGGCAAGCGGACGCCATCTTGACCTTGCAGCTTTATCGCTTAACCAACCTGGAAATTACGCAGTTGGAGAAGGAGCATGGCGATACACTCAAGAAAATCGCCCAACTTCGGGCGATTCTCGAAAGCCCGCGCAAGCTGCTGAACGTCATCAAAGACGAGCTGACGGTAATCAGAGACAAATACGGCATCGATCGGCGCTCCGTCATTCAGGGCGAAGTGGAAGAGATCAAAGTTAATCTGGAAGTGATGGTCCCGGCGGAAGACGTGCTCGTAACGTTCAGCCGCGAAGGTTATATCAAGCGGACGAGCTTGCTCTCATTCACGCGTTCCGGCGGTGAGCTCGAAAGCGCCGGCGTGAAGGAAGGCGACGTCATTCGCTGGAGTATGGGCGTCAGCACGTTGGACCCGCTGCTCTTGTTCACGCAGAAGGGTTATTACTATCTGCTGCCCGTCCATCAGATTCCCGAGTTCAAGTGGAAGGATACCGGAACGGCAATCGTTAACGTGCTGCCTATGGCGAAGGACGATCGGATCGTTGGCGTTGTCCAAGCGAAGAGCGCGGAGCTTACGTCTTCCTCCGCGGAAGGAGAAGACACCTCCGGAACGAGTCCGATGCTCTTATTCTTCACGAAGCGCGGGCAAGTGAAACGGACGCCTCTCACCGACTACGCGACGACGCGGAACATGGCGATCGCCGCCTGCAAAGTCGCCGACGGAGACGAGATCGTCAAAGTCATTCGTTCCGATCAAGCGGAGGACTTGTTGCTCGTGACGGAGCAAGGAATGAGCATTCGGTTCAACCGGGAAGAAGTGAGTGTGCAAGGCCGTGTTGCCGGCGGCGTGCGCGGCATTACGCTTAAGGAAGGCGATCACATCGCGGACGCCGTTGTCGTGTCCGAGGATGAAGGGGAAATTCTGGTGCTTTCCGACTACGGATACGCCAAGAGGTCGCTCCTGCTTGATTATCCTCAGCAGGGCCGCGGAGGCAAAGGGATTCAGACATTTGAGTTCAAGGAAGGCAAGAGGGTCCGCCCGAACGGTACGAAATTGATCGCCGCATTCCATGTTAAAGAAGCCGTAAGTTTGCTCGCTCTGACAGCAAACGGCGCGGTATCGGAATTCTCCTCCGAGAACGCGCCGCTCGACGATAGAAGAGGGCAAGGCAAGCTGTTGATGGCCGTCGATCGCAGCGACACGCTCGTCGAAGCGTTCACTAAGCCGCTTTCTACAACATAAACAGGATCAGTCGTACGGGCCGCCGTTCGGTTCGGTCCGATCGATCCAACGCAATAACAAATCCAAGACGACCCACAGGGGCACCGGTTCTTCGAGCCGGTCCAGCCACTGGGGGTCTTCTATTAAGCCGGCGTTACGGGCCATCTGGCCGATCATTTTGATTTTTTGATCGTTAGAGGACATTGGCGCTGCCTCCTCCATTACCGTTTTTCTCCGCGAATACCCATATTTCGTAACCAATATATGTCGCCGATTGTCGCGGTGTTCGTTTCCGTGCGGATTTATGTCGCAAATATTTAATTGCATTAAACTATCTTTCGACAAAGGCTCTGAGTATAATAAAAGAGAAGGCATTGTTCGGGATGAAAGGAGCGTATCTATGGATCATGCGGCGGAATTTGTGAAAAGCTGGACGAAGCTTTCGAAGGATTGGAACGCGCAGATGGAAACGGAGCTTGCTCCGCAACTGACGGCAGGACAACTTGAGGTGCTGGAGCTCTTGCAGACGTACGAGCCTATGAAACCATCGGATTTGCTCCCGTATCTGGAGACGACTCCCGCGGCTATAACGACGCTGCTCGACCGGATGGAGCGGGCAGGACTCGTCGAGAGAAACCGGGATGAGGGAGACCGCAGAATCGTATGGGTCACGATGACGGAGCTGGGGCGTGCGGAGGTAGAGCGGGGAGTCGCCGTCCGCAGCGCGATCGTGAATCGGTCGCTGGAAAGAATATCGAGCCACAATCGGCAATTGCTCGTCTACCTGATTGGCAAGGTGTCCGGGACTAGAGATTCCGCTGCGGCGGCGGAACCGAAGAAGGACAAAGAAGAAACGAGCAGCGAACTCGAGCATGTAAGCGGTATCGAATCCACGGTCGCAGGTTAGCGTAATAGGAAAAGCCCTTCCCAGTGTCATTCAGCGGGAAGGGCTTTTCATTATAATCCTTTAGCCGGCACGAAGCTGAAGCAGATGCTTATTGATTCCGTTAAGCATCGTTTTCATTTTCGTATAATCGTTGGCCGTTAATCCGGGAATATTGCGATTTTGAATTGCGGCTTGCATCGGGATGATCGTATAATACCTAACTTTATTGTTCCAAACAATGTGCACCCAAGTCGGAGTCGTCGTAATCTTCTCCCAGCGAATATCCGACGTTCCGTCTGGATGGACGGTTTTCGTCAACTGCACGCCGAAAATCAATCCGACGTCTTTCCAATTCCCGGTCTGATTGGAGATGAAATTGCCTAGCGAGTAGATTGCGATGCCTTTCTTGGCCGTTCCGTCTTCGCTCTCCGAAGCGGGAACGTCGATCTCTTCGTAGGGCTGTACGACGTGAGGGTGGGAACCGAGAACGATATCGGCACCGGCCTTCACGAGCTCGCGAACGAGCTGTTTCTGCTCTGCATTCGGCATCCGCTGATACTCGACTCCGAAATGCAGGCTGACGACGACGGCTTCCGCGCCTGCCTGCCGCAGGCTGGCGATGTCCCTCTTAATCGTATCCGGATCGATTAAGTTTACGGCATAGGCGCTGTCCGCGGGCAAGGGGATGCCGTTCGTACCATATGTATAAGCGAGGAAACCGAGGCGAATGCCGTTTCTCTCTTCGATCACTTTCCGCGATCTATCCGTCAAGCTTACGGAAGTGCCCACGGGGATCAGGCCGGCCTTGCGAACAGTGCCCAGAGTTCTCCTTACGCCCGGAACGCCTCTGTCGAGCGAGTGGTTGTTCGCCGTCGAGACGAGCTGAATGCCGGATTGCTTAATCGCGAACGCCAGCTCATCCGGAGCGTTAAAGCGCGGAAATCCGGTAAATTTCAAGTCTTTACCGGCGATCGGCGTCTCGAGGTTGCCGATGACCCAATCGCCCTTCTCCAGGATAGGTTTGACCTGCGCAAACCAGGGCGTAAAGTCGTAGTTCTGGCTCTTGGCGTTGTAATATCCAGGCAGTTGCGGCATATGGGACATAATATCTCCGACTGCAAGCAGCGTCGCTCTCCGGACGACGGGCTCTGTCGGCAGCGTTGAGAGCCGCTCGGGCGACTCGGACGGAGGTATAACAGGCGCCTGTGCGACGACGGATACAGGCGATGACCGAGCCGAAGCCGTTGCGGACGCGCCGCTTGGCGAATCAAGCGAGCAGGCGGTAAGCGCGGCAGCAAGCAGGCATATTCCCAATATGGATACTTGCGTCTTCATCGGCCCTTCCGGCCTCCTTCGCATATGCGAATAGTCTATCAATCTTCGCTTTCCCATCGTCCGTATATTCCGCAAGGCAGCGTCATTCCGCTTCTCGTAATCGGCAATCCGACTTCCCCGCAGTCCAGCTTACCTCCGAATTTGCGGCTAATGGAGAGTTGGAGCAGATTGCTGAGCACGGTAGGGGAGAATCCGGTCGTATAGGAGTTCACCAAGACAAACAGAGGTTTGTCGGACAGGATGGATACGCAGGATTCCAAGAAGGGAAACAGATTTTCTTCTAGTTTCCACATTTCCCCATTCGGTCCCCGGCCATAAGAGGGTGGATCCATGATGATGGCTTCGTATTGCCGCCCGCGTCTTTGTTCGCGCTGCACGAATTTGAAAACGTCGTCCGTAATATATCGGATCGGCGCGGAGCCGAGTCCCGACAATTCGGCGTTTTCCTTCGCCCATTGAACCATGCCTTTGGCGGCGTCCACATGGCATACTTCTGCTCCGGCGGCCGCGGCCGCCACAGTGGCTCCCCCCGTATAAGCAAACAAGTTCAGCACGCGAATCGGACGGTTCGCCTCGCGGATTTTGTTCATCATCCAGCTCCAGTTGACGGCTTGTTCAGGGAATAATCCCGTATGTTTGAAACTGGTCGGTTTGATATGAAATTTAAGCGGACCGTAAGCGATGTTCCAACGTTCAGGCAGCGGACGCTTATACGTCCACTGTCCTCCGCCGCTGCTGCTTCGGTGGTAGTGGCCGTCGGCTTGTTTCCATTCTGAGTTCTCGGATTTTAACGGCCAAATAATCTGCGGGTCGGGGCGCCGTAGGATGACGTCTCCCCAGCGTTCCAATTTTTCTCCGTTGCCGGTATCCAGCAGTTCGTAATCTTGCCAATCTTGCGCCATTCTCATCATTGTCTATCTTCCTTTGTTCTGTTTTTAAGTAGAGAGCGTTTCATCACAGCTTAATGCCGGACTGAACCGATATCCAAATCCGCGCACCGTTTGGATCCAGCGCGGGCGAGCGGGATCCGGTTCCATCTTTTTTCTGAGGTTGCTGACGTGAACCATAAGCGTGCGCGTGTCGCCCATGCTGTCCGATTGCCAGACGCGTTGGTACAACTCCTCAAGAGGGAATACTTTGTTCGGGTTTCTGGCTAGTACAGTGAGCAGTTCAAACTCCTTTGCGGACAAGAAAATAAGCTCATCTCCCATGCGGACCTCCATGCTGCGGAAGTCGATATCGAGACCGGGAAAGCTGAGCAAGGCGGTTTGATCTTCCGTACTTCTCTCTCTCGTCCTCCGTCTGCGAATATGCGCTTGAATTCTTGCAACGAGCTGACTAGGGCTGAAAGGTTTCGTGATATAGTCGTCTCCGCCTTCGGACAGGCCACGTATAATATCTTGATCCTCCGACTTACAGCTCAAGAACAAAATAGGAACATCGGCGCATACCCCTTGGCGTAAAGTGCGGCATACTTCGATTCCGTCCATGCGGTCGAGCGAGACATCCAGCACGATCAAATCGGGAATGAGAGCTTCCGCGATTCGTATCGCCTCGATTCCGTTATCGGAAGTAAGAACGTCATACCCTTCCTTTTCCAAGTATAGGCTGATTAATTCCGTAATTTCCCGTTCGTCATCCACGACTAGAATCGAACCTTCGAAACTGTTCATTTTTCTCCCCCGTACAAAAGCACTTAATGCCTTATTATAACGAAAGCGTTGACGAGTAATCAATGCACCGTTAAAATGACGTTCGAAACCATTTCGCATGCGGAACGGACTCGGAGCGACTGATAAAGGGAGAGGAACACCTTGGCATCCCGAAACGCGGCAAGATCAACAGGATATGGATGGGGAAGAACGTGGATCGTAATGGTCTTCTTGCTGTTGTTCGCGTTGTTAAGCGGCTGCTCTCCTTCATCGCAGCAATCGACGCCATCGCCGCGAGCCGAGAACGGAACGATCGATCTGAGAGAATGGTCCTGGAAAGAGGACGGAATCGCTTCGCTTGATGGAGAGTGGAGCTTTGAGTGGCTCGAATCAAGTGGAGATAACGGCGAGAATCCCAACTTTACGGCATCCACGATTGATGTCCCGGGAACGTGGGACTACGAGGAAATGGGAAACGGCTCGGAATTGCGAGATTACGGCTACGGCATATATCGGTTGACAATCCTGCACAGAAATGAACGAGACATGATGGCGATTCGTCTCCCGAACATCTCAACGGCCTATGAACTGTCCATCGACGGGGAGCCGATGATGTCGCGGGGGAGAGCGGACTATCAGCCGGATTTGACGGTACCTTACCAGCTTCCTGCCACCGTTTATTTTAACGCGCGGAGTGATCGGACGGAACTGAAGCTGGTCGTGGCTAATTACGACCACCGTTACGGCGGCATTCGAACTTCGATCGTCATGGGCGACGCCGATCGGATTCAGAATCTGCAAACACGACATGCAGCCCAGGAACTCGTCATTCTCGGCGCTTTGGTTATGATCGGTTTTTACCATCTTGGGTTGTACGTGTTAAGGCGCAAAGAAATCGCCAACTTGATGTTCGCCTTGTTATGCCTGTTCGTCGGTTTGCGAATGGGCTTGATCGGAGAAGGCTTTATCGTCCGGTGGATCGACGAGATCACATGGGTGCTCTCGATCAGGCTGGAGTATATCTCCTTGGTGTTGGCGTGTTGGGCGGGGCTGGTTTATTTCCAATCGATGTACCCGCTCGAGATCAGACGATTCTGGATCAAGCTCTCCGGCGGGTGCGCCGTCTTGCTGGTGCTGTTCGTGCTGGTCGCGTCGCCTTCGCAATTTACGTCGTGGGTCATCGCGTTCCAACTCTATTTGTTGCTGTTTAGCACGCGGGTCCTGATCGGTCTCGTATTGTCCGCCAAGCGACGCCGCGAAGGAGCGAAGCTTGCGCTGATCGGGGTCGCGGGACTCGTCGTGACGATCATAAACGATATTTTGTTCTATAATGGTTGGTCGCGTTCGATCGATTTGGTGCCATTCGGTCAGTTGTTCTTGATCGTCATGAACTCCTTTATTATTTCGCTTAGATTCTCGCTGACGCATGAGAAAGCGGAGAGAATGTCCGCGCAATTGATCGAGTGGAACAGCTCGCTGGAAGAGAGAATCGAAGAACGCACAGAAGAGTTGCAGAGGATGGAAAAGTCGCGAACACAGTTGATCAGCAACATTTCGCACGACTTGCGGACGCCAATCACGCTGTTGCAAGGGTATTTGGAGGCATTAAGAGACAACGTCATTTCCGAACCGGCGCAACGAGACAAGACGATCCGGTCGATGTTGACGAAGGTTGAAGGGCTGAACTCGCTCATTCAGGATTTGTTCGAACTGTCCGTCCTCGAGGCGCGCAAGGTTGAATTGTCGATTGAGAATGTGCCGCTCTCTTGGTGGAAAGAAAGATTAATGGAGCAATACGGATTGGAAATGCAAAGCAAGGGCATCAACTTCTTCTGCCGGATTGAAGACGATGCCGATGAAGAAACGACGGTGGCTATCGATATGCGGCGGATGGACCGCGTCTTCGCGAATTTGTTGTACAACGCGATCAGGCATACACCGGAAGGCGGTACAATCGGTATCACGATGGCCTCGCTGCGGGACATGCCTTTCGTGGAGATCAAGGTCGTGGACAGCGGGCTTGGCATCGATCAGGCGGATTTGCCTCATATTTTCGATCGTTTCTATCGAAAAAGCGACTCCCGGAATTCCGCTTCCGGGGGGAGCGGATTAGGCTTATCGATCGTCAAAGAGATCGTCGAACTGCATGGCGGGCTGATCAGCGCGCACAACTCGGAGGAGGGAGGCGGCGTGTTCCGCATTCTCGTACCCGTAACCGTGCGCTAACCGCTATCCTCTTGATGCATGAAATCGGAAATGAGCGTTAGGGATTTCTGTCGCTGTTCCTGATTCATGCTCCGAAACAAGTTCAACAGTTCCCGGGAATCCGGGGAAGAGTGTCCGAGCGGATCCCGGTGCTGTGTTCCTCCAATGATGTAATCAAGCGATACGTCAAAAAAAACCGCTAATTTAATTAAGGTATCATACACCGGCTGCCGGTTATTGATCTCGTAATGGCTATATGCAGATCGCGTAATGCCGATATTGCGCGCGACTTCCTCTTGCGAGATTTTGCGGCGTAAGCGCAATTCGCGCAATCTTTCTCCCATGTTCATCATTCATATCTCCTTGCCCCGAAATGAAATGGCTTAAATTAAATTTATGATACATAATGTATCATGTCAAGTGAAAATAAGAAACGAATCTCCGCTACTTCTTTGTTTTACCAAATGGGATTGATAAAATAAGATACAATATGTATCATGTTGAGGGAGGTGAAGAAATGAAAGTTCACATTATTAGCGCTAAAATGACTCACGATGAGGAAACGGGTTATGTAGGACAAATCCAATTCGAAGTGGAACAACATAAACAGCCTTATGAAGTGACGATTCAAAGCGATAACGGAAGGAACAATTGGAGCTACGCGCTTAACTTCGGTTCCCAATCCGGCAGTGAAGAAGAAATTCAGGCGGTGGACGAACGCCTTGAAGAAGACGACGCATTCTTCGAACAATTCGTGATTGCGGCGAATAACAGCCTTAAGGCTTCGGATTGAGGAAAGCCCCCTAATTTTACATGTTGCAACATCGGAGAGACGAATTGCGTCTTTTCTAGTTAAACAGAAAAAAATAGGGGGAATCTGAATGCGCAAAAAGATTGGATTGATCATGCTGGCCGCAATCGTAGCCAGCTCTGGCTGCACCCGTACGAACGGAGATTCGGAAAGGAGCAAGCTACAGGAGCGTACCAACAGCGCATATACGATGGATGATCTTGATCCGCGGATCGTACAGTCCGCGAACCGTTTCGGGGTTGAATTGTTCGGGGAATTATACCGAACGAAACCGAAAAAAAATATATTTCTTTCACCCTTAAGCATCGCGGAAGCGCTATCTCTAGTGTCGGTCGGGGCATCTGGAGAGACGGCTGCGGAGATGGAGAAGGCGCTCGGATTACAAGGCTTGAAAAAAGAGGAAATCGGGCGTGGTTACCGGGTGCTCGTCGATCTGCTAAGCCATCCGATTGACGATGGAGTGGAAACGCATATCGCGAATTCCTTGTGGCTGCGGGACGACCAACCTGTTTACGACGAGTTTCTGCGCATCGGTCGGAACGATTTTAATGCGGAAACGAATCGGTCCGATTTCAAGGATACTAAGACGCTTAAACAAATGAACAAATGGGTGGAGGAAGCGACGAACGGCAAGATCAAGCGGATGCTTGAGCGTGTAGAGCCCGACGCCGCCCTATATTTGTTGAACGCAGTCTATTTCAACGGCGCATGGAAGGAGCCGTTCCGGGCCCAGAATACGGCGAAAGCCAAGTTTTTCGTCGCGGACGGCGAGTACGTCGAGACGGATATGATGACGAAAGGCGGGTATTACGAATACACGGAAAAGGAAGGCTACGAAGCGATCAAGCTTCCTTACGGAAAGAACGAATCGGCATACATGGCGATCGTTCTCCCCGACCAATCAATCGGAACGCTCGATCGATTGGTCAGCCAGATCGGTTCGGATCCTTCCCTGCTGACGGAAGCTTTCGAAGAGCGTCCAGGCCGAATTGAGCTTCCGAAAGTCAAATTGGACTTCTCCGCGACGTTAAACGATGCTCTGAATGTACTCGGCATACGGGAAGCCTTTGATTCCGTAAAGGGAGATTTCACTGGAATATCCCCGGCTCCGCCGAATTTGTACATCAGCAAAGCGGAACATAAGTCCGCGATTGAGATCAACGAACAAGGAACGGAGGCGGCGGCCGCAACCGCGATCGAGATGGAGGTCGGGGGCGCGCAGCCGCAGAATCCCTTCTTGATGTCGGTTAACAGACCGTTCGTCGCAGCGATCGTCGATCGCGAGACTGGGTGTATTTTGTTCGCCGGAGTTATCTTTAACCCGAATGAAAAGAAGAGTTCGGAATGATCGGATATTGATGATATCTTGGTTACTCGCGAAGGGAGTCGGGAAATGTTCAAGGTTACGAAACGAATAGCGGCCGTCATGTTGGTCGCGGCGATGAGTCTAGCGTTTGCCGCTTGTTCCGACAAAAAAGTGGAGCTGACGATCTCTGCGGCTGCCAGCTTGACGGATGCCCTGAACGAGATTAAAACCATCTACGAAGAGAATTATGCCAATACGAAGCTGCTTTATAATTTCGGCGCGTCGGGAGCGTTGCAGCAGCAGATAGAACAAGGGGCTCCGGCGGATTTGTTTCTGTCGGCGGCGACAAAAAACATGAAAGCTCTCGTGGACGGACAGTTAATCGACGGGGATAAGCAAACGAACTTGCTCGCGAACGAGCTTGTCGTCGTCGTTCCGGCGGATGGAAGGGCCGATTTGCCGGACGAGAACGCCCTTACGGCAGCGGAGATCAAGAGAGTCGCAATCGGGATCCCGGAAAGCGTTCCCGCCGGAAATTACGCGAAGGAAGCTTTAACGACCGCGAATCTTTGGGATAAGCTTCAGCCGAAGCTAGTTCAGGCCAAAGACGTCAGACAAGTGCTTCAATACGTGGAGACGGGGAATGCGGATGCCGGATTCGTCTATAAGACGGACGCGCTTTCTTCGCAGAAGGTGAAGATAACGTTCGTTGTCAATCCGGATTCCTATGCCCCGGTAGAATATCCGATCGGGATCGTCAAAGCGACCAAACACGGCAAGGAAGCGGAAGAGTTCTATCGCTATCTGCAAACGCAAGAAGCGCTGGATATTTTCAAGAAATACGGATTTTCCGTTCCTCGTTCCGGACAATAGGAGCAGTGTTGAATTGGCATGAGTTCTGGTCGCCGATCCAGTTATCGCTGCAAGTGGCGCTGTTATCAAGCGTTCTTACGATTATCCTCGGGACTGTGGTCGCGCGAGCGTTAAACGGGAAATCTTTCAGGGGTAAAACGCTTCTCGAAACGGCAATGATGCTGCCGCTGGTTTTGCCGCCGACGGTTGTCGGGTTCGTTCTGCTCATGTTTCTTGGTCGTAGAAGCTGGATCGGCCGGTTTGCGGAGTGGCTGTTCTCTTCACCGATTATTTTTACGTGGTGGGCAGCCGTGATCGCATCAGTCGTCGTCTCTTTTCCCCTCGTCTTTCAGACGATGAAGGTCGGGTTTGCGTCGGTGGATCGGCAATTGGAAGAAGCGGGCCGCTCCGCTGGCGCCACGGAATGGCAAGTATTCAGATACATTGCGCTTCCGCTCGCTTACCCTTCGCTGATAACCGCCTACATACTCGGCTTTGCGCGCGGATTAGGCGAGTTCGGCGCAACGCTTATGATCGCCGGCAATATTCCCGGACGGACACAAACGATTCCTACTGCGATATATGTCGCGGTCGATGCCGGACATACCGGCATGGCGTGGGCGTGGACGATTGCTATGATCGGCATCTCTTTTCTAATGCTGCTGGCAACCGGCCAAAAATCGAATATCGGATAAAAAATGAAGCTGACTGTGAACCCATTCGGGACTGTCAGCTTTTTTGTACTATAAAAATGATATTAAATATAATTTGACAGTAACTATCAAATAAAATATACTACCATTATATCGGCAGGGAATTGGCCGTGAAAGGTGGATGATATGAAGATGAGTAAATCCGATCACCGCAAATGGTGGGTACTGGGCTCGCTTTCATTCGGCATATTGGCGATTGCGCTGGATATGACGATTTTGAACGTTGCGTTGCCTACGCTGGCCACCGATCTCAATGCCTCGACAAGCTCCTTGCAATGGATCGTGGATGCTTACAATCTCGTGCTCGCGGCGGTGCTGCTGCCGGCAGGCATGATGGGGGATCGGTTCGGGCGCAAAAAGTTTCTGCTTATCGCGCTAGTTCTATTCGGAGCGGCATCGTTGGGATGCGCCATCTCCGATTCGTCATCGATGCTGATTGCGATGAGGGCGCTGCTGGGGCTGGGAGCGGCATTCATCATGCCTCTATCGATGTCGATCCTGCCTGTGCTGTTCCACGGAGCCGAGCGTACGAAAGCGATGATGATCTGGGCTATGGCGAACATGTTCGGCATCCCGCTCGGCCCGATTCTAGGGGGATGGCTGCTCAAGCATTACGCATGGGGCTCGGTGTTTCTGATCAACCTTCCTCTCGTCGCGATTGCGTTAATTGCCGTCGGGCTACTGTTACCGGAGTCGAAGAGCGAAACGCGCCGGCGGCTCGACGGCGTCGGAATCGCGACTTCCAGCATCGGGCTTGCGGGCGTGACCTACGGCGTCATCCGTACAGGAGAGCATAGTTGGTCGGATCCGGCGGCGCTCGCCGCAATCGCTGCAAGTGTTGTCCTGTTGCTTTTGTTCGTCTGGAGGCAGAGGCGTATCGCGTATCCGCTCATTGATCTATCCTTATTCCGCTCTTCACGCTTCACATGGGGCGCGCTTTTGGCCACAATCGTCACGTTCGCGATGTTTGGTATCATGTTCGCCATGCCGCAGTATTTCCAGGCGGTGCAACAGTTCGATTCCTTTGGGACGGGCATAAGGCTGCTGCCGATGATCGGAGGGGTCATCATCGGAGCCAAACTCGCCCAAAGCCTAATCGCCAAAGCCGGAACGAAGCAAGTTGCCGCGATCGGATTCGCGATGCTTGCCGCCGGTCTCGCCGTCGGCGCATTCACGCAATCGGGCAGCGGCTACGGTTTTGCCGCGGCATGGCTGACGCTCGCAGGCTTCGGACTCGGCATGTCGCTGCCGACGTCGATGGATGCCGCCCTCGGCGAGCTGTCGGCCGAAAGAAGCGGCGTCGGTTCGGCGCTTATTATGGCGCTGCGCCAAATCGGCGGCACTTTCGGCGTCGCTTTGCTAGGAGCCGCTCTTAATGCCACATACCGCTCTAAGCTTCAATTGCATGGGGTGCCGGATGCGGTTGCCGAGACGGCCCGGCAGAGCGTGTCCGCCGGGGCCGCGGCTGCGCACCGCATCGCTTCGGAGCCGTTGCTCGATTCGGTCGGCCGCGCTTTTGTCTCCGGAATGGATGTGATGTTCTGGATTTGCGGCGGAATCGCCCTTGCGGGCATGGTATGCGCGATCCTATTTCTGCCCAGAGGAGAAGTGCATAGCGGCTCGAATCAATCAAGTGAGATCGGCGTCTAACGTTGCTCGTCCCCGCGAAAAAAGGTACACTAACCTTATAGCGTACAAATTCCGGGAGGCATAGGCGTGACCTTAGATGACCAGCCCAAACTCGGGCTTCGCGAACGAAAAAAACTGAAAACCCGGGCGATCATTCAACAGAACGCGATCCGGCTTTTCCGCGAGCAAGGCTATCAGGAAACGACGGTGGAGCAGATTGCCGCTGCTTCCGAGATTTCGCCCAGCACTTTTTTTCGATATTTTCAGACGAAAGAAGCGGTTGTCATTGAAGACGACTTCGACCCGATGCTCATCGAGCTTTATCGGCGGCAGCCTCCGGAGCTTGACCCGATCGAGACGTTTCGAAGGGCGGTAATCGAAGGGGCGGCTCTCATATCGGACGAGGACCGGAAGGCGGTCCGTATAAGGATGGAGCTGATGTCCGCGACTCCCGAGCTACGAGCCGCGTTCATGAGCCAGACGTCCAGTACGCTGACTTTGATCGCCGATTTGATTGCGGAGAGAACCGGACGACATAACGGCGACCTTGGCGTATACGCACTTGCAGGAGCGGTCGTCGGAGCGACGATGGGTGCGCATGCCTACTGCGAACGCCATCCGGAGGCAGATTATATTGAAACGATTGTAAGCGCGCTTGAGTCTGTCGAAACCGCCTTCCGAGCATAACGTTGATGCCGTCTTCTACGGTTTGTTCCGTGGAGGGCGGTTTTTTGCGGATTTCGATCGTTCGCCGGTTTACTTTTGATAGGGGATGGGAGTATATTAAGGAATAACGGAAGGGGGCGACTCGAATGAGCGCGGATACGGAGATGCTAGCGCAGGGCGATAATCTGCATGTGGAAAGCTGCCATGGAGGCGAGGCGGAGCGCAAAAGCCATCACTCGGACAAAGTCAAGAGCAGTCTAATCAGTCGATTGAACCGCATTGAAGGCCAAGTTCGGGGATTAAAGGGATTAGTCGAGAAGGATACGTATTGCGACGACGTCCTGAATCAGATTGCTTCCGTTCAATCGGCGTTAAACGGAGTCGGCAAGCTGCTGTTTGAGAACCATTTGAAGAGCTGCGTCATCGAACGGATTCAGGAAGGCGATATGGAAGTACTGACGGAACTGATGACGACGATGAACAAAATGATGAAATAAACCAGGAATGAGAGCAGCTTTTCTAACGAATGCTGCTTTTTTGTGGATATGGATATAGAGTGGGGGGGTATTTTCGAAAAGAGTTGACTTAATATAGGGTAGAGGGGTATACTAAAAACATCAAATGGAGAAAGGTTGATGCACAGTGCAAAACTTGACGTTAAACGTAAATGGAATGAGCTGCCAACACTGCGTGAACTCTATCGAAGGAGCGTTGAAACAGATCGGTGCCGACGCTAAAGTAAATCTTCAAAGCGGTACGGTCGACGTCTCGTACGACGAAAGCCGCTTGACGATCGACCGGATCAAGGAAACGATCGAGGATCAAGGTTACGACGTAAAATAATACTTGGCGATAGGCTGGGAGTGAGCGAACGTGGAACAATCCGCCGCGACAGAGAGTAAACAAACGACTTTGCAAATTACCGGGATGACTTGCGCGGCATGCGCCAACCGAATCGAGAAGGGGCTTGGTAAGCTGCCCGGGGTCACAAGCGCCTCCGTTAATTTCGCGATGGAAACCGCGCGGGTGGAATACGCCTCGGGACAAGTGACGATCGCCGATATGGAGAACAAGGTCGAGCAGTTGGGCTATAAGGCGATTCCGCGGCAAGAGAGCGGGAATGCAGAGGAAAGCAGGTCGAAGGAAGTCCGAAATCAGCAAAGGAAACTCGCGATTTCCGCAATCTTGTCGTTTCCTCTCTTATGGAGCATGGTTGCCCACTTTTCGTTTACTTCGTGGATATATATCCCCGACTTATTCATGAACCCGTGGGTCCAGCTGATTCTGGCCACGCCGGTGCAATTTTACGTCGGTCGACAATTTTACGCCGGAGCTTATAAAGCGCTGCGCAACGGCAGCGCGAATATGGATGTTCTCGTGTCTCTAGGGACATCAGCGGCGTATTTCTATAGCTTTTATTTGACGCTTGATTGGTATGCCTCCCGTGTCGGCATGCATCAAGAACCTTCTCTTTATTACGAGACGAGCGCGATTCTGATTACGCTCGTGATCATGGGCAAATTGTTCGAATCACTGGCGAAGGGGCGTACGTCCGAGGCGATCAAATCGCTGATGGGCTTGCAAGCGAAGACGGCTCTGGTTGTTCGCAATGGCGAAGAGTTGTCTATCCCCGTGGAACAAGTGATAACGGGCGATATCGTCCTTGTCCGTCCGGGAGATAAAGTGCCGGTGGACGGTGAAGTGTTGGAGGGCGCTTCTTCTGTGGACGAGTCGATGCTGACGGGGGAAAGTCTCCCTGTGGGGAAAAAACCGGGGGATACCGTCATCGGAGCGACGCTCAACAAAAACGGCATCCTGCGGATCAAAGCGACGAAGGTCGGCAAAGATACGGCGCTTGCGCAAATTATTAAAGTTGTGGAAGAGGCGCAGGGCTCGAAAGCTCCGATTCAACGAGTCGCGGACGTCATTTCCGGCATCTTCGTTCCGATCGTTGTCGGCATCGCCATCGTTGCCTTCGTGGTTTGGTACTTCTGGGCAACGCCCGGCGATTTCGCGGGAGCTTTAGAGAAGGCGATCGCCATTCTCGTTATTGCTTGCCCTTGCGCCTTGGGCTTGGCGACGCCGACATCGATCATGGCGGGATCGGGGCGCGCGGCCGAGTTGGGTATTTTGTTCAAAGGCGGGGAACATCTGGAGCAGACGCATAAGATCGACACCGTCATTCTCGACAAGACGGGAACAGTAACGAAAGGCAAACCTGAGTTGACCGATGTGTTCGCCGTAGGCGATGAAACGAAATTTCTAAGGCTCGTCGGCACCGCCGAGTTCAATTCCGAGCATCCCCTTGCCGAAGCGATCGTAGCGGGCATTCGGTTAAGAAACATCGAGCTTGCATCAACACAATCGTTCGAAGCGATTCCGGGTTACGGTATCGTTGCCGAAGTGGAAGGCGAGCGAATTCTGATCGGTACCCGCCGTTTAATGGGACGATATGGGATCGATGCAGCCGATGCGTACGGGACGATGTCTACTTTAGAAGAAGCGGGGAAAACGGCGATGCTCGTTGCGATCGGCAACCGCTACGCGGGCATAGTGGCGGTCGCGGATACGATTAAGGAAACCTCGCGCGATGCCGTCGATAGATTAAAGGGATTGGGCATTCAAGTCATCATGATCACGGGAGACAACGAACGGACGGCAAAAGCGATCGCCGCTCAGGTCGGAATCGAACACGTGCTTGCCGAAGTGCTTCCCGAAGGCAAAGCGGCGGAAGTGAAAAAGCTTCAAGGTTCCGGCAAGAAAGTGGCCATGGTCGGCGACGGCATCAACGATGCCCCCGCTCTAGCGACGGCCGACATCGGGATGGCGATCGGGACCGGCACGGACGTAGCTATGGAAGCGGCAGACGTAACTCTGATGCGGGGAGATCTGTCCGGCATACCGGACGCGATCTATATGAGCCGTAAAACGATGGTTAATATCAAGCAGAATCTGTTCTGGGCGCTGGGATATAATACGCTCGGAATACCGATTGCGGCGATTGGTTTGCTGGCGCCTTGGGTGGCGGGAGCGGCGATGGCATTAAGCTCCGTCTCAGTCGTGCTTAACGCGCTCCGGCTACAGCGAATGAATGTTCGACGGTAATGTCCGAAAGTAACGCCAGAAGGACCGAGAAACTCTCAATAGAGAGAGCTTCTCGGTCTTTTTATCGAACTTTAATAACAATATTTCCTAAATTATAGGTCAAAAGAATTAGGCCCGGAATAATATTCGGGATTTAGGTCCTTAATTTTACAATTCCAGTAGGATTTATAATAGTTTTTTAGGGACTCCCTCTCTATGATATCAATTAGGAAATGAAGAGTTGCCATTTGACATCAGGAACAGGGGGAAGATCATGGGTTCTGTTAGAGTAAAATTGCTAGGCGCATTTGCTGCCGTACTTGTACTCGTCGTGGTGCTCGGAGCGAACGGGATGACTCAACTGAAGAAACTCAACGATTTTACGGGCGAAGTGGTGTCGGTATGGATGTATGGGATCGAAGAGATCAATCAAATCAGTCTTAATACCGAGCGCTTTGAGAACAATTACTATCAAACGTTGATCGCGAACAATCCCGAGGAAGTGAAAAAGCTGAATGAGATCAGCAACGGGCTTGTGCGGGACATCGACGAAGGGATCAAAAGATACGAAATAACGATCGAATCCGACGAAGACAGGAACCACTACGAAGTCATGCGAACTGCATGGGGGACTTTTCATGAGAGCCTCGAGATCACCACTGCCGCGAATTCCAGCAAGGAAGATGTGGACAATGCAACCGAAGCTGCGGGTAAAGCGTTTGTGGAATTGCAAAACGCTATCAAAGAACTCATGGCATATAACCATGAAGGTGCTGTGAATAGCGACTCTGAAAGTGATGCCATATATAATAAGACGATCTCAATGCTATTTTATCTCGGCATCGCCATTTTCTTAGTTGTGGTCTTGCTCGCCGTAGTGTTGACCCTTAACTTGACCAGGCCGTTAAAAGCAACGACCCAGATCATGAACCGGATTGCAGTGGGCGATCTGACGGTAGACTTGCTGAGAGTCAATCGCAAAGACGAGTTCGGGGTCATGATGGAAGCCGTTAATAAAACGTTGCTGGCTTTGCGGACGTCGGTCAAGCAAATGCAAGATTCATCCACTTCCATAGCGGCCGCTTCGACACAGTTGTACGCGAGCTCCCAGCAAAATTCGGAAGCGGCGAGACATGTCTCGGAGGCGATCGGCCAAGTGGCTATCGGATCGGAGGAGCAAGCGAATACGGCAACGGAATGCGGTCGGGTGATCGACGAGATGGCGGATGGCGTACAGCGTATTGCCGAGACAACCGGAGAAGTGGCGGAATTGTCTCAGCAAGCGTCCGGCCGCGCGAATGACGGAGCTGGGACAATCGGCGATGTCTCCGACCGGATGAAACGTTTGACCGATTCCGTCGAGCAAGCCAGTCAAACGATTCTTAGGCTGGAAGAGCAATCGGGCCAAATCAGCGATATTTCCGCTGCGATCGGCGACATCGCATACCGCACGAATTTGCTTGCGCTTAATGCAGGCATCGAAGCGGCACGCGCGGGCGAACACGGCAAAGGATTTGCGGTTGTCGCCGGAGAAGTGCGCAAGCTGGCCACGCAGAGCGACGAATCGGCCAAGGGTATTATCGAACTGATCGAGATCATCCAGAAGGATACGGTCGTTGCCGCCGAGGCGATGAGAAAGAGCCTTGCCGAAGTACATGAAGGCGTGATTGCGGTCGATCATGCCGAGCAGGCGTTTAAGGAAATCGTCGTTTCCACGGGGGAGGTATCGACCCGGGTGCAGGAAGCAGCCGCAGCTGCGGAGCAGCTTGCCGCAAGTTCCGAAGAGGTCGCCGCGTCAATCTCGAACATGGGCCATATCGCGAGACAAACGGCGGGCATGTCGCAGCAGGTCGCGGCATCGACGGAAGAGCAGCTCGCCTCGAGCGAAGAGATGACCCAATCTTCGCAGACGCTCTCTGGCATCTCGAAAGACATGCAGACGTTGGTAAGAACCTTTAAGCTATAAAATCTACCTTACATGAAAGCCCCGGGACTGCATGCTACATGCGTCCCGGGGCTTTACTTGTGTTTATCGGACTAGCTTTTGCAATCCTTGCTTGACCCACTTATTTCAAAATTTCTTCGATCCGTCCTAGAATGTCCTCGCTTATTTCGATACCGGAAGCTTTGGCGTTTTCCGTCACCTGTTCGGGACGGCTTGCGCCGACGAGCGCGCTTGCCACGTTCTTCTTGCTGAGAATCCAGGCCAAGGCAAGATTACCTACGGAGATTTCCAATTCGGCGGCAATGTCTTCGAGCTGTTTCACTTTGGCGATCTTTTCTTCCGTAATTCCATTGCGGACCCATTCCAATTTCGCGGCCCGGCTGTCTTGAGGGATATCGGAGGCCGATGTATATTTGCCGGTCAGCAAGCCTTGGGCAAGAGGAGAGAACACGACTTGACCGATGCCGGAACGCTCGCTAAGCGGGATGACTTCTTTCTCGATATAACGTTCGAACATATTGTAGACCGGTTGATTGACGACGATGCGGTCTAGCAAATAACGGTCGGCCACGCCGAGCGCTTCCGCGATCTGGGAAGCTTGCCATTCGCTAACGCCCGCATATAACACCTTGCCTTGTCGGATTAGATCGTCGATTGCTCGCAACGTTTCATGAAGCGGAGTGTCCGGATCATGGCGATGGCAGTAAAAGATGTCCACGTAATCGTGGCCGAGACGTTTCAGGCTCGCGTTCGCCTGTTCGATCACGTGCTTGCGCGACAATCCGCGGTCGTTCGGTCCTTCGCCCATCGGCCAGTACGCTTTCGTGGCCAGTACGTACGATTCGCGGGGATATTCGTTGAGCGCTTTGCCCACCAGTTCTTCCGCAGCTCCTCTTTCGTATACGTTGGCTGTATCAAAAAAGTTAATGCCCAGATCATACGCGGTTTTAATCGATTTCACAGCGTTGTCGCGTTCAACGTAGCCGCCATATGTAAGCCAGCTTCCCAAGCTGATTTCACTAACCTTTAGTCCGCTTCCGCCTAATCTGCGGTATCTCATTTGAAAGACCTCCTCAAGATCGTGTAGTTACCATTCTTATTCTATTAAAGTTCATATACGATTTGAAGAAGTGAAATGTTCTTCATTTAATTATAAAGACTATAGATACTATACTTAACTATAGTTACAATCTCGATTAGCGTAATTAGATTGGAATGAGAGTGAATAAACGATATGATAATGAATGACTGATTCGAGCAGTGGAAAGTGAAGTGGTAGTTTGAGCCCGTCTCAAGTGATCGTGCCGATATTCACGCATTTTTTCCCCATATTGTTTTTTGTATATATGACCATTGATGTGCTTGCCCGTAATTCGATCAAGGTCGAGCATCGCCTAGTAGGTGCCACTTCGTTTTGCTTTATGTTGTTATTTGCCGAAGAGTACGTGAGGCAGCAGCTTCCGATTTCATATAGTCCGCTCGTCGCAGGGTTATGGTTCAGCGTCGTCGGCATTGCGATTCCCGGAGTGGGGTTCCATCTATTCATTAAACTAACGCATTTGGAACATAAGTTTCCTCGGTATGTCTACCCTTATTTGTTTTACGCGCCATTAGTCGTCGTGTTGATGATAATATTTATCGATCATCAGCTGGTTTCCGCGACTGATTTTTATCAAAGCGGGATATGGAAACTTCCCATATACAATAAGCCATATTATGTTGCCATGACGGCTAGCGTCATCTGCAATTTGTTATACTTGATTCCGCTTTTTACGGCCAGAGCGAATACAGTTTCAAGGGAGCTTAGAGGCATATACAATCAATTGATCGTTGGCGTCGGCATATCCGCTTGCTGGTTTATCGTTTTCGGACTGTTCGACTTTGGCGACAGCTTGCCTCCATATCCATATCTGTACGGGGGAATCGTCTGGTGCTTCTTTCTGCGGAGAACGATGAAAAAGCACGACTTTCTGAATTTCTTGGACAAGCGCTATGAGAAATTGTTCAATCTGAACCCGGCAGCTATCGTGCTTTTCGACCTTCACGGGAAAATCAAAGATTCCAACCCGAGCGCCAAGCAACTATTCGCGATGTCTCGTTTAGACGGGGCGAACATTTTCATGATATTAAACGAAGACTTCAGAGAATGGATTCGATCTCGGCAAGAAATCAAAAACGTCGAGATGACGATCCAAATCGGGAATAAGCGCTTAGACGTTCTGATCGACGGCGATTATGTACTGGTAGAATATCAGCCGCATATGATTCTCATTCTGCGGGACGTCACCATGCAGATGGAGAACCAAAGAGAAATCGCGTTCCTGGCTTATCACGACCCTCTTACTCGTTTGCCTAATCGAAGATACTTTTATGAGAATTTGGAAGCTATTATCGACGATGCCCGCAGTCACCATCATAAGCTTGCACTAGTCCTGATTGATCTTGATTATTTCAAAGATATTAATGATAAATACGGTCACCAGGTCGGGGATGAAGTTTTGTTGTACGTAGCCGATGTTCTTCGCGAAACGACCTCCAACCACGGAATGGCGGCGAGGCTCGGAGGGGACGAGTTCGTGATCAGCATACATCGGGCCTCATCTATTCAATTCGTTGAATCGATCATACATACATTGCAGCTTAAATTGGCCGTATTCAAACCGATTGACGCGCAGGAACCGATTCCGCTTGGAATGAGCATCGGAGTCAGCTTTTTTCCCGATAATGGACTGGACGGGAGTGCGTTAATCAATAGCGCCGACAAAGCGATGTACAGTGTCAAACGAGAAGGTAGAAATGCATATCATCTACTATCAGGGGCAAAGGAGCTATGATATGAATTTCGATTTGGAGAAAACGATTGAGATCCTGGAACGGACGCCGCGGTCGTTGGAGCAATTGTTATCCGGATTATCGGGGGATTGGCTTCAGTGCAGCGAAGGCGAAGGAACATGGAGCGTCGCTGAAGTGATCGAGCACTTGATCGAAGGGGAGAAAAACAATTGGATTCCCCGCTTGGCATTCATTCTTCGGGAGGGCGAGCGGAACCCTTTTCCTGCGTTCGATAGGTATTCTCATTTAAATCGTAATGTGGAAAGATCGATCGAGGAGAAGCTGCATGAATTCACAACCGTCAGAGCTAAAAGTCTTGAGAGGCTTAAAGAGTTGATTCCGTCCGAATCGCTGCTTGAAGCGACGGGATTCCACCCTGCGTTCGGGGTCGTGAAGGCAAGAGAATTAATCGCGACGTGGGCTGTCCATGATATGACCCATATGGCTCAAATCGTAAGGGTGATGGCCGAGAGGTACAGGGAGGACGTCGGGCCTTGGGTACAATATTTGGGAATTCTGAACAAGAAATAAAATTGAAAAGGCTCCGAACCGGTCGGTAGGTTCGGAGCCTTGAGTTTCCTTATTGCTTATTTAATCGACGCTTCGTATATGCCGCGGACGGATTCGGATAACATGGCGTAGAATTCGTCGTCCGTTTGCCCTGCGGTGAGTCCTTGGGACAAAGCTCGGGAGAAGCTTGCGATCAATCCGCGGTTGCGGGCCAGCTTTTCATTGGCTTCCGCTTGTGAATATCCGCCCGACAAAGCGACGATCCGTACGACGCGAGGATCGTTCATCAAGTCGGCGTAGAAATTGTCTTCGGTCGGTATGGAGAGTTTCAGCATGATATTGACGTCTTTGTCGAGAAGCGATAATTGATTAGCAATCTCTTCTTTTAATAGATTTTCCGATGTTATCTTATCCGAGCTGCGGATATCGACTTCCGGTTCAATAATCGGAACGAGCCCCGCCCGAGCGATCTGCTTGCCGAGGGCGAACTGTTGCTCGACGACTTTTTTGATTCCGGAAGCGTTGGCTTCTTGAATGACCGAACGCATTTTCGTTCCGAAAATACGGCGTTCGACCGCTCGCTTCAGCAGGTTGTCCAAACCTGGTATCGGCTTCATGAGCTGCACGCCGTCCTCCAGGCCTGCGAGTCCTTGGTCCACTTTCAGGAACGGCACGACATTTTTCTGTTCCCATAGATAGTCCGCGGTGAATTGTCCGTCGATGAAACGATCCATCGTGTTCTCGAACAGAATCGCGCCGATAATATACCTCGAATCAAATGCAGGACTTTTGATAATGCGCGTTCTCATCTCGTGCACCAGCGCATACATTTCTTCTTCGTTGGAAAAGCTGTTTTCCTGAATGCCGTACTGCTGCAGAGCTTTGGGAGTGCTTCCGCCGCTCTGGTCCAATGCGGCTATAAAACCTTGCCCCGTACGGATTCGTTCGAATTGATTCGGATTCATGGTAGGTTCTCCTTCCCTCTCGCAAATCGAATGGTTTCTTGTATTTTATTATAACACTTCTAATTACAGGAACAACTTTCACGCATGCCGAAAAGGAAAGGGAGTAGAGGACCGCAGGTGAAGTCGCGGCCCCTTGCATGGCTGCAAGGAGGATGATACGATGTACTCCTGCGGCTTTGCGGCGCATAATGAACTTTCCTATTCTCTAGTTCGACTATTATAGAATAAAGAAGAAATTATGAGGGACATTGCATGATCTTTTTACGGAAATTCAAGAGAACGGATACGTTTCTCATCTTCATTGTGGCATGTTTGATTGCCATTGGCACTTATATGGTCTACGAGGCGACTTCCGGCACGAAACTCGACGGTTTGCACAAAAACAATATGATGTTGGCCGGGGCGTTCTTATTGCCAATGGTTTTTATCGCTTCGTTCGATTACCGCTTGTTGATCGGCAAATTATCATATGCCCTGTATGCGATCGGAATCGGATTGCTTATACTCGTAAAGTTCAAAGGGGAGAACGTGAACGGGGCATACAGGTGGTTGGACATCGGTGCTTTCCAATTCCAGCCTTCCGAGCTTGCCAAGCTTTTTACGATTCTGCTAATCGCCCATTTGCTTCAGAATCGGAACGGAGAGCACCTCCGATTTCTAAAAGACATCCTGCCGATCACGATCGTTTTCGCCGTTCCGTTTGTTCTGATCTATAAGCAGCCCGATTTGGGAACTGCGCTCGTGTTCGTGGGCATTTTTCTCGGAATGTTATGGATGGGCAATATCAAAGCGATATATATGGCGATTCTGGTCGGGGTTTCAATCATATTGATTTGGGCGATATTGTGGTTATTTCACTCGAATTACGAATTGCTGGCCCAATATATCAAACCTCACCAATTGTCTAGAATCCAAGCGTTCTTGGACCCCACGAGCGATCCCGACAAGTCTTGGCACGTCATTAACTCCATTAATGCTATCGGAACCGGCGGGTTAAGCGGAGGATCTGGTTTTCTATCGAAGCAAGGCTTTATCCCCTATATTTACTCGGATTCCATCTACGTGATCGTCGGCGAGCGATTCGGGTTTATCGGATCAGCCGTGCTGCTCATGTTTTATTTTCTGATGATTTACCGGATGGTCATGATCGCCATCGATAGCAAACGCCGGGCGGGTTCCTATCTGGTTGCGGGAATCGTCAGCATGTTCGTTTTCCAGATCTTCGTCAATATCGGCATGCATATCGGGCTGCTTCCTCTGACTGGGATTTCCTTGCCGTTCATCAGTTACGGGGGAAGCTCGCTGCTGATCAGCATGGCTGCGGTCGGCCTGGCGCTGAACGTAGGAATTCATAACCGGGAAGAGAACGAGAAATCGTAATCATACTCAGTAACGAGAAATGCCCCGAATCGGCGGTTGCCGTTCCGGGGCATTTCGTTATGTGGTATGGATGTCCGCCCACATCTCGTCTTCAACTTCGAGCTCGATCTGCGACGGGTATACCCGCTGCCCGTATTCGTTCAGGACATAACGCATGATCGCTTCCTTCAGATTCGCTTCGATCAGAAACCGGCTTCGTCCCTGGATCCACACTTCGGCACCGAAGCCTCGTTCTTCGTCATACAGCAGTTCGACTTCGACGGATTCGACGGACACCTCGTGGCGTTCCGCCATGTTCAGGCATACGGCGTTTACGATATGATCCATGCTTAAGCGCATCATGGCCGATTACCACCTGCGCTGATTTGGGTTTTGGGTTTGCCTGCGCCGTTTGATGGCGTCGAATATACCTCTGAAGATCATGAACAAGACGAACAATGCCAGCACGTTCACGATTAATCCCATCATATTGGCGAGGAATCCGGTTCCGAAAAAGCCCCCGAACAGCAATCCGGCCAAACCGCCGATCATCATGCCTTTCATGAAGCTGCCGCCGCTGAAAAAACCGCCGCGATTCGTCGAAGTTCCCTTCGAAGACGAAGATTTGTCGGTCGTGGAGCTTTTGTTGACTTGATCCTTCGAATGGGAGGGATCTTTCTTGAACGTGCTTTTCCCCGAACTGAACGAGCGGGGCCTCGCGTCGGCGTTATCGGCCGGAACCGTGACGGCGATCATGAACGCGAATAGACCCAGAACGATTATTGCTTTTTTCCACATGATGTTCGTTTCCTCCTGAAGCTTGATATTATCAATAAATTGATAACGAGTAATACGGGCTGACTGAACTTCGGTTTCATTTCTTCTCGGGGATGATGGATCGGACTTTTTGAGGTATGCTTGAAGCAATGCGATAGTTGATGGAGAGGGACGAAAATTCATGTCTATAAATACCGGTTATCCCGAGGCTTATGTAGCTTATTTAGCTGAATACTACGGTTCTAGGGATTATTTCGAATGTCACGAGATTATGGAAGAGTTCTGGAAGGAAAATCCGGAATCGGAATTTACGTCATGCTGGCTTGTCCTGATACGCATATCCGTCTGCTTATATCATGCTCGACGCGGCAATTGGAAAGGGGCAGTCAAGCTGATGGGCAAGGCTGCCAGAGAGGCCGACCCGCAGTTGTTTGATCGTCTGGGTGTCGATGGATCGTCGCTGTCCGCTCGATTGCGACAAGTATCCCTAGATTGGTCGGATCCGGGGGCAGTTTACGATGATATCGAGCTGCCGATTACCGACGAGCGCTTATTGCGAGCGGCCCGGCGCCGATGCGCCGAGCTGGGCTACGCTTGGGGAATTCGCGGGGTGGACGTTGGGGATGAAGTCATTCATCGGCACCTAACGCGCGATCGAAGCGACGTCGTCGCGGCAAGGGCGGAATCGTTCGAACGCAAGGCGCTTAGCCGTCGGATTCCAGAGCCTGGTAGCCGTCCGTAACGATCTCCAGTTCGCCGGTGTCGGGGTGGATGATCAGGCCGTGAACGGGTGTGCCCGGAGGCAGGAGAGGATGATTGCGAACGATGTCCACGCTGTTCTCCACGCTTTCCCGCACGTTGTCGAAGCCGGTAAGCCAGCGGTTAAGATTGATTCCGGAATGGCGTAGCGTATGGATCACGTTTTCGGGAATGCCTCTTGCTTCCATATGCTTGACGACCTCGTTAGGGTTGATCCCGGTCATTCCGCAATTGTGGTGTCCGATAATAAAAACTTCATGGGCGTTTAACTCGTACAGAGCGACCAACACGCTGCGCATAATGTTGCCGAAGGGAGAGGTGATGATGGCTCCGGCGTTCTTGATGATCTTGGCGTCGCCGTTCTTCAGGTTCATCGCCTTGGGAAGCAGCTCGGTCAGCCGCGCGTCCATGCAAGTGACGATAACGATGCGTTTTTCGGGCGGTCTGTTCGTCGTCAAGTATTGTTCGTAATCCTTATCATGGACGAATTGTTGGTTATAAGCGAGAATCTCTTCCATCTTGCGCATTTGCTTATCCTCCTGTCGCGTTCGTTTCTAATAATGCCGCGCTGCGTTTCCGCCGGTCTTCCATTCTTAATTGATTGCAATAGATTTGTCCGTCGCTCGCGAGCTTGAAGGCACGTTTGTCTGGATCGTAGGAGACGCGCATCAGTTCGTCGAAAAATACTTCGTGCCGCTTCTCGTAGAACACTTCGACGCCGTTGCTCTCCGCTTGCAAATCCCCCAATTCCGGTTCGTTGATCGCCCAAAATGCCGCGACTCCGTTCATCGCGCAGCCGCAGCCTTCCGAATCCGACACAAGTTTCCACGTCGTTGCTTCTTCGCCGTATCGGAGGCGCACTTCCCGAAGCGATTCCGCGCTCCACTGAATGATCATCCGGGATTGTCCCCTTTGCTTCCGTATTAGTCTCGTCCTAAAATAAACAAGTAAGTTGATTATAGTTTTTGCGAAGAGTATGATCAAGAAAACATTATCCATGCCAGGAAGGTTGTGTTCCTATGAGCCATGCGAAGCCAGAGGTTTCGTCTTCATTAAACCGTTTTCGGGAGTTGACGGCCCGGATCAAACAATACGAAGAAATATTAGGATTGGTCTACTGGGACATGAGAACCGGCGCGCCGCGCAAAGGGATCGAGCTTCGGTCGGAAGCGGTCGGAGCGTTATCTTCGGAAACGTTTAAGCTTTCGACGTCTGCAGAGATGGGCGAGCTGTTGGCCGAGTTGACGAAACCCGAGCAATTGGCGCAGCTTGGAGAGATCGACCGCCGGCTCGTCGAAGAGACGGCCAAGGAGTACGAGCGCAATCGGAAAATACCGCCGGAGATGCACAGAGAATACGTCGTGCTTACTTCGCAGGCGGAATCGGCTTGGGAAGAAGCGAAGGAAAAGAACGATTTTCCGGGGTTCGTTCCATATTTAGAGAAAATCATCGCGTTTAATCGCCGTTTCATCGAATTGTGGGGCGCCAAAGAAACTTCGTACGATACGCTGCTCGATATGTATGAGCCGGGACTGACAACAAAAGAGCTGGATCGCCTGTTCGGCGAGCTTCGCGCTCGTCTCGTGCCGTTGGCTGAACGGATCGCGAATTCCCCGAACAAACCGGACGTTTCTTTCCTAGAGGGAACATTCGATAAGGAAGCGCAGAAGAAGTTCAGCAGACACATTCTGAACGAAATGGGTTACGATTTCGAAGCCGGACGACTGGACGAGAGCGTGCATCCATTCGCGACAGGATTAAGCTCGGGAGACGTACGCATAACGACGCGTTATTTACCGGACGATCTGACGAGTGCGCTGTTCGGCACGATTCATGAAGGCGGACATGCGCTTTACGAACAGAACATTATGCCGGAGCTTGCTGGAACCCTGCTGTGCACGGGAACCTCGATGGGGATTCACGAGTCCCAATCTCGACTGTGGGAGAACATGATCGGGCGTAGTCTCGGTTTCTGGGAACGTTACTTGCCCGATTTGCAGGCGAACTTCCCGGGACAATTGGACGGGGTAACGGCGGAACGCTTTTATCGAGGCATCAACGTTGTTGAACCTTCCTTGATCCGGATCGAAGCGGACGAACTGACGTATAACCTACATATTATGATCCGCTACGAGATCGAGAAAATGTTATTTAATGAGAATTTGGACCCCCGAGATTTGCCGGAAGTATGGAATCGCAAATATAAGGAAGCGCTTGGAATCGAACCTTCGACCGACGCGGAGGGCGTGCTTCAAGACGTTCATTGGTCCGGGGGAGCTTTCGGATATTTTCCTTCCTATTCTCTCGGGAATATGTATGCCGCGCAGATCATGGACGTCGCCCGCCGGGACATTACCGACTTGGATCGCCAAGTCGCAGAGGGTCAGCTTCATCCTCTGAAGGAATGGTTGACGAAACAGGTGTATCAATACGGCAAGCTGCAGCAGCCGGGCGAGATTATCGAACGCATCAGCGGCAAACCGCTTGAATCTTCCTACCTGTGCGATTACTTGGAAAATAAATATCGGGACATCTATCAGTTGGATTAGGACAATAGCATCGGGAGGGGCGGAGGTGAGAACATTCACCTTCGCCCTTCTTTGCCGTACGGCATCATGATCCGCTAGCAAAAACGACAGGCAATTTCCGCCCAAGCGATCATACAATGAAACGTAAAGGCTCTATGCTTAAATACATTTTTGTCACCCTAGACGAATGTCCTGCATAGACTTTAAGAGACTTGATCGTATGGAGGAGGGCTACCGAAATGGCTATTGCGGATCAACGGCTGCAGCGCAGGGAAATCATCACGAAGGCGGTCTGCGGCAAAGGCCGTAAGTTCTCGACGATTACCCACACCGTAACGCCGCCGCACCACCCGACCAGCATCCTGGGCGCGTGGATTATCAACCATCAGTATGAGGCGGTGAAATCGGGGAACGGAATCGAAGTCATCGGGTCTTACGATATCAACATCTGGTATTCGTACAACAAAAACTCGCAAACCGATGTCGCGAAAGAAACGATCTCGTATGTTGAGCTCGTTAACCTGTCGTACGTAGACCCGAAACATCGCTCTTCCACGGAAGAGGTCTCCGCGGATGCGACCCAGGAGCCCAATTGCGTGGAAGCGACGATCAGTTCTAACGGCGGCGCCGTCCTCATTCGCGTCGAACGTGAATTCGCCGTGGAAATGGTGGCGGAAACGAAAGTATGCGTCATCGTTGATCCGAGCGGAAGCGAAGACGAGGGGAAAGACGTCGACTTCAGTCTCGGGGACGACGGAGATTACGAAGATCTCGATTCCGATTTACTGGAAGACGATTTGTGATCGGTTCGGTCACCGGCCGGTACTTAAGTCTATGCAGAAGCGGAGCGTAAGTCGAGGGCGGCTGCCCTGTCGGATCAACGGGATTAGCCTGATTGCAGCAGGGGCAAACAAGGGGAAGGGTCATTCGGCTTCGGCGTTCACGCGCCGCCTGCGGGACGGCCCTTCCCGTGTTGCGCAGGGGGAGATCGAGTGAATAGGCAACCGGGCGAATTAAAGCTGCATATGGGGAAAGCCGGCGGAAGTCGGAGCATCTGCCGGTCCGGCATGGAGAAAGCCGGGGTGCCGGTTTTGGCGGATCTCTCCGACGCATGCTCGAACGACTGCGTCATTCTCGTTGGACGGCCGAACAAGCGGGCGGGGGTGACGAGTCCGTCGAAAGAGAGGGGAGTGTTGGCGTCCGAGGATTCGGGGTCTTGCGCTGCTTTGACAATATCCCCTTGGCTCATGAACAATATTGCCCCGCTCGTAAGGCAATTGCCTGCCTCGGAGTTGGAGCGTCGGCTTCGCCGGGAAGGGCTACCCGCTAGAATCGGAGATCCCGTTAGAGGAATCGACAACACGATTATAACGGTGGCTGTATGGGGATTCGACGCGGTCGAAATGAGGAGAATCCTAGCTGAGTCGGCGGGATTGAACGGGATACGTGTGCCTGGCAAAGATCTAAATCCATCTGTTATTCCTTACGGACACGGGTTATGGAAACCGGCCGAGAGGCTGTCTGTCCGAGCGATCTACGCTTTGGGCCTCGATTTTGGACAAGTCGAGTTGACGCTTAGCGGCGAGGGGAGGCTCGGCATTACAAGTATATCGTCGGAATTGAACGTGCAAACCCCCGAAGGCGAGCGGCGACTCAAGGAGCTTCTGGTCGCTTTTTCGACGGAATGGGAGCAAGAAACAGGCCGCGACGATATGAAAGTTACGCTTGGTGCGGACCCTGAATTTGTTCTTACGTCGGCAACCGGTCGTCTCGTGCAAGCCTCTAAATTTTTCCCTCTTGGAGGCGAAACGGGATGCGACTCGATTCGGTTTCGCGGCGAGAAATATTGGCCTTTGGTCGAGCTGAGACCGCGACCTTTCGCGGAACCTGGTCGGCTGGCGGCGGATTTGCGGAGGTTGCTTAATGTCGCTTCCGGATATACAGCCGGGGCCAAGCTCTCATGGAGAGCAGGGGCGATGCCGGTTCAAGGCGTTCCTCTCGGGGGGCACGTGCACATCAGCGGAATAGCCTTGCACGGAGAACGGGTGCGCGCTCTCGACAACGCCGTCGCACTGCCGCTGCGCCTGCTGGAACCGGCCGTCGCGAAGCGGAGAAGGCCGCGTTATGGCGCGCTTGGCGATGTACGCAGGCAGCCGCACGGCGGATTCGAGTACCGGACGCCGCCGAGTTGGCTCGTGTCCCCGCGTCTTGCGCTGGGCACTTTTGCCTTGGCGAAGGTGGCGGCGGAACATTCCCGCGAGCTTGCCTCCGATGGTCGGCCTCTCGACGACGACGCCGTCCGCGACGCGTTCTATGATGGCAATCGCGACATTTTGTTACCCGCCGTGGAGCAAATGTATCGAACGTTGTCCGCGACGTCCGGGTACGCAGCGCATAAAGAGGCGATCGATTTCGTATTCGATGCCATTATGCGGGGGAGGAGTTGGGACGAAAGCGCGGACATTCGAATTAAATGGCGGATACCGATCGTGTGAGTTGAATATGATCAAGCAGGCTACGGGTATCCCTTCCGCTCAGAGTGGATAGCCGCACATTACAGGGAACGTTCGAACGAAGGCCAAAAAAGTGCCTCAGCTGGACGAATCCCGGAACAGCGTGCGAATGAAGGCCCACCTCAAAACTCGCAATCCCCGTTCATCTGCGCCAACCGTCCTCATTTTCCCCGCGCCCTGTCCCGGCACCTTACAGTTTGGTATAATGAGATATTGAACTCATTATGCATTGCTGAAGATATCGGGAGGAAGACCATGGCCGGATACACCCCCATGATGGAGCAATATTTATCCGTTAAAGCGACCGCGAAGGACGCTTTGCTGTTTTTCCGCTTGGGCGATTTCTATGAAATGTTTTTCGAGGACGCGATTACAGCGTCGCGAGAGTTGGAGATTACGCTTACTGGCCGCGGCGCCGGACAGGAAGAAAGGGTGCCGATGTGCGGGGTGCCTCATCACGCCGCGGAAGGTTACATAGCCCGATTGATCGAAAAAGGCTACAAAGTCGCCGTATGCGAGCAGGTCGAAGACCCTGCCAGCACGAAAGGCGTCGTCAAACGGGAGATCGTTCGCATTGTCACGCCGGGTACGGTGATGGACGCGAAAATGGTCGGGGACGCTTCGAACAATTTTATCGTCGGAGCGGCCCGGCAGACCGGAAGATTCGGTATGGCGGCGTGTGATTTGACGACGGGAGAGCTGTATTTAACTTCCTTCGCGGAATCGCCGGAAGCGGTCAACAACATTTTGAACGTATACCGGCCGGCGGAAGCCGTGGGAGACGAGGCGTCCATCGCCGCGATCGATCAAGTCGCTCCGCCTGCTCTGCGGTCGCTGACGACGACGATCCGCGAAGAAGCAGATCTCGCCAAGCTGTCGTCGCAATTTCCGGACGAGCCGTGGAACGTTCATGAAGCCGTTCGTCAGCAAGCGGTAGCCCGGCTGATCGCTTATTTGGAAGAAACGCAGAAGCGTTCGCTCGCCCACCTGCGTGCAGTTAAGGCGTACGAGTCCGAGTCGTTCATGTCGCTTGATGCGTTCACGCGACGCAACCTCGAGCTGACAGAAACGGTTCGCGACCGCTCCCGCAAAGGCTCTTTGCTTGCCTTGCTCGATCGTTCCCGTACGGCGATGGGCGCACGTCTCCTTAAGCGCTGGATTGACCAGCCGCTGTTGAACCGCGAAGAGGCGGAACGCAGGTTGGATGCGGTCGAAGCGCTGAACGGAGACTGGATCAAACGCAAGGAACTTCGAGACGAGTTGGGCGAAGTGTATGACCTGGAGCGGCTAGCGGGAAGAATCGCCTACGGCACGGCGAATGCCCGTGATTTGAACGCGCTCCGCAATTCGCTCAGGCGAATCCCGACCGTACAAGCGCTTTGCCATAGCTTTGGCACAGCTCCGTTAACCGCGTTGGCCGAGCGGATGGACGCTTGCGAGGACATCGCGGACGCCATCGAACACGCGATCTCGGACGATCCGCCGGTTACGCTTAAGGAAGGCGGAATCATTCGCGCGGGCTACGACAAGAAGCTCGACGAGCTTCGCGAAGCGAGCCAGAACGGCAAGCAATGGATCGCCGAGCTGGAACGCCGGGAACGCGAGGTTACCGGAATCAAATCGCTGAAGATCGGGTTTAATAAAGTGTTCGGCTATTATTTGGAAGTCACCCGTTCTAATCTGGCCAGCTTGCCGGAAGGCCGCTATGAGCGGAAGCAAACACTCGCGAACGCCGAGCGCTTCGTCACGCCGGAGCTGAAAGAGAAGGAAGCGCTCATCCTGGAAGCGGAAGATCGGATGTTCGATCTGGAGTACGAGACGTTCATCGCCTTGCGCGATCGGATCGCCGAACAGATGGCCCGTCTGCAGCGGCTCGCCGAAAGCGTCGCGACGTTGGATGTTCTGCAATCGTTCGCGGAAGCGAGCGCGGAACGCAGATATTCGCGTCCAAGCTGGACCGATGGCGACGGCTACGATCTGACGATCGAAGACGGGCGGCATCCGGTCGTGGAATCGGTGAACGAGAACGGCGTTTTTATCGCCAATGATACGTCGTTAACTGTCTCTGGAGGTTCGATTCTATTAATTACGGGACCGAACATGGCGGGTAAAAGCACGTACATGCGACAAGTGGCGATGATTTGCTTGATGGCGCAGATCGGTTGTTTCGTTCCGGCACGGCGCGCGGTATTGCCATTCGTCGATCGGATATTCACCCGGATCGGCGCGGCGGACGACCTGGTCGGCGGCCAAAGCACATTCATGGTTGAGATGAAAGACATCCAAGTGATGACGGAACAAGCCACTTCGAGAAGCTTGATCATTATCGACGAGCTGGGACGGGGCACTTCGACCGACGAGGGGATGGCGATTGCCCAAGCGGTAATCGAATACGTACATCACCATATCGGCTGCAAAGCGCTTGTCTCGACGCATTTTCATGAGCTGGCCCATCTAGAAAGCTCACTACCCCGACTCCGCAACGGATGCATGGCGGTCAGGGAAAGTGCGGACGGCGTCACGTTCCTTCGCAAGCTTGTTGCTGGAGCGGCGGATTCCAGCTATGGGATTTATTGCGCGCAGTTGGCCGGCTTGCCGGATACAATCGTCTCCAGAGCTTATTCGCTACTGAACGATCGCGGCACGGTTGATGTCGAGGGACATATTCCCAAAGATGTTACGGCGCGGGAAGCAGCGGCAGCGTACAGCGCTCCTTCACCGGAACCGGTTGCTAACAAAGAAATCGAACAACTAAGCCTGTTCCCTGAAGCGGCGCCTAAGGCCAAGGCCGCCAAATCGCCGGCCGGAGACAAAGTGCTGGAGAAGCTGAAAAAGCTCGACGTGATGAGAATGACGCCGATGCAGGCTTTGGAATGGTTGAACGATGCGAGAAACCAATTGACGGAAAGCGGTGAACACGGATGAACTTTTTCAAAAAAATAAAAGCTTCAATCGGGATACTTCTCACGTTCGCCTTATTTTTCGTCTACGTTCCGGCTGCGCTGGGCGCAAGCGCCGTACAGACGGAGGAAGTGCGGGAACTACTTGAACAATATCATCTCAGCAAACCTGCGGATAACGATCTTGTGGACAAAGACGTTGAAGAGATGGTCAATGCGCTCCACGACCCGTATACGAAGTATTTCAACGAAGACGAATGGGAGTCGTTCAATTCGGACCTTGAACAGACATTCGTCGGAATTGGCATCGTCATGGCTGAAGACAAAGGGATCGTCTATGTCGACGACGTTATTCCGGGCAGTCCCGCCGCTTCGGTCGGCATACTGCCGGGGGATGCGCTCGTAAGTGCGGACGGAAAATCATTCAAAGGCAAATCAACCGCGGAGATCCAGTCCGAGCTGCGCGGCGCGGAAGGTACGGTTGTCGCACTTAGCGTATCCCGCAATGGCCAAACGCTGAAATTCAAAATTACGCGCAAATCGGTCCATTTGCCGATCGTCACGACCGGCATGTTGGATAAGGGAATCGGATACTTAGCTCTGTCGGGATTTACTTCCGACTCGGGCAAAGAAGTCAAACGCCAATTGGCAAACCTCGAGAAAAACGGATTAACCTCGCTTGTGCTGGATTTGCGCAATAACGGCGGCGGTTATGTGAATGCAGCTCAGGAAATTGCCGGTCTATTCATCGAGAAAGGCATTCTCGCCCACATGCGAGACCGGGATGGGGTGGATCAGCCCCTCGAAATCACCGGCTCTGCAAAGCCTTACCCGGTCGTCATTCTCGTAAACGGCAATACGGCCAGCGCTTCGGAGCTGCTTTCGGGCGCGTTGCGCGATTACGGTGTCGCCAAACTCGTCGGTACGAAAACGTACGGTAAAGGCGTTGTTCAGTCGCTCATCCAAATGAAGAGCGGCGGCGTTCTGAAAATAACGATTCAAGAGTATTACACCCCGCTCGGCAAAAAAGTCGACAAAGTCGGCTTGACGCCCGATCTTGTGCTGAACGGTTACGCGCAACAGTTGATCGAAGCATACCGTCAAGCCGGGGGTAGGAAGGTATCGATCACTTCCGGCAAAGGCGGCTTGACGGTGAACGGCATTCGTTCGGCGCAGCCGGGTGCGATCCGAAAAGAAAACAACGTATGGTACGTCAACCTCAAACTGGCCGCGACTTTGGTCGGCGCGCAACTGACTTATGACGCGAAAAGCCATACGTACAAGCTGGACAACGGGAACCGTAAAGTCTCGATCAAGACGAACGACGCCCAGCTTAGGATTCTGGACGGGCAATCGAATGTCGATGTTAAGTGGCTCAAAAAATGGTTCCCTGATTTGACGTATTCGGCATCCGGCGACACGCTCAAGCTGAGCATCGGTTAAACGACGCGCCGGCAAAGGGGATCATCACAATCGGAAAGGAGTGGGGACGGTATGGGGATCATTCGCTCTCTCGATGAACATTTGGCGAATCAGATCGCGGCGGGAGAAGTCGTCGAACGACCGGCTTCGGTGCTGAAGGAACTGATCGAGAATGCTGTCGACGCCGGCGCTAGCCGTATCGACGTATCCGCAGAGGAAGGCGGCCTGCACATGCTCCGCGTTGCGGACAACGGCAGCGGGATCCAGCCCGACGACCTGCTGCTAGCTTTCCAGAGGCACGCTACGAGCAAAATCTCGACGGGCAAAGACTTGTTCCAGATCGCCACGCTTGGCTTCCGGGGAGAAGCGCTTCCCAGTATCGCAGCCGTAGCCAAAGTCAAATGTGTCAGTTCGACCGACGATGGCGGGCTAGGCCAACTGCTCGAGATTGAAGGCGGCGCCGTCAAAGCGAATCGCGAGACGAACGCGCCGAAGGGGACGGAAATGATCGTCAAAGATCTTTTCTACAATACGCCCGCAAGGCTCAAATATATGAAAACGATACAGACGGAGCTCGGCCATCTGTCCGATATCGTCTATCGCCAAGCGCTGGCCCGCCCGGATATCGCTTTTACGTTCTCCCATAACGGCAACCTTCTACTGCGCACACCCGGGAACGGGGAACTGCGGCAGGTCGTTGCGGCCATCTACGGAACGTCGTCTGCAAAGGCGATGATCGAACTGAAGGATGAAAATCCGGATTATGCTTTGCACGGATTAACGGCGATGCCCACCGAGACGAGAGCCAATCGCAATGCATTGACTTTTCTTGTGAACGGACGTTACATTCGCAGCCAGGCGCTGATGCAGCCGGTCATGCAGGCATATCATACGCTGCTGCCGCTGCATCGCTTCCCGCTAGCGGTATTGGACTTAAGAATGCATCCGTCTCTGGTCGATGTCAACGTGCATCCGGCCAAGCTGGAGGTGCGTTTCAGCAAAGAAAACGAGCTGCGGGCGTTCGTGGAGAGTGCCGTTAAAAAAGCGGTGAGCTCGGAAGCTTATATTCCTTCCGGCGCTGCGACGCGCACACCCAAAACGAATATGTGGGTTCAGGAGCAGATTCGCTTCCAGGTTCCGCCAGTCACCGCGGAGGATTCCGAGGTTCCCGCAGCGCTCGCGAAGCAAGAAGTTGCGGCCGCGCCGCAAGAGCACTCAAGCGGGACTGCGGCTCCTTCGCCCCGAGAATCGGTCGTTGGGGAAAGTCCGTCCGGTTACGCGTGGAAACCGCAAGCAGGACAATATTCATCTACTACGCGGGAGCGGGACAGCGGCCGTCAGGCGCTGTCTGAGCCGATTCCCGAAGAGACGTGGAAAGCCGCTTTCGCCGCTCCGGCGGTGAAACCGCAAGTCCCGGACTTTCCGGAGCTTGGTTGGATAGGGCAACTGCATGGGACTTATATCGTGGCCCAGAATAGCAACGGTTTATATTTGATCGACCAGCACGCCGCCCATGAGCGCATTCATTACGAATTTTATTACGATAAGTTCGGCAGACCGGAGGAAGCCAGCCAGGAGCTGCTTCTGCCGGTGACGCTCGAATTCGCGCCCGACGAATGCACGGTGCTTCGCAGCCGGTTAGCAGCCTTTGAGAGCGCTGGCGTATATATGGAGGATTTTGGGGGCAATACCTTTATCATAAGGGCCGTGCCTCACTGGTTTCCGTCCGGCGACGAAGCGGCAATCGTCCGCGAGATGGCGGAGTGGATCATCCAGGAGCGAAGCGTGGATCTACGCGTGCTTAGGGAGAAGGCGGCAATCATGTGCTCTTGCAAAGCCTCCATCAAAGCTAACCAAGCTTTGACGAGGGAGTCCGGGGAGAAGCTTTTGCAAAGGCTTGGGGAATGCAAACAGCCTTATACTTGCCCTCACGGCAGGCCGATCGTCGTCAGTTTCAGCACCTACGAGCTCGAGAAAATGTTTAAGCGGGTGACGTCTTGATCGTAACGACATCGGATCGTCCGTCCGGCAACGCCGTAGAGCGGGCCGAGCGCTTGGCTGAAGAGCTTCAGGCGGCGTACGTTCCCAGAGCGGGGAGAACGATTCGCGCTTTGCATACGAAGTTAGGGGAAAAAGAAATTGTCGTCGTTGGACCTCGCGACATCCGGCTCGTGGCGGAAGGCGAGCTGCCTTTTTATTTTCACCCGAGCATGGCGCTCGTCCGGATTAAAGGCTTGCTCGCAGGCGGTAAGGATACGCTGCTGTCCGTAACCGGAGTTTCGCCGGGGGATACGGTTCTCGATTGCACGGCGGGGCTGTGTTCGGATTCTATCGTGTTTAGCTACGCGGTCGGCGACAAAGGAAGAGTCATCGCCCTGGAGACGGTCAAAACGATGCACGCACTCGTCCGGGAAGGCTTGCTCGCGTACGAGTCCGGCGTTCCCGACGTCGACCGTGCCATGCGCGCGATCGAAACCGTTAGCGGGAGTTACGAGGAAATTCTTCCATGCATGGAAGACGCCAGCGCGGATATCGTATATTTCGACCCGATGTTCGAGAAGCCGGTATCGGCTTCAAGCTCGATGGTCCCTCTTCGTTCGTTGGCGGCTCACGGCACGCTTACGGAGAAAGCCGTGCAGGAGGCCAGACGCGTCGCCCGCCGGAAAGTCGTTCTGAAAGACCATAGAGACAGCGGGCGGTTCGAGAAGCTGGGCTTTTCGCTCGCCAAGGTTTCTTCGTCCGCAGTCGCATACGGAGTGATTGAGATTGAGTAATGAAACGGAAGACAATCGACCGCGTTTGCTGGTGCTGGTCGGTCCGACCGCAGTCGGCAAAACCGCACTCAGCCTGCAAGTGGCCAAAGCGTTTAACGCGGAAATTATTAGCGGTGACTCCATGCAGGTGTACCGCGGAATGGATATCGGCACTGCAAAGCTGATGCCGGACGAGATGGCAGGCATTCCGCACCATCTCATCGATATTTGCGAACCCGAGCATCCTTTTTCCGTATCTGAATTTCAAAGCCTGTGCAACGATAAAATCAACGAAATCCATCAACGCGGCCGTTTGCCGTTTATCGTCGGGGGGACGGGATTATATGTGGAGTCCGTCTGTTACGGCTTCCGCTTCCAAGAGTACGGGGCGGACGAGCCGTTCAGGGCGGAGATGAGGGCGCTCGCGCGAGACGAAGGATCGCAAGCGTTGCACGACCGGTTGAAGTCCGTCGATCCGGGGAGCGCGGCCAAGCTGCATCCCAATGACGAAGGTAGGGTCATTCGCGCGCTGGAAGTGTTTCGGTTAACGGGCAAACCTCTGTCCGAAATACAGGATCAATCCCGGGGAGACGTGAAGCGTTCCCCCTATCGGCTTTGCTTGATCGGGCTCACGATGGAGAGGGAGGAGTTGTATCGCCGGATCGATTCGCGTGTGGACGACATGCTTGAGGCAGGCCTTGTGGAAGAGGTTCGCGGGCTGCTGGATTCGGGCATACCGCGGGGCGCCGTATCGATGCGGGGACTCGGCTATAAGGAGATCGCGGCCTACCTGGCAGGGGAGACGAACTACGACGAGGCGGTTACGATTTTGAAGCGGGATACGAGGCACTTCGCCAAGCGTCAATTGAGCTGGTTTCGGCATATGCAAGGGCTCGATTGGGTCGATGTCGCAGACCGTTCAAAAAACAACGCACTTTTCCCGGAGATCTGTGCTATAATAGCAGGAAAGTTTCAGATTGATAACGAATATATTTGTTCATAAATATTTGTGGCGATGGGGGTTTACGGCCAATGAACAAGTCCATTAACATCCAGGATACCTTTCTTAATCAACTTCGCAAAGACAGCATTCCGGTCACTGTTTATTTGACCAACGGGTTTCAAATTCGCGGCATCGTCCGCGCTTTTGACAACTTTACCATCGTGATCGACAGCGAGGGTCGCCAGCAGATGGTGTATAAGCATGCGATCAGCACGTTTATGCCGCAGCGCAACGTGTCCCTCATGCAGCAGGAGAACGGCACGGATAACTGATCCAGCGTCGTAAGGAGACGGTTGCGTTCTCTTCATGATCGTTATTGGCCGAAGGATCGCTCCCGGTTCGGGAAGCGAGGAAGTGAAACTTTTCCCTAGCCATATGCGTCTAAGAAAATAGGCCGGCACTTGAGCAACCCGCTAACCGGGTTGTTCTTTCTTTTACAACATTGGTTGTTGTCCTTATTGTTGGTTAAATTAAAGACTAGAGAGAGAGTTACGGATAGAAGGGGAGAACACGATGAACCATCCTGAAGTTCCGATCCCATCGGGTCAGACAACTAGAAATACGAAAAAAGCCAAAGGCGGGAAAGGCAAGGGAAAAGGCCCGCGCAAAGGACGCAAAAAGGCGGCATTGATCTGGCTGTTTTTTATTTTGTTATTCGCCGCGGTCATCGCCGTTGTCGGTTATTTGCTCGTTATTCTGAACGGACAGCGCATCCTTAGCGCGAACGAAAATAAATTGAATTTGGATCAAGCTTCCATCGTCGTGGACAGAAACGGAAATGAGATCGCGAAGCTTGCCATGGCCGGAGGGAACCGGGAAGTCGTGCCGGTCAACGAAATTCCGAAGCTTTTGCAAGACGCGTTCGTCGCGACCGAGGACAAACGTTTCTACGAGCACGGCGGGGTAGACTTCCTTGGAATCGGCCGCGCGCTCGTGAAGGACGTTATCGCCAGGAGCGCCGTCGAAGGAGCGAGCACGATTACGCAGCAGCTTGCCAAAAACCTGTTCCTGAACGCGGATAAGACGGTATTCCGTAAAGGAACCGAAGCGTCGATCGCTTTGGCGCTGGAGCAACAGAAGAGCAAGCAGGAAATCCTCGAGCTGTACTTGAACCGGATTTATTTCGGCAAGGGGCAGTACGGGATCAAAACCGCGGCGAAATATTATTTCGACGTCACCGATCTCAATGAGTTGAAAATCTGGCAGATCGCCACTCTCGCAGGCATGCCTAAGGCGCCGAGCGTGTACAATCCGATCAATAATCCGGAAAAATCGATGGATCGGCGGGGCGTCGTGCTCAAGCTGATGTACGACCAGGGGCTCATTACGGAGAAGGAAAAGGACGAAGCTGCGAAACACGTATACAAACCGTCCAAGTCCAGCAAAGCGGACGACAAGTATATTTCGTTCATCGATTACGTGCTCGACGAAGCGCAGGAAAGAACCGGGCTGAGCGAAGAAGAATTGCGCAGCGCGGGCTATAAGATCACGACGACGATCGATACGAAAGCGCAGAACGCCATGGAGAAGGAATTCGCCAACAACGACCGTTTCGAGAAAAGCGTCGACGAGCAGAAAGTCCAGGGCGCGATGGTCATCATGGACCAACACGACGGCTCGCTGATCGCGATGGTCGGCGGCAGGGACTACGAGACGCAAGGCTGGAACCGCGTCACGAAGCAACGCCAGCCGGGATCGTCGTTTAAGCCGATTATGGATTATGGGCCGGCGATCGAGACCGGGAAGTATTTCCCGTGGTCGACCGTTCAGGACGTCAAAAAATGTTTCGGCAATTATTGCCCGTCGAACTCCAACCGCAATAAATATTTGGGCGATATCCCGATGAGTCAGGCGATCAAGGAATCCCGCAACGTATCTGCCGTATGGCTGCTTAACGAGATCGGCATCGGGAAAGGGCTTGCGTTCGCGGATAACCTTGGCATTAAGCTCGATAAGGAAGACCGCAACCTGGCCGTGGCGCTCGGCGGACTGACGCGCGGAGTAACTCCACTGCAGATGGTCAGAGCCTACGGGGCGTTCGCCAACGGCGGCAAGCTTCAGGATCCTCACAGCATCGTGGCGATCGCCGATAACAAAAACAAAGTCATATACGAATTCAAATCGAATGCCAAGCAAGTTATGAAGGAGAACACATCCTTCTATGTGACTGAGTTGTTGAAGGGCGTCGTCCAGAAGGGTGGAACCGGAACACGGGCCGCCATCAGCGGACGCGAAGTCGTAGGCAAGACGGGAACGACCCAAGCAGGTATTCCGGATTACAAAACGAGCAAAAACCGCGACGTCTGGTTTGTCGGCTATACGCCGGAGCTTACGGCGGCGGTCTGGATGGGTTACGATAAAACGGACAAAACCCATCTGCTCGACGGCAGCAGCGGACAAGCGGCGTCGATGTTCTCCGCGGTCATGTCCAAAGTGCTCGAAAATTATAAGAAACAAAGCTTCCCCGTGCCTTCCGGATTACAGGAAGATGAGAAGGTCGGCGCCGTTACCGGTCTGATGGCGGCTTACATGCCGGAATCCGTCAGCGTCGAACTGAAATGGAACCCGGTAGAAGGCGATAACGTCACGTACAAAGTTTATCGTAAAGAAGCCGGGGAACCGGATTTCCGCAAAGTCGCCGAAGTAAGCGATCCGGCTTATGACGATCTGGCGTTGCTGCCGGATCAGACGTTTACGTATTACGTAACGGCGTATCAAGCGTCCTCCAATCAGGAGAGTGCCCCTTCGGAAAAGGTTACCGTTACGATTACGTCGGGAATGGACAACACGCCTCCTCCGGACGAGAACGATGGAAACACGCCACCGGACGAGTCGGGAGAGCCATCCGGGCCTCCGATCGATATCAACATTCCGGGCGAGTCGCCGTCGCCGCCTTCGGAGGGCGAGTCGCCGATTCCTTCGGACAATCCGGATTCTTGGCAGCCGCCGGGCGAAAATCTGAACTCGGTTCAGGGAGACGTTCCTTTGCAATAGAAGCAATATGCAATCCGATTGATCGACCGGGCTCGAGACGAGCCCGGTTTTTTCATGTTCCCGGGCAGCGATACGGCGGGGGAAACTGGTTCGGCAAGGCAACTTGTGGTAAGCTTTGATTATATTGAGTTGCCTTTGCGCGCTTCAGGAATTGCGATCGGCAACGCGTGTACACCCACTAACGGTTGAACGGACGGAAAGGAAAGACGCGATGAAACGTAAATTTTCAGATCGGGCCAATTGGCGGCGAATCTTGAAGAAGAGTTATGCATGCATTCCGATGGATGAGCCTCATTTTAGAGGTTTCGTCACTTTGTACCGTATACACGAACTACGCGATCCACTGTGGAAGGAATATAACGGAAAAAGAATGTGTTTGGCAGATCGCGGATACTTGTGGATGCAGCATTTTCCCCGGGGCGAACACTTCGTGGTGACGACGATGTTCGATGATAAAGGACAAGTGGTGCAATGGTATATCGATATATGCAAAATACAAGGACTGACCGATCAGCAAGTGCCTTGGTTCGATGATTTGTTCCTGGACATCGTTGTTCTGCCGACAGGAGAAAAACTTCTGCTCGACGAGGACGAACTGGAGGAGGCTCTGGACGAAGGGCAGATTACGCCCCGCGATTCCGCGATGGCCCAACGAACGGCGAATCGGCTGCTCGATCTGATCAATCAAAACAAATTCCCGTATTTCGATATGAGTATTCAGCATAGACGATCGCTTCTGGAGAAACTGGGATGGGAGAAAGGAAACGGATAATGCGCGGATCGTCGAAAAGCATGATCGCCTCCGGTTCGTTGTCGCGATCGACCCGGCCTCGCCGCAAATGGCTAAGAAGATTGTCTGTATTCGTTGCCATATGCGCTGCAGCCCTGCTCATTTGGTGCCTGTCGATCTATATCATGATCGTTCGTTTCGACGGCGTTCCCAAAGGAGGCAAACCGCTCCCGTCCGACGTCGGTATCGTGCTCGGAGCGAGATTATGGAACGACGAGCCGAGTCCGGGGTTAAAAGAGAGACTGGATTTGGCGTTGAAATTGTACCGCAACGGTACGTTTCACGACTTAATCGTGACGGGCGGTCTCGATGCCGGCGGCGCGACGGTCACCGAGGCGGAGGGAATGCGCGATTATCTATTGGCGCAAGGCGTTCCCGAACAGTCCATCGTGATGGACTCTTTATCCCGCAGCACGTACGAGAATTTGATCTTCGCCCAGGACATTATGGATAGTCGCGATTGGCATACCGCCGTCATTGTTACGCATAGCTATCACGGATCGAGAGCCGCGGACATTGCGCGTAAGGTCGGTTTTGATCCGGTTCAGGTAAGCGTGACGGATTCGAAAGTGCTCAATATGGCCTTTCACGAGAGCAGGGAAGTATTGGCTTATACGAAATGGCTGCTCATGAAGCCGTTCCTATGACTAGGGATCGTACGAACCGAATACATTGGTATTGCGGCATATTCGTCGACACAAGCCATATGGGGTGAAGCTTGATGAACGCTAGAGCGGGCGCATCGGACGCCAGGGAAGCTTCGGCCGCGCAGAAAAGGCCCTCCCGGCAAATCAACGTCATACTGCGCAATGCGGATCATGATCCATTACTCGGCAACGCCAATGCGGCGGATTCTTCGGGCAATCTCAAATCGCTTCCGCAATCGGGGCCATGGGCGGAATGGCAGAAGGAACTGGATCGCTTGGTCGGGCTCGACGATATTAAAGAACTCGTGTACGAGATTTATGCCTTGCTTCAAATCATGCAATATCGCAGCGAAGCGAGCTTGCAAGCACAGCCGCACGTCTATCACATGATTTTTAAAGGCAATCCAGGCACGGGCAAGACGACGGTCGCCCGCTTATTGGCGAAGCTGTTTCAAAGCATGGGTTTGCTCGCGAAAGGCCATCTCGTCGAAGTGGAGCGAGCGGATTTAGTCGGCGAGTATATCGGACATACCGCACAGAAGACAAGGGAGCTCGTGAAAAAGGCGCTGGGCGGGGTTTTGTTCGTGGATGAAGCGTACAGCTTGGCCCGCGGAGGAGAGAAGGACTTCGGGAAAGAAGCGATTGATACGCTCGTAAAGGCGATGGAGGATTACAAAAATCAATTCGTGCTCATATTAGCCGGGTACACGCTCGAGATCGAGACGTTCCTGATGACCAATCCCGGACTTCCCTCTCGATTCCCGATTCAAATGGTTTTTCCCGACTATTCCGTCGACCAGCTCGTCCAGATCGCCGAAGGAATGACCAAAGACAGAGACTATACGTTGTTGCCGCAGACAATATATAAGCTGCGACAATTACTTGTTCAAGAGAAGACGGATGCGATCTATGATTTCAGCAATGCCAGATTCGTCCGGAACGTATTGGAGAGAGCGATTCGATACCAAGCGGTTCGATTGTTATCGCAGTATCCGGTTGCCTCGCCTGGCCGGCAAGAGCTGATGGCTCTACGGCCCGAGGACGTTCGCGGGCTTTAAGCCTAATCGGAAAGAGGTAAACGGATGATACAAAGCACATATGAGACGAACACGGGCGGACAGGAGAGAGCTTTGCTCGTCAGTCTAGTTACGGACGCAGTTAAAAGGTCCGGGGCGGATCCTGTACACTCCATGGAGGAGTTGGCTTCCTTGGCCGATACGGCCGGGGTGGCCGTCATCGGTTCCGTCATGCAGAACCTGGACGTCCCGGATAATAAGTATTTCGTCGGCAAGGGCAAAGCCCAGGAAATCCGGGCGCTTGCGGAGGAGACAGGGGCGACGACGGCGATCTTCGATCAAGAGCTGTCCGGCGCCCAGGTCCGAAACCTCGAAGAGACGCTCGACTTAAAGATTATCGACCGCACGCAATTGATTCTGGACATCTTCGCCGGACGGGCCAAAACCCGCGAAGGCATCCTGCAGGTTGAACTGGCGCAACTTTCTTATCTTCTTCCAAGGCTTTCCGGCCATGGGAAAAACCTGTCGCGCCTGGGAGGCGGAATCGGTACCCGGGGGCCGGGAGAGACGAAGCTGGAGACGGACCGCCGCCATATTCGGCGGAGAGTTACCGAATTGAAGCGTCAGCTCGAGACGGTAACGGCCCATCGCAATCTGCATCGCGAGCGCCGTCGCAAAGTCGGCGCCGTGCAGGTCGCGCTTGTCGGCTATACGAACGCGGGCAAGTCGAGCCTGCTTAGACAGTTGACGGATGCGGACGTACTCGCGGAAGACAAGCTGTTCGCGACACTCGATCCGACATCGCGGAGTCTGGAATTGCCGAGCGGCAAAGAGATCGTCCTTACCGATACGGTCGGATTTATTCAGAATCTTCCTCACGATTTGGTTGCCGCGTTTCGCGCGACTTTGGAGGAAGCGGCAGAGGCAGATTTGCTCCTGCACGTCGTGGACGCGTCTTCCCCGATGCGCGAACGGCAAACGAAAGTCGTCGAGGAAGTCTTGCGCGAGCTTGGGGCGGGAGGCAAAGCGACATTGCTCGTGTATAACAAAATCGATTTGGGTACGGAAGAATCGCTGTCGATGTTGGCGGGCGGTCCGGATACGATTCGCGTCAGCGCCTTCGATAAGGACGACATGGCTCGCCTTCGCACGGCGATCGAGGATCGGATTCTCGGAGAAATCGCCAGATTTCGCATTCCGGCGGCCAGAGGAGATCTCGCGGCGTTGGCGTACAGGGTCGGCGAGGTAATGGAGCAGGACGCGGACGAAGACTGGCTTTGCATGTCGGTCCGACTCAATCCGGCGGACATGGAGAAATCCGGCCGCGCATTGGAAGAGTATCGTGTAATCGAATAATCGCGACCCCATCATCGGAAGAGACGCATATTAAAGGAGAGCATCATGCAAGCAATGGAACACGAGCAATATGAACGGCAATGGGAGCAATGGGCGGAGGCGGCCGAAGAGCGAATAGCTCCGCGTTTTCGTCTTCTCGATCGCATCGCGGAGAGGAATCAATGGAAAATCATTCAAGCCTTCCAGAAACATCGGGTCAGTGATTTTCATTTCGCGCCGTCGACCGGTTACGGTTATAACGACAGCGGAAGGGAAACGTTGGATCTCGTATACGCGGACGTGTTCGGAGCGGAGGCCGCAATCGTCAGGCCGCATCTTGTGTCCGGCACGCATACGATCTCGGCGGCCTTATTCGGATGCTTGCGCCCCGGCGACGAGCTTTTATTTATTACGGGGAAGCCTTACGACACACTGCATAAAGTGATCGGCAAGCCGGGGGACGGACTGGGTTCGCTTTCCGATTGGGGAGTGACTACGAAGATCGTTCCGTTGCTTGAGAACGGAAGCGTGGATTGGGACGGTGTCGCCGCGGCGGTGTCGGAACGAACGAAAGTGTTCGCGATCCAGCGTTCGCGAGGGTACGATTGGCGCCCGTCGTTCACGATTGAACAGATCGCGGAGATGGCGGCGCGAGTTAAGGAACTGCGCCCGGATGCTATCGTATTCGCCGATAACTGTTACGGGGAGTTTACGGAAGAGAAGGAACCGACCGAGGTCGGCGTCGATCTGATTGCGGGTTCTCTCATCAAAAATCCGGGCGGCGGATTGGCAGCGAGCGGAGGATATATTGTCGGCAAGCAGCATCTCGTCGATCTTGCCGCCTATCGGTTAACCGCTCCGGGAATCGGGGGAGAGGTCGGTGCGATGCTCGGGACGACCCGTTCCATTTTCCAGGGGTTGTTCTTGTCGCCTTTGTTAGTCAGCCAGGCCGTGAAAGGCAGCATTTTCGCGTCCGCGATATTCGCGAACTTAGGGTTCGATACGCATCCGCGCTGGGACGATCCGCGCACGGACTTAATCCAGGCGATCCGTTTTTCCGGTGCGGAGCCTTTGATCCATTTTGTGCAAGCGATCCAGAAGGCCGCGGCCGTCGACGCGCACGTCGTACCGGAACCATGGGATATGCCGGGGTACGAGCATCCCGTGATCATGGCGGCCGGCACGTTCATTCAAGGCGGAAGCCTCGAATTGTCCGCGGATGCGCCGGTGCGTGAACCGTATATTGCTTACATGCAGGGCGGGCTTACATATGCGCATGTGAAGTATGCAGTCAAATTGGCGGTGAAGTCGCTCTGGGAGCGCGGATTTTTGTAAGTTAATGCGCCGAAAACCTTACATGCATTGACATGTTTTGGGGCCGAAGGTACAATGAAACTGATTTCGATTACAACATGTTAAGTTGGAAGGTTGGTATGAGATGGGCGACGAGATTCGCAGGAATATGGCGTTATTTCCGATTGGCATCGTAATGAAGCTGACCGACCTGACCGCTCGCCAAATCCGCTATTACGAACAACACGAACTGATTCAGCCCGCCCGCACGGACGGCAATCAACGTTTATTTTCATTCAACGATGTCGAGCGATTAATGGAGATCAAATCCTTGATCGAGAAAGGCGTCAACATCGCAGGAATTAAACAAGTTATGAATCCAGTCGGTCAGGACGAGAACGAAAGCACGATCATTAACGAAGTGTCCGAAGTGAAGAGACGGGAGATGACCGATTCCCAATTGCATCGCATGTTGAAGCAACAGATTATGACCGGCAAACGACCGGGCCAAGTTTCCTTGATCCAAGGAGAGCTTTCCCGTTTCTACAAAAACAAATAAGTTAAGGTAACAGGAGGCTTTATGACCTACACTCGCGAAGACATCACACGGATCGCCAAGGAACAGAACGTACGTTTTATTCGCCTGCAATTTACGGATTTGCTCGGTTCGATCAAAAACGTCGAGATCCCGGTCAGCCAGCTTGAGAAAGCGCTCGACAACAAAATGATGTTCGACGGCTCTTCCATCGAAGGTTATGTGCGCATCGAAGAATCGGATATGTACCTGTATCCGGATCTCAGCACTTGGGTCGTATTCCCGTGGGTTACCGAAAATAAAGTCGCGCGTCTGATCTGCGACGTCTATATGCCTGATGGAACCCCTTTTGCCGGCGATCCGCGCGGCATTCTGAAGCGCGCATTGGAAGAAGCGGAGCAAATGGGCTTCACGACGATGAACGTCGGACCGGAACCGGAGTTTTTCTTGTTCAGAACCGACGATAAAGGCAATCCAACGATGGAACTGAACGACCAAGGCGGTTATTTCGACTTGGCCCCTACGGATTTGGGCGAGAACTGCCGTCGCGATATCGTGCTCACGCTCGAGGAGATGGGCTTCGAGATCGAGGCCTCCCATCACGAGGTTGCTCCCGGCCAGCACGAGATCGACTTTAAATATGCCCACGCTGTGAAAGCGGCCGACCAGATTCAAACGTTCAAATTGGTCGTCAAAACGATCGCGCGCCAGCACGGCCTTCATGCGACTTTCATGCCTAAGCCGTTGTTTGGCATGAACGGTTCGGGCATGCACTGCCATCAATCGCTGTTCCGCGGCAACGAGAACGCGTTCTACGATCCGAACGATAAGTTGGGCTTAAGCGTTATAGCGCGCCAATATATGGCCGGAGTGCTCAAGCACGCCCGCGGTATGGCGGCGATCACGAACCCGACCGTAAACTCGTACAAACGCCTCGTCCCCGGTTACGAAGCGCCGTGTTACGTGGCATGGTCGGCCAGCAACCGGAGCCCGATGGTGCGGATTCCGGCTTCCCGCGGATTAAGCACGCGCATCGAGCTGCGCAACCCGGATCCGGCGGCCAATCCGTACTTGACGCTCGCCGTGACGCTCAAAGCAGGTTTGGACGGCATTCAAAACAAACTTCCGATTCCGGCCCCGGTCGATCGCAACATTTACGTGATGAGCGAGGAAGAGCGGATCGAGGAAGGCATTCCGAGCCTGCCGATCGACTTGAAGGAGTCTTTAGCCGAACTTCTGCGCGACGACATCGTTTGCGATGCGCTCGGTGATCACGCGCTCAGCCACTTCTACGAGTTGAAAGAAATCGAGTGGGATATGTATCGGACGCAAGTCCATCAATGGGAACGCGATCAATATTTGACGATGTATTAAAATAGGAAATCCCCCGACCGGCTTTGCTTGGTCGGGGGATTTTGTTATGAGGCGGGAGGGTATTAGATGAAGCCGCTATTCAATTGGATAAGAAACCGATTCAACATATGGGATAACCCCTTCAACATTTTTTGCTGGTTGTTGCTGGTGGCGATAGTCTATTTTCTCATAGGCGTTTACGGTATGAACTTTACGCACCTTCCCTTTCGGTAACCTCTATTTCGTCATTATCGTTTTCGACAATGCTGTGGGGTGTAGAGCAAACTATTCCGATTAACAATCCTCGCTAACGGAAATAGCCGCACTTATATGGCCGATTTTCCGCCGATAGGTAATCTAACGGAACGAGACGCCGCTATTCTTTAGAAAAAGGCCGAATTCATACTTTTGGGTCTGAATAAGGTCTCTGACTTCCGTAAGATTCTGAGCAGCCTAGATTTCGATGAATTAACGGCGCTGGCATCCGTTAGACCGGTCGATAGATGTGGTTGGCCCGTCATTGACGCATTTTGCGACAATAGTTAGGCATACGGGGCGGAAGTATCGTTCATTGCTGCTTTTTGCAACAATGACAGTCTACATGTAGCGAAGAACCACGCCATTGCTGCTTTTTGCAGCAATGAGAAGGTGTATGAAGAAGTAGCCCCCGCCATTGACGCGTTTTGCGACAATGGCGGGGGGGGGGGGGGGGGGGGCGGCAAATTAGCAGCTTCAGGATCTAAACGTAAAATAGATAAAGACCATAAACGCGATGCTTCCTAATATAGCTGCGGAAAGGATGCAATTAATCGTTAATCCGGCAATTGCCAGTCCTTTACCGGATGTGGAGCGCATACCTTTTAACGCGAAAGGGTACGTGAAATAGTTGCAAGCGATCGTGAGCAACAGGACGAACAGAATTCCAAGCGGAGTACGATCTTCGTCGTAATAACGATAATGCATCAATCCGTAAAAAAAAGCGATGAGAAGGAATGCCCCGAAGATGCTCATGATCAAACTGGCGACCGCTGAACCGATCCGGTTGTGCGCGACCTGGTGTTCTGAGTACAAATGCTCACCCCGAATAAAGTTGATTAGTCCAATCGTATCATAAACATCGAAAGTTGCTAGGAAATTGTTGGCCAAAATGTAAAAGGCAGCCCGTTGCGGATGTAAAATCTGCAACGGGCTGCTTGGCTTGCGTATGGTTTTGGATAAATCGTGCTACATGAAGGAACGGATCAAGCCGATGACTTTGCCGAGAATGCTGACGTTCGGCAACCGAATCGGTTCCATGCTGGAATTTTCCGGCTGCAGGCGAATATGGTCGCGCTCCTTATAGAAGGTTTTGACCGTCGCTTCGTTATCGTCCGTCATGGCGACGACGATGTCGCCGTTGACTGCGGTTGGCTGCTGGCGGACGATGACATAATCGCCGTTATGAATGCCGGCTTCGATCATGCTGTCTCCCATAACGGACAACATGAATACGGGCTGATCGCCGATCATGGTTACAGGCAGCGGGTAATACTCTTCGATGTTCTCCGTCGCAGTGATAGGAACGCCCGCCGTAACCTTCCCGACAAGGGGAATGGGACGCACGGCGGCCGAAAACTTCAACACGGAGTCGTCTTCGTCCCCCAAAATCTCGATCGCACGAGGTTTGGTCGGATCGCGACGGATCAGTCCTTTCTTCTCCAACCGGTCAAGATGACCATGCACGGTCGAACTGGATGCGAGCCCCACGGCTTCGCCGATCTCGCGAACGGACGGGGGATAACCTTTCTCGCGAACTTCACTTTTAATGAATTCAAGTATGGAATTCTGGCGATTCGACATTTTAGACACGCCAAACCCTCCCTATGTAATAACTCATGATGACAAATTATAACACAGAACTCGAGTTCGCACAAACACTCGTTCTAGAGAACGGGTGTTCCGAAAAATGATTGACATGAACGTATGTTCGTGTTATTCTCAAACCAGAACAAACGTTTGGGGTGGGTATAATGGTGCATTCATGGATTGCGGCAGGAACAACATCTTCTTCGGTAGTTAGCCGGACGAAGAGAAGCATGTCCGAACGCAGCTCTTCGAGAGGGGCTGGCTTTTCGATCCACTTGAAGATAGGCAAGGGCTTGTTCTTCCTGTTCGCATTTTGTATTCTTTTCAGCGGAATCACCTTTATGCGCACGTTCGCATCTTCCGGAGAAATCGTGCCACCCTCGAACGGAGAGCAAGTCATTTCCGTCGATTCCGGCGATACGTTGTGGGAATTGGCCAGATCCTATAAGAACCCGACGATCGATACGCGTCAAGCCGTCCATGAGATCCTTGAGCGGAACGGATTGTCCTCGTCCAATTTGACGAGCGGACAAGAGATCATTATCCCTACCAATATATTGCCTTAAGTGAAGTTAAAGGCGACTTATAGAGACCGGGCTACCCGGTCTATTTGTCGTTCGGCGCTTCTTGACAATCTATCGGCGAAAGTGGCAAAGTAGAGAAGATGCCAAAAAGGGAGTGAGACAGCAATGGATATGGATCATTTGATTCAGCGTATAAACGAGCTATCGCGTAAAAATAAATCAGAGGGTTTAACCGAAAGCGAAACGGCGGAGCGTGATCGTCTTCGCAAGCAGTATCTAACGGTATTCAGACAAAACTTCCGTCAAGAGCTCGACCGCATCGAAGTCGTGGACGAACCAACGATCAAGCATTAACCCTTCTTTATCTCACGAAAGCAAAAGCGCATAGCGCCGAGGAGGATCATTATGTCCCGCTCATGGGAACGCATGGTAACGAAAAATACGAAACAGATTAACAAACGGCGCAAAAAAGATGGCAAGAAAGGGTTAACAACAAGCACGCAGCAGATCGACCGCTTCCAAGGCCGGAACTATGTCATTCCCACTCTGTTGTTCTTACTCATTTTGTTTTATATTACCCTTTCTCAGCCGTGGTCGACTTCATTTGTACAAGATCCCACCTTATTCTGGGTAACGATCGGATGTTACGTCTTGCTTGCCGTGTTCTACTATTTCCGACGTCCGTATTTGTCCGTATCTCGCGATACGTTGGAAACGCGCAAGTTTACCGGATACAAAACTTTGCGCCCGACCGAAATTCGCAAGATCGTCATTCAGCCGGGCTACGTCATTGTGGAGTCCGTCAAAGGCACGAACTGGGTATTCTCCCGGTTGATGAACCGCTTCCCGATCGACCGAATGGCCGATAGATTAAAAACTTTCACGGACTTGCATCATATTGAAATGGAAGTAAAAGCAAAGTGAGGAGACGGCAAGATGTCTGTTAAAGCGGTATTATTTGATTTGGACGATACGCTGCTGTGGGATGACCGCAGCGTGAGCGAGGCTTTTAAGGCGACTTGCCGGTACGGAGCCGAAGCGACGGGAGTCGACGAGAACGAACTGGAGGCGGCCGTTCGCCGGGAGGCGCGGGCTCTGTATGAAACCTACGAAACTTTCTCGTTCACGCAGATGATCGGCATCAATCCGTTCGAAGCGTTATGGGGCAAGTTTGAAGCCGGAGAGCATCCGATGTTTCGCAAGCTGCAACAGATTGCGCCGGAGTACCGCAGCAACGCATGGACTCGTGGGTTAGCCGCGCTTGGCGTCGATCAACCTGGGCTCGGGTTGCAGCTCGCGGAGATGTTCCCCGCGCAACGCCGTAAGCTGAAATACGTATATGAAGAAACATTTGCGATCTTGGACGAACTGAAAAAAAGCTATAAGCTGCTTTTGCTAACGAACGGTTCACCGGATTTGCAGCAGGAAAAGCTGGACGGTGTACCCGAACTCATTCCTTACTTTGATTCGATCGTCATCTCAGGCAACTTCGGAGAAGGCAAGCCTTCGTCTAACCTGTTCGCCCATGCGATGGAGCAAATCGGCATTCGTCCGGAGGAAGGCATTATGGTTGGGGATAAGCTGACGACCGACATACTCGGAGCCAACCGGATCGGCATGACTTCGGTCTGGATCAACCGTCACAATACGGTTCGAAGCGACGAAATCATTCCTGCTTACGAAATCAAGAGTTTGACCGAATTGTCTGATCTGTTGAAATCATTGAATTCATAAAGAAAAAGCGCCCAAAAAGGCGCTTTTTTCATTACATTCTTTTTATCGCAATCGAACCTTATTTCACGAAAGCGGGATCGTCGTACGGGTCAGCGACCCATCCGGCTGGTTCGATGAACAGGCGAACGGCGACGATCGCTTTGTTGTCCATCAGCGTGAAGAAGTGAGGCTGGCCTTCCGGAACGGAGATGACGTCCCCGGCGCTCAGCTCGACGTCGAAGTATCCGGTCGCTTCGTCGCCTTTAATAATGAAGATTCCGCGTCCCGCCGTAATGGCGCGTACTTCGTCTTCGGTATGCGTATGAACTTGCTCGAATTTCTTCAGCAGTTCGGGCAGATTGGGCGTCGATTCGGACAAGGCGATAATGTCCCAAGTCTTGTAACCACGGCGACCGGCCAAGTCACGAATTTCTGCGTCGTATACAGATAGTAGTGATTGTTTATCTTCATCCGTCAACGAGAAATTCTCTACCAAGTTTGCAGGAAGCTTACTTGTATCCCAGTGTTCGTACAGGACGTTTTGCTTTTCCAGAAAAGAACGAACTTCCGCTTCTCCGGAAATTCTCTCGTTCTTATTGCGGATACGAATTTCAGCCATTTTAATCCCTCTTTCTCCAATAAGAATTTATGCCTTTATTATAGTCCTTTTCCTCTATGCTGTCGATGAGCACCTTTTCGTACCGTAAGGATTCTGTTACTATAGGGTTTAATGATTTAACAGACAGGGGAAGAGACCTATCTATGACTTTAACGCATACTAAACCGTCTCTGCAAGATGCTTTGAACGCTCGTATATTGTTCCTTGACGGAGCTATGGGCACGATGATTCAGCAAGCGAATTTGACGGCAGACGATTTCGGCGGCGACGAGCTCGATGGTTGCAACGAGATTCTCGTTCTGACCCGCCCAGACTTGATATCGAACATTCATGAAGCTTACTTGAAAGCGGGTTCGGACATTATCGAGACGAATACGTTCGGCGCTACGGCAGTCGTGCTCTCCGAGTATGATATTCCCGAGAAAGCAAGAGAGATCAATCTTGTCGCGGCTAAGCTCGCGCGGGAGGCTTGCGATAAATATTCGACTCCCGACAAACCGCGATATGTCGCAGGCGCTTTGGGCCCGACGACGAAGACGTTGTCCGTGACCGGAGGCGTCACGTTCGAACAGCTCGTTCTCGATTATGAGGAACAGGTCGTCGCCTTAATCGAGGGCGGGATCGACTGCATTTTGATTGAAACTTGCCAAGATACGCTGAACGTCAAAGCGGCCAGCATCGGCGTACGACAAGCTTTCGAGCGGACGGGCCAAGAACTCCCAATCATGATCAGCGGCACGATCGAGCCAATGGGAACGACTTTGGCGGGCCAGAACATCGAATCGTTCTATATTTCTCTTGAGCACCTCAATCCGATCTCGATGGGCCTCAACTGTGCGACCGGTCCGGAATTCATGCGCGATCATATTCGGACGCTCGCTTCGATCTCCAAGTCAGCAGTGAGCTGTTATCCGAACGCGGGTCTCCCGGACGAGAACGGCAATTACCACGAATCCCCGGACTCGCTTGCCATTAAAATGAAAGGTTTTGCGGAGCAGGGCTGGCTGAATATCGCCGGTGGCTGCTGCGGAACGACGCCCGCGCATATCAAAGCCATGGCCGAAGCCATGATAGACTTGGTTCCGCGCAAGATCGACGGGGAGCATCCGCCCGCAGTATCCGGCATCGAAACGGTATACATCGAGAACGACAATCGGCCGTATATGGTCGGCGAACGAACCAACGTGCTCGGTTCGCGGAAGTTCAAACGGTTGATCGCGGAAGGCAAGTACGAGGAAGCTTCGGAGATTGCCAGAGCCCAAGTGAAGACCGGCGCCCACGTTATCGATATCTGCCTACAGGATCCGGATCGTGAAGAGACTTCGGATATGAAGCAGTTTCTGGAATTCGCAACGAAGAAAGTCAAAGTACCTTTCATGGTCGATACGACGGACGCCGCCGTCATCGATATGTCGCTCAAATACATTCAAGGAAAATCGATTATTAACTCCATTAACCTTGAAGACGGCGAGGAGAAGTTCGAGAAAGTCGTACCGATATTGCATCGATACGGAGCGGCGGTCGTCGTCGGAACGATCGATGAGCGGGGACAGGCGATCACGCGGGAGGATAAGCGGGACGTAGCGATTCGTTCCCATGACCTGCTCGTGAACAAGTACGGCCTACAAGCCGAAGACTTGATATTCGATCCGCTCGTTTTCCCTGTCGGAACGGGAGACGAGCAATACATCGGCTCCGCTAAGGAAACGATCGAAGGCATTCGGCTGATCAAGACAGAATTGCCTAAATGCCAGACGATACTCGGGGTCAGCAACATTTCCTTTGGCCTGCCAGAAGCGGGTCGGGAAGTGCTGAACTCTGTTTTCCTATACGAATGCACGAAGGCTGGATTGGACTACGCGATCGTGAACACCGAGAAGCTGGAGCGTTACGCTTCGATTCCCGAGCACGAGAGGAAGTTGTCCGAGGAGTTGTTGTACAATACGAACGACGATACGCTCGCCGCGTTCGTCGCCGCTTTCCGCGACAAGAAAGTGGAGAAAAAAGCGAAAGTCGAAAACCTCAACCTCGAGGAACGGCTCGCGAATTACGTGGTCGAAGGCAGCAAAGAAGGATTGGCGCCAGACCTTGACGAGGCGTTGAAGAAGTATGCGCCGCTCGAGATTATTAACGGTCCGCTCATGTCGGGAATGACGGAAGTCGGTCGTTTGTTCAATAACAACGAGCTGATCGTCGCCGAAGTGCTGCAAAGCGCGGAAGTCATGAAGGCTTCTGTGGCTCAGCTCGAGCCGCACATGGAGAAGGCGGAATCCGCCGTCAAGGGCAAAATCATGCTCGCGACGGTGAAAGGCGACGTTCACGATATCGGCAAGAACCTCGTCGAGATCATCCTATCCAATAACGGGTACGAGATTATCAATTTGGGCATAAAAGTGCCACCGGATCAAATTATTGAAGCGGCTCGCAAAGAAAATCCGGACGCGATCGGCTTGTCCGGACTGCTCGTCAAGTCCGCGCAGCAGATGGTCGTGACGGCTCAAGATTTGCGCAGTGCGGGCATAGACGCCCCGATCCTCGTCGGCGGCGCGGCGCTTACTCGCAAATTCACGAAGACCCGAATCGCGCCGGAGTACGACGGCGTCGTGCTCTACGCGAAGGACGCGATGGATGGGCTCGACATCGCTAACAAATTGAGCGATCCAGGCCATCGCGCGCGCATTATCGAGGAGCATTGGGAATCGCAGGCGAAGCTGGCGGAAGAAGCGGAAAAACCGGTGAAGGTACTGCCGGAAGCATCGCGCGCACGCCGTTCCAACATCTCGCCGGACGCGCCAGTGTTCTCGCCGCCAGATTACGATCGCCACGTGTTGCGAGATTATCCGATCACTCACATCATGCCGTACGTGAATATGCAGATGCTGCTCGGACATCATCTCGGATTAAAAGGCAATGTGGACGAATTGATCGCGGCGGGGGACGAGAGAGCCGTTAACCTGAAGGAAACCGTCGACGATATTCTGAAGCAATCGCAATCGAAAGGCTGGCTGAACCCGCAGGCGATGTACCGTTTCTTCCCTGCGCAATCCGACGGTAACGATATTTTGATCTACGATCCGAACGATCATTCCCGAGTACTGCAGCGGTTCTCGTTTCCCCGCCAGCAGGTGGAACCTTTCCTCTGCCTCGCGGATTTCTTAAAAGCGGTGGACAGCGGAGTAATGGACAACGTCGGATTTCTCGTGGTGACCGCCGGACAAGGTGCGCGGGAACAGGCGGAAACATGGAAAGAAAACGGGGATTACTTGCGTTCCCACGCGCTGCTCGCGACGGCGCTCGAAGTCGCGGAAGGACTGGCCGAGCGCGTTCACCATATGATGCGGGATATTTGGGGATTCCCGGATCCCGCCGACATGACGATGAAAAAAAGGTTTGGGGCGAGATATCAGGGCATTCGGGTATCGTTCGGTTACCCGGCATGTCCAGATCTGGAGCTTCAGGGCCCGCTATTCGAGCTCATGAAGCCGGAGGATATCGGAGTCGAACTGACCGAAGGTTTCATGATGGAACCTGAAGCCAGCGTATCCGCCATGGTATTTGCGCATCCGGAAGCGCAATATTTTAACGTGGACAAGGCATAATAGCGCAAAAGAAAATCCCTGAACGAACATACCGCGGTGGTCGGTTCGTCTGGGGATTTTCTTGTCGGCCGGGATCGCAACGGTCTGCGAGACCGTACTACGCTCGAAGTGGTCTTTTCGGGCGCTCTAACGGTCTGCGAGGCTTTAGCAACGCTCGAAGAGGTTTACTTGGGCGTTCTAACGGTCTGCGAGACCGTACCAACGCTGGAAGTGGTCTTCTTGGGCGCTCTAACGGTCTGCGAGACCGTACCAACGCTCGAAGTGGTCAACTTGGGCGTTCTAACGGTCTGCGAGACCGTACCAATGCTGGAAGTGGTCAACTTGGGCGTTCTAACGGTCTGCGAGACCGTACCAACGCTGGAAGTGGTCAACTCGGGCGCTCTAACGGTCTGCGAGACCGTACCTCCGGCTATTCTTTGGCGTCGGCTTCGTCTTGCATCTCGCTGCGCATGCTGGAGATCGCTTCGTGGCGCCTTTCGTTTTTCGCCCGGAGCGTCTGCGACTCGTCGGGGGAGAGTTCGACGGAATGTTCGTCCAGGTAGTGCTCGGACTCCTCCAAGTTTTCCATCGTATTCTGAATGCTGTTTTGAAGTTTCTGCACATTATCGGAACGATCGTCCGGCTTTGCCATTAAATTATCTCTCCTTATTGGGGATTGAGGCGAATCGCCCATCGGATAGTATGCGATCGAGAGCAAGGAGCTATTCGGATAGTAGAACAACACGAAAAAATCGTACAACTTGCGCATGTTGGGACTCCGACAACGGAGTAAAACGAAAAAATCGTACAACTCGCGCGTGAAGGGACTCCGACAACGGAGTAAAACGAAAAAATCGTACAACTCGCGCATGTTGGGATTCCGATAATGGAGTAACACGAAAAAATCGTACAACTCGCGCATGATGGGACTCCGATAATGGGGTAACACGAAAAAATCGTACAACTTGCACATGGTGGGATTCCGTAGGCGTGGGAAATCTCATACTTTCCCGGGAAAGCGCAGGAGCCGACAAGCGATGTCGCATTTCGCTCTATCGTTGCGAATTGGGTAAGATCGGTAAAGTCCCACGTCTTCATTTTGTCGAATATCGTCCGGAAAGCGACCGTTGCCGGGCGAACATGTATTCTGTACAATGAGAGTATTATGTTATTTAGGAGAATTGCCCATGAATCCGTATACGCAAAAAGCGGAATCGGTGGAAGAGTGGCTCAGCCTGCTGCGTGCGCTGCCGGAATTGATGGAGAACGTCACTTACTGGCATACCCAGCCGGCTAAACCCGCGCGGACGGTTCCGCTGCCGGACTCTGTTCATCCACAGCTAGTTCAAGCCCTTGAACGCAAAGGGATTACGCACTTATATACGCATCAAGCCGCTTCATTCCAAGCAGTTGCGGAAGGCAGTCACGTCGTGACCGTGACGCCTACTGCATCGGGAAAGACGCTCTGCTATAATCTGCCCGTCATTCAGAAGCTGCTCGCGGACGATAGCGCTAGAGCGTTATATCTGTTTCCGACGAAAGCGCTGGCCCAGGACCAGGTAGCGGAACTGCAGGAGCTGGCCGACTTAATGGAAGCCGACATCAAGACGCATACATATGACGGAGACACGCCTCCGACCGTACGACAGGCGATCCGCAACGCGGGACATATCGTCGTCACGAACCCGGACATGCTGCATTCCGCGATCTTGCCGCATCATACGAAATGGGTCAAGCTTTTCGAAAATATCCGGTATATTATCATCGACGAATTGCATGCTTACCGCGGCGTATTCGGAAGCCATGTGGCGAACGTCATTCGCCGGCTAAAGCGGATATGCCGGTTTTACGGCAGCGAGCCGCAATTTCTGTGCGCCTCCGCGACCATTCGCAACCCCCGTGAGCACGCGGAGAGACTTATCGGGGAGCGCGTAACGCTCGTCGACGACAACGGGGCGCCAACGGGCGAGAAGCATATGGTTTTCTATAATCCGCCGGTCGTGAACAAACAGCTCGGCATTCGCCGCAGCAGCGTCCTCGAATCGCAAAAGCTTGCGGCGCTGCTGCTGAAAAGCGGCATTCAGACGATCGTGTTCGCGCGCAGCCGGGTTCGCGTGGAAATTCTGTTGACCTATTTGCAGGAAACCGTCAAGCACGAACTCGGGACGAAGACGATAAGAGGTTATCGCGGAGGCTATTTACCCAAGCTTCGCCGGGAGATCGAGCGGGGCTTGCGCAGCGGCGAAATCCGCGGCGTCGTCAGCACGAACGCGCTTGAGCTCGGCATCGATATCGGGCAACTGCAAGCTTGCGTCCTGAACGGATATCCAGGAACGATCGCCAGCACGTGGCAGCAATCCGGACGAGCCGGCAGAAGGCAGGGCAGCTCCGTCACGTTCCTCGTGGCCAGCAGCAATCCGCTCGATCAATATTTGATTCAGAATCCCGATTATTTCTTGGGCCGACCTCCCGAGGAAGCGCGGATTCATCCCGACAACCTGCTAATCCTTCTCGACCACCTGAAGTGTGCGGCATACGAGCTGCCGTTCGAGGAAGGAGATAAGTTCGGCGAAGAGAAGCTGACGGATCTGCTTGAGTTCTTAACGGACGAGAAGGTTCTTCACAAGGTAGGCAGCCGGTGGTACTGGATGGAGCAGGCGTTTCCGGCCCACAACATTTCGCTTCGCTCTGCGGCGCAGGAGAACTTCGTTATCATCGACCAGACGGAAGGCCATCGCGTCATCGGCGAAGTCGACCGGTTCAGCGCGCCGACGCTGATCCACGAAGAAGCGATCTATCTGCACGAAGGCGTGCAATATCAGGTCGAGAAGCTTGATTATCCTGAGAAAAAGGCTTACGTGCGCGAAGTGAACGTGGATTATTTCACCGATGCGAATTTGGCGGTGGAACTGAAGGTGCTGCATGTAGATCTCGAGTCGATGTCAGGACCGCTGGAGCGTCAATACGGCGAAGTGACGGTCATGGCTAAACCGACGATTTTCAAAAAAATCAGGCTCCGCACCCATGAAAACATCGGATCAGGTCCGATCCATCTGCCGGAGGAAATACTCCATACGAGCGGCTACTGGTTTTCGTTCTCGGAGGAAGAGTCGGCCAAGAGAAGTGCCAACGATATGCAGATGGCGCTTCTCGGTCTGGCGAACGTGCTGATCCACTTGGCCCCGCTGCATCTGATGTGCGATCCGCTCGATATTCGCGTCGTGCCGCAAGTGAAGGCGTTGCACACGAAACGCCCAACGATCTTTTTCTACGATCGATACCCTGGCGGAATCGGGCTTAGCCAGCGTCTATACGAGAAGCATGACGAATTGCTCGAGGAGGCGCAGCGGCTGATTCGCGGCTGCGGCTGCTTGAGCGGTTGTCCGGCCTGCGTCGGACCGATCGAAGAGGTCGGATTGCTCGGCAAAGATTTGGCATTGTCTCTATTGGAGGGTACGAGGGCAAATCCATGAGCGGTTTAAGGGAAAGATTAAACAGGCTTCGGCAGGAGACGAGCACGAGCAATCCGCCGGCGGAGGTAACAAACGGAGGTCAGGCTGACTTATCCGTTCGTGAGCCCGCAACTACCACAAATCAGAATCTGCCCGACGCCTTCCGTCAGATCGGGGTCGAGCTCCGCGAGAACGAGTCCGGACCATTCTTGCTTCGCAGAGCGGTATATTCTCTGCCACACCAGCACGGAGATTACGAGCTAGGCGCACTGATCGCATGCGCGCCGAATTTGCGGCCCCTTGCTGGTCGTCAGAACAAGCAAAGCGAGCCTGCAGCGATCGACCCGTATCGTCTGTTGTTTCTGGATACGGAAACGACCGGACTCGGGGTCGGGACGGGCAACGTTCCGTTTATGATCGGTTTCGGTTATTATACGCATGACTCGTTTGTCGTCGAGCAGACGCTCATTCGCCATCCCGGCGAGGAGAAAGCGATGCTTTCCTACATCCTTGGCCATATGCAGGACAAAACGCATTTGGTTACGTATAACGGACGAACGTTCGACTGGCCGGTACTCGTCAATCGATTTATACTGAACGGTTGGCGAAGAAGCGGGCAGGAGCCAGGCCACCTTGATTTTCTCCATCCGGCCAGGTCGTTGTGGCGCAATACGCTGCCTTCCTGCCGGTTGGGGACGGTAGAGGAAGAGAGGCTCGGCATACGGAGAGGTCAGGACGTTCCCGGATCGCTTGCCCCAGCCTTGTATTTTCAATACTTGAGCGACGGTGATCCAAGCCATCTTCATGGGGTCTACGCTCATAACGAAAAAGATATTTTGACGCTGGCTTCGCTTTCCGTCCACTTCGGGCTGCTCCTCGGCGGAATCGTCGACGAAGAAGGCATGCCGGAAGGCGAAGAAATGTTTCGCACCGCAACCTGGCTTGAGCTGCACGGAGTGACCGATGCCGCCGAACGGTTATATACCGCGCTCTGCCGGCGGCAGGATCGGTATGATAGCTCTTGGGGACTGTCGCTGGCGGCCAGGTTCAAGAAGGCTGGCGAATTCGAGCGGGCGCTTCCGATCTGGCGAAATTACGCTGAATCCGCGGAGCGTTCGGCCGCTCCCAAGCTGGATGCGCACGTGGAACTCGCCATCTATTTCGAACATCGAAATAAGCAATTGTTGATGGCATTAAACTATGCCGAAAAAGCGCTAGAGCTTGCTTCACGGCGTGCGAAGTTGATCGGCGACGCAGCCAGGCGCAAAGAAGAGCAAGACAGCTTGCGTCACAGAGTAGCGAGGCTTAGAGATAAATTATCGAGGGAAGGGAAGTAAGCGCAGCTTGAAACACCTATTGAAACCGATTAAGGATTACCCGGTCCCTGAAGCACTGCTATTCGATCTTGACGGAACGTTGTACAGAGGCAACGAACCCGTTCCGGGAGCGGACCGGCTTATTGCGGGTCTGCAAAGTCGGGGAATGCTATGTTTGTACGTGACGAACAATTCAACGCGGACTCCGGCGGAAGTGGCCGAACATCTGCACGAGATGGGGATTCCTGCTACCGAAGAGATGATCGTCACATCCGCATTGGCGGCAGCAGAATACGCGCGGGCGAATTATCCTGGCGCGGATACGTACGCTATCGGCGAGAAAGGGCTAAAGGAAGCGCTCCAGAGCGCGGGCATGCGCTTGCTGCCGGAGCTTTCGAGCAGCGAGCGGGCGGCTTTGGTCGTTCAAGGGCTCGATCGCAAGCTGGAATACGACCAGATCGCAACCGCTGTTACACATCTTTTGAACGGGGCGGCTTTCGTGCAGACGAATCCCGATCGGTTGCTGCCCATAGACGGAGGTTTCCTACCCGGAGCCGGTACGATCGGCGCCTCTCTGCAAGCCGCGACCGGAATTGAACCGGTCGTCATCGGTAAGCCTTCCCGCATATTGATGGAATACTCCCTTAAGCTGGCTGGCGTTCCGACGGAACGTTCATGGGTTATCGGTGACAATCCGTACACTGATCTGGCCGCCGCGCGCAATGTCGGCTGTCCCTCCATACTGGTACTGACGGGATTATGTACGAAGGCGAATTGGGAAGAGCATTGTGCGGCGGCAGGCGTTTCCCCCGATGCCGTGTGCGAAGGTCCGCAACAATTGCAGGAATTGCTTGACGAAGTTCTGTCCTGAAATAAAGTGACAACAGCGGAAGGGAAGAAAAACATCATGCCGGAATACCCGGAAATGGAGCATTATCGCACGCAATTATCCGCGCTGCTTGGCGGACGCAAAATAACGGGCGCGGTCGTCAACCGCGCGGCCACGATTAACGAGCCAATCGACGTTTTCAATTCAGCGCTCGAAGGCCGAACGATTCTGTTCGTCGAACGAAGAGGCAAATATCTACTGTTCCACTTGGACGATGGAAATCGATTAGTGCTGCATTTGATGCTTGGCGGCTGGCTGGCCTACGGGGATGAAGGTCCGAAGCCCGACAGCCATTTTCAAGTCATTTTGTCGTTCGATGGCGGACAATCGCTTTATTTCGGAGGGTTGCGTCTCGGTTACCTGCATCGTATGACAGCTAAAGCCGCGCTGGAGAAAATGAAAGAGCTCGGTCCGGAGCCATTCGATCCGCGGCTCACGCTGGAAGCTTTTCGCAAGAGGCTGGCAGGGAGAAAAGGCAAGTTGAAGACGACGCTGACGGATCAAAAATTTCTAGCGGGAATTGGCAATTGCTATAGCGACGAAATCTGTTTCGATGCCAAGCTTCATCCTGCCGCTGCGGCGAACAGGCTGGACGACGAGGAATCGGAGCGCCTGTATCGTTCCGTTCATAAAGTGTTGACCGAAGCGAAGGAAGCGGGAGGTTACATGGGCCATCCGTTAACAGCAGGCGATCAGCTCACCGGCGGATTTAACGAACGTTGCCGCGTTTACGACCGCGTAGACGAACCGTGCGTTGAATGCGGGACCCCGATTAAGTTCGAGACGTTGACGGGTCGCAAAATGTTTTATTGCCCACACTGTCAGAAAGGCCATGAATGATTTCGGCCGGAAGCCATGTCAGCACGCGCGGCGGATATTTGAAGGCTGCGGAATACACGGTATCTCTAGGCGGCAGCGCCTTTCAATATTTTCCGAAAAACCCGCGGACGCTTGAACCCAAGTCGTTCGACCGCAGGGATGCGGAGAGATGCGCCGTTTGGTGCAAGGAGCGGGGAGTACGATCGATCGCCCATGGACCGTATCCCGTCAATCCCGCATCCGAGGGAGATACGGCGCATAGGATGGCCTTGTGCACGCTTAACGATCTGCAAATCGCCGAAACTTGCGGGTCTATCGGAGTCGTCGTCCATTTCGGTACATTCAAGGGTAAGGATCCGTTACAGGGATACCGAAATATAATACAATGGATCAATAACGTTACTGCGCTATGGCAAGGAAACGCGCTGATCCTGCTGGAGAATCAAGCGGGCGACCATGGTCCGATGGGGACTACGCCGGAGGAACTCGTGCAAATCCGCTCGCTTGCGAACGATCCCGAACGCATCGGATTTTGCTTGGATACGTGCCATCTGTTCGCCAGCGGCGAATGGAAGCCGGGAAAGTGGGAGTCGTTTGCAGAGCGCGCTGGAGAATTAGGTTTCTGGAACGGTTTGCGCGCGATCCATTTGAACGATTCGCGTTACCCGAGCGGCTCCCGTAAAGATCGGCATGCGGCGATCGGGCAAGGCTGGATCGGGGAAGAGGGGTTTAAGGAGCTGCTCGCGACGCCGGAGCTTCGGGAACTCCCGTTCGTATTGGAAACGCCTGCCGACGGGGATGGCACGCATCGCGGCCAGATTCGGTTAATCAGGCAATTGGCGGGGGAGGAAGAAGGATGATCAACCTGTTTCTGGACGATGTGAGGCCTTGTCCTCGCGGATTCGCCCTCGCTCGTTCGGCGGAAGAATGTTTGCTCATGCTGGCGGAATGTGAAGTTAATATTCTCTCGTTGGATTTCGAACTCGGCTACGGACAACCGAACGGCCTTGTGGTCGTTCATGGCATAATCGCCAGCGGCAAATATCCTCGACATATTTACATCCATTCTTCCAGCATCATGGGAAGGATCCAGATGGTGCGTGATTTAAGGGCCGCGAACCCATTGGGTGTTGAGATTCACGACGGTCCGATGACTCCGCAAGTTCTTGAAGCGGCGGCGAAGGAGACCAGCGATGCTTGAATGGAAACCCGAGGCTTGGAAACGGGAATGGACTTTTACGTCCGCTCCGTACGCGGTATTCGTACATACACCTTTATGCGGAACGTGCCAAGCGGCGAAGCGTATGCTCGCGGTGGCGACGGAAGTCGTTCCGGAATTTCGGCTTGCATCGGCGAATCTGAACGAGATACCCGAACTGGCTCAGACGTTCAAGATCCAAAGCGTACCCTGCTTGCTGATCAAACGCAAAGATGGCAACATATACAAGCATTATCGTTTCCCCTCCGTCGTGGAGCTGGTGGAACTTCTTAAGAATGAGGGGGAAATCGCATGATACATTTGCAAAATCTGACTTTTCGGCGCGGTGACCGGGATATTCTTCGCGGGGTCGACCTGGAAGTGAAACCCGGGGAACAATGGACGCTGCTTGGGCGCAACGGGTGCGGGAAGTCTACCGTCCTCGAGCTGATCACCGGCTATCAATTTCCGACTTCGGGCAAGATTGACGTGCTGGGCAACCGCTACGGGACGGTCGACGTTAGGGAAGTCCGCAAGGAAATCGGGTATATCAGTCCGGCCCTGATCGAGAAAATGACGCTTAGCGATCCTGTTTGGGAGATTGTCGCTAGCGGAGCTTTCGCTTTTCTGCGATTTTATGAAGAAATCGAGGATGAAGTTCGCGAGAGAGCGTATGCCGAACTGGAGCGGGTCGGGTTGCGATCGCTGGCTGATCAGCCATTCGGAACGCTGTCGCAAGGGGAACGCAAAAAAGCGCTGCTCGCGCGCACGTTGATGGCTTCGCCGCGACTGCTTATTCTGGACGAGCCTTGCGCGGGATTGGATCTATATGAACGGGAAAAGTTTTTGCAGGCTTTATCGGTGTTATCGTCGCAAAATATGTCTATGCTGTACGTAACGCACCATATCGAGGAAATCATCCCTATATTTACTCATGTCGCGTTGATGACGCAAGGGAAGCTTATCGCTTCCGGATTAAAGCGGGAAGTACTTACGCCGGAGCTTCTTCGGGAGGCGTACGATTTGCCAATTGAAATCAGGTGGACGGATGATCGGCCTTGGATCGAAGTCGGGAAGGTGGATCTTTCATGAACGTTTACGTCGGTAGCGCAAACCCGGGATTTGCGCCTTACGCGATGGAAGAACTGAGGAGGCGCATTCGGGGGACGAAGCTATCCGGGCTTGCGCCGGGAGAAACGTTTACGTTCACGAGCGGAGATCAGGACGACGAATCCCTGCTGAAAGATTTGCGTCGCAAAGAACCGATCTTCTTGCGGCATCTATTCCCTGTCGAAGCGGAAAACGAGGTTACGGGCGATCGCGAAGAGATGGCGGCCCGAATGAAAGCCTACGCCGCGACTCTTGGCGATCGCATGAAGGGCAGCAAAGTGGCGATCCAGGTTCGTAAAGAGCAGAACAGCCCGTTTCCTTTCACCTCGGCGGAAGGCCGCGACGAGCTCGTTCCGGTCGTGACAGAACTCGGGGGTGATGCCGTCGCGCGCGAAGCGGATTGGATCATATCGGTATACGCATCTAAGAAAAAGCTGCTGATGGGCTGCTCCCTGCCGCGCGATAATCTGTCCGATTGGCCAGGGGGAGCGGTTCGATTCCGCAGAGACGAAGGACTAATTTCGCGCGCGGCGTTTAAGCTGTTGGAGGCTGAGCGCTCGTTCGGGATACAACTGGACCGCTTCTCCAATGCTCTCGATCTGGGAGCGGCGCCGGGAGGATGGACGTCCGTGCTGCTGGAGCGCGGCCTTAAAGTGACCGCCGTCGATCCGGCGGAGATGGACCCGTCGCTTGAGCTTCATCCGAACTTGCGCCATATCCGGCGCAATGCGGCCGACGTCAGTTTCGCTCCAGGCACGTTCGATCTGCTCGTTTGCGACATGAGCTGGGACCCTCATCATACCTGCCGTCTCGTGTCCGAGCTTGCACCGGCAATTACGGCCGGCGGGTCGGGCATCATCACGCTGAAGCTGATGTACCGCAAACCGCTCCAAAGCATTGATGAACTCGTGGAGGATTACAGTTACTACTTCGACGTTCGCAAAGTGAAACAGTTGTTTCATAATCGCGAAGAAGTTACAATATGGGTGAAAAGAAAATGATCCGTCCGTAACGGGAAAGCATCCCGCATCCGGGCGAAGCCTTGTCTAAGACAGGTTTCGCTCCGATGCGTTTTTTTGTTTATCCGGCACTGAAAGGAGAAATCGTATATGGAACATGGAGATCCCCATGCGTTGGAATTGGTCCCGGAGCAGCTATTCGGAGAGCGTTACAAGGTCGTGAAACCGATCGGCAAAGGAGGCATGGGGCGCGTATACTTGGTCGAGGATTTGCGCTTGGGCGGCAAGACGAGAGCACTAAAGCTGACTCGTCCGCTTCCGGAGGAGCGCCGTTCGTTCTTGCCCGAGGCGGAGCTGCTCAGCGAACTGGATCACCCGCACTTGCCGGCGATCGTCGATTATTTTCCGCCCGACGAGGAAGGCGTCGCCTGCATCGTGATGGAGTATATTCCCGGAGATACGCTGGCGCAGAGGTTCGAACGATACGGGCTGAAGCTCGGCTTCGCTTTCGTGCTCGACGTTCTGATCGATCTGTGCGAAGTGCTCACTTATCTGCACGCGCAGAGTCCACCCATCGTTTTCCGTGATCTGAAGCCCGCGAATGTCTTGCTCGGTCGTCACGATCAAGCGGTGCTCGTCGACTTCGGCATCGCCCGCAGATATCGGCCAAGCCAGCTAAACGATACGTTCCGGCTCGGAACGCCGGGATTTGCCGCTCCGGAACAGCTGCGGGGAGAGCAATCCGACGGCCGAACCGATCTTTATGGACTCGGCGCGCTCGCTTATTTTCTGCTGTCGGCCGGTCAATTCGCGATCAGGCATCGGGGGCCGATGGGCAAAGCGCTCCAAGACGACGTTCCGATCGATTTCGTCTTCCTTCTTGAAAGGCTGCTCGCGAACGAACCCGATCGTCGCCCGCAGACGGCTCGCGAATTGCTGAACGAGCTGCAAGCGGTCAAGCTGGAGTTGGTCGGCGGCGCCGACCAGTCCCTGAATTATTCGAATAACGGCCACGATAGGGAGAAGACCGCCATCGTCGCGGTCGCGTCCGCCTACCCGGGCGCCGGCGCAACGTTCGTCGCGCTTGCCCTATCGTCCGCGCTGGATCGCGCCGGTATATCGCATGCGCTGGTCGAATACCCGGGAAGAGACGCGGAGCTCTACTCGCTTCTCAATGGAGCCAAGCGGATGCCCGGAGACGCCGTGTTCGCCAGTGCCGACGGACGGCAACCCGCCGCTCCCGCTTGGCGTCACGGGAACGCAGCGTATTATCCGCTGGACCCGGAAGGGGCGGCAACCGCAAACCGGAACCCGGACAAAGAATTCACGAAGTGGATTAGACGTCTCGGTGTTCCACTTGTATTGTTAGACGTGTCCAGCAGATGGGACGAGCCGGACGTGACGGACTGGCTGCTTCGGTCGGCCGATCGGATCACGATGGTCGCCGATTGTTATCCGGCCAAATGGTCGACGCGCAGGCAGGCCGCTTGCCTGGAGATTCATCTTCAAGCGAACAGGCGATTTATCGTGTTTGACTGGATCGCCAATCGGGATCAGCCTTTTGCGGACAGGAACAACTGGCTATCGCTGCTCCCCGTTCAACCGGAGGCACACTTGCCCGAACTGCCCGGACCGTCCGTGCTCGAGGCGATATGGAGGGGCGAAGGCATGCCGAAAGATGCTGCGACGCAACGTATTTTCGAACGCGTTTTTTCCCGGGTCATTCGTTCGTATTCAAAGGCGGCACAACGCTCATAAGCGATATGCCGCTCCGGTTCGACGGATTTTTCTTCGCTTTGACAGGCATGTTACAATATAGTGGGAGAGTAGCATTTGATAGGGGAGAACGATCGACGGTTTCTTGAATGTCGGAACCGAAATTCTCTTAAGGCGAAGGTGAAAGAAAATGAATAACAATGAAAATATACTGATTATCGAAGACGAGGATTCCATCGCGAGAATATTGCAGTTGGAGCTGGAGCATGAGGGTTATGGCGTAGGAAGGGCGGCGGACGGCCGCAAAGGGCTGGAGATGGCCGTTTCCGGAGAGTGGGATCTGGTGCTGCTCGACGTGATGCTTCCAGAATTGAACGGTATCGAGGTGCTGCGCCGGTTAAGGCAGAACGACGCGGCAGTCCCCGTCATTCTGCTGACGGCAAGAGATACTGTGCCGGATAAAGTCAGCGGTTTCGAGCACGGAGCCAACGATTATATTACGAAACCGTTCGCGATGGAGGAACTGCTCGCGAGGGTGAGAAACCTACTGCGGATTTTCAAGGCGTCCCGCGAGGGAGAGAGCGAGGACGTGCTGAAAATCGGAGACTTGTCGATCGAGCTTCTCACGCGCAAAGTATACCGGAAAGACCATTCCATCGACTTGACGCCCCGCGAGTTCGAATTGCTGTTGTATTTGGCCAGGCATAAGAACGAGGAGAAGACGCGCGACGAAATCTTGTCCGACGTATGGGGATACGAATATATCGGGGACACGAACGTCGTAGACGTGTATATCCGTTATTTGCGCCAAAAGATGGACAAAGGGTACCGCCATAAGCTTCTCCATACCGTACGAGGAGTCGGATACATGCTGAAGGAGCCCGATGCATGACCCTAAGATCGAGATTTACTTTGTTCACGGTTTTTTGGCTCATTTTTATTCTGATTTTGTATAATATTTTCGTTTATTTTTTCGTGATCCGGGTGACGACGCGGGGCGAGGAACAATTGCTCATGAACAAGGCGGACCTCGTCATCGAGTCGCTGCGCAAGCGGGGAATGCAAGGGTTCGACGATCCGAAGCTGCTGAGCGACCTGTACAACTACAACGAAATGATGCGAATCGTAACTAGCGATCTGAGAATCGTGAACCAGATCGGAACGGACAAGGAGCTTCTGTCCATTCCGCCGCAAATGCAGGTGTACAATCTGTCGGAGACGCAACAGATCAACGGCCAACGAGTCCTGTATTTGTCGATGCCCTTTTTCGACCAGGGCAAGCTGGTCGGTACGGTGGAGGCGGCTCGCCGCCTGACCGTGCTCGACAGCTACTTGCAGATCCTCGTCGGCGCGCTGAGCGTGACGAGCATTGGGGCGATCGTGTTCGCCATCTTCGGGACGTATTGGTTCACTTCCCGGCTTACCGGACCGATCGGGCAGATGGTTCAGACGATGCGCGAGATCGACCGAAGCGGCAAGCTGTATCGCGTGAAGCTGAACGGGCGCGAAGAATCGGTGGAGCTTCAGCAGATGGTCAGGGCGTTTAACCAGATGATCGACCGGCTCGACCGGACGATCGAGAGCCAGAAGCATTTCGTGGCAGACGCTTCCCACGAGCTGAAGACGCCGCTTACCGTTATTTCCAGCTATGCCGACATGCTGAAGAGGTGGGGCAGAGACAACGCCGAAGTGCGGGACGAGGCGATCGAAGCGATCGCGAAGGAGACCGAGAGGCTGCAGAACTTGATCCGCTCCATGCTGACGCTCGCGGAAGCGGAACAGGACAACTGGCTGAACGTCACCCGGTTCGACGTGAACGGCGTCGTCAGGGAGCTGTCCGAAGTGCTGGGCAAGACGTTCAAGCGCAACATTCGCGTGCATTCGGACAATCATTCGGTATTCATGCGAGGAGACAAGGAGAAAATCAGGCAGTTGCTGCTTATTTTGATCGACAACGCGATCAAATACAGCAAAGAACCGATAGACGTTAGGATTCGCAATCAGAAAAACGGGATTAAGCTGGAAGTCACCGATTACGGAATCGGCATTCCGGAGAACGAGATCCCGAACATGTTCCAACGGTTCTACCGCATTGACGAAGCCCGCCACCGTTCCACAGGGGGCAGTGGACTTGGTCTGTCCATCGCCAAGAAAATCATCGACGTTCACGAAGGCAACGTGGAAGTGTACAGTAAGCCGGGCAACGGAACGACGATCTCGATTCAATTGCCGCGCAAAATTTAGCCGACACGTTCAAGCGTATAAAAAAGCCTCCGTCATCGAAACGTTCGATGACGGAGGCTTGTTCGTGTTAAAGGACGCGGCGAGCGGTGACGTAATGGGATTTCCAGTATCTGGAATTGATCGCCGAGTACGTGACTCCCGGCGCGCCGTAAGTATGGAGCATTTTGTTGTTGCCGACGTACACGCCGACGTGACCGATCTTTTTCCCGGTGCGGGCCGTCGTGAAGAAGACGAGATCGCCGCGCTTCAAGTTGCTCTTCGCGACTTTATAACCTTTGGCCGCTTGCGAGTTGGATACGCGAGGCAGCTTAATGCCGTGCTTTCCGTATATATATTGCGTGAAGCTGGAGCAGTCGAACGCCGACGTCGAACCCGAAGGAGCGCCGAAGCGGTATTTCACGCCCAAATATTTTTGGCCGAGCGAGATGATCTTGTCAGCTTTGGACGTTGCCGCGGATGCTTCTGGGGCTTGTCCCATGGCAAGTCCGGCAAAACCGATGGCAGCACATAGGCTGATTCCGGCGACTTTGCGAACGAGTGTGTTGTGAAAGCTCATACAGTTTTCCTCCTGTGTTCCCGTAACTATTTGCAACGTGCTAGAGTATAGCAGACCGGGCCTTCCCTAACTTTTTCCAAGGAGAAGCGGAAAAGGGGATTACGAACGGTTCGACATGTTTTCTTAAAAAACGATGATAATTTTCTCATTCCTTGCTCTTTGATTGCCGTATTCCCGCAATAGGGCGAATTCGACCGGAATAAGCTTGCCCCATCCCAACGAATTCCATTAGTATAAGGAGTGAGCATGGGGACATCGAGGCGCTTGCGAAAAGCTGCACGGGCATGGAGGTGAAGGCTTGTTTAAACAACTGAAAGTCACGGACGGACATCGAATGCTTACGTTAACGATCAGAACCTACGAGTTGGAGGACTTCGAGAATCTAATCGCTTTGCAGGCGGAATGTTTTCCGCCGCCTTTTCCTTCCGATCTCTGGTGGAATCTTGATCAATTAACCGAGCACGTGTCCCGTTTTCCGGAAGGGGCTCTATGCGCGGAAATAGACGGACGCATCGTCGGATCGATGACAGCGCTCCGCGTCGCGATGGAAGATGAAATGTCCCATACTTGGGCTTCGGTTACGGACGATGGTTACATTCGCAACCATGACTCCGAAGGCGATACGATATATGTCGTTGATTTGTGCGTAGCTCCGCAGTACCGCAAACTGGGTATAGGAAAATGGCTTATGCAGTCCATGTACGAGACGGTCGTGCACTTGGGGTGCCGCAGGCTTCTCGGCGGAGGAAGAATGCCCGGTTATGGCGAGTACGCAGACAAGCTTGAACCTTGGCAATATATCGATCGGGTATCGACGGGGGAATTGTACGACCCTGTCATCACCTTTATGCTGCGATGCGGCAGACTTCCCATCGGCATCGTCGCAGGTTATTTGGAAGATGAGCAATCCGCCCATTACGCGGCTTTAATGGAATGGCGAAATCCTTTTAAGGTGGAGAGATAAAATGGAATATATTCGTATCCGTTCGATTGAAGATGCTAGATTCGCAGAGATGCACCAATTGATGAGCACGATTTTCCCTTCGGAAGAAGTGCTTGAGTTCGGTTTATGGAAAGAACCGATCGAGGACCCGGACATTCACGTTTACGTCGCCGTACACGAAGGCGCGGTCGTCGGGGCGACGGAATATCGGTATTACCCCGATCTGCGCGTGGCGATGACCGATTTTACGATCATCTCCACGATGGGGCTCGGAATTGGGCGTTTCCTGTACGTGCAACGGAAGAACGATCTGGAGCGCATGCAACGCGAGAGCGGGACAGAGTCGATCGGCATGTTCGCGGAAATATACCGTCCTCAAGCGGTTTCGTCATTCAAGTTCGGCAATGCGCTTCCGATGCATCCGGCCGTAAGGCGAGAAGTTTTATCTCATTTAGGTTACAGGAAGCTCGATATTGCATACGTTCATCCTTCGTGGGATCACGAAGGAAAAGCGGTTACCGAGCTTGACCTCGGCTTTTTCCCAACCGACGAGGCGCAAAACAAATTGCCTGCAGAGCTGGTCGTTCGTTTCCTGAAACAGTATTATTCCGCGTTGCCCAACAAGCCGAAAGAATGGCTGGAGATGATTGGACAGCTGGAAGAACGGTCCGAAGTAGAGCTTCTTCCTCTTTAGGACGATTAGATAACTTAACTTTTATAATTTTGCCAGTATGGGCGATATTAACTTCGACCTTTACGGCTCCGATGTTCGGGACGGCGTCGCCGTCCCGAACGTTTTTCTCCCAAACCTACTTCTTGCGAATGAAACGACTTTACGAGGTGAACTCAGATGAGGATTACTTTTCTCGGCACCGGAGATTCAATGGGGACGCCTAGAGTGTACTGCGATTGTGGGGTTTGCGAGGAAGCGCGGACGGATGGAAACAACTTGAGGCTCCGTTCCTCGTTGCTGCTCGAAATAGATAACGAGCTTCCACTCCTGTTGGACTGCGGGCCGGATTGGCGCGCGCAGATGGAGTCGATGGGGATACGGAGCATGCCTCAGGCACTTTTGACGCATGCTCACTTCGACCATATCGGGGGGGTGACGGAGTGGGCGGACGCTTGCCGATGGAGAGAGGAGAAGGGGCGTATATACGCTCCGCAGGAGGTTCTGGGGGAAGTGCGGACTCGCTTCCCATGGATCGAGAGTCAACTGACGATGTTCGGTAACGACGAAGGCATGGAATACGGGGATTGGTGGATTAAACCGTGGCGCGTGAACCATGGCAAGAACGGTTATTCCTATGCCTATCGTTTCGAGAATAAAGAGAGCGGCGCGAATTGGGCGTATTGTTCGGACGCGATTAATTTGTCCGAAGCCCAGAAAGCGCCGCTTGCCGGATTAGAACTGCTCGTGTTGGGGACAAGCTTCGCGGCCGAGCCTTATCCGATGGACACACGATCCGTCTACGATATGAGAGAAGGAGTGCTCCTTGTTGGGGAGACGAGGCCGGAGCGGGTTTTATTTACTCATCTGTCCCATGATATCGACGTTCGTCTCGATTACGGGTTGCCATCTCACGTAAAGCTTGCCACGACCGGCATGCAGGTCGTTGTCTAATCCCTGCTTCGGATAACGAGTAGAAGGCCGTCTCTTATCGAGATCATGCCCTCGGATGCTTCGAGCACGTTGCTGATTCCAAGTGACCACCCTAGCTTCAGTACCGCGTCCGTAAGCGGGTAACGAAAACCTTGAAGTGTTATGCCGGTGACTTCCGGGGTAAGCGGCAGCAACGAAACGAATGGAAAAATAGGATTCGCTTCCAGCCAGAGTTGTCCGGAACAGAGGCGAATATCGTTATGTTCGTCGATGATAGTCAGCTCGCAACCTTGTTCGTGCGCTTGCCGCAACAGATGCACATTGCCGAGCGAATGATCGAAGCGGGTTCCCAATGCGCCGAACAGAACGATTTCCTTGAATCCTCTGGAGACGGCTTCGCGCAGCGCAAGCTCGGTATCCGTCCAGTCTTTGTCGAACGCGTCGCAAGAGAGCAATTGCAGGGCGTTCGCCGAGATCTGGCTCATTTCGGCGTCGGAGACGGAATCGAAGTCTCCTAAAGCCAGATGGGGAATTCGTCCGTGGCGAACAAGAAATTCGGCACCGCGGTCGGCTCCGATCAGGAAGTCGCCGGCGGACAACCCTTCCAGCGCCCAAGGTCCCAAGCGGCCTCCGGTAAATATGACGGCGCGAGTATAAACGGAAGTTGACGTAGACATGAAGTAAATGATCCTTTTCTTTTGGTTTTTCTATCATTATACCGTATCTTACACGTTGCGGAATAATCGACCTACCCGTTACAATGAGGAGCGGATACGACATTTTTCGCTCGTTGATTGAACGAAGCGCGGGGGAGAACTTCAGTTGGACTGGGACGTGTTCTATTTTTTTAGCGTGATCGGTACGATAGCTTTTGCGGTCAGTGGTGCGATCGTAGCGATGGAGGAAGAGTACGATATATTAGGCGTGTTCGTGCTCGGATTGGTAACCGCCTTCGGTGGCGGAGTCATTCGTAACTTGTTGATCGGAGTGCCGGTGACGATGCTGTGGAGCCAAGGATTCTTATTGAAGACGGCTGTCATCGCCATTTTGATTGTATTTATTCTGCCGCTGCCCTGGATTCGTCATTGGAAAAAAAGCGAAGCATTCTTCGATGCGATCGGACTCTCGGCGTTCGCGATCCAAGGGGCGCTCTACGCGGTTCAAGAGAAACTACCTATTAGCGCCGTTATGGTCGCGGCAATGCTGACGGGAATTGGCGGCGGGATGGTTCGCGATATTATGGCGGGGCGCAAGCCGCTCGTTTTGAGAGATGAGATATACGCCGTATGGGCAATCGGAGCGGGCTTCGCGGTCGGGATCGCCAATCTTCAGAAACCGTGGCAGTTGCTCTTGCTATTCGTGTTTGTCGTCCTTTTTAGAATGTTATCGGTTTATTATAAATGGAAGCTGCCGCGGCGTTCGTTGCAAAGCGGCTTAGGAGGTTAACATGAGTTATTCCGTATTGTTCGTTTGTCTAGGAAATATATGCCGCTCTCCGATGGCGGAAGCAGTTTTCCGCGATCTAGTCGGCAAAGCGGGGTTGTCCGGGAAGATTAGCATCGATTCGGCCGGAACGGGCGACTGGCATATCGGCAAGCCTCCTCATGAAGGAACGCGCGAGCTGTTGGACCGGTATTCGATTTCTTACGAAGGCATGAAGGCGAGGCAACTGTCGACTCGCGACGGAGGCGACTTTGATCTCATCGTGGCGATGGATACGAAGAACGAGCAGGACATCCGGGAGAAGCTCGGAGCGAATTCCCGGGCCAAGGTGATCCGTTTCCTATCCCTGCTGCCGGAGAAAGGCATCGACGACGTCCCCGACCCGTACTATACCGGCAACTTCGACGAAGTGTACGAGCTCGTGAAGGCAGGCTGCGAGAAGCTACTCTCGCGGATTAAAGAAGAGCTGTAAGAGGACGAGCCGGTCGGCAGATCGGGAGTAATCCCGGCGCGAGTTGCTCGATTATTTCGAGCAATTCCCGGGGGTGGCCTGTCGTGGCGCGAGTATAGGTCATTAATGTGCCTTGGTAGACGAAGTTCGGTGTGTATTGAGAATGGAGGCCATTAAAGTAACTTGGTTGGTGGAGTTCCGGTGCATGGAGCGAATGAAGGCCATTAAAGTACCTTGGTTGGTGGAGTTCCGTGCGTGGAGCGAATGAAGGCCATTAAAGTATCTTGGTTTGCGTAGTTTCGGAGCGTGATGTGGTAAAAAGGCAGGTTTCGCCGAACTAAAACCACCCAAACCCCGCATCGCGCCGTCTAATCGGTTTCGCCGAACTAAAACCACCCAATCTCCGAATCACACCGTCTAATCAGGTTTCGCCGAACTACAACCGCCAAAAGCCCCGCATCGCGCCATCTAATCAGGTTTCGCCGAACTAAAACTACCAAAAGCCCCGGACCGCACCGTCTAATCAGGTTTCGCCGAACTACAACCACCAAAGCCCCGTATCGCGCCGTCTAATCAGGTTTCGCCGAACTAAAACCACCAAAGCCCCGAACCACGCCGTCTAATCAGGATTCGCCGAACTAAAACTACCAAAAACCCCGCATCGCGCCGTCTAATCAGGTTTCGCCGATCAAGAAAGCGGCGCAGGAATCGCTTCCCTAACGCCGCCTTATTTTCAGCCTTATATCCTGTCCTGTACAGGGCCGAGGAAAGCCCCTAGCGCTTCGGGAAGCACCTGTTGCCAGAATCCCCATTTATGTTCTCCGTCTTTTTCCGTATAACGCACGATTGCGCCTTTTTCCTCCAACAACTGAACCGCGTCGCGGTTTAATGCCACAAAGTCGAACGTACCGCGATCCGTCGCATATTCCCGCTCTTGGAGACCGACGATCATCCACAATTTTAAGTATTCTAACGACGCCGCTTGACGGATCTGTTCCATGTAAGGACCGTAATAGGCGCCAGACAGAGAGAGGATCCGGCTGAACATATCGGGATAGGCGATAGCCAGCGACAACGAGACCGCTCCGCCGAGCGAATCGCCTGCAAGCAATCTTTGCTCCGGAACGTCGCGCACGGGATAGTGGGATTCTACCCAAGGGATGAGTTCCTCCGCGAAGAAACGGGTATACAGTGAATAACGTTCTCCGTCGGGTGCATATTCCGAAGTGCGCAACTTCACGTTGACGTCGACGCCAACTACGATAAACGGCTCCCAATCTTCTTCCAGAATAAGTCTCTGGGCATGGGTCGCGATTCGACCGAAATTAAAAAATTCTTCTCCGTCCTGGCAATAAACGACAGGATAACTGATCCATTGCTGAAAACCGGGGGGCAAATACACTCTGACTGTTCGACTTCCTTCGGGCAATAAAACGCTGGGTACTTCATGCTTATGAATCGTTCTTTTGAATAACGGATTGTCGCTCATGGTGACAAACCTCCTTGATAGGTATGGGAAATCACAGGCAAGGGAAAACCAAAAGAAGACTTTTAACGATAGAGTGTACTATACTGTTACATAAAATTATAATTCCTGTTATATGAACATGATAAGGGCAAAAGCTTTATAAAATAAGGATTTTTCGAGTTTTTCTTTGACCAAATCACTTGTACAGGGATATAATAATTCTATAACAGAAAGCCCTCTTCCACAATTACAGATGAGGTGAACCTAATGAGCCAAGTATCCACGGAATCTCCGGTGAAGAACACCGGTGCATTGTCGCACGAAGTTAAGTCAGAAGATATTGCTCCATTGCAGGTATTGTCGCCGGAAGGCGAAATCGTCAATCTGGAGCGCATGCCCAAACTGTCAGACGACCAATTGAAAGAAATTATGTATCGCATGGTGTTCACGCGCACTTGGGACGATCGCGCGGTTAATCTGGGCCGCCAAGGCCGCCTCGGCTTCTACGCTCCGGTATCCGGACAAGAAGCGACGATGGTCGGCAGCGAGTACGCCTTGACGAAAGAAGATTTCGTTTGCCCGGGTTATCGCGACATGCCGCAGCTCGTATGGCACGGCCTGCCTTTGTATCAAGCTTTCTTGTATTCCCGCGGGCATCAGCATGGCGGACAAATTCCAGAAGGCGTAAACGTTCTGATGCCGCAGATCATCATCGGCGCGCAAATCCTGCATGCCACCGGAATCGGAATGGGCTTTAAGTTAAAAGGCGAGAAACGCGTTGCCATTACCTACACGGGCGACGGCGGTTCTTCCGAGGGCGATTTCTACGAAGGTCTTAATTTCGCCGGCGCGTTTAAGCTCCCGGTCATTTATTTCGTGCAAAACAACGGTTATGCGATTACGACGCCTTACGCGAAGCAAACGGGAGCCCAATCCATCGCGCACAAAGCGCTGGCAGCCGGCATCCGCGGTTTGCAAGTAGACGGAATGGACGTGCTTGCGGTCATTTCTGCCGTGCAGGAAGCTGCCGAAATCGGCCGCAACGGCGGCGGAGCGACGCTGATCGAAGGTCTGACTTACCGCTTCCGTCCTCACTCGATGGCGGACGACGCGACGAAATACCGGTCCAAGGAAGAAGAGCAAGAGTGGAGCCTGAGAGATCCGCTCGTGCGTTTCGGTAAGTTCCTCGAGAAAAAAGGACTGTGGACCGAAGAAGATACGGCGCGCGTGAAAGAAGAAGCGAAAGCAGCGGTAAACGAACATATCAAAAAAGCCGAGCAAACGGAGAAAATGACCGTGGCCGGATTGATCGATTCGATGTTCGAGCAAACTCCGCCGCACCTCGAAGAGCAAAAGGCGGATTTTCAATAACACGCTAACAGCCAGATCGGTTGTAATCATAATGACGGGGGAGTATACAGCATGGCGCAAATGACAATGATTGACGCAATTCGAGACGCGATGCGGGTCGAGCTTGCTCGCGATCCGAACGTGCTCGTATTCGGTGAAGACGTCGGCCACGTAGGCGGCGTATTCCGCGCGACGGAAGGACTGCAGAAGGAATTCGGCGAACAACGGGTATTCGACACGCCCTTGGCCGAATCTGCGATCGGCGGTCTCGCGGTCGGTCTCGGAATTCAAGGTTTCCGTCCGATTGCGGAAATTCAATTCGTAGGCTTTATCTATGAAGCGTTGGATCAAATGTTCATACAAGCAGCCCGCATGCGTTACCGCTCGGGCGGACGTTATAACGCTCCGATCGTATTCCGCACGCCTTTCGGCGGCGGCGTTAAAGCGGCCGAGCTTCATACCGACTCGCTTGAAGGACTGGCGATCCAGACTCCGGGCATCAAGGTGATCGTGCCTTCCAATCCTTACGATGCGAAAGGATTGCTGATCTCCGCGATTCGCGACAACGATCCGGTCTTCTTCATGGAGCATCTTAACTTGTACCGCGCATTCCGCGCGGAAGTGCCGGAAGGCGAATATACCGTGCCGATCGGCAAAGCGAACATCGTGCGCGAAGGTAAAGACATTACGATTATCGCTTACGGTTTGATGGTTCACACGGCAATGAAAGCGGCCGAAGAGCTGGAGAAAAACGGCGTATCCGCGGAAGTCATCGACTTGCGCACGCTGCTGCCGCTCGATATCGACACGATCGTCGCGTCGATCCAGAAAACGAATCGCGCGATCGTCGTTCAGGAAGCGCAGAAAACTTCCGGAGCGGCCGCGGAAATCATCGCGCAAATCAACGAGAAGGCGATCCTGCATCTGGAAGCGCCGGTACTTCGTTGCGCAGGGCCGGATACGGTGTACCCATTCGCGCAGATCGAAGACGCATGGCTTCCGACTGCGGCGCGTATCGTGAAAACCGCCAATCAAGTGCTACAGTTCTAATCTGAAAAATTCGGGGTCCCTGAAAAGTAATCGGAATAGGCTGAGAAGCGTCGTGTCACTTTTTGGGGTGAGATAAGGAGGGTTCCAGATGGCGAGATTTGAATATCGGTTCCCGGAGCTCGGCGAAGGAATGCACGAAGGCGAAATCGTCAAAGTGCATATCGCACCGGGACAGACGGTAACGGACGATGATATTATTATGGAAGTACAGAACGACAAGGCGATTGTCGAAGTGCCTTGCCCGGTTAACGGCAAAGTCACGGAAGTGCTGGCCAAAGACGGACAAGTTATGCGCGTCGGCGAGATCGTCGCGATCATCGAAGCGGAAGGCGAATTGCCGGATCAAGTTCCGGCTGCAGAAGGCCACGGACATGCTGCGGCCGACAACAGCGCGACCGGCGGAGCGGATACGAAAGGCGAGCCTGCGCAGCAACCTGCGGCGGCAGCCGAACCGGCTCCTGCGGCAAGCGCGCCTGCCGCGCCTGCAACCAGCCAGGTGCTGGCTACGCCAAGCGTTCGCAAGCTCGCTCGCGAGAAAGGCGTAACGATCTCGGCGATCGCGGGCAGCGGAAAGAACGGCCGCATTACTCGCGAGGACGTATTGGCATTCGCAAGCGGCGGTGCACCGACAGCGGCAGCCGAAACTTCCGCAAATGCTCCTGTTTCCGCAGCTCCTGCAGCAGCTTCTTCGGCTCCGCAAGCCGTTGCAAGCGGTCAGGGCGTGGAAGAGCGCGTACCGTTCAAGGGTATCCGCAAAGCGATCGCGAACGCAATGGTCAAATCCGTCTATACGGCTCCGCACGTCACGCTGATGGACGAAGTCGATGTCAGCGGACTTGTCGCGCTGCGCACGAAAGCTAAACCGGTTGCCGAGAAAAAAGGCGTCAAGCTGACGTACTTGCCGTTCATCGTGAAGGCGCTCGTCGCAGCGTGCCGCGAGTTCCCGGCACTGAACGCGATGATCGACGAAACTGCCAACGAAATCGTGTACAAGAAATACTACAATATCGGAATTGCTACGGACACGGATAACGGCTTGCTCGTGCCGGTCGTCTTCGACGCCGACCGCAAGAACATCTGGTCTATCGCTAACGAGATTCGCGATCTGGCAACTCGCGGACGCGACGGCAAATTGGGCGCGAACGAGCTCAAAGGCAGCACAATCTCGATTACGAATATCGGTTCCGCAGGCGGCATGTTCTTCACGCCTGTTATCAACTTCCCTGAAGTCGCCATCCTGGGAACGGGACGTATCTCCGAGAAAGCCGTCGTCAAAAACGGCGAGATCGTTGCCGCTCCGGTAATGGCATTATCCTTGAGCTTTGACCATCGCATCATCGACGGCGCTACGGCGCAAAATTTCTTAAACTACATCAAGCAGTTGCTTAACGATCCGGAACTGCTTGTCATGGAGGTGTAATTCATGGTCGTAGGAGATGCTTCCCTAGACATTGATTTGCTTGTTATTGGTGCGGGTCCCGGCGGATACGTCGCGGCCATTCGCGCGGCTCAACTGGGCCAAAAGGTCATTGTCGCGGACAAAGCCACCGTCGGCGGCGTCTGCTTAAACGTAGGTTGTATTCCGTCTAAGGCGCTGATTAATTCTGCTCACCACTTCGAGTCCATGCAACACGCGGCGGCTTACGGCTTGTCCGCGGATAACGTAAGCGTAGACTTCGGCAAAGTTCAGGAGTACAAAGGCTCCGTCGTGAATAAAATGACAAGCGGCGTCGAGATGCTGCTGAAGGCAAACAAGGTGCAAATCTTCAAGGGCGAAGTCATGTTCATCAACGAGAACGAAGCCCGCTTGTTCAACGACCAGGAAGCGCCTCGCTACCGCTTCAAGAACTGCATCATCGCGACCGGCTCCCGTCCGATCGAGTTGAAGCCGTTCCCGTTCGGCGGACGTATTCTGTCTTCGACAGAAGCGCTCTCGCTGCCGGAAGTTCCGAAGAGCCTCGTCGTCATCGGCGGCGGCTACATCGGCATCGAGCTCGGCCAAATGTACTCGAAATTCGGAACGAAAGTGACCGTGCTCGAAGGCGCGGATACGATTCTTCCGGGCTTCGACAAAGACATGAGCCAGCTCGTCGTTAAGAAGCTGAAAAAAGCGAACGTGGAAATCGTCAACGGCGCGCTGGCTAAGAGCGCGGAACAAACCGATAAAGACGTTACCGTGACGTACGAAGTCGGAGGGGAGCAGAAGTCGGTAACCGCCGATTACTTGCTCGTTACCGTCGGACGTCGTCCGAATACGGACGGAGAGCTCGGACTCGACCTGATCGGCGTCAAAGTGAACGAACGCGGTCTGATCGAAGTTGACGACCAATGCCGTACGAACATTAAACATATTTACGCGATCGGCGATATCGTTCCGGGCGCAGCTCTCGCTCACAAAGCTTCTTACGAAGCGAAGGTTGCAGCGGAAGCGATCGCGGGATTGCCGTCCAAAGTGGACTATAAGTGCATTCCGGCCGTTGCTTTCTCCGATCCTGAATGCGCAAGCGTAGGCTACACGGAGAAAGAAGCGAAAGAAAAAGGCTACAACGCCAAGAGCAGCAAATTCCCGTTCGGCGGCAATGGCCGTGCGGTAACGCTGAACGGCGCGGACGGCTTCATGAAGCTGATCCACGACGCGGACACGGGTCTTGTGCTCGGCGCGCAAATCGCCGGCGTAGAAGCATCCAACATGATCGCTGAGCTTGGACTAGCGATCGAGATGGGCGCGACGATCGAAGATATCGCGCTGACGATCCACGCGCACCCGACGCTTGGCGAAATCACGATGGATGCCGCGGAACTCGCGATGGGTCACCCGATTCATACGCTTGCTCCTAAATCCTAATTCGCCGAAAGCCAAAAACCTTTATGAGATCTTCGCGGCCTTGCGCCGCGGAGTACCTTCATAAAGGTTTATTTCTTTACAAGGGTTTAATCGTCGCACAAGAGCCGCTTCAAAAGTGAATATATTTGTTATGACATAAACGGACTCAAATCCAGATAAAAGGAGTTGTCGCGTATGAACGAAGCGGCAAGACCGATGAGCCGATCGCGCTCGATCATGACGGAGCTTGTATTTCCAACAGATACGAATCATCACGGCACGATGTTCGGCGGAACCCTCATGAAAGACATAGACAAGATCTCCGCGATATCCGCAATGCGTCACTGTGGTCGACCCGTCGTTACAGCTTCCACGGACAGCCTCGATTTTCTGGCGCCGATTCGGCTTGGGGAAGCCGTCGAGCTTGAGGCGTTCGTGACGTGGACGCATCGCAGCTCCATGGAGGTGTACGTCGTCGTCAGATCGGAAAATTTGTTTTCGGGTGACAGAAGGGTCACTTGTACGGCTTTCTCCACGTTCGTCGCCGTCGACGAGAATGGAAGGCCCGTGCCCGTCCCGCCCGTCATTCCGGAGAACGACGCCGAACGGAAACTGTACGACAGCGCCCCTGAACGTTACGAGCAGCGTAAGAAGCGGCGTTCGCAGCGGTATTCCTCGCCAGAATAACAAGTTTACCTTAAATAATAGAATGCTATATTTGCGGAAATCAGGTTATAATTATTTAAATTAGCGTTCGTATGTGGCGAAGGCGGCAAGAAATGAACGGGAGGCTTCGGCATGAGTCATAGTGAACATTCATATCTAAATTTGCTCAAAGATGTACTAAACAACGGCGTAAAGAAAGAAGACAGAACCGGCACGGGAACGATTTCCGTTTTCGGTTATCAAATGAGGTTTAATCTGAACGAAGGGTTCCCGCTGCTGACCACCAAAAGAGTTCCGCTCAAATTGATTACAAGCGAATTGATTTGGTTTATTAATGGGGATACCAACATTCGCTATTTGCTTCAGCACAATAACAACATTTGGAACGAGTGGGCCTTCAAGAAATGGGTCGAGAGCCCAGACTACGCAGGACCCGACATGACCAATTTCGGTCTTCGTTCTCAGCAGGACGAAGCGTTTAATCTGCTTTATCTCGAACAGGAAGCCATTTTTAAGAAACGAATTCTTGAAGACGATGATTTTGCAAAAGAATTCGGGGACTTAGGAAACGTGTACGGCAAGCAGTGGAGAAGGTGGCAGACTTCTCAAGGCGAAATTATCGATCAACTGAAAAACGTGATCGAACAAATCAAAACGAACCCGGATTCAAGGCGCTTGCTGGTTACGGCTTGGTCCCCGGAAGACGTAACGCCGCAAAGATCCGCCTTGCCGCCTTGTCATACGCTTTTCCAATTTTACGTTGCGGATAATAAACTATCTTGCCAGCTTTATCAAAGAAGCGGAGATATCTTCCTGGGCATCCCGTTTAATATTGCGAGCTATTCTTTATTGACTCATATGATCGCTAAGGAATGCGGGTTAGGCGTAGGGGATTTCGTCCATACCATTGGCGATGCCCATATTTATCTCAATCATCTTGAACAAATCGAAATGCAGTTGAGCCGCGAAGTAAGACCGCTTCCGAGACTGAAAATCAACCCTGACGTTCAATCGATATTCGACTATAAGGTCGAAGATATTGGCGTTGAGGATTACGCGCCTCAACCTGCGATTAAAGCTCCGGTGGCGGTGTAAAGGAAAGTTCGACTGCATAAAATAAAACGAAAGTAGGAATGCGGCCATGACCGTTACGCTGATCGCCGCCGTCGCCTCGAACGGAGTAATAGGCAAAGATAACGATTTGATATGGCGGCTTCCCGCCGATATGCAATATTTTAAGAAGCATACGCTTGGCAAAATCGTTCTCATGGGACGCAAAACATTCGAATCGCTTGGGCGTCCGTTGAAGGATCGGACGAATGTCGTGTTGTCCAGAACGCTGGAGGAAGCGCCGGAAGGCTGCGAGCTGGTTCGATCAATTCCCGAAGCGCTGGAACGTTACGGCCGGGACGAGCTCATGGTCATCGGCGGCGCGGAAATCTATAAGCAAACGCTGGAGTTTGCGGACCGGCTGCAGTTGACGGAAATCGACCAAGCTTTCGAAGGCGACACTTATTTCCCGAACTTCGACCGAAAACAGTGGAAACAGGTCTCCCGGGAAGAGGGGCAATTGGACGAAAAAAATCGACTTCCTCACGCTTTTTGCATATACGAAAGGGCAACCATCGAATAGTACAAACAATGCTACGGATTATCCATTCTGAATAGCGGATACTTTTGTTAGGATGATCTATCATCGATATCGAAATGATGCAAAGACGTCGCTGACAAGATACCGACAGATGGAGGGTGGCAAAATGTCTACACCTACGGGATTTATGGAATATAAGCGCGAGTTGCCGGACGATCGCGATCCAGTTGCGCGTATCCGGGATTGGAAGGAATTCCACCGCATGTTCTCCGAAGAGCAGCTGCGTACGCAAGGCGCGAGGTGCATGGACTGCGGTACGCCTTATTGCCATACCGGGATGGAGCTGGCGGGGAATGCTTCGGGGTGCCCGATCAATAATCTGATTCCCGAATGGAACAACCTCGTGTATCGCGGACTTTGGAAGGAAGCGTACGAGCGGCTGGCCAAAACGAACAACTTCCCGGAATTCACCGGGAGAGTCTGTCCCGCGCCTTGCGAGGGCTCGTGCACGGTCGGATTAATCGGCGATCCCGTTACAATTAAGACGATCGAGCAGGCGATCATCGATAAAGCTTTCGAAGAAGGCTGGGTCGTGCCGCAGCCGCCGAAGGCGCGCACGGGCAAACAAGTCGCAGTCGTCGGCTCCGGTCCGGCCGGACTCGCGACGGCCGCCCAATTAAACAAGGCCGGGCATACTGTTACGGTCTATGAGCGTGCGGATCGCGTAGGCGGGCTGCTGATGTACGGCATACCGACGATGAAGCTCGAGAAGGAGATCGTACAGCGCCGCGTAGATCTGCTCGCCGAAGAGGGCGTGAAATTCGTGGTGAACACGGAGATCGGCAAAGACATTACCTCGAAGGAGCTGCTTGAGAGATTCGATGCGGTCGTTCTTTGCGGAGGTTCGACGAAAGCCCGACCGATCGGCAACGTGGAAGGCCATGAGCTTAAAGGCATTCATCAGGCGATGGATTACTTGAACAGCACAATCAAGAGTTATCTCGATAACGGACTGCAAGAGGGGACTTATATTTCCGCCAAGGGCAAGAACGTCATCGTTATCGGCGGCGGAGACACCGGAACGGATTGCGTAGCCACTGCGCTGCGCCACGGCTGCGCGAGCGTCACGCAATTCGGCACGCATGCGAAAGCGCCGCTGGAACGCGATAACTTGAACAATCCGTGGCCGGAGTTCCCGAACGTGTACACCCTCGATTACGCTCACGAGGAAGCAAAAGCGCTGTTTGGAGAGGACCCTCGCGCGTTCTCCGTATTGACGAAGAAATTCGTCGGAGATGAGAACGGCAACGTGAAGGAGCTGCACACAGTGCAAATACGCCGATACGTGGACGAACAAGGGCGCAAGATCTACGAGGAAATCCCGGGTACGGAGAAAATATGGCCCGCCGATCTCGTGCTCGTCGCGGTAGGCTTCGAGGGTCCCGAGCGCACGATCATTGACCAAATGGGATTGGAGACGGACCGCCGCTCCAATGTCAAAGCACCGTACGGCAAATATACGACCAATGTGAATAAGGTGTTCGCAGCGGGAGATATGAGACGGGGACAAAGTCTGATCGTGTGGGCGATTAACGAAGGCCGCGAGGCGGCTCGCGAAGTCGACAAATATCTGATGGGAAGCACGTTGCTCCCTTGATGAATTTGGGTTAATGTAGAGAGGTCGTTCCGATCGGCGGAACGGCCTCTTTGTCTTAAGAATGACGTTGTAGTTGCGAAAGGAGAATGAAGCATGATTCGATACGGCGACGAATCGTGGTCTGAATTGCGATTCGAAAGCTTCGAATATGAGGCCGAACGAAGGGATGGACAGTGGGTAGATGTCATGCTTAGGGCGAAGGTGGCCGACGAGACGCCGCTTCCGTCCGACCTGATCGACTTTTCGATTATGGCAATCTGCACTCATCAAGGCCATCCGATTCAGCTTGTCACGATGGACGAGGGCTGCGACTGCGAATATCAGTTGACCGAATGGGAGAAAGATCAGATTCAAGCATTTATTCTTACCGACGAGGTCAGAACTGCGATTATAACCGAAGCGAACCGAGTCGAAGTTTAACGGAGCGGCTAGGCTTTTCCCGTTTGCCGTCTTCCCTTGGTTCCTAGGACAGGGCTTCCCCCAAATCTTTCCTGTATGTTACACTGATGAGGAATGTTTCGGGAATGGGGGGGCGAGCTCATGGACGGAGCGGCATTGTTGTCACCGTCGGATATTACGACGATCCGCAGATACGTACAGACGAAATACGCTCCGCTTCCTGACGGTCGGCGGGCCGAGATTGTCGCCGACGCCATTCGCCGAACGCTTGAACGGAGATTGCCGAGTATCCCGGATGAGTTGAAGGGGCGCATGGTGGATCAATTAATTACTAGATGTCTGATCGGTGAGCGGAGGGACGTTCTCCCGGAAGACGTGATCGACCTGTTCTCGGAGATTGCGGATGACGAGATGGTTGACAAGGAACAGTTGCTCGATCCGATTATGCAGTGGGCGAACGCCCGGACGCCCGGACGTTGGAGTCCGGAACAGCTCGCATCAAGGCTGGAGAGAAGGCACGCGAACGCATCGGCGGCTATCGTCCAGATCGTACCCGCGGAAGAGGATCTGCAGATCGATCGTACCCCGACATCGCCAGAATGGTTGTTAACTGCTCGCGGCAAGCTGCGGAGATTGGCTTCTCCCGTCACGGCCATTGCGCTGGCGGCGGTGTTCGCAATCGGTGTCGGGGGGACGATATTCTCGATGTCGTTGAATCGATCGGCCGCTCAAGATGAAGCCGCAGTTGTCGAACCGCCTGTTGTCGTCAGCATTCCGGAGCCTTCGCCTGATATCGGAATGCCTGATTTTCTCAAATATGCCGACATTGACGCGGCCTCCTTAATCGCTTATTTGAATAGCCGAGATTCCTTATTGGCGGACGAGCCTTATTTCGGGGCGATTATGGACAACGCCCGCAAATACGATATTCATCCGCTGCTTTTATTCGCGATTACCGGACAGGAACAAGGGTTCGTCCCCCGGACGGGCAAAGACGCCAAATTAATTGCCAACAATCCTTTTAACGTTGGACATAGCTGGATGGAGTACAACACCGATATCGACAATTCCACCGGTATTGCTTCCAGGCTGATCATCAAGCTTGCCCAGAGCCGCCCGGAAGGCCATGATCCGTTCGTATGGTTCAACAAAACGTATGCGGAAGATCCTTTGTGGTCGGAAGGGGTTCGCAAGATTTTCAATAAATTAAGCGGTTTGACCGCAAACGAGATAAAACGCTAAGCCCCCTGCACGGGTGGTCTTAGCGTTTTTTTTGCCGAGAGATAGCTTCTACCAAAAGTTGTTGAGCGCGATCAACACCAGAATAATGCCGCTGAACAGCGTACCGAATTGCCCTAACGTAAAAGGTCCCACGCGAACGTTGGCCGCTTTGCCGCCTATCCACACTCCGAACCATACAGTCAGGAAACTTCCGAGCGCGGCGGTCAAGGATATCGAAAACGGCGACAATCCGAGAAGCCCTGCGCTTAACCCGTTGGTCAACGCATTCGCGGACAAGGCCGCTCCCAGAATTATGGCTTCGACAATGCCGATGTCTTGCGATCCGTCCAGATCGACGCTCTCCGGGTTTCGCAAAACCCCGGCCAGGCCTTTGGAAGCTTGGGGAGCAGCAGCTACAGATCGTTGTCTTGGAGCCGCGAGCAAAATGATTCGAACTCCGATGACCAGTAATATGATCGTGCTGAGAAAGACGGGAAGCAAGCCCGGAAGCACGGAAGACAGCCACTTCCCAAAGACGATGCCCCCGTAACTGAATAGAAGACAAACAGCCGCGATGATCAAATTTGCCGAGGTCCCTATTTTGATCCCCCGGATACCGTAGGAGATACCTACGCCAAGATTATCGAGACTGGACGATATCGCGAATCCCAAGATCAACAACCATAACATCTATCGACACCTCATCGTGATGGTTTTGCTTATAACGTATGAAGTGTTGAGAAAACCGTGTCAGTCCCATAAAAATACTCAACAGATATCATCCGGGCAACTGCGCGGACAAAATAAATTTATCAACGTGATCGCATATTCTGTATTATGAGAAATGCAGAGGAGGGGAGTCGGGTGGAAACGTTCGAGTCGTCGCGGAAAAGGTCAATCGGAGAGTTAATTAAAGATCATATACAGAAGAATTCGCTATCGATGCGAAAGCTCGCCAATCTCTGCGGCATCGACGTCGCGACCGTCTCCCGCATCGTCAATGGCAAGCAGCAACCTAAGCTTTATCATTTGCAGTTGTTTTCGCGGCATTTGAACATTCCATTGGATAAGCTGATCGAAACTTCGGGGGAAGAGGCTGAGGTTGGGCGGTCGGAAGGCGATGATAGGATGTTCGATGCATTGGATAAAATGCTGGAAACTTTCGGCGATGACCGCTGGGCCGATTCCCGATCGACGAGAGCGCGTATCGAACAGGAGCTGGCCAAGTGCGAACAATATGCGAAAACCGAAGAAGGGCATCGATTGATTCGTCAGGAATTCGATGCCAAGATCGCCCAATTAAACGGAGCAGGGCCTTTTATCGAGCGATTGAAAAGAATGTACGGCCGATACTGCGACAATAGTGCCACGGAAGACGAACGGGCGTTGCTTGGAAGCGCACTGCTCTATTTTATCTTATCGGTCGATATCATTCCCGATTATATATTTCCGATCGGTTACGTGGATGACGCGATCGCCGTGAATATCGTCACGAGCCGATTGAATGCGCAGGGACATTCGGCCTGACGTGGATATGAAAAGCCGGGCAGCTGCACGCAGCTAGCCCGGCTTATTGTCGGTTATCGGAAAAAGGTTCATTTTAACCGGATTCTTTCATCAGGTTCTCGTCGAGATAACGATGAATGGCCGGCGGTACTTGAGGAAGCTCGCTTAACGTTAGCAATGCTCCGCTCGGCTTGGCGTCGATAGGAATGACGTTATACGTCCATTCGGTTTCTTTCTTCAGGTAGACGGCGTTAATGCCGCAATTCAGGGCGGGAACAACGTCGGTCCGTATTGAATTGCCGATCATCCACGTATTCGCGCGGTCGAATCGTCCGCTCTCGAGAATTTGCTCCAGAGCATCGGTATTTTTATGCTGTCTGATGTAGATCCGATCCTCAAAATATCGCTGCAGCTGCATGCTTTCGATTTTCCGCGATTGGATCGCGGCATCTCCGCCGGTATATAGATGAAGCTCGTGGCCTTGCTCGGCTAGAAACTCCAACGTCTCGTCCATCAGCGGATAAGGTTCCACTTCCATCTCGTACACGCTGTTGCCAAGTTTCCATAAGGCATCCTCTTCCAATGGGGAGCCGGGGCGTCCGGTTGAGTGTTGATAGAAGCGGTACGTGTCGATGAGCGATTGCGGGAAATGCTCGCTTTGGAAACCGACCACGTGAACGCCGGCGATATCGATCTCGATTTGTTTGGCCGCGACTTCGTCTCGGGAGACGCCGCGTGGGCCGAACCAAGAAACCATGAGATCGGCGAAGCGATCTAGCACATGGTGGAAATACTTATGGCAATAGACTAACGTGTCGTCCAGATCGAAAAGTATCGATTGGTTCATCTTGTTCTCTGCTCCTAACTTCCATGCGAATCCGACAACGATCCGATAAAGAAGGACAATCAATCACGCATGTCGGCTTGCTGCACTTTTTATGTCTTTTTTTCATTATGGCGCGTGAAAACGGGTTTGTAAATGCGCGGAAATAGGAAAAATATAAAGAAACCCTTCGTTGCCGAAGGGTAAGAGAGTTGGAGGTGAGAGCATATGGCGAAAACGAATAGCCAAAGAACGGGCGAACAAGGCGCCCACTCCCGATCCAAAGAGCAAGAAGAGAACGTCCAAATCAACAAAATGAAACGGTATCCCCCGAGCTTAAACGGAATTAACAAAAACCTGCCATGAAGAGCAATAAGCCCAGGGATGGTTCTATGCGTACTTTGTGATCTTCTCGGCTAAATCCCGCTTAATGAGCCGTATGCGTTGCCGGACATAGAAGTCGTAACTGCCCCCGCTCAGCTCGCGGGGGCTTAATGTATTGCCCGTGTCATTATCCGTGATGACGAGTTTCCCGTCGCCGTAAAATTTGAAAGTTAAGTCTCGAGACGGTCTGGAGCCTCTGGGAGGTTCCAAGTAACGGAGATGTTCGCAATTCACCATCCATTATCCCACCTATAGAAACATAATTTAGAACACATGTTCTTGTTTTGATTATAGCAAACATTTGTTCGTATGGCAAGGGATGGCATAATGCCTTACACTAAGGTTTATATTGGACTGAAGGGGCAGGGCAGCGATGATCGTAATTTCTGGATTAACACGTAAAATACCTGATGGAAAAACGATATTGGATAACGTAAACGCTCGCTTGGAACCCGGCACGTTCATTGCGGTCGTCGGTTCGAGCGGGAGCGGCAAGTCGGCTCTGCTTAAAGCGCTCGCGCTGAAGGAAGCATGGACTTCCGGCGAATATAAAGTGGACGGCAAAGATTTGATGCAAGCCGGATTTATGGACAAGATGCGTTTCCGGAGACAGGTTGCTTATTTGGAGCAGAAACCGATTCTGTACGAGAAGAAGTCGGCACTTAAGAACGTTCTGATCGGTGCCGCGGAGCAAACTCCGATCTGGCGAAGGTTAACCGGTATGGTACGCAGCGACGATCATATGGGTGCGATGGATATGCTGGAGCATGTCGGATTGATGGAGAGGGCGCAGCAGCCTGTCGAGAAGATGAGCGGAGGCGAACGTCAACGGATCGCGATCGCGCGGTCGTTGGTGCATGGCGCAAGGCTCGTGCTCGCGGACGAGCCGGTATCCGGACTAGATCCGCATACTTCGGAAGAGATGATGGGAACGCTGAAGAAGCTGTGCCATGAGAAAGGAACGACAATCGTTGCCGCGCTGCACCGCACGGAATTGGCGGAGAAATTCGCCGATGAGATCTGGGGGATGCAGGACGGCCGACTGATTATCGATATCAAGGGAAGAAGGTTAACCGCTTCCGAGAAGCTTAGGCTGACTTAGGCGAAGAAGCCGCCTCTTGCGAAGCGGCGTCTACGGCATGCATGAACGGCGATCGATCGGCGCGCGAAGCGCCAAGCGGATCAAGTGGAAGGATCGGTATTGTTGCCGGGATTCGAGTCGTTTGCCAATTCATGCAGGGAAGAGATTTTACCGTGCGGCTGCCGGTTTTGTTTTCGGCTTTTCCACGCGCTTTCTCTCCGGCGTTTGGACGTAGTCATCCCTTTTCCACCTTTCGTCAGTTGATGCTTGCCTTATTATCGTGGCGATCGCCGAGCAACCTTATTCACTTGCGAGGCGGGGACCGAAAGAATCGAACAACTCGCCCCGCGCCGTGACTAATCATGGGAATAGCTCGAAAGAATCGAACAACTCGCGTCGTACCTGGACTAATCATGGGAATAGCTCGAAAGAATCGAACAACTCGCGTCGTACCTGGACTAATCATGGAAATAGCTCGAAAGAATCGAACAACTCGCGTCGTACCTGGACTAATCATGGAAATAGCTCGAAAGAATCGAACAACTCGCGCCGTACCTGGACTAATTATGGGAATAGCTCGAAAGAATCGAACAACTCGCGTCGTGCCGTGACTAATCACGGGAATAGCTCGAAAGAATCGAACAACTCGCGTCGTGCCGTGACTAATCACGGGAATAGCTCGAAAGAATCGAACAACTCGCGTCGTGCCTGGACTAATCATGGGAATAGCTCGAAAGAATCGAACAACTCGCGATGTGACGAATCTAACCATTAATCTCTTGCGTCGTTAAATTAAGGAAAGTCCATTTCGAAAAGGAAAGCGGAGTGCCCATTTGGGGCGCTCCGTTTTTTAGTGTCGGCGGAAAGCTGAACTTTCGGACGGGGAGTAAGCACCTTTCAAGGAACAAAACGCGGCAAATAGACAACTAAAAGCAATGCGCTCGCATCGCTTTCATATACTGGAATTGGGGAGGGGATAGAAGATGAACACGGCTCAGCGTTTGGGTTACGGTAAAGACGAGAAACTGCTGATTGTCAACGCGGACGACTTCGGGCTATGCGACAGCGCGAACGAGACCATCGTCGGATTGCTCTCGGAGCAAGTCATCAGCTCCACGACGATCATGATGAATTGCTCTTGGTCCGCGGACGCAGCCAAGCGGATTCGGCTCACCGTCCCGAGCGCGGACGTCGGCGTTCACTGGACGTTAACGAGCGAATGGCCCGGTTATAAATGGGGACCGCTATGCCGATCCCGGCCGATAAGCACGTTAACCGTCGCAGGCGGTTGGTTTCCGGCGACCGTCGGCGAGTTGGAGCGGCGGGCCGATCCCGAAGAGGTGCGGCACGAGCTGATCGCTCAGACGGAAGCCGCGATCGCTTCCGGCTTGACGCTCACCCATGCGGACAATCATATGGGAAGCTTATATGGCTTTCATACCGGTCAAGACTTGCTATCGATCGTATTCGACATTTGCGCACGTTACGGGTTGCCATTCAGACTGCCCCGCAAGCTGGTTCCCGTCGGAGGGAGGACGATTCCGTCGGAATTGGACGAACGCGCGCGAAAGCGGGTACGCCAAGCCGACGATCGCGGTATCGTACTTCCGGATTACGTCTCAGGTCCGGAATACGGCCTGAACGAAGGGGGGACTTACGAGTCGGTCAAAGAGGAAGGGATTCGGCTGATCCGCAATCTGCTCCCGGGCGTGACGGAATGGATCTCCCATCCGGCGCGGGCGACGGCTGAGCTTCGCGCATTTCACGGCCAACCGGACAAAAGGCAGATGGAGGCCGCGTTCTGGAGGGATAAAGAGATCAGATCGATCTTGGCTGCCGAACGGGTACGATTGATCGGGTGGAAGGATCTTCAACGCTTGCAGGCGAGTTTATCCGCGTGAAAAGGCAACATTTGCCGGATTTTCACAATCGAGGCAGGATTTCTTGATTAAATCACGAAATAATTAATGTTTGTATATTGTAAATTTTCTGAATGTTCCTTCACATGACGCGAAAGGGGATTGCAGAAAAACATGGTAATGTTGCCCAAGGTTAACGAGCTCGGTTTTTTTGAAATTCGGCTAGAATCGATAGGCGGATTAGGCGCGAATCTGGCTGGCAAGATGCTTGCGGAAGCTGGAGTGATGGGTGCCGGATTAAACGGCGTAAGCTTCAGCTCTTACGGGTCGGAGAAAAAGGGCTCCGCGGTTAAAGCCCATATCCGGTTCTGCGACATCGACACGCGGATTCGGGATACGTCGCCGGTGGAACGGCCGCACGTGATCGGCGTGTTCCATGAGAACCTGTCGAAGACGATCAACGTCATCTCCGGTATGCACGAGGACAGCATCGTGCTGGTCAACTCGCGCAAGACGCCGGAGCAGCTCAAGAGCCAATTGAAGTTGAAAGCCGGCATTATTGCCGTCGTCGACGCGACGGGCATCGCGCTGCAGGAGAACAATCGGGTCAACATGGCCATGATCGGCGGCCTGTTCCGGCTCTGCGATTTCCTGGATGCGGAATTCATGAAGGGCGTCATTCGCAAGTCTTTGGAGAAAAAATACCCTGCAGCCGTCCAACCGGCGCTCGACACGTTCCAGCGCGGATACGACGAAGTAAAATTCCAGACGTTCCTGCTGGATGAGGGGGACGCGATGCCGAGTTTTGTCCGGATGGACACGCCGGTACTTGGATACGAGACGCAGCCGCTCGGCGGGCTCATCACGAATCCGGGCAACAGCATCCTGAAGGATCTAAGCATCTCGCGAGCAGGCAAAATGCCTCACTTCGCCGACGACAAGTGCATACACTGCGCAGCGTGCGACAACGTCTGTCCCGATTTCTGCTTCGTCTGGGAGGAACAGCCGGATAAGAAGGGACGACCGCAAATGTTCCTGCAAGGTATCGATTACCAGTATTGCAAAGGCTGTCTGAAATGCGTGCAAGCATGCCCGACGGAAGCGCTCTCTTCCGAATTGGAGGAAGACGGCTACGCGGACGAACACCGCGTGGCTCACAAGTTCCATTTGGCCATTTAAAAGAGATAGCGACGCGAGCATATTCATCGAGAACCCGATAGGAAGGTGGAGTCTGACATGTCGATCGACATTCGCAAAGAAACGGTTAAGCAAGGCACCGTGGAGCAAAGAATCGTCTACGAATCAGGCAACGAGATGGCCGCATACGCCGCACACCAGATCAACTATCACATCATGGGTTACTTTCCGATATCGCCTTCTACGGAAGTCGCGCAATTTCTAGATTTAATGAAAGCGAACGGACAGCACGACATCGTGCTCATCCCGGCGGACGGCGAACATGGCTCCGCAGGGGTATGTTACGGGGCATCGGCGGCCGGAGGGCGCGTGTTTAACGCGACGTCCGCGAACGGATACCTGTATATGCTCGAGCAAATGCCCGTCCAGTCGGGCACTCGTTTCCCGATGGTCCTGAATCTCGTGTGCCGTTCCGTGTCCGGACCGCTCGACATTCACGGGGACCATTCGGATCTCTACTTCGCGCTGAATACGGGTTGGCCGATCGTGCTTTGCCGCGATCCGCAAGCCGTGTACGATATGAACATCATCGCGCTGAAGCTGGCCGAGGATCCGGAAGTCCGGCTGCCGGTCATCGTCGCCTCCGACGGTTATTTTACAAGCCATCAAAAACGCCGGGTCATGACGTTCACGCATCGGGAGGACGTGCAGAAATTCGTCGGCGAGCATCCGCCGGAAGGATTCCAGCATGTGCTGGACCGCGAGAATCCGATTACGGTCGGTCCGTATATGAACGAACCGGATTATATCAATAACTGCTATCAGCAAAGCATGGCGATGTACCGCGCCGAAGACGTCTTCGATCGCATCCAGCAAGAATACGCCGAGTTAACCGGCAGGGAATATCCGATTCTGGAGCTTTATCGGATGGATGACGCGGAAGTCGCCGTGTTCCTGCTCAACTCTTCGGCGGAGATTATCAAGGATGTCGTCGATCAGTTGCGCGCGCAAGGGATCAAAGCGGGAGCGATCTCGCCCAATATCATTCGGCCGTTCCCGGCCAAACGGATCGCCGACGCGTTGAAGAACGTCAAGGCGCTCACGGTTGGCGACCGCGCCGATTCATACGGTGGTCACGGCGGGAATATGGTGATGGAAGTGCGCGCCGCGCTTCAGCAATACGGCAACTCCACGACGATGGTCATCAGCCGGATTTACGGTCTCGGAGGCAAAGATTTCTACGCTGAGGACGGCTTGAAAATGTTCGAATTCGCGATTGATGCGATGAACAAAGGAATCGTGGAGAAACCGTTCGATTACCACGGCGTCACGGCGGGAGATCCTTCCAAAGCGCCTAAGCGAGTTCTTGAACCGATGAAATATGAGGATTTGAAGACGGGGCTAATTACGGTTACGCCTGACGAAGTGACGGGCAAAGTTAACGTGCGCATACCGCCGCTTCGTTCACTGACGAAGAAACCGAAGCGGATCGCTCCCGGCCACGGGGCTTGCCCGGGCTGCGGCATTTTCTCGGGACTTGAGCTGTTCTTCAAAGGCATCGAAGGGGACATCGTCGCGCTCTTCCATACCGGCTGCGCGATGGTCGTCACGACGGGGTATCCATATTCCGCCCACAAAGCGACGTACATTCACAATTTGTTCCAGAACGGAGCGGCGACGCTGTCGGGCGTCGTTGAAATGTTCCACGAGCGCAAGCGCAGGGGAGAGCTTGATCAATACGGACTGAAGGACGACTTCACGTTCGTCATGATTACGGGAGACGGCGGCATGGACATCGGCATGGGGCCAGCTATCGGCGCTGCGCTTCGCAATCATAAGATGATCATTCTTGAATACGACAACGAAGGTTATATGAACACGGGCGCTCAGCTTTCCTATTCGACGCCGATGGGTCACCGGACTTCGACATCCAACGTCGGCAAGTTCCAAGGAGGCAAGGTGTTCCATCATAAGGACACCGCGCAGATTATGGCCGCCACGAACATTCCTTACGTATTTACGGGCAGCGAAGCGAACCCGCAAGACCTTGTTCGCAAAGGCGCCAAAGCGCAATGGTATGCGCAGAATGTCGGCATGGTATACGGCAAAATTCTTATTACATGTCCACTGAACTGGCTGTCCGAGGACAAAGACGGTTCCGACATTATCGATCAAGCTGTGAATAGCTGCTTCTTCCCGCTGTACGAAGTCGAGCGCGGCGTCACGACGATTACGTACAATCCGGAGGAGAAGGGAAAAAGGGTTCCCGTCGGCGATTGGCTGAAGATGATGGGCAAGACGAAACATTTGAACAAGCCGGAGTATGCGGAGACGCTGCGGGAATTCGAAGGCGAGATCGAACGGCGTTGGAACATGCTGAAGGCCAAACACGAGAATCCGTATCTGTAAGTAAGTCGGAGGTGAGGTGCGATGCCGTTCACATTAAAGCATTCGGCCACCGGGACGCTGCTCTCCTGCGTACAGAGAAACGGTTATAAGCTGGATTACTACGGAGTAGTGCTATGGGACAATGAGCCGGAGCAGCACGAAGTCGCGGAAGCGTTGGCGGAAGCCGGCATCTCACCCGCGGACGAAGCCGGTAGGCTTGAGGCTTGGGAGGCATTAAAGCTGTCGGAACACGAAGCGAAGATGGCCAACGTCAAGCTGCGCAACGACCCGCGCAGAGTCGTCCGAGTCCAGGACGGAGTGCTCGAAGCGAAATCGGTGAGTCCATAAACGATAAATCCAGCAAGCGCCCTCGGAGCGAGTTCCGGGGGCGCTTGCTTTAGGTTTCGTCATCGATATGGAGCAATCTTTTGAACATCCGATAAGGTTGGAATTTTTTCTTGTACAGCGTACTTGCGAAGACGACGATCAGCTCGAGTTCGGGCACAACGAAAATATACTGCCCGCCGTAGCCGATCGCAAAGTAGATCGCGGGAAAAATCGGCTTGTCGTCTCGCGCCATAACCCACCAATGAAAACCGTAAGAGCCGATATGGTCATACGTGTGTCGATAGGCGGTCGTGCTTGCATCGATCCAAGCTTCGGAGACGACCCGGGCGCCGTTACATGTTCCTCGATCCAGCATCAGGCGTCCGATCCGCGTAAGATCAGGCGCGCGAAGTTCGAGCCCAAAACCGCCGATGACGATGCCGTTCGGATCCGAGCGCCAGCTATACTTCTCGATTCCGAGCGGTTGGAACAGATGACGCTCCGCGTATTCCGCGGCCGTCAGCCCGGTCGATCGCTGCAGGATCGCGCTGAGCATATGGGAGCTGCCGGAATCGTAAATCATTCGCTGACCGGGTGCATACTTCATGGGCCGGGAGAGGACGTACGCGATCCAATCCGGACTGTCGATCATTGGAGTCGGAAGCCCGTGCCAATCCCCCATCTCCTGCCAATCCCATCCGGGCGTCATCGCGAGCAGGTGCTCGATTGTGACATCTTCTTTATCCGAATAGCGAGCTTCGGGGAAAAAGTCGGAAATCGGCGTGTTCAAACTCGGATACTCACCCCGATCAAGCGCAATGCCGACAAGAATTGAGAGGACGCTTTTCGTAATTGAATTGATCCTGTGTAGACTATCTGTAGAATAGTCGTTTCGAACATGCGTCAACACGGTGCGGCCTTGGTGCACGATCTCGCAGTAGTCGATTCTCGTTGCGGCAGCTTCGCGAGCCAGCCGATCGAGGTCCTCCTCCCGTAGCATGAGGGGAACATCAGTCATTTTGCACACTCCTATGGATGACAGAACATTTTATTGCGAATCGTTTCGTATATTATCTCAAAGTCGATCTCTAATAAGTCACAATGTCCGCTCAGCTGCAATTAAGCCTCCGGCAATAGAGATAAATCTTTGCGTCCATTCACGGAAATCAGCTCGGCGATTTTCTGCAAACGAAGCACCTCGTTGGGCTTTAGCTCGCGCTGAAAGTAGCCGTATAGATAGGCAGCTTCGAGAAACGATAAACCCGGATAACAGACGACCTGTTGATGGGAATAGGGATTATCGAGTAAAATCTGCCACTCGCCTTCGCGCTTATCCTCCGGTATGGCGGCGAGCACCTCGTTCTTACAGGCGAAGATCAGCTCGAATTCATCCCAGATGCCGCTCCAAGACGGGCTTAAGCGCTGAGGTTCGGGAAACAACTCCCGCGCTCTCGCCAGCTTGCGTTGATAGTGGGGGATTCGGTCTTCGGAGTAAATCTTCAACCCGTCGCGAAAATCCTCGATCCATTCGTAGAAGGCGGAATATCCCCCGCTGTTGATCTTCGCGATTAGCGATTGCTCCAATTCCTCAGACTCGGCTCGCATAAACTGATGGAAAACAGACTCCGACATTTCCGTCAACCCCTTAGCGACAATATATGGAAAACGACATCAATAATTATACCTTAAGCAAGCCTTCATTCAAAGAACGGCGACAGCAGTTTAGGCTTGTGTTATAATGTAAAACAATGCGCTAAGCGTGGGAAGCTTTATGGGAGGGAAATGCAGAGATGAGTCGGCGTTTTGTCATCGAGGCCGTCATGATCGCCATTTACGGACAACTGCTTCAGCCGAAACGTCCTGTCGAATACAGGATTCCGTATACTTCGGTCATGGAGCTCTACGATATGAAAGACAGCCCCGAACCGGTAATGCCGGAAGCGGAGGACGACGCGTACGTAAAAGCGAAAATCGGAGAAATGATCGCTTATTTCGAAGATTCGTTTAATAAAAAGAAAATCGAGCGGGCGCTGATGGCCCCGTGGAGAGAAAGTCCGCCACTGCCGATCAACGAGAACGTTTCGTTGATTATCGTGAACGCGGCGGAGAACATGCAGTACGGCGAAGCATTCGATCCGATCGAAACGGAAATCATCCTGATGTCGCTTCGTTTGCAATGCCCGGTACTGACCGATCAGATTGAGTTTCAGGATAAAGTCGTGCAAAACTCCGTTCCGGTGCAACTGTTCGATATCGACGATTTCGAGTACGCTGTCGAAGATGGCACAGTGCCTAAGGAAGAGTTCACGGAATAAAAAAGCTGCCGAGTGTCTCGGCAGCTTTTGCGTCAGTTGGAGGGGGACTCATGCCAATTTTTCATTCATTCGCCCGCTGGATGGCCGTAAGGCTGCACAGAGAGGGGAAGGCGCAGCAATCGATCCGATGGTACGAACGATGGGGCGTTAAAAGGATGTCCTGGGATGAACGGGTCGATTACGCCGGATATTTGCACGAAAACGGAAATACGGGGCGAGCGGTGGATGTGCTGACAGAGTTGCTTAGGCAGCATCGGTATCCGAATGCCTACGAAAGACGAGCTCATATCTATAATGAACTAGGCCAGGAAGAGGCTGCGATCGCGGATTTGAACGCGGCAATCGAGCTAGACCCGGAGCCTTACCTTTTCTGGTATACAAGAGCGATCTCCCACAATAACCGAGGGGAGCTTGAGGAAGCGGCGAGGGATTTCAAAGAAGCGCTCAAGAGGCGGGAAGACGCCAAATCTTCTACGTATTACGAGTTAGGCAACGTCTATATGAAAATGGAGAGGTTCGAAGAAGCGGAGTCGTGTTACCAAAACGCAGCCGCGGATCCGTCTAAGGCGATTCCCCATTATTATTATCGGCAAGCCCAAGCTTTGGAACAGCTAGAGCGAATGGAAGAAGCGCTTATCGTATTGGAGAAGGCGATCCGATTGCATGAGGAATGGCGAATCCTCAAGGATCGCGGGGCAGGGAAGATCAAAGAAAGAACGAGATATTCCCTCGCGGCGATCGCCACTTTCATTCAAGGGGCGGAGGAAGAATACGGCTTTCAATTCCATGAATCCAAACTATGTGAAACGATGGGCAACCTCAGCAAAGCGCTCGAGGCGATCGACCGCGCGTTGCTGACTTACCCGAATGCCGCTGATCTTGAGCTTCGCAAAGGTTACTTGCTGCGGCAAATGAATCGTTACGAGGAAGCGGCGGAGATGTTGAATCGGATCATAGCGACGAATCCGTCTTGGCTTCCACCGTATATGGAGCTCGTCGCCGTGTATCGTGCGCAGGGAAAATCCGAGGAAACGGTTCACGTGTTGCTTGAAGCCAAAAGCCGTTATCCCGATCACCCGGTCGTCCGGTTCTGGCTCGCCGATGCATACCGCGAAGCAGATCAGCCGGATAAGGCTCGGCAAGAGAGCGAGGAGCTTACCAGGCTCGAGCCTGACGATCCTCTGAATTGGAAGCAGCGCGCGGAAATTCTGATCGACGCGGAGCGTTATCGGGAAGCCGACGAGGCGTATACGAGAGCGCTGCAACTAGAAGAAACGGCCGATTTCTACATGCGACGGAGCTTCTCGCGCTTCATGGAAGATCGTTATGAGGAAGCCATGATGGATATTCAAGCCGCAGTAAATCTGGATGAGAGTTTGCTAAAAGACGGGAAGACCGCTTATGCGCTAGGTGAACTGTATATGGGGATGCAAAACTGGCAGCTCGCGGATGCCGAATATTCCCGGGCGCTCGCGCTGGAGCCGGATAATCCCCAGATTTACGACCGCCGTTCGCGATGCCGAATGGCGGCGGAGCGTCTGACGGACGCACTCGAAGACTGTAACAGAGGTCTTCAGTTGACCGGAATGAATCCGCGTCTGATCTGGCTAAGAGGACTCATTCACTATCGCCTCGAAGAACTGGAGGGCGCATTGTTGGATTTGACGACTTATACGGAAATCGTACCCGACGATTCGCAAGGTTATTACAATCTAGGGTTGGTCTACAAACAACTAGACCGCTGCGACGACGCTGTTACGGCGTTCACGAAAGTGCTTGAGATCAATCCTTTCGATGCGCAAGCCTACCTGGAAAGAGCGTCTCTGTGGTACCATCATTTCTTCGACCGGATTCGCGCGACGGACGATCTCGCCCAGTGGCTGCTGTATGCCGAAGGCGCATCCGGTCAAGGAGACCGTTTCGAATTGCTTAACGACGTAAGGGGATTCGATGACGAAATGAGGGAGCGGGCAAAAGAGCAGTTCCTCCGGGTATACGGCAGCAGCCGGTATTTGTCGTAAGGTGTACTAGTTGGTGCGAACGCCTCCCTATGGTAAAATCAGGATGGCAATAGCACGGGACCGATGGTGAAGGAGAGACTCTCATGAAATATAGGACATTAGGCAAAACAGGGTTAAAAATATCGGTTGTTGGCGTAGGTACTTGGCAGTTCGGCGGCGAATGGGGCCGGACGTACGAGCAGCGGGAAGCGAACGAAATTATCGGGCGCGCGAAGGAACTCGGCATCAATCTGATCGACACGGCGGAATGTTACGGCGACCACGTGTCGGAGTCGCTGGTTGGAGAAGCCATTCGCGGCGAACGGGACAAATGGATCGTAGCGACGAAGTTCGGCCACCATTTCCATCGCAACTTCGAAAGAACGGTCAATTACGATCCGGAAGACGTCGTACGCCAGTTGGAAAGCTCGCTGCGCGCGCTCAAGACGGACTATATCGATCTGTACCAATTCCATTCCGGTCCAGACGACTCCTTCGATCGCGAGGAACTATGGGAGACGCTGAACAAGCAGGTTCAGGCCGGTAAAATCCGTCATTTGGGCATTTCGATCGGCTCCAACGAGAATATCTACCAAACTTCCCGCGCGACGGACGTGAACGCCGAAACGATTCAAGTCGTATATAACCGGTTGGATCGTAATCCGGAGAAGGAAGTGTTCCCTTCCTGCATGGAACAAAATCTCGGCGTGCTTGCTCGCGTGCCGCTTGCCAGCGGTTTGCTCAGCGGCAAGTATAAGCCGGGAACGACGTTCGCTTCCGACGATGTGCGCTCGCGGAGAGAGGCGGAGCAGCTATGGCGTCAGATGGAGGAAGTCGAGGCGATTCGCCGGGAAGAAGTACCGCAAGGGACGGACATGGCGGCTTGGGCGCTTGCTTGGTGCTTGAACAATCCCGTAGTGACCTGTGTCATTCCGGGATGCAAAGACGCGAAGCAGGTAGAGTCGAACGCCGCCGCCGTCGAGCTCGTAAAGGCCGGACATCCGCAGGACGTATAAACCGAGCCGAAGCTTGATTTTTTCGCGAAACCTCTCCGCGATCGCCGGGGAGGTTTTTGTACTTTCGGGTTTACCCGCAACAGCAAGAGAAGGAGCAACGAAAATGGACAAAACGATACCCGTATACGTGTTGACCGGTTTTCTCGGAAGCGGCAAGACGACTTTGCTGAACCGGATTTTGGACGAAGCCAAGACAAGCAAGCGCAAAGTGGCCGTTCTCCTGAACGAGGTCGGGGATGCGAACGTCGAAGGGCAGCTATTCGGGAAGGACGTGCCGATGGCAGAGATGCTCGGGGGCTGCATTTGCTGTTCGATCCGGGCCGATCTGGGCATGGAACTCATGAAGCTTGCGCAAGAGCATCGGCCGGATGCGATCTGGATCGAGTCGACCGGAATCGCCCGGCCTTTGGAGATTATTGACGCCGTTACGGAAGCGTCGTTGTACGAGAGGCTCGAGCTGAAGGGCGTCGTTGCCTTAGCCGACGGACGACATTTGCTTGACCGGGTACGGATCGGGGCGGGCAAAACGTATAAGCTGATGAAAGAGCAGCTTGCCGCGGCGGATATCGTCGTATTGAACAAGACCGATCTGATCGGCGAGGCCGATCGCGAGGAGCTGGAACAACTGCTGCGCGATTGGAATCCGAATGCCCGGTTGGTCTCCGCGGTTCAAGCGCAAATCGAACTGAACGCTATCTACGGATTGGAAGATTCGATCGCCGTCAAAGAGCATGTCCATGGAGAGCATTGTTCCCCCGATTGCAAGCATTCTCATGACCACGGTGATCATGTCCATGCCGATCATGACCACGTTCATGCTTTGACGTATTATTTGCCTGGCCCAATAGACAGCGAGGAATTCGAAAGCTTCGTAAGCCGTCTCCCCGAAGACGTCTATCGGGCGAAAGGAATTGTGACGTTCCGGGATACGGCCAGCCGTTTCCTGTTTCAGTACGCCTATCGGGAGAGCGACTATATGCGGATAACGCCGCAGAAAACCGTCCACGACGTTGTCGTGTTCATCGGAGAGGGCTTCTCGCGACATGATTTGATTCGGCAATTGGAGCATTTGACCCATCAAAAAAAGGGAGGTACTTATTCGTGAAGTATGTGCGCGTGGAAACCGATGAACAACTGAAAATGGCTTTTGACGTTCGCGTGGAAGTATTCGTCAAGGAGCAGGGAGTGCCCCGGGACATGGAGCTGGACGAGTATGACGAATCTCCTACGGCCTGTAACCATTATATCGTGGAAGAGGGGGGCAAACCGATTGCCGCCGGAAGATTCAAGACATTCGAGCCTGGCGTCGCTAAGATGCAGCGCATCGCGGTTCTGAGGTCCTATCGCGGATCAGGCATCGGGAAGTTCCTCTTGCAAGCTATGGAGGAGGAAGCCAGACGTCTGGGATACCGGGAGTCGGTGCTCGATGCGCAATGCTCCGCCGAAGCCTTTTACCTCAAATTGGGATACGTAACTGAATCGGAGGAGCCTTTCCTGGACGCCGGAATTGAGCATGTTCGCATGAGAAAGGTCCTTTAAGTGCTTCAAAATCGCATTCAATGGGTTTATTTGCGTTTTATTCTAAGAAACTAGCAACCTTTCTCCGATTTAGGCGTAATATATATGGTCTATTAAACGGGATCTATACATCACGAAAGAGATTAGAAGGAGCAGAATATGAAGAAGAAGTTGCTGTTGTTGGTTCTTACCGCCACGCTGATGTTGCCGGCTCAGCTTCCGGCGTCGGCAGAAGGCGCGAACGGTGTTGAAAAACTGGTACTTATCCCAAATTCGCCGCAAATGATTCATAACGATAAAACGGTAACCGCCCCACAGCCCTTAACCGCGGTAAAAGGCGTTACCTACGTAGCCGCAAGATCGTTCATGAACGAAATTTACGGTAAGATCGAGTACAACTCCAAGAGCAAACAGTACACGCTGAAGAGCGGGAAAGACGTGCTCGTTCTGCAAGAAGGCAAAACGAACTATAGCCTTAACGGAAAAGCGAAAAATTACGCATCCGGCGCGCCTTTCGCGGTAAAAGGGACTTTAATGATTCCCGTACGTGTAGTGGCCGACAGCTTCGGCATTTCGGTTAGATCGGTAGAGAATGAGAATACGGTCGAACTGACCTGGTCTACGTCTCCGATCGCCAAGTTCTCCGTATCGGATTTGAATCCTTACGCGGAACAAACGGAAGTTAAGTATAAGGACGAGTCCTTCCATCCACGTGGATTAAAGATTATCGAGGAGCGCTGGGAGAATAACAACGCGATCTTCGACGAGTCCGGAACGTATACGGTCACCCATTGGGTCAAGGATGAGAACGGAACATGGAGCGAACCGTACTCGGTCGTCGTAACGGTCAAACCGCCTAACCAGCCGCCAGTCGCCTACTTCAACACGGAAAAAGAAACGTACAAGATGGGCGAATTCATCAAGTACGAGGATCTCAGCACAGACGACGAGGACCAGATCGCCAGCCGGGTATGGACTGGCAATGAACGGGGCTTTTTCGAACCGGGCGAGAAGACTGTAACGCTGAAAGTGACCGACTCGCACGGGTTGGTCGGGGAGTATACGAAGACGATCACGATTCTGGACGAAACGTTGTATACGAAGGAAGAGTTTAACCTTCTATACACGAACGTAGGAGAGAAATTCGACATTAACGGGCCGGCCGTCCTGCAGCTTCAGAAGATCAATTATAACATCAACGACCGTCCGCAAACGCTGATTCGCGCGAACAGCCCGGAGACGATTCTCGAAGAGGGTATCTATTACGAGGATAATGTTACTGGCAACGTCCGCTTCCTGCTGCACAATCTGAACGGGCGCTCGACTCCGGTCAAGAGCTATGTGATTGTGACGAATCAAAATGCCGAACCGGTTACCGTGAGAATGGGCGCGAAGGGAATCGGCGGACCCAATATTTACGTGTCGACGGTAGGCCGCGCAGTGACGGGTAGATTCTTGGAATCTTTGCTGAATCCTAAGTACTCCTACCTCCAAGTTCCGGCGGGTGAAAGCCGGTTGCTATTCCCGGAATATAGCGACAAAGCCATGAAACCAGGGGATGTCTACTCCATGTTCGCGGACGTACAGATTTCCGGAGGCGATCTCGATTTCAAAGTCGTCGTCGCGGACGCCAATCGGGATGTGATGAGCTACTTGCCGTACGCAAAAGTTCTGCCGAGTCACGACATACATATTCGCGGAACGTTCGAGAACGCCAACCGGATCATGTACGTGAACCAGACGATCGGCGACGTGAAAAGCCGGATGGTTCTGGCCGACAATATTGAGGATACGCGCTTGTCCGGTATCGACAAAACGACGGGAACTCCTGTGCTGAATGCGGGCAATTACGGAGTCGTGTATACGATCCAGCTCGGTTATGTGCTGCCGAATACCGCGATCGTCGTAAACCCGCGGGGCGGACATTACGCAGGTGCCTTCACGGTGAACGGCAAAGTTGTCTATACGACCAACGACAGCATTCTGCGGAATCCGAACGAGGTCGGTGTGCTTTACAAGACAGGGGACAGCGCAGAGGCGGTTACGATCACCTTTACGCCTGCGAATGGCAGTATGCTGCCTATCAATCTACTGTTCTTGCCAATGCCTACTCACTAGAATCATAGAAATAAAGCCGTTTCCGCTCGCGAGAGCGTGCAAGCGGCTTTTTTACATCTCTATTATTGACATTGATAATCATTATCAATTAAACTGATGGTAATTGGCGAAAGGAGTTGGATAGACGGATGCGGTTATCGACAAATCCAGGCGGACTCGCCTTTCATTTTTCTTCGGTCAAGAGACTATCGGATGACGAATTAGTCGCGGCTCCGCTAGGTCAGGGGATCGTCTATAAAAAGCAAATGGCGGAGGAATGGGTCGAGATCAACGAAGGGTTGGCCGACAAAACCCATATCAATCGGCTGCAAGTCTACGACGATCAATTATACGCATGTTCCAACAAAGGGTTATTCATGTGCGACGAAGGAAAATGGAGTCCTGCGGGCATATCGATCGGATGTTATCAATATCGGGAGTACGGCGAGATCGGTATCGCAGCTACGGTGTGCGGCCTATGGTATGCGGAAGACGAGGAATGGCGCCTGATGATGCGTTCCGACGTGACCGTTTACGATTTCATGTACTTGCCGCAATATGTCGTGCTCGGAACGAATGAAGGTATGGCGATTTTGGACAGGCTCACGATGAGCTGGATGAACGAGAGGACGGAGTCGGCCGTAACGAGCTTAACCGTCCACCACGGCACGATCATCGGCGCCACGGAGAACGGTTTGCTGTTAGCGGGCAATCGAAGAGGCGGATTCGACCGTTATCGGATGGGCAATGCGTTTATCTTTTCGATCGTATCTCGTAATCGGCAAGTATTCGCTTGTACCGATCGGGGCTTGTACCGGATCGACGTCATCGGTGGGAGAATTGCATTAACGGCATTAAAAATCGGTTGCCAGGTAACGGACGTCGATATGGATGAAGATTTCTATTACATAGCGACGTTATTCGACGGCGTTCAGCGCATGGCGCGGTAAACGGCAGTTATGCGGTGTAGGGGAACGTAACGCGAAACGTACTGCCCTCCCCTAAGCGGCTTTCTGCGCTGATCTTTCCTCCAAGCCATTCGACAAGCGCAAGCGTAATCGACAGGCCTAGTCCGGCCCCGCCGTATTTTCGCGTGCGGGAAAGGTCTATGCGATAGAATCGTTCGAATAGCTTCGGCAAATGCTCCTCCGCGATTCCTTCTCCGTTGTCGGCGACCGCAATTTCGACGCCTTGGTCGTCCTTCGCGACGGAAATGCGTATCCGGCCTTCGCGCGCATCGGTATGCTGTACCGCGTTCTGGAACAGATTGAGGACGATCTGCTTGATTTTGTCGGGGTCGAGCTGCAATTCGGGAACTTGTCGCAGATCCAACGACACTTCGCGACTCTGGGCCAATAGTTTCAATTGCGGCTCCATCTCCTGCACGATGCGCGAGAGATCACAAGTCGCAAGCCGAGCTTCTGGAGCGCGATCAAGCTTGGCGAGTTGGAGCAGATCATTCACAAGTTTGTTGATTCGCTCGGATTCTCCGCGCATGCTTCGCAACGCTCTGTCAAGTTGAACGGGATCGGAAGCTGCACCCCGAAGCAGCACCTCGAGGAAACCATAGATAGAAGTAAGCGGCGTTCGTAATTCGTGCGAAGCGTCCGAGACGAAACGCCGCATCCGCTCTTTGCCTTCTTGCTCCGCCCGGAACGAAGTTTCGAGACGCTCAAGCATGCGGTTAAACGAATGGGACAAGCGATCGATCTCCATTGGCTGCGTCGGCTCCGGCAGTCTTTCGTTTAATTTCCCGGAATCGATACGTTCGACGGTGGCGACCATTCGGGAGAGCGGTGTTAACGTTCGGCGGATCGCGGGAAGGAAGACGAGCAGTCCGGCGATCAGCGCCGCTAGCGCGAGCGCGAGATACAGCATGAATTGCCGAATCAATTCGGCGCGAAGCGGTTTAGTATTCATGCTGACCTGTACGACGCCGACCGTTCCTTGGAAGGACCGAACGGATTGAAGCACGACAAGCTGTTCGCCTCCGGCGCCCGTACGCACAACTTTGTATATACCCCTGTCTTTGCGCTGCCGCGCAAAAGCCTCGGCGTACTCTTGCTCGTTCAGGCGCGGCACAGACTCAGCGGTTTCGGCGTTCATCGTCGACAGGACGGTAAACGCTCCTTGTTTATCGTAGAAAGCGACGGAGGAAGACGGGAAGAAAATAAACGCGTCCCCGGATACCCTGCGCAGAGGCGAATGCAATCGGCCCCATAGTTCTCCGGGAACCGATTGAATTTGCCTTTGAATGCTCGCGGCCCGATTCTGGTAAATAAAACGTTCCATGAAGTAGTACTGAAAGAGTCCGATAACGACGAGCAGCACCGCGAGAATCAGTAATATACGAGATAACAGCTGATAGCGAAGCGAACGGGGAAAAAGCACGCGGCGAACGCTACCGAACAAGGCATGCGCTTTGCTCATGATAAATCCACCCGATAACCCGCGCCTCTGATCGTTCGGATGACCCGATGCTCCCGGTCTTGAAGCTTGTCGCGAAGAGAGCGAATGTACACCTCGACGATATTTTCCTCCCCTCCAAAATCGTACCCCCACACCGTATCGAGTATCGCGCTTTTGCTCAGCACGTGATCATGATGAAGGACAAGATGTTTCAGCAGCTCGAACTCGGTCGGCGACAGATCCAAAACGCGCTGGGCGTAACGAAACTCTTTGCGCGCCGAATCGATGGCGAACGGTCCGATCGATACTTCCTCCAGCAGATGGGGGAACTGGTTGCGAACTCTCGCCTGGATTCTTGCGAGAAGCTCGTCGAAGCTGAACGGCTTGGGCATATAATCATCCGCGCCGATCGTTAATCCCCTGACGCGGTCCTCAACATCTTCCTTGGCGGTCAGCATGATGACTGCAACGTGCCTGGCGTCTTTCAGCGTTCGGCATACCTCGAACCCGTCCATACCCGGCATCATGACGTCCAAGATGACGACATGCGGAACGAAGATCCCGGCCAGAGAGATCGCCTCCGGGCCGTCTTGGGCGGTCGCGACCTGGTAACCTTCGTTCGAAAGGCCGAGTTCAAGAAACTGCAATATATTTGGTTCGTCGTCCACGAGCATGACTTTAATTCCTTTTCCCTGTAGAGCCAAGACCATTCCTCCAACTTCATCGCGCATGTTATTTCCATTATGAGCGATGTTGCTTAACTTTGGCTGAGAGAAAGCTGAAAGAACGCTGAAAACGGTGTTCAGAAAACATTCAGCGGGGACTCATCTACGACTAAGGTTCGCCTTGCATAATAGGCGCAAGATCTTATAAAGCGAAGGTGAACATGTCGGATGAAGAAAAGAATCATAGGGTCCGCGATCGCAGTGATCGTGATCGCGGCTGGAGCGTGGGCGGCGTTCCATTTTTTCAATAAGAAGGACACTCAGCTCACCCCAAGCTTGAACACGACTCCGGTTCGCAAGGGCACGATCGAAGTCAAAGTAAGCGGAACGGGGAGTATACAGCCATCCGACCGGGAGAAGATCAAAGCAAGCAAGGCGGGAACAGTGCTTAAAGCGCCGTTTAAAGAAGGAGATACGGTCAAGAAGGGCGATATTCTCGTCTCCTACGAAGAAGACGATGTTTCCTCACAGATTCGCAGCAAGGAAATCGATTTGAAAAAAAAGCAGCTCGATCTGAACGACCTGCAGACGAGGTTCAAACAAGCGCCGGACGATGAAACCCGCGAATCGCTGGCTCTGAACATTCAAAAACAGCAGTTGGATATCGAGAGCACGAAAGAGGATATCGCTAATCTCAAGACGAGCAAGAGCATTGACCCGATCGTGGCGCCGATTAGCGGTTTGCTGACGACGTTTACAGTCAAACCGGGCGATACGCTGAATCCGAACGCGGAGCTCGGGGAGATCGTGGACTATTCGCAAATGAAGATGGTCGTCGGCATCGACGAGCTCGATATCTCGAAGGTGCAGAAGGATCTGGAAGCAGAAATTCTAGTCGAAGCGTTGCCGAACGAGAAATTCACCGGCAAGGTCGTCTCTATCGCGGATGAAGGCACGACGAGCAACGGCGTCGCATCATTCGACGTGACGATCGCGCTTGCGGAGGCGAAGAATCTTAAGGTCGGCATGTCGGCCGAAGCCAGCATCATGACGGCGAAGAAAGAGGACGTTTTGTACGTGCCGGTCGAAGCGGTTCAGTCTGCGCAAGGGAAGTATTTCGTGCTCGTTCCTTCCACGACGGGGCAAAGCGGACAAGCCGCGCAAGACGGACAGACAGGTCGGAGTGGGCAATCCGGGCAAGGCCAGCAAGGTCAATGGGGGCAAAGAGGTCAAGGCGGACCCGGCGGCATGCCGGAGAACTTCCAGAACATGACCGAAGAAGAGCGGGCGGCCATGCGCGAGCAATTCATGTCCGGCCGCGGAGGTCCGGGAACCGGAAATACGGCAAATTCCGGGACGACGAACGCCACGACGACGACAAGGGTCGAGGTGGAAGTCGGCATTAACAACGAAAACAGCATTGAGATCGTATCCGGACTTAAAGCAGGCGATATGGTCGTCCTTCCGACCGTCAAGAGCAGCAGTTCGAGCATGAACATGCCGGGCGGATTAGGGATCGGCGGTGCAGGAGGTTTTCCCAGCGGTGGAGGCGGGGCGTTCCAAGGCGGCGGGACCGTACGCCAATTCACCAACAGCGGCGGCGCGAGGATGGGCGGTGGGCGTTAATGGCAAGCAAACCGACAACCGACGAGCTGATCCGGATCAAGCAATTAAGCAAAAACTACCGTATGGGCGGAGAAACGCTTAAAGCGCTCGACGACGTAACGCTGACCGTACGGCAAGGGGACTTCCTGGCGATTATCGGCCCGTCCGGTTCGGGGAAATCGACGCTGATGAACGTAATCGGATGCCTGGATACGCCAAGTTCGGGCGAATATTGGCTCGACGGAGAAGAGATCAGCAAGCTTAGAGACAACAAACTCGCGGAAATTCGCAACCGTAAAATCGGCTTCATTTTTCAAGGTTTTAATCTGCTGTCGAAATTGACTGCCATCGAGAACGTGGAGCTGCCTTTGATCTACCGGGGCGTCCCGTCTAAGCTGCGAAAGCAGCAAGCGATCGAGGCGTTGCGGAAGGTCGGGTTGGAGGATCGGATCCATCACCGCCCGGTCGAGCTGTCCGGGGGCCAGCAGCAGCGCGTCGCGATTGCCCGCGCGCTGGCCGGGAATCCGCCTATCCTTCTGGCGGATGAGCCGACGGGGGCGCTGGATACAAAGACGGGCAAGGAGGTCATGGGTTTCATTAAAGAGCTGAACGCGTTGGGACATACGATCGTATTGATCACGCATGACCTTGCCGTCTCCGAGCAAGCGAAACGAGTCGTCCGGATCAAGGACGGCAGGTTAGACGAAGAGGAGGGACGGGCGGGATGAATTTCTTGCAAGCGTTCAAAATGGCGATCAAGAGCATTTTGTCCAACAAGCTCAGATCCCTTCTCACCATGCTAGGTATCATTATCGGGGTTACGGCGGTCATCGCGCTCGTCGCTCTCGGACAAGGTGCGACGAAGTCGGTAACCGAGCAGGTGCAAAGCCTCGGCACGAACCTGCTCACCGTCAATATTACGGGGCGCGGCACGACAAGCACGATGAAAGCAAACGAAGCGGTTGCGCTAGGCGAGACAGTTAATGGCATTAAGTATATTGCGCCGGTCACGACATCGAACTCTAACGTCAAATACGGCACGACGAGCAAAACCGTCAGCGTGGTCGGGACGAACGCCGACTACGCGATGATCAAGGATTACAAAGTCGCATCGGGACGTTTTCTCGCGCAGATCGACCTGGACGTGTACCAGAAGATCGCCGTTCTCGGCTCGACGACGGCGACCGATCTGTTCGGATTCGCGGATCCGCTTGGGGAGTACGTCCTCATCCAGGGGACGAGATATAAAGTTGTCGGGGTGTTGGAGGAAAAGGGAAGTTCGGCTATGGGATCTAATGACGAAGTCGTCTTGATTCCCGAAACTTCCGCGGAACGATTGTTCAAATCCAAAGGCGTGCGGACGATCTACGTGCAATCAGAGACGGCCGAGCAGACGGATTCCGTCGTTACGGGTTTGGAAAAACAGTTAAGCGATCACTTCAGAGGAAACACGGATAGTTATCGCGTGTTTAATCAAAGCGACGCGCTCTCCGCGTTGTCATCCGTGTCGGCTACGCTAACGCTGGCTCTTGCCGGCATCGCCGGAATATCCCTGCTGGTCGGCGGCATCGGCATCATGAACATCATGCTCGTCTCCGTCACGGAAAGAACGCGGGAGATTGGCATTCGGAAAGCGATTGGCGCCAAGAAGCGAGACATCCTCACCCAGTTCCTGATCGAGTCGATGATGCTCAGCGGACTGGGCGGGGTGCTCGGTATAGGGATCGGCATCGGTGCGGCGAAAGGGGCGTCGACTGCCTTTGGGATGGACATCGAGTTTTCCGCGAACATCATTCTGATCTCGTTTTTCTTCTCGGTGGCGATCGGCGTACTGTTCGGAATGTTCCCGGCTAACAAGGCGGCGAAACTAAAGCCGATCGATGCGCTTCGTTCCGAATAAATCAAGAGATGAATCACTATGTTTAAGACCAGGAAAGGAGGGGAACCGAATGGGAGTCATTCCGGCCTACGAGGCATTGGTCGCTCCGCATCTCGAAGATCTGAGGAAGTATTGCATGTTTTTAACGAGGTCGAAATGGGACTCGGAAGATCTGTTTCAGGAGACACTGCTCAAATCCTTGATCTTTTTCATGCATACTGAGCCTTACGTCGAGGTTAAGGCGTTCTTGGTTCGGGTCGCAAGAAATCTATGGATCGACGATTGCCGGAAAAAACAGCGTAGAAGATTGGCGGTCTTCGAGCAACCGAGGACATATTACGCCGACAGCGATTACGTAGAGGTCAGGGGAGCGATCGAATGGCTGGCCGAAAGGTTCCCTAGACGCAATATCGAGATGTGGCTGTTGTTCAACTATTTCGGCTATTCGATGCAAGAAATCGCCCAAGCGACGAACTGCACGGTATCGGCAGTCAAATCGATTCTGTTCCGGACGCGCGAGATGCTTCGTCACCGCCATGAATTGCCGGAGCGGCGCAAAATTGCCCATCTGGACGTGGAAAGATGGTCCAGAGCAATTATTCAGGACCGACCGCAGGGCATTTTGTCCAAGGGATAAACATAACGGGAACCCGATGCCAATTCTCTCCGTATTAAGAAGTGGATATTGCAACGGAGGGGTACCGATATGGCAGCAAACGTCTTGATTGTCGACGACGATCCGGATATCGTCGAATTGATTCGTTTTTATTTATCCCGGGAAGGATTCGACGTCGCGACTGCCAGCCATGGCCGCGAAGCGATGGGGCTTGCCGAGAATGGCAGAACAGATCTGGCCATAATCGATATCATGATGCCGAACATGGATGGTTGGGAACTATGCCGGAGTTTGAAGAACGAATATCCGGATTTGCCAATTTTATTCGTGACGGCCAAGGGAGAAACCAACCATAAGCTGAAAGGTTTCCAACTCGGAGGAGACGATTACCTGGTGAAGCCGTTCGACCCGCTCGAGCTCGTCGCGCGGGTCAAATCGCTGTTAAGGCGTTACCGGATTCAGTCGCTGATGAAAGTACAGATCGGCAACGTGATGCTCGACAAGCACCGTTACGAAGCGGTAATGCCATCTTCCGCCATTCCGATGCCGCTAAGGGAGTTCGATTTATTGTTCAAGCTGGCGAGTTTTCCCGGACAGATTTTTACGCGCAACGATCTGATCGTGCAAGTATGGGGAGCGGATTTCGAAGGGGACGATCGTACGGTCGACGTCCATATCAAGCGGCTCAGGGACCGCTTCCCGGAATCGGAATGCGGATTCGCCATCGAGACAAAACGGGGACTCGGCTACAAGCTTGAGGTGCTGGGATGATCAAGTCTCTATACGTCAGAGTCGTGTTGTTCTACATGGCTGCCGTCCTAGTCGGAATAATAAGTACATATTTTTTGACCCTGCTAATGATTTCGTCACTGGGTGACCGGTACGTCGCGCGATTGCAGAACGAATTATTGGAAGACGGCCGGAGCATCCAGGAGCTCTATCGGAAATTCGGAATCGAACGAGCGGATGACGAATTGAAGGAAGGCCGGCTTTCAGGGAAATACGAGATTAAGCTGTACGATGGCGATGGAAAAATGATCGGTAAGGAGGAGGACAAGCGGGCAGGACTTTTTACCCTTTCGGGGGAAGTCGTACACTCCGTTCTGAATGGGGAAACGTTCAAGAACTTTGAGTTGTCCCCGACCGAATTCGTCGTAGGTTTGCCCTACGAAGAAGCCGGAAAGCGTTACGCGCTCTTCATAGAATTGTCGGAGCAGAGGGTTGAATCGTTCGGGAGCTTGCTGCTCATCCTCGCGTTCGCGATTAATCTAATCGTCGGCGCGCTGATGATTCTGATCGCCGCGCGGTATCTCGTCAAGCCGTTGCTTGGCATGAAGTCCGCCGCGGAAAGAATGGCTAAAGGCGAGTTCGACATCGAGCTGAAGTGGGCCAAGCGTAAGGACGAGCTTGGACGGCTCGCCCATAGCTTTAACGAAATGGCGAGCCAGATGAGCGAGCTCGAAACGATGCGGCAGAATTTCGTGTCCAACGTATCCCACGAGATTCAATCGCCGCTGACGTCGATCTCCGGTTTTTCCAAAGCGCTTCAGCAGAGCGGAGTGGCGGAAGAGGATCGGATTCGTTACTTAAGCATTATTCAAAACGAAAGCGAGCGGTTATCGCGCTTGAGCGACAATCTGCTTAAGCTGGCTTCCCTGGATACGAGCAACCATCCTTTCGAACCGCGCGATTACGAATTGGACGAGCAGTTACGCAAGGCGGTCGTCGCCTGCGAGCCGCAATGGACGGCCAAATCGTTAGAATGGGATCTTCGGCTTCCGAAGACGATGATACGTGGAGACGAGGATCAGTTAAATCAAGTATGGGTCAATCTGATCGGCAACAGCATTAAGTTTACGCCCGACGGCGGCAGAATTTCCCTGAGCATCATGAAGTATACCGAGCATGTGGAGGTCGTTTTGTCGGATACCGGGATCGGCATTCCAATAGGGGAACGGGTGAAAGTGTTCGAGAGATTTTATAAAGCCGACCATTCTCGCAATAAAATGAAATCCGGCAGCGGACTCGGACTCGCGATCGTCAAAAAAATCGTTATAAAGCATCGAGGGGATGTCGTGCTGAAAGGAAATTCGAATGGAGGAACGACCGTTATCGTCTCGCTGCCTTTTCAAACCAAATTCCAAGAACCTTGACCCGTTGCGGTCCGGGGTTCTTTCTATGTTATAATGTGCTAATAATCTGCTAGAGAAAGTAGGGAATATTCCGCTCAGATGAAAGCTCAACCACGAATGGTCGCGTATATTGCTATGTTGCTCACCGTCTACACCGGTATTAATTTTTATCTCGGATGGCATGCCTTGGAATGGTTCGATGCTGTCGGCTTCCCGTATCGCCCTTGGGTATTCTGGCTCATTCTGGGTTTGTTGGCTTATGGCTATCTTCTAGGACGAGTTAAGTTGCCGCAGGCACTTAAGCCTATCGGCCGATTGCTGAAGGTCATCGGATCGTACTACATTTTCGTGATGGAAGCGGGTTTTATACTATTCGTTCTCGCCGATCTGGTACGATTATTCGTGTGGTTGTTCGGCGGCGATACAGTAAATTATGCGTCGTATTCGGGAGGAATCGTTCTGGGGCTGCTTGCGATTCTGCTCGCGGTCGGTTCGCGAAATGCGTGGAGTCCAGTCATTCGGGAATATGATTTGAACATCGACAAGCCTTCCGTCGGGGTGAAAAAAGAGTGGAAAGTCGCGGTCGCTTCCGATATCCATCTAGGCAACGTGGTCGGACGCAAGCATTTACGCCGTCTGGTCGGGCGGATGAATGCGATGAACCCCGACTTGATCCTGCTGCCTGGGGACGTCATCGACGATTCGATCGAGCCGTTCATACGCAATCGAATGGGAGAATTGCTCGGCCAGCTCAGAGCCGCGCACGGCGTGTATGCGGTGCTCGGCAACCACGAATACTACGGCGGTCATATCGAGCGATACGTCGCGGAGATGAACAAGCTTGGCATCCGCGTACTGCAGGACGAAGTCGCGGAGATCGACGGCGCGCTTTACGTGGCCGGACGGAAAGACAAGACTGCGGAAGCCGCGGGCTCGAACGGGAGAATTGCCGTAGGCGAGCTGATACGAGAATTGGATCATAGCAAACCTATACTTTTGATGGATCATCAGCCGACGAAATTCGCGGAAGCCGCCGAGGCAGGCGCGGACGTCATGCTCAGCGGACATACGCATCGGGGGCAGTTCGCGCCGAACCATCTGTTCACGAGAAGACTGTTCGAACTCGATTGGGGTTATATGCGCAAAGGGGCGATGCACGTCGTCGTCTCCTCGGGCTTCGGTACTTGGGGACCGCCAATCCGGATCGGGAGCCGCAGCGAGATCATTTTCATTCGAATCAAATTGAACTAGAAGATAGAACTGATGGCATAATTAAAGAAAACTTCGTGCAAAAGCCTTGCCACATCATCCTAATGCAGATGATGTAGCAGGGTTTTTGTTTATTATGATGCATATATAGCATATGTGTTGCTATATGAGAAAATATTATCATTATATTGTGTCATATATATTTATATGATATACAATATATGAGTGGTTATGATCAATGGAGGGTACGATATGGAGAGAGAATTGGCACTGGAAATCGTTCGCGTCACGGAATTGGCGGCGCTCGCATCCGCTCCGTGGATGGGGCGCGGAGACAAGATTAACGCCGACGGGGCGGCGACGTCTGCGATGAGAGCGATGTTCGACTCGATCTCGGTCAAAGGGACGGTCGTGATCGGCGAAGGCGAGATGGACGAGGCACCGATGCTTTACATCGGCGAGCAGGTCGGCAGCATGAACGGTCCGGAAGTCGACGTTGCCGTCGATCCGCTCGAGGGAACGGAGATCGTCGCCAGAGGCCTGAACAATGCGATGTCCGTCATCGCTATCGCGGGTAAAGGCAACTTGCTGCACGCGCCGGATATGTACATGGAGAAGCTGGCCGTCGGGCCGCAGCTTGTCGGCAGGCTGAGTTTGACCGATCCGTTGGAAATCACTTTGAGGAAAGCCGCGGACATCTTGAACAAAAACGTATCCGAACTGACCGTTATGATTCTCGATCGCGTTCGGCACGAGACGACGATTAAGACGCTGCGCAAGGTCGGTGTGCGGATCAAATTTCTGACGGACGGGGATGTGGCGGGTGCGATGGCTCCGGCGTTTCCAGAAGCGGGCATCGACCTGTACGTCGGTTCGGGAGGAGCGCCGGAAGGCGTGCTGGCCGCGGCCGCGTTGAAATGCCTGGGAGGCGAGATACAGGGCCGCTTGATGCCGTCGGACGCCAACGAATACGCGCGCTGCGTGCAGATGGGCATCGAGGATCCGTATCAAGTGCTCACGATGGAAGATATGATCGGGTCGGAAGACGTCATTTTCGCGGCGACGGGCGTCACTCCGGGCGAGTTTCTTGGAGGCGTGCGATATTTGCCGGACGAACGCGCAGAGACGCATTCGATCGTCATGCGCGCCAAGACGAGAACGATCCGTTTTATTAAAGCTTTGCATTATTTGCCGAACAAAAAATTTATCACGTCCTAATCCGATGTAAGAAGGTCATTTATTGGCCTTCTTTTTTGTTTGTGTTTGATTTTAAAGTATTCAAAAACAAACGGGTGTGTTAAGATGGAAACAAATCGAAACAAACAAACACAACCGGAGGTTATCCCATGGTACAAAGTTTATGGCAATCATCGAAAGCATCTGAACAACAATCCGGCCTTGATCAACTTGTCTACCGTTCCAACATCATCGGCACGGATCGTCGGGTTTGCAATTATGGCGGCGGCAACACGTCCTCGAAGACGATCGTGCAGGATTTTCGCGGCCGCGACGTTGAAGTTATGTACGTAAAAGGCAGCGGCTCCGACTTAGCAACGATGAAAGCGGGCAATTTCACAGGCCTTCGCATGGACGACATTCGTCCGCTTTTCGAGAAATCCGATATGTCCGACGAAGATATGGTCGCTTACCTGGTGAATTGCATGATCGATTCCAAACATCCGCGCGCTTCGATCGAAACGCTGCTTCACGCATTCCTTCCATTCAAACATGTCGACCACACGCACCCGGATTCGATCATCAGCTTGTGTTGCGCGGACAATGGCAAGGAACTCGCCAAAGAAATTTTCGGCGACCGTTTTGTATGGGTTCCTTACATCCGTCCGGGCTTTAAGCTGTCCAAGATGATCGCCGAAGGCGTGCTGAACAATCCGAAAGCCGAGCTCGTGTTGATGGAGAAACACGGCCTCGTCACTTGGGGTGAAACGTCCGAAGCCTGTTATGCGCAAACGATCAAAATCATCACGGAAGCGGAAGACTTCATCGAAGCCCGCATCAACGATGCGAAATTGTTCGGCGGCGTGAAACATCCAACGCTGGAGCCCGAAGTTCGCAAGAGCATCGCGGCGCAAGTCATGCCGACGATTCGCGGCGCAGTGAGCGACGCCAAGAAAATGATCCTGTCGTTCGACGACGCGGACGACGTGCTGCAATTCGTCGCTGGTCACGATTCCGCGAAGCTGTCCCAAGTTGGCGCGGCTTGCCCGGATCACCTCGTACACACGAAAGTCGTTCCGCTGTTCATCGATTGGACGCCGAACGTGGATGACGTCGAAGGCCTGATCGCGAAGCTGAAAGAAGGCGTCGCTGCCTACAAAGAAATGTATACGGCTTACTTCGAGCGCAACAAGAACGAAGGCGACGTTATGTTTGAAGCGGCTCCTCGCGTTATCTTGATCCCAGGCGTCGGTATGATCAACACCGGTAAGAGCTGGGCAATGTCGCAGGTAAGCGGCGCGTTGTATCACCGCGCGATCGCTGTCATGAGAGGCGCGACGGCGCTGGGCAACTTCGTATCGCTGTCGGAGAACGAATCCTACAACGTTGAATATTGGCCGCTCGAGCTTTATAAGCTGTCCCTTGCTCCGCCGGAAGCCGAATTCTCCCGCCAAATCGCGTTCATTACGGGCGGCGCGGGCGGTATCGGCAGCGAAACGGCGCGCAGGTTCGTCTCGGAAGGCGCTCACGTTGTGCTAGCCGATCTTAACCAGGAAGGCGCGCAGAAGGTTGCCGACGAGATCAATGCGAAGTGGGGCGAACATCGCGCTCTTGCGGTGAAGATGGACGTGACGATCGAAGAGATGGTGCAAGCGGCATACGCCGAGACGGCCCTGAACTACGGCGGCGTCGACATCATCGTCAATAACGCCGGCTTGGCGACTTCCAGCCCGTTCGACGAAACGTCCCTGAAAGAATGGAACTTGAACATGAACGTGCTCGGAACGGGATATTTCCTCGTCGCCCGCGAAGCGTTCAAACTCATGAAAGTGCAAGCGATCGGCGGCAACATGGTGTTCATCGGCTCCAAGAACTCCGTGTACGCCGGGAAGAACGCGACGGCATATAGCTCGGTCAAAGCGCTCGAAGCGCATCTGGCGCGCTGCATCGCGGCGGAAGGCGGAGAGTTCGGCATTCGTGTCAACACGATTCTGCCTGACGCGATTCTTCAAGGCTCTGCGATTTGGAACGGCAGCTGGCGGAACGAACGCGCGGCGGCTTACGGAATCGAGCCGGATCAATTGGAAGAGTATTACCGCAAGCGCACGACGCTGCTCGTCAACATTTTCCCGAGAGACATCGCCGAAGGCATCGCGTTCTTCGCGTCTTCCAAATCTGCTAAGACGACAGGCTGCATGTTGACAATCGACGGCGGCGTGCCAGCGGCATTCACACGATAATCGCTACGGAGGGATCGTTCATGCATAGACCGCGAGGGGAGAAGATCTGGTTCATTCCAGACGGCTACATTCCCGAGACAAGCTCCGGACAACTGATAAGCCATGAGTCGATTTGCGTATTAAATACCGCTTCCGAGGACGCGTTGCTGAAAATCACGATCTTCTTCGAAGAGCGCGATCCGCTGGAAGAGATGATGGTCGTTGTCGGAGCAAGACGGACGAAGCATATTCGAACGAGCTCATTGCATAAGGAAGGGACGCCGATTCCGGTCGGCGTTCCTTATGCGATCGAGCTTGAAAGCGATATCCCGGTCGTCGTACAATACAGCAGGCTCGATTCGACCCAGGCCGAGAATACGTTAATGTCGGTAATCGCTTACCCGATAAAATAAGTACCAACAAGAGGAGGCACGCACATGCAACAGCAAATCGCAAGCAACTACGAAGCGGCGAAACAACTATACGCCAACCACGGAATCGACGTTGATCAAGTATTGGAGCGTTTGGCGCAGATCAAGATTTCGATGCACTGCTGGCAAGGAGATGACGTTCGCGGATTTCTGAATAAAGATCAGGATTTGACCGGAGGCATCTCGGTAACGGGTAATTATCCGGGGGCGGCGAAAACACCAGACGAGCTGCGTGCGGACCTGGAAAAAGCGTTTTCGCTCATTCCCGGCAAACATAAAGTGAATCTACATGCGATTTACGCCGATACGGATGATAAGGTGGAACTTGACCGGCTCGAGCCGAAGCATTTTCAGAAGTGGGTCGATTGGGCTAAAGAGCAAGGACTCGGAGTGGATTTTAACCCGACCTGCTTCTCTCACGAGAAATCCAAAGACGGCTTTACACTGAGCCATCCGGACCCGGAGATCCGCCGTTTCTGGATCGACCACTGCAAAGCGTCGCGGAAGATCGGAGCTTACTTCGGCGAACAGCTCGGCCAGACTTGCGTCACGAACGTATGGGTTCCCGATGGATTCAAAGACGTTCCCGTCGACCGTCTGTCGCCGCGTCAACGACTCAAAGACTCGCTTGACGAAGTATTCGCTGAAGAACTGAACCCGGCGTTTAACCTGGACGCCGTCGAGAGCAAGCTGTTCGGACTGGGCTCCGAAGCGTACGTCGTCGGTTCTCATGAGTTTTACATGGGATACGGTATACAGAACGACAAACTGATCTGTCTGGATGCGGGACATTTCCATCCGACGGAAGTGATTTCGAACAAGTTGAGCTCTTTGTCCTTGTTTACGAACGGTATTCTGCTGCACGTCAGCCGTCCGATGCGCTGGGACAGCGACCACGTCGTGACGCTCGACGACGAGCTGATCGACATCGGCCGCGAGCTTGTCCGCGGTGATTTGCTCGGCAAGACACATATCGGCCTCGATTTCTTCGACGCGAGTATCAACCGCGTAGCTGCATGGGTCATCGGCACACGCAACACGATCAAAGCGCTGCTGCGTGCCATGCTCGATCCGATCGAAACGCTCAAGAATGCTGAACTTGAAGGCGACTATACGACCCGTCTCGCCTTGACGGAGGAGTTCAAGTCGTATCCGTTTGGTGCCGTATGGGACTACTACTGCGAGAAAATGGGCGTTCCCGTGCGCGAAGAATGGCTGTCCGAAGTAAAAGCATACGAGAAAGAAGTGCTGCTGAAACGCGGCGTTTAACCTCATATAAGGGTGATATGATAATGTCAAACGTTCTCGCGTTTGATCTGGGAGCGAGCAGCGGTCGAGCGTTGCTCGGCCGGCTTGTGGGCGGCAAGATTGAGGTGGAGGAGCTTCACCGTTTCCCCAACGACCCGGTTCAGGTGGGGGACCGCCTGCATTGGGATATTTTGCGTCTGTACCACGAGATCAAGCAAGGTTTGCTGAAAGCCAAACATCATGGGATCGAGTTGCAGAGCATGGCGATCGATTCCTGGGCGGTCGATTTCGGCTTTATTGGGAAAAACGGCGAGCTTGTCGGCAACCCGTACCATTACCGGGATCGTCATACGGATGGGGCAATGGAAAGCTTGTTCGCGGAAATTCCGCCTTCGGTTATTTTTGCCCGAACCGGCATTCAATTTTTGCCGTTTAATACGATCTATCAGCTGTATGCGCTAAAGCAAGCGAAGTCGCCGCTACTGAATGAAGGCAATCGTTTTCTGATGATTCCGGATTTGCTCCGTTATTTCCTGACCGGTCAAATCCATAACGAATTTACCAACGCGACGACGACGCAGCTATACAATCCGATCGAGAAATCGTGGGATGCGGAACTGCTTCGGATGCTCGAGTTGCCGAAGTCGTGGTTCGGGGACGTGCTACAGCCCGGGGCGAAAGCGGGAAATCTGCAAGCTTCTGTCTGCGAGGAGCTCGGCATCGGATCGATTCCGGTTTACGCCGTAGCGGAGCACGATACAGGCTCGGCCGTCGCTGCCGTTCCCGCAACGGAGGGATCGTTCGCGTATCTCAGCTGCGGCACTTGGTCGCTGATGGGTACGGAAGTCGACAAACCCGTCTTGCACGATCTAGCGCAGAAGCTGAACTTCACGAACGAAGGCGGAGTCGCGGATACTTACCGGCTGCTCAAAAATATTATGGGCCTCTGGGTTCTCCAAGAATGCAGGCGAGAGTGGGATCGAGAAGGAAAATCGTATTCCTTTCCCGAATTGGTACAGATGGCGGGAGCGGCCAAGCCGTTCGCTTCGTTCATCGATCCGGACGACTCCGAGTTTCTACCTCCCGGAGATATGCCGTCCCGAATCGCGGATTACTGCCGCAAGACGGGACAAGAGCCGCCGAAGACGGTCGGTGAGTTCGTTCGTTGCATTCTCGAAAGCCTGGCGTTAAAATACCGTTACGTGTTCGAATTGACGGAACGGCTATCTGTCCAACGCTTTAACGGCCTCCACATGGTCGGCGGCGGCATTCAGAACGAACTGCTGTGCCAATGGACAGCTAACGCTATCGGTAAGCCGGTTTTGGCCGGGCCTTCCGAAGGCAGCGCGATCGGTAACCTAGCCGTGCAATGGATCGCGCAAGGCGAGTTCGCCGATATATGGGAAGCTCGCCGGGTGATTCGAGAGTCTTTCCCGATCAAGATTTACGAGCCGGAAGAACGGGACGATTGGGGAAGGGCATACGATCGTTTCCGGATACTGACGGGCCTTGCGGAATAAATTCGGTTTTTGAAAAGAGGGTACACATGCTAGTTGCGGAGCGTTATGAGAAAATCGTAAGCCTGGTCAACGAGAGAGGGAGCATTCGGGTATCCGAGCTGAGCGAGCTGTGCCAGGTCACGGAGGAGACGATCCGCCGCGATCTGGACCGGCTTGAGCGAGCGGGACGCTTGCGCCGTTCCCATGGCGGGGCGGTTAATGTCAAAGATTCGGCGCTGCAGCCGGAGATTCCTTACGCCGTGCGCGAGATAACGAACGCGGACGAGAAGAAGCGAATCGCGCTCGAAGCAATTAAGCGGATCGAACCGAAGGATCGCATCCTCTTGGATGCCAGCTCGACTGCTTGGTATATGGCCTCCGACGTTCCGGATATCACTCTGACCGTGCTTACCAATTCGATTAAGGTCGCTACGGAGCTTAGCATTAAAGAGAAAATCGAAGTGATCTCTACCGGCGGCATTCTTGCGCAGCGCTCGCTCTCCTTCGTCGGTCCGCTGGCAGAACGCTCCTTGGACGCATATCATGTCGACAAAGTGTTTCTGTCGTGCAAAGGCGTCCATCTGGAACGCGGCATCAGCGAGTCCAACGAGTTGCAGGCGCGCATCAAGCAGCGGATGATCGGCATGGCGGACGAGGTCATCCTTCTTGCGGATTCAAGCAAGATCGGCGTGCAAGCGTTCACCCACGTGGCGGATTTGTCTGAAGTCGATACGTTGATTACCGACAAGCGCATGCCGCAAGAAACGATCGAGCGGCTGGAGGACAAAGGGATAACCGTCATTACGGTATAAAGATTACGTTTCTTAGGAAAATGTCTTCGCATCCATTGCGTGATCGAAGGCATTTTCCATTGGCAACTTGTCTGATAACCTGATATGATTGGAATATATTTCGAGAGGGGTGCGGTATGAAAGTCTCCTTATTCATTACTTGTTTAAGCGATGCCATCTATCCAAGAGTCGGGGAAGCGATGGTCCGATTGCTCGCGAGATACGGCGTGACGCTTGAGTTTCCGACCGTTCAGACATGTTGCGGACAACCGGCGTTCAATAGCGGATACTGGAAAGAAGCGAGGGCGACCGCGAAGACGATTATCGACGCTTTCGAGGATAGCGATTTCGTGATCTCTCCGTCCGGGTCGTGTACGGGAATGATCCATCACTACCCCAAGCTGTTCGAAGATGATCCGGCAATGCTGGAGAGAGCGCTTGCACTGCAAAGCAAATCTTTCGAATTCACGCAGTTTCTTGTAAACGTGCTAGGCGTTACGGATGTCGGCGCGTCATTCCCGCATAAGGTGACTTATCATCCGTCTTGCCACGGTAGCCGATTGCTAGGCGTGAAAGAAGAACCGATGGCGCTGATGAGCAAAGTAAAAGGGCTCGAATTCGTTCCGCTGCCGCATGCGGAAGATTGCTGCGGGTTCGGCGGTACGTTCGCCGTTAAGATGTCCGACATTTCTGGCGCGATGGTTACTGAAAAGAGCGACCATGTCAAAGAAACGGAAGCGGAAGTATTGGTCGGACTCGATATGGCCTGCCTGATGAATATCGGGGGCAATTTGCGTTATCGCAACGAACCAGTCCGAGTGATGCACTTGGCGGAGCTTCTATACGAGGGAGTGAAGTAGGATGAGCCATGGACCTGGTACAGCCGGAGGAGCGACGGTGAAGGAACGCGCGGACCTGGCGCTTAACAACGAATTTCTGCGTAAAGCCGTCAAGTTCACGACGGAAAGGCTAAAGAACGGCAAGCTGAAGGCAATGGAAGAACACGGCAACTGGGAAGAGTGGCGCGAGCGGGGCAGGCAAATCCGGCTTCACACGATCGCTCATCTCGATTATTATTTGAACATGTTCGTCGAGAACGCCCGCGCGAACGGTGTTCATGTTCACTTCGCGGAAACCGCGCAGGAAGCGGTGGATATTTCTCTTTCGATCGCGGAGAGGAAAAGCGCCAAATCCGTCGTCAAATCAAAATCGATGGTTTCGGAAGAACTTCATCTAAATCACGCACTCGAATCAATCGGCGTTGAAGCGATCGAGACGGATTTGGGCGAATACATTATTCAATTGGCTGGGGAAGTCCCGTCGCATATTATCATTCCTGCGATCCATAAGAATCGTTTTCAGATCGCGGATCTCCTCTCCGAGGATGCGGGAGAGAAACTTGAAGCGGATACGAAGATTTTGGCCGGATACGTCCGTAGAAGACTACGCGCCAAGTTTCTCGAAGCCGACATCGGCATGACCGGTTGCAACTTCGCGATTGCCGAGACCGGCTCGATGGTGCTGTTCGAGAACGAAGGCAATGCGCGTATGGTAACGACGTTGCCGAAGACCCAAATTACGCTTATGGGCATGGAACGGATCATTCCTTCTTGGGCGGACCTTGAAGTGATGGCGACGCTGCTTCCGCGGTCGGCAACTGGCCAGAAGCTGACGATGTATATGTCGGGTATTACAGGTCCGCGCCGGGCAGAGGATGCCGACGGCCCGGATGAAATGCATATTATCATCGTCGATAACGGACGCTCGCTTCAACTCGGCGATCCGGAATTCCAAGAGCTGCTCAACTGTATCCGTTGCGGCGCTTGCCTCAATGCGTGCCCGGTCTATCGTCACATTGGGGGCCACGCTTATGGCGGAACTTACAGCGGTCCGATCGGCGCCGTCTTGACGCCATCCCTGCAGAAGAACATCGCCGAATGGGACGATATCGCCAACGCGTCCAGTCTATGCGGAGCTTGTTATGAAGCCTGCCCGGTCAAAATACCGTTGCACGATATGCTCGTCTATCTAAGAAGACGCAAAGTCGAGGCGGGCTACGGCAACAAGATTGAAAACGCCGGAATGAAAGGGTTCGCGACGCTGTTGTCGAAGTCTGGACGGTTTAATACAGTGATCAAACTCGGCAAGATCGGTCAGAAATTCATCTCGCGGGGCGGCGAAATCCGTTTGAAAGTCGGACCTTTGGCGGGCTGGAATACGTACAGGGTCACACCGACGCTGCCGAAAAAGTCGTTCCGTCAGCAATGGGGAACGCTGGACGCCGAAATCCGAAACGGCTTACAAGAGATGTCTCCAGACATCAAGAAGCGGATGGAGCATGCGATCAAAGATCGCGCGAAAGGCGGAGGGCATGGACATGGACACAACTAAAACGCATGAAGAATGGTTGCGCGAGATGGAAGAAAAATCTCGCGCGAAGCAGAAAACTTTTATCGGCGGCATCTCCTCCAAGCTAAGACGACCGATGGTCGACGATGCTCCTCCACATCCGTTTCGTGGTTCCCCCGATTTCTGGAACGCATACGAGTGGAACGAACAGGAACGCATCAACCGGTTTACGGATAACTTCGTCAGCGTTGGAGGACATGTCCAACGGCTCGAGACGATGGAAGAAGTTCGCGGCTTCATAACGGACAAAGCCAACGAACTAAGCGCGAAATACATCGTTCGCCAGAACGAACCGGAACTTGCGGGTTTGAATTTAGAGGATGAACTTCCCGACGCGCGAATTTCGGTGTGGAACACCGATCCCGAGCAGCATTGGAAGGCGCGTTCCGCGGAAGCCGATATCGGCGTCGTCATGGTCGATTACGCGGCGGCCTATACGAGTTCGATGGTCGTGCTTTCGTCCAAGGACAAAGGACGTTCTGTCAGCCTGCTGCCGACCGTCCTGATAGCCATTATCCCGGTCGAGCGTATCAAGACAAGACTCGGAGAGGTGATGGTACAATTCGATGAGAGCGGTCGCGCTAACTTGCCGGCAGGTATCCATTTCATTTCCGGACCTAGCCGATCATCAGACATTGAGAACGACTTGACGATCGGTGTACATGGCCCCGGTGTCGTGTACGCCCTAATCGTCGGTTAATTTGGAGGATTCATCGTTTATGGAAATGACTCGGTTAACGAAACGAAACCACTATGAGGAAATCAAAGACCAACTGATGCGGATGATTCTGGACGGCAAGCTGAAAGTCGGCGACAAACTTCCGTCCACGAAGGAAATGTCCGAATCGTTCGGAGTAGGGCGGTCTACGACCCGAGAAGCGCTTAGCGCTCTGAAGGCGATGGGCCTCATCGAGATTCGTCAAGGCGGCGGTTGCCGGGTCATCCATAATGTGCCGACGGAGATCGTAGTGCCCGAATTGGACTCCATCCGTATGAATCGGAGCGTGCTACTGGAACTGCTCGAAGCGAGGCAGTCGCTTGAAGTGTCCAATGCCGCCGTTGCCGCCGCGAAACGGACGGAAGCAGATCTTGCAGAGATTCGGACGTTGATCGAAGCGATGGAGAATTCCATTGGCCACGACTTGGAAGGGGAGCGCACGGACCTCCTTTTCCATCTCACATTGGCGAAGGCTACTCATAACTCCATCATGGTCCGCCTGTTCGAATCGATTGCTAATCAGCTAGAGACGGCGATCCGGGAAGTACGCAGAGTCGAGATATACGCCAACCGGCAAGTCGCCGAACGTCTCTATCTCGAGCACTCAGCCATCTTCGACGCCGTGCTCCGCCAAGATTCCGATCTCGCCGCCCAAACCATGAAACAGCACCTCCAACACGTCGAGAATATCCTGACCAAATACATCTGAACTAGCGGCTCCAAGCGGCAAGTGAGCCTACCCGATTAACTCATTGGCTCTGGGCTCGCTATCCCCGTCACTCAGATGTGAACCATTCCGTCGCGCCACAATAGCAACTCCACTTTATTCCTCTGACGCTATCCCCGCCGCTCAGAAATGAGTAGATCAGCAGCACAACTACACTCTCACGCACTACCAGCCCAATTTCACTCTGTCGGCAACGCCTTCGCTCAGGAGAATGAAACACGTTCATCGTGAACGGTTCCTCAAATCTCTAACCCTCTGTAGGTATCCCCTTAGCTCAGGCGAAAGAGTACGATCATTGTGTGCTATGCACCATTTTCTATCCCTTTGCCGGCATCCCCTTCGTTCAGGCGAACTATACGTATTGCGCTATGCACTGCTTCCTTCTCTCTGCCGGTATCCCATTCACTCAGAAAAAGTAGCTGCCAGAATGTATCTCTTTCCTTCGTAGTCACTTCTGCCTTTAGTTCGATTTTACTTCACCTTAACCTCGTCTCTATTTCGCTTCCAGGTATCCCGATTACTCAGGTAAAAAGAATGCATGGAATGCCCTCATGAAAAGACCAAATCATGCAAAGAAACTCTGTGAGACTTCAACGTTAAGATCGGGTAAATCTTATGGCAAGAAATAACCATGTCAAATAAAGTAGATCGTAGTCAGTAAATTAATAATACAAAAGCTTAACTAACCACTGGAACGGCTGTGCGTGCAACGCGAGTTGGTCGGATGGATCGTGCAGAAGATTGGGTCAGAGCCGAATAAGTAATACGCTTGGATATGGTGCAATCCGAAATCAGTTGTTCGAATAGAGTGCTCGAAATTCGATTGTACACATAACAAAACTGGTCTAGGTAGCGTTGTAGATGCTTCGGCCCAATACCGCGGTACACTCTGGCGATCCACCAGGTGACTTTGTGGCCCATGCTAGCTAGCGCATTGTTTCTATTTTTACCATACCTTCTAGTAATAATGGTTTGAGGCGCGGATTGCGGGTCTACATGATCGCGAATAAATGGAAACGGATCGGGAAAGTCGTAGTTGTTCTTCAGCGGCGTTTTGGATTGGAGTTTAACGATGATGGGCTTCAGTTGCTCGTTCTCGTTGCCGGAGGCGCCGATTAGAAGCGGTTGTTCTTGCCTATGCCATTCAAAAGACCCAGTATAGCGACGGCTGTAAACCGTATCGGAGATGCGTACGATGCCCGTGAGGAGTCTTTTCGACTCGGCTTGAACCATTGCGTGCCGAATTTTATGTCCGATCAGCCAAGCGGTCTTGTAGGTAACGCCGATGGCCTCGGCAAGCTGAACCGCATTCACGCCAAAAGGCTGCGTATGGAGGTAAATCGCTTGAAACCAAAGATGCAATGGCGTGCGGCTGCCCTCCATAATCGTACCTACGATAAGAGAAGTTTGAGAGCGGCAAGAACGGCATTCGTAGAGAGGCAATCTGCGTGTGGAAATGAGATAAAAATGGGTGTGCCGGCAGTGCGGGCAACGAAAACCTTCCGGCCATTTTAGATTGAACAAGATGCCAAAGCAGTCTTCTTCCCGAGTAAATTGTGCGCAAAACGAATTATATTTTTCATCGGAACCGAGCAAATTCATGGAGAAAACTCCTTTCGGCGTAAAAAAAAGGAACATTTGTTCTTATTTCATTATACCAAACATACGTTCCTATCAAAAGATAAAAATGGACAATTTGATAAAAAAACCTGAAAAGTCGACGTTCTGAACGAAGGGGATACCGACAGAGGAAATTAAGAGGAGGATGGGTCTGTGGAAGAAACAGGGGCAGAACTGAGCGGAGGGGATAATGACGTAGGGGATTGAAAAAGTGGATGGAGTTAATGGCAGAAACAGAGTAGCGGTACTGAGTGTTGGGGATACCGACGGAGGGGATTGAAGGGCGGACGCCGTCAATGGCAGATACAGAGGAGCGCTACTGAGCGGAGGGGATACTGACGAAGAGGATCGAAAGGAGGAGCTCATTCATAGATGATACTATTCGGGAGGATTAGGCTGGTGAATTCGGTAACATTTTGGAAATAAATCCGTTTATACATTTAGAAGTCAGACGAGGGAAGTGGTTCCGGAGGTGTTGGGGGTGGGAAATTCGGTGTGGATACAAGCGCGGGTGCTATTGCTGTTGCCGGTACTAGTACTGGCGGCTTGCACGTTGATTGTCTCTTGCGATATAAAGGGGAGCAGCGGCGAACAGACGATAGCGGAGGGGGCGAAACTCGAGAAGGCGGCTGACGGGACGGCGACCAGGCAGGTGAAATGGATCTACATGTCCCCGCCGATACCTTCGCAAACCGTGAATACGGCGTATGCGGATCAGAATCCAGAATTGGCGTCGCGGTTGCTCGAATGGATTGACCAAGCAAAGAACATCGACGGACAAGGATTGACGCCGCCGCTTCATGAGCGGAGCATGGCGATCGAGATCGTGTATGAGAACCGCACGATTCAGGAGGTTCGCCCAGCTTGGAATTGCACGTACGTAAATACGGGTGCGGAATGCAGAGCCGTCGAGGGGAAAGTATGGATTAGCGATTCAGATGGAAATGAAACGTTCGCCGATTCCGAACCGTTGTTCGAGTTCGTACAGAACGACTATAAGTCGTGGATGCCGGGGGTAACACCTTTTCGGTTTCCGGAGTTGATCCGTCTGAACGAGACGTTTCAAATTCAGGGACACGGTTCTTTAATGGAGAAAATGGTTGCGACGCTTTCCCTTAAGGATGAAGTTGTATGGAAAAGCGCCGCAGTAGCAGTCGATCATGGCGACTATGAAATAATGGGAATTTTAGATTCTAAGAAATATCCGGCGGGGGAGTATGAGATCAATATTACAGGCGTACCGTTTGAAGGTTTCGAAGACGTCATCGGCAGCGGAAGCATAGGAACATACGTAATAGTTACGGAGTAATTGATTGAGATGGCATGCAGCAATTGTTGTTTCAGCTTATCTTTTAACTAAGCATTCGCCGAACATCACTGCTAGATGGCGGCCGATTCCGGCTTTCGCGCTTTTCTTTCGTATACTCTCGTTTCCGTGCCGTATCCTGTATCAGCCGTTCCCATTCCACTTGGCGCGATTTCGATAAATTCCTCATGTCATGATAATGATTCAGCATTTGTTATCCACTCCTTGCTAACTCTTCTGGTATTTATTATGCTGAATGAAAAAGAGGAAAAAAAGTGAACGGTTTTTATATTCCATTTCCCCTTTTGAACGTAACAGCCGATTATGCGAAGGAGTGAAAGCATTGTCGACGTCGGTTGAAAGATATTTAATGTTATTAAACACTATAGGCAATCAAACCGAAATCGGCGTACAGATCGAAACGACGACGGAAGAAATCTCGAAGCTATTATTTTGCACCGCTCGCAACGCCAAAATGATTATCAAGCGGCTGACGGAAGAAAAATGGATCGAGTGGCATTCCGGGAGAGGTCGGGGCAATGTTTCGCGGATCGTTTTCTTGGTGGAAAAGGAACCTTTTTTGATAGAGAAGGCACGAGAGACAGCCGATAAAGGAGAGTATAAACAAGCGTTCGAAATGCTTCGCACGTTCGGCGCGGGAGCTGCGACGGTCGACCGATTCATGTTATGGCTGAACGATCATTTCGGTTACCAGTCAGAGGGTGCGAGCGGAAGCGAAACGTTGGATACGCTGCGGTTTCCGGTCTATTATCGCATATGGACATTGGATCCTTCGAAGGTGTACTACGCATTCGATGCGCACATGATTAAACAGCTTTACGATCGATTGGTGGAATACGACGCGTCTACCGGTATGCTAAAACCGGGATTGGCCCACTTTTGGGAATCGAATGAGGACGGATCGGAATGGACGTTTTACTTAAGAAAAGGGATCCGATTCCACCATGGCAGAGAACTGCAGGCAGAAGACGTACGGTATACAATTGAGCGAATGAGAGGTGCTAAGCCCTCCAGTTGGCTGGTCCGTTCGGTCCGGGAAGTCGTTTGCCTGGGAGACCGCTGCGTACGAATTATGTTAGAGCGGCCAAATACCATTTTTCCGCGGTTCGCTAGTTCAGCGGGCATGTCGATATTGCCAAGGGATTTGCTGCAGGAAGATGATGAGCAATTCTGGAAAAAGCCGATCGGTACGGGACCATTCCGCATCGTTGGCTTGTCGGGAGACAGCTGCGAAATGGTCGCGAACACGGAATATTATCAAGGAAGAGCGCATCTCGATCGAGTCGTGATCGCGTTTATGCCTGAAGAAACCGCCGTTATGTCTGAGAACGCCACATGGAAGCAACTGCTCTATATCCAGAAGCCCGCGGATCCAAGCGAAAGCTCGTCATGGCACAAGATGGAGTCGCTGTGCCGCGGAAGCATGCTGCTGACTTGGAATTCGAGAAAACAAGGCCCTCAGAGCTCGATAGATTTTCGAAGAGCATTCGGGCTATTCCTTAATCGCAAGAAAATGATCCGCGAATTGGGGGAGGATCGGGTCTATCCCGCAAGAGGGTTTCGCCCCACGGAACAAACGCCTTATTTGAACGAGGACTTGGATGAGGAAGAGGCCAGGCGGCTGTTGCGAAAATCGGGGTATAACGGAGAAGAATTGCTCCTATGCACGTACGGAGCGCATGAATCGGACGCTAGGTGGATCGAAAAGCGCTGCGCCGAATTCGGCGTGAACGCTAAAGTTCTCATCGAGACGCATGGTTCGGTCCGCAAACGAGACATTTTTCCCGAAGTTGATTGTATACTGTTTTGTCTTGTATTTGCAGTCGAAGACGTATGCGAAATCGAGAATTATGAGCAGACCGGAAATTTATTGAAAGAGATGCTTCGGCCGGATGTCCACGAATGGGTCACGCAACAAATCAATCACGCGTTGGCTTGCCAAGATCCCGGAAAACGGCGCGAGCTATTGGACGGAATCGAAAATCGATTGCGCGACGAGGCGCATGTCACTTTTATCCTGCACAAAAAAATGAACACTTACGTCCACCCGGCGGTAAAAGGTGTCGGCTTTAACTCTCTCGGATGGATCGATTTCAAGGATATATGGCTGGAAAACCGCACTATGATTTATTCCGCGCAATCCCTATAATAAGATCAACATCGACTTTTAGGAGAGAGGATTGTTTCGATGAATTTTGCCAGCAGGCTCGTACAAAAAGTGAAAGACCGTTTCGTTCAACATAAGCTTAAACATTTCTCGGACAAGCTGAAGTCGATCAGCCAAATTAATATGCAAGATTTGAACGATGAGCGGCTGAAGGCCGAAGCGTTGAAGCTGAAGATGAGGGTGCAGGAAGGCGAATCCCTGGACGAGGTTCTCGTCGAGGCGTTTGCGATCGCCGGCGAAGCGGCGAGCCGCGTGCTCGGCATGCGGCCGTTTGATGTTCAGATGATGGCCGCCGCCGCGCTGCATGAAGGCAACATGGTCGAGATGCATACGGGAGAAGGCAAGACGCTCGCGGCGGTCATGCCCGCCTACTTGAACGCGCTGCAAGGCAAAGGCGTGCACGTGCTGACGTTTAACGATTATTTGGCCGGACGGGATGCCGAGTGGATGGGTCCCGTCTATCGGTTCCTAGGGCTAACCGTTGCCTCGGTTAAGGAAGGAATGACGATCGAAGAACGGCAAAACGCTTATGCGGCCGACATTACTTACGTCACGGCGAAGCAAGCCGGCTTCGACTATTTGCGCGATACGATCGCGATGAAAACTAGCGATATCGTGCATCGACCGTTTCATTACGCAATCGTGGATGAAGCCGATTCTTTGTTAATTGACGAGGCGCGTGTTCCGCTCGTCATCGCCGGCGAGGTCGCGTCTTCGGGGAATGACGGAAGCCGGATGGCACAGATCGCCAAGGAACTTGCGCTCGGCGAAGATTACGATTTCGACGAGAATAAGCGTAACGTATTTCTGACCGAAGCCGGCTCGGAAAAGGCGGAGCGCTTATTGCGAACGGGCAATCTCTATGAAGCCCGAAACAGCCATCTATTAACGGCATTAAATTGTGCGATTCATGCGGAATCGCTGCTCAAAAGAGACGTCGATTACGTCATTCGCGACGGCAAACTGGAGATTATCGATCCATACACGGGGCGGGTCGCGCAGAACCGGCACTGGCCAGACGGCCTTCAAGCTGCCGTTGAGGCGAAGGAAGGCATCGAGACGAAGTCTTCGGGCAAAATTCTGGGCACGATAACGCTGCAGCATTTGCTTAGCCTATATCCGAAAATTAGCGGCATGACCGCGACGGCCCAGGATTCCGCGGACGAGTTCGAGGAAACGTACAACTTGAACGTCGTCGAAATTCCGCCGAATCGTCCGAATATCCGGATCGATCACGATAGCCGGATTTATACACACAAGGAAGCGAAACTAAATGCGCTCGTGAAAGAAATCGCGGAAGTTCACGCGACGAGGCGCCCGATTCTCATCGGGACGAGCAGCGTGGAAGAGTCCGACCAACTTGCCGAAGAGCTGAAAAAGGCGAAAGTACCGTGCCATGTGCTAAACGCGAAAAACGACGAGAAAGAAGCGGAGATCATCGCGAAAGCGGGCGAACTCGGCGCGGTTACGGTTTCGACGAATATGGCGGGGCGCGGTGTCGATATCCGTCTGGGAGGCGGCGATCCGAGACAAGCCGACCAGGTTGCCGAGCTTGGCGGACTGTACGTCATCGGAACGCATATGAACGAAAGCGCGCGGATCGATAATCAGCTTAGGGGACGTTCCGGAAGGCAAGGAGACCCGGGCTCATCCCGATTCTACGTCTGCCTGGAAGACGAACTGATCAACCGGTTCGGCATCGAGAAGGCGATTCCGGCTGCGTATCGGACAAACAAACAGGACGAAGAACTGTCCGCGTCGGTGTTTCATAAGAAAATGGAGCACATTCAGCGGATCGTCATGGGCCAAAATTTCGAAATGCGCAAGACGCTGAACAAATATTCGGACATGGTCGAAGAGCAGCGCAGAATTCATCATGAGCAGCGTGAAGCGGTGCTGTGGAACGACGATACGATGAGCGCCGCGGAAAAGCATGTGAGGCTTTACTATATGGATCGCAGTTGGTCCGATCATCTGGCGTATGTGTCCTATATCCGCGAAGGCATCCATCTGGAAAGCCTTGCAAACCGGAATCCGGCGGATGAATTCCATCATCGGATCATCCACGCTTTCGAACAATTGCCCGACAAAATAGAGCAGGATACGGCGAAGGCGCTGAGCAAGCTGAATACAGCGGGTACGGCGGATGAGATCGATTGGGAGAAGGAAGGGCTCAAAGCACCGTCCAGAACGTGGACCTATCTCATACAAGATCAATTCGTGGAAAAGAAAGCGAACATCTTCAACTTTTAATAAGAATCTCCGGGAAAGAGGTCGTCGCATGAACGTCAGGAAAATGAGATTATACGATACAGAGAACGTCCATTCCGGAGAGGATCGCGACGAATACGAGAAGGATTACGCGAGATTGATTCAATCTCCCGCTTTTCGCAGATTGCAAGGGAAGTCGCAAGTGTTTGGCGCGGGTTCCGGCGATTATTACCGGACAAGGCTGACGCATTCCCTGGAAGTGTCGCAAATCGCCAGGGAAGTCGCCAGACGCTTGGGAAAGCAGTATGCTTTCCTTGAGCGCAAAGAGCATCCCGGCCTCATGATCGATCCCGAAGTCGTGGAATGCGCTTCGCTCGCGCATGATCTCGGACACCCTCCATTCGGGCACAAAGGGGAAGAAGTGCTCAATCGGCTGTTGCAAGAAGAGCACGGATTGAAATACGAAGGCAACGCGCAAAATTTCCGGCTTCTGATGTTTCTGGAGAAACGTGCGGGCAGCGACAGCGGACTTGACTTGACGGCATCCGTGTTGCTGGCGATTAACAAGTATCCTTTTTGCATCGACGATCCCGGCAGGCAGAAAGGCGTATACCGCAAAGAATGGGAAGGCATCGATTTCCTCCGCCGGACTTGGGAAATGCCGGAAGGCTGCGCGACGCTAGAAGCTCAGCTCATGGATCTAAGTGACGACATCGCCTATTCGACGCACGATCTGGAGGACGGCATTCGCGCAGGCAAAATCCCGATGGACAGAGGATTCTTCGAAGACGATCGCGTCGTCGCGCACGTGCTGCAAGAGATCACGGAGGATCCCAGCTATTCCGCCGAAGATTGGAAAGGCATCGATCAAGCCGCAATGGTGAAGCAAGTCCTGATCCGGTTTTACGAGCAATGGGAGACGATCTACGCGGAATGCGATCGCGAGCCTTCGCGCACCCGTAGGGAGATGAAAGCGCGCTGGGTGCGTACGTTCGCGAGCGAGGTCGGCATCCTTGACGATCCGGGAAGTGGATGGAAAAAAGTTACGCTCGTACGGGATGGCCAGCAAGATTGGGAGCTTCTACGCACGATTGAAATATTAAAGAAACTGGCCTGGGTGACGCTGATCAAGGATTTCCGGGTTCAGCGTTTGCACAAGCGCAGTGAAGTCATGATCGAGCGCTTGTGGGGGAGTTTCAAGCATTACGAATCCGGGCGTTTGATCATTCCGCCGGATTGGCTGGAAAGCTATGAAGCCCAGAAAGACAAGTGGTCTTGGGAGAGGTTGGCCGCCGACTACATCTCCGGCATGACGGACGCCTACGCTGAGAAGGTGTATGCCGAATTTTACGCTAGCCGCTCTGGCTCCATCTACGAAAGGGATTAATCATAAATCCGGATACCTGGTAAAATGGTACTTGACCCTGACATTGATGTCAGGGTTTATACTAGGTTCGTATCCGACCTGCAAGGGGGAAACGAAATGAAAATCGGCGAATTATCCGCGCGAACCGGCGTCAGTATCCGTTCGCTTCGGTATTACGAGAAGATGCAACTGCTGACGCCGGTACGAGGAGATAACGGTTACAGAGAGTTCTCCCCCTTGGCGGAAGAGCAAGTACGAACGATCCGGCTTTACTTGGCGCTTGGCCTCTCGACGGAGCAGATCGCCAGTTTCCTGCACTGCGTACTTAAGAACAAGGAAGCGTTCTGCGAAGAGGTTCTGCCCGTCTACGAGCGAAAGCTTGCCGAGATCGACGGTCAAATCCGAGAGCTTAGCCAGATCCGATCGAATTTGCTGGACCGCATCCGGTCGATACGGGAAGAAACTAACCTGGTATCGGGAGGAAATAACGATGATGGTCACGTTTAACGATGACACTTTCCAGGAAAGCATCCGGGAAAAGGGATTGACGCTGGTCGATTTCGGCGCCGTATGGTGCCCGCCATGCAAAACGCTGAAGCCGATTCTCGAAGAGCTCGGAGAAGAGCAGGGCGAGAAGCTTGCGGTGATCGAAGTCGATTGCGACGAATCGCCGGAGACGGCATCGCGATTCGGCGTGATGTCGATGCCGACGGTGCTGCTGTTCCATAACGGCGAGCCCGTGGAGAAGCTGATCGGGCTGCGCCCGAAATCGGCGTACGAAAATCTGCTGGCGAAATACGTTTAACGATGTTAATTAAATCTGGAGCTGCCCGAAAGTCGTTGAGGGGCGGCTCTTTTTTTTGACGAAACGGAAGGAATAGGTAATAATGGTTGCAACGAGAAGACGGAAGGGGCGGGAGAGAGATGGCGATCCAATCGAGATTTGCGAAGAATGGGGAAGTCGCAGTGCATTATTTGATCTCGCACGAAGAATCATCTTCAGTCCCTCTGCTGATCTGCCCCGGCTTGTCCGAGACGGCGGAAGAGTATGCGGATCTCATGGCTTATTTATCCCCCCGAAAGTGTATCGCGCTCTCCTTCCGGGGACGAGGACAAAGCGGAACGCCGGAGAGCGGATACGATCTCGAGCATCATGTCGCAGACATTCGCGCCGTCGTAGATCATGCTGATCTGAACCGGTTCCACCTCTACGCGAATTCCCGAGGCGTGTCGTACGCTATAGGCTACTCCGAGAAATACCCGTCAGGCATCATGTCGATGATCATGCAAGATTATCCGGCAGAGCACAAGGCGATGGCGACCGAATGGCCGGAAGAGTATATTTTGCAATACTTGGTGCCTTTCTCCAGACAACGAAACATCAGGCCGGAGGCCGTCAGAGGAATTGGCAAAGAATCCACGCCGATCCGTTTTGGCAAGAAGACGAACAAAAGGCTCCTTGTACTGCGGGGTAGACTCGAGGATAGCCTATTGAACGACGAAGAGCTAAAGTGCTATAGCCAATTGAGCGACGATTTGCGGGCGGTTACTTTCGAACGCTCCGGCCACGATATCCGCAATACGGAGAAATCGCTGTTGTATCGTACGATCGGAGATTTTATTCAACTCACCTGACCGGGGCGGATCGCGAACGTATTAATCAACACGGCTACGACCAAACTCCCAGCCGAGACATAGAACAGTGCGGACATCGATCCCTTCATGAGTAAGGCGCTGACTGGGGGACCGGCGGCCACTCCGATAAACCGCATGCTGCTATACAGCGAGGTGACCGTGCCTCGCTGTTTTTTGTCTATGCCTTCCGTGATCAACGCGTCAAGACTCGGCAATGCCGCTCCGATCCCCGAGGAACCGACGGCAAGCATTAATACAACCCACCAGGTTTGATCCCGCCTGACGATTGCGAGAAGGAGCAACGCGGCAAACGCAAGCCCCAAACCGACAAGGCTGGTCCATTTCATCGTGCGTTTGTTACGTCCGATCCATTTGCCGCTTAAAAAGGAAACCAAACATAAGCCGGCCAAAGGAATAGCCAGCACCAACCCCTTTATCAGCGGCTTAACGCCACGCGTCTCCAAAGACTCCGACAGAAAAAACAAACTCCCGAACACAACGAACATGCTGATGCCGCCGATCGCGAAGATGCCGGACAACCATTTGCCTTTCGCCCGGAATATTGTTCCGATTGACTTGATGAATTCGCCGAGACCAGTCTTGTCTGCATCTTCTTCGTTTTGAGAAGAGGGGGATTTCACGAAAAACAGGACGAGTAAGAATGAGATCAGGCTAAACACAGGAATGGCATAAAATGGCGCATACCAAGTCCAGATCGCGAACGCCGCACCCAGTATCGGGCTGACGACTTTGCCGAACGTATTCGCGGTTTCAACGAGTCCCAAGCCCGCACTGACGTCTTCTTCCTTTTTGAATAAGTCGCCGACCAGAGGCAGCACGACGGGAAAACATCCGGCCGAGCCGAGTCCCTGAACGAGTCTCGCCGCCATGATGTATCCGTATGCGTGCTCAGAGCCGATCGTGGCGACGATGCCCGCTCCCGCGCCGGCCGCGGATACGATCAGGAGCGAAGGAAGAATAACCGCTTTACGGCTGAACCTATCCGACAAGTATCCGGCAATCGGAATGAATAAGATCGCTACGGCCGCGTAAGCCGTAATGATCAGACTGGCCTGCAGGGGAGTAATTCTAAGCGCTTTTTGCATCGCGGGCAGAACGGGTATAAGCATCGAATTGGCTAACGTCATCGATAACGGAATCGACGAGATGGAGAGAATATCCCATTTTTTTCGAGCTTCCATAGCGGTCCTCCCGGATAGATCTTACGGATTGCTAAATAGTATTTTCAACAAACCGGGGAGTTAAACTCCACTTCTCCGCTCGGAAAACAAAATTTTATGGCGAAATGACCGGGTAGAGGTAACCTTTGTTGGCGAAGGAAGCTCTGCCCGTTTCCTCGGATACGACAAGAACGATGGCGTCGCTCATCTCGGATAATCCGACGGCGGCCCGATGTCGCGTGCCCGTGATGCCGTTTCCCTGAGCAGAAGTCAAAGGCAGAATGTTCTTCGCGGAGACGATCTGATTGGCTCTGATCAGGACGGCTCCGTCATGCAGCGGGCTCCCGGGATAGAAAATCGATTCGAGCAGCGAATGGGTCACTGGAGCGCCGATCGGAATACCGGTCTGCAGCAACGAATCGAGAGGATCGCTTCTCTCCACGGCGATCAACGCCCCGTGCCTTCTGTCGGACAAGCTTTGGATCGTTAGCGATAAGTCCGAATAACGTTCGATGAATGGGGAGAGATAACAGTTCAAATAAAAGGTTGCGGCGCTGGTTTCGATACGGAGGAAGTCTTTTTTAATGTTCTCGAACTCTCCGAGGAGACATTGATCTTCGTTGTCCAATATGTTGCAAATCTTGTCCAGCTTAGAGATCATTTGCTGAATATCATCCTTGATGATTTTTTTCATGGGCGAGAAATCGCAATTCGTGGAAGACGTTGGCATCTCGGATCACCGCTCCTTGATCAACATACTCCGAATTAGCATGCAGTGGAAGGCGCGAATGTATGCAACCTCCTAGGAAAAGCCGTATAATTGGGGGAAACGAAGAAATACGTACGCCTTGGAGGAACGGCACATGCAGATGACTTATGAGATCGTTCATGCGACAAGAGATGATCTGGAAACGATTGTCGATATTTACAACTCCACGATCCCCAGCCGGATGGTCACTGCGGATTTGGAACCCGTGACGGTCGAAAGCAGGGAGAACTGGTTTTATGAACATTCCGAGCAGTCTCGTCCGTTGTGGGTAATGAAAGCGGAAGGCCGAATAATTGCTTGGCTAAGCTTCTCCAGCTTTCATAGCAGGGCAGCTTACGATGCGACGGCCGAGATCAGCATTTATATCTCTCCGGTAAACCGCTCCCAAGGAATCGGGTCTATTTTTCTGCGGAAGGCGATCGAAGAATGCCCGCGTTTGAACATCCGCAATATCGTCGCTCTTGTGTTCGGCCATAACGAACCGAGTATAGCGCTGCTGCGCAAATTCGGCTTCGAGCAATGGGGCTTGCTTCCAGGGGTGGCTACGCTCGACGGCGTCGATCGGGACTTGGTATTGATGGGTCTGAAGGTGCAGGTTTAAAATAAACGGACCGCTTCGCAAGCCCATGCTTGTTCAGCGGTCCGTATATCTTTTTAGAACACTTTGGTCGTCCACGATTCGCAATTCCATACGTCCGTCGCGACGTCGCGGTAAAACTCCGGTTCGTGGCTAATCAGCAAAATGCTGCCTTTGTACGCTTTGAGCGCGCGTTTCAATTCGTCCTTCGCATCGACGTCCAGATGGTTCGTCGGCTCGTCGAGCACAAGTACGTTCGTATCCTTGTTTATGAGGATGCACAAGCGAACTTTTGCTTTCTCGCCGCCGCTGAGGACGGCAACTTTGCTTTCGATGTGTTTCGTCGTTAATCCGCACTTCGCCAGCGCGGCGCGTACTTCGAATTGAGTCATGGAAGGGAAATGCTTCCACACCGCTTCGATGCACGTCTCATCTTCGATCGATTTGATCTCCTGTTCGAAGTAGCCGACAAACAGGTTTTCGCCTTGCTTTGCTGTTCCTGATAACGAAGGGAGTTCGCCGATCAGGCTTCGCAACAGCGTCGTTTTCCCGATGCCGTTGGCGCCGACGATGGCGATCTTCTGGCCGCGTTCCATCAGAAGGTCGATGGGGCGGCAGAGAGGCTCTTCGTAGCCGATCACCAGATTTTTCGCTTCAAAGATAAGTCTTCCGGACGTTCGTGCTTCCTTGAAATGAAATTCCGGTTTCGGCTTTTCTCTGGCAAGCTCGATGACCTCCATGTTGTCGAGCTTCTTCTGACGAGACATCGCCATGTTGCGAGTCGATACGCGAGCTTTGTTGCGGGCTACGAAATCTTTGAGATCCTCGATCTCCTGCTGCTGGCGCTTATACGCGGATTCGAGCTGCTGTTTCTTCGCCTCATGCAGTTGGACGAAGTTATCGTAATCTCCAACGTAGCGGTTGAGCTCCTGGTTGCCCATATGATAAATGAGGTTGATCACGCTATTCAAGAAAGGAATGTCGTGAGAGACGAGGATAAAGGCGTTCTCGTACTCCTGCAAGTATCTCTTCAACCACTCGATATGCTGCTCATCCAAGTAGTTGGTCGGTTCGTCCAAGAGCAGGATGTCCGGTTTCTCCAGCAATAGCTTCGCAAGCAGCACCTTTGTCCGTTGCCCGCCGCTCAGATCGTGAACGTCCCGATCCAGGCCGATATCGCCCAAACCGAGCCCGCGGGCGATCTCCTCGACTTTGGCGTCGATCAAATAGAAATCGTTGTTCGTTAGAATGTCTTGGATCGTCCCGACTTCTTCAAGCAATTGCTCCAGCTCTTCGGGCGACACTGAACCCATCTTCTCGTACATCCCGTTCATCTCCGTCTCGAGATCAACGAGATAACGGAACGCCCCGCGCAGCACGTCGCGAATCGTCATCCCCTTCTGCAAGACGGAATGTTGATCCAAATATCCGACGCGAACCTTCTTCGCCCATTCAACCTTGCCCGCGTCCGGTTCCAGACTGCCCGTAATAATGTTCATGAACGTCGATTTGCCTTCGCCGTTCGCGCCAACAAGTCCGACATGCTCGCCTTTGAGCAGGCGGAAGGATACATCGTTGAATATAGCACGGTCGCCGAATCCGTGAGATAAATTTTTAACCGTTAGAATGCTCATAATCAGACACCTTTTTCTATATATCGATAAACACACTAAAATTTATTATAATCGTATAAGGACGTAAAACTCAACGATTTCAATAGATGCGCATTCAAATGTTATAATAGGATGAGAATCGATTAAGGAGACCTAACCTGGAATGAAAATATATACGTACGGACTTCGACAAGGAGGCTACAGCTTGAAACCCAAGATGCTGCTGTTTATTCTCGCGATATCAGTCATGCTCACGGGATGCAGAGGGAAATCCGCGACCGGAACCGAAACCGCGAATTCTTCGCCCGCGATCGCCTCGAAGTCGGAACAGTCGCCGCCCTCAGCAACTTCCATGCCTCATGATCCTTCAGCGCAGCTTGATATGAGTAAGTTGTCCGACTTGTTTGCCTTTGCGGACGGGGAAGGGAAGAAATTAATTACGCTCGCGCGGCAGCCGGAGGAAGCTCACGCCGCCGAGAAAGAGATGCAGCTCTATAATCTGGCGATCGGCGATAACGGCAACGTGCTGAACATACGTTACGCGAAGCACCAATCCCGGACGGAACTGGATAACGGCAGACAATCCGCGCATAACTTCAGCAACCTTGAGGGTGATATTTACGACGTCGTCGACGGTGTGGCCAAGCCCGACGCAAGTTATTATTTGGTCAGCGACGAGCAGTTCGACGTCCGCTCTTTAATTCCATTAGAGGAAATGGAAGTTCAGGATATTCCGGCCGATGTCGCCCAAGCGATCGTCAAAGTGAAGGGACGGGCAATCGAACGCGGCTGGCTTCTCGCGAAAACCGATGAAGGCCAGCAGGTCTCCGTCGTTCAATTCAAAAGGTGGGGAGACCAAATGCTGGCTAGTCTCGTTCTCTCGGACGGCGACGAGTTGACGTTCATGGACTATCCCGCCCAGTACGACGCCAATTCCACTTGGCGGGTGGACGATCAATCGGAGCTTAATTCACGCATGTTCTCGATCTTGTTCGCCGCCAGAACCTCGGACGGGATCGCGCTCGGATTCAAGTGGACGGGAGCAGAAGGAGAAAATATTTCAATCCTGAAGCAGTCAGGGAATCGTTTCGAGGAATCGGGTATCGTCTCAGGCCGTTATCAATCGCCTATTTGAGGTGCGGAAGGTATAATCAGATAAGATGAGATAAGACATGCGACCATTGCCCGACGGGCGAAAGGCCATGTTTAGGAGGTTTGGATTTGAGCCGGTATTGGAGCGAATTAACAGCTTCCCTGGTTCCGTATGTACCCGGGGAGCAACCGAAGGATCAAAAGTATATTAAACTAAACACGAACGAGAATCCTTATCCGCCATCCCCGAAAGCGATCGAGGCGATTCGCTCCGCGGCAGGTGCCGATCTGCGTCTGTATCCAGATCCGTCATGCGATGCATTGAGAGAGACGATCGCCGCATATTTCGAGTTGACGAGCGAGCATATCTTCGTTGGAAACGGATCGGATGAAATATTGGCATTCGCGTTTCCTGCTTTTTTCAGCGCATCCAGACCGATTCTATTTCCCGATATTACCTATACGTTCTACCCGGTGTATGCCCAATTATACGGTCTAGCGTTCGAGACGGTTCCGACCGACGAACAGTTTCGGATTCAGGCCCGCGATTACAACGTTCCGAACGGGGGAATCGTTCTTCCGAATCCCAATGCGCCGACGGCCAGATATTTACTCATTGATGAAATTCAAGAAATTCTGGAGACGAACAAAGATCAGGTTGTCATCGTCGACGAGGCATATATCGATTTCGGAGGAGAATCGGCCGTACGGTTCGTGAAGGAGTATCCGAACTTGCTCGTCGTTCAGACGCTATCGAAGTCGCGGTCGCTAGCCGGTCTTCGCGTAGGCATGGCGATGGGCCATCCGGATCTGATCGAAGGGTTGAACCGGGTTAAAAATTCTTTCAATTCTTATACGTTGGACCGTCTGGCGATGGCGGGAGCGATCGCCGCGATAGAAGACAGGGCGTATTTCGAAGAAACGACGCGCAAGGTAACGGCGACGAGGGACCGGACGGTAGAAGCAATCAAGCCGCTTGGTTTCGAAACGATCGAATCGAAAGCGAATTTTATTTTCATCAAACATTTGCATAGATCCGCTAAAGAACTATTCGCTGCATTGAGAGATAAGGGCATTCTAGTACGTTATTTCAACAAGCCGAGGATCGACCAATATTTGCGTGTGAGCATCGGCACGGACGAAGAGATGGACACGTTCATCGAAGCGTTGCGTGAGATCATCGACGGCGATTAAGTAAGGAAGACAACGGAAAGAAGGTGTCCCAGAAGTCATTGGCTGAGGGACACCCTCATCATACTACTTGTCGATTAATATTTTGTGGGGATGTGTCTCTTTACGGTTGCTGTTGTGGTCGTGAAAATCTGAATTGGTAAACTCGTTGCAAGGAGTTTTCACGCCCACAAGAGGCAAACGCTTCGCTCCTTCAAGAGACACATGCCCCTTTTTATCATCGTCAATTCGTCAAAATCCGCATCATAACACAAAAAGAAACCGTTCTTTAGTAAAATGGAAGTGCGACCCGCCATTTTCGAAAGGAACGGTTTCTTTGTACATTCAATATACCATGGACCAACTTTACCTGCCCATAGACTTGGAGGAAGACATTCCTCAAAATCACCTCGTGCGTATTGTTAACACCGCTGTAAACCAACTTAGCGACAGCATCTTTGCTGCCGCTTATCCCGGTGGCGGACGAGACAGCTATCACCCTAAGATGCTTACCAAGATCATCATTTATGCCTAAGAACCAAGCTAGTCAAAGACTCAGAAGTGAAGAAGGCTATGCTCTGTCCGTAAGGCGCATGATTGAGCCGGAGCCCGTGTTTGGCGCTTTGAAGAACAACCGTGGGTTTAAAAGATTTCTGCTTCGAGGCTTTCCCAAAGTAAGCCTCGAGGTCGGGTGGCTTTCCCTAGCCCACAATCTACACAAGAAAGCCAGTATAGACGCAAAAAACCGAGGAGCTAAGCGAAAACAAACCGCTTTGCTCCTCAATTTCTAATAAATATCATCCTATTTACTGCTGAGAGTGTTCTATAGGTTGCTTTTTGGGACACCCACTTTCCGTTGCGAAGAGGCAAGGGGGAGCGTCATCCTTTCAGAAACTTATACCCAACGCCCCATACAGTTTTGATAAATTGCGGTTCTTTCGGATTTTTCTCCAGTTTACGCCGTAGGTTGGTCACGTGAACATCGATGGCTCTGTCGTTAACGAATGAATCGATGCCGCGCACCGCGTTAATCAATTCTTCCCGAGTGAATACGCGATTCGGATGCTGGTAGAAAAGCTTCATAATCTCGTATTCGGAAAAAGTCGTTTCGATATGTACGCCATCGAGCACGATCGTTCTGCGTTCAAGATCGAGTGCAAGTCCGTGTTGATCGTCCATGGAGGATGGAGCGGAGCCGGATAGTTGCGAAACGGCGATCGGCTGTGCGACGGGAGACAGGCTGCTCGTTCTTCTAAGCACGGCTTCCATCCGAACTTTGAGCTCCTGCATGCTGAACGGCTTAACCAGGTAGTCGTCGGCGCCATAGCTGATCGCTTGAATCCGCGCGGTCACGGACGGCTTCATGGAGATGACGATGATCGGCACTGCAGTGAGCTGCCGGAATTCGGCGCACAGCTCCGTGCCGCTCGCATCCGGCAGCATCAGATCTAGCAACATAATATCGGGAAGAAAGTCGCACAGCGCAGATTTGCCTTCACGCGCGGTTTCAACTCTGCGTACTTCAAAATTTTCTTCGGCAAGGTATAGGGTGAGCATTTCACCAATGATAGGATCGTCTTCGATAACAAGCACTCTAGTCAACGTCATATCACACCCTTTTGAATTGTTAGGAATGCTCATATTTAGCTAACATTTTACTTGTAAATCTATTATATAATGTCGATCCTCGTTCGTCTAACCCCTTTTTTGCCGAAGGAGATTCGCGATCGCCTCCAATCCCGATTCCAGCGCCTGAAAAAGGTTTTCCTCCGCTTCCTTCGATTCTTGAACGTTTTTTAGGTCTATCTCCAGCGCCGCTGCGGCTTCCTGAATCGCAATTGCGCCAAGGTGACCGGCTGCTCCGCCAAGAGAGTGGACAAGGCGGGTCGCGGCTTCGCGATTGCCCTCGTCCAGGAACCGTACTAGACGACTCCGCGTTTGGGAGTGCTGCTGCAGGAACTTGTCCAACAGTTGCAGATACACCTTGCTCTTGCCGCCCAGCCGTTGAAGAGCGAGCGGGATGTCCAGCCCTGCGAATTCAGGCCATTGTTCGTGCATATGACCGGAGATATCAATCGCGCGGGCGGGCGGAAGACTAGGGAGATGTTTGCGAAGAACGGCAAACAACACTTCCGGGTCGATCGGTTTCGTGATGATATCGTTCATGCCCGCCTCTTTGCACCGGGTATGCATGTCTTCCGTCACATCGGCTGTCAGAGCGATAATCGGCAATTGATCCGCGGTATACCGTTCGCGAATGAAGGCTGTCGCTTCGATGCCGTCCATATCCGGCATATGCAAGTCCATCAGAATTAAATCCGGCGCTACCGGCTCCGACATGGCGCGAGCGACCGCTTCCGATCCGCTTTCCATCATTTCCGCTTCGAAGCCGTATGCGCTCAGCAATTGGTTGACGACCAAGCGGTTTACAATTTGGTCATCGACGACCCATATTCGCGAATGGAGTTCTGTTAATACGGGGATTGACCGATACGTATCCGATATCCGAGACCTTGTCGAATTCGCCCCGATTCCCGACTTGGACGAGCTCGATTCGCTGACGACTTGCAACGCCTGTTGAATCTGGAGCGAAGATGAAGGCTTGACGAGTACGGCGTCCGGCTTGATCGCGTCCGGAAGCATCTGCAAGGCGTCACGGCCTAATAAAGTCGTTGAAGAGATCGATTTGATTCCATACGCATCGAGCGCTGTCTTCCATTCCGTCCACGTTTCCTCCCCGTGCATGTCTCCCGTTTCCATATCGATGATGACGACATCCCACTCGGACTCACCTAGAAGAACTTTCGTTTGCTCCCAGGAGGTTAAAGCGACCGTCTCGCAGCCGAACGAGGAGAGTAGAATACGCCAGTGTTCGGCAACCCGATTCTGATCTTCAAGAACGATGACCTTCAGTCCGGGAAATTGCGGCTTTACTGAAGCCGAAACCCGATGAGCGATCGGCAAAACCAGATCGAAGCTGAAGGCGCTGCCGACATGGTATTCGCTTTCCACGGCAATCGTTCCGCCCATTCGATTCACAAGCGTGTGCGAGATAACAAGTCCGAGACCGGTACCTCCATATTTGCGGCTTGTTTTCTCATCGGCTTGCACGAACGGCTTAAACAGCTTGTCGCGCTGCTCTTCTGTCATTCCGATGCCGGTGTCCCTGACGCGGAATTGCAGATGCGCACGATCGTCTTTCACCGCAAGTAAGATGATCTCAAGTTCAATCAGTCCTATATTCGTGAACTTGATTGCATTGCTGCCCAAATTCAGCAATATCTGTTCGAGACGGGTCGGATCGCCGATCAGCCATTCCGGGATTTGCGGATCCGCGTGAATCGTAAAATCGACCGGTTTAGGACCGAGCAGCACGGAGAACATACCGGCCAGCCTTTGTAAAAGTTCTTCCAGACGGAATGGCGCCTCTTCAAGCTCCAGCTTGTCGGCTTCGAGCTTGGAGAAATCCAGGATGTCGTTCAATATTCTCAGCAAATTGTGAGAGGAATCCGCGATCTGGCGCAAATAATCCGCCTGAATCTCGGTCAATTCCGAACGGCGAAGAAGATGGGTAAGGCCAATAATTCCATTCAGCGGCGTTCGGATTTCATGACTCATCCTGGCCAGGAACGAACTCTTCGCTTCGTTTGCTCGGACTGCCGCTTCTTTGGCTTGAAGCAGAAGCTTCTGGGTTTCCTTCTGCTCGGATATATCTCTGACGATGGTGGAATAGAAGATTTCCCGATCGTCTTTGCTTCGATGGGCGACGACGGTTATGGAAGCTGCCTGAACGATGCCGGCCGCATTGATCAAATCGATCTCGCTTTGCCAATAGCCGTGCTGCCGCGCTTCGGATAATCCTTCGGCGAACTCTGCCGTCAGTGGAAGTCCCATATACTGATTCAATTGATTGTTCAGCTCGTTCAGCGTCGATATTCCTAGAAAGGCATGCCCGGCCCGGTTAAGATAAAAAATATTTCCGTGCATATCGAAGGAAGCGATCATGTCGTGCGCGCTTTCCGTGATTTCGAGAAGCCGCGTATTCATCGCCGTCGCTTGTTTGATTTCGCTGATATCTCTTGCGATCAGAACGTATCCTTTGATCGTGCCGTCGGGATGGCGAATGATACTCGTGTTCAAGGAGACGAGCATCCGTACGCCGTGACGATCGATCCAGGTCCACTCCCAGTTCGGCAGAAAGTCTTTGCGCGCCAGTAGGAACAGCACGGATTCGTCCGAATCTATCGGAATCTCCAGCTTTTTCGAATAGAACGCGGCGCGTTCGCGAATCTGCTCCCGATCATGCCAGAGGAGCAGCGTTTTTCTTCCGATGATTTCTTGCTCGTCGTAACCGAGCATTTGCTCTGCCCGCTGATTGAAGGAAGTGATGGAAAACTCGGCATCCGTCACGATCATCGCGTATTGATTGTGGCGGATAAATGCTTGGAAAGGCTCGAAAAGCTCTTGCAAATTGTCGATCATGCCGTTTACGGAATCGGCTAACGCCCCCAACTCGTCACTGCTGCGAATTTGCAGCGGTTGCGGATAGAAGTTGCCCGCGGCGACCTTCTGGGTCACCTCGACGACTTGTTTTAAACGGTTAATAATCGAGCGATGGGTCATGAAATAGAAGACGGCGCCAAGAACGATCTCCGTAAGCGCGATCAGAACCATATTCAGCCAAACGGAATGCCTCAGAGGCGCCTCGAATTCGTTCTTTGCAACCGAGTAAACGGCAAACCAATTCAAACCCGGCAATTTGGCGTAAAATAATTTCTGCGTCTGGCCGAACAGGCGATATTCTCCGTAGCCTTTCTCGCGGGTGTGTAATTGTTCGATTAATTCGCGCGCATGCGGTTCGTCTTCGGCGTAATTCCTTTTCAGAATGAGCGAGACGTCCGCATCGTACAGGACGTTCGTATCCCGATCGACCAGCGTAATCGAGCTCGTCTTGAAATGATCGTAACGGAGCCGCAATTGCTCCCTGAAAATCCGAGGGGAATCGAGCGCTACTCCGATGACGCCGAGAGGGCGGTTCTCTGAGTCATAATAAGGGACCATAACCCAAAATACGGGATAGTCCTGGGAATCCAGCATCATATCCGAGAAGGCTCCGATACCGAAAATTGCTTTCTGAAAAGCTTGCATCCCGCCTACGGTCAGAATCGTTCCGTCGGTTAACGTCATGCGACCATCGGATCCGGCGATGCCGATTTGCTTTACCGGCAAATTCGTCTTGGGTGCTTCGCGCTTGAGGAATGCCAATTGTTCGTTCAACGTTCCGATCCGATCCGGGAACGATCGGCTGAGAAGTTCGACCTCTTTGATCCGCATCGATAGCATCGCATTCAGATTGCTGACCGTGCTTTCCAGATTCGTCATACTGATCTGAATGAGCTGATCGTTCAATTGACGATTCGAAGTTTTGTAATTAATGAAGTTCATTGCTGCAAACGTAAGCATGTTGAAGAGGATTATCGCGATTACGATTTTCAAGCGCAGCGACCGGAACATGGGCCTGGACACCCCCGATTAAGTTAAAGCATTATTAGGCAAATTCATACAAAACAAATACGACTTGCCTAAATCTGCTAATACTTTGTTTCTATCATAGCGAAAGAAAGCAAAATTCGACAGGCCTAATATCGGAAGGAGAGTCTGGCCGGTGCTGCTTAAAGAATCGGAATGGCAAGTCGTTAGCACGGACAATGCCAAAGAAGTGAAGTTTTGCGAGGCGTTCGGGGATCGATACCATTTTACGGCAAGCGAAAAAGAGGTCATGCGCTTAGGCATGCTGATCGGATTAAATGACGAAGAGATCATCTCCGTCATGCGGATTTCAACTCGGACATTGAACAATCTCATAGCATGCATGATCGGGAAAACAAGAACGCATTCGCTGCGAGAAATTCAAGCTTTATTTCTTCGTTATATTCTGCAGAAGCTTCCGAATTAAGATTCGGAAGCTTCTTTTGGCTTGGAATCGGAATGAATCGGCATCACGACCGTAAACGCCGCTCCCGAAGACGAGCGGTTAGCCGCGAACACTTCGCCGCCGTGCATCTCGACGATCTTTTTGACGATCGACAAGCCTAGACCGCTACCGCCGTTCGCGCGGTTCCGGGCTTTGTCTTCCTTATAGAACCGCTCGAAGAGATGGGGAAGGGCTTCGGCGGAAATCCCTTTTCCCGTGTCCGCCACGACGATGCGCAGCCGATCGTCTTTCTTCGCCAAAGTTACTGTGATCGTTCCGCCCTCGGGCGTGAACTTAATGCTGTTATGCAGAAGATTAACCCACACTTGGCTCATCAGATCTTCGTCCGCGACGATCGCGAATTCAGGGAGATCGACGTCCATCTCGATGTTTTTGTCGAGCCAAAGCGGTTCGCACGATAGAATTATCCGGCGAATCTGCCTGTCGAGCCTGTAGGATTTCGGTTCGAACGGATGATGGTTGGATTCGAGGGACGTCAGCTTGAGCAGATTGTCGCTTAACCGGGAAAGCCGTTTGCTCTCCGTCTCGATAATGTCCAAATAATGGTTGCGGGTGTCGAGATCGAGATCGTCGTTTTTCATCGCGCGAGCGAAACCGGTAATCGACGTCAGAGGCGACTGGAATTCGTGCGAAACATTGGATATGAACTCCTGCCGCATTTGTTCCATCTGCCGCAGCTCGGAAGCCATTTCGTTAAAGCTTGTGACAAGCGGGGTGAACTGACCCGTAAAGCGCGGGTTCGGCTGCAGATTAATATTGAAATCCCCTTTGGCCAGCTGCTTCATCGCGTTGATCAACTGCATGAACCACTCCATCTGACGGCGAACGGGCGCGAAGAAGATCCTGAACAGGTTAACCCCGACAAAAAGGACCACAATCGTCAATTCGACGGTCAAATAGTCGCGCAGCAGCGTATTCGCGTATTGCGGAAACCAAGTTCCATAAATCAAATGCGTAATCCAGTAGGAGAGCATCCATCCGGCCGCAAGGGATACGTGAATAATCAAGATGAAAAGGTAGATCCATTTGCGCGGCGGTTTGAAAGGTTCGTGAAGTTCATCCATTCGCCGCCTGTGTTCCCTATTCTCGCGGTAGACTTTCAGCCAGTCGCTTCGTTGCTGTTCCGTAAATCCCGGCCGGCGTTGCGGACGACGTCCGCCGCCCCTCATTCCGTTACCTCCAGACGGTAGCCGAGACCGCGAATCGTCGCGATCTTGAAGCCGTACCGTCCATCGGGGAATTTCTCCCGAAGCCGCTTGATATGCACGTCTACGGTTCGTTCGTCCCCTTCGTAATCGTATCCCCAGATTTGCTCGATCAACTGCTCACGGGAGAACGTCTTGCCGGGATAACTGGCCATCTTGAACAGCAGCTCGAATTCTTTCATAGGAAGGGTGAGAGAGCCGTCCTCGACCTGCAGCGAGTAAGTTTGCCGGTTGAGCTGGATGCTCCCGATGGTTACGATCTGCGAGACGGAGATGCGATAGCGCTTCAATAGTGCCTTCACCCTGGCGACGAGTTCCACGGGTTCGAACGGCTTGACCATGTAATCGTCGGTGCCAAGCTGGAACCCCTTGAGTTTTTGGGCCGTTTCGCCTTTGGCGGTCAACATGAGCAGCGGCATATCGTAATGCTCGCGCAATTCACTGCACAACTCCCAGCCGTCCATATGCGGCATCATGATATCCAATATGACGAGATCCACGGACACGGATTCGAGCACTTCCAGCGCATGGGCGCCGTGATCCGCCGTTACAACTTCGAAACCTTCTTGTTTGAGGAACACTTGAACGAGCTCGCGAATATTGGGATCGTCGTCGACGACGAGTATTTTGGTCACGGGGTTCGACTCCTTTCATCCATTTATCTCGATGGTACGGAACCTAGCTTCATTATGCGGATAACGCTCGGTAATTTCCACTATACCGAATGATCCTATTTTGACTTGGAAGTATGAACTGAATATGAACGGCGAACATGATCCGCTTCTTTCGGCATGATACAATAGAAGCATAGAGCGGAGGGGGCTATCATGGCAAAGCAATGGATGAATAACGAACGCCTTACGGGGCAGATCGCGTTTCTCGTAGAGATCGACAAGCTGAAAACCGTACTGCGCCAGACGTTCCTCATAGACGGAAGCAGACGCGAGAATTCGGCCGAGCATAGTTGGCATGTATCGCTTATGGCGGTACTCATGGCCGAGCATGCCGACAATCCGGCATTAGACCTAAGCCGCGTCGTTCGAATGCTTCTGCTGCACGATCTCGTGGAGATCGACGCGGGCGACACGTTCGCCTACGATACGCTTGGCTACAAGGATAAGGAAGAGCGAGAAAAAGCCGCTGCCCGCAGGTTGTTCGGCATGCTGCCGCCGGATCAGCGCGAGGAGTGGACGGCGCTATGGCGCGAGTTCGAAGATGGGGAGACGCCCGAGGCGAAATACGCAGCCGCGCTCGATCGGCTTCAGCCCGTCATCCATAATCATTACACGGGCGGCGTGAGTTGGAGGAAGAACGGTATCGTGAAGTCTCAGGTGCTAAGAAGGCTCCAGCCCGTCCGGGAAGTTTCGGAGACGCTGTGGCAATTCGCGTCGGACTTGTTGGACCAATCGGTCGAGCAAGGCATTCTGTTGAACGATCCGAACACGGAGGGGGAATAAGCGATGCCGCGCCAAATAGGCCAATCGGTTATGTTAAGAGAATATAGGCGGGACGATCTTCCGTGGATTCGCCAATGGGTGAACGATCCGAACATCGTCGGCCACCTATCCGATATTTTCTTGTATCCCCATGCGCTTGAATCTACGGAAGCTTTCTTGGAGGCGATGCTCGAGGGCAATCCGGACAGCAGAGGTTTCGTCATCGCGGACACGGCGACGGAGACATATATCGGTCAAGTCAACCTGGACTCCATTGATTGGAAGAACAGGGTCGGACGGATCGGCATCGTCATCGGATCGACCGAGCATATGGGCCGCGGGTACGGTACGGAGGCGATGAAGCTGCTCATCGATTTCGCGTTCAGTGAAATGAATTTGAATCGGCTCGAGCTTGAAGTGTACGATTTTAACGAGCGGGCGATCCGCAGTTATTTGAAATGCGGCTTCAAAGAAGAGGGCAGATTGCGCGAACGGATCTACAAAAACGGGCGTTATCGGGACGTCCTGCAGATGGGACTGCTGAAGTCCGATTGGAAAACCGAACGCGCCGAGAAGTTGGTTTAGTCCCTTGGACGGTTACGCCAGTCGAACCGTTCTGTTATAATTCTCCTAATCTATGAAAATAAACTAGGAGATTTCGAGATGAACAAATGGGGAAAAACGGTTGTCGCATTGCTGATCGGGATGTCGGTCGCAGGGGGAGCGTCGGCGAATGCCGCGAATGCAGCGCCGTCCGCTGAAGATATTAAAGTCGTACTGGACGATGTGCCGATTACGTTAGGCGCAGCTCCGGTCGTTCAGAATAACGTGACGATGGTTCCGTTTCGATCGCTTGCAGGTGCGCTGGGCATTCAAGTTAGGTGGGACGCCAAAACGAAGTCGGTATTCGCGCAAGGGATAGTCGACGGTGCGGAGAGAAAGGTCGTGCTGCGGCTAGGGCAGAAGGCCGCGGAGGTAGACGGGCAATCCGTCGAGATGCTCGCCGCCCCTCTGATCGTCAACGAGCAGGTACTTATCCCGCTGAATTTCTTCGGTACGCAATTCGGTTCGAAGGTCGGCTGGAACAGTGCGACGAAGACGGTATCGATCGTCTCAGCGAAGAAAAAAATGCATTTAAGGGCATTCTACGCGCTAGGGTCGTTCGCTCAGCGAGCTAGAATCGCTTCGATGGATTCTGTCGCTTTCGGGTGGGCAAGGATCAACCAGAACGGCGAGCTTACGTTGCAAGGCGACGACTATTATTGGCCGGCCGCCGCGGGAGAGACGACGCCTGAATCGCTCGTCAGGGACACCGTAGCCCAGGGAGCGGACTCTTACTTGATGGTGTACGCGGTGGACGGCAAAGGCGAACTGACGAAAATGCTCGGAGACGAACAACTGCGGAGCGCTTCTATCGACGGGATCGTGGAATTGGCGACAGATAAAGGGTTTTCCGGCGTTCTGCTCGACTTCGAAGGTTTGGGGCTCAAGCTCGATCCGGTCGCCCAGCAGAAACTGTTGAACGATTACGTCGCAATGTTGGATCGCAAGCTGAAAGCGCTCGGCATTAAGTTATCCTTGGCCGTGCCTCCTCCGAACGGCTATTACAAAGGTTACGATTACAAGACATTAGCATCCTATGCAGATGATCTTGTTCTAATGGCGTACGATTACAATCCGAAAGGAACGCCGGATCATACACCGGAGCCGAATGCCAAGGTAGACGAAGCGATTGCGGCACTGATCAAGATCGGCGTTCCTGCGGACAAGCTGATTCTGGGAATCAGTCTTTGGAACGAAACGACTGCTACCGTGGACGACAAGCTGGGGCTCGCCAAGCGTTACGGGCTGAAAGGCGCGTCGTTCTGGCGTTTGACTTTCTACGGAGACGATTTCGCGAAGGCCATTGATAGAGTTGTAGAGAAAGCGGGAGAATAACACTTGCCTTTCGATCACACATTGCTTCATTACTTTCCGGACGGCCGGTGGGACATCGAGGAAGGGTTATCGGGATGGAACAACACAACCCGATTCGTGAGAGCGGGCGGCCGAAAATGGGTTCTCCGGATATACGAAACGCATCGGGATATCGATAAGATCCGTTACGAGCACGAGATTCTGGAAGCTCTCGGAGCGGCCGAACCGAGCTATCGTGTTCCTCGCCCGGCGAAATTCGGCGGAGGGAACACGATAGCTCGGTTAACGGACGGTACCGATCGGCTGGCTTGCGTCTTCTCCTACATCGAAGGCAGAAGGCCTGAGGAAGGAGAAGAGCGGACCGCTGTAGCGCTAGGAGCAGCCGTAAGTGAACTGATGAGAGACTTGTCGGCGCTCAAAATATCATCTTCGCCGGTCTATCGACCTTATTACGAGTTGGAATCCGCTTATCCGCATTGTTCGTCGGAACGAGTCGGCGAATTTTGTTCATCTCCCCCACCGGAATTCGCGGGCGAAGCTGTAGCTTTGCAAGCAATTGGAGAAGCGTATCGCGAGTTCCGTGGACATTTGCCCAATTTCCGCTCCTTGCCGCACCAATTGATCCATGGCGACTTGAACGATTCGAATATTTTGGTCGAAGGAGAAGGCGACACATATCGTGTCGGCGCGATCCTCGACTTCGAGTTCTGCACGTGGGATCTAAGAGCGATGGAACTCGCCGTCATCGTCTCTGGATACTTGGACCGAGACAACGCGATAGACCTGATCGAACGTTTTCTGTGCGGAATGGGCGGGCATATCCAACTGGAAGCAAGCGAGATCGAAGCGGTTCCGCTGCTCGTGAGGCTGAGATTGCTCGACGTATTCCTTCACTTTCTGAATCGTTATTTCGACGGAGTGGACCAAGAGCCCACACTGAAAGAGCAAATTCGTTCGGTTTATCGCGGGTTGCAGAGTCTGGAGAACGTAAGCGACCAGTTAGAGCGCGTTATCCGGCGGCACTTAGGGGGAGAATGACAGCGCAGTTCAGATGAGACACCTTCGGGGTTTCTTCTTCGCGTTACTTTGCATTGTGATGCCGAGAGTGTTAGAGTGTAAAGTAAACCCTACTGTATAAGTGGGAATTATATGCGGAGGGATTGTCTTGTCCAAAATTGCGAAAAACTTAACCGAATTGATCGGAAATACGCCTTTGCTGGAGATTGCGAATTTCGCGAGTCTGAATGGGGCAGGAGCGCGGCTGATCGCCAAGCTCGAGTACTTTAACCCTGCCGGGAGCGTCAAAGATCGAATCGGCTTCGCCATGATCAAAGACGCGGAGGAAAAAGGGCTGTTAAATAAGGATTCCGTGATCGTCGAACCGACAAGCGGGAACACGGGCGTCGGTTTGGCGTTCGCTGCCGCTGCGCTCGGATATAAGCTTATCATTACGCTGCCGGAGAGCTTCAGCATCGAACGGCGCAAGCTGCTCATCGCGCTTGGCGCCGAACTGGTTCTTACGCCCGCGAACGAAGGCATGGCTGGAGCGATCCGGAAAGCGGACGAGATCGCCGCGGACAATCCGAACGCCTATGTTCCGCAGCAGTTCAACAATCCGGCCAATCCGGCGATTCACCGGAAGACGACAGCGGAAGAAATCTGGCGGGACACGGACGGGAAGGTTGATATTTTCGTCGCCGGCGTTGGCAGCGGCGGTACGATCGCCGGCGTCGGCAGAGCGTTGAAGGAGAAAAACGAGTCGGTCAGAGTGATCGCGGTCGAACCGAGCGATTCTCCTGTTCTGTCCGGCGGCAGCAAAGGGCTCCATAAGATTCAAGGGATCGGAGCGGGATTCGTGCCAGGTAACTACGATCCTTCGGTCGTCGACGAAGTTTATCCGGTGAGTAATGAAGACGCGTTCGAGACGACTCGGCAATTGGCCCGTAGCGAAGGTTTGCTGGTCGGCATCTCCTCCGGCGCGGCCGCGTACGCGGCATTGCAATTGTCGAGAAAACCGGAAAACAAAGGCAAGAACATCGTCGTCATTCTGCCGGACACGGGCGAAAGATATTTGACGTCAGGGCTGTTCCCGGAAAGCTAACATGCGCTTCATAATACAAACAACGCCGTCCCCGATATCGGGGACGGCGTTTTGTTATGCGACTTAGTTCGAAGTCGAGAGCACGGGTTTACCCCATTTCGTCGCCCAGTTGTCCATCTCATTGAGAACGGTTTTGAATTCGATCCCGCTTTCCGTTAAAGAGTATTCCACGGTTACGGGAACGGTAGGAAACACTTCCCTGTTCACGACGCCGGCCTTCTCCAGCATGCGCAGCGTATCGGTCAGCGACTGGGTGGTGATGACTTTGGTGCTCCTCTGCAATTGTTTGAACCTCATCGGCCCGTTAGACAATTCAGCCATGACTGGAAAAGCCCACTTGGAGCTAAGAATGATCAATGCGTTGCAGATATTAGGGAACGCCTGCGTATTCTGGATCGGTTCCATCTCGATCACCTACTATCAAAATTATAGTTGGTCAATTCATTTGGATAACATCAAAAACATTTGCCTCCTTACATTATGATAGTGTCGCCAATATAATGTCAATTAACGGATCCGTTAGACGAATATAGGCAGTTCGAAAGGATGATCTAGATGAAAAAAATCGGTGTGCTTCTGCTCGCGGTCGGCGCGTTCGTAATGGGTTCGGCGGAATTGATCGTGGGAGGAATCCTGAACGTGATTTCGGACGATCTAAATATTTCGGTATCACTCGCGGGACAACTGATTACCGCATTTTCTTTAGCTTTCGCCATTGGTACTCCGATTATCGTTTCACTTACTTCCCGGGTGAAACGCAAATCGTTGGTTCTCTATTCGCTAGCGGTTTTCTTACTCGGCAATCTAACGACTTACTTAAGCACGGACTTTAGATTGCTCCTTTTGTCGCGGGTTCTCGTCGGCCTGGGAGCAGGCGTCTATACGGTCGTCGCTTTCGGCTCCGCCGCGAAGCTGGTGTCCCGGGATCAGGTCGGGAGGGCGATTAGCGCCATCGTACTGGCGATCAGTTTGTCCATGGTTATCGGCAATCCATTGGGGATCGCCGTCGCCCAATTATGGGACTGGAGGGCGATATTCGCCGGACTTAGCGGTTTGGCACTTATCATTTTAATATTGATTATGAAGAAGATGCCCGAGGTAGAAGGCGATTCTCCCGTCCCGTTTTTCCGCCAATTCGCCGTTCTTAAAAACCTTGTTATTGCCTTAGGATTTATCTTTTCATTTTTTTTCACCACGAGCGCTTCGATCATAAACAGTTATATCGCGCCCTATATACAGAACACGCTTCGTTTAGATACGGCCGAGCTCGGGTGTATGATGCTGGCGTTGGGGCTGTTCAGCGTTATCGGTTCACGAGCCGGGGGGGCATGGACGGACCGATGGGGAGCGCCGCGCTCGATTTATGCAGGATTGTCGCTGTTTCTCGCAACTTCGGCTCTCCTGCCATTCATGAGCGGGTCTACAATGGCAGGTTTACTCTTCCTGCTCGTTTGGATGTTCGCGATGGCGACGAGTATTCCCGCGATTCAAACTTATTTTATCGGTCTGGCCCCGGACAACTCGAACCTCGTACTTGGAATGAACATGTCTATTTTACACTTAGGAGTGGCGATCGGAGCGGGAATCGGGGGAGTAGCGGTTGATGCGCTTTCTACGGTCGAATATCATCCATGGCTGTCGAGTGTGTCGGCTGCGATCAGCTTGGTAGTGGCCGCGTTTTCCATCAGAAAAAGCCGGGAAGAGGGCCGACAAACACCCACCTCTCCGGCTTCCCTTTAAGCTGCGCTCATATGTCCGCGCCTTAATCGCAAGTACGTGTATCCGCACACGATTGAGAGAATAACGATAATCGACATGCCCCAATAAATGTTGCTGTAAGCATGAGTCAGCGTATAATGCTTCTGCCAGCCCAAGGCGCTCGCCGTCATCGCCACGCCGAATGCTCCGCTGAAAAACTGCAATAGCTGAAACAGCCCCAACCCAGACCCGATTTGTTTCGGTTCCAGTATTCTGGACATTTCATTGGAGATGCTGCTCGTCAAAAAAGTAAAACCGATGCTAAGCAGTATATAGATAAACAAAATGGCGGTATAGCCCGAGCCGACGAACAGCGCGAACAAGATAACGGAGGTTAACAAGAGTAGGGGGACATACCGGATAATGGTGTCGTTGCCCCTCAAATCGATAACGCTCCCCACTTTCCGAGACACGATCATCGCAAGCAGCGAACCGGGGAAAATGATCAGACCGGCTTCGATCGCGCTCAAACCGTAATAGCGTACAAGAACTTGTGGAAGCAAGAACAGCGTGGAGAAGCTGCACAAATAGGCAGCAATGCCGACCGCGCCTAACATCAGATAGGTACGGTTGCCAAATAAGGCGGGCAGGACGAAAGGTTCGGCCGCCTTCCGTATTCTTACTGCGAACAGCAGCAACGAAACGATTCCGGCTACGAGCGCGATCCAAGATTGACTCGTCAGAAAAAGTAGTAAACCCGTCGTACCGATTCCCGCGAACAGAGCACCTGGAATGTCGAAAGAGCCTTTAGTAGGCGTTTCTTTCGGAATAAGAGCAGCGAACAACGGCACGAGCAGCAAAGTGATGGCCGTTACGATAAACAAGTAATGCCAGCCCCAATACTCCACGATCGCTCCTCCGGCGACGGGGCCAAGGCCCAGTCCGAGTGATACCGCCGACATAACGGCGGCCATCGCTTTGCCCCGGCGTTCGACCGGCACGTAGCGGGAGATCAGCACGAGCGATAGAGCAGGAATAGAGCCTGCGCCCGAAGCCTGAATCAGGCGAACGAGTAGAACGGCAAGGAAGCTGTTGCTGAAATACCCGGCGATCGCCGCCAAGCTTAACGAAAAGATGCCGATCAGGAAAAGCCTTCTCAATGGGATGAAATCCGAAAGGCGGCTATACGTAATGGATGAAATCGCGAAGACGATGGAATATCCGGTTACGATCCAAGAAGCGGAGGAAGCGGAAAGTCCGAACGCTTCGGAGACTTCGGGCAAAGCGAGATTAAACATCATCGTGTTCATGATGACGAGAACGACGGACACGCCCAAAATCAAGGAGACCAAACCTTCCTTCATGACAGGTCGTTCCTCCTGAACCTCGGGTAAATCGTGTAACGAAGTGGACATTATGGTTTCCCTCACTTTTCTATTTCTAAAGTTCGAATATAATCGAACAATAGAAATATAGCATGGCATATGCTAAAATGCAATTAGAAGTTCACGTAAGGAGGATAAGACGAACGATGAAGATGCTGCATCATCCCGACAAAGTTGATATCCAATTATCCTCGGTTCTTTATGCTTTGAGCGACCCCGTACGTTTGTATATCGTCTCCGAGCTCCGCAGGGAAGGAGAACAGTCTTGCGGAATGATCGACGTACCCGTCGTCAAATCCACGTTATCGCATCACTCCCGGACACTCCGAGAAGCCGGCGTTATTCATGTTCGGGTGCAAGGGACTCAGCGAATGTTGTCTCTGCGTACAGCGGATCTGGAAGACAGGTTTCCCGGATTGTTGAATTCCGTGTTGGACGCGTACGAACGATCCGGAGAGCGAATTGCAATGATTCCGGCTGAAGAATAGGAAGTACCCGCACAGAAAATCGCAAAAATCGCGGTTTTATTTATTAATGACATTAAGTTATATCCCGTTTTGAAACCATTTACAAAACAGAATTCATATATTACTATATTTATGTGGGAAATAAATCCAAATAATTAACCGCCTTTATCATCAGGAGGCGGTTTTCTTTTGGTCAAGTGAATTGCATGAATGGACAGGGGGAAGCCGTCTTGTTTCAATATCGCGATGCCGTCTACGAAGACTTCCCGTTGATCGCCTCATTCCCGCTCAACGAAGATGAAGCCTATTACATGTTTCCAAGCGGGTCGTATCCGCTGGATGTGGAACAACTCCGTCTTAAAGCGGAGGAACGCAAAAGCTTAACGGTCGTCACGGATGCAGGGGAAGTCGTCGGTTACGGCAATCTCTACGATGTGAATCCTGGGGAAGACTGCTGGATCGGAAACGTCATTCTTCGACCTTCCAGCAGAGGAACGGGAGCGGCGAGTTATTTGATCCAGACGCTGATCAATCGGGCGGCCGAGGAACATCGGGTCAAGACGGTTCGTCTGGTTTGCCATAATACGAATACCCGAGCGTTGATCTTTTATTCGAATCTCGGATTCAAGCCGTACGATGTCAGGCTGCCCGAAGGAGCCGCGGCGCGTAAAATCGTCGGAATACGCATGAGTATCCCCGTAGAAGGGCAGGTGACTCTGTGATGCGTACATTAATGATTAGCGATATCCATGGCTGTCAGGAGCCATTTGATCGGCTGCTCCAAGAAATCGGTTACGATTCGGCACGCGATCAACTTGTACTATTGGGAGATTACATAGATCGGGGGCCACGGAGCAAAGAAGTCGTCGAACGGGTGATGGAGCTAGTCGATCGTCACGGCGCAGTCGCGCTGCGAGGTAATCATGATCAGCGGTTGGTCGATCTCATTCGCAAGGATGAAGCTCATATTCGTAAAAAATTCATGGAACACGGCGGCAGACAAACAATCAACAGTTACTTCGATGTCTTAAGCGCGGAGATGAATGAAGAAGCGTTGCTGAAGGCTGTAGATTTCATAAAAGCGAATTACGGACATCATATCGAATTTCTTGAGAGCTTGCCTTATTACTACGAAGACGACAGCCATATTTGTGTCCATGCGGGACTGAACCCGTTATACTCCGAGTGGAAGAAGCAGCCTGCACACGACTTCATGTATATAAAGAACGATTTTATTCGAAATAAGACTAACGTGAACAAGAAAGTGGTATTCGGACATACGAGAGCTGTTGAAATTCACGGAAAATCAGACATTTGGTTTCAAGACGATAAAATCGGCATCGACGGAGGCTGCGCTTACGGCATGCAACTGAACTGTCTGATCTTCGAAGACGGCGCTTATACGACGCGGGCGATTCTCAATCACGGTAGTACAGTGGGTACCTGAAACGTAAGTTAGGAGACGCCTTGGGTTTGAAACTGGATCGCGGGCAAAGAAGAGCAGAAAATAACCAAGCGGCTTAATCGCCTTAGGCGATTAAGCCGCTTGGTTATTTATTCGGGTGGATCATCAACTCGGGACGCACGATCGAGTCGAATTGTTCTTCCGTAAGCAAACCGCTTTCCAAGGCGGCCTCTTTCAACGTCAAACCTTTGCGATGGGCGGTCTTGGCAATTACAGCCGCGTTCTCATAGCCGATATGAGGATTAAGCGCGGTAACTAGCATCAGCGAGCGGTCAAGATGTCCGCGGATAACGGCGATGTTCGCTTCGATCCCGATGGCGCAATGGTCGTTCCAGGAATGGATCGCATCGGACAATAATCGCGCCGATTGCAGGAAATTGAAGATAATGACCGGCTTAAACACGTTCAACTCGAAGTTTCCCTGGCTCGCGGCGATTCCGATTGTCGCGTCGTTGCCCATCACTTGGGCGACGACCATCGTCAACGCTTCCGATTGCGTCGGATTCACCTTGCCCGGCATAATCGAGCTTCCGGGCTCGTTGGCGGGAATCGTAATCTCGCCGATCCCGCTGCGCGGACCGCTGGCAAGCCATCTGACGTCATTGGCAATCTTCATGAGATCGGCGGCCAGAGCCTTTAACGCACCGTGAACATGGACAAGCTCGTCGTGGCTCGTCAGCGCATGGAATTTGTTCGCGGCGGACCGAAACGTCTTGCCGCTTAGCTCGGAAAGACTCACCGCCACTTTAGAACCGAAGAGCGGGTGGGCGTTAATTCCCGTACCGACAGCGGTTCCTCCTATGGCAAGCTCCTGTAAATATACCAAGCTGTCCTTAATCATTGCTTCTGATTTGTCCAGCATCCGCACCCAACCGCTCATCTCTTGCCCGAGTGTAAGCGGGGTAGCGTCCTGCAAATGCGTCCGCCCGATTTTGATGACGTCCTCGAAAACCCGACTCTTGTCCTCTAATGTCTTCTTCAGTTTACGAATCGCGGGAAGGACCCGATCTTCGACGGCGATCAAAGCAGCGATATGCATGGCGGTCGGAAAGGTGTCGTTGGAGCTTTGCGACATATTCACGTCGTCGTTCGGATGAACCTTTCGATCGCTTCCACTTGTGGCGAGCAGTTGGTTGGCGCGGCGGGCGATCACCTCGTTTACGTTCATATTCGACTGCGTGCCGCTGCCGGTCTGCCAGACAGCCAGAGGGAAGTGATCGTCCCACTTGCCCTGCAGCACCTCGTTCGCGGCTTCCACGATCGCACCGGCTTTATCCGCGTCCAATTTACCCAGCTCCTCGTTCACAAGCGCGGCGCTTTTCTTCAGCAGCGCAAATACGCGGATGAGCTCAAGCGGCATTATTTCCGTTCCGATCCGGAAGTTGTCCAAGCTTCGCTGCGTCTGCGCGCCCCACAGCTTATCCGAGGGGACTTGAACTTCTCCCAGCGAGTCTTTCTCGATTCGATATTCCATAACGCGCCTCCAATCATATTGGGGAAGAGAGCATTTGGAAATAGCTTTATTCTAATGCTTTAAAATTAAACACAATTCGTTCAACAAAATCGATTAATCACATTAACTAAATCTTGATTTCAATTGCGATACATAATAAAAATTATGTAAACTTAAATGACCCAAAGAAGGCAATCCCGCCGCTGTAACGGTCTGTGAGACTGTTATATCACCCAAAGTGTGTAATCTCGCTGTTGTAACGGTCTGTGAGACCGTTATATCACTCAAAGTGGGCAAACACACCGTTGTAACGGTCTGTGAGACTGTTATATCACCCAAAGTGTGTAATCCCGCTGTTGTAACGGTCTGTGAGACCGTTATATCACCCAAAGTAGGCAATCCCGCCGCTGTAACGGTCTGTGAGACCGTTGTATTACCCAAAGTAGGCAACCCCGCCACTGTAACGGTCTGGGAGACCGTTACAGTCGACGGCAATCGTGCTATTGCTCTTCTTGACGTCGGTCGATCGCTTCGGCCATCGTCTTATCGGTCAGATGGGCGTAAATCTGCGTCGTCTCGGGCGACGCGTGCCCGAGTTGCTCCTGCGTTTTGTAGAGGTCGTTGCTTAAGTAATAATCGGTAGCGAAAGAGTGTCTCAGTTTATGTACGGAGAGGTAGGGCTTGCCGAAACGTTTGGCGTACTTGATGACCATTTCCTGAATGGCCCGCTTTGTCATTCGGGATCCTTCTTTTTTGCCATTGGCAATGGCCAGGAACATCGCTTTCTCCCTCTTGGGAGTTTTGTACCTCGTATCCCGCTGTCCCAAATAGTCCTCGAGATCGGGAATGGCATCTTGGCGGAAGTAGACGGGCGTCTTAAACGTGTCATCGTTTTTACCTTTGCGGAAGACGTACAGAAGTCGCTTCTTGATATCGATGTCGTCCAGGTTCAGGTTCACGACCTCCGACACCCGCAATCCGGAATTCAGGATCAGGCTGACGATGCAGCAATCACGGATCCGGTTCAGATCATGGGCGTACAGCGCTTGCTTGTTCGTCGCCACGTCGTGGGCGTAGTCTTGTTTAATATAGTTAATAAATTCGATAATTTCCTGTTCCTGCAGCAGTTTCCCTTCCAGTTTCGCCGCGGTGTCTTTCGGCTTATGCGTACGTTTAACCGACACTTTGGCCATTACGTTACGTTTCAGCAGCGGGTAAAATTCATCGTCCTCGGCGATCTGGCTGAGGTAGTGGAACAATGAGCGAAGAGAGCTCAGCTTGCGGGAGATTGTCGTTCTCGTATTCGCGCTGTCTTTTTTCGTAGCAAGAAACATTCGAAAATGATCCACGCTGTCCATGTGCAGACGTTCAAGATCCTGGAGCGGAACATCGCCCATCTTGCCAGCGGAGGTTAACCCTTCGGCCATCAGCCACGACAAAAAAATCTCGTAATCCCTGACGTACTCCAGCAGAGAGGAGGGAGAGAGATCGGGCAGCTTGTAGTTGATGAATTTATCTACGTACCACGGCATCGCCGGAATGCGGCGTTCGAGTTCTTCGCGGTCTTTGCGCTTTTGCAAGTTCATGTCATCACCTCATTCTGGTTAATTTTACTGTATAATCGCTTCGTTTGACAGACGGAGTTTGATACAATAAGGTCATTAGGCTCAAGGGCCAATTACACAAAAGATAACATAACAAATATTATGTAAACTAATTGGGGATTACAGAATGATTAATGTCATTAACTACGAGCATCATATCGAACAAGAAGCTTTGTCTTTTATTCGCCAATTCTATGAAGAAACCGGTCGTGCTACCCAAGAATGCGAGGAAAGAACGACAGAGGTCGTTGCGGCATTGCGTGAAACGGGTACATACATCCATACGCCGGAGGAGTTGGCGTACGGGGCAAAAGTCGCATGGCGCAATAACGCCAAATGCATCGGTCGCCTGTTCTGGGAGTCTCTGGAAGTGATCGACGAACGGTGCGCGGACACTGAGGAAGCGATCGCGGACGCGTTAATCCGGCATATCGACTATGCGACGAACGAAGGCCGCATTCGGCCTACGATTACGGTGTTCGCACCGCAGAATCCGGACGGAAGCAGCATCCGGATCTGGAATCACCAATTGATCCGTTATGCGGGATACCGGAAGCAAGACGGAATAGTCGGCGATCCCGCTTCCGTTGATTTTACGGAAGAAGCTATGAAACTAGGTTGGAGAGGGCAAGGAACGAAATACGACGTATTGCCTCTGGTCATTCAGATGTTCGAACGCGCGCCGAAATGGTTTACCGTCCCCGAAAACTGCATCAAAGAAGTTCCGTTAGTGCACCCCGAAATCGCGGGCTTTGCCGATTTGAACTTAAAGTGGTACGCGGTGCCGATCTTGTCGGATATGGCTCTCGAAATCGGAGGGATCAGGTATTCGGCGGCGCCGTTTAACGGTTGGTACATGGGAACGGAGATCGGAGCGCGCAACTTGGCGGATTCGGACCGATACGACGAACTTCCGGCGATCGCAGATCTGCTCGGCTTAGACCGCTCGACGAATACGACGTTATGGAAAGATCGGGTGCTGCTGGAGTTGAATACGTCCGTTATTCATTCCTATAAGACTTCGGGAGTCAGCATCGTCGATCATCATACCGCGGCCGATCAATTCATGCGCTTCATGAAGCGCGAGCAAGAGCAAGGACGCGACGTGAACGCGAGATGGTCGTGGCTGATACCGCCGATGTCGCCTGCAGCGACGCCGGTCTGGCATCATAGCGAATTAAAGGAAAATCGCGTCCGGCCCGATTACGTGACTCAGGAACGACCCTATTAAATGAATACGAAGGAGAGAACTCCAATGGCTATCGTACAAGTGACTATCGTGCCTCTTGGCACGGGATCGACGAGCGTCGGCGAGTACGTCGCTGACGTATTGCGGGTACTGGAAGCATATGGCGAACGAGTTAAGTACGAACTGACGCCGATGAGCACGATTATCGAAGGAGAGCTTGACGACTTGCTCGATGTCGTGCGGAGGATGCATGAAGTGCCATTCGCCAAAGGCGCGATGCGGGTATCGACGTCGCTTACGATCGATGACCGAAGGGATGTTAAAGGTACGATGGAACAGAAGCTACGCTCGGTCGAGGAGAAGCTGAAGTTGTAGGCCGCCCCGTATTCCGGGAACTTACTTAAATGAAAGGTTGATGCAGTTGCATCGCATCATGATTTGTGAGGATGATCCGAAGCTCTCGTCGATTCTAAAGTCGAATCTTGAGAAGTATGGCTTCGATACAGGTGTCGTCGAGAACTTCGATCGCGTGCTTGATTATTTCCAAAGCTATGATCCCCATCTCGTCCTGATGGACGTCAATCTGCCTAAATTCGACGGCTTCTATTGGTGCAGACAGATCCGCTCGGTCTCCACATGCCAGATCTTGTTTATCTCTGCCCGCTCCGGGGAAATGGATCAAGTGATGGCTCTGGAGTACGGAGGGGACGATTACATCACGAAGCCTTTTCATATGGAAGTCGTCATGGCAAAAATCCGCAGCCAGCTCAGGCGAGCATTCGGCGAATACGCCCCGCAAACGGAAGAAAGAATCGTGAAGCTGTCCGGCTTGCAGCTATTTCCGGAAAGGCTTGAATTGGAGCTGCGAGGCACCTCCAGTCCGCTGACGAAGAAGGAAGCCGTGCTGCTAGAAATGCTGATGCATCAATCTCCACGTGTCGTTAGTCGCGAAGCTATGCTGGAGAAGTTATGGGACGATCAAGCTTTCGTTGACGAAAATACGCTTAACGTGAATATTGCCCGATTGCGCAAGAAATTACAGGAGTTCGGCATCGACGAAGGGCTTGAAACCGTTCGAGGCGCGGGTTACCGAATGATACCCGTATGGGAGGAGTAACGCCCGGATGAGACTTTTCCTGCGAGAACATCTGCCGCTTATGATCCTGCAAACCGTCTTGTTGCTCATGGTGCTGCTCGTCTACTGGTTGGACGGGTATCGCAATCTGCGAACCGGACTTTATTCCGTTTTTCTGGGTATCGTATGTGTTATCGGCTATTTGATCTTTCGATATGTTACGCATCAGTCATTATATCGCCGGTTGACGGAGCCGTTAAATACGTTGGACGATTCCATACACGGGATCGGGGCCGCACCGCTGTCCGAAGCGGTCGATACAATGCTGAAAGCGCAATACAGTCATTACCAGAACGAGCTTAAGCAAGCTGAGAAATCCCGCAACGACCATCTGGTCTTCATGAACCAATGGGTTCATCAGATGAAGACGCCGCTGTCTGTCATTCGACTGACGATGGAGGAAGAGAACGACTCGCGCGCTGCGAGCGTACTGGAGGAGACGGATCGGATGGAAAGGGGGCTGGAGACCGTTCTATATGCGGCTCGGCTCGAAACCTTCGATCGCGATTTCCAAGTCGGGTCGATCTCTCTGAAGGTGGTCGCGGAGCAGGCGATTCACGATCATAAAAGATATTTTATCGGCAGCAAAGTGTATCCCGAGCTTATCGCAGACGCTTCGCTCTATGTCGAGAGCGACGAGAAATGGCTCGGTTTCATGGTTGGCCAGCTTGTCACCAATGCGATCAAATATTCCGCGGATTCCCATCAGAAGGTAACGTTTAAGGCTTACGCCAGAGGAAGTGAAGCCGTTCTGGAAATCCGTGACCGCGGAATCGGAATTCCCCAGGCCGACCTCAAACGCGTGTTCCAGCCTTTCTTCACCGGAGACAACGGTCGCAAATTCCGAGAGTCGACCGGGATGGGGCTATATTTCGTACGGGAAATCGCCGCTAGGCTCGGCCATCGAATCGAGTTGGAGTCCGAAGTCGGTTTCGGCACGATCGTCAGAATCGTTTTTTCGTCATACCTTACAAAGATGTAATGGAGATGAAAGGGAAATCGATAGGGCCAGCTCCGCTCCCCCGCTACAATGAAATCAGAAGTTCGATTGCATGGAGGAGAGGGAGAATCATGACTGAAATGTTAAGCGTGCGCCAATTAAACAAAATATACGGAGGTAAAGTGCCTTCGCGGGCGCTGACGGACATCAATCTGTCGATCGGGGACGGAGAATTCGTCGGGATCATGGGTCCGTCCGGTAGCGGTAAAACGACTCTGCTAAATCTGGTTGCGGCGATCGACGCGCCCACGACGGGCGAGGTGCTCATTAATGGGAAGAACCCGCACAAGCTGAAGAAAAGCGAACTAGCGCGCTTCCGGCGGCGGGAGCTTGGATTCGTATTCCAGGATTTTAACTTGCTCAACACGCTGACGGTAGAGGAGAACATCGTTCTGCCGCTTACGCTCGAAGGCGAACGCGTAAGAACGATGGAAGAGAAAGTTACCGAGATCGCGAAGAAGCTGGGCATCGAATCGATTCTGAAGAAGCGCACGTACGAGATCTCGGGGGGACAGGCGCAGAGGACAGCGATCGCCCGCGCGATGATCCATTCGCCGAAGTTTCTGTTCGCGGACGAGCCTACGGGCAATCTCGACTCGAAATCGGCCAAAGATGTCATGGAAATTCTGACGGCAATCAACCGGTCCGAACGGACGGCGATGATGCTCGTCACTCACGACGCCGTGGCCGCGAGTTACTGCCACCGGGTCATTTTCATCAAGGACGGCCAATTGTTCAACGAGATCCATTGCGGGGATAGCCGGCAGGCGTTCTTCCAGAAAATCATCGACGTGCTGTCGTTGCTGGGAGGGAACGCGCATGACCTTTCGACAATTCGCGTTTAACAACGTTCTGCGCAATAAGCGCACGTATGCGGCTTATTTTCTGAGCAGCGCGTTCTCCGTCATGGTCTTCTTCGTATACGCCATATTCGCATTTCATCCCGATATCGCAGGCGGCAAGTTCAACCCGAATATCGCGACGGGCTTGCACTTCGCGGAAGGCTTGATCTACGTCTTCTCGTTTTTCTTCGTCCTTTATTCCATGAGTGCGTTCCTGAAAACAAGAAAAAAGGAATTCGGGCTGATGGTCATGCTCGGAATGACGAATACGCAGCTCAGATTGATGGTGTTCCTCGAGAATGTATTGATCGGCTTTGGCGCGACGATCTCGGGCATCGGTCTGGGACTAATTCTAGCGAAGGTCATGCTCCTCTCGGCTGAGAATCTGCTGGACTTGGAAGAAACGCTGCCGTTTTATTTGCCAGGCAAAGCTCTTGCACTGACGTTCGCGGCGTTCTTGGTGCTATTCGTCGTCATTTCGATGTTTACGGTCGTCATTCTAAGGGGCCACAAACTCATCGATCTGATTAAAGGCAGCGCCATGCCGAAAAAGGAGCCGAAGTCTTCGCTCCTGCTGTCCATTTTCTCAGCATTGCTGCTTGGCGCCGGATACGCGATCGCGCTTAGCGTCAAGGGGACAATGGTGGTCGTCGCCATGATTCCGGTTACCATGATGGTCATCGTCGGTACTTATTTCTTGTTCACGCAGCTTAGCGTTTACGCGATCAACAAAAGCCGCAACAAGCGCTCGTTCTTTTGGCGCAAGACGAACATGTTGTTCCTGTCCGACTTGGCCTATCGGATGAAGGATAATGCGAGGACGTTCTTTATGGTGTCGATTCTATCGACGGTGGCGTTCGCGGCGATCGGTTCGCTGGTCGGGTTCAAAACAATGAGCACGAATTTGCTGCTGAAAGAGAATCTGTTCGCGCTAGAGTACACTTCCTACAGCGGGCCTGACGCGCAAGCGAAGCGGGACGTTGAAACGATCCAGAACGCTCTTCAAGCTGATAACTTCGACTATCGGATGCTCCAATCGGTCATGATCGAGCAGAAAGCGGATAATTCCGACAAGTCGATATTTATCGTTAAAGCTTCTGAATTCAACGAAATCGCTGCAGCCGCAGGAGAACAGCCCGTCCAGTTGAAGGACGGCGAATCGATGCTGATCTATTACATGAACGAGTTAATGGGCAAAAATGCGACCAATGCGTACCCGGTAAGCCTTGCAGGGAATGGAATCGAGCTGAAGCCCGTCGGCAGCCAATCTTCGCATGCGTATCCGATGTACACGGATTATTATGTCGTTGCAGACGAGTTATACGGAAAGCTGGCGCAAGCGGATATGAAAACGCGAGCGTTCTATTTGTTCGACGTGCCGAACCTGAAAGCAACGAAAAACGTCGGGAAAACGCTCGACGAGAAATTCGCGAAAGGTGACAATCGTTTCATGTCGGTCGCTTACAACTTGTCGATTATGAATCAAGCGTACGGTGTCGTCTTCTTCATCGGCCTGTTCATTGGAGCGGTATTTTTCGTTGCTTCCGGAAGCTTCCTCTATTTCCGCCTCTACGCGGATATGCCGGACGACAAACGCAAGTTCTCGGCGATCACGAAGCTGGGTCTGACCGACCGAGAGTTGTCCGGAATTCTAACGAAACAACTGTTAATTCTGTTCTTCGTACCGATTGCGGTAGCCTTCGTGCACGGTGCGGTCGCATTAACTTCCATGCAGAATATGTTCGGCTATTCGCTGATGAAAACTTCTCTGACGGTTCTTGGAACGTTCGTGCTAATCCAGTTGATCTATTTCTTATCGATCCGCGTCCGTTATATTAAACAAGTTCGGGCGTGATCTTAAAAGGTCCATATGACAAATCGAGCACTCGCGATCATGAAGACGACGCGAGTGCTCTTTTTTCATCTTGGAAGCCTATTGTTGTCCATTGCCCGTCATCTCCGCATAGCTCTTTTGGCAAACCATGTTCGAGATACGGGGCACGTTAACGATGTCGCCCGCCTGTAATTGATTCGGATTGGTCAGGTGCGTATTGGCTTCTTCCAAAATGGAGGAAGGCATGTTGTACTGATGTCCGATAGATGGCTCAATTGGTTACGAATTCGTCAAAAGAGATGCTAAAAGCAATTCAAATAATACGGACAAATCGTCATGTATATAAATAGGTTATGGCGTATACGAAGGAGGGGGACAAGATCGATCATTCAATCGGAAAAAGTGTTCCCAGAAAGGAAACAGGGGAGAAGGTCGCCGGTTTAGCCCGATATGTTCAAGACTCCTCGAGATCGGGACTTTTGCATGCCCGATTAGCCGTAAGCCCTCATGCTCACGCCCGAATTAAATCGATGGATACTTCGGAAGCTTTGAAAGTACAAGGGGTACTAGCAGTCTTAACCAGTCAGCATTATCCAGTATTGTCCGGATCGCCATTAGCGGACCGGCCAATGCTCGCGATCGACAAAGTGAGATATTTCGGCGAACCGATCGCCCTTGTCGTCGCGGAGAAGGAATACATAGCGGAAATGGCGGCTCTTCGCATTAAAGCGGATTATGAGCCTTTACCGGTCGTCCATTCCCCCAGCGAAGCCTTACGCAAAGATTCTCCCCTCATTCATGAACATCTTGCCAAGTATAAGAAGCATGAACAAGTTTACCCGGAGCCGGGGACGAACATTGCGAACCGTACCCGAATACGAAAAGGGAATATGGAGGAAGGATGGAATAAGAGCGAGATTACCGTTGAAGTCCAAGTAACAATGCCACAATCGGACCACGCCGCGATAGAAACGCGTTGCAGTACTGCCGAAATTATGCCCAGCGGAAAAACGATCATACATTCCACCTCTCAGTCTCCATATATAATCCGGATGGCGATCAGTCAATCGTTTCATATTCCGCTTCATCAGGTCATCGTTCATACCCCATTAGTCGGAGGGAGCTTCGGCGGCAAGTCCGCCATTTATACGGAGTTGCTTGCCTTTATCGCTTCTAGCGCCGTTGGCGGAAGAGCCGTAAGATTGGTCCTTCCCAGAGAGCAGGATATGGTCTCCGCGCCGGTTCATATTGGATTGGATGCCCGAATCAAGCTGGGCTGTACTCGCGAAGGAAAAATTGCGGCCACGGAAATCTTACATCTATTCGACGGCGGGGCTTATTCGGATCGCGGGGCGGTTATGAGCCGAGCTGGGGCTACCGATTGCACGGGGCCATATCGGATCGATAACGTTCAATGTGACTCCTTATGCGTGTATACAAACCATCCCTATTCGACTTCATTTCGAGGATTCGGCCATCCGGAACTGACATTTGCGATGGAGAGAGCGATCGATTTAATGGCGGCTCGAGTGGGCATGGATCCTTTGGAATTTCGCTTTCATAATGCCATAGGCCCGGGAGATACGTCTCCGACGCAAACAGATCTGAATAAAAGCAATTTAGGGGATCTGCCTATGTGCATTGCAAAACTTAAAGAAATCATCTATTGGGATTCGCGACCCCAAGTACAAACAAGCGGTCATCTCGTCAAAGCGACAGGGGTCAGCTGTTTTTGGAAAAATTCGAACACGCCGTTAAATGCCGGAGCGGGAGCCGTCGTTATTTTTAATTCGGACGGGAGCGTTAATCTGCTATGCGGCGCGGTGGAGATCGGTCAAGGCACAAGAACGGCGCTGACTCAAATCTTGGCCGAACGGCTTGGCATGGAAGAGCGGAGGATTCATATCTCTACGGACGTCGATACCGAAACCGATCCATGGCTTTGGAAAACAGTGGCGAGCCGAAGCACTTTGCTGTCCGGCAACGCCGTTCTAAAGGCCGCTGATGATGCGATTGAGCAGCTCAAAAACATGGCTTCGATCATTTTGGAACGCACACCGGACGAGCTGGCCGTCGGAGGGGGAAGAGTCTTCGTAATCGAGCACCCCGGTATCGGAATCGAGATTGCCCAAATCGTCGACGGATACAAGGACTCGACAGGAAATATGATCGGTGGGCAAGTAATCGGCCGCGGAAGCTATACGATGCCCGATCTAACCTTATTGGACCCCGAAACCGGTAAGGGGAAAACCGGACCGGAGTGGACGGTGGGGGCTCAGGCGGTCGAAGTGGAAGTGAATAAGAGAGACTACTCCTATCGAATCGTGAAAGCGGCAACGGTTATGGATGCGGGCAAAGTGATCAATCCCGAAATGGCCCGAAGCCAAATTACTGGCGCCATGAGTATGGGCCTCGGACTCGCGAGCAGGGAAGCCTTTCTGTTTGATCCTAACGGAGCCGTATTAGACTTGCAATTTCGAACCTATAAACTGATGCGCTACGGAGAACAGCCCGAGTATTCGGTCGAGTTTGTCGAGACGCCTCATTTGGAAGCGCCTTACGGCTTGCGCGGAATAGGCGAGCATGGCCTGATCGGCATGCCGGCCGCACTGGCGAACGGCCTATCGGCCGCGACCGGTGCGAGCCTTAATCGATTGCCGTTGACGCCGGAATCGATCTGGAGAACGGTTCATGATTCCGTTTGACTTCGAATATTACAAACCGTCATCCGTGCGGGAAGCCGTGTTATGGTTTCAGCAGTTGCAAGTGCAACGAAAAAATCCAATGTATTTCTCCGGCGGGACGGAGATCATCACATGGGCTCGAAGGAACTCCATCCAGCCGGGTGCCGTCATCGACTTGAAAGCGATCCCGGAGTGCGGTGTCATTGGTTTTCATCAAGACCGGTTGATTCTCGGTTCCTGCGTTTCGTTGTCCGTTCTATCCTCCGCGAACCCGTTCCCGCTGCTTAGTGTAACGGCTCTAGGAGTCGCCGACCAAACGGCGCGAAATCAAATTACGCTCGGAGGGAATATTTGCGGCAAAATCCATTTCAGGGAAACCGTTCTTCCGTTGCTCATGTCCGACAGTCGTGTGATTTTGGCGGGGGAAAAAGGCGCGAGAGAGGTTTCTATTCATGAGGTTTTCTTGCATCAAATCAAGTTGGAAAAAGGCGAATTTATCGTTCAGATCCTGATCGAACGCGAATATCTATCTTTGCCGTTCTTTCATGTGAAAAAAAGGCAAATCGGCAACGTCGGCTATCCTCTTGTTACGATGGCCGCTCTTAAGAAAGACGAGCGGACTCGTACGGCATACAGCGGTGTTTGCGTATTCCCATTTCGATCCATCGAGATCGACCAGGCACTGAATGACGCGACGATCCCCTTGACGAACAGGATCGAACAAGCGATCGGCAAGTTGCCTGCCCCGGTTGTGACCAACGAAGAAGGATCCGCCGCCTATCGGGAATACGTGCTTAAACAAACGATGGCAGAAGCCGTGATTACTTTGGAGGGTAGGTGAACGATGCCGACTACCGAACCGGTTTATTATTCGTTGACATGTTACGTGAACGGCGAGCGGCAAACCCTTCGCGTAAGAGCGGCGAATACGCTATTGCACGTACTTCGGGAAGATCTCGGATTAACGGGTTGCAAACCCGGATGCGAAAATGGCGATTGCGGCGCATGCACGATATTGGTGAACGGGCTGCCTATCAAATCTTGCCTTATGCTTGCGGTGGAAGCCGAGGGTCTACAGATGACGACGATCGAAGGTTTGAGGAATTCGCCAGTCTTGTCCGTTTTCGCACGCAAGCAAGCCTTCCAATGCGGATACTGCACGCCGGGTTTTATCGTGAATTGTCATGGTTTGTTGTCCGCTCATCCAGACGCGAATGTAGAGACGATTCGGTTCTGGCTCGAATCCAACATTTGTAGATGTACGTCCTACGAAGAAATCCACGAAGCGGTACAGGCTGTATTTTGTGCCGAAGAAAGATGCAAAGCCGTCATCCTTCGGGAGTTAAGGAGGGGCAGATATGGAAGAAATCCATCTTATTCTGAAAACCATACAACAGACCGATGAGCGAAGCGTGCTTGCGACAATCATACATGTGGAAGGAAGCGCCTACCGCAAAGAAGGGACATCCATGTTGTTTCTTGAAAACGGAACTCAGATCGGGGTTCTCAGCGCGGGGTGTCTGGAATCGGATCTCGCTGCCCGCGTACCGGAATTATTGGCTTCAGGCGATTCACGCGTGTTTGCATACGATATGGATTCTCCGGACCCGCTGTCCTGGGGGGAGTCTCCTGGATGCGGCGGGGTAATCCATGTGGCAATGGAACCCGTTGACGCTAAGCTACTGAAACATTTAACCACGTTAAAAAACGAGTTGGATCGTGGATCCCGGGTTGTCCACTTCAAAAAGATCAGCCCGGATCGTACTGTTAGCGACTACGGATTTGCGCACGATCTGCTTGAAATGACGGCACCTTTCAAGGATGTACGGAGGAGCGGGATACACGATGTGCCTTCGATCCGGTCGGAAGTATTTTTTCATACTTACATTCCCGTTCCTCGCTTAATGGTTTTCGGCGCAACACCCGATGCCAGACCGCTGGTGTCGTTTGCGGCGGCGACCGGTTTTCACGTTACCGTCTTCGATTGGAGACCTGAATTGTGCCGACAGGAGTATTTTCCGGACGCGATTGCTTTGATTCTGGGTCAGCCGGAAAAATGGACGGACATGACTTCATTTACTCCAGACGATTATGCCGTCGTGATGACCCATCATTTCGAAAAGGACCGGCAACTGATTCGCTTGCTTCGCGAGCGGCCGTTTCGTTACCTCGGCATACTGGGATCGAAAAAACGTACGGAACGTTTGCTAAACGGCGAGCCCGTTCCCGGGCATATTCGTTATCCCGTAGGAATTGCGATCGGCGCGGAAGGGCCGACGGAAATCGCGGTGAGCATTGTTGCGGATTTAATCTACACTTATCGAAAAAACAATACGCGTAAAACTGTTGACCATGCATCGAACTAATTCCGTAGGCGGCATCTACTTGGCGGCGGGCCAAAGCACGCGTATGGGAACGAATAAGCTCCGGCTCCCTCTCGGTTCTAAGCGTTTGGGCAATTATGCGTTAGCCGCTGCCTTAAACTCGCAACTGGAACATGTATGGGTCATAACTGGCGAGGAAGAAGCGGATTGGATAGACAGCGCATTTTACCGGGAACCGGTCAAACGGAAATGGTCCGTCGTTTCCTGCCCTGAAGCCCGTTCAGGACAATCACGATCGCTGAAGTGCGGCGTAGAGGCCGCAATGTCAACGGATTTGAGTGCCGTCATGATTTTGTTAGCGGACCAACCCTGCGTTTCTTCGATGATGATAGACGAATTGCTGGGGCATTATTATGCCGGTCAAGATGAGCGCAATATCGATTACGCAGCCGCGAGCTTTAATGGCTTGGCAAGACCGCCTGTCATTTTCGATCGCCGAATGTTTCCCGAGCTTCTGCGTTTGCAAGGCGATCAGGGCGCTAGATATCTGATCCGAGAAGGGGGATCGGGTGCTCACGTCGACTTCGCGAACCCGGACTATTTTAGGGATGTTGATACGATGGAAGACTATAGTTCGCTGTTAAGGACCTCATTATGGAAATCTTGAACGATTTGTTCAGCATTCGTATACAGGGCAAGCCGGAATTGATTGTTCGCTAAATGAGAAGGCGCTTTAATGCCCAGGGCGGACACACGGGCTCCAAGATCGCTAGCCGCAGGACTCCTCCATTCCTTCACAAGCTCCGCTATCATATTCAGATGACCGCTCCAGTTCCGTTGATCTTCTATCGTAAAAGAGCCGCTTGCCGACCATTTCGTAAATACCCGGATCATATCCGTTAGATTCGCATAGCCTAGCCGAAGCTTGTCCAATTGTTTTTTTAATTGGTTCAAAGTATTGCGTTTTTTGCGGGCGAAGGGATGGTGAATTAAGCTTTGATCGGCTTTTTCAGTTTCAATGGTCGCTTGATGAAGCTTTTGAAATAACGTTTGCAATTCCGCTTGCATGCCTCGGTCTCCGTCAGGGGAACAACCGTTCTCCACCCAGGATGCGGCGAGATTAAATAGTTGGATTAAACGGTCGGCAAAATGCATGATCTTGTCTTTGGCTGTGGCGACGGAATCGGGAGGGAGCAAGATCATCTGGATCACAACGGCGACGACGGCCCCGATAACGGTATCGCGTATCCGATCGAACGAATAGGTCGGCATCTTGTTTTGAAAGTACATCACGAATAAAATGCTAAGCGCGACTTGGATCAGGATCGCGTGATCCAATTTCAGCAGTTTCGCGACAAGTCCCGCGGCGAATAGAAGGAGAGCGATACTCCATGCGTTCAATCCAACGTAAGGTGCTATCCAAGCCGTAAAAAGAACGCCTGCAATCGTACCGAGGACGCGCTGCCAAGCAAATTGCAAGGACTCGTTAACCGTGGCATGAATCGACAAGATGACTGTCAGTGGAGCTAAATAAGGATGCTTGGAACCGGCCCATTCCGCGATTTGCCAGGACAGAGCCGCAGCTAGAGGGATTTTCCATACGACGGCGCTTTGATAGATGAACGCTATCATTTTATTTTTCACTTCGATTGTCCTTTCAAGATTTTCATGATCCGGTGCGAAATATTATTCCATGATCGGAGTTCTTTTATAACGGGAACCCTTTACCCCCTTGAGGAATGCGATTCTAGATTCTCTCATATAGTGAAATAACATCGACTTGTCCTCGACTGCGTTCGTTTGCCCAAATTCGAATTTCCGATAGGGGGCTCCGATTTCTTGGAACATGTAGCCATTGTAGGCATAGGTACGGCCGTTCCGGCTTATGGCCTTGATCAAGAAGACGCGTCCCGCCGTTTGTCCGATGCATTGGCGAGCAGTCCGGATAACGCCAGGTGGGCACAGCGAATATTCGGCCATAGCGGGGTGGATCGAAGGTATACTTGCGATCCTCGGTTATTGGAACCTGCGGCAAGCTGCTGTTATTTACCCTCTGGTGCAGATACAGGCGTTCCAACGACGGAAGAACGCATGGCGATCTACCAACGTGAGGCCGTCGTATTGGCGGCGGAAGCGGCCCGTAAGGCACTTGCGGATAGCAAGAGCCGGCCGGGAGACATCACGCATTTGATCGCGGTAAGCTGCACGGGGATGTTCCTTCCGGGACTTGACGCGGAATTGATCGATCCGCTGGATCTTCGTCCCGACGTTCGGCGAATTCCGCTGACGTTCATGGGGTGCGCCGCTGGTCTGACCGCGATACGGCAAGCGGAAGAGATCGTTCGAAACAGCCCGTCGTCCAAAGTGCTCGTCGTTGCTGTTGAATTGTGCACCTTACATATTCAGCCTTCATTCGAACGGGAACAACTCTTCGCCGCCGCTTTTTTCGGCGACGGCGCATCGGCTTGCGTCATCGGGAAGCCGGACCCCGCAGACGAGGGCAACTTCGGCTTGCGCAAGACGCAGGCGCTGCTGCTGCCAAATACATCGGACAAAATGAGATGGACGATCGGGAATTACGGCTTCCGCCTGTTTCTTTCTCCGGAAATCCCGCGGTTGATCGCAAGAGAAGTCCCCGAAGCTTTACAGTTGTTCTGGGGCTGCGAAGAAATGCCGGAATTATGGGCGATCCATCCCGGAGGCCGGGGGATCATCGATGCGCTATCCGCGGCATTTGGACTCGAAGATTCGCAAACGGAAGCCAGCAGATCCGTTCTACGCCGTTATGGCAACATGTCCTCGGCAACGATATTGTTCGTGTTAGCGGAAATCAGAGAAAGACAGCTTGAGAAAAACGAAGGGATGAAAGAAGGAATCGCCGTGGCCTTCGGACCCGGCATGACAGCCGAAATGATTCGTTTTACCTTTCATCCATGAACCCGGTCCGAGGTCTTCGGCAACGTTCGACCGAGCCGGAATATATGGACGACTTCTCAGTAGGCGGTGAATCGCTCCTGGAAGCGTTCCGGCATTTAAGCAGGCTGAATCGAATATTCGGAGCCCAGAATCCAATACTTTATGGCATTAAATATTTATGGAAACATGCGGGCAAACCGAAGGACTTCACCATCTTGGACATCGGCTCCGGTTCGGGTGACATCAATCTCTCGGTGTTAAAATGGGCGGACAAAAGAGGCGTGAAGCTGAAAATCGTTCTAACCGACGTGACGGAGGAAGCGCGCACGGAAGCGGAACGTCTGTTCCGCACTGATTCGCGAGTTGATTTCGTGCGTCAGGATTTGTTCCGTCCGACCGAGCTTCGGGCGGATATCGTGACCGCTTCGCAATTCGTTCATCACTTTCCTTCGGGCCAACTGCCGTCAATCGTTAACCGAATGCTGTCTCTCTCGAGAATCGGGGTCGTTATCAACGATATTCATCGGCATTGGATTCCGTGGACGGCGGTCTGGATCGCCACGCGAATCGTATCGCGGAATCCGTATATCCGGCACGACGGACCGCTTTCCGTAGCACGCGGGTTTCGAGGAGAAGATTTCCGCCGTCTCTCGCGGCAGCTTGGAAACACGGACATGACATACCGTTGGAGGCCTCTATTTCGTTACGCCGTGATCGTTCCAAAGAGACGGGAGGCCGAGTTTGATGAAAACGGAATATGATGCGGTCGTCATTGGAGCGGGTGTGGCCGGAAGCAGCATGGCGTATGCGCTTGCCCGAAAAGGGTGGGATGTCGCCCTGATCGAGAAAAGCAAATTTCCTCGTCATAAAGCTTGCGGGGAATTTCTGTCCCCGGAATCCATCGGGACGTTGCAAGAGCTTGGATTGGCCGAAGCCGTGAATTCCCTTCGGCCATCTCAGATTATCAAAGCTCGTCTTCATACGGAACGCGGCATATCTCTAGAAATTCCGTTATCCGGCATCGCCCGAGGGGTCAGTCGGCACGCATTGGACGCCCGCTTGCTGTGGTCTGCACAGGAGAAAGGCGTTCGCGCATATACCGGAACCGTAACGGCAGTGAATGAGGTTTCGAACGGACATGCGATCGAGTTTTCTTCGAAAGAAGGGAGAACGAGACTGCATTCGCGGGCCGTGATCGCGGCATGGGGAAGAAACTCCTTGCGTGGCTATCGCGAGGTGAAAAGTAGGCCCACGCGGCGGGTGTATATGGGGATCAAATCTCACTATGTCGGATCGGACTCGGACCCTGTAGTCGATCTTTATTTTTTTCAAGGGGGCTATGTCGGTATCGCCCCGATCGAGGGAGAACGTTTGAACGTGGCGGCGCTGCTCACTCCGGACTTGTTCCCGCGCGACGGTTCGGATGTGCTTCGTCGAATCATGGAAAGCGCCGCAGCCAGAATTCCGGTTCTTCGAAGCAGATTGGAACAGGCGATCGAAGTACCCGGAACCCGCGCGACCGTATATCCGGTCGAGATTCGTCCCGAGCCGAGAGGATGGAACGGGATTCCGTGCATCGGCGACGCGGCTGCAGTCATTCCTCCGTTCTGCGGGGACGGCATGTCCATGGCGCTGCGTTCCGTGCGGCTATGCGCTCCGCTGGCCGATTCCTACTTACGCGGCAAATGCACATACGAGGAATGGAAAAAAGCCTATTCCGAACTGCTCAAACAGCAGTTCTCCGGCGCGCTCAAATGGGGAAGTCTGCTGGAAAGCTTGCTCGCGAATCCGTCTATGACGTCCTGGTTGTTCCGAATGGGGGCGATTTTGCCCGGCGCGGCGAAGAGGCTGGTTCAAGCGACCCGATTGCGATAGTGAATGCGGAAGGGGAGGCTGCCAATGAAGAGACGGGTGGCGGTTACGGGAATGGGGTGTATAACCCCGATCGGGCTGAATAAGGAGATCACTTGGCGCAACGCGATAAACGGCGTATCCGGCATCCGGAGGATAGCGGACGCGCGGACGGAGGATTTGCCGGTCAAGCTCGCCGCGGAAGTCGCCGATTTCGAGCCGCGAGACTGGATGGAAGCGAAGGAAGCGAGAAGATCGGACCGCTTCATCCAATTCGCGCTTGCCGCAGCAGATGAAGCGGTTCGCGACAGCGGCTTGACTCTCGGCGTCAACGCGGACCCGCTCCGCACAGGCGTATGGATCGGCAGCGGAGTCGGCGGTATCCACACGTTCGAATCCGGAATGCGCGAGGCGATTCAGGATGGTTACGAGCGGGTCTCGCCGTTTGCTCTAACCATGTACCTCCCTAACATGGCGGCAAGTCGTGTCGCTATCCGGTTCGGAGCCAGAGGAATTACGGGGTGCACGACCGCGGCGTGCGCATCCGGATCTCAGTCGATCGGAGAAGCGTTCAAAGCCATCCAGAGAGGCGACGCCGAGATCATGATCGCCGGAGGAGCGGAAGCTCCGATATGCAAGATCGGATTGGCTTCCTTCTCGGCGATGAGAGCTTTATCACAGCAGACCGACCCCGCGAACGGTTGCCGCCCGTTCGATCGGCGGCGCGACGGATTCATCATGGGAGAAGGTGCCGGTATACTCGTCCTGGAAGCGTGGGATCACGCCAAGGCCCGGGGAGCGGACATCTACGCCGAATTGCTTGGGTACGGCTCCTGCGGAGAAGGTTACCACATCGCGGCACCTCGCCCGGACGGAAGCGATTGGGCGAGGGCGATGACACTCGCGTTAGAGGATGCTTCTCTCACTCCGGGAAACATTCAATATATCAACGCGCATGGGACAAGCACGGTCTTGAACGACTTGACGGAAACAAGAGCCATAAAGTCGGCATTCGGTTCCCGTGCTTACGATCTCGGTATCAGCTCGACGAAGTCGATGACGGGGCACCTTCTGGGCGCGTCAGGCGCTGCGGAGGCGGTATTATCCGTTCTTGCGCTGAGGGACGGAATCATCCCGCCCACGATCCATTGCGAAGAGACGGACTGTGAACTGGATCTGGATTATACGCCGAATGAGGCCAAGCGAGGGGCACTTCAAGCTGTTATGTCCAATACTTTTGCATTTGGCGGCCATAATGCCGTTTTGATATTCGGGCAAGCCGAGCGGTTCAGAGCATGATCTTCCGCAGATTGACGTCCTTATCGATTAGGCATTCCTCATGGGTCATCGCTTTATGGCTGCTCGTTACGGCGATTTCCGTCCCGTTCGCCGTGCGTTTACCAAGCGTGCTCGGCGATCACGGGCTTACGACCGACGGGCAGTACGCTCAAGTTCAGAAGATGTTGGACAGGGAGTTTCAAATGCCGGACGAGCCGATTGTTCTCGTGTTCGAGAACGTGAAGAGCTTGCCGCACATCGATTTTCAATCGTCCGTCTCCGACGTCTTGGTGCGAATAGGGAGAATCGGCGGCGTGACGATCTCTTCACCGCCGGTAGGCTCGCCGAGGAAGGTGCGCGCAGAATATGTGCCTGCCGTCGTCTCCGTTCTTCCCGGTTCTTCCGGCGATAAGAAAAAGGCGTTAGATCGAATACGAGAAGAGATTTCGGATGCGAGCGGCATCGAGGTCCGAATGACCGGAAAGCCGGTTGTCCAAGAGGACGTAAACCGGTTGAGCGGGAAAGATCTGGCCGCAGCGGAAAGGATCGGCCTGCCGGTCGCTTTCGTATTATTGACTTATGCGCTAGGTGGGGTTGTGCCTGCCATGATTCCCCTTGCGGCCGGCGGTATATCAGTGCTCATGGCGATGGGCGTCATGTACGGGATCGGCTATTATGGCGGACTGTCCTTGTCTGTCTTCGTATACAATGTCATTCCGATGGTGGGCATGGCCGTATGCATCGACTTTGCCCTGCTGATGGTAAGCCGGTATCGCGAAGAAAGCCAACGATTGAGCGTATCCCAAGCCATCATGGCAACGATGGCGACCTCCGGAAGAACGGTCGCGGTATCTGCGGCATGCGTCATTCTGGCGCTGATCGGAACGTTCTATATCCGCATGCCCATTTTCAATTCGGTCGCTCTGGGTACGCTGGCGGTGATCGCGATCTCGCTGCTTGTTAATCTGACCTTCGTTCCGGCTCTTCTATTTGTTTGGAGACAACGTTTCGTTTCTCACCGTACTCGTCGCAGCATTCCTGGTGGAGGAACGAAGTTCTGGCGCGGTTTCGTTGCCACGATGATGAAACGGCCTCTGACAGCGGCCTTTCTTGCGATACTATTACTCACAATCTGCATCTATCCGATTCATTCGATGCAAGTCGGCGTGCCTGGCCCCGAATCGCTGCCGAAAGAGCGGGAAGCGCGACAGGCAGCCGAAGCCGTATCGGACAAGCTTCAAACGAATCGCTTTTCGCAAGCGTTTGTCATCGTAGAAAGCAATCGGGCGACGCGCATCCGGAGCGATCTCGAGCAAGATCCCGCGGTTCTTCGAATTGAATCGGCAAAATCGAATATGGACAATGGGCATTTGCTTCTGACGGTATGGTTGCGGGGGAAAGAGAGCTCGAAGGAAGCCATGAATTGGGTACGTGAGCATACCCTTCGCTATGCCGCCTTCGGAGCGTTAATCGGAGGGGAACCGAAATATCATCAGGAAGTGCATGAAGAAATTCAGTCCCGCATGAAATACGTCCTCTTATTCGTTATCGTCTCCAACTTTATTGTCTTGGCCGCCGCTTTCCGTTCGCTCCTGATCCCGCTAAAAGCGATAGCGATGATTTTGATCGGGATCGGCGCCAGTTACGGCATCTTGTCGTGGCTCTTCCAAGAGGGGAGATTCGGGCTGGAGCCTACCGATATCGCGATCATGATTCCCGTCTTTATTTTTGGATTGGCGTTTGGAATCAGCATGGATTACGGCATTTTCCTGCTGTCGAGAATATATGAGAGATATCGGGAGACGGGGGATCATGAACAGGCTATCCGGGAAGGAATGGCGAGTTCGGGCAAGATCATCGTATCCGCGGCGACGATCATGATCGCCGTGACGGCACCGTTCGCTCTTGCCGGCGTCTCGGGGGTCAAGCAGCTCGGCATCGGTATCGCGACGGCTTTGTTCCTGGACGCGACGATCATCCGGATGGTACTCGTGCCGTCTCTGATGAAATATTTCGGGAAATGGAATTGGTGGCTGCCATTCATGGGAAACTAACCTAATGATCGGTAACCAAATGGCACGATAAAGGAGCAACACGATGAAACAGCTTCCCCAATTTCCCCAGTCCTATTGGACGGCGTCGGTTGAGCTTCCGGAATTTCCTCGATTGCAATCGGATATCGAAGCCGATGTCGTGATCGTCGGCGCGGGGATCACCGGCATTACCGCGGGATATTTGCTTTCCAAAGCGGGAGTTAAGACGGCCATTCTAGAGGCTGGACGCATCCTGAACGGAACCACGGGGCATACGACCGCGAAAATAACGGCCCAGCACGATGTGATCTACGACGAGTTGATTCAACACTTCGGCGAAGATCAAGCGCGTTTGTACTACGAAGCGAACCGGGATGCTCTGAATTTTATCCGCAATACGGTCGCTTCGGAGAATATCTCTTGCGGTCTCGAGAACGAGCATGCCTACATTTACGCCCAATCGGATCACGGAATTACGCAATTGACCAACGAACGCCGAGCGTACGAGAAGCTGGGAATTCCCGGAGACTTAACCGATCGAATCGATCTGCCGATCTCGATCAAAAGTGCATTGGTCATGCGCGACCAAGCGCAATTCCATCCGTTAAAGTATTTAATGGCATTAATTGACCGCGTCGTTCGCACCGAGTCGCAAATTTTCGAGAACACGACCGTCATGAAAGTAGAAGAAGGCGACAGGCCCGTCGTTGTTACGGAAGATGGTCATCGCGTTCGGTGCAGGCATGTGATAAGCGCTTCCCATTTTCCTTTTCTTGACTGGAAAGGATTTTATTTCGCCCGTATGCATGCCGAGCGTTCCTATGTGCTCGGGGTTCGGATCGAAGGGGAATATGGCGGTGGGATGTACATTAGCGCCGACGATCCGAAACGTTCGATCCGAGTCGCTCGCGAAGGGGACTCGCCATTGATTCTGATCGGCGGCCAAGGGCACAAAGCGGGACAAAGCGCATGCACGTTCGATCATTACTTGGCGCTCGAGGCATTCGCCGATTACATGTACCGAGTTAAGGATATCCCTTATCGCTGGTCGACCCAGGATCTGGTGACCCTGGATAAACTCCCTTACGTTGGACGGATCAATGCACGTACGGATAACATTTTCGTCGCTACGGGATACAGAAAATGGGGGATGACGAACGGTACAGCCGCCGCGCATCTGCTTACGAATCTGGTATTGGGCGCGGAGGACCGTTACCGCGAGTTATTCGACCCCTCGAGATTGCATGCGGACCCGGATATCAAAAGCTTTATTACGAGTAACGCGGATGTTGCCAAACAACTGGTTGTCGGTAAACTGGAGATGGTCTATCGAAGTCCGGATAGCTTAAACGAGAACGAAGGAGCTCTTGTGCGCGTGAACGGCAAGCGGGCCGGCGCGTATCGGGATCCCGAAGGCGTTCTCCATCTCGTCGACACGACTTGCACCCATTTGGGATGTGAGACGAACTGGAACGATGGCGACCGGACATGGGATTGTCCCTGCCACGGATCACGGTTCTCCTATACTGGGGAAGTCATAGAAGGACCGGCCAAAGAGCCGCTTGCCCGGCTTGAACCAGCAGGTAAAGCATAAGAGAAATGAAGAGAGACGCCCCTGTGGGCGCCTTTTTTCGATTATGCAATCGACGGCGGCATGTTATCATAATAATCATCAGCAACCTGCCGGATCAATCGTCAAGTCGATGGATAAGGCGGCAAATACGGAGACCCGTTTGGATGGTATCATCGAATGAGATCGAAAGGCATTTTTCGAGAAACGATTCGATGAGCCGACCGAGGGGGGACTGGACATGAACAATTGGATGAACGATACGTATCGCAAGCTGCATCTGGACAACCATCAACCGGAATGGATGGGCGGCGTGGCCGCGGCGATAACGGAAGAGGAAGCGAAGCGACAGGCAACGATGCTAAAGGAAGCGGGAGTTCAGGCGGTAGAAGTGTTTGCATACGATCACTACGGACATACGTTTTATCCGTCGGACATCGCCGTGACGCATCCGCACCTGGAGAACGACTATACCGGGCGTATGGTGCGAGCGCTGAAGGAAGCAGGTATCCGAACGATACTCTATATGAACGTATTTTCCAGTGTCCATATGCGCCGTCTGCACCCGGAATGGCTGCGCGTGGCAGAGGACGGTACGTTTCCGCGCGGAGCTTGGCTGTCGCAGGATGCTTCGCATATTTGCATCTCCTCAGATTTTCTGGAACGCTTCTATATCCCGCTCGTACAGGAGGCGGTGAGCAAACATCAGCCCGACGCCGTATGGTTTGACGGGGGGAGTTGGCTGGTCGAACAACCCTGCTATTGCGAGAACTGCCGGAAGCTGTACCGGGAGCAGCTCGGTGCAGACCTGCCGAAAGGGCCGATGCCAGAGCCGGACCGCGAATTGGATTCGCCCGAGTGGGTGCAGTGGCGGTTATGGCGCAGAGGCATGATCGCGCCGTACATCGCACAAGTGACTTCGGCTGTAAAAGCGCTATCTCCGGACACGCTTGTGGCGGATAACAATTCGGGCAAATACTTTATGGGCTTCCCGCTTACAGAGAAGGGAAGGTTCGTCCGCTGGCTGACGCCGCGCGAATTGGGCGTGGATTGGCTTTCGTGCGATCCGGTTCATTTCGGAGCAAACCACGAGGTGATCTTCAGTCGCGAAGGGCGCTACCAGTCAACGACAGGCCTGCCGTTCGACTATATGAACGAGCGATTCCACGGTTGGGGAGAGTGGCAGATGCGCTCGCCGACAGATTGGAAGCTGGAGATGGCGACGAAGCTCGCGGTCGGGGCTAAGTGCTTCTTCGCGGATAATCCTTACGTTGACGGAAGCTTGGAACCGGCTGTCTATAAGGATCTAAAGGATGTTTACGCGTTCGTGCAAGAGCGGGAGACCTATTCGCGAGGAACGCAAGCGGTTCCGGAGGTCGCAATCCTGGCCAGCCTGCCTTCGCAATTGTTAGGACCGACGGCCGGGGCTGAGTGGGGCCGCGACAGCGGATGGGGCGAGGTGTCGAGAGCGCGCCCCGATCGCGTCGACGGCGCTTCCATGCTATTGACGGAGGCGGGCATCCAACATCTCATCTATGACGAGGCGACGCTGAGAGAACAGCTCCACAGGCAAGCGCTTGTGATCGTAGCCGATCAGTGTCTGATGGAGGCGGAGACGATCTCGGCGTTGGAGCGTTATGTCGCGGACGGAGGACGGGTAATCGTGACGGGACGCTCCGGTTTGTGGAGCGAAAGCGGGGAAAGGCGCGCGGACGACTTGTTCGCGGCGCTGCTCGGCGTCAAACGAACGGGCGTCCAGCCCGCGCCGATCCACTATTGGGAAGCGGAAGGAAGATTGCGTTCGAGCATGCCTTACGGGGAAGTGAAGCTGCAGGTGTGGGGAGAGGCGATGCAGCTTGAGACTGGAGATGACGTCGAAACGCTGGCGGAGCTAATCGCGCCGAACGAGCATGTCTGGCGTCCCGGAGGCGGACGAGCCCGCGCCGATTGGCAGAATTACACGACGGTCGGCGCTGCACCCGCAGGAGACCGGGCGGTCGCTCCGTCGATCACGGCGCGAAATTATGGACTAGGCCGGGTAATTTACATGAACGGCGAGCCGTTCGCGCTGTACTACTTGGAAGGACATCGGTTAACGCGGGAATGGCTGTTCGCTTGCCTGGAGGATCTATATCCATCGAGTAAACGCATGCTCTCGGCGCGCAAGCCGTATCACGTAGAGCTTGCCGTGCACGAGCGCCGAAACGGACGAACGCACGAGCTCTTCGTGCACGTGCTGAACTACTTCGCGCAGAAACGATCCGGTTATCTGATCCACAACGAGCAGATTCCGCCGATCGACGACATCGAATTGACGATTCGCCCACCTTGCAAGCCGTCCGCTATCTTTTTGCAGCCGGAAGGCGCCGATCTTGAATGGACGTGGGACGGAGAGCGGGCAACGATCTCGCTGCCACGGTTACAATTGCACTCGATTGTGCAGATCGTCGTAGAAGACGATAACGCGAGTTCGGAAGCCAAATAATTGAACATCAAATAACCAAAATAATGAATTGTCCGATCAGCAACCGAGTTATAAAATGCATTACTACGCAAATCGCGACGATTTCAGAGCGATTTCAGAGAATAAAGCGGGGGATGACATGACCTACTGGACGAAGACCGATAGGGAAGGCTACGAAGCATGGATAAGCGAGACGTCCAAACTGTCCGTTACGATCATTCCCACGCTCGGCTCCAAGATGGTCTCCTTGTTGAACAAGGAGACCGGTCGTGAATGGCTGTGGCGCAGCGACAAGCCTCTAGGCAATCAAGGTTACGGATCGGCGTTCGGCGACGGCGACGAGTCCGGTTGGGACGAGATGTTCCCAGGCATTAACGTCTGCGCATATCCGGACGAGCCTTGGCGGGGACGGATCGTGCCGGACCATGGCGAAGTATGGTCGCTGCCTTGGCAGGCTCAAGCGGACAACGGCACGCTTCGCTGCAACGTACAGGGACGGGAGTTTCCTTATACGCTGGACAAAGCCGTCTCTTTCATAGCGGACGACACGCTGCGAATCGAGTACACGGTGACGAATCTTTCCGATTATCCGTTCTCGTTCCTATGGGCTGCACATCCGCTGCTGCGAGCCGAGGCAGGAATGAAGCTGCGCGTTCCGGACGGACTGAAGACGATCGCCATGTCTTATTCGGCGCAGACGAGGCTCGGCAACTTTGGCGCGAAGCACCGTTGGCCGATTCCAGACTTGAGTCTCTTTCGGACCGAGAGCACGCGGGATCATGGCGCGCCTATCGACCTGAGTGTCTTGGAACCGAATGAGGGCCGGTACGCGGAAAAATATTATTTTGCGGACGAGCTCGCTGAAGGCTGGGCGGAACTGTGCGATCCGGTCACTGACGAAGCGATTACATTCCGATTTCCTACGGAGCAAGTGCCGTATCTGGCCGTCTGGGCGAATTACGGGGGCTATGCCGGCCATTATCACTTCGCGATCGAGCCGGCGACAGGGACGATGGATGATCTTGCCTTCGCAATGAGCGAGAATCGGACGTCGGTCATTGCGCCCGGCGGGATGTATCGCTGGTATCTGGAAACTTGTGTACGTTGAGAAAGGACCGCAGCGATGAAACTCATCAAATGGCTATTCATTAACCGAAGCATCCGAACGAAGATTCTCTGGAGCAGCGTGCTCATCTCCCTCGTCCCGATGCTCGTGCTGTCAATCCTATTCTATGAGTCGAGCACGAAATCGCTGGAACGGACGATGTATCGAAGCGCCGATCAGAACGCTCAGTACGTAGCGGGCTATTTGAATCAATATTTCCGCGACCTGTCGTCCTCAGCGCTGCAAGTATATGGATTCTCGCACGTGATGAACTTGATGGAGCACGGCCGGAGCGTGACAGACGAAGACTTTTTCAATACGAAGGAATCTCTGAAAAATTACTATACGCTCGTATCGAACAAAAACAAGGATAGCGTCATCAAGATTATGATCTTCGGCAAGAACAACCAACTTAGGGACTACTGGTCGCGAGCCGCCAGCTACGACTCGATCCCCTTCGATGAGAGCATTCCCCATTATGGGGACATGCTCGATTTGCCGTTCCGGGAATCTCTTGCTTTCACTTATGCGGATGCGATGCTTCACCGGGATTTTTTTGTTTTTGCGATTACGATCTACGATCCTTTCTACCGCAGCAAGATCGGAACGCTCGTATTCTATATTCAGAAGAAAGAGCTTGGCAAGATCATCGAGGCGAACAATAAGGCTCCGAACGTCATCGTGCTGCGCAATTCCCGCGGAGAGACGTTCTACAATACGAACGACACATACGCCGACATCATTCCAACTCTTGACGAACCCGATTCGCACTTGAAAAACAAGCCGAAGGCGATCCAGTTCGTCCAACGCAAAAATTTGCTCGTAGGCACTTCCTATCTCGACAACGGCAACTTGTCGCTGACGATCGTCTATCCGAACGAAGAGCTTGCGCGGCACGGCATCAATACGTTGCTGATCGCCATCGGCGCACTGGTCTTCGCGTTAGTGTCCATCTCCTTGCTTTCGCTGCTAGCGCAGCAATACATTACGCGTCCGATCAAGCAACTAGGCAACGCAATGAAGACCGTGCGACACGGCAACTTCCATGTTACTTTGAATCAACCGAACCGGTACCGCGACGATATATCGGAGCTGACCCGAAGCTTTAACTATATGACGGAGACAATCCGCGAGTTGATCGAGCAGCGTTACCAAATGCAGCTCCGGAACAAGGAAGCGCAATTGCTCGCGCTGCAGATGCAGATCAACCCACACTTTCTGTACAATACGTTGCAGACGATCGGCGGCAAAGCGGTGCTGATCGGAGATTACGACATTCCCGAGATGTGCAGATCACTTGGAGAACTGTTCCGCTACAGCTTCTACGAAGGCAATACAGAATCGACGATTGGCCAGGAGCTTGCGCACGTCAGCAACTATTTGTACATCCAACAGTTCCGATTCGAAGATTCGCTGCAGATCGAGTTCGACGTTCCGGAGGAGTTAATGGACACGCCGATCGTTCGCTTCGTCATGCAGCCGATTATCGAAAATGCCGTCGTTCACGCGCTTGGCGGTCCAGACGATCTCCAATTGCTCATTCGCGTTCGTGCAGAGACGGATGACGGGGCGGTCGTGCTTTCCATTCGAGATAACGGTCCGGGCATCGCTTACGTGAAGCTTGAAGCACTGCGCAGCGGCTTGGAGTTAAAGTCGTTAGAAGTATTCTCGGGCGTCTCGATCGGTTTGAAGAACGTTCATGAGCGCATTCGTCTCGCCTATGGCGATCCGTACGGGCTGGAAATCGACAGCTGTCCGGGAGAAGGCACGGACATACGCATCCGGATTCCATACAGAAAGCGGGGAGAGTTGCTTGCTTAAAGTGATGGTCGTCGATGATGAATCTTGGGGTCGCAAGTCGGTTAGCAAAATGATCGCCGAACTGCGGCTTGACGTCGAAGTCGTCTCGGAAGCCCGCAACGGGGCGGAAGCGATGGCGCTTATACCGGTCAGCCAACCGCATATTATCGTGACGGATATGAACATGCCGGTCATGAACGGTCAACAGTTCCTTGAACAGCTGTACCATCGGTACAATCACATTAAAGTGATCGTGATCAGCGGCCATACACAATTCGAATTCATGAAGGCCGCCGTCACGTACCAAGCGTGCGAATACGTACTGAAGCCGGTGTCGCTCGCGGATTTGAAAAGCGCGATGATCAAGGCAATGGAGGCGAGCCGAAGCCATCTGAGCATCGAACAGAGGCAGCAATTCGCGAGCGAGATGCGTAAGCTGCAAACCGAAGCCTTTCTTCAAAATGTGACGGGGCGACGGATCGCGAACGCTGCGGACATTGTATACCGTTCCGCGGAGCTGCTCTCGGATCTCCTGCCGGGCCGCTACCGTCTCGTCGTGTGCATGCTGCGCAGGTTCCGGGAGCTGGCGGAAACGAAGTTCCACGGCAATGCCGATCTGCTTATGTTCAGCGTTGAAAATATGATGAACGAAGTGACGCGAGAAGCACCGTTATACGTGTACAAGTCGGACGACAGGATGCGGCTTTGTTTGCTTCTTCCCGAATCGTTCGCCAGCGGTGAAGCAATCCGGCAGTTGCTGCAGCCGTTCCACGCCGCGGTCAACGGAATGTTAGACCTTCACGTCGTCGCCGGGCTGAGTTCTCTACGCGATAGTCTAGAGCAGTTGCCCGAAGCCTTCGCCGAGGCGAACGAACTGCTTCGCGGCAATCTGCTGCAAGGAACGGACCTCGCGATCTACGCGGCGGATTCAGGAAAGCCGTTGAATTGCGCGGAAGTGTTCAGCGGATTTGATGCGAAGCTGTTGCATCAGGCGATCGCTGCGGGCCAAGCGTCCGCCGCGCGCAGGCTACTCGATGAGTTCGCGCGCAAGGCCGAAGCTGCTCGGTCTCTAACGATCCAGGGAGCTCAGAAGGAGCTCCGCAAGCTCGTCTCCGCCGCCGGCAGCCATTGGGAATCGATCGCTGCGGCCAGTACGCTCTTATCCGATCAACGGGCGATTGACGGCATTATGAGCGTGGAGGCGCTGCTTAACTACACCTCGCAGCTCTCGACGGCTATCGAGAGACATATCGTTGAAACAACGGCTCCGGGTGCCGCGAATCCGATATCCGAGATTGCCGCCTATTTGGACGAGCATTATTTCGAGGATATAGGCTTAATAGATATCGCGACCCGCTACCATATGGACCCCAGCTATTTGAGCAAACAATTCAAGTCTGTGACAGGGGAGAATTTCATCGAATACGTTACGCGGAAACGAATGGAGAAGGCATGCGATCTGCTGCGCGAATCGAACCGTAAAATCAATGATATATCCGAGCTCGTCGGGTACGAGAACCAGCGCTATTTCAGCCAAGTGTTCAAGAAGTTCACCGGGCAGACGCCCTCAGAATACCGAGAGTTGCAGCCCATCGTGTTCCCCAATGCAAAAAATTGAACATCGCATCCCCAATTTATTTAATTCCTGAAGCATCCGGAGATCGGTAATATGAACTTCAGGACGAGAACGCTCGATCCGGCAAATCAAACAAAGGGGAAATGGATATGAACAAGAAGCTTGGCTTCGGGATGAGTATCGCGTTGTTGACCTTGCTCCTGTCCGCGTGCGGCGGCAACGATAAGAACGCGGCTAGTTCGACGACATCGGCACCTGAATCTGAAAACCCAGCGACGGAGTCGGCAAGCGCTCCGACGTCGGAAGATTCGAAACCGGTTACAATCTCGTTCATGCACTTCAAGAGCGACGTGACGGACGGAGTCGCCAAAATCATTGAGCAGTTCGAATTGGAAAACCCGAATATCAAAGTTGACGTGCAGCCGGTCAAGTACGACGATTACGACACGCTGCTGAAGACGAAGCTGGCGAGCGGGGACATCGTCGACGTGTTCACCCTCAACGCAGGCAGCACAACGAAGCTTTACCATAACGGTGGTTATCTGGAAGACCTGACGGATCAGGAGTTCATGAAGAATTTCGATCCGGGCGTGCTCGCCGAACAGGCGACCGACGGCAGGAACTACATTATGCCGCTGAACGCCGGCCCGATCGCGGTGTTCTATAACAAGAAGATTTTCGCCGATCTCGGACTCGATATACCGACCACGTACGACGCTCTGATGGAGAGCGCGCAAAAGATCAAAGATGCTGGCAAGACTCCGTTCGCGCTTGGATGGAAGGATGGTTGGACACTCGGCATGTGGCTGAGCCGAGACTTTCCGAGCAATACCGTGCTTGTTGAGAAGCAGGTGGATTTCTTCGATAAACTGGAGAAGGGGGAGGCGAAGTTTGCCGACAACCCGGCGGCGAAGACGTCCATCTCGCACGCGCTCGACCTGTTCAGATACGGCAACAAAGACCAACTCGGCGTCGACTACAACGGCGCGGTAGACCTGTTCGCCCGCGAAGAAGCCGCCATGATGTATGTGGGAACTTGGCCTCTCGCCGATATTCAGAAGAAAAATCCGGAGCTGTTCGATAGCGGAATGGGCTATTTCCCGTATCCGTTCAGCAACGATCCGATTCTGAACAAGCTGGAATTCAATCCGGACGCATCCTTGGCAGTCAACAGCAAATCCGAGAATAAGGCAGCCGCGTTCAAGTTTCTCGCCTTCATGTCCAGCAAAGCCGGAGGCGATGCATGGGTCGAAAACGCGAAGACGCTCAGCTACGTCAAGGGCGCATCGTCGGACATCGCACCTGCGATAACCGAGCTTCAGCCGTATTTTAACGACGGTCGACTGTACAATTCGCAAGTGTTCATCACGACCACAATCGATTGGAACACGCAGTTCACCCAATATGTACAGAAGGTGCTCTTCAACAAGTCGTCTGCGGACGACATCATCATGGACCTGGACGCTTGGGTCGCCAAAAACCACAAATAACTCGAGGCTTGACGACCGAACGGCATAGGCGAAGCCTATGCCGTTCCTGCTGAGAAGGGAGAGGAACCGATGAAAAGTTTGGGATCGATGATCCGGCGCGAGATGTGGTATATCTTGTTCCTCGTTCCGGGCGTACTGTTGTTTGCATTCACCGTCATCACGCCGTTTCTCCAAGGGGTTCGCTACTCCTTCACGAATTGGGACGGCATATCCCGCAAGCTGACTTATATCGGATGGGACAACTACGTAAATGCGTTCCAAGATCCCGTTGTGTTGACGGTTCTTGGCAATACGTTTAAATATGCGATTATTCTTACGATTGTTGTTAATGTCATTTCGGTATTGCTGGCGTTGCTGCTGGACAGTTATTTGCCGCTTCGTAACCTGTTCCGCACCATCTTCTTCTTACCGGGAATCATCTCGGTCGTGCTCGCGGGCTTTATCTGGAGCTACAATTACAGCCAAGGCGTTCCAAAGCTGCTGTCGTATTTCGGTCTTGATGTGACCAGTCCGCTCGGCAATCCCGACCAAGCATTGATCGGCTTGATCATCGTCGCGGTCTGGCAGGGTGTCGGCACTCCGATGATCATCTATCTCGCCGGCTTGCAGAACATTCCGGCTGAATTGATGGAGAGCGCCCGCATCGACGGAGCGGGTCCGGTCCGCATCTTCCGCAGCGTGACGCTGCCGCTGCTGGCGCCTTCAGTGACAATTAACATGCTGCTTGTTCTGACCGGTGCGCTCAAGGTGTTTGATCTGGTGTTCGTGACGACGAACGGAGGGCCAGCCTTTGCGACGGAAGTCATCGCGACGTTCATTTACAAGAACGCTTTCTCGTCGTATAAAGCCGGATATGGCATGGCTTTGTCGATGATTTTCTTCGTTATTCTCGTAATCGTGACCATCGTGCAAGTGTCGTTCTTCAGAAAGCGGGAGGTGGAAGTGTGATGAAAATGACGCGTTGGCTCGTGTTCGCTGCGGTGTCGATCGCCGCCGTTGTCTTCCTTTTCCCTCTATATGTCGCACTGCTAATGGCGCTGAAGTCGACCAAACAAACGTTCGAGTCCTTCTATGCGCTGCCTTCAAGCCTGAATTTGACCAATTTTGTTCAGGCTTGGCAAACTTCGAATTACCCTTCCGCGTTTCTGAACAGCGTCATCGTGACGGTTATTTCGGTCGTGCTCATTGTTATCGTATCGGGGCTGAGTGGATATGCGATCGCGCGCGGCAACAAGCCGTTGTATACTTTCTTTTATATCCTGTTTTTAACCGGTATGATGGTACCGTTCCAAGTTATGATGCTCCCGCTGTACCAACTCGGCAAATCGTTTGATCTGTTGAACAATTATTGGGGGATCGCGCTCATCTACGGCGGCTTCGGCATACAGACGGGCGTGCTGTTCTATACCGGTTTCGTTCGCAGCATCTCGCGCGAGATCGAAGAGGCAGCTCGAATCGACGGCTGTTCCACGCCGGGCATTTTCGTACGGATCATTATGCCGCTGCTCAAGCCGGTAACTGCGACAGTACTCGTGCTCAACGTGCTCTACATTTGGAATGACTTTTTGCTACCGCTTCTATTCTTGCAGAATAAGGGTTACCGGACAATTCCGCTTCAGCAGTATTTCTTCTTCGGACAATACAGCAGCGATTTGAATCTCGCTTTTGCGTATGCGATCATGGGACTGATTCCGATCGTCGCGTTCTTCTTGTTCATGCAACGCTTCATCGTGAAAGGAATTGCCGCGGGAGCGGTTAAAGGTTGACAAAACGGACTACAGGGGGGCCGGCTATGGCTATCAGGCATTGGGAAAAGGATCGTCTCTTCGAGCTGCGAACGCGAGGAACGTCGTACGTATTCGGCGTGAACGAGAAAGGAACGCTGCAGCATCTGTATTGGGGCGAGCCTATTGAAGCTCCGGAATGCGCCTTCCTGCTCAAGGGGAGGCATCACAGCTCGTTTGACGCCGACATCGACAGGGAGACTGAGGAATTCGGCGGTTGGGGCGGCAGCCACTATGCGGAACCTGGTCTGAAGGCCACATTCGCAGACGGCGTCCGCGATCTGAAGCTGGTCTATATCGGATATGCGCAATCGGACGGCGACCTGTTGACGGTCTCGCTCGCGGATACGCATTACTCCTTACGAATCGACGTTCATTATAAGGTTTCGGAGGATCATGACATCATAGAGCGGTCGATCACGATCAACAACGGCGAGCCGCAACCCGTCAGAATAGAGCAGGCGATGGCCGCCGTATGGTCGGTGTCAGGTCTGGCGGAATACAGAATGACGCACGTGTCGGGGCGATGGGCGGGCGAGTATCAGTTGCGCTCGACGTTGCTCACCGAGGGCAAAAAAACGATCGAATCGCGCAGGGGGTTTACCGGACCGCATGCCAACCCATGGTTCGCGATCGACGACGGCCGCGCGGACGAGACGAATGGCCGCGTATGGTTCGGTGCGCTTGGCTGGAGCGGTAACTGGAAGATTGTCGCTGAGAAGTCGACGTTCGGTCATGTCCGCATCGTTGGCGGGATCAATGACTTTGATGGTGCATTCGAGCTTGCTCCGGGCGAATCGTATACTTCACCTGTTTTCGTCGGCGGATTTACGGTGCAAGGCTACGGTGAGATGAGTCGTATGCTGCATCGATATGAACGGGACGCCGTGCTGCCGACGCGCGCCTTGCGTAAAGTGCTCTACAACTCGTGGGAAGCGACAGAGTTCGACGTGCGCGCCGATGAGCAGATCAAGCTGGCTCGCCGTGCGGCCACGCTTGGCGTGGAACGGTTTGTCATCGATGACGGCTGGTTTGGCGCTCGCAACAGCGATCGCGCGGGTTTAGGCGATTGGAGAGTCAACCCGGACAAGTTCCCGGACGGACTGGAGGCGCTCATAGACGAAGTTCGATCGCTCGGCATGGAGTTCGGATTATGGGTCGAGCCCGAATCGGTCAACCCCGACAGCGATCTGTACCGGAAACATCCGGAATGGATTTACCGGTTCCCGACGCGTGAAGGGACGCAATTGCGCAATCAGTACTTGCTCAACCTCGGACTGCCCGAGGTGAAGGCGTTCGTGCTTGGCTTTATGACGGAGCTGTTATCGGCTTACGATATCAAATTCATCAAATGGGATATGAACCGTACGGTTACGGAGCCAGGCGCGGACGACCCCGGATTTCCGATCTGGCAGCGACATGTTAATCATCTATACGAGATTTGGGAAGAACTACGGCGCCGATTCCCGGACGTCGAGTTCGAGACGTGCGCGGGCGGCGGAGGCAGAATCGATCTCGGTATTCTTCGTTACGCGGATCAGGCGTGGATCAGTGACAATACCGATGCGCGCGATCGCCTAGCCATCCAAGAGGGCTTCTCTTACGTATATAGCCCTTCAGTCATGATGTGCTGGGTAACGGCGTCCCCGAACGGTTTCAACGGTCGCCGATTGCCCCTGTCGTACCGATTCCATAGCGCGATGATGGGTGGTCTCGGTATAGGGGCCGACATTGGTGTATGGACGGACGAAGAGATGGAGGAAGCGCGCGGTTACGTGGCGCTGTACAAGGAGATTCGCCATATCGTACTGCAAGGCGATCTATTCCGGCTTGAGCCGCTTGGACGCTCGAATCTGGCTGCCTACCAGTACACTAGCGCGGATACGCACGAAGCGGTTGTATTCGCGTTCCAAGATTCGCAGCATTTCGGCGGGGAAGAAAGATTGATTCGCTTGAGAGGCCTCGATCCCGATGCCGCATACGAGGTGAGCCTTGACGGCGGTGAGCCGATCGTCCGCCATGGCTCGACACTGATGCGTCTGGGTTATCCGCTTACTCTACGCGGGGATTACGGAAGCTGGTTGCTACGGTTGAAACGCGCGTAAGCGGCGTTACCCTTTTGGCGTGCTGCGATAGTCCGACGGAGAGACGCCCATGCGTTTCTTGAAAAGGCGAGAGAAATAATAGGGGTCGGCGATGCCGACCGCGGCAGCGATTTCTTTGACGGAGAGGCCGGTCAGGCTAAGTAGCTGACCGGCTTTTTGCATTTTCATGCGCAAATAATATTCGATCGGCGAGAAACCCGTCTCCTGGTTGAACAAATGGATGAGATGCTGCTTGGACAAGCCGGTATACGCGGCCACTTCCGGTAACGTCGCGTTGCCGTCAAGCCGGTCGTTCAAATACCGGATCGCGCGTTCGAGATCGGCTTCCCGCTTTTTGTCGCGCGCCGTGCCTCCCGCGCCTAATCCGATCCGGCCAAGCAACTGTCCGATCGTCTGCGAAATATGCGTCTGCACGGGCATCGAATACGGCTTGTCCGTCAGCAGAGCGTAACATCGCTCGAAGCTGTCGGTCCATTCCTGCCATATGCTCGGCGGCAGCCGAACGTGACTTGCGTCGAGCCCATACAATCGCACAAAATCCGCGACATGCTCGCCTTGCAAATGAAACCAGTAGATGCTCCAAGGATCTTCCGCAGCAGCACCGTAACGGTGAGCCGTTGCCGCCGGAATGACGACGAGATCGCCCGGACGAACGGGGGTGATGCGCCCTTCTTGTTCGATCCAGCCTTCGCCGGCCAGGCAGTTGATGAAAATATGGCTGTCGCTGCCTTCCGGACGTTCGCGGTAATGGTTTGCCGCATGCGGAAAAAAGCCGATGTCGCTGACGAACAGTCCGCGCGTTAACGGGTGGCGGCTAAGCTCCTCGCATAGGTAAGCGGGAAGCACGATTAGCTTTTCTTCGGGAAATCCCTCGGGAATTCGGATGGGATCTGACGCCATAAGGTACACCTCATATTTTCAGAAAATCGTTCATTCAATTCCTGTTTTATCCGATATTTGTGTAAAGATGAAAAACATAATATCCGAATATAATCCATTATAAACCGAATTCCGTCGATTGGCCCTAACTATTTTTCAGCGTACATTAGAGATGTACAACAATCGATAAGGAGTGATATCGCATGTCCGTAAAGATCAAGGAACAGCTGGTGGACATTCCGACATACGGCATCGGGGAACCGGATCGAAATCCGATGTTTTTGGAGAAGAGGGTATATCAGGGAAGCACAGGCAAAGTATATCCGCATCCGGTCGTCGACAAGATTATGGATGACAAGCAAAATCAAACTTACCGAGTCGTCGTGCTTGAGAACGAATATTTGCGCGTTGAGATCATGCCGGAGCTTGGCGGTCGCATTTACAGGGCGTTGGACAAGACGAACGACTATGACTTCGTCTATTACAATAAAGTCATCAAACCCGCACTAGTTGGACTTGCCGGTCCTTGGATATCCGGGGGCATCGAGTTTAACTGGCCACAGCACCATCGGCCCAACACGTATGGTCCGGTTGAATACCGATCGACCAACAACGACGATGGCAGCACGACAGTATGGGTAAGCGAAATCGATCGCATGTATGGCACGAAGGTAACGACGGGATTCACGCTCTACCCGGACAAGGCGTATTTGGAAATTTCGGCGCAGATGTACAACCGCACGGCGGTGCCGCAGACGTTCCTCTGGTGGGCGAATCCAGCCGTCGCCGTCAACGATCATACGCAATCGGTATTTCCGCCGGACGTCACTGCCGTATTCGACCATGGGAAACGCGACGTATCTCGATTTCCGATCGCGACTGGCACCTATTACAAGCACGACTATTCGGCTGGCGTCGATATTTCGCGCTATCGCAACATTCCGGTGCCAACCTCGTACATGGCATACAAGTCGGATTTCAATTTTGTCGGCGGCTACGATCACGGGGTGCAGGCCGGTCTGCTGCACGTTGCGAATCACCACGTCTCTCCTGGCAAGAAGCAGTGGACGTGGGGCAACGGCGAGTTTGGCCAAGCATGGGACCGCAATCTGACTGACGAGGACGGTCCGTACATTGAACTAATGACCGGCGTCTACACGGATAATCAGCCGGATTTCACCTGGCTTGCGCCATACGAGGAAAAATCGTTTAAGCAATACTTCATGCCATACAAGGACATCGGAGTCGTCAAAAACGCATCGATCGATGCCGCGGTTAACCTGGAAGTGGACGAAGGGGCGCGGCAAGCGACAGTTATGGCATATGCGACAAGCAAATTTGCGGACGCGGTAGTAGAACTGCGCGGACGGAAACGGGTTTACTTGCAGACGGTCGTTGAGTTATCGCCGACGTCAACGTTCAAGTCGATCGTACCTCTGGACGAGGAAGACCGCGCGCACGATTTGACGGTGATTGTACGCGATCGAGAAGGACGCACGCTAATTGCTTATCGTCCAGCGAAGCCGTCCATCGAGCAAGTGCCGGAAGCCGCGAAGCCGTTGCCGGAGCCTGCGGAACTGCGGACGAACGAGCAGTTGTACTTGGCGGGATTGCATTTGGAGCAGTACCGGCATGCGACATTCGAGCCCGAAGCGTATTATTTGGAAGGTTTGAAACGCGATCCGTCGGACATCCGACTTAACGTTGCGTACGGCACGTTGCTGCTGCGCAGAGGATTGTTCGCCGATGCGGAACTTTGCTTCCGCGCCGCAGTGAAGTCGCTGACTTGGCGCAACCCGAATCCATACGACAGCGAAGCGCTGTATCAGCTTGGTGTCTCACTTAAGCTGCAGGACCGGATGGAGGAAGCATTCACCGCGTTTTACAAGGCAACTTGGTCGGCATCGTGGCAGGACGCGGGTTACTTCTCGCTGGCGCGTATCGCTAGCGGACGCGGGGACAATGAGGAAGCGCTCGAGTTGGTCGAACTCGCTCTTATTCGCAATACGCGCAACTACAAGGCACGTCATCTGCGCGCCGCGCTGCTGCGCAAGCTTGGTCGGTTAACGGAAACGCTCGCTTACATCGAAGAAACGATCGGGCTCGATGCCATGGATTTCGGCTCGGCTTGGGAACGGAGACTGGTCCTGGCAGCTCTTGGCGAACGGTCGCGTGAGGAAGAAGCCGAACTGGAACTGTCGCGGTTGATGAGGAACGATGAGCATAACTATATGAATCTGGCCGCGGACTACGCGGAAGCGGGCTTATATAATGAAGCGATCGGTGTGTTAACGCATCTGGTGCAGCAAGGGGCGGATCTTCCGATGGTGCATTATGCGCTCGGCTACTTGCACGAGCGGGCCGGCGATCCGGAGCGGGCTGTGTATTTCCGGGCCAAAGGAAGCGCGGCGAAACCGGACTATTGCTTCCCGAATACGCTGTTCGATCTGCTCGCGTTGGAAAGCGCGATTCGCGCGGACGAAAACGACGGGTACGCGCATTACTATCTGGGCAACTTGCTGTATGACAAACGGCGCCACCCGGAGGCGATCGCCCACTGGGAGAAGGCGCGCACGGTTTGCGACGGCTTCGCTACTGTGCATCGGAATTTGGCGCTGGCTTATTATAACAAGCTGGGAGACGCCGAAGCGGCACTAAACTCGCTTGAGACTGCATTTTCCTGTGAACAAAAAGACGCCCGCGTCTTGTATGAACTGGATCAACTCTATAAGAAGCTTGGCTATTCGGCCGTGCGTAGATTAGCGAAGCTAGAGGATCATCTCGAACTGGTCGGAATTCGTGACGATCTGTACCTTGAACGCGTAACGTTGCTGAATGCGCTCGGAAGACATGAGGAAGCAGCCGCCGCGCTTTCCTCCCGGAAGTTCCATCCGTGGGAAGGCGGAGAAGGGAAGACGACGGGGCAATACGTATTGTCTCGCGTCGAATGGGCGAAACGCGTGATGGAGGAAGGGCGATTCGAGAAGGCGGCTGCCCTGCTGCGCGAGGCGCTCGTATATCCGGAGAACCTGAGCGAGGGTAAGCTGGCTGGCGCGCAGGAGAATAATATCTATTATTACTTGGGATGCGCGTATTTAGGAATGAATGAACCTGAGGAAGCACAGAGGCACTTCGCTATTGCGTCGCAAGGGTTGGAGGAGCCGACAAGCGCGATGTATTACAATGATCAGCCGCCGGATATGATTTTCTATCAAGGCATGGCATGGCAGAAGCTTGGCAACGACATTGAAGCGCGCCGCCGTTTCAATAAACTGATCGAATACGGGGAGAAACATCTGCGCGACAACATCAAGTTCGATTACTTTGCCGTGTCTCTTCCGGACTTCCTCGTATTCGAGGATGATATGAACAAGCGCAACGAGATCCATTGCCGGTACATGATGGGACTGGGCTGGATCGGGCGTGGCCGCTACGAACAGGCGAAGGAGCAATTGGACGCCGCATTGGCGCTGGAAGCGAACCATCAAGGTGCTGCGACGCATCGCCGGATGTGCGAATAGGCGTGAGCCGGGGAGAAGAAATCGTATCCCCGGCTTCTTTCTTATTGTCGAAGCTTTAGCGGCTTCATGCGGAATTCCCTTGGGCTTACTCCATAATAGGAGCTGAAATGACGGGTGAACGGATGTATGGAAGGATAGCCAAGCTTCTCGGCGATCACGGTAACGCTGGCATCGCTCTCCTGCAGCAGTTGAGCTGCTCGACGCATGAGCTGCTTATGCTGGTACGCCTTGGGCGTGAGTCCGGTCTCGCGCAGGAACAGCTCGTGAAAATAGGTTCGCTTAAGGCCGCAGCTTTGCCACCAATCGGCGACAGGCTCCCGCAATTCCGGGTTGGAGTCGAGCTTGGCGAGCAGCCGGACGATACGATAATCGCTCGGCTGTGGCGTATGAATGGCGTTGTACCATCCGAGCATCCAGGAAAAGAATAGAGAGTTCACTGCTTCCGTTCGGTAAAGGCTTATTTCTTCAAACTGCTTTACGATCGTCTGGAACAAGTCGAAAAGCAGAGGGTACGTCTGCAACGAAGAGACGCTAGGCAATGCATCGAGCTCGGAGCAAGGCATAACAGGCGTGCCGGTATGCGATTCATACCGTTCTGGATAGCGGTAAAATATTCGGTTCAGCGAACGCGGTCGCTCTTGTTCCCACAGGTCGAAATACAGATTAAACGACGTCAGAGGCTGACGGGGAGAGATGTGGAACGCGTGGGGCTGCCCTGGTCGCAAGAAGACGATCGTTCTTCTGTTGATCGGATAGCGTTTGCCGTCGACCTCCATCTCGCCAGGACCATCCGGAAATAGATGAATCGCATAGACATTGCAAGTGCGTAGTTTTTCGTTCGAGCTTCCGTCGTAAAGATACGTCATACAATCTCCGACATAGGGGGTCATGTTCGTTAGCTTGTCCATATGATACCTCCTGCGCAGTCTATCAGATACGAATGAAGACCGGATGAATTAATAAATAAGTGGATAGATCGTTAAATACGAAATCTGATTAGAATGATACTATGAAAGCGATTTTATGGGAAGCGTTACTCGTTTAGATTTGCGGATTTTTTATATCATTGCGAAAGAAGGCGACGAACCACATGAAGCTCTTCTACGACAGTCCGGCAAAAGGATGGACGCAAGGATTACCAATCGGAAACGGCAGTCTCGGTGCCATGGTGCAGTCGGACACGAAATCGGAGATTTGGACGATAACGGAGTCGACGTATTGGTCGGGCAACCGTGAACGCACGCCGAGCCGGTCCGATGGCAAGCGAATTCTGGATCAGATTAGGGAGAGGTTCTTCGAGGGCGATTATCAAGAAGGGGAGCGACTCGTATCAGAGCTGCTGCAGCCGAACAAGGGGAATTTCGGCACGAATATGCAGATGTGCGACGTGCGCATCGTATTCGATCACCTCGGGGAGCAAATAAATCGGGAGCTGGATCTGGAGAACGCGGTCGTGCGCGTTACGTATTTTGCGAACGGATGCCACTATGAGCGGGAGACGTTCGCATCGCATCCGGACGGTGTTATCGTATCCCGTATTCGGGTGAAAGATAGCCGACGGTTGTCGTTCGAGTTAGATGTCGCCGCGAGTACGGAGGCGTTTGTCGTCACCGCGTCGGATAGCGGTGATAGCTTGAATTTCACGAGCAAGGCGATCGAAACGATTCACAGCAACGGCGAATGCGGCGTTGAGATGAGCGGATTGGCGCGTATCGAAGTTCGTGGGGGCACAATTCGAGCCGAGATGGGAAAATTGATCGTTCGCGATGCGGATGAGGCTTATATCATACTGTCCGTATCGACGGACTATGGACGTGGAGGAAACGAGTGGAAGGACGAGCCGGCTCAGCGAGTCGCGAAGGCGGCTGCGCTCGGATTCGAAAGCTTGCGAGAGGCGCATATCGAGGATTACCGCCGTCTGTTCGCAAGGGTGGCGTTAGACCTCGGCGCGTCGGCAGACGACAGGGAGAACCTCCCTTTGGATCGCCGCCTGGCGATGATGCGAGACGAAGGTGGCGCCGCCTACCTCAAGGATACTCAACTATTCGCGCTTTTCTATCAATTCGGGCGATACTTGACGATCGCTGGATCGCGCGAGGATTCACGGCTTCCGATGCATCTGCAGGGAATATGGAACGACGGAGAAGCGAACCGGATGGCGTGGAGCTGCGATTACCATCTGGACGTTAACACGGAAATGAACTATTACCTTACGGAGACCTCCAATCTGGCAGAGTCTCATGAGCCGCTGTTAACTTTCTTGGAGCGGTTAGCCGAGGATGGGCGTACGGCGGCAAAAGATTTTTATGGCTGCGATGGTTGGGTTGCGCATGTATTCACGAACGCTTGGGGTTTCACGGCGCCGGGCTGGCACTATTCGTGGGGGCTTAACGTGACTGGCGGGCTCTGGTTGGCCATGCAGCTCATCGATCGTTACGAATTTGGTTGCGAAGATGCATACTTAAGATATCGGGCCTATCCGGTGCTGAGAGCCGCAGCCGTATTTTACCTCGATTACATGACTCTTCATCCGAAGAACGGATATTTAGTGACCGGACCATCGAACTCTCCGGAAAACAGCTTTATCCCAGTTAATGAACCGAATATGTCCCGCACGATGTCGATGGGTCCGACGATGGATACGATGCTTGTCAGGCGGCTCTTCATTTTCTCCATTGAGGCGTCCGAGAAGTTGGGCGTGGACACGGAGCTTAGGGAACGCATGATCGATGCGCTCGCTAAGCTACCGCCACTTGCGATCGGGCGACAAGGTCAGTTGCAGGAATGGCTAGAAGACCATGAAGAGGCACAGCCGGATCATCGGCATCTGTCGCATCTGTATGGACTATATCCAGGCAACGAAATCACGCCCGATCTCACGCCTGAACTTGCCGCTGCTGTATGTAAGACGTTGGATAATCGCCAGAACGCTTCGGAACTAGAGGATGTTGAATTTACGCTGGCATTGTTCGCTGCCGGCCGCGCCCGCTTACGGGACGGAGACGAAGCGCGCAAGCAACTCGCCTACTTAATCGGGGAACTGTGCTTCGACAATTTGATGACGTTCTCCAAGCCCGGAATCGCTGGAGCGGAGACGTATATCTTCGTAGCCGACGGCAATTTCGGCGGGTCGGCGGCAATCGGCGAAATGCTGCTCCAAAGCCATGCGGGAGAAATTCATTTGTTGCCGGCAATGCCAGCTAGTTGGCATACGGGCCGTTATTCCGGTCTGCGGGCAAGAGGCAATGTCGAAGTTTCCGTAGAATGGAAAGACGGACGCCTAATAGAGACATCGGTGTATGCGATGTCTCCGATTAGGACTCATCTTCGTTATGCGGACAAAACAATTCCATTGGTGATGGCTGCAGGCGATCGATTGACGTTTGATGGAGAATTAGAGGTAAAGCATATTCATTAACCCGTAAACTCCTGAACCCATTCTCCGTTATAATAAGCGATGCCAATGTGAGTATAACTGTTATTCATGATATTGGCTTTATGCCCAGGGCTGTTCATCCAATCGTGCATGACCTGGGTGGGGGAGGGTTGTCCATTTGCAATATTTTCTCCAGCCGAATTATACGTAATTCCGTATTCCTTCATCATATCGAAGGGGGAACCATGCGTCGGGGAGTTATGATCGAAATATTTGTTGTTAAACATATCCTGAGCCTTGGCCATCGCCATTTTCGACAACTTGTCATCCATGCTCAGAGCGCTTAGACCGGCTTTGGATCTTTCCTGATTGACTAAATCCAGCACCTGGCTCGCGAATTGCGATGAATCACCTGTCGGAGTTTGTCCAGCTGTGCCAGCAGGGGGTTGTCCAATGTCGTTCGGGATTGAAGGTTTAGGCGTAGTTTGGCCTGCTGGGTTTGCCGGATTGGCAGGGTTTGCTGGTTGAACTGGAGGCGCTATTGCCGGATTCCTGTTTTGACCTGGAGCCGCGGGATTTCCGATAATATTCAATAAATCTCCAACAACATCGTTCGGGGTTCCATTCGTCGAGTAAGTTTTGTAGGAATTCCCATTCCTTGTCGTCGAGGTGGACGATGCCTGGGTAATCACTCGTTTAGGTGCAACGGTATGGGGTGGAGTAAGCACTTTTGTTTGGTGATAGGGTACTTGTTGGGGCGTTATTCCATTAGGAGCAGCATTGTTATTGGACATACAACCTGTCAACGCCAACAATAAAGCTGAAACCACGTACTTTTTCACTAGGAAACCTCCTGGGAGCATTCAATTGTATGTTCTCTATAGATTTCCTTCAGCATTCATATTTATTCGAGGGATCAGCAGGACTTTCCGAACTCAATGACCGCATCGCGTCCTCCCCAAAATGGTAAAATGAACTTATCATGACACTAACGATAGGTGAGGAGGCAGCTAATATGGACTTGGGATTGAAGGATAAGATTGCGCTTATTACCGGCGGAAGCAAAGGCATTGGGCTGGAGACGGCGATTACACTGGCGTCGGAAGGTGCCAAGGTGGCGATCGTCGCCCGGAATCTGGAGTCGCTCCAGACTGCAGCGAAGCGTATACGAGAGGAGACCGGGGCTGAAGCGTTGATCCTCTCTGCAGATGTCTCAGTTGAGCAAGAGGCGCGCGGCGCGGTGGAAAAAGCGGTGCGGCATTTCGGCGGACTAGACATTCTGGTCAACAATGCCGGGACGTCGGCGGCGAAGCCGTTCGAAGAGGTCACGAGCGAGAGTTGGCATAGTGACCTCGATCTGAAGCTGCTGGGGCCGGTGAATACCTCCAAGGCCGCAGTGCTTCATCTACGCCAACGCGGAGGCGGTGCGATTCTGAATGTGACGGCGATTAAAGGCAAGGCGCCTTCCGCTTCGTCTCTGCCTACATCGGTCAGCCGGGCGGCGGGACTGGCGCTTACGAAGGCAATGAGCAAGGATCTGGCCGCTGACAATATCCGAGTCAATGCAGTGTGCATCGGCCTGATCCGCAGCGACCAGATCGAGCGCAATTGGAAGGCGGTTGCACCGGAGCAGAGCTGGGAGGAGTTTGCTAGAAATCCTCGTCACGGGATTCCGATGGGTCGGATTGGCCAGACGGAGGAAGCTGCCAAAGTCATCACCTTCCTAGTCTCGGAGGCGGCGTCGTATGTAACGGGAACGGCCGTAAATATTGACGGTGGTTCATCTCCAGTGTTGTAAAGAATCAGAAGTACCACAAAAAGGTTGGGTCAGAATCGACTTCTGCTCAACCTTTTTTCTATATTCCTTGACAGGAATATTCCTATTCATTTATATTTGAGTCGCAGGATGAAAGATATCCTGGTTAAAGGAGATGATTAAAATAAGATTTGCTTGAATTTGCAGATCTAAAAAAAGCCATAACGTGATTGAATAAATTTTTGCGCTAGACCCGAAAATGATTCCAATAAGGAGTGTTTAAGATAATGATTAACAAAATTGGCCAAGTGATGTTGTATGTAAATAACCAAGAAGCGTCCAGAGATTTCTGGACAGAGAAACTCGGGTTCGAGGTCATCGCGGATGAAACCAACGGACCGATGAGATGGATCGAAGTCGCTCCTAAGGGTGCAGCTACGAGTATTGTTCTTCATAGCAAAGAACTCGTTGCCAAGATGAACCCTGGTATGAATCTCGGTACACCATCAATTATGTATTTCACGGATAATTTCGATGCATTGTACAGTGATCTGAAGAATAAAAATGTCAAGCTTGGTGACATTGTGGAAATTCCTTCTGGACGAGTCTTTAACTTCGCAGATGAAGAAGATAATTATTTTGCCGTAGCGGAAAAGAAATAAGGGAGGGTCGTCGATAAAAGCCGAAGAAGCCGCGGCAAGCGCGGCTTCTTCAACCTTTCATCACTATTGCACTCGGATCAGATTCCACTTCTGGGCGTCGGTGCCATTGTCCGTCCAGATTTGCACGTTCGTGCCGTTGTCCGTGCCCGCAGAGGCGACGTCCAGCGCTTTGCCGCTGTTCGGGTTGATAAGCTTGTAAGTGCCGTCCGCGTTCCGGGTGATATTCCATGTCTGCGCGGCATTGCCCGAGTCCGTCCAGACCTGCACGTTTGTCCCGTTAGCCGTTCCGATTCCCTCAACGTCGAGCGCGAGGGTGCTATTCACGTTAATCAATTTGTAGGTACCGTTCGCGTTGCGGTAGATCGTCCATTTCTGAGCGCCGGTGCCATTGTCTGTCCAGATTTGAACGTTCGTGCCGTTCGCCGTTCCGGCGCCCGAGACGTCCAAGGCTTTACCGCTTTTCGGATTGATCAATTTGTACGTGCCGCCGGATACGATATCGCCAGGCGGATTCGCGACATCTTGATAAACTCTGACGTAATCGACGTACATTTTGGACGGGAACGGGGTCGAGGCGTTCGGAGAGCCCGGCCAATTGCCGCCCACCGCCATGTTGAGCAGTAAAAAATGCTCCTTATGGAACTCTTCTGTCGAATTGATATTGTTCGCGATATTGGCTTCCCGGAACTGGACGCCGTCTACGAACCATTTGATCGCGCTTGGCGTCCATTCGATGGAATAGACGTGGTATTGGGTCACGTCGAACGATTGGCTGGGTCCGCCGTACGAGACGTGACCGTTGGCATCCCAATGGATAAATCCGTACGTGTTGTTTTCATTATTGACGTGTTCCATAATGTCGATCTCGCCGCTTCTGGGCCAATTTACCGTTGCGATGTCCGCGCCGAGCGTCCAGAACGCAGGCCAGAGTCCCTGTCCATTCGGCAGCTTGATTCTCGCTTCGATCCTTCCGTATTTGAAGCTCTTTTTTCCTTGGGTTTTCAAGCGGGCCGAAGTGTAATTCATTCCCCCGTAGGATTCCCGCTTCGCCTCGATCACGAGATTGCCGTTCTCGATCCGGGCGTTATCCGAGCGGTTCGTGTAATATTGCAGTTCATTGTTGCCCCAGCCTCCGCTGCCTGTACCGATTTCAAATGCCCAGTTGTTGGTGTTGATAGTAGGCCCGTCGAATTCGTCGCTCCATACGAGCGTATAAGCCGCGTTAGCCTTGGGAGCAGGGAACAATGCCACCACGAGCGCTGCGAATAGAAGAATGAAGTACGTCTGCTTGCTTTTGATCAATCGAATCATCATAAATCCCTCCTAGGTAATTTGGTTTTCAAACGATCTACCCGATTGCACGCCATTCTTATCCGGATTCGCCTCCTTCAGAAGAGAATAATAAAGCGCTTACATTAATAGTTTATCATGAACTAGAGCATTCTAAAAATAGTGATTAATTCCTATTTTAAACAGTTTATACAGGATGTTATACGCTGTGGATTATCGAAAGGGCACCAGGAGCCGTGAAACGATTGAATAACGAAACGGGAAAAGGCTTCCCGGATCGTCATCGATCGGTTGGAACAGAGAACTCGACACGGCAATTTACATGGAAAGCTTGAATATGATCTTTGGATTCTTTCGATAAATCTGATAAGCACTGATCGACATGTGGGTGAATAAACAACTACGGAAGAATTTATTAGTCTTGATTTAATCCAATCAAATTGATGCCTATAGTAAAGAGATAAATACAAAGGTTCTTGAAAAGTAAATTCCATAAAGTTATGGGCGCAAAAGCAACAATTGTGCAGCGACACAAATTTAGTCTATATTGCTTTGCTTTAAAATAGCTATTTTTAGAATTAAATGGACTATATTTACGTCATAAATTTTACGACATAAATATAGTCCGATTATATAATTGCGACAGAAATATGGTCACTTTCTCTTCTATGATAGGTTGTAATTCCCTCAGTATAACTTTCTAACTTCTTGGTGCCCATAACATGATGGACACACCGACTTTGCAAATAAAAGCACCTATGCAATCATGCATATCCAGTTCTTCTTACCAATATGTACTTTAGACCAGTCATGTCCGCCATTATTTGGTCACAAATGAATGAAATCAGTCAGATATGTAAACAATAATAAAGTCCGCTAAAGGAGAGATAACCAAAATGAAAAAAATAACACTAATTTTATTTCTATTGATGGGAACTAGTATATTCGATTCATCTAGTAATTTAGTCGCTGCAAAACCGATTAAAAGTGATTACCAACAGGATCTTATATTTACTTTAATAAATCCATCTATTTTTAATGCACTAGTTGGGTTTTATGGAACTCCGAAAACTTATGATTTAACTGAATCGAAAATACTTGAAATTGAACGTATTGGCAGTGGATTTAACTTTAGAGTAAAAGTATTAATAGAAACCTATACCGGACCACATAATCCGCCATATGGGCATGAAAAAATAACAATGCAAGTAAATTTGACCTCAGTGTTAATTGAAAAATTTGAGCATACTCAAAGTGATTGAATAAACAATTTGAAAAAAATTAGGAGTTGTCCTAAAAGTCTTCGCATGGTAAGAACGTCCCACCTTTCATGCAAAGGACCTCAATTTCCACTACAAAGTGGGTTATTAATAAATTTATGAGCATTTGTTTGTTGAATCACTTCTATAACTGGGTCAAGATAGCATCCAGAAGAGTATCGACTGGAGAGATTAGGTATTTACCATTTCAATACCAAAACATTCCGTTTGCAATATTAAAAGTGCCACACACAATAAATTCGAAGAGATGGAATTTCATGTATGGATGAAGAAAGGTCAATTATCTATTAGCGATTTGAAGTTGCCATGCCCATACGATAGTGTCAAGAAACGAAGAAATTATTAAGGCTATGATAACAATGATGATGAGGAAAATTCGTGCCAGCTTCGTCAAACGTTTGTTGTGATCAGTAATGAATTAGACTATATTTGTGTTGCAAATACGAAATGGGAATATATTTGTGTCGTGAAATAGACCAAGTTTATGTCGCTCGACACTAAGCGCGTAGTTTAACCAGATTATTAATAGTGACATCTTCACAAAACCCGTATTTTATACATATGTCTATAAAGCGACTGAGATGCCTTGTGTGAATTCTTCTGCTACATAATTGTCGGGTGTCAAGAATTTGTACCGATAAATGTCAAGAATCTGTACCGATTATCTTAGTCCCCCTGTGCCGTTTAAACTGTGTTGTGTTCGCCACATGCTTTTTCTGTACTTAAAATAAAACAAGACGCTCTATTTTGGCGTCTTGTTTTATTTAGATGTACCCCGAGAAAATATTAGCATCACTATTGGTATGTCTGTGACGGCGTTTCTTGACTGTATCAAACGGACATGAGTATTTTAGTTTGCTTAGATCGTTTTCAATCCACCAATGCATCTCAACTGAATTTTGGGATTTACTTTTGTCCGGGACTCGAATTAAGTAGTATGGTAAATCCTTATATTTGTATTGCGGGGGCAGCATATGATAGAAATATACATGTCCCTTATTAATATGCCGCTCTTCCCCTGCAAACTTCAACCAATTATAAAAATGGTTCACGATCAAAAGGTATAACACATGATTTACTACCCATTTTGTTGCTGAGAGACATCTAAACTTAACAGGCACCTCCTCTCGCTCATTTTTGTAATCATTTAGTCTCTCCCACTCAAGCAAAACATGATTCATCTCGTCATAGTCGATTTTAGAAATCGTGTTAAGGTAATTGTATTCGAGCTTAGTATTCACGATTCGATAACTATCAACATCTTGAAAACGATATAATCCTTCAATATGTTTTCTCCAGTGAACATATGCATAAGCATATGGACATATTGGTTCTACATCAACATCAAAATTAAAAAACCTCTTGATGCAGGACTTATGCTTTCTCAAAACCGTTTTCAATAGATGCGAGCTGACCGCATTATAAGTTAACTTTGTACTATCATATATTTCGGTAAATACCTTCTTTTCAAGTTTATCTTTAATTCTATATCGGTCATCGTAGTGCTTAATGGACATTACTTCAGCGTACTCATTTGATAAATTTTCTTGCGACATCACTTTAGGGTTAGCTGTTGCTGTATGTGCGTTTAAGTTGTGCTTTGTGTTATTATTTGGATCAATTATGCTCAACAAATATTTCATTAGATTTGGTTTTGTTTCTGGATCGATCCGTTTGGGAAGAATAAAGGAATTTAATACCTCCCTTTCAACCGACACGAGGGAAAGCCATTTTATTATTGTCTGATCAACTGGTACCGGCTTATATTTGTTCCATAATAAGCAATAATTTTCTTTCGTGTTCATAAAAGTATGGCCGCAGCTGCATTCAAATCCTTTTGTTTTATCACTTAGATTGTACTTAATAGCCATATTGCAACCAGGACAGTAGTTAAGTAACTTTTCATTTGGATGAAACGGACAATAATGCACAAGTTTAAATTGATGAAACAAGCTGTGGTACCCATATTTCAAGCACTTCTTACAATAATAAAGATTGTCTCTTAGCGTCGGCTGACTTAGGATGTGAATGGTTTTTTTCTGTGTAGCAATTATTAGTTTGAAGTCCACTCCAAATACATCCGATAACTTTTCATCGGATAGTTGATTCATATTGCTCAGCTCAGTTACCCATTCGGAAGGATAAATGGGTTTCGAAAGCTTTGCTGAAATAGCTTCACCACCAAACGTTGTGAGGATATCTTTCATGTTAGCTGTGTTTGCGTATTTAAACTTCTCAAATATGCTCCATTCAGATTCATATGGTTTTAACCACGATGAATCCCAGGAATACTGAAGTGCCGGTTTATTGCTTTCCATATGTATCACTCAGTCCTTTGTTCTTTGAATACTCATCAAACCCAGACTGCAGTATTGATTTAATAATTAACTCTTCGATGTGTTGAATGCTTAATGGCTGCCTATATTGACTGAAAAAATAGGTGAGTGAGATCATCAAATAGTTCATTGGTAGTTCTAAATCCCGTTGATGTTGTTTCCATATTGCTAAAAACATTGTATAAATCACTTGCATAGTTTCAGCTGGAAATGAATTAACATCTTCCCCTTGTAATATTGCTAACCGTTTGAAAAGAAGTGTAAATTCACTCACATCCTTTAGTCCGATAAAGCGGTGAGTGTTATCTTTTATATATCCAATATTCTCTAATTGGTTAGGACGGATGAAATGGATAATTTTTGTTACTTCCATTCCACCAATCATAATCAGCGAAACAGTAATTCTAGATTTTTGAATCTCTCCAATTGCTTCGTTAAGCCAGAGCAGTGAAGTACGTTCCAGTTTGTGAGTACCGTCAATAAAAAGAACGATTTGTTTACGTACTGTCATTGTTCCCTTATAAATTAAAAACCTTATGAAACGTTCTCGACCACGATTGTCTCTAGAGTAGGCTGTTAAAGCATGTCCGACATCTAAAAGAAATTCACCCCAAAAAGCTCCTTCATTATTTGTAGCTGATGTACGAGTCAATAATGTGAAGATGGGCAAATTACCTTGGTATTCTTGATTTAGATTTTGAACCACATAATTTAACGCACAGGTTTTACCCGCGAAATTATTCCCGTATACCCGTCCGCCTTCCATAGCTGCTATCCATTCTTTACACTGCTCTAATAGATCTTCAATAGACTGTGTTGGCAAGATGAGACTGGATGAAGTAAAGGTATCCTCTTTCTTAAAAATCACTTCCTTCCCCATAACAAGTCCTCTTCCTTCCTCACGCTAAGGCCATATAGATTTCTGATTCTATATATCCAGAAGATTTAATGGCTTCTCTCCAGTGGTTAACTGTAAGCCAATTAGCAGCTTCACCATTTGCTCCATATGTTTTGAAGGCGTTCTCAACGGTGTAGGCCAAGTACTCCATTGGAATTTCTATGCTATTAGAAAGCCCATGTTCTTTGCGAATTTCCTTGAATAGTTCAAAAACCTCGGTGGCACTATTCTCAAGACGGTCTCCTTGTTCAAAGGCTTCTTGAAAGTAGTACCGAGTGTAGCTCCAGCCGCTATTCTCCGGATATTCTGATACTTGGTCATAACACTTAAACAGAAACCGGATATCATCTTTAGATCTGATTCCAAAGAATTCGTGTTCATGGGTCATAAACCGGCCGATAATTTGTGCCTTTTTCTGTTCTAGAAAGTAGGTTCGACGCGAAAGTAATTCTGGTTGGCCAATACAAATTACAGTCATACTTATTTTCATGCGGTCGAGTTCATTATAAATGTCCATCAACCAGTTATAGTGATATTCGGTTAGCCGGTGAGCCTCATCAATAATCAGAATGACTCGTCTAAGTCTAGACTTCTCTCCGTGTTCCATTAAAAGATTCACAATTTGTCTACGTAACTCAGTCGGCTTACGTTTAATCGGGTCCGGTAGATGGAAATCATTCAAGATGTCCTTGAAGAATTTTTCTTCGCTTGGAACACGATACAAATTGCTGTTTGTAATAAAAATTGGGATCGGTGCCCCCAGTTTATTGGGCAAATAGTTAAGCGCGTATTCAACTGCCTTACTCTTTCCGATTCGAGGACGACCGTAAACAATCATTCCAGGCATTCGGTTAGCAACGATTTTTATCATGCTTTCCATTAGTCGAAGGACCTCCCTGGTAGGAACAATATAGTGTCCTTGTTCGATCGGATGTGTCCCCGGGGTAACATTGGGTCTATTCATGTCAATACTCCTTGCTAATACGTAATGGTTTTAAGATCCTTTAAGATCTCATCATAGTCATCAGACTTAATATCTTTCGCAACTTTCACTTGAGTTCTGGCCCGTTCAAGAGCTTCGTTTCTAACCATCAATTCCGGATCTGTGTCTTGTTCTTTTTTGTTAGTTTTCTTCCGAGCGACTTCTTGAACATTCTTGACCTTATTGACGTCTCGTTTCTTACCGATTTTCGCTTGACTCAATAGAAACTCTGTGTAAATAAAGATCGGGTCGTCCCAGTATGTAAAATGCAACAATCTTCGTGTCACCAATTTATTGATTGCCTGCCTTATCTGAAGGGTATGTGAAGTTAATGACCATTTACCTGCAGCTGAAAGATATCCTAGCTCACTGCCATCTGGAAGAAAGGCTTTAATTACACGAATATCGTCTACATTTACGTGTAAAGTTACCTCTGTACCAATGAGGTGAGCCGAGTTCGCTAATCGTTCATTGCGGTACTCCACTCCTTCATATTGAATATAGGGGCGTTTTCCGGAGGCGATTGACCCTCTGATGGTTCGTTTCATTGCCGTTTGCATAAATAGCATCTCCGATTGTTTAATCTTATCTAGTTTTCGTGGGGTCATTCCCTTTTCCATACGCTTTTGTAATAACTCAAGCGGGCGCTGATTATAGATGCCGCCATGTGGTGTGCCGTTATAGTTCGAAATCAAAACATCAACCAATTCGAGTAAATGTTCATAAGTGATCTGATAGTTAATCGCTCTTTGTTCAGGTTCATTTCTACGTGGATCTTTTGGCCCGCTACCGGTGGTGTTCGGTAGTCGATGGAACCCGCTCTCTTCCAGGCTTTGAAAAAACCTTTCGATTAAACTTCTTCTCATTGGCATGTCCACTGGTCCAAAATTTAATGAGCAGTGAAGCAGATTACTCAATCGATCTTTCACCATATTCGCTGTATGAGACATCGCATTATCGAAACAAATAACATCCCACACTGCCCACTCAAGCTCCGGAAACTTCTCTGATGGATAGCCCCCAGGACTCTGATAATGTAACCCATCGATAGTCAGCACTTTTTTTGATGTGGGATCACACAATTTCGAATACAAATCATGACATCACTAGCGTTGTATTCCTTATTTAGGCTTACCGAATATCCAAGAACATTTCGTGTGGCGACGTCAATAACCGTTAATATCCAGAATCGCTCTAGTATCCTAAGTACTTCATCACCTTCTGGCGTCAACAATTTGACGCCGAAAATGGCATCGATACGATGAGCATCGAATTGGACCTTTTGGAGTGGTGTAATCGTTGCGGGGCGATTTTGCTGCCCTATCCCACTATTCCAAGCTTTTTGTTCCGCATCGTGTCCATAACGCGTTGCAGATCTCCCAAAGTGTTGCTTTGATAATTTCTCCAAATAACGGTAGAGCGCTCTAATTCCTAGTCTTTCAGTGTTAAACGGATATTCATTTAGTGGAATGTTTTTTGCCCGGCATGCTTCAATAAACTTTTTATGTATGTGTAAAGGCCTCATAATCGGTTCTAATGAACGACGATTTCTGCCAAAGTAAAGATCCGATATCATGTTTTTAATCTCCGGATATTTCTCCAGCAACTGATTGAATTCTCCGGATTTTCGATCAGTGTTCTTCTTGTTATTAAGAACATTAAGCTGGTACGTTTTAATGGTTTTATTGGGGATCAATGCTCGAAATCCATATGGGATACCGTGCTCGTCTAATGTTAAACAACGTTGAATTAGTCGGTATTAATTACGACTGGTAATACCGGTTTGGTCTTGGATATCCTTCTGAGTCATTCGCCCTAGAGAATACATTAAGACGGCTTCTTTTCGTTTTATGTAGGTTTCTCTCTGGGCTTCTGAGAGAGACATTTCATCTACCGAAGGCCAGATCTCAAGGTTTACTTGATCAGGCAACAATGAAGAATTTGCAATCACTTTTAATCGGCTCAAATCCGATTCACCTCCGATTGGGTACTCCAGATCACATTATTGATATTGGATTCTATTTTCCCTTCATAAAACAGCCAGAAACAAGCTCTTAATACATCAGATACTGACATGTCGTGAAAATGGTTTACAAATAGAGTTTCGATGGTTTGTTTCTTTTTCGTAATTTGCTTAAGTACTTTGTCAAGGAAGAAAGGCCTCTCCCTCCCCCTTATTTCCGATAAGACTTTTAAGCGATTTTCTAAGTTAATGAAACTGTTGCGTATCGTTTTATCCGTAATAACGGAATATCCAAATCCATTTTCTTGACACCATTGAGATTGTGCGTTTATTTGCCTCGTTGTTCTTTGAATATTTCTGTGATGAGGTTGAAGTTCAGATTCATATTTCACTTCGATGAAATACTGGGAGTTGTCTTCATAGCAGATCCACATATCGAAGATACTGCTGTGCAGTTTCTCTTCCCACACAAAACTAATTTCGAGCGGTTGCTCACAATAGATTTTGACGTGTGGATTTGTTTCAACTAGGAGCCAATGATCGAATTCTAAATCGCTGTAAAGGACGACTTCCCGCATTCCGACTTTGGGCCCTTTTGCTGACCAATAATTGTTCCCATACTTTTTACTTCGAGGCATGACGATTGGTTCGTATCTTATATCCATCGAAATAATCACCCTAATTGAAACTTATTTCCATATTCTAAGTTTATAAACATTATCAAATGAAAAATATGTATCTCTTAACTTCTTAGCGATTGCTTATAGATTGATAGAGAGTTGGAAATAATGGTAAGGATATCTCTTGGGAGGGGATAAAAATGAATAACGAGGATCTATATGTTCAAATCGGGATAAGTATCAGATCAGCCAGAAAAGCAAACAAGATCACACAAGAACAGCTTGGAGACTTACTCAGTATTTCAAGAGCTTCCTTATCAAATATTGAACGTGGTCGTCATCGAATACAGATTCACGTTTTGTACGAAATTGCAGAAAATATGGATATGAGCATAACAGATTTTCTGGCTGCACAATCCCAGGGACAAGGAGCAAAAAAGATAATCAATTAAGCAAAAATCATTTTTTCTTTGGTTTTTTACGTCGCTTAGTCATCTTAAACAACTGATCCTTTAAATTCTGAAGAGCTTTATAATATGCCTGCTGAATTTCGACTTGAAATTCAACAGGTTTTGTTATGGATAAGGCAACTTCAAGAATAATGACAATAACTTCGTCAGTTCTTTCCAGGTTGATTAGAACCGGAACCAACCACTCTCCTTCTTTTCTGGCTTTAGAAAACCATGCTTCTTTCATCATTAAAGGACTTGAATATACTTTCCCATTAATAAGTAAACCATTTCCAGATACTCGAGCCATTGAAAGTACAATACGTTCTTCCATAATCTCTCCCTCCTACTAATATTATTGTCAGATTTATAGAAAATGATACATATAATAATCAATACATATTTTGATCATTATCTATGTATGTATCATAAAAACTCCATTGATTACACTACAAAAGAGGTGTAGGATCAATGGACAAAAACGTACTACGTGCTGTTGGCCAGAGATTAAGGGATATTAGAAAACAAACAGGCCTTTCACAAGAAGAACTTGGTGAGAAAGCGGGCTTTCATTTTTCATACATTGGTGGTGTTGAACGTGGGGAAAAAAACATTTCTCTTCTTAACCTCCAAAAGATTGCCGATGCGCTTGAAGTCCATATTTATGATTTCTTCCAGTACACTTCATATAAAAAAAGTGGGAATAGTGAAAAGTCTGTTCTGATTGATGAGCTAACAAATAAGCTTATTTCTCTAAAGACAAGTGATTTAAAGAAAGTTAACTTATTACTAGATGAATTGTTTAACTAGAAGCAGCCTCCGTTGAAGGCTGCTTCTAGTTTTTTCATGAAACAATAAACGGACTTTTCGATCCATTCTATTTCGAAAGGATGGCTTTTCAATCAATATGATCATAGTTTGCCTTACCCAGCTCAGCATTACTGCATGTTTCAATATAAATAATAAAGAATAAAGACACAGGCAACCTAGGAAATAGGCGACCTGTGTCTTATTTTAGCTTTTGTGCTTGATAAATTCCTTCATCTGGCCTAATTGAATGAGGTGGTAATTACAATCGTTTACCGTAAAGACAAATGTCATCTATTGATCTCATTGCTCTTCAAAACCAATAAGCCTGGTGATTTAAGTTCATTGCTCTTAAGACAAGTGATTTAAAGAAAATAAAGTTATAATTAAATGAATTATTTATCTGAAACAACCTCCATTAAAGGTTGCTTCGAAACAACAAACGGACTACAACCAGATAGTTCATAGTCCGTTCTCCATCGATCGTTCCCCATTTCATATCAGAACGATTTTGGCGATTTTTTTCGTATGTAAGCAGTTCGGAAACGGTAACGCAACGGTACCCTTTTTCCATAAGTCCAGGCAAAATCTCTTTTAGAGCTTGTACAGTCTGAAAAGTTCCTCTAGACTGGTCGTGAAACAAAATGATATCTCCGGGATGTACATTCTTGAGTACTTTGTTAACAATGTTTTGCACTCCAGGCTTACTCCAATCTCGAGTTTCCTGATCCCATGACCAATTGACAATACGGAGATGTTCCTTCATCGCCGCTGCTTTAACCGAGGTACTGAGATAACCTCCGGGTGGCCTAAAAAATATCGGCCGCTTTCCGGTCACGCGAAAAATAGCCTCTTGCGTTTTATTAATTTCCTCAATCAACTGTTCTGTAGACATTTTTCGATAATTGAAGTGGGTAAACGTATGATTACCCAATTCGTGACCGTCCGAGTCTTCACGGAGAATTAAGTCAGGGTAATTTTCTACGCGCCATCCCACAACAAAAAAGGTTGCTTTTGCTTGATATTGACTTAATAAATCCAAAATTCGTGGCGTATATTTCGTACCGGGGCCGTCGTCAAATGTTAATGCAACGACTTTTTCATCCGTGCTTACCCTTCCTATAATGGCTTCACTGTTATCATGAAAGGTTGTAGTCCCGGCTGAAGCCGCGCACCATGCGGCTAAATGCAACGTACCGAATGCAAGGAACAAACATCGTAAAACAAGTTTGAAGATCCCCTCTCCGATCTCCTTCTTCATCAGTTGTCTCTTACTGCAGGAAGTTTAATGCATGTGGTTTTAGGACAATATTGCTTTGATCCGTTCCAAATTCCCCAAATACAATTCATGCATTTTTTCGGCTGCTTCGGCCTAACATCCATAAACAAACCATTCATCCGCCTTTCGTGAAGATTACCAGTTAGATTATGTCCAAATTGGACGTATCTATGTGCCAACGGTTGTGTTCGGTAAAACAGTCCTAAAGGATGAAAAAAAAACAGGCTACCGCTACTTGTAACTGGCAGCCTGTTCTACGAATAACGCATAAAAGGGTGACTTGACTGTGGTATCCTCTTTCAAAAACCATTAAAACGAATCTGGGATTTTATAATTAGAAGGAAGAGCCGCTTTGATTCGTTTCCATATGTGATCGTCAACGATCAAATCCGGGCGTGCGGAGGATATCAAGAAAAGGCTGCGGTAGAAATCCGCCGTCATCGGCAACAACATACGCATAGATTCCGGATTCGGAAGTACATAATCGTCGGGCAATGATTCGGTCACTTTCCTCCATACTCTTAGATCATAGAATGAGATACCCGGCATATCGGAGTATGTTTTGAGTATTAACCTGCTATCATGCAACGGAGCGTTCTTCTCGTTATTCTCTTTCCATTTTCCAGGAATGTTCACGCCGGCGGCCGATTCGCTCGCCATCATGGAATGATCTGTCTCGGGAGGTGTTTGGATAACAAGTTTCAGGGCGACTAGCCTCCTCCGGATGTACCGAAACAGACGAGTCGCCGATGCGCCAAGTTTAATTCTCCATTTGAGCGGGTTAGGCATTTGCGTTGCTTCTCCTCTCTTCAATGGCGCTTTTATACGTACCGATGATGTTGTTCGTCAGCTTGTCGAGAGACCAATGGGACATCGCCCAATGCTTGGCATTATCCCCCAGTTTATTTCGAAGTAATCGATCCGACAACAGCCTCTCCAAGCCCCTGTACAGCTTATCCGCGTTTCCTACGGGCACCAGCAAGCCGGTTACTCCATCTTTGATCATTTCTGGCAATCCCCCGGCATCGCTCGCAATAATCGCCTTTGCCGCGAGCTGGGCTTCGATAACGGCTAAAGACTGGTTTTCTATCAGGCTAGGCTGCACGAATATATCAACTTGTGTCAATAGGCTCGGGATATCATCCCTTTTGTCCATGAACACGACATCGTCTTGCAATCCCAGCAATTTTGCTTGAATACGCAGATCCGTTTTTCGATTCCCTTCCCCGATAATCCAGCAAACCCATTTATCGCGCTTTTTCTTCAATTTCCCCAGCGCTTCTATCAGAACATCCAAGCCTTTTAGCTGTACGATACGACCCGCATACAGGATGACTTTTTTGCCTTCAGGACGCTTCATCGTGGGCTTCTCCGCCATCCTTTGCAAGAACGTATGAATATCGTATCCGTAATGATATTTTTTGATTTTATTCTCGTCGACATGAAAATCATCCGTTAAGTTCTTCCTCATCCAATCGTTAGCCACGATCGTGACTTCCGCCGAAGAAGCGCCGGTATGTTCCAATCGGTCGAAATATTCCCGTGCTAACTGCGATGTCGGAGACTTATGGATCGTTTTGAGTTGAAGCCGGATATCGTGAGCGACGCATCCGTGAAGGGTGGCGACGAGAGCGGTTCGCGCAGGCCTGATTCGGTTGATGCAAGCGGTGGATATGACGTCTTGCGTATGAATCACGTCGTATGATTCCAACCCGAGATACGCGACTGCCAGCTCATAGGCATAACGACGAAATTCCGTATATTTGACGAGGGCGTTTTTATGGATGGCGGGGTAAAGCGATTCGTTAAGCATCGTTTGTAGCATCGGAAGAAGCTTATTCGTCTGAATTCGTTGATTTTTATTGACGATGTAGACGAAACTACCAGCCTCGTCGCCGTATCCAAGATAATCCACCTCATGCCCGAGAGATCGAAGTTTTTCTCCGAGCTGCAGCATAACCGACCATACGCCTCCCAAATGAGGGACGTACCAATAGGTTGCAAGCAATATTTTCATATTTTCAACTCCTTGTTATTCCCTCGGGTATTCGTTCAGAAAACCGCCTTCTGTCAACATCTGTTTAATCTCGGATTTGGTCATTAGCTGCTCGTCGGCAAATAAGGCTTCCGGTTGCGCTCGGGCAACAGAAGCGTAATGCCGACTTAACTCCGGTATCTCTTTCGTCGGGAGCACAACCAAGTAACGCTCGTTTAAGAGTACTGCATGACGTGCTTCGTACGGCGACAGAAGCGCTTCGCGGAGTTTTTCTCCGGGTCTGCTGCCGATGACGTTAATCTCGGCGTCCTTCCCGCCTTTCGCTTCGATCAGGACTTCGGCCATATCCATGATTCGGCAAGATGGCATCAGTAAAACGAATATTTCTCCGCCTTTACCTTCATTGGCTGCCGTCAACAACAGTTCAGTCGCCATTCGAGGAGTCATGAAATACCGAATCATACCCTTATCGGTAATGCTGATTTGACGCTTGTTGTTTAATTGATCGATAAATAGGTTCAGAACGCTGCCGCTGGATCCGAGAATATTGCCGCCTCTTACATTGATGAACCGCGTGTTTGCTTTTAGCATATTTGCATAGACGATCAGCTTTTCCCCAATGGCTTTCGTCATGCCGTAGAAATTGACGGGGTCGGCCGCTTTGTCCGTGGAGATGTTCACGACCTTCTTAACCCCTTTTTCAATCGCGGCTTCTATGATGTTTTGCGTTCCGATCACGTTCGTTTTTAAGGCTTCGTACGGTTGTTCTTCGCAGATCGGAACGTGCTTAAGAGCCGCTAGATGGAAGATATAGTCGACGCCTTCGCAAGCAGCGACTACGGCGTCCCGATCCCGTATGTCGCCGATGCAGAAGTTAATCCTCGAATCCGTCATTTCTCTTCTCATCTTCACCTGACTGGATTCGTTGCGCGAGAATACGATGATTTCTTTGGGGTTCTGGAGCAACAATTGTTTGACAAGCTCCTGACCCCATGAACCTGTACCGCCTGTAACCATGATGACTGAGTCCTGGAACATTCCGTCCCCTCCTGATGTTTAGTCTCTGGTATGAACGCCTTGAAGCAACCTAGTCCAAAGGTGATTGTTGTCGGTCCATTTGTTAGCAGCCGGCAACTGGACGGAACATACTCTTTTCAATGGCCAGTTATCCTCCACCAGCCTGTCGACATTCGTATGGTTCACGATCAGTACCCGAAAATCGTATCGAACTAAATCGTACAGCACGTCTTGAAGCTCGGCTGCATCCTCCAGATCGCCTTCGGTGCGCACGAACAGCATTTTTTTGCTGGTGGCGGCCTTATGCAGAAAGCGTCTGATTCGCCGATCGAATTTTTCCTTCACTTCCGGGTATCCGCTCAATAGGGTCAAGGAGTTATTCCCGACATCGAAATCGTGATTGGATACCATATTGTAAAAGTCGTCCGCCACGCATATTTTATCTTCGCCTGCATAACCGATAATTCTTAAATTGGAAGGATTCATAAACTCCTCAAACCGATACCTCAACAGGCGATTCACGTCGTGCAGTTGGGGAGAAGCCATCCAGTCCAGTACCCCGGAGAAAGGTCTAAGTTTATTCTGTTTCAATTGAATGGAAGCAAGACAAAGATCCCCTAAACTGTAGATCGTGTCATATGTTCCTTTAATCTCTTGAAGCTTCAACGCTCACACCTCCTTGGCTATCAAATTCTCTCTTTGTAAAAGCGTATGTGTCGCTCAATCCGGCAGTCAGTTCGACGCTTGGCTGCCACAATAGCTGGCGGGATATTTTCCGATTACTCAAACAACTATGTTTGATGTCACCTATGTTCGAAGTCGTATGGAGGATCTCGAGCGAGCCGCCGTGAATCCGGGTCAGCATGGCAACCAATTGATTGATCGACGTTTTTCTTGACGTGCTTACGTGGTAGATTTCCTGGTCGCCCCTCACAATGGCAGCCATAAGGGCCCGAACGACGTCCTTCACATAAATGAAATCTCTTGTTTGGTTCCCGTCGCCGTGTACGAACAGCGTCTTATTTTCGTGGATGTGTTTCAAAAAAACGGCGATTACCCCTCCTTCCCCTTTAGCTGTTTGCCTAGGCCCGAAAACGTTACTGAATCGTAATATGGTATAAGGAATGCCATAGAGCTGATGATAGAGCCGAATGTAAGCTTCGGAGGCCGCTTTCGATGAACCGTAGTAGGAGATCGGCGCGATTTTCTCTTTTTCTGAAACCTTCCTCTTAAGGACGTTTCCATACACCGCCGAAGACGAGGCGAAAATCATTTTACGGACGTTGGCTTTCCGGCAAGCTTCGAGAACGTTAATCGTTCCGCCAATATTGACGTCCGCATCGTATTGCGGATCGACTAACGATTTTTGAACGTCCGTCTGGGCTGCCAAATGAAAGACGACATTAGGCTTGTACCCCACAATATGCTGCATCGCTTCATTACTGCCGATATCTACATACTGAATCGAAGCAAGCGGGTGAAGATGACGCAGATGTCCAGACGCCATGTTGTCGAGCACCAAAACCTGAATGCCGAGGGTCACGAGGTGATCGACAAGATGGGAACCGATGAAACCGGCTCCTCCTGTTACGATAGCTTTCATTGTCACTCTCCTGTTTTTTGGTATCGTATGTTGCACTCTAGCTATCAGCATCCGATATATGCCTTAACATATTAAAAAGGGCGAGTTTCTATCGCCTCTTTTCTTAGTGCGACTGTGAGGACTTATAGTAGGAAAAATATTATTATTCAATACTATAATGAACAAAAAAAAGGAGCTGCCTTCATGGCAACTCACTCTATCATACCCGTTAGTTTAATCAATTCATTTCATGGAATCCGCAATTTTAATTAAATCGTTAACTGTAAATTTTTTCTTCAAGTATTTCTTATTACCGATTGCCACAGTGTAGTGCATTCCTTCTTTATGAAATCTTATTTCATAACCTAAGTCGAACTTTGATCTATATAGAACTTTTGTTCCATCTTTTAATGTATGAAGTTGATTGTTTTTTCCTTGATACCTCTCCAACCCCAAAGTTACAGGTTTGATGTGTATCTGAAGAAAACTGTTAATATACTCGTTTCGGTATCGCAATACCAATCGCTCATGTTCATATTCAATATGTCCACTAAAATGGGTAATTTTGAACGGAAATTCTGATGGCATTAATACTTCTCGTTGATACAAATTTTGATAATCTTTGATAAGCCTTAATTCGTCCATTAAAGGATTCGCACCATCAAAAACCGTTCTTATTCTTGTGATTTTATTGTCTTCAACCGTCAGTTCCCAAATAAGTGCGAGTCGTTCACCGCCTAGTTCTTCATCCCAGAAATTCGCCAACATAACCATTACATGATTCATTGGCGATCTGACTAATTGATAACTCTTTTTCGGACTATTTTCTCTAATTTCAGGTAGTTTGACTCCATTAGCCAAACACGTTTGGGCTAAAATTTTATCGTTCTTCCAAACAGCTTGTGCAAATTTTGCTGTAACATCAGATTTGTCATGAGCCTCTGCATTTTCATCGGAGAAAAAGAGACCTGTAAACACCGTAAGAAATAAAATCAACCTTTTTATGTGCATTTTCATCACCCATGGTTACTTTATCCACATCTACGGGTACGTATGTACTGCCTTCAATTCTGGATACTTTTCCATGTTAACCTGCTCGTTAACGAAATAACGGCTGCTCCGCAGTAGCCGTTCAAGTATCATTCCCCGTTACCTCAAGAGATCTTGGTAGTTTAGGGGAAAATCAGTCTTATTTGGACCTTTAAGATGTTCAAATTTCTTAAGTTCAACTCCAGCCGGTGAAATCCGATATGTAGATATATCTTCACCGACGGGGATATGAGGGCCAACTATTGGATGCACAAATAGCTCCAAGTCCCTCTTGTCTCACGAAGAATTAAGTCTTCATCTAACAATGGGGCTGAAGCAAAGGATCGTTGCCCGGAGAGCCCTAAAGTCCAAAAAAAATTCCGCGACGACGCGGAATCTTATAAAAAGTGATCAACTGCTAGCGTTGTTTACGTTCTTGCGTGTGCATCATCCGTAAATAAATATCTGATACAATACAACCCACTAATTCCGACCAAAATATAAACGATGCGGCTTAACCATGAGGATTCACGATGAAAATCGCCTCCGAACAATGCGGTGACTAGGTCCCATTCAAACAAACCAACGAGGAGCCAATTCAGTGCCCCGACAACCACTAGCGCCAATGCAACTTTACCCATATTTCACCACCCTTTGTGGTCATTATCCTACAATTGATAATATGCGTCTCTTTTCCGATAGCCATACCTAGGAAGGCTTAATTACGTCACGCAATTCGAGGTGATTTGTGGTGCAGACTAACAATTCGAATAACCCGCTAGCATTAGGCTAAGCGAGTTATAAGATTTAATCGACCCGATGACCGTTCGTTAAACTGTAACAGTTTCTGGTCTCTTGACAAGTAATGGAGGCGGAACTAGCCAACCTTTATCCTTAAGCATTTTAAGGGTCTTACCACCAAGCACCGTTTTGGCGGCAGCATATTTTGCAAATAATGCTCCAATATCTTCACGTATACACATGGCCATTGCTTGAGTGCAAGCAACAAGACCCACGGCTGTGTCTGCAGATATCGCGGTAGCAATTTCCAGATCGGCTAAACGAGCACCCGCAGGAATATCTTCGAGATTGGCTTTAGGTCTGTCAGCCATTATTGGAGCAGGAGCGATACCATTCGCATTAAGTATCTCATCCAGTTCCTTTACTTCTTGTTTTGCTTGATCAATGTAGTCTTCAATTAAATTCCTTAGGTCCTTGTCACCGGTATGGTTTAAATATGCTTGATAAAAAGAAATTGCTGCTTTAGCTGTAGTAGAAGCTGTCCATACACTGGATACTTCACCGAAATGCATTGGTTCATCTTTTGGGTTACCGCTTAGAATTCCCACGAAAAAGTTGCCCCCTTAGTTGTAGAATCTAACGTATTTTGTCCATCATTCAACCCCTTATCCCATGATGCACGATTACTTATTCAACCAGATGAAGTCAGAAGCACTTGGCGGAAAATTCGGGAAATGCGAACCAAGAATTTGGAGTGGGAATAAACCATGCTGCCCTCTTGCTGAATAGGCTGCCGGTAATGTCAGTAGCCTTATGTCTTTGTGATATCGTTCTCCGTTAGTTCAGTCACCTTTCCCATTCTTAATAATGTGCTTCCAATTGGTGGGCAACTTAAAATACACCGACGCACTATGACCTTACGTTGCACAGTCGGCAATGGGACAATGTTCTTGACTCCACTATCTGTTCGAACCCTTCTTCATTCCGACTGGATTCTACAAAAGAAAGGCAACATGAAAGCAGGGCTAATCAAGCCTTGATTAAATGATCTATGTAGGTGACTTTGTGTCATACGACACACCTGACTATATCCTAACCTGTTGAGATTTGGGAATCGGTACACATTCTTGGCATCAAGCGGCAATCGGTATACATTCTTGACACAAAATTTTGTCAAGAATGTATACCGATAAAAAGAAAAACCCACGATTTACGCGGGTTGGAATCAGTACATATTCTTGACATCCGACAGATGATGTCTTCCAGTAGTCTCACATTCGCACGCACCACAAACCACATCATTGGCCTCTTATATCTAATACCACAATTATCCACTTTGTAAATATTATTTGCAAACCTAAGTTGAGTTGCTGGGGTGTCCACTGTACAAATAAATCTGCACCTCCAGTGTTGCATTAGGAGGTGCAGATTTATTACTTTGATTGCTTTAATCTTTTCATTAGGTTAAAAGCTAAGAAGACAACACTCGTACAGAGCAAAAATATTCTTTCTAGTTTGAGGTTTATATCGGTATTGCTTTCGCCGTTGTTTTCACTATAAAAAATATATTTGTTGTAAAACAAATGATATTCAATATTGTAAGAACGGCCAGAAGCATTCATAACGATTGTACCGCTAGTAACATCAACCATCCAAGAAGCAAATAAGTAAGTAAGTAATAGCACCAATGTTACTACAATTTTTTTAAGCATTTGTCCAAACTATAGCCCCATTCTTAATGTATTTCATTAACCCAGCATTTAACTTGCTTTTAGTTTCAGTGACAAGGGCATTATTTGAATCATCAGAACTGGACGGATAGGCACTCCAAATATTTCTACCTACCGAATTATTCCATAAGTCCATTTCATTTGCAAGTGCAGTGCCCGGATTGTAATCTTCATGAATATCAGCTACTTTTTTTGCTTGGCTAGTCCCGATATCTCTTGACATTAATACATTCCAATAGGCATGTCTAAATGCGTCTTGTTTACCATCCTCTACTCCAGTGTAACCTGAAGTCCCTGCTTTTTCGAATGCTGTGTCTGCGCAAGATTTTGCGGTGTATGCGTCAATTGGACCAACTGCCAAGATTGCAGCAGCCATCTCTCCTACCGTTGTTAGGAAGCTACCGACATACGCAGCAAACGGTTGAATAGGTTCAGGTAAATCTAGTGCGGCCAATTCAGCCATTCTTGCCCAAGCTTGTTCGTCCGTAGTAATCAATCCTTGCTCTACTTCCTCAACCATCTGCAAATGAACTGCCATGCCATACTGTTCTAAATCTTCTTGAGAAGGAATAGAGGTAGCAACTTGTGTTGTTACAGGATTAGCATATAGCACCAGTGGAACCGAAAAGCATCGCCGTTAACGCAAGTGTTGCAACCCAAATGTTTTTTTCATAATAAATCCCTCCCAAAATATTAGAATGGATAATAGTCGGCCGACGTATTATTGTGAAAAAGTATCCGCTTTTGCGAATATATTCGTTACCTGTATATTACATTTTTAATTTTTAATTGGAAAGGTCCGCGAGAACTAGGACAAATAATCATTAATTGTCGTTTAATGAATAAATGTCTTGAGAAAATAAAGTATTAGACTGGATGTGTTGAACCCACGCGGTTTTTCGAATTACAAAACCGTCAGTTTTAGACTGACCCAAAAAACGAAACAGCAGCAGCCATGGACTAGAAAATAAAGTCCTAGACTGCTGCTGTTTTATTGAACTATCGTTCCCCGTTAGCGCAACGACTTACTCTGTTGAATTTTCGTATTCCTCAACATAAAGCGGCATCAGAGAAGGCGGATCGTACCTTATCGCGGCTTTTAAACGATAAAATGGTGCCGATAGCCATAGCCGCAACGAAATAATGAGCCTAATCCGACAGTGCCCAGCAACACTCAAATCGCAAGCCGGATGTCCGACGCTCAGATCGCCCCAATCAATGATGCCGGAAACGATCCCGTTCTCATTCACAAGCATATTTTTGAAATGAAGATCGCCATGTAGCAGTGCATTCACCGCCAAGACACGGTCCTTTTGCAGCCTGCTAATATACGCTTCAATCACACCGGACTCCTCCGGCGACAAGTGTTCAACCACCTTCGATTGAAAGCCCTCCAATTTGACTTTGCGCGATGCTATGTCCGTCAAGTTTCGATGATCTTGCTGAACTCCGCACTTCAGCGCCGCCTGCACCGGAAACTCATGCAATCCCCGCAAAAATTTCGTCAGCGTCTCTGCCGATAAAGCCCGGCGTTCTTCCGTCAAACCGATGGGGAAATCTCCTGGCACGTAGGCATAGCCAAGAAATGGTGCCGGGTATTCGTCACTTGCTTCGCCATAAAACAACGGTTTCGGATAGGGGATGGTCATATATTCCTCCAGCTTCGGCAGCAGCCTCCCTTCCATACGAATCGAGCCAACTGCAATCGTTCTTCTTGGAAACCGGAACACGTACTCGTCACCGATGAGAAAAACCGTATTGTCCCAGCCCCAGCCCATTCGCTCGTTCCTCACGTTATTTAGATGTTTATATTCCCTGGAAGTTACGATAACTGCCCGTTAGCTTAATGAAATATCGGGAATCGGTACATATTCTTGGCATCAAGCGGCAATCGGTATATATTCTTGACACGGTTTTTTGTCAAGAATATATACCGATAAAAAGAAAAACCCGTGATTTACGCGGGCTTGAATCGGTACACATTCATGACATCCGACAGCACTTCTGCGGAATTCAATGCAAGTTCTTGTCCTAAGTCGAGAAACGATGCAAGTTCTTGTCTTGAAGAAAAGACAAGAACTTGCATCGTTAAAACAAAAACTCCGCGCATGGCGCAGAGTATAATGAATGTATGTTCTTGTCCCCCGACAATTGTTGTTATTTAAGGAGTAGTTGTTTACAAGTTGCTGGGCTATCAGCATCCTCCCAGCCACAATACAGCGTAATGAACCTTACAAACCTCTCCCTATTTCCCTAAAATATTACTTTCTCTCTTGCAGCAGAGCAGTAAAAAGGAGCGAAAAATCGCCCCTTCTGTTCCCGCATGCGCTTTGGTTACCGAATTTGATGGCAAAAAGCCTCTTCTGTCCAGATTGCGATTTATACCATGGTGAGATCTTGCGAATAAGCGAGCATTCGTGAGAAAACTGCATTGTACCGAGGGAGCTTAAAGAACTACATTAGTACTGCATGGCTAAACGTTGTTCGATCATTTCTTTAAACGCCGATATTCTTTAGGTGTCCTATTATAGTGTTTTTTAAAAGACTGAATGAAGTGATTAACATGATTGAAACCCACTCTACTGGCTACTTCGGTTATTGTGAATTCAGTAGCGTTTAATAACTCGGCACTTTTTTTGATTCGATATTTAATTAAATAGTCATAAGGAGTCGTATGAAGTGTTTTCTTAAAACTTCGAGTGCACTCAGAAACACTAAGATGTGCAGCATCAGCTATTTCTTGTAGAGATAGGTTATAAACATAGTTCTGATGGATATAACTAATCATCAATTGAATTCGTTCTTGCTGCTGTTTTATGTGTTTGGGCGATTCCACGGTAGCCAAGGAATTATTTCTTATCATGGTCAACCATAACTGAACGGTCATAATAGAAACCTCGTATTCCCAGCCCCAGTATTTTTTAACGTTGAACTTATCCTTTAAACTCAAGAGGATCCCCAACATAGTACTTTGCCATTCTGTCTCAGGTCTTATTATTAGTGATAAAAATAAAGAGTTAGTATAAGGAAGTACATAATTTTTTTCCATATGACTGTCTGAATAAAAAGAAAGTAATTTCTCCGGAAAATTAAAGCTTACATATTCACTATTTTTAGTAACTTGCTTAGATACGTGTAATACTCCCTTATTTATAAAAATTGCATGTCCAGCTTCTAGCTCATGAGTTACACCATTGACTTGCATAACAATCTTTCCTTCGGTTACCAAAGTAAACTGGAGTTCTTCATGCCAGTGTAATTCATTAAAGCCTCTACCCTCTGGGATACAGTTTAAAGAGGTTACGGTATACATAGCATAAGGAAAAGAAGTATCGGGATAATGATTAATCTCGTGTAGTTTATTAACCAAATATATCCCCCTTTCAAACATGACGATATAACTATATCTTTAAGAGATATTCTTACAGAATTAAATAAATAAAGATGATATTATTATATCCTGTTAGGTGTTCAATAATACAGTCTGCATAGAAACTAAACATAAAAGAAGGAATTACCCATGAAATTAAATAAATCAAATGTGGTAGTCAATCCGTATATCTTGCTAATTATCAGTGTTCTTGCTATTGCCATATCATCAATTATGATTAAATCATCACATACTCCTCCGTCCGTTGCAGGAATGTATAGATTATATATAACTGTATTAATCATGCTTCCTTTTGTGTCTTGGAAAAAACTTAGATTTACAAGATTAACAAAGTGTGACTGGAGCCTTATTTTATCGGCCGGATTTTTTCTTGGATTACATTTTTTATTTTGGATGGAATCTTTATCTTACACATCGGTAGCAAGTTCGATGGTTATTTTAACTCTACAACCGCTGTTCGTAATGATTGGATCCTATTTTATTTTCAAGGAACGAGTAAACAAACTAATGGTAGTAAGCATGATAACTGCCGTATTCGGTTCTATCATAATAGCTTGGGGAGATATAGGTGTCTCAAGAGAAGCACTGATCGGGGATGGACTTTCATTATTGGGGACTGTCTCGATTGCTGCTTATATGCTAGCAGGACAAAAAGTGAGCCATAAAATACCAGCTAATGTATACAGCGTTATTGTTTTTTTCATTGGTGGTAGCGTCATGCTGATATACAGCCTAATGAACAATTCTTCTTTTACAGATTATGGTTCGTCTGACTGGATGTACTTCTTATTACTTGCCTTAATTCCAACTATATTTGGACATTTTATATTTAATCTGTTGCTAAAATCAATCGGTGCAACTACTGTTTCTGTTGGCGTTATCGGAGAGCCTGTGCTTGCAATAATCCTTGCATACTTTATCTTGGGAGAAGCTGTCGCTGCTTCTCAAATCATTGGAGGATTATTAACAATAGTGGGAATGGGAGTTTATTTTGGAGCTAAGTCTAAATGAATACTCTTACACATATTAATAAACAGAAGGCAACCTGATAATTGGCTGCCTTCTGTTTCTATCACCATACTAACCTCCCGTTAACGTAATAACGGCTGCTCACAGCAGCCGTTTATGTATCTTTCCTCGTTAACTTAATGATTAATTTGACTCGTCCTTATAATGAAAATGTTCGTGGTGAATAGCATCCATTCCAACTAACTTTCCACTCTTTTTATGGAAATAAGAAAAGTCTTTATTTATCGGCATCCGAAGTAGCTGATAATTATTATCTCGTGGCATGGCTTCAATTTGACTAATAGCTAATGCTCGTGATGTATATAGTGCAACTGGAAAGAAATTAGGGAATGGCTTTGAACTATCTGCTACAAATATCCCCCAAACAAATGTATCATTCATTGTCCCTGTCCACCTTACTTATTCAATAGTTAAACTAATGTACTCTTGTTCCTAAGTGCAATTCTTCGGAGTATCCTAATAGGTACTTTTGAAAAAAAACCATAGTTTGTCCAATACTCAATTTTATCTACAATTGCTTTTGTATTCCTGGGGCTTTCATTAAAATGTAATGATTGGATAGTCCGCTTCTACCAATTTAACAATACTTAGATGACCATCTGTTTCGGATAGAGCAGATACTCCATCGTCCGTTAGATGAACGCCCCGCTCAGTACTCAGCACATCAATTCCGGAATCTTGATAGTCGTCATTGCTCCACGTTTCTGCTCATCATTAATATGAGTATAAATCATCGTTGTTTCAATCGACGCATGACCAAGAAGCTCCTTAACGACCCGAATGTCGACGTTATTCTTTAACAACATCGTTGCAAAAGAATGTCTGAGCTTATGGCAAGATAGCTTCAGATCGGCCAAGTGTGGATTATCCTCTTTCAAAGCAATAAAGACTTGCGTAGCGATGTTCTGGATTTGCCGAATTGACAGCCTTCTTCCCTTCTGTGAAACGAATAGAGCGTCCTCACGATTGCTATAGGGTTGGATCCTGTAGCTTTCTACCTGCGTTAAATGCTTTATGAGCAGCTCGGGCAGCGGAATCTCGTTCCATTTTCTCCCCTTACCGAGTACCTCCAGTATGCCTCTGGAGTTCTTGAAATTCGACAGATTTAGGCGATGAACCTCGCCTACACGCAGACCGCAATAACTCATCAATAGAAAAATAGCTATATTTCGGTCGCGATAACGTCCCTTCACATAAGAAAGCGCCTTCTCCAGATCATCTTCTTCCAAATATACGGGAACTCTATTTCTATCCGTTTTTGACTTTTTTACTTCCATTGCGGGATTTTTGGTTGCAAGTTCGAAATCGATTAATGCCGTGTAGAACGATCGGATTGCGGACAACGTACGATTTCTTGTTTTGTCCCCTGCCGTATCTTGTTTGCATACTAAGAACGCTACGACGTTCATTTTTCCCGCTTGCTGCACCGGCATTTCATTTAACGAGATTAAATAGTCAACGACTTCTCGCAAATATTCTTTCTTCGTTGTCTCCGTATAGCCGGATTGCTTCATCCAGATCTTAAAAGCTTCAAGCGGCTGAGAATAGGACTCGCTTATAAGGTCATTTCTAGGCAATGTAATCCCTCAAGTCATTCATCGTTGTCTCTCATTTCTAGGTGCAATATTCTTCCAGAATACATTTTGAATCTTATCAAATTTAACGAGGATAAGTAGCATGGCTTGCTTTTTCGATCGATTACAAGCGAAAGTGCGCAAAATACGTGTTTTGCGCACTTATTATAGCATGAATTGCTAGGCTGTGACGCAGATCGTATTAAGTTCTTCTTGTTTCTGGGATTCGTACCGATAGCATCGATCGCGGCGCAAGTAGAGAAAAGCGGCGGCTTTGAATTTTATTTCAAAACCGCCGCAATGCCTTAGCGCATATTCTTATTCCGTCGTACAAGAAATGGTTTACATCATCCATAAGATGTGCAGGATCTCTCTTAAGATGAACTGTTTCCGGGTTAATCCCCGCAGATTTTAATTTAGATTTGGCTTGTTGCAGCTGTTCCAAACTCGCTTTCTCCATTTCGGTATCGGGCTATTTCAATGGGCATCGAGGAGTTTGTTCGTTATTTCAGCTTTATCAATGGTCACCATAATTTTGTCAAAAATATTTATCATCCTTTCCGTGGCAGCTCGTAACTATATCGGCTACCTACAAAACGGTTTTTTGCTGCTCCTATACCGACTAAAAAGAGCAAGACCGCAGCGCCAAGCAGAATGAAAAGTGGCAGGTTCCAACTATTTGTCGCATCATGCAGATATCCTATAAGAGCAGGACCGACTGCGGCAAAAAGATATCCAATCGATTGCGCCATGCCAGACAGTTTCGCTGCTTGATGCGCATTTTCAGTACGTAACCCGAAAAACATCATGGACAAACTAAAGGCGAAGCCTCCACCAATTCCGAGCATGATGATCCACAACAGAATCATATTGGAGCTTCCGTAAAGAAGTCCAATTGTTCCCGTCAAAAGCAAAATGGTTGTAATGACCACTAGCAACCGTTGGCTAGACATGCGCCCAGCAATAACGGGGACAATAAAGGCAAATGGAAGCATAACTAACTGCATGATCGAGAGGTACCATCCTGATTGGTTTGGATCAATTCCTTGTTGCTTTAAAATTTCAGGCAACCATGCGATCAGCACATAGAATACCATGGACTGTATACCCATAAACAAGGTTACTTGCCAGGCAATGAGGGATTGCCAAACATTTACATCGTTGCTGGCCATTTGTTGACTCGTCGTGGTTGTTTGCTTCGTTTGATTTCTTAATTGGGGTAACCAACAGAGGATCGATACAAAGCTTAGAATCCCCCAAATTCCCAATGCTCCCTGCCATTTTAGACCTGCATTCACAGCTAGAGGCACACTGATTCCCGATGCGATTGCTCCACATAAACTCATTGAAATGGAGTAAACACCTGTCATGGAGCCAATTTTATTTGGGAAATCCCTTTTGATTATACTTGGCAATAATACATTACATACGGCAATTGCAAATCCAAGAATTGCTGTCCCAATAAACAGATTAGCTGCGCCAGATAAAGAACGTATTACAATACCTACAGTCAGAAAGAGTAAGGCGATCATTATGATTCGTTCAACCCCATACCTTTGTCCTAATTTTGGTACTAGAGGCGATAATAAAGCAAATGCAAGCAAGGGTACCGTTGTGATCAGGCCTGCTAATGTATTTGAAATATGAACGTCATCCCTTATTTGACTCACTAAAGGACTGACTGATGTTAAGGGAGTACGTAAATTAGCTGCAATAACAATAATGCCGAGAATGATCAGCCCTATAGAGGATGGTACGGCTTTATTTTTTTGTTTGTTCGGCATTCTTAATTTCTCCTTCCTGAAGTCTTACGTATTATTTGCTTCCTGCTGATTGAAAAAAATCGATACATCCGCGCGAATAAATAAAGTATATTATAGTATATAATTATTATCAATAAGCACTTTATAATATACTTTCGTTCATCTAAAAACAAAAATACAACTCTGAAATTCCCGTCATGGAATTCAGAGTTGTATTTAATAAGTGGAATTTTCGACTTTAGAAATCGTACTTTAAGGATATATGGAGCACTGTTTCGCTATCCGTATGATTGGTATAAGAATGAGGACAATCTGCACGAAAACTGATCGTATCATATTGATTCAAAGTGTAAATCTCTCCATTGACTTGAATTTCAATGGAACCAGTCATGACTGTCGCAATTTCAGTTGTATTCACATGATGACCTTCAGGCTGATACGAGCTATTTGGCTGTAAGTAAGCCCGACACATTTCAATATCGTTACTTTTAAAGACTGGTTCAATGATCCAATTTTTTTGATCATTAGAAAACCGCAGTCCTTCACCTGCTCGATACAAACTAGCAGAGTCTTCTGATTTGAACAAAGCCAATAGCGGTAAAGATATACCTTTTGAAATTTTCCATATCATCGCCAAAGTTGGATTTGTCTCGCCACGTTCGATATTCCCCAGAGTAAGTTTGCTTACGCCCGTTAATTCCGATAAGTCGTCTAAGCTCATGCTTTTTTCTTTTCTGTACTTTTTCAAAGCACCGCCGATTTGTAATACAATTTGTTTTGATTCATCGATTTCATCCATTGATATTCTCCTCAACAAAACAGTTATAGCTAGTATATTATTTATCTAGATTCTTTTCCATATGAGTAGTATTTGATGGTGGACTACACTCCTATGAAAAAATTCATCTAACCGTCCGGTAAACGAGGCCTATGGCTCCGGAATCAAATGTCTTGTTTTCGATAAGTTTAAGATTGATCTTCTCCTTGAGACCTTGGAATAACGGCAACCCGCTGCCGATCAGGACGGGAGAAACCGTAATTTTATACTCATCTATTAAATCAAGCTGCATAAGGTAGTGTGCGAACCTGGGACTGCCGAGGATGACTATATCCTTGCCTGGCTGCTGTTTGAGGTTCTTGATCTCTTCCTCGACATCTTCTTTCACCAGTCTGGAATTGTTCCATTCGACTTTCTCCAGCGTTGTGGAAAAAACGATTTTGGATGTCTTTTCGATCCACTCTGCATGATTCCGTTCATGCTGCGAAGCTGATGGGTTCGAAGGCACAGATGGCCAGTAATTGTGCATCATCTGATATGTCCCACGTCCCCAAATGACAGTGTCGGCAGTACTCAGAATTTCTTTCGCGTGTTTCTCCAATTCAGCATTGTAGGAAACCCAGCCAATATCCATTTCACCGTTCGGCCCTTCTACAAAACTGTCAAGCGATGCGTGCAGAAATAAAACGAGTTTTCTCATGTTCGTTTCTCCTCCGATTTCGAATTTATTTTGTTCGATTTTTTTGGCCGTAAGCCTGCGTTTCATCCTGCTGTTATGTACATAATAAATCATTACGTTACGTAAGATTCAAGTGGAAATCCGACGCAGCAAATCATCTTTTGACTTTATGTTCATTCTTTCGAATTACTCAAGTAAATTTTAAATTGACTAAACGCTCTTCCAATATCATTCGCAGCTCATCGGGAATCCGATCAAACACGACCCCTTTTCCCAAAAACAAAAGCCAATCCGCATAATACGCGAGCATCTCAACATGGGTCACATCCAGCTGAACATTGAATATCCCGCTCGACTGAAACATCCCAGTAAAGGACAAAGTAATCCCCGGCGGGTGCATACGCTTAAAGCGTTGAATCCCAGTCGCATCAAGCTTCACAACAAGATTGGACTCACGTGCACGATGCCGTTTTTTGCTTAAAATCTCTTGCTCAGTCCACTTCATCTCCTGCTCAGAAATTGCCGAATCCCGCAGCATCACAACAGGCAAATATCGAAACTCATCCGTGTCGAAATCATAAACCTCCACTAGCCACTGAGCGTTCGAGTTAAAAATATGCAGCAGATAAACGTCCAACAACTGTGGCCATCCAAGACTCTCTTCAAAAGTCACGCGTAAATGCTTATCCCGGACTGCAAGAGAAATCAACTGGTTCAACTCTGCAGGCGCAGCATCATCGAGCTCCAACAGGTTCGGATTGGCAGGATTTGTATTTTCGAAAAGTAAAATATGATTCAGCTCGATCAGCTCGTCTTGCTGGGTTTGCGAAGCGATGCCAATAAGTTTTTCGGTGATTGAGCGTCGGTTTTGCAAATAAGGCAACTGCGAATTTTTCGAGGCGATAAAGCTGATAAATATCGCCTTCAGCTCATCGGGCGTGAATCGGGCGGCGGGCAGATAATGATTTTGCAAGACATGGTAGCCTCCACCCCGCCCAAGCTCTGTCGTCAACGGAAAACCCATAGTCTGAATCTCGTTAATGTCGCGGATCGCCGTCGCGCGGGATATGTTGAACTCTCGTTGAATCTCGGCAATCGTAAAATGCGCACGGTTATTGATGTAGCGCATAATTAGGTTCACTCGTTCTGTTTTCTTCATGATTTTATTGTATCAAAAGTGAAGAAATAGTATCAACTTTTGATACATTCAGCAAATAGAATCAAGCTTGTAAAGAATAATTTCTCAAAGGAGAGAACAAAATGTCTAACTACTCCATCAAAACAATTTCGGAAAACTACAAAATGACAGCTTTCGGTGTTACATTCGATGACTTCAACGACTGGGCTGGCAATGCAGCAAAAACCGCGGCGAAAAAAGCCGAAATCACTGAAAACGGCAAACTTGCTGAACTTCTCGCGCTGGCTGACGGGCAAGAATATCAATTCAACTACGTTATCGACGGCAAGCCTTGGCGAGGTTTCGGCGTGATGGGTGAATTCGACGTGGAAGCCGCTGTCGTCATCGACTTCCACGCTGGCGACTACCTTGTCGTGCCAGGCGCAGGCACTGACAAGGACCGCCTTGCTGACGAAATCACAGGCAAAGTTTTCGGCGGCATGTTGCAAGAAATCACAGACTACAAATACGTTGGACCCGGTAATTCAACATTCGTCAAACCAGCTGAAAACGGTGAATTCTATGGCGAAATGTGGCTTCGTGTTAAAAAAATCGAAAGCTAATCCCGGTCGAATTCTATAGAGCTCGATGAAAGGAGTACTCAAATGGCAGATTACACCCTTGAATACAAAAAATCATTCACATTGACTGCATATGGTTTCTCAATCCGGTCGAATTTTCAAGATATGACGGCTTTGCAAAATGAAAAAGCTGAGTTTTGGGGCAGGCTCAAAGCTGACGGACGGTTCGCCAAGCTCAAAGACGTCGCAAAAGACGATCGTGAATGGTCAGTCAACGAGGTATATCAAGGAAAACCGTGGAATTATTTCGCTGTAGAAACTGGTAAATCAGTATCTGACGCCACGCGCATCATCGAGTTTCCAGAGAGCGAATACATCGTGATTTCAGGAAATGGCGATAAGGAAACTTTGTTTGATCAGTTGACTTACCGTGCTTTTAGTGAAGTCTTGTCCCAAATCACCGATTATGCGTATATCGGCGGTCCAAACGCGACTTATCGCAAAGATAACGGTGACGGCACTTTCTACGGCGAATTTTGGGTGCCTGTGGCTAAAAAATAAGGGGTTTTTCCTCCGCCAATCGGTATATATTCTTGCATAATTTTGTGTCAAGGATATATACCGATAAAATAAAATAACCGTTCAATAGATCCAGTTTTTTGCTCCAGAAGCATCATCCGAATCATCAGATAGCCTCGTAATACTTTCAAGATCCTGCCAAGTGACGTTTCGATATTTCCGTTTCTTAAGTACCGACAGCGTTCCATTCAGCTCGAGTATCGCGAACTCGACCTGCTCGAGTTCGAAAATTCCCTCCCCTCTTAGGCTTTGCATTAATGCTTCCTTTGAGTATTTGTACTTCTTCATCTCCTCCTGTAACAGTACTCCTTCCTTAATAATCACAGTCGGTTTTCCAGAAATAGCGGTGTCGGCCTTCTTGCTGTATAACGATATTCTCATCAGCACATACCCGATTACACTGATGACGAACATGCTCAAAATGAAATTCATCAAACTGATCTTGAGATTGAATGCCATATTTCCGCCGATCGTCCCGATCATCATCGCAAGCACGAACAAATGGTACGAGCTTTGCGAAATCAGGCGCATGCCGATCAACCTCGTGTATAACCATAGCCATAAATAGGCAAGGATCGTTCTTAATATAATCTCTAGGGATTCGTTCAAGTTGTAATTAGGGCTCCTTCGTTTTTCTTGTTGTGAGCTGAAGATTTATAAAAATTCCACGTTTTACCACTATTATTTGTATGGAGATGTTGTTTTATCCACGGGCCAGGCGACTTTGCCATATTTATCGGCTCCTCTAACTTCTATAAAACAAAAACTCCGCGCAGTGCGCGGAGTCTAATCAATGTATGTTCTTGTCCTTCTAAACCTTCGCCGCTTCGCGATTGAAATACTAAATTGTTTTTCTCAACCTTCCAAGTTGCTTCGTAAAAAGACCATTCGTTAGGTCTTTAAGTCATTTTTGTACATTTCTAATTTCAATACGTAGATGCTCGATTCGAGGTTATAAATACCGAGTATATCAGGCGTAACATCAAATGAATCCATGTCATCCACGATATCAGTCCGTCCACCAGACGCCAAAAGAACCCCCCAATTCGCATGAGACTTACCATCGGCAGTGATATTAACGTCGCTCATATCGGCGGCTAATACGGTAACACTTGCACCGGGATAACAGACAAAAACACTGTATTCCCAGGGATTACCTCCGTCATCATTCATGCTTTCGGTTCGAGCTTCGTAGACATTTGTTACTTCAAGTTTAAGTCCGCCATAATTATAAGTTTTAGTTTCTCCGTTTTGTGTCGGACTTGGTATCTGAGAAGGTCTTTGAGGTAACGTTGAAGTCGGTGTTGAACTCGAGTCAGTGCTGCTGTTCATAGTTTCAGTAGGTACATTGTTGTTATTGCAGCCGACTAGAAACATCAACATAGTGATTGTCATGAGTATTTCCAAAGCACGTAGCATTTGATTGGAATTGTACATTATAGATTTTTCCTTCCCCAAACGATGGTAATTTGATGATTCTTATCAGCATAATTTTTCCTTCCACTATTTAAAACGTAAATATTTGGAGATTGTTGCGTTATCCTGTCAGTTCCACAAGCTCAGACTTTGAAAGTTTCATATACCGCCTTCTAACGCGTTCTATATCTCGGTCTTCCTTTTAACGGTCCAGTGTACTTTTCGGACATGCCCATTCCCCCGCCTCTTCGCGAAATCGTCAATTGGCCTGCTCTCTCTATTTGGACTGGCTGTGCCGAATGAACGCTAAGCCTCGAACTGATTTCATTCTAACCAGGCAAAGCATCATGCCCCCGCAGACTTACTGACTTACTGCTGGGGCATTGTTTTTGGCTCAAACTAATATTATTAATCGATAACATAATCTATGGTGAGCCACGAACTGCCGGAGGAGGAGAGTCATAATGCCGAGAATGGTTTACATGATGACCAATAGGGAGACTTCCAATGAAGTCATTGCTTTTTACCGGGACACGAACGGTATGCTTACCTTTATGGGTTCATATCCGACGTATGGGAAAGGTACGGGTACAAGGAAAGTTTCAGATGTAACAGCAAACGACGGCATCGATCCACTGGTGTCACAAGGCTCCTTAACTTTGTCCCGTGATGCCCGTCGCTTATTTGCTGTTAATGCAGGCAGCAATAGTATCAGTAGTTTTACCGTTGCCGATAGCGGAGGACTGGTTCTAGCCGATGTGAAGCCATCGGGAGGTGTTCTGCCAAACAGCGTAGATATATTCGGTAACCTTCTATATGTTTCAAATGTAGGTAATGCCGCCAGTCAATCCGCATCCAATATCGCTGGTTTTCGCGTAGAAGATAACGGACGTCTTATACCTATTCCAGGAGCCGTCCACTACCTAAGTACGATCAGTGCTCAGCCGGCGCAGGTTTTATTCACTCCTAATGGCAGTAAGATCGTCGTATCCGAGTTTACTACAGACCGTCTCAGTATTTTCCATGTTAATAAAAATGGTAATGTTACAGGACCAATCATTAATGATTCTAATGGTACAAGGCCGTTAGGTTGTTACTTCCTATCCTCGGGAATCCTTTTAGTTACGGAGGTCGCTTCTAGCGCGCTGTCATCATACTCAATGAGCGAAAACGGCATTCTGAATGTGATCAGTGGCTCTGTACCGAACGGCCAGAAGACAGCATGTTGGGTTACGACTACGAGGAATGATCGGTTTGCATATACCTCTAATACCTTAAGCGGCACAATATCCACCTACAATATAGATAACAGCGGACAGCTAACGGTACTTGGGCATATTACGAGCACACCAGTTGGAGTATCTACAGGTATACCCATAGATGCTGGAGTCAGTAAAGATGGTCTCAATTTGTATATCCTAAACGGCAATCAAGGCACCGTCTCAGTATTTAAAATCAAGGATGATGGTGGTTTAGTCAATTTACAGGTTGCTGCTTCGGCCCACTATCCGTATTTCGGATCACAAGGTTTAGCTGTTCTTTGATTCTAATCATCCACCACGGGGATCTCTTAATCTTCATGCTCGAGCATGTGGCAATGCCAAGCAATTAAGTTTTCTGGGAACATTTTTTAGGCATCCGAATAAGTTAACAACAAATTCTAACGGAGATAACGATTATGTTACCTATACCCGAGAAACTCATCCATTATTGCGGGAGGTTATTTTCTAAATGTATAGCGGGTTGAACGGATATCATAGTCAACATCCCTTTATTTCTCCGATGTTAGATAAAATTTTGGAGCAGTGGACTGGGGAACCCAAAAAAAACAGTTTATTTGTTAATCAACAAATATGGTTTACCGAATGACGCAAGCTGGACAAAAATTACTTGGTATAATAACGCTCCTTGGAAACGAACAGTTGTTCATCTTCATACAGTACCTCATAACACTCCGACCCCTCATCTTGATTATTTAGCACAAACCATTGATTATAAAGTACCGTTTCAATTTTTTGATGACTTAGCAAAGTTTGATGGTAGTTTATACCCAGACCGAACTGCTGGTGAAGCTACGGCTAAATGTGATCAAGAAGCGGCAAATTTTATGGCTTTGAACTTGATGAACGACATCATTACTGGCAAGAGAACCGTAGAAGATGCACGCCATGCTGCAGTTGAAATTGAAAAAGCTTTTCGACTAAAAGGACTATCGACATCTTACACAACAGGATTCCTATTCCAAAAACAATTTCATACTGCTGATCCCGATGTCGCCTATTTCTAACCCTGCCCCCCCCCTTTATTACTCATCACTCCGCCTCCGGCTTGAACCAGCCTATATAAGACCGCCGGACGGTGTAATATTGATCTATGAAGACACAAGCCATGAGACAGTAGTTCGCTCTTTCCAGGTAACGAAGATCCAACCATCTGATTTTGATTCCGTCAGGATGGGTTATTTTCTGAACCGCCAAATACGGACTGAAATTCTTCAATATCTTTACAGCATCCGTTTGCTCCGAGCACTTGATGTAGTGGTCGCCAGCACTGCCTAAGTTGATCGGAGACTGCCAAATGATGTTCCCGTAATGCCAAACTCCTGCTTGAACGGCATCATGTCGAACAAGTACAATCGACCAGTTAAATAGGGAAAATGTCGGAAAAATCAGTACCTGACTCGACGAATGCGTTGATTCCAACTGTTTTTTGATCCTTGTCCTGTAATAAAACCGAATTCCAATGTATGCTACGCTTCCTGCATAAAGCAAAGTAAAAGGAAAACCGGTTTCCAACCCTTGATACAACCAGATTAAAGCGTATACGGCATGAGCCGACCACAGAACGGGATCGAACAACGGTAACACATGATATCCCTTCCTATCCGTTCGAAATGGGTAGGCGATCTGTGTGCCGTAACTATTCAACAGGTCAAGCGCAATGTGAAAAAGATATCCCGCGGATACCGAAAGCCATAATAAAAGAAAAGGGGTATTTATCCAACATACGCTCAGCAAACCGGTTACGAGCAGACTCCATAAAGGAAAAAGATAAATCGAATGGCTTGCTCCTCTGTGGTATCGCAAATAGAGTTCCGGCTTAAGCCTTGTTATCACATCCAAATCCGGCGCCAGTGATCCGACGATGCATGATACCATGATAGGCAACATGAATTCATGATGATTTGAAATTTCCGGAATTCCGGTTAAAAGCCCGGCTAATGTACTTCCTATCGTTAAATGACTGATGCTGTCCAATTCTCCACCTCCGGCAATACGATTTTGATTTCGTACATCATATTAGCGAAGAGTTCTTAGTGTATGGACACCTTTGCTTAATGGATCTTGCCGCATGATTCAACGCATCCAGGGTGCCGTTCTTAACATTCAGCCAAGTACTCAAAACAAAGAGCCGCCCATTAGGCAGCTCCTTAGAACTCTTACCAAAATTCATGGATCAAATTCCACATCCGTCTACGATCGCAAGGATTCCCAGGATCTACACGGCAATTCATCAGCCACTGGGCTGCGTTCTCTCTTTGTTCGGGTGTGACCGGCACCCCCATACAATCGGATAACTGATCAATCATGCTGCAGCACTTACCGTAGTCTCTTAAATCTTCAAGTCGATGGGATCTAAGAATTCCGCAAACACGGTTGAAATGCCGAGGGTGCATGAATTTGTACCTGAACGTTCTCATTAATTGCGGGTCAAGATAAGCCATAATTCTTCCAATTTCTCCTTTCGTACAGATCGTTTTTCTCACCATTAGAAGCTTTTTTGGGGTTAGTGGCGGGATAGTTTAGCATATGAGATCGTTCAGAAAGGGTACAGGGCTAATTTCTCGTAAAAGTGAATTGGGTTATACTCAATAGCCTTTGTATTTCGTCCAATAATGACTCAAGGTGAGCAAGGGCCAAATATGGGGATAACTGTGATAATGAATATAGAAATGCCCGGGCAGCCCGGCACCGGTTGGGTACGATGATCGTTTGCTTTCCTGACTGTTCCATTCCATTAAGTTGGCCAGTCCTTTATTGATCTCTTCAGTTGGCTGATCATGGACGGCAATGAGGGTATCGAGTGCCCAGGCCGTGTGAACCACCGTAGAATATTGAGCAGGAATATAATTTTTGTGTATATCGCTCTTGCAAGACTCGCCCCACCCACCGTCCAATTGCCTGATCTTTAACAGCCAGTCAATCGCATGTTGAATGGTCGGATGATCGGCAGACATTCCAACTGCTCTCAACCCGGTGACAGCGGCCCATGTACCATAGATGAAAGAAATTCCCCACCGGCCATACCATGATCCATCGTTTTTTTGATTTTTGATAAGCCAATATACACTGTCTTGAACCCCGGGATGAGTCATTGTCATCTTTAAGTGACTGCCCAAAAATTCAAGGGTACGACCTGTTACATCTGCTGCAGAAGGATCTACAGCCGTATCGGCAAAGTTCTGTATACAGAATTGGCGAGTCATGGATGGGACGCTGTTCTTTTCAAAGGCTGCCCAGCCCCCATCGTCATTTTGCATTCCTAACAACCAGTTAATTCCTGTTCTCAATGCCTCCCGATAGTCGATTTGGTGGTCAGCAAACCGCGTAAGCGCCCGCAAAACGGCCTGCGTATCATCCACATCCGGATTTGCGGTGCTGCTTTCAGAAAATCCCCATCCTCCTGAGAGGCGATTAAGAGTGTTCCTTCCCTCCTCCCTCAGTTCCCCTTGCTGAAGAGCGAGTAAATATTGAGCAGCATTCTGAATCGCCGGATCTTCTGTCGTTAATCCCGCTTCCTGTAAAGAATGGCAGATCAGCGCCGTGTCCCATACCGTAGAAGGAGAGTTCTGAATATGGGCCTCGTTGTTTATTTGGTATCCAAAAGAGGTTAACCCCTGAATGGCATGCTGAATAACAGGAGAATCATGTTGGTAGCCGAGAGACAGAAGAGCATAAATCATGAAGAAGGTGGCGCTCGCATAACTGCCGAGAGTGCCGTCCTGTTCTATATTTTGAAGCATGTAGCGCTCCGCTTTCTTAATTGCTGCCTTAGAGATAGGATTAGTTGGCCGGCTTTTCTGTAACCAACGACCCTTTCTATCCAGTCTCCTGTGTTTACGAGTTACAAATAAATGAGTAATGTCCGGTGCAGATGGCTTCCTAAGCGAGAATTTCATGTGGCAAAGAATCAATATGGGGGCAAAATGAGTGCGAACATAGGAACTCCATCTGTAAAAGCTAAAGGGGATAAACTTAGGCAAATGCAATAAAAATAGCGGAATCGGATAAAAGGCCGGCCATGGATAGAGATGATTTAAAGCCAGCATGAACTTGGTAGAAATATGAGCATTCTCGACTCCGCCGTTACGAAGGATAAAGGCTTCCGCCAATTGCATATGGCGGTCATGTCGATCCGAATAACCAGAAAGCAGCAGCCCTGTATAAGCCTCGATCGTAGAAGAGAGATGACCTTCGTCATCGTCGAACTGCTTCCATGCTCCATTCGCTGCCTGTTTGTTCAGCAAGCGCTGACCCAGCAATGGAATAAGCTCTTTGTGTGGGCTGTTAAGGGTGCTTAAGAGAATCATCATATAGGCGTCTGTTACTGGTCCTGCTTCAAAACAATACCTCCAAGAACCGTCCGCATGTTGTTCCGTCCTCAGTCGACTGATGCATCGTTCAATTTCTGCTTGTACTTCCTCCAGTATTTGCATATTTTACACCCCGAAACAGGCGGTTCACACCTTATTTGGCTCATACTATGTACGGTGTGATACTTTGGTAGAGGTTTTCACCCTATCAGACAGAATTTCAATCATTTGCCTATATGAGCATTTGCTGTTGGGGAGAATCTATATTGAAATAAAAATAATGTAAATATGCGAATTAATGATTGGGATTTCGATGGTGAAAAAATCAGGTATTCAGGCAAAAAAAATCGACGATCATAAACATCGGCGAATTAGGATATATTTTCAAATGATGCAAGGGGCCAGTTACAGGGAGGAGTTTCTTTTTAAAAATAAATTAGATGGGATCCATGAAATGCTGAGCGGACTGAAGAATATGCCGAAGTGTACAGAAGATTGAAGAAAACACCTTCCGACTTTTTTGAAACATTGTTCATTCCTTCATTTATGAAGAAGTTCACAGTCTTCACATCATTTAAGGAAATGTTAGACGCCGGGGGATTTGAAGTCAACTGTCAGGAAGACTTTCAAAACATCCCCAACGACTTGTTTAACGAACACATAGCAAATCATACTTTCTTCGACGACTGGCAAGAGATGTTGGACACGGCCAAACAGGAGTATGTCGCCCGAAACTTAATTTCTAGGTATTAGGTTTGCAACTGCGCCCCTAGCATCTATCCCACCCAAACTCTACTTCCTACTTAGTGCATCCATTGCCTTCTGAAAAAATTCAGCTAGTACGTATCGATTGCCGCATTCCAGTAATCGACGCCAGCCGCTTTATCTATCCGTTCTTGGGTAATAGGAATACCCAGGATGTTTGACTATATATGATTTTTCCTTTCGCAATGCGTTCATTAATTCCGGTCCTACACTAAGGTTACTCTGTACGATTTGATGAGGTGTAAGCGCCATCCACTGAATAAGCGAAACATCTTCAAAGCGGTCACTCTTAAATATCTCCATAACCCAAAGGCTTGTATCACCGGTATTCTGAATATAGTGACCGTTTGCTAACGGTACATATCCTACATCCCCAGCTCGATAATCGAAAGTACGAGCAGTGCCATTGGGTGCAAATACCGTCATACGCGCCGTACCTGAGATATAATATTGCCACTCATCATTTTTGGGATGCCAGTGCATTTCTCTCATCGCGCCAGGTTTGATTTCCAACAACGATGCGGCAATTTGAGTGGAAATCGGAAAGTTGGAAGAATCGACTATACGCACAGTCCCGCCCGGAGTTACAATCGGCTTTTGTGCGAGCAGTCGATGTGTAAAGGATAATGGTATCGTACCTTGCGGGTCTGCTACCTGCTGACTTTCGATTGGACCGGGCACGGTTCCCTGATAGATGTATAGCTGATGATTCGGGATATGAGAAAAAGAGCTTGTTGGAACACCGAAATTCGCCGATAGTACATCCTTTGGCGTATGTGCGAACCAATCTGAGATAGATAAAGTATTGAGGTCAGAAAACTTACCGTCAGGGAAGACGAGCAAAAACTCGCTACCTTCTTCCAACCCTTGAATAGAATGCGGAATTCCGGGAGGGAAGTACCACAAGTCGCCTACACCTACGTCGGCAATATAGTTCCTACCGTTCTGGTCAACTGAAGTAATGCGCGCTCGCCCCACAAGCATGATAGCCCATTCCGCTTGCTGATGCCAGTGTAACTCACGCACGCCACCCGGAGTTAAAGCCATATTCACCCCGGCAATCGTGGTTGCTATCGGCAGCTCTCTAATCGTCACTTCCCGCGACCAACCGCCATGATTTAACTGCATATGAGCGTCGGAGAAAGAGAACTTCATATTGGGCAACGAACCAGCATCGGTGGCAGGCGAAACTAGCATGTCAGGGTTCTCAATGTCTCGTATAACGTCCCGTGGTCCCAAATCGTACCAACCAGCACCATCATTCCTTATCGGCTGCGGTATATTTCCATTCCGTGTTTCATTTTCCATAATAATTTACACCCCTCGCTCGAAACACTTCATATATCATTACTGGGTAAGTGCCCAATATAAGTTATGAATGGAATTAGGATTTGGAGATATGTCCACCTTTTTTATGCTGCCAACAAACTTGCAGATTGCGCCGATTCGCAGTGAAACTGAACCAAATAATGAAACTAGCTGTCAGAAAATGATACTTGAATTTCAACATTACAGATTAAAAACTTGGCACAGAAAAAAGACGCCTTCGTTTCATCTTGAAACGAAAGCGTGTATCTTCAATCTGAGACTAAGCGTAACAATCGCATTAGCCTATATCATACTTGTGTACCGAACTTACGATTGGGTATAGGCCAAAGCCTTGTCTACTAGTTCGTTCAGTTACTTGGAAATTGAATTCATGCCCCTTAACATACGAAAGCTCTTGAGCGCATCACGCTTCAAGTACATGAGGATGGCCACAAAGATCAAGACAACAAATGGCACCATGGCTTCCCCAACGAGGCCTGCTACGAGGTTCGTCACAGTCGCACCGATCAAGATGACTAGCATGACAGCGATCGAAACAACTGCCGCCTTCTGACTGCGGTAGCCGGCGAGAAGAACCAGCGCTGCCAGCGCTTCGAAAGCACCGACGGTGTAGATCAAAGCGGCCGGCGTTCCCAGATTGTCGGTGAACATCTCCTTGATTTGATCGGCGCTAGAGAAGATTTTAGTAGCACCAGCAAACAGAAAATCCAGCACTAATAATCCTTGCAGAATGCGTGATACCCATTTCATTGATTAAGATCTCCTTTGATTGAGGGGTTGATGTCAATGCCAATTTCATCACATCAAAAGTAGTTTTTTATAAGGTACATCAATTGGGACAATCTGTATTGTACGAATCGGAATACTCATGGAATTCCAGATCTAATATGTGTAAAGACCATGAGGATAATTATGGGATATAAAAAAAGCCCCCGCCAATCTTAATAAGAATGACGGAGGTAGTTGTTTAGATGAAATCCCGGCAGCCTCTTCAAAAGAAGAAAAATGGAAAAAATGGATCAAAAAACTCAAAACGTTCAAATGGTTCAAAACGTTCGAATCGGTCGAATCGGTCGAAACGATTGAATCCAAACGGGGAAAAGGCTTTAGTACGCACAGGTTTTGATGGTTTACGCATTTTAGTGCTTATACGGACATTCTTTCGATTACGATTTTTTTTCGGAACTGCCATAGGGACACCTCCTTCCTACTACTTCCAGGTTCATGCATTGTGATTGATATCATACGGTCAGTTTATGCAAGGATAAGCGTAAGAGCAGTGCATTTATACCTATCGATCCATAATCCGCATTTGTAATAGATTTAACAGCCCTGGGACATCTCTCCTCGTCATATTACAAAAAAAAAGCCCAATGGAATCGGCGATCTACCGGTTCGCTTGGGCTTTTCGGAGCTATGTTCGGTTTCTGGTTTAGAAATTACCATTTTCATTCTTATCTTTTTTATCTTTCTTGTTTTTCTTATCTTTCTTGTCCTTCTTGTCTTTCTTATCTTTGTCTTTCTTATCTTTTTTATCTTGCTTATCTTTTTTATCTTTGTCTTTCTTATCTTTCTTATCTTTTTTATCTTGCTTATCGTTCTTATCTTTCTTGCCTATCGTGGGCTGCTTAAACTCTGATACCGGAACACCCTTTAAGGCCAATGACATCATCTCTTTGAAGATTAAAGCCGGATATTGACCACCTGATGTCGTTAAATAATGCTTACTGTCCGTATTGTCGTAGCCAAGCCAAACCGCCCCTACCAATTCCGGCGTATAACCGACAAACCAAACGTCTTTGGCACCGCCGGTAATCCCTGCGAACTGTTTGTTCTGCGGAAGCTGCGTCGTACCCGTCTTGCCCGCCACCGGACGATTCATTGCCGCGTTCTTTCCTGTTCCTTCTCGGACAACGTCGCGCAACAGTTCAGTCATTGCATGTGCATTCTCCGGTGACATAACGGTAACCGATTGATGCTCGGCTTCAGCTAGCACTCGTCCATCTGTCGTCGTGATTTTGGTAATCGTATGAGCCGGAAACTCAACCCCTAGATTAGGAAAGACACTGTAGCCTTGCGCCATCTGAAGAGGAGATACCCCTTGGGACAGTCCGCCCAGCGCCAAACTCAGATTATTATCTTCTGCACCAAGCGGAATGCCGAGCTTCTCAACAAACGATTTTCCGGTTTTCAGTCCAATTTCGTTCAATAACCAGACCGCAGGAATATTCCTCGACTGGATAACCGCATCTCGAAGCGATACCTGCCCCAAAGTTCGGTGATCCGAATTTTTAGGCTTATAGCCATTAATGTCTAGTGGACCATCATACAGCATCGATTTTGCATCATATCCCATTTCCAGTGCAGGTGCGTAGACCATCAGCGGTTTGAATGCCGAACCGGGTTGTCTCATAAGTTGTGTGGCGTGATTGAAACCACGAAAAACATGTTCTCCCCGTTGCCCTACGATCCCGCGAACGCCTCCTGTAGACGGGTCTAGGATGACTGCTCCGCTCTGAACGAGCTGATCGGGCGCACTTACAGGGAACAGAGAGTCATTGCGGTACGTTTCTTCCATCGCACTCTGAACGACGGGATCCAGCTCTGTGTAGATGAGAAGATTTCCTGCTAACAACTGGCGTTCAGTAAATCCATATAATTCAATGGCTTCATCGATCACTTCATCTGTATATGAAGCATATTGACCTAGCAAATAATTAGTCTGATCCGAAGGAGCTTCCTTAAGTACTTTAACGGGCTCAACTATCGCTTGGTTATACTCTTCATTCGATATGAAACCATCATCTCGCATTAAACTGAGTACAAGATCCCTCCGCTCCAACGCGAGTTCCTTATTCTTAAGCGGAGAATAACGACTGGGAGCTTTCGGTAATGCGGCTAATAAGGCGGATTCGGACAACGTCAAGTCCTTCGTGTCTTTGCCGAAATACCGCTTAGCGGCTCTCTGTATCCCCCATTGACCTTCACCGAAGTAAATTTGATTCAAATACATTTCGAGAATCTGGTCTTTATTATAAGAAGATTCGATTTTGAGGGCATAGGCCGCTTCCGTCAGCTTGCGCGAGAACGTTTTATCACCGGTCAAAAATACGTTTTTGGCGAGTTGTTGGGTTATCGTGCTACCGCCCTGCGCTGCGCCGCCTTCCTTCAAATTGCGGAACGCAGCTCGAATAATGCCTAAAACGTCCACTCCGGTATGATCGAAATATCGCTTATCTTCGACCGCGACGATCGCTTGCTGCATATGTAACGGAATTTGGTCGAGCGATACGGATTCGATTTTGACGGAAACCATCTGGGAGCTGGGCTCACCATTCTTATCTAGCAATTGAGTTGGCGCTAATATTGGAACAACCAACTTTTCAATATCAAGTGAATGTATCCAATAGGCTCCTATAGCCGCCAGCGACACAAACCCGAGAAGGATTCCGATGATCAAAATCCGAAACCGCATCAATAATTTATAGAACCCAGAGCGACCAGACATTGTCGAGTCTCTACGAATGTTTTCTTGTTCTTTGACTAAATTCTGCTCTTTCATATCAGACTCCTTATGCGGTAAACCGTATCATTAAACCCAAATTAGATAGCTGTTAGGTATATAATAATGGGAAAAATTCTACTTGAAGTCAAATGAAGATTCTACCAAATGGACGATCATCTTCAACGTTGAAGAGCACGTCGAATAAATAAAGCGCCTGCCTGTTACCTACAAAATGAAAACCCGCGATTTACGCGGGTCTTTATCGCTACCTATCATGCCGGTTGACTCGTTATGGTTAAATACCTGCAGACTTGATTTCGCCGACTACGCGTTCTACCTTTTCGTGATTTCATCCATTAATAAGTACGTTGTTGAGGTGTCATCGCCTTACAGAGCGTTCAACTCGATTTCAAATCCTAAATCTTCAATGATTTGATGATCAGCCGACACTTCTTGACCAACCGTCGTTAAATAATCGCCAACAAACAATGAGTTTGCAGCGTATAAAGACATGGGTTGCAGTGTTCTGAGATTTACCTCGCGGCCGCCAGCTACGCGGATTTCTTTAGAAGGACAAACCAGTCGGAATAAGGCTAGTACCTTTAGGGCTTTTATCGAAGGGGTGCGACCTGCATGCTCTAAAGGAGTTCCCGGTATCGCGTTTAAGAAATTGATCGGGATCGAATCTACATCGAGTTCGCGGAGAGCAAAAGCCATTTCAACGATTTCTTGATGTGTCTCGCCCATGCCGATAATAACGCCGGAGCAAGGAGACATGCCGTGTATCTTTACCTTCTCTACGGTTTCAACTCGCTGATCATAAGTATGGGTCGTGGTTATGGAAGGGTAATTGGCTTTACTAGTATTCAAGTTGTGGTTATACCGATGAACACCGGCTTCGGCAAGTCGTTCGGCTTGATCTTCCTTGAGAATGCCCAGGCATGCGCAAATTTTCAGCGGCATCGTCTCCCGAATTTCTTTAACCGCGTCAACTACTTGATTAAGTTCTTTATCCGTAGGTCCTTTCCCGGCTGCTACGATACAATAAGTTCCGGCCTTGCGAGCCATCGCTTCGCGTGCACCTGCAAGCAGCGTTTCTTTATCGAGCAAAGTATATTTACTGACCGGCGCCGTCGAAACGATCGATTGCGAACAATAACCGCAGTCCTCAGGACAAAGGCCGCTTTTTGCATTAATGATCATGTTCAGCTTCACTTTTTTGCCGTAGAAATGTCTTCTCACCATAAATGCCGCATTCATGATCGAAAGTACTTCATCGTCGTCAGCTTCGAGCACTGCAAGTCCTTCCTGTAAAGTTAGATGTTCTCCGCTCAATGCTTTCTCGGCAAGAGATTGCCAATTTTTATCTATTATATTAGTTTTCAAATTAATCTTCCTCCCATGGTTCGAATTGCTACAGCGTATCGTGATAAGGTGGAATCGCACCGACGCATACAGCCCCGATTGTATCCCCGTGGTACGTTTTAATGTTCTCCATCCACTTTTAATTGTTAACCTAATTTTTAATTTTAGGTTAACAATTAGTTATTTTATCAAATCAATACTTCGATGTAAACAGAGGCGACTTGTATTTGAGGTTCGGGACTCGTCAGAGGAAGGTTGGAATCGCAAGCAATCCTATCAGTTGTTGAAGAGATTCGGGATGCACCAGATCGCCCTGAGCTAGAATTCGTATTCGTTTGTCGCTTTTTGGGATAAAGTTAGTTAAATGAAAACGGCAGCTGTCAGCACATCTTTGCGTCGGCGCGATTCTTAGTGAGTCGGCATAGGCAGAAAGAGTAAATTGATAGGCAACATGCTCCCGTTGGCAGGCGTAAACGTGATCGTCACCGTCTCCACGCTATCCCCTGTCTTATAGAGCATGCACACTTCATTCGGATTGTTCAGAATACTCGTGTTCGTCGCATAAACGGTTTTATTGTTCACATTGAACGCGCCGGCGTAATGTCCCCCGCGAGGGTTTATCCCGATAGCCGTGTGTGGCTGCACTTTACCGAGTTGGATCGTATATACAACGCCATAGTTACCCACGTTGAGAACAGGAGTCCCAGTCGTTTTGTCAATTCCAGAAAGCCTCGTATCCACGAAATTGTCAGCGAGCACCATCCTGCTCTTCACGTCGCCGATCGTCTGATTCACGTACATGACTCGGTTCGCATTCTCAAAAGTTCCTCGAATGTGTTTCTCGTGGCTCGGTAATACTCGCAAAGTTGGCAGAGCAGACGTCAGATCGCGGTCGGCGTTGATCGCGATGACTTTGAAGTCAAGATAATTACTCAATTGGGCGTCCGCGAACATGGAGTAGACGTCTCCTTCTTCTAAGATTTTACTGCTGTATTCTTGGAAAATGAGACGACTCTCACCGGCCGGAATTTGCAAATAAGAGTATTTCGGGTTCAGTAGAGATTCCAGAAACCTTCCGGTAACCGCTTTGCCCACGGTAGAGACGATCCGGTTCGGACCCGCCATGCCCACCGCGCCCAATCGGACGTTTACGGGATCGGCATTGTTGTTCGTAAGGAGTATGTATATTTTCATTGGCGTGGAACGACCGTTCCGATTATGAAGCATAAACCGGACGTTCCCGTTTACGTTATCTTCGTAATAGATGCCTTCCTCAAGCATGGTCTCCGGGCTGTTGGCGCGAATTAGAGTCTGCTCTCGGTCATTGATGGTATACGCCATCATCGGTAATTGCAGCACGGAAGGTCCGTTAATATCGAACTTCTCGCCGATCTCCATATACTTGAGATCGAATTCTTCTTTTGTGTACAACGTTTCGTCCAAAATCATGATCGTTTTGGAGAATTCACCGACCTCTCCATGCGAGTCGGTTACCGTTAACGTAACGGTCTGCTGTCCCGGCACGAAGAAACCGCGGGCATTGTTCTTCCATGCGGCACTGATGATCTGATTCTCGTCATCAGTACTTTGATCGATGTAAGAGATCAACTCTCCCATCCTGTAGATGTCTTTGTCTGTCGCAAAGGAAGCAATCGGAGGTTGATTCGGAGGATGGACCGTAATAGAGACCGTGTAAGGATCGCTCCACGTGCCTCTCTCGTCTTTCACCCAATGGGTAACGGAATATGTGCCGGCCTCATCGAAGATCGCGTCGTTGTTCTCCCAACGTTCTTCCACGATCGCCAACCCGCCCGGATGGTAGGCTTCATTTTTGTATTTAACCTCGGTCTGGGTCGCGTAAGGATTCGTATCGGATACGGAGAATTTCGCGATCGGCGCGTTGGACCATGTCAATACGATCTTCTTCTCCGACGGAAACGACTTTAACGTCATTCCGAAGACTGAAGCTACGGTGCGTATGGGAATCATTAACGTACCTTTGATCGTGTACGGTGCGCCAGTCATTGTCTTCGAAGCTCCGTTAACCGAATACGCGGATTTGCCCGCTTGCATTTTCAGGACGTCTTTCCTGCTGATCAGAGTGTACTGCCTGGTCTTCGCGTCGTAAGCGATCGTGCCGAGTATTGCATTCATGAACGAACTCGCCGCGACGTATGTCACACCTTTGACCGTTGTAAGCGGCTGAGCCGCCGTAAAAGAGTTGTCGTTGTACCACATTTGCGTGGAATTTTGAACTAAAACGATTTTTGCTAGGCCTGTCGACGTTTCCTGAGCAAAAGACGAAGGCGAGTGAAATAATACCATTAGGAGTGAGGATAATAATAGAAGCGGAAAATTCCTTTTCATAGGTTACTCCTTCTATGCTTTTATTGGCGTGCTGTCTCACTTGCCATATGTAATAACGTCAATAAAAGGCAAATGTTTCACAAAATGTTCCTATATAATGAAATTTATTACTAAATCGATATTTAAATGCCATATAACTGAACAGGCTGCCGATTATGCCGGCAGCCTTGCGTTTTTGTAATAATAGTACCCGTTATCGTAAGACCACTATCACAAACTCTACTGATATTTCGTTACTTAGCCTTTAATAGGTTGGCTCGGGAACGGCACTAACCCTTCCTTGGGATTGAACGATGATCATGCCATCTTCACGTTGAGTAGGACCGAATACTCTCCCCGGCATTTGCAGCACAAACGCTCTCTTCGCCGTAATTAAATCTTTCGCCTCCAGCCGGCCATCAGAGTAAGCAATATATAACCCATTTTCGAATGTGTCGAATCGGGCGATAGAGGCCCTTGGAGCTCCCGCAGAGCCATAGTATACGACCGACTTATTGACAAGCTTCGAGCCCGTTATGTTAACTCCATCCGTAAATAATATTCTGTCCGCGTCAGGGCCTCCCGCCCAGTAGTTTTTATAAGAACTGTCCGATCGATAAGAATCTCTCGTGACTTTAGTGGGATCCGCGTCCAACGGATAGGCATAGACAATTCCCGATGCGAATATATACACGCGCCCGGATTCGATCCAGGCTTTGCCGTTTTCTTTGAATTCGACTGTTTTTACAACTTTTCCAGTCAACAGATCGATCGTGTTTAAGGTCGTCTTTTCAAGCTGACTCATCAGGTTTGAAGTTTGTTGCACGAGAATCTGATTTTCATTGACAACTAACGGGCTGCTTTCGTTGAATGCTTCCCAGGCAAGATGACCGTTGCTTTCGTCGAAAGATAGAAGAGTGTCATAGGTGTAAGCACCTGAAAACACCGTACTCACAAGTATTTTCCCGTTAGCGAAAGCAATGTCCTTGAGATCGAATTCATAAGGATAATCGTCCGTCCAAAGTAACGCTCCTGATTTCAAATCAAACGCCCGAACATGCCCGTTATAGACGTACGCCTTGTCCCCATTTACGAATAACCCGACGATACCCGATGTCTTGACATTCGTCGTCCACTTCATCTTCCCGTTCACTGCATCGATGGCATGCAATATCCCGTCTTCGGAAACGGCATATACACCCCCAGCGTGGTACGCAATGGGTGAAACAAGTTTCGACCCGTATGTCCATAATGTCTCACCCGTTTTCGCGCTTATCGCGAGCATATGACCATTTTGGAAGATGTAAACTTGGTTTGCCCCAGTTGCGACCGTTCCCGCATTAATTGTATCCAGATCCTTCGGAACATCTATAGCGACACTCCATTTCGGTTTGACGGTAGCGGTCGTATCGGGGGGCGTCCAGTTCATCCCTTTAAATGACGAATGCGGCGCCTCAGCGAAAACAGACCGAGTCAGAGCCCAGAAAAAGGCTATTACCAACGTAATCAAAAGAATAGGTTTAGTGAGACGGATACTCATGAGATCAACCTTCCACCAATTTTTTACCATATAGTAGATAGACGTACATTCTCTTGAAAAGTTTCCGCCGAAACCCGCTGTTTTTTATTGCCGCACTGCCTCCTGGTATAATCCAGATCGTTAATATCGATAATCGATCATTGGTTGAGTTGTGACATACCGCCTTTGGAATAACGGTCACCCGATGCGACTCCGACGGGGGCGACTTCGTCAAGCCTAGCCAACTCTTCCTTCGACAGAACGATATCCGCCGCGGCTACATTTTCCTCCAGATTCGCAATCCGTCGGGTGCCTGGGATCGGGACGCCACCCTGTGCGATGGTCCAAGCCAATGCTAATTGGGAGGGCTTAACTCCCTTCTCTTTAGCGATGAGGCTGATCGCCTCGACGATACGCATGTTGGTCTCTAAGTTCTTTCCGCTTAGCCGAGGGTCATAGTTACGGAAGTCGGTAGGGTCGAGCTGGTCGGCCTTAAATTGACCGGTCAGGAACCCACGTCCTAGCGGCGAGTAAGGAACAAAACCAATGCCCAACTCGCGCACCGTCTCATACACGCCGTTTGACTCCACACCGCGCTCGAACAGGGAATACTCGGTCTGGACGGCAGTGATAGGGTGAACAGCGTGTGCACGGCGGATTGTGCCGGCTGCTGCCTCGGACAGACCGATGTGACCAATCTTACCGTCAGTGACCAGTTTGCTCATCGCCGTAATGGTTTTCTCGATCGGTACCTTTGGATCGATGCGGTGAAGATAAACGAGGTCGATGTAATCCGTCTTCAACCGGCGAAGTGACCCCTCGATTGCCCTGATGATGTTCTCTGGACTACCGTCTACGACAGCAGTGCCGTCGACGACTTTGGGCTTGCCGTCATCAGTGAAGCCAATTCCGACCTTGGTCGCGATGACTACACGGTCACGAATGCTTGCGAATGCGCGTCCAAGCAACTCTTCGTTGTGAAACGGACCATAAACCTCTGCCGTGTCGAAAAAAGTGATGCCGAGTTCGATTGCACGACGAAGCGTAGCCAAGCTCTCCTCGTCGTTACTCGGGCCATACATTTTACTCATTCCCATGCAGCCCAAGCCTTCTACGCTCACTTTTAAACCCTGTGTACCTAATTCGACTGTTTTCATTATAGTCTTCCTCCATCTATACAAAGTTTTATCGCTTCTAATTTCAATTCTTCAACCGATAGCGCAGCCATAATCCACTATTCTCAAGTTGTTCTACTTTTTCTAAAGTAAACTCGACCTCAGGTCGAAATGGATTGTCGCCATATTCAAAAAGCGAGACTGCGTTGTTAGTCCCTTCTACCATTGGAACTAGGATCAAACTTAATTCATCCACTAAACCTGCACTTAGGAACGAACCATTGATATATCCTCCGCCTTCGAGCATAAATTCGGTGATGTTAAAGTATCGGCTGATTTTATCAAGCGCGAGTTTTAAATCTAACCTATCGGTTTTTCCCGCAAATATATAGGAAACTCCAATTGCCCGAAGATGTTCTAAATATGGATTGCTTACATTTTCGCTTAACACCGTGATGATATGTTGATCTGGGCGCTCTTCATATTCTTCTTCACTTATCGAGCTTCGATTCCACCCTAGTTTACCTGATGGATCAATGGCAATTGCGAATGCTGCAGCATTTTTATCTGCAATAAAGTCTTCACGAGAAACATCAGCATTCGAATAATTTGATAAATCCACTTGCTCTCCATTTGTAAAGTGTTTTTCAAAAGTGACTCGTCCACAAATCCATGCTTTAGGCTTATACTTTTGATGGATATTTTCATACTCTTGTCCAAAGTACTCTGCGCTTGGAGTTTCTAAGTAGTTCCCTTCAACTTTTCCATCTAATGAAGTTGCCATATGACAGATCACTTTGTACTGTCGCATTGATCGTCTCCTATTCTAAAGTTTTTGACATATACATTGATGCGATACCGCACATCTGTATATAATATAAAATGAGAACAGATTGTCAGCAACGATCAAATGCATGCTATTTGTGCCTTATCGCACAAGCGGATTAAGATTGTGCAGTTAATTTAAGAAAGTATGGTGACTACCCTAATGTCAACGATGGATAGAAGAATACTGAAATCTCAAGAAGCAATAAAAAGCTCTTTTATTGAACTTATGCTTGAAAAAAATTTCGATAAAATTACGATTCAGGAAATTTCCGATAAGGCCAATGTCGGGCGAAGAACTTTCTATGACAACTACATGGATAAATATGATCTTCTGGATAAGATAACCGAAGAACATATCAACGAACTGAAGAGACGCTGCGAAGCCGCATCTCATTTGACTTTTAAAGATGCGAATATCACTGTATTTGAATACCTTAAAAGTAATGATTCATTCTTTTCAACGATGTTAGGAAGCAGCGGCGCTCCTTCTTTTCGCAGTCTCTTCCTTGAGTTTGTCATTGAAGAATTACAGGGGGAGGTAGATACAACGCAAGGAATAAATAAAGGATTAAGCAAAGATGTGATTCTAAAATTTCTAGGAACAGCGATCGTTGGAATGATGGAAACGTATTTCACGAAAGAACTACCAGAACCGCCTCATGTGATAGCGGAACAAGTGGGGATTTTGCTGGATAGGAATCTTTAACTATAGGATTGGCTTAAATGAACTGAACTATCCTGCCGTTTAACGAATTACAACTGTGCGAAGACCGGATAGGCATGCATACAGTCAAGTGGTTAATCGCCTACATAGTATAGGATACGCTTGCATGCAAAATCATGAATATCTTCTGCCAGGAGTGATGATATGGCCCATATGGAAAATAAAGGACCCATGAGACAAGCGCCGCAGTCTCCTCCTCCCACATTCATCCCGCCGAAACCCGCTGTTTCTTATATCGTAGATTGCTTGCACCAATACACCTATGTTTGGCTTAGGTCTGGCGAGAACTTCTGGTTTTATCCGACATCTGTCGATATGGACGGCGTTGCAGGGTATAGATGGAGCGGATCATACTGGTACTTTTATGGTATCGATCCACGATTCATCGATGCCTCATCATGTCCTCCGATTCCTACCCTTTACTGAGCATTAAAAACAGAGTGCGATGGTTCTGTTCACCACCGCACTCTGTTAGTGAAATACTTCACATCTTCTATTACTTTGCTGCCACTGGCCGGGCTACCCGACCGCCGCCTAGTTTAAACACAAGAATACCGCCGACAATGACGAGCACGCCGATCAACTGCTTGAATGTAAAAGGAACCTGCGTCAGCCCTAACCAACCGAGCGAATCCCATAACAGCGCAAACGCAAGCTGCGAGGTGAGAACGATCGAGACGGCATACATGGGGCCAAGCCGCTTAATCCCCTGTACCATGCACACAACCACCCCAACGCCTATCAAACCGCTGAACCAGTACCAAGTCTGCATGGTCTGCAACGCAAACAGCTGCTTCCCTTCGATAAGAAACCCGATCGTCATGGAAGCCAGAAATCCCAATCCTAATACCAGTGTAGTCGTTGCCCAAGTTCCTGCCCGTTCATTTAACTTGCTGTTGAAAATATTTTGCAAGCCGACCAGCGATCCCGCCAGAAGTGCCAATAAAATGCCTAAAACCATGATCTCTCCTCTTCCTTTTGTTGATGCATGCGTAAATATGACTCGACTTCAAAATCTAATTTAGAACCGTAGGATTGCCACGCCGGCGATCATCATCGCGATGCCGATGTATTGCGGCAGCCCCATCTTCGTCTTGGCCACCCCGAACCATCCGTTCCGATCGACGAGAAAGGTCAAGCCCAACTGGGCAATCAGCACAAAAGCGATCGTTAACGTAACCCCGATGTGCTGAATCGACGTGACGTTGCTGGAAATGACGATAGCCGCGAAAGCGCCGCCCGTCAAATAGATCGGCTTCACTTCTTTAAACTTTTGCCATTTGCCATCTAGGACAAACAGCAAGATCAACAAAGCCGCCGTGAACCCGGTAAACTGGGTGATCGTCGCTGCCTGCCAGGTGCCGATATCTTGGCCGATTCGAGCATTCGCTACACCCTGCAATGTAATAAAGGCCCCGGCTAGAAACGCAAATAAAATCCCAATCATGTTCCCACTCCCCAATAAAACTCTTTTCTTTCATTAAAAAATAAAACCGGCCCTATTGGGAAGGACATATGTCCTTTAAGCTCCATGAATGAAATAACTATATGAATAGTTCTCTTTTAAGTCCGATAATTGAAAATGTAGTTGCACTATATTCTTTGTCCCCAGAAATTTTAATTATTTTGTTAAAACCATTATTGTTCCAAAAGCGAAGCCCTTTCCAGTTCTTTAAATGGACACCTAACCCCATTGATTTCCATCCCGATTTCATACATTCATCGCAGATGGATTGGATAGCTTCTTGACCGAAGGAGCTTCCCTGAGTTTCTCTATCAATTAAAAAAATACTTATCCAAACTGTTTCATTATCCGGATAACCATGATATAAATCAAAAAATCCGATTATCTTCCCATCTTTGTTTTGAATAACCATAAAATAATAATTAGCGATGTGAGCATTTTTAATTGGAGGCAGATCACCATTAATCATACAATTTTCTATATATCCTTCCGGGAATCCCTCCCCCTCTAGATCAATTTTATCTTGCCATGAAGCACAAATCCGATTCAAATCTTCAATATCTTCAGTTACAGCCCTACGGATGTTAAGGCTATTCGTGTTCCAACTTTCGGAAATTTTCATTTTTTTACCTCCAGATGTGGGGGATCGCACCGTTTTGTAAAAGCTGAATTGCAATAATCAGATTGCACCTTCATAATTGGGGAAAAAGTAGGATTCAAGGAGCAGACATTAGAATGATAACTCGCGAAAAACTCGAACATAATCAGATTTGGGTTTATGTTGCTACATTAGTTGTAGCTGCCGGCCTCGGATTATTTTACCCTGAACTTATGACAACGTTTGATCATCACATACTCATCTCAATTGTGATCTCGATCTTGATGTTTGGAATGTTTACTCAGATTCCTTTTATGTCTATAAAAGAAGCATTCGGAAATCGACGGTTTATCTGGGCAATTCTAACCACAAATTATATCGCCGTGCCAATTGTCGTCTGGTTGCTTTCTCAATTTTTACCCCAACAATCACCTGTTTTACTTGGTGTGTATCTTGTTTTATTGACGCCCTGTATAGACTATGTCATCGTATTCACTCATCTTGGCCGTGGAAATGAGAAATTGATGCTCCTATCGACGCCTATTCTGTTTGTGACACAAATGCTGCTATTGCCAATATATTTATGGATTTTCATGGGTAAGATGGCGTCAGAAATCGTAAGTCCAGGCCCATTTGTTGAAGCATTCCTTATCATCATCGTTTTACCGCTTCTGCTGGCTATCGTCTTACAATTTGTATCGAGGAAAAATCGTAATGGCGGTCAACTACTATTAGAAGTATCCGCATGGATTCCTGTCCCGTTGATGGCACTTACCCTCTTTGTTGTTGTATCATCTCAAATTGGGAAGCTAACCGATTACTGGGGAATTCTAATTAAAGTGATTCCTGTTTATATCACATTCATGCTCTTAATGCCATTAATTACCCGTTATATCGTAAAATGGTTTCGACTAGACATCAAATCGGGTCGAGCTGTTATTTTTAGTGCGGGGACGCGTAACTCCCTTGTGGTCCTTCCCCTCGCCTTAGCTTTGCCTGACAATTGGAGTACACTAGTTGCAGCTATTATTGTAACACAAACGATTGTTGAGCTTGCGGGAGAACTCATTTATGTACGTCTTATTCCTAATGTGATTTTACGAGACAAAGTGAATGAAGCAAGCTCTGAATAAACTTGCATCGATAAAACATAAAAACCGCGCTAGGCGCGGCCTCTAAAGATTTAGAACGTATTATATACATTTTCACATTCTTCCGCAGTCGGTTCATAAAAACAGTGCTTCTTCCATCGTCCTGCGAACGGCTGATCATACCAAGTTGGCGGACAGGGTCCGGGATTTTCGAACGTTCCTGGCCTGAAATACCAAAGGGAGAATTTGGCTGGCCAATTCCGCTCCCCATTCACAGAACGTTGCGCAAGACGGCGTTCCCTATCTCTTGCGCCTTGATAGAACATGCCATGTTGCAATGCTTCGAACGCATGCGCCTGATAGATCATTTGGGGAATTGTCCGGAGTCCTTTAAAATCGGAGCAATTCGCTCTTACCCGGTTAATGCCAACATTTCCAACAAGGAGCATGCCCTGCTCGCCTTCAGTCTCAGCTTCAGCTCGAAGCAACCTTGCCAGCATATCGATATCCTGTTTTCTGGCTTTTACGACTGCCATTGGCTCACCTCTTTTGCTTTCTAGACTCATCATATTGTAGGCGAAGCGGATGTGTTACTCTAACAAAACATTACAGTTGTCTTTTGCTCTACTTCTTATTCATCATTTTTAAGTTCAAATAAGTCCGATTAATGTTCCCCCAACCGCCCCTGTGATCACGACAACCCAGGGCGGCAACTTCCAAAAGATAAGCATCAAAAACAGAATCGAAGCCAACGCGAAATCCGCTGGAGCTAAAATAGCCGTTATCCATAACGGGTTATACAAAGCAGCTAACAAGATGCCGACAACCGCTGCATTTATCCCGACTAGCGCCCCCTGTACTTTAGGACTTTTTCGCAAGGAATTCCAAAAGGGTAGCGATCCAACGATTAAAAGAAAAGCAGGCAGAAATATAGCCGTGGTAGCAACCAAAGTTCCTTTAACCCCGTTAATCATCGCGCCTAAATATCCAGCAAAAGTGAATAACGGTCCCGGCACGGCTTGTGCTGCACCGTACCCGGCCAAAAAGTCCGCTTTGCTAATCCAGCCCGTCGGTACGACTTCCCGTTCAAGCAATGGAAGAACGACATGTCCACCGCCAAAAACTAGCGAACCCGCCCTATAGAAGCTATCGAACAAGGGTAACCAGCCTGAAACACCAAATTGTCGCAACAAAGGCAATACGATCAAAAGACCAAAGAATAGCGACAAACAGATGATGGCAAAGCTGCGACTAATCGGAATGGACAGATTCGGCGCGGCTGGAATGGCCGTTTTTCTGTATAAAATGACTCCGACTATACCCGCGAGCACGATAATCAGCACCTGACTAACCGCTGTCTGCCACAAAAGAGTAGCGGACGTTGCAATAATAGCGATTGTCGCCCTGTTTCGGTCAGGAGTCAGCTTTTGTCCCATGCCAACAATGGCTTGAGCGACAATGGCCACAGCGACGATCTTAAGTCCGTGGATCCAGCCTGCGCTACCGATATCAAATCCCTGTAAAAGAAAAGCGAACAGAACCAGCGCGATCACCGATGGCAGCGTAAAGCCGAGCCAAGCAATCAGCCCGCCGAGCAACCCGCCACGAATGACGCCAATTCCAATTCCGACTTGACTGCTTGCCGGCCCAGGCAAAAACTGACACAGCGCGACCAGATCGGCATAACTTCGTTCGTCCATCCATTTGCGGCGGCGTATGTATTCATGATGAAAATAACCAAGATGAGCAATGGGGCCGCCGAACGAGGTAAACCCCAGTTTGGTCGATACAAATAATACTTCAAGAAGAACCTTAAGCTTGCTTTTAGGTACATGCTCTATTGCAGTTCCATTGCTATCCACGATCAAATACTCCTTTACGGATCGACGAGGTGAATATCGTTTTCGATAGTTGCACCTGTTATTATACGAAAAATTTATTAACGCCATTTAAAATCACTTTACTTGAATCAAGAATCCCAACCGGCGATGGTTGGGATTCTCTTTATTACTTGCTATTAGGAACGAAATAAAGGCTAACGCTATATCGACTATCCTCACTTAATTTGATTAACATGCCATAGTCCGGGAAAATATAAGAGAGCATTTGCAATCGGATGTTTTGCGCGTTCACTGGTAAGATGTATTTGTCAGGGTCCAATTGAATATCGAATGAAATGGCTTTCCCTTTTCCATAGAGTCTGCTCCATTCCTCCTTCAATACATAACCACGATCTACGCCTTCATTCCGTATTGGCATACCATCCATAACATTTACAACCGCAAGGCGACCATCAATAAAATTGAGGCTGAAGTTGTTATAAACATTTATGTCATGACTACTTATAAAGTACGTGTTGTACCCGTTCAGTTTATCTTCTTCACTTACTCTGTTCCATTTCCCTTCCGTTAAAGTGAATATGTTAAACATGATGTTATGATCTTTGGAAAAAATGTATTGACCATCAAAATGGTTTTTCACTTCATCTTCTGTTATATCGGGAGTGAAAAAATAAATAGAATGATTATTCGTAAAGGCGGCTGCGAATCCAAGATGTTCTGTTAATTCGGCTAGCGGCACATAGACCGTTCCTTTAAAGGTTATTGATTTCTTTTTATCCGCTTGAACCGTATGCGTCCCGCGCGATACTTGCCAGCCGTTCGCATTGTCAACGACTGTTGCACCTGCGGCTGCGGCAAATTCCCGGAGTGGAACGTACCATTCCGATTTGATATCACTGGTTGCCATACGGAAGGGACCTTGCCCGGAATAAGTCATCGGTTTTCCGTCAATTACGATTGCGAATGGGTCCTCCGGGTTCAGCAGTTCGCTGTAATTTCCATCGTAAGCAAACTTGCTCTTACTAAAAGTAAAATAACCACTAGGTCTCGGCATATGAGATTCAAGTGTAGTTATTCCGCTTGGGATGTGTAGGTATCGTTTAAGAGGCTTTTCAGAATAAAAACTTATGTTTACGATCTCATCTGTTACCCACTCATAATTATTCTCGACTTCATATTTTTCAAGCGGAGGCAGCTTGTATAGCACTTTAACCGTCGCCAAGTCGACTACGGTAGTCGTAAATTTCTTTACTGCTTTTTTCGTCTTGGGATCGATCTCCTTCTCCGAAAAGATCATGTACTTGTTATTTGGGGAGAAGCTTATGCTTGGTTGGTAGTACCCGTTCCCTGAGCTAATTGGTACGATCTTGTTTCCTTTATAATACCCAATCATCCTATTTTTCGTAGATGGATCCGTATACGAGACATACTTAATCGCTCCTACTTGTTTAACCCAGTGTATACCCGGATTCTCCTTGGGCTGGTGCAGCTCCACTTTGCGCCCATCTGCAAAAAGCTCATACACTTTTGCATGATACGGAATGCGCGTAGCAGTGTCTGTCACAATAAACAATGAATCAATTTCTTTTGGAGTTGTCTGAGCCTTTGTAAACTCTTGTATAATCATTGAATTGGAGGCCGGCTCCCGGTCAAATTTACCATTATTTATTTTATGCCACGAGCTTGGCCGAGGTTGATTGGCTACTTTGGCGATTTCACGATTCGTTTCCAGCGAAAAGACGACAATCGTCTTGAGGGACAACGAATCATTGTTCAGCTTATCCGCAGGCGTAAACGTATATCCTTTGAAGTCCGGATACAGTCTGACGCTATACTTACTAGTGCTTGTAAACTTATTAACAACGGACAGCTTGCGTGTGGCTAGATTAAATTCCATCACTCGGAACTCTACCGCACCAGGCTTTTTTCCGGATACAAGCATTTGATGTTGATCTATCCATACGGAGACGGTTCCTTTTTTCAATTGAATGATATTCCCTTCTTGCCTGCCTCCTGTATCCAGATTTTTGGCCGCACTGCTATAGTTAAGTTCCGTATCCTCATCGATCGCAATGGCATATTGAGGTTGTGGAAGACGCTCCTCATTGAATTTTCCGGTTGAATAATCATAAGTATTAACAAAAACCGTTGGAATCGCTAAAGTATGCTCATTGTTAAGTAGGTATTCATAGGTTATTGTTGTGCTGATTTTCGTATCCCGCTCCCGCGCTTCCGCTTCATGAGCAAATACGTGCAGGAAGATTACACCAAATACGAGTGAGAGTAGATTTTTCACGATAAAAGAATAGCGATTTGATTTACGTACGTCGTGACAAATCTGATTAGCTGCCATCATTTATGAACCTCCATGAAGTAAATTAGTTTCATGTTACATTGCGAGGGAATTTTTATCAATGTTTGGCAAAGCTTTCATGTTGGGGGCAGAACATACGTTTGCTTTCGAGACAAGACTGTGGTATCATTCTTCCGAAACCATTCGATTAGGAGTGAGTCCGTTGCCGTTAAACCCTTATTTGAATTTTGACGGAAATACCCGAGAAGTCGTTCAGTTTTACGCGCAGACGTTCGGACTCGAGGAACCGCACATGCAGACTTTCGGGTCGATGCATTCCGAAGCGGAACTGCCGCCGGGAGCGGCAGACCGGATTATGCACACGTTCCTGAACATCGGCGGTAGCACTCTGATGTTTTCCGACACGTTCCCTGGGATGCCCTTCCAGCATGGCGTCAACAACTTTTCGCTCGCGCTCGTGCTGAGCGACGAGAATGCACTTCGTGACGCTTTCGGCAAGCTGAAAGAAGGCGGAACGGTTCTTATGGAACTACAGGAAGTGCCTTGGAGCAAAGTGTACGGCAGTCTGACGGACAAATACGGCGTTTCTTGGCAGTTCAGCATGGAGAGCTGAGCTCACCTCGGCAGCATTCGCCCTTAACAGCGCAAGCCACGTCCAATCGGACGTGGCTTGATTTATCTGCTCAATTACCGAACGTGCAGCAATAAATACCTCGTATGCTTATCCCAGCCAAGATCAAACGGAACGCGGAATCTATCCGTCGTATGGCAATTGACGAGCGGATAGCCATTATCGTCAAAACCGACGATAACCGCGAAATGATCCACGTCTCCTTTTTTTAATTCGTATGCGATCAGATCCCCAGGCTGCAGATCCCTGATGCTGCCCTGCGGATGCCCTTCCTTCGGTTTCATGATATGATCGAATACTCCGCTGTCCACCAGTCGAGCATATCCGGAGTACAACAGGTAATTTTTGAGACCGTCGGTTCGGACCCATGCAGCGCTTCCTCCCGCCAGGCTCGCAAACCACCTGCCGCTCATCGGTAATCCTCCGCCCTCTTCAGGGTCGCCGAGTACCTGCGATACGAAATTTGTGCAGTCTCCGCCTATGCCTGTATAATCTCTATATTTGGGATTATATCGATTATTGTTGCCCGCTCCCCAAGCTAAGCCTGCGTATTTATTCGCATACTGAACAGCCTTTATGCGGTCATATTTGATTTTCGATGATGTTCCGGTTGTAAGGTGGTCAGCTTCATCCCGTAAGGAGTGTTCTTCACCGATTTCAGGAAATTGATGTTCATGGTTGGCAATCAATTGGGGATTTTCATCTAGCGGATCCAAGTACCATTCACGGAGGATATGCCACTTGTTGTTATCCGTTTGAACCAGAGTAACGATATGGCGCGTTCCAAGGCCAAAGGTTTGAGGTTGTAAAATCTTATTTAAGTAATAGTATTCAAGCTTCTCGCGATGAACCAAAACAACATTTGCCGTATTTTTTGTAACTTTCTGCCGTACAATTCGAACTTCGCTTTTACTGTCAGTAAATTTTATATTCCTTTTGCTGGCCCACGCCGACAGGTACCGGTGCCGGTTAAGCTCATGCTGTCGTGCGATTCTGCTTGATTTTTCCGATATATTATAGTAATTATCCAGAATATCCGGTTTCCCATGTACGAGAAATTGCGTTCGGTCCTGAAAGACCTGGTTCAGAAATAACGATATTTCTTGGCTTTCGGTAGATGCCGCTTTTCCTCCGCCATTCATCGGTAAAATGGCGATAAGCGATACAAGGACGGCCTGGTACCACATAAGTATGTAAAAACTCCTTCCTTAAAGCTTTAACATTTGGAGCGGGACCCCCATTTTCCCCGATTATTGTAATCTCTCCATGCTGATTTTATGCAACGACATTGCGTAATGCCATTCCGAATTAGTCGAAGATGGAATACGTTCCTCCATCCCTGCCACAGCGCATTTTAAAATACAGTCCGAAAAATACGCCATACATCAGCATACCTGGCAGCCAGGCTATCCAACGAAAACGAGTATCTCCAGCCAGATCAAATACAGAATGAAGGCCAAATACGGCGAAAACGGCCAGTACAAAAACGGACGTATCCTGAACAATCGACAGCGATCGTGCCCAAGCAAATCTAAATATTCTCAGATGGAACAGGTTCCATAATACCGCAATCAATTCCATAGAGATAATGGCAATGGAAATGCCTGCATATCCGAAACCGGGGATCGCCACGCAAATATAAATAAGGACTGCATTAATCGCAATCCCGAGCATTAATCCTATAAATGGAGGCGATTTGTGGTTTTTGGCCCATAATAAACTGGTTGAAATCTCTCGAATGCCGACAAGTAATGGCAGTATCGCCAGATACCGAACAGGTAGGATAGCTTCTGTTGAACCGAAGATGATCATGGATAACTCCGGAGCAAATATATAAAGAAATGTACCGGAAGACAACCCCCATATCCATCCTATTTTGAAGGCGGCGAGTAATCGACGGCGAAAAAAATCAATACGGCCGGCTTGCCAATCTTCGGCCATTCGTATCGTTATCGTATGGGATAACGCTGCCGTGAAGATGGTAGGTACGTATGCTAGCACAACAGCCATTCCGGTCATTACGCCATATATTTCGATCGCCTCGGCTGCGGAATAGCCGGCTGCATGTAACCGCTTCGGAATGAGGATCATATCGGTAAAATCCGATACAGGTATAAGCAACCGGGTTACGGTAATGGCCATCGATGTTTTTAACAAAGCCATAAATGCGGGAGCAAGTCGGGTATTGCCGGACAAAGTTATTGGTTCATGTTCCCGAGCATCTCGAACGACAACGGCGAGGAACATGATGGCGAATATCGCTCCGATAGGTGTGCCAACGATACTCCCTCCTACAGCTGTCGCAATGCTTCCGGTTAATAAAACCGGAACTACCACGATGAGAGCGGCAACACGGACGAATTGTTCCAAGATTTCAGACCATGCAATCGATCGAAACCTTTCCAGCCCCTGTATATAACCTCTTGCCAGGCTAAGTATCGGTACGATTATTAACGCTGGCGCCAAACAACGAATAGCGAACCCCAGATTAGGATACCCAAGCACATTAGCAATTTCGTTTGAAAATCGAAATGCACACAAGCAAATGATCAATGTCATTAGGGCCAATATCGCGGACACCCATTTGAATAATCGCCATCCGGTTCTAGCATCACGGGCTGTCGTTAATGCAAGGGCAGTTGGTAAGCCTCCTGGGATAATGGCCAGTAGCAATCCATAGAACGAATAAGCCGCCTGATACAAACCTACCCCTTCAGCTCCAATCCATCGCGTCAATGCAACGCGACCAATCAAGCCCATTATTTTGACAAAAAACATCGCATTAAATCGGAATAAAGCCGGCTTCAAGTACCCCACCCCATTACCTTCTACCTGCGACACTTGTCCATTCATATGACAATATTGCGCCTTATATGTAAGGGGTACCGAAGCAATTTGATACAATAATTTATCCGATCCCTATCATTAACATCCTTCCGAATCCGGCTTCGAAAGTTTCGTCATGTAAAGCCAACGATAACATGCATAAACGATTATCAGGAAAAGCGCATAAATAATCAGCGGTCACATCATACCGGAAGCGTTCGAAGACAGCCTGTCTCCCATGATGGCATATAGAACCATCACTGGGAATTTCCCCATTACCGTAGCAATGAAAAAGCTGCCGAAGCTAATACGGCTGATTGCAGCGGCTGCATTGATCGTTGGAGCCGGGACAAAAGGAATAAGACGGGCCGTTATCACTGCAAGGAACGCATTGCGTTCTAATAATAAGATGAAATGGTCAATCCGTTTGAACTTCGTTACGAACTGCCGCCCCTGTTTCTGGAACAATACCCGAACGGCAAAGAATTGAAGAGAGCTTGCTATCGTAGTAGTCGCTACATTAATCAGCGTACCCCAAACTGGACCATATTGAGCCCCCATGATCCCGGCTACAATTCCGAATGGAACGGCAGGTACTGCGGCTAGCAAAATTGCAACTCCAATCATCCAAGGAAGACGTTCCATGTCGCCATTTGCCAACCACGTAAGTATTGGTTGTTTATAAGTTACGATAGCCGCAATTCCAGCCACGTAAAGTAGAAGGATTATCCCTTTTTTTATCATTGCAACTTCCCCCATACTGCTATTTTAAAGGATATCCTTAAAAACGGAACTACTTCTTGAATAGTTCTTCTGCGGAAATATCCTCCTCTTAACTTTGACTTGCCGCCGATTGTATGCCTGCCGTCTCCCAAAGCTTGATAGGGACATACAATGACAAGTACATCGTTCGTCTTTTTGTCATTATGGAGGTGCCTTCCTTGAAGATCGTCATTTTGGCTGGGGGCAAAGGAACTCGTTCTTGGCCGCGAAGCAACGACGACTTGCCCAAGCAGTTCCTGCCGTTTCTATCTAAGCAAACCTTGATTCAAGAGACGGTGAACCGATTCCGGGATTTCGTTCCTGCTTCTCGCCTCTTTATCGCATTGCCCCGGCATTATTTGCCTTTGTTGAAAGAACAGTTGCCTGATTTTCCGCCGAATCAGCTGATCGTTGAGCCCATGCAGAAGGATACTGCCGCTTGCATCGCACTGACCGTCTTTCATTTTCTTCAAATCATGGACGACGAACCGGTAGCGTTCGTCCCTTCCGATCAATTTATAGCCGACAAAGAGGCCTTCCTTGCGGCCGTCTCAGCAGCGGCGGATGTCGCAATGTTGCCCGATGCCATCGTAACGCTAGGCGTCCGACCGGACCGAGCCGAGACCGGCTTCGGATATTTGCTCACCGCGCCCGACTCGGATGCCGGCGAGGCAAGCTCGGTAAGCGGGATACGCCGTGTCGCCCGCTTCTTGGAGAAACCGGACGAAGAGAAAGCCCGACAATTCATGAATGAGCCCGACATCTTCTGGAACAGCGGTATCCTGATCTGCCGCCCAGAGAACATGGCCCGCTGCATTCAATCCTTCGAACCGGCTATTTGGAACCTCCTGTCGCAAAACCCGTCGAACCCGGATACCGCATACGCCGGTATGCCGCGGCTTTCCATCGATTATGCCGTTTTGGAGAAAGCAAAGACCATCTACTGCTTACCGGTAAATTGCGGATGGGACGATATCGGATCCTGGGGCTCGTTGCTGCGTCATCTGCCGTCGGATCCGAACGGGAACGTCACCCATGGTGAGGTCGATCTAATGAAGGCGGCCGGAAATCTCGTGTTCGTGGATAATAAGAAGGCGGTCATTATCGGAGTTAATGACCTTATCGTCGCTTCTACTCTCAACGGATTGCTCATCTGCCCTAAATCCGAGGAACCGCGGTTGAAAAAATGGCTGTCGGCGGCAAAGTAAGGGGTCGACAAGTCCAACCCAAAACGATCAACATGGCATATTCTGATGAGAAACGGCTAAGAAAAGGAGCGGATTCGCGATTGTCCTCGAACTCGGATATCATCATCGACGTCGTCATTCCGGCTATTGACAAAGATTTGGGCACGCTTCCCTATGTGATTGACAGCGTAAGAAAATATGTGCGGCATCCGATCAGCCGGATTTTCGTCGTGTCCCCGAACAGTCCCAACATCAAAGCCGTCTGCCATCGCAAAAATTGTGTCTTCATTCATGAAAGCAAGGTTATTCCCCTACGAAAAAATCAGATCTCGTATCGTTCCAAAAGATGGGAGAGATCCGGCTGGTTATACCAGCAGCTTTTGAAACTCGGCAGCAGTTCCATTGCGCAACAGCGGCACTTCTTGGTTATCGACGCCGATACCGTGCTGATCCGACCGCACCGGTTCTACGTCGACGGCAAGCAACTGTTCTATTGCCGAAGCTGGAGCCAGCCAGAGTATTTCGTCACCTACCGTAAGTTGCTCGGAAAAAAAGCCTCGCGTCCCCGTTCTTTCGTGACGCACTACATGATGTTCGACAAAACGAAGCTGAGGTCGCTCAAGAACAAAATCGAAGCGAGAAACGGAACGAAGTGGTACAAAGCCATCCTAAAAAGCGTTGACCGTAAAAAGCAGTTTGGTTTTTCCGAATATGAGACTTACGGAAATTACGTCTATTCCGCTGGCCCCGGGAAAGTCCGACTCAAAAGCGCGCTTAACAAAAGTCTCTCGACCAGCCCGTCCGCTCTGTCGGGTGCTGCCATCAGCAAGTTGGCCCAGCGCTATCGCTCTCTGTCTTTTCACAAAAGAAAGGGTTACACCCGAAGAGTAAAATAGCCGCATAAGCCATACGCGGAACAAGCTGGCCTCATTCCCGAAGATGAAGCCAGCTTTTGTTTATCGGATTATTTCATTTCCGCAACTTGTTTCAAAGCGGCTCCGGCTCTGTTCCACGAGTATTTTTTCATATCCATGCGGCCCTTCAAGCCCTTTTTTTTGCATAATTCGGGACGCCGATATGCCAAACTCATCTTGCCTTTTAAGCTAGACAAGATCGGCTCTGCCCACCGTTGCCCCTTCCCCGAGAATAAAGAACGAAACTTTCGAGCGATCGTGTGCCTGCTGTTCATGCCGCTTTGCGGGTTTTTCAGTTTATATTTTACGAGAAAAGAGTTTCCGTCATTTAGATAATCCATTTGCCCGCCCCACCCGGTAGCAATGACGGGCACCCCGCTGGACAGCGACTCTAGAAACGGCATCCCTACTCCCTCTCCTCTAGTAGGGAGAACGAATACGTTGCCCAGCGTATAGATGCCCTTGAGCTGATTGGGGCTCATAAATTGGGTAATGACGACAATCGGCGCGGTTTTCTTATTGATTCCGAGCCTTTTCCGATAGTTCGCGATTCGATTTCGAATCCACTGTCCGGTCTCGTGCCGCGCATACCCGTTCGTTTTGATGACGAGCAGCACTTTATCAGCCGCCGAAAATTGCTCCCAGTAAGCCCTCAGCAGTGCTTCGGGATTTTTACGGTGTTGAAAGCCAAATATAGAAACGAAGACAAAACGCCCCTTGGCAATGGGGAGATGATATTTTTTATTTCCGGGTTTATACTTATCGACATGGACTCCGTGAGGGACTTTAAATATGGGGATTTTGACGCCGCTTTTACTCAAAGCGGTTTTATTATGGGTGGTCGGTACGCATACTGCGTCGAACTTGTTGATTTTCGAGACCCAACCCCGAGGAATACGGGTCGTTTCCCAAACCGTATTTAAGATAATGCGATCAAACTGTTTACGTTCTCGTTCCATATTCAATATTGAGGGCAATTGATGATAAATAAGCACTTTTCTTTTTTTCACGGTGCTTTTCGAGGGGCTGCCGCCCACTTTGACGTTTACACCTTGTCTCCTTAAAGCAGATACATATTCCCTGCTTGAGATTCCAAGCCCCGTGGAACGTTTTACGGGCCCTCTCCAAACAACCTGTATGTTGGTCACAGCACCGCATCCTTTGGTTTAGTCACATTTTATACGTCCATAGAATATTCGGAAACGATATAGATGTTACTGTACTAAAAATAAAACAAGACGCTCATCATTTGCGTCTTGTCTTATCAAATTATTAAATACAATCCGTAATCATCAGCTTAAGCGCTAATTGCTGCAAGCCGGCCAAATAATCCTGTCTCCAATTGCTTATCATTAGCTTTGGTAAATGTTCTTGGGGGATGTATGCCGAGCTTTTATCCGCGATCCTAGTCAGTAGTGCTTCGTCTATCTCATCATCACAGAAAATGACTGCCCTAGGGTTGAGAATGGCGACGAACGTGGCAATTAATCGTGAGACTGCATTGATCTGATGATCTCCAGCCAATACCATACGAAGATTGCGCCCTTCTAATTGTATCGATTGCTGAAAAGAATGATTGCCGTACTGAGGAACGAAAGCAATCTCACCCGAGAAAAACGTTCTGCCTCGTACGACCTCTCCATTTATCATTATTCCGGAACCCGGCCCAATTTTACCGAAATTCAGATATACCAGTGTGTCGTTCTCAATCTCGAAGTTAGAAGCAAATCCAAACACCGATGCATTCATATCATTTTCGACCACGACCGGCACTTGGAATCGGGTTTCAAATTCCCCTTTCAAATCATAGTTAAGGAAATGCAGATGGGTTGGGATCAAGATGATTTTACCATTGTTAACTACGCCAGGCACTCCGATCGCAATAGAGCGAAGTTTTGGATATCTCTCGATAATCGTTTCAACAATGTCTGCCAGCTGTTGCACACCCTGTTGTATTACGCCTGGGTTCTTCCCCTGCTCTTTGACCTCCCCGATACAATTAAATATCGAATAATAGGTTTCGTTATTGTCGACGTAAATAGCTAGTCCCAACATGTATTCCGGATCATCCCGCGCGAATACGAGAAATTAAAGGCTCCCTTCGCAGTGCACGACTTACCATTCAACCTGATCAACGCGTTTGTCTTTGTAATAATATTCCCTATCTCGTTCCGTAATTTCACGAAGCACCTTACAAGGGTTTCCAACAGCAATTACATTTGCGGGTATGTCCTTAGTAACCACGCTTCCGGCTCCAATCACGCTTCCCTTTCCGATCGTAACCCCTGGGACGATGATTACGCCGCTTCCTATCCAAACGTCATCCTCGATCACGACTGGTAACGCGAACATTCCACCCTCTCTACGCACGTCGGGGTGTACGGGATGATTCGTAACTGCAATAGTCACATTAGGTCCGAACATGACATAGTTTCCAATTGTTACTTTATAGTCGTCAACGACCGTGAGATTAAAGTTAATGTAAACATTGCTGCCTATTGTCGTATTTGAACCATATGCCATTCGAATCGGAGGTTCCATCCATACATTCTCGCCCACGCTTTCAAAAAGCTCATTCATTAACTTAAGACGTTGTTCGAGATTATCTGGGTGAAGACGATTTATTTCATAACATAAAGCTTTACCGCGTTGACGAGCTTTTGCTAATTCTGCCGCTTCCTCCGGGTAGTTATGGTCGTGATCGGTAAACAATTGAATGCTCGCCATGCGTTCTCTGATATTCAACGGTTATTCCTCCCTAGTTCATTCAAATCGCTTGAGAAAGATCCCTCGTAATATTATTAAGCCACTTATATTTGTGGTAGCGAATTAATGCGATAGGCCACTTCATAACTTCATCCAAACAGATGATTGCGAATAAAGCTATCGGGGGGAATTGCCATACAAATGCGCTTAAATATCCTAATGGTAATATGATGCCCCACATGACGATCGTGTCGCACCAAAATCCAAACTTGGAATCGCCCCCCGCAACGAATATTCCCCCGATCGTTGTGGAATTTATAGATTTCGGAATACAGTAATAAGCACAAATAAACAACATTCCAGTCAGATAGCTCTGCGCTTGCTCATTCAAGCTTACAAATTGGTACACTAAAGGTTTAATGAACAATATGGTGACGCCTGCGAGGACACCGAATACCATGGCATACATTTTCATTTTACTGCCGGCTCTTTTGGCCATCTCGATCTCGCCATTGCCAAGATACTTACCTATGAGTACGGAACCCCCGCTCGCTATCCCCCCGCATAAGACAATAGCTAGATTTTTTATCACCGAGGCGACTGAGTTCGCAGCAACCATATCCGAATTGACATGTCCTATAATCGCAGCAGTTGCAGTCAGAGCGCCTCCCCAAACGAGGTAATTTCCTTGGACGGGTAGCGTGTACTTTAAGAAATCCTTTTGTAAATTTCGATTAATCGTATCCCGCAAAGGAAATTTAAACTTTACATCTCCCCTAACCGAATGAGCAATGCAACATATGAACTCTATCACGCGTGCAAGAACAGTCGATAAGGCAACAGCCACTATAGCCTTTTGGGGATTATCGGGATAAAGAACAAAAATACAAAATGCATTTAGAACGATATTTATGAGGAGCGACATGGAGCTTATCCACGCACTGGCGCGCGCATTTTCCATACTTCTGATCACGCTGAAGTACATCTGTGAAATTCCGCCGACTAAATAAGAGAACGAGAGAACTTGCAGGAAGCTCGAGCCATATTGTATTAACTCTCCATCATGAGTGAAAATCTTCATTAGCATGTCGGGCATAATCATAGAAATCGCGAAAAAAACAAATGATACAACACTAGAAAACATACATCCGATATTAAAAACGCGTTCAATTGTCTTTAGATCGTTTTTACCCCAATATTGCGCGGTTAGAATACCTGCTCCTGTGGCCAATCCCATATAAAATAAGGTTAATACAAATGTGATCTGACCAGCCAAAGATGCAGAAGACATCGCAGACTGACTAATGAAACCTAACATGATTACATCTACCGTAACAGCTAACGCTGAGATGAGGTTCTGTAAAGCAATAGGTATAACCAAGATGAACAATTGACGATTGAAGCTTCTATCGAATGGAGTAGCAGATTTAATATGGCTTAACATGCTCTCCCCCTTTCCAATCTATATTGATAATATTAAAATAGTTCATTATTTTATTTCATACCATCAAAATCGGCTATAATAATATCAAAATCGTATGAAATGGCGAGGTGTAACAAGTTGCAGCTGGATGTGTTTTCCGATTTATCCGAACGATTGAATTATAATTTGAAGAACCTCCAATTGTACGTACAACAAGGGGCGTTGACCCCCTTTGACAAACTCGCCGAGGCATGTCATTGGCATCCTGACGTGGAATTCATTTCTGTGCTAGACGGATATATGAATTTTTTTGTTAATGGCGAAACGGTTCATTTAGACAAAGGAAATGGAATTTTCGTTAATAGTAATCGAATGCATCATGGTTATTCTTACGATATGACTGATTGTAAATATATTGTGGTTTGCATTAATCCTTCACTCCTTGGAAATGACCACTGGATTGGCAAACAATATTGGGAAGATAAATTTGGTCCAAAAACAGAGGACTACATCGTACTAACAGATCATGAATGTTGGCACAGGGATGCTCTCATAAGCCTAAACAAAATATACGACGAAATGCACAGTGAAAAACGCAATCCGCTCCGATTACTATCGATGGCAGTAGGTTTATGTGCAAATATTGGGGATCATATAGAAGAGAAGAATGAACAAACGACGATTGATCAAGCATGGATTTATGTTTGGAAAATGACTGCTTTCATACATGGCAATTATGAAAATAAAATAACCCTTCAAGATATTGCTGCAGCCGGGTCAGTAAGCAGAAGTCAATGTTGCATGCTTTTCAGTAAATATATTGGTCGATCGCCCAACGCTTATCTAATAAGTTACCGAATCCAAAAAAGCTGTGAGATGTTGCTCGAAACCGATCGCTCGGTCAGTGAGATCGCTTTATCCTGTGGTTTTCAAAGTGCAAGCTATTATTCATTTGTATTTCGCAAGGAAACAGGCATAGTCCCGCATCAATACCGAAAATTATAGGAATGACTTGGATTAAATTCAGGCCGAGTACGAACAAAAGCCTTTGCGGACGCTCGATCCGCAAAGGCTTTGTCATTCAAGATGTTTAAGGAGAAGGATTAAAATTTTGCAGCCCGTAGCCGTACGGGAATAGCGGATTGCCATAAGTCGTCGGAACCGGCTGGTTATTGTTGATATAGTTGCGTATTTCAGCCCGCTGCGCTTCCGTCGCGCCCAGGTCATAAGGCAGATCCCATTTTTCCAGTTGGTTGGTCACGCTGTCCGTGCCGACCTGGTCGACTGATCGTGGAAGCTGGAACGGCAGCTTGCCTTTAGGCAAATAATCGCCGAACAGCAGTTGGGCTGTCGCCAGTCCGCCTCCGTTCCCCGGTCGATAGACGACCACGACAGCGGCGCATTTGTTCAAAATGTCGGTCAGGACGTAAGGTCTCGGCATCACGACAACTGCGATGACGGGAATGCCTCTGTTATAAAATTTGTCGATTTGCGCGACCTGGTCGGCAGGCAGCGTAACTTGCTTGTCGGGCCACTCCGTCCCGTGCGTATAGCTTTTCTCGCCGATGACGACTACGGCTGCTTTGGCTTGGGTGGCGTCGTTCAACACGACGTTGACGCCCGTACCTGCTCTGTCCTTGATGCCTTGGAAATACGATTTGGCCGCGGGATTGTCGTGATAGATCGATTGCCAGATGACGTTGGCGATGTTGTCGTTGGCCATGTCGTCGCTAGTCGCGCGAGGCCCGGCTACGACGATCGTATCGCCGCTGTTGGCTTTCAGCGGCAGCACGCCGTTGTTTTTCAGCAGCGTCAGTGACTGGCGCGCCGCCTCAGTGACGATATTATTGCTCTCCGTGTTGTGCCAGATCGTCGTCGGATAGTCCGGGTCTCCGTACGGATTCTCGAACATGCCAAGCCGGAATTTCAAATCGAGCACCCTGCGGACAGCCTCGTTGATGCGCGGCCAACCGACGGCGGCGATAAGCGCATTAAAATCGGTGCCCGATGCCACCGCGCCGCCCATGACGTCGCTGCCAGCGCCGATGCTTTTGACCGAGATGTCGGTGGACGAAGCGAGCCAGTCGGTCATGACGACTCCTTTGAAGCCGATAACATCGCGCAAGTAATCCAGCGTCGGCTTGCTTGTTCCCGCGCCGTTATTCGCCGGATCAAGGAACGGGGATCCTCCGTAGCCGGGCATAACGGTACCCATGTTGGCATCCATCGCGGCGTACCACGGCTTCATGTGCCACTTGATCGTCACCCCGTCGTACACGATCGACTGTTCGCCGCCGCCGCCCTGGCTTGGCCAGTGCTTGACGGTGATCATCATTGATTTTGGGTTAACCTCTGGCCCTCCTTGCAAGCCGGCGATCAGGGCCCGCATCATTGCGGCAGAAAAGTCGGCGTTCTCCCCTGTCCCTTCCTGAAAGCGAGGATACAGCACCTTCGTATTGACTTCCGCGATCGGCGAGAGGGAGCCGGTGAAGCCCCACGCCTTATGCTCGCGGCGCTGGAGATCGCCGACTTGCCAGATCAGGTTCAGGTTGCGAGTCGCCGACAGGCCGAGCTCCGTTGGGTACACCGTTTTCCAGCCATGCACTTTGTCGCCGGTAAAGGCGATTGGGATGCCGAGCCGCTGCTCGGCGGCAACCTTCTTCTGCGCGTCCGTAATGAATCCGGTTACGCCGTACGAGAATACGTAGCCAGCCATCGTATTCAAGCCGTCGAGGGACTCGGGCGAGAAGAACAGTTGATTCAGCTTCTCCTCGTTCGTCATGCGCGACATCAGATCGTTCAGCCGCACCTCGATTGGGTTATGCCAGTCTTCGTAAGGCTCGATCGTGCCGTTCTTGTTCAAATCGCGGCTGCCATTGATGATGTTGATGCCGTCCGCGACCTGCTCAATGTACGGCATATACACGCTGAATTGGCCGATGTTGGACTGGCTGCGCCCGCCGCCTCCTTCTACCGCGATGACGTACCATTTGTACGTCCACCGGTCGACAAGAGACGGAGAGACGTACGTTGTGCCTGTCGTTTCGCCAACCTTCGTGTAGCGGTCAAGCAAGTTGCCGGACGCGTTCCAATCGTAATCGTTCCGAGTCACGTTCACCCATACTTCGTACTTGGCGGTACCCGCCTTCGCTTGCCACGATAGCGTTGGCGTGCGGGTCGACGTAATCATCTGGCCGTTCGTCGGCGCGAGCACGGAGAACGCCGAGATCGAATACGTCGCTGAAGCCGGGGCGGAATCCGTCATGCCGGCTTTGATCGCGATCGCCTTGATCGTCGTCGTCGCTGTCACATTGATCGGGCCGGCATACGTCGCCGACGCGGCGGTCGGCATCGAGCCGTCCGTCGTATACTTGATCGTCGCGCCTGCCGTCGCGGTCGAAATGGTCACGCTTTGCGGCGTCGTATACGAACCTCCTGCCGGCGAGAACGTAGGCGCCGCGACCTGCGGCGGCAACGGCGTCGACTGGCCGTACACTTCGAATTCCCACAGCGAGTGGCCATAAGCCGTATTGCGCGAAGTGGCGTATATTCTTACGTACCGTCCGTTCACTGGCGCGAACTGCGGCTCTTCGACATTCCCCCCGCCATTCGTCTGGGTGTAAATGTCGTTCCAGCTCGTCGCATTATCGGACACTTGAATTTTGTACGCTTTGGAGCTGGCCGTCTCCCAAGTCAGTTTCACTCGCTCGATCGCCTTGACCGAACCGAGATCGACGTAGATCCATTGAGGATCGGAGAACTCGGACTCCCAGCGCGTCTGCGCGTTGCCATCCGTCGCCGCCGTCGCCACGTTGCCGTTGATCGATGACGATGCGAATGTCGGCCTGTTCAGAGCCATGTTGGGCGACGTCACGACCGGATCGGTAATGTCCACGGCGATCGCCGTGTTCGCATGCACGGTGAATGTCAGCGGATTGCCCTGGATCGGGCTGCCATTCGGCGCGGTCGTCTTGAACAGTACCTGTTTTTGTTCGACCATATAGTTGACGCCGATCGTCACTGTCGTGCCGGCATTGTAGCGCAACGTATGGTTGACGGTTGTGTTTTGCGATTTCAACGTCGTCTTCTGATCCAGATCGGCCGGCGTCAATCCCATCTCCAAATATTGGGCGTAGGGACCGGTTACCGGAATCGTTACTGCGACGGGCGCGGCCGTAATCGTATAGGCAGCCGTGGAGACGGCGGAATCCGTCATGCCAGCCTTCGTCGCGATCGCCTTCACCGTCGTCGTGGCGGCGACGGTGATCGGACCCGTGTACGTGGCCGAAGCCGCCGTGGGTGTCGAGCCGTCTGCCGTGTACTTAATCGTAGCGCCGGCCGTCGCGCTCGTGATCGTTACGTTTTGCGCGGTCGCGTACGTACCGGCCGCAGGCGTGAACGTCGGCGCCGCAACTTGCTGTTGCGGTGTGCCCGATCCATATACTTCGAAGTCCCATAAGGAGTACCCATAAGCCGTGCCGCGCTGCGTGCCGTAGACGCGAACGTAACGGGCGCTCTTCGCAGAGAACGTCACATCTTCCACTCCGCCGCCACCGGTCGTCGTCGTATAGACGTTCTCCCAACCGTTGCCGTCGGTCGATACCTGGATCTGGTACGACTTGGCGTATGCCGCCTCCCAGTTCAGCTTCACGCGGCTGACCGTTTGAACCGAGCCGAGGTCGACCGATATCCATTGCGGGTCGGCGAACAGCGACGACCAGCGAGTGGCGCTATTGCCGTCCACCGCGTTCGACGCAGCATACGCCCCCTCCGTCGATGACGCCGTCGCCGGCTTGTTCAGCGCCAGGTTGGACGATACCGGTGCAGTATCCGAAGTAATGCTCAGCCAGTTCAGGTTCCACCCGTTCGTGACCGCATAGACGCGGAGCGTCTGGGCGCCCGCGGCCAAGTTCGCGGTCGTGGACACTGTCTGCCACGTCTGATAACCTCCGGTGTTCGGCAGCGTCACAGAGGCGAGAATTGTGCCTCCCTTTTGAAGCTGGAGCTGCGTATTGGTATACGGACTGGATACGCGGAAATCGATGTTATACGTACCAGCGACCGGCACGTTGACGTTGTAATCCATCCAATCTCCGGCATCGATATAGGCGACATTCAGTCCACCTTCCGAGCAAACTTCTGTCTGCACGCCGTTCATCGCGACGTAGTTCTCCGCTTCAATCTTTCCCGGATCTCCGGGAGCGGCTTGCGAAGGCGCCAGCCCCACGAAGGGGCTTGCTATCAACGCTAGGGCGAGCAGCCCTTGCAGCGCTTTTCGATTGAACATGACGATTCCTCCCATTCGTCATTCATTTATCATCCATTCGCATCTCAATCATTGCATCCATCCGTTGTCTGTCTTCTTCTAAGCGCCGGAAGCAACGCTTCCGCGCTGTATGCTGCGCGAAAGCGTTGTCATACCGCCTGCAAACCTGACCCGCATTCGGGCCGTTATCGCCCGCTTAGTTCGAGAAGCGGAACTTCTCGTTCGCGCCGATGGACGTCGCGCTTGCCGTCAGCGATGTCGTTCCGTTCGCGGTTACGTATTTGCCGTTGGCGACGCACAAGAGCGAGACGGTGCCGTCGGCGTTGACGACTTTCGTGAACGTCTCGGACGGTCCGAACGTTTCCTGGTTCGCAATCAATTGGCCGTTGCCGCCCGCACCAGCACTTGCGAACTTGTAGTTCATAAGAGCGCGAAGCGCGATTTTGCCGCCACCTGCATCGACGACTTCGAACTTCTCCCATGTGCTGGCCGTCGTCCTGTTGGCGGTCAGCAGGCTGCCGTTGAAATTGTCGGCGCAGACGTATTGGCCGTTAGCCGCTTGCATGGTGGTGATCGTGCGTGCCGGTAGCGGCGGGTAAACACCGCCTTCGCGCTGGTAGACGCGCACGTAGTCGATCATGTACTTTTGTGGGAAGACGGTCGAAGCGTTCGGCGCGCCGGGCCAATCGCCGCCTACGGCAAGGTTCAGTAATAGAAAGAAGTTATGGTCGAAAACCCACTGTCTGCCGGACAGGTCATCGATCGTGCGCGTTTGGAACAGCTGCCCGTCGAAGTACCACCGGACGATGTTCGGCTCCCATTCGATTCCGTACGTATGGAAGTCGTTGCTGAAGCCCGGCGCATAACTACGAGACGCGCCGATGCCGCCAGCTCCGTTGTAGTCCGGACCGTGAAGAGTGCCGTACACGGTGGTCGGTGTTTGTCCGACGAATTCCATAATGTCGATTTCGCCGCTGTTCGGCCAGTTAACAGTGTCGATATTATCGCCGAGCATCCAGAAGGCGGGCCAGATGCCTTGGCCTTGCGGCAGCTTCGCCCTCATCTCGACTTTGCCGTACGTGAAGCTGTACTTGCCCTGTGTCTTAATCCGGCCGGACGTGTAATTGCGGTTGCCGAAGTTTTCTTGCTGCGCCTTGATCACGAGGAACCGGTTGTTCGCATCCGCCGGATCTTGCTCCATATAGACGTTAGCCGTGCGGTCGGTATAATATTGCAGCTCATTGTTGCCGAATCCGCCGCCGCCCACCTCATACGTCCACTTAGACAAGTCGACACCGGAGCCTGCCGCACCGTTGAACTCATCGCTCCATACGAGCTTCCACGAGCCAGGCTGCGTACCGGTGTTGATCGTGTACGCTGCGGTCGAGACAGCGGAATCCGTCATGCCGACCTTCGTCGCGATCGCCTTCACCGTCTTCGATGTTGCGACGTTGATCGGACCCGTGTACGTGGCCGAAGCCGCCGTGGGCGTCGAGCCGTCCGTCGTGTACTTAATCGTCGCGCCGGTTGTCGTGCTCGTGATCGTTACGTTCTGCGCGGTCGCGTACGTACCGGCCGCTGGCGTGAACGTCGGCGCCGCAACTTGCTGTTGCGGTGTGCCCGATCCATATACTTCGAAGTCCCATAACGAGTAGCCGTAAACCGTGCCGCGCTGCGTGCCGTAGACACGGACGTACCGGGCGTTCTTCGCCGTGAACGTCACATCCTTGACTCCGCCGCCACCGGTCGTCGTCGTATAGACGTTCTCCCATCCGTTGCCGTCGGTCGATACCTGAATCTGGTACGACTTGGCGTATGCCGCCTCCCAGTTCAGCTTTACGCGGCTGACCGTTTGAACCGATCCGAGGTCGACCGATATCCATTGCGGGTCGGAGAACAGCGATGACCAGCGAGTGGCGCTATTGCCGTCCACTGCGTTCGCCGCAACATACGCCGCCTCCGTCGATGACGCCGTCGCCGGCTTGTTCAGCGCCAGGTTGGACGTTACCGGCGCAGCGTCCGACGTAATGCTCAGCCAGTTCAGGTTCCACCCGTTCGTGACCGCATAGACACGGAGCGTCTGGGCGCCCGCGGCCAAGTTCGCGGTCGTGGACACCGTCTGCCACGTCTGATAACCTCCGGTGTTCGGCAGCGTCACAGAGGCGAGAGTTGCGCCTCCCTTTTGAAGCTGGAGCTGCGTATTGGCATACGGACTGGATACGCGGAAATCGATTTTATACGTACCAGCGACCGGCACATTGACGTTATAATCCATCCAATCTCCGGCATCGATATAGGCGACATTCAGTCCACCTTCTGAGCAAACTTCTGTCTGCACGCCGTTCATCGCGACGTAGTTCTCCGCTTCAATCTTTCCCGGATCGCCGGGTGCGGCTTGCGAAGGCGCTAGCCCCACGAAGGGGCTAGCTATCAAAGCGAGGGCGAACAGCCCTTGGAGCGCTTTTCTTTTGAACATGACGATTCCTCCTATTCGTCGTTCATTTATCTTCCATTCGCATCGGACTTACCAGCCGATCGTTACGATCAATGCGGTCGGGTCGTTATGCTCCAGGTAAGCCGCCTGGTTGTACACGTCATCGTAGCAGAACCCGTAGGACAGGCCATCGATGCTGTGATCGTGCCAGAACTTCGAGTAGAAGTTGCTCGGCGCCGATTTGTAATAATAGTTCGGGTCGGTCCAGTGAGCTGGATCACCGTATACGCCCCTGTTCAACGCCGCGCAATCCTGCGGATTGGATGCCGCACCAATGCCGAGAAGAACGTCCTGGGTCGTCGGCTTTGGTCCCGGCTTGTTCCACACTTGGTTCACGTAACTATCGAAGTAGTTGCCGTACGGACCGCTCGCCTTGAATCCACCCTTCGCGGGAGCGACGATCCGATATGGCGCCTGTACGAGAGTCTTGAACTCCGCGGGCACTTCGTTCTGATACGCGGCGAACAGCGCGTCGCGCGTCTCTGTCTCCCCGACCGTCCGGTCATAGCCGTCCGCGCATATGAGTCGATGCGTAATCGGGAAGCCGAAGGCGTCGACGCGTGTTGTGTTGCCGTGATATCCGCCAGCGTCGAGCGTGAATTCAATGAAATCCCAGATGATGTCGTTGTTCGGATCAGTCGGATTGTTGATGTCGGGGCCGGCGTAGCCATCGTTGTACACTTTGATGTACATCGGCGAACCGACGCTCAGGAACATCCGACCCGACGAGATGGCCGGCGTCGAGACGATCGGCACGTCGCTCAGCTTGTGATAGATGTTCGCGTAGTTGTTGCCGTTTTTCGTCAGATGGCCCGGCGCGTCGTTCAACGCGGTCGATGTCGGAACAAGATTTCCGTTAGCGTCCAGGTAGCTGAGGCGGTTGTTGGAGTCGAGACCCAGCACCGCCCAATAGATTTGATTGTCGGCGAAGTGACCTCTCGTCCCGTTCCGGATTTGGAAATCCATGACGCCGGTACCGGCCGATATTTTGTACGTCGCGCTGGCGACATCAGAGTCAGCCATACCGGCTTTTACCGCGATCGCTTTGACCGTCGTCGTGGACGAGACATTAATCGGTCCCGTATACGTCGGGGAAGATGCCGTAGGCGTCGCGCCGTTCGTCGTGTACTTGATCGTCGCGCCTGCCGTTGTCGTAGCGAGGGTGACGTTTTGCGCCGTCGCGTACGTTCCGCCCGCCGGCGCAAACGTCGGCGTCGCGACTTTCGGCGTCGGCGAACCAGCCGTAAACTGGATCCAATTCAAATTGAATCCGCCCGTCGCGGCGAGCAGCGTTAACGTTTGGGCGCCAGCGCTCAGGTTCAACGTGCCGGTGACAGTCGTCCAGGTTTGCCAGCCTCCTGTGTTAGGCACCGACGCCGTATTCAAGACGTTCGCACCGTTTTTCAGTTGAATCTGCCCACCCGCGTTGGGGCTTGCCACGCGGTACTGCACGGTGTACACGCCTGCCGAGGCTACGTTCACGTTATAGCTGAGCGTATCGCCGGTGTCGATCCAGCCGACGTTCAGGCCGCCTTCCGAGCAGGGCTCCGTAGCAATACCGGACATGGCGTCGTAGTTTTCCGCCTCGATTTTGCCGGGGATGGCCTTGCCCGCGGGCGCACTAATCGTGTACGCAGCGGTCGCGATTGGCGAATCCGCCAAGCCTGATTTAATCGCGATCGCTTTGATCGTGGTCGTCACGGACACGTTGACAGCGCCCGTATACGTGGCCGATGCCGAAGTAGGCGTCGAGCCATCTGTTGTATACTTGATCGCTGCTCCCTGTGTCGTGCTCGCGATCGTCACGCTTTGAGGCGTCGCATACGTCCCCGCCGCTGGCGTAAAGGTCGGCGCAGATGCTTGTCCGCCCGTCCCTCCTCCTTGCGACGTAATGTTGATCCAGTTCAAGTTCCAGCCATTCGTGACCGCGTAGACGCGAAGCGTCTGCACGCCGGCCGTCAGGTTCACCGTCGCGGACGCCGTCTGCCAGTTTTGCCAGCCGCCCGTGTTGGGCACCGTTACGGTCGCCAGTGCGGAGCCGCCTTTTTGCAACTGCAGCTTGGTCGCCGTGTACGGGCTGGACAACCTGAACTCAACCGTGTACGCACCGGAAGTCGGGACGTTCACCGCATAGTCCATCCAGTCACCGGCATCCACGTAAGCCACGTTCAAGCCGCCCTCCGAGCAGGGCTCCGTTTGGATGCCACTCATCGCCACGTAACTTTCTGCCTCGATTTTCCCCGGATCCCCAGGCGCCGCCACGGCAGGCGTTGATGTGGCGAACCCTCCCGCCAATAGGAACAGCGCCAATAATAATAGAAAACTTCTTTTAACGATCATCCTCATCATTCCCTTCGCTCTTGCCCAAAGCGGGGAACTTTCAACGCGAAGCCGTCTCGTTCCCGCTATTGAGCGGAATTCATGCAGACGCTTGCAGATTGTTTACATTATTCTCCTCCGGTCTATTAGGTAATCGCTTACATTTTGGTGAAGCAGACATTCGCAATCATAGGCATCCCTCCATTGCGACTGTAATATATTACTAATTCGATCCTACTGCTGGAATTCACAAAAATCTAGTACCTTTTTTCGGGTGGTAGTGACGAAATTTCGGATTTCATAGAATCCGAAAATGACAAAGCCCTGATGCGAAAACCCGTTGCCGGGTGTCATCAGGGCTTGCTTGCAGGTCAATGAGGTTGGGCAATTGAGTCTGCTTTAGCTTTCATCTGAATTCTTATTGCCGCAGCGACTTGAGCGCTTGGCTCCAGGTGATCACTTGGCCAAGCATATTGTTGACCGACGCTTCCTGCTTCGGGTCTGGCTTCAGGACACTAAAGTTCTCGAAGTCGTGGAACAACGACAGCGAGACTTGCGCCTGCACGTCCGCCATCTTCAATTCGCCGGCGATCTGACGCAAATGTTCGACCGCTCTCGTCCCTCCTGCGCTGCCATAACTAACAAAGCCAGCCGCCTTATCGTTCCACTCCCGATACAAGTAATCGATGGCGTTTTTCAGCGCTCCCGACGTAGAGTGATTATATTCCGGCGTGACGAACACGTACCCGTCAAAGCGCTCGATCTCAGCAGCCCAAGCGTTCGTATGCTCGTGCTTGTAATTGCCCATTGCCGGCGGCAGTGGTTCGTCGAAAACGGGGAGATTAAACGCCTCGATATCCACCAGCTCGAATTCAGCATCGTTTCGCTTAGAAGCAATTCCATGAACCCAGCGAGCGACCTCCTCGGCCTTGCGGCCCGGACGCGTACTTCCAATAATGATACCGATCTTGATCATCGTATAATTCCCTCCAAATTTTCATTTTATTTTAATTTTAATTTTATTAAATTTAAGATAATGGATGCTATTTTTTAGCTGAATGCTTGAGCCGATATGCCCAACTTTTTCAAAAGTGTAATTGTCATCTGCTTTTCTTCGATCGTAAGATCTTTCATCATCGATTGGATGATTTCGGCATGAGCCGGAAAGAGAGCTTCTATTAGCTTGGTTCCTTCGGCAGTTATTTCGGCATAAGTAATACGTCGGTCCTCCGGGCAAGCAACTCGCTTCAAATAGCCTTTCGACTCCAGTTTGTCAATCGTATAAGTAATTCCACCGCTCGTTACTAGGATCTTCTCACCAATTTGCTGCAGGGGAAATCTGCCCTTATGATGCAGCAGTTCCAGTACAATGAATTCATTTTCGGATAACCCATTCTTTTTCATACTCTTCACAGCACGATCCGCAATCACTTTATAGGCTTTAGAAAGGACTACTAGAATTTTTAATGAAAGCTCCCGATCATCCATCTTCTCACCCCATTCCCTTAAAATTAAACATATTAAATTTAAGATAATTGAATTGTATTCCCTATCTCATGAAATTGCAATAGTCGGGCTAACTCTTGTCGAGATTTCGGATGAATGTGGAAACGTTACCCAAACAACAGGCTCCTTGGGGGTTGTTTACCTCACATCCGCAACGATTCGCTTGAACTTGTTCACGAATGTGTTCTGTTGGAAGTTGTTTTTCTTGAACCGCATTTATTAATCGTTCTCTCGTCCATCCAAAACAATAGCAGACAGAAACATCCATAGAATCGTCTTTCTGAAACACTGACACTTTGAGAGCATCTTTATCATAGGTCTGTAAACCGCTATAATAAACCACTTCACATGATGAATTGGAACAAAAGGAGTATGACAATTCGGGTTGAATCGTTTCTAACGATGTCGGTTTTAGCATCGCTTTGAGAGTAATAAGTTGAATGTTTTTGCCCTTTTGATGGCAAACTGGGCATTGGTTAAGAGTTGTAGGTTTCTCGGTTGGAGTTTGGCAACAGCTTTCCATTTCTAATCACTCCTTCGTCTCAATGATTTAATATATTGTCTTCCAGTACGGCGAACTTATCGCCGTATTCTTTAATGATATGGACTTCTCCCCAGGAGCAAAGCGCATCCAGAATTGGTTTGAGGCTCCACCCGTATTCACTCAGCTCGTATTCGACCTTGGGTGGCACTTGATGATACGTAATCCGGTTGACGATCCCGTCCGCTTCCAACTCTCTCAACTGCTGGGTCAGCATCTTTTGTGTAATGCTGGGCATGATACGCTTGAGATCGCTTGTTCGCTTCTTTCCACGCGTCAAGTGACAGAGAATCACGCATTTCCATTTTCCACCGATAACTTCCAATGTCGCTTCCACCGAAATATTATACTTCTTATTCGTTCCTGTGTTCATGTGGAGCCCTCCACTCACTATAGGCACATTATAGTACCTACCGTACTTAAAAGTGCGTACTAGTCAAAAATACTCGTTCTTCTCATAATAGCATCTATCGGCCGATGAATACCACGTATAGAGGTGAGATAACATGCAATTGGATCAAAAAAGGAGTATGCTCGCGCTTCTGGCTCTGGCCATCAGTGCCTATGCGATCGGAACAACCGAGTTTATCAGCGTGGGGCTGTTGCCCCTGATCGCCGAAAACCTTCATATATCGGTCACAACGGCAGGACTGACCGTGACGCTGTATGCGCTCGGCGTTACCTTCGGAGCTCCCGTGCTGACCTCACTCACCACGAGAATGTCCCGTAAGTCGCTGCTAATCGCAATAATGGTCGTTTTTATCGCTAGCAACAGTCTGGCGGCGGCATCCGGAAGCATCGGCATTCTGTTGACAGCCCGCGTGTTATCCGCATTGTCGCACGGCGTATTTATGTCGATCGCATCGACCATCGCCGCCGACCTCGTACCGGAGAATAAACGGGCTAGCGCGATCTCCATGATGTTCTCAGGCTTGACGGTCGCTATCGTGACCGGTGTTCCGCTCGGTACTTGGATCGGCCAGCAGATGGGATGGCGGGCGGCCTTCGTCGCCATTGCCGTCATCGGCCTTGTCGCGTTGATCGCCAATCTGATCTTGATCCCCTCTTCGCTGCGTAAGGGCGTTCCGACCCCGGTTCGCGATCAGGTGAAGCTGGTGACGAACGGCAGGCTGTTGCTTGCGTTCGCCATCACGGCTCTCGGGTATGGAGGCACCTTTGTCGTATTTACTTATTTATCCCCATTGCTGCATGAGATAACCGGGTTTGCCGAAAGCACGGTAGCGATCATCCTGCTGATTTATGGCGTTGCGATTGCCATCGGCAATGTTATTGGGGGAAAGGTGGCCAACCGCCGACCGCTCAAGGCTTTGTTCCTTATGTTCATCTTGCAGGCGATTGTGCTGCTGGTGTTGATGCTAACCGCGCCATTTAAGGCAGCCGGGTTGATCACGATTTTTTTCATGGGCCTGCTGGCATTCATGAACGTTCCCGGGCTGCAGATATATGTCGTTATGCTGGCCGAACGTTTCGCGCCGGGAGCTAAGGATGTCGCTTCCGCCGTCAACATCGCCGCGTTTAATGCGGGCATTGCCATTGGAGCCTATCTAGGTGGCGTGATCACCGATTCGATGGGATTGATTCATACGACCTGGATCGGCGCCGTCATGGTCTTGGCCGCGGTTCTGCTGACTGGCTGGAGCATGGCGTTGGAACGCAAGGCCGAGCCGGTTCGGGCCATACAGCCGAAACCTGCCAGGCCTTGACTGTCTGACTCAAGTATTTACATCTATCATTTCACTTACTGGAGGTTTTATCTATGACTACGCATCTGCAAGCAACTACATCTCTAAACAACGGAAAGGCTATGCCTTGGTTCGGAATCGGCGTATTCAAAGTCGCGGAAGGCTCCGAGCTCGTGGACGCGATCAAAACGGCTGTCGCCCATGGTTATCGCAGCATCGACACGGCGGCTATCTATGACAACGAGCGCAGCGTAGGTCAGGGTATCCGCGAAGCCCTGCAAGAAACGGGACTCTCCCGTGAAGACCTATTCGTCACTTCCAAGGTATGGAACGCCGATCTCGGCTACGAAACGACACTTGCCGCATATGAGACCAGCTTGGAGAAGCTAGGACTGGAATATCTCGATCTATACCTCATTCACTGGCCAGTGTCCGGCAAATACAAGGAAGCTTGGCGTGCGCTCGAAGCGCTGTACAAGGCCGGATGCGTTAAAGCGATCGGCGTCAGCAACTTCCAGATTCATCACCTGGAGGACCTGATGAAAGATGCAGAGATCAAGCCGATGGTGAATCAGGTCGAGCTCCATCCGCGGCTCAGCCAGCAAGCGTTGCGCGACTTCTGTGCACGGCACGACATTCAGATCGAGGCATGGTCGCCTCTGATGCAGGGCCAACTGCTGGACAACCAGGTGCTTCAGGAAATCGGCACCCGTCACGGCAAGTCGGTCGCCCAAGTCATTCTGCGATGGGATCTGCAGCACGGCATCGTGACGATTCCTAAGTCGACGAAAGCTGCCCGAATTATCGAGAACGCTACGGTATTCGATTTCGAGCTGACGAACGATGAGATGGCCCGCATCGATGCGCTGAACGAGAACCTGCGAGTTGGGCCGGATCCTGACAATTTCGACTTCTAAGCATGGGACAGACATATAAGAACACAAGCTCCTTCTGAGGGAGCTTGTGTTCTTATATGTCTGTTATTTTAATCCCCTTCCCTCTTCTGTATGTCGCTTTCTTGAAAACACTCTTCCCAAGACAGGCAATCACAATTCACGCTGTTCGCCAAAATCGTTTTCATACGGGTCATTTGCTGGATCTTGGCTTCGAGCTCCTCTTGTTTCTTCAATGCCATGAGCCTCCATCTCTCGGAGGGAGCGATTTGCGAGTCAAATCCATCGAGCAACTGTTTGATTTCTTGAATTTGAAACCCTGCGCTTTGCGCGAGCTTTATCGTATCTATCCGCCCTAAAATATCATCTTCATAAACTCGTTTGCCATTCAAGCGCCGAGGCGGCTGAAGCAATCCGATCTGTTCATAATAACGTAGAGCCGATGTCGTTGTACCGCTCTTTTCCGCGACTTCTCCTATGGATAGCATGGGAGTTCCCCCTTGACTTCAAGTTAACTTGAAGTGATATGCTTTTCCACAGCATACAATATCCATCAATTTGGGACAACTTAGGGGAGGATTCATGATCACTGCATTAGGCATTTTTATCGTTACATTGGTTTTTGTGATTTGGCAGCCTCGCGGACTTAACATCGGCTGGTCTGCATGCGCTGGCGCTATCCTGGCATTGATCTTCGGGGTTGTCAGTTTGAATGATGTCTGGGATGTGACGCGGATCGTATGGAATGCAACACTCGCATTCGTTGCGGTGATTCTGATCTCGTTGATCTTGGATGAAATCGGCTTTTTTGAATGGGCTGCTCTTCATATGGCGCGAATTGCCAAAGGCAACGGCAATCTGATGTTTATTTACGTCATATTGCTGGGTGCAGCAGTTGCGGCATTTTTCGCGAACGATGGAGCAGCGCTTATCCTGACACCGATCGTGTTAGCTATGGTTAGGGCGTTGAAACTCGATGAAAGAATGATATTGCCTTTCATTATGGCCAGTGGATTCATTTCGGATACCGCATCTCTTCCGCTCGTCGTTAGCAATCTGGTCAACATCGTGTCCGCGGATTTTTTCGAGATCGGTTTCCTCGAATATGCTGGCCGCATGATCGTTCCGACAATCTTCTCGATTGGAGCAAGCTTACTGGTACTGTATCTGATGTTTAGAAAGAGCATTCCAAAGCAATATGATCTTGCTCAACTAAAGCAGCCTAGGGAAGCCATTAAGGATATGCGGTTATTCCGAATTTCATGGATAATTTTAGCTGTTTTATTAATCGCGTATCTGACGAGTGAATTTATAAACGTCCCCGTATCCATCATCGCGGGCGTTGCCGCAATCCTCTTTCTCATATTGGCTAGACAAAGCAAAGGGATTCATACCTGGAATCTTGTAAAGGGAGCTCCGTGGGCAGTAGTCGTCTTCTCGATCGGGATGTACGTGGTGGTGTATGGATTACGCAATGTTGGACTTACAGATGAGCTCGGCAGACTTTTCGCTTGGGTTGGAGATCAGGGTTTGTTCGTGGCTTCGGTCGGATCCGGGTTTATCGCGGCCATTCTCTCTTCGATCATGAACAATATGCCGACGGTGATGATCGATGCGCTCGCGATTCATGGCACCAATGCCGATGGGATCATTCGAGAAGCCTTCATTTACGCTAATGTAATTGGTTCAGATCTCGGGCCGAAAATTACGCCAATCGGTTCTTTAGCTACCCTGTTGTGGTTGCATGTGCTTTCTTCCAAAGGTGTCAAGATCGGTTGGGGGTATTACTTCAAGATCGGAATCGTTCTGACCGTCCCTGTCCTTTTTATCACGCTAACCAGCCTTTACGTCTGGCTAAAGCTTATCAATTAACCTCATTAATTAAGGAGAAAATGACGATGACAAAACCGCTTGTATACTTTCTTTGCACCGGCAATTCCTGCAGAAGTCAAATGGCTGACGGTTTTTTGAATACGCTTGGGGGTCATCTTTACGAAGTGAAAAGCGCTGGTCTTGAGGCGCACGGACTTAATCCTCGTGCCGTTAAAGTCATGGCAGAGGACGGGGTTGATATTTCTACGAATACCTCCGATGTCATTGATCCGGAGATTCTGAATCGAGCCACTTATGTGATTACGTTGTGCGGTCATGCCGACGAACATTGTCCGGTGATCTCCAATCCCAATGTGATCAAATGGCATTGGGGGTTCGACGACCCGGCGAAAGCGACCGGAACGGAAGACGAAATCATGACTCAGTTCCATGCAGTACGCGATGCCATTAAGGCACGCGTAGAGCAGTTTGTTCAAGAGGGTAAATAAGGATAGAACGCGATAATAAAAAGGGAGTGCCTATTGGCATTCCCTTTTCAATCCGCGGATCATTCGCAATACTTCTAACAATATCACGCTCATACTCAGCCAAACTCCGCCGAAAACGTAGCCGGCCGCCACGTCGCTCGGATATTGTAGTTGCAGAAACACCAGGCAGATCCCGACTGAAAAGCAGACGGTTATCACTCCGATTAAGGCGATGAATCGTACCGCGTAGTTACCGTAATGACGAAAGATCAAATACGCGGCAAATCCGTATATCGTCAAGGCAAGCATAGTTTGTTGGCTAGGAAAGGTCAACACGGTAAATCCGCCGCTCGGTCCTTCGCGATGAAACCAAATTCGTAGAAGCTCATTTAACCCCTTGCCGGCAAGCGTGACAACGACTAAGATAGTCAGTTCGAGAGTTCGGTCTATTCCTTTGAGAGCGATCCAAATGCCTGTAATGACGATAATCGGGATAAAGTAGGAATAGGAGCCTAATAAAGCGATATTGTTCATGATCCCAGTCCAACTCTGGTCGAAAATTTGTTGAACGATAAATACCGTTACCTCATCGAATGCAGTTAATTCGTGCGCAAGGAAATCTTGGATTAAGCCGATAAGCAGCGAGGTAAATAACACGAAAAAGGCGAATGCCGCAACCACGATGAACTTTACTTTTCCCATCGAATGAAATCTTGTGACTCCCTTTTCCAAGAAGCCGTCGAAAGCCGCTTTCAGTTCATCTTTCTTTTTGCGGTACACATATATGCAAAGGTAAATACAGAACATGATTACCCCTGCGATGATCAAATACCGATTAATGGCGTGGTGGTAGCTTTCCCACTTCGGTCCAAGTAATCTGCCTAGGGAAATAAAAATGCTCACCCAAAGAACGGCCCCAGTAAACGCGAAGGCAGCATATTTACGAAACGGTAGTCTTGTAATCCCGGAAAATAACCCTGTCATATGGCGTACGCCGGGAATAAAGTAAGCAACCAACAACAACTTGTTCCCATATCGCGAGTACCAACGAGAAACATGATGCAGTTTCTCCGGTCCGAAATGAAAACGACGGCCGTATTTTTCGAAAAATGGCGTGCCAAGCCGAAATCCAATCCAATAGGAGATCGTCATGCCGATACACGAACCTAAACCCGCTGCCACAATGCATAATATCCAGTTCAGTTGCCCTTGATATACGATGAGCCCAGCGTACGTCATGATGAATTCTCCCGGAAGCGGTAAAGCGATCAATTCAAGCATAAGGGCAAAGAACAGAACCCAGTATCCATATTGTACAAGTAAATGAGTGAAATAATCCGTAATGAAGCTCAAATCCCCATCACCTCCCTGTTGTTTTTTCCTGTTTACCTTGAATCCATTCGTAGAGTATCCTAGCAAATAAAAGAGCCCTCCTTTGCAGAGGGCCCTATTCTAGATATAAACTCGTCGCTGCCATCGCAGATCCCGTTTTATTTTATTCTAATGACGACCTTCCCTTTGGCGCTTCCGCCTTCTAGGTAACGAAACGCTTCTCCTGCATCCTTGAAACTATAAACTTTATCAATAATAGGCTTAATGCGACCTGCTTCAATAAATTCCTTGATTATTTTCAATTGCGTTCCGCTCGGTTTCATAAATAGATAATGATATTTCGCTTGGCTTTTCTTCTCATGAGCCGTGATCTTCCGGCTTACGATGGACAAGATTGTCGTTTTGATCCAACCCAATTGTTGCTCTTTCCCGAATCTTGCGTTTGGCATGCCGGAAATGGATACGATCTGTCCGTTTGGCTTCAGTATCCGGAATGATTTTTCCAAGGCTGCTCCCCCTAAAGTATCATAAACAGCGTCATATCCGGTAAGCAGTTCTTCGAAATTCTCTTTTCTGTAATTAACGACCAGATCGGCACCTAGCGATTTGACCAACTCATAACCTTTATCGCTTGCTGTCGTGGCGACATAGGCTCCCATCAATTTGGCCAGTTGAATGGCGAAGGTTCCAACGCCGCCTGCGCCTGCGTGAATCAAGATTTTTTGGTATTTTTGAAGATTCAAAATATCCGAAAAAGCTTGGTAAGTCGTAAGTCCAACCAGAGGTATGGATGCTGCTTCTTCGAAACTTAGATTGTTGGGCTTTAGCGCAATATCTTCCTCATGAACGGCAATAAATTCGGCTAACGTGCCGATCCGATCTTTGCGGGGTCTTCCGTAAACTTCATCTCCGGGTTTAAATGCACTCACCCGTTCGCCAACTTTGACTACTATCCCGGAAAAATCATTTCCTAAGATAAGAGGAAATTTGTAATTCAACAGGAATCTGACTTTCCCTTCTTTGATTTTATAATCAATAGGATTTAAGCTGGCTGCATGAATTTCCACCAGTACATCATGTTCTCCGATATGTGGCATTGGCCGGTCTGCCAATATTAACGGTACATTTTTTCCATATTTCTCAATGATCATGGCTTTCATTATAAGATCTCTCCCATTATGTCTATTAGTTTAAACTTATAAACCAATTATGCAAAAATATTCACACAAGTCTTTGGTTACTTACTGAGATCCATTGCATTCAGCTTCGATGGCAGCAATTAATGTTTTGAGTTGTTCAAGCGGTTTTCGGACAGTCAGCACATAATAATTTTCCACGCCTTTTTTTTCGGACTTAATAAAACCAGATAGCCTCAACACCTTCAAATGATGGGAGATGGCCGGTCTGGACAATTTCATATGGCCCGATATCGTATTCACATTCAGTCCCGATTTGTGCTGTGCCAGCAACATAATAATGGCTTGACGGTTTTCATCGGTCAACACATCCAGCAAAGGGATGCTGTCTCTAAATTGTTGCAGAACATCCTCTAATGGCTTGCTCATATAGGCCCCTCATTACGTTCATTCGTTTAATCGCTTAAACATAATTATATTCATTCGTTTAATAAAATCAAGTGTTGTCTTTGTGCTTAGTGCTCCCGCCATGTGAAAAACCAAGCATATACGATTGCTCGGTTTTTCGGCTTTTTCATTTATTTTGCTCAATTCATATTGGATATTCCTTTTTTCATCATGTCTTCATTCATTGCACCTAAGTAAACTTCACGAATAATTCCTTGCGAATCAATCATTAGGGATGTTGGATAAGCATAAACGAGATATTTACCGGAGACATTCCCATCTGTATCCATCACAACAGGAAATGTAAGCTTGAAGTCTTCAACAAATTTCTGCACATCGCCGCTGCTTTTCTCTGAACTCGTTACATTGACGGCAAGTACGACGACTTCATCGCTATTTTTAGAATAGATTTTCTCCATATGCGGCATCTCTGCTCTACAAGGCGGGCACCAAGTCGCCCAAAAATTTAATATCACTTTCTTGCCGATGAAATCTGAAAGTTCAACTTCTTCTCCCTCTAGATTCAGTAATTTAAAGTTCGGTGCTCGATTTCCTTTCTTAATGCCAATTTCAATGCCATCCGTCTGTTGAGGTTGAGTTGTCGTTGCGCTCTGCCCTTTATTGCTTTGGCTATAGTCGTACAAACCCCAACCAACAACCAGTAATAAAATTAGAATGGCTATACTATTTTTTTTCATACCACACCTCTTTTAATACGAAATTGGGACAAATTGCGATAACCACGCGCTAATCCTTTGCAACTGCCCGGTGAAGACGAGCAGGCCCATGCCAATCAATATCCAACCATTCATCTTTGATAGCAGCGGAAGCCAACGATTTATTTTTTTCAAGATCCCCAATGAATAAGTAAGCATTACGGATAAAATAAGAAATGGAACGCCCAGCCCAATCGAGTACACTAACAGCAAAAACATTCCGCTATATAGTGTATCCGCCGAGCCGGCAAGCAGCAGAATAGAGGATAAAGCCAATCCGACGCATGGCGTCCATCCCGAACCAAAGGCTAGCCCCAAAATAAACGAACTGGCATTTCCCTTCTTCGTATGGTTAACGCTCACCCATTTTTTATCTAGCATTAAGAACCGAAGCGTTAAGATCCCCGCCATTTGCAACCCAAAAACAATAATGAGCAAACCGCTGATTTTCTCTATCAACATTCGATTAGCGGCAAAAAATTGACCAATCAAGCTTGCCGACGCCCCCATCGCAACAAAAACGACGCTGAAGCCCAGAATAAAGCTGATAGATCGAATGATCAGTATTTTTTTGTCTACATTAATTTTATTGTTTTGAACGAGAGAACCCGTTAAATGCGACACATATGCTGGGATTAGCGGAAAAACGCAAGGCGAGAGAAAAGAAAGAATTCCAGCAGTTAGAGCGATGACGATAGTCGGGCTTTCCAATTCAATAAACCTCCTTGCTCTTTTTGTGATCCAGTTTCTTGCTTAGTCTTAATGCAACGATAAAAATGACGATATAGATCACTTGTTCTTTAGTAAAACCGATAATAAATAACGTTTTGTCCTTCATAACAAAATAAATACTGGCCATCCCAAGGCTGTACCACATCCAGAATTGACCCAATTTATGCATTTCGATGGAAGCTTTATGATTTGCATATAGGCAAATAGCAAGTACACTATTGAAAATGATATGAAGCACATGAAACAGCATATTCGAAGTATCCATGGTTAAATGCAAGAGATGATAGATACCGCTGCCCGCAATCCAACCCGCACTTGCAAGATCCAGATTCATTGCGACGGAAGTGCGATCTTTGCGCGTACGCATCCATACGTATAATAGAGAAACCAGTAATGCCAATGCGATGCCCGAATCTCCTCCATCAAAATAAAGCAGCGACATCGGTTGTTGTATGACAGAAACCGGATCCCAAATCATTAAGCTTAGTTTCCAAGTCAAAAATCCAAGCACCATGGCACGAGAATATTTCTCGGCAACCGTTCCTTCTATGTCGAGCCTAAGCACTCGAATTCTTATGGCCAAAAAGGCGGCAAAGGCTGAAAGGATGAACATGAGCAGGTCAAAATTCAAAAGAAATGGGCCTAGCTGAACAGCATTCAATTTTTCACCTCCGTCTCTTCAAATCAAATCGTATCATCACATTTTTAAGATTCTTTAAAGTTATTGTGAAATGGGGATGGTAAACCAGAAAGCGTATTCGTTCCCTTTCGGGGTTAGGCCTATCCTTCCTCCATGCTGCTGCACAATTTCTTTTGCAATGGCAAGCCCTAGCCCGGAACCTCCTGTACCACGTTGCCTAGAAGAATCAACCCGGTATAGCCGTTCGAAAACAAAAGGGATTTTTTCGGGTGGAATGAATTGGCCGGCATTGGTAATCGTAATGCAATATTCTTTCCCAACCCTAACGCCTGTAATATGGATCCATCCGCCATGGTCATACTGTACTGCGTTTTGCAGTAAATTAGTGACGACCTGTCTTAAGCCAACTTCATCCCCTTGCACCAATGCTGGACTGACCTCGATTTCAACTTTGATCTTCAACTTCCTCAATTCCAATTCAAAGCTTTGATGGATGGTTTGTACAATCGCGTACATGTCTACCTTCTGCCACTGTGGTTTTACGAATCTTCTATTTTCCCAAACGGCAAGCTGGTGCAATTGTTCCACTAATTTGGATAAGTGCAACGATTCATCATGCAAAGAACGATAAAGTTCGATATCGCCTTGAATCACTCCGGCACTCAGCGCCTCCAAATATCCATTGAGATTACTCAAGGGTGTTCGCAATTCGTGCGAGATATTGCTAAACATCATCTTTCTGCTCTCTTCCGTTTGACTTAGCGTAAGGATCATTTGATTAAAGTGGCTGCTTAACTGGCCAGTCTCATCTTCCGAGGTAACTAGAATAGGCTCCGGGTACTTTCCCTCGCTCATCATTCGGGTTGATTTCATTAATTTATGAAGCGGAATCTGAATTCTACGCATGAGCAAATAATAAATAATTGCCGCCACCAATAGTGCGATCAGACTTGCCCGCAATAAATAGAAATGCATCGTTTGATTGAAAATATGCTGTTTTTCCAGGTCGACAAAGTTATATTGATTTACCAGCAGACAAGCAAAATCTTTTACTGAAACTCCGACGATCCATATCACGATCCCGATCACGATTCCATTGATCATCATGATTTTCCAGACGATGCTCTTCTTCCAAAACCACAGACGCTTTAACTTTGAAAACGGCATAACGATCCTCCCAATTCCTTTGTCCCCATAAATTCCCTCAAAAAACAAGAGAACTGCCAGACGGCAGTCAAGTGTTGTTGTTCACGTATTTAATAGATCACTAAAAAGTTACGAATCGATATCCCATGCCTCTAACTGTTTCAATACATTCTGAAGAGCATCCTGCTTCGCTTATTTTCTCTCGAAGTTTGCTGACATGTACATCGATGGTTCTATCAATGACTAGCTTTTCGTTATTCGGATAAAGATCCTCCAGAATCTGTTCCCGACTTAAAATCTGATTAGGATGCTTCATTAAAAAATGCAGCAGACGAAATTCATGCTTCGTCAGGGGCAATTGCATACCATTGTATTTGGCTTCCCCTCGCTGCGGCTTTACGGTGAGTCCCCGATAACTAATTTTACTGCAACGGTTATCGGTTCTCCTCAGAATTGTCTCCACACGCACAACCAATTCTTGTGGGCTAAAAGGTTTGGTCACATAATCATCCGCACCAAGTCGAAGACCGTTAATCCGCTCCTGCTCATCCACTTTGGCCGTAAGCATGATGATGGGCACATCGCTCTTGCATTCGCCACGAATACGCTGGCATAGAACTTCTCCGCTTTGTCTGGGCATCATGAGATCCATAATAATAAAACATGGATCATACGTTTCAAACTTGCGTTGCCCTTCATACCCGTCTTCGGCCTCGATGACTTCAAACCCCGACTTCTCGAGATAAATTTTGATCAAATTCCGTATCTTCCGATCATCCTCAACAACTAGAACGGTCTTTCCTCTTTGCTCCATTTCCCGTTTTCAAACCCTCCATAGATCAGCTCGCCACCGGCTGATTTGACGTTTTATCGAATCGGGAGTCATGCCTTCTTTAACCGCACGCTCACAGAGTGGAAGGAACTCATCGTCTTCCGCAAACCGCAGCGCGATCGCTTGGCCCAGATGCAGTTTGGCATCAATAGGCTTGCCGGTCAACTGTAAGTGCCTGGAATTCACTTCACTCCAGATCATTCGATCCTGAAGCTTTAACGCATACATCCGCGTGAGTATTCCAAGAATAATAATACTTAATGCTGTTAACAAAAATAAGATAGAAGGCAATGTCCCCTTACTCGCAATTATATTTATAACAGCAAGAATAAACAAAATCATGGCTAGCGGCATCAAAATATAGTGTTGCAACGGCGTAATTTTTTTATGATTTAAATAGTTTTGAGTGTGATTGCTTTTCATAGCGATCCCCCTTAGCATTGTGCATTCATAGCGCTCATCATACTGCCTGATTGTTAAGAAATGTTTAAGCAGCGATAATTATTATCCAAAGCTCGCGGCTAGACTTAATAAAAACTTTAAAATTGATGATTATCTTTAAAAAACGTAGTCACTATATGATGTTGGATCTAGAAGGGAGTAATCTAAATGAAAAAAATCACTTCAAAATCTGAATTTAATGAAGCGATTAAGAACTCAGAACTTACAGTTGCCGTGTTTAAAGCGGACTGGTGCGTGGATTGTACATTTATAAATCCTTTCATGCCTGAATGTGAATAAATTACGTAAATCTCAAAATGAGATCGAACAGTTCTTGCAGCAGGCCATTGAGGCTAAACAATCTCTTGTCTGAAGCACTGTCAATTTTCAGCAAAAAACAACCCAGTACTGTGCCAGTACTGGGTTTGTTGTGTATGCTTCTATTACTCCGCCACGGGTATCAAATAACCGTAGTTTTCTTCGTCCATCTGCGCGATCGGGATGAATCGGATAGATGCGCTATTGATGCAATAACGTTTCCCTCCTCGATCTTCGGGTCCGTCGTCGAACACGTGACCGAGATGAATGTCGCCCGCCCGGCTTCGCACCTCCGTTCGAACTAACCCGAAGCTTGTATCTTCATGGTATCTGACAACATCCGGGATGATCGGCTGAGTGAAGCTCGGCCACCCGCATCCGGAATCGTACTTATCCCGACTGGAGAATAAAGGCTCTCCGGTCGCAACATCCACATAAATCCCGGGTGCATCATTATCCCAGTACTCATTGGTGAATGCGCGTTCCGTATCATTGTTGACGGCCACCGCATACTGGGCTTCCGTTAGCCGTTGCTTCAATTCTTCATCGGTCGGTCGCGGATATTGCGATGGGTCGATCACAATCTCCTGTTCATCCAGAATACTGAGATCGATGTGGCAATAACCGTTCGGGTTTTTCTCCAAATAATCTTGATGATACTCCTCTGCCAAATAATAATTCTGCAAAGGTTTTACCTCGGTGACAATCGGCTTGGTGTACTTCTCTTGCTCCTGGGCCACGGCTTGTTGAACGACCTCGGCATCCTCGGCATCGGTATAGTATATCCCTGTTCGATACTGGATACCTTGGTCATTCCCTTGCTTATTCACGCTGGTGGGGTCGATTACCCGGAAGTAATCGGCAAGCAGCTTCTGTAGGGTGACATGTTTCGGATCGTACTTCACGTGAACGGTCTCTGCGAAGCCGCGCTTACCCCGGATCACATCTTTATAAGTCGGGTTCTCGCCCTCTCCATTCGCATAACCTGAGGTTACATCATACACACCGTAAATGCGGGACATGTACGCCTCCACGCCCCAGAAGCAGCCGCCAGCCAGGTAGATGTCGCGCAACTCGGATTCGGGAATCTGAACTTTCTTGTCCGATAGGGCCGTCGTTATTCCCGTTGCTTCCTGTCTGGTTTGCTCAGCGCTGATACGTCCGCAGGCGGACAGTACCAGGATCATGGCGACCAGGAATAAGCCTAACTTAACGTTTCTCATGACCATCGCGTCCTCCCTCACGTTATTTCCTTGAAGGTCTCCACGATCATGTCATTGGAAGCATGACCGGGGGATGATTTGACCAAAATGCCGTCCGAGCCGATATAGTAGGAACTCGGATATCCTCTTAATCCGTATTTCTTCGCCCACACCCCACCCTCGTCCAACAACACGGTAATATTGTCATAGGACCGATTGGTGAACCATTCGATAAAATCGTTCGCAGATTTCTCTCCCTTATAGTTCGGCGTGACAATCGTAACCACTTGGAAACCGTTGTCTTGACCGGCCAGCGTATTCAAGTCCTCCAGCCCCGCCAGACAGATCGAGCACCAGGAGGCCCAATATTTCACGTAAACCTTCTGGCCCTTGAAGTCCGCAAGCTGGACTTGATTGCCATTCAGATCGCTTAAGGAAAACGAAGGAGCGGTCTCTCCCTTATTCGTCTTTCCGCTGCTTGTCATGGATGCCTCTTCCGTTGCGGAACCTTGCATCGTTTCCTTGATGCCGCAGGCGGACAGAACCGGTAACAAAACTACGGCTGCCAGCGCATATTTGATGAGTTGTTTTGAGATCTTCATGTTACATCCCCCCTAGCCATTTACTGAAACCACACGACGATCGCATTGAGCCGATCCGTCATAAGCACAATTCCCATCAGGATGAAAATGCAGCCGGATATCGCCTTGATCATACCCATGAATTTATACAACCGTTTGATCCGTGCAAGAATAAAATCCGAAAATACAGAAATCAGCAAAAAGGGAATCGCCAACCCCAGCGTATAGATGAGCATCAGGAAACCGCCGTAAGCTGGCGAGCCCTCGCCGGCTGCGATACTGAGAATGGCCGCCAACACCGGACCGATGCACGGTGTCCATCCAAAGCTGAAGGTCAGCCCGAGCAGAAAAGCGCCAATAAATCCCCCCTTGTTGATGCGATCGCTGGAAATCTTCCTTTCTCGTTCTAGCCAAGAAAGCTTGACCCATCCCGTCTGATATATGCCGAATATTACGACGACAGCTCCGCATACCGCGATGAATCGAGAGCTTGTGATCACGGTGCCGATCGTCCCGGAGCCAAAACCGAGAAAGATGAAAACCGTAGATAACCCAAGGACAAACAACACTGTCCTTATGATCAATACTGGCCGGAGACGAATGGAACCGGAATCGGCCGGTCCCAGGTTCGCGCTGGTTCCCGACAAGAAGGCAATATATACGGGAAGCAGCGGCAAAATACATGGTGCAAAAAACGATAACAGCCCTGCGGCAAATACGCCGAAGAGGAATAAAAGATCGCCTGTCAATTTATTCGCCACCTGTTTACTTTTTTTCCTCTCATCACCATTATCACACTCCAATAGTTTATGTTGCAAAAGTAGAGTAAGCGAAACTGCTTACGATTCTCTATGCAAAGTATTACGAATGTATTAAGTACGAAAACAAAAAAAGGTTCCTGCTCTGCCAGAAAAAGCAGATCAGAAACCCGTCATAAGGTGGAAAAGGAAAATCAATACCCCATATCCTTTAATATTTTGGATAACGTTCTCAGACGTTCCCCGATCAGTTCATCGTCGTCGCTCAAAGCTTGTTTGAATAACTTTATATCTTCGTTAATTCGCTCATTGTCCGTACATATAGCCACGGTCATTGCATCCCCTTGCAAACCAACCCTGTCGATGACGGGCTGTTGCGGGTCATATAAATTCTCATAACGATAGGCATCGCGAAAATGCTCCAGCGACCGGCAAATCAGAATGGATAAATCAAGAACGCGATGGAGTGGCAGTTCCTCCGATTGTCTTGACCATTTTTCTCCCGTATATCTCCATACTTTGGCTGAAATATCGACCTTCCCTCTATCGTTCCATTGAGCCAAGCCTAATGATAGGCCTTTTGCATCCGTGTTTTGGGCGAGACGGCCGTCAATTTGGTCATAGTTCTCCGACACAACTACAGGTTTATGCTTCAAGGTAGTAGGTATTTTCAATTGAGTTCCCTCTTTTCGTTTACCTATTTACTAAATTACTAATCGGCGGTTACATCTTATCCTGAATTTCACCGTCAGTCAATCTTTGGAGGCTTATTATATCCTTTGTCCCCATAGGGTTGAAGCTTTTCTAACCACGGCTTTAAGATCTGCTTTCGTTCCCAACGCATATCGGTCACCTTGTCTGTTTCCTTCTGCTCCAGCACCTCATATGAGAACGCATCGGCTCCGAGTTCTTTCCAATCCTTCTGCAGTTCAGCGTTCGCGAATCTCCCTGAGTCCAGTTGCATTCGAAGGGTAAACCACTTGTTTTTCAAGTTAGGATAGCTGTCGATGTAGATTTTGCCGTTTACATTGTTTTTGATTTGGGCGACGCCCATATAAATCTTGATCTGCTTGAATTCCTCAAGCAACTCCTTGCGCTTATTCATATCCATATCTTTCACTCCTTAACGTTATTAACAAGAGGAAGCAGCAAAATCGCACCGACCATAATTAAAATACCGCTCGCCGCATAAATCGCCAACAGAGAAAATGATTCCTTCAAGTAGCCGGTTATGAACATGCCCGACACCATCATCCCCATAAAAACAGGCATAATCGCTCCGGATACCCGGCCAATAAAGGCCCCTTCCGTGTTCCGCACGATTAGTGCCTGGATTCCGCCTTGAATACAAGGGTAAAACAAACCACTGATCACCAAAAGAACGATTGTCAGCCAAATCATCGTAGATGCGCCTATTCCAATCGTACAAACAGCGGTAACAAGCAAGCCGATCAAGAGCAATAGCTGCGGCTTCACCTTTTTGGCTATCCCCATTATGGCAGCCCCACCTACCAACATAGCTGCCCCATTAGCCATAACTAACCATTGCAAAAATTGCTTGTTCTGTCCCAATTTCTCGATAACTAGGAAAATTTGCAGCGGCTGAGTCAGCCCCGACGCCAATCCGACAGCCGCGAAAGTCAAGCTTAGCGTTCTTAAGGATTGATTGGACCCGATATACCGCAGTCCGGCAGCCAATTCCTTCATAAAGCCGCCTGAACCGCCGGATCTTGCCTCCTCCGCGTCTCGGGGAAGCGACGATAAAATAAATGATGACCCTAGAAACAGAACTGCCGTGAGGATCAAAGAGACGCTAATGCCAAACTGAAGGAAAATAAACGTACCGACAACCGGACCGAGAACCGTAAAGACAGCGACAACCGTTTGGGACATCGCCATCACGCCCTGAAGTTGTTCGCCCGGCACATGCCGCTTGTACAGCTTCATCGCCGACGGTTGAGAAAATTGAGACAGACTAGCGGATACAAAAGATCCGACGAGAAGGGCAATCCAGCTCCCGTTCATGACGGCAAGCAGCACGGCCACAACGGACAAGGAAGACAACAGATCGCTCCATACCATCGTCCGCTTCGGCCGCCATCGGTCGGCAAAGGTCCCTCCTATGAGGCCGAATAGAAAGATCGGAGCAAATTCCGCAACCGAAATCAGCGATACATAAACCGCATTATTATTCGTCAATTCGGTCACATAAAGGAGGACGGCATAATTTCTGATCCAAATCCCCAACTGCAACATCACTCGGGAAAGGATAATCGTTCGAACATAACGGTTGGAAAACATTTCACTTCCTCATTTCATTTACTAATTTACAAAATTACTAAATTACTAAATTAGTATATATCGGTTTCTCTTTGCCAGTCAATCTGATTTTTTTGGGATCAAAATAAAAAATCCGCGATAATCGCGGATTTCATTCGATATGTATGAGCCTCACTAAGCTGTAGCTCGGCTCTCGTTCACGGTTTATTTCTCAACGGCTTTTTCAAAATATACGATTCCGCTTAATCGGATGTGATGCGTTTTTCCATCCACTACAAGCGCTACGTGATCTATGAATACATCAGCCAAAGTTCCTATCAATTTGCCGACAGTTGTCGTGATGCTAACCATTAATCCTTTGTGTTGAATCAAATGCTCGGTAAATTTGGGTTCCACCGCTGTCGTGTACATCACGTTTTTCGGCAATAACTGAGACTCATTGCGCTGTACATGTTCATTTCGATAAAATTGCGGAGCTAGGAACGAGGCATAGGCTTGCGGATAGCCATAGTATGCATATCCATTCATATATTGCATGCTCCTTTGTCGTAAATTGAAAAACACATCTACAACATATGGAAAATGCCTATACGGCGTTCCAATTTCATGATATTACTTGAAACTCATATGGCTGCTATGTCCGGGAGATAGCTTGGCTTGCGGGTCGATATACACTTTCGCGTTATTAATCGCCGTAGGCGCCTCTCCGAAGCCAACGGCGATTAGCTTCAATTTTCCAGGATAGGTGGTAATATCGCCGGCGGCGAATATTCCTGGGATGTTCGTCTGCATTTTAGAATCCACCCGAATAGACCCTTGTTGAATATCCAACCCCCACTCTGTGACCGGACCTAGCGTTGAGACAAATCCATAATTGATGATCAGAGAATCGCAGGGCACGATTTGTTCTTCCCCGGTCCTGTTGTTCGCGATCGTAATTTCGTTCAACCAGGCTTCTCCATGAATCGTCCTAACTTCCATTGAAGTCAGAACGTTCACGCTGGATTTCATAAGTTTCTCTACGCTATGCTCGTGCGCTCTGAACTTCTCCCTTCGATGAATAAGAGTGACGCGTTTTGCGACACCTTCTAACATAAGCGACCAATCGACCGCGGAGTCTCCGCCTCCGCACACGACGACTTCTTTCCCAGCGAAACCCTGTAGATCGCCTATGAAGTAATGAAGTCCTTTTCCTATGTATGCAGCCGCTTCGGGAAGTTCCAACTGGCGCGGCTCGAAAGCGCCGACGCCTCCTGCAATAATAATGGAGCGTGCGTAATAGACTCCTTTATCCGTGATCACCTTAAATCGGCGTTCCTCCTCTTTAATCACTTGCTGAACTTTCTCTTCCAGCCGAACCTGAACCTCGAATGCATTCATTTGTTGTTCCAAGCGATCTACAAGTTCTTGTGCTGTTACGTTCGGAAATCCCGCTACGTCGAATATGTGTTTTTCCGGATACAGAGCTGCCAACTGCCCTCCCAGTTGAGGCATACTGTCGAAGATCATCGCGCTTGCTTTCCGCATGCCCGCATAGAAACCGGCGAACATGCCGCTCGGTCCTCCTCCGATGATAATCATATCAATCATGTCGATCACCTTTCATCTCTAGCTGTTTAGTATACATAATAGTATAATATGTATATGATAAATGTAATTCATATTCTCATAAGCGTCAAGCATACGGATGGTTAATGCCATTAATCGTTCTTTATATCCACGTGAATTCTGCCATCGCTTTGCAATTCAGCATAGAAAACGCAGTTGATGCAGCGATCGAGCCGAAGGTGATCCCGGTAATGTAATTGAATAATGTGATATGACTGATTTGTTTTTTTCCAAGAAATCGAGTCAAAATCAACAAAAATACAAATGAAGCGATCGTTCGAATGGCGATTTCTACATCAACTACCCCCAGTTAGAGGGAGTTTCTCCAGAATTGATGTTTTTATTCTTATCGCGTCCCTTTATACGCCGTACTTCTGCTTAATGAGTAACCATTTCATATCTTCATTCTTATTTAGTCGCGTTCGTTCTATCGCATTCAAATCGAGTACACCTATGGGAGACTTAGGCAATACGTCGATCTTCTTAATCGTTTCATAGCGGACTGCGCTTAGTTCATCGATCAACGTATTCCATTTCTTATCTCCAAGCATCACGCGCTTGTCCGCGAATAATCTAGCGATCGCAGCACGATTTTCTTCTAACGTCCAAAGCATAACCCAACTCCCTTTCTTTGACGAACAATTCGATTGGAAGGACACGGCAATCTGCGTGGGGTTTTTGATTCGAGTGTAGTCATTAAAACAATAAACGCAACACCATGATAGATATAATCCCGACCACTACAGTTCCTAATAAGCTGCGTGTCAATAAAGCCGTAACGAAAGTCGGAAATGCAGCGAATAGCTCGAAGTTATTTTGTAAGGGAATAAGCTCTCCATCTCGCATAAATATTTCTTGCCCGACCAAGGCCGCCATGACTGAGATTGGAACATACTTCAACCAACGCGTTCCCCATTCGGGTAGCTGTATGCGGCTGAGAACAATAAGCGGAAGCACTCTTGGTAAGAATGTAACAACAGCTGCCCCAATAATAATCAATAGAATTGGCCACCTTACTTCCATTTTTCCACCACCATTCCTATTGACGAAGCCATAATTGTAGCCAGTATGACACCTACACTCGCGGATGACAACCAAGTTACGCCTACAACGATGACAACGGCGCTTATTGCAACTACAACATCTACGGCAATTTTCGCCCGGCTCACCATCAGCAGAACCAGAAGGCCGATGAACATGGCTGGCAATGCAAAATCCAAACCTAATTTATGAGGATCTTTAATCCATTGTCCGAAAAAAGCTCCAGCTATATTGGCTATGATCCAATTTAAATAAGCTGTTATATTTAGACCATGCATCCATTTTTCACTGATCGATTTCTTATTCGCTGTTTGATTCATGGCAACGCCGAATGTCTCATCCGTGAGTAAAGAACCTATCAAAATGTTCTTGAAGGGAGTAAGATGACGAAAATAAGGCGATAAGGCCGCACTAAGTAAAAGATGGCGAAGATTAACAAAGAAAATCGTAAAAATAATAGCAGTAGCCGAGCCGTTCGCTGCAATCATCCCGGCAAAGATAAATTGAGCCGATCCAGCATAGACAAGTAAGCTCAATAGGGTGATTTCGGCTATGCTTAGTCCTGAAGTTTTTCCGACTACGCCTGCGGCAAATCCGATACTCAAGTAACCCAATAACGTAGGAATGCAGTCTTTGACACCCTGAAAGTAACTCTCATCGCTTTTTTCAACCTCGTGTCTTTTTATGCGGAAATTCTCTTGCATCGTTCTCCTCTTTCTCTTATTCCTAATTCGTTTACTAGAACTAGTAAAAACAGATCACTTGAGGAGCACAAACTCCTATGAAGTGACCTGTTTTATTGATGATTACTTCAAATATCTTCCCGTAATCGACTGCTGCTCATGAATAATCTGCGAAGGCGTGCCTTCGAACACCACTTGGCCGCCCTTGCTCCCTCCGTCCGGCCCCATATCGATGATCCAATCCGCTTGGCTGATCACATCAAGGTTGTGTTCGATGACGATCACCGTATTGCCGGCATCCACGAGGCGGTTCATGATTGCTAGAAGATGACCGATATCCGACATATGCAGGCCGGTCGTCGGCTCGTCCATGACGTAGATGCTGCCCTTCTTATGCAGCTCGCTCGCCAGCTTGATGCGCTGGCATTCCCCGCCCGAAAGCGTGCTGAGCGGCTGGCCGAGGGTAATATAATTCAGCCCCACATCGCTCATGGCCTGGAGCTTGCGCACGACTTCTTTTAGCTGGAAAAAGTCCAATGCCTGCTCTACAGTCATCTCCAGTACTTCCGCAATCGATTTGCCGTTCAGCTTGTATTCAAGAACCTCTTCCTTAAACCGTTTACCACCGCATACTTCACATGGCAGTTTCACGCTATCAAGGTATCCAATGTCCGTATACACGACGCCCAAACCTTGGCAGTTCTCGCACGCCCCCTTGGAGTTGAAGCTGAACAAGCCTTGGTTCACCTTGTTCGCGGAAGCAAACGCCTTGCGCACATCATCCATGATGCCCGTATAGGTCGCGGGGTTCGAGCGTGTCGACACGCCTACAGCCGATTGGTCGATGACGATCGCATCCGGATGCTGGCCCAGGAATACATCGTTAATCAGCGTACTCTTGCCGGAACCGGCGACGCCCGTAACTAAGGTCAGCACTCCGGTTGGAATATCAACGCTTACGTTGCGGAGATTGTGCAATGTGGCCTCTTTGATGGGAAGCTTGCCTGTCGGCTGTCTGCAATCGTTTTTGAGTTGGAGCGGACGCTTCATATGGGTGCCTGTCAGCGTACCAGACTCTAGCAGACCTTGGAAAGTTCCTTCAAATACGATCGTACCGCCATGACTGCCGGCATGTGGTCCGACATCAACGACATGGTCCGCCACCTTGATCACATCGGGATCATGCTCGACGACGATAACGGTGTTGCCCTTGTCGCGCAACTTCTTCAACAATTCATTTAACCGGTGGACATCGCGAGGGTGCAGGCCAACGCTAGGCTCATCGAAAATATAAGTGACATCTACCAGGCTACCGCTCAAGTGCTTGACCATCTTGACGCGCTGCGATTCGCCGCCGGACAAAGTATCCGTCTCACGGTCCAACGTCAAGTAGTCAAGTCCGATATCCACCAGATGCTGCAACCGTTCCGACAGCGCATTAACGACCGGCGCGGCGATCGCGTCGTCAATCTCCCGAATGACGCGAATGAGCTGTCCGACCTCCATGGCGGACAACTCCGCAATGTTGTGTCCATTGATCCTGCAATTGAGCGCGGCTTGTCCCAGTCTCGCGCCATGACAGCTGGAGCAGGTCCCCTCGGTGATAAACGGCGCGACAGTTTGTTGCGTGCGCTCGGACTTCGTTTTCAGATCCTGCTTGATGTATTTATTGGTAAACTTCTCGATAACGCCTTCCACCGTGATGTTAATCATCTTTCCGCCGAATTGCGTCGCCACTTTCCTTGCTTTGCCGTAAAGCAGCTGTTCCAGTTCCTCATCCGAATATTCGCTCAGCTTCTTGGCTGGATCGTATGGCCCCGACTGCACGAGCATCGACCAATCTAAGCTGTCCACCGTATACCCCGGCAGCATGATTGCCCCTTCATTCAACGACTTCGACTTGTCCACCGCCTTGCTCATGTCCACGCCCAGCCTGCGGCCAATCCCGTTGCACTCCGGACACATGCCTTGCGGATCGTTAAAGGAAAACATGTTTACCGGTCCGACATGGGGCTGACCCGCCCGGGAGAAGAGAAGACGGAGAATGGGAGAGATATCGGTGATCGTGCCCATCGTGGAATGGGAGCCGCCGCCCAGCCGATTCTGATCCACGATAACGGCCATGCTCAGGTTCTCAAGCGCGTCTGCATCCGGTTGCGGAAATCGTGGCAGAAAAGTACGGACGAACATGCTGAAGTTCTCGTTCAGCAGACGCTGGGATTCAGCGGCGATCGTATCGAACACGATCGATGACTTGCCGGAACCGGATACTCCGGTGAAGATCGTAATCTTCCGCTTCGGAATGCGCAAGGATACATTCTTGAGATTGTTTTCCCTTGCACCCGAGATGACAATATATTCTTGATTCGATTCGTTCATGCTTAACATCCTTCCGATAAGCGATTCTACTTGATATTCACATTGTACCATTTGTCCTAATCAGACATTTGGTGGATCGATATGAAGGTCCTGATCCGGCGCGGTAATGTCCCAGCGGGTAAACGTTACCTCAAAGCTCTCGCGGGTGGGCGAGCAAGAATAAGGACCGGCTTGATTACCTGTCGGGTATGGAAACCGCGCAACCCGAATCGTCCGCCACGCATGGTGTTTACTCCGAGCTCGAATAATCACGGCATCCTTAATAATCGAAGCGCGCACGGTAACTTCTTCTCCCGCCCATTCCGGTACAGCCGCAAGCGACCAATCGGAATAACCATCCGTAACAACCGCGGCAAGCTGGGGAATGCCATCGTTGATTTCTATGCCCGTTTTAATCCATTGTCCCGGACCATGATATAACAGCAGGCCTGCCTGATCGTACAACTCCTTAAAGGAACCTAGATGAAAAGATACTTCGACTGCCGTGTTGCAATCCCAATCTGCTAGCAATGCCGGCCCGTTTTCGAATTCAAAGCCATACAGTGTCTTTTTCCAGAAATCTCCGCCCTTCTCGGGCATAACCTTAAGTGCCTCGCCTTCCTCACGGGAAGACTGCGGGAGATTGAGCCATACTCCTTCCTTCCAGTCCATTCTCTTTCTGCTCTGCTGTGTCATCGCTATGACCTCCTAAAATATTTGCTGCTCCGAAATAGAATAAATGTTGAACCTTCACTAATCAAGCGATATTCTGAGCTTGCTATCCATTACATTTCCCTCCCGCATTTACATTCATTTTTCTATAGGTTCCTTCTCCACTGATAAAATATGAAACAGGCCTATCTTAATGCGATTTGCATAAATTAGGCCTGTTATAATTAAAGTATAGCGTTTTATAAGAAATATAAATATTTCTTATTATAATAAGTTGGGAACTCTTCAATTGAAATAAAATCAATTCCTACTAATTTTGCTTTTTCCAATTCATGCTTAAACTCTTCACTACAAAATAAAAAACTGTTCAGATGTGCACCGCTTAAGGTGAATACCTCTTTATTCATTGCTGATTCTATTAATTTTATTTCTTCATACTTATTTATTAATAGTCCGTTTTTGTTGATGACATCTTCTAATGTTTTCCCCTGTTTAATTTGGAATACAGACGTTTGATAATCCACCCATTTCTCCTTATGATAAGGAAACAAATTATAGTATTGTTTCTCTGTAATCTTCTTACCTTTCCACGAAATAGTCTCCAAAGGAACTAACTGATACCCCTCCATGGATGAATATCTATTAAATAGCTTCAAGAATTCAGTAGAAATTATAAAACCTTGAAAATCAGCAAAATAGTCAAAAAGCAATAATCTTTCTTTACAAACTAGATACAATTTATCTGGAAATTCAGCCTTTCCTGTACCTTGACTTTTAACCCATTTATAATCCATGCCCGGCATTGGTTTCTTCTCATTAAACTCCTCTGCTAATACGGATTTCATAAAAATAGGAACTCCTCTACCGCTTTTCCCTTCCATAGCATATATTTGCTTTCTATTCGTGATAGTTTTTACCCCCTCTATTTAGCATTTTAGTACAATATCATTACCTAAAATTCACCGATAGTTACCTCTGCTTCCTGTGCCAACCGCTTGATTTCACTCATATCTTCTATAGGTACAACAATCAAAACGTAACAGTCACTATCTATATCCAAATAGGTCAGAGCGAGATTGACTTCGCTTAATTTGTTAGCAACGATTTGGAAGAATTGATCAGACGGCATATCGCTGTAGTCTTCATCTTCAAACTCTTCCCAATCTATTAGCGATATTTTCTTTCTGTGCAATAATATATCAACTACGTCGCAAACATAGATTCCTGTCGCCTTCCAATCGACTTCAAAGGCCAATTTATGTTCAATCAATACATCAACTAGAGAGATCCAAGCCAATTCCTCCACCGGCTCATCGATGCCTCTTTCTTCAAGACGATCTTGATATTTCTCCATATATAGGTCTGGATGTTCGACGGCTAAAGTAACATCTTCAAGTACGATTGCTTTCGAATCATAGGATAACTTTTCGCTTAGCAGAAGAAATGCGGATTTATTCATGATATTCTCATCCTCACAATTTATCGTATTATACGTTGCCAATCAGGTACCTTTTCATTCCGAAGTACGTATTGCAGGATCTCATCCGTTTCTGGATTGTACCCTGGACTGCTAGTTGGGATATTTGCTAATGCTGTTTGAAGTAAGGGATGTTCAATGTTTGGCGTTTCTAAGCCTTCCTTTTCCCTAACTAATTTGATGCAGTAATAATCATACGGAATATGGTCAAACAACAAAATTTCATTATTTTTCTCCGGTGTATCACTCGCACTATAAATATGGAATTCACACACTTCATAGAGCAATTCGGCTAATTGATCTGTTTGATACCAATTCTTCATTAGTCTTTGATAGATGTGATCTTCCGGCAATATATCGAATAATGGAGGCATCTCGCCTGTTTTCCATTTATAATACAGGCATGTCATAAATACGTGATGGGTTTTTTCTTCAGAGTAATACTCCCGATCCTTAGACAACATATTACTTGCATAGAGATATATTAATTCAGCAATCTCCTGATGATCCCACAGTAATGATAAACCGATAAGCCCTCCAAGTTCTCTTGCACTGACCTCTTTACTAGCCGGCACACTCTTGATGGCTTGTATGAGCCAAAAAACTTCTTGCTCTATCAGTTCCCAGGCCGCTTCCCCATTTAATATTTTAGTTTTTGCATTTTGTTCAAGATGAACACCTATAGCATTTCTGAGACACAGTACCAAATCGTTTTTATCTTTATTTTGTATCTTCTCATCAATATCATTTTTTATTTCATCTAATATTTCTTGAACCTGTTCCTCCGAGATCACGTGCTTTTTATATTTTCTAAGTGCTCTATTAAAATATTTTAAGTTCATCGTGTGATCCATTCAGATTATCACTCCTCATATAAATTAATATTCCATTATCAGTGCTACCTAAAATTCACCTATAGTTACCTCTGCTTGCTGTGCCAACCGCTTAATTTCACTCATATCCGCCGTAGGTACAACAATCAAAACATAGCTGTCACTACCAATATCCATATGAGCCAGAGCGAGATTGGCTGATCTTAATTTCTTAGCGACCTCAACGAGAAATTGATCAGATGGCATCTTATTAAAGCTTTCATCTTCTAGCTCTTCCCAATCTACTATAGGTAATTTTTTCCTATCTAATAATCCCTCCACTACATCACAAACGTAGATTCCTGTCTCTTTCCAATCGATTTCAAAGGCAAGATCATTTTCGATTAATAAATTAACCAAAGCGATCCAGATCATCTCCTTATTAGGCTCCTCTATGCCTCTTTCTTCGAGACGATCTTTGTTGTTCACATAATAATCGGTTGGCTGGTCTACAGCTGATGTAATCTCTTCTCGGATGATCGCTTCTATATCGTGGGATAACTTTTGGCTAAGCTGCAAGAATGCTGATTTGTTCATGCTACCCATCCTCTTCCATAAGTTTAGTAAAAGATATCTGATCCTTCACCATACTCTTCTTTTATTTGCGCCATAATCTCTTCAATAGTAAACCGTTTCTTCTCTTTAATTGTCCGTTCTATAAGTTGAAATCTGACGTCAAACTTCTCATCATAGCCTGTTGGCAAAATGGGGTATGTAGCCATGGGTGTATGGAACAGCTCATGCTTAATCTCAGGGATATCTAATCCTAATTTTTTTCTTACCTTAAACACGTTGAGAAGTTCCATAGGAACAAGACCATACGATATAAACTCTTCCTTCTCTCGTGTGCTTCCTGTTAAACTTAGTCCGTTTAAGTGGTGTTCGCATAAAATATTCCAATAGTCTTGCTCGATCTCCTGAAATGAGTTGTCCCATTCATCTACAATTCTTTGATAGATCCCCAGGCCCTTTCCGTATTGCATTACTTTTTCTCTCACAGGATTATCCATGCCCCATTTT
>NZ_VNJJ01000003.1:0-165956 GCF_007786475.1 Cohnella terricola | reverse complement strand
TCCAATAGTCTTGCTCGATCTCCTGAAATGAGTTGTCCCATTCATCTACAATTCTTTGATAGATCCCCAGGCCCTTTCCGTATTGCATTACTTTTTCTCTCACAGGATTATCCATGCCCCATTTTTCGATCAGGAAATGGATGAGATAAGTACTTGAAAATACCGCTTGATCCGTATAGTTCTTATCCGTCAGATATTCTTCTCTTGCTAAATATTGTTCTGACTTCTCTAGTAGAAGAGCTAGTAAGTCCTCACGTTCAACATATAGAGCGTAATTTAGTTGGGGGGCTATACTATCGATAATGGAATCATAATGCGATATTGACCAATAAACTGCGGTTCTCTCGAAATATTTCCAACAATCATCATTTTCTTGAAACAAAAGATTTTTTGCAGCAATATGAGTACCTTCCGGCCCCCAACTTAATACACTGTCTAAAGTCGAAAGGTCCTTTTTTATTTTTTTGCCTTCTGTACTAAATAAATAAATTTTATAAAATCTTTCGTTGGCTTTTATGAGATCAGGATATTCGTCATATTTATACCACTTAATCGCTTTTTGAATAAGTCGATGACTATAACTACTATTTACCGGCACATCTTATCCCCCTTGGAAATTCAAGGATTCATTCTATGTAGAATCGCTTCAATTTGTTCTTTTTTATGGCTGTAATGTTTTTTGTCAGGGAAGAAATCTACTTCTTCTAATGGTGGACTTTTCTCTATAACAGGTAATAAGTTACCATCTTTTAAGTTCCAGAACTTTAGCTTTTTTAAGTTCTTCAACTTTTCAATAAACAACAACGACTCTACCTCAGATACAAATACATTTTCTAATGAATGATTATCATTTGTCACAACAATATCGTTTACTCTTTTACACTTTTCAACATGCAGTGTATGTAATTTTTGAAGATTAAAAACGAGCTTAATGTCTGAAATTTTAGAGCAATAATTTAATTTTAGAATACGCAAATTTTGAAGATTTTCTACACCATTCAAACTTTCAAAATTCCCTCCACTTAAATACAAGCTTTCTAAATGGTGAAATCCCTTTATAAGAGCGCAATCATTCTCTGATAAACCAAATATCGTAACGTGCTTCAATGCCTTTAAAGAACTGAAGTTCAAGCTCATCTCGTTATAATCGATATACAATTCTTCGATGGTATGAAGCATTGAATAGTCAAATATGATCTTCTCATGATTACAAATTAACTTAGTCAATTTATCTAGTGTATATAATGCATCAATATTAAAGTTTTTCACTTTAAAAGTGTTTGATATACTAACTGCATTGATGAAGCTTTTATCTTCCATCGGCGTTAAATCCAGATCGTATCTTTCTCCTTTATTATCATTTAAGGAGATGATTCTTATTGAAGAATATCCTTTTTTCTCAGCCTGTTTAACTCCTTCTTTAATAAACTGGGGATCTATTTCAAACGCCTGAATATTTTCATTAAAACTATATTTTTTCATTTTATTTGCACCCGGATTTCGATTCTAAATACCTAACCATCTCGAAGTTTAGTAAAAGATATCTGAGTCTTCACCATGTTGTTCCTTTAGTAGCGCGATGATCTCATCCATAGTAAACCTTTTCTTCTCTATCATTGTTCGTTCAATAAGTTGAAATCTGACGTCCAATTTTTCGTTATAGCCTGTTGGCAATACGGGGTATGTAGCCATTGGTGTATGGAACAGCTCATGCTTAATCTCAGGGATATCTAATCCTAGTTTTTTTCTTACCTTGAACACGTTGAGTAATTCCATAGGAACTAGTCCATACGATATAAACTCTTCCTTTTCTCGCGTACTTCCTGTTAAACTTAGCCCGTTTAAGTGGTGTTCGCACAAAAGATCCCAATAGTCTTGCTCGATCTCCTGAAATGAGTTGTCCCATTCATCTACAATTCTTTGATAGATCCCCAGGCCCTTTCCGTATTGCATTACTTTTTCTCTCACAGGATTATCCATGCCCCATTTTTCGATTAGAAAATGGATGAGATGGGTACTTGAAAATACCTCTTGATCCGTATATTCCTTGTCCGACACATATTCTTCTCTTGCTAAATATTGAACTGACTTCTCTAGTAAAAGAGCTAATATGTCCTCACGTTCAACAAATAGAGCGTAATTTAGTTGGGGGGCTATATGATCGATAAAGGGATCATTTAAATGCGCTAATGCCCAAAAAAGGGCGGTTCTCTCGAAATATTTCCAACAGTTATCATGGCCTTGAAATAAGAGATTTTTCGCCGCGATATGATGTCCAGCGGGTCCCCAACCCAAAATACCAATCATTGTAAAAAGATCATTTTTAAATTTATGTCTATTCCCTCGTAGTGAATAAGCCTCATAGAATATTTCATCATCTTTGATTAGATCTATATTTTCGTAATACTTGTATCTTTTCAGTGCTTTCTGAATAAGTCGATGATTAAATTTGATATTTACTGGCATCATGTCGCCCTCATCCCCTTTTCATGCCATGATCATTTTTCACGTATAGACAAATAGTCCAATAGATTATCGGTATGATCTTTTCCTAGTAATATTTCTAACCGTTTTTCCAATTGATCTACATATTCGCTTTTGACCTCAAACGTTTCATCATCTATGATTTCACCGTTAAATGCATGAGATACCTGAAGGACAACAGAAAGTGCATCAAAAAAACGAGCCAACGAATCCGATACAGAAAACAGTTCTCCGCCTTCATAACTTGCAAATACAGGCGAGTTCGTAAGACTACTGTCAACTACAATAGGATTAGAATCAATATCTGCGATTACAATCCAATGGGGATTCCAACTAGGATCTTCATCATACTGTCCTTCTTTATCAATCCACCTATAACCTGATTGTCTTTTTAATAAACGGTCCGGAGCATAGAGATATAGAACGTTGTTTCCAAGATCAATATCGACACCATCCAATTGATGATTGTCTTCTCTTACAGGGCCATGAATACGAAAATTCTCATAAAGATACTTCAGCTCATTAGACAGTGGAATTCGGACATCGATTAAATCTTTTGGCAAATTAGGTTGATGGACAATTTCACCTTCTTTAATAAAGAACTCAAAAGGCTGCTTGGATTGTGTATAAGATTGAATAAATTGCAGTATAGATTCTTCTAATGTATTCATGAGTTGCCTCCTCATCGTTGTCTTGTACTATCTAATAGAAAGTATTAATTAACAGTGACTTCCTTGAAGGAAATACCTCTTATTCCTGCGTTATCGCATTCCTGTACAAAAGTTGAACTAACTAGAATAATTGTGTCGTCCTCTGCTAGTCTGAAAATATTTGATGTTGTTAACTTATTTTTTGAAATCACAAGTTTTGTAATTTTTATTGACCCATTAGGTAGATAACTTAATAATGGCTTATACTCTGATAATTCTGGATCCATACAAGATATTCTGTTTGTAATATTAATTACATGATAACCTGTGAGTTCTTTCCCATTTACTCGTAATTTCGCTCCAATCAGTTGAATATCGCTACTAAAATTAGTCATAATAAGTTTGGAAAACTTCGGGCTTACGATCTTAGGCCCATTCCCACTAATTAGATAATCAAATTCACAAAACTTTTCTTCATTGAACTTACCTGTAATAGAGAACTCGGGTATATCTGCAATCTGATCGATCCTTTTTCCTTCTTCAAACATCGAATAATCGATATTTGAACTTGAATCGTATTTAATCCAATACTTATCGGGATAATCTGAAGAAATGGATAATTGCCAAATTTCATTATTGTTACTTGCAACTAATTTTCCCACGACGTAAACCACCTCGATTATTAAACATCAAAATAGCCAGCCAGTTATTACTGCTGACCGCATACTTGCGAGAACTCTTAGTATTTCTTTCTCTACTTCATTTTTATAAAAAATATTTCTTATTATAATAAGCAGGTAACTCTTCAATTGGAATAAAATCCACGCCCACCAAATGTTCTTTTTCAATTTCGTTTTTGAATATTTCGCTACAAAATAAAAACCTGGTCAATAATGAACCTTTTAGAACAAAGACTTCTTTGTCTACTTCAGATTCTTTTAATATGATTTCCTCGAATTTTCTGACAAACGCACCATCTCTACTAATTACCTGCTCTTTGGTTTTCCCCTCGTCAACATCGTATTTTGAATGGTTATAATCGATCCACGTTTCCTTTTTATTAGGAACTAAATAGTGATATTTTTTATCTGTGATCTGTGTACCCTTCCATGATAAAGTTTCTAGCGGAATCATTTGATAATCATCGATCAACATATATTTGAGAAATATCCGCAAAAAATCATCAGAGACAATATACCCGTCAAAATCTGCATAGAAATCAAAACTAAGTATTTTTTCTTTACAAACTAAAAATAAATGTTCTGGAAATCTAACTTTTTCTGTACCGTGACTAATCGTCCACTCATAATTCATATCTGGCATTGGGTTATTATCATTAAATTCCTCTGCTAATACTGCATTTAAGGACATAGGTACACCTTTACCACTCTTTTTAACCATTGCATATATTTTTTGTTTCATCATGATGCTTCTTGCACCCCTGTATAAACTTAAATGGAATATATTCTCAATAGTTAAGGATATTTTTCCCAACCCATACAAAAGAGTGTACCATACCAGCAAAGTACTTCTCAATTCTTCTACAGATGTTATCATTTTACAATGATTCCTATCAACGAAAACAAAACCACAAAAAACCTTGAAAGGCATCTTCCAACCAAGGTTTTAAAATCCTTAACTTAACTCCTAAATTTAGTTATGATGTTTTTATATTTACGAAAAAAGGACTGATGACTACTCATGCATATTTGGGATATACTGGGAATAAATCCGAGTGGTGATCGTTCCGTCATTAAGAGAGCTTACGCGAAGCAGTTAAAGCTCCATCACCCTGAGGATGACCCAGTGGGTTATCAACGGCTGCGGGAAGCTTATGATCAAGCGCTTAAGCAGGCCAAACAGCAGAGTGACCGATCAGTCAACCGTATTCTTTCGGAGGAAGAAGATGAGCAGCAGGAAAATCAGCGAGTATCCATCTCACCTCGGATCGTAATGCAAGGGGTTGATCATCAGCAGGAAAGTCAGCATGTGTCTGTACCTCATCGCATCATGATCCTGCAAGAGCAGGATCATGCACCTCACAGTCCTGAACATCAATTAAATGAGTTTATGGGTAAGGTCAATACGATTTACCACACTTTCATAACACGAATAGATACAGATAATTGGTTGAAACTGATGAATGACGATGTCATGTGGAATTTAAATCTTCAAAGTTCCGTTAACGAACGAATGCTTAATTTTTTGGAAAGTCATCCTTATTTGCCAAGATCGGTTTGGCAACTGCTCGAAGGCAGTTTTCGTTGGAAGGAGAAAGCGCTAGCGGATCGGGAATTGTTTTCCGAACGGTATCCTAATGTGTTTACGTATGCACTGGAGGATCAGCAATATGTGACAAGCTTGCGGTATTCGTTCCTTGCAGATGCAGGAAACATTGATTACGATGCCTTTCTGCATTACCGGGTAATGGCGTTGAGAGCGCTCAAAGACCATGACTTGCAGACTGCGGAAGATATGCTGAATAAGGCCTGTGAAGTGTTTCCCAGTGATCCGGATTTGCTTCGCCTTCAAGGGGAATTTTACTTTCGAACGGATGATTTAAGTCGTGCTCTTATGGCCTTCGATCATTGTATTCGTATTGCTCCTGACGATACGGATTCTTATTTCTATCGCGCTCGTATTTACTATAAACAAGACAAGCTGGTTGATGCGATTCAGGATTTAATCTATCTTCTTTCTCAAATGCCAGAAAATCTGGATATGTTATCTCTTTTGGGAAAATGTTATATCAACTTGGGACAATTGAACCACGCTAGAGAAACCTATAATCGGATATTGGACATCCATTCAAACGATATCGAAGCACTTGTTTATCTTGCGGATTTCGAGGGGTCCACAATTTATCAAGAGAGCTTTGGGCAATCGGAGGAATTAGAGCCTACAGATGAGCTGGAACTCCAACGGAGTGCTGTGCCTCCCCTACTGTCGATATTTGCAAAAATTAAAGAGCTGATATTTCAGCTTGCAAAAAACACATGGTTATATCTATTGTTGCTAGTTGCCGATTTCGGATTAGTGGTATTGGTACTTGATGGACCTTTGCCTGATATGGGCGTGATAATGGTAACAATAATCGTAACTATTTTAGTATTGGCTTTGGGTAGTCTTATTCTTACAATAATTTGGAGAGTTTGCAGTGTTTTAATAAACTATTTTGGGAGCAAGTAGAAAGGAGTTGTCTTTGTACCAACATGGATTATTACAATCTCGAAGTTCGCCAACAATTATCTTTATATATTCATGCACTTTCGTCTTTTTGCTTGAAAGGGCACAATCCTTACCCTTTTGCCAAAAATATGCACCTCATATTCGAAAATAAAAGTCGGCTGAGTCAAATGCTTGACCAATGGGAAATCGATGATTCCGAAAAGTTAAAAGAGAAGTTGGACTGGTTCTTTCAAACCGGGCACAGAAAAGAGTTTCGTGACAGCAGTATGCTGCTCTCGGGGCTTTCTATATCGGAACGCACTGCATTTATACAATCACTGCCTGACGGGGATCCAAGAACAGCAAAGCTGATTGTCTCCAATCATTATTTCACACGCTTGCCAGGGGAAGGCATAGCCGCATACGATCATTCTTGGTGCGTATATGCTTGCTGCGCGGGATATGAACTCGGATATTTAACGGAAGAGGATAAATGGAGAATGGTGGCTGTCTGTGTTCGGGAAGCTAGAATAGCATATTCAAGCTGGAAGGACTATGCTATCGGGTATGCGGCAGGCGCGGATTTCACAGAGTCTTCTTCTTCTTTAGAGTATGTAAATAAAAACCAAGATTACCTTATTAAACTGCTTATTGCTCCAGACAGTCCGCTAAGACATATTAGCTTAAGCTATTAAGGTGAAACCCAGTAGTTAACGTTGGGGTTATTTTTCGCACCAATGTTACCCTCTAATTCCAAGTCGTAAGTAAGATAACCTTCATCGTCTAAAAAATAGGCTTGCTGTTTATAAAATTCATTTATCGTTTCTAGAAATTTTTCAGGTGTATTATACACCACTTCTAGTTCTCCCTCATCATGTAACAATGTGCAAATGCAACCTTCTCCGTTTAACATCTCTACGTAGCAAATGAAATCACTAGAATAGTTAGCCAAAATAGGTAATACAAATGCAACGTCAGTTTGGACATTCAAAATGTTATCCAAATTTTGTTTCTCACTTACAAATTCATCAATGTGTATAAGTCGATATCCTGGTATAAAATCCATTAGCCTTTGATCGCAAACATCCCTTTTAGTACCCTGTACAGTACTAAATATGACTTCATAAAAGTTCGGAGTATAGGATAGTTGTAAAACATCCGTCCAATTTCCTGTTGCAGTTCCCAAACTAGCTCGATAATCTGGGCGTAACTCATTAGATAATTCGATAAATTCATTAAACAAATCCCTTAGCATGATAGTCCTCCTAATGATACGTCCATCCTATTCTATAATTCGAAAGGATAGGTACTCGATAGCCCTTTCTTTATTTTTTCAACTTCAGCAATTATTTGTTGTCTATACTCGTCTCTTAAATTTAAATTTTCATCAAAGTAGATATTCCTATGATTATTAAATAGTTCTTCTTTTTGTGACAGGAGGTCAGCTAATTCGAACCACTCTTTCATATTTAACGACATGTTCACCACACTAGATAGATCATGATTATAAAAATAGATGCTATTATCAGCATTGGTTAAATCCACTAGCCATAAATCCCCTTGACCTGTTTCTGCAAATATCCACTTATCCTTAGTCATTTCTTCAAACGCTTCACGATATTCAGTATTAACTTTTTCGGCTTTTTCATATGAAAGAAGTTTATGATCTAACGAAATTTCATTATCTGATAAATTGTTGCAGATCCATACATAATCCCCATTGAAATTATCCTCAATAACGATTTCCTTTTTTCTCTTATTTAATCTAACCACGATTTCATCATATTTTCCCTTTTTAAACATATCGAGCACCTACCTTATCTTAATTAACCTCGATTTCAACAAAAGATAATCCCTTGAGATTCGCAGTACTGCATAACTCTGCAAACTTTGGACTAACTACAATGGTTGAAAGTGATTCCTCTAGTCTAAATATATTTAATCCAATTAATTGATGTTTTGAAATAACAAGTTTATTAATAGTGATTGGACCATCTGGACGGTGGCTTAACTTAAAAACGGATCGTTCTTTATCCATACAAGATACCTTATTGATAATATTCATGATATGATATCCCGAATATTCTTTATCATTAACTCTAAGTTTTGCTTTAATTAATTGAACTTCATTACTAAAGTGCGTCAATATCATTTCCGTGAACTTGGGGCTAATTAGACTCGGACCATTTCCACAATGGAGTAAATCATAGTTCAATAGCTTTTCTTCGCTTACTTTTTCTTTCAATGAGAATTCAGGAAGAGCTTCGTTTGTAGAAATATCGATTTTTTTTCCTATAATAAAATTTATGTGTTTCAATGATAAATTTGAATGGTATTGAATCCAATATTTATCCGGATAATCAGAAGAAATAAAAAACTCATACATACAATTGGGATTTTGACTTTCCATTTTGTCACACACCTGTTCGAAGTTTAATAAAAAATATCTGATCCTTCACCATACTCATCTTTAAGTTGGGATATGATCTCTTCAATAGTAAACCTTTTCTTCTCTTTAATGGTCCGCTCTATAAGTTGAAATCTGACGTCCAATTCTTCATTATAGCCTGTTGGCAATTTGGGGTATTTAGCCATAGGTGTATGGAACAGTTCATGCTTAATCTCCGGGACATCTAATCCTAATTTTTTTCTTACCTTAAACACGTTGAGAAGTTCCATAGGAACAAGACCATAATAAATAAACTCTTCCTTCTCACGTGTGCTTCCTGTTAAACTTAGTCCGTTTAAGTGGTGTTCGCACAAACGATCCCAATAATCTTGCTCGATCTCCTGAAATGAGTTGTCCCATTCATCCACAATTCTTTGATAGATCCCCAGACCCTTTCCGTATTGCATTACTTTTTCTTTCACAGGATTATCCATGCCCCATTTTTCGATCAGGAAATGGATGAGATAAGTACTTGAATATATCTCTTGATCCGTATATTCCTTGTCCGACACATATTCTTCTCTTGCTAAATATTGAACTGACTTCTCTAGTAAAAGAGCTAAAATATCCTCACGTTCAACAAATAGAGCGTAATTTAATTGGGGGGCTATATGATCGATAAAGGGGTCATTCAAATGCGAAAATGCCCAAAAAAGAGCTGTTCTCTCGAAATATTTCCAACAATTATCATTGCCTTGAAATAAGAGATTTTTCGCTGCGATATGATTACCTTCCGGTCCGTCTCCCAACATTCCACACAGGTAATTGATATGAGTTTTTATTTTTTTCCCTTCCGTACGAAATAAATATGTGTTATAAAATTCTTCCCTTCCTTTATCGTGGTCTATGCCCTCATCATATTCATATCTCTTAATCGCTTTCTGAATTAGTCGATGACTATAACTACTATTTGCCGGCACATCTTATCCCCCTTGGAAATTCAAGGATTCATTTTATTTAGAATCGCTTCAATTTGTTCTTTTTTATGACTGTAATGTTTTTTATTAGGGAAGAAATCTACTTCTTCTAATGGTGGACTTTTCTCTAAAACAGGCAATATGTTACCATCTTTTAGGTCCCAGAACTTTAGCTTTTTTAAGTTCTTCAACTTTTCAATAAACAACAACGACTCTAACTCAGATACAAATACATTTTCTAATGAATGATTGTCATCTGTCACAACGATATCGTTTACTCTTTTACACTTTTCAACATGCAGTGTATGCAATTTTTGAAGTGTTAAGACCGGCTTAATATCTGACAATTTTGCGCAGTAACTTAAATTTATGACAAGCAAATTTTGAAGATTTTCTATGCCATTCAGGGATTCAATATTTCCTCCGCTTAAGTACAAGCTTTCTAATCTCTTAAATCCACTTAAAATCGTACAATCCATTTCGGAAAATCCACGTATAACAATGCTTTTCAATGCAATTAATGATGTGAAATTCAAACTTTTATGGCTGTAATCATAATAAATGTGTTCCAATCTAGGGAGTAATGCATAATCAAAAATGATAGACTTATTCTCACAAAATAATTGAGTTAGATTACTTAAAGTATATAACGCATCGATATTAAATTTCCCCACCCTGAAATTATCTGATATACTCACCAATTTAATAAAACTTTTATTTTCCATAGGCGTTAAATCCAGATTGTAGGTTTTCCCTTTATTATCATTTAATGAGATGATTCTAATGGAGGAATAACCTTTTTTTTCAGCTTGCTTCACTCCTTCTTTAATAAATTCAGGATCTATTTCAAACTCTTGAATATTATCATTGAAACTATATTTTTTCATTTTAATAGCAACCAGCTTTCGATTTCAGATATTGTTATTCTATTTATCGGCAAGTCCTTTAGCTTTCAATTGAGTTTTATGATCAGCAGCTTCATAAATTTTGAAAGCCGACCTATTCGGGTCGGCTTTCAGTGTCTATAACGAATCCATTAGCTCACTCCGGCATTTTTCCGACGACGGTTTCGGCCGGTTTGTTCGGCGATTCATTCGATGTCGTGATCAGCTTTTGCAGCCATTCGGGTGCCTCGGAATCCGAGATGTTGAGCATATCGAGAAAGTCGGAATCGTTCAGAATAGAGCGGATACCGGAAACGACATTACGATCCCCGCTTACGGATCCGAAGCCTTGCGTAAGCTTCTGGTGGCTCTCGAAGCCGGTCGGCCAGTTGTTGCCCATATTGATGCAGGCGGCGTTCTCGACGGAGCCGATACGTATAGAACCGATTACGAATTGGGGTGATAAATAGGATGACATTTCGAAACCTCCGATCCTAAGACGGGTTACCCATTACTCTCTGATCAGTCGATAACCGGTTTCGGTTCTTACCAGCCCGTCTATTTCGTCGCCAGACGATCGGGAAGGTTGATTTGTTTTTGTAGGACGGCGACCCACGGAAGGTGTGACAGTGTCCGTTTTCGGGCGTTCGTTCGTTTCTATGGAAAAAGAGGAATTCGGGTTGGTTTTGGCGCCGAAGTTGTTTCCCAGATTTAATGAACCGCTCAACTGATTGATGTCCAGACTGTCTAGACGGTACTCCATCTTCTCAACCACGGGTTGGTGGATGTGGACATTTTTAATCGTAATCTGCGTTGGATTCGATCTTACATGTTCAAGCGCCTGTTCAATCCGGCTGAATCTGAGGTTGATCTCCCGGAAATGTTTGTCCACTTCCCGGATTAGCGTTTCGGCAGGTGCGTTCTTTTTTTTCCAAAACATAGGTCACGTCTGACGGGGGTTGACGCTGGAATACGTATCGATTGGGTCGCTGTCATTCAAAGAAACACGAACGCCCGATAAGAAACAATTCTTCCCGTTAACCGTTCCGAAAGCCTGATTTTGCTTTGCGGCATGCTTGTATTTCCACTGTACGTTGCTCCCGTGAAACACGCCTGACGAGTTGGATACCGTACCGATGTGTAGATTATGAAATTGAATTCGTACCATCTTTTCACCACCCCGCGTCTGATGTGCTTTTGGAAATAAATCTTATGCAAACTCGATCGGGATATTCTTCGGCTGCTCGTACGTTTCGATCTGCAATTCGATCATGAGCAAGCCTTGGCTATAATTCGCCCGAATATGATCTTTGGAAACTGGTTTAGGCATCAACAAGGCGCGCCGGAAGCTTCCGAAAAAACGTTCGGCCTGGGTGATTCGATTTTCCGTAACCGGGTACATGCACGGAATATCCCCCTCCAGAATAAGGGTCTGCCCTTCAAGGGAGATGCCGATTTGTCCCTTGGACTTTAACTCGGGTATTTCAGCCATCACAACCACTGTCGTCTGAGTGTAATAGATGTCTACTCGCGGTCCCAGAGAAGGAATCAGAGCGCCGATATCCTGCCAAAACTCCTCGCCGAGCACCTCGCCAGCTTGCTTATGAAATGCTTGTAAGTCCTTCATTTGGCTTTGCCTCGCCTTCTCTTCCACCGGCATCACCATTCCTTACAGGATGCTTCCATCATAAACTATGTGTATGTATCGGATGAGAAAATGATTCGATGTGCCATACATGACTGGCTTGTCCGAATTAAAGAAGGCTCCATGGCTCGCGAGCCTACTCTCGGATAAAAATTTCGTGGAACGGTTCGGACTCAAGTACCTTCGGCAGCAGAATCTCCACGACATCTCCGTCTATTCTGGCGGATGAACGAGTGGGATAGATGTCGCTGGGTAGCCTAATTTCTTGCGCGCTTCCGGAGCACTCGATTTTGAGCTTCGTTTTGTTTGCAAAAAAGCGAGTATCGCGATCGGTTGCGTTCTCGGGCATTTTGCATCGTACGATGATCACCCGTTGGCTGTCGAACAATTCGTATTCGACTTCTTCGTTGGAGAAGGGGGAGCCCGACTGGCCGGCCATTGCATGCTGCATGACGCTCTTAATGGCTTTATGCATGTTTTTTTCAAACCCGTTCTGGCCGAAATACATCGGAATATGTTTCATCATGGACGTCTGAAGTTCTTGCCAGGCTTCGAATGGATTCCGACCTTTGTTCATCCTTTTGCACTGCCTTTCGGATTTTGCCCGAATATGCGGTCTGGCATGATTTTTTCCCAATTGTTAACCATGTTAAAAATCGGCCTGCTCGCATAATCATACCCCGTCGTTACGAGCCCGTGAAGCTGAAACAGCGTAGGTTCCCCGCATTTCGAGCAGAAAGCCGCATCTTGGACGTTAACATGCTTGCATCCTTTTTTTAATGGACCGGGTTCGTCCGAACAGCGATTTTCTAAGGGAGCTCCGCATTGGATGCAGTATTTGTCTTTCTCATTGGGTATTGTCGAGCATCGTATGCAAGGATCCGGATTCTTGCTCACGCCTACTCCTCCTCCCTTTTTCCTCATACTCCTTATATCACCTTTGTTTGAACTGAAGTAGCGGGTTCGATTTCCGAAATCGGATTATCGATGACATCGTTATCGAAAAGCGTTGTAACAAAACAAAATTCGATGTTAGAACCGAATAATTGGCCGTTCCCGAAATTCGACTTGCCATTCTGATTCCAACCAGGCTGGGATATTTCCCCAACGGCAATGACGCTGCCTCTGTTCATTGCATTAACATTGATCGCTCCGGCTGCCAGAGTAATAAAAACGGCCAAGCTGCTCACCCCTGACGAATACCTATGCTGTTTATCATATTCGGCTTAAATATGAAGGTTCCAGCTCATGATTGATCAGTCGTATCATCCGTATTCGGCTTATTCTGATTGATGCTGATGTTCTTTTCCGCCGTTTGGATGTTCTCGTTAATGATTCCTTGGTTGCTGAAATGGGCGTCGACGAAGTCATTGTCTGCTATCGTGTTGGCAACTTGCTTTAACAGGTTGCGGCCAAGGATTCTGCCGAATCCTTCATTGACTTTCCGGGCAGTTCGCCAACCCAATTGTTTGTTGTCTCCTAGATCGAGTGCGGATGTATTCTGTATGGAATTCGCGTAGATGGCGTTAAAGTCGATTGCGTTTTGTTGCAGCGAATTGCTCGTCTCCATAAGAGTAATATTTCGGACTTCTTCAATAGGCATATCGATGAGGTCGGGATCATGCACGACGCCCAAGGCGTTAGTTAACGTCGTATTGCTAAATCTGCCCAACCCCTGATTCTCCTTGCTGTAAGAGGTCCAACCGAGAGCCATGTTCGTTCCGATAAAAATGCCGGAAGAATTTTCGATGTTGTTCACGGCTAATTTGTTAAAAATCACGCATGCCTTTTGTTGACCCAGGTTCATACAATCCCCCTTTCCGGACAAATCCTCAAAACACTACACGTAAAAACGGGTTGTCGCCTATATATTGTATTCAGCCGTTCTGTTCATTTGTTCCGACAAAATATAAAACCCGCGAAATGCGCGGGTAATTCCATACTTCATAAATGAAAGTCACTGGTAGTCAATGGTGATTCCCTATAGGCGGATTCACCGAATTGCCATTTACCTTTACGCCTATGCCGTCGTCGTAAACCATCTTTCCTCCATAATAACCTGCGCCAAGAACGAATCCGCATGAAGCGATGGCTACCACAAGATAGAAGATTAGCGCGATCTTGGCAAAAGACTGTTTACCTCGAAGTATCATAATTAGACGTACCGCGACCAGAATACTGACAACCCAGGTAGTAATGTCCGCTAGCGTACTGTGAATCTCCAAGAATGACGTATTGCCCCGTGCGTCATCTTCCGGACCAGTCGCTACGGAAAACCATGAGAATAGTGCCGCGGCAATCCAAATCCATATTCCTTTCTTTAGCGGGAGAGAGCGCTGTCTGAACGATACGATAAGATCGTGAATTGTGCCGATCGTAATTATCGCGATTGGAAAATGGACGAGAATGGGGTGCAAATGATTTAGAATTTCGTTCAACATTGATTTTCCCCCTTGATTTTTCATAAGCAGCAGGTTCATCATAACAAGTGATTATTGAAATTATCTTAAAGAACCGGGAAGGACTCCTATTAATGCGTATACTAGTAATCGAGGACGACCTTGCTCTATTGGGCATTATCCGCGACTTATTCGAAAGCGAGAATTTTATAACCGACGGCGCCACGACCGGAGACGACGGTTTATTTCTTGCGGAGCAGGCGATTTACGATTTAATCGTGTTGGACATTATGCTTCCCGGAGTAGACGGAATCGAGATCGTGCGTAGATTAAGAGCGCAATCTAATGATGTTCCTATTATCTTATTAACGGCAAGAGGCAGCTTGGACGATCGCGTCAACGGCCTCGACGCCGGTGCGGACGACTACGTGCCGAAGCCCTTCGCCCTTGCGGAATTGCTGGCTAGAGCTCGGGCTGTTCTTAGGCGTAAAGGAATGATGAGCACGGAAGGCGATATCTCATGCGGTCCGGTCAGATTGGTCCCGACAGCAAGAGACGCTTATATTGGCGATAAGCCGCTTAAGCTTACCTTGAAAGAGTATGAGTTGCTGGAATTTCTTTTATGCAATCAGGATCGTATTTTAACCCGCGAGCAAATCTTCGACCGAATTTGGGGCTTCGATTCGGAAGCGGCAATGTCGGCTGTCGACGTGTACGTCCATCTATTGCGCAAGAAGCTGTCCGCTCACGCGGTGGATAACCTCATCCAAACCGTTCGGGGAACGGGTTACATGATTAAAGGAGGCACGTATGTTTCGTAACCTTCGAGGCAAGCTTGCGGTCGTCAACGCCTCGACGCTATTGCTTGTTCTACTCGTGTTGGGTGTGGTCCTCTATTCGCATATCCATTTTCGTCTCTATCAAGATATGGACGAGATTCTGCGCCTGTCGGAAAGCCGGATTCGTACGATTACGAATATAGATGAGCTTCTTCGTTCGGATTTTCGGGAATTGCAGGAAGATGAGCGAACGGTTTATCTATACTGGAACAGGAATGGCGAATTAACGGGGCAATTGCCGGAACAAAGCTTCTCTCCGCAAGAAGCCCGATTGTTCCAACCGAATCATGATCAATCCGCGCTTCGGACCATCGCCTCGGATCTCCGAAGATTTCGGATTCTTCAAATCGCTTGCGGAGAATCGAATTGCAAATCGTCGAATCCTATCGACACGATTACCGTCGTCCGAAGCCTTAATGATGTCGAGGGGATGTTAAGCGCTTTGAAGCGAGATCTTGCGGCGGGGATCGCGATCGGACTCGTGCTCTCGATTGCCGGAGGTTACTATTTGGCCGGACGCGCTCTGATACCGATACGCCGGTCTTGGGATAAACAAAATCGTTTCGTCGCGGACGCTTCTCACGAGTTAAGAACGCCGACCACGATTATTCATGCGCAGGCGGAGATGCTCCTTCGGCGCCCTTATCATACGATTGAACAAGAGTCTCCCAACATTTCTAACATCCTAAGGGAAAGCAAACGCATGGGGAAATTAGTTGACGATCTGCTGACTCTGGCCAGGATCGATTCCCAAGACATGAAGCTGCAAGGAGGCCTCTTTCAGTTAGACTCATTAGGACGTGAAATCGCGGAACAGTTCCGGCTGATCGCGGAAACGAAACAAATCGATCTCCATACGAATGTGCAAGGCTCGATCGTCTTGTGGGGCGATGAAAACCGAATCCGGCAGTTGCTTCTCATCCTGCTGGACAATGCGTATAAATTTACGCCGCATGCCGGAGCCATTGAATTAAGCATCTTCCGAACTTCGCATGCCGTTCATCTTCGCGTGTCGGATAACGGTTGCGGGATTGCCTCCGAGGATATGCCTCATCTATTCGAGCGGTTCTATCGAGGAGACAAAGCCCGTTCGCGCGCGACAACCGGAACCGGTCTCGGACTATCGATCGCGGAATGGATCGTTAAATCCCATGAAGGTAAAATACGGATCCACTCCGTCCAGGGTACCGGAACGACTGTAGAGGTAAGCTTCCCGATGACAAGGACCCGGACGCAATGATTAAGCGTTAAACCGGTATCCGGCGATGATCGGGATAACGATGCTTCCCCTTGTAGCGGGTTTCGCCCCGCTCTTTCTTCGGCTTCTAAGCGCATGATACATATTGCCGACCATGAGCCCCAAGAACCAATAGACGAGAGTCCCCCGAAAAAGACAAGCGACGATACTGCAACTGCTCCAATGCAAATTTGCACAATTTCAATTCCGATTCATGAATATAAAATCATTGATTTTTAGAAATGGGTTTAGCCGCTTGCGAGAGCAAGCCGGCTATTGCTACTGCGATCAGCACGACAATTAAGGCGCGAAGCAGACCGACCGATTCGCCGATAATCCCCAAAATTGGCGGGCCGACAAGGAATGCGAGATAACCGGCCGTAGAGACTGCGCCTACCCTCGCCGCGACTCCGCGAGGATCATCTCCCGCTGCGGACAATCCCACCGGGAAGCCGAAAGCCGCGCCAATTCCCCACAGCGCAACCCCGATAATTGCCACTTCGTAACTCTGTCCGAATATGACGATTAGCAACCCAGCAATCGCGAAAAGCGCGGATGCCCTAAGCACGATTACTCTGCCGAAACGGTTGAGCAACATGCCGCCTGCTGCGCGGCCAATCGTCATCGCGGCGACAAATAAACCAAAAGCGAATGAACCCATGGCAGGCGTAACTTCGTAGCCATCCACCATGACCAGCGGCAGCCAGTCATTCGCGGAACCTTCCGCAAAAGCCATTCCTAACACGATGATTCCGATCAGAACCGTACGCCGTTCTTTCCACACGGCCATGCGCTCCCTTGCGCTCATAGGGGGCTCGATCGAATCGCCGCCGGTTTCTTTCCCGGTCCCCGCGGGTACGAGCCGATATACATACGGAATGATCAAAGCGATAACCGCCACGGCAAGCGCCATGTGGACTGGAACCGAGATCCCGATCTTAATCGCGGCAGACCCAGCCATCGCGCCTAGCAGCGTACCCACGCTAAACGCGGCATGAAAGCCTGTTAAAATCGACTTGCGAGCCGCTCTCTCCACCGCCGTTCCTTCTACATTCATCGCTACATCGCATATTCCGTTCCCATAGCCGAAGACGGCTAAACCTAGAAACACCGTGACGCCATTAGTGACCCATGCACCTCCAATACCAACAACGATAAGTCCGATCGAACTAACCGCCATGCCGGTCATCATGACATAGCGCCCACCCTTATGCGCAATAAGATGACTGGCGCTCAAAAGTCCGATGATGGAGCCTACGGCCAATCCAAAAATAATCCAACCCATCTGTGCCGTCGTAGCTCCCAGAGCATCCCGAATCGTTGGCGTTCGCGATACCCATGATGCAATGGCAAATCCGGGTAGTGCGAAAATGATATAAATGGCGATACGCCATAAATGAATTTGACGCGGGTTTAATGGTTGATTCATATTTTTCCTCCTAAGTTGTCGTCCATCATGTGTCATCACTTATTAAATAAATTTAATAAGTTGACATGATTATTCCCGAACGATAAGCCATCCGGTTACTCCTTTTCCTTCTATAGCGGATCCGCAATCATCTGATCAAGCGCTAAACGCTGTAAGCCGTTCCAGTAGTCCTCACTCAAGTTGCGCTTCAACAGCAGCGGAAGATGTTCTTTAGGAATATAAGTCGAGCTTCGTTCCGCGATTCGAGACAAAATCGTTTCGTTTACTTCATCTTCGCAAAAAATAACCGCACGGGGGTTTGTGATGGAAGCGAACGTAGCGATTAGGCGGGCAACGGCATCGATCTGTGATTCTTCGGATAGAACGGTCCGGCTGTCGTGGTTCCCTTGTTGCAGCGCTTGTCGGAAAGTTTGGTTGTCGTACTGCGGCACGAAGGAAATCTCGCCCGCGAAAAATGTGTTCCCGCGAATGACATCGCCATTGATCATCATTCCGGAGCCTGGTCCGTTTTGTCCGAAATACAAATATACCAACGATTCGTTCTCAATCTCGAAGTTCGACGCATATCCAAGCACCGCGGCGTTCATATCGTTTTCGACGACGACCCGTATTTGGAAGCGGGATTCAAATTCCTCTTTCAAATCGTAATCGGAGAATTGCCGATACGGCGGAATATAAATAATTCGTCCATTGTTTACCGCACCGGGCACTCCGATGGCAATGGAACGCAGTTTTGGATATTTCTCGATCAGCGTTTCAATAAGATCCCCAAGCACATCCACGTCTTGCTGTAATACGCTCGGGCCAGCTCCCTGTTCCTTGATCTCCCCGATGCAATTGAATATCGAATAATTGGTCTCCGTTTTCTCGATAAAAATGGCTAATCCTAACATATACTCCGGATCATAGGTATAACGCTTTGCCCTTCTGCCCCCGCTGGAATCGTCATCGCCCGTGTAGCGGATTTCTTCGTCCTTCTCCATCTGAGCCAGAAACTTGCTGATCGTGGGGAAGCTAATCCCGAGGCGCTGGCTTAGTTCCGCTTTCGTAGCGCTTCCCATCGTAATTAGTCCTGCGCGAATACGCTGAACAATCGCTTGAGGCTCCTTGTACACGTTCGTCATCATGATCAATGCCTTTCGTCGGAAAATGAGCCAACTTATTAAATCCATTTAATAAGTTGAGATCATCATAGCAGAAGACTGTAGTCATTGGCAACCATCTTTGTAGCTCACTGTTCTTGGTCATTCCTTAGAGCGTGCCGACGTCAGCAATAAAAATTGATCGGCTAGATAGCGTGGAGAATACGGCATATCATGACGTAGCCAAGAAATGATCACGCCAATCAACGCGGAAGAACCAAACCATATCGCAATATCCTTCTGAATTTGTACCTTAGAACTGTTAGAGTCATGTCTCTTGCTTTCAATTCGCTCCGTAATCAATTCGGAAAGGAGTCTTAAAAGCTTATCGGAAAAAATCGGAATTCGTTTGAAAGCGAGCACGATTTTGAAAAATTTCGCGTTTGCCGCAATATGTTCTAAAAGCTTAATCAACTGATCCGACGGAATAGGACTTGCAGCCGTTTTTTCGGTTAAGATTCCTTGAACCTCCTCGATCATTTCTTGCGCCAGCTTGTCCATCAAGTCCGGAATGTCTTTATAGTGAAGATAGAACGTTACGCGGTTGATCGTGGCCCGTTCCGCGAGACGATTCACCGTGATTTTCTCAACATCCATTTCCTCCAGCAAATCCACGAAAGCCTCTTTCAGCATCTGACGCGTGCGAACGATTCGAGGATCCGTCTGCTTCGGCCGTTCATTCAATCTCATCTCGTCCTTTCCGTATACGACAGTTTTACGATAGCTGTTGTTTTTCTTGAACTTAAACGACTGTAAGCGAAACCAACTATTACTTATAGACACTTTCCGCGAATCTGTCGCTTGTCAAAGAAGGCTGTCCGCATATAATGTAATTTATGCAATGTAAACTATACAACACATTGTAAATTAAGTCTATGCATTCAGCGGAAGGATGATGAAGTTGAGTAACAGCAATACAGCAGATCCAAGCAGGATTAAGAAGGGGCCGATTTTGTTCGTCATGATCTTAGGCGCCTTTCTTGCCACGCTGAATCAAACGGTCATGACCGTTGCCATTCCGAAACTGATCGGCGAGTTCGACATTACGGCCGCGACGGCCCAATGGCTAACGACAGGTTATATGCTCGTCAACGGCGTGCTGATCCCTATCACGGCGTTCTTGATGCAGCGCTTCTCCACGCGCCAGCTCTTCCAGGCTTCAATGTGGATCTTTCTAGCCGGGACGATCGTATCCGCTCTCTCATCGGACTTCCCTACCCTTTTGACCGGGCGCATGATTCAGGCAGCAGGTGCCGGTATTATCATGCCCTTGCTCATGAACGTGATATTGACGATCTTCCCTCCCAACAACCGCGGTGCCGCGATGGGCATGGTCGGGTTAGCGATCATCTTCGCGCCTGCGATCGGTCCTGTCATTGCCGGATATATTCTGGAAAGCTACGCTTGGGAAACGATGTTTTACGGAATGATCCCGCTTACCCTCATCGTCATCGTCTTCGGTCTTCTTTATTTGAGAAATGTATCTGAAAGGGTCCATTCGAAAATCGACATTCTCAGCGTCTTGCTTTCAACCGCTGGATTCGGAGCTTTGTTGTACGGATTTAGTCGTGCCGGCAGCCTAGGGTGGTCTAGTTCGGAAGTCATCGCGACGATCGTTGTCGGAGTCGTCTCGCTTGGCTTGTTTACTTGGCGCCAGCTCGTATCGGATAAACCGCTGTTGGATCTTCGGGCTTTCAAATACAACATGTTCACCTTGACGACCGTGATCAACATCGCCGTTACGATGGTCATGTATGCGGATATGATGCTGCTTCCGCTCTATTTGCAGAATGCCCGTGGATATACCGCTCTCGAATCCGGTTTGCTGATGCTTCCAGGCGCGATCGTAATGGGCGTTCTCATGCCTGCTGCAGGCAAACTATTCGACCGCTTCGGCGCGAAATGGCTAGCGGTAATCGGGCTGATCATCACGATTCTCACGACGATCGGCTTCATTGACTTGACGGATTCCACCAGTTATACGTATCTGTTGCTCATGTCCACGGGCCGACGTATCGGGATGGCCTTGCTTCTGATGCCCTTGCAAACCGCTGGCCTCAACCAATTGCCGTCTAAATTGAATGCTCATGGCACCGCCATCTCGAATACGGTTCGGCAAGTTGCCGGCGCGATGGGCACTTCCCTGCTCGTGACGATCATGATGGATCGCACGAAATCGCATGCCATGGACATGATGGCCTCCGCAGGAGCGGCAGGCATGACGCAAGAGCAGTTAGTTACGGCATCGACGATCCAAGGCATTAACGATTCTTATGTTGTCATTATCGGGTTTGGCATCGTTGCGCTGCTGCTTTCCATCTTCATCAAACGTACGGCGCAAGCCTCCGATGTTAAAGCTGAAGCTGTTAGTAATCGCACGGTTACGGAAGCCTAATACTCGAACACGTTAGCGATAAAGAGAAAAACTGATCTCGGCTTTAGGCGAGATCAGTTTTTCTTTTCTCTTTCCCAATCAGCAACACATTCCCGGTGCGAAACGTCTTGGTCTCTACTATTTCTAGCTTGAACGGATCGTGAATGCCTTGAAGAAGAGATTTTCCATTTCCTAAAACAATTGGATTAATAATGATTCGATACTCATCTATCAATCCTAATTGGTTTAAAGATAATGCTAGTTCAGAACTGCCTAGAATGGCGATATCCTTACCATTTTGTTGCTTTAGCTTCAAGATTTCTTCGCTCACGTTTTCATTGACCAGGATTGAGTTCTCCCATTCCACCTTTTCTATTTTTTTCGAAACGACTATCTTTTTTAAATTATTCATATAGTCTGCCGTAATAGGGTCGTTTGCTTTGGCTTGTACGGTGGGCCAGTAACCAGCCATTAATTCATAAGTCTTTCTGCCAAAAATAAGAGTATCTACACTTCTTAACAGTTCGATCGAGTAATCAATAAACTCCGTATCCACATGGTGCCAATCGGACTCCCCGTTTGGTCCCGCGACGAAGCCATCCAGGCTTACCATCATTTGAAAGATTACTTTTCTCATCACGCACTCTCCTCGAATAAAGATTGAATCTTTATTGATTACAAGTATTCGTGATTCGTACGTGCGCTTCCTTTTTTTGTATTTTATATCTTGTCCCGAAGTTCGACGAAGTTACCTGCATATAGTTAACATAATTTTATTTCTGTTAATTATATGATTTTAAGTATGATTTTCGACCACAGGGGCAATCTACAACTCATATCAAATAATGTGCAAATGGTGATCTAAGATGCAAAGATTTCTTACTGCCATATTATTGATTTGGTGCCTGACAGAAGAATTGGCGCCGTCTCCCGTTTATGCCGACCCTCCCCTTCCGATTATCGCAAATCAAGGAATCTATACGATAGAAGTGTACCCACAGCGCCATCGAATGGTTGTAAAAGCACAGGGTCAGGTATTTAAAACCTATCCGATTGCCGTGGGCAATCCATCAACCCCAACCCCGGTCGGAGAATACCAAATCGTCTTTAAAGGAAAAGATTGGGCCCCCTACTTCGGCCCGCGTTGGCTTGGCCTAAACGTTCCATGGGGAAATTACGGGATCCATGGCACCAATAAGCCTTATTCCATCGGCCAACACTTAAGCCATGGCTGCATCCGCATGCGAAATCATGATGTCAAGGAATTGTATGACATGATTCCGATTGGAACCACGGTCAGCATTATGGGACATCTGTTAGGATATCCTAATCACGAACCTAGGGATCTGGCGGAAGGCGACGTCGGAGGCGAGGTGCAGTTGATTCAATCCCGATTGAAAAGCGCCGGGTACTTCACGGGAAACTGCAACGGCAAGTTCCGATCGGACACGACCGCGGCGCTCAAACGATTTCAACGGGATCAAGGCTTAACTCCTAACGGCGTGATTACGTCGCAAGTTTATTTTCGGTTGGGATTGTTGGAATGAAGCGATTTAATGTACGTCCATCTGAACAGGTTTTCCCGTAAGACTGTTTTCGAACATATCAATGATGAACAAGAAATGTTCTGCTTCGCGGAAAACATGATCTGCTAACAATGGATGAATAATACTCTTTATCCTGCAGGCTTCAATGAGATCGCGTGCCGTTTTCTTAAAGTCCCGAAGAGATTTAACCGAAACTCTGTTCTGATCCAGAAATTGATCAAGAAGAGGTACCGTCTGCGATTGAGGACGCATCGATTCCAAATCTCTTGCCTGGAATAACAATTGATCAAACTCTTGGCTAAAATGATTGGCTTGCTCGACGAGTTTCCGTTCGGAAGGGTCCAGAAGGTGGCTAATAAATTTTGCGTGGTCTGCCATAATTCTGAGGAAAAATACGTTCTCGTCAATAATGGCATCCGGTAAAGGCTCCAATCTGCCTAGATTTAACTCCGATAATCGATTTCTGAAATAATTAGCCTCCCTGCTCACATGATCAACTAACAAAGGAAAGTTGTTCGCTCCTGGAAGCTGGCAAGTGACGATTAATCCTAATACCTTTCTTTTGAATGCCCAAATAAACGAAACCGCTTGATAGACTTCCTCATTAAACTTCCTAATTACGTTAGGATCCGTTCCAATCGTAAAAGCGTTCGCCCTGTTCTCGATTGACTCGAAAAGAGCATAGAAATGATCGGCCTCGCTAATCAATTGCTTATCCTCGCATCTGAAACCCAATTTGAGAAATAGAGAATGTTCTTTCATGATTCTCGACCAGAACCGGAGTTCTTCAAGCGAACGCGAGACAAACTCTTCGGACACAAGCGACGCCTCCCCTGTAATCCTTCGTCACACCTACCGTATGTATAAAGCGCTTGGACTTATGCCTTGCAATAAGTTCGACAAAAGAAAAGCCCTTCCGTATCCCTTTAAGGATCGTGAAAGGCCGAAAAGCGAATTTTATCCGTTCATTTCAAGTCTTCTACGTTACTTCATTACCAGTGTGCCCTTGGTATGCATGCGAATGAGGATGACTGCCGTTAACCGTTGTGAATCCTTCAAAATAGTGATAATGGCCACCGCCCGAAATAGGTATGGCACCGCCCGTCGTTCCGCGAATGAAATGAATATGTCCGTCGTTGAATGTCGTCTCTGCCTGATATTCGTGAACGTGAGGAACGCCCGAAGGCGCCGGTGCGGTTAGACCCGCGTATTCGTGAGAATGACCGTAATCATAAGAGGTTGCGCCAGCAAAGCAGTGACTGTGAACAGGTCTGCCGTCCCAAGACGTGAGAAATAACATGTGGGAATGTTCGCCGTTGGGATCGTCGGAATGAACGAGGAAACCGCTAATTGGTATTTCCATCGCGAGTGAACACCTGCCTACTTTTTTCGGACATTATATTCAATCGCGATTTGTTCCGTTCATTCCTCATGATTGATTTAACCCAAGAAAGCAATAGAACGTTTTACTTTCCTTGCGAACGCAATGGGATTGTCGACCGACTGCCAGTGAATGTACATAAGGCGGGGATTTTCAAACAACCAGTGATTATGGACTGCCGTTACTTGAATTCCATTTTTGCGAAGATTGGACAGCAAACGATTGACTTGATTTTGAAAGAGAGCCGTTTCCCCTAAACAGAGTGCCCGTCCAGAACTGTTCAGCGATTCAAACGAGAAAAGTTGATAACGGACCAATGGAGATGTGGTACGTCTTCCTAATATCGTAGCGTTAAATCTTCTATTTCTGCTGACGAAACAAACCGGTCCTTTTGTAATTTCATGTTCCGTTCCGCCTAATATGGTTGAAAATTGGTCGCACAGTCTTTTAAATTGCTGACTTACTTTCACTGTTGCCATACGGAATCATCCTTTCAAATAAGATCATAGAATAAGACTTAATCGCACGTCTGTACTATCCCAAAAATGCGATGGATTCTTTTGTCCTTCTTGCAAATACGACTGGATTCATAATGGCTTCCCAGTGCATATACATCAAACGAGGATTTTCATTCAGCCAGTGATTATGAATTGCGGTCACTTTTATTCCCCGTTTACGGAGATTCGATATTAATCGATTTACTTGATTTTGATGTAAGGCAGTCTCGCCCAAACAAAGCGCGCGGCCCGATGAATCAAGAGATTCAAACGAGAACATCTGCATTTGAACCAAAGGAGAACGTGTTCTTATCCCTAAGATCGTTTCCCTTAAATTCGTCATCCGCGTGACAAAACAAACCGGACCTTCGTCTACTTCCGATTCGCCTCCCAGAATTCTTCCAAATTGGGTGCAAAGCCTTTTGAATTGAGGGCTCACCTTCACTTGTGCCGCCATATAAATCCTCCTTTAATCGTAATCTGAATAACCTATGAACGAAGAAGAATAATGTAGTGGACGGGTCCCTATGGTACAAAAATAAAGAGAAGGGCTCGATAATCGAGCCCTTCCCCCTTTTATGGTTCAACCAACAGGCTATTCCTCATGATCTTTATAAAGATTAGCGATCCTCCTGCGATTTTTAGCTTGCATCTTGATTTGCCGGGCTATCGTATAACCGATGAGAAAAGCAGCGGCCGAGGTATTGCCGTCGACGGTAAACGGAATAATGGACGCATCCGCAACGATTAAATCCCGTACCCCATGCACTCTACCTCGACGGTCAACAACCCCACCTCGCTTTAGGGGCGCCATACGCAATGATCCTTGTTGGTGATGGTTATGATCGAAATTCTGCTTAATAAACTCTTCCAGTCGGGAATCGTCATCAATCTCATCCAAGGTTGGAGAAACGAGTCGATAGGAAGGATCAATCGCTTCAAGCTGCGCCGCAATCTCCTTAATATAAATCTTATAAACATTTTTTACGGATTCCAGATCATCCGGATTCGCCAGAAAACCTTCGTCCGCTAATACGATTTTTAAGGGGTCGCGATTCTGGATTTGAATACTGCCGTGGCTTTTGGGACGCAAGAATAAAATCGCAATATTGAGCATTCCGTCGCCAGCCATGCCAATGAGTTGAACGGCTCGTCTGGAAGGGTTTTTCCCGATAGGGTCCGGTAAGAAGGCTCCTCCTGTATACAAGGCATTCGGGTCGTTCGAGGGTAATGCATGATCCGAGGGGTTTGTTGAGAAAGATGCAAAGTTAAGCGTATGGTTTCTTAAATTCCGACCTACATGGGGATTATCGTATACGACGGGTATGCCTGCTTGTTGAAGAAGTTTAGCGGGACCGATTCCCGAAAGCATTAAAAGTTGAGGACTATTTATACCAGCCGAAATGATGACCTTTCTTCGAGCAAAAGCTCTCATGCGCGTGCCTTCCTTTAAAAATTCCACTCCATTCGCACGATTATCGAGAAATAAAACGCGGAGTACCGTTGAATTAAAGAAGACGTTTAATTTCCGCTTATTAACGCCAAGTCCATTTGGTCGCATAATATCCGACGACAGAAAGGCCCTCGAAGAATTTTCTCTCGTACCGTCCGGATTTTGATACAGCTGCCAGCATTTGAACGGCCCAAGCGGGGTACGCGGATCATTATAATCAAGTATTTCATCATACCCGGTCGCTTGTTCGATTGCCGCGACGAGTTTATTGGCCATTGTTGTCGGGTTTTTCGGTGCCTGTCTGATGTCGATTCTCCCCCGATAACCGCGGGAAAGACGATTGTTAGATCGACCATTATATTTCTCCAATTTTTTGAAGCGAAGAATGGCGCGTTTAGGCGACCACAACGGACCAAGCAGCTTTGCCCACTCCCTGAATGCCGCGGATGTAGGCCGCACATACTGTTCGCCGTTGATCGACGAACCCCCGCCCAACAGCCGACCCGTTGTCCATTCGAATGCCCGGTCATCTAGCCCTTCTTGAGGTGCCCCTTCTCCTTGCCAAAAATATTTGGGGTAAAAATGTTCTTCCAAGCTCGGCGCATATGTGGAATCCCGAATGGGCTTATCCTTATCATTGTTCTCGCCCGCTTCTAAAAGAAGAACCGAACTCTTTTTATCATCCGATAAAGTTTTGGCGATTACCGCTCCGGCTGGTCCTGTTCCGATAATGATATAGTCAACCATCATTTTTCTCTCCACATTAACACCTCCGATAGGCTAATGTAGAGTATTGCTTCCCCATATCACAAGTGCTTGTAAGTATAAAAAAAATAGGCGGATTAAAAAGCCGCCTGTATCCGATGAGGGATGCCAGGCGGCAAATAAACGATGGAACTATTTCAATGAAATTTCGAATTTAGAACCGGCTTCGCCGGCGAAGACGATCACGCCTCCGTCTGGCAGTAAGAATGGATGATTGCCGCTGATTACGCTGAAAAACTGACAAGTACCGTTCTCGTCATATACGGCGAATGCCCCATTGGCAGACATGGTTACCTGCATCGTCTTGCCTGCCGCTTTCCGCGGAATCGTATACCATTTGGCATAACCGCTTTCGGGGATCGTCGTCGACGATGTTTTGCCGGCATAGATCGGCTTCACGCCATCCTCGCTAATAAATACGCTGCCGGAGGCTTCGAGAAATTCGACTCCGTTGATCTTATTGAAGCTGTAGGCCTGAGTATCTCTTCCGGCCGTCGTAGGTATCTTCAGATCGCTTGCCGATTCATTAGGACCGATGATTTTTTGGTCCATCACATAACCCGGCGCTTCCTGGAACATGTTCAACTTGAGGGTAGGCAGCAGCATGTACGTGATCGAGGTGTACTTTTCACTGATCGCATAATAGGTTTTGCCGTTTCGCTCTTTCCAGGTGGCAGCCGTTTCCGGATTCAGATCATTCGGTTCCAGCTTCTCGGCGGAATATTGCGACAAGGCCAACTGTCCGAGTCCCGAGAGCGAGGCGTAAGCCCGGGTCCACAAGTAAGTATGGCCATTGTCCTCCTTCACGACATTGATCTTCACATTCCCATCCGCGCTCAAGAACGAGCCGTCCGCGGTATACGCATATTTCTCCGCCGGTAAGTGCGGCATTGGCACGGAAGTGATCGTCATATCTCCCTCTTTGGAAATCTTGACGTCGATCAGTTGATTCGTCCCTCCGTATATCCCCGCTGCCTTCAGCAGGTCGGAAGGCATATCCGCTTTTTCCGGTTTTCCGTACGATTTCTCCGGTTTCATATCGGTAATGACGGCTTTTTCTTTCAGCGCGTGGAGCAGAATTTCATTCGCAAGCAGCTGATCCGTCGTGCTGGATCCTCCTGAAGAGACCACGGCAACCGCCATTTTCTGTTCGGGAAGTACGACGAGCGAAGAATGGTATAGAGCCGTGTCTCCGCCTTTGGTGAGCGCCTTGATGCCATACTCGCCGAACGGGAACAGGTTGACGCTATCCCAGCCGAGCCCATAATTGATCGAGGTATCCGCTTCGTCCGGCCACATCCCTCTCTTATATTCTTTTTGTTCCATAGCGGTAGTCGATTTCGCCGATAAGATGCCTCCGGCATCTCCGGTAAAAATTTGCGAGAATTTGACCAAATCTTCCGCCGTCGAGTAGATGCCGCCGGTTCCGATGACATTGACTGACTCGTTCGGCAGCTGTCCGGCGTAAACAGGAAAATAAAGCCCCGCCATACCGACCGTGTCAGGGCGATCGAGCGGCGTCTTCGTATTGGACATGTTGAGCGGACCCGTAAAATATTGATGAATAAAAGAAGTAAAGTCCATTCCGCTGACCTTCTCGACCATAATTTCGGCGAGTGTGAACCCGTCGTTGCAATATACCGAATACTCGCCGGGATCGGCCTTCAGCTTCTGATTCGCAAGTTGCTCAAGCAGCGAATCGTGAGCGAATGTATCGTTGTCATCGAATAAAAACGAGCTTGCGAGCGAAGAGCCATAAATACCGGACGAATGATTCAGCAGCATGCGCGGCGTAATTTTCACGTATCGTTCGTCTTTCATCTTAAAATCGGGGACATAGTTGACGACCGGCTTGTCCAAATCGATTTTCCCTTCGTCGACCAGTTTCATGACGGCCGCTGTCGTGAACATCTTGCTCGTCGATCCGATACCGTACATCGTTTGCGCCGTCAGCGGTTTCTTGCCCTGCTCGTCATTTTGTCCGGATTGTCCGGATACGACGATCTTGCCGTGATCGATGAGCGCATATTGGATGCTAGGCGTTTGGTAAGTTCCCGTGAGCAGTTCGGCTTTCTCCGCCGCGACCTTGCGCGTCGTTTCAAATGCGAGCGAATCGCTTTGACCTGCGGCCATTGCCCCGGTCGGAGCTAGAATCGTCAACGCAAGCCCGACAGTCAACAACCTGAACCCTTTAACTCTCATCACATACCTCCTGGAATGTTTTTTTGTAAAATTAACTTCATTAAAGCGTATAGCTTGATTAACTTTATGTAAAGGAAATTATTGCATAATAAAATAGCACATAACCTTGGTTACTTTTCCGTCATTTTCGTCAATTCGAATATCAGTTCATTGGCCATTCTCTTGTTTAAGTGATACGTTTCGTATTTCCCGGCGCGCGCAGATAACGACTTGATCGTCCGGATCTGGGTATCGGTCGGCGGCTGCAGCTCGATCAACCTTTCATAATTCTGGTATGCGACCTTCGGCGCGGTTTCCGGCGAGAGCAGATCGATCAGCTCGTATAACGCTTTTGCCGCCTCCTCCGTCGTCAAGCCATAGCCGGAATCCGTCGACAGCATGAATCGGTCCGGATATTTCTCGATCAATGGCACGAAATCTTCCAATTTGTTCGTGCTTTCGCCGTTGTATGCCGTAAACCCCGCGAAGAAATCGATGTACAGATTCGGATGCTTGGCTAGCAAGATCTCGATATTGGACGGAGGGTTATACGCGTTGGCGTGTCCAAAAATAATGACCGTATCCGGATGCTCGTCCAGGGCTTCCTCCAGATGCGCGATCGGCTCTCCGTTAGGCGGATCGATATGAAGAAGTATCGGAACCCGATATTTGGCGGCAAGATCATAAATCTTAGGGAAGTTGCCGTCATTGGGATGTTCCGCTTTCCACTCCACTTTCGACACGACAGGCGAGAAGGATGACGCGGCCGCCACCTCTCCGATATTCAAATACCCGTTCTCCAGGTTTTGCTGCACGATAGTTACTCCTTCCTCTTCATAAATCGGAAATCCCGCGAAGGAAGGATATACATGCGAAGATTCGTTGCGATATTGCTCCCACGCTATTCTATCGGTTTCTTGGGCACTCGGCTCGGAAATATTCCCGAATAGAACGATGCGGTCGATTCCGTACATTCCCCACTTATAAATCGCGCTAGGATTCGCGGCATCATGATTATGAATGTCGATGACCGTCAACTCGTCGTAAACTTCGTACAGCTCTTTGTTAGGATCTTTGTTTTTTCTGATATCGGTTATGAGAGCGGTTTCATTCTTAGGTACGTACTCAGTCCATGGCTTTACGACCGTTTGCTTGTACGTCGAACATCCGAATAGACAGACGGCGATTACGGTCAAAACGGCGATTACAAGATAACAGTGTTTCTTTCTCGACATGGCGATTCCTCCATTTCATATTTCCAAATTCTAGTTTAGCAGAAAATGGTTTGCTATTGGGGCTTGTCCGATAACCAGATGACCCAATCCCGCGACGATCTTGTTTGACAGGATTCCTCTTTTTTCTGTCGAATTGAATGATTCACGGTCGAATGATGACGGTACTAAGCGGAATTGGTACTGTCCGGCCGACGTTCCCCGCGCGATAATGGAATCGTATCGTACGAACAGCAATAGCGCCGGAGAGGAGTATCCCCATGAACAAACGCAAAGTCAAAATATACGGAACCGGTAAATATTTGCCGGGTATTCCGGTCACGGATCTGGAAATGGATGAAAGGCTCGGAACCGAGCCTGGCTGGACACGACGCGTGTCTGACGTCGCCGTCCGCCACTTTGCGACCGACGAGGACACGGCGTCGTCCATGGGCGCCAAAGCGGCTTTCGCGGCATTGGAAGCGGCGAATCTCAGATTCTCGGACATGGATTGTCTTGTCGGCGCCAGCGGGTCCAAAGAACAAGCCCTGCCCTGCTCTGCTGTTTTCATTCAACGGGCGATGGGCCAGGAGCAATCCGGAGTGCCCGCTTTCGATATCGACTCGACATGTTTAAGCTTCCTTGCCGCCATCGATGCCATGTCTTGTATGATAGAGGCCGGAAGATTTCGTTATGTGCTGATCGTATCGTCCGAGATCGCTTCTGTCGGCCTGGACTGGACGCACAAGGAAAGCGCCGCCCTGTTCGGAGACGGCGCTGCCGCAGTCGTGCTCGGACCGGCGGAAGCGGGCGAACCGTCCGGCGTCGTTCAATCGGCCATGCGCACATACAGTGCCGGAGCGAATTTATCCGAGATTCGGGCTGGCGGAACTAAGCGCCATCCTCGCGGTCCTCTTCCCGCTAATCCGGAAGATTATTTATTCCAGATGGACGGACCGGCTATTTTTAAAATGTCTTCCCGCTTGCTTCCCCCTTTCACGGAGGAACTTCTGCAAGCCGCCGGCACGAAAATGTCTGATTTCAAGGCTGTCGTGCCGCATCAAGGCAGCGCAATGGCCATCCGCCTAATGCGCAAAAAACTGGGCATCGCCGAAGAGCAGCTTGTGTATATTACCCCCGATCACGGCAACACCATCGCCGCTTCCATACCGATGGGACTTCATGAAGCTATCCGGACGGGCCGGATCGCGAGGGGAGACCGCGTGTTGCTGATCGGAACGGCGGCGGGACTTACGTTGGGAGGGCTGATTCTTGACTATTAACGCGGAGTCGGGTGCCATGCGCATTCTTCTCACCGGGGGAAGATCACCCGCCGCCTTGGAACTGGCCCGCCTGTTCCAAGCTGCAGGACACCGAGTCTTTGCAGCCGAATCCGCTCCCTATCATTTGTGCCGGGTATCCCGATTCGTGGAACGTAGCTTCGCCGTACCGGACCCGGCCAACAACCCGTCCGACTTCGCGAAGTCACTCCGATCGATTATCGAAACGTGCGGCATCGACATACTGGTGCCGACCTGCGAAGAAATCTTTCATATTGCTCGCGAGTCGAGTTGGTTCGAAGGTGTCTGCCAGATATTCGCCCCAACGATAGACGAGCTTGAGCGTCTTCATCATAAAGGAAAATTCATCCGACTCTCCGAGCATCTCGGATTCAAGGTGCCGGAAACATTACAGATCGAATCTCCGGAAGAATGGGTTCCGCTGCTAGAAGATGCCCGCTTCAAAGAGGGAATCGTGCTGAAGCCGGCTTATTCCCGCTTCGCTTCACGCACGCAGTTGCTCGATACAAGCAGCAGCCTATTGTCAGTTCATCAGCGGCAGGAAATGATTCGCAAGTTACGGGAATCGCAAGCGTCGCCCCGTTATCCCTGGGTGGCGCAGCAGCTTCTTCGCGGCGAAGAATGGTGTACCTACAGCGTGGCGCATGGCGGAGAGCTTGCCGCGCACGTCGCTTACCGCAGCCGCTTTCGTGCTGGGCGTGGCGCAACGATTCACTATGCGCCGTCCTTTCAGCCCCTCCTACTGGACTGGGTTCGGCGCTTTGTAGAGCAGATCGGCTTTACCGGCCAGATCGCGTTCGATTTCATGATCTTGCCGGATGGCACTATCGCTCCGCTGGAATGCAATCCACGGGCGACGAGCGGGGTCCATCTGTTCGGGACAAACGGAGGTCTTGCCGAGGCGATTCTGTCGCCGTCCCGATTGCTTGGGGCAGAATCGCTGGCGATGCCTGCTTCAGGGAATGGTCAAGGTGCAATGCTGTCTGCCGCGATGTTATCTTACGGGCTGCTTCAAGCCGCTGGAGAGCGGGCATTCGGACAATGGCTGCGCGCTTTCTGGAACAGCCGCGATGTCGTCTATCGGCGTGATGACCCTAAGCCTTTCTTGGAGCAGTTCCGGTTGCTGGCATGGACGAGCAGAATTGCCCGCCGCAACGGACTGACTATGCAAGAGGCTTCGACATTGGATATAGAATGGAATGGTGATCGATGACGAATGTACTTGTGACGGGCGTGACTGGTTTTCTGGGGCGAGCGGCGGCCATGCGACTTAGAGATATGGGCTGGCAAGTTACAGGACTTGGCCGCGATCCGGATGCGGGACGGATGTTGGCTGCGCAAGGCATCCCCTTCATTCAAGCTGATCTGCGTAACCAGCGGGAGGCTGAAGCCGCGTGCGCGGGACAGGAGTACGTGATTCACTGCGCGGCATTGTCCTCTCCTTGGGGGCGTTACCGCGATTTTTACGAGAGCAATGTCACCGGAACGCAGCACATCGTATCCGGCTGTCTGCGGCACGGCGTGCGCAGGCTCGTGCATGTGTCGACATCAAGCGTTTATTTCGATTACGTCGACGGGTTTAATCTTTCCGAAGAGGCCAAGCTTCCCCGCAAACCCGCGAATGCCTATGCCGCGACAAAGCTGCTTGCGGAACGTATCGTAACAGGCGCAGCGGTCAAAGGCTTATCGGCAATCATCCTTCGTCCAAGAGGCGTGTTCGGCCCTGGCGACAACTCGCTGTTCCCCCGCCTGCTTCACGCCAACCAATCGCGGGGCATTCCGCTCGTTGGCGGGGGCGAAGCTCAGCTTGATCTGACTTATGTAGATAACGTCGTCGAAGGTCTAATACGCGCCTGCTTTGCGCCGGCAAACGCCGCAGGGCGCATTTACAACCTCACGAACGGCGAACCGGTTAAAGTGATCGATCTGCTCAGCAGAGTATTTGGCCTGCTGGGAATACCGCTTCGGACCAGATCCGTCTCCCGCCCGGCGGCGCTCGCCGCGGGCCGAGGGCTGGAATGGCTTTACCGCGTACTCCCCTGGCTTGGGCACGAGCCGCCCTTCACTCGTTACACCGTCGGATTGCTCGCCTTCAGCCAGACGCTCGATATTTCACAATCGCGCCGATTGCTTCAATACGAACCTCACGTCCGCCTGGACGATGGACTGCGCCGCTTCGCGGCCTGGCGGAGGAGCGGTAAAGCATGAATCATCAACTAACGGTTCACGTTGAAGCGTTGTTAATGTCGGCCGGGTATTGCCTTCATCCCGAATTCGTAACGTTGCGGGGCGGCTCCCTTCGTTCGGCGGCTTATCCGGCGGGCTTCGCTTGCATCCGCCACCCTTCGCGTGGATGGATTCTGTTCGATACCGGTTATTCCCCGCGGTTTCAGGAACTTACGAAACGGTTGCCCTTGTCGCTGTATCGGCGTCTTACGCCAGTCCGTCAGGAGGCGAATAGCGCCATCCGCAGACTCGCCGGAATCGGAATTACTGCAGAAGACGTCCGTTACGTGGTTCTCTCCCACTTTCACGCCGACCATATCGGGGGAGCGCGAGATTTCCCCTTCGCCCGATTCCTATATCCTCAGCGTTCTTATGAAGCCGTACGTGAGCTTGGCCCGATCGGCGCGACCCGTGCCGGGTTTATTGCGGGTTTGTTGCCGGACGGTTTCGCGGATGAAGCGATGCCGATCGAACGCATAGCCCCGTACGTCCCGCTGCCCAAGGAAGTTCCGTTTTCTGGAGGGTGCGACCTATTCGCAGACGGCAGCCTAATCGCGATCGATCTGCCTGGACATGCCGCGGGCCAGATCGGTCTGCTGCTCTCCACCGTTAATGCCAGGGTACTACTCTGTGCCGATGCTTCTTGGTCGAGCCGGGCGCTGCGCGAGAACCGCCCTCCTCACCCGGTCGCCGGCTTGGTCATGTCCGATCGGAAAGCTTATCGAGAGACGTTCGAACGGCTGCGGAGTTGGCAAGCCGCGGACCCTGAGCTGATCGTGGTACCAAGCCATTGCAGGGAGTTTTTCGATATCGCATGCAAGGAGGTTCGCCGTTTATGATAAACGCGATTACATTTATCAAGTATTATCTCATGGGAAGGCGGCGCGGCGGACGCACGGATCGCGAAGCGTTCGATCGGATTCGCGAGCGCCGAGTTGTCCGGCACGTCGAGAACGTGCGAAGACGATCTGCTTTTTACCGTGATTGGTGGGGTCCGATCCCCGCCGAGCAATGGCGAACGTTCCCTTCGATCGACAAGACGATCATGATGGAACACTTCGATCGGTTAAATACGTTGGGCATCACCAGAACGCAAGCCTTCGCTGTCTCGGATGCGGCCGAAAACTCGCGTAACTTCAAGCCCGCCATCGGAGATGTAACGGTCGGATTGTCCTCCGGTACGTCCGGCAATCGCGGTTTGTTTCTCGTCGGCGGACGTGAACGCGCGGGATGGGCCGGAGCGATGCTCGGCAAGATGCTGCCCGTATCGCTCTTCTCCCGCGCATCGATCGCTTTCTTCTTGCGCGCGAATAGTATCCTGTACGAGTCCGTTAGAAGTCGCCGCCTCTCGTTCGCCTTTTACGATCTGCTTGATCCGATGGCAGATCATCTCGAGCGTCTCGGTCGCCAGCAGCCCGACGTGATCGCGGCCCCTCCCTCCGTGCTTCGCTTGATAGCAGAGGCTTTACGCTCCGGCACACTGGACGTCCGGCCCCTCCGGATCATCTCCGTCGCCGAGGTGCTCGATCCTCTGGATCTGGAATATATTGGCGATTCATTCGGCCAAGCCGTCCATCAGATTTATCAGTGCACCGAAGGGTTTCTGGGCTGCACCTGTTCGCACGGCACGCTTCATCTTAATGAAGATCTAGTCTACATCGAAAAGGAATACGTGCCAGGCAAATCCCGCACGTTCGTTCCGATCGTCACCGACTTCTCCCGTACGACTCAGCCGATCGTCCGCTATCGGCTTAACGATCTGCTCACCGAAAGCGAGCAGATTTGCCCTTGCGGCTCGCCCTTCACCGCCATCGAACGTATCGAGGGCCGCTGCGACGATATCTTCTTCGCGCCAGGCAAAGTTTCGGAAAGCCAACAGGTGAGCGTGTACCCCGACTTCATCACTCGCGCGATTATCGGAGCCTCATCCGATATCCATCAATATCGAGCGGTTCAGATGGCGTTGGACAAATGGAGGATCGAGCTGGAGCTGCCGGAAGATCGGCACGCTTCGGTGGAGGCACGCGTACGGCACGCCATTGCGGAACTGTGTACTCGTCTGGGCTGCCGCATCCCCAAGTTGGAATTTGCCCCTTATTCTCACGCGACTGGAGCCGTGAAACTTCGGCGCGTCGAACGGAGATTTCAACCGTGAGCCCGCGCATCGAACTGTACGATGCTTCGGAGATAGGTTCGTATACTTGGCCCGACACCGAATACGGCCGCTATGCCAAACATTATCTGCTCCCTATGCTGGAACAAGGGGTCGAACGATTCGCGGGGAACGTCCACACGCGAATGCTCGTCCTCTCCGTTGATGGAACTCCGCTTCCAATCACGGTGAACGAAGCGGAATACGACAATTCTTACGTCTGTTCTCCTTATACGCACTATGTCAGTTACGCGAAACAGGAATTGGCGCTTCTAGGCAATCGGGTGTTGATCGCAGTACTAGGGGTGCTGCTCTCGGGAATCGGATTGCTGTTAAAGCGTTCGCGTTTTAATCGTGTCGTACACGTCAACAATTGGCTCTTATCGACTAACCTGTATCCCAATCTCGACGGCGATCAATGGGAGGCCGCACTGGATAAGTTGCTCTCGCTTTTCCCCGAGCATGCGATCGCTTTTCGGTCGTTAAATCCGACGATGAATTTCCGGGAGATGGAGCGCCTACGGGCCCGGAACTGCCTCTTCGTGCCGAGCCGTCAGATCTATCTGCTGCGGACCGATGAAGGTTCAGGCTTCGGCAATGCCAAATCTCGCTGGTTATTGAAAAGAGATCGCGCCCTAGCCGGTAAGCACGGCTACGAGATCGTCGGACCGGGCAGCGTGAAAGAAGCCGACATCCCTCGTATCGCGGAACTGTATCGTATGCTTTATTTGGAGAAGTACTCTTGGCACAATCCGCAATTCACGGAGGCATTTCTGGCACAGATGCTAAGTGAAGGCACGCTAGAAATTTACGGCTTTCGCCGAGAAGATCGGCTTGATGCCGTACTCGGTTTCTACGCCCGGGACGGCGCGATGACGACACCTCTATTCGGATACGATACATCGCTACCACAGGAACTCGGTTTGTACAGGATGCTCTCCGCTTTATTGATCGATCTGGGGATCGGACGCGGACAACTGCTTCACGAGAGCTCCGGAGCAGCCCAATTCAAGCGCAACAGAGGCGCCGTCGCCGAGATCGAATACACGGCGATTCACATTCGTCATTTGCCGCTTCGCCGCCGCTGGACTTGGGTGATGCTGGAGAAGTTGCTTACCGGAATCGGCATTCCCCTTCTGCGCAAGTTTAAGCTATAACATTCGACGATAGATGAAGAGGAGGAACTCGGATGAATGGAAATGAAAAAATCGCGCTAGTGACAGGGGCTTCCAGCGGCTTCGGCCTGTTGATCTCGGTCTCTCTGGCGCGCCAAGGTTATCGCGTCGTCGCCACCATGCGAGATCTGGATAGGCAATCTTCTCTCCTTCAGGAAGCCGAGTGATTGGGCGTTCGCGACAGAATCGTCGTTATCAAACTAGATGTTACGGATACTGCCTCAATCGAGGAAGCCGTGATATGGAACTTGGAGCGATATGGCCGTATCGACGTGCTCGTGAACAATGCCGGCTTCGCTGTAGGAGGATGCGTGGAAGAAGTACCTATGGAAGCTTGGCGAGCGCAGATGGAGACCAATTTCATTGGTGTCGTCGCCATGACGCGTGCCGTCCTTCCACAAATGCGCAAACAAGGAGAAGGCGCCGTCATTCAGATCGGCAGCGTCAGCGGTAGAATCGGTTTTCCCGGGTATGGCGCGTACGCCGCCTCCAAGTTTGCGATCGAGGGTTTCTGCGAAAGCCTGCGCCACGAAGTGTCGCCGCTGGGCATCCGGGTTTGCCTGGTAGAGCCGGGCGCTTACCGAACGTCGATCTGGAGCAAGGGCTTCGCGAGTATGCATACGAAGCCTAACTCCCCGTACGAGCTCATTTGTCCAAGTTGCTCCATTATTCCAGGAAAACGGCGGAATCGTCACCGGACCCGCAAGAAGTCGCCGATCTTGTCGTCCGGCTTGCCGAGCAGAGACGCTCCAGGCGGCTGCGATATCCGGTCGGTCGGGGCACGCGCTTGTTGATTGGGGCATGGAAGCTGCTGCCCTGGCGCTGGATCGAAGCTGCCGTCCGCAGAACGTTGAGCTAGCCCTTCTCGCCGCTCCAAGGAATAATTACCAATTACATGGTAACAATAACTCACCAGACCTGCATTTCCTTGATCGGGAGGAATGAAAGTGGACACGCGCTTCTCCAGGCTGCAACTGGTGTTCTTGTTGCTGTTGACTCTTGGCATATCGAACCATGTGTTCATTATTCCCCATCTGCTCAAGGACGCGGGAAGAGACGCATGGTTCAGCATCCTGCTGGCCTATCCGTTCTTGGTCGCCTGGACCGCTATTTTATATTTCATCTTAAAATCGATGCGGGATTCGCCGTTCGACGTATGGCTGGAGTCGCGCATCGGCAAATTCGGAAGATTGACCGTATGCTGGTGCTTATCGTTATATTTTCTCGTGCTCGGCATGCTCATCGTATACGACACGTGCATGAACACGGAAATTTATTTTTTGCCGAAAACCCCGAATGTCGCGGTCGTTCTTAGTGATGTCATTGTTTCTTATTTCGCCGCCCGCAACGGATTAAAGACAATTGTCTATTTCTCGATCATCTTATTGCCTATCGTCTGGCTTTTTGGTTATTTCGTATCTCTGTCGACTCTGGACAGCAAGGATTACAGCCTGATCAAACCTTTCTTCTCCGAAGGAATCGCTTCCGATATTCGCGGCGGGATGATCGTGTTCGGGGGCAGTATTGAAATGCTGATGCTGGTCGTCCTTCAGCACAAGCTCAAGAAACCTCTGAATTACGGAACGATCGTGATCTTGTTGACGTTGTTGTTCGGCTTGATTCTCGGTCCTACCCTAGGTTCGCTATCGGCTTTCGGTCCGAACATTGCCGGCACGTTGAGATTTCCCGCTTTCGAGCAATGGAGATTGGTTACGGTTGGAGAATATATTTCACATGTCGATTTTCTTGCGGTTTTTCAGATGATGGCCGGAAGTATCGCAAGGACGGCTCTCCTGATCTATCTATTGTCGGAACTTATCGGGATGCATAATCCCCGTAGGCGCCAAGCCGCTATGATCGGAGGCGCAGCGCTTATGGCATTGCCTTCGCTACTTCATGTCAGCGATCTATGGATGCAGACCGTCATTCATGACCACTTTTACGTGAGCTCGTTTATTTTCGGATTGGCCGCAATCGCCATTCTGTTCCCGTTGACTTATTTGCCGGGCAGCAAGAAAGGAGAAACTTCATGAACGCATCGGCAGAGGCGTCGTTGTTCGCGGAGCTTGACGATCAATTAAGCCGCGGACGCTGGAATGAAGAACTTCTCAGAAAGACGATGTCCGTCTATGCGGATATCGTGTTCCCCTCCATTCAACAAACGGAGCTGGCGGACAAATTGGTCGCTTTTTACTGCGAAGGCATGGTCGACAGAATGCAATTAAACACCTATTTCGCCTCGATATGCCATTACATGACGGCAATTGCAAATCATCCGGACATCGCTTCGGAATATTCGGAGAAGCTCCCTTTATACTCTTCGAAAAGCACGACCGCGGAATTGATTTCGGAAGTGTTCGGAGGCAGCTTGATTTTGTACCGGTTCGGGTCGAGCGATTTCTGGGTCGTGCAGATTTCCGATGTGCCTGAGCGATCGGTAGAAGAATCCAATACGGAGATCTCCATTAAAGGACCTAAAGACGCTTTTACGGAAAACGTGTACACGAATCTCTCCCTGATCCGCAAAAGATTGCCAACGGGATTGCTTCATTCGGAGAAGTACGTCGTCGGCAGTTTAAGCCAAACCAGAGTTGTTCTTGCCTATCTTAGTCATAAAGCGAATCCGGATATGCTGGCGCAAGTGCGAGAACGGTTAAGCACGATGAAGACGGAATGCGTCGTGAGCAGCGGTCAGTTGGAGCAATGGCTGTCCGATAGAACGTTGTCCGTGTTTCCCATTATCGATTACATCGGCCGTCCGGATTTTATCGTCGAGATTTTGCTGCGCGGAAGGTTCGCAATATTCGTCGACGGTTCCCCGATGGCGCTGATCGGTCCGGCCAACTTTACGGAACTGATCAAGACGCCTGAAGACTCTCACTTTCCGTATTATTATGTGATCTTCCAAAGAGCGCTTCGCATCCTGGGTCTGGCGCTCAGTATTTTGCTCCCCGGGTTTTGGATGTCTATCGCAACCGTGAATTTGGACGAAATCCCCTTTAATCTTCTCGCGACGGTAATCATTTCCCGCGAAGGCGTTCCGTTGCCTACGATTCTGGAATCTCTGTTAATGTTATTCCTGTTCGAGCTGCTCCGCGAGGCCGGAATCCGGCTTCCCAAAGCAGTCGGACAGACGATCGGAATCGTTGGGGGAATCATCATCGGCGACGCGTTGATCCGTGCCGGTCTGGCATCGCCGACGCTGCTCGTCATCATTGCGATCTCCGCAGTCGCTTCCTTCACGCTGGTCAACCAATCCCTGTCCGGCTCAGTGAGTTTGCTTAGGTTATTTATCATGCTGGCTTCCGCTTGTTTGGGGATATACGGATTCATCTTGGCGTTATTGGCGATTCTCGTGTATTTATGCCGCCTCGAGTCTTTCGGAATGGCGTATTTAGATCCGATCGTTTCCCTAAAGTTTAAGGAATGGTTGTCTGCGCTCGCTATGAATCCTTTTCACAGAAAAAGAAAGTCGTCTCGAATGGTCAACAAGCGGTAGGTGATAAACATGATACGTTGGGTTGCGTTGTTCGTTTTGTTCACGATCGTGGTAACGGGCTGCACGACCGATATCAAAAATATCGAAAAAATGAATTATGCCACCGCGATCGGCGTGGACTACATCAACGGTCAATACCACGGCTACGTCCAATTCATTAACCTTCCCTCCGTAGCGAAAACGACCGACGGGAAAAAGGAACTCGCGAAAGTGTGGATCGGCGAAGGAACGGGAAACTCGTTCGAGGAATCGTTCTTTGAAATTTATCAAACCGCGCAAGAAGAAATATTCTGGGGGCATGTCACCGCGATCGTAATCAGCCAGGAAGCGATTAAGCGAGGGATTGAAAGCATATACGACAGCATCAGCAGATACTACGAATTTCGTTTTACGCCCTGGGTGTATACGACGAGAAGTTCAGTGAAAAATATCTTATCCGCCAAAGGATTCTATGATCAATCCACGATGAGCACGATTCTGCAGGCGCCGTTAGGGAATTACTCGCAAACTTCTTTAGTCGAACCCCTCAAACTTCATCGATTGATGAGCCGGATTTACGAGCCCGGATTTACAGTCTGCGTCCCGTCGCTTGCGCTGAACCCCAAACCTTGGTCGATCAATAACAAACCGGCGCCGAAACTTGAAATTGAAGGCGCGGTTTTTTTGAAGAACGATAAGTTTAAGAGCTATATTCCCATAGCCGAATTGGCCGGACTGCGTTGGGTGAGGCCGAAGACGGTTCGCGCAGCCATACCCGTTCCCAACAAAGAGAAGCCGACGACGCAAGTCGTTATCGAGTATCCGAAGGTGAAATTCAGGATGATCCAGGGAGGAAGTCTTCCGCGATTCCATCTTGGATTAAAGTTAAAAGGATATGTTACGAACTGGTCGGTTTCCGGATTTCGGAATGCACATGAATTAACTGACGCAACGGAAAAAGCGATCGAACGGGAGATCAGGCAGTTGGCCGAGACGGGACGCACCTATCAGACGGATATTCTCAATCTGGAACATTACTTGTATCGCGATCACTATCGGTTATGGAAGTCGAAGCAATGGAGCGAAGAGCAGATACGATCGCCGGATGCGCTCGACGGGATCGACTTTCATCTCAAGATCATTCACGCCGGCACGGAAAAAGGCAAATATGATACTTGATCCGCCTTTCATAATAGGCAAGCTCCGCGCGATCAATCCGCGGTTGCATGCCTTCTTTTATGTGATTAATATACCTCGGACGAGCGTCGCAAGAGCTTTACGGAAATGGTTCAATAGTCAACCCGTCCGAAGTCCTGTTGTCAACGCGGGACAAACTGATGTACGATGTTCAGGTAAAATAGAAATGGAGGGAACCCTCGGACAAAATGGAACAATTCATCGTATGGCTGAAGTACTTATTTCTAGGCGTCGTTCAAGGCGCTACGGAGCCGATTCCGGTTTCGTCCAGCGGGCACCTAATCATCGCACAAAGACTGCTTGGACTGGAGCAGAACGGTCTGTCGTTCGAGATTTTGACGAACACGGCCTCCCTGATCGCCATCTGCTTCATTTTCAGGCAGGAGATCGGTAAGCTGATCTCGGGCTTCGTACGCTTCCTGCTCACCCGCAAGGCGGAGTACCGGTCGGACTTTCTGTTCTGCCTGTTCATCGTCGTCGGCACGATTCCGGCCGTTATCGTCGCCGGACTGTTCAAGGATCGGATCGAGGAGATTTTCTCGTCGGTGCACACCGTCTCGGTCGGCTTGCTGCTGACGGGATGCGCGCTGTGGCTCATTCGGAATCTTCGCGGACGCAAGCAGGACGGGGATTTGAAGTTCAAGGACGCGCTGCTGGTCGGCCTGGCTCAGGCCGTCGCGCTCATCCCGGGCATCAGCCGTTCGGGAGCAACCGTCATTACCTCGATCGCGGTCGGCATGAAGCAGGAGACGGCGCTGAAATTTTCGTTCATGCTCTACATTCCGATCAGCATCGGAGGCCTCGTGCTCGGCGCTTCCGACATCGCGCACGATCCGAACCGCGCGGAGCTGGCGATTCCCTACGTCATCGCCTTTCTGACGACGCTGGTGGTCACTTACTTCTCGATGAGATGGTTCATTGGCATTATGGCCAGAGGTAATCTGAAATATTTCGCCTACTATTGTTTCGGCGCAGGCATTTTGACGCTTATATTTTTATAAAAAAGCAAAAAAACAAGATCCCCGAAAAGTGGTCCGGGGATCTTGTTTTTTTGCAGTCTGCTTACCGTTCACTTTTCAAGTCATGTCGCCTGAATATAACCTTCCGCTTTCAGCAGTTCCGCGATCAGCACGGCACCGCCGGCTGCTCCGCGCAACGTGTTGTGCGACAGCCCCACGAATTTGTAATCGTAAAGCGAATCCTCGCGCAATCTTCCCGCGGAGATGCCCATGCCGCCTTCGATGTCACGGTCCAGATTCGTTTGCGGACGGTTTTCTTCTTCGAAATAAGTGATGAATTGCTTAGGCGCGCTTGGCAGTCCGAGCTCTTGCGGACGTCCTTTGTACTGCGCCCAGCGGTTTAGAATATCCTCTTTCGATGGTTTGTTCTCGAACGAGACGAATACGGTCGCCAGGTGGCCGTCCGTTACCGGAACGCGAATGCACTGGGTCGTAATGTGCGGAGCGCTGGCCTTGACGATCTCTCCGCCTTCGACGGTGCCCCAGATGCGAAGAGGTTCCTGCTCGCTCTTCTCTTCTTCGCCGCCGATGTACGGAATAACGTTATCGAGCATCTCCGGCCAATCCGTGAAGTTCTTGCCCGCGCCGGAGATCGCTTGGTACGTGGAAGCGACGACCGTCTTCGGCTTGAATTCTTGCAGCGCGTGAAGCATCGGCACGTAGCTTTGAATCGAACAGTTCGGCTTAACCGCGATGAATCCGGTCGAAGTTCCGAGCCGCTTGCGCTGTGCAGCGATCACTTCAAGATGTTCCGGGTTGATCTCCGGAACGACCATCGGCACGTCCGGCGTCCAACGGTGCGCCGAGTTGTTGGAGACGACGGGCGTTCCCGTCTTCGCGTAAGCTTCTTCAAGCGCTTGAATCTCGTTTTTCTTCATATCGACCGCGCAGAAAATAAAATCGACTTGGGATGCGACTTCTTCCACCTTCGAAGCGTCCAGCACGACGATGTTTTTCACGTCTTCCGGAATCGAGTCAGGAAGCTTCCATCTACCGCGTACGGATTCCTCGTACGTTTTGCCAGCCGAGCTCGCGCTGGCTGCGATCGTCGTCACCTTAAACCATGGATGCTGATCCAGCAGTTGCACGAATCGCTGGCCCACCATGCCCGTTCCTCCGACAATACCGACTTTCAATTTTTCCGTCATCCTGATTCCAGCCCTTTCTTTTATGTCATGTCATTATCATCATCTGAATTGTCCGGCCCTCATGTACCGTATGCGATCGGGCGCCGATATTCCCGCATCGCAATAAAAAAATCCCACCCCCAAGACAATTGCCTTAGGGACGAGATTTGTATGCTCGCGGTACCACCCCAGATTCGCCGATATGTCGCCATAGCGGCCTCTTCAAGTACGGCATTGCGATACGCAATGCTTATACTCTAGCTCTGTAACAGGAGCGCCTGTCGCACCATCCCCTTCCGTTCGAAGGTTCCGATGCGCTGCTCGGAGTCTTTCTTCAATAAGGAATTCTTTGCTCCTTCACAGCTACCGGAGCTCTCTGCGAAAGAATTCTTTTATTTACTCGTCTCTTCTTCGCATTTCATATTGCGATTATATTATCAAATAACCGTTCCGAGGTAAATATCTTTTTTTGAAAATCGGTCATTTGAGAATAATTTGTCTTAGGAGTTCGCCATCCATTGGAAATGGAAGCTGCCTTCCCGATCGACTCTCTCGAACGTATGCGCCCCGAAATAATCCCGCTGGGCTTGCAGCAGATTGGCCGGAAGCCGTTCCGTGCGATAGCTGTCGTAATACGCCAGCGCGGACGCGAACGCGGGAACCGGAATGCCGCGGGTAACGGCAGTCGCGACGACTTTTCTCCAAGCGGCTTGGTAATTTTTCACGACGCTGCCGAAGTAATCGTCGAGAAGCAGGTTTTGCAGCGCAGGATCGCGATCGTAGGCGTCCTTGATATTTTGCAGGAACCGAGCGCGGATAATGCAGCCGCCGCGGAAGATCATCGCGATTCCGCCGTAATTCAAATCCCATCCGTACGCATCGGAAGCAGCTCTCATCTGCGCGAAACCTTGCGCATAGGAAGCGATCTTGCTCGCGTACAATGCTTGGCGGACCGCTTCGATGAATTCGTTGCGATCTCCGTCGTAAGCGGAAGTAGCCGGGCCGTCCAGCTTCTTGCTGGCGGTTACGCGCTCCTGCTTCATCGCGGAGATGAACCGGGCGAATACGGATTCGGTTATGATGGACAGCGGTACGCCTAAGTCGAGCGAGCTTTGGCTCGTCCATTTGCCAGTGCCTTTCTGTCCTGCTGAATCCAGGATGACGTCAACCATCGGTTTGCCCGTTTCCGGATCGGTTTTCGAGAAAATATCCGCCGTAATCTCGATCAAATAACTGTCGAGCTCGCCGTTATTCCATTCGGTGAAAATCTCGTGCAATTCGTTCGTGCTTACGCCAAGCACGTCTTTCAGCAAGTGATACGCTTCGCCGATCAACTGCATATCGCCGTATTCGATGCCGTTGTGCACCATCTTGACGTAGTGACCTGCGCCATCCGCTCCAATATAGGTCGAGCAAGGATCGCCGTTAACCTTAGCCGAGATGGCGGTCAAAATCGGTTCCACGAGCTCGTAAGCATCCTTCTGCCCGCCCGGCATGATCGCCGGGCCGTTCAGCGCGCCTTCCTCGCCGCCGGAAACACCCGCCCCGATGAAGCGGAAGCCTTGGGCTTCGAGCTCTTTGTTCCTTCTTTGCGTGTCGGGGAAATAAGCGTTGCCGCCGTCGATCAGGATATCCCCTTTGCTCAGATAAGGCACGAGCTGGTTAATCGTGTCGTCCGTCGCTTGTCCGGCTTTGACCATGATCAGGATTTTCCGCGGCGTCTCCAACGCTTGCACGAACTCCTCTACGCTGTAAGTGCCGACGAAGTTTTTACCAGGTACTTCTGTCAGAAGCTCTTTCGTTTTCTCCGACGAACGGTTAAACAGAGCGACGGAGAATCCTTTGCTCTCGATATTCAAGGCGAGATTCTTGCCCATTACGGCCAAGCCGACCACGCCGATTTGCTGTTTGCTCATTTTCGGTTCCTCCCTCTCCTTGTTGCCTGTATATCTCTATTATTGAACGGCTTTTTTCCAATCCGCTGCGAACTTCTCCATGCCTTGCTCGGTCAGCGGGTGTTTCGAGATTTGCTCGATGACCGAGAACGGAATCGTCGCGATATGCGCGCCTGCCATGGCGACGCGGGTGACGTGGTCCGGATGGCGGACGGATGCGGCGATGATCTGTGCGTCCAGTTGATGGATGCGGAACAATTCCGCCACCTTGGAAACGAGTTGAACGCCGTCTTCCGAAATATCGTCCAAGCGGCCGAGGAACGGAGATACGTAGGTCGCTCCTGCACGGGCAGCCAACAGTGCTTGGTTCACCGTGAAGATCAGCGTAACGTTCGTCTTCACGCCTTTCTTGGACAGGTACCGGCAAGCCTCCAAGCCAGCAAGCGTCATTGGCAGCTTAATTGTGATGTTCTTGTCGTTATTGTTAATCTTGATCAATTCGTTCGCTTGTGCGATCATCTCTTCCGCCGTCAATGCGTCGGGTGTGACTTCCGCGGATACGGATTCGACTTCCGGAACTTCGCGCAAAATCTCGGCGATGCGGTCTTCGAATTTGACGCCTTCCTTGGCGACGAGCGACGGGTTCGTCGTTACGCCGGACAGAATGCCGATTTTGTAAGCTTTTTTGATGTCTGTCAGGTTAGCGGTGTCGATAAAAAACTTCATGGTGAATAACCTCCCAAGTAATTAATGTAGTTAATCAATTAAATTACTTCAGTAATTCCTTCGCCACGTGAACGACGTTGTCAACGCTGAATCCGAAGTACGTCATGACTTCGCCGCCAGGTCCCGAAGCGCCGAAAGTGTCGATCGACAGCACTTTCCCGTTCGGTCCGGCATAGCGGTCCCAACCGAGCGAGATGCCAGCTTCGATCGCGATCCGCTTCGTCGCGGAGGCAGGCAGCACGCTTAGCTTGTATGCATCGGGTTGGCGATCGAACAATTCTCTGCTTGGCATGGCCACGACGCGAACGGAATGACCGCTCTTCTCTAGTTCGGACTTTGCATTCACGGCCAGCGATACTTCAGATCCTGTACCGATCAGGACGATGTCAGGGTTCGCGTTCGTTTCCTCAAGGACGTAAGCTCCTTTGGCTACGTTGTCCTTATTGCCTTTGGTCGATTCATAGATCGGCAGGTTCTGGCGGCTGAGCACCAAGGCTACCGGCCCGTCCTTCTGCTCCAACGCATAAGCCCATGCGCTTGCCGTTTCATTGGCGTCCGACGGACGGATGACCGTCAGCCCCGGTATCGTGCGCAGCGAGGCCAATTGCTCTACCGGCTCGTGCGTAGGTCCGTCTTCTCCTACAGCGATAGAATCGTGCGTAAATACGTAAATGACAGGCAGCTTCTGCAGTGCGGCCAACCGGATGGACGGGCGCAAGTAATCGCAGAAGACGAAGAACGTGCTGACGAACGGTTTTACGCCGCCGTGCAGCGCTAAGCCGTTGCCGGCAGCGCCCATCGCATGTTCGCGAACGCCGAAGTATACGTTGCGTCCCGCGTAAGAATCAATCGCGAACTTCGGTTCGCCTTTAATGTCCGTCATTGTCGAACCCGACAAGTCCGCGCTTCCCCCGAAGATGGCTGGAACGGATTTAATGAAATGATTGATCGCTTCTCCGCTTGCGACTCTCGTGGATACGGTCTTGGAAGCATCGAACGTCAGAATATCCGCGGAATCGATCAGTACGGTTCCGTCGATCGCTTGCGCGAGCTCGCGCCCTTGCGCTGGGAACTTCTCCGTATATGAAGCGAGCAGCTTGTTCCACTCTTCTTCTTTGACCGCGCCTTGTTGCTTTAATTGCTCGAATCGAGCTTTGACTTGATCCGGAACGGTGAATTCTTCTTCGTATGGCCAGCCGTATACGGCTTTCGTCGCTTTGGCTTCGTCTTTGCCAAGCGGACTGCCGTGTACTTTGTTCGTGCCGGCTGCTTTGCTGCCGTAACCGATAATCGTGCGAATCTCGATGATCGCAGGCTGGGAATCGTTGCTCTTCGCCTCTGTGATAGCTTTGCTGATGGCGGAGACGTCGTTGCCGTCTTCCACGCGCAAGTATTGCCAGTTCGCCGATTCCGCTCTCTTCTGAATGTTCTCGCCGAACGAAAGGTTAAGATCGCCGTCAAGAGAAATATCGTTGGAATCGTACAGGACGATTAACTTGCCGAGCTTCATATGTCCGGCCATGGACATCGCTTCATAAGAGATGCCTTCCATCAGGCAGCCGTCTCCGACGAGCGCGTACGTATAATGATCGACAACTGGGAAACCATCTTGGTTAAACTTCGCAGCCAAGTGCGCTTCGGCCATCGCCATGCCGACCGCCATTGCTACGCCTTGTCCGAGCGGGCCGGTCGTTGCATCTACGCCGTCCGTGTGGCCGAATTCAGGATGTCCCGGGGTCAAGCTGTTCAGCTTGCGAAATTGCTTCAGATCTTCGATCGATACGCGATATCCGGTTAGATGCAGCAGGCTGTAGAGCAACGCTGAGCCGTGGCCCGCAGACAGGACGAACCGGTCGCGGTTAAACCACTTGGCATTGCCCGGGTGGTGATTCAGATGTTCGGCCCAGAGGGCGTATGCCATCGGCGCGGCTCCCATTGGCAAGCCCGGGTGACCGGAATTGGCGGCATTGATAGCGTCGATGGATAACGTACGGATCGTGTCGATTGCTAATTGATCAATTGTTTGCGTGATAGGCATATTGTTCTCCTTTTTGCGTTTGATTTTCTTGTTTTAATTGTTCGGGTTCGACGTCGAACCACCAATGATAACCGTCCTCGGCGAGCAGCGCATCGGATCCCGCCGGGCCGTAAGAACCTGCGGCATACGTTTGAAGCGGAACCAGGTTCTCTTCGAACGCGTCGAGAATCGGCTGCACCCATTGCCAAGATAATTCGACTTCGTCCCAATGCGCGAAGAAAGTCGCGTCGCCGCGCAGAGCATCGCCGATTAGATTTTCGTACGCTTCGGGCACGTCCTCTTGGCGGTCATGCAAGTCGAGATCGATATGGACCGGCCTGAATTCCCCTTTATTCTCGAGGTCCTTCGAATTGATCTGCAGCGTAATGCCCTCGTTAGGGCCGATCTCGAAAATGAGCAAGTTAGGTGCGGCACGGTCTTCCGAAGACACTGTAGCTTGTGCTAACGGCTCCTTGAATTCTACGACGATTCTCGTGGACTTCTCTTTCATTCTTTTGCCTGTGCGAATATAGAACGGAACGCCCCGCCAATAAGAATCTTCGATCAGCAATCGGGCCGCGATGAACGTATCGTTCCTGGAATCCGGCGCAATGCCCGGCTCGGACAAGTATCCCGCGACCGGCTTGCCTTGAACGCTTCCTTCCGCATACTGTCCGCGAACGACTTGCGCGCGAACGTCTTGCTTCTGCAGCGGCTGAACGGCTTCAATGACATTTTTCTTCTTGAATCTCACCTTCTCGGAGGAACTCTCGTGAGGGAGATGGATCGCCGTCATCATTAGCAATTGCAGCATATGGTTTTGGAACATGTCCCTAACCGCGCCAATATGGTCGTAATAACCTGCTCTTTCTTCAACGCCGACCGTCTCGCTGGCCGTAATCTGCACGTTGGCGACGTAACGATTACTCCATAGCGCTTGAATGACCGGATTGGCCTGCTGTAGCGCTCCGAGCTTCTGTACCATCGGCTTGCCAAGATAGTGGTCGATCCGGAAAATTTCTTCTTCCGCGAACGTCTCGCTCAGCTTGCGGTTCAGATCCCGCGCGGATTGCAAGTCGTGACCGAACGGTTTTTCGATGACGAGCCGTTTCCAGCCTCTGGCGGAACCCAATCCGCTTTCTTGAATGTTGGAAGCGATCGGTTCGAAAAACTCCGGTCCGACGGACAAGTAGAACAAGCGGTTATCCGGGAGTCCGAGTTCCTCTTCTCGTTGCTCGACCAACTTCAGCAGTTTGCGGTAATCGTCCTGCTGGCCGATGTCGAGTACGCAGAATCGAAAGTTGCTCACGAATTGACGCAGCGATGCGTCATCGCTCGGCGTACGCCTGGAAAACTGGCGGACCGCTTGCTCGACATTCGATTGAAAAAGCTCGTCCGACCATTCCCTTCTTCCGAGGCCGATCAGCGAGAACGGCTGCGCAAGCTTGCCGTCGACGAACAAATTATACAAAGCAGGGTAGATTTTTCTTTTAGCCAAATCCCCTGTCGCTCCAAATAGTACAAACGTAGCAGGCTCCATTTTCCTACTCCTTCCATACGAGCTGCCAAGCTCTGGTTTCTTTTTCTTAAGTTCACTATAATACGTTTAAGGGACATATAAGTAATGAATATATTTCACAGGAGCTATAGACCACATCTATGAACAATAACTACGAATTGTACAAGGTGTTTTATTGGGCGGCGAAAACAGGCAGTCTGACGCAAGCAGCCAAAACGTTGTTTTTAACTCAACCGAGCGTCAGCCATGCAATCAAGCAGTTGGAAGACAGCATTGGGCTCACATTGTTTTACCGCAACTCCAAGGGCGTCGCGCTTACGCAGGAAGGCGCCATCTTGTATTCCTATATCGAACAATCGCATATTTTGATTACTTTAGCCGAAGAAAAAATGGCCGCTCTCAAAACGCTGGAAAGCGGCGATCTGAGAATCGGCGGCAGCGACTCGCTGTTCAAACATTATTTGCTGCCGTATTTGGAGGATTTCCACCTCAAGTATCCCGGGGTGAAGCTGCATCTCAATCACGGAACGACGCCCGAGGTAATTTCTTTCCTGAAGGAAGGCCGGATCGATCTTGGCGTCGTTCGGATGCCGATCGTCGATCCTCAACTGCAAGTGAGGGAAAGCTTCTTGCTGCAGGATTGTTTCGTGGCGGGGGCCGCTTACGCGGAATTGAAAGACAAAGTGCTGTCGCTCGATACGCTGCTACAATATCCCGTCATCCTGTTCTCCCGCAACAGTCGTGCTCGGATGACGATTACGGAAATTTTTCAGAGTTACGGCTACACGATCAAACCGGAGATCGAGGTCGGAAGCGTCGATCTCCTGATCGAATTCGCCCGAAGGGGACTGGGGATCTCTTATGTGACGCGGGAATTCGTCTCGAAGGAACTCGAGGAAGGCTCGCTCTTCGAAGTGCGGCTGGACGTGCCTCTCCCTCCTTCCCACGTGGGGATCATGACCATGCGCAACATGCCGCTAACTAGCGCGGCTATCCGCTTTATCGAGCTGATCGGTTAAATCTGTGGACGCAAAAAACCAAGGAGCTAAGCGAAAACAGCTTAGCTCCTTGGTTCTTTCGTTGGTCGTATGATGAATCGGATTAGTGTTTTTGCAGATACGCTACAGCTTCCAGCAAACGCTGCGCGAAGCCGGAGTCGATCTGCTTGTTCGTATGCTGGCGAATGTCATCGGCCAGCTGGGACAGCCCTTTCGCGCGATCACTGTCATTTTTGGCTTTCTGAATGTTCTTGATAGCGGATTGCAAGCTTTGAGCCGTTCCGTGATTTTTGATCAAGTCGTGATCTTCTCCCCAAGCTACGAGCGTGGACAGGTGATCCAGATCCATACCGCATGTCAGTGTTGCTGAGACAGTCGTTTGGTTGCCAGCCTGATCCACAGCTGTTACGACCAGAGTATGATTGCCCACGGACAGATTCGCCGGCGAGATTGCGCTAAGCGATTGGATCGCGACACCATCCAACGTATAACCGACGGATTTCACGCCGCTCAGATTGTCCGTCACGGTTGCCTTGAATGCGATGGACGCATCAGTCGGATAGAAGACGGTTGAACCGATGAAAACAACGGATGGGCTCGTCTTGTCGATCCAGACGGCGATGTGTTGCTCCTGCTCCACATTGCCTGCCTTGTCCGTCGAACGGAACGCCACAACATTGCGGCCTTCTTCGGCAATGACGACGGGTCCCTGCGCGATCGTCCACGCGCCATCATTTACACGGTATTCGGTCTTGCCGACGCCGGAGCCGCCTTCGTTGTCCGTTGCGGCGAAAGTCAGCGTCACATTACGGTTGTTATATTGATTTTCTCCTGTCTTGCCGTCCGCCAGAACGGTCGTCGACGGAGCGGTCCGGTCGGATTGCTCCAGCGTAACGGCGTCCATCGTGAGCGGCTTCAACTGATACACGCCTTTGAAGATCGCAGAGATGCCGGTCAAGCTGACGATGCTGCCTTCCAGGAATTTCGATTGGAAGTCGGCCATCGAGATGCCCGTGCGAGCGTCGATTCGGACATGCGTAGCACCGGCGTCGAATTCGAAGGAACCGGTCGGCGTCGCAGTGACATAGTTGCGGATTTCTGCATTTTTCATTGTGACTAGGCGACCTTGATTACTATCGTTAAGTTCCGTCTGGACGATCGGCGCTGGAATTGGAGCTGTGCCCAGTTTGGTCAACGTGACTGGATCGGACAATTCAACTTCTGTATTGTAAGTCGTCTTAATGGCGCTAATCGATATCCGATCGCCGGCATGATACCCCGTCGCGCTCTGGAAGACGTAGACGCCAGCAGTGCTGTCTTGCATATAGAAGGCTTGACCGCCGAAAGCGCCTGGTTCGGACGTGATGACGCCTTCCACCGTCACTAAGCTGCCTTCCGCCACTTGCCGCGCATCCGCGATGGAGACTTTATTCGGAACCGGTGGTTTGTCTTCCGGCAGTTGCTCGGCAGGCACGTTCGCGATGGTCACCGTTTCGGAGATCTGATTGTTGGAACCGACTTTAAGTCGCAGAGTCGCCGCGCCGGATACGGCCGAGTCGATCTGCACGTTCAAATCCCTATAAGCATGGCCTGTCCCGTCCGCGGTAAGCGAGAAATTCGAGCTGTAACCGTAAGAAGAAGGCCACGTGCCGTCGGCGTTTTGGATTTTGGCGACTTGAGTGCCTCCGGTCAGGTAGATGCCGACCGACAGGCTCGACACCGTCTGTCCGGGCAGCAGGTTGTCTGCTTTGACGCGGATCTGGAACGTCGCCGTGTTCGGAAGTTGGCTTTGGCGCACGAATTGATATTGCGCTTGAACCGGCGGCTGTTGCGACGAGCCATAAGAACCGGACTTGAACGTCGTTGGATCGTACCACTTGTAGCCCGCGTTCGGAGCAGCCCAAGGTTCCGGCTGCGGCTCGGTCGATTTCGCCGGCTCTTCGGATCCGTCCGCAAGCAGCTTGGTCGCCGAATCCAACTGAAGTCCGGGAACTTGCGTCAGGCTTGTGTAGCTCTCGTGATGGGCCAGCCATTCGACGGTGTGAACGAGGAAGACGGCGTCGTCGGCTTCGCCCTTGAAGCCGTCATACGTCGTTTTCTTGGCACCGGTGTCTTCGCGCAAGTATTTCGGCGTAGGGTCCTCGACGGGCGAAGAGTCGCCGATGAATGCGGCCTTCCCGGCGCCGAGCTTGGACACCGCGGCGAACGGTCCTTCATCGCGGCCGCCGAAGTATACGCCTTTATCCACGCGGTTCGCCCATGCGGGAACGTTTTTCGGCACATAGACGAGGCCCTTGGCTTTCGTCGGATCGAGAATTACCAAAGTGGAGCCGGCGTGCATCGCCACCGAGCCGACGCCCGAGGTGATACCGAACGCTTGGCTCGGCACGACGACGTCCGTCAGGTTGTCGACGTCGCCCAGTGCGTTATAACGGAAGCGGATGCCGAAGTTGTCTGCCAGCCAGTCGGAGCTGACGACGCCTTGCATGGCGGGAGAACCGGCTTCTTCAGCGGACATGCCTTTGGCGGGGTTGTCCCATGCGCCGCGGCGGTAACCGTTCATAGCTTCCGACCCGTCCCAACGATTCTTGTTCCGGTCGGAGTTGTAATGGTCGCCGATGAAGAAGATGCTGCCGCCGTTCTGCACGTATTGAAGCATCGCGTCCTGTTCGGTCTTCTTGAACGGAACGTTCGGTTCGGCCATGACGAAGACGTCGTACTGCTGCAATTTGTCGAGCGTGATCGCTTGCTCACCGAACGTAAAAGGAATCGGCCGGTCCAGCGAATCGACTGTGAATCCGTCCGCCCGCAGACCGTCGGCGAAGTCGGAGAACCCGCCGTCGATGACCCAGTCCGCCGCGCCGGCCGTTTGGGCGTGCGTATTGTCGAACAAGACTTTCTTGCCATGTCCGTCCGGCAGCGTAGGCGTCGTTCCCGGATCAGGCGTAGGGGTCGGATCCGGAGAAGGAGAAGGACTTGGCGATGGTTCCACGGGATCGAGACCGTCGCTAAAAGCAAAACCGGTTGGGGTTTTTAGTCCAGGGAAGTTATTATAGGCGCTGAGAGTCCCTGTTACTTTTACCTTTCTCCCGATCAGATCGGGGTTGCTGTTCAAACCGAAGGCAGTCCGGTAAGCAGCCGTCACTTGCACGTCCAGCACCTTGGCATTATCTTTCTCGGAAGGGGAATCCGCGATCAGGATGTTGTTATCGTCCTTAAAAGGAGCTTGGTAAGTTGCCGTCTTTGAACCTGTTGCATAACCGACAATATAACCTTCCACCGTCGCGGTTCCACTGTTCGCAGCGATCGCTTCGGCTACGGTTAGGGAGCCATCTGCGAATGCGGCCGACGCGCGGTTGATCGCGTATCCGACACCATTCGACAAAACTATGACGGCGGCTAGCGCGACCCACAGAAATCTCTTAAACTGTTTTCTTCTCATATTGCTACACATGCCTCCACATTCTAAGATGTTTGATCGACTACTCGAACAATATATCAGTCTAGCGTTTTCTAGCTAATAACTGTTTGTTATCCGAATGTTAATTCGTTATTTGAAGTCTGGAATTGCAGGTAAACATAGGAAAAGACAGAAAAAAGCAGCATAGAAATGCCGCTTTTTCTGTCTTTTAGTTTGAGTAACCGTATATGAAAAATCATATAGATCCCACAACGTTATGAAAGGGGCTGCCCCAGTCTTCTGTCGTTTTGGGACATCCCCTTTTATCGCGATAGGATATCTTCCTCTTCCCGATCACGTACCGCAGAACGTACGGTAAGGTCGGGTTGAGCAAGATGGCATCGTGTAGTCATCAGATCGTTCGGCGAAGTGCTCGTAAGGGTCGGATAACGAATTGAGAAGACGCTCCAGGACGCTGTAATCGTCCTCGTTCTCTGCGGCCTCGAGTGCTTCTTCCACCTTGTGATTGCGCGGAATGATCGCCGGGCTACTACGACGCATGAGTTGAAAGGCGGCTTCAGGCGACTGTTCCTGTCTGCCTAATCGCGACTGCCATCGCTCCAGCCATTCCGCGAATTCCGGCACGTCGGATAATACTGTCTCCCCAGGCTTCCCTATCGCAAACAAGTGGAACGTGTTCGTAAAATCAGCACGCGACTTCTGCATCAATTCAAGCAAGTTTTGAATAAGGGACTCATCCTCTTGCTCTTCATTGTAGATCCCCAGCTTACCTCTCATACCCTCTAACCAGTTCCGCTGAAATTCTTCGCCGAACTTCGAGATCTCCCCCTCGGCCATCGCGATCGCCTGCTCCTTGTCTTCATGCAGCAGAGGCAACAGACTCTCGGCCAATCTCGCGAGATTCCACGCAGCGAAGTGCGGTTGATTGCCGTAAGCGTAGCGGCCTTGCGAATCGATCGAGCTGAACACCGTAGCTGGATCGTAAGCGTCCATGAATGCGCATGGACCGTAATCGATCGTCTCCCCGCTAATCGCCATGTTGTCGGTATTCATTACACCGTGAACAAAGCCGACTAGCTGCCATTTAGCAATCAAATCGGCCTGCCGTCTCGCCACTTCATGGAGTAGCGCCAGATACCTGTTATCCTCAACCGATACCGACGGATAATGTCTATCCAGCGTATAATCGGCCAACGTCCGTAGTTCGTCCATCGTTCCCCACTCAGCGGCGTATTGAAAAGTGCCAACGCGGATGTGGCTGGCCGCGACCCGGGTCAGAACGGCTCCCGGCAGCATTTTCTCGCGAACGATCGACGAGCCGGTAGCCGCTACGGCCAAGCTCCGCGTCGTTGGTATGCCGAGCGCATGCATCGCTTCGCTTATGACGTACTCGCGCAGCATCGGCCCAAGCGCCGCCCGGCCGTCGCCGTTACGGGAATACGGCGTTCTTCCAGAGCCTTTAAGCTGCACATCGAACCGCTCTCCTTGAGGTGTAATCTGTTCGCCGAGCAGCAACGCTCGACCGTCCCCGAGCATGTTGAAATAACCGAATTGATGACCCGCATACGCTTGCGCCAACGGCGCCGCTCCATCGGGTATTCGGTTGCCCGCGAGCGCGGCGATGCCTTCCGGTCCTTGCAGTTCCAAGGGGTCAAGCCCCAGCGAAGCGGCCAATGGCCGATTAAACACGGCTATTCTAGGGGCACCGACCGGTGCCGGATTCAACTTCGTATAGAAAAGCTCCGGTAGACGGGCATAGCTGTTATCGAAATTCCACCCCATCGGGTTTGCTTTTGTATGGCTCATCGTCGCCCTCCCGCTTTATTTCATGACATTAAATAATGTAACTGGCGCATGTACGGCCTCAGCTCCGGCTCACCGTCAAGGTAAGCACCAAGAACGCGGACGAGCGTCGAATCGGATGGCTTTGCTTCGCAAGCTTCCTTTAACATAACAGCGACCTTCCCCAGCTCTTCGCGAACGCCGTCCGTCTTAGGCAACTTGCGTATTTTCTCGTCCAACAGACCGAACAGCTGGCGTACCGTGTCTGCTCGGACGGATAAATCGCTTGGGTTCAAACCGTTGTATTGCATATTGTTCCATCCGATGATCGATTTTGGCGCCTTCTCGATCAGATCCTCAATAACAGCGTCGATTCTATCCACGATAAAAGCGGCCAGATCGGACATGGGGAGAGCAACAACCTTCTGCCTAACGTACATGAGATAGATGTTGTGAATGCCGCGGAAAATCGCCACGATATCCCATATATACGGATCGATCTCGGAGCCGTACGCTTCGAGCAGAAGCTCGCGATACCAAGCGAGAAGCGCGTTTTTTTTCGTTTTCCATGCGGCGATAAAATGCTCATTGGAAGCGATCGGCTCTTCCTTGAAATCGATCATCAGGAGGTGGTTCTCAAGCGCATACTGTAATTGAAATTCGATCTTCCGGATCAATCTCATCTTCGGGGAAAGTCCGTGATTCGCTCCTTCCCGATCCAATGCGCCCGCCTGTTCGAGCAAAGTGCGATGGCAGACGACAAACGCGGCCGTGAATAATTGTTCCTTGGAATCGAATAATTTATAGATGCTGGCTTTGGCCATGCCGCACGCTTCGGCGATGTCCTGCATCGACGCCGCGCTGTAACCTTTAATACGGAACAGCTCGATAGCCGTATCGACGATTTTGCTTTTTTTTGAATCTTCCATGACGATCCCCCCACCCTATCTTGACATTATAACCAGGCAACGTCAACGCATCCTGTTGACGGAACGACCAATGAGTTTTAGAATGAACTCATTGGTTTTATAAATCAAACAAGAGGTGTTAATATGCGAATAGCGGAAGGTTTAGAGATGTTGGAGGTCCAACTGGGGTATATGGTCATTCATCCGACGATTCTTTTTGACGGAGATTCATGGACACTGGTCGACACGGGTATGCCGGGGTCGGCACCCGCGATTCGCGAGTTGGCTCGTCAAGCCGGGATCGGCGAAAAAACGCTGCGTTCCATTATTTTGACCCATCAAGATCTCGACCATGTCGGAGGATTGCCGGGAATTCTTGCAGACGAACGAGAGCCTGTCGCCGTGCTGGCCCATCCGGACGACGAGGGCGCCATTAACGGTACGCAGCCGATGATCAAGATGAATCCCGAACAGCTTGAAGGATTTCTGCAACAACTTCCGGAGGAAACGCGAGCGGAATTCGAGCAAACGTTCCTGCGCCCTTCCCGTCCGAACGTGAACCGTACAATCGTTGACGGAGAGAAGCTTCCGATCGCGGGAGGTTTGACCGTTATCCACACGCCGGGACATACTCCCGGTCATGTGTGCTTGTACCATCACGCGAGTAAAACGTTAATCGCGGGAGACGCCATGGTTGCCGCTGACGGCGTACTGTCCGGTCCGAATCCCTCGGTTACGCCTAATCTGGAGCAAGCGCTGGATTCGCTGAATAAGCTGAAAGCCTTCGATATCGCCCAAGTCGTTTGCTATCACGGCGGACTCGTGCAAGGCGGCGTCAACGAACGCATCGCTGAGTTGGCTGAGCGTAAGTGATCCGCTTTCTATACACCTTAGCAACGGCATTGATCGGAGGATGGGTGTTTACACTCATCCATTCTCCCTTGCCTTGGCTTCTTGGCCCGATGTCGTTCGTGTTTCTGGGCGCGCGGGCGTTTAAGCTCTTCCAACCGAATTGGCCCGAATATCTACGCAATACTGCGATGATCTTAATCGGGTACTCGTTCGGCTTGTCGTTTACGTCTGAGACGCTTGCCGAGATGGGCAAGCAATTGCCCACAATGGTGCTAATGACCGTTCTGCTGATGCTGATGTGCGCATTCATCGCCTTCGTCGTCTCTAAGCTTACGGGCGAACCTTTGCCGACAGTTCTCTTGGGATGCATTCCGGGCGGACTATCGCAGATGCTGGTTTTGGCGGAAGATACGAAAGGCATCGATCTGACGACGGTGATGTTCCTGCAGCTTTCCCGGACGATGATCAATATCGTCGCCGTTCCGTTGCTGATTTTCAGTCCCCTATTCGGCGGCACTCACTCTACCGTGCCAACGGGAGCTTCCATCGGTGCAAGCTCAGCTTGGAACGCTTTGTTTCCCGATATCGTCCCTCTGATGGCTGTCTGCATAGTAGCCGCATTTCTGGCCCAGAAAATCCGTTTCCCGACCGCGTTCCTGCTAGGCCCAATGATCGCTGTCGCCGCATTGCAGTTGTCGGGGGTACATGGACCGGCGTTGCCGTCGTCCGTTCTGAACGTCGCGCAATTGTTGATCGGTTCTTACATTGGTTTGCTTCTTCGTCCGGAAAGTTTGGCACACAAGAAGAAAATGGTCGGCTTTGCGATACTTAGCGGAATCGTCATCGTTACAGGTTCGCTTGGATTAAGCGCGCTTTTGCGCAGCTTACATCCTCTGTCCGCGTCGACTTCCTTCCTAAGTCTCGCGCCAGGAGGTTTGGATCAGATGGGGCTTATCGCGAAGGAAATCCACGCCGATATGGCCATCGTAAGCTGTTATCAGGTATTCCGAATTTGGTTTATTTTCTTCGCGATTACTCCGCTGATGAAGCTGGCGATAAAGCGACTGTTGCCGCTGTCGGATGCGAAAAGCTCCAATGCCAAAAAAAGCGTATAACCCGGTTAGAACGGGTTATACGCTTTTTGGAGTTGGTCACAGGTGAATCAGCCTCATCCCCTCGCGATCGGCTTCCGACAGAATAGCGGATAGATTAAAGTACATGCCAGAGCGCAGACCGCCATTAAAGGACCTGCCAATTCCAAAGTCATCATGATGGACACGAGGTAAATGATCGGAGAAAACAGCATGATCCCAGGTGTAGCGAATAGCGCGGAAACCCATGACCATGCCCCTTCCCTCATTGAATAAGAAACATTAAGCCCGATCAAGCTGATTAGGAGGGGCCAAATAAACAAATAGCTTCCGCCCGGCAAATAAAGCGTTGTCGCGACGCATAGGAGCAACCAAAGTAGCAGCGATCCGATCCATAGGTTTTCGGCTCGCACGTAACGCGAGCACCACCGGATAAATCCCCATATGATGATTAGCATGAGCAGTAACAGACCGATAAAATAGAATTTGCCGACATCAAAGTCTTTCATAATAGATTGGTAATAGGAACCCGTTACGTTGGCACGCACAATTTCCCATACGATGGCAATGATCCCGAAGACGATAACCAAGCTTAACAAAGTTACGAGAAATCCTCCCGCCAAACCCTTCAAGCTTATTCTTCTCCTCCTCAGGCCATTCCAGACGGTAATCGCGAACAGCAGCGCGCCGAGCACCATAAACCAAAATACCCATGATTCCGGATAAGTGATAAGCTTCCAGCCGACGATGTTGAAGTATACCCGGTCTTCCTGCCTGACTTCGCTTAGTTCCAATTGTCCGAAATGCTTCGTCAGACTCAGCATATAATTGCCATGGTGCTGCAGACTGGAGAGATCAAGATTGTCAGGCGTATCGATCGCGGTATGGTACGCGTCAAATCCCATTCCGAAAGCAAAATTCAGTCCGGGCAAGCCGCCTTCGCGGAACACCGTTAAATCGGTATCGTTGGGCATTAATTTATAGAAGTTATAGATGATCGAGTAAGCTACCGGTTGAGGTGCCGCCTTAGTAAATTCCCGTACCAGCCAACCGTTCCCTTCGCTTGTTTCGAACATAAAAGAAGGTCCCTTGTTGCCTCTCGATTCGAAATTGAGCACCAATCCGACGTCCTTCGCCCAAGGATGCTCCCTCATGAACGCTATGGCGCCGAGCAAGCCCAATTCTTCGCCGTCCGTCATGAGCAGGATGACATCGTTCTTGAACGGTCCCATTCCGACGTGACTACCGCTTGTTGAACGACCGGCATCAGCCCCATGTCATCGAGTTCGGAGAGCAAATAATCCCGTACTTTATCATGCGCGACATACTCGACCGGATGCGGTTCTTTTGCGATTTCTCTCAGCTTTTCCATCGCTCGTGCAGCGGAGAATTGGTCAGCGTGAGCTTCGCTCCCGACCGGACGGGGAGCCTTGACCTGCTGAAGTCCTATTGTCATTGAACCGAACAGTATAATAAATACGAAGAATCGTATGAGCCATTTTGAAGTACCAGAACGAGTAGTAGCTTGAATTGCTGGATGATTCGATCGCACGATACCCCTCCTAATTACAATAATGGTATGTATATCCTGATATTATAAGGGAACATTCTAAGGTTGCCTAGAACATTTTCCCGATCCCCTTTACGATGGCGAGCACGACAAAAGGACCCCAGAGGAGTCCTTTAACGATGCCATATATGAGACGGTTGAACACCAATTACGCTACTAGAGTCCTCTTGGATACTGCCGACGGTTGCCGGTTGTCTCCGAGACTTAATGATAATCTTGCGAATACTCTCGCCGGATAAATGATAGAGCAATTCGAGCTCCGCGATCGAAGCCCCGCCGGAGTGCAATTGGCATATTTCCTTATTGCGTTCTGCCAGCAATTGTCTCGTTCCGTTGACTTCTCCCCATCTGGCGCGACGTTCGTCCAGCTTCGGAATGTACACCAGTTCTCCGTTTACGTATTTCTGAAGCTCCTGCAGCAATCTAGGGGGAAGAACATCTCTCCCATTTTTGTAGATCAAGTTGGCCCTCCTTCGCCTTTGTTGAATAGACGACAGTTTCCATTACATTAGCGCAGTTCATAGCCATCTTTACCTTCCTCCTCTCGATAATTGGATGCTGAGAAATTAAAAACACGAACGCAAGGCTCGTGCTTCGCGAAACCCTTTCCATGAATTGGGGTTCATGGAAACAGTATAGAATAAGCCTTTTCATTACGCAACGGCATGAAGAAAATGATGGGAAAAAGGAGGCCTCTCGGCCTCCCCCCTTAATCGGTGATCTTCGTTTAAACGAAGATCACCTCAGGTTGGTAGATCAATGCGATCAACTCCTTTCCCGGAGATTCGTCGGGCCCGACAAGATCATTGTATAACGGGTCAAGCTTAAGCTAAAGGGAATAAACGGTTGTAATTAAACTTTACGTGCATGTATGGATTAACTTCATTTAAAGAAATGTTAAGGATTTATTAAGGTATGCGGGATATAGTAGAGGGAAAAACGATTGGGTGATGAAAAATATGAACGAACAATTGTTTCAGGCGATTAACCGCTATGCGGGCCAGTGGGATTGGATCGACGACTGCATGGAATGGTTCGCGCAAGATATCGTATGGGTTCTTCTGGCCATTATGGCCATACTCTGGTTTTCCGGCAAACCTAATCATCAACGACTAACGTTCTATGCCTGTCTGTCGGCTGCAATCACGCTGTTTGTCGCTGCCTACTTCATTTCGCCGGCGGTCAACCATCCGAGACCTTTCGTCGGGCATGAAGTGAATCAGCTGATTCCGCATGCCGCGGATCCATCATTTCCAAGCGATCATTCGATATTGGCTTTTTCCTTGGCTTTTAGCGTATTTTTCGTTCTGCGCAATCTGGGTACGGTGATGCTGGCGCTTGCCGTCCTGACCGGTCTTGCCCGGGTTTATGTCGGTGTTCACTATCCCGCCGATATTGCCGGCGCAATCGTATTGTCGTTCCTCGTCAGTCTGGCCGTGTTCTTGCTGCGCGAACGTCTTGAGCCGTTGCCGCGGCTAACCATAGGCTTGTACGGTCGAATCGTCAAAGCCATTCCAGGTCTGCCTAAAAAATAATGCGAAATAGAAGAAGCGATCCCATTCCCGGGATCGCTTCTTCTATTTTCGTCGTTTCTTCTAAGCACGTTCAGCCAGCAATTGATCGATCCGTTCTTTCGCGTTCTCCCAGCCTTCCATGACCGGAAAATCGTATTGCTCGCGAGCTTTTATATTCCACGGGTGCGGAATGCAAAGCACCTTCTTCCCGGCTTCGATTGAGGGAACGAGATTATGCGCGCCATCGTCAATTATGAGATCGAAATCGAGCAAATATTTGCGCTTGCACGTCATAAAATTTTCCAAAGGAATGAACGGCATATGCCGCTGCAGCCAGTTCCATTTCTCCACGACCGTAGCCGGATCGGCGGCCGTGACGATCACTACATCGTAAGCGCGGTGAAGCTTCTCCATCTCCTCTACGACATGCTCGTCGAACAATTCCAACTCCTCATATAGGCCGGGCCGCCCGAAAAACACTTCGTGCGTGCTGGCCGGATGCCGCAAGTGATCTGTGTTCCAATCGAACATTTCCTCATACCGCAGCGGATGGGTTGGAAACTCAATGTTGTTGTGATAGATCGCGCGTTTGACGAGATGGCAGATCGTATCGTCCATGTCGACTGCGATAATGGCTTTCCTCATTCGTTCTCCTCCGCTGTTCGTTTAAGCTTGCTCCGATAAATTATACCATTGGACTAGAGAGGTGTCATTGCTGTACCTAATCCTTGCCCCGATAAGCGCGCTCGTGATAACGGGTGATCGCCTTGAACAGCTCTTTGCCGTCGCTTGTTAGCGGTTCGGCCGAATTCAAGCTAAGCGTCATCGCCCGATACGTCTCCGGCACCCAGATATAAGCATAAACATAGTCGGTCAACTTAAAGCCTGCTCCTTCCCAGAAGCGGATACGCTTCGCGTTCTCCTCCGTCCTCTCGGCTTCGACCTCGATGATGATGCCGCGGCATTCCGGCTGTACGGCGGCGGCCCAATCCCGGATCCGTTCGACGCACGACCGCCCGATGCCTCTGCCCTGCCACGCTTGATTCACAGCGATATAATCGATGATCAGCGTCCATGTACGTTCATCATATGCGGTCAGCGCCATGGCGACGGTCGCGTCCTCCAAGCTCCATACATGAAGCGTACAGAGGGCGCGGTTGAACATCCGCCGGATAATCGCTTCGCTTTTTCTTCCATGCTCAGGGAAAGCTTCCCGGTATACAGGCTCCGAAGCGGCCCATAGCTTATCGTCCCATTGATTTGTTGTCTGATGTTTCATCTGCGATTTGCCATTATTCGCGTAGTTACTCGCCATCTTTCATTGTCCTTTTCGAAAGGTTATGGCACAAATATACCCCCAATCATCCGGCAAGTCCAATGACCTGCGGATGTTGGGGGTATTAATGGTATTATGAGTGCTTCGCGCGGGCGATCTTAGTCGCTTCAACCATGTTGCGCAAGGAGGCGACCGTTTCTTCTTGTCCGCGGGTTTTCAGGCCGCAGTCCGGATTGATCCAGAACAGTTTCGGATCGAGCACTTGCAACGCACGATCGATCATGTTCGTCATCTCCGCCACTTGCGGAACGCGAGGACTATGGATGTCGTATACGCCCAGTCCGATGCCAAGCTTATACGTATTGATTTCGAAGCTATGAATCAATTCGCCGTGGCTCCGGGACGTTTCGATCGAGATCACGTCTGCGTCCATCTCTTCGATCGAATCGATCATGTCGTGGAACTCGCAGTAGCACATATGCGTATGGATCTGCGTCGTGTCTTGCACCGTGCAGGTCGTCATGCGGAACGCTTTAACGGCCCAAGCCAGGTAGCCGGCTTGCTCGTTCTCTTTCAACGGAAGACCTTCGCGGACAGCCGGTTCGTCCACCTGGATCATGCCGATGCCTGCGTTCTCCAGCGCTTCCACTTCTTGACGAAGCGCGTAAGCGAGCTGGTAAGCGATTTGTTCGCGCGGAATGTCGTCGCGGACGAACGACCAGTTCATGATCGTGATCGGGCCGGTCAGCATGCCTTTTACCGGGCGATCGGTTTTCGACTGCGCATACTTCGTTTCCTCGACGGTCATCGGCTGCTCGAACGCGACATCGCCGTAGATCACCGGAGGTTTGACGCAGCGGGAGCCGTAAGATTGTACCCAGCCGTTCTGAGTGAACGCGAAGCCCGCGAGCTTCTCGCCGAAAAATTCGACCATGTCCGTCCGCTCGAATTCGCCATGCACAAGAACGTCGATTCCGATTTCTTCCTGGAGTTTAATCCAGAGATCGATCTGATCGCGAATGAAATCCGCGTATTGCTTCTCGTTCCATTCGCCTTTGCGCCAGAGCTGGCGAGCCTTGCGAACTTCCGCCGATTGCGGGAAGCTGCCGATCGTCGTTGTCGGGAACAGTGGCAACTGCCATTTGGCCTGCTGAGTCGCTTGACGTGCGGCGAAGGGAGAATGACGCTCCGGCTGCTTGCTCGCGATCTCCGTGACCGCTTTCTGAATATCCTTGCGATTGCGTTCTTCGGACTGCTTGAGCGCTTGAACGTCGCGCTCGCTTTGGTCTAGCTCCAGAGCGACTGCGGATGCACCCGAGTTGACCGCTTTAGCCAGCAGGGCAATCTCGTTCAGCTTCTCGTCCGCGAACGCGAGAGCGCCACGCAGCTCAGCCGACAGCTTCGTTTCCTGTTCAACCGTTACCGGAACATGAAGCAGGCTGCACGAAGATTGAACGATGAGACGATCAGACGACACGATGCCGGCTAGTTGATCGAGCAACGCCAGTTTCTCGCGAAGCGACGCCTTCCAGATGCCGCGCCCGTCGATCACGCCCGCACCAAGAACCTTGTCCGCAGGGAAACCGAATTGCTTGATCGCAGACAAATTGCCTGCAGATCCGTGCACGAAATCAAGTCCGATCCCTTTGACCGGCAGCGAGACGATCTCGCTGTAATTTTCTACCGATTCAAAGTAAGTTTGCAGGATCACGTTCAATTCGGGCACCGCCGCGGAGAACGTCTCGTAAATCGTCTTCAGTCGTTTCAGATCGTCAGCGGCCAGTTTCGTGACCAAGATCGGTTCGTCGATCTGCACCCATTGAACGCCTTCATTCGCAAGTTCGCGCAAAACCTGTACGTATAGCGGAAGCAAGCGATCGAGCCAAGCGTCCGTCTCCGCTGGTTTGTAGCCTTTGGATAGCTTCAAGAACGTGAGCGGCCCAAGAATGACCGGTTTTCCTTCGATTCCGAACGCTTCCTTCGCTTCGCGATAGGCCGCAAGCGGTTTGTTCTCGGTAAGTTCAGGCGTTGCCCCGTCCAACTCGGGTACGATGTAGTGATAGTTGGTGTTGAACCATTTGGTCATCTCGCTCGCTGTCGCTTCTTTCGTTCCGCGGGCGATTCCGTAATATAAGCTCAGTGGCACGACGCCGCCTTTATAGGCAAAACGTTGCGGAACGATGCCGAACATCGTTGCCGTATCCAGAACGTGATCGTAGTAGCTGAAGTCGTTAACCGGGATTAGATCGATCCCTTTATCGCGCTGCTTGCGCAGATGGTTCAAGCGGATTTCCCGCAATTGTTCCTGAAACACTGCTTCTTCCGTCTTTCCTGCCCAGAACGCTTCGAGCGCTTTTTTCCATTCTCGGTTCGCGCCGATGCGCGGATATCCCAATACGCTGCTTTTCGCCATCTCGTAACACTCCTATACGACTTGTTACAAGAAAGATAACACGTCCCTTTCGATATAGTGTAACTCGCTTATACTATATCTAGTTATAGCCGGCGGCTATAGTTAATCATGATCCTGAGATTGCTTCCTGTAGAGCATCGATATATGCCGTTCCGAGCTTCGACAATGAGACGTTCTTATGCGAGATCCACCCGACATTAATCGTCTCATCCCAATCGAGGGGGACGGGTATAATCTCGTTGCCGTTCAGATCGGCGCTAAGCACTCCCGTCGAGATCGTATATCCGTTTAAGCCGATCAACAAGTTGAACAGCGTCGCCCTGTCGTTTACCCGGATGCTCTTTTTGCGCGTCAGCGTACTGAGAATCTCTTCGGAAAAATGAAACGAGTTGTATTCCCCCTGATCGAAGGACAAATACGGATAATCCTGAAGCTGCTCGATCGTGACGATCGGAAGCTTGGCCAGCGGATTTTGGATGCTGATGAAAATATGCGGTTTGGCTGTGAACAGGCTGGTGAACTGCAAATTCGCAGATTTAAGCAGCTTATTGATCACTTTGCCGTTGAACTCGTTGAGATACAAAATGCCGATCTCGCTGCGTAGATTGCGGACGTCTTCGATGATTTCGTACGTTTTCGTCTCGCGCAAAGCGAGTTCGTATTCTTCCTGGCCATATTCCTTCACCAGGGTCACGAACGCGTTAACCGCGAAGGCATAGTGCTGGGTGGACACGGAAAAATGTTGCGGCGAAGGCTTGGCGTTCATATAGCGGCTTTCTAGCAATTCCGCTTGTTCGACGACTTGCCGGGCATAGCTCAAAAATTCGATCCCTTCCTTCGAGAGCGAGATTCCTTTGTTCGATCTTTCGAAGATGGTCAGTTGCATTTCCTCTTCCAGGTCTTTGATCGCATTCGATAGGCTCGGCTGGGAAATGAAGAGCCGCTTGGCCGCCTCGTTGATGGATCCCCTGGCGGCCACCTCGATGACGTATTTAAGTTGCTGTAGCGTCAATGAACGTTCCCCCTGTTTCCTCTTGCTATTGCAAGCGATCGTTTTCGTTATCCTCATTATAATACAAAAAGCTGTTTCGAAAGCAGCTGATTGACCGCTGTCCGACCTCTCGTTCTCTCGCGAGTGGCGATTCGGCAGTTGTAACGGTCCGCCAGACCCTTAGAGTGTCCACGAGCAGGAGTTCGGTGATTGTAACGATCTGTCAGACCCTTAGAGCACCCATGAACGAGGTTTCGGCGACTGTAACGGTCTGCCAGACCCTTAGAGTAACCGTGAACAGGGGTTCGGAGGCTGCAACGGTCTGTCAGGCCCTTAGAGTGTCCACGAGCAGGAGTTCGGCGGCTGTAACGGTCTGCCAGACCCTTAGAGCACCCGTGAACGAAGTTTCGGCAGCTGTAACGGTCTGTCAGACCCTTAGAGCGCAAGTGAACTAGGATTTTCCTGAAATGGGCATCAATAACGCAAAAAGCGCAAGTTTTGGGGTGCTATCCCCTTCAACTTGCGCCTACACTTCACTTCTTGTTCACTTTTGACGAGCCCAGAGTCAGAATATAGTTGTATTTAGCGGCATGTTTCAGCTCATCCGTAATAATTTCAAAAACCATATCCCGATGATAGCGATCCGGCAGACCGGCGCGGATGTCGCGGTAGCGCTCGACCGCGGCAAGCTCTCCGAATAACGCTCGCCGAATCCCGTCCGCGTACGATTTCGGCTTCTCGAACGCAACTTCCTCCGGCGCCGTTATCGTTTGCCCCGTCAGATCTTGATACATGCTCCGAAACATGCGATTGTGCTTCCGTTCGTCGTCTCGAATGCTTTGGATGATCTCCTTTTCTTCTTGCGAAGGCGCCACCGAAATTAAATAGTCGTAAAACAATTCGTCTTCCCTCTCGCCCTCGACCGCCTTGCGAATCAGAACCAATGCGTCTTGCAATGACTTATAGGACTGTGCTTCCTTTCTCATCTGTAACCAGGGATAATAGCCTGCCGAATAACGAGAATAGTAAGGATTGGAATACCAATATACGCGTTGCAAATTGTTCCCCTCCGATTGATGGTGCATTACCTACAGCTTATTGTCCGGAGCGGGTATTTGTGCGATGTTCGATGTAAGCTACCCATTTATATTCCCAGCTTATGCCCTTTCTCAAGCCGTTGAATCTGCCTTTCACCCTCGTCGGCCAATTCGCGAAATTGGCCGATCGTCTCGCGCATCTTCGGCAGAGCTTCCTGCTTGTAGGCGCTAATGGAGTCGAGCGAGGCGAGCACGTCGGCGAACGCCTGCTTCAGCGTTTCGACCGATACGCTAGCTTCGAGCGCTTGCTTATGAATGGCTGCGCCTTGCTCCTTCAGCATGCGGGACGTTCCCGCGATCAGCTCGTTCGTCGTCTGGTTCAAGAGCTCGATTTTCTTGAGTACGATCTTCTGATTGTACAGTGCGCTAGCTACGGTCACGGAAATCTTAAGCGCGGATACCGTGACGTTCTTCGCTCGATCCACGCCGCGTATCAACTCTTTGTTGTTGCGGATGACGACTTCGATCGCCATGATCCCTTGCTGATTCACGACTAGCATTTGCTGCAGATCCATCACCCGCTGACGGAGCGGGAATAATACCTCTTCCGTGATAAACCGGATTTTGTCCGGGTCTTCGTCCCGCTGACGAGCCGCTTCGATCTGGGTCTCGATTGCTTCGTCCATCATCGTTCCAAGCTGGATCTCCTTACGCAGCTTTTTCGTCAAGTCCCGCAGCGTTTGCTGCTCGATCTCGAGCGTCGTATTATCGTTCTTCAGCGTCACTTTCCCCTTATCCAAAGAAGAAACGATATCCGCGATAACGCTATCCGCTTTCTCGTATTTGAGGAAATAAGCGCGGAGCGGATTAAACCACTTGCCGAGAAACCCTCTTTTGGCGAAGTCCACGATGCTCGGATCCAAATCCTTCAACTGCGTATGCAGTTCCGCAAGCCCTTTGGCGACTTGACCGCCTTCGTCTCCCGTTCTCGAGAGATTTCCGACCGAGATTTGCAGCAGCTTGTTTTTCTCCGAGGATGATTTCATCGTACCGAGACCGAATGTTTCAATCGATTGTAGTACTTCCTGCCTCTTGTCGAGCGATTCGATATCCAAAGTCATGATCGTCTCCACGTTGGCGCTGGCGATCTGTTGGAGCTTGGCGATTTCCTCGGGCACCGGCCCAGCCTCTTGCTCAACGACCGCTTTGATCTGTTCCGGACTTGCGACTTCCATCGAAAATGACATACTTTTCCTCCTCCAATATCGAATTACAGCTGCACGTTAAATAAATTGCCGAGCTTGTAGACGACGTCATCCGTGTCCGCGTTGATGCTGGCTGCTTCGTTGATGCTGGAGATGTTCTGTAGCGCTTTGATATTGGCGTTGTAGCCGACGGTATAAATCGGAACTTTGTAAAGCTCGATTAGTTCTTTAATGTCATTAAGCGAATTCCCCTCGTTCGTCTCCCCGTCGCTCAGAACGAAAACGAGCGGTTTGCTATTCGGATTGGCCGCGGATTCGTCTTGCAGCATTTTAAGCGCGACGAGAATGGCATCGAATGTAGCCGTTCCACCGCCCGCCTGAAGACTATTTACCGCGCCGACGAACAGCGATTGCTGGATCGTGTCGTACTTGGCGATCGGCAGATTGATCGTGACGTCGTTAGAATAAGAAACCAAGCCGATGCTGTTGTTTCTTCCCAAATATTTCTGTCCTTTTAACAATGACTCTTTAAGACGATTTAAGGGCTCTCCGTCCATGCTTCCGGATACGTCAGCGACGAATACGGCGGCAATCGGTTTGCTTCCGTCCTTCTTCTCCTTCCACAGCCTTTGCGCGGATGACAGCTGATCTCCGCTGACCGCGGGAAGCTCCGATTTGTAATCCTCGAGTTGATTGAAACCCCTCTCCGCGGCCAGCTTCTGATACTTCTCTTGCGCGATGAATTCCGCGAACTTCTTCACGACGCCGAGCTTCTCCTTAGGGAGATCGCCTAAAGCATATAACGGACTGTCGTGTCTCGTGCCAAATGGGGTAAACACGTACCCGCTTTCCAGTTCGGCGGCATTAACGTAAGTCTGATATTCCAACACGAACCCATCCAGCATGCCGGACTTGGCGGCATCGCGCATCTGGATCGTCGTCGAAGCGACGAAAGGAACGTTGGCCTGGAATTTCTCGAAGCCTTGAATGGCTTTCTCGCTCAGCATGTCGGCGCTGTCGAAGGAGGTAAGCGCGGTTACAAGGAAGTTTAAGCCGGTCGAGCTGGCGAACGGATCGGTATACCCCATCGCGAACTCGTTATTCGCGATCGCGTCGGTTATCGTCTTGACGTTGACCGCTCCGTACTTTTCCACTAACGCGTCGTACTTCGCCTTGGCGATGACGATGCCCGGAACATTCCCCGCGAGGCGCTTGGCAACCATGTTCGTCTTGACGCCGCTTGCCTTGACCATCTCTCCCCATAACTCGTTCGAAGGCGTGAAGGCGTCGGGGACATATTTCCCTGATTTGATATAGTCGGCGGCCGTTCCGGAAGCGATATTGCGAACTTTAACGGAAGCTGCTTGGCCGTCCACCTGGATATTCGCCTTGTTGAATTCGGTTGCGACATCGGTTAGCCACCCGTCTACTCCGCTACCCGATTTCTCCGTGGACGAGAAAATTTCCGCGAACAGCTCGGTCGTGTTGTCAACGGCGATTGGGTACTTCGAGATATCGGGAAGCGATGCCGCGACATCGGCCGGATCCAGATCGATCTGCCCCTTGATCGGCTCCGCCTTCTTTACGGATATCCCCGAATACAGCTTGTTTAGTCGTTTGCTTGCGTTCTCGGACGTGACTTGCGATTTGGATTTTCCCAGATTGGAAGTCAGGTTCACCCCGTAATATACAACGGCGAATACGACAACGAGAATCAAACCCGACAACAGGAAAAATGTACGCTGTTTCGCCACTCCTCTCACCCCTCGCTTCTGTATAATTTCGTATGTTTGATTAATGAGTCTATTTCTTGCATGCAAGACATATTCTCGATGTCTCCTGGATCGAACTCATCCAGGCGCGAGATTTCGAGAAGCAATCGGTCCAGCTTCAACAAAATCTCCTCGTTCGTCCCAATCGCCTGCTTCACGAAGATCACGTATCCGTTCGCCAGCTCCGTCTTCTCCCGCACAATTTCCTCAGACAGCCGGAACGTCTTCGGCCCGCTTACCCGAGCGAGATCCGACTCGTCGAATAGCCGAAGCCTGTTCAAGACGTTCCTGACGTTCAGATAAAACAGGCTCGCTACTTCGCGAATAGCCGAATCGAACTTCCCGTAGCTGATTTCGTCCGGCCGAAACCTCTGCATAAGAACATCCGTCAGCGCCGCTTGTTTTTTCCTCATCCGTTCAAGCTGTTCAAGACCGAGCGCGACATCGTCTCCCAGCGCTTTTAATCGCCGATATACGCTTAATGCTTGCACATAGTCGTCATGCGTTCGAATTTGCTTAATTGGCATTTCCACAGGCGACTTAAAGATCAGCGTATAAATCCCGTATATCAATGCAAGCACGCTGGCTAGCGGCAACGTAGCGCCGACTGCCGAAGAGAGAGCATCTTCGCCGATCTTCAACCCGACCAGTCCGGGCGAGAAAACAACGATATTCAAGATCGAGACGACTATGATTAAGCTAAGCAATCCGATCGTTTTCGCTCTCATCGACCTTGCTCCCTTTTCGTCCATTTATTTATATGTACGCGCAGGCAGTCATTTCTTTGATCACAAATCACACCATTTCCGTAAGAAAAAACCCCATTCGGCGTTGAGCCGCCGATTGGGGTTAAACCGATATCCAAGATTCGCCATCCGGAAAACGGTGCGGGAGACAAAATCAATGGGGCGTAAAATCAAATTCAATTCATTTTACGATTAGTAGCCCCCGAATCCGGCCCGCAGGATGATGACCAACAGAATGAAGAGCACTAATACGAATGCAGCTGCTTGCATGCCACCATAACCTCCACAAGATCCGGTTCCTACGCCACCAACAGGATAACCCATACGTTTCACCACCCGTTGTCGTTTTGTGTGATGGATATCACCCTTTTAGATTATGACTAGTTCATTATATTGCCAGTACATTAGCACAGATTGGTGATAATTCCGCACAAGCACAATCATTCCCGCAAAACCTGGGTAACCGCACGGGAATGAATGTGCCGTGCACCGGCTTACCGGTTACGCTCTAGTCTCCATCCGAAGCTGCAGCGCGAGCCGGCATTAGTCAGTCGATAACGGATGACTATACTCGATTAGAAGAATCCTGCCCGCAAAATGATGACCAACAGAATGAAGAGTACTAATACGAATGCAGCGGCTTGCATGCCACCTCCACAAGATCCGACGAAGCCCATCGTTTTCACCACCCGGTTTCCATATTTGTGATTGTGTATCACCCTGATAAATTATGCGGGGATGTACATACGGTCAGTGCATTCACACAGATGCTCGCCAACTTCCGCGCTTGACTATTAACGGGGTTAAGGAAATGGATGAGGAAAAGGATTCAATTCGGTTGGCGCCCTTTTCAAGCCGGATAAACGGACCATTCGATGTCCGAAAGACATCGGCAGCATGCCCGGAATGAGAATTTTTACGCAATAAAGTCCGTTACCTCTAATCTCGGGTGCTGTTTGATCAATTACAATGACGTCTAATTGCAGCGTCCGGAAGCGGTTAAGAACGTCTTTAAGGTCGTCCGTCAGATCGGCGTTGAATACCTTCGACCCGAACTCTTCAGTGAACGACCGCGGCGGATCGTTCCGATCGAGGAGGAAACTTAAACGTTCCTCCGCTTCGGGATTTCCATACAATAACACATGATCTTCCATCCGCGTGACAAGATCGGGATCGGTCAGCATCGCGCGATGCGTTTCTTCGTTCCGGGCAAGCTCTTCGCTTGCGTACACGATATTGCCCGCCGTTTCCAGAATCGCGCTCTTCGCGGCTCTGACCGGGTCGAGGTGGGCGCCTCCCGCGCAAAAGAGATGAGCCCCTTTTGTCGTTCTGTTTTTGGCAATGGCCCATATGCTGGGAATCCGGTTTTCCGTCGTCGCGTTAAATAAGTGCACGTCGTATCCCGACACGGCCTGCAATCGCTCGATCATGAGCTGCAGTTCCGCATCCCCGGACGAATAAGGGTCAAGCTTGGGAATCGCATGGCGCGCGTACCAGGCCATTAAAAACGCATCTCGTTCCACGACCTCCATAACGCCATATAATATCGCTTCTTCCAAACTGCTTCCCAGTGCGCAGCCGTTCGAACCCTCGATGACAAAGGCATCGCCCGTACCCGAGCTGTAATAAGCCAATTGTTCGGGAACGAGAATCGGGCGTTCTTGCATCATAGAGTAACCCCACACCCAATTTAGCGGACGATCGGGATCGAATGGCCGCAACGGAAAATCTTCATGGGCATATTGTTCCGCGCTATAAAGCCCAGTCTCGCCGGGATGAAGCGCCCGATCGGACAAGCGGCGATACGAGTCGTGAACGGTCGTTATTTTACCCCTAGGATAGATGCCGCAATATCTTTCCAGCCCTTCAAGCATCGCGGTCAGCACGCTATGCGCATAAGAATGGGAGCGTCCCGCCGTCGGTTCGTCTCCTCCCGGAGCCGGCAGATTCACGAAGGCGTTCGCGTAAGGAGACTGTAAATCGATCGAGATCCGGTTAAAAAGGCCAGTCCGTTCATTCACATATTCTTTCTTCAGCTTATCAACCTTGCCGTCCAGCGATCTGATTCGATAGGCTTCGGCATCCAACTTGGGACTCGGCTGCAAGACGATTTTGGCGTTCTCCTCCGAATCAAGCGGCCGATTTCCGCAATAAGGGCATGCAGAGTCCGGTACAAAAGGATGCAACGCGCTTTCCAGCGACCGGAGATTAACGAAGTACACCGCATGCACCGTTTGAACGGGTTTCCCATGAAGCATCCTCCAAACTTCCGCCGCAATCAAGCAGCTTGTCTGCTCGATGCCGAACCAAGAAACCGACGACATTGGAGGTACCGTGCCATGCAGCAATAGTGACATTTGAATTTCAAGGTTCTGTTCGCGATCCCGTCCGGCCGTATTGCTCCTTAGCTCCGCGCATTGCGAGCAACCGGGCTTGCCAGGTTGGACCAACGGTCCGACCACGCCCTCGTCGTGAATGAGGCAGCCCCGCAGCCAAGGAAGACCGATTCGGCGCATTTCCGACTCGATCTGTTCATACTCGCGGGGACGCCACTCGTCGGAGAGCGCGAGCACCAATCGCACCGATTCGGGAATCCCGTTGTCGAATCCGTTCAGTCGCGCGACCGTTACGTATTCAGATAATAATTCGCCGACCGTTTGGGCTAATTTGCCGTTGCCGATGATCGCCACGACTTCACTCATACCGGCGGTGCCTCCTTTTCGAGCATGATGCCATACAGATAACCCGGTAAAGAATTCAAATCAGGCTCGACAGTTATACGATAAATCACAACTCTCGCGCCATTGCGTTTTAATATACGGAATGCTTCTGTCAGATCCTCGGTCAAATCGGCGTTTTCCGATAACGCGTCGATGATCTGCGGTACCGCCGAGGGCGCCTGCTTGATCAAGAGGTCGATTTGATCCCCATATTGCAGAAGCGGCTTTAAAAATGGATTCTGCGCAATGTGTAGTATCTGCTGCAGCGCCGATCGGATTGCCGCCGTTTTGTTTATCCCCGGGCTGCCGTACCATCCGTCGCGCGTGCCCGCCCAGATGACCGGAAGACCGAACAATTCCTCCCCTAATCCGAACGAAAGATCATGTTGCATCGTCTTTAATGCCTTTAAATAAAAGCGGCAGCGACTATCTTCGACGTGGCCACTTTCTGCTTTAACGATGGCCAGCTCCCCTTCGGACTTTCTTGTTCGCAGCAGCTTCTCCAAACATTTCGACAGACCGCGATGCACGGCTTCTGCTGCCGTCTCCCCCGCCCCGACTTCCATGCTTCCCATTAGATCCGCCTTGCCAGGATAGTCCGTATGATCCAGCATCACGGATACGTAATCTTTAATCGCGGCCAATGCGGCTTCTTTACGGGCTTCCCAATGCGTCAGCCCCGATCGGATGATAAGCGGGAGCAAGTCCGCAGGCCCTTCCGACAACGGATCTGCCGCTTGCGCGCGGCACTGGGAGATCGGAAGCTGGGTCAAATCGCCTTCATCCCACAGATGCAATATTCCGGTTCGGGGCGACGTGATCCGCTGCATGAAGGTCATGAACGCTTCGGAATCGCTAGCCCGATCGTTGCTCTGGCGAGTCGCAGCCTCAATTGGATCGATTTGTTCGATCGCGATGGACGAAACAGCTAGCGGTCGCGGCATAAGAGAATGATAGCTTCCTTCAAGCGTGTTCAAATCCAGCATAAAGATTCGGTCCGATAATAAAGGTTCTGTTAATCCCGTAATTGCTCTATGCATATCTATTACGAGAAGATTAGCCAACATGGGAAGAACGGCCATGCTGGCGATCGAATCCATCTGATCTTCGCCAACAGCGGAGCGGTGCAATCGTCTCCATGCGGAATCCCAGCTTGCTTCGGAGTCCGGTCGAACCATTGGACCCGCGATGCCGAATTGGCCGATATACGTTGCGACAAGGAGACTTTTTCCCTCTTCTCTGCAAGCCGTGTCAATCGCGCGGATTTCTTCCGGATCGAATTGCTGGCTGACATACAATATCCAATCCGCAGGTCGGACAAGCTTATGCCATGACGTCACATGTTCGGATTCAGACGATGAATCGATGACGACGGTATAGATTTGATCGAATCCGGTTTTCATCAACGCCGCGACCAGAGAGTCCAAGAAGCTTCCCGCCCCGATCGCCGCAACTTTGATTCCGGTTAGCGAATCTTGTTTACCCGCTGCAACATCCGGCAACATCACCATTTGAAACGCCTACCCTTCTCCTGAAGTAGGCAGAAGCTAGACGTTAGCCCGCCTATGGCCAATATATGCCGTAGCAGGCGAGGGTGTACTCCTCGCTCCGTACATGATATATCCGAATATATTTCATTGAGCTGGGAAAAGATATCAATGCCATAGGCATCCTTTTATTGGAAGGAGAGCGAACGAGATGAAGTCCACTTCTTCCCAAGCCGCTGTATCTTCTTTGCTGGAAGAAAACCTTAAATATATGCAAACTTGTTTCGTGGATTGCCGCGATCTGGAAATCTTCCGTTGGCATTACGGCCCCAAGTGGGATCAAACGGCGTTATCCATTTATTTCACGACGTTAATTAAACCGAATCATCATAACTACTTGAAAGACGCGCTGCAAAATCTCGTACCTCACGAGCTTGGCCCGGCAACGACGGTTACGGTCGAAGACGTGGCTTTCTTTTTCGAGCATCATGGAGCGGCAGCGCCGGCCGTCGAAGTGTTGGAGAATCTCGGGCAAGCCGTCAGCGGCGTATTAGACGGCAAAGTCGTCATCTTCTTTAACGATTGGAATAAAGCGTTGGCTTACTCCGCCAAGGACGTTGAGCAGCGCCAGACATCTGAGCCGATTACCGAGCCGAGCGTGCAAGGACCTCATATCAGCACGATCGAGAACGTCGACCGGAATGTCGGCATGTTAAGGAACCTGCTGAAAACCCCGCAGTTGAAATTCGAATATTTGACGGCGGGAGAGCTCAGCCGCCGCAAGATCGCTTACGGTTATTTGGCGGGAACGGTCAAACCGGAGATTCTGGACGAGTTCCGCAAGCGGATCGCGAAAATCGACCGGCAAGAAATACTTGAGGCGTCTTACCTCGAGGAATGGATCGAAGACTCGGGATATTCTCCCTTTCCCCAAGTCCGTTATACGGAACGCCCGGATTCGGTCGTTTCCGCCCTTCTCGACGGCAAAATCATCGCCATGGTAGACGGAAGCCCTTCGATAATCATTTGTCCGGGCGTTTTTTTGGAATTTTTCCTGGCCAACGATGATTATTATTACCGCACGGTTTTCTCGTCGTTAATCCGATTGCTTCGGGTGTCCGCGTTTATCATTGCGCTCATGCTGCCGAGTACCTATATCGCTTTGTCCACCTTCCATTCGGAGCTGATTCCAACCGTACTGCTTCTTGCCATCTTGAACACGCGGGAGGGTATTCCTTTTCCGGCCATGGTCGAAGCGCTCATAATGGAGTTTTTCTTCGAGTTGCTTAGAGAAGCCGGAATTCGCCTGCCGCGCCCGATCGGTTCCGCCGTTAGCATCGTCGGAGCTCTTGTCATCGGACAAGCCGCCATTCAATCACAGATCGCTTCGCCCGTCATGGTTATCGTCGTCGCCTTAACGGGGATCGCCTCTTTCGCGCTTCCGCAATACAATATGGCGATCGCGCTGCGAATTCTCAGATTCCCGCTAATGTTCATTGCGGCGACTTTCGGAGGTCTGGGGATTATGGTCGGGATTATACTGGTCTATCTGCATCTGGCGACTTTGCGCCCGCTCGGGCAGCCCTATTTGGCCGCCGTATCTCCCCTTGACCTTAGCCGCTTGCGACATACGCTTGTCGTGCTGCCGCGCCGGGTGCTGCTTCGCAGAGTGTCCCAACAGAGTCCGGAAGGGAATGAAAACAAGTGAAGCCGGTTGCCGCGATTCTCGCAGCGGTATGGACGATGCTGCTTACGGCCGGATGCTGGGATAATCATGAACTGGACGAGTACGGGTTTGTGCAAGCGGTGGCCATCGATCGTACGGAGGCAGATCAGATCCAGCTCACGACCCATTTCTACAACCCATCCGGCAAAACTGAGATGAGTGGAGGATCGAAATCCTCGGCAAAAGGCATCAATATCCGCACGAGCGGAGATACGATCTTCGAAGCGATTCGGGATATCCCGACGAGGTTCGGACGCAAAGCGAAATGGGACCATATGCGCGTCATTCTGATCGGCGAAAGATTAGCCAGGACGCAAAATATTCGAGAAATCCTCGACTATTTCTCGAGAGATCACGAGCCGCGCGGAACCGTACTTCCGCTAGTAACAGAAGGCTCGGCGGAAGACTACTTAAAAATTAAGCCGTTTATCGAACAGACAATCGGCCAACAATACAAGAAAATGGAATCGAACGGCGCTCTCTATTCCGCCAAAACATCCAATATCCCGCTCTACGAATTGGCCATTCATTTGAAAAGTCCCTCGAACACCTCCGATATTCCGTATATCCATAAATCTCCCTCGGGCAAAGAAGCGATCGTTTCCCGGATCGCGGTGATTAAGGGGAGCAAGTTGGTTCATATCTTGGAGGAAAAAGACACGGAAGCTTACCTCATGCTGGTCGACAAATATCAAAGCGGGATACTCGAATTTCCATGCATGGGCAGCGCCCAGGGACAAGTGAACAACAAGGAGTCGCTCGAGGTAGTCTCTTTCAAAAGCAACCTCGGTCCACGAGTCAACGGCAACGACGTAACGGTCGGGGTCAAAATCGAAATCAAAGGCACGATCGGGGAATTGCGGTGCTCCCGCCTGAAATCGGTGGAAGACACGAAGCGGTTCGAGCGCAGGATCGCCGATCAAGTCCAAGCGCGGCTGGAACACGCGATCTCGATCTTTAAAGCGCAGAAGTTGGACGTGATCGGCATCGGCGATCGATTGTACAGAAGAAACCTCCAGCAGTGGAAACGTCTTGAGCCTAATTGGGACGAACGGTTCGCCCAAAGCAGATACGATATCCGGGTAAACGTCCAAGTATTAAATACCGGCATGAACGTCGGAACGCCTTTCGGGTAAAAGGAGAAATAACCGTGTTTGCAAAACTCGTATGCTTCGCTGCTTTGGCCTTCGCCATGCTCGTCTGCGACGTCTCGGCTTTTGGACAGGCTCGCTTCAAGGAACGCGCGGTTTATGGCGGATTGCTGGTGTGTATATTTTATCTCGGCTTTTTGTTTGTAACGGAGAAGCGATGGCCTAACCTGGATACGCTATTCAACCTGTTCACGGGGCCGGCCAAACGGATCGTCAGCTGGCTGAATCCGACGGCTTCCTCGTCATGAATTCGATCGGGAGGAACCCATGAACAAGCAAGAACAAATCAGTTCCGTCCAGATGACCATTCTGTTCCTTTTTTATTTGACCGGCTCCTCCATCGTAATTATCCCCGCTCCCTTAACGAACGTTGCCGGGAACGCGGCATGGATCTCGCTTCTTATCGCCTTAATCTTGGGAATGCTTTTGCTAACAGGCATTCTTTATTTGTATCGCCGCTTTCCGCATCAATCCCTGATCGAATACAGCGGTTCGCTGCTTGGCAGAGGCTGGACCGTTCTGCTGTTTATTCCGTTCGTTTGCGTGATGTTCTGGCACGTTGCCGGGATCGTGATCGAGATCGGAGCTTTCTTCAAAACCACGATGTTAAAAGAATCGCCCACCTACGCCGTGAATGCCCTGCTATTTGTCACGATCGCTTTAACCGTGCGCGCCGGAATCGAAGCGATCGCCCGAATGGCCCCGCTTTTGCTCATTTTAATGTTCGGATTCATCTTTCTCGTATGCGTTCTGGTCGCAAACCTCTATCACGTGGAATATCTTCTCCCCATTGTCCCGAGCGGGATCGGCCCGATATTCCATGCCGCATATATCGCCTACGGATTTCCGTATGCCGAGCTGGTCGTTTTTGCGATTATCCTGCCTTGCATTCGGCCCAAGGATGCGCCGAACGTACGGAAACATCTTTATTTCGGACTAGCCGCGAACGGGGCGACGTTGCTCCTATCGATCATATGCAGCATTATGGTGCTGGGACCGTTATCCGGCGATCTTAAGTATTCGTTATATCAACTGGCGCGGCTGATCTTTATTCGGGAAACCATTGAGAGAATCGAGTCCGTGATCGGCTTCTCGCTGATCGTCGGCTTTTATTTCAAAGCTTCGATCCTGCTCTTTATTCTCGTGCGATCGGTGTCGCACCTGCTAAAGCTGAGCAACGAACGCCTGATCGTTTTTCCCGTCGCGTTCGTTTGCCTGCTTCTATCTCTTACCACGTATACGAACGAAGCGACGCTTGAAGAAATCGTCAATACAACTTGGCCGTTGCTCAATAACGTCGCCTATGTATGCCCGATGCTGTTGTTGATTGTTGCGGCATTATTGCGCCGCCGCGGTAGGAAGATGAACGGCGACGGATAGGAATTATCGCATGAAAAAAAGGAAGGGTTACCCCTCCCTTTATTTGTATCGGCTTATTAAGGTAGAACGTTGCCCGCCGCGCGCAGAATTTCATACCAATCTTCGCGGGACAGCTCGACATCGCTTGCTTTGCAGCAATCGATGAGCCGCTCGATGTTCATCGTTCCCGTAACCGGCTGCATCCGGGCCGGGTGACGCAGGAGCCAGGCGATCGCGATCGTCGTATTGCTCACGCTATGCTTTGCGGCGATCTCGTCGATCTTCTTGTTCAGTTCGGGGAACTTGTCGTTGTCCAGGAATACGCCTTCGAAGAATCCGTATTGGAACGGAGACCATGGCTGAACCGTAATGTCGTGGAGACGACAATAATCCAGAATGCTGCCGTCGCGGTCCGTCGCCGACGAGTTCTCCATATTTACGTTAAAGCCGTTCGTAATCATGTTCGCGTTCGTGATGCTTAGCTGCAGTTGGTTCGCGACGAGCGGTTGCTTGACGAACTTCTTCAGCAGTTCGATCTGCATCGGTTTTTGGTTGGATACGCCGAAGTGGCGAACCTTGCCCGAGCTTTCAAGCTTATCGAACGCTTCGGCTATTTCTTCCGGTTCGACGAGCGCATCCGGACGGTGCAGCAGCAGAACGTCCAAATAGTCGGTTTTCAGCCGTTTCAAGATGCCATCGACCGAATTCAGAATATGTTCTTTGGAGAAATCGAACATACCTTTGCGGATACCGCACTTGGATTGCAGAATCATCTGGCTGCGGAGGTTGGCGTTCATGTCGATCGCGTCTGCAAATATTTCTTCGCATGCGCCATCGCCGTAAATATCCGCATGATCGAAGAAATTAGCTCCTTGTTCCATCGACGTACGAATGAATCTCTCCGCGCCTTGCTTGTCCAGCGAATTAATGCGCATGCAGCCAACAGCAAGTACCGGTACTTCAAGCGAACTGGTGCCCAGTTTGATCGTTTTCATAAATTGATATCATCCCTCCGTCGTGTAACCTTGAGATTCGATCGTCATTGCATTTGACCGAATTCTCCTTCATTGTCCCATAATCGAACGGTAGATTTCAAGAAAACTAGGGGCTTTTGTGCCCACCTATTTTTTTTGCCAATGGCTCTCGACATTCGTGTTGAGATAATCATACGTATAGAGTAGCGAGTTCCCGTCCCCTTCTAATTGGAGCTTGCTCGTGTAGGCCTTTTTCTCCGCGTCCGGGCCTTCGTTGAGGTCCTGACTAAGGCCTTGCACGACGATGTACTTGGCTTCTGCATCGAATTCCACGATTTCGAATTCCGACTCCGTCAATTGCTCCGATTGATCGATACCGGTCGTCTCCACGTTGCCTTTTAATTCGAGGATAAACTGAGGATCTTCCTCGTTAATCCACGTGCCTTGAAACTTTTTTAGCAATTGCTCACGCTGATCGTCCATATGTACGGCCGCGCTGTTTGCGGTTCCGCCGGGCGCCTCGTTGCGGACGCATCCGGTCAAAAGAACGGCAAGCAGAGCGGCGATCGCCCATCGTTTTGCCCTCATAGACTCTCCCCCTGACTCTCGCGCCGACCGTTCTCCGGATATGGGAATAAATCGACGATTCTCATACTTTGGCCATTCTCATTCGCGAAGACGACGTGCTCTCTTCCGAATTCCCGTGGGCTATCCAATCCGCAAGCGGCCGCTAGCGAGAACACCCCTTCTCTAAGCTGCAAAATATAGTTCATGACGCGCCACATCTTCTCTTCTGGGGCAAGCGCCTCTTGGAATTTGAAATCCGTCGTCGTAATTCCGGTCGGACATTTGCCGGTATGGCACTGCATCGCCATGATGCAGCCGTTAGCCATCATAAAGCCGCGAGCAGAGTTTACGCAGTCCGCTCCGAGCGCCATGGCGATCGCAACTTTGTCGGGCGTGATCAGCTTGCCGGATGCGAATATTTTGAAGCGGTCGCGCACGCCGAACTTCCTGGCGGCATCGTCGAGAATTATAAGTGCTGAGAAAAGCGGCAGCCCCATCCCGTCCGCCATTGCTTTAAAGGTCGCGCCGGATCCGCCTTCGGACCCATCCACCGTAATGAAATCCGGATAAATATCGAGATCGATCATTGCCCGGAATAAAGGCTCAAGACGTTTCGGGTCACCAACGACGATCTTGATGCCCACTGGCTTGCCGCCTTCTTCCTGCAACGTGCCGATGAAACGGAGCGCTTCCTCCGGACTGGTCAGAAATTCGAAGCGGTTCGGCGAATTCACCGTTTTGCCGACCGGCACAAGACGGGCTGCTGCGACTTTCTCTGTCACTTTTGAGCCTTCCAGATGCCCTCCGCGTATTTTCGCGCCTTGGTGAAACTTTAATTCGAACGCTTTAATATTCGGCAGTTCGGCTTTACGCTTGTATTCCTCGATCGAGAATCGGCCGGAATCGTCGCGAAAGCCGAACATGCCCGGCCCGATTTGTGAGACAATATCGGCTCCCGTAGCCAGATGCACGTCGGCTACTCCGCCTTCGCCGGTATTGATCCAGGAACCGCCCGCCATGAACGCTCCGGTTCCGGTAGATTGTATGTAGTGCTCGCCTACAGCGCCGTAGGAAGTCGCCGATGCCCCGAACATGCCTTTCAGCCGCCAAGGAAACCTGCGGTTCTCCCCGACGACGATGACGTCCTCGTCTAAGAGCAGCCAAGGCTTGACTTGCTCTTCCACGAATTTTTCCTTCCGGGTAAATAAACCTTCGTCCGTAATCACATATTTTTTGCCGGGAATGCTTCGTTCGTTGTCTACTTTAAGCTCGCTGGTCAGCGTCGGGAACATCGCGTTGGATAAGTAGAAGCCGGGCTTCTCGTAGTCCCTCCTGCCGCCGAACGAGATCAGATCCGTCCTGTATTTCGCCGCATACACGATTCCGACGAAGTCGGCTCGCGAGAACGGTTTGCCTTCCGTATCGTTATCGAACCAATATTGGCGGAACTCCGGCCCCAATTTCTCCAGCAAATATCTCACCCAGCCGAGAAAAGGATGCGACCGAATAATCGAATGTTTTGGTTTCTTGGACAACAAGTACATATAGGCGAAAAAAGCGAGTACAGGCAAAACGACGATCACGAGCAGAGAGATGAGCAGGACGTGATTGAGCATCGTAGTTCTCCTTCCGACTGCAAATAAGCTTCCATTATGTTCAAGTATAGTGGAATGGGACTTGCAATGCTATCTTCCCGGGGCTAGCTACACAAAACCCGCATCCCTTATACGGGGTGCGGGTTTTGTGTGCGTGCTTCAGTGAACCGCAACCATGCGGCGATCCTAGAATGATGACATTTATTTAGTCAAAGGGATACGTCCAGAACCGTTCCGTGCCGAACCGTTCTTGAAATTCTCTGTCTTTCATTTCGCCGCGTCCTAGCAATTCCGCCGCTTGAAATTGAGAACGATGAGCTTGAATAGAAGCAATCTTCTGTTTCAAGAAATGTTTAACATCATTAATGATATCGGGTTTTCCAATATACTGTTCATGGTTGTTGGAAAAGGCAATGCAATGAACGGGCGGCCGCCGGTCCTGGGGAATTCTGCCGACGGTGCGAATGACCGCCGCCCCGCACGCATCGTGATCGGGATGTACGCTGTACCCCGGATAGAAGGTCACGATCAACGAAGGATTCACTTCGTTCACCAAATCTTCGATTCGGGCTTCTAACCGCCCTTGATCTTCGAATTCTATCGTTTTATCGTGAAAACCGAGCAATCGCAAATCTTGTATTCCGATCGCACGGCAGGACTCTTCCAACTCTTTCTTGCGAATGGTCGGCAGCGTTACCCGGGTGGCGAACGGCGGAATCCCCATATTCCTGCCCATCTCCCCGAGCGTTAGGCATGCGTACGTCACTTGCGCCCCTTCGCTGATATGTTTGGCAAGCGTACCCGACAAACCGAAAGCCTCGTCGTCCGGATGAGGCAGAATTACTAGTATGCGTCTTTCCATGGATTCTCTCATCTCCTCGTTCGGTTTAGAAGGGTTCCCGGCTTAATTGCAAGGCGACGACCAATTTGCCCTGACTGTCGTGACCTGCCAGGATAAGCCGCTCGCTCTCTTCGTCTTCGTAATGCGTCAGCCCTTCGGAATAAACCCACCCCTGATTCATCTTTAAGCCTACACGGTAAGGGCCGCTTCCCGAGATCGACCCTTGGGAATATTCGACGACCGCATTAGATATAAAAGTAGCGGCAGGATGTTTGGAGCTGTCGTAATGAGCGGCGTAAGCGCCCGTTGTCATCTCAAGATGAATATAAAGCTTCTGATTGGCCAAACGGTCGATCATTTGTTGCACGACCGATGTATCGATAAGCTGCATGGGCTTCCCTCCATCATTCCCGCATCTCCGTCCATGGGACGGGAATTGCGTTTGTGAGCTTTATTTTAACATACATACACGCGAAAAAAATCCCCATTGCCTCGAGCGGGCTTCTCGCGCCGCGCGGCAACGGGGATCCGACTGGCAGCGTTCAAAAGCGGCCGGAACGGAAAATGGAATGCAGCAGCCATAAAAACATCAATAAAGAGACGCCCAACCCGATCTCGATGACAGGAATCCGCCACAGGGGAGACTTCGCGTGGCTAATTGCCGCACCGATGATTAATCCGAGCATGACGATACTCAGAGAAAGCAGCACGATACTGAACGACAAGCGATTGCTGATGCGATCCAATCTTTTCATCGCCGCGTCGGCCTGGGGTGCAACCGTCTCGACCCTTAATTTTCCTTGCCTCAACATCTGGGCAAGCTGTTTTAAGCCGATTGTAACATCGTTGAACAAATCAAAATACTCGGGGAGCTCATCTGACCAGTTCTTCAGCGTTTCGCGAGGATCTAGCCGATCGAAGAACAGTTTTCTACCCACCGGCTCTGCCACATCCATAATGCTGAAGGTCGGGTCGAGCGCGGTGACGACCGCCTCCGTCGTAAGCAGCGTCTTCCCGAGCAAAGTCAGTTCCGTCGGAATGCGGATGCGATGGCGGAACGCGACGGCAAACAGGTCGTGCACGGCTTCCCCGATGCTTACCCGGGCGAGAGGCATCCGATAATATTTCTCCCTCATATCCTCTACGTCGGCATAAAGCAATCCCATGTCCGCGTCTTTGGGCACGACGCCCATGTTGGAGATCGCTCGAAGTACGCCCCTAGTGCTTTGTTTGCGCAGGGCGATGACGAACGATGCGAAATGTTTCTTCATTTCCGGAGACAAGCGCCCAGCCATGCCGAAATCAAGGAGCGCAATGCCGCTGTCCGGCTGAGCAAGCACGTTGCCGGGATGAGGATCCCCATGGAAAAAACCTTCAACGAGCACCTGGTGCAAGATCGTCTCGGCGAACTTCTCGGCGATCTTGCGTCTGTTCAAACCGGCTCGATCCAGCCGTGCGTGATCGGACAATTTGATCCCTTCTATGTAATCCATCGTCAATACGCGTTTCGTGGAGTAGTCCCAGTACACGCCGGGAACGCGAACGCTGTTCAGCTCTCGGCATTGTACCGCGAACCGTTCTGCATTCCTGGCCTCCGTCCCGTAATCCAATTCGGCTCGCAGAGCTTTACCGAGCTCGTCCACGATATCGCGGAGCCGGTAATTCCTTGCCCATTCCAACCGGCTCTCGGCCAGATTCGCCCACTCTTCCAGAATATCCAGATCGGTTTCGATTACGGCGCGGACATTCGGGCGTTGCACCTTCACGGCCACTTCGGTCCCGTCCTTAAGCGCGGCGCGATACACTTGTCCGATCGACGCTGCAGCCACTGGAGTTTCGGCAAATCGAAGGAACAGCTCGCCTAAGGAAGCTCCCAATTCTTCTTCGATAATCTTGGCGGCCTGTTCATACGGGAATTCGGCAACTTCATCCTGAAGGCGTTCCAGTTCCGCCACAATATCCTCCGGAAGCAGGTCTCGGCGGGTGCCAGCAATCTGGCCAAGCTTGACGAACGTAGGACCCAGTTCCTCCAGCAGCAGGCGTATTCGTTTCCCGATGCTGCCGGCCTGTTTTCCTTCCCTTTCTTCGCCACGATAAAACGGGAGTTTATCGGTTAGCCCCATATCGCGGGAGACGTACCCGAACCCGTTGCGCGCGAAAGCGGCGGCGATCGACCGATACCTCCGCAATTGCCTCAGCCTTTTTTTGGCGTTCATAGGCGCCCCCCCTTCCCATACCGCCGCATCGTTCCTGCTTTTTCGTCTTTATCATGATGCGACTAAAACTTGCGTTTCATCCGCGATCGGCCTGGTCGGGAATTCGGCTTGTCCGTGGTTAAGGGTACAAGAGAAGCGGCTTTTGTTCGAATATGCTGAATGGTGACGATCGGAAAGGAGGTCGCATCATGCACAAAAATCAAGCGTTGACTCGAAAGCAGGTCATCGCCATGACGGGCCGTCCCGTCTGCGTCGTATTGAAGAACGGGAACTATTATGTTGGACGAATTCAAGGCGTGGAGAACGGACAACTCGTTCTATCCGGTTATCAAGCCAAAGGAAAGTACCGGCCTGCTCTCTCGCGCTCGAGACGCGTTTCGAAGAAAGCCAACGTATCTGGTCTATTCGGATTAGGTTCCCTGTTGGGGGGAGCTGGAGGAATCGGGGCCGGAGGGATTGGCGCCGGAGGAGCCGCTGCCGGAGCTCAGCCAGGCGGCGGCGGACTACTCGGCGGTCTAGGCGGTATAGGTGGTTTCATGCAGTTCTTTAGCAAAGCTTGGCCTGCCGTGAGAATGGGCATGGGGATGGTCAGAACGATTATGCCTATGTTCGGAGGTGGAAAAACGTAACCGATAGGGCCCTTCGGATCTCGACGATCCGGAGGGCCCTATCGGTTTTCGTGGCGTTCCGTACGTATGCGCCCATCCAGGTTTCATAATTCTGCCATAAAAGCAAGCGCGAGTAGCCATTCCGAGCCATTTAGCCATCGTAAGAGAGTGTTTATACTCGAAGGGAATGCTCGTGCGAGTGTGGAGTGAACGCATGCGCAGATTGAGGAACTTCATCAAGGAAGGTGGTGTAAATTATGGCCTCAGACTCCGTCAAGCGCCAATCCGGAAAGTATTTTTTTCCTGTCGTTTTATTGACTGTCGTGGTTGGGTTAGCCGGATACTTCATATTCCGTTCTTTACCTGGTGAATCCGCCCTCCCAGTCGTTAAGCCCGCTCCGGATTTCGAGATCGAGAATTTGGATGGTCAGACCGTGAAAGCTAGCCAGAATAAGGGCAAGATCGTTTTGCTGGAATTCATGTTCACAAGTTGCCCCGATATTTGTCCGCTGACGACCTACAAGATGTCCAAGCTTCAAGAACAATTTAAAGAAAAGGGTCTATTCGGCGATCGGGTTCGGTTTGTTTCCATAACGTTCGATCCTGAGCAGGATACGCCGGAAGTATTGCGTAAATACGCGCAGAGAATGAACATCGATTTCTCAGGTTGGGACTTATGGCGGGGTGAAGAAAAACAAACGATAGAGATCGCGTCTAAGTATGGAGTAACGGTGCAAAATATGGGTGACGGGCAATTCGTCCATACGGTGACGTCGCTCAACTTGATCGACGCCGATCAACGCATCCGCAAAGTGTATAAGATGGGCGATGAAATGGATAATGAAGAGATCATAGCCGATATCGCTTCCCTGTTGTCGGAAAGCGAGAGGTAATGGCCAATAGGAGGAAAACTGATATGACCAAAAGAATGATGGCCTTCCTGGTGTGTCTGGCCTGCGTGTTCGCCGTATACTTATTAAGTACGGGACTGCCGCATAAAGAAGAAACCACCTCCAAAGGCGCGAAGTTTACGGTGCCGGACAGGCCCGTCGACACGGCCGAGTCGGAACGGATTTACCAGAGTATGTGCATCGCTTGCCACGGCGATCAGTTGCAAGGAGCGGTCGGTCCGGAACTTGCACATATCGGTGGAACGATGACTAAGGAACAGCTCTTCAAGAAAATCTCCAGCGGCGGAGGCGGAATGCCGGCATTTCAGTCGCGTTTGACGGAGGACGAGCTGGTCACGATCGTGACGTGGCTTGCTTCGCATCAGTAAGTGCGGAAAAGCACAACGAAAAAGGGGTTGAACCTAAAGTTCAGCCCCTTTTGCAAACCATCCGAATATGCCTATTAGGTAGAATTATCCTGCAGCCGCCAAAACCCCGTCCTCTGGCATTCTAACGGCCTGGCAGACCCTTACAGCCGCCAATCGGGCACTCTAACGGTCCCACAGACCGTTACAGCCGACGAAACCCCATACTCGGACATTCTAACGGTCCCGCAGACCTTTACAGCCGCTAAAACCCCGTCCTTGGGCATTCTTACGGTCTCGCAGACCGTTGCAGCCAACGAAAACCGATCCTGCCCCGTTCATCCCGACAGTTTACCATTCCCCTACGCTCAGGATCGGGCGACAGCGAGCGATCATGAGGCTACTTCCACCGGTTTTTTCTTCGTGACGTGCAGTTCGCCGTTGTAAATGTGAATGTAGACGTCATACTTCACACTCTCTTTGAACACGAAATTCGCCGAATAATGTCCGCTTCCCGAATAATCGACTTCCTCGATCAGTTCGGGCAAGCCTTTGTTGTCCGACTGGCGGATTTCGAATTGCACCGTCGTGTTTTTCTCGTCCAGCAAACCCGTAATCGTCGCCACCAGTTTCGTTTCCTCTCCGACACGTGCAGGCGCGGGTTCAGTGGTCAGTTCGACCTTAATATTCTTGGGATCCTGATCCCCGGCTTGAGGGGATGAAGAACAGCCGGTCACGATCAGCGCCGTTAAAACCAATACCAGAAACAAACCCATAAACGTTTTTCTCATCTTCTCACTCCACTTCCATCAACTTCTTCTCCCTAATATTCTAGATTAAAGCTTTTCCTATTACATAACTCGTTTGGGCTACTTCCATGGCATTCTTGTGACAGTTCAACGGTTTTGTGCATGCGAAAGCAGCCCGGCGCTCGAACGGTTCCGGAATGCGGGCGAGGTATTGCGTATATACATAAAAAACGATCATCGGGCGGAAGAAGGGGTAAAATGTCCAAAAAGCTCGCTGCGCTAGCCTGTTCCGTTGTGATTCTAATCGCAATAGGGGTAGGATGGATGAACCGTACGGCGAACGGAGAAGCGAATATGAGCTCATCCGCAAGCAACGAAGAGCTGCGGCTCGATATTCGGTCCAGTAAGCCTTTAGCGACGGTTATGCGCGAAAACGTTTTTCTTCTGACGCTAACCGACGCGCAAGGATTGCCGTTAGAACATGCTGACATTAATGCCTATCTCGTCATGCCAAGTATGTTCTGCGGCAAAATTCCCGTCGAAGTTACGGAAACTTCAAGCGGGGAATATCGCTTGTCCGGCATTCCCGTGATGTCCGGCAAGTGGAATGCGGAAATCGCCGTAACAGCCAAGAGCTCTACTTTGCATGCAGCTCATGTGTTTACCGCGAAATAAAGAAGCGATATTCATATTACCAAAGCCACGGATGAATACTCGGCACCCAGCCGTTGGCGGCCGCTCCCTTCATTAGAGACAGAAAGCCCATTGCGTAGGCCAATATCATTCCTGCTGATCTCATTCCTTTGCGTTGCGTACGACTTAGCCGCCCGGCGAACAACGCGATCGCGATAAAGATCGGAAGAGTTGAACAGCCGAACAGAAACAACGTGATCGCTCCTTGCGCCCATGAGCCCGATGCCGCGGCATTCATCTGCATCGCGTATGTGAGTCCGCATGGCAGAAACCCGAGCATGATTCCGGAAATATAAGTCCCGATGAATTCATGTTTGTCCTTAAGCCGGGCCAAGAAGCGATTCGTCCCTCCGCTTGAAGGCCACCAGAGATGCTGGTACGGTAAAGTATAGCGCCAGTAGGTCCAGGCAATGATCAGTACACCTCCGAGCATGCTCGCGATGCTTTGCACGCCGACGAAACTCCCCGCGATATTCATAAAAGAACCGACAATCCCCATGATGAGACCTGTGAAGGTATATGTCGTGATCCTGCCAGCATGATAGGCGAACGCGGAATGATACGGTTTCTTTTTCGCGTTTAACATAAACGACGTCGAGATTCCGCCGCACATAATTAGACAATGCGGAGCTCCCATTAATCCGGCCAGGACGACAATAAGCATGCTTTGTCCCGTAACGGTCACTTCGGTTCTCTCCCCGCCGTAGCCGTACGCCGAAGCCGAAGCGCATTGGTGACCACAAAGATCGAACTTGCGGTCATTCCCATGCAGGCGATTCGGGGATCCAAGAATCCGAACGCGGCCAGCGGAACGGCCAATACGTTGTACCCGATCGCGAACCCGATATTTTGCCTAATATTTTTTAACGCTTGTTTACTAATCTCTATGGCGTCGGCGATTCCCGTCAATCTATTGCGGGTCAGAACGACATCGCCGGTCTCCATGGCTGCTCCCGCTCCACCGCTCATCGCGATTCCGACGTTAGCCGATGCGAGCGCGGCAGCGTCGTTGTTGCCGTCGCCCACGAATGCGACAACATTCCCGTTCCGTCGATACTCGTTCACGATCTCCGCTTTGCGATCCGGACTGCAAGCGGAGTAGACTTCTTCGATTCCCGATTGCCGCGCGATCACATTCGCAGGCAGCGATTGGTCCCCGGTCACCATGCCGAGTGAAGCGTTCCTCTTCAGCCGTTCAATGACGGCGAACGCATCGCTTCTGATCATATCAGATAAGACAAAGGTTCCCGCCGGGCGATGATCAATGGAAATGTACAGAGCCGTTTCCCCGGATTCCGAAGCACGGACGGACGGAGCGGATTTTTCATATGACGAATCTGCTTGAATCCACTTGGGATGCCCTACTCGGACAAGCTTGCCTTCGACGACGCCTTGCATGCCTCCGCCGGGAACTTCCAGCAACTCCTTCGCCTCCGGGAACAAGATTCGTTGTTGTTCCGCTGACAGAGCAATCGCCTGCCCTAGCGGATGCGCGGAATGCCTTTCAATCGCGGCGGCCATTCTCAATAAATAGCTTTTCGTATGCCTAACGGGTTGAATCGACGTTAGGACCGGCTTCCCTTCGGTTAACGTACCGGTTTTGTCGAACAGAATGCGGTCGACCTTCGCGAGTGACTCCATCGCGCTTCCGTTCTTGAAAAGAATGCCTTGCTTGGCGGATAACGCGGTCGCGATCAAGATCGATACGGGGGCCGCCAACCCGAGCGCGCACGGACAGGCAATAAGCAGAACCGCCAGTGCGTAACGGATAGCCGCGGCGGGAGCGGGAGCTTCCGGAATGAGCGACCATGCAGCGTAAGTGATCGCCGCGCACAGCACCATAAGCGGAACGAAGATCGCGGCGGCTTTGTCAACCTTGCGGGCGATCGTCGGCTTGAGGCTCTGCGCTTCCTCAACCATCGCGATCATGCGGGATAAACGGGTTTCCGAAGCGGCGCATTCAGCACGAATGATCAAAGAACCGTTCAGGCATCGTGTCCCGCTGTATGCTTCATCCCCAGACGTCTTCAAGATGGGCATGCTCTCTCCCGTCAACAAGGCTTCATCGACTTCGGCGGCGCCCGAGACCACTTTACCGTCGGCCGATATCCATTCTCCTGCAAGTACAACGACCTGATCGCCTTGGCGCAACGCTTCTGTCGGAATCCAGTCCTCTGCATTTCTTTTCTTCACGCGAACAAAACGAATCTGTAAACCATACAGCTCGTTAAGGTCTTTCAGCGCCCTGCCTTTCGCTTTGGCTTCGAGAAATTTGCCGAGTAGGACAACCGTAATAATCATGGCAACCGTATCGAAGTAAAGATGTTCATGTGAAACCGTGAAGGAAGAGGCGAATAACAAATAATGGCTGTAAAAATAAGCAACGGAAGTGCTAAGCGCGACGAGTGTATCCATATTTGCGCTGCGCAGCTTCAGCGATTGATAAGCTCCGTAATAGAACGAGTATCCAACGTAAAATTGCAATGCCGACGCCAATCCCCATTGAAGAAAGGGGGAATGCAAAATGTGGGGAATCCAAACGAAGTGCAAACCCGGGTAATGCGCGAGCATTCCCCATAAGAGCGGAAACGAAAGCGCAAGCGACAGCAGGAATCTGCTCCGCAAAGAGCGGATTTCGGATTCGTAAGCTTCGTGCGGAGTGGCTTCCTTGCCGGCAGTTCCGTAGCCAAGTTGCTCGATCTTCCGGCGAATGGCCGTTTCGCCGGCCAATTGCGGATCATATTGCACATAGGCCTGCGCGGTCGCCATGTTAACAGTCGCCTGTTGCACGCCTTCCAACCGACGCAGCCCCTTCTCTATGCGCACGGCGCACGCCGCGCAAGTCATCCCCTGAACTTGCAGTCTCAGCGTATCCAAGCGGCATCCCCACCTGTTCGAAGAGTCGTGTCTTGCCTGTCCTCCTCTACCATATGAGAAGCTGCTACGGATCAGAATCGCCGAATCGCGGCATTGCCTGCGCAAGACTCCAATTCAATAGGGGAAGAAACCTTGTTCGTAGGCATACCTAGTCAATTGAACGCGATTATCCAGATGCAGCTTATGAAGAATGTTCTTGAGGTGATTTTTGACCGTATGCTCCGAAATATCGAGCCTCGTCGCGATTTCGCGATTGGAATCGCCTTTAGCAACCCAACGGAGAATTTCCTGCTCGCGGACCGTTAACGGGGTGTCGGCGGAGATCGGCGCTTCTTTACGGTTAAACTCGAGTAGAATGCGATGGGCAAGCTCGCGAGATAGAGGCGCTTCGTCGATAATGACCGCCTTCAGGTATTCATGCCAAGCGGACGGGTTCAAGTTCTTGAGCAGATAACCCTGTGCGCCTTTCTTCAGTGCCTCAAACAAATGTGCGATATCGTCGGAAACCGTGACCATAACAATCTTGACGTACGGAAAGCGCGCTTTGATCGTTTTGGTCGCTTCCAGGCCGTTCATTTCTTTCATGTGAATATCCATCAGAATGAGATCCGGCATGTTTTCTTCGGTTAATCTGATCGCTTCCCGACCACTGTTAGCTTCCGCCACGACTTCGAAATTCGGATCAGAGGAAAGGATCATTCTTATCCCTTCTCTGGCATGGTTATGATCATCAACGATTAGAACCCGGATCGGTTGCATGAGAAGATCCCTCACTTTCGATTGAATGAATCGCGGTTATCAGTTTGCTTGGCCCGGATCAACGAGAAAACGATCATTGCGAACGCCGTCAGAGCCAGCATCGGCACGGTCAAGAAGCCAAATGCGTTGAGCACATCCTCCATGCATGAAGTAGGTCCGCACGATGAGGAGAAGCTGTCATGCGGCATCTCTTGAAGTAGAATATGGTAGGCCGAGAAACCGCCCCCAACAACCGCTAGCGGAATCGCATAGGGGACAATATCGATGCGATCACGAGCGGACGCGATTCCGAGCAGAATCGTGAGAGGATACATGAATATCCGCTGAAACCAGCACAAACTGCAAGGCGTAAAATGCAAATATTCGCTCAAATACAAGCTGCCAAGGGTAGCGACGACGGATACCGCCCAGGCATTGAACAGCCACGGGTTTTTCCGGTTAGAACTTTTCATCTAATCCCTCTCTTTCGTTGGTTAATGTCGAAGCCCCGCAAACGGTCGTTACACCACTATACCGCAGAGGAACAAGCCGTGAAATGACTCGAAGGAGCCATTGATGGTGTCGTCTTTTTGAAATCGGAAATACGTTTCTTTTTGCCGTTAAATGGCGATGCTATGAAGGTTGTTGCGCAAGAAGAACTACCAGGAGGCTGAACAGCAATATGAAAAAGAAATGGACGTCGGTCTATTCGGGATTGCTAGGGTTTGTCATCATCGCGGGCGGAGCCGGCCTCGTTGACGCAAAAGCGGAAGCAAGCTCGAAAGAGACGCAGATCAACGTCACCATTATCAACACCAAAGGGGAACAAATCGGGAATGCGACATTGACGCAAAAACCCGGTGCGGTCCGCATCCATCTCGAAGCGAAAAACTTGCCTCCGGGCGTTCACGGAATCCACTTCCATGAAGTCGGCAAATGCGATCCTCCGAGCTTCGAATCTGCGGGGGCGCATTTGAACCCGTTTCATAAGCAGCATGGCTTCAACAATCCGAAAGGTTTCCATTCGGGCGATTTGCTGAATATCGAGGTTGCAAAGGATGGCACTGTTAACACGGATTTGGAAAGCAAAACGGTCACGCTCGAGCGCGGGATGCCTAACTCTTTGTTGCACTCGGGTGGGACGTCGCTCATGATTCATGAGAAAGCAGACGATTACGTGACTGATCCGTCCGGTAATTCCGGAGCCCGTATTGCTTGCGGTCCGATTCTCTAGAGCTGTCCATCAAAAAAAGGCGATTCAGGGGCATCCTGTATCGCCTTTTCATAAATATATAACTGTAAGAATCGCTTCAATGGCGATCACAGGGGGCTCCTGTTGCCAAGGTTCCGCTAACGCTTCGATAAAATCAGTCACTTCCTGGTTCATCGTTATTCGCTCCTTTATATTTAGGCTTCTATTCCCGTAAAACCCAATCCGGGGCCGTGCAACAATTCCGGATGCTCTTCAAACCTTCTAATTTCGAGCTCAAACTTCCCCCTGCCCTCCGGCACGGGCATGCGAAGCGCCCATTCAAGGGCTTCCTCCTCCGATCTCGCATCGATTAGCGAGAATCCAGCTATGATGTCTCTCTCAAGAGAAAAAGGTCCAGACCGAATCTCCGGGGCTTCGCCATGGGACGGATACGATATCGAGAATCCACTAAAGCTCGGTTGCAGTTTTTCCTCGGCTAGCAGCATTCCCGCTCTGGACAGGGACTGCTTATATGTGCTCAATGCTTCATCGTATTCCAGACTAGTCTTTACACCTGCCTCCGTAAATCCCGTCGCCTTCACAATCAACATAAATCGCACTGATCAATCTCCTCCTATCGCAGCTTGAGCTTCGCATTCCGCGGCTCTGTTCTGCATAAGCTCCCGCTCGCGGGCATTGCGGGTCATCGACGCCGCGCGTTCGAACTCCGCTTGAGCTTCCTTATGGCGCCCCAGCTTAGCCAAGAGATCCCCGCGAACGCTCGGGAACAGGTGATAGTCCTGCAGAGCCGGAACGGAGATCAGTTCGTCGACGATCTGTAGCGCGAATTCCGGTCCAAAGGCCATCGAGATCGCCACCGCTTTATTTAATTCGACGATCGGAGAAGGCGTAATCCTGGATAAAGCTTCGTATAGAGCCGCTATGCGAACCCAATCGGTATCTGCCGCCGCGGGTGCCTGAGCATGGCAAGCCGCGATCGCCGCCTGCAATGCGTACGGACCAAGTGGACGCCCCAGCTTCCGGCAGCGTTCCAGCGCCGCCAATCCGCGTCGGATCAACAATCGGTCCCACTGCGCACGATTTTGATCCATCAGAAGAATGGGTTCCCCTTCAGGACCGATGCGAGCTTTCAATCGCGAAGATTGAATTTCCAAGAGGGCGACCAATCCATGAGCTTCCGGTTCGTCGGGAACAATCTCAGCCAGCACTCGCCCCAGCCTAAGCGCCTCTTGGCAGAGCAACGGCCGTGTCCAGCGATCTCCCGCAGTGGCGGAATAGCCTTCGTTAAACATCAGGTAGATCACTTCCAAAACCGAGGACATTCGTTCCCGAAGATCTTCCCCTTCGGGAACTTCGAAAGGCACCTTCTCCGCACTTAGCGTTTTCTTCGCCCGTACGATCCGCTGCGCAACCGTCGCTTCGGCGGCAAGAAACGAACGAGCGATCTCCTCCGTCGTCAGCCCGCATAACAGGCGAAGCGTCAGTGCGACACGGGCTTCCTGAGACAGCTTCGGATGACAAGTCATAAAGATCAAGCGAAGAAGATCGTCACCGACTTCCCCTTCGGCTGCCGCCCTTTCGTTGTCTTCCTCCGTATATAAATCGATGTTTCTAGAAAGTTCTTCATACTTGCGGTCTCGCAACTTGTTCCTGCGGAGGTAATCGATCGCTCGCCGTTTCGCGGTCGTCATCAGCCAAGCTCCGGGTTTGTCCGGAATGCCGGTCTCCGGCCATCGCTCGAGAGCGACGACCAGAGCATCATGCGCCAAATCTTCCGCCAGACCGACGTCCCGCACCATACGCGTTAATCCTGCGATCAGCTTAGCCGACTCCATTCGCCAGATCGTATCGATCGTACGTCGGCTGTCCGCCAAGCTCACGTTCTTTTCTGCTCCTCAACCCGCTTGCGCAACGCCGCTTCGTTCGCCAGCGCTTCGGGATCGTCCGTCAGATCCTCGGCCTCGAACACTTGCCTGAGCTCGATTTCGCCTTGCCCGAAACCATGAGGGTCCGGCATGCGCAGCGCCCATTCGATCGCTTCTTCCCGCGATTTCACTTCGATCAGCGTATATCCCGCAATGATTTCTTTTGCTTCCGTAAAAGGTCCGTCCGTCACCTTCGGTTTCCCGCCCGGCTCCGGATATGAAAACCGGATTCCGCCCGAACTCGGGTGCAGCCCGTCAGCGGCGAGAAGCACGCCGGCCTTCGCCAATTCCTCGTTATACTTCTGCATCGCGCTGAGCAGTTCAAGGCTGGGCATTACCCCCGCCTCCGAATCCGTTGTCGCTTTGACGACCATCATAAATCTCATTATGTTTTCCTCCTTTTAGATAACGAAGCTTCATTTATCCGTTTCAATGAATACAACGAACGAATTTGGGCATAATCGACAATCGGTTGAAAAATATTAAATATTTTCGTCAATGATCTTGAATAAGGTGCCCTTCTCCCGGAACGACCTCATGCAACCCCGGTACATCCTTGACCCGGAGAGCCAAAGGCTTGTCGCTACCCACGAAGATCATGTTGCGGATATCGGTTTCTTTTTCGACCGGCAACGAAAAAACTTTAACGTAAGCAAACGACTTGCGAATTGTTGTATGGATCGCATCGACGAGCCGATCGTTCTTCGGCTTACCCATGGCGTTAAACAGGATCGCCCCGCCAGGGTTCAGCTTCTGCGCTGCCAGTTGGAAAAAACCGGAGCTCATCAGATGCAGCGGAGTCCCTTTGTCCGTAAAAGCGTCCAAAATAATAAAATCAAGCGTTCCCGGCAGTTCTTCCCCGAGTAGCTGCCTACCGTCTCCGATTGCGACGAAATCCGCACGGCTGTGAAAGTATTTTCGGCTTAGCTCTACGATAGCTTCGTCGATTTCCGCCGTCTTAACGGTTCTGTCCCGGAAAAAATCTGCGATCGTGCCGATACCGTGTCCGATGACGAACGCGTTCTCGAACGACGGCTCTAGCGTCTCCATCAAACCGATGATTGCCCGTTGGTAACCGAGAACGACACGTTGACGATTTTTCAAGTCCAGCGCTCCCTGCACGGCATCGTCCGCAAAACGCAAACATCGATATCTACCCGTTAATCCGTCGATCATATTCGTCTCGTAAACGGTGATGTCGTTATAAGGGCTTGTTACCGTTTCGAGAATGCTCATCTCCGATATTCCTCCAAGTTCATCCATTTCTTCCCTTTAATCATACAACAAAACCCAGCTTGATAAGCAGGGATGTCCACTGAAATAAATAAGTGTAAATTTTCGTCGGCTATTGCCATTTCCACATTTTAGTTATAATATATGAGCAAGTATTCATTTATTATTGGGAGTTGGAACGCATGAACGAATATCGGGTAGGAGGCTTGTCTTGCGGCAATTGCGCCCGAACGCTGGAAGAGGAAATTCGGCGTCTTGAACATGGGGATACGGCTACATTAAGCTTTAACAGCGGAAAATTGACCGTTGATGAACGCATTTCATTGGTTAAGGTTAAAGAAATTCTGAAGTCTGACCGGGCGTACATCGTTCCTTCAGACGAGCATGACCATAAACACGATCACAGTCACGACAGTCATGATCACAGTCACGACAGTCATGATCACAGTCACGAACATACGCACGGGCATGGCAATAAAAAAATGATCGGAATGCTAATCGTTTCCGCCGTGATCTATGTGGCAGCGATTTTGCTGGACGGTTATACGGCGTCTCTCACCGTGATCTCGCTTTATCTGATTGCTTCCGCCTTGAGCGGTTACACGACTTTTTATAAAGGCTTGAAAAACCTGCTCCGCCTTCGCTTTAACATCGACACGTTGATGACGATCGCCTTGGTCGGAGCCGTCTCCATCGGCGATTGGAAAGAAGCGACGCTGGTCGCCATTCTCTTCGGGCTTAACGAGCTGTTGGAAGGGCTCGGCATGGAGAAGGCCCGCCGCTCGATGGAGACGCTGTTGAGCGTCGCGCCCAAGGAAGCCGTCCGGCTCGAGAACGGCACCGAAACCGCGGTTCCGATCGCAGATCTGCGCGTCGGGGATACGGTTGTCGTCAAACCCGGCCAACAAATTCCTTCGGACGGATCCGTCCTCTCCGGCCGCAGCTCAGTCAATGAAGCGGCCATTACCGGGGAACCGCTTCCCGTGGAGAAGGCCGAAGGTGAATCCGTCTTCGGCGGCAGCATCAACAACGAAGGTGTCCTTCACGTACGCATTGCGAAAGCTTACCAAGATTCATCTTTAGCCAAAATTTTGCATCTCGTCGAAGAAGCGCAGGAAACAAAAACACCGACCGAATTATTCATCAACAAGTTCGCGAAGTATTATACGCCGTTGATTATGCTCGTTGCCGCACTAGTGATCGTCGTGCCTCCTCTCTTCTTCGGAGGCGATTGGACGAAGTGGCTGTATCAAGGACTCGCCGTTTTGATCGTGGGCTGCCCTTGCGCGCTTATCCTCTCCTCTCCGATCGCCATCGTCTCGGGCATAACGCGCAACGCTCGCAACGGAATATTGGTAAAAGGCGGCGTATTTCTTGAACAGCTCGGCAAGCTGGATACAGTCGCGTTCGACAAGACCGGAACGCTGACCAAGGGCGAGCCCCGCGTGGAGCAGACGGTTGTTTACGACGAAGCGCTATTCCTTACAGTTGCCGGAGCGATCGAGAAATCGTCCACCCATCCGCTCGCCAAAGCGATCATGAAAGAAGTGCATCGCGCAGGCATTGAACCTCAGGATGCCGAGAACGTATCGACGAGCGCCGGGCGCGGAATAACCGCGACGTATGAGAACGAAACCTACTGGCTTGGCAACGAGAAAAGCATAGAACACCTCGAGTTGTCCGAAGACGTGCGTTCCTCGATCGATGAACTCAAAGCAAATGGTTTGACCCTTGTGCTCGTAGCCGACAGTCGCCGGATTCTCGGCATGTTCGGAATCGCGGACGCCATTCGCGAAGAAAGCCGCGCCGTCATAGAAGACTTGCGCCGCAGCGGCATACGGCATACCATTATGCTGACAGGCGACCATCAGATGACGGCGGATAGGGTCGCTCGGGCGGTCGGCGTCGACGAAGCTTACGGGAATTTGCTCCCGGAAGACAAAGTTTCTCACGTAAAGCAGCTTGCCGCGAAAGGCAGAGTCGGCATGGTCGGCGACGGCATCAACGATGCCCCCGCTCTCGCTTCCGCGCAACTCGGGATCGCGATGGGTAAAGGAACGGATAGTGCCATCGAAACGGCGGACATCGTACTGATGCAGGATCACCTCGGAAAGCTTCCTTCCGCCATTCGTGTCGGGAAACAGGTTAACCGAACGATTCGGTTTAACATCGGAGTGTCTATGGGATTAAAGCTGATTGCGCTGCTCCTTGCCATCCCAGGATGGCTCAGCTTATGGATTGCCATCTTATCCGACATGGGCGCTACTATTTTCGTCACACTTGTCAGTTTGACGATTCTAATTGAGAAAAGAAAATAAGTTGTTTGAAAATGCCAAAAAGTCCGCAGAGTATGCGGACTTTTTGCATTGTTTTGAAGTTCAATTTATTTTACGATCAACACAGGGACTTGCGCTTGCTGGGCAACATGGTGGCTGACGCTGCCGAGCATCCATTCCCGGATTGGGCCGAGCCCTCTGTTCCCGATGACGATCAGATCGCAGTTGTTTTCTTTGGCGTATGCCAGAATCGCCGACGACGGGGTACCGCCGAGAATCACGACTTTCGCATAGGCCAGATTGGCGATTTTATCTTGAGCTTGCTGGACGAGAGAATCTTGATACTCCTTGATCTTCTCCTCGTAACCTTCAGGCAGTATCAATCCGTATCCCGCTATCGCATAGGACGGACGCGTCACGACGTGAGCGACCGACAACCTGCTACCCGGGTTGCTCTCGACTAATTTTATCGCCTGTTCCAGCGCTTTGTTCGATGCTTTAGAGCCGTCGTAAGCGGCTACAATGTGATGGTAAGACATGATGATCCCTCCCAATGGATATGATCGACCTATCCCTATTTTAACATACGTCAGATGGTTGACTAATGTATCATCCTTCACATTTTCACCGAATGGACAAAGTACAAAGCGATTCCGGCATCCGATTATGACTTTCATTACATTAGCCGCCAATAGATTGTGTTACATTATAGATACAATATGCAATTATTAGGAGGTATTCGAATGCGCTACGATTTGCTGCACCCCGCGGACCAAATTTTGCTCATGATGGATCGGATTTACGGATACGGCATGACGACGACCTCAGGAGGCAATCTGTCTATTCTCGATGAGGAAAATAATATTTGGATCACGCCCGCAGGCATAGATAAAGGTTCGCTCACTAGAAACGACATTGTGTGCGTGAAAGCGGACGGAACGATCGTCGGACACCATAGGCCTTCCAGCGAATTTCCTTTTCATCGGCTGATCTACGATGCAAGGCCCGATCTTAGAGCGGTCGTGCACGCTCATCCGCCCGCACTCGTCTCCTTCAGTATCGTTCGGCGGATTCCCGATACAAGGCTGCTCCCCAACGAAAGACAAATTTGCGGCGAGATCGACATGGCCACCTACGCTTTGCCCGGCAGCCGGGAGCTCGGCGAGAACATCGCTTCCGTGTTCAAGCGCGGAATCAACGCGGTCATGCTGGAAAATCACGGCGTCGTCGTTGGAGGAACCGACTTGTTCCAAGCGTTCCAGTGCTTCGAGACGCTTGATTTCTGCGCACGGCTCGAGATTAACGCTCGTAGAATCGGGACGCCTTCTATCCTGTCCGACGAACAATTCCTCGCCGTGAAGACCGGCGACGGAGTCGATCTCGAGACGTTCGAGCCCACCGCCTACGGGACGGAAGAACGAGCAATCCGCAGAGATATGTGCGTCTTGATCAAACGGGCGTACGACCAGCGCCTGTTTACGAGCACGCAAGGGACGTTCTCCCAGCGGCTTGCCGACGGTTCGTTCGTCATTACGCCTTACGGATCGGACCGCAAATATTTGGAGCCCGAGGACCTCGTTCGCATCGAGAACGGCGCGTCGGAAGCAGGCAAAATACCTAGCCGCTCTGTGCGGCTCCATCAGGAAATATACGAGATGCATCCGCATATCAACAGCGTTATTATCGCTCACCCGCCTAACGTGATGGCGTTCGCGGTTACGGATAACGAGTTGGATTCGCGTACGATTCCGGAAAGTTATATTTTGATGCGCAACGCTCCGAAGCTTGCTTTCGATGCCGTCTATGGAGATACGGAAGCGACCGCGGCGCGGTTCACGAAAGATACGCCGATCGCCATTGTCGAGAACAATTGTGCGATCGTAACCGGACAAAGTTTGCTGAACGCTTTCGATCGGCTTGAAGTTGCGGAATACAGCGCCAAAGCGCTCCTATCGGCAATCTGCCTCGGCGATATCGTAAACATCGATCAGAATCGAATCCGGGAGCTGGAAATCGCATTTAAGCTGTAGAGCAAAAGTAGATGGGGCAGTTCCAAATTCATCTTTGGGACATCCCCATATTTCGTCACTGAGGTTAATTTGTTTGCTGTGGATCGGTGAGAGTCAAGTAGTTCGATTATTTCGAGTAATTCCCGGCGTTTGGTCCGGTGCTGCGCGAGTAGTTCGATTATTTCGAGTAATTCCCGGGGTTTGGTCCGGTGCTGCGCGAGTAGTTCGATTATTTCGAGTAATTCCCGGCGTGTGGTCCGGTGCTGCGCTAGTTGTTCGCTTATTCTGTGCAATTTAGTTTCGAGCCGCATTTGCAAAAATAAGCGACACCTATTCCGGAATCCGGATGGTGTCGCTTTTTTTCTAGAAGGCTGTTTACTCAGCGGCTGCGGAGTGAATGCCTTGGTCGATCAATCGGTAAGCACGTTCGATCTCAGCCGGGCTCGGTTCCATAATACCCTCTAGCGGGTACGTTTTGCCGAGCTGCTGCCACTTGTATACGCCCATCCGGTGGTACGGCAGCACTTCGATTTTCGCGACGCCGCGCAATTGCCCGATGAACCGGCCGAGGCCGATCAGTTCGTCCACTCCGTCCGTCCAACCCGGTACGAGCACTCTGCGAATCCACATTTTCGAACCGCGATCAGATAGATGCTTGGCGAAAGTGAGAATGCGATCGTTCGGCTGGCTCGTCAATTCCCGGTGGCCCTCACGATCCATTCGCTTCAGGTCGAGCAGCACGAGATCCGTTACGTTAAGAAGAGCATTGGCGTGGCTCGGTTCGCAGAAACCCGAGGAATCAAGCGCGGTATGCAATCCCCATCTTTCCTTGCATTCCCGGAACAGTTCGGCAACGAATGGCGCTTGCAGCGTCGGCTCGCCTCCCGTCACCGTGATGCCCCCGCCGGAACGGCGATAGTACTCGATGTAAGGCTCGATTTCCCCCAAAATATCGTCTACGCTCCGCAGCGTGCCGGCTTGCGTATCCCACGAGTCTGGATTATGACAGTAGCGGCACTGCAGCGCGCAGCCTTGGAGGAACAGGACGAACCGGATTCCCGGTCCGTCCACCGTTCCAAACGTTTCGAGAGAGTGGATTCTCCCCGTATGGCTCATCGTGTCCACTCCTTCCCTCTCTCTATCTCTATTTTCTCTCTTGTACAATTGCCTTGATTAGACCGATCCGTGGAACGTTCTGTTGATTACGTCCAGCTGTTGCTCGCGCGTCAGTTTGATGAAGTTGACCGCATATCCCGACACGCGGATCGTCAGCTGCGGATAATTTTCCGGGTGCTCCATCGCATCCATCAACTGCTCGCGGTTAAACACGTTGATGTTCAGATGATGCCCTTTCTGTGCGGCATAACCGTCGAGCAGCGACACCAGATTCCGTACGCGGTCGTCCGCTTCCCGACCGAGCGCTTTCGGGATGATCGAGAACGTGTTCGAGATGCCGTCGAGGCAGCTTTCATAAGGCAGCTTGGCGACCGAATTGAGCGACGCGAGCGCCCCTTTGCGGTCCCTGCCGTGCATCGGGTTGGCGCCAGGCGCGAACGGTTCGCCCGCTTTGCGGCCGTCCGGCGTGCTGCCCGTTTTCTTCCCGTAGACGACGTTGGAAGTGATCGTCAGCACCGACATCGTCGGGAGCGCATCGCGGTAAGCCCGGTGCTTGCGAAGTTTGTTCATAAACGTCTCGGTAAGCGTGACGGCAAGATCATCCACTCTCGCATCATTGTTGCCGTATTGCGGATACTCTCCTTCGATCTCGAAGTCGACGGCAAGCCCTTGCTCGTTGCGAATCGGCTTGACCTTGGCGTGCTTGATCGCGCTGAGCGAGTCGGCGACGACTGAGAGACCGGCGATGCCGCAGGCCATCGTCCGGAGGATTTCCGTATCGTGGAGCGCCATTTCGATCCGTTCGTAGCTGTATTTGTCGTGCATATAGTGAATCACGTTCAGTGTGTTCATGTATAGCTTGGCGAGCCAGTCGAGCATTTGGTCATAACGCTGCATGACTTCCGCGAAATCGAGTTTATCTCCGCCAAGCGGAGCCAAGGCCGGTCCGACCTGGATGCCCAGCTTTTCGTCTTTGCCTCCATTGATGGCGTACAGCAGCGCTTTCGCCAGGTTGGCCCGCGCGCCGAAAAATTGCATTTGCTTGCCGATTCGCATCGCGGATACGCAACAAGCGATTCCGTAGTCGTCACCGTAGATTGGACGCATGATATCATCGTTCTCGTACTGAATCGAGCTGGTATCCACGGACACTTTCGCGCAGAAATTTTTGAATCCTTCCGGCAGTCTCGTCGACCAGAGCACCGTCAAGTTCGGCTCCGGCGCTGGTCCCAGGTTGTACAACGTATGAAGGAACCGGAACGAGTTACGCGTCACTCTCGTTCTGCCGTCATTTCCCATCCCGCCGATCGATTCTGTGACCCACGTCGGGTCTCCACTGAACAAATCGTTGTAGTCGGGCGTACGAAGGAACTTGACCAATCGAAGCTTCATGACGAGATGGTCAATCAGTTCTTGCGCCTGATCTTCGTTAAGCGTTCCTTCCTTCATATCGCGTTCGATGTAAACGTCGAGGAAGCTAGAGACGCGTCCCAGACTCATCGCCGCGCCGTTCTGTTCCTTGATCGCCGCCAAATAAGCGAAGTAGAGCCATTGCACCGCTTCTTTGGCGTTCGCTGCCGGTTTCGAGATATCGAAGCCGTAATCGGCCGCCATCGTTTTCAGTTCGCTCAAGCTGCGGATTTGCTCGGACAATTCCTCGCGCGCCCGGATGACATGCTCGTCGATTGCATCCTTTTCAAGCTGCAACAAATCCGCTTTTTTGTCCTCGATCAGCCGATCAACGCCGTAAAGCGCGACTCTGCGATAATCCCCGATAATCCGTCCGCGTCCGTACGCGTCAGGCAGCCCCGTGATGATTCCGGCTTTGCGAGCCAGCTTCATCTCTCCCGTATAGGCGTCGAATACGCCTTGGTTATGGGTTTTGCGAATGTCGGTAAACATCTTGATGATCTCATCGGGAAGCTTATATCCGTAAGCTTCGCAAGCGTCTACCACCATTCGGATACCGCCAAAAGGTTGCACGGACCGCTTAAGCGGAGCGTCAGTCTGCAAGCCGACGATCTGCTCTAGCGCTTTATCGATGTAACCGGGCTTATGGGAGGTGATCGTCGATACCGTCTCCGTATCGATGTCGAGCACGCCGCCGTTGACGCGCTCCTGCTTCAGTAACTCGAGAACGTCCTCCCACAGTTTCTTCGTCCCCACAGTCGGAGAAGCTAGAAACTTCTCGTCTCCTTCGTAAGGCGTCAGGTTCAGCCCGAGAAAATCGTTGACGTCGATATGCTTCTGCCAGCGTCCCGCCCGGTACCCTCTCCAACCGTCCTCTCGGCTTTCGCCGAGAGGTTTCCGTAATCCCATTTCCGTAGTTGCCATCGTCGTATCCTCCCGTGTCTGAAGTTATTCGAATTTTCCGTAGAAGGCGTTCCGATACACGTCGGCAAGTTCCGTCACCAACGGCATCCGCGGATTGGCGGTCGTACATTGGTCTTCGAATGCGCGATCGGCCAAGTAGTCGACGCGGCTTTCGAAATCGTTCGCGTCGAAACCGAGCGCCTGGAACGATTCCGGAATGTCCAGCGAACGATTCAACTTGCGGATCGCTTCGATCAGGCTCTTCACGCCTTCTTCCGTCGTACGGCAAGGCAGACCGAGCAACCTGGCGATATCGGCATAGCGCTTATCGGCGACGAAGTGGTCGTATTTCGGGAACGAAGCGAACTTCGTCGGCGCTTGCCCGTTATAGCGAATGACGTGTGGCATTAGAATCGCATTCGTGCGTCCGTGGGCCGTGTGGTATTGGCCGCCCCATTTGTGCGCCAAGCTGTGGTTGATGCCGAGGAACGCGTTCGCGAAAGCCATACCCGCGATCGTCGAAGCATTATGCATTTTCTCGCGAGCACGAGGGTCGGCGCGATGATAGGAATCTTCCAGGTTCTCGAACACGAGCTGGACCGCCTTGAGCGCCAAGCCATCCGTATAATCGTTTGCCATGACCGAGACGTACGCTTCGATCGCGTGAGTGAGAACGTCCATGCCGGTGTCGGCTACAGCTGTCTTAGGCAGGCTGTACACGTAATCCGGGTCGATAATGGCGACATCGGGCGTCAGTTCGTAATCGGCCAACGGATACTTCGTATTGCCTTTGTTCTTGTCGGTAATGACGGCGAACGACGTCACTTCAGAGCCCGTACCCGACGTCGTCGGGATGGCGACGAATTTCGCCTTCTGACCGAGCCGTGGATACTTGTAGATCCGTTTGCGAATATCGAGGAACTTCATCTTCAGCGAATCGAAGTTCGTATCCGGATATTCGTAGAACAGCCACATCGCTTTCGCCGCGTCCATCGGCGATCCGCCGCCGAGGGCGATGATGCAGTCCGGCTTGAATTGCGCCATCAACCGCGTTCCCCGCTCTACCGTATCGGTGGAAGGATCGGGCTCGACTTCAGAGAAAATCTCGATCGCGACCGGATTTTTGCGTTTGCGCAAGTAATACTCCACTTTCTCCGCGTACCCGAGCTTTACCATCGCAGCGTCTGTGACGATCATGACGCGAGTGATATCCGGCATTTTTTCCAAATATTGCGTCGACCCACGCTCGAAGTATACTTTCGGCGGAACCTTGAACCATTGCATGTTCAGCGTCCGATAGGCGACGCGTTTCATGTTGATCAGGTTAACCGCGGTGACGTTGGACGTCGTCGAGTTGTGTCCGTACGATCCGCAGCCAAGCGTTAACGAAGGAAGGTTCGTGTTATAGATGTCGCCGATCGCGCCATGTGTCGACGGAGCATTAACGATGATGCGGCCGGTTTGCAGTCGGGCCGAGAACGCCGCGATGACCGCCTGGTCGTTCGAATGGATGACCGATGAGTGGCCCATGCCGCCATATGCGACGACTTGAGCAGCTCGCTCGATACCTTGCTCGGCGGTTTTTACTTTATAGCAAGCTAGAACCGGACTTAATTTTTCCGCGGACAGCGGGTACTTCTCTCCGACGCCGGCAAGCTCTGCGACTAGCATCTTCGTATCCGCTGGAACTTTGATCCCCGCCATCTCCGCGATCTTCGTCGCGTGCTGGCCTACGATGACCGCATTGACCGCGCATTTCTCCGGATTGATGACCAATGCGGAGACTTTCTCGGTCTCTTCTTTGTTCAGGAAGTAACAGCCGTGTCGGATCATGAGCTTTTTCGCCGCGTCGTAGATCGGCTCTTCGAGAATGACCGCTTGTTCGGATGCGCAGATCATTCCGTTGTCGAACGTCTTGGATAAGATCAAGTCAGTCACGGCCTGATTCAGGTCGGCGGTTTTCTCGATGAAGCACGGCACGTTGCCTGGGCCTACGCCGAGCGCCGGCTTGCCGGTGCTATAAGCGGCCTTCACCATCGCGGAACCGCCGGTCGCGAGAACGAGCGCGACGTCCTTATGGTTCATGAGCAGTTGCGTCGCTTCTACGGAAGGCGTCTCAATCCACTGGATGCAATGTTCAGGCGCTCCCGCTGCGACCGCCGCTTCGAGCAGCGTCTTGGCGGCTTCCCGACTGGAACGCTGCGCAGAAGGGTGGAACGCGAAGATGATCGGGTTGCGCGTCTTGGCCGCGATCAGCGATTTGAACATCGTCGTAGATGTCGGATTCGTCACCGGCGTAATGCCAGCGATCACGCCGACCGGTTCGGCAACGACGCGGTAATTCTCGTACGGATTGTCTTCGATGACGCCGACCGTTTTCTCGTTCTTGATATTATGGTAGATGTATTCGGTGGCGAATATGTTTTTGGTGATTTTGTCCTCGTATACCCCGCGTCCGGTTTCCTCTACCGCCATTTTGGCTAGTTGCATATGTTGGTCTAGTCCAGCAAGCGCCATCCGTTGCACGATTCGATCCACTGCCTCCTGATCTAGCAACATATAGTTTTCTTGCGCTTTCCTGGCCCGTTCGGCCAGTTTGTCGATTTCGTTTTGCACGTTCAAAAACGTTTCCTGTGCTTGCTGTTTCGCTGCCATCGTGGCATGCCTCCTCTATGAACCAATGTATTCGATTTCGTCCATCAGACGTTCCGCGGCCGGGACAACCGTCTCGTCCTCCATCCGGAAATGTTCGGCGATGATCAACAACACTTGCAACAATCTGGAGAGGCAATTTTCTGGCGATTCGCCTTCCTCAACGCCTTGAAGATAAGCCTCGTAGAATTGTCCGGCAATCGCGTCTTCCTGTTCAAGCACGGCGGAAGGCCCCATTTTCCCCCCGCATATTGCGGTTCTGGCGATCGGATAGATGACTTTGCGTTCCTTCACGAGATGGTTCCGCCAATCCTTCATAAAATCGACGAACATGCCATGAACTTTGCGGAAATGGGAATCCCAGCAAGGTTGGTCGTAATTGCCGGGATTCCATCTCATCAGATTGCAAAGCTCGCGTAATCTGAGGTGAAGCGCGTCGTGCTCTTCTTTCCATTGATCGTAGCTTAAATAGAGATCGAGCAATGGAGACCCGGATTGCGGCATTGCAGTTTCCCTCCTTCGCGTTGTCGTTAGTGAGGCACGATTTTGCCGCCGATGCCACGGTGGTCGGTGTTATCCGTTTTGCCATGGCCGGCTCTTATCTTCGTCCAGCCTTTGCGAATCAGAGGCATCAAGTAGTAGTCAAGTCCGAAGCGCCCTGCATTCGCGCCTGCCATGAAAACGAGGAAGCCTAGCGTCAGTAGCCAAGGGTTCGTGCTTACGGTGCCGGCAAAGACGAACATCAGGTTCAGCATAATTCCGAAGAATGCGGCCGTGGCAACCAATCCGCCTACGATGAGCCCGATACCGATCAACGTCTCTCCGACTGGGATCAGAAAATTAATGAGTTTAACGTTCGGTAATGCGAAGTGTTCGATGAAGTACGTGTAGTTCGGGAACAGCACCGCTTGGGTGGCATGGTCCGCAACTGGTTTGGCAATCGCGCCTTTCAGGAACCCCGTAGCGTCGAATCCGCCCGTCAGCTTGTGCCAACCGGCATCCAGCCACAACCAGCCCAAGTACACTCTGACAAAAGTGATTGCGGCTGCCGCCCATACATTTTCTCTAAACCATTTCGTGACCATGATGGTCATCTCCTTCCAGATTTTAGAGCTATTTAGTAATATTTCACTAAAAACCGTAAGCATTGGAACGATCCGTCAGCTCCAACATGATCTCTTCCTCTTCGCGGAATCGGTTGCTGAGTACCGCGTACGCTTGGATGAGATAGGTCGTCATCTTTCGTGCTTCTTCCTGATCGATTGGAGCTGCGGCTTTCTCGAGCAATTGCGTGAAAGCTTGGATGTATTGCTCTGCCAGCTCGTATTCGTGTTCCATTAAGGAGAATAGATCGGGCTCCGCGCCTAGAACGGATGCGGCGCTAGGGAACAGTTCATCGTCTTCCCATTGCGTGTGCGCTGTCCAGTGTTTCAAGAAGTGTTTGACGCTGTCGCCTAATTGGCGGATTTCCCGGTTCAACCGTTTCGCGTCCTGCCCTCTTCGGATGGTGCACGCTTGTTCGTAAATCTCTCTGAGCTCTTCGCTCAGCAGTTCGTGTTCTTGCTTGGCTCTTGCGACGGTGGAGTCGATGATCAACTCGCGAAGGTCACCGCCGGATATGACGCTATCGATTGGGACGTGGGATTTCATCGGGGGTTTCACATCCTCTCTTCTTTTATGGCTCAAGTATAACTCCGAATATGGAGGGATATTGTGAAATAAATCACATTTTAACAAAGTGTTCTAATCTTTATGGCTTGCGGGTGTCTATAGAAGATTGGATGGTCATCAACACTTGAGATTGGATGGTTACAGCGTGCGGAGGATCATTTACATTGGTCTCAACCCAACAAAAGCCGCTCGCTGTATCGAAATACCTAAGCGGTCGGCCATGACATCAGGAGGTGTTCTGTTTGTTTTATATTATTTTCTTATTAGCGATGTTGTTTGGCGGCATGTTCGCGATCTACTTGATGGGCAGAAATCTCATCGCGTTTGAAGGACGCGATTAAGACCGAACGCATTTAACGCTAAACAAGGCTGCCATGCATTTGCATGAGCAGCCTTGTTTAACAATTCTAACGATAGGTTTAACAACTCCGTATTCCGTTGACGACGAATTTGACGATCGCATCGGCTTCAACCTCATCGGGGACGTCCGGTTCCTTGGCGGAGAGTACGAAACGAATCACGAATTGACTGAAAATATACGGAAAGATCAGCTTCAACAGATAACCGTTCGGCCGATCGGGCAGTTCACCCTTCCCTTTGGAGTAATCTAAAGCTTGGTTCAAATATCCGACGATTTCCTTGTTCACGTGCGTGAGCAGCTCCGTCCGCAGTTCTTCCCGATACACAAATTCTTTGACGACGACGCGGAAAATGTCCTTGTTCTCCCGAAAAAATCGCATACGGTTCAAGAATAAGGCGCGTATGAAATCCTCGAAACGGGCGTGTTTGCTCGGATTGATCTCCTCGAAAACCTCCTTCGCCATCATCGGGAGCGATTGTTTCAAAAATGGAACGATAACCGCGATGAGCAAATTCTCTTTCGTCCCGTAATGACGAAATATCGTACCTTCCGCTACGCCTGAGTTTTTGGCGATCTCGCTCGTGGACGTATTGGCGAACCCTTTTTCTGCGAACAAAGCGATGGCGGCATGTAGGATTCGCTGCTGTTTGGCTGTATCTTTTTTCGATAATTTGGCTTCGGACAACATCTGGTCGAGAATATTGTGAGTCGACATTTCCATTTCTTCTCCGTTTCTTTATTTGCGATATCTCTTCAAGGCAAGTACGTTTAACGTGATAAAAATCGCGGCGAAACCGACGAGAACGAGCAGATCGACGAAGATACCGCCAAAGCCCTCTCCTCTGTACATGATTCCCTTCAGAGCATCCGCCGCATAATAGAGCGGCATGATCCGTCCAAGCGCCTGAAGCCAGTCCGCCATGCCATCAAGCGGCAAAATTCCGGCAAAGAACACCTGGGGAACCACGACGATCGGAATGAATTGGACCATCTGGAACTCGGAGGCCGCGAACGTGGACAATAAAATACCGAGCGACAGCGCGACGAGCGCAAGCAACAGGTTGACGAGCAACACGTTCCAGATTGATCCCGCGAGCGTAAGATCCAGCACGTTGATCGCGTAGAGGACGACGATCACAGTCTGAATGACGGCAAAAATGCCGTAACCAGTCAAATACCCGGTCAATACTTCCCTTCGGCGGATCGGCGTCGACATGAGACGTTCCAACGTGCCCGTCGTTCTTTCGCGCAGCAAACCGATCCCCGAAATGAGAAACACAAAGAAAAATACAAAAAAACCGACGAGAATCGGGCTGAGTACATCGAAAAAGGTAGAGTCTACGCTGCCGTACACATAATGTGTCTCCATACCAATCTCGCCTGCGTCCGTAAGCGGAACGTTCATAGCGAGCAGTGATCTCGCGACTGCGGCCTGGCCGATCTTCATCTGCAATGCTTTCGCTTTCGAAGGATCGCCGTTCTCCAGCGCTAACGTTAGCTTCCCGTTCGCGTTCGTCAGAATGCCATCCAGATCGTGCTCCGCGATTGTGTCGGCAGCATCTCCTGCTGATTCGACATTTACGACATCGATGTTTGCTTTTTCTAGCAGTTGCGCAAGCTGTAAGTCGACGTTCACGGCGCCTAAACGAGGATTGCCTGCTTCTCCACCGTTAAAAACATAGTACATCAACGTTAATATGAGCAATGGCGCGACAAATAGAAGAGCAAGCGTTCTTTTGTCCCGGGACATCTGGCGGCAAATTCTTACGATTAACGCTCCCGTCCTCATACTTGGATCCCCCCTGCTTGCAGGAATACTTCTTCCAGATTGCTGGCCCCGTAATGCGCCATCAGTTCCTGTGGCGTTCCGCTCGTGAGTATCCTGCCGTCCCGCACCATGGCGAGAACATCGCATCTTCCCGCTTCGTCCATGACGTGCGTCGTCACGATAATCGTTTTGCCCTCGACTTCCTTTAATCGCTGCAATTCGCTCCAGATGGACAACCGCAGCTGCGGATCGATGCCAACGGTCGGTTCGTCGAGAATAAGAATACGCGGATCTTGGATGAGCGCGATTGCCAGGGATAGACGCCGCTTCATGCCCCCCGAGTACGCAGACACTCTCTTATTCAATACGCCGGACAGATTGACCAGATCGGCCGCGTAGGCGATTCTCCGCTTGCGCTCCGTCTTCCCTAGCTTGAATAGCGCGGCGAAGAAAGACAAGTTCTCCTCACCCGTCAATTCCGCGTATAACGCGTCGGATTGGGCCATGTACCCGATCTCCTGGAGCAGCTCCAGATTCGGCATCGTCTCGTTCAGCACCGTAACGTTACCGCGATCCGCCCGCTCCATGCCCACCAACATTTTCACCAGCGTCGTCTTGCCCGCCCCCGAAGGGCCGATCAAACCGTAGATTTGTCCTTCTCGTATCTGCAGCGACACGTTGTCGAGTACGGCTTTGTGGCCGTAGCTTTTGCTGACCTGGTCGACTTGTACGGCATAATCCATTAGGATAACCTCCGCATAAAAAAGTGAGTGATTACTCATATTTTAAGAAGTAAACAAGCTCTCTGTCAATGACAAAAAAACGGCCCTGCTCTATAGCAGATGCCGTCCTTCGCCTAACTAAAGCTACTTGACTTCGATTGACGTCTTCTCGCCCATTAATTCAATTTGCCATCGCCCAGGTCGGTCGAAGCGCAGCGTCCCGGAATACTCCGTAACCGGTTCCAATGTCGACGACTGAATGAAATCTCCCGTCTTACGGAAAGTTGATCGGCTCGCCTGGCCGGAAGAATCTTTGAGTTGAGCAATCACGTCGAGCGTGTCAGGCTGGTCGTGTCCCGGGACAATCAGCGTCGTTTCGTTATTTCCGGTTAGCGCATCGTCTTCCGATATCATAAAACGGTAGCGCTCCGTATGGATGTATTCCGCCTTAACGGGAACGACGATTGTGCCGTACAGCTTCCCGTTCAGTTCAACGTCGATCCGCCATTTGCCTTTGCTCGGGAACGAGTTAAACGCAGTCACGACGCTAGCGTCGTATCCGTAGTACGGCCCGCCTAGCTTGCTTTCGTTCACCGTGAATGTTTCTCCCGTATCGAGGTTCGTTCCTTTGGCCACCAAAGATGCGCCTCTCAGTTCCGCAGGATCTCCCCAAACGACCCAAAAGATTTTCGATACTGTATCTGTGGACTTAGCGATAAAACCTCTTTGATCAAATGTAAAAGCGATCTTACTTTTGATCCCGATAAGACGGTCGGGATATACGATTCGGCCTTCCTTATCCACAAGATCAAAAATCGGGCTAATCTCGGCGTCCTCTCCCGAATATAGAGGCGGGGTCGCTGCTGAGAACCATCGGCTTATCCCCTCGGTATTCGAGATAACAGGCAACAATAACACCAAGCAAAGAAAAACGGCGCCGACAGCGAGTATGCCTCCCACGATTTTGGCTAGAAGTATTCCATTCCGCCGTTCGGATGACGTGGACATATGACGAAGGGTATACAGAATGTCTTCCTCTTTCCCCGGATCGAGCGGCCTTCGCGGCATGGCCTCAAGCAGATCAAGCACTTCATTTCCTCGTTGTTCTCGATTCACTCCCCTACACCTCCATTCAATTCCTCATAGACGAATCGCGCCTTTCGAATCGCCCGGTGTAAAGTCACGTTAACCCTCGTTACCGACCAACCGAGCACCTCCGCGGCTTCGGCGGCGGACAATTTCTCCATCACCCGCAAAAATAATACGTCCCGGTAAGACCTTTTAAGTTTCATCACGCAGCTATGCGCGTCGGCCAAATCTTGCCGAAGAAATATGATTTCTTCGGGTGTCCGATCCGGAGGACAGTTCTCGCTCCTATAGCGGGATGCATGCAAGCTTCTCCGTTTTCTCTTTCTTTGCTCGTCGATCGCCACTCTGCGAGCAATCGAGAAAAGCCAAGTTTTCGGGCTCGATCTGCCTTCGTACCGACGTATGCCTATAAGCGCTTTCACGAAAACGTCCTGAACGAGATCGTCCACATGGTCCCAACCTGTATAATAGACAAGAAAATGATGTACATCCGAGCCGTACTCCATAAACCACTGCTCGATTCTCGCATGGCCGTCCATCGCTTCACCTCCTTGCGCTTCTAACATTTCTCTATTGATTAGACGCTCAAAGCTGTTTTTCCTTACACTGAATTTCCCAAAATCGCATTTAATAGAAAAATAGCGGCCTCTCGGCCGCTGTACAATTACGATGTTTTCTCGATCGGTTCGGCAAAGCCGGGCTCGTTAAACAATTCCACGAACGCGTCAACGACTCTCGGATCGAAATGGGCGCCGCGCTGTCTCCGGATTTCTTCTAGCGTTTCTTCAGGCGTCCACGCTCTTTTGTAAGGTCGTTCGTGCGTGAGTGCGTCATAGAAATCGGCAAGCGCTACGATTCTGGCTTCGATGGGAATTCCTTCGCCGGATAAGCCGTCGGGATAGCCGGTTCCGTCCCATTTCTCATGATGGGATTGGGCAATGACGCCTGCCAGCCGCAAAATATTGAAGAAACTCCCTCCGAGAATATTCGCTCCGATTGTCGTATGGGTTTTCATCCGTTCGAATTCATGAGGTTCGAAACGTCCGGGTTTTAACAAAATGTCGTCCGGAATGCCGATCTTGCCGATATCGTGAAGAGGTGCTGCCTTGCGAATCGCATCGACTTGTTCCTCGGAGAAGCCCAACTTGCCCGCAATCATTCCCGAAAGCCTGCCAACCCTTTGCGTATGCTGGCCGGTCATATCGTCCCGATACTCCGCGGCGCGCCCGAGCAGGAGCAACATTTCCAACTTAGCTTGCTGCAGTTCCTTCGTACGTTCCCGGACTCTTTCTTCCAACGTGCTGTTATGATGTTGCAACTGCCGGTGCAGCTCCCTCGTTTTCAACAAGTTACGGATACGAAGCACAACTTCAGTCCGGTCGTACGGTTTCGTCAAGAAGTCGTTCACGCCGGCAAGCAATCCTTGTTGCTTCATTTCAGGCGTCGTATCGGCGGTAAGCATCAGCACAGGAAGATAGTGGTCCTTTTCCGTTTGTTCCCGAATCTGCCGAAGCACTTGCAGGCCGTCCATTCCCGGCATATGCAGGTCGAGCAGAACAATGTCCGGGTCAAGCCTCGCAACAAGATCTTTAACTTCCAGCGGATCCAAGGTGTTGTGAACATGGCTGAACCCCGCTCGCCTAAGAATGCGCTCCAACAGACTGACGTTGTACTCTTGGTCGTCTACTATCAATATTTTCGCTTGGGTGTCGTCCATTGAAATTCTCCATTCTATTCGCAATTGGCAAGAGCCGCTTCGATTTTCCCGAGCAATCTGGCCCAGTCTATTGGTTTCGTATCGAAATCGTCGCATCCGGCTTGGTAAGCTTTCCGCTCGTCTTCGGCCATAGCATGCGCCGTCAGCGCGATGATCGGGATGCTCCGGGTTTCAGATGAGGCTTTGAGCAAACGAGTCGCTTCCCATCCATCCAGGACGGGCAAGCTCATATCCATCAGAATCAGATCGGGCATCTCGCTCCCGGCGAGATCGATTCCTTGCCGGCCATCTTCGGCCGTAATGACTTGATACCCCTTGCGCGCAAGCCTCCGAGAGAGCATGTCGCGATTTAATTCGTTATCCTCGACAAGTAGAATTGTCCGCATCAGCCCACCTCCTGCTGTCCGTTCATAAATTGGCGAATTTCCCCGAGCAATTGCTTCGGATCGAACGCCCCTTTCTGCATCACGCTCTTCACGTATCCATGCAGCCTTAAACGGTCCTCGGAATTGATCGTTTTGGCCGTGACGACGACGATCGGGATCGAGCTCCACTCCTCGCGCTTGCGAAGCTCCAATACGAATTCGAATCCGTCCATCTCCGGCATCATCAAATCAAGCAAGATGACTCCGGGCAACTCTCTCTCCAGGCATTCCAAAGCTAATCTTCCGTTAGCCGCTTGGGTCACGGAATATCCCTCTCTATGAAGCAGCTTTGTCATCAGTTCGCTAGTCGTCGCGTCATCCTCAATGACAAGAACACCCGAACCGCTGGTAGCCGGGACGAACTTGTCGATAATGCCGACCAGACGATCCCTTTCCACAGGTTTCTCCAGGAACTCAGAGGCTCCAAGCGTATATCCCAGTTGCTTGTCATTGGTCATCGAGAGGATAACGACCGGAATATCCCGCAGTTCCGGATCTCTCTTCAATGCCGAAAGCACACTCCATCCGTCCATTCCGGGCATCAGAATGTCCAAGCAGATCACCTTGGGCCGCAGCTTCTTCGACAGGAGAAGCCCCTCCTCGCCACTCTCGGCGAAAGCCAGCGTCCACCCTTCATTGGCGAGGTAATCGCTCATCAATTGCCTGTTCAACGGTTCGTCGTCGATGAGCAATATGCTGACCTGGCTAGATCCCTCGGCTTCCTTCGAGAAAGTTGCCTCTACCGGTATATCGGACAACCGATTCATATCGGCGGTTTCCTCGGGGAGCCAGCAGATGAAGCAGCTGCCTACGCCAGGTTCGCTCTCCGCATAAATTTCGCCTCCGAGCAACTCGCAAAAGCGCTGGCTAATCGCCAGTCCGAGTCCAGTTCCTCCATATTTGCGCGTCGTAGACGAGTCGGCTTGGGTGAAAGGCTGGAACAGCTTGCCGACCTGCTCGGGCGTCATACCGATTCCCGAATCCGTGACGCGAAAACCGTAACCGCTCCGCCCTTCTTTCTCCTCCGGATAGGCTTCAAAGCGAATAACCCCGTCTTTCGTGAATTTACCGGCGTTGCTCAGCAGGTTAATTAGAATCTGGCGCAGCTTAGTGACGTCGGTAACCATTTCCCCTTTGCCCCATTCTATCTCTATCCTGTTGCCGTTACTTTCGATTATAGGCTTGACCGTCATGACTACGTCTTGAAGAACACCTTGCAAGTCGCATCTTTCCGGATAAATTTCCATTTTTCCGGCTTCGATCTTGGAGATGTCCAATATGTCATTGATGAGCGAGAGCAAGTGCTTGCCGGATTTGCTGATTTTCTGAAGATCAGCCGCGAAAGTCGGTTCACCGAGCTCTTCGGCTTCCTCCACAAGCATTTCGCTATAGCCGATAATCGCATTAAGAGGCGTCCTTAGTTCATGACTCATGTTCGCAAGAAATTGGCTTTTGACCCTGTTCGCCTTGATTGCTTCGTCGTGAGCCTTTTCCAATTGTGCCGTGCGTTCCTTGACCAGTTGCTCCAGATTATCGTTCAGTAGTTGAAGCTGTTGGTTTTTCAGTTGAATCTCTCTTGATTGCTGCTGAATTTCCGAATCCTTGGACGAGAACCGACGTGAAATGTATATGCCCAGCAGAGACAATCCCAGCGTGAATAATGTTCCTCCCGAGATGAGATAAGCTAGCCAATCCTGATCGAGTCGAAGACCCGTTGCCAGCTCCGACCGCGCTCCAAGATGAAAATGAGCGGCCATCATTCCCGTATAATGCATACCGACGATCGCCGCGCCCATAATGAACCCGCTTCCAAGTTTCTTCCATGTATCGCTCTTGACGTCGCCTTTCTTGAAATAAAAAGCCAGCCATAGCGCTGCAATCGAAGCGGCCAGCGCGATTGCGATGGACAATACGAAAATCGCGGGATCATAGGTGATATCGATTAGCATGGCGGCCATGCCGATATAGTGCATGGAGGAAATACCAAGCGCCAAGAGCAAAGCTCCGCCAATAAGCCTGCCGGGCGTCAATTTGTCCCGCGCGACGATTCTCAGCGCCGCGAATGAAGCCAGAATCGCAGCAAGCACGGATAGGAAGACCAGCGTAAGATCATATGAGACCGGCACGGGCAACCGAAGCGCAAGCATGCCGACGAAATGCATTGACCAAATACCCATTCCCATTGCCGCTGCGCCGAAGACGAGCCATAGCAAACGGCTTTTTCCCGAAGTTTCACTCACCTTACCGGCCAGATCGAGTACCGTGTAAGAAGCGACGACCGCGACGATATAAGAAAAAACGACCAGCATGGAATCGTACGATCCATGGACATGCTCCAACTGCAACCACTTCTTTCCAAATATTATCGAAGAACGCAACTCATCCATACGGATCATTACGCTCCTTCCTTCATTTGTCGGCATTGAGGCATTCCGAATGAAGAGCCGGACGAATGCAGAAAGGCGATGCAGGAAATTTTCCCTGCATCGCCTATTCATGCTTCTGCGCCTATGAAGTTCGCATTGATGGACTAATCTTTCGCTTTGTCGATCTCGATAACCGTCGCTTTATCCGGCAATTCTTCGTCGACGATGCCTTTCGTCGAATTGCGGAATTCCCGCAGCGTGTCCCCGAAAGCCCTGCCAAGCTGCGGCAGCTTCGTCGGTCCGAACACGATGAGCGCGATCGCCAGGATGATGATCAGCCCGGATATGCCGATGTTGTTTAACATCACGTCACCTCCTTTATAATGAAGACATTTTCAAACCTGTCCGGCCGGAACGAGCGTCCTTCTGCGATAATATCGGGTAGAGATCCATGCGCTAATCTCGAATAGTACGATTAAAGGAATCGTCACCGACAGATGGGAAACGAAATCCGGCGGAGAGATCAAAGAGCCAATAACGGCGAGCCCGACGTAAGCGTACTTCCTGACCGGTTTTAACTGCCCCGGTGTCAATAGTCCGATACGTGTCATGAACATCATCGCTAGCGGCATCTCGAACGCGATCCCCATCGGCAGAAGGAAGCTGACGAGGAACGAGACGTAGTGATGAATCCCGTACACTTCCATCGCGCCGATGCCTTGATTCAGTTTGATCATGAACCGGATCATCATCGGAATCGCGACCGTATAGCCGAAGCTGACCCCCAATACGAACAGAAGAAACGACATCGGCACGTATAGCAGCGTGTTTTTCGCTTCCGAGTCGGTCATTCCGGGACGGGCGAACGCCCAGAGATGATAGAGCAGTATCGGCAGCGTGAGAACGAAGCCGATGAGCATGGCGCATTTCATATAGACGACGAGCCCGTCTGAAAGCGAGAAAACACTCCATTCGATCTTGGTCGAACTTGCGTGATCTTTAATATAACCGAGAATTCGAGGCGCGGAGTAAAGCCCCAAGACCAGCGTGGCGATAAACCATGCGGCAACATAGATCAACCGTTTGCGAAGCTCTGTCAAGTGTGCGACCCATTCTCCCTCATTCTCTTCCCTGTTCGTCCCGACGCCGCTCAAACGAGCGATCCGCCTTTCTTCATATATTTCTCTATGCCTTCGGCCGCACGGTAAGCGAGTGCGCCGACTGTAGCCGTCGGGTTATATCCGCTGTTGTGGCAGAAGTTCGATGCTCCGCATATAAACACGTTTTCCGCGTCCCACATTTGCAAATAATTGTTCACGACCGACGTATTCGGATCGCTGCCCATGATCGTGCCTCCCGTGTTATGCGTCGATTGGTAAGGGACGATGTTGTACTGTCTGATCGTATCGTGTATTTCCGTTTTCGTCGCCCCCATCTGATCGGCGATTTCTTTCGTTTTCTGAGCGATGAATTTCACGAGCTCGCGATCCTGATCGAGGAAATCGAACGTCATCCGAATGAGCGGCAATCCAAGCGAATCCTTGTACTCGGGATCCAGATCCAAATAGTGATACCGGTTCGGCATGCTGGCCCCTTGCCCGGATACCGCCAGAATCCGATTCGCGTTATGGATCGTGGCTTGCTTGAAATCTTTGCCCCATTTCGGCGTTCCCGCGAGTACCGGCTGATATTGGATCGGACGCAACCCCGTTTGGGTAAATCGGATATTCGCTCCGTGAATGAACTTGAGGTCGCTGTGATCGAAGTTGTCGCCGTTAAAGTCATCCAGACTGCTTCCAAGCGCGCCCGCGCCCATCGCGAGATTAAACTCCCGGTCTTCGTAGACAGCGACCGAGCTCGCTCCGTTCACTTGATAGGCATAGTTCCGGCCTACCGCCCCCGTATCGGTCGTCGGGTCGTACGGCTTGCCAAGCTTGGAGAGCAGCAACAGCCGTACGTTGGTAAACACGTAACCCGCCAGTATGACGATGTCTGCCGGCTGCACGGATTCTTGTCCCGTCAACGTGTTGACGTATTTGACTCCGGTCGCTTTTTTCCCGTCGTGAAGAATGCCCGTCACGTTCGCATGGGTACGAAGCTCGAATTTGCCCGACTTCTGTGCGACCGGAAGCACCGTCACGACAGGATCAGCCTTGGCGCCATATTCGCAGCCGAAGCGTTCGCAATACCCGCAATACTGGCAGGAGGCCCGTTCGATGCCGTCCGGATTCGTGTAATCCTGGGACAGGTTCGCCGAAGGGATAATATACGGATGGTAGCCGAGCTTGGACGAGGCATCCGTGAACAGCTTCATTCCGGGTGACATCTTCATCGGCGGCGTCGCGTACGGGATCGACATTTTGCCGATATTGTCCGGCAGTTCGGAAGGTCCCGATATTCCGGACATTTGTTCGTATTTCACGAAGTAAGACTCAAGCTCGTCATACGTAATGCCCCAATCGCGAATCGACATCTCCTTCGGTATTTTATTTTTCCCGTATCGCTCGATCGTTTTGCTGTGTATCTCGAAGTCGTAAGGCAAAAACCGGTAATATTGCCCGTTCCAGTGAACGCCCGCGCCCCCGAGGCCATCTCCAAGCAGGAACGAACCGTACGAGCGCATCGGCAGCGCTCGAACCTTCTCCGTATTGCGGAACGTTACCGTCTCTTTGGATAGGTCCTGCATCAGTTCGTAACGGGACGCGTAGCGCAATTCGTCATGAACGTGATAATAATCCTGGGTGCTGCGGCTTTTGCCGCGTTCAAGCCCGACTACGTTGTGGCCGGCCTTAGTTAATTCGGCGGCGATGATGCCGCCGACCCATCCCATCCCAACGATGACGATGGGCACTTTGGGAAGCGTGTTCGCCATAACTCTGCCCTCCTTAACCTAATTGAAGATGGTCGTGCAAGCTGAGAGGCTCCATTTTGATGAACTCTTCCTTATCGATTTGATCGGTATAGCTCATCTGGTTGCCCGGGTAATTTCGCATGCGCCATCCCTCCATGTTTTTATTCCCGCCATAGAGGGGGTCCGAATAGACGCCTTCCATGGTCAAATTCTGCAGCATCGTGAAGAAAGTCGATGCAGGAACGCCTTTCAGGTTCACTTCGTCTTTCTCGAATGCAGTCAGCACCGAATCCTGCTCCTCCGGCGTCATCTTCGCGTAAGTCTTCTTGTACTTTTCGTTGCTGTATTCGTTCAGGGCGTCCAAACCGAGCGCTAGAAGTTCTCTTCGCTTGAACGTAAGCTGATACCCTTGCGACGCTTCCGCTTTGTAGAAAGGCGGCGACATATAATCCCTCGAGTTGAAGCCGTATCCGCCCGCCATCTGATGATCGATAAAGAAAGCGACGCCAAGCTCCTTCGCTCCTGGCCCGAGATCGTCCTGGGGAAAAATCCGCTCCGTCGCTGCCTCCGTCGTCAGAAATTGATCTTGAGAGAAAAACATTAACGCCTGATTGTAATCCCGATCTGCCGGAACGGCCGGAGTGTTCGTCTCGCTCGGCGGCGCGGCAGGCTCCTTCTGCCCGCCCTTCATGTTCGAGCCGATAATTCCACCGATTACGCCGCCTACGACAACGCCGCCGATCGCGGTTCCCGAGTATTTGAGAAATTTTCTGCGCGATTCGTCCTGAGGCTGCTGAGATGGTTGTTTGGCCATTGAACTCTTCCTTTCTTCTTCTCGCATCGGAATGAATCTACGCGAATTATTCCCTGAATCAGGAATTTCATCCATTCACCCTCCAAAGTGGGCATACGGATTCTTTAGTCATGAACATGACGCGCCAACATAAATTTAGAGCAATATCACATCAGGTAAGGAGAGATCCAATGGACCAAGAAGCGATGTTCGAGCATCGGTTTTGGTTGCAAATTCTAGGGGACCATTCACGCTTTATTTTTAACGTGTTGTCTCCGACAGAAAGAACGGACATCGATCATGCCGCGCAATTCATCCATTTATTCGATGGATTGCTCGCCCAATCGCGCGGATTCATGGACGGGGCGATGTTTAGGGAATTGACCGAATCGGCCCAGCAAGCAACTTTGGCTCTGCGCGAGTTCAAGCTGAATCTGTTGGACCGAAAATTGACCGGCAAAGTCGTCATCGGCATGTCGCCGACATTCCTCAACCATATGGTCAATGAATTGGAGGAATATGCCCGAATTCTGGATGCTCTTGCGCTAGGATATCCGGTGCCCCAATACGGTTCCCTGCACCATGATCTGTTGTGGCTATCCGACGCCGTCGGGCATGCAGGCAGTCTGGCCGGCGACTTGGACTTGTCGGAGAGACGTCTCATTAAGAAAAGCAGAAAGTTCGAAGCCCATTTTCAGGCGTTATATTTGAAGGCAATCGAGTTGACCGGTTATTTGCGCACGCTTCGCGAACATTATCCGTCCATCGGCAGATTTCACGAAGACGTCAACTTGGAAATGCGCATTTTCATGGCATTCCTTCAAGAACTCGAAGAGATGGATCTAAGCGATCAGTTGCTTAGCAGACTAAGCCCGCTCGTACCCGATCATATGTACCGCGAAGAATGCTACTACTTGACCAAGCTTGCGAAATGCGGAGAGATCGCGTCGCCCGATTGCGATCCCGCTAAGCCCAGAGTCGTGATCCACACCGAATAGTCATGATCATTAGCAAAAAGAGCCCTTGGGAAGTCTTTCTCCCAAAGGCTCTTCTTCTGTTCGCCACACGTAGTCAATTTACATGAAAACGGTAACCGACCCATTCATGATAACGATAAGGAACGAATTCGGCTTTGAACTCGGAATCCGATCTTTCAAAATGCTCTTTGACGACCTTGTCGACGATCACGAAACCGCTTGTCATGTTCGCGTATTCTACAGCGCTTGCCATCGCGTCTCCGTAATACAAGCTATCGACGGGCATCGTCAAGCCGGTCTGGAAGCCGTAAACCTGGCCCATGCTGATCCCAACGCCGCCTTGAAACCGAAGATGGATGCCTTCCTCTATGAGAGAAGGGTTTACGACATCGTCGATCGCGCGAATGATCTGCAGTCCGCAGATGCAACTGCGGCTTGCCGCATCCGGTTCGGACATCGGAAAGATCGCCGTATAAAATTGATGATTCGCTTCGATGAGCGTTCCTCCCCATCCGGAGACGATCTGCGCGATGACGGCAAGGAGACGGGTGACACCGATTTGCGCGCTGGACAGATCTTTCGCTCCATCACGCCCACCTTCGGCTTCGACTTTCAAATGCAGTACGGCGTACTGCTCCTCCGTAGGATTCGGATCGGACTTCCCGGTTTTCTGCTGAACGATTTGCTTTGTTTTCTCCATGAGGTTCTCGTAAGTGGTTCTGACGGAATCCGACTGTTGCATCGATCGCACCTCCCTGGAATGATAATCAATGAATACGAAAAAGACCCTTAAGATGTCGGAATGGCTCACATCGACAATTCAAGGGCCTTTATTAAACGCAAAAGACCCTTGGTTAGGGTCCGATAGTCAGAAATTAGAATCGCTTATGCTCAGACCCATCTCTGCTGACGAGGTTAGCTGACGGACTCGGGTAGATGGTACCCTACGTTCTATCGAACGATTCGCCCCACATGAACGGTTCCCCCGCTTTCCGTCCTCAAGAGGCGGAAACTAAGCGTATTAATAATAGTATGCCGATAACGCCCTAATGTCAAACGGTTATTCGCGATTCGCCAACATAATAAACATATATGTTGACTATGTTAAAGGGAACGGATACGATTAGAAGATCACCCGCATTGCAAGCGGCGCTAGAAAGGTGTTTTCCGATGAAAAACGATTACCGCATTCTACTCTTCTATAAATATGTTCCGATCCCGGACCCGGAAGCTCTAACCGCGGAGCATTTGCAATTCTGCAAAGAGTTGGGCATTCTCGGACGTATTCTGATCGCCGAGGAAGGAATCAACGGCACGCTATCCGGAACGATCGAACAAACCGATGCCTACATGGCGGCCATGCATGCCCATCCTCTCTTCTCCGATCTGCTGTTCAAGATCGAAGAATCCGATAGCCACGCGTTCAAGAAAATATTTGTGCGGCACAAGAAAGAGCTTGTTACACTTCGTTACGACAAGAAGCTGAATCCGAACGTAGACGGGGGCGCCAGATTAACGCCAGCTCAGTTCTACGAGAAAATGCAGTGGGACGACGTGCTCATTCTTGACGGAAGAAGCAATTACGAATACGATCTAGGCCATTTCCGTGGCGCGATCAAACCTGATCTAGAGACGTTCCGCGAATTTCCCGAGTGGATTCGCGAGAACTTGGCCGAGCATAAAGATAAGCCGATTCTCACCTACTGTACAGGCGGCATCCGCTGCGAGATGCTGACCGCCGTGCTGAAAAACGAAGGATTCGATGACGTCTACCAGCTAGACGGCGGGATCGTCACCTATGGACAAGATCCAGAGGTGCAAGGCCGGGGCTTCGACGGCAATTGTTACGTGTTCGATGAACGGGTCTCGGTGAGGATCAACCGGACCGACGAGCATGTGCTTGTCGGGGAATGCCATCATTGCGGCCAAAAAACCGACCGATACATCAATTGCACGGACGATACGTGCCACCTTCAGTATTTATGCTGCGAAGAGTGCGAGCAAGAACATCACGGATACTGTTCGGAAGAATGTGCGACCCATGATATGGCCGCTGCCGGATCGTCCACATAAAAATACCAGGGAAGTGATGTCATGAAAGACGATCTGGATTTGTCGACCCGTAACAGGATTATGCAATTGCTGAAAACCTCTGGGCAACTGACGGCCAAAGAACTCACCGACCAACTCGGGATAACGGGAATGGCCGTCAGAAGGCATATTGCCAACCTGGAACGGGACAATCTGATCGAATCGACAACGGTTCGTCTTCCGATGGGGCGTCCCGCCGCGGTCTACCGGCTAACGGACACGGCCGATGACTTCTTCCCGAAGAACTATCACGCCGTCGCGCTCGATCTGTTAGCCGAGTTAGAAAGCGAATCCGGAGAAGAGATGGTAAATCATCTATTCGATCTTCGCAGATCGACGCTCGAGAACCGGTACGTCGGCAAGATGACCGGCAATAACCTGGAGCACAAAGTCGCCGCGCTTTCCGAAATTCAGAACGAGAACGGTTATATGGCGAGTTGGGAAAAATCCGGCGACGACGGCTTCATTCTTACCGAATACAACTGCCCGATCTCCCAAGTAGCCAATAAGTACAATCACGCCTGCTCCTGCGAGCTCCAATTGTTCGAATCTTTGCTGAATGCGGAAGTCAGCCGAACGGACTGTTTAGCCAATGGAGACAATAAATGCGTCTATCGGATTCATCCGCTATAATACAATGCACCTTGCTCCCTTCTAGCGGGAACAAGGTGCATTTGCTTATATGTTCAGACTTATCAGCTGTGAGCGCTTCGTTTCGAGCGCCTTGCGCATCGCAAGCTTGCCGAAGCTAGCTCTCAACACGCTGTCCGATTTTCCGGCCAACTCCCGATCCCGCCCCGCCTCAAGTAACGCGGCTTTCGCCGCATGAACGGCGAGCTCTTCGTCTTGCAAAATAAAGTAAGCGATGGAATACCCGTACTCTTCATACCTTCTCAAGGTTTGTACGACATGCTTCAATCGCTCGCTCCCATTAGGTTTGCTATTGAACATAAAGACCACGTACCCACAGGTTTTTTTTGCGCTCATTGGCAGTCGCTTCCGGGCCTTCCGAGATGACCTTCCCCTTATAAAGAACGTTGCCGTTAGTGGCGTCGACGACAACTGCCATGCTTTCTCCGTCACGAAAACCGTTATTGTTCCGAGCGAGCAGATGGATTTTATTTTGCGCGAGCATGGCAATATCACCGATTAATTCTCCGCCCAATTGTTCGGCGCTCAAATCCTCTATCAGCGTCATGGTTTCTCCGGATACCAGATCGTACTCGTATACCGACAATGAAACGCCTTTATTGACCAAGTAGGTCAATGTTTCTCCGTTTAATATAAAGTTGGTAGGAGCTAGTATCCCGTTTTGGTTCTCGACGATTTCCGGAATCGGAATCAGCTTGCCCGTACGGTACGAATACGCCGCCAGTTCGGCGGACAGGGCCTCTGAAGTGTAGCCGCCATTGCTTCTTTTCAGCACCTTCTCTTTTCGGGTATAAAGCACGGCATATTCGGACGGCGCCGATCGAATTTGGTTGGATAGGACATAAAGTTTGAATTCGATATCTTTACCGTTTTTCGTCTCGGACTCTAGCTTTACGGTTCTAACGATTTCTCCGTCCGTGATGTTGACGACGAGATCAAGGAAGTTGTCGTTTTGTCTTCCTAAGATATGCAGCTCATTATCGATCCGCTGCACGTCCTCTACGCTGATCCATACTCCATTTTCGTTCTCAATTACTTTCTCGTAATGAGTGATTTTACCCGTCGATTCTTCCAGAAGATCCAGCTTTAATCTCCATTCGTTTTTGGAATCCTCCGTACGATATACGTAAATATCGGCGTAGATTAGCCATTCCGCATCTTTATAAAAGCTGTTTACGTTGCCTTTGGCTCTCATGAAATTGCGATGTTCTTTCTTCAAAGCGACCATATCCTCGAATCGACTTGTGAAATAACGGGAGGAGTTGAAATTCCGCTCATAGAACGATTTTTCAAACCCGTATTTCGTACCCTTCGCGGTTATCGTTAACGATTTCGAGCCAATTCCGCCTACGTAACTGCCGTCCAACGAGATCTTCTCGCCAAGAGCTGGATCCCCTTCGATCGTCGCTAACTTGTATTCGGGCAGCCCGTTTGACGAACCGAACATATAATAGAATGCGATTGCGACAACGGCGAAAACGCCCAGAACAATAGATAATAGATAACGTTTCACTCCCGCTTTCCCCCTTTACACCGTTATTTTTTTCGCGAGCAATCGGAACCCGAGCCATACCGATACGGAGATCACTAAGATGCATATGAGACATTCGATTCCGAATACTTCCTCGGGATACAAATAAGCATTCGAACGGTCGATGCCAAACGTGTAGATCGGGAAAACGACCGCCAGCAAACAAGCTGCGACATAAAAGGCTGCGTATACGATTCCTATTAATCGGAAGCTTCTCTCGATCAGGATCGCCGTAAAAGCGACGATAACCGCCATTATTCCGATCCCGTAAGCATACATAAATTGTTCGAATGATCGAGGCAGCAGTGTTGCGAGTACTCTGTTTGCTTCGATGGCTTCGGCGATATAGGAATGTTCCGTCAGCTCGGCTGGCACCGTAAACGCGAAGATCCATTTCTCCAAAGAAAGGAGCACTAGCTGAAAGCCCACGAGAGCGAATATAAACGTAATCAGAGCGGTCAGCTTCGCCAGGTAAATGTGTCTTCTGGCTGTCGGCAGCATCAGTAGACGATAAATGAAGGTGCTGCGTCCGAACCAATCCCTGTACCAGATCAAGAACGCGTATAAGATCAGTGCCGCTATGCAAAGAACCACCGGTATGGCAAACCATCCTTGGGTTCCGAACAACGCTCTGGCGAACGACATGGCATTCGAATCGGGCCATTGGCCGAACTTGTCGAAGTGGGAATAGCGGTATTGGACTTCGCTGTTCAGGTACAAGACCAACCCGACGATCTGGCAGACGGCCGTCAATCCCATAAGGATGGCGAGCATATATCGAAAACGGTAAATTTCCATATGTACGAGCTTCAAATACCTGTTCAAGGCAAATACACCTCTCTCATGACGTCGATAACCGACTTGCCTTCTTCGCTTCGAACCTGCTCGCAGTCGAAATCCATGCCGATCTTTCCGTCCCTCATAATGACCGCTCTATCGATCAAATGTTCCATCTCCCCGATCTCATGCGTAGTCAGCAGAACGCCGCGCTCTTCGATCAATTCGCTGGAGAAGACTTCGGCGATCATCTCCCGGCTGAACATGTCGATCCCGGAGAACGGCTCGTCCATCAACACGTATTCCGAATTGGGCGCCAATCCGAGCACGAGATTAAATTTCGCCGCGGTTCCTTTCGATAAGTTACCGATTCTCTCTTTGGTGTCCAGCTTGAAAAATCGTATGAGTTCCTCCGCCCTCTGCGGGTTCCAACTGTCATAGAAATCCGCCATGAACCGCAGTCCCTCGGACAGCTTCATGCCGAGCGGCATTGTAAGATGATCCGGCACGAATGCGACTTTCTCGTAAACTGACTTGCCGAGTGGTTGTCCGTCAATCAGAATCTGCCCGCTCTTGACGGGAGTAAGCCCCATGATCGCTTTCAGAATCGTCGATTTGCCGGCTCCGTTCATGCCGATCAGGCAAGTGATTTGCCCTTTCTCCGCCGTGAACGATACGTCTTGTAGAACGTAGCGCATGCGATAACGCTTGCGTATGTTGCGCACTTCAATCATGCTTGTCTCCCCCTCCCTCAGAAACGGTGCGTCCTGATACGTCGTCCTGCGCTTCAATGTATTTGATCTTCACTAACTCGACCAGTTCTTCCACGGGTACGTTTATTTTACTGACCGATGCGACGAATGCTTCGACCGCTTCTCCAAGCAGCTCCGAACGGATCGTCCGCAATACGTTATCGTCCATCGTAATTCGACTTGGCGAGTTTCCTTCCGTTACGATCAATTTCCGTTCCTCCATCTCCTTGTAAGCTCTCTGCGCCGTATTCGGATTTATTTTCAGTTTGGCGCCTAGTTCCCTTCGCGATGGAATGACCTGTCCCGCGTCCAGACGGCCGGTGACGATCAGCTCCTTGAAATGCCGTACCACCTGCAGATAAACCGGATCGCGGCTATTGAAAACGATATCCTCCCAGCCTGCACCTGTGTTCATTCCGCTACCTCGCAATCATTCAAGTGTATGTATTAAGTGGTTCATACACCACATGTGTATTATGGGCTTCATACGCTTGTCGTGTCAAGTCGTTTTATTTAAAGGATATTTGGGCTCCGTTTCTTCGCCACTAACGCGGAATTACTTGTTTTTTCCAGTAACTCCCCCGGTTTCCTGCCACTGTCGCACAATTGTTCGATTTTTTCGAGTATTGCTTCCCATCTACAGGGATAGATTTGATCGATTTCTCCTGGATAAGCAAACAAGCCGCGGCGACGCGGCTTGTTTTTCAGCACTATGAATCGTTCCCTGCATAGATCAGCACCGCATCCCGCAGAAATTCCGCCGTTCCAGGCTGGTCCTTGTCATAATACGCTCTAAATCGCTCGTCAGCCACATACATCTGAGCGAGTCCCGCGTGCGCCTCTTTGCTGTAACTGTCCCAGTAAAAACTGAGCCAGCGGCGATGAAGTTCAACCGCCTTACGAGCAATCTCGCCTGCCGGATCGCCCGTTGCGAATGCTTCCGCTAACGCGACGTGAATATCCGCGGTCAACCGCTCAAGCTCGGCGTGCTGCTCCTCCGTCATATTCCGGACTTTCGCGTTCGTCGCTTCAACCTCTTCGTCCCCGTACTTCTCGCGAATTTCCTTTCCGTACTTTTCCTCATTGTCGTCAATCAGCTTTTGCTTGAAACCTTCAAATTTCTGCTTGTCGCTCATTTCGGCTATCCCCTCTCTTTGCGCTAAGGTGAGATCGATATTGGCGATGAGCGCGTCCAATTGTTTTCTTCGCTCCAGCAGGTTATCGCGGTGATCTCGGAGCGCCCGGTCCGCATCAAAAGATGGCGACGTGATGATGCTCTTAATGTCATCCAAACTTACGCCCAGCTCGCGATAGAACAAAATTTGCTGCAATTGATTGACTTCTCGCGTACCGTAAATCCGATAACCAGATGAATTAATTCTTGCCGGCTTAAGAATGCCGATCTCATCATAGTATCTAAGTGTACGCGTGCTTACGCCCGCCAGCTGACCCAGCTTCTGAACCGTGTACTCCATGATCGATCCCCTCGCAAACCAAGCGTACTCCTTTACGCAACGTGAATGTCAAGCATTTGCATAAAGTGTTATCCATTTCCATAAAACGGATGAATTGCAATTAAAGAGATAAAACATAATTTTCGGGTATAAAAATAATTTTAATTTGCTAAGCACTCGTGTATAATCTACAATCAATAAGTATAAAAATGCATGGTTTCTTAGGAATAATGCAAATATTATAAAGGAGTGTTATGAGAGAGTGACTACTATTACGCCAGAACAAACATCGGCCGCTCAACAATACGTTCAATCGGTATACGAGGCCGTTATAAAACGCAACCCGCACGAGAACGAATTCCATCAAGCAATCAAAGAGATTTTGGACTCCCTCACTCCTGTATTCGCGAAACATCCTAAGTATATGAAACAAAGCATCCTGGAACGCATCGTAGAACCTGAACGCGTCGTGTACTTCCGGGTGCCTTGGGTGGACGACAGTGGCAAGACGCATGTGAACCGCGGTTACCGCGTACAATTCAACAGCGCCATCGGTCCTTACAAAGGCGGTCTTCGCTTCCACCCTTCGGTTAATGCCAGCATCATCAAATTCCTCGGTTTTGAGCAAATCTTCAAAAACTCCTTGACCGGCCTTCCCATCGGCGGCGGTAAAGGCGGTTCCGACTTCGATCCCAAAGGCAAATCGGACAACGAGATTATGCGTTTTACGCAAAGCTTCATGACCGAGCTCTACAAATATATCGGACCGGACGAAGACGTTCCAGCGGGAGATATCGGCGTTGGCGCCCGTGAAATCGGCTACATGTTCGGACAATACAAACGTATTAGAGGCGGACACGAAGCCGGCGTTCTTACGGGCAAAGGCATCATCTACGGCGGAAGCCTTACGCGCACGGAAGCAACGGGATACGGCTGCGTCTATTTCGTAAACGAAATGCTGGAATCTAAAGGCTTGAGCTTCAAAGACAGCACGGTCGTCGTCTCGGGATCCGGCAACGTCTCGATCTACGCGATCGACAAAGCGACTCAACTCGGCGCCAAAGTCGTTGCCTGCAGCGATTCCAACGGGTATGTATACGATCCTAAAGGCATCAACCTGCAAACGGTGAAACGCCTGAAAGAAGTTGAACGCAAACGCATCAGCGAGTATGTGAACGAGCACCCGCACGCTGAATATTTCGAAGGCTGCTCCGGCATCTGGTCGATCCCTTGCGATATCGCTCTTCCTTGCGCAACGCAAAACGAGATCGACGAAGAATCCGCGAAACTTCTCGTTGCTAACGGTGTTAAAGCGGTTGGCGAAGGCGCGAACATGCCGTCCACGCTCGAAGCGATCGAAGTGTTCCTGAACAACGGCGTTCTGTTCGGACCTGCGAAAGCAGCCAACGCCGGCGGAGTAGCGGTATCTGCACTCGAAATGAGCCAGAACAGCATGAGACTGTCCTGGACGTTCGAAGAGGTAGACGCGAAGCTCCACAGCATCATGAAAAATATCTACCAAAACAGCGTAAGAGCTGCCGAAGCTTATGGCCATTCCGGCAACCTTGTCGTCGGCGCCAACATCGCGGGCTTCCTCCGCGTAGCCGATGCCATGCTGGCTCAAGGCGTTGTATAATAGGTTTGTTAAAGGAAAAAGCCCGTCGACGACGGGCTTTTTTCTATACGATCTTAATCTTCGAAGGATTGTTCACCTTGTACAAGATCTCTTTGTTGAATTTCTTGTCCACGACTTTCCCCTCGAACTCAAGAGCTTGGCCAACCTCAAACCCGAAGCCTTTCAGCGTGTTGCTATAGCCGCACCAAGCCTCCCCGATCGCAAGCGGAGAATCGCCGACGATCGCGACCTCTTCCAACAGCAATATTTCGTCGTCCCGATCGGAGAACGGATTAGGCTTCGTCGTGAATTCTTTCACTTTAGCCGTAAATTTCACTTTATCGGCCGGCAGCTCCAGCTTTTCCTTCTTCTCTTTCGGCTTTTTCGCTGCTTTTACGGCTTTCGCTGGTTTTTCTTCCGCCGCATCTTCCGCAACGCCTTTAGTTTCCTGCTCATCCGCGCCTTCTGTCTCGTCTATGACGGCTTCTCTGCCGAACGTGCCGCTTTGCATTTCTTTCAAATACGAAGGGTGAATGCACGTTAGCTGACCGTTATCGAATTCAACGACCAGAACGCTCATGTTCCTGTACTCCTGGTACCCCTTAATCGTAACCGGATATTGCACCGCCGAATTTTTGTACCAGAATTGCGTCTTGGGAACTTTGCCGAACAAGCCCCAACCTCTGCCCTTTTCCGCGTAATCTTCATCGTTGTCGAAGGCGATGTAATCTTCTTGCGGAGGGTAATATTTAATTTTAACGGCTTCCATCGTGGACTCGCTTCCTTTCCGCGTATGGCGGGAAAATGATCTATACAACATCCAAAAACTTGCGGATTCTCTCCAGCGCTTCCTCTAATTGTAACTGCGACGAAGCGTAAGAGCAACGAATAAATCCTTCTCCCCCCGTACCGAAAACGTGCCCGGGAACTGTGACGACTTTCGACTCTTGAAGCAGGCGGTGCGCGAACTGTTCGGAGCTGAGTCCCGTATGCGCGATAGACGGGAACGCGTAGAAAGCGCCCTGCGGCTCATGGCAAGGCAGCCCGATCTGTCTCAACCCTTGAACGAAAGCCCTGCGTCTTTGATTGTAAGACTCTATCATTCGGTCCTTCTCCTCCATTCCGACCTGCAGGGAAGCGAGACCGGCAATCTGTCCCATGATCGGGGCGCACATGACGGTATATTGGTGAATTTTCAGCATCGCGGAGATCAGTTCACGATGACCGCATACGAATCCAACGCGCCATCCCGTCATGGCGAAAGCCTTGGAAAATCCATTGACGAGCAGCGTCCGGTCTCTCATCCCGGGAAGCGATGCAAAGCTCGTATGTTTGTCTCCGTAAGTCAGTTCCGAATAGATTTCATCCGCGATAACGACGAGATTGCGCTCCTCGACCAGCTTCGCGATCGGCAGCCAATCCTCGTAGGTCATAATTCCGCCCGTCGGATTGTTCGGATAACATAACACGAGCACCTTGGATCTATCGGTGAGTTTGGCTTCCAGTGCATCAGCCGTAAGTTTGAATTGGTTTTCTGCGGTCGTTTCCACGCCGACCGGTTTACCGCCGCCGAGGAATACGATCGGTGAATACGAGATATAACACGGTTCGGGAATCAGAATTTCATCGCCTTCCGTGATCAGCGCGCGCAGCGCGAGATCGATCGCTTCGCTGCTTCCGACGGTAACCATGATTTCATTAGCGGGTTCATAAGTGACTCCGTAATTCCCGTCTATATATTCCGCGATCGCTTCTCTAAGCTCGGGCAAGCCAGCGTTGGAGGTATAAGAGGTTCGTCCCTTGTCAAGCGACGAGACGCAAGCGTCGCGGACAATTTGCGGCGTGACGAAATCCGGTTCCCCAACCCCTAGCGAGATGACGTCCTTCATTCCCGACGTATAATCGAAAAACTTGCGGATCCCAGACGGCGGCATAGCACGGACTTGCGGAGACAACAATTCGCTAAGCGACTTTGGAGCTCGGGCAGGCTGCGGCGTCACGGCTTCAGTTTGAACTTGCGGTTCAGGTTGGCTTTTCGGTTGCGGTTGTGTTGGCGTTGGATAAAGACTCATATGATATCCTCCTCATTGTCTTGAAATGCGGACAGTCAAAACTGCGGCTGTTTGATTGATTTTTTAAAACAAAAAAACCCGTCCGCAAGGGACGAGTTTATACCCGTGTTACCACCCTAGTTCCGCTTCAAGCATAGAAACGGCACTCTACAACGTATCCATCAATACGTGTTCCCGTTAACGCTGGAAATGCGGCAGAGCTTACTAAAATTTCAGTCTGCGTCTCGGAGACGGCTTTCCGTTATCGCCCGAACGTTGGCTTTCACCTACCCCAACTCTCTGCGGAACTGACGAGTAACGTACTCTTTCTCTTCATCGACTTTGGCTTGCCTATCAAGTTGAGGTTATTATACTCACAACAAAGCCAGATTGCAACAACATATTTTTCACGACAGTTCACAATCCCGCGCAAGTAGTCTCCCTCCAAGGCACTTTTTTGGCCTTCGCGCCGGCAGATCTTACTCCTCATCCCCTTCATTCTCCGCCACCTATCCCCGACACCCGCCTAACATGCGGATGAACAAAGGCTTACAAGGCAATACTGCACTTATTCCTATCGTAAACGGAGGGTTCGGTCTTTGAGCACGGAGGAGAACGCGCTGTCGATCGTCGCCCTAGGCGGCGCTAATGAAATCGGCAAAAATATGTATGTCATTCAATACGCGGACGATATCGTCGTTATCGATTGCGGTTCCAAATTTCCCGACGAGAGCTTGCTGGGCATCGACGTGATCGTCCCTGAAATTACATATTTGCTTGAAAACAGGAATAAGGTCAGAGCCCTGATCATCACGCACGGACATGAAGATCACATCGGCGGCATTCCGTACATTCTCAAACAGCTAAATATGCCCATCTATGCAACACGCCTGACCTTAGGCTTGATCGAGGTCAAACTGCGGGAGCATAACTTGCTCGGCCAAACGCACCTCAAGACGATAACTCCTGAATCGCTTCTCAGGCTTGGGAAGTTCAAGGTAAGCTTCTTTCGAACGAACCATAGCATCCCCGACTGTCTCGGCATCGCTTTTCATACGCCGGAAGGCACGGTCGTGCATACCGGCGATTTCAAATTCGATCTGACCCCGGTGAACGAGCATTATCCCGACATTCACAAAATGGCAGCGATCGGCCAGAAGGGCGTGCTTGCCCTCCTATCCGAGAGTACCAACGCCGAACGGCCCGGCTTCACCCCGTCCGAACGGCTGGTGGGCGAGCATATCGAGGAAGCTTTCGCCAAAGCGACGCAGAAAATATTCATCTCGACGTTCGCCTCCAACGTGCATCGGCTGCAACAAATCGTCGATGCCGCCCGGAAAGTGAATCGCAAGCTTGCTCTGCTAGGCAGAAGTATGGTCAACGTCGTCGATGTTTCTTCCGAGCTTGGTTATCTTCAACTGCCGGACGATATGCTTATCGATCCTGCCGACGTTCACCGGTTTCCGCCGCACGAGATCGTCGTGCTGTGTACGGGTTCGCAAGGCGAGCCGATGGCTGCCCTCTCCCGGCTTGCCGCTTCCAGCCATCGCCAGGTAGAGGTGCTTCGAGGAGACACCGTAATCCTTGCTGCCACGCCGATTCCCGGCAACGAAAGGAACGTTGCTCGCATCGTCGATAACTTGTACGAACTGGGAGCCAACGTCATCTACGGCTCGGGATCGGTCACGGGAATGCACGTCTCCGGGCATGCCAGTCAGGACGAATTAAAGCTGATGCTTACGCTGATGAAGCCGAAATATTTCATCCCGATCCACGGCGAATACCGCATGTTAAGCCAACATCGTTCGCTCGCGGAATCCGTTGGCGTCGACTTCGACGACATCTTTATCGTTAAGAACGGCGATGTCGTCGACATAAGCGACGGGGTTGCTCGCCAAACCCGAAAAATTCCGACCGGCAATACGCTTGTTGACGGTCTTGGAATCGGCGACGTCGGTAATGTCGTGCTGCGCGACCGCAAGCATATGTCCGAAGACGGCATATTAATCGTTGTCATCACGCTCAGCCGGACGGAAAACAAAATCATTTCCGGTCCCGATACGATCTCGCGAGGGTTCGTCTACGTGCGGGAGTCGGAAGGATTGCTCGAGGAAGTCAACCGGATCGCGACGGCGTCCACGATAAAGCTGCTGGAAGAAAAGGCGAATCAATGGAGCCAATACAAGCAGTCGATCAAAGACGAGGTCGGCAAATTCCTCTGGATGAAGACGAAGCGAAGACCGATGATTCTCCCGATTATTATCCAAATTTAAAGCCGCCGTCCGACTCAATTCGAGTCGGAAACGGCGGCTTGCTCTTGACGAAGGCGCAGAACGCCAGAAAGCTTTCTCCGTGCGATCAGTTCGGGTAACGCGACCCCGATCAGAACGACAAGCACCCCTGTCCATTGAAGCGCGCTGACATGTTCATGAAGCACGGCCGAGGAAAGCAGCACTGCGACGGGCAGCTCCGCCGCTCCCAATATGCCGGCAATGCCTTCGCCGATATGCGGTACTCCGATCGCGAACAATACCGGGGGCAGGAACGCACCGAACAAGCCAAGCGCGAATCCGAACGGCAGCAATCCGCCGAATAGCGTTCCATCGAACAGAAACGTCGGCGGGAACAAGACGAATACAAGAATCATTCCCCCCGTGATCATCCATCCGCTCCGTTTGGCCGGATGGACGCCAGGCACCGCTTTGCCGCTGAGCAAAATAAACAACGAATAACTAATCGCCGAGAGCAAACCGAAGACGACGCCTCTCCAGTCGAATTCAGACATCCCTTGTTCGAGTATACCCGCAGCCATCACCGTTCCGATGAGCAAGACGACCAGCGTGCCTAGCATAATACCGTTTGGCCGCCGGCGCTGGCCGATCGCATGGATCAGTACGCCGATCCAAGTAAATTGGAAAAGCAATAAAATGGCCAGCGAATTCGGAATGTATTTCAGTGATTGATAATACAACAAACCCGTTATGGCGGTCGGCATGCCTGCAAGCATCAAAATAACGCGATGCTTCCATGTCGGTTGTTTATATACCGCCGCTTTGTAACCTTTACGTCCGGCTCTCCATTTTATGAAATAGACGAGCGCCCAAGCCAACACAAAACCCGTCAACATTTGGCTGCCTACGACTTCGCCGAGCGTATATCCTTGGCCGTACGCTTTCTTCACGATTGTCGACAAAATGCCATAGCAGACAGCGCCTAGAAACACCGTAACTCTGTATTTCATTCTCTTTGATGTCCTCCTTCGATTGCTTCCATCCGTCCGAAAAAATAAAAAACTTCCTTGCTGCGAATATGGAACCGTTGACCGACAACAGATCCGATATCCGTAGCAAGGAAGTTAAGGCTTCCCGTAGAAACCCTCGCCCTGATCGCGAGGTTATACGAATGAGTAAGATATTTCGGGTTAAAACATGCAACAGGTTGAATCATACAGCGATTGCCGACGGTTGTCAATGGGCCAACTTGGACCAGCTATTTTCGGACACCCAGTTCTTTCTTGAGCAATTTGGCGTAATAATCCGCTCCGCTTGGTTTCAAATGAACGCCATCCTTGTAGAAAAAGGAAATCTTGCCTTTGCTTGCGGAGAACCAGTCGATCAGCTTAACGTTATCGTAATCTCCGGCAGCCTTCTCGAGCGCCGCGTTTACGGTATCCTGCCATTTGCGCGGGACTCTCGTATTAACGAGCCATATTTCTTTGGCATCGGATAGCGAATCGAGCAATTTGCGCAATTGCTTGGAATTAAACGAACCGTTCGTGCCCAACTCGATAATAATGCAATCGCCAAGCTTGCCGCCGGCTTTGAGCGACTCGACGACATCCGTCGCTTGCGACATTTGCCTGCCGATTTTGCCGTCGACGACGATACCTGGAAGCAATTTCTCCAAAAAGGGCTGCGCATCGAGAATAACGGAATCGCCGATTGCCGTAATCCCCTTCCCCGCCTCGTCTTCAGGTTTAGCTTCTTTCGGAGGTATGGTCCCCTTCTGCCCATTGCCAACGGACGTCTCTTTAATGGGCTTATCTTTTATCGGATCCATTGTACCCTGTGTGTTCGGACGGTTGTGACCCGCTGCATTCTTGGCACCGTCCGACTTGCCGGTCTGCGTTAGTCCGCTGCTAGAACCCGGACGCAACACGCTGTCCTGGACAGCCGTGCCCGTCGAGGCTTTGGCTGTCGTCACGGAATGGCCTGCGCCGTTATTGCAGGATATCGCGAGCAGAACGATCGGACATATGGCTGCAAGCCACACCACCCGTCTCTTTCCCGCAGGGATTGTACGTACTCGTTGCCACACGCGGCTTAACGCGCCCCGGCGAATCGGCTCTTCGATATATTTCCAAGAGAGCGCGGCCAGTATGAAGCTAACAGCCAATTGTATAACAATTCGAAGCACGCTCACGCCTTCGGTGTCGACGGATGGCGTCGATAACGCGATAACAGGATAATGCCAAATGTACAGTCCATACGATCTTACGCCGATCCATCTCAGTGGCTTAACGCCAAGCCATGCGGATAGGCGCGTTCCCGGATGCGCGAGAACGGCGATCACCGCAGCGGAAAGAACGGACAACAGAACTAAACCTCCATAATAGAGAAAACTACCGTATTCATCTACCTGCGCGATCATCCATAAAATCGCGATTAAACAGACCGTTCCGATCAGATCCATCATCGCACGCGATCCGCGCTTTACGCCATCCGCAAGCTTCCGACTCGGCCAGGCAACGGCCAGCGCCGCCCCGATGAGCAGCGCGAACACTCGCGTATCTGTGCCGTAATATACGCGGCTTGGATCAAGCCCCGGCACGTAGAGCAGTCCCATCGCCAATGCCGATAACGCAGCGCCGCCTAGCATGAACAAGATTAACTTCCCTCTGCGAGCGGCAAAACGCATCCCGATCGCGAGGAGCAAAGGCCATAACAAGTAAAACTGTTCTTCGATGGCGAGCGACCACAGATGGCCGATCGGTGACGGCGGTCCGAAGCTCTCGAAATAGGACACCTTGTGAAAAATTAGCCACCAATTGTTAAAGTACAGCACGGCCGAAGCGAAATCGCCCCTGATTGAAGCCAATCGGGACGGATCGAACAGAAGCAACCAAACGGCTGTAAGAGCAAGCATGGAGAACATGGCGGGCAGCAGCCTGCGCGCGCGCCTCGTCCAGAAATGGGCAAGATCGATTTTGCGATTGTCTTGCCACTCCGACATCAACTGATCCGTAATCAAATAACCGGATAGGACGAAAAAGATCCCGACGCCAAGCAGACCTCCCGGCGCCAATTGCAGATTAAAGTGGTACGCGATTACGGCCAACACGGAAATGGCTCTCAAACCGTCAAGACCAGGCATGTAACGCCTGTCGAGGAGCTTGCGTTCGGGCATCGGAGCAGCCTCCTTGATCGTGTTGGAGAGAGTTCTCTGGATGTTTTTCATGCTGTTCATTCCTTCTTCTGTTCAGGTCTGTTTGCCTTGCTTAAGGCTAGACGGATGAACCTGAAGAAAAGTTAGTTGTCCCCTAAAATCCTTTTCAATTCATTTCGTTAAACTTCGATAATTAACCTTATTAATTAACACGCGCAACTAGAACCGGGGAAATGAAAAAATCCGCGTCCAGCGCGGATTTTTCTTCATTACAACTCATCAAACACCTCATTTGGCGCTTAATCGCGCCGTCCATTCTTCCATCATTTGGCGATCGGTTTGACGGCTCTCGGGATACTCGCCATGCCCTTTTTATCGCTTTTAGTTTCCCAGTTCACGAGGAAAATTCCGATACAAACGATGGCTCCCCCGATATAAACGGCCTGGTTCACTTGCTCTCCCAAGAGCGCCCAGCTCGTCAGCACGCCGAAGATCGGCATGAGAAACAAATAGGAGCTCGTTTTGCCGGGGTCCCCTTGACTTAGAAGTTTATACCACAGCGAGAACTGCACGATCGAACATAAGATGATCAAACATAGCAACGCCGTTACCGATTCGAAGTTCACTTGGAACGACGGATGCTCAGTTATCGCGCTTAATGCAAGCAGGACGATACCGCCAGCCAACATCTGGTAAGCTGCCAGCGTGAGCTTGTCGAATCCGCCGCCCCAACGCTTCGTAAGCAGAGTAGCCAAAGCGAAGAACACAGCCCCGGCAAATCCGATCAACGTGCCCGCTTGCATGCCTAACCGAAATCCGAACGCGACCATGACGCCGATGAATCCGACTGCCACGCCAATCCATTGCCGCCCGCGGTAGCGCGTTCCGTTCATCACCGCACCGAATAGAATGACGAGTAGCGGATTGATGGAAATGAGGATCGACGACTCACCGGAGCTGATCCATTGCATGCTGAAATACGCACAGCCCATCACGCCTGCAGTTTGACAAACCCCTATTGCGGCTGCTTGAACCCATTGTTTCTTCCCTTGCGGCCTTGACCGCTGTTTCCGAGAAATCGCCAACGCGAGCAAACCGCCCGCCAGCACGAATCGAATGCCCATCAGCAGAAACGGTGGTGCATAAGCCAATCCCAGCTTTCCGATGGGAAAAGCGATCCCCATCAAAAAAGTCGTAATCAGAACAAGAAAGGCATACCTAAGCAATTTCATCCCTATCCCTCGCTTTGAATCTATGGAATGTTCCCAGTGTACCGAAAGCTTGATTTTATGTATAATGATTGTTATCGATATCAGAAATCACATAAAGTGATACCAAATTTAGAATAGGATGATCTGTCCATGGAAAGCCAGGACATGCGTATATTTCGCGCGGTAGCACGCGAAGGCACGATCACGAAAGCTGCAGAACGGCTCGGTTATGTGCAATCGAACGTGACGGCCCGAATTCGGCAATTGGAGGCGGATCTCGAAACAGCGCTATTCTATCGCCACAATCGGGGAATGACGCTGACATCGAGCGGAAAGATGCTGCTTGGGTACGCGGACAAAATCGTGGGGCTGTTGGAGGAAGCGACGACCGCCCTCTCCTCGGCGACGGAACCGAGCGGACCGCTCGCGATCGGATCTACGCAGACGGCCGCGGCTGTGCGACTTCCCAAGCTGCTTGCGGCCTATCATGAGCGCTTTCCTAACGTTAGATTATCTGTAACGGCAGGCCATACGCAGGCGATGATTGAGAAAGTACTGCGCCACGAACTAGACGGCGCATTTATCGGTTTTACTAATACGCATCCAGAGCTCCGTTCCGTGCCGGCATTCGAAGAGGAATTGACTATCGTAACCCCTCCAGCAGTCGCCGATCTGTCCGAAGCTTTAACGAAACCGATCCTAGTCTTCACCAAAGGCTGTTCCTACCGGGTTATCTTAGAAGAATGGCTAGCTGCATCAGGCAATTCCGATGCGCTGACGATGGAGTTCGGAACGCTCGAAGCGATCGTCGGGGGCGTCTCCGCAGGTCTTGGCATCACGCTAATGCCCGTTTCCGTAGTCAATAAACAATTAATCGAGGGCTCCCTTAAGTCATTTTTTCTTCCCGAGCCATATCGGAAGATGAAGACGGAATTCGTTATGCGAAAGGACTCGTTCGTCGGCAAACCGCTGCTCGCATTTCTGGAACTGCTTCAGAAACGATAAAAAACCGGTCGGGCATACACCCGACCGGTCTTTTCGTTCGCTCAATTAGAAGCCCGCTGCAACTTTGCTTGCGTTCTCCAAACCTTGAGAGATAATGTCTTGAGCTTTATCTTGCATTTGATTATGGCCTTCGACGATGATCGTTTCGACTTGGGTCACGCCGAAGAACGACATCATGTTACGGATATAGTTGTAGGCCATTTCCGCAGCTGCCGCAGGACCTTCGGAATAGACGCCGCCGCGCGCGTTAAGCAGGGCGACTTTCTTCTCGCCGGCGAGGCCGACAGGACCTTGCGCCGTATATTTGAACGTTTTGCCGGCTTCGGCAAGATAGTCCATATACGTATGAAGAACCGCAGGAACCGTAAAGTTCCAAAGCGGGAAACCGAACACGACTTTGTCCGCTTCAAGGAATTGGTTCAAATATTTGTGCTTTGTTGCCACAGCAGCTTGTTCCACCGGAGTCAATTCGATTCCATTAGCCGCTTTGTAGCCGCCATTGATCATATCGGCGTTCAGATAAGGCAGGTTTTCTTGGAACAGATCAAGTTCGACGATCGTGTCTTCCGGATGGCTTTTCTTGTAGCTTTCCAGGAAAGCTTCATACAACTTAACGCTAACCGCTTGATCGCCGCGGTCGTTGGCTTTGACGAATAGTACTTTGCTCATATGTGTTTCCCTCCGCACTTTTTGTATAGTTTATAACTAAAAGTAAGAACACGAACAACTATACTCGGAATTATGAAAGGACACATCGGTAATTAGGCTGAAATCCGCGCAAGAAAAAATCCTCCCAAGACGGAGGACCGGTCTTACGACTGTGGACCTATGTGAAGACACGCCTTGCGCTCACTCAGCGGACTGAAACAGTTGAACGGCAAACAAAGCGGCTTGGGTTCGATCGGAAAGATTAAGCTTGCTCAAAATGCTGCTCACGTGCGTCTTCACCGTCTTCTCGGCAACGACGAGCGTCTGCGCGATTTCCTTGTTGCTGAGCCCTTTGGTCAACTGTTCGAGCACTTCCAATTCTCTTCGCGTCAGCGCCTTAGCCACCTCGATATCCGGAAGCTTCTTAGCCTCGCTGCCGTTCGGTGACAACTGCGATAGGATCGCGTTCGAAATCTCGGGGTGCAATTGGACATTGCCCTTATAAGCGCTCCTGATCGCTTCCACCAATTGGTCCGGCTCAACCTCTTTCAGCATATAACCGATCGCTCCCGTCTGTAAGGCGGGGACGATGTGACTGCTGTCGGAAAAGCTTGTCAGCACGAGCACTTTGACTTCCGGGTGACGCTCCGTGATCAGCTTGCTTGCTTCGATGCCGTCCATGACAGGCATATTCAAATCCATCAATACAATATCCGGCTTCAGGCTGGTTGCCATCTCCACCGCTTCTTGCCCGTTGTGGGCTTCTCCGACGATCTCGAAATCGGGCTGTAAACCAAGGAAAAAAGATATTCCTTTAAGCACGATTTGATGATCGTCCGCCAGCAACAATCTGATCTTCACGTTCCGTTATTCTCCCCTGCTCGCTTTTCTTCGTTGCACTTCTCTTCGATGACGTGAATCGGAATCGTCACTTTGACCGTCGAAGGAATTCCTTTGCCACTTGATATCGTAATCTGTCCGCCGAGAGCTTCCGCTCTTTCGCGCATCGACATCATGCCCATCGTCAGCTTTCCCTTTTTTTTCTCGCTGTTAAACCCATTTCCACGATCCGATATTTCCAGGCTGGCTTCTGTTTCCGTCTTCGTCAGCCGGACATAAGCCGCATTCGTGCCTGCATGCTTTTTCACGTTATTCAGCGCTTCCTGGCCGATCCTCCATAATGCTTCCTCGATCGCCCTGGGCAGCTCCATAACTCCTCGGGCCTGCTCATAGACGGTCAGATTGATCCTTTGGCCGTATTCCTTCAAAGCTGGCAGCAGGCCGTTTTCCAGTCCCGCCGGACGAAGCTGCCAGATGAGCGCCCTCATCTCCTTCAGCACTTCCTGGGACAACGACCCGATCTCTTGCAAGGATTTCCCGACCGCGGCATCCTTGTCCGACAGCATCGCTTCGGCTCCTTTGGCGAGGAAAGAAAGCGAGAATACCTTTTGGATGACCGAATCGTGCATATCGCGCGCCATCCGGTTTCTTTCTTCGACTAAAGCCAGTTCTCTGCGCTGCTCGTATAACCGCAAGTTCTCAAAACTCAGCGTGAAATGATCACCTAACGAATACATAAACTCTTCCGGGTATCCTTCGAACTGCTTGTGACCCGGACTGCTAATCAGTAACACGCCGAACGGACGCCCTCTTGCCCGCAGCGGTATGGCCGCCGCCGAACCGTCCGGGGGCAATCCGAGCGAGACCAATACCACCGCGCACGCCGCCCCGGCATGAGCTTCGATGACGAGTCGATTATCCCGGTAAGCGGCCTGAACAATACCGGCTTCCTCCATCGCGATGTCCTGCCATTTCTCATCCACGCGGTTGTTCTTGTATTGTGCCCGAAGCGACAACTTGTCGTTCTTCATGATGAATAACGATACGTTCGGCCAATTAAAGGTATCTCCGATGATGCGGACCGCTTTGACCGGAAGTTGGCCGATATCCAGAATGGAATTGATTCGCTGAATCGCGTCCCCGAGTTTGGCGTACAGAATCGCATTTCTTTCTTGTGCCTGATAAAAACGGATGCGTTTGATCGCCGTTCCGATCTGCAAGGCGACCGCCTGGAGCAGCGCAAGCTCGTCCTCATTGAACCGCTCCTTGCCGGCTTCGGCGACGTTCAGCAGACCGAACCTTTCATTTCCAGCGTATAGCGGAACGGTCGCATGGTGCGATATATTTGCCGTATCTCCAATCTTATGTTCAACCGCATAGTTGATCCGTTTGCATTCGAGGATGTTAACCGCGTTGTCCAGCTTATCCTGGCGGTAGCTCTCGATGCACGCGCAATCTTCGCCGCAGACTAATGCGTAATTGCCGGCCATGAGCGCGGAAGGCAGATTCTGCGAAGCGGTGCATACGTTGCCTTGCCGGTTGTCCACGAGAAAAATCCAGCCCGTCGTGAACCCGGTTACCTGCAGAAGCTTCTTCAGAACGTCGTTCAGCATCTGATCCATTTCGTTAGCCGAATTCAACATTTCCGCGATTTCCTTAAGCGCTCGCAACTCGTTCGCGCGTATTTCCCTAGTCATTGGCCGCCTCCCGCACGGGATCTATCTTCTTCCGCCGTTCAAGCGAAGTCGTATTCCTGAGTATAACGAAAGAAAAAACCGCTGACAACATTCGAGCATTTTCGAACGAAAAAAGAAGGCGCTCCTCGGTTTTCTGAAGGAGTCCCTTCTTGATTCTGCATTCAGGGCACGATCTGGTGGACGTTACGGTCAGCAATCACTTCTTCCGGCAGTTTTTTCGAAGCGCTCGGCACCTCGCGGGGTTTGTTGTGAATCTCGTCCGAGGAATAGATCATAATCGACGTTTGTCCCGCACCGGAGTATGAACGAATCAGCACCGGGTGATCGTATTGATTTTGAAAAATAAAATCGGGGCCGCCCCAACTAACCGTCGCGTCGCGACCGGGCGGAACGTAAGGAACGTTGCGACTATGGGAATATCGCTCGACAATTTTCAATCCCGCGCGGTCTACTGCATTATACAGCGTCGAAGATATCTGGCAGATCCCTCCACCAATACCTTCCGACACTTCGCCTCTTACGATAACTTTGGCCATTTGGTAACCTTTTCGGACCGTACGTTCGCCTACGATTGCATTAAAAGAGAAGGTTTCTCCCGGAAATACATAGTGGTTATTGATCGCTTTCGAAGCCAGATCGATATTGTGCGAGCGATTCTTATTGCTTGAATTGTAATATGTTGTATAGTGCCCGATCACTTTTTCCTTAATAATGGTCAGCAATTCGCTATCGACCCTCGGATATAAGACACGCCTAGGCACTTCGATCAAAGTAGGTCCGCCCTCGACCATAAAGCCATAAAACTGATCAGCGAAAGCTCGCGAATCGAGCTTGTACCCTGCCGATTCGGGAACGATAGAACCCCAACCGTCAAGCGTGGCGTCGACCGGAGCGCGATAGACCTGTTTCTCCAAACGCTGAATCATTTCTTTTAATCTAACGTCATTAACTACTGGGGTCCCCGGTAACGGAAACTCGTAATCGGTCCGTTTCGCATCGACGATTGTTTGGCCTTCCAACGTTACCGTCAAGTTTCCGGGCCATACATCGAGTGAATTGTCCGGCGTTACAGCCTGCTTCGCGAGCAGAATGACCCCCGCCATCCATTTCCAAATCATGTCGACGCCTCCTATTCGGCGCTTTTCATAGAGTCTGCTCCCCGGATTCGTTCGACGTCGGGCAAACATAAATCGCCTCTTGCGATTCGATATCCGAACGTTGCTCGACGAGCATGCCTAGAGGCACGCTAAATTCTTGGTCTGGCCGGTCAAGCGCGTATATTCTGGCGGTTTCGTTAGCTTCATCAACGTGTTGGATATATACGTTTGCATTTTGATAGGTGACATTGGCCATAACTGGCGAATTGGCGATTTCGGCGGCCCTCTGTGTATTCATCATTTTACCTCCGTCTTTCGGATCGAATATTTCAGGATGCGCCTTCAGACGCACGCTTAATTTACGTTGCGCCAAAAGCTGGACCCTTATCCTACATAAAAATCGGTTTGTCCGTTGAGAATAGATGAAGACTGAATCGGGGAAATACGGGGGATTGGATCATGGATCGATTGTCGCGAAAAATCGGAATAGCCCTGGTCGTATTGGCGCTTGCGAGCGTTTATTCGCTCTGTGCTTTTACCGATTCCGTTACGGCTGCCGGACAATCCGAGTCACCCGCGCTCCTGTTCACCGTTCGTTCGAGTCAATCATCCTCCATGGTTAGCACGCTGCTCATCGAAAGTCCAAGTCTGATTCGACAGTTGCTGCGCGCCAAAGAAGAGCCTTCCGAGGACGGGGTATTGATTCCCGACCTTGAAGTCTCCCTGCGGCATGGCAAACGGGAATCATCCTATCGTTTAGAACGCTCAGGCAAACTATGGAACCCGTTGACCTCGGCAAAGCTCGTGCTCTCCAAACAAACGTCGCGACGGCTGCTGAAATACGCCGATGCGCTACGAAACAAGCATTACGGACAATTGATTCCCTGGGAGCAAGCAAGAAACATCGTAACTCGCAAAAGCGCCTTCACCATCACCGATCTGGAAAGCGGACTTTCTTTTCGCGTTCAACGACGTGCCGGGAGCAGCCATGCGGACGTACAACCGCTTACCAAAGTGGACTCAGCGATCATGAAACGGATTTACGACGGCAAATGGAGCTGGGATCGCAAAGCAATTGTCGTGCAGAAAGACAGCTTACGCATCGCCGCTTCCATGAACGGCATGCCTCACGGCGGAGACGGCATTCCAGACAACGGATTTTCGGGGCACTTCTGCGTCCATTTCCTCGACAGCACTTCGCATCGCTCCGTTATCCCCGATCCGGATCACCAATTGATGGTCTACAAAGCCGCCGGCAATCTGCGCGCGTATTTCGAATCTTCTCCTCCTCTTGCGCTCGCCGAAAGGTTCATCGAAGCGCTAAATCGGAAAGATGAAATCCTGATTCGGCAAATATGGGATGATCCTCCCAACAATAAGTTCAAGGCGTTCATCCAAGCGCTAGGCCCTTATCAATCGATTTCCGTCCCGCAGAAATGGAAGAAGAAGTTCGCTCGCACGCTCCAAGAGGAGTCGAAGACAAGGTTAACGACCGACATCGGTTTACCTATCCGAATTCTTGCCAACGGACGTACTTCTCGCAACGATGAACTCCATCTGGTCTTCAAACGTAATAGCTTCAACGCCGCTTGGAAAATCGAAGATGTTTTCATAATCCCTGCTAAAGAAGATCACTCCAGCTTGATGCCGTAGATTTTGCCTCCTCGCGAAGCGACGACCATATAGTCGTCGTAAACGGCTGGAGAGGCTTCGATATTCGATCCAATATTCAAACTGCCCAGCTTCCGGCCATCTTTCCCCGAAATGACGGAGATCCGGCCAGCGAAGTCCGCTTGAATCAAGTAAGATTTGCCTGTCTCGTTATAGACATCGACTGGTGACGACCAAGCATAATTGTTCATGGGCAAGCGCCAGACTTCTTTCCCCGTCTTTTTGTCCAAAGCTGCCATCACCCCCCCGCTGAACGTGCCGTATCTGGCGATCGTGAAAATCACAAGTCCCGCAATGTCACGTTTACCGATGACCGGTGTAGCCAGCACGCCGCCGTTGACAGGATGGTCACCGAGCAGTGAGAAGCAGGGGTAACTGCTTTGCCAAACAACCTGGCCCGTTAAACCGTTGATCTTCCGAATGATGGCGTCGCCTTTGCTCCCCTGTTTGTCGACTTCAGTTCCCGTATAGAGATAAGGAACTCCTTCCTCCGCTTCGATCACGATCGAAGCGTCCGTATCGTCGAGCGGGGAAAGCGCCCATTGCGTGTCAAACGTAGTCAAATTCAAGGCTTGGACGCTGCCGCCGTTATCCGCGAAAAAAGCCAAATCGCGATAGACGGCTACCGAATTCTCGATACCTTGATAAGCGTTGTCTTTGATTTTATATCGATACTTGCCGATGACTGGCTTAATCGAGATCGTCTTGCGTTCCGGATCGAACTTGGTGTTCAGCTTGACGTGGTAGAATAGTCCGTTCTCCCCGCCGACGAGCAGCGTATCGTCCATTCGGTTAAAAATCGCGGAACTGTCGAACGCCCCCCAGCTCCGATAAGCGAACGGGTCCTTCCCGTTTACGCGCAAGAGCCTCTTCTGGTCGATCAGGCTATATAAGTTAAAGCCGATTGTCCCGTTCTCCGGAATGCCCTCGCCCACATAAAGCAACGGATAACCTCTGGCGTCAACGGACACGCTCCCTTTCACGGGATTGCCGACCTTAATCGGACTACGTGTCTCCTCGCCCGTCTCCAAGTCCATGAAATAGACGTATCCGTCGAGAGACGCATAGATCACTTCCTTGAAATCCGGTTTGGAAAGAAATTTATTATTGACGTTCATTGTCTTGAGTACCTCCGGCGCCCACTTCACAATGGCGGGCTGGCCCGTCCAACCGGCTCCGCCGCCCCAGGAGCTACTCTTCGTCCGCTTCTCCCACGCGATCTTTGGTTGATGCCGTACCATATGAACCAAGCCGTATGACGGGGCGTCGCGTTCGTTCGAGCCGCGGAAAGTCAGTATCCCTTCCACATTCGTATACACTTCAGGAAACATTTGCGGGAGCGAAGGTTTGTTTCTCCACTGATGCGATAGAAGACTGCTGGCATGGACGATCCCTTGAGAAATGAAAACGATTGCCAAAACAAGAATGAATGCTTTGAGTCCCTTGCGCATCTCTATTTATTCCCCCACTGCTTTGAATAAATAGATTGTACATTCGGGGCTTCGAGAAACTTGTCAAACGATCAGTGAGAATTGGGGGATGATTTGTCGTTATCGGGGATATGCGATCGGATTATGATTTGGAAGGATTGCGCGAGGGGCGACTTGGCACGAATACCGCCCGTAGGCGGTATTGGCCAAATCGCAGCCGAAGGCCCATTGAAGCAAGTCTGCTTATGAGCTGTGAGCTTCGGCTTTCCTCTCTCTTCTGCGGGGAAGATCGGGCATTTCGTTGACGGAGATGACCTCGTTCGTTTTCTTCTTCGGTTTATCCCAGTAGCGTTCGCTTCCGGGGAGATCGTCAAACCAAGCCGCATTGTCCGGACAATCGAGCACCATGAATTGTCCGTAGTGTCCATCGCGGGATTGATGGTATTTCAAATAAGCTTTCCCGTTGTCGATGGCGAGGATTTCGATTTTGCCGGACGTATGGCTCATTGAAAGGCGGACCCGCTTGCCAAGCCCGGAAGTGCGCGCTTTGGCCTTCTCCACGATATCGTATACTTTGGCCAGTGGCAGAACGAACTCGCTATTTCCTGCAACCGGACGGTTGACGAAGAAATAATATGGCGTAACGCCCGCCCACGATAGCTTATCGAGCAGTTCTCCTAGCACCTCAGGATCGTCGTTGATTCCTTTAAGCACGGGCGTTTGATTGACGACGATCGCTCCAGCGTCGTGCAACGCTTGAAATCCGCGGATCGCCTCCGGGGTTATTTCCCGTGGATGGTTAATATGGGCCATCACGTAGATTCTTTTATTCGCGTCCGAGAACTCCCGGATCGTGTCCAACAATTCTTCGTCTTCGTAGATTCGCATCGGATTAAAGACAGGTATTTTCGAGCCTAGACGAATGATCTGGACATGCTCGATTTCCCTTAATCTATGCAAAATCGCACGCAGTTTAGGGGTGGCGAGAATGAGGCTGTCGCCTCCGGTAAGCAGCACGTTACTGATTTCCGGGTGATTCGCGATATATTGCAAGCCCGGTTCGACATCGGCAGTGGCTTCATTCACGTCGTTGCGGAATAACCGCTTGCGGAAACAATACCGACAATAGGCTCCGCACACTTCCGAGACGATCAGCAGCGCGGTCGACTTGTATTTATGCTGACAGCCTTTAACGACGTAGTTCGTATCTTCGTCCGAAGCGTCCCATCGCCCGTATTCTGCCAGCTCCCCTTCATTCGGGATAACCAGCTTGCGGATCGGATCGTTGGGATCGTTCCAGTCGATCAGATTCAGGTAGTAGTCGTTAACGCGAAAGACGAACTTGTCAGTGATCTTCTTCAGTTGCTCGCGTTGTTGCTCGGGGATGTGAGCGATTTTTCCGATATCGGTGATATACTTGGGTTGTGGCACTTCGCATTCCTCCTCAAGATATAATCATTCGAATTCGAGAACGAATCCGTTCCAAACCCCTTTCTCCCTCCTTTCCGAAAATAAAATAAAAAGCCCGAGCGCGCAGCAGACCATCCCTGCCGCGAACAAGGGCCTTAGAAAGCAAAAAAGACCCTCAACGGGTCAAAGAATGAGCAGTTTATCTGCACAAGACAATCCGACCCATCCATACGCTGACGAGGTTAGCTGTCGGACTCGGGATAGATGGTTCCCTACATTCGTGTAGAATGATTCGCCCCTGAAGAGTGGTTCCCCCGCTTTCCGGACGTTTCCGGAAACTAAGCTTATTTTTACTATAATTTAATCGATTTCCCGTGTCAACCTTGTGCGGCTCAAATCGCAACTTGGCATGTAGGCATTTTCCTTCGCTTTTCAAGTCGGTTAAAATAGAAAGACGAAGGAGGAAAATCCATGCAAAGCGCTCGCAATTTGTCGGACCGCATCCAGTGGCTGCTCGACCGAAAAGTGTTCCTGATCCTTGCCATCTTTTTGCTCATTAGTCTGAATATCTTCGTCTTGGACAAGATATCGTACGTTTTCCACCCATTTGTCGTCATTCTGGAAACGGTTTTCCTTCCTTTTCTGCTTACGGGAGTCGCCTTCTATTTGCTGAACCCGCTCGTGGATTACATGGAAAGCCGCAACGTGAAGCGAGTCTATTCCATCGTCGCTTTATATTTGCTTATTATTACGATTCTGACGCTAATCTTTATGAAGGTCATTCCGCTACTTAGCGAGCAGATCACGAGCCTGATCGTCCAGTTTCCCGTTTATAGCCAAGATGCGCAGACCAAGTTCGAAGAACTCGTCGGCAACGAGTACTTCAATCAAGTGCAGGACTTGCTCGGGATCGACACGTCCAAACTCGTCGACGATTTCTCGTCGCGCGCGTCCGCGCTATTGAGCAACGCCTGGTCTGGTATCGGCGGCATCGTCGGCCGAATTACGGAAACGGTGCTGGCAATCATTACGGTTCCCTTTATCTTGTTCTATCTGCTCAAGGACCGTAAAAAACTGACTCCCTTCGTGCTCGGCTTCGTTCCGACCAAGCTAAGGGACCGCTCGTTCCGCGTGATGATGGAAATGAACCATCAGATCAGCTCCTACATCCGCGGACAGATCGTCATCAGTTGCTGCATCGGAGTTCTTCTCTATATCGGATATCTCATTATTGGGCTCGATTACTCTCTCGTTCTTGCGGTAATCGCAGCTTGCACGAGCATCGTTCCTTACCTCGGACCGGCGATTGCTATCACGCCCGCGTTGATCGTCGCCATGATGACGTCTCCGGTTATGCTGGTCAAAATGATCATCATCTGGACGATCGTGCAGTTGATCGAGGGAAAATTCATCTCGCCGCAAATTATGGGCAAGACGATGCGCGTTCACCCGATTACGATCATCTTCGTCATCATCACCGCCGGCAACTTGTTCGGATTGATCGGCATTATTCTGGCCGTGCCCGGATATGCCATTCTGAAGGTCATCACGACGCATCTATTCCGTTGGTTCAAGCAGCGGACAGGCTTATATGATGAACCTGTGGCCGAATCCGCGGCTACGGAATAGTGCTCTAGGAGACCGTTAGAGTGCCCGTGGTCGGGGTTTTGGCGGCTGTTACGGTCTGCTAGACCGTTAGAGTGTCTGTGATCGGGGTTTTGGCGGCTGTTACGTTCTGCTAGACCGTTAGAGTACCCGTGGTAGGGGATTTGGCGGCTGTTACGGTCTGCTAGACCGTTAGAGTACCCGTGGTAGGGGTTTTGGCGGCTGTTACGGTCTGGCAGACCGTTAGAGTGTCTGTGGTCGGGGTTTTGGCGGCTGTTACGGTCTGCTAGATCGTTTGAGTGCCTGAGAGAAGAACTGCGGCGGAAGCAGCACCAAATAAACGAAAGATGCTGTTGCTAAGTTAGTTAACAGTGGTATTATCAATACGCACGAGGTGATTTTGAGGAATGTCTTCCTCCAAGTCCATTGGCAGGTAAAGTTGGTCCATGGTATATTGAATATACAAAGAAACCGCTCCTTTAGTTAAATGGTTGCTCGTCACTTCCATTTTACCAAATAACGGTTTCTTTTGTGTTATGATGTGGATTTTGACGAATTGACGATGATTAAAAAGGGGCATGTGTCTCTTGAAGGAGCGAAGCGTTTGCCTCTTGTGGGCGTGAAAACGCCTTGCAACGAGTTTACCAATTCAGATTTTCACGGCGGCAACCCGGGGTCCCCGCAAAGTAATGGAATAAGCTGCAAAGCTTTTCTTCACTTTGTGGGGTGGAGCAGCAACCGTAAAGAGACACATCCCCACAAAATATTAATCGACAAGTAGTATGATGAGGGTGTCCCCTAGTCAATGGTTTTGGGACACCCTCTTTTCGTTACGCATGCTGATATTGCGCTTGATGCAACCGGCTATAGATACCGCCGGAAGAGACTAGGTCCTGGTGTCGGCCTTGTTCCGCGATGCCGCTCTCGTCGACGACGATGATGCGATCCGCATTCTTGATGGTTGCCAGCCTGTGGGCGATGACGAGCGTCGTCCGCCCGACCGCAAGCTCGGACAGCGATTGCTGGATAGCCGCTTCGGTCGCTGTATCGAGCGCCGAAGTCGCCTCGTCCAGAATGAGGATCGGTGGATTTTTCAGGAACATTCTCGCGATCGCCATCCGCTGTTTCTGGCCGCCGGACAGCTTCACGCCGCGTTCCCCGATCACCGTGTCCATCCCATTCGGCATCTGGTTAATCGTCTCTTCGAGAGATGCCCGTCTAGCAGCTTCCCAGATCTGCTCGTCGGTCGCCTTAAGGTCCCCGTATGCGATATTCTCCCGAATCGTTCCCGCGAAGAGAAACACGTCTTGCTGTACGATGCCGATGTTCTTGCGCAGCGACTTAAGCGTCATATCCCTGATATCTATACCATCTACTGTAATCTTACCATCGTTAACGTCATAGAACCTAGGCAGAAGGCTGCAGATCGTCGTTTTCCCGGCGCCAGACGGGCCGACGAATGCGATGGTCTCACCCGCGTGAATCGACAGATCAATTCCCTTTAGAATGCTCCTCCCCGGCTCGTAGCCGAAAGTCACATTGTCGAAGCGGATATCTCCCTGCAGCGACTCGACCTCCACAGCGTCCTTGGCATCGGCGATATCCGGTTCGGTGTCGATAATCTCCGTATATCTCTTAAACCCGGCAATGCCTTTCGGATAACTCTCGATGACGGCGTTAATCTTCTCAATCGGACGGAAAAAGATGTTCGATAGCAGCAGGAACGCCATGAATTCACCGAGCTCTATTTTCCCCGCAATGAAAAACCAGGCCCCGCACACCATGACGAAGATCGTAATGAGCCGCATCAGCATATAGTTGACGGAGATGCTCTTGGCCATCGTCTTGTAAGCCAGCAGCTTCGTCTCGCGGAAATTTCGATTATCCACGGCAAACAGCTTCTTCTCGTGCTCTTCGTTCGCGAACGATTGCACGACGCGGATACCGCCGACATTCTCTTCGATCCGCGCGTTGAAGTTGCCGACGTTACCGAATAGACGGCGATACGTATCCGTCATTTTTCCGCCGAACACGATGATCAGCCACGCCATGATCGGGATGATGATAAAAGTGAGCAATGCCAGCTCCAAATTGATGTAAGCCATCAGCGTAAAAGAACCCGCGAGAGTCATGACGGCGATAAATACGTCCTCCGGCCCGTGGTGGGCCAGCTCTCCGATATCGTTCAAATCGTTCGTGACCCTTCCGACCAGATGCCCTGTCTTATTATTGTCGAAAAACCGGAACGACAGCTTCTGGATATGATCGAACATTTTGCGCCGCATGTCTGTCTCGATATTGATGCCGAGCATATGTCCCCAGTAGGTGACGATGTAGTTCAATACGGTATTCAGCGCGTAAACGCCGAGCAATCCGATACAGGCCAGCACGATCATGCGCCAGTTGCCGCTCGGCAACAGATCGTCAATGAACTTGCTGATCGCCAGCGGAAACGCCAGCTCGAGCAAGCCGGCGATGATCGCGCAGCCGAAGTCGAGCAGAAACAAATTTCTATAAGGACGGTAATACGAGAAAAATCGTCGAAGCATTTCTATGTTTTCCCCTCTCTTACGCCTCTGCATTGTCTAATCTTCTCTTCTGTGTTGATCAACCTCTTGGAGATCGAACAGAAGGATATATTCTTCGATCACGTGTTCTAGCGCCTTCAACTCGCCGGATATGACCGGCTTGATCGCTTCGAATTCAGGTTCGCCCAGTTGCCTCGCCAACGTCGCACGCCTGCCCTGCAATTGCTCAAGGAAAGCCAGGACACGCGCTCTTCTGAATGTCTGGGCGCCGTGCGCCCCGTGATGCGATCCGCAATGCTCCCTGCCTTCTCTTCCAGACCTGCCTTCGGTCCTATGCCTGCCTCCGCCTCGATCATGTTCGTCCCTCATATTACACCTCATCCATGTATACATTCGTATACATTCCTTGTATACAAATGTATACAAGGAAGCAACCCCTGTCAAATAAAAAAAGGCGGTCGGCATAAGCCAACCAACCCTATACTCCGAGTATAAAACAAGATGGTTTCGGGATTCAGCCGACGTCGTATCCTTGGTCTTCGATCGCTTCCTTAATCGATTCGAGGGAAACTTTGCCATCATCGTAAACAATCGCGACAGTACCTTTCGCCAAATCCACCTGCGCGTCGGCTCCAAATCTCCTGACCGCTCCTTCGACCGCGTTGACGCAATGGCCGCAAGACATTCCTTGAACCTTTAACGTGACGTTCGACATTCCCTTTCCCTCCTCGACGCTTCCAAATCTTCCGCCGTAGCGGATAACTAGCTATATTGTATCCGACGTCCTCTGTCTTCGCAATGATCGTCGGATTGCGCTTCAAAACCTAATTAGCGCAGCGGAAGCCGAATCTCCACGCAGGTCCCTTCTCCAAGCTTGCTGCTGATGTTCATAACTCCTTTATGGTTGGCGATAATCCGCTGGCTGACCATAAGACCTAATCCGTTGCCGGAAGGTTTGCTCGTAAAGAAAGGTTCTCCCAACCTCGGAAGCTCGTCCGCGGCGATGCCGCGGCCTTGGTCGATGACACGAATCACAACTACCGATGCCTCCGAATCGTGCCGCAATTCGATCGTTATCGTTCCGCTGATATCCTGCATCGCTTCCAGAGCATTCTTAATGATGTTGATGAATACCTGTTTCATCTGGTTCGCATCGCAATCAAGCAACGGCAGGTCTTTGTCGAAATGAGTCACGAAAGACACGTTCAAAAGGCGTGCTTGAGAATATAGCAACGCGATCATGTCCTGCAGCAGATTGTCTAAATTCGTCGGCTGCGGCTTTCCGGCTTGAGGTTTAGCAAGAACGAGGAATTCGCCTACGATCAAGTTGATCCGATCGAGCTCCGACAGCATGATCTCTATAAAAGGCTCGGATAATGATCCTTGTTTTTGCGATAGCTGTACGAAGCCCCTTAAAGTCGTCAGCGGATTGCGGATCTCGTGTGCGACACCCGCCGCCAGTTGCCCGATTACGGACAACTTCTCGGTGCGGCGAATCGCCTCCTCCGCCTGCTTGCGGGCGGTAATGTTGCGGGAGATTTCCGCGATCGCCATAACTTTCTCGTTCTCGTCCCTAATCGGCGATACCGTGATGCTGACGTCAATAAGGGACCCGTCTTTACGAACGCGTACGGTTTCATAATCCGTAACCGATTCTCCCCGCTCGATGCGACGGCGTATTTCTTCATATTCGGACCGCAGATGATCGGGAATCTTATCCAGCTTCCGGTTTAACGCTTCCTCTACCCGCCAGCCGTACATCGTTTCGAAGGCATTGTTCGCTTGGATAACCGTTCCCTCAAGGTCCGTAACATGAATGGCATCCGACGTTTGATTGACGAATGATTCTAAATATTCCTTCGTGCTTCTAAGCTCCTCTGCCGAATCCCGCAGCCTGCTCATATAGTTCTGAAGATTATCCGCCATAGCGTTCACGCGCGAAGACAGCCATCCCAGTTCGTCCTTGCTGCGTACGACGATCTTACTGTCGAATCGTCCCTTCGCGATTCCGTTGACGTTGTCCAGAATGTGACGCAACGGTCTGATTAGAACTCCCGCGATCACGTAACTGGCCATCCAAGCGATCAAGATCAAAGTGAGCGAGATTGAAGAATGCAGTATTAATTGCCGATTAAGCGCCTCTTTCACCACCGCATAATCGAATACGACTCCAACCACATAAGGAGCCTCGTCATTGAGAGGAATAAAGCTCTTGATGATACTGGTCCCTTGTAATCGAGCTTTGGAGGTCATCACCTGGCCCGTCTCGTTCGCACGGTTGACCAGAGCTCTGTCGTTCTCTTCATCCGGATACGTATTTTCCCCGAAAGGAACGCCGCGGACGTCCAGATTGTAAACGGCTTTGCCTTTCTTCATTTTGATGATGGGCGGTTTGCCAAAAAACTCCGGATCGAAACCGGCGATACCGAGGATATCAGAGTTATCCTTCATTAAGCTGCGAACGAGCGCAGCCGTTCCGACCTTGCTCTCATAATTAAGGAACGCTTCCGCACTTATGTACGGGTTAATGATGTAATCGGTCGAACCGTCGTAATAATATCCCCACTTGTTCACGTGATCGGGATCTGAGGACGCGTATTGAGCGGGGCCCGACCAATAGTTAGGCAGCTTTTGCCCTTGCGGAATCGAGACATAACGTTCGTTGAGCAGTTGGTTAAATGCCGTAAACCAGTAATCCATCGTGCTCGACCCCATATTAAGCTCGTTCGGGTCGGATGATTTGAGCACGACGATATCGTTATCCGTTCTTTTCCATAGAGAAATATGATCGACGCCAAACTTTCGGCTAAGTTCGACCAATTGTTCGTTGCTCACCCGATCGATACTTGGATCAAGTTCTTTCAATGCGGAAACCGCGACCGTTCGAAGCCTTTCTCCGATCATATTCTCCAGAAACGCCTTGGACTTCTCAGCCGTTCCCAAGCTTGTTCCGATGTGCCTGGCGATCGTAATCATCTCTTGGTTGAGGTTCTCCTCAAGCTTGTTTTTGGAAGAAAAGTAAAATATCGAAATGTTGAGCGTCAGGATAATCGTCACGATGACTGATATTAGCAGCGAAAGCTTGGCTTTGATAGACATGACCTTGCCTCCGGTGTCTAGGTTGATATGTATAAATTTTGACGTCCTACGACAAATTCCTCTTTATTTCTACAAGAATTATATGATTCTTATGACATTTGTCATATGTATGTACTGACACTTGTGACTAACGGCCGCCCCTGAGCATGACATACAATGAGATTATGACTTGAATTCCAAAGGGGGAACTCCGACCGATGAATACCGCCCAACTGAAAAAAGATGTTTCTCCTTACGAAAAATCGAATGTGATAACGAGCGTTTTGCAGCTGCTAAATACAATTCCGCCTTTTATACTCCTGTGGGCTGCGGCTTATCTTAGCTTGTCCGTCTCCTACTGGCTGGCACTGCCGTTCATCTTAGCCGCGGCAGGATTCGTGATCCGAACTTTTATCATTTTTCACGACTGCTGCCATCAATCCTTTTTCAAAAGTCGCAGAGCGAATGAAATCGTTGGAACGATAACCGGAATTCTGACTTTGTTTCCTTATCATCAATGGAAACATAGCCATTCCATTCATCATTCCACGAGCAGCAACCTGGACAAACGAGGCGTCGGGGATATGTGGCTGTTAACAGTAGACGAATATATTGCGGCTTCCCGATGGAAAAGATTGTACTACCGGATATACCGCAACCCTCTTGTCATGTTCGGGATCGGCCCTTTCGCCATTTTCCTCATCGAATACCGATTCAACAGGAAAGGCGCCAGGTCAGCCGAGCGGCGCAATACTTGGATCACGAACGTCGGAATTGCCGTTCTTTACGGCACGCTGATCTGGATGATCGGATGGAAGGATTTCCTTCTCGTTCAAGCGCCGGTATTCTGGATTTCCGGGATTGCAGGCATCTGGCTGTTCTACGTTCAACATCAATTCGAAGATTCCTACTTCGAGAACGAAGAAGAATGGAGTTACGTTAAAGCCGCCGTGGAAGGCAGTTCCTACTACAAGCTTCCGAGACTATTGCAATGGATGACAGGCAATATCGGGTTCCATCATGTTCATCATTTGAGTCCGAGGGTACCTAACTACTTGCTCGAAAAAGCGCATGAGTCCGTAACTCCTCTGCAGCGCGCGACGACAATCACGCTCTCGACAAGCTTCGGCGCGCTTCGCTTCAAATTATGGGACGAGCAAAACCGAACTTTCGTAACTTTTGGACACATCAAAGGACTTATCGCCCAATCGAAGACGGCCAAGATCGAAGCTAAGACGCGGAAAAAGGATGAAGTCGCCTAACTCTCCTTAACCGGCAACATTGTGCTAAAATAGGCTACAAGATACCTTGTAGGAGCATGATCATGTACAAAAGGCTAAAAAAAGTCCAGCTTTTCCCGAAAACAAACGGTATCAGCCCTTATGTCTGGCTCATGTTTTACATTTTGCCGTTTTACTTTATTTTCCGTTCTTCGTCGAATATTGAGGTCGTTACCGGCATCCTGATGATTATTCTGTTCTTCTTCTGCTACCGGCTTACCTTGAACGCCAAAGGTTGGCCGGTTTATGTTGGAACGAGCGTCCAGATTTTGATCTCCATCGCGATGACGCTTTTGTTCAGTTACGCTTATTTCGCTTTTTTCCTGGCTTTCTTCATAGGCAATATCCAGAACAAGGCCGGATTTATTACGCTCTACACGGTTCATATCGTAAGCAGCTTTATCGCCGTGAATCTGGGGTTTATTTTGCAAGATAAGTTTTTTATTACGCAAACCCCGTTTATCCTGATCAGCCTTCTCGCCGTCATCCTGCTGCCTCTCGGAAGCTATAATCGCAATAAACAAGGAGTGCTTCAGGAGCAGCTTAAAGACGCCAATATGCGAATTTCCGAGTTGGTCAAACTCGAGGAGCGTCAACGCATCGCCCGCGATCTTCACGATACGTTAGGTCAGAAGCTGTCGCTCATCGGGCTGAAGAGCGATCTGGCGAACAAGCTAGTTACCAAGAACCCGGATCGCGCCCGCTCGGAGATCAAAGACGTCCAGTCGACGGCCAGAGCCGCATTGCAGGAAATCCGGATGCTCGTCTCGCAAATGCGGGGTACGAGGCTGGAAGACGAGATTCTGCGCATTAAACAAATACTCAAAGCCGCGCAGATCGAATACGAGATGAAAGATACCCCGATGCTGGCAGGCGTCTCTCTCTTGACCGAAAACGTGCTCAGCATGATCTTGAAAGAGGCCGTTAACAACGTGGTGAAACACAGCGGCGCCACCCTCTGTTCTTTAACGATAAAACAGACGGAGACCGAAGTGATTATGGAAGTTCAGGATAACGGAACGAGCCGTCCTGAACAATTGAATTTCAGACAAGGGCACGGATTGCAAGGCATGAAAGAACGTCTGGAATTCGTCAACGGCACGCTGGAGATTTCCTTGCGTGAAGGCACCAAGCTCATCGCGCGCATTCCGCACATCGTAAAGCTCCCAAAGGAGGATTAAATCATGATCCGCATCGTGATCGCCGAAGACCAAAGAATGCTGCTCGGAGCGCTTGGCTCCCTGCTCGATCTGGAAGATGACATGAAAGTCGTAGGTAAAGCTTCGGACGGCGCGCAAGCGGTCGAACTCGTCCGGATGCTAAAACCGGATATTTGCGTTATGGATATCGAAATGCCGGGCAAAAGCGGCCTCGAAGCCGCCGAAGAACTCAAGGATCTTTCATGCAAAGTCATTATACTGACCACGTTCGCGCGCACGGGGTATTTCGAACGCGCGATTAAAGCCGGCGTAGGCGGTTACTTGCTCAAGGACAGTCCGAGCGAAGAACTGGCGAGCACGATCCGCAGCGTGCTTGCAGGACGCCGCGTATATGCACCTGAATTGGTCGACGACGCTTATCGCGAAGAGAACGATAACCCGCTGACAGACCGGGAGAAAGAAGTACTCGGCTTGATCGCCGACGGAAAGAATACGAAGGAAATCGCTACGGAACTTTATTTGACGACCGGAACGATCCGCAATTACATCTCAATTATTCTCGATAAGCTCAACGTCAGCAATCGAGTCGAAGCGATCAAACGTTTTAACGAGAAAGGTTGGTTTAAATAACGTTCAGCTTTCTGAAGTCTTTCTTCATAATGTTCTTTACGAGTTTCGGCCATTGGGAATTCGCAGGACAGTATTTCCCGGCGATTTTCTCGATTGTCGTATATCCTTTATCCACGTAGTTGTTCGAAAGAAGCTGACCGAACTTTCGCACGCTGTCCCCTTTCGTTTCAAAGCTGTATGCCTTATCGTGAGGGTTCGCGCCCGAAGCGTTTAACCCGAACAGATTATTTTTCTTCTTGGCCAATGTACTGCTGCCGTTGCCGCTCTCCAGCTTCATGACGGCAATCGTGAACAAGGCGTTGATTCCGTAATCCTCTTCCACTTCCAATACCGTTTTTTCCAAACCGTGACCCGCGAGCGCAGTCCCTTCGAATATGACCGCGATATTTTCCTCCGACAGCCCTGATAACGTCTCGACCGTCGATGTAGGCTGCACGGGCTCTGCGGGTTTGTCCGAACCTTCCTCGGCTTTTCTCTCCTCCTCGTCTTCCTTGCCCCCCTGAATCGGATCTGCTTGATTGGCTCCTTCGCCGGGAACGGCTTGCACATCGACTAATTTGGCATAATCTCCGTGCACGTAACCGCCGCCCTTAATCCTCAACCAACCGTTATCTGTCTTGGCTACGATCTCCAATCGGGTACCTTTCTCGACGACGTTAATGATTTTGGATTTCGGGTAACCGTTCGCTCTTACGTTAAGATAATAGGCGGTCACTTCGTATGTTTGAATCGGTTTTGCCGATACGGATGACGAGATATGTACTTCGGTTTCTTTGTTTTTCGGGATGTCTACGGTCTGCGAAACACTTGAGATCGGCACTGCCGGAATCGGGGGTGGTGACGCGGGATCTTGAGGGACTTGGTCCGTATGAAGATCTTTGGGCTGGATCGATAAAGCTTCGGTTAGGGACGAATAAAGGGTCCCGAGAGACCATATGAGCGCTGTCGCTAATAGGCAAATCATTAGATTCCGAATCGTTATCCTACGCATTCGACTACACCTCTTTCATCAATTTGGTGAAGGCTATTCGTGGTTAATGGCTTGATTGTACATATATGCGAGTAAAAAGCTTGTCATTCTATATGCGAATAAAAAATGTTAATTTGTCGGATTAAGATTTTTTCATTTTCCATCATCGGTTGACCGTATGAGGATATCCTTCCCCTTCATTTCACGCTACATATAAATCAGGGATCGGAGCATATTAACTTCGTTACAAAACTTTGCCAACTATTTAGGTGATCTTGAATTGACCGTGAAAGGGAAAATCAATTTTTTTCAGGCTTGCACGATTCTGATGCTGATGAACGGGCTGACCAACCACGTTACCGTAAATCCGATGCTGCTTGATGCGGCCGGCAGGGATGCTTGGATTTCGGTGATTGCCACGGCCGTATTGTTCATCCCTTGGTGCTTGCTGCTTGCCATGTTCATGAACCGGTCCGGCCAGCAAGAATTAAGACCTTGGCTTGCTGAACGGACTCATCCGATCTTTGCCTGGCTGCTCACTCTTCCGATATGCGCGAACTTTTATTTAATCGGGGCAATGACGGTCGTCCATACTTCGAGTTGGACGATTACCAACTACTTGCCCAACACTCCGAAGTTCGTTCTGGCTTTGGTGCTAACCGTCTTTTGCTCGCTCTACGCCCTCTGGGGCCTTCGCGTCATCGCGATCATGTCGGGCATACTTCTGCCGCTCGTGATCGTTCTCGGGATATTCGTCAGCGTTTCGAATTATCCCGAGAAAAATTTCAATCTTCTCAAGCCTTATATGGAACACGGCTTGTCTCCCATTCTGGAAGGGATGGTCTACGCCGGTGGGGGATTCGTCGAGCTGATCGCCCTGATTGCGATGCAACATCGACTGAAGTCGAAGGTCCGCCCGTGGGGGATCGCGATTTATGGGATCATTATGATCTATATCATGCTCGGACCGCTTATAGGTGCCATTACGGAGTTCGGTCCCGCGGAAGCGGCCAAACAGATGGTGTCTCCGTACGAACAGTGGCGTCTCGTTAAATTGGGCTCATATGTCGAACACGTCGATTTTTTCTCCATATACCAGTGGCAGGCGGGAGCTTGCGTCCGGATTGGCGTTTCCATCTTTCTGTTTCTGGAAATGCTGCCTATCCGAGAGGTCGGGTTAAGAAAAAAGCTGATCATGCTCGTCGCCTTGAGCTACGTGATGCTAGCGTTATTTCCGATGAACGAATACAGCTTCTATCTATGGATGTACCATTACTATTTCCCGATCTCCCTGACTGTCCTCTTGACGTTTTCGCTCGCTTGGATCGCGATATCGTTATTCTCCAAACGGCCAAAGGAGGCGCAACATGACCGAGCAAACGCAAGCAGGCAAGGAACCTTGGAATGAATCCAGACTACGCGCCTTGTTCGCGAATTCCTCGGACGTGCAGCTGCAACCGTGCAAATTCGACGATCAAAAAAGCTCCGAAGTCGTACTGGTGTTCGCGGAAGGGATGTGCGACTCCGTTCAGATCGGTCAGGTCGTACTTCCTGAATTGGGCCGGTTTTTCCGCCAGAATGGCGGTTTTAAGCTCGAATCCGGCATGATTACGGGGACTCTTCCGCTCATTCCGATAAGCGAGACCGAAGATGCCGAAGTAATTGCCGAGTATTTGTTTCAAGGCGACCTGCTCATGCTGTTCTCCGCGAGCGGACGCCTGTTCAAGATGAATATTTGCAATCGTCCGCAGCGAACGCCGGAGGAATCCAATACCGAAATATCTATTAAAGGGCCGAAGGACGGATTCACGGAGGATCTCGTCGTAAACGTCGGGCTTATCCGCAAGCGGATTCGCAGCTCGACACTCAATTACGAAGCCTTCACGCTCGGCCGCAGAACGAAAACGAAAGTCGGTTTGCTGTACTTCGAAGACATTCTATCTCCCAAAATCCTGGAAGAAGTGCGCAAGAGGTTGAAGAAGATCGACCTGGATGGCATCTACAGCATCAATCAGTTGGAAGAAATGTTGGCGGATAACAAATATACGGTTTTTCCCGTCTTCGATACGAGCGGCCGCCCGGACTTCATCGTCTCCAGCCTGCTTGCAGGCAGGTTTATCCTGATCGTGGATGGCATCCCGATGGTGCTGATCGGCCCGGCTACGTTATCCTTGATTATGAAATCGCCCGAGGACGTTCATTTCAACTACACTTACGTATCCTTCGCTCGAATCATCCGGTATGTCAGTCTTTTTCTGTCCATAACGCTTCCGGGCATATGGGTCTCGCTTGTCGCCTTTCATCAGGATCAGATTCCGTTCCGTTTGATGGCGACGATCGCCGGGGCGCGCCTTGGCCTTCCCTTGTCCGCGCAGATGGAATTGCTCATTCTTCTGTTGCTGCTCGAGATTTTCCGCGAGGCTGGCGTCCGGCTGCCGAGCACCATCGGTCAGACGCTGACGGTCGTCGGCGGCTTGATCATCGGAGACGCGTCTATCCGCGCCGGCCTCGTCTCGCCTTCCGTCGTCGTAGTTGGGGCGATTACCGCGGTTACATCTGTCACGCTGGTCAACCAGTCTTTAAGCACCGTCATCAGCCTGATCCGGCTCGCCATCTTTGTCGTATCGTCTTTTTTGGGGATGTTCGGGCTTATTCTCAGCTTAGTTTTGCTCATCGGGTATTTGGCCAGGCTGCACTCCTTCGGCGTTTCTTACCTTGCCCCTCTGTCCCCTCTTAATGTTAAGGATCTCGCAGTTTCTTACCTGCGAGTGCCTTGGGACCGAATCCGATCTCGTCCCGGAACCATCGACCCGGTGGACCCCGACCATCAGGAAGGGCAGTCGCCATGATACGTCTCGCCTATTCTTTGTTCGGTTTGCTGCTGCTTCTCCTCTTATCCGGATGCTGGAACTCCAAGGACATTCAGAATATGGACTACGCCACCGCGGTCGGTATCGATTACTTGAACGGCCAATATATTACGTATATTCAATTGCTGAACTTCGCCAACGTCGGGCGGAACGAGAATGTGGAGATCGGCAAGAACGTTCCGATCTGGGTCGGCAAAGGCGTAGGCAGGACGATTAGCGAATCGTTGACCTCGATTTACGCCACTTCGCAAATGCGAATATTCTGGGGACATGTAAAAGCAGTCGTTTTCTCGGAGAGCGTACTCAAAAAAGGGATCGAAGATGCTTACAACTCGTTTTACCGGTTCGGGGAAGTCCGCTATAACATTTACGTATATGGTACGAAAGAGAATCTGCACGACATTTTTATCCAAAAATCGGTGTTTAACCTGTCTCCGCTCGATACAATCATGATTTCGCCCGAGGAGACTTATTCGCAACGCTCGTTTATCGTACCGCTGAAGGGCAATCGAATCATCGCACAGATTTCGGAGCCTGGCGAGCCCGCCATTATGCCGTCGATTTCGATCGCGAAGGACGTTTGGAGCGAAGAAAAAAAAGGCAAATCCATGCTCAAGATCAACGGCGCGTTTTTCTTCAAAGGGCAGAAAATGGCGGCCTGGCTATCCGAGCAAGAATTGTCCGGAACACGGTGGACGCAGAGACAGTTGCGGCGATCGCTCGTTCAAATCCCCTCGGGAGGCCCCGTGGTCGCGAACCTTGTCTTGATTAACCCCCAATATGATGTAAAATCCGATGTGAAAGACGGCAAAGCCGTATTCGATATCCGCTTGAAACTTGACGCCACTCTCGACGAATTGTTGAAGAACGTCCCGATCCGCTTTTTAGAAGAACAGGCTGAGAACCACGTGCGGGACGAGATTATGGAGAGCTTCCGCATGGGTTTAAACAAACAAGTCGATGTTCTGAAGCTTGAAGAGACGCTGTATCGCAATCATCCCCGCAAGTGGCATGCTTTGCGCGACAACCAACCTTTTATTCTAAATGGCGCTTCTATTCGAAGTATCACCGTGAAAGTTCATTTAAGGAACACAGGCAAATACAAAGGCAGAGTAGGATAAACGTAAGGGAAAGGATGATCTCGGCGCTGCGAGAGTTGTGCAAATTTTCGAGTAACTCCCCTGGATTGACCCAGTGCAGGCGCGAGTTGTTCGATTTTTTCGAGCAACTCCCCCGGTTTGCCCCACTGTGGTGTGAGTTGTTCGATTTTTTCGAGTTACTCTCCCGGATTGGCCCAGTGCAGAGTAGAGTCCATATAATTGTGTAAAATGGCTGTTGGTAAACATTAAATAAAGCCATGTTGAAAGTTCTCTCTTAGAATGAGGTTGTCGAGACAACATTCATCGGAGGAATATCAACATGACTC
>NZ_VNJJ01000029.1 GCF_007786475.1 Cohnella terricola | reverse complement strand
CTTAAAACGCTATTGTAAGTTGCATGCACATGAATGACGAACATCGGAAAGCCGTATGAGGGAAAACCTCAAGTACGGTTTGATGAGGAGGGGCTGAATTTATTTTCAGTTCTTTACTCTAGTCTAGTGATGGTACGGGGAACCTTACCATAAGTGACGGCGAAATTTTTGATGTATTGTATTCTCCGCTGTCACATGTCATATCAATACATGCGGTAAAGAACACGTCCAACATTCTATCGGATAAAACTTTTCGCATGAACAAATTCTTTGCCGATCTCCATAACGGAGTTCTTTCCGCTTCTACCTAGGTCATAGTAGAAGTTCCCTTCGTGTTTTGCCAGCCATTGTTCTACCTCCACAGCACCACACGCTCCACTAAGCCCAAACAAAGGAGAACGTCCAATGCGGCGTTCTCCTTCTCGTCACACATGATCTTCCATTGCCTCTCTTGCTAATTGTTGCGCATAGGCTTCACCAGATGAGGATAAACGGTTCGATCAAGGTTTACAGATCGACTCTCAAGGTGCCCAGCATCTTGGCGAATTTCGGATCGTGGTAGGATAAGAAAAGACTTTCCCGCGTATCGAGGGTGAAAATTTGTTCAATATCGTCCGCGCTCAACTCAAAATCGAAAATGTCGAAGTTTTCCACAATCCGCTCTTTTCTCACCGATTTTGGAATTACAACGACTTCACGCTGAACAAGCCAGCGCAACACGACCTGGGCGACGGACTTGTTGTGTTTTTCTGCGATCGAGGCCAGCACTTCGTTGCCGAACATGTCGTTAAGTCCTTCAGCGAACGGTGCCCACGACTGATGTTGAACTCCCTGCTCTTTCATAAAAGCCGCGCTCTCAGTCTGCTGGTAGAACGGGTGCGTTTCGATCTGGTTGACGGCGGGCACGATTTCGTTATGTACGATGAGGTCCATCAGACGATCGGGCAGGAAGTTGCTGACACCGATCGCCTTGGCCTTGCCTTCGCGGTACAGGTCTTCTATCGCACGCCAAGCGCCGTAGTAATCGCCGAACGGCTGGTGGATAAGGTACAGATCGAGATAGTCGAGCTGTAGCTTCTTCAAGGATTTGGCAAACGCCAGCTTGGCACTCTCGTAGCCGGCATCCTGAACCCAGAGCTTGGTTGTGATGAACAGCTCCTCACGCTGTACGCCGCTGCGCTTGATCGCACGTCCGACTGCTTCCTCATTCAGATAACCGGCGGCTGTGTCGATCAGACGGTAACCAGCCATCAGCGCTTCATATACCGCATTCTCGCATTCTTCAGCATCGGGAATCTGGTAGACACCGAAGCCGATGATCGGCATTTTCACTCCGTTGTTCAATGTTACGGTTTGCATTGTAACTCCTCCTAGTGTTCAAATGTAAAACGGCAAACGACCGCGAATCCCAGGAATCGGACACCTCAGCGAGGATTTCGCTTACGGCCGATTTGGATTACAATAAGCCTATCGCCTTCGTGTTACACGAAGTCAAGCCGTCTCTCAAAATTTTATTTTTCAAGGAGGGTTACACATGCAAACGGTCAAAGAAGCCGCCCAGATAACGGGACTCACCGAGCACGCTGTGCGCTTTTACACGGATAAAGGCCTGGTGCCAAGCGTACAGCGCAATCAAAACAACATTCGGATGTTCGACGAAGAATCGATCAACTGGCTGCATGGCGTCAAATGCCTCAAGCAATCCGGGATGCCGATTGAAGTCATTAAAATGTACGTCGACCTCTGTCTCGAAGGGGATTCGACCATTCCGCAACGCTACACACTCATGATGGAGCATAAAGAAGCGGCGCTCGTTAAGCTCGAAGAAGCCAAGCAGCACGTTGCTCATTTGGAACAAAAAACCGCCCTATATCAGGCCATTCTGGAGCACCGCTCTCCAGACACAACCAATCCCGGCAACTGGGACAAAATTCAGCATATGCATTGTGACGTATTTTACTCGCCCTCTTTTCGGAAGGCGTGAGAGAACGGATACAATAGATGAATCATCGATAATAATGCATTCTGTGGACATAAACATAATGTCGGGGTGTGTGAGGTCTGTTCAACTGAGTTCGATCCTGATTGGGAAGGTTTAGTTGATGAGGAAACGGGACTTGAGTTGTGCGAGTACCACTCTGATTCGGACAATTACGATTAGTGAAAAGGGCATACTTGTTTCCGAAGGCACCCAACTCGGGTGCCTTTCGATTTCGCTCTATAGATGATACGGAGAACCGTATCATAAATAGGGCAAAAGCCCGTGTCTACTTTGTACGTGCACAGAAAGTACTCCACTTAAGATAATGGTTGACGGCGAATGAAAGCGATGTTATCTTGAGATTAATTAATTAAATCGATTTAAAAGGTGATTTTTATGATGAGCAATGGCAACGGTCATACGACGATGAAGGATGTCGCTAGGTTGGCTGGGGTATCTCCTGCAACGGTTTCATTGGCTCTCGGCAATGATCCTCGCGTTAATATTAAGACTCGCGAACTCGTTAGAGAGGCGGCGGATAAACTACGCTATATCCCCAATGAGATAGGAAGAAGTCTTCGATCCCAGAAGACGGAGACAATCGCGCTAATCATCCCGAACACGTCGCATCACGTATTCTCTCATCCCTATTTTGCCAAGCTTTTGGAAGGGATCACCGAGGTGCTGAACGAAAACGAATACAACTTGCTTCTATCCACGACTGCGGAAGAGAGTGACGAGCAATCCGCGTACGAGAAGGTGCTTCGAAACCGAAGAGCCGACGGTGTTATCGTATCCTCAGCCTCGTTGTATGATCGGAATTTCCTGCGCTTGGTCGACTCCGGTTTTCCGGTCGTGTACCTTGGGCCATGGTCTAACAATGACATCTATACTGTCGAGAGAGACGATGTAACGGGAGCGTTCTCTGCGACGAATCACCTGCTGAAGCTTGGTAGGCGTAAGATCGTCCACTTCACAGGCCCATTGAACCACCAAGTCTGGCGAGATCGGTTGGAAGGGTATCGGCTAGCCCATCAACAGAATCAGATATCTATTAACGAGGAGCTCGTTATCGAGAAAGATTTATCCGTGCAAGCGGGATATGAAGGGGTGGCGGAACTGCTCGATCGTCAGATCCCTTTCGATGCTTTATTCGCGGGCAACGATTTGATGGCCATTGGGGCGATGAAGCAATTGCTGGAGAGAGGGATTAAGGTTCCGGAACAAATCTCGGTAGTGGGATTCGACGATATCGATATGGCTAGCATGTTTCATCCGACGTTAACGACAGTACACCAGCCCATGAAGCAAACCGGTATCCTTGCGGCACAGAAATTACTTGGTGTTTTGAATGGGCGAGAGGACATCGAGAAGAAAACGGTGCTGCAAACGAAATTAATGATCAGGGAATCTTGCGGAGGGTAAAAAAATCTTCCGTAATTTTTTATTCAAAATTTAAATCGATTTAAATTTAAGGAGGTGATAGCCTCTCAAGCCATAGAATCGTTAACTTAGGTAAAGAAATGGCACCATGGGAAGTTAAGTTAAATGGGGAGGTAGCAACATGAAAATTAAAGGTTACGGGAAAATGACAGCGCTCGCGATGGTTACATCAATGATCGTCTTATTAACTGCGGCTTGCGGCAACGGCTCGAACAATAAAGGCAACGCCGGAAGCTCGCCGAACTCGGAGGCAAGAGCTGTTACCGGGGAGAGGGTCGAACTGACCTTTTGGAACGGATTCACGGGTCCAGACCGTCCGGCTTATGAAGCTCTAGTACAAAAGTTCAACGATTCCCAACCTAACATTCACGTTAAGATGGACATTACGCCATGGGATACGTTGCTGGCCAAGCTTCCAACCTCTTGGATGACAGGCGAAGGACCCGATATGGCAGCATTCAGCTACTCTTTAATTCCAAAGTATGCCAAATCGAATCTGATTCTTCCGCTCGATGAGCTTTACAAAGGCGATCTGACGGAAGAAATGTTCCCGCAGGGGCTTACGGAAGTATTGAAATACGAAGGCAAGTGGTATGCGGCACCTGCGAACTTCGCGACGCTGATGCTGTATTACAACAAAGATTTATTTAAAGCAGCGGGACTTGATCCAGAGAAGCCGCCAACGACCTGGGCTGAATGGCAGGATGCCATCATAAAGACGACGAAGACGTCCGGAAATGACAAGCAGTACGGGCTTGTGCTTGCGGATCATGCCACGATTCCAATGTGGCCAATTTTGGTTTGGGGCAACGGCGGAGACTTCGAAGCCGAAGGGCAAAGCAAGATGCTTGATCCGAAGACGGTCGAGGCTTTCAAAGTATGGTCCGATCTCGTTAACAATAAAGAGATAACGCCAACCGGACTGACGGGCGCTGAAGCGGATAAATTGTTTCAGTCCGGCAAAGCGGCGATGGAAATGAACGGTCCTTGGATGACGGCGGGCTACACTTCCGCGGGTCTTAACTACGATGTGGCCCCAATTCCGGTCGGACCGGGGGGACCGGTTACGCTAGCTGATTCCGTAGCTCTAGTAGCTGGCAAGAACACCAAGCATAAAGCCGAAATCTTAGCATTCATGAAGTTCTGGAATAGCAAGGAATCACAGGAGTACTTATCGTTAAATAGCGGCTTCCCGCCAACTCGAACCGATATGCTTGATAACGAGAAACTCAAGGAGAACGCCTTCGTGCCGAAGTTTGCTGCCACGTCTTCAAGTGCCCGTTTTTACTTATCCGGACTTGAAAATTACGCGAATATTAATGATGAAGCGATTGTTCCCGCTATTCAATTCATAACGATAAATAAAAAGATTGTCGAAGAAGTGCTGCAGAATGCGGACAAGACATTGTCCGGGCTGCTATCGGGAAAATAAGCATTCGAATTTGAGTGGAATGGAGCCAGCCTGAAGGGTTCGGCTCCATTCAGAAATGAGGGAAACCCATGCATGCAAAGCGGGGGAAATGGTTTCTCGGGCAGGAAAAGACGGCGCTCTACTTCCTTCTTCCTTCTTTTCTCGTCCTGGGATTGTTCGTATTTTGGCCGATTATAAATTCGTTTATTTTAAGCTTCTATAATTGGAACTTATTCGACGCTATGCATCCTTTCGTCGGATTGGGTAACTATCGTGCGCTCATGCAAGATGAGAGGTTCTGGAATTCCGTCCGGCAGACGGGCTATTATACGCTGCTGTCCGTTCCATTAGGAATCGTGCTTTCGCTATTGTTGGCTGTCTTGATCAACTTGCCGCTTCGCGGGATGACGTTTTTCAAAGCGATCTACTTTTTGCCTGTTATCTCATCTTTCGCTGTCATCGCGATTATTTGGAGCTTTTTGCTCGATCCTGACATCGGGCTGATTTCGCATTATTTTCAAGAATGGGGTATCCCGGTTAAAGATTGGCTGCGAAATCCCGTTTGGGCAATGCCGGCTGTTATCATGGTCGCAGTCTGGAAAAATATTGGTTTTAATATGGTTATTTTTCTTGCCGGCCTACAGGAAATCCCGGAATCGGTATACGAGGCATCCAAGCTGGACGGGGCAGGCCCTGTAAGAAGGTTCTGGAGCGTAACCTTGCCAATGCTGCGTCATACGCTGCTATTTGTCGTCATTATATCGATCATTTCCTCCTTCCAAGTATTTGACCAGGTGTACGTCATGACCCGGGGAGGCCCGGTGTTCAAGACGGAAACAATCGTTTATTTCATCTATCATTATGGCTTCGAGGAACTGGATATGGGTTATGCATCCAGCGCATCCGCGTTGTTGTTCGTAGTCGTGCTTCTTATTACGTTGTTGCAACTGCGGATATTCAAATTTAACGAAACAAACTAGAGGGTGAAATAAATGAGGCAAGTTGCTGGCAGATCGGTTTCGTACGTTCTCCTTTTTCTTGCAGCAGTCGCAATAGCATTCCCGTTCTTATGGATGGTGCTGACTTCCTTGAAGCCGGAAAACGAAATCGTGAGTTTCCCTCCGACTCTGTGGCCGGACACGTTTACTTTGTCTGCGTATCATGATGTCTGGAGTCGGATCCCGTTTATGCAATATTTAAAAAATACGGTTTTGTTCGCCGGCGGCGTGACCTTAGTGTCGTTGCTGCTCGATTCGTTGGCTGCGTATGCGTTTGGCAGACTTCAATTCCGCGGAAAAAACCTATTGTTTGTGTTAGTGCTTGTTGCGTTGATGATTCCGGTTCAAGTTACGATGATTCCGCTGTTTATCATGCTGAACAAATTCGGTTGGATCAACACCTGGATCGGTCTAATTCTGCCACGCGCAACGAACGCATTCGGCATCTTCATGCTACGCCAATTTTTTATCGGACTTCCCAAAGAGCTGGACGAATCGGCTAGAATCGACGGCTGCTCCGAATTCCGAATATACTGGAACATTATTTTGCCGCTTGCCAAGCCTGCGCTGGCTAGCTTGGCGTTGTTCCATGTGATGTACAACTGGAACGATCTGCTGTGGCCGCTAATTATGACCAATAACAATACCCTTCGGACGCTCCCTGCGGGATTGGCGTTGTTCATGGGACAACATGTGGTCGAATACGGCGTGTTGACTGCGGGAGCGTCGTTGGCGTTAGCCCCGCTGGTTATCGCTTTCCTGATGGCACAGAAATATTTCATTCAGGGCATAGCCTTTACCGGAATTAAATAAATAGGAGTGGACCCGATGAGAGAGAAAGAACCATGGATATGGGCGCTTGGCATAGAGGATACGTTTATCGGTCAAACGAACAGACAAGAGAGAACGCTGGATGAATACGAACTGACGCAGCACTACCGATTCTGGAAAGAAGACTTAGACGCTGCCCGTGCTACCGGCGCAACGATGATCCGTTACGGCATTCCATGGTATAAAGTGGAGCCGGAGCCTGGCGTTTTCGACTGGTCGTGGGTGGATCCGGTGATGAAGGATTTTACCTTGCACCCTGAAATGACGCCGATTATCGATCTGATGCATTACGGGACTCCGCTTTGGCTCAAGAACGAATTCATGAACGGACAATATCCGCAACGAGTCGCATCGTACGCCTCGGCTTTCGCCGAGCGGTACGGAGAGCTTGTCCGTTACTTTACTCCGCTGAACGAGCCGTACATTAATGCAGAGTGGTCCGGCTGGACGGGCACTTGGCCGCCCTATATGAAGGGTCATTTGGGATTCGTGCAATTGATGAAGCAGTTGTCCAAAGGGATCATTCTTACGATGGAGGCGGTTCGGAAACAACGAAGCGATGCGCTGTTCGTGCATGTGGAAGCGTCAAAGCTGTTCGTAACGAGCGATCCATCGCTTACGAAAGAAACCGCCTTATGGAATGAGATCCGTTACATGATGTGGGAACTGATTCAAGGATTAGTCGGTAAGGGTCATCCGCTGTATGCTTGGCTTATTGATCAAGGCATGACCGAAGAAGATTTCTCCTGGTATCGGGAGCGCGCGGTGGAACTTGACATCGTAGGCATTAATTACTACCCGCAATTCTCCGTTAACGAGATTACACGGGAAACGTTGGATCGGGAGCTCGTTCCTTCGGTCATTCCCGGAACCGGCGAGCATTTGATCCAAATCGCAGAAGATATTTACAGGCGCTACAAGAAGCCTGTTTTCATAACCGAAACAAGCTACAAAGGAACCATCGAGCAACGCATCGACTGGATGGAGGAGTTATTCGTCTCCTGCAGGAAAATAGCGGACAGGGGCGTCGATCTGATCGGCGTGACTTGGTTCCCGTTCCTCGATATGGTGGACTGGCCTTATCGAAACAACGACCAGACGCTAGAGGAGAATATCGTTACTTTCGGATTGGTTACGTTGGAGCAGCAAGCTGACGGGACCTTGAAGCGAGTGAAGAACGCCGCGTGCGATAGGTTTGAGGAAGAAATCCGACGTTCCCGAATCGGCGCTTCAACGGAAGAGGAAGGGGCTTGATAAGCATGAACCCTACTCCTATGCCCAGACCGGAGTATCCGCGTCCGCAGCTTCAACGTCGGGAGTGGATCAGCCTGAACGGAGATTGGGAATTCGCTTATGACGACGATAGAGTCGGGGATCGGGATAAATGGTACGTTCAAGAAAAGCCCTTTGAACGAACGATTCGCGTCCCCTTTGCCTACCAGAGCCCTCTCAGCGGAATTGGCGACACCGATTTTCACGATTTGGTCTGGTATCGTAAAAGGTTCGACGTTCCGGAAGGATGGAGCGGCCGGCAAATCGTCATTCACTTCGGTGCGATAGATTATGAGGCGCACGTATGGATCAATGGACATTTAGCGGCAATCCATGAAGGTGGGCATACTCCTTTTCATGCCGATATTACCCATTTTCTGAAAGACGAAGGAAATATCATTGTCGTTCGCGCCAGGGACGATAGTAAGGATTTGACGTTGCCTCGTGGCAAGCAGTATTGGGAAGAGAAGTCGGCAAGCATTTTCTATACTCGGACAACCGGCATTTGGCAAAGCGTCTGGCTGGAACCGGTTAACCCTGTTCATTTGGCTAAAGTAAAATTCAAGCCGGATATTGACCAGAACGATATCGAGGTGCGAATGTTTACGTCCGGCTTGACTGGACAACAGGACGTTCGGATGAGGTTATGCATTAGTTTTCAAGGCGAAGCAGTAGCGGAAGAATGCTTTACGGTGAGAAATCGGGAAGAGACGCGTACGATCCGGCTTCATGATTTTAACGATCACGGTCTAGGTCGTTGGTGGACCCCCGAGCAACCGAACCTTTACGATATTACGCTTCAGCTTCTCGTAAACGGAATCGAGACCGATCGGTGCGATAGTTACTTCGGCATGCGTAAGGTGTCCATCGAGAATGGAAAGTTCAATTTGAACAACCGTCCATACTTCATGCGTTTAGTGCTTGATCAAGGTTATTTTCCAGATGGCATACTCACTCCGCCTTCCGAAGATGCGGTTCTTAAGGATATTGAGCTAACGAAGGCGATGGGCTTTAACGGGGTACGGAAGCATCAGAAAGTGGAAGATCCTCGCTTCCTATATCAATGCGATCGTCAGGGATTGCTCGTATGGGGAGAATGCGCTAATGCCTACAGTTATTCGGAAGAATATGTTCGTAAATTTACGAGAGAATGGCATGAGATTGTAGAACGGGATTATAATCATCCCTCGATTGTTGTTTGGGTTCCTCTGAACGAGAGCTGGGGCGTGCCCAATATTCAAGTCGATAGCAGGCAGCAACAGCACGGGCTGTCTATGTATCATCTTCTGAAGTCACTAGACGATACGCGTCCAGTTGTTTTCAACGATGGATGGGAAATGATGCAGACTGATTTAGTTTGTATTCATGATTACGAGTGGAAGGAAGAGGTGCTTACAGAGCGTTATGCGACGGTTGAAAGCGCGGTGAACGCCATGCCTGCCAATCGAAGGATATTCGTTGGAGGAGTTCTTTACGAGGGACAACCGATTCTCGTTACTGAGTTCGGGGGTATCTCTTATCAAAAGAGCGATTGGGAAGGCTGGGGGTACTCAGGAGCGGATAACGAGGAAGATTTCCTGCAGAGGTTACGGGCGGTCATAGGACCGATGTGTATGTCGCCGATCATACAAGGATTTTGTTATACCCAATTAACCGATGTAGAACAGGAAATTAACGGGTTACTCACTTATGACCGTATACCGAAAGCGCCGATTGAGATCATTCGGAAACTCGTTAAAGGAGAATCTTAGTTTTGAGAGATGATGTCCTTACAGGCATCATCTCTTTTTCAATCTTTGATACTTTAGAGTCTGAGGGTTCCCTTGCATACGAGAATACTGAGATTATAAAAAATATCACTGCAGCGTATCGGTTTGACAAGAAAGTCATGGAAGTAAAAGAACTCGAAAATCTATAAGATCAACGAAAGAGGATGGCCCTTCAGTTTGTCATTACAGAATAGCGCAAGAGCACTTTCAGATCATCTTCTGGAAGTGCTCTCTTGCTTATTACAGACTGAAGTCGCATTCTAACGAGGCTTTGGTCGGGGCAAAAACTCCACCTGGGCTGGTTCTGATCAGGGTGGAGCTATTGTTATGATTCTAAAAGAACATACATAACTCGAAATAAGGAGCTATCATCATGACAAGCAATTCTCACAGTGTTCCTGCTGTAAGTACGGATAGAGAGAGGGAGCGTACTCGCCTTTCCAGAAGAGGACTTCTCGTCTTCTTTGCTATACTTATCCCCTTCTCCACGCTAGGCTATGTGCTGGCAATGAAGTCCGAGATCTTTGTCTTATTCTTAATGTGGGCACCAGGATTGGCCTCTATCCTAGCGCGTGTGCTGCTGCGTGAAGGAGCAGCGGATATTTCCTTGAAGATAGGGGGGCGGCTTGCACGGAGGACATTGCCTTTTATTCTGTTGTTTCCAGTAGTTATTGGCCTGGTCGCATACGGAACGGCTTGGATAACGGGGCTGGTGGAATACGTCACTCCGGACACGTTCATCAAGGCTTCGCCTGCGATTACATTCATAGCCATGTTACTTTTGCAAATGATTGTCGGCACCGCGGTCGGTCTGATTGGAAGCGTGGGAGAAGAGCTTGGCTGGCGGGGTTATATGCTCACCAGGCTGATCGACGCGCGCATTCCCTACCCGATGCTGATCAGCGGAATCATCTGGGGGCTATGGCATCTTCCTGTGATGATAGCCGGGAATTATAATTCCGGTCCCTACCCCGCGCTGTCCGTTCTCCTATTTATGATCTCGATCGCTTCTTTCGGCTACATCATTGGACGTATGCGATTGAAAACCGGCAGCGTATGGCCTGCAGTCTTCCTGCATGCATCCTGGAATGCGGTAATCCAGGATGTCTTCGATGCTTTCTCGCAAGGCAAGAACGCACTGCTCTGGACGGGAGAGTCGGGAATTCTGGTGGCGTTTGCGTTGCTGGCTACGGCATGGTTTATTTCGAGGAGGCCTATGAGTAGGCTTAGCAACCGACGTATTGCATGAATGAAAATTTGACGATTTATATGAATCGTGATATATTTTAACCCATTAAAAACAATAGGATTAGTCCCTTTTTTACATGATATAAGCTTTCCAGACAACTGGTAGCTCTTAGAAATCTTGCTCAGTGGGCAAGGTTTTTAAGAGCTTTTTCTATGCTTTTCACAGTGGATAACATGCGGACGCAAAAGGAGAATACAAACAATGAAGTCTGTAGTTATGAGAGATATTGGAGGACCGGATTGTTTAGTCGTGCAGGACGTTCCAAAGCCTAAACCCAGTCTTGGCGAAGTGCTGGTAAAAGTAACAGCGACGGGAATTTGCTACCATGATCTATTGGACAGAGCCGGTAAGCTGCATGGACCGCAGGCAGGGAGTATTTTGGGACATGAAGTGGCTGGAGAAGTAGTAGAGTTAGGACAACAAGTGAGCGGCCTTCAAATCGGACAACCGGTCGTGCTCTTCCATCGGATGTTCTGTAATCAATGTCAATATTGCTTAAGAGGCCGCCAAGATCTATGTAGAAATAGTGGCATTCTTGGCTCTAACCGCCCGGGAGGTTATGGGGAGTATGTCTGTGTCCCGAGCAGGAATGTTATTCCTGTTCCTGCAAATATTCTGCCAGAAGCTGCAGCACTAGCTGTATGCCCAATCGGTACTAGTGTGAGAGCCGTCGTGACAGTAGCAAATGTACATCCCGGGGACACCGTGCTCATCACCGGTGCAAGCGGAGGTCTCGGACTTCATCAGATTCAAGTAGCCAAAAGCAGAGGTGCGAGAGTCATCGGGATTACATCTTCCGCTTCCAAAGAAGAGATCATTAGATCAGTTGGCGCCGATGAAGTCGTTATAAGTACGGATCTTAAGTTCTCTGCAGAAGTATGGCGGCTTACGGGAAAGCAAGGTGTTCAAGCGGTGCTTGAAAATGTAGTAAGCTCCACTTTTGGCGAATCCTTGCGGTGTCTTGCCCCGAACGGAATTGCGGTTGTGCTGGGTAATACAGAGATGAAGAAAGTCGAGCTTGATCCAGGGCTCGTTATTAGTCGACGGTTGCGTATTGAAGGGTCGGGTAATCCAACGCTGCAAGATGTTCAGCGTGCACTTCATCTCATAAGCTCTGGGCAAGTAAAGCCTATTATTGATCGAATCGTTCCCTTTTCCTGTGCCGCAGAGGCCCATTCCATTCTGGAGCAGCGTGGCGTATCCGGCAGGATCGTAATGAAGGGATGGAGAGAACATTGAATCTATCTTATTATTTCAACCGATTTGCCCGTCAAGCTCCTAATAAGCCGGCTCTGGTTGATCAGGATGGGGTAACTTGGACAAGGTCTCAATTCGTATCCAGAATAAATAGAGTTGGCAATGCGCTTATCGGATTAGGGCTAAATCTAGGTGATCGTGTGGCGTTATTGCATGATGACAGTCGACAGTATCTTGAGGCAGATTATGGCGTGATGGCAGGAGGACTTGTCAGAGTTCCGCTCGATCCTCGCTTAAGCCGAGAACAAATCGTATCTCAACTTAAAGATGCCGGCGCTAGCGCGATCATCGTAAGCAAGAAGCATCTGGAGATGATCACGGCTGTCTGCCAAGAGTTAGGCCATATTATCGTAGTATCGACAGATGGGAAGTCGGGAGAAGCTTTGGACTACGAGGAGATTCTTAAGCTGGCGAGTCCTATCTGGTCAAATCCGATAAAGCATGATACTCTCGCAAGCCTTAACTATACGGGGGGAACGACAGGTCAACCTAAGGCGGTCATGCTGAATCACTCTAACTTATGTCAAATCATATCAAATGCGTTAATAGGAAGACCCGTTGTGTCGAGCGATGTCTTCCTTAATGTAAGGCCTCTCTGGCCGATAGCAGCCATCAATAACTTGTTTCATCTATTTGGCGGTGCACTCGTAGTATTAGGCGGAAAGTTTGAAGCCGAGCAGTTAGGTAAGCTTGTAAGTAAGCATCGAGCTACCGCAACCTCCTTGGTCCCTACACAGCTTGTGAGGCTATTGGATGGCGGTATTGTACAGGCTGAGTTAGCTACATTGCATACGATTGATATCGGAGCGGGTGCCGTCCAGCCGGATGTGTTCCGCTCCTATCTGGAATTGTTAGGTCCGAAGATTGGCGTGTTATATGGACTGACGGAGGCATCGTGGACCTGTTATTTGTCTCCTAAGGAGTTTACCTTAGATAAGGAACGTTCTGAACGGTTAATTCGAAGCGCTGGTCGTGAGATGCTGGGTTATCGCGTAACCATTCAGAACGAGGATGGGCAAGAACTGCCGCCGCATTCAGACGGAGAAATCGTTATCCAGGGTTCAAACCTCATGCAGGGTTACTGGAACCAGCCTGATCTTACGAATGCCGTACTCTACAATGGCGAATTTCATACGGGTGATCTAGGTCATCTGGATGAGGAGGGTTACTTGTATGTGGTAGGCAGGAAGAAAGAGGTCATACGCAGCGGCGGAAGCTCTATCCTGCCTCAGGAGGTTGAACATGTGCTGGTAAAGCATCCGGCTATTGTTGAAGCGGCGGTGTTAGGGGTGGCCGATCGGGAATGGGGAGAGAGCGTGAAGGCATTCATTGTACTCCGGCCAGGTCATTCCGTAACATACCAAGAGATCTCCGATCATTGCCGTGAGCATCTAGCCAGCTATATGAAGCCTAAATGGATCGAGGTTGTGGAAAGTCTGCCCCGGTCCCATTACGGCAAAGTATTAAAGCACTTGCTGGTCGGAGACCAAGCATCTGTGACGGGCAAACTGCTGCCATAATACTGTAGGAAAAAAGGTGAAGAAGTGGAACAAACCAATAAGGATTTGGATAAGTATCTGCTTGAAATCAAAGACAAACATGAACAAATACCGTTCTGGAAATACATAGGGATGAAGGTGGAGTCCGTATCGGAAAATAACTCTGTCATCTCCCTCCAGATTAACCCTGAGATTCATACGAATTCACATGCAACGACTCATGGAGGTATTTATGCTTCATTATTGGATAGCGTAATGGGGCTCACAATCAAATCACTTGAATCTAATCCGGTCGTAACGACCCAATTGTCGATCCATTTCCTCTCAAGTGCAAGCAAGGGAACAATTACAGCAATAGGTAAGGTCGTTCATAGAACGAACAGTACATTCACGACCCAGGGAGAGGTTAAGGATCAAGAGGGTAATTTATTGGCCTATTCAACGGCTAGCTTTCTAAAAATAAAAAAATAGGTCTACAAAGATAACAGCCTTCGTTTGGAGTAGGTTACTCCGAACGAAGGCTGTTATTCTCTATCTACTATTATTTATTGCCGAGTTCTTTTTGAGCAGCTTCTAAGAAAGAGGAGTTAATGACTTGACTAAGATCAATTTCTTTTTCGATCAAGCCCCGCGATTTATACCAATTGAAATCTAATTCAAGCGATTCTTGATTGATTTCTCCGGAGGCATTGAGTCCGGCAGGGGCCATTTTCTCATAGAGATCAGCTTCTTTTACAGTAGTGTACTTTGTTAAGATGCTAACGATCTCATCGTAGCCTTCTTTCTTGAAGAAGGCATTATTGTAATCTTGAACCCCTTGTAAATAGGCAACCATAAAATGATTAGCTGCTTCAGGATCTTCCTTAGCGAATTTGTTGGAATAGAACAGTACGCCTGTTTGCGCATTTGGGATAACATCATTTACGCCTTTCCAATTCACGGCAAGACCGTTTTCTACATATCGAGCAACGAACGGCTCGGGAATAATGCCTACATCAATAGCGCCGCTTCCGAAAGCCGTTCCCATGTTAGGGAAGGTCATCTCAATCAGCTCGATGTCGTCAAAGGTAAGACCGCCTTTTTCTAGGGCAACAGACAGATGAGCGGCGTTGGAACCCGTTGCGGAGACAATGGCGATCTTTTTGCCGCGCAAATCCTTAAAGTCTTTGATCTCGCCTGAATCGATCAATTCCTTGCGGACTAAGAAAGCTACATAATTGCTGTCGCTGCCGACATGGCCTTTGTCTGCGACAATTTGAATATCATAGCCACGGCTAAGCGCATTGTAGAATCCGGCGCTTACTCCGCCGCCGCCTACCTCGATTTGACCTGCGGTGAGCGGAGTAATCATCGCAGCCCCGGTCTCGAAAGCGACATCCTCTACATCAAGGTTTTGTTGTTTGAAATAGCCCTTCTCCAGAGCGATGTAGATAGGTGCATCAGCTAATGCTTTTAAAGTTCCGACCTTAATTTTAGTTGGCGCTTTGGCCGGCTCGTTCTTCACTGGCGATGAAGTTTGAACAGGTTCGGAAGTATTCTTGGCCGCATTGTCGTTAGTAACGTTTTTATTCGCTGTACCGCAGGCAGCTACGAGCAGGAGCCCAATAAGGCAAACACTAAATAGGAGGTTTTTTGTCAATTTTTTATGCATGGTGATCACTCTCCGGGTTTATTTTTGTTGGAAGTATTTCTGTTTTCTGTGAATGCACGCGCACGATCGACGAAGCCGGCGGCTTGTTCGATACCTAAGCGCTCTCGATCAATATCGGCAGTATGCGCCAATACGATGTCATGTATAGCGATTCGAGCTAAACGGGTTGTAGCCTGAACGCCCGGCGTTGGCAGACCAGCAATCTTAACAGCTAATTTTTCAGCCTCTTCCAGTACGTCTCCATCTACGATGCGGTTAATTAAACCGATACGTAAAGCCTCTTCTGCTGTAATCGTCTCGCCAGTAAGGAGCAGCTCCATCGCATAACCAGTAGGAATAATTAGCGGAAGTCGAACGGCGCTAATTCCAGAGAGCATACCGTGCTTAACTTCCGGAAAACCCAGCACGGTATTCTTCGCAGCGATACGAATATCGCAGTGGATGGCTAACGTTAATCCCATCCCGATAGTGTAACCATGCAATGCGGCAATAACGGGCTTATCCAAAGGTCTCGTTAAGCTAGGCAGTGCCCGCTGAAGGCCGTTGGTAGATATGATGTTTCCTGTTTGCGACATTTCTTTAATATCCGATCCAGCACAGAAAGCGCGTGATCCTGTACCTGAGAGCAGGACGGCACGCACCTCGGGGTCTTCCGCAATATCGTCCCATATCTCGCCTAGCCGGAGCTTTGCTTCAACATCTAATGCGTTTAGTTTATCCGGCCGATTAAGGACGACGGAGGCAACGCCATCTTTTCGTTTTTCATAGATTACCTTGTGGTTCATAGACGATCACTCCCAGTCAAACATGTTTGCGCCAAGGTAATAATTTCGCTTCCAGCCCATCTAGAATTAACAGCGTGATAAACCCTAGAAATGCAATTACGATCAGTCCGACATACATTTGCTCGATGGAGAACACTTGCCACGAGTTCCAGATCAAATAACCGATTCCGGATTTGGCGCCGACAAATTCTGCCGCTACGATGAGAAGAAACGCAGTACCCCAGGCCAGCTTAATACCTGCGAAGATAACGGGTAAGGCTGAAGGTAATACGATCGTACGGAAAATGGTTAACCGGCTGGCGCCGTATTCTTTGCCTACTTCCGTGAAGATGGCGGGCACTCCCATCGCTCCGGTCATCGTATTCACGACCAGAATGAAGAAAACGCCTATTGCAATCACAGCGTATTTGGAGGCTTCACCCAACCCGAAAATATAGAGGAGCAACGGTAAAATCGCCAGCTTTGGAATCGGATAGATCGCCGCTACAATCGGATTCAGCAGGGAGCGAATGACCGAAGACTGCCCCATTAGAATACCGATGATGATACCGGGTATTCCTCCAATCGCGAAGCCGACCAGAACACGGGTGAGGCTCGCAGTCACGTCTTTTAGGAGCTGCCCGTTCTCGATAAGCTTCCAAAACGCTACGGCGATTTGAGAAGGCATCGAAAAAAAGCGAGTATCTATCCAACCTTGCCTTGAAAGTATCTCCCACAACAACAGTAAGAAAAATGGCATTGCGATGGAGAGGGAGTGATGTAAGATCTTGCGATTTCGATTCGCACGCAGAATTTCTCTGCTTATATGGGCTGTCCCGTCTTTGGATGTTAGGTCTGGGCTCATGTTGAATCCTTCTTCCTCATTCCTGATTGGTATATAGACCATCAAGCTGATTAGCTGTAACTACCTCGTCCTTAAGCAGCTCCCATAGATGGGATGTGAGTGCGTAGAATTCCGGTGTTGTCGTCAATTGATGATATCTTGGACGCGGGAAGTTCACGGTTACCTCTGCCTTGATTCGACCAGGGTGCGCAGAAAGAACAATAACTCTGTCGCCTAGCAATACTGCCTCTTGGAGACTGTGAGTCACGTAGACAACTGTTTTTTTGTTCTCGTCCCAGATGTGCAGCAGCTCTTCCTGCATTAAGAGCTTGGTCTGCTCATCCAGCGAGGCGAACGGCTCGTCCATCAGAAGCACTTCAGGATCATTGGCAAAAGCACGGGCAATACTGACACGCTGCTTCATACCGCCTGATAGCTCATGGGGATAAGCTTGAGCAAACTTCGTGAGTCCAACTTTAGCGATAAACTCATTCGCCCTTTCTAATGCAACCCGCCGGTTTACGCCACGAACCCGCAGACCATAAGCGACGTTATCAATCACGCGCATCCAAGGAAAGATCGAACGCTCCTGAAAGACCATCGAATGAAGAGGACGATCGGAATTCGATGCGGCTATTTTCACTTCTCCGAAACTTGGCGTCTCTAACCCGGCTAATATGCGAAGCAAGGTTGTTTTACCGCATCCGCTAGGTCCTACAATGACGAGAAACTCGCCGTCACGTACGATGAGGTTGGTCTTTGTCAACGCGGTGGTCAATTTATTGTCTGATACAAAGACCTTGCCAACGTTGCTGATCGTAATTTTGGCTGCATTGTCCTCTGACTCTAATGCTGGCACATCTAGACTAGACTCTGTATGTCCACGAATTGTTGAAGACAAGATTTTCACTCCTCAGGTCCTTACACAAGGTTGATTCGTATCTTCACCTTGATTTGGTTTCAACTAATTTCCACACGGCTTCGGTCAGCGACTCCTTGGGATAATTCTCATACTGAACGGCGAGGGCTTGTACGGGATCTCCCCAGAAAAATTGCTCTTGAATTTTTCGGCGAGTTGCAAGGGGACTTCCAACCAAGTCCCAAGCCAGCTTAATAAGCTTCGTTCGTTCTAAAGCCTCTCGATCTGCTCCGCGATAATAGTTGCGCAATAAATGACCGATCGGACCATTAAATTCCTCAAGAGTTGCAGGATTCTGCAAGAGTGTATCCGAACCCACTTGCTGTAGAATCTCAATACTGCGCGGATAGAAGCGCGCACCTAGATTGCGTGCCGTATGAAGCGTTCTTTCGTCAGGCAACCATATATTCTCGTAGATTGGAGAAGAGCGGTGCTCAGCGGATAGGAGCAAGCCTTTAATGGCTTCCAGTTGGATAATCAATTCGCCCATTTTCTCTTGAACATGCAGCAGTGTTTTGACTTCACTCGCTGATGTCAGCGCATGACCTACGGCTGCAATAAATTCGAGATTGCTAAGCAAACGAACAACAGATTGATGCTGCGCCAAGGCTGCGGCAACAGGATCCTGTTGGACTTTCTTGATTGCCTCGGGATCACTCGCGATAAATACACGTTCCCAAGGAACCAACACGTCGTCAAAAATGATTACAGAATCCATATCCTCATAACGTCCGCTGAGAGGATGGTTTTCAATTTCCTTTGTCACGAAAGAATCACGGCAAACGATATGTACGCCAGGTGTATGGGCTGCAACGGCAAACATACTGCCATGGTGTTGATCCTCTCGTGATCGCGGGTCATAGAATGAGATGAGAATTTCGTCCACATAAGGAGCATTTGCCGCAGCCATTCTTGCTCCCCGTACAATAATTCCTTCCTTCGTTTCATTAACAACTCTCAATCGTGAATCAGAGCCGTCTAGCTTGGAAGGCAGATGCGATCGATTTTCCTGAGGATCGTGCGAGGCAATCGTACACAGAAGATCATTCTCGCTAACAAGCTTGTAATACGCCTCAAGCTTTCTTGAATAATGATTGCCAATTCCAATAAAGTTCCGACTCGCATAATGCCCAGTAAGCACCGATCGGGCATATTGGGACAGCCCATCCGTTACGCCAAATGTCGCATTCGCATAATATTTGAAAGCGTTATGTCGTCTGAATAAATCCTCTATAGATCTTGGTACAAGAAATGCCATATTCGTACGAGACGTATTATCCTGGTTGGTATAACTCAATTCTTCGCAAGTTTCGGGGGTCGTCTGTTTATTTAGCAGATCGGCGATCGTTCGTGTCGTCTCCGCGAAGACAGGATGCTTCGCTACATGATCAATGACTTGATTCCTTAACCAGACCTTTCGGCCATCATTTATCCGTTGCAAATACTGTTCCCCTAAATTCATCTACGGCGTCACTCCCTCCAGCGGAATTCCAGAACTGCTCTAGGCGTTCCTCTAAAGCTTTTTTGTCGGATGCAAGGTACTGAATGGCATACATTCGCGAAGGATCGCCTGCATACAATCGTTCGTACAGCTCATGGCGAGAAGCGAGCGGACTTCCAACGATATCCCATGCTATTTTGAACAGCTTGACCTTCTTAGCGGCGGAAACGTTAGCTCCTCGATAGTAGGTCTCTATGTAGGCTTGAATTTCTCCACTATTCTCAACGGTCGTTGATGGTGTTTGGGTATAGCCGCCGGCTCCAATTTGCTGCAAGATTTCTATCGCTCGTGGGTAAAATCGCATTCCCAGGTTTCTTGCTGTTTGCAATGGAACGGAAGAGGGGATTAACATGCCGAATTGATCTCTTCTGGTTGTCACTTCGGAGGCGTGCATCAGACCTTTAATCGTTTCTACCTGCGTTATTAATTCGCCTAGCTTCTCTTGTACATTCAAAAAGGTATGGACACCAATCGATTCTGCTATAGCAAACGCTATGCCGGTAATGAATTCTAACTTGGATACTAACCGAACGACGGTTTGATGAAAGGTAAGCGCGTTGGATTTCAGTGTGTTATAGAACTTCCAGACAGCTTCCGGATGATCATGCAGCAACACTCTTTCCCATGGTATGAAGACATTATCGAAAACAATGACCGCATCCATTTCGTCAAATCGAGCGCTTAACGGGTGTTCATCCATGTTCGTTGAGGCATATGATTCACGACAGATCATATGAATGCCCTCAGCATTTAAGGGTACGATCAAAGCATGCGCATACTCGGGATTCGTGTCTTTTACCTGATAGTTAGGGGCAATAATTAAATCGTGGGCATACGGAGCACCGGTAGCAACCGTCTTGGCTCCTTTGATATATATGCCTTCGCTTGTTTTGCGTACAATTCTTAAATGTGCATCGAGATCGCTTGCCCCGACCGCATCCTTCGATCGATCGATTTGCGGATTTCCGAAAGCTTGAATAACGAAGCGGTCTTCATCCCTAGCAAATTCGTAGAACTGACGAATTTTGTCGGGATACTGATTATCATACTCACGGAACATTTCACTGGTGGCATGCCAGCTTGTAATGAGTGTGCGTGCGAATTCGGATAAGCGACTCATTACTCCATAGGTGGCATCTGCCCATATTTTGAATGCCTCATTTCGCTGCCTTAAATGCTCCTGCGTTGTTGGCACTAAAAAGGCATTGTGTACGTATTCCCCTGTTGTTGGGCTCCGGAAGCCGATTTTCTTCTGCATCACAGGATCGCTCAACATATCGAACAGATTCTCGAGTGTACCTAATGCTCCGGTAAATGCAGGATGCGTAGTGATATCCTCCACTTTTTTTCCATCTAGCCAGACGCTACGTCCGTCCTTCAAGCTTTCAACGAAACGCTTTCCTCTTGTGTTCAAACGAATGGTCACCATCCTTCATGTTGTATTTGAATACAAAAAAAGACACATCTGTCCCATGAATGATAAATGGCAGAGTGTCTCCGGTGGTCCGGTAGATCGCATTTCGCTGTATTCCTATTAAATTTCTTGGTTAATAGGTGTCATGTTATCATCGGCTGTTTTAATTGTCAACACTCCCGGCCGTAGGAACGCACATTCGAATCGTAGAAACGCACCTGTGAATCCCTGTATTGGACTCGTATAATAAGCGGATTACCACTTTATAGGGGATGCGCGTTATGTTTTTTCTGAAGGCCGTTCAAACGAACATCAAGCAATTCATGCAGTATCGGAATAGCTTCCTCATCTCGATCGCCATCCACCCGTTTATCCTTCTCGTGAACATTTTCCTCTACCGCAGCATATTCGCTCACAACGGCACGGAGGAGATCAAGGGTTATACCCTCTCCGAAATGATCTGGTATACGGCAGGCATCACCTTCGTCTGGATCTTCATTTGGAACTTCGCCGAGAGAAGAATATCCGACTATATCGTGACGGGAGACTTGAGCATTCATCTCTTGAAGCCGATCAATATATTCTGGTTCGAATTGTATTCGGCCGTCGCCTTGCGCATAACCGGCATTTTGCTGGAGTTCGTGCCGGATCTTATCATCTACAGCTTGATCTATCCGCCGGATTTCCTGACCGCGCTGTCGCTGCTGAAATTCGTCGTGGTCTGCATTATGAGCTTCTGTCTGTTTTTCCTGATCAATTACTTGATCGGTATGACGGCTTTCGCGCTCAAGAGCAACAGCGGTTTGAACGAATTTGTCTACATCTCGATGAACCTGCTCGGCGGCGGCCTGATCCCGCTTGATTTCTACCCGGCGTGGCTTCAGCGGGTTTGCGACTTTTTGCCATTCAAATATATTTTCTACTATCCGATTCAAGTGTTCCTGAACAAAGACAGCGTCAGTTCTTGGGGCTCATGGGGAGAAATCGTGCTTGCGCAACTGGCGTGGATTATCGGCGGTTTCGTCTTGTGCCACCTGCTGTGGAAAGTCGCGATTCGGAAGTTCTGCGCGGTGGGAGGTTGATGGCGTCGTATGACGGCTAACATAACGGGATTGCTGAAGCTGTATTATTGGAACATGAAGCTGAGCGTGTCGCGCTCGATGGCGTACCGGTTCGACTTTGTGATCGGGGTACTGACGTCGATTTTATTTTCCGGGACGGCTCCGTTCCTCCAGTATATATTCTTCACGCAGACGAAGGGGTATCCGGGCTGGAACTTGGACCAGATCATGTTGTTCCAAGGGCTGCTGCTCTTATGGCTCGGCTTGCGACAGACACTGTTCGGCAACGTCATGAACGTCGCCCACGGACTCGTGCGCAAAGGGGATTTTGACCGGCTGCTCGTGAAGCCGTATCCTCCGCTTGGCGTGCTGCTGTGCAGCGGATTTAACTTGAAGGGCATCGGTTCGCTCATTTCCGGCTGCGTTCTGACGGGGTACGCGTTCGCCAGGCTCGATCTCGTGCCGGGACCGGCGGAGGTGCTGCTCGCGCTCGCATCGTTCGCCTGCAGCATCGTGCTGTACATGGGGGTCATGACGTTGCTATGCACGATGGTCATCATGCTCGTCCAAGTCGGCCGACTGGAAGAGCTCGTCGAACGATTGCTCGGTTTCGGCGACTATCCGATCAACATCTATCCGAAGCTGCTGCAGAAGCTGTTCCTGACGGTTTTCCCGTTCGCGATCTGGGCGTACGTGCCTTCGCAGGCGCTGCTCGACCGGCTTGGTTCGGATAACGCGACTGCAGCGGTCGGTTGCTTCGCGGTATTCGCCATCAGCGTCTGGATCTGGAATCGCAGTTTGAATCGTTATACGAGCGCGGGGGGCTGACCGAACATGGCAGAGAACGATTATATAATCAACGTCATTGGATTGAAGAAGGCTTTCAAGGTGTCGAAAAGGGAAGAAGGCTTCGGCGCTGCGATCAAGTCGCTGTGGAGCCGCAACCACGAGACGGTGTATGGCGTAGACGGTATTGACATGAAGGTGCAAAGAGGCGAAATCCGCGGACTCATCGGCCCGAACGGCGCGGGTAAGTCGACGACGATCAAGATCCTGTCCGGCATTCTGCACCCGGAAGAAGGGCAGGTCAACGTCATGGGCTACGTGCCTTGGAAGGAGCGGCAGAAGTACGTCAAGAAGCTTGGCGTCGTGTTCGGCCAGAAATCGCAGCTATGGTGGGATTTGCCGCCGATCGACACCTACGCGCTGAACCGCGAGATGTACAAGGTGCCGCATAAGCGGTACTTGGAGCTCGTCGATTATTTCAAGGAGCTGCTGCAGATCGGCGACGTCGTCCATAAGCCGGTCCGGCAGCTGTCGCTCGGCGAACGGATGAAATGCGAATTCGTCTGCGCGATGCTGCATGAGCCAGAGCTCGTGTTCCTAGACGAGCCGACGATCGGGCTCGACATTATCTCGAAGGAGAACATACGCAAGTTCGTCAAGCAGGTGAATCAGGATTTGCGGACAACGTTTATTCTGACTACTCACGACATGTCCGATCTGGAGAACTTGTGCGAGAACGTGACGATCATTAACAAGGGGAAAGTCGTCTACGATAACGGCATGTCGCGGCTTGGGCATTATTTTTCGAAGAAAAAGCTCATCGACGTGCAGTTCAAGGAGCCGCTTGACCGCGGGAGATTGGACGAGTACACGCTGCTCTCCTCGGATGAATTGACGGCGACGATCGAACTCGATCTTGACGAAGATGATCTGCGCCAGTTTGTTTACGAACTGCTCGGCAAGCTGCCGGTACAGGATATCAACATTCGCAACATTCCGATCGAGGACGTTATTCGCGACATCTATACGGCATAATCGGGCATATCCCTCTTCACGGATGGATGATGACGGAGCCGGTTTTGTGACCCTGCTCGACGAGGCGGAAGGCTTGGGCAAGCTCGTGAAGTGGATAGATCGAATCGATCACGCCTTGAACCGCTCCCTGGGCTAATAACTCGCTGACGACGTCAACGTTGCCCGGTTGGTGGAGGACAATCCCGCATTTGACTTTCTTACCGCCGAACATTCGGGACCAGACGGATCGCGCAACAAGCGGGCCATTCAGGTAGGTAGTTGCATAGATGCCCTTATCCTTGAGCAGATGCTTAACGGTGCCGTAAGGCAGATGTCCGACCGTGTTAAAGATGATGTCGTATCGTTTGTTGCGGCTGCGAAAATCCTCCTGCGTATAGTCGATGACCTCGTCCGCGCCGATCTTTCTGACGAGTTCCAGATTTTTCGCGCTGCATACGCCGGTTACTTCGGCGCCGACATATTTGGCATATTGAACCGCGAATGTTCCGATCGCGCCGGAGGCGCCATGAATAAGCACTTGCTGATCTTTGCGAATATGACAAAGCTTCCGCAGAAAATGAAGTGCGGTATTGGCGCCAAAGGGCAAGGACGCGGCGGCATCGAAGGTTACGGACTCGGGGATTTTGCCAACGGACGCCTTTTCCGAAACCGTCATATATTCTGCGTGCGTATTCGTGGAGACGATCCCGAAGACGCGGTCATTCACGCGATATTTCGTGACCTTCGAACCGATGGCGGTGACGACGCCTGCAAATTCCTGCCCCAACACGCCCGTCTTGGATTTCATAAATCCGCCCAGCTTCGCTCGAACGACGTCTCCGGAAGCAACGGTCGTAGCATGGATTCGAACTAGAAGCTCATGATCCTTGGGGACGGGAAGAGGGAATTCTTTCGGAGAGAATGCATACTCTCTGCCATACTGCGTACATACCATCGCATTCATGGGGGCTGCTCCTTAACGTGATTTGTTTTCGCTTCGCCGCATCAATAAGCGTTTCTATGTGTACGTAAACGAGTATAACTCGTACCGGTGGAGGGCTCATTGATTTAAGTCAATTGGATCGGCGTTGTTGTCGCATCTTTGTGTACGGAGAAGATGGGCTGGATGAACGCGCAGCGTTTCGAGGCTTCCGGCGGCATGTTTCACTGATCCCGAAGTGGAATAATTCTTGCAAACAGGGCTGTCTCACGGATGGCCTTTAAAACTTGCCGTTACAGTCAGCGCGGAGAACCGTATCACAAGTGGTGGCGATAAAAATCAGTGTTTATGATTTTTAAAAGGCGATGAAAGAGTAGCGCCAGAAGGTGTTATAGAGAAAGTTTAATCCCTCTAGAGACGGGTTCTAGGGGGATTTTCGCATGGATTAATCCGACAATTTTATCCATTCTTGTGGTATTATTGTGGTGTGTGGGGAGATATGTATTCGTAAATATATTCGAACTAGTGTTATTTGCGAACTTCGTAAAATAGATGTTATAAGAAATCCCCGCTAAATCAAAAACATATGTTATGAGGTAATTCGATTGGAGAAGACAAATGCGAAAGTTTACTTCAGTATACATGGTGAGGAATTTCCAATTGAAAGAATATCAAATGGGCTGCAGTTACAATCAACCCATGAACATGTTAAAGGAGAAGAAATTCGAAGAAAACCAAATTCAAACGTTACATATACAAAAACAACTCATTGGAAAGATACCGCATGGGAAATTGGAACGGAGTATGAGGAAACACATGATCTCGATGAACAGATAAATCAAGTAATCAAACAACTAGAAGGAAAAGAAGAAATAATCAATCAAATATGTAAGACATATAACTTAGAATGTTATTTCATGTTAGTAATCAAAATAAATGAGGGAAATACACCCGCAATATCAATAAATAAAGATTTTATAAGAATGGCAAATAATATTGGAGCCGAAATTCATTTTGACCTTTACGCAAACCCTTACAAGTCTGAATTTGATGAATAATTCTTGCAAGTGATTCAAGAAGGCGGGGACATCTTATAACACCATATTCACGCTTCGAGCCATTCGGCCCTCGGTCCGCCCGAGGCATTTCGATGAAGTTGGATCAGGCGGACAACCCTGCGAACCTAACCGCGTCGCGGCCGCCCTGTTGGGGCTTAAGGTTCTCGGGTTCGTGAATACAACAACGTTATACGAAACATTGGCAAGAGATAATAAAACCAAAGAGAAGAAGATGATGATGAAACCTAATTATGAGGATTTAGGTCTCTCAATTACTATGGGTAAAGATTTAAGGGAATTAGTTGAAAGTCAATTAATTAAGGATTTGCTTCACTACCATTCAATCAGTGAGGACCTTTTCTTTGACTGGTCTGAAAGCTGTATTGAAGGTAAGTGTATATCTTATTTAGATGGATCATTAGATAGGTATTCTGGAATCATGGTATTCAATAACAGAAATGAGTTAGTTGCAGATGGCTGGATGGAATTTGAGTATTTGAAAGAACAAAATCATTTAATTGTATATTGGAATTATCTCGACATTTATAATGATGGAATTCAGATTGAAGTAATAACAAATGCAGAAATACCAGAGCACATTAAAAGGCATATTGAAGAACTTAAAGATGTAGAATTCTGACTGTATCTCAGGAAGGCCAATGCTTCGTATAACACCATATTCACGCTTCGGGCCATTCACCCCTCGGTCCGGCAGAGGTTAGAAGTGAATTCGGGGATGGATTTTCAGTAGCAGGGAAGCAGATTCAGCCGGACACATCCCTCCACCTAACCGCATCGCGGCCGCCCTTCGGGCTTAAGGTGGAGGGACGTCGTGAATACAAGAACGTTAGACGAAATTCTCCAAGAGCGGAGGAACAAATATGGATTTATTAGAGGAATCTTTGAAGCAAATCATAAACGGAAAACCTATTGGTGATTTTTATCCATATAACCTAGAAGAGTTT
>NZ_VNJJ01000028.1 GCF_007786475.1 Cohnella terricola | reverse complement strand
AGAATGCGTAATACGACTTGCTCCTTAAATGCTTTGTCAAACTTCTTCCGTTGCCCCATTGAAAATCCCTCCGTCTTTTATTATAGAGGGTTTCTCTGTGTCCATCTATTCGGGGCAAGGTCAGATGCTCTAACGGATGGTTGGTCTTAGGGCAGAAAAATTGAAATTGAGGAGATGGGAAAACCAAAACTAAAACCGGAACCAGCACCAAAACCAAAACCGGAACCAGAGCCAAAACCAAAACCAAAATCGGAACCACAACCAAAACCAAAACCAAAACCGGAACCAGAGCCAAAACCAAAACCGGAACCACAACCAAAATCAAAACCGGAACCAGAGCCAAAACCAAAACCGGGACCAGAGCCAAAACCAGAACCACAACCAAAACCAAAACCGGAACCACAACCAAAACCAAAACTAGAACCAAAGCCAAAACCAGAACCAAAGCCAAAACCAGCGCCGAAGTCAGAACCAGAAGCAGGGATTAAGGGGACGGGTAATCCTCTGAAGAAGTATTCAGTAGAGTTAGATCCGGGTTATTTAGGAAAACATCCAATCATATTGGATATAAATAATCCATCTAATATTAGGATTCCATCAGGAAATGAAACAGGTGCATGGCCTGAATACTGGATTCCAGGTGGATACACGAGTGGTGGTGTTCCAGAGGCTGTGGTCGATCAGATTCCATCAGGAGGATATACAATATCTGATGTTTATCCTTAACAGTAAATTCGAAAGAAGGAATTATTTATGGAGAGAATACACCAGGGGAATGGTTTTGCCATTATCGAGAAGGGTGATAAAATTCAAATTACGTGGCCGCAAGGCCCATATGGGTACCCTGTTTTTTACGATATCTCTAAGGAAAATATGGAGAAAGCACTAAAGTCAGACCAGGATGCATATAAAGTAATGGTTTATGCGGAGACGGGAAATTGGCCTTTAGAAAAAGACGAACAGATGGAAAAAAGAAAAGCATTTATTAGACGTTTTCCCGAACTATTGATAAAAGTACCCGAGAATCAGGATTTATTTGATGAAGAAGAATTAAAAATATTGCTTCAACAAATAAATGAAGGATTTTAAAAGGGTGAGTGTATTACTATGAACATCAGGTTTCGGGTCACACAGGTGGTAGAGCAATTTGGGGTGGTGGAGAAGACGGTAGAACAGGTAAACTGAAGAATAGTATTTTGGGGATGATACAATGGGACGAGTAACTTGGCTATTTACGGATGGAGCGATAGATGAGCAAGTAATTATTGCTGTGGAGAATTCATTTGGTGTTAGATTTCCAGATGATTACCGTGAATGTATAAAAAAAAATAACGGTGGTTACCCTGAGCCTAATATTTATGATATTAATGATGATGAGGGTGGAGCAGTCTTTGATTGTCTATTAAGTTTTACAAGCAAGGATGCGAATATAGAAGTTGTTTATGAATTAACTTCACTTCCGGAAGGTATTATTCCATTTGCAAGAGACCCATTTGGGGGACTGATTTGTTTTAATTACTGTGATGCTAAAGATTCTCCGACAGTAGTTTTCTATGATGAGGAATCAGTGAATGAGGATAAAATTAAATTAATATGCGACTCCTTTTCTGAATTGATTGATAGATTATACTCTGATTGAGAAAAACAAAATGAACAGGAAAGAGGGTTAATTGTATGAAAAATTTAGATTTTGAATATTCTTTTACCCCTATTGGTATTAAAGAAATCGAAAATTTTGAAAATAAGTATGATATATTGTTCCCTGATGATTATAAACAATTTTTGCTGTCTAAAAATGGAGGGAAAACTGAGCAAAGAAGATTTAAAACTAATGATACAACTAAGAAAGGCGTAATAACATCGTCTGTTTCAATGTTTTTTCCTCTATCAATAGAAAATGAAATAAATCTAGAAGAAAAATTAAGAAGTTATAATTTGGTGCAAGTGGTACCAAGTAATTTTCTTCCAATTGGAATTGACCCAGCGGGGAGTTTGATTTGTTTATCAATTGATGGGAAAGATAGAGGTAGTGTATATCATTGTGATATGGATTACTTTGAAGAAGATAACGAGTTAAGAGAGGAATACATCCGACTAATTTCTAAAAGTTTCTCTGAGTTTGTGGATAATTTATATATTCCTGAAAAATAATGATAGGATTTAATTGATAATAGTTGGCTAATTTCTTTAATTTTAACGGGGCTTACTTTATGGTCTAACGACCCAGAGTTTATGGAAATATTGCGGTGGGGGTACCCAGTGCCGAATGAACCCATCATTCAACCAAAAACACATTTAATCCATGTAATACCTATATATTCCTCTATTCCGTTACATTAAGCAGGCTGATTATGGTCAGATATCACCATGATTGCCTGTTTTTTTGTTGCCTAGTAGCGCCGCTGGAAGGAAGGGTTGTGAAGCGCGGAAACAACATGGTAAAGGTTCATCTGGAAATCGATGGCCGCCATGATGAATAAGGAAACTGGTGGTTCCCTTATTCACCGGAAGGTAACAACTTCTTTCACTGTATGCCGGATGAAGGGGCTCGGATCAAGGTGTATTTTCCGAGAGGGATCGAGAAGAAAGCGATAGCCGTGAACGCCGCCCGCGGCGGCAGTGAAGAAATGAAGTCGAGAACGGTATTCGAGAAGCCGACAACCAAAGTATTTCATATCCCCGGCGCAGCCAAGATGGAACTGGGAGACGATGAGGTCCTGTTTGAGAAGAATACAGTCAGCATGAGAATAAAAAAAAATAAAAAACTCAAGCTATTTATTGACAAGGATACATCTGATATTTGTAATAAAATTATCCAATAATTTGACAAAAAATATTCTAAAATTACAATCGAAGTAGTTCATAATGGTGATGTCCCTATTCCACCTAAGACTTCAAAAAAATTTTCGGAGGTTTCTATAAAAATGGCCACATGTTATGAGGAGTACTCGGAATATATAAATGAGACGTATAGTGAGTTTAAAGAAGAGGAAAAAATGAGTAGTAAGGAGGCAATTGCAAGGACATTTAATGAATATGATATGTCAATGAAAAAAAGTGAGACAGATAAAGCGGTGATAAGTGTTATTATTGCAGAAATTTTAGTTTCTCATGTAAGGATTCTAAACACTTTTAAGGATTATATGATGGATACAATATCAGTACTAGATTTTAAATTAATAGAACAAGAGAATATATTATCAAGAGATCAATACAATGAATTAATTTCGCGTAAAGACAATGTTCTTAAACAATTGGATTATAAACCTTTGGATTATTATCCAAGAGTATGTTGGTACTATGAAGAATTGACAGATGAACTTAATAAATTCTTTGATCAAATCAACACAGACACCATAAATAAAGAAGAAATAATTGATAGAGTTCTTAATCGTTTTGAACGAGATTGTAAGAATACACTGAGTGAAAAAATAATCGTGTATACAACGCTAGCCGAAAATCTTTTGAAACTTGGAAACACAAAAATAGAAGGCTTATATAGGATTAAAGAGGAGTTGCAACTATTCCATGTGGAGGATATTCGTGATGAGCAACTGATAGAAGAGGAAAGGAGGGACCTGGTAGTAAGAATTTATAACGTATTAGAGCAATTCAACAATATAAGTTAATAAATGTGAATTTGGATACACGGCCAACAAACCAATATTAATTTCAAAATTCTCGATAGATTTTTTAATAAGACTTATTCCAAGGAATAAGCCTAGTTTATTGATAGATTAACGCCAATAGACGAATAAAAATAATTTAGAGAAAGAATTGACCTTGTTGTGATTTTTTTCTCTATATGCAAAACTTACGATTTAATATTCTCTAGACCAAAAGTTGACTAAATATTGAGAGGGTTTTGCTTTGTGGTGAATGATGTAATATTAAGTAATTATTCGCTGTATAAAAAGTATACACTTTGGAATGGTAGTGACTATAAAATTGTAGATATGGATGCAGTTGATGGCAAAGTGCAAGGGATTTCTGGATATACGGAAAACAAAAATATGGTTGGTGTTTTTGTAAAGAATAATGATGTATATTTCTTTTTAGATAATAAAGAACACAGAATTTGTATAGATAGTTTCGAATGCTCAAATAGATATACCGATAATAAAATGAGAAATTTTAAGTTAATAGATCAAGGTGATTTAATTTGTGAAATAATATATGAACCGTATATTGATCCAGGAATGATAATTTATGATTCTGATCCCGAAGAATTTGATTTTTTACTTTTTTTAAGTAACAACATTTTACAGAGTAAAGAAACACTTTCTAATTTTATTATTGCACGGAACAAATAATGAGCATCAGAATTGATTGGTATAGGATGTGGTTTTTTTCCCATGTTCTTGTCTCAGCGATGATGAATAGACTAACCCAAGTACAGAATGAATCGGGCGGGTAAGCCCAAAATAATGATTTTTCGTTACGCTAAAACAGGTCGATTATGGTCAGTTACCACCATTGTACGTTTGCTTTTAAATGAAATGTTTGTATTTCGTCAAGCAAAATTGCCCAAAAAAATCGTGCATTTTTACCCATCATCGTCAGGGGTAATTTCTCAGCGCTCCTTCATTAGTGCATGCTTCATTCTGTAGCTTTCGCCTTCAAAAACGAGCAAGTGTCCATGGTGCGCGAGTCGGTCAATCATTGCGGCCGCCATCTGGTCGTCCGTAAAGACAGACCCCCATTTGGAGAATTCGAGATTGGTTGTAATCACAAGGCTTCGGCTTTCGTAGCTATCGGCAATGACACGGAATAGAAGCTGCGAGCCTTCCTTGTCGACGGGAATATAGCCCCACTCGTCCCAAATCAGGAGCTGGCAGCGCTGGATCTCGCTCATAAACCGCTCAAGCGTGCCGCCGCGCCTTGCTTCAGCCAATCGCATCACGAGTTCGGCGACCGTGTAGAACTTCACCGTCATGCCCAGTTCACAAGCGCGAAGGCCCGTCGCAATCGCTAGGTGCGTCTTGCCGGTACCAACCGGGCCGTAAAGCACAAGGTTTCGCCTGCCTTGAATAAACGTCCCATCGGCCAGGTCGCTCCACGTTAGCGACGACGGCAGCTTCATACCATGCCTGTCGTAACCCCAACGTTTTGTAGACGGGGAATCCGGCACGGCTGAGCAACCTGGCTCGGCGACTGCGTTCACGGCTCTCCATCTCCTCGGCAAGAACACGGTGGAGGAACTCCTCTTGTTTGGGAGTCGCCTCCGTTTCACATAGTTGTACGGCACGCTGGCTAAGCACTAGCTTTTTGCAGAAGACGGAGATCTCGCTGCGGAGCGTCTCGCGTTCGCGTATCAGGCTCATTCAACGGAACCTCCTGTCGTTAGCAGCAGCTCATCATATACACCGAGATTAACGCTGCTCGTTTCTTCAGGTTCAAACGTCGAGAGCCTCGCCGCCAGCACCACGCTGTTCGCGCTTGTCAATCGTCCGAGCTGCGAGGCCTGCTCCATCGCCTGCAGCGCCGTGTCAAAATCGTATCGGCTGGAGAGATCCTGCATCGTGCGAAGTGCTTCTCGAAGCTCAGCGCGGTCCAGTCCGTCCATTTCCTCTCGTAGCCGGTCGGGAAGCGCCTTGCGAATCAGACTGTTTCTCCAGGCACCCGGGCTTTGTAACAGGCGACTGAGCGTGGTCCGCACATCGACGCTATCTGTCCGCTGCTTACCGAACATGCGGATATGTATGCTAATCGGATCGCCGCTCGGGGCAAGCGGTTCAACCGTGTGGGCGCCGATTCGGACAACGAGTTCGCGACCGGCCCACTCTGGAGCGGATGAGTAGAAGTGCTTACCGTCGACCAGGAATTTGCCGTAGCCGTCGGTCTTCACACGTGTGTATCGGCAGGCGCCAAACGGCGTCTTCGGTAGATAGAGAAACACCCTTTTGTCGTCTTCAAACAGTAGGTCAATGGGAGCGCCCTTTTTGTAGTGCTCGCGCTGCCAGTCTGTTTCGCACCGCTCCAGAAGCTCTCGGTTAAATGCCTGCACATCGGTTACGGTCGGAAGGGGAACAAAGAGGTTACGTCGCATGTAACCGACCTTGTTCTCGACGTTTCCTTTCTCATGGCCGGCGTACGGATTGCAAAAGGTGAGCTGAAAGCCATAGTGCGCTTTGAAGCGCAGGAACACTTCGGCGATCCGCACATTTTCGCTGACCCGGCGGCCAACGCCGCTAGCGTTATCAAAGATAAGGCGCGTAGGTACGCCGTCGATGCGGTGGAAGATATCCTGCAGGCCGTGCGCAACACACTCTGCCGTTTCTCCACCGAATAGCTGCACGTAACCGGCATTGCTATAAGGGAAGCTCACACACAGATACTTGTACATTCGCTTCTCGCCAGCGGCATCGTAGAAATCAGCTTCACCGAAATCGACTTGTGCTTCGCCCGGCTGCCAGTCGAGCTCAAGCGTGCCTTCCTGATATCGATACTCACGTAAGCTCTTCACGTAGCGCTGGACGATCGGATAAGAGGCGTCATAGCCCTCACACTCAGCCATGAGTCGCTTGTGAATTCGCATTGCGGTGTGCCGCTGCTTGTACCGGTTTTTGCGATCTTCCTCCAACCATTGCTGGATAAGCGGTTTGAACGGATCTAGCTTGGAAGGCTGAGTTTCCTTCTGTTCTTTCGGTATTTCTTGAAAGCCATCTGCCGCCATGTATTTACTAACCATCTTTCGTGTAATGTTCAGGCGTTCGGCAATTGCGACCGGTCCCAACCCCTTCGCCTGCAATTCTTTAATCGTCTCGACTTGGCTCATCTTCAGCATCTCCCGTCCCCGCACCCTTCATTGAATCGCTACGAAGGGTATCGGTCTCTCAATCGTCATTCGTTTTACCCAGGTCGATCATGATGGGTAATTTTGCACGATTTTTTTGGGTAGAGCATGATGATTTTTCGGGGTACTTTTACTTTACGATAGACACTTACTGTCATCTCAGGAGCTGGAACAGCATTGGGCGCGACAAAGATCGGAATCAGTGTGGAAGAGTTAAAAGCATCAATACCAGGCAGTCAGTTCATCTATGCCGGCCAAACACGGTATACTGAAGTTAACCGACATATTATTAATGAACGGAGAGTTATTAATGACTGTCTACTACAAAGATTTGACTTATTATTCTCTTCACCATTTTGAAAATGCACAAAACATTGGATGGATAAATGGAGTCAATGTTTATAAAAAGGGAATTGTATCAAGTGATTTTATTGAAAACTTAAGGCTATATACAATTAAATCTTTTAACGAGATCAGAGGGAACGTGAATTGTAGTTTATGTAGTGATAAGTTTACTACACTCGGTTTATCAGAAATCCGGGTTATTAGTAAAGATGGTAAGAACAAATATGCATCTCCAAGCATGATAATTCATTATGTAACAGAGCACCATTACTGCCCTCCAGAAGAATTTATTAGGGCTGTAATTGATGGACCTAAGCCAGGGTCTAATGAATATCAAGAATATGAAAGACGTTACAATATTGAATGTTTATGGGGGGAATCGGATGAAATAATTGATAATTCAGAGAAACTGAGAAACGGTATCATAAATAATGATAGAAAAATGATTAATGATAATTCTACTCTTTGTAATATAATTACAAAGGACGGATCGCTAATAAATGTAGCTATTAAATCAGGGAATGTTGAAATGGTAAATGATTTAATTCAATTAGGGGCTGATTTAAACAAGTTCAATGGGATTGAATTGAATAATGCAGTTTTAGAATCTGAAAATGAAATTGTTAAATTGTTGTTGTCGAAAAATATTAAGATTGATGTAAGTACGCCTAAACTAAACCCCTTGTTTACTGCTATTCGTAAAGGTAATTATGATGCATCTAAATTATTGTTGGAAAATGGAGTAGATGCTAAAATAAAGTATACTAATGAGTTTATGAAAGATATGGATGCGGTTACTTTGGCGAAACATTGCAAACAAGATAGTATTATTGAATTGCTTGAGAAATATTGATCAATGTAAATTTAAGATGGAGTGAAAAAATCTGTATTCGTTGTTACTTGCAACCCAAATGCCAAAAAACAACCCTTTTATTAAAGTAGCATGTCATGAAATTACATAGAGTGAGCTTTTAAAGGAAAACTTATTGGAAAAAATAGATGAATATAACGAATATATGAGGAGAATACTTTATGGATATTAATAAGAAAGAACCAACAGAAGCAGAATATGCTGTCTTATATAATGCAGTCGATGACTTTTGTGAAAAAGGAAACACTGACATCGCTTGCCCCCGCTGTGGCAAAAAACTTGTATTTCAAGGAAACTCTACTTCGTTTATTATTTCCTGTGAAGACAGAGGATGTATTGAACTTTCTGAGAGGGGATTATAAATTAGAACTTGGTATGGTGGGGCTGCCCAGTTACGAATGAATCCATCATTAAACCAACAATAACCCAGGTAACACCCGTTATAAAGATTTCGCCATTTTGCATGTACGTACATCCAATGCTAATATTCTGTAACCTAAATTAAGCTATTCCGATACACGAAGCAGGTCGATTATGGTCAGATACTACCATGTTTGACCTGATTTTTTTCTTAATTTTTAACAAATTACTTGTGCTTCTCCTATAAGAGGACGGGTAATGGTAGTCTTCCTTGGGAAGCTCAGAATCCTATGTTCGGGGGAGACTGGGAAGCATATTTCCAAAGCTAAATATGGTGATGATGCAGTTGAGTCGGTTACTAAGGGTAACGGGACTATAATTTATTATTCAAATGAGTTTACACGCATTTAACAACACCGCAAGGAGTATCCAAAGCTGGTGCATCCTAATATTGATGGAATTTATGATGTTAGTTATTAAATAGGAAAACAAGAAAGAGGTCAATATCTTTATAATGGTGAGTTTAAAGCTTCAACTTACAAAAAAACTTTGTATGACCCGAAATTTTTTAGTGATGCAGATATTAAAATTCTTGGAAAAGAAGCCTTGGAAACAGGGTACATTGATAACTACAAGAGGAGGGCAAAAAGTTATACAAGGAACAGCGTCCAATGGTTTGAAATTTGTAGGATGGATAAATCCACATACAGGTGAGATTGATAGTTACAACCCTGTATTAAAGAGGAATAACTATGGAAATTAGGAGGACCACAGATGCTAGAAAATGAATCGTCAATTATTCAAGATTATTTTTCATTTTTGAAAGGTGAACTTATTGAGGTATTGGAATGTCTATCGAAAGGTGATCCTTGGCAGGATCATATGATGGGATATGAGTTACCTGAGCATTCTGATGGAGTTGATTCAACTAAGGACGGGATAACGATATTTATGCAAACGTATGAGTATAATGAAATCAATATAGAAAATTCGAAATTTTATAGCTGTTTAAATGAAATTTGTGATGAATACCTTATCGAGAATCCCCATACTAAAGAAATAGTTGATTCTTTAATGATAAAGGTCAAAGATATATTGAAAACTTAGCGAAAAAAATCACAATTGAATGAAGGCTTCCTAATGCCGAATGAACCCATCATACAAAAAGTATCACATATAACCCATGTATTACATGCATAAAGATTTCTCAAACTCTCTGTACGCACGTCAATGCTTTACTTTTATACCCCAAATAACGGTTTTCCTTTACATTGAACAGGTCGATTATGGTCAGATACCACCATGATTGACCCGTTTATGTTATCTTCGTTTTCCCTCAGGTTTTTTGAAAATGCTACGCAACTGTAGAATACGTCGCCCCGATAGAGAGGAAGAAAAGGCAAAGCATCGTTTGGAATAGTTTGCGACTCTTAATATTAGTACATATTTGTAAGTGTACCAGGTTTACAAGTGCAGAAAGAGCGATACTCTCTAAGAGACGCAATTACAAGACTGTGAAATGCTAATATAAAATTAAAGTATGTCAAAGATTTATTGTATATAGATCAAAGATAGAAAGGAATGGTTTTCTTGATGTTATTTGAAATTAGCGGATATTTTGAAGTTAAGAATAAAGGTATAGTTATTGGTGGTGTAAATCCAGAATTAGATAATTTGAGTTATGGAAAAATTAAAGAGATGATTGGAGAGTCTGTTTTAGTCATAGATTCGGAAGATAATGAACAAGTTTTTGAGGCGGTCTCAATACAAATATCTACTTCAATAATTAATAAAAAAAACATTGGGATTTGTATTGGATTTCCAAGAAATATAGGTGTTATAAAAAATGGTTCGAAAGTATATAGTAATGGGCCTCTGACAACACAAAATTATTGACAGACCCGTACAAGCATTAAAGCCACAATGCGAGCTAGCCGCTCAAAGGTGGTAAGGAAATAAAGTAGGCAGAAAGGAGAATACGATGCAAGAATGGGACTACAATGAGCTGACCGAATATGTTGAAGAGGTATTCTGTAACTCAATTAATGATGGATTAAATGCTCTGCAAGCTGGGGGACGATGTTTGAATGAATTTGCAAATGTAATTGAAGAAGGTGAAACTGAGAAAACCATATTTTATATTAGTTTAGCTCATTTACAAATTGGAAAAGGAATACTATCCGTCCGAATCTATGAGCAAGTCGATGATATTATTAAAGTTTTTGATATTAATAACTTTGTTGATGAGCTAGGTTTAAATTATGCTAAGGATTTAAGTCTGCGTATCGAATCACTTAAAACAAAGATGCAGAGTGTCGAAGTTATCAGTTGAATTATATGCACATTACATCAACCAGGGCTGGGGCTACCCAGTGCCGAATGAACATATCATTCAATAAGTAACACATCTAACCCATGTAATACCCGTATAAAGATTTCTCCATTGCGGTTGTACGCACATCAAATGCTTTATTTTCATAACCTAAACAATGCTTTTTCGTTAAGAAATGCAGGTCGAATATGGTCATACTACCATGATTGAGCTGCTTTTTATTATGTTCGCTTTCTCACAGGATTTCCTAAATATTATGTAACTGTAGAATACTCCGCCCCGATAGAGAGGATGAAAAGCTAAAGCATCTATTGGTGTTAGTTAGCCCGAATATTAAGTGCCCTATAAGCGTAAATTAGTGACGATAACAACCCCTAATGGTAATCCAAGAATCTTAGGTGCAGCGGTGAAAATTCTAGAGCAAATAGCCCCCAATGGCCCAGAAACGCTTCGGGAAAAGTTCATCTGTGCCATTTTGCGAATCATGTTCAGGTGTGATAAAACAGTTTAAAAGCAGTTTCCTAACGTTGATGATATAAAAAGTCATGGACCACGTAAAAATAGGTGATAACAATGGATAAGAAAGCAATAGTCAGTTTATTGACTGAATATAATATTGCAAATGATAGCGAGATTCAAGGATTTACTGCGTCGGAAGTGAAGAAGTGCGAACAAGCATTAGGGTTAAAATTACCAGACCAATACCACGAGTTTCTATTGGCAATAGGTCATTATGCAGGATTGCTTTTTCAAGGAACAGATATATTATTTCGAAATGTAGGTGATCTTTTAGAATTAAGAAAAGAAGCTGAAGACCTTTTGATAGAAAACGAAGAAACCTTTATCCTACCAACGGATGCTTTTGTTTTTTCTATGCATCAAGGGTATGAATTCAATTTCTTTGTTATATCGGAAGGTAATGACCCTCCAGTTTATCAGTATGTTGAAGGAGATGGCCCTCCTGTTTTGGTTTGGGACAGTTTCAGTGCATTTCTGAGAAAATCAATAAATTCATGTGCTCAAGCCATTAGGGATGGGATTGAATAAAAATGTTAGATAAAGATACTGAATACGCTTTTGCGAAGATCAAATTTATTGAAAGATATAAGAGTCTAGCCGCAAAATATCAATTTAATATTAGTGAGAGTTTTGAGAAATATGAAAGTAACCAAGTAGTAAACATTATTAATGAATTAGGGTTCGAGGCTTCATTTAATAAGAAGGAAAAATTCTTTAAGATTACAGAAATGCATGATGATTATAAGTTTCAATTCAATATCTCTTTGAAATATGGCGTAGCAGAATTTATATGGTCTGTATGGAAAAATTCTGAGCTTAAGATGGGTGGGACATGGGGATTATTAAAAGAACAACTAGATGGTCTGGAAAATGATAAAGTGAGGAAGCCGATATTCCGCAATTACGATGAATTGAAAGAAATATTAGCTGATGCGTTTTTAATTTATGGAGATTTTAAACGAGAGTATATGCAGCAATAGGCAAGACCAGGAAGCAAGCCCTCGTATCTTTATTCCGTAAAAATGGACTAGAGGAGATAAAAGTTGTTGTTACACCAAAATAATTTTCATTATTAAATTATCTAATATTTTTTGCGATGATTGGTAACCCAGTTATCGCTTTTTGTTATTTAAAATAGCTTTACAACCTAGGGGACGGGAAAAGCTGATAATGGGAGTAAACCACCTCCTAAACAGTTCCAATGGCTTGATTTACAACTTTCAGGTGGGAAACGACCACATGAAACAACATGACATCATTCTGAAATTGACGGTAGAATGGAATTAGTACCTTTTGGAATACATATTCCATAAATCATCAAGGTGGAAGAGCTCCAGGTGGTTGAGCACATGCTAATAGGGAGAGAAAAAATGAGATTGGATGTTAAAACAATTGTTTTACCATTGCCGAGCGATGAGTTATTAGGTGTAGTTGAACGAAGTTTGAGAGTTTCATTTCCCGAAGCTTATAGACTATTTATTAAGGAGAATAATGGAGCTGTACCAATCACTAATTTGTTTAGTTTTAACCAGCATGATTATCTTATCGAGAAATTTTTGTGTGTACTAGATGAAAGTGAGTCTGATCCCATAAATGGTTGGTATGATATTGAAGTTACTATTGCACAAGTAGGGGATAGATTAACTGACAATGAAGATTTAGTGGGAATGAATGTAGTTCCTATCGCGGCGCTTTTTTCAGGAGATTTTATTTGTTTGGATTTCAGAGAAACAGAAGAGCCTACTGTAGTTATTTGGTTCAATGAAGAGTCAGAGGAGTTTTCTCCTGTAACACAAAGGGTCGCCCTCAATATATCTGAATTTTTTGAAATGCTTAGAGAGTAGTGCTTTGTCTGGCCTATCCACTTGAAATCTAAGTAGGATAGATCTTTTTTGAATTTAATAATGATTCCCTAATTCAGCAAGAATGCGGATACGATTTTCTGAAAGGTAAGTTAATCCTCCTTGTCATGGAGTCTGGTTATTTCGCGAGAAAACTTTTGGTTCATATAATGCTTCAACTTTTAGTTTGTCGAAATGTTCTTTTACAGTTTCAGAAGATAACCCCAAGTATATTATTGTTGAAAGGGGATATGAAGTTGTTTATCTTATTAGAACATTCATTACGTCCATTGAAGCTTCGTGGCAAAAAAGTAACTCCATCAACAATAATTCCAATGCATATAGAACAACTAAAACCCACTGAATACATTGGAATCAGAAGTGGAAAAAGGGTTAGTGCTTTGAATTTTGGCGGACATATTACGCCAGATCCAGAAGCTAAAGATGCATTTTATCTATCAAAAGTAATGCCTGTAACACTAGATGAATCTGCATTAAATGCTATAAACGGTGATATTTTTGTACCTGCCAATGAAGCCTGTTCGGTTGAGATACTAACGGTGAACGAAATAAGGGCAATTAATTGGCCCGATTCAGTAAATGGTTACTGGATATCTGTATCGTTTTATCAAAATGATCAATTCAAGGGTAACGGATGGTTTTACAAAAATGAAGGAGGCAGCGAAGATATATTATTAAATGGAGATTTAGAATATAAGGGGGGCACGACTATTATCAAAGCAATTCGACCTCTCTTTCAAAAAACAGTTGAATGTGAATGCAATGGTTTAGTAAGTAAAGATTACTGGGATTATAGACCCGATGTTGAAATCATATAGGATATTAGATTGCAGTTATGTAATAGATGCCAAATAAAGTTTGCAGTAAATCAGTTTAAAAAAGGAATGGTGCTTGATTAATGCAAGAAGAAAAAATGAATTATGGTTCAAAGGTATGTATGCAATTTTCTAATGAAGAACTTTGGGAACATCTTATAACTAAATTCAAAAATAATCCAGCTGTAGCTATAAAAACATTGTCTGATGATGATAGAGAGATAGAAATAACCTCAAGTACACCAATTCAATTTATATGTTTTGACGGAGAGAAACAGGATTTGTTTATTAGTTTCAATGGAAATCACACATCAATTTTTGTTAAAGATGAAGAGATCATGTTTATTGATGAGAATACAAAAGGTATATATACAACAAGTGATACTTTTGGAAATGTTGTATATGAGGGAGAGTTAAATCTCTCACATGTTGAGATACTATCTTTATTTGCTGATGTTATTTCATGTTTTATTGGTGCCGAAGAAGTTGAAATAATTGAGAAAGAAGCTCCTTACGATAAAGAGAATAAGCAATACGAGTACTATAAACCTCATAGTTATGAAATCGATGTAAAAAATGAAAATTTGGAAAAAAGGATTAAATCTTTTGATAATATCACCATAAATTATTAATTGAGCATTCTACATGGGGCTGTCAAGGTTTGTGTGAACCTATTTACAAGCCCAACAACAAGATTGTAAAATATGACCAATAAAGCGATGGATGTGTCGTTGAACGGTCTGAACACGCTGGATAATCACTGGCTTGGTCATTTATGGAGTGGTTTTTCTAGAACTTGATAAATCATCAGGGACGGAAATGAACTCTTTCGATACTTTTCAAGTTATGTTAAAAGAAGCACTGTCTACAAGACTTTATTGATTTTTTTTCAGGAGGGTTATGGAAACTGAAGGAAATGTATCTTTATGGATAGGTAATATTCAGTCCGCTGAAGATTTGGATAGGTTGCTCGCTGTTTCTTATTCTGATGAAGGAGATTTTATTCCATCTATATTTGCTGAACACTTTGAGATTCATAGATATGATGATGAGGTAAGAGAAGCAGAATATTATGAAGAAGCAAGTAATGACCTGAATCAATTACTTGAAGGATTCTCTTATGATGATGAAATTGTCCCGAGATTTGATACGCTAGTGCAGGAAGAACTGCCAAATGATATTAATGCAGTAGTTTTACTTTATAACTTTAAGTATACTGGGAAAATTATTGAAGCTACAATTCAATCCACTTACCTGAGATTCTTAGGTACGGTAGAATATCAATAATGGGGCTACCCAGTGCCGAATGAATCCATCATTCAACCAATAACACACTTTACCTATGTAATACCTGCGTAAAGAGATTTCGTCATTTCGTTCGTACACAAAATAATACTTGATAATTTCAAACTAAAGAGCTCTAAAGCATTACATAAGCAGGTCGATTATGGTCAGATTCTACCATGATTGACCTGCTTTTTGTTATCTTCGTTTTCGGTTGTTCAAATATCGCAACTGTAGAATACGCCACCCCGATAGGGAGGATGAAAGGCAATAATTCGCATCTTTCAAGACAGATACGCCTCCATTAAGAGCAAGAGTGGCAACTCTACAGAGAATCAAGAAAGTTGATATAATGGTGATAATTAGGAAAACGGTCGCTCCCTTCAAATTAAGGGAATGGCCGATAATTCCAAATTTAGCTGGATGGGGATTTCCGCTTCATGATGTCGATGATATAACACGTATTAGGAATTCCGCTTTGGATGAAGCATAAGCAAGTATTAGAGCAGCAAGATTTGCTCCTGATTTAACTTCAACCGAAAGAATGCGAAGTTGATGAAAAGAAAGGTATTAAATGTAGATGCAAAAGTTAATGGATATTGGTGATGTGTTTGAATCCAAAGAAAATGGAACTATTATAGTTGGAATTAACCCTGTTCTCACGTCTTTAAATAATATTGGTGACTTTATCGTTATTCGGACACATGGAGGCAAAGAATTAGAATTGGAAGTTGTTTCAGTTCAAGTTTCCAATTCACCGACTGATAAAAAAATGGTAGGCATATGTATAGGAAAATCAATAAAATCCTCAGATATTACATTAGGATCGGAGGTATATACTTTTCATACTATTGCTGACGTGAAAATACCAGGCATAAAGACAGAGTTTAATTCACACTAAATATCTTACTAAATAATCAGGAGGGAAAAGTGTGATACTAACATATCCGGAGCTTAAAGACGACGTTAGGGACTGTTTTATGACGTTTCATGAAGATATGAAAAACCCAATTAAAGAAAGTTTATATGCGACATTGGGTGAAAGTGAACATCATCTAGAATTTACACAAACAAACGAGTGTTGTATTTATGTTAATTATGCTCTTATTATGATTGACATGAATGAGGATATTGATTTTATGCGACAACGTCTAAAAGAATTGCTTGAAGAAGAACATATGCAAATCTATAAAGAGGAATTACAAGATGATTTCGATGAATTTAATGCTGATATACTTAAGTTAAAGGTGAGGCTGCCAGAAATAGATGATAATTTATGTTCCTACGAATATGAGGTGAGATAATGCGAGTAAAGTGTATAGAAAATAGCAATAGGCATAATATAACTATTAATAAAATGTATACAGTTTATGAAGGTGAGTATATAGCAGATGCATATGAAAGACAGTATGTTATGTTTAAGATTCAAAATGATTACGGAAGTGTAATTCCATATGATGCACAATATTTTGAAATCAGTTCAGATAAAAATCCTAATTATTTAGAAAAAGAAGTATCAGAGAATAAGTATAGGTTTACTCATAAATTTATTAGCTATGACAAGTTTTGGTCAATGTTTTATGATGAAGCAGGTACTTCATTAGATGATTTTCGGAGTGCAAAAAAAGATATATACAAATTAGAAATGAGCAGAGGAGAAATATGTGAAATAATAAAGGGAGATAATCAAGATGAACTAGACTTTATACTTGAGTTATTGTTAGAAACAAATGATAGTAACTTTATTGAAGAGGTTATTAGATTATCACATAAGCAATTGAATGAACGCATGCTTAATCAAAATGTGGAAACAGTATTTTTGTATGTGAGTAATTTTAAAAATGATTGCGTTAATAATTTTTTTATCGAATATTTATCTGAAAATGAAAAGGGAAATGAAAAACTAGATAAAATCGTAATTGACTATTTTAATAGCTAAAAGTGACCAACACTTCAGATAAAACTCAGCTGGTTGGTAAAGTGGAAGGAGAGTAGATATAAATTCAACAGTCGAATATTTAGAGAAGAAAGGCTCGTTGCAATAAACAGGTCAATTATGGTTAGATTCTACCATTATTGGCCTCGTTTTTTCTTGGATCCGATTTCTTGAGGTTTGTTTAAGAATTGCTGATAAAGCAAAAGTAGACAATTTGGTTCATAGATTTATGCTAGATTGTGCCAATAAAGCAGTGATAAGAGAATATGGTGAATTGTAGGGGCTTTCACATCGCAGACTGATTTACATTGAGGCTGCTTTTACGAGATGGAATATCTAGGCTACGAAATGCTGGAGTCAAAAACAGAGAATTTTTCATTGATGGTCGTTAGAAGGGAGAAGATATTTTGGAGTTAATGAGGTTAGATGATGTAGTTGATTTATCCGACCGGGGCTTGGTATTAATCGCTAGTTATACTGAATCAGCTACACATCACATTACAAAATTAAATAAATTAGTTGGTTCAAAGATAGCTGTAAGCAGCGTGAATGGATCGTTTTTCGAATTTGTAGTAAAAGATATTAGTGTGTCATTTTCGATTTCAAATAGCCCACTTATAGGAATAAATATTCAAGAACGAGTGAAAGTTGAGAAAATTAAGAAGGGCTCAATAATTCATTTAAATGCGAATTTTTCAGACGGAAATTCCACGGAGTAAAGTGTAGCGCATAGATATGATGGAATACAGTCACTAGAAAAATTTTAAAAACTAATACGGAAGAATTGAAATTTAAGTAAAGGAAATAGATCTTTCAACTTCTATATCCGGAATGCTGAGTATCGGAATTACCGTTTATGATTCAGATGATTTTACAAAGAATAAATTTGGAAATCATGTTTTTGTTTTATTGGATGAAAATGATCAAAATGCACCAGATATCTAAAAACATTAATTAGAGATAAGGGGGGAATAAATGAGGTTGGATGTATTTCTATTAGAGGATTACAATTATCAAGCAAATATAAAAGCTATTCCTGTTGTAGTAAGAATATCTTCAATCGATAATATTGAAATCGCAGATAAAATAGATTTAAGAGAAATTGTTTTGTTACAAGGAGACGAGCCGGTATTTGGAGGATACTTTAGAAGTAGTTTAGGTTGGGAAAAAGATACAATAACTATATCCCCTGATAATCCTCATCATAAAATGTACGACATTTGTAAATATCAAGATAGCGACCTATTACCCGGTAAGTATAATGTAAATATCAGATTACTAGTCTATCGTTATGAAAATGGAAAAAGAGCAGAAACTGTTAATTTACAAGCAATGTGCGAATTATTGATAAAATAGATCTCATTTCAATGCTTTACTTTTATACCCTAAATAACGCTATGTCGATACATTGAACAGGGTCTTATGGTCACAAGTTATTACAAATGAGCAAAATTCATTAACAAAGGGTATGGAAGGTGATTATATATGTGGAAAGAACAAATTGATAAAATTTCAAAAATTAGGGACAAGCGAAATCGTACTCTCAATTTACCTGCCAATGGAAACGAGTTATCGGGATTTCGTAAATCCATAGTAGAAAAATTCGGTGAAGATGTACTACCACAGCAATACTATAAATTTTTGCAAACAGTTAATGGAATAGAATTTAATGGACTTAAAATATACGGGATCGACCAGTTTTTATTAGATTCTATTCCAATAAATCAGGTGGACAGTTTTTTTGATGCCAATGAAACATGGGAATCAATTAATGGCGAAGACGAATTGATTTTTTTTGGAGATTCAGATATTGCTTGGTATTGTTATAATGTTTCTAGTAAAAGTTTTGTTGAACTAGATAAGCCTTCAGGGGAGCACATGGAAACTTTTTGCGATTTTGATACTATGCTTGAATCTGCTTTCTCAGCAGCACTTATCTAGGATAAGGTAGGTTTTATTAATGTCTGATAAATACATAATTTTTTTAAAATTGGATCTAATGGTATTGATGAGATAAGTTATGAAGATTCTAGTTGTACAGCCCTAGTTGGTATAGCTGATTTTCGAGATGAAGTTTGGTGGATTGGAATCAAAAAGGTGATTAATAAAAAGAACAATCAATTGGAAAATGCCACAATGAATCAAAAACTAGAAATTTACAAACGGATTAGTGCACATAGTAGAATGTCTGGGAAAACTGGTGTTTTTACATCAGAATTTAATTTTGTTGAAGTTGATATGAGTGATATCAATTATAAAATAAACATACTAGAAATGTAGAAAGGTATTCAGTGTAAAAACTTATTATGAAGGAAATAACCTTGTGAAAATGGGGTGTATTAACTATCTTTAGCTAAAGTCTTTCTAACAAGTTGATCAGCTTGCCGGGTTGTTTCAGGCAAGCGATATTTAGGACATAATTTTAATATCCATTCCCTTGCTGTAGGTAAAGAGATTTTGTGACCAATAGAAACATAGATAGGTTTGACGTTATCTTGAGTCCTCAAAACTGTACCAATTACTTGATCATCCACAATTAATGGAGAACAAGATCCTCTTGAACTTTCGGGCTCCACATTTTCCCCCAGTAATCTAGTTTTTCCGCAACCGATAGTAGGGATATTAAATAAAACACCTAGATGGCTAGCAAGCCCAAACCTTCGAGGATGAGCAATTCCTTGACCGTCACATACGACTAAATCTGGTATTGTAACGAGTTTCTCGAACGCTTTAATTATTGGAGGGAGTTCTCTAAAAGAAAACAAGCCTGGAATATAGGGGAACTGAGATACATCCTCCACAACAACACTCTCAACCACATTAAGTGAAGTTGCTTCAAGAATTACAACAGCTGCAATGAGTTTATCAGTATCCTCGCTATATGCAACGTCCACCCCAGCAATATAATTGATTTTATTAAATTGATCGTTTTGGATAACTTTTAAAGCTAACTGTTTCTGGAGATCTACTGCTTCGGATTCAGTGAAGTTCCATGTATGTTTAATAAGAGGATCCAAAATTATCTAAGCCTCCTAGAGTCAAGAAAACGATTGTCGTATTTTGATTATAAAACAACTGTATTAAGAAGTGAAAAATTAACAACTGAAATTAATGGATATATATCGCAAAATTTCAAGTCCTCCAGAAAATATATGACACCTATAGTCATAAAGATAACCATTAAATATGGCGAGGGAGCTATAGATATTATGATATTTTAATAAAATTAGTAAATAAAATACAATAATTTGTCGATAATCCTTCTTGAGGAATTGAATAAAACCAATTAGTGGGGGGCTATTATTGCAAGATCTAGTGAAGTACCGAGTAGATCAGAAAGAAGTAGAGAACGGATGGGCAGGAAGGGGAGCGGAATGGGATGAAAACATTCATGGGCCTAGAGGGATTAGCGGCTGGCTGATGGTCGTTTTTTTAGGATTGCTTATTTCAATATTTCTTGTAGCGACGAAATTATTTAGTAAAACGTTGCCGGCATTGTTCTCAGACTCTCATATTGTGCGGATTAAGACAAGGTCGTTCACGGAATTTTACAATGAAGAGTGGACGACCGTTTTGACATTCGATGCTGTGTTTGACGGGTTGACCATCCTCTATTGCTGTTATGTGCTTTTTGAATTTTTGCGAAAGAAGCCGATCGTACCGCGTTTAATGATCATTTTTTATAGCATGAATCTGCTAGGTACAATCATCAAATCATACTTGCTTACAACGACTTATGCTGTTAGCGAAGAAATGATAGCATCTTATTGGTCAATTGCTATAGCTATTGGCATATGTTTAATATGGATTCCTTATTTTAAATTTTCTGCTCGGGTGGAAAATACATTTGCCGATTATTGGCGATGGTAGAAAAGGTCCACCATTAAATAGAGACAGCGCAGTCCATTTGGACCTGCGCTTTTGATTTGTTAGCGGACTTTCCTGTTTCCCGTCGTACGGAATATCGATGATATGCCTCAATATTCTTCCGCTATGTTCGTTTTCGCCGATGAATCCATTGATAGTTGCCATGCAATATCTAATCTTGATCTCACGAGAAATAACGCTTCAGGTGGCGCGCAACCGTGACCGGTTTACTACAAATGCAACAGGGACAACAGACGGGGGAGGCCGCTGAAGGCGATCCCTTTCAACTGGCAGCCACTTTTATCTCGGCAACCCAAGGAATTGCTTCCTTTAAGCTTATGTTCGGTGAGCAGTTCGTGCTGCCCGATAAGGAAATTTTGATTCGCATTTTGTTGAAATAAATACATACGATAACATGCCTACTCTGTAACATTAAAGGTGAAGGAAGTCCACTAAAGACAATAGTAATAAGCAATTGAATACAATGTTAGACATTTTAAAAAAAGATGAGCCATGCAAAGGGGGGTTCCCCTTATGCGTGGTGCTCATCCTCTTTTGTTTAATTCAGGTTAAGCTAACGGGCAGAGCTCAGACTTTTATGAAGAAAAGAGGCATTGTGGTATTATATGTAATTATGGGTTATGAAATAAATGGATTATTTGAAAATGAGGGAATCAAAATATGGAACGTAAAATTCAACTAATGGAAACCTACGTAAATATCGACTTTGGAAACTCACCCTTTTTAAAATTAGATAAAGGGTTGCAAATTCCATACTCTTCAATCAAGGGAATAACAACAGGTAGACCGATACCAAATGCTTTTAAGCTATATGGTGCTTTATTAGGAGGAATGAGAAATGGGTTATTTAGATCGAATGGTGGTTATCAACTGCACTTTTTTGAAAATGAGCTTGAAACTCTTCATTTAGATTTGAATAGCTTTAAAGTTGGTAAGTTCAAAATATCAAAGTTGATCATTGGTGTTGAAAATCCTGAAGAAATAAGTAAAAATATTTCCGAAAGAGTGAAGTGATAATTTGTTGATGAACTGTTCTTTGAACTAACGTCGAACGATAGTTTAATAGTCGAAAGTGGATTTACTGAACAAAAATGTTGTTGTAAATAACAAAAAGAAATGGATAGAGTTCAGATCTTCTCTGAAACTTCTATCCATTCTTATTTTCACCAATAAAATGTCTAACATTATATTCAACCACTTATTCTTATTGGCTATATTGGACTTCTTATCACTTTTAATAAAAGAATTGGGCATGTTTTTTTTGTTTGATTCGTGGTGTTCCGTACGCAGGGAGCCGGAAGCTATTTCCGTATAATTACTGAAGTCCCTTGGGAAAATAAAGGGAAGCTGGATCAAGAAGGAAGAGCTTACTGGAAGGCGAAGAAACCGCATAAAATCAGGCTTTTGGAAGGTTCTGGACTCCAATATTTACAATTTGACTGGAGAAAAAGTCTATTCCATAATGTAATCCATACTAATCGCATATGATTAATTATTAAAGGGAGGGATTTAGAATGTCTACATTATTTTCTTCACTGCGAAAGTCGTTTCTGGTCGGGCCGTTAGCCCTTGTTTTATTGGTCATTGTAGCAGGCTGCTCCGGGTCCAATACGGGCTCTAGTCCAAATTCTGCTGCGAGCCCAAGTCAAAGTGCGGATGGGGGCAAGCCTGCAACCGGCGGCACATTTACCTATGGACGTCCGGCGGCCGTTAATTCCTTTGATCTGCATAATCAGATTACATCGAACAACGCGTTTGCGATTGATAAAGTGTTCGAACCGCTTGTTGCCTTTGATAACAAGGGCGAGATCGTGGACTGGCTGTCTAAATCGCATAACATCAGCAAAGATGGTCTGACGTATACGTTTGTTCTGCGCGACGGCTTGAAGTTCTCGAACGGTACTGAAGTCACGGCCCAGGACGCGGTATTCTCGATTGAGCGTCACCTGAAGGTAGGCGGACCGCTGGCCATTGCGGCACAGGTTGTTTCGGTCAAAGCGCAGGATGCCAAAACTTTGGTGATTACGCTGAAAGAGCCTTACACGCCATTCATTTCAGAGCTGAGCAATTTCTCTAATGGGATTATTCCGAACAACTTCGGCGGCGTCTCTGAAGAAGAATTCCTCAAGAAGCCTATTGGTACGGGGCCTTTTGTCGTTGAGAAATGGGACCCGGCCGGAGATGTGACCTTCACTAAGAATACGAATTACTGGCAAGAAGGCAAGCCATACATCGACAAACTGGTCTACAAGCTGATTGAAGACGACAGCCAGGCGATCAACCAGCTCAAAGCTGGAGAAGTCGACGCCATTGAATCATTAGCCTTGCAAAATGCGAATGAATTGAAAGCAGGGACAGCTACCGCTGTTCTAACGAACGGAAGCTGGGTAACGGAGCAGTTGTTCTTTAATACGCTGGATCAGCATTTCTCCGATGTTCACGTTCGCCGCGCGCTGGCGCTGGCGATTGACCGTAACGGTTTGACCCAGGCGCTTACCTTTGGTTTTGCGAAACCGGCCAATTCCCTGCTGCCGCCGGCCATTCCTTACAACACGAATGATACGATTAAAGCGTTAAACTATGATGTCAATGAAGCCAAAGCCGAGCTGGCCAAATCGAAGTTCCCGAGCGGGTTCAGCACGAAGCTGCTGATTGCTTCCGGTAACAGCGCGCGTGCTCAAGAGGCGCAAATTATTCAAAATGCGGCAAAAAGCATCGGTATCAACATAGAGATTGAAACGGTGGAACTGGCGACATTCCGTGAGCGTTTCTTCAAATATGACTTTGCAGCGATGCTGAACAGCGGACAGGCGGATTCCCCGGAAGCCAATTCGATTCTGGCCTTCCAGACCGATCCGAATGGGTTTAGCAAATCGTACTGGACGCACTACACCAATGAAGAAGTGACCAAACTTCTGTATGAAGGCCAGAAAACGCCGGATGGAGAGAGCCGCGGTGAAATTTACGCCAAGCTGCAGCAGATTCTTGCGGATGAAGTGCCGTACATTCCTCTGTACTTCCCTGACATCCTGGTTGGTGCCCGTTCTTCAGTGAATGGTCTGGTGGTTCTTCCGAACGGCAGTCTTCGCTTTGAAGATGTTCAACTCAAGAAATGATGAAATCAAACACAGAGATAAAGCCATCCGTTACATTGGATTCATCGCGCAGATGGCTGACACAGGCGCTGCTTCGAGCGGCGCTTGTCGTTATCTGCGTGGTGACAGCCGTCTTTTTTCTGATCAGAATCGTACCCGGTGATCCTGCCAAGATGATCTTGGGGGAATACAGCACACCCGAGGCTATTGCAAGTATGCATCACACGCTCGGGCTGGACCTTCCAATCGGAGATCAGTACCTTCGGTTTGTGAGAAATTTGGTGACTCACGGGGACACCGGGGCTTCAATTATTTCCGGTACTTCTGCCAGAGAGCTGATTGCGGATCGCGCTCCTGTTACATTGCTGTTAATTGTGATGGCTAGTTTTCTGGCCATCCTTCTTTCTCTTCTGCTCGCTATGCTCGCGGCAACCAACAAGGATAAGTTGCTGGATCATTTGATCCGCATTTTTCCAACCATTACATTGGGGATGCCGGTGTTCTGGGTAGGATTGCTGCTGATCCTGCTGTTTGGCGTTCGTCTGCGCTGGTTCCCTGTAGGCGGTGTGGGTGAGGGTTGGACGGGAATGTTGCATAGTCTCATATTGCCGGCTATAACGGTAGCTTTTACGCAAATTCCTACGCTGGTCAGGTCTCTTCGGGCACAAATGCTGGAGGTGTTGGAGTCTGATTTTCTCGTGACTTTGAAGGCTGCCGGCATTCCGAGCAGGGTGATCCTGTTGAGACATGTGCTGCGCAATTCCGCGCTGCCAACACTGATGCTTCTTGGGGTAAATATCTCATACCTTATCGGCGGAACGCTGGTTGTTGAACAAGTGTTCGGGATCAAGGGAATCGGAAGTTTACTGTTCTCCTCGATTTCCAAACGGGACTTTCCGGTAATCCAAGGTATCGCGCTATATTGTGCGATCGCTGTCGTGATAATCAGCCTATTGGTGGAAATGGCTTCCTGGTGGCTTGACCCCCGGACGAAAGGAAAACAATGAAATCTACATTATTAGACCTGCCGTTGCAACCGGATGATCAGCGTAAAAGCACGTTCCAAACAATTCTAAGCACGCCCTCGCTTGTAGCGGGAGGCATTATGCTTGTTTTACTGATCGGCTTGGCAGTATTGGCACCTGTCATCAGCCCTTATCAGCCAAGCGAGCAAAATCTGTACGCGTTTCTGAAGCCGCCGTCGGCCGAGCATTGGCTGGGGACCGATCAGCTCGGACGGGATGTATTTTCGAGGCTGATTTATGCCGCCCGAAGTGATCTGAAGATCATGGTGCTGGCAGAGATCATCCCTTTTTGCACAGGTGTATTTCTGGGGATGTTAGCGGGGTATTACGGGAAATGGGTGGACAGTGTCATCTCTTTAGTGACCGATACATTCATTGCCTTTCCATTCTATTTGATCGTTATTATTGTAGCCTTTGCCAGTGGTGCCGGACAACGCGGGATTTACATTACCTTTATTCTTGTAGGATGGATTGTGTTCGCTCGTGTGACGAGAGGGCTCAGCGCCTCTTTCCGTAAGCAGGAATGGATCGCCTCGGCCCAAACGCTAGGACTTTCCGGCGTGAGAATTATTTTGCGTCATTTGCTGCCTAACGTCTTGCCGCAGGCGGTTGTCGTGCTGATGACGGATATGGTGGGGCTGCTCGTAGCCATTGTTACGCTCGGTTATCTGGGCATCGGTATTGCGCCTCCGACCCCGGACTGGGGAACGATGATCGCAGACGGACAATCCTTTATTACAACAGCATGGTGGCTATCAGCCGTTCCTGGATTCGCAGTCGTCTATACGGGAATTGCTTTGTCCCTCACGGGTGATGGCCTGGCGGATTTATGGAGGAGAAAATGAGTGCTAGTCCGATCTTGGAAGTGGAAGAACTGTCGCTGGCCGCAGGGTCCAAAACATTAGTATCCGGTGTAGGATTTTCGCTGGACAGGGGAGAGAGCCTGGGGCTTGTAGGGGAGTCCGGTTCAGGAAAATCCCTTACGCTGCGCGCCATTCTGGGGCTGCTTCCTCGTGGCGTGGAACAAGTCGGGGGAACCATCAAGAGCGAGGTTCGTGCGGCGATGATTTTTCAAGATCCGCGCAAGTCGCTTGACCCGCTTTGTCCAGTGGTTCGTCAGGTGGAAGAGGTTGTCTATTACAGGCAGCAAGTAAGCCGTAAAGCTGCACGTACGATTGCCCTAGAGTTGCTGGAGATGCTCGGCCTTCCTGATTCCTTGAAACAGACGGACCGCTATCCTAGCCAACTGTCAGGCGGTCAATGTCAGCGTATTGTTATCGCAATCGCCTTGGCATGCAAGCCTGGAATTCTGCTCTGCGATGAGCCAACGACGGCCCTCGACGTTACGGTGCAACAACAGATTTTAGCGACGATTACCCGCTTGCAGCAAGAACTGGACTTTGCGATGGTATTCGTTACACATAACTTGGCGATTGCCGCGACCCTCTGTTCCAAGCTTTGCGTAATGAAACAAGGCAGTATTGTAGAGCATGGGGACGCCTTGAGTCTTTTGCAGCATCCGCAGCATCCCTATACGCAGATGTTGATTGATTCCGTGCTGCCTTTACCGGAGCTTGAAGGGAGTGCAAGCGTATGAGCACGGCACTGCGTATCGAAGATTTGACCGTTCACTATGATCATTTTACCGCACTCGATAAGGTGAGCTTGGAAATCCAGCAGCACACGACGCTTGGCCTCGTCGGCGAATCCGGCTCGGGTAAATCCACGCTTGCACGGGTGATCGCCGGATTGATCTCTCCTGTACAGGGGCAAGTGCTGCTCGGTTCGCAGAATTTGGGGAAGAAGCGAAGTCGGGAGCAGCATAAGAAGATCCAGATGATCTTTCAGAATCCGGACTCTTCATTTAATCCCAAGCATACAATCCGACAAATTCTGGCCGAAGCGTTGTTGTTCCATCAAATTGTGGACCGATCACATGTGGACAGAAGATGTAAGGAACTGCTTGCGAGCGTCCGTATGGATGAAAGCGCGCTTGGCAGATACCCGCATGAATTCTCTGGGGGGCAGCGCCAGCGCATTGCGATTGCCCGTGCTCTGAGCGTTGAGCCGAGTATACTGATTGCAGATGAGCCTACGAGCGCCTTGGACGTTTCGGTCCAATTGAGCATTCTTGAACTTTTTAACAAGTTGAAATCGGAGCTGAATCTGACGATGCTGTTCATCTCCCACGATCTTGGCGTGATCCATGCGATCAGTGATAACGTTGCCGTTATGCGCCAGGGGCGATTGGTTGAGGTGAACACGAAGGAGCAATTTTTTACTCGTCCATCGACTGCCTATAGCCGGGAATTGTTATCTGCCGTTCCCAAAATGCCAACATCCCAACTCTCAGGAGGGTTCTTATGAGTCAACAGCATCAAGGATTCGTACCGCTTACTCTATCGGAGCATGATCGTCTCACGGAATTGCTGGCCAGACTGCTGTACACGAAAGAGGCTCCGGTCATTATTCCGGGTGAAGCTATTCTTGGCATCGAAGCGATTGCCGCCGGAATCTCTGCGCCTGGGCGCAGGATTTTGAATGTCGTGACAGGGCCATATGGCGATATTTTCGGAAAATGGCTTGAGCGCGGCGGCGCGGAAGTCATTGAGATCAAAGTTTCTTTCGATGAAGTTGCAACGGCGGAGACCGTGGCAGCAGCCATCGATCAATATAAGCCAGTTGCGTTGTCCTTTGTGCATGCTGAATCGGTTACAGGGGGGACAAACCCTACGGAAGAGATTCTGAAGGCTGCTCGCAATGCCAACCTCATTACGATCGTAGACTCGGTTTCTGCGATCGGGGCGGAGCCTGTACGGTTTGACGAGTGGGGTATTGATTTTGTAACGATTGGTGCGCAAAAAGCGCTCGCTGGTCCGAACGGTGTTAGTGCTGTAGGAATCTCCCCGCGTGGCTGGGAATTTATCACCTCCAATGAACGTGCGCCCCGGAATTCAATCCTCTCCTTGCTTGATCTGCGACGTTCATCCGATGATAAGGATACTTTCCGTGTTCCGGCCAACATTCCGGTGTTGGAAGCAAGGGCGCTCATTGAAGCGTTGGAGCGTATTGAAGAAGAAGGCTTGGCAACCGTTCACCGCCGACACCGTTTGGCCTCATCATCGACGATTGCCGGTCTGAAAGCACTGGGGCTTGAGCCATGGCAGGTCAATGAGGCCAACTATGCTCCATTGAATACGACTGTTCGTATTTCCAGAGATCGTTCGCTGGATATCGCTCAGCCGATCGGCATCGTCGCGCCTGGAGATGGAGCTATGCTCCACCAATTGCTGCGGATTAACCATTACGGCGCCAATGCTAGTCTCCACAGTGTTGAACAAGCGCTCACGACACTTGCTGAGCTTACCGGCCAAGATCCAGCAGCGGCTATCGCCGCCGGGCGGTCGGTCTGGGAGGGTGCCGATGAGCGTTAATTCCCAACACGAGCAGGTCTTCAGCCATGTTTTTATTTCAGGCATTACGAATAAACGATTTGATATCACGATAAAAAACGGTGTTTTTTCATCTATTGTTGAGTCGGATGAGTCGAGTGCATCACCTTTGCAGCCATCCGATTCTGGCAGAGATCTGTGGATCGCTCCCGGCGTCATTGATCTGCATACCCATCTGGCTTGGACGGATTTCGATCATGACGACCAGTTGAAGCGTGATTCGCAGGAGATTGAAGCGCTGCAAGCACAAGCTTTTGAAGCGACGCTTTGGACCGGGGTAACTAGCGTACGTGATGCCGGCGGACTATCGTCTGCAACTGCGGAGCGTATCCGCCGACATTACGCTCAGCCTCTAAGTGTTCACACCTGTGGCGATATGCTAGGCGCGGGGGATGCGCGCGGTCCTGAATATTTACAACAACGCGTTAAAGAGATTGTAGATTCCGGGGCGACTTGGGTCAAAATTCTGGCAACCGGAGGACTGGGCTCACCGTCGGAAACCGTGATGAATCCTGTCTTTGCGGAAGAAGAATTTGCAGCCATCGTGCGCGCTGCGCATAACTTAGGCGTGAAGGTTCTAGTACATGCCTGGGGCGGACCAGCGTTAGATTGGTCGATCCGTTATGGGGTCGCCTCCGTCGAGCATGGCATGTTTATGACAGAGGATCAGGCTTACCGGCTGGCACAGTCTACAACAGCGTTTGTACCTACGGTGTCCATCTACCGGATCGCCGCTGATCCTTCCAGTGTGCTGGCCTTGAATCCGGTTCTATGTGAACGGGCTGCTCGTGCCGCCGAAGCTCACCCGAATGCTGTCAGCTATGCTAAAAAAGCAGGCGTTCGCATGGGCTTCGGCACCGACTATGCCACCCCAATGCTGCATGGTACCAATCTGGACGAGTGGGATGCCTTAATCGATTGCGGACTAACACGCGCAGAAGCTTGGCAGGCCGCTACATCGGCTGCTGCCGATATTTTGGGATACGGAGATAGCATCGGGCGAATAGCCGAGGGCTTCGCGGCAGATGCTATTATTTTTGCCGCAGACCCTTATCAGGCGGAGAACGCAAGAGCATTGCAGGAGAGTATAGTTACTGTGATGAAGGGTGGAGTGGAGCGAAGGTAGATCGTCGTTGGGGTTTTGTACGAAATCTCGTACAAAATGGTGCGCGAGGGGGATCGTTGTTGGGGTTTTGTACGAAATCTCGTACAAAATGGTACGCGGGGTAGATCGTTGTGGGGAATTTGTACGAAATCTCATACAAAATGGTGCACGAGGCAGATCGTTGTGGGGAATTTGTACGAAATCTCATACAAAATGGTGCGAGAGGTAGACCGACGTTGGGGTTTTGTACGAAATCTCATACAAAATGGTGAGCGGAGTAGTAGAGTCCATATAATTGTGTAAAATGGCTGTTGGTAAACATTAAATAAAGCCATGTTGAAAGTTCTCTCTTAGAATGAGGTTGTCGAGACAACATTCATCGGAGGAATATCAACATGACTC
>NZ_VNJJ01000027.1 GCF_007786475.1 Cohnella terricola | reverse complement strand
ATCTCTTGAAGAATAGCTAATTTTTCTAAAGCATTCAGTTTGTTTTTAGACATGAAAAATGCTCCCCACAGTAAACAGGTTTTTTATTATTTCACCTGTCTACCGTATGGGGAGCATATCAGAATAACGCCCTGTACCGCCTTTTTCCGCTAGCGAACTGCCATCGGATTGGAGGGGTGCCGCCAAAAGCGAGACCATCTTCCTGAATGTAGATGTCATTGATCTTGCGTTATCAAAGTTAAATATCCGTTATATCAACCCTAATAGGATTCCATTAATCTAGAAATACAACAGGTTATAACAAGGATTGACACGATTTCCACAATTGTTGATCGACTAAGATCAAGGAGGATTTTTGTCATGAATTACTCATTCAAGAACGTATTAAGCGCAGGGCTCATTGCAGTCATGTCTGCATCTTTACTGGCCGCCTGCGGTAACGACAAAGATGCTAAGCCATCACCAAGCGGTTCACCGAGTGCATCAAGCGCAACGAGTGCAGATCCCCAACAAAAGAGTGATAAGCCGTTCAACGGTCAGAAGCTATCTATCGTTACGGCAAACCATCCTTGGGGCGATGTCATTAAGACGCTCGCGCCTCAGTTTGAAGAGAAAACAGGTATTAAGGTTGATATACAGAGCTTCTTCGAAGACCAGCTTACACAGAAGTTAACTGTTCAATTCACCGCGGGCTCGAAAACTCCGGATGTGTTCATGTTCCGTCCAATGCAAGATATCAAGCTGTTTTATAAGAATGGCTGGGTTCAAGCGATTGATACATATGCTAAAGCCGATGAGGCTTACGATTTCAACGATTTCTCGAAAACATCGATAAGCTCAACGACAGTCGACGGCAATCTTGCCGGCATTCCGCTCATTACCGAGCAACACATTTTGTATTATCGCAAAGATTTACTAGAAAAAGCAGGCATACCGGTTCCGAAAACGATGGACGAATTGATTGCGGCGGCAGGTAAGCTGCATGATCCGAAAAATGAAGTATATGGCTTCGTATCCCGTGGTCAAGCTTCACCGCTTGTCGGTCAAATTTCCTCTTTCATCTACTCTGAAGGCGGAGAGTTCATGAAAGACGGCAATTCCATCATTAATGCCCCTGAAGCGGTTAAAGGGATGTCCATCTATGCCAATCTATTGAAAGACTACGCCCCTCCAGGCGTGTTGAACATGTCTTGGCCGCAAGCGATTGGTGTATTCGCCGAAGGTAAAGCCGCATTCTTCGCGGATGCCAATTCGATCTACAAAAATGCGATCGACCCTGAAAAATCGAAAGTAGCTGACAAAGTCGGCTATGCTCAATTCCCTGCAGGCAGCGCAGGCTCCAATCCTTTCAACATTACTTCATGGGGAATCGCGATGAACTCGCAGTCCGGCAACAAAGACGCGGCTTGGGAATTCATGAAATGGGCAACAAGCAAGGAGATCGTCCTTGAAACTCAGAAAAAAGGAAATCCAGGACCTCGCCTATCCGTATGGGCTAATCCAGAAGGGATTACGGCTTACCCGCCAGAACTGGCACAAGTGACGATGGAAACGCAAAAAGGTGGCGTAGATCACTCCTTGCCGCAAGTTAGCAACGTTAGTGAAGCACGCGATATTATCGGAGGCATCGTACAGAAGGCGATCCTCGGTGAAGATATTCAGAAAGCAGCCGATCAAGGACATAAGGAATTCCAAGCTTTAATTGATAACGAAAAAAAATAAACGTTTGTTGGAAGGTGGGATGTGCCTCCCAAGGGTACATCCCTTTTCCTTCTTAAAATAGCAGTAGAAATCTCTTAGAGATAGGATGCGATCCGTGGTGTCGACAAATTGGTTTGATCGCAATTTGAAATGGGTTTTCACTCTGCCTGCTATTATATTTATCCTTGTTATGCTCGTGTACCCGATTCTGTATACGACAAGAATTAGCTTCTACGAGTGGAGCATGTCGGCATTAACTCCGCCCAAGTGGGTTGGTTTAGACAATTACATTTCTTTGCTTTCCGAGAATCGATTCTGGACTTCAGTCAAAAGCACTTTTACTTTCACTTTCGGTTCATTAGTCATTGAAACTGTTTTGGGCGTCGCCATCGCTTTGCTGCTATTCCGGAACTTCCGGGGTAAAAACCTTGTCAAAACTTTATTCCTGCTTCCGATGGTGGCAACCCCTATCGCTATGGGATTAGTATGGCTGCTCATCTATGAGCCTACAATCGGCGCAGCCAACACGATGCTGAAAATGATTGGCTTGGACCCTCAGCTGTGGATCGCGTCACCGACCCAGGTTATACCCTCATTGATTCTGATCGATGTATGGCAATGGACGCCTATGATTTCACTCATCGTAATGGCGGGATTATCCACCTTGCCTAGCGAGCCATATGAAGCAGCAGACGTAGATGGAGCCTCCGGCTGGCAGAAGCTCGTTCACATTACATTGCCGTTGCTGCGTCAAACCATTATTGTTGCGATGATGCTAAGGCTTATTGATGTATTGAAAACATTTGATATCATATACGCCACAACTCAAGGCGGCCCGAATAATGTTTCCGAGACATTAAATATTTATGGATACAAGCTAGGATTCCAGTACTTTAAGCTAGGAATGGCTTCCTCGCTGCTTGTGCTCTTCTTCCTTCTGGTTATGGGCGCTACTCTCTTAATGGTCTGGATACGTAACCGATTGGAGGCATCTTTATGAAGAAGAAAAAGCGGATTTCTGCCACAGTGCTAGGTCTACTCACATTTATCGTCATTCTTGCTTTCTCTTTCCCTTTCATTTGGATGCTGCTAGCCTCATTTAAGACGCAAAGCCAGATTATGTCTGCTGACAAGCTATTTATCTTTAAGCCGACATCTATTAACTATACTAGCGTATTTCAAGAGTACGATTTCCTAAAATATATATTCAATAGCTTTGTCATTGCTGCCGGTTCGACGCTCGGCTCATTGCTGCTGGGACTTCCCGCCGCTTATGCCATAGCCCGCTTTAACTTGCATCGCTTAGGATTATTAATTCTCGTTGCGCGTATTATTCCTGGTATTTCGTTTCTCATTCCATGGTTCATTATTTTCTCCAAACTTAATCTTGTAGATACGTTCCCGTCTTTAATATTAAGCCATATGTTAGTCGGTTTGCCGTTCATTATTTGGGTAATGATCTCCTTCTTCGGCGGCCTTCCGCTCGAAATCGAGGAAGCCGGTAGAATCGATGGGTGCTCGCGTTTCGCTGTATTCACACGAATCGTTCTGCCGATTTCGGGACCCGGCATTATTACTTCATCTCTCTTATCTTTTATTTTCTCGTGGAACAACTTTATGTTCTCTATTATATTGGCCGGAGACAAAACCAAAACGTTGCCAATCGCCGTATTTAATTTCTTGTCTTATTCCGAAATCAATTGGGGGGCCTTGATGGCAGCGGCTTGTATTATTACACTCCCAGTCCTCATTGTTGCTTTACTAGCCCAAAGATATATTGTCAGCGGTCTTGCCGCTGGTGCGGTTAAAGGATAAACTGGTTCCTAAGTTCACTGTTGGGAGTTGTAGTTAATGACGGTAAAACCGACAATATTCACAAAGGTAATCGTCTTGATTATACTGCTCCTAACCCCTGTTCTTATCCTCTATACTTATACGAATAAGGTCAGCATGAATATTATTGAGGACGAAATTCAGTCTTCGAGTCTTAATCGGCTGTCCTTTTTTCTGCAACAATTCGATACAACGGTAGAGCAGCTTGCGATGTTCCCGAGCATCTTTGGAGCAGATCCTTATTTGCGCCAATATGCGGCTCGGCCTTCTGACAATCCCTATCAACGTATCATCGAGCAAAATCGAATTCGGGAAAAGCTGAGCTTACAAAGCGTTTCCAGCGCTTGGACGAATGATCTTACCGTATTTCTGCCGAAGGAGGAGATCGCCATCTCCTCTAATTTGCTGATGTCTTATAACGAGGATGATATTACGATCTTCTCCAAGCTGCGTGGTTGGGCCTATGATCCAAGTAAACGACTTGAGGCTAAGCAACCCGGAGCCCGGTTTGTCCGGCAAATCGTGGAGCCTTACGGTACCACTTCGCCATCCAAGATCAATACGATGATTCAGATCAGCTTCTCGACAAGCAACATGACAGCTATGCTAGATTCGGTCAAATCCGGGGGGAAAGGCGATCCCTTCTTCTATCGTTATGGCATAGAATCGATCGGTAGCAGTACGATGCAAACGGATCTAATCCATGCTTTAATGCCGATCTTACACGGGGAGCAATTAGGTGAAGAGGGTAAATTAGTTACCGAGCTAGACGGAAGACAGTATGTCGTATTCTATGTACTATCTAAGCAGCTAGGCTGGCATTTGGTTGATTATGTACCCATGGGGGATATACTGGCCCCAATTGAAAAAACGAACACCTTGTTTTACTTTTCCATTGGGCTACTGCTCGCGATGAGCTTATTGGCATCCTACTTCCTCTATCGCAACGTTCAAATTCCGATTCGCAAGCTTATGCAGGGTGTTCAACGTTTAAAAAGAGGCGATTTCTCATCAAGGCTTCAATATAAACCGAATAGCGATTTTGATTTTCTATTCGAACGGTTTAACGAGATGTCGGAGCAAATTCAAGACCTAATTGAACGTGTATATGCAGAGAAGCTGCGACTTAACGAAGCCACACTTAAGCAGCTGCAAGCGCAAATTAATCCTCATTTCCTATACAACAGCTTGTTCTTCGTCATTAATACCGCAATGCTTGGCGATACGCGATCCGTGGTGGCAATGGCGCAGAACTTAGCCGAATATTGTCGGTATACGACCCGTATGGAGGATCAGGTTGTTGAGCTTCGCGAGGAAATCAAACTGGTCAACAACTACTTAACCATTCATAATTTGCGGATGCAACGGCTGCAATACGAGATTGAGATTCCGGAAGTGATGCTCGATATTCGGATTCCTCAGCTATTACTGCAACCTATTGTGGAAAATGCGATTGTTCACGGAATTGAAAATAAGCCGGGAGACGGCCTGATTCGCATCACGGGTACGATACAAGATAAGTGGTATATGCTTGATGTGGAGGATAACGGAGTTGGGATGTCGAGCGCAACATTGATTGAGCTTGAAAGGCAACTCGCAAGACCAATGGATACCGAAATCAGCTGCGGGGTATGGAATGTTCATCAACGCATGCAGTACACCTTCGGAGAAGGTGCAGGTCTTGCGCTCTCAAACAGTAAATTAGGCGGGCTCCGGGTCACCTTAACTTGGAGGAGGAACGATATAGATGACTCAGCTCCTAATCGTGGATGATGAGATTCACGTTGTCGAACGCTTAGCTACCCTTGTACCGTGGGAGCAAGCAGGTATCACTTGCGTGCATAAAGCCATATCCGCCGAAGAAGCAATAGAGAAAATGCATGAGAGTCCGATTCATATTGTCATTACGGATATTCGTATGCCAGGGATGACCGGATTGGAGTTATCCGCTCTAATCGCCAAGCAATGGAAAAAAACAAAATGCATCATTTTATCCGGTCATGCGGACTTTCAATATGCTAAAGAAGCCTTCCTGAATGGCGCAGTCGGTTATTTACTTAAGCCGGTCACCGATGAAGAGCTGCTATCCACCGTGTCGGAGGCTGTAAGTACTCTCAATACGGAATGGGAGCAAGTTATTTCCCAAGAGCGGATCGAACGTACTCTCCGCGAGAACTCCCTTCAACTGCGAGCGAATCTCTTATCCGAGTTAATTCAAGGCAGACGATATAGCAGATCAGAATTACAAGATAAAATGACGATGATGCAGGTCCCCGACTTTTACGATAAACCATTCTGGTCGATGCTTGTACGGTTGGAAGAGCCCTTCTATACCTACAATCCCCATAATCTAGCTTTAATCGAATATGCGATCGGCAACATGGCCGAAGAGCTGTTTGCACCACACTTCGAGCTGTGGCACAGCAAAGATACTTATGATTATTTGGTATTCTTAGTGAAACCGAAGGAAGCTTCTCTCTCCTCCCCAATTATCGAAGAGGAAATTTTGCATACGCTGGAACGCAGCGCTTCCTTGCTGCAAACAGCGATACATACCTACTTAAAGGGCTTTGCTACCATTCTGGTCAGTCAGAAGGGATTGTTCCCTGCGGATCTGTCGACGCTATATTACTACACGCTGTCTACGCTCAGAAAAAATGTAGGAGCCGAGCAAGATTTAATTCTCACCTATGCCGGTGAATCCCTTGAGAATAAAGCGATTCGTTCCATCCCTGCTTTGTACGAGCTGCCGACGCTTGCCCAATTTCTGGAGGCGGGGCAATGGGATAGTGCTCAACAACGTTTAGAGCGAATCGCCAGCGAATTAAAAGAGAAGCGGGATGAATTGCAAGAGCAGCTGCTGGAAGTATTTCTCTCCATTGCTTCTGCCTTCACCTATTTTGCTCACAAGAACGGACGACTGTTGGCTGAGCTAATCGGGCCCAATTATGACAAGCTCATTGAAGGCACCCCCCATCGGTCGATCCAACAGCTTACAGATTGGTCGCTTGAAGTGCTGAATCATTTGCGTATGGATAACGAAGATGCCGTTAAGGATTCAAGAACGAAGCTCATCGCCGAAGTTCAACAATTCGTAGAGCGTGAATTGTCCAATGATGTATCCTTGTTAGCTATTGCGGTTCATGTGTTCATGCATCCTGTCTATATCTCCAAAATCTACAAGCTTGAGACGGGAGAAAATTTAAGCGATTACGTGCATCGTGTTCGTATGGAGAAAGCAGCTCGCCTGCTGCTAAACTCGCAAGTTAAAATATATGAAATCGCAGCTCAGATTGGCTATCAACGCGCTCATTCTTTCATCAATGTTTTCAAGAAACATACAGGAGCAACCCCTCAGGAGTATCGCGATAAATTTGGAACTTCCTGACTATCGTTCTCTCTTGCTCGCGATATATTCTCTTGGCGTCATTCCGTAATTCGCTTTGAACAGTTTGTAAAAATAACTTTCGTTCTCGATGCCTACCCTGCGCATGATGTCTTGAATGCTGAGCTTGGAGTTCTCCATCCATTCCACCGCCTTGGACAAGCGGACCTGAGTGATATATTCCGGAATCGACATTCCGAAATGCTCCTTGGCGATTTTGCTGAGCTTATACGAGGACAATCGCATCATATCGGAGATCCCCGTCGCCGAAAGCCCCGAGTCGAAGTAGTTGTTGTCGATGATCTCCTTGATCGTGTCGGCCGCGACTCGATTACCCTCGAGGACGTTGTCCTTCCCTACGATGCCGATAGATCCGATCGCCTCCAGCAATTGGCGCTCGAATTCGTCGATCGTCTCCTCCTCGTAAAGCTCGCGGTTGAGCAGCAGCTTCGGAATGCTGATCGGCTCTTTGCGCGTCCGGTTCATCTCGTAGATCGCTTTCTTGAGATGATTTACGACTTGCATCCCGACGATCATAATATCGTTATACTCGAGCTTGCGGATGAGGCGGAACAGCTCCTGAAATTTCTCTTCCGTCTTCGCGGTATCGCCTTTCCTGAACGTCTCGATAAAGCGGCTCTCCGTCTCCAGCGTCTGTTCGAGATCGGCGCCGCTTGTCCGTTCGTCGATCGCGGACTGCGTGATAACGGACATTGGGCCGTACACGTAACGGTACGCGCTGTTCGCGAACGCCTGGCTATAAGCGGAGGCGATCGCCGTATAGTCGGCGGCGGGCTCGCTGATCGCGGCGGAGAAGGTCACGCCATAGTGGCGCAGAATATAGCTTTGAGCCTCCGCGAGCAAGAATGCCGCCTGTTCCTCCGTTTCCTCGCTGTCCGCCGCGTTGAGCAAGATCGTGAACGAATCGTCCTTCATATCGACGGTCAGCGCGTCGAATGACTTGGCCAGCACCTCGGAGGTCACGTTCGCGATCGCGAACCGGAGCAATTCGCGTTCGGCCAAGCTGCGGCGCATGAACGGCTTGTAGTCGTCAATCCGAAGCACGCAGAGCAAGAACGCTTTCTCTCTGGAGAACGAAGCGCCGAGCTGCTTAAACGCATCGTCGGCTTCGGATGCGCTCATGCCGAGGCTGTCTACGAGCATTTTTTTCAGGAAGTACAGCTTCATGATGTTCGTATTGTTGTTTTTCTCCAGTTGGTATTCGTACAATTGCTCTTTAGACTGGCGATAGACTTCCGTCAAATAAGCGAATTCGTCCCGGGCGCCGGAGCGAAGAATCGGATATTGCGCAGAGCCGGAGCCGTCCATCGACGTCTGCTCCATTAATCTCCGAACCGGAGAATAGATCCCCCGCGTGACGGACAACGTTAACAGCAGCGCCCCGATGAATACGGCGGCCGTAATGAGCAGAATCGTGTCCAGCAGTTGCTTCAGGTTAGCGTAAGCTTCCTTGTACGGTCTTGCTTCAAGCAGCGTCCAGCCGGTATTCTCCAATCGAATGTACGAGATCAGGTACTTCTCGCCTTGCACGCTTCTCGATAGGAAGCCGGAAGAGGCGTCCCCTTGCGCGGGTTGACCGGCCGATTGCGCATACGCCTCGCGGATTTTGACGGCGAACGGATTCGAAGCAACCGGATCGTTCGGATCTGTCTCGATTAACTGATTAGCGCTATCCAGGATATACAGAAAGCTGCTCGTCCCGGTGTCGTTCCCGCTTATCGCGCGGATATTGTTGACGATCCAGTCCAGCTTGATGTTCAGGATGACGGCGCCGTCCATCCGGTTCCGATCGTCGACGTTCTCGTACATGACGTAACTCATGACGGTAATCGATTTCGCATCGGGTCCGGCGGATAGTGGAAGCTTGCGCACGATCGCTTTTAACGCGGGAATTCGATCATACGACTTCAATGCCTGATCCAGCTCGGCATCAGCATGGAACAAATCCCCGAAGGTGGAATAATAGACGTTCTTGTGTTTGTTATAAATATAGATCGAGTGCAAGAACGGATTGTTGGCGATGACCGTGGCATTTAGCTTGTTGATCGTGCTCAAGTGATCGTAAGTTTCGTCTTCCGTCAAATACATCAGTGCCTTAGTTTCGTTGTTTCCGTAGGTAGACAGCGCCATATTCCGAATCGTCGAGTCCAAGTAATCGATATTGTATTTCACCTGCGACAAAATCTTCTGGCTGTTCTCGTATTCGCTTTGGAACACTTTGCGTTCGACGCTATAGTAGATCAGCGCGGAGAAAGAACAAACGATGAGCAAAATGACGCAAGCGATCCACAGGAATATTCTTAACCAATATTTTTTTTCTCGGAATAATCGCAAGAAGCGCATCCTCAGTCCCACCCTATATCAGCTTCGTTTCTCGGCCCGACGGAGTTTCCGTAATGTATCTCGGCTTTGCATATATGGCTCGGCGCGGAGAGATGTTCTTTGCCATGCAGCAAATTCATGAGCAAGCTGGCCGCCGTTTTTCCCATCTCGTAGAATGGCTGGTTCGCGCCGGTCACGTCCAACTGAAGCCTTCGATTCAAGTTCAACGCATCGTAGGTGACGAGGGAGATGTCATCCGGCACGCGGATGCCCCTTCTAGCGAAGGCCGCGATGACCGCCTCCGCGATCTGATCGTTCGCGGCGAAGACTGCTGTACAGCGGGCGGCATCGATTACGGCTCCGATCCGATCCGCGTAGGCATCCAACTCTTCTTCGAAGTTCTCGAATTCGGTAGGAACGAGCGCATCAAGGTCCGGCTCGAACCCGATTCCCGCATCCAAATAAGCTTGCTTCACTCCGAGCAGTCGCTCATGGAACGTACTCATATCCCCGTTGCGCAAAAACAAAATACGCCGATGTCCCTGATCGAGCAGCAGCCTGGCTAACTTGTAAGCGCCTGCAATATTGTCACTCGTCACGAACGGGATATCGCTGTCATATTCGTGCCGGTCCAGGAATACGATCTTGATGCCGCTCGCCGCCAGACTGTCGTATAACCGGCGGCTCCGCCCGTCGCGTTGTCGATCGAAAATCGGGCTCAGGATGATGCCGTCCATCCGCATCGTGTCCGTGCTTGTCACGAACGATTCCAGCTTAGCCAAGCTGCGATCATCGCTGAAGCTCATCAGATGATATCCGCGATGCCGCAGCATATCCTCTATTCCCCGAAGGGCGGTCGCCCACAGCGGATTCTCGGTCCCGAACACGGAAGCCGCGACAAGTCCGTTTCGGCGATCGCTTCGGGAGGAAACGACGTTACTGCTTATGAACGTCCCTCTCCTGTTGTCGCGCCGCAGACATCCTTCGACGCACAATTCCTTGACCGCTTTTTCCACCGTGTTGACACTGGAACGATAAGCTTGCGCAAAATCACGGCTAGAGGGCAATCGAACCTCGTCCGACCATTCGCCTTCTTGAATGCGCTTTCTAATATCTTCTTTAATTCTCGCATATAGATAACTCGTCATCGAGGAACGGCCCGCTCCTTTCTTTCCGGCTTATCATATTTCGACTATATGTCATCTGTATCATCTGTGTCAATTTGTGTTCAAAAAAAAAAAAACGGGACCGCGTTCTATCCCGTTCTTGATCGCTATTCTATGGTCTTGTTGACACCGTTACCGTATTGCTCATTCCGCTTTCATGATGCTGCCGGTTCAACGCGGTAATCGCATAAGCGTTTGCACGGTCCGAGTCGACGGTATCGTCCATGAATACTTGAAGTTCGTCATCGGTCCGTCTGACTGTGGCCAACAACTGAGCCGTATCATTCGGATCGGGAGTCCCTTCGCCTGGAATGCGATACACCGCGTAATAAGCCGGCTTGGCGTCGCCGCTATCCCGCCAACTCAGGCGAACGGCATCATCGAGCCGTTGCAGTTCTACGATGGCGGGAGCCGAAGGCGGCTCGTCTCCGGCTAGCCAAGGCATGACCGGGATCAGCGCCGGGCGCGCGTAGGCCGTACGGACCGCATCCTGTACGCCAAGTGTGTTGGCGAGCAGATGGGACGTGCTGAACATAATGCTGCCGGAGATTTGATCCCCGCGATCGCGGTTGTATCTGAGCTGCGCGGGCAACTGATCGGGATTTGTCCAATCGTCTCTTCCTACACGATAGGCGGCCTGGCCGATATAGAGATGAAGGTCGTGCTTGCCGGAGTTATCGTTCTCCCCTTCGATTTCTTTCGTCCACCAATCGATCACCTTCTCGTACGCCGCTGCCGGGGATCCGAAATGCCAGTAGTTTTGCGGAGCGATATAATCAAGCCAGCCTTGCTTCATCCACGTTCTCGTATCCGCGTACAAACCATCGTAGTTCTGCTCGCCGTCCGTATCCGAACCGGTCGGATCGATTGCCTTGTTCCGCCATATCGCGAACGGGCTGATGCCGAATTTGACGTAAGGCTTGAATTCCTTAATGGCCCTATGCAAGTCACTGACGATCGAATTCACATTCTCTCTTCGCCAGTCTCCGAGGCTAAACGTTCCTCCGCCATTAATGTAATCGCCGTACTGTTTCGCGTCATCGAAGGCCTCAGGACCGGGGTATGGGTAGAAATAATCGTCCATATGAATTCCATCGACATCGTATTTTCGTACGATCTCCGTGACGCCGGCTACGATGTAATTTTTTGCCTCTTCAATTCCCGGGTTGAAGTACAGTTTGCCGTTGTTGGGGACGACCCATTCCGGATGCAATCTGGCCGGATGGCTCGGATCAAGCTGGCTCACGTCCGTATCCATGCTAACGCGATAAGGGTTGATCCAGGCGTGGAATTCCATATTCCGCATATGTGCCTCTTCGATCATGAATCGCAGCGGATCAGATCCGTCGCTCGGCGCAACCCCCTGCTTGCCGGTGAGCCAGTGGGACCAAGGAAAATATTCCGAAGAATGGAAGGAATCGCTCGTAGGCCGCACTTGGACAAACACCGCATTCATGCCGGTCCGTGCCAGTTCGTCGAGCAAATAAACGTAATCTGCCCGCTGCCGCTCAGGTTCGAATACCCCCTTCGTCGGCCAGTCGATATTAACCACCGTGGAAATCCATGCTCCGCGCAATTCCCTCTTCGGATGAGTGACGGGATTCGTCACGACAACAAGCTGCCGCGCCATTTGGTGACCATCAGAAGCCGTAATCGTAGTCACTCCGGGTGTTATGCCTCTAACCTCTCCTGTCTCCGCATCGATCGCGGCTATAGCCGGGTTGTCGCATGCGAACGCGGAGCCGATCGGAATTTCTATGCAGCCTGCCGCTGCGTATTCCCCGAAAACTTTGGCTTTCACGGGTTCGCCGCCGACGGATAAGGAAAACACGTTGCGAATTTCAATCGATTGAAGTTCATCCGGTCTGTTCTGCAGCATATTCCTCCTGGTCCTCCCTATGCCTTTGTCATTCAGATTTGAAATTTAATTCCTTGTGCAGTTGAAGAAGTGGAAATTTAATTTCAAGTATAGAAGTTTTCCCGAAAATGTAAACCTTTTTTCCCGTATCTTGTTTACGAACGGCCTCTTCACTTCGCGCTAATTGCTCCCGATATTAGGAGTAGTAATTAATCGACACCACAAGGGAGACTGCCGAATGCTGAACAACATTTCTATCCGCACCAAGCTTCTGATTTTGCTATTTGCGCCGCTCGTTCTATTCGCGACGACGGCGGTGTACCTACTTCAACTGAATTCCTCCAATGTAGGCAAACTCACGAAAGCGCTTTACGAAACGAGCTACCGGTCCATCTCGCTCGTACTTAACGCGGACAGAGATATGTATCAGGCATTCGCCGCTTATCAGGAGATGCAATCCCAGTACGTCTCCGCCGAAGACAAACAGAAAGCCAAAGCCGATTTTCATGAGAACGTTCAACAGACGATCGATCGAATGGAACAAACATCTCGGATCATTATGGACAAAGGAATCTCCGACGAGCCCGACCCTTCCAGCGGGATGACGATCGGAACCGCAATCTCCGAAGTCGATCGGCTGTTCAAAATATGGGTGGACGAAGCGCAAGCCCATTTCGAGAATAACGACTATTCTATTGAGTCAGAAACCGAGCTTAAGCAACATTTCGAAGAAGCCCGCGCCAACATCAACATTATCGGTGAAATTCTAGAGAACTACTCCGAACAGGAAGCGAGGGACGCTAAAGCAGAGGCCAGCAAAACTTCAACAATAACTTATGCCGTCCTAATCGGTGAATGGATCTTATTAACCCTGTTCGGGGTCATGATCATCCGCAAACTGTCCTGGACAGTCTCCCTCGTGCGGTCCAAGACGAGACAAGTTGCCGAGGGTAATCTCGAATACGAGCCGCAAGCGAAATACGACAAAGACGAGCTCGGGCAAATCTTGTTCTCGATCGATTCTATGATCGGCAAAATGCGGGAGCTCATCGGCAGTATTGCAGGTCACGCCCGCCAAGTATCAACCTCGTCGGGCGAACTGGCCGAGAGTGCCCGGGAATCGGCTGCGGCGTCCGGCCATGTGGCGGAAAACGTGCAACTCGTGACGTCGCTCGCCGAGACGCAATCAAGCATTGCCCGCGAATCGAACGTCGCGATGGAAGAGATGGCGATCGGCGTCCAGAAAATCGTCGAGAGCATGAACGTCATATCCGACCATTCGTCTACAACGAGCGGGATGGCCGACGAGAGTATGGCGACGCTGGAGAAGCTGCTCGATCAGATGAATCGGATGGTGTCGACGGTTGCGGACCTCAGCCGCAGCGTGAACGCGTTGAGCGATAAGTCGGATCGAATCGGCTCCATTACCGAGAAGATCACTTCCATCGCCAACCAGACTAGCATCCTCTCTCTGAACGCCTCGATTGAATCGGCCAGAGCCGGGGAGCATGGCAAAGGCTTTGCCGTCGTCGCCCAAGAAATCCGGAAGCTGTCCGCGATTTCACTCGAATCCGCCCAAGCGATCCAAGAACTCCTTGACGATACGCGCAGCGAGATCGGGCAAGCTTCCGAGTTCATGAAATCAACGGTCGACAGCAGCGAGCTGAGCGCGGCTGCCCTGACAGAGGTTAACCACGGCTTCGAAGAAATCGTCGGCTCCATACGGCAGATCGCGCGACAGCTTCACGACACTTCCGCCGTTACGGAGCAAATGTCGGCAAGCACCGAAGAGGTATCCGCCGGACAAGAGACTGCGGCGACATCGGCGATCGATATTTCCGCCAAAGCCCAGAACATCTCCGCTGCTACGGAAGAGCAGCTCGCCCTATCGGAGAATATCGCCTCTGCCTCCGAGCAGTTGCAGCAGATCGTCGGCAAGTTGAACGAGGCGGTTCGTTATTTCAAGCTTTAATTGGGATGATATTTAGAAAAAAGCGAGGATCTAAGCGTTTGTATTCGCTTAGCTCCTCGCTTTTTTGTCCATACCCGTATGGCTAACGGACGTCAGCGCAGCTATTTCTTCGAAATCATCGTTTTTCGAAATCTAGCGGACACCATGGACCTTATTGGCCTCGAAAAGCATGATTTTCGGCCTTATTCGAGCGATTAGCGGCTGCTGTGTCCGTTAGAATTTCAATTAGCCGATATTCGGGCAAATAACTGCTGTCGTGTCCGTTAAGCTCGGTGGTGCTCTCATGCTGTTGAAAGTACTTAGCCAAATGAATATGAAAGTTGCCGACCCGCAATCAGGGAGCAAAGACCTCCGGATTATCGTTTCGCCAGGCGCCTATGCAACCAATTAAACAGGCCGTATAGCTTCTCATCACTCTATCGATTTCACTGTCCTCATACTCGACTACGATATTTATGCCCGGCTTGCGCCATGCCAATACTCGTCCTGAAAATCCAGGCCACTCACATTCTTCATCCAGTTCAGGTTGACCGTATGCCTTTATCGAATCATCCGGTGTTGAGCTCATCGCGATTCCCTCGGGAAGCTTTCCAGGAAACGGAGCTTTTATTCTGTCATCCGCTCCGGGAGCAAGAAAATGTACGGCGCCAATGATCCATCCATCATCATTTGTATAATTAAGTCCGGTCAGATCATTTATTTTGGGTGCGCGATAAATATCGATGCGTATCGACAGTATTTTCAACACCCTCAGATTGATGGATAAGTTGAGATATCATTGACCATTCGTTATGTTTGCATATGTTTCTGATTCTCTCAATCTGTTGAGAGGATGCTCCATAAATAAAGTCTCCTCCGAATACTAAACTTAAAGGTGTTTCGTAAAGCTCATCATAAAAACATGGTATTTCTGTTTCTTTACCATTTTGATGGTCTTTTAATATGTATGGTTTAGCGAGTTTGAATCTTTCTGGTAATTTATTGAGGATTGAATTACAAATATCTTCGCGGCGTTCTCGAGAAGTGTTTTGCCAATTTTCAAGGCTATTGATTTCTGTAATGTTACTCACTGCGCGCACCATCCTCTTCAGCTTATTTTCCTCAGCTCCTTATTGCCAATCACCGGCGCTGAAGGCCAAACCAAGTAAAACAGCAGCTAAGGACGAGTGGGATCTATTATTGAATGTGGAAACTCTTCTATGTAAGCGTCAAAAGCATCTATGCCTTCTTGTAGAATTATACGTGCTTCATTGGGGGTAATGGGTATAACCCACAAGACGCTAATGATTTCTTCACCTATTTTTATTTCTTCTAAATCTTCACTTTCCCCTCTTAGTTCATCAATCAAGAGGGCTTTTGTAGTCCAGTTCTCTGGCGCAAGTGCGCTCTCAGTCATTACTCGCGGTACTTCCGAAGATTTTACATTTTCAATATTATGGGCAATAAGGTCGCAGAAATAGGAGAATATCCGATCAATGCTGTCTTGTCCCAAATCGGGTTTTAAAGCTAGCATCCATTCAGCCTCGGTAGGTTTCCCTGTTTTTCGAATGGAATTAGATAGGCCAACTGTTGCGAATCTTGCAGGAATTTTATCATGAATTGATGGGAAATAATAAATCTCAATATGTACGCCAATCTCCGGTTTTGTCATTATGACTCTATATTCTGGCATAGACCATTCTTTAATATATAAATTAAGAATTATTGTTCTTCTGATGTCGAAGTCCAAAATTTTTCCTTGGCTTGACTCTCTATTGATTTGCACATCCATCACCTCTTTCCTTTTCCCTCTATAGCATTGAGTAGTGCCTCTGTAAAATTTGATCCAACTTGTACGGCACTGCTCCAATCCAGATCGCCAAGAGGAACTGCCCAGACCGATGAGTCCTCGGGGAGTGATTTAAAAACGTATCCATGGCCTCCTCCATTCGATCCAAAGCACAAAGCTCTATTGTCTAGTACATCTCACCAAATCGACCCTCCCCACCATTTGCCCATTGCATCCAATAGTTATAATCTTCTGGAAGATCGAGTGTTTCAGAAATTCTTTCAATTACGTCATTATCCAGTGGCGGATCTTTGTCGTATTGGTCAAAAATCTTTGACTTTATGATTTCTATTGTTTTTTTCATTAATTGAATGCTCCGAGGTTATTGAAATATTTATAGCTCTTTTTAAGGCACTTTTACGATAACTACAAATTCTCACTTTTCCCAATTCCCCCTCTTGTCCATGCACATGGTAATCCTTTCCGTTTGTAACCGTCAAGCATTTTATCAAAATAAGGGTGTGAATCAGCAATTAATAACCGCGATGGCCAACGAAGGCACGGAGACGCTGGATAAGCTGCGCGATCAGATGGATCGGATGGTGTCGACGGTTCCGGACCTAGACCCACGTCAACACCTCCTATGATATACCATTTTTTATGGATATCAATTATACAAGTTCCACTCTTATATTGACGTAACAATAAAGTAAAACGGAACCCCAGTGAGGTCCCGTTTTACTTTATTGGCTTTGAAGCCTGTATTACATCATGCCGCCCATGAGACAAAAGCTTTTTCATGTGTTTTTTGAGTCTTTATGTGGCGTTTTTATCCGATTTTCTTCAGAAATTAGTTCAATAAATCCGTGTGGGTAAGATGTGTGGGTAGAGCTTGTGGGCAAAATGTGGGCTTGTTGTAGGAATAGAATTATTCAGGTATAGGTTTTCGAACTTATTAGATTAATAATGGCTATAAAAATGTGTGTATTTTATCTAAGCACTCATTAACGACTTCATTCGGGGCTTTTCCAACAATGTCAATGCGTCTAGCTCGCCAATCAAGGTTTTTAATCTGATCCGTTAAAATCACCCCGTTAAACACCAAACCATCGGGGAGCAATACTTCATACCCCCAGCCTCGAATGGTATGAGTGATTGGGCAAACGGAAACAAAGCCCGTCGTCTCATTGAATGCTTGTGGTGAAAGCACGATTGCAGACCTTCTCCCGGCCTGTTCGTGACCTGCTTGGGGATTAAAGTTTATCCATACTAGATCTCCTCGGTCTGCACTCATCTAAAGCAATTCCTTCCCTTCTACTCCGAAATCAATTTCGTCATGGCGATTATCCGATTTACATTGGGCTAACAAGTCTTCTAATGTCGGCTTTTTTTTCTTTGGTATTACGATGAGCGTATGATCATCACTCACAACCAAGTCAACTTCAGATCCTTGGCTGACCGCAATACGCTCGGCGATCTGACTGGGAATGCGAATACCTAGACTGTTTCCCCACTTTTGTATGGTGGTCGACATGTAGATTTCCCCCCTTCTTCCAATCCTTTTTTCCATTTTATCACACCCCCAGCAACATGTATATACCAGTATATACACAGAAGCTAGAAATGATACATTAGAGCTTAGAGTTGCTGAATAATTGTCCGGTTAACGGTTAGAACAGAAAAAAGAGGCTTCTCCGAAGATTTCTCTTTGGAGACAGCCTCTTGATATCTGCTTGTTGAACGATCGCAATACTACCTTTCGCCCATGCCGGAATGTTCCCCCAAATACTAGCTAAGCGAGTCCAATAACGTCTTCACCTGTGGGTTAAGCTTGAGCACATTCAAGATAATCTGCAGCGCTTCCGCGCGTGTGGCATTACTCTTAGGATCGAATCTTCCATCCCCTTTACCGCTAACAATACTTGCCTGCGCTGCCGCATGGATCTCCTCAACTGCATAAGCACCATTCAGATCATTGAAATTGCCTTTTGTGGTGTCCTTCTCCAAGTTGTTAAGATTTACAATGCGGGACAGCATAACCACCATTTCTTCACGTGTAATCGTTTGATTCGGCTTGAACGTACCATCCGTGTAGCCATTGATTACCCCTGCAGCTACTAGATTCTCAATTTCATCCTTAGCCCAGCTATCACCAATGTCCTTCAATACAACACTCGTATGGCTGCCACCTTGGATATTGAACGCGCGATTCAGAAACGCTGCAAACTCAGCGCGTGTGATCGGATTGTTCGGTCTAAACGTACCATCTTTGTAGCCATTAATCAGGTTCAATTGGACGAAGATATCGATTGTCTTTTCAGCCCAGTGCCCTTGCGTATCAGCAAAGTCCATTGTAGCATTTACTTCCTTAGCTTCCGCTACTTTGGATTCAATCGTCTTTACTAAGTCGGCTTCATTAACAATGCTTCTGTTAAATACATCAACCGTAGGCTCCGGAGAACCACCGTTGAGGTCTATAACAGGCTTCATATCCGGCACATACGAATGCGATCCTGTTGAAGTCGATCCTGTTGAAGCCGCTCGCAGGCGGAAACGGTTCGACACCGCATTCGCCGTATTGCCTGCTCCATCCTGCGCACGGATGTGCAAATACCAGTCCCCGTCGACTCCGTTCTTCGACAGCGTACCTCCGCTTGTAAACGATGTCCAGCCCGTTGACGGAGTCGCAGTGCTTTGCGTCCACGCGTATTGCAGCGAGGAGGCGTCTACTCCGCTTTCCGCGTCGGTCACCGTCACCGCGGTCGATGCCGACTGCGACCAGCTTGCATTGCCGTTCGTACCGAAGCTGATCACCGGAGGTGTAGAGTCCCTCAACACAGTAATCGTATACGTCTTGGCTGGTTTGAAATAAGGCTCGACCCGAACGGGTATGACCGTCGTATCTCCCGAGATGCTGACCGTAGCAGCGCTGTCGCTTTCTTGCGGCTGATTGTTGACATATAAGCCCGCGTACGTCGTGTCTGCCAGCTCCGCAGTTACGTTCACGCTCGATACCGACGAGCCGATATAGGAATACGTATAAGATGTGACGGAAGGCGAAAATGATTTGTCAAATGAACCCTCCTGCAGCGCAAGACCGTTCAGGTTGTCGTTGCCCGGCACGGTCGTTTGACCTTCCCCATTATCTCCCCAAGCGACGACGGTGCCGTCCGATTTCAGCGCTAGCGAATGGTAATCTCCCGCGGCGATCGACACCACTCCAGTGAGCCCAACCGGCACGGTCGTTTGACCATAATTATTATCGCCCCAAGCGACGACCGTGCCGTCTGATTTCAGCGCTAGCGAATGGTAATCTCCCGCTGCGATCGACACCACTTCTGTGAGCCCACCCGGCACGGTCGTTTGACCGTACCCATTATATCCCCAAGCGACGACGGTGCCGTCCGATTTCAGCGCTAGCGAATGGAACCCTCCCGCGGCGATCGACACCACTCCAGTGAGCCCAGACACGGTCGTTTGACCGTACCCATTATATCCCCAAGCGGCGACGGTGCCGTCCGATTTCAGCGCTAGCGAATGATTTCCTCCACCGGCGATCGACACCACACCGTTTAGCCCATTAGGCACGGTCGTTTGACCGTACCCATTATATCCCCAAGCGACGATGGTGCCGTCCGATTTCAGCGCCAACGAATGGCTCCCTCGACCAGCGATCGACACCACTCCAGTGAGCCCAACCGGCACGTTCGTTTGACCATAATTATTATCGCCCCAAGCGACGACCGTGCCGTCCGATTTCAGCGCCAACGAATGATTCGTTCCCCCGGCGATCCTGCTGCCTTTGACAGGCGAAGCAAGACCAGCCGGCACGGTCGTTTGACCCCAATCATTATATCCCCAAGCGACGACGGTGCCATCCGATTTCAGCGCAAGCGAATGGTACACTCCCCCGGCGATCGACACCACTCCAGTGAGCCCTGCCGGCACGTTCGCTTGACCAAAATTATTATGACCCCAAGCGACGACCGTGCCGTCCGATTTCAGCGCCAGCGAATGAAACCCTCTCGCGGAGATCGACATCACTCCAGAGAGCCCTCCCGGAACGTTCGTTTGTCCACTCGCATTTTGTCCCCAAGCGACGACGGTGCCGTCCGATTTCAGCGCCATCGAATGGTAATATCCCGCAGCGATTGACACCACATCGGTAAGCCCCCCCGGCACGTTCGTTTGACCAAAACTATTATAACCCCAAGCGACGACCGTGCCGTCCGATTTCAGCGCTAGCGAATGCTGCCCTCCCGCGGCGATCGACACCACTCCAGTGAGCCCTCCCGGCACGTTACTTTGACCATCATTATTACGTCCCCAAGCGACGACGGTGCCATCCGATTTCAGCGCCAGCGAATGGTACACTCCCGCGGAGATCGATACCACACCAGTGAGGCCTGCAGGCACGTTCGTTTGACCCCAATCATTATTTCCCCAAGCGACAACGGTGCCGTCCGATTTCAGCGCTAGCGAGAAGTAAGTTCCCGCGGCGATCGACATCACTCCAGTAAGCCCATCCGGCACGTTCGTTTCACCTTTAGAATTACCTCCCCAAGCGACGACGGTGCCGTCCGATTTCAGCGCTAGCGAATGCTGCTCTCCCGCGGAAATTTTTTCCACGCGGCTTCCGATCCCCGTTTGCGCCGCATCCGCCTTTGGAGTACCAAATGGCAACGTCACATTAAGCAACAACAAAAAAATAGAAATAAAGCAACATAGCGAGATTTTTTCCATTTAATAGACAACATTATCATCTCCAAGTTCTTTAATTGATCGCCGTTTTTTGATATCCAAATTCAGAAGAGAATCCGTAACATACAAGATTCGTCAAAAATCTCCTCTATTTTATCATGGTAGATCGACCCATATAGTGAATGTAAAGAAAACTTTAAGTTCGTGTTTGCAACACACTCTTTTCACATCAATTTGTCCACTTTCGATCTGCTGGATTATGGTACATTTCTCTGAATCTGTGTTGTTCTGTTTGAGACATGAAAAATGCTCCCCTCACGGAAAACAGGTTTTATTATTTCACCTGTCTACCGTATGGGGAGCATATCCGTTCATTAAATCGATCCAGAATCGTACGAGAATGCTTCTACAGCTTCCTCTCTTTCCTAAAAACAGAAGACACCGTAGAGCGATTTTCATCACTCACGGTGTCTTCTGTTTACACGATGTGGGCAATCGCTGTTACCCTGAGGAGAAACCCTTGCTCCGCAAGGGCTCAGCCCTTATTACATCATGCCGCCCATGCCGCCCATGCCGCCCATGTCAGGCATTGCAGGTGCGCCCTTCGGTTCTGGCTTGTCAGCGATAACCGCTTCGGTTGTCAAGAAGACAGCCGCTACGGAAGCAGCGTTCTGCAGAGCAGAGCGAGTCACTTTCACCGGATCGATGATGCCGGCTTCGAACATGTTAACCCATTCGCCGGAAGCAGCGTTGTAGCCAGTACCAACAGCTTCCTTCTTCAGACGCTCAACGATAACGGAGCCTTCTTGGCCAGCGTTAGCCGCGATTGTACGGATCGGCTCTTCCAGAGCGCGAAGAATGATGTTCACGCCTGTTTTCTCGTCGCCTTCAGCTTTAACAGCTGCAACAGCCGCGAATACGTTAACCAATGCAGTACCACCACCGGAAACGATACCTTCTTCAACTGCTGCACGAGTTGCGTTCAGAGCATCTTCAATGCGAAGCTTGCGCTCTTTCAGCTCGGTTTCAGTAGCCGCGCCGACTTTGATAACCGCAACGCCGCCAGCCAGTTTAGCCAAGCGCTCTTGCAATTTCTCGCGATCAAAGTCGGAAGTCGTATCTTCGATTTGCGCTTTGATTTGGTTCACGCGAGCTTCGATGTCGGCTTTATCGCCTGCACCGTCGACGACGATCGTGTTTTCTTTATTTACGCGCACTTGACGTGCCGTACCCAATTGTTGCAGGGAAGTCGATTTCAATTCGAGGCCGAGCTCTTCGGTGATCACTTGACCGCCGGTCAGAGCCGCGATGTCTTGCAGCATCGCTTTGCGGCGATCGCCGAAGCCAGGAGCTTTAACGCCGACGCAAGTGAACGTGCCGCGCAGACGGTTGACGACGAGCGTGGACAACGCTTCGCCTTCGATGTCTTCCGCGATGATCAGCAATTGCTTGCCGGATTGAACGACTTTCTCCAGCACAGGCAGAATTTCTTGGATGTTGGAGATTTTCTTATCCGTGATCAGGATGAGCGGATTTTCCAAAATGGCTTCCATTTTGTCCGTGTCCGTGATCATGTATGGAGTGATGTAGCCTCGGTCGAATTGCATCCCTTCAACCACTTCCAGATCCGTGTTGAAGCCTTTGGATTCTTCGACGGTAATAACGCCGTCTTTGCCGACTTTATCCATCGCGTCCGCGATCAATACGCCAACTTCATCGTCTGCAGCAGAGATGGCTGCGACTTGAGCGATATCGTTACGACCTTCAACTGGCTTAGAAATCTTTTGCAGCTCTTCAACAGCCGCTCTAACCGCTTTGTCGATCCCTTTACGGATAACCATAGGGTTAGCGCCAGCCGTTACGTTCTTCAAGCCTTCGCGAATCATCGCTTGAGCAAGAACCGTAGCGGTTGTTGTACCGTCACCAGCGATGTCGTTCGTTTTGGTCGCGACTTCTTTAACAAGTTGAGCGCCCATGTTTTCGAAGGAATCTTCCAACTCGATCTCTTTAGCGATCGTAACGCCGTCGTTCGTGATCAGCGGAGAACCGAATTTCTTCTCCAGTACGACGTTGCGGCCTTTCGGTCCGAGCGTAACTTTCACTACGTTCGCCAAGGTATCGACGCCGCGAAGCATCGCGCGGCGAGCGTCTTCACTGAAACGAATTTCTTTAGCCATCTTTAATGAACCTCCTTAAAGTCTTCTAAGTATTAACCCACGATCGCGTGGATGTCGCTTTCTTTCATAATCAAATACTCTTTGCCTTCGTATTTGATTTCCGTGCCCGCATATTTAGAGAACAACACGCGATCGCCCTCTTTCACTTCCAGCGCGACCCGTTCACCGTCTTTATTCAAAGTTCCGCTGCCTACCGCAACGATCGTTCCTTCTTGCGGCTTTTCTTTCGCTGTATCCGGCAATACGATGCCGCTAAGCGTTTTTTCTTCTTTTGCGCTCGGTTCGATAAGAACGCGATCTGCCAAAGGTTTAATCATGTAAATAGCCTCCTTCTTAAATTTGCTTTTTTAATTGAAGCCATTCTTTTAGCACTCAATTATGCCAAGTGCTAATAACCATTTCCTATGATACGGAATTTAAAGCCGGTTTTCAAGTCCTTTTAAGTTAAATCTTGCACAAAAAAAGCGGACCGCGTTTGCCGCGAATCCGCTTCGTATTCAAGATAACTTAAGTCTTGAAGTTTCCAACCAGCGCTTTCAGCCGCGAAGCCATCGAACTTAGATTCTCCGCGGTGCGGGCCATCTCTTCCGTCGACGATAGCTGCTGTTCGGTCATCGCCGATACTTGTTCCGTGAAGGAAGCCGTTTCTTCCGTAATCCGGGAAACGTCTTGGATCGACTGCACGACGGACGCACTGCCCGCCGTCATCTGCTCGACCGATGCCGCGACATCGACGATGTCAGAGCTCAGCTGACCGACTTTGCCGACAATATCGCGGAAAGTTTCATCGGCGTTCTGCATGCCTTCCACCGCCGCGAACACTTGTCCGGCGCTTTGCTCGAACATCGTAGCCACTTGTCCGATATCGCTCGACATCGTGCCGATCGTCTCGCCGATTTGAACTGCCGACTGCTGCGTTTGATCGGCCAGCTTGCGGATTTCGCCGGCGACGACCGCAAACCCTCGCCCGTGCTCGCCCGCGCGCGCCGCTTCGATCGCGGCGTTCAGCGCAAGCAGGTTCGTTTGGTTCGCGACTTCCGATATGTATCCGATAACTTCTTTGACTTCATCGGACTTATGATTCAAACCTCTTACGACTTCCTGCAACGAACGGAAAGCTGTGCCGACTTGGTTAATTTCAACGGACGTCGTCTGCAGCAACTCGGAGCCTTCCGCCGCGCGGCCGACCGTCGATTGCGCCGCGTCGGACACGCCGGTCGTCGTTCCCGCGACTTGGTTCAAGCCGTCGAGCGTCTCTTGCATCGTCGCGGAAATTTCCTGCGATTGCGCGACTTGCGTTTCCGAACCCGCCGCTACTTTCTCGACCGCTTTGGATACTTCGCTGCTGACCCGAGCGTTCTCGTCCGCGCCCTGCTTGAGTTGGATCGCCGAGGCCGCAAGCTCGGCCGTGCTGTCGCGAAGCTCTCTCATCATTTTCTGAAGTCCGTCGAGCATCTGGTTCGCGGCATTGGCCAGGTCGCCCATCTCGTCAGTGGAGCGAATATGTATACGTCTGGTTAAATCCCCGCCGGAGGAAGCGATATTCCGCAGCGTAGCTGTTACACCGCCGATCGATTCGGTCAAATTTCTCACGAGCCACAACAGACCGAAGCCGCCCGCGACGGCAATGACCAAGAAAATGACAAGCACCTCGACAAGAACCGTCGTCTTGCCGGCAAGATCAAGTCCCGTAAGCAGCAATACGAAAGCCACGATTAACAATACAAGCATTCCAACGTAACCGATCGTAATTTTACGACCTAAAGTCATCTCGCGCATGCCCTGTCCCTCCCGGAATTAACCGACCAATGTAAGCCCTTACTCGAAACAAGTGTATCATAATTTTCCCATTTGGAATATCGAAAATTGACACTTTTTGCTCATTTTTGAATTTCGGGCTTGCGATAATCGTGATTGCAGGAGGGGCGGGTAGACCTATTCGTTTAATCGTCCAGTTCCGATTCTCGGGCCATTAGTTCCTTCATTCGTTTCCCGTAAGCCATTCTCGACAGAAGCACGCTTAATTCATACAGCAAAATTAGCGGTATGGCAACGAGCATATCCGACACGACGTCCGGTGGAGTCACGATTACGCCGATGAAGATCAGGATAAACCAGGCGACTTTTCGCATTTTCTTCAGCAGCATGGGATTGAGAATTCCGATTCGGGTTAAGAAAAGGATGACCAGCGGAAGTTCGAACAATAAGGAAATGGGCAGCAAAATGTTGAATAAAAACGAGAAGTACTGCGTCACCCCATAAGTTTGTTCCAATCCGAGGTTATGCGTTACTTTCTCCGTAAAAAGAAATGCCATCGGAAAGACGACGAAATAAGAAAACGCCAGTCCGATCAGAAACATGATCAAAGCCCCTGGCACGAACTGTAGCGTGGATTTCTGCTCCTTCTCGCCCAACGCCGGGCGGACGAAAGCCCATAGCTGAAACATGGCGAAAGGAATCGCGATGATAAACGAGATCAGAAACGCGAATTTCATATAGAGACCGATCGCGTCCCAAGGCGAGAACGCGTGCAAGTCCAGGTTATCGATAGGAGCGGCCGCCACTAAGTAATCGAATACCGGCTCAGAGCCGAATAACCCCCCGACCAACCCGATTATAAATACGATCAAACAATAAATAATTCGTTTGCGCAGCTCGCCCAAATGCTCCGTCAGCGGCATCCCGTCCTGAGCCTGCGGCGAATTCGCCGTTTCCTTCATCTTATACTCGCCTCCATACAACAATGGGGCCGTCCCTCCGCAAATGTTACATCTGCGCCGAGGGACAGCCCCATTAGGTGTTCCTTGCCCATCCCGGTTATTCCGGGAGGCGCCGTTCCGCTTGCGTTTTTTCCGTTTCTTCGGAAGAAACTTCCGCGCGTTGCGGCTGACGGTCCTTCTGATCGCCCACCAGTTCGTTAGCGCCCTTCTTGAACTCGCTCAGCGTCCGGCCGAAAGCTCTGCCCAATTCCGGCAGCTTGTTCGGTCCGAAAAGCAGCAATGCGATCAATACGAGCAAGATAATACCCGAAGCTCCAATGCCCGACATTTACCCAACCTCCGTTCTTGTAAATGTGACTCGCTCGATACTCGTCAACGATGAAGACCGCCGTATCCAAGCGCGACGATGTCTTCCTTCGCTAGCGTATCTCCAGCCAATATTCTAGGTAATAAAACATCAAAAGAAGTATAAGGATCGTACATGACGCATCCCGGCAAGCCAAATATCGGCACGCCCCGCAAATAGCCGAACAACAGCATCGAGCCCGGCAGCATCGGCGTGCCGTAGCTGACGATATCGGCTCCCGCCGCGGCGATCGCGCCCGGCGTGCGGTCGTCGGGATCTACCGACATGCCGCCTGTCACGAGTATCATATCATACCCTTGTTCTCGTAAATAGTAAATATCATTGACAATTGTATGACGATCATCCGGCGCGAACCGATGCTCGGCCACTTCAGAGCCCAACGCTTCAAGCTTGGCCCTGACCGCGGGACCGAACTTGTCCTCAATCCGCCCCGTATATACCTCGGTACCCGTCGTCAGCATCCCCGCTTTCATGGAACGGAGCGGTCTGACGCCGATCGGCGCGACGCCGTGCTTACCGCGATAGTACTCCACGATCTTCTCGGCGTCCCGGACCTTCGACTCGGGAACGATTAGCGGAATCGCCCTCGTCGCAGCCAGTCCTTCGCCCGGTCGGACGACGCGATGGTTAAGGACGGTCGCAAGCGCGATGTCTCCTAGTCTATTTATTTCGTGAACGACCTCGGCGGCGATGCTCGTTAAGCCGACGATTTCCGAGCGGATGCCGACTTTGCCCTCTCGCGGTTCCCCGTATGTGACGTTATCGCCGCAGAGAGCCGCCGCCATCCGAAGCGCGGCATCGTCTTCGTGTAAATCCGTCTCGGCAAGCTCGATCACGTAAAGGTGCTCTTTTCCGATATCCTTAAGCTTGGGAATATCTTCCCGGGTGACGATATGCCCTTTGGGAAACAGACAGCCCTTGAATTGTCCGGGAACGATCTGCGTCAAGTCGTGCGCGAGCCTCAGGCCGATGGCTTCCTCAACCTTCACTTCTCTCAAGCGGGTAGAATCGGCAGCGTTTTCGTTCGACGGCCGATGCCCGGAAGAAGTCATGCCTCGCGCTCCCTTCGCATTCCTTTTACCTGGTCAAGCGCTTCCGGCAGCAAATCCATCACGGCCATAAGGTGCTCATGTACCCCTTTCGGGTCTCCCGGTAAATTCAAGATCAAAGTTCTCCCCCGGATCGCGCATACGCCGCGAAACAGCATCCCGTGGCGCGAACGCCGGGAGACAACCTCTCTCATCGTTTCCGGAATTCCCGGAACGAGTCTTTCCGCGACCATAAGCGTCGCTTCCGGCGTCACGTCCCTGAACGCAAGTCCGGTTCCGCCCGTCGTCAAAACAAGATCCGCTTGATAATAGTCCGCCATCTCGATGAGCGCAGCGCGGATTTCGTCTTGATCGTCGGGAACGATCCGGTAATCGACGATATCCCCGCCCAATTCCTCTTCGATCAACTCGCGGACGACCTGAGCGCTCGTATCTTCGCGTTCCCCGCGCGACCCTTTATCGCTAGCCGTCAGTAAAGCTACCTTCCACCTCACCCTGCCATCCCCCCGCTCCCATGAGTATGAGCTTGATCTTTATGATTCCTGTTGTTCCGCCAATCCGATGTAATCTCCGTTTTTGCCGCCCGTTTTGGCCAGCAGCTTCACGGCATCGATGATGATGTCTTTCTGCACAGCTTTGCACATATCGTAAACGGTCAGAGCGGCCGCGGTTACGGCGGTTAACGCCTCCATCTCCACGCCCGTCCTCCCAGTTGTCTTTACTTCGGCCGTTATCGTCAGCGTATTCGTTCCGTCATCCGAAAAACGGATATCTACGCCGGTAAGCGGAAGAGGATGGCACATCGGAATCCAGTCAGATGTTTTCTTGGCTGCTTGGATACCGGCGATCTGGGCAACAGCCAGCACGTCGCCTTTGGCGATCGCGCCTTCGCGAATTCTCCTAAGCGTCTCCGGCGCCATGACGACCCGTCCTTCGGCAACGGCGACTCTCGCCGTAACCGCTTTGTCCGAGATGTCCACCATCCGGGCGCGGCCTTGTTCGTTAAAATGCGTCAGCCCGTCTCCGGCTCGTTCCACGATCGCTCACCTCTATCCGACCAAATCAAATCTTCGTCCGTTGCGAGTCCGTCCAGCGGCAGGTCATGCGGTTCTATCGGAAGCGGCTCGGCGACAACCTGCAGGGCATACGCAAATCCTATCCACAACGTCCTTTTATCCGTCACACGTGACCGTTCCGAATAGAGTCGGTCGTAGTATCCGCCGCCGTACCCTAATCTCGCGATCTTCCCTCCCGACAAACTATAAGCCATTCCGGGAACGAGCACAACGTCTATCGGGTTCGCCTCTTCCATCAATTCGGCACGTTGCGGATCCGGCTCTGGAACGCCCCATCTCCCGGGAGCCCAATCAGACATTCCTGTCACTCTTCGCAGCTCCATGCCTTCTCCGGCCGTTCTGATTCTGGGAGCATAGATCGAATCTCCCATCGACCAGCACGTTTCCATTAAGGGTACCGGTGAAGCTTCGGATCGAAAAGGCGCATATGCGCATAAACTCAGCGGACGGGCAAGCTTACGTCGCATTTCGCTAAAAACGACGGTTTCCAACAGCTCGCATATTTGGACGGACCGCTTGGCCCGCTCCGCAACGGACAGACCGTCTCTGACGACAGCCATCCGCTTGCGCCATTCAGGTTTATTCGAATACTGATGTATATTCTCCATTAAAGGCATGCCTACCTTCGAAAACCGTAAAAAAATCTATTTTCATTTTATCATTGAAAGCCTATTTTCGCCAAAAGATCACGATTTGGACAATTCTTGCGAATTTACGGTACACTTGGGGAGTAAGGCCGAAATGAACTTGTCGGAGGGATTCCTCTTGCTTCTGCAAGCATCCAGCATTACTAAACATTATGGCGTAACCCCCGTTCTCGAAGGAATATCGCTGCAAATCAACGAACGCGACCGCATCGGCTTGGTCGGCGTCAACGGCGCCGGGAAATCCACGTTCCTGCGCATCCTCGCGGGCGAGATCGTCGCGGACACTGGCGCGGTATCGAAGCCTAGAGAGCTGAAAATCGGATATTTGGCGCAAAACGGCGGTTTGCAGGGACACCGGACGATCATGGAAGAAATGAATTCCGCGTTCGGCCCCCTGTTGGAACAGGAAAAAGCGCTTCAACTTATGGAAGAGCGAATCGCAGACCCCGTGGAGCTTGAAAACGCAGAGCGATATGAAGCGTTGCTCGCGCAATACGCCAATCTGAGCGAGAAGTTTCGCGAAAGCGGCGGTTATGAGATGAAGAACCGCGTTCGCAGCATTTTGCACGGGATGGGCTTCGGCGAATTCCCGCCGGACACTGAAGTCGCTTCGCTCAGCGGCGGACAACGTACCCGGCTGGCATTGGCCCGATTGCTGCTCGTTCAGCCCGAATTGCTGCTCCTCGATGAGCCGACCAACCATTTGGACATCGATACGTTGACTTGGTTGGAACAGTACTTGAGATCCTATGCCGGAGCGATGGTCATCGTCTCCCATGACCGGTACTTCCTCGATGCAACGGTTACGGCCATCGTCGAGATCGAACGGCATGAAGCTACGCGTTATACCGGCAATTATAGCCGGTTCATGGATTTGAAAGCCGCGGCGTTCTCCCAGCAGCTCAAGCTGTATGAGCAGCAGCGCAAGGAAATCTCCCGCATGGAGGATTTCATCCAGCGCAACATCGTTCGCGCCTCGACGACGCGCCGGGCCCAAAGCCGTCGGAACGCTTTGGAGAGAATCGAGCGATTGGAAAAGCCGAACGCGTTGCGGCAAGCGAACTTCTCATTTACGACCGAACGCCGCAGCGGCAAAGAAGTGCTTCGGGTCATTAACTGTTCTGCCGCACCCAAAGAAGAAATGCCTCCCTTGTTCCGGAACGTATCGTTCGAGGTCAAGCGAGGCGAACGCGTCGCGCTGCTTGGGCCTAACGGTGTCGGCAAGACGACTTTGCTCCGCGCGCTCATCAACAAGTTGCCTGTACGCGGCGGCGTGATCGAATGGGGAGCTGGCGTGTCCTTAGGCTATTACGACCAAGATCAACGGGAACTCAATCCGGCGAACACGGTGCTGGAGGAAGTATGGAGCGCGTATCCGCATCAGCCGGAGGCTGAAATCCGGACAGTGCTCGGCAATTTCCTGTTCAGCGGCGACGACGTCCGCAAGAAGATCAGCGCACTAAGCGGCGGGGAAAAAGCCCGTGTTGCCCTCTCGAAACTTATGCTGCTTAAAGCGAACGTGCTTCTGCTCGACGAACCGACAAACCATCTCGATTTGATGAGCCGAGAAGTGCTTGAAGCGGCTCTGGACGAATACGACGGCACTTTGGTATTCGTCTCTCATGACCGTTACTTCCTGAACCGTATCGCCGATCGCGTGGTCGAAATGTCGCCGAACGGTGCGGAGCATTTCCTGGGCAATTACGACGAGATGGTCGCCAAAAAACAACAATTGAAGGAATGGGAAGCGTCAAAAAACGACTCGTCCGAGAAGTCCGTCGAAGAATCCGGCTCCAGCAGTTATGAAGCCGAGAAGCAAGCCAAACGCGAGGATAGAGCCCGCAACCGCAAGCGCGAGCAAGCGGAAGCCGATATTTCCCGCCTTGAGGAAGAAATCGCGGCGCTTGAGGAAGAGATGGCTTCGCCCGAAATCGCGACGGATTATGTGAAGCTGCGGGAGAAACAAGCCGAGGCGGAACGAAAACAAAACGAGCTGGACGAGGTCTTTAAAGTGTGGGAAGCGTTAATGGAGGATTAATTCGCGGGGCGGTAATCCTCCATTGAAATCGATTTTTATATTCACATGGTTATGCACAGCTTGTGAGCACCGTTAAGAGGATAGTCAATATTCTGACATCTTCCAAGCGGTTGGCGCGCAAGCTTTTTTATGCGCTTTTGTTCCTACTGGATCAGTTTTCCACCGTTTTATCCACATTGTCCACATTACCCACAGTTCAATTGTGAAAAACTAGTCCCATTTTCAACAATTCTCAACTCCGCTAGTGCCAACGCTTTCGGAGATTTGTCCACATTATACACATGCTTTGTGGGTAAGTTTATCCACACAGGCGAAAGATGGTGTTGGCTTGCTGGTTTTTCGCGCGAACTAGTTAGGTTTCGCCGGACTACAGACGCACGCAGCGCCATTTCGGACGATTTAGTTTGGTTTCGCCGGACTGCAGACGCACGCAGCTCCATTTCGCACGATTTAGTCAGGTTTCGCCCAAGCGTGTTGATTAACCAAAAAAAGTAGAAAAAAGGCCGCCCATTCGGTAAAGTGTTTGTACCCCTACAAACACCGAAATGAGGCGGCCTTCTTGAAAAAGTCTACTCCATTATGGAGAA
>NZ_VNJJ01000026.1 GCF_007786475.1 Cohnella terricola | reverse complement strand
AATCTTACTGCTTCTTCTTTGAATGCCTTGTCGTACCTGTTCATTGTCACTCGTCCCCTCGTTAGCTTTCATTTTATTTCATACGAGGGTGTTTTTCGACTGCATTTTTATCGTAGCACTCCATATCCACCTGTGGCTGGGTCAAGCCGAGCGGATCGCCAACAAAAGGCCAAGTGAAGCAAGGTAGCACCCGGAGGGATTAATGTTTGCAGGTTGTTGTATGTTGTTGCACACTATAATATCAAAAAGCGACATTCCATAATTGGAACGTCGCTTTCCCCTTTATTGTTGGCTGGCCAAGTATTGGTCCAACTGTTCGAACGTACCGTCGAACCCTTGTTTGACCATCGGCTTCATGGCTTCAAATGCTGCCACTTCTTCTTCCGATGCATTCACTGGACCGCCACTGAATGTTACTGTGGTCTTTCCATCTTCTTCTGTGAAAGTTAGGATGTTGATAATCTCAAGCGGCCAATTCGGGTTAAATGGAGCACGTACTGTATTCCCTTGTTCATCACTGAACGATTGAACGAACACAAGTTTCTCTGGCTCGTTCACCTCTTGATAAACAAATTTCCCCCACATACTCATCCCTTCAGGGGATTTCTGACAGCCGAGAAACATCCCCCCCGGACGAGCATCCATCTTGCTTATTTCGAGTGAGAATCCCTTTGGACCCCACCATTTGCTAAAATGCTCCGCCTCCGTCCACACCTTAAACACGAGTTCGCGTGGAGCGTTAAATTCACGAGTTAACAACACTTCATGGTTCATTTCTATTCCTCCCTGTTACTTTGGTTTTGGAGTTTAGTTAGATACTCATCCAACTGATCAAATTGATTTTCCCACAAACTGCGAAACGTGCTAAGCCAGGTATCCATCTCCTGAAGGGGCTGGGGTCTAAGCTTGTAAAACCGACGATTGGCAACTGGATGCACATCAACGATTTTCGCTTCATTAAGTACTTTTAAGTGTTTTGATGCTTGTGGCTGCCGGATTTGCAGCTTATTCGTAATTTCCCCTACGGTAAGTGGGCCGTTGCGTAGCAGCTCCACAATCCGCATTCGAGTGGGCTCTGCTAAAGCACCGAGCGTCTCCGTTTCCATATTGTTATTCTCCGACCCAATGCTGTCTCTTCATTAGAGCGCTTGAGTGGCTTGAGCCAGTAACGAGGAAAGCACGGTGTGGTCTGGGGAAACTCCCTCTTTAATTTTGATCCATTTGCGTTCCGGCGGTCCTTCGAAGCCCTTCGGAAAGTCCATCCCAGCTGTGTTCATGATCATAAAGGCTATCGCATCCTTCGAAGGTGAAATTACTGCGGCATAGTGGCCGTTTTTCAGAAAATGGGGCTTCTTGTATTGAATTCGTTCTTCAACCGATGGAATGGTTTGGTGAACCATCTCTCTCAGCCGCTTAGAAAGCTCAATTTTCCAAGCTTCTCCCAAGTTCTCGATAAAGGCGGTAACCTCTTCGTTCATCAATCCCTAATCAACTCCTTTTGATAATTTTTTCCATAAACGAAATATACCATATTGAGAATATTCCTGTAAAGGAATTCTGTAAAAAATTTTCTACTCGCTTCAGCGAAAGCCACTATCGCTACTTGCAACGTTGGCTGACCGAGAAGTACCCGACGCTCAAGCTGGAGGAACTGACCGCCGACCACGTTCGCCAGTACGTCGGACACATGCTAACCGAACAAACGCTGAGGCGCTAGGATGGTAGGTCTAATGCTCCGAGCCATTCAAGTGCCGCAATAACCCGATCCCAAGCCTGTTGTGCCGTCAGAAGTACCGAGTTTGTGCCGGAGCGTAAGGTTGGATGAACCGGACCATATGACCCGACTGCCCAACTGTGGCTGGCTCCGTGCTTCCTGCAACTACTTTCCTCATCCTCTTGTTTGCAAGCTGTTGAACGGAAAACCCAAAAAGGGCCGCAACAGGTCCTCAAACAGCAACCTGTCACAGCCCCAAACCCGCGTCCGACGCGGCATCTCGGCTCTTATTCTTCCCCCGTAGCCACCGGATTCTCGCTATACGAGATCCAATCGCTCCAACTCCCCGCATAAAGCTTCACCCGAGTGAAGCCCGCTTCCTCGAGTGCCAGCACGTTCGGCGTGGCCGTTACACCGGAGCCGCAGTAGACGACGATCTCGTCTTCCGGCGACAGGTCGGCGAAGCGCTCGCGCTGCTCGTCGGAGTCTTTCCACGTGCCGTCGGCGTGGCGGCTTTCGGCCCAGAACTTGTTCCGCGCGCCGGGAATATGTCCCGCTACCGGATCGATCGGCTCTACCTCGCCGCGATAACGAGGGGCCTCACGGGAATCGATCAGCACGAAGCTGTCCGTGCCTAACGATTCGCGAACCTCGTCCATCTCGATCAGCATGTTGTGCTGCACGGTCGCGAGGAAGGACGCCGGGATAATCACTCTCTGCTCGTCCGATACCGGGCATCCCGTATTCCGCCAAGCCGAGAATCCGCCGTCCAGGACGAACACGTTCGTATGACCCAGATACCGTAGGAGCCACCATAAGCGCGATGCCATAGCCCCGCCCTGATCGTCGTAAGCGACGACCCGCGTTTCGTTGCCGATGCCCGCTTTGCCGAATCGCGCGGCAAGCTCAGCCGCGTCCGGCAATGGGTGACGGCCGCCGTGCTCTTCGATCGGCCCCGACAAATCCTTCTCCAGATCCAGATAGATGGCTCCCGGAATATGGCTCTCTTCGTAAGCCTTCCGTCCAGCCTCCGGCTCTCCGAGTTTAAATCTGCAATCCACGATAACGATATCCGGCTCATACATGCGAGCGAGCAGCCATCTTACCGACACGATATTTTTCATTGTTTTCTACCCCTTATCAGCGAATCTTCTTCCTATATCATTCCTATGCCGATACTCCGACGCTTCCCGAACGAGAACGAGCCCGCTCCAGCAGCTTAGCCGACAACAGCGCCCAGATGATGACGCCCAGCATCAGAACCGCATATCCGGCGAACAACCACCAGGTCGCGCCTACGCCGTTCTCGTCTAAGAACCAACCTGTCAGCTTAGGCAGCAGCGCTCCCCCGATCCCTCCGAACGCCATCAGCAAGCTTGTCGTCCGTTCCGTCATTCCGGGAACGGCGCGATTGGCGAAGACGAGAGCGATCGCGAACATACCCGACATCGCAAGCCCCGCCAAGAACGTCAGCGTGAACGTTGCCCACGTGCTGTCCAGTCCGCCCATGATAATGAAGAGGATAGCCGCCGAGATGCAAGTGACCAGCATATAGGTTCCGCCGCCCCAGCGATCCGCGGCTTGGCCGGATACGACCCGCCCAAGGGCCATCGCTCCCCAGAACAGACTCAGCGATAACGATGCGGTCGATTCCGACAGCCCGTTATTTTTGACCAGCAGCGATGGCAAATAATGCACGAAACTCATCTCGAAGCCGACGTACACGGCGAAAAACATCGAACAAGCAGCGAGCACGATCAAGACGCGGCCGCGATTCGGCATTTTCGACAATTCGGCCGCCGCGTGCGCGACATTCTCTTTCGGACGATCGAGTATTTTCGGCCAATAAACCAACCACATGACCATCGCCAGCGCCGCCAGCACCCCGACAACCGTAAATGCCGAGATCCAATGCCCACTGGATATAAGAGCCGCACCTGCAAAAGGCATCAGCAGCGCGCCGACTCCGAAGAACACCTCGACCCGGCTCATCGCCACGTTCGCGTTCCCTAATGCGGATCCGATGATGAACGAGCCTACGACCGCTTCCGTCGTGCCAAACCCGAAGCCCGCGAACGGAGCCGCGGTCAGCATCACACCCCATGACGGATGCAGCGAATAGATGATTTCGGCGACGGCCATCACGCCCAGCGCGGAGAGCAGCAGCGGTTTTTTACCGATTAGCCCCATCAGCCACGGCGCCAGCATGATGCCGACCAGTCCGCCGAGGAACTGATTCATGACCAACTGCCCGCCGTCCCCGTATTTAATGCCATAGGCCTCGACCATCGGTTCCATGACGGTTCCGACGACCAATTGCCCGATTCCGACCACCAAATATGCTATACAACCTAAGAAGACAAGCCTTCCCATCCGTCCAATCTCCTTTATGCCTTCGTTCAACCTCCCTATCATACCACGACCGCCGGCAATTGGGACGTTAAGACTGTATATTCCCGACTTCCCCAACCCCAATTGCTACCCTCTTCCTAACGCGAAAACACCCCCGATCCCTTATAATGAATTCATTGGAATCAGCACGCTCTGCGTCTATGCAAGGAGGACAATTATGCAAGCCCCCGCTATACCGCCGTTAACGCTGGAACCGATGACCGAACAGGATGGCCGGGACATCTGCGATTGGCGCTACCCCGAACCGTACGATCTTTTTCGGTGGCCGCCTTGGGACGCCATGGTCGAGCAGGGCCGAGAATTCGGAGATCCCGAAATTCGGCAGCGGCAATATCTGTCCGTTCGGATCGAAGGACAACCGCAATTGGTCGGATACGTTCAATTATTCCCTATGGATCGCGCGGTTCGAATCGGGATGGGCCTGCGGCCCGACTGCTGCGATCGCGGTTGGGGCGCGTTTCTCGCCGGATTGGTCGTTCGGGAAGCGGAACGAAGAAAACCCGGCGCGGAGATCGATCTTGAGGTAGAGAAGTGGAATAAACGGGCGATTCGAGCCTACGAGAAGGCCGGATTCGTCGTGACGGACGCATACGATCGAAGGGCGACGCACGGAATCGTCAGCGTGTTATGCATGGTATGGCATAAGAGACGGGACCCTTTCATAAAACTATAGTGAACATCCAAGAATCAGCTGCTCAGGCAGTATCACCAGAAAAGGGTGTGATAACCCCATTAAGGAGGCTGTTACTGAATGAAGGCGTTAAACGTCATCAGCCTGATTCTCGTTATTCTCGGAGGTTTGAACCTGCTGTCCGTCGGTTTGTTTAAGTACGACGTCGTCAGCGAACTCTTCGGGGGAACAGAAGAGGTCGGATCGCGGATCGTGTATATCGTCATCGGTATCGCGGCGCTTTATGCGATCGCTCTATTCCCGAAGGTAGCCAGAGACGATTAATTAAGTAGCCTCGATGATCGCGGGACTTCCCGGACGTCTCCCGTCCCGGGTCCCGCGGTTTTTTCATTTTAAAATACGGTCGTACGCTTGCGCCGATTCCAAATCGAGCCGCGTCAATCCTCCGGAATGCCACGTGGTCAGCCGAAGGGTCACGCGTCTGTAGTCGATTCCGATGAACGGATGATGATTCATCTTTTCCGCAATGGCGGCAACCTCGTTCACGAACGCCACTGCTTCCTTAAAAGACGGGAGCATCCGCGTGCGCACGAGCCATTTGCCGTTCTCCTCCGTTTTCCAGCCTTCCAGCTTCTTCAGCCCTTCGTCCAACTCTTCCGGCGCTAACAACGGATATTTATCCATCGCTGTGCCTCCTCTACTTTTAGATGAATTTATGAAAAAAGGGATAACCTCTAAAGCTTTGGCCCTTTTCTGTCGATAAACCTAGTATCGTGTCGGTTGTGAGGGTAAGCTCCTGTCGCGTACATAACATTCTTCTATATGCCGGGGTGTACGATGAAAAATTCAACGATTATTGGTTTAGGTCTGGGTTTTGTAGCGCTTCTTGTGGGTATGTACCTAAAAGGCGCTCCGCTTGTTAGTTTGGTTAACAATCCGGCTGCTTACGTTATCATTCTCGTCGGAACATGCGCCTCCGTCTTTATGGCGTTCCCGATGTCGGAGCTCGCCAAGGTTCCGAAGCTATTCAAACTCATCTTCGCCGAACCGAAGCTGCTGCCTCGCCAACAGCTGATCGGCATGTTCATGGAATGGGCTACGATTACTCGCCGGGAAGGCTTGCTTGCCCTGGAGGCCCGCGTTGACGAAATCGAAGACAGCTTTCTGAAAACAGGCATGCGCATGATTATCGATGGCAACGATCAAGATTTCGTACGGGACGTTCTGCTCGAAGACATCTCGGCTACGGAAGAACGCCATCGCGGCGGCGCTCAAATCTTCTCCCAAGCGGGCATGTACGCGCCTACGCTCGGGGTACTCGGAGCCGTTATCGGCCTCGTCGCCGCTCTCGGCAACTTGTCCGAGATGGAGAAGCTCGCTCACGCCGTTGCGGCCGCGTTTATCGCGACGCTGCTCGGTATTTTCACGGGTTACGTCCTCTGGCATCCGATTGCCAATAAATTAAAACGTCTTTCCAAACGCGAGATCGATCTCAAATTGATGATGGTCGAAGGATTGCTGTCGATTCAATCCGGCGTATCCACGATCGCGATTCAACAGAAGCTTCTCGTATTCCTTACTCCTACGGAGCGGTTGGCGTTCGTTGAGAAGGAGGAGGCGCAACGTGAGCAGAAAACGGCATGAACCGCATGAGGAGCATGCGGACGAATCCTGGCTCCTTCCTTATTCCGATCTCATGACGCTGTTGCTCGCCCTCTTTATCGTGCTATACGCGGCCAGCGCGGTCAATACGTCCAAGTTCGAAGAAATGAGCCGCGCCTTCAAGACGGCCTTCAACTCCGGGATCAGCATTCTGGATAAAGGCTCGATTACCGAAGACGACATGTTAAAGCGGCGCACGGCTGAAGATCTTAACCGGATGGACGACGGGAAGAAGAGCAAGACCCGCGAAGCTCTGAAACAACAGGAACAGCAGAATCTCGAGAAACTGAAGAAGGATCTCGACAAATATATTCAGAAGAACGGGCTGTCTACTCAACTCGAGACGCAGCTTAACCAGTCCCAACTCCTGATTACCATTCGGGATAATGCGCTGTTCTCTTCCGGAAGCGCGACGGTCAAACCCGATTCCCAGAAGCTGGCGACGGCGATCGGCAACATGCTTCAACAGTATCCGGACTACGAGATCCTCGTCACCGGCCACACCGATAACCAGCCGATTAGCACGACGGAGTTCCCGTCTAACTGGGAGCTTAGCTCCAAACGGGCGATCAACTTCATGAAAATATTGCTCCAGAACCCCGCGTTCGACCCGCAAAGGTTCAGCGCGATCGGTTATGGCGAATTCCGTCCGCTCGAGAGCAATACCACTGACGCAGGCCGAGCCACCAACCGGCGCGTCGAGGTCTCGATCCTTCGCAACTATGTAGAACCGACGTCGGATAGCAACGATATTACATTGTCCGCGATTGCGAATGAAGGCAAGAAGGAAGAATAACACCCAGGGAACGTTCGAAAATCGGACGTTCCTTTTTTTTCGCCTGATGTTAGGACGAAGCTTTACCTTCCTTCGACTCGGACGCGGAAGCCGATGTCGGGTTCTCCCAGCGATGAATCAGATGAGCGAGCTCCGACCACGACACCTTGCGATCCGGGTGAGGAGCCGGTACCGGGAGCAGACGCCGGCTATGCAGCCACCTCATCTGCTCGCTGATGATAGAGGACCAATCGACGCTTCCCGAGACTCGCTCCGCCGTCTTGACCGCGCGCTGGAGATCCGGCCGATTAGGCCGTTTAAGCGCCGCGCTCCCCTTGCCATTCCACTCCAGCATGCTGCGCCACATCGCCGCAATGTCCTGCCCGTAGCGGGGATAACCCGGGTGTGACCATTTCCCGTTTAGATCCTCCCAACAAGGCGCCTTTCCTCTCCACCCCGAGTTCTCGATATGCTTCAGCGGCCGTTTAGCCAAATGATGATCATTGGCCAACGGCAGATCCAACGAGAATGCATACAGCATTTGCATTCTCGTTTCAATGGCCGCCTCGTCGGCCCATTGATCCCTCATGAGCGGAGCCCATTCGGGTCCGGCCGCCTCCGTTGTCCAACACTTGGTCTCGTATGCAGTCTGGCAGTAGGCTACATCCCCTCTTATTCCGTAACGTTTGCCCGTCTCCAAGTAAATCCCCGCAACTTCGGGGGCCTCCGGATTGCGCCTCTTCATATACGCAAGCATCCGTTCCGCCGAACAACATGCCTCCCCTAAGATGGAAAGCTTACCCGTTGGCTCCAGCTCCGGATGGCTGCGAAAGACCGAATTTACCGTTTCCACGTTTGCACCGCTCCTCTCCGCTATGTTCGTACAGAGTTTGTCCTGCTCTTCTCTTAGTGTATTCACGGCTTCGCCCGATTTGACCTTATTTGCCAACCTGATACAATAATATGGAGTTGCACACATTGTTATAAACATAAAATGTGCATAAATCTGTGGGTAACTAGGGGGTTATCCACAGATTTATGCACAGCATGTTAACATCGAATACACGTTCGCGGAGTAAGGAGTAGAGTTATGCACCTGGAAGAAGATGAACGGTGGATGAAAGAAGCCATCGCCCAAGCTCGTATTGCCGAGTCTCTCGGAGAGGTTCCGATCGGCGCGGTCATCGTTCGCGATGGCGAAATTGTCGGCGCAGGTTATAACTTGCGAGAACGGGATCGGGATCCGACCGCCCATGCGGAAATGATCGCAATCCGCCAAGCCAGCGATCGTCTGCAAGCTTGGCGACTGCTCGGCTGCACATTGTACGTCACGCTAGAGCCTTGCCCGATGTGCGCGGGAGCCATCCTCCAGTCCCGTGTTGAACGGGTCGTCTATGGCGCTTCCGATCCGAAAGCCGGTTGCGTGGGGACTTTAATGGATTTGCTGCAAGATTCTCGCTTCAATCATATATCGCCTTGGACGTCAGGAGTGCTTCACGAAGAATGTTCGGCGTTGCTTACCGATTTCTTCCGCAGGTTGAGAAGCCGATAATAAGGACACCGCGACCATGTTTTCCATTTTTCGATAATCGGACTCTTTTTTCCGTAGACGTTGAAGCTGAATAATCAGGCGATCCGCTTCCTCGCTAACCGCTACAATCTCCGGATCGGTCAGAGTGCCCAAGTCGTTCGCCATTTCATATAGACGACGTTGGAGCTGTTGGAGGCGCCCTATTAATTGCGAGGTCTCCAATTCCGTCATCTGACCTCTCCTCTCCTGAGTAATCGTTCTACCCATTCGTAGTCATACATCTGATAGGATTTTGGAACCATTCTCATTATAGGACAAAAATATCCAATTAAATGTTGAAAAGTGTCGAGTAAAATGCATATTTTCAATTTATTTTCCGACAAAAATAGTCATAAAGAACCATGCCTACAGACTTAAGTTGATTCATTTTATCCTTTCGGGGAGGAGCCACGCCTTTGAATACGCGCATTTTACTGGTGGAGGATGACGATTCCCTTCACCGGGGAATCCAGTTCACGCTGCAGCAGGAAGGCTTCGAGGTGCTCAGCGCCCGCAGTCTGGCGGAAGCGAGAAATGCGCTTCTGCACGGCGAGCCTCAGCTTTTACTGCTCGACGTACAGCTTCCGGACGGCAACGGGTTCGACTTCTGTTCGGAGGTTCGCGAGAAATTCGATATCCCGATTATTTTCCTGACGGCGAGCGATCAGGAATTCGACATCGTGCGCGGCCTGGATCTGGGCGGGGACGATTATATTACGAAGCCGTTCCGGCTAAGGGAATTCCTCTCGCGCATTCATGCCGTGCTTCGCCGCCGTGCCCCGATCGCGGGCGGTTCGGATAACGCGATATTGAAAGCCGGTGACTTAAGCTTGAACGTGGGGGAAATGCGTTTGGAGAAAAACGGAATCGACATCCCATTAAGCGTTACGGAGTTCAGACTGCTTGCTTTATTCATGTCCCACCCCCGCTCCGTTCTATCGAAAGACCAGATCATCCGGCATGTATGGCCGGACGGAACCGAAGTGCTGGATGACAATACGGTAGCAGTGAATATCCGCAGATTGCGGGAGAAAGTCGAGGCGGATCCGCAAAATCCGCAATTTATTGCTACCGTAAGGGGAGCAGGTTACCGATGGAACGCGTAGCGGAGGCCAAGATCGGATTCGCAAGGTTGTTACGGAATCCGTTCGCACGAAATCTGACCGTCATTCTGATCTTTCTTTTTGTTCTGGCGGCCGGGCTCATCGCCTTTTACTCCCATTATTCCGCAGAGAAACTGAAGCGAGAATGGATGGATCATGAAGCGGCCGTATTGGGAAGACTGGCAGAGGAACACCCTGAACAGGCCGCGGAATGGCTCGGGTATGTTGCCGAATCGGATTCGATCTCCCAGGAAACGATCGAGGCGGGCCGACGATTAATGGAGCGTTACGGAATGACTTCGGCGCTGGAAACCCGCTGGTTCCCGGTGATCGGAGATTTTGTGGTCCATACGCGATGGTATCTCCTTCTAGGGGTCTGCGTTCTTTTCTTGATCGCGGGATGGCTGCTGTACAGGGAGACTCATGGATATTTACGAAAGATCCGCAGTCTGGCGGTCGCCCTGGAAGACGTGGTCAAGCACAATCAGCCGATGCCCTATCGCCTCTACGACGAAGGAGAGTTAGGCTTATTGGCCAACGGGACTCAGGAGCTGGCTCTTCGCTTGCAAGAGACGATCGAACAGCTCCATCGGGAGAAAACCTTCCTCAAGCAGACCGTGGCGGATATTTCCCATCAATTGAAAACCCCGCTCGCTTCCTTGACGATCTACGTCGATCTGCTGCAGGGCGATCGTCTCGATCCCGCTCATTCCGCCGAATTTCTAGAGAGATGCCGGCATGAGCTGGACCGAATGGAGTGGTTGACTCTGACCTTGCTTAAGCTTGCCCGGTTAGAAGCGGATGCCCTGGAGATGAACATCGACAAAGCGGACCTTAACGAGACCGTTCGGAATGCCGTAAGTTCCGTGCGAAAATTAGCCGATGCGAAAAGGATAGATATCCGAATCGAACAACCGCAAGCTTCTTTGGTTGTCGACCACGATCCCCGCTGGCTTGAAGAAGCCATCGTGAACCTGCTCAAGAATGCCATTGAACACAGCCCCAACGACGGTACCGTCGCCGTAAGCTTGGAGCAGACCCCCGTATTTACCCGCCTTCGGATTATAGACCGAGGCAGCGGAATCGACGCCCGGCACGTTCCCCACATTTTCAAAAAGTTTTATCGCAGTTCCAAAGAAGGCAGCGGTGTCGGCCTAGGCCTGCCGCTCGCCAAGTCGATCGTGGAAAAGCACGGAGGCGTGTTGTCCGTCGCGGCTAATCCCTCGGGAGGCACGATCTTTCATATGACTTTGCCCCTGCATCCTTTCCCTGCCGATCCCGCCAATCTTACAAAACTGTAAGCAGGGACCCCACTCTCCCGTAAGGTTGCCCGGATATACTGGATTCATGGTCGGAGGAGGCCGGGGGTTCCCCGCTTCTCCCGAGAATCCAAGCACCGGAGGATGAATTCGACATGAACGTCATAACCGTAGACGGTTTAAGCAAAACATATGACCAAGGAACGACCCAAGTAAATGCGCTCAAGGATGTATCCTTCAACATTAACCAAGGAGAATTCGTCGCGGTCGTCGGGGCCAGCGGCTCGGGCAAGAGCACGCTGCTGCACATGCTGGGAGGACTCGATAAGCCGAGCGGAGGTTACGTTCATATAGACGGGGAAGACCTGTACGCATTAAAGGAAAAAGAACGCGCGGTGTTCCGCCGCCGTAAGATCGGGTTTATTTTCCAAGCCTACAACCTGATCCCCGTCCTGAACGTGGAGGAAAACATACATCTCCCGCTTCTGCTGGACCACCGGCAACCCGACAAAGCTTATATTAACGACTTGATCCATACGCTCGGACTGCACGAGAGGCGGAGGCATCTTCCGTCCGAACTGTCCGGAGGCCAGCAGCAGCGAGTCGCGATCGGTCGAGCGCTCGCTTATCGGCCAGCGATCGTCCTCGCCGACGAACCGACGGGGAACCTGGACAGCGCGAACGGCCGCGAAGTCATTGAGCTGCTCAAGCTCGCCGTACGTCAGTACCATCAGACGGTCATCGTCATTACCCATGATATGAATATCGCCTCCGAGGCGGATCGCGTCCTTCATCTTCAAGACGGCAAGCTGCTGAACGATACGCAGAGCCTCGGGAGGGATCTATGAGACACTACGGAGGCATGGCCGCCCGCTACCTTAAACAGCAGCGCAAAAGAACGATTCTGACCATCGTCGGCATCGTTCTGTCGGTCGCGCTCATCAGCGCTCTAGGGACGATGGGTCAGACGCTGAAAGACAATCTGATTCTAAATACCGAGTACGAAAGCGGCTCCTTTTATTTCGGCTACGAGAAACCGACCTCGGAGCTGTACGAGACGCTTAGCCAACATCTGCTGGTCGATCGGCTCGGGATCTACCGCACGGGCGAGGAAACCTCCTTGGCGAATTCGCTGTCGGTTCAAGTGGACGCGGTTGACCCGGAAGGCTTCAAGCTTCTGCCGATCCATCTGCACGAAGGGCGTTTGCCGTCAGCCGCGAACGAGCTTGCGGTCGAGCAGTGGATCCTCGATCGGCTGCCCGGAAATCCCAAGCTAGGCGATTCCGTCTCGCTGAACGGACCGGAGGATCAGCCCATAGAATATCGGATCGTAGGTTTGCTGAACAACGAGAAAAAAAGCCAGGTCGAAGGCGTATCCAGAGCGTATACGTTCGGAAATCCGGCGGACATCGCCATCGACGCCAAGACGATACTGTTCCTGACGCTGAAACCCGGCGTTAACATCAGCGCTCAGATTAAAGAGTTCGCCAAGCTGAACGAGAGCCTATTCACCAACGACAATTTGCTCACGCTCATGGGTGAATCCGGCGACAATCGCACGAATACGGCGCTTGCGCTTATTTTCGGCACTTTGATCGGCTTGGTCGTCCTATCTACCGTCGCCGTCATCTATAATGCTTTCCATATCGCCGTCTTGGAGAGGATTCGCCAGTTCGGACTGCTGCGCACGCTCGGAGCTTCGCCGGGACAGATCCGCAATCTCGTTTTCCGGGAAGCGACCGTCCTATCCGCGATAGGCGTGCCGCTCGGTCTGTTCATCGGATGGTATGGGCTGGAGTTCGCGTTATGGCTCATGACGCAAGCCGGATTAAAAATCATGATGATGGAGACGTTCCGGCTGACCTTCCATTGGTGGATCATTGCCGGCAGCTTCGCGATCGGTTTCGTCGCAGTTTATCTCGCAGCTTGGCTGCCCGCGCGCAAAGCCTCCAGCGTCTCTCCGGTCGAAGCCGCGAAAGGCGCCGGCAGTATCGTCCGCGAATCTTACAGACGCTTGCGGCTGCCTTCGCCGCTCGGCCTTGCAGGCATCGAAGGACGAATGGCGGCGAACAATATCCGGCGCAATCGGACGAAGTTCCGGATTACGACGTTCTCCATCGTCATTAGCATTACGCTGTTTATCGTGTTCCACTATTTCACGCAGCAGACTTTGAACATGACGACAACGACGAACGAGAACGACCGAATCGCTTTCCAGTACTCCCGAATGGTCCAGCCCGATAAGAACGGCATGCGTCCGCCCATAAGCGAATGGGTTCCGGCCGAATGGATGACGCAGGTCGCCGCGATGCCCGGAGTTTACGGCGTATACAGCAGCTACTATAACCACTTGGTGGTCCCTGCCGTCGTGCCTAACGAGAAAATCAACCCGGACATCGCCGGGCAAACGAGTCTGCAGTTCAATCCGTCAGAAACCGAAAGACGGCATCGGCCCGCATCGGAAGTCCAGTCCCTTGTGATCCTTTATGACGATAACCGGCTTAAGGAAGCGGTCAAATACGTGCAGTCCGGAACCGCCGATCCCGAAGCGTTGGCTGCCGAGGACCAAGTCGTTCTGATCCAGACGATCAAGCCCCACCTGCGAAACGACAAAAAAGCGATCCTCCCGCTCACCCGATACAAGGTCGGGGACAAGCTGACTTTGCATATGAATCCCGACGACTCCAACGCTCCGAAACTTCACGAAGTGACGGTGGCGGGGATTCTAACGCAGTCGCCCTTCGATGCGACATACCATGAAAGCATGCTGACGATCATCGTCGGTAAAGCCACTTACGACAAGCTCCTCGCGGACGATCCAGAAAAATACTTTCCGGAATTGTACCCGAACGTCCCGACCGGCTTTGACGTAGCGATGGCAGATGGCGCCGATCCGGAGCCGGTTCGACTAAAGCTGCAGGAGATCGTCCGAACTAACCCGGGCAGCCGATTGGTCGATATCGCGGAGAACCAGAAAGAAACGCGCAACTTCAACGTTCAGATGAAAATATTCGTATACGTCTTTCTGTTCGTGATCGGCGTCATCGGAAGCTTGAATATCATTAATACGATTCAGACGAATCTCTTGCTGAGACGCCGGGAGATCGGACTTCTGCAAGCCGTCGGCATGACGATGGGACAAATCCGGCGAATGGCGACCGCCGAAGGGTTATGGTTCGGTGTCATCGGCAGCGTCTGGGGCATTCTGCTCGGGTTTGGTCTCTGCTATTTCCTCTATAAGCAGATCTCTAACTTCCAGGGCATCCCCTTCGAATTCCCATGGGGAGCCTCGCTGATCGCTTGCGGGACTGCCTTGCTCGTAGGCCTGTTCTCCGTGCAAGGACCTCTCAGAAAGATGGAGAAAGCGAATTTATTAGAGCGATTGCGAGAAGAAGCGTAAGCGCCTTTGAAAAGAGGGTGATCCCCGAAGCCGTCGAACGGCCGGCGATCGCACTCTATTTTATTTATTGGCCGGGCCACAGGAGTCGCGAATGACAATTAAACGAAAACCCCACGGATGAGATCCGTGGGGTAGTTCATTTTTTTATGGCGGCCCCGGCCAGAATCGAACTGACATCTACCCTTTAGGAGAGGGTTGCTCTATCCGTTGAGCTACGGAGCCACAGCAATAAATATTATAGCATAAATTATTCTCCACGCCAAAATGAAAACATGTTGCTCCGAATGCGAGAGACCGCTGGCCCCGCCCTTGTTGGACGAGAGCCATACGGTCTCTGCTTCTTATATTGCTTATTTCACGTCATCTTTCAAAGTCTCGATGAAGTTCTCTCCGGCCGACGTGCGAGTCGCTTTATGAGAGTGCGAAGCTTCCTCTACTTGGCCGAACGCCCAGTGCTTTTCGTTCACATCCGGGAAGGTCGGTTTGACGTTCAGAAGAGGGCCTCTAAACAACATCTTGTTGATCAGCGTGACGGCTTCGGAACGGATGATCGAATTGCTCGGCTTAAAGGTACCGTCCACGTAACCGTTCACCATCCCGTTGCGGTACAAGGCTTCGATAGCCGAAGCCGACCAGCGGCCTTGCACGTCCGTGAAATGCGGGTTGATCGGATCGGAGTTTTCCAGCTTCAGGTACCGCGCCATAACGACCGCCAATTCCTCGCGGCTTACCGGAGCGTCGGGATGGAACGTTCCGTCTTTGAAGCCGGTAAAGATTCCGTTGTCCGTTACGATTCGAATATATCCATTGGCCCAGTGATGATCAGTCACGTCAGAATACTCGGCTTTTTTCGTCGTATGTCCGCCGTTGATCAGACGAGCCACGATCGCGGCCAATTCCGCGCGGGACAATGTATTCTGTGTCTTAAACTTCCCGTCCGGGTGGCCCAAAATGTACCGAATATGCTCGACGTCTCCGTAACGGTTGGAGAACATCATCACTTTGATCGAAGTGCGGGCGCTGTCGGGCTTCGCCAGCTCTCCGTCCTTGTTGAGACCTTGCGCTTTCAATTCAACGATTTTCTCCGCGCCGGTAGCCGTCGGGAACTTCAGCTTAATCGCATATGAACCCTTCTTGCCGGCGCCAAGGTCCTTGACGGTCCAAGTAATCGTATTTCCGATTACCTTGCCGCCGTCGGCATCCACGACAACCGCTCCATCAGGGATCGTCACCTGAATTTCCCCGTTCTTCAGAACCGCGGTACCGTCGTTCAGATAATCTACATGAATCGTTGCCGCGGAATTCTCTTCGACGATGCTCTTCTCCGTGCTCAGGTTCACGGTCAAGTTCGGTTTGCCTGTTTCCGGCTTTTCCGGAACCTGGGTGGTCGGAGGCGTAACTCCCCCGCCTGCCCCGCCGCCGCTGCTGCTTGAGCGATAGAGAATAACGTCATGCTTAACGATGGCAGTTCCGACCGATATTTTCCCACTGGTGTACGTTGGGAAGCCAGCTGCCGTTACTACGATCTTGTAGTCGGTATTCGGGTACACCATGTACGCATAATCGCCCAAAGCATCCGTGTTTTGTACAGGGCTTGCGTTATCGTTCGGATCAAACCCGAGAATCGGCGGCAAGTAGACTGGCAGACCCGTATCCCAGTAATAAAGCGTTACTGTAGCGCCTGGAATCGGAGCAAGTCCGTTCGAGCCGTTCATGACCTTGCCATAGGGGTCGACGAGGTCCTGAACGATGCTCAGTTCTCCCGCTCGGGTTACCCGGACGACCGGATAGATCGTCTTCGTGGCATCGCTCGGATCCGTCTTGCCGTTGATCAGAACTTCCTTATATACTCCGGTTGGTCCATTCTCGTCATAAACCTCGATCTTATACCAAACCTCGAATTGATAGTCTTCATTCAACGCAACACCGTTGGCCGTGAATACGCCGGATCCGGAGCCTTCAAGCGGGAACCAGTTCTCGCCGGTTGCACCGTTGTTCAAGTAGCTGCCCGACGAATCCTTCAGTCTCACCATCAGGTGGCTCGTTGTGGTATTCTCGAACCACTTCTTGACCCCGCCGGTCGAAGTTTGCAGTCCGATGATCCCCGTAATGGTTTCTTCCGAAGGGAAGTTCTGATTGCCGGCTCCGGTTACGTTTCCGACGTTCACGATCTGCGTGAAGGTGGAAGAAACTCCCGAAACGGGCGGCAAGGTAACTTTCATCGTATAAGGTTTGTTTCCATCTGGTACGACAAACTTATAGCTTCCGTCGCTTCCTGTCACGATGGTACTCGACCAGCCGGTCGCCGGATCGGTAATCGTGACGGTTGCTCCCGGAACGATAGCGCCGTTCGTGACAATGACGCCGCTGACCGTTGCCGGAGCGAAGTGGACCGTAATCTGTCTTTCCGATCTTAATTTCAGAAGATGGTCGCGAACTTTAGCCGTAATCGGAATATCGACGGTGTTCGTTCCAATAATTTGATCCGAGTAGAAAACGACGTTAGCATGCCCCGTTGCGTCGGTCGTCGCTTCAATGGATGCGACAGGCAGATTCGTGTTCGGATCGATGAAGTGTCCCGGATAGCCTGTCGGAACCGAGAAGACAACCTTCGTATTCGCTACGGGATCGCCATTCTGCTTCGTCACGGCAGCCGTCAGAATCGAATGCGATATACCGTCACCGATAATCGTATTCGGGCTGGCCGTCAGATCCAGATTCGCTGGCTCGTATTCGCCGTTCTCGACCGGGAACAGAATCAGCTTGCCTAGATCGTGCGTATCGCTCTTAATCGGCGTTGTTGCCGTAGGTACCGTGTAATTCAGCTTCACGTCCGCTTCTGGAGGAATTCCGTTCGGGAAACCTTTATTCGCCAGATCTTGCGGATCTAGCTTCAAGATCAATTGACCCGGCTTGCCTGCATCCCAACCCAGTTCGTACACCGCAACGGTTACGCTAACTTGAGGCTGGCTAATGTCTGGCGTAAAGACGATTTCGAACTGCTCCGGAATGGAACCCTGAGGGTTGACGATGTTTTCCGGGAACGTTACCTCGATTTTGTTCCTGCCGGTAGCGTCTTCCGTAACGACGGCTCTCACCGGACCGAATTGGTTCTCCACAGGGTAGTCCGTAGGCCCGCCTACGCTCGGCCCTAAAGGTCGCAGTACTAGACCTGTTGGGTTTCCTTGGTCGACGATGCTAGCCTCAGTAGATGGGCCGTAAACCAACTGAACGTTTTTATTGTAATCAATTGGTTTATCCAAAGTCAGAGTCAACTGAGGAGTTCCGCTTCCCGTAATGCCAGTAACCGCGATCGGATTCGCGGTATCTCCGCCCACGATAACTTGCAGGCTAGGTGTTCCATTCACGAGGACCGGATTCTGGAAATCCACAATGACTTGATTGCGTTGGTCATCGTTAACTTTAGCCTGAGTCGGATTGAAAGTTTTCTGGTTCGCAACCGGGAAATCTCCCGGATAGACACTCGGTCCAAGAATTCGCAGCTGCTGTCCGTTGTGATCCGACAGCGGCGCGCTTGTGAGAGAGGGATCATATGTTAGCGACAATACCGGACTTCCGCCGTCCGATTCATACGGAATCTTGCCATCAGGGTATGCCGTTGCAAGGTCATTCGGGTTCAACGTTAGCACAAGCGTATCCGGATATTGAGCATCCCAATCGACGTTGTCTACTCCGATGACATTGCTGTCGGACAACAGCTTAATCGCCTCATGAAGATCTGCTCCGGTCGGCAGCAACGCATTCGGGAACTTGACCTTCACTTGGTTACGCGTTGCTCCAGGCACAACAATCGCTTGCGTCGGCTGAATCTGATTCACGACCGGATGAATGAAGCGGTCGAGACGGTCTCCATTGGTCTTTTGGATTTTATCCGTTCCATTAGGCACATCGTCCGGCCTATAGATCAAGTTGATTTGCGCGTTGGCTGGAATTTTGCCGTTCCAGGAAGCATCTAGGCCGGCAGGATCGATCTTCAGACCCATCGACTTAGGATCACTGCCATCCCAGTCGATCGAAGCGATATCTACGAGTTTCTTAACTCCACCTGCCGTGATCTCGACTTTGAACGCCTGCTCTACGCCGCTCTGAGGCGCTTTCAGCTCGTTAGGGAAATTCACACGAATCGTATCGCGATTCTCGTCGTTAAGAACGGCCTGGCTCTCCGGCGCAAACCGGTTAACGACATCAACGTCATCCGTCCCATTTCCCGTCGGGAAGTTCTTCAACGTCTCTATTCCGGAACGGTCCTTAACAGAGCCTGGCTCCGTGCTGCCGGGATCATTCGGATCGCCGCCGTAGTGAAGTACCGGCACAACGTTCGGCGGAATGATCGTGTTCGGGGACACTTTGTCCGGATCCAGCTTCAGAATGAGGCGGAACGGATCATCGGAACCGTCTTCCGCCGTGGCATACTTGTCAATGACAAGCGGCAGCGGATCGTTCTTGCCCGGGATGGTCAGCCAAAATCCGCCGGTTTTGTCCGGGTCGTACTTCACTGGAATATTGAATTCGACTTCGACTCTCCGTCGATCGTCGCTAACCTCGGAACCCGTTACTTTCGGCGTCTCCGAACCGAACAATACGGGAGCTTCGTCATACAAACCTCCGCCATGCGGCGCAGTATAGCCAGCCAGATCTCCGCCGATTCGCGCTTTCACGTTCGTCAAATGCGGATTACCCAGATTAAACAGGTCGATCTTGGCTTGTCCGTTCGCATCCGTCGGTACGGTGATCTCCCATACTTCCTGGGTTTGACCATTTGCGCGCGGATAAGACTTCTTCACTCTTACGTATTGATCGTTTTGCATCAGGATGTCGGGGTCATCGGCACGGACTTGTGTCGGCACGTCCCCTTTACCTGTGGACACCTGGATAACATTCGTTACGAGGTATAAGGAAAAAGTCACTGGGTAACCTTCAGGAGGAATACTGCCATCCTGCATATAGACCTGGGAGGTTACGGTAGCTCTCGCTCCGTTCACTTTGATCCCGTTATGGTTGCTCCCTTGATGTTGAGTGGGATAGGTGAAAGGTCCTTTGTTCAGAATCTGGATTTTCGTGGGGGCTTGCTCAATGTTCGCCCCGCCGCCGACATCCGGCACGATCAAGCCGCTGTCGTTGTTGAAGTACCACTTCCAGATGTCGTGGTTCTGATAGGATCCGCCGGTTGCAGCGGTGAACCCCGCGAACACCTCGTCCTGGGTCAGGATCTTGGATAGGTCGACATTCGGCACTTCCAGAATCGGCTGAATCTCCATAGGCGTACCATTGCTAACTCGGGTGCCTTCCAGCTTGCCTGCGACATTCAAATGCGGGAAGGCTGAGATCTCCACAGCCGAGCCATCCTGGACCTTCTCGTTCGTTCCCGCTTTCATCACCGGAACAAGGAACTTGCTGCCGGTTCCTTCTTTAATCAGATACACGCGGAGCTTATCGTTGACACCATCGTAATCGATCCACGAATGAAAAATGCCATTGGCCAAGTCCATGTCTGAGCTACTCAGATTGGCCAGTATAACATTCCTTCGATCCTTACCTGCCTGCGTATTTGGATTAGGATGAGTGACTACACCGTCTTCATCGTAAGCCACATGGCTGGCCTGGGAACCGCCCGCATTTCCATTGACAGCTACGGGATCAAAGTTACTATCGTTCGGTCCGTTTAGATGAGTATCGTATTCAATGCCTATACTTCTTTTTACATTCTCATAACCCAATCCTCCACCGGTGGAACCGGCCGAGCTGGACGCTGTTTGCATGACGAAAACTAGCCCATCCGCTCTTAGGCCGCAGCAACCAGTTCCGCCTGGGACCTTATTTCTCATCTGGAAGCTGAAATACGTACTGAAGGATCGGTCGTTGTCCAACGATACGCGTTGTTTGTTAAACGCCGAACCTCCTGAGTCTTTCACTTCCCCCGCCAGTCTAAGCTTCTCCTTGCCGTCTTCAGTAATCCAGCCTACAGGGGGTGAACTTAAGATGTTTGAAAACTCCAGCAAACCCTTCAACGGATGCGTTGAAGAGAAGCTGTCGTACTTAAACGATACGTACGGCTTATCCGGAACGGGAGCCGCCGAAGCCGTTCCCGGCGCGGTGAAAGGAAATCCGGACGCCACGACGACCAGAGCCAGCACCGCGCTCAGCCACCGTTTCCCGCTCCATTTCTTAGAAATCAATTTGTGAATCAAATCCGTCCTCTCCTTTACGATATCTCTGAATGTAATGAGTTATTCGTCATCCGGCCTATGTACCCACCTCTACGTCGTTTCATTATAACAAGCGATTCTAAACAATAATTGAACAAGAACAGACCGGTTTCGACATGAGTGTGCACAAAAAAAGGGACCGCTGGACAATTTCCAGCGGTCCCTAATGTATTAAGTTGCCTTACAGGCTCGGATCGAAGCCTCCGAAGAGACCTCCCATTTCCGATTCCAAATCTTCCATGGTGATGACGTTGTCGCCTTTAGGCTCTCCAATGTCGAACTTCGGCTTTTCGTTGATTCCCGTAGTTTGGGATACGATTTTAATGCCCAAGCTTCCGGTCACCTCATCCGATTCGATTGCGGCGCTGATCGAAGCGTCTGTGTAAATCGGATAATCTTTCTTGTCGAGGCCGTAGTTGACTTTCAGATCGAACTTCTTGAGCTCTTTCTTCATATCGCCCAAAGCTTCGGAGATATCGCTGCTCTTCACGTCGGCAAGTTCTTTCTTCGCCGTGTCGAGGTCCTTTTGCTTCAAGTTGAGTAGATCGCGATACTCTTGGTTTTTCGACAGCAGCTCGATCACTTCCGGCGCGATCTTCTCGACGATCGCGTTGATCAGAGGCTCGATCTGCGTTTGGTCCATATGAAGCTGAATGACTTTTTTCACGTCCACGTCGGACGGCAAGCCTGCATCTTTAACCTTTACTTCGGACAGATACTTATCTTCTTCAATATGCTTGAAAATGATGGCCATCAGATCGCTCGTGAATTTCTGAGACTTGCTCACGTCCATTTTAGGCATCGGTTGGCCGGATTCTTCGGCAAGCTTCTCAAGATCCAGCTCGATAAATTTATTTAAAACAGTCTCAGGAATCGGAAGCATCGGAATGTTCGGGATCTTCACCCAAACCTTCTTCTCCGTCATGACGACGGGGATATTGAACGTAATCGCCAGATCGCCCTTCAATGCCAATTGAAGGTTGACTTCCATCAGCAGCGGATCCGCTTGGTAAGCGCCGGTCCAGGAAAGCTCCGCGCTCTTCAGCGCATTCACGATGGCAGCCGCTTCGGTGGCGTTCAAGTCTTCATCGGGGAAGTTGAAGTCATCGATCTTCATGCTCCCTTTGAAGTTGTAAGATTTAATATCCGCCGATTTGGTAATCGACGATTGAAGCACGTCTCTCGGCGATTTGTCTTTGCTGCAGCCGCTGAGAACCAGGGCAACGGTCATCATCACCGCAAGAATGGCGAAACCTAATTTACGCTTAAACAAAGTGCAAAAACCCCTTCCAGTTAATCTTATGATTGTAGAAAATCAAACAAAGTACATTGTATCTCAATTTCGCGGAAGCGAAAAGGCTTTTCATGTTAAAGTTTTGTTAAATATCGCCATTGTGCGCTATTGCTGTTAATGGATGTCTTTCTTCTTGAATCTGCCGCCTTTGACATCGTGAATGTTGCCTACGGCTAGGAACGCGCCAGGGTCAAGTTCGGTTACGATCGTTTTCAGCTTCGCTTCTTCCAAACGGTTAATGACGCAGAAAATCACCTTTTTCTGATCGCCGGTATAGCCGCCCTCTCCATGCAGGAAGGTCACTCCGCGTCCTAGACGCGCCGTGATCGCATCCCCGATCTCCTTGTGCTGATCGCTGATAATCCAGCAGGATTTCGATTCGTCGAAGCCTTCGATCGTCAGATCGATAACCTTAAACGCGATATAGTATGCAATCATGGAATACATCGCGCGATCCCAACTATACACGAAACCCGCGCTTCCCAGAATAAACAAGTTAATGAACATTACCACCTGTCCCACGGAGAACGGAGACTTGCGGTTAAGCAGGATCGCGACGATCTCCGTTCCGTCCAGAGATCCTCCCGCGCGAATAACGATGCCCGTTCCCGCTCCCAGGAATATACCGCCGAACACAGCAGCGAGAAAGGTATTCTCTGTAAACGGTTCGATGGGATGAAGCAGCGTAGTCGAAATGGAAAGGACGATAACTCCGAAAAGGGTGGATAACGCGAAAGTCTTGCCGATTGTTCGGTAACCCAGGATAAGAAACGGAAGGTTGAGGACAAAAAGGAAGATCCCGATCGGAAGGCCCGATAAATACGAGGACATAATGGAAATACCGGTAACGCCGCCGTCGATAATGGAATTGTTAACGAGGAAAATCTCTAGAGCTACGCCAACCAGAACCGCTCCGATCATGATAAATATTATTCGTCGGGCGATCTCCCAGGGGGTTTGTTTGTGATGTCGGATCGCGGCCGGCGCGCCGGGCGGTCCCAAAGATGTAGTGGCATCGGTCATATACAAGTCCTCCTCATTTTTTTCATATTTTCATTATACCAATCCAGATACTAGGGGTAAACCGCCGGAAGACGGATCGACCGATGGAGAAGTCTCAATATAACCATTGTATGCTATTAAAACGGGCGGCGGAACGAATCAAGAAACGCGATCTTGACGAATTCGGAGAACGCAAATAATCCCGGCATAATGCCGGGATTCAAACTGCGGAGGAATTAACCTTCCCCGTTGTTATGTCTCGTATGGTTGCGGTTCTTCACTTTCTTCGAGCCCGATAACGGCTCGTTCGGCTGATGGTCGACCGTCGAATGGCGGGAACTGTGCTCTTCGGGCCTCGGCACGGGCTGCGACTTCGGTTTGCTCATTGCGGGCCTCCTTAATTCAGATTAGTAATGCTCTAGATCGGTCGTATGATCGTGATTCAGCGCGTCTTGATGGCGGCGATCGTTTTTCTGCTGCCGTTGCTGCTGGGCCTGATGCGAATTGACAGGCTCCTGTGCCAGGTCTTCGACTACATTGCTTAGATTTTTATCCGGAAAACCGTTCGAATCGGACAACTTCATAACCCCTTTCTAAGCATGTGTATAATGATGCAGCGCTTGCGCGGTCTCATGCAAGTGGCGACGGTAATCGCCGATCAATTGTTGAATCGGGTCCGGCCGTTCGTCTACGGTTTGGCCGTCCTTCTCCACGTCCTTCAGTTGAATATCGATCTCCCGGCTGTCGACATACTTGACCGCGAAGTCGAATTCCATCATCGTTCGGCCAGCCGTCTTGATATGAACGTGAATCGCGCTCGGATCGGTTCCGTCTCCGTAGACATCGGCCGTATCCCCTTGGGTCAGCCTTTCGGGTAACGTCCTTTTCCAAGCATCGACCAAGTCCTCTTGCGGAACAGTCAATTCATCCTTGCTTGCCATCAATGAACACCTCCACGTTCGTTAGGTTAGCCCATTGTCGTTTTCTTATGCGGAACCCTGCAACGTCCGTAAATGCAAAAAACCGATTCCTTCTCAGGAATCGGACTGTTTTTTGCTTATGGCGGAGAGAGTGGGATTCGCTCCGTCGCTGCGTGAGGACTAATTGCTCCTCACGCTTATTACGACTATCACGCCGGGGCCTACGAACATGCCTTTTGGCATGTCCGCTTAACGGCCCGTTCGAATCCCACCGCCATATGCAAAAAACCGATTCCTTCTCCGGAATCGGACTGTTTTTTGCTTATGGCGGAGAGAGTGGGATTCGCTCCGTCGTTGCGTGAGGGCTAATTGCTCCTCACGCTTATTGCGACTATCACGCCGGGGCCTACGAACATGCCTTTTGGCATGTCCGCTTAACGGCCGGTTCGAATCCCACCGCCATATGCAAAAAACCGATTCCTTCTCAGGAATCGGACTTGTTTTTTGCTTATGGCGGAGAGAGTGGGATTCGCTCCGTCGTTGCGTGAGGGCTAATTGCTCCTCACGCTTATTGCGACTATCACGCCGGGGCCTACGAACATGCCTTTTGGCATGTCCGCTTAACGGCCCGTTCGAATCCCACCGCCATATGCAAAAAACCGATTCCTTCTCAGGAATCGGACTTGTTTTTTGCTTATGGCGGAGAGAGTGGGATTCGAACCCACGTGGGCTTGCACCCTAACGGTTTTCAAGACCGCCCCGTTATGACCGCTTCGGTATCTCTCCACGAATGGCAGACGACTCACCCGTGAAGGTTCGACCGATACTGCCCACTCATCATATCATAACCGTTAAGGAGACTCAACCCCTGCGCGGCCCGATAACATCCAATCCGCCCATATACGGCTTCAGCGCTTCCGGTACTTTAATCGTACCGTCCGGCTGTTGGTAATTCTCTATAATCGCCGCAACCGTACGACCGAGAGCAAGGCCCGACCCGTTAAGGGTATGCACGAATTCCGGCTTGGCGCCGTTCTCCGGACGATAGCGAATGCCAGCTCTGCGCGCTTGGAAATCCTCGAAGTTCGTACAGGAAGAGATCTCGCGATACGTGTTCGCACTCGGAAGCCAAACCTCGAGGTCGTACGTCTTCGCCGAGCCAAAGCCCATGTCTCCCGTACAAAGGGCAAGCACCCGATATGGCAGTCCAAGCAATTGAAGAACTTTTTCCGCGTGACCGGTCAGCTGTTCCAACACCTCGTAAGACTTGTCTGGCGCTACTAACTGTACAAGCTCCACTTTGTTGAATTGATGCTGGCGAATCAAGCCCCGCGTATCCCGGCCCGAAGCGCCGGCTTCCGAACGGAAGCACCCGCTGAACGCGACGAACGCTTTCGGCAAGTCATCCGTCGACAGGATTTCCTCGCGGTGGAAGTTCGTGACCGGAACTTCGGCCGTCGGAATGAGGAAATAGTCCGTTCCTTCGATTTTGAACAGATCTTCCTCGAACTTTGGAAGCTGGGACGTACCGACCAAGCTATCGCGATTGACGATGTATGGCGGCAGAATCTCTTCGTAGCCGTGTTGATCCGCATGGAGATCCATCATGAAGTTGATGAGAGCCCGTTCAAGACGTGCGCCTAATCCTTTGGCGAAAACAAATCGAGAGCCCGTCACCTTGGCCGCGGCTTCGAAATCTAATATGCCAAGCTCCGTTCCGATCTCCCAGTGCGGCTTCGGTTCGTATTCGAATCGAGTCGGTTCCCCGACCACGCGAATCTCTACATTGTCCCCTTCGGAAGCGCCCACTGGCACGCTCTCGTGAGGCACGTTAGGAATCGACAGCAGTAGCTTGTCCATCTGCTCTTCGATCTCCCGAACCTCTTCGTCGAGAAGCTTGATCCGGTCGCCGACGTTACGCATCTCGGCGATCAGATCGTCGGCATTCTCGCGATTTTTTTTCAACTTGGCGACTTCTTGGGATACGGTGTTGCGGCGATTTTTGAGCTCTTCGCTTTCTGTCAGCTTCTCCCGGCGGCTCACGTCCAATTGCGGAAAGTCCGCGATCAGATCCAACGAAGCGTTGCGGTTCTTGAGGGCTTGCGCGACTTTGTCATAGTCGTTGCGAAGCAGCTTCACGTCCAACATGGATTATTGTCCCCTTTCCTTGGCCATACGGATGAACAGTTCATGGAGTCTGTAGTCATCGGTTAATTCGGGGTGATAGGAGGAAGCCAGCAAATTCCCCTGCTTCGCCGTTACGATCTCCCCGTTATAGATAGACAACACTTCGACTCCTTCTCCGACCTCTTTAATAAGCGGAGCGCGAATGAACACCGCACGCAGAGGAGTGTCGATTCCCTTCACGTCGAGATCCGTCTCAAAACTTTCCCGCTGGCGTCCGAACGCGTTGCGTGCCACGGTCATATTCATCAAGCCGAGATGAGGCTCTTCATTGCCTTCCAGCCTTTCGGCCAGCACGATCATTCCCGCGCATGTCCCGAATACGGGATTACCCTGAGCAGCATACTCGCGGATAGCTTCGATAAAACCGTATTTGCGCATGAGCTTGCCGATCGTCGTGCTCTCGCCGCCTGGGATGATCAACCCGTCAATCTCGGACAATTGCTCGACCTTCTTGACGGCAACGCCTGTGCCGCCGGCCAGTTCAATGCTGCGTATATGTTCAGCGACTGCGCCCTGCAACGCCAATACTCCGATGTTCATATGGCCTCTTCCTTCTTCCGTACGCGAAGTAATAAAATCTCGAGCGGCCCCCTGCGGCACGATAACGTGCCGTATGGAAGCCGCTCGATGAAGTGATCTTACAGACCGCGATCTTGCATCCGATCGGAAGCATGCAGCTTGGAAATATCGATTCCTCTCATCGGCTCGCCCAAATCTTTGGAAACGCGCGCGATCAAAGCGTAATCCTCATAATGAGTCGTCGCTTCGACGATGGCGCGGGCGAATTTCTCGGGGCTGTCGGATTTGAAAATACCGGAACCGACGAATACGCCATCAGCGCCAAGGTGCATCATCAGTGCCGCGTCGGACGGAGTCGCGACGCCGCCGGCTGCGAAGTTCACGACCGGCAAGCGTCCAGACGTGTGCACGCCCAACAGCAGATCGTAGTTTACGCCAAGAACTTTAGCTTCATTGTACAGTTCGTCTTTGGACAGGTTCTGGATGCGGCGAACTTGACCGGTAATAATCCGCATATGGCGAACGGCTTCGACGATGTTGCCCGTTCCCGGTTCACCTTTCGTACGAAGCATCGACGCGCCTTCTTGAATCCGGCGCAGCGCTTCGCCCAAGTCCTTCGCTCCGCATACGAACGGAATGGTAAACGTGGATTTATCGATATGGAAAACTTCGTCCGCCGGAGTCAGAACTTCGCTCTCGTCGATGTAATCGACGCCGAGGGATTCCAACACCTTAGCTTCTACATAATGACCGATCCGCGCTTTCGCCATGACCGGGATGCTGACGACTTTCATGACTTGCTCGACGAGCTCTGGGTTCGCCATACGGGCGACACCGCCTGCTGCCCGAATATCCGAAGGGACTCTTTCCAAAGCCATAACGGCGGTAGCGCCGGCGGCTTCCGCGATTTTAGCTTGCTCGGCGCTCATAACGTCCATGATGACGCCGCCTTTTTGCATTTCGGCCATGCCGCGTTTTACTCTCGAAGTACCTGTTTCCATGGTTTCATGCCTCCCGAAGATTCTAAACATAAATTTTACATGAAGTAGGTGCAATACACAACCATATAAGTCGGGATCAAGTAAAACGGCTTCGCCGTCCTTGGGACGGCGGCACACGTTTGTATCGAGCAATCAGATAGGTAATATGGATGTACAAAACATATAACTTCTGATTGTTTTAGAAAAGATCTACAATCCCTTGGAACAGTCCGGAGAAGAAGTTGCCGATGGCGCGGAACATCAATCTCCACCAGCTTGCCTTGTTGACTTCTTCAGAAGCAATCAGATCAATCGTGACCGTCTTATCTTCTAACGTGGACGGATCCTTGTATTTATAAGTAACCGTTCCGACTTTGTCGCCTTGTTGAATCGGCGCCACAAGCGGATCCTGGATGCTCTTTACTTCCTGAACGACTGTCTCAACGGTTCCGCCTTTCGGGATAAGGATTGTCAGATCCGTAGCCGTAACGACCGGAACCTTCGTCGCTTTACCCTTCTTGACTTTCAGCGTCTCGTGTTCAGCCACTGGGGCTTTAGCCTCGATGATGGTTTTCTTCTCGAAGCTCTTAAAGCCGTAATCGAACAGCTTGGCCGTCTCCAAGAAACGTTTGCCGTCATTCAGCCCGCCGGGTACACCCATGACAACCGCGATTAGGCGGGTTCCGTCGCGCAGCGCGGTTCCGGTAAAGCAGTTGCCAGCTTTACTGGTATGTCCAGTTTTCAATCCGTCTACGCCTTCATAGGCGAATTTGCGAAGCGTAGGGTTATTTTTATTGGAGCCTAGCATCCAGTTCCAGTTCTTCATCGGCGTCTTGTCGCGGGGACGAAACTTATATTCTTGAATCTTCGACATTTCAAGAAATTCCGGGTCGTCCTTTAAGATATGGTATGCAAGAATAGCCGAATCTTTCGCGGACATCATGGTCTCGCCGTCGATAGATGTCGGCCGGTATTTCTCCGGCATATCCGCGCGATCAAGACCCGTTGCGTTAATGAACCGGGATTTCGTCATGCCGAGCTCGGCCGCCGTTTCGTTCATCATCTTGACGAACGCCTCTTCGGAACCCGCTACTTCCTCGGCAAGCTGGACCGTTGCATCGTTAGCCGAATAGACGGCCATCGCAATGTATAACTCCTTAATCGTATGTTGATCTCCTTGAGCCAAGAGAATTCGGCTGCCGATCTGTTTCGCCGCGTTCTCGCCGACCGTGACTTTATCGTCCCATGACAGCTTGCCTTGTTTGATGGCCATGGAGACCAGATACTCCGTCATCATTTTCGACATGCTCGCGGGAGGGTTAGGATCGTCCGCATTGTATTGATATAGGATCTGTCCGGTTGATGCATCCATTAAGATCGCAGATTTGGCTTCCAATTGGGGAGCTCCTGGAACTTCATCCGCAGCCGATGCTATAGAAGACAGACCGAACAGAAACAAGAGGTGGACAACAACGACAGCGGCGACGAACCGCTTCGACAGGAATGCTTTCGGAAATGACAATAGATGATGGCGATTCAACGCATTCTCCCCTTTTTCGATAATAAAATACCTTTCCTATTGTAACATAGGCTTAACAAAGGAAAAAGCCGAAGGGCGGAATAATTCCGCCTTCGGCTTCAGGTTTGTGCATCCAATAATTACATGGAGTAGTTAGGCGCTTCTTTCGTGATTTGAACGTCATGCGCATGGCTCTCCCGAAGGCCGGCACCGGAAATCCGAATGAATTGCGTATCGTTCTTCAATTCCTCGATCGTAGCCGTTCCGCAGTAGCCCATGCCCGAGCGCAAGCCGCCGATCAGCTGATGGATGACATCCTTCAGCGGGCCTTTGTAAGAAACGCGGCCCTCGATCCCTTCCGGTACGAGCTTGCTCTCGTTCTCCTGGAAGTAACGGTCCTTGCTGCCTTCCTTCATCGCTCCGATAGAGCCCATTCCGCGATAAGACTTGTATCGGCGACCTTGGTAAATCTCGAATTCTCCCGGACTCTCTTCCGTGCCCGCGAACAAGCTTCCCAGCATGACGCAGCTCGCGCCAGCGGCAATCGCTTTGGCGATTTCCCCGGAATATTTAATGCCGCCGTCCGCAATGATCGGAACGTTATACTCACGCGCTACGGTCGCGCAGTCGTAGATGGCTGTGATTTGCGGTACGCCCATGCCCGAAATAATCCGCGTCGTACAGATCGAGCCGGGACCCATACCGACTTTAATCACGGAAGCACCAGCTTCGATCAGATCGCGCGTGCCTTCTCCCGTAGCGACGTTGCCCGCTACGATCGTCAAATCCGGATACTTCTCCCGGATCTTGCGGACCATTGTAGCGATATCGATGTGGTGACCGTGCGCCGAGTCGACGACGAGCATGTCAACTCCGGAATGCACCAGCGCCTCCACGCGCTCGAACGTATCCTTGGATACGCCGACCGCGGCGCCAACCAACAGTCGTCCGTGCTGATCCTTCGCCGCGTTAGGGAACTGGATCGCTTTCTCGATATCTTTGATCGTAATCAGACCCTTGAGCGTATTCGTCTCGTCGACGAGAGGCAGCTTCTCGATCTTGTGGCGCTGCAGAATGCCTTCAGCCTGCTGCAGGGTCGTGCCTACCGGAGCAGTGACGAGATTATCTCTCGTCATGACATCGTTGATCTTGATCGAATAATCGTGTACGAAGCGCAAATCCCGATTGGTGAGAATACCCACCAGCTTGCCTTCGTTATCTACGATTGGTACTCCGGAGATCCGGTATTTGCCCATCAGTTCTTCTGCATCGTATACATGATGCTCAGGCGTCAAGGAAAAAGGATTTGTGATAACCCCGCTCTCCGAGCGTTTCACCCGGTCGACCTCTTCCGCTTGCTGCGCGACGGACATGTTCTTATGAATGACGCCGATGCCGCCTGCACGTGCGATCGCGATCGCCAAAGCCGATTCCGTGACTGTGTCCATCCCCGCGCTGATCAACGGAATATTGAGCTTTACCGAAGGACTCAGAACAGTTGATACGTTGACGTCCCTTGGAAGTATGGAAGATTTCCTTGGAACGAGCAGCACGTCATCAAATGTAAGACCTTCTTTGGCGAATTTGTTCTGCCACACTGCGAATTACCCCCTCATGCCGGTACTTATCCGGTTAATGTCTCCGATTAATTATCGTCAATCTTAGCAGAGGCGCCATAGGCTGTCAAGCACATTCGAGTCGTGGAAAACCGCACCATATCAGCATTCTTCAACCTATTTCTCCTGCCTCTAGGTTGTGATTATTGGGTACCTGCTCGACGAATTCCATAGCATATATGAGCGGAGTCCTGCATGGCGCGCGGCAACGATCTGTTCCCGGATTTGCGCTTCCCCGTATTTCTGATGGGGGTCGATCCAGCCGGCCGTAAATCCTTGCAGCCATGGCCGGATCTTCGCGGTCGACACGCCTTGCTCATTGAGTCTTCGATTTCGCTTTATGGCATCTTGCAAAGCATGCTTTACGATTGGGCCGGGGGTTAGATCGGGATGACGAATGCCCCACATTCCTTTCGAGTAGTGGGAAGGATAAATCATCGGCGAGATAACGTCCACCTCTTTCGCGATCTTGCCCCACTTTTGTCCTATACCCATATCGTCGTTCGATGAACCGACCATCCCGAAGACGTCGGCCGATACTCGTATTCCATTTTGATGAGCCCTATGGTTGGCCCGGTGAAGAAACCGACGGATTGCCTCTTCTTTCGTCCAGCCTTCCGGATTGGCGTATTGGACCTCCCGGTCGATCTTCTTAGCATTTTCCGGAAATCTGACGTAATCGTATTGCACTTCGTCGAATCCGAGCCGAGCGGCTAGCTCGGCAAGCGCCAGCGGATACTCCCAGCTTTCTTGGCTGTAAGGATCGATCCAAGGCGTCCCGTTGCGATCTTTCCATAACGTTCCGTTCTTCTTCCTGATCGCCCACGACGGTGCTGCGTTCGCAAGCTCCGGGTTCTTGAACGTTACGATTCGCGCAATCAAGTAAATATCCCGTCGCTTCAGATTGCGGATGACTTCCCGGTACTGTCTCGCAGCTTTCCTGTTGGAAAGCACTGGGCGCATTGCAGCTTTATTCTTACCTCCCTGCCGTTCGGGAATCGTGAGCGCGATTCCGCTATTGAAGTCAAGAACCATCGCATTTAGTTCCGTCTTGTTAACCAATTCGATTAGTCCGCTCATTCGACTGCTGTTCGCCACATGGGAGGAAACGTAGATCGCCCTTACGGGCTTAGTCGCCGCCAATAGAGATACGGGTCGCGAATCTTCCGCATGGCCTTTCGTTCTTGCTTCAAGCTTGACCGGGTTGCTTGGTTGATTAAATGTCTTCCGAAGGCCCTGCTCCAGTCTACGCATGTCTTTATTCGCATTCGGAGTATCGGCCATGCATCCGGTGATGGCGTAGGATAATGCTAATAATGCTATGATCAGCTTGTGTAATCGTCTCTTGTCGCGTTGCTTCATTGCCGTATGACGCCTCCCCAAACCAGAGTAACGGTATTGTTTGCATCTGGAGGGAATGCTCAGCGTTTGAGTTTATGGGAGCTCAGGAGGAAATTGCATTTGCGCTCATTAGTTGTATTTCGTACAACTAATTAGGCTGGTTGGGCAGTCGGAGGGGAATTAGTTGTATTTTGTATAGCTAACTCGGGTGGTTTAGTGGATACGGAGCAAAATGGGGCCGATTTAAGTGTAGAAAATGCAACTAATGTGCTTTGACCACGCGAGATCAGTGTAATTACTTGCAGAAAATACAACTAATCGCGGATGCGCAGAGGGGCAGCGTATGGCGTGATTCATAGTTAGTTGTATTTCGTACAACTATTTCGAGCGGTTGGGCGGTCTGATGGGAATTAGTTGTATTTCGTGCAGCTAATACGGGTGGTTTAGTGGATACGGAGCAAAATGGGGCGATTTAAGTGTAGAAAATGCAACTAATGTGCTTTGGTCACGCGAGAACGGCGTAAATACTTGCAGAAAATGCAACTAATTGAAAACAACAAAAACACCCTCCGGGTCGGAGAGTGTTCTATATTCGGCTTATGCCTTGAAAACCGGATACGAAACAAAAGTGTGGAGCGAAAGAAAGGTGAAGTATCATTGTCTTACTGGGCCAACCTGTTAGGATAAGCCCTCGACCGATTAGTACTCGTCAGCTCCACACGTTACCGCGCTTCCACCCCGAGCCTATCAACCTGGTGTTCTTCCAGGGGTCTTACGAATTGGGAAATCTC
>NZ_VNJJ01000025.1:34189-41748 GCF_007786475.1 Cohnella terricola | reverse complement strand
CGACGGAGAACGCATTCCACCAATCAATATGTCCCGCCATTTCAAGTTAAATCTCTTGAATGACGTTAGGATAATGGGTTTTCGAGGGTCTTTCTTTATGTCCACTTTTTCGATGCAAGGTCAATCATCTAATGCAGCATTAGTTCGGGAAAAGGCCCTCTGATCTGCATGACTTCCAGAACTAACAATCGATCTCGCAAGAGATGAGAGATAAGCCACGCCGACTCCAGCTCCGATTAAATTAAGCGCATCCTGATTCAGGCCAAAGAGCTTCGGGTCAGTGTGACTATTTCCCGCCTGTAAATCATCCAATTTCTGGCTGTTTACGTATATACTCGCAACTCCAATAGAGATATCTAGCGCAGCCAGCAGGATTGAAGTACCTCCTGTTGGTATCGCCATGATAAGTGCGATTATCCCCATTGCTTTATTAAACTCTGCCCAGTAGATTTGGTCTGCCAATCCGATTTCCACGTATGTATATCGAGAATAATATTTGGAAATGTCGATTGTTTTGCTGAGGTAGTCCGGCTTTAGTGGAATGACATGTTCCAACGCATAGTTATCCCTTTCTTCCTGCAGCCTCGCCCTCTCTTCGGGATCTTGGGGGGTAAATTGCGCGATGATGCCTTTCATGATTTCCGTCATTTTACTGAACTGCGTATCATACTCTTTTTTAGCTTCCGCAAGTACCGCATTTACGATGGGGTTTTTAGGTGTTAGGTGTTCTTTTACGTCGTTAATCTTATCCTTAAAAAAAGTCGACTCTGTTTTTAACCCCCGCGCTTCTCTTATCTTTCTTTGTTCGGTTTCATACTGCAACATTCTTCTTGTGTTATATTGCTCATACTGCATATTATAATTGTTTTTATAAATCCTTATCTCTTCCTCTTTCTCCTTGTCGCTTTTATTGTCTTTGGCAGTCACGAATACATACTTGTTCTGATAGTTCGTCCGAAGCTCCGTTTCATCAAGCGCCCCCATCATAGAACGTGCTTTTTCCTTCGCCCCAGGATCATGAGACGCTTCCGCTGCAATCTTTTCTCTAAACGCCTTTTCATCTACATTTTTGGATTTTATCCCGTAGAATTTATAGGCTTCAAACTCTTCGAACGCTATCTCGTTATTATTTCGTTTATCTTCATACTCCTGAGGTAGTCTGTTTATCAATTCTTGATCAATATATAATTCCATTAACTCTTCGTCCGTCAATAGATCTACGAAGGGCAGTTCTACCTTCTTAAATTGGACATTGCCACTCTGAATTCCGACCTTGTCATGTTCAATGACAATCCTGTTTTCTTTATCACTTAGAAGAGTTATGCTGCTTAGCGCTTTCATCCTAATCAGTTCAACTACTGCTTCCTTGCTGCCCAGCCCCAAGTTATTTATCGCCATCACTAAGAGGCTTGTATCCGCCTGAACTTTGATATCGTTCTGATCCAAATGAATTCGGACGGTCCCCTTCTCGAACAGCACGCCATCTTCACCTAGCTCCATCTTTGCTGCCCCTGGCATGTGGAACACTTTCGTAGTCGGCTTCTGGAATACCGTTCGAGATTTCATCTCTTCGCTGCCGCCACGGGTGGAATTCACCGCGATCGCTTTCTTCTCAATTCCATTTGGAAAATAGACTTTGATCCGAGCCCCTTCATCCGGCATGCAGTGGAAGATGTTGTTACCCTCCGGAGAATAAGGAAACCACCAATTTCCCTGGTCATCATGATCGTCATCAATATCCAGGTGAACCTTTACCATGTTGTTCGCCCGTTTGATGACTCTTCCTTCCAAAGAAACGCCTTGGATTGCCTTGTTCAGGCGGGATTTCCTTCGAAGGGACTTCCTCTTAACTAGTACATAGGTATACTTGATAGTGCCTCTCTCATAGGTAATGACCGACTCGGTGATGACCCGTACTGTCTTTTGAACCCTACATTCTCTCCGACCTGAAAATACTGATTAGACATGACACGGTAGCTCATCCAGTCCTTCTCTGACAAGGGATCGGTGTTTCCTCCGGTAACTTGAGCTTGATAGCGAAGGTAGCTATCCCGGTCTTGATTCATCGAGTAACTATATGCCTTAAGCTCTTTACCCCAAGAAAAATCCGGAACACCAAAATAAACCCGTGCCGCATCCAACGCAACATCGGGTAAAATTACGGTTCCGACTTACGGTTGATTTCAAAAAACTGTGAGAAAACGAAAACAATCATGGTGGTGTCTGACCATAACGACCTGCTTCGTATATAGGAATAGCTTAATTTAGGTTACAGAATTAAAGCATTTGATGTGCGTACAAGCAAAATCCCGAAATCTTCACACGGGTATTATATTGGTTAATTCTGCTTCTACTTAGCCGCCCGATTCTTCCGGCTCTGGGTGGGGTCTACTTATCAACAAACTGCGTCGAGAAAAAGCCACAATACAGTTGGCTCGTATTGTGGCGTTGTTGATTTTTGTATTCTTGCTTTTGAAGTTATAAACATATTTATACAAAATAATTCTTGACAGACTCATTGACTCACACTACGGCGCTTAGCACTAATAAAGACTAAAATCACGCTTATCAAGGTTATGTTCATCAATAAATCTTTGTATTTCCGATACTATTCTTCCCTCATTAATACTAATATCAAAAAGAAAACCTTTTCTTCCAGAGATATCCCTAATATGTGTTGGCATATCCCAGTATTCCATATCATCTTCAAACTGCATTAAGCTAAGCATTGACCAGATGTTCTTACCCTTTTTTTCAACAAATACAATATTACTTTTTTCATCGAAGTTTTGTACAATTATTTCTATCAATTGATCTATTTTTTCCACCTCCAAATTTTATTTTATTCCATACAAATGAATATAATCATCGTACAATCCACAAACAGCATCCATTCCAGCATATGTACTCATTGTTTCTCAATTACTTTCTCCCATGAGCCATATTTTTCAAGCCTGATCAGCAGAAAGACCGAATACATTTCCATAATTTTCTATATTACTTGCAACTGCTTTATTATAACCTTCAATATTTCCTCTATCAAGATAACTTTGCAATCTATTTTGATTCCGTGTCATATTTACAGCTCTTGCAATTTCCTCTGTAGACTTCCCTTCTCTCCTCATATTTCCAACGATATTATATATTGCTTCATTATCTTTATGATATTTTAATCTCGCCTCTCTTGCCTTTGCTACAACTTCTGGATTTGTCCAGTCATATTCGGAAAATTTACCTATCCTAGGAGAATCAGGTTTGGGAGAAAATCCATATACCGCGTTAGGGTCTTCAATAATATCAGCAGCGGCTTTAGGATTATCCATAGGATTGTTCTTGTACGTAAACTTAACTTTTCCCGACTTCAGTTTCGGCATACCCGAACCATTAGCCGAGCGCTCCGCTACCTCATCTAAAAGCTTCTTCTCTGATTCCCAATAGGCTTTAATCTTAGACGCATCTCTTGTAGCTTCGCTTACACGAAGAGCCTCCAAAACACGTTTTCTTATTGCATCATCTGTTATGTTGAAAACAACTTCATCACCATATTTCAACTCATCCAACGCGAATGACTTGCGCGTAAAGGCTGACAGATCTCCTTGTCTAATCGCGGCGGTTCGAGCTGCGCCGACTAAGTAAACCGGTATCAACCCAAGCCCTATTAGATTCACAACGTCTTGATTGATTCCACCTATACTTGGATCTGAATCAATGATACCATCGAGCAGGTCATTCCGTTTCTCATTACTAAGGTACATCGTTGCAGCCCCTAAGGCCATTTCAGCAGCGATAAGAAGAAGCGATGATCCTCCGGTAGGTATCGCTAATAAAACCGCTATTGCTCCAAATAAGAAATTGAGTTCTGCCGCAGATATTTGTTTAGCAACCTCAATATTGTAAAATGAAAAACGTGAAAAATAGGCCGAAGTATCGATAGTCTTACTTAGGTAGTTAGGTTCCAACGCTGACCATTCATTGGACTCGGATCTAGATTCGCTTTCACTGGCAGGATTTGTATGACTACTATTCTCGTATTTATCATACACATTATAATTACCTTGTTTATCGTAGATCTTATTCCCTTGCTGTTCTTCGTAAATTAATCTCCTTACTGCATCATACTCGTCATAACTTTTTTTATAATTCGCTTTATACTGATCTTTCTCTTCCTTTTTTTCCTCCGTGCTTTTTCCCTTTTGCTCCGCAATGCTTTCTGCATTCTGCTGTTTCTGATAGAGTTTTCTTAGCTTAGAATCGTCGAAATCTTCAGTCATCATTAATTTCGCTTTTCCTCGTGCATAAGGATCACTATTTACCTGTTTTTCAACTTGACTTGTAGCTTCCTTGCGTATTTTCTCCGCGGCTCCAGGGCCATAATCCAGCCCTGGTGGTGGAAGACCTCGGTTGCCCCCTAACGATTTCACTCTGTCAGTAAGTCTCCTACTGTACTCCTTTTCAATCAGTTGACTGATGTATAACTCCAACAATTCTTCACTAGTCAGCAGATCGACAAAGGGGGCCTCGACTTTCTGGAAATTTATAGTACCGTTTCTAATACCTACCTGATCTCTTGCAACGACAATCATGTGTTGCTGATCCAGAGTTAGAAGCGTTATACTCTCTCTCGCTCTTAATCGGATCGATTTCACAGGGGCTTCCCTACTGCCAAGTTCAACACTGTTGCCCGCAGACACGAATAGACTCGTATCGGCACTTACGTGAATATCGCTCTTATCTAAGTGAATTCGAACAGTTCCCTTCTCGAACAGAACGCCGTTATCCCCAAGCTCCATCTTGGCTGCGCCTGGCATGTGGAACACTTTCGTTGTCGGCTTCTCGAATACGGTTCTAGAGTTCATCTCTTCGCTGCCGCCACGAACTGAATTTACAGCAAATGCTTTCTTTTCGATGCCATCCGGAAAATAGATCTTTATGCGTGCACCTTCATCAGGCATACAATGAAAGATATTATTGCCCTCTGGCGAGTAAGGAAACCACCAATTACCTTGCTCATCGTGCGCATCATCGATGTCCAGATGTACTTTCACCATATTATTTCCGCGTTTTAACACTCGTCCATCTAACGCCACGCCTTGAATGCCCTTATTCAGACGAGATTTCCGACGAATCGATTTTCGCTTAACTAGCACGTAGTTGTACTGAAGCGTGCCTTTTTCATAGACAATCTCCGATTCGGTAATAAGCCACGTCTGTCCTTTGAACTGGACAGTATCTCCGACTTGACAGTATTGTTCTGTCAGTACCCGATAACGGACGAAATCAGATTCTAGGAAGGTGCCCGGATTCTCCGCATTAGCCATGATATCCATGTACGTGCCACGGTCTGTCTGCATCGTATACCGCTTGGCGTTTATTACCGTCCCCCACTTCAAGTCTGGGACACCGAAATAAATACGTGCAGCATCCATAACAACGTCAGGCAAAATAACCGTACCTAACCTTGAAGCAAGCCGCTTCATAAACTGCCAATCCGTCTCCTCGTATTGGATGATTAGTTCCCCGATAGCAGCCTCGGGTGTCGTTGCTTCATTTTTCGCGTCTCCCCCTGAATACTCCTTCGCTAGTTGTTCTATGAGATGCGTATAGGTTAGTTGCTTATTTTGATACGAACGGCTCTTCGGTGTACGATCCATCGCATATGAACGTGAAAATAGCTGTCTTACCTTCTGCTAGCTTCCGTTGGTAAGACTCGTACATAAGCGGATTTCGCTGTCTCTTGTTGCTTCCTTCTGCTACTTGGATTTGCTGAACCGCTAGGTTGTGGAAGATGCTATTTAATGCTCGATTACCTTGTCCACTCGCTTGGCTGACCAGAATCAGTTTTTCTCTGCCAGTTTTACGATATATCGTTCCACAGATTTGGAACTGCATCCAACATTTCGGGCAATTATTTCAATGGTGGGGTAGCATTGGCTCTGGTCGCTCGCTCTCCTTGGAAACTTTGTCCATGTACGCATTAGCTGCTTTGTTATTCTTGGTCAACCAGAAGTCGTTGTACTTCGTTTTACTCTGTAATCCCTTCCTTCATGTGCTGTTATGCCGCCACTCGGCGGCTATGGAGTAAGGACGGCGGCTAGCCTAAAACGTATCCTTTCCTGTATGTGTTGACTGGTCGTCACCAGATTGTTCGTTCACGATAATCATCGCGGCATGTATTCCATTCGTTGCGGACAATTTGCGGATAAGTCCTGACAATATTAATTGTCGTGCTATCCACCCTAGAGGATGCGATATACTACCTTCTCATCTTCCCTATCGTAGTGGCGTATTTTTCAGTTGCGATTGATTTCAAAAAACTGTGAGAAAGCGAAGATAACAAAAAACAGGTCAATCATGGTGGTAACTGACCATAATCGACCTGTTTGATGTATCGGCAGAGCGTTATTTAGGTTATAAATTTAAAGCATTTGTTGTGCGTACAACCGAAATCGAGAAATCTTCATACGGGTATTACATGGGGTAAGTCTGTTATTGGTTGAATGATGAGTTCATTCGGTACTGGGTAGCCCATATTACGTGTACATTCTCAATAGTTGTACTTATTTTCTATTTTTTCAATTATATCCCAATCTATCCCATCTTCAAGTTCAACATCTATCTCTTCTAGCAGTTTAAAACCCTCTTGCTCGATTCCTTCGTCATGCCCATGTAATTCAAAATATCGTTCTTTAAACTGCACGAACCAAAAATAAACACTATAATAAATACTTGGTTTGTCCAAAGGTATTGAGTTAGCATTTTTCTTTAAAAAAGAATAGCGTGATAACAACTCATTCAAGTGGACATCATCAATGTTTTCATTGTAGAACTGTCTCAGCTTATCACCAGAAATAAACTGTTTTACTTCGTCTTCTTTTAAAATTTTCATATACAACACCTAACCTTTACTCAGGGTAGTATTTTACAATAATATCGATATTCTTAGATTTAAATAGATTTGTCAATTGCTTCACAGCCTCTGCATCAGAAACTAACCATTCTACCTAATAACCTGCGGCTAATGCTGACTCTTGCTGTCTTAATGCCTCCTGCAATACCTTATCTTTTGCGTATTGCGGTAGATCATCTACATGATAAAACGATTTCGGCTTAATAATATGCTTGCCATCTTGCAGAACATTACCTGCAAGGTTTTCAAACTGAACATAACCCCCATTAGGATGAGGTAAGTAATAACTTTCGTTATTAGGATTTATCTTCAACTCGTAGCCATCTACTCTTGGATTACTTTGAGGTATTCTTTCTCCAAAGAATCCTTTACCGTATGGTCGTGCATTAATGTCATTGATGCCCCACTTAATCTTTGTATCATACTTACCAACTTCACCTATCCCCTCAATTCGCGGTTGTGGTTCTAGTTTTGGCGCTGGTATTGGTTCTGGTTTTGGTATTCCCACACCCTCAAGCCTTCTCAATTCCGCAATCTCTTCAAGAGCAACCACATTGCGAGTGTTTACGAATTTATCGGATAACTTCAGTATACCGTGTTTGGCCAGCATAGATAAACTGACTACTCCCAGTATGATCCCCATGTTGTTAAG
>NZ_VNJJ01000025.1:0-34091 GCF_007786475.1 Cohnella terricola | reverse complement strand
TCCGCAATCTCTTCAAGAGCAACCACATTGCGAGTGTTTACGAATTTATCGGATAACTTCAGTATACCGTGTTTGGCCAGCATAGATAAACTGACTACTCCCAGTATGATCCCCATGTTGTTAAGATCTTCTTGATCGATACCAAACACTCTCTGCTTGATATCGGTTTTACCTTCATTTAAGGCTTCTAACTCTTTCACACTGATTACAATCTGCATCGCGCCCAATGTTGCTCCAGCGGTAGCGATAATAGCAAGGTAAACTGACATTCCGCCTGTCGGTATGGAAAGGACTATAGCGACCACACCCATTAATATGCCAAGTACAGCCGCTGTCATTTGAGGATCTATCTTTAGGATTTGGTTGCTATAGCGAGAGAGATAAATGACTGGCATATCTTTCTTGCTTAGATACTCTGGCTTCTGGGGAATCAAACTTGCCAGTTCCCATTCCTTTAACTGATCCATATCAATATGTTTGACCAGCCCGTCGATTAGTCCGCTTACTCCGCCTACCACTTTATCCCATACGGTGGAATTCTTCTTCTGCTCCGCAGGTTTCATCATTTGATTCGTACTTTGCTCGGCTAATCCCTCCCCATTCGATACGTTTGTTTCCGTTATACTGCCCTTATTGTTCTTCGCTACTTCAATCGCTTTATGCCTCTCTGCCATTGCCTGTCCATATTCCTTATACTGTGCCTCATAATTACTCTTATTCTGAGCTAGCTCTTCCTCTGACTTCTCTCTCGATTCTTCCCGTTTTATATTTTTAGTTAAATACTTTACCTTTAACTCTTCTTTGTCATACTTCCCCATTTTGACTCGAGAAAGTTCCTTACGATTTGGGTCATTATTCACTCTCTACTACGGCGGCACGCTCATCGCTAAGCATCCGAAATCGCTGGCACGACACCAGGTCATCAGCAATAAAAAACACTTCGAGGGGATTCGAACAGCGACGAGTCGACCGGCCTTGGAACACGCCTCGCTTCGTGCCGAATGCCGCACCAGAAGTGTTGGAACGCCCGCTGTCGGCTTATGAAGTGCTTATGGAGGAGGGTCCAGTGATGCTGCAAGAGAGACTGGAAGATGCGATCCGCCACTTTGGATGGGTTCGCATACCCGAAATCCTTCACCAGCACGCCGAAGAAGCGTCTATACGTAATATACTGTAATTGGAGTTTCTGGACAATCTGCTTGCGGAAGAATTGCTCGCCAAACGCGGACGCGTCTTGCGCATTTTCCATTCCGTAAGACACTGGACCAGTTTGACTTTGCCTTTCAGTCTTCCATCGACGAACGTCGAATGCGCGACCTGGCGACACTGCGATTTGTGGAGCATCAGGAGAATCTCGTCTTCTTAGGACCGCCGGGCGTGGGCAAGACACATCTTGCCGTAGCGCTAAGCTTGGAAGCAATCAAGCAACGTTATACAGTCTACTTCATCACGGCTCACGATCTCGTGCAGACACTGCTCACATGACGAATACGATCAAGCAAAAAATGAAGATGTTCATAAAGCCGGATCTACTCATCAACGACGAACTCGGCTACCGGAAGATGGACGAGACTGCTGCGTACTTCTTCTTTCAGATCGTCTCCGAACGATATGAACGCGGCTCCATCTTGCTTATGTCGAATAAGACGATTGGGGCTTGGGGTGATATCTTCGGGGATACCGTGCTGGCTACGGCGATCCTCGATGGCCTCCTGCATCACTCCAGCACGGTAAATATCAAAGGTGAAAGCTATCGAATCAAGGAAAAGAAAAAGGCCGGCTTCTTTCGTCCCGAACCTACTGACGAAGGAGAAGCCGACCGATGAAACTGGGGAATTTTTGAGCGATTCTTTTGGGGAGTTTTCGTCCGATCTTGACAGCCCAAACTTGTCGCGAAGTTTTACCGACAAAAAGCGTGAGCGGTGACACTCTGAAGAGAAAGGGTGACGTTAGATTCATTTAAGTAATTGCTTTAAATGGAGGATGATTCGTTTCCTTATTAAGCAACTCAGAAGGTCTTCTAAATCGTGAGCTTGATTTAAGCTTGATAATTATGATATCCTCCTTAATTTCATAGACGGAGACATTTATCCATAAAGGATAATGCAGTCTCGGATGAACAAGCATATTAATAATATCTTCTAACATGAACTCTCTATCATTAATATTCTCTTTACTTAATATACCTAATCTCATGAAATCATCATTTGAGTTGTGACTTTTTTCTGACTCCTCATCTACAGATAGTATAAATTTAATAACATTATAAGCATGAATTTTTTGAAGTGCGAGTAATTCCTCTATTGTTTTCAATAAGTTTTCCTTAAACATATTCCTATCCATTTGATTAAATGAATATTTCATATTATTTCTTAACCTCCCATCTGCTGTCCACCCAATATTTCGTAATAAATCCTTCGCTATTAAATTCGAATTTATACATTTCCATCCATGTCTTGGAGGTATCGATTCCCGCTTTTCTAAATAAATCATCAAAATGTGTAGCCTCTTCAACTGTAGGTCTATAGTGTCCAGAATCATTGGAAATTCGTCTTAATTGTCCTTTGCCATCTAATTTAATTGATCCTGCTGCTTTTACATCCATATTATTAGCTAGAAATTGATGCTTATTTCCTATTATCAATTTACCTTCAGCATTAATAATAAAATCAAATTGAGTTTGTCCATTTACCCCTTTTATTCGTCCATTTTCAATCTGATATGGGGTTATTCGTCCATTTGATGGGATTGGGTCATTAGGAAATTTATTTGTAATTGATGCTTTGGCTCCATCACCAATATTTGACGCATCTCTTGTAGTTTCGCTTATACGAATAGTCTCCAAAACACGCTCTGAACTAATTACATTATTAGATGGTGTTACAACTTTACTCAAATCCGCAATCTCTTCAAGAGCAACCACATTGCGAGTGTTTACGAATTTATCGGATAACTTCAGTATACCGTGTTTGGCCAGCATAGATAAACTGACTACTCCCAGTATGATCCCCATGTTGTTAAGATCTTCTTGATCGATACCAAACACTCTCTGCTTGGTATCGGTTTTACCTTCATTTAAGGCTTCTAACTCTTTCACACTGATTACAATCTGCATCGCGCCCAATGTTGCTCCAGCGGTAGCGATAATAGCAAGGTAAACTGACATTCCGCCTGTCGGTATGGAAAGGACTATAGCGACCACACCCATTAATATGCCAAGTACAGCCGCTGTCATTTGAGGATCTATCTTTAGGATTTGGTTGCTATAGCGAGAGAGATAAATGACTGGCATATCTTTCTTACTTAGATACTCTGGCTTCTGGGGAATCACATTTGCCAGTTCCCATTCCATTAACTGTTCCTTATCAATATGTTTGACCAGCCCGTCGATTAGTCCGCTTACTCCACCCACCACTTTATCCCATACGGTGGAATTCTTCTTCTGCTCCGCTGGTTTCATCATTTGATTCGTACTTTGCTCGGCTAACCCCTCCCCATTCGATACGTTTGTTTCCGTTGTACTGCCCTTATTGTTCTTCGCTACTTCAATCGCTTTATGCCTCTCTGCCAATGCCTGTCCATATTCCTTATACTGTGCCTCATAATTACTCTTATTCTGAGCTAGCTCTTCCTTCGACTTCTCTCTTGTTTCTTCCCGTTTTATATTTTTAGTTAAATACTTTACCTTTAAATCTTCTTTGTCATACTTCCCCATTTTGACTCGAGCAAGTTCCTTACGATTTGGGTCATTATTCACTCTCTCCCTGATGTTAGCTCTCATTGTAGCTTTTGTCGAATCAGGAATATACACGACACTATGGACTCTCTCAAACCATTCAAGTTGATAATTAAACAGCTCATTTTCAAATTGATCATCTATATATAATTCCTGCAGCTCTTCATCCGTTAGCATGTCAACGAAGTCCATTTCGACTTTCTCAAAATCAATCCTTGCACTACGTATTCCAATCTGATAGGGACTCATCATCACATACTGCTTCGTATTCGTTTGTAGTGCGATGAACTCCTTAGCTGTCATCCTAATAGACTCCAGCACTTTGTCTGATTCCTTATTCCCCATGTCTATTACGTTACCGGCCAACAGCAATATATCTTCATCCGCATTAACACTTATACTATTCTTATCCAGACTTAAAGAGACCGTCCCCTTCTCGAACAGTACCCCCGTGTCTTTAAGCTCCATCTTTGCTTCGCCTGGCATATGGAACGCTTTCGTAGTCGGCGTCTGAAATACCGTTCGGGACTGCATCTCTTCATGATTGCCGCGCACGGAATTGATCGCAAATGCTTTCTTCTCTATTCCGTCAGGAAAATATACTTTGATTCGTGCGCCTTCGTCCGGCATACAATGAAAAATGTTGTTTCCTTCCGCTGAATAAGGGAACCACCAATTTCCTTGCTTATCATGCACTTTATCAATATCCAGATGAACTTTTACCATATTATTAGCACGCTTTACCACTTTGCCTTCCAACGAAACGCCCTGGATAGCTCGATTCATTTTAGACTTCCGTCGAAGTGCGCTTCTCTTAACTAGAACATATTCTCGTATTAGACTACCCTTATCGTAGGTTATTACAGATTTGCTAATGACCCAAGTCTGATGCTTAAAGCTTACATTCTCGCCCACCTGAAAATATTGATCCGATAGGACGCTGTAGCTAATCCATTCGGACTCCGTCAGTGTTTCGCCGGCGGCTTTGTAAGTTAAGTAGCTGGCTCTATCCTGAATCATCGAATAACCATTTGCCTTAAGTACTTTTCCCCAAGAAAAGTCTGGAACTCCGAAGTAAACCCTTGTTGCGTCCATTGTGACATCAGGTAAAATAACTGTGCCGATTCGGGATGCTAATCGCTTCAGAAACTGCCAATCGGTCTCTTCGTATTGTACGATAAGCTCGCCTATTACTGCGCCAGGCTGCGTTGCTTCGTTCTGAGCGTCCCCTCCGGGATAACCTTCTACAAGCTCCTTAATTATATCCGTGTAAGTATTCTGCTTGTTCTGGTAAGAGCGACTATTTCGTTGCATATCCATCTCATAGGTTCGAGAAACCGCCTCGATCGTCACGCAGGGGATGCCGTCCTCTACACTTATATCAACGCTAGATATTCCTCCGGAGAACCAGTATTCATTCTGGGGAGTGCCCGGCTTGCGGATTAATAGACTATCCTTGTAGCTTGCATTTCGCATACAAGCTTCCGAGTGCTTCTCGGTCATCATAACCGTCAAGTAACAACGAGTATGTTCATTGAACGATTGTACAATTTGCAAACTACGAACCGCCTTCAGTTCATAGGGGAATTGCAACTGGAATCCATCGGCTTCATGCCAGGCTTTCATCCGAACACCTTCCCTCTTTACTTCATGTAATGCTCTATAAATTGAATAGGAGGGATGTCCATCCCATTAGTTAAAAACCGAATCGTTCCATTGTTTTTGCAACGGAGACAAGACTTATTCGTCAAGACTGCAACATTATTGATAAACACATTGCTACTTCCGAACTCCCATTCAGAGTCGATCTTAGGAACGCAGGGATACACAAATTGCATTTCGTATGTCTCAGGATTAAAAGCGACGGGAAGACCACCGATTTTATCTGGGGGAATTTTATATTCCTCCACAATCTTAGCTCTTGGGTGAATTTCACTCCGGCAATAACCAAAGGAATGAAAGTTACCGTCTATGTTTTTACCTACCACCTCTGATTCAGGATTACGGCCCGAAGAAGTAGACGGATTGCAATCTTTTACCGTCATCATAGGATTTTCGTTAATATAAACCCCGTTCACTGTTGGCTGATTCAGCACTTCTTCATGTGTCCCATTTGTGCAATGCATAAAAGCACCCCGAGTTACAAAAGTCTCTGTCGTTCTCCACGGAGTCAATGTAAGCTCGTTAATCATTTCTTGAGTCAACTGTTCAAAAAACACATGCTTCATTTCAAACCACTCCTCTGGGATTGTATTCGTCTAATACGAATGCCATATAAGCTTCTTCTGAGCAAGCCTTCTGCAACATCTAACCTTACCGCTAAACCAGCCTCTGGAAATTGTGAAATCTTGAAAATATTTAGATCGCCTACTAAATTCTCGTCAATGACTGCCAACTTGACGATCCCGTGCTCAATTGTGGATTTCGTACGAGATATACAGTCTACTACCGGTATGTCAATCAAACCGTATCGGGAATTTTCATAGGTTAACGGATCTGTAACGACGACGACTTTATATCTTAAATCAGGTTTGAATTGCTTTAATATTTCGCAGATTTCTGTTGAAACAAGCAAGACAGGGTGTTCAATTACGCTCCTGTACACCAGTTTTTTCCCCGACTTAACGACGGCTGTCTCATCTTCATTCGCTTGGTCAAATCCGTTCAACACCCGATCGGAAAACAATATATCTCCACCGATCGAATCTAGACGAGAGTCATGACTAACGAAGAAATATTCCATGTCATTCCCTCCTTTTCTAAGAGGCATTTCCTTCAACCCAGCTTATGCTTTGACGCTGATCCCCGGAAAGCAGAACCCGATCAGCATCACGCTTGAGCATATAACTGCCGGTTAGATCCGCATCAGTAAAGTCCGTTCCATTTAACGCGGCATTTAAAAAATCACCAGCAAGCCTCGCCCCTCGAAAACTGGCATTTGTTAGATTTGCCCCTTGGAAATTAACTCCGTGAATCCCAAATATCATCCCTCGTTTTTCGTTCATCAGGTTACGCTGTGCCAAAACGTGATCAAATCTGGCCTGTTCCAAATTACAATTGCGAAAATCTGCATCAAATAGGGTGCTCCCACTAAAATCAACCAAATCGCATCTGCAAGCTTCAAATTTGCTACCCAACAAGTAGCTATTTCGCATATTACTTTGGGTCAAGCCTACATTCTCCAACCGAGCATAGTTCAAATTGATCCCTGCATACTGACCATAAGAAACGTCTACGTCTTGAATATGTTCATAAATGTAATCATGGTCAAATAAGCATTCCAGCCAGCCTTTGCAAGAGACCGACATTTTCTTCGATTCATTTATACGATAGACAGATTCGCTTTCATTCTGATCTCTGTACTCGCAAACGCGTATTTCAAAAAGCACTTCTTTTTCTATGCTGCGAAAAGAAGCAAGCCGCACGACACGATCCATAGCATAACGTACAGCATGCACCATGAATTCATGAAATGGAAATACTTGTTCTTTCATCCATGCTTCCAACATCGGGCGATCTATTTGCCCTGCATACTTTCTTCTATCCGCATCGCACAAGTCTTCCAGTTTATTCATGAAGCTAAAAATCCAATATGCATGATAGCGAAAGGGCGATAGTTTAACGCGATCTAAGGTCTCAATGTCAAAAGCCTCCAGCATATAGACGGGTTGGCCTTCTATCATGCTTGTTCGTAACAGAGAAATATGGATACAAGCGCATTTCTGCATTTCACCTGCGTCCTGAATTCTTCGAAGGTTCTGACAAAACTGATCAAAGATCAATACAAACTCCTGTGCAATCAAATCCTTATGTTCACAGAAATATTTGTACAGATTCCGGATCTGCTCCGTTCGATGGGGCAGAGCGTCAACTTGGACAAAATGTTCCCATTTCTCACGGGCATTCATAGACCCAACACTCCCCGCCATTATTTTTCCATCAATACTTCGACACCTTTAATCAGCACTTGGCCTTGGTCGATTTTGAATTTTGCAAGGCCTTGAGCAGTAGACATCTCAATTTGATTGGCAACCATCATGATCGATTGCGATACCATTTCAATCTGTTTGCCTGTTTGAATTGAAATCTTATTACTGCTGTTCAAAATTATCGTACCCGCGTTCGTCAATGTTATAGCTGCGCCACCATCGGCACCTACGATTGTGATCTTGTCTTCCTCGAACAATATTTTCTGACCCGTTGGTGTCAGCAAATATTTTGTATTCGGATTCTTCATCAAATCATCTTTCACTTCACTATCGTATTGAATGATAGGCTGCAGAATCTCCTGTTTTACGACGGTAGTCGTAACGTTCTTTGGGGTGCTATTCTGAGTTGCTTCTTGTGGTAGCTTCTTCCTAACCGAACTAATGGCAATTCCTTCTGGTTCTTTAGTGCTTGGGAAGTAAAGACGTATATCATCGCCTTTCTCCGGCATGCAGTACCATCCCGTCTGATCATCGGAAGCGTACATCGTAGAGTAGGGGAATGGGGATGAGGTTTGTAAGCTCCAATCCTGGTCATAGTCCAGTTGTACTTTAACCTCATCTCGAACGACTTCCCTCACTTTGCCCTGAATAGACGCGCCAATAATATTCCGATTGAATTTCTTCCTTTGGTACCCTGCTTTCTTGGCACAGAGTGTGTATTTGTTTGTAAGTACGCCTCGTGTCATTTCCGTCTGAACTTCAAAGACATGAAGCTTCCGTCCCTTAAACGTGACTTTGTCGCCTAACTCTAGTATTTGATTGAGTTCCACTTCGTAGCTAATATAGTCTTGTTCATTAAGGTTAGGATTGTCTGAATCCACCTCATTTTTATAGGCCAGTAAATCTTTAAATACCCGATAATGAGTGCTTTTTAGTTCCCCAGCATTCCGATCGTTAGGAAACCCCAAATACATGCGGATGCTATCTTGCGTCGTTATAGGTATAAGTACTGTATGATAATGGGAAGCTAATCGCTTTAAAAATTGCCAGTCGGTTTCTTGGTACTGTAGGAGATAAGCACCAAGTGAGCGTTCGTCGGAAAATGTATTTATGGTTTGCGCCTTGGGGTAATTGTTGTTGATTTTCTTCATCACATCAGTGATCAACATCGAGTGGTTCTGAAATGAGCGATATTCTTGCTTGATGTCCATCGCATACGTATGGGAAACAGCTTCAGCCTCCAGCCAGTACACCCCTTGGCTTACTTTGACTTGCAGTCGTAGAATCATGCCATGAAACAATCTCTGACTTTTCCCGGAAGCATCGGTATACAGCAGCTCAATTGCTGTCTGTTCATCCGCCATCCGTACATAGCTTTCTTCTTTATCATCCGGAATAACCCCCGTGAAGGTCAGTCTGGCATGTTCGTTGATTTTCTTGACAAGCTTCACATCATGTAATCTCATCTCGAAGGGAGCAATCTTTAAAGCATCATAGGCGACGATAGGTGTTGACATTTGGTTCATCTCCTTTGCTCAATTTGGGACTTATGATTTTATGACTGAAACGAATAACCTAAGCATTCCAACGATCAATCCAGCTCGGAGATTTCCGTGCGATTGAGTTGTAGACTGTTCCTTTTCTTAAGCTTGTGATATGCGAACGCCCCTGAGATGCCTTGACCAAACATGTAGAGATAACCCATCGACATCATTATCGGAACCAATGACATAGTATCTGACCCCGACATCGGACCGGCAGAAATTAAATATATTATTTTCGAATACAAATAGCATACAAACAACAAAATTGCGCAAACACGACTTTTTCTATACACACCTAAAGTTAATCCTACAGGGATCGCCAAATCAAAATAAAATATCCAATCATATTCGTATTCTAAATAACCCGATCCGAAAGTTTTCATAAGCAAGGTTGTGACAGAACAGAAAACGCCTGCAATGACCGCATTCCTTATCTTGTTTTTTGCTATCGTGAGTTCATCATGCAGCACTAGATTCGCATCCTTCCATTGACTCGAACTCCACCTCTATTGAAACATCCATTATGCCTGAACCCGAAAACCCAAACTCTCCAACAACTTAGAACGTTTCTGCAACTCATGTTCAACCTCGCCTAATTCCAACTGCGGATTCCGTTGCTTCAAACGTTCGAAAAACACTGCAAAGCCGCTTGTATCCAGAGGGACTCGAATCTTCTTCCCTTGGCCTGATAATTCCATACAGCCTCCGAACAATCTTGTAAATGTAACTTGATTTATTTCATCAAAAGATAGACGCCTGCCAATAAACAACCGGTAGCTGCTCACGCCGTCTTGGTCTACAACCGTTCTCGATACACTAAACGCAAGAGTCGCAAACCCGAGTATCACCAGGCATCCGCTCATCGTCTGCAAGAGTAGCAAACTATCCTCTGAAGTCATGCTTGGATCCTGGAAATACCCCAGAGTTAATGCTATTACTGCAAGTAGAAAACCAACTAGCGGTCCAATACGGGTGATCGCGGCCCTCCTTAATAGCAGCTCTCCTTGACTGTTGTAGGTCGAACCTTTATAAATAACCCCTAAATAATGCTTCATGATTATTTTTGCCAACCGCAATTTTAGAACGTACATAACATTAATCCTCCTTTCGTCTGTCTCAATCCACCAGCACCCGCTGAACGCCGCCCCTGCGAAAATCGGATCGGGCTTGATTGCCGCCTCGTGTCTCGTTCAATAGCTTCACGAAGCACCGGTGGATGAACTCGTTATTAGCCTCTTTCTGCTCCATGTTCATCCGAGTCGACAGGTATCTCATGATCAGTTCCCGATCGACAGTACCTTCGTTCATGCACAGCATTCCGAATGAAATATCATAAGCATCCGTACTCCCGTTCTTGAGCAGCTCTGATCCAAAATACCGCATGACGAAGGGAGCCAGAGTACTTTTGCCGCGACCTGCATAATCTACGTGAATGAGATTCACGGTATTGTATTCCGTCGTCATGTCCGCAAAGCTCTGGTAGTCCATACGGAGTCTGGCCCCCTGCTTCAGCTTAAATCGTCCAAGCTCTTGCTCGTCCGGCTTCAATTGAACATTCTCGTCGAGTACGATATCCGCCGCATAGTTAATGAAGTCGCCTTGCAATGGAGACTCACTAAACCGAAGCTTAATGAGTGTCTCCCTCCCCGTTGCTTCGTAGGCCATCTCGCGTTCATCCGGCATCACATACAGTCGCCCATGATGAATAACGATGCCCCTCGTGATGATCAACTTCTCTCCGGACACCTTTACCTCTGCTCCGCTCACGATGCCGTTCGAGTATCCGCTCCAATACGTTTCATTAAAGTGTCTCGGGTAGTCTCTGAGGTTGTCCAACATTTCCGTCTTCAAAATCCTACCCTTAAGAAATTGCGGATACGGGTTGGTAAACATCAATGCATCCCTCCTTTCTGGCTATTAATCACTTGCATCATACGGCTTCATGGATCCTATGAATCACGATCTCCATGCTACTTCACTGCTTCCGCTGCTTCTTTTCCCCTCTGAGTCAGCTTTTTCTTATTTATAGAGTTGATGGAATGATAGGTTTCCTCGAAACTTCTAACCATTCTATTATTCTTTCATTATTTCTTTATCCATATTTATCAATTTTTTCTTTTTGGCTGAACTTAAGGAATGGTATATATACTCCGCACTTCTTTCGACGTGTCTTGTCATTTCTGAATTTTCTTTAATCTCTCTATTTAATACAGTTGTAACTTTAGTAGGCAGGTATGTTTTTTTGTCGATGAAATACGTTAATGTTAATTTATTTTTGATATCCTTCTTCATAGTTTTACTTGGATCTTCATTATCGTTAAAAGTCGCTGCTGTACTTACAACGTATTTGCCTCCCTCTTCTTTAACCTTCAACGCATGCATACTCAAATTATAGGTAGCCATAAATTGATAAGGGTCGAATTGTTCCTTCAACTGTGCCTCCGTGTAGGGCCACTTATGACTTGATGACCATTCATTAACAGAGAATAGAGCAAACCCATGTTCAGAATAATATTCTTTGGATACCATGAATTCATCTGGTCTTTCGATATAAAAAATTTGTGGATCTTTACTATATTCATATTTGTAATCTACATTTCTGATAGAATCCTGTTCTTTTTTTCCGTCATACTCATCGAATTTCTTAATAGTTTCATGCTTTTCAATCGAATAACTGTCCCGCATCTCGAAGGCTTCTCTCGATTTCTGCATGAGCTCCTCGATTACCGGTAGCCCATCAGCATCCTTAGCGAGTCCATCACCATCCGCTTTATTACAGGCAGTTAAGTTTACGACTAGCATTGTTCCAATGAATAAAACTATCCAATTCCTCATTTGTACCCCCACATTCCTACTTCAACCCATCAAAGAAATCAAGCTCAGTAGCCTCATTCTCGAAGGGGAAGAACCTCTTCTTGCCCAATTGCAGTTGGTCGTCGATCCGGGCTACGGGAATGACTTCGAATCCCCAGCGGTTGTTACCCGCGGATACGAAGAACTTCGCTTCCCCGTTCATGATGGAGTCGGTATCCTCCTGACGAATTCGGTCGCCATATAGAGCTGCAATGTCCTCGTATAGCACAGACTTATAATCGCTCAATCGATTGGTATATACGTAAGTGTATCTAGCCGATCCGTCGCTTCCCTTCAGATGGAATTCCACTTCGGATGCTCCGATTGGTCGCGAAATCGCCGTCTGTGATGGATCGGATCGCTCTAAACTCGACATCAACATCTTCTCTCGGCGATTATGCGTAAAGGCACTGACCGAATAAGGAATAGTTGGGACTTCATTCGTAATCCAAGATTCGATGTAGCCCGCCTTGCGATCTGCTTGATAACGAATAGCACCGCGTAAACACGCAAGCTTCAAATCCGGTACCTGTCCGGGGTCTTCCGACTTCTGACGGAATTCAATGCTGCGCCCGGGCACGAATTCTTTGAGCGCCTCGCGAAACACATCGATCCGGCAAGATTGCCCCGTTAATTTAATAATCGAATAGTCTTGCAAACGTCCGTCCTGATAGAATTCATCAAGAAACTTGCGCACGATCTCATAGATATCGGCTCGCAGCAATTGAGTCATTTCTTTAATCGTGAATACGACGTCTGGACATTCGTTCATATCCTTGAACTCCCCATTGTCCAGTACCGATATGCACCAGCGGTCTACAGGCGTGATGATGAGGTCGTTATCTGCCTTATCCCCCAATTCGTTGAGAAACCGATTGCGCAATATCCCCGTTCTGCGGAAAAATTCCGTCTTCATACGCTCGGCGATTTCCCAAAGAAAATAATAATTGCCGCGAACGCGTCGGTAATCGTCTCGTGCACGAACTTCATATTGTTTATACTTAGTCGGAATAATGGCTTCCGCCGCCTCGTATCGAAGCTTGAATGTGTCATATACCGCATCGATTCCCTCCTCATCGACATACCGGAACAAATCCGTCCCCGGGATAGGAATAAGCGTATCGATATCGGTTACCGCAGCGCGACCATGCGTGTAATAATCTGCGAATACAATCTTCATGTATTGCATGATGCGGTAGGTTAAGTTGTTGCCTCCGAAGTTCGTATCGCCATTCTCATAGGCGGTATGAATATCGATTTTATATGCCACATGCCCATCCTCGATTCGAAACCGACAGGAGGACACATCCGTCGTCCCTCCGCCGCAATCAATGACGAGCGCTTGATATTCGGAACCATCCGTTAAGTTGTTTTTCTCAATCTGATCTGCAATGGTGTTATACAGAACGGCCATTCCTTCGTCGAGCGCATGCTCGGACTCAATCTCATACTCCGGCAGTATTTCTTTAAACATCTCCAGGGACTGAGACTTCAGCTTTACCGGACTCGTAAAATGCAATCGATTAAACCGACACTTGAACTGATGCTCCGCCGTCTCAATTACGTGCAGCAAATAAGCCCGTATAATATCGGATCGCTTCATCTGTGCCACATTGCCGTGCGGATCCGTCAGCTCTTCTATCTTCTCGTAATGGTTAACCCACCGCTTCATTCCGCGAAATACGGTCGCATGACCCGAATAGCTATTCTTCTTCAACTGTTTAAGAGAGTCATGTCCATAATAGAACTGTATCGCAGCAGGGTCGGAGCAATCAGCGGCGCTTACGACTGTAGGCAGCATAGCCATTCCCGCCCCCTGCTTCCCGGACATATCGGCGAATGATACATAATTGATTGCGTTTAAACGAATCCTTCCGTTCATTACGTCATGACTTGGCGGCGAAGAAATATAGCTGCTATCCAGATAGGCTCCTGCTGTCGTGTTGGAGGTGCCGAAGTCGATAGCGAGCACCGCTGTCGTCTCTTCAAGCTCCCTGATCTCAAGCTCCGCAACCGGAACCTTGCCATAGTGTAGATTAGTAGGCGGCATAGGATGAGCGCTGTAATACGTTTTGTATAAATAGTCCGAGTCCAGCTTACGGAAGAAGAGCAGGCTGTAGTTGCGGTTCTTCGTACGCTTTAATTCCGCATCCTTACCTGCTTGCAAGTAATAAACTCCCGCTTCTGTCGCATCTTTAACGACATTTAATATGCCGCACAATTCACCGTCCTCGTTAACCAGAAGCGCATTCGATTCGGAGAGCTCTTCTCCCGCTTCTATGCGGTAACGATCTTGCCGGTCCGTAGCCATCCCGATGTACAGCACGATTCTGGCCGGAATACGAATGTCCCCGAGCTGCTTCAACGGGGTATTTAAGTAAGTACGAGCAGCCGCTTCTACTCTATCGAACCCACCCAGGCATGATTGACGGATGAATAAGCTTGCTTCCGCGCTCCGATACTTCAGAATCGTCCGAATGAGTTCTTCCCTATCCAGCGTCTGTACCAAGCCATCAACAAGGCGTTCACGGAAGCATACGTTGCGGAGCTGATAAGTCGTCATCTCCATGACTTCTGACTGGGTATAGGTTGTCTTGCCTATTCCGCCCGCTGGAACCGTACCTTGCTTATTTATCTTGTAGGAATACCCGCCGTAACCGTTCACAGGACTCTCCTCCTTGCCCATGTCTAGATTAATGCCGTACGATCCATCCGCATCGTATCCTCCACTCCGATAATGCCGAAGTGATGAACCCAGTACAATTCAGTGCTAAACCGTACCGGGAGGAAAATATTGCGAATGAGCTCGACCTTGGCTCTCGATTGTGCCGTCTCTTCCTGTCCGATATAAAATAATAGTTTATCGCTCGAATCACAGTTGACATAGATCGTAGATCGCTTGAATATTTTCCTCATCGTATCCTTCAGCAGATGAAGCGCCTCGCCCGACTCGTAGAGCTGGAGTAAATTAACGGCGACGATATCCCGTTCCTCCCGAGTGAAGGTCATAATTTGCTTCTTGACGTTCTCGCCGAATACTCCGTTCTCCATGTCTCGCAATACGAACCGAATGTAAAACTCCCGTTTGTTCATCCCCTGGGTAAGATCCATATCGGCAAGGAAATGAACGATGATATCGAACAACTGCTGCCGGAGCTCCATGTCCCCTTCGTAATTCGGGTGAAACAAACCATCGAATATAGAATCAAACCGGTAGTACGGATTAATCTCGATTTCCCGTTCTACGGTTAATGCGTTCATGTTCTCCAAGCTAAGCTCCATATAGGGCGAGTACACACTCGCCTGCGCGAATCGGATATCTCGTTTGGCGATTCCGGAGTTGTTAGCCTTAATCATAAGGTCCCATATGTAGTTCAAGCCCATTCCCCTTCGCATATATATTCGGGAAAGTATATTTGAACTTCCGATACAAGAAAGCTCATTAAGTCATTCAGAATAAAGTCATCCAAGGGCTGATCTTCACGGCGGCGAAACCTAAGACGCAAGGTTTTCATATCAGTCTGCGATCTGATGTTATCGCTTATAAATGGATTCATAGCATACGTCTGCGAGATGCTCTTCGGCTGATCCCGAACTTCTAAGTCGAGCAATTCAAGTATTTCCGATGCTTCGAAGGAATGGACAATCCGTATCACTTCGCCTTTGGCCCGTACGGTAAGCACTTGATTGCGAGCATATTTATTCATGAAATGATTATGCCTGCGATTAGACACCAAAGCGTATTCCAGCTTACCGATGCGGGGCTGGACAGGCTGCGTCAGCTTAAGTACATTCCAAATTCCGGACTTCTCTTGCGGAGTAACGACCGTTAACTCGTCTGCGGATCGCTTGATATAACGAATGGTCGCTTCTCCGCTCTCTTCCACTAAATAGCCGTGCTCGGCCCCTGTCTTATGAAGGGATAATACATGCTCGTAGTTAATTCGATCTGCGGCGGGAACCGGAAAACCGCTGCTCTTAAGCTTGAGCTTCTCAATGTTCCATAAAGGCACTGCATCAAGCTTCTTATAGCGCTCATACTCTTCGAGATTTACCATGGCCTCCACGATTTCTTCGTCCGCTTCCAGCTTTCGATCGCATCGAACCAGGACAATATCTACGAATTTGTGAGCGTAGGGATGGTTTGCCGTTTTCCATGATATTCCGTTTTTTTGAAACGTTTCGTACAGCTTCTCTAATTCATGGATATAAGTATGGTTCGGTTTGACAACGGCTTCTATAGCACATCTGCCTGCGGTCGTAACAAGCTCTCCGCGAAATGTCCGCCCGCTGTTAAGAAGCTCCTTCAGTTGGATGTAGTCGCATTGCATGAATACAGTAAAAAGCTTCGTATGCTGTTCATTGCTTAGGCTTGTTAGAAGACTCGTGAGGTCATAGATTGGAGGGTTGACGTCTTCCGGGATCATTGGATACAAGTAGTCGTGAATGGGATCGAAGCTGTCGCGGGAGCACAGAGTGACGTAGATATCATAGTTGTCTTCATACTCATCCAGTTCCTCGATAACCCGCTTCTCCAATTTCCGATACATGTCTTCCTGATGCTCTACTAAATTCAGAAATACGCTCGTCATGAGCTGCTTCAATAGCTTGCGTTGCTCGAGATCCTCCATACGGCTAAGTCGGTCCATTACAATATCTTTCATCTGGGTAATCGCCTCTCTCGCTTGTTGTTAACCCGCGATTCGTGACTCGTCATGGAGCAACTTGATCTGCCGGGCCGTCTCCTCCTGTCGGAGATGACGCAGCTTCCTTAGCCGCTGGAATGATCGGATTAAGCTTCTCTTCCGCCTTGCCGATTTTCCGTTCCATGGCCAACACCTTATCCAGCATATCGATTTCCTGATATTTCTCCTGGGCATTGGAATAAGCTTCTGCGGCTCTCTTATATTCGTTAGCATCAAAATAACGATCGCCCTTCTGCTCGCGTTGCTCGGCAATCAGCTTCTTCTGCTGCTTCTTCAAGTCCGCCATTTTCGATTCCGCATTTTCCAGCTTTGTCCTGATTTGTTGTTCCCCAGCCGGGAATGTGGCCTCAATCGCTGCTTTTCTAGCCTTTACATATATGACAATGGCGTCCGCATATTGCTGTGCTTCCGCCCTAAGATCCGCTTCCTTCACCCATTCGTTAATTTGCACGTAGTTCTCCATCCGATCAATTCGCAAATCCAACTCTTTCGGATTAAATACGTCTACATTCTCCGCTTCTTTCTTTGCCTTCTTATATTGCTCCGCCGCCTTCGCGTAATTGCCATCCTTCGCGTACTCATCAGCACCAACGATTAATTGGGCGATATTATACTTTTTGGTATACATAATCTTATGAACCTTATCCTTCAACTTAACGGAAGCATTGCGCGCTTCGCTGTATGCCTTCAGCGCTTCCGCATAGCTCTCTTCCGCCGCATACCTGTCGCCATTCTCGGCTTGTTCGAGCATTTCCTGAGCCGTCTCTGCCATACGGGCTACGGATTTGCTCTGGAAATAAATCAACACTCCAACTGCAATGATAATGGGAATGAGAGAAACAATGATCCATTTCACTAGCTTCTTCTTGTCCTTCTTCTCTTCCTTGAACGCTTTATCTACATAGATGGCCGCCGCTGTGTAATTCGGAACGACTGCACGCTGCTTGCTAAGCAGTACCTCTTCCAACGTATCCACGAGTTTCGCCGGATCTTGCGCTTCCTCCAGCGAGTCAAGCATTTCGGGAACACTAACCGCCTCCCATAGACCCGCGGTACTGAGCAGCAATACATCTCCGTCCGTAAGCTTGATTCTATTCGATATGTAAGGATCGAATTTGTCCGGCATGCCGAGATATTGAAGTAAATTATGACGCTCCTCATGCTGATCGACGGAGCTGTCCGCAATAACCCCTTCATCCGCCATAACTTGAGTTAAGCTTTGGTCCATGCTCTTGGAGAGTAGACGTCCGCCTCGGAAATGGTGCAAGCGAACATTCCCGGCAGATACCCATACCATATCCGTATAGTTCGTTGCTATCAGAATTAGGCTTGTCTTCAAGCGCACTCTCCGACTCTCGTATTGCAGCCATTCATGCGCGACTCGTATGTATTCTTCGAGTTTTCTTCGCGACATTGTCGGCTTCTCCGTAAATTCCTCCAGCAGCGATGTCACGGCCATTTCCGCACTGTAAACCTCACTGTCGCGATCTAAGCCATCGGCTATTACCCAACAGGCCATATCCTCCAACTCGACATATGCGAAGTAGTCCCTGTTCTCCATGAATGTTCCCGCTTCGGATACGAACGCTGTCTTAAACCCGCTATTCTCCTTTCTCATAGGCTCCTCCTTCCCTCTACCCTCTGCTGACTTCATACCGCTTGCGCGTGTTCTTTATATCGCGGGTTCTAGAATAACGACTGTCGCGTTATCCTGGTTCTTAAGCCTTTTACGTTCTATTTCTTCTATTAATAGCGTGGCGGCTTCATCCGGGCTTAAGTTGCGAGACAGAATCCGGTCCATCTCTACTTCCGACAAGGTATTGTACACGCCGTCGCTTAACAATAAGACTTTGTCTCCAGGCTGTAGCAAGAACGGCTCTTGACCAATTTCCATATTCTGAAAGCTGTCGTAACCGAGATAATTAATGAGCCGGTTGCGCATGGGATTATCCCTAGCTTCCTTCCGGGACATTTCACCGGTCAGCACTCGCTCTTGAAGCAGCACCTCAAGCGTATGCTTGTGGTTAACCGCAATGAATTCGCGATTACGATACACGAGCAATACACTGTCCCCAACCGCGCCCCAATGCAGCCGTTCGCCATCCAACACCGCGGCGACGAGCGTTGTCCCGCCCCCGGCGCCTGCTACCTGACGAATAATCTCGCTGTTGCTTATTCGAGCAGCTTTCGTGAAGAAGGCATCCACTTCCGTCAGATCGCCTAGTTTCAAAAATTCCTTAATGAACGTCGTTACGGCCAGCGTGCTGGACAATCTCCCATTGGAGAGACCGCTAATGCCATCTGCAAGAATCGCTATTGTCCCAACAACTGTAGATGCACTGGAGAAATAGTCGTCTTGCTCCTCTCGTCCACCAATCGTCTGTCCGTTACCGATCTTAACCGAAGGCAACGACTTCGTATCCTGCATCATCATCCGCCGTCTAATGAAGATTAGCCATACAATAATCAGGACAAACGTTGATAAGACAAGATACGGGTTGGACATGAAGAGTTCCCGCATTCCTATCATCCTTTAGTTCATATTGTTATCCCATTCAAAGTGAGGCCCGCATAGCGGGATAAAAACAAACTTGCTGCTCCCCAATTGAATGACATCGTATGCCGTTAATTCAACCGGCGCATAGACGGCTTCATTATTATGGTAAGCAAGCCCGGATGCATCCCCCGGGAGCAAATAGAAGTTGCGTTTTTTCGGATCGTATACGATAACCGCATGGTTGCGGCGCGAGATCGTGTTATCCCCTATGATTCGAATATGCATCTCTTCCGCGCGGCCAATAAAATTCTTCTCCGACATAATGCGGTAATCTTGTCCTAACTGGGGTCCCTCGACACACACTAACCATCCGGATACCGGGTCAATCCCCCTTGTTTCCCCCATATAGGGCATGGTCTTCTCCTCTTCCGTAGGAATTGGCGCTTGGCGCTTGTCCGTTTTCGATGCGGGATCCACGCTCATGGTGCAATACGGGCAAACATTACCATGTTTTCTTGTGCTGAACATGTGCCCGTTCGGGCATCTAGTCAAACTCATTATGTTCATTCCTCCGTCAGTTGGTTCGGCAAATTATCATTTCGCTATAATCCTCGTATTGGCCAGGTAGATTAGGTCGCCAATCTCTACCCGATGCGTCGCATCCGGGTCTAGACGAACAGCCGCGCTTTGATTCGATGAGCGTATGCCAATCCCGTTCCGGGAATCCAGATCTTCTAAATACCAGCTTCCCTCGGAATAATTAAGTACGGCATGCTGCAGGCTAATGAGCGAGGCGTACTCCGTATCGGACAAGTCGATGTCTACTTCCTCGCGGCTTGAGCTCTTGCCTATTAAGAGAGAGGTCTCGCCTTGAATAAACCATTCCTTTACGCTCTCCCCATCCTCATCGAGCAGAACGAGCTTTGAAACGGACTTTAATTTCTTCTTTGTACCTCCCTGCAATTTACGGGCGCGTCTTATCAGAATATAGGTCGCTACGCACAATACGATAAGCGCCACTCCCCATTGAAGGGTTGTATCGGTATTGATTTTATATGTATAGTAAAGCGCTTCTGCACTGACCAGAATAATCATGCAATCCAATGCGAGAACCCAAATGGGTCTCCCTCGGCTTCGTGTCGCTTCAGGCGTTCCCCGCACGTTTCGTTCCTCCGATTCTCACTAAAGTACTATCCTTTGCCGCCGAAAAATCTATTGAATAAACTTGCCGTGTCAATTGGGCCATTCTGCGTGGTATTCCGTTTAGAATCAGATGCTTGATTAGTTCTCGCATTAAAACCGAAATAACGCTCGAATGGGCTCGCAGTATCGACTGGTATGTCCTTGCGAGCGGTGTTAGCCTCGCTTCGTTGAAGGCTCGCATCATACTGGCGCCTGGTTTCGGAGTTGCTTAGGGTTTCATAAGCCTGTTGCACTTGCTTGAACACAAGCTCCGCTTCCCGGCTTCCTCCATTCGTATCCGGATGGTACTGTTTGGCTAACCGCCGATATGCCGTCTTAATCATCTGATCTGTGGCGTTAGGGGCAATTTCCAATCGTTCATAATAATTCATGGGCTTCACTCTTATTCATTGGAATGGTGGAAGAGAGACGTCCCCTCTAGTTCAGAGGGGACGTTTCTTCAATTCGTCTTAGTAGCCGCCCAATATTTGAGCTAGTTCGGTCTTATCCTTCTTCTGCTTTACATACAAGCTGAAGGAACCAACGCCTTCCGTGTCACCGTAGGTTTCCGTGTAGTCCACTACGAATGCATTCGGGAAGCAGATTTGGCGTACCACTTGGTCTGCGGAGATCACTTCAACCGTTAATTTGCGGTAGCAGTCTGCCTTCTCTGCAGGTACAAGCGACCAAAGCGCCAGCTTCATCGTATCGTCTGATTTATCGCCATCCGTTGCTGTAAGAATTTTGCCAGTAATACGCAGCGTTGCACCTACATCTGTCGAACGCGCATTGGAGTCATTCGGCGTATCCGTGTCGTAGGTAACCGTTTGGATATTATCCAACCCCAGTTCAATCGTTTCGGAACCTTCTACTTTCAGTGTGAAGCCCATGTTCATTTCCTCCCAGTATAATTTGATTCCCTTGCCCGATGACGGCTCCAGGGATTTATGTTTAGAGGCGAGCTTAGGAAGCAAGCGCGCCTTTAACATCCGCAACCACTTACTTATCATGCTTTAACGGGAGTTGTACCTTTGGTAATCATGACCTCAAGGTTTTTCACATTGCCGTTAAACACAAGATCGATATGACACATATGGCTCTTCTCATCAATGATGTAACTCATATCGTCGCCATCCTGGATGACTGAATTAATATAGCCTCGTGTTCCAAGCCACTTGCTCTTCTGGCTGTTAGGATTATTGCTGAAGAACTTAACGATGTTCTCGTGCTTGAAATCCCCGGTTTGGAAGCGAAGACTGCGCTCAATATAAGTGCTGACAAGCGTCTTATAGATAGAGTCGAACCCATCCTCGGACAGAGCCAGGCTGCGAGCTTTATATACCGTAATTCGCTTGATGTCCTTACCTTGAAGCTGGGCGTTCTCCGAGGAGAAAATAAAGCCGAAATTTTTGCGGTTTATCGAATCTTTAATATTGTTCGTAAAGCCGGTAATTTCTTTGGCCATCGTCGTAACGACCCGCAAGCTGTTATCTCCTGCTTCGATATCAAAGCGGACTCCAGGGTAGTCCTTGCTTACGGTTTTGAATTGCTCCCGCAAGTATTCCGAGCACTGATAAGCAGCGACGATCCCTGCTGCAACATAAGCTCCTCCAACGTATACCCCTTCGATCCATAACCGAAGAATATCTTCCTTCTCGTCGGATAGCTTGACTCCGTTTTCTGTCTGAAGCATCTTGCTGTCGATGACAACACCTGATTTGTCTTTCGGTATGATAGTAAAGTTCGGCATGCACGGAACCGCGAATTCGCTATATTCTTTCCGTACGAGTACCGCGCATTTGTCGATGTATTTATCGATTCCGGCTGTAGCTATACTATTGAAGGTAGTTTCTTCGCCCGACTCGAAGCTGAAGAATACTTGCAGCTTGTAGTCCTTAACCACTTGAAGCAACATCGATAGCGATTCAATGCTATTGCCATCTTGCTTAACGACCTTCTCATTTCCCTTAAACCGTTCGCGCGATACTTTAACCTTCCCTACCGTCTCCAGCTCGATCGAAGGAACGATTCCGTACCAGATCGTATCCGTGAAATCATTTTTCGAGTTGATGGTGTTGAGAAACGTCTCCAGGCGCGGAATATTGCCGCTCTTAACCGTCATATCCAGTTTGCTGTTCGTAATCAGAAGAGAAGGGATCATGCCTTTGTTTTTCGTTGCATATTGATCGAAGAACATTTTGATCCCTAGCATTTTCTCCACAAGCGGCTTAACGGTTTTGACGAAGTCGTCTTTGGCGTTCTTGTAGAACTCCAAATAAGTGTTATAATTCTGCACTTCTATAGCTGTATCCACGTTCGACTGTACGGTAGGCAAAGGACAGAAGGTACGAACGACAAGATCCTTCACATAGGTAGAGGAGGTGTCGGATACGGAATCATAATCTTCCCCATACACGGCTGCAAGAGAGTTACTTCCACTGTCCTCTAGCAGCATTAAGTCCGTCCCATCGTTTTTAGGCGCTTCGATAATCTTCAGTTCGCCGCTTTCGCCGATCGACAGCATGCCAATCTGGACGGCTTCCGACTTATTCTCTTCTTGCGAGCTTCCGAGTAAGAGTCGGGTTTTAATATCTTCGATGGCAAGCGGCAGCATCGCCATTACATTGTTATAATTTTTGCTCGCTTCTTCGAACAGACCGTTCAGCTTATCGCCCAAATCAAGCTTCTTCGGATCGCCTTCTTCCAACTTCTCGTATTGCGTATGCAGATAGTGAATCTCCTTGCGCACCTGGCGAATATCGTCCATGACTTTCTTCGGCGAAATCATATCCAGCAGATTCTCGAATTTGAAGTCGACATTCGTAATGCCTTGACTGCGTTTCGTATCGATCAGCGTAAACAGCATTTTCAGAAAGTCGTTATTCTGATCCACTCTGATTTCAGAGATGCTATCCTCGGATATTCCTTCCGGTTTCTTCAGCGTGTACATGACCTTCTGGCTTGCCGCATTGTAGAACGAATAGACGGTAGGCGAGAATTTATCTAGAAATTCATCAAAGTTACGTACAAGTAAGTGCCGATTTATCTCTTTGATCTTATCGTCACTTAAACTATCAATTCCTTTAACGTCACCAACAAGAGTGATTAAATCTAGCTTCTCTGGATTAATTTCCTCGAATAGCATCGTACGATTTGTTTGATTAATAATATCCACGACAATAGTCTCCCTTGTTCTAAGAGTGTGGCCCTACATCCAGCAAGCCCTCAATTCCAGATTGCGACATTTTTACAAATTAACTCATTATTCTATTTCGAGTTGCTTTAAAACCCACATTACCCCAACAATATATTTTATTCCATGGATATATTTTCCTAATTAACTTTTGGGATTTTGAAAATACTGGGACCATAGTCTCAAAATCTGGAATTAGATAATATTTCTGTGTCTTTATGCCGAAATAATACACTGAAAATTGTGTTGCTTAGGCCTCACAAACCATTTCAAAGGTGGTATATCGCAAACGATGATCGGTAACTCGAAAGGAATTGCTAAGCCCATTGTCCTGCTCGCAATCGCCGCTTTTATGTTTTTCAGTCCTGCTAGATCGTTAGCAGCCGCAGATGACTCCAACAATCGATTCCCTGGAATTGATGCGGTTTTCGTTCTTGATACAAGTTATTCTATGAAGGATTCAGACCCTAACCGGATCGCTACTGAAGTTATCAACATGTTCATGGACATTAGTGAAACGAGCAGCACACGGGTAGGTTTTACTGCCTATAACCACATGCTTGTTGAGAAAGTTCCGTTAACGCCTGTTGCGCTGAAGGATAAAAGAGAAGCTCTGAAGCGCAAATTATCGGAGCTGCGCCGATCGGGATATACCGATATTGGATTAGGTCTTCGGGAAGGAACGAATCTATTAGAACGCGACAAGATCGAGGGGAACAAAAGATTTGTCATTCTTTTGTCCGATGGGGAAACCGACTTTGGCAACCAAGCAAAAGGAAGAACCCTACAGGATTCGAATGAGGATATACAGACTGCGATCGATAATGCCAAGTCTGGACAATATCCGATCTATACGATCGGTCTTAACCATGATGGGACGGTTAATAAGAATGAACTAAACCGGATTGCCGCACAAACGGGTGGACAGTCCTATATGACGGATAGTGCGGATGACCTTCCGGAAATATTCAACAAAATCTTCGCCGAACAATTTCAGTCGCAATTAGTGCCTGTTGCTGCCCTGACCGCAACCGGTTCCTTACAGGAAGTAACCGTCACGATACCCAACTCCAGCATGCGGGAAGCGAATATCGTCCTATTAGCCGAGCATCCGTTAAGAGAAACCCAATTGTATTATCAATCGGCCAACATTCGATATTCCAAGTCGGACAGCTATTCTCTTCTTAAAATTTTGAAGCCTCAGAAGGGAACGTTCAAACTTAAATTTCGCGGAGCATCGGGTGATCTCATTAAAGTAAGCTTGTTGGGCAACTATGATATGCATCTGCAAGCCAAGATAACGAACGATTCCATCGTAAAAGGTAAACCTGTAACTTTCGTTTCTTCGCTTGTACATCCGAATGAGCAAATGTTGCAGGATTTGGACGTCTACCAGTCTCTCGATGCCCTGCTTATCATTTACGATTACGAATCCCAGCAGCGGGAAAGTATTCCGATGAAGCTGCATGATGACCACTTTCAAATCGATTATGTTTTTAAGAAATCAGGCCAATACTCATGGTCAGTCCATCTGAACGGGCCCGACTTTTATCGTATACTTCAAGAGAATATCGTGGATATTACGAATCTTGCACCTACGGCCATAGACAAAACGCCTCTTTCGTTAACGAAAGAGGATGGTCAAGTGACGATTCCATTAAGCGACTATTTCTCAGATCCGAATGCCGATCCATTGAAATACACAATCGTATCGGATATTCGAGCAAATCAGTTGGATGCGCAAATCATAGATGATTCCCTTCTGTTGACTCCAAAGAAATCAGGAAAGATCGAGCTGACGATTGAGGCTACGGATCCAGAAGGAAGCACCGTCACGAACATGGTCGCCCTATCGGTTAAATCGCTGTGGGAACGAAATATTCGCGTCGCATTGATCATACTAGGAGTACTTATCGTAGCAGCACTGCTATACTGGTATTACAGGCCAAAGCCATTATTTACAGGAAGATTAGAAGGCTACTTCCTGGATACCGCAAGCGGGAACGATATCCCCGTTAAATATTGGTCTCTGACTTCGTTCGCTGAACGAAAGCTAACATTGAAGAAATTATTCGAAAGCTTGGACATTCATGAGCAGTTGCCTGAGACTGCGCATATCGTGTTCGAAGCCGCAGCCAATGGCGCTCTAGTCGTATCCCATAACACGAGATGCACGCTCACAATAGGATCCGTTCCAGTTGGAAGTAACCGCAAGGCCAGTCTTCACTATAACGACAAATTGTATATTACTTTTGAGGACGGCATTACCGAAATTGAACTTCGTTACAAGGCTATTAAACCGAGCACCAATATTTTTAACGGACGAGCCAGTTAATCTGCCGTCCTTGAAGCAGATTGCGTGGTTTGATTCGAGGCTGATTTCCTCGGACCAAGCCACGTTTTTACTTTTCCAATCCCCATCTCCAACCTGATGAAAACACGAAGCAGTCGAACCGATCGACAACGCTTGCTGATCTTAACCGCCAAACCCCATTTAATAATAGCAGCCAAAATTGGCGTAACCTCGTTATCGCTGTCCCGAATAGATAGAAGTTTATCCTCGAATAACCGCTGCTTAATATCTAAGGGCGGTTTTCCTGTCAGTACGAAATAGACGGTTGCAGCCATGCTGAACACATCCGATACCGGACCTTGCTTCGACTTCTCCGAGTACAATTCCAATGGAGAATATCCCGACGTCGTTACAATGGAATAAATCTGCTGGTTATCATACCGGACTGCAGAGCCCAAATCCAATAATGTTGGTGTTCCATCAATGCCGAGCAATATGTTTCCAGGCTTCACATCCCTGTGAATTACTCCATGCTTATGCATATACTCCAGAGCCTTCATAATCATTTCAATCTTCTGAAGCAAAGAGGCCTTCATTCCCCTGAGCTCATCTGACGATTCCGCATCTCTTACGACACGATCCAAAGTCTCTCCCCGACAATACTCCGTCACCAAGTAACCTGTCCCATTCTCCTCAAAATGGTCGATGTACCGGACGATATTCGGATGATTAAGCTGCTTTAATAACAAGGCTTCTTGTTTAAAAGAGATCATGAGTTCATCGAACTTATCATTCGGCGCATTGGGGCGACGATAGACCGTTCGACCATCAGACTTTCGACTCACAATCAGCTTAGGGAAAAATTCCTTAATAATGTGGATTTGCCCGCTATCCAGGTGCTGTGCTTTATAGACGATTGACAACTCGCTCTGGGTGACGACATCTTTAATTCGGTAACAGGTTGCAAGCTTTGTTTTTCGTCTAAGGGCATCCGATTTTAGATTCATATTCACGTTTATCCCTCAGCATTTCTGAGCTTAATATTCCATTCAACAGAGTTTATCGCGCTATTTTTCTGCGTGATCAATTGAGCTAGGGTGTAGCTCCTGTCACGGACAATATCGCTTTCTTGCGGCAGGGAATGAAAATACATGCCTGCGATATAAGACTGGATAAACTCAATCCAGCTTTGATATTTGCTCTGAGCGATCTGGGCGACTTCCAAATAGAAAGCTTTTGCTTCGTCCCTCTTTCTATAGTTGAGTCGAACTCCAATCTGGCTTAGGAGCATATATAAGGAATAATCAAAGGCAGCAATACCTGCCGAAGTCAGGGTCCCCATGAACTGATTGACATGATACAGCTTAATCTTTCGGGGATCATGCTCAGGAAGATTGTAGATAAATTGATTACGCTTATCGTGGGACAAGGTGGATAACAAATAAGATAACTGCGTAAATTCCATCCGGTGTCCTTTGTAAAACAGCCATTCCAGCTTCTTATTGAGGCTGAATTGATCCTTGATTCCCCAACGAGAATTCATCCACTCTCTAAGCATGGATTTGGAACAGGTTCTCAAATCGCTGCTTCTTCTAAGTTCCAGATCATAAATAGGTTCCCCTATATAAGAGACAGAAGTCATGGCATTGATATAAGACTTCTTGCGCAGAGCGTCGAACATAGACATTTCCTTTCGTTGTTAGGATCAGGCCGCATAGCGTTCTCTTCTTAATTCTACGATAAGCCAAATTAAGCTTCGAATGAACAGAACTCCCATAGCAATTATGATTATTGAATTCCAAACATGAATAGGATTACTTCCTGGAGGAGTCGCTGTGGCATCAATATATCTAGCATATATTTGGGGCCCGGAATCTGTCTCAGACCTCTTTATTAATACTCCATAAACAGAAAACATCAAATCTCCCGTATGCAGCAGTTCCTTGACATATCCTGTAACGATTACAGGATCTTCTGGAATCACAACATCCAATTTTTGCGTAAAGTCTGAATCAAGAATAATATGCTGTTCGTCGATCTTCGTCATATAAACAATTTTGTTCATTCCAATAAGGGGTAATCCGAATGACTCGATACGCTTATCTTGCTCGTCACGCACTAAGTAGATCAATCTCGCGCTACTCGTATTCCTGTCTACTTCATATTGGCGGATTCCCAAATCTTCAGTGGAGCTCAACTTAAGTGAAACGAAACTCCCCATTGGAACCTCTTCCAGTTCTTGTAGGCTTGTAATCGGAATTGGCCTTCTATCCTCAATAGCATGCCACATGTAAGATACGAATCCGAAGATGATCAAACTAGTGGCGACCACGATTAGCGTGTGCAGCCGTCTCATTTTCATAGATACATGCCGTTTCTTAGACTGAGCCTTAGAGGTTACTTGAATGGTGTTAGGATTAATGACAGCTAGTCCGATTACAGCTTGAATATGATTTGGAGCAGTCCCATCTGAAGAAGGTTTAAGAACTTCCTTAAAACATTCCTCGGCTTGTACGTTATGATCTATTTTCACATAACAATTACCTAGCATAATCATAGCTTCCTTATGCTGAGGCCAATGGGACACAATGAATTGATATTCCTCGATCGCTTGGGGGATTTCACCTCTAAGATACCGGATTCGTGCCTGGTACAGATAACTGTCTATTTCATCCGGCAGCATTTTAACGACTTGGTCAAATGCGACTAGGGCTTTCTCATAATTGCACATACGCAGGTCATATTCTCCTCGCAGACGAAGCAATTCAGGATCATCTGTATAGAGAAGATACGCTTGATTCAATGCTACGCGTGCTAGCTCCAGCTTATTTTCCTTTAACGCTTCGAAAACTTGCTGGCGATAGCTGAGATATTGATCCCGATCGATATTATCCGCCTGGAGCAGGAATTCATATCGGAGACCCGGCTCACTCAATTGCTTGATGTAATAGGTCAGGAAAGGATCGCGTCCTGAGGGAGAGTATTCTAACTCGTTCAATACCTCTTCCCAACCAAAGAAACCCTCAAGAATTTTCCATATTTCCACCGGAAGATAACGTCGGCTTTGCAAGATCGTTAACAATTGCTCGCTGATCTCTTGTTTATATTCAATCTTCCATGTAATTTCCGAATTGAGCAGCTCCAACCAGCGTTCTGGAGCAATCCGAGAAGGAAAATGTTCATAAATCTCTATAGCCCGAGCGATAAAGTCCTCTACCGTTTGACGGCTTGGCGTTAGGGGCGTTGGCTCCTCGACAAAGATCCACGGGTTAACCGCTTTGGTAATGGGCACGTCCAACTGGATATCTTCTGGGGGATCAATAATCCTAATCCTCGGATTAGCCGCTATGGTAATAGGCTCATCCAACTGAATATCTGGGGGATCTGAGATCATCGGGATATCCGCTCTGTTCCTCTTAGCTATGCTCGAGACCTTGTCATACGCCTCCCTGAGCATTTGATAACCTTCCGGATCGTCCTCAGGATGATGAACTTTAAGCTGCTTGGCATAGGCGCGTTTAATCGCTTTAATGTCATTGGTTCGGCTGATGCCCAGCAGTTCCCATGGGGTCATGAGTTGTCTTGCCACCTTTCAAGTTGATCCAACTGTTGTTTCAGAATGGCCGCTTTTCTTTTGATCTCTTGCTCATTCTGAGTACCGAGTATTCTTTCGAATTCCACAAGTATATTGGAAACAAAGTCACGTCTTTCGTGAAGTGACTCCTCATATATTCGTTCGCCCCTTGCTATTAACAATCGGTTCTCGCTGCGATCGCGGGGATGGATTTTAAGATGCTTCAACTCTTCTAATCTTGCTTGGATTTGCTCCGGGGAAACTTGTCCGGGGTTTTTCTCCACGATCATACTTTTCTTCTGCCCGGTCTTCACTGTCGTCACTTCAACCTCGAGAACCCCATTAATGTCATAGGTGTAACGTACATCGATACTTTGTTCTCCTCTTGGAGCCGCAGGAATTTGTATCTCAAGAATTCCCAACTTGACATTATTCTCGACTCTACGGCTTTCGCCCTGGTAAATCACTACTTCCAATTCTGTCTGTTGATCCGCTATCGTATATAATCGATCTACCTTACTAACTGGAATCGGCGTGTTGCGTTCGATAATCGGCAGGAAATAACCGCTCTCGTACCGGTCATCCTGCATTCTCCTCACGACTTCGGTCCCGAGTGTATATGGGCAAACATCCGTTAAGATCAATTCCTCCAAACTGGTATCTCGTTCTTTCAAAGCCACTTGAATAGCCGCTCCCAAGGCTACGGCTTCGTCGGGATTGATTTGCGAGAAGGGTAAGCGCCCGAATATTTTACTAACAATCGATTTGATTATCGGCATTCGAGTGGCTCCGCCAATGAGAATAACAGCATTAAGGTCTTGAGGCGATAGCGAAGCATCTCTAAGCGCCCGTTCAATCGGCTGGCGAAGTCGCAACAGAAGTTGACCTGCAAGCTGCTCAAATTGATTGCGATCCACGCTAAGCCGATAAGTTTTGTCTCCATCGGTAAATTCCATTTCTCCGACATTTCCGTTACCTAGGGCATGCTTGCATAATTCGGCTTGCTTGAACAATGCCGACCGTTCTTTACCGGAAAACTGAAGGTAATCGATTCCTTGAGATTCAACAAAGTGCGACATGAGCAATCCCGTAAAATCTTCGCCCCCCAAGTAGTTGTCACCAGCGATGGACTGCACTTCCATGACGCCTTCAAAAAAATCCAATACCGACACGTCGAAAGTGCCGCCTCCCAGATCGAAGACAAGAAATTTAGTTTCCGAATTTTCAAGATGTAGGCCATAGGATATCGCCGCGGCAGTAGGCTCGCTGATCAGTCGTTCAACATGCAATCCTGCCAACTTGGCGGCTCGTTGAGTAGCTTTTCGCTGGGTATCATTGAAGTAGGCAGGTACGCTAATGACGGCCTCTTCAATCTCCTCTCCTAGAAAGGCTTCGGCATCGGCTTTTAATGCTCTAAGCACGAAAGAAGAAAGATCCTCCGGAGAAAAAGTGTATTGCCCAAGAACATATTGTTTATCCGTCCCCATATAACGCTTGAAGGTAGCCGCTGTGAGCCGGGGATGAGTAATTAATCGCTCTTTGGCGATTTGCCCGACGAGTATTTCATTATTTTCGTCCAGACTGACGACTGAAGGTGTTAGATTTTTCCCGAGCGCATTGGGGATGATGACAGGTCCTTGCTCCGTCCAATGGGCTACCAAACTGTTGGATGTCCCAAGATCGATTCCGATTTTAGCCATAATGTACCTCGCATTTTCAACTTAGTTAGCCATATATTCTTTTTGTCGGATTTGAAGTTAAATTATGTTAATAATTATGGGAAATTTGTGCAGTAATTAGGAGATTAAAGTCCCACTAAGTCTAGAAAGGTCATAGCCGCACGATTCTGGTACTTGGCGAAAATAATAATGGCCTCATACTGCGATTTCGCAATCCATCGTTGAGACCTGCGCGCGGAACGCACCAATTTGTTCGATCTGTGCTAGTGCAGCCAAAACAAAAAACACGCCTCGTTAGGCGTGCTTGAATTCTTGTTTGCAAAATGGCGAAATCACGGCGTTTTGCTTTGTGGCTGATCATCGGGGCGTGCTTCACCACTTTGAGTGAAATATCGTATAGAACTCAGTCGTTACCGGTCAAACCAAGCCTACTTAAACGATTTTTCGTACAAAATCCATGATTTCGTTGCCACCCAACGGCCTTTTGTGCGATAAATCGTACAAAATGGCTCCAACCCCACCAAAACTAGGGTCGCTTGTGCGATAAATCGTACAAACTTGACTCATATTGTTGTTCAATGCCTGTATCAAGTTAATAAAGCGAATTCACGACCCACCCGCTTACCTGTGTCGGCATAGCCATTTGCATCGATAACTGGTACATCGCGAATTGCTGCACCTGGCGAGCCTTCGAGTTCAGCAAGCTGCTTGCCGGGGCTTCCTTGTATCTTTCCGCTGCTGATGATAGACGGTCAGCTAGGCCAAAGTTGCCGCTAATCGCTTTCGTTGGTTGTTCGAAATTTGAGCTTAAGCTCTTCTTAAGCCGCTCTTCATCCAACTTGAGAGTACCATCGCCGTTACGGTAAATACCGATTCGCTCATAGATAGATGAGCTGACTAACGATTCCATGTTTTTCCGGACAGATGAATTCATAACTCCACCGGTTTCTTTCAAGCGATCATGCATCGTATTGTAACTCGACACCAGATCTTTAACTTGCGCGATGACTTTGTCTTCGTCCGGTTTGATTTGAATTTTCACAGCTTCCATCGATGGGGCCATTAGTGTCGCCGTTGCTTTGCCCTTCTCCAGATCAATCGTGTTCGACTGCGAAGATTGAGTTGCGCCGCCGTTCACGCTGTAGGAAGCATTGGACGCTAGTTGCGTTGCATTCTTAACGCCGGTTGCCGACATCGCGTTGCCGGTAACATCTACAACCTCGAAAGTCTGATCCGCTCCTGTCTTGTCGCTGCTTAACTCAAGCTTCTTATTGCCTGTTTTTTCATCCGTTACAATACTGGCGGTTACGCCCGTCTTCGCAGCATTGACCGCATCTTTCAGCTTGGTCAGCGCTTGATCGTTCGAATCGTTATCGGAGATAAAAGCCGATACCTTCGTCGTCTTGCCGCCTATTGTAATGTTGAACTGATTGATGCCTTTGCTTACAACGGACGTTTCTACTTTAGACAAAAATGTTCCACTGTTCGTTTGAGAAGTCGCGATCGCATTCACTTTAACTTCATAAGTTTTGCTTGCAGCTCCGGCCGATGCAGTTGCAGTAACCTTCTTGTTGTCCGATGATTCCGCCGTCCTTGCTTGGAAAGATGAATTATCCTTCTGCATTAATTTTAGCGCCGATGCTTGCATAGCCTGCGCAGATTTCAAAAAATTCGCAATCCCGGTTGCTGCTGTCTTGATATATTGCTCATAAGGATTGCTCTTCGAAACGAAATTTGAAAATAAAGATGGATTCGCACCCAGACTATTGGAAGATTGGAAACTCAAAGACGTCGTTCTGCTAATCGGATTCATCAAGTTATACGAGTTAATCGATAATGTCATCCGTCTACCCCTCCATACTGGCGCACAATATATAATGATAATTTCTGCTACGTATCAATCTGACCTCAGTGAGGCATACTTGCTTGATCGCACGAACTCGCGATGGGCTTCCTGAATCGCGTTCGTGCGCATCAGCAGCTCCTCGGAACCACCATGCTTCAGTTGCCCGGCAATCTGCATCAGCTTGAACGTGTTGTAATAGTTCGCATCCGCTTTGCTACGGCTATACTGCAATGCGTCCTCATACGCATGGCGTTCCATCGAGAGGCTCATTGCTTGATCATATAGATTTGGATCATGTCGCTGTAAGTAGTCCATTTGGTCGGTACGTAGCTTCTTGCCTAGCATGAGTGTATTTCGAATAGATGCCAAACGCGACTGATCCTTCGTCTCTCGTGCGTCCTTGCATTGCTGCATCGCTTTGAAATAATCACTGGCTGGCTGCACGGATTTTACATTCATTCCATCCCTCCTAGTTACAAAAGCGTCACATTCAACGATGCCTTGATCCAAGTTACTTCTAATTTATCATGAATGATTGTTCTATATATGAAAGTTAAAGAAAACTTTAAGTTCGCGAAACAACGTATCGGCACTGATGAAACGATTAACGTTTTGTGCCTTACAGGAAAGTAGAATGAACTCTCGACAAACATTTGATTTCCATAACCGTGTCCCCGCATCAGTGCGTCCTTTCGCTCTCCTTGACGTCTACTTAAATGCCAGTTCATCCACTTTGCATGTTCGATTTCGAAGCTCAATCTCTTCGCCTCCTGGATTAAAATAAAAAACGCCCCAATTAACCCTGCGCGGTGCAGGATCATCGGGGCGTGCTTCGCCACTTTGAGTGAAATATCGTATAAAACTCGACCGTTACTGGTCAACCAAGCCTACTTAAACGATTCTTCGTACAAAATCCATGAATTCGTTGCCACCCGAAGTAGAGTCCATATAATTGTGTAAAATGGCTGTTGGTAAACATTAAATAAAGCCATGTTGAAAGTTCTCTCTTAGAATGAGGTTGTCGAGACAACATTCATCGGAGGAATATCAACATGACTC
>NZ_VNJJ01000024.1 GCF_007786475.1 Cohnella terricola | reverse complement strand
ACACCTCTAATCCAGGGGGCTGGCCCCCTGCTATTTATCGCGAAAGAATGCTGTCACAAGCAGCTTAGCAACGGGATTTCTGTATGAGGGTGTTTTCAAACTGCACTTTTTTTGACAACTCCAATATTAATTACTGGAGCGAGTGGTTTTTTGGGGGCTCGTTTGATAGAGCGACTTGCCAAGCAGTATGATGTTCTGTGTATGTCTAGAAATAAACCGAATAGTGATGTGCCTTTTGTGAAGGGGACGTTCGACAGCTTCGAAGATTTGCGTCAGCTCGATAAGTATGAGATTACATCTGTTGTACATCTCGCCGCAGTTACAGGCGGATGCAGTGAGGAGGAAGGGCTTTCCGTCAACTTACTCGGAACAAGAAGGCTACTCCGTTACTTGCTTGACCGTGGATGCCGAAAATTCGTCATGGCTAGTTCAATCGCAGCGGTTGGTTGTCTGGACCCAGAGTTTCTTCCCTTAAGCTTCCCTATCGCTGATGATCATCCTTGTTTGGCAACGGATGCATACGGATTAAGTAAGGCCATGGTGGAGGACCTAACGCGATACTTCAGCCGTAAATATGCGGATGCCGATTTTATCCACTTGAGATTTGGAAGCATCGCACCTGATGGAACTTGGTCACCGGAAGAAGTTGACATTCATACTGCGTTATCTTTACCAATTACACAATTAACACATGTGCTTGCAAGCGATGTGGTTAATGCCATCGAAAAATCGTTAGAAAGCTCCAACCATAAAGGTGTACGCGTTTACAATGTTGTCGGACCAGACGCTACTTGCGACGTTCCGGTTATTGCGAAATTACGTGCTGCTTTGGGGGAAGCTAGGCTTGAAGAGTTTGATTTTAGCTATTATGAGCAGCCAGGGAATGAGCATAAGCCATTGTTTGCTATGGAGAAAATCAAAGAGGAGCTTGGACACGAATCCGTCATGACGACAAGGCCGAAAAAAAGAATGCTTGCATTGAAATCAGTTTAGCAACGGAAATCGGTCAACTGCTCGGTCGCGAACGACAGACTGTTAGCAGCTATTGGCAAGGCGATCAGGAGCAAGGAAGTGTACGCGTATTTCCGGAAACATACCATTTTCAATATTTTCTAAGTGAAGAGGCGCTACTCATGCGCCTCTTCCTTCTATTCAGGATAAGTGTTCAAGTAGAATGAAGGGAATTAAGCTCTAATCGAGTTCTCTAAGAACTAAAACCTAGCATGACAGACTGCGCGACGATCCATATCACAAGTAGGGCGAAATCTCGAAAATATTGGGGTTTCTTTGCCCGGCTCGGGTTAGGGATCGTTCTTAATCGGAGGAAAAAATGTGGTCATGGCGTTGGGGCATTACTTGACGCTGTTGACCCTTTTTTTGTTCTTTCCGCTAGCTTCTTAATCGACTCAATGTAATTAATTCCTCAAAACAGGTCTGCGCCTTTCTGGCTTTATTTTCCATTTTATAATAGTAGTTGTCAAAACATTCACCATCAAGTGTGTTGTTGTAAGCGCGAACTTAAAGTTTTCTTTGTAATTCCCAAGTGGTCCCATCTACTATGATAAAATAGTAGGAGAAAATCGACATAAATTGTGGTGGAGTGAGGGTGCAATTGTCGAATTCTGTACGATAATTGGGAGGAACGAATATTGGTCCGTAACCTTAGAGCCTCAAAGAAATAGTTAGCTAATAATTGCGTAGGAGGAAACGAGTTGAAGAAGATAGCGGTTTTATTATTGGCTTTGATTTTATGCGCACAAACCTTTATTCCCGGTACAAAGACATTCGCATCATCCGTAAATGGGCTTGTTATATCCTTATCTACGAACGAGCCAGTCGTTGATTCGGGTGAAGAATTCAACTACATCATTAACTATTCTGCCTCTTCAACCATAGGCAACTATACGAATCCTAGTATTTTATTGCTAGTACCGGCAGGGGTAACGTACACGGGAAGAACGGACAGTTCGATTACGACAAGTACTGTGACTTCGGGAACTGACGGCAGTACCCTCGTAACCTTCACATTTAGAAACGGTGTTTTGCCTCCAGGTACAGCCGGTCGGCTGGTTGTAAAAGGGAAGTTTGAGAATTACGTTACGCCCGATGGCACACAGGCGACTACGAAAGCCGTATTCACGGCAACTGACAACGGCAGTCCAGTTTCAATGGACTCCAATGAGGTGATGGTGACCTCCCAGGGATCCGCGCATTGGGGTATTGAAATCAAGAAAATAGTTCCAACCGTAGATCCTTTTAAAGGCTCCGCTGTACATTATGAAATAGTCGTGAAACCTGATAGTGGAAACGGGAAAGGATTGTTAGATATTAAAGATGTCGTCGTTACAGCAACATTAGATGGCGGCGCAGAATTCATTCTGGCTGACAATGGTGGGACATACATTCCTGCTAATAATACCGTATCGTGGGAAATAGGCGACGACCTTCAGACTGAGATGAGTTTCAAGCTTGTCGTCAATTATCCTGCTTCCATGACAGCGACTGAAGCGACTACAGATGTGGAGATGAATTATACGCCTCTGGGTAAAACGCCCGCTACAATTGATTCTAGTGTCACGCATGGCTTCGAAACAGCGCCAATTCATGCGGGAACTACTTTTAATGTCTATACCAACGAACCAGAAAGATCACCTGGTCAAACCATAAAACTGTACCTCTCTGGCTTATCCAACAAAGCAAACGTAGCGTTGGATAGTGGTGTATTGGAAATAATGACACCTACTCATACGAAATCGGGTATACCGCTCGGACTGCAACTGCAAACGGTCAAAACAGCCCTTTTCTCAGGTGTTTCGACTTATGATTTGTATTATATGTTAGAAGAAGACCCGGGTGTGTGGATGCTTTGGAGTAACACGAGTGCAAGCACTGCCACAACTTATGACGCGACAGCACTCGGAAATATCAAAGGTATTCAGGTTAGATTCGGAACTTTACCCATAGATTGGAGCCAAGGGAGTAACTTTGAGTTTACGTATAATCTTGCTAGCGATTTTGTTGTAGCTATGGATTCAAGAGAGAACATCCGTTCGTCGGCTAAATTTACAAATCCTTTTGCCGGAGAAATTAAGACAAGTTCTGATAATAGCGAGACTTCCATCGTAGCTGATCGTCCGCTGCTCGAGCTGCAGAACACCGTTAGTAAAACAAGCGCAGCTCCTGCGGAATCCGTGACTTATACCTTATCGGTTACGAATCGTCCTCAGCTAAGCTCTGCAAATTTGTTTAACCCTGTCATCTATACGATTTTGCCGGCCAATCTAGAATACGTGCCTGGATCGTGGTCTATTACTAAACCAGCAGGCACTCCCACAGATCCCATCTTCACAGCAGAGCCCCTACCTTCGGGTGAAACGAAATTGACCTGGAGCTGGGATGATAGTAACCCGGGAGGTTTACTCATCGGCGAAAACGTAAAGATTCAGTTTGCAGCGAAGATCAAACCGGGAACAGCAGCCCAGATCATCACGAACACGTTTGGCGTACAATCGCCGAATTACTTGAATGACGTTAACTACAGTAATCCAGAACGTGTGGACGGGACTTACCGTGTTGAAGCAGAGAGCAGCATTACCGTGACCGCAAGCGCTGCTCTTCAATCCCGAATGTGGGTGAAGGGGGAGTTGGATACAAGCTGGTCGGAAACGATGGGATCAACGACTCCCGGCGGCCAATCGTTGTATCGCTTGGATATCCAAAATATCGGTAATGTCGCAATGAAAGAGCTCGCCATCGTAAATCCATTCCCGCGCATTGGCGATTCCACTGTTCTTAACGGCAGTGTCTCGCGCGGAAGTCAGTGGGGTCCAATACTCACGAGAGTGGTCAATGCGCCAGCTTATGTGAAGGTATACTACTCGACAACACCTGGCATTACGATGCACCCGACCACAGGCGTGGATAATGGCGTCTGGACAGAGAGTCCTCCTGCTGACCTGACCTCGGTACAAGCCATCAAATTGGTGTTTGATAGCAACTATGTGATCAATCCACTGGATACGACGACCTTGGAATGGGCGATGAGAGCGCCTGTCGGGGCGCCGACCGGCGGCGAGACCGCTTGGAACTCTTTTGCTTATCGAGTGAAATACGATTCTGGACAGTGGATGTTGCCGGCTGAGCCTAATAAGGTCGGAATGAGCCTTCAGAGCTCGCCGAAAGCTTCGATCGGAGATTTCGTTTGGCTGGATTTGAACGAGAATGGGCTTTTTGACGACATAGAGACGGGGATGAATGGCGTTACCGTCGAATTGTATGACGCAATCGGCACCAAGCTGGCAGAAACGGTTACCGCCAATGATTTTTCGGGTATGCCCGGCGCATACTTATTTCCGAATCTGGATCCAGGGTCATACAGGGTGGTCTTTACAGGTTCTCAGTACGAGGCAGTGAACTCAGATCTCATTACCTTGGGAGCCGGGGATAATTACCTTAACCTTGATGTTGGAGTCGTGCTTAAAAAAGGGAAGATCGGCGGCTTTGTATGGATTGATGCGAATGAGAACGGGCTGCAGGATGCGGGAGAGTCAGGGTTGAATGGCGTAAGAGTGCGTCTATACGGTGGGTCTGGCGGGCTCCTGGCAACAACGACAACCGCAACAAATAGCGGCCGATCCGGACACTATGAATTCGACAAATTAAATCCAGGCAACTATATAGTTGAATTTGTCTTGCCGTCGGCTGGATACGAATTTACGGTGCAAAATGCAGACGGTAATCCGACGATAGATTCCGCTGTCGATCCAGCAACCGGGAGGACATCGGTGTTATCGCTGGCGCAAGGGGAAGAGAACTTCACGATTAATGCAGGCATCATTCAACTACCGTCGGTATCTGTAGCAGGCCGTGTCTGGCTGGATGCCAATCGCAACGGAATTCAGGATACGAACGAAGAAGGGATCAACGGAATAGTAGTTGAGTTGTATGATGAACATGACCAGAAGATCGATCAGACGACAACTGCCGATCAGTCGGGCGTGAAGGGCAAATATGCGTTTGACGATTTATTACACGGAAAATATTATGTAAAGTTTATTTATCCAACTGCAACCCATCAGCCGACTCTTAAGCACGAAGGAGCAGATCGAACGATCGATTCCGATATGAATGCCGATGGTACCTCCGATCTGTTGACTTTGCTTCCTGGCGAAACAGCGACGGTTGATGCAGGCATCATTCAACTACCGTCGGTATCTGTAGCAGGCCGCGTCTGGCTGGATGCCAATCGCAACGGCATTCAGGATACGAACGAAGAAGGGATCAATGGAATAGTAGTTGAGTTGTATGATGAACATGGCCAGAAGATCGATCAGACGACAACTGCCGATCAGTCGGGCGTGAAGGGCAAATATGCGTTTGACGATTTATTACACGGAAAATATTATGTGAAGTTTATTTATCCAACTGCAACCCATCAGCCGACTCTTAAGCACGAAGGAGCAGATCGAACGATCGATTCCGATATGAATGCCGATGGTACCTCCGATCTGTTGACTTTGCTTCCTGGCGAAACAGCGACGGTTGATGCAGGCTTATCTATAAAATCCGTACCGCAGCAAGGGGGCAGTACGCCACCGACGCCACTGACACCACCGACGCCACCGACACCTGAACCGGAACAAAATCCGAATCCGTCGAAGGAGATTTTTAAGGCTATTGTAGATAGATATTCTTTCCTTGCGAATTTGAAAGCGAGAATCGCGCAAGCGAATCAATCGAACGAGCGGATAGAGCTGACTGATCTCCAAGGACATTGGGCGCAAAACACGATTCAGACGTTTGTACAATTAGGGCTTGTAAAAGGATATAGCAATGGCAAATTTGCGCCGAATGAGGAAATTACGCGCGGAGAATTCGTGGCAATACTCTCTCGGATGATCGATTTTACCGGAAGCAGCCAACAAACGGCGGTTTTTAACGACATTAGCAATCACTGGGCCAAGCAAGACATCGTCAAGCTATCAGGTGCGGGCATCGTCCAAGGCTATAGCAACGGCAGCTTCATGCCTAATCAAGGAATTAGCCGCGAGGAAGCCGTCGTCGTAATCTCTCGTCTGATTAATTTCGATGCGTTGGATAAAGTTGCCGCTAACGAACAACTTAGCGATCTGTCAGCTGCAGGCGCCTATGCGAGAAATGAGGTTCAGACTGCCGCAGAAGTTGGGATCGTGAAAGGGAAGCCAGGGGGTATCTTTGATCCTAAGGGGAAAATCACACGCGCAGAAGCGGTGACGTTGCTCTTGAATGTATTAAGGCTTCATCCTGAGGCGAAGAAATTGCTGGAGAGCTCGGGGTTATTTTAATAAAGAAGTATTAGAATACAGAGCACGGCTAGACGAATGCCGTTGCTCTGTATTTTTTTATGAGCCGAAGTCAACATGCAGCCTCAAAAAGTGTGCTGTTGTCAGCCGTCGGGTTTTTGTGTCACATGACATTATGACACTGGCGGATTTGACATCAAGAGCCGTAGACTACGTCTACTACTTGCAAAGGATGTGGGCTCTTTGATGGCCAGAACCGTCGTTAGCTTTGTTCAAAACGGCTATTTCCTGCTGCTTTCTTTTGTCACCGGATTGTTTTACTTCAGCTTTTATCTGGTCGCTTTTACATTGGGCTTGTGCCTTTCGTTTACCGTCGTCGGCGTTCCTCTCCTGACTCACGTTTTGCGGACGACGACCGCCTTCCTGCAATTTGAACGAGTACAGACTAAGATCTATACAGACATTACCACCGAGCCTTGCGTTAAACCCGTCAACTCGGATATGTCCAACTGGCTTCAAGCGAAAAAAGAGCTGCTGAACCGTCGCAACTGGATCGCTATTGGCTGGCTTCTGTTGAAATTTCCCATAGGAATTTTAAGTCTGATCGGTGCGGCCTTGCTCTACGCGGCGCCGCTTGTATTGATTGCGGTCCCGTTCTTCTATCCGTTTATCAGCCTTTCCTTTATGGGGGCGTCAGTAGATACGGTTGCCAAAGCCGTGATGATGTCAGCCACAGGGGTCGTATTGATGCTGGTGAGCTACAGGCTTTCGGGCCGCTTGGCGCGCTTGATAGGCGGCTACACGCGTCTGATGATCAAGCATGTGAACCGGTAGACAACATGCCCGGCTTCGCCTTGTAGGTCGTCGGATGGTAGTTTACCCTAGAGCTGTTTACTCAATACTAGTTACGTAATGTCATACTGAAAGTCATTAGGGGTTGATGGTTTTGTTCGATATGGTCAAAAAATGGTTCTGGTACGACTGGCTCATGTTCATAATCCGCCTGATAATCAGCATTTCTCTCGCGTTTACGACCGTAGAGCAGCAACAATATTTCACGCTGCCGATTGTGGTCCTTGTGCTGTGGCAGCTGCTTGCTTTTTCCGTTCCATGGCTTTGCTTGCAGTTCGACTATAAATACTACCTGTTTACCGAAATCGTGATTTCGGGCGGGTTGATCTTGTATCTGGCTTCCTTTTTTCCGCAAGCCTACTTTGCATTCCTGCTGTATGCCTTTTTAATTGCTGCCCACAGCGTGCAAAGGGCCTATCTCTGGTCAGGGCCTGTATCCATATTGCTCCTGCCCGCCATAATCAAGCTGCTTGCAGAGCAGAGTGAATACTGGGTCATGGCCGTTCACATCGGGTTGGCGTATGTCTTCGGATTCTCCTTCCAATTACTCGTGCACAATTATCGTCAAGGCGAAATTATCCGCGAGCAAAATGCGGTGCTGGAGCAGTACCTGTCCCAGATCGAGCGCATCACGCTTGCCGAAGAGCGGAACCGGCTGTCCAAAGAGCTTCATGATACCGTCGGTCATGCCTATACTTCGCTTATTATGGGATTGGAAACGTTGCGTCCCGAGCTGGCAACGGATAAAGGAACGGAAAGTCTCGATTCCCTATTGAACCTGGCCCGCCAAAATATGGAGGAGGTCAGAGGTTACGTGCATCAGATCGAATCGCCACATGAGGCGCTCCCGCTGCTTCAGTCCTTGAGGAAGCTGGCGGAGGAGTTTCAGGAGCATGCCAAGGTGACGGTTCGTTTCCATGCCTACGGGGAGGAATACCCTGTAATGAAGCAAGCGAAGACAGCACTTTACCGCTGCTTGCAAGAGTCGTTGACGAATGCCGTGCGTCATGGACACGCGACAGAGATTAAGGTTTCCGTGCAATTCGAGCCTCAGCAGACGAGACTGGAAATTCAAGATAACGGCCGCGGGATGGAGCATGGGAGGGAGGGCTTCGGCTTGAGCGCCATGAAGGAGCGGGCGATGAATTTGCAAGGCCATGTGTCCGTCTATACGGAGCCGGGAGAAGGCACTCTCGTTACCTGTACGCTGCCCAGACAAACGGAGCTTAAGGATGAAGTCATTCGCCTGTTGGTCGTCGATGACCAGCCCTTTATCCGTGAAAGCCTGCGGGCTCTTCTGGAGGAACAGCAGGATTTGCAGGTTGTCGGAACGGCAGAAGATGGCGAGCAAGCGATCGAGCTATGCAGGCAGGTTCAGCCGCAGCTGGTGCTTATGGATGTGGAAATGCCGAATAGGGATGGAATCTCTGCAACCCGTGCGATAAAAGAAACGTGGCCCCATATCCGTGTTCTGATTCTCACCACGTTCGAGGATACCAGCAAGGCTCTGGAGGCGATGCGAAGCGGGGCGGACGGATACTTGTTGAAGTCCATACAGCCATTAGAGTTGGCCGAAACGATACGCACCGTCTACCGCGGGGGCACGCTAATCGATCAGGGCATGTCGCACAAATTGTTTGCCCAATTGGAAGCGGACAATAGTGAGGATGATCCTTCGCCAATCAAAGATTCAATGGCTTATGAGTTAACGCCTCGGGAGCTTGAGATTTTACAGTACGTGTCCAAAGGGCTGCGATACAAAAGCATTGCTTCCAAATTGTATTTATCCGATGGTACGGTTCGAAACTATGCGTCATCGGCTTATATGAAGCTGGGGGTCCGCAACCGGGAGGAAGCGGTGGAAAAAGCCAGGGAGGCTGGGCTTCTGGAATAACCCCTAAGTAATTTATCATGGTGGCGGGTGCCGACTTACGGAGTCATTTTACTTCGTATGATCGAACACCCGCCATTTAGATTTTAAAGGCCGATTTTTACTTTTTCAAAATTGGCAACGTGTAGTAATCAAATGCCAGATCCAATAAGGCACTCGCTTCCTGCCGCTTCAGCAGCTGCTTGGAACGGAAGTCGATGGAACCGTCCGAATTGATCCCGGTGTCCGGGTCCATGATGCCTTGGGATACAAGGGTTGTAATGGCTTCAACTGCCCAAGCATCCGTTTCGCCACTCAATGTAACCTTGGTTCCAGGCTCAGCTTGTCTCAGGTTTTGGATCATAAGTGCCGCCATCTCTCTGGTGACAGGAGAATCAGGCTTATAATTAGGCAATCCGGATAACATCTGCTTCTTGTTTCCTTCAATCGTATAAGGCATGCTTTCCCAGCCATGGGCGTGTAGCAGCAACTCCGAGAACTCACCCTGAGTTAACGTTTCATTCGGATCGAAGAGGGTAGCTGACTTTCCGTCCATGATCTTTAAAGCATAGAGATTATGAATATAAGACGCATACTTGCTGTCCGCCGGTACATCAGTGAATGGCGCATTCGTATCTACTTTTTGTGCATAACCCACGTAGTGCGGAAGCGTCATGTAATAGAAATAGGTGATTTGGCCTGCCCCATTTTTTTGAAAGGCTAGTTTATTGCCGGCTTCATCCTCAAAGAGTAAAGGATGGATCATTTTCAGCGTACTCTTGCCCAGATCTCCTGTCTCTATAACCAATTTTCCGTCAGAATAGGAAACGTGGGACCTCATAGATCCAAGTCGCGTGTTTTGGTACAATCCCGTGTAGTCCTTCGCCTGCTGCTCACTGATTTCCGAGTAGGATGGCTGTGGAGCCGCTTCTTTTCTCGGAAAATAATGATTCATAAATGCCTCATACACGTCGAGACTCATCATGGAGTCGTTATTGTAGGACATGTAGAACGCTGTATTTTCCTCCGGCAGAAGAACAATCAAGGAAGAATGCCCGGTCACATTTCCCCCTTTGATAACCACATGATGACCATTCATCTTCTCTGTGAAGTAGCCTTCGAATCCGATGGTTGTGACAGGGTAATCTTTGTCAGGGAACACCTGGTAGGTGTGCATTTGCTTGATGCTTTCGGGACTTAAGATTTCTTTGCCTTCATACGTTCCGTTGTTCAGATGCATCATAAGATACTTCACCATGTCATCTGCGTTTGATACCATGCCGCCGCTAGGCCGATCGGTTGGTATGAATCCCTCCAAGGGGATTAGCTTGCCTTTAGGATCATAATGGGCAGCCATTCTGCCCAGCAGTTCGGGTTTAAACCGCACATTCGTCGAGTTCATGCCTAACGGCTTGAAAATATTGTCCTCCATATACTGGGCGTATGACGTGCCCGCTACTTCCCCTACCGCGTATCCCGCCAGTGTGAACCCAAAATTATCGTAGGTGTACGCTTCCCCCGGAGTCCGGACAACAGTCGGCATATTCGCTTCGAGAGCCTCCTTCATCGGGTAGAATTGCTTCACATATTCCGGCTTCGATCCCGAGAGGATATCCGGCTTGTCAAAGCCGCTGGTATACGTAAGCAGATCGTACATCGTCAGTTTTTTCCCTGTTGTATTCGGTACCTTCATCCCTCCCAGGTACTCCTGGATATCGTGATGCAAATCAATCTTTCCCTTATCGACCAGCTGCATAGCTGCCAATGCCGTGAACTGCTTCGTCACAGAACCAATCTGGAATACGGTGCTGCTGTCTACCGGAATTTTATTTTCCCTGTCGGCATAACCGTATCCTTTGCTTAGCAGCACTTTCCCATTCGATACGACCGCAAAATTGGAACCAACCGTATTATACTTCTTCATCGCGTCCGCAAAAATGCCATCTGCAAAGGCCTCCAGTTCCTTGGCGTCCCGCGGCCCGTCCGGGCCGGCCTCCTCAGATGCAACTGGCGCGGAAGCCTGAGGGGTATTAGGTGCGTTCCCTGGTCGCATATAAGCGGTAACGGCGGTAATGGCCGTAGCAGTTAATAGCGCAACAGTTAATAGTAGAAGTGCGAGTTTCTTGCGAGTCCATTTCTTCATAAATGATGTCTCCTTGTCCATTGGATTTGCCGTTTAACAATCGGCTGAGCCCAGTATGGCAAAGGAGTTGTCACACCAACAAGTTGCATTTCGTCATCCATGACATCGAGCCGCTTTGAAAGCGTCATGTGACAGTTCGGCACTAGGTTTATTGACAAAGGAGGCATTAAGCTACCTGAAAGGGCGAGACAGTCTTCCCTGCCCAAAGTCATTAGAACTGGAGTGTGAACATCATCGCTTTCATACAAGATATCGTTATCCAGTACGGTTACATTGGCATCTTCCTATGCCTTGCGCTTGGCATTATTGGTTTGCCTGTGCCTGATGAGGTCCTTATGACGATTGTTGGCTATCTTTCATCAATTGGGCTGCTTTATTTTCCGGTATCCCTTGTGATCAGCGTCCTCGGGGCTATGAGTGGCATGCTTTGCAGTTACGCCCTAGGGCGGAAGTTCGGCAAGCCGTTGCTGTGGAAGTATGGAAAATGGGTCAGGCTCACGGCCAATAGGATTGAGAAAACAGATCGCTGGTTCGAGCGTTATGGCCCTTGGGCGATATGCATCGGCTACTACATTCCAGGGCTCCGCCATCTGACTTGTTATCTGGCGGGGATGAGCGGCATGAACCCACGGAAATATATACTCTACTCGGGTTTGGGAGCCCTGATCTGGTCTGCGATTTTTATTTCAATTGGGTATTTTTTAGGGCTTCATGGTTCTATTATGAAGCTGTTTTTCTCTTGAAAAAATTCGTGTCTCATCGTCCGACGTACGCAAGTCACTGACCGGAGGAATTGAAAAATGCGACTAATGTATAAAGGCAATCGTCAAAATATTGTGCGGAAGGGAGAGGAGACCGTGATAAATGACAAGAAACTTGCTTTTCATTACTGTTCTAGTAGCTGCACTCTGCGGCTTCACAGCTGACAACGAGAATGGAGCCGAAGGCTCGTCAACAAACCAGCCGTTGGGCATAGATGCCGCAAGCGGACAAGTGCAGCCGCCGCCGTTGTCAGTTGACGAAGCAACTGCGCCCATACTCCCTATCGCTCAGATCTCTGAGGCGTTCGGCAGTAAAGGTCTCTTGATCGGTCTGCGTTCCGATGGCGAAGACCCGAATGTCCCCGAGCCTGTCTATGACACGATATGGTTTCGTTCTGTGCAAGATAAGCCCTCCGGGTTACTATTCCCTCAAGCTCTTGTATGGCCTTCTGCTTCCGGTAGAGGGATTGAGGCGCTTCGCGCGTTCGAGTATCGTACGCCGGAGGACCGTATAAGGTACATTCGTTACGAGAAACTTGGCAACGAGAAACAGCAGTTGGGCTTGATCATCGATGAGCATACTGAGGAGCATACGGAAATCACCGAGTAAGTAACCTATACGGGCCAAATTGGTGTTTCCGTCGCGAGTCTGGGTGTATTTTGGGCGGGTAATGCGCCGGCTTACAATTGGGCTGAACGAGTGTTCAAGCCGAACCAACTGAATACGAATAAGGGTTATGCTTATGGAGAGGTTTATGAGAAGAAAGGTTTGCGGCTTCAGGAAATTCTAGGGACATTAGAATATCAAACTAAGGTGAACGAGCTGACCCAAGAATGGAAGAAGGACGAAGTCAGTTCATTTAGGAAATTGGACGTAGACGGCACTTTATGGAGCATTCAGCACGAGAAGGGGGAATGGAAGGCACACATTAATGGGTCCTATTCACTCCAGGGAGGGAATGTGTCGTTGTTCGGAGGGGAACTTAATGCCTTGTCTTTCGTTCCAGCCGATGAGAGAGGCGAAAAACCCGATTGGGCAATGCTGACCGCCTCTTATCCGGATGCCCGTGACGCCGTGCTTTCGCCGGATGGCCATACGGCGGTTATTCTGTTGACGGATACATGCATCATCTCCATTGTTGAGGCCGGCCAATATTCGGCGCCGCTGAAGTCATGGTCGATTAGGCCTCACACGAACATCGTCATGAGCCGCTGGGTGGATGGAGACGTGACAAAAACGTGGGATGAACAGCTTGAATTATGGAATCGGATAGGGAATTACAGGCTCGGAGGAGGGTTACCGTCCTGACGGCTACAACTGGTACCCGATCAGCGAATTGCTAAGGCCGATTCGATCTACGCTGAAGCGATGCAATGGGATATACTTGCCTGAATTCATCTCGTTTGGCGTCTCCGACAGCTCGGATCTTCATCTCTCGGAAGAAGCGAGGCGATACGCGACGTACATACGTTCTGAATAAAAACGATCGAATAGGTATTGGCATTCTGAAATACACCCCATTTGTTAGACAACATCTAACAAATGGGGTGTATTTATGTGACAAAGTATTCGGCAATACTCGATTTGTAGTATGCACCATGAATGGTATACTAAATGAATCGAAATTTGAATAAATGATATAATAATATCATTGCGAAAATGTGGTATTATGCGAAATAATGAGAAAAATGAAATATGATATATCGTTTAATTACGAAATTATAGTTCAACCTATTGACAAATAACGCTAAAAATCTATATCATAATATAACAAATGGATGTTACAAAAATAACATGGAATCAATTGAGTGATTTTGAATAATTCTCGAAAAAATGAAAACGCTGTCAGCACTTTCATGAAAAATGATAGAGACAAGTACAAGACGCTGGTATGATATTTGAATGTTATACCTTTGTCTTATAGCATATTGAGAGTAGGCATTTTTGAATAAGCAATTGGAGGTATGAAAATGGTTGGTGCAAAAAAGCTATTGAATCAACAGGGTTTCAGATTGTTTCTTATGGTTTTGCCGCTACTGATATTGGTGTTTGTATTTTCTTACTTGCCACTCTATGGATGGATTTATAGTTTTTTTGATTACAAAGCGGGAAGAGATTTGTTTTCCACTGAATTTGTCGGTTTTCGGAATTTTCAAATGATGTTTACAGATCATTACGCTGTGACCAATATTTTACGCGTCATGAAAAATACTCTCGGAATGAGTTTCTTGGGAATTGTGACTTCTGTGTTTCCACTGATATTTGCAATACTCCTTTCGGAAATAAAAATACTACGGTTCAGAAAAACAATTCAGACTCTGGTAACAATTCCCAATTTCATTAGCTGGGTTTTGGTTTATTCCATTGCCTTTGCGATGTTTTCTACCAGTGACGGCCTTATAAACAGAATATTGATAAATTCCGGATCTTCGGAGGAAGGCATTAATTTTCTGGCATCCAGCAATCATGTATGGCTTTCCATGTTGGGTTACGGAATATGGAAAGGTCTAGGTTGGAGCGCGATTATCTATATTGCCGCATTGACCAATATTGATAGCGAACAGTATGAAGCAGCCAAGATTGACGGAGCAGGCAGATTGCAAATGATTTGGCATATTACGGTTCCAGGTCTGCTGCCAACGTTTTTCGTTCTTTTATTGCTGTCGATCGGTAATTTGCTGAATAACGGAATGGAACAATATTTTGTGTTTCAGAATGCCATGAATAAAGATGACATCGAAGTTCTGGACCTTTATGTCTACAATCAAGGAATGGTGGGGTATGATTACTCCTTCGCTACGGCGGTCGGTATGCTGAAATCAGTAGTCAGCGTAATACTGCTATTCTTTGCAAATTTCCTATCGAAGATAACAAGAGGGGAATCTGTCATCTAATTCTAATTGAAAGAAGTGAGTTTTTTGAAATACAAATTAACAACGAGCGATTATATTTTTAATTCCATCAACTATATAATGCTGACGTTATTTACTCTTACCTGTGTGATACCGTTTTATTATCTGTTTATCAATACGATCAGCGATAACACTTTAGTAACAAAAGGTCTTATCGTTTGGCTTCCAAAAGGAATTCATTTTGAGAACTATATTCAGATACTTAAAATCGATGGATTGTTCAATTCGGTTGTAGTTTCAGTCGGAAGGACTGTTTTGGGAACGGCGTTGACTTTGATTGGCACGACGTTTCTAGGATATGCCTTTAGTAAATCTGAATTCTGGAAACGCAAGTTTTGGTACCGTTTCGTACTGATTACTATGTATTTTAATGCGGGGATCATACCGTGGTATATCAATATGAAAAACCTGGGTCTCTTAAATAACTTTTTAGCTTATATCATACCGGCTATTGTAGCGCCGTTTTCGCTAATATTGTTTAAAACCTATGTTGAGAGCATTCCCCCGTCTTTGGAAGAATCTGCGGAAATGGATGGAGCGGGATATATTACAAAATATGTACGCCTGATTATGCCGCTGTCCAAACCGATTGTTGCCACCCTGGCTGTGTTTTCCGCAGTAGGCCAGTGGAATTCATTTACCGATACTCTGTTTTTAATGACGGATCCCAAATACTACTCCTTACAATATATGTTATATCAGTATTTGAATGAGTCAAATGCGTTGGCGGACTCGCTGAGACAAGCGGCGGCGTCCGGTTCACAGGTAAGTCTTGCGACGGTTTTAACGCCGACAGGCGTAAAAATGACGATATCGATGGTCGTCGTTATACCCATTTTATGTGTCTATCCATTCCTACAGAAGTACTTTGTTAACGGTATTATGCTTGGGGCAGTGAAAGGATAACTAGGCATGTAATTCCCTTTTTGGGAAATACAAATATAAAATTTGGGGGTACTAGATTTATGCGTAAAAAAGTTTTGGTATTTTTACTTGCAACTGTTATGCTGACAAGCTTGGCAGCTTGCAATGGAACTGCACCAAATAATGCCGAAAGTTCGGGTTCGCCCAGCGCAAGCCCAACAAGTTCAGGCGGTTCTAAGGAAAATGTAGAGCTTACGGTGTTAAGTTTGCCGGGTAATCAATCGGGCATAGCGACTGGTTGGTGGGCAGAGGAGGTTAAAAAAGCTACAGGAATAACACTGAACTTTTTGCCTACCGGCGATCAGGGAGAACAGAAACTGCAAGCATTGATGGCAAGCGGAAGTCTTCCGGATATCGTTGTATTCAAGGATTATAAGCAGGTGCAAAATGCAGTAGACGCTAATATGCTTGCTGCATACGACGACTATAAAGACCTTGTTCCGAATCTTTATGCAAATGCAGCAACTTCATTGAAATATTACGCAGACAACTTAAGCGGAGGAAAGGGAAAAGCTTATGGAGTAGGTGTAAAAATTAAAACAGATCCTGAATCAAAGGGAGACACTGGACCGTATATTCGGTATGATCTGTATAAAAAAGTTGGCGCTCCGAAAATCGATACTTTGGATGACCTGCTTGCTGTTTTGAAGAAGATGCAGGATGCGGAACCAACGAATGCTGACGGACAGAAAGTTTATGGCTTATCCATCTGGAAGGATTGGGACCAATCCTATATGACAATGGGGATGTTCGCAGCGCCTTATATGGGCAGCAAAATTCCCGATGAAAGATCTTTGATTGAAATTCAAAACGACAACGGGAAGTCCAAGGTTGTGTCCATACTTAGTGATGACAGCGCCTACATGAACTTCTTGCGTTTCCTCAATAAAGCAAATCAAATGGGTCTGCTTGATCCTGACTCCATTACGCAGCGTTTTAATGATGCCGTTGGAAAAACAACTGCGGGTAGAGTACTGTTTGCTCTTGACGGATGGGGCACCAATGACTTCTCCACAATAGAAAAACAAAATCAAGGTATTGGATTTAGGCCGATTCCGTTTGGTTACACTAGGACGCGTACGGCTTTACAGCCGGTAGGTATTCCGTGGACGGTTGCCGTAAGTTCGTCGTCCAAAAATATTGAAAAAGCAATGGAATTTGTCAACTGGAATTATTCTTTCGACGGCGCACGCACGACTACAAGCGGTCCTAAGGGTGTTACGTGGGATATCGATGCAAATGGCAAGCCTGTTTTGACTCAAAAATACTACGATATGCAGCAGCATCCGGACGAAATCTTTGCTGACGGTAAGACCTATTCGAAAGGCGCTTCACCGCTAAATGCACAAGCCTTTTGGGGTTCCAGCATTGATCCGGTTGACGGTGCTGCGGTAGGGAATGAATTCTGGGATAAATCGCCTTATGCTCCTGCAGATACCAAACTCAGACTCGAATGGGAAGCCGATTTTGGAGCTTTTGATATGAATGCCTACCTCACAAAGAACGCAGACAAAACAATAACGGAAGAGGTAGCAACATATCCGACCTTGTCGGACGATATGGTCGTTCTTTCATCAAGAATCGGGGATGTCATCAAGAACAACTCCTGGAAAATGGTCCTTGCCAAAGACGATGCCAAGTTTAATTCATTAAAAGAGGCAATGGTCTCCGATGCGAATAAAATCGGGATCAACGACTTTGTGAAATGGTATACGGATGAGTATAACAAAGCGGTGGAGTTAGCGGCTGAGTATTCAAAATAATCACTCAGATCGATCTTCCGCTAAAAAAAGAACCAGCTCTTATCGCCGAGATGTTTCGGCGGCAAGAGCTGGTTTTTTCGAACCTTGTTCATTCACTGTCCTGGCTTCCGTCAGCCGTTCGCCGGACCGGTTGATGTCCTTGGCACGAGGCGTACGGGTACCATTTTGGATACGGGAGTTGGAATGCCGCTCAGAATAAGATCGGCTATCGCCTCGCCAATGGCGGCAAAATTTTGATCCACCGTCGTAATTTGCGCACTGCCGGTTACTGCCCAATCAATATTGTCGAACCCGGTGATGTTGATCTGTGTCGGAACCTGGATGGACAGGCTCCTACAGCACATGTAGACGTTGAAGGCGACCACGTCATTTTCGCATTCGATCGCGGTAACCCCCGATTTGTAAAGACTGTTGACGACATGCTTGAGCATATGGTAATCGGGACTCAAGCCGATATTCAGAAACTCGGGATTGACCTCGAGACCGCGGTCCTTCATGCACTGCGAGAAGCCTTTGAAGCGATCGGACAAGCTTGTCACTTCGCCAAGGGAGGACCTTGATAGATAAGCAATGTTGCGATGGCCGTAGTCGATCAGGTGGCTGGTTAGCTGATAACTCCCCCCGAAATTATCGCAAACTACGTTGCTCAGAAACTCGATATCGTGCGGTTTATCAAGAATGATGACGCGTGTTCCGTCATCCGCAAATTTTTTCAAAATATCGAGATACATTTCTTTCCCCATCGGGTACCAAATCAGAGTTTCGACATGTTGCGAATACAGATGATTTAATAAGCTTCTCATTTTTTGGTCATCAGGTTCGCAGATGTGGACGGCGAGATGATAGTCCTTGTCCTTGAGCCTTTCGGTCGCCGCTTCGACGATGCGGAAGATCCCCCCCTGAAAGAGGGCGAACGGAAAAATCAGGGGCACGGTTTTGCCCCCCGTCCGAACTTTCACGGAATGGGCCTCGCTGGGGGAGGAGGATTCTCCAGAATCCGGGCGGCGAACAAAACTGCCTACCCCGCGTTTGCGGTAAAGCACTCCCTCATTTTCGAGATCGTCAATAGCCCGCTTGGAAGTAATGCGGCTGACGTTGTATTGCTCTGACAGACTCCTCTCCGTACAGATGGGTTCGTCGTAGGAGAATTGTTGATTCTCGATCCGTGCGAGAATGTCATCTTTTATGATTTGATATAATAATTTGGCTGTATTTTTCGGCATGTGTATCTCCGATTTCATTTATTTGTCTAGTGCATCAAATCTTTGCAACATCTTAAGTATACCATTTCGTCAGCTTTATGCATACTGTTGATCATGTGTATATAAGTATAATATGGGAAATCTGAGGGAGGGATATCAACCCGGATCCGTGAACCTGACTAATCGTCTAGGGCTCGTTAAACAGCGCCCGGACGTTGAGGAGCTAGGGAATCGACTGCGAATTTTATGGACATGTATAGCAGATCCTGCCCCATTTTATTTCAGTATAAAACAATAAAATACATTGCATTTTGACTGGTAAAATGAAATAATATGATATACCAAATATACCATACATTATTATTCCTTGCAGGAGGATAAAATTATCATGCTGAATTCAAAGCAGATCGACCGCATGCTTAGCAAATTGACGCGGTTTGAAACGACGCTGGAGCCTTTGATGTTCGAAACGATCGACCAGATTGCAATGCGCAAATTCCATACCGACCGGCAGTGGCACGACATCCCGGACGATAACAAGTTCGAGGAATGCCTACCCGGGGACCATTATCAAGGTGAAGCAACATATTGTTGGTTTAAGGGGGCTTACACGGTTCCTTCGCGATATGCCGGCAAAACACTATACATCATGCCGAAAATCGGCGGATATGAAGCGATGTTGTGGGTGAACGGCAAGCCTTTCGGCACCTTTGCCAGTAAAATCGTCGTGACGGGACACGGCAACCACTATTGCGATCTGCTTAAGCAAAATGTTGCAGAGGGCGAGACGATCGATATCGCGCTCGAATATTACGCTGGGCACTACGTTAAGGGCTGTATGCCGTTCGAAGAACTCGGAATGCGCAGTTTCGACTATGAATACGGCGGCGTTCAAATCTGCCTGATGAACGAGGAGGCCGCCGATTTCTATTTTGATTTGAAAACGCTGAACCAGCTTGCCGCCGAATTGGATGCGAACAGCTTCCGGCGGGCCGAGGTCGTGAATGCGTTAACGGAAGTGCATAAAGTGCTCTACTATTCGTACGATGCGGTCGAATCGGAGGACTTTTTCGCCGCGCTGCGTAAAGCGAGCCCTTATCTGAAGGAAGTGCTCAAGGCCACCAATTCCGCGTCTGCACCATTCGCCGGCTTGATCGGGCACTCGCATATGGATACGGCCTGGCTGTGGCACCGGGATGAAACGATCAAGAAGTGCGCGCGCACGTATTCCAACCAGATCAGCCTCATGCAGCGCTATCCCGAATACAAGTTCATCCAAAGCTCCACCTACCACACCGAAATGATCCGCAAGCATTATCCGGCCTTGTTCGAGGATATCCAGCAAATGGTCAAGGAAGGACGGTACGAGCCGAATGGCGCGGTGTGGGTGGAATGCGACTGCAATCTGACCTCGGGGGAATCGATGATCCGTCAGTTTCTGTGGGGACAGCGCTACACGCAAAAATATTTCAATTACACCTCCAACGCGTTCTGGCTTCCGGACACGTTCGGATACAGTGCGGCTATTCCGCAAATCATGAAGGGCTGCGGCGTCGACTATTTTCTGACGACCAAGCTGGGTTGGAACGACACCACCGACTTTCCGTATGAGACTTTTTACTGGAAAGGTATCGACGGAACGCAGGTTCTCACCCACTTCAACAGAACGCATGTGTGGCCCGACGCGGCCAGCCTGATCGACTACGTCGTGGACGGCAAACACAGCCGCGATCCGATCCGCGAGAAAACCGTGAACAACATGCGGCTGATCTCGTACGGTTTCGGCGACGGCGGCGGCGGTCCGCAGTTCGAAATGATCGAGATGGCCCGCCGGGTTAAAGATTTGGAAGGCGTACCGCGCTCGGCCCACATCACAGCCGGGGAATTCATGCGCAAACTCGAGCAGTCGATCGTGAATCCGTCCACGCATACCGGTGAACTGTATTTGCAGTTGCATCGCGGAACGCTGACGAACCAGCACAACATCAAACGCAATAACCGCAAAGCAGAATTCCTGCTGCGTGATCTGGAGTACGTTACGGTCCGCGAAGCCGTACAGGCAGGCCGCATCGCATCCGACGAAGGCATTCGCCCGCTCATGGAAACGCTGCTCGTGAACCAATTTCATGACACGCTGCCCGGCACCTCCATTCCGAAGGCGCATGACCAGGCCATTGAGGAAATGACCGAGTTGCTGCAAGTGGGAAGCAAGCTGCTGCACGAGCGGATCACCGCTCGTCCGGAGGCCCACACGTTGTCCGTGATCAATACGCTGTCTTTTGACCGCGCGGATACGGTCTATCTGCCTGTCGACGGCGATTGGACGGTCGAAGGCGACTATGTGCAGCAGGCGATCGAGGATCTGGACGGCAAACACATGCTCGCGCTATCCGGCCTGACCGTCCCGGCGCTGTCGGCGGTTTCTCTGAAGCTGGTTCCAGGCAAGCCGTCAGGAGCTTCTCCGTTCGTATACGTAGGGAATACACTGCAAACGCCTTTCGCCCAAGTGACTTTTGATGAAGAGGGCTATATCGCCTCGTTCGTGGATCAAAGAAACGGGCGGGAGCTCCGCGGCGCCGGACATCCGCTGAATACGTTCCTGATGGCCGAAGATGTTCCGCAGGCATGGGACAGCTGGGACATCGATGCCGACATCGAGATGAAGCTGGCTCCTTCCGCCAAGCTGCTGTCCCGCCGAGTCGTTGCCGACGGCGCGGCCGAATTCCGCATCCGCAGCGAATACCGGCTGTCATCGCGCTCGACTCTACGGCAGGACATGATTTTCTTCGCGTCGAGCCCGGAAGTGCGGTTCGAGACGGTTATGGATTGGCAGGACGATCACCGTTTGCTGAAAACGGCGTTCAGCACGTCGATCCTGACCGATTTTGCCCGCCAGGAGGTGCAGTTCGGATATCTCCGCCGTCCGACGACGCGGAATACGAACGAAGAGAAGGCCATGTTCGAGGTGGTCAACCACAAATACAGCGATCTGTCGGAGAATCGCTACGGCGTCGCGATGCTCAACGACTGCAAATACGGCATTTCCGTACAGGACGGCGAAATGCGGCTGACCCTGCATAAAGGCGGCGTGCGTCCCGATTTCAGGGGAGACAAGGGCGTTCACGCATGCACTTATTCTTTCTATCCGCATGACGAGGGTTTCGGCGCCACTTCGGTCATCCACCCGGCTTATGAGTTAAACGTCCGGCCGATTGTCGTCGAAGGCCAAGTCGACGGGAAGCAATTTGCGCGCGTCGACGCCGACAATGTGCTGATCGAAGCGATCAAGCCATGCGAGGACGCAGAGCGTGCGTTCATCCTTCGTTTATACGAGGCGGAAGGGACGTATACACGTACGAAACTGATCCTTGGCGGCCAGGCCAAAGCGGAGGAAATCACCAACATGCTGGAGGAACGAATCGAGTCGCTGGGCGGAAAGAGCGAGGCCGAACTCGTCTTCCGGCCGTTCGAAATCAAAACCGTGAAGGTTACTTACTAACTCAACTTTCGCGGACAAACAGTACGTTCACGTGGGATGAAGGTCATCTTACCGATGTATTCCCTCAATCGATGCCGGCCGCGATGCCCGTTTCTTGTGACCTGTCCGCAAATAGGCTACACTGGGGACAACGACGCCGACCGTGGGGAGACTACCGCCGTGAACCCTTGGCATGAGAAAATCGCGCTGAAGACGAACAATCCGCACAAAATTATCGTCGGCCACGAGGAGGCCGGCACGCCTTCGCACTGGCACGAGGAAATCGAGATCGTCCACATTCTCGAAGGCCATATGAACATCGCCATCAATGACGATACGTACGCCCTGAAGAGCCGGGATATACTGCTGATCAGCTCTTGCGCCGTTCACCGCTTCTACCCGAATCCGGCAGGCTGCGGCAAAATCATTCTCCAGATCGGCAGGTCCGTCTTCGGAGACTATTCCGAAGGCGTCTTCGGCCGCCGGTTCTCGTCGCCGCTGCTTACCCCGGAAGACGAGCTGCACGGGAAGCTCGAGCCGATCATCTGTGCCATTTTGCACGAGTGGGGCGAAGGCGGCGATGGGTTCGAGCTCATCATCAAAGCCCGCATTCACGACCTGGGCGCTGCCATTATTCGCTCTGTGCCGATGGAGGCATTCTCGCAGCAGGAACGGACCCGGCAGCTTGAACAGCTGGAACGGCTGCGCAATGTGATGGCGTACATCGAAAGGGACTACGCTTCTGATATTACGCTTCAGCAAGCCGCGAACTTGGCGGGCTTCAGTTCGACGTATTTTTCCCGTTTCTTCAAGGAAGCGACGGGTGCCGGATTCGTGGACTACGTCAACGAATTCCGTGCGAACGTCGCGATGTCGCTGCTGCAGAGCAGCCACGGGGAATCCGTGACGGATATCGCTTTTCAAGCGGGCTTTAACAGCATCGAGACGTTTAACCGCGTCTTCAAAAAAGTAAGCGGCTTGACCCCCTCGCAGTTCCGCAACAAAAAATGACGGGTCGTTCGCAACCTCTGACAGGAACTGTCGGGGGTTCTTTTTTATAGTAGAGATAGTTCCGAATCATATAACCGTAAGGGGAGGTCTTCGCCCATGTCAGAGGAGAAGTCAGCATTGTATCGCAACCCGCAAGCGCCCGTTGAAGAGCGAATCACGGATTTGCTGGGCCGCATGACCATCAAGGAAAAAGTACGCCAACTGGATCAATATTTCGGCACGTCGTTCATGAGCGCCCAGCATCCGCATATGGACACCGTCATGGCGAACGACGCGACGATCGAGTGGGACAAAGTGAAGGAAGCGATCGGCGATGACGGCATCGGCTGCATTCACGACCTGTACGGTACGTCCGAAGTGAACAACGAGCTGCAGCGTTACGCCGTCGAGCGTACCCGACTCGGCATTCCGATGCTGTTTAGCGAGGAAGCGCTTCACGGGCTGACCCGTCCGGGCTGCACCGTTTTCCCGCATGCGATTACGACTGCATCCTCTTGGAATCCGGCCGTCGCGGAGTCAATCGGCAAAGCGATCGCCGCCGAGACGAGAAGCTTCGGCATTCACGAGAGCTTTGGTCCGGTGCTTGATCTTGCCCGTGAGCCGCGTTGGGGCCGCGTCGAGGAGACGTATGGCGAAGACACGCATCTGGTCGGACGGATGGGCGTCGCCATGGTCAAAGGTCTGCAGGGCGAATCGCTCGCCACAGATCATACGATCATTGCCGAGCCGAAGCATTTCGCCGTACACGGCGTGCCCGAGAGCGGCTTGAACCAGTCGGCGACGTCGCTTGGGATCAACGAGATCGAGACGTATTATATGCCGATATTTGAAGACGCTTTCGTCGAGGGCGGCGCAGTTAACGCGATGTGCTCCTACAACTCGATAGACGGCGTACCTTGCGCGTCCGACGAAAGCTTGCTTACCGGCGTGCTGAGAGGCAAGTGGAACATGCCGGGCTTCGTGCGCTCGGACCTCGGCGCGATCTCGCGCCTGCAGCGTTCGCATTTCACGGCGGGGACGGAGCGGGATGCGATTCGTCAAGCGCTCGAGGCGGGCTGCGACATGCAATATTACGATTACCCGCACGACGTCTATCAGAACGCGATCATTCAGATGGTGGAAAGCGGAGAGATCGCGGAAGCAACCGTGGACGTAGCCGTTTCCCGCGTGTTGCGCGTCAAGTTCATGCTCGGCCTGTTCGAGAAGCCGTACATCGATCCGACGCTGTCCGGACGCGTCGTGCGCAGCGCTGCACACGGCGATGTCGCGCTCGAGGCGGCCCGCGAAGGCATCGTGCTGCTGAAAAACGAAGCCGGCACGCTTCCGCTGAGCAAATCGCTGCGGCATATCGCGGTCATCGGACCGAGCGCGAACGTCGCGCGTCTTGGCGACTATACGCCGTATATCGAAGGGTTCGAGCCGGTGACGCTGCTGCAGGGCATCCGCAATAGCGTATCGGCGGGGACGACGGTGTCGTACGCCAAAGGGACGGGTATTCTCGAAAACGAGCTGGATGCTATCCCGATCGGCAGCTTCGTCGACGGATTCGGCAACGCCGGGCTGCAAGGTGAATACTTCGATAACCCGGAGCTGGCCGGCGAGCCGGTGTTGACGCGTCTCGACCCGTCGATCGACTTCAACTGGGTAATCGCAAAGCCGGATCAGCGCGTTCCGTCTTTCCACTTTTCCGTTCGCTGGACGGGTAAGCTTGTGCCGACGCATGACGTGAGCGGCAATATCGGCACGGTCAGTGCGGATAGCATGCGGCTGTGGCTGGACGGCGAGCTGATTGTCGACGGCTGGGGCAAGGACAAGAGCGCGAAAGCGATCGTACCCGTCCATCTGGAAGCGGGACGCAGCTACGATATTCGTCTCGAATACTGCAAGGACACGAACGGAGTGTCCATTATGCTGGGGTGGAATCACGAGACAGCCAGCATCCGGGAGGCGGTCGAGCTGGCGCGCCGTTCGGACGTAGCTATCGTCGCGCTCGGCGATGACCGCCGTACATGCGGAGAAGGCGTCGACCGTTCTAGCCTCGACTTGCCGGGCCGGCAGCTCGAACTGTTGAAGGCGGTATACGAGACCGGCACGCCGGTCGTGCTCGTACTCCAGAACGGCCGCCCGATTACGATGGGCTGGGAGGCGGACCATATTCCCGCTATCATCGAAGCCTGGTATCCCGGCGAGCGGGGCGGCGACGCGATGGCCGAAGTGCTGTTCGGCGACTACAATCCGGCGGGTCGTCTGCCGATTTCGTTCCCGCGGACGCTTGGCCAAATTCCGGTCTACTACAACCGCAGACGAGGCGGCTCCCGCTTTTACGTCGAAGGCGACAACGTTCCGCTTTACGCGTTCGGACACGGGCTCAGCTATACGACGTTCGACTACGACGGCTTGCGGGTCGACGTTGCGCAGGGATTGCCGGACCCCGAAATCCGGGTGTCGGTCGATGTGACGAACACGGGTGGCCGCGATGGCGACGAAGTCGTACAGCTATATGTCGGCGACCTGGTCAGTTCGATCGCGCGGCCGGACAAAGATTTGCGCGCATTCAAGCGCATCCGTCTGAAAGCCGGCGAGAAGACAACCGTTTCTTTTGGCTTGACAGGCAAAGATTTGCGGCTCCTCGGCCGGGATTTGCAGTGGGTCGTCGAGCCCGGCGTATTCCGGGTCATGATCGGTTCGAGCTCAGTCAAGATCGCCGTATCGCAAGACTTCGACCTTATCTGAGGGCTGGCCGCCAAGAAAGACTCAGCAAGAAGACTGACCGGGACGCCATCGTCCCGGTCTTGTGATTACTAACGCCTTTCGGGAGAGGGGTTCGCCTATATGAACAGCAGTAATACGGAGCGGCGCCGCAGCGCCGCCTACAAGCTTACCTTCACGGCTCCCGCAGCGGAATGGAACGAGGCGCTGCCGATCGGCAACGGCCGTCTGGGGGCCATGATTTATGGAGGCACCGCGGAGGAGAAGCTGGCGCTGAACGAAGACAGCCTCTGGTACGGCGGTCCGCGGGATCGCAACAATCCGGACGCGCTCGCCCATCTGGAGACGATCCGCCGTCTGCTGCTCGAAGGCGACGCGGAGGAGGCGCAGCGGCTATCGCTGCTCGCGCTGTCAGGCGTTCCCGAGACGCAGCGCCATTACGTGCCGCTCGGCGATTTGAGCCTGACGTTCCTCCACAGCAGGGAAACGTCCGATTACGAACGGGAGCTCGACATCATGACCGGCATCGCAGCGGTAAGATACCGGGCGGATGGCATCTTGTTCAAGCGCGAGCTATTCGCGAGCTTCCCGGACGAGGCGATCGTCATCCGGCTGACGGCTGACCGCCCCGGCGCGATCAGCTTCTTGACGCGGCTGACGCGCGGGCCGGGCAACCGCTACTACGACGAGATCGTCAAGGCGGACGCAGGGACGATCGTGATGAGAGGTAATGGCGGAGGAGCGGGAGGCGTCGACTTCCGTACCGTGCTGCGCGCCACCGCCGTAGGGGGGAGCTCTTCGATCATTGGCGAACATCTGCTCATCGACCGCGCGGATAGCGTCACGCTCGTATTGACCGCGGCGACCTCGTTCCGATTCGCGGACCCGGAGGCGCAGGCGCTTTCGGCTGCGGACCAAGTGAGCCAGACCGCCTACGATACGCTGCGTGAGCGGCATGCGGACGATGTGCGCTCGCTCATGGGGCGCGTCTCGATCAGACTCGGATCCGCAGATGAGAACGCGGACACGCTGCCGACGAACGAACGTCTTGCACGCGTAAGCGAAGGGGCCGAGGATACGGGGCTGACGGCGCTCTACTATCAGTTCGGCCGTTATCTGCTCGTCGCCAGCAGCCGTCCAGGCTCGTTGCCGGCCAACCTGCAGGGCATCTGGAACGACCGCATTTTGCCGCCGTGGGATAGCAAATATACGATCAACATCAACACCCAGATGAACTACTGGGCATCCGAGAACGGCAACCTGGCCGAATGCCATGAGCCGCTTTTCGACCTGCTCGAGCGGATGCGCGAGCCGGGGCGGTGTACCGCGCGGACGATGTACGGCATCGAGGAAGGGTTCGTCGCCCATCACAATACCGACCTGTGGGCGGACACCGCGCCGCAGGATTTGTACATGCCCGCGACGTATTGGCCGATGGGCGCCGCCTGGCTCAGCCTGCACCTGTGGGAGCATTACGCCTACGGACTCGACCGCGCTTTCCTGGAGCGGGCGTATCCGACACTGCGAGAGGCGGCCGTCTTTTTCGAACATTTCTTGACGGATCTGCCCGATGGGCGCGTCGTTACTGTGCCTTCGGTGTCGCCGGAGAACACGTATTTGCTGCCGGATGGAAGACCTGGCATCCTGTGCGCAGGGCCGGCCATGGACAGCCAGATTTTGCGCGAGCTGTTCACTGCGTGCATCAAGGCTGCCGACATTCTCGGCGTAGACGACGACTTCGCGATGCGGCTGAAGACGCTGCGCGCACGATTGCCGCAGCCTGAAATCGGCAAGCACGGCCAACTGATGGAGTGGCTGGAAGATTACGAGGAAGCCGAGCCGGGACATCGGCACATCTCGCACCTGTTTGCTCTTCATCCCGGTACGGGCTGGTCGCCCGAAGCAACGCCGGTATGGACGCAAGCCGCGCGGGTGACGCTCGAGCGGCGTCTCGCGAACGGTGGCGGGCACACCGGCTGGAGCAGGGCGTGGATCATCAATCTGTGGGCGAGACTCGAGGACGGCGAGAAGGCGCACGACAACGTGCAGGCGCTGCTGGCGCATTCGACGCTGCCGAATTTGCTCGATAATCATCCGCCGTTCCAGATCGACGGCAATTTCGGCGGCGCCGCGGGCATCTCGGAGATGCTGCTGCAAAGCCATACTGGCGAGCTTAGTCTGCTGCCTGCCCTGCCGATCGCGTGGAGCGAAGGCGATGTCGAAGGCTTGCGCGCGCGGGGCGGCTGGACGGTCGGCATCACGTGGAGCGGCGGCGCGTTGCGCGAAGCGCGCATTCGCGCGTTGAGGGACGGCGCATGCGTCGTACGCATGCGCGGGGACGCATTCGTCGAAGTCGTAGCCGAGGACGGCTCGGCCGTCGAAGCTTCTTCGGACGGTGCGGGCCGCATCTGGTGGCAAACGTGCGCGGGTACGACCTACGCGCTGCGCCGTTCCGAACGATCGCAACAGGCGTAGGAGACGCTTCGCAAGCTGACGCCGCTGAAATGGAAAAGTTGGTGCTCAGCGGGCTGACGACCAAAGCTGGTCAACGGTACGAGGATTTCGATGCTTCAACTGACAAGGTTGCGGGTTACGGATTGGCTGGTCTGATCTTAGGAGGTACCGCACTTGCCATTGCCAAGAAAGCCGGACTGATTGGGATTATTGTGATTGTGGTGAAAAAATTCTGGTTCCTCGTCATTGCGGCCGGTGCTTGGCTTTGGAGGATTGTGAGAGGAAGAAAATCACCTGGACAAGCCCCAATAAAACCACTGGTACTGGCGTACACTAAAAATACAGGATCGGGGAGTGCCCCTATCCTGTCTTCTAACATTCTTTTCCGGGGCAAATGGAAACCAAGATAATAGAAGGGGGCTGTCCTCGGAGCAGCTCCCTTACTTTTTCACCGCTTGATAAGGGATGGATTATTATTTACCTGTATTTTTGCGATATAATAAGTCGGCATTAAAGGTGTAACGGCTGCATGGCTTGTGATGTTAGAAGAGGATACAGGGAGCCCGGAAATCTTGTTGATTGGAGAGGGAGACATCTTATGAATAGTTTCAATAGGCTTGCAACGGATCGATTGCTTATCAGAACACTGGAAATGAAAGATAAGGATCCCTTTTTCAAATATCGTTCTTTGCCTGAGGTTTATAAGTATCAGTCATGGAGACCGGCCGATCTCAACGATGTCGAGAAGTTTATCTCCGCGAATACGGCTATTGTGCCGAACACGAGAGATTCATGGTTGCAAGTGGCTGTTTGCCTGAAGAATGGACAGCTTGTCGGTGATGTCGGCATTCACTTTATGGATGATGATTTTCAGGTTGAACTAGGTTTTACTCTTTCTCCTGATTTCCAAGGTAATGGATATGCCTCCGAGGCGGTTCGGGCAGTGATCGATTATTTGTTTGACGGACTTCGTAAGCATAGAATTACAGCGTCCGTCGATCCTGACAATTTGAAGTCGATTAAGCTTCTTGAAAATCTGGGGTTTAGAAAAGAAGCCCATTTTATCAAAAGTTATCGGATGAATGATCAATGGTATGACGATTGCATTTATGCCATTTTGGCGGATGAGTGGAAATAAGAGTTCGTTATGAAGGAGCTGTGGCGGGTTTATTCCATAACAAGCCCGCCGGTTACAGGCGTGTAGGTTCCTGTTAAGAATCGCGCATCATCCCCGGCAAGGAAAGAAATAACTCCCGCCACATCCTCTGGCTCGGCGATCCGGCCAAGCGGCGTGAAGCTGCCGACAACGCGGCTCTCTTCATCGGAGATCATCAGAGGCTCATGCGATCTCACGAAACCGGGAGCGACGACATTCGCCGAGATGCCATAGGGGCCGAATTCTTGGGCAATATAGCGGGCGAAGGCGTCGAGCCCGCCTTTGGCCGTGCCGAATGCAATATGTTGTGGTGTCGGATCTCTGCCCTCCGTGCTGGACAAGTAGACGATCCGGCCGAATTGCTGCTCCGTCATCGTGGGGATGACCGCCTTCGTCGGCTCGAAGGCCGCCTTCAATTCATCCGTCAGCTGTCGTTCGAATTGCTCCCAGGAAAGCTCGGCAAAGGCTGCGGTTTCCGCTTCCGTGCGTGTATTGCATACAAGAACGTCGATTCGTCCGAAAGCGCTCTTTACGGCTCCGACAAGTCCGCTCATCTGCTCCGCGCTGCGGACATCCGCTTGAATCAGCATGGCCTCACCGCCATTGGCGGCAATCTCGGACACGACGGATTCGGCTGCCGGATCGTTCTCCAAGTCGACGACAACCACCTTCGCGCCCCGTTTCGCCAACTGCATACACGTCGCTCTCCCTATTCCATTAGCTCCGCCGGTCACGATTGTTACTTTTCCGCTTAATGACATCATGGGTTTATCCTTCCTTAGCTTAGTCTGAATCGGGTACGGCATACTGTTCCGCAATATCCAGCGCAGCCTGCCTGATCCTCGCGGCAATTCCGGCGGGTTCAAGCACGATGGCGTCCGTCGCATAGTGAAGCACGTTTGCGATCAGCCACTTCTCGTTCGGGTAGGTTGTTCGCACAATAAGCTTTCCGTCCGGCAGCCGTTCGATTTCGCTTTCATTAAACCGGTCCATCGCGGACACAGCAGCGGATGCCTTAAACTGAAGGACAACCGGAATCGCCTCGTGCTTCTCATTCGCCTTGGGATTCACCCATCGGTCATTCAGCTCCGCTAGCGACTCCGCTCGGCGAACGAAATCTTCGGACTGCACCTTGAGCTCCCGAATTCGCGATAGCTTGAATATCCGGTAGTCTCCGCGCAATCGGCAATAGCCGTGAAGATACCATGCATAGGTTTTGAGCACGAGCGCCATCGGTTCAACCTCGCGTTCCTGCTCATCCCCTTTTCTGCTCGTGTACTTGAAGCGAATGAGCTTCCGATCATTCACCGCTTGGCGAAGCGAATCATAGCGGGTTCGGTCCTCTTCGCTATTTTTCCAAGGGGTAAAATCAATATGGATACGCTCGCTTTCTCCTGCTCGCCCTTGCTCGGCTTGCGTCACCATTGCGCCTACTTTGCTGAGCAGCAGGTCCATATTCGAGGGATCGTAGGCTTTCGTCGATTCGAGACCGCGGAGTGCGGTTGAGAGGGCAGTCAGCTCGTCGAAGGATAGCAATTGCCGATCCAGCCGGAAGCTGTCCATAATCTCATAACCGCCTTCCATGCCGGTATAAGAAACGATGGGAATGCCAGCCTGACCGAGCGTATCGAGATCGCGGTAAACCGTGCGCAGAGACACTTCCAGGCGATCCGCCAATTCCTGCGCCTGTATCCTCTTCCGATTGAGCAGCAGAATGGTAATGGTCATCAGTCGTTCAAGCTTCATCGTTATCGCTCCTAAACCGGCATGACGTCAGCCGATATATTCATTCATCTTAATGCGCTGTTGCGAACCCTTCTCCTTCCGCAGCCGGGTCCATCTTATCCTTCGTCATCAAGAAGGCGGCAATCAGCGCTAGAACAGCGGGAATAAGGCTCCATGCGATGGTTGTTCCAATCGAATTCGACAGCCCGTTCGAAATCGTATCCAGCAGCCGCGTATCGACGGATTGACGGAACGCCGGGATGAGCAACGAATGAGGATCGCTTATATCCAGGTCGGCCGGGATTGCGATCTTATTTGCTCCTAAAGACTGCGTGAGCTTGGAGACCAGGCTGTGGCTTTGCACGATTCCGAAGATGGTAATGCCTAGCGCCATGCCGAGCGAGCGGTTGAAATTCAAGGTCGCGGTTGCAGCTCCGCGCTGCGTCGCCGGGAACGAATGAAGCACGGCGGTGCTTAACACCGAGAAGGTAGCGCCGATCCCCAGACCGATAAGAATCATAATCACGGTAATGAGAAGTCGAGAAGATTCTACAGTAATTTGCGAAAGGAGAGCAAGGCCGGCCAGCAGTATCGTTAGCGTCCCGATCATAATCGTACGGTATTGCAGCTTGGTCATCAGGAATCCGCCGAGCGTCGCGGTGACGACCGAGCCGATCATCATCGGCAGAAGCGTCAGCCCTGAATTGGTGGCCGATCCGCCAAGCACGCCTTGCACGTAGATCGGAATGAAAATCGCCGCCGTCATGTACGCTGCCCCGCTGAGCATGGCGACCAGATTGCTTGTCGTGTATAATCTGCTGCGAAATAAGCCGAACGAGATGATCGGTTCTTCAGCCCGCTTTTCCACAATGACGAGCAAGAGAGCAAGAACCGCGAAACCGGCAAACAAGCCGATAATTTGCGGGGAGCTCCACGCATAGGTTTTGCCGCCAAGCTCGAGTCCGAAGATGAAGCAAACGACGGCCCCGACGAGTAGAATGGCGCCGGCCCAATCGATCTTTTGTTTCGAATGCTGTGCCGACTCCTTGTAGAACGCCGCAACCAAGAGCAGGGCAATGAAACCGAGCGGCAGATTGATATAGAAGATCCACGACCAGTTGGCGTGATCGGTGATATAGCCGCCTAACAGCGGTCCAACGACGCTCGACAGGCCGAACACCGCGCCGAACGCCCCCATCATTTTACCGCGATCCTTAGGGGAGACGACGTCGAACAGAATCGTGAACGCGATGGACACCATCGCCCCGGCACCGACGCCTTGAACGGCCCGATATAGACTTAGCTCGACGATCGACTGAGCCAATCCACATAGTGCAGAGCCGACCATGAACACAAGGATCCCGAAGATGAAGAAACGCTTGCGACCATACATATCGGACAGCTTGCCGAAGATCGGCATGCACGCCATCTCTGTAACCATGTAAGCCGTCGTAACCCATACGAATTTGTCGAGTCCCCCCATTTCCCCGACGATGGTTCCCATCGCCGTTGACACGATCGTGTTGTCCATGGACGCCATCAGAATGGCGAGCAATAGTCCTCCCACGATTACAGCTAGCTTGTTGTGCTTTTTTTCCACAATGCCCCATCCCTTTCTCGTACCTGAATTGATTGGCGTGCAATCATCTGAGATCATCATAAGCTTTCATTGTTGACATCTGCGTGTCAGGGAAGGGGCGTGGATTTATAAATGTTTTTGCCATGCACGATCTTTACGTAGGGGGAGTTTCGATGCTCCATATCGTCAACAGAGATTCTGCCGGCAATAAGTTAAGGAAGGGGAATATCGGCGGAGATATACTGGTCTGCAGAGAAATATACCCGGAGTGACCGAATGCACTTTTGGAGCTGCGGTGTCCTTATCCTTTTCCGGATTATCAAAAGAAAACTACCCATCCTTTGAAAATTGCGAAGTCGCATTAACGGAGGTAGGGGTGGAAGTACTAGCGGGAGTGAAGGACTGGGCGAAATTGAAGGGAATGGATGAGTGGTACGGCGGTCTGCGGCTGCATGGAGATATAACATGGCGCTGAGACACTGAGAGAAAGTAACTGGTTGATATGGAATAAAGGAATAAGTAACAGCCGTGCGACATGTTCCCCGAGATCGGATGATGCTTGATGCAGGTAGCCAAGCACAGTACGGAGTTCAATAAGGGACCGTATAAGTGGGGTGATAAATAGTTAGAAGGGCATTGGAAGAGTAGTACCGAAGGTTATAGAAAAAAGCCCTCTAGAACAGGCTCTAGGGGGATTTTTGCATGGGATATACGACAAATTTCTCCATTTCTGTGATAAAATTATGGTGTGTAGAAAGTTCTGTTTTCGTAAATATTTTCGAACTTATGTTATTTGCGAATTTCGCAAGAAAGTCGTTATATGAAATCAATGCTAAATGCTATTTATGATAGGAGGAATTTAATATGTCTTTTCCAAAAAGAAATAAAAATCAATTAAAAGGAACCGTTGGCCAGACATTCTTTCAACACTTTATAAATGCTGAACTTAATTGTATTTATCATCCAATTAATCAAGAAAACGATTTTGGAATTGATGGGTACATTGAACTTGTGGAAAATGAAAACGTTTCTGGAAAACTTATTGGCATTCAATTGAAACATGGAGATTCTTTTTTTAGATCAAGAACTATTGGAGGATATAAGTTTTTTGGTGAGAGTAAGCATTTGAACTACTATTTAAACAGTCAATCTCCAGTTTATATTGTAATAATGGACGGAAGTTTCAAACGTATGAATTGGGTAATGTTTGAAATAAATAAAACATCACCAAACAGTGGCGATAGGTGGTGGATAGAAGTCCCAAAAGATAATTTGCTTATAAGTAATTTTAAAGATGAACTTTTTCAAACAGCAGGTCCAATTATTAATTATGAAGATCAAATAAAATTCAATTGGGCTATTGACGCTACACTTCAAGATGCCAGTTTCAGAGTTGTAGCAATTCCCCAAAAAGAAATACTAACAGGTAGCTATGATTACATAATAAATTTTATAGACAGACTATCGAAGAATAAAGATATGCTGATAAAATCCAGAGCAACACTGGATATATTTTTTCCTGCATATGATGAAGATGAAAGAGAAATATTCCAAATCCCCGAAATAATGGACTGGTTAAAAGGATCTATTAATATAGGAATTCCGTGGTTTTACTTTTTGGATACTCGAACAAGGAATACTGGACTAACATTACTAATGCACTCTTACTGCAAGAAAACTAAGACAATAAGAACTGATGCAGGACATATGGTAGAGTTTGACGGAAATGATCTGGCAAAATTTATAGAACAGAATTACATTAATCTGAATACTTTCACAGAAGAAAATAAACTAAGTTTAAAGATTAATAAGGAAATTTCATTAGGGATATTTGAATACTTAAAAACACATTTACAGGAAAGTTAATATTTTGATTGATTTATCACGAAGGCATTGACTTCATATAACAATGTGTTCACGCATCGGCGGACAAGCCGCCTCGGTCCCGGAAGAGAAATCGGAGAAGTAGAAGCCGGGACACATCCGTACACCTAAATCGCATCGTGGTCAGCCGATCGAACTAGTCGTTCGTCAGGCAGTTTAAGGTGAAAGGACGTCGTGAACACGGTAACGTTAGGCGAAATCTATGATTAATCTATTATTGGGGGCATAGAATGTGAGCGTAAAACTAGAGATTAAGGACCAGATTTCTTCGCTAGCAAATGAAAAAGATGAAATGTTCAGACTTCTCGATGAACATAAAATTTTACAATTTGGTAATAGTTATCAATCATGGTATTCAAGAGCACTGAGGATCTTACAGACACTAGGCAAAGATCGAATAGATGAATTTATCGCCTTATACCAGGCGGATCCAAAGAGGAAGTCGCTTACCTCAATGACTTATTGCATTCAAGATTATACAAGAGGAGTAAGCCCCAATAGTGGTAATTTTGAACACAAAGCAGTAGCCAAAATAAGATTAATTAATCAATTTCAAATACTGAATTCTTTATCATCCAGAATAGATACAGTTTTGGAAGATGTTGAAGGACACCTATTTACAAGCCTACAAGACTCTGAGCTGGGGGCAGCATTGGAGCTAGTGAAAATTAATTTACGTGCAGCAGGTGCTCTTGCAGGTGTTGTTTTAGAACGCCATTTACAGCGTGTTGCAATAAATCATGGAATAAAAATAACCAAGAAGAATCCCACCATTTCCGATTTAAATGATCCACTAAAGTCCGAGGGAATATATGATGTTCCAACTTGGCGTAAAATTCAGTTATTGGCGGACATTAGAAATATTTGCAGTCACCAAAAAGATAAAGACCCTAGTAAAGAACAAGTAACAGAATTAATTGATGGAGTAAACACAATAATAAAATTGATATACTGACCGAATGTTATTCGATGAAGTCTAAGACATCGGCTAAACCATATTCACGCATAGGGGCGTTGCCCCTCGGTCCGTCAGAAGTTGGAGAGGATTCGATAGAAGAGAACTCAGATATAGGGAAGTAGAAGCGGCCGGACATATCCAACTCCCGAACCGCGTCGCAGCCGCCCTACGGACTTAAGGGAGTTGGACGTCGTGAATACAAGAACGTTAGATGAAATTCCTGAAAACTAAAACCACAAAATATAGGCCCGAATTATTCGATGTTTATCTTCGATATTTTATTGAAAATATGAAGAGAGTATTTTACTTAATATGGATTTTATCGGAATGCAAATAAGTTATACAACAAGGAGAATGAGATGTGGAAAATCATGGGTACGAACTAACGTTGAAGTTTGATCTAGGTGAAAATTCGCTATATGATTTGGGTTATTTATCAATTGATATTTATCATCTAATTGTGTTTTCTGAATTATTAGAAAGACGTGATAGCGAAGGAATTGATATGGTGTATAATTCAAGTCGTGTTAAAAGTAGATTCCCACTTACAAGGGAAGATAACGTACTTAAAAACTTTAGAAATAAAGCTATTATTAAGAGTGTCAGGAATGGCAGTATAGAATTAACAATAGCTGGATTATCATTGATTTCATCAATAATTGTACCTTTTATTATCTATAAGTTACAAAAAAGAGATTTAAGAAGCGATCAGAACTACTTATTTGAGGTAAATGCAAATGACAGAGATCTAAATCATATAATAGATTCTTTTAGAGATGGATATTACGGACGTGGTCCTAGTAGTATAAATTGGTTGTTCGATATACTAAGTAGGAATGGTTATGATATATCATTTGGGGGGACTGATCAGTTCGTAATAAGAAAAGTATTAGAAAGATATGAAAATAGAATTATTAAAATTGTTGAAAAACGATAAAAGCAATTAAGCACCTCAAGAAATCAGGAAATTCATCTAACACCATATTCACGCTTGGGACATACGGTCCTCGGTCTGCCCGAAGCATTTCAAAGTAGAATATCCAGGCAGACACGTCGATCCCCCTAAGATAGGAGTTATCTAAGGGGGATCGATGTCTTGAATACAAGAACGTTATACAAAAACCTCGGAAAGTCAATAAATTCGAGAAATATAGAGATATATACTGTAATTCGTGGTGCTATCGATTTAGATAATTATACCTATTTAGGTAGGTGAAGGTAATGAAAATAGAATGGGCGTTTTATCAAAATGGCGACGAAACAGAAGAAGTGTTCTATGAGTATCTCGATAAGGATTTATATGAATCAAAGTACCAAGAACATCTATATTGTATAAGTGCAGAATGTAATGCAATGATTAAATTTACACACCGTAAAAATGGAGTAAAATTTTTTAGCACGTGGAATGGTCAAGGTGATCTTCATGACACTGAATGCCCATATTATCTCCAAAACAAAGGTGATGTTGAACGTAATAAAATTTTAGGATTAATTGAATCTGCTCCAATCACAGATGAGCATATTATAAATACAATTTTGAATAAAAGTAAAAACCTAAAGACAAAAGAAAAGAAAAAAGTACCAAATAGAAGATTGACAACTAGAAGAACTCTTCAAGGTGAACAATCAAGCAAGCCAGAGGTAATTGATAATGGAAATATAAATGAAAAGGGAAGTTCCCAAATAAAGATTTTTAGTTTAGATTCTAAACATATTACTCCTGACTATGTAGGATATAGAAAATGTGTATTTGGCAAGATACGACATGTTTACTTTAATGAAACTGATGATTATGTCTATCTAAATCTTGATAATGACCAATACAAAGTTAGTGTATATTTGCCTCATGCTTTTTACGCTGACCCAGAAAAGACAACCAAATCAGCGCTTGAGACCTTTCTAAGGATTGTTAAACATGATCTGCGTGCTAATAATGAATTAATAATTATATGCGTTGGAATGATCCGATTCAAAGGAAATCAGCAAGGTGTTAATGTTCATGTAATTAATCCATCTCACTTATTAATAAATGATGCGAAATACTATGAAATAATTACAAATAATTCGATACCCCAAAATCCCTATAATTATTAAATTGCGATGCGACCTTTATGTCGCATTTTTATTTTATTTTGCTAAATCGATGAAGCCGAGGTCTTCGTATAAACCATATTCACGCTTCGGGGGATTAAGCCCCCCTTGGTCCGGCCGAAGCTAGATGCATTTCGGAGAGACATTTCAGTATTCAAGGAAGCAGAATCAGCCGGACACACCCGCACCACCTAACCGCATTGCGGCTGGCTCCTCCGAGCCTTAAGGTGGTGGGGCTTCGTGAATTTAAGAACGTTAGTTGAATATTTTTCTTGCTGTAGTAAGGTGAGACGCACAATAAATAAAGAAAAACTTACAACCTTACGCCCCCTAACTTCAGGCAATTCTACGATGGAATTTGGATGTTGATGGTTGCTGCCGTTCCGCAACAGCTCCTTTTGCTTTTTTTCGCCGATAGCCCCGTTAAGCTGAACCCTACCACAAGTAACGAAGAATTTTTCGGCCTTAACCAAGCATCATCATCGTTTCAATCGGTAGCGCAGCCATAATCCGCTATTCTCAAGAGGTTCTACTTTTTCTAAAGCAAACTCGACCCCAAGTTGAAACGGATTGTCGCCATATTCAAATAGCGAAACGGATTGGCGAGTCCCTTCTACCATCGGAGCGAGTATCAAACTTAATTCATCCACTAGCCCGGCACTTAAGAACGAACCATTGATATATCCGCCGCCTTCGAGCATAAATTCGGTTATGTTGTAGTATCGGCTGATTTTATCAAGCGCCAATCGTAAGTCTAACTTTGTACTTTTTCCCGCAAATATATAGGAAACGCCGACAGCCCGAAGATGTGCTAAGTATTGATTGCTTACATTTTCACTTAACACTGTGATGATAGGTTGCCCGCGGCGCTCTTCGTAATCTTCACCAAGCGTGCCTTGTTCCCACCCTAGTTTGCCTGATGGATCAATCGCAATAGCGTATGCAGCAGCATTTGTATCCGTAATAAAATCTTCACGAGAACCATCGGTATCCGGATACTTAGATAAATCGACTTGTTTTCCATATGTCACGTGATTTTCAAAAGTAACTCGTCCGCAAATCCATGCTTTAGGATTATATTTCTGATGAATATTTTCATACTCTTGTGCAAAATAGCTAGAGCTTGGAGTTTCTAAGTAACCCCCGTCTATTTTTCCATCCAATGAAGTTACCATATGGCAGATCACTTTGTACTGTCCCATGAATAGTCTCCTTCTCAAATACCGAACTATAATCAAGTATTGAACATTGATATAAAAATAAACATCTGTATATAATTTTAGACAGAACCGAAAAACATGCAATTGTTAAAGTGGCTCGATTTGTTAATTAATGAACAGATCAGCGATTTTTGTATAACATCTATAGAAAGAATGGTGAACGCCGCAATGGCGAAAGTCGATCGACGAATACAGAAGACACAGGAAGCTTTAAAGAATGCAATCCTTGAATTGATGGCTCAAAAAAATCTAGATGATATCACGATACAAGATCTATCCGACAGGGCTAATGTCAGTCGCGGTACGATCTACCTTCATTATGCGGACAAATTCGATCTGCTGGACAAGCTTATCGAATCGCATATTAACGAACTTAGAAGGTTGTGCGAGTCAGCGTCGGATTTGGATTTAGTAAGTGCGACGCTAATCTGGGCAGAATATTTTGAAAGTAACTACCCATTCTTTTCAATGATGTTAGCCAGTAAAGGCGCTCCGTATTTTCGCAATCGTTTCCTTGATTATCTTGTTGAAGAGTTGAGGAGTGGAGTGGATGTAACGAAGGGTAAAAATCAGGGATTACTTGAGGATGTCCTCGTTCAGTTTATTGCCTCTGCTCAGTTAGGGGTCGTGGAGTGGTGGTTTACTCATGCAAGACCCGTCACTCATCAAGTTCTGGCCGAGCAATTGGGGACCTTGTTGGAGCGGAATATCTAAAACACTTAATCAACCAAAAGGCGAATATACAATCAACCGGTATTTATATTCCATATGATATTTCCACTATATCAGTGAGGAGGAAGTGGCATATGGCTATAGGCTTACCAGGTTCGGGATTAGGGTTTGCCCCTGGACTCGGGTTCGGTGGACCAGGTTCAGGACTTGGCTTTTTTCCCGGTGCCGGTTTTGGTGCGCCAGGATTTGGCTTGCCAGGCTTTGGTTTGGGTGTAGGTTTTCCAGGTTCGGGAGTGGGTTTTGCCCCAGGATTTGGATTTGGTTTCCCGGGTTCAGGATTAGGTTTTTTCCCTGGCGCCGGTTTTGGTGCACCGGGTGTTGGTATTTTAAGTACGAATAAAAAAAGCGCGAATAAAAAACGTCGTCATGTGAGAAAAACGAAGCACTAGAATGACGCTCCAACGCTTTATCCAGGGCCGAAGCTACATTGCGCTTCGGCTTTTATTTTACATATTGAAGTGACTCACTTTATCAACGAACCTTAAGCTAGGCACATGCATAGCATGGAGGAGAGCGTTCATAAGGATTCGGAGGTAATGTGCATGGATCAACCCATTCAAGAAACCCAACCCCAAGTCTTATACCAAGCAGACCCTAATGCGGTATCCTCTTTAAGATCACTTCGAGATCGTATCCATCATATTTGCGGTATGCATACAAACCGAACGGTTCGCGTTCAGACCCTAGACGGCAATATCTACGAAGGCGTCATTGTGCAATCGGACAGCCAACACGTGTATTTGAAGGTTGCAAACACGCCGGGATACCGCGCCTATTTGGAGAGTAGAGGTCTCTTTTTTGGTCCCACCGATTTTGCGATATTAACTTTGGTTCTCTTCGAATTGCTTGTCATTGTATTGTTAGCATAAATAAATTTCTGTTTTTGGGATCTACGAAACCTCCGACATAAAAGTTCTATCACTGTCCAAGGACGGCGATAGAACTTTTATGCTTATACGGGAAATAAAGGTCGAAGATCGGTTGCTCAAGGTCGGCTAGACAGCATTGAGAAGGTATGATTGATAAAAGGCAATGACCATTGCTCGATAGGGTTACTCTTGGCTCGTCTTCGGCTGATCTTTCTTCCTATTCGTACCTAGAACGCCTGCAACGATCATTATGGCACCGATCCAATGATAGATGGTGACATCCTCATGTAAAATCAAAGTGCCAGCCATAATGGATATTAGCGTCGATAAATTACTAAACACGCTTACTCTGGACGCCTCTAGCCGAGAGAACGCAAAACTTGATAACAGTGTAGTCCCCACAGAAGATAGTACCCCCAAATAGACAAGCGCCAGAACGTAAGTGGGATGAGCAAATGGCTGAAAAAATGTATGAATTGTGCCTTCAGTTGCATGCCGGACCAGGGAAGCAGCTATGAAAACAATGAATCCCATCCCAATTGTGACGAACGTGATTTCCAACGGCTTGTATTTTTGCGCCAGCGGACGAGCTAAAACACTATAGCTTGCAAATGAAAGCGCGGATAACACCAGCAAAAATATGCCTCCCAGATTCGCGGTACTGAAACTGCTTCCGCCCTTCATTGCAAAAATGAACACCACGCCGGCCACGGACAAAATCAGAGATAGCTTCTGTCTAATGCTTGTTCGTTCTTTTAGGAAATAAGAAGCGAGCAGCAAGGTAAATATAGGAACAGCAGCCAGGATAATGCCTGCCTCTGATGAGGATGTGTTTGTCAAACCATAAGTCTGAAAAGCGAAAAACAACACCGGCGAAAATAGCCCCAACGGGATTATTCTCCACAAATCGCGTAATGATATGCGAATATGAACCCATCCGAACAGGAAAGGGACAGCTGTAGCAATAAAACCTATAGAAAATCGATGCGCGAGCACATCCAAGGGATGAGCTGCGGTAACGGTGAGCTTAACGAATAAAAATGAAAACCCAATAATTACCGCATAAGCGATGGCTGCGATGTAAGCGGCAGCGGTTCTTTGAGTAGCGTTTTTCATGGCTTACCTCCTGATAGGTGCGTTCATGTATAGAATGATTCCGTGGTTTTCATCTTAAACGTGAGCCTCAAGTGCTACAATGAGAAAAAAGCACATCTGTATCGGTACAGATGTGCATAGGAGCGAATGAAATGCAGAAATTTATGCTTATCGTGAAAGATTTAGAAGAGCTAATCGTTAACCATACCTTCAAAGAAGGGGATAAGCTGCCTTCCATTCGAGCTCTGGCCAATCAATATCAGGTGAACAAAAGCACCGTTATACGGGCTCTTACCGATCTTGAACGACGCCACATCGTTTATTCTGTGGATAAAAGCGGCTATTACGTCGTCAAATCGACAATTACCCCAAACTATGAAGAAGAGGGAGCCGTTGATTTTGCAGCTTCTTCACCAGACTCCCGCGTTTTCCCTTATTTGGATTTTCAGCATTGTGTCAATAAGGCTATTGATACATACAAGCAAGATTTGTTTATTTACGGAACAGCGCAAGGGCTGCCATCACTTCTCAACATCATGCAAAAACAATTAGCCAATTACCAAGTATTCACGAAGGTCCGCAACCTTTTTGTCGTTTCCGGGGTACAGCAAGCCCTTTCCATTTTGACGGCTCTCCCCTTTCCAAACGGAAAAAGGAAAATTTTAATCGAACAACCTAGCTATCATTTATATATTGAACATTTGATTACTCATGGTGTTCCGGTAATAGGAATAAAGAGAACATCCCGCGGCATCGACTTCGGGGAATTAGAGGAAATTTTCAGAACAGAAGATATTAAATTCTTTTATACAATGCCCCGACTTCATAACCCATTAGGTTGCTCTTACAGTACGGAGGAGAAAAAGAAGCTCGTTGCGCTAGCGCATAAATACGATGTTTATATTGTTGAAGATGATTATTTGGCTGATCTGGATCAGGATGCTAAAGCGGATCCTGTATACACCTACGATAGCAAGTCACATGTCATTTACTTAAAAAGCTATTCCAAAATCATTTTCCCGGGACTTCGTATCGGTATCGCTGTTATCCCTGATATGCTGATTTCCTTATTTGCACAATACAAACGAATTCAAGATATCGATAGCTCTATGCTTTCGCAAGGCGCGCTGGAAATCTATTTGAAAAGCAGCATGTTTGATCGGCATAAACAAAAAATCAAGTCCTTTTATGATCAAAGATCTCAACTCCTTTATGAAGCTTTAGAACGACAATTCAATGAGAATAAAAATCTTATTACATTTGAAGTAGGTCGGAAATTATCACTCCATACCCACATAAAACTACACGACAGCATACCGGCCAATGAAGTGATCAGGAGACTAAAGAGGAAATCCATATGGATCGAACCGATCGATAAGCATTATCTGCCTTCTTTTCCGCAAGACAACTTCATCAAGTTAAATGTTTCGCATGCTCGATTGAATGGTATCGAGAATGGGATTACGACATTAATCCATGAAATACGCCATATTGCTGCAGTAGGCCATTCTAAATCTCCCTGAACTTCCGATTTATTTACCATATTTTCCCTATCAAATTTTCGGAGTTGTGGTATAATTTAACTTATTTTGTAGAAAAGGAAGGTCCCTATGAGAATCATCGGAATCGAAGGGATGACTGCGCAAGAAATTGCGGACGAGGTGCAGCAAGGCGGAAAATTCGTCTTCTATTACTTTTGCTTCTCGGTTCTGGTATTAACATTTAAGCGTCCATCCGACATTTACTTCATTCGGGCCAGGGAAAAGGGACGAGGAGCGCAGTTCACGGTGTTGAGCATCTTGTTTGGATGGTGGGGCATTTCTTGGGGACCGATCCATACGATCGGCTCGTTGATCACGAATTTCAGTGGCGGCAAAGACGTGACGGAAGAAGTCATGGACTCGATCGCTCAACAGGACGCATCCTGATTCAGGGCACCCTAACCGGGTGCCCTTTCGGTTTCATGCGTGCCCAGAGGCACGCATCATCTAGCCGGTGAAAGTCCGGTCGCGGGAGGGGCCAAGCCCCCGCGTAGCTAGGATACTTGCGTATGGAGAAATCTGTGCGTAAAAGCGTATCGACAAAA
>NZ_VNJJ01000023.1 GCF_007786475.1 Cohnella terricola | reverse complement strand
TTCTCCATAATGGAGTAGACTTTTTCAAGAAGGCCGCCTCATTTCGGTGTTTGTAGGGGTACAAACACTTTACCGAATGGGCGGCCTTTTTTCTACTTTTTTTGGTTAATCAACACGCTTGGGCGAAACCTAACTAAATCGTGCGAAATGGGGGAAACGCGCCTGTAGTCCGGCGAAACCTAACTAAATCGTGCGAAATGGGGGAAACGCGCCTGTAGTCCGGCGAAACCTAACTAAATCGTGCGAAATGGGGGAAACGCGCCTGTAATCCGGCGAAACCTAACTAAATCGTGGACAACAAATCATAAAAAAGCTGCCCCGAGGTCGTCAGTCGAACCTAACGGGGCAGCTCCTGCGATTAGACTCCCGCGTAAGCGAGAAAACCGCCGTCAACGGGAACGGTCGTCCCGGTGACGAAGCCGGACATACGGGCATCCACCAGCCAGAGCAACGTGCCAAGAAGATCCTCGGGTTTACCGAAACGGCGCATCGGCGTGTGCATAATGATTTTATTAGACCGGTCGGTGAGCGAGCCGTCTTCTTTGAGCAGCAGTTTCTCGTTCTGCTTCGTCAAGAAGAACCCCGGAGCGATCGCGTTGACGCGAATGCCGCTCTCGGCGAGATGAACGGCCAGCCATTGCGTGAAATTCTCGATCGCAGCCTTGGCCGCGCTATAGGCGGGCACCTTTGTCATAGGCGAAGGTGCGCTCATCGAGGATATGTTGATTACCGTCGCGCCTTCCTTGCCGAGCATTTGCTTCACGAACAGCTGCGTCGGAATCAAGCTTCCGACAAAGTTAAGGTCGAACACATGGCGGAATCCGTCTACGCTCAATCCGAAGAACGTCGTAATGTCCGGATTGTTCTCGTCTTCCGGTCGAAAGATTTCATTCGTCGTGTTCGCGCTGGGGTGATTGCCGCCCGCGCCGTTAATCAAGATATCGCAAGAGCCAAGCTGCTTCATGACAATCTCCGCTGCATGGCTGACGCTGGCCGTATCTGTGACATCGCAGGCGACCGCAATGGCTTCGCCGCCGGCAGCTTGAATTTCTGCCGCGACTTCCAACCCTTTGGCCTCGGTGCGGTTCAGGATGGCGATGCGGGAGCCTTGGCGGGCAAGTTCCATCGCCATTACCCGGCATAATACGCCGGCGCCGCCCGTAATGACGACGACTTTGCCTTTAAGCGAAGGGTGGAGCATTAGTTCGGACATCGCAATTCTACCGCCTTTACTCTCTAAGAATTTTTGTTCTTGCTGTACGCATCCCATAAACCCCATAAGTACATAATGCCGAGCGCGCGGTCATACAAACCGTATCCCGGCCGGGACTGTTCGTTCCAGAGGTGCCGTCCGTGATCGGGGCGGCAGAATCCGGTAAAGTTGTTCTGATGGAACGCCTGCACGATGCCCGAGATATCGACCGTCCCGTCTTGCGTCCGGTGCGAGGTCTCGATGAAGTCGCCGTTTTCGTACACACGAACATTGCGAATGTGCGCGAAAGGAATACGGTCCGCGAATTCGTGAACCATCGCTATGATATCGTTGTTCGGGTTGGCGCCGAGCGAACCGCTGCACAGCGTGATACCGTTATACGGGCTATCGTGAAGCTTTAAGAATCGGCGAAGATTCTCCTGGCCTGTCATAATGCGCGGAAGACCGAAGATCGACCACGGCGGATCGTCCGGATGAATCGCCATTCGAATATCGTTCGCGGCGGCCGTCGGAATGATCTCATCGAGGAAGTATTTAAGGTTGTCCCACAGATGTTCTTCGGTCACGTTGCGATAAGCCTCGAACAGTTCCGTCACACGTTCCAGACGTTCAGGTTCCCAGCCCGGCATCGATAAATCGGGATTTTCGTTGATCCGTTTCACCATCTCGAACAAGTCGAGATTGGCAGTTCGGCTTTGCTCGAAGAAAAGGGCGGTCGAACCGTCTTCTAACGGCTTGCGCAGCTCGGTTCTCGTCCAATCGAATACGGGCATGAAGTTGTAGCAGATCACCTTGACGCCGGCTTTCGCCAGGCTGGCGATCGTTTTCTTATAATTGTCGATGTACAAGTCTCTGCTTGGCAGCCCGAGCTTGATATCCTCATGGATGTTGACGCTTTCCACAACTTGAATATGGAATCCGGCTTGCTCGGCTTTCGCTTTGACCTCCATGATTTTATCGAGCGGCCATTCTTCGCCGGCGGGAATGTCGTGTAGCGCCCATACGATTCCTTCGACTCCGGGAATTTGTTTAATCTGCTCCAAGGTAACGGTATCGTTGTTTTCCCCGAACCATCGGAATACCATTTTCATCTGTCTCTCGCTCCTCTGATTATTTGAAGTAATGAGGATACTTTTGTTTCAGCAGCGCCTGGTCGGTAATCGTAAGGTGCAGATGCTCGTTCATCAGCCTCTCCGCGAGAACGGCATCCTTCTTCTCGATAGCGTCAGCCATCAGTTGATGCTGTTTAAATAGATTGTGCCAGTTGTAATCCGCTACGAGCCGCAACATTCGGGTTCGGTTCAAGTGGACGTTGATCTGTTGGATAACTGCCCAAGTATTCAGCTTCCTGCAGCCTTCGAAGATCAACAGATGGAAGTTTTCGTCAAGCTCGAACATCTTCTTGTAGTCTTGATCCTCGATACAAGCTTGTTGCAGCAGCAGATTACGGCGAAGCGCTTTCAGTTGCTCGGGAGGGAAGCTGTCGCAAGCCAAACGAATAATCGCGCACTCCAACTGTTCGCGGATGAATCGCGCCTCTTCCACTAATTCCAAGTCGATCAGCGACACGACCGTTCCGCGTTGAGGGTAAATATCGAGCAGACCCTCTTGCGATAGCCGGACGAAGCTTTCTCTAACGGGCGTCCTGCTCGTATTGAATTGCAGAGAAATCTCGTTCTCCGAAATACTGGTACCCGGGGGGAGCTCGATACCGATGATTTTGTCTTTTAGCGTTTGATACACGACATCCCGAGCGGAACTGATCTGCATTGTATTCGAACGACGAATGATATCACCCCCGAAAATTAAATTTGATACGACCATACTACCATACTTGTATGGTAGTATGGTAGCAAAATTGTAAACGCTTTTAAAACACACTTCTATTAGAGCCGCCGCTATCTTAACAGCTCTGTCATACCGATCATCGTGAGCAATCCGAGAATGAAGGAGAATGTAGCAAACCTTTCGTTCCCATCGCCATGGCTTTCCGGAATCAACTCTTTGTAGACCACGAATAGCATCGCTCCGGCCGCGAAGGCAAGCCCGTAAGGGACAACGCCCGCGAAGCTCCCCGCAAAAACGTAACCGACCCAGCAGAACAACAGTTCAATCAATCCCGTGAACGCCGCCAGCAGTATCGCCAGCCACTTTCGGATCTCTCGAGAAATCAGAAACAGGGCAATGAGAAATCCTTCGGGAATATTTTGCAGTCCGATACTCAATGCGACAACAGCCCCCAAGTCTTGGTTGGAGCTCCCGTAGCTTACGCCTACAGACAGGCCCTCGGGCAAATTATGAAGCGCCATCGCGGCTAGAAACAGAGCCGAGCTTCCGACATCTGAAGACGACCGACCGGAGTGTCCGGGGTCTTCATGGGGGACGAACTTTTCCATGATGGTGAGAATGAATGTACCTAGCAGAATTCCCGTGGAGAGAACGAATAAGTTCGATAGCTTCAAGGCTGAGGGGATTAACCCATAAGTTGACGCGGATACCATGATTCCGGCCGTGAACGCGAGCAGTACATCCTTGCCGCGATGCGTTACACGGGTGAACAGCAGCGCGGGCAGAGCGCCTATAGCCGTACATAACGCTGTCGCCAAAGTGCTCATTAGAATGATTGAACTCATACAAGCCTCCCGATGCGGACATGCTATTTCATTAGCATATGAAGGCTTTGCGAGAACTTTCCTCTTCATTAAGCTCCGGTTTTTGCTACAATTATCCGCGGAGTCGTGTTTAAGGAGAACAAAATATTGCTGGTCAAGGAAAAGATCGATGGAGCTTGGGCTTTGCCGGGGGGATGGGCGGATATTGGGCTATCGCCCAAAGAAGTCGCCGTCAAAGAAGTTAAAGAAGAGTCCGGCTTAGATATCGAACCGATCCGTTTGCTGGCAGTTTAACCATTAGGATTAATGATCGTCGATTCAGAATCCGACTTCAGCTTTTGCATGAATGCTTTCATCGCCATCGTAAGAGAGGTTTGTTTGCTATAGATGATCGAGAAGTCGCGGGTGAACCGTTTGCCTCTAAGCGGGATTTTGCTGATTTCGCCATTGCTCAATTCTTTGCGTACGACCCAATTGGACAAGATCGCGATGCCGAGTCCCGACGCGACGGCTTCCTTCACGCCTTGGCTGCTGTTAAAGATGTAAGAGCGATTCATTTCCAGCCCTTCATTCCTCAGAAAATCCTCGTTGAATGCACGCGTGCCCGATCCCGTTTCCCTTAGAATCCATGTCTGGTTTTGCAGCATGTCCGGTTTCACGGAACGTTGAGTCGACAAAAGGTGATCGGGGTGCGCGACCAAGATCAAGTCGTCTTTCATAAAAGGGCTCGTTTCAAATTCCGACAGAGCCACGCTTCCTTCCACCAGCCCCAAATCCAGCTCATTGTGACGAACGCCTTGCGCAATCTCCTCCGTATTACCGATCGTAATCTGTACGTCTACTTGCGGGTGCTGCTTGACGAACGACGCCAAGAACCGGGGCAATAGGTATTCTCCGATCGTCAAGCTTGCTCCGATCTTCAGCAATCCGGCCACCACGTCTTCAAGCAGATGGATTTGCTCCTTGGCTTCGTCGTGAAGGGATAGAATCCGCTTGGCATAAGCATAGAGCACGTCGCCCGCGGCGGTTGTTTTGACGAGTTTTGGCGAGCGATAGAGAAGCTTCGCCCCATATTCGAATTCCAAATTCCGGATATGCAGACTGACGCTCGGCTGGGATAAATTCAAAATCTCCCCGGCGCGGGAGAAGTTTCTCTGCTCGACGACGGCGACGAATACTTTTAAGATGTCTACGATCATGGCGTTCATTCCCTGTTCTTAAGTTTAATCATTAGTTTTTTTAATGATACAAATAGCATATCCGTATTTCCCTTCCGAAGGAAAGCCTTTTATAGTGAGACTCAAGAAAAAAGTTCGCCACACATCGGGTCAACTGGGCAGGGGAGTGGTTTTCATCATGGTTCAAGCGGAAACGTACATCATCGAAAACAAACGGCAACACCATGTAGGCTTTGCTACCGGCATAGGTTTAACGTTATTGATCGCATTGGCGTCTAAATATTTATCCGAATTGCCGATCATAAGCGTGATGGGGCAGCTAGTTATCGCGATTCTGATTGGAATCTTATGGAGGGCCGGTCATGGCGTATCGTCGCAGATTGCGGTGGGGACGAACTTTGCCAGCAAAAAACTGCTTCGATTCGGCATTATTTTGCTTGGCATGCGTCTGGATTGGACGGATATCGCGCAAGCGGGGCCGAAGGTTTTCCTCATCGCCGTAATCGTCATCGCGTTTACGTTGTCGGCAGTTTACGGTTTTGCACGCCTGTTTAAGGTCGAGAAACGTCTGGGCATCTTAACGGCATGCGGAACCGCGATCTGCGGCGCGGCGGCTGTCGTCGCAATTGCTCCGCAAATTAAAGCGAACGACGAGGAAACCGCGATCGGGGCTGCGACGGTAGCGATTCTGGGAACGATCTTTACGTTGATCTACACGATACTTTATCCGGTGTTGGGCTTATCGCCTCATAGTTTCGGAATCTTCTCCGGCGCGACGCTGCACGAGATTGCCCACGTCATCGCCGCGGCTGCGCCCGTCGGCAGCGAAGCCGTCGATATGGCGGTTGTGATCAAGTTAACTCGCGTCGCCTTGCTCGTTCCGGTCGCGATCGTCATCGGAGTTTGGGCAAACCGCTCGGAACGCCGCTCACGCGAAGACCGAAGCGGTTCGTCGTGGAAGTCGGTGCCAATCCCTTGGTTTATTCTCGGATTCCTGATTGTTAGCGGCATTCACTCGTCAGGCGTCGTTTCGGACGCGGTCGCCGGGGACGTCGTCGTCCTTGCTTATATGCTGCTAGCGATGGCGATGGCCGGTTTAGGCCTGAACGTCGACTTGGCTGCGTTCAAGAGGTTCGGTATGAGAACGTTCGCCGCCGGATCGATCGGTTCGGTGCTGTTGTCGGGTTTAGGGTATGCGCTTGTGCGGTTGTTCAATCTCTCGTAATTCGATAAATCATGCAGACTAGGCGATACTTGCTTCATGCATCCATTTAATTTGGTAAAATGATGCAGAGGGGAGGGCCGATAGATGCACTTGTTGGATATAGAGGGCTTATCCGAGCAGCGGATCCTGGAACTGTTCGATATGGCAAGACGATTAAAAAGCGGGGGCTGCGGAAAGCCGCTTAGCGGAAAAGATTTCGTCCTGTTTTTTCCGGAGGCGAGCCTTCGCACGAGAATCACTTTTGAAAAAGGGATCGGGGAGCTCGGCGGCAGATGCATTTTATTTCCTCCCGAAACGTTGGACAAGCGAGAAGCGCCGCAAGACGTCATACGGTATCTAGAAAAGTGGGCTGACGGAATCGTTGTTAGACACCCAGATTTATCGAAGCTGAGAGAATTGGCGAGCTTCTCCGCGATTCCGGTCATCAATGCCATGACTTCGGCGAATCATCCTTGCGAAATCCTCTCCGATTTATTTTCTTTAAGCGAACTGAGGCAGGACTATAGAGATCTGGTTTACGCTTTCGTGGGACCGGCGGGCAATATCGCCCGGTCATGGGTCGAAGCGGCGCGAGTCCTCGATTTACGGTTGAAGCACATTTGTACGGAGGATAACCGTCTCGATGACGATCATCGGAATTATTCGTTTTCGACGGATCTGGAGACAGCACTTAAAGGCGTCGACGTTGTATTAACGGATTCTCTGCCGACGGTCTTATGCAATAACGAGTACATTCATCGCTATCAAATCACGTTGGAGAGAATGCGAATGGCCAATCCGGGATCGTTGCTGAACTCATGCCCGCCGTTTTTTAGAGGCGAAGAAGTGAGCCGGGAAGTGATCGATTCCGAGTTCTTCGTCGGGTATTCTTTTAAAAGAAATTTGATTTACGTACAGCAAGCGGTTATTCTAAGCAGCCTAGGAATTCAAATTTGATGACGATTTGAGGGAAAACGAATGCAACTAACGATCAAACTGTCCAAAGAACAAAAAGCGGATCTTGTCGGAAGCGTTCAAGCCTACTTCGAAGAGGAACGGTCGGAATCGATAGGCGAGCTTGGGGCGGGTCAATTCATCGACTTTATGATCAAAGAGCTCGGCCCTTACATCTATAATCAGGCGATCGAAGATTCTAGGAAACTGATCATGGATAAAATGAATCAGTTGGACGATGAACTCTATACGCTCGAGAAGCCGACGATGACTTCAAGGTAGGAGTTGTTCCGACGGAGCCGATTCCTCGAGCGATTCAGCCCGAAGGTTCATTTTCCTCATCATGGACTCCGCGTCCGGTTTGAGAACGACAATCGTGAACTTACCGGAGGAGACGTAGAAGACCAGCGCTTTTGCGTTTTGATTAGGCTCCAGGTAAACATAGACTTCCTTAATCCGATCGGAGTAGATCGAATCGGGAATGGCAATGGGCGAAGCGAACGGCACGTGAGCGATCCATCCGGATCGAGGTTCGAGCGTATATCCTCCGTAATGGGAAGGAGAGTCTTCAAGCGCTTGGATGACGTTCTGTTGCACGTCGGGAGTTAAACGCGTGGCGAGAACGACTTTTTCTTGTTTAACGCTAAACACCGATACGACCGAACGAGACTCTTTTTCGGGAACGTCGTTAACGGCTGGCGCCAACAAGATCACAAGGAGCATAACCAGCTTGGCATGGAACATGGGATCACCTCGCCTTATTTATGTCCAACTTCGCATACGCACATAAGCTCCGCTCGAGAGGAACAAAACAGGCCTATTAGGCGTATATGTTCGTAGATGACAGGAGGCCCAGTTTTATGATTCAGGATGATTACGTTACCCATCGATTAATATTGCGGACGCTAGGCGAGGACGGGGCGTCTCAGGTGCTCGATTACGTCACCCGGAACAAAGAGTTCCTGCAGCCATGGGAGCCGCTCAGATCGCCGGATTTCTATTCGCTTGATGCACAGCGGGAAATGTTACGGTTCGACCGTGAATGCATCGATCAGGGGATATTGTTCAAGGTTTGGATATCCAAACAGTCGGATCCGGAAAGGATTATCGGCTCCGTATCGTTGAGCAATATCGTGAGAGGTGTATTTCTCTCGTGCCATGTCGGCTACAAGCTGGATGCCCGCGAACTGAACAAAGGGTATATGAGCGAGGCTCTGGAGAAAGTGGCGGGAATCGCATTCCAGCAGCTGGGACTGCACCGCCTGGAAGCGAACATCATGCCGCGCAACGCGGCATCCCTGCGCATTGCAGAGAAGGCGGGGTTCCAGCCCGAGGGATTGGCGAAGAAGTATTTGAAGATTAACGGAAAGTGGGAAGACCACATCCATATGACTCTTCTGAATGAAGATATGGAATAGAGTCGCAAAACCTATAAAGGAGAAGCAAACCTATGAGACCGATCAGAAACTCCGCGAAAGCGCTCATTATCCAGGACGGCCGCGTTCTTCTTACGAAGAATAAAGACAACGACGGCTTTTTTTATCTTTTTCCGGGCGGGGGACAAGAAAAAGGGGAAGAACTGAAGGATGCCGTTGTGAGGGAGTGCATCGAAGAAATCGGCTGCAGGGTTAATGTGCAGGACTTGGTTTTTGTCCGGGAATATATCGGGAAGAATCACCAGTTCGCCGAGTGGGATCACGATTATCATCAGGTCGAGTTTTATTTCGAGTGCATGATCGAGCCCGGCGAAGCCGTAGGCAAAGGAACGAATCCGGACAACGCCCAGGTCGATGTCGAATGGATCGAAATTTCCAAGCTATCCGACATTAGAATTTATCCTGCGGCACTCATCGAGAAACTCGCGCAGGGATCATATAAACCTTGTTACATCGGAGATACGAATTAAGAGAAACGGAACATCCGACGAATGTTGCTATCTTTTAATAAGGACGTGACCTGGAATGAGAGCCTTGTTGGTCATATTTGTAGCTATGCTGCTCCTTCAAGGATGCGGCGAAAAAACAACGTCGTCGAGGTATCTGGACGAGGATTCGTATCATGGCGATGAGAAAGCGATCATCGGCCTCATCAACTCTCGGATCAAGTATATTTCGGATGACGATCTTGAATCTTATATGAAATTGTTCGTTCCAGACAGTCCGATAAACGGAATGCCGAAGTATAAGATTCAGACCGTCCGGCTTACCGGCGAGTTCAAGATCGGCAAGTACAGCAACTATTCGTTAGCGGTCGTGCCGACTGAAGAAGTGTTCGAGGAGTACGGAGCAACGAATTTGCAATATGTGTTTATTAAGATGGACGGCGCGAACGAGGAATGGAAAATCGCGGATATCGATTAGAGGCTGCCGTTCATACCACGAATGAGGCATGGAACAATGAATCTTAGCATTAGGCTTTTGGACGAGAACGACGATATTCCTTACGATCTTCTTTTGTTAGCGGACCCGTCCAAGAAGTTGGTGGATGAGTACCTGCAAAGGGGTTATTGTTACGTAGCTCATCGCAATGGCGAGCTCGTCGGGGAATTCGTGCTGATTCGAACGCATCCCTGCACGGTAGAGATCGTGAACATCACCGTAAACGAACTATATCAGGGAATAGGAATCGGACGATCATTAGTATTGAGGGCGATCGATGAAGCGAAGGTTTTGGGTGCCAAGACGATTGAAATCGGCACGGCCAATTCGAGCTTCAAGCAATTGAAACTATATCAAAGCTGCGGGTTCAGAATGGTCGGCGTCGACATCGGCTTTTTCGAACGCCATTACGAGGAAGAACTTTATGAGGATGGACTGCGGGCAATAGATATGGTAAGACTAAGAATAGAGATGTAATGCTGCGAGAAATGGAAGTGCGTACTCAATGTTAATTGATTTGAAAGAGCGTTTGGACGACGCGGAAGTTAAAGAGGTTTTGGAATATTGCGTATACCCGGATCCTGAGAAGCTCGAGGCTGCGATTGAGGCCTATAAGGCGGATCCGGGATTGGAGCTGTACGGGCATGAAGAGGAGGGCGAGCTGATCGGCGTTGCCGGATTTCGAATGGACTCGGAAGGCCAATTGAACATCGAGCATATCGCTGTGGCCCCGAACCACCGGGGGTTAGGTTATGGACGCGGCCTGATTCTGGAAACGATCGAGATCAAGAGTCCTGCCATTATCGTCGCTGAAACCGATGAGGAATCCGTTAATTTCTACAGGAGCATCGGATTCGAGATCGAAAGCCTTGGCGAGATTTATCCGGGTGTTGAACGGTTTAAGTGTATTTATACGGTTGAGCCGGAAGAATAATTTCTCCCTTTATTTTTATCGATTATTAGATTATAATGATTATAAATAAAGCTCCTCACCACAAGTTAATAAATATGACGAGAGTTTTCTCTTGCTTAACATGCTGCTCCCAGACGGAGCAGCATGTGTCATTTTAAGGGTGATAATAATGGGAGTCATTCTCAATGGAAAGGGTGTTCAACAATGAACCATGCCATTCAGCAGGTAAACGAAAGCACCGAACAACAACAGATTCGGCAAGACGGAGCAGCCGGGAAAATGGAACTTTTGAAGCGATACGGGGAAGGAATTGCGGCGCTCGCGAGCGGTTTGATAATCGCGATCGCATATATGCTGGAGAACGCATCTCATCCTTGGGCCATCGCTCTTTACGTCGCCGCATTCGCCATCGGCGGGTTCGTTAAAGCAAAGGAAGGTTTAAGTACGCTCATTCTCGAGCGGGATTTGGACGTCAATCTTCTGATGATCGTTGCCGCCATCGGCGCGGCGAGCATAGGTTACTGGACGGAAGGCGCGGTCCTGATCTTTATCTTCTCTCTCAGCGGCGCGCTCGAGACGTATACGATGGACCGGAGCAGCCGGGACATCTCATCCTTGATGGACCAGAAACCGGAGTCGGGCATTCTGATCAAGGACGGCGTCGAGACGATCGTGCCGATCGAAGCGTTGAAAGAAGGAGATATCGTACTTGTAAAACCAGGGGAACGTATCCCGTCCGACGGCGTTGTTACTGAAGGAGCTTCGGCCGTTAACCAAGCTTCCATTACGGGAGAGTCGGTTCCGGTTGACAAAACGATGGGCGATTCCGTATACGCAGGTACACTTAACGGAGAAGGCGTGCTGTTCATCGAAGTGACTCAAGAAAGCGAGTCGACGCTGTTCGCCAAGATTATTCGTCTTGTTCAAGAAGCGCAAAGCGAGAAGCCGGCTTCTCAGAAGTTCATGGAGCGTTTCGAGCGTCTCTACGCGCGCGCGATCATTTTGATTTCCCTGCTGCTGATCTTCGTACCACCGTTGCTGCTGCATTACGAATGGGAGCAGGCTTTTTACAAGGCCATGGTATTCCTGGTCGTCGCATCCCCATGCGCGCTAGTCGCTTCCATCATGCCCGCCATGCTGTCGGCGATCTCCAACGGCGCGAGAAAAGGGATCCTGTTCAAAGGAGGCGCCCATCTGGAGAATCTCGCAGGCGTCAAAGCGATCGCATTCGATAAAACGGGAACCTTGACGCAAGGTAGACCGGTCGTGACCGACATCATGCCGCTCCCCGGTTATGAAGAAAGCGAGGTTCTGCGTATCGCCGCGTCCATGGAGAGCTTGTCGGGGCATCCGCTGGCCAAAGCGATCGTGTTGGCTGCGCGGGAGCGGGAAATATCCTACCATCGCCCGACGGACTTCACCGCACTTACGGGATGGGGAATACAAGCCAAGGTGGATGGGGAGCAGTGGAAAGTCGGTAAACCCGCTCTGCTTAGCGAGCAGAACCGGACGGAAAGTTTGACAACCATGATTGAACGATTGGAACGAGAAGGGAAAACCGTTTCGATCTTAATGAATGAGCAGGGGGCGGTTGGCGTCTTCGCGTTACGCGATCAGGTTCGCCCGGAAGCGAAACTAGCAATCGCAAGATTGAAGCGGATCGGCATGGAGATTGCCATGCTGACGGGGGATCAGGAACGTACCGCTCGCGCGATCGGGCAAGAACTCGGCATTGACCATGTTTACGCTGGCTTGCTGCCGGAAGATAAAGTCGAGAAGGTGAAAGAACTGAAGCAGCGCTACGGCAAAATTGCGATGGTAGGCGACGGTGTGAACGATGCTCCGGCATTGGCGACGGCTAGCGTCGGCATAGCGATGGGCGCGGCCGGAAGTGACGCCGCTCTGGAGACGGCAGATCTCGTGCTGATGAACGACGATACCGGCCGAATTGCCGACGCGATCGTGCTAGGCAAGCGTTCGAGAACGATCATCAAGCAAAATATTGCGTTCGCGCTGAGCGTAATCTTGCTGCTCATTGCCGCGAATTTCATCGAGGGAATCGCGCTCCCGTTAGGCGTCGTGGGCCACGAGGGAAGTACGATCCTCGTCATTCTCAACGGATTAAGGCTTCTTCGGCAACGTGAGATCTTTTAATAGAGACTTAATTATGAAGGGGGAGCGCCTGTGCGCTTCCCTTTATTTTTACGTTGGGAACCGATAACGATAGAGAACATCGCTAATAACGGTGCTTGGTTCGAAAAGTAAACCATTTACGATGCAAAACATCGTTGTCGAAGACACGACTTGGCCAAAGATCCAAATATTCGGCGAATAACGATCAAGAACATCGCTTTTGCGCAGTTAAACAGAGAGAATAATGAGAACAGCGATGTTAAACATCTTTATCGTAGTAAACCTGAACGTTAACGTGGTGCGTCGAGTAGATGTTATTGATCTCAGGTGCCTCTGTTTACTTGATTTCCGAAATCGGTTATAATAGTGATAATGATTATCATGATCGTTAAGGGGATCGACGATGAGTATTCTTCTACCGGCAATGACCGTTATATTAATTGCGATCGGAGCGCTCTGTCTATTCGCTGCGATGAGCAACGCTGAGCGAGCGCGCGTGAGTCGTACAGCCACATGGAAGGATCGCCGTTCAACGCGGGAATTCGGTGTGCAAGGGATTGCGTGGAAAGCCAGAGAATAGATGTCCTGTTGCGGCGAGACCTGCAGCGAATTTTACGATTCGTTGCTGCGCTTCGCCGTTTTTTAATACGTTAATATGCGCGTGTGAAATGCCTGATGACGGTCGGGCATCACCAATCCACCGATTATATTCGAAATTTCAGATACAAATCGTAATTTTGGGCTCGAACCTTGGGAGTATATACGAAAAATCATACACATTGCGTGCTCCACACCTCAAATCCACCGATTGTATTCGAAAATTCAGATATAAATCGTAATTTTGGGCACAGAACCTGGGAATATATACGAAAAATCATACACATATCGCGGTCAGCAGAGGACGCTTCGTGAGAAATAGTACCGTGTGGCGGGCTTAATTGGTCATTGGAGTTTGGTTTGTGTGTCATAGTACCGTGTGGCGAGCATATTTTGGTCGTGGATGTTATGTTTTTTTGTAAGATGATTGTATGCTCGTCATTTGACGTGGTATGATTTTCTTAAACATCTGATGATAAGATGTAATGTTCAGAGAGCATTAAGCGGAGGAGAGAATAGAATGACGATGAATCATGCTATCGCACTCGAAGATGTAAGTTGGAAACGCGACGGAAAGACGATTCTCGAGCACATTGATTGGAGCGTCGCCAAGGGTGAGCACTGGGCTTTGCTTGGCTTGAACGGCTCTGGTAAAACGACGATTCTCAATATCGTAAACGGGTATATATGGCCGAGCAAAGGAAAAGTCGAAGTTCTGGGAGAAGAGTTCGGGAGCGTAGATCTTAGGGAACTGCGCAAAAAAATCGGCTGGGTCAGCACGTCGCTCCAAGAAAAGCTATACGCGACGGATAAGACGCAACACGTTGTCATCAGCGGCAAACACGCCTCGATCGGCCTGTACGAGAAACCGACAGAGGAAGATTTCGAGAAGGCCGCCACTCTGATGAAACGGCTTTCCTGTTTTCATCTCTACGATCGGCCTTATCAATCCTGCTCGCAAGGTGAGAAGCAGAAGGTGCTGATCGCGAGGGCGCTGATGGCGTCCCCCGAATTGTTGATTCTGGACGAAGCGACGAACGGGCTGGATTTTCTGTCGAGGGAAAGCCTGCTAGCTAGCATTAGCGAGCTCGCTCAAAGCCCGAATGCCCCGACGATGCTGTTCGTGACGCATCATATCGAAGAGATTCTTCCCGTGTTCAGTCGATCCCTATTGATCCGGCGCGGAGAAATTTTCGCGCAAGGTCCATCGCGCGAAGTGTTGACCAGCGAAACGTTGTCTTCGTTCTTCGAGACCGGCGTACAGGTCGATTGGAAAAGTGATCGTGCGTGGCTGTCTATTCCACAACCCGAATAAGATCGCGGAGCGAGTCGAAAATTGAAAAATACGACTATAGTAACTAGCGGCATACTAATTTATAGATTATTGTAAAACATGGTAAATCCAATTGAAGAGGTGCTGTCAAATGAATTCCACCGAAACGGATATTCAACAAAACAAAGGAATGGCCATTCTTGCTTATATTTTGTTCTTCGTACCATTATTGGCGGCGAAAGAATCGGCGTTTGCTCAATACCATGCAAAACAAGGATTAAATCTATTTCTACTGGCGCTTGCTTCGAACATCGTATTAGGGATCATACCGATCATCGGCTGGATCCTGGTTCCGTTTGCGAATCTGTTCGTATTGGGACTTGTCATAATCGGAATTATGGCAGCGGCTAACGGCCAGGAGAAACCGTTGCCGTTGATTGGGAAATATCAGATTTTGAAGTAGGCAGGGACATCGCCTGGACAACCATTTTCTTGCGACCGTTGTTGACTGGCTTACGATTCTGCGCAATGATAACAGCGTCATTTCCGGAAGGTTGCTAGACGCTTGGGTTTATCCGACGGAAAAGCTCGCCCGACACGGCGGGCTTTCGCCATCTTCGCGGAGGGCAATTGCTTCTGGACGTACGCAATAGGAGTCATGATTCTAGAACGGCGGGCAAGTCGAATAAGACTGATATAGGCTTATTAAATTTTGCCGGTTCAAGAGGAGGATGTTTATGAACGCAGGGTTCTGGATTCGGCTCGGAGCGATACTGCTCGACGGCTTGATTATCGGGTTGCCTGTGGCGTTGATCTTGATGCTGATTACGGGAAATGGGTTTGGGGAGGAGCGGATCTCGAACTTCCTTTCAATGCTCTATTCTATACTTGTACCGGTCATCTGGGGCGGGTATACGGTCGGTAAGAAAATATGCGGTATCCGAATCGTCAAGCTTGACGGTGAGCCGCCGGGTATCGGGACGATGCTGATGCGGCACTTCGTCGGTGGTCTGGTGTACGGCATTACGTGCGGCATCGCGGTGATCGTCAGCGCGTTCATGGTCGGTCTGCGCGAGGATAAACGATCGATTCACGATCTGATCGCGGGCACCGAAGTCGTGCATGATTAATCGTTCGGTACTCTTCTTCGGGAGGGCTTTATGTTTGATGGAAGAGCTTCACTAGCGTTGATCGAAGCGATCGCGCGTTCCGAGACCGAATATATGACGGATCGAATGGAAGCCATTCGGGAGAGGCCCGGTAACCCCGAACAAGTGGATATCGGGCGTTTCGGCAACGCCGTATGCTTTTATAGCGGAACGATGCCTTGGGCTTCGTTCAATACGGTAAAAGGCTTACGCGGAGAAGATGCAGACCTTCTCGAAGAGATCGTCGATTTCTATCGTTCCAGAGCTAGAAGCCCGCAATTCGAGATCGTGCCTTCGCTTGCCGATCAGCGGCTTATGAAGCGGTTATCGGAGCTAGGATTCTATCAATCGGGATTCCATGCCTCCATGTATGCGGAAGCTCCTCCGGGGGACACTTCACATGAGACTGCAATTCAAATCCGGGAACTGCGTGCAGACGAATTCGAGCTGTACGCAGCTATTCATTGCAGAGGGACGGGCCTACCGGACAACGGTATTCCGCCAGTTGCCGCGAATAACCAAGTGCTGTATGGACGCCCCGGTTGGAAGTTCTTTGTCGCGGAATGGGACCATATGCCGGCAGCGGTCGGCGTCATGCATATGAAGGGAGAAGTCGCATCGCTTACGTTCGCTGCGACGCTCTCTGAGTTCCGCAACCGGGGACTTCAACAAGCACTGCTGCGGAGAAGGATCGCGGATGCCGCAAGCAACGGATGCCGTCTCGTCGTAAGCCAGTGCGCTTTTCTCTCGCAGAGTCAGCGCAATATGGAACGCGCCGGAATGCGAATTGGCTACGTCAGGGCGTCTTGGACGGCTATTGAGAATTAAAACGGGGGGCAAACGCGAGTGCAAACTTACATAGCCCTGCTGCGAGGAATCAACGTCGCCGGGCAGAAGAAAATCAAGATGGACGCTCTCAAGTCCGTATTCGAGCACTTGAATCTGTTAAACGTGCGAACGTATATCCAAAGCGGGAACGTACTGTTCGAGAGCGGGGAGACGGACGATGCGGCGCTTGCCGATCAGATCGAACGGGGGATCGCAGAGGCGTTCGGATTTCAGGTTCCGGTCGTTCTGCGAACCGCGGAACAATTGACGGACGTCGTTCGGAGGAACCCCTATGAGCTGGACGGGAGGCCGGAAACCGATTCCCTCTACGTCACTTTTCTCCAAACGATTCCGTCCGAAGAATCTGTCGCAAGCTGCCTTGCTCTTCGAAACGAGATCGACGAGTTTATCATCGATGGACGCGAGGTGTATGTCCTTATCCATAAGAGCTACGGAGAGAGCAAGTTCTCCAACAATTTTATGGAAAAGAAGTTAAAAACGGTCGCCACGACGAGAAACTGGGAGACTGTCAACAAGTTGCTCGGCATGTCCGAGCAATGATCAGCGTTCTGAATCGTCCGAGGATTCGCGGGAGCTAACGGCAGCCGCGGCCTCGGCTTTTTTGCGTGCGCGGAAACGGCGAACTTTCATCAGATTACCGCACATTTTATCGTCGCAATACCGTTTGGATCGATTGCGGGTATCGTCGTAGTAAACCCACAGGCAATTCGGATTATCGCAGAATCGGATTCGCGAAGGCTCGCCCTCTGCTAGCATCTGCGAGAAAGAAGAGGAGATTTCCGCTTCTATCGCTGTCCACCCTTCATCGACCGCTACCAGCCCTAAGATGTACCGGCCTTCCCCCGCGATCTCAAGACGGCGGATGACTTGCCCAAGCGCCATTCGTTCATTAAGGGCATCCATATCCGCGTCTTCGGGCATGAGCTTGTCTACGAACGCTTTCGACATTCGATATAGACGTTCTCTGAGTTTTTTTAGCGAGGCTATTTGCTCAGCGTCGGGAAGGCGATCGGCTCGCAGCCGGTGCCTCTGCATCCACTCGTGGATCCACTCTGGATTCTCGAGCTGATCGTCTACTTTGCCGTCGCCCCGCCAATCGCGATGCAAACTATTCATGAAGTCGTCCCATAACATTTTACCGAACCTCCGCTCATTTCCTTCTAAGATTGTAACACTTAAAAGTAGATCTTGCTAGTTACTTGACTTCGTCAAGCGCACCATGTTACATTGTCCGTGTAACCAGTGAAATGTATTATAATAGTTACATATCAATGAGGAGGAAAACGAGATGAGCCGTAAACATTTGTTGTTGCACGGATGGGACAGCGCCTACGAGAAAGAAGCGTGGTATCCTCCGTTAACGGACTCGCTTAGCGGGATTACGAAAGAACAAGCGCTCTGGAAACCGCAGGGGGAGCCCGCGAATTCGATTTGGGAGAACGTATCCCATCTCATTTTCTACAAGGAAAGATTCCTGAAGCGCTTAACCGGGGAAGAGACCGAGTATCCGACGGGAATCACCAACGATGATACATTCTCGATCGGTGGAGCAACCGACGAGGAGTGGGAGCGAACGTTGTCGAGGCTCAAAGAGGTTCATCTTGGAATTCGCGCCAAGCTGGAAGAGATGGAGGAAGAGCGGCTCGACGAGAAGATTCCTCAGACTCCGATTGGAATTTGGATGACGGATCTCGTCGCGCACGATGCCTACCATACCGGTCAGATCATTTTATTGCGTAAGCTTCAAGGTTCGTGGCCTTCGCGGCGTTCGTTCGAATAGCGGGGGTACAATCCCTAGAGAATTTTAATGAATGCAGCCCTGGATTCCCTGAATAAATTCAAATCCCCGCAATACCTTGACATAGAGGGATTAAACCGGATGAGAAAATTTTAATTTTCATGACGCGGACATGTAACTTTCCGTTTAGTTCAGACGTCTAATGGCTAAAGGAAAGTGAAGGCTGCTGTTACGGGCCCCTGAAGGAGAGAATGCGGTTATGGTCAACAAAATGCTTGTCAGCTTCGTTGCCGTGTTATTCGGGATCATGTCTTTCGGATTCATTCGTGCGAACATTGGCGAATATACGCCCGTTCCCGCGGATCCGAACACGCACGTCGCGTATATCGGCCAAATCTATCACGAGAACGGCGGAATCTATCTCGATGCGGATTTCATAGAGTGGTACGAAGGGGAACAGGCGAACGAGGCGTTCCGGGAGCACGAGCCGGATGCTGATCTGACCGAAGCTCCAGACGGATATTATATCGTGAACGATGACACCGCGACCGAGAAGTTGGCCGTATCGCCGGATGTGAAGGTGTTCATGCAAATCTATAACCGCACGGGAAATATTGCTGAAGCGGATACCCAGTGGAACGAGCGGATCAGCCTTGATCGATTTCTTGCCTTGCTCGCGGACAACGGCGGAATGGATCTCAGAGATTATCCGTATCACCTGACGATAGAGAACGGCGTGATCACGAAGATTGTGCAGCAGTTTATTCCATAACGGATCTTACGGGAGAGAACGTCCCCCTTTGCGGGGACGTTTTTCTATTTAAAATAATCTAAGAAACTCGCTAGATTCGACTGCAACTCCTGAGAGATTCTCTCGTCTAATGGATATACCGTGTTCTTTATTCGGCATGAGTTTACATTTTTCGGAGGATTTCAGCATGAGTTTGATGATGTATCGGGGAAAACGGTTTTGGTTTGTCGCGTTGTGTTTCTGTTTGCTTATTCCATTGTTGAACAATTCGGCGCATGCGGCTACGCAGCCTAAGATCGGCATTTATTTAGACGGGAAAAAAATAGAAACGGACGTGCCGCCCTACATTATTCCCAAACTGAACGTAACGATGGTGCCGCTGAGTGTCATCAGCAAGAATCTGGGCGCTAACGTTAACTGGTCGCAAAGCGACAAAACAGTGACGATCCGCCATGAAGGACGCCTCCTAAGCATGACGATCGGACAGAATTACGCGCTCGTTGGCGGGCAACGTGTCGACTTGGAGACGAGCGTGCAGGCAATCGGCGGTCGTACGATGGTGCCGCTGCGGTTCGTCAGCAATCAGTTGAATTTGCTCGTGACCTGGTATCAATCCTCGCAGACGATCATGCTGCAATCGCAGGGAGGATCGGAGGAAAATCCGCAGGAAAACCCACGGGAAAACCCGCAGAATCCGGGTAGCAGTACGGACGGATCGCTCAGGGGCGCATGGGTATCGACCGTATACAATCTTGACTGGCCTTCCGACAAATCATATGGAAAATCCGAACAACAGAAACAAGATTACATACAAATGCTCGACGATCTGCAAGGCATGGGAATGAACGCCGTATTCGTGCAGGTGAGGCCGTCTGCGGACAGTTTCTATCCTTCTGCACTTGTGCCTTGGTCGAAATATTTGCAAGGCAAGCAAGGAGCCGAGCCGGACTACGATCCGCTCGCGTTCATGATCGAGGAAACACACAAGCGCGGGATGGAATTCCATGCCTGGTTTAACCCGTTCCGGGCGACGGTTGATGCAAAGACGGACGGGCTCGCTCCCAATCACGTCGCGATTACTCATCCGGATTGGATCGTGAAGTCGGGCAGCAAGACGTATATCAATCCGGGCATTCCGGAAGCCAGACAGCATATTATCGACACGATTATGGAAGTCGTTAACGGCTACGCGATCGACGGCGTTCATCTCGACGACTACTTCTATCCGTCGGATGGCGTATTCGCAGACGACGCGACTTATATGGCGAATAATTCGAACGGAATCGGCAACAAAGCCGATTGGCGGCGCGACAACATCAATCAATTCGTCAAGTCGCTCGGCGAATCGATTCATCGGGCGAAACCGTTTGTACGCTTCGGTATCAGCCCGTTCGGCGTATGGCGCAACCAGTCCGTCGATCCGACCGGCTCGGATACGAAAGCAGGCGTCACCACCTATGACAATATGTATGCCGATGTTAGAACGTGGATCAAGCAGGAATGGATCGACTACGTCGCACCGCAGATCTATTGGAGCTTGTCGTTCAAAGTGGCGCAATATGACAAGCTGGTTGATTGGTGGGCGAATGAAGTCAGGGGAACGAACGTCGAGCTTCTCGTCGGACACGCGCCTTACAAGCTTGGAACGAAGGAAGCCGGTTGGAACGCCGCTCAGGAGATCATCGACCAATTGAATTACAATCGGAACGTGCCTGAGGTCAAAGGAGACATTTTCTTCAGCGCCAAGGACTTGAGAAAGAATCCGCTCGGTCTTGTACCTCTTCTACAGAGCTATTACCAAACCGCACGTCCGTAATACGAATAGGGGGCTGTCTCATAAGTGATCTTATGGGACAGCCCCTTATTCACGACGTTATAGAGTATGCAGCGCGTGTTGTGTTCGATTATTTCGAGTAACTCTCCCAGATTGTCTCGGTGTGGCGAGAGTAGTTCGATTATTTCGAGTAACTCTCCCGGATTGTCCCAGTGCGGCGAGAGTAGTTCGATTATTTCGAGCAACTCTCCCAGATTGTCCCGGTGTGGCGAGAGTAGTTCGATTATTTCGAGCAACTCTCCCAGATTGTCCCGGTGTGGCGAGAGTAGTTCGATTATTTCGAGCAACTCTCCCCGATTGTCCCGGTGTGGCGCGAGTAGTTCGATTATTTCGAGTATCTCTCTCCCGGATTGTCCCAGTGCGGCACGAGTTGTTCGATTTTATCGAGTAACTCTCCCAGATTGTCCCGGTGTAGCGTGAGTAGTACGATTATTTTCGAGTAACTCTCCCGGATTATCCCAGTGCGGCACGAGTTGTTCGATTTTTTCGAGTAACTCTCCCGGATCGCCTCGGTGTGGCGAGAGTAGTTCGATTATTTCGAGTAACTCCTCGTAGTTGGCCCGGTGTGGAACAAGCGGACAGGATTTCGACCGATATTTAGCGATTCAGCCGCTCGGCGAGCCAGTCGCGGATGACGTCGAACACTTCTTCGCGCCGCGTTTCGTTATGGAGCTCGTGCTTGAAGTCTGGCCATTCGCGCCAGGTAACCAAGGCCCCCGCTCGTTCGGCAAACTGTTTGCTTGCTTGAAGCGAGGTGACTTTGTCGTCTCCTCCGTGCATGAGCAGAAGCGGAACTTTTAATTCTCGAGCATTCTCCAGCGCCCAGATTCCCGCTTGTTGAACACCGAAGAAGAATCGGGCGGTAATTTGCCCGTGTCCGAGCGGGTCGGAGATGTAACGCTGTATCATGGTCGGATCGGTTGTAAGGCTCTCTGCGGCAAGCGGTCGACGGTTCGTGTAGCCGGGGTATATTTTCTCGACGATTCTACCCACGATCGCCTGCAAGGAGGGGGGCTTGAAGGCGAGTTTAAGCCAAGGCCCTGTCACGATGGCGCCACGAATGTCCGGATGCCTGCGCAGCAAATAATTCAGCGTCACGTTGCCGCCCATGCTATGTCCGAACAGGAAAAGCGGGATGCCTGGGTATTTGCGTTTCGCTTCCGCGAGCATGATGTCCACGCCTTCAAGCAGAGACTCGTAATTCGGTGTATGGCCTCTTTTGCCCTCAGTTCGTCCATGGCCTCTTTGGTCGAAGCCGAAGACGGCGTATCCTTCCGCGGTCATCATGTCCGCCACATGTGCGTATCGTCCCATATGTTCGCCCATTCCGTGAACTAGACAGATGACGGCCGGAACGGTTACCCTCTCATCCGGGGTCCATTCGCAGCCATGCATTCGGGTTTGATCCTTGCAGATCCATTCCAAGGCGTTAAAACCCATATCAGGTATCCTCCTTCATATAGGGCCGTTGTGATGCTTCTGTTACCATCATAAACGATTGCTCGTCGATGGTCGATATTTCCTGACACGTATGCGCCGATATTGGAATCGTGAGCTATTTTTGTTTACAATAGAAGCACAAGCATTGCAATTACGCAAGCGGGGAGGAAACGCTCATGAATAATACCCATTCGGAATCTTGGCGCAAAGCGACATTCGCGGGAGGATGTTTCTGGTGCATGGTCACTCCGTTCGAAGAACTGCCGGGCATTCACGGCATCGTCTCGGGCTACACGGGAGGAACGACCGAGAATCCAACGTACGAGGAAGTATGCTCGGATACGACAGGACACACCGAAGCCGTTCAAATTACGTACGATCCGGAGATCTTTCCTTATAGCAAGCTGCTAGATATCTACTGGAAGTCCGTCGATCCGACCGATGCGGGAGGCCAGTTCCATGACCGCGGTTCGTCTTATCGTCCGGCGATCTTCTACCACGACGAGCAGCAACGCGAGGAAGCAATCGCTTCGAAAGAAGCTCTGGAACAGAGCGGTCGGTTCAGCAAACAGATCGTGGTTGAGATCGAACCGGCGAGCGTATTCTATCCAGCAGAGGAATACCATCAGGATTACCACTTGAAAAATCCGTTAAGATATAAGTATTATCGCCACGGCTCGGGCAGGGACTCGTTCCTTCAGCAACATTGGAATACGCCGAAGGACAAAGAGGAGCTCCGGAAGAAGCTGACGCCGATGCAGTTCGAAGTCACGCAAAATAATGCGACAGAACCCCCGTTCCGCAACGAATTTTATGATAACGCAGAGCCGGGGCTTTACGTGGACATCGTATCCGGCGAGCCGCTGTTCAGCTCTCGCGACCAGTTCGACGCCGGCTGCGGGTGGCCGAGCTTCTCCCAGCCGCTTCACGGAGGCAGCATCATGGAGCATCAGGACTACTCCCACGGCATGCACCGCATCGAGGTCAGAAGCCGGGAGGCCGACTCCCATCTCGGGCACGTGTTCGACGACGGGCCGAAGCCCGGAGGATTGAGGTATTGTATCAATTCGGCGTCGCTCCGCTTTATTCCGAAAGATCGGTTAGAAGAGGAAGGCTACGGCAGATATTTGTCCGAGCTTTAAGTCTCAGTACAACACTCGCCATAAGTAGAAGGTCGAATATGCTTCCCAGTTTTTCCAGCCAACCGCCAGCTCTTTAATACGAGCCGGGGTTGGCTTTTGTTCCATATGAAGAACTGATTTAATCGCGTTATGAAGACCGACGTCGTCAATCGGGAACGCGTTCGGATAGCGCAGGCATCTCATCAGCACGTAGTTCGCCGTCCAGGGGCCGATTCCGCGAATCGCGACGAGCTTTTTCTCGGCTTCCCGGAAGCTGCTGGATTCCAGCAGAAGCTCTTTGCTGAGCTGACCCTCCGCGATCAGGCGAGCGACGCCGATTAAGTATTCGGCTTTTTTCGTCGTCATCTTTAACGCTGTGATGTCTTCGACCGTTAACTCCGCGACCTGCTCCGGATCGGGGAAAAGCCAGCAGTCGACGTCACCGCGGCCGACTTGCCGCCCGAACGCTTCCACGAAACGTCGCTTGAGCGTATACGCGAAAGCCAGATTGATCTGCTGCCCGATAATGCCCCAGCATAACGCTTCGAACAAATCGGGGATTCCCATATTGCGGAGGCCATACAATCGTGGCACGACATCGCTTAGAATAGGATCTTCCCGAGACATCGTATAGAAGGGTTCAAGGTCGTTATCCAGGTCGAACCAATCCCTAACGTATCGGATGACGGCTTCTTTGGTTGAGGCATCCCATTGGCCCTCGTCAAGAGAGCTTACCAGAAGGCAGCCCGGCTCGTCCCCGCAGACTTCGAATAGGGGCGTGAGGGTGCCGACGGGAATCGTTTTATAGAGTTTACCGCCGCGTATTCGGTATAAGCTTTCGTCCGGCGATCTGGATAAATAGTCGAGATTGACGGCAAAATTGAATTCGGCAGGGACGGGTATTCGAATTGTAGCGTTCATTTGCAGGACTCTCCTTGTTCTTTCATTTCCGGGAAATCTAACGGACGTAGGCGCCTCTATTACGGCGAAAGTAAGGTTTAGAATATTTTAACGGACATAGATGCCATTATCCAATACGATTTGTATAGAAAACTAGGTCTAGCATAGAAATAGAGGCTTTATTGTCCGTTACATCTCCGTAAGGCGGGAAAATGCGTCGATAACGGCTCTCATGTCCGTTACAAAAGTCGATACGGGCGAATTCCGATATAGTCGTACTTTAACACATCCAGACCGCGTTAAACTTTCGTAATCTTGCGATTCTATTCGAAGACTTCAACAAATTGTAGTAAGCCTATCGGAATGAACTTGGATAACCTTGATTCGGACTAGGTTTTTGAGGTATACTTTTCTCGCCAATATCATAGATGAGGAGCAAGAAAATGAGCAAAGTATTGATTTTCGGTCACAAAAATCCGGATACGGATACGATTTGTTCTGCCATTGCTTACGCGGATTTGAAAAAACAGCTCGGAGAAGACGTCGAAGCGGTTCGTCTCGGCGAAGTGAGCGGCGAAACCCAATTCGCACTGGATAAGTTCGGTTTTGAAGCGCCGCGTCTCGTAGAGACGGTTGCAGGCGAAGCGAAAGGCGTTATTCTCGTCGACCATAACGAACGCCAGCAAAGCGCTTCCGATATCGACCAAGTTACCGTACTAGAAGTCATCGACCATCACCGCATCGCGAACTTCGAGACAAGCGCGCCGCTTTATTATCGTGCTGAGCCGGTCGGCTGTACGGCTACGATTCTAAATAAGCTGTACAAGGAAAACGGGAAAACCGTTCCCGCGAACATTGCTGGCTTAATGCTTTCCGCCATCATCTCGGATTCCTTGCTGTTCAAATCCCCGACTTGCACGGCGCAAGACGTGGCTGCTGCCAAAGAACTCGCGGCAATCGCTGGCGTCGATGCGGATAGCTACGGACTGGATATGCTGAAAGCCGGAGCCGACCTGAGCGACAAAACAATCGCGCAATTGATCTCCCTGGACGCCAAGGAATTCCAAATGGGCAAATCCAAAGTGGAGATCGCCCAAGTGAATGCGGTGGACGTGAATGACGTTCTGTCCAAGCAAGCCGAACTGGAAGATGCTTTGACGAATATCGTGAACGAGAAGGGTCTGGATCTGTTCCTGTTCGTCGTGACGGACATTCTGAACAACGATTCGATCGGTCTGGTGATCGGCCGCGCCGCGGATGCTGTGGCAGAAGCGTACAATGTTAAGATCGAGAACAACAGAGCGGTCATGAAAGGCGTCGTTTCCCGGAAATCGCAGATCGTTCCGGTACTGACGGACATTTTCAACAAACGCTAAGTAAAAGACGAAGCCCGCGATATTCGCGGGCTTTTTGTGTTACAATAATCGGAAATCATGAATTGCTGCGCAGCTAAGGCATGGAGGCTTAAGAAGACTTATGAAATTAAGCGTACTCGAACATTCGCATGTGAACGAAGGAAGATCCGTGAAGATGACGTTGGACGAGACGGTCTCTTTGGCCCAAGAGACGGAGCGAATGGGTTATCATCGCTTCTGGGTGTCGGAGCACCACGGAAGCGAGGCTCTCGCATCCTCCAGTCCGGAGATTCTGATCGCGCATATCGCAGCCCATACGAGTTCGATACGGGTCGGATCCGGCGGTATTATGCTTCCGCATTACAGCGCTTACAAAGTCGCGGAGAATTTCAAGTTGTTGGAAGCGCTCCATCCCGGACGGATCGACGTCGGTCTAGGGCGCGCGCCAGGCGGAGCACAGATTGCGACGCTTGCTTTGCAGGAACATAAGCGGATGGACAACGACTTCTATCCGCAGCAGATCGTCGACCTCTATCACTATTTGCGCGATATCAATCCAGCCAAGCATCGGTTCCCTGGTCTTCGCGCGTTTCCGCAGACAGACGAAATGCCTGAGCTATGGCTGCTCGGCTCAAGCGAAGGAACGGCGAGTATCGCGGCCCAGCTCGGAACGCCTTACGCGTTCGCGCAATTTTTTGGCGCAACGGGAGATGAAGCGCTCCAGCACTATCATGCTTATTTCCAGCCCTCGTCGTACTGCAGCGAGCCTAAGGCGCTTGCCGCCGTAATGGCCATCTGTGCAGATACAGAAGAGGAAGCGCGGGAGCTGGCCAGAAGTAACGAGCTTTTCTTCCTCAGTCTGCTCACCGGGCGAGAGCTGGGATTCATGCCATCAGTTAAGACGGCGTCGGAATATCCTTACACGGCCGCCGAGCTGCAGGCGATCGAACAGATGAGAACCCGCCGCTTCATCGGCACTCCTGGGCAGGTCAAGGAAGCGCTGAAGCGCTACGCGGACCGCATGCACCTTGACGAGCTCATGATCGTCTCGCACATTCACGATTTCGAGAAACGGGTGCGATCCTTTCGTTATATCGCTGAAGCTTTCGACATCTAGGAGAGCGGAAACAGGCCATGCGCAAACGTCAAATACCGACAAGCCCCGTTCCGAATGGAACGAGGGCTGTTTTCATACGACGACGATCCCAGTAAATGTTGCAATCAATAGAGAGGGGAAATGAATAGAGACTTTCACGCCAAAAGAAACAGATGTATAATTTTGGTATGAAGATATGGGACACGGAGTGAAGCGTAGATGGAACAGCAATTGTTGGTCGTATTCGTCATGACAATGATTATTCATGCCGCCGAAACGTTATCGTACTCCATACGATTGGCTGGCGTCAGGCTGAACAAGATCGCCGTCGCCTTATCGCTTACGGGGATCATCGTGCTCGTATCCCGAACGGCGAATCTTGTGCAAGCGCCGTTAACCGCCAAGTTTGTCGACTTTGCAAAAAGACATATTTCCTTCGACCTGTTGCACTATATGCGGATCATTCTGCTGGCCTCCTCTGTAGGTACTCTGATTGCGATCGCCCTTTTTCCGAGTTTCGTCAGCATCTTCGGCAGAATCATCAACAGGCTGGAGGTGGCTGGTTCGATTCCGAAAATGATCTCCAGCGTCACGCTCGGCCAACTTCGCAACACGAAGCATTATTTGAAAGCCCCGAGGTTTCGGATCAGCCAATATCGCTATCTCGGCATCTCGAAGAAATTCATTTTGCTGAATATGGTCGTCACCTCTTTCTACACGGTCGGGGTTCTATCTTCTCTGTATGCAGCGCATTTACTTCCCGAGTATAGTACGACTGCTTCTCAAGCATCGGGCATCATTAACGGCATTGCCACGATTCTGCTGACGGTCTTTATCGACCCGCAACTTGGACTGATTACAGACAAGGCGCTGAATGACGCGGGGCAACGCCATCAGCTTGGCAAAATATATGTGCTGATGATGACCACTCGCTTTTTCGGCACAATGCTGGCCCAGCTCGTTCTGATCCCCGCATCTTATTTTATCGGCTTTATCGTGAAGCTGATCTGATCGGATATAATGGAAGGATAAGATGATCATGAAACGGGGCCGATACGAATGAAGATCATTGTCGTATCCGATACGCACATGCCGAGAATGGGCAAGAAACTTCCCGAGAGATTGCGTCGCGAGCTGAAAGGCGCAGATGCGATCATCCATGCGGGAGACTGGACGAAAATGTCAGTGTACGAAGAGTTGGCCACTTACGCTCCCGTACACGGCGTGATCGGGAATAACGATGGAGAAGAGTTGTCGCGCCGCTTTGCGAACCAAATTCTGTTAGAGATAGGCGGCTTCCGAATTGGAGTCGTGCATGGTCACGGCGCAGCTAAACGCTCGTCTACGGAAGCGTACGCGATCGAAGCGTTCCATGGAACGACGATTGACGTGCTCGTCTACGGTCATTCCCATATCCCCGTGCTTAAGCGCAGCGGGGGTTTGCTTGTTTTTAATCCGGGTTCTCCGACGGATAAGAGAAGGCAGCCGCTGTACTCGTTCGGCGTATTCGCGATTGACGGGAAGGAAATCAAAGCCGGGCACGTTCGGTATGCGAACAAATCGTAAAAGCGGCGCTGCGGCTTATGTTATAATGGGAGCATCATTTTAATGGCCAGACAGAATGGAGCAAGGAACATTGAGGAAATTCAAGAAATTTTACATCGAAATTACGAGCATCTGCAATCTCGCTTGCAGCTTCTGTCCGCCGACGAAGCGGCAAGCGAACTTCATCAAGGTGGATGCCTTCAAGCATACGCTGGATCAAATCCACGGCCATGCCGAATATATTTATTTTCACGTCAAAGGTGAGCCGCTGTTGCATCCTAAGATCGACGAGCTTCTGGACATCAGCCACGAAAAGGGCTTCAAAGTCAATCTCACGACGAACGGCACTTTGCTAAACAAGAACAGGCATAAGCTGCTCGGAAAACCTGCGCTCAGACAAATGAACTTCTCATTGCACAGCTTCGACGGCCATGAGGGATCGGTCGATAAGGAAGGATACGTGTTCAGCGTACTTGAATTCGCCAAGGAAGCGGCGGCGACGGGTGTGCTGATCTCTCTTCGCTTATGGAATCTGACTTCGGACAATGAGATTAATGTCGCCCGAGACCGCAACCGCGAGATTCTGGAACAGATCGAGAACTTTTTCGGCCTCGATTACCGTATCGAAGAAATGTTCGTGCGAGGTCAGGGGATCAAGATCGCCGATCGGATCTATCTGAATCACGAAGAAGAATTCAAATGGCCGGATCTGAAAGAAGAGGAAGACTTAAGCAAAGGGTTCTGTCACGCGCTGCGCAACCAGGCTGGCGTGCTTGTCGACGGAACGGTCATCCCTTGCTGCCTCGACGGAGAAGGCGTCATCAATCTGGGGAATATTAATCGGAGTCCGTTCTCCGAGATTATCGAAGGCGAACGGGCGACCAAGCTATACGACGGATTTTCACGGCGGGAAGTCGTCGAAGAGCTGTGCAGAAAATGCGGCTATCGGCAAAGATTCAATAGTTGATCCGAATAGGTAATTAGGCGGTATTTTACACAAACAGGAGTGGGACTTTATGACAATAGCCCTACAGCCGAAGCTCGATCGGGCATATATAATGGATATGCTTGGGTCTTTATTGTCGACGCCAAGCCCAAGCGGATTTTGCATGGACATCATGAAGCTGGTTCGCGCCGAGACGGCAAAATTGGGGTTCGAGCTCGAAATGACGCCGAAGGGCAACGCGATCATTTCGGTTCCGGGCGGGGAAGGAAAGGCGGAGGGCACGATCGCCCTTACCGCACACGTGGATACGCTTGGAGCGATGGTGCGTTCCGTTAAGCCTAGCGGTGCGTTGCGCTTCACGCCAGTCGGCGGATACGCGATGCAAACCGTGGAAGGCGAATATTGCCTGATTCACACCCGTGACGGCAGAACCTATGAAGGAACCGTATTATCAACCCAGCCTTCCGTTCACGTCTACACGGAGATGCGCGATCTAAAAAGGGAAGAAGCCAACATGGAAATTCGCATCGACGAGGCGACAACGTCGAAAGAGGAGACGGAAAAGCTCGGCATCGCGCCCGGCGACTTCATATCTTGGGACCCCCGGACGAGAATGGTTCCTAACGGGTGGATCAAGTCCCGCCACCTTGACGACAAAGCAAGCGTCGCCGCGTTGTTCGGAGTTTTGGAATGGCTGAAGCGCGAAGGCGTAACGCCGACGCGCAATGTGAAGTTGATTTTGTCGACGTACGAGGAAGTCGGCCATGGCAGTTCATATATCCCATCTGATATTACCGAACTCGTTGCCGTCGACATGGGCGCCATCGGAGACGACCTGTCTACGACAGAGCGAGACGTTTCTATTTGCGCCAAAGATTCATCGGGTCCATACGATTATCAAATGACCTCCAGGCTGATCGATCTGGCGAGAAGGGAGAATATCCCTTTCGCTGTCGATATATACCCGCACTACGGTTCGGACGCTTCGGCGGCGCTTCGCGGCGGAAGCAACATCCGAGCGGCGCTGATCGGCCCGGGCGTGCATGCGTCGCACGGCATGGAACGTACGCACGCGGATGCTGTTGTGAATACTGCCGCATTGCTTATCGCTTATATCATGGACAAGGGAGAGGTTATGCAATGAACAATCGACCTGCGCAAGATGAATTTGGAGGACATTTCGGAACTTACATCAACATCGTTCCGGACGGGAATATCATCGATATTCTCGCGAACAATTTGAAGGAGACTTCCGAATTTCTATCCGATATCCCAGAATCCAAGGGCAGCAATCGCTATGCCCCCGGCAAATGGAGCTTGAAGGAAGCGATCGGCCACATCAGCGATACCGAGCGCGTCATGAGCTACCGACTGCTCAGAATCGCCAGAGGCGATCAAACGCCGCTTCCCGGCTTCGATCAGGACGCATACATGGCCGGAGTCGATTTTAATGCGTATTCTCTTGCCGAATTGATCGAGGATTACATCTCCGTTAGACGAGCTACGTTAACGCTGCTTCGCGGCTTGCCAGACGCGGCGTGGGATAGGATGGGAACGGCCAGCGGCAATCCGGTCAGCGCCAGGGCGCTTGCTTACATTAACGCCGGCCATGAACTTCATCACCTCCGAATCATTAAGGATAAATATTTGGCTTAAATTATTCATCGCCATCGTACATATATACCCGTTTGTTCGGTCGAGAGAGGGCTTTGCCCGATTTCGGCCGATTTGTTTTTTTGACCGCCTTGCTTGCGGCTGTCATTTCTTTGCGCGCGAGGTGGGACAGCTCCCTGGCCGTTTTCTTATAGTTGGCGAGCCTTTTCGCATCGAGCGTACCGGCGAGAAGCGCTTCGTGGACTGCGCAGCCGGGATCGGATTCATGCTTGCAGTCGCGATATTTGCACTGAAGCGACAATTGTTCGATGTCGGCGAAAGCATGATGCCAGCCTTCATTCGAATCCCACAGTTGAAGCTCCCGCATGCCGGGCGTATCCATGACGAGTACCCCGCTTTTCAGCAGGAACAGTTCGCGATGCGTTGTCGTATGTCGGCCACGGGCATCTTCTTCCCGAATATGCTGAGTCTGCTGCAGCGGTTCACCCGCGAGCCGGTTGAGCAGCGTCGACTTGCCTACTCCGGACGAACCCGTGACGCCAATCGTACGGCCTGCTTGCAAGTAAGGCTCAAGCGCTTCGATTCCTTGTTCCTTGAGCGCGCTGACGAAATGCACGGGGACGCCCGGTGCGATCTGCTCCACTTCCGCGGCGAAGCGCTCCGGTTGCTCGCACAGATCGGCTTTGGTCAACAGGACGACAGGTCTAGCCCCGCTCTCCCATGCGGCGATGAGGTAACGTTCGATTTTACGGAGATTAAAATCCTGGTTTAGCGAGTTCACGATAAACAAGTCGTCCAGGTTAGCGCCGACGATCTGCTCATCCAACGTATTTCCGGCAGCTTTGCGCACCATCGCTGTTCGACGGGGCAGAACCGCGTGGATGACGGCTCGCCGTTCATTGGGCAGCGTCTCGACGGCGACCCAATCGCCGACGGCGGGGTAATCGCCGCGCTTTGTCGCATAGAACTCGAATTTGCCGCTCACGCCAGCGCTATATTCCCCGGCATCCGTCTTGACACGGTAGCTATGGGAAAATTGGGCGACGACTCTCGCGGGTGACAATTGACGAATAGTGGGTGGTTGTAAAGAGAAAACCTGCTCCCAGTATTCATTCCAACCGTAATCTTGCAGCGTATGGTTATCCATATTATTCATTCGTTTAACTCCTCGCATTTGATGGGATAAGATGAAAAAACCGCAGGGAGGCCCCTGCGGCTCATGGCGCACGACTGATTGTGCGCGCAAAAAAACCGTTAGAAACCAGAGGTCTCTAACGGCGCGTATAATCGATATCGTATAAGCTAAATTCTAATCGATAGCTTAAACAAACCGTCTAATCACGCAAACACTCCGCAGAGACCGGGACATATGAGATTGTGAACCCGCCGAAACAATCGATACATTCAATAAGTTTTTCATATTCCTCAGCCTCCTTGAGTTGATATGGTGCTATTATATGGGCATTTTTCTCTCCTTGTCAAGAATGGGGAAGTGGGAAAAAATCGTTATAGTCGAATTGATCAATTGAACGCCGAATGTTATAGTGAGAAAATTGGAGAGCTTATTAGATAAATGGATATGGAGGAAATCAAAAGTGAATACCGCTGATTCTGCTGCGGGACAGCAGTACAAAGAATTGGAAAACGTCAAGCGCCTGCCGATCTTGATTACGCTCGTCATCGGCGCGTTCTTTTCCATTTTGAATGAAACGTTGCTTAACATTGCTTTCTATGATCTTACGATCGATCTGAACGTGTCGTATACGACCATTCAATGGCTCTCGACCAGCTACATGTTGGTCGTCGGCATATTAATTCCGATATCGGCCCTGCTCGTGCAATGGTTCACAACAAGACAAATGTTCATAGGCGCCATGGTCCTATTCTCCGCCGGAACGCTAGTCTGCGCGGTTGCTCCCGAGTTCACCGTGCTGCTAATCGGACGAATCATCCAGGCGTTAGGCACCGGATTGATGCTTCCAGTCATGATGAACACGATCCTGATTCTGTATCCGCCAGAGAAACGCGGCGCGGCGATGGGAAGTATCGGGCTTGTTATCATGTTCGCTCCCGCGATCGGGCCGACGCTGTCCGGTTTGATTCTGGAATCGCTCGAATGGCGCTGGTTATTTTACCTTGTGTTCCCATTCGCCGTCATCTCGGTTATTATCGCAGCGATCTACCTGAAGAACGTCTCCCAGGTTACGAAGCCTAAAGTAGACATGTTGTCCGTTATCTTATCGACAATCGGATTCGGCGGTATCGTGTACGGCTTCAGCAGCGCGGGCGAAGGCGATTGGACGGTCCCGAAAGTATATTTGACGCTGATTATCGGCGGGATTTCCTTGCTTTTGTTTATTTGGAGGCAGCTGGTATCCCGTACTCCAATCCTTAATTTGCGGGCCTTCTTGTCGCCGATGTTCTCTCTTAGCACCGTGTTGCTTATTATCGTCATGATGTCGTTATTTTCCACATTGATGCTTCTGCCAATCTTCCTGCAGCAAGGTTTGCTCATGACGGCGTTCGCCGCGGGACTGATTTTGCTTCCTGGCGGTGTGCTTAACGGATTTCTCTCCCCGATCACAGGGAAGCTGTTCGATAAATTAGGGCCTCGCGTTCTGGTTATTCCGGGCACGATCATCCTGATTGTCGTCATGTGGCTGTTTACCCAGATCAATCTGGAGACGAGCAGCGGCACGTTAATTCTGTACCATTGCATTATGATGGTCGCCATCTCCATGATCATGATGCCCGCACAGACGAACGGCTTGAATCAATTGCCGAAAACTCTTTATCCGCATGGCACAGCGATTCTTAATACGCTGCAGCAAGTATCCGGCGCGATCGGCGTCGCGTTCTTCATCAGCATCATGTCGTCAGGCATGAAAAGCTACATGGCCGGCGCCGCGGACCCGACCGCTGAGAACCTAGCTTCCTTGGCATTGAATGCCGGAGTTCACAATTCTTTCCGAGTCGGGATGATTTTCGCGATTGTCGCTTTAGTGCTGGCGCTCTTCGTCAAGAAGGCGAAAGCTCCCGAAGCTTAACCGTCCGTACAAGAAAACCGCGCCTAAGCAGCGCGGTTTTTTTCCATTGTGAAGACCGATCGGATTACATATTCGGTAGAAAGACAAACAGGAATATAATCAGGATAATTACGCCCATTACCCGGCTCATCAGCAGATAGGCATCGCTAGGTTCGACATCGCCTTTTACCGCCCACCCGTACTTGAGGTACCAACCGATCTTGGGGAAGATAATATTCAAGATGGAGATCACGATAAATAGGAAAGCGAAGAAGAACATCGTCATCAGCTCCTTAGCTATTATTACGCTTAGTTTATCGAACTGTTTCGGTTATACTGTATAAATACAGCAGATTATTTCATAACGAGGTCATTATTAATGAGAACTAGGTATATCGCCGCATTGTCTTTGATAGGGATGGGTGCGGGCTTCATTACGACGCTGTTTCTGCCGGATCATCCAGCGGTGACGCTATTGAAAGGCGGTTTCGAAGCGGGTCTTGTCGGCGGGTTCGCCGATTGGTTTGCCGTCACGGCCCTTTTCCGCCATCCGATTGGTATTCCCATCCCGCATACGTCGCTCTTGCTCAAGAATAGGGATAAGATCGCCAAGTCGCTGATCTCCGCGTTGGAGAATGAATTGTTGAACAAGGAGAGTATTACGAGCAAACTTAAGAAATTCCAATTGATGAGAATTGTCGGGTCCGCCATCACCAAAGCCGCTAGCAAACGGTCTAATCGGACAGGCGTCTTGCGTTTCCTTCAGAAGCTGCTGGTCAAGCTGCCCCTTGGGGCCCTGGTGCCCCATGTTCAGGCTGCCGTCGTCACGATGATTCGTGAATCGGATGCTCGGCCGATCGCAGAGAAAGCATTAAACGCCGCCATACAGGAGCGTATCGACGAGCAGGCTCTAGATTATGCGCTCCGGGAAGGAAGCGCTTGGGTTGACAAACCGGAAACCGGGCGTATGCTTGGTGCGATGGCGCTTCAGAAACTGTCCGAGGCGAAGGTTGGAGGTTTCATGGGATTTGCCGTTCAGGCATTCGCCGGATTTATGAACGAGGACAAGCTGGGACCGATGATTCAGCAGCTTCTGCTATCGGGAATTCGCGATTTGATGGAACCCGGGAATCCGAACAGGGAGAGGTTGATTGCTGAACTCCGCCAGCGGCTGCGGCACGTCGCTCAAGACGAAGCGATGTTAGAACGTGGGAAGATCTGGCTGGAAGCTAAAGCGGCCCATCCGGACAGTGAAAGGTTCCTCTTGCAACGGCTGGAATCGATTCGCGAATCCTTGATCGCGGCGTTGGACAAGGAAATCGACGGGGGCGGCAAGAAGGTCGTCATCGCGCTTCGTTTCGTTATCCGCAAGCTGCAGGCCGAGCAGGAGACGACCGATGCCGCTGAACGGAAGATTTTGTCCGCCGTCGCTGATCTCGTGGAAACGAACCACTATCGCATTGGATTGTTGATTAAGGACAATATCGACCGAATGAACGACAAAGAGCTCGTTCGCATGCTCGAAGAGAAGATCGGCGGCGATCTTCAATGGATTCGGGTGAACGGGGCGTTGTGCGGCTTCCTCATCGGCCTGGTGTTGACAAGCATACAATTGTTGAGCTAGTCGAAGCGGTTGAGGTTAGCGATTCATTTTGTAGGCGCGCGGTGTCGTGCAGGCCAATTGCTTGAATACGCGGGAGAAATGGACACCCGTAACCGAAGCGAGTCTGGCCAGCGCAGCAAGTCCGTGATCGCCGTATGAAATATCCAAATAGAGTACATTTACACAATGTCCGATAATTGGCCAGAGCAGTTAGATTATTTCGAGCAACTCCCTCGTATAGACGCCACTGGGCTAGAATAGTTCGATTAATTCGAGTAACTCCCATGTATAGACGCCGCTGGGCCAGAATAGTTCGATTAATTCGAGTAACTCCCGTGCATAGAGGCTGCTGGGCCAGAGTAGTTCGATTATTTCGAGTAACTCATGAAGCAAACAAGCCCGCCGGGGAATCCCGGCGGGCTTGTGCTGCGCTTTTACCTCTATGCGGCTTCGGTTTTCGGATTTGCGGCGGAAGGAGCGGAATACTCGGCTCTCATGTAGAGCAGAAGTCCGGCGATAATAAACGCGCCGCCGACGAGTTGAAATGCGGACACCATTTCGCGGAAGAGCAGCATGCCCAGCAGGCTGGCGCCAACCGGCTCCGCGAATACCGTGATGGAGATCGTCGTCGCTTTGACGTATTGCAGCAACCAATTAAAGATCATATGCCCGAATACCGTCGGAACGATCGCAAGCAGAACGAAGATCAACCATTCGCGCGGAGGGTAATGAATAAAAGTAGAATCCGTTGCAACATTATAAATCGCAAAACAAACGAAAGCGACTGCGAACACCGTTAAGCTGTACACGAATGATGGAACGCGGGTCAGAATCACCTTGGCGATCAGCATGTTCGCAACGATCGCCAAAGTGCCTAGAAGCGATAGAACGTCGCCTTTGAATGCTTCTCCGGAAAGTCCGATATCGCCGGATCCGACGATAAACGCTCCAATCAAAGCGGTGAGAAGCCCAATCAGAGACAGCTTGCCGATCCGATCCTTAAATGCGAAGAAGGCACCGATCATAACGAAGACGGGTTCGAGCGATAGAATGATCGTGGAGCTTGCAATCGACGTAAAGTTAAGCGACTCCATCCACAGCAGAAAATGCAAAGCGAGAAAAAAGCCGGCCAGCGCGAGCAATCCCCAATCTTTCCGCGATACGGAACTGAGCGATTTCAGTTGACGGGTTCCGAACGGGAGCATGATCAATACCGTGAATAGCATGCGGTACATCCCTTGCACGGAAACGGGAGCGTCGGAATACCGAACGAGTATCGGTGCGAAGGATATGGCGATCATTCCGACGATCAGGGGAATGAGAAGAGGCACTGGAGGCGAAGTTGATTTCACGAGACGATCCCTTCCTGTTCACATGAGCAATTAAGCTATTGTAATGCCCGGCGGGGTAAAGATCAACAGGAAACACACTGAATTTGTTTTCAGATCAGTGGATGGGACGGATACGCGGAGAGTGGATGGTCACAGGAGGGGACAAAACGGTTAAAATGGGCTTATAGGAAGGGCGTGAAGACGATGAATACAAATATCATGCTGCTTATTATTTTGATCGTGATGGTTGCAGCCGCCGTATTGACGATAAGAGTCGGAACGTCGCTCGGAAACAAGGACGCCAACGGATCATATTTCGCCAATACGGGGCGCAAGCTCGGAAGATTGCTCGCGATCTACGGTGTCGTCATTATCGCCGCACTCGCCATTTTTGTGGCAGTCTTGCGCAGCTAGCGGAACGTCATCGATCGAAGCCAAGAGCGTACCGATACGCTTCGGCGAGTTTACGGATACCCGGAGCGATCTCCCGATCGTCGACTCTGCTATAGGTCAGGCGAATTCGGTTCCGATGCGAACCGAGCGTACTGCCGGGCGTGATCACGACGCCGAGGTCGATCGCCTGATTAAACAACTGCAATTCGTCCCATTCGCCGTCCAACTCGCACCACAGATGAATGCCGCCGCTAGGTACGCGGAACTTGATTCTGTCGCCGAATTCTGTACGGAGAGACGATATTGTCTGTTCGAGTTTGTGCTGCAGCCCGGTTCTAAGCTTCCGGAGATGGTTGTCTAATTCGCCGGAGGACAACAACTGCGCCGCGATCCATTGCGGAATGTTCGAATGTCCGAAATCAAGCTGTTGTTTGGCATCCGTTAAGCGCTGAATTACGGAATGTGGCCCCGCGATCCAACCGATGCGGAGTCCCGACGACACGATCTTCGATAAGGAGCTGACATAGAGAACGGATCCGTCCCGATCCATCGATTTCAGCGTTCCTTCGGGCGCTTGGCCGAAGCCGGTCAAGCTGTAAGGATCATCCTCCACGATGGCGATTCCGAATTTCGTGGAGATGTCGAGAAGCCGCTTCCGTCGTTCAGCGCTCATCGTCGTTCCAGTTGGATTATGATAAATCGGGTTCAAGAAAACCATCTTGATCCGGTGGCGTTTATACAAGCTTACAATCTGCTCGGGGTCGACGCCGTCCTGCTCCACGGAAAGCCGGTATGTTCTTAGCCCTGCGGAATGGAAGATCGGCATGGAGAAGCAGTAGGAGGGATCTTCGATCGCGACTCCGTCGCCGGGTTTGAGCAAGCCCTGGATGATTAATTGGATCGCTTGCTGAGCGCCCGAGGTCACAAGAATCGACGAAGCGGAGGATGCGATCCCGCGATGCGTTCGCAAATGACCTGCGATGCTATCCCTAAGACCGATATTCCCTTGAATGTGTTCATATCCTAGGTATTGACTCATTTCGATCCGGCTATGAGCTTGCTGCATCAGTGCAACGGGGAATAGATCGGGGCTTAACTCCCCGATCGCAAAATTGATATTAGATTGGTCCGACCCGAGAATCGCGTGAATATGGCGCGTGATCGGGTCGTTACGGTGCAGAAATCCGCTCTTGGCATACTGTTCCCAATTCGGTATGCGTTTAGCCGTGCCATCGAAGGTTTGCCGGTCGGTCGCAACGGTGCCGAAACCTTTAACCCTGGCGACTAAACCAAGGGAAGCCAGATGGTCGTATGCGGTTACGACGGTGCTTCGATTAACGTCAAGGGTGGCAGCCAGTTTGCGTTCGGAGGGCAAGCAACTGCCGGAAGGATACTCTCCGTCCCGCATTTTTCCCTCGAAATGGTCGGCGATCTGAAGGTAGATGGGGTCGTGCGATGACTTGTCGGGTTTCCAATTCATGAAGAGGAGACAGCCTCCTGAGCTTGTATATGTATCGTTTGCAAATTAAGATCCGCCGAGTCCATACAAAATGCAAACGGCAATCGTGACGACCGATGCCAGAAAGACGCCTGCGGCTGCTTGTGTCGGTGTATGTGCTTTTACCCGCCACCTGGCCCATCCGACAAGCGCAATAAGAGGGGTCAACGAGAAATACCATGCGGACACCAGCAATCCGAGAGTTAGTACGGCGCCTGAGATTCCGATCAGATGCAGGCTGATTTTCCAACGCGCGAGCTGCGTAACAAGCAAGGCCAGTGCGACTGCGCTGATCATTCCCGTAAACGTGGCCAGCAGCTCCACCGGAACGCGCAACGCAAGCAGAAGCGCCAATGAAATCGCCATGCAACCGATCGTGTAAAGAAACGGAACGAGGCGTTGTTCTCGTTTGCTGATATCGTGATCCGCGAGCTTGCCCTTGACTACGCCCCGCCGGATGAATGCGAACGGAGCTGCGGAAACACCAGCAACGATCAGCAGCCACCAGATGATGGCCTCGATCGCATTGGAAGCGAATTGAAGAGAAACAATAAGAAACAACGGCATAACGACGACAAAAGGATGGAACAGGAAGGAGATCGCGTAGGCGAGCCGAAATCCAGGTTCGTTATTAGGCACCGGAAATACCTCCAATTGCGCCTATTGTAATATGGCTTCGAATCTAGTCGATTATAGCATATGAACACGAACAAATCCGCTTTCGGCCGATAACCGAAAGCGGATTTGTTCGCGATGGATGAGGAGGTTATTATCTATTCTTATATCCGTGCCAATGATTTCGGTGAGAGTAGTATGGGGAATTGTCCGATCTCTGAACCGGAGCGTAGTAATCCGGTTGCTTCGTTTCGGAAGCAGGTTGTTGATCCGATTGCGCAGGCGCGGCGCTTGCCGTCCCGTCCGTCGGAAGGACTCGGCGAGCCGTCACGTAACCGCGATCCCATGCGCTTCCTTTGAAGTTCGAGATCGTGACGCCGATTCCGACTCTGTACGTATGAAGCAGTTGATTATTGCCGATATAGATGCTGACATGATTGATGATTCCGTCATGGTTCGTATCCGAGAATACGAGGTCTCCGGGCTGCAGTTGGTCTTTCGATACGTACGTGCCGACTTTGGATTGTTGTTTGGATGAACGGGGAAGACTAATTCCGTTCTTTCCGAACACGTATTGCGTAAAGGAAGAACAGTCGAATGTCGCGGTTTGGTTCGATTTGGCGCCGAATTGATAAGGGACGCCGAGATATTTTTTGCCGATAGCAGTAATATTGTCTGCGATGGATTGCGACGAGCTCGCGCCATACGCAGTTATTGTCGCATTCGAAGTTGCGGCGTATGCCGAACCGTTCGCGACGAGCATAGCGCCCGCGGAGAACGCGATCGACATGCTTAATGCGGTTCCTATCATCGCTTTGCCCATTCTTTTTGTAGGATTGATCATCGATATAACGCCTCCTATGAAAAATGATTGGTTTAGCGGAGCGGTACGACTGCCTAAATCCACCTTAACACACTCGAACGAACCATCATTTGCTTGTGGCAGGCCAAACTCGTATCACCGTAAGCTGCATTGAGGATTATGAGAATTCGATTAGTTTTTTTACATGTTGTATGTCTTGACAAGTGCTCAGGATGAGAAGCGATACGAATCGAACTTTAGTTCATTACGCACGCTGTCCCATATATCCCGGCTTTCTCCGCCGATATACCAGTAAGCGTAGCCTGCGATCGCATAATTTTCTGCCATTCGGATTTTGCTCGCAATCGACCGTCCGTCCTCGACCCAGATCCGATGCCGAACACCGCTCGCGACATATTCGGCTTCATATTGGCTTAAAGCATCGTTCCATGCCATCTTCGATACCCTCGACTGAAGGACGGAATTTTGCTGTATAAGGCTCAATTCTATCGATTGCATACCAAACGCGTTCGCATACCAGTCGCGTGTGTAGAAAGGAAGAGCAAGAATCGTTTTATTTGCGGGCACGCGAAGTAGAAGCTTCTGCAAACCGGATTGCAGCCAAATCTGAGAGGAGACCGAACCGGCGATCGGAGACCCGTCCCAATGCTCGTCATAACCCATAAGCACGATGTAATCCGCGTATTTGCCGAGAGCGGCATAGTCGAAAGCATCCGTCCAATCCGTCCCCAGATCGGGAGACACGTTCACCGATAGCGTCGTTCCCTTAGCATGCAGCGCGATGGACAGCTCCGATACGAATTGCGTCAACCCGCTGCGATCCCCGGGGGCGACATTCTCGAAATCGAGATTTAAGCCGTCTACTCCGTATTTCTGCACCGCATTTAATAGATTCGTAATAAAAGTTTTCCTTTGCTCGGAAGATGATAGCATTTGATGGGTTAACGTTTGATCGGAGTGGTTTCCAATCATGGCCCACACTTTTTTGCCCCGATTATGCGCCCAAGAAACGAGAGAACGATCGCCTAGATCGGTTAGGGAGCTTGATTTTTCGAGAAAAAACCATCGAGGAGACAAGGTATTGACGGCTGACGATTCGACTTGTTTCTCGAACTGCGCAGTCGTCTGATCGTATTGCCAACCTAATTGGATTTTGGCTGCCGGGGTTGAACGAATCTGGGAAGCCCAATCGTCCCTTGTAAGCACCCTATCCAAGATCACCGCGGCTTCTTGACGAGTGAGGGGGGCATCCGGGCGAAAGTTGCCGCTGGTATCTCCCTCTATTAAAGCTAGCTCACTTAGCCGCTTTACGTACGGCATGGCCCAGGACGCAATGCTATCCTCGTCTTTGTATCGCGGATGTGCTGACGAAGCCGGTTCTTGCTTCAAAGCGCGCGTCATGAGGACGGCTGCTTCCTGGCGAGTAATTTTCCGATTCGGTTCGAATGTCCGGGATGTCGTGCCTTGGGCGATTCCCGTTGCGACGCCGGCTTGCGCCCAAGGGTAAAACCATGATTCTCTGGGTACGTCCTTAAAGGCAGGAACGGCTCCCGCAACCGGCGACAGTCCGAATAAACGATCCAACATTGCGACGAACTCGGCTCTTGTCGTCGCTTTAAGCGGCTCGAATCGGCGTTGTCCGGTTCCCCCGATGATATGGAGTTGGGAGAGATGGAGAATGGCTTCGGAAGCGAAATTCGGAGTCACGTCATCAAAAGGATAAACGGGGGCGGCGTCAGCCCGGTGTCCCGCGTCACTCATAGATATAATTAAGGCCAAAATAAGCAGAGTGACCGTAAGAAGTCGTTTTCTCACGCTTATCGGCTGCATGCATCGCATGAGTATATCGTCTCACTTTCATCGTAAATAATAGAGTTGTCTCACTCTATCCTAATCAATCTCCTAAGCGATACCTATCTTCAATTATTGGTAATCGAAAAATCGCTTTGCTTTTGCAAGACGATCATGTGATAATGTCTCGACTACATGTTGTGGAGGCATCGTTCTATTGAATCGGTATCCATTTGAATTCGAGCATTCCAAGCCGTTCATGCAACAAGCGGGAGAGTGGGTCGCGGACGTCTTCTACGACGTTCTTCCCGAGGCTGGTTTCGAGGTTCGCGACGAACAAATCTATATGGCGTTCCAATTAGAGCGGGCATTCGCGGAGAAGCAAACGATCTTCGCGGAAGCGGGAGTCGGCACGGGTAAAACGCTCGTCTATTTGCTTTATGCCATTTGCTACGCCCGTTATCATCGCAAACCCGCGATTATCGCTTGCGCGGACGAATCGTTAATCGAACAGCTGGTGAAGCCAGAAGGGGATATCGCCAAGCTGGCCCGGCATTTGGAGCTCGCGATCGACGCCAGATTGGGCAAATCCCAAGACCGTTATTTGTGTCTGGCCAAGCTGGATAACGCAAGAACAGACTACGAAGATACGGAAATATACAAAGACCTGTATGAAAACTTGCCTGACTTCGTCCACCGGCAGGCAGGCATGCAATCGTTCTACGCCTATGGGGATCGCAAGCAGTACCCGCATCTGAACGACGAACAATGGAGCAGAATCAACTGGGATCCGTTCCAGGACTGCTTCGTTTGCGAGAAGCGGCACCGCTGCGGGCAGACATTGTCCCGCGAGCACTACCGGCAGGCTGCGGATCTAATTATTTGTTCGCACGATTTCTATATGGAGCATGTCTGGACATACGAGGGCAGGAAGCGGGAAGGACAATTGCCTCTTCTGCCGGATCATTGCGCGGTCGTTTTCGACGAAGGACACTTGCTTGAGTCGGCAGCGCAGAAGGCGCTGACTTACCGAATCAAACACGATCATTTCGAGCAACTCGTTACCCGTCTTCTCAAGAACGAGATACGCGAGTCGCTGGCCGTGCTGATCGACGAAGCGATCGATCGCAGCGAGGCGCTGTTCGCGCGATTGGAACGCCAAAGCTTCCCGACCCCAGGTTCGGATCGCCGGCGAATCGAATTGAATGATGATCTTGTTCAAGAGGTCGCCCGATTCCGCAGTGTGATCGATGCCATCGAAGAGGAGCTTGTCTTCGAGAGCGAGTTGTTTAATCTGGACGGCTACCAGCTTCGCATCGTGGAAGAGCATTTGGAGACGATGCAGAAAGCGCTAAGCCTGTTTCAAAGCTCGAACTCCTTAATCTGTTGGGCGACGGACAGTCCGACCGGCCTTACGCTTGTCATTATGCCTAAGGCGGTTAAGGAAGTGTTAAAGGAGAGCGTATTCGGCATGCGCATACCTGTCGTCTTCTCATCGGCAACGTTGTCCGTGAACGGATCGTTTGATTATGTGGCAAGCACCCTCGGGATAGAACGATATTTGTCTTTCAGCGTCAATTCCCCTTACGATTATTCGGGAAGGATGGAGGTAGCGGCACCAGCATGGACAAATGGGGCTTCATTCGAAGAAAAGCTGGAAGCGACGGTCCGATTGCTCTCGAGATCGGGCGGCAGAGCCTTGATTCTTTTCCCATCCGCGGATCAGCTTCGGCAGTTCAAACAGTCGATTAGCGGGCATTCCATTTGTAATGAGTTTAATTTCGGGTTCGAAGGAGACCGGGAGATCAGCCATTTGATCGCGGATTTCGAACGGGATGAGACGAGCGTACTCTGCGCGGTTTCATTATGGGAAGGATTGGACATTCCCGGACCTTCGCTGTCTAACGTAATCGTATGGTCTCTTCCTTTTCCCCCGGACGATCCCGTATTCGCCGCCAAAAGACAAGACGCCGCGTCGCCTTACGAGGAAGTGGACTTGCCCTACATGCTTCTGAGATTGAAGCAGGGGATCGGGCGTTTGATTCGTACCCGGAACGATTCGGGAACGATCGCGATACTGGGCGGGGAGCTCCAAGCGGACCAACAGCTGCGGGAACTTGTGCGAAATCTGCTGCCTGAAGGCGTCGAACTGAAGGCAGTATAGGAGAATATAATCGCCGAGTATGGCTAAATGGAATTGTTAATATCCCGCAGTCGATGCTAATATAGGGAAATGGAGCATCCGATATCCAAATAAAGGGGGGTGTGATCGAATGTTAAAAATCGCCGTACTTATCGGAAGTCTTAGACAGGGTTCCTATAACATGCAACTGGCCAACACGATGAAGGAACGCTACATTAACAAATGGGATCTGGAATTCGCGGACATTCGATCCTTACCGTTTTTCGATCAGGATATCGAATTGAACCCGCCGCATACCGTTAGAGCTTTTATGGACAAGGTTGCTTCGGCGGACGGGGTTCTGATCATTACGCCGGAATATAATTGGTCTGTGCCCGGCGTGTTGAAAAATGCGATCGATTGGCTGTCGCGCGTCGATAAAGTGCTGATCGGCAAACCGGTTCTGACGGCCGGAGTTTCTCCGGGAATGATGGGTACGATTCGGGCACAAATGCATCTTCGCGAAATATTGGCCAGTCCGGGCATCCAAGCAAAACTTCTGCCGCCCGCGGGAAACGAAATTTACATTAGCTCCGCCGCATTGAAGTTCGACGAAACGACGAACCGCCTCGTCGACGAATCGACGTTGCGGTTTATCGATCGCGTCGTCGATAGGTTCGTCGAGTTTGCGCATTGACGGATCGGATGGGTACGCAGGAATAATCGAAAAGCCAGCCCCCGGGCTGGCTTTTCGGCGTCTTCGGCTTTCCGTTCTAGAAAACGAATAAGTTTTTCGATTTTACATATGTAAACATTGACATAGAACTGAAATAAGAGTATTTTATTTCGTATGCGAAATATTCTGCTGCGAATAATATCGGGAGGAGAGAGGAGGGAGTCCGCTGCAAGACCAAGAAAGAATCCAAAACATATTTACGTCCTTCCGCGAAGTCAATCAGGCTTTCCATCAGTCCATGATTCAAACGACCCAATTGCTGGGCATAACGCCGATTCAATATTTCGTGTTGAAGCTTGTGGCAGAGAATCCCGGTATCGGCTTGAACGAGCTTTCCGACAAAATCTTTTCCGTGACGAGCACGACAAGCGGCATCGTGCAAAGAATGGTCAAAGCCGGTTGGCTGACGCGCGAACGTCCGGCCACGAACCGGCGTTCGATCAGCCTTACGCTGACTTCGGCGGGGGAAAAACTGCGCCGCGAAACGTCGAATATGCGCGAGGTGCAGTTGATGGGTATACTAAAGCATATTTCGCCGGAAGACGAAGCGCATATGCACCGGATACACAAGCATATCGTAAACATCATACAGAGACAGAGAGAGGAAGAGGAGAAAAACCATGAGTAATACCATGAGCACTGCGACGGCTCCCTTAAGAAGAGGGCCAATCGTCGCCGCGCTGCTGATCGGCGCGTTCGTCGCGCTTCTGGCGCAAACGCTGCTGAACGTTGCCCTGCCCATAATGATGGAGGATCTGGATATCGGCGCGAACACGATTCAGTGGCTGTCTAACGGGTATTTGCTCGTTAACGGGGTATTGATTCCCGTGAGCGCGTATTTGATCGATCGTTTTTCGACAAGGCAATTATTTATTACTGCCGTCGGATTGTTTAGTTTAGGGACGATTCTCTGCGCGGTTTCGCCAAACTTCGAGCTGCTTTTGACCGGCCGGCTTATTCAAGCGGCAGGGGCGGGAATTCTGATGCCGCTCATGTCCTTTATTTTTCTGACGATCTTCCCGGTTCACGAACGCGGGAAAGCGATGGGGATGATGGGGCTGGCGATGATCTTCGCACCTGCAGTCGGCCCGACGCTGTCCGGTTGGGTCGTAGAGCATTACGATTGGAGAGTTCTATTCTATATCGTATTGCCCCTCTCTTTATTCGCACTTATCTATGGCGCGTTCGCAATGAAGAACGTGACCCAAGTTTCCAAGCCTAAGTTTGACGTGTTCGGTGTCGTTTTATCGACTTTGGGATTCGGCGGCTTACTGTATGGATTCAGCGACGCTGGCCATGATGGATGGAACAGCACGCGAGTCATTGCGAGCCTTGTCGTGGGCGTAATCGCTCTTGCGTTGTTCTTGTGGAGAGAGCTGACGATCGATAAACCGATCCTGGAGTTCCGCGTGTTCAAGTACAATATGTATTCGCTCACGACGGTCATTAACGTTATTATTACGATGTCCATGTTCTCCGGAATGATCCTGCTTCCAATTTATCTACAGAAAATTCGTGGTTTTTCGCCGATGGACGCAGGCTTGTTGCTGCTGCCTGGCGCTATCCTGATGGGGATCATGTCCCCGATTACGGGAATCATTTTCGATAAAATAGGCGCGCGCTGGCTGTCCGTGATCGGTCTGGCGATCACGACGGTTACGACTTACGAATTCAGCCAATTGACGGCCGATACGACCTACACGCATATGATCTTCATGTATACGCTGCGGATGTTCGGTATGTCCATGCTGATGATGCCGATTCAGACTGCCGGCATGAACCAGTTGCCGGCACGCTTGAACGCTCACGGCTCCGCCATGTCGCAGACGCTTCGTAACGTCGCCGGCGCTCTAGGTACGGCTTTCCTCGTCACGATTATGACCAACTCGGCTGCTAGCCGCGTTAAGGAGCTCGTGATCGGTGGCCAGATCGCCCAAACTGATGAAACAGGCATGAAGGAAGCGATCCAACAAGGCACGATCTTTGGGATTAACCATGCTTTCGAGATTGCGACTTGGATGACCGTTGCGGCGTTGGTGCTTGCTTTCTTCATCAAAAAAGTCAAGCCGGCCACTGAGGCGGGAGTCACAGACCAGACTCAGCCGCAATTGCAAAAGCAGGCCAAATAAACGGATCAAGCTATGACGGGGTCAATCTTCATGAGAAGATTGACTCCGTTTTCGGTTTAGCAAAAAAATGTCGCAAATTCGACGATTGGGGATAGGAGTTCAGGCACCAAAAGTGGTAGTATCAGGATAAGCCGAAGAGCGAGCGCGAAACGCGAACCTCATGAGCGTACATCGGGAGGCTTATATGTTCAAAAAGCTGCGAAAACCGGTACAAATATCCGGATGGTATTTTTATTCGCTTCATTTGATCTTGTTGATCTTTGCGGCAGGACTGGTCTACTTTCTAACCGGGAACCGCATCGATTTTCCGAGCCTTTACTTTCCGGAATCGCATATCGTGACCGTTGCTCATCGCGGCGCGTCGGGTTACGCGCCGGAGAGTACGCTGTCTTCTTATCGATTAGGGATCCGGATGAATGCGGATTATATCGAGATCGACGTTCAGGAGACGAAGGATGGAGAACTCGTCGCGATGCATGACAAGACCGTGAATCGAACGACGAACGGCTCCGGGAATATCAAGGATTTGACGCTTGAAGAGGTCAAGTCGCTCGACGCAGGAACGTGGTTTAACAGAAAGCATCCTATCTATGCCAGAGAAGAGTATACGCGCGAGAAAGTACCGACCTTGCGCGAGATATTCGAGACATTCGGCACGGACACGCGGTACATGCTCGAAATCAAGGACCCGGAAGACTATTCGGACCTTGAAGAGAAAACATGGGCGTTGGTCGAGGAGTTCGGATTAAAGGATTATATCGCGATCCAGTCGTTCAGTAAGGACAGTCTGGTGAAGATCAGAAGTTGGGACAAGAATGTGCCGCTGTTCCAATTGTTATGGTACAATAGGCCGGCTCATATATCCGAGCAGCAACTGGCCGATATTAGCGGCTATGCGAATGGGATCGGCGTTAACTTCCTGAGAATCAACGAAAATTACGTGTTAAAGGTCAAACACGCGGGTTTACTCATCTATCCTTATACGGTAAACTACCAGGTCAATATGGAGAATGCGGCCAAATGGGGAGTAGACGGCGTGCACACCGACTTCCCGGATCGATTCAAGGAAGTCATTGAAGAATTAGACAGCTTAGATAGCTGAAAGAGTATCGAGGAGGGATCCGATCATATGGCAAAGCGCCACCATCAACCAGTCAAAGCGGATGCCCGTAAGTCGACCGATAACGGAGACCGTCCCGTCACGCTAAAGGATCGGCTGGGTTTGGAGACTTTAGAGAAGCTTAAACGGCAGGCCGAGACTTTGAAGCAGGAGGAAGCGCAACGTCAAGAGACGAAGCGCAAGGAAGCGGAAGCCGCTCGGGAAACCGAACGGAAGCGCAAAGAGCAAGACTTCGAATATTTATTGAACAATACGACCATGGACTGGAAGCAATTTAAATAGGCTGATGTCACTTAAGGGTTTGGCCATTTCCGGTCTTGCTTTCAAAGTTCAAGCACGCTTTGCCGGAAGAAGAACGAACGGCAATGCTTGGCATCGTATGTGATTTGAATCCGAAAGCTCGGCAGCCTTTCGGAAAATTCGGGTCCCATGTGACATAATAGTGACGACACTTCATGCAATCGATTCGCTGCGTATCCGACATCTGTATTCTCCCAATTTTTCTAACAGTTTAGTTTGATTATACCGCATGACAGCCTTGATCGGGCGAAAGGAGATCATTTTGACGATGTCTGCCCGCAAGTATATGGCGATAATGACGTCGCTGCTCATTTGCATTCTGCTCGCGCTGTCCTCGTGCGAATACCGGCAGGCCGAACCCACGGCAGTGCCCGTTGTGTCTCCTGAACAGACGACATCCCCTCAAAACGAGCTACCAGCCGAACAGCCGGCCCGACAGTCGGAACCGCCGGCTATTCCATCGGACGAGCCTGCCGTACAAGACAAACCAGTCGAACAAGATGGGATCGAGAAAAAGCGGAATTTGCCTGAAGGGTTCGTGTACGTGGATGAAGCCATCCCAAAAGCTTTATTTGAGATTCGGTATTATTCCGATTATAACTTCGTAGGAGAGAGGATCGCAGGATATAACGCACCGGTTCCGATCCTAACCGCACAGGCGGCGGAAGCTTTAAGAAAAGCGAGCGAAGAGCTTGACGAACAGGGATATGCTTTTCTGATCTACGACGGCTATCGGCCAAAGAAAGCGGTCAGCCATTTTACCGCTTGGGCGAAAGATGCGAGAGATACGAAAATGAAAAACGAATTTTATCCGGATGTAGACAAGACGAAGGTGTTCAAGCTCGGTTATGTCGCTTCGAGATCAGGTCATTCGCGGGGAAGCACGGTCGATCTTACGATCGTGCACCGAAAGACAGGCGATCCTGTCGATATGGGAAGCCCTTTCGACTTTTTCGGGGAGATTTCCAGCCATGGCACGAAACAAATTACCGCTGAGCAGACCGATAACCGCAATATTCTGAAGAACGTTATGGTGAAGTATGGGTTTAAGCCTTATAATAAAGAGTGGTGGCACTATACACTCAAGAACGAACCGTACCCCGACATATATTTCGACTTCGACGTAGAATAGACGGAGTTCGGTTTATCCTTCTGCAACGCGGGTATGATATATTTATTCTCTATACCAGATCAGGAGGCGCTATATGTCTATTTTCACAAGTGTAGAACAGGCGGATTCGGGAGATACGACGGAGATCATGCGTCTTCTCGTGAACACGGCGGAATGGTTGCTAAGCAAAGGCTCGACGCAATGGAACGGCTTGCTTCGGGGAGAAGATGCGTGCAATACTCCGGAGGCGATTAATCGCGGCGAAGTGTACATTTTTAAGCAGAATCATCTAACCGCAGGCATGGTCATGCTTCTTAAAGAGCCCAACGCATGGGATCGGGAAATTTGGGGAGAACGGTCCGTGGACCAATCCGCGGTCTATCTTCACCGGCTTGCGATCAACCGCAAGTTGGCCGGCCAGAACATCGGCAGGAAGATGATGGAGTGGGTGGATACGGCAGTACCCTCTCAGCTAGGCAAACGCGTCATTCGTCTCGATTGTCTGGCAAGCTTACAGGTGCTTAACGATTTCTACCGCGGTCTCGGCTATCAATTGGTTGGAGAAGGAACGAATTCGTCCGGCGTGTTTAGCAAATTCGAGAAAAAAGTATAAAAGGACAACGCCCGGCCGCAGCTTATATGGGACAGCGGTCGGGTTGTTTATTATTATCGTGCGCGACGTTCGCGCTCCTAGCGAAAGGGGCAGAGCTGATGATAGAGCAATTACCGTTCCATCCGGTCATATCCGAATGGTTCGCCGAATCGTTCGGCAAGCCTACCGACGTTCAGCGGGAGGCTTGGCAATCGATCGGGGAAGGCCGCCACACGCTCATTGCGGCGCCAACGGGTTCTGGCAAGACGCTCGCGGCTTTGCTGCCTTGCCTCGACGCGCTAGTACGTGAGAAAATCCGTTCGGATTTGCCGTCAGGCGTGAAAATATTGTACATAACGCCGCTTAAAGCGCTGAATAACGATATTCATCATCATGCCCTCGGATTCGCCGAACAACTGGATGCCAGGGCAGCAGGCAATGGCGGCGAGTGGCCGGGCATTCGCTGTGAAGTGAGAACCGGCGACACAAGCCCGAGCAAACGTGCGGCTATTCTGCGTCGACCACCGGATCTATTGGTCACGACTCCGGAATCTTTATTTCTTCTGTTGACGTCGGAAAAAGGGCGTAAAATATTGGAGAACGTAGACCATGTCATCGTCGACGAAATTCACGACCTGGCCGCCGACAAACGTGGAGCCCACCTTAGCTTGACCCTGGAAAGGTTAGCCTATCGCAATACGAAACCGATTCAGAGAATCGGTGTATCCGCCACTCAGAAACCATTGGAACGAGTCGCTAGGTTTCTCGGAGGCTGGGAAGCTGCGGGGATGGACGAGGATGGAGGCGCAGCGTCGCAACCACGTCCAGTGACGATCGTCGAGAGTGCCATGAGCAAACAGATGGACGTGTCGATCACGATGCCGGATCTGAACGTGCCTGCCGCTTCGCGAGAGGCGGTATGGCTTCCTTTGCTTGATAGAATTGTTCAGGCCATGGAAGGCTGCCGCTCCGTGCTGCTGTTCGTTAACAGCAGGCGCCTATGCGAACGGTTATGCCTGAGACTGAACGATCATTTCGGTTACGAGTTAGCTCGCTCGCATCATGGCAGTATGTCGCGAGAGCGTCGGCTGGAAGTCGAGCAATTGCTTAAAGAAGGAAGCTTAAGATGCATCGTTGCGACCTCTTCGCTAGAGCTCGGAATCGATGTCGGACATATCGATCTGGTTATCCAGATCGATTCTCCGCAGGAAGCCGCGCGCGGCATTCAGCGAATCGGCCGCGCGGGGCATGCCGTAGGCGAAGCTAGCCGCGGCATACTGCTAGCTAGACAGAAGTCGTTGTTGCCCGAGCTTGCAGTGCTGGGCAGGCAGATCGCCCGACGCGAGATCGAAGTGATCCGCATTCCTCTAGCACCGATGGACGTACTCTCACAGCAGATTGTCGCTATGACCGCGATGGATGATTGGGATATAACGGTTTTGCATCGTTTGATTCGATGCAGCGACAGTTACAGCCGTTATCCGATAGAGCTTCTGGAGAGCGTTCTTCAGGTTCTAGCCGGTTTCTATCCGTTCGCGAAACCACTGTTGGATTGGGATCGCATGGAGAACCGGCTGTCCAAGCGAAGCAATACAGCGATGGCCGCGGTGACCGGAGTCGGGACAATTCCGCAAAGCGGTAACTACCCGGTGCATCATCTCGACAGTCGCGTCCATCTTGGCGAGTTGGACGAAGAATTCATACAGGAAAGCCGCGTAGGAGATGTGTTTCAATTAGGGACAAGCTCTTGGATGATCCGCGACATTCGCAACGACCGGGTATACGTATCCGAAGCGGGGAACCGTTTTAGCGAAATCCCATTCTGGCGCAACGAAGCGGGCAGCCGTCCTTTCGTGTTGGGGGAGAAGATCGGTGCGTTGCTGCGGGAATTGTCCGAACGGCTTGTACTTGACGAGGAGCATGAAAAAGAGTCGGCTCAAGAGACCGAATCGAACGAACGGGCTTGCGAATGGCTAGGCGTGAATTACAACATGGACCGTCTTTCCGCAGGGGAACTTGTCGCTCTTCTACGCTCGCAACACCGGTCTTGCGGACTTCCGACGGACAACCGAATCGTGATCGAACACTATCGCGACGTGATGAACCAGACTCACGTCATTATCCATAATCATTGCGGTAGAACGGTGAATCGTGCCTGGCTGCTCGCCATCGAGAGGCAATTCGAGCAGTTGCTTCCCTACCGGCTGTACGGGAACGCCAAAGATAACGGAATCGAATTCGTGCTCCCGGAGTGGGATGCTTCATGGTTGCAATTGTTCAATCAAGTCACGCCAAGCAATATCGAACAGTTGCTTACTGAAGCGATTACCGGGTCTCCTCTGCTAGGCATCGCTTTTCGCCGGATCGCCGAGAACGGGTTACTGCTGTCCCGCAGTTTTACGCGGACGCCATTATGGCAGAAACGGCTTCGCAGCGAGGAATTGCTGCGTGGCGCGCTCCCATATGCGGCTCATTTTCCGTATTTGCGGGAAGCGATGAAGGAATGCTTACAGGATTACTTAAGAATCGACGAATTGAAGACGTTTCTAGATCGTCTCGTGTCGGGAGAAATAGCCGTCGTTGTGCGGGAGACACCCTATCCGTCGCCGTTCGCGGCCAATTTCATCGCGGATTACGTCAATATGAAGCTGTACGAGGGCGATGGGCTGGATGAAACGACACGTCTTCAATTGCTGAATATCAGCAAGGAATTGGCGAGTCGATTATTTGGCGGTAATGCTCTCGGGAACGCCATCGATCGCGAAGTCGTCGAGGAGGAGAGGCGCAAACTCGAAGAAACCGACCGGCCGCCGGCCAATGCGGACGGACTCGCCTCCTTGCTCAAGACGAGGGGCGATATGACGGCGAACGAGATTTCGCGTCTTGCGGGGGAGCAAGCGCTAATGTGGCTGCGGCAACTGCAAGAACGGAATAAGGCGATCGCCCTGGATTTGGCCGGGGACGGTGAATTCCGGTGGATATCGGCCGATGAACGCGAAATCTATGAGGGGTTCCCGGAGTCCCCTGAATCGCTCATATTTGTGCTCGGAAGATACGCGGATCGCGTGATCTCGTTTACGGAGGACGAGTTATGCGATAGATATCCTTCTTTGTCGCTAGCGGCGGCGAAACTCGCGATCGAAGAGCTGTTGAACAAAGGAATGATCGAGAGGGCGCCGCATGCCGCGAATGAAGAGGAAAGATTGTGGACTAGCGTGAAAGTGGCTTCCCGTCTCGTCCGGTTATCGATTCGCCAAGCCCGACACCGGATCGAGCCCGCTGACGCGGCAAGATGGTGCGGTCAAATCGCGACGATGCAGCACGCTTGGCAGGGGACGCAATTGCAAGGAAGCGATGGATTAAGGGTCGTTCTTGAAAGACTTCAAGGCTTATTTCTTCCATTGTCGCATTGGGAGACGATCGTGCTGCCGACCCGCTTGAAGCCTTACCGCAAGGAAGATCTCGATTTGCTGTGCGCATCGGGAGACGTCTTCTGGATCGGACGCAAGGAGGAAGGCGAGAAGGAAGGGAAAATTGCTTTTTTCTTGGCAGATTCCAAGGTTTTATATGCGCCGTTCATTAAGGATGCGACCGCGCAAACGTCCAAGCACCCGGACCTCCTGAAGCGGATCGAAGCGGGAGGCGCAAGCTTTCTTACACGGTTAAGCCGGGAAACGGGACAGGCTCCGTCGGAACTGCTTGGAGATTTGATGGACCTCGTATGGGAGGGAACAATCTCCAATGATCAATTTGCCCCGTTGCGCGTTCAAGTGGCCGGTAAGCAGGCTCAGTGGGCGAGAACGGGCTCCGGGCTCGGACGCTGGTATGCGACGGGTGCGCTTCTGAGTGAGGGGGATAACCTTGACGTTTCGTCCGGGCAATCGACGGATCCGGACAGTCGCGCGGAATCTCCGGTATTGGAATGGACGCATCATCTGTTGAAGGTTTACGGGTTGATCAATAAGGATTTGGTCGCGAATACGGCTCCCTATTCGTGGGAACGGTTCTATCCGGCGCTGAAAAGGCTGGAAGAGTGGGGCGTTCTGACGAGGGGTACGTTTATTAGGGGAATGGCGTCCTTGCAGTTCACGACCCGGGAGCTGGGTGATGCAGTCAGACAGCCGCCGCTTGCCGCGGATTCCGCGATTACGGTGCTCTCTTCCGCCGACCCGGCGAATCCCTTCGGCGTGTTATCCGATTGGCCGCAGCCGTCAAGAGGCGAATCTTTCACCCGCAAGCCGGGAAGTTTCCTAGCACTGACGGGAAGCCGCTGGGTATTCTGGATCGAAAACAATTGCAAGAGGGTGTATAGTTTTCCGGGAGAAAACGCGGAGTCGGCGATGGATTCGAGACCATCCGAATCAAATGCTGTCACTCTTCAAGAGCAAGCCGATCTCCTGTTAAGCACGATCCGCGCGGTCATTCAAAGCCGCAAGCTGGTGAAGGTTAAGATCGACCGTTGGAACGGTGAGCCCGTATTCGGGACGGATATCGGCAAGCTGTTGTTACAGATGGGCGCGGAGCGTGACATGAATTCACTCGTGTTCTGGTCGAACTAAGCTTTCATGGATCGACAACATTGGGGAGCCAGTGCGTTTCGAATCGTGTACAATAGAGGAACGAACATCCATTTTCGGGGAGAGGTTGCGATGTTGAACGAGAACGTGCTGTGGGAGGGCAAACCTTTTAATTACGGTTTCCCTAGTTTTACCCGTTACCAGATTACGGAACGCAGAGCGATTGTAGAGCGGGGGATTTTAACGAAAAGGCGCGAAGAAATTCAGTTGTACCGAATCCGGGACATCTCGCTTAAGCGAAATTTGCTCGAGCGAATGCTGAAGTTCGGAGACATTACGATTTTTTCCACCGATACGACGACCCCTACGTATACGTTGCGAAATATTAGGGACAGCATCACGGTATCGGATCTGTTAAGCCAAGCGGCGGAGAACGCCAGGTTGAAATACCGAGCGCAAGAATTGACGGAAATTCAGGTACAATGAAAGAAGGACATCTCCCATCATCAGGAGATGTCCTTTGCTGTTACCCATTAATGAAGCTTAATCGCCTTCTTATAGAATGGGTACAGCCATTTCACGCCGTTCGGCGTCATCGTGTCGGCGAGCAGGTGAGAGGCGTATCCGGCCGTTGCGACGGCGGCGATACCGTCAACCTTCAATTGTTGCTCCAGCCCCCAGCCGATCGTTCCCCAGAAGATCAGAGCCCAGACAGTATGCGTCATTCCGCGATGCTTCAGCCAAGGTGCGCATACGATGAAGGCGCCGAGACCGATGAGCCAATCTTGTTGGGAAGTCCAGCCGAAATAAAGAAGGCCGCATCCGATCAAGCTGACTATGGCATTACGGATGATTCCCTGTTTGGCAACGAAACCTAGCAATAGCACGGCCGTCGTGCAAGTCGCGTAGGTTCGGTCAAAGTCGCCTAGAACAAAGTATCGATAGGCCAAGCCTGCCATCAGGAAGATTCCCGTTAATAGCGCGAGGTTGCGCAGCATACCCGAGAGCTTCGTGATTTTCCCGCTGAGAATGCTTGGCCCGTCCAAATCCGCGCTTAGGGCAGACATGCCCGCGACCGTAAAGTACAGCGCGGCGCTGTTCATGCTGAACGGATAATACGCGCAAGCCAACGCGCCGATCGCGCAGCCGATGGCTAGATGAGTCGTTCCTTTCATTTGTTTCCTCCGCTGTAGTTCCCATGATGTATGAGCTTATGCGATCAATAAGCTCCCCGTTACGCAAACATATGTTTGCTAGGACATTATACAGGCTACTCAAGCTTTGGAACATCCGACTTTGAGACTAAAAACGTTTGCTGATCGCGACAAAACCCTAGGATTTGCTCGAAAACACGAACAACTCGCGCCTGCACTGGGGCAATCCGGAAGAGTTACTCGAAAAAATCGAACAACTCGCGCCTGTACTGGGGCAATCCGAGTAGAGTCCATATAATTGTGTAAAATGGCTGTTGGTAAACATTAAATAAAGCCATGTTGAAAGTTCTCTCTTAGAATGAGGTTGTCGAGACAACATTCATCGGAGGAATATCAACATGACTC
>NZ_VNJJ01000022.1 GCF_007786475.1 Cohnella terricola | reverse complement strand
GAGTCATGTTGATATTCCTCCGATGAATGTTGTCTCGACAACCTCATTCTAAGAGAGAACTTTCAACATGGCTTTATTTAATGTTTACCAACAGCCATTTTACACAATTATATGGACTCTACTCGCGGTCTGGGAGTAGCACGATAAAATCGAGTAACTTTTGTCTTTTCACGTCGTGGTCTGGGAGTAGCACGATTAAATCGAGTAACTGTTGTCTTATTCCGCCGCGGTCTGGGAGCAGTACGATTAAATCGAGTAACTGTTGTCTTATTCCGCCGCGGTCTGGGAGCAGTACGATTAAATCGAGTAACTGTTGTCTTTTCACGTCGTGGTCTGGGAGTAGCACGATTAAATCGAGTAGCTCTTGTCGTTTTCCGCCACGGTCCGGGAGTAGCACGATTATATCGAGTAACTGTTGTCTTATTCCGCCAAGGTCCGGGAGTAGCACGATTATATCGAGTAGCTCTTGTCGTTTTCCGCCACGGTCCGGGAGTAGCACGATTATATCGAGTAACTGTTGTCTTTTCACGTCGTGGTCTGGGAGTAGCACGATAAAATCGAGTAACTCTTGTCGTTTTCCGCCACGGTCTGGGAGTAGCACGATAAAATCGAGTAACTTTTGTCTTTTCACGTCGTGGTCTGGGAGTAGCACGATTAAATCGAGTAACTGTTGTCTTATTCCGCCGCGGTCTGGGAGCAGTACGATTAAATCGAGTAACTGTTGTCTTATTCCGCCGTATTCTGGGAGTAGCACGATAAATTAGAGGTGGTTTGTTGTCTTGATTTACAAATTATGTTAAAGTTAGGCGTGAGAATATCATTATGCGCGTGAAGAATACGTCGCCTCTCCCGTGTGGAGTTTGGCGGCGTTTTTTTATTTAAAGGAGGCGTGGTGGCAATGGGATTCGAGCAAGAATTCGAACGTTATTTGGAAGATCAGAAAAAGGCGGCAAGCGGACAACGGGCGGAAATGCTGGAAAGGAATTTAGCCGGGACGAAATTATTGTTCGAGAATTTGCTTTTGCCCGTGTTCGGAAAGTTTGACGGTATGGAGATGGAGTACGAGATGAACGGGTTATCCGGCGCGAAGATATACAGCGACGTCGGTTTTCCCAGGATTCGGACGGTATTCGAGGAAGATCATTTCGTTACGCATGCCGAGAAGATTACGAGAGACCGATTCAACTTCGAGCGGGCGCGCGCGAGGTCGGTGGCCGTTCACGGTTTTATTTATTTTCCTTATAGCCGGGACGAACTTGAGAAGAAGCCGGATTTCTGCCAGCGTAATTTATATGAACTGATCGGGCGAATCGGGAGTTTGGCCGGCACAGGATTTATGCAGCTCCCAGTATACGAGAGAGAAGTGCTTAGGTGCGCTTTGATGCACTATAAACCATTTCAGTTATCGGACGTTAGCGAATGGCTGACGCTGAAGAAGGAGACATGCAGGAAAGTGATTCGGGAATTGGAGCGCAAGGAGCTAGTCGACGCGGTTGGCGGAGGTTCCGTTAAGTGTCACGAGTTCTTAATCACGGACAAAGCGGTTCATAGGTTAATGCGGATGGTATAAGCGGGAGAGTAGCACGAAATAGTCGAGCATTTTCGGGACAGCGGCGGAGATCTGGGGGAGTAGCACGAAATAGTCGAGCAATTCTGGGACAGAGGCGGGGATCTGGGGGATTAGCACGAAATAGTCGAACTATCATGGGACTTCGGCGAGGATCTGGGGGAGTAGCACGAAATAGTCGAGCAATTCTGGGACAGCAGCGAGGACAAGGGGGAGTAGCACGAAATAGTCGAGCAATTCTGGGACAGCGGCGAGGACAAGGGGGAGTAGCACGAAATAGTCGAGCAATTCCGGGACAGCGGTGAGGAAGTGGGATAGCTGGCTAGAGAGAGGCAGGTTTCCTAGCGCATTGGAAAATGGTAAGCTGTTCAACAATGAGAGAATTAGGCTCGATGTTGAGCGGAAGGAGATTCAGGCGTGATGTTCGATTCGCCTTTGCCAATAGATTCGGCGCTGCCGGAGATCAAGCAGGCGCTATCTGCCTGTAATAACGCGGTGCTGATCGCCGCTCCGGGAGCTGGTAAGACGACACGCGTGCCGCTTGCCCTGCTGGAAGAAAGCTGGCTGGAAGGCCTTAAAATCGTCATGCTCGAACCGCGCAGGCTGGCCGCGCGCAGTTCGGCCGCGTTCATGGCGCGGGAATTGGGAGAACAAGTCGGCGAGACGGTCGGATACCGTGTGAAAATGGACACGAAGGCGGGTCCCCGCACCCGGATTGAAGTGGTGACGGAAGGCGTATTAACCCGCATGCTGCAGGCCGATCCCGCGCTCGATGGGGTCGGCCTCGTCATCTTCGACGAGTTCCACGAGAGAAGCTTGCAGGCGGACCTCGGTCTTGCCCTCATCTTGCAGTCGCAGGCGTTGCTGCGGGACGACTTGAAGCTGCTTGTCATGAGCGCGACATTGGAAGCGGAGCCGGTCGCGGAGTTGCTCGGCCAAGCTCCGATTATCCGGAGCGAGGGTCGCAGTTATCCGGTTGAGACGTTTTATCGGCCTAAATCGGCAAGCACAGAGCTCGTAGAAGCGGTTGCGCAAACAGTTGGCGATGCATTGCGGGCGCATGACGGAGACGTGCTCGTATTTCTTCCAGGAGTCGGTGAGATACGGGCGGTCGAAGCGAGCTTAAGAGGCAAGCTACCCGGAACCTCCATCGGAGTATTCCCTCTTCATGGGAGCCTGACGGCAGAGGTGCAGGACGCGGCGCTTACCCCGCTCGCAGACGGCCGCAGAAAGGTCGTGCTCGCGACGTCTGTGGCGGAAACAAGCTTGACAGTGGAAGGTGTGACCGTTGTCATCGATAGCGGACTGATGCGGGTTTCCCGGTTCTCGCCGCGAACGGGCATGTCCCGGCTGGAGACGGTGACGGTATCCGCCGCATCCGCCGATCAGCGCCGGGGGCGCGCGGGCCGGCTGCAAGCCGGAACTTGTTACCGGTTATGGAGCCTGGAACAGCAATCGAGCCTGCCGGTAAGAAACGCGCCGGAGATCATGGAGGCGGATTTAGCGTCGATGCTGTTGGAGCTGTCCGTCTGGGGCGTAAACGATCCCCGAGAGCTAATCTGGCTTGATGCGCCGCCAGCTCCGGCGTTGCAGCAGGCCCGCGAACTGCTCGTACAGCTCGGAGCTCTCGAAGAGAGTGGTCTGAAGGCGACGGAGCACGGCCGGAAAATGACGGCGCTCGGCAAGCATCCTCGGATCGCCCACATGCTGCTGCGGTCCGTTGAGCTTGGGCTGGAAAATCTGGCATGCGACATCGCCATTCTGCTCGGCGAACGGGACATTTTACGATATACGTCTAGCCAAGCGCCTACGGCCGATCTTCGAGCGAGGGTTGAGACGCTCAGAGGTTATGGGTCTTATACGGCCGAGGTAGGAACGCGAAAACGGCTGGCGGAAGAAGCGAGACGTCTGCGGCGAGAGCTTGGAGAAGGTAAACGCGGGGGGAATCTAAGGGACGCCGACGAGCTCGACGAGTGCGGGCTTTTGCTCGCGTTCGCTTATCCGGATCGGATCGGTCGTCAGCGGGATAACGGCAAATATTTGCTCAGCGGCGGCAGAGGGGCGGCGTTCGGCCCGGGCCAAGCACTAGCGCGCGAACCGTGGATCGTTGTCGCGGACGTCGACGATGCGGGCGCAGACAGCCGTATCCGGCTTGCAGCTCCCGTATCGCTCGAGCGATTGACGTCTTGCATACGGGACGGAATCACCGAAGAGTCGCATATATATTGGGACGGTGAGTCGCAATCCGTTCGCGGTCGGGAACGCAAGAAGCTTGGCGCGTTGCTGTTGGAAGAAAAGCCTCTCGGTCGCCCGCCCACGGATAAAGTGCTTGAAGCTTTAATGGATGGAATTCGGATTGAAGGAATGGATATGCTGCCTTGGACAAAGGCAGCCCGCCAGTTCCAACAAAGAGTCGCATTCGCGCGTCGACATGACGAAACATGGCCGGATATGTCCAATGAGGCGTTGCTCTCGAGTCTGGAAGTCTGGCTTGCGGGATATGCCGAAGGGATGAAGAGCCGCTCCGATCTGCAGAAGCTGATTCTGAAAGACATTCTCGAGTCGCTGCTGTCCTGGGATCGGCTCAGGCTTCTGGATGATCATGCGCCTACGCATTGGGGAGTACCTAGCGGTTCCCGCATCCCGATAGACTACGGCGATCTGGATGCGCCATTCGTCGCCGTCCGACTTCAGGAGCTGTTCGGCTTGGCCGAGACGCCGCGCATTGCGGGCGGACGAGTGCCGATTACGCTACACTTGCTTTCTCCCGCACAGCGGCCCGTTCAGGTGACGCGCGATCTGGCCAGTTTCTGGAACCATACCTATTTCGAGGTGCGCAAAGACTTAAAGGGTCGTTACCCGAAGCATTACTGGCCGGACAACCCGTTGGAAGCCGAAGCGACGCGGCGAGTGAAGAGGCCCCAGTCCTAACGGGATTTTTTGGTAAAATAATATATTATCCTTCCGGGCGGTTATGATAAGATGAATCTGCAGGGACAACTTAGGCTAGTCTTTATCGATAATATGCGTATATGGTAGGTGAGAGCGCCTGTTTAGTAAAATATTTCTTTTTCTCGGCTTAACATGGCTTCTCGGCAATCCGTTCGCCGCGATCATCGTCTTGCTCATTATCTTTTACGTGCTCGAACGCAGGTTCATCGGATTGTCGCCCAGCCTGGTCCGCCCGTTGCGCAGACGCAGCTTGATCACGAAATGGAAACGACAGTTGGAAATGAGCCCGCATGACGTTTCAGCCAAATCCGAGCTTGCGAGATTGCTGATCGAAAGCGGCAAATACGGACAGGCTCGAGAAATCCTGCTCGGCGTTCAGTCCCAAATGGAGCATTCCGCGGAGTATTGGAGCGATCTTGGAGCATGTGAATTGGCCCTCGGAAATCTCGAGGATGGGGAGCGGGCAATGCAAAGCGCATTGTCCATCAGCGCGAAGGTGAAGTACGGGAAACCGTACTTGCGGTTGGCGGAAGCGTTCGCGAAAGCCGACCCGGCCAAAGCGATTGCTTACCTGGGGGAATTCAAAGAAGTGAATTCATCGTCTTGCGAAGCCTACTACCGGCTGGGAACGATCTATGCCGGTCTGGGTAATCCGAACGAAGCGGCCGCCGCTTTTCGGGAATGCCGTCAACTCTATCGAACGTTGCCCAAATATATGAAGCGTCATGAACGGAAGTGGGCGTTGCGCAGCTTCTTCCGCAGTCGCTCGTAGCTATCACATGCAAGGGGGCTTCCCGTCGCAGCCTTAATCGGCTCCGTTGGAAAGCCCCTCTCCATCGAATCATCGCTTACTCGTCGTCCGAGTCCGACTCCGAATCCGAGGATTCGCTTTCGTGAGCGGCGACTTCCGCAAGAGCAGGCTCGTCCGCTTCGGCTTCTGCGGATACTTCTTCTGCTTCCGCTTCAGCTTCTACCTCGGCAACCGCTTCTTCCGCTTCGGCCGAGACTTCATCGGAAACTTCGGCGGCTTCTTCTTCGGCTTCGGCGACAGCCTCGACGGCTTCTTCCGAGCTTACCTCAACCTCTTCGGCAACCGCTTCTTCCGCAACGGACTCGTCTTGCGCTTCTACTCCGACGACTACTTCTTCTGCATCCATGGAACATTCCTCCCGAGGTCCTTAATGTGGGGGACAACCCCTAAAACAAAGGTATCTCCAAAGCAAAAAAGTGGCAACGGTGTTATTTTGTTGCTTATTGACTGGATTCCTCGAAATCGGGAGCAATCGATTCGTTTCGCCTAATAACGTCAGATGTTCCTATGAAGGTCGAATGGGAAAAGTGGCGAATCCGCTCTTGAAGCGCCGTCGGATGCGGGGGGAATCGTGCGGATTACCTTGACTTTGCGTTGGCGTTCCCGTATATTGATCGGCAAAGCCCTGCCTAGAACGGCTCGGCGGCATTGGAATCGGGGGAACGATAGGCTTATGAGCGGAGCAGGAAGGAATCGGCAGCGCGGCGGACAAAAGCCAAGCGGCAGCCAGGAGAAGCACGGACGCAGGGATCGAGGAGGGCCGGGTGCCGGGACAAAAGGCGGTTCGCCCAAACGGTACGAGAAAAACGGAAGCGGCGTCGGCCGGCGCAACGAACGCGCGGGACGTTCCGATCAAGATAAACGTGGAGAGCTTCGCGATCGAGGGAACGGACGGGCGACGCCAATTCGCGGTAGCGGTTCTTCGAAAGGGGCTGCAGAATCGCGAGGAGGCAAGGGCGTTTCCGGAGTAAATTCGTACCCGTTGCTCCCGATGGGGCGCATTAAAGGGGAATGGATGGACATCCGGTTGCCGGATGATCTGGCCGGGGCTCCGATGTCGGCAATCGGAAAACATCTTCCATTGCAGCCGAAGCTCGTCACCAGATTGGCGCAAAATCGTGGCTGCCTTGTTCAAGGTTCCAATTTGCGGCTGCACCTTTTTCCTAGAGAGACTAGGGATTATCCGTCCGATTGGATGGAGCTGAATATTTTGTACGAAGACGAGTTTACGCTTGTCGTAAATAAACCGGCGGGCATCGAAGTGCATCCGAGCGAGAAAGGCCAGCGCAAGACGCTTGCGCACGCGGTTGCCGCCTATTACGAGATGACCGGCAAAGATTTGCGGGTACGTCACGTCCATCGCATCGACAAGGATACGACAGGACCCGTGCTTTACGCCAAAAATGAGTTCGCCCACTATCAGTACGACAAAGGCATGCGGGAAAAGTCGATCGGACGCGTCTATCTGGCACTCGTGGAAGGAAACGTGGAAGGTGATAAGGGTAGGATCGACAAGCCGATTGGACAAGACCGCCACCATTCTACCCGGCGGCGAGTAAGCGAGACAGGCGATCCGGCGGTGACGCATTACGAGGTCGTAGAGAGATTCGCGGATCATACGCTTGTGCGGCTGCATCTCGAGACGGGCAGAACCCATCAGATCCGGGTGCATATGGCCGCGATCAACCATCCGCTTGCGGGCGATGGATTGTACGGTGGCAAACGCGGCATCATTGCCCGGCAGGCGCTGCATGGCGAGCGGCTGATCTGGCACCATCCTTGGACCGGCGAGAAGCAGTCTGCCGTCGCGCCGCTACCGGACGACTTCCTTCAGGCGCTGAACAAGTTGCGGATCCAATAGACGCTGAACCGATTAAACCCTGCATTGCAAGCGAGGAATGAGCGCTCGGCAATGCAGGGTTTATTTTTTAACTATAACCGGTCTAACTCAGGAGAAAATCCACTGGACACTTAGAAGATAAGCCGAAAACCGGTCTAAATTCATCGGCGGCATAACGCCTCGGTCATCAAATAAGAGATCGTGGCTTCCGCGCCGCAATTGATGTTCGGGCCGTATGGGGTAAGACCGTCACAGCAACTGCCGTCCGTCGGATCGGCGACGGGAACCCGCAGATCGTTGGCGCCGTAGTACCATTCTCGGCACAAGACAAGCGCCGCTTCGTATCGCTCTCCAGAGACGATTGCGGAATTCGCGGAGAAACCGGACCGGTCCGCACCCGCGCGATGTCCTGCCCCGCTGTTCCGCTCCGATTCTTTGCTCCGCCCGGAACCGCCGCTGCTCCATTCCGCGCCGCCGCGCGCGCTTCCGACGAGTCGTCCTGCTTGCTCCCGCCCGGACAGTTTCGCGGCAATGGACGCTTCTTTAACCGCCAGCGCAAGCTTAAACATCTCTAACGGCTGCTGGTCCCAATGGCTAACCTTGCCCGATTCGCTCGTGTACCAGCCCTCGTTCCCGATCGGGCGAAGCCAGCCTTCGTCAGCGGTCATGACCTCGAGCAGGAATGAGAGGCTTTCCAATCCCGTCGCCAACGTGTCCTCCCGCCTCGTAAACCGATATGTTCGCAGCATTGCCCAAGGCAGAACGCCGTTGCTATACGTCATCGCCGGCTCGAACCATTGCCAATCCTCGCCGGAGAAATCCCAATACGCCCGGATAAGCACCGATTCCAAACGAACCAAGTGATCTTGAAGCTCGCTCTTAACGTCGAGCGGAAGATCGATTGCGCCTTCCTGGGAGGCTTGCAGGACGTGGGCACATGAAGCCATCGCGAAAGCCTGACCCCGCAAGGAATCGATTCTGCGCATCGTCGGCAGCGAACGTTCGAAGATTGCCCTGGCCGTCTCGCGGTGGGGGCCAGTCAGCCGGATCCATGCATCCGCGCATGACCAGATCGAGCGACCTTGGCAATCATGGGAAATCTCTTCCGGTTCGAGCGACCGATCGTAGGCGAAGTTGTTCAGAAACCAGCCGTTCTCCTCTTGCGCCCACAACATGAAGGCCAAGTAAATATCGGCGAGCCGGTTCAATTCCTTCCGGTCCTCGTCTTCTAACCGATCCTCGAAGCCGGACAGCCACTCCGTCGCCGTCCATAACGCCCGAGCGTTATCATCGGTCGTATAGCCTTCTCGTCTACGGGGAATCCGGCCGAGTGCATGCTCGATCAATCCCGTATCATCCGTCAAGCGGCGTAAATGGGCGAATGATGGATACGCCGCCGGACGGCAGGGGTTGCCGTTAGACGACATCCGCGATGGTATCTCTTTGTTTGGTAATGACTTGCTGGAAAAGCCGCAAATGCTGCGCCCCGACATGCGGCCAATGCATCGTTCGCCCAATCTCCGAAATGACGCGTTCCCAGTTTGCCAGCATTCCCGGATAAGTAAACACTTCGATCAGCTTGGAGCTCCACTCCGCGGCGTTGCCGAACGGGAGCAACATTTCTTCGTAACCTTGCACCAAATCCTTGGCATACACGTAAGGTGTCGATAGAATCGGCCGGCCCAAACCTGCCGCGTAAGCGAGCGTTCCGCTCGTAATCTGCCCCATGCCGGGATATGGGGTAACGTATAAATCGCAAGCCGAGATAAGCGACACGAGCTCCTCTTCAGGCAAATAACGGTCGATCCACTGAACGTGGTGCTCCAACCCCAATTCCCGAATCAAATCTTTTAATTCCTCGCGATAGGCTTCTCCTTCATGCTTGCGGACTTCCGGGTGAGTCTGGCCCGCGATGATGTAGAGCAGTTCCGGCACGGCTTGAACGGCCGATGCCAACGCGCGGAGAATCAGCTCGATTCCTTTGCCGCGCCCGAGCAATCCGAAAGTGAACAGCACTTTCCGGTTTTCCCAGCCAGCCTCCTTGCGCAAGTTCAAGCGATCCGCTTTGTTCGGAACGGGAGCGCCGTGCGGAACGAACGTGATTTTCTCTAACGGAATATCGAAATTATCGTGCAAATACCCGATGGCTTTGCGGTTCATGACCAGAATATGGTCGCTCCAACGCGCGATTTCCTTCTGGATATCGGCATATGGCGCGGCTGGATGCTCGAAAACGGTATGGAAAGTGGTCACGACCGGTTTTTTCACGCGACGCAGAAATTCATGGACGTAGGAACCGGCATCGCCGCCAAAAATGCCAAATTCGTGTTGCAGGGACACGACTTCCGCCGAGCTTTGGTTAATCGTTTCCGCTACTCTGCGATAGTCCTCCTGATCTTGCTTGATAACGGGCAGCATCCACGGCTCGTGATAATCAGCTCGCTCGTCCGGATTGCAAATTGCGATAACGGGATCTTGAGCCCGAGTCCCCTTGGCTTGCGTGATGGCTTCCCGAAGGTGATGCGTATAAGTGGCTAGGCCGCACTTTTTAGGAATATACGTGCTCATATAAGCGATCTGGGGAAGGCGGGTGTTCATCGTCGTTGCACCTCCAAAATACGATTGCATACCGCTTCGTGCAAAATATGCGGGCCGACCCGCATCGCTGTGCCGAAAATGCATTCGTTCAGTTGAGCGCCGGCGCTAACTTTGCACCTGTCCCAGAGGATAGAGTTCGCCAGCCTGGCGTAATTGCCGATACGGCTCCCTTTGCCTACGACCGCATAGGGCCCGATGATCGCCCGGTCCCCGATCGAGACGTCGTCCCCGATCATGACCGGAGGTACGAACAGCACGCCTTGACCGACGCGAACGTTGTCTCCGAGCCAGATGCTTTTATCCTCCATTTCTTTGCCGTCGATTTTAGCGGGGAATCGGCGATCGAGCAGATCCCAGTGCAATTGGCGATAACGTTCCTTGGTGCCCATATCCATCCAATATCCGCCGATGGGATGGCCGTATACCCCGCTGCCGTTGTCGATCAGGAGGGGGAACGTTTCTTTCTCGATGGACACGGCTCTGCCCGCCGGCACGAAGTCGAGCGCTCTCCGCTCCATAATGTATATGCCGGCGTTGATCCGATTTGACGGCGCTTCTTCTTTTTTCGGTTTTTCGATAAACCGGACGATGCGCCCGCTGTCCGACTGCTCAACGACGCCGTAATGGGAAGGATCTTCGACTTCCGTCAGGCAGATCGTCGCCGCGCCGCCGTGCGCGGAATGAAAGCGCAGGACGGATGATAGATCGACCTGGTGGATAATATCCGCATTGACGACGATAAAGCGATCGCTCAGCAAATGCTCGGCGTTCTTGATCGCTCCCGCCGTGCCGAGCAACTCCTTCTCCACGGCATATTCGATGCGGGCTCCATATTTGGAGCCGTCTCCGAGATGGCTTTCGATCAATTCCCGGTAATGCTTCACGGCGATCACGAACTCGTTGACGCCTTGTTCCCGATAATGAAGGAGCAGATGTTCGAGCCAAGGGCGATTACCCACAAGGGCCATCGGCTTCGGAAGGTGTTCCGTCAGGGGGCGCAACCTGGTTCCTAAACCGCCGGCAAGAAACAATGCTTTCATGATTGGATCAACCTCCGTTGAATAGATGTGTTCCCCGCAGGGTCGAGAGATTACCTTTTACCGCAATCGCCGCAGCTTCAATCACCTCCGTGACAAAAAGACGCTCCCCAAATCGCGCAAGCGCAGGGAAGCGTCCGTAATTGTTTAGAAGTTATTTTTCGAGAATGTAGGCGGCAATGTTATTGTATTCGGGAGATGAGCTTTACCCCGTTCGGTAAGCGGAATAGAGATGGTTTGTGCTAAAGCCTACTTTACCTGAAAAAGGAACTTACTGCAACATTTATCCAGATAGCTTGTCCCGAAGGTTGTCGACTTCGCGGCATTGCAAGCTCTTACCCGGCGCATTTGTTTCACCGTATGCGTTGTCGGGGTAACGTAAAGTTACACCGGTAGTATAGGGAGGAGGACGGGGCATGGAGAATCACGATATCTTGGTTTGGAGCGTCGCTATAGCGGTTGTTGCGTTCGTCATTCTATGCGCGTTTCTGATCTCTTTAGCGATCACGGCCCGGAAATCTCTCGTTACCGCGCGATCCGCCTTGCAGGAAGCGAAGGAATCCGTAGAAGACATGCGGGAAGAAGTCAGGAAGCTGGCGGAAAACGTCAATGAAGTCACAGGAGACGCTAGAGAGAAGCTGCAGTCGACCGATCCGCTATTCGCAGCAGTGAAAGACGCCGGCATCATGTTGCGTGAATTGACGGGAACGGCGCGGGAAGCGACCGAAAGCCTATCGAATACGATTCGCAATCAAGCGGCCTCCGCGGAAACGGATAAATCGATATCGCCATGGCTGGAATGGGCGGTGCTAAGCGCGCGTCTCGTCATGAATATTCGGAAAGGGAGGAACTCCAACAACGAAAATTCCCGAATTCAAACCCGGGAGGGGATTTAAGTTGCCAAGGTGTTTCACTATCGAAGAATATGTTTAATAGGAAATAGTCTAGCACAACAAAATAGAGGGTTAGGAATTAAGCTCGGAAGCATGCGGGAATAAGGAATGAGGCGGATCCTCCGCTGCTCATTCCTTATTCGCGTTTGCTGCTCGGGCTCTGTTAAGGAGACGAGGATAGAAGATGGCCGTATTGATCGTGGACGATAATGCAATGAACGTAATGGTCATTCATGAAATCTTAAAGAGAGAAGGTTATAGCGATTTCCGGTTTGCCCATTCGGCGGAAGAAATGTTCGATTTGCTCGGAAGCGACGTCGGCCGGAATAACGCTGCCGTATCGCGGGTCGATCTGATTCTGTTAGATCTGATGATGCCGGCGATGGATGGAATCGAGGCGTGCCGAATTTTGCGAGCGACCCCGAGTTATAAAGACATTCCCGTAATCATGGTAACGGCGATCGGAGATTCCCGGAAACTTGCGGAAGCGCTCGACGCAGGAGCGATCGATTTCGTGACGAAGCCGATCAATAAAATCGAGTTGATGGCCAGAATACGCTCTGCTCTTAAACTGAAGCGGGAGTTGGACTGGCACAAAGAGAGGGATGCCCGTCTGCGCCAGGAGCTCATGCTCGCGCGCCAGGTTCAGGATTCTGTGCTTCCGGATGAAGTAAACGATTCGCGCATTTCCATCAAAGCTTATTTTCAGCCTTCGGAAGAACTTGCCGGCGATCTGTACGCTTGGCATAGAATCGACGACAATCGTTGGGCAATCGCGATTATCGACGCCATGGGGCACGGAATATCCTCTTCGCTCGTCAGCATGTTTATTGCTTCGATCCTCAAGGAGTCCATTCGAACGTTGTGGTCTCCGGAGAGAGTGTTCAAAGAGCTAAACCGAAGGCTGGCGGGGCTCCAATGGGAGAATGAGCTCATTCATTATTACTGTACCGGCATATACGCCACGATTGATCTGGACTTGAGGAAACTGGATTATGTCAATGCCGGTCATCCGCCGGGATTCGTATTCCGTTCGGAAGAGGGGCTTTCGGAGAAATTAGCCGTCAGTTGCCCGCCGCTAGGCATGTTCGACAATCTGGAAGTTGTATCCCGAAGCCTCTCGTTGTCTAAAGAAGACCGTCTCTACCTGTTTACGGACGGCATCCTCGGAGCTTTCTGCGGAGAGGACGGCGCTCGTCTCGAACAGTTGGGGGCCTTTCTCGATCGAGCATGGAGGGGCGAGACGAGCTTGGAGCAACTAGTCGGCTGCGTCCCTCTCGACGACCGCTCGGACGATCGCTGTTTAATCAAAGTCGAGTTGAATCCGGGAGGAGTCGCGCTTGAGAATTAAAACGAAACTTACCGTCGGCTATATTTTGCTGCTGCTGATCCTTGCGGGAATTACCTTGTTCGGCTATTCGCAGTTAAGTCAAATGAATCGTTCCATGAACCATTTTTACGATAACTTCTACAAGATCGATGCAGCCAAGCAACTGTATGCCGACCAGCTTAGCCCCGAACAAAGAGACGTCATTGACGGAATGGACGAGCTCGTCAACATGCAGGAGAACGCGATGAAGAAAGAGATGACGGATTCCCGCAACGCATATGATAGATCTGTTCAGATGGCAGCTTTGCTGACTTTCGTCGGCCTGCTGCTCGGACTCGCCATTGTCTTATGGATATTCCCCAGTATCACGAGAGGGTTGAATCTGCTGGGCAGAATGGCGGACCGCTTCGGCAAAGGACGCCTTAGAGGTTTTGCTCACCTGGAGATCAGGGCGAAAGACGAGCTCGGAGAATTAGGCAGAATCTTTAAGCGGATTGCGCTAGATCTTCAACACAAAAATGAGCGGGAAGCGATGTTGGCGGCTATCCAAAAGAGACAAGGGCGCATGAACGCCCAATTGGCCCGAGTGACCGAATTGCTTCAAGAGGGCTCGGACGCCAAAGCCGTCGCTCAATCGTTTATCTCGGAGTTCGCCCCGGAACTAGGGGCATCTTATGGGTTGATCTATCTGGCGGCCCCTGCCGCGGAAAACGCCCGGCTGGAGCTGTCCGGCACGTACGCTGTTCTGGGCGTCGGGGAGGAAGAGGAAAACCCGGGTGTTCGGAAGGTGATTCGGCCGGGAGAGGGCCTTGCGGGCCAGTGTTACCGCGATGCGAAGCGCATCAAGATCGAGGACGTTCCGGCCGGGTATGTCACAATCGGCTCCAGCCTCGGCTCGGCCGAAGCGAAGTCGATTATCGTTCAGCCGATCGTGTACGAGAATGCCGTCATCGGTGTGATCGAACTTGCGACCGTCTCCAGCTTCAATTCCGATAACGAGGAACTGTTGATCGCTCTGTGCGAAAAACTCGGCATGATCGTCAACAACATCCGTTCCCGTCAACGGGTAGAAGAGCTCCTGCGGGAATCCCAGGCGATGACCGAAGAACTGCGGATTCAATCCGAGGAACTCGTCTGCCAACAAGAGGAATTAAGGGAAACGAACGATAAGCTTGAGCTGCAGAACAAGCAAATCGCCCTGGCGAATGCCGAGCTGGAACGGCAAGCGTTGCAATTGGCGCTAACCACCAAATACAAATCGGAATTTCTCGCGAATATGTCCCATGAGCTTCGCACCCCTCTTAACAGCATGCTGATTCTGTCGGAGTTTCTCGCGGAAAACCGGGAAGGCAACTTAACGGAAAAGCAGCAGGAATATTCGAGGACGATTCATTCGTCTGGCAACGATCTGCTGAAAATGATCGACGAAATACTGGATCTGTCCAAGGTTGAAGCGGGAAAGATGGATATTCATCCGGAATGGTTGGTATTGGACGATATTTCCGCATTCCTCGATAACCTGTTTATGCCGCATGCAGATTCGAAGCAACTATCGTTCGTCATTAACCGTGCAGGCGATATTCCGGAATCGATTAATACGGACGGGCACCGGCTGAAACAAATTTTGCGAAATTTGCTGTCCAATGCGATTAAATTCACCGATGCGGGCTCCGTATCTCTGACGATGCGAAGGCCGCGCGCGAGCGAACTGGATCCGGACAAAGTAAGGGACGGTGCAACTTACGTTGCATTATCCGTCACGGATACCGGCATCGGCATTCCGGCAGATAAAAGGGAATTGATCTTCGAAGCATTTCGCCAAGCGGACGGAACGACAAGCCGCAAATACGGAGGAACCGGTCTGGGACTTACGATCAGCAGGGAGCTCGCGCATCTTCTCGGCGGATGGATTCTCCTGGAGACGGAGGTAGGCAAGGGAAGCGTATTTACGCTTGTCGTACCGTCATCGGTTCAAGACGGCTAGTTCGGGGTATACCTATATTGCAGGTTGATAATGGGTTATTCGAACGGAGGGACGGACATGGTCGTTGTCGGTATTTTCGATCAAGAGAGCGAAGTGTTGGAAGCGATGCGGTCGCTTCGCGAGGCCGGAGCGGCGCAGGAGGAAATTCGGGTCGTCGTCGGGAATCGGGAAGGCGCTCGGATATTGGCGTCCAGTCCGCAGGTCAATCTTGAAGAGCTGTATGAAATTCAGGAAACCCGCCAACGCGAAGAAGATAACAACTTTTTTGTCGGGAGCGCGCCGGTCGCTTTCGCCTTTTCTCCAGGCAATACGACCATGGGGAACGGAATGCCGGGCGCCATTGTGGCGGGCAACGTTTTTTTCGGGGACGGAGCGGGCAGCGAAAAGTTGCTCAAAGATATCGGAATCCCTGCGGGTTGCACCGATCTTTGCGCGAAAGCCGTCGAGAACGGGCAATATCTGCTCGTTGCCGATACGGTGTCGGAGATTGATGTGCAGTCGATGTTGGCCAAGGCCGGGGCAATCCACGTCAATTAGGCGATACAAGCTTGCGATACGCAAAAAGGAACTATTAACGAAAGACCTCCGATTCCACCGTTAGGCGGGATTGGAGGTTTTTATCGTGTGTGGATTTTCCGATCGGGGCGAACGATTTCGGCAACGGGATTGTCCGCTCCGAGCAAGCGATCGCGGATAAGCTCAGCTCCGATCAGGCTGTATATCGTGCCGTTGCCCCCATAGCCCAAGCAATAATACTGTCCCTGACGATCGGGGTCCTCGCCGATCCAGGGAAGACCGTCGGGAGACTCGCCGAACGTCGCGCACCATTCGTAACCGATTCGGGGGGCATATTCGGGAAACAACATGCGCAATTCCGTTAGCAGCCTCATGGAACGAGTATGCAGTTCGCTTTTCGTCAGAACGGGCTGCCGCACGTTCTCGTCCAGACCGCCCATGATGATCCGATTATCTGTCGTTGTCCTCAAGTACAAATACGGCCTTGCGGTCTCCCACAGAAGGAAGCGTTCATGCCAATCGGCGAGAGAAGGAACGGGCTCCGTTACGATTGCGTAGGAACGGTTTAAAGCGGCATTCACCCAACGGCCGCCGGCTTGTTCCGGAACGTATCCGACCGCGTAGATAATATGCTCGGTTTCGATTTCTCCGTCGTTCGTCTTGACCTTGTAGCCTTCCGACGTGGATTCGACGCTTAGCATTTCGGTGTTTTCGTAAATGTCCAGTCCGCTCCGGCAGGATTCCTCGGCTAACGCGTGAACGAATAAGAAGGGATTCACCTCGGCATCCCCGCGTGTGACGATCGCCGCCGCTTTTCGAAAGGGAAAAAGAGTTGCGATTTGCTCTTCCTCCAGCCACTCCGCGTCGAAGCCGTTCCTGTCCAACATCTCGTATTCCCGGCGCAGTGTAGGCACATCCCCGGGTGACGAGGCGTAATAGAGGCTGCATCGGCGTTTGAGATCCGCATTCCTGCTCAGTCCTTCGGCGATATCGCATAATTGTTCCGAGGCGTTCTTGCAGGCCCGATAGAATCGAACTGCGGCCTGTTCCCCGAGCGTGACGGCGAAATCGCTAAGCATCGCGTCATTGGAATATTGCAGCAATCCGGTGTTTGCGGAAGTGCTCCCCGAGGCAATTCTGCTCCGCTCGATCAGGATCGCGCTTATGCCGCTTTTGGCAAGCGCGAATCCGCAAGTTACGCCCGACATGCCCCCGCCGATGATGACGGCTCGGGTTGCTTTTCTCCCGCTTAAAGCCGGGTAACGCTGGGGATTCGGATAAGTGCCGGGCCAATACAACGAGCCGAAGTGTAAGGTCATGGACATCCTCCGCGATCTGCATAAATAAAGCTCCCAGGTAGAAGTCTGGAAGCTTTGGAAAGCGCGATATCAAATAGGATACCGCCATTAAGGAGCGGTTATGCGCCATGCGGTTGCAGATTATTTGTTTCAATCTCCCGGAAAAGGGGTTATAACAAGATTGGAGAGCGAATAAGGGATTCAAGATACGAGGGGAGACTTGTTATGGACGAAAACAAACTGACGTTACGCACGGAAAATCGAGACGATCAGACGATCGTATTTGTCGGGGGAGAATTCGACCTGGAGGTCGCCAGCCGGATTCGGTCGGCGCTGGAGCCTTTGATCGAAATGACCGATCGCAGATTAACTCTGAATTTACAGGATTTGAAATATATCGACAGCACGGGCATCGGAATTCTCATTTCCGTAGTGAAGGCTCGCCATTCGCGCAATGCTCCTTTCGATGTCGAACAAATTCCGTCGCATATACGCAAGCTGTTCGAAATGACGGGGATATCTCCGTTTCTGAAGTCGGATTCGCCATTATGAAGAGAGGATGAGAGAGAAAACCGATGCTAAAAGATAGAAATATAACGCTGACCGTTCCCGCAATGCCGGAGTACGTCGATCTGGTCCGCCTGACCCTTTACGGAATCGCGAGTAAAATGAAGTTTACGTTCGAGGATATCGAGGATATGAAGGTAGCGGTATCCGAAGCGTGCAACAATGCTGTTCTCCATGCTTACGATAAGGATGACGGGACGATCGAAGTAAGGTTTGCCTTCGTTAAAGACGAGCTTTCGATAACGGTACGAGATTACGGCAGCAGCTTTACGATTGAAGAGAACAAGGAAACGCCTGCGATGCACGGAAAGTCGATTGACGAAATCCAGTCGGGCGGATTGGGTCTCTACTTGATGCAGGCGCTAATGGATCGCGTGGAAGTCGAGCATGGGGGCGGAACCGCGGTTACATTAACGAAGAAAAGGCAGAGAACAGAAGAACCGGCATGAGTTTTTCTCATTCCGAGCGTTTGCCCGACGACGCGGTTGCGATATTGCTTGAATATCAGAGGACGCCGAGCGATGAATTGGCCGATTGGCTCATTCGGAACTACGAACCTATGGTGAGAATGGCCGCAGCCAAAATGTCGCGAAATCGGCCGGATTTGCACGATGATCTGTACCAAGTAGGGCAGATGTCATTGTTCCGTCTGTTGAAACAATTCGATCCGGGACTTGGGATGCCTTTCGAGCCCTACGCGATGAAGAGTATCATCGGTCACATGAAAAACCACTTAAGGGATAAATCATGGTACATTCAGGTTCCGCGGAGGATCAAGGAAAAAGGATTCGCCGTTCAGCAAGCCATCGACGAACTGACGTACAAGTTGGAGCGTTCCCCGAATGTTGAGGAAATTTCCAGCCATTTGGGGATAGAGGAGGAAGAGACGCTCGAGATTTTGGCAGGGCGGGATTTATACCATTACGTTTCGTTGGATACTCCGGTAGCGGATGACGATCATTCAGCCACATTAGGAGAGCTCATCGGTTCTCCGGAAGACGATTATGCGAATCTGGTTCTCAAGCTCGATCTTCAAGAAGCCATGGGCCAGCTAAAATGCGAGGAACGGGAGGTTCTGCGGATGGTATTCGAGAGCGGCTTGTCCCAGAGATCGATCGCGGACGAGTTGGGCGTTTCTCAGATGAGCATCTCGCGCATTCAGAAACGAGCGATCGACAAGCTTAAACGGTTCATCCGGAATACCGACGAGCCGACTTAATCGCTATTTCCATATCGCGGCACACGAAAGGACCTCGAATTCCACTGAAAAGTGGAGAATGAGGTCCTTTTCTCGCAGAAATCACAATTCAATATTGGATCGGATCGTCCACCAGTCCTTCCTCGTTCAACTCCTGACCGGTTTTCATGCGATCCATGTCGCGGCCGAGCCGCTGCATGTCCGCGAAGTCCTGCACCATGGACCCGTTCATGGCGGTGCACAATGGCTTGGAGCGAATAGGCGCAGACGGTATGCGATCGCCTCCTTGTTCAGGGGAGTAAAGCTGAGTTTTTGCATGGTCTATATCCGTTTTCATCCATTCATTCTCCCTTCACGATCGACATTAGCCGTCACCGGCAAAATGATGCCGGGACGGCCCGTCGTTCTTGCAGGATTAGCGAAGAATTCGTTCAACTACTGGGCGACTTGCTCGGTATCGTCCTTCATCTCGGCTTTTGCGTCGGTTTTCCAAGACTGTCCGACATGTTTGGCCATCTCCCGTGTCCTGTTGCCGGCTTCGGATAAGAGCTGTTTCGTGCGATCCTGCATGGAAGAGTAGCGGTCCCGAATGTCTCCTCGCAATTCCTTTCCCGACTTCGGCGCCAACAGGAGAGCCGCGGCAGCCCCGATGACTCCGCCGATCAGAGCTCCTTTAATGGTTCCGCGTGTTTCTGGCATAGTCATTCCTCCTTAGCAATCGATTACGTCCTTCTCGGAGAATTACCCGATTTCCATAAAATGAAACCGCCCTTTCCAGAGGGCGGCTGTTCGACTACAATAGGGACAGGTAAAAAAGCGTACAACAGGCGAAAGCGAGGACGGACATGGATTATAGAGAGAGTTACAGATCCAGTCCGGTTCGATGGGGAACTAGTTCCTACGATAACCGGGAAAATAGGCGATGGGGACCGTTGGATATTCTGTTGGTCCTTGTATTGACAACGATTTCGGCACTGATAACGTTTCATGATCTTGGCAACCGTTCGGCGCCCCAGACCTTCTGGATGCCGGCCAAAGCCGGCGATACCTTAACGGTCGATTTCGGAGAGGCGATGCAAGTCGACCGCGTCAATCTATATGAGGGACCCGGGGCCAAAGGCGATACGAAAATCGAATCGTCGAAAGACGGGCAAAATTGGGAACTCTATGTAGAGGTAGAGCATAAGACGAATCGCGTCTTTACTTGGAAAACGGAAGAGAAGACGGTAGAGGCGCGCTTCATGCGATTTACGACGGTTAAAACGGGATACCGGCTTTACGAGGCGGCCTTTTTCACGAAAGGCAACTCCAATCCGATTCCGGTCGCGGAGGTTGTATCCGGAAACCATAATTCGGCGGATTCGCAAGGAAGCGGATTAAACGTATTCGACGAACAGGATCTAGCTCCTTATCGCCCGGACTACCGGAACGGCATGTATTTCGACGAGATCTACCACGGGCGAACGGCATACGAATTCGTCGAATTAATGGAGCCTTACGAGAATACGCACCCTCCGCTGGGCAAAGTCATTCTGGCGATCGGCGTTAAAATGTTCGATATGACGCCTTACGGCTGGCGCTTCATGGCCGGCGTGGTCGGAACGCTGATGGTGCCGATATTCTACGCAGCGGCCAGAGGCATGTTCCAACGGACGAGATATGCATTCATCGCGGCGCTATTGCTCGTGCTTGAGGGCTTCCATCTTGTGCATTCCCGTTCGGCGAACGTGGATATTATCGGAGTCACGTTTACGATCGTGATGTTCTATGCGATGTATCGTTACGGCGAGACAAAGTGGGGCAACGGAGGGTTTAAGCGAAGTCTTGGATATCTCGCACTTAGCGGCGCGTTCTTCGGAGCGGCTGCCGCTGTTAAATGGAATTACCTATACGGCGGGGCGGGGCTGGCGATATTGCTGCTCTTCGCGCTTGTTCGCAGATGGAGGGAAGGACGCCTGTCCGGCGATTACGACACTTTGCGCCGGCTCGTTCTCACGCTGATGGCTTGCGTCGTCTTGTTCGTCGCAGTTCCTGCCGGAATCTACACGGCTTCTTACGAACCTTTCCTCAAAGCGACAAAAGCGGACGACAGCTACAAGGACTTGTGGAAGTACCAGAAAGATATGTACGAGTACCATAAAGGCGTCAAAGAAGAACATCCTTACGCCTCCAAATGGTATACGTGGCCTCTGATGCTCAGACCGGTCTGGTACTATGGCGGCAAGGATCTGGAGCAAGGCGAGGCCCAGAGCATCGCGGCGATCGGCAATCCGCTGATCTGGTGGGGAGGACTCGTGGCGATGCTCGCATCTTGGTGGATCGGATGGAGAAAAAGGGATAGGGTCGTGCTGACGCTGGCGGTCGCCTATCTGTCGTTCTACGTGCCGTGGATGATCGCGCCGCGAAGCATCACGTTCCTGTATCACTATTTCCCGATGGTGCCGCTGATTATTTTATCGATCGTATGGATGCTTCGCTGGTTAGAGGAGCGAAGCTATGAGGGCAGACGAATTACGCTTGCGTTTACGGTCGCGGCAGCAGCGCTGTTCATATGGTTTTATCCGATCTATACGGGAGTGACTATCAGCCGCGAATGGATGAACTTCGCGATTCGATGGCTTCCGAGCTGGGGTTTTTAGAAGGGAGATCATTTTGTGCGCAAGAGTTGCTTTCTTTCCGTTGTCGTGCCGATGTACAACGAGGAAGAAGTCATTGAAGTTACTTATCGCCGGTTGAAGGCGGTGCTGGACAAGCTTGGGGAAACTTACGAGATCGTATTCGTGAACGACGGCAGCCGAGACAAAACGTCGGACATCGTACGCTCCTTCTGCGAGGCGGACCGCAACGTGAAATTGGTGGAGTTCGCGCGCAATTTCGGGCATCAGATCGCGGTAACCGCCGGAATGGATCATTCGAGCGGCAGAACCGTCGTGCTGATCGATGCGGACTTGCAAGATCCGCCTGAGCTCATTGCAGATATGGTAGCCAAATGGCGGGAAGGTTACGATGTCGTCTACGGCAAACGGATCGAACGCAAAGGGGAGTCCTGGTTCAAGAAAACGACGGCGGCTATGTTCTATCGGCTTCTGCGTTCGATGACCTCCGTCAACATTCCGGTGGATACGGGCGACTTCCGATTGATGGACCGCAAGGTATGCGACGCATTGACTTCAATGCGGGAGCGCAGCCGGTTCATTCGCGGAATGGTGAGTTGGGTCGGTTTCAAGCAGACGTCGGTCGATTACGTGCGCGACGAACGGTTTGCGGGGGAGACGAAATACCCGCTTCGCAAAATGATCCGCTTGTCGCTCGACGCGATGACTTCATTCTCGACCAAACCGCTGAAGATCGCGGGCATTCTCGGCTTTATTTTGTCCGCTGTCGGATTCGTGTATCTGTTCGTCGTTCTCTATCAGCGGCTGTTCACGGATACGACAACGCAGGGATGGACGTCGATGATCGCGATTAGCCTGCTGTTCCACGGGATCACGTTATCTCTGCTTGGCGTACTCGGAGAGTACATCGGCCGGATTTACGAGGAAGCGAAGGGGCGCCCTTTATACCTCGTCTCGGAAGCGGTCAATTTCTCCGAAGAGAAGGAAGCGTCACGGGAGCCCGTCGTGCAGGGTATATTGTAAATAAGGATCTTGGCGGAAATCCAGACGGCGACGTCTGGATTTTTGTCGGATCGTCCATGACTCGGACGATAAACGGCAACGACCTCAACAAGAAGGAGTTCAGATGAACATGAATACGATAACGATGCCTGCGGACGTTCCATTGATTGCGATGAAAAGGGGCGGACAGATGGAAAACGTGCACAGGGGACGGATTAGCGTAGTTTCGGCGAAAGACGGCGAGCTTGTTTATGCTTGCGGGGACGTTCAAACTCCGGCGTACGTTCGTTCTACGGCTAAACCCGTTCAGGCGATTGCGTCGCTGCTTGACGGAACGGCGGAAACTTACGGCTTCGAAGACCGGCATCTGGCTTTGCTTGCGGCGTCCCATCGCGGGAGTCGGGAGCAGCTTGAAACGTTGGAAGATATTTTGCGGCTGACGGGCCTGGATGAGGACGCGCTTGCGATCCATCCGACTTTGCCGGTCGGACGGCGGGCTAGGGATGAATGGGTCGCAGCAGGGGGCAAGCCGCGCAAGCTGTTTCATACGTGCGCGGGCAAGCATCTCGGAGTGCTCGCTTGGAGCAAGCTGAAGGGGTGGCCTTTGGAAGGTTACATCCATCCGGATCACCCGGCGCAGCAGGAAATCTTCCGCCGGATTAAGCGATGGGCCGAAGCGGAGAACGAGCAAGTGACGCTGGGCAAAGACGGTTGCGGTTTCCCTGTCGCGGCGATGCCTCTGCGAAGACTTGCGTTGATGTACGGACGCCTGGCGAATCCGGAATTCGCCCAAGACCGGGAAGCCGCGCGAGTTGCCGAACGGATCGCATCGGCGATGAACGCGTATCCCGATCGTGTGGAAGGAAAACACCGGTTAGCCAGCATCCTGCTTGAAGACCCTAACGTGGTAGCCAAAAGCGGAGCGCACGGCGTATTCGCGCTCGGATTGCGAAGCGAGAAGCTGGGCGTCTCGATCGCGGTAACGGACGGTACCGAAGTCGCATGGCCCTACGTCATCAAGGCGATCTTAAAGCAAACCGGGGGGGTCTCCGCGGAGACGATGCGCAAGCTCGACCTCGTTTTCCCGGACGAATTCCTGAACGATGCCGGAGAGACGGCAGGCAGTTGGGAAGCCATATTTAAGCTTGACGCGATTTAGTCGGTTTTTGCCGGACTACAGGAGCTCATAACCCGATATCGCAAGATGTAACTCGGTTTCGCCGGACTACAGAAGCTCGTACCTCGATATCGCACGATGTAACTCGGTTTCGCCGGACTACAGGAGCTCGTACCTCGATATCGCACGAATTAACTCGGTTTCGCCGGACTACAGAATTGTAATGAGCATAAAAGAGGGTTCAACTGATTTAAGGTTACTTCAGCGCGTTCCCGACACTGGTTCGATAGTCGGTCGGCGATTGGCCGTACCAGCGTCGGAACTGCTTGGAGAAGTACAGCGCGTCTTGAAACCCGACGGACGAAGCGATCTGTTCCACGGTAAGCTCGGGCCGTTCGCGCAGCAACCGCCTGCCGTGGTCGACGCGCAGTTTCGTTAGGAACGTCGCCGGGGAAATCCCGGTCTGCCGTTTGAACTGCCGCGACAGATAGGCGCGGTTATAACCGAGCGCTTCCGCCATCCCTTCGATGGTGACGGGTTCGGCGTATTGCGTTGACAAATATCCGGCGACCTGTCGCGCCAGCTCTTCCAGATGCGATTCCGCTCGAGGCAAAGACGCCGCTTCGGTAACCGCGACTTCATGCAGGCATGCGAACAGCAGATGCAGATGTCCCGAAGCCGCGAGCGAAGCGGAGTTATCTCGCGTTTTGAACGCTTCGAATATCGAACGGCACCGTTCTCCCGGCGTACGGTTAGTCCCCGTATGCACAATCGGCCGTTCGAGGATAAGCCCCGCCTCATTCACCAAACTCCCCGAACCGTTCCCGGCAAAGGCGACCCAGCGATAACGCCAAGGGTCACCCTCGTCCGCGACATAATGAAATAACTGGCCGGGATGGATCAGGAAGCTGTCCCCCGGCCTTATTTCGGCTTCGAACTCCCCCATGCGGAACGTACCTTTTCCCGATAGCACATGGTGAAGCAAATAATAATCGACGACTTTCGGCCCAATTCGGTGCAAAGGATTCGTCTGGCTCTCTCCCGCGAACAAAACCGTCAGCTCGCGCGCTTGAAAACGGGTCGGGTTGGATGCGACGCGATAAGTAGCGATTTTGTTCATGGCGCAAACCCTCCAATACCGGCGATTTTCTATTATTATAGCACGTTGTCCCGTAATGCAATCTTCGAAAAGTCACATTTGTCCATACGAAAAGCATATCAAGCCATTACAAGGCTTGGTTTGTTTTCGTTATAATAAGGTCAAATACCGTTTATTCCAAGGAGAGAAGATTCCAGATGGCACAGCTTATAGAGTTGAAACAGCGGTTCGTTAAGCAATACGGTGGAACCGGGAGCGATATTTCCGTTTTTCAGGCTCCAGGCCGGGTGAATCTGATCGGAGAGCATACGGATTATAACGGCGGAGCGGTATTCCCCGCGGCTCTTACGTTCGGCACGACACTTCTCGTCGCTCCGCGCGAAGACCGGAAGTTGGGATTCGCTTCGACGAATTTTACGGAAACGTTCGAAATTCCGCTGGATAACGTCGCGTTCTCCGAGGGGGACGATTGGGCGAATTATCCGAAAGGCGTCGTATGGGAACTGAAACAAAGAGGAATCGATCTGAGCCGCGGGTATAACTTTCTGTACCATGGCGAAATTCCGAACGGTGCGGGTTTGTCCTCCTCCGCGTCCATTGAAGTCGTTACGGCATTTGCCCTTCTTACCTTGGAAGGAAAGCCCGTGGATACGGTGCAGATCGCGTTATGGTCGCAGCATGCGGAAAATGAATTCATCGGTGTCAAATGCGGCATTATGGATCAGTTCGCGGTCGCCAACGGGCGCAAAAACCACGCCATCCATTTAGATTGCGATTCTTTGAAATATGAGCTTGTTCCTTTCCGCTCGGGAGAATACAAGTTGGTTATCGGCAACACGAACAAACGCCGGGGTCTCGTGGATTCCAAATACAACGAGCGGCGTTCCGAATGCGAGCAAGCGGTTCGGGATCTCAAGGCCGCATACCCAGATCTTACTTTGCTCGGCCAACTGTCCTTGCAGCAGTTCGAAGAGAACGAAGGGCTTATCTCGGACGAAACGGTTCGTCGCCGCGCGCGTCACGTCGTGGAAGAGATCGATCGCGTCGAACGTTCCGTCGAAGTGCTGAAGAGCGACGATCTGGTCGCGTTCGGACAATTGATGAACGGATCCCATGATTCGCTGCGGGATCTGTACGAAGTTACCGGGGCCGAACTGGATGCGATGGTGGACGCAGCGCGTTCCGTACCGGGCGTTCTCGGTTCCCGCATGACAGGGGCCGGCTTCGGAGGGTGTACGGTGTCGCTCGTGCATGGGGATTCTGTCGAACGTTTCATCGAGGAAGTCGGAAGCAAATACGAATCGGCAACCGGATTAAAGCCGGCGTTCTATGTATGCGATATCGGCGACGGCGTCGGCGCGATTAAAGAGGAGGCGTAACTCATGGCGGTATTGGTTACGGGCGGTGCAGGTTATATCGGTTCTCACGCGGTAGCGGCACTGCTTGAAAAAGGCGAGCAGGTTGTCATCGTAGATAATCTATATCAAGGACATCGGGAAGCGTTGCTCGGAGGCAAGCTGTACGAGGGAGATCTGCGAGACGCGGATTTCCTGTCCAAGGTGTTTCAAGAAAACGAGATCGACGGCGTCATTCATTTCGCGGCGAACTCCCTTGTCGGCGAGAGCATGAAGGATCCGGGCAAGTACTATCATAACAACGTGTACGGAACGTTATGCCTGCTGGAAGAGATGAAGAAGGCGGGCGTGTCGCGCATCGTATTCTCCTCGACGGCGGCGACTTACGGCGAGCCGGAGCGGGTGCCGATCGACGAGTTCGACCGGACGGTGCCGACGAACGCTTACGGGGAAACGAAGCTGTCCATGGAGAAAATGATCCGTTGGTTCGACGTCGCCCACGGGATCAAATTCGTCTCTCTCCGTTACTTCAACGCGGCGGGAGCGCACGAATCCGGAAGCATAGGCGAAGACCACGCCCCGGAGACGCATCTGGTTCCGCTCGTGTTGCAGGTTGCGCTGGGACAGCGCGAACATATTTCCGTGTTCGGAGACGACTATTCGACGGAAGACGGGACTTGCATCCGCGATTACGTTCACGTCAGCGATTTGGCGGACGCTCACATTCTGGCCCTCGAGAAGCTTCGTCAAGGCGGGGAGAGCGCGGTATACAATCTCGGCAGCGGCAACGGCTACTCCGTGAAACAAGTGATCGACGTCTCCCGCGCGGTGACGGGACACCCGATTTCGGCGAAGATCGAACCTCGCCGGGCAGGAGATCCCGCCGTATTAATCGCGTCTTCGGAGCGCGCCCGCCGCGAGCTCGGATGGACGCCGCGCCGCGAGAAACTGGAAGACATCGTCAAGAGCGCTTGGGCGTGGCACAGCGCGAATCCGAACGGTTATCAGAAGTAACGGGAGGTTAGACAAGATGACAACGGCATCGTTCCCAACCTCCGGAACATCCGAACAATCGATTGCGGAGGCCATAGATCAATTGCTGGCGTTCGCGCTTCATAACGGGCTCATCGATGAGCTTGATTACGATGACTCGCGCAACGCTCTGCTCGACTTATACTCACTGAAAGAACCCGCCGAAGGGAATCGCCCGGCAGCGTGTGATCTCCCGGACAGCCCGGTTCCGCTGCTCGAGCCACTTCTCGACGCGGCCGTATCCGCCGGTCTAGTGCCGGACGACACGCTGACTTACCGGGATTTGTTCGATGCGAGAATCATGGGCGTTCTAATGCCGAGGCCGTCGGAAACGAACCGCCTTTTCGCCGAACTGGCAGAGAAGGGCGGCATCGCATCGGCGACGGATTGGTTCTATAAGCTGAATATCGATTCCAATTATATTCGCATGGATCGAATCAAGAAAAACGGGTACTGGAAACACCGCACTCCGGACGGAGAACTGGAAATCACAGTGAACCTGTCCAAACCCGAGAAAGATCCGAAGGAAATCGCGTTGCTCAGGTCGCTGCCACAGTCTCATTATCCAAATTGCCTGCTATGCAAAGAAAACGTCGGGTACGCGGGACGGCCGGATCATCCGGCAAGGCAGAACTTGAGGGTGCTGCCCGTTGCATTGCAAGGCGAAAAGTGGTTTTTCCAATACTCGCCTTACGTCTATTACAACGAGCACAGTATCGTTTTCCGCGGCGAACATGTCCCGATGAAAATCTCTCCGGCAACGTTCGCCCGTCTGCTCGATTTCGTCGAACGGTTTCCGCATTATTTCGTCGGGTCCAATGCCGATCTGCCGATCGTGGGCGGTTCGATTCTAAGCCACGACCATTTCCAGGCCGGGCGCCACGTCTTCCCGATGGAGACGGCTCAGGTGCTCGAATGGCTGGTTTGCGCGTCGGAACCGGAAGTTCGTTTCGGAATCGTGCAATGGCCAATGTCCGTGCTCCGCTTGCGTTCAGGCAATCGAGAGGCCCTCTTGAACGCGGCCGCCGATATTCTGGCCAAGTGGCGCGATTACAGCGATCTGTCGGCGGACATTGCCGCTTTCAGCGAGAAAGACGGCATAAGGATTGCGCATAATACGATCACGCCGATCGCGAGATTAAATAATGGAGAATACGAGCTGGATCTGGTGCTTCGGAACAACCGGACGAGCTCGGAGCATCCGGACGGTATTTTCCACCCTCACAAGGAGCTTCATCATATCAAAAAGGAAAATATCGGACTCATCGAAGTGATGGGGCTTGCGGTTTTACCGGGGCGGCTGCAGAACGAGATCGGCCAGATCGCCGATCTGCTCTCCGGACGATCTCAATACGACGAGGCGGCGCTTGCGTCCGCCGATCACCCGCTGCACATGCACGCCGACTGGATCGCGAAACTCGTCGACCTGTACGGCACGGACGGCTCCGACGAAGCAGTCCAATTGCTGTTGCAAGCGGAAGTCGGAGACATCTTTTACGCGGTGCTGCAGGATGCGGGCGTGTATAAGGCCGACTTGGAAGGCCGTGCGGCTTTCGGACGGTTCTTGTCGGCATCCGGGCTTGCGTGACGGATTTGAATTGAAATAGGAAAAAAGGCAGTTGAAGGGAAATCCCTTCGCTGCCTTTTCTCTTTGGGAACGTGATGCGAGAGCAAATCGCGTCAAAGTCGCTTTTTGCGACAATGGGAGCATGGTGCGCGAGCAGAACGCCGTCAAAGTCGCTTTTTGCGACAATGGGAGCATGGTGCGCGAGCAGAACGCCGCCAAAGTCGCTTTTTGCGACAATGAGAGCATGGTGCGAGAGCGAATCGCCGTCAAAGTCGCTTTATGCGACAATGAGGGCTGGAATGCGTTCGGTCATCGGCTTTTTGTCTACCCGCGCAATTTGCCAAGTTCGGACACGAGCGCTTCGACTTCGCTGATGCTGAACTTTTCTTTGGACTGAACCATATCGTAGATGTCTTTCAAGTCCTCATATTTATCGACCTTGAAGCTCGACGCTTGCATCGCCGATCCGGTTGCCATGCGGAGCTTCGTTTTAATTGTCTCGATCATATATTCCACGTTTTGCTGCGTCGGTTGGGTCAAGTCCATCGTATAACTTCCTCTCCTGCGGAATTAAACTGTTGTTATTGTACCACAGGGAGAAGCGCTCCGCTTGAAAACAAAACCGTCTGAGGTGGAATTCCGCTACCGGGAGTGGTAACCTGAGAGAAACGGGCATGCCGGAACTTAGCGAAAGAATAGGAGAGAACCGGATTGATGATCGACCGATTGCCGCAACAGGCGGAGAGGGTGGACGCCGCGGGACTAGAGGTTTTCTTGAGCCGAATTTTCGATACGCTGGCGATGGAAAAGATTACGTTTCTTTGCATCGGAACCGACCGGTCGACGGGAGATAGCCTGGGACCGTTGGTCGGAACGCTGCTGGAGGAACGGGGCGTCGGCCGCGTGATCGGTACGTTGCAAAATCCGTGCGACGCGAATCGATTGCCGCAGCTCATCCCGACGTTGCCGGAATTGGGGGCCGTTCTGGCCATCGATGCGTGTCTGGGCAAGCCTGAGAACGTAGGAACGTTTCTCGTGAGACACGGGCCGCTTATCCCGGCGCAATCGGTTGGCCGGGGATTTGGTGACGTCGGCGCCTACAGCATTGCGGGAGTCGTTAACGCGAACAGCTTAAAGCCTTATTGGACGTTGCAATCGACCTCGCTCTATCGCGTCATGGGCATGGCGGAAGAAATCGCGGGCGCAATTGTCCGGCAACGGCGCACACCGATCGAAAGGATGAAAGGGCATGAATAAAAAACAACTATCTACGGGATTGACCCTAGCATACAAGGAAGCCGGACAAGGAGAACCGATCGTGCTGCTCCATGGTTATTGCGGCAGCAGCGGCTATTGGGATGAACTGATGCCGTTGCTGGCGGTACATGGCAGAGTCATCGCCCCGGATGCGAGAGGACACGGAGCGTCTTCCGCCGCCGAAGGGGACGGCGTTTATTCCATGGAAGCGATGGCGGATGACGTCGCCTCTTTGTTGGACGAACTGGGCTTGAAAAAAGCGAGTCTCTTCGGTCATTCCATGGGAGGATACGCGGGACTTGCCTTTGCCGAGAAATATCCGGAGCGCCTGCAAGCGCTTGGGCTCATTCATTCAACCGCCTATCCGGATACCGAACAGGCCAAAGAAAATCGTTTGAAGGCGGCGGAAGCGATCCGTTCCCGAGGAGTCGCCGAGTTCGTCGACGGATTGGTGCCCAAGCTGTTCGCTCCCGAACATCGCGAGAGCAAGCGAGAACTGGTCGACAAAGCGAAGGAAATCGGCTGCGGCACTTCGCTCAGCGGAGCGGCAGGCTGCGCCTTGGGGATGAGAGAGAGACCTGATCGCATACCGGTCCTGGAACGGTTGGGCGTTCCCGTGCTCCTGCTTGCGGGAGAGTCCGATGAAGTCATTCCTCCGGAGAAGAGGTTCCCGGTCGCTAAAGACAACGTAACCCAAGTCACGCTAGCCGGCGTCGGCCATATGGGAATGATGGAAAATCCGCGGGCGATGGCGGAGAGCATAGGCGCCTTTCTGGAACGGAATCGGGGTGCCGAACGTGTTTGAACGGGACTATCTCATTCGCCTGCTGGCGCAAGCCGGGCTCGCGCTGGGCAAGGCGATGGGGCTGCGTCAGCAGCAGAAGCACAAGGAAGCGCTCGACCTGATCGATGAATTTCTCGGCAGGGAGTTGCGATTGCGTTCCCGACTCGCGTTGGGCCTCACCGATGAGGATTTATTAAACATGCTGTCGGTCACGGGTACTCCGAACGCGGAATCCGTAGCCGTAGTCGCCGCATTCCTGCAACAGGAAGCGGATTTGTTGTCCGATCTTGGACGAACGGAGGAGAGCTTGCCCAGATATGCGAAAGCTTTGCGGCTGAATTTGTATATTCTCCGCAACCGGATGGAGATCGAAGGCTGGGACGTGCGCCCTCGCATCGATGAAATCTTGGCGGCGTTAGCTCCTTACGAGCATGACGCGGAAACGAAGAAGGCGCTGTGGTTGTGGCACGAATCGGAAGGCAGGCTGGCGGAAGCGGAAGATTTGCTCTATGAGCTGCAAGAAGAGAATGCCGTCACCGCAGCGGAGGGCGAAGATTTCTATGACAGGCTGTCCAAGCTGGACGACTCTGCGCTTGAAGAGGGAGATCTGTCGCGGGACGAACTGGAAGAAGGCCGGCGGCAGTGGGCGGCGTTAACGAAGGAGAATGCATCATGAGCGTAAAGACAACGAGAGAGGAATGGCTGGCGTACCTTGAACGCATCGCGTCTGGAAACAGCCTCGCGCAGGCTTCTTTCAGCATCCCTCGCCGCAAGGACGAGGAGACGGCGCGCAAGCTAAGCGTCCGGCCGATCAAGCTGAAGAGCGGATTATTTTATCAATTCGAACGGCATTTGAACAATAAAGTATTTCATGAGAACGTCGCAGCCGAACAGTTGCCGGAAAAACTGGCCGACGCGATGAATAGCTACAAGCAGGCCTTGTTCAAAACCGCCGACGCCGACGTGCAGGTTCTCGCGAACAAGAAAGGCGAGCTGACGATGATTTCCCGCGCGAAAACGGTAAAAGAAGAGGCTGTCCCACGGGAGCATAACCGCAGCAAGCAATACGTACTTCCGGAAGGGGAGCCTGTGCCGTTCTTGGCGGCGCTTGGCGTGATGACGGTCGAGGGCAAAGTCGTGAAAGCCAAGTACGATAAATTCCGCCAAATCAATCGTTTTCTCGAGATGGTCGCCGACGTCGTATCCGAATTGCCGCGTGACAGAACGCTGAGAATCGTCGATTTCGGCTGCGGCAAATCGTATCTGACTTTTGCGTTGTACCATTTTCTCGCGATTAAAGAGGGGCTGCCCGTACGGATTATCGGACTCGATCTGAAGAAAGACGTCATCGAGGCTTGCTCGAAGCTGGCTTCCGAGCTGGAATGGGACAACCTGTCGTTCTCCGTAGGAGACATCGCGGATTACGAAGACCGTTCCCCGATCGATATGGTCGTTACGCTGCACGCTTGCGATACCGCGACGGATGCGGCGCTGCTCAAAGCGATCGGCTGGGAAGCGAGCGTCATCTTGTCCGTTCCTTGCTGCCAGCACGAGCTGTTTCGGCAGATTTCTCAGCCCATCCTTCAGCCGCTGTTGAAGCATGGAATCCTGAAGGAACGTTTATCCGCGCTCGTCACCGACGCGATTCGCGCCAACCTGCTAGAGCTCGCCGGATATCGCACGCAACTGCTGGAGTTTATCGATCTGGAGCATACGCCCAAAAACATTTTAATCCGCGCGGTTAAAAGCCGTAAATCGGACCACGCGCAGCTAAAAGCCGAGTATGAGCAGTTCAGAGACTTTCTTTCCGTGTCTCCCTATATGGATAAAAACATGAACTCTTGCGTCTAAAGTCTCAAAAAACAAGATATCAAGTCTCTAAAAACTTCATAAAAACAGAAGAAATAAAGTCTTTCGACGGATATGCGGTTGTCGTTAAAAGCGGCGATATGGTAGAATCAAACATGCCCGGCCGCAATTTAATACTAAAGTCCTTTTGTGAAAAGGTGAATGCCTTGGGTATCCATTGGACAGATTTATACCTATTTATCATGCTATTTATCTTATTCGTTAGCGTAATCGCTGTGAATAGGATAACGATGACACATAAAGTGTATTTGGCTTTTCATTTTATCATGATGTTATGGCCGCTCGGGCACTTCGCCATCAAGCTGACGGATTTTCCGGACGTCCAACTCTTTTTCATCAATTTATCGTTCGTGGCGCTGGGAATGTTAGGCCCGGGATGGCTGTTCTTTGTGTTTTTCCTTACGAATAGATCCATTCAATTAAAATGGAGCCGCATCGCGTTATACATATCGCCGGCCGTCTTATGCGTGGCAGCCGCTCTCTGGAACCCCGACAGATTGTTCATGTCTTCGGTCCGGGACAATTACATGGATCGATTGTACGGCCCCTTGTTCTGGGTGCTCGTCCTGGTACAGTTCGCCTATTTGTTCATCGCCATGATGAACATGTTCCATGCGCTTAAAACGGTCAATTCCGTTAATCAGAAGAAGCAGCTTGCAACCGCTTTAATCGGCATGTTCGTGCTGACGGGATTCGGCTTACTTGACGTGCTCGTTAACGTACTGCTGTCAGAGTGGATACCGATCATTCCCGGGTTGCTCTCCTCGGGTATTCTTCTCTCGGATCTATGTTTCGTGTTCGCGATCTATCGGTACGGGGTATTCGATATTCTCAGCATGGCGCAGAGAGATATTATCGAGCATATGACGACGGGAGTAATTGTCGTAGATGAGAACGATAAAGTACTAGAGGTCAATAGAGGGGCTACTCCGCTCGTTCAAGTGACGAAGGGCGATACATTCGAGATGGAGAAGTTTCTGGCCCCGCTGCAGGTGCAGGGCGAAGTGTACGAATTCTTGTACCGTTATAATCATCATCCATACGAGAGGCTGCAGATGGAATTCTCCTTGCAGGAAAATTCAGGCCGCCATGTTTCCATTCAGATTTCTCCCGTGCTGGACAATCGCAGAACGCTGCTCGGAAGAATCATCACGTTCCACGACGTTAGTGAATTGCGAAAGCTTGTCGTGGAGATGAATCGAAAGAACGAAGCGTTGCACGAACGCAACCTGGAACTGATCAGCATTCAGGAGGAACTGTTCCGCGTCAATCAGAAGCTTGAGCAGATGGCGGTCACGGACGGGCTCACCGGATGCTACAATCGGAGATACTTGATGCAGCAGCTCGAGCATGAAGTGCTGCTGAATATGAGATACCAGATTCCTTTCGCGATATTCCTGTTCGATATCGATCATTTCAAACAGATCAACGATAAATACGGACACTTGGTCGGCGACGAGGTGATTCGGAGCACGGCCAACATCGTTCGCTCCATGCTAAGAAGAACGGACATCCTGGCCAGGTATGGCGGAGAAGAGTTCACGGTTTACTTGCCGCATACGAATCGGGAGCAGTCGGAGCTATTAGCGGAGAAGATCATGCTCGCCGTAGGAGAAAACCTGGTCGATGCGGGTTTGGACAAAGTCCATATCACGATCAGTATGGGCGTATTGTCGGAATCTAGCGAAAACTTGAAAATCAACGATCCGAAAGAGTATTTAAGAGAAGTGTTCGCGAGCGCGGACTCCGCGCTCTACAAGGCGAAGAACGGCGGACGGAACCGCGTGGTCATGGCACGCTGACGAAGCGTTCCCGCTACAAAAATGGGTTACTGTGATGGCGAATTATGGTACAATCTTTCCGATGGATTAGCAATGGGCAAACTTGCTGAAAAGCAAGGACGCAAAGCTAAAGGGTCTAAGGTCCTTCTGGACGATGACAGCCTGGCTGCCGATAGTCCGTAGTGGGATCATCAGGCGAATCAGGCTGCTCTTAGGAGTAAGCCTGTTTTTTTATAAAGAAAGGTGGTTTGGCGTGATGACTCAAGCTAACGACAATCATTCAGTATTGTCCGAACTGGAAAAGGATTTACTTCCGTTAAACGTGTTGCTGCATTGCCGAACCGTCGTAGAAGGCAAAAATTTCGTGTCCACCGGAGTGATGACGCACGTCGAAGGCGAGCTCTTCGAAGTCGAACTTCACGAGTTCGATCAGTTCGATCTAGGCGAGACGGCCAAGCTGACCGTATATTCTCCGGCCGGTATACAGACGATCTCTTCCGTCGTATTCGCGAAATACGAAGGAGCCATCGCGTTGCTGCAACCGCCGGATCTGCATAAACGCTTCAAGGAGAGACGGGAACACCCGCGGGTTGAGATCGAAGGCACCGCGCAGATCGTGAGCATACTGACCGGACCCGCCGAGAAGGCGGGCGAGGAAAGTCTACCGGAAATGCAAATCCACGATATCAGCATATCCGGAATCAGTTTCTCCGGACAGGATGCTCCCTTTTTCGCGACGAAGTCGCGGCTCAAGGCTAAAGTGAACATCGGATTTTCGTTTGAATGCGAGTTTGACATCGTGAGGCGCGATCGCCATGAGGGTCTGCTCCATTGCGGCGCCAAAATGCATGTGCTTGAGCCGGAAATGCTTCGTCCGCTTCGGGCTTTGATTCTGCGCCAGCAGGTTCAGAAAAATGCGAAAAACCGCGAAAATCTGATGAAGAAACGCGCGGAAAAAGGAAATGCATAAGTTAGGCTAACATAAAGCGGTATACAAAAACCGGTTGCTCGTAAGATTTACGCGCAACCGGTTTTTTTTGCATGCGTTCAACCTCCGAATGCGGCGCGAAACGCCCGTTGCAACTGCTCCCTGTCGACTTCCCATAATTCGGCGATGTCTGCGCTGACTTCCTCGTCCCACCAATCGGCAAGCAATCTGCGGTTGCTTTTGTTTTCCGCGATCCAGATCAGATTTCCTATGACCCGTTTGAAGTATAACTCTTCGGCTTGCCGAACGAGCGGAGCGGGGATATGGCGTCTCAATCTTTTGACGGTCCGATACAGTTCGTTGGAGCATGCCCGGCGAATGCCGCGGGGCGTGGGCAGCGGAGAAGCGTGCTTCTCCGGGAATTTGTTCATTAAGGTCACCCGATCTCTTTTTCAATACCCTATGCATAGAAAAAGAGAGTGGTCACTTCGGGCTACTGAATGACCAGGTAACCGACCATCGGACCGCCGGATTTCGAATCGGTGTGCGTCTGGCAGACGATGGTGTAAATTCCGGCTTCCTTGGGCGTGAAGCGGACGACGGCCGTTTTGCCTTTATGAATCTTGCCGGAGACGTTCAGCCCTTCGATCACGAATGGATGGGATTGGCCGTTAATTCCGGTAATGCGCAACTCGACGGGAACATTTTTCTTGGCGACGACGGTACCCGGATAGAACAAATACGTCTCGAGATTTTTCCCGTTATCGGCCTTTGCCGTGAATTCCCCGGTCGTAAGCAGTAGGACTTGCTTTTCCTGCCCGTCTGCCGCCGGAGCCATTGCGGGTCTGGATTGTTGCCAGCCGATGTAGGCGCCGGCGAGGATGACGATCGCCGCGATGACCGCGTACAACTGAATTTTCTTTCGGTTCAGGATCACGATTTTACTCATTCCGCTCTCTCCTCTTCAACTTTGTCCACCTACCGCAGTCTATGCATAGGCCCGTCCGGTCATGACAAGCCTGCATCGATTTCCGGCAAACTTCGTATAACTGGAAGGAGGCACGGGCTCTATGCTAGAATAGAGACGGTTAATAAGGGGAGAAAGCAGGTAACATGCGATGATGGATACGTTGCACGATTGGCTCGCCCAGATTCTGGCATGGATTGAAAGTCTAGGATTCTGGGGCATTATTATCGGTCTAGCGATCGAAGTCATACCTAGCGAGATCGTGTTGGGTTTCGCGGGCTATTTGGTCTATAAGGGAACGGTTTCCTTCGAAGTCGCCGTTATATGTGGTGTGATCGGTGCCATTTTGCAGCAATGGCTGCTCTATGCGATCGGCCGTTACGGGGGCAGGCCTTTTCTGGACAAGTTCGGAAAATTTCTGCACTTGAAGTCCAAGCATATCGATATCGCGGAAAAATGGTTCGACAAGTACGGCCCGATGATCGTGTTTACGGGAAGATTCGTGCCGGTCATGCGTCAGGTCGTATCCATTCCGGCAGGGATGGCGAGGATGAATCTGTGGAAGTTTACGTGGCTGACGGTATTGGCATCCATCCCATGGTCGATTCTATTCGTGTGGCTGGGCCGATCTTTGGGGGATAACTGGGAGGACATCAAAGGCGAAGCCTCCAAGTACGTTCAACCGATCATTCTAATCGCGATTGCCGTCCTGGTCGTCTTTTTCCTGGTTCAATATTTGCGCAAACGGGGCAAAACCATCTAAAATAAACATGAGTACGCTACGAGAGAGGGGATATCCGCATGAGTCAATTGATCGCAAGTAAGCTGCATAAAGGGCTGACGCCGCAGCAGTTCGTAGAGGCCATGACCAAGAACCAAGACAAGTTCCAATCCTGGTACGATCGCTTCCAATGGAACGATGCCGAGCTTGAGGAATTCTACGAATCGTTGAACAACCGCGACGATCTGCGCTGCCTGATTATCGCCGCGGATTGGTGCGGAGACGTCGTCCGCAACGTTCCCGTCGTGTTCAAAGCGATGGACAAAGCGGGGATTCCGACGGAAGTTTTGATTATGGAAGAACATCTCGATCTGATGGACCAGCATCTGACGATGGGGGGCCGCGCGATTCCGGTCGTATTGTTCACGGATACCGGAGGGCATCTGCTCGGCAAATGGGGCGCCCGTCCGAAATACGTCCAAGAAGTCATGAATGCTTTCAAAGCGGAGAACCCGGATCGCGAAGCGCCGGATTATCAAGAGAAAATCGCGGTTGCTAGACAAGAGATGATGCGCCGGTATGGCGAAGATACCGAGTATCAAACGGTTATCTTGCAAGAGATGCGCGAGATTTTATCCGGTGTGTGAGGTAGGGTAAAGGATGCTGACATTTCAAAGATTTGCGCTGGGAGCTTTGCAGACGAACGCATATGTCGTCGTTAACGCGGACAGAACGAGTGCCGTGGTCATCGACCCGGGAACGGCGGACGGCGCGCTGATGCGCAAGCTCGACGGCTTGAAGGTCGAGGCGATTCTGCTTACTCACGCTCACTTCGATCATATCGGAGGGGTAGATCACTTGCGCCGGAAATACGGCTGCCCCGTCTATTTGCATTCCGCCGAGAAAGACTGGCTGACCGATGCGGGCAAGAACGGTTCGGCGCGTTGGGCTGACGTGACTCCGCCGATTACGACGGACCTTCCGGATCATGAACTGGCCGACGGGCAGGAGTTGACGTTCGTCGGAGAGACTTTTCTGGTGAAGCATACACCCGGACATTCGCCGGGGAGCGTAAGCTTCCTGGTCGGGGATCTGCTGTTCGCCGGAGACGCTTTATTCCGCAGGTCGATCGGGCGCACGGATCTTCCGGGAGGCAGCCAGGATCAGCTTAGCCGATCGATTAGGGAGAAGCTCTATTCGTTGCCGGACGAAGTGCTCGTGCTTCCAGGTCACGGGCCGGAAACGACGATCGGAGAAGAACGGCGCGAAAATCCCTACGTCAGGTAAAATGCAAATGCCGTCGATGCCTGTAAAAAAAAGGCTTTACATAAAGCGAGCCTTTTGCTATATTGAGCCTACTAGCAAGTCTATATGATTGATAACTTACGCTGCGAAGAACGCAAGCGATAGAGGGTACCCTCTATCCTTGCGTTTTTTTATTACCGAAAAGAGGTGCGGATATGAACAGAAGAAGGCAGGCGGCCATCAGTTTGACGGCGGCCGTGTTATCGGGAATGCTGGTGTACGCCGTGTATTTGCTGCAGGTACGGCAGATCGAAATGCAGGAGATGTCCGAGGTCGTCGTGCCCAAGAAATTTATCTCCACAGGGACGAAACTGGAAGCGGCGCATTTGACGACGGCCTTCTTGCCTCGTTCCGCGATCACGCCGGAGATGATCACGAGCGTGTCGGAAGCGATCGGGATGGAGACTTCGATACCGCTTGGAAGCAATGAACCGCTGCTTCGTTGGAAAGTGGATAAATACCGTCTGCTCCCAGGCAAGGGGCAATCTACGTTCCAGATTCCCCGGGAATACGTGAAGTCGATCTCCAACGGCATCCGGGCGGGCGATGAAGTCGTCGTGTACTTGTCGGACGAAGCGACGCTATCCCGCAAGCTTTTCCCGGATGCGATCCGGGTCGCGGGAGTCAAGACGGCGGCTAATCTGGAGATCGACAATCCGAAAAATCCGAATCTGCTTTCCATGGCCAATGACGACAAGGAAAGCATGTACGCATCAAGGCGGGATGCGAATGGGACGATTGACGCGATCAATTTGAATCTGACCGACGCGCAATGGCTCGAGCTCGATACCGCTTGCAAGGGAGGGACGGCCAAGCTGATTATCGCGTTCCAAGCTTCGTCGATCCAAGAGGAGGAATATCGATGACGGGAATGTTAGCCGCTTTCGCGGGTTCGACGCCGAATATCGGCACTTCGCTGACGGCGTTCGGTACCGGGTATCGCATCGCTTCGCTAACGGGACGTAAAGTTGGATTTCTATGCCTGAATTTGAAAAGCGCGAAGACGCATCTGTATTTGGGAATCGATAAGCCGGACGTGACCTTGGACGGGGTCAGACCGGAACTGCGGGCGGGCACGATGACGGGGGACAAGCTCCGACAATACGCTTTTCAATCCCCGAAGCTGGGAGGGATGCATGTTCTTTTCGGCAATATGTCCAGGGAGCAGGCGGAATATTACGAACCCGAAGATATGCGCAAGCTGCTCGCGGCTGCCCGGGAAGCGTTCGATCTGACGATCGCGGATGTCAGCGCTTATTGGGATAATGCCGCTACGATATGCGCGATGCGGGAGGCGGACGATCGGTTTTTGATCACGACCGAGCATTTAAGTCATTTTCAAGAAGATGTCCATCGCTGGACCGGGCAAGTCGGATCGCAATTCGGGATGAAGCCGGAACAATTTCAATTGGTCTTGCTGCAAGGCCATCATCGAATGGGGGGATATCGGGTGAAGGAAATTCGCAAGGAAACCGGTTGTACCGAATTTGCGGAGCTCCGCTTGCTGGAAAGCGTTCATCTTCAACTGGACAGCGGGAGATTGGATGAATGGCTTGCGGCGGAAGAAAAGAACGCGGCGGCATTCGACGCGGTGGCTAAGCCGCTGCTCAGTCGGCTGAATTGGGCGCAGAGGCTGCAGAAGACGGACAGACCTTGGATGCGCCGGCTGATGATGCATCGCAGGAGGGGCGTATGACGGCAGATCGTTCCGGGAAGAAGTTCTCGCCTGCCGCTTATGCGGCGGATATGCAAGCGGATGTTTCTGTTACGACATCCGTTGCGACTGAGGATAGTGCCGATGGGATAAACCGGCTGCGGGCATATACCGAAGAAGTCAGGCAGATGCTGTCGACGCCGAGGGGATGGAGCGAAGAAGAGCGGAGGAAATACGCGGAGAAGCTGAACCGCGCCATTATCGGATTTCCGCAGGAAAGGGCGGAGATGCTCGCGATCATTTCGGATTGGATTATTCGCAAACGGCTGCAGCACGTTTCCTTCGGCAACCTGCCGTATGGAACTCTCGCGGAAGCGCTGTTCGCGGAAGTGATCGGCATGAACGTGCTCGAGCTGGTCCTTCGCGATCGGGAGGGACTTGAGGAAGTTCAGGTTGTCGGAACCCGCATATTCGAAGTACGGGACGGCAAGGCCGCGATTTCTTCATACCGGTTCCAGGAAGTAAGCCAGGTGGAAAGGATTCAGCAAAATCTGGTGCTGTTCAATAACGACAGAATCAATCCCCGCAAGAGGTGGGCAGAGGTGCTTCTGCTCGACGGTTCTCGAGTAACGTTGACGGGGTTCGGGTTTACCGCCCAGCCGACGCTGACGATCCGATTGTATACGGTGAAACGGTTTAACCTCGAAACACTTTGCAGGCCGGAGTTCGAAACGATGGACAACCGGGTGCGCGAGCTGCTTCTCGTAATCGTCAGAAGCCGCTTTAATATGGTGGTCATCGGAGCGACGAATACCGGGAAAACCCATCTGATCAAGGCGCTGATCGCAGCTATGCCGGATGAGGAGAGGCTCGTGACGATCGAGGGCCGGTTCGAACTGATGCTGGGCAGGGACTTCCCGAACAAGAACGTCGTGGAGTACGAAGCGGAAGAGGATGATCCGCTGCACGGCCCCAGGCAGGCTTTTAAGCTGGCGTTAAGGCAATCGCCGCAACGGATATGCCATGCGGAGATTCGTGACGAGGATGCGAATATATATGTTCGGGCTTGCACGCGCGGCCATGAAGGGAGCATTACATCCGTGCACGCCAGCGGGCTGGAAGACGTGCCGGATACGATAACGGATATGTGCATGCTCGACGGGCGGGGGATGAATCCGGCATCTTTGATTCGACGCATCACGGAGCACGTGACCCATATCGGATTCGAAATGCGCATGATCGGCGGAGTACGGAAGCTGGCTAGGGTGGGCGAATTCGAATGGCACAACGGAGTCGTCAAGATCAGGGATTTGGTTCGTTACGAAGAAACGAGCGGTCGGTGGACGTTCCCTGAGCCGTTCTCGGAGAAAGCGTTGCGAAGAATTTCCCGAGTCGACCCGGAGAGTTATCGCCTGCTTATGGGAATGGGAACGTATGGAGATTCGGGGAGCGCGGAATCATGTCGATGATATGGATAGCATCACTGATCGGGGTTCTCTTTCTAATGCTGTTCGTTAGTGTCCGATACGGATTGTCGGCGTGGTGGGACGGCCAGTCGCGGAAGCGGCGCTTAAAAACTTACAAAGTGGAAAAGCGGAATCGGGACGAAACGCCGAAATGGGCGCGCATTGGCAAATCTTATCAGCATGTGTCCGATCTGCTGCTCGCATTAGGGTGGCGGCTAAGTCCGTCCGGCTTTGCGGCATGTTCATTGGCGCTGGGGCTGCTTGGTATCGCGACGGGCACGCTCGTTTTTCAAACATTCCGATCCGCGGTCATTTTATTGTTTATGTTGAGCTGCTTGCCTTATGTGCTGCTGCGCATGTCGCTAATGAACCGGCAAATGGCGACAAGGCTGGAATTTCTGCCTGCGGTTGAATTGTTCTATCAAAGTTATCTCGTAACCGGATGCCGACATATCCGCATTGCCCTGCAGAAAGCGGTGGAAGAACGACGTCTACCTGGAGAAGTGCAAGCCGTATTCGAGCAGTTGTATCGGAACCTGTCTGTAAAAGGAGACGATGAGGGGAGTTTGCGCCGCTTCTCTTTGTCGTTCGGGAGCATGTGGGCCGAATATTTCTCCAACATTCTGAAGGTCGCGCTAGAGGAGGGGAATAATGTCTCGGACAATCTCAAAGAATTGATCTCCGATATGCGCAAAGCTCAATTGGCCAACCAGGTCGAGCGCCACCGGCTGCTCGAAATCCGCATGGCCAACTATACTCCGGTATTGTTCCTGGGGTTGTTCATGGGCGTAAACTTCCGATTGAATCCCGCGGGCAGCTATCAATATTATCTGCTGGATCCGGGAGGAAGGGGCATGCTGCTGAACGCAGTCGTCCTGCTTTTCGGCTCGTTCATGATGGGGCTTTACTTGTCCAGAAAAAAACTGTAGGGGGGGGGCTTTATGTCGGAGTACATGAAGACGCTGATGATCGGGTTAAGCTGGCTTTTTCAATTCGCTCTCCTCTTTGCAGTTTTGTTTATGATCTTAAGACTGGTTTTCGCTCCCCGTACACGGTGGCGAATCCATCTCCGGGGATGGCGAACTCGGCAGCCTCCCCGCTGGTGGTTCAGACTATGGGGCACCGATAAGGAGAGCGTCGCCTTGCAAGAAAGGAGAATGCTGCTTGCCGGGTGCGGCATACGCTATTCCGCCGAAATGTACTTGGCCGTTCGAAGGTGCCTGATGTCCGTTCTTCCGGCAGCTTGTGCAATCGTATACGCGCTGCAAGATCAGGGGATTCTTCCGCGGATTCCAAGCTGGAATATCATGATCGGTTTTGCGATCGTGATTACGGTCGTATCGCTGGACCGATCTTGGCTCCGCTCCTTGCGCAGATACCGTACCGATCGAATACGGCGCGAGATCGTGGCCGTGATCAGCCAATTGCTGTATTACGCGGGTTCCAGACTGCACCTTCACGGAAAGCTGATGAAATGTTTGTCGTTAACGCGGCATATTCGAGGCGAGATGTCACTTCTTCTGAACGAGTGGTACCATGACGCCGACGCGGCGCTGAGGCGGTTCAAGGAACGGCTTGGAACGGAAGAAGCTTACGGCTTTGCCGAGAGCATCCGTTCCTTGCGGTTGAACGAAAGCGACGAAATCTACGATCTGATGAGGGAGATCGTGAGAGATTATAAGTCGCAGATCGAACTGGCCAAAGAAAGCCGCAAGGAGACGACTTCCTATTTGCTGTTCGTGCTCGCGGGATTTCCTATTTTATATACTTTTCAAATCTTTCTTTATCCCTGGGTCCAAGAGGCGGCCAAGCTGTTCGATGCTTTAAATCCATAGGAAGGAGGTTTCGGAATGAGAAATATTCTGATCACCGTCATGATGCTGATCGTCGTCGCTTTTTTGTTTAATTCGATTATTGCGCAAGACAATACGGGAACGCGCGCACGTATTGAGTCGCATGGAGATACGGCGAATACGACGCTGGGAAATCTTCAGCCGTAAAGAAAGGGGAAGAGAAGACGTGAGACAGTTGCTCATGACGATGCTGCTGGTATTAACCGTCGTGTTGCTATACTCATCGATAGTCCAAGGCGACGAAGGAACGAAAGCGCGAATTACCGCGTCGGGCGACCGAATGGCCGATCAGATTTCCCGGATCAGCCCGTGAAGCAGCTTCTTGTATTTGTTTTGTTCGCCGCGCTGTTCTGCTGGCTGATGTTCTCTCCTATCTATAAGCACGTGCTCGTCATTCGCCAAGCGTTGTTGCAGCAGGAGGCGGATTACATGTTGGAAATCGGGGCAAGCGGACGGTACGGCTATGTCGACGGCGGGATGGTGCAGGAATCGCGGATTCGTCTGTCGCAATACGGTTTTAACGAAGCGTATCTTGAGTACGATATCAACTCCACATCGGGAGCCGAAAGCAACAATCCGGCAGCCCCATTGCCGAGAGGGACGGGACTGCGTTTGCGAATTTCGTATCCGTATGAAAACCTGCTGGACATCGATCGGCTGATCGGACTGAACTCACCATCGGCGAATGCGCGCATATCCGGGGGAGGCATGAAAATGAGCGAATATGTCCCCGATTAGCGAGACGAGGAGTAGGCACAGTTATGGGTAAACTTGTATTCAGCGTCTTAATGATCGTCATCTGGTGGATGCTCCATGCCCTTCAGATGGATGAAGAGGTAGCGATGCAGACAGTTCACGAGGCCAAGCGAGCGGTCGACCGCGCGGCGCACGCGGCTGCTCAGCAGGTCGATAGAGATAAGCTGGAGATGGGTATTATCTCGATTGATCCCGCGTTGGCGGAGGTGGCGACGTTATCCTATTTGCGGAACAACCTTTCGTTGGATACACAACTCGCCCCTCTGCCTGGCAGCTTCCTTAGAGATCAGGTGGAGGTTAAGGCGTTTGCAATCATCAACGAAGATGAATCGTTTCCTTATACATACCGCAATCCTCTTTACGACTATGAGGTAACACTTCGTCGGCCGGGCGTCGTCTTGATCGCCCATGTGAAATATCCGCGTCTCTTTGGCGTGATCGCCCCCGTTGAATGGGACTTGAAGGGGAGCGCGGAGCTGGTGTATTAGTGGGCTGGTTCTGGCTGGATTTGAAAAACGATCGTGTGCGTCATGGACGCTCACGGTCGTTATTTTTTGATCAATCAGAAAGTATAAGTTTTGCATGTCCCTATTCCCTATTACCTATCTGATTGCTCCGTATACCAACGTCAAAGGACGGCGAAGCCGGTTTACTTGGCCATCGGGTTGAGTAGTGGTGAAAAACATCATACTTCTTCCTTAAGGGGTGTTGGTGGGGTGCAAGTACGATGAAAAACATCGCTAAGAGGAGTGAGCCGCTACTTTTTGTTCGCCTCCGGGTTGATTAGTGGTGAAAAACATCGTACTTCTGCCTTGAGGGGTGTTGGTGGGGTGCAAGTACGATGAAAAACATCGCTATAGGGAGCGCACCCCACTCGAAAGGACCGTCAGGGCGAACTCCCCTGACGGTTTTTCTTGCAACCTCTTTTCGGTAAAAATATATCGTATGCCAATCTGTGAAAAGTATCATTTTTAGTTGATTGCTCCCGTAGTAAAAGCGCTTTCAATCCGTTATGATCTGACTAAATGAATGTCAGTCGGAGGGGGATCGCGTTTGTCGAAAATTATCGCAAACAACAATATCGTACCGAAACAACGCACTCGAACCGGCGCTATTACTTATTTTTTTAGACAATGGGAACTCCAGCTTATGGTGATTCCCGCGATTTTCTTCATTTTCATTTTCAGCTATGTTCCGATGTACGGCACGTTGATGGCATTCCAAAACTACAATATTTTCAAGGGCTTTTGGCAGAGTCCATGGACTGGATTTGATCACTTTCAACTCTTCTTTCACTCCCGCGATTTCTGGCCGGTTATGCGGAATACGCTGGTGATCAGCATTCTCAAGCTGGCCATCGGTTTTCCTGCCCCGATCCTGCTCGCTTTGATGCTGAACGAAGTACGGAAAATGATGTTCAAACGGGTAGTCCAAACGATTACTTACTTGCCGCACTTTATGTCATGGGTTATCGTGGCGGGCTTTACGATCTCGATTCTCTCAACCGATAACGGCAGCTTCAATATTTTGCTTCATAAGCTGAACATCATCGACGAGCCGGTCAACTGGCTGTCGACTTCGGAATATTTTTGGACCATTCTCGTGAGCGCGAACGTTTGGAAGGATATCGGATTCTCCTCGATCATATACCTGGCAGCCATTGCCGGAGTCAACCAGGATATGTACGAAGCGGCCGCGATCGACGGCGCCAGTCGGTTGAAACAAATGTTTCTGATCACGCTTCCGTCGATATTGCCAGTTATCATCATCTTCATGATCTTGGCCATCGGCAACCTGCTTAACGCCGGATTCGAAGACATTTTGCTGCTTGCCACGAACCCGGCTCTCCGAGACGTGTCCGACGTACTCGATACCTACGTCTATCGGATGGGCATTCAGACTTCCCGCTTCTCCTACGCGACGGCTGTCGGCCTGTTCAAAGCGGTGATCAGCGTCACGCTGCTCACCATTGCGAATCTGCTAGCCCGCAGGAGCGGAAACAGCTTATGGTAATCCATGCGCACAAGAAAGCGGGGGCTGTAGATGCGTTACTACACATTCGGTGACCGTGTAATGTCCATAACGATTTATTGTCTGCTCACTCTGCTGGCGTTCACGACATTCTATCCGTTCTGGAATGCGCTAGTCATCTCGTTTAATAACGGCTTGGACACATCGCTTGGCGGCATCACGTTCTGGCCAAGAAAGTTTACGCTTGAAAATTATGGCATCGTGTTTCAGGACAAACGGCTTTTGAACGGCTTTATGGTTGCGTTGCTCAGAACGGCCGTCGGGACTGTAATATCTATTCTTTGTACAGCTATTTTCGCTTACGGCATGACGAAACGCGAGCTGGTCGGACGGAAATTTTATATGGTGGTCGGCATCGTTACGTTGTACTTCAACGGAGGCTTGATCCCCTATTATCTGCTTATTAAAGATCTCGGTTTGCGCGACACCTTTTGGGTGATGGTGATTCCCGGTGCCATCAGCGTCTGGAATATGATCATCTTCCGCACCTTCTTCATGGGACTACCCGCAGGTTTGGACGAGTCGGCCAAAATCGACGGCTGCGGCCACTGGGGCACGTTTTTCCGGATCGTACTGCCGCTCTCCGGTCCGGTTATCGCGACTCTGTCGCTGTTCACCGCCGTTTACCATTGGAATGACTGGTTTACCCCCGGTATTTTCATTACCAAACAGAACCTGCTTCCCATTCAGACGATGCTGAAGCAGATTCTGAATTCCAATATCATGACCGAGCAAATGGCCCAGCTTGATTCCGCGGCACAAGGAGTGGTGAGCCGAATGAGAAGCGTCACGACGAAATCGCTCTCCATGGCCACGATGATGGTGGCTACGTTGCCAATCGTTATGGTGTATCCATTCGTGCAGAAGTATTTCGTCAAAGGCGTATTGGTCGGCTCTCTGAAAGAGTAGAACAAAGCTTGGTGTTAGAGGTTTTCGAGCCTTTACACATATATCAATTACGTAAAAGAGAGGGGAATGGAAGCATGAAGAAGCTGCTTTTGACCTCGGTCGTAGCAGTCATGGTGAGTGCAACGGCACTGGCCGGCTGTTCATCTAACAAGAATGCGAATTCGGGCTCGGACGGTGGTGCATCGGGAACACCTGTCAACACTGCAAGTGCATCAGACAACAAAGCTGCTGCAGGAAACATTTTCGAACTGGGATCCAAACCGTTGGAATTCACCTTCTACGGCAACTACGATTGGTATACGATGCCGAATTGGGGAGATGATCTGGCTACCCAGTGGATCAAGGAAAATAAAAAGGTGAACGTCATTCCGGTTCAGTCGGGTGGCGACGCGAAGACGAAATTCAACACCATGATCGTCTCCAGTGACCTCCCTGACGTGATATGGATGGATCGCGGACCGGACGTGGAGAAGCTGCGTGCAGCCGATTTACTGGTGCCGTTCGACGATTATTTGGATAAGTACCCGAACCTGAAAACCTGGTTGGGCGATGCCGGCATCAATATGCTTCGTTCCGAAGACGGCAAGCTATACCAGTTCCCGAACTGGTATACGAACCAGCCGAACGGCAACTCAGGTTATGTCGTGAACAAGAAAATTTACGAAGAGCTGGGCTCGCCTTCATTGGAAACGACCGACGATTTGTACAACTATCTGAAGCGTGTAAAAGAGAAATATCCGAAGGTCGTTCCGTTCGAATCCGGTCTTGCTAAAGACGGAGCAGCGCTCGACGTACTCTATTCAGCTTTTGGCGAAGACCATCTGGCCACTTTCGTCGCGATTCGCGGCGTTCCTCAAGACGGCAAGCTGACCTCGATCTTCACAGATCCGGTATTCCGCGAGTCGACGCAATACGCAAGCAGGCTGTACCGCGAAAAGTTGATGACGCAGGACGCTTTGACCCAAACGAGAGATCAGTACAAAGAGAAAGTGTTGAATGGCCAAGTTGCCGTATTCGCAGACTCTAGCCCGACTGAATTCGGTGATATCGGAACCGTGACGCTGAAAGCAAAAGATCCGTCAGCCGGTTATATTATGGTATGGCCGATTCACAAACCAGGCTTGGACAAAAACAAAATTTGGCCGGGCACTTATGGCCAGCTCGGTTGGAACGTAAGTGTCATCACGAAGTCCGCCAAAGATCCGGAAGCTGTTTTCGCATTTCTTGATTGGTTCACTGGGCCTGAAGGCCAACGGACCATCTTCTGGGGACCTCCTGGACTTTACCAAGATGGCGCGAATGAAGACGGATTCGCCAAGTTCACGGAAAAGTATGTTACAGATCATGAAAACCGTGACAAGTTGATGAGCATTACGAACAACTTCCAATGGAACGGAAACACCGTTTACATCGATAAGTCTAAAGCGGCGTTTGAAGCGTCGTTGCCGGAAGAGAGCAAAAACTGGGCAACGAAATGGCAAGCGGAGATTACGTGGAAAACGCAGGCAAACGCGACGGAATACGTTAACCTGCTGCCGGCTCCGGACAGCGAGGAAGGTATTATCTGGACGCAACTAGATGATATGTTCAAACAAGTACGCGCGAAAGCGTTGATGGCGAAGAGCGATGCGGAAGTCCTGTCCATTCTGGATAAGGCGGAATCTGACGCACAGGCAATGGGTTATGAGAAGCTGCAAACCTTCATGACCACCAAATGGCAGGAAAACGTGAAGAAAATGAAAGGCAACTAAATCCTTATTTTCCATTAAGGGAGCAAAGGGTATACTTAACGTATACCTTTTGCTCTACTCTATTATCGGGGGTGATGAATATCTACAAGGTATTGATTGCCGATGACGAGAGACTGGATCTCGAAGGCATGCGCCGGTTTGTGCCCTGGCAGGATCTGGGGCTCGAAGTCGTGGGCGCCGTGAACAGCGGCTTTGCCGCGTTAGACGTCATGGAGAGGGAGAAAGTAGATATTCTGGTGACTGACGTCCAAATGCCGAATATGACCGGACTTGAACTTGCCGGCAAGGCTAGGGATCGCTGGGCGGAGCTTGAGGTTATTTTTGTAAGCGGTTACCAAGACTTTCAATATGCCAAACAGGCGATCTCTATGAATGCCGCCAGCTATATCTTGAAACCGATGGATGATCGCGAGCTGATCGATTCCTTGCGGAAGATTACGAAGGAATTGGATCAGAAACGGACGCGGCGAGACAAGGAAGCTGCCTACCGGCAAATGGTTCCGATGGTCAAAAACGAACTGCTGCTACAATTGCTGGAAGGATCGTATACGAATGGCACACTTGAAGTGCTTAGCGATCAATACGGTCTTGCAGAAATTAAATGGCCTGCCCAAGTCGCCGTACTAGAGACTGACGATTTGTCGTGGAAATTCAGCCCCGGTACAGATAAAGATAAGTCCTCGCTGCTAAGCGAATATTCTGTTGATATCGTCCATTATACCGAAGAGCGGAATATTCCTTTCATAATGAGAATTGCCAAGCACCGCTGGGCACTCATTCTGAGCCAAGCTGTCCCGTCGAACTTATTGGAAGAGTTGATATCTTACACCAAAGAACGATATCCATTCAGCATTACGATCGGCTTGGGAGACTCGGCAGAAGAAGCAGAGAACGTCCAAGAATCGTATGCCCAAGCTCTGCAAGCGCTGGACTGCAAGATGTTCCAAGGCAAAGGGAAAGTGATCGACTTTCGGGACGTACGTTTCGCAGAAACGGAGCAAACAGAAAATCTCAATGTTCAATTGGACATTTTGTTCGAAGCGATGGCAGGTTATGAGCTGGTTAGAATTCACGATGAGATCGACGGGTTGTTCCGGCTAGGCGTCAATCTCAAGTCGAAGTGGACGGTTCATAATTTCGCGATGTATATTATTTTGAAATTGGAAGAAAATTTGCGGAAGCAGAACGAAGACTTATTCAAACTTACGGGTATGGAGTTCAAGAACCTGGATATCATTCAGCAATTCGAGACGGTGGACGATATCCGTTCATGGTTTCTGCTTCGAACCTATGAAATATCGGAAACGCTTTACCGTAAAAAGCAGAACAAGAACTGGAAGCTTATTCACGAAGTCGTCGCTTTTATCCAGAAACGAATCTGCGAATCGATTACAATGCGTGAAGTAGCGGAGCATTTCAATTTCTCTCCGAACTACCTGGGTCATCTGCTCAAAAAAGAAACGGGAAAAGGCTTTGCCGAATACGTTATCTCGCTGCGGATGGAAACAGCCGCTCAACTGTTGCGGGATACCAAACTCAAAATATATGAAGTAGCCGAGCAAGTCGGTTACCGCTATATGCCGTATTTCAGCAAACAGTTCCGAGAGACTTTCGGCATGACGCCGGTCGAGTACAAAAGGAGACATTAACTGTGGGGAGATTGTTTCAATTCGGCTACAAGCTGATGTTCTCCTATGTCGTATTCATCACGATTCCCGTTCTCATCATCGGGTATTTTTCCTATTCGATCTTTAATGATTCGATTCGAAATCAAACCCGCGTCAACATCCAAGGCACGCTTAAGCAAATGAAAGATAATATCGCTTCTCAGCGGGGGGAGCTAGAGCGGGTTGCGGATGTGCTGTACCAGGATGCGACGCTAGCGAAGCACTTGAACAGCTATCAGCCGGGTTGGGAAAAGTACTTTGCGCTAACGGAATATTCATTGCCTAAGTTTCGTACAGCCATCGAGACGACAACACAAAATATTTGGTTGTCCATTTACATCCATAACGAATTAATGCCGGAAATCTATCATGTTTACGGTGGTGCGGATCCGCTTCTAAGAGAGCCTCAGTTGCTCGATATATATAATATTCGGCGCATTACCGACAAGACTTGGTACATAGATCTTCCCAAAGAAGAGTATGGGATGACCAAACAGTGGATGCAGATTGAAGACGATGAGCCGTTTCGGAGAATCTCCTTCGTGCGTCGGTTGGTGGATATGCCGTTTCCTCCTCATATTAGGGAGGTCGGTTTAATGCGCGTAAGCGTACACTTATCCGAGCTATTTCGCAGCGTCAATTATCAAGAAATCGGCAATAACAGCGCTCTGATTGTCGCAGATGCCGGTGGCCGAGTGATTTATTCATCTGGAGATATCTCAGATTTGCAAGGATTGGATTGGAGCGAGAGCTCGGCTGGTGACCGGTTAATCATTCGTCAACCGCTTCCGGGATTGCCTTATGAGCTTATCGCGGCAGTATCGGCAGACATCTTGGACAAAGATGCCAAGAAAGTGACGACGCTCACCGCGGTCGTCTGTTCTATTTGTTTTCTTGTGTTTTCCTTTGTGGCCGCCTTGGTTTCCAGTTATTTTACGAAACGAGTCATGAAAATCGTGGCAGTGCTGAAAGCTTTCCGCGAAGGAGATTTTCACAAAAGGCTGTATCTGAAAGGGAACGACGAGTTCTATCAGATTGCTCAGGCACTGAACGAGTTGGGGCAGAATACTCATCAATTGATCGAAAAAGTGTACGTGACCAACCTTAAAAAGAAGGAAGCCGAGCTGGAATCGATGCAGGCGCAGGTCAACCCGCACTTTTTATATAACACACTCTCTTCGATCAGCAGGCTGGCGAAATTCGGAGAGGTAGAAAAGCAGCATCAAATGATTATGAACTTGGCCACGTTCTACCGCTTGTCATTGAATGACGGCCGAATGATCATCTCGGTACGCAAAGAACTGGAGCAGGTGCAGGCGTATCTGGATATTCAGAAGGTCAAATACGAAGAGCGGTTGAGCGTCAAGTTCGACGTGAGCCCGGACGTGATCCGATATGATACAATGAAGCTGATATTGCAGCCTTTCGTTGAAAATGTGTTAAAACATGCGTGGTGCGCGGATCGGATCCACATCCGGATTACCGGAGAGCTGTCGAAGGATATGATTGTATTCTGTGTAATCGATGACGGTGTTGGCATGACGGCACAGCGAATCAAGGAGATATTGGATCCGGAGGATACGGGCGGATCAGGCTATGGCGTACGAAATGTAGATCAACGGATCAAACTTCATTATGGCAAAGATTACGGCGTATATATTTATAGCAGGCCTGGAATCGGGACGACCGTCAGGATTACGATCCCGGCCATGTAACTGAGAATAAGCTTGAAACAGACGACAACATTACTTAATCGTGGGAGCTCCTAACATGCAAAAAGAACCGTCGTTAGATGAATGGATACACCGCAGAGTTCGGTTGCAATCAAAGCTTGCTAAGGCCGACATGGACGGCTGCCTGATTACCCAGAATGTCGGAATATACTATTACACAGGTTCGATGCAGTCAGGGTATTTGTTCGTGCCAGCTGAAGGTGAACCGACTTATTATGTTAGAAGAAGTTATGTTCGCGCGCTTGAGGAATCCAAGGTTAGGACGGTGGAATTGGGATCGTTTCGCGTTTTCGGCGAGCAATTGAAGGCGGATTATCCCGAACGATTCACGGAAGCGGGACAACCTGTGCGGATCGGTGCCGATCTTGACGTGATGCCCGCCCAGCTATACATGAGATTGGGACAAGCGATCCCTTCCGCGCAATTGTTAGATGTTTCGTCGATTCTACGCAGCGAGCGAAGCGTGAAGTCCGCTTATGAGATCGGGCGGATTTCGCATGCGGCGGAAGTTGTCGCAGCCGCGCTGGAAGAGGGCCTCGCAAGCTTGAGGGAAGGGATGACGGAGCTGGAACTGATGGCCGTCATCGAGAATGGTACTCGCAGGAGAGGTCACATCGGACTGATGAGAATGCGTGGCTATAACCAGGAGATTATGACGGGCATCGTATCTGCGGGCGAAGCGGCGGCCGAGCCCTCGTATTTTGACGGACCTGCGGGCGGAAGAGGGCTATCTCCGGCTGCTCCGAAGAGCGTCAGTCTACGCCCGATCGGCCGAAACGAGCCGATCCTACTCGATCTCGGCTGCTGCATCGACGGCTATGTCATCGATCAAACCCGCACAGCGGTGATCGGCAAGCTTGCGCCGGAATTGATGTCCGCCTACCGGACGTCCGAAGAAATTATCCGAAGCAGCGAGCGGCTGCTTCGTCCGGGAATGGCGCCCGAGCAAATCTACGTTCAAGCGCTTGAAATGGCGGAGTCCGCAGGGCTGGCCGGCCACTTCATGGGTTATGGGAAAGATCAAGTGAAGTTCCTTGGTCATGGAATCGGTCTTGAGATCGACGAATGGCCGGTGCTTGCACGAGGTTTCAGAGAACCGCTGGAGCCTGGAATGACGATTGCGGTAGAGCCGAAATTCACGTTCCCGGGTCAAGGAGTCGTTGGCATCGAGAATACGTATCTGATCACCGAGGATGGCTGCCGGGCTTTAACCGTATCGCCGGAGAAGTTGTACGAGCTGTAACATTCAAATGGAGAAGAAGCCGAAAATCGAGAAGGTTTTCGGTTTTTTTTGTATCGCGTGAACGATCTCATGTCCTCATTCGTATAAGTGGCGATATACGTTACATCCTATTTCGATAGATGTTGAGGAGGCGGGTGCTAAACAATATGGTTCAATTGGGCACTAACTCCCATGCGGGACGGCTATCGGATGCGGAGTTGGCAAACTTGCTGCGCGAGCACTATGCTTTCGTTTTTCATTATTTATTAAAAGTTACGATGGACCGTTCCGTCGCCGAAGATATGACCCAAGAAACGATGATCCGGGCGATTGAGAAAATCGATCGATACGACGGCAGCTCCAAGTTTTCCACATGGCTCATTACGATCGGTACGAGGTTATTTCTAGATGCCGTTCGCAGGAAGAAAAGGGAAACGGCCATATTGAAAGAAGAAGGCCGCATGTCCGCTTTTCAATGGGAAACGATGTACCGGGGCGCCGAATGGACGGAACTGATGGCGTGTTTGGAGAAGATGGAACGGGAAGAAAGAATGCCGCTCGTGCTGAAACACTACTATGGATATACCTACGAGGAAATCGGAGAAATGATGGCTCTTCCCGTTGGCACGGTCAAATCGAGAATTCATAACAGCATTCGAAAAATTCGAGAGGAGTGGGGAGACGATGACGCGATCCGGCCGAGAAACCGAGGATGAAATCAATCTGGCGCTTAAGCAGGCTTGGGACGATCTTGAGGCTGTGTATCCGGTAGCTCCCGCACGGCCTGAAGTTTGGAATACCCTCGTCCGGGAACGGCGAAAAACCGTCAGAAGAAAGTTATGGAGAGAACTGATTCTATTTTGGGCGGTCGCTCTTCCGGTCGTTACGGGATTGATGCTGCTGGGAAGAGGGCTGTCGGGAATTCCCGTCGCCTTCTGGGCTTTTCAGGTTCTCTCCGCAGGAATAGGTATCCCGGTGCTTTTCAGCGAAATAAGAGGGGCTCGACGCAAGGAGCCGGACGCTTATGAATGAACTTGCGAAGGTGGATTGGCGATTATGGTTAGGTATCGGAATACTGCTATTCGCGCAGAGTACGGGATTGTTCCTGCATGCCAGATCCCGAGGCAGGAAAGCTTGGTTTTGGGGACTATGGGGATTGACGCATTTTCCCTCGCCGTTGATGACCTATTTGTTATTGCAAGTTTGGAAGAACTATAAGAAGAAACGACAGACGAAAGCGGCGGAAAATAACCTTAAAGGAGCGAAGAAAGATGGATAATTCCCAGCTCGTGCTCATTTTGATTCCGGTAGCCATCATTCAGCTGATTTTGATGGTCACCGCGCTCATTTATTTATTTCGCGCCCATGCCGTCCGGGGGAACAAGTGGATGTGGGTTGCGATTATCGTTTTGCTTAATATCGTGGGGCCGATCCTGTTTTTCGCGTTCGGTAGAAAGGATACGTGATGAACAACATTGTGGTCGCCGAAAATCTGTCGCGAAGCTTCGGCAGAACGGAGGCGCTTAAAGAGGCCAGCTTCGCGATCGGGGAGAAGCGCTGCATTGCGTTGCTCGGACCTAATGGAGCCGGAAAAACGACGACCCTCTCCATTCTAGCCGGTCTGTTGGAGCCGTCGTCAGGCAATCTTAAGACAAGCGGAGAGTTGTCTGGGGACCGAAGACAGTGGATGGGCTTTCTGCCACAGCAGCCGGCGTTTTTCGGATGGATGACCGGGCGCGAAACGGTGATGACGGCCGGTCGACTCTGCGGCTTGTCCGCGACCGAAGCGGCTAGACGAAGCGAAGAGCTTCTTGAAGCCGCCGGCTTGAAGGATGCGGCCCACCGCCCGGTCGCGGGGTATTCCGGGGGCATGAAGCAGAGGCTGGGTCTCGCGCAGGCGGTCATTCATCGACCCCGCCTTCTATTGCTAGACGAACCCGTATCCGCGCTGGACCCGATCGGCAGGCGGGACGTTCTTGAGATGCTTGCCGTGTGGAAACAAGAGATGACGATCTTGCTGTCTACTCACGTCCTGCATGATGCCGAACAGATCTGCGACGAATTGATCTTGATGAACAAAGGACAAGTCGTCATGCAAGGCGAGATGGAACAGCTTCGCCAAGCCGCGGGCAAGCCTTTCTTGAGAGTTGTCGCGGAGGAGAGCGAGAATGCGAGCCGATGGATTGCCGGATTGCGGGATTTGCCTGAGGCGTTAAAAGTTGAGGAAGAGCGAAACCAATGCCGAATCGAGACGGACGATATGGATGCTTTGCGCGATAAGGTGCTTAGAAGCGCTTTGGACCAAGGGGTCAAGCTGAGAACGTTCGAGGTCGGACGCAAATCGTTGGAGATCTGGTTCATGGAGGCGCTACGGACATGAAAGTATACGGGGTATTACTCGTCAAAGAGCTGCGGGAGGCGCTGCGGACAGGTAAGTTGATCTGGCTGCCGGCGGTCTTCGTCCTGCTCGGCCTTATCCAGCCGATAAGCGCAAAATTTATGCCGGACATTATCGCTGCCGCGGGAAGTCTGCCGGAAGGCGCAATGATTCAAATCCCGATTCCGAAGCCCGGCGAAGTGTTAGGGCAGACTTTAAGCCAATTTGGAACGATCGGCGTGCTCGCGATATGCCTGGCGTACATGGGGACGATATCCGGCGAGAAGAGGAACGGGACTGCTGCTTGGATTCTGGTGAAACCGGTCGCTCGCCTGGCTTATGTCGCATCCAAATGGACCGCTTTGTGTTTGATCGTCGGCTTTGCTTTCCTCTTGGGCTATGGCGGCGCTTGGTATTATACAAATCTGCTGATCGGCGTCGCGGATGCGGCGACAGTCGCGGTCTCGGGGTTCCTATACTTCGCTTGGCTGGTATTCGTCGGAACGGTCACCATAGCGGCCAGCGCATGGATTCGTTCTCCCGCCGGAGCGGCATTCTCCGCTTTCGGGTTTGCGATCGTTCTTCAAATCGTCAGAGGCTTGTTCGAAAACCGGCTTTCGTGGCTCCCCTCCGGACTGAATAACGCGGCGATTGCCGGATTAGCGGCTGGAGAAACCCCCTCGTGGGCAGTTGCGGCTTCCGTGACGGCCGTATGCGTCATGGCGCTAATCACGATAGCGGTCAAAGGAGCGAATGCGGCTAGACTTTAAATTTTCCCTTCACTAGAATGACAGTATTTGCATAAGGTCATACTTTTCTAGTAGGATAGTAGTATTACCGGGAAATTAGGGGGGAGAATCGGTATGCTGCAACTGGGGGAAAGAATCGTCATCGTGGACGACCGGTTTGAACAAAATTTGCCTGTAGGCGAATACGGTTACGTCATCGCGTACGATCGCAATAACGATAGCGCGTTCGATTATATTATTCGGGTTCCGAAAGCAAATAGACAATTTTACGTTCCTAGCGAGGATATCGAATTGGAAAGAACTTTGCTAGAGCTCGAAGCGGAGCGGATCGAGAGGGAAGCTCTGATCGATTACGCGCTCGTTACGCGCAACGAGGATTTATTCAAGCGGATCATGAACGGCGGCAAAGAGGAGGAGCAATCCACCGACGAGTCGAGCAATGACGTGCTCAGCCGGGATGAGTTCATCCGTCAAGTCAACCTGAAAGCTTGGATCTAAGCGGCGACCCCGCATAAACACGCAAACGCACCGAAACGCTCGGCTAGGCCGAAGTCGTTCGGTGCGTTTTGTTTGTTACAATACCGCCGCCGGAGCGGGGATGGGAACGGGCGCGGCCCGGCCGAAGAGATATCCCTGAAACAACGGCACGCCGGCTTGCTTTAAGTAGTTCCATTCCTCTAGCCGCTCTACGCCTTCAGCCAATACAACGCCATTGAACCGAGATACCCGTTCGAGCAAACGGTCGATATAGCGTTGTTTGTCGGTATCTTGATCGCACCGGCTAACCCATCTTCGATCCATTTTCACATAGTCGGGCTGAAGCCTTTCGACGACGTCCAGAGTCGCGAAGCCGCTGCCGACATCGTCAAGCGCGACCCTGACGCCTTCCTTGCGATAGACGGAGAACACGTCGGGCAGCCTCGGATCGTCCAACGGTTCGGACTCCATGACCTCGAAGACGCAGTCCCGTGGATCGGTTCCGGTTTCTCGCATCGCGTCGAAAATACATTTCAAGCACGCATCCGGCTGATGCAGGGAGGAAGGGAGAAAGTTAACGAAACGGAGCATCCCCGGAGCAAGATGAGCGGCGCCCATACGAACGGCCAGCAGCCGCGCCGCACGGTCCAAGAAAGAATGCTGGCCGATTTTGCGTGCGGTCTCGAACAGCTCTGCCGGACGGAATGGAGCCTGTTCAGGCAAAGACCGCGTCAGAAATTCGTATCCGACGATGCTCCCGTTCGTTTGAACGATCGGTTGCAAGTACAGCGTATATGCCCGGTGCAAAATATAATCGGCAATGCTCGTTCCGCCCACTTCTCCGAACAGCTCCGCGAGCGGAATCCAGCCGTCCTTCTCGGCTTCTCCGGAGGAATCCTCCTTGGAATCATATCCGATACGGCATCTTGCTCTGAGAGCGGCTTCCGACGGAAGTCGACGTTGCAGCTTGCTCATCAGGTTCAGAAGCTTCCTGTCCTCGTCGTAGCGCATGGCAAGCGGCGAAGCGTCGGACGCGGAAAATTCCGCGAGAGCTTCTGTCAGGACCGCGAGAGTATCCTGATCCTCCGCGGCGAATTCCACCAATCCGGCATCCTTTAGCGGCATGGAAGATGACGCTCTATGGTAACTGCGCATCGCGGCTTTCACTCCCTTTTGTTCAGGTTGTATTAACCTTGTTGATAGCTGCTTAAAGCTTCCCGGACTCATTGAGTTCCCTTAGTTTGTCCGATATAATGAAAAGAATGAGCGGATATGCGGAAATTAAGGAGGGTTACGGAATATGAGCATAACGATCAAGGATGTCGAGCATGTGGCGAATTTGGCGCGACTCGATCTGTCCGACGCGGAGAAGGAACAATTCGCGGGACAGTTGAACGCGATTCTTAAATATGCCGAGAAATTAAATGAATTGGATGCGGACGGCATTGAGCCGACCAGCCACGTACTGCCTCTGGCCAACGTGATGAGAGAAGACGAAGTCAAACCGTCTTGGCCGATCGAGAAAGTACTTCGCAACGCTCCGGAAGAAGAAGAAGGGCAGTTCAAGGTGCCTGCGGTTCTGGAATAACGATTAGGAGGAGCATAGCATGTCGGTTTTTGAACTTAAACTGTCCGAATTACATAATCGGCTTAAAAACAAACAATTATCCGTAACCGAGCTGGTGGATCATTCTTTTAAGCGGATATCCGATACAGACGGCAAGATCGGCGCGTTCTTGGCGCTGAACGAAGAGGGAGCGCGCCAGCAAGCGCAAGCGCTGGATGCTCAGCTCGCCGCGGGCGGAGAACGCGGATTATTGTTCGGAGTCCCTGCCGGGATCAAGGACAACATCGTCACCGAGGGACTTCGCACGACTTGCGGAAGCAAGTTCCTGGAAAATCACGATCCGATCTATGATGCGACCGTCGTTACCAAACTACGGGCGGCGCAAGCCGTTACGATCGGGAAGCTCAATATGGATGAATTCGCGATGGGCGGCTCCAACGAGAATTCGGCCTACGGTCCGGTTCGCAACCCGTGGGATACGGAACGCGTTCCCGGCGGATCGAGCGGCGGTTCTGCGGCATCGGTCGCGGCAGGACAAGTCTATTTTTCGCTCGGTTCGGATACGGGCGGTTCGATTCGTCAACCCGCGGCTTATTGCGGCGTAGTAGGACTCAAGCCCACTTACGGACTCGTATCCCGTTTCGGCTTAGTGGCGTTCGCGTCTTCGCTCGATCAGATCGGGCCGATCACGAAAAACGTGGAAGATTCGGCTTACGTTCTGCAAGCGATCGCAGGTCATGACGAGCGGGATACGACTTCCGCCAACGTGAACGTTCCGGATTACTTGTCGGCATTAACCGGCGACGTCAAGGGACTGCGCATCGGCGTGGCTAAAGAATATTTGGGCCAAGGCATCGATCCGCAAGTGAAAGAGCGCGTGTTGGAAGCACTTAAAGTATTCGAGTCGATGGGCGCTACATGGGAAGAAGTATCGCTTCCGCACACCGATTACGCCATAGCGACTTATTATTTGCTCGCTTCGTCCGAAGCTTCCTCCAATCTGGCCCGTTTCGACGGCGTCCGTTACGGCGTGCGCGCGGACAATCCGGCCAATCTGCTCGATCTCTATCGCCGTTCCCGCAGCGAAGGCTTCGGACCGGAAGTTAAGCGCAGGATCATGTTAGGTACCTATGCGCTGAGCTCGGGCTATTATGACGCTTATTATAAAAAAGCCCAACAAGTGCGGACTTTGATCAAGAGAGATTTCGACCAAGCGTTCGAGAAGTTCGATCTGATCATCGGACCGACGGCGCCAACGCCCGCGTTTAAGCTTGGCGAGCAAGTCGGCGATCCGCTCACGATGTATTTGAACGATATTTGCACGATTCCCGTCAGCCTGGCGGGAGTGCCGGCGATCAGCATCCCTTGCGGGATGGCGGACGGACTGCCCGTAGGCTTGCAGATTATTGGCAAGCCGTTCGACGAATCGACCGTACTGAGAGCGGCGCACGCATTCGAAAGCCAAACCGGGTTTCACGACCTGCGTCCGGCACTGTCTTAGGAGGAGCATAACATGTCCAAATATGAAACGGTCGTCGGCCTCGAAGTGCATGTCGAGTTGCATACGAAATCGAAAATATTCTGCGGATGCTCGACGTCTTTCGGAGCCCCGCCTAATACGCATACATGCCCGGTCTGCTTAGGGCATCCCGGCGTTCTGCCCGTACTGAACCGCCAAGCGGTGGAATACGCGATGAAAGCGGCGATGGCGATCAACTGCGAGATCGCGGAATGGTGCAAATTCGACCGCAAAAACTATTTTTATCCCGATTCGCCGAAAGCTTACCAAATTTCGCAATACGATCAGCCGATCGGACAGAACGGTTGGATCGATATCGAAGTGAACGGCCAGACGAAACGGATCGGCATTACCCGCCTTCACTTAGAAGAAGATGCGGGCAAGCTGACGCACATCGACGGAGGCTACGGCTCGCTCGTCGACTTGAACCGCGTAGGTACGCCGCTCGTGGAGATCGTATCGGAGCCGGACATTCGTTCTCCGGAAGAGGCGAAAGCATATTTGGAGAAACTTCGGGCGATCATGCAATACTGCGACGTCTCCGACGTCAAGATGGAGGAAGGCAGCCTGCGCTGCGACGCCAACATCAGCATTCGTCCGTACGGACAGAAGGAATTCGGCACACGCGCGGAGCTGAAGAACATGAACTCCTTCCGCGGTGTTCAGCGCGGATTGGAATACGAGGAACTGCGCCAAGCGGACGTACTGGACGGCGGAGGTAAAGTCGTTCAGGAAACGCGCCGTTGGGACGAAAACCAAGGCAAAACGATCAGCATGCGCGGTAAGGAAGAAGCGCACGACTATCGTTATTTTCCTGATCCGGATTTGGTGCGCCTGCATATCGACGACGAATGGAAAGCTCGCGTTCTGGCTTCGATTCCGGAGCTGCCGGATGCCCGTCAAGCCCGTTACATCCAAGAATACGGGCTATCCTCCTATGACGCGGGCGTGTTGACGGCATCGATGAAACTCGCCGATTTCTTCGAAGAGAGCTTGAAGCATACGAGCGATGCCAAAGCGTCGGCGAACTGGATTATGGGCGAACTGCTCGGCTACTTGAACGCGAACAATCTGGAGCTTGACGGCGTTAAGATAACCGGCCAAGGCTTGGGCGAGATGATCCAATTGATCGAGAAGGGCACGATCAGCAACAAAATCGCCAAAACCGTGTTCAAAGGCTTGATCGAAACGGGCAAATCCCCGCAACAGATCGTCGAAGAACAAGGTCTCGTGCAAATCAGCGACGAAGGGGCGATTCTGGCGATCGTCGACGCGGTGATCGCGGCGAACCCGCAGTCCGTTGAAGATTTCCGCAACGGTAAAGAGAAGGCGATCGGATTCCTCGTCGGGCAAATCATGAAAGAAACGAAAGGCAAAGCGAACCCGGGGCTTGTCAACAAGCTGCTCGTGGATCGCTTGAACGCATAGCACGAAGTCGAAACGGCAAGCTTGCTTAATGGCGAGTTTGCCGTTTTGCTCGATTCATGAGGAGGCAACGCATGAATATTGTTCGGCTGGATATTCGCGATCGCGGAACCGCAGAAGAAATATGGGCGCTGCAGCATCCCGCTTACCGTCTGGAAGCGGCATTGATCGGCGTCTCGGACCTCCCCCCGCTGCGGGACACTGCGGAATCGCTTCAAGCTTGCGGCGAGAACTTTCTAGGATGCTTGAACGATGAGGATGAGATTGTCGGAGCGGTATCCTACGAACGGGAACGGGAAGAATTCTGCACGATCTGCAGATTAATGGTTCATCCGGATTATTTGCGCCGAGGCATCGGGTCGATGCTGCTTGAGCGTTTGCTGTCCGAGGAGCCGCAATCTCTTGTCTGGGAAGTTACCGCGGAAATCCGGAATTATCCCGCTCTTGCCTTATATGAACGATTCGGATTCGAGCGCCAAGATACGCTAAAGCCGATACCGGAAATCGAAATGGTTCGTCTCGTTCGTCTCGCCGTTCCAGAGAACGGCAAGTTATCTTCTCCGACTTAAGCCTAGGTATCGCCCCGTCCGAAAACCGTTGTTCGGTCAAAAACGAGCATGCTAGAATAAATAAACAGGATCATGCGGTTCACGGAAAGGATATACCCAAGATCGTGGACACGGAATACACAGTCGGAGGGATTAGTCATGAAAGAATCGGACAATTGGAATCGCCCGGACGAATATCCGCCGCCCCCTAGGCCGGATGCGGGCGAACCAATGCACAAGGGACCCTGGCAGGGGTACGGAGTTCCCCAAGGTTATCCACAGACGCAGCACAGCGGAACGGCAAAAAGAAAATTCGTCGCGGGGTTGCTGGCCTTCTTTGTTCCGGGAACCGGGCATATGTATCTAGGACTGATGGTGAAAGGTATCGTCCTGATGCTGCTCATCGCGTTGGATATTACGGCGATCGTACATGTCGCAGAGGGCGAAAACATTTTATCCGTCGTACTGCTCAGTTTGCTGCTCCCGATTATTTATTTCTATAACTTGTTCGATGCGATTCAAAGTACGGAAGTCGTTAACGACTTCCGCGCATCCCGCGCCATGAATCCTCAAATATGGGGGAACGGGACCGGCGGTCAAATGCCATCTCCTGCGGGAAATGAGCAACTGCCCCGCAACATGCCGCCCGTCGCGATTCTCGTTCTTGCGGCAGCTGGCGTCGTCATTTTGCTGATGTCGGGATTCAACTGGCGGAACTGGTTGTTTGATTCCGTCGGCTCCGCCCTGGGGGCTCTCGTGCTGATTGGGGCGGGCGTCGCTTTGTGGTTCTGGGAAGGACGCGGGCGTTCGCATAAACGGAATTAGGGCGGCTCATAAGGATCGGGATGTATCTTCCATTGACAATGGTCGAATGCTAAACGTAGAATAAGGCTATATACGCAGAAGTTATACGAAAGGCTGTGAGGAGCATGGAATCCAAGGTTGAGCATGCCGTGGACCAGCTCAAATCCGGAGGCATCCGGATGACCCCGCAACGTTATGCCATTTTGCAATATCTAATGGAATCCTATACGCATCCGACCGCTGACGATATTTTTCGCGCGCTGTCTCCGCAGTATCCGAGCCTAAGTGTTGCGACGGTTTATAACAATCTAAAGGTATTCGTCGATGCCGGTCTCGTTCGTGAGTTGACCTACGGCGATGATTCAAGTCGTTTTGATGCCGATATGTCAGACCATTATCATGTGACCTGCACGAACTGCGGTACGATCGTCGATTTCGATCACCCGCCGGTCAGGGAAGTGGAACAGGCCGCTGCCGCATCGACCGGGTTCAGTGTTTTCGGCCATAGGCTGGAAATATACGGGCTGTGTCCAACTTGCAAGGGCATGCATTCTTAAGCGATTTCCGATACATTATCAAGCACGCGGGGTTAAAGCCTTAGCGTGCTTTTTCATTACGGTGGCTGTGACTGTTCCGAAACTAGAAACCTATCGATCGTTCGGTTCGTATTTTTAATAGGACAAGCGTTGCATCCAGATGATCAGAAACGGAGAGTGAAGGGATTTGAATACCGAATTACCGATCGGACCGCGCCGAGCGCGCAGAAGATCCGGCGGATGGCTGTTCTTGTTGCTGCTCTTCGTTGCGGCTGCTGCCGTCACGATATGGTGGAAAACAAGCCATTCGGCCAATAATTCTTTCGTGACACCCGAATATATGGCGAAAACGGGTCCGATCATGCTTCAAGGAAAATGGACGAAAGGTTATGCCCAAGGAAATGATCAAGGGCTTCTCATTCCCATCGAAATTGCCCGCCAGCTACTTGGAGATGGCGTTCGATACGAGGAGAAAACCGAATCGGTTATATTAACGACGGATACGAAGGTGCTTCATTTCAAGACCGGCGAATTGGACGCGACGCTTAACCGCAAGCCGTCCACGCTAAGATTCGCAGCGAAGAAAGCTGACGGAACATTGTTTTTGCCGATCGCTCCGCTTACGGAACTGTTCGGGATCAAGGCCGAGATCGGAGGATCAACGGGGATCGTGTCCTTGTACGTGCCGGGAGAATCCGTTCAACGCGCGGCAGTTCCGGACAAGACGACCAAGGGAATCAAAATGCGCGAAGGCCCGAATAAATCTTTTCCGATCGTTGAAGCGCTGCCTGCGGGAACCAACTTGCGGATATGGGGAGAAGAGGACGGATGGTATAAAGCCCAATCCAGTTCGGGTCATATCGGGTACGTGTCCAAAACCGGAGTCGCGTTGTTGGAGGTGGAGACGATCTCTCCGACAGACTCGCCCGCCGAACCATTCGTTGCCTGGAAAGGTATCGGCCAAAAAATCAATATGACTTGGGAAGCTGTCTATTCCGCTAATCCGGATACCCATAAGATCGGCGAGCTTCAGGGGGTTAACGTTGTCAGTCCGACTTGGTTCGAGTTGGTCGACGGGAACGGCAACGTTCAAAGCAAAGCCGATGCCGGCTATTCCGCTTGGGCCCGTTCCAAGGGCATGCAAGTGTGGGGACTGTTCAGCAACGGATTCGAACCGGATCGTACGCATGAAGCTCTTTCTTCTTATGAGTCGCGTTATACAATGATCCAGCAGATGCTTGCCTATGCGAAAACGTTCAAGCTTCAAGGCATTAATATCGATTTTGAAAATGTGCATACGAAAGATAAAGATAATCTCGTACAATTCATGCGGGAGTTAGCGCCTCTAATGCACGAGCAAAATCTGGTGTTGTCGATCGACGTGACGCCGAAGTCGGGGAGCGAATTTTGGTCGGCGTTCCTAGATCGCCCTAGGCTAGCTGCAAGCGTTGATTTTATGATGGTGATGGCTTATGACGAGCATTGGGCATCCAGCCCGGTTGCCGGGTCGGTATCCTCGTTGCCGTGGGCGGACAGATCGGTAGAGCGAATCTTGAACGAAGACGGAGTTCCCGCCAGCAAGCTGATATTGGGTGTGCCTTATTACACCCGGATATGGACGGAACAGCCGGATGACAAAGGCGGCGTTAAAGTTTCATCCAAGACGATGAGCATGGACGCCGTCAAGAAATTAATCCAGGACAAAAAGCTTAAACCTGTTTTCGACGAAGAGTCGGGGCAGAACTACGTGGAATTCAATGAAGAGAAGGCGGTCAAGAAGATCTGGATCGAAGATGCGGTGTCCATGAAAGCCAGAGCCGAGCTCGCCAAGAAACACAACTTGGCGGGAATCGCTTCGTGGCGGCGCGGGTTCGAATCGAACGAGATCTGGGGCACGCTGGATGAAGCGCTGCAAACCCGTCCGTAAAGTTAAATGGAAAGGGGATGTCTATTGATTTCCGTCCGGAAATCGAATAGGCATCCCCTTTTTGCACGTGATCATACGATTATTTACGGCTGCGGTTGCAAGGGCGCTTCTTTTGAAGCTTCGGAATTGCCGGCCGCTTGGTCCGTCGCTTTCTCTGGATCCCAAGTCAGAATCGTATGGCAATACATACAGCGATCTGTCGTTCCGAGCATTTTCGTTCTCTTACCGCACTCGGGGCATTCAAGCACCGGCGCGCTAGTAGATAACATGCCTACCCAGAAGTAAATGCCCATGCTGACAAAGCAACTGATCATCCCCAGCACCATGAATACGGCGGCGATAATTTTGCCGACTTCCCCGAACAAGAGGATGCCGCTCGTCCCGAAAACCATGACGCCCATGCCGACCAGCACAAGCAGAAGCCCCCATGTTCGCATCGTCGATATTTTGCTGGCTTTCCATTTCATGTTGTGATCTCCCATCTTCATAAAACATTGATCAAATTTTCTCGCCTGTATCTTAGCAGGAATAAGGACTTGCGTGTAGAAATAGACCTTGATCGCAAAATCAATTATAACTTACATTTCATAGACAGACCACCTTGGTTCGATTCGGCAAGGTCTCGTCTTATTAAAGGTGCGGATAACATGATTCGGACAGAAGCCACTGCTACATACTTAGAACAATTCGGTCAAGAGGAAGGGTTGATCAGTCTTCTTCATATGGAGAATCCCTTCTCGTACCAGCCGGTCATTGACGGCTTGGACCGTCTAGTTCTCATCGTGACCGAAGCGGAAGCTTCGAAAAAGGGCATCGAGCACCGGGTTTGGAACGACATTCGAATCCAAGTCAGGCGAGTGACGCCCGAGCAGCTCGAAAGCTGGATCGTGAGCAGTTCCAACCGCGGCAGCGCATATTGGCTCATCCAAGGGGATATTATCGTCGATAGGGACGATTATTTAGCGACGCTAAGGGGGCGTCTTATGGAATGGTCGCCGCTTATTCGGGAACAGAAGCTGTTGAGCGAATTCTCCCGGTTCGTCAGAAGCGCTTTGCAAGCCAAACAAGATCTCAAGGACGGGAAAGTCCTCGACGCCTATTCGAACGTGTTATCTTCTCTTCATTATTGGGCGCATATCGTGCTCGTCGAGGAAGGCATGCATCCCGAATTGACAGTCTGGGAGCAAATGCGCCGAGTCAATCCGGGGATCTATAAGCTATTCGAAGAATTGACGACAAGCGGGGAGACGCTTGAGCAGCGGGTAGAGCTGGTGTTGCTGGCATGCGAATTCGCGATCCTGAATAAGATGGAGTCGTCGTGCGCTTTATTGATTCGGCTAATCGAAAGCCGGAAGGAAGCGTGGTCGCCTTTCGAACTGCAACGGCATCCGGATTTGTCGGGTCTACCGCTTGAGCTGTCCGTTCTTCTATATAAGTTGGTTAACCGGGGCCACATTCGCGAAGTTGCCCAAACTGCGCGACTTGCGCCAAACGGATTGATGGAATTGGAATACACTTCGGCGAAATCATAAAAACAATTCGTAAAATGTCGAAAAAACCGTTGACTTGCTCTATCGATCTATGATAAGTTATATCTCGCCGCTGAAAAAGCTACACGATGCGGACACGGTGAAAATAAAAAATGCAAACAAAATTAAAAATAATGCTTGCATTGAGAGTTCGAACTGTGGTATATTATAAAAGTCGCCGTTAGCGCGGACGACAAAAAAGAAACACCGATTGTTCTTTGAAAACTGAACATTGAGCGTAAGAAACAAAAACGTCGAAAGACGAAACCAGCAATACAGATTGAGCCTTTAGGCTCTCTATTATGGAGAGTTTGATCCTGGCTCAGGACGAACGCTGGCGGCGTGCCTAATACATGCAAGTCGAGCGGAGTTATTTAGGAGCTTGCTCCTGAATGACTTAGCGGCGGACGGGTG
>NZ_VNJJ01000021.1 GCF_007786475.1 Cohnella terricola | reverse complement strand
GAGATTTCCCAATTCGTAAGACCCCTGGAAGAACACCAGGTTGATAGGCTCGGGGTGGAAGCGCGGTAACGTGTGGAGCTGACGAGTACTAATCGGTCGAGGGCTTATCCTAACAGGTTGGCCTGGTAAGACAATGATACTTCACCTTCTTTCGCTCCACACTTTTGTTTCGTATCCGGTTTTCAAGGCATAAGCCGAATATAGAACACTCTCCGACCCGGAGGGTGTTTTTGTTGTTTTCAATTAGTTGCATTTTCTGCAAGTAATTACGCCGTTCTCGCGTGACCAAAGCACATTAGTTGCATTTTCTACACTTAAATCGCCCCATTTTGCTCCGAAACCACTAAACCACCCGAATTAGCTGTACAAAATACAACTATTCCCCATCAGACCGCCCAGCCGATCTAATTAGCTGTACGAAATACAACTAACCACGAATCACGCCATACGCCGCTGCCCCTCCGTCCATCCGCAATTAGTTGTATTTTCTGCAAGTAATTACGCCGTTCTCGCGTGGCCAAAGCACATTAGTTGCATTTTCAACACTTAAATCGCCCCATTTTGCTCCGTATCCACTAAACCACCCGAATTAGCTGCACCAAATACAACTAATTCCCCTCAGACCGCCCAACCGCTTGAATTAGTTGTACGAAATACAACTAACCACGAATCACGACATACGCCGCTGCCCCTCCGCCCATCCGCGCATCGCGATGTATCGAATGGAGCGCCCATATTTGCGGCACATTAAGGGGGACGTTTGCATTTTTCGGAATTAGGCGTATAATGAGGCTATAGTCAAAGAAAGTCAAAGTCAGATCCGCCCCTGATTGACCATTCGGCATATGCCGGTTTGTCATCGACGAAAGGAGGTTGGACGTTGCGTAATATTTCCGATCTTATCGAACAATATTTGAAGCAAAGCTTGGAGAACAGCTCGGAAGGCGCGATCGAGATTCAGCGAAGCGATCTGGCGGATAGGTTCTCTTGCGTGCCCTCGCAGATCAATTACGTGATCAGCACACGGTTTACGCTCGAGAAGGGCTATTTCGTGGAAAGCAAACGCGGAGGCGGCGGATACATCCGTATACAACGCGTTAGCCTTCCCTCGCTCGAGGCGGTTCAGCGCCATATCCGGCAGACGGTGGGAGAACGGATCGACCAGACGACGGCGGAAGGACTGGTCTACCAATTGGCGGAAGCCCGTTTCGTGACTGAGCGGGAAGCGTATCTGCTCAAGGCGGCCGTGTCCCGCGAGGTGCTCGCGCTTAAGCTGCCCGTCCGGGATGAAATCCGGGCGAAGCTGCTCAAGGCGATGCTGATCGCCTTGCTCGCGAAATAGGAAGGAGGCATGATGCCATGCAGTGTCAAGAATGCGGCAAACGCCCGGCAACTCTCCATTTTACGAAGATCGTAAACGGGGAGAAAACCGAGCTTCACATCTGCGAAACGTGCGCAAGGGAGAAAGGGGAGCTGTTGCCCGGAACCTCGAGCGGCTTTTCCATCCATAACTTGCTGTCGGGCCTGCTCGATTTCGAGCCTCATAATCCGAATCCGGCCGCGAGGCCTCAGGCGGTAAAATGCGATACGTGCGGCATGACGTACGCGCAATTCAGCAAGATCGGCCGTTTTGGCTGCAGCGATTGTTACAAGCACTTCTCCGAGCGGCTTGACCCTCTTCTGAAACGAGTCCACGGCAATACGGTTCACGTCGGCAAAGTGCCTAAGCGGGCAGGAGGCCATCTTCAGACAAAGAGGGAAATCGATCGGCTGAAGAAGGAAATGCAAGGCCGCATCGAGCGAGAGGATTTCGAGACGGCGGCGCAGTTGCGGGACCGGATACGCGAGCTTGAGAACGAAATGAGCGGTTGAGGGGCGGGAAATAGCGATGGCCAAAAAAAAATTTACGAAACAAGCGCTAAGTCAATGGATGAAGGGCGAAGGCCCCGATTCTGACGTCGTCATCAGCAGCCGCGTGCGCATCGCGCGCAATCTGCGCAACCAGCCGTTTCCGCTAATGGCTAGTCCCGAACAATCGTCATCCGCGATGGAGCAGTTGCTCTGCGTGGCGGAGAGCGGCAGGCTCAACGGGCTGGGTAAAATCGAGCAGATCCGAATGTCGGAGCTGACGGAGCTGGAGAAGCTCGTTCTGGTGGAGAAGCATCTTATCAGTCCGAGCCTGGCGAACGAATCGCGTAATTCGGCTTTGATTCTGAGCCCGAACGAAGATATCAGCATCATGATTAACGAAGAAGACCATTTGCGCATTCAATGTTTAAGCCCGGGATTTCAGGTTAGGGAAGCATGGGAAACGGCCAGCAAAATCGACGATATTTTCGAGGAGCAGGTCGACTATGCGTTCGATGAGAAGCATGGATACTTAACGAGCTGCCCGACCAACGTCGGTTCGGGAATTCGGGCTTCGGTCATGATGCACTTGCCGGCGCTTGTAATGACGGGACAAATCAATCGGATCTTGTCCGCAGTGACTCAAGTCGGGCTGGCTGTCAGAGGAGTATACGGCGAAGGCAGCGAGGCGACGGGGAATTTGTTTCAAGTGTCCAACCAAGTGACGCTCGGGCAATCGGAACAAGAAATTATCGAAAATCTGTTCCAGGTCGCGCGCCAGATCATCGAGCACGAGAGATCTGCCAGAGGCAAACTGCTGGACGAATCCTTCCTTCGCGTGGAGGATCGGGTACGCCGGTCGTTCGGCGTTCTGACGCAGGCGAGAATCATGGATACGAAGGAAGCTTCTCAGCGATTATCCGACGTTCGGCTAGGTTACCATTTGGGACTGCTTCCCGAAGTGGATTCGCTCGTCTTGAACGAACTGCTTGTCTCGATGCAGCCGGGATTTCTTCAGATGACGTTCGGAGAAGCGATGAGTCCGGAAGACAGGGACAGATCGAGAGCGGAATTAATCCGTTCGCGACTGGTAACTCTTTCTTAAATGTTTTATTCTTAACTTATTAGGAGGTGTGTCTCATGATGTTTGGCAGGTTTACGGAACGTGCGCAGAAGGTATTGGCCTTGGCTCAGGAAGAAGCAGTGCGGTTGGGACACAATAATATAGGTACGGAACATATTCTGCTCGGATTGATCCGGGAAGGGGAAAGCATCGCCGCCAAAGCGCTGATCGCGCTTGGACTGGGTCTCGAGAAGATCCAGGATGAAGTCGAGTCCTTGATCGGTCGCGGACAAGAGCAGCCGACGAATATTGCTTATACCCCGCGGGCTAAGAAAGTGATTGAGCTGTCCATGGACGAAGCTCGTAAGCTGGGCCACACCTATGTGGGCACGGAGCATATTCTGCTTGGCCTCATTCGCGAAGGGGAAGGCGTCGCGGCTCGCGTGCTGAACAATCTGGGAATCAGCTTGAACAAAGCGCGGCAACAAGTGCTGCAGTTGCTCGGAAGCAACGAGAGCGTATCCCAGAACCATGGCCCTTCGTCGAACGTAAGCACGCCGACGCTCGATGGTCTGGCTAGGGATTTGACCGCAAGCGCGAAAGAAGGCAACATCGATCCGGTCATCGGACGGCAGAAGGAAATCGAGCGCGTCATTCAAGTGCTCTCTCGCCGCACGAAGAATAACCCGGTGCTGATCGGGGAACCCGGTGTCGGTAAAACGGCAATCGCTGAAGGCCTTGCCCAAAGAATCGTCAACAACGAAATTCCCGAGACGCTGCGCGATAAGCGCGTCATGACGCTCGATATGGGCTCCGTCGTGGCGGGCACGAAATATCGCGGCGAATTCGAGGATCGCTTGAAAAAAATCATGGACGAAATTCGTCAAGCGGGCAACGTCATCCTATTCATCGACGAGTTGCACACGCTGATCGGTGCGGGAGGCGCGGAAGGCGCGATCGACGCTTCTAACATTCTGAAGCCTGCGCTTGCACGCGGCGAGCTGCAATGTATCGGCGCGACAACGCTGGACGAATACCGCAAATATATCGAGAAGGACGCGGCCCTGGAGCGTCGGTTCCAACCGATCACAGTGGATCAGCCGACTCCGGAAGAAGCCATTCAAATTCTGCTCGGCCTGCGCGACCGTTACGAAGCGCATCACCGCGTGAAAATGACCGACGAGGCGATCGAAGCGGCGGTTAAATTGTCCGACCGTTACATTCCGGATCGGTTCCTGCCGGATAAAGCGATCGACCTGATCGACGAGGCAGGTTCCAAAGTGAGGCTGAACTCGTATACGGTACCGCCTAATCTGAAACAGCTGGAAACGAGACTCGAGGATATCCGCAAAGAAAAGGACGCCGCCGTCCAAAGCCAGGAATTCGAGAAGGCGGCCGCCCTTCGCGATACGGAACAGAAAATCCGCGAAGAGCTCGACTATACGAAAAACCAATGGAAAGAAAAACAAGGCCGCACCGATTCCGAGGTTACGCCTGAAGACATCGCCCAGGTCGTGGCGAGCTGGACCGGTATTCCGGTCAGCAAGCTTGCCGAGGAAGAGACGGAACGCCTGCTGAATATGGAAAGCATTCTTCACGATCGCGTCATCGGTCAAGAAGAGGCTGTCAAATCCGTATCTCGCGCCATCCGCCGCGCCCGTGCCGGTCTGAAAGATCCGAAACGCCCGATGGGCTCCTTCATCTTCCTCGGACCGACAGGCGTAGGTAAAACCGAGCTTGCTCGCGCGATCGCGGAAGCGATGTTCGGCGACGAGAACGCGGTTATCCGCATCGACATGTCGGAGTATATGGAGAAACACTCCACGTCCCGTCTTGTCGGAGCGCCTCCGGGGTATGTCGGATACGATGAAGGCGGCCAATTGACGGAGAAAGTCCGCCGCAAGCCATACTCGGTCGTGCTGCTCGACGAGATCGAGAAAGCTCATCCGGAAGTGTTCAACATCTTGCTTCAAGTGCTTGAGGACGGCCGTCTGACGGATTCCAAAGGACGTTCGGTCGACTTCCGCAACACCCTGATCATCATGACGTCCAACGTCGGCGCTGAGCAAATCAAGAAAAACTCGACGCTCGGTTTCACAGCCGCCCAAGACGCCGGACGCGATTATCAGAATATGAAAGAAAAAGTGCTTGCCGAACTGAAGAAGTCGTTCCGTCCGGAATTCCTGAACCGGATCGACGAGTCTATCGTATTCCACCCGCTGAACGAAGAGCATATCGCTCAGATCGTTACGCTGATGGCAGACGATCTTCGCAAACGTCTCGTCGAGCACAACGTCAGCTTTGAGCTGACCGACGCGGCTAAAGCGTTCTTGGCTAAGGAAGGCTACGACCCGCAATACGGAGCACGGCCGCTTCGCAGAGCGATTCAGAAGCATATCGAGGATCGTCTGTCCGAAGATCTGCTGCTCGGCAAAATTTCCAAAGGCCACGCGTTGATCATCGACGAGGAAGACGGAAATCTTGTTGTTAAGCAGAAGGGCGAAATTGAATTATCGAAAGCCTGATTCCTGATCGATCGTTTCGAACTCCAACCTCCAAACCCCGTTTATCGGGGTTCGGAGGTTTTTATTTTGCCGTTCGCGGCATGTCAGGTTTCTCTATACTGATGGAAATGGTAGAATCTTAAGATGGAGACACAACCATCTTTTTTCATTATTTACTAAAGGAGCGGCCTATCCCATGGCGAAGGTTAAAATAAAATTCGCTTGCACCCAATGCGGGACGGAGTCCCCGAAATGGATGGGCAAGTGTCCAGGCTGCAACGAGTGGAATACGATGGTCGAAGAAACCGAGACGGAGATCAAGGCTCCGGTAGGCAGGAGCGAATTGACTCGGACGAAAGAAAAAGCACGCGCGATCATAGATATAGAAAGCGGGCAAGAACCGCGAATCGAGACGGGAATGTCGGAGCTTAACCGGGTTCTGGGCGGGGGACTTGTTCCCGGTTCGCTGCTGCTTGTCGGCGGAGACCCTGGAATCGGGAAATCGACATTGCTGCTGCAAACTTCTTATTCCCTCTCCTCGCAAGGCTTGAGGGTACTGTACGTGTCCGGCGAGGAATCCGTTCGTCAAACCAAGCTTAGGGCGGACCGATTAGGCGCTCTGAACGATAGATTATTCGTGCTTTGCGAGACGAATCTGGAAGTGATCGAAGAAGCGATCACCGATGTGAAGCCCGATTTCCTCGTCATCGATTCCATACAAACGGTTTACCGGCCAGAGATCGCGTCGGCGCCCGGCAGCGTTGCGCAAGTCAGGGAGTGCACCGCGCATTTCATGCGCATATCCAAAGTGAACGGGGTAGCGACGGTGCTCGTCGGGCACGTCACCAAGGAAGGCGCCATCGCCGGGCCTCGGCTGCTCGAGCATATGGTCGATTGCGTACTCTATTTCGAAGGTGAGAGACATCATACTTTCCGAATTTTAAGAGCGGTGAAGAACCGTTTCGGCTCTACGAACGAGATCGGGATCTTCGATATGAAGGAGGAAGGGCTAAGGGAAGTCACGAACCCTTCCGAACTGTTTCTGTCGGAGAGGCCGCTCGGCGTAGCCGGCTCGACGGTCGTAGCCAGCATGGAAGGCACCCGTCCCGTTCTTGTGGAACTGCAGGCGCTCGTATCTCCGACCCATTTTCCGTCCCCGCGACGGATGGCGTCCGGGTTCGATCATCACCGAATGGCGCTTGTCATCGCCGTGCTGGAGAAAAGAATGGGCATGTTCATGCAGAATCAGGACGCGTACTTGAACGCAGCCGGGGGCGTGAAGCTGGACGAACCGGCGACGGATCTAGCGGCCGTGGTCAGCCTGGCTTCCAGCTTTAAAGACGCACCGACAAAGCCGTACGACGCGGTATTCGGGGAAGTCGGATTAACCGGAGAAGTGCGCGCGGTGTCCAGAGCAGAACAACGGGTGAAGGAAGCGCATAAGCTGGGCTTCAAGCGGGTTATTATGCCAGAACAAAGCATGAAGGGGTGGCAGCCGCCCGAAGGCATCGTATTAATCGGAGTGAAGACGGTCGCGGAAGCGCTCAAGGCCGCATTGGAATAGGGGGGATAAATCATATGAAAGAAAATAAAGATAAAGATCCTAAGGAAAAAGAACGACACCTGCAGGAGAAGACGATGAATCAGCTGCTGCGGATGGTCGCCCCTGGAACCCCGTTCCGGGACGGGCTGGAGAATGTGCTGCGGGCCAAGACGGGCGCGCTGATCGTCGTCGGCTATAGCCCCGAAGTGATGGCGGTCGTGGACGGCGGGTTCTCCATCGATTGCGATTTTAGCCCGAACTATCTTTACGAACTTGCCAAGATGGACGGCGCGATCATTCTGAATGAAGACGTGAAGCGCATATTATATGCCAATACCCAACTCATTCCCGATTCGTCGATTCCGTCTTCGGAGACGGGAATCCGGCACCGGACCGCGGAGCGGGTCGCGAAACAAACCGGCAAGCTAGTCGTATCGATCTCCCAGCGCCGCAATGTCATTACGTTATACCAGGGGCAATTGCGATATGCGCTTAAAGAGATGGGCGTCATTCTGACGAAAGCGAACCAGGCGATTCAGACGTTGGAAAGGTATCGGGTGGTATTCACGCAAGCGCTGACCAATCTATCTGCATTGGAATTCGAAGAAATGGTTACGATGTATGAAGTTGCCCACGTCATTCAACGCGCGGAGATGGTACTGCGGATCAACAACGAAATTAATCGTTACGTGCTTGAGCTTGGCAATGAAGGCAGATTGATCAGCATGCAGAAAGAAGAGCTTGTCGGTTCGGCAGAGGAAGAAGCATGGCTGTTGCTTAAAGATTACGCGAAGGAGGACGGGGAAGCCAAAGTCCGCGAAATCCAAACGGCCATTCGCAAGCTTTCGTCCGAGGAATTGTTGGATCCGACTTCGCTGATTCGAATTCTGGGGTACCCTTCGTTAAGTTCGGTCGTGGAAGAAGGGCTTTTCCCTCGGGGATATCGGTTATTAAGCAAAATCCCGAGATTACCCGCGGTCATCACGAATAATTTGGTCGATCGTTTCAAGACGCTCCCACATATTGTCATGGCTTCCACCGAAGAACTGGACGAAGTAGACGGGATCGGGGAAGTCCGCGCGAGGGCGATCAGGGATGGTTTGAAAAGAATTCAGGAGCAGGTGTTTATTGACAGACAGATATAAGGGGAATACAATTGGAAATGTTCTGTATGGATATTCTGGGCAGATATCCAGAACGAACCGGTCGGCGCTTAATAAACCGGCTAATAGGGTATAGTAAAGTCGAGGTGGCAAACATGATTACGAAATCAATACCGAATTTATTTACCATAGGCAACTTGACCTTGGGCGTAATCGCCATCATATTAGCATTCAATAATGAAACGAATAGTTCGAATACAGCAGCGTTGCTCGTAATTATTGCCATGCTATTGGATGGTTTGGACGGGCGCGTGGCGCGCGCCTTGAATGCGCAAAGTGAATTCGGCAAGGAATTGGACTCTCTCTCCGATGTTATCTCTTTCGGGGTAGCGCCGGCCTTTATCATGTATCAAGCGGCGTTTCAGGGCGTGAATCCGGCTCTCGCATGGATCGTTACGGCGATCTTCCCGATCTGTGGAGCGTTAAGGCTCGCCAGGTTTAACGTGATCGACGGGATTCCCGGCTATTTTATCGGGCTGCCGATCCCTGCCGCGGGCGGCGTTCTGGCGACGCTGGCGCTGTTCCACAGCGAATTGCATTATTCTTTGCTGCTGATCAGCACGCTCGCGTTGTCGTTCCTGATGGTCAGCAATATGAAATATCCGAATTTCAAGAAGCTGGGACTGCCGAAAAAGGCGTTCTGGGCGATTCCGGTCGTTGTACTGGGCGCCGCGATTCTCGCGTATATGTTCCAACAGGCGATTCCCAAAGTAATTCTGGCGCTGCTGCTCCTTTATGCGCTGTGGGGCTTAAAAAAAAACGTTGAAGCGCTCCTCCCATCGAGAAGAAGGGCTAAACGCAGACAAGCCGAGGAAGAAGAAAGATCCGAACATAGCGCGTAAACCCGACTAAATCCATTCGATAAAAATGAAAAGCAGCCTTCCCGATTGCTCGGGGGCTGCTTTTTGGCGTTCAGGCTTACCGTAAACCGCGACATTAGGTGAGATTAAACCATCCGAGCGTCGAGCATTTATCCGCTTCCTGAGCCACGACGTCCTCCAGGCTGATATCGAGCAGATTGCACATGGCGGACAGATAAAATAAGTTTTTGCCCATTTCATTCTTGATGGCGTCCCGGCATTGTTCGCAGAGATTGCCTTCCATATGGGATTTCGATTGGCGATTGGCCTGATCGAGGGGCATCTCCGCGGAAAATCCTTGGTTACGCGCGTTAAGCTCGATGCAACCGCATTCCGTGATCGATTTCGATACGGACCGATTGACGGAGGCATTGGATTGGCTGTATTTCGTGACAACATCGAGCAGACTGCGATGACGGAGCAATAATTCCGACACCTGACTCTGAAATTGTTGAAGCGTAGGTGCGCTCATCCGTTCCACCTCGGTTACCTTTTATTTACTTTTTCTTCTTTATTATAGAACAAGGGCTGCGAGAATTCAAAACAAGAAACGTTTTTAAAGAAACTTTAAGAACCGGGCTGCGGGAAGGTTAGCAATTGAAAAATTGGCCCATACTACTAACGAGATTCTGAACAATGACCAGAGAGGAAGTGATTTTTAATGATCATGAAAAGAATGATTCAGACTATCGGCCTTCTTATAGGCGCGTTATTGGGCCAACAGATGTCGGCTTCGCAAATGTCGGCGGAGACTCCGTGGATGGGATCGCTGCTAGGCCCATCAAGCAGTGCGGGGAGCACCTTAAGCGCCGTCGTCGGGGCTTGCGCCGGATTTCTGCTCGCGACTTCCATCGCCACTCCGACGGCTAAATCTTTGCAACGGGGAATCGATAGGCTGTCCGGTTATCCTATGCCGGATATATTGTCCGGCTTGGTCGGATTAATATGCGGACTCGCACTTTCTTCATTCCTGTATCCGTACGTATCGGACATTCCGTATATCGGGCACGTGTTGGCGGCGGGAACGGCGCTTACGCTCGGTTATATGGGATTGAGCATCGGCTTGCGCAAAAAGGAAGAGCTCGGAGGCTTGATGAGGGAACGCGGAAGGAGCGAATCCGCGGAGAAGCAAGGACCGAGGTACGAGGAGCATAAAATTCTCGATACGAGCGTCATTATCGACGGGCGGATTGCAGACATATGCAAAACCGGGTTTATCGAAGGGACTCTAGTCATCCCCGAATTCGTATTGGAAGAGCTGCAGCATATCGCGGATTCTTCGGATCTTCTTAAACGCAATAGAGGACGCAGAGGACTGGATATTCTGAATAAAATCCAAAAGGAACTCGACGTCAAAGTATTGATCTACGAGGAAGCGAATGAAGAGCCGGGCGAAGTGGACAGCAAGCTCGTCAAGCTGGCCAAGGCGATGCAGGGCAAAGTGGTGACGAACGATTTCAACCTGAACAAGGTGTGCGAGCTGCAAGGCGTCTCCGTCCTGAATATCAACGATCTGGCCAATGCCGTGAAGCCGGTCGTGCTTCCGGGAGAAGAAATCATCGTCCAGGTGATCAAGGATGGCAAGGAACATGGACAAGGCGTCGCTTATTTGGACGACGGCACGATGATCGTAGTGGAAGGCGGAAGAGACTATATCGGAACGACGATGGAAGTGCTCGTCACAAGCGTGCTGCAGACTTCGGCGGGCCGGATGATATTCGCTAAGCCGAAGCTATTGGAAAAAGCGCTTTGACGAGGTATGATAATAGAATTACGGGCGGGACGCGCTCTAGTGTCCCGTCTTTCGTCTGTTATTATGGAATCATGCGTTAGGAGCTTATGCGAATGGATTGGGGAGCCGTCGTTGTCGCGGCAGGACGCGGAACCCGGATGGGGGCCTCGGAGAATAAAGTATATCTGGAATTGGCCGGCAGGACTGTACTTGCTCACACGCTAGAAGCGTTCGAACGCAGCATTTCTGTGAAGTCCGTCGTGTTAGTCGTCGGTCCGGGAGAGCAGGATCGCGCGACCGGTGTCGCGGAGCGGGAAGGCTTCAGGAAGATCACGCGAGTGATTATCGGAGGAGCGGAGCGTCAGGATAGCGTGTACGCCGGATTGGATGCGCTGACTACGCGGGGTGTGCTCGTGCACGATGCGGCCAGGCCGCTTGTGACGCCGGAGCAGATCGAGGCTTGCTGCGCCGCCGCGGAGGAGCATGGAGCATCGGCTCTGGCCGTGCCGGTGAAGGATACGATTAAAGTGTCCGACGGCAACGGATTTATCGTATCGACACCCGAGCGAAGTACGTTATGGAGCGTACAAACACCGCAAGCGTTCGACCGGTCCGAGCTCATGGCGGCTCATCGGCAAGCTAGGGAAGAAGGCGCGTTCGCCACGGACGACGCGATGCTGCTTGAGCGTCTGAGTCGGAAGGTTGCGATCGTTCGGGGAGATTACGCGAATTTGAAAATAACGACGCCGGAGGATTTGACGTTCGCGGAACTGCTGCTTGCGGCCAGGCGTCGGGGGGAAGGAAGTCCGAAATGATTAGAGTTGGACAAGGTTTCGATGTGCATCAATTGGTGGAGGGACGGCCCTGCATCATCGGCGGCGTGACGATCCCTTACGAGAAAGGGTTGCTCGGCCACTCGGATGCGGACGTGCTTCTGCATACGATAAGCGACGCGATTCTTGGGGCGCTGGCTCTTGGGGATATCGGCCGGCATTTTCCGGATACGGATCCGGAGTTTAAGGACGCGGACAGCGTCGTGCTGCTCCAACGCGTATGGGCCATGGCGAAGGAACACGGCTACAAGCTCGGCAACGTGGACGCGACGATCATCGCCCAAGCGCCGAAGATGGCGCCGTATATTCCGGCGATGGTATCCGTCATCGCGCGCGTCCTCGAGAGCGAGGAATCGCAGGTGAACGTGAAGGCGACGACGTCCGAGCGGCTCGGCTTCACGGGGCGCGGCGAAGGCATCGCATCGCAGGCGGCCGTGCTTCTGGTCAAGGCTTGATGAGGGAACGTTTTTAAGGAGGAATTTTCATGTCCAATAAAGTACGCGTGCGTTACGCGCCAAGCCCGACAGGGCATCTGCATATCGGCAACGCGAGAACCGCTATTTTCAACTATTTGTTCGCGCGTCACCATGGCGGCGAGTTTATTATTCGGATCGAGGACACGGACGTTAAGCGCAACGTAGCCGGGGGCGAAGAAAGCCAGCTTAAATACTTGAAATGGCTAGGAGTCGATTGGGACGAGAGTGTCGACCGCCCGGGAGAATACGGTCCGTACCGGCAGACCGAGCGTCTGGACATCTACCGTGCGCACACGCAGCAGTTGCTTGACAGAAAGCTGGCGTATCCTTGCTATTGCACGGAAGAAGAACTGGAGAAGGAACGCGAAGAGCAATCGGCACGCGGCGAGACACCGAAGTATTCGGGAAGATGCCGCCATCTCAGCGCCGAAGAACGGGCGAAGTTCGAAGCGGAAGGCCGCGTGGCAAGCACTCGGTTTACCGTTCCGGCCGATCGGACGTATACGTTCCATGACATCGTGAAGGGCGAAATTTCTTTCCGTTCGGATGATTTCGGCGACTTCGTTATCGTCAAGAAAGACGGAATTCCAACCTATAACTACGCAGTAGCTGTGGACGACCATCTGATGGAAATCTCGCACGTGCTGCGCGGCGAGGACCATATTACGAATACGCCTCGTCAGTTGATGATCTATGAAGCTTTCGATTGGGCGCCTCCGCAATTCGGGCATATGACGCTGATCGTGAACGATCAGCGCAAGAAGCTGTCCAAGCGCGACGAGTCTATCGTGCAATTCATCCAGCAATATGACGATCTGGGTTATTTGCCGGAAGCGTTGTTCAACTTCATCACCTTGCTGGGCTGGTCGCCCGAAGGGGAAGAAGAGATTTACGGTCGCGAACAGTTGATCGAAATCTTCAACGAGAACCGGCTTTCCAAGAGCCCGGCCGTATTCGATACTGCCAAGCTGAGCTGGCTTAATCAGCACTACTTGAAGCAAGCGGAGGCGGAGCGGGTAATTAGGCTTTGTATTCCGCATTTGCAATCGGCCGGCCGCATCTCGTCGGAGCCGAGCGAACGGGAGCTGGAATGGTCGACTGCGCTAGTGACGCTATTCCGCGATCATTTGCGGTTCGGGGCGGAGATCGTGGCGCAGTCGGATTTGTTCTTCCAGGAATCGTTGGCGTTCGACGACGAAGCGAAAGCCGTGCTAGCGGAAGAAACGGTTCCCGCTGTTCTAGGCGCTTTCCTGAAGGAGATCGAGGGCGCCGGCGAGGAAGGCTTCTCCATCGACAACATGAAGAGTTTGATCAAAGCGGTGCAGACCGCGACCGGCGTCAAGGGCAAAGGCTTGTTCATGCCGATCCGCGTCGCCTTGACGGGACAAACCCACGGGCCGGATCTGAACGGCACGATCTGGCTGCTCGGCCGCGACAAAGTGCTGAAGCGGCTGAAGGAGCAGCTCGCTTGAGGAAAGCGCGAGCATAGATAGGCTCCCGCGCAGATGGCTGGTCTTCTCTTGTCACCTATGCGGGGTTCGGCTATACTTGAGCTATATCGAAAACGTGCGACGAACAGGAAAAGTAAGTTTGGCGAAGGAATGCCCAGAGAGGGCGGACACGGCTGAGAGCCGCCTCATTCCCGCGAAACCGAAATGCGCCTGGGAGCCGCGCCGCCGAGCGGACAACCGACGGTACCGCGAATTTCCTCGCGATACGGAAGGCAGATGCCGTTAAGCGGCGCCGGGGGGAACCCGTTACCATCCCTAGAGGGGCCAGGCGAGATTTCCGACGCCGGCTCGAGCAGAGTGGGACCACGTCAAGACGTCTCTGCAGCATTTGCTGCAGGGACTTTTTTTATTTAACGATGAAAAACATCGCTATCAAGCGGGGGAGTCCTGAACAGCAGGCCGATAACGATGAAGAACATCGTAATTAGCGTCGCCAACGTGGACAGGAGACCTGGTTTCCCGCTAATAACGATGTAAAACATCGCTTCTGCAGGAACAAAACGGGTAAACGATTAGATTAGCGATGTTAAATATCGTTATTCACGAAGTCGCGTCTTAAAGAGAGAGAGACAGGGGGGAAGGAACATGGGAGTATGGAGAACGGTCAAATTGGATATCGAAGCGGTCTTTGAGAATGACCCCGCTGCCCGAAGCTGGTTCGAAGTGGTGTTTACGTACGCGGGGTTGCACGCGATCTGGGCACATCGTATAGCTCATTTCTTCTATCGCCGCAGATTCTTTTCCATTGCCCGCGTCATTTCGCAGATCAGCCGATTTTTTACCGGTATCGAGATTCACCCCGGAGCACGAATCGGCAAGAAGCTGTTTATCGATCACGGGATGGGCGTTGTCATCGGCGAAACGTGCGAGATCGGCGACGAAGTCGTCATCTACCAAGGCGTCACGCTTGGCGGTACGGGTAAGGAAAAAGGCAAGCGCCACCCGACGATCGGCAACCGGGTCGTCATCGCTTCCGGGGCTAAAGTACTCGGATCGTTCACGGTGGGGGATTACTCTAATATCGGCGCCAATTCCGTCGTGCTTCGCGAAGTTCCGGCCAACAGCACCGTCGTCGGCATCCCCGGCCGCATCGTCAAGCGCAACGGCAAGAAAATCGGGGACCGTCTTGACCACACGAGTCTGCCGGACCCGGTCATTGAGACGTTCCGTTTCATGCAGAAGGAAATCAACGAGCTTAGAGACGAGATCGAAGCGCTTAAAGGAAATGATATTAGCGGGAGCAGAAAGCACGGATCGGGGCTGGCGGGTCAGCATGACAATCCGACGCCAGAGATTCCGACCTGCGTGGCCGAGCATCCGGAATTCGCCGCCAAGCATCGGTCGAATCCCCCCGCAACGGAAGAGAAGAATGAGTCCGTCAACGTGCCGGAACTCGAAAATAAAAGGAGCTAACGTAACGTGAACTTGAAAATCTACGATAGCATGACCCGGGATCTCCAACCTTTCGTTCCTCGCGAACAGGGAAAGGTGAATATGTACGTATGCGGGCCGACCGTATACGACTATATCCATATCGGAAACGCGCGTCCGGTTATCTTCTTCGACGTCGTCAGACGCTACTTGGAAGCGGTCGGATTCGATGTCAATTACATCGTGAACTATACGGACGTCGACGACAAAATGATCCGCAAAGCGGCGGAGATGGGAATCACCGTGCCCGAGCTAGCGGAGAAGTTCATCGCCGCCTTCAAAGAAGACCGCGAAGCGCTAGGTGCCAAGACGCCTACTGTGGCGCCTAGGGTCACCGAGACGATCGAGGAAATCGTAGCGTTCATCGGCGAGCTGGTGGAACAGGGCAAAGCTTACGAAAGCGGTGGGGACGTCTATTTCCGCACGAGCACATTTCCGGAATACGGCAAGCTCTCCCACAAAAACCTGGACGAATTGCAATACGGCATCCGGATCGACGTCGACGAGCGCAAGGAGAATCCACAGGACTTCGTGCTCTGGAAAGCAGCCAAACCAGGCGAGATCCATTGGTCCAGCCCATGGGGCGAAGGACGTCCCGGTTGGCATATCGAATGCTCCGCGATGGTTCGCAAATTCGCGGGCGACACGCTCGATATTCACGGCGGCGGACACGATCTGCAGTTCCCGCATCACGAGTGCGAGATCGCCCAATCCGAATCGCTCACTGGCGAACCGTTATCCCGCTATTGGATGCACAACGGATTCGTCAATATCAATAACGAGAAAATGTCGAAGTCGCTCGGCAACGGCATAAACGTAAGGCAATTGTTGAAAAATACGAGCCGTTACGCGATTCGATATCTGATGCTGGCGACACACTACCGCAGCCCGCTGAACTTCAGCGACGAGACAATCCGGCAAGCGAACAACAGCGTGGAAAGATTGACGAACAACCGCGACAACGTAAAGCACCGGCTTTCGACCGTGGCTAAGGGGAGCTTATCCCTACCGGCAAACGAGGGTCTTCGTTCGCGCCTAGAGCAGCATAGAGCGGATTTCCATTCCCGCATGCAGGACGACTTCAGCACACCGGACGCGATTACGGCCTGGTTCGGCGTCGTATCCGAAGTTAATGCGTATTTGCAGCGGGAAGCGGTCAGCGAGTCGGACCTGCTGTTCATTCTCGACTTGATCGCGGAGATGAACGGCGTCCTCGGCTTGTTGCCTTCGGAAGAGGAAGCGGGCCTGTTGGACGAAGAGGTGGACGCGCTGATCGCCGAGCGGACGCTGGCCCGCGCCAACCGCAATTTCGCCCGGGCGGACGAGATCCGAGATCTGCTCGCGGAACGGGGCATTCTGCTCGAAGACACGCCGCAAGGCATCCGTTGGCGGCGCAAATGACGGAACGTGCAGTGAGTCCAGCTCAGCCGCCCGTTATTTCGCCTGTCGTTCCCGAGGACGTTCCCGTCCATTTGCTGTCTCCAATCGTTCTGGCGTATGTCGGAGACGCGGTTTTCGAGATCTATATCCGGCAGCGGCTCGTGGCGGGCTATAACCGAAAGCCCCACGAGTTGCACCGGGCAGCCACCGGCTACGTGTCCGCCGCCGCTCAGGCGAAGCTTCTTCAACGCTGGATGCCTCATCTCACAGAGGAGGAATCGGACATCGTCCGCAGGGGGCGGAATACGAAATCCGGCCAGCCGCCGAGAAACGCCGACCCCGGCGACTACCGCCATGCGACCGCTTTGGAATGCTTGGTCGGCTACTTGTACTACAAAGGAGAAAAAGAGCGCTTGGAGCAGCTGATCGATATGGCCTTCTCCGAAGCGCATTAAACGATAAAGGAAGATGAACATGGGCAATAATCATCCGAGATCGCCGGGCGGCAACCGTTCCTCCGGCAACTCGAAACCGCATGCCAAGGGCGATCGTAAACACGACGAGCCATTCGTGGAACCCTATTCGGAGGGCTCTGCCGAAGAGTACGTGGCCGGCAAGCATCCTGTGCTAGAGGCTCTCAAGGCAGGCCGCTCGATCAACAAAATATTTATGTCCAATCAAGCGCAGCGTTCACTCGTGCAGCCGATTATGGACGAGGCGAAAGCCCGGGGCATCGTCGTGCAGCAAGTGGATAAGAGCAAGCTAGACCGGCTAGTTCCGGATATGCAGCACCAGGGCGTGGTCGCGCAAGCGGCGGCGGTCTCCTATGCGGACGTGGACGAGCTGCTGGCACGAGCGGCGGAGCGGGGCGAAGATCCCTTGATCGTGCTGCTCGACGAGATCGAGGACCCTCATAACTTGGGCTCGATTCTTCGTACAGCCGATTGCACCGGCGTACACGGCGTGATCGTTCCAAAGCGCCGCAGCGCGGGGCTGACGGCGGTCGTCGCCAAAACGTCGGCCGGAGCGGTGGAATACGTGCCGGTCGCGAGAGTCGCGAATCTGGTGCAAACGATGGAGAAGCTGAAGGAAGCGGGCTTGTGGATCGCAGGCGCGGATGTCGGCGCCAAGGAAGGCTTCTATGAGTCGAACCTGACCGGACCGCTCGCTATCGTCATCGGCAACGAAGGACAGGGCCTATCCAGGCTCGTTAAAGAAAGATGCGATTTTATTTTGTCGCTTCCGATGGTCGGACAGATCAACTCGCTGAACGCTTCCGTCGCGACCGGCGTCATCTTGTACGAGGTCGTTCGCCAGCGTCAGCAGGCTGCTCTGAAGAAAAGAGGCGCGGCGCAGGCGGGTATCGAATCGGATCATGCGTGACCGGAGAATGTTCCAGAAGGAAGACGTTCTGCTCGTCGACGGCTACAACATGATCGGAGCTTGGCCGGAATTGGCCGAACTCAAGGAAGAGAAGCTGGAAGATGCGAGAGATCGGCTGCTGGACATGCTTTCCGATTATCAGAGTTACGCTGGGCTTATCCTGATTGTCGTTTTCGACGCCTTCCGCGTATCCGGGGCGGGCGTGGAATATCGACATCGGAAGAAATTCAGCGTCGTATACACTCGCGAGCGCGAGACCGCGGACGAATGCATCGAACGGTTGGTCGGAGAGTGGACGTCGGTGAAGCGCGATATATACGTGGCCACTTCCGATCTGGTCGAACAGCACGTGGCGTTCGGACGCGGAGCTCTCCGCGTCTCGGCGCGCGAGCTTTTTCATGCGGTTAAGCAAAGCCGGACAGATATCCAAACGGCCATCAAGAACGATAAACAATTGAAAAAAAATCCGCTTGAAGGCGTTCTTCCCGAAGACGTGCAGCAACGACTGGAACGCATGCGGAGAGGACTTGGGGATTCCTGACAGTCTGTGTTGGATTATGTCGAAATGTGGATTCCGATTACATTTTTACCATTCTGGTCGCGGGGGCGCCAAGCTCAAATTGATTGACGCTATGCGCTAGATCAAGTATATTGATTATAAGTTTGGTAGAGTAAGAGGTTCCAGTACGCCATTGCAGACCGGAGGGATGTTCGTGAGCGTCGACTTGGAGAGGCTGGCAACGCTTGATTACGACTTCAAGGCCGACGAGGACATCGTTGAGTTCGTTCGTTTGGGCGATAGCGGAGCGTTGGAGTACCTCATTAACAAATATCGTAATTTCGTGCGGGCCAAAGCGCGTTCTTATTTTCTTATCGGAGCGGAACGGGAAGATATCGTACAAGAAGGAATGATCGGCCTTTACAAGGCGATTCGCGACTTCAAGGGAGATAAGCTCGCTTCGTTCAAGGCTTTTGCCGAGCTGTGCATCACCCGGCAGATTATTACGGCGATCAAGACGGCGACCCGCCAGAAACATATTCCTTTGAACTCCTACGTATCTTTAGATAAACCGATCTACGACGAAGATTCCGACCGAACGCTTCTGGATGTCATTTGCGGTTCGAGAGTATGCGATCCTGAGGAAATGATCATCAATCAAGAGGAATTCTACGGCCTTGAGGATAAGATGACCGAGATTCTTAGCGATCTCGAGCGCAAGGTGCTAATGCTATACTTGGACGGACGCTCGTACCAGGAGATTGCCGTTGATCTCGACCGTCATGTGAAGTCGATCGACAACGCTCTCCAACGGGTGAAACGCAAGCTCGAACGGTATCTTGAAGTGCGGGACATCGTATAAGCAGATATATAGGACTGAACAAGACGGCAGCCGCCCTACGAGCTGCTTTTTTAATTTTTATTAGGGAAACTACATTCTGTTCCCAGGCCGTTGCGAAATAAGGAGGAGGGAGCTCGTGAGAAAGCATTTGTTTATCGGGGGAGAATGGCGCGAGGCGAAGAAATATCAATCGCTGCGTTCTCCGTATACGGGGGAGACCCTCGCCGAGATTCCCGTCGCGGACGAAGAGGAAACGGACGAAGCGATTCTAGCAGCCTATGAAGCCAGAGCCGTTATGGCGCGCATGCCGGCTCATGAAAGAGCCGCGATCCTGGAGAAGCTCGCCTCGTTGTTGGAGATAAGATCGGACGAAGCGGCGCGCCTGCTTGCGCTCGAGGCGGCGAAACCCGTTACGACGGGTAAAGCCGAGATCGCCCGCACCGTGCAGACGTACAAGTTCGCCGCCGAAGAAGCCAAAAGAATCCACGGCGAGACGATTCCGATGGATGCCGCTCCGGGGGGAGAAGGCAGAATAGCATACACCGTGCGAGAGCCGACAGGCGTGATCGGGGCGATTACGCCTTTCAACTTCCCTTTTAATCTGGTCGCCCACAAGATCGGTCCAGCGATCGCGGCTGGCAACACGATCGTATTGAAGCCGGCTTCGCAGACGCCATTGTCCGCCTATTTCATCGCCGAGCTCCTGCAGGAGGCGGGGTTGCCGGCGGGCGCGCTGAATATCGTTCCCGGGCCGGGCGGCGTCGTCGGCAACCGGATCGTGGAGGACGATCGGGTTGCGATGGTGACCTTTACGGGAAGCCCCGAAGTGGGCATCGGCATCCGCAACAAAGCGGGGCTTAAACGGGTTACGCTGGAGCTGGGCTCGAACGCGGCCCTGATCGTCGACAAGGACGTCGATCCGGATGCGATCGTGCCGCGATGCGTAACGGGGGCGTTCTCCAATCAGGGGCAAGTCTGCATTTCCTTGCAGCGCATTTACGTGCACGAAGAAATTTACGAGAGTTTCGTAAGCAAGTTCGCCGAAGCGGCCGGCAAGCTCAAGCAAGGCGATCCCCTCGATCCGCTGACCGATCTGTCCGCGCTCATCTCCGGCAGGGAATCGGAACGGGCTTTGTCATGGATCGAAGAAGCGGTCTCCGGCGGCGCCCGCGTTCTGACGGGCGGAACGATCAAAGACGGCGTGCTAGGGCCGACGGTCATTACGGAAGCGGCCCGCGAGCTCAAGGTCGTCTGCCGGGAGGCGTTCGCGCCTATCGTCGTGATCGGCAAAGTCAAGTCCGTGGAAGAGGCGATCGATCAGGTGAACGATTCGAGATACGGACTTCAGGCCGGCATCTACACGAAAGATCTGAATACCGCACTGTTCGCGGCTGAGCAGCTGCGCGTAGGCGGCGTGATCATCAATGACATTCCGACTTTTCGGGTCGATCATATGCCTTACGGCGGCGTGAAGGAAAGCGGAACGGGACGGGAAGGCGTCAAGTACGCGGTCGAGGAAATGACAGAGATGAAACTTGTCGTCATTAACAAGCAACGGCTATAAAGAAGAATCCTCTCTATCGGAATTCATCGGCTGCAAAAGTATTTTGGGTGCGAATGGTTAAATAGAGCGTAATTTGGAAGAATGGTATTAGGCGGGTTGCGACGGTTTTCGTTGACATCGATTTCCCCCTGTGATAAATTATTTTAGTAACCTTAACGTGGTTTCTTATGCGCTGGCTCTGAATCATCGGCGAAACACCAGGAATTGTTGTCTTGATGGCGTGCCATTGGGACGCAATTTCAAACTCAGCCTTGGTTCGCCAAGCTGGAGTTTCCGCCGAATGGTTGTATTTTTATGAAGTCATGATCCCGGGAGGTGGAAGGGATGCGGGTGATCATCACGCTGGCTTGCACAAGCTGCAAGCAACGGAACTACACGTCGAGCAAGAATAAACGGACTCACGCCGATCGCATCGAGTTGAAGAAGTTCTGCAAATTTTGCAATGAACATACTCCTCATCGCGAAACGCGCTAACTCCTAGGAGGTATGAACGTGACTTTCCTGGCCAAAATGAAACAAAACTTTGGGTCCTTTTTTTCGTTTTTTGCCGATAGCTGGAACGAACTAAAGAAAGTCCGTTGGCCCAACCGGAAAGAACTCGTTAGCTACACAGTCATCGTCATCGTGACCGTGATTCTGGTAACGATCTACTTCTGGGTGCTGGACATCGGTATTTCATCCCTCGTCGATATGATCATCTGACGCAGGAACCAAAGGTGGCTTTTCCATGGAGAAGAGATGGTATGTAGTGCACACGTACTCCGGATACGAGAACAAGGTTAAAGCGAATCTGGAGAAACGCGTGGAATCTATGGGTATGCAAGACAAAATCTTCCGCGTGCTTGTTCCGATGGAAGAAGAGATCGTCAACAAGGACGGCAAGAAAAAGTCGGTTATGCGCAAAGTATATCCTGGCTATGTTCTTGTGGAGATGATCCAAACGGACGATTCTTGGTATGTGGTGCGCAACACTCCGGGCGTAACCGGATTTGTCGGCTCCACAGGTTCGGGATCGAAACCGACGGCTCTGCTGCCGGATGAAGTGGAAGGCATTCTGCGTCATATGGGCATGGACGAGCCAAAGCCGGTCGTCGAGTACGAACTGAAAGAGAACGTTCGCGTCAAAGTCGGACCTTTCGCTAATTTCGTCGGGTCCATCGAAGAGATTCTGCCCGACAAGAGCAAGCTTAAGGTTCATGTCAACATGTTTGGCAGGGAAACCCCGGTTGAGTTGGATTTCACTCAAGTGGAGAAGGTATAAGTATCTTTGAAGTATTGGGTTTCTTGAAAGAGCGGGAGGAACGAGAGTTCCGTTAAACCGCATTATGGGTCAGGGAGGTGTGCAACATGGCAAAGAAAGTCATCAAGCTGGTAAAGTTGCAAGTTAATGCGGGTAAAGCGAACCCTGCGCCGCCGATCGGTCCTGCGCTTGGTCAAGCTGGCGTTAACATCATGCAATTCTGTAAAGAGTTCAATGCTCGCACTGCGGATCAAGCGGGTCTGGTCATTCCAGTCGTTATCTCCGTATTCGAGGATCGTTCCTTTACGTTCGAGACGAAGACGCCTCCGGCAGCGGTATTGCTTCGCGTCGCAGCAGGTATCCAAAAAGGATCCGGCGAGCCGAACAAGAAGAAAGTCGCTACTGTGAAACGCGCCAAAGTACGCGAAATCGCTGAGCAAAAAATGCAAGACTTGAATGCGGCATCCGTTGAAGCGGCTATGCGCATGGTCGAAGGTACTGCCCGCAGCATGGGCGTTACGATCGAAGACTAATCGTCGCTGTCCTTGAGATAGCGCGGAGCGGTTCGCTTGAACCGCGCGTGGGAGGAGATCCTGTCGTTCCCGTTCCCGGGAACTTGGATTGAAACCGTTAAAACCACAAAAGGAGGAGAACAACTTGGCTAAACACGGTAAGAAGTACAATGAGTCCGCAAAGCTGATCGACCGCGACGCAACCTACGAATCGTTGGAAGCGATCGAGCTCGTGAAGAAAGCGGCAACGGCCAAATTCGACGAAACCGTCGAAGCTGCCGTCCGTCTCGGCGTCGATCCGAGAAAGCAAGACCAAGCAGTGCGTGGCGTAGTCGTCCTGCCTCACGGCACCGGCAAAACGCAACGCGTCCTCGTATTCGCAAAAGGCGAAAAGCTGAAAGAAGCTGAAGCTGCTGGAGCGGACTACGTAGGGGATGCCGACCTCATCAACAAAATCCAACAAGGATGGTTCGAGTTCGACGTCTGCGTCGCTACTCCGGACATGATGGGCGAAGTTGGTAAACTCGGCCGTATTCTCGGGGGTAAAGGTTTGATGCCTAACCCTAAGGCGGGCACCGTAACGAACGATGTTGCGAAAGCAATCGCCGAGATCAAAGCCGGTAAAATCGAATACCGTCTGGATAAGCAAGGACAAATTCACGCTCCGATCGGCAAGGTATCGTTCGACGCTGAGAAGCTCAACGACAACCTGAAAGCTCTGATCGACGCGTTGAACCGCGCAAAACCAGCATCCTCCAAAGGTATTTACCTGAAGAACATCGCGGTATCCTCGACGATGGGACCAGGCGCTCGCGTTAACGCGGCGGCATATCGCTAATCCTTCCGGATAGCTGGCAACAAACGGTCTTTGACATTGGATGGCCTTCGTGGTAATCTGATGGAGTTGACAAATGAATATGGATACCGTAGACCGTAGGTGCTATCGTGCTACCGCTACCCGGCGTCGATCGACGCGTGTCGGTAGTCACAGGGGCATGAGAGCTTAATTTCCTACCGAGGTGTGTGAATAGAGCTTTTCTTGTATGCCGGGCGTCATGTGCGCCCCTGCGTAGAAGCGAGATCGTGCCATGCCTCCGCAACGTCTGCGGAGGCATTTCTTATGTCTTCGGGAACGAGCGGGACAACATACGGTTCTATTCTAATCTATAGGAGGTGTACACAATGGCAAATGCGAAAATCATTCAAGCGAAACAGCAGGAAGTCGATGCGATCGCAACGAAACTGCGCGAAAGCAGCAGCACTGTTGTGGCCGACTATCGCGGCCTGAACGTCGCGGAAGTGACCCTACTTCGCAAGCAATTGCGCGAAGCCGGCATTGAATTCCAAGTGTTGAAAAACTCCTTGGTTAGCCGTGCTGCGGCAAGCGCCGACTTGAACGATCTGGATTCCGTTCTGACAGGCCCTACAGCCGTTGCTTTCAGCAGCGACGCAGTAGCTCCTGCCAAAATTTTGAGCGACTTCGCTAAGAAGAACGACGCGCTCAAAATCAAAGGCGGTATCGTAGATGGGCGTTTCTATGACGCTGCTGAAATGAAGGCTCTTGCAGAGCTTCCTTCCCGCGAAGGCTTGCTCTCCATGTTGCTTAGCGTTCTGCAAGCTCCAGTTCGCAACTTCGCGCTCGCTGTCAAAGCGGTGTCGGAGAAGAACGAAGCAAGCGCGTAATTCAATCAATCATCAAAATAAGAAGATCATATGATCTCAATACATGGAGGAATATCAAATGAGCAAAGAGCAAATCTTGGAAGCCATCAAAACGATGACTGTTCTTGAACTGAACGATCTGGTAAAAGCAATCGAAGAAGAATTCGGCGTAACGGCTGCAGCTCCTGTTGCTGTAATCGCAGGCGGCGGAGCTGGTGAAGCTGCTGCTGAACAATCCGAGTTCGACGTTATTCTTACGGATGCTGGCGCATCCAAGATCAACGTTATCAAAGCAGTTCGCGAAATCACAGGCCTTGGTCTGAAAGAAGCGAAAGACCTCGTAGACAACGCACCAAAACCGATCAAAGAAAAAGCTTCTAAAGAAGAAGCAGAAGCTCTTAAAGCTAAGCTTGAAGAAGCTGGCGCTAAAGTAGAAGTGAAGTAAGAAGCGGATCGTCAAACCCCTTGAAGATTTTCTTCGAGGGGTTTGTTCATATGGAAACTTGATCATGCTTAATAAAGGGCATCCTATCAGAATTGTGGAGGAGCTTGGGTGAACGATCATTACTATTCAGCTAAGCCTAAGTCGGCAAGCAACCGACAGGCGTTCGAGACAGAGCTTCGTGCAAATCGTTTGCGATTGACGTCGGACGCTGGCGTGTTTTCGCGGGACGGGGTGGACTACGGCAGCCGGGTGCTCATCGAGCACATGGAGATTCCGCGCGATGCGCGGGTACTCGACATTGGTTGTGGATACGGTCCGATCGGATTGATCGCTGCCCGCCTTGCGCCGCAAGGACATGTAAAGCTGATCGACATTAACGAGCGTGCCGTCGAACTGGCGAGGTTAAACGCGGAAGCGAACGGAATACGGAACGTCTCCTTCGCGCAGAGCGATCTGTACCGCGCGGTGGAAGACGAGACCTTCGACGCGATTCTGTCCAATCCGCCGATAAGAGCGGGGAAAGCGGTCGTGCATCAATTGTTCGCGGAAGCCTGGGACCGGCTCAATCCGGGAGGATCGCTCTGGATCGTCATCCAGAACAAGCAAGGAGCTCCTTCGGCAAGGGCAAAACTGGAAGAAATTTTCGGTGAGGAAGAAGTCCGCGAAGTCGCTAAGGATAAGGGATTTCGGATTTATAGAGCGATAAGGAAAAATGGGAATTAAAAAATTTGACTTGACATTTTCGCTGTGGTATTATTAAAAAATGTCAGTATTAGGATGGGCTAATTGTCTTCAACACAATAAACCAGTAAGCCCCTGTTTTTTCCCAGGAATAAATTCATGTCGGTTGGCGTATAATGGGTTTGTTTTGGGGTTGAGGCAGGGTGAGGTGCCATTGTGCCGCCTACCGGCGCATAAGGGCTTTTCTTTATTTATGTGTTGAAGCAGACTTAAGGGGTGAGGTTAAGTTGGCAGGACATCTTGTTCAGTATGGCCGTCGTACGCGGCGCAGCTACGCCCGCATTAATGAAGTGTTGGACGTTCCGAACTTGATCGAGATCCAGCAGCAATCGTACCAGAAGTTTTTGGACGAGGGTTTGCGGGAGATTTTTCAGGACATTTCGCCGATCTCGGATTTTACCGGAAATCTGGTGCTTGAGTTTATCGACTACAGCCTTGGCGAACCGAAGTATTCGGTCGACGAATCGAAGGAACGCGACGTCACTTATGCGGCTCCGCTTCGCGTTAAAGTTCGGTTATTTAATAAAGAAACCGGCGAGGTTAAGGAACAGGAAGTATTCATGGGCGACTTCCCGCTCATGACCGAGACGGGCACGTTCATTATCAATGGCGCGGAACGCGTTATTGTCAGTCAATTGGTGCGCTCCCCGAGTGTCTACTTCAGTACGAAGGTTGACAAGAACGGTAAGAAGAATTACACGGCTACTATCATTCCGAATCGCGGCGCATGGCTTGAGCTTGAGACGGATGCTAAAGATATCATATACGTACGGATCGACCGTACGCGCAAGATTCCGGTAACGGTACTTCTTCGCGCGCTCGGATTCGGAACCGATGCGGAAATTTTGGAATTGCTCGGACAAGACGAGTATATCCGGAATACGCTTGAGAAGGACAACACGGACTCGACCGAGAAGGCGCTGATCGAGATCTACGAACGCCTTCGTCCGGGCGAACCGCCGACGCTCGAGAACGCGCGCAGCTTGCTGATCGCCCGTTTCTTCGATCCTAAGCGATACGATCTAGCTAACGTTGGCCGTTACAAAGTCAACAAAAAATTGCACATCAAGAACCGCTTGTTTAATCAGCGTCTCGCGGAAACGCTCGTCGATCCTTCGACGGGTGAGATCATCGCCGAAGCCGGTCAGATGATCGACCGCAGGCTGCTCGATCAAATTCTTCCGATGCTGGAGAAAAACGTCGGCTTCAAGAACTATCGCGTCGCAGGCGGTATCTACGAAACCGAAGATATTCCGTTGCAAGCGATCAGCGTGTTCTCGCCGATTGAAGACGGCAAGGTCGTCAAAGTTATCTCCAACGGCATCATCGATAAATCGGTGAAGAACATTACGCCGGCGGATATCATTTCGTCGATCAACTATTTCATGAACCTGTTGCAGGCAATCGGCAACACGGACGACATCGACCACTTGGGCAACCGTCGTCTTCGTTCCGTCGGCGAACTGCTGCAGAACCAGTTCCGTATCGGATTATCCCGTATGGAACGTGTCGTTCGCGAACGTATGTCGATTCAGGATCAGAACGCGATCACGCCGCAAGCGCTGATCAATATTCGTCCTGTTATCGCGGCCATTAAGGAGTTTTTCGGATCTTCCCAATTGTCCCAGTTCATGGACCAGACGAACCCGTTGGCTGAATTGACGCATAAGCGCCGTCTGTCTGCGCTCGGGCCTGGTGGTTTGACGCGTGAACGCGCGGGCTTCGAAGTCCGGGACGTTCACAACTCCCACTATGGACGCATGTGTCCGATCGAGACGCCGGAAGGACCGAACATCGGTCTGATCAACTCCTTGTCTTCGTTCGCGAGAATCAACGAGTACGGCTTCATCGAAGCACCGTATCGTAAAGTAGATCCTAATACGAACCGGGTTACGGAAGAGATCGTTTATATGACCGCGGACGAAGAGGACAACTACATTATCGCGCAAGCGAACGCGAGGTTGAACCCGGACGGCTCGTTCGAAGATGAGACTACTATCGTTCGCTACAACAAGCAAACGGATAATATCTTGACGATGCCGAGCGATCGGGTCGACTACATGGACGTATCTCCTAAGCAAGTCGTATCGGTTGCGACCGCGATGATCCCGTTCCTCGAGAACGATGACTCCAACCGCGCGCTCATGGGATCGAACATGCAACGTCAAGCCGTTCCGCTGCTCATCCCGGAAGCGCCGTTCGTCGGCACGGGCATGGAGCACAAGTCCGCGAAGGACTCTGGGGTATGTATTGTATCCAAATATGACGGTTATATTGAACGAGTTTCTGCCAATGAAATCCAACTGCGTCGCGTCGAGACGATCGACGGCAAGGAAGTCAAAGGCGATATCGTGAAATACAAGCTTCAGAAATTTATGCGTTCCAACCAAGGAACGTGCATTAACCAAAGACCGCTCGTTCGTCGCGGCGACGTCATCAAGAAAGGTGACATTATGGCCGACGGTCCTTCCACAGACACAGGCGAATTGGCGCTCGGACGCAACGTCGTCGTCGCCTTCATGACTTGGGAAGGTTACAACTACGAGGATGCGATCCTGCTGTCCGAGAAATTGGTTCGCGAAGACGTCTACACTTCGATTCACATCGAAGAATACGAGTCCGAAGCGCGCGATACGAAGCTCGGGCCTGAAGAAATTACACGCGACATCCCGAATGTCGGCGAGGACGCGCTTCGCAACCTCGACGAGCGCGGCATCATCCGCGTGGGCGCGGAGATCAGTGCCGGTGATATCCTCGTAGGCAAAGTCACTCCGAAAGGGGTAACGGAGCTGACGGCGGAAGAACGCTTGCTGCACGCCATCTTCGGAGAGAAAGCTCGCGAAGTTCGCGATACTTCCCTTCGCGTACCGCACGGTACGGACGGAATCGTTGTCGACGTGAAAGTGTTCACGCGCGAGAACGGCGACGAATTGCCGCCTGGCGTTAACCAATTGGTTCGTGCTTATATCGCTCAGAAGCGTAAGATTTCCGAAGGCGATAAGATGGCCGGACGCCATGGTAACAAAGGGGTTATCGCTCGTATTTTGCCGGAAGAGGATATGCCTTTCCTGCCGGATGGAACGCCTGTTCAAGTCGTTCTGAACCCGCTGGGGGTTCCTTCCCGGATGAACATCGGTCAAGTGCTTGAAGTTCACTTGGGAATGGCGTGTAAGCTGCTCGGCATTCATGCCGCTACGCCTGTATTCGACGGAGCGACAGAGTTCGACGTCTTCGATACGATGGAAGAAGCCGGCATGGCTCGTAACGGCAAATGGCGCCTGCGCGACGGACGCACGGGCGAATTGTTCGAACGCGAAGTTACGGTCGGCGTCATGTATATGATCAAGCTGGCTCACATGGTCGACGACAAAATCCATGCCCGTTCTACGGGGCCATACTCGCTCGTTACGCAACAGCCTCTGGGCGGTAAAGCCCAGTTCGGCGGACAGCGCTTCGGGGAGATGGAAGTATGGGCGCTCGAGGCCTACGGCGCAGCCTACACGCTGCAAGAAATATTGACCGTCAAATCCGATGACGTCGTCGGTCGCGTCAAAACCTACGAATCGATCGTCAAAGGCGAGAACGTACCGGAGCCGGGCGTTCCGGAATCGTTCAAGGTTTTGATCAAGGAGCTTCAAAGCTTGGGCATGGACGTGAAAATCTTGTCCGGCGACGAGCAAGAGATCGAAATGAAGGAAATGGACGACGAAGACGATGCCGCGGGAGATAAGCTGAATCTGAACCTCGAAGGTTCCGAAGTCGGTGTCGAATAAGGTTATCGGCCCGGCGCATCACTGATGTCGCCGGGCGGTAATTACAATACCAGTCGCATACGCCGGGCCTGCGGGGCCGTCGTTAAGATCCGAAATCTTAGCAACGATGAAGGAGGGCTTGCTCCTTGTTAGACGTCAATAACTTTGAGTTTATGAAGATCGGCTTGGCTTCGCCTGACAAAATCCGTTCCTGGTCGAGAGGCGAAGTCAAAAAACCGGAAACGATAAACTACCGGACGCTGAAGCCGGAAAAAGAAGGCTTGTTCTGCGAGAAGATTTTCGGACCAACTAAGGACTGGGAATGTCATTGCGGCAAGTATAAGAGAGTTCGTTATAAAGGCGTCGTCTGCGACCGCTGCGGCGTCGAAGTGACGCGCGCGAAGGTTCGCCGCGAACGGATGGGCCACATTGAGCTCGCCGCTCCGGTATCGCATATCTGGTACTTCAAAGGGATTCCTAGCCGCATGGGTTTGGCGCTCGATATGTCTCCGCGTTCTCTCGAGGAGATTATCTACTTCGCATCCTATGTCGTTACAGATCCGGGCGATACGCCTCTTGAGAAAAAACAATTGCTCTCCGAGAAAGAATATCGCAGCTATCGCGACAAATACGGTTACGCATTCCATGCTGGCATGGGCGCGGAAGCTGTTAAGAAGCTGCTGCAGGATATCGATCTCGACCGTGAGTTGGACACCCTTAAGGAAGAACTTCGCACGGCTCAAGGCCAACGCCGCAACCGCGCGATCAAACGTCTGGAAGTCATCGAGTCTTTCCGCAACTCCGGCAACTTGCCGGATTGGATGATCCTCGATGTGCTTCCAGTTATCCCTCCGGAATTGCGTCCAATGGTTCAATTGGACGGCGGACGTTTCGCGACGAGCGATTTGAACGACCTCTATCGTCGCGTTATTAACCGGAACAATCGGTTGAAGCGTCTGCTCGATCTCGGAGCTCCTGACATTATCGTTCAGAACGAGAAACGGATGCTCCAAGAAGCCGTTGACGCGTTGATCGACAACGGTCGCCGAGGCCGTCCGGTAACGGGTCCGGGTAACCGTCCTTTGAAATCTCTCAGCCATATGCTGAAAGGGAAACAAGGACGTTTCCGTCAGAACTTGCTCGGTAAACGGGTCGACTACTCTGGCCGTTCCGTTATCGTCGTAGGTCCGAGCCTCAGAATGTATCAATGCGGTCTTCCGAAGGAAATGGCACTTGAGCTGTTCAAACCTTTCGTTATGAAAGAGCTCGTGCTTAAAGGACTTGCGCATAACATCAAGAGTGCGAAACGCAAAGTCGAACGCGTCAGCCCGGAAGTCTGGGACGTGCTAGAGGAAGTCATCAAAGAACATCCGGTGCTTCTGAACCGTGCGCCAACGCTTCACAGGCTCGGCATCCAAGCTTTCGAACCGATTCTGGTCGAAGGCCGCGCGATCAAGCTTCACCCTCTCGTCTGTACGGCGTATAATGCCGACTTCGACGGAGACCAGATGGCGGTTCACGTTCCGCTGTCCGCAGAAGCTCAAGCGGAAGCTCGCTTGCTAATGCTCGCTGCGGGCAACATCTTGAACCCTAAAGACGGTAAGCCTGTCGTCACTCCGTCCCAGGATATGGTACTCGGTTGCTATTATCTGACGATGGACAACAATAAGGCATACGGTACCGGGATTCGCTTTACGAACGTCAACGAAGCGATCTCCGCTTACCAACGCGGCACCGAGGGAATTTCCCTTCACGCTCGCGTCGTCATTCCGGTAAGAGAGCTTAAGAAGAAAACCTTCACGCCGGAACAGCAGGAAGCTCTGATCGTGACGACGATCGGTAAAATCATCTTTAACGAAATTTTCCCGGATACGTTCCCTTACATTAACGAGGCGACGAAAGAAAACCTCATTAAAGGTACGCCGGATAAATATTTCATCTACGAAAAAGGCGCCGACATCTCGAAGTTCATCGAAGATCCGGCCATCCCTGGAGCCGTGGGCAAAGAATATTTGGGCAACATCATCGGCGAATGCTTCCGCATTTACCATACGACCCAAACCTCGGTCATCCTGGACAACATCAAGCAACTCGGATTCACGTACTCGACTCGTGCCGGCATCACCATCGGCGTATCCGACGTAATCGTTCCTCAGGAAAAAGAAGAAATCCTGAAGAAATCCGAAGAGCGCGTTAAAGTCGTGACGACGCAATACCGTCGCGGTCTGATCACGAACGAAGAGCGTCGTGACCGCGTTATCGAGATCTGGAGCAAGACGAAGGACGAGATTACGGACATTCTGATGAAGTCCATGGATCGTTACAACAGCATCATGCTGATGGTAGATTCCAAAGCGCGGGGTAACAAATCGCAAATCACCCAACTGGGCGGAATGCGGGGCCTGATGGCCAACCCGTCCGGACGGATCATCGAGTTGCCGATCAAATCGAACTTCCGCGAAGGCCTCACCGTATTGGAGTACTTTATCTCCACGCACGGAGCGCGTAAAGGTCTGGCGGATACGGCGCTTCGGACAGCTGACTCGGGTTACTTGACTCGTCGTCTCGTCGACGTCGCGCAAGACGTAATCGTTCGCGAGGACGATTGCGGCACGGATAAGGGTATTACCGTCGCTCGGATCGAAGACGGCAAGGAAGTCATCGAGGACCTGTTCGACCGTATCGAAGGCCGTTACGTATTCGAGACGGTGCGTCATCCGGAGACGAAAGAAATTATCGCGCATCGCAACGATCTGATCGACACGCCGTTAGCGGAAGAGATCATACGCGCGGGAATCAAGAGCATTCAGATCCGTTCCGTGCTTAGCTGCCGCGCTCGTCATGGCGTATGTAAGCTTTGCTATGGACGCAACCTGGCAACCGGTAAAAAAGTCGAGATCGGCGAATCCGTCGGCATTATCGCCGCTCAGTCGATCGGCGAACCGGGAACGCAGCTCACGATGCGTACGTTCCACACCGGCGGTGTTGCCGGAGACGATATTACGCAAGGTTTGCCTCGTATTCAGGAGCTGTTCGAAGCCCGGAATCCGAAAGGTCAAGCGATCATTTCCGAACTCGACGGCGTCGTCAAGGAAATTCGCGAGACGAAGGACCGCCGCGAGATCGAGCTCCAGGGCGAATCGGAATCGAAGATCTATCCTGTCAGCTACGGATCGCGTATTCGCGTCGTACAAGGCCAACATGTCGAAGCCGGCGACGAACTGACGGACGGTTCTATCGATCCGAAAGAGATGCTGCGCATCAAAGGCATCCGCGGCGTACAGAACTATATTCTGCAAGAAGTTCAGCGCGTTTACCGTAACCAAGGCGTTGAAATCAACGATAAGCATATCGAAGTCATGATCAAGCAGATGCTGCGCAAAATCCGCATCGTCGATCCAGGCGACACAACCTTGTTGCCGGGCGCGTTCGTGGATCTTCACGAATACGAAGCGGCTAACCGCGAAGCAATCCTTTCCGATAAGGAACCGGCGGTCGCACGTCCGGTACTGCTCGGGATCACGAAAGCGTCGCTTGAAACCGACTCGTTCCTGTCTGCGGCGTCTTTCCAAGAGACGACTCGTGTTCTGACCGATGCAGCCATCAAAGGCAAAGTCGACAGATTGCTCGGTCTCAAGGAGAACGTTATTATCGGGAAACTCATTCCGGCAGGTACGGGGATGGCACGTTACCGCAATATCAAAGTCGTATCGCCGTTTGACGAACCGACAGATGAAGCGGCCGAGCTTGAGCCAGTTGGCGCGGAATAAGATATGTGAAAATGGCGGTACAGGGAGTTATCCCTGTACCGCTATTTTGTTATAATGGACCGGGTACCGGCGCTACTTCGGCTTTCATCCCGCGTAAGGGTCTGTCAGACCGTAAGAGCGATGAAACTCCGCCATTCGTCCCTCGTAAGGGTCTGTCAGACCGCATCGGCGTAACAGAACTAGGAGTCGTCGCATAGACAATTCGAGCAAAATCGGCAGCAAGAGCAAATAATGACGAAATGAAGGACAAGTGGATAACTCATGCGCATTTACCGCCAACATTCGCGAGAATAGACGTCTTTTTGCTACCGCATTGAAGATCTTATGAGAAAAGTTTATCTCAAAAAAAGAACGGCGAATTTCGTAGTTTTGGGTTCTTGACACACCCATATCGAAGTGATAATATGTTCTAGTGTGTGCCAGACGTACGTCGTTCTGACGTGCGAGGATACGGTGCGGACCTAGACGAAGAGTGCGACATGAGATCGTTGCGGCTTACGCCATAACGATTGGAGAATAGGATAGACGGGTTTGATTCGGCATAGTCTCTTGAGGGAAGGTGTCGGTCGAGCCCTTTCTCGTCTCTTAAAATGAACCACCTGGATCTGTGGGCTTCGCAGCTGAGTATCGATCAGATCGTTTACTCATTCTTTTTTACCCATCATGGGAAGGGGGTGGCAGCATGCCAACAATTAACCAACTCGTTCGTAAAGGCCGTCAATCGAAGGTCGTGAAATCGAAATCGCCTGCACTTCAAAGAGGATTCAATGCTCTCAAACGCGTAGAAACCGACTTGAGCGCCCCGCAAAAACGCGGTGTTTGCACTCGTGTAGGAACGATGACGCCGAAAAAACCGAACTCCGCACTTCGTAAATATGCGCGTGTACGCTTGACTAACCGTGTAGAGGTTACCGCTTATATCGGCGGTATCGGACACAACCTGCAAGAGCACAGCGTCGTTCTCGTGCGCGGAGGCCGGGTTAAGGACCTTCCGGGTGTTCGTTATCACATCGTTCGCGGAGCATTGGATACCGCTGGTGTTAACAACCGGATGCAAGCTCGTTCCAAATACGGTACGAAAAGACCGAAAGCAAAAAAATCCTAATAGGCGGAAAAGCGATCTAATCGCCTGAAGCCGATACGAATGAGAAAGGAGGAACCTTGATGCCACGCAAAGGACCGGTTCCGAAACGGGATGTACTCCCGGACCCGCTATACAATAGCAAGCTTGTGACTCGCCTTGTTAACCGTATTATGATCGACGGTAAAAGAAGCGTAGCGCAACAATTGCTGTACGATGCATTCAAATTGATTCAAGAGCGCTCCGGCAAAGATCCGATGGAGGTCTTTGAAGCAGCGATCAAGAATATTATGCCGGTACTTGAAGTTAAAGCACGCCGCGTAGGTGGTGCCAACTATCAAGTTCCGATCGAAGTTAAGCCTGAACGTCGCACGTCCCTAGGACTGCGCTGGCTCGTCAACTACTCCCGCAACCGCGGCGAGAAGACGATGGAAGAGCGTTTGGCTGCTGAAATTCTGGATGCTTCCAACAACACTGGAGCAGCCGTCAAAAAACGTGAGGACACTCACAAAATGGCGGAAGCGAACAAAGCGTTCGCTCACTACCGCTGGTAGGATCACGAAGCTATACATTTTGAAGGGAGACTATATTTATGGCTAGAGAGTTCTCCTTGAAAAATACGCGCAACATCGGGATTATGGCGCACATTGATGCGGGTAAAACCACGACGACTGAACGGATCTTGTTCTTTACCGGTAAGACTCACAAAATCGGAGAAGTGCACGAAGGCGCTGCGACGATGGACTGGATGGAACAAGAGCAAGAGCGCGGCATCACGATCACGTCTGCCGCGACGACCGCTCAGTGGAATGGCCACCGTATCAATATTATCGACACACCGGGTCACGTAGACTTTACGGTCGAAGTCGAGCGCTCCCTGCGCGTATTGGATGGGGCCGTTGGCGTTTTTAGCGCCAAAGAAGGCGTAGAGCCGCAATCCGAGACGGTATGGCGTCAAGCTGACCGTTACGGCGTACCGCGGATCGCGTATGTCAACAAAATGGATATCATCGGTGCAGACTATCTCAACGTTATTAACGCCATGAGAGAGCGTTTGAACGCGAATGCTGTAGCGATTCAGTATCCAATGGGTGCGGAAGATTCGTTCGTGGGCATGATTGACATTATCGAGCGCGTAGCTTACAAGTACACGGACGATAAAGGCAAGGCTCCGGACGAAATCGAAATTCCTGCAGAATATGCGGATAAAGTCGAAGAGCTGCGCAACATTCTCGTAGAGAAGGTTGCTGAGCTTGACGAAGAGCTGACGATGAAGTATCTGGAAGGCGAAGAGCTTACCGTTGCTGAAATCAAAGCTGCTCTGCGTAAAGGCGTCTGCGAAGTGAAAATCTTCCCGGTCGTCTGCGGTACTTCTTATCGTAACAAAGGAATTCAGCCGATGCTGAATGCCGTTGTCGACTACTTGCCTGCTCCAATCGACGTTCCGGACATCAAGGGTATCCTTGACGACGGTACGGAAACGACTCGCAAGTCTTCCGACGATGAGCCGTTCTCGGCTCTCGCATTCAAAATCATGACTGACCCTTATGTGGGTCGTCTGACTTTCTTCCGCGTTTACTCCGGCGTGCTGAACTCCGGTTCCTACGTCATCAACGCGACGAAAGGCAAACGCGAGCGTATCGGACGTATTCTCCAAATGCACGCGAACAGCCGTCAAGAGATCGACATCGTATACTCCGGAGATATTGCTGCGGCAGTAGGTCTGAAAGATACGACGACTGGCGACACGCTGTGCGACGAGAAGAACCCGGTTATTCTCGAGTCCATGAACTTCCCAGAGCCGGTTATCCAGCTCGCGGTTGAGCCGAAAACAAAAGCTGACCAAGACAAAATGGGTATCGCTTTGCAGAAGCTGGCTGAAGAAGATCCTACCTTCCGTGCACATACGGATGAAGAGACTGGTCAAACGATCATCTCCGGGATGGGTGAGCTTCACCTTGAAATTCTCGTAGACCGTATGCTTCGCGAATTCAAAGTCGAGACGAACGTCGGTAAGCCACAGGTTGCTTATCGCGAAACGTTCCGTCAAACTGCGAAAGTCGAAGGCAAATTCGTTCGTCAATCCGGCGGACGCGGTCAATACGGCCACGTCTGGATCGAGTTCGAGCCATTGGAGCCGGGTACCGGTTTCCAATTCGAGAACAAGGTCGTCGGCGGCGTCGTACCGCGCGAATATATCGCTCCGGTACAAGCGGGTATCGAAGAGTCGATGAAGAACGGCGTAATCGCTGGCTTCCCACTCGTAGATATCAAAGCAACGATTTTCGACGGATCTTACCACGACGTCGATTCCTCGGAGATGGCGTTCAAAATTGCCGGATCGATGGCGCTTAAAGCAGCGAAGGACAAATGTAATCCTGTGTTGCTTGAGCCAATCATGAAGGTTGAAGTAACGGTTCCCGAAGAGTACTTCGGCGATGTTATGGGCATGCTGAGCTCCCGCCGCGGACGCATCGAAGGATCAGATATGCGTTTCGGCGCACAGATCGTTCGTGCGAAGGTGCCGTTGGCAGAGATGTTCGGATACTCCACAACTCTTCGTTCCGGTACGCAAGGACGCGGCGTATTCTCGATGGAGCTGTCGCACTACGAGGAAGTTCCTAGATCGATCTCCGAAGAGATCATTTCGAAGAGCAAAGGCTAATTGTTCGCTGAAAGTGGACGGGGCGAGGAGCGCCTAGCGCGACCCTCCCGCGTCATCAAATAAAATTAAATCCTTTTTCCTATTAAGGAGGAACAGTAACCATGGCTAAGGCTAAGTTCGAACGTAATAAACCGCATATTAACATCGGTACGATCGGTCACGTTGACCACGGCAAAACGACGACGACGGCTGCGATCACTTCCGTATTGAACAAAAAATACGGCAGCGGTGCTGCTGTAGCATTCGACCAAATCGACAAAGCTCCAGAAGAGCGCGAGCGCGGAATCACGATCTCCACAGCTCACGTTGAGTACGAGACGCCTAACCGTCACTACGCTCACGTTGACTGCCCAGGACACGCTGACTATGTTAAAAACATGATCACGGGTGCTGCTCAAATGGACGGCGCTATCCTGGTTGTATCCGCTGCTGACGGCCCAATGCCGCAAACGCGCGAGCACATCCTGCTTTCCCGTCAAGTAGGCGTTCCTTACATCGTCGTATACCTGAACAAATGCGACATGGTTGAAGATGACGAGTTGCTTGAACTGGTTGAAATGGAAGTTCGTGACCTGTTGACTGAGTATGAGTTCCCAGGCGACGACACTCCAATCATCCGTGGTGCTTCCCGTGAAGCTTTGGCTAATCCGGACGGCCCTTGGGCTGACAGAATCGTTGAGCTGTTCGAAGAAATCGAGAAGTACATCCCGGTTCCAGAGCGCGCAACTGACAAGCCTTTCTTGATGCCAGTCGAGGACGTGTTCACGATCACTGGTCGTGGTACAGTTGCTACTGGCCGTGTTGAGCGTGGTATCATCAAAGTCGGCGACGAAGCTGAAATCATCGGTTTGCAAGAAGAAACTCGCAAATCCGTTGTTACAGGCGTAGAAATGTTCCGTAAATTGCTCGACCAAGCTCAAGCTGGCGACAACATCGGCGCATTGCTTCGCGGCGTTGACCGTAAAGATATCGAGCGTGGTCAAGTTCTGGCAAAGCCAGGTTCCGTTAAGCCTCACACGGAATTCACTGCTCAAATCTACGTTCTGACACAAGCAGAAGGTGGACGTCACAAGCCTTTCTTCACAGGCTACCGTCCTCAATTCTATTTCCGTACGACTGACGTTACGGGTATCATCAACCTGCCGGAAGGCACGGAAATGGTTATGCCTGGCGATAACATCACGGTTACGGTTCAACTGATCTCCCCAATCGCAATCGAAGAAGGAACTCGCTTCTCGATCCGCGAAGGCGGCCGTACTGTAGGCGCTGGAGCAGTTGCTTCCATCCAAAAGTAATAGGCATTACGCCAAAAACCGTTCAGCTCTTGCTGAACGGTTTTTTTTGCTTTTTGCAGCGATCTCAATAATCGAAAAACCTGCTCGTATATAAACTCGTAGCCAAACCGCCGGTCGTGACCGTGGCAATGGAAAGGAAAAAAGTATCCAAGGAAAAGATCAAGCCGCCGATTCCGACCACTATCGCGTCCATTATGAGGATCAGCACCCCAACGTTAAGTCGCAGTCGAGGAGCGAGCAGTTTCGCTAGAAGATCGATACCGCCAGCGCTCGTGTCGTTTCTTAATAAGATGCCGAACCCGATTCCGATCAAGACGCCTCCTACCATTGCCGCCGCGTACGGGTGATCGTGAACGATGGGTCCCAAAGGCTCGTAAGGTTCGAATAAGTCGATCAAATACGAGAGAAACACCATGCCGAATAGGCTGTGAAAGAACATACCGCGAGCTCTCATCCATGTATAAATAAAAACGGGAAGGCTTAACGATATCAGAATCATCCCGGGTCTCGCTTTGAATAGATAGTTTCCGATAAGCGCCAAACCGATAAAGCCTCCGTCTAATGCCTTGATCGGCATGACGAAGAAATCGATCCCGATTGCGATAAGCAAGCACCCAATGAAGATCGTAACGATTTTATGCATGGACAACAAGCCGGACCACTCCTCCGAGACAAGGCCTGTCTTATCTATATGGCAGAAAGATTGGCTTGATGAACAGTCTCTTGAGCGGATGAACAGGAAAATAAAAAGGAGGGCTCGCGCCCTCCGGAATTTTCAATATGAGTTAAGCGACCGAACGTGGAGCCTCAGAAGCCTTTGTACTGAGGTTCTTCGCTTTCCAACTGCTGAATTCGGCTTTCGACTTGCTGCACGATTTGCTCGGCTTGTCCTGCCGCGTTCGTGAATAACGTTTTTGCCTCCTGATTTTGCGTTGACAAGGCAAAAGTTTCAAGACTTGCTTGTGCGCTTTTCAGCGAAGCGAGGCATGTTTTTACGTCGGATGCTACTGTCAAGGGTATCACCTCCAATCTGAAATGAACGTGTATATTATCCATATCGGGATCCGCTTTTATTCATCGACGGGTCAGCTAATTGTTTCATTTTTTATCCTCTAGAGGAAATCGATTACTCTTCGTCCTGTTCATAATACAGGCGTTTTTAACAAACAATTGATAACGTTAAAGCCTTTGGACAGAGGAGGATTAGACGTGGCGGACGGACTTCAAATCGCGATACGGACCTTGTTGGCCGTAGTCGTGCTTTTCACCATTACGAAAATATTGGGCAAAAGACAGGTTTCACAGCTTTCCCTGTTCGAGTACATTACCGGAATCACGCTGGGAAATCTCGTTGCTTACGTGTCCATGGATCTGAATACCGAATGGTACTTAGGCCTCATCGCGTTGGGGGTATGGTCTCTTGTATCTCTCGGCATAGAGTTTCTGCAATTGAAAAGTAAGAAAATGCGCGATTTCCTGGAAAGCAAAGGCCGCGTGCTCATAAAAGACGGTAAAGTGCTCGAAGACAATCTGAAGAAGGAACGGCTGACGACCGACGAACTGATGGAGCAGTTGCGTAAAAAGATGGCGTTCCGAGTCGCGGATGTCGAATTCGCGATTATGGAATCGAGCGGGGATATCAACGTGCTGCTGACCCGCGAGAATCAACCGATCACCGCCAGGCATCTCGGAATTAAGGTCGGGCCGGAACAGGAACCTCAGGCGGTCGTTATGGATGGCAAAGTTATGGACGAGCCATTAGCGACGATGGGGCTGAGCCGGGAATGGCTGAACAAGGAGATGGAGAAGATTGGCGTAACCGTAGAGAACATCTACTTGGGACAGGTTGATACGTATGGCGAATTCTACGTGGATTTGTATGACGACCAGATCAAAGTGCCCATCCCACAAGAAAAAGCGTCTCTGTTCTCGATTTTGAAAAAATGCGAAGCCGATCTGATGTTGTTCGGATTGACGACTAGGAATAAAAAGGCCAAAGAGATGTACGAACGATGCGCTGCGCAGATGGTGGGGATTATAGAGGATCTTAGACCCGTACTTCAGCGGTAGAGGAGCGTATTTATGTCGAACAACAAAAAAAAGAAACTCACTCCCGTCCAACAGGAGTACAAAGAGCTTTCCGATAAGCGGGAACCGGCACGACCCGTTTTGAAAAACTGCGTTCGCGCCTTTCTCGTTGGCGGAACGATCTGCCTGATCGGTCAAGCGATAACGGATATGTTCGTGCGTTGGGGAGGGTTCGATAGAGAGAAGGCGGCTAACCCAACGGTGGCGGTATTGATATTGTTATCCGTCATTTTAACCAGCCTAGGCATCTACGACAAAATCGCGCAATGGGCTGGCGCGGGTACTGCCGTTCCAGTAACGGGATTCGCCAATTCGATGGCTTCAGAAGCCATCGAATCTCGCAGCGAAGGGATAGTGCTCGGCGTCGGAGGGAAAATGTTTACGCTGGCAGGTCCCGTCATCGTATTCGGCACCGTGGCCGCGTTTGTCGTCGGGATTCTGCATTTCATATTTAATCCGAATGGGGCGGGAGGACATTAAGGATGCTGCAAGGCCACCAAAGCTGGGTATTCGAGAATCGTCCGAGGATTAAAGGCACGGCGACGGTCGTCGGGCCATTCGAAGGACAAGGCCCGCTCGCGAACGATTTCGATATCATTCACGGCGAGCCCACTCTGGGACAGGATAGCTGGGAGAAAGCGGAGAAGACGCTGCTGGAGGAGGCCTCCAAACTAGCGATGGAGAATGCGGGGGTAACAGCCGGCCAGGTGCAGTTCTTTATCGGCGGGGACTTGATGAACCAAATCATCAGCACAAGCTTCGCGGCCCGAACGCTGTCTATTCCTTATCTCGGAATTTTCGGCGCTTGCTCGACTTCGATGGAAGGTCTGGCTATCGCGGCTAATCTCGTCAATTCGGGTTCGGCCAAGCACGCGCTCGCTACCGCTTGCAGCCATAACTCCTCCGTCGAGAAGCAGTTTCGTTATCCGACCGAATACGGGTCGCAAAAACCACCGACCGCGCAATATACGGTCACGGGAGCAGGAGCTTGCGTATTGTCCCATGAGGGAGATGGGTTTGCGGTCACTTCGGCGACGATCGGAAGGGTCATTGACATGGGGCTTACCGACCCCTTCAACATGGGTGCCGCGATGGCGCCTGCCGCGGTTGATACGATCCAGGCGCATCTGCGCGACATGAGAATCGAGCCGGGGTATTATGATTTGATCGTCACCGGCGATCTCTCCAAGATCGGATATGAGATAGCATGCGATCTGTTCGCCAAGCACAAGGTTCCAATGCATCAGACGACTTTTTCCGACTGCGGCATGATGATCTACAACTACGATCACCAGCAAGTTCAGGCTGGCGCAAGCGGCTGCGGCTGTTCCGCGGTGGTCACCTATGGACATCTATTGAACCGCATGCGTAAGGGTGAATTGAAGCGAATACTTGTCGTCGCAACGGGAGCGCTGCTGTCCCCCTTGTCCTTCCAGCAAGGTGAAACGATACCCTGCATCGCTCATGCGGTATCCATCGAGAGCGAGGGAACGTTATGATCTATCTCTGGGCCTTCGTGATCGGCGGCGCAATCTGTATTATCGGTCAAATCTGTTTCGACGTCATCAAACTGACGCCCGCCCATACGATGTCGCTACTAGTTGTGCTCGGAGCGGTGCTGGACGGCGTTGGCCTGTACGAGCCGCTGATTAAATTTGCCGGCGCCGGAGCGACCGTGCCGATCACGAGCTTCGGTAATGCGCTTGTACACGGTGCGTTGGAGGAACTGCAGAAGGACGGCTGGATCGGAGTCATCACCGGAATCTTCAAAGTGACCAGCGCAGGAATATCCGCGGCGATCATCTTCTCGTTCTTCGCGGCATTGTTAGTCAGACCCAAAGGTTAGAAAGCTTCATTATATAGTGCCGGTTTCCTTATTTAATGAAGGAAGCCGGCACTTTTGCCGTGCGCGGATAGGTGCATGAATAAAAATGAAAAAAGCAGAAAATTATTTGTTGCAATCGTGTAGGCAGATCGCTATAATAGTGAATGTTGGTCTGTGACTGTGCGATGATGCGAGAGGTTGCCGACACACCCGGCCCCTTTGCCATTAAGGGAGCTAACAAGTGAAGTTGGGTTATTCTCGTGGAGTATGTCCGATTCCAAAATTGGGCGAATGAAGGAGGGAATTCTTATGGCAAAGCAAAAAATCCGTATCCGTTTGAAAGCCTACGATCACCGTGTGCTGGATCAATCCGCGGAGAAAATCGTAGAAACGGCAAAACGTACTGGTGCAGGTGTCTCCGGTCCGATTCCGTTGCCGACTGAAAAGCAGATCATCACGATCCTGCGTGCGGTCCACAAATACAAGGACTCGCGTGAACAGTTCGAAATGCGTACGCACAAGCGTTTGATTGATATCGTCAATCCAACGCCGCAAACGGTAGACGCGCTGATGCGTCTGGATCTGCCGTCTGGCGTCGATATCGAAATCAAACTGTAATAGTGCTTTAAATTAGATCGATCAAGAAAAGAGGTGTCAACATGTCAGGAATCTTGGGACGTAAACTCGGAATGACGCAAATCTTCGCAGCTGACGGAAGTGTAGTGCCTGTTACTGTAGTCGAAGCGACTCCGAACATCGTTTTGCAAAAGAAAACTGTGGATAACGACGGATACGAAGCAGTTCAGCTCGGCTTCGCGGACAAACGCGAAAAGCTAGCTACCAAACCAGCCATCGGTCACGCTAAAAAAGCGGGCACGGCACCCAAGCGCTTCATCCGTGAAGTTAGCGGACTTACGCCAGCAGAAGTTGAAGTTGGTCAAGAACTTAAAGTTGACCAATTCTCCGAAGGCGATATTGTTGACGTGACGGGGATTTCCAAAGGTAAAGGAACCGCAGGTGCGATTAAACGCTGGGGCTTTGCTCGCGGTAAAATGACGCACGGTTCGAAATTCCACCGCGGTAACGGCTCGCTCGCGACGATTCGCGACGCAAACCGCGTACCAAAGGGTAAAAAAATGCACGGTCGCATGGGCGGCGAGACGATCACGGTTCAAAACCTGGAAGTCGTCAAAGTCGACTTGGAACGCAACGTGCTGCTGATTAAGGGCTCCGTACCGGGCGCTCGCAAAGGCTATCTCGAAATCCGCACAGCGGTGAAGAAATAATTCGTAACGTAAGAGGAAAGGAGGACCACTCATGCCGAAAGTATCCGTATTTAACGTAGACGGCAAAGAAGTCGGACAATTGGATCTGGCGGAAGGAGTATTCGGTCTCGAGCCGAACGTTCACGTTCTGCACAGCGCCGTATTGCTTCAACAAGCTGCTGCTCGTTCCGGCACGCACGACACGAAAGGTCGTTCGGAAGTGCGCGGCGGCGGACGCAAGCCATGGAAACAAAAAGGAACTGGCCGTGCTCGCCAAGGTAGTATTCGTTCGCCACAATGGAAAGGCGGCGGTATCGTCTTCGGACCGACTCCGCGCAGCTATGGCTTCAAATTGCCTCGTAAAGTTCGTCGTTTGGCTATTAAATCGGCTTTGTCCAGCAAAGTTGTGGAAAACCAACTTATCGTTCTGGATCAGCTGAGCCTGGCCCAACCGAAAACGAAGGAATTTGCAAAAATCTTGAATAACCTCAAAGTATCCCGCAAAGCGCTTATCGTAACCGCGGACTTTGAGCAGAACGTGGCCTTGTCCGCGCGTAACATTCCCGGCGTGAAGTTCGTTTCTGCCGAAGGAATCAACGTGCTTGACGTGATGAAGCATGATCAACTGATCATCACGAAGGACGCTGTCGCCAAAGTTGAGGAGGTGTTCGCGTAATGAAGAACCCCCGCGATTTGATCAAACGGCCGGTCATTACCGAACGTACGAGCGAGTTCATCGAACAGCGCAAATACGTATTCGAAGTTGATTTGAAAGCCAACAAAACCGAAATCAAACAAGCCGTCGAACAAATCTTCAAAGTGAAGGTTGTCGGCGTCAATACGCTCAGAATGCCTGCTAAGCCGAAGCGCTACGGCAGACACAGCGGATATACGTCCGAATGGAAAAAAGCGATTGTGACGCTTTCCGAAGACAGCAAACCGCTGGAATTCTTTGAAGCTTCCGTATAATCATTCTCTAAAGTAAGGAGGGAAACCCATTGCCAGTTCAAAAGTTTAGACCGACAACGGCAAGCCGTCGTCAAATGACGATCGCTACGTTCGAAGAGATTACGACAAACGAGCCGGAGAAATCCTTGCTCGCGCCGCTCTCCAAACGCGCCGGACGCAATAACCAAGGTAAAATTACCGTTCGTCACCACGGCGGCGGACATAAGCGTAAATATCGGATTATCGATTTCAAGCGCACGAAGGACGGCATTCCCGGACGCGTGGCTACGATCGAATACGATCCGAACCGTACGTCTTATATCGCCCTGATTCACTACGTAGACGGCGAGAAAGCCTACATCATCGCGCCTAAAGGACTTAAAGTCAACGACGTGATCTTGTCCGGCCCTGCAGCCGACATTAAAGTTGGTAACGCGCTTCCGCTGGAAAACATTCCAGTTGGTACAGTTATCCACAACATCGAGTTGAAGCCTGGCAAAGGCGGCCAATTGGTTCGTGCAGCAGGCACGAGCGCGCAATTGCTCGGTAAAGAAGAAACGTATGTTACGATCCGTTTGACTTCCGGCGAAATTCGCCGTATTCTCAAAACTTGCCGCGCAACGATCGGTACGGTCGGTAACCAAGACCACGAGCTGATCAACATCGGTAAGGCTGGACGTAAACGTTGGTTAGGCAATCGCCCGGTTGTCCGTGGTGTCGTCATGAACCCGAACGATCACCCGCACGGCGGTGGCGAAGGACGCGCGCCTATCGGTCGCAAATCCCCGCTTTCTCCATGGGGCAAACCGACTCTGGGTTACAAAACACGCAAGAAGAAAAAAGCTTCGAGCAAATATATCGTTCGTCGCCGCAGCAAGTAATCTTGCTTGCATTGCGGCATGAACGCAAACTCTCAAGTTGCGTTGAAGGGAGGAGCATTCCATGGGTCGCAGTTTGAAAAAAGGACCTTTCGTGGACGGTTATCTGCTTAAGAAAGTAGAAGAGCTGTCCGGTTCGAATAAAAAAGTCGTGATCAAGACTTGGTCGCGTCGCTCGACGATTTTCCCGCAATTCGTGGGTCAAACGTTCGCGGTATACGACGGACGCAAGCACGTGCCGGTATACGTGTCTGAGGACATGGTCGGTCACAAGCTCGGCGAATTTGCGCCGACGCGCACGTTCAAAGGTCACACAGACGACGATAAGAAAACGGGCAAGCGCTAATATAACCCTACGAAGTGCGGTTGATCAAGGCGCTCCCGCGTCGGCTTAATCGTCACGAGACGTACGTAAGGGAGGAGGTACACCGATGTCTCAGCAAGCGAAAGCTGTTGTGAATAACATTCGCATTCCGGCTCGTAAAGTCCGCCTGGTCGTAGACCTGATCCGCGGCAAGAAAGTCGGCGATGCAATTGCGATTCTGCGTCACACGCCGCGTTCGGCATCTCCGGTTCTGGAGAAGCTGCTGAACTCCGCAATTGCGAACGCTGAACACAACTACCAGCTCGACGTGAACAAATTGGTCGTTTCCGAAGCCTTCGTTAACGAAGGTCCTACCATGAAACGGTTCCAACCTCGTTCCCAAGGTCGCGCATTCAGTATTTTCAAACGCTCCAGCCACATTACGCTGGTCGTATCTGAGAAATAAGGAGGGACAACGTGTGGGTCAAAAAGTAAATCCCGTCGGTCTTCGCATCGGCATTATCCGTGATTGGGAATCCAAATGGTATGCTGACAAAGATTTCGGCTCCCTTCTGATCGAAGATGTCAAAATCCGCGAATTCCTTAAGAAGAAGTTGAAAGAAGCTGCGGTTTCCAAAGTCGAAATCGAACGTGCGGCCAACCGCGTCAACGTTACGATTCATACGGCTAAACCAGGTATCGTAATTGGTAAAGGCGGCGCTGAAGTTGAAGTGCTTCGCGGCCAACTGACCAAACTTACGAACGGCAAGAAAGTACACATCAACATCTCCGAGATCAAAAACCCGGAATTGGACGCTATCCTCGTTGCCGAGAGCATCGCGCAACAACTGGAACGTCGTGTTTCTTTCCGCCGCGCGATGAAACAAGCGATTCAACGTACGCAACGCGCTGGCGCAAAAGGAATCAAAACTTCCGTTAGCGGTCGTCTGGGCGGAGCGGAGATTGCTCGTCAAGAAGGATACAGCGAAGGAACGGTGCCTCTGCATACGCTTCGCGCTGACATCGACTATGGAACAGCGGAAGCACATACGACTTACGGCCGTATCGGCGTAAAAGTATGGATCTACCGCGGCGAAATCCTTCCGACGAAGAAAAGAGCTGCTGAGGAAGGAGGCAACTGATCATGTTGGTCCCTAAACGCGTTAAACACCGCAAAGTACACCGCGGTAAAATGAAAGGTCGCGCAAAAGGCGGCACTGAAGTGCACTTCGGCGAATTCGGCCTGCAAGCGCAGGAAGCTTCCTGGGTGACGAACCGTCAGATCGAAGCTGCCCGTATCGCGATGACCCGTTATATTAAACGGGGCGGTAAAGTCTGGATCAAAATCTTCCCTTCGAAACCGATTACCCAAAAGCCTCTCGAGGTTCGGATGGGTAGCGGTAAAGGTAACGTAGAAGCTTGGGTTGCCGTTGTGAAACCGGGCAAAGTACTGTTCGAACTCGCAGGGGTATCCGAGGAGATCGCACGCGAAGCAATGCGTCTTGCCGCGCACAAGCTGCCGATCAAGACGAAGTTTGTGAAACGTGAAGAACTGGGTGGTGAAGCAAATGAAGGCCAGTGAATTTCGCAACCTGACATCGGCGGAACTCGAACAGAAGATCGCCGGCTTCAAGGATGAACTGTTCAACCTCCGCTTCCAACTGGCTACCGGCCAAATGGACAACCCGCATCGCCTTGGCGATCTGCGGAAAGAAATTGCTCGGGCTAAAACCATTTTGCGCGAGCGTGAACTCGGCATCGGCTAATACCCGGGAAAAGGAGGATGACCATGAGCGAACGCAACAATCGTAAAGTACAGATTGGTAAAGTCGTCAGCGATAAAATGGACAAAACGATTGTGGTAGCCGTTGAAACGTACAAGAAACACAGCCTGTACCACAAGCGGATTAAATACACGAAGAAATTCAAAGCACATGATGAAAACAACGACGCGCAAATCGGCGACACTGTGAAAATCATGGAGACCCGCCCACTGTCGAAAGACAAAACATGGCGCCTGGTCGAAATCGTCGAGAAAGCCGTATTGGCCTAAGCGACTCACCCGTTACTGAAAGGAGGACCTTGCGATGATTCAACCGTTTACGCGTCTGCATGTTGCCGACAACTCCGGCGCGAAAGAATTGATGTGCATCCGTGTGCTTGGTGGTACGGGACGCCGCGTAGGACATATCGGTGATATGATCGTATGCTCCGTTAAACAAGCAACACCAGGTGGCGTTGTCAAAAAAGGCGACGTAGTCAAGTGTGTTATCGTTCGTACGAAACGTTCGGTACGCCGTAAAGACGGATCCTATATCGCGTTCGACGAGAACGCTGCAGTAATCGTTAAAGAAGACAAGAGCCCGCGCGGCACCCGTATTTTCGGACCAGTTGCCCGTGAGCTTCGCGAACGTGACTTCATGAAAATCATTTCCCTGGCACCGGAAGTTCTGTAAGACTCCGGAACGCACCGATGGAGAAACACTCAAGGAGGTGTACCCATGCCCCGTCTGAAAAAAGTGCTTGAATCGCACAACAATAAACTGCACGTGAAGAAAGACGATAATATCATCGTCATCTCCGGCAAAGACAAAGGCAAGAAAGGCCGCATCATCGCAGCTTACCCGCGCGAAAATCGCGTTCTTGTCGAAGGCGTCAATATGGTAAAACGCCATACTCGCCCGAATCCACAAAACCAACAAGGCGGTATCATTGAACGCGAAGCGCCAATTCACGTTTCGAACGTCATGCATATCGATCCTAAGAGCGGCAAACCAACTCGCATTGGTTACCAGACGCTCGACAACGGCAAAAAAGTCCGGGTTGCAAAACGTTCCGGAGAATTGATCGACTAATCGCAGTAAGAACGGAAAGGAGGTCACTGTGACTCATGGCAGCAAGAATGAAGGAACGTTATCTGAATGAAATCACTCCTGCTCTGATGCAGAAGTTTAGCTACAAATCCGTCATGCAAGTGCCTAAGATCGAGAAAGTCGTCATCAACATGGGTGTCGGCGAAGCGGTCTCCAACTCTAAAATCATCGATTTTGCGGTTGAAGACATGCAGAAGATTGCCGGTCAAAAACCGGTCGTCACTCGCGCTAAAAAATCGATCGCAGGCTTCCGCTTGCGTGAGAACTTGCCGATCGGTGTCAAAGTTACACTGCGCGGCGAACGGATGTATCATTTCCTTGACAAGTTGTTCAACATTTCTCTTCCTCGCGTGCGCGACTTCCACGGCGTGTCGACGAAATCGTTCGACGGTCGCGGCAACTACACGCTCGGCCTGAAAGAACAACTGATCTTCCCGGAAATCGAATACGACAAGATCGATAAAGTTCGCGGGATGGACATCGTCATCGTAACGACTGCACAATCGGACGAAGAAGCGCGTGAGCTGCTCACCCAATTGGGTATGCCGTTTGCGAAGTGACGATAACCCGGTCAATTAGCAAAAGGTTACCTAATGGAGGTGTGAAAGCAAGTGGCAAAAACGTCGATGAAAATCAAGCAACAACGCGCGCCGAAGTTTAAAGTCCAAGCTTACACGCGTTGCGAACGTTGCGGTCGTCCGCATTCCGTTTTGCAAAAATTCAAGATCTGCCGGATCTGTTTCCGCGAGTTGGCATATAAGGGCCAGATTCCTGGCGTTAAAAAGGCGAGCTGGTAATCAACCTAGTTCGGGAAGGAGGTTTACCCCATGGTTATGTCTGATCCAATTGCAGATATGTTGACGCGCATTCGCAACGCGAATCTGGTGCGTCATGAGTCGGTGGAATTGCCTGCGTCTACGGTGAAGAAGCAAATTGCTGAAATCCTGAAACGTGAAGGCTTTATCCGCGACGCTGAATATGTCGAAGATAACAAGCAAGGTTTGATCCGCATTTTCCTGAAATACGGACCGAACAACGAGCGCGTTATCACGGGTCTTAAACGCATTAGCAAGCCTGGCTTGCGCGTATACACGAAATCTACTGAAGTACCGCGCGTGTTGGGTGGCCTCGGCATCGCGATCATTTCCACATCCAAAGGCATCATCACCGACAAGGAAGCCCGTCAAGGGAAATCCGGCGGCGAAGTGCTTTGCTACGTTTGGTAATTTAACTGTCACACGATTGGAGGTGTACCCATGTCCCGTATTGGACGCAAACCGATTCAGGTGCCTAACGGCGTGAACGTGAACCTGGACAGCAACGTCATTACGGTCAAAGGACCGAAAGGAACTTTGTCCCGCACGCTTCACAGCGATATGAAAGTCACATACGAAGCCGACGTCATCACTGTTGAACGTCCTTCCGACAATAAACTTCACCGTGCGTTGCACGGAACGACTCGCAGCGTCGTTGCGAACATGGTCAACGGCGTAACCGAAGGTTATGCTAGAAACCTTGAACTGGTCGGGGTAGGTTACCGCGCAAGCAAATCCGGCGAGAAGCTGGTATTGAACGTTGGTTACTCCCATCCGGTTGAGTTTGTTCCTGAGAGCGGCATCGAATTCGACGTTCCTGCTCAGAACAAAATCATCGTTAAAGGCATCGACAAGGAGCTTGTCGGCGCAACTGCGGCTAAGATCCGCTCCGTACGCGAGCCTGAGCCTTACAAAGGTAAAGGAATCAAGTACGAAGGCGAGCGCATTATCCGTAAAGAAGGTAAAGCAGGTAAGAAGAAGTAAGCTTAACGCGGCTTAAAGCCGCTTAAGTCAAATTTGAAGGGAGTGAACAATGCGGATGATTACGAAAGCCGATAAGAACAAAGCGCGTCTGAAAAGACACCTTCGGGTACGTAAGAAAATCAGCGGGACAAGTGAACGTCCACGTCTGTCCGTGTTTCGTTCTTCCAAGCATATCTATGCTCAACTGATCGATGACGTTCAAGGCGTCACGCTGGCAAGCGCATCGACGGTTGACAAAGAACTTGCTGGAATCGGAAACGGCGGCAACGTGGAATCTGCGCGTAAAGTTGGCGAGCTGATCGCTAAGCGCGCTAAGGATAAAGGACACGAGAACGTCGTGTTCGACCGTGGCGGTTACCTGTATCACGGACGTATTCAAGCACTGGCGGATGCTGCACGCGAAGCCGGTTTACAGTTTTAATTCACTTTTGAGCACAAGGAGGTAAACGACTTGCGTGTAGATCCGAACACATTGGAACTTACGGAGAAAATGGTGCAAATCAACCGTGTCTCCAAAGTCGTCAAGGGCGGACGTCGCTTTAGCTTTAGCGCACTCGTCGTTGTCGGCGACGGCAAAGGCTGGGTTGGCGCGGGCATCGGTAAAGCTTCCGAAGTTCCTGACGCAATCCGCAAAGGCGTCGATGACGCTAAGAAAAATCTTGTTTTCGTACCACTCGTTGGAACAACCATTCCGCATGCCGTTACGGGAAGTTTCGGCGCCGGCAAAGTGTTGCTGAAACCAGCATCTGAAGGTACGGGCGTTATCGCGGGCGGTCCTGTCCGCGCGGTGCTCGAACTGGCTGGAGTCGGCGATATTTTGACGAAATCGCTGGGATCCTCCAACTCCATTAACATGGTCAATGCGACGTTGGAAGGGTTATCCCGCCTCAAACGCGCTGAAGACGTAGCGAAACTGCGCGGCAAAACCGTAGCAGAGCTATTCCGTTAAGGAGGGGAAACAGATGGCACAGCTTCAGATTACCCTCGTTCGCAGCTTGATCGGCCGTCCAGAGAATCAACGCCAAACGGTGAAATCTCTTGGACTCGGAAAGCTGCATTCGTCCGTAGTAAGAGAAGACAATGTCGCGACTCGCGGCATGATCAATACGGTTAGTCACCTGATTCAAGTTAAAGAAGTTTAAGAAGATTAATCCAGCATAATTCTCAAGGAGGTGCGACGTACGATGAAATTGCATGAGCTATCTCCGAACGAAGGCTCCAAGTTTACACGCAAACGTGTGGGACGCGGCGCCGGCAGCGGTCTCGGCAAAACATCCGGTCGCGGTCACAAAGGGCAAAACGCTCGTTCCGGAGGCGGAGTTCGTCCCGGTTTCGAGGGTGGTCAAAACCCGTTGTACCGTCGGGTACCTAAGCGCGGATTCAACAATGACCGTTTCGCAACGGTATTCGCGATCGTTAATCTTGATCAGTTGAACCGTTTTGCGGCCGGTACGGAAGTAACACCAGAATTGCTTCTGAGCGAAGGCATACTGAAAAATCCGAAAGACGGAATTAAAATTCTGGGCAATGGCGATTTGAACGTGCAGCTGACTGTTAAAGCTCATAAGTTCTCTCAGTCTGCAGCAGATAAAATTCAAGCCGCCGGCGGTAAAACCGAGGTGATCTAATGTTCGCGACCGTAACAAACATTTGGAAAGTCGAGGACCTTCGTAAGAGGATCCTCTTCACTCTTTTCATCCTGTTCGTATATCGAATCGGTTCCTTTATTCCGGTCCCGAACATTAACAAGGACGTTCTGACGATGGCCAACGAACAGGGCACAAACCTGTTCGGCCTTCTGAACACGTTCTCCGGTGGTGCGTTGTTTAACTTCTCCATCTTTGCTCTTGGCATTACCCCGTACATCACGGCATCGATTATCGTTCAGCTCCTTTCCATGGACGTTATTCCGAAGTTCTCGGAATGGCAGAAAGAAGGCGAGAACGGCAAGCGGAAGCTGGCTCAAATTACTCGTTACGGTACGATTATTTTGGGACTTATCCAAGCTTTCGCTACGGCGATCGGCTTTAACCGGATGTACAGCTACGAAATGGTCATCGATCCGAACGTCGCAACGTATCTTATGATTGCGATCGTATTGACGGCTGGTACCGCGTTCCTCATGTGGATGGGAGAACAGATCAACGAGAAAGGTATCGGCAACGGTATCTCGATCTTGATCTTCGCGGCGATCGTCGCGGCTATTCCAAAACATGCACGCGATATCTATGCAAGCCAATTCGTGGATGGGGATCAAGTGTTCCTGAACATCGTGAAGATGATCATTATCTTGTTGGTAATCATCCTGATTATCGCAGGCGTCATCTTCATCCAACAGGGCGTTCGCAAGATTCCGGTACAGTACGCGAAACGGGTAGTCGGACAGAAAATGTACGGCGGCCAATCGACGCACATTCCGCTTAAAGTGAATGGCGCCGGCGTAATCCCGGTCATCTTCGCAATATCGCTTCTGATGTTCCCGGTTACGATTGCTGGATTCTTTGCCAATCAGCCTTGGGCTCATTGGATCATCACGAACATGAGTTACAGCAAACCGCTTGGTATGGTGTTGTACGTTCTATTGATCATCGGTTTCACTTTCTTCTACACCTTCGTTCAGTTCAATCCTCAGCAGTTGGCGGACAACATGAAGAAAAACGGCGGTTACATCCCGGGCATTCGTCCAGGTAAACCGACGCAGGGATTCCTGACAAGAGTCATCACGCGCATCACGTTAGCGGGTGCGATGTTCTTGGCGATTATCTCTGTCATTCCAATCTTCTTCGGTACGCTTGCCGGATTGCCTGACTCGGTGAAAGTGGGCGGTACGTCGCTGCTTATCGTCATCGGGGTTGCTCTGGAGACGATGAAACAAATCGAAAGTCAATTGATCAAACGCCACTACAAAGGGTTTATCAATAAGTAATCTACGAGACGGACAGGAGGAACAGCAATGAACATTTTGTTTATGGGGCCTCCTGGCGCCGGTAAAGGAACGCAAGCAGAACGGATCGTCGAGCAATTCGGCATCCCGCACATCTCGACCGGTGATGCGTTTCGTTTAGCCATGAAACAAGGCACTCCGCTCGGGCAAAAGGCTAAGGAGTACGTCGACCAAGGCCTGCTTGTTCCGGACGAAGTGACGAACGGCATCGTGCGGGATCGTCTCGCGGCGGATGACTGTGCCAACGGTTTTCTGTTGGACGGGTTTCCCCGGACGATCGCGCAAGCCGAAGCGCTGGACGGCATGCTTGCCGATATGGGTCGCAAGATCGATCATGTCATCAACCTCAAAGTGGATCGCGGCTTCTTGCTCGCCCGCTTAACAGGAAGAAGGATTTGCAAAACTTGCGGCACAACGTATCATGTCGTTTTCAACCCGCCTAAGCAGGAAGGCGTCTGCGATAAAGACGGGGGCGAGCTGTATCAGCGTTCCGACGATACGGAAGAAAAAGTAGGTACGCGACTTGATGAATATACTAGCAAGACGGCACCGCTTCTGACGTATTACGGCGACAAAGGTTTGCTCCGCGAAGTAGATGGGGAGAAGGAGATCGATTCGGTTACGGCCGATATCGCTTCTCTTCTCAGAGGGTAATCGGCCATGATCGTAATCAAGTCTGAGAAAGAGTTAAACTTGATGCGCGAGGCGGGACGGATTGTGGCGGAGACGCATCGCTTGATGAAACAAGCGATCGTTCCCGGGATCACAACCGCCGAACTGGACCGGATCGCCGATTCGTTCATTCGAAGCCAAGGTGCCGTTCCCTCTTTCAAAGGTTATAACGGTTTTCCCGCCAGCATATGCGCTTCTACGAATGAGGAACTCGTTCATGGGTTCCCCGGTCCACGGAAGTTAGTAGAAGGCGATATCATCAGCATCGACATCGGCGCACAGTACCAAGGTTATCATGGAGATTCCGCATGGACATACGGAGTCGGACAAATATCCGACGAAGCGCAGCGGCTACTCGACGTAACGGAAGCTTCCCTCTATGCAGGTTTGGAGCTTGTACGTCCCGATGTGAGGCTGTTCACCGTATCTCATGCGATTCAGAAAGTGATCGAAGAGGCGGGATTCTCGGTTGTGAGGGAGTATGTCGGACACGGCGTAGGAGCCGAACTTCACGAGGAACCGCAAATTCCGAACTACGGATCGCCCGATCGCGGGCCGCGTCTTAAACCCGGAATGACTCTGGCAATCGAACCAATGGTTAATATAGGAGAACGTTACGTGAAGACTCTATCCGATAACTGGACAGTCGTCACGGTGGATGGATCCCTGTGCGCGCATTTCGAGCATACGGTTGCCGTAACCGAAGACGGGTACGAGATTCTAACTCGTGCGTCAAGCTAGGTGAATGATATGACGGTAAACGTGAAGCTAACGCCCGGAGATATCGTGAGAAGCCGGCGCGGAAGAGACGAAGGGGAGCTAGCGATAGTCATCGCCTTGGTCGAAGAACGATTTGCGCTTGTAGCCGACGGCGATAAACGCCGGTTCGATCGGCCCAAACGCAAAAACGTGCTGCATCTCGAACCGCTCGGCACCCGAAGCGAAGAGGTCGCGAACAGTCTTCGCGAAACCGGCCGCGTAACGAATGCAAAAATTCGGCACGCGATCGGCCAAATCGAACAGAGGCTTGCTCAGGCCGAGATGCAAGAGCACGACTCCGCAGCATCGATCTCGCGCGTGACAACCGACTCGTGATCGCACAACGACGCACAGCCGGGCGCACTGAAATGCATGCTGTAGAGAAAGGAGAATGACGGTGGCCAAAGAGGACGTCATCGAGGTAGAAGGAACGGTCATTGAACCGCTGCCGAATGCCATGTTCAAGGTGGAACTCGAGAACGGACATCAAATCCTTGCGCATGTTTCCGGTAAACTCCGGATGCATTTCATACGGATTCTGACGGGGGATAAAGTTGTTATCCAACTGTCACCTTATGATTTGACGCGGGGCCGTATCACTTACCGCAAATAAGTTCGTTCGCTCCACAATTAAGGAGGGTATTATCATGAAAGTGAGACCGTCGGTCAAGCCGATTTGCGAAAAATGCAAAGTCATTCGTCGCAAAGGCAACGTGATGGTGATCTGCGAGAACCCGAAGCACAAACAAAAACAAGGCTAATATAGAAGGAGGTGCCCCCATTAATGGCACGTATATCTGGTGTTGACCTCCCGCGCGACAAGCGCGTGGAAATCGCTCTGACGTACATCTTCGGAATCGGTAAATCCACTTCTCAGAAGGTTCTGACGTCCACGGGCGTCAATCCCGACACTCGCGTTCGCGATCTGACGGAAGATGAGCTGGCTCGTCTTCGCGAAACGATCGACAAAGAAGTGAAAGTCGAAGGCGACCTTCGTCGCGAGATTGCACTAAACATCAAACGGCTGATTGAAATCGGCTGCTATCGAGGCATCCGTCACCGCCGCGGTCTGCCGGTTCGCGGACAACGTTCGAAGACGAACGCACGTACACGCAAAGGTCCGCGTCGTACGGTAGCGAACAAGAAGAAGTAATAAGGGGGGTTAACAAACATGGCACAAAAGGGCAAAAAAGTCGTTCGTACCAAGCGTCGTGATCGGAAGAATATTGATTCCGGCGTGGCACATATCCGTTCCACGTTTAACAATACAATCGTGACGATTACGGATCCGCATGGAAACGCGGTTTCCTGGGCTAGCTCGGGTAACCTTGGCTTTAAGGGCTCCCGTAAGAGCACGCCGTTCGCTGCACAAATGGCAGCCGAATCTGCAGCCCGCGCTGCAATGGAACACGGCATGCGTTTGGTTGAAGTGTCCGTTAAAGGTCCTGGCGCAGGCCGCGAAGCCGCGATTCGTTCGTTGCAAGCTGCAGGTCTTGAAGTCAGCATGATCCGTGACGTCACTCCAATCCCGCATAACGGATGCCGTCCTCCGAAGCGCCGCCGCGTATAACATCGTTGCTGTTGTGGTATCAAACAAGAACAACTTGAGAATAATGGTTGTAACGGTTAGGCATACTACACGGTTTACCCCATAAACATTTCTCCTTGTTAAAGGCCGGGTCAATTGGCCTGGGTGTACAATGGGCAACGTCAGCGACGTTTTGAAGGAGGTTTTGGTTATGATAGTGATCGAGAAACCAAAAATCGATTCGGTGGAAATTCAGGACGATAAGAGATACGGGCGTTTCGTCGTAGAACCGCTGGAACGCGGATACGGCATGACGCTCGGCAACTCTTTGCGCCGCATTCTGCTGTCGTCCTTACCGGGCGCAGCCGTCGTGTCGGTTCAGATTGACGGCGTTCTCCATGAATTTTCCACGATTCCGGGAGTTATCGAGGATGTCACTCAGATCATTCTCAATCTGAAGCGTCTATCGCTGAAGATTCACTCCGATGAGGAAAAAGTGCTCGAGATCGATGCGGAAGGCGATGGCATCGTTACGGCTGGCGACATTCGCGCGGATAGCGACGTAGAAATTCTGAATCCGGATCTGCATATTGCGACCCTGGCTTCGGGAGCTCGTCTGCACATGCGCATTTTCGCCAGAGTCGGACGGGGTTATGTCCCTTCGGATCGGAACAAGAAGGAAGATCAACCGATCGGCGTCATTCCGGTCGACTCGATCTATACCCCAATTACTCGCGTGAACTATCAGGTCGAGAATACGCGCGTCGGTCAAGTTACAAACTATGACAAGCTTACGCTTGAAGTTTGGACCGATGGCAGTATCCGTCCTGAAGAAGCGGTGAGCTTGGGCGCGAAGATCCTTACCGATCACTTATCCTTGTTCGTGGGGCTCACGGATGAGGCTAAAGATACCGAAACGATGAAAGAAAAAGAAGAGGACAAGAAAGAGAAAGTGCTCGAGATGACCATCGAAGAGCTCGATCTTTCCGTTCGCTCTTACAACTGCTTGAAACGCGCCGGTATCAATACCGTGCAAGAGCTGATCACGAAAACCGAAGAAGACATGATGAAGGTTCGCAACTTGGGCCGCAAGTCTTTGGAGGAAGTACAAGAGAAGCTGGAAGAGCTCGGATTGGGCTTGCGTTTCGAGGAATAGCAACGAGGAGGGGAAAAACAAATGGCCTATCAAAAACTGAGTCGTGACTCCAGCGCGCGGAAAGCTCTTTTTCGCGATCTGACGACCGACCTGTTCCTGTACGAGCGCATTCAAACGACCGAAGCGAAAGCCAAGGAAGTTCGCTCTATCGCAGAACGTCTGATCACGCTGGCGAAACGCGGCGACTTGCACGCGCGCCGTCAAGTGTCGGCATTCGTTCGTCGCGAAAGCCTAGATGGCGAACAAGACGCCATCCAGAAACTGTTCTCCGAGATCGCTCCGCGCTACGCGGAACGTCCAGGCGGATATACTCGCATCTTGAAACTCGGACCTCGTCGCGGAGATTCGGCTCCGATGGTGTACCTCGAGCTCGTGGATCGCGCGTAAGAACGGAGCAAAGAAGGATGGACCGAATCCCGCATTCGGATCATCCTTTTTTTGTGGTCAGCGACAGCCGGCGTAAGACCGGCGATTCCGTTATGCTTGGAGGGTGAGCCTGTGCGTAATATCGCTCTCGTCGTCAGCTACGACGGCACGGACTACCAGGGATTTCAATGCCAACCCGGAGGCCATACGATTCAGGATAAGCTGGAGGCGGCGATCTATCATTTGTCCGGGGAGCATGTGAAGTTAATGGGCTCCGGCAGGACGGACGCAGGAGTGCACGCCAGATGCCAAGTCGTTAACTTCCTCACGTCATCGAGTATCCCGATCGAACGGTGGGCAATCGCGCTCAATACGCGGCTGCCGGGAGATATCGTCGTTCAGAGCGTCTATGGCGTTCCCGACGAATTTCACGCCAGACATCATGCTTTGAATAAAACGTATCGATACACGATCAATTGCAACCGAACGCCGGATCTCTTTCGCAGACGTTACGAGTTCCATCATCCGACGCCGCTGGATATCGAAGGAATGAAGGCAGGGCTGGCTTGCTTAATCGGCGAACATGACTTCACGTCGTATACGTCGCCGTTATCGACCAAACCGAGCCACGTACGGACGATTCTAAAGGCCAGTCTCGAGCTCGAGAGTGGATCGGAGGAGAGTCTGTACGCTAACCCGATATACGGGCGCGCTTGGGATGAGATTCATTATGTCGGAAAGCAGCGCGGCGTCGTTCATTTGTACGTGACGGGAACGGGATTTCTTTATAATATGGTGCGAATCATTGCCGGCACGCTAGTTCAAGTCGGGGAAGGCAAGAGAACTCCGGAGGATATGGCGCGCATTCTAGCCGCTCGGGATCGTTCGAAGGCAGGACCGACGGCCATGCCGCAAGGTCTCAGTCTATGGGAAGTCGTCTATGAGGCGCTTCCTTTAAGTGAGTAAGTTGGGACGATTGAACGGAGCTGAGCCTGCAAATCTTTGCTTGCATAACACTCCGCTTTGATGTACAATAAATTTTGTGCTTTCTGCGTGGCTACCCACGGCCCCAGCGCAGAAATGTCGCGCTTTTGGTGTGTTTGAAGGAGACGGCTTCGATCGTTCTCCAACATCCAAGTCAAACACGTCGCACCAGGCAATACCCCAACAAGATAAATCAAACATGAACGATAATCGAATGCGATTAACGTTCCATATAAAAGCAGGGAAATTACCCGAAGGAGGATGTTTCATGCGTACAACTTACATGGCTAAGCCGCTTGAAGTCGAGCGCAAATGGTACGTGATCGACGCCGAAGGCAAGACTCTCGGTCGTCTGGCCAGCGAAGTCGCAGCTTTGATCCGCGGCAAACATAAACCGGAATTTACTCCTCACATCGATACTGGCGATTTCGTCGTCGTTATCAATGCAGAGAAGATCGTTCTGACAGGCAAGAAGCTGCAACAAAAGAAATACTACACGCACTCCCACTATCCAGGCGGATTGAAAACAACGACCGCTCAGGAAATGCTGAACAGAAAGCCTGCCCGCATTATCGAGTTGGCTGTATACGGCATGCTTCCTAAGAACAAGCTGGGACATCAACTGCAAGGCAAACTTAAAGTGTACGCAGGCAGCGAACATCCACATCAAGCCCAACAACCTGAAGTTTACGAACTTCGCGGATAATAAAGGAGGTCTTTCGAATGGCTCAAGTGCAATATTTAGGAACGGGTCGCCGCAAGCACTCCGTAGCGCGAGTTCGCCTCGTGCCGGGTGAAGGCCGCATCGTCATCAACAAACGCGAAATCAACGACTACTTCGATGTAGAAACGTTGAAGCTGATCGTAAAACAACCGTTGAACCTGACCGAGACGACAGGCAAGTACGACGTGCTTGTACTCGCTCACGGCGGCGGTACGTCCGGCCAAGCCGGCGCGATCCGTCACGGAATCTCCCGCGCTCTTCTTAAAGCGGATCCAGAGCTTCGCTCTGCGCTCAAGAAAGCTGGATTCCTGACTCGTGATCCTCGTATGAAGGAACGTAAGAAATACGGCTTGAAAGCCGCTCGTCGCGCTCCGCAATTCTCGAAACGTTAATATCGTTCCGGCAGAAACGCCTTTCTCCCATACTATATGGAGAGAAAGGCGTTTTTTTGTTGCCCTAGTATCAAACTTGGCGTCATAAGTATAGATTGAACTATTACGTCTATGAGCGTATAATATGGTGTATTCATACTTAAATACTAGGGTTTAAGCGGAGGGTGTTGTCATGAACTTAATCGAGAAGGAAAACCTGATTCGCGCGAAAGCGGAGGAATTCGAGAACGCTTCGCCCGAAACGGTCATTGCTTGGGCGATCGAGACGTTCCCGAACATTACGTTCGCGTGCAGTTTCGGAGCGGAAGACGTCGTACTCGTGGACATGATTCAGAAAATCAGCCCATCTACCGACATTTTCTACCTGGACACGGATTTCCACTTCAAAGAAACGTACGAAACGCGCGATCGTATGGCAGAGAGATACAACATGAAGTTCGTCGAAGTCAAATCGAAGTTAACCCCAGAGCAGCAAGAGGCAGAGCATGGGCCGGAACTGTGGAAGAGCGACCCTACCGCCTGTTGTAATCTGCGCAAAGTCGAGCCGCTTACGCGCATTCTATCCCAGTACGAGGCTTGGATTACCGGCATTCGCCGCGATCAGGCGCCGACTCGCGCGAACGCGAAGAAAGTGGAATACGACACGAAGTTCGGCCTTGTGAAGTTTAATCCACTGGCTGCTTGGACATCTGAAGATGTCTGGAATTATATTCGAGCCAACGATATCATCTACAATCCGCTTCACGATCAGAATTATCCGAGCATCGGCTGCGAATATTGCACGAAGAAGGTTATGCCGGGCGAAGATCCTCGTTCGGGACGCTGGGCAGGCAACGAGAAGACAGAATGCGGACTGCATAAATAATTTCGGGAACGGGATATATACAGCGAAAAAGGAGCTACTCAGATCATGAGCGCAATTTTACCGCATGGCGGAACACTGATTAACCGGATTGTCGAGGGACAAGAGCGCGAAGCACTGTTATCCCAAGCTGCCGAATGGGTGTCCATCCCTGTCAATGCATGGACGATATCCGATTTGGATCTTATCGGAGTAGGCGCTTTCAGCCCGCTCACCGGGTTTATGAACGAAAATGATTATTTATCTGTTGTCAACAATACTCGTCTGACAAGCGGAGTGATCTGGAGCATTCCGATTACGCTGGCCGTAACGGATGATCAAGCGCGTCAACTAACGGTCGGTCAGAAGGCCGCGCTCGTTGGCGAGCAAGACGGCGTCATCTACGGCGTGATCGACATTGAGAGCATTTATAAGGCGGATAAGCGCCACGAGGCTGTACAGGTGTTCAAAACAGACGATCTGGAGCACCCTGGCGTCGTGAAGTTGTTCGACCGTCCGGATACTTACGTCGGGGGAGCCATTCAAGTGCTGAACCGTCCGGTACCGGAGAAATTCAATGAGTTTTATTTTGACCCTACGGAAACTCGGCGCCTGTTCGCGGAGAAGGGCTGGAAAACGGTCGTCGGATTCCAAACCCGCAATCCTGTGCACAGGGCGCATGAATATATCCAGAAAGCGGCCATGGAGATCGTGGACGGATTGTTCCTCAATCCGCTCGTAGGCGAGACTAAATCCGACGACGTGCCGGCGAACGTCCGGATGAAGAGCTACTTGGCGTTGCTGGAAAACTATTACCCGCAAGACCGCGTATTCTTGGGCGTGTTTCCGGCGGCCATGCGTTATGCGGGTCCTCGGGAGGCGATCTTCCATGCAATCGTACGCAAAAACTACGGCTGCACGCATTTCATCGTCGGCCGAGACCATGCCGGCGTCGGCGATTATTATGGTACGTACGAAGCGCAGGATCTGCTGAAGTCGTTCGCTCCGGAAGAATTGGGGATTACACCTCTTTATTTCGAGCACAGCTTCTTCTGCACTAAATGCGGAAATATGGCCTCGAGCAAAACATGCCCGCATAGCAAAGAAGATCATCTGACTCTGTCAGGAACGAAAGTACGCGCGTTGCTTCGCGACGGAATTTGCCCGCCTCCCGAATTTTCGCGGCCTGAAGTTGCGTCGATCTTGATCGAAGGAATGGCGGAAGCCAGCAAATCTTATTCGATCTAAATCATAAAAGTCCACCTTGTCCCATATGATGTAGGGAGTTTTCCCGGGGCGAGGTGGATTTTATTGTTTAAACATGGACAGCGCAATCAATGGCGAGGGCGATTGATCGGACGAAAACGCATGGTCATATGGATGACCCGGCAAGCGATGATCAGAATCGGAATCGTAGCATGCCTTATTTTGTTTACCGCCGTCATATTTCTGAACGAGATTCCGTCTTCGAGGACATGGACGCATTGGACACTTCCGTTATCCGGCAAGGTGATCGCGCTCGATGCCGGGCACGGCGGAGCGGACGGGGGCGCGGTAAGTCGCAGCGGAGTAATTGAGAAGGATTTGAATCTTGCGATCGTGCTTTATCTAAGAGATTACCTGCAGCAGTCAGGCGCGATCGTGTTGCTGACGCGTGAAGGGGATTACGACCTGGCTCTTCCGGAAACGAAGGGGTATGCGCGGCGCAAGACGGAGGATTTGTTGAAAAGAGCCGATCAAGTCAGCAATCAGCGGGCGGATCTGGCAATCAGCATCCATATGAACAGCATTCCGTCCCCGCGTTGGTCGGGAGCTCAAACGTTCTACTCCACCGAAAATGCCGAAGGCAAGCGCTTGGCGACTGATATTCAGTCCGAGCTTCGCAGTATGCTCGGGAATACGGAGCGGATTGCCCAGAAGGCAGACACTGTTTATCTACTCAAAACATTAAAGATGCCAACCGCATTAATTGAAGTCGGTTTTCTATCGCACCCGAAGGAAGCGAATTTGCTTGCGGACGAAGAATATCAGCGGAAAGTCGCCGCATCCATCTATCGTGGAATTCTTAAGTTTGCTTCCGGTCAATCGGATAAGCCTGTGTTATAATAGGTTGGATGTGAACATCAAATGGGGGTCGTAATCGTGGTCACCAAGGAAAACGTACTAGAGGCTCTTCAGCCCGTGAAGGAACCAACGCTTAAACAAAGCCTGACCGACCTCGGTCTGGTTCGCGATATGATGATCCGGGAATCGTCCGTATCGATGTCCGTCGTGCTTCATCCGGACAGCATCGGCCAATCCTCCGAAGTGGAGAGAGTTATCGCGCAGGCCCTGTCCGGCCTAGCCGTATCCGTGCCGAATCTGCGCATTCGCGCCATGAACGAGCACGAGTTGTCCGAGGTATCGGCCAAACTATCCGGAGCATCGGGCAAATCGGCCGAGAAGCCGAAGGAAGCGCCGGTCAGAGGCCATGGAGCCGGTCTGGAACAGGATACGATTCTGCATCCGGATAACGGAGTGGAATTCATCGCCATCGCCAGCGGCAAAGGCGGCGTCGGCAAATCGACCGTAACCGTCAACCTAGCGGTAGCGCTCGCCAGGAAGGGCAAGCGCGTCGGATTGATCGACAGCGATATATACGGCTTCAGCGTCCCGGATATGATGGGAATCGAGGAGAGGCCGGAGCAGGTCGGGGATAAAATCAAACCGATCGAGCGTTTAGGGGTTAAAGTCATGTCCATGGGCTTTTTCGTCGAGGACAACAGTCCGATCGTATGGCGAGGGCCGATGCTTGGCAAAATGCTTCGCAATTTCTTCGCGGAGATCGATTGGGGCGAGCTCGATTATTTACTGCTTGATCTCCCGCCGGGAACGGGCGACGTCGCACTCGACATCCATCAGATGATTCCGCAGAGCAAGGAGATTATTGTCACTACGCCGCACGCCACGGCTGCCTTCGTTGCAGCGCGCGCGGGAGCGATGGCGATCAAGACGAATCACCAGATTATCGGCGTCGTCGAGAACATGTCCTACTTCGAGAGCAAAGAAACGGGAAATCGCGAATACGTATTCGGACGCGGCGGTGGGGGCAAGCTTGCCGAGACGCTTAATACCGAATTGCTCGCGCAATTCCCGCTTGGCGCCCCGGACAATCATCCGTCGGAACCGGATTTCTCGCCATCGGTGTACAAGGCGGATTCCGATATCGGGAAAGAATATTTAGTGCTTGCGCAATCCGTAATCGAACGCTGCGGCAAATAAAGAAACGGTTGAACGGGATTACTCCGTTCAACCGTTTTTTTACGAAAGACGGTGTTAACTGCCACCGCCTCCACCGCCACCGCCTTGACCGCCGCCTTCTCCACCACCGCCTTCTCCGCCTTCGCCCTCGCCCTCCCCGCCTTTTCCGCCTTTTTCCGATTTCGGAGTTAGTTCTTCCTTAACCGCGCTCTGAAGAAGCTTCATGATTTCGAGTTTGAAGATCGGATTCTGCATCTGCTCGGTGACCGAGTTCATGATCACTTTGCGAACGTCGGGGTTTTTCAATGAATCGGTAATGACTTTGGTTAATTCAGGTGTTTTGAATACATCGACGAGTTCCTTTTGATAAGCCGGATCTTTCATAAGATCTTTATGAATTTGTTTGTTATCCTTGCTCACCGCTTTGGCGAATTCCCCGGCGAATTTCGGGTCCGACATGATCTTCTGGAGCACCGATGAATATTCCGGCGCCGTAAGAACGTCTTTCACGGCGAGTCTGACTTGCGCTTGATCCGAAGGGGTCATGCTCTTCATCTGCAGCGTGCTTTCGCCATACTGGGCATTGGAGGCTTTCTCCATCGCTTTCTGGGCTTCCTCCGAGCCGAGAATGTCGATCACCATGGATTTGACATCTTTATAACTCATCTGCCCGCCGCTGCTGCCTCCGGACTCTTGTCCGCACGACGAGAGCAGAAGGGACGCTCCTAATAAACTCCCGAACAATAATCGGGACCGCATACCGACCAGCTCCCTTTCTATAGGGTAATGGCTGTAGTATGCTTCGACAGGCTAGTGAATATAAGGAGTTATTCATGGCTTTTTATGTTGTTCATGGTAAAATGGTTTTGACGACTTAGAGGAGGTTTCTGGATTTGAATTTACGTAAATGGATGAAATTATTCGGTACAACGATCTTGATCGGAGCCATCGTAACCGTAATCGGCAGCGTATGTATTCAATTGTTCAACCCCGATTTCCGCAATGTGGAGGCAAGCGGTTGGTTATCTTACGTCTTAATGATGGCTTTAATCGGAATGACGTTCGGCGCTTTTGCTCATATGGGCTTTTTCGCCTATCTGATGCTGAACTACATAGCAAGAAGCATTTTCAAGCGTCCGTATTCCTGGGTAGCCATACAGGGTTTTCTAGCGTTGTTCGTTCTGGTGGAAATCGCCTATTGGACGTATGACACGAATTTTCCGGCGGTTACATTCTGGCTGGTACCGCTCGCGCTGCTCGCTGCCTCGGTTCTGGTCGCCTGGCTGAAGGTTAGTCAAACTTCCGCCGGAGCTTGGATTCCGACGATTTTCTTCATGGTGGCGATCACAGTCATGGAATCGATCCCGGTGTTCAGAACCGGAGACATCTCGTCTTTGATGTATCAAATGGTGCCATTATATATCTGCAACGCTTATCAGATCATGCAATTGCACAAAATATTAGGCAAACCTGCAGGTGCTCAAGCAGCCCCGGCGGCTGCTAAGTGAAATAAGGCGAAGCTAGCTCGTTCCAAGCGGAACGGTCCTGAACGGTTTTGCCTTGGGTTTCAGTTTGGCTGATCAGTTGGGAGACGGTAGCGAATTCGAAACCTTTGGCACGCAATTGATCGATGATGATCGGAAGAGCTTCGTGCGTCTGCTTGCAGGAATCACTCGCGTGCAGCAGGATAATGTCCCCGGGATGGGCTTTGTTCACGACACGATCGACGATCGTCTCGACGCCTGGATTTTTCCAGTCCAAGGAGTCCGTATCCCACTGGATGACTTTATAGTTCATATTTTCGGCAATTTGAAGCACGCGTTTGTCGAAATCTCCATTGGGCATCCGGATCAATTTAGGCGATTTGCCGGTCATATCTTTAAGAATACCGTCGGCGATCGTAATTTGCTTACGAATGTCTTCCTCGCTATATTGGCTGTAATTGTCGTGCTTATGACCGTGGCTTCCGATCTCATAACCGGCTTCCGATATTTTCTTGACGATATCCGGATGAGCCTTGCTCCAGGGAGAAGACAGGAAAAATGTGACGTTGCTTACGTCCTTGTTTTTCAGAATATCGATAATGGGCTCCGCGCGTTTCTCTCCCCAACTGATATCGAACGTAAGGGCGACAACTTTGCGTTCTGTCGGGACGTTATAGACGGCTGCGGGAGGGTGAGGGGCGAACACGTTGAGATTGTTTTTCTCCACCCAGATGACGGAAATGGACAGAATGGCCGCGACCGTAAGAAAAAATACTTTCTTAATGCGCCGTCCATTAAAAACGAAAAAATGATTCATGGAAATCATCGGCTCCTTCCGGGATTAACGCTTGACGGCTGATGGAATTCCGGACAGCCGCAGGCTTGGATACTATCAATGTATGCTTGACCCATAGACTTATATGCTCCGAGATATCAAGGCTCCGAGATATCGACTCCTTATCTCCGATGCCCGTTCATTACAAGGCTCCCGTAGCCGGGCGCAGTAACGCACGTGCATGAGTCGAACGGAGCCGATATCTCTACGCATGGGATTAATAAAACCGTACATAGGACTGAAATAACGCAAAATCTAGGATCAATAGTTGGTCAAATGGGGGGAAAGCCGCATGTTCTCGCGTCAGGGACTGTTGCAAACGTGGAAGGAAATTCGTCCGTACTTTATTTTCTCGGCGATGCTGTTTTTCGCGGGGGTGGTTATCGGAGGTACATCTGGTGCGCCTGCGGATTTTCTGGAACAGCAGATAAAAGGAGTGAAGGCGATCTCGGATTCGATTGTGAAGTCCGAAACTCCGGAATGGACGGCATTTCTGCTGATCACGGCGAACAATATTTTTAGCACCCTTATGGTAATGGGACTTGGCATTATTGCCGGAATTATGCCGCTTGTGATGCTAGTCTCCAATGGAATGATCCTGGGATACATGTTATCCATACTTTCCGACAAGGGCGAAAATATGTTTCTTCTAATCGTAAAGGGGATTCTGCCGCACGGAATATTCGAATTGACGGCGGTTTTTCTAGCTTGTGCGTTCGGGTTGCGGTTTGGGATGACCTTGATTAAAGGGATATTCGGATCGGCCTTCGGTAAAAAGGAGCCTTGGCAGCCGTTCGTGCGGACGGCGACGGGAGCGGTGCCCGCCCTCATCGTAGTCGTTGTATTACTGTTGCTGGCTGCCGCTGTCGAAAGTACGATTACTTTATGGTTATCTAAATCTTAGAGACATAAAGAAGGCAAAAAAGGAGCATAACAGTAGGACGATGCCAGGCGAATCGCTCTAACGGGCGACGCGGGGCTCGACGCTGCCTATTCACAGGAGGGGCTCCCCTTTATGCTCGGAATGATGTTTACGGATAAGGAATGCAAGGAATTCGATTATTTATTGCGCAAGGAAATGGACGAAATGTTGTTCGATCTAAACGATCGGCGGCTTGACGCCTCCGTGAAGGAGGCGATCTCCAGGCGCTATAAGATTATCTTTCGAATGTATGCACGCATAGCTCCGCCGCGGGAATTATCACGTTATGCTCTTGGATTAAAGTCGCAAAGCAATAAAACTTAATCAAAATCGAAATAAATTAAAATAAATGCTTGACCTTATCGTAGAATATGTGTTAAATTAGCTTTCGCCCCGCTTTTCGAGGGCAGTAGCGGACGAAGTAAAACGAGGCAAACAAGGTAACCAAAAAATACCTGTTGCCAAACACTAGTCAGCTGTGATATATTATAAAAGTCGCCGTTAGCGCGGACGACAAAAACGAAACACCGATTGTTCTTTGAAAACTGAACATTGAGCGTAAGAAACAAAAACGTCGAAAGACGAAACCAGCAATACAGATTGAGCCTTCTGGCTCTCTATTATGGAGAGTTTGATCCTGGCTCAGGACGAACGCTGGCGGCGTGCCTAATACATGCAAGTCGAGCGGAGTTGTTTAGGAGCTTGCTCCTGAATAACTTAGCGGCGGACGGGTG
>NZ_VNJJ01000020.1 GCF_007786475.1 Cohnella terricola | reverse complement strand
CACCCGTCCGCCGCTAAGTTATTCAGGAGCAAGCTCCTAAATAACTCCGCTCGACTTGCATGTATTAGGCACGCCGCCAGCGTTCGTCCTGAGCCAGGATCAAACTCTCCATAATAGAGAGCCTAAAGGCTCAATCTGTATTGCTGGTTTCGTCTTTCGACGTTTTTGTTTCTTACGCTCAATGTTCAGTTTTCAAAGAACAATCGGTGTTTCGTTTTGTCTGCCGCGCTAACGGCGACTTAAATAATATAGCACAGGCGGCCAGGCAATTGCAACCCTTTTTATGCATGGAAATTAAATACATTTATAAGGCCTTCCTGCTCATAAGAAAAGGACCGTCAGGATCGCCCCTAACGGTCCTTTCTCGCACGCCGCAGCGCTAACCCTCGATCTGAATAGCGATGTTTTTCATCATACTCGCTCCCGAACCGCACCCCGCCAGGTGGAAATACGATGAATTTCATCGCTAATCTCCCCAGAGACTAATCTATAGCAGCAAAACGCTCCTCATAACGATGTTTTTCATCTTACTTGCCCCCAGCCGATGCTCCATAAAGCGAAAGTACGATGTTTTCCATCGCTAATCGTTCCAATATACGTTAGCCGTCCGAACGATCGCGCATATGAGGGAAGAGCAGAACGTCGCGGATCGATGGCGCATCCGCGAGCAGCATGACCAAACGGTCGACGCCGATGCCGAGTCCGCCTGTCGGCGGCATGCCGTACTCCAGCGCGCGAATGAAATCGTCATCCATCTCGTGCGCTTCGTCGTTGCCCGCTTCCTTCTCCGCCAATTGCGACTCGAAGCGCTGGCGTTGGTCGATCGGATCGTTCAACTCGGTAAATGCATTAGCATGTTCACGCGCTACGATAAATAGCTCGAAACGATCCGTAAAGCGCGGATCCGCCTCGTTCTTCTTCGCAAGCGGCGAGATCGCCACTGGATGCCCCGTGACGAACGTAGGCTGAATCAATGTATGTTCGCAGAATGTTTCGAAGAACGCGTTGACGATATGGCCGAACGACATGTGCTTCTCTACGGGAACCTTATGCTCCTTAGCGAGCGCATGCGCTTCCTCGTCCGTCATCTGCGCCGTAAAGTCGACGCCGACCGTCTCGCGGATCAACTCGGTCATCGACACTCTGCGCCATGCCGGCGTCAGGTCGACTTCTTGACCTTGGTAGGTAATCTTGGTCGTACCGAGAACTTCTTGCGCGATATGCGCGATCAATCCTTCGGTCAGTCTCATGATATCTTCATAGTCGGCATATGCCTCGTACAACTCGATCATCGTGAATTCCGGATTATGGCGCGTCGAAATCCCTTCGTTACGATATACCCGGCCAATCTCGTACACCTTCTCCAGGCCGCCGACGATCAATCTCTTCAAATGAAGCTCGATCGCGATCCGCATGTAGAGCTGCATATCCAGCGCGTTGTGGTGCGTAATGAATGGACGTGCAGCCGCACCGCCCGCGATCGAATGAAGCGTAGGCGTCTCTACTTCCAAATAGCCACGGTCGTCCAAATAGCGGCGCATCGATTGAATGATTCGGGAACGGGTAATAAACGTTTTCTGAACGTCCGGGTTCACGATCAAATCCACGTACCGTTGACGGTAGCGTGTTTCCACGTCCTTCAAACCATGGAACTTATCCGGAAGCGGAAGCAGCGATTTAGTCAGCACTTCGAGATCGTCGACTTTGATCGATGTCTCGCCGGTTTTCGTCTTGAACACGACACCCTTCACGCCGATCATATCGCCGATATCGAGCAGGTCGAACGCTTTGAACTTATCTTCCGGCACCGAGTCCTGGCGGACGTAGATTTGAATCTTGCCGCTCAGATCCTGCAGGTGCGCGAACGCGGCTTTACCCATGCTGCGCTTCGTCATGATCCGGCCGGCAACCTGAACTTCGACCGCCTTCTCGTCGAGCTCTTCCTTCGACAGCTCCGAATACTGCGCTAGAAGCTCGCCCGCATGATGCGTGCGATTAAACTTCGTGCCGAATGGATCGATGCCAAGCGCCCGCAGCTCGTCCAACTTGTTGCGACGGATTTGCAACAATTCGCCTAATTCGACCGTTTCATTCTGTTCCGTATGTTCCATGATTTCGTTCTCCTTCGATTCATATCTGTAATGACCGTGCGCAAGCGGTAATCTACGATGAACAGGCAAAAAAGCTTCCGTAGGAAGCTTTTTTATCCCAGTCAATCGGCTTCTCCGTCCTCGTGACGGCGACTAACGTCTCATCTGTCGCGACAAGTCGCGTAAGCTACATTTTGATATCGACAATTTTATATTGAATGATACCTGCTGGAACGCTTACTTCGACGACGGTGCCTTTCTTCTTGCCGATAATGGCTTTGCCTACCGGACTTTCGTTAGAGATTTTGTTGTTGAGCGGGTCCGATTCAGCCGTTCCCACGATTGCATATTCCATCGTATCGCCATATTCCAAATCTTCTACGATGACGGTCGATCCGATGCTTACCGTCTCGGGATCGATTTCATCGCTGTTGATAATCCGCGCGTTGCGGAGCATTTTCTCCAAAGTAATGATTCGGCCCTCGATGAAAGCCTGCTCGTTCTTCGCGTCCTCGTATTCCGAGTTCTCGCTTATATCGCCGTAGCCGATAGCCACTTTAATGCGTTCCGCGACTTCGCGGCGTTTGACGGATTTAAGGTTTTCGAGTTCATCTTCAAGCCTCTTCAGCCCGTCTTGGGTTAGAAGCACTTCCTTATCGCTCATATCACCGATCTCCTGTCATGGGAAAGATTTTCGGGGTTGCTAATCCAATATATGGTCGGTCACCGCCGACATGACATCTACATGCAATGCAAGCCAGCGATTTTCCTGATGCTCGGGCGAATATTGGTACGATTATATTGCAACCCCTGAAAAATGTCAATTCGCGGAAAAGCGTCGATTGAAACCGCTTCCTCCTAGTGTACGAGGATTTCGCTCGCTTCAGAAGGTCCGCCGGCTTCGCTGCGCAACATTTCCTCGACTCTGTTCACGTAATCTGCTAGCGCGGATTCCACTTCCGCCCGGGATTGCAATTCCATGATGGCGTTCTTCGCCGCCGCGGAATCCGGCAGACCCTTCAAGTACCAAGCCAGATGCTTGCGCATTTCCCGCACCGCGACCTTGTCGCCTCTCAGATCGGCTAGACGGTCCATATGAAGCATGGCGATCCGGATCTTCTCTCTTGCCGAAGGATCGGCCAGTAGTTCCCCAGTGGTCAGAAAATGAACCGTGCGGTACAGCATCCACGGATTGCCGAGCGCTCCGCGCCCGATCATGACGCCGTCGCAATTCGTATGCTCTAGCAAGCGTTTGGCGTCTTCGGGAGTGAATACGTCCCCGTTGCCGATGACCGGAATGTTCACCGCTTGTTTCACGTCGCGCAGAATATCCCAATTCGCCTTGCCCGTGTACAGCTGTTCCCGCGTGCGGCCATGCACGCTGACCGCCGCGCCGCCCGCGCGTTCGACCGCTTGCGCGTTCTCTACCGCGTAAATATGTTCATCGTCCCAGCCGATGCGCATCTTGACGGTAACCGGTTTTTTCGCCGCATCGGCGGCGTAGGACACCATTTCGTATATTTTTTTCGGGTCAAGCAGCCATCTCGCGCCCGCGTCGCACTTCGTGACCTTTGGCACGGGACAGCCCATGTTAATGTCGATAATGTCCGCGTTGGTGTTCTGGTCGACGAACTTCACGGCTTCGACAAGCGACTCCTTATCCCCTCCGAAAATCTGCAAACTCAGCGGTTTCTCGCGTTCATCGACGAACAGCATTTCCAGCGTCCGCTTATTTCCGTGCAAAATCGCCTTATCGCTTACCATCTCCGCGCACACGAGCCCGCATCCGAATTCCTTGGCGATCAGCCGGAATGCCGGATTGCAGACCCCTGCCATCGGGGCAAGCACGACATTGTTATTCATCGTTACGTTGCCGATCTTAAGCATTTCTATATTGCTCCTTTCATAGCTCTCGGATATCCCATTCGGCGAAACGAGAAATACCCTCCTCTTGCAAGTCGAAAGCCGAAAGCTCCGTTACCCAAGGAAAAGGAAGCTCTTCCGGCCAAACGTCCCTAAGCGGAACCAATACGAAAGCCCGCTCTCCCATTCGGGGATGCGGGAGCGTTAATTCCTGCGTGTCCATCGTCCTGTCTCCATAGACAAGCAAATCCAAGTCGATCGTTCGAGGACCCCACCGAATCGTCCTGACGCGCCCCATCTCTTGCTCGATTGCCAGCAAACGGCGAAGCAAAGCCAAGGGTTCCAGTTCGGTCTTCAAGCGCGCCGTCATATTCAGAAAAGCAGGTTGGTCGGTGTATCCTACCGGAGCGGTTTCGTACACGGCCGAGATGCGGTCGACCTCCAGGTCGCCATCCGCCCGCAGCCTGCGGATCGCTTCCTTCAGCGACGACTCCCGGTCTCCCAAGTTCACTCCAAGCGCTATATATGCTTCTTGCACGATTGTTCAGTCCTCTACAGGTACGATGCTCCCGTTCGGACCCCTTTGCCTTCGCAACTCTACGGTTACTCCGTCAAAGGTAATATCGAACGGCGGATTCGGTTTGGTCACCGATACCGTTGCTTTATGGATACTAGTATACGTACCCAGTACCGCCGACGCAATATTTGCGGCGAGCGTCTCGATCAGCTTGACCGGCGGACCCTCGACGATTTCCTTCACCAACGCGTGAATTTCCGCATAGTTCACCGTGTCCGCGACATCGTCGCTTTGCGCCGGGCGGCTTAAATCCAAACGCAAATCGAGATCGACCCAATATTTCTGGCCCAGCTTATTCTCTTCCGGGTAAACGCCATGATAGCCATAAAATACCATGCGTTTTAGCGCCATTTTATCCATTTCAGTACCCGTTCCTTCCCGCTTTATCTCGATATACGACCGCATCGGCCATCGCCGCCACTCGCTTGGACATCAGCACGTCGTGGACGCGCACGATCTGGCAGCCTTGGGCGATGCCTAGAGCTGTCGTCGCACCTGTTCCTTCTACCGCTTCGTCCTTCGATACGCCGACTGCACGCTGAACGAACCGTTTCCGCGAAGCTCCCAATAGCACGGGGTAGCCAAGATTGACGATATCGCCCAGACACCCCATGACTTCCAGGTCTTTCTCGTAATCTTTGGCAAACCCGAGACCGGGGTCGAGCCATATTCGATCGTCTGGGATGCCTGCCGCTTTCGCAAGCGCCACGCTTTCCTCCAGATCGCGAAGAACGTCCGGGATAAAATCCGTATAATCCCGATTATCGCGATTATGCATCAGAATGACCGGGCAGCCGTATTCCGCCGCCACCGTCGCCATAGCGGGATCGCCTTTGAATCCCCACACGTCGTTGACGATGTGGGCGCCAGCTTCAAGCGCCTGCCGGGCCGTTTCCGCTTTGTAAGTGTCGACGCTAATCGGCAGCTTGACGCGTTCCTTCACTGCCCGAATAATCGGAACGATTCTGCGTATTTCTTCTTCGGCCGGCACGGGCTCGTGACCCGGTCTTGTCGATTCCCCGCCGATGTCGATCATATCGGCGCCTTCCGCCGCCATTCGCTCGGCTCGCTCGACGGCAGTGTCCACTTCGTTGTAGCGCCCCCCGTCCGAGAAAGAATCCGGAGTCGCGTTCAATATCCCCATGATTAAGGTGCGTTGTCCCAGCTCCAGCTTTAATCCGTCCCGGAAAGTATAGCTTCGATCGTAAAATGTCGGTTTTAACATGGTTTGGTCTTCCTTTCCGCGGCGGCACGATACTGCGTCATGAACATGGACGTAAGCGGTCCCGTTTCCGTCTTCCCGCCCGGATGCCGTTTCTCTCCGAATTCGTTCTCCAATGTCGTTACGGGTACGATCTCCTGAATGGAGTTCGTGACGAACACCTCGTCCGCATTCAGCAGATCGCCCCAGCGATAGAGACCCTCTTCGACCGATTGGCCCGCGGCCCCTGCCATTCGAATTACGTATTCCCTCGTAATGCCTTCTAGCAATCCCGTTTCTGCGTCCGGCGTGTAGAGTCTCCCCTTAGTCGCCCAGAATACGTTGCTGACCATGCCTTCGGCAACCCGTCCGTTCCCATCCAAAAACAGGCCTTCCGTGCCCGGAGATGCTCCGGAAGCGAGTAATTCTCGCTTAGCTACGATATTATTCATATAATGAAAAGATTTTAACCGCAACCCGACCTCCGGGGTGCTGCGGGGGAGCTTGAGAAGCCGCAGCGTCTTCCCTTTGCGCGTGACCGGATCGTCGGGAGCCAGCTCCTTCGCGTAGACGATTTCGTTAGGTTTCCCGTACTCTCCGGCCGGGAGGCCGATCTCTCCCTCTCCCGCCGATATCGACCACCGAATATATCCGTCTTCTAGTCCGTTTGCCGCAAGCAGTTCCTTCACCGCCGACTCCATACGCGCGACGTCCGGCTCATAACGAATCCCCAGCTCGGAGCAGCCCCTCGCCAAACGTTCCGCATGGCGATCCAGCAACCACGGGCGACCCCCGTACGTCCGGAACGTCTCGAATAAACCCATCCCGTACAAAAAACCGTGATCGAAAGCGGAGATCACGGCTTGGTTACGATCTATCGGTTGTCCGTTCAGTAAGACTTTCATGCTCTGACGCCCGATTTCAGATCCAGAAAATTGCGCAGCATCTTCAGTCCGTAGTCCGTCATGATCGATTCCGGGTGGAATTGAACGCCTTCGATGGCATATTCCTTGTGCCGCAGGCCCATAATCATGCCATCTTCCGTCTCCGCGCTGATCTCCAGGCAGTCCGGCAGCGTATCGCGCTTGACGATCAAGGAGTGGTAACGAGTCGCTGTAAAAGGAGAAGCAACCCCTTCGAAGATCGTGCGTCCGTCGTGGGTAATCTCCGATGTCTTGCCATGCATTAACTCGCCCGCCCGAACGACTTCCCCGCCAAAGGCCTGTCCGATCGATTGATGGCCAAGGCAGACGCCGAGAATCGGGATTTCGCCTTTGAACCGATCGAGCAGCGCGAGGCTGATGCCCGCTTCGTTTGGCGTGCATGGTCCCGGTGAAATTAATATATGGTCCGGGGCCAGCTTGGCGATACCGTCCAAATCGATCTCGTCGTTGCGGCGAACGACGATTTCTTCGCCGAGCTCTCCCAAATATTGCACGAGGTTATACGTAAAGGAGTCGTAGTTGTCAATGACCAGAATCATTACTGTCCACCTTGCCCTTCGCTGTACTGCACCGCTTTCCAAAGCGCCTTGGCTTTGTTCAGGGATTCGTGGAATTCCCGCTCCGGTTCGGAATCGATCACGATGCCTGCCCCTGCTTGAATATGGCAAATCCCGTTCTGAACAGCGATCGTACGAATAATTATATTAAATTCCATATTGCCGCTATAGTCAATCCATCCCATAGAGCCCGTGTAAGGGCCACGACGAGTCGGTTCAAGCTCCTCGATAATTTCCATCGTGCGGATCTTAGGCGCTCCGGTAATCGTCCCGCCCGGGAAAACGGCGGCCAATACGTCTAACGCGTCTTTGCCCTTCGCCAGGTTCGCTTCCACCTGCGACACGAGATGCATGACATGCGAGTAACGTTCGACCGACATCAGCTCCGGCACCTTCACCGTGCCATACTCGGCGACGCGTCCGAGATCGTTGCGTTCCAGATCGACGAGCATGACGTGCTCCGCCCGCTCCTTCTCGCTGCCGAGCAGCTCCTCCTCCATCGCCCGGTCTTCTTCCGGCGTTCTTCCCCGTCGGCGCGTACCCGCGATCGGTCTTGTGGAAAGCCGGGTGTCGTCCAATTTGACCAGCAGTTCCGGCGAACCGCTGACCAGCGAGAAAGACGGCGCTCGCAGCATGCCCATATACGGAGAAGGATTCACGAGCCGAAGCCATTCGTACAGCGTCTCCGGAGCCGCTCCCGACGGTCTGCTCTGACGCAGCGCCAGGTTGACCTGGAAAACGTCACCCTGCCCGATATATTGCTGTATCCTTCGTACCGCTTCCTGATACTCCTCCTTGGTCATCGAAGTCGACAAGCCCGGTAGTTTCTCCACGTCGATCTGAAGGTTGTCTTGCTCCATCCGTTCCCGCATTCGACGCAACTGCGCCTGTTGCTCGGCTGTTTCGCCATATGACAGCCACTCGTCCCATTGCTTCTCCATGTCCGCCGCGCGCTGTCCGGCCTCATCGTAAATCCGCCTCAAGTGATCCGGAGTCGTCAACTTCTCCGCTCTCACATGAACCGCGCAGATGACCGTTCTCTCCACATGGTCTGCGATCCATAACTCTTCGTACCGTCCGAACGCGTAATCCGGTAAGCCCAAATCATCCTTTGAAGAGACCGGAAGCTTCTCCAGACTACGAACGATGTCGTAACCGCAGAACCCCAAAGCCCCGCCTACGCAGTCAGGAATTCCTGTCGTTCTAGGTGCCTGCCACGGAGCCAGCCAATCTCTGAGCAGCGCTAGAGGCGCACCCGTCGCTCGGCTCTGCTCGACCCACTCTCCGCATATCGGTTCGAGGATGCGGGCGGTCTCGCCCTTGCCTTCGATGACCGATACCGGCCGCAGCCCGACGATCGTATATCTGCCGCCCTTGCCGCTTTCCAGCAGACACGCGTAGGGCGAAGCGTCTTTCCATGCGCCGTCCCATAACGCGGGCAGCATCCGGCCTTCCTCCTGCTTGAATTTACGTATATAAGGAAGCAAGGCATACCGGCCTTCATCGATCCATTGCTCCCATTGCTCTATCGCGATAACTTCCACTCTGACTGTTCCTCCGATCATACTCATATAAAGCAGAATACCACAAAAGTTCTCCGATTACCGTGGGCCGCCGCAAAAAACAGCCCTCGCCTAAGGCGAGGGCTGCATCGATGCTAGAATTAGTTATCGAAGTTAAATAAAGGAGTGCTCAAGTAACGTTCGCCGTTGGAAGGCACGACAGCTACGACGCGTTTGCCTGCGCCAAGCTCTTTCGCTACTTTCAAAGCGGCGAAGATCGCTGCCCCGGAGGAAATGCCGACGAGCAGACCTTCTTTCTTGGCTACCGTACGAGCCGTCTCGAACGCATCTTCGTTCTCGACGGGAATGACTCCATCATAAATATCCCGGTTCAGAATGTCCGGAATGAAGTTTGCGCCGATCCCTTGGATCTTGTGCGGGCCAGGGCTGCCGCCGGACAACAGCGGGGAAGCTGCCGGTTCTACCGCGAATACTTTGATGCCCGGGAAGTTCTCTTTCAGCACTTCGCCAGCGCCCGAGATCGTTCCGCCCGTTCCGATGCCGGAAACGAACGCATCCAGCTTGCCGTCGAAAGATTTGATCGCCTCGACGATCTCCGGACCGGTTGTTTCGCGGTGGATTTTCACGTTTGCTTTGTTCTTGAATTGCTGAGGCAAGAAGTAATCCTTGTTTTCTTTCGCGATTTCTTCCGCTTTCTTGACGGAACCGTTCATGCCTTCAGATCCTGGAGTCAGAACAAGCTCAGCGCCGTAAGCGCGGAGCAGGTTGCGACGCTCCAAGCTCATCGTTTCGGGCATAACGAGAATCGCGCGATAGCCTTTGGCTGCCGCGACCATAGCGAGGCCGATTCCCGTATTTCCGCTGGTCGGCTCGACGATCGTGCTAACGCCGGGCTTGATCAAGCCTTGCTTCTCGGCTTCTTCGATCATGCTGATGGCAATACGGTCCTTAACGCTCGAACCCGGATTTTGATATTCCAATTTGACGTAGATTTCCGCGCTGCCTTCAGGTACGATACGGTTCAAACGAACGAGTGGCGTATCGCCGATAAGCTGGGTCACATTCTGAACAATCTTAGCCATTAGACTTGTTCCCTCCTAAAATGTGCGGCTGGTTTCCTTCACGCATTAATCCGACTAAAACGGTCGGTATTTTGTCTGTTTTCATCTTATCAGACCCTGGAGAGGATTGTCAATAGCTTGTAAAAACTAGTCGCCACGGACGTTTACCGCTTCAATGAAGGGTCTTTGACTTCCGCTCCGTATTTGTTCAGCAATTGTTCCTCCAGATCCCTCATGGACATAGCTTTGCCTAACGCCAACTGCTTCCGGGCCTCCAAACGGATTTCCTCTTCCGGTCTGGAGCGCAGCGCGCTTCTGGCGTCCAGCCTAATGATGGCGTAGCCTAGATCGGTCGGAATCGGGCCCGCGATCTCTCCCACTTGCATGGAGGCGGCTTCCGCAAGGACGGATTCGTCCACGAACGGGTCGTTCGCCTCGATCCATCCTAACTCTCCGCCCGAATCCGCCGTAAACTCGTCTATCGAATACGTTCGGGCCAGCTCCGCAAAATTTTCGCCCTGCGTAAGCTTGCCGAGCAGCCCCGTAGCCAGCTCCTTCGTCTGAACGACAATCTGCGCCAATTGATATTTCCGGTCAGGCTGAAACTCTTCGCGATGTTCCTCTATGTAACGGTCGATTTCCGCGGGCTCTACCGTAACGTTGCGGATGGACAGCTTCTCAAGAAGCAGACGGTATCGGGCGTCTTCCCGAACCTCTTCCTTATTCATGCCCAGCTGCTCGTACATAGTCCGGTAAAAAGCCGCTTCATCCTCGTAGCCTTGCATCATTGAGCTTAGCTCTCGTTCAAGCTCCTCGTCCGCCACTTCGATACCCAAATCCCGGGTCTCCTTGCTTACGGCTGCCTCAAGCATCATGCTTCTAAGCGTCTGCGAACCGTAAGAAGCCAGCAGCCGATCATTCAGCTGTTGGCGTGAGATGGCGGTTCCTCCTATCATGGCGACAATCTCGTTCTCCGCGGGTTTTTCCGAAGGACCGCTTGCAGTCGGAGCGATAGAAGAATTTGGACTGCAGCCCGATGAAACCGTCAAAGTCGCTAAGAGGGCTAGCAGTACGAGCGGCTTGCGCCGTATCGTCTCCCTCATCGAATATCATCCCTTCTCTAATCCCGATCCGAAAGACGATATAGTGCCTCCAGCTCTTCCGCCCCGAACATATATTTTTCATTGCAGAAATGACAGTGAAGCTCCGCATGTCCGTCCTCGTCGATGATGTTTTTCAGCTCTTTCCTGCCGATGGTGAGCAGCGCCGTTTCGAACCTCTCGCGTGAACAGTTGCATTGGAAAATCGGCTCAAGCGTCTGATGGATGGTCAGATCGTCCCCGACGAGAAAACGCAAAATGCCTTCCGGCGTCTCCCCTTGGTCCAGCAAGGAAGTGACGTGGGGCATCGCCGCAATCGCATTCTCGAGACGGACGAGTTGGTTCTCCGAAAGATCTGGCATCACTTGCACGATAAAACCGCCTGCGTGCATCACGGAATTGTCCGTATCTACAAGAACGCCAAGCCCTACTGCTGAAGGAGTCTGTTCTGACTCTGCGAAATATAATGTGAAATCTTCCGCGAGTTCCCCCGAAATGATCGGTACACTTCCCCGATAGGGATCTTTAAGCCCTAAATCTTTCGTCACATGAAGCAGTCCCGTCCGTCCTACCACTCCCGCGACATCCAGCTTGCCCTGTGCGTTGCTAGGCAGATGTACATGCGGATGATCCACGTATCCGCGTACTTCGCCCGCGGCATTGGCGTCGACAGCAATCTGACCGATCGGCCCGTCGCCCTTCACTTGAACGGTCAATTTCTCTTGTCCCTTTAACATTACGCCCATCATCGCCGCGGCGGTAGCCGTCCGGCCAAGCGCTGCCGTAGCCGTAGGAAAAGTGTCCTGCCTGCGCTGCAATTCCGATACCAATGCCGTCGTTCTCGCTGCGAATACCCGCAAACCGCCGTTCCAAGCCGTGCCGCGTATGATTTCGTCCTTCATGCTGCTCTTCCTCCTTCGGCGGAATAGGAATCCCCCGCCGACGATCTATTTTTACCCATTCCGTTCATATACCATGCGCAGACCTTCCAGCGTCAACAGCGGATCGACTAGTTCGATCGTCTCCGATTCCTCCGCGATCAGCTCCGCAAGCCCACCCGTCGCAATGACCCTCGGCTGTACGCCGAATTCCTTGCAGATTCTCCGGACGATTCCGTCGACCTGTCCGGCATACCCGTAAATGATGCCCGATTGCATGGCCGCAACGGTATTCCGCCCGATCACGGATTTCGGCTTAGACAGTTCGATCCGGGGCAGCTTCGCCGCCCTCTGGTATAGCGCTTCCGCGGAAATGCCGATTCCCGGCACGATCGCTCCCCCTAGATAGGCTCCGGAAGCGTCGATGTAATCGAATGTCGTCGCCGTTCCGAAATCCACCACGATAAGGGGTGCGCCATATTGCTCGATGCCCGCGACCGCGTTCACGATCCGATCCGCGCCGACTTCTTTCGGGTTTTCGTAGCGGATATTAAGCCCCGTCTTTATGCCCGGACCGACGATTAGCGCTTCTTTGCCCACGTATTTCGCGAACAAGCTCTCCAACATATTCATGATCGGAGGAACGACGCAGGAGAGAATAACGCCTTCGATCTGCTCCGCTTTCACGCCCGCCAATTGAAACAGGTTGCTGATCATGACGCCATATTCATCTACCGTCGACGAACGGTTCGTGCTTAGCCGCCAGTGGTGGGTTAACTTTCTGTTCTCATATAAACCTAATACGATATTCGTGTTTCCGACGTCCACGACCAGGATCATTAAGCGCCGCCCTCCTTGATCGCATTCAAATCCAGACTGATATCGAGCGCTTGAAAGGAGTGGGTAAGGCCCCCGACCGATATAATGTCGACGCCGCTGCCCGCGATCTCCGCTACGCGGTCCGGCGTAATCCCTCCGGACGCCTCGATCACGATATGCGGAGCTTTCCCGCGAATGATCGCTACAGCCTCGGTCATAGCCGCCGTGCTCATATTATCAAGCATCACGATATGGGCTCCCGCCTGAACTGCTTCTTCGGCCTGTTCCAGCGATTCCGCTTCCACCTCGATCATCATCGTATGAGGAATTCTCGATTTCGCGCCTTGAACGGCGGACGTAATTCCGCCTGCAGCCTTAATATGATTGTCTTTAATCATGACCGCGTCGTACAATCCAAAACGGTGATTCGCACCGCCGCCGACCCGTACCGCATATTTTTCCAGCGTCCGATGCCCTGGCGTCGTCTTGCGCGTATCGACAATTCGGGCTTGCGTGCCTTGTACCCCCGTTACGTATTCGCTCGTCTTCGTCGCGATTCCGGATAACCTCTGCAGCAGATTCAGCGCGAGGCGCTCACCCGTCAATATGCTGTGTGTCGAGCCTTCGACTACAGCCAGTACCGTTCCTCGCTCCACGCGGGTCCCGTCGGTAACCCGGGCATCAAACTGGAGACCGGAGTCCACGACCTGAAACACAAGGCGGGCTAACGGCATCCCCGCTACGATCCCCGCCTGCTTGGCATGAATAATTCCTTTCGAGCGATGGCCATAAGGCACGGTCGACATCGTGCTGACATCTCCCGAACCGAGATCCTCGCTAAGCCATGCGCGAAGCTGATCCTTTACCGCTTCGACTGCCGGTCCTCCGTTCGCCCAATCGCTTTCCCGTTCAAACATCGTCGTCTACCCTTTCTGTGTGAATCCCTTTATTCCGATTAATTATCGTATGCGCTCGCCAGTTCTGATCATCCCTCTCCGGATAATCTTCCCGATAATGACCGCCTCGGCTCTCTTCGCGATTTAATGCACCTTCCGCGACAAGCAGCGCGCAAGTAAGCAAGTTGGCGTATTCCAACTCTTCTATCTTCGAGAGATTCATCTGGAATAATGGCAGCTGCTTCTTCAAGTCTTCAAGCCCTTTTAATAGACCCGAACGGTCTCTCCGAAGTCCGACGTAGCGAACCATGCTCTTCTGTAGCTTCAGCCGTCTTTCGATTAGCGTTCCCGTAAGCACCACGTCTCTCTCCCCGGCGGGGCCGTAATCCGCGGCGAGCCGATTCGGAGAAAGTTCGTTAATCTTATCAACGATACGCTGTCCGAATACGATCGCCTCCGACAAGGAGTTGCTCGCCAGACGATTCGCGCCATGCACGCCGGTCGAAGAAGCTTCCCCGCATGCGAATAAACGCTGGATGCTCGTCTCTCCGTGCAGATCCGTCTTCACTCCGCCCATCATGTAATGAGCGGCGGGAGCTACCGGAATCCAGTCCGTCGTCATATCTAGCCCGTAGTTCAGGCAATATTCGTAGATCGTTGGAAAACGATGCCGAATCAGATCCGGCGATTCATGCGTAATATCGAGATAAACATAAGTCGATTTCGTCGCTTCCATCTCATTGATGATCGCGCGAGCCACGACATCCCTCGGCGCAAGCTCAAGCTGAGGATGATAATTTTCCATAAACCGCTCGCCGCGAATATTCCGTAGGTACGCCCCTTCTCCCCGAACCGCTTCGGAAATCAGAAATCTCGGAGCTCCCGGATAGCATAACGCAGTCGGATGGAATTGATTAAATTCCATATCCCGTATGTCCGCGCCTGCCCGGTAAGCGATCGCCACGCCATCTCCGGTAGCGATTTCCGGATTGGTCGTGTAGCGATACAGTTGGCCCGTACCGCCGGTACATAAAATGGTGGCAAGACCGAATACCGCCACTCGGGTCCCGTCCGGCTTCTGCACGAGCGCTCCGCGGCATTCCTCGTCCTCGGTTAGCAAGTCGAGCACGAAATGATCTTCCCATAGCTCGATAGCCTGGTTATTCTTGACCTTTTCCACCAATGCCCGAACGATCTCATAACCGGTCGCGTCCCCATTGGCATGAAGAATCCGACGCTGGCTGTGCGCGCCTTCTTTGGTTAAGGCATATTGTCCGTCCTCTTCGTCGAAGTTCGTCCCATAACGAATCAGTTCTTGAACGCCGCGAGGCCCTTCATGCACAAGAACGTCAACCGCCGAAGCCTCGCAAAGTCCGGCTCCGGCGATTAACGTATCTTGAGCGAGAAACTCAGGAGAATCGTCATCCGACATGACGGCGGCGATTCCGCCCTGCGCATATCGGGTATTGCTGTCGAACAGTGATTTCTTCGTTATCATCAATACGCGTTTCGTTTCGCTTGCCTTCAGTGCCGTAAAGAGGCCGGCTATGCCGGCCCCGATTACGATGACATCCGTTTCCACGCGAGGAAGCTTATCCAGATCAAAATCGACAACGTACCGAGGTATCATGATTAGTTCGTCCCCACTCAACAATAGAGTTAGCACAGGCTGCGGCTTATTTCACCAGCAGCATGCGCTCCAACGATAAACGGGCTTTGTCCGCAACGTCCTGCGGCACATAGATTTCCGGCTGCATCGTTTCAAGTGCCCGAACAACCTTCTTCAAGTTGTTCACTTTCATGTTCGGGCACACGAGGAATTTCGAAGCGAAATGGAACGTTTTGTCCGGGCTGTCCAGACGAAGCTGATACCCCGTACCGTCTTCCGTTCCGACAATAAATTCTTTATGATTCGACTCGCGGCAATATTTCAAAATTCCGGTCGTGCTTCCCACGAAATCCGCCATCGCGACCACTTCCGGGCGGCATTCCGGATGAACGACGAATTCCGCGTTCGGATATTTCGCCCGCATTTCTTCTACATCTTTAATTGTGAGCATATCGTGAGTATTGCAATAGCCTTCCCAGATGATCATTTTCTTGTCGGTATGCTGGGACACGTAATGGCCCAAGTTTTTGTCCGGACACCAGATGATCTCATCGGAATCGACCGAGTTGACGACTTTAACCGCGTTCGCCGACGTACAGCATATATCCGTTTCCGCTTTTACGTCCGCGGAGGAGTTAATGTACGTAACGACCTTCGCATTCGGATGCTTCGCTTTCAGTTCCCGCAGACCGATCGGATTGACCATGTCCGCCATTGGACAGCCTGCGCGTTCGTCCGGTACGAGCACGGTTTTGTGGGGAGCGAGAATCTTGGCGCTCTCCCCCATGAAATGCACGCCGCAGAAAACGATAACGTCCGCATCCGTAGAAGCGGCCTTCTGCGCGAGTAGGAACGAGTCACCGCGGAAATCTGCAACCTCTTGTATTTCATCACGCTGATAATAATGAGCTAGAATAATGGCGTTGCGCTCTTTTTTAAGTTGCATAAGCCGTTCGCGCAGTTCTCGATTCTGCTCGGCTTTACGCTCCAGGGCCAAGGCCTCCATTAAGCAATCTCCTCCCTAAGCTGCCAAGTTTGTGAATGTATGCACAATCTAGGCGGGAATGCTGTCTTTAGTGTGGACGAAAAGGACTTCGTTCATTAACACTTAATTTACACTTGCCGGGTAAGGCTGTCAATTGATCTGAACAGGTTTTCCGGCAGGTTTTTGGCGTTCCTTCGGCGGAAGCGCGCTGAATGCTCTTTCGCACTTCCTCATTCCCGGTTCATCAGGTTTTGTCGGACTACACTCGCCTCTTCCCCATTCTGCACCGTCCAATCAGGTTTCGCCGGACTACACTCGCCCCTTACCCTATTCTGCGCCGTCTAATCAGGTTTCACCGAACTACACTCCCTCTTCCCCCCATTCTGCACCGTCCAATCAGGTTTCGCCGGACTACACTCGCCTCTTCCCCTATTCTGCGCCGTCCAATCAGGTTTCGCCGGACTACACTCGCCCCTTACCCTATTCTGCGCCGTCTAATCAGGTTTCGCCGGATTACACTCGCCTCTCCTCGCGCCAACAAAAAAACGGGATGTTCGCCGGCGCCGACTTGGCGCGGGAACATCCCGTTTGCTTTATTTAGGCTCTTCCGAGCTTTCGTCTTTGCGTAAATCCGGCGTAGTCAACGGCTCGTCGTCGTCACGGGTTTGAATCCGGACTTTAACGTTGCCGAGCGTATCGACGATCGGTTCAGCCTTCGATTCCGCGGAACCCTCCGAGGAAGAACCTTCACCGTCTTCGCTAACCTCGATGACGCCTTTCTCGATCAACGACTTGATCTGTTCCAGATCAAGCGTTTCTTCATCAAGCAGCGTCTTCGCGATCAGATGCATCTCTTCGCTCTTCTCGGTCAGCAACTTCTTGGCACGATCGTAACATTCGCGCGTAATGCTCTGCATCTCTTGGTCGATCTCGTACGCGATCTTATCGGAATAGTTCTGCTCGTGTCCGATATCCCGTCCCAGGAACACCTGTCCTTGCGACGTACCGAATTGCATCGTTCCGAGCTTCTCGCTCATCCCGTATTCCATGATCATCGCGCGTACGATACTCGTCGCTTGCTTAAAGTCGCTATAAGCGCCCGTGCCGATCTCGCCGATGAAAATTTCCTCAGCAGCGCGACCCGCGAGCAAGCCGGTTACTTTATCCAGCAGCTCTTGCTTAGTGACCAGCATGCGGTCTTCCTTCGGAAGCATGATGACATAACCGCCCGCGCGTCCGCGTGGAATGATTGTCACCTTATGCACAGTATCGGCATGTTCGAGGAAGAAACCCGCAATCGTATGGCCCGCTTCGTGATAAGCGACGATCCGCTTCTCGCGATCGCTGATGACCCGGCTTTTCTTCTCGGTACCGACGACGACGCGGTCGATCGCTTCGTCGACTTCCTGCATCGCGATGTCTTTCTTGTTGCGGCGAGCGGCAAGCAACGCCGCTTCGTTCAGCAGGTTCTCTAAGTCGGCGCCGGTAAAACCGGTCGTCCGCTTGGCGATCGTGCCGAGTTGCACGTCTTTGTTGAGCGGCTTGCTGCGCGCGTGGACTTTCAGTACCGCTTCGCGGCCCTTCACGTCTGGACGGTCAACCGTGATTTGACGGTCGAAACGGCCCGGACGGAGCAAGGCCGGATCGAGAATGTCCGGACGGTTCGTTGCCGCGATGATGATGATGCCTTCGTTCGCGCCGAATCCATCCATCTCTACGAGCAATTGGTTCAACGTCTGCTCGCGTTCGTCGTGTCCGCCGCCGAGGCCCGCGCCCCGTTGACGACCGACGGCATCGATCTCATCGATAAAAATAATACATGACGCGCTCTTCTTCGCGTTCTCGAACAAGTCGCGAACACGGGAAGCGCCGACGCCGACGAACATCTCTACGAAATCCGAACCGGAGATCGTAAAGAACGGAACGCCCGCTTCGCCCGCAACGGCACGAGCCAACAGCGTCTTACCTGTACCCGGAGGGCCGACGAGAAGAACGCCTTTCGGAATGCGCGCGCCGAGCGCGGCAAACTTGCGGGGATCCTTCAAGAACTCGACGACCTCAACCAATTCTTGCTTCTCTTCGTCCGCACCAGCTACGTCCTCGAACGTTACCCGTTTTTTCTCTTCATTATAAAGGCGGGCACGGCTCTTGCCGAAGTTCATCACTTTACCGCCGCCGCCCTGCGCCTGATTGATCAGGAAGAAGAACAGAACGAACATGATGATGAACGGAATGACGGATGTTAAGAAAGTCAGCCAGAAGCTTTGTCCCGGCATTTTTTTAGGTATGAATTCGAAGCCCTTCTGCAAGCTCAAATCAGAAAATTGTTTAATGGCGTAATCCGCTAAAGGCGCGCGACCCATGAAGGTTTCGCCCTTCTCGTTCGGAGACTTCGGATTATTAAACTCGCCGGTAACCAAATAAGTTCCGTTCTGGATTTGCATCGTGATTTGTTTGACATTGCCTTGCTCAACGACTTTAACGAGCTCGTTGTAGCTGTATTCTTTCGTTGTATCTTGCTTGCCGATAAAAAACTGTACGATCCCGACGGTCACCAAAAAAATAAGTAAGTAAAAGCCTGTGTTCCGGATGAACCGATTCATCCCCGACCTCCTCTCGACACGCTCACATCATTTTAACATAGCCTGTCTTGGCATCACAATCAAATCGCGTCCCCGCGCGAGCGGAGGACGTTAATTCGTATAAATCTCCGGCTTAAGTACGCCGACGTATGGAAGATTGCGGTATTTCTCCGCGTAATCCAGTCCGTAGCCTACGACGAACGCGTCCGGAATGATAAAGCCGGTGTAGTCCGCGTTCAAATCGACCGTTCTGCGGCCCGGTTTATCGAACAAAGCTACGACGTTGACGGAAAGCGCGTTGCGGCGTTCCAGGACGTCAATTAGGTAGCTTAGTGTAAGCCCGCTGTCGATAATGTCTTCCACGATAATGATATCGCGGCCCTCGACCGAGGAATCCAGATCCTTCACGATCTTGACTTCTCCGGAAGAACGCGTGGAATTGCCGTAACTCGATACCGCCATGAAGTCGAGCTCGATCGGTATCGTAATGTTTTTGGACAAGTCCGCCATAAAAATAAAAGCGCCTTTCAATACGCATATCACGAGTGGATTGCGTCCTTCATAGTCGCGGCTAATCGCCGCTCCCAATTCTTGTACCTTCTGCTGTATCACTTCTTGCGAGTAAAGAACTTCTTGAATGTCGTTTTGCAAAGAAGGTGCCTCCCAGTGAGATTATTACACGGTATGATGGCTTTGACACGATCATGCCCTAGTTTTCGGCGTCGACGAAGGTGATCCGCAGCGTCTCTTGGGTCTCGGCGCCGATTAATGCCCAGCTCGAACGCCTCATGCCCGGGATCCATAGCACGCGCCCTTCCCGATCCGCAAGCAACGGCAGCTTATCGCGGCGAGAACGCGGCACTTTGGCATCGACGAACATATCTTGCACTTTTTTGGTGCCGTTTAGTCCGTACGGCTGCATGTAATCGCCGGGCAGCCGACTGCGGATGCGCAGAGGAAACGAAATTCCATTCGCGTCGAAGCAAGCTTCGTGGCGGTTCGTCCGATCTGCAGGAACGGAACCTTTAACCCGCTCGAACCGAACACGCTGCCCGATTTCTTCGATCGCGATTTCGCTCGCCGCCTCGGTGACGATGTACGTAAAACCGGCCAATTCCGCCGGTTCCGGTCCGATGTACGCCTCGTCGTATTCCCTTTTCAGTACCCACCCGTCCCCAAGATCCAATCGATTAACCGTCGGATGCTCCTGGGCGATTGCTGTCGCGATTTCCTCCACTTGCCGGAAATCCAGCATTCGGCGCGGGTCTGAAGAACAGTTTAATATTAATTTAATCAATCTTCGTTGTAAAGCGACGTGAAGGCCGCGGAACCGTCGTCGCTCCAACCGGAAGCCCTTTTCCGAAGGGGTCACACCTTCGCGGAACGCCTGAAGGGTTTGTTCTTCCATATAATCGTCATCCGCCGACGCCATATCGGCCAATCTGATTAATGATTCCTTAAGCCTCGGATTGTAAGGCTCCAGCATCGGCATCAGGTCAAGCCGCACGGCGTTGCGAAAATAATGTCGGTCGATATTGCTGCTATCAACCGCGTAAGGCACCCCGTTTCGCTTACAGTAATCCAGAAGCTCACATTTGGTTATACGCAGGAGAGGCCGAATCAGTTCCAATTCATCCTCTTTTCTTCGAAACCGGATGCCCGCAAGCCCGCCTATGCCGGTTCCCCGGATGACTCTCATAAGCACCGTCTCCGCTTGATCATCGGCATGATGGGCTGTCAGAAGATAGGTCGCGCCATAGTTGCGGGCAACTTCCTTCAGGAAATCATAACGCTTCTCCCTTGCCGCAGCTTGTGCGTTCTCCCCGCTATCCGACAGATAGGCCGGCATACCAAGCTCCGTCGTCTCGAACGGAATCCCCCATTCTCCGGCGACGCGGCGGACCAGCTCTGCCTCGGCATCGGATTCCGCTCCGCGGAATTGATGGTTGACGTGAGCGGCCACGATCCGGAAGGACTCCTCATTCGCCATCGTGCGAAGAAGATGAAGCAGCGCCATGGAATCCGGTCCTCCGGACACTGCGGCGACGACCGTTGCGTCGGAGCGCCGCCAGCCGTCAGACCGCGCCTTCGCTTTGATGTCATGCGTCCAATCGTCCTGCGGTTGCACCGTTTGTTCTCTCCGTTTCCTATGTACTTATTGCAGGAGCCATATCGCCGCCAACGTCGTGCTGATCACGATAGCGGCGCCGAGCAGGCCAGCCATCCAAGCGGGAACCCGGTCGCTCGAGGCCTTGGGCTTCTGTGAGATCCGAACGGCCTCCCTCCATTCTCGGCTGGATTCCCTAGTGCTTGAGAATTGGCCGGCCAATGCTTTCTCGATCCAGCCTTCCAACGGTTGCAGCCGAGGATTGCTCTTCACGAGCTTCATCAATTCTCTCGGATGGCGATTTTGCGGGATGAGTGTGCGCGTAAGTTGGATCAATCTTTTGCCGTCCATAGCATGCAGCCATAAGAGGCCCACCGCAAATAGATCGTACGACGGCTCCGCGGTCCGGCTTCCCCCCGACCAGTAACCGCGATCATAAATTTCCGTAAACTGGCGAACGCTTCGGCCGATGGCCGAAGCTCCCCCGAAATCAACCAATTCCACCCGCCCGTATTCTCCAACGAGCACGTTCTCGCTCTTGATGTCCCCGAACACCCATCCGGCCTCATGCAATTGCGACAATCGCTCCAATAACCGGTAGCCGATCACTCCCATCCAATGCGGACCATGCTGGCGCAAAAAAGCTTTTAGGGGAATCCCGGGTACATATCTCATCACGTAGAAAGGCACGTTCTTGCCTGCCACCACAGCATCGTCCACGTCTAGTAGAAACGGCGGGCGGCCTTTCTCCGAATGGTCGAGAGAGGTCAGGATATTCACTTCGCCTTGCAGCTCGGCGGCTTCATGGCCGATCTTAACCGCATAAGTTGACCTTTTCTCCGACGAAGCCAAATAAACCTGCCCGTTCGAGCCGAGCCCGAGCAGTTTTTCCAAGCGATAGCGCTTCCCATTCCATTTGCCTCTAATCTCCGTGCCTCTAGCTAAAGGTTGCTTCTCAGATGACGTTATCACTCCGCACCTCGCTCGACTCGCCCGGCGATGCTTGAATCGGCTCGTCCATTAGCTCTATTCTGCTTATTTTACCACAAGTCTCGCGAATATAATCAACGACCTGCAATAGAGCCGGTCCCGTCGGGGTCGTGCCGCGCATGCGGATTTTGCCGAACAAGGATCCGATGCTTGAAGCATTGGATATCCATCCCGTATCCATCATGCAATATGTGTACTGGTTTTCACCCGGAAAATGGAATACGGACACCTGGCTCCTGCCCTTGCGGGCTTGCAGACTCAAAGTCAGATCGCGAATTGCCTCCTCCACGGCGTGCAGCTTCGGTTTCATGCTGGCGCTGGCGTCGATTAGGAGCGCGACGGAGAGTGACATCGTTTCCTCCATCTCCTCCATCACTTTAACGACTTCTCCGCGCTTGGGCGGGGGCAAAGCCCCGACATCCTCCACCCCGAACAATTGGCGCAGTTCGTGGTTGACCGCCTGCCTGATCGTGCCTGCCACCGTCTGCCTCGTCATCATCTGCACCGTACGGGAGAGCTGGCGGCTAGTGACGATCCGGCTGATTCCTCCGCCTGCCCGGGCGATCTCGGCAATCTCCGTCGCCCCATACTCTCCGATCGCGCCTTCGTCCACGACGCCGGCGACGTTCACGGTGATCCCTTCGGCAAAAGCCTGCGCCGCGGCGACGACCGGGCTTTCTCCGACGTTCGAACCGCCGTCCGTAATGAGTAAAATCTGTTTCATTTCAAACACTCCTCATAGGTTTCTAGTATCTATTAAGAGTGTCGCCAAAGATTGCGAGATTTAACCTTTGACTGTCGCCATTGCTGCTTTTTGCGACAATGAGAGGGATGTGGCTCCTATGGACCTCTCCATTGCTGCTTTTTGCAACAATGAGAGGGATGTGGCTCCTGTGGACCCCGCCATTGCTGCTTTTTGCGACAATGAGAGGGATGTAGCTCCTACGGACCTCGCCATTGCTGCTTTTTGCGGCAATGAGAGGGATGTGGCTCCTGTGGACCTCGCCATTGCTGCTTTTTGCGACAATGAGAGGGATGTGGCTCCTGTGGACCTCGCCATTGCTGCTTTTTGCGACAATGAGGGATGTGGCTCCTGTGGACCTCGCCATTGCTGCTTTTTGCGACAATGAGAGGGATGTGGCTCCTGTGGACCCCGCCATTGCTGCTTTTTGCGACAATGAGTGGAATGTGGCTCCTATGGACCTCGCCATTGCTGCTTTTTGCGACAATGAGAGGGATGTGGCTCCTTTGGACCTCGCCATTGCTGCTTTTTGCAACAATGAGAGAAACAGCACATCTCAACGCAGGCGGTTGCATCAAAAAAGGGCTGCCCATCGGTCACCGGACCTCTCGGACACCCCTGCTTATCAAGTCCCCCTCCCCCTCAGCTCACCGTCCGCGGCCGCTCCAACCGAGCGAGGCCCGGCCACTTGAAAGCCGCCCACTCCGGATAATGGCGCGTGATCCTCGTGACGACTACCGTCATATCATCCTTCGCTCCGCCCGGATGCTGACGCAGCGCCGTATCGAGAAGCGCATCGGCGATATCCTGCGGCTCGTCGGCATCCAGCTCCTGGAGTACCCTTTTCATCCACTGCTCCTTGTTTACCGCATAGTCAGGCGCGTCCAGAATGCCGTCCGTCATCATGATCAACGTATCCCCCGGCTGCAATTGTATGCTCAGCAGATCGATCTCGATATCGTGCAGAATGCCGATCGGCAAGTTGCTCGCGGCAATCGGAATAATCTCCCTCCCTCTCTTGATAAAGCTTGGCGTCGAACCAATCTTCAGCATCGTCGCGTGCGCCGTGTACAAATCGATCAAAGCCAGATCCACTGTCGCGAACATCTCGTCCGGCGACCTGAGCAGCAGGATCGAATTGACCGACTTGACCGCGAGCCGCTCATCTATCCCGGACTGCAGTAGCTGTTCCAACATCGACAAGGCCGCGCTGCTTTCCATTCGCGCCCGGACCCCGTTGCCCATGCCGTCGCTTAACGCCACCGCGAACTTGCCGCTGCCCAGCTCGACCATGCTGAAACTGTCTCCCGACAGCATGTCGCCGCCCTTAGCGGCGCCGGCCACCCCCGTCTCCACTTCGAAGAGCTTCGCCGAAGCGAACGTCACCGTGCTCAGGTGAGCCGCGGGAACCCCGACTCTCTCGCTGGCGACCGTGACCGTCTCACCCAAAATCTCCGTGAGAATCGGCGCGATCATCTTGCGGCATTCGTCGTAACCGGTACGAAAGGCGTGCACCATCTCAATGTCGACATGTCCCTCCTCCAGGCTGATAATATCTATGCTTTGAATCGCTAATCCCAGATGGTCAAGCGCATCGCGGATCTGTCTCTCTTGCATCTCCATCTGCTTGGCTTCGCGCCGAATTTCTTTCACGAGATCGTCCATGACCTGGGACACGCCGGACAACTGATCCGCTACCAAGAAGCGGCTGTCTTGCAGCTGCTGCCGCCAAACCAGATCATGGCGGTACACTTCGTACTGGCGTTTCAACACGTCGAGCACAAGCGGCGTCTTCACGCATACCCGGCTCCACGACTTCGGCATCTCCGCCGGCATGATATCAGGCCGCTCTTCCACCGCGGTCATCATATCCGTCATGAGCTTGTACGTCTGGATGAATTGCCTGTCCCAGCACAACCCGCAACGATGGCAGTTCGAGCAAGCGCGCTCATGCACCTCGTTCACGAAATGATCGAAATCGCGGTTCTGCATCGCTGGTTCCCCGGTCTGGGTCATCTGGCGAAAGCTGCTCGACAACTGACGGAACACATCGGAGAACCTCTCCACCCGTTCGGCCGTCAAATCTCTCACTCTCCGGGCATAATCATGCTGGAGTTGCGCATAGGATGAATGACTAGGCACGAATTGGGACAACGACTCCATGAGCGAACGCGGAGTGAGCAGCAGCATCACCGCGGCCACGACTGTCGCCCATGTGGACGCCATCGTATCCGACGCGCTCCCTCCGAACAACGCAAGGACGGAAGTACCGAGCAGCAGACCGAACACGGATGCCGCCTTGCCTCCTTCCCGGAGCAATCCGGCCATTAAGCCGCCGAAGGCCAGCAACCCGATCTCCGAATTCGCGCCGACATTGGACAAGGCAAGGATCATCCCTGCGACCACGCCGGCGGAAGTTCCTAGGGCGGGACCGCCCGCAACTGCCGTTACGACGACAAAATAACGAGACAGTATGCCAGCCAGTGAAACCCCGTATATCGTCCAGCCCGACAACCCAGTCAGCAGACAGGCCAACAGAATGGCAACGCCGATCCATTCCTCATGGCGCAATTCGGACGATTTTCCGACCTTGGCAAGAACGGAGAGGGCGTGCACGAAAAGCAGCGTCAGCACGAACGCCAACAAAGCTTCGACAAACGTCAAAACATAAGGAAGCCAGCCGGTGCCGCTAATCAGCAATGCACTAAACAGCTTTACGATCAACGTCGCGGCGAATACGACGACCGGGGCCTGCGATAGATCCGCTTTCTCGTACATCACCAACCCGCGATAGAGTAAATAGATGACCGCGATCTCCGCGCAGATGGCCGCCGGCATTGGATCGGTCGCCCAGAAGCTGCCTGCCGTAAGGGACACTAGCGCCCAGAAAGCCAGATCCTTGCGTAAATAAAGCACGACTCCGAAAAAGGCCGCCGCAAACGGAGCGATTCCTCCTAACATAGAAGCCCTGCCCAATAAAAATCCGGCTCCGACGATCAGCAGCAGCCATTGCTGCGCGCGAACCGCCTCCCCCCACCTCGCCCATATCGAATGCTTGCGAGAATTCCCTTTGGATTTCGAATCGGCGGAGAATATCCGCTTTCGGTACCAGCCCTTACTTTCCCTGCCCGGCATGGAGGAAGGGCCTGTTCCCGTGCGCGGCACGAAAGGAACGACCGACGGCTTGTCCATGATGCACACCCCATTCACAGTTTGAATTGTGTTTTTTATTATAGGGGGGCCGTTATATGAAGTTTGTCAGAAACGGTTGCCGGGAAAAAAGTTTTTTCCGACAGGTTCGGCCGGGATTTGGCGATGCCCCGCGCGGTCCGGTCAAACCTATGGCGCCCATGGCATTCCCCTCTCCACTGCCGTATGCTTGGACAGCAAACCCATCAATTACGACAGCGAAAAAACGCGCTCATCCGACGAGGGATGGCGCTCCTTGCCGCCGGTCCGCAGACGCGAACCGCGCACGCATGCCGGATAGTCGCGAAGGATGCGGGCAAACTATTTTTTCTTGTAAAAGAGGAACTAGAAATACGATGCCTATCATCGTTATTCCGTTCGTTCGCCCATGCTGCTATCGCAATAACGATGTTCGTCACCGTTAATTGCCGATAAATTGGTCATTTGACCGCGATTGTACGTCTAGTAGGATGTTATGCATCGCTATTGGCTAACGTCCACCCGATTAACGATCATTAGCGATGTTTTGCATCCCTATTACTATCCAGTAACCAGGCCCTCAGCATCCATGCCGGAAGCCGCCATAAACAGCAAAGCCGGACCCTAGGGGTCCGGCTCGATAAAATAGCGTAGCTTATATCTTAAGAACGACGTCCTCCGCGTCCGCCACGTTTGGATTCGGTGCTTTTCTTAAGAGAAGAAATACGTTCTTCGCTGTCCTTGAGGAAGCGAGACAATTTGTCATCAAAAGAGGGAGATCTTCCGAAACCACCTGGTTTGGAGGGACGACCACCACGATCGCGAGGTCCGCGTTGTTGCACTTGTTGCATTTGTTGCTGTTCCGGCGGTTTGTCCACGGCTTGACGAATGGAGAGGCCGATCTTGCCATCCTTATCCACGTTAATGACTTTTACCTTTACCATGTCATTAATCTTCAAATGCTCATGAACGTCTTTCACGTAGCTGTCTGCGATTTCGGAAATATGGACAAGGCCCGTAACTCCACCCGTTAAATCCACGAAGGCTCCGAAATGTGTAATGCCGGTAACTTTGCCCTCCAGTTTGGTTCCCACTTCGATGGCCATAAAAACCAATGTTCCTCCCTGAACCTAATTATGCCCAGACGATATAAGTCCGGTTATGAAAATTATATACGACAATCCGAATCAAGGTCAACAGACGTTAGACTAACCATTGGTGGGATGGATTGGGTTATTTGGTCTTGATCGGAACTTCCCCGGGTAAACCCAGCCCATATTCTTTACGGGCAATCTGACCGATATATTCATCGTCGTTCAAACGCGCGACTTGCTGCTTCAATTGTTCGTTCTTCGCTTGGGCCTCGGCTAACTTCTGATTGGCTTCGCTCAATTGACCCGAGCGGTCGCTAATCTGTCCGTATTGGGAGATCAGAACGTAAGCTGCCCAACTCATGAACAGAATCAAGACGAAGAGCAACAGCTTCAATCTTCTGCGCGCACCTGTCGCGGCGGGTGTAACGGTCATCGTGCGTGAAGACAATCCAAGGCCTCCTTCCCAAGCAAGTAAATCATCCATGCCCCCTGACTAGAGAGAGACGCGATCATTATAACACACTGCGCACTTGGGAAAATATCCTTCTAACGATGCAATTCAGCAAAAACACTGTCGAACGAAAGTTACGGTTTTTTCCTGAAAATGTCCCTAATTTGTCGGATTCGCTCGCGAGTTCGCCGATAAAGGTTCACGACCGGGGCGAATTTCCGTCTGACCGGAAGAAGCTTGGCCCATAGCCATCCCCCTAATCTACTCAACGGTTTGAGGAGCAGCTTGCCGATCCAGAGAACTAATGCGGCCGTGACAATAAACAAAACGTCCAGAAGCTTGGCCAACAAACGAACGATCCAGAGAAACGGAACGATCGCTAGCGTATCCGTCAGCTTCCAGACGAACCGGGAGAGGGCTTTGACGATGTCGATCAGCTTACCCGAAAGCTTGACCACAAAACCGCTGAACAAGCCGAAGTAGCCTGTCACGCCGATTCCCAGACCTAAGAAAACATACAGCCGAACCTCGCCTTGATTGTGGTTCAGCAGCACGGAGAACACGCCCAAGGTAGCCGCTGCCCAGTACGCCACGTCGAGCCCGGGAAGGAGCCAGCGTGCCACATGAAACCGGTGGGAGGCGACACGATAGACGTCAAAAACGAGCCCCATGGCGAGTCCGCACAGCATCATGGAGGCGATCGTCATGCCTTGAGCCGCCGCACTCACTTGAACAATTTCCCAAACAGGCCTTTAGACTTATTTCCGGTGCTGCCGTCCAGATAGACGAGGGAATGGATTTGCCCCTCGATCGAGACGAGCCCCTGGTCCAGGCTTAAGTTTTTCATATGCAGATTTTGCCCGCGTACGGTCAAGTACCCGCATTCGGTTTCCAGCAGAAACTCCTCGTTGTCGAAGCTTTCCACATTGCTGACGCCCGTAATATCGAGCGACTTCCGGTTCAGCATGCGGACTTCCTGATGCTTGGCTCCCTTAACGTGCTCCATGGCGCGTCCCTCCTTGCCTTTAAGACTAGCCTATGGGCGCGGCAAGGAAATTAGAACAGCTTGCCCTATCGAATCAGCACGCAGACGGGCTTGCTTACCGCAATCTCCGTTCCGGCATAGATCGGCAAGCCGGATTGCGGTTCAATGCGGAACAGGACGACTGAGTCGGAGTTCTGGTTCGCGGCGATCAACCAGGCGCCGTCGGGAGACAGCGCGAAATTCCGCGGCCATTTGCCCCTTGTCGAGACGTGGCCCGCAGGACGCAGCTCGGCCGTGCTTTCGTCGACCTGGAAGACGGCAATGCTGTCATGTCCGCGGTTGGAGGCGTACACGAAACGGCCGTCCGGAGAGACGAGAATCTCGGCGCAGTAGCTTTCTTCCTTGTAAGAGGCAGGGAGCGTGGACAACGACTCTTGTCGCGTCAGCTTGCCGTCCTCGTGGGTAAACCGCGTTACCGTACTATCTAATTCGTTCACCGAGTATACCGTTTGGCCCGACGGGTGAAAAGCGAGGTGGCGCGGTCCCGCGCCCGGCTCTAGCGAAACGGCGTCGTACGCGGACCACATGCTCTCGGGATCGCGGGCATAGATCATGATCTTGTCCATTCCGAGGTCGGGAACGAACAAATATCGGCCGTCCGGGGAAAAGGCGACCGAATGCGGATGGGGCGCTTCCTGACGCTGCTCGTTCGGTCCGCTTCCGCTATGCCTGAAACGAATGGACGGCGGTCCCGGCCGCGTGTCCGGCGCGATCACGTACATCGTGACGGAAGATCCGCTGTAGTTCGACACGGCCAACCAATCTTCCGTCGGCGTCAGCGTCAGGTGGCACGGATGAGCTCCATGTGTAGGCTGGAATTGTCCCGGTCCGAGCTTGCGCGTCTCCGCGTCGATCGGGAAAGAAGCGATCTGTCCGCCTTCGGCTTGATCTCCGTCCGCGTCGATGTGATCATTCGTCTCGCTGACGGCATACAGACGCGTACCCGCTTTGTTCATCCGCAGAAAGGACGCATCGTCGATTCCGCTATACTCCGATGTCTTGAACAGCTCCCCGGTTGCCGGGATCAATTCTGCCCGCGTGATTCCCGCTTCGTTCTTGGCGCCGTAGCCGCCGATCCATATTTCGAGAGCTCTTGTCATCGCACCTTGCTCCTTCGGATAAAAAATAGAGGCCCGCCCACAAACGCGGAACCTCCGTCTATCATACAACATTTAGCTTTATTCCACAGGGGAAGAATCTTCGCATTATAGCCTGCGGGACGCGCCCAAGAACACTTCCGAGGTCAAAAACCTGCTCAATAGCAATAATAGGAGAACCGGCGGGAGACTGACGATCGCTCCGGCCTGCAGCAGGGTTTCGGGATATTGATGGATATCCACATTGTTTCCTAATACAGCGAATTTAGCAATCGGAGGATAATATTGGATTCTACTAAGATAAATTATTGAATGGATATACGAGTTCCATAGGCAGACGAAATTCAGCACGCCAAGCCCCAATAGCGGTTTCCATACCTTGGGAATGAATAGCAGGAAAAAGGCGCGCATTTCCCCGCGGCCCTCCTGTTCGGCCTGGAGCTTCAACGACGCGTAGCTTGCGTTGAACGTCCCTTTAAGCACGAATACGCCCGTGATTGCGATAATTCCGTTAAATAGCAACGGCAAGACCGTATTGATCATTCCCATCTCCCGATAAACCATAAATTCGTGCAATGTCCCGCCCGTTCCGATCGTCAATGCCAACAACAGCAGGAGCTTGTACAAGCCGCGTCCGGGCAGCTTGGAAACGGTCAAAGGATAAGCAAGCATAATGATTATCATCAAGCCGATCAAGGTTGTTATTCCGTAAAGGAGAAGGAAACCGACGAAATTCGCAGCCGAGAACACATCGGACAATCCCGGACCGCCGCTATCGCCATGAAGGAAAGGATGGACGAACAAGAAATAAAGAAAGAAAAGCACAATCGCCGAATAGAGTGATGCCGCGAGAATTCCGAGTGCGTTCTTCCCCGATGACAAACCGGATTCGATGCCGGCACTCTCGTTGGTCTTCGATAATTTTATCGGAGCTTGTACTGTCCCTTCGGCGAACAGATCCCGAACAAACCACGTACGAATGAGAAAATAGACGATTAGGGTAAAAGCAAGCTGAACCGCGAACTGAAAAACCCACAAAGCCGAGCCCATGCTGAAATTGGCGTTCATAAAGCCGATTCGGAAGCCAAACGTATCCACCGTATCGCCGACCGAGTAAACGATCGGATTGTTCAGCCGGTTAAGCAGCTCGAAATCGGTGGACAAAATCGTGGACAGTTGGATGAGCAAAAAAGCGACGAGCACCCGGAAAGCGGGGTAGAATGAAGAAGTCTGCCGAAATCCGGACGCAAGCGACCTTGAGCGGTAAGCCCGTATCGCGGTTAACGCGAGAAAGACGGGAATGCCGCAGGTTTTCAAAGTTTCCAGCAAATAGACGACCGCCCTGAAGTAGGCGGGATCGGATAAAGGGAAAAAGCCTCCCCCCGATAAAATCGATTGCGACGGCAATAGCAGGTATGCCGCGGTATCTGCGAATACGGCGGAAGGAATGAAATAGGGAATGAGGAATAAAACAACGAACGCATTTCGCAGCCTGTCCGAACGTATTCCGCTAAGAGCGACCGCCAGAAGAAGCGATAGAGCTCCGACGACTCCCAGATAGGATAGCTTAATTGCGAGCGTATTCGTCAGGATGTTCCCGAATTCCCGCATATCGAACAAGGCTTTAAAATTCGCCCAGCCCATCCATTCGCTCCCGAACCACCCGTAAAACGTCTTATAATCAACGAAAGCCATGTAAATGCCGATAAAAAACGGAATGAATTTCAATAATAAAATAACCAGCAGAGGCAAGAACGCCAGCAAATAGTGAAATTTGTACTTCCAAATCCGTTCGAGAAAAACGTTCAACGTATGGGCCTCCCGTGCTCGGCTAGGTAGAACTACTCCGTCAGTTTACACTATTTTCCTTCCTCCCTCTACTAATTTCTCTCAAATATTGATACTTTCGACATTACTTAAAGCCCGCAAACAAGAAAGAAAAGCGCATGCCGCTCCAATGTGAACAGGAGCGGCATGCGCTTTCTTTATGTGAAGTGAGACTAGAATGATGTAGGTTGGACCATAGACGTCGAAGAGATAGACTGCTCACAGTCCAAAAGGATCTTCCTCGCGCTTGCGAGCTTCTTCCTTCAGCACGGTGTAGAGCCCCGTGACGTCTTCCTTGCGGCTAGACTCCGTCAACCGTTCGATCTGCACGGTCAACGTGCGCTGTCCGTATTGGATGTCCAGCACATCCCCGATCTTGACGGTCGCGCTCGGTTTTGCCTCTCTACCGTTTAGAAGGACGCGCCCTTGATCGGACACGTCCTTCGCAACGGTGCGCCGCTTGATTAGCCGCGACACCTTTAGGAATTTATCAAGACGCATTTATTACTTTACGGCGTCTTTCAGTTTGTTGCCCGCTTTGAAAGCAGGAACTTTGGAAGCTGGAATCGTGATGGATTTGCCCGTTTGCGGGTTGCGGCCTACGCGGCCGGAACGGCTGCGAGTTTCGAACGTGCCGAAGCCGATCAGTTGAACTTTGTCGCCTTTGGACAGAGCGTCCGTGACTTCGCCCAGGAAGCCATTCAATACGGATTCTACGTCTTTCTTCGTTAAGCCGCTTTTGTCTGCGATGTTGTTGATCAGATCTGTTTTGTTCATGATAGGGAATTCCTCCTATTGATCGTTACTTTGCGTTCCGCCACGCCTTATAGGCCGTCGGAATCGTTGATTTTTTGATGCATGAAGGATACTATTCTGTCCCTTGTTAAAAAAATCCTGCCAGTTAGTAAAAAAATTTCTCGAAATAGGTAGAAAGTATGGGGAAATCGGCGAATTTTAGATTATTTTTAGGTTCTAAAGGCGCTCTTTCGCCTCTTGCCACCACTCTTCCATCTCTATCAAGCTAGTTTCTCCGAAAGTGCGTCCGCTTATACGCAATTGCTTCTCGATGTATTTGAAGCGCTCCGCGAACTTCCGGTTCGTGCCCGCAAGAGCTTCTTCCGGATCGGCCTTAATGAACCTCGATGCGTTGACGACCGCGAACAGCAAATCTCCGAGCTCATCTTTCTGGCGCTCTAGGGACTCTTCGCGTACCGCGCGTTTCAGCTCTTCCAGCTCTTCTTCGATTTTGTCGAATACGCCGTCCAGATCCGGCCAATCGAAGCCGACGGATGCCGCCTTTTTCTGCACCTTGTGGGCGCGGGGCAGAGCGGGCAAGTCCTTCGGAATGCCGTCGAGAAGCGATTGCCGTTCAGGCGCGCCTTTGCGCTTCTTCTCCTCGGCTTTCATCTGCTCCCAGTTTTTCAACGCCTCTTCGGCATCTTGCGCGTTCTCGCCGCCGAACACATGCGGATGGCGGAAAATCAGCTTGTCGTTCAGTTCGGCCAGCACGTCGTAAACGTCGAAGGAACCGGTCTCCTCCTCCATCTGGCTATGCAGCAGCACTTGCAGGATGACGTCGCCGAATTCCTCCTTCATACCGTCCGGATCGTCCAGATCGATTGCTTCGATCGCCTCGAACGTTTCCTCGATAAAATTGCGCCGGATCGATAGGTGAGTCTGCTCGCGATCCCAAGGGCAGCCTTCCGGACTGCGCAGTATGCCGACGATCTCGTGAAGCCGCTCGAATGAACGCCTGCGAAGGCCATCGTCCTCGCTCGCCGCTATGTAGATCAACATCAGGTTGCCGTAGCTCTCCAATCGGTCAAGCTCGTACAGAGGGACGCGCCGGATATTCTCCTGCCCTTCCACCCCAAGCGCTTGTCCGACGATGATAGGATAGTCGTCCGGATAGACGTTCATCAGCGTCAGTTTGACTTCGGAGGCGGTGTAAACGTCGTAGACCTGACCGATGACGGTGTGCAGGCGGGGCCTTATTTGCTCCCTGGTTAGATCTCCGGCATCGAGCAACTGGAAGCCTTCGATCGGATCGAAGCCCAATCTGGTGAACGCCTGGTCAAGAAAGCTCTCGCCGCCGAGCAGTTTCAGCTCGATGCCGGCTGCCGGAGCCCGCTCTCTGAGAAGCTGCACCGTCCGCTCCGCGACCATCGGATGCCCGGGAACGGCGTATACGATCGTCTCTTCGGGGCGGTCCGCCGCTTCGGCAAGCAGTTCGCTTGCGATCGTTTCATATACTTCCTCAAAGGAATCCAGCTGCTCGTACAATCGGTCGTACGCTTCGAACGCGATGCCCCGAAGCTTCAAGTCCGCGACGGCCGGGTGATCGGCCGTACGTAAGAAACGGCGGGAGGTTTGCTCCAATACTTTAAGCGTGCCGAGCGTGAGCTGGTCCTCTCCTCCGGAGCCGAGCCCAACGATAGTGATCGAGGGTTTCATCTATGATCATCCTTCCTGGTTATCCCGATGAGTCAGGGATCGAATGCGAAGCAGTATGCCATCGGCGCGAGAGCCGGAGATACCCGGCAGCTCGCGCCAGTCGCGCGGAGCGATGGCGCCCGAGGCGACGAGCGCCGCGGCGAAGACGGCGGCCCCAACCGCGACACCCGGCAGGGCGACGAGGAGGGCCGATACGCGCTCGGGCAAGGCTGCGGTCAACGCGCCGAGCCCTAGCGCGGCAAGCGCGACCGCGGCCGCCATCGCGGCCAGCGCAGCGCCGGAGCGCCACGCGAGGCTCGCGCGCGGGGCGGGCAGTTGGACGCGCTGGCGTAAGCTCAGCGCGTTGAGCACGGCCGCCATCGCGTAGGCGATAGCGATGGCGGCGGCTGCGCCCGCGATACCGTAGGCGGGCACGAGGGCGACGTTCAGCGACAGCTTCAGCAGAGCGGCCGCGGCCAAGTTGACGGCGGGCGCTCGCAGCTCGCCCAATCCTTGCAACAGCGCGGCGCTTACCGCCTGAAGCGTGCCGCCCGCGGCGGCTAGGCCGACAAGCGCCATTGCGCCCGTACCGCTGCCGTCGCCGAACAATGCTTTATTGATCGGCGACGCGAGCAACACCAAGCCGATGGCGGCGGCGCAGCCCGCCCACCAAGCCAGTCGCATCGCGAACCGGGCGCGCGAAGTGAACGCCTCTCCATCGCCGCGTGCCCGGGCGGCCGTAAATGCTGGCACGAGCGCGGACGCGGCCCCAGCGGCGCCCATTATGACAAGTTGCAGCAGAGCGACCCCGCGGTTGTAGACGCCGAACTGAGCCAGCGCCCAAGCAGCTTCCTCGCTCCCCCGTTGCAGCAGCCGAGGAATGGAAAAAGCATCGATTAATCCGATTAACGGAGCGACGACCGACGCGATAGCGACCGGAATCGCTACGCCGATAATCCGTTTCAGCAGTGCCCGGCGCGACTCGGGCAGGCTCGCTGGACGAACGGGCGCAGGCGTGTCGCCGTCTGGGCCGAATCGTTTTTTCGCGCCGATCGAGCTAATGACGATCGGTCCGTTCCGGCGGCCTCCCGCATAGACCATCATCGCGAGGAGTCCAGCGATCGCCCCTGCCGACAGTCCTCCGTGAACGGCAGCGGCCGTCGCCGAAGGCGACCACGCGGCGTTCAGAGCCATCGCCAGTGCCGCCAGCATAAAGGCGACGCGCGCGATCTGCTCGGCGAGTTGCGATATCGCAGGTCTAAGCATCTGCATTCGGCCTTGGCGATCTCCGCGCAAGACCGCAGTCGCCGGAGCGAATAGCAAAGCCAGCGAGGACATGCGGATGGCATCCGCTGCGGAATCCGCTCCCATCCACATGGCGAAACGGTCTGCTCCTATCCATAAGATGCTGAACATGATCAATCCGCTAATCGTCAGCAGACCGAGCGCCCATCTGCGGATTCTCCGCGCGCCCTGTTCGTCGCCCTGCGCCGTGCGCTCGGCAACAAGCGCGCTTACGGCTACGGGAATGCCCGCCGAGGCCAGCGTCATCCACATAATCGCCAAAGCGTATACCGCGCTGTACAGGCCGAATACTTCGTCTCCGGCTAAGTTCTGCAGCGGAATTTTCTGCAGCGTGCCGATCAGCTTGGAGAGCAGCGCCGCCCCTCCGAGCAGCGCCGCTCCTTGCCACAGCGTCTTTTTCCCGGCATGCCGGGCCTCGTATTCCATCCGCATCCCCGTTTATTCCCCATTCCCTTGCGCCGATAGCGGCTTCCGATCTCTCCGTTCGTATCCCGTAATATGCATTATAATCGAAAGCCGTACAGCAAAAAAGCTTCCCAGAGAACAGACCGAGCTGCCCGGGAAACTTTTTCGTTCTCTTCGTTCGCGCCGATCCTGCCGCTATTGCTCCATTTGCTTAGCCAGGAACCCCGCCGCAGTTTCTACCATCTTGCTTTCCATCTCGCCCATGCTTACCCCCGCGTCGCGGCTGAGAAGAACGACCGTTCCGATCGGATCTCCGCCCGCCACGATCGGCGCGGCCACGAACGAGCTGATCGATTCGTGCACATCCCGCAATACCTCATAATTGCCGGACGCGGGTTCCAACATGATCTTGCGGTTTTCCATGCAGCTCTCAAGCACGTTCCCAATCGCCTTGTCGAGGTATTCTTTCTTGGAAGCCCCGGCCACCGCGATAAACGTATCGCGATCGGAGATCATCGCGATATGTCCCGTGCTTTCGGACAACGACTCCGCGTATTCCTTGGCGAAATCGCCCAATTCGCCGATCGGGGAATATTTTTTGAGAATAACTTCACCATCGCGGTCCACGAAGATCTCGAGCGGATCTCCTTCCCGAATGCGGAGGGTTCGACGGATTTCTTTCGGAATGACGACTCTTCCGAGGTCGTCAATGCGGCGTACAATTCCGGTTGCTTTCATAACCTTTGTTGCCCCACTTTCATTGGTGTATTCGCTCTGCTGCCGCCGGCGCGAATGACATGCCGGCCTGTATGACGAACGTTTGAACAATCGGAAAAAGGTGTCATGGAATCGTAAGGGTAGTATTCAACCTCTCCCATTTTCTTATGCGTTCGCCCTCTGCTGGAGGAATCATCCAATGAAGCGGAAACGTTCAGAACAATCGAATATCCCGCTTGTCGAGAAAGCGAAGCGCCTCCTCCAGCCCGTCCGGAGCGATCCCGAAAGTATGGCGCATCATCTTCATCCAAACCTGCCGGTCAGTATATTCGTGGACTTGCACCGTATCTTTGGTCTTGACCCACAACTTGTTGTTGATGACGGAATAAGCCGTATCCGGAGTAAACAGCGTTGCCACGATTCTTCGCATGAACGGATTGTCGTTCCGGTAAGCTCCCATCTCCAGCATCCGGTCGAAAACGTTCGCCTATCTTAGCCAGATAACGATCGTCCAGATCGTCGAAAGACTTTTCCGCTATGCCCGTTTCTTCGCAGCAGACGACCCCGATCCGTTCTCCGAAGGCCATGACGGGAAAGGCCAGCAAATGATTCGGCAAATCTCCGCCACCCCATTCTCCCCGGTCCGATCGGCTTGAGTTCGCATATCTCATCTGTGAGCTAATATTTTGCATCCGAATCGGCATATCCCCCGACCCTGCCCATTCTGCAAATCGCCTCATGGACGCGAACGCGGAGCCTTCCTTCTCCGCGCCGGGTATGCCGCGTGAAGCAAGCAATCGCGGCGACTGATCCTCCTCGTCCAGCGCCCAATACGCGGCGCGGTTCATGCCTAACGTCTCCGAGAGCACCTTCAGCAGATCCCCACAAGTTTCCGGAACCGGAGCGAGATGCTGCGCTTCTTCCGAGCATTTCCGAACGGAAAGCACGCGGAAAATCAGCATCGAACGGAGCGGCAGCGGGTTCGCCAATCCGGCCATCCAAGCGATCGCGTCCATATGCTGCCGAACCGACTCGAATAAGGCGCCGCCCGACTCCGCGTGTATATATTCGGCTTCAAGCTCCCAGTGCAACAAGTCCCCCGGCGTCGCGGTCTTGATAAAGACAAGTGGACGAACGGCAAGATTAAGCTCCGTCTTGTTCAGCATTTGATTGGCAATCGCTATGTGCTCATCATCCACTAACCATATTTTCGATAGATTCGCGACGTTAGGCCGCCCGTCTTCTCCGCTGGTCACGATGATCGAGGGAATCGCTCCGCGAAATGCGGACATCATTTGGGACAGCATCATCGACGGTCAGCCCTCCCTTTCATACAACAAAACACCGGCGTCAGGGCCTGGCGTTTGCTGGTAGACGGCCTGCGCCCGGATCCCGATACTCACGCAATCGGCCGGGTTAACGGAGATCAGCGGAGCATAATCGGGAAAATGACGGGACGTCAAACGGATTTGCGCCTCTAGGAAGGATCTGTCCCGGGCGTTCAAATCCTCCTGCCTCTCCAGCTCGCCTTTGACTTGATAGGACTCATTGTCGATGCCGCAAGTTAACAACGCCGCAAGCGCGGTATGCTGCCGCATGCATGCTTGAAGGCGGATCCACTGGCTCTTCAGGATTCCAATCCGGACCAGACCGCCCTCGGCATCGAATCTTGCCGTGTAGCCCCTGCAGCCGAAAGGCGGGCGACCCTCCCCTGCCGCCGCGATATGGATATAGATGGGTACCGGCCGTTCCAGAAATCGGTCAAACGCGACTGGCCACTGCATCATAAGATTGCCTCCGTTACGTCTTCTTCAGCAAAATTATACCATTTCTCGGCGGGATGCCTATACGCTTAGAGAAGAATAGCAGAGTGACAACCCGGATTTCCTAATTAGCGATGCAAATCATCCTATTTACTCCTAACCCGTGCCTCACAAGGCGAAAGTACGATGTTTTTCATTGCTAATAAGACCCGGGAACGAAGAAAAATAGTGCCACGCCGTTACTAGCGATGTTTTGCATCGTACTTGCTCCCAACCCGTGCCTCACAAGGCGAAAGTACGATGTTTTTCATTGCTAAAAAGACCCGGGAACGAGAAAAAGTGGTGCCACGCCGCTACTAGCGATGTTTTGCATCGTACTTGCTCCCAACCCGTGCCTCACATGGCGTAAGTACGATGTTTTTCATCGCTAATCCGGCCCGGGAACGAGAACGAACAAAAAACGCGCCCGGAGCTTCATCGCCTTGTGGCGGTTGAAGTTCCGAACGCGTCGGTAGTTTGCATTATTTTGCGGACGCCGAAGGCGAAGCGCTAGGGGATTCGGACGGAGACTCACTAGGAGCGCCCGACTCGCTTGGGCTTGGCGACGGCTCTGGCGGCAAGGTGATCTTGATGCCGAGCTTGTCCTCTTGTTCCTTCATGTAATCGCTGAATTTGTTGCCCGCTACTTCCTCGATAATGACGTCCTTCGCTTGCTGCGAAAGCTTGTCCGCGGAAGAAGCTTCCTCGCGTTTTTCTACCTTGATTACGTGGTAGCCGAATTGGGTTTGCACCGGATCTCCGATCTCGCCGATCGGCTGCTTGTTAGCCGCATCCTTGAATTCGCCGACCCATTTCTTGGCAACTTGATTCTCGTACAAGCCACCGTTATCTTTCGACCCGGTGTCCGTGGAATACTCCTTAGCCAGAGCAGCCCAGTCTCCTCCTGCTTCCAGCTTGGCTTTGACTTCCTCGGCTTTCTTCAAAGCATCCTCGTCCGACATGAGCTCGGCGCCCGAATTCGGATCGTTCGTTCCGATCAGAATATGCCGGACCGTGACGACGTTGTAATCCGACGGCGTCTTGTCGAATTCCGTTTTGATTTCATCGTCCGTCACTTGCTTCTTCAGTTCATCTTCCTTAGCCTTATAAGCGCTTTGCAGTTCGGCCGTTTCTTGGTACATCGCGACCGCATCTTTCACGGATAAGCTGTCCGCGTCCATTTGTTTTTTCAGATCTGGATTCGTCTTTCTCGCTTGCTCCAGCGTTTTCTTGAACGAGTCCGCCGCCGTTTTGGCTTGTTTCTTATCTTCGTCGGAGACCGATTTGATTAACTCTTTGTTGATGATATATTGCTTGATGATCTGTTCCTTAAACTGAGGAATCGAGGCGTACATTGCCATCTGATTTCCAAGAATCGAGCCTTGGAACGCGATATACTTGTCGAACTCCTTGTCCGTAACCTCGCCGCCGTTGTACGTGGCGATTACGGTCGCTTTCGCTTCTTTCTTGCCGCATGCGGAGATCAATGCGACGAGCATGACCGCTGCCAGCGCTAATAAAGCGAGCCGGCGATACGGCATGCTTCTATGGTGCAACATCCTGTAGTTCCCCCTTTGATTTTGTCGCTTCTTTGTATTGTACCAGAAAGTCCTCGACGAGCGCCAACAAAGCGTTCTCATCGAGCCCTCGTACCTTAAAGCGCGCGAGGATCTGCTGGTCGCTGGTATCCGCGATCATTCTTCCCTGAAATTTCGCTTCCAACGCCTTCAGCTTCTTCCGGTCGACATCATCGCGACGGCGTTCTTCCAGCTTTAATGTCACGTCATCGCCCCTGCGAACGATGGACTCGATGCCGTATTTGCGTCCATATACCTTCAAGCGGGCGACAGCCATCAAGTTAAGTACCGCTTTTGGCGGCTCGCCGAACCGGTCGATCAGCTCTTCGAACAAATCCTCGACGTCCTCGAGCGATACAGCTGCCGCGACTTTCTTGTATATCTCGATCTTCTGGATACTGTCGTAAATATATTCCGGAGGCAAATACGCATCCACGCCCAGGTCGAGCTGGGTGTTCACCGGCTGCGGCGGAAGAGCCTCGCCGCCCAACTGCAGCTTGCGGCTTTGGATTTCTTCTGCAAGCATCTGGGAGTACAGATCGAAGCCGACCGATGCGATGAAACCGTGCTGCTCGGCACCAAGCAGATTTCCCGCTCCGCGAATGGACAAGTCCCGCATGGCGATCTTAAAGCCGGAGCCCAACTCCGTAAATTCCTTAATCGATTGCAGGCGTTTCTCTGCGACCTCGGAGAGCACTTTATCCCGTTGATAAGTAAAGTACGCATAAGCGATCCGATTGGAACGTCCGACGCGGCCCCGCAGTTGATACAACTGGGACAGCCCCATTTTATCCGCATCGTGCACGAGCAGCGTGTTCACGTTCGGGATATCGACGCCGGTCTCGATAATGCTCGTGCTAACCAACACGTCATATTCACCGTCCAGGAAGTCCAGAATCGTCCGTTCCAGCTCTTGTTCGGACATTTGACCGTGCGCGACGGCGATGCGAGCAGCCGGTACGAGCGCGCCGATCTGTTCTGCCATCTGGTAGATGCCTTGCACGCGGTTATACAGATAATACACCTGTCCGTCCCTCGCGAGCTCCCGCTCCACGGCCTCGCGTACAAGCGTCGGACTGTATTCGACCACGTAGGTTTGCACGGGGAACCGATTCTCCGGCGGTGTCTCGATGACCGACAGATCCCGCACGCCGAGCATGGACATATGGAGGGTGCGCGGAATCGGCGTCGCCGTTAACGTCAGCACGTCTACGTTCGTCTTGATTTTCTTTAGCTTTTCCTTATGGGTGACCCCGAAGCGCTGTTCTTCGTCAACGATCAGCAGCCCGAGCTCCTTAAACACGATATCCTGAGACAATAATCGGTGCGTGCCGATGACGACATCGACCGTGCCAGCCTTTAGCCCTTTCATCGTCTCGGTCTGCTCCTTGCGGCTCCGGAAGCGGCTCAGCACTTTAATGTTAAACGGATAACCGGAAAATCTCTCGCGGAAAGTCTCGTAATGCTGCTGCGCCAATATCGTCGTCGGCACGAGCACGGCTACCTGCTTGCCTTCGATCGCCGCTTTGAACGCGGCTCGGATGGCCACTTCCGTCTTCCCGTATCCAACGTCTCCGCATAACAAACGATCCATCGGCCGAGGGATCTGCATGTCTTTTTTGATCTCGGCAATCGCCCGAAGCTGGTCGGACGTCTCCTCGTAAGGAAACATCTCCTCGAATTCCTGTTGATAAGGCGTGTCTTCCCCGAAGCCGAAGCCGGTCGTTGCTTGCCGTTCCGCATACAGCTTGATCAGATCGTCAGCGATATCCTGCACGGAGGAACGAGCCTTAGACTTGGCCCGGTTCCATTCCGCGCCGCCCAGCTTGCTCACTTTCGGTTCTTTCTCTTCGTTCCCGATGTATTTCTGGATAAGATCGAATTGCTCTACCGGGACGGAGAGCCGGTCGCCTGCCGCATAGACGATATGAAGGTAATCCTTGTGAATGCCGCCCACTTCCAGCGTGCCGATGCCCAAATACTTACCGATCCCGTGGTTCTGGTGGACGACGTAATCGCCGACTTTCAGCTCGGTATAGCTTTTGATCCGTTCCGCATTGTCCAAGTGGCGATCGACGCGTCTGGCTTTGCGCTGCTTCTGGCTGAACATCTCACCTTCGGTAATGACGACGAGCTTGATCGAAGGCAGCTCGAAACCGCTCTGCAAGTTGCCTTGCAGAATTTCCGGAGGTTCGATCTGATAGTCTTCCAGAACCCTGCGCATTCTGTCCGCTCGCTCTGCATTTCCCGCCAGCATCAGAATCCGCACGCCGCTTTTGCGCCAGCGCTCCGTTTCCGCTTTCAGAACGTTCATCTGGCCGTGGAAGTTCTGCATTGAGCGGTAGACGAAGTTGATGATATTTTGCGGTTGCGTATGAGGTATTTGCCGAACGAACAACGACAAATACACCGTTTGGAAGCCCTTAGGATACAGCGCCTGCTCCGCGGAAACGGCGAGTACGTAACCGGGCAGAGATTTGCCCTGCTGCAGAAGATGGGTCGTCCACTCCGACTCGTCGCGCTCCAATTGGCGCGCGGTCTCCCCAAGCCTGTTCGGCTCATCCATCAGCAGAATCGTCTCTTTAGGAATGTAGTCTAGCAGCGTCTGTCGTTCCGGATAGAGCAGTGAAATATATTTGTAAATTTCGGGAAAATACACGTTTTGTCGCAATAGCTCGATTTCCCGGGAAATCTCCGAATGAAGCCTTTCTTTGGCCTGACGGTCTGTCATTCGCTCCAACTGCTGATCGAGCAAATCCCGCGCATGTTGAGCGGCGTTCTGGAATCTTCTCTCCACCGCAATCCATTCCCTGCTGGGCTGGACCGTATAGGCTTCGAGCTTGTCGATGGAACGCTGATCAGTTGGATCGAACGTCCGGATGGAGTCGATCTCGTCGTCGAACCATTCGACTCGGTATGCAATCGCGGACGCGAGCGGGAAGAAATCGACGATTCCGCCGCGCACGCTCATATGCCCTTTCTGCTCAACCCGGTCCACTCTCTCGTATCCAAGCTCGACCATTCTGCGCAGGAAATGCTCCATAGGCAGAGTCTGGCCCACGCCGAGATCGATGCGGGCTTCGGACATCGTCTTCAGATCGGGTTGAAATCTCCGAACCCCTGCGAACGGCACGACAATAACGCCGCGGAAGCCTTCCGCAAGCTTAAGAATGACGTCCAGACGGCGCGCAGACGTCTCCGGACTAGATATCGCCGTCTCAGCGGCGATCAATTCGTTCGCCGGGTAGAGCAGCACCTCTTCGGACGAGAGACATTCCTGAAGATCGTCAGCGATCTTCTGCGCCGAGAACATATTATGAGTAACGACGAGAATCGGCCGCCCGATTTCCCGATACAAGCCGGCAATCGCCGCCTGGCGCGCGGAGCCGGACAAGCCGGCGACAAGCTGCTCCCGCATCCCGCCTTTGAGCCCTTGTATCACGCTAATTAAATCGGGATCCTTGACTAACGATTGGATTAGTGGCTTCATGGCATTTCCCCTCTCCAAGACCAACGCTTCATCCGTTCATCGTGCCTTCTGCCCTGCGAGCCATGCTTCCGCAAGTTCGTTCGTCACGGGAAAGCTGAAGCCATTCTATAGTTCATTCGTTAAAACTTCCGCGTAAAATCAAGAAAAAAGCCCCGGCACATGCCAAGGACTCCTTAAGGATGTCGGAACGTGATGCTGTCGGCGTTATTGCAACGGATTGGAAAGCAAAGCAAGCTCCGGATGCGTCTCCAACGTTTGGCTGCAATATTCGCAGATGACCCGTACGGTCACGTCCCCGTTGGAATTATACGCTATTATACGCTTTCGCTCTTCGGGGGTCAAGAAATGAAGGCCCAGCTTGTATTCCGGAACTTCCGAATTCTCGAACCGTCCGAGCGGCATGCCGCAATGTCGGCAAATATAGTTTACAGCCATATGTATGCCTCCTGGAGTAAGCTTATGCGGCATTCCCCGCGTCTTCTCTCCATTATGCCCGTAAACCCCGACTTTTAAGCGTCAAGATCCTTTCGCGTTATATTTAGCCATCGTTTGTTCGAACGAATGGCCCAGCGCGTACTCAATTGCGTCGCAAGCTTCCTCTATCGATTTGCGCAGCGCTTCCTGTTCCGACTTGGCGAATTTGGACAGAACGTAATCCGAGATGACGATTCCCGGTTCCGGCCTTGAGATTCCTACGCGGACGCGGTTGAAGCTTTGAGTACCTACATGCTGAATAATCGATTTAATGCCGTTATGTCCGCCCGGGCTTCCTTGGTATCGCAGACGAATCCGGCCCACATCAGTATCCAGGTCGTCGTAGACGACGATCAAGTCTTCCAGTTTTACCTTGTAATAATCCATAAAAGCGCGCAGGGATTCGCCCGACAAATTCATGTACGTCATCGGCTTAAGCAACGCCGCTTTTGTATCTCCTACTCGCGCTTCGCCTACTAAGGCTTTGCATTTCTGCGCAGAGACATCGATGCCCCATCTGCGCGCCAGTTCGTCAACGACCATAAATCCCGCGTTATGCCGCGTATGGGCGTAAGACGATCCGGGATTCCCCAATCCGACTATCCAACGCATATCCCAGCTCATCCTCCTGATGTAAACTGAACAAAAACTGAAAAAATAATCGATTGATGCAACGATTCCCGCTTTCCGCGTGTCCTACATTTTAAACACACTTTTCGAAAGGGGGGGTGAATTGATATGTATATGAACGGCCAGATGATCTATGAAGATCGGCACTTCCTAGATCATATGTCTTCCCAGGTTCCCGTGCAAATCTATTACGGTCAGCGGCACAGCGACATCGGGCTCATCGAATATTATGGCAAAGAATTCGTTCAGGTCAACAATATTTTCTACAATCGCAGGCAATTTACCTTCGTTTCGCGTCCGGGATATTAACGATCTGTTTCAATGCCGATTCGCTTTTACCGTCGAAAGGGGCCGCGCAGCGAGCGCGGCCCCTTTCCCTGATTCAGTCCTTCTCCACTGCTATGGCATTTTCTCTATTTTTCCGGTTCTCTTCCACTTCGACGTCCATATCGTCCAGCTCGTCCTCCGAACGTTCCTTCTGAGGAGCGAGAACGGCGACGACAATCGTCTCCGGGTCTTGCGTAGAAGTCACCCCGGAAGGTAGCTTTAACTCCCCGACGGTCAGATGATCTCCCATGCCAAGTCCGCTGACATCCGCTGCGATCGCATCCGGAATATCCTTCGGATAACATTCGATGTCGATCTCGTGAAGAACGAGCTGCAGCATGCCGCCTTCCTTCTCTCCCGGAGACGCGCCGGTAATATCCACTCGCGCTGACGTCGCGATCTTCTCGTTCATATTGATTTTATGAAAATCGATATGCGTCACGTGCCTGGAAATCGGATCCCTCTGCAAATCGGACATCATCACGGGCTGCCGTCCTGTTCCAGGGATATCGATGTCGATAACGGCATAAGGATGGCTTCTCAGCATTGCCTCGACATCTTTGGCGTTGACCGTGATGGCGGAGGGGGCGCTAAGGCCCTTACCGTATACGACTCCCGGAACATAGCCAGTAGAACGGATTCGCCGTAAATCGCCTTTAGTGGAAACTTCGCGTAATTGCGCCTGAAGCATCGGACTCATTCCTGTTTCCTCCCTCGAAAGCGGTATAGCTTTGTTTTACCCCAGGGAGGAGATCATTAAACATGCGGTTCGAACAGCTTGCTAAGCGACTGCTGCTCATGGACCCGCACGATCGCTTCCGCGATCAGCGGCGCCACGGACAATACCTTGACTTTATCGGTTCCGCAAGGCTGCCTTAGAGGGATCGTATCCGTAACGACGATCTCGACGAGCGGCGAGGCCTCAAGACGTTCGATCGCCGGGCCGGACAAAACCGGGTGCGTGCAGCATGCATAGATATCGGCAGCCCCCGCTTGCTTGAGTGCGTTCGCGGCCAATGCAATCGTACCAGCCGTATCGATAATATCATCGATCAGAATCGCCGTTCGGCCCGACACGTCCCCGATAATGTTCATCACCTCGACGACTCCGGGCTCCGGCCTGCGCTTGTCGATGATGGCAAGCGGAGCCAGCAGCGTATCCGCCAATCTGCGAGCCCTCACAACTCCGCCGTGATCCGGAGAGACGACGACCGGAGACCGCAGATTTTTGCTATGAAAATAATCGCCCAGAATGGGCACGCCTAACAAATGGTCTACGGGGATATCGAAAAAACCTTGAATCTGCATCGCATGCAAATCCATGGCGATTACCCGATGAGCGCCCGCGGTTTCGATCAGATTGGCTACAAGCTTAGCCGTGATCGGATCGCGGGAACGGGCTTTACGGTCCTGTCGAGCGTAACCGTAATAGGGCAGCACAACGTTGATCGTCTTGGCGGAGGCTCGCTTGAGCGCATCGACCATGACAAGAAGCTCGATCAGATGATCGTTGACCGGAGCCGACGTCGATTGGATAACGTAGACGTCAGCCCCTCTGACGCTGTCATCCAGTCGAATGTGGATCTCCCCGTCGCTGAAGCGGTTCATGACGGCATTGCCTAGCTCTACCCCGATATGCTTCGCAATCGATGCGGCCAGTTCCGGATTGGAGCTGCAGGAGAAGAGCTTTAAGGTTGGATCCGAATAGACCATCGAATTACCGCCTTTGTTTATTCGGTGTCTTTATCTTTCTTCGATCGGGCGCGGGAGCGAATTTTATCCGCATACCCCGGTTTGTTGACTTGGCGCTCCCGCGCGATGGCGAGATCGTTATCCGCTACATTGTGGGTAATGGTGGATCCCGCGACGACATACGCTCCGCTGCCTATTTTGACAGGTGCGATCAGGTTCGAATTGCTTCCTACGAAAGCATTGTCGCCGATTTCGGTAATCGATTTATTATACCCATCGTAATTGGCCGTAATCACGCCGCAGCCGATATTCACGCCCTTGCCGACGATCGCGTCGCCTACGTAGCTCAAATGCGGCACTTTGCTATGTTCCCCGATTGTCGTGTTCTTAATCTCTACGAAATCGCCGATCTTCACATAGTCTCCGAGTTTCGTTCCTGGACGCAAGTATGCGAAAGGACCAACTTGGCATTCCTCTCCCAGTTCCGCCCCGTCCGCCACCGACTGGCGCACCGTTGAACCGCTGCCGACGATCGTATCGTTAAGATCTGCCGACGGACCGATCACGCAATCGGAACCGATTGCTGTCTGTCCGCGGAGAACGGTTCCCGGGTAGATAATCGTATCTTCCCCTATCGTTACCGTAGCTTCGATATACGTATTATCCACATCGATGAAGGTCACGCCATTCAATTGATGTCCTCTATTAATTCTGGCTTTCATCAGCCGTTCGGCTTCTCCGAGCGCGATGCGGTCGTTCACTCCGAGCGCCTCCGCCGAATCGGAAGCCAAATAAGCGCCGATCGTGTTGCCTTCTTGCTGCAAAATACCGATGACGTCCGTCAGATAATACTCGCCTTGGGCGTTGTTATTGGTCACTTTCTTGAGCGCTTCGAACAGCATGCGGTTATCGAAGCAGTAAATTCCCGTATTAATCTCCTTGATCGCGGCCTCTTCCAGAGAACAATCTTTATGTTCAACGATGCGCAGCACTGCGCCATCCGCTCCTCGAACGATTCGGCCATAACCGGCCGGTTCGGCGAATTCGGCCGTGAGGATCGTAGCCGCAGCTCCTATGCGCGTATGCAGGTCGACCATCTCGTTCACGGTCTCCGCACGCACAAGAGGCGTATCCCCGCATAGAACGACGGTTACGCCTTCTTCCTGCTCCATCATCGGAGCGGCCTGCAGAACGGCATGTCCCGTCCCAAGCTGCTCCGCTTGCAAAGCATATTCCGCTGCGTCGCCTAAAGTAGCCTTAACCGCCTCCGCGCCATGTCCGACAATGACGACGGTTCGTTCGCATGCAGCCCTCCGTGCAGTATCCAGAACATGCTCCACCATCGGCTTGCCGCATACGGAATGCAGCACCTTATATAATTTCGATTTCATGCGCTTGCCTTGACCGGCGGCAAGCACGATCGCCATTTTCTTCATTTGTTACATACGCTCCTTTCCTTCCATCCCCTGACAAAGAACTTTCTTCAGAATCATAGCTTATTCTTGCCAAATTGAAAAGGGAGCGAGCTGCGGTCCTCTTCTCATTTTTTTCAGAATCTTAATCAAATGAAAAGAGAGCCAGCTACGGCCCTCTTCTCACGGTGACATATTAAGCCCCTTCTACCAAAACTTCTTCATCCTGCGCAGCCCGCTCATATTCAGCCAGCACTGCGGCTTGAATCTTCTCGCGCGTTCCGGAAGAAATCGGATGGGCAATATCCCGAAACTCCCCATCCGGTGTCCGTTTACTCGGCATAGCGACGAACATGCCATTGTTCCCGTCGATGACGCGAATGTCGTGTACGACAAACTCGTTATCGATCGTGATCGAAGCAATGGCCTTCATACGCCCCTCCGAATTGACGCGGCGGAGTCTCACGTCTGTAATTTGCACTTGTGTTCACCACCTTTGTCCCATCAGAAAGACTTGGTGTAATATTCCACAAATCCATGCAAATTCCTTCTTAAATATGGAAAAACAACTGCTAAAAATCAAATAATTTTTTAATTCTTTACAGTTTCGACAGTTATCGCCGCGATCAATTCTATTTCGACAAAAACATCTTTAGGCAGTCTGGACACTTCGACAGTCGAACGAGCTGGCGTATGCGTGCCGAAGTAACTTGCGTACACCTCGTTGAACTCTCCGAATTGATTCATGTCCTTCAGGAACACGGTCGTCTTAATGACATCCTGAAATCCGATTCCTTCCGCCGCCAAAACCGCTTTCAGATTGGTTAACACTTGGTGGGTTTGTTCCTGAATCGTGCCGATCACGAGCTCGCCAGCAGGCGTTAGCGGGATCTGGCCTGACGTATAGAGCAAATTGCCTGCGCGTACGGCTTGAGCGTATGGCCCGATAGCTGCTGGAGCCTGGGAAGTGGAAACGATCTTGAGCGTCATGATAAGTCCTCCCTCTTCTAGTAGAAAAAGTTACCCGGCTGGACTTTGATCTGACGGGTCTTGAGATCGACCTCCGTCAGTCGGGCAAGCGATACGTAGTCGTGAAGCAACCGTTCTTCGCTATCGATCTCTCCCGATTCCACGAACACGCCGACACCGGCGACGACGGCGCGGAACTCGTACAGCAGATCGACCATCCCTTGAATCGTTCCGCCGGCTTTCATAAAATCGTCGATGATCAGAACGCGAGACTCTTCCTTAAGTGCGCGGCGTGCCAGCGACATCGTCTGAATCCGCTTGGTCGAGCCCGATACGTAATTGATGCTTACGGCGGAACCTTCCGTCACTTTATGATCGCGGCGCACGATCACGACCGGAATGTTCAAATACTGAGCGGTCGCATGCGCAAGAGGAATCCCCTTCGTCTCGACGGTCATAATGACGTCGATATTGCGGTCCGCAAAAGCCGTGGCGAAGATGCGCCCAACCTCTTGCATCAAAGCGGGCTGTCCTAATAGATCGGTCATGTACAAATATCCGCCCGGTAGCAATCGATCCGGTTGTTCCAACTCGCGGCATACCGTATGGATCCGCTCCAGAGCTTCGTCCTTGCGGCATTTCGGAACGAATCGTACGCCCCCGGAAGCGCCGGCTAGCGTCGTCAATTCGCCGATTCCTTCATCCTCGAACACTTCTTTTATGATCGCCAAATCTTCGCTGATTGACGATTTAGCCGATTGATAGCGCTCGGCGAATGCTGTTAGGGAAATTAACGTATGCGGACGGGCCAATAAATATTGCGTCATCTCCACGAGCCTAGCGCTGCGTTTCAACTTCTTCAAGTTCCCCTCTCCCGTCCAAATCCGAATATTTTACGAGTATATTATCATTTTTATACGGTTTTGTCCAAAATGGATGACCCAATTCAATCCAATTATGTTAGCATTCTTGCCACATAAACTTCTTTACAGAAGCCACGCAGGCCGTTATAGACGCGCGCAACCTTCACTTCCTTGGAGACAAGCCCGAACACGGTCGGACCGCTGCCCGACATCAACACACCGTCCGCGCCCGATTTGATCATGCAATCCTTGATTTGCTTCACCTCGGGGTAACGGTTCAGAGTCACCGACTCCAATACGTTGCCAAGAGACGCGCACATATCGTGGAAGGACTGGCGGGACAATGCGCCCATCATATCCGCAACGGAAGGATGCTTCGGGATATCGCTCACCCGGAATTTCCCGTATACGTCAGCGGTTGAGACGTTGATCGGCGGCTTCGCCAAAATAACCCAGCATTGCGGCGGCGGCGAGATCGTCTCCAGCTTCTCCCCGCGTCCTCTGGCTAGGGCGGTACCTCCGCGTATGCAGAAAGGAATGTCGGAGCCTAGCTCAGCGCCCAGCGTCTCCAGTTCTTCCGTGGATAAGTTCAAGTTCCATAGGCGGTTAAGCCCTCGCAAAGCGGCTGCCGCATCGCTGCTCCCGCCCGCAAGGCCGGCTGCAACCGGTATCTGCTTGTCCAAATGAATATATACGCCTCTCTTGACTCCGTATCGCTCTTTAATGAGCCGGGCAGCCTGAAAAGCCAGATTTTTCTCGTCCAAAGGAATAAAGCCGGCTTGGCTAGACAATACAATCTGATCCCTCGGCAGTTCTTCCATCTCCAACCGATCCGCCAGATCGACCATTGTCATGACCATCTCGACCTCGTGAAAGCCGTCTTCCCGTTTGTTTAATACATCCAATACCAAATTGATTTTGGCAGGCGCTTTCTCATAAATCTTCGACAACTTTAATCACCACTTCCCGAATAAAACGGCTCCAAGTATCCTTTACATATTATAACAAAGGGAGCCCCTAAATGCGAAAAAGAGGTCGAACCCCCGGATATCGGGAATTCTTCCCCTTCGTTGTTTGGCTGCCGTTATGGGCGCTGTGACCGGGCTGCCGCCTGTTCGGCAATCTGTATCGCCCGCTTCACCATGTTTCCGGCATCCTTCGTGCTGATGCTCCCCCAGCCTTCCTTCTGCACCGTATCGTATATTCCCAGATCCTTGGCGATCTCCGCCTTAAACTGTTCCGACATTACGCTTCTTCTGCGGCCCATCCCCTTCGCCTCCTCTTAGATTCTCGTCCAATCAAGCGGCGGTTCCGTTCCTTAGGATGCCTCGAAAAAACGCCGGGCATGCAAAACGGGCAGCAAGGCGCCGGTAAAAACCGGTGCGATGCTGCCCGTACTATAGAACCGTCAGTGCGATAAATAATTGATGCGAACCTCACCATCGTCATTGCACAGCATGACTTCCACGGATTCGGTTAAGATATCGGCGTAACTGTACGAAACCCGCTTAAATGTGTGCTGTTCCTGATCCAGTTTAACAATGAAAACCGATGGGTAGATTTCTTCCAATACTCCCGTGCGTTCGATGGTTTTGCGTCGACCACCGTTGGCGCGGAGCATGATTTTGGACCCGACGTGCGGTTCCAGGCTTCGCTTGATCTCGAGAAGGGCATTTTTAGCCATGATCCACTACCACCTCTTTCCCTGTAAATTATATCTAAAAACAGGGGAGGTGTCAAATGAATAAAATATTATATCAACGATGCTGAATTTCTGTCAACGGTCATTTTCCTTACAGGATGCGGGTTCTTCTAAAAAAATCTTTATTTTTGTCACAAAACGTTCACATTTGTCTCGGAATTTGCGACTTTCGTATTCGGAACGCCGATCCGATATCGTCCCATTGTCTCGATACCGCCTACGCCCTGCCTTCCGCTAATCGTATGCGCGATAACATCAGTAATATTGATCGTGTCGCGAAACGGCGTAAATGCGGCTCTTACGGCCACGTACACCGGGTCCAGAGCATGGATCATGATTCTTCCCGGGGAACTGGCGAAATTCGCTCCCGCATGCAGCAAAGCCTCGAAATGGGATTGGCAAGCGCCGGCGACGACGACCAAAGAATCGCGGCTTCGCTCGTATTCCCTCGCGACGTTAACCGCATGAACAAAATTTAATGAATTTTTGTAGCTACTAAGCTGATCTAGATCCTCACGCTGCTTCAGCACGCCGTCATGGCCCGTAATCACAACGATGTCCGGGCGGTATTGAGGCAGCATACGCATCAGCATGTGCGCCATTTGGGATTCGTGGCAGTAGATGCCCTCCGCTGGAACTTTAAGCTGCGAGTAAACCTGCAAGCTTTTCTTCAGATAATTGGCGTCGCCGTCCAAGTGTAACACTTTCCCAGGCATTTCGAAGAACGGCTGCCGCCGGTCGTCGAGAAATCCCATATATCCGACTCGCCCGGCCTGCCGATTGCGTTCCTCGCTAATCCGGCGGAACGATTCGTTCGCCATGATGCGCGCCTGACGCGTTCCCCCGAGCATGTCCGGATTTCGTACCGTTTGAAGATCCTCGATCGGCGCGTCGGCGAGCAAGCGGTAATCCGTTCCTCTCAGCACAGCTTGCTCTGCAGCGAACGCCGCTACGCGGAACAACACGTCCCCGCCATAGGATTTCCGTACGACTAGATCCCCTTGCTTCATGGGCCACTCACCTCTTCGTCTATCCTATGGAACGGTGAGACGATGGGTGCGCGTCCAGATGCATATCGAGTTTACGCCAGCATTCCGTGCCTAGTCAGCATCTCGCACACGAGAGCGAATTCTTGGAGCGTCAGCGTCTCCGCACGGCGTTCTGGCTGAATGCCGCACTCCCTCAACAGCTCGGCCAATTCCCCCTTGCGCTCTTTCCCCGACAAAGCAGACAGATTGTTAGCGAGCGTCTTGCGCCGCTGCGCGAATGAAGCCTGCACGACTTGGAAGAACTTTGCTTCGTCCGCGACGCTTACGGCGGGCTCTGCACGACGTTTGAGCTTAATGACAGCCGAGTCCACGTTAGGAGCCGGTATGAACGATTTGCCCGGTACGATGCACACGAGCTCCGGTTCGCAATAATACTGCACGGCAATGCTTAGACTGCCGTAGTCTTTCCCGCCGGGTTTGGCGGACATTCTCTCCGCGACTTCCCTCTGAACCATCACGACGATATTCTCGATCGGCAGACGTTCTTCGAGAAGCTTCATAATGATCGGGGTCGTGACGTAATACGGAAGATTGGCGACGACGCTCACGCCGGCCAGATCGGAGAACTGTTCCTTCCACAGCTGCTGCAGATCGGTCTTCAGAATGTCGCTATGAACAACGCTGACATTCGGGTAGGGTGACATGACGTCCTGCAAAATGGGAATCAGACGTTGATCGATCTCTACCGCCGCTACTTTTCCCGCGGATTGAGCCAGCCTCTCCGTCAGGGAGCCGATGCCCGGTCCGACCTCCAACGCTCCGCGGGAGTGATCCAATTCCGCCGCGCCGATAATACGATCCAGGACGTTGCCGTCGATCAGAAAGTTCTGCCCCAGGCTTTTCTTGAAGGTGAACCCATGCTTGCGAATAATGTTGCGCGTGCGACTTGATGTCGCGATTTCCTGCATGCTCATCTATAATCCTTCCCGCTCCAGTTGCTCCAATGCGGCCGTGAATTCGGCCCGCGTAATTCGGAACATGAGACATCTTTTGTAAAATTGTTTGCCATTCGCATATCCGATCCCCAGAAGCTCTCCCATGCGCTCTCTGCGGCGTGCGGAGGACCCGTGCACGATCAGCCCGGAATCGAGCAAATCGCTCCATTCGATCTCTCCCGGGCCGGCGGAATCGGTCTCGGGACCACGGACGCGTTCGAGCGCTCTGCGGATCGCTTCGTCCGAAGCGTGTTCCACGCCGATTCCCCTTCGTCCTCTCGCCTCATCTTTCGTCAGAAAGGCATGCTTGCAGCCCGGCACTCTCTCCGATACGATCTTGCGAATCCGCTCTCCCGGAGCATCCGGATCGGTCAGCACGATGACTCCTCTGCGCTCCTGGGCAAGCTCGATTCTCTTGAGCACGTCTTCACCGATCGCCGAACCGCCCGTCTCGATCGTGTCGGCGTCGACGGCTCTGCGTACGGCCGTCGTGTCGTCTTTGCCTTCCACGACAATCATTTCTCTAATCATTCGTTTTCATTCCGCCTTTACGAAACCATTCCCTCAAGCGTATACGAGATTACGCCGATCGGCAAGTCGGCCCTTCTTAAAACTCCGGACTTCCGAATACGCAAAATCGGGAAGAAGCCCGAGGGCTCTTCCCGATTCGTTCTTATGTGATCGCAAACCACTGACGTAAGGTTTTAATCTGCGGACGGTTTGACCGGACCGATCACATACACCGTATAGCCGCGTTTTAATCCGAACCTGTCGGCATGCGTTTCGTTATCGTAATAAATATCGATTTTCTTGCCTTTGATCGCGCCGCCCGTATCTTCCGCTCTGCGGAACCCGATACCTTCGATGTATACCCACCAACCGATCGGAATGACTCGGGGATCAACGGCGATCGTGCGACCTTCCTTCACGACGGCTCCGGACGACGTAATCCCGTAGCCTTCATCGCCTTTGGACTTGCCGGTCGAAGCGAATCCCGCGGAATAAGCAGTCAACGTGACGTTACTGAGCATCCGCTTCACTTTGACGCTTTTGCCATTCAACTTCACGACCTTAGCTTCCGCCGCGGACGGCGGACCGTTGAAAGACAACGTCGCGACTTCCGGCTTTTTCTTCGTACCGATAGCGACGACTTGCTGCACGGCCGGTTTGGCGACCGTTTTCTCGATCAATTCTTGGCTGACCAGCTTGCCATTCTCGTACACCCGCTCGGTCTTGAATACGACAAGCCCGTTCTGCCCTGTGGTGACGACCTTCTGTTTGCCTTCTTCTAGCTCCGCGTTGTCTTTCTGTACGACCTTAAAAGCGATTGGATGCTCAGTCTCTGTGACTTCTTTACGCACCCGGATAACCGATACGGTCATTCCTTCTCTCAAGGGGCTGCTCGGCGCCGGAATTACCCGATCATGCTCGGACAGCTTGATTTGCAACGATTCGATAACTCCCCCAACCGTATCTTCGGTCGAATAAGCGACTTGCTGATTGCCATCCGCCTTAACCGCTACGCTTACGGCCCGATCGATGACGATTCGGCTTCCCTCATTCAGGGAATCCGTAGGCAACATCGACAGGCGATCGTATGGCCCGACGTAAATATCCTGTTCTTCGAGAAATCCAAGCACGTTCGAGGTCTTGGTCTTGAAGAAAGACGTCACTCCGTTATCGATAATCGTGATGTTCTTGGTCGCCGCTTTGTTCAGCAGCGAAACGAACATGATGGTGATGGCAAAAACGAGAATTGCGCCTAATAGTGCTGCGCGCAAATGCTCATGCTTCCAACGCAGTGCGAATAGCTTGCCGGTCGGTCGTGGATCATGGGTTTCCTGAACAGGAATAACGCCCATATCTCGTTCCTCCTTCATAGCCCCGCCGTCGACGGTCATGCATGATACTTGTCAGACGCGACTAATCCAAAATGGTTAACGACTCTTGGCTTACGGCCGAAATTTTCGCTGATTTGGGCCGAATTGTCCAATCGCCGCCTTCCCCAGTATGTCCGCGCTTTCCGGCATAAACGTTCCGTTCCGTCCGTTTAGACAGAGACATGTGTTTATGCTTGCAACACAAAAAGCCATCGAGACAGAGGATCTGTTCGTGGCTTCCGCATGTAATCAGCTGTGGGAAAATGTTCGCGGCACGAGGGCGACCTCTCTCTATTACGCTTGCGGGGTTAGCTGTCGGATTCGGACAAGAGAGTTGCCCTAAAGGCTGCATGGCATGACGAGCGACTCAGATAGAGCCTCGCCGTGGCACTTGCCTTATTCACCCCAAGATTGCTCGGACCGCATTGGACGCCTTGCTTGATCGCCGCCGCGTTGGGTCCCCCACTCTCCGACTCCGGAGATTAAGCGCACTGGAAAAGGATTGTCATATTCAAACTTCTGTTGATGATCATAACCTCAATCCAATCTCGGTGTAAAGACGATCCATCGGACGAATTTATCCGTTTTTCACGAAAATTATAGTGATCTTGAGGATTATGCGCAGCAAAAGCCAGTTTTTTCTTCCCGACAGTCCGTTTTCCTCCCGAATATTCCATTTATCTCCCTATGCCCAAACATCGCCTGGCGTTCTCACTCGTAATTTTGCCGATTTCTTCCAATGAAAACCCTTTTATTTCCGCCGCGGTCTCGGCAACGAGACGAACGTAAGCGGACTCATTTCGCTTCCCTCGATGAGGGTGAGGAGTCAGATATGGAGCATCCGTCTCGAGCAATAATCGATCAAGCGGAACGCGTTCCATTACCTCTTTGGGAACCCTGGCATTCTTGAACGTAACCGGCCCTCCGAACGAAATATAGAAGTTCATGTCGAGGCATTTTTTCGCCGTTTCCCAACTGCCGGAGAAGCAATGCATGATCCCCCCCGTTTCCTCGGCTTTTTCTTCCTTCAGCAGTCTCAAGACGTCTTCGTGGGCATCGCGGTTATGGATGACGATCGGTTTGTTCAGCCGTCTGGCCAAGCGAATCTGCTCGCGGAACACCGTATGCTGAATGTCTTTCGGGGAGGTGTCCCAGTAATAGTCGAGCCCGATCTCCCCGATCGCCACAACTTTCGGATGAGCGCATAGGCGCTCGATCCATGCCAGATCCTCTTCCAGCTTCATATCCACGGCATCTGTCGGATGCCAGCCGACGGCCGCGTAGATAAACGGATATTTCTCCGCTAACGCCATCGTCGTAGGAATCGTCTCGCGGTTAAACCCAATATTGACGATCGTGTCGATTCCCGCCTCAAGCGCGCGGGCGATCATTTCTTCGCGGTCGTTGTCGAACTTGGAAGAATCCAAGTGTGCGTGCGTGTCGATCAACATAACTGCATAATCTCCTTCTTCCTTTATATAGACAGTTTCTTGCGGGTTTCCGGACTAAGTTGCCCAGCGTAAGGAAACACCCTATCCGCAGGATAATACATGTAGTATTTCCCGCGTTGCAGGCCGGCGATGGAGCGGATAATATCGGATTTCATCGAGATTTCGGTTAACTGCTCCCGTTCGTCCAGAATCAGAATCGGGGGTTTATCGCGCCCGTCCGGCAACGCGCCCGTTTTGTAGACGTCGTAAGGGGAATCGACCGGCGTGTCGACTTCCATATGATAGGCCGGATCGAGGCCGATTCTCATCCATTCGTCTCGCACCGTTTCGAGCCAATCGCGGTCTTCCGAAGTGAGAGGTACATATTTGTACAGTTGTCGGCGCATGAACCGGCCGCACAAATCCGACAACAACTCATCCCGTTCCTCCGCCCATTGCCCGAAAGCGGTTTGAACCATTGCCTCATCTAGTTTCATATACGATCCGAGCGTTATGGAACCAGCCAGCAATTCGCGAATCGGCTCCAGCATGAAGGCGAATTCATAACCGGTGTCGTATAGCTCGCGTGCTCTTTGGAAGATTTGACGCAGCACGATCTCCGAACTCCGAGTGACAGGATGGAAATAAACCTGCCAATACATTTGATAGCGCGACATCAAGTAGTCTTCGACGGCATGCATCCCGCTTTCCTTGACGGCGATCTTCCCTTGATAAGGACGAAGGACGCGCAGAATGCGATCCAAGTCGAACGTTCCGTAATTCACGCCCGTAAAGTACGCGTCCCGAAGCAAGTAATCCATCCGATCCGCATCCAATTGGCTGGACACCAGACTGACGACGATCGGCTTCTTGTATGTCTTGTCGATGACAGAAGCCACTTGTTCGGGAAATCTCGGGTCGACCTCTCTCAGCACTCGATTCACTTCCGTATCTCCAAGAACGACCTCGCACGTCCACTCCTCGTGGTTCGTTCCGAAAATCTGCTCCACCGAGTGGGAAAAAGGACCGTGTCCGACATCATGCAACAAAGAAGCGCAAAGACTGAGCAATTTTTCCTCTTGCGGCCAATCGGCATATCCATTACGCTCAAACTGAGAAATGATTTTCCTTGTAATTTCATAAACACCCAACGAATGGGAGAAACGACTGTGCTCCGCTCCATGAAACGTGAGATAGGAGGTGCCTAATTGGCGAATTCTTCTAAGTCGCTGGAACTCCGGCGTATTGATGAGTTTCCAGATGGTTAGATCCTGCACATAAATGGAATGATGGACCGGATCTTTGAAAACCTTCTCCTCGTGCAATTTCGTGAGCATGAGTACCACCCCAGATATTTTCATTTTTTCGACAAAGTCTATCAAAATAGATGACTTAATGTCGTTTTATGTCGAAAGATGTGCTTTCATCAAAACCTCTCTGAATTCGACCCGCCATTTATTATTTTACTCGATGTTTCCTAGTATTTTAAGGCATTTTTCAGGTTTTTTCCCGATTTTACGTTAACCGAATAGGTTGACTTTTTTGGGAATGGTTGGTACGATAGAAAACGGAAAATAGAGAACTTTGTCGAATGTTGCCGAATATGGACAAGCTCTGTTATATGTCCGTTTGTTTTTATTTTATTCCTACGAGAGGGGTATTACCAAAAATGATGAAATCAACAGGTATCGTGCGCAAAGTCGACGAATTGGGTCGGGTGGTAATTCCGATCGAATTGCGTCGTACGCTTGGCATCGGAGAGAAAGATGCGCTAGAAATTTACGTGGACGGCGAACGCATCATGCTTAAAAAATACGAGCCCGCGTGCATCTTCTGCGGCAATGCGGAAAGCGTAACTTACTTTAAAGGAAAAATTGTTTGCAGAGAATGTTTGAAGGATTTGCCTTCACCTGTGACAAACTAGAGAAAATAGTTTATAATAAAAGTTGTATTCTAATAATTGTTAATTCCAACCTTTTTATACTTACTCCTTGCCCCCTCCCGAGATCGCATATCGGGAGGGATTTTTTTTGCGTTAAGATTCGTCGTCCACACTATCGGCAAGCAATGCCTGATAGACATCCCGTTTGGATATCCCCCGATCCGTGGCAACCGCCTTCATGGCCTCTTTGCGTCCATGCCCCAGATTCTCGTAATGAGCGACATGTATCGGAAGCGTTAAGGACGTCCACCAAGCGCCTTCCTCTCCGCCTCCGGACCCGCTCTTCTTCTCATTCTCTGAACGCGTTCCTTCTATTAATATACAACACTCTCCGAGCGGAGGGTTTTCCTCGATATGGGCGAGGCAGGCCGCCACCGACCCCCTTACCGCTTCCTCGTGTTTTTTGGTCAGTTCGCGGACGATGGCCATCCGGCGTTCGCTCCAGCGATCGCTTACGACGTTTAATGTTTTCTTCAGTCTATGAGGAGATTCGTAGAAGATCAAAGTTCCCGTCTCGCCCTCAAGACCGTCCAGCAGCTTATTCATGCCTTTTCGCTCACGAGGCGGAAATCCTACGAATAGAAACCGGTCCGTCGGCAAACCGGATACGATCAGCGCGGACAAGGCCGCGTTCGCTCCCGGAATCGGAACGACGGGAATACCTTCCGCTACGGCGTCCCGTACAAGATCGGCGCCGGGATCGGAAATCGCCGGTATTCCGGCATCGCTGACAAGCGCGATCGCCTGTCCGTCGAGCAGCATGCGGATGAGTTCGGGACCGCTCGCCTCGCGATTATGCTCGTGATAGCTGACCAGCCTATTCTGAATATCGAAGTGGGTCAGCAGCTTGCGCGTCTGCCGGGTATCCTCGGCGGCAATCAACTGCACTTCCTTCAAGATTCGAATCGCGCGGAACGTCATATCCTCCAGATTGCCGATTGGAGTGGCAACCAAATATAAAGTTCCGGGTTTCTCGCGCTGCGCGAAACTCCGCTGAACGGAAGCTGCTTCCTGCTGCGTTACCGAATCGTTCCGGGTATGTTCCATTGGCTTAGCCTCCATTCTCTTGCTCCTGTTTGTTGATGGACGGAGCGCGTCCGTTCTGCCGTTTGAAATCGGGCAGCTCCGCGGCTTGTCCGTAGAAGACCGCCAGCAGTTCCTGAGTATATTCCCCATCCTCTTCGTATACGATCAGAGGGGGCAATAGCCGCACTTCGGGTTTGCCGCCTAGTGTTCCTTCTATTAATATCATGTTGGCTTCCGCTTCCTTACGCGGGTGAACGAAGCGGATTCTTTTCGGCTCGATCCGGTAACGACGCATCAGATCGATGATGTCGACCAATCGGCTCGGTCGGTGGACCATGGCGACCCGCCCGCCGACGCGAACGGATCTGGCGCACGCCGCAACCACATCTTCCAGCTTGCATCCGATCTCATGACGGGCCATCGCTTGGTGGATGTTTTCTTTACGGTCGCCGCTCGTGACGGGCAAATACGGCGGGTTCACCGTTACGGCATCGTACAGCTCTCCCTCCGGCTTCCATTCCCGCAAGTCGCCTTCTATAATATGGACCCGATCGTTCAGTCCGTTTAACTCAACGCTTCTTCGCGCCATGTCCGCCAGACGGGGCTGAATCTCGATGCCGTCGATCGTCGCTTCGGTTCGCGTCGTCAGGAGCATAGGGATGACCCCGTTGCCCGTGCACAGATCAAGAATGCGGCCTCTTGGCGATACACTGGCGAATCTAGCAAGCAACACAGCATCCAACGAGAAGCTGAACACTTCGGAGCTTTGAATGATTTTCAAATGATGGGTAAGGAGATCGTCCAACCGTTCTCCAGGCCTTAAAGGATATTCCTCGGCGCTCACGTGTCGGCACCTCTCTGATCTAAAATGGTTTACGCCCCTTAGCTTACTTGATTCCTCAGCCGATCGCAATGTCGAGACCCTTCAACAACAAGAAAGCAACGACCTATAAGGAAGGCCGTTGCTTCTTCTTAAACATTATTTACTTAAAAAAGACAGGCAGAACAAGCAATCGCCTTCCATCCGCAAATGACCGTAGTATACGTTGCAAATATGGAAGCCTTCATGATAGAGGCGGGCCAGATTATCATAGCCTTCGCCGACACCCGTATTCGGCGCGAGCGGCACGTCCCCCTTGGCGGCAGCCGGTTCTTCCGCCGCTTCCTGAGAGACCGCTACGGTATCCGTTTCCCGCTTCAGCACTTTTCTTAACTGCTGATTTTCGATTCTAAGCCGCTGATTCTCTTCAAGCAGCTCTTTGATTTTCAGCTTGAGATCTCCGAAGTCGGCATGCACTTTGCCTAAATCCGATTCGAGCTCTTCCATGCGAAGGAAAATGTCTTTCATGAACAAATATCCACCTCAAGGCATCCGATTATGTCATTTTAAGACGACATCGTCAAATGGCAGCTCTTTCACCTTGCTCAGATCGAACAACTGAACGTGTACGCTTCGAGATCCAAGGTTTATTCCAACGACTTTGCCTTCGCCCAGCGATGTCACAACCAACTTGCCCACTGCGGGCAGTTCTTCTTTGGCGCTCTCGTAATTGTCATGCTCGTATTTCAGACAACACATCAAACGGCCGCACAAGCCCGATATTTTCGTCGGATTCAGAGATAAGTTCTGATCCTTCGCCATCTTGATGGACACCGGTTCAAAATCGCCGAGCCATGAAGAGCAGCATAACACGCGGCCGCACGGACCGATTCCGCCAAGCATCTTGGCCTCGTCGCGAACCCCGATCTGCCGCAATTCGATGCGGGTCCGGAATACGCCGGCCAAGTCCTTTACGAGCTCCCGGAAATCAACACGTCCTTCGGCCGTAAAATAGAAAATGATTTTGTTCCGGTCAAACGTGTATTCCACGTCCACGAGCTTCATCTTCAGCGCGTGATCCTTAATTTTCTGCAGTCCAACGGTAAATGCGTTCTTAGCTGCGTTGCGGTTCTCCTCGACAGCTTTCGCGTCGGGGTCCCCGGCTACCCGAATGACTTTCTTCAAAGGAAGAACGACATCCTCTTCTCCTACCGTCTTCGGGCCGACGACTACTTTGCCGTATTCAACGCCGCGCGCCGTCTCCACGATGACATGCTGATCTTTGGATACCGGATGCTCGGCGGGATCGAAATAATAGATTTTGCCCGCTTTCTTGAAGCGGACTCCCACCACATCGTACAACCCTATCCCTCCCGCACGTTCACCAGAAATTGCTCCAACGCCAACTGGGGCGCTACGTGAGCTTTTATTCTTCTCGCCGCCGTCAGCGCGGACTCCATCACAGCGACCCAGGACTCGATCGGCCGGCTCCACGCCGTCTTCGAGATCCAATCCGCTTGATCCGGAAATACCATTCGGCTCTGACGATCGGTCATGGCGTAAATCATATCTCTATACCACAAAGCTAACAACTGTAGCAATAATTCAACATGTTCCGAGAGATCCGTCTTAAATACCTGCTGCTGCGCTTGAAGCAGACTTGCAGTGAACCGGGACGGGTTCTCCTTGCCTAATTGTATCACTACGTTTCGGATATCTGCAAACCAATTCTCTTCTACCAATTTCCGACTGGAAGCGAGACCGGACGACAGATTCACCGCCGCGCGGGCGAGTAACGGGGATTTCCCCTCCTCGACGAGAAGCTTTTCCAATGCTTCCCGGTCTCCCGGCACGAACGGGACAAGCTGGGTACGAGATAAAATCGTGGGCAATACCGATTGCGCGCTTGGCGCAAGCAGGATCGCCACAACGGGGGAAGGCGGCTCCTCCAGAAATTTCAGTAGGCTATTGCTAGCCTGGGTCGTCATCGTCTCGGCGCCTTCGATTATATACACTTTATATCCCGCTCCGGAGCTGCGATAAGCCAATTCCCGCTGCAACGTGCGGATCTGCTCGATCTTTACCGTCGCTCCGTCCGGTTGAATCAGATGAAGATCCGGGTGGTTGCCATGCTCTACCTTGCGGCATTCCAGACATTCTCCGCACGCGTCATTGCCGCCTCTCTCGCAGAAGATCGCCTGTGCGAATGCAATCGCCATCTCCATTCTCCCGGAACCCGGCGGTCCCGCGAACAGATAGGCATGCGCGATCCGGTTGGAGGCAAGCCCGTTCTGTAGCAGCGATTTCGCCCGGTCTTGTCCCGATATATGCCGAAAACCCATGACGCGTAATCCTCCGAATCTGCATTTAAAACACGATATTGATCAACATGCCGCGGATCTCGCCGACCTTCTGAAGCAGATCGATTCTGCCTTCCTCGCTCTGCAGCAATTCTTCTCCCATGCTCACGAGCATCGCATCGGCTTCCTCCAGCAGCTTATATCTTTTGCCGCGGCCCCTTCGATCCCAGCCCTTCGTTTCCTTCAAGGCAATCCCGCGGCGAACGGTATCCTCCAAGAACGCCTTGACCATCTGACGATACAGCAGCAGTTCTCGAACGGTCATGGACCGGGACAATCGTTCGCCTTGCATCCGAATGTCTTCCAGCTTGCGCTGAAGTTCCTCGTGCGTCCGCTGTTCATCCTGCTGCTGCATCAGATCGCCGAAGTTCTGCGATTGAGCCGGCCTGGAAGTCATCTCTCCGCGTTGGATCGTCTTGTTTACGGGATATAAACCGGGTTGGATCTTCATGTCCATCACCGCCCAACCGAATTAGAAATGTTCGAACCTCTCGACAGGGAGCACGAATACGGCAGCTCCGCCGACCTGTACTTCGACCGGGAACGGAATGTAGGAATCCGCCGCTCCGCTGACGGGCGATACCGGCGTGACCAACTGGTCGCGCACTTTGCAGTTCGCGCGAATAACGTCCAGCGCGCTCTGAATGCGATCGTCCTCGATCCCGATGAGGAACGTCGTGTTGCCCGCACGCAAGAATCCTCCGGTACTCGCCAGCTTGGTCGCGCGGAAACCTTCTTTAATCAATGCGTTGGACAACCGGTTGCTGTCCTTATCCTGAATTACGGCAATTAGCAATTTCATTGTTCAGGCCTCCTTATAAAATCTTGAATGGGGGTCTGCAGCATGACTACATATATAAATTGGACACGCCTACGGTAAAATCCTCTTTTTTATCCTTGCGCATCTAACGCTTTCTTCACATGCTCCCAAGCCTGGTCGACGATCTCCTCAGAACTTCCCGAAGCATCCAGCGTGCGAATCCTGTCCGGAAACCTTCGGACGATCTCTAGGTAACCTTCTCTCACTTTCTTATGAAACGCCAAGCTTTCCAGATCGAGCCGATTCACTTCGCGATGGCTGTTGGCCTCGATGCGCGACAATCCGACTTCCGGATCGATATCGAGATAGAGCGTCAGATGAGGCATGCAATCTTTCGTCGCGAACCGATTGATCTCCCATACCTTATCGATTCCCAATCCGCGCGCGTAACCTTGATAAGCAAGGCTGCTGTCCACGAAACGGTCGCAGACAATGATTTTACCTTCGTCTATTCCCGGCATGACCACTTCGACGAGATGCTGCCGGCGGGCAGCGGCATAGAGCAACGCCTCGGTTCTACCGTCCATTTCCGTGTTCTTCGTGTCCAGAATGACGTTGCGGATCGATTCGGCGATCGGAACGCCTCCCGGCTCCCGTGTAATAAGCGTACTTCGTTTCGTTTCCTGAAATATCTTTTCCGATAACTTGGAGATCAACGTCGACTTGCCCGCTCCTTCTCCGCCTTCTATCGTGATGAATACTCCGCCTCGCACCCAAGCTTCCCCTTTCAACCTATCCCATTATCCGGCCTCTGCGTTCCACGAGTTTGATTACCCCGTAGACCGCTCCCATAATCACGCTTATTACCATCATATCAAAGCAGACATTAAACATAAACAAATGCTTGCCAAGATCGGCCTCTCCGTCCCCGATTAACGGGACGATACAAGCGAATATGCCAGCGAGATTCACGACCGCGAAAGTTTCCGCCGCCAATCGCAGCCTCCGCGACCGGGTGCTCAGCCACAAGAGGAGCAATACGATATCATACGCAACGAATAGGCAGATGTACCAACCGGAGCTTCGGGGCATGTAATTCAATTTAAATTCGCTCCATCCACTAAACGTATACGAGATCGATCTCGGTGGTTTCCCCGCGGATTCGTCGTAATTCCCCAAATAATACGGCCGTATAAACACCGCGTTGTCCGCCGCCCTGTCCAATTTCTGAATGAACCGGACCGGATGCCGCACATAATAGAGGGCGATATCCTTGTGGCTGAGCTTCTCCAGCACTTCGCGGTGCAGATCGGGATTATTCTGCGGAATAGCGGTATCTTTCTGAAAATAGTTCGTTCCCGCGAGCCCCACGTATTTCTCAGGGATACCAAGCTCCCTCATATCCGCAGCGACGTGGGGCGAGTCTTTTAAAACGCCAAAGAAGATCGACTGATACAGGTTCGTATGCTTCAGCCGATCCGGCGCAACGACGATCATGAGCGCCGACCCGACGATCAGGACGGCTAGCCCCGCGCCCGCTTGGCGTTTCCACCTGCGATCGGACCTCAGTCCGAGCATGCGCCAAGCCAGAAGCGCAAAAACGAAGCCAAGCGGCGCATTCTGGATTTTCGAAGTGGCGACGGCAAGCGCCGCGATCACGAATAAAGCGAACAGCTTGCCGGATGGCTCAGGCGATGACGCCAATCCGAGCGCCGAAGCCCCCAATAGCAGCATGGCTATTAAAGCATACGGCTCGCCGAAAAAAGACTGGAAATATGCCGTGTATCCGATGTCCCCGAACACAAAAAGCAAAGCGGCCGCAAGTACCGTTGTTGCGATAAACGTACTCGCGCGGTGCTCCGCTTTCGGCGCATGTCGGACGAGCAACGCGATCGCCCCTGCATAAAGAACGGTGTAACATGCGCCAAGCACGCGGATATCGAATATTTCTCCGTTCAAGATTCTGCCGATCAATCCGGCGACTGCGACAAGGATGACGTGGGTAGAGACGTAACCGCCTATTCTAAAACCATCGTAGCCGAAGTTCTGGTGCGCGTAATTAAAATATAACTGTTCGTACGTTTGTTTGGGATGCAGCACCGCCAAGCCCGCCACGCTAAGCACGCGGCCGAAATCTCCGTTGTCCGCGACCCCAATGATGGGAGGAATCATCGTGAGTCCGATCGCGAGAGCGCCTGCCGCGATCCCTGCGATCCATGCCGCGACGACGCGGACATCCCGTTTGGTGCGTTCCCTGAACATGAATCCACCTCTGACCATTACTCTTCCGTACGAACCTGGATCGTGCGAAGCTGCGAATCCTTCGCCCCCTGAATTTGCGCGCCTTTGTGTCTCCAGCGCTGTAATTGTTCGACGGTACTCTCTGTAATGGTTTCGCCCGGAAAGAGAATCGGTATACCCGGAGGATACGGAATAACCCATTCGGCCGACACCCGGCCTGCGCATTCCTCGAGCGGTATGGGCGTTGATTCGTGCTGTTCCCTTCCGAACTGCACCGGTTCAGGAACGGAATCTTGCGTGCCAAGCATCGCGATTTCCCCGTTAGGCTGCGGACGTTCGCTCTTCTCGGAGAGTTTCAACCGGAGCGAGATATCCGCCAACGCTTCTCTCAAGCGTTTCCCATCTTCCGCGACAGAGCCGGTTCCGAAAGCCATTACCGAATACCGGGCATCCGCCATCTCCGCCACGCAGCCCCGTTCCGCCAGCGCGTCTCGAAGCGCAAACCCGCTCATCGCTCCGGACTCGTCGAATAACGATAGCTTTAACGGATCGTAGTCGATCCCGTCGCTTGCGCAATTCCCGTAACCCAATGCCCTGAACGGGGTCAGCTCCAGTCCGACCGTTGCTTCCGCCAGCCCTTCCAACGCCGATTGGAAAGCGAGTTCCCCTTGCATATGAAGCTGCCTACGGGCCAAATCCAGTGAAGCCATGATTGGAAACGAAGGGCTTGAGCTCTGGATCATCGCTAGTGCATGCCGGATGGCCGGTCTCGGAAGGCGTTCTCCTTGCATGTGAAGCATCGCGCCCATCGTCATGGCCGACAGCATTTTGTGGGTCGATTGCACGACAAGATCCGCGCCGGCTTGCAGCGCGGAACCCGGAAAACGCGGATGAAAACCAAAGTGCGCGCCATGTGCTTCGTCGACGAGCACTGGGACGCCATAGACATGGACGGTATCGACGATCGATTTCAAGTCGGGACTCATTCCGTAATAGTTAGGGGAGGAAACGATGACCGCTTTGGCCTGCGGGTAACGCTTTAACGCCTCCTGGATTAGCTGAGGCGACGGAGCGACGGCTAATCCCGACGGCCGGTCGATGTCGGGCGGCAGAAGCACCGCCCGAACACCGCCCATCATCAATCCGTGGATGATCGATTTGTGCACGTTGCGCTGAGCGATTACGAGTTCGCCCGGACGACATATGCCGAGAATCATCGCCAGATTGCCGGATGTGCTGCCTCCGATCAGAAAACGGGTTTCTTCCGCGCCGAAGCAATCCGCCGCGAGTTCCTGTGCCTCCAGCAGCGGTCCTTCCGGATGATGCAGATCGTCCGTGTCCGCCAGCTCGGTGACGTCCAAAGCAAGCAAGTTCCCATAATATGCGGTAGTTCCTTCCCCATCGTGCCATGCCGAGCGCTGTTTGTGTCCCGGTACGTGAAAGGCGGTTGCCCGCAAGCGATCATGGGCAACCAACGCTTCGTACAGCGGCGCTCTTGATTTATCCGCCATATGGATCGTAGCTCCCCCGATTTTTCACGGCTTCCGGCTCCATGTTCCGTTCCTTCTTAAACGCCCTGGGCAGCACAATCAATGCCGGAACCAGCATAGGTAGCAAAATGTAGCAAAGTACGACCAGACCGACAATGACAGCTGCAGCTAGCTCGATAAGCAGAACGAGACCGGACGGGATCAACGTCGCGAACGTTCCCCCTAGAATGATCATAGCGGAGATGATGACGCCTCCGACGCTCTTCGCCGACTTGACGATCGCTTCCTTCGGATCGATCTTGCCATATTCCTTATACCTCATCATGAGGAAAATGCTATAATCCACTCCGACCGCCACGATGACGATGAAGGAGAAGAACGGCACGAACGATGATACGCCATCCGCTCCGATCACGTATTCCGTTACGAGCTTCGAAGCGCTCATCGCCACATAATACGAGGCGAGCAAGGCGAGTACGATGGATACCGCCGGCCAGAACGCTCGAATAACAAACATCAGCACGATAAATACGCTGACGATAACGATCACCGCAGTGCCGTTAAACGATTTGATCTGGGCTTTGTTCATATCGTAAGTCATCGAGCTTGGCCCAGCCGCTCCGACCGTCGCGTTCGCGAGCGTCGTTCCTTGAAGGCTCAGCGACAATTGTTTGTTGATTCTCTCGATCGTATCGAGCGCCGCCGGAGAGTAAGGATCGTCCTTGAGGATGACAATCAATTTCGTAATCTTGCGGTCCTTGGACATGAAACCCGCCATAGACTTTCCGAAGTCCGGGCTGGCCAGCAATTGATCCGGAACGAAGAACTTGGGAGTGCCGTCCGCTTCCGTCTGGCCGCTCGCATAGAAAAACTCGATCGGCGTACCCTGCGGCTGCGTAACGCTGGACACCGCTGCTACTCCGTCCACCTTCTTCAGGTTGCTCGTCAGCTTCTCCACCGCGCTTAACGCGTCGTTATGATCCATCGGTTGATCGGCTTCGATCACGACTGTCGTCGGAAGGGCCTGACCCCGGCTAAAGTGATCCCCGACGAGGCTAAAGCCTTTTGTCGAAGGATGATCGTATCCCATCTCCTCTAGTTGGTCGAAGCTCAGCTTCTGCCCGCTTGTCAGCAGTGCCGGAATAAGCAATATGATAATGACAACCGTCGTCAGAACCGGACGTTTCACCGACACCTGGGTCAGCTTCGCCCAGAAGCGGCTTTCCTTATGGCTGGAAACCTTCTTGGAAGGCCAAAAGAGCTTCGTTCCCAACGTCTTCATCAGGAACGGCGTAAGCGTCAGAATCTCCAGCACGAGCACAGCCGCGCCGATCGCTACAACATTCCCGGATTTATAGATTCCGAAATCGGACAATGTAAGTCCTGCAAACGCGATAAATACGGTAAGAATGCTGTATACGATCGTTTTGCCAGCCGTCTTGTAGGACGTTACGATGGCATCGTCAACCGAGCTTCCGCGGGCCAGTTCTTCCTTAAAGCGATTGAATAACAAAATGTTATAATCCGTTCCGATCCCGAACAAAATGAGAACAAGCAACATCTGCGTCACGCTGGTGATCGGAAAATTCAGCTTATCGATAATCTGCGCCGCAATGCCCATCGAGCATAAATACGAGACGCCAACCGCGGCAAGCGATACAAACGGAATGACAATCGACCGAAACATTGCGATCAAGACGACAAGAATAAAAATAACGGTCAGCGCCGCGCTTTTCTCGACTCCGTCGGTCGTGGCTTTAATGTAATCGTTCTGAATGAAATCTTCGCCGCTTAAGTAGTGCTCGACCTTCACGTCTTTCAGCGCCGCTTCGATCTCCTCCTGGATCGTATCGACGCTGCGGCCGTCTTTCTCCAGAATAAAGCTGGCCATCAGCGTCGTCCCGTCCGGCGAGATCAGCGAGCTCTTCGCCTCAGGTACTGCGATCGGATCGATCAATTGACGAAGTCCCAATTCTTCCTGCTTCATCCTCAGATTGCCGATACCGGACTCGATCTGTTTCATATCGTCGTCCGTCAGTTTATTTTCGTTGTAGAAAATCAAAATGTCGCTCAAACCTTGGGCTTCGTTCATCTTGGCGAGCAGCTTTCCGGCGACCTTCGACGGACTATCTTCGGTCAGCGGATCCTGCCCCCTCTCGTGCAAAATTGCATTCACGTCCGGTTGAAACGCGGTCAAGAGCACCGTCGCGACCAACCAGATCGACATAATCACCCAACGCCATTTAATGATACTTCTCACTCCATACCACTCCTCTTTCTAGTCTCTTGATGAATTAATGCGTTAATGCCTTGGTAATTCACAAACAGAAATTGATCGACGAGCTTTCTAAGCGTGTCTCCTTCCTCGTTATCCCTAAGAAGCAGACACAACCCTTCCATCATCGTGGACGAGAGCATTTGGACGAGCGCATGATCTTCCGGAGACAATCTCGTCTCTTCGCCTCGAATCGTCAACAGCACCCTCTCCAAGATGGAGTAAACCAACTGCCTCAAGTCCGACTTGACGTTCTCGTATTTTGTTCCCGTACTTTGGTTCAACATGATTGTGAGCTCGGAACTGTACGTTTTGAACAGCTCGACGAGCGTGCTTTCGATGTTTTTGAAATAGACGGGATTGATCCTTTCATCGCTCTGGTAGCTCAGTTCTACCTTGTGGTGGATCTCCTTCATGTTCACGGTATACTGCTCGAATACCGGCTGCACGATCGCATCGAAGAGCTGCTCTTTACTCTCGTAGTAGCGATAAATATTACCGCTGGTCACCCCTGCGGCCTGGGCGATCCGCCTCATCGAAGCTTGCAAGTACCCTTCTCGTTTGAACTCCGACAATGCTGCCTCCCTAATTTTATTGCGCACATCTTCTTTTAGAATTTGCAATAGTAATCACCTGTTCATTATTGGTCTCTAAAAAACCATTATACGGATTCGGCTCGGCCGATGCAAATTCGCATCCAAGAACAAAAAATAACCGAGCAGACGACTCTGCCCGGTCTTCTCGACATCTATGACTTACACGTGAAACCGAACCCACAATTGCCTTAGCTGTCTGACGAAAAAAGGATATTTGTCCTCTTCCGCGCTCGTGCGCACCATCTCGGACTCGCAAGAAGTACAGATGAATTCCGTTACGATCGTTATGCCTTCTTCCTTCGGCTCGCCGCATACGATGCAGGTTCTACGTTCGTTCTCTTCCATGAACATCCCTGCCCTTCCCTATTGTTGCATCTAGTATGCCCGAATTCTATGAAAGTATACGCATTCATAGTTGGAAATCTATTGCAAACGTAACAATCTCGCCGACATCTTCCGATAGTAATGAACAGAAACGTTTTTGCGCAAGGGAGGATTTATTGGAAATGGGCGAATCGTCGCCATCACGGGAAGCTACTTACTATAATTATAAACTCATTCGCAAAATAGCATTACGCGCAGAAAGCAAGTATAGTTACATGTCTACGATCTTGTTATTGTTCGGGGTCATGTACTTGCTGAGCGGATGGCTTGGTCTGATCTATTCGACGATCGGCCTTGCGCTTATGCTCGCCGTGCATGCTCTTGTACTCAGGATCACACTAAGGCGCGTTGACGAATTGTCCGAGAAGAGATGGGCATTCCGCCGCGACTGGCCGTGGATCGGCCCTCTGCCGATCATGGATACGCAATTGTCGCTTTTCCGCCGCTTGCACTTCCACCTGTTTCTTGTCGGTTGCTGTTTCGCGGGATTGTTCTATCCTTGGGCGCATTCGTCGCTCGTAATCTCCCTCGTATATTGGCACTTCTGGCTGCTGACCCCTCGCGTGAATCTGCTGATGGCTTTGCGCCGCGAGCGCGGCGACGGAATCGTTCGCCTGGAGTCGAAAGAAGTTTCTTTCTATCACCAATAAGCTCCGAATCGTTGAGTTGTCTGCGGATAAAGCAAAAAGCACCCTGTGAAGGGTGCTTCTTTGATATCCAGCCTGGCGACGTCCTACTCTCCCAGGACCCTGCGGTCCAAGTACCATTGGCGCTGGAGGGCTTAACGGTCGTGTTCGGGATGGGTACGCGTGGAACCCCTCCGCCGTCATCACCAGAC
>NZ_VNJJ01000002.1 GCF_007786475.1 Cohnella terricola | reverse complement strand
GAGATTTCCCAATTCGTAAGACCCCTGGAAGAACACCAGGTTGATAGGCTCGGGGTGGAAGCACGGTAACGTGTGGAGCTGACGAGTACTAATCGGTCGAGGGCTTATCCTAACAGGTTGGCCTGGTAAGACAATGATACTTCACCTTCTTTCGCTCCACACTTTTGTTTCGTATCCGGTTTTCAAGGCGCAAGTCCTTGAAATGAATGATCTGGTCTGGTGATGACGGCGGAGGGGTTCCACGCGTACCCATCCCGAACACGACCGTTAAGCCCTCCAGCGCCAATGGTACTTGGACCGCAGGGTCCTGGGAGAGTAGGACGTCGCCAGGCTAGACATTTTTTATCCTCTATCGCTGTGTTTTGGTACAGGAACACGCTCTCATAGCTCAGTAGGTAGAGTGCATCCATGGTAAGGATGAGGTCACCGGTTCGATCCCGGTTGAGAGCTCCATTTCCAACACCATTTCATGGCCCCTTGGTCAAGCGGTTAAGACACCTCCCTTTCACGGAGGTAACAGGGGTTCGAATCCCCTAGGGGTCACCACCAATATTCGGAGGCTTAGCTCAGCTGGGAGAGCATCTGCCTTACAAGCAGAGGGTCGGGGGTTCGATCCCCTCAGCCTCCACCATTACTTAACAAGCTTGCCGTTGGGGATTAGCCAAGCGGTAAGGCAACGGACTTTGACTCCGTCACTCCTAGGTTCGAATCCTAGATCCCCAGCCATTCTCGAGCCATTAGCTCAGTTGGTAGAGCACCTGACTTTTAATCAGGGTGTCGAAGGTTCGAGTCCTTCATGGCTCACCATTCTTTCCGACACCGGGTAGAATGCTTGTGAATATGCGCGTATGGCGGAATTGGCAGACGCACCAGACTTAGGATCTGGCGGGCAACCGTGGGGGTTCAAGTCCCTCTACGCGCACCATTTAATAAAAAACAGCCCTCAAGAGCAATCTTGAGGGTTTTTGTTTAATCAATCAGAAAGTATAAGTTTTTCATGCCCCTTTTACCTATCTGATTGCTCGAAACAAACGTATACCGCGTTCAAAGGACGGAGTAAGCCGTTTATGCTTGGCCTCCGGGTTGATTAGTGATGAAAAACATCGTACTTCTCCTCGTGGGGCGCTGGTGGGGAGCAAGTACGATGAAAAACATCGCTATGAGGAGAGAACCGCCACTTTTTGTTCGTCTCCGGGTTGATTAGTGATGAAAAACATCGTACTTCCACTTCGTGTGCGCTGGTTGGGAGCAAGTACGATGAAAAACATCGCTATGAGGAGAGAGGCGCCACTTTTTGTTCACTTCCGGGGTGATTAGTGATGAAAAACATCGTACTTCCGCCTCGTGGTGCGCTGGTGGCGAGCAAGTACGATGAAAAACATCGCTATGAGGGCAGAGCCGCCACTTTTTGTTCGTCTCTGGGTTGATTAGTGATGAAAAACATCGTACTTCCGCCTCGTGTGGCGCTGGTTGGGAGCAAGTACGATGAAAAACATCGCTATGAGGAGAGAGCCGCCACTTTTTGTTCGTCTCCGGGGTGATTAGAGATGAAAAACATCGTACTTCCGCCTCGTGGTGCGCTGGTGGCGAGCAAGTACGATGAAAAACATCGCTATGAGGAGAGAGCCGCCACTTTTTGTTCGTCTCCGGGGTGATTAGTGATGAAAAACATCGTACTTCCGCCTCGTGTGCGCTGGTTAGGAGCAAGTACGATGAAAAACATCGCTATGAGGAGCGCAACCAACTCAAAAGGACCGTCAGGGCGAACTCACCTGACGGTTTTTCTTAATGATTCAGAAAGTATAAAAATTGCCATACTTATCTGAATCATCTCCGACATAAACGTTATCCCGCCGATCCTAAGGACGGCGAAGCCGGTTTACTTGTCCAAACGAAAATCAGGAAAAGCGCTGTTTCATTCCAAAAAGGATCGAAACAGCGCCTTAGTATCGGGGATTACATCCCCCTGAGATACGGAGCAGGAGGGGCGATTTTGCCGGTTACGGTTTTAATCGCGTGCAGGGACCAGTACGGATCATTAAGCATTCCGCGCCCCACGGCTACAAGTTCGGCGTCTCCGTTGTCGAGCGTCGCTTCCGCGAGCATCGGGTCTTCCAGAATGCCGACGGCAATAACAGGCATGTCCAGCGCTTCTTTGTAAGCGCGAGCGAACGGAAGCTGATATCCGGGGTGGTTACCGGGCTTCACGGCTCCCGCTGGCCCTTCTCCGCCGCTGGACACATGGAAAACGTCTACGCCAGCTTCTTTATACTTCCTGGCGAGCGAGAGCGAATGCTCGAGACCGTAACCGCCATCCATATATTCAACCGCGGAGATCCTCATTATCAGCGGCATATCCGCAGGCATGACGCTGCGAGCCGCTTGGACGATTTCGACTCCGAATTTGGATAAATCCTGTCCGTATTCGTCGGTGCGGTCGTTAATGCCCGGCGAATGGAACTGATGCATCAGATAACCGTGGGCGCCGTGAAGCTCGATCGTGTCGAAACCAGCTTCTACGGCCCGTCTGACGGCTTCCTTGAATTTCTGGACCATTTGACGGACTTCCTCGGTACTCAGAGCCCTAGGCTGCTTGTAGGAGGCATCGACCGGTATTGTAGATGGACCGACGGGTTCGGACGCGTCTACCGCTTTGCGCCCCGCATGGGCAATCTGGATACCGATTTTCGCGCCATATTTATGAACCTCAGATATGATTCTTCTGTACGCAGGAATCTGGTCATCTGACCATAATCCAAGGTCTTTATTTGTGATCCGCCCGTCGGGCTCGACGTCGGTCATCTCCATAATGATCAATCCGGCTCCGCCGATTGCTCGGGAGACGTAATGCACATAATGCCACTCGTTCGGAACGCCGTCTTCAGCTTCGACGGAGTACTGGCACATCGGAGGCATTACGATTCTGTTTTTAAGCGTCAGGCTTTTTAATGTAAAAGGTGAATCTATATGCGCCATAAGAAATCACTCCTATTCATATCGGAATTGGTTTTTCGGCTTTAACCATACACCTATTCAACGCTTGGAGCAAGTCGAACAGGGGCCAAATAGGCAGTAATCGGGAAGGGAAAAACAGCGCCAACACGGCCTTTTCAAAAAAAATAAAAAAATTTTCGCAAAAAGGGTTGCAATCGCTAAATATCTTTGATATATTATTTCTTGTCGCTCAAAGCACTTCGGTAAGCATAAAACAAGCGGCACTTACGACAAACGCGGAAATAGCTCAGTGGTAGAGCATCTCGTTGCCAACGAGAAGGTCGCGGGTTCGAGCCCCGTTTTCCGCTCCATAAGATGCGCCCTTAGCTCAGCTGGATAGAGCATTTGACTACGAATCAAAAGGCCGGGAGTTCGAATCTCTCAGGGCGCGCCAGTTATACACAAACTGCATAATTGCATTGTCGGGACGTAGCTCAGCTTGGTAGAGCACCTGGTTTGGGACCAGGGGGTCGCATGTTCGAATCGTGTCGTCCCGACCATCATCACCCTGCGGGTGTAGTTCAATGGTAGAACTTCAGCCTTCCAAGCTGATAGCGTGGGTTCGATTCCCATCACCCGCTCCATAATAAATTAGCTTCCTAAATGGGGCTTTTTTTTAACTCTTTATCCTCATTACGTCGGGACGTAGCTCAGCTTGGTAGAGCACCTGGTTTGGGACCAGGGGGTCGCATGTTCGAATCGTGTCGTCCCGACCATCAATTACAACTAAGGATTGCAGCTTAAGGGCTGCAATTTTTTTGTGTTAAAAATAGGCCCGCCCCACGGTACTAAATAGTCCGCACGCCCCTCTGGAGTCGAAATAAGCCCGCCACACGGTACTAAATTGTCCGCACACCCCATATAGGACCCGCTGGCTCGCTTGCTGCATAGGATAATTTGGCTGGGCGATGATTGTTACGGCGGCAGACAGGATGTCGCATTGCATTTTTTGATGGAAGCATTCACGATATTTATGGCTAAATGATGAATTAAAAGGAGATTTTCGGCGTCCATTGTAGTATGATAAAGGTTAGAGTTTTTTATTGCGATTGAAATTCCCGCCTCTGGGCGGCGAAGTTTAATATTTTGAAATGCATGGTTTGGGGTGAATAAGATGACGGAAACGGCTGTTGGCCAACGTTCTCCTTCCAATCATCTGTTGCGCAGAGATGTGCGCTTTCTAGGAAACATTCTTGGTGAAGTGCTTGTGCATCAGGGCGGCAGAGAGCTATTGGAGCATGTCGAGAAAATTCGGGAAATGAGCAAGGCGCTGCGGGCCGAGTATTTGCCGGAGCTGTACGAAGGGTTTATTCATACCGTTAAAAACTTGGAGCCCGGCATCCGACACCAAGTAATCCGGGCATTCGCGATTTACTTCCAATTGGTAAATATCGCGGAACAGAATCACCGAATTCGCCGCAAGCGCGATTACGAGCGTTCGGCGGGCGAAGCGGTGCAACCCGGCTCGATCGAAAGCGTCATCCAGAACCTCAAGGAGAAGAACCTTCCGATCGACGAAGTCAAGGACATGCTTGCCGACATTTCGCTCGAATTGGTCATGACGGCGCATCCGACGGAAGCCACGCGCAGAGACGTCTTGGATATCCACAAGAGAATCGCGGACGAGGTAATGGAACTCGACAACCCGACGCTGACGTTTCGCGAGCGGGAGAAATTGCGCGAGAAGCTGACGAACGAAGTTCTGACTTTGTGGCAAACCGACGAGCTGCGCGACCGCAAGCCTACCGTGCTCGACGAAGTGCGCAACGGCATGTACTTTTTCCATGAAACGTTGTTCGAGGTTTTGCCGAACGTATACGAAGAGCTGGAGCGTTGCCTTGAGAAGTACTATCCGGAAGTGCAATGGCACGTACCGACGTATTTGCGCTTCGGATCGTGGATCGGCGGAGATCGCGACGGCAACCCTTCGGTAACGGCTGACGTAACGTGGCAGACGCTGAAGATGCAGCGCAACCTCGTCATCTATAAATACGAGAACAGCATTCGCGAAATCAGCCGCCAACTCAGCTTCAGCACGACGATTGTGAACGTAACCGACGAACTGCTGGAATCGATTCGCGTGGACAGCGAGAACGTGGAATTGCGTACAGTCGAGCCGTGGACGAACGATAAGGAGCCTTATCGGGTCAAGTTGAGATATATGCTGCAAAAGCTGCAAAACATGAGGGAAGATGAATTCAAAGGCACGAAGCAGCGCTACCACACCGTAGCCGACTTTACGGCCGACATTGAGATTCTCGATCGCAGCCTGCGTCATCACTACGCCGATTTCGTCGCGAACTCGTATTTGAGAAAGCTTATTCGGCAAGTAGAGCTCTTCGGCTTCCATCTAGCGGCGCTGGACGTTCGTCAGCACAGCAAAGAGCATGAGAACACGATGTCGGAGCTGTTGGCCAATGCAGGAGTCTGCAGCGACTATGCGGCGCTCTCGGAGCAGGAAAAGATCGAACTGCTAAATGGCTTGCTGAGCGGCAGCAAGGCGCTTCTGACGGAAGACATGAAGCTTAGCGAATCCAGCCAAGAATGCATTAACGTATACCATACGATATATAAAGCGCAGCAAGAATTCGGAGTCGGCTGCATTACGAGTTATTTGATCAGCATGTCGGAAGCGGCAAGCGATATTCTGGAAGTGATGGTGTTTGCGAAGGAAGCTGGCCTGTTCCGTCGCGGAGAAGACGGCAAAGTCGTCTGCACGCTGCAAGCGGCGCCTTTGTTCGAGACAATCGACGACCTGCATGCCGCTCCTGAAATTATGGAGACGCTGTTCAACTTGCCGATCTATCGCGAGTGTCTGGCATCCATGGACGACCTGCACGAGATCATGCTCGGCTATTCCGATAGCAACAAGGACGGCGGCATGGTAACGGCGAACTGGGAGCTCAGAGTGGCGCTGAACGAACTGACCCGAACAGCCAAAGCGCACAACGTTCGTCTGAAGTTCTTCCACGGACGCGGAGGAGCGCTCGGTCGCGGGGGAATGCCGCTGAACCGAAGCATTCTGGCGCAGCCGCCGCACACGATCGGCGGAGGCATTAAGATTACGGAGCAAGGCGAAGTGCTGTCTTCTCGTTATTCGATGAAAGGCATTGCCTACCGGAGTCTGGAGCAGGCGACGGGCGCACTGATCACCGGCGCGTACTTGTCCCGCAACCCGGCTCAGGAAAGCTCAGTCGAGACGCAATGGGAAGAGATCATGCGCGGGATCTCGGTTGACGCGCAGACGAAATACCAGGATCTGATTTTCCGCGATCCGGATTTTATGACCTTCTTCAAGGAGTCGACGCCGCTTCCGGAAGTCGGAGAGCTGAACATCGGCTCGCGTCCTTCCAAGCGCAAAGGCAGCGACCGTTTCGAAGATTTGCGCGCAATTCCATGGGTGTTCGCCTGGACGCAAAGCCGCTATCTGTTGCCGGCATGGTACGCCGCGGGTACGGCGTTCGAGAACTTCGTGAACGGAGATCCGAAGCGGCTCGAGACGCTGAGAACGATGTACCGCGAATATTCGTTCTTCGCCACCCTGATCGATAATCTTCAGATGGCGCTTGGCAAAGCAGACTTGATGATTGCCCGCCAATACGCGGGAATGATCGGAGACGAGTCCGTCAAGAAACGCATCTTCACGCAAATCGAGGAAGAATACGCAAAAACGAAAGAAATGATTCTGACGATCACCGGACAAGAAGATATTCTGGACAACGTTCCGGTTATCCAAGAGTCGATTCGTCTGCGTAACCCTTACGTCGATCCGTTAAGCTATATGCAAGTCCAATTGCTGACGGAACTACGCGCGTTGCGTGCTCAGAACGGAGACGATGCGGAACTTCTTCGCGAAGTTCTGCTGACGATCAACGGTATTGCGGCTGGTCTTCGTAATACTGGCTGACGACAACGAATGCAATTGAATGAAGAGGGGGCCCGGGATGAATCCCGGGCCTTTTTGCGCTATATTATGAAAATAAAGAATCCATTTTGGCATCGAATAGCTCAAAATGGATTCTTTACGTTGCTAAATCTTCATTACCATAACCGTTCCGAATAAGTAGTTAATGCTTTCTTAAACCACGCTTCATTAGCCTCCATTACGTCCTGCTTTCCGGCAAACAAAAGTATGGCATATTGGCGCGAAGAAAGGGTGATGGCTAAAATGACAGTGGCTTTTTCTCCATTGCTCGTTCCAGTACCTTTAAAGTAGATTGCATCATATGATTGGATCTTAATAGGCTTAGGCTTTGTCCATTGGGGATTTTCTAATCCGGAATCACTAATATATAATTCAAATAAATCCTTTACAGTCACGGCGTCGTTTTTGGAAACTTTCCCGCCATAAGCAAAAAACAACGTGTTGTCCCCTGGATGAATTGCCTTTATCTTCGCATCTTGATCTATGTTGATTAACTTCCATTCTTCTGTAAGTTCGATCTTCATCGAAGCCAGTTTATTATCAAATACTTTAGGCTGTTCATTTTCCATTCCAAGAGACTTATTTTGCTCTTCCACCCTTTTTAATACTTGGAAAGACTCTATAATACGTTTATGCTCTCTTTCGTATGTAAGAAAATCCTCAAGGGGGCTAGAAATCATCATTACGTAGTAGGCATTATCTTTAAACAATGCCGTGATTAGAAAACCATGCGTCTTCCCGTTATATTCACATCTTCCTTCCAATTGATATGCAGGTTGTCCATCAATAAGAAGCTCCCTCTGGCCCTTTTTTTCGCCTTGGGAGAATTGTTTATAATACTCAAATCTTCCTTCTACAATTTCTTGAAGAGTTGTTTCCTCTGTTTTTCCTGAGGCGAACTCCCGCAAAAGCAACAATTCCGCTGCCCGATCATTTTTAAAGATAAATTCACCGATTTGGCTAACCTCAGTGCTGGCCTTTCGCCAATTCATGGGTATTGTAATTTGTAGCGACTGATCATCATTAACCATCGTTTTACTGTTGCTGGAGTTAAATACTTCCTTCTCAGCAGGCTTAAGCACTTTAAAGGTCTCCGTCATTTTCTGAATTTCTTCTTTATCGTTAGAAAACGTCAGGTCCACTCCTTCAATCGAGATTAGATAAAATGCCGTCTCCTTTTCCAAAAAAATCTGCATCCAACAACGTGGTGAATTGTCCCTTTTAACGAGTCGTTCTTTAGCCGGAACGCCATCGATTTCCAGTAAGCGTTCTTCTGAGACAATGACTGATCCTGTGTCCGTATCAAGTTCCTCGACCCATTTTTCCAAAGTCATATCCTCGTTTGCATCGGCACGAAGCTCCTCTATAATGCTAATAACGGCGGGATAATGAACCCCGTCCACTACTAGGCGTACATTCCCTTGGGTTGCATCCTCTTTTATTATCCATTTTTCAGGAACCGAAATTTGTACCGTTTCGTCTTTGCTCATGGCGGTTTTCGTTTGCTCTCTAAAAAGCGTAAAATCGGATATGCCCGCCGCTGCTTCCCCTGATCTCTCATTTTCATCCGACGTACAAGCCGTTAGCAATATTAGTATTGCAATGACGGCTATCCACATCTGTAATTTCATAAATTTCATTATTTCTCTCTTCCTCCTTATGCTTGAAACGAACTCATCTAATATCGGTTAAAAAGAGTAAATATGTTAATTCCTAGGATGTGAATGCGATTGTTCCTTGCTTCTCTTCGGGTGATGCTGTAACATCAAACGAAAATACAATGAGGCATTGTCGCGGCTTGATGCTATTTTGGGGATTGTCTTGCTTTTTCAGTTTACGTGGATTACGATTCTGCTAGAAAGCATACGCAAGTGCGAATGGCCGACACGTCAGGAATGGACCGCGGTCGTCGGCATCGCGGCGGGACGGGGATTGTTGCATGGATTTCTGGGAACCGCGTCATTGCGGGCATTATGGCGGCCCAAAGCAGGTTACGGCAGTCTGTCACCGCAGAGAAAGAAGGTGAGTCGCAACTTTGAAGCCAGTTGAGACGCGTTTAGTGCGATTGGCCCTAAAAGGGAATCAGCGCGCTTTCGCGGAGATCGTCGATCTATACAAGGACAAGCTGTATCATCTGGCTTATCGGATGTCGGGAAACCGACAGGAAGCTGAAGATGTCGTTCAAGAAACCTTTTTACGGGTATACAGAAGCTTAGATCGCTACGACATGAATCAAAAATTTTCCACATGGATCTATCGCATCGCGACGAATCTGTGTATAGATCGGTTAAGGAAAAGAAAAGCAGTTTATTCGCTTGATGCGGAATCGACGGACCGGGAAGGTTTGGACGGTTATGCCATGCTCCCGAGCGACGACAGGACGCCAGAAAGCGAATTGCTTCTCTCGGAAACACAGAGGATAATCCACGAGGCGATTGCGACATTGCCCGTCAAATATAAATCGGTGATGATCCTACGTTATTTGCAGGATTTATCATTGCAGGAAATATCGGACGTATTGGACATGCCGGTGACGACGATCAAAACCAGGGTGCATCGGGGAAGAGAATTCCTTCGGAAAAAACTGGAGCATAAACTATAATCCGATTTGAATTGAATTCGTGAAACTTCGCCGCGTAACCAAACGTACAGTATAGAAGCATCGATTGCGGGGTTCGACACCGCCAAGGAAAGGGATGGCTGATATGAAGTGCAACGTCGCCGTCATGAATATGCATGATTATTTGGATGGGGACTTGTCGCGCGAGGAAATTATACAGCTGCAACAGCATCTGCGTGATTGCCCATCGTGCCACACTCGTTATGAAGCGTTGGAGCGCACCGATGCGCTCGCCAAATGTCAACCTATAGAGAAGGCTCCCGAGTATCTAAGCGACCGTGTAATGAAGTCTCTGCCCAGCCCGAGGCGTCCGGCCGCATGGACTACATGGGTTCGCCGTCATCCGGCTATGTCGGCTGCCGCGTTGTTTATCGTCGTCATGTTGTCCAGCTTCGTCTCGATGTGGAATCAGAGTCAAGAATTTTCCGTATCGGGTCAGGATCTGGAGCATGTCGTAATCCAAGGTAAGAAAGTGATCGTGCCGGAAGGCCAAAAAGTGAACGGAGATTTAACGGTCGTGAACGGGGACGTGCAGGTGCTCGGAGATTTGGAAGGCAATCTAACCGTCATTGACGGCAACCTATCGCCTCTAGCCTCAACCGCGCATATCGCAGGACAAATCAAAACGATCGATCGGGCCGTGGATTGGGTCTGGTACAAGGTAAGCTCGTACTTCGGAACGCTCGCTTACGGCTCGTAGCCCTAGATCGACATGATCTGACAAAATTCAATGAAAGTGCTCCGGATCGAGCCGATGAACCTCTCTGGAACATGGAGAGGTTTTTTTGCGTAAACAACAGGATTTCTGGGCAATAGTAGAGAAATAATAAGGATAGAGATGGTTTCCATTTCCGACAATATTCGTCGCAACTAAATCCAGCGCCGGGACGGGGGGGTCGCGTCTTGGACTATTTTGCCGGGCTGACACTAAGAAATTCGATTAAAGATATCGCCGATGTGCTTATCGTGAGTTACATTATGTACAAGCTGATCGTCATGGTGCGGGGAACTCGGGCGGTTCAACTGCTGCGGGGAATCCTCTTGCTCGTCATTACGTGGGCGCTCAGCACTTGGCTGAACTTGTATACGCTGAAATGGTTAATGAACCAAATGTTCACCTTCGGCGTCGTGACCGTTCTGATTATTTTCCAACCTGAGCTCAGAAGAGCGCTCGAGCAACTCGGGAGGGGCAAGATATTCAGCCGATCCTCCCCGGAGGAACAAGATGTTAGCCATCAGATCAACGAGGTTATTAAGTCGGTTAATTATCTAGCCCGCCGAAAAATCGGGGCTTTAATCGTCTTTGAACGAAATACGGGATTAAACGATTATATCGAGTCGGGAATCAAGATGGATTCCAAGCTCAGCTCGGAGCTGCTCAGCAACGTATTCGTACCGAATACGCCGCTGCATGACGGAGCGGTTATCATCCGGGGCAGCCAAATCATGGCCGCTGGCTGTTATTTGCCTCTGTCCGAAAATCCATTTATCAGCAAAGAACTGGGTACGCGTCACCGGGCGGCCATCGGCGTCACCGAGGTATGCGACGCGATTACCGTTACCGTATCAGAAGAAACTGGTCAAGTATCACTTGCGATTAATGGACAGCTCGTACGCGACATTAAGGAAGAATCGCTGATCTCCAAGCTGTTCGAGGAGCTGCGCCCGCAATTCAAGTCGAAGAGCTCGGATTGGGCGTTCTGGAAGCGGAAAGCGGGTGGGGACCGTGGATAAATGGTTAAACCACCCGACGATCTCCAAGCTGGTCGCTCTCGGCGTCGCTATTCTGATGTGGGCCGTTGTCCACTTCGATCCGAACGATACAACACAAAGTAACGTTGCGCCATTATACGATACGAAGGTGATTTCCGACGTCTCCGTTCAGCCTTACGGGCTGGATGGGAGAAATTACGTTCTGATCGGCATGGAGCCGCTCAAGGTCAATCTAACGGTCAAAGGTACTAAAAGCGATCTGAAGACGGCCCAGGCGAAGGATTATCGGCTAAAGGTTGACTTAAGAACCGTGGGCGAAGGCCAGCATACACTGCCTTTAGTCGAAGATTTGCCTAGAGGAATTACGCTCGTCTCGATGACTCCGGCTTTCGTCGTCGTGAGCATTGAGTCGCTGCAGACCAAAGAATTCGAATTAAACATCCAAACGAAGGGCAATCCGGCCAAAGGATACAAAATAGGCACGCCGATCATAAAGCCGGGCAACAGAGTGCACGTTACGCTGCCTAAGAGCCAGATGTCGGACGTGGCAAGCGTCGGCGCTACAATCACGATCGATGGCCAGAAGGAAACGATCAAGAGCAAGAGCGTGAAGCTAGCCGCGTACGACAAGGATGGCAATGTGATCGAGGGTGCCGCGATCGAGCCAGCCGTAGTCGAAGTGGAAGTGCCGATCACGAATCCTTTTAAGATCGTGCCGTTGCAATTCAAATTGATCGGGCAAATGCAGGCAGGGCTTAGCGTCGCCTCGTTCAAGCCCGATATCGAGCAGGTTACGGTGTATGGACCGCAGGATGCGCTCGACAAGATCGACTTTATCGAAGTCGACGTTCCTATAGGAGATGTGAAAAATTCGGGCAAGGTGACAGTTCCGCTTAATGCCGTCGCTCCGATTATGGAGATATCGCCCAAATCGATCGATATCAACATCGAAGTGTTGCTGTCGACGACGCGGAAGCTTGAAGGATTGCCGATTACGTTAAGCGGGCTTGGGGAAGGATTGATTGCCACGATTACCGATCCTTCCACCGGCAAGGCTGATATCACTATCCAGGGAGCGCCGCAGATCCTGGACCGCTTAAGACCGGGAGACGTTGACGTGATCGCCGATCTGAGCGGCCGCGGGCCGGGCGTATATACGATTCCGTTAAACGTTAGCCTGGAGAGATTTATGGAACAAGTCGGAGGAACGAAGAGCATCACGGTCGAGATTAAGGACAAGAACGCAACCGAAACGTCCGCTGAAGGCGAAGAAGCGCCGGTTGATCCCGTAGCTGAAACGCCGGATGGACTGCAGCCGGGAGCGGAACATTAGAGAATTAGAGATAGAGGGAGCAGGTCAGACTTATGGGGAAATATTTTGGAACAGATGGCGTGCGCGGAGTCGCGAATAGTGAACTAACGCCGGAATTGGCTTATCGGATCGGTCGTTGTGGAGGGGTCGTACTGGCAGGTAAAGTCAGCCGCCCTAAAGTATTGATTGGCATGGATACGCGTATCTCCGGACAGATGCTGGAGAGCGCTTTGACGGCAGGGCTGCTTTCCATCGGCGCCGACGTCGTTAGACTCGGGGTCGTAAGCACGCCGGCTGTGGCATTTTTGACCCGCACGCTCGGAGCGGATGCGGGAGTCATGATCTCCGCGTCGCATAATCCTGTAGCGGATAACGGCATTAAGTTTTTCGGCGGGGATGGGTTCAAGCTGCTCGATGAGACGGAAGCGGAGATCGAGCGGCTAATGGACGCCGCCGAGGATACGCTACCAAGGCCTGTAGGCGGAGACATTGGTTCGGTTACCGTCGATCTGGGAGCGAAAGCGAAGTATCTGGAATACTTGGAGACAACCGTCAGTCATTCGTTCTCCGGAGTAAAGCTGGTGCTGGATTGCGCGCATGGGGCTGCATACGAGCTGGCTCCGGATGTGTTCCGCGCATTGGGGGCAGAGGTGATCGCTTACGGGGCTGAGCCGAACGGATTGAATATTAACGAGGGTGTCGGGTCGACGCATCCGGAGATGCTCGCGGCGAAGGTTAAAGAGCACGGCGCGGATCTGGGACTGGCGTTCGACGGCGACGCGGATCGACTGATCGCGATCGACGAGAATGGCGAGGAAGTGGATGGCGATTATATCCTGTGCATCTGCGGCGACGCGATGCGGCGAGCGGGCAAGCTGGCGAAGGATACGATCGTGACGACGGTCATGGCGAACATTGGGTTCTTCAAAGCAACGGATAAGCTCGGGCTTCGTACGGCGAGGACGGCCGTCGGCGACCGTTACGTGATGGAAGAGATGGTCGGCGGAGGCTACAATCTGGGCGGCGAGCAATCGGGCCACGTAATTTTCCTCGATCACAGCACGACGGGGGACGGCATTCTGACGGGCCTGCAGTTGCTGGATACGATTATCGGATCCGGCAAGAAGCTTGGCGAGTTGAAGCAGATGATGCGCAAGTATCCGCAAGTTCTGGTCAACGTGCGCGTCGCCGACAAATCGCGCTACCCGGGCAACGAGGCGATCGCGAAAGCGGTAGCCGACGCCGAGGCGGCGCTAGGCGACAACGGGCGCGTGCTCGTGCGTCCATCCGGCACGGAGGCGCTGATCCGCGTCATGGCCGAAGGGCCGGAGCGGGAAGAGATCGAGCGCCACGTCGCCGCGATCGTCGAGGTCGTGAAGGCGGAGCTGGTGTAGGCGAAGGTGTGCGGCCCCCCTCTTGGGGGGCTTGCTGCTGCGCGCGTGCGACTGGGGCGAAATAGTACCGTCTGGCGGGCTTAATTCCGGCTGTGGTGCCACTGGGGGAGCAAATAGTACCGTCTGGCGGGCTTATCTTCGAAGAAACCACGGTTATCGAATAAATAAGTTCGTCGCATGAACTTAATTTTGGCTGTGGTGCCACTTGGGAGCAAATAGTACCGTCTGGCAGGCTTATCTTCGGAGAAACCACGGTTTTCGTGTAAATAAGTTCGTCGCATGAACTTAATTCCGGCTGTGGTGCCACTGGAGCGCAAATAGTACCGTCTGGCGGGCTTATCTTCGGAGAAACCACGGTTTTCGAGTAAATAAGTTCGTCGCATGAACTTAATTCCGGCTGTGGTGCCACTGTGGCGCAAATAGTACTGTCTCGTGGGCTTATCATCGAAGAGATCGCGGTAATCGAGTAAATAGGTTCGTCGCATGAACTTAATTCCGGCTGTGGTGCCATTGGAGCGCAAATAGTACCGTTTCGCGGGCTTGCAACTAGGAATAACGGTCCCGCAGACCGTTAAATCGATGCACCCCACACCAAATTGTGTTTTAGCGGTCTCGCAGACCGTTAAATCGGTGAAACCTACACCAAACTGTGAATTAACGGTCCCGCAGACCGTAAAATCGGTGGAACTCACACCAAATTGTGTTTTAACAGTCTCGCAGACCGTTAAATCGGTGGAACCCACACCAAATTGTGTTTTAACGGTCCCGCAGACCGTTAAATCGGTGGAACTCACACCAAATTGTGTTTTAACGGTCCCGCAGACCGTTAAATCGGTGGAACCCACACCAAATTGTGTTTTAACGGTCCCGCAGACCGTTAAATTGGTGGAACCTACACCAAAATGTGAATTAACGGTCCCGCAGACCGTTAAATCGGTGGAACTCACACCAAATTGTGTTTTAACGGTCCCGCAGACCGTTACCACTGCCAAATATCGAAAGCATCCGACCTAAAATGGGTTGGGTGCTTTTCTTTTATTGGCGAACAAATTAGAAATTCGTCATTTCCGCGGAAATAATGGCGCCTAGGTTGCAACGCCGAAGCAAAACGAATAAGATAAGGAATATATTCTGGAATGGAAGGGCAGGGTAGAGGAGAAAAGCAAGACTAGCGCCAGAACTTGTCTAAACTTGGAGAAGCGGGGAAGGGCGAAGATCAGGAACGGAAAAGCTGATCGGAGCGATAAACTTCAACGCAAGCATCCAAGCCGCGGCAAGTTGACGAGGTGGAGGTGTTCGAAACGTTCGGCGGGGACCTCCCGGCTCACCATCGGAGCCGACAATCGGAATGCAAAACGCTTAGGGCAACCGGGCGGACAAAATTCCGAGACGATGCTGCAAAGTATGCAAATCAATCATTCAGACATGTCCAGCGGCCTGGAACCGGCCGCTCGAGGGGCATAACGTGGGATTATGGGGGAGAGCGGAACTCCTTATTTGAATACGGCTTGTGCCGCTCATACGGCTCGGTTGCGGGTGCTCGGAAAGGTGTCGAGAACCCAATAAACGGAGGCTTATTTAAACATGTGCGGAATCGTTGGATATATTGGTTTTAGAGAGTCGCAGCCTATTTTAATCGAAGGATTGAAGAAACTGGAGTACCGTGGATACGACTCTGCAGGGATCGCTGTTCAGACGGAACGGGGCTTGGAAGTCACGAAGACCGTAGGCCGGCTCGCGAACCTGGAGAATCGCTTAAGCGGCAGCCCGCTACTCGGATCGGTCGGAATCGGACATACGCGATGGGCTACGCATGGGAAACCGTCGGATGTCAACTCGCATCCGCATACGGACAACACGATGAAATTTTCCGTCGTGCATAACGGAATTATCGAGAATTATTTGGAATTGAAGGAAGAACTCGTTCAAGCGGGACACAAGTTCCTGTCCGAGACGGACACTGAAGTGATCTCGCACCTGATTTCCGTCGAGTATGATGGAGATATCGTAAAAGCCGTCCAACGCGCGGTCAAAAAAATGCGCGGAGCATTCGCTCTAGGCGTACTTACGGAGTACGAGCCCGATCGTCTGGTCGCAGTGCGTTATGCAAGTCCGCTGATCATCGGTATTGGCGACGGAGAAAAATATATTGCGTCGGATATTCCGGCTATTTTGGAACATACTCGCGATATTTACATTCTCAATGACGGCGAGATGGCGGTGTTGTCTCGCGACGGCATCGAATTGATGACCATCGAAGGCAACCCGATTGCCAAAGAGGTCTTCCGCGTCGACTGGGATTTGATGACGGCGGAGAAAGCCGGATTCGACCACTTCATGCTGAAGGAAATTCACGATCAGCCAAAGGCGTACCGTGACACGATGCTTGGACGTATCAGTGACGACGGCCGTTCCGTGGATCTGCCGGAGCTGAACATCACGCCAGAGCAGCTGAAGGGCATTAACCGCGTTCACATCGTCGCTTGCGGAACAGCGCTTCATGCCGGCCTTGTCGGCAAGAGTGTGATCGAATCCCTTGTGCGCATCCCGGTCGAGACGGATGTCGCTTCCGAATATCGCTACCGTTCACCGATCATCACGAAGGATACGCTCGTGATCGTCGTGAGCCAATCCGGAGAGACGGCCGACACGCTGGCTGCGCTACGCGAAGCACAGCGTTGCGGAGCGAGAGTTCTCGCGATTACGAATGTCGTGGGCAGCTCGGTCGCTCGCGAAGCGGATGACGTGATCATCACGCTTGCCGGACCGGAGATCGCGGTGGCGTCCACCAAAGCGTACTCTTCGCAACTGATCGCATTTTACCTGTTCGGTCTGTATTGGGCTCGGACGATCGGCGCTCAGGACGAAGCAACAGTCGCACATATTCTCGCTGCAATGCAGGCGTTGCCGGAGCAGGTCGAGCGAATTCTCTCGCAATCCGACACGATCAAAGAGGTGGCCGAATCGATCTCCCATCACAGCAGCTTATTCTTTATCGGACGGGGCATCGACTACGCGGTTGCGATGGAGGGCTCGCTGAAGCTGAAGGAAATCTCGTATATCCACTCCGAAGCCTACGCCGCAGGCGAACTCAAGCACGGCACGCTGGCATTGATCGAAGAAGGAACGCCGGTGATCGCGCTTCTGACGCAAGAGGATCTGTACGAGAAAATGCTTAGCAACATTAAAGAAACGAAAGCCCGCGGCGCACACGTTCTCGGCATCATGAACGAAGGCCACGAGGAAGAGATCGCCAAGTCGGTCGATCGCCAATTCGCAATTCCTCGCACGCTGCCATTGCTAACGCCGGCGCTGTCGGTCATCCCGTTGCAATTGATATCTTACTACGCATCGCTTGCGTTGGGGCATGACGTGGATAAGCCGAGGAATTTGGCTAAGAGCGTTACGGTGGAGTAAGGGGATAGATTGAGCAAGAAACTTTAACAAAATCTCATACATGCCCCTCCTCTGGAAGGTTGGCGGGCACGGGACTTTAATAGGATTCGCTTCATGCAGGGCCGAGACGGTAACGAACCGTACTCGGCTTTTTGTTGCTTGATTCGGCAAAATATAATATTCTGACAGCATCGAGCCGCTATCGCATGCGGCCAACGTTGTGGACGTAAGGGAGAGCATCATGAGAATAAGCATTCGGGCGAAAATCTTTATCGGCTTCTCCATTCTGCTGGCCGTATCCCTCAGCATAGTTACCTGGATCTGGTACGAGAAGTATTCGCGCAATCTGCGCGAGTCCTCGGAGGATTTCATGATTCGATCCATTACCGAAATGAACGACAGCTTCGAGCTGACGATGAAGGATATCGATTATATCAGCACCATGATATCGCTCAACCGACCGAACGTGATCGACGTGCTCGTCGGCAATCCCGAGGACACCGTCTTCGACCAGTTGCAGAAGGATCGCAAGTTGGACAACTATATTTCCAGCTTGTATGGCTACAAGTATTATATCTCCGGAATCAGCGTCGTTAGCGAGACGGGGAGAGTCTACTCTCAGGGCACTTCGCCGCCGGTCGTTCAATTCCGGGAATCCCCTTGGTATACCAGTATGATAGAGCGACAAGGCCGTCCCGTATTCGTGACGACCCATGCGGGGTCCTCGCTTGATCGCGTGTCCGAGTTTCCGATGCAGAACGTCGTCTCCATCGCCCGCACGATTCGGGATGGAGATCGGTCGGTCGGGTACGTGGTCATCGACTTCGGCTACGAATTCGTGAAAAAAATGTTCAGCAGGCCGCTAGTGAAATCCGGGCAATCTTTACTGCTCGACGGGGACGGCAACTTCGTCTTCGCGCAGGAGAAGCTGGACATCAACCGCAACATCGGGCAGACGAAGTTCGCTGACGTGTTGCCGCTGCTGCAAGGATCATCGGGAAGGAAGACGATCGATATCGGAGGAGCGGCCCATTTTCTCGTCTATTACAAGTCTCAATACACCGACTGGACGACGGTCGCCCTCGTGCCAAAGGACGAGCTGCTGGCGGACAGTCGCAAAGCCGCCAACGCATCGATGATCGTGCCGATCGCGACGCTGATCGCCGCGCTTCTGGTCGCCACGATATTGGCGCGGCAGATCACCCGCAACATCGGCGTTCTCCGCAACGCCATGAAGAGGGTCGGATCCGGAAACCTGACCGAGACGATCGCGATCCGTTCTCACGATGAAGTAGAGGAGCTTAGCCGCGGATTCAACCAGATGGTCGAGAGCATCAAGAATCTGGTCGAGGACGTCAGAAGAACGGACGAGAAGCGCCACGAGATGGAGTTCAAGGCGCTTCAGGCGCAGATCAATCCGCACTTTCTGTTCAACACGCTGAATCAAATCCGATGGCTTGCTGACATTCAGAAAGCCGATAACATCAAGGAGCTTGTTTCGTCCTTGCTGGCACTTCTGCACAGCAGCATGGGCAAGGGAGGGGAATATTTGACGGTGCGCGAGGAGATCGAATACCTCAGGCATTATTTAAATATTCAGGAGTACCGCTATTACGACAAGTTCGAGGCCGTGTTCGACTTTGAAGAGGAGATAATGGACGGACGGATATTGAAGTTTCTTTTGCAGCCTCTCGTGGAGAATGCGTTGATTCATGGAATCGAGCCGTTAAAGGGCAAGGGGATGCTGACGATAAAAGGATATGCCGATCATGGGGATCTCGTGCTGCAGGTGTCCGATAACGGGGTAGGCATGACGTCGGGCCGGCAGGTGGAGCTATTGGCTCCTTCCTCAGGGGCGGACAAGCTCAGATTCAGCGGAATCGGCTTAAGCAACGTCCAGGAGCGCATCCGCCTGCACTATGGCCCGCCTTATGGCCTGGAGGTGCAGAGCGTCGCGGGACTGTTTACGACGGTGATGGTCCGGCTTCCCTACCGGACCGAGAAGGAGGAATGACGGGATGCTGCGGGTGATGATGGTTGATGACGATTTGCCGATGTTGAGCCATCTGAAAAATATGCTGGAGTGGGAAAAATACGGCTTTGTCTTGTGCGGGGAAGCCAACGGAGGGAAATCCGCGGGGCGAATGGCGGACGAGCGCAAGCCCGATATCGTCATAACGGATATGAGCATGCCGGGCATGGACGGGCTGGAATTGATCGATTATTTTCAGAAGTTCCATCCGCGGACGAAAATCATCGCCGTGAGCGGATACAGCGACGTGCATTACATACGCAACAGCATGAGGAACGGCGCGGTCGATTACATTCTGAAGCACGAGCTTAGCCCTGGCCTGCTGCTGGATGTATTGGGCAAAGCCTCCGACAAGCTGGTGGAGGAGCGGATAGCGACGGAGAGAAGCGCGCAGCTGCAACTCCAATTGGAACGCAGCCGCTCCATGCTGAAGGAGGATGCGATTCGCCGTCTCGTTCAGGAGGACCCGTCGGACGAGTCTGTCTCGGTCGCAGCATTGCCGGAGCTGGGAATTGAATTCTACTCGGGCGGCGTTACGGCGGTAGTCGTGTCCTGGGACGGATACATGCTGCTGAAGGAACGGCTCGAGCGCAAAGATCTCGACAATCTGGCCCAGTCGTTCAGGGATATTGCCGGCAACATTCTCGCGGACGCGGACAAGGCATACTTGTCGCAGACGGAGGAAAGTAAATTCGTGCTTCTGTTCACGCTGCACACAAGCAGCCGGTTGCTCTGGCATACGACGATTCACGAGGCGCTGCGCCGAATCCGGACTAGCGTGAAGCGTCAGTTGAACCTGAGTGTCAGTTGCAGCGTAAGCGTTCTGTGCGACTCCGTCGCGGACATTCCGAAAGCCTACTCGGAGGCCGAACGGGCGCTGGAGGAACGATTCTACGCCGGGACGGATGCGGTAATCTGGCCGGAATCCGCCCGTAAGCCGAAAGAGACCGAGGTTCCGACGGTGGACGTGCGCCTAGAGCGAGAACTGTCGCTCCGACTGTCCAGGTTGGACGAGGAAGGCGTCGGGGAAGTGCTTAACGATCTGTTCGACCAAATGATCGAAGCGCATGCGGCCTACAAATCGGTGCAGATGGCGTGTGTCGAACTGATCCATCTCGCGAATCGCAGCTTGAAGGAGACGGGCATCTCCGAGAAAGAAGTATTCGGGGACATCGGCGCCAATCCCTATGAAACGCTGCTGCAGTTCGACACCGTCCGCTCGTTGCGGGACTGGATGACGGAGGTGTACCGGGATCTGCTGCGCGCGCTTCGTTCTCGTCAGGCGCCGTCCACGCATTCCGATCTTGTACGCCGTACGCTCGAGTGGATCCGGCGGCATCATGCCGAGCCGATTACGCTGCAGCTCGCGGCGGACGAGGCTTGCGTCAATTCTTCTTATCTGAGCCGGGTGTTCAAAGAGGAGACGAAGCTCGGATTCGCGGATTACGTCACGCGGTTCCGGGTGGATCAGGCGAAAAAGATGATCCGTGAAGGCGAGACCGATCTAAAGGAGATCGTGCGGATAACGGGGTTTTCCAGCTACAATTACTTTTTTACCGTGTTCAAGAAAGTGACCGGTATTACCCCTCTCGAATATGAGAAAATGCCGGATAGGACCGAGACGTAAAAAAGCTAGAGTGAAACGTAAAAAAAGTGGAGCCCTTGGGCGGGCTTCTTTTTTTTATGATAAATATGGGTAATTAAAGAATCAAATCTAGGGAGGATCAACAGAGATGAGAACAAAGAAGTGGCAGTGGGCTTTGACGGGCATCGTAGCTGCGAGCTTGGTCGTATCGGCATGTGGCAACTCCAACAATAATGCAGGCGGGGAAAGTTCCCCTTCGGGCACGGCTCCGGCAAGCGGAAGCAAGCAAGAAACGATTACTTTCTGGTCCTGGGTGCCGACGGATAGTCAATCCAAGAAAGTGATCGAGGCGTTCGAAGCGGCCAACCCGGACATTAAGGTCGAATACTGGCGCGGCGAACAGACGGATTTTCAAAAAAAGCTGCAAGTGGCGATCGGCGCGGGCGAAGGTCCGGACTTGATGGGGATGCAAGTCGGCGGCATGCTGAACCAGTACGCGAGCATGCTGGAGCCGATCCAGCCGATCGCGGACGAGAAGTGGGGCGCGGGCTGGGAAGAGAAGTTCGTACCGTCTTCCATCGATCAGGTGAAGGCCAAGGACGGCTCGATGGTCGCTCTGCCGCTTAACCTGACGGGCCAAGAATTCGTTCTGTATAATAAAGCAATTTTCGATAAAGTCGGCATCACCGAAGTACCGAAGACGTACGAGGAGTGGAAGCAAGTTAACGCGAAGATCAGCGAGGCGGGCATCGTGCCGGTCGCGATGGGTGCGAAGGATACATGGCATGACGTCGACATGTTCGTCGCTCTGAGCAATCAGTTCGCTCCAGGCAAAGTGTACGAAGCTGAGCAAGGCAAAGTGCCGTTTACGGATCAAGCGTTCGTCGACACGATGAACGCATGGAAGCGGCTGTTCACGGACAAGGTGTTCCAGGACGGCGCTCTAGGCTTGTCCACCTATCCGGACGCTCGCGACCAATACTTCTACTCCGGCAAAGCGGCTATGTTCATGACCGGCTCCTGGCACGTCGGCTTCGGCCTTCCGGGAGGAGAGAAGGAGGGCACGGCGATCGAGAACGACGAGACCGGCGCGTTCCTGCTGCCACAGATCGGCCCGAACCCGTCCAAGGCGGTGGCGAGCGTCGATACGGCGCTGGCGATCAACAAAAATTCCGCGCACAAGGAAGCCGCTTGGAAACTGCTCGAGTTCCTGACGCTGGGCGAAGGACAGCAGATCATGGCCGACTTCATCCAAGGCTCTCCGTCCAAGATCGGCGTTCAAGTACAAACGTTGGATCAATTCAAGACCGACTCCGAGAAAGAAGCGGTCAACGTCGTGAACCGGGAGATCGCAGGGGCGATCGGTAAACGGCTGCTCGACTATCCGGAGCTGAACAACGCGATCGGCATCGCGATGCAGGACGTCGCAGCGGGCAAAGACGTCGAGAGCGCGCTTAAGGAAGTTCAGAAAGTGTCCGAAGGCATCGCCAGATAAGGCAAACGAATGACAGCAACGACTCGGGCATGAGCGGAAGAGAGGATTCTCCAGGCTCATGCCCGGCGTCGGTTGCCAACAGGGGGGATCATCATGTCCGGAAGCCGTTCCGTTCTATCCGGGGGGAAGGCTTATCTCTACATTTTGCCGATTCTGATCTTGTCGGGAATATTCCTGTATTACAGCATCGGATTTACCGTCTACACCAGCTTTCATCAATGGAACGGCATCGATTCCCAGATGAAATATATCGGACTTGATAATTATAGGAAGCTGTTCGACGATAAAACGTATCATATCGCGCTCAAGAACAATTTGATTTTTCTCGTATGCACCGTCTTCATTCAAGCGGCCGTCGGCCTGCTTCTGGCTGTACTACTACGGGCCAAGCTATTCGGGAACGGTCTGTTCAAATCGGTGTTCTTCATTCCCGTCGTCATGGCGCCTGTCATTATAGCGGCGATTTTCCGCATTATCATGGATACGAATTTCGGCAGCTTAAACGAGACGCTTCGCGCCTTGCATCTGGATTTCCTGGCCGTCTCCTGGCTCGGCGATCCGAAGTACGCGCTGATGTCCGTCATTATCGTGAACATATTCCAGTGGATGGGCTTCAGCATGACGATGTATTATTCGGGTCTGCTGGCAATCCCGGATGAAATATACGAATCGGCCAAGATGGACGGAGCGGGCTTCTGGAGGACGCTGTTCCGGATTACCGTGCCGCTGGTCGGCAGTACGACTTCGACACTGGTCGTGCTCGGTATCGTCGGTTCGCTGAAGACGTTCGATATCGTCGCTCTGCTGACCGGCGGCGGTCCGGGGCGATCTACGGAGTTTCTGACCACTTACGTCTACAAGAAAGCGATCGACGAATTCAACGGCGGCATGTCGGCGGCGGCGGGCGTGACGATTCTCGTAATCGCCATCGTGCTGGCGGTCGTCCAGCTACGTCTGGGCAATCGGCAGCAAAATAACCACTAAGGAGGAACGGTCATGTTTACGAATTTGCGGCCTGTTAACAAGCTCGTCATCCAAGCCGTTCTGATCTTGTTTGCGGTTGTCTGGCTGTATCCGCTCATCGAATCGGTCATCCAGTCGCTGCAAATCAATGGCTTCGACAACTACCTGGCCGTCATCCGACATCCAAAGGTCGATTATTTCCGCGTCGTGTTTAATAGCCTGTTCGTGGCGTTCTGCTCCATGCTGATCGTCAGCTTGCTAGCCAGCCTGGCCGCTTACGCGTTCGCCAAGATGCAGTTTCGCTTCAAGAACGTTTTGTTCTACTCGCTGGTCGCCTGCCTGGCGATTCCGGCGACGGCGGTCATGTCGCCGCTCTTTTTCACGATGAAGTCGCTGCACCTGATGAACACGTACGGGTCGCTCATTTTGCCGCTTGCGGCGTTCAACGCGCCGTTCATGCTGCTCATCCTGAAAAATTACTTCGAAGGCATTCCGAACGCCATTTTAGAAGCGGGGATGATCGACGGAAGCTCCTCGATCCGGTTGTACCGGCAAATCATGCTCCCACTCGGCTTGCCTGCGATTATTAACGTCATGGTGCTGACATTCATCTATTCTTGGAACGACTACATCATACCGCTGTTGTTTGTGCGCAAGGAATCGATGTATACGGTGACGCTGGCCACGCAGTTTTTCACCGGGACGACGGGACAGACGCCGGAAATGGTCGCGCAACTGTACGCGGCTCTCATCTTGATGACAATTCCTTCGATTCTCATCTATCTGTTCGGACAGCGATACATGCAAGCGGGTTTGACGGCGGGCGCCGTGAAGAGCTAATGACGAGGGAGGCTGTTTCGATTGGACAATGCAGGAAAAGGGATCGTGCACTTGCCGGTAATGGGGGAGGGGACATACGTCAATCCTCTGCCGCAGGCTGGTGCCGAGGGGGCTGCTCCGGTATCGGACGTGCATCCCGACCCATACGTGTTGAAATATAACGGCATTTACTATGCTTACGCTACGGGGGAAGCTGGCGTGTTGGCGCTGCTCTCCAAGGACGGCGTGAACTGGGAGCATCGGGGATACGTTTACCGGCGGGAAGGGTTTGTTGGTTATTGGGCTCCGGCGGTCGTTTATGAGAACGGAACGTTCTACATGTATGTTTCCTCCAGGCCGGAAGGCGAGGAAGACGTTCATAAGGAGTTTTTGCATGTTGCGATAGCGGAACGGGCGGAAGGCCCCTTCGAATACGTTCGGACGCTGTATGATACGTTCTCGTTAGATGCCCATGTCGTGAAGGACGAGGCCGGAGACTACTATCTATTCTACTCCAACAACGAGTATTCCGGAGTGGACGCCGAGCGCCCGGGTACCGTCATTTTGGCGGACAGACTGCTGGACATGACAACTCCCGAAGGCAAGCCGCAACTGATCGTCGCTCCCTCGATCGATGAGGAAATCTACGAGGAAAACCGGTTCGGGGACGGGCGCGATTGGCATACGATCGAAGGCGCGTTCTACGTTCGCAGGGACGACAGGCATTATATGATGTATAGCGGGAACGCGTACGTGAGGCCCAATTATTTTATCGGCTACTCTTCCGCTCCTGCGCGGGAAGAAGGAGGGCTGATGGGGCTTGACTGGACCAAGCATCCGTCCGATGATCGTTATGCGCCATTGTTGCGCAAAAATGACGGAGTAGAAGGCGTTGGGCATAACTCGGTCGTGCGCGGGCCGAACAACGTGGACGAATGGGTGTATTACCATGGCCGCAATGCGGCGGACGAGTTGGATTTCGACCGCGAGCAGCGGACGATGCGCGCCGACCCGCTACTCTGGTGCGGCGAGCGGATGTGGATGCCGGGGCCGACTCACGAAGCGCAGGATGTCCCCGCACTGCCCGCTCTTCGCGAACTGTTCGACTCGGGGGAAGGCGGCAGACTGTCTCCGGAAATGTGGGAGGAGCTTGCGGGCGAGTGGGAGGTATGCGACGGCGAGGTGACCCAGCGGGTGCCGGCGCAAACGATGTCCGTCGTTACGGCTCGTTCCTTCGGAAGTCTCGTGCTGGAGGTGAGCGTCAAGTGGCGCTATGATCATCGTGGGGGCCGTTACGGCGTCTATGCCTGCTATGTGGACGAAAGCAATTTCGTAGCGTGTATCCTCGATGTCGGTCGGCGGCAGTTGGAGACTTATGCGGTCAGCGGCGGTGTAAAACACGGTACTATTCGGGTCTCTCTGCCGTCCAAGTTCCGCTTCGACGTCTATCATACGTTCCGCATCGAAAAGACAGGCGGCAGCTACGCGTTTAAGCTGGATGATACCGAGCTTGCGGTTGCGTCGTATCCTCATTATACAGGACGGATTGGGCTCGTCACCTTCTTCACTTCCGCTTCGTTCGCGGGCGTGGAGGCGACCGAGTATCTCGCGCTGCGGCGCGGGACGGAGTCTGGCTTTGCCTCCACGATGTCGCAGCAGGAAGGAAACGGCACTGCCGAGGCTGCGGAGAGTAAGCTGCACTGCCGCTCCCGCGACGGGCGCACCGCCTGGTTGATTGACTGGGAGCCGGCGCGGCGCGGCGCTTACCGGTTCGCGTTCGACCTGAAGCTTGCTTTGAGCGCGACGTATGCGGGCGCGTATGCCGCGTTCGACGCGGACGGCGCGGTGATCGAGTGCAGGCTCGTTCGGCGGAGAGAGGCTGCCGGGCGTTCCGGGTCGTCGGAGGGAAGAGCGGAAGTCGTCCTTCGATCGGCAGGGGGAGAAGCGGCGCTTGCCGTTATGCCGATGACCGCGGAATTCGACTGGAGCGCTGCTCACACGTTCGATATGACGGTGCGGTCCGGCCGGTTGTTCGTTCGTTTGGATGATATGCTGCTGTACGATGGCAATCACGAGCTGGCGGATGCGGGCGGAGTTCCCGGCTTGGTCATCTGCGGCGGCCAAGCGGATTTCGGCCTGATCTCTTTGACGGGCATCCAATAAAGAAAATACGGAAAGCCCCAGATTGCTCCTTGCGGCGCGATCGGGGGCTTTGCGTTTAGTGGTGCACAAACATCGAGCGACTCGCCTCGCGTGGCCCTGGACATGCGCTTCGCAGCGTTCGGGAAAGCAGGGCCGACTTCGCCAAGGCATTGGAAGTCAATAACCGCCTTCTGGGCGAAACCTTTTCCGCACCGAAAGCGACAGAACTGACACATGCGGCATTGGCCGCGGGCACACAGACCCGCGAGAGCGAGAAAAACCTCGAGACAATCCTTTAAAAATTTGATGCCGGTGGCGGATACCGAGAGCCACCATCCGAGAGAGGTCCGGTGGATCAGCAATCGCTGATCCGCCGGTTTTTTTGTGCTCGTATGACGTAGATGATTCCAAATATTAGCTAATGGTATAATATGGTTACATAGTACAACGGAGGAACTAATAAATTGAACCGAATAGAAACCGATCTGCTCATAAAACCATCGATCGAGCGAGGTGGAGTCGAATACCATGAACGTAAATCACAATCAGAGAATTCTCTATGCGGCTTTCGAGAATGGAATTCAATTACCGATCCTGGATATTACTCATCCCCTTTTTAACGCAAGTATTGATGAACAGGCGTTTCATTTGAACGGTCTCAAGTCGGCCCGTAGCATTGAATCATTAAGGAAGATGCCTGGCTTTATCCGGCGAATCTTCGTGAAAATGTCGAATGTTGATAATTCCTATCTTAGCGGCGTGCGTACCTTGCTGTACAAGCTTGGCCCGGGCTTAAGCCAGGGGATCAAATTAGGTTTCCGGGACAAGTGGGCGGTGAAGCAAACCTCTTTCATGGGACTTCGGATTAGGCTGAGAGATCTTTGCCGGCGCCAGTCGACCATTTTGCTGCCCCAGCTCAAGCAATTCCCTGAACGGAACCTATGTTTCTTCAATATCGCTGGAGGGGCCGCTACCGATTGTATCAACACCCTGATTCTCATTCAGGAATCGGACCCGGATTTACTCAAGGGACGTAAGATTGAATTCAACATTTTAGATATCGAATCCTATGGCCCTAATTTCGCAAAACGGTGCATCGATGTTATAAAGCAGCCCGGGGAACGTTTCCATGGCCTAGACATTACTCTTAATACGATTCATTATGACTGGAGCCAACCGGAGGCGTTACTAAAGATGAGTGAGGAACGTTCCGACTGGGTTCAGCTCTGTTCCTCGGAGGGCGGTCTTTTTGAATACGGTTCGGATGCGGATATCATTGATAATTTAAACCATTTCTATACGAACTCCCCAGCGGACGCCCGGGTCACAGGTTCGCTCATTTTCGACCGGGCGCATGTAAATCCGGGATACTTGGGATTTACAGAGTTTATTGGCGTGCAAATCCGATATCTTGGGCTGGAGGGATTACAGCGAATTTTGTCCCAAACCTCGTGGGTTTTGGAAGGATCCCACGAAATCGATACGATCTATGTTTTATTTTCATTGAAGAAAGCATAGGCAGCCCTCCTACCCGATTGTGATCGAAAGGAAGAATTAATAGCAGTTCTGTGATGTTATAGTAGCCGACCGTCAGGATGAACTATCCTGGCGGTTTTTCTTATACAACGCTGAATGAGTTCCCACCGCTCTAAGTTTATTAAAAAGTGAAAGAGTTTAGGGATCGCTCTCATTTATGAAAGCGGTTTATCTCGTATATTCTTGATGTACACGACAAATTCAACAAGGAGTGAGACTGCCATGGGGGAGCGAGTTAACAGCGCTTACAAATTAACGGCTGATCATAGGAAAGTCCGTGATAGCGGCAAGAAAATCAAATCAGGGAGGAGATGGGAAAGTCCATTGGCGGGGTATTTATTTATTTCGCCGTGGCTGCTAGGCTTTTTCCTTTTTACTTTCTGGCCAATGATTCAATCCGCGTATTTTTCCTTTACGGAATATTCCCTGCTAGAGGCTCCTCAGTGGATCGGGCTGGACAACTTCAACAAGATCATTAACGAGGATCGTTTGTTCTACAAGTCGCTGGGAGTGACATTCTGGTTCGTATTCGCCTCTGTCCCGTTAAAGCTGTTGACGGCGCTACTGGTCGCCGTAGTGTTGAATCGCAAGCTTAGGGGCATGCATTTCTACCGGACCCTAATCTACTTCCCATCCCTCGTCGGAACCAGCGTAGCTATCGCGATTCTATGGAGCAATATGCTCGGAACCGACGGATTTGTGAACAAGCTTCTCTCGTATGTCGGAATCGAGGGCAAGAGCTGGATTGGCAGCCCGGATACAGCGCTTGGAACGTTGATACTTCTAGCAATGTGGCAGTTTGGAGCGTCGATGGTTATTTTCTTGGCAGGACTGAAGCAGATCTCAGGAGAGCTATACGAAGCAGCTTCGGTTGACGGTGCATCCAAAGCCAGGCAATTTGTGTCGATTACTATTCCGCTACTTTCGCCGGTTATTCTCTTTAATCTGGTGCTGCAGACGATATCGGCATTCCAAATGTTCACCCAAGCGTTCGTCATTACGAAGGGAGGGCCGATCAATTCAACTTATATGTACGCGCTCTACCTATATGAGAAGGCGTTCGGAAGATTGGAGATGGGATATGCATCCGCACTGGCCTGGGTATTGCTCCTGATTATTGGCGCAGTTACGGCCCTGATCTTCTTTTCATCAAGATATTGGGTATTCTATGCAACGGACGGAGGAAAATCCAAATGAACGGAATGAGAAGCAAAAACCTGCAGCGTCATGGTCTGTTAATCTTGCTTAGCGTAGTGATGATGTATCCGGTATTGTGGTGGATCAGCGCCGCTTTCAAGTCGAACGAGGAAATGAGCTCCCCGAGCCTGATCCCGGCCACGGCCTCCTTCGTTAACTTCATCGAAGGCTGGAGCGCGGTTCCGGGATATAGCTTTACGCATTTTTATACCAACACCTTCATCCTGATTGCGGGAGTGCTGTTTACGACACTCATCTCTTGCAGTATGGTTGCTTTCGGATTCTCGAGGCTGGATTTCCCGCTCCGCTCGTTCTGGTTCGCGATCGTGCTGATGACGGTGATGCTGCCCAATCAGATTACTCTGGTTCCCCAGTATGCTATGTTCAACGGGTTCGGCTGGGTAAATACATATCTTCCATTCATCGTTCCGCATAGCTTGGCGGGAGGGATCGGCGGTTCTTTCTTCATCTTCCTGCTCGTACAGTTCATCCGGGGTATTCCTTCGGAGTTGGATGAAGCGGCCAAGATGGATGGCTGCTCATGGTTCGGAATCTATTTTCGGATTATTATGCCGCTCTTAAAACCACCACTGGTGACGGTAGCGATCTACTGCTTCCTATGGAACTGGGACGATTTCCTCGGCCATCTGATCTATATCAACGCCGTGGATAAATATACAGTCGGTTTGGCGCTTAGAATGATGATCGATACGAGCTCGACTGCGCCTTGGGGCCAGCTGTTCGCTATGTCTCTCGTATCCGTCCTGCCCTCCGTACTTATTTTCTTCCTAGCGCAGCGTCACATCGTAGAAGGTGTTGCAACCAGCGGGCTTAAAGGCTAAAATGCTCAGATACAATGAGCGACTTACTTAGCAGGGGGTAAGGGCCTATCCGATTAGTCCATCCATTCAAGAACTTTCAGATCGGCCATGTGTTTTTCGGCAGCTTCGCCGGATTTATTATTGTCGTCCTTGTCGTCGTCATCGGTGTCAATTATCGATTTTCCGTACGAGAGATGGTCAATAGCACTGCTTTTTACCAACAGAACAACTTGAATCAGCTTGATAAGCAATTGAATATTCAGATGACGGAAATCGAGAATATCTCCTTGGCGATATCGCGCAACAGCAATTTACAGGAATATTTGAACGAGGCCGGAGCGGATTCCTATACTCGGTTCACGAATGCTTCGCGGTTGACCATTGATCTGTCCAATATCGCCTTCAGTATGCCAATTATTCAATCGATCCGGGTCTATGTCGACGACCCGCCCGTATCGGACTACCAGGGCCCGGTTACATACGTGGAGCTTCGGAATCTGCTCGAGGAACAATGGTCCGAGACAGTGGAAAATTCCGACTTCTCGTGGATTGGTCAACATGTCATCTCTACGAACAAAGGAGATTTACCCGTTATCAGCTTCGCCAGGAAAATATATACGCCCGGTTATGAATATAAAGCTCTGGTCGTGCTGGACATTAAGGCTTCCGACATTATCAAGCTCATCCAAGGGGAAGAGCCCGATTCCAACCGTGTATTATTGGATCTGGGCTTGCGTGCTGTCACCTCCACAGGCGATATCCCCGCCGAGCAATACAGGGATACCGTTCAGGACCTTATTCATAACTACAACGTGAATATAAACGACAAGGGAAACATCCGTTATCACGATTCTCTTGTTGTCTGGTCCAAGCTGTTCAGCTCCGACTGGATTCTGATGGAAGTGACGCCATGGTCGGAAATTACTAAGGGTAGCGTCAGAACGGCTGAAGTCCTATTTTCCATTGGAGTTGTCGCGGTCGTTATAGCTTTGATAATGACGCTGATCATATCCAAGCAATTCACGAAACCGATCATTCTTCTGCTCAAGAGGATGAATAGCTTCTCACTCGGCAACAAAGACAAACCGATGATTAACGATTACCATAATGAGTTCGGAGCTCTGTTCAATGGCTATTCCGTTCTCGTAGATCGGACGACCGAGCTGTACGCGTCTCTCAAGCAGCAATACCGGAAACAGAAAGAGGCGGAGATCCAGGCTTTGCAGGCGATGATCAATCCCCATTTCCTCTATAACACTTTGGATCAGTTGAATTGGATGGCCATAGAGGCAGGCGAGGAGAGGATGAGCCGTGTGCTGGAGCTGATGGGTCGAATGTTCCGGATAGGGCTGTCTAACGGCGAAAGCATCATAACGGTCGAAAAGGAACTGACGCATTTGGAATGTTATTTGCAGATTCAGCAAATCCGTTGGGGAGAAAAGCTCAGCTACGTGATCGAAGTGCCGGAGGCCATCAAGGCCTTATACATTCCGAAGCTGACCCTCCAACCCTTCGTCGAAAATGCCATCATTCATGGTTTCCATGGACGTGATACGGGGCTGATCGTGATTACGGCTGTTTTGTCCCACGAAGACGTGGAATTTAAGATCAGCGACAATGGGGTAGGAATTCCTGCAAACTGGAAAAGACAGAAAACGCGGAATACGGGCGGATACGGAATCCGCAACGTGAGGGAACGAATGATTGCTTATTATGGCCCTGCCTACGATATCGGTATCAGCAGCAATCCGAATACGGGAACTCTTGTGTCGATCCGGATTCCCGAGATGAGGGAGAAGCCGGCTTCAAAAGGAGGCTAATATGTGGAAGGTCGTAATTATAGATGACGATCCGCAAGTTCTGCAGGGAATGAAAAAATCGATTCCATGGGAGCAACTGGGAGCGGAGTGGGTTGGCGAGAGCATGGACGGCGAGCAGGGACTGGAATTGATCAGGAAAACGCAGCCGCATATCGTGCTGACGGATATTTATATGCCGGTGATGAACGGAATTGAAATGATCGAACTTCTTCGTTCCGAGGGATACGAGGGAAAGATCGTTATTCTTAGCGGTTATTCGGACTTCCAGCATGCTAGGCGAGCATTGCGCTTAAACGTAGACGATTACTTGTCCAAGCCCGTTACCCTGCAGACGATTAGGGAAGTTCTGAGTAAAGTGATCTCGCGACTGGAGGAAGAACGGCTCAAGCAGGCGGAGAAGAGGCGGCTTGAGGATAAGCTCGTCATGTACGAGCCATTCGTGATGAAGGAATGGATTAAATCCGTGCTGACGGGGACGACGACCCCTGAGCTTGCCAATCTGAAGGAAGCCGAGGCGCTGCGGGCGAAGTGGGAGAAGCAAAGCCATATCGTACTCGGGCTGCATATATTCCGGTCAGACAATAAGCCGTTGACCGCCGCTGCAGTCGACAGCGAAGCGGACGGAGTTCCGCTCACCCAGATATTGAACACCGCACTGTTCGAAGACCAGCTTGATTGCGAGTTTGTCGAGCTGCACAGTCATCACAAAGCCGTAATCGTGCATTTCAATGGGAGCGTTCCAACTGAAGAAGCGCTTATGGAGGTCCGCAAGGCGGGACTGCGGATGATACGCAACGCTTCCGGTTTTTCCGAGCATAGCATTCGCATAGGCGTGGGGTCCTTGAAGCGGGACTGGCAGGAGATTGCCGACTCCGCGGAAGAGGCCTTCTTCACGATTGCGGCCGACTATTCGCTGCAATCTAATGATGTCCTTATGGTGGAATACACTGCAATCGCGAGCAGCTCAATAACCGCGACAGGAGCCCGGAAGTCCGTCGGCCATATTAAGTTTTGCCAGCAAATCTTCGAAGGCTTGCGGCATTCGCAACTGGAGCAGGTTCGGATTGCCATTAACGCATATAGGGCAAAGCTTGGCGAAGTGGGTTTTGCCCCCTCGGACATCATGATGCTTGGAACGGAAATTTGGGCGATTCTTACTTATTCTCTCTACGATGTCGGGATCTTCCTCGATGAAATGTTCCCGGAGCTTGATCTTAAGCAGCAATTAATCTTGGTTACTACATCGGATCTGTTAATGGACTGGCTGCTTCAGAAGTCCGAGCTTATATGCAGCAGCCAGCAATGGGATGAGAATCTGAAGCATAAGCAGGCTGTCGATTTCATCATTCAATATATCCATGAGCATTACGCGGAAAATATAACGATCCATTCCCTCTCCAACGAATTGTATATTTCCAGATATTATCTCGGGCAAATCTTCAAGAAAGCGACCGGTGATTCCTTCAACCATTATTTGACCAAGGTTCGGATTGCCAAGGCCAGGGCGATGATTCTGGAAGGAAAGCTGCTGATCTACGAAGTCGCGGAAAAGGTGGGCTTCAAGAATGTGCCTTATTTCAGTACGTTATTCAAAAAACATACGGGCCTCAACCCGACGGATCTCTTGAAATAATTCAACCGCGAATTGTTTATTAAAACTCGAAAGTTTTTGTGTATCCTTCGTATTTAGCTCAATATGTAAACGCTTTATAGTTAAATTGCAAAACAATTCAATTCACTAGGGGGATCAGAAATTGAAGAAATTATCGAGAAGCGTGTCCCTGCCTATCGCGGTTTGTCTGCTGTTCGGATTGGCCGCCTGCGGTTCGAACAAAGATGCTCCGTCCACCTCTCAATCGTCGGCCGGGGGGACGAAGCCTGCCGAATCCGCCAAGCTACGCATCGTATGGTGGGGCTCGCAAGCAAGGCATGACGCGACGAAGATGGTGCTCGATTTGTATTCCAAGAACAATCCGGGAATTACGTTCGAGCCTGATTTCTCCGGCTTCGACAGCTACTGGGACAAGCTCGCAACCCAGTCGGCAGCCAAGAACGCACCGGATATTATCCAAATGGACGCCCAGTATTTCAATGAGTATGCCGGACGCAAACAACTGGCCGACTTGTCCGGAATCAATGTGAACGATCTGGACCCCAATTTGCTGAGCGCGGGGAAATATCAGGACAAGCTGTTCGCCATTCCGATCGGCAGCAATCCCTTCGGCATGGTCTACAACAAGACAGCGATCGAGAAGATGGGCATCAGCGGGCCGGGAGACGATTGGACGTGGGATGACCTGTTCCAGTTGGCTCGTGATATTCAACCGAAGCTGGAGAAAGGGAAGTATGCGCTTCGCGATTTTACAATAGACGGCGAAGTGTATGAGATGTTCCAGCTTAGCAAGGGCAAAGGCCCGCTCTCTTCGTCTGAAGGCAAGCTTAATGTCGACGAGCAAACCTGGCTGGAGTGGTGCGCTTTGTTCGACAAGCTGAGGGAGGAAGGCGTAGTCCCTCCGGCCGAAATTACCGTATCGGAGAAAAAGTACGATCCGCAGCTCGATCTGCTATTAAATGGAACGGTGTTGATCAAGCAAAGCTACGCCTCGGATTATCCTGCATGGGAAAGCGTGCAGCCCGGAGTATTTGGCTTGGCGAAGGCACCGAGAAGTACGCAAGCCGGGGGATACATCAAGCCGGCCATGTATTGGGCGATCAGCGCGGAGTCGAAGCATATCGAACAATCGAAGCAGTTCATCGACTTCTTCATTAACGATAAGGAAGCTGCGGATATTCTCGGCGTTACCCGGGGCGTTCCCGTCTCGTCCCAAATCCTAGATTATTTGCAGCCAAAGCTGAACGATGCGGCCAAAGCCCAACTGGGACTTATCAATGCGACCAAGACCGATGCCAATCCGTTCACGGTCGGGCCGAAAGGATTCGGTAATTTTATCGTAGATTTCAACAAGGTAGGCGCAGAGATCGTCTTCGACCGGATTACTCCGGAGCAGGCTTATCGAGATATCGTTAAACACTGGGAAGCAGACATCAAGTAAGCCGAGTAGGAGAAGGGGGTAACGAGATGAAAGGACAGCTAAGCGGAATCGTCGTTCCGATATTCACCCAATTCGACGTGCAGGGCGGGATCGATCTTGAGGCGATGGAAGCCCATATGGAAGCGCTTATTGGCGCCGGAGTGGACGCCATCTTCGTCGGAGGATCGGCGGGAGAATTTATTGCGCTGGACGTGGAGGAACGGGAGCGTATTACGGAGAGATTAATGAAGGCGACGGCGGGCAGGGTTCCATTCTTGGTACATATAACCGCCTCGAATTTGCGCGACAGCTTAAGGCTTGCCGATCATGGAAGGGCGCTCGGGGTAGACGCGCTGGTCGCCGTGTCTCCTTGGTTCTGGAAGCATGACGATGAATCGTTGGCCAGCTTTTTCGGGGCTATTGCGCAGCGGGCCGAAGATACGCCGGTGTACCTTTATAATATGCCGCATACGGGCAATGACCTGAATCCGGCGCTCGTGCAGCGGCTAGTGCGGGAGCATGATAATATCGTCGGATTGAAGAACAGCCAGGACGATATGATGCGTACCTTGACGTATTCGGCTATGCCGGATACGACCTTCTTCACGGGATCGGATACTACCGCGCTTTACGCGCTGTCCCACGGCGCGGATGGCATTATATCCGGATTGATCAATCTCTTGCCGGGGACATTCGTCGCATTGAAGCGGGCGGTGAGCAGCGGCGATATCTCGACGGCGCTGCGGTGCCAGATAGAGCTGCATAAATATGCGCAATTGTTTGCCGGGGACATCCGGAAAATGAAAGCCGGCGCGGAAATTGCCGGATACGGATCGAGACGCTGCAGGGAGCCGCTCGGCACGTTGTCGGATGCGGATTACGAGAAGCTCCGGACCCTATTAGAGAAGGAGCTGCAACTATGAAATTCGCCGATCAGCATTTAAAAGGAATCGTTCCGCCTTTATTCACTCCGCTGAACGAGGATGAAAGCCTGGATGAGGCCAGTTTCGTTCAACTGATCCACCATTGTCTGGAGGGTGGCGTCCATGGTTTGTTCCCGATGGGCTCGGCCGGAGAAGGCACCAATGTGAGCCGGGAGGTGTGGGAGCGGGCGAACGTCCTTTGCCTGCAAGAAGCTGGAGGCCAGGTTCCCGTCTATTGCGGTGTTATCGACGTCTCCACACCACGGGTAATCGAGGGCATCAAGAGACTGGAACAGCACGGGGCTGAGTATGTCGTGGCTACGCCGCATTTTTATATGAACACATCGTGCCAAGCTGAAGTGATTCGGCATTTCGAAACGATTAGTCGCGCGACCTCGGCCAAGATAATGGTCTATAACATACCTGCCCTGACCCAAGTGAATATTTTGCCGGAAACGGTGCTGGAGCTTTCCAATATCGATAACGTGATCGGGTACAAAGATACTTGCGGCAATTGGGACCAGCATTTCAAAACGCTGACTTTGCTTGAGGGGACGGATCTGCGGATTTTCTGCGGCGGCGAGGAGTTGTGTGGAGCGAGCCTCTTGTTCGGAACCCACGGTAACATAGCGGGACTCGCGAATCTGTTCCCGGAGTTGTTCGTGGAGATTTACGAAGCTGGCCAGCAAGGGGATGCGGCTCGTACGAAAGCGTTGCAGCAGCGAATTATGAGTATCAAGAGGATATGCGGCGTAGGCAGTTCCTGGTTGACCGGGATGAAATACACGATGCATAAGATGGGTCTTGGCAACTCCAAGGCGTCTGCGCCAATTGAACCCCTTCTCCCCGAAGAGAAACGGAAAATCGATGCTTTGCTCGAAGAGTTAAATGTTTGACCGGAATAAAGGAGGATGAACAATGCAACATGAGAATGATATTCCGTCTAAAGTCCGGCACCTTAGCGACACTGTGGTATTGAACAATGGCGTGCGGATGCCGTGGTTCGGGCTTGGGGTCTTTCAGGCAAATGACGGGGAAGAGGTGAAGCAGTCCGTCCTGTCCGCGATTAAGGCCGGTTACCGCAGCATCGATACGGCAGCTGCATACGAAAATGAGCAGGGTGTCGGGGAAGCCATCCGGCAAAGCGGTGTGGCCCGGGAGCAATTGTTCATTACGACCAAGCTGGCGAACCCCGACCAGGGCTATGAGAGCGCATTGGAGGCGTTCGAATCCAGCCTTGGTAAACTCGGGCTGGATTATATCGATCTGTACTTGATCCATTGGCCGGTTGAGGGAAAATACAAAGAAAGCTGGCGCGCTCTCGAGAAGCTGTACGACGAAGGACGAATTCGCGCTATCGGAGTCAGTAACTTCCAAATTCACCACTTGGAGCATCTGATGGAGGGAAGCGCAATAGTACCTACGGTTAATCAGGTCGAGCTGCACCCCCGGCTCTCGCAACGGGAGTTAAGACAGTTCTGCGCTCGGCACGGTATCCAGGTGGAGGCGTGGAGCCCGCTTATGAAAGGTCAGCTTCTAGATAACGAGACGATCGTGCAGTTGGCGGCCAAGCATGGGAAAACGCCATCCCAGATCATTCTGCGGTGGGATGTGCAGAGCAGCATCATCACGATCCCTAAATCCGTCAAGGAGGCGCGTATCCGCGAGAATTCAGACATCTTCGATTTTGAGTTGAGCGATGATGATATGAAGGCCGTAGACGAGCTCAATCTGAACCACAGAATCGGACCTGATCCGGATAATTTCGATTTCTAGCATAGGGAATGCGGCACTGTACTCGCGATAGAACGACAAAAAGGGGGCGACGGCCCCCTTTTTGGTGTTTCAGTTCAGATTATTCTCAGAATTCCCCTTTATGGCCTAGCCCTTCTTCTCTGGCCTTAATGATCGCTTCCGCACGCCCGGCCACCTGCAATTTACTGAAGATTACGGATACGTGGTTTCTCACCGTCTTGGGACTCAGCACCAGACGCTCCGCGATGGCCGGATTGGAATAACCTTGCGCGATCAAGGTTAGCACTTCTCTCTCTCGATCCGTAAGCTCCGGGAAGGGAGGAATGGTGGCGGAAGGCCGCCGCTTGATCGGCGTTCCGAAAAAACCGATCAGTCGGTTCGCAATCGTAGGGCTAAATATGGCTTCCCCTTTGCTCACTGCCGTAATAGCGCGAATCGCTTCATTCCCTTCGGCTCCCTTAAGCAAATAACCGCGGGCGCCAGACCGCATGGCGGCGAATACCGAGTCATCGTCGTCGAACATGGTGAGCATCAAGATGCCGATACGCGGCAATGCCGCCGTAATTCGGCGCGTCGCTTCAATTCCGTTGAGTTCCGGCAAATTGATATCCATCAGGATGACATCCGGCTCGTATTGAGACGCGAGGGCAACGGCTTCTTCTCCTGTAGTGGCTTCCCCCACGATTTCCATCGTTTTCTCTTCCGCCAGCAGAATGGCTCGCAACCCGTAGCGAAAAACCGGGTGATCGTCTGCGATGAGGACGCGAATTCGACTCATGGTATACCCACTCCTTTCCCTGCCCTCCAGGATTCATCGTAGCCGGACGAAAGCGGAAGCCGAGCATACACCCGCATTCCCTTCCTCGGGAGGTTTTCAATCACGCATGTTCCCCCAAGTTCTTCCGTTCGCTCATGCATGGAACGAAATCCTACGCCGCCGCGAAATCCCGGAGCCAACCCCTGGCCGTTGTCGATCACTTCGACTGTCAGAGCCGATTCCAATCGTAGCCGAATGTTGGCGGAGGTAGCATGGGCATGCCGGACGACGTTCGTGAGCGCCTCCTGTACGATCCGATAGCAAGCGATTTCGATCGCCGCAGGCAATGGGGGAAGCACCTCCGGCGCATCAAGCGTCATGACGATTCCGCTGGTGTGATATTGTTTCATCTGTTCGTGCAATGCCGCCAGCAATCCCAAGTCGTCGAGCGTGGGCGGACGAAGCGCATAAACCAAGCGGCGTATATCGGCAATCGCTATCTGGGCATGCGTGATGGCGTCCGTTAATAGTTGTTCCGCGGTATTGGGATCATGTCTGAGCAGCTTTTTGATCGCGGACAGGGTCAACGTTTGGCTGGAAAGCTGCGGGCCGAGACCGTCATGCAAATCCCGACGCAGACGTCGACGTTCCTCCTCGCGCGCGGCCACCAGACGTTCCCGCGAGAGCTGCAAGTCCATCGTCATATTCTTCAAATCGGTCGTCTGACGAGCCGAGTAGACCGCAATGGCGATCTGGGGGGTGAGGTCGCGAAGAAGTCTTAGATCGGCCGACGTCAGCTCTTCGCCCCGCTGGCGCGGGGAGAGAATGAGTTCTCCGACCTTCTCCCCTTGGTGGATCAAAGGCAGCCGGTGTTCGGCGCTTCCCTCTTGCGTTTGTCCATGGGAAGCCACGATTTGCAATTTATCGCTGCCAATCGGCGCCTGTTCAACATTCCATGCGATCGAAACAAAGGGAAGCTTCAACGCATTGGCTACGCTTTTCACGATTGTGGGGAGCAAGGCGTCGGATGGCAGAGACTCCTCCAACCGCTGGCCCAGATTGGAAAGCGCTCGGTAGGGGTCGATTCGATCCCCGAACATTAGACGGTTGACCCCTTGTTGCAGACGGAGGCGCAGCGGCTGAATGATCACCGCGATCATGGCCGTTGCCAGCGCCGACAAGAGCAATTCGTTATGGACGCGCAATAGAGCGCTTAACCCAAAAACGACCAACACGTACAGTCCCAGAACGCAAGCCGATATCGCCGCGTAAACCACGGTGCGATTAATGACGATATCGATGTCCCATAGCCGGTAACGAAGCAGGGCGATGGCGACACCGATCGGGATAGGAAGATAGAACAGGGCGAGCATCAGCGGTCCCATCAGTTGAAAAAAAGAATCCGGACGGTCCAAGCTGACAAATAACGAGGGAAGCAAGTTGACGGCCGTGAGCGATAAGTACGAGACCCCAAATCCGAACGCGATCCATTTGATCTGTTGTCGCTGCTGTGAAGATGCGACGGCAAAATAACGGTAAACCTGAGTAGCGGCCGCGCTGCCGTAGACGATGATCAATTCCAAAGCCCTCAGCGGCGGCGGCCAACTATCGATATTATGGGGATAGGGGAGCATGAAAAAGACGATTTGGATCACGAAAAGCGAGATTAATATCCAGGACCACCGCGGAACAAATTTCCCGTCAGGAAACGTATAGAAAAAAATACCGAGCGCCGGCCACTGCAAAAGGGCGATGAGCATGATCATTACCGCGATTGGGGCCGGAAAATCTTTGACTAAGTGAATCAGCGACATTCCGAATGCGCCGAACACGATCAGAAGCAGCGAGACGAACAAACAGACGCGCTCTGTCGATTTGCGCCAAAAGATCAGCAATCCTGTTCCAATATAAATCGAAGTCGTGATGTTGTCGCAAGCAAGCGCATAAAGGCCATACCCTTGGAGGGAGAATCCGTACGCCGCAAGTGCGGGGAGCTGATCGTCGCGAATCTGGAGGTAGTTGCAGCTTACTTTGGTCGTATCGATGCACGGTTGAAAGAGAACGGATGCGAAATCGGAGTAGCTGGCAGCCATCACGCCGATGACAAACAGAGCAGCCAACACCCAGAATAAACGCAGCAGAATCAAAGAGTTTTTTCGCGTCTGCAGATCGGTTACCATCAACGCTCCCCGGCCCCCTCTCCTGAAGGCTGCGACACCATTGCCATAACAATCTCGTCTTCTCTACTTTACCATGAATATCCAGTCTTAGGGTAGATTTACGGTTCGTTGGTGTGCTTCAGAATTCAGCGGTTTCCGCTGGTTAAATAGTTTGATGCCGGCTGTGCTGAAGGCCAATAAGAGTGATCCTTGCGAAATCAAGCCGATGATGGAAGCGACTGTGTCCGTTGCGAATATATTGGACAAATCCAATACCCCGGAAAGCAGCAGCAGGATTCCGACATAGGATGGGTATACTTTCGCGCGAATGACGGCGATGCAGAGCAGAACGGCCCCGATCAGTCCAAACAAGAATGAGCCTAAAGGAAAAGTGGCGATGCTCGTTTTAAAGCTGTCTTCGATGATATTCGGCGATTTATCGGCCAAGTACGGCAAAATAGAAATTAAATACCCGGATACGGCCAACCCCATGCAAATGCTCAAAGCATACAAGAGAATGCCGACCAGACCTATCTTGCCTCCTCTGCCTCCCGACTGCCGTACGTATAGAGCCGGTAAACCGATAAGCAGCAGCATTCCTCCCAATAAAGATAGCGAGTAATAGGTGGGCCAAAGCGCGGAGTGGAATGTGCTGACCGGAGCTTGGAAGCTGGTTTCGGTGAATAGCCCTACAATAGCCGCAATGACGCCAAGCAAAGGTCCAAGGATCAGAAAAACGCCTCCAAAACGATACAAACTTGCATTAGACATGGCATGTTCCTCCTTTAAATGTTGACTACTCGATTACCGAAATCTTCGCCTGCATGACCGGGTGAATGGAGCAATAGTATTCGTAGGTGCCAACTTCCGTGAACGTATAGGAAAAACGATCGTTTTGATATAAGTTCTTGCTTCTGAAGAGGTCGTTTAATTCATATACGGTGTGATACGAGGTGTCCTTGTTGATCCAGGTGACGATTTGGCCTTTCTTCACAGTCAATATGCCCGGCATAAAAGCGTTGCTTTGGATCTCGACCGTTAAGGGGGCCATGACGTGATCGGGTGCCGTACCTGCGTTACCGGTTTCGCTCGGAGTCCCGTGGTCATGGGGAGTGCCTGAATCTGAAGAAACCAGGTCTCGTGAATGTAGCGTGGCCGTCAGCTTGATTTCTCCCCTTGTTCGATCATAGGAGAGATCCGCGCCCAATTGCTCGGATACGAACCGTACCGGGACCATGACCGTGTCACCCATCCTTACGGGAGGTGCCGCAAGGTTGATGAGTTTGCCTCCGGCTTTCGCTTGCTTGCTGTTCATCCACAGCTGGAATGACGCTTGATCCGTCACGATGACCGCCGATTCATCCCGCTGGTCCCAGGTCAAGTCGGCATTCCATTGTTCAGCGATAAAACGAAGCGGGATATAATAATATCCCCGAATAGATGCAACCGTCTGCTGCAGCGTAACCGGTGCGCCATCGACAACCGCCGACCGAAGCTCGGCCCGCAGCACGATCGTTTTCTTTTGCGCGATCTCCGAATCCTTCTTCACGTTCACCATCGTATGAAGTCCGCCGGGATAAACGCCGTTGTTCGTATTGTCGACGATATTATGGCTGTGAAGAGGAAACATGCCATCTTTATCGAACTTCACGAGCAGGTCGTATCTTTCGCCCTGCCCGATCAGAACCGTATCTTTGCTGATAGGTTGGGGCAGAGGTCTGCCGTCGGAAGCGATCACGTCAAAATGGAATCCGTGCAGGTGAAAGCTGTGCGGTTCATACCCCGCATTAATGATTCGGATGAGCACGGTCTGCCCGACTCGGCCCTCGATCATGGTCGTAGCATCCTGCTCGGTATCCGGATAGGATTTGCCGTTGATCGTCCAATAGACGGGATGGAAGGCCGTTCGATCATAGGGCTTGCTTTCCTCGACCGCTTGATGCCATACGGGATCGATTTCGTTCACGACGAACGCATAGTCCTTATCGAAGGCAGGTCCGCCGGTCCACGCTTGATTGGCGCCGTTCTTCGCTTTGACGATAAAAGCTCCGAACATTCCCATCTGCAAATGCTCGACCGTATCGACATGGCAATGGTAGAAGTAGGTGCCCGCATGATCCGCCGTGAACTTGTACGTAAAGCTTTCTCCTAGCTGGATCGCGGGCGACGTATGCGGAACCCCGTCATTGCTCTGATCCGTATCCAGTCCATGCCAGTGAATAGTATGAGCGAGTTTCTTAATGGCTTTATTCGAGGGGCCGATGTTGGTCAGCGTGATTTCTACCCGGTCGCCTTCATTCACCTCAAGGGTAGGGGAAGGATACTCGGCGCTGCCGGGTTCGTTCTTCAGGCTGTAGCCCCAAATATAAACTTGTTTCCCGTCCGGCAGGGTCAAGTAGCCGTCCGTCGCATATAACCTAAATTGTTTAACGGCGGGGGACGCCGCTATCGCGCCGCGTACGGGACCTATATTCGAGAGAAATAGGATCGCGGCAGCAAATAACAGAATCCCCCGGCTGAATAACCGATTAATGATGATCATGCTCCGTGTTGACCGAATTGCCGACGGTGACCGTCAACGTTTTCGTTTGCTCGTTCCAGGAATAGGAGCCGTTCAGCGCGCGAACGATTTCTTCGGCGGATACATAAGCGGTTCCTTTGACGTTGTATCCGGCTTTTTGGAGCGCTTTGCCGTTTACGAATACCGTTAGCTCGAATCCTTTCGTCGCCTTGCCCGCTTTTGCCGTGCTGCCTACAGCGATGGAGGCGGTCTTCGCTTTATTGTCGACACTGGAATTACCACCAAGCGCTTTTGCGAATGCGGGGATCGATACGTACAAATCTCCGTTTTTCCATTGCGCTTGCGCGGAATCGGCCACGGCTTTACCGTTGACTACCAGCTTTACGGCATTCTTGGGAACAACTACGACCGTACCTTTCATTTTGAAATCGGATTGCATGTAAGATTCATAATTGTAGGTTCCGGCTTTCGTAAACTTAAGGGTATAAACAACGTTGTCTCCATAGAGGGGGGCGGAGCTCGTAAACTCTTTGCCGCTTAGAACATTTCCGCCCACTTGGGCCATGAACACCGGATTGAATCCTTCTTCCAGTAAGAACTCGACATCGGCAGGTTTATTAAACGTAACCCAATGCGGTTCATACGGGCTTTGATTCGTCCATTCCACAGAGTCGCCTTCGCTGACGACGACCAGACCGGGAACCATTCGGTTATGGGACATTGTCGTATGCGCGGTGCCCAAGGACACTTTATACGTTAAGGAGCCGTCCTTGTTCTTGAAATAAAGAGGGGTTGAAGGACCGTCCAGCAACTGAGCCTGGAGACGAAGATCATCTTCTTGCGCTTTGGCTGCGGCCGCTTGTTCCACTTTGCCGGGGATCGGCTGATCTTTGGGAACGACTACGACCATGCCGTTCATCATCGGATGCAGGACGCAATAATACGGGAAAGCGCCGCTCGCCGTAAAGACAAACTCGTATTTCCCCCCGGGGAGCAGTATACCCGAGTTCAACACGCCCTTCCCGCCCCAACTCGAACCGCTATCTGCCGACGGCATGAAGAAATTGGGGGTTTCCGTCGTTAATGGCGTTGTCGTGTCACCCAGGAAGGTTACGGTGTGAGGGTTGATTTTGGCACCGTTCGTGAATACGACTTTATCGCCTTCGTGGATATAAACGACTCTCGGAAACATGTCATCCAACGCCGTGGAGTCCGTATCCTTGCCGACCGATACGTTCCAGGTTTCCGAACCGGCATTCTCCGCGGCGAATACGCCGTTCGCCAACATAAACGCGGCAGCAACGATGAGGAATAATGCGATTACTTTTCTTTTCACTTTTTCACTCACCTCATGGAATGGATTTATGGCATTTCGAATTTGGTGCAGGAAAATCCTTGCGATCTGCCAACATTATACCGAGGCGTGGATTTTAATGGATGTGATCAGTGTCCTGACTTGATGGGGAAGAAATGTCCCTACTTCGTCGGAGCATTCGGGACTTAAAGTCCCGAGATATCAAAATCGGATTTATTCCGCTTCATTTGAATTCTCACCTGTGCCCGGTTTAAAATAAGACAGACACCAACTGGGGAGGCTAACATATGTACCGTAAAGCGGAAGATTTTCTGGAGGACTGGGCGGCGTCGTCGGCAGGCACGCTGTCCGTCTTGAAAGCGATCACGGATGACAAGATGGACGTGGCGATCGTTGAAGACCATAACTCGCTGGGCTGGCTGGCTGGCTTGGCATCTGGTCGTCGTGGGTGGGGCGTTCGGGCATTTCGCCGGACTGAATGTTCCCGCGATCCCGAAGGGAACGGATGTACCGGACAACATTGCCGAGATCGTGGAGAAGTACGAAGCGTTTGCCGAAGCCATCAAGAATGAAGCGATAAAGTTGACCGACGAGCAGTTGGCTGAAGAGATTACCGGATTTGTCGGCAAGACGGTCCGCGGTAAATTCCTGCGGCAGTTGATCGATCATCAGACCCATCATCGGGGCCAGATGACGGTTCTGCTCCGCCAAGCGGGCCTGCCGGTGCCAGGCGTAATGGGACCGACGAAAGAGATGAAAAAATAAAACGCGAATAGAGAACGGGCGAGCATTCCACGAGGAATGTCTCGCCCGTTTTCCCGTTCCGGGTCGTTTATACTGAGACATTGGAGGAAAAAATGAACTCGAGAAAGTTATGTAAAGCGAGGCGCTTCGATATGAGTAAAAGAATCGTGTTGATTTGGATCGTATCTATGTTGTTATCCGCCTGCGGAGCAAGTGATACGTGGGAGGACGAGGAGGTACACGAAGTCAGCCATCGAATCATGGCAGACGATGTCCGTGCGGACTGGAGCGTTGCCGAATTGCAAACGCCCAGCTCGGACAAGATGAAGATCATTCGGCTAACGATCGGGAGGCAGGACGGATCGGCGATCGACGAGTTCGATGTCACCCATGATAAAATGCTGCATCTGATCGTCGTCAGCGACGACCTATCCTACTTCGACCATATCCATCCCGAATACTTAGGGGGCGGCGTATTCGAAATCGAGCATGAATTCCCGCAGGGCGGCGAATATCAATTGATCGCCGATTTCAAGCCGGTTGACGGCGACGCCACGACGAAGAGCCAACGCGTTCGGATCGCGGGCAGGCAGACGCAGTCCGTCCCGATCGTGCCGGACGGGAGCTTGGAACAGAACGCGGACGGAATTCGGGTCAATCTTGCGATAGATCAACTGACACCGAGACAGGACGCGACGCTTAAGTTTTCCATGACGGATGTTAAGTCGGGTAAGCCGATTACCGATCTACAGCCGTACTTGGGCGCAATCGGACATGTGGTAATTCTTTCCGATGACGGCGAGCGATATTTGCACGTTCATGCCGAGGAAGACCAGGGAACGGGGCCGGACGCCGTATTCGAGACGCAGTTTCCAAGAAGCGGCGTTTATAAAATATGGGGGCAATTCCAGCATAACGACCAAGTGATTACGGTTCCTTATGTCGTGAAAGTCTAATAAATCGCATTCGAATGACTGAATCCGAGTCGCCATATAGGCGCTCGGATTTTTTGGCATGTTGAACAATTACTCGCATCATGCACGTGATGCGCACGCTCGAGAAAAATCATTCGATCGAATTCGAGAACGCGACAGACTCACTTCTCGATCGCGGAAGTGGCGGAGCGGGTCGGCTTTACGAATTCGTCCTATTTCTATCGCATGTTCAAAAAGCAGTACGGGCTCACCCCGACGGACTTCCGCAAGAGCGGGCACGGGGGAGAGCTGGCGGATACGGCGGATTGACTACTGATCCGAAGTAACTGGAGCGGATTTTTCTTGCCTTGTCGGATTATAACGGACGTAGATACCGCTAACTGGGTGAAAATGGGCCATCTAGAATTGTAATGGACGCAGATGCCGCTATTTTAGTAAATATGACTGAAAAAAGGGGGCTGGAGGAAAAATAGCGGCTTGCAGGTCCGTTAACTATTAAATTCAAGCAAATAGGACGAAATAACGTCTCCTAGGTCCGTCAGCGTTTGAGATTAATTACTTTCCTTCAATAAGTGAAGCTATTGGAAGATCACGTTCCGATATTTCTTTCATCATTAATATCACGTTATTGAAATGATTACTTATTTCATCATCGATAACCTGTTTACTAAAAGAATCAATCCCCGAGTTCCTTATTGCACGCTTCTCACTTATTAAAGATGATGTCTTTTTGTAAAGGTGAATCAATTCTTCATCAATGCAATTTGAATATTGGTTCATTTGCTCACCTCCTCTCTTTGTGAATAATATACACAAAGAAAAGAAGGATTACGTCCTAAAAACGTCGAATGCTGTCTTACCTTTGAAACGGTTAAGCGTCGTATGCGACGCCGGTGATCTCCTCGTATTGAGCCGCAGGAATACTTCCTGCCCGGCCTCTTGCGTCGTTACCTGAACTCTTTATATTCCTTCGGCGAGCAGCCGATGAACCTCTTGAAGATGTGCGAGAAGTACTTGTAATCGCTGAATCCAACCTGCTCGGCGACCGTCGAGGTTTTGGCCCCGGGTTCGGTCAGGAACGTTTTGGCTTTTTCGATACGGTAACGGTTCAACCACTCGATGAAATTGACACCCATTTCCTCCTTGAATACGCGGCTTAAATAATTCGGCGTAACATATACGACGGCGGCCACGTCCGCTTGGCTGATATCCTCGCGGTAATGCTCTTCCATATACCGGATCGCGGTTTTGATGATGCCTTTGAACTTATCGTTCTTGGACTCCTGGACGAGCGTCGTTAACCGAAACAGCATTTCTCCCATCCACTCCCGAAGGTCCTCGAGCGTGTCGAACCGTTCGATTTCCCGATAGGGATGAAAATCCGCTCCAATCACTTTGGCGGTATCGATGCCCATCTCTGCTATGCTGCTGGCCGATACGAGAAGTAGTCGTCCGCAGATGCTTCTAATCTTCTCGGCGTCGACCTGCAAGGCAAGGAAACGTTCGAAAATTTGATGGATTGCCTCGTTCAGTCCTGCCGTATCCAGCGTTTTGATACATCCCGTAATCACTTTCTCCTCGTTGGAGGGGTAAAGCACGGCTTGCGCCTGGGCGGGTTCTTTCGGCTCGCGATAGTGGATCAGGCTGTCTCTGCCTTTGTATATCTTGGTTTTGAGAGCGGAGAAGGCTTCCGCATATGCTTCGCCCAAGTCGGTCATCCGGTTGCGGGTTCTCCCGATCCCGACGGATACGGATAGCTTTAAGTATTTCTTGACGTTATGTTGTATTTCTTTGCATAGGCCTTCGATGAAGGTCGAGGATAACGTATCGCCGCAGACTAATCCGATAAGATGATCGAATTCGCTGTATCCAACAAGACCCGACGCCGCGGACAGAACGAGTTCCTCAGATACGTTCATGACGGAAAATCGGATCAGCTCCCGTTGGGATGCCGGCAGATTCTCGGTCATGAGGGCAAAATCGTCGATGTCGATAGCTAACACACTGTATTGACGGCCGATCAGCTTCACCTGCAACGACTCCGCTTTCTCGTACACGGAACTCGGATCCGCGGTGCTGCCTCTCACGATGAGATGAATAAAATCGGATTTGATCTTGGGGTAGTTTTCATTGAATACATGATCACGGGAGAGTTGGCTGCGCTTAACGGCTTCGTCTTGCCGAATTTCTTCTCTCAGACGCACCAGCAGAGAGGACAGTTCTTCCGCTCCCACAGGTTTAAGCAAATATTCTTGAATGCCGAGGCTTAGAGCTTCTTTCGCGTAACTGAATTCCTCATGGCCGCTCAGAATGACGATTCGCGTATCGGGGAGCTTCTCTCTTAGTTGCCTCGAGAGCTCGAGACCGTCCATGAACGGCATGCGAATATCGGTGAGTACGATATGAGGCTTCAATTGCATGCATACCGTTAATGCGTCTACCCCGTTCGCCGCCTCGCCCACGAACTCGAGTCCGAAGACTTCCCAGTCTATTGAAGTTCGAATGCCTATGCGAATCGTCGGTTCATCATCGACCAATACCATTTTGATCATTGTGCGCGCCTCCTTGGATGAGCGGTTGACGGACGATAACGGTCATTCCATGGCCCGGAGAGGTCTGGAATTGAAGCCCGTAATCGGGGCCGAAGAGAAGCTGGATCCGATCGTTGACGTTCTTGATCCCGAAGCCTCGATTCGCGCTCTCTACTTTATTCAGCAGGGACAATAGCTCGGCTTCGTCCGCGCCGATTCCGTCATCGGAAATTCGGTAAACCAATTGTCCGTCCTCCTGATCGATTTGAATGCGGATCGTTCCCCCAGAGCCTTTTTTCTCGATACCGTGCACGATGGCGTTCTCGACCAGAGGCTGCAGCACGAGCTTGACGACTTGGGACGATTGCAGTTCGCTCGATACTTGTATGTCGAATTGGATGCTGTATCTCTTTTTCTGAATGATCAGATAGGATTTCAAGTGTTCGATCTCTTGTTCGACATTTGTCAGATCGTTGCCGCTGTTTAAGCTCAGACGGAACAGCTTGGATAACGCCTGAACCAATCGGGAGCTTTCGAAGGCTTTCTCCATGCGGCACATCCAGTAGATCGTATCCAGAGTGTTATACAGGAAATGGGGGTTGATCTGTGCTTGCAATACTTTGATCTCGGCTTCTTTTTGTTTTAAGCGTCCGGTATACACCTCGTTAATGAGCTCGCGGAGGCGTTTCGACATCCGGTTAAAGCTTGTCCCGATCAGCGCGATCTCGTCATTGCCTTTGATTGGAATGTTGACGTTGAAATTTTCCTTCTGCAGCTCTTTCATCGATCTGCTGATCAAGTTGAGAGGGCTGAGCACATGATGAGAGAAGAGGACGATCATGAGCAAGCAGACGACGAAGCAGCCTAATACCGTATAGAAAGTAAAGTTCCAGATCGTCTTCGTATCGCTGAACAGTTCGTCCATCGGCACCAGATTGATCAGCTTCCAACCGGGCCGGGACAGATTGTAGTAGGTTTGTATGTAAGGTTTGCCGTTTAACTCGGAGCGGAAGTAACCGCTGCCGTTTTGATAAAGCCTAGGATCGTCATAGTCCTCGTTAAGCTTTGTGCCGATCTTTGACTTGTCGAGCGATGAAATAATATTTCTGTCGCTGTCGATGATGAAAAAATCGCTGTTGCCGCTTAGAAGTTTGCCTTTGAAAATATCGGAGATTTGCTGCTCGGCGACGTTGATCTTGAGAATGGCCAGGTCGGAGGACAGATCGTCGATATTTTTCAGCACCTTGACGTAAGAAAACACCCGCATCTCGTTATGGTTGTATTCCTCCACGACGTCCGCGATCCATTGGCCTTCGCCGCGCAGGGACAACAACTTTGACTCCTGTTCCGGCGTGATCGTATTGGCGCTGCTTGCGGAATCGAATACGAGTCCGTTCATCCCTTGAACGTAAATCGAGAAGATGCTCGGTCGGAACACGACAAAGCTGTTGACCAATTTCTGCGCGCCCAATAAATAGTTTTGCGAGCTTTGGATTGTGGCGCTAGGCACCATGAAGTAGGACATCAAATCTTTGTTCTGCCATAGATAAAGAGTGGACGTCTTCATATCGTTTAACATGAAATTAATATTTTCCCCGATCTGCTGAACGGTGTTCAGATTGGAGTGACTTACTTTCTCCTCGATGACTTTCGTCGATTTGCCATACGAGAATCCGCTTACAAGGATTAACGGAATGAGCACGATAACGAGTGAGAAAGCCATGATTTTGTATTGCAAGCTGAAAAATTTGATTTTGAGCATAAGTCCTCCTGTTGGCGGTGACCGAACTCTATTACGCGGAATGGCTTATTTTTCTTCTAATATAAACAGCCTAAATCTCCTTTGCAAAAGATTTATTGCCGATCTCGCGCTTTCCGCGAATCTCGAATAAATCGCGGATATAATTATAGAATCGCGACCTGTGAAATTCATTGTCCCCTTCGTATAATGAAGACGCAAACCGGAAACGGGATACAAAATCATATCGATCACAGGAGGAAGTCATGAAAGCAAATCGTGTGAAAATGACGGGGTTATCGGTGGCGCTTGCCGTAGGGATGTCCGTATTGGCGGGCTGCGGTGGGGACAACAACAATTCGAATAATACGGCGCCTTCCAACAGCGCGAACCCGGAAGTAAACGCTTCGTCCGAACCTTCCGCATCTGCGCAGGAGCCGGTAAAAGTCACGTTCATGAACATGTGGCCGAAAGACAGCACGGAAAATATCGCCACAACCGTACGAGCGGAACTGGCCAAGTTCCAAGCGGATCATCCGAATATTATCGTCGAAGAAGAGTCGATCGGCGATCAGAATGCCTACTACACGAAATTGAAAACGCTCGCCGCTTCCAACGAGCTTCCGGACATCTTCATCAGCAAAGGGTCCGAGCTGGCGATGTTCGCGAAAAATGAGACCGTCGCCCCGCTAGACGACCTTCTCAGTGCAGACGCGGATTGGAAAAATGGCTTTTTGCCTTCGTCGTTCAACGACTTGAGCAGTGGGGGACATACTTACGGCGTTCCGTTCTCAATGTTGGCCACTTCCGTCATCTACTACAATAAACAGTTCTTCGCGGACGCCGGATTCTCCTCGTTCCCGCAAACGTGGGCCGAACTTGAAACCGCTATCGCCAAGATCAAAGAGAATGGAATTACTCCGATCGCCCTAGGCAATAAGGAACAATGGGTAGCGGAATCTTGTATTCTGAGCGCTCTCGGCGACCGCTTCACGGGAACGGACTGGTTCACGAGCATCAACGATAAATCAGGCGCCAAGTTCACGGATGCGGATTTCGTCAACTCGCTTGAAGCGTTTCAAAGTCTGGCCAAACAAGGCGCCTTTAACAAAGATATGAACAGCATTAACAACGATCAGCAGAAAACGCTCTACTTCAACGGGAAAGCCGCCATGTTCATGGAAGGAAGCTGGGCGATCGGATCGGTCATGGCCGCGCCGAAAGAAATCGCGGACAACACGGAAGTCGCGGTGCTTCCGTCCGTCGAAGGCGGCAAAGGAAACGCGATGGCGACCTCGGGCGGAGCGGGCTCAGGTTATGCGGTAGGCGTCAAAGGCTATGGGGAGAAGAAAGACGCGATCGCCAAAGTATTAAAAGCGCTGAGCGGAGAGGGCTTCGCGAAGAGCATGGCCGAGAAAGGGGAGCCGGTCGCCTTTACGGTAACGGATTACGACAAGAGCAACGTCAGTCCGCTGGCGGTCAAATACGCGGAATTGTCTTCCCAATTGCAATTCACGCCGATCTACGACTCTTACCTGAATCCTGCGCTGGTCAGCGTCATGAATGCCGGCCTGCAAGATCTTCTTATCAACGGAGTAACGCCGGAGGCGCTCGCCAAGAAAATTCAGGCGGAGTACGAGAAAACAAACTGACATCCTAGTCGAATCCCAGATCTATGCCATTCGGGAACGCCGGTTCCCGAACGGCATTGAAGGAGCATAAGGCAATGAACCGAAGCACGTCGCTCAAAATATCGAGGCTGGGATTAATCGGATTATTAGGTCCCAGCCTCGCCATTTACGCTTTCGTTATGATCGTTCCGCTCTTTCTGTCGTTCTATTACAGTCTGACCGATTGGATGGGCGGGCCGACGAAAACCTTCATCGGATTGCATAATTACGAGTTGTTGTTAAAGGACGAAGACTTCTGGCATTCCTTCAAGAATAACGTCATCATCCTGATTCTGACGTTGATCGTTCAACTGGGTCTGGCGTTTCTGTTAACGACGTTGTTCGTATCGAAGACGATGCGTCTGAAGGAGCTGCACCGGACGGTCATCTTCTTCCCCGTCGTCTTGTCCGCCGTCGTCGTCGGTTTCGTATGGCAGATGATCTATAGTCACGATTACGGCGTTCTGAACGCCGTGCTGAAATTCATGGGCTTGGAATCGGCCATCCGGCCGTGGCTGGACGATCCGAAGATCGTCATCTATTTGGTCACCGCGCCGCTCATCTGGCAGTATCTCGGCGTTCCTCTCATGATCTTCATGTCCGCCGTGCAAGGAATCCCGAAAGACATCTACGAGACTTGCGAATTAGACGGTTGCACCGGTTTCAAGAAAGCCCGGTACATTACCTTCCCGCTCATCTACGACACGATCAAAGTGGTCATGATGCTGAGCATTTCCTCGAATATGCTCGTCTTCAGCCATATTTACGTCATGACGGGCGGAGGACCCGGGACGAGCTCCATGGTGCTTGCTCAGTACGCGTACAAGACTTCTTTCTCGAGCATGCAGCTAGGATACGGCAGCGCGGTAACGATCGGCATGTTTATTCTTAGCTTCGGCATCGTGATTCTCTTTAAGCGGTTGGCGGAGGTGAGGAACTCTTGAGCATCCGGCAACCGTTTAGAAAATTGGGAAAGCTTGCGTTTAACGTGGGCATGGCGATATTCTCTTTCGCTTGCGTGTTCCCGATCATCTGGATCATCTATTCGTCTTTGAAGACGAAGGACGAATTTATGTTAAATGCCGTTAAACTTCCGGCCCACCCGGAGTTTCGCAACTACTACAAGGCGTTCGTGGAAGGCAAAATGGCCCATTACTTTATCAGCAGCGGTCTGAACAGCGTGATCGCAGTCGTGGTCGTCGTCTTCCTGTCCTTTTGCGCGGCGTACGCGCTGTCCAGATTCCGCTTCAGATTCAGGAACGCGATCTATACGTTTTTCATTGCCGGTATGCTGATTCCGGTTTATGGGCTGCTCGTTCCGCTGTTCCTGCAATTCAAGCAGTTCGGTCTTTACGATAAGTTCTACACGTTGATTATTCCGTATATCGCGATTAGACTGCCTCTGCCGATTTTTCTGCTCGAGAGCTATATTCGGTCGGTGCCGGTCGAATTGGACGAAGCCGCTCACATGGACGGGGCTTCCAAGTTTTATTCCATGACGCGGATTCTGTTCCCGATATGCCGACCGGCGATCGCCACCATCGTCATTCTAGTGTTCCTCGACACATGGAACGAGTTTCCGTTCTCCCTCGTTCTCGTCACGAACGAAGCGTTCAAGACGCTGCCGGTCGGTCTCACCAATTTCTACGGTCAATATACTTCTGACTATACGACGTTGATGGCGGCCATGGTGCTATCGATCTTGCCGGTTTTGGCCGTGTACCTCGCGTTCTACAAATATATCATTCAAGGCATGACCGCCGGAGCGGTCAAAGGATAATTCTACGAACAACCGAATCTCAAGGAGAGAAGACATGATCATCAAGAGGAACGAGCACAACCCGATTGTCATGCCCGGCGGATATGAGTGGAGGAAGGCCGCGGTATTCAACCCGGGAGTCATACGAGTCGACGGAAAATTCTATATGTACGAGAGAGCCGCTGGCTCCCTTCGTCCTTTTCAGACCAGTATAGGCTTGCTTGAAAGCGATGACGGCGTGTTTTTTACCGCTGTCAAAGACGTTCCGATCTTCAAGGCGGAGATGCTCGGGTATCCCGGCGGAAGCGTGGAGGACGCCCGCGTCGTGCATATGGACGGCACTTATTACATGTGCTATGCGCTGCAGCCATACTCATTCGATTGCTGGCCGACCGGGACGGGATTACCGAGCTATTACCCCGAACATTATTCCGAATGGGCGGATAACGGCGTGGAACCGATGATTACGCGTTCCGGAATTGCGGTATCGAAGGACGGCATTCATTTCACTCCGCATAGTTATACGACACCAGCAGAGATCGACGACAGAGATAACGCTTTGTTTCCCGAGAAAATAGGCGGGCGGTTTGCCCTTCTTCGCAGGCCGATGCAATACGTCGGAGAAAAGTACGGCACGAAATCCCCGGGCATCTGGATCAGCTACTCGGACGATTTGCTGGAGTGGAAGGATCCGGAGTTGGTTGCGGTAGCGGAGAATCCCGAGTGGGAAGGCACAAAGATCGGTGCCGCGGCGACTCCAGTGAAGACGGACAGAGGCTGGCTCGTGCTCTATCACGGCGTCGATTCGCAGTCGATCTATCGGGTTGGCGCGCTGATGCTGGATCTGGAAGATCCGCGGAAGGTGATCGCAAGAACGCGTCTTCCGATTATGGGACCGGAGGCGTACTACGAACGGATCGGATTGGTTCTGCCCAACGTCGTATTTCCTACGGCCAACTTGGTCGTCGATGATATGCTCTATATTTATTACGGATGCTGCGACACCAGCATCGGCCTTGCGACGGTTTCCGTTAAGGAATTGGTAGATCATATATTTAATCAGCGGTAGTTTTTTCATTCAGGCTAGGATGAAGCCGGACGAGAAATCAGGTGCAAGACCTGAGATTTCATCCGGCTTTTCGTTTAATCCAGAAAGGCCATAGAAGCCACGATCAACAATAATACCCCGCTAATCAGCGTTCCGAACTGGCCTATGTTGAATTTACCGATATGGACATGGTTTAACCTCACGCCGAACATTACGCCGGCCCATACTGTTACAAAGCTGCCTACAGCGGCCAATATGGAAATGACCAGAGGAGAAAACCCGAGCAGACCGGCCCCGATTCCGTTCGTTAACGCATTGGCCGAAAGGGCGACTCCCAAGACGACGGATTCAAGCCAGCCAATGCTTGTAGAACCGTCGGGATTGGGTTCGCCGGAACCGTTGATTAGCTTTGACCAACGCCCGGATTTCCGGGTGCTCTCATGGCCGGACGCTTGAGGCTTGCGCGGAACGGCCAACAATATAATCCGAATGCCGATAATGACAAGGATGAAAGCACCCAATACGACGGGAAGGATTCCCGGGAGTGCTTGAGAAATCCACATTCCGAAGTAAATCCCGCACCCGCTGAAAAGAAAACAAATGACGGATATCAACAAGTTGGAAAGCAGGCTGATACGGATATTGCGTATACCGTATGATAAGCCGACTCCCAGATTATCGATGCTTGACGAAAAGGTTAAAGCCGCAATAATTAACCATGATGTCATATCCAAAACTCCTTTGGCTTTTTATTTTTCTCCTCTTTCAAGCTGCCGCCGCCTCATCTCCATCGTATTTAAGAAAAGTCAGACATCATCCAAGTCACCCCCGAAGTTGATTCTCATCCCAAAGCATTATATTAGCGTTGTTGAGAAAAGTGCCTGTATGAGCATCAACTGTTGATAAAAAAGAAGCAGTCGGATCCGTACATTCAACGCGTTATCGATGCGTGATCGTCACACTGTTGAGATTTCTTCAACACTTAGCCGTCAATTCAAGCACGCCCGCTCAACAGTTGAATAAAGTGTTAACAAACACGAGACTTTCACTCAAGGGCGGAGGGTGTGCAATGGAATATGTTAAAGCTTTTCTTAAAGGATTAGGATTCGGCATGATCGCGGTTGGAGCGCTTCCGATCCTCTTGTTCAAATGCATGATCGATCTCCAGAAATAAAAATATCTATACGCTTATAAAAACTGGAGATTTCAGGTCATTCGACCTCGATATCTCCGGTTTTTTCCATGCTTATCCTAATTGTGTGAAAAAGTTAATCCTGCAAGCGCTTCAAGATGTGATATATTTTTACAGGAGTCTTAAAACGTTAGGATACGACGATCATTTTCTCGGGAGGTTATCATGCTCCGTAGTAGCAAGCTTATTCGCGGGCAATTGCTCGTTGCATGTATTACCCTGCTCCTGCTATACATCGCGCTGCCGGCGGCTTCCGCCGCCAGTAAGTCGGGAGCCTCCGTGGCGAATAGCGTCACGATTAAAGTCGATGGAACGGAAGTAAAGCTAACCGACCCGGTGCGGGTATCGGATGGAAGATTGTTTCTGCCGATCGCGGACCTGGCGGTCTTGTTCAAGGCCAAGACCGCGTGGGATTCCGACAATGAAGCCATCACGATCAATACGGCGAATAAAGATACAATCGTGCTGAGCAACGGAGTGCCGGTCGTTTACTTCAACGAGGGACGCTACCGGATGGATACGGCGCCTTTTGTCGTGGATGGCCGAGTATATATTCCGCTTCGCCATGTCGCGGAATTGTTGCATGCGAAGGTTAAGTGGGATGCGGATGCGCAATTGGCCGAATTGGAGACGGTCAATCCGGTCGTCGTGAAGGAAGATTACGGCTTGACGGAGATCGGCAAGGAGTATAGCGTCAATAAATCTGTTCTATTAAAGCGGAACGGCTTGAAAGAAGCCGGCGAAGCGACGGAAGGGACCGCGCTGAAAGTCGTCATTCCTTCGATATTCGACCAAGAGGCTGCCCCTTTCTCCGATGAAGACTACCGCTTGCTGGCTAAGCTTGTTCAGGTCGAAGTCGGCTACGAGACGTACGATAGCCAGCTTGCCGTGGCGAACGTCGTGCTTAATCGCGTCGCGGACTCGCGTTTCCCGGATTCGATTCGCGATGTGATCTATTCGGGCAAGCAGTTCCCGCCCGCCCACAACGGATTGCTCGACAAGAGCACGCCGAACGCGAGCGTGCTGCGCGCCGCCAAGGATGCGTTAAACGGGAAGAACAACGTGCGCGACGCTGTTTATTTTTATAACCCGAAAGTGACTAAGGGCGCTTTCTGGTCCGGTCTCGAGACGATCGGAACGATCGGAAGCCATCGGTTCGCGAAATAAGTATGGAAAAGCAGAACGGGATCTGGCGCCTTAGCGTCCGGATCCCGTTTTGCTTTTCGCCACAGCGAATGCTCGCTGTATTAGTGATGATTAACATCGTTATCCATTCAAAATTAGGGCCAATGAGGCATATTAACGATGTAAAATATCGTACTTAGACCGGTTATCTCTTCTCTCAGCGGTCTGGGAGCAATAAGTAGGATGATAAACATCGCTAATCCGTAGCAAATGCTGCCCACAGAACTCGATAGCGATGAAAATCATCGTATTCACAATTACGTGTAACAAGGAACCCCCCGACAGGCCGTTGCGGCTTGCCGGGGGGTGATTTGCGTTTATTTGCCGCCGCGCAAGCCGGCAGCCGTGATCTCGAGCTTCTCTCCGGGAGCAAGCGCGCTTCCGCACTGGCCCTGAGCTTCTAGGCGCCGCACGAAAGCTTCGGAATCCTGGCGGATTGGCGGGAATGTGTTGTAATGGACTGGGATGACGTGCTTGGCGCCATACCATTCCGCTGCCTGCAGCGCATCGTCCGGCCCCATCGTGAAGTGGTCTCCGATCGGCAGGATAGCGACATCGATCGAATGCCGTTCGCCGATCATCTTCATGTCAGAGAACAGCGCCGTGTCTCCGGCGTGCAACAGCGTCAAGCCTTCGGCCTCGACGATGAAGCCGGCGGGCATGCCGCCGTAAATGATTTGGCCATCCTCCAGGAAAATGCCCGAGCTGTGGAAAGCCTGGATCATTTTGACCTTGGCGAAGCCCAGATCGACCGTACCGCCGATGTTCATGTCGATCGTTTTGAGCTTTTTCCAGGACATGTACGTCGCCAGCTCGAACGTCGCGACGATCGTAGCCTCGTTAGCGCGAGCGATCGGCTCCGCGTCGAGAATGTGATCGGTATGCGCATGGGTCAGCAGAATATAGTCGGTGCGAATGTCTTCCGGTTTCGTCACCGCCAGAGGATTGCCCCGCAAGAACGGGTCGATGAGCAAGGATTTACCTTCCGTCACGATCTGGATGCAAGAGTGTCCGTGGTATGTAATTTCCATGGTTCATCCTCCTTTTAGCCGTCTAGGCTTCCAAGTTGATTAACTGCCGATTTAAAGCGACTTGATTTAATTGCAGATCTTCCATATAAGCAATTACTCTCGTCTGCAGTTGCTTCACGATGTCCCGTTGGAGCTCCTCGATACGGTCTTCGGTGCAGAAAGCCGAGCAGGACAGCGTGCCGTTGGCATATTGCTTCGTCTCGATCGTAGCGGTGTTCAGCTTCTCTTTGTATATTCTTTTCACGGCGCCTTGCTCCGGTTTGATCTCGTAATACCGATTCGTCTCGAGAAGCAGCTTCCACGGAACAACCTGAACGTCGTACCGGTCCTTGCTCAATTCTCCAGTAATTCTTACGATGCTCACAATGAAGTTCCTCTCAATCGATCATAATTCGCATGATAATCCCAGAATAGACCATTGGAACATTTTATCATAGTTTACTGCAACGCGCTGACGCTCGAACGTTCTGCAACGGAATCGTCACATCTTCGAATTAAGCGTGATTCCTTCTTCTTCGTCTGCTCGCGGCGTAGATGCTCATCATGACGAATCCGGCGATCGCGCCTCCGATATGCGCCCAGATGTTGATATTCGGCAAGATAATCGAATAGATGAGACCGAATCCCAGCATAAAGAAGATCGTTTTGCGCGTCGCTTCGTCCAATGCGAATTTGCGGAATACGGCCAGGAACAAGTAAGCGCCGAACAAGCCGTAGATCGCACCCGAAGCGCCGACGGAGCCATAATCCGAGCCCGCTTTTATGATCGTGGTCATGATGTTGCCGGCGATTCCGGATAATAAGTAAAAGACGAAATAACGGAAATGCCCGAGCAATCTTTCCAGCGGAGGAGCGAATACGAGAATGGAAAAACTGTTGAACAGAATATGGTCCCATCCGCCATGCAGGGCGATCGAAGTGACGTATCTCCAAGGCTCGTCTAATCCATACCGGTTGAACACGTGCTCCAAGTAGTACATGCCTTTTATTGTCCATTCTTGATCCAGGAACAGATAATCGATCACAAATACGATCAGGTTAAGCGCCAAGATGAAGGAGGTAACGGGGTAAAATCGGATATAAGTTTTGAATGATTCGTTACGTTGGAAAATCATCGGTCATCCCGTTCCTTCCCTCGTTCGTTATATCCCATACTATACCATTCGATATTCATTTTCTCCAGAAAACAGGAAACCGGCCGATCTCGTTACAAGCATCTGGAATCTTTGCCCACTCCCTGCTAATATCGATAGTGGACTCGCAATCGCGGGGGCGACTTCGGGGAGGTTTACGACATGGATTGGCTTTCCTTGTTTCTAGGTCTTGTGCTTATTCTGAATATGGCTCTCGCTTCCGTCGTCATCTTCCGGGAACGAAGGGACATCGGCTCGACTTGGGCATGGCTGCTCGTACTATATTTCATTCCCTATCTGGGTTTTATCTTATATCTGTTTCTCGCGCAAAATTACAAGCGCATCCGGTTGTTCGAATGGAAAGAAATCGATCGGATCGGAACGAGAGAGGAAGCGCGGGAACAATTGGCTCGGCTAAGCGAAGGCGAGAGCGTGATGCGCAACGTTTCGGCGATCGAATATCGAGAACTCGTCGTCATGCATCTGAACGCGAATCATGCCGTTCTATCCGAGAACAACGGAGTAGAACTGCTTATGGACGGCAAGCTAAAATTTGAAAGTCTGTTCCGCGATATCGCAGAAGCCAAGGATCATATACACATCCAATACTACATTATTCAAAGGGACGAACTTGGCGCTAAGCTGATCAAGGCGTTGACGGAGAAAGCACGCGGCGGCGTCACGGTACGTTTGTTATACGACGAATTGGGATCGAGAAGCGTGAATAAGCGTTTCTTGCAGGAGCTTCGCGATGCGGGCGGGATCGCGGAGGCGTTCTTCCCTTCGAAATTTCGCATGATCAACTTTCGGTTGAACTATCGGAACCATCGCAAGCTAGTTATCATTGACGGCAAAGTCGGATACGTAGGCGGTTTTAACGTTGGAGACGAATACCTGGGGCTGGCTCCGAAATTCGGATACTGGCGGGACACGCATTTGCGGATTCGGGGCGAAGCCATCCATGCGATGCAGATCCGGTTTATTCTCGACTGGAATCAGGCCTCGCGCGCCGATATACATTACAGCCCGAATCTATTCCCGGAGCCGGAAGCCGCGGGGACGGCGGGCATGCAGATCGTGTCCAGCGGTCCAGAGTCGAAGCTCGAATATATTAAGAACGGCTACATCAAAATGATCTCTTCCGCCAAACGTTCCATTTGCATCCAGACACCTTATTTTATTCCCGACGCCGGTTTTCTGGACGCCGTTCGCATTGCGGTATTATCTGGCGTCGAGGTGAAGATCATGATTCCGGACAAGCCGGATCATCCGTTCATCTATTGGGCTACGCTATCCCATATCGGAGAATTATTGAAGTTAGGGGTGTCCGTCTACCTCTATCGAAACGGCTTTATCCATGCCAAAACGATCGTCGTGGACGGGAAGATCGCCTCCGTCGGCACGGCGAACATGGATGTAAGAAGCTTTAAGCTGAATTTTGAAGTGAACGCGTTTATTTACGACGAGGACATCTCAGAAAGGCTGGAGGAAGCGTTCAAGGAAGACGTCGATCAGTCGGAGGCACTTACTCTTGAACGGTACGCGCAGCGCTCCAGATGGATTCGCATCAAGGAATCCGTATCCCGGTTGGTGTCTCCGATATTGTAATCGGCATGCATGATTTAAAGTTCGACCAATCGGAAACTTTTTCCGGGTTAGCAACGTTATTCCATAAGATGAATTAAAGGCGAGAACGCCCAACTCTTATATTGGAAGGTGAGTCGGTGAAAAGATTGATTTTGTTATTGGCCAGCATGTTGTTGATCGGGGGCGTCACCCAAGCTGCTTCGCCCGCGACCGTAACGGCCGCATCGGCAACAAGCACTGGGCAATTGAACGGAGATCGGCTTAGGTTCGCCTATGCGGACGAAACCGGACAGCGATTGTTGAATCCTGAAGGCGACGGCAAGAAAAGGTACGCGCAGGCGATCTACGCTCCTGGCAAAATCGCGGACGTGCGATACGTAAAACAGCAGAAGCGTGCGGAAGATAGCAACGGCAGGCAAAACCAATGGAATTTCGATCGGGACGCTGGCGAGCTGTATGCCGTCGTTAAAGGAAAGATCCCGGGGAACGAAAGTGTGCTTCTGGCGGAAAAAGGCGCTTTTCAAGGGCATGAATTTCTGAATTATAAGCCCTTAAGCAAAGGGGCGTTCGCGAAAGGCGATATCGCCGGCATTGAGAAGGCAAAGAAGCGTAAGGTGGCTCAACAGGCGTTGCTGGGTCAAGTCTCCAAGAATTTGCAGATCGGACTAGTGACGTTCGAGAGAAAGAAGGGGCAGAAACCGCTTGCCAGTCTCGTCCTGAAAACCGAGTCTGGATTGCTCTTCGAGGACTTCGAAGGCAATGACGACGATCAATCTACTTGGCGTGTGGACGACGGAGGAACGATCGCGCCGGATATGTTCAAGATTCTATTCGTCACGAAGTCTAAAGCCGGATATGCGCTCAGTTATGAATGGATCGGCGAGGAAGGCTACTCGTTGACGGTTTTGCAGCAAAATAAGACGAAGTTCCGTTCCGTGATGCATGGTTATCGTTACGCTGCTCCGGTGTAACAACCTGTGGATCAATTAGCGCATTGCGGAGCAAGAATAAGTAAGAGGCGCGGCCTTAGCGAACAGGTCCGCGCTCTTTTTGTATGGATATGTGGATAAAGCTGTGGATAAGGTGTGTGCATACTGGGGATATCTCGCAGAGTGTATATACCCAGAACGGCGCAGCTTTGTTGGGCGGCACCCTCCATTGTCGCAAAAAGCGACAATAGCGGTGAGTGAAGGAGGCAATGCCCTCTCATTGTCGCAAAAAGCAGCAATGGTGACGAGAGAGGGAGGCAATCGGCTCTCATTGTCGCAAAAAGCAGCAATGGTGACGAGAGAGGGAGGCAATCGGCTCTCATTGTCGCAAAAAGCAGCAATGGTGGCGAGAGTGGGAGGCAGCCGGCTCTCATTGTCGCAAAAAGCAGCAATGGTGACGAGAGAGGGAGGCAATCGGCTCTCATTGTCGCAAAAAGCGACAATAGCGGTGAGTGAAGGAGGCAATGCCCTCTCATTGTCGCAAAAAGCAGCAATGGTGGCGAGAGAGGGAGGCAGCCCCCTCCCATTGTTGCAAAAAGCGACAATGAGTCGGCGTAGCCATTCAAAAGCTCGGTTCAGTCCTTCAGAAGAGTTCCAGAGTTCCGCGGTCCGGCCTGTCAAGGGCGCTTCATAATATCGCGCTTAATCCTTCAGCATCTCGGGTGGCACGGGATCGAGATTCGGCTGCGATGGAACAATAATATACTCGTTGCGGCAGCTTGCGTTGAGGGTAATCTGCATTTCGTGGCAGATGGATTGATGAATAAACGTAGGGGAAGGGCTCATCAGTTCCAGAACGCCGTTTGAAATCTCGTAGCGATTGCCATCGTCGGCCATGTTCGCGTACATCTCGTAAGTCACGGGGGACTCCTTCACGAGTTCCTCGTACGTTTTCTTTTTCATTGCTCGGTCCCCCGATCCATGATCAAAAAAACACCCCGCAAAGAAACACTTTTCGTGTTCGGCTTTGTGAGGTGGTTCCCCGGTATGATTTCCTTTATTATGCCTTGCTGGAATAAATCTGTCAAAAAAACATCTGCCTACTATCCGTACAGCGCAATGCCGACCAAGCCGGAGATCAGGACGACCGAGATCGGATGCTTACGCAGGAAAACAAGAGCGCCCAAAGATCCGGCGAAGATCAGAATTTGACTCCACGTGAACCAGTTGAAATCCGTCGTCATTCCGGAATGCTGCGCGAACACGATTGCGGCGTATATGATCATGCCCGCGACCGTGGGCCGGAGTCCGAAAAAGGACGACTTTACGAGCGCGTTGTCCCGGAAGCGGAAGAACAGTTTTCCGGCGGCGAGAATTAAGATCAGGGAGGGCAGGATGATCGCCAACGAAGCGACGATTGCCCCGAAGATGCCGGCTTGGTGGTAACCGACGGCTACCGCGATGTTGGCGGCAATCGGACCGGGCGACATGCCGGCGACGGCCACGATATCCGCAAGCTGCGACGCTTCCATCCAATGGTACCGATTCAGTACCTCTTCCTGAATGAGCGGAATCATGGCGTATCCGCCGCCGAAGGAGACGGTTCCGACCATGAAAAAAGTAAGAAACAATTCGATAAGCATGCCCATTCCCCATTATGTCAAAGTTATATCATGTAGTCGTACACGGGTTCCTCTTCTTCGAGCTTCGTTTTCTTGCCGCGCAGCGTTCTGAGCTTCACGACTCCGATTCCCGCAAGGGCACCGAATGCAACCAGCCATATCGGATGTATTCCGCCTAAGAGCAACAAGCAGGCAATCGCGCCAAGTGCTCCCGTTGTGAAATCGACGATGGCGGATTTGCCGATCTTGATGGCGGCGTAGGCGATCAGCGCAACGACGGTAGCGCGAATCGAGAGGAAGGCGGCTTCGACCTTCGGATTGTCCTTTATATGAAGGTATACGAGCGATAGCCCGATCATCAAGGCGAAAGTAGGAAGAAAAATACCGAGAAGAGCGGCCAAGGCTCCGCCGACGCCGGCGATCCGGTAGCCGATGAAGGTGGCGGAGTTGACGGCGACCGCTCCGGGCACGGAGCCGGAGACCGTGATCATATCGGCTACTTCGCGAGAGCTTAACCATTTGCGCTTGTCGACGATCTCCCGTTCGATGGCCGGAATGAGTGCGTAACCTCCACCGAAAGTAAAAGGCCCCATCTTCAGAAAGGTTAAGAAAATCGATCCTAGCTGCTGCCATTTCACATTCATCTGTGTTCTCTCCTTCCTGAGCTAGTATATCATCTTTATTTCATTTTGGATTTAAGTTTCCCGAAAATGGTCTATCAAAAGTTTTTATATCGGTTATATGACCTATCTTGATTTCGAAATTGTATTTAGTTTGCGAGGGGGCATATGGAAAGGGCGCGCTTTCATGCGAAAGAAGGCCAAAGAAGTGACTTGGTTGGTGGATGACAGGGCGTGCGTGCGAACGAAGGCCAAAAAAGTGCCTTGGTTGGTGGATGACAGGGCGTGCGTGCGAACGAAGGCCAGTAGCCGCACTGCGTAATATTCGATATAATATTCTAATGTAAATTTCCAATGAGATTACTTGGTTAAGGGAGGCATTCCCTTGCAGCGAACAAACGAACTTACGTCGCCGAAACAGTTGATCTATTCCCACATCGCCGAGCATGGCGTCGTCTCCAAGGCGGAGCTGCTCGCCCGGTTTTCGATGACCAGCAGCACGCTGACCCGGCTGTTGGAGGAAATGGTGTCGGAGGGGCTTATTCTTGCTTCGGGTTTCGGGCCGTCAAGCGGCGGCAGAAGACCGATTCTATATGAAACGAATCCGGAGTTCGGTTACTTCTTCGGATTGGAAATTTCCCGATTTTCTTCTTCTCTCGGGTTCTTTGACGTGCGGATGAACCCGATGTCGTTCACGCGATGGCGCATGGACGAAGCGATGACACCTGAGCGCGTCGTCGACCATGTCGCCGCGAACATGAAAGCGATCCTAAGCGATCATAAGATTGATCCGCGGCAAGTGGTCGGCGTAGGCATAGGCGCCGTCGGACCGCTCGATCGGGAGCGCGGGATGATTTTGAAGCCGCTGTATTTTTCCTCTCCGGGATGGGTCGATGTTCCGATCTGCAAGATGATTGAAGAGAGAACCGGTTTTCCCGCGATGCTCGAGAACGGGGCGAATGCGGCGCTCATGGGGGAACAGCGGGCAATGCGAGGATCGAAGCCGATGCATATGCTGTATGTTCATGCCAGCGTCGGATTACGTTCCGCCATGATGTCTTACGGCCAGATCATACACGGTTCGATCGACATGGAAGGGGCGATCGGCCAAATGATCATTCAGACGGACGGTCCCCGTCTGAACGAAGACGGCAACTTCGGCGCGCTCGAAGCGTTCGTGTCCGTGCAGGCGCTCGAGAAGCTGGCGCAAGCTAGGGCGAAAATGGGCGGACAAGCCTGGACGGACAAGCTGCGGGTGCCGCCCGACCAAATCCGGTACGATCATCTGCTGCAGGAGCTTCGCCAAGGTAATCCGCCCGTCGAAGAAATGTTCAGGCAAGCCGCGTCGTACCTTGGAATCGGCTTGGCCAACATGATCAATATGTTCCATCCGGAAATGGTCGTGCTCGGGGGCGCTTTGATGAACTCGTTCGACCGCTTCTACGAGACGGCGATCGAGATCGCGCGTAAGAACATTTATTATTATCCCCAATACGAGCCGGTATTTACCAAGGGCGAGCTGCGGGAGGATGCCGTGGCGACAGGGGCTGCTTTCATGGTATGGAAAGGGATGAAAATCCAATAAACAGCCGGAAGTGTCGACAGTACAAAATAGATGTGAACCGTATGAGCATGTGGTAAGATGTGGGGGCATTGTCCATTTTCGATAAATCATTCATAGCTGAAGGGGAGTTACATCAATGCCGCAAATCGACATGCCGCTTGAGCAACTAAAGCAATATCAAGGCATCAATCCGCGCCCGGACGACTTCGACGCTTACTGGGAGCGCGCGATTGCGGAGATGCGGGCCGTCGACCCTCAGGTCGAGCTTGTGCCGAGCCCATTCCAAACGCCGACCGCCGAATGTTTCGATCTTTATTTCACCGGCGTACGGGGAGCGCGAATTCATGCGAAATACGTTCGTCCCCGCAACGCAACAGAACCGCATCCCGTCGTCGTACTCTTTCACGGATATACGGGGAATGCGGGCGACTGGGCCGATAAGCTGGCGTACGCTTCGCTCGGATTTTCCGTACTCGCCATGGATTGCCGCGGTCAAGGCGGTTCGTCAGAAGATACGGGCGGCGTCAAAGGCAATACCCACGACGGCCATATTATCCGCGGGTTGGACGATCATGAAGACAATCTGCTGTTTCGCCACATTTTCCTGGATACGGCGCAGCTTGCGGGAATCGCGATCGGACTGCCGGAAGTCGATCCGGAGCGCGTCTATGCGGCGGGTGCTTCCCAGGGCGGTGCGCTGACGATCGCATGCGCGGCTCTTGAGCCTAGAGTGAAGAGGCTGGCTCCCGTTTATCCGTTTTTGACCGACTACAAGCGGACATGGGAGATGGATTTGGCGAAGGACGCTTACCAAGAGCTGAGAACTTTTTTCCGTCATTTCGATCCGCTGCACGAGCGCGAAGACGATATTTTCACGAAGCTCGGTTATATCGATCTCCAGCACTTGGCCAACCGGATTCGCGGCGACGTGCTGATGTTCGTCGGGCTGATGGATACGATCTGTCCGCCTTCCACGCAATTCGCGGCATATAACAAAATAACCGCTCCGAAGCAGTTGGTCGTTTATCCGGATTTCGGACACGAGCATCTGCCCGGCGCGACGGACAGGACGATTCGTTTCTTCCTGGGCGACAATTGAGGCAGACTATCGAATGAAAACGCTGGCGGTGGGCTTGTTCGGAATATGCGGCGCCATGTTGCGATATTTAATCGGGTTATGGGCGCAAGACTGGTGGGCGTCGCCGTTTCCGTTCGGTACGCTAACCGCGAATTTCCTAGGCTGTTTGTTCTTGGGGTGGTTTTCCGGCTGGGCGGCTTCGATCCCGAACATGCCCGCGTGGCTCCGATTAGGGATCGGCACGGGTTTCGTAGGCGCGTTTACGACGTTTTCCGCGTTAAGCATGGAGTCCGTTACTCTCGTTCAAGACGGCCAATTGGGAGTAGCATTGCTTTATGTGCTAATCAGCTTATTCGGAGGGCTTGCCTTGGCTTGGATCGGCCATGGGATATCCCGGCGTTATGCTCGTCGACCGGCGAAAGGAGATGAGCCACGATGATCGGCCATCTCCTTCTTGTGGCCTCCGGAGGGTTCTTCGGAGCTTGCGCTCGTTATGGAATAAGCGTTTGGATGAATCGCCGTTTTCCGTCCGCTATGCCGTGGGCTACGCTGATCATTAATTTGACCGGTTCATTCCTGCTCGGATTATTGGCTGGCGGGGCATGGGGGGACGCCGTTTATTTATTGTTCGGGACGGGATTTATGGGGGCTTATACGACGTTCTCGACTTTTAACGTCGAGAACGTCCAGCTCATCGAAAAGAAAGAGTGGAAGATATTGTTCCTTTATATCGGGGGCAGCTATTTTCTCGGAATATTGCTGGCATATGCCGGATTCGTCTGGGGAACCACGCTCGGGAACGGCTGAGCTGCAGCTTAACGCACTTTGACGATCAGGGAAGAATCCACGTCCCGAATCGTTTTTCTTCCGGATATCGCCAGTTGAAGCTCCGTCTCCGCGATCAAATGCCGGATGACCTCCTCGACGCCGGCTTTCCCCGCGACGGCCAATGCGTAAGCATAGGGGCGGCCGATCAGAACGGCTGAGGCGCCGAGCGCGATCGCTTTGAGGATATCGGCTCCTCTGCGGATGCCGCTGTCCATCAATACGGGAATTTTGCCGTTTACGGCTTCGGCTACGGAAGGAAGGGCGTCGAGGGTGGCCACCGCTCCGTCTAGCTGTCGTCCGCCATGGTTGGATACGATAATGCCATCGACTCCGTGTTCCATCGCCATCACGGCGTCGTCCGGGTGAGTAATGCCTTTGATCAACAACGGAAGCCGAGTCTGATCGCGAATAAAATCGAACTCTTTCCAAGTGAAGCAGATATTGTTTCCTTCATCGAGCGCAAGTTTGACAGCCTCCTCGACGTTTTCCTCGGGAGGTTGTTTGAGTTGGCTGCGGAATACCGGATCGCTGAAATAGTTGCCCATTCCTTGCCCGGTCAGGAAAGGCAAATAAGCGTTCTGCAAATCCGTTTCCCGCCAGCCGAGAAGGGTCGAATCTACGGTTACGACGAGTGCGCTATAACCGGCCTTCTCCGCCCGCTGCAGAAAGCTGACGGTCAGTTCGCGATTTTTCGGCGGATAGAGCTGGAACCACCGCGTATGGTCCCCCATCGCTTCCGCGACCTGTTCGAGCGATATGCTGGATACATTGCTTAGAATATAAGGGATGCCTAGATTCGCCGACGCCAGAGCGGGAGCGGTCTCCCCGTCCGGATGCAGGATCGTGTTAACCCCGATGGGCGCAAGCAAAAAGGGAACGGGCAATTGGCGTCCGAACAACGAGACGGAGAGATCGCATTCGGAAATATCGCAGCATATTCGCGGGCGAATCCGATAGTTCTGAAAGGCGTCTACGTTGCTGCGCTTCGTATCACCGGCGCCCGCCGCGCCATGCACGTATCCGAAAGGGGAAGCCGCCAGAATTTGTTTGGCCCGTTCTCTCCATTCGTCGTACGAGACGGGCAACTGCTTGGCCGCGTCGTCTCCGCATCGATACCTTTTCATTTGGATTTCTTCGCTTTGAAACGCCAATTCGCGCACCTCCGCAATCGTTTGTGTATTCATTTAGTCCTACCCCTATTGGATAAGCTTTATAACGACAAAAAAACCGTCTCGTCAATTGCGAGACGGCTTTTCGCCGAAGGTTCGATTACGGGCAAGGAAACAGCAAAGTTTGAATCGCGTGAGCCGGGATGGAAGTTTCCGCAATCTCGTCGTTGTTGCGAAGCGTAAACGGCACTTGTTCGTCAGTGCGGTTTAGCACGATGACAGCGATCGTGCCGTCTACGTTCTTGAAGGCCGTCGTTTCGAGTTTCTCGGAATATTTGGTGCAGCCGATTCGGACTGCGCCGGGGCGGATGTACTTGCTGAAATGGCCGATGTAATAATAAGAGCTTTGGTAAGTGAGCGTGTCCGTCGTGGTATCGGCGATAATCGGCGCGTCGCAGTAGTTGCCGACGTGGTTCGGGCCGCCTTGCTCGTCTAGGACGATGTTCCAGTCGGTCCATGCGGACATCCAATTGTTCAGATTGCCGATAATATCGTGGGCATAACGTTCGCCGCTGCGCCAAGAACCGAGCTGGACGCCGCCTTCGTGGCAGCCTTCCGTGAAGATAAGTTGTTTATCCGGGAAGCGATCATGGACTGCGGATAACGCCTCGAAGTGGTCGCCGGAATACCAGTGGAACCCGGCGCCCCAAATATACTTCGACGCTTCAGGGTCCGAGAAGGCGATTTTCGCGCGATCGTAGACGCGTTCCTTGTTGTGATCCCAGATCATCAGCTTAATGCGGGATAGTCCTGAGGATTCAAGGGCTGGTCCCAGATGGTTTTTGACGAAGTCGCGCTCTTCTTCGCCCGTATAGATGCAAGAATCCCAGATCTGTACCGCTTTAGGCTCGTTCTGTACGGTCAGACCCCAGATCGGCAGCCCTTCCGCTTCGTAAGCTTCGACGAATTTGACGTAATAGCGGGCCCACACGTCGTTGTATTCCGGCTTCAGCTTGCCGCCGTTGTTCATTTCGCCGTTCGTCTTCATCCAGACGGGCGGGCTCCAAGGCGAGGCATATAACAAGAATCCGTCTCCGGCCGTCGCAGCCGCTTGTTTGATATAAGGGATCAATGCTTCTTTGTCCCGGCTGATATCGAAGCTGGACAGGGATGGATCTTCTTCTTCGACGTAGGCGTAGTTGCCGAGGGAGAAGTCACAGCTATTGATATGCGTGCGCGCGATCGAATAACCGATGCCGTTCTCCGCATCATAGTACGCATCGATAATCTCGTTGCGGTTTTTCTCGCCGAGCTTGGCCGCCGTAACCGCGGAAGCTTCGGTAATCGCGCCGCCGAATCCGACGATGGTCTGATAGTTCAGATCTTCGTAAATATTGATTAACTGCATTTCCACGCCTTTTTCGTCTTTGCGGAAAGCCAGGGAGCTTTTCTCCGTCAGTCTGTCTTGGGAATGCTGTTCGCTTTGAATGACTCTAATTGATCTTTGGCTCATGCTTCGTCAGCCTCCATGACTATAGTTATTTTAATTATAGAAGGAACCAAAGCGGAATTTGTAGAAACAATATAACTGAAAACATATACGATATGGTCATTCTGTTAATGGAATCGAGGTGGAGAGATTGGCGGTAGGCAGCGTTAATGTTCATTTGTGCGGCCATTCCAGGCATGGGGAACCTTTTAAGCAAGAATACCGGAATGGGCTCGATACCTATATTATCCGATTGCAGTTGGAGGGAATCAGCCAAGCGTTGATCGATGGGAAGCTGACGGACGTCATGCCCGGAGATTTGCTTCTATTTAAGCCGGGAGACGTCTACGAGCTGAGAATCGGGGCCCCGGGGGAGAAAATGAAGCCGAGCGGCGACTATTTCATGATGTGCACGGGAGCAGGCATGGACGAGTGGTGGGCGGAGAAAACGCGGCCTACATGCCGGAAGATCGCCGAAGACGAGCGGATCAAGGGAACATGGCATCAACTGTTTCTGGAGAAAAGACGGCTGGACGGCGGACACCCGGAGCTGGTCTCGCTTATCGTCCGCACTTTGTTGCTGTTGCTGGACCGCGCTTTGGAAGAAGCGCCGCTCGCGCAGTCGGCATCCGCTTTTCTTGCGATCAAGATGCGTAATTACATCGAAGAGAACGCCTCGAAGGTTCTTAAGTTGGAGCATATTGCAAGCCATGCGGGGCTGAGCGTGTCGCGCGCGGTGCATCTGTTCAAGGACCATTTTGGGATCTCCGCGATGCAGTACGCTCAGCAGCTTCGGCTTTCGCATGCCGTCGACTTGCTCGACCACAGCGTTCTGCCGCTAGAACAGATCGCTTTGGAGACGGGACTCAGCAGCTATACGTACTTCCATCGGGTATTCCGGGCCGCGTACGGGATCTCCCCAGGCGCTTATCGGAAGAAGCGGCAGCGAGGATAACAAGACAAATTGGTTGAATTTGCTGATGGTAATAGTGTTATAATGAGCCTAACTTTGGCAGACGGAATAGGGATGAACGAGTGGAAACGGCAACGAAAGCGAAAATCGGAATCGCGGGCATATCGGTTGTCGGCTTGGGGGCGATTATTCTGTCCGTCGTCTTTATACTCCGAGGGATATGGGGAACTCCAAGCGACGACGAGACGAATATGCCACGCGATTATAAGTATGATTCCGTTGCAGCTAGCAACGGCATGGAGCTTCACTATTTGCTCACGCAGCCGTCCAATATCGAGCTGGAATCCGTGAGCAACAACTTGGTTGCGGCTCCCTTCTATGGGATCAACGGAGGGTTCTTCTACGACGACGCTTTGCTCAGCATTGCCGTCATGAATGACGTTCCTGTACATAAGGAGATCGACCAATTCGGTTCTGGCGCTGCCAACGTCAAATACGCGCGAGGAACGTTGGTCTGGGACGGCGAACTGAATCGGTTTAGCGTACAAGTCGTGCGTCGGGCATCCGAGATCGAGGTGTCTGATCGCGCGAGATACTGGGCGCAAGGCGGCATTAGCATGAGCCTGGACAGGAGCGAGAGCTGGACGGAGCAAGCGGCGGCAGAAGCCGCGCCGTTGCCGGATCAGGCTTCCCTGCGGTCAGCGGCCGTGTACGATGAAGAAGGCAATCTATATCTGATCGTCAGTACCACGAAAGGAACGCTGGCTGCCTTCCGCGAAGCGATCGTCGAGAAGATCGGAGACGGACGGCTCGTAAACGGCATTTTCCTTGACGGCGACGGCTCGTCGCAGCTTCGGTGCAGGGAAGTGAAGCTAAGAGGGGACGGCAGACCGGTCGTACAGATGATTAGCCTGCTGCAATAAGTGGGCAAGTTGGATGCACCCGTCTTATGGGAGACGGGTGTATTTTTAGTAGCTTTAATGCACTGACAGTGCTCTAAGATTGCTCGACGCACCTCCCCCGAACCAACAACGCACTGACAGTGCTCTATGATTGCTCGACGCACCTCCCCCGAACCAACAACGCACTGACAGTGCTTAATAGCTGCTCGACGCACCTCCACCGAACCAATAATGCACTGACAGTACTTAATAGCTGCTCGGCGCACCTCCACCGAATCAATAACGCACTGACAGTGCTCTATGATTGCTCAACGTATCTCCACCGAACCAATAATGCACTGACAGTGCTTTATAGCTGCTCAACGTATCTCCACCGTACCAACAACGCACTGACAGTGCTCTAAGATTGCTCGACGCACCTCCACCGAACCAATAATGCACTGACAGTGCTTTATAGCTGCTCAACGTACTGCCAACGTCTCCAGTAACGTACTGTCGGTCCTCTATCGGCCCCGCTCTCCCTCCTTTATTACAAAAATAAGAGTAGCGATGGGCAGGTAAATCCGGTAAAATAGTTTAAAAATTGAAACGTAGTTTCGCACAATGAAACAATCGGATGGGGCGTCGACTTATGAAAAATAACAAATGGAGCCGTCTTCTCGAATTCGGCAGAGCGTATCATCCGATCGTACATTCCTTGTTGCTGGGAACCGTTCTGGCCCGGCTCGCTTCGTCGATGAGTTTGCCTTTTCTGGCGATCTATCTAGCCAAACACACGGATGTCGGCGCGGTAATGATTGGGCTGATCATCGGGGCCGGGTCACTGGCGGGAACGGTAGGAGGTTTTGTTGGCGGAACGTTGTCTGACTTGTTCGGTCGGAGAAAAATCCTGATTGGAGCGCTGGTCGGATGGGGAATTGTGTTTCTCGGCTTCGCGATGGCTAACAACGTCTTTATATTTTTCTTGCTCAGTTTGCTTAACGGGTTGTGCAGGTCGTTCTACGAGCCGGTCTCGCAAGCTCTGATGGCGGATCTGACAGAAAAAGAAAAGAGGTTCCAAGTATTCTCTCTGCGTTATCTGGCCATCAACATTGGCGTTGCCGTCGGACCCTTGCTAGGCGCTTTGTTCGCCGCACTGGACAGCACGCTTCCTTTTTATATTACCGGAGTAATCTATTTGGTGTATGCATTTTCCTTGTATGCGCTGCTGAATCGATTCGGAATCAAGAAAATCGAAGGCGTGAAGAAATCGGATAACACGTTCCTATCGGTGTGGAGAGTTGTGAGAAATGACGTCGTTCTTCGCTACTATCTGCTAGGAGGGATCGTCACCGCAATCGGCTATTCGCAGATGACGGTTACGCTATCCCAATACGTCGGAGACAAATTCGTCGACGGGGTCGCATTGTTCGCCGTCATGATGAGCGTGAACGCAATCACAGTCGTCGTTTTGCAAGTTCCCTTTACGAAGCGGGCGGACAAATCCAGTCCTTTAGCGGTGTTAACCGCCGGAGTGATCTTCTACGCGCTCGGCAACGTTGGATTCGGGCTATCGAACGGCTGGGCGATGTTTATCCTGTCGATGATCGTGTTTACGTTCGGCGAGATGCTCACTTATCCGGCAGGGAATATGCTTACGGATCGAATTGCGCCGGAAGGAATGCGGGGAGCTTATTACGGGGCGCAGTCCTTCAGTAATTTGGGCCATTTTCTGGGGCCGTGGGTCGGAGGTTTGCTGCTCAGCCGCTACAACGGATCGGTCTTGTTCCTGACGATGGCGGTCGTGGCGATGTTCGCGATCGTATTTTACAGGGTAGGGGAAGGCTTGCGTACGAGACAACGCATACCTCTCTCCAAATCGACCTAAGCGCAACCTTTTCGATAGCTGCACCGTTTAATAGGAAAATCCCAAGGTTTCCTATAAGTGGGGGGGTTCTATGAAAAGATTCGTGTTTGTTTTGTTCGCTGCGCTTCTTAGTGGATGCGGAACGACCGGCTCGCCCGAAGGGGGCGGAGCAGCTGCCGCGCCGTTAAAGGTTCCGTTCGCATCCGCAAAACCTCCGATTAATCCGTCTCCACCAGCGGAAGGGCTTAAAGCGATTCAAGCCCAAGTTCAGGAAATCTGGCCGGAGATCGAGAGGCGCCACTCGGTGGCGTGGCAGACGCTTGGCACGGGGGACGACAAACTGATGCTTCAGATCCGCAGCTATGGCGATGTCGAACGCGAACTGACACAGGCGGATGTCGACGCGATTCGGGATAGCTTATTCGAAGAAATCGGCGAAGAGTTTCCAATAGACATTTCCGTATTGTCCTGCTGCAGTGGAGCTCCTTTCGTGACGGGGGAGATTCGATCGGTTGATGAGATGAGCAATCGAATACTGGTCGTAAATGAGAGCAAAAAGAACGGCAATACCGACGATCCGGAAGCGTACTGGATCGAACTCTCCGAGGATGGCAAGATCGTCTTCGGCGACGGGGAGCCGACGAGGCAATTCGATACGTCCCTTGTAGGCAAGGAAGCGAAAGTATGGACGACCGGACTCGTCCATCAGTCTTATCCAGGACAGACGGCAGCTCTTAAAGTGATCGTGGAATAAGAAGAAGCCTTAAGCCCCGGCCGGATTGCCAAGGCTTAAGGCTTTCATTGCCTGATATGGGATTCTACGAGTTTTTTCACCCGTTCGAGGCCTTCCCACATATCTCCGGGACCGTCGTAGATGAGGACGTATGCGCCGTCGTAATCGGAAGGCATGGCTTCAAGGCAACGAGCGAATTCCTCTTCATCGGGATTACCCTTATCGTCATAGGCGGGTTTGGCGTGAATAGACGAGCTTATGGGCGCGATTTGCGCAATCTCGGCGTATTTGGCATCGCCATGAAAATTGCCGAAGTCGGTAATCATCCCAACGCCGCTCCCCGCGGAGTCAAGCAGCTTGAGGCAGCTTTCGCCGGTGGAGGTCATCGGTTTGAAGTTCTCGGTTACAACGCGTACGCCGAGAATCCCCGCATATTCGGCCAGCTCCGACAGCGCCGCGGCCGATCGTCGGATCGCTTGTTCGTCCGTCGGCGACGCTTCTCCCGCGACAAGGCGAATACGATTGGCTCCGCATTGGGCAGCGATTCCGATCCAGTCGCGAAATAATCGGATGTCCGCGTTTCTTCTAGTCTCGTCGGCAGCCGTCAGGTCGCCGTAATCGAGCAGCAGCGTGTCGAAACCGATCCCGGACGTATCGAACGACCGGCGAAGATCTTGCAGATAGGTTGTGTCCGTCGAAGGGAAGTGAAAGTGGCATACTTCGATCGCGCGATACCCTCTTCGGGCGGCTTCCCCGGGCAGATCCAGCAAGGAGTGTGTCTGAGGCTGATCCTCGACGTGAGTGCGATGGGTTGTGCTGTCGGCGTCCCAGTAAGTCCAACGAAGGGGACCGAGCATACGGTGCAAGCTCCAAGTGCTGACGGAAATATAGGACATGAGGGCGAACCTTCCTTTCGCGGAACGTGTGGCTATTGTTCGATCTACTCTAAGCGTAGAGGAAAAATACAATTTTTTCTAATGCGTATTGTGGCGAGATTGTCTCGTATTTTGTTTTTGCAACCGATCTCGTTGTACAATGATGGGATCATTTCGAGCGGAGGATACGATGATCGCGAACGATTATGTATACGAGCTTGCTTCTAATGACGAGGAACGCGGGTTGCGCCTGCTGGAGACCCGAACGCTATTAGAAAGCAATGTTAAATACCGGTTAGTGCGCAGTAAGGCGGCGGTCGATCCTAGTCGAAGTCCGTTCATCAAATCGAGATTATCTGTCTTATTCGAGGGAGATCGGTTGGAGGACATCGCTGATCGGGTAGGAGTCATCGAGTTGAACGGGGCGACCTTTAAGGTACATGCGCTGGATCATGACGATCCGGCGGAGGGCGGCAAGTTCGACTATGACCGTAAAAGGGCGATGGAACGGGAAATCGGTTATCGGTTCCGCGGAAAGGCGGAGATGCGGTCGCCGGATCGGGAATTCGGTTTCGCGAGAATGGGCGGACGTTGGCTGTTCGGGGAATTGGCTCGCGGGCAGGCTGTCTGGCTCAAGCATAAAGAGAAGCCAAGAGAATATTCAACGGCGTTAAGCACCCGGGTAGCTCGTGCGGTCGTCAATATTGCCGTTCCTCGTATCGAAGGCGTACGAGCGATAGATCCTTGCTGCGGCATCGGGACTGTGCTCGTGGAGGCCGCATCGATGGGGATCGAGATCGAAGGAAGGGACGTGAATCCTCTTGCGGCGGTCGGGGCGCGCGAGAACTTGGCTCATTTCGGCTATGGCGGCTCGGTCCCTGTAACGCTTGGCGATATGCGGGAAATCACGGGCCAATACGATGCTGCGGTTATCGACATGCCTTACAATCTTTGTTCTGTTCTCTCGCCGCGCGAGAAGCTGGAAATGCTGCGAAGCGCCCGGGCTTTCGCGAATCGGATCGTCGTCGTAACGCTGGAAGATTTGGATTCCATCGTCGCCGAGGCCGGCTTCGATATTTTGGATCGCTGCACGGTTAACAAAGGGAAATTTGTTCGGCAGGTTCTTATATGCGAATAATGGTGCATGTATTGAAATTATAGCGGGTTTCGTCCACAATGGATGAAGAATATAAACCAGAACATTACTCGCCGAGGAGAGAGAACCGAAAATGAAGTATATAAGCACGAGAGGGAAAGTCGCGCCGATCGGCTTTATCGATATGTTCCTGATGGGACTGGGAGAGGATGGCGGACTCATCGTTCCCGAGACGATTCCGACCGTAGGAGCGGAACAACTAAAGGCATGGTCCGGCCTGTCTTTCCAGGAACTCATGCTCCAAGTTTTCTCCTTATATACGAACGGCGAAATTCCGGAAGAAGACTTGCGGAAGCTGGTCGAGGACAGTTATGCGGGCTTCACAAGCCCGGACGTATTGCCTCTGACGAGAATCCATGACGGATTAAGCGTAATGGAGCTGTTCCACGGGCCGACGTTCGCGTTTAAGGACGTTGCTCTGCAGTTCATGGGCAATCTATACGCGTATGTCGCGAAAAAAAGGAATGAAGTCATCAACATTCTGGGAGCGACTTCCGGAGATACGGGAGCTTCGGCGATCAGCAGCGTCCGCGGCAAAGAGGGCATCCAGATCTGCATTCTGCATCCAAATGGTAAAGTCAGCCGTGTGCAAGAGCTGCAGATGACGACAGTGCAAGACGAGAACGTGCTAAACTTGTCGGTAAACGGGAACTTCGACGATTGCCAACAGATCATCAAAGAGCTGTTCGCGGACGTACCGTTTAAGACGAAGTACCACCTTCGCGCGATCAATTCCATTAACTTCGTGCGCATATTGGCGCAGTCGGTCTATTATTTTTACGCGTATTTGCAATTGCCGGAAACCGCTCGCGCCAGCGGCGTGAACGTCAGCGTTCCTACGGGCAACTTCGGCAATATTTTCTCCGGGTATCTGGCTAAGAAAATGGGTGTCCCGATCCGTCAGCTCGTCCTGGCAACGAACGAAAACAATATTCTCGAGCGGTTCATCCGCGAGGGCGTGTACAAGCCGGAAGGTTTCCGCAGCACGCACAGCCCGTCGATGGACATTCAGATCGCGAGCAATTTCGAGCGCTACTTGTATTATTTCTGCGGAGAGAATGCAGCCGAAGTGTCGGCGCGCATGGAACGATTCAAAGCGGAAGGCCAATTGACGTTCGATGCGGAAGAAGTCGCCCGCATTCAGCGGGATCTGACCGCGCACAGCGTCGGGAACGAAGAGTGTCTGGCAACGATCCGCAAATACGATGAGCAGTACGGCTATTTGCTGGACCCTCATTCGGCGTGCGGAGTTGCGGCTTATGAGCGCGCGGGCGACAAGAGCGAAGGCGCGTTCGTCTCTCTTGCGACGGCCCATCCGGCTAAGTTCGACGAAGCGATCCGCCTGATCGGAATCGAGCAGAAGTTCCCGGAGAGAATATCCGAGCTGTTCGATAAGCCCCAGCGGCAAGTTATCGTTGATAATTCGAAAGAAGAGATCGCGGAGCGGTTGGTCGATTTTTATCGCGTAAGCCAATAAAAGCATCTAGAGGGGGAGCTACATTGATTATAGGCGCAGTTGAGGCCGGAGGTACGAAGTTCGTATGCGGAATCGGCAATGAAAAAGGGGAAGTGTTCGAAAGGATCAGTTTTCCGACGGAGCAGCCTGAGAAGACGCTCGCGCAAGTCGTCGAGTATTTCCGGGACAAGCAGATCGAGTCGCTCGGCATCGGATCGTTCGGTCCGATCAATATCGATCGTTCCAGCCCGCAGTATGGCAATGTCACTACGACACCGAAGCCGGGCTGGTCGAACTTTCCCGTTCTTACGGAATTGAAGAAGTCGATAGACGTTCCGATCGGCTGGGATACGGACGTTAACGCGGCGGCGCTCGGCGAAGCGACTTGGGGCGCGGCTCAGGGCTCGGATAGCTGCCTGTATTATACGATCGGCACGGGAGTAGGCGTCGGCGTCTACGCCGAAGGCCGGATGGTGCACGGGCTCGTGCACCCGGAAGGCGGACATGTGTTGACACGCCGCCATCCAGACGATACTTACGGCGGCAAATGCCCTTACCATGGCGATTGCCTGGAAGGCATGGCCGCGGGACCAGCCATCGAAGCAAGATGGAAGGTCAAGGGCAGCGAGCTGCCGGTCGACCATCCGGCTTGGGAGATGGAAGCCTTCTACATCGGAGAGGCGCTTATTAGCGCGATTTTGCTGCTGTCTCCGAAGAAAATCATTCTTGGCGGCGGCGTCATGCACCAGATGCAGCTGTTTCCGCTTATCCGCGATCATGTGCGGAACGGGTTAAAAGGATACGTAGCTTCTTCTGCATTGGAAGAAGGCGGTATCGACAATTATATCGTGCCTCCAGGTCTCGGGGACAACGCCGGCTTGTGCGGCTCGATCGCTTTGGGCCTGCGCGCGTACGAAGAGTCGCAGCAGCGGTAAGAGATAGTGCGAAGCTTCGCCTCCCGGCAGTGGGGGCGGCCGAGTAAGGAGAGAGGTTATTTCTGAAGGTTCTTTTCGAACCGTCAGAAGTAACTTCTTTTTTATGTTGATGAGGTGGATAGCTTGTAGGCTGTATTCAGGTGAAACCGAGTTAGAAGGCGGGAAAAGGGGTAACGTGCGTCTGTAGTCAGGCGAAATCGTGTTAGAAGTCGGGAAGTGGGGCATCGTGCGTCTGTAGTCAGGCGAAACCGAATTAGAAGGCGGGGAACGGGGCATCGTGCGTCTGTAGTCAGGCGAAACCGAGTTAGAAGTCGGGAAATGGGCAACTTGCGTCTGTAGTCAGGCGGAACCGAATTAGACGACGGGTAACGGGGCATCGTGCAGCTGCAGTCGGGCGAAACCGAAATTTGCTAGTTGAAGATGGAGATACTATTGACAATTCCCATTAAATTAAACATTATAACATATGAACACATATTCATATGTTATAGAAATGGGGGATAAAGATGAATCACAACCATGCACACGGCCATAGCCACGGTCATAGCCACGGTCATGATCATCACCATCATGGATTAGGTGGACACAATCACCACGATTCCAATCGCGCGGGGAACAAGAAGGGCTTAACGATTGCCCTGGTCATTACGGCGGGAATCATGGTTCTTGAATTCGCCGGAGGCCTTCTGACGAACAGTCTCGCCCTGCTGTCGGACTCCGGCCATATGTTGAGCGATGCAAGCTCGCTTGCGCTTAGCTTAGTCGCTTTCTGGTTTGCCGCCAGACCGGCTTCGCCGAATAAGACGTACGGCTTCTATCGTTTCGAGATTTTGGCGGCTTTGTTTAATGGCGTCACGTTATTCGTGATCGCGGGATTCATTATGCGGGAGGCGTTACATAGATTCTCCTCGCCCCCGGAAGTATCCAGCCTGTCAATGATCCTCATCGCTACGGTCGGATTGATCGCGAATTTGCTGAGCGCCCTTGCCCTTATTCGCAAAGGCGACGTCAAAAACAATCTCAATCTCAGAAGCGCCTACCTCCATGTGCTCGGAGATGCGCTCGGGTCGGTCGGGGCGATCGCGGCCGGTCTCCTTATGCTTGCGTTCGGTTGGTATATCGCGGACCCGATCATCAGCGTGCTCGTATCTTTGTTGATATTAAGAAGCGCGTGGGGAGTAATTAAGCATACCGTTCACATTCTGATGGAAGGAACGCCGATGACGGTCGACCAGGATGCGGTCATATCGACGCTAATCAGAATCGAAGGAGTCGTCGACGTACACGATCTGCATATCTGGACGATTACCTCCGGGCTCGACTCTTTGAGCTGTCATCTTCTGATCGAAGACAAAGCGGATCATCAAGCGATTCTTCAGCAGGCGATCAAGTTGATCGAGGACGAATTCAAAATTCAGCACGCGACGATCCAGATCGAAAGTCCGGCGATCCGTCATTCTGAGCTAAAGGTATAGCGGTGAAATCGTAGTCGACCTACCCCCAAGGAGAAGAGGATGTATAAAAATGAGCATTTTCTAACCTTTTTTTAAGAAAGCGGTGGAAGCGCCTTAATGATTGGGTTTATCTTCTCCTTGGAAAAATATCGGTAAAAATAGTTGTGTTATATTAAACTCCGACAACGATGGTTTGTTTGCAACCAGAGAAACCGGAGGATTTACGGTACATGTACAAGAAACTTACGATAAAAATAGCATTAGCTTGCGGGATTGCGGTAACGGGATTGTTCGGTGCGATGATCGGTTCGCCGTCGAAAGCGTCCGCCGCTACGCCCGAATCTTTAGATCTTCTTTCTTTCGGCAAGGACTTTATCGGAACTCCTTACCAATTCGGCGCCGCAGCTGGAGTCACCAACACTTTTGATTGTTCTTCGTTCGTGCAATACATATTCCAGGAATCCGGAGTCAAATTGCCGCGAACTTCGTCATCTCAAGCCAACGTAGGCGAAAAAGTCGATAAAGCGTATCTGAGCGTCGGGGATCTCGTCTTCTTCAAAACCGGAGGCGGCGGAATCAGTCACGTCGCAATCTACGCCGGCAACAGCAAGATCCTGCACGCGAGCAGCAGCCAAGGAGTCACGTTATCGAACATGAACTCGAGCTATTGGACAAAGGCATATGTAACGGCGCGCCGAGTACTGTAACGCCGTCATACAACAGAGCTCTTCCGACGGAAGGGCTCTTTCGCTTTAGCGATGTTGCAGTACCTGGACGATGTGCTGATCATGATGATCGTTCGGGAGATCCTAACGGACCCAGATGCCGCTATTTGATCGAAATTGCGTGCAAATCGATACTTGTAGAGAGAATAACGACGCTGGGGTCCGTTAGATCAGCCTGCGGGGGATAAACCGGCAAATAACGTCTCTAAAGTCCGTAAGAGTCATCGGCCTATCCCTCCGGCTTTCGGAAGACATCTACTTATCATCGATCTTCAGAATTTCGCCGTTGTCGACGAACGTTGAGATTGGATTGTGCGAATTCGACAAAACTACTGACGCTAAATCCGCAGATAAGGTTTCAGGAAAGGAACAATTCCCAGAATTTACGGGATCTTTAGGTTTTGCATATCGAAAGCTGTCCGATTTTGGATTATAATTTGAGTAGGCTGAAACGTTTCTTTTTTTCGGTCGTAAATATTTATATCAAAAAGCACGATGCCGAAGGGAGACCCTGCTAGACATGACGATTTCGCTAGTTAAAGGACAAAAAATCGATCTCACGAAGGGAAACGCCGGACTTAGCAAAATTACCGTAGGCCTCGGATGGGATCCCGTTACGAAAAGAGGCTTTTTCAGCTCCAAGAAAGTGGATATTGATTGCGACGCATCGGCTTTGCTGCTCGACGAGAACGGTAAACTGACCGGGAAAAATCTCGTCTGCTTCCATAACCTGAAAAGCCCCGACGGATCGGTTATTCACTCCGGAGACAACCGCACGGGCGAAGGCGAAGGCGACGACGAGAAGATCCATATCGATCTTGACCGCGTTCCTGCGAATATCCACCGGATACTTGTCGTCGTGAACATCTACGACTGCGTGAATCGCAAGCAGGACTTTGGTATGATCTCTTCCGCATACATTCGAGTCGTGAACCGCTCTAATAATCAGGAGATGGTTCGATTTAGCCTGACGGATAATTATGCCGGCAAAACCGCGCTGATTGTCGGAGAAATCTATCGCTATAACGGGGAATGGAAGTTTAACGCGATCGGCGAAGGAACGTTCTCGCCGCATATCGATCTGCTAGCCCGCCAATACGTATAAAACACTAACCGAAAGAGGGAATGAACATGTCTATCAGCTTATCCAAAGGACAGAAAATCGATCTTACGAAAACGAACCCCGGCCTTACGAAAGTGTTGGTAGGACTTGGCTGGGACACGAACAAATACGACGGAGGCAAAGATTTCGACTTGGACGCTTCCGTATTTTGCCTGAACGGAGCGGGCAAGGCCGCTTCCGAGAAAGATTTTATCTTCTATAACAATCTGCAAAACACCAACGGCTCCATCGTGCATACGGGCGATAACTTGACGGGCGAAGGCGACGGAGACGACGAAATGGTTAAAGTCAACTTGTCCAACATCCCGGCTGAAGTTGAGAAGGTCGCGTTCTGTATCACGATTCACGAAGCGGTCGAGAGAGGTCAGAACTTCGGGCAAGTGACGAACGCGTTCGTGCGTATCGTGAACGAGGAGACAGGTGCGGAACTGATCCGTTACGACCTGGGAGAAGACTTCTCCGTCGAGACGGCTGTCGTTGTCGGCGAATTGTATCGCCATAGCGGAGAATGGAAGTTCAACGCGATCGGCAGCGGCTATAAAGACGGCTTGGCCGGCTTGTGCAAAGATTACGGTTTGATGTAACCGGAAGTTAACCCTTAGCGTCGAGGGACCGCCGTTCAGTAGTTGCGGTTCCTCTTTGCGTGAGAAGGAGGTTTTCAGGATGGCCGTGAATTTATCGAAAGGCCAAAAGGTCGATCTAACCAAATCCAATCCGGGATTGACGAAAGTGAAGGTCGGCTTGGGTTGGGATACGAACAAGTACGACGGGGGCAGCTCCTTCGACTTGGATGCGTCCGCCTTTTGTTTGAACGCATCGGGGAAGACGAGCTCCGAGCGCGATTTTATTTTTTACAACAACCGGTTGAACGCGAACGGCTCGATCTGCTTGTCGGGCGACAACCAGACCGGCGAAGGAGAAGGCGACGACGAATTTCTGACGATCGAATTGGGACAAGTTCCTTCGGAAGTCGAGAAGATTGCGTTCTGCATCACGATCCACGATGCCGCTGCCCGCAATCAGAATTTCGGTCAAGTTGCCAACTCTTTCGTGCGAGTCGTGAACGACGTCACAAACGAAGAACTTATCCGTTACGATCTCGGGGAAGACTTCTCGATCGAGACGGCGGTTGTTGTGGCCGAGTTGTACCGTCATAACGGGGAATGGAAATTCAGCGCCGTAGGCAGCGGTTATCGCGATGGGCTGGCTGGCTTGTGCCGGGACTTCGGAATTCAAGTATAGGAGGCGTATCGAAATGACGATTAGCTTAGCCAAAGGACAAAGAATCGATTTGACGAAAACCAATCCCGGACTGCAGAAAGCGATTATCGGCCTCGGTTGGGATACGAACAAGTATACGGGCGGAGACGATTTCGACCTGGATGCATCGGCATTCTTGCTTCATGAGAACGGCAAAGCGAACGGAATCGAAGATTTCGTGTTCTACAACAATCTGACCGCGTATTCCGGTGCCCTCGTTCATACGGGAGATAACCGGGACGGTCAAGGCGAAGGCGACGACGAGCAAATCAAGATCGACTTCACGAAAATTCCGGGCGCGATTCAACGCATCGGCATCACCGTCACGATCCATGATGCGCAATCCCGCAACCAGAACTTCGGACAAGTCTCGAACGCTTTCGTCCGCTTGGTGGACGAGCAGACAGGCAGCGAGATTCTGCGCTACGATCTGGGCGAGGACTTCTCGGTGGAAACGGCCGTCGTCGTATGCGAGCTATACCGTCACGGAGAAGACTGGAAGTTCCAAGCGGTAGGCGCCGGCTTCTCGGGCGGATTGGCCGCGCTTGCCCAAAACTACGGGCTTGACGCCAAGTAAAAGAAAATTACGGCAAACGGATTGATTATATCGAGCCAACATCGGCAAGGGGGCCATCATGGCAGAGTTTTTTCATAGCTTCATAGATAATTTCGCAAGTTTCTTCAATTGGGAGCATATTGGCGATATTTTATCCCAGCCTTCCACATGGGGAATTATCGGCACGCTGATTATTCTGGAAGGGCTGTTGTCCGCGGATAACGCGCTAGTGCTGGCGGTCATGGTCAGACACCTTCCGAAAGACCAGCAGAAAAAAGCGTTGTTCTACGGAATTATCGGCGCGTATATTTTCCGTTTTCTCGCGATCGGAATCGGGACGTATCTCGTCAAGATAACGTGGATCAAAGTGGCCGGAGGGCTTTACCTGCTCTGGATCGCGCTTAGCAATCTATTCGATCTGGAGTTCGCGATGTTGCGAGTCGGAGGAATTCCGCTCATTCCGTACATTCGCCGCAAGGCAGACGAGGAAGAGCAGGAAATCGAAAATAAAGGGCTCGGCTTCTGGCGCACGGTGCTGGCCGTCGAGATCATGGATATCGCCTTCAGTATCGACAGCGTGCTCGCCGCATTCGGCGTAAGCAACGAAGTGTGGGTGTTGTTCCTGGGTGGCATACTCGGCGTGCTGATGATGCGCGGCGTGGCTCAGGTATTCCTGAAACTGATCGAGAAGTTCCCCGAGCTCGAGCAGGCGGCATTTATTCTTATTGTCGTCATCGGCGCGAAGATGATCGCCGGAGCTTTCGGCTTCGATGTTCCGCATTCGTGGTTCTTCTCGACCCTCATCTTGATCTTCGTAGGCACGATGATCTACAGCTCCGTCAAGAAGAAGTCCGCTGCCGCCGATTCTTCGGCTCGTTCCTAATCTATCCGTCTGTTGTAGCGTCCTATCGGAAATATCCCTCATCATTGCGTGGGGGATATTTTTTAGAATTGTTTTTGTCATTTGTTTGAAGGTATTGCAGCTTTAAGGAGGGTGAGAGGCTTGCGTTATTTCGACTATCTGACCCCGGAGCAGGAGAACGATATTTTCCATTATCGTCCGACGGAGTTCAGCAATCGCGACGATAAAGAATTACTGGCTTACGCGGTAGGAGCGGCGCTATACATGCCGGCGACCAGACCGGCGATCGCTGAAAACATCATGAACAGGAAGATCAAAGGACTCGTCTCTCTCGTCATCGATCTTGAAGATGCAGTCGCGGACAATCAGGTTCATCTCGCGGAGCAGAATCTTCGTGAGACGTTGGACAAGCTCCAGACTTATTTGGATAGCGGGCGGCTGTATCCGCCTTCGCTGCCGCTCATCTTCGTTCGCGTTCGGTCCGTCCAGCAGTTCGAGAAGCTGCTTCGGTTGCTGGAAGGGCGTCTGAATCTGTTGACTGGATTTGCTTTTCCGAAGTTCACGGCGGAGTCCGGAGAAGCGTACTTCCGAATGCTGGAGGCTCATAATCAAGAGGCCGGACCGGAAGAGCCGATTCTGTACGGAATGCCGATTCTAGAAACGCCCGACGTGATTTACCGGGAGAGCCGGCTATCTGCATTGTTAGGAATTCGGCAGCTATTGTTGAGATATCGGCCTTACGTGCTCAACGTGCGAATCGGCGCGACCGACTTTTCGAGCATTTTCGGTCTTAGGCGCAATCCCGACATGACGATCTACGATATCGGCGTGATCCGGGATTGCGTGACGGACATCATCAATATTTTCGGCAGGGAAGAAAGCCGTTTCGTCATCTCCGGTCCCGTCTGGGAGTATTTCAGGAGCGATCGCGTGTTAAAGCCGCAGCTTAGAATGACTCCATTCCAGGAAATGATGGGCAAAGACGGGCTGAGGCTGCGCATGTCTTATCTCGACGGCTCCGTGGACGGCTTGCTCCGCGAGGTCTCTTACGATAAGGAAAACGGCATCGTCGGCAAGACGATCATTCATCCGTCCCATCTTCAGCCGGTTCAGTCTTTATATGTCGTCACGCACGAAGAATATATCGACGCGATCAGCATCATCGAGAACAGCCATGGCGACTTCGGTGTCATGAAAAGCCGGTATGAGAACAAGATGAACGAGATTAAGCCGCATATGAACTGGTCCAGACGGATTTTGAACCGATCAAAGATTTTCGGGGTGCTACATGAAAAACATAACTTCACCAGCCTGCTCGCCGAACCCGAACGAACGGGAGCGCTTGTATAATATCGTCGACGGCTTGGAAGTCGGGGTAAGCGTGACCGCGAACCCGTACCGGCTCAAGCTCGATGATCTGTTTCAGATGGCGGCTCGGATCAACAAGAAACGAGGCTTCCTCTTCGTCAGCAAGCTGCTGGGGAAGCATATTCCCGTCCGTCCGTCGCTATCACTCGGAGCGGGAGCATTGCTCGGCTGCCTATACGCGGAGCGGGAGCTCGGGCTTCGCAATGCCGCATCCGCAGAGGAAGTTCGTCTTGCCTTCGAGAGCGAGGAGCAGGCGGATCTTCTCTATCGGAAGCTAATGGAGCGGAAAATCCACCTCGACGAACCGACGCTCTTCATCGGTTTTGCGGAGACGGCGACCGCACTCGGGCATAGCGTGTTCGACGCGTTCGAGGGCAACGTCACGTTCATGCACACGACCCGCGAACGGATCGACGATCTTGTTTCGGAGATCGATTTCGAAGAGGAGCATTCCCATGCGGTTGCGCACCGCTGCTATGTCCGCGATCCCGGAATCTTCCGCGGCGCTTCCAAGATCGTGCTCGTAGACGACGAGATTACGACGGGAAAGACCGCTCTGAATATCATTCGCGAGCTGCACGGCAAATTCGGCAAAACCGATTACGTCGTGGCGAGCTTGCTGGATTGGCGTTCTCAAGCGGATAGGAAGCGGTTCGTCGAGTTAGAGAACGAGCTGGGCGTTCGCATCCGCTGCTTGGCGCTCGTCGAAGGCTCGATCTCCGTGAACGGGAGTCCCTTGGAGGAACGGGCGGGCGCTGGACGGGAGTTCGGTACACAGAGCTCCGTCCATATTAACCGCCATGACATCTCGTCGTTCTTCGCGCATCTGGACACGGAAGGCGAAGGCTACGCGGACGAGGAGCGATCCGTACCGTATTTAATGCACACGGGGCGGTTCGGTATGAACGCGCGGAACGGCGAGGAGCTGGACCGGGAACTCGGTTCGGCGGCCGAATATCTGCTCTCCCGAAGGTCGGGAGAACGGATTCTATGTCTCGGAACGGGAGAATTCATGTACATCCCGATGAGAATCGCCGAGCTTATGGGTGATGGGACGTATATCCAGTCAACGACGCGCAGTCCGATTCATCCGTTGCGCAAGGAAGAGTATGCCGTCTCCTCTGCATATCGTTATGATTCGGTTGACGGAGAGGACGTCGCGAATTATATGTATAATATCCATCCCGGTCAGTACGACGAGATTTTTGTTTTCGTCGAACGGGAGTACGACCTGAAGAACGGGGAGTCTTTCGAACGGGAGCTCGCCCGGATCGGAATCCCGATCGTGCACTTGGTCTTCTTCGGCAAGCAGAACGAACGGAGGGTCACGGAATGAAGGCGTCAATATTCGATGGCAACCTCGCGGAGCCGTCCCCTATGGGGAGCTACAAGCCCGAGGATGTCGTTTTCTTATTAAAGGATTTAAGCCATGTTTCATTGGAAAGAGACACGGAAGACCGGGAAGAGGCGATCCAATCCGGAACCCACTACTCGGAAATGCTGCCGATTGAGTATCGGCCATCGGAAGATTATATCCAGCTCTATCATGAGACGCTAAGTCGATCGGCGATGAAAGTCGCGGAGGCGGTTGCGGTCGTATCGGAGCAGATCATCGCCAAGCGGGGAACCGCTACGGTTCTCGTCTCCTTGGCACGGGCGGGAACGCCGATCGGCGTTCTCATCAAGCGCTACATAGAGGCCTACTATGGCATAGCGCTTCCTCATTACAGCATCTCGATCATCCGGGGCAAAGGCATCGACGAGAACGCCCTTAAATACATTTTGCGCCGCCATCCGGGGGAAGAGATTCAATTCATCGACGGTTGGACGGGCAAGGGAGCCATTCGCAAAGTGCTGATCGAAGCCTGCGAGGCTTTCGAGCGGAAGTACGGCATTCGCTTGAACGACGATCTGGCGGTGCTGGCCGATCCGGGCTGCTGCTCGGCCACTTACGGCACGCGCGAGGACTTCCTTATCCCGAGCGCGTGCCTGAATTCGACGGTGTCGGGCTTGGTCAGCCGGACGGTGCTTCGGGACGATCTGATCGGACCGGAGGACTTCCACGGGGCGAAATATTACCGGGAGCTGGCAGACGACGATCTGTCGAACGAATATGTCGACGCGATCGAGCGGCATTTTGCTTCCGTCAGAGAAGCGGCAAAGGCGCAGGCTTCCGAGCTGCTCAACACGGATACGGATGTCGTCACATGGCAAGGCGAGCGGGATATCCGCAACATCCAAAGCGATTACCGGATCGGCGACATCAACCTCGTCAAGCCCGGTGTCGGCGAGACGACCCGCGTCTTGCTGCGCAGAGTGCCTTGGAGGATACTCGTCGACGACCGGAATAATCCGAACCTGGCTCCCGTTCTGCTGCTCGCGGCGGATCGCGGGGTGCCCGTCGAAGAGTATCCCGATTTGACCTATTCATGCTGCGGAATCATTAAGCCGCTTAGGGAGGACTAAGCTTTGATCTTTGCTTGCGATTTGGACCGGACGCTAATCTACTCCCGCAATTCGATGGGAGCGACGGAATCGGACGAGCTTGTGCCGGTCGAGAAATACGAGGGAGAGGATCTATCCTACATGACCCGATCCGCCCATCGTCTGCTGCAACGGTTAAGCCGCGAGCTTCACTTCGTTCCGACGACGACTAGGGTGCATGAGCAGTACGCGAGAATCCACGGATTCTCCGACGGGATTCACTGCCGTTACGCCATCGTCAGCAACGGAGGAAAAGTGCTGGTCGACGGCCGCGCGGACATGCAGTGGGATCGCTTGCTACGGCAAACCGTGCGGAAGGAATCGGCCTCGTCCGCGGAGATCAGGTCCTTCTTCGATCGTCTTGTCAAAGAAGAATGGGTCATGAAGGAGCGGTTATGCGACGAACTGTTCTATGCTTTCGTCGTCAAGAGAGAACTGTTGCCGAGCGGGTTCATGGAAGAATTGGCGAGAGAGATCGGTGGACATGGCTGGAACTGCTCCTTGCAGGGCCGCAAAATCTATCTCGTGCCGAATCCAGTAAGCAAGGGAGCGGCCGTAGAATACGTGAAGCAATTGAGCGGTTCGCGGTACGTCTTCGCCGCGGGCGACAGCCTGCTGGACGAGAGCATGCTGCTCATCGCCGACGAAGCGCTGGCTCCCGGACACGGCGAACTGTTCCGTAAATACGGCGGAAAGCACGAACGAATCCGGTTCACGCGGAGCGAGGGAATACGCGCCTCGGAAGACATTTTAGCCACTTTGACGAACCGGATGGAGGCGGGGACGGCGTGACGAAGAACATTTATTTTAACCGCTGGTTTTCTACGGCCTATCACTATATGAATATGATTCGCGATAATCCCGACGGAGAGAACTTCGTTTGTTACGGGAGCCATCCGGACCCCGGCCATCTCTCTCTTCAGGCCTGCGACTACGCAGAGAAGGAACCGGTTCTGCAAGGAACCGAATACGTCGATTACGCCGTGGATTTCTGCAAGCGGAACCGGATCGATGTGTTCATCCCCCGACTGATGATGCTCGAGATCGCCAAGGAAGCAAGCCGTTTCGACGAGATCGGCACGAAAGTGATGGTGTGCCGCGATATTCCGCTGCTCGAGAGAATGATCGAGAAGGATCTGTTCTATGAATCGTTGCAAGGGACAGACGTCGTGCCGATTCCGGAGTATTACGTCGCGGAGACGGCGAGTCAATTCAAGGATGCCTACGAAGCGCTTATCGAGGGTGGACATAAAGTCTGCTTCAAACCGACGAATTCCGAAGGCGGCATGGGGTTTCGGGTAATCGATAACGACAGGAACGCTCTGAAGGATCTGTACGGCTGGGTCGGTTCGTCTATTTCTTTCGAACAGGCTTACGGCGCCCTGTCTTCGGTCGAACGGTTTCCGAAGCTGATGGTGATGGAACTGCTCGAAGAAGACGAGATTAGCATCGATTGCCTGGCGGACGGAAACGGGGAGTTGATCGTCGCCATTCCGAGAAGAAAATCGACGGGTAGAATCTATGAGCTGGAAGACGATCCCGAGCTTGCCGCCATTGCCGCAAGAGTCGCGGCGCGCTGCCGCATTCCGTATGCGTACAACATTCAGGTGAAACTGAACAAAGGCGTGCCGAAGCTGCTCGAGATTAACCCGCGAATGTCCGGCGGATTGTATATTACATGTCTTAGCGGCGTGAACATGCCTTATCTTGCGGTGAAGACGATATTGGGCCAGCCCTTCGACAAACCGGTTCCCCTATTGGGAATTAAGGCGAGTTATCTTGAATTGCCGGTACTGATGAAAGAATCGTAGAACTTCGGATAAAAAATTGACGAGAGCTGCGCAAAACCCTACACTTAAACCAATGAGACAAGACGGGAGGTACTCACTTGCTTCGTTCGAAATGGGGGCTTGCCTCCGTAATCGTTGGTTATGTCGCCGGTCTGATATCGTATAAATTTCTTCCTGTCCCGGTTGCGTTCATCTTCCCCGTTCTCGGGACGATGCTCGGCTCGGTCATTCATCAAGCCGAGCTCAAAGTGGCCAAGCTGGCCGCGGAGAGAGAAGCAGCGACCGCCGAGCAGCGGAGGGTCGACTCGCCGCAGTCGCAGTCGCAGCCGCAGCCGCCGGAAGCCTTGGCTGCCTCGCAAGCGCAGGGGGCCCCTGTGCATTCGGCAGCGAGCAGCTTGGGACCGGAATGGGACACGGTGATGGAATATATCGGAACGATCGAGGACATGGTGCTGCTCGAAGGAGAGAAGAACAATCTCGACAACGAGATCGTGCAGCGCACGTTGGCGCTGCTTGTCAGATTAAACCGGATCATCCCGCAGCTTGTCGCTTTCAACAACGGGGAGATCAATCATAAGATCCAACGGCTCGTCCTGAAGGATCTGAATGGCGCGATTACGCCGTTTATCCATCTAAGCGGAGAAGCCAAGCGGCAGAATCGCCGGCTGCTGCTGAACGGTATCAGGGATATCGACAAACAGATTACGACTTATACGAGCTTTATTGAGCAGAAGGACCTTATCGAGTTGAAGAACAGGGCCGAGCTCATTCATCAAAGATATGGCGCAGGCAATTAATCTGACGGGAGGATTCACTCATGAGCACGCAAGCTATTCTGCTTAAGGAATCGGACGTGGCAAGGGTCCAACAGGAAGCGCAGGCGACGATTCAGCGCATCGCGCAGACGGACGCGACGCAACTGGATTCCTTGATGGACGAAATCGGAAGAATGGGCCAGAAAACGATGGAGAAGGCCGGGGCGAACCTGACCTTGCTGGAACGGCCGCTCAACGATCTGCTCAGCGGCAAACGCTCGGAGATCGCGGGCAATATTTTGAAACTGCGCAACGAAGTCGACGACCTGAATCGCAGTAAGGACCTGTCGTTGATGCAGAAAATTCTCCGCAAGACGCCGATGAAGAACTATATCATGAAGTATCAGTCGGTCAGAACGAACGTTCAATCGATTATCTCGTCGCTACGCAACGGTAAGGATACGCTCGAAGAGAACGTCGTGCACATGCGCAACCTGAAGCAAATGTGCCTTCAGGAAATGTACAACGTTCAACAGCGGATCGAGATGGGCAACCAATTAAAGACGCTGTTCGAGCAAGAGATCGCCAAACCGCAGAACGAGAACCGCAAAGCTCAGCTCGAGCGCGGCCTGCGCAAAGTCGTTACCCGGATTCAGGCGCTGACCGAGATGGTCATGCTTTATCAGCAAGCGATCGCCGGTTCGGATATCATTAACGACAACAACGACAAGCTGATCGATTCCGTCGATGCGACGATCGACAAGACGCAGCATCTGATCACGGTGTCCGCGATGATCGCGACGGCGCTCGAAGACCAGGTGAAAGTCATCGACGCGGTGAACGCGACGAACGACATGCTCGGCAAGCAGTTCGCGGAGAACGCGCGCATGCTGAACGAGACGACGCAGAAGACGACGCAGGCGATGACCCGCTCGGCGATGTCGATGGAGCAGATCAACCAGGCGATGAACGACCTGACGTCTGCGATTACCCGCTGCGAAGAGTCCAACCGCACGATTATCGCTTCCGCGACCGAACAAACGACGCGTCTGCAAGAGATCAACAAGCAGATGGGCCAACGCCTCGGCTTGCAGCCGGGCACGAGTTCGGCGCCTGCCCAACCCGCGATTCAACAGCCCGGCGTGACCAGCTTTTTGGACTAATCCCTATCGTTTCGATACACCTAGCCGCCTGCACCCTTCGTGGTGCCGACGGCTTCTTTATTCCATCGAACCTCTTGCCCAATCTCGTCATAATCCTTCAACCGTCCGGATAGACTGTGAATATCGATAAACAGTCAATCTCTCTGACGGGATGAAGGTGATGATAATGGGGTGGGTGATGGCGCTAGCCATTGTTGTCCTAATCGTGGTCGCCAGCCATGAGAAAGCGGAATCGATCATGGAATTCAACGAGGAATAACGGATAAGGCAACCTCTTAATGGCGGGTGGAAGAGATTCTTTCTTCCGCTTTTTTTTCGTGCATACAACATGGACTTGCAAACGTCTCCCGATTTGATAGTATGTTCATAAGCCGTATCAAGAATCGGCAGTAAATTGGTAGATTCGACAGTCGATCTGCAAGATTGCTGTCGGGATCGGGTCGATGCCAAGGGGAGGACTCTCATGAAATACGAAGTATTGTACCAGGGCGCTTTCGCTTTGCTTAAGGTTCATCTGAGCGCCGGAGAGAGCGTGAAGGCCGAATCCGGAGCGATGGTCTCGATGTCGCCCAACGTTGACGTTAAAGGAACTGCGGACGGCGGCATTATGGCGGGACTCGGCAGAATGCTGAGCGGAGAAACTTTTTTCTTCCAGGAGCTTTCGGCGAACAGAGGCGCGGGGGAAGTACTGCTCGCTCCGTCGTCCATCGGCGACATACAAGCCGTCGAACTGGACGGCTCTTATCGGTTGCTCGTTCAGAAGGACGGATTTCTTGCGGGAACGAGCGGAATCCAGGTCAATACGAAGATGCAGAACTTAAGCCGTGGGCTCCTGTCCGGGGAAGGATTTTTCATTGTCGAGATCAGTGGCTCCGGCACGGTATTCCTGTCGTCTTACGGGGCGATTCACGCGATCAATCTCGAGCCCGGAGAGGAACGCATTATCGACAACGGACATTTGGTCGCTTGGCCGGATTACGTTCATTATTCGATCGAAAAAGCGTCTAAAGGCTGGTTTTCAAGCATTACGAGCGGAGAGGGACTCGTCTGCAGATTCCGCGGCGAAGGTATCGTGCTGATTCAATCCCGCAACCCTTCGGGCTTCGGCAACTGGGTTAAGAAGTTCGTTCCAGGGCGCTGATTAAAGTCTTTGCGAATTTTCTGTGAATTTCAAACATACAAGCTCTCTAGTGTTATAATAGGGGATATTGTGGTTTACAGAGAAGAGGTGCAAACCTATGGATATGCAGCCTGCCGTCGGCAGAGGAATGCCGGTTGTCTCCTATGAGCAATTATTCGAGCATTATAAAGATAAAATATTCAGCTTCGCCTGGAAAATCCTTCGCAGCACGACGGATACCGAGGAAGCGGTGCAAGAGACGTTCCTGAAGCTATACGTGAACTTCGAGCGGTTGGACCCGGCGGGTTCGATCTCCTCGCTTATCTTCACGACGGCGAAGAACATCTGCATCGATATGCTGCGCAAAAGAAAGACGAAGCTCACGCTAAACCATCCGATGATGAAGCACGAAGGCTGGGAAGACCAAGTGGCCGAAGCCCATCGTCCGGAGGACGCGCTGATTCTGAAAGAAGCTTCGGAGTATATGCTCGAGGCGATCCAGAAGCTGCCGAAAGCTTATCGGCTGATGGTCTATCAGCGTTACGTGCTGGATCTGTCGATGGAGGAGATCGTCGAGCTGAACAACGTGAAGATGAACACGGTCAAATCCCGCCTTAAGCGAGGCCGAGACCTGTTGAAAAAGCAATTGGAAAAGGGTTGAACGGCTAAGCCGAGAAGTCCGGCGAACGAAGCGGATTTCTCGGTTTTTGTTCATTTATCGGAGAGCGGGTGAATGATATGGCGGCTAGCGTTTTCGATCGGAATAACGTCAGGATCAGCGGTAAGGGAGAGCGGCCGATTCTATTCGCCCATGGATTCGGGTGCGATCAAGAGATGTGGCGATACGTCGCTTCCGAATTCGAACAGAACTATCGTGTGATCTTGTTCGACTACGTCGGCTCGGGACGATCGGACTTGAATCATTACGACCCGGCCAAATACGGCCAACTCAGCGGATACGCCCAGGACGTTCTGGAGATCGCCAAGGAGCTTGATCTGCGCAAGGCGATATTCGTCGGACATTCGGTCAGCGGGATGATCGGAACGCTCGCTTCCATCGCCGAGCCGGACTTATTTGGAAGGCTTATCCTGATTGGAGCTTCCCCGTGTTATCTGAACGATGTTCCCGATTATTACGGGGGGTTCGAAAAGAAAGATATCGAAGAACTGCTCACGATGATGGAAATGAACTTCACTGGTTGGGCAAGCTATCTGGCGCCGATCGTCATGAACAATCCCGAACGCGGCGAACTGGCGGGCGAGCTGGAGAAGAGCTTCTGCTCGAGAGATCCCGCGATCGCCCGCCAGTTCGCGGAAGTGACTTTCTACGCCGATTGCCGCCGAGAGTTGGACAAGGTGACGGTTCCGTCGCTTATTCTGCAATGCTCGGAGGATAGCATCGCCCCGAAGGAAGTCGGGGATTACTTGCACGCCCATCTCAAGGGCAGCACCTTGAAGGTGATGCAGGCGAAGGGGCACTATCCCCACTTAAGCCATCCGGAAGAAACGACAAGGCTGATCAAGGAATATTTAGAAACGGAATACGCCTAATGATCTGGAAAGGGCTGCGGCCTAATGGACGATAAGTTGAACGATTTGCCTTGCGGGTTTTTCACGCTAACGAACGCCGGCGTCATTACGGAAGCGAATCGGACGCTGCTTAACTTGTTGCAGTATGAAAGCGGCGATATGCTTCATCATCATATCGAAGCTTTCTTGACGGTTGCGAACAAGATCTTTTTCCATACTTATTTTTACCCTTATATTCAGCTCCACGGCCATGTTAATGAAATCTATCTTACGCTGAAGAAGAAGGATGGTCATGAAGTGCCCGTGTTATTGAACGGAGTTCTCCGGGAACGGGACGACCAAGTCTATATCGAGTGCGTGTTGATCGAAATGCGGAAGAGGATCGAGTACGAGAAGGACATCGTGAACGCGGCCAAAAAGCTGGAGGAACTGAACAAGGAAAAGGACGCGGCGCACGAAGCGTTAAAAGCTCTGCACAAGGAACTGGAGAAGAAGCAGGAGGAACTGACCGATCTAAACCGGACGCTGGAGTTGCAGGCTTTAACGGACGGGCTTACCGGCGTGAGCAATCGGAGAGCTTTCCAGGAATGCCTTGACGCGGCTTTCGCCGCGTTCGCAAGATCGCGGAATCCGTTCGCGATGGTACTGCTCGATATCGATTACTTCAAGCGGATCAACGATACCTACGGGCACCCCGTAGGGGATGAGATTTTAAGGAGATTGACCCAGGAGCTTCAAGCGCAAATTCGGAGCATTGATGTCTTGGCCCGCTACGGCGGGGAAGAATTCGCCATTATTTTGCCTGGGGCCAATCGGGAGAGTGCCGTGATTGCGGCCGAGAGATTCCGCAAATCGATCGAGGAAGCGGATTGGGGCGAATATCGGGTTACGATCAGTTTGGGAGCCGCGACCGTATCTGAAGAGGATACCGCCGAATCTTTGATCGCGAAAGCGGACCAGGCCTTGTACGCATCCAAGAGCGGAGGCCGAAACCGGGTGACGCATTCGGAGGACTAAATATGGGGAACGACCAATCCCCCGTAGACGAACGCGCACAGGATGACCAGAGCCGGATGGATTTTGCGGATTTGCATGGCCCAGAAAGCGACCGCAGCGATGATAACCGCTTGCCATACGCCCAGGGAATCGATGGACGTCTCGCCCATCTGCCAGGTGAGGACGATCATCATGACGGCAATGACGGGTTGAACGAGCAGCGTCATGCCCTTTACGACGGAGGAGTACCGATATCTGGCCATGAGCCTCAGCAGCACGATAAGAGCAATCGCAGACGGGACGACTGTAGCGGCCAGCGCGACGATCGCCCCGACTACGCCGGAGACGTCGTATCCGACGAATGCCGCGAATTTGGTCGCGATCGGTCCGGGAAGCGTATTGCTTAGCGCAAGAATATTGGAGAATTGATGGTCGGTTGCCCAGCCGTAGTGGGTTACGATTTCCCGATAATTGAGTGGAATCGAAGCCGGTCCGCCGCCATAGCCGAGCAGGTTAGGCCAGAAAAAACCAAGGAAAAGATCGATCAAATCTTTCATAAAGGGTCGGCTCCTTCGGGTTTCTTCTTCGACAGCTTGGCGGCTATGCGGAAATGGACGGCGCCGTAAGCCAGGAAAAGCACGATAACGATAGCCGGGTGAACGGCTATCAACTGCAGCAGGACGAATGAAACGGCGCAGAAGACGACGGCCATCATTTTACCGAGCCCCTGATAAGCTTTCTTGGCGAACTCATAAGCCATCAGGCCAAGCATGACGGAGATGACCGGCATGACGGCGGCGATCATTCCTTGAACGGCGGGCGAGCTGCTCAGAAAATCGACGAACGTCAGCAATGCGATTACGGCGACGCAGGAAGGCAATATATGCGCAACGATCGCCAAGATCGAACCGAGAACGCCTCTTTGGCGGAAGCCGAGATAGGCGGCCATCTTCGTGGCGATCGGTCCGGGCAGCGCGTTGGCGATGGCGAGTATTTCCCCGAATTCGTCGTCGTCCATCCAGCGATATTTGTTCACGGCCTCGTATCGAATCAACGGAATGACGGAAGGCCCTCCTCCGTAACCGAGAATCCCCGTTTTGCCCATCGACCAAGCAAGCTGAGCATACTGTCTTGGAATTGCTTGTTCGGCCATCGCGTTATAACCTCATTCCCATTCTACTTTTGTACCGGTTGATGAGCAGCTGGCAATCTACGCTGACGACGCCCGGCAGTTTGTACAGCTTCTCGTTCAGAAAAACTTCCATCTCTTTGGTATTCTCAAATAAGCCGTGCATATGCAATTTGCTCGGACCGGTCATATGATAGAGGCTGGTGACGGCAGGCTCGTCGGCAAGCGTATCCGCCACGCTTTGCAAACTCTTCGGCTCGACCTCGACGTTAAAGAAAGCCGATACCGTAATTCCGATTTTCTCGGGATTGATTACGGCGGTGAATCGTTCAATGACACCCTCTTCCATCAAGGCGTTCACTCTTGCTTGGATCGCCACGCGCGAAAGACCGATGTCTTTGGCCAAGTCGGTATAGGAGAGTCTCCCATTGGCATTCAGGGCTTTGATAATGCTGCGGTCGATATCGTCGATGGGCATGAGGCCAAACAACTCCTTAAAGTATTATTGTGATATTGGTTTCGTTATGAATATAAATACTCCATTTTGATTTCTATATGAAACATTATGGCCTATTTTAATTTCCGCATCAATGATCGGTTAAAATTTTATTTTCCAGAATTGAGTGTTTACCTAGGGAAACATCTGTGGTTACAGACAAAAAAATGTCTTTACAGAAACACTTACCGCTCGTATACTGGTGTGCAGAAGTGGTTTTTTTTGGGCAAAATGTTTCCCTAGGACAAAAACATTAGTTTAATACAAGATAATTGGAGGGACGACAATGTTTGATCGGAGAAAACAAATCTCGCGGCGAAGCTTTTTGAAGGCGGGTGCGGCTGGAGCAGCCGCCTTGATCGGCGGTGCGCTGCTTAATCCGGGTGCCTTGCTGGGCGGGAGATCGGCTCATGCAGAGTCTCACGAGGGCCACGAAGGGCATGCCGAGAGCGGGCACGGCTCGCACGGCATGCAGCATGGATTCACGCCCGGAACAGAAGTGACCGAAGGGCTGGTCATGGCGAGGGAGGCGCTGAGCAATTTTGACTACGGCAAAGTCAGCACCCTCCCAGATGGCAGAACACTCCGGGAGTATGAGATCGTCTCGTTCGAGAAGGACATCGAGATCGCGCAAGGCGTCAAGTTTCCGGCTTGGACGTTTAACGGGACGGTTCCCGGTCCGACGATCCGTTGCACGGAGGGGGACGTTGTCCGGGTCAAGTTCAGCAATGCCTCGTCTCACCCTCATTCCATACATTTTCACGGCATTCATCCGACGGATATGGACGGACTCGAGGCGATTCCTCCGGGAGGGACTTTTACATACGAATTCGAGGCGTATCCGGCCGGCATGCAGGTCTATCATTGTCACGTGCCCCCGTTCCAAACGCACATACACAAGGGCATGTACGGGAATTTCATCATCGATCCGAAAACCCCGCGAGCGCCCGCGCAGGAATTGTCCATGGTCATGAACGGATTTGATCTGGACTTCGATTCGGACAACGACATCTATGCGGTGAACAGTTATGCTTTCGCGTTCATGCAGGAGCCGATCAAGGTGAAGGCGGGCAAGCTCGTACGAATTTATCTAAGCAGTTTTCTGGAATTCGATCTGATTAATTCCTTCCATCTGCATGCCGCGTATTTCCACTACTACGCTACCGGAGCCGATCCCGAAGCCCGTCCGTATTATACGGACACTGTCGTGCTCGCCCAGGGAGAGCGGGGACTCGTGGAGATTTTGTTTCCGAGGCCGGGCAAATATATGTTCCATGCGCATGTGAACGAATTTACGGAACTAGGCTGGGTCGGATTTTTTGAGGCGGAATGAACGGAATCTTCAAGATTGATCGATAATCGTTAGTTCGTGAAAAGGAGGTTGGACGATGAGTCAGTTGCAAGCGGAAATGACGCCGCAGGCGGGAAAAAGTTCTGGAAAGGCGTGGCTGTGGGGAATCTTGCCGGTCGCGCTGCTGATTGCGATTGTTGCCGTCATTCTGACGGTAGGGACGGGGGTGAAGGAAGAGTCGCCGATCCCGATCGAAAATGTAGAATTTGAAAGAGTGTACGTAAACGAAAACGGCATCGTCTTGAACCTTCTGAATGCCAGTCCGCAGGCCGTCGACATTGTCATGGCCAGAGTGGCGGACGCCTATTGGGATTTCACGATAAAGCCGGACGGAGCCATTCCACGCATGGGCAGGGCAACCGTAACGATCCCATATCCGTGGGTCGAAGGAGACGGATACGAGGTCCGGCTCGTGACCGGCGAAAGCACGGTGTTTTCGACCGAGATCGGCGCAGCGATTCAAGCGCCGGCGCCAGATGCACAGCGTTTTATGCAATACGCTTTGATCGGGTTTTACGTCGGCGTCGTTCCCGTTGCGCTCGGATTGCTCTGGTTCCCGCTTATGCGTCGCTTTACTGCGCGGGGCATTCATGCCGTGCTCGCATTCACGATCGGACTGCTTCTGTTCCTTGTCGTCGACACGTTTCAGGAGGGCTTCGAACTGGCGGAGCAGGCTCCCGAATCGCTTAAAGGAAGCGGGCTAGTCTGGTTCGGGGCGATTCTCAGTATGTTGTTCCTGATCGCGATCGACCAGATGAACGAGCGGAAAAAAGGAAAAGAAGGTTCCCGAGGAGAGAGGATCTCCTTTATGCTGGCTTCCGGAATCGGGCTTCACAATTTCGGGGAAGGGCTTGCGATCGGCGCCGCGTTCGCCGTCGGGGAAGCCGCTCTGGGTACGTTCCTGATCATCGGCTTTACTCTGCACAACATGACCGAAGGCATCGGTGTAGCTGCTCCGCTGGCTCAGCGGCAAAGACCGAAATTAAGGACGTTCGTATGGCTTGCCCTGATCGCTGGGGGACCGGCGATATTGGGTACTTGGGTCGGGGGGTTCGTGATGAACAACACGCTTGCCTCCTTGTACTTCGGCATCGGCGCGGGAGCAATCATACAGGTCGTCTTCGTCATCGGCAGAATGCTGTGGAAGGAATCCGTAAAACTCGGCTACGCGCCGGTATCCTGGACGAATTATGCCGGGGTGGCGGCAGGCATTGCTCTGATGTATGGCACTTCCTTGCTGGTTAGCGGCTGATGAGTATTGGCACGGTGAAAAGAAGCGTTGCCGGGCTGTTGCTGATCGCCGCGCTCTCCGGCTGCGGTCAGGCTTCGGACGCTAGGCCGTCCGTTTCCGCCGAAGATCGCGAGCAGGCCGAATCATTGTACCGAGCCAATTGTATCGCCTGCCATGGGGCGGAACTGCAGGGAATCGTCGGTCCGGACCTGCGCCGAGCCGGAAGCGAACTAAGCGCGGCGCAGATCGTCGGACGGATCGAGAAGGGCGGAGGCGGAATGCCCGCTTTCCGGACGCGTCTTACGGAAGATGAGATTCAAGTTTTGGCAGACTGGCTGGCAGGCCACAAATGAAAGGAGATGGACAATATGCTGAGCGGAATCGGTTCTACCGGTGTGCTTTTGATCGTTTTGGTTGCCTTGCTGCTGTTCGGTCCAAGCAAACTCCCGGAATTGGGGCGCGCATTCGGTAAAACGCTGCGTGAGTTCAAGAACGGGGCGAAAGAATGGATGCCCGATGAAGAAAGTCCGCAACATAAAGAAATCGTGGATGGCAAAGCGCGGAATGATGGATAGGGATATGAGCGTCGAAGAGCACTTGGGAGAGCTGCGTAGAAGGATCATATGGGTGCTCGCCACGTTCGTGATCATGCTCGCGCTTGGGTTATGGCTGGCCAAAGGAGCGTTCGATTACCTGCAGAGCATCCCGCCCGCCGCCGATTTGCCCCTTCATGCCTTCTCCCCTTGGTCCGGCGTGCGGGTGTACATGCAATTCGGCTTTATTCTTGCGGCGGCGGGGACGATGCCGGTCGTGTTATATCAGGTTTGGGCTTTTTTCAAAGAGGGGCTATTGGAGAGAGAGCGGGAAGCCACGATCCGGTACATTCCGCTCTCGATTTTATTGTTTCTCGTCGGCCTGGCGTTTGCTTATTTCGTCGTTTTTAAGATGGCATTGTATTTTACGACGACCGTAAACCGGAAAATGATGCTGGAAGAGACATACGGCATTACGGAGTACTTCTCGTTTATGCTCAACATTCTGCTTCCGGTGTCTCTTCTGTTCGAGCTTCCGGTTGTCATCATGTTTCTGACCAGGCTTCGTATCGTTACCCCTCGTCGGCTGCAGCGTATGCGCAAGTATGCTTATTTCGCTCTCGTATTCATAGGAACGGTCATCACGCCGCCCGATCTGATTTCAGATTTGATCGTGGCGATTCCGTTAATCGTACTATACGAGATTAGCGTGTTCCTGTCCGGGGCGGTCGATCGCAAGATCAGAGCATCAGAAGCTCGCGGATCTCTTGCTCGGTAATCGCGGATAGCGCTTCCTGACCCGGCTGAACGACTTCTTCGATCAGATTTTTCTTTCTTTGCTGCAGGGCATATATTTTTTCCTCGACCGTGCCTTGGGCGACGAGGCGGAGCACTTGAACGACGTTGGTCTGCCCGATGCGGTGCGCTCGATCCGCGGCTTGCTGCTCGACAGCGGGATTCCACCATAGATCGTATAGGATGACGGTGTCCGCGCCGGTTAAGTTCAGGCCGGTTCCTCCGGCTTTGAGCGAGATTAGGAACACGTCGCGTTCGCCATCGTTAAACCGATTGCAAAGCTCGACGCGCTCCGCGGCAGGCGTCTGTCCGTCCAGATAGAAGAAGGGGACGCCTTGATAGCCGAGCTCTCTTCCGATCATGCCCAGCATCTCGGTAAACTGCGAGAAGATCAGCACGCGTTTGCCGGCGCTTCGGCATTCCTCCACGAGCTCCAGCAATTGATCGAATTTGGCCGACCCGCCTTCGTAACCTTCCGCGAACAGCGCGGGATGGCAACAGATTTGACGGAGCCGGGTCAATCCGGCCAGTATCCGGATCCGGCTTTTGCCGAAACCTTCCTCGTCCAAATGCTTTAACGCTTCCTTCCTCAGCTTGGCCAGATAAGCGGTATACATTTTCTTCTGCTCGGGCAGCAGCTCGGTCGCTTGCACGGATTCGATCTTCTCCGGCAGCTCCGCGAGCACGTCGGTTTTCAACCTGCGCAGCAGGAAGGGCCGTATCCGCTTGGCCACGGTTTCCCTCGACAACTCGCCGAACGCCTTTCGATCCCCGAACAGCTCGGGAAACACGGCGTCGCAGATCGACCATAACTCCTCGATTCCATTTTCCACAGGAGTTCCCGTCAGGGCGAACTTGTGCCGGGCTTGCACGGCCTTGACCGCTTGCGCCGTCCGGGTGGCGTAATTCTTGATCGCTTGGGCTTCGTCCAGAAAAAGCGTATGGAAAACGGGAGCGCCGAACGACTCGATATCCCTTCTCAGGAGCGGGTATGAAGTGATGAGAACGTCCATGTCGTCTAGGCTGCGCAAGACGCGGGTTCGTTCGGTTTTATCTCCGTTTGCGACGATCGCCCGGATTTCCGGAGCGAACTTCTTCAATTCGTTCAGCCAGTTGTACATCAGGGAGGATGGGCAGACGATAATCGCCGGAAGCTGCTGGCTTCTGATCTCGGGCAGCATGGAAACCAGGTAGGCGATGCTTTGCACCGTTTTGCCAAGTCCCATGTCATCGGCCAGTATGCCGCCGAACCGGTATAAGGCGAGCGTCCGCAACCATTGATACCCGTATTTCTGGTAGTCGCGCAGAATGGGAGCGAGGGCTTCCGGAACGGGGAAGTCCAAGCTGTCGGGATTCCTCATGTTTTCCAGCATCGCTCTGAGCTGTTTGCCCAGCTTGATCGCGGGGTCTTGATGGCCAGAATCCATGAGCGTCAATCCTCGAACGGCAGGCATGCGGAGCTCCGATCCGTGAAGTTCGCCTTTATCGACTTTCATCGTCGCGATGAACCGGTTGATCGCCTCGTAATCCGGGGTTTCCAGCGGGAGCAGCGCCCCGCTCGGAAGCTTATAATATTTCCTCTTATCGCTTAATGCCTGAATCAGATCGCGAATTTCCGATTCGGGAACGCCAGGCATATCGAACTTGCACTCCAGCCAGTCGGTTTTCTCGCTCGCGTCGACGCGTATTTTCGCCGGGGGAAGCCCGACGTGCAGCCTTGCTTTGACGGCGGTGGTGGCATATACCTGCAGCAGCTTCTCCAGGTGCGGAATGATATGGTATAGAAAATCGTACTGGCCTTCTTCATCCTCCATGAAGTACCCGCTTTCCGTCTTGGCAAAGCCGGCTTGCTCCATCCAGTCCAATATCTGGGCTTCCTTGTCTCCGTCTCGCATCAGGATGCGGTCACTTCCGCGTCCGTTGCCGATTCCTTCGAGCGGATTAACGACGATATCTCCGTATTGAAACTCAAGACCCGCCAGCAGACGGTCCCTTACCCGATCCAGGTAGAGCCTCGCCTTGAGCGGCATATAAACGACCCGCTCGGATATGGCCTCCGAGATCCGTACGCTGCCGAGCTTCATCAGGCCGGGAATGACTCGCTCCAAGAACGGTGCCAACTGCGCCTGCGTGATCCGGATCTCGCCGGTGCGGGAGTTGTCGAGCAACCTCGACAATTCGGCGAGACGTCGGCACGGATCGGGCTTCAGCTTGTGAAGGCGATCTCCCGATAACACGATGCCGTAAGGTTCCATGACCGTAAGCCGGTCCATGCCTTGGATCACTAGTCTGTAACCGGCGCTGTTACTAGGCTTGTATGGCAGATCTCGGTCGAAGTCGAACGTCAGCGGAAACGGCTCGTCGGATAGGCGGATACCCTCGAAGAGGGATCCGTCATATTCGAGTTTTACATTCGGCGCTGCCTCGAGCAGAGGAACTAGACTTTCCCAGAAGGTCGGCGGCACGGGCAGAAAGCTATCTCCGCCAGTGCGGCTTCCGTACGCGGAATAGGCGTTCGAAGCTTCGCGGTACATTTTCTCGTGTTGATGTATCTCGATCAGCTTTCGGATGACCGCGTCATTGGCCTCATGAAAGCTATGGCTTTCGGGTTCATAGGAGAACGACTTGGCGAGCGGATAGCTTTCCCTGCGGTCGACCCGTTCCAGAAATTCTCTTAATCTCTGAACGGCGTACGCGCGCTTTGAAACGACCTTCATTTCGATGCCGAACAGGTATTGCCGGTTTCCGTAAGGGAAAGGACTGACGAGAAATTCCACGCCAAGGGTTTCCCGCGCGTCGAACAGCGAGCTTGTCCGGCTCGGCCTTGAGGGTCTGCTGACGAACAGCCCCAGCACTTCGCTCGCTAATGCGGCTTCGGAAGCGGAAGGCTGACCGCCGGTCGTTGGGACTGCGGAATGGCGGGGCGCAGAGAGAGCGGGCGAATGTTGCTCCTCCCGCATGTCGTGTATATTCAGCAGGACGGCGGCAACGTGCCTGCAAGATTTGGTGGACAGATTCAGATCGAGACATTCGCACCGGGCGGCGATACTCGCGTCTTCATTGGCCGAGATTTCCACGCGGAAGTGGGCGTTACTCCCCTTCACAGCAGCCTTGTATTCGAAACGGTCGTCATCACAGACCGTGAATTTGACTTTGCCGGCGCGGTAGTCGGTATCCCCTCTATCGTAGGAATAGGAACCGCAGATTTGCTTGATCATCCGTTTCGTCAATTGAACATCCATAATGTTGCGTTGCTCCCGTCCTCTTCGTGCGCATGAGGAGACTTCCTTCCTCACCGATGTCTTCTTTATGATACCAGAAATGAAGGGGGCGGGAATGCTATGAGTTGACTCGTTGGTCTATCTTAAGGGACCCGGATGCCGTTATTGCGCGAAAATAGGCCTGTGAGAATGCTTACGGACCTAGGTGCAGCTATTCTCTCAATACGCGTGAAAATTCATGTGTATTGAGAGAATAAAGGCTCTCAGGTCCGTTCGGTTTCCATACATATGTAAAAAGGATAAAATAACGCCCCTCAAGTCCGCTAGGGGATAATAGTGGATCTGCTAGTTGCGTTCCGACAAAGAGGTAAGTGAACGAAGACGTTCCTTGCGCCCCGGCAATTGGGAGAGGAAGATGCGCAAGTCTGGAAAGTCGCTCAGGTTCAACGAGTAATAGACCCACTGGCCGCGTTTCGTTTCGCCAATCAGCCCGGCGGTTCTCAGCTTGCGTAGATGCTGGCTGGCATTGGGCTGGCTTGTCCCGAGCAGTTCCACGATATCCGTCACGCATAAGTCACGCTCTTGCAGCAGTCCCAGGATAGCCAATCGCGTCCGGTCGCCTAACAACTTTAGCAATTCCGCCATTTCGCCCAATCGATCGCTCATCGTTCCAGCCTCGTTTCCTTTGAGTAATCTTTCATCACGATGCTATTAAATTCGTATATAGTAATATATTAATTTATAGCATAAAAGACTAACGGGATAAAGTTTGTTGCGTGAAAAATGAGGGGGGTAGCAGGAATGGATTTTCGACGTTGGCATGGGGGCTATAGTTCGGTGAAAACTAACACATTAATTTGGCCCTCGCCCGCACGCTGCCCCGGGATTCGTCTAGCCAAGGCACTTTTTTGGCCTTCGTCCGCACGCTGAGCCGGGGCTCGTCTAGCCAAGGCACTTTTATGGCCCTCGTCCGTACGCTGTCCCGGGATTCGTCTAGCCAAGGCACTTTTATGGCCCTCGCCCGCACGCTGCCCCAGGATTCGTCTAGCCAAGGCACTCTTTTGGCCCACGTTCGCACGCTGACCCGGGTTTCGTCTAGCCAAGGTACTTTTTTGGCCCTTACTCGCACGATGCCCCGGGATTCGTCTTGCCAAGGTACTCTTTTGGCCCTCGCCCGCACGCTGCCCCGGGATTCGTCTTGCCAAGGTACTTTTTTGGCCCTCGCCCGCACGCTGCCCCGGGATTCGTCTAATCAAGGTACTTTAATGGCCTTCATTCGCACACTGTCCCGGGATTCGTCTAGCCAAGGCACTTTTTTGGCCTTCGTCCGCACGATGCCCGGGGCTCGACCAGCCAATGTACTTTGTTGGCCTCAAATCGCGTGAATCGAGGGTACGAGCGTCTGTAGTCCGGTGAAACCTATCTAAATGGTGCGAAAAGGTGGTACGAGCGTCTGTAGTCCGGTGAAACCTATCTAAATGGTGCGAAAAGGTGGTACGAGCGTTTGTAGTCCGGTGAAACCTATCTAAATTGTGCGAAAAGGTGGTACGAGCGTCTGTAGTCCGGTGAAACCTATCTAAATGGTGCGAAAGGTGGTACGAGCGTCTGAAGTCCGGCGAAACAAAACTAAATTGTGTGAAATGGGAGAAAAGAAGGGAGGGCAAGGCAATCGCCTTGCCCTAGGTCGCTTTGACGCGGTCGAAAAAGCCGGAGATGGCCATCTCGGCCGCGCCCATCATGGAGGAGCGTTCGCCGAGCTCGGCGAAGAGCAATTGCACCTTGCGCAGGTGGAAACCGAGCGCGCGCTGCACAACAGCCTGCCGCGCCGCTCCTTCGAGCCAGAGGCGGGCTTGGCTCATCCGGCTGCCGATGATGACGGCGTCCGGATTAAACACGTTGACGATGTTGGCGATGCCGACGCCCAGATACTCGCCCGTATTCGCGAACAGCTCGATGACATCCCGGCGTCCGTTCACGGCGGCTTTCAACAACTGCTCCAGCGTATGGAATCCCAGCGGGGCGGCCGCTTCGAGGAGAGCCCGCTCGGAAGCGTACATTTCCCAGCATCCGCGATTGCCGCAGGTGCATTCTTTGCCATGCGCTTCGATCGACAGATGGCCCATCTCTCCGGAAAAGCCGGAAGTTCCTTTGTACAGCGACTTGTGAAGGATCAGGCCGGTGCCGATCCCGATGTTGACGCTGACGTAGACCAGATTGTTCACGTTGCGCCCGGCCCCGTACTTCTGCTCGCCGAGCGCGCCCGCGTTCGCTTCGTTATCGATAAGGACCGGCAAACCGAACCGTTCCGACAGCATTCGCTGGAGCGGGATGTCGCGCCATTTCAAGTTTGGGGCGAACAGAATCGAGCCGCTCTCGTCGACTATTCCGGGGACCCCGACTCCGATGCCGACGATTCCATATGGGCTGGTCGGGGCTTCTGAGACAAATTCGCCGATGAAATCGGAAAGCTTCTCGACGGCCGCCGTCGGTTCCAGTTCCGTGAGATTGGAAGTACGCTCGATCACGATTTTGCCCCGCAGATCGGTCAGCGCGCCGCGTATATAGTTGACGCCGAGATCGATGCCGATAGCGAAGCCGCAGTCCGCCACGAATTCAAGCATGACCGGCTTCCGCCCGCCGCTCGATTGGCCGATACCGGTCTCCCGAACGAGCGAGCCATCGATCAGGTCCTGAACGAGGCTGGACACCGTCGCCTTGTTCAAGCCGGATTGCTCGGAAATCTGTGCCCGGGAGAGAGGCGCCCCGCGCAATATGCATTCGAGCACGATGGCGGTGTTTATTCTTTTGATTAGGGCTTGGTCGCCCGTTGGTTTGGTCATGGGGTCTTTTTTGCTCCTTTGGTCTATTCTATCGTGCGTTACTCGAAAGAATCGAACAACGCCGCTCCAATGGCACTTTCTGAAGGAGTTACTCGAAAGAATCGAACAACGCCGCTCAAATGGCACTTTCTGAAGGAGTTACTCGAAAGAATCGAACAACGCCGCTCAAATGGCACTTTCTGAAGGGAATTACTCGAAATAATCGAGCAACGCCGCCCCAAATGGCACTTTCCGAAGGGAGTTACTCGAAAGAATCGAACAACGCCGCCCCAATGGCACTTTCTGAAGGGAGTTACTCGAAAGAATCGAGCAACGCCGCTCCAATGGCACTTTCTGGAGGGAGCTACTCGAAATAATCGATCAACGCCACAGTTCCGAATTCTTTTTTCCAATCATACCACAATTCGAGCAAAAAACTTAGTTTATTGGATAGACAAACTAAGTCGGACCATGCTATGCTGATAGCAGTTATTCAAATTGATATCGCTTACAAGGAGGCCATCAATCCATGAGCAAGTTCCCTAACGTTCCAAAGATCCAATACGAAGGACGCGATTCCAAGAACCCGTTCGCCTTTAAACATTACAACCCGCAAGAGGTCGTAATGGGCAGAACGATGGAGGAGCACCTCCGCTTCGCAGTCGCTTACTGGCATACGTTCAACGCGAACGGCAGCGACCCGTTCGGCGCCGCCACGGCTGTGCGCAGCTGGGATTCCTTGTCCCCGCTCGACCGCGCTAAAGCGCGTGTGGAAGCCAACTTCGAATTGCTCGAAAAATTGAATGTGCCATTCTACGCTTTCCATGATGTGGACATCGCTCCTGAAGGCGCAACGCTGACCGAGACGAACAAAAACCTCGATGTCATCGTGGCGATGCTGAAAGATTATCAAAAATCAACGGGCAAGAAATTGCTCTGGAACACGGTCAACCTGTTCACGAACCCTCGTTACGTTCACGGCGCAAGCACGACGAACAACGCGGAAGTGTTCGCATATGCGGCGGCTACGCTGAAAAAAGGCCTTGAAGTCGGCAAAGAGCTCGGAGCGGAGAACTATGTATTCTGGGGCGGTCGCGAAGGTTACGAATCGCTCTTGAACACGGACATGAAGCTGGAGCTGGACAACCTTGCGCGCTTCCTGCACATGGCGGTCGATTACGCGAAAGAAATCGGCTTCGACGCGCAATTCTTGATTGAGCCTAAGCCGAAAGAGCCTTCCAAGCATCAATACGACTTCGATTCCGCTACAGCGATCGCATTCCTTCAAAACTATGGCTTAAAGGACTACTTCAAATTGAACATCGAAGCGAACCACGCTACGCTTGCCGGCCACACGTTCGAGCATGAGCTTTGCACAGCCCGCATCAACGGCATGCTCGGTTCTATCGATGCTAACCAAGGCGATATGCTGCTCGGATGGGATACCGACGAATTCCCGACGGATCTCGCGGCAACGACGCTGGCGATGTACGAAATTCTGAAGAACGACGGTCTCGGCCGTGGCGGCGTCAACTTCGACGCGAAAGTGCGCCGTTCTTCCTTCGAAGACGAAGATTTGTTCTACGCTCACATCGCAGGTATGGATACGTACGCTCGCGGCTTGAAAGCTGCCGCTAAGCTGATCGAAGACCGTGTGCTTGACGATATCGTCGCTAAACGTTATAGCAGCTTTAACGAAGGCATTGGAGCGGACATTGTATCCGGCAAAGCAACGTTGAAGTCTCTGGAAGCATATGCGCTACAAGCGAAACCGATCCGTAACGAATCCGGACGCCTGGAGCAACTCAAGGCAACGTTAAACGACGTCATCTTCGGCGTATAAGAGCATAAAGGAAGAGGAGATTCTCCAATGGAATATGTCATTGGCGTTGATTTGGGGACCAGCGCGGTGAAGACGCTGCTCGTCGGCAAAGACGGCGTGGTGCACGCGGAAGCGACCCGGGAATATCCGCTCTATCATGACAAAGCGGGCTGGAGCGAACAAGATCCCGAGGATTGGGTCACGGGAACGGCGGCAGCGCTGCGGGAGTTGATCGCCAGCGCGAAGATCGATCCCGCCGCCGTCGAGGGAATCAGCTTCTCCGGCCAGATGCACGGTCTTGTGCTGCTGGACGCGCAGAACCAACCGGTTCGCAGAGCGATTTTGTGGAACGATACCCGGACGACGGAGCAATGCCGCGAGATCGAACGGACACTCGGCGACAAGCTTCTGTCCGTCACTCGCAATCCGGCGCTTGAAGGGTTTACGTTGCCCAAGATTTTATGGGTCAAGCAGCACGAACCCGACGTTTATGCCCAAGCAAGCCGGTTCCTGCTTCCGAAAGATTATTTACGGCTGCGCCTGACGGGTGCTTTCCACATGGATCTGTCGGACGCGGCGGGCACGCTGATGCTCGATGTCGCGGGCAAGGTCTGGAGCGAAGATGTGCTGTCCGCATTCGGCATTCCGGCATCGTTCTGCGCGCCTCTCGTCGAAGCGGGAGCCAGCGTCGGTTCATTGTCCGCCGATGCGGCGGACGCGACCGGACTCACGACGGCGACCCAAGTGTTCGCCGGCGGAGCGGACAATGCCTGCGGCGCGATCGGCGCGGGCATCCTATCGCCGGGGTTGACGCTCTGCAGCATTGGAACGTCCGGCGTTGTCCTGACCTATGAAGCGGACGCGTCCGCGGATTATGAAGGCAAAGTGCATTTCTTCAACCACGGCAAGGAGAATGCCTTCTATGCGATGGGCGTAACGCTGGCGGCCGGCTATTCGTTAAGCTGGTTCCGCAATACGTTCGCCAAAGGCGAATCTTACGACAAGATGCTCGAGGGAGTCGGCGATATTCCCGCAGGCTCTAGCGGACTGTTGTTTACGCCTTACATCGTCGGAGAACGGACACCGCATGCCGACGCGAAAATTCGCGGAAGCTTCATCGGCATCGACGGCAGCCATACGCGGGCGCATTTCGCCAGAGCGGTGATGGAAGGCATTACGTTCTCCCTGAACGAGTCCATTGCAATGTTCCGTGCTGCCGGCAAGACGGTCGATACGATCGTATCGATCGGCGGCGGAGCAAAAAATCCGTTGTGGCTGCAAATGCAAGCGGACATCTTCCAAGCAAACGTCGTTGCGCTAGAGAACGAGCAAGGACCCGGCTTGGGGGCGGCGATGCTGGCCGCGGTCGGTTGCGGCTGGTTCCCGACGTTGGACGCTTGCGGCGAAGTATTCGTGAAACATGCGCGAATCTACCGTCCGAACGAGGAGACGAGCCAACGTTACGAGCAACTTTTCGACGTTTATCGTCAAATGTACGGCCAGACGCAGAGCATCAACCACGCCCTGTACGCTTTTCGAAATTAGGTATATCGGATAAAAAAGGAGTAGGAATAAGGGGGTCTCCCTGTTCCTGCAAGAGCCTCCGCCATTCCCGGTCAGTAAACGGGAGGAGGCTCTTTTTTCTATACTTGGGAAAGCTTCTCTGTTACCCTATGATGTATAGAAATCGACTCGGAGGGCGAGCAAAAATGACGGATAACGCGCAGCCTCTGTACCGTGCGGAGGTAGATGAAGCGGGGTACGATCACGACGGTCCGATCATTCGGAACATTGGCCTAAGCGTTCGATCCGGCGAAAGAGTCGGATTGATAGGACCAAACGGAGCGGGGAAGAGCACGCTGATGAAAGGATTGCTTGGCCAACTTCCGCACTGGAAAGCGAGAATCTACTGGCGAGGGGAAGAAGAGAAGCAAGGCGGCAATTCGGACATGTCCTCGAGTATCGCCTATATTCCCGAACAGCCAATCTTATACGAAAGAATGACATTATGGGAGCATCTCGTGCTCGCGGCCGCATCCATCGGGTTGCCGGAAGAGCAGTTCCGCGAGCGCGCGGACAAGCTTCTGAAGCGTTTTCGGCTGTATGGGAACCGCCACGAATATCCGATCAAATTCTCTAAAGGCATGCAGCAGAAAACGATGCTGATCGTCGGTTTCCTGCTTCAACCCGATCTGTATTTGGTAGACGAGCCGTTCATCGGACTCGATCCGGGCGCGGTGCTCGAACTGCTCGACGCTCTCGAAGAGGAGAGAAGCCGCGGCGCGGCGGTTCTGCTGACGACGCATGTGCTCGATTCAGCGGAACGGCTGTGCGACCGGTTTGTTCTCGTGCATGACGGCGGAGCCGCCGCCGCGGGAACGCTTGAAGAGATCCGAAGCGCTGCGGGATGCGGACCGGACGCTCGGCTGTTCGATTGCTTTCACAGGCTGACGGCACAAGGCGCAGAGGTGCGCGAATGACGGAGCAGGGCAACGACAATTTCAATCCCGGACGTTACGGCCCGGCGTCATTGTTTGCGGAAAGAGCGGCAGCATTTTGGATTGCGGTCTGGAAGTGCTGGCGAACGGTGCTCGATTGGACGGTGCTGCTCTACATCGTTCTCCCGGGCGCTTTTATCGCAGTCGGAATGTATCGGGATTTCATGCGCGATCCTCCTTCCGGCTTGACCACCGCGATGTTGATACCGATATTCGGCGTGATGGCGCTGTTGCAGCTTGCGGGCAAGTTCCGAACTTTCGCAGAGCGCGGGGATGCTCTGTTCCTCCATCGTCTTCCGAAGTGGAAGCAGGGATTCGGTTGGATGGGATTCGCATACGGCTTGGCATGCCGCTTGCTGACATCCGCCGTCGCGGTGGCGGTTGCGTCGCCGCTTCTGCTGCAAACCTTCAACATATCCGAAACGTATACTGCTATTCTGATTGTATTTTTCGCGGCCTGCGGTTCCTTGTGGACGATGGTCGAAGACCGGGTGTCACTGAGATGGAAAGGATGGCGCCGGATCGTTATTCAACTGTTACTGAGGATCGCGTTTGCGTTCGTCTTCGTCAGAATCGCGTATTTCGGCGAGGAATACGCGCTGCTTATCGGATCGGCAAGCGTGGCGATCGTCGTCTTGGCGGCTGCACTCCTGCGCCTAAGAATTCGGAAAAATGGCACGCTATTGCACGAGATCGCCGTAGAGAACAATGCATACGTATCCAGCGTAAGCTTGATTCTGAGAGACACGCTGGAGAAGAAACCCGTTCCGGGCCGGCGAAGACCCATGTGGTTCGCGCAGTCGCAGCCCCTCTTCCGCCATCGGAACGGCGCCGACAAGCTGGCGGACAGTTGGGTCAAGTCGGTGCTGCGCCGCTCGGATCTATGGAAGCATATGCTCTATTTTCTTGGGGCGGGAACCGCTGCAATCGCGTTAACTCCTCTGGCCCTTGCGGTGATCGTCTGGCTAGTGCTTCCTGCGCTGCTGCTCTTATCCCTGCAGCGGCAATGGGAGCAATGGCTTGCAGAGCCTTATGTTGCGCTCTTCACATGGCAGGAAGATCTGCTGGAACAGGCATCTCGGAAAGGGAAGCTCGCGATCGCGGCGCCGATCGTTGCCGCATGGGCCCTTCTGGTGGGTGTTAAGTTTGGGATGCATTTCGGAGGCGAAGTCTGGGCGGCGGTCGTATTGATTCCGGTCGCAAGTTATTTCTGGCTGCGGAAGGTGAACGATATGTTATCTTCGTTCAGCGCCATGCGGCGAAAAAAGGAATAATCGTGTGCCGTTGGGATAACCTATTCGGGATGGGTCAACTGAAGAACGGAGAGGATGGATGGCATGCTTCAAGCCGCCTTGATGTTTCAATTTCCGGACGAATCCCAGGCTGCCCTGGCCGGCGAGACGCTCGAAGAGTTAGGCTACGAACCGCAGCTTCACGATGGCGGGAGATTGCATATTCACGTGCGTAACGAAGATTTGACCTCGGCCCTGGAGATCGTGCAGTGTTACGCGGGCCAATTGATGGAGCACGCTCCGGCCGAAGCCGTTACTGTCACCGATATCGCCTACGGCATGGAGGAAATCCGAATTCCCGCTCACACGGTTAACGAAGACTGGATGGACGCTTACCGGACGGAGGAACCGGAACGCGACTCGAAACGTTCGGATTTCGCGGGCGACGATGGCACTTACGATCGATTCGAAGCCACATGAGTGTAGTCACACAAAGCCACTTAAACCCTTCCGAAACGAAGGGTTTTTTGGTCTGCGGACGAGAGAATCCCAGGAAAACGAATCATTTTGCGTCCGCAGGAGGAAAATGGAACGTAAAAAGCGCTTGCAATAGTCGGGGCAAGTATTTTATACTGAACCCGAAACGTTTTGGAAAGGTGTCTGCGTCATGGTAACGATTAAAGATATCGCAAAAAAAGCGGGCGTATCCGTCACGACGGTGTCCAGGGCGCTTAACGGTTACGACGACGTTAACGAGGAAACCCGCAAGAAAATCAAGCAGGTCGCGGAGGAATTGTCCTACAGTCCCAACGTTGTAGCCAGAAGCTTGGTTTCCAAGAAAACGCGTACAATCGGCCTTATCATCTCAGATATTAATCGCGCAGGCGCCAAGGACGCATTTTCTTACGAAGTGTTGTGCGGAATTAACGACCGCGCAGGAGATTTGAATTACGATCTTCTGCTCTTTAGCACGAACCCTTCCAAGCAAGTCGAGAAGTCTTACGCATCTCTGTGCAAGGAGCGCAACGTGGAAGGCGCGATTTTGTCGGGTCTTCGGCTTGACGATCCGTATTTGCACGAAGTCATTGAACAGAACTCTTTTCCATGCGTATTGATCGATATTCCGCAAACCGAGGCCAACGTCGGTTATGTCACTTCGGACAGCAAGATCGGCGCCGCAATGGCCGTCAAGCATCTGCTTGACGGTGGGCACCGGAACATCGCCATGATCAACGGCCATAACCAAGCTTTCGTCAGTCAGGAACGATTCGAAGGCTACAAGGAAGCGCTCGAGCAAGCCGATCTGTCGGCCGATCCGAATCTGGTCTATGACGGGGGATTCTCGGAGGACGGCGGAGCGGAGGCCATGTACCAGATCCTGATCCGCAATCCGGGAGTGACCGCCGTATTCTGCGCCAGCGACTTGATGGCGCTCGGGGCGATGAGGACATTGGAGAAGATGGGACTGAAAGTCCCTGAAGACATGTCCGTCATCGGATTCGACGATATTACGATTTCCTCGTATTGTTCGCCGAAGCTCACCACGATCCGGCAGGATAAATACGAACTCGGATACCAAGCGGCCCAGCTATTGATCGATATGCTGGAAGACCGAACGGACAATCGAAAAATAATGCTCAGCAATCAGTTGATTGTTCGGGAAAGCACGCGGCGACTTAAGTAAAGCACTGCTGCGTTTTTTTTCGCCATAATCCGAAACGTTTCGGATGTTTTGAAGATGAATTCGAAAACGATTTTCGGAGAGTATAAAACAAATACAGAAATATACAGGATGGGGAAAAGATGAACTACAGAGTAATCAAACACAACGATCTGTTTCTGATGACGGATCTTCACGGAGACGTTCCGGGCAGCAGCGCTCAAGACGGGCTGTACATGAGAGATACCCGGTTCGTTAGCAAAATGGAGATCAAGCTGAACGGCAAGCGCCCGTTGCTGCTCTCATCCGCCGCTGACGAAAATTATGTGGCGCGCATTCGGATGACGAACGAGCACGAGGAGATCGACGGAGAGGTGAAGCTCTGGAGAGAGTCGGTCGAGTTGATCCGGGAACGGTTTATCTACGGCGATGTGCTGTACGAAACCGTATTCCTGACGAATTTCTCGACGAAACCTTTGAACTTCGATCTAGGGATTTCGTTCGATGCGGACTTCACGGACATGTTTATCGTTCGCGGTTTCCAACCGGCGGATGAATTGGGGAAAATAACGGAACGCAGTGCGGATACGAAGCATTGGCATGCCGCTTATGTTGGTGCGGACGGCGTTCGCAGAGAAACGAGTATTTCCTGGGATACGGAAGCCGATGCCATGAGCAGCGAAGGCGACGCCTTATACAAGATCTCGCTGGAGCCAAGAGAGACGAAACGGATTACGTTTACGATCATTCCTTCGGTGGAAGGCCGAGTGGTCGAAGCGACTCCTCGCGAAACGGCGCTGGCCGAGTTAGAAGCGGCGTACGACGGATGGAACGAGAAAGCGATGAAGGTCAAGAGCGATTCTGAAGTGCTTGACAAGCTGTTCGACCGCGGCGTTCAAGACTTGCGCGTGCTGCTTACGGATTTCGGCTACGGACTGTTCCCGGTAGCGGGACTGCCGTGGTATGCGGTGCCGTTCGGGCGCGACAGCTTGATCGCGGCGCTGCAGATGCTTCCGCTCGATCCGAAGATTGCTCTGGGGACACTGGAGATGATGGCCGCCTACCAAGGGTCCGAGGTCAATCCGTGGAAAGACGAGCAGCCGGGCAAAATCATGCACGAGATGCGCAGCGGCGAGCTTGCCCGCTCGGGCCAAGTGCCGTTCGCTCCTTATTACGGAAGTATCGACTCCACGCCGCTCTTTATTCTGCTTGCGGCGGAATACGCGCACTGGACGGGAGATACGGCCGCAATCGAGCGGCTCATGCCGAGCCTTGAGAGAGCGTTCGACTGGATCGATAATTACGGCGATCGGGACAAGGACGGATGGGTCGAATACTACCAAGAGTCGTCCAAGGGGATCGCCAACCAAGGTTGGAAGGATTCGGCCGACTCGGTCGTTCACAAGAACGGCGAATTCGCGGCCGCGCCGATCGCGCTGATCGAGGTTCAAGGATATGTGTATCAGGCGAAAACGAGACTTGCACCTATCCTCGAACGGATCGGCCGCGAAGAGACGGCCCAGAAGCTTAGAGACGAAGCCGAGCGGCTTAAACAAGAGCTCGACGCTGCGTTCTGGATGCCGGAGGAGCAATTCTACGCGATCGCTCTCGACGCGAATAAGGATCAAGTCCGTTCCGTCACTTCCAATCCCGGCCACTTGCTGATGAGCGGCATCGTTCCAGAGGATAAAGCGCGCATCATCTCGCAAAGGCTCGTAGCGGCCGACATGTTCGGCGGATACGGCATTCGGACGATGTCCAGCGAATCGACGGGCTACAATCCGATGAGTTATCACGACGGCAGCGTATGGCCGCATGACAACTCCATGACGCTGATCGGCATGAGCATCTTAGGCTTCAAGGAAGAAGCGTCAACCGTCATCTCCGGATTGCTGAAGGCCGCAGAGAAGTTTGAGTACAACCGCTTGCCAGAGCTGTTCTGCGGATATGACGAGTCCATCGGCTACCCGGTCTCCTATCCGGTAGCTTGTTCTCCGCAAGCCTGGGCAGCAGGAACATCCATCGTGCTCATTCAGGCGATGCTCGGCTTGAAGACCGACGCGTTGAACCGTTCGATGACGCTGGCGCCTTTCTTGCCGGCAGGCATTAATCGGTTGACTGTCAAGGATGTACCGATCGCCGAAGGGCGGCTGTCGGTCGAACTGAAGCGGACCGGAGACGGCGAACCGCTGCAAGTGGACATCATCGAAAACACGAGCGGCTGCGAGATCGTCATTGCAGACTGATAAAAGCCGTGCTGACTAGGAATTGAACGGGCTGCGAGAAACGCACCTTTGATACCGGCCGGAAGGTACCGCCGGCTACGCATTTTCATCCGCTGCGAGGTCTCAATGCCCGTTTGATTATATAGAAACAAAAAAAGGGAGGAAGTTTTTACTATGAAAAAAAGTGCATCTGTAACACTCGGATCGATGTTGGCTCTTTCCCTGGTCGTTTCCGGCTGCGGTAACGGCTCCAAGAACGGCGAAAGCGCATCTCCATCCGCAGGCGCTTCCGAATCCGCATCCCCGGCGAAAGGGCAGGTTGAAGTTACGCTTGCTGGTTGGGGCTCTTCTCCGGATGAACAGCAATTGCTGCAACAAGTACTCGACGAATTCCAAACCAAGAACCCTGACGTTAAAGTTAAATACGAAGTTATCGCGGACCAATACATGGATGTTATCAAAACCCGGTTGATCGGCAATGAAGCTCCTGACTTATTCTATCTGGACGCGTTCGAAGCTCCGGCACTGATCGAGAAAGACGTATTGGAGCCGCTTGACGGTTACGTAACGCCTGAGTTCGACCTTGGCGATTTCGAAGCTCCGACCGTAAACGCGTTCAAATCCGCGGACGGCAAAATCTACGGTTTCCCGAAAGATACGTCCACGCTTGCACTGTTCTATAACAAAAAAATGTTTGCCGACGCAGGTATCGAGCCTCCAACAACTTGGGACGAGCTGCTGACCGCTTCCGAGAAGCTGACGAAAAAGAACGGCAACAAAGTCGAAGTATACGGCCTGGGCCAAGCGCCTGAATTGGCTCGCCAAATGTTCATGATCCAAGCGTTCGGCGGCCAACTGACCGACGATCAAGGCATGGCGGCGTTCGCTACTCCGGAAGCGGAGAAAGGCTTGTCCCTCGTTATCGACCAACACACGAAAGCCAAAACGGCGGGTCAACCGTCTGACGTCGGCGCAGGCTGGGGCGGCGAAATGTTCGGCCAGCAAAAAGCGGCAATGGTTATCGAAGGCAACTGGGCGATCCCATATATTCAAAGCAACTTCCCTGACGTAGACTTCGGAACGGTAGAAGTTCCGACGGTTAACGACAAAAAAGGCACGATGGCCTTTACTGTCGCTTACGTCATGAACAAAAATTCCAAGCAAAAAGAAGCCGCTTGGAAGCTGCTCTCCTACTTGACGGGCAAAGAAGGCATGAAAACTTGGACGAGCAAAGGCTTCGCTCTGCCTACGCGTAAATCCGTAGCGGCTGAGCTCGGCTTTGACAAGGATCCTCTCCGCGGCGCGCTGGTCGCAGGTTCTTCTTACGCGACTTCCTGGCAAGCAGGAGCCGCTCTGCCTACGATCATGAACAACTTCAACAACCAATTCGTAGCGGCTTACACAGGCGGATCCTCGCTGACCGATGCGATGAAGAAAGCGCAAGAGACGGCGAATAAAGAAATCAAAGCGGGCCAATAAGCAATCCCGACCGCAATGCAAGGAACGAGACGCCTGTTCCACGAGCAGGCGTCTCGTTCTCCCGCTTGCCGCGCGCGCGTTGGCGTGAAACGAGTGAAGCCGCGCGTGTACAACCGGCTTTAGTCATTTCACGCCCCAACACGGGGAAGGCCGAAAGGAGTGCCTCAAAATGGCCAAAACATTTACGAAATCGAAACTAAGGGATATGGCGTCGGGGTATACCTTCATGTCGCCGGTCATTATCATTCTCGGTTGCTTCTTGCTGCTGCCGATCGCCTACGCCATCTTTTTGTCATTTCACAAAGTGAATCTGCTCGGGACGGTCAGCTATAAATTTACCGGCACGGCCAACTTTGAGAGAATGCTCGATGATCCGCGCTTGTGGATCGCGCTAAGGAATACGGCCAAATACGCGCTGATCGTCGTTCCGTCGCAGACGATCCTGGCGCTGCTGCTGGCTTCGATTCTGAATATGAAGCTGCGTTACCGCAACTTTTTCAGGATTGCTTTTTATTTGCCGACGGTCACTTCTTCGGCCGTGCTCGTGCTGATCTTCATGTGGATCTACAACAGCAACGGCTTGCTCAACTACTTACTTGAACTGGTCGGTTTACCGACTTATAACTGGCTCGGCGATCCGTCCGTTGCGCTGCTTGGCATTATGATTATGAACGTTTGGTCAACCGCGCCGCTCTTCATGGTCATCTATCTGGCCGCCTTGCAGGATATTCCCGAAAATCTGTACGAGGCTGCGGATATCGACGGCGCGAACGCTTGGCACAAATTTTGGCGCATTACGGTTCCTCAGTTGAAGCCGGTCACGTTCTACGTCATTGTCATGGGCATTATCGGCACGTTCCAGTTGTTCGACCAATCGTACATTTTCTCGGCTGGTTCCGGGGGCCCGAACAACGCGACGCTGACGATGGTGCTGCTGATCTACCAATACGCGTTCAAAAACCTGGACATGGGATACGCATCCGCGCTCGCGTTCCTGCTCGCGGTCGTCATCATGCTCATTACGGTTGTGCAGCGATTGATCTTCAGGGAAGAACGGCTGAATTAGGAGGGGAAAAACCATGCGTGCGATCGATCGTTTCAAGCCGTTGTTTTACGTGCTGCTTAGCGTGTACGCGCTCATCACGTTCGTTCCGTTTCTGTGGGCGCTGTCCGCTTCGTTCAAGTCGCTGCCGGAGATCGTATCCGGCGGCATTCATCTGATTCCGAAGCATTTTACACTGGACAACTACCGCACGATCTTCAGGCAGGAACCTCTGTTCGGCAGATGGTTTCTGAACAGCGCGATTATTGCGCTTTCGGTTACTGGCTTTAACTTGATCTTCAACTCCATGGCCGGATACGCGCTCGCGAGAATCAAATTCCCGGGCAGTTCGCTCATGTTCTACAGCATTCTGGCGATGATCATGATTCCGGGACAACTGACCATCATCCCGAGCTATCTGATTATTAAAGAGTTGGGCTGGTTAAACAGCTACCAGGCGATCATCGTGCCGATGGCCGCGCAAGCGACTTACATCTTCATGATGCGCCAGTTCTTCATCAATTTCCCGAAAGAGCTCGAGGAAGCTTCGGAGCTCGACGGGCTCGGCAAGTTCGGCTTGTTCTTCAAGGTTGTCCTGCCGCTGGCCAAACCGGCTCTCGCCGCGCAGACGATCTTTATCTTCATGGGTGCATGGAACGAGTTCCTGAAGCCGCTCATGCTCATGTCCGAAAAGACGATGTTCACCCTGTCTGTCGGTCTGAATACGTTCAAGGGCCAGTACATCAGCTTCTGGAACTACATTATGGCCGCTTCGATCATCATGACGATTCCGGCCTTGCTGATCTACATTTTCTTCAACCGCTTCTTCGTGCAAGGGATTACGTTCACCGGCACGAAATAACGCAAAGAACGCGCCAAGCTGCGAAATCCAGCCGGCGCGTTTTTTATATGGCCGATAACGATATAAAACATCGTTTTTGATCGAAATCGGTCAGACGTTCAAGCCAATAACGATACAAAACATCGTAATTGAGGGACAATCGTGGCCAAAGAAACAAATATCAATCGTGTAACGATGTTTAACATCGCTATTGCGGAATCACTACGGGCAAACAATAAAAATGGCGATGTTAAACATCGTTATTTTTGAATCCGTCCGGTGAAGGAACTGTTAGTTATTTCATGGCGGCGTTCAAGCCCGCCGTATATCCAGTCGAGAAAGCGGCGGTAATATTGTAGCCGCCCGTATACCCGTGAATATCAAGAATTTCCCCGCAGAAGTACAGGCCGCTCATTCGCTTCGATTCCATCGTCTTCGGATCGATCTCCTTCAGGTTTACGCCGCCGCCGGTTACGAAGGCGTCCTCGATCGACAGCGTCCCGTATACGCGGATCGGGAAGCGCTTGATCAACCCGGCCAGCTTCATCCACCCCTGGCGCGGGAGATTGTCGTATGTGACCGTCTCCGCAAGCTCCGCTCCGCGCAGCAGCAGCGGGATCATTTTCTCGGGCAGACAGGCCTTCAGAACGTTCTTGATCGTTTTCTTCGGGTCGGACTCCGCCAGCCCGAGCGTCTCAGAGTATACTTCGTCAGCGCTTTTGCCCGGCATCAAATCGACGGAAACTTCGACGTTCTTCGCGTCCGATTGCTTCAGCGCCTTGACGACGAACTGGCTGCAGCGAAGGGCGATCGGTCCGGACAGGCCGAAATGGGTGAAGATCATGTCGCCGCGGTGTTCGACGACTCGCTTTCCTTTCGCATTCCAGACGGACAGCGATACGTCGCGCAGAGATAGCCCCTGTAGCTCCTTGCTAGTAATGAACGGCTCATTGGACGTGAGAGGTACTTCGGTCGGGAATAGCTCCGTGATCGTATGGCCCGCTGCCTCGGCCCAAGCGTATCCGTCTCCCGTGGACCCGGTATGGGGCACGGACTTGCCGCCGGAGGCGACGATTACGGCACGGCTATCGAGCTTCTCTCCCGAACGCAGGCGCACGCCGGCAACACGGCCGTCGTTGTAAAGTACGGTGTCGACGGGGGAATTGAGACGTATGTCGACGCCTTGTTTACGGACTTGTCCGATAAGCGTGTCCACGACGGTCTTCGCTTTGTCCGTCACAGGAAACATGCGTCCGTTGTCTTCCTCTTTAAGCCGAATTCCGAGCTTCTCGAAAAAAGCGATTATATCGCGGTTGTCGAAGTTAGAGAAGGAACTATGCAAAAAGCGCCCGTTGCCGGGAATATGTTGAATCAATTCGTCGATATTCTTGTTATTCGTCACGTTGCACCTGCCGCCTCCGGAGATGCCGAGCTTCCTTCCCAGCTTCTCTCCTTTGTCGAGGAGCAGGACGGCTGCTCCTTGTTTGCTGGCCGAGATGCCGGCCATGAGGCCGGCCGAGCCTCCGCCGATAATGATAACGTCGTATTTCATGCGAGATCTCCTGAACGTATATGTGTTTTATTCGAGTGTAACATCGGCGCCTCGAATCGTAAAACGAATTAAATTCCTAATATTGTAACCTATGGTGAGATGTGCTTTAATCTAAGTGATTCATTAACAAGTCCGAATTGATTGTTCGCACGGATCCGTTCATGCGGGGGGTTCGCAGGATGTGGAAAGAGGCTCTGCTACAGGTTCTGATAGCATGTCTCCCGGTTTTTATGTTCATGGTATGGTACTCCAAGCCGGAACGAACCTATTATACGCACATCTTTGTCGGAATCGGCTGCGGAATAGCCATGCTGCTCAATATGTTTTTTTCGACCATAAATGATCATGGCAGTAATTTTGATCTTCGCTTAGTCCCGTATTTAATCGGTTCACTGTATGGCGGCATCCCCATTGCCGTTGTTTTGTCGACCGTCTTAGCTGCAACATGGACATTCGAGATCGCAAATCACTGGGAGTATTTGCTATTATTCGTCGGTATAAGCGTCTACGCGCCTATTTTATTTTCCCGGATATCCAAGTTTCATTCCAGTAATCGTAAGGGTAAACTCAAGATCGCCGCGATTTTGTGCCTGATTCTCGTCATCATGCAAAGCACCGAGAACGCCATTGGCCTATCCGGTTTAACGACGACGGATAAGTGGGAGATTGGTTACATCGCGCTTATTTTCGCCGTTCTTCTCGTTGCCGTTACGTTTGTTTGCGTCCATTTTACGGAGCTGAGTTTCGAGCGTATACAGTTGCAATTGCAGCTTCACGACGTATCGATGAAATATCGCAACGAAGTGCGGAAGCTTCAGCATTTTATCGATAATTCTCCGTTAATGGTCGTCTTCTGCGATAGCAAAGGGAGAATTACCCATGTGAACGATCTGATGCTGACATTCGTCGCTCCCTTGGGTCGCAATGACGTTCTTAAGAAGAAGTTTTCCGTGCTTCTGGAACAAATGGACGTTCAGGCCGAATCGGACCCCGTCGCGCGTATTCTGAAGGGCGAGGAGAAGCTGACGGAAATTTTGAAGTGGAATGGCAGGATGCTGTATACGGTTTATTTTCCGATCAAAGAGACGTTGCCGGAAGAGAACGAAGGTGTACTGTTCATCGGACACGACGTGACCGAATTGCAGCGGCTGAAGGACGAGGTGGATCGGATGGAACGGCTGAGTCTAGTCGGCCAGATGGCTGCCAGCATCACGCATGAGATCCGTAATCCGATGGCCGTCATTCGGGGATTTATCCAGTTGCTCAACGAGCGGAGCCCGAGTGATCAGAAATCTTATTTCCGCATCGTGCTGGATGAGCTTGATCGCGCCAATGCTATCATCAACGACTTTTTGTCCCTTGCGCAGAACCGGATTGTAGAGAAGCAGCCTTCGAGCCTGAACGAACTGCTGAGCGACTTGCTCCCGCTCATCTGGGCGGATGCTAATATGAGGGGGCAGATGGTCGACATCAGGCTGGACGAGAACATCGACCTGTTCCCGATGAATTCGAAAGAAATGAAGCAGCTTATTCTCAATCTATCGCGTAACGGCATGGAGGCGATGAACGACAAGGGCGTTCTGCGCATCGAAACGTTAAATCTTCCGGACTCGGTCCAACTGCGCGTCATCGATAGCGGAACGGGTATCCCGTCGGAGAAGCTGGAAAGGCTGTTCGAGCCATTCTACACGACCAAGGCAAACGGGACCGGTCTGGGCCTTGCCCTATGCTTAAGCATCGTCGAGCGGCATAACGGAAAGATCCATGTGGAATCCGAAGCGGGTAAAGGGACGACGTTCATCGTATCGTTCTTCAAACCGGTGTATATGTACGGATAAGTGAAGCGACATCGGTTACACTACTGGGGACTCATCCAACCAAGGAGGATGCTTCCATGCCGAACGCGCAAGGTCCATCGAAGTCAGGGCGCAAAGCCGCCGATCGCGCCAGAAAAAATCAATCGCCTCTCTCCCCGGGATACGACAAAAAACTAGACGGGCCTAATCGTCCGTCGACCTGACCGCCATCAGCGCGGGCAACGATAAACCTTATTCGGGCGTAAAGCCCGGTGGGGGGCATGACGATTCGGAACTGGATCCGTTCGAAATCGAATTTCGATCGGAACTCCGCGCCGACCGGGGGCCGCGGGAGCCGTTCGTGAATGCCTACGGAGTCGTGATCGGAGATCACGATTACGAATCCGAGAACTCGCCTCTTGAACAATGGAGCAATGAAACCGATCCGGCCGCCATGGCTGGCGAACAGTGGGTCCATCCTTACAAGGACATCGGCTTTCTGGAAAGCAAGAACAGGGATTGGTTCGAGCGGGGTATCCCTTTCTCCCGCCCATTCATGCATCCGACGCACTCAACCTCGGCCTCGATTGATTCGGACGAGGAGGACTATTATCCTGTGCCAGAGGTGCTGGACGAACCGTGAACGAGGGACGATCGGCTTGACGGCGTCTCGTGTCTTCTTGCTTTGACGGAGCTTGCGGCGGCGCGTTATAATGAAGAATAGCGGCACTACCGACCGCCATTACAAGACCCGGAAAGCGAGGCGCCATCTATGTCGATGTCTTTCGAAAGATATATGCTGGATATGATCCAACCGATGCGAGACGATCTGACTCGGATCGGAATAGAGGAATTGAGAACGCCGGAGGAAGTGGAAGAGAAGCTTCCAACGGCTTCGGGAACGACGCTTGTCGTCGTGAACTCCGTATGCGGCTGCGCAGCCGGCCAATGCCGTCCTGGCGTTGCCGAAGCTCTGCAGCACGATGCGCTGCCCGACCATTTGTATACGGTATTCGCCGGACAGGATAAGGAAGCGACGGCGAAAGCGAGAGAATATTTCGCGCCGTACCCGCCTTCTTCTCCGTCCATCGCTCTGATGAAAGATGGAGAACTCGTTCATTTTATCGAAAGGCACCAAATCGAAAATCGCAGCGCAGGTGAGATTGCCGAGGATTTGACGGCTGCCTTCGACCGATATTGCCGGTAATCGATGACATCCCGGAGGCATAAGCCGTTGCGGCTTAGTCGCCGGGATATTTTTTGTACTATAGGACGGCGAAGCCGTTTTACTTGGCACGCTCTAACGGTCTCGCAGACCGTAGGAGAGACGAGTTACCGGGTTTGGCACGCTCTAATGGTCTGGCAGACCGTAAGAGAGACGAGTTACCATTTTTTTTAGTTCGACTAGGAGGAATGCGTGAATGACGACGTTTCAGCAAGAGATCATCGCGAAGCTCGGAGTTAAGCCGACGATCGACGTCGATGCGGAAATCGAGCGCCGCGTGCAATTTCTGAAGGACTACGTGAAACAAGCGAACGCGACCGGATTGCTGATCGCGATCAGCGGGGGTATCGACAGCGCGGTAGCCGCCGGGCTCTGCAAACGCGCGACGGACGAGCTCTCCCTGGAGTCGGGCAAGGAATACATAACTTTGGGCGTTTTCCAGCCTTACGGGGAACAGGAAGATATTCAACATAGCTATGAAGTGGCGGAAGCTTTCCAACTGACGCACAAGGTCGAGACGAACATTCAAGAAGCGGTGGACGAGATCGCGATCGAGACCGAATATGCGTTTAAGGCGTTGAGTATTCATCGACATATCAGCAGGGGCGGCAAAGGGAACGTGAAAGCCCGTACGCGGATGGTTGTGCAATATGCTCTAGCCTTCGATCTTAATTTGCTCGTCGTCGGGACCGACCACGCTTCGGAAGCTTTAACGGGCTTCTTCACCAAATGGGGCGACGGCGCCGTCGATATTACCCCGCTCAGCACGTTGAACAAACGTCAGATCCGTGAGATGGCCCGGCGACTAGGCGTGCCTTCCAGCGTCATTGACAAGCCTCCTACAGCCGGTCTATGGGACGGGCAGACGGACGAGAAGGAACTTGGCGTCTCCTACGAGGACAACAGCGACTACTTGGAAGGCAAAGTGATCGATCCGCAAGCCGCCGAAATCCTGGAGAAGCATTATAGAAGAACCCAACACAAGCGGAATAGCATTCCGGGGATTTAATCGATCGGATGATTGTCGGAATCGGGTTGGATGTCGTCGAGCGGGCGCGCATGAGCCGCATTTTGTCGGGAGAGGCTAGCCGGAGGTTCGTCGAACGGATTCTCACGCCCGGAGAGATCGCAATTGCGGATACATTGTCCCCGCGCCGTGCATTAGAGTTCGTATGCGGCAGATTCGCGGCCAAGGAGGCGGTCGTGAAGGCGATTGGCTGCGGGATTGGAGCCAAGGTCGGATTCAAGGATATCGAGATTCTCCCGGATGAGCTGGGGAAACCCATATGCAAGTTATCCCCGGCGTCTATCGGGCGTCTCGATTGGGAGAAACGTATATATAAGCTGCATGTCGCGATCACGCATGAACGTTCATTGGCTGCGGCAACCGCGATAATCGAAGAGGAATAGCATTTTAGCAGTCCGATTGGTTTCAAGGCCAACCGGACTGTTATTTATTGGGATTAAAATATACATATGGTAATTTACGTTTCCTGTTTCCACACGTATAATGGTACAATGTGAGCAGGAATAACAACATTTTTTATCCGGATAATGGGGCAGATAGATGATTACGAACTATATAACGATCCTGATGAGACACTTCGAGCAGATGAACATCGAAGTGGCGGCTGCCGCGGAGACGGAGCTGGAAACCTCCTCTGTGCGGGACCGCGACGATACATACGACTGCAATCGCTTTTTGTTCGTTAAAGAAGGCTCGGGCAAAATAATCGTGCAAGGCAAAGAGATTCCGATGAAGCAAGGGACGCTGATCATCCTGTTGTCCGGGATACCGCATCGAATCGAACTGAATCCGGATGAGAAGCTTACCCTGCAATGGTGCCATTTCCGAAGCAGTTACGAGGACCGGGATCTCTATCGCACCTTGCAGATTCCTTTCTTTATTCAATTGAATAACATTCAAGAGGCATCCGCCTTATTCGTTCGGTTGCGAGAGGAACTGGCTAGAGACGGTCTAACTTCAAGGCTGAAAATAAAGGCCGCGATGCTGGAACTGATCGGCATTTATCTGGACAACCTTTCGATCATCGAAAACAACGAGCCGTCAGACGATCTGCAGAAGATCGACATGGTGCTTAAATATATTGACGAACATCTGGGAGACAACATCACGGTCGAGAGTTTGGCCAGACAGGTGTACCTGCATCCGAATTATTTTATCGTTTTTTTCAAGGGCATATTGGGGTATTCCCCGATTCAATACGTGAATCAGCGGAGAATGGAAACCGCTAAAGGGCTGCTGCTCAAGCCCGATTGCAACGTATCCGCGGTTGCCGGCAAGGTGGGCATGCAGATCTACTATTTCTCCAGAATGTTCAAGGCACATACGGGACTTTCGCCAAGCCGATATCGTAAGCAGGCGGCGTCTTTCATCGCGTCTGCATCGGACGGAGAACAAGAGAATGAAGAGGAGCACGAAAGTTGAGCATAGAAGAAAACAAAAGCGATTTCGGTGCGGGTCTGCTGCGGTGGTACCGTCGCGTGCGGCGCGATTTGCCATGGAGAAGAAGCCGGGATCCGTATCATATCTGGGTATCGGAGATTATGCTGCAGCAGACAAGAGTGGATACGGTCATTCCTTATTTCAATCGATTCATGGATCGGTTTCCGACCGTGGGGCATCTGGCCGAGGCCCCGGAGGAAGACGTGTTGAAACATTGGGAAGGACTCGGGTACTATTCACGGGCGCGCAACTTGCAATCCGCCGCGCGCGAAGTCGTAGAAGAATACGGCGGAGTGATGCCGCGTACGAAACAAGAAGTGGCCGGCCTTAAAGGAGTAGGGCCGTATACGACGGGCGCGATTCTCAGCATCGCCTATAATCAGCCCGAGCCCGCGGTCGACGGCAACGTGATGCGGGTGCTGTCCCGGTATTTCTGCCTGGAGGACGATATCGCCCGTCCGGCTACCCGCATCGGTCTGGAAGAGCTGGCGAAGGAGCTCATTCCCGAAGGAGAAGCGGCCGATTTTAACCAAGCTCTTATGGAACTTGGGGCAATGGTCTGCACGCCGAAATCTCCCTCTTGCACGGAATGCCCCGTCGGGGAACTGTGCGCGGGGCGGCTTCAAGGGAAAGAACGCGAGCTGCCCGTCAAGACGAAGGCGAAGAAAGCAAGACCGGTATTTCGCTTCGCGGCGTTGATCGCCGGGACGGGATCACATGCTGGCAAAGTTCTTGTCCGGCAGCGGCCGGAGACCGGGCTGTTAGCCCGAATGTGGGAGCTTCCTCACATCGAGGTACCGGACGAAGAGGCATGGGACGAGCCGGCCGCCGGCATTCCTTTGTTGGAAGACGGATTGGCAGAGGATGGGGTTCGAATCAAGGCGACGGAGAGGATTGCCGGAGAGGCTCAGCATATTTTCACGCATCTCGTTTGGAATATCAAAGTGCTTGAAGCTGCCGCCCTCGACGAACAATACGTTGCCGATCGCACCGCGTATCGCTGGGTGGGAGCCGAAGAATTCGAAGATTACGCCTGGCCGAACGTCTTCAGGAAGCTATTAACGGAATATTTTATTCATCAGATTAAATAACTCGCCGCGAGAAACTTGACGAATCCTTCTAATCAAGCCACTATTAGGATGCCGATACATATCTCATGCAATCGAATTACGATTACATCAAGAGGAGGAAGTGGATTGATTCTCGTTGGCGAGCAAAGGTTAAAGCAACTGAAATACATTGGCATTAAGGAAGAGGATCTGGCCTTATTGAAGTCCAAACAATCCGAGTTCGCGAACATTACGAACATAGTCGTGGATGAGCTATACGCGAAAATCACGGAGCAGCCCGAACTTGTGAAGCTAATCGAATCGCATAGCACGATCGAAAGACTGAAGGAGACGCAACGTTGGTATTTCCAGTCGCTAACTACAGGAATCATCGACGAAGAATTTTTTAGTAAGCGGCTTTATATCGGCAAAGTGCATTCCAAGATCGGCTTAACTACGAATTGGTATTTGGGAACGTATATCCTTTATCTCGATATCGCGACGCGGCATCTCAAACGCGTCCTGCCGGAAGATTGGCTAAAGACGACCGAGGCGCTAAGCAAAATGTTCAATCTGGATTCCCAGATCGTGTTGGAAGCCTATGAGCAGGATGAGAAGGCCAAGATCGTGAAGCTGGTCGAGTCAAGGCAATACATGCTGACGAAAGTAAGCTCCGTCGTGCAAGAGCTTTCCTCGATGATGGTCGAATTAAGCGCGAGCAGCAATCTGGTCGCGACCAACGCTTCCCATACGGCGAGCGTTCAGGAAAATTCGCATGCAAAGGTCGGAGAACTGGCCACCAACATCGACCAGATCAACGAACTGGGATCGACGATGCGGGAGATTTCCGATCAGACGCATCTGATCGGCTTGAACGCCGCTCTGGAGGCGGCTCGCGCCGGAGAAGCCGGCCTTGGCTTTGAGGTCGTCGCGAACGAGATCCGCAAGCTGGCGACGAGCTCCAAGCAGTCTCTCGTAACGATACAGGAGAAGCTGAAGGAAATTCGCTCTGCGCTGGAGGAAGTCAAGCACGGCAGCGAGGAAACGGTACGTTTCTCCAGAGAACAGGCGGCAAGCTCGCAAGAGCTGTCCTCCTTCGTTCAAATGATCGATACCGTAACCGCGGACTTAAACAGTTTGTTGGAAGATGAAGCCGTTCATTAATTTATCGCAAACAAAAAAGCCCGTCCGTCGCGAGTGTCGCGATAGACGGGCTTACTAGTTGTTCAATTACTTCGCGGAATCATAGATCGCGCCGACAGCGTTCCAATCGGCCACGTTCCAGAATGCGCCGATGTAGTCAGGGCGTTTGTTTTGGTATTTCAGGTAGTAAGCGTGCTCCCATACGTCCAGACCGAGAAGCGGAGTGTCGCCTTCCATGATCGGGCTGTCTTGGTTAGGCAGGCTGTATACTTTCAGCTTGCCGTCTTTGCTGAGCGCCAGCCAGGCCCAACCGGAACCGAAGCGGGTCGTAGCTGCTGCAGCAAATGTTTCTTTGAATTTATCGAATCCGCCAAGCTCGCTGTCGATCGCCGCAGCCAACGCGCCGGAAGGTTGTCCGCCGCCGTTAGGGCTGATCGTTTTCCAGAACAAGCTATGGTTGGCGTGTCCGCCGCCATTGTTGCGAACTGCCGTGCGGATGCTTTCAGGTACGGCATTCAGGTCGGAGATCAGATCTTCGACACTTTTGCTTTCCAATTCAGGAGCGGATTTCAAAGCGTTGTTCAAGTTCGTCACGTATGCGTTGTGGTGACGTCCATGATGGATTTCCATCGTCGTTGCGTCGATATGCGGCTCAAGCGCATTAGTCGCATAAGGAAGTGTCGGTAATTCGTGTGCCATGGTTAAAACCTCCTGAAATTGTAGTTTCGATATGTAGCCTATGCTGCTTACGTTTCTTATTATCCATTATCCTTTCGATTAAATCAACATAAATGTATAAAAAGTCAAAACTCGTCCGCTTGTGACAAATTTGTGACAGATATAACTTTACTATTTTCCCCCGAAATTATCCGACTATACCCCAAATTCCGCCGAATATCGCGATTTTCCGTTATTTGTTGAAATTATTCCGATTGAATCGTCCAGTTTAAAGCGTTTTCATCTTGTTTTCTACACATTTTGCAAAAAAAATTTAGGTTTTTTTAAGAAAAGAACTAGAAATTCCGTTAAATTGTCGTAAAATTAAGAGACCGTTAACTGAATGTAAAACTTTAAAAGCCCGGAGGAAATGGCAGCATGCAGATTCGTTCTTTCCAATTGTCGGACTACAGATTGGTCGCGGAGCTTCTGGAGGAAGTTCTATCGGAAGAATGCTGCGAAGAGACGATGGGGGCTTTTGCCCGTCAATTGTCTTGGGACAGCGAACTGGTGCTAGTTGCGGAATCGGCCGGCAGAATCGCCGGAGTATTGATAGGCACGATCGATCACCACAAAGGCTACGTCTACCGCATCGCCGTTCGGAGTGAATTCAGGCGTCAGGGCGTGGGGCGGAATCTTGTCGCTTGCATGAAAACCCGTTTTCAACAACGCAAAGTGCTCAAGGTACTTGTCGCGGAGGACAAGCATAACGAGCTATTGCGGCCCTTCTACGATTCACTGGGGTTAAAACCCGTAGATTTCGTTCAGTTAACACAGCCGTTGTCGATTGTAGCGGGGTAAAAATCGATCTCGGACGGATATCGGGAGCATATCTTCAGAGCCATTGCTTTTGGCTGGGAGATATGCTTTTCTTATATTATCGAAACGATTTATTCGACTAGAGGAGAGATAAGCGCCATGACAGAAGGTACGGATACGGAGATTTCCGGAAGCAGAAGACGCTCGGCGCCTAAGGCTCAGAAAATGTCGAAAGAGGAAAGATCAGGTTTAAGCGGATGGCGCAAAGAACTGTGGGATTGGACCAAATCTTTGGTCGTAGCCGCCGTTATCGTGCTGTTGCTGAAGGCCTACGTGTTTCAATTGTCGACGGTGAAGAAAGTATCCATGGAACCAACGTTGCACGAGAACGAATGGTTGTTCGTGAATAAGATTGTTCTGAAGCTCGGCAGCCTCGACAGAGGCGACGTGGTGATTCTAAAAGATCCGTCCGATGGAACGGACCATAAAGAATATTTGGTGAAACGAATCGTCGGGGTTCCGGGCGACACGCTTGAGGTTCGCGACGGGGAGTTATATATTAACGGAGACCTGAAGGTAGAGCCCTATACGGACGTAAAGATCGAGGACGGGAATTTCGGTCCGACTAGGGTTACTCCTGGCCATTACTTCGTAATGGGCGATAATCGTCACCTCAAAGCAAGCAGGGACAGTCGGGCTTTTAAGGAAGTGCCTGCTGACATGATTAAGGGGAGGGCCGATCTGATCGTCTGGCCGATTACCCGATGGGCCAAACTATGAGCGAATAAATGATGGAAAACAATAAACAATTTTGGATAGAACTCAAGAACGACATGATCGATGCCGCTCCCAGATTTGGGATCGACCAGTTAAAGGTGACGACTGCGGAGCCGTTCACGGAATTAAAGGAAAGATTGATCCGGCATCGCGAGCGCGGGCATGAATCGGGATTCGAAGAGCCGGATCTCGATTTAAGGACGGAACCAACGCTTCATATGTCTGACGCGAAGTCGCTTATCGCGATCGCTGTCGCGTATCCGTCGAAAATGAAAAACGCTCCCGTATCCGAGCCGGGTAAACGGCGCGGTATTTTGTCGCGTTCCGCTTGGGGAGAGGATTATCATCAAGCGCTCCGGCGGCGAATAGCGAAGCTGTCCGAATGGATCATGGAACGCGTGCCCGATGCTAAGCTATTGTCGATGGTCGATACCGGCGCTTTGTCGGATCGCGCGGTCGCGGAGAGGGCAGGCATCGGCTGGAGCGGCAAAAATTGCTCGATTATTTCCCCTGAACTAGGGTCATGGATTTATCTGGGGGAGATTATCACGAACATGCCGCTTCCTCCGGATCAAGCTCTGCCCGACGGATGCGGGGACTGCACGCTATGTATCGACGCTTGCCCGACGGAGGCGCTTGTCGGTCCGGGCCAATTGAATTCGCAGCGCTGCATCTCTTTTATTACCCAAACCAAAGGGTTCGTGGACGACGAAATGAAACTCAAGATCGGGAACCGGTTGTACGGCTGCGATACGTGCCAGATCGTGTGCCCCGTGAACCGGAAGATCGATATCCGACGCCATCCCGAGCTTGAGCCCGATCCGGAGATCGTCAAACCGTTGCTCAGGCCACTGCTCAAGTTGGGAAACCGCGAATTCAAGGAAAAGTTCGGCACGAGCTCGGCGGCTTGGCGCGGTCGCAAGCCGATTCAACGCAACGCACTGATCGGTCTGGGGAATTTCCGCGACGCGGAGTCAGTCCCGGATATCGCGGATGTGCTGCGGGCCGATCCACGTCCCGAGCTTAGGGCGACGGCGGCTTGGGCGCTGGGACGGATCGGCAGCGAGGAAGCGATCGAGCGTCTGCAGGAAGCGCGTTCCGAGGAGAAAGACGTCGACGTACTGTCGGCAATCGATCGAGCATTGGACAAGCAACAAAAGGATTAGATTATTTCCGAGGAAATGAGATGGTTTTCAACTTCCGAGCATTAACTTCAGTTTCTTTTTTGCCGAAATATAGGTTAAAACATCTATGGGCGAAACAAAGATACAAGGGCAGGGGAGTCGAGAAGCATGAAATTAGTTGATATCGAAACGGTTGAACCTGGACAAATACTAGGTAGAACGATTTTTTCCTCGAACGGCGCGATACTGCTCTCGGTAGGCGTACATCTTACCGTATTTATGATCAGCACCTTAAAGAGAATCGGAGTTACAACGATCTATATCGACGATCCGAATTTTCGAGATATTCCCCATCAAGAAGTGCTGTCGGTCGAGACGAAACGTACAGTCATCTACAAAATGTCCGAGATGTTCGCGCAGCTTCGTTCCGGCAAAACGTTCAGTTCGAGAGCGATCGCGGATACGGTAGACGATTTGCTGGAGGACGTTCTGAGAAATCAAAATAACATGATCCACCTATCCGATATAAGGACGGCGGATAATGCGATGTTCCTTCACTCGATGAACGTCTGCATGATGGCGTCATTAATAGGTTTGAATATGGGCTTGAACATGGTTCAATTGAAGGAACTGGCGATCGGGGCATTGCTGCACGACATCGGGAAGATCGGGGCGCCTGAAGTTCAGGAAGGCCGCATGCATCATGCTTGGCGAGGTTTTGATCTGTTAAAGAACAAGCGGGAGTATAGTTTGTTGATCGCTCACGTCGCTTTCCAGCATCACGAAGCGGTCGATGGAAGCGGTGCTCCGAGAGGATTAAAGAATGAGGACATTCATCTATACGCCAAAATAACGGCTGTCGCGAATATCTATGACAACTTGATCTATCCTCAGGGGGACGAAGAGCCTCTGCTGCCTCACGAAGCGTGCGAACGGTTGAACGCGTACTCCGGAACGCTGTTGGACCATGAAATTCTCGTACAGTTTATGAGAATGGTCTCGACCTATCCGAACGGGATTTCCGTAAGGCTGTCCAATCGCGAGACCGGCGTTATCGTCAGACAACATCGGGGACTGCCGGGCAGACCTATCGTGCGCGCCATCGACAAAGACGGCAATGATGCGGTCAGCTATAGCGAGATTGACCTTGCGCAGAATCCGACGTTGTTCATCGAAGCCGTATTGTCGTAGCGCGAGTGCGGTTTCGCGAATGGACGGATTTTCGGGACTGCTTGCGAACGAAGGCCAAAAAAGTGCCCTGGTGAGCGGATAGACGGGTCGCGATTGCGCGTCCGGTATGGAATGAAGGTTTTCGTTTGCGCCCGAAGTTTCTCCATGCTATCATAGTACAACAGCCCTGCTCTGACGCAACAAGGCGTTCGCAGGGTTTTATTATGAATTTCGGAGGCGTTTGGCAAATGTGGTCCTATATTATTCCGATTGTGACGTTAATCGTCGGCATAATCGTTGGCTTTATTATCGGGGTATTCTATTTGCGTTCTCAGATGACGAAAATGCAAAACAACCCGGAAATGCTGCAAAAGATGGCGAAGCAAATGGGTTATAACATGAATAACCAGCAGATCGCCAAAGCTCAGCAAATGATGAAAAACCAAGGCTCCGGTCCCAAGCAGAACCAGGGCGGAAGCAATAGAAATAATCCTAAGTTTCGCAGATAGCAGGAGGTGTTATCGTGGCAGGAGCCAAAGATTACTCCAATTTGCAAGTCGGACATAATCGCGAGAAAGTCGAGCATCACGTTCGGGAAATTCTGAAGTTGATCGGCGAGGATGTCGAGAGAGAAGGACTTTTGGAAACGCCTGCCCGTGTAACCCGCATGTACGAGGAAATATTCGCGGGATACGCGGTCGATCCGAAAGACGTTCTCGGCGTTACCTTCGACGAGCAGCACGAAGAGCTCGTGATCGTTAAAGACATCGTGTATTACAGCCAATGTGAGCACCATATGGCGCCGTTTTTCGGAAAAGTGCATATTGGCTATATTCCAAGCGGCAAGATTGCCGGGCTTAGCAAATTTGCGCGCCTTGTGGAGGCGATCTCCCGTAGGCTACAAGTACAGGAACGGATCACCACGCAGATTGCGGACATTCTCGAGGAAGTATTGGATCCGCACGGCGTCATGGTCGTTGTCGAAGGCGAGCACTTATGCATGTGCGCGCGGGGCGTGAAGAAGCCGGGCAGCAAGACGGTCACTTCCGCCGTACGAGGACAATTCCGCCAAAACCCGGCTCTTCGATCGGAATTTCTGGATCTGATTAAAATCTAAGCACGTTTAACAGCAGTAACGCCCGCGATCCATTGCGGGCGTTTTTATTTGCGACCGTTCTCGGACAAGGGCAAATCACCATAAGAAGTAGACTAAAATGGTCATGACCGCCGTAATGATCTATCGATTATGATAAATAAAGCGCTTCATATCGATATTTTACTGGAGGAACCCACCATTATGGCAAGCAATTCCAAGATTCGCATCGGTTTAATCGGCGCCGGCAACATCGGCAATGTTCATTTGCAGGAATTCGGCAAGCTGAAAGAGGAGAGCGAGATTGTCGCGATTACGGATACCTATCTCCCGCTCGCCGAGCAAAGGGCTCAGCAGTACGGAATTCCCGTCGTATCCGCTTCGCCCGAAGAACTCATTCGCAGGGACGACTTGGATGCGATTATCGTTGCCGTGCCGAATAAGGCCCATGCGCCGTTAACGATTCTGGCACTTGAGCAAGGTAAGCACGTGCTCGTCGAGAAGCCGATGGGATTGGATTCGGCTGCGGCCAAAGACATCGTCAGAGCGCAGAAGCGTACGGGTAAAACCGTCATGGTCGCGCACCAAATGCGTTGGGAACCCCTGTCCTTGCAAGTAAAGGAGCAAGTCGAGCGAGGCGAGCTCGGCAAAATCTATACGGCCAAGACCGGATGGTATCGCCGCAAGGGAATCCCGGGCTGGGGAACCTGGTTCACTCAGCATAACCAATCCGGGGGCGGACCGCTGATCGATATCGGCGTTCACATGCTGGATTTGGCGTTTTTCCTTATGGGCGAGCCTAAGCCGGTATCGGTGTATGGCTCCACGTACGCGGAATTCGGTCCGAGGAAAAAAGGGATCGGAACATGGGGCAAGCCGGATTGGAACGGAATCTACGACGTGGAGGACTTGGCGACGGCGATCATTAAGATGGATGACGGCACCTCGCTCACGCTTGAGGTTAGTTGGGCGGTTCACATGGATACCGACAGCTCTCCGTTCCTGCATTTGATGGGTTCCGACGGCGGCGCGGTGCTTCGCGGCAACGAAGGCAAATTCCTGACCGAGCGCTTCAACCAGACGGTCGACGTTCCCCTGGCAGCTTCGGACGATGACGAAGGCGCGCGCGTTCGCTTGAGCCGCCATTTCCTGGACTGCATTCGGACAGGCAAGGCGCCGTGGACGTCCGCCGAAACCGGTCTGCGCAGCAACCTGATCATCGACGCCATCTATGAATCTTCCCGCACCGGCGGAGAAGTTAAGCTCGATTGGAGTTTGTAATACGCCAAATAAGGAGTATTCCCGATGAGGGAATGCTCCTTATTTTGTCTACCATCAACGAGTTGTTCGATTATTTGCGTGAGCACGTTAATAAGGGGTCCATTGCAGGGTACTTGCCTTAGCGAAACGGTCGGCGACGTAAGGCCAATTCACGACGTTCCACCAGTCTTTGATATAGGCCGCGCGATCGTTCTGGTGCTTGAGGTAATAGGCATGCTCCCATACGTCGAGAGGAAGCAGCGGAATCACGTCCCATTGCGACAGATTTTGATGCTTCTCCGCCGTCAGAATCTCGAGCCGATGGCTTCTAGGACTCCAGACAAGAATGGCCCACCCACCGCCTTCGACTTTAGCCGCAGCTTCGCTGAACTGCCGCTTGAATGCGTCGTAACTACCGAAGCTGCGATTGATTTCCTCAAATAGGGCTCCCGCAGGCTTTCCTCCGCCTTTAGGCGACATGACGTTCCAGAATATCGTGTGCAGATAGTGTCCCGCGCCATTAAACGCGAGTTCCCTCTCCCAATGCTTCACGAGATCGAAATCGCCGGATTTTCTAGCTTCCTGCAACTTCTTCTCCGCCGTGTTCAGTCCTTCGACATAGCTTAGATGATGCTTGTCATGATGGATACGCATCGTTTTTTCGTCGATATACGGTTCAAGGGCTTTATAAGAATAGGGGAGGGGCGGCAGCTGGTGTCCCCCAATAGGAACGGGATTACCCGAATGTGGAGCGTTAACTCCCGTAGGATTGGACCAAGTTCCTTCTTCCGAGTCTTGTCGAAGCACCGGGATGATCGCTCCGGCGATTTGGAGCCTTTCCATGATTCCGTCGATGAACAGAGGCTCGCGTTCCAGAAACGCGAATACGGCATGCGAGCCGTGCGCGCGAGAGAGCGGCAAGCTCATCCGTCGCAGCAACTGCAATTGACGACAAAACTCCCGCGATTGATTGATCGAGTTTTCAAGCAGCCCCGCGTAGAAGCCCTGTTCGTTTCCGGGTTCCGATGACGAACGTTCGGTCGCCACCCCGTTCTTGACCCGATCCGCATACGCCCGAGTTTGCGCGAATACATTTTCCCAATCGGTAAGCCACCGCGAATAGGCCGGTTCGAGCTCCGGAAGGGCCGATCGGATCGCGGCGGCATTTTCTTGCTCTTGTGCTTTCCATGTCGCGATTTCCTCCAGCAAGCGGAGGGGGACGATCGTTCCGTATACGGATTGAACAGACTGCATGACGCAAAACCTCCCCAACATCGTTTAGGCCGAAATAAACTTCGTACCCAACGTATGCATGGGGAGGTGGATTCATGACTATGCGTTATGGAGTCGGAGCTTGCGCGAGCAGATTAGGTTCGACTCGACTCGCCGCGACCTCCTGATGAACGCTCTCCAAGAAGGCCGTCGCGCGCTGCACATACTCTTCCGTATGCGTACGGTAGATCATTTCGTGAATGGCTCCCGGAACGACCCATAATTGGGACAGGGCGTTCGTCTGCACGCTCGCGATATTCTCCGCAAGGTACTCCGGAGCTTTGTCATCCGCAGTTCCATGAATCAGGAGAATCGGGAAATCATAGGCGGTTGCCTGAACTTCGGCCGAAGGGATTTGTTCCAACCGGGCGCCGCTCATCAACGGGAAAAAAAGACGGATTAGCGACAAGGTCGGATATTTCGGCAGCTGAACGAATCGGGCGATATTGTAGTAAAGCGTATTGTCATCGGCAAGAAAAGTGCTATCGAGAATCATGGCATCGGCGACCTTCGACTGCAAAGCGGATTGCAGGGCGGTTCCGGCTCCCATGGAGAACCCCCAGACGACCAGTTCGTCGCTGCCTTGCCGGCGCGCGAATTGGAGGGCTCCGAGGAGCTGCTGGGACTCGATTTTCCCGCCAGTAGCCGGCGTGGAGCGGGTTTTGCTGGCGAATCCGTAGTCGAACATCAGAACGTTATAATTCAAGCCGTGCAGCAGGTCGGCAAGATCGTACATCGGCACCCAGGGCTCTTCTCTGTTGGTCCCGTATCCGTGGCTGAGTACAACCGTGCGGCGGCTGTCGTAAGCGGGAATCCACCAACCGTCTACGGTCGTTTGTTCATCCGCGCTTGCGAAGGTGACATCGGAATAAGCGAGGTTTTTGGCAAGCAGCGGATTGGAACCGAGAGCCGCGACCGATGGATGGGAAAGAAAATAGGCGGCAAAAGCGTTAAAAGCGATAAACAGAGCGGTCAGAAGGCAGACGACGACGATCAATAGATTAAGCGCAAACCGGCCAAGGCGATGAATCTTTGCGCGTTTGGAGGCGCGGACGGGAATCGGAATCGCCGCGTCCGGTCCGGAGAATGGAAGAGGAGTCGACAAGGATGTCATCAGGGATCGCCTCGCTTTACGTGAACGCTCTGGAAGACTTGTAACACTATCGTAGAATGAGGGATTTATAGCGTCAATGAGCGTAGGCGACTTGTAAATTTGGTGTAATCAAATTGTAATAAAGCGCTTCCAATATTTACGAGGAACTCGGATTAGGTTATACTGAACGTAACAGGGTTTCATAGGGTGAAACGGGTTTGAAAGGGAGGGAGATCTCCATGGAAGAAGAAAAGAGAACGGTTCGCGCGGTAGAACGAGCGTTGGACGTGCTGTTATGTTTTGTTTCGGGCCATGAATGGGGGCTTACGGAGATTGCCGGACGTGTTGGTCTGCATAAGAGCACCGTGCATCGCTTGCTGGCGACGCTCGAAGATAAAGGATTCGTCATTCGCGACGCGGCGACGGAAAAATACCGTCTGGGGCTAAGCGTATTGGAGCTGTCCGCCAATCTGTCGCGCTCGGATGACCCGTCCGTCGTCCTGCTTCCAGAAATGGAACGGCTTCGGGACGAGCTTAATGAGACGGTGAGTCTGTATGTCAGGGATCGCGCGGAACGCGTAAGAATTCAAGCGGTGCAAAGCATGCAGGCTATTCGCCGGGTTGCGACCGTAGGCGCACGCCTGCCGTTATCCGTAGGAGCATCGAGCAAAGTGCTGCTGGCATTCGCGGAGCCCGGCGTTCGGGCGGCCGTCCTCTCGGATGCAGCTTGGCCGTCGAATCTGGAACGCGCCGCTTTTGGCAAACAACTGGACGATATCGTCGCGGCGGGATACGCGACGAGCTTCGAGGAACGGGAGCCGGGCGCTGCGGCGGTATCGGCGCCGATCTTCAATCGATCCGGCAAACTGGTCGCCGCGCTGTCCGTCTCGGGGCCGTCGAATCGGCTGACGCCGGACCGGATGCATGAATACGCGCCCGCGATTATCGAGTCCGCTCATCGCATGGGAACGATATTGGGATAATCGATAGCGGGGAAGGTAAGCCGAATGAACAGAGTATGGGGCAAACGGACGAAGACTGCAGTCGCTCTCGGAATGGTTTTGGCCATGCTGATGGGCTGTTTTGGTCTTAAACGCGTTTCGGCGGCCGGAGATGACGGCAAATGGATCGTGGACGTCGCTATTGGCAGTTTTCATAGCGTCGCATTGGCTAGAAACGGTACGGTCTGGGCATGGGGAAGCAACGGCATTGGGCAGTTAGGCTTGGGGCAGTCGGTGATGGATGCCAAATCTCCCGTTAAGGTCCCAGGCATCGACCGAGTGATCGCGATCGACGCCGGAAACTATCACACGGTCGCGCTGCGGGAAGATGGAACGGTATGGGTCTGGGGGAATAACGTCGAAGGAGAACTTGGCAATGGCACTTATACGTCCTTAAGCGAACCCGGCAGAGGTGGAGCGAGACAGACCGAGGATAACCGAAATGCCTATGTGCCCCAGATCGTACCCGGGTTAACCGATCAAATCGGCGTGAAAGCGACGGGCACAGGCGTTGTCGCGTGGGATAAGGATGGTTCGTTGTGGAGTTGGGGCGACTCCACAATCGCCATCGCTTACCCTGGCATGGACACGGAGCGAGAGATGAACAAGCTGAAGCCTCGCCGGAACGAGGAGATCAAACAAGTCGCGGCCGTCGAGGGAACAAGTTCGTCTCTGGCGGTGCTGGCGAAGGACGGAACCGTATGGACGCAAGGTTCGAGTGCATTCGGCCAATCCGGTAGCGGAGAGAGAAGCAACATCGTCTCTACGGTTCATGTTCCGAACCTGGAGAATGTCGTCCGTCTGGATTCGACCGGACGAACGACGATCGCATATCTGAAGGACGGGAAGACGTTAGAGTGGGGACAAGCCCTGTTGCAATCCAAAGGGTTTAACCCGACCGATCCGGCGGCAATCGATAAATTACCTGTGAATCTAAAGCCGACCGCGACTGGGGAACTGCAAGGTATCTCTATGATCGCAAGCACAATGTATAAGTATGTCGAGCCCTCTTATGCGGCGTTAAAACCGGATGGAACGGTATGGACCCATGGCGATAATGCGACCGGGCAGTTAGGCACGACAAGCTTGAAGGAACGTTATAGCTGGGGGAAAGTAGAGGGCTTGCCGTCTATTGCTAAGATCAAAGGCTACGGGGGGATCGCCGCGGCGGTCGGCAAAGACGGCAGTTTATGGATGTGGGGAAGAAACAATACCGCCCAACTGGGGGATGGGACGACCGCGAACCGGTTCGTACCGACGGCTATCGGTGGATTCGGAAGCGCGAAAACGGATCCGTTAAAACCGGCTAGCGGATACGGTCTAAAGATCAACGGCAAGTCGGCAGATTTACCTGCGGCAGCAGCCCCGAAGCCGCAAGGAAGCTCCTTCGTCATGCCGCTGACGCAAGCGGCGAAAGCGTTTGGCGCCAAACTGAGCTGGGACAAAAATCGGCAGACCGCCGAGATCGTACGCGGCAAGTCGAAGGTTGTTCTAAAGCTGAATGGCGCTGAAGGCACGGTAAACAGCAAAAGCGTCAAGCTTCCGATTCCGGCGAAACAACAGGGAAGCGATTGGCTCATCCCCGCAGACTGGCTCGCAAAGCAGTTTGGCGGCACGGTAAAGGTCGACACCTCGAAGCGGATACTGGCGGTGGATTTCAAGCCGTGAATGTCTCATCGTGAATAAACGGAAAAAAACGTTCCCGATTGCGGGAACGTTTTTTTATTATTTCGCATTCATACGCTCTTGGACGCGTTTGGGAGCCGTCGAAGATGCTTTGCTGCCGAGCAGCTTCCAGTACTGTTTGTAGTGCGCTTTGGCGGCCGTACGCTGCCCGAGAGTCCATTCGACGTCGGCGAGGTTGAGATAAGCGACGGTGCGGTCGGGGACCAGCTTGACGACGTTGTCGAGAATAAGCTTCGCTTTCTTGTTCTGGCCGTCCAGGGACAGGTAATACGCGTAGTCATTCAGAATGCCGACATAGACGGCTAGATTCAATCTTTGTTTCAGGTAATAGTCATCCGCGCTGCCCGCTATATCCTTTTTAACGAGCGTACCGTCCGTGTAATTCCAAGTGCCGAACGCTTCGGCGTATTGTTCGAGGCCGTACTCGAGGTACTTGAGCGCGGTTTTGACGTTTTTCTTCTGGGCCGCATTCTGAGCCATCTGGTGTGCGAGTTTTAACGTGGGCGCAGATAACGTGTACAGTTCAACGTATGAGCCCGGATAGAAAGGATCAACTTCGTTATAGAGCTTGATTAGGCCGTTGATATCCTTTGCTTTCAGGAGCTTGGCCTTCTCTTCGTAATACCTCGCCGTCGGATCGTCGTATTCGTGCGTGATGAAGTAGAAGCGGTCTCCGGCCCATTCGAGTTCAACCTCGGATTGGTAAGCGGAGAAGGGAGCCTGCGACCATACTGTGATGTAATTCTCGTTCGTGTAGAAATCGAGCTTCGCCAAGTTGAGAAACATATCTCCGTAGTCGCTGGCAGATGCGCGGTCCAGCAGCTTGATCTTGGATGCGTCGTCATTCGTGGCCACGAGCACGAGCTCGATCCAATCATAATTATAGACAAAAGCGATAAATTGGCGGGTATAACCTTTAGGATAGTTGCCCAGATCGACTTCGTAGAAGGAATCGACGGTCACGTCCTCGGCGTCTTCCTCGCTCATTTGCAGTTCGGCCGTCACGAAAGGCCCTATTTTCTTGTACAGGCTTTGCCCGTTCTTTAAAGACGATAGCGTCACCGGCTCGAAAGCCGTAACCTTATCCGCCGCGAACGCTGCCGGTACGGTTGGCGCGGAGCAGAGCGCGATAATCGCCACAAGCGCCGCCAATGTCCACTTTTTCCATTTACGCATGCGTTAGTCCCTCATTTTATGATCTAATAATGACTTGTCGACAAATGCTACCATCCTTTGCCAATGTTGTCAAAGCCCAAATTTTCGATCTAGAGGGGAGGGGCAGCGACTTCGTCCACTCATTGTCGCAAAAAGCGGCAATGGCGGGACGGGGCAAGCGAAGTGCCCTTTCATTGTCGCAAAAAGCGGCAATGGCGGGACGGAGCAAGCGAAATGCCCTTTCATTGTCGCAAAAAGCAGCAATGGCGGGACGGGACAAGCGAAGTGCCCTTTCATTGTCGCAAAAAGCGACAATGGCGGGACGGGGCAAGCGAAATGCCCTTTCATTGTCGCAAAAAGCGGCAATGGCGGGACGGGGCAAGCGAAATGCCCTTTCATTGTCGCAAAAAGCGGCAATGGCGGGGCGGGGCAAGCGGAGTGCCCTTTCATTGTCGCAAAAAGCGACAATGGCGGGACGGAGCAAGCGAATCACAAAAAGACCCGCTCGGGTAGGAAGCGAGAGCATCCTCCGGCGCGGGTCTGAGTATTAGATCATTGCGGCTTCGGTTCCAGACCTTTCAGAAAGTCGACCGCTTCCTCCAACGTGGATATTTTGACGAGCTTCGGCTTTAACTTCAGGTCCTTGACCGTTTTCTGAGCAAGCGTCCAGTTTGAATCGTTCCGTTCGTTATAAGGGACAAGGAAGTAGTCGGCTTTCTCTCTGTCCGCCGCCATCAACTTGTAGTTGATTCCTCCGATCAATCCGACTGTTCCGTCCGCGTCGATCGTTCCCGTTCCGGCGATCCGGTAGCCGCGAGTCAGATCCTCTCCGGTAAGCTGGGCAATAATCTCTAGCGTCATCATCAACCCCGCCGACGGACCGCCCGTGTCCTCGAAGTCGAACTTGACCGGATCGGGAGGAGTGACTTTCAGCACCGTTTCGTTCTGGAAGCCGATTCCGGTCCGATTGTCCGGAGCCATGGAGATTAGCGGAACGGTCGCCTCGAATTTCTCTTTTCCCCTCGTACCCGAGACGGTTACCTTATCTCCTGCTTTCTTGCCAGTTAAGTAAGAAGTGAGATCCTTAGCCTTCTTGATCTCCTTATCTTCGGCTTTCGTAATAATATCGCCTTCCTGTAAACCGCCTTCTCGCGCTTTCGACTCCGGCAATAGGGCATAGACGATAACGCCTTGTTCCTCGACGTCGATCGGCTTTTTCATCGCGTTATACGCGGCAAGCAAAGCATTTGCTTCCGAACTGTCGCGCATCCAGGCCAGCAGATTCCGGTAGGCGTTCAAATTGGTGGCGCCGCTTGTCGCTACTTGCTCGGACTTGACGTCCATTTTCGGATTAAGCTTGGCGTAAATAAGATTAAAAATATTCGGTTTCGAGTAAGTGGACACGGTCGTGAACAGCAATGCGCCTTTCTCATCAAGCTTGTGTCCGGTCTCCACCCGAGGATGGACAGGTTCGGCCGAGCCGGGCCCGTACAGCATGTATGGCCAAGGTTTCACGTAGGCGTATGCGAGAAGGATCACTAGGACGACGATCAGGAGGGGGAATCGGTTGCGCCGTATCCAGGGTTTGTTGTTCTTTTCCATCCGCATCCGGTTGTTTCCTCCAATTCTGCGTTATTCGCATGGGGTTGTAGAACTATTATAACGTATGAAGAGTCCCGGAAACAAAGCCGTTAAAATGACGCGGCGTGCAAAAACCCCCTTCATCCGAGGACAAAGGGGGTTCGGGGCGTGACCGATTACTGTGCCATCATTTGGCGCAATACCGTCTGCAGAATACCGCTGTTACGGTAGTAGTCGACGTCGACCATCGAATCCAGGCGAACGATCGCTTGGAAATCGAACGAGCTGCCGTCTTCGCGTTTCGCGCTGACGGTAACCGTCTGACCCGGCGTTACGTCGTTGGACAAGCCGGTAATTTCGAACGTCTCGCGTCCGGTGATGCCGAGCGTTTTCCAGCTTTGTCCGTTAGCGAACTGAAGCGGAAGCACGCCCATGCCTACGAGGTTGGAACGGTGAATCCGTTCGAAGCTTTCGGCGATGACGGCTTTGACGCCGAGCAGGAACGTACCTTTAGCCGCCCAGTCACGGGAGCTGCCGGTGCCGTATTCTTTGCCGGCGATGACGACGAGGTTCGTGCCGCCATCTTGATATTTCATCGATGCGTCGTAGATGGACATCACTTCATCGGTAGGCAGATAAGTCGTTACGCCGCCTTCAGTGCCCGGTGCCACTTGGTTGCGAATCCGGATGTTAGCGAACGTACCTCTCATCATGACCTCGTGATGGCCGCGACGGGAACCGTAAGAGTTGAAGTCTTTGCGATCCACGCCATGCTCGAGCAAGTATTTGCCCGCAGGGCTGTCCGCTTTGATGTTGCCGGCCGGGGAGATGTGGTCCGTCGTGACGGAGTCTCCCATCAGGGCAAGCACACGCGCGCTCTTGATATCGTGGATGTCGCCTGCTTGCGGCGCAAGATCCTTGAAGAACGGCGGGTTCGCGATATAAGTGGACTTGTCGTCCCACTCGTAAAGCTCGCCTTGCGGAACAGGGATCTTGTTCCATTGTTCGTTCTGCGTGAACACGTTCGCGTATTTGGCGCGGAACATGTCCGGAGTAAGCGAAGCGGCAACCGCTTGCTGGATTTCCTCGTTCGTCGGCCAGATGTCTTTCAGATAAACCGGCTTGTTGTCGGCGTCGTGTCCGATCGGCTCTTTCGTCAAGTCGATGTTGACGTTGCCGGCCAGCGCGTAAGCGACGACAAGCGGAGGAGAAGCCAGGTAGTTCGCTTTAACTTGCGCGTGTACGCGGCCTTCGAAGTTCCGGTTACCGGAGAGGACAGCGGCGACGGTCAGGTCGTTGTCGGCGATAGCCGCGCTGACTTCATCCGGCAGCGGACCGGAGTTACCGATACAAGTCGCGCAGCCGTAACCGGCGACGTAGAAGCCCAGTTTTTCGAGGTATGGCAGCAGACCAGCGTTCTTCAGGTAGTCGGTAACGACGAGGGAACCCGGAGTCAGAGAGCTCTTGACGTATTCCGGTTTCGTTAGGCCGCGCTCTACCGCTTTCTTAGCGACAAGGCCCGCACCGATCATAACGCTCGGGTTCGACGTGTTCGTACAGCTCGTAATCGCTGCGATCACGACCGCGCCGGTGCTGAGCTTGCTCGTTTTGCCGTTCGGGTGCTTCACGTCCGCGGATTGATCGATTTGGGCGTCGGTTAAGCCGAAGCCGCCTTTCTCGATCGGCGTGCGGATGCTTTCGTTAAACGATTGTGCCATCGCCGTCAGCTCTACGCGGTCTTGAGGACGCTTAGGACCTGCCAAGCTTGGAACGATCGTGGACAAGTCGAGCTCGAGGACTTCGGTGAAGACCGGATCAACTGTCGCATCGGTACGGAACATGCCTTGAGCTTTGTAGTAGCTTTCTACCAGCTCGATTTGGCTTTCTTCGCGGCCTGTCAGTCTCATGTAGTTCAACGTTTCGCTGTCTACAGGGAAGAAACCGATCGTAGCGCCGTATTCCGGTGCCATGTTGGCAACGGTCGCACGGTCGGCCAGGCTGATGTTGGACAGTCCAGGGCCGAAGAACTCGACGAATTTGCCGACGACGCCTTTTTTACGCAGAATTTGGGTAACTGTCAGCGCAAGGTCGGTTGCCGTAGCGCCTTCGGCCAGTTTGCCGTTCAGCTTGAAGCCAACGACTTCAGGCATTACGAAGTAGAGCGGTTGGCCGAGCATACCGGCTTCCGCTTCGATGCCACCTACGCCCCAGCCGACGACGCCAAGACCGTTGATCATCGTGGTGTGGGAGTCGGTGCCGACGAGAGAATCCGGATATACGTCGGTTACGCCGTCTTTCGTTTTCGTTGCGGCAACGGATGCCAGGTATTCCAAGTTGACTTGGTGAACGATACCCGTAGCCGGAGGAACGGCGCGGAAGTTATCGAACGCCGTTTGTGCCCAGCGAAGGAAACGGTAACGTTCTTCGTTCCGTTCGAACTCGACGTCCATGTTGTATTGCAGGGCGTCGGGGCTGCCGAAAGCGTCGACCATAACGGAGTGGTCGATGACCAGATCGACGGGAACGAGCGGGTTGATTTGTTTCGGATCGCCGCCGGCTTTTTTAACCGTCTCGCGCATAGCCGCCAAGTCGACGACTACGGGAACGCCGGTGAAGTCCTGCAGAACGATACGGGCAGGGATGAACGGGATTTCTTTGTCTTCGCGGCCATTAGTCCAATTGGCCAACTGTTTAACATGCTCTTCTGTGATTCCGCGTCCGTCGAATTGGCGAATCGCCGCCTCGAGCAGCACTTTGATGGAGAACGGAAGCTTGGAGACAGGGCCTGCGCCTTGCTCTTCCAACGCTTGCAGACTGAAGTAACGGTAAGATGTACCGGATGACTGCAGTTGCGCCTGCACTTGATAAGGTAGTTTAGACAAGTGTATAACCTCCTCGATTGTAATCGTGTTGCAGCCGTATTTCCTTGAAAGCGATCATTTCAATTGAGAATGAGTTTCATTCCGTGAAACGCGATTTCAAAAAATACTCTATGGAATAAGTATACCCTGTCGTCGCCGCTCCGTAAAGACGTTTTGGCCGAGTTTTAGCCGATCAGGAGCCTAATTCAAGTCGATTTTCGCAAAGTCATTTCATTAGAATGCCGCATACCCTGACGTTTTCATCCACCGTCGTTTAAGAAAGGGAGGGCGGGTTCTTTTCCAGCACATAGAGAGAGGGTTATTCCTTGCGCAAGGGAATGGGACGGGAGATCGCCTCATAAAATGTAATGGCAAATTCCGGCGTCGCGATGTCGAGAAGCCGTTTGGAGGTGATCTCTATGGCAGGCGAAGATATGGAATGGAAACAAGCGTTGTTCGATTACGTGAACGCGGTGAACGAAGCAGGACTGAATATGAATTCGCGCAGCCTTCGGGATATTCACGACAAGGAGCATCGCGAGCGTTTGAACGAACGGCTTCTTCTGGCAGCGCGCAGAGATAAGCAATGGGGAATCAAGACGGCAAGAAGCGAGATGCGCGTTCGGATCGAAAAGTATCAGACGCGAAAAGACGAGGCGATCGCGGATCTGTCCATCCATCTCGTGCGCGCCATGGAACAACGCGGTCAGCCTTGGTCGGAGGAAAGGGTGGAGAAGGAAAGAGTCCGCTTCGTACGGGCGAATAAAACGTGGAGACTGATCGCGGTCAAGCCGCTCCTCGGAGAGAGACCCGCGGAAGATTTCGTTCCCGCGGAAGACGACTTGCACGATCCATGGGATGGGGAGCGGAAAGCTTTTTCTCCAGCGGCGCCGTACATGAATCCGCAGGCGTTGTACGGCTTCAAATCGAAAGTGCTGGCCGGATCGTTTCCGAACGGAGACACTGGTTGGAGCGGCGGTTTCGGCCGCCGAGGCTTGCCGTATAGACGCGAAGCTGTGGTCGCGTATGCGGAAAGATGGTGGAATGAACCGAACCCCGCATACGAGAATTTCGAAGTCAACTGTACGAATTACGTGTCCCAGTGTCTCTTTGCAGGCGAAGCACCGATGAATTATACTGGGAGAAGGCCTTCGGGCTGGTGGTACAAGGGCTATTCGAACAATCAGGAAATGTGGAGCTTCAGTTGGGCGGTCGCGGGCAGCCTTTCGCAGTACTTGGCGAACCCCCGAGCTTACGGTCTAAGCGCCGAGACGGCGTCCGCACCGGAAGCGCTCCGGCTTGGAGACGTCATCTGCTATGACTGGGAGGGCAACGGCCGCGTCGGCCACAGTACCGTCGTCACCGCGTTTACGCCGGAAGGCATGCCGTTGGTGAACGCAAATACGGTAAGCAGCAGGCATCGGTACTGGGATTACAAAGATTCGTACGCCTGGACGGACAAAACACGGTATCATTTTTATCGCATCGCTGACGAATTTTAAATGCGCTTGCGCGGAATTGCGAGCGTAAATGTCGACTTGGTCGGAGGTAAGCATAGTTATGGGGAATAAAATACGCGTCGGTCTCGTCTATGGCGGACGATCCGGCGAACATCAAGTGTCGCTTCAGACGGCGCTGGCCGTGCTGAAGGCGTTTGACTATGACAAATATGAACTCGTTCCTTTTTATATTACGCCCGAAGGGCAATGGAGATCCGGCCCGCTGTTGAGCGCTCCGCCATCCGCGGTTGCGGAATTGCAGTTCGCTCCTTCGGGGGCTGAAGCGGGGGCGGCCGAGACTTCGGTTGCAGTTAGGGGCGGCAATGCGCTATTCCCTGTTCTGCAGGGGATGTCGGAGAAAATGCTGTCGGAAGGCGAGGCTGCGGGTGATGGAAAAGCCGTAGACGTCATGCTGCCGCTGCTTCATGGAACATTCGGCGAAGACGGCACCATTCAAGGGCTGTTCGAGATGGCGAACATGCCGTACGCGGGGGCGGGAGTGTTGGCTTCCTCCGTCGGAATGGACAAGGTCGCGATGAAAACGATGTTCGCGCATGCCGGATTGCCTCAAGTCGGTTACCGTCATTTTATCCGGTTCCAGTGGAAGAAGGAGCGGGAATCGGTACTCGCTAACATAGAAGAGCTTGGTTATCCCTGCTTCGTAAAGCCGGCTAATCTCGGTTCTAGCGTAGGCGTATCCAAGGCGCGGAATCGCGAAGAGCTGGTAGCGGCGATCGAAGAAGCGTTGCGGTACGACCGCAAGGTCGTCGTCGAAGAGTTCGTCGATGCGCGCGAGATCGAGGTCGCCGTGCTCGGGAACGACGATCCTCGCGCTTCGGTGCCGGGGGAAATTTGCAGCTCGAATGAATTCTACGATTATAAAGCGAAATATATCGACGGCAAATCGGTCATGGTCATCCCGGCCGAAATTCCGCAAGAAGTCGCCGACGCAGTGCGCGAGATGGCGATCCGCGCGTTCCGCTCGATCGACGGTTCCGGCCTATGCCGCGCGGACTTCTTCCTGCGCCGGAGCGACGGGGCTCTGTTCATCAACGAGGTGAACACGATGCCAGGCTTTACCCCATACAGCATGTACCCGCTCATGTGGAAAGAGACGGGCGTTTCGTACCGCGAGTTGCTGGATACGTTGATCCAGCTCGCTCTCGAGCGTCACGAGGAACGCCAGTCGATCGACTACGGCGGCGGGGAGTAAGCAAGCGGCCGGCCCGGGCATCCGGGTTCGGCTTTTTCTATGGTGTTTTAGGGCTCAGGCCGAAATAACGGTCCGGGAGACCGCTAATTCGCACGCAGATGGCCAGCGCGTCGAAATAACGGTCCGGGAGACCGCTAAATCGCACGCAGATGGTCAGTGCGTCGAAATAACGGTCCGGGAGACCGCTAAATCGCACACAGAGGGTCAGCGCGCCGAAATAACGGTCCGGGAGACCGCTAAACTTGCTATTTCAAGCCCCGTTTAGTCAGGGCATAACGAGTAATCCGTTGTTCCCCTGATAAGGCTTCTAGAATTCCTTTTTCAACTAGCGAGTGCAACTGTTTTCTGGCGAATTTTGCGTTTTTCCCCAAACAATCGCAAGCCATCGCAACCGTGAACGGGACGGTGGAGCGAGCGGCCAAGCGGACGATTTCCCGTTGGTAAATCGATAGTCCTTGCATCAAGGAACTTTCTTCTCCATACCATGATTCCAACATTCTACGGACATGTTGCTGGCAGCCGAGAGGATTTTCTTTGAGTTTGTCGATGGAAAAGCGTAGAATATTCCACCCGGCCAACCCGATTTCGTTCTGGCGATCCAGCCCGCGCGAGAAGTTATACCTGTCGGCATCGCGGGCGTGCGAACCGAAATCATCGGATTCCAGGCACGTTGGACGGGGAAGACGGAGATAACCGAAATCAAGGAAGTAATGGTTGCCGTTAGCGTCGATGATCTCGTATTCCGGGTGCAAATCGTCCAGATTGCCGACGACAGGCCACCAAGCGTGCTCCAACAAACATTTTTCCCCGAAGCCGTGACGGTGTTTTAACCTGCGCAATCGTTCTCCTGTACTGTGGGCTATATGTTGGTTCAGCCAATCGCGATACTCCGATTCAAATTTGTTCATTGCCGACGATCACTCCCGATAAAAAAATAACCGCCCCGGTTCCCGAAAAGGGATCAGAGGCGGTGTGCTTCACACGCGATATAACGATTATAATCCACGAATGCCGAGCTGTCAGCGGTTATACACATGCGATTTTCGAATCTCATCTTATGCACATGTGGAGAACTGCCGGAATATCCCGACAATTCACAAAACCACCTGAGTTAACCACAAAACGTGGGGAAAACCGCCCCGATTTTGTGGAACAACTTCGACTTTGCGATAAAACTTAATTGTCCACATGTGGAGAAGAAGTCGGAGCGCGCCCCGAACTTTCCCTACACCGTCGGAGAAGGTTATAATTACACAAAGACTACGCCTATACGGGCGACCGAAGAGTGGGAGGCATGTATCATGGGTTTTCAAACCGAATTCAACTCCGTCTGTAAATTCAAATCGGAGCAGGAACTGTACGAGTTGCTGGAATACGGCCGGGGGAAAATGGTCAAAAAACAATTCCGCGTATATCCGACTGGCCAGAAAGTGATCGCCTATTCGCCGGATAATCAAGCGGTAGCGATCGTGCGAATCGTGGCATCCATCGCCGAAATCAATTTTCAGGGCGAAGAAGTGACGCAAGTCGAGATGGAATTGGTGCGCAGGCTGACCGAGGAAGAAGCGAAAATCCAGACGGCGCTTGCACATGAAATGTTCTTTGGTGAGCAATCCTAGAACCCGTAAGCAAGCTGTGGGGGGTTGAAGCGATCGTGATCGTGCGGTTTGGGTACGTCGCCATGTCCATGGAGCTGGAAAATGCCTCGCCTTCGAGAACGATGACGATGGCGAGCTTCTCCAAGCTGGCCGATCGCGAGGCGGGTTTGCGCCGTCTTGAACGAATCGCGGAAGAAAACCTGCAAAACACGCTACGTTTATTGAAGCATAACCGATACTTGGGCGTGCATGTGTACCGAATGACTTCCAAGATCATTCCTTTAGCGACTCACGATGCTCTGAAGGATTGGAACCCTTACCCCGCTTTGGCGCAAGCATTCGCCGAGGTCGGGGCGTTCGTGCGCGAGCAGGGAATGCGGGTTTCTTTTCATCCCGATCACTTTACGGTACTGAGCACGCCGCGCGAGGAGGTTTTCCGCAAGTCAGTTGACGTTCTCGATTATCATGTTCGGATGCTGGAAGCGATGGGGCTTGACGGACAAGCGCTGAACAACATACATGTAGGCGGGAGTTATGGAGACAAAGCGGCGTCCGGACGGAGATTCATTGATCAATTCGCCAAAATCGAACGAAGGATTACTGAGCGGCTGACTTTGGAAAACGACGACAAGACGTTCACGGCGGCCGAGACACTTGCGATCGCGGAGGAAGTCGGCGTTCCGATGGTGCTCGATATCCATCATCATGCGGTGAATCCGGGGGGTGAACAAGCGATTGATTTGTGGCCCCGTATTCTGGCGACGTGGGACAAGCTTCAATGGAACGTCGTGCACGCCGGGACTTCTCAGGTCTTGCCGCCGAAAATCCACGCTTCGAGTCCCAAGAACGCTTCCGATCCGCGAGGCCACGCCGATTACCTCGACATGGAACCGTTGCTCTCTTTTCTGCGGTCCATTTCCAGTACGACTCCGGCAGTCGACGTCATGATCGAGGCCAAGCGGAAGGACCAGGCTTTGCTCAAGTTGATGGACGAATTCCGGGCGTTGGAGGCGGCGGGAGAAGAAGTTCGCGTCCTCGACGGCGGAACCGTTGAATTGCCGTGCTGATAAGGCTGCAAGGCCATGAATTCGTGGTTGCAATCCCTTCTGAAATACGGTACGTTGGAAAATGAAGGGGCTTGTCCGGCTTACGGATGCGAGAAGGCAGCCTCAATCGTGAAGAGGGGGATTTCCGCGAATGAATGGATTGCTTCAAGGCAAGAACATCGTGGTCATGGGCGTCGCCAACGAGCGCAGCATCGCCTGGGCCATTGCGCAATCGCTTGCGTCCCAAGGGGCACGTTTGGTGTTTACATACGAGAACGAACGCGTCGAAGAACGGGTCAAAAAGCTGGCGAATACGATCGAGGGCTCTCTAACTCTGCAATGCAACGTGGCTTCCGATGAAGATATCGAAGCGTTGGCCGCGCAGCTTAAACAAGAGGTTGGCGTACTGCATGGACTCGCGCACTGCATCGCTTTCGCCAAAGCGGAAGAACTAGACGGATTGTACGTGGATACGTCCCGGGCTGGATTCGCCTTGGCTCACGACGTGAGCGTGTACTCCCTAACGGCAGTTGCACAGCGTCTCTATCCGCTTATGACCGAAGGCGGCAGCATCGTGACGCTGACCTATCTCGGAGCTGAGCGCACGCTGCAGAACTACAACGTCATGGGTGTTGCCAAAGCCGCGCTGGAAGCGTCCGTTCGTTATCTGGCCAGCGATCTAGGCCCGAACAACATTCGCGTCAACGCGATCTCGGCCGGCCCGATCCGTACTTTGGCTGCCAAAGGAATCGCGGGCTTTAACACGATCCTGAAGCACGTCGAGGAGAAAGCGCCTCTGCGCCGCAATACCGAAGCTTCCGATGTCGGAGATGCAGCGCTGTTCCTGATGAGTCCGTGGGCTCGCGGAGTTACGGGCGAAGTCGTACACGTCGACAACGGGTATAATATTGTAGGCTAATCTTCCTTGAGATTATCGGGCCTCTTCCGCGACCATCGCGGAGGAGGCTTTTCGTCTCTTCGTCGGGAGCCGGCGCTTGAAATCGCGATGTGACAGTTAATTCCATTCCGAGTAGGGAACAATAAGAGTAATCTCATTAGAAACGGGCGGGGCGAACCGGCTATTTGCGGTCAATCGCCGCAACCGCTTTAACGAAATTTCGTATATGATAATAGAGGGACAACCCGGTTCTTATTATGCAACCGATTTCGAAGATTAGAGGGATGATAGATATGGAAGCCAATCAACCGGAAAGTGTGATCGGCGGCAAGAGCTTTACCGCGGTTGCCGTCAATTGCGCCGCCAAAGCGGGAGAATGGATCAAAAGCAAAATAGGAAGCATAACCCAATTGGATACGAAATATTCGATGCAAGATCTGGTCACCGAAGTGGACAAGGGAGCGGAACGTATGATCCGCAACTTGATCGGCACCCACTTCCCGACCCATTCTTTTCTGGGGGAAGAAGGCGTCGAGCCAGGACCCGAGGCATCGGCCAAAGCTTTGCAGGACGTGAGCAACGCCGAGTATTTGTGGATCGTAGATCCCGTGGATGGAACGACGAATTACGTGCACGGATTCCCGTTCTATTCAGTGTCTATCGCGCTTGCGCATCGCGGACAGGTTATCGTAGGTGTTGTGTACGACCCTTCTAGGGACGAGTTGTTCGTGGCCGAGCGGGGCAAGGGCGCTTACGTGCATGGCCGCAAAATGCAAGTCTCTCAAGAGGCGACGTTAAACCAAAGCCTGATCGCGACCGGTTTTCCAGCCGATCCGCACGTAGCGTTGCCTGCCAATATGAAAGGTATTCAGGCGTTGGCGCCTAAAGTGCGCAATCTGCGAATTGCCGGTTCCGCGGCTTTGCATCTTGCTTATGTCGCCGCGGGCAGACTGAGCGGCTTCTGGGAGATGAACCTGAGCGCTTGGGATATTGCCGCGGGCTCGCTCTTAGTCGAAGAGGCAGGTGGCCGGATGTCGGATACTGTAGGGGAGCCGTATCAGCTTGCTGTGCGCAACGTCGTGGCGACCAACGGGCGCATTCATGGCGAATTGCTCGGCGAGTTGCAAGTGGCAGCGAACACATGAGAAGGCGGTCTTTCGACCATCCTATGGACAAGGGGGCGAAGGTAGTGGAGAAGCACGAAGCCGAGGAATTGTTAGCTCGCAAGTTGACGGAGGAACGGTTGGAGGAGGGGGCTGACGGAGAGGAAGCCGAAGCCAAAGCCGCAAAGCAACTGCTGCCCCGTTGGGAGATTCGCATACAAGCGAAGCTTGATCCCGTGGTAGAAGAGACGCGAGCTTACCGCGCGCTTGCCCGGGAAGTAGACGACAGGTACGAAGGCGTTAAATTGAATCGTTCCGATGAAGAGGAAGAGGATAAAGGGCGTTCCCGGTAAAAGGGGGCGCTCTTTTTATGTAGATGACCTTTCCGCATACAACCGGACCAGCGAGGCTCCTCTCATTGTCGTAAAATGCGACAATGGAGTAGGTGGATTCGGCGAGGCGCCTCTCATTGTCGTAAAAAGCGACAATGGAGTGGGTGGATCCAGCGAGGCTCCTCTCATTGTCGTAAAATGCGACAATGGAGTAGGTGGATTCGGCGAGGCGCCTCTCATTGTCGTAAAAAGCGACAATGGAGTGGGTGGATCCAGCGAGGCGCCTCTCATTGTCGTAAAAAGCGACAATGGAGTGGGTGGATCCAGCGAAGCCCCTCTCATTGTCGTAAAAAGCGACAATGGAGTGGGTGGATCAAGTGAGGCCCCTCTCATTGTCGTAAAAAGCGACAATGGAGTGGGCTGCTCGCATTCACCGCTAATTCTGCGGACCAAACTTGAAGCGAAGATTAATTGTTGACTTAGGCGCGATGGGTTGATATTCTTATACGTAATTGTTACGATTAGTGTTCGGTGGCCGGAGATGTTGTCCGGCTTTCATCTTAATTTCAAATAGTAATAATTACGAATTATGATAGGGAGGTCGCTGTCGTTGCAATTGGTGATGATGAACAACGTCGTTTTCGGGTACGGGGATTCTCCATGTCTGGAAGACGTGAATATAGAAATCCGTTCAGGGGAATTCGTCGCGGTGACCGGACCGAACGGTGCCTCCAAAACAACGCTGCTCAAGCTGATTTTAGGATTGCTGGAGCCGTGGAGTGGAGAAGTCGCCAGAGCACGCAAGAGGGCGGACGGAAGCACACTCGTCGCCGGTTATGTGCCGCAGCAGATCGCCTCGTTTAATAGCGGGTTTCCGAGCAAAGTATCTGAATTTGTTCTGTCCGGTACATACGGGCGGGGATCATGGCTGCGGAGAACGAACCAAGAGGATCTGCGTCTCGTGGAGGAATCGTTGAGGCAAGTCGGGATGTGGGAGCACCGCAACCGGAAAATCGGGGAGCTATCGGGCGGACAGAAGCAACGCATTTGCTTGGCCCGGGCGCTGGCTCAGCAGCCGAATCTCCTGGCTCTGGACGAACCGTCCACCGGAATGGACACGCAGAGCCGTACCGAAATGTACGAGCGGTTGAGCGAGATGGTCAAGCGGAAAGGGCTGACGGTCGTCATGGTCACGCACGAGCTGCCGGACGCCGAGCCGTATCTCGACCGCATCATCAGGTTGGAGAGAAAGGAGGCGATGGGGTGGAAATGCTGCACTACGACTTCATGCAGAGGGCATTTTTCGCCGGCGGGATTATCGCGATGATCGCCTCGGCGCTTGGCGTATATCTGATGCTCCGAAGGCAGGCCTTAATGGCGGATATGCTGTCGCATGTCTCGCTTGCGGGCGTAGCTGCAGGTGCGCTCATGAAAGGAAGCCCGCCGTTAACCGGATTCGCGGTCGCCGTCATCGGCGCGATCGTCGTGGAATATGTCCGGAGATCGTACAAAACGTATTCCGAAGTGTCCATCGCGATCATTATGATCGGAGGGTTATCGACGGCGGTCGTCCTCATGTCGATGAATTCGGGAATCAACCGGAGCTTCTCGTCCTATCTGTTCGGATCCGTCGTCGCGGTAAGGCAGACGGAGCTCATCTTGATCGCCGCCGTCGCGATCGTGGGAGCGTTGTTTTTCTATTTGTTCAGAAAACCACTGTACTTAATGACCTTCGACGAGGAAACGGCCAAGGCCAACGGTGTGCCGGTTCATCTCGTATCGCTGCTCTTCAGTATCGTGACGGGCATGATCGTGGCGGCCGCGATGCCGATCGTCGGCGTGCTGCTCGTATCTTCTCTGATCGTGCTTCCGGCGGCTTTGGCGATACGGCTTGCGCCGAGCTTTAACGCGGCATTGCTGCTGGCCATGCTGATCGGCGTCGTGGGCGTATTCGGAGGGCTGTCGGCTTCATACGGGATGAGCACGCCGCCGGGAGGGACGATCGCTCTGACGCTGCTCGTTATGCTGGTGTCGGGGATGACGATCCGGAAAGCGGTCGCGAAAATCAATAAACTCAGAAACAAGAAAAACGCCGATTCGAGATTGGCAAAACAAACGGAAGATATCGGGGCGCTTCGGCAGGAGAAGCCGATGCTTCACTGATTAAGCAAGGAGAAATAGGGAGGAAATCGAAAATGAAGCGGTTGTATAAAGGATTAGCGGGTATTGCGATTACGGCGTTATTGCTGGCGGGATGCGGCCAATCGAACGAGAAGGCCGACTCGGGCTCGGAAGAAGGAGCAAAAATCAAGGTTGTTGCGACGTTTTATCCGATGGTCGAGTTTGCTAAGCAAGTGGCGGGCAGCCATGCGGAGGTCGTAGGCCTGATTCCAGCGGGAGCGGAGCCTCACGATTGGGAACCTTCGCCGAAAGACATTGCAACGATTCAAGGAGCGGACGTGTTTGTCTATAACGGGATCGTGGAAGGCTGGGCCGAAAAAACGCTGGAAAGCGCGAAAAGCGACAAGCGGATTGACGTGGAAGCGAGCCAAGGCATCGAGCTCATGGATGGCGGGCACGATCATGATCACGAGCATGGGGATGAAGCCGATGAACATGGGGCGGAAGTACATGAAGACGAAGACGAGCATGAACATGAACATGGATTGGATCCGCACGTATGGCTGAATCCTACGCTTGCCCAGCAAGAAGTCCGCAATATCGAAGTGGCGCTGGCCCAAGCGGATCCCGCGCATAAGAACGAGTATCGAGCGAATGCGGACGCCTTCGTCAAGAAGCTGCTGGCGCTCGACGAGAAGTTCCGCAAGGAGCTTAACGGGGCGAAGCGCAAGGAATTCGTTACGCAGCATGCGGCGTTCGGTTATCTGGCGAAAGCGTACGATTTGACGCAGGTTCCGATCGCGGGGCTATCGCCGGATCAGGAGCCTTCTCCGCAGGGGATGGCCGAGGTGGTCGCGATCGCGAAGGAACACGGAGTAAAAACGATTTTCTTCGAGACGCTGGTCGATCCGAAAGTCGCCCAGACGATCGCGAACGAGATCGGGGCCAAGACGGACGTCCTCAATCCGCTTGAAGGATTGACCGACGAAGAGGCCGCTTCCGGGCTTGACTATATCGGCGTGATGACGAACAATCTGGCGGCATTGGCGAAAGCGTTGAAGGAATAAAGAACATACACGGATAGGAGATGCGTTATAATGATCGAAAAAATGGACGGCAAGCTGCCGGTAACAGTGTTAAGTGGGTATTTGGGCGCGGGCAAGACGACGATTCTGAATCATGTGCTGAACAATCGAGAAGGCCTGAAGGTTGCCGTCATCGTCAATGATTTGAGCGACGTGAATATCGATGCCGAGCTGGTCAAAGACGGAGGGGGTTTGTCCCGCACCGAAGAGAAACTCGTGGAGATGTCCAACGGTTGCATCTGCTGCACGCTGCGGGAGGATTTGCTGCGCGAGGTAGAGCGTCTCGCGAAAGAGGGGCGTTTCGATTATGTATTGATCGAATCGACCGGCGTCGGCGAGCCTATCCCCGTCGCTCAGACCTTTACGTATATCGACGAGGAGCACGGTATCGATCTAACGAAGTTCTGCCGGCTCGACTGCATGGTGACGGTCGTGGACGCTTACCGCTTCTGGAGCGATTTCTCGTCCGGCGAGACGCTGATGGACCGCAAGCAGGAGATCGGAGAGGGCGATACGAGAGAAGTCGTTGATCTGCTGATCGACCAGATCGAGTTCTGTGACGTGCTGATTCTGAACAAATGCGACAGGGCCGGAGAGAAAGAGCTCACCGAGCTTGAGAAGGTGCTGAGGACGCTGCAGCCGCGAGCCAAGCTGATTCGGTCCGAGTTCGGACGAATCGAAGCTTCGGATATTTTGAACACGGGATTGTTCGATTTCGACGTAGCGAGCCGCTCGGCTGGTTGGATCCAAGAGATGGAGAAGGAGCACCACGTCCCGGAGACGGAAGAGTACGGCATTTCGTCGTTCGTCTACGAGCGGGTTCGTCCGTTTCATCCGGAACGTTTGATGGAGTGGATGAGCGAATGGCCAGCGGAGGTCGTGCGCGCCAAAGGCATCATGTGGCTCGCGACGCGTAATGAAATGGCACAGAGCTTCAGCCAGGCCGGGCCGTCGATCCAATTCGGCCCCGCCGGTTATTGGGTCGCGACTCTTCCGGAATGGGAGCGGGAAGCGATTCTGCGCGATGACCCGAAGGTCGCTGGGTACTGGGACTCCGTCTACGGCGATAGGGTGAACAAGGTCGTCTTCATCGGCATGTCGATGAACCGACCGGAGCTGATGAGTGAATTGGACGCCTGCCTGCTGACGGACGAGGAAATGAAACTGGATTGGAAGTCGTTCCCCGACCGGTTCCCGAATCAAGTAGAGGTGCAGTTGGAAGAGCAGTTTCAATCGTAATAGGACATAACGAACGGAATAAAAGGAGGCTGTAGGATGAGAGTCATCGTTACTCTAGCATGCACGGAATGCGGGGACCGCAACTATACAGTATCGAAAAACAAACGAACGCACCCGTCACGGCTCGAACTGAGAAAATACAGCCCGCGTCTTAAGAAGCACACGCTTCATCGGGAAGTCAGGTAATCGGTGGGAAGCTTATAGCGGGAACAGGGATCCACTGAGAGGGGGATCCCTGTTTTGTTTGCTTAGTTCGGCGAAACCGAATTGGACGGCGGGTGACGGAGGTTCGGGAGGATGTAGTCAGGCGAAACCGAATTGGACGGCGGGAAATGGAGGTTCGGAGAATGCAGTCAGGCGAAACCGAATTAGATCTCGCAAAACAGAGTTTTTGGAGTGCGCAGTTAGATGAAACCGAATTGGACGGCGGGAGACGGAGGTTCGGGAGGATGTAGTCAGGCGAAACCGAATTGGACGGCGGGAAATGGAGGTTCGGGAGGATGTAGTCAGGCGAAACCGAATTGGACGGCGGGAAATGGAGGTTCGGGAGGATGTAGTCAGGCGAAACCGAATTGGAAGACGGGAGACGGAGGCGGAACCTAAAAAAGCGCGGTCCCGGTAATTAGCCGGTGACCGCGCTTTTTTACTTGCTCGGAAGTCCCGCGAACACGCCGTCCTCCGCGAACAGCGCCTGCTGCAGATCCTCCCAACCGGTCAAGTTGTCATCGACCGTGAGCAAGGTAACATCGGAAGAGAACACATCCGCGAACTCTTCGGCTACGGAAGCGAAGCGAGGGCGGAAGCCGTGTTTGGCCGCGATCGTCTGCGCATCGCCCGTGAACAGATAATCGGCATACGCATTCGCGACCTCGCGCGAGCCGTCGGCGTCTGCGTTGGCGTCGATGGCGGAGACGATCGGCTCCACCGACAACGTAACGGACGGCACGATCACCTCGACTTTGCCTTTGCCCGACGTACCAGCTACCCGCAGCGCGTTGCTCTCCGTCGTTACCCAGACGTCGCCTTCGCCGCCGAGGAATACGCCTTCGGCTTCCGCGTCGTCTTTCGCCAGCTTGCTCACCCGCTCATGGAAGCTGGCGACCGCCGCTTTGGCCGCGGCGGTATCGTCGGCCTGCCGATTCAGCGAATAAGCCCACGGCGCCGCGTAATACCAACGCGCGTCGGAGTCCGTCGCCGGATTAGCCGTAACGATCTTGGCGTCGCCTTGCAGCAGATCTTCCCATTCGGCAATGCCTTTCGGATTTCCGGCGCGTACGACGAACGCGACGGCGGTCGAAAACGGGGAGCTGTTGAAGTCGTAACGCTGTTGCCAGCCTTCTTTAACCAATCCCCCGGTTTGGATCGCGTCGATATCGATTCCTACGCCTAGTATAGCGATATCGGCTTTTAGGCTGCTGCCGATGATGGCGTCCTTCTGCGCTCCGGAGGTCCCGGAGATTTGCTCGATCGTCACCGTTTGGCCGGTGCGCTCTTTCCAATTAGCGATGAACGCGGCATTGATGTCTTCTAATACGGCCGCTGTTCCAGTTGATGTCGCGCTTACGAGGTGCACGGGTTTGGAGTAATCGGATTGCACGGCTGCCTCAGCTTCGGCTGCAGTTTGCTTGTTGTCCGAGTCCGAGCCCGAACAAGCCGTAATCGTCAACGCTGCCAGTGCGAGCACAATTCCGGATAGGGCGGAACGACGCCTCCGGTGTATGTTCTTAAACATGGTTGATCCCCTCTCGATTGAATTCCAATAGGAATTATTGGATATTTTGAAAAGATTGTAGCAACACAATCCATTTGATGTCAATCATTAATTCATAGTTGACAACTAGGAATAGTCTGGAATATGATGGCATTATCCAATTGGATCACGTCATGGAACCGACCGGTAAACCGGAGGACTCCGAACATTGCATTCTGTATGGCCTGTTTTGCAGGGCTGTCGGTTTTGCAGTGTCGGAGTCTTTCGCGTTTATGCTCTTATTCCACCATTAAAAGGAGAGTTATCCGCATGAAAAAATCATTTCGTCTGATTTTGCTTACCGCATTGGCTTTCGTGCTTTCGACGTCTACCGTTTTCGGAGCCGTCACCAAGAAATCGGAAAAGAAATCGGTTAACCTGCTTAACGTTTCCTATGATCCGACCCGCGAATTGTACGCGGAATACAACACGGCCTTCGCGAAGTATTGGGAGAAGAAAACCGGCCAAAAGGTCAACATCAAGCAATCCCACGGCGGTTCTGGCGCACAGGCTCGCTCCGTCATCGACGGTCTCGAGGCGGACGTCGTCACACTAGCGCTCGAGTACGATGTAACGGCTATCGAGAATAAAGGCCTGATCGCCAAAGGCTGGCAGAAGCGCTTGGCGAATAACAGCGCCCCTTACAAATCGACGATCGTGTTCCTCGTACGCAAAGGCAATCCGAAGAAGATCAAGGACTGGGACGATCTGATCAAATCTGACGTCGGAGTCATCACACCAAATCCGAAAACGTCCGGCGGCGCACGTTGGAACTACTTGGCGGCGTGGGGCTATGCGCTGAAGCATAACAACAACAGCCAAGACAAGGCGAAGGAGTTCGTGAAGAAGCTGTTCGAGAACGTACCGGTGCTTGATACAGGTGCTCGTGGATCGACGAATACGTTCATCGAAAAAGGAATCGGAGACGTTCTGATCGCGTGGGAGAACGAAGCTTATTTGGCGAAGAAGGAGTACGGCGACAAGTTCGAGATCGTGACGCCTTCCTTGAGTATTCTGGCCGAGCCGACCGTCGCTGTCGTTACGAAAAACGTCAACAAACACGACACGCGCCAAGTCGCGACCGCTTATCTGGATTATCTGTACACGGAAGAAGGTCAACGAATCGCGGCGAAAAACTTTTACCGTCCGATTAATGCCAAAGTCGCCAAGGAGTTTGAGAAAAATTTCCCGACTCTTAACCTGATCACGATCGACGAATTCGGCGGCTGGGATAAAGCGCAAGCCGAGCATTTCGCGGACAAAGGAACGTTCGACCAAATCTATGTGAAAAAGTAAGCCGCTTGCGCAAAAAAATGATCTTTATATATCCCCATTGAAACGAGGAGAAATGTCCCATGTCCAAACCTCTTTCGCGTCCTGCATTCCGTAAAGGAATGTTCGCTGCGGCAACCGCACTCGCGGCCGCTCAAATCTTGACCTTCGGCTACACGCCGTCCGCTAATGCGGCGGTAAACCCTGCCGTTTCCGTGGACGGCCTTGCGCAAGCCGGGCTGAAAACAGCCACGATCAAGGGAACGACCTACGTTCCTGCCAAAACTTTCGCGTCCTCCATCGGCGCGACGCTGAAATGGGATCAATCGACCCAGGCAACAATCTTGTCGCAAGGCACACGCACGATCGTTCTCGTCGCCGATGCCAAGACGGCGACCGTAAACGGGGCGCAAACGCCGCTGCGTGAAGCCGCCGTATGGAAGGACGGCCAGCTGTGGGTGCCGGCCCGCGCCACGGGCGAACTGTTCGGTGCCTCGGTCATCTGGGACGGCGCGACTTCAACGGTCCGCATTACTCCGAGACTAAGCCCCTACGAGAGCAACGGCAAGCAAGGGTTCGTTAACGTATTCGGCGAGCCGGTTATCGCGGCGAAATACGACGAGACGAACGGATTCAGCGAAGACCGGGCGATCGTGAGCAAAAACGGCAAATTCGGCTACGTCGATTACGCGGGCAAAGCGGTAATCCCGCTGCAGTACGACCAAGCCTTTGATTTCTCGGACGGCTTGGCTTTAGTCGAACTGAACGATAAGTCTTCTTATATCGACCCGACGGGTAAAACGATACTAAGCCCCGAGTACGACGAGTTGTTCGACTTTTCCGAAGGTTTGGCTCTCGTACGCAAAGGAGAGCTGTTCGGGTACATCGACCATTCGGGCAAGGAAGTCGTTCCGCCGAAATTCGAAGACGCTTTTTACTTCTCCGGGGGCTTGGCGGCCGTTCAGATCGAAGGCAAATACGGCTACATCGATCGGACGGGTAAAGTCGTCATTCCGGCGATCTACCAGCACGCGTTCGACTTCAGCGACGGCTTGGGTCTCGTTCAAGCGGAGGGGGAGAACGGAGAAGGTTCTTTCGGTTACGTAAATGCCAAAGGGGAGCTGGCGATTCCGGCAGCATACGCCCAGGGCTTCTCGTTCAGCGAAGGGCTCGCCGCAGTAGCGGATGACGGAGTATTCTCCTACGTGAACCGGAAGGGCGAGAAAGTGCTGACAACGAAGTACAAGGACGTCGGTGATTTCCATGACGGCTTGGCATACTTCGAGGAAGGCGGCAAGTACGGCTATATCGACAAAAAAGGAAAAGTCGTTATTCCGGCTCGGTACGATTCGGCCGAAGCGTTCCGGAGCGGCCTGGCGCGCGTCTGGATTGATACGGAAGCGAAGCTGATCGACGTGAAGGGGAACGCTGTCGCTAATGCGACGGTCCCTGCTGCGGAGGAAAGCGCGGCCTCTCCGGAAGCCGATAAGGCCGCTTCCAAATAAGAATAGTTGAAAGAAAAGGAGCTAAGCACTTGTGTGTGCTAGCTCCTTTTCTTGTATGCCCAGCGTGGGCGATGATCAATTCACCTCACCCGAGCTAACGGATCTGACGGCACCTATTGCCCGATTGTCCGCCGAATGAAATTCTAACGGACGCAGCAGCCGCTAATCGCTCGAATAAGGCCGAAATTGTGCTTATCGAGGATAATAAGGTCCCTGGTGTCCGCTAGATTTCGGAAAACGCCGATTTCGGAGAAATAGCGGCGCTGACGTCCGTTAGCCAGAAGAGCGGGAGTAACTAGGTGCGCACAACGGTGCTGAATAGCAGAAACGTAACATGGGATAGCCAATTAGTCTCTGAGACGGTAGCGGTTCGTAGAAACGTTGGGCGAGGAGAGTAACTAGATGTGCACGACTGTGCTGATTCGTAGTGTTGGCGCGGACATGGCACCGATTGTAACACTCTAACGGACATGACAGCCGTTAATTGCTCGATTCTCCGCCGAATGAAATTCTAACGGACGCAGCAGCCGCTAATCGCTCGAATAAGGCCGAAATTGTGCTTATCGAGGATAATAAGGTCCCTGGTGTCCGCTAGATTTCAGAAAACGCCAATTTCGGAGACATAGCGGCGCTGGCGTCCGTTAGCCATGAGAGCACAGACATTAGGGCATAGCCATAAGGGCATGGGTCATACCACACCACACTAACGATCCGCCGCCATCTCGCGGAACGAATCCTCCGCAGCGGCCAGCGTTGCGTCGATATCGGCTTCGGTATGCGCCGTCGTCAGGAACCACGCCTCGTACTTGGACGGAGCCAGATAGACGCCGCGTTCCAGCATGCAGCGGAAGAAGTGGCCGAACAGCTCGCCGTCGGAGTGTTGCGCCTCTTCGTAGTTCGTGACCGGACCGGCGCAGAAATGCGTGGAGAACGCCCCGACGATCCGGTTGATCGTCAGCGGCACGCCATGCTTGTCCGCCGAAGCCTGCAGGCCTTCGCATAGCCGGGTGGCCTGCGCTTCCATGCGGTCGTAGATGCCCGGCTCGCGCAGCACTTCCAGGCAGGCGATGCCGGCCAGCACCGACGCCGGATTGCCGGCCATCGTGCCAGCCTGATATGCGGGACCAAGCGGCGCGATCATTTCCATCAGATCGGCGCGTCCGCCGTAGGCGCCGATCGGCAGTCCGCCGCCGATGATCTTGCCAAGGGCGGTCAGATCCGGACGGACCGCGTCCTGATCCGGGAAAGCGGAGAATGTCTGCGCCGAGCCGTAATGGAAGCGGAACGCGCTGATAACCTCGTCGTAGATGACGAGCGCGCCCGCCTCGCGGGCCATTTTGCACAGTCCCTCCAGGAAACCAGGCTTCGGCATCACCATGCCGAAATTGCCGACGATTGGCTCGACCATGACGGCCGCGACCTGGTCGCCCCATTGCTCAAGCGCGGCGCGCAGCCCATCCAATTCGTTGAACGGTACGGTAATGACTTCACTCGCGATGCTCGGCGGAATACCCGCGCTGTCGGGAATGCCGAGCGTCGACGGGCCGGAGCCAGCGGCGACGAGAACAAGATCGGCATGCCCGTGGTAACAGCCGGCGAACTTGATGATCTTGTTCCGTCCGGTGAACGCCCGGGCGACGCGGATCGTCGTCATGACCGCTTCCGTGCCGGAATTGACGAAGCGTACTTTATCCATCGACGGAATAGCTTCCTTCAGCGCCTGCGCCAGCCGGATCTCGTGTTCCGTCGCGGTACCGTAGAGCGTCCCGTTCTGCGCCGCCCGCACGATCGCCTCAGTAACCCGAGGATGGGCGTGTCCCGTTATGATCGGACCGAACGCGGCCAAGTAATCGATATATTTGTTGCCGTCGACGTCCCAGAAATAAGCGCCCTCCGCGCGTTCCATGAACACGGGGGCGCCTCCTCCGACGGCTTTGAAAGAACGGGAGGGGCTGTTGACCCCTCCGACGATATGCTGCTGTGCTTCCTCGTACAGTCGCGCTGAACGTAATCTTGGATTCATTTTGCGTAACCCTCCACCCACGATATTTCTAACCCCTTACTTCTTCGTGCCCGCCCCAGCGCTCGAGGAAGGCGAAGGCTCCGGGGATTCCATCGTCTCATCCTTGCCCAGCACTTCTTGAATATAGCCTTTGAGCGCGTCGCGGTTGCGTATGCCCAGCATGGCCGAGCCGCCCACCTTCTCGTCAAAGACGAGATCCATCGGTGGAAGCTGGGAGGAACCCGCCTGGTGGGATTTATAACCAAGACTCGCGAGCTTTAACATGTCCCCTGCTGACATGTTCGTTTCCACGAACGGAATGACCTCTTCGAGAATTTCCGGCAGTTTGATCAGGTTCCACCCGTTCTTCAGCTTGCCAGCGACGGCTGCCAAGAAGTCGCGCTGCCGTTCGGTGCGGGTGAAATCCGACATCTTGTCGTGCCGGAAGCGGACGTACTGCAGCGCCTTGTCGCCGTCGAGATGCTGCTGGCCCTTTTTCAGATCGATATCGAATTTGTGCCCGTCCGCAGCGTCCGTATATTTCATATCCTTCTCTACGTAGAAATCCACGCCGCCGAGCGCGTCAACCAGTTGGATGAACCCTTGAAAATCTGCGTATACGTAATATTGGATATCCAGTCCGGTCAGATTGCCGATCGTCTTCATCGCCAGCTCCGGACCTCCGAGCGTAATCGCCACGTTAACGCGGTTATCCTTGTACCCTGGAATCTCGACGTGCGTGTCGCGAAGGACGGAGAACAGATGGATTTTTTTGCTCACGGGATCGAAAGACGCGATCAGCATGGAGTCGGAACGGGCGACTTCGCCTTTCCGCAGCCCTCTCTCGTCTCCGCCCATCAGCAGAACGTTCACCCGTTCGGAGCCTTCCCATTCCGGCGGCTTGTACTCCTGCTTTTCCTCGAAATGGCCGAACCGGGACTCTTCCTTCGACTTCTTGGCGTGGGAGAGCTCGTTATAATTGGACCAGATCCACCATCCGACGAAACACAAAATAATAAAGACCAGGCTCAGTATGATCGTTAGCGTAACCTTCCACTTTTTGCGCATTGCTCTATGTCCTCTCGGTAAGCAGTATGTTAAAATTATAAAGTTTAGGCCATCAAATACGCAAGTTAGAGGGGATATGTCCAGGCCGGCAAGCCCTAATGAACTCGACTTGATCACAGGAGGTTCACATGTTAGCCATAGATGTTCATGATCTGCGCAAGCAGTTCAAAGTACAGAAAAACCGCGAAGGCCTCAAGGGCGCTCTAAAGGATTTGTTCAAGCGGGAGCATACCGAGGTGGCAGCGGTTAAAGATATCAGCTTCCAGATTCCGCAAGGCGAAATATGCGGATATATCGGGGAGAACGGCGCGGGCAAATCGACGACGATCAAGATGCTGACAGGCATCCTCGTGCCGACTTCGGGCAAGCTGGTCGTGAACGGTTTCGTTCCTTATAAGGACAGAGAAAAATTCGTGCAAGGCATCGGTGTCGTGTTCGGTCAGAGAAGCCAGCTCTGGTGGGATATTGGCGTCATCGAATCGTTCCAGTTGCTCAGAAAAGTATACCGGGTGGGGGAAGCGGACTTTCGCGCGCGCTTGGACGAGCTGGTGGAGACGCTGCAACTGCAGGATCTGCTCAATCGCCCCGTTCGGAAGCTGAGTCTCGGGCAGCGGATGCGCTGCGAGCTCGTGGCGGCGCTGCTGCACAATCCGTCCATCTTGTTTCTGGACGAGCCGACGATCGGTCTCGATATCGTGGTGAAGACGGAGATTCGCGAGTTTCTGAAAAGGTTGAACAAGGAGCAAGGCACGACGATTCTATTGACGACGCACGACTTGCAGGACATCGAGGCGCTCTGCTCCCGGGTCATTATGCTGGACGACGGCCGGATTATCTACGACGGAGGTCTTGAAGAACTGAAGTCCCGGTGGGGCAAAGGACGGGAAGTGCAATTCCAGTTCACCGATCCGGTGTCGCTTGCCGCGGTGTCGGCGTATACCGGGGATATGGCCGTTCGTTGGTCGCTTGAGAATGACGTCACCGCGAAGGTGTGGATTCCCCGCGAGATGAACGTGTCGGACGTGCTCTCCCGCGTGGTTGGCCAGAAGGAGATCAGCGATATTAAGATTTTCGAGACGAATACCGACGAGATCGTGCGGGAGATCTACCAGTCGGGCAGCGCGGAGGCGCCGAGGGATTTGTCTGCTCTATCCGATGATAACGCTTCGGAGAAAGAGCCGGCGAAGGCGGGAGCGGGCGAACGATGATAAGCATGTACTTGGATTTCGTCCGCATTCGGTTTCTGATGATGCTCGCTTATCGGGTGAATTATTACAGCGGCATCGTGATCTACGCCATTAACATTGGGGCTTATTATTTTCTGTGGAAAGCGATCTTCGGAGAAGCGGAGACGCTGCAAGGGTTCACGGTTATCCAGATGTCCACATACGTCGCCGTATCGTGGATGGCGCGGGCGTTTTATTTCAACAATCTGGACCGCGAGATTTCGAACGAGATCGTCGATGGCAGCGTGGCGATTCAGATTATCCGTCCGTATTCCTACCTGTTCGTGAAAATGATGCAAGGATTCGGAGAGGGACTGTTCCGTCTGCTTCTGTTCATGGTGCCGGGGATGATCGTCGTATCATTCATTTTCCCGATCGAGCTGCCGAAGGACCCGATGCAGTGGATCGTCTTTTTCGTGATGATCTGGTTCAGCTTTCTGATCAATTCGCAGTTGAATATCCTGACCGGGCTGGGCGCGTTTTTCTTCGAGAACAACCAGGGGCTGATGACGATGAAAAGAATTATGGTCGACCTGTTGTCGGGCGTCGTCGTTCCGATCGCGTTTTTCCCTGGTTGGGCAATATCGGTGCTGAACTGGCTGCCGTTCCAGGCGATCACATATTTGCCGGGGTCTGTGTTCACGGGGCGTATAGAAGGAGCAGACGTATGGAACGCGCTGCTCGTGCAGGTGGCTTGGACGGTCGTACTGATCATTCCGATTATGCTCGTCTGGCGAGCGGCGCGCCGCCGGCTGTTCGTGCAAGGGGGTTGAGAGGATGAGTCGATTCGCTTTTATGGTGAGCCTGTACCGCGATTATTTCGCCAATTATATGAAAACGAAGCTAAGCTACCGAGCCGACTTCTTAGTCGAAGTGCTGTCGGATCTTATGTTCAACGGGCTTAACCTCGTGTTTATTTTTATCGTGTTCATGCATACGCCTTCGCTCGGGAACTGGAGCGAAGCGGAAGTCGTGTTCGTGTACGGTTATTTTATGATCGCTTCAGGGTTGTTCTCGACGTTCTTCAGCGCATGGAACTTCAGCGAGCGATATATCGTCAAGGGGGAGATGGACCGGGTCTTGACCCGGCCGGCGCATTCACTCTCCCAGGTCATGCTTGAGAATATGGACCCGCCCTCGATCGTCGGGGCCATCGTCGGACTGGTTATTATGATCACGTCCTGGTCGACGCTCGGGCTGCCGTTCCATTGGTACGATCCGCTTGTCCTGATCGTCATGGTGCTCGGTTCTTGCTTCATCTATATGGGCATCTACACGGCGATGTCGGCGATCTCCTTCTATTCCGACGCGCCGACGGGAATCGGGCCGCTTATCTATAACATTCAGAACTACGGCCGGTATCCGGTGGAGATCTATAACAAGACAATCAAGTTTCTGCTGACGTGGCTTCTCCCGTTCGCTTTCGTGGGCGTGTATCCGGCGTCGTTTTTCCTCGGGCGTCTCGATGAATGGTGGATGCCGTGGCTGACTCCGGTCGTCGGCATCGTCGTGCTGTCTCTTGGCCTCGGCTTCTGGAACTACGGCGTGAAACGGTATCGGGGCGCGGGAAGCTGAGTCACGGCATGTGTAATTCGTCACAAAAAGGCTCAATCCTCTTGTATTCGCGAGGGGGTTGGGCTTTTTTGTGTTGCCGACGGGAACTGCCGGGGGAGCTAACGGAACTGACAGCCGTTATTTGCCGATCAGCCGCCGATTTGAATGCTAACGGAACTGACAGCCGCTATTCGCTTGATCATGGACGGATTCACGCTTTGCGAGGCGCAATAAGGTCTGTGGCGTCCGTTAGATTTTGTGAAACGTTGATTTCGATGAAATAACGGCGCTGGGTTCCGTTAGAATGGGTTGCTGTAGTGGAATTAGGGCAAAGAGAACAGTGCTCGAGCTTGGGGTCTCTATTCAAGATATAGAACAAAGGCAAATTCATTCGAAACGTTAGAAAGGCTGTAAGCCGTCCATTTTTGGGTTGTATTACATCGCGATAGGATAAACCGGATTTACTTATAATAATCTGGTATAATATTCCTGTATTTGCATTAAGGTTTCTAGAACAGATAGTCCCTTTTAAAATTGCATCTGGAGTGAGTAATGTGAAAGCCTTTATTCGAGAAAGTAAGAAAATCATTAGAGATGCTATTAATAACAAGAAGTTGATTATATTTGTGGGGGCAGGAGTATCGGTGAACTCTGGTTTTCCTACTTGGGAGGAACTTGTTAGAAGATTCGGTGAGGGTCTTGGAATTGATTGTGATAATCTAAACCAAGATGATTATTTAAGAATTCCACAATATTATTATAATTCTAGAGGGAGAAAAGAATATTACGAATTGATTAATAAGGTTTTCAATAAAAATGTTAAACCGAATCCGTTACATAAAACATTACTGGAACTAAAACCATATCATTTCATTACAACGAACTTTGATGATTTAATTGAAGACGCTGCACGTGAAAAAGGAATGTTTTATGATGTTGTATCGAAAGACGAGGATTTACCTTATACCCCTAATAATAATATGATTTTAAAAATTCACGGAGATTTAAAAAATAAGAACATAGTACTAAAGGAAGACGACTTTTTGTCCTATTCATCAAATTTTAAATTAATCGAGAATTATGTGAAATCGTTGCTTTCAACACATTTAGTATTGTTTGTTGGCTATTCAGTAAATGACATTGATGTAAAGCTAATATTCCAATGGGTCAAAGATGCTTTGAAGAAAGATTTTCAGCCTACATACTTTTTAAGTACAGATACTGCTTCGAGTCTAAATCTCATCGAATACAACTATTTTAAAAACCGTGGGATTAATATTCTTTATACCACTGAAATTGAAAATTTAGAGGAGTATTCCCCTATTGTTCCAGATAATCTTTCGGATGAAAGGGCGATACGATTATATAATTTTTTGAGATATTTAAGTACTTCAGATAATTATTTAGGGACTGTATTAGATTATTATCATACAAAATTAAGTAATTTGAACAAGTTAAACAGCGTCAGATTGCAGGATATTTTTGAAGTATTAAAAGTAAATATTTCATATGATTTTAGTTTGGATGGATATATATATTTATCTGATCCCCAAGTTATTTCAATGTTTCACCAAATGAACGAGTCGAAAAAGAGTAACGATGTATTATCGCAAATAAAAGCAAGACTAATTAGTGAAGTGTTTTTAAAAGCCAAGGTTGTTGGAGTTAAGGAAAGAAATATCGAAAGTCAAAAAGAGAAATTAATATTCGAGTTCAATAATTCATTAATAAAAAGTGAAGAACTTATTAATCATATTATTCAGATTGATTATAAAAAAATAAAGGAATGGCTCGATTCAGATGCACAGGAGTTAATTATCGAAGGTAATGAGCAACATTTCTTAAAAAAAGCATTCGCCTATTATAAAACAGATGAATTTTATGAAGCCTATAAATTACTTAAACGTATTTCCGATTACTCATTTAGAAGCAAAAACTATCATATTTACTTCATATCTGAAGTAAATAGAAATACCGTAGGGAAGCTAATAACTAGGAGTATTTGGTACAAAATTCAGAGTGAAGAACAAAGGAAATCTATTGAAGATGAAATTAACTCAATAGATATTGAAACTATTTTCTACAGTATTCCAGATCAAAGCCGAGTAAGTGTTTCATTTGTAAGGGAGATTATTAATTATAATTGCGTTTACTCGACATTTAATAAGATTACAAACCTAGTCTACAAAGTTGATGAAGAAAAAAATACAACGTATTACGGTAATACCAAGTTTGGCAAAATTCATGAATTACAACGTGAGGTTAAACTTTTTTGGGATTATATTAACTCTAATTTTATATTTTTTGATAACTATTCTGAAGTACGAGATGTTTATAAAAGATATGTTGAGGGTGTAATAATTAGTTTAAGTATTGATGAGAGTGTTACTGATGAGAATCCCTTCTTTGGATTCAAAGGAAAAAAAGTGAAAATGAATCACCTGGATTATTTCACATATTTCATTATGATAACCTACCTCGATAAGAGTTATATTCAAAAACTATTTACTAAATATAATCTACAGTTGATTGAGGTTGAAGATATTAATAATTTATTGCTCTCTTTTAAGAATATGATAAATTCTATAATCACAAATGGTTTTTCATTGTTCTTTAATGAAGTTCTAGAAAATTCTTTTACTGTCTTGTCTAGAGTTGATTTGAGAAATGAGGAAAATTTTTCTTTCATTATTAAAAAATTTACAGAACTGGTACAGGAGAAAAACGTAAGTGAGCTTGTATTAAGAAATTTTACTATATTTATAGTTGGGCAGCACAAGCGATTTATAAGCAATATCAATTGTAAAATTCTTGATAAGTTACTTGTTGTTATTTTGCAGAAGAATATATCAAATATTAATTCAGAAATTGTAAACCTGGTGGATTCTACAATAAAAATAATTAAAAATAAAAATTCAGAATATGTCACAGAGAATATAAATTCTTATAAAGCCTTAACAAGTACTACACAGGAGTTAGAAATAAGGAAAATTTTAGTATCATTATTTAAATTCTATCCAGTAGAAGAGAAAGAGAAAATAAGCGAAATTATAGTAGTTTTTTTAAATAGTAAGTTTAATTATGATCTTTACTATTCCGCAGTCCAGAAAAAAATAATTACCAGTTCAGTAATATATGAAGATAAAATTGTTGATTTAATAGAAGGTGCTATTCATAAAAAAAATAATGGGACTAGAGAATTTCCAGATCCGATTGATAGTATGTTAGAAAACATAGCAGAGCTGATTTTTAATAATAAGTTACTCAATCCTGAGAAATTCAAAAAATATTATAATTATAATGCTATATTTGATTTATTAGTTGATATTGAAAATTTTAAGTATGAAGAGTTTAAGATTGAATGGCTTGAATTGTTCACTGATCAAGTACATGAGCGAGTTTCAAGCCATGAATCCGGAAAGAGAATAGTAAGAGAAAAAGTCATAGCTTTTATTATTGACAACGAATTAAGCAAAAGAAGTAAAGAAGTTTTCTTTAATTTTTATAATTAAACATCCATTAATAATTGTGAACCAAGTGTTTATCTTCAATTAGAGCATATAGGGTATCTCTTTAGTACTAAGACCCGTATTTGAAGTACAATTAAAGAGCGGTAGAGAAATCGATATGAAGTGGAAAGATCAAATTTGGGAGTTAACCTCTTCGTGGATAAAGAAAGAAATCTTAAAAAGAATTACTTTGACCGAAGCGTTATCTTTGATTAAAGCGCAACGCCCTGATTGGTACAAGACTTATTCAGATTGCATTCTCCAACTATAGGTAAGAAGCTCTAAAGGTTACCCCTTTAGGGCTTCTTTGTTTGGGAGGCAATTCATCCCCACAACTCCCCAATATAAATCTAAATAGTTATCTCTTCGGTCGGGAACCTTTCGGGCGTTTGAGTGATCTAATTAATAATTACTTAATCGAGTCAGCGATGCTGATCGCTTCCGTTTGCGAGGGAGCAGCAGCCGCGAGGGAGAAGCGAAGATGGATATTCAGGAAGTGATGCGAGCAAGACAGGGTGATCGGGAGGCATTCACTCGTCTGATGCGGCAATTGGAATCTCCGATGTACGCCGTCGCCAAGCAGATCTTGCAACGTGACGAAGATTGCGCGGATGCGATGCAGGAAACGGTGTTAACTGCCTATAAGTCGGTACATGCGTTACGGGATCCTGCTTATTTTCGAACTTGGATGATCCGAATTCTGATTAACGAGTGCCGCCGATTGTTGAAACAACGAAAGAAACAGATACCGTTACCGAACCTATCGGACAAGCATTCCACATCCGGGGGATACGAAGGAATGGAGTTGCGCGAAGCCATCGACAGCTTGGACCTGCCGATGCGGCTAGTCATCGTACTCCATTACATGAATGACTTGCCGATCAAAGAGGTGGCGAGGACGTTGGACATTTCGGAGGGTACGGTCAAGAGCAGGCTCTATCGCGCAAGGGAGAAGCTTCTGCTGTGGCTAGAGCCTTTAAGGGGAGTTGAGAGCAGTTATGAATCACGATAAACTCATTCGTTCGTTACGGGATAACAAGGATTTATTATCCGATCGAATACCCGATAGCATTAGAGAAGCTCTTGATCATACCTACGAGCGACTTTCGGAAGTCGATCTGAAGCCAATTCGCAATCGTCGGCGGAACCGAGGAATTATTATGCGCGCCGGTTTGTCCGTCGTCGCGGCGCTGATTGCGGGAGTACTTCTGATCGGTTCGGGTTTCATCTCGCCGGCTATGGCTAAATCGCTTAAACAGTTCCCATGGATCAATAGTCTGTATGAACATTTCGGGGATGCGGGTCTAATCGCCGCTACTCTCAACGGGATGGTGAAAGAAGAAACCTACAGCCAGACCAAATCCGGCCGAACCGTTACGGTATCCGACTTCATGTACGACGGGGCTAGGCTATCCGTTGCGGTTAAAGTCCATGTCGATGGAAAACTGCCGGATTACGCGATCGAAACGTTTAGCGTGAATGCCAGGGTGAACGGAGAGGAAGGTCCATATACGTTTAGCATCGGAGCGACGAAACGGATAGACGATAGTACGGCGGTTCGAATCATCAGTATGGGGCATTCCGGCTTCGACGGGAGAACAAGCGAAGCGTACGAGTTCCCCGACGCTTTCGAACTTACGCTTAAGATTGCCACTGCTCCGCGGAAAGGCGTAGATAACGGCATATATGAATTTACCGTTCCGATTGAGAAAAACGCGCCGGGGGCGGTCGAATTGTCTTCAACCGAAGAGAAGCAATACGAAGGTGTCACTTTGCGAATCGAGAAATTGGAGATTACCCCGGCCACGATTCAACTGATCACTTTGTTGGGGATGAGCGCCAACTCGGAGGTGGAGCCGCCCGCTCGGTTTAACGGGAATAAGTTTTTGTTATACGCGCTTTTCGATGAGAACGGGAACGAATTCAAGAGCGTGAACGGAAGCAGCGGCGTCAGAGTCGGAGAACAAGATTTATTCAAAGGAACGCAGAATTACGAAGGAACCGCGACATTGCCGAAATCGATCACGATTAAGCCTTATGCGGGGTGGATTAAGGGGCCGAACGGAGAAAGATTAAATAATTACATTAAAGAGTTGGAGATCACGCTGGAATTGCCGTAAGAAGCGCCTTCGGGCGCTTTTTTACTTGTACACGTCCTATTTTTGAATTCCACCGAATGCTGTGATAGGCTTGAAGGCGAGAAAATGTAACCTTAGAAGGAGCTTCAACGATGACCCAACCACGCATCGGACAACCCGCCCCGGACTTCGAGCTTCCCGCCACGAACGGGGGCACGGTCAGGTTGAGCGATTATCGCGGCCGCAAGGTCGTGCTTTATTTTTATCCGAAGGATATGACCGCTGCATGTACACAAGAATCCTGCGACTTCCGCGACGCGACTCCCGATTTTGGAAGGTTGAACGCGACTGTTCTGGGGATCAGCACCGACGAACTAAAACGGCATTATAAGTTTATCGAGAAATACGAGCTTCCGTTCCCGCTCTTGTCGGACCCGGAGCATCGCGTCTGCGAATTGTATGGCGTCTGGCAGGAAAAGCAACTGTACGGAAGAACCTATATGGGTATCGTTCGCTCCACCTTTCTGATCGACGAGAACGGGATTCTAGCGCAGGAGTGGCGGAACATTCGGGTCAAAGGGCACGTAGACAACGTGTTTGCCGCGCTGCGAACAGACTGAATCATTCATGTAAAAATGGTTGCGATTGGTAGAGACGTCGGTCTATAATGCAAATACAGGAGATGATCTGATGAATCCGAAATCGAAGGTTTCGTTCCAAACCTTAAGCCGCACGAAACTCGTCGACGAAGTCGTCGTTCAACTGCAAAAGAAAATATCCGGTGGAGAGCTCAAGGAGGGAGACAAAATCCCGACCGAACCCGAGCTGATGGAGCAATTCGGAGTGGGCCGTTCCACGATCCGTGAAGCTGTCAGGGTACTCGTTCACGCCGGACTGCTCGAGAAGAAGCAGGGTTTCGGCACGTATTTGGCGTCCTCTTCCCAAGTCATCCAGGAGCCTCTCGAGCATCGGTTGAGACGGGCGGAGATTTTCGAGGTGTACGAGGTTAGGAAAATGCTGGAGCTTGAGATTTCGAGGTTGGCCGCGGAGCGCAGGGACGAAGAGGATCTCGAGCAAATGCGGCGCCATCTGGATCAACGTTCCGAAGCGTTGAAGAAGGGGGACCGCGAAGGCTTTGTGAACGCCGACGTTAAATTCCATATCGCCGTCGCCGTCGCAAGCAAAAACCATGTCGCCGTGGATTTGTATCGGACGTTCTCGTCCGTGCTGAGGGAGGCGCTCAGCAAGCTGGAGATGGAGAAGGAAGGTCATGATCCGAACACCGAGTGTCACGAGAAGCTATACGAGGCGATCAAGGCCAAAGACGTCGCCGCTTCCGAGCATTGGACGCTTCAGAACTTGAACTATACCGTCAGCCAGCTCCGGGAACGTGACGATTCGGGCCGTTAGCAGGGGGGGGGGAGCGTACTCCGACCCTCGTTCCGTTGCCCGCTGTACGCTCTAGTCTAATTTGAAACGTCAGATGATAGGATGAATACAAAAAAGATAGAGGTGGAGAAAATGAATATGAATAAAGCGTCGGCGGCAAAGCTGGCGTCTAGTCTTCCGACGAACACGGTCTATTCTATTTTATTATCAATCAGCATCGTCCATTTGTTGAATGATTCGATCCAATCGGTTATACCGGCCATCTTTCCGATTATGCAGCAGTCAATGAATCTCAGCTTCGCGCAGATCGGCTGGATCGCGTTCACCTTGAACGTTACCGCTTCTCTGCTTCAACCTTTGATCGGGTTGTATACGGACAGTCGGCCGAAGCCGTTTTTGTTGCCTGTGGGGGTGCTATTCTCACTAATGGGGATGGTGCTGCTGGCATTCGCGGATACGTATGGGTTGGTTCTTCTGTCGGTCGTATTGATCGGTTTCGGATCGGCTGTCTTGCATCCGGAGGCGTCACGGGTGGCTCACTTGGCGGCAGGACAGCGCAAAGGGCTGGCTCAGTCGATCTTCCAGACCGGTGGCAATATCGGTCAAGCGCTGGCGCCGGTCTTCACGGCACTGATCTTCGTCCCGATCGGCCAATTCGGGATCATCTGGTTCACGATCGCAGCCGCCGCGGCTTTCGTCGTCCAGCTCTATGTGGCGAAATGGTACAAAGCGCACGTTGCCCGCAAGAACGCGGCCAAGACACGCGCGGTACATAAAGAGCCGCTGCCAAGAAGCACGATCGCTTACGCGATGACGATCCTCATTCTGCTTCTATTTTCCAAATTCGTATACATGGCCAGCATGACGGGCTTTTACGCGTTTTATCTGATCGATAATCGCGGCATCTCAACGGAGTACGCGCAAGTATTCATCTTCGCCCTGCTAACCGCGGGAGCGGTCGGAACCTTCCTCGGCGGTCCGCTCGCCGATCGGTTCGGCAGACGTAACATGATCTGGTTTTCCATCTTAGGAACCGCGCCGTTCTCGTTGCTGCTCCCGTACGCGAACTTGTTCTGGTCGGTCGTGTTATGCTTGTGCATCGGATTTATTTTGTTATCGGGCTTCTCGGTCATCATCGTATACGCCCAGGAGCTGCTGCCCGGAAAAGTGGGAACGGTGGCCGGATTGTTCTTTGGTCTTGCGTTCGGATTGGGCGGGATCGGTTCGGTCGTGCTCGGAACGCTCGCGGACGTGACCAGCATCTCCTTCGTGATCAAGCTGAGCTCGTTCCTTCCGTTGCTCGGACTTCTCGCCGTATTCCTTCCGACGGATAAAAAGCTGAAATTGGCGGAAGGTTGAAGGTTGACGCTGCCGAATACGCAAAGCTATAATAGCTTCAATTGATTGAGGGAGGCTCGGTTGAACAAGTGACTAACAACCAACATGAAATGATCGTGGTACTGGATTTCGGCGGACAATACAACCAGCTGATCGCAAGACGGATTCGCGACCTCGGCGTCTACAGCGAACTGCTTCCTTTTAACACTCCTGCGGATAAAATTCGTGAGCTTGCGCCTAGAGGTATCGTCTTCTCTGGCGGACCGGCAAGCGTATATGCGGATGGAGCACCTAAAGTCGACCCGGCGATCTATGAGCTCGGACTTCCGATCTTCGGGATCTGCTATGGCATGCAATTGATCACGCATCAGCAAGGCGGCAAGGTAGAGCCTGCCCACAAACGCGAGTACGGCAAATCGGATATCGACTTCGCCGAAGGCTCCGCGCTCGTTCAAGGACTGGCCAGCCGCCAGACTGTATGGATGAGCCATGGAGACCACGTCACCGAGCTACCGTCCGGCTTCCGCGTGGACGCGAGCACAGAGCACGCTCCAGTAGCCGCGATGAGCGATCCAGACCGGAAGTTCTATGCGGTGCAATTCCATCCGGAAGTACGCCACTCGGAGCACGGCAACGAGATGATCCGCAACTTCCTGTTCAACGTATGCGGCTGCCGCGGAGATTGGACGATGGGATCGTTCATTGACGATATGGTTGCGGATATCCGCAAGGAAGTCGGCGACAAGAAAGTATTGTGCGCCCTGTCCGGAGGCGTCGATTCTTCGGTCGTGGCCGTTCTGATTCACAAAGCGATCGGCGATCAACTGACGTGTATGTTCATCGATCACGGCCTGCTGCGTAAAGACGAAGCAGAGAGCGTGATGGAAACGTTCGTTGGCAAGTTTGGCATGAACGTCGTGAAGATTGACGCGAGCGAGCGGTTCCTCGGCAATCTGAAGGGTGTCGAAGATCCGGAACAGAAACGCAAAATCATCGGCAACGACTTCATTCGTGTGTTCGAGGAGGAGTCGGCGAAGTTCGACGACTTCACTTTCCTTGCCCAAGGCACGCTGTATACCGATATCGTGGAAAGCGGCACGGCGACGGCGCAGACGATCAAGTCGCACCACAACGTCGGTGGCCTGCCTGAAGATATGAAGTTTAAGCTGATCGAGCCGCTGAAGACGCTGTTCAAGGACGAAGTGCGCAGAGTCGGCGCGGAATGCGGCCTTCCGGAGGCGATCGTCATGCGTCAGCCGTTCCCGGGACCGGGGCTGGCGATTCGCGTGCTGGGCGAAGTCACGGAAGAGAAACTCGAGATCGTCCGCGAATCCGACGCGATTCTGCGCGACGAGATCGCCAAGGCGGGTCTCGACCGCGAGATCTGGCAATATTTCACCGCTCTGCCGAACATGATGAGCGTAGGGGTCATGGGAGACGGACGGACATACTCCCATACCGTCGGCATTCGGGCAGTCACGTCCATTGACGGAATGACGGCTGACTGGGCGCGTATTCCGTTCGATGTATTGGAGAAAATCTCCAACCGTATCGTCAACGAAGTGCAGAACGTTAACCGGATCGTGTACGACATTACGTCGAAGCCGCCGGCGACGATCGAGTGGGAATAACGATCGGATAACAGTAAACCACACCTGCATCGCTGAGAATTTGGCGATGAGGGTGTGGTTTTTTTTTTGATTGACACGCTCTAACGGTCTGGCAGACCGTAAGAGAGACGAGTTGCTATTATTTATGATTCACAAAGTATAATAATCGCCATACTTATCTGAATCATCTCCGACATAAACGTTATCCCGTCGATTCTAAGAACGGGGTAAGCTGTTTATGTTTAACCGATATGATCGATTACGCGAGAATGGCCACCTTATTTCGATCCGGCCGCAGCAGCCACATCAGTTGAGCGATTAAGATCGCAATGACTAGAAAGTCATAAACATGAGTACTTGGCGCGTTGCCTGTAAAATTAATGAAGTTATGTAACCCGTGGAACAGAATGGATGGCAGAATCGCTTTATTTTTGACGACAAGCAAAGCAAGAACAAAGCCGAGAATGAAGGCATACGCGATTTGCAGCATCGTATCCTCTAAAGATTGACCGCCAAGCGCCTGCAGCGCATGCGTAACGCCGAACAAAATGCTAGATACGCCAACCGCAACAGCTTTTCCCCTCTGGATCAAAGCCCGCAGGATGATCCCTCGGAACAACGTCTCTTCAACAAAACCGACCAACAACAGCTGGGATAACAGCATGTAAACGAAAAAGGAGACGGGCTGATCCTGGAAGCCGCGGTTGCCAACGACGAGAAGGATTAAGATCAGCAGCAATGGCAAGTATTCTGCCCATTGTTTTGCGGTTAAGCTACGCAGGCTGCCGAAATAGAACGTTCGCCAGTTCTTGGTTACGGATAGGTAGATCAATAAAAACAAAGCGATAGGAACAAACCCTAGAAACGGTGCGAGCGGATGCGTCATTTCGGCGATGGATACATAGGCGCTTCCCCCGGCGACGCATACGATAAGGGCAAGCTCTATCCAAAGGATCAGTAGGTAGGGCCGTTTTACAGAGTAACCGTCTTGTTTGTGCATGCTAAAAATTCTCCTTGTTTATGATTTGTTTAATCCACTCGTTTTCCATTTGAAAAAATTTCAGACCATAATGCATCGTGGAAACACGGTAGTAATACTGATCCTTTTTATCCAACTGATCCAGTTCTTGAGAGACAACTGCTTGCACGGCTTTGAGCTGGTTAAGCGTACGTTCGATGGAGCGCTGATAGTCGTGCAGGTTGCGCCGTTTTGTCTCTTCGTCGAGATAGTCGTAGAAAAAAACTTTGACCATATATTCGCGCTTGTTTGATTTGAGCGGCTCGCTCAGCCATTCTAAGAAATGCTGCCGTCCTTTATTGGTTACGGTATACAGCTTCTTGTTTTTGCTGTCATTCGTCTCTTCTTCAGTCACGAAGCCCTCTGTTACGAGACGTTTTAAGGCCGGATATAGACTGCCATAGCTCATTTTGTAAAAAGTGCCGATCGTTTGCTCGGTAATTTTCTTGATATCGTAGCCGCTCATCCGTCCTTGCATTAGCATGCCAAGCGTAACGAGTTCGATCATGAGTAAGCTCCTTTGAAAATATATCTAAAAGATATATCTATTTGATATATTCAGAATAGAGGAAGATCGCGTTCATGTCAACGGACATTTGCTTTGTTTGCTTTGTTTTCGCTTTCAATGGAAGCCGGATGAATACAGAACTTGGAAATCGGTATTTTCCGAACGTTCTTAGGGGAACAACCTGTCGAATATTCGTAAATAATCGTTGACAGATAGGGTCCAACGACCTAGAATATGGATTGGACATGCAACTGAATATTCTTTTCGTATAATCCCGGGAATAGGCCCGGGAGTCTCTACGAGGTCACCGCAAATGATCTGTCTACGAAAAGGGAAGTATCGCATCGGCGGGGCTTAGCTCCCGCGTGTTGATATATTTCCCGGTTGTGCGGAGCCTGGAGGAGAATCGTCTTCCGGGTTTTTTGTATGTTTTTTCTTAGTTATCCATTTCATTCAAATTTTGAAGGGAGAGTTTATCGAGACATGGAACGTTTCTTTAAGCTGAAGGAACTGGGATCGAACGTACGCACGGAGATCATGGCGGGGATTACGACTTTCATGACAATGGCGTACATTCTGGTAGTTAACCCGGGAATTTTGTCGGGAGCGGGTTTGAGCTTTACGTCCGTATTCTTGGCAACCGCTCTTGCAGCGGGTATTTTTACGATTGCGATGGGATTGTTCGTTAATTTTCCGGTTGCTCTTGCTCCGGGAATGGGGCTTAATGCCTTTTTTGCGACGACGGTCATCACTTCCCAGGCTTCGGGTCATCCGATTACGCCGCAAATGGGACTTGCAGCGGTCTTTATCTCGGGGATTATCTTTTTTATTCTAACGGTAACTCAGGTTCGGCAATTACTCGTCGTTGCGATTCCGGACGCCTTGAAACACGCGATCACGGTCGGTATCGGCCTATTCATCGCGATCGTCGGAATGAAAACGAGCGGCCTGATGACGATCTTGACGTTCGAAGGCGGCGGCACGCTGCTGACGATGGGATCATTGAAGGAACCAACGGTATGGCTTACGATCGCGGGATTGGGCATTATCGGTCTTCTGATGGTGCTTCGCGTTAAAGGCGCGATCCTGATCGGCATGCTGATCATTACGCTGCTCGGCGCGATTCCGGCAGTCGGCTTGGTCGACTTCGGCACGCTGAAGAGCGCAAGCTGGTCTCCGGACTTCGGCGAGTTGAACTTCTGGCATATGGACTTCGCGGATCTGTTCACGACTGGTCTCCTTACGGCGATCGCCACGTTTACTTTCGTTGAATTGTTCGATACTTTCGGCACGCTGGTCGGTACGGCCAACAGAGCCGGATTCTTCAAAAATAAAGAAGAGGGCAACAAAAAAGTCGGCAAAGCAATGTTCGTCGACTCCGTCGCGGTCAGCGGCGGCGCAATGCTAGGCACGAGCACGGTCACGGCTTACGTCGAAAGCTCCGCGGGAATCGCGGAAGGCGGACGTTCCGGCTTGACCGCCGTAACGACGGGCGTATTCTTCCTGTTGTCGCTGTTCTTGCTTCCGATTGCGTTGCTTGTTCCGGCACCGGCTACAAGCGCGGCGCTGATCATCGTCGGCGTGCTCATGGTCCAATCGGTTAAAGATATCGACTTCAATGACCTGGTAATCGGCATTCCGGCATTCCTTACGATTACGATCATGCCTTTCACATACAACATCGCCAACGGTATTTCTTTCGGTATCGTTTCGTACGTTCTGCTTGCATTCGTAACGAACATGGCCGGCGAAAAGAAACATAAGATTCACTGGCTGATGTGGGTACTCTTCGTGGTCGTCATCGCCCGCTACGTATTCGTGGGCGGAGAATAATAAACGGGTTTATGGACCTCGCGTCCATAGCATAAATCAACCCCGCTTCACTTCCGAATTGACGGAGGTGGGGCGGGGTTTTAATATGCGTTCTACCGTATCGGGATGCGCTTGACTATTCCTCTTTACTTTTGCATTGTTAAAATGTTCGAAAAACGAAGCCGATTCAATCGGGTATATGCGCAGTTTAGACGGGAGATGAGAGGATGGAAATGAAGCAAACGCTACAAGAGATCGCCGAGCTGCTGCGGGACAAGCTTCCCGAGCTGGGCCATTCGCTGAATCCGCCAGCTGTGGAGGAGGAGCTTCTCAAGGCGGAGGAAGAGCTTGGATATTCCTTGCCCGCGGAGCTGCGGGAGCTCTATCTGACGCATAACGGAGAAAAAGAGGACGGACCCGGCCTGTTTTTCGGCCTGCCTTTTCTTTCGCTAGAGGGCATGCTGGCAGAGTGGAGAATCTGGGAGGGTCTAGAGGAGCAGATGGAGGGGCTGGAATCGGGGCATTACTCCGTTCCGGCAGGCTGGATTAAAGAGCGGTACATCAATCGCGGATGGTTACCGATCAGCAAAGATTGGGGCGGCAACAATCTAGGAGTCGACATGGACCCGGATCGGGAAGGGACGGCAGGGCAGATCATCAATTTCGGCCGCGACGAAGAAATCAAATACGTCATTGCCCGTAATCTCAGGCATTGGCTGCAATTTATTCGCGATACGGCTAAAGCCGGCAATTATACCGTACATGAAGAGGACGAATACCGTCATTGGACATTGGGACGTGACGGCAGCACGCATCTGTTCGACGCGGTGCGCTCGCTGGAACTCCCGGTGCTCGAACCGGTTCAGCCGAAGGTGCCGGAAGTGGACGCCGCTGAATGGATGAGCGGGCTCGATCAAGAGTGGCAAACCCGGGTCGCGAATAACGGAGGCACCCCGGACAAATTTCTCCGCACGAAACGGCTGATGTTTATCCGCGAGGGGCTGACCGACATTTCTCCGCTGGCCCGCTGCGAGGAAGTAAGAGAGCTTGTTCTAAGCAGGAACGAGATCAGCTCCGTTACGGCTTTAAGCGGCTGCACGCAGCTGAAGACGCTGTATCTGGGCGGCAATCCCGTTACGGATCTACGTCCGTTGCAAGGTCTCAAGCACTTGAAGGAGCTGATTCTATCGGAGTCGGCCGTTGCCGATCTATCTCCGTTAAGCGCGATGGCAAGCTTGCGAGCGCTGGATGTTCAGCAGACGCCGATTCGCGATTATTCTCCGCTGCGGCAGCTCGCAAGTCTGCGCGTTTTGGAGGTTAGCGACCCGGATGCAGATCAGGTTCGCCAACTGGCCGAGCTTAGGCAGCTTAAGGAGCTGACGATCGTTCGGCTAGGGGCCGGAGCCGAAAGCGAGCTGAAGGCGTTGGGACAGCTGAGCAATCTAGAAATTCTTCATCTGGACGAGGTGAGCTTGAACAGCCTGAGCTTTGTCCGCAAATGCCGCAAGCTCCGGACGGTCACAATCAAAAATTCGTCGGTGCAGGACGCTTCGGCGCTCGGCGAACTGCCCAACCTGCACAGTTTGGAGCTGCAAGGCAGCCCCGAAATTGGCGGTTTGGAGAGGGTGGCGAAATCGGACTCGCTGAAGCGGGCGTCAGTCGCCTTCCCGCAATTCGTTCTGCTCTCGAAGCATTCGAACCGCTATTTCGATTTTTCGACAATGAACGGCAGAATGACCGACGAAGAATCCACAATTTGGCATCAGTATTTGGACCTCGCGCGCGAAACGTCGCGTTAAATCCGAATCGGTCAACGGTAGAGAAGATGGCCTTCAACGCTCCGTTAGGGCGCGAGAGGCCTTTTTCCGTCAAGTCTGTATTGGATTTTCGTCAAAAACCGAACATTAATAATATTTATCAATGAAAGCGTTCGTCTTTGTTTGACAGTCCCCCCTGCTCTAAGGTAAACTTAGAAGCGTAAATAAGCAAAATGACTTGCCGTTCGTCAGGCAAGGCGCCAAGCGCGTATATGTCGGGAATCGGCCCGAACGTCTCTACCCGGAAACCCTAATTTTCGGACTACGCGGAAGTCACAGGCGGTATAAAATAGAAGCGCGAACCCATCAAGGTTCGGGCTTTGTCTTGTCGCTGCTGGCTATCGTGTTGGAAGTGGAGAACGTAGGTCGATTGGGGAATACTGAAGGTATTCTCATCGATCTTTTTTTCATTTTATGGTAAAAAACAGAACAGAACGCAACCGGGGAAGGGTGGAAACATGTCGTCACTTGTCGGCGTCATCATGGGAAGTACGTCGGATTGGGAAACGATGAAGAAAGCGTGCGAGATTCTTGAGGAGTTAAACATTCCGTACGAGAAAAAAGTCGTCTCCGCGCATCGGACGCCGGATTTGATGTTCGAATATGCGGAAACTGCAGCCTCTCGGGGGCTGAAGGTCATTATAGCCGGCGCCGGAGGCGCTGCTCATCTGCCGGGTATGGTCGCGGCCAAAACCGTCCTGCCCGTTATCGGAGTGCCCGTTCAATCGAAAGCGTTGAACGGGCTGGATTCGTTGCTGTCGATCGTGCAGATGCCGGGAGGCATTCCGGTCGCGACGGTCGCCATCGGGGCGGCGGGAGCGACGAACGCGGGATTGCTTGCCGCGCAGATGATCGGCTCGTTCAATCCCGAAGTGCAAGCCCGGGTAGCAGCCCGGCGCGATCGGATTACGCAGGACGTATTGGACAACGGGGAGTTGCCGTCATGAGCGCAAGCGAGAACAATGGACTCGTGAATCTGTTTGGCGGCGAAGGCGCGGTTTGCGACGATTTCGGTTGCGAGGTCGTTGGCGGAGAGTCCTCGGCTGGTAACGCTTGCGCTAGGCAGATTATGCCCGGAGCGACGATCGGCGTACTGGGCGGAGGGCAATTGGGCCGTATGCTGGCCCATGCCGGCAATCGACTCGGCTACCGGTTCTTGACGCTGGATCCGACGCCGGACAGCCCTTGCGGGCAGACGGCGGCGCAGATCGTAGCGGCTTACGACGATCGGGAAGCGGCGAGGGAACTGGCTAAGCGCTCCGACGTCATCACGTATGAGTTCGAGAACGTCGACGCGGGAGTGGCGGAAATGCTGGAGCAGCAATCATACGTTCCGCAAGGCAGCGCGCTGCTCTACACGACGCAGCATCGACTGCGGGAGAAAAGAGCGGTCGAAGCTGCGGGTGCGCAGGTAGCTCCTTATGCGGAAGTCGAGAGTTTGGTAGGCCTGCGAACCGCAGCTGCGAAGCTGGGACTTCCGGCGGTGCTCAAGACTGCGACCGGAGGATACGACGGCAAAGGGCAATGGGTGCTGCGGAGCGAGGACGAGCTGGCACCGGCATGGGAAGAGGCTTCGCGAAGCGGAACGCAGCTCGTGCTGGAGAAGTTCATCGCCTTCGATAAGGAAATCTCCGTTATCGCAGCGAGAAGCCCTTCCGGCGAAGTGAAGACGTTCGCCCCGGCGGAAAATATCCACGTTCATAATATATTGCATTTATCTATCGTTCCCGCGCGAGTGGGAGACGAGGTGCTTCGCGAAGCGGAGAAGCTGGCGGTGTCGATCGCCGAGACGCTCGGCGTTGTCGGACTGATCGCCGTCGAGATGTTCGCGACTGCGGACGGCAAGCTGTACGTCAATGAGCTGGCGCCAAGGCCGCACAACTCGGGACATTACACGATGGAAGCTTGCCGCACATCGCAATTCGAGCAGCATATTCGCGCGATCTGCGATTTGCCGCTCGGAGATGCGTCGCTGTTGACGCCGGTCGTCATGGCGAATATTCTCGGCGAGCACATGGACGCTTTGCTGGATTGGATGAAGGAACGCGATGTCGCCGCCGAGAAGCTCGGCGTCGAACCGAAAGTTCACTTGTACGGCAAAGCCGAGGCCAAAGCAAGACGTAAAATGGGACATATCAACGTGTTGGCTCCGAACGTGGACGCCGCGTTGGATTGGATCGCCCAATCGAATATATGGAGGGACTAATCACAAATGTTGGAGCGTTATAGCCGCCCCGAGATGAGGGCCATCTGGACCGAAGAAAACAAATTCAAAGCTTGGTTGGAAGTGGAGCTGTGCGCATGCGAAGCATGGGCGGAGCTTGGCCACATCCCGCATGAAGATACAGTAGAACTTCGCAAGAACGCGAAGTTCGACATCGACCGCATCAACGAGATCGAGTTGGAGACTCGCCACGACGTCATCGCCTTTACCCGCGCGGTATCGGAAAGCTTGGGCGCCGAGCGCAAATGGGTGCACTATGGCCTAACCTCGACGGATGTCGTGGATACGGCGATCGGGTACTTGCTTCGTCAAGCGAACGAAATTTTGCGTCAAGATATTCAAAACTTCATCGCGATCCTCCGCGATCAAGCGATTAAATACAAATCAACTCCGATGATGGGCCGTACGCACGGTGTCCATGCCGAGCCGACGACGTTCGGGTTGAAGCTGGCGCTGTGGCACGAAGAAATGAAGCGGAACCTGGAACGGTTCGAGCATGCGGCGGACGGCGTACAGTTCGGCAAAATGTCCGGAGCCGTAGGCACTTACGCGAATATCGATCCGTTCGTGGAGCAGTTCGTCTGCCAGAAGCTAGGCATCAAGGCAGCTCCGATCTCGACGCAGACGCTGCAGCGCGACCGCCATGCGGAATATATGGCGACGCTGGCTCTGATCGCGACTTCGATCGATAAGTTCGCGACGGAAATCCGCGGGTTGCAGAAGAGTGAGTTCCGCGAAGTGGAAGAGCCGTTCGGCAAAGGTCAGAAAGGCTCGTCGGCGATGCCGCACAAGCGCAATCCGATCGGTTGCGAGAATATGAGCGGCCTGTCCCGCGTCATTCGCGGACATATGCTGACGGCGTACGAGAACGTGCCGCTGTGGCATGAGCGCGACATCTCGCACTCTTCGGCGGAGCGGGTCATCCTGCCGGATGCGACGATGCTGCTGAACTATATGCTGAACCGTTTCGGCAATATCGTGAAGAACTTGACGGTATTCCCGGAAAATATGAAGCGCAACATGACTCGCACATATAATGTTCCTTTCTCCGGACGCGTGATGACGAAGCTGATCGACAAAGGCTTCAGCCGCGAGCAAGCGTACGATACGGTGCAACCGCGCGCGATGCAAGCTTGGGAAGAGCAACGCGACTTCCGCGATATCGTGGGGTCTACGAAAGAGATCACGGACGTGCTGTCCGCTGAAGAAATCGCCGATTGCTTCGATCCGACGTGGCACTTGAAGCATGTGGATACGATTTTCGACCGTCTCGGTTTGAAATAAGACGTTTATATAATGAAGGAACGCGAGGAGGCCAACATGACTACCCAAGCTTTGGCTACGGCCGAAGGGCTCGTTAAAGCCCCCCTGATCCATAAGGGCAAAGTCCGGGAGCTTTACGATCTCGGCGAACATCTATTGATCGTGGTAACCGACCGGATATCTGCGTTCGACTACGTGCTGGACCCGCCCGTTCCGGGCAAAGGCAGCGTACTTAACGGCTTGAGCGCCCACTGGTTCGAATTAACGTCGAGTGTTCAGCCGAACCATGTCGTTCACACCGACGTTAGCTTGCTGGGCGATATCGTCAGCGAGCCGGAGAAGCTTGCCGGGCGGATCATGGTTAGCCGCAAAGCGCAACGGGTCGACATCGAATGCGTCGTGCGCGGGTATATCACGGGCGGCGGATGGCGGCAGTATCAAGCGAGCGGCGAAGTGAACGGTATCCCGTTGCCTCAGGGGCTCCATAAAAACTCGAAGCTCGAGCAGCCGATCTTCACGCCGGCCGGCAAGAACGATGTCGGGCATGACGAAGACATCCCGTTCGAGGAGATGGCCCGCCGCGTCGGCACCGAACTGGCGGAAGCTTTGCGCGATCGCAGCCTGAAGCTGTACGAGTTCGGCCGGGATTATTGCGCGAAGCGCGGCATCATCCTCGCGGATTGCAAGTTCGAGTTCGGCTTGATCGACGGAGAGATCATCCTGATCGACGAGCTGTTTACTCCGGATTCCTCGCGTTTCTGGGCGGAAGAGAACTATAAGCTCGACGTCGAGATCGACAGCATGGACAAGGAGCCGGTGCGCGCTTACCTCGCGGGATCGGATTGGGACAAGAACAGCCCGCCGCCGCCGCTTCCGGCAACCGTCGTTGAAGCGACCACGTCGCGGTACAACGATATTTACCGCCGACTGGCGGAGTAGCAAAGTTGGCGATTCCGCCGCTGTAACGATCTGCGGGACCGTTAGGACGACTAAAGTTGGCGATTCCGCCGCTGAAACGATCTGCGGGACCGTAAGTGGTGGCACTCACCGAAAGTGCGGCGAGATAAGACACTGAGGGTGCGTTATTGGCGGCGCGGGCCGAGAGTGCGGCGAGATAAGACACTGAGAGTGCGTTATTGGCGGCGCGGGCCGAGAGTGCAGCGTGATAAGACACTGAGAGTGCGTTATTGGCGGAGCGGGCCGAAAGTGCGGCGCGATAAGACACTGAGGGTGCGTTATTGGCGGCGCGGGCCGAGAGTACGGCGAGATAAGACACTGAGAGTGCGTTATTGGCGGCGCGGGCCGAGAGTGCAGCGTGATAAGACACTGAGAGTGCGTTATTGGTGGCGCAGGCCGAGAGTGCGGCTCGATAAAGCACCAAGAGTGCGTTATTGAAGAAGCTGACCACTACCCAAACTATTTTTAACAAGCCATATGTCCTTATAGAATCCAACTACTCATCACCATCCCATATCAGGAGGAACTCCCACATGAAAGCAAAGGTATACGTGACGATCAAGCAGAACGTGCTCGACCCTCAAGGCAACGCCGTACAAGGCGCGCTCCACACGCTGGGTTTCAACGAAGTGAGCAAAGTGAGAATCGGCAAATACATGGAGCTCGACCTGGATACGAACGACCGCGCTCAAGCGGAGGAAAAGCTCAAAGTCATGTGCGAGAAGCTTCTGGCGAACACGGTCGTCGAAGACTATCGCTTTGAATTGGAGGACTGAGGCGCCCATGAAATTCGCTGTCCTTGTTTTCCCGGGTTCCAACTGCGACATCGACTGCTACAAAGCGGTAGAAGATACGGTCGGCGAAGCCGTCGATTACGTGTTCCATACGGCAACTGATCTGTCCGCTTACGACGCGATTCTCGTGCCGGGAGGATTCTCCTACGGGGATTACCTGCGCTGCGGCGCGATCGCTCAATTCGCTCCCGTCATGGCGGAAGTGAAGAAAGCGGCCGAACAAGGCAAGTTCATCCTCGGCATCTGCAACGGATTCCAAATCTTGACCGAAACGGGCCTGCTCCCAGGCGCGCTGATCCGCAACAACTCTCTGAAATTCCGCTGCCACCAAGTCGGCCTTAAAGTAGAGAACGCCACTACGGGCTTCACGAACGACTACAAGCAAGGCGAGGTCATCACGATCCCGATCGCGCACGGCGAAGGAAGCTACTATGTGAACGATGAGACTTTGGCACAATTGAAAGCCAATAACCAGATTGTTTTCCGCTATGCGGGGGAAAATCCGAACGGTTCGGTCGACAATATCGCCGGCGTCTGCAACGAAGCGGGCAACGTCGTCGGCATGATGCCTCACCCGGAACGCGCGGTCAAAGAAATTCTCGGCTCCGCCGACGGCGCTCGAATGTTTACGTCAGTACTTAACGCTTGGAGGGAACGTAATGGCGCAGCAAGTATCCGCTAAAGAACCAACAGCCCTGCAGATCGCAGAGCAGAAAATATATAAGCAATTCGGCGTATCGGAAAAAGAGTACGAGCTCATCTGCGACTTTATGGGACGTCAACCTAACTATACGGAGATCGGCGTATTCAGCGTTATGTGGTCCGAACACTGCGCATACAAGAACTCCAAGCCGCTGCTCAGAAGATTCCCGACGTCCGGCCCTCGCGTCCTGATGGGACCCGGCGAAGGCGCGGGCATCGTCGACATCGGCGACAACCAAGCGGTCGTGTTCAAGATCGAATCCCACAACCACCCTTCCGCGGTCGAACCGTACCAAGGCGCGGCTACGGGCGTGGGCGGCATTATTCGCGATATTTTCTCGATGGGCGCTCGTCCAGTCGCCTTGCTGAACTCCTTGCGCTTCGGCCGTCTCGAGAGCGAGCGCGTGCGCTACCTGTTCGAGCACGTCGTCAGCGGGATCGCGGGTTACGGCAACTGCATCGGCATCCCGACGGTCGCGGGCGAAGTTATGTTCGACGAAGCTTACGAAGGCAACCCGCTCGTAAACGCGATGTGCGTCGGGCTGATCGATCACGATAAAATCCAACGCGGCGTCGCCAAAGGCATTGGCAATCCGGTATTCTACGTCGGACCGGCAACAGGCCGCGACGGTATCCACGGCGCGACGTTCGCATCCGAGGATCTGACGGCGGAATCCGAAGCGAAGCGTTCGGCGGTACAAGTCGGCGATCCGTTCATGGAAAAGCTGGTCATGGAAGCGACGCTCGAACTGATCGACTCCGGCATCGTGCTTGGCATCCAGGATATGGGCGCAGCCGGACTTACTTGCTCGAGCGCGGAGATGGCAAGCAAAGCGGGCAACGGCATGGAGCTGTACCTCGACGAGGTGCCGCAGCGCGAAGAAGGCATGACGGCGTACGAAATGATGCTGTCCGAGTCGCAGGAGCGGATGCTGTTCGTCTGCGAGCCTCAGCACGAAGAGCAGGCGAAAGGCATTTTTGCACGGTGGGGACTGCATTGCGCCAAAGTCGGCAAAGTGTCCGACGACGGTCGCCTGAAGCTGTTCCACAAAGGCGAGCTTGTCGGCGACATGCCGGTTAAAGCTCTCGTCGACGACTGCCCGGTTTACAACAAACCGTCGGCGGTTCCGGAATATTACCTGAAGAACGGTTCGATCGACACGAACCGCTACGAGCAAACGATCGACTTGAACGGAGCCCTGAAGAAAGTGCTCGGTTCACCTTCGCTCGCAAGCAAAGAGTGGGTTTACAACCAATATGATTACATGGTGCGCACGGAAACGGCTGTACGTCCGGGTTCGGACGCGGCGGTCGTTACGATCCGCGGCACGCGCAAAGGCCTTGCGATGACGACGGACTGCAACGGACGTTACGTTTATCTGGACCCAGAAGTCGGCGGCCGGATCGCGGTAGCGGAAGCGGGGCGCAACATCGTCTGCTCCGGTGCCGAGCCGCTGGCGATTACGGACAACTTGAACTTCGGCAGCCCGGAGAAACCGGAAGTGTTCTGGCAGATGGAGAAGGCAGTCGATGGCATGGCGGAAGCTTGCCGCTTCCTCGATACGCCGGTCATCGGGGGCAACGTGTCGCTCTATAACGAAAATACGAAAGGCGCGATCTACCCGACGCCAGTTGTCGGCATGGTCGGTCTCGTACACGATACGGATCACATCACGACGCAAGAGTTCAAAGCCGAAGGCGACGTTATCTTCTTGCTCGGTGAGACGAAAGCAGAGATCGGCGGCAGCGAGTTCCAATACGCGGTACATGGCGTAACGGAAGGCCGTCCTCCGGAATTGGATCTGGCAACCGAGAAAAAAGTGCAACAGACGGTGCTTGGCGCGATTCAACAAGGGCTCGTCGCTTCGGCGCACGACTTGTCCGAAGGCGGCCTAGCGGCTGCTCTGGCGGAAGCGGGCTTTGGACGCGGCCTCGGCGTGAACGTGACGTTCGAGACGAACTTGCGTCTGGACCTGGCGCTGTTCAGCGAATCGCAATCGCGTATTTTGCTGTCGGCGAAGCCGGAACTTGCGGATAAGCTGGCAGCCGCGATCGAAGCAGCGGGCGTTCCTCTGCAGCGGCTCGGCACGGTATCGGGCGATCGCCTGAAAGTCCGCATCGGCGGACACGATGCGATCGATGCTTCGGTCGAAGAGCTTCGCCAAGCGTGGAAGCAAGCGATCCCGAACCACATGAACGGACAAACGGCATGACATCTAGCGTTGTGAACGGGGGGACAGCAGTGACGCGGCTCTGGACCGGGGATTATTACAACGAAGGCAACGGCAGCAAGGAATCCATTTTCGACAAAGTTAAGGAAGAGTGCGGCGTGTTCGGGGTGTACGGTCACCCCGACGCGGCCAACCTTTCCTACTACGGGCTGCACGCATTGCAGCACCGCGGAGAGGAAAGCTGCGGCATCTGCACGTCCGACGACGGCGTTTTTAATTTCCATAGAGGCATGGGGCTCGTGAAAGAAGTGTTCGACCGCGATCGCCTGGAATCGTTGAAGGGCAGTCAAGCGATCGGACACGTCCGGTACTCGACCTCCGGTTCTAGCCAGCTCGGAAATGCGCAACCGCTCGTGTTCAAATACCGCGGCGGCGACCTGGCTGTCTGCACAAACGGTAATCTGGTGAACGAGCCGGGTATTCGCAAAGAGCTGGAAGAGTCGGGTTCGATTTTCCAGACGACGAGCGACACGGAAGTGATCGCGCATCTGATCGCGCGTTCTCCGAAGGATCTGATCGAAGCGGTGAAAGACGCTTTCTCGCGGCTGATCGGAGGTTATGCGTTCCTGATCCAGACGAAGGACTGCCTGATCACGGCATGCGATCCGCACGGTTTGCGTCCGATGGTTATGGGTCGGCTCGGAGAAGCTTATATTTTCGCTTCGGAGTCTTGCGCGCTGGAGACGATCGGCGCACAATACGTTCGCGATATCCAACCGGGCGAGCTGCTTGTGGTCGATAAGAACGGCTTGCGCGAGGATCGTTTTGCGCCGATGGTGCGCCGGGCGATGTGCGCGATGGAATATATCTATTTCGCCAGGCCGGATAGCGACATCTACGGCGTGAATCTGCACACTTCACGGAAGCGGATGGGCCAGATTCTGGCGCAGGAATCGTTCGTCGACGCGGACGTCGTCACCGGCGTTCCGGATTCGAGCATTTCGGCGGCGATCGGTTACGCGGAGCAGACGGGCATTCCTTACGAATTGGGATTGATCAAAAACAAATATACCGGACGCACGTTTATCCAGCCTTCGCAGGAGCTTCGCGAGAAGGGCGTTAAGATGAAGCTGTCGGCGGTACGCAAAGTCGTAGAAGGCAAACGCGTCGTCATGATCGACGATTCGATCGTCCGGGGCACGACTTCGCTGCGGATCGTGAACATGCTTCGCGACGCGGGCGCACTCGAGGTTCATGTGTGCATCACTTCGCCGCCGTTCATGAACCCTTGTTATTACGGCATTGATACGCCGAATCCGGCGGACTTGATCGCTTCGAGCAAGACGGTGGAGGAAATCCGCCAGGCGATTAACGCGGACTCTCTCTTTTTCCTTAGCGAAAAAGGGCTAAAGGACGCGGTCGGCGTTCACGAGAACGAGTATAACAACGGATTGTGCATGGCGTGCTTCAACAACGATTATCCGACGCCCGTTCAATTCGAGGACGCCAAGCTGACCTCTTGCAGTTGCGATTAATTGCGGCTTAAACGCACCAAATAAGCTCGCCCGGCGAGCTTCAAAGTATAAGGGAGTTGAAACCATTGTCTGAAGCGTACAAACAAGCTGGAGTCGATATCGCGGCCGGCAACGAAGCGGTTGAACGGATGAAGAAACACGTCAAAAAGACGTTTCGTCCGGAAGTGCTGACGGGTCTCGGCGGATTCGGCGGATTGTTCAGCCTGAACAAAGACAAGTATGAGGAGCCCGTGCTCGTCAGCGGAACAGACGGCGTAGGCACGAAGCTAAAGCTTGCGTTCGCGATGGACAAGCACGACACGATCGGCATCGACGCCGTTGCCATGTGCGTCAACGACGTCGTGGTGACCGGGGCCGAACCTCTGTTCTTCCTCGACTACCTGGCTTGCGATCGCGTCATTCCCGAGAAGATCGAAGCGATCGTCAAAGGCGTTGCCGATGGTTGCGAACAAGCTGGCTGCGCGCTGATCGGCGGTGAAACCGCGGAAATGCCGGGTATGTACGCCGAAGGCGAATACGATATCGCCGGATTTACGGTCGGCATCGTTGACCGTAAGAAAGCGATCGACGGTTCGACGATCAAGCCGGGCGACGCCCTCATCGGACTGGCTTCCAGCGGCATTCATTCGAACGGCTTCTCGCTCGTTCGCCGTCTGCTGCTCGAACAAAGCGGTTACTCGCTGACGGACAAGCCGGCGGAGCTGGAAGGCCGTACGCTGGGCGATGTCCTAATCGAGCCAACCCGTATTTACGTCAAGCAAATTCTGAAGCTGCTCGAGAGCGTCTCGGTCAAAGGGATGGCTCACATTACGGGCGGCGGATTCATCGAGAATATTCCACGGGTACTGCCTGAAGGCACGAACGCCGACATCGTTCGCGGCTCCTGGCCGGTACTGCCGATCTTCGGCCTGATGCAGCAGAAAGGCAGCATCTCCGATCGCGACATGTACACGACGTTTAACATGGGCATCGGCATGGTGCTCGTCGTTCCCGCGGAGCAAGCGGAACAAGCGCTGGCGATCGTGAAGGAGCAAGGCGAGCAGGCTTATCGCATCGGCACGGTGACTGAAGGCAGCAAGATCGTCACGTTCGAAGGCGCGGAGCTGCCATGACCGCGTCGTCGCAGCTGCTGAAGGTAGCGGTATTCGCATCCGGAAGCGGAAGCAATTTTCAGGCGCTTGTCGAAGCGATCCGGGAGCAGAACGTTCCTGCGACGGTATCGTTGCTCGTCTGCGACAAGCCGGAAGCGAAGGTGGTCCAACGCGCGGAAGCGCTGGGCATACCGACCTTCCTCTTCGACCCTAAATCGTACGCGACTAGGGAAGCCTACGAAGAAGAGATCGTCGATCGTCTCCGCGAGGAAGGCGTGGAATTGATCGTGCTGGCCGGTTATATGAGGCTAATTACCGCGACGCTCGTGGAGCCTTATTACGGTCGGATGATCAACGTCCACCCGGCTATGCTGCCGTCCTTCCCGGGGGTGCGGGCGATCCGCCAGGCGCTGGAATACGGCGTCAAGCTGACTGGCGTAACCGTACACTTCGTAGATGGCGGAATGGATTCCGGCCCGATTATCGCGCAGAAAGCCGTCGAGATCCGGGATGACGATACGGAAGAAACGCTGGCGGAACGCTTGCATAAGGTTGAACACGAGTTATTGCCGAAGGCCGTTCGCTGGATTGCGGAAGGCCGCGTGACGTTGAACGAACGGAAAGTGAACATTCGTCTCGGCGATTAACGCCGGGCAACGAGGCGAAACAGGAAAGGACGAGAACACTATAATGAGCGAGATCCACGAAATTGCTTTACGCTACGGCATGAACCCGCACCAGAAAGAAGCGAAGCTGTTTGCAGACGGCAAGCCGCTGCCGCTCACCGTGGTAAACGGGGACCCGGGCTTCATCAATCTGCTCGACGCTTTGAACGCGTTCCAACTCGTACGCGAGCTCCGTCAAGCGACCGGGCTTCCGGCCGCCGCTTCCTTCAAGCACGTAAGTCCTGCGGGAGCGGCTGTCTATTCGCCGTTATCGCCGGAATTGGCGAAGGCTTATTTCGTCGACGGAACCGAGCTTTCTCCTCTGGCGACCGCTTACGCCCGCGCTCGTGGAGCCGACCGCATGTCCTCCTTCGGAGACGCGGCCGCGCTTAGCGACGTCGTGGACGCATCGACGGCGACGCTCTTGAAACGCGAAGTGTCCGATCTGATCGTGGCGCCGGGCTATACGCCGGAGGCGCTCGACATTCTGAAGCAGAAGAAGGGCGGCAAGTACCTGATTCTTCAGATCGACCCAGAATACGTACCGGACCCGATCGAGACCCGTACGCTGTTCGGCATGAAGCTGCAGCAGGAGCGCAATAGCGCCGTGCCGGACGCCTCGGTGTTCGACATCGCTAACGTCGTGACGGCGAACAAGGACATTTCGGAAAGCGCCAAGCGCGACATGCTCGTAGCGCTCATCACGCTCAAATATACGCAGTCCAACTCCATCTGTTATACGCTGGACGGACAGACGATCGGCATCGGCGCCGGCCAGCAATCGCGCATTCACTGCACGCGCCTCGCCGGAGACAAAGCGGACCGCTGGTATCTCCGGCAGCATCCAGCCGCGCTGAACATGAAGTTCCGCGAAGGTCTGGCGCGTGCCGAGCAGAACAACGCCATCGACCTGTGGCTCGAGGACGAGGTGACCCCGATCGAGCAAGCGGCTTGGGAAAGCTGCTTCGAGGTCGTACCAGCCCGCCTGACTCGCGAAGAAAAGCGCGAATGGCTGAACGGCTTGAAGGGCGTCTCCTACGGCTCCGACGCTTTCCTTCCGTTCCGCGACAACCTCGACCGCGCCAGCCGGAGCGGCGTGCAATACGTCATTCAAGCCGGCAAGTCGCTGCGGGACGAAGAAGTGGTGCAAGCCGCGAACGACTACAACATGGTGATGGTATACTCGGGAGTTCGCCTGTTCCACCACTAAATAGGAAGTTCAAAAAGTCCAATTTTGATCACGAAGATGATCGGGAAGCGGATTCGACATCGAATCTTGAACTCAGCCGGATCTTCCGGTACTCATGTAGGTCTGCCTACACTCCGTTCCTCATCACCGGTCTTCATCCAACCTTCTCGGTGCTGAAATTCGGACTTTTTGAACATGTATATGAAGGAAAGGGGCGGGGAGAATGTCCGCAAAATGGCAAGAGCTGGCGGAACGCACCGTTCAGCAGTTGAAATCAAACGACTATCCGGGTCGCGGAATCGTCATCGGCTTGACGCCGGACGCATCGCGGTACGTGCAGGTTTACTGGATTATGGGCAGAAGCGAGAACAGCCGCAATCGTATTTTCGTGCCGGAGGACAACGGTTTTCTGCGCACGGAAGCGCGCGATCCGGCCAAGCTGTCCGATCCTTCTCTCATTATCTATTATCCGCTCCGCCATGAAGGCGGCGCGCATATCGTCACGAACGGCGACCAGACCGACACGATCTGGGAAGCGCTGCGAAGCGGCGGCACCTTCGAGCAGGCTCTGGCGAAGCGCACGTACGAGCCGGACCCGCCGAACTTCACGCCTCGCATCTCGGGCATCGTCGATCTGAACGATAAGCAGAATGCCTATAAGCTGTCGATCCTGAAGTCGAACGAGAACGACGAATCCCAGACGAAGCGCCAATATTTCCACTATGAAAAAGCGATCGCGGGATACGGACACTTCATCTCGACGTATCAAGGAGACGGCAATCCGCTGCCTTCTTTCGCGGGTGAGCCGCAGCTCGCTCCGCTGTTCAATGACGAACAGGAGACGGCGCGGTTTTACTGGAATCTTCTGAACGAGGACAACAAAATCTCCTTGCTCGTGAAGACGATCCGCATATCCGACGGCGAAGTATCCTTGAAGGTCATCAACAAGGATTCCGAAGGAGGCGTCTAATCGTGCGCATTCTGGTTATCGGCCGCGGCGGCCGCGAGCATGCGATCGTCTGGGCGCTTAAGAAGAGCGAGAAGGTTCAACAAATCTATTGCGCACCCGGCAACGCGGGCATCGCCCAACTGGCGGAGAACGTGGACATCGGCGAGATGGAGTTCGCGCGTCTTGTGGCATTCGCCAAAGAGCAGGCGATTGATCTCGTTGTTGTCGGACCGGACGACCCGCTGGCCGCGGGTATCGTCGACGAGTTCGAGGCGGCTTCGATTCCGGTATACGGCCCGCGCAAGAATGCCGCCGAGATCGAGGGCAGCAAGATTTTCATGAAAAACCTGCTGCGCAAATACGAGATTCCGACCGCGAAGTACGAGACGTTCACCGATTACGAGTCGGCCAAAGCTTATCTCGGTCAGCAATCGCTGCCGATCGTCATTAAAGCGGATGGGCTTGCCGCGGGCAAGGGTGTAACGGTCTGCTTCTCGCGTGAGGAAGCGGATAAGGCGCTCGAGGAGACGATGGTGAGCAAATCATTCGGCTCCGCGGGGGACAAGGTGGTCATCGAGGAGTTTCTGGAAGGACAGGAGATGTCCATTCTGGCGTTCGTGGATGGCAACGACGTTCGCGCGATGTCGCCGGCCCAAGACCATAAGCAAGTGTTCGACAACGATAAGGGACCGAATACGGGAGGAATGGGCACGTACTCGCCGCTTCCGCATATCGACCAGTCGATCATCGACGACGCGATTGAGAACATCGTGAAGCCGACCGCCCGCGCGATGGTGTCCGAAGGGCGTCCGTTCCGCGGCGTTCTGTTCGCCGGTCTGATGATTACGAAAGACGGTCCGAAGACGATCGAATTCAATGCGCGTTTCGGCGATCCGGAGACGCAAGTCGTGTTGCCTCGTCTGGAGACGGATTTACTGGACATCTTCCTCGCGTCGATCAACGGCACGCTTGATCAGATCGACATTCGTTGGAGCGACGAGTCGGCCGTGTGCGTCGTGCTCGCTTCGGGCGGCTACCCCGGCTCTTATCCGAAGGGCTTCCCGATCGACGGTCTGGACAGCGTAACGGTTCCCGGCGCGCTTGTCTTCCACGCGGGAACCGCGCTAAAAAACGGACGGGTCGTGACGAACGGCGGACGGGTGCTCGGCGTCGTCGGACGCGGCGTGAGCATCGCGGAAGCGCGGGCTAACGCTTATGCGGCTGCGGCCGGCATCACGTTCGAGGGCAAACAGAATCGCACAGACATCGCGGCCAAGGCGCTCGTGTAATGCGCCAAAATAGTTTATTCAAATAAGCCACTGGTACGGATAGCTTGCGCAAGCAAGCGGCCCGCACCAGTGGCTTATTCTTTATAGAACAGCGACTTGCGATGAGCCAGAACCAAGGCGACCGCATAAATGACGCCGAGGATGATCAGTACGGTCAAAACGTGGGACGACACCCACCGGACGAAGTTTTCCATGGCTACATCTCCCATGAGCAAAATGGCCCCCGTCGCTTTGCGGATCAGCGGCAAGGTTATGGGATAAGATTCCCCTTTTTTCGTGGAATCATGAGACTTTCTCAGTTCAGGCCGGGCTCTGGCTCCCTTCGCCGCGGACATGGTAAAATAAGAACATCATACGAAATTGACGCAAGGCTCCTCAGGTCGCCAAGACGGATAAGGGAAGGGCGAATGTTTGGTATGGCCAAGGGCTTCATTACAAGCATCGAACGTTTCAAGCCGCATACTTTTCAGGCCGAGCAGGGAGAAGGCCTGTTCATGTCGCATTCGCACGAATACGACGAGCTGACGTTGATATTGCACGGAGAAGGATATTACAGCGCTAACGATCAAAATATTAAGGTGTCTGCGGGAGATTTGATCCTGATTCCTTCCGGCCTGCATCACGGCTTCGTCTGCACCGAGCCGTGGGCGGGGCTGTCCGTGCATTTTCTCTATGCCAAGGTTCCGGCTTATACCCAATACTTGTTCCTTAACGCTTATCAGAAGCCGCATCGACTTTGGAGCGCGCATCTGGACGAAGGGGACAGGCAATGGGCGGAAATGAGTCTGACCCGACTGGAGAGGGAATGGCATTTCGAGGAACGAGGCGACTATTCCTACGATCTGATGAGAATCGCATTCGAAACGGTGCTGCTGTTGTTCCATCGGAACGCCATCGCCGCTCCCGACGCCGAGACGAACGGTGATAAGCGGATCGTGCAAGAGGTGCTGAAGGAGATTCACAGAAACTACAACACGCCGATCACGATTCACGATATTGCCGCTCGTCATTATTTGTCGGAGAGCATTCTGCGCAAAAAGTTTTCGGAAGCGGTAGGCGTTTCTCCCAAGCAGTACGTCATCAATCTGCGGATCGAGGAAGCCAAGAGACTGCTGCGCCAGACTGGCAAAGCGATCGAGTTTATTTCATCCGAGGTCGGTTTCACGAGCTCCAGCCGCTTTTACGAGCAGTTCGTAAAATCCGTCGGAATCACTCCGCTCGAGTGGCGCAAGCAAATTTAGAATGAATAAGCATACGAAGGGGCTTCCGGAGGTCGAACCGACTTAAGAGGAAGCCCCTTATTCATGCGTCTAGCGAACCGAGAATTTCGCCGTTTTCGACCGTCGAAATCGCAACGGTAACGCTCTTTTTTGCGGAATAAATAAAGCGTTTTCATAATTGTTCGTCCCTGACGCGCGCCTATAATTAAAGGTGAAGACAGATCTAATACAAAAGGGAGTGTCTATCAGATGAGACTCGGAAAGGGTAAAAGCTTGCTTGCCGTTACGGCGTCGTTGACGCTGCTCGCGGGAATGACCGCTTGCGGCGGCAACAATGGGAAGGAGCCTTCGGCCGGCGCGGATAGCACGGCGAAAAGCACGGCGAAGAGCAGCGCGTCCGGAAGCCAAGCTCCTGGGGGCGATCCGGTTAAGATCAAGTTCGCGGGCTGGGGCGATCCGTCGGAGAAGGAAGTGTTCACCAAGCTGATCAAGGACTTCGAGGCGAAAAATCCGACGATCAAGGTGGAATACTTGCATATTCCGGCAGACTACGTCGGCAAGATGAACACGATTTTGGCGGGAGGCGACGCGCCCGACGTCTTCTACGTGCCGGATGGGGATTTCGGCCGTTGGGTCAGCCAGGGCTTGCTGCATCCGATTCAGGAGTTCGTCGACTCCAGCTCGATCGATACCGGAGACATGTGGGAGTCGGGTCTTCTAAGATACCGTTACGACGGGGCGGTCAACGGGAAAGGTCCGCTTTACGCGCTGCCTAAAGATATCGGTCCGACCGTTCTTTACTACAACAAAGAGATCTTCACCAAAATGAACGTACCGTTCCCGAGCGCCGATACGCCGATGACCTTCGAGCAATTGCTTGATACGGCGAAGAAGCTAACCGTCGAAGAGAATGGGAAGATCAAGCAGTACGGCATGGGGCCGATCTGGTGGGAAGGCTTTGTATTCGGCAACGGCGGCGCGTTCCTCAGCGACGACCGGCGAGAATTCGTCGGCAACGGCGAGGCGGCCGTTGCGGCATTGCAGTTTGCGGCGGATCTGGCCAACGTGCATAAGGTCGTGCCGAACGCAGCGGCTTTGAAGGACATGAACGACAGCCAGATGTTCCAGACGGGCAGGCTGGCGATGATGATTACCGGACGCTGGATGGTACCCGAGTTCCGCAAGCTCGGCTTCGATTGGGACGTCGCTCCGCTGCCGGTGAACAAATGGGCGGGCTGGAGCGGTTCGGTCGGAATCGGCATTTACAGCAAAACGAAGCAAATCGAGGCCGCTTACAAGCTCGTGGAATATTTGGGCGGACCGGAAGGTCAGAAGGAGCAGTCCTTGATGGGCTTCGCGATCCCGAGCTTTAAATCGATGGCCGCCACGGAAGTCTTCCTGCAGCCGGGACAAAAGCCGGAGCATGCGGAGGTGTTCATCAATGCAGCGGAAAACCAAGTGCCGGGCCCGTGGACGAACCTGCCGAACGCTAAATGGTTCGACATGCTGTCCCAAGGGCTGGCCCCCATGTGGGACGGCAAAAAATCGGCCGCCGATGTCTTGAACGGGCTGAAGCCGAAGATCGACGCGGCGATCAAAGAAGGAAATCCGGCGATTTTTAAGTAAAATGGACGCCGGGCGGAGGGAAACCCTCGCGGGTTTACCTTCGTCCGCTCCGGAATGACGGAGGGGAATTATGAAGCGCAAGGAATACGCATGGGCCTATCTGTTCATCTCCGCTCCGATAGTGGGGTTTTTGCTGTTCGCGTTCATTCCGCTGAGCTATTCCGTTTATGTCAGTTTCACGGAGTATAGCGGGTATCAAGCTCCCGTATTTACGGGAACCAACAATTACGCCAAGCTCGCCTTGCACGACGAGCTGTTCTGGAAAACTCTGTTCAATACGTTCTATTCGGCGCTGAGCATTCCGATCGGCATGGTCGTGGCGCTCGGAATCGCGATGTCGCTCAATCAGAAGGTGCGCGGTATCCGCTTTTTCCGCACGATGTTCTTCCTGCCGACGATTAGCTCGGTCATCGCGCTGACGCTGCTTTGGAAATGGATTTTCAACGATAGCTACGGGTTGCTGAATTACTTGCTCGAGCTGATCGGTATCCAGGGACCAGCATGGCTGAGCAGCGAGACGTGGGCCATGCCCGCGATGATCATCCAGGGCGTCTGGGCGGGGCTTGGCATCAACATGGTGCTTTACCTGGCCGCGCTGCAGGGCGTTCCGAAGAGCTTTCATGAAGCGGCGGAGATCGACGGGGCCAGCGGCTGGCAAAGGTTCGTAAAGATTACGATTCCATGCATCTCGCCGACAACGCTCTATATTTTGATCACTTCCACGATCACGGCCTTGCAAGACTTTCCGCGCTTCCAGATCATGACGGAAGGCGGACCGAATTATTCGACGACGACGATCGTCTATTATTTGTTCCAAAATGCGTTCCGCTATATGAGCATGGGCTACGCATCGGCTATGGCTTGGGCGCTCGGTCTGTTGATCCTGGCGATTACGCTGCTTAATTTCTGGCTGTCCAAACGCTGGGTGCATTACGAATAGGAGGGACATGCATGTCGAATACCGCAATCGTAAGAAGCGTCAGGCAGAGGAAGAAGAGAGCGGGCGAGCAGGTCCGTAAAGCCTTCGCGTACTTGTTCCTGACGGCGGGATCGCTCGTGATGGCCATTCCCTTCCTATGGATGCTGTCGACGTCGTTGAAGGAGCAGGGACACGAATTCGAAATGCCTCCGAAGTGGATACCCGAGGTATTCGAATGGCACAATTACGCTTTCGTGTTGACGGAAGCCGATATTTTGAAAGGTTTTCTGAACACGCTGTTCGTCATCTCCTTGCCCTGCCTGGTCGGCTTATTCACGAGCGCGCTGGCAGCCAATGCGTTCGCGAGGATGGATTTTCCGGCGAAAAACGTGCTGTTCACGATGCTGCTGACGACGATGATGATCCCGGGCGTCGTCACGATGATTCCGGCGTTTATTTTGTTCAAGCAGATCGGCTGGATCGACAGCTGGCTGCCGCTGATGGTACCAGGAATGTTCGGCGCGGCTGCCGCGGTGTTTCTGCTTAGACAGTTTTTCATGACCATTCCGAAGGAGCTGGAGGAAGCGGCCAGGGTGGACGGGATGAATCCGCTACAGATTTTCCTCCGGATCATGCTGCCATTATCTAAACCCGCCATCATCACGCAAGGGCTGCTTGGCTTCCTTGCCGGCTACAACGATTTTCTCGGGCCGCTCATTTACGTCAATTCTCCCGAGAAGTTCACGCTCCAGCTCGTTCTGGCATCGTTCCAAGGCTTCTATACTTCGCAATGGACGTACATTATGGCCGGCTCCGTGCTGGCGCTGATCCCGTCGCTGCTGCTGTTCTTCTTCGCGCAAAGATATTTCGTCGAGGGCATTACCTTGACCGGAATGAAGGGGTAAAAAGACAGGCAGCGTCATGCTTAGCGCCGGTCACTCGATCCCAATCCGCGCGAGCCGTTCTATCAAAAGCGGGGATCCTGACATTACAATACTAGGAGAGAACGAACCGATGAACCCAACCTTCCGCAATCCGATCGTCGAGAAGGCGGCCGATCCTTGGCTGCTCAAGCACAGCGACGGTTATTACTACTTCATGTCCACGCAGTCCGGCGGCCTGGATATTACAAAATCCGACTCCATGACGGGAATCGCCGCAGGCCGCAAGAAGAGGGTGTGGATTCCGGAGAAAAGCGGCCCTTACAGCCACAATCTATGGGCTCCGGAGCTGCACCGGCTGGAAGGAAAGTGGTACATCTACTATACCGCCAACGATGGAGGCGGAGACGAATCCCGACGAATCTGCGTATTGGAAAACGACGCCGCCGACCCTCTAGAGGGAGAATGGAACTGGAAAGGAGCGCTCGAGACGCCTCTGGCTGGCTTAGACGGTACGGTCATGGAATCGGGGGGACGGTTGTACTTTCTATATGCCGGATACGGACATTACCCCGATTACGGCTCCGCCATCTTCATCATGCGCATGTCGAATCCGTGGACGTTAGATCTTGACGGAGGACATGAGCTGCTCACGGCTCCGACTCTGGAATGGGAGAAGCAGGGCGGAATGGCGATCAACGAAGGTCCCGTCATTTTGCGCAGGAACGGCCGCGTATTCCTCGTCTATTCGGCCAGTACGACCTGGTCCGAGGATTACGCGCTGGGCATGCTGGCGATGAAGGAGGACGCCGATCCGATGCAAGTCTATTCATGGGACAAATCCCCCGTGCCGGTATTTCGCAAAAGTCCGGAAAACGGAGTTTATGCTACCGGACATAACAGCTTCACGATATCGCCGGACGGAACGGAGGATTGGATCGTGTTTCACGCGCTGCCCGCGCCGGGAGCGGAAACGGGGCTTCGCAGCACCCGGTTGCAGAAATTCGGGTGGAAGCCGGACGGTACGCCGGACTTCGGGGTGCCGTTAAGCGATTCGCACGATATCGAGCTTCCCGCGGGCGAGAGGAAATGAAATTGCGTTAGGAATGGCGGGAAGTAAGGATGAAGCTTCGCGATCCAACATTCATCCTGCCGAGATAGGAAGAAAAATGAGAAGTTTCCGAAGACAAGAACGATGCCACCTGGCGTCTTCGCCCTGGCTAGCGATAGATGCGATGGGGCTGTCCTATAAGTCGTCTTGCAGACGACCAAAGGATAGCCTCTATTTTCTTTGTCCATATTAGTTTTACGGGCTTATTCGAAAGCATGAAGTTTGAGGGTTGACAGGAGAATGCGGAGATGTTAATTTTAATTCATACTAAACTAATCGGAATTTAAGGAAATGAGGAATACAAGATGGAAAAACCGATCACGATCCGACACGAAGATCTCTCTCTAGCGGCAACCATTCATTATCCGAACCTAGATGGCGCTTGCCCGGAGAAAAAAATGCCTCTGGTGGTCATTTGCCACGGTTTCATCGGCAGCCGGATCGGCGTCGACCGGTTGTTCTTGCTGGCCAGCAGAATACTAGCCCGCAAAGGTTATCTTGTCATCCGTTTCGATTACGCGGGTTGCGGAGAGAGCGACGGGATATACGGCGAACACGGCCTCGATTCCATGATCGCCCAGACGCGCTCCGTGCTGGACTATGGGCTTGGGCTCGATTGCGTCGATCCGCTCAGGGTGACGTTGCTCGGCCACAGCCTTGGAGGAGCGGTCGCGCTTCTGACGGGAACGAAGGATCGCCGGGTCAAGTCGCTGGCATTGTGGTCTCCGGTCGCGTACCCTTTTAACGATATCGTGAAGATTGTAGGACGGGAAGTATACGACGAGACGGTGAAAAAAGGCTCGGCAGATTACCACGGCTATCCGTTAAAGCCCGAATTTTTCGAATCGCTGCAGCAGCATCAGCCTTTCCAGGAAGCCCGGAAGTTTCAGGGCGACGTGTTTATCGCCCACGGGACTTCAGACGACGTCATACCGACCGATTACAGCTTCCTGCTGGAGAAGACGTTCTGGCTGAGGGGCGAGAGCCGCTGCGACAAAAATATATTGTTTCAGGCCGACCACACTTACTCCAGAGGAGAACATAAAGCGGAGCTTTATCAATCCACGACCGAGTGGCTGGCCAGTCACGAGAAGCGCCAGCAAGATTGGCAGCATTGGAGCATTTAAGAATACGAAGGTTCCCAGACGAAAGGGATAATCTTCAATTAAACACTATAGAATTTATAAGTTTCCGGGGGTGAAGCAGGTCTTCATCCTTTTCGTTTTTTGGTTCTTGGGGTGATTAGTGATGAGAAACATCGTACTTCCGCCTTGTGGGGCTCTGATGGGGAGCAGGTACGATGAAAAACATCGCTAAGAGGAACGAGCCTCCACTTTTTATTCGCCTCAGGGGGTGATTAGTGATGAGAAACATCGTACTTCCGCCTCGCGGGGCGCTGATGGGGAGCAAGTACGATGAAAAACATCGCTAAATGGAGCGAACACACTCATAAGGACCGTCAGGGACGTACGAGGCTTCCCAAAGAACCCACTTTAAAATCAAACTTTTGGTGAATTAATTGCGTCTAGATATTTGAATGTAGTGAGAGGATGAAATTGCAGTCATGGAGCCGTATATATTAGCCGTAGCGTGGGTACCGGGGATTACATTTTCGTAAAAGCCGACGGCCTCTGGAAAGTGTATCGCTTCCAATAAAATCCTGAAGAATTCGCCTTTTTTTCGCTTTGAATCGACCCAATCCAAAGCAAACTTTTTAATTTCTATCTTTTTCCCGATGTGCTCGTATGGTTTAATGATAGAGTACATACAAGCGAAGGGAGAATGAGCATGACGCAACGAATGAGATTCGCGATGCAACTTACGCTTGCCGCCGCGCTCGTAGGGTTGACCGCTTGTTCGAAAGAGACGGCCAAGCCGACTGAGACCGACATTTCGACGGCGAGCGCTTCCGAATCTCCGACCGATACAGCCCCTCCAATCCCGTACTTACTGGCTCCCTTGACGGGTTTGCCTGTGGAGAAGGAAGTCACGAACCGTCCGTTCTCGGTCATGATCAATAACCTTGCCCCGGCCAGGCCGCAATCCGGGCTAACGCAGGCTGACACTGTATGGGAACTGCTTGCAGAAGGCGGCATTACCCGCCTTGTGGCCGTGTTCCAGAGCAAAGAGTTTACGGACCCGATCGGACCGATTCGCAGCATTCGGCCTTATTTCATCCAAGTCGGCGAATTTTACAGTGGCGTGCTCGTCCACGTAGGCGCAAGCAACGACGCTTTCGCCATTCTGCAGAAGCAGCACAAGGAAGATCTCGACGAGATTACGAATGCGGGCGCTTACTTCTACCGGGACAAAACCCGCAAAGCGCCGCACAACGTCTACTCGACGCTCGAGAAGCTCCGCGCTGGAGCTGAGAAGCGCAAGTACAAGGATACGGCCATCGTGCCCGTCTTGAAATTCGATAGTGTACCGCCTGCGCTGGCGACGGCCGAATCGGCCAATCAGATCGACATTAAGTTCCAACTGTCGAATTATAAGGTTTCTTACGCCTACGATAGCTCGAAAGCGCTCTACTTCCGTTCCATCAACGACAGTCCGCACATCGACAAAAATAACGACGAGCAGTTGTCCGCAACGAATCTCGTCGTCTTATCGGCGAAGCACGATATCAAAGACGATGTCGGCCGTCTGGTCGTCGATCTGGACAGCGGCGGGGAAGCGATTCTGTTCCAGCAGGGCAAGGTGATTCCATGCCGCTGGGAACGTAAAGAAGGCGACGTCATCCGTCTCGTGAAGGATGGCGAGGAGCTGCCGTTCCTGCCCGGAGTGACTTATTATCACGTCGTGCCGAATTCGTCCGCCATGGACAAGCATGTCACCTATCAGTAATAATGGTATGGAGGCCGTTCCGAAGGGACTTCGGGACGGCCTGTTTCGTATGATTGCAACTTGACCTTCCTTTAATTCGTCAATTTTACTGTGATTCGATTTCTTTAGATGACGCGATGGAAGATTGGTCTCGCTATGGAGGATATGATGACGGATTCGCAAAGTAAGAAAACCAAGAAAAACCGGAAAAACAAGAGCATGACTCGAAGAGTTCTGACGATCGCCTCGATCGTGATCGGGGTTCTCCTCATCGGAGCTGGGAGTTATGCGGGATTTTTAATCAACAAGGCGGATTCCGCGATCCATCGGATGTCCGCGAACTCGAACGGCCAATCGCCGTTGAACGGGAATGCGACGGCGGAGGATGAGGAGATCGAGGCGGGCGAATCGATCAAACCCGTGACTTTTCTGCTTGCGGGGGTCGACAGCCGGGACGGAAGCGGCGGCGCTATGAATACAGACGTTCTGATGTTAGTGGCTTTTAATCCAGATACCCGTTCGGCGAGTATGTTGTCCATACCACGGGATTTGTTAATGAAAACGAAATCGCTGCCTTCACGCAAAGCCAATTACTATTATCCGTATTTCTATATCAAGGATAAAGAGACGGTTATCCCCAATGTGAAGCAATTTTTCAGCGATCAAACGGGACTGCCGCTCGATCATATGGCCGTCGTCAATTTCGATGTCCTACGCCAAGTCGTGGATGCACTCGGAGGGCTGGAAATCGACGTCGACATGGACATGAAGTACGTGGATAAGGCGGACGGGACGTCCATCGATTTGAAGAAAGGATTGCAGAAGCTCGACGGGCAGGGCGTGCTCGATTTCGTGCGTTACCGTAAATCGAATCAAGGAACCCGGGAGTCGTCGGACTTTGCCCGTAACCAACGGCAGCAGATCGTGATCAAACAAATCGTGGACAAGCTGGGGACGTTAAACGGAATGACGCAGTGGGGAAAAATATTGGACATCATCGGCGATAACGTGAAGACCGATGTTCCGGAATCGGATCTGCGCCAGTGGGTGCTGAACTTCCCGAAAATCAAGCCGAATACGATTCGCTCCCTTCAGTTGGAAGCCCAATGGTCAAGTCCTTTCGTCTACGCGAACGCCGATGATCTCAGACAAGCTTTGTCCGCTTTACGTTCCGAGGTCGGGCTGGCGCCGGACACTTCCCTTCGAGTCGAAGACGTCTTCGGCATCATGAAATAATGCGATCATTCTAGCGATTGTCCGCTCTGTCTTGAAGAGCTGGACAATCCTTTTATTTTCTGTTGACAAATACCGACTATACCGATAAGATATAAAAACATAACTGACTGACCAGTCAATCTGGAAGAAGGGATATGCCATTACAAGCGTAAATCAGCCTACTCAGCGGGATTTGAGAAAATCGCAATTGTTGGATATCGCGGTGGAGCGTTTTGCTAAGTACGGTTACCAGAATACGAAGATCTCGGATATCGTGAATCAAGCGGGCGTAGCGCAAGGAACTTTCTATTGGTACTTCAAAAGCAAAGAAGCCATTGCTCTTGAAATCATCCAGAACGGAAGGGAGCGGTTGCTTAAAGTAATTCAGCGGGGTTACCGGAGCGGCGTCGGTTCCGTCGAGGAAATGGTCAAGGGCTCCGAACGCCTCTTGGCCGATATATTCCGATTCGCTCAGGAGAATCGTTACTTTATGGAACTGCTGCTGACGGGCAATGGCGAAGAAGAAGCGATTCGCAAAGCTTTTCGGGACATGCGCATCGAAATGGAAGAAGCGTTCAAAACTAACATTCAGCGGGCCGTGGAACTTGGAATGCTTCCGGAGTCGACAGACTTGCACATTCGGGCGGCGCTGCTGGTCAGTCTGATCGAAGGCATCGTCGCAAGATGGTTGTTCGGCCCGATATCTCCTCAATCGGATATCGGCGAAAGAACGGTCGAGCAGATGGCTGCGGAGACGGTACGATTTGAATTTTTCGGGTTGCTCGGCCTATGACAACTATGTGCAAGGAGGATGACGGGCGTTGCTTACGTATGCTTTAAGACGTATAGCTATGATGGTTCCAAGCGTGATCGGAATCATCCTGATCACCTTCATCTTGACTCGGGTATTGCCGGGTGATCCCGCTCTGATGATTACAGGGGAGCAGGCTCTGCCGGAATTCGTGGAAAAAGTCCGGGAGCAATACGGGCTTAACGATCCGCTTTGGGTTCAGTTGTGGGATTACGTCAAACAATTGGCACATGGCGATCTTGGTTTTGCCTGGCATACCGGGCATTCCGTAGCCTCGGACTTCATCACCCGGTTTCCGGCTACGCTGGAGCTGACGCTAGCCAGTATGGCGATCGCCTTGATCGTTGCTATTCCGCTAGGGATTCTCGCAGCTTCCAGACAAAATTCGATCTTCGATCATATCGCCCGCGTGTTATCCATTCTCGGTTCTTCCGTTCCGATCTTCTGGCTCGGGTTGCTTCTAATCACGATGTTCTATGCGAAGCTTGGTTGGCTGCCTGCTCCTATCGGGCGGATTAGCGGAGGGATCAATCCTCCTACCGACATCACTGGACTATACGTGTTGGACAGCTTGCTTAGCTGGGACATAGTAGCGCTGAAGGATTCGCTGCTGCACCTCCTGCTTCCCGCATTATGTCTTAGCATGGGTACAATGGCGATCGTGACCAAGATGATCCGGGCAAGCATGCTCGAAGTGATCCGTCAGGACTTCATGAGAACCGCCAGGGCAAAGGGTTTGTCCGAGCGGGCCGTCATATATAAGCACGGGCTCATTAATTCGCTTATTCCGACGCTGACGGTCATCGGCCTTCAATTCGGCTACTTGCTAGGAGGGGCCGTCATTACGGAGACGATCTTCGTGTGGCCGGGCATCGGCAATTACGTTACGGAGTCGATACTATCCGCGGATTACGCGCCGATTCAAGCGATGACGCTCATTAGCGCCGTGCTGTACGGCATTCTCAATCTTGTGGTCGAATTGCTGTATGGGGTGCTTGATCCCCGGGTGAGATATGAATAAGTCGAGATGGAAGTCGATCAGGGAGCAAGCAGGGAAGATCCTAGCTAGAAAGCTTGTCTTGTTTGGTCTGATATTGGTATTGTTGTGGGTCTTGCTTGCTTTGCTTGCTCCATGGATTGCCCCTTACGGGCCGAATGAAATCCGAACGGAAGACAAGCTGCAATCGCCGAATCTGTCGCATTGGTTCGGCACCGATAATTTCGGCAGGGATATTCTGAGCCGAATTCTATACGGGGCGAGGGTCACCGTATGGACAGGCATCGTCTCGATCGGGATCGCTTGCTCGGTAGGGATTCCGCTTGGAGCGATAGCCGGTTTCTTCGGAGGCAAGCTGGGGAACGTGATCATGCGCGTCATGGATACGCTGCTCGCTTTCCCGTCCTTGATTCTGGCGATGGCGCTCGCCGCCTCGATCGGCCCGGGACTGACCGGCGCATTACTGGCGGTCGGAATCGTGGCGATTCCGGAATTCGCCAGATTGATGTACGGGCAAACAGTCGTCATTAAGGAAAAAGAATTTATCGAAGCCGGCAGAGCGTTGGGCGTGCGGAATAAAGCAATTCTTTTCAAGCATGTACTGCCCAATGCGTTCGCGCCTCTCATCGTGCAAATTACGCTAGCGCTCGGTTCAGCCGTGCTGACCACGTCAAGCCTTAGCTTTATCGGCCTCGGAGTAAGGCCGCCTACCGCCGAATGGGGAGCGATGATCTCCTACGGACGGGGGTATATCATATCCGGAGAATGGTGGATGACCGTATTCCCGGGCATCGCCATCGCTTCTACGATATTCGGCTTTATCTTGCTTGGAGACGGTTTGCGCGACGCGTTCGATCCGCATGGCCGCAATTCCAAGACCAAATTCAAATAGAAAAACTAACATCAGGAGTGGACGCATAATGAAAAGACAAAAACTTCTCATCGTAATTTCCGCCATGCTCGCAATACTGCTGCTGGCCGGCTGCGCCAAAAGCGCAAACCCAAAGAATAACGCTAGCCCGAGCGCTTCCGGAGAGGCTCAGCCTTCCAAACCCGCTGGGGGCGATACGATTACGATCGCTTACTCCCAGGGCGCGGGACAAACGATGGACCCTCATGATGCGGGCGATTTTACCTCTGCGTCTTATGCATTCGCTCTGTATGACCAACTCGTCACGAGCGGCACGGAAGAGAAAGACGGCAAGACGATCGGTCGCACGGATCTAATCGTTCCTTCGCTTGCCGAATCTTGGACCGTATCCGACGACTTGAAGACATACACTTTCAAGCTGCGCGACGACGCGAAGTTCCAAAGCGGCGAGCCGGTAAACGCGGATGCCGTCGTCTACTCCTTCGAACGGGTACAGACGAAAGGCGAAGGCGGTTCCCTGTACGAGCTCTCCGGCCTGACATCGGTCAAGAAGATCGACGACAGGACGGTAGAATTCACCCTGGCAAACCCGAATCACTTGTTCCTGAAATATCTGGCGACCTTCACGTTCTCCATCGTCGATCCTTCGATCGCTAAGAACAACCCGGACGACTACTTGGCGCAGCATTCCGCTGGCTCCGGCGCGTTTAAGCTGGAGAAGTGGGATCCAGCCACTGAAGCAGTATTCGTAGCGAACAAAGACTATTGGAAGGGCGTTCCGAAAGTCGACAAAGTCATCGTCAAATTCGTAGCCGAGGCATCCAACCGCGAATTGTTCCTTGGAAAAGGAGATGTAGACGTCGCGCTCGACATCCCTGCGAAAGACGTGGAAAGCCTGTCCAAGAAAGACAACCTGACGATCAGCTCGGAATCTTCGAACCGGATCGTATACCTGGGCATGAACGCGAAGTTCAAACCGTTCGACCAATTAAAAGTCAGAGAAGCGATCAACTACGTGATCGACCAGCAGAAGCTGATCAAGGACGTGGCATACGGCCAAGCTTCGCCTCTCAAGAGCTCGATCTCGAGCAGATCGCCAGCCTTTAGCGCCGACGCCTATCCGTACAGCTATGATCCAGAGAAAGCGAAAGCTCTTCTGAAGGAAGCGGGCTTGGAAAAGGGCTTTACGTTCGATCTGACCGTGAACTCGTCGACGCAAGACTATGAAGACATTGCCGTTCTGCTTAAAGCGGAGCTTGAAAAAATCGGCGTAACGATGAACATCAACAAAGTGGCTCCGGCGCAATACCGCGAGCTGATCAACAATAAGAACGCCGCGGCTTACTTGGGTAAATACACGTCGCTGGTCAACGATCCTTCGTATCATTACGGATTCCTCTTGGACAGCAAGGGAGCGTCCAACTACACGGGTTACTCCAGCAAGACAGTGGACGATCTGCTGGCGCAAGCCAACAAGGAGCCTGATAATGCGAAACGCACCGATCTGTACAAACAAGTGCAAGCGCAGGTTACGGCCGACTCTCCTTGGGCGTACCTGTATGAAAGCAATTTGATCGCGGGACTGAACAAAGATGTGAAAGGGTACATTTTCTACCCGGACGAAATCATCCGCTTCAGCTCGTTGTACAAGTAATAGAGGAAGACCCCCGAGCGGCACGGGGGTCTTACCCCATTTTTAACTCATCATGGGAGGCAGCTATGACGAAGCTTCTGGAAATCGATAATTTGTCCATTGAATTCGCGACTCCTTCGGGGCCGGTCGAGGTCGTGAACGGGGTCAGCTTGGATATCGAGCCCGGACAGACGTTAGGCCTTGTCGGAGAATCGGGCAGCGGCAAAAGCGTTACATCGTTGTCCGTCCTGCGGTTGCTGCCCAATAATCTGGCCCGTGTCGCCGAAGGGGATATCCGGCTGAACGGGGAAAGCCTGCTCGGCATGTCCGAGAAACAGATGCAGAACGTTCGCGGCAATCGGATCTCGATTATTTTTCAGGAGCCGATGACAGCCTTGAATCCGGTGTTCAAGATTGGCCGGCAGGTTCGCGAAGCGGTTCGCCAGCATAACAAAATGAGCGGAAGAGCAGCTCAGAAGAAAACGATCGAGCTGCTGAGCGAAGTCGGGATTCCGTCGCCCGAACAAGTCGTGAACGTCTACCCGCATCAACTGTCCGGGGGAATGCGCCAGCGCGTCATGATCGCGATGGCGATGGCCTCCAATCCGGAGGTGCTGATCGCGGACGAGCCGACGACGGCTCTTGACGTGACGATCCAAGCGCAGATTCTGGATCTGATGCGGAAGCTTCAGAAGGAGCGGGGGACGGCGATCATTTTGATTACCCATGACTTGGGGGTCGTCGCCGAGCTTTGCGACCGGGTATGCATTATGTATGCGGGGCAGATCGTCGAGCAGGGGGACGTCAAGACGTTGTTCAAGGAGCCGAAACATCCTTATACAGCCGGACTGCTGAAATCCATGCCGCAATTTACCGGCAAAGAGAACCAGCTGCAAGCCATCTCCGGTCAGGTTCCTCATCCCGCTGATTATGCGGAAGGCTGCCAATTCGCGGGGCGTTGCTCTTCCAGAATGGAGATGTGCGATACAGTCGAACCGGAATCGTATGACTTCGGCAACGGCCACAGGTGCAAATGCCATCTCTACAAGGAGGGAGCAGAATGACGCCTATTCTTAAAATCAAGGATCTCAAAAAACATTATCCGGTGAAAAAAGGGCTGTTCGGAGCGAGGAGCACGGCCAAGTCGTTGGACGGCGTTTCGCTAGAGATCAACAAGGGAGAAACCTTCGCGATCGTAGGCGAATCGGGTTCGGGAAAAACGACGCTCGGCAAAACGCTGCTGCGCTTGATCGAGCCGACCTCCGGAAGCATCTTCTTCGAGGGGACGGATATCACGCATCTTGGCGCGGAGCCGATGAGGCAACTGAAGACCGACATGCAGATCGTCTTCCAGGATCCGTACGGCTCGCTCGATCCGAAGTGGACGATCGGACGCACATTGGAAGAACCGCTCCGTACCCATTTCAGCCTGACCGATTCGGAGGTCGCCGAGAAGGTGAGCCGCATCCTGGAAGTCGTCGGGTTGACCCCGCGGCATGCGCTCCGGTATCCGCACGAATTGTCCGGCGGACAGCGGCAGCGGGTAGGCATCGCAAGGGCGCTTATTTTGGAACCTAAGTTCGTCGTATTCGACGAGCCGGTATCGGCGTTAGACGTCTCGATACAAGCTCAAGTGCTGACTTTGCTTCAGGATCTGCAGAAACGGCTGTCGCTCACGTATTTATTCATCTCCCATGATCTGTCCGTCGTGCGCTATATCAGCGATCGCGTCGGCGTCATGTATTTAGGCAAGATGATGGAGGTCGGACCCACGGAGGCATTATTCTCCGAACCCCTCCACCCTTATACGCAAGCGCTGATCTCTGCGATACCGCAACCCGATCCGGAGCAAAGGCGGGAAAGAATCGTGCTCGAAGGAGAAGTGCCGAGTCCGCGCAATCCTCCGTCCGGCTGCGTGTTTCATACGCGCTGTCCCCATGTGATGCCGCAATGCCTGACGATCGTCCCCGAATTGCAGCGGATTTCCGAGGGGCGTTACACCGCTTGTCATCTATACAACAACAAATAACAGAAAGAAGGATGTCATATGCGCGTTATTACAAAATGGCAAGGGAAAAAGTTTTTTCAAGCGACGGGACCGTCGGAATATCCGATCAACATGGATGCTACCCCGTCTTGGGGAGGAGAAGGCAACGGCGCTTCTCCGGTCGAGGTGCTCATAGGGAGTTTGGCTGGCTGTATCGGAATGGACATCGTGCTCATTCTCGAGAAATTCCTTCCCTCGATCGAACGGATCGAGATCGAAGCGAACGGCGTGCGCAAGGAAGAAGCGCCTAAAGGGTTTACCGATATCGAGCTCACTTTCCACGTCGACGGCGACATTCCGGACTATCGCATCTGGAAAGCGATCGAGATGGGAACGGAGAAGTATTGTTCCGTATCGGACTCGCTGAGCGCTAAGATCACCCATCGGGTCATCCTGAACGGCACGGAAATCATCAAAAACTAATGCGAAATGAGAAATGGTGGTGTTAGGGAAGTTATCCTTGCGCCACCATTTTGTGTTTCTGATAGCCTGGAAGCAGAAATAATCGACTAACTCAGGCGGTGCCGGGCCAAACCCTGGGAATAGCTCGAAATAATCGAGTAACTCACGCCGCGTCGGGCCAAACCTGGGAATAGCTCGAAATAATCGAACTGCTCGAGCCCCGTCGCACCATTCCGGAGGAATAGCTCGAAAAAATCGACTAACTCACGCCGCACCGGGCCAGACCCCGGGAATAGCTCGAAATAATCGACTAACTCACGCCACGTCGGGCCAGACCCCGGGAATAGCTCGAAATAATCGAACACTCATGCTGCACCGCGCCAAATCCTGGGTGTAGCTCGAAATAATCGAACTGCTCGAGCCCCGTCGCACCATTCCGGAGAAATAGCTCGAGAAAATCGACTAACTCACGCCGCGTCGGGCCAGACTCCGGGAATAGCTCGAAATAATCGAACTGCTCGAGCCCCGTCGCACCGTTCCGGAGGAATAGCTCGAGAAAATCGACTAACTCACGCCGCGCCGGGCCAAACCCTGGGAATAGCTCGAAATAATCGAGTAACTCACGCCGCGTCGGGCCAGACTCCGGGAATAGCTCGAAATAATCGAACTACTCGAGCCCCGTCGCACCATTCCGGAGGAATAGCTCGAGAAAATCGAGTAACTCACGCCGCGTCGGGCCAGACTCCGGGAATAGCTCGAAATAATCGACTAACTCGTGCCACACCGCGCCAAATCCTGGGCATGGCTCGAAACAATAGAACAACTCACGTCTGGCCAACTTATTAGCGCACGTATTAGCTTTCCACAGCGCTGAGGAAGAAAAGAGGTTCTTCCTCAATCATCCAGATTCAACCAAATAACGGAAGCATAGCGATAATCAACTAAGGAAAAAGTAATAAAAAGTATGAATGTGGCGATCGGGGGATATACCCAGCTTGTCTGCCCTGTGATAAAATAATTAAGTTAACGGATTGTAATCGGAAGATTAACGATACGTAAACTCGAGCCAGCAACATACATGGGAAAGAAGGGTTATCCGTGTTTCGCAAAAAAGACATTTTTTTTAAGACGTTGGAGGAAATGGCGGACATCATCGTTGAAACCGTCGACCATTTCGCAGGTGCCGTGAACGGAGACCTGCCCGACGTCGCCGCTTTCGCAAGAGAAATGAAGGAGTTCGAGCATAGAGGAGATAAGTGCACTCACATTATTTTGACCGAACTGAACAAAACCTTCATTACGCCGATCGAGCGGGAAGACATCATGGAGCTAATCAAGAAGCTGGACGACGTGCTCGACGGGATCGAAGCTTGCGCTTCGCGGTTCGAGATGTACCATATCGTCAAAGCGGACCCTTTCATTCGCAATTTCGGTGATTGCTTGCGCCGCTGCTCGCAAGAGATCAAATCAGCGATTTACCTGCTTTCTCAGAAAAAATTGCTGGCCATGCAGCCGCACTGCGTGAAGATCAACGAGCTGGAGAACGAAGGCGACGATCTGATGCGCCAAGGTATTAAGCACCTGTTCCAGAACGTGACCGATCCGATTGAATTGATTAAGCATAAAGAGATCTACGAACGATTGGAAGAAACGACCGATTCGTGCGAGGATGTCGCCAATACGCTGCAATCCATCATTATGCGCAATTCTTGATCGGCGCAAGCGGGGACGGATTAGAATATAATGGATTATACATTGTCTTTAGTTGTCATTATCGTCATATTGGCTCTTAGTTTTGACTTCATCAATGGATTCCACGACACCGCCAACGCGATCGCGGCCTCGGTATCGACGCGGGCGCTAACTCCGCGCAGAGCGATCCTGCTGGCGGCTATTATGAATTTGGTTGGCGCGCTGACGTTCACGGGCGTAGCGAAGACGATCGGAGGCAGCATTACCGATCCGTTTAAGCTGGAGCATGGTCTGACGGTCGTCATCGCGACGCTGATCGCGGCGATCGCCTGGAACTTGGTTACCTGGTGGCTGGGCATTCCGTCGTCTTCGTCCCATGCGATTATCGGGGCGCTAGCCGGCGCGGCCATCGCGTCAGAAGGATGGAAAGGGATTAACTATTCCGGGTTTACGACGATTCTCAAATGGCTGATTCTTTCGCCGATCATCGCGTTTATCGTCGGTTTTTGCATCATGTTCGTATTAAAGCGCATTTTAGCCAATTTCAGCCCGCACCGAGTGAACAAAGCTTTCCGAGTTGGACAAGTGATCACGGCCGCTTTTCAATCATTTACGCACGGCACGAATGATGCGCAGAAGGCAATGGGAATCATAACGTTGGCTCTCGTAACGGCGGAAATCCAGCCAACGCTCGACATTCCTTTGTGGGTAAAGCTGTCGGCGGCCATCTCGATGGCGCTCGGCACGTCCGTCGGGGGCTGGAAGATCATCAAGACGATGGGTACGAAGATTTTCAAGATCGATCCGATGAGCGGCTTCTCTGCCGACTTGGGATCGGCGTCGGTTATTCTGGGCGCGACACTGTCGCACTTCCCCGTCAGCACGACGCACGCCGTAACGTCTTCCATTCTGGGTGTCGGATCGGCCAAGAAATTCTCGAATGTGAAGTGGAGCATGGCGGGACGTATCGTCTTGACTTGGGTCATTACGATTCCGGCCGTCAGTCTGCTCGCGATGCTGATTTATTACCTCCTCGCTTTTTTCCTCCATTAATGGGGCTAGGATTCGAAAAATAGGCGCGGGAGGACCCAAACCTGATCGCCTTGGAATACTACAATAGAGTAAGGTCGTCGCCGCCATCTCTGTTAGTCTGGAGGATTCCCCATGCTTGCGTATTCGGATCAGGCAAAATCGAGCGTCCAACTATTAGAGGAATACGTCGCAAGCAATCCGACCGCCGAGGGGAAGAAACTTGTCTTCTCCGGCGTCGGCAACCGCGACGTCTATAATATATGCGCCCCATTCATGGACCAAGGCGAGCCGGTCATTGCCGGCCGGGTGGAGGACCGCAACAAGGAATCGTCCGAAGTGATGTTTTTCGTCGAACGGCAGGGCGTGTGGGTGCCGAGGAACGGCGCTCCGGTGTTCGCGCTTCAGGATCCTTTTTTTACTTTCATCGGCGATGAGCTTGTTTTCGGGGGCGTCGAGGTCTATTTCGACAATGAGGATCCGGACTACGTTACTTCTTGGAGAACGGTGTTCTACCGGGGATTTTCCGTGGGTGGGCTGCAGCCGTTCGCCAAGGGGCCGCTTACGATGAAAGACATTCGTCTCATCGAGCTCGAGAACGGACGGATCGGCGTATTTACCCGTCCAATGATGGTGGAAGGCGCCCGCGCTTTAATCGGGTACGTCGAAATCACTTCTCTCGACGAGTTGACGGAGGAGACGATATCGGGGGCGCGGCTTCTGCGAGGCCAATTCCTGCGGGAGGAATGGGGCGGAGCGAACGAGGCGCACCTGCTTCGGGGCGGACTCATCGGCGTGCTTGGCCATATCGCCTGGATGGAGGAACACAATATCCGGCACTATTATCCGATGGTGTTCGCCTTCGATCCGGCGGAGCATCGGAGCACACCGATCAAGCTGGTTGCCTCCCGAAGTATGTTTCCCGACGGTCCGGCCAAGCGGACGGACCTTGTGGACGTCATTTTCAGCGGGGGGCTCATTAGACACTCGGACGGAACGGCTTCCCTGTATACGGGAGTCAGCGACGCGGAAGCCCATATGATCGTCATTCCCGATCCATTCCTGGAATATGAGACCTAAATGGCATAAAAGAGGCTGCTCCTTGACTGGTTGACAAGGAACAGCCTCTTTGGTTTCTCGGGTATAGGCAAAACACGTCAACGCCGCTTAGTCGGTTTTTTGCGGCGCGATTTGGAACCGGAAGGACGTCTTCGCCTGCGAGGAGCGGAACCTTTCGAAATGGCGGGGGCGTCGGATTTTCCTTTGCCCATGAACAGCTTGAGCATGGGGGCCATCTGCTGCATGGTCGCCATGAATTTCTGGACCTTGCCCATCGTGGAAAGCACCCCTTCAATGCCTCCCATGCGATCGATAATCGATTTGATGTCGCCCAGATTGGAGAGGTTGAAGGGAAGTCCTCCTTTGGCCGGCGCCGGAGTCGCCGCCGGTGCTTGAACGGGGACTGCCGTCTGTTCTATGACTGCGGGAGGACCGGAGTACGCGCCTTCGATTCCCGGATAATTTTCCTGTCCGTAACCCGGAGTCCAGCTATGCAGAGAGGGAGAAAACGGATCGTTCATGAGGTCACACCCTTTCTTCAACACTAGGTTATTCCGGGCCGGAGCCTTCGGCATGGACGGATGCCTGCGCCCAACGATATTTTAATCCTGTAATGCGTGAATACGGTGATCTTGAACAATTGCGAGGTAAGCAGTACAATGAAACCGAAGCCAGATCGGAACGAGGAAAGGATGCGAAGGTATGCAACTTAAGAAGCTTAACGATAAATCCATAGATCAATTGTTCGAAGCGATCCTGACGCTCAAGAGCGTGGAGGAATGCTACGTCTTTTTCGATGATCTGTGTACCGTGAACGAGATTCAATCTCTATCCCAACGACTTGAAGTCGCCCGTATGCTCGGCAAAGGCAATACATACAATCAGATCGAGACGGAGACGGGGGCAAGCACGGCGACCATCTCCCGTGTGAAGCGCTGCCTGAATTACGGCAATGATGGTTACAAATTAACGTTGGAGCGGCTCGGCCGATTCGGTAACGAAGCGGACGCGAAATAATCAAGCGCACCTTATAACAACTTCCGCAGATGAGCAAGCCGCCGGCGTATCAGCGTCCGGCGGTTTTCTATGACAGTATAGGCATCTTTTTCGTTTTTTTAGGTTCCTGGGGTGATTAGTGATGAAAAACATCGCACTTCCGCCTTGCGGGGCGCTGGTGGCGAGTAAGTACGATGAAAAGCATCGCTAAGAGGAGCGAGCCGCCACTTTTTGTTCGCCTCCGGGGTGATTAGTGATGAAAAACATAGTACTTCCGCTTGTGGGGCGCCGATGGGGAGCAAGTACGATGAAAAACATCGCTAAGAGGAGCGAACACACTCAAAAGGGCCGTCAGGGCGATATTTCCTGACGGTTCTTATCATGGGGGCGGTCGATTTACGAATACGCGCAAGGTCGACGTCCGGCGTTGACATTGCTATGACGATTCGCTAGCATGAAGATAATGAAAGAAGATGCAGACGGAGTAGAAAGGGGCCTGCTCATACATGAAGCCGGGCTTGTTAGTCATTAGCCACGGTTCTTCGGATCGCGGATGGGTCTCCCTGGTGGACCGAACGATAGAGACCGTTCGCGAGCGAATGGGAGATGCCTTGCGCATCGAAGCCGGATTTCTGGAACTGGTAGATGGTAGGCTAATTCAAGACGGAATTGACCGGTTGATCGCTGAAGGCGTGACGGATGTATTGGCGTTGCCGTTATTCGTCTCTTCCGGGAGCACGCATGTCGACGAGATCGGTTGGGCTTTGGGGGCTTTCCAGGAGCCCGGAACAGAGACGGACTTGGAGCGTTTTCGGACATCGCCGATGCGGGTTACCTATGAGAAACCGATGGGGACGGATCCGGAGATCATTGGCATTGTTGCGGAGCGATTGTCGGAGATGTCCGTCGATCCTAGCGAAGAGATCGTCTTATTGGTCGGACACGGCAGCTCGGTGGACGACTTTCGCGAGAAGTGTGAGCAAGAGCTCCCGATAATCGCGAAGAAGGTCGCGGAGAAAGGGAAATACGCGGAGGGTACGACGGCGCTTCTGTTGCCGAGCCAAGTCGGGACGAGGCTGGCGGAGCTCGCAGACAAGAGGCCTGGGAACCGGGTGTTGGTATGCGCGTTGTTCCTGGGCGAAGGGTATTTTACCAAAACCGTTGTTCCGAGGCGGTTAGAGGAATCCGGCCTGATGGAGCTGTGTCGTTATAACGGCCGTGCATTAATGCCGCATCCGAACGTGGCCGAGTGGATCGGCCGCAAGGCGAGTGAATGGTTGAAGAACGTTCATGCACACACATGATGGAGAACATGAAGAGGGGATTCGGTTGGAAACGATTCGTGCCCGATTGATCTATAATCCGACTTCCGGACGGGAGGAAGTCAAACGCAAGCTTGGCGCTATTTTGCAGCGACTGGAGAAGGGTGGCATAGAGACTTCGTGTCACGCAACCGAAAGTAAGGGCGATGCGACCAGAGCCGCTTCGGAAGCGGTCGCACGGGGCTTTGACCTGATTATCTCGGCAGGCGGAGACGGCACCTTAAATGAAGTGGTGAACGGGATGTCGACCCATGAACAGAGGCCTGCTCTCGGAATTCTGCCGCTTGGGACCACGAACGATTTCGCGCGCGCTCATGGCATTCCGCGGAAGTGGGAGGACGCCTGCGAACTGATTACCCGGCGGCATACGACCCCGGTCGACATAGGCCAAGCGAACGATAGATATTTTATTAATATCGCGGGCGGCGGTTCACTGACGGAATTAACTTACGAAGTTCCCAGCAAGCTGAAGACGATGGTCGGACAGCTTGCTTATTATATGAAGGGACTCGAGAAGATTACGCGGCTGAATCCGACTCAGATGCGCATTCAAGCGGAAGGCGTAGGCGAGTTCGACGAGGAATTCATGCTGTTCCTGATCGCCAATAGCAATTCCGTAGGCGGCTTCGACCGGCTCGCGCCGAACGCGAGTACGAATGACGGCGTGTTCGACGTGCTTGCTTTGCGCAAATGCAACCTGGCGGAATTTTTGCGAATCGCCACCTCCGTGCTGCGCGGCGAGATGGTGATGAACGATCCGCACTTCATCCATTTTCAGACGAATCGCATCTCGGTGGACTCGGATCATCGCGTTCAGTTAAACGTAGACGGAGAGTTCGGGGGCACGCTTCCATGCGCGTTTAACTTGCTGCCGTCTCATCTGAACGTGATCGTGGATGAACGCGGGAAATCATCTTATCGGAAGAACGGACCGGGACGGGCGTTGCAGCTATGAGCGGAAAATACGGCAAGAGAAGCAAGGACGGTAGGGACAGCATGAGGGGCACGAAGGGTGAAAATAAGTTTGGCGGTCGGGGCGGCGCGTCGTCGCTCGCGGGCGTTCCCGTAGCGGTCGGGCAACGGGTCGAATGCGAGATCATCGGATTGACGCATGAGGGAGAAGGGGTAGGCCGGGTCGAGGGCTATACCCTTTTTGTTCGTGATGCGCTTCCGGGGGAGCGGGTGCGGGCGGAAGTGCTTAGCATCGGAAAGTCGTTCGGCCGCGGTCGGATGACGGAGGTTCTGGACGCCGGCGTGTCGCGCCGGGTCTCCCCGCCGTGCCCGATCTACGATTCGTGCGGCGGCTGCCAGCTCCAGCATCTAGGCTACGCCGAGCAGTTGAAGTGGAAACGCAGGCACGTCGTCGACAACCTGGCGCGGATCGGTAAGTTGCCGGTGGCAGGGGAAACGAGAGAGATGATCGAGGGTTCGGGCGAGGGAGAACGTCCTCCGGTGATCGTGCATCCGACGATCGGCATGGACGAGCCTTGGCGTTACCGAAATAAGGCTCAAGTGCCGATCGGCTTCGGCGATGGCGGCCTGATCGGCGGTTTCTATGAGATGGGCAGCAACGACATCGTCGAGATGGACGCTTGTCTCATCCAGCAGGAAGAGAACGAAGAGACGGTGCGCGCGGTGAAAGAAGCCGCCCGTCTGCTCGGCGTGTCCGCCTACAATCGCGCGACGGGCCGCGGGCTGCTTCGGCATGTCGTCGTGCGCCATGCGCGGACGACTGGACAGCGCATGGTCGTGCTCGTGACGAACGGCCGAGATATCCCGCACGCTCAGGAGCTGATCGGGCTGATTCGGGAGCGGGTGCCGGGCATCGCGAGTATCTGCCAGAACGTGCAGACGGCGGCGACTCCGGTCGTCTTCGGCGATGAAACCCACGTGCTGTGGGGAGAGGAAGTCATCTACGACGAGATCGGCGGCATTGCGTTCGCGATCTCTCCTCGCTCCTTCTTCCAAGTCAATCCGGAGCAGACGGTCCGGTTATACAGCAAAGCGGTGGAATATGCGGCCTTGACCGGGACGGAAACGGTCGTTGACGCCTACTGCGGTATCGGCACGATCTCGCTATTCCTCGCGAAACACGCGGATCGCGTCTACGGCGTCGAGATCATCCCGGAAGCGATCGAGGATGCTCGTAGGAACGCCGCGATCAACGAGATCGCGAACGTGGAGTTTGCCGTGGGCGCAGCGGAGTTGGTCATGCCCCGCTGGCAGGCGGAAGGCATTACGCCTGACGTCATCGTCGTCGATCCTCCCCGCAAGGGCTGCGATCCGGCGTTGATTAGCACGATGCTGGAGCTGAAGCCGGAACGGATCGTGTACGTATCTTGCAATCCTTCTACGTTGGCGCGGGACTTGAGGCTGCTCGAGGATGGGGGCTACCGCACGGTGGAGGTTCAACCGGTGGATATGTTCCCGCATACGGGGCATGTGGAAGTTGTTTGTTCCTTGATTTATAAGGGCTTGGAGTGAGTGGATAAGGTGGTTGGGGACGGAAGCTATTCCCGTCCCTGTTTTCGTATTAATATTTAAATCCCGCAGATATAGCCCGTTTACTGATACAATATTTTATTATGTGAAGTCTTCTAAGGCAGAGCTTCACTTAGATAGAGTTAGAATTCCTTTAACTGTTATACAGGCGCTTGCCGCGCAAGGACTCGCGGGTAAAATACCGGTGGCCGGACAAGACGCGGAGCTTGCGGTCAAGCTGGCACAAGGCGAAAGCGTGGACGCGGACCGGAAACTGAACAACGGTAAAATCGAGTTGCCGTCCGTACTGCTTGAGCCGATCGCCGTGGACAAATTCAACATCGACGAAACGATCATCGCCGACGGATTCCACTCGCGAGCCGATGTGTATAAGAACGTGAAGAAGGAATAGTAAGCGCGAACGAAGCCCGGCCGGGGTTACCCGGACGGGCTTATTTTATAAACGTACGATCCGCCAGCTTAAAAAAGTATAGATGGTCGTAAAAAAGTGCTATTGTAAAGCGCTTTCAAGCAAGCCTCTCGGTGATATATTTGACTTGTTACCTATCTATTCCATTTCTGAAGGGAGCCTGAAAAATGAAAAGCTTTAAAATGATTGCAATGCTGGTGATTATCGCACTTTTTGCCGCGGTCCCCACAGCCTTCGGCAAGAGCAAAGTAAACATCGGAATCGTCCTGCCGACCAAAGACGAGCCGAGGTGGGTGCAGGACGAGGCACGGTTCAAAGATGCGCTTAAAGGCACGAAATACACGACGGAAATTTTGTTCAGCCAAGGCTCTTCCGCCAAAGAGAAAGAAAACGTGGAAACGCTGATCAACAAAGGCATTAAAGTGTTGATCATCTGCCCGCAAGACGGCGATGCGGCAGCCTCTGCCGTGAAAGCCGCCAGAAAAGCGGGCATCAAGGTCATCTCCTATGACCGCCTGATCACGAACACCGACGCGGTCGACTACTACGTTACGTTCGACAGCATTGCGGTAGGCGCGGCTCAAGCGAAGTACCTGGTCGACCATGCGAAAGGCAAAGGCCAGCCGTTGTACCTCTACGCCGGCGCCGCTTCCGACAACAATGCATTCCTGTTCTTCGAAGGCGCATGGAACGTTCTGCAGCCGAAAATTAAAGACGGCACGTTCAAAATCGCCAACTCCAGCGAAGCCGTCGCCCTGAAAGACAAAGCCAAATTATCCCGTAAAGAAATGAGTAAAATCATCGGCCAGATCACGACAAACTGGGATCCGAACGAAGCGAAAAACAAAGCGCAAACGCACTTGACCGCGGCCGCGGCCGACGCGAAAGGCAACGTTTTGATTCTCGCGCCGAACGACGGCACCGCCCGCGCCATCGCGGACGTATTCGCTTCCGACAAGGAGATCACCAGCTATGTCGTGACGGGTCAAGACGCCGAGAAAGCATCCATCCAATCCATCATCGACGGCAAGCAATCTATGACGGTGTTCAAAGACGTTCGTACGCTCGTCCAAGACGCCATGGGCATGGCCGTCAACATCCTGGACGGCAAAACGCCGCAAACGACAGGTGAATACGACAACGGCAAGATTAAGGTCAAAGCCAAACAGACGAAAGTCATCGTAGTCGACAAAAAGAACGTGAAAAAAGAGATTATCGATTCCGGCTACTACGCAGCGAAAGACTTCAAGGGTCTGTAATTCTCAAAAACGCATAGCATTCGAGAGGAATAGTGATAGGTTCGTCTATCGCTATTCCTCCATTGTTTGAGTTGCTTGGCTAAGGAGTGCGAACGATGAGCGAAAACATACTCGAGATGAATCATATCTCCAAAGAATTTACAGGCGTCAAAGCCCTGACGGACGTCAGCTTTAAAGTCGCGAGGGGAGAAATTCATTGCCTCGTCGGCGAGAACGGGGCGGGAAAATCGACGCTGATGAAAGTGCTCAGCGGCGTGTATCCATACGGCACGTATACGGGTGATATCGTGTTCGAAGGCAGCGTTCAAGCGTTCGGCAAAATCAGCGACAGCGTAGAAGCCGGAATCTCGATCATTTACCAGGAGCTTGCATTGTTCCCTGATTTATCCGTTTACGAGAACATCTTTGTGGGTCATGAAGTTAGACGAGGAGCGCTCGTCGACTGGAACCTGACGATCGTTCAGGCCAGAAAAATGCTGGAAAAAGTGAAGCTGAAAGTTGGCGCCGAAACGCTAATCAAAGACTTGGGCGTTGGCAAGCGGCAACTCGTGGAAATCGCCAAGGCGCTGAGCAAAGACGTCAAGCTGCTCATCCTGGACGAACCGACGGCGGCGTTGAACGAAAACGACAGCGAAAACTTGCTGCAGCTGTTGCGCGAGCTGAAAGATCAAGGCATTACGAGCATCATGATCTCCCATAAACTGAAGGAAGTCATTTCTATCGCTGATAAAGTAACCGTGCTCCGTGACGGCCGAACGATCTGCACGCTCGACGGATCAAAGGGCGAAATATCCGAAAGCGTCATTATCAAGAACATGGTCGGCCGCGAAATCGAAGACATTTATCCGAAGAGACTGAATAAAAAATTCGGCGACAACATTCTCGAAATTAAGAACTGGACTGCCTACGATAGTCAGGCGGGCCGGAACGTCGTGAAAGACGCGAATATGCACGTGAGAAAGGGAGAAATCGTCGGCATCGCCGGCTTGATGGGTTCGGGACGGACGGAGCTGGCGCTTAGCATTTTCGGCAATCCGAAGTCTTATAAACTGCAAGGCGACTTGTGGATGGATGGAGATCCGGTATCGTTTAAGCATACAAGCGACGCGATCAAAGCCGGGATCGCCTACGTCACCGAAGACCGCAAGGGCGACGGGTTGTTCCTGATCCAAGACATCAAGCGCAACATTACGACCGCCAATCTGCGAAAGGTTTCCTCCAACGGCTGGATCAACAACAACGAAGAAGTCAAATCCGCCAACGTTTACAAAGACTCCATGAATATTAAGGCGCCTTCCGTGGAGCAGATCGTTGGCAACCTCAGCGGCGGCAACCAGCAGAAAGTGTCGCTCGGCAAATGGCTGTTCGTCGGCCCCAAATTGCTGATTCTGGATGAGCCGACCCGGGGCATCGATGTGGGGGCCAAATTCGAGATTTACTCAATCATGAACAAGTTGATCGACGAGGGATTGAGCATCATCATGATTTCGTCCGAACTCGGCGAAGTGCTCGGCATGAGCGACCGCGTGTACATCATGGCCGAGGGCAAGGTGAAGGGCGAGCTGTCGATCGATGAGGCGGACCAGGAAAAAATTATGCAGCTTGCTACGCAATAGGAGGAGCCGGTACGATGCATTTTTACAATGGGGCAAAATCTCTGATCAAACAAAATATTCGCGAATACGGCATGTACATCGCCCTGTTCGTCATCATTCTGATTTTTTCGGTCATGACAGACGGCCTGTTCATTTCCTCCCGCAACATCAGCAACCTGCTGGACGCCACGGGGTATATCGCGGTGCTGGCCGTCGGCATGACGCTCGTCATCGTCATTCGACATATCGACCTGTCCGTCGGATTCGCAGCCGGATTCATGGGCGCGATCGCCGCGATCTTGCTGACGCAGGCCGGAGTTCCATTCTATTTGACGATTCCGGTCATTCTTGTGCTTGGCATCGCGGTTGGCCTACTGAACGGCGTGTTGATCGCTTCGATCGGCATTCCTTCGTTCGTCGCGTCGCTTGCGGGCATGCTCATCTTCAGAGGTGCGCTGCTGCAAGTGACCGAGGAGACGGGGACGATCGTCATCGATGACGATAACTTCAATGCGATCGGCAACGGATACATTCCGGAGATCGCCAGAGTGGGCGACTTGAGCTTGCTGTCTTTGATTCTCGGTGTAGTTGCGATTTTGCTCTATATTTACTCCCGTTTTTCCAACCGCAGAAACAAGCTGAAGTATGAATTCGAAGTTGTCTCCCGAGGCGTTTTCGCGTTGGAACTGATCTTCGTTTCGGCCATCATCGCGTACATTACCTGGATTATCGCAGGCTACAACGGATTTTCCTGGACGGTCATCATCATGCTGTTCGTCGTTATCGTGTATCATTACCTGACGACGAAAACCGTGCTCGGACGCCATATTTACGCCGTGGGAAGCAATCCGGAGGCTGCGCATCTGAGCGGGATCAGCGTCAAGAAGATCACGTACATCGTATTCGGTTCCATGGGTATGCTCGCCGGATTATCCGGCATTCTGTTCACGTCCCGGATGGAGTCGGCGACGACGACCGCGGGCACGTTGTTCGAACTGGACGCGATCGCGGCCGCTTATATCGGAGGCGTATCCGCAGCCGGAGGCGTTGGAAAAGTCACAGGATCGATCATCGGGGCGCTGGTCATGGCTTCGCTGACCAGCGGCATGAACTTGCTGGGAGTCGGCATTTCCTATCAATACATGATCCGCGGGGGCGTGCTAGCGGCGGCCGTTATCTTCGACGTCGTGACCCGCAGAAAAAGAGCTTAGTTGGATTTTCATTTTAAGCCGTCCTCGGCTCGTACCGCGATATCGCGCGGGAGAGTAGAGGGCGGCTTGTGATTTATGTGATTGGATTATGTTCCTTCCTAGGGGGCATGTGGAGTGCTGTGTATCGGTTGTCTTAAATGTCCTAGTGCCGAATGAATTACTTTTGTTGTCGCGGCGAAGGTTGCCTTTAAATCACCTGCGAGAAATTTTTGAAAGGTTGAAACTGTAAATAGAGTGGCGGCTATTCCCCATAAAGTGCCTGTAATGCGTTCCTACTCGTCCGCAATGCTGTGTGTTGCTTACGCACACAGATACAACAGAGCGTTAATATCAAAATGAAGTGATCATTTGGGGGAAGCAAAGAATGCTCAGATGCCTTACAATAGATAAAGCACGAAAAGTCAGGGTGAGCATTCGCTACCACGATAGCTACTGCCGAAAATCTAAGAAACAGACAGGATGAGAAGATTTGAGCAACATTGGATTGGGAAATGAACTACCTTCCAATTATGAGCAGCTAAAAATAGCCGCGAATCGGACTTCAAATTGGAAAGAACGTTTAGCGGCTGTGGAAGAGTTAGGTCAGTGGAAACACGCAAAAATCATTGACGTTCTTAGGCATCGATTGAATAACGACCTCGTGTATTCCGTACAAGAGGCGGCCTTCCGCAAGCTCCAACAACTTGGTGAGGATGTGCAACTGCCGCCAAGGAAGCAAGGTGAACCGATTAGTGGCGTTACAAAAATTCTGGTGAGAATAAAGAAGAGCTTGCCGGCAGGCCATTCGTACGAAGCTTTCAAAGAGAAACTCAAGAAGATGCGGCTCGATATTTACGATACTTATGAGGGTAACAAGGGCGATGATTTTGATCAGTGGCTTGAGAACAAGTGGGCTGAATTATCGGCAAGGTAAAATTAGGAAAAAAATAGGAGTGATGGTTTGAAGAAGAATAAGCCAATGCCGTTCGATGAACTGTTGAAGGAATTGCAAGGGCAAAAAACAGCTCAAGTAGATCCCGATCATATTCCATTAGAGCAACTGTTTGACGAGACATTTATGAAGAAGCATTCCCAATTAAATAGTTTCTCGGAGTTTCTGGCGAAGGGCAATTTTCAAATCGAAACACAAGAAGATATTCGGAACATTCCTGACGAGCTGTTAGAACGACATGTTGCAAGAGAGACGGAATTTGCAAATTGGAACGAGATGCTACAAGCGGCGAGTAGTGAGTTTGGAAGTAAAGATAAAAAAGCTGATAGTTAGTGCACGCGTGTGGAGTGTATATTGTCAACATACAGAAAAGATCTTCTTATAGGTGAAGGCGATGAGGGGCGGACCGAATCTCGGCCTCGAGCATTTTAATAATTGCAAGTTATTAATAATGAGCGTTCCGACAAGTTTTTTCGTTGGTACGCTCTTTGTTTTTTTATTGTACTAGATTCATCCTTGCAAGTAAGTCCCGCTAATCAATTTCCTTTGCAGGCTAAGAGTAAAGGAGCAAAATTGGTCATCGTAAATCAAGAACCAACACAGCTAGTTGATTAATTTTGGGCTTGGGCTGTTCTCAGGCTAAGCATCCGGAGAGGACTACTTAAAGACACATTACATTTGATTTAGTGTGCAACCACCTTATTTATATAATCGGGGACGGATGGGGGACGAAAGCTTCCATTAGAGAGCAAACGGCAACCAAACAGAAGCATATTTGAATCGGGAAAACCCTAATAAATCATGGATTTAGTCGGCCTCGGTAGATAGGAACCAAGTAGACTATGTTCCCTCATACGACACACGTTGAAAATGTCGCGTTACTTGTAAGAAGTGTTGCAGAGGTAAAGCTCAGAAAAAGCTGCGGAAATAACAATCGAATCCCGTCAGATTGAAGCGACTACGATAAAACGTACAAATGACCCTGGCTTGGGTGTAGTTAGAGCCATTTTGTACGTTTTTTCGTACATAAGGACGTCTGATGGCGACGAAATCATAGATTTTGTACGAATAATCGTATGAATAGGCTTAATTAGACGGTACCGATTGAATTTTATACGATATTTCACTCAAAGTGGCGAAGCACGCCCCAATGATCCTGCACCGAGCAGGGTTAATTGGGGCGTTTTTTATTTTAGTCAAGGAGGGAATGAAATTGAGCTTCGAAATCAAACATGAATTGAGTCAAGGAAACATGTCCTTTTGATTTTGTATGTAAGCGCGAACTTAAAGTTTTCTTTGTAATTCACATGTGGTCCCATCTTCCATGATAAAGTTAGAGGGGAAAAATCGACAAAAATTGTGGTGAATTGAGGGGAGTATTCGGTTCTTAATCATCACCATGGTGTTTAGTATGTTTTTTCGTCGGAAAACCGTTGTCGAATTTTCATTTACGACTCATATTATGTCGCATTGTCGAGGGACACGGGTGTTTACATGAGAGGGAAGGTTATATCGTAATGAAGATTAGTATCGTCCTCTACGCGCAGCATTATCGTTTGGCCGTCCAATGTCTGGATCGTATCCAACAATTCACGTCAATCCCCTACGAACTGCTGATCGTAGCCGATGATGGATTGGACGATGTAATTAATTTTTTGACTTTTGAATACGAACATCGGGTCATTCGCAACGAAGGCAAAAGCGTAGCCTCCGCCTACAATCTGGGCGCAGCGGCGTCTTCTGGAGAACGGATCGTCTTCCTTCGGGATCAGATCATGGTGAGCGAAGGCTGGCTGGAGGCTTTGTCGGGCTGTTTGGATAAGCACCCCAATGCGGCTATCGCAGGACCGATGATGAATGACGTCAGCGGGGAGCAGCGGATTTCGGTGCTCTTCAAGAACAAGGAGCATCTCTATCAATCGGCGCCAATTCTGAGGCTTAACAAGTCGGATGTCTATACCCGGGTGCCAAGGCTCATCAGTTTGCTCATGATGATACCTCGCGAATGCTATGATCGCATCGGCGGCTTCGATGAGCGCTTCGAAATCGAGACTTACGAGGACGATGATCTGTGCTACCGCGCTTTGATGCTGAACTACGATCTATACATCGCGGAAGGCAGCGTTGTCTTCTGGCTCGAACCGCCGCCCATGGATCCGAACGATCCGGTGGACTTGGCGACGGTTCGAAGGTGTGCTGTTGGAGCGTTTGGCTCCCGCTGAATTGAATGTAGGCAGCTCGGTGACGGCGATCACTGCAGGCTATATGAGCAGCAGCGCCGTGAGCGATGGCGGGAAACTGTTGATCTGGGGATACAACGGTTATGGTCAACTGGGGAACGGCACACAGACCAGCGTCTACGAACCGATAACCATTCCGCTTGTCGGAGGTCATGAACAATAAAGATCGTTAACACGACAGGGGCTGTTTCGGCAATCGCACAAGCGATGCCGGCAGCCCCTGTCTGCATACTTCGAGTCGGATATCACTGAAAATGCTAAGAGCATTACGTTGGCACAAGTTCATCTTCGAAGACTTATTGTCGCCGTGCAATCCGTCTCACGCAAAGAACACGCCTATGTTGGAGATTTGCAATAAGCATGTAGCTTTTTGCTCACTGCGCGAAGCGCCTTCCACGTGGAAGCCCTTATCGTATGGGTGGCGGACGATGGAACCGAAGAATTGGCGTATGTGGACGATATAAAACAATGGATTGACGTCGAATAATCGGTGTCTTTTTCGTATTGAATATTAAAATTCAAAGACAATTAAGAAGGGCTGCATGGGAAAGTGAGAATTAGTGTAAGAAAATTACAGGGCTCTATCGACAAAACGATTCTACTCAAGTAGAATATTGATGTGTGATTCTACAGCAGTAGAATAATAATGAACGAGGTGTATTCATTTGGTTATGAAGCTATACGATAGCGAGCTTAATATTATGGAAATCTTGTGGAGAGATGGCGATACCCCCGCAAAGAGAATTGCGGAAATTACAAAAGAAAAAGTAGGTTGGAGTAAAACAACAACGTATACCATCATCAAGAGATGCCTTGATAAAGGGGCGATCGAGCGGCATGAGCCTAATTTCGTTTGCCATGCGGTTGTTACACGGGAACAGGCGCAAGAACACGAAACAACGGAACTGATTAATAAAATGTATGATGGCGCCCCCGACAGACTGATTGCTTCATTGTTGGGACAGAAACGACTGTCGACAGAAGAAATTAGCCGCTTGAAACGTCTTATCGATAGTTTGGAATGAGGTGAGGGAATGCCGTTACTACAAATAAGCATCTCGGCTTCCGTCTTTATTCTTGCAGTTATCTTCTTACGTTCCTTGTTCATTCACAAGCTGCCCAAAATCACCTTTATGCTTCTTTGGGGCGTTGCACTAATTCAATTGCTTGTACCTATTTCAGTTCAATCGCAATTTAGCATTTTTACGGTAGCGGAATATTTAAGCAGAATATTTACAGTGCCGCAATTGATTCCCACGCCGGAAAGTTCAACATTTGTTAATGGAACTACGGTAATCATGCCACCCCTTACAGAACATGTGACCGCGCCGATTATGCCGCTGAAGACGGCTTCACAAATATCGCCCATCGTATGGGTGTGGTTAGTTGGTTTTACGTTATGTGCTTTATTTTTTATCGTTCCGCATTTAAGGTATCGCCAAATCTACAAAATGGCTGTGCCTATAAGAAACGATTTTATAAGAAAATGGCAGCATTCAAATTTGTTATGGCGGGATGTTCAAATCAGGCAACTAGAGCAGATTTCAACGCCGCTTACGTACGGTATTTTTCGGCCTGTTGTACTCTTGCCGAAAAATTTAGATTATGACGATGAGAAACAACTTGCGCTTGTCCTGACCCACGAATTTACGCACATCAAGCGATTCGACATACTCAAAAAATGGATTCTTGCCACTAGCGTATGCGTCCATTGGTTCAACCCTTTTGTATGGGTCATGTATATTCTTGCTAACCGTGATATCGAGCTTTTCTGTGATGAAACAGTCATACGGAAATTCGGAGAAAACACGAAAGCTACTTATGCTAGAGCACTTGTCCGGTTGGAAGAAAAGAAAATCGGCTTGTCGCCGATGATTAGTAGCTTTTCCAAAAACTCAACCGAAGAAAGGATTATATCCATCATGAAAACCAAGAAAATCACGATCACCACGATAATGCTCGCTATTGGGCTTGTAGCCAGTGTCGTTATCATCTTCGCGACATCTGCATTGGACAAAACGAAAGCTGCTACGGGTGTGGACAATCCTATAGCCGAACCTTCAGCTGAAGTAGAGCCCGCATTATATCAAGGTGTCATCACTACCGAAATAGTGCCCGCATTATCTCAAGGTGCCACCATAACGGATTTAATGCCGCACGATTTAACATTCAACAAGAAATATGATGTACCGAAGTTGATAGACAGCCTTATGGCTTCAAAGTATCGTGCAGTTTATGTGGACAACGAAATCTATCTTCGTGTTAGGATGGATAACACAATAGAGATAAGCAAGGATAATGGCGCGGTTTGGAAAACATACGATACAGATGAAATTGATGCAAAAGATTTTGCAAAATGGCTGCTGATAAATGATCCGATTCCGGGCTATTCCATGAAAGAAGTTCAGAGTCGCTTGGCTAACGGGGCAGTAGTAAAACATGTAGTGTTTGAAAACGTAAAGGAAATGTATTTCATAATCGACAGGAACGGCGTACAGATTGAACTCGTACAGCCTGAAAAAATATCTTCCGTTCTGATCGACGGTCAAAGAATGATGATTACTTCCGCTATATCAGCCCAGATGCTGAAATCATTTTACGACTTGTTAGTGTCGAACGATATACTTTCGGATACTCATGCAGAACAAGATTATTCGGAAAGAATGAAGTATCTTGAAAAAAATCTACCTAACTTTATCGTGACGAAATAAAGGTGGGTTGCCGTTTTTTGAAGAACTAATCGGCGTCGGTCTAAATGATTGCTCCTTTGATTACCGTCATTTGATTAAAGGTTCTTAAACATGCTATAAGTGTAGATGAAGCAGGGACATTTAGTCCCGATATCCATAGTGAGGTTTTTTGTTATGATGACTAACTTTTGGCGTGATTTGCCGCGGCCTTTTTTTGTACTGGCTCCCATGGAAGATGTGACGGATGTTGTTTTTCGCCATGTCGTGAGCGAAGCGGCAAGACCCGATGTATTCTTTACAGAGTTTACGAACACGGAGAGCTATTGCCACCCGGATGGGCACCAGAGCGTGCGCGGGCGTTTGACTTTTACGGAAGATGAGCAACCGATGGTAGCGCACATATGGGGAGATAAGCCGGAATACTTCCGTCAGATGAGTATCGGCATGGCGGAACAAGGATTTAAGGGTATAGATATCAATATGGGCTGTCCTGTATCTAATGTAGCGGAAAATGGGAAAGGAAGCGGCCTGATCTGTCGTCCCGAAGTCGCGGCAGAAATCATTCAAGCAGCCAAAGCGGGAGGACTGCCCGTAAGCGTAAAAACAAGGCTTGGATTCAGTGCTGTAGACGAATGGCGCGATTGGCTGGCCCATATCTTGAAACAAGATATCGTTAATCTATCCATTCATCTGCGGACAAGAGAGGAAATGAGCAAAGCAGACGCTCATTGGGAGCTAATCCCGGAAATTAAGAAGCTTCGCGATGAGGTGGCACCGGATACGCTGCTAACCATTAACGGAGATATACCTGACCGTCAAGTCGGCTTAAAGCTCGCGCAACAATATGGTGTAGATGGAATTATGATCGGGCGTGGTATTTTTAATAATCCATTTGCCTTCGAGAAGGAGCCAAGGGATCATAGCAGTGAGGAATTGCTTGCTCTGCTGCGGTTGCATCTGGATCTTCATGATCATTATTCAACGCCGGAACCGCGTTCGTTCAAGCCCATCCCTCGCTTCTTTAAAATATATGTCCGTGGATTCCGAGGGGCGAGCGAATTAAGAAATAACTTAATGAACGTAAAGTCAACAGATGAAGCGCGTGCCTTGCTCGATGCATTCGACAACAAGCCTTATGACGGAGTGGAGGAACAGTAAGGGTTCAACCGGTGGATATTTCCCGCATACTTTCCATGTGGAGTGCTGTGTGTCGCTCGTGAGGAAGTAGTAGTTAAAAGACGCATTTTGCACGTTAATGAACCGTCCAGGGGTGGACGGTTTTTCTTATGTTCAAAATAGGACCTCATCGTGATGTTTGCGTTCAACGCCTCTCAGATATTTATAGGGCACATTTTTCTTTAATGATGATATGATTTAGATAAACAACTTACTTATCGCGCATCTTGTAGATTGGGGTCGATTTCATCATGAGGGGTATTCTCCGATTCGGTTCACGTACGATCTTGCTTTATATAGCTGCTGCCGTTGTTGTCGGCTTGGTTGCAAGCTATGCCGTCATCTCTGTACCGGATTCCCCCAAGATCGAAAGTAAAGAAGGCATTCTGGATTTAACGCAGGTTCATGTCAGTGAGAATCCACTAAAGCTGCAAGGGGAGTGGGCGTTCTACTGGCAAGAGCTGCTGTCGCCTGAGGACATACAGAATCGCTTGTCAAGGGACGGAAATCATGATCGCTGGATCAGCATCCCTAACTCCTGGCTAGGTTATCGGTTAGATGACCAGCGGCTGAGCGGTACAGGTTATGCAACCTTTCGAATAGTGATAAACCTTAGCGAGCACGATCGGAACGAGCGGCTTGCTCTGCGGCTGCCGACTATTTTTCATGCCTATAAATTATGGGTGAATGGCGAGTTGCTGGCAGAAGTCGGCGTGGTTGGTCGGGACAAGAGCAGAACGATCCCGCGTCTGGCAACGAAGCTGGTGTTCTTCCAGCCCGAGAATGATAGGGTGGATCTGGTCATGCAAGTAGCCAACTTCCATCATACACGAGGCGGCATCACTAAGCCTATCGAGTTGGGCGGCAGTGATGCGTTAACGGTCAGGACCCATCTGAACATCGCCGCTGAAATGTTCATCACCGCAAGCCTGCTGGTCATTGGCGTGTATCACCTGCTGTTATTCGCCTTGCGACGCAAAGACAGGGCTCCATTGTATTTTGGTCTATTAACCTTGTTGCTCGGTATCCGCTCGTTGCTGGTCGGCGAGCTATTGCTCACACAATGGTGGCCGACTTTCCCGTGGGAATTGCAGTTCAAGATCGAGTACCTGATTCTGTGCAGCAGCGGGTACATCATCACGATGTACTTTGATTGCATCTTTCCAAATTATGTATCGCGTTGGTTTCGGCGTGGCACGCGGATCGTAACCGGCGCATTCTGTATCGTTGTTGTGGCGACCCCTGCCATTATCTATACCAAAATGTTGCCGATTATCGGGGTTATGGTTGTTCTGCATATGGTTTATCTGATGGTTGGGTTGGCCCATGCGGCTGTGCGGCGTATGGAGGGAGCGCTGATCTTCCTGCTGATGTCGGTGGTTGCTTTAGTGACGGTTGTCAATGACTTTTTATATTACAACGAATGGTCGCGAATCGGAAATACATCTTCGCTGGGTCTGTTGGTGTTTACGATCGCACAGATGATGCTGCTTTCTTCGAGATTTACGAGGGCGGCATCGAATGAAGAGAGGATTGCACGTGAGCTGCAGAACGCTAACAACAAGCTGACCGAAATGAATATGAATCTGGAACGGACCGTGCAGGAACGCACACAGGCTTTATCCGCAGCTCATGACGATCTCCGCTTATCGTATGACCAGTTGCTTCAATCCGAGCAAGGGAGGAAGAAGCTCCTTGCCTATATCACGCATGATCTGCGCATGCCGCTGTCCAGCATGCTTGGTTATGTCGAGGCTGTGCAGGACAGGGTCAAACCGGAACGCAATGATCAGTACCTGAAGTATATCCGGGAAAACACGATAAGGATTAACCGCATGATCGAGGAGTTGAGCTTCTTGTCGCATTTGGAGACGGGACAAGTCTCGTACCGCATGGAGCCGGTTCATGTGGTTCACTTCTTGCGCCGGTTCTATGAACAATATGAGCTGGTTGTGCGTGACGCAGGTCTGGATTTCAGGCTGGATTGCGGAGATGAGGAAGATCAAGGATCTGATTCGCCTGTTGTCGTGATGGATGGGCAAAGACTGGAGCAGGCGTTGTTTAATCTAGTGTCGAACGCAATGAAGTTTACCCCAGGGGGTGGGGCGGTGCGTATTGCGCTAACAGTGGATGAGGTGAATCTTACCCGCTATGCGATCATTAGCGTGCAAGACTCAGGCATGGGGATTCCGCCGGAGCAGCTCGAGCAAATCTTCGATCGCAATTACAGGTATGATCAACCGGGCGCGGAGATGGGGGTAGAGGGAAGCGGGCTCGGGCTGGCGATATGCAGGGAAATCGTACAAGCGCATGGAGGGACGGTTCGAGCGGAGAGCGATGGCAAGACGGGGTCGATCTTCTATGTATCGCTTCCTTGTATTCGTGAAGAGGGAAGGTGACAGTGTAATGGACTCTCACAAAATCATGATCGTCGACGATGATCCCCAAATATGCGAGATTGTTCAGGCGTATTGCGAGCGCGATGGTTTCATAACCTCCTATTGCCACAGCGGGGCAGAAGCCATGAAGCTGCTTGCATCGTTCGAGCCGGATTTGATTGTACTGGATGTATTGCTGGCTAATGAAAACGGCATTGATTGGTGCAAGAACGCACGTAGCATCACGAATGCGCCGATTGTGTTTCTGAGCAGCCGTGAGGAAGACGAGATCAAAATCAGTGCGTTATCCAATGGCGGCGACGACTATGTAACCAAGCCGTTCAGTCCGGGAGTACTCATGGCCAAGATCAAGGCTCATCTTCGCCGAGTGTCGACGGGTAGAAGAGAACAACTGCTGGAGCTACAGGGTTTGACGCTGGATTTCAATGCACAGTCCGTCATCATGAGTAGTGAAACCATCTTTTTATCGAAGAAAGAATTCAGTCTACTGTCCTATATGGCACAAAACGTCAATCGTGTCGTTAGTGTCGATGCGTTGTTTCAGCTCATCTGGGGAATGGAGAGTTTGGAGGATACGAGGACGGTCGCTGTACACATCAGTAATTTGCGTAAAAAAATCGAGGCTGATCCTGCCAGTCCCGAGAGAATTGTTACGATTCGGGGGACAGGCTATATGCTGGTTGCCAAGGATGCGTTGCAAGCGCGAACTTAAAGTTTTCTTTACATTTCACAAATGGGCTAATCTACCATGCTATTATGAAAGTAATATATGTCGACCGTCTGATAACGACCTATATAAAGGGAATAAATTCCCAATATATAGGTTTTTTATTTCTTAGAGAAGGAAGGTGACGGTGCAATGGACACGCACAAAATTATGATCGTCGATGATGATCCCCATATATGCGAGATTGTGCAGGCGTATTGCGAGCGTGAAGGCTTCATATCCTCCTACAGTCATAGCGGGACAGAAGCCATGAAGCTGCTTGCGTCGTTCGAGCCGGATTTGATTGTACTGGATGTACTGTTGGCTAATGAAAACGGCATTGATTGGTGCATGAACGCACGTAGCTACACGAATGCGCCGATTGTGTTTCTGAGCAGCCGTGAGGAAGACGAGGTGAAAATCAGTGCGTTATCCTATGGCGGCGACGATTATGTAACCAAGCCGTTCAGTCCGGGAGTACTCATGGCCAAGATCAAGGCTCATCTTCGCCGAGTGTCGACGGGTAGAAGAGAACAACTGCTGGAGCTACCGGGTTTGACGCTGGATTTCTATGCGCAGTCCGTCATCATGGGTAGTGAAACCATCTTTTTATCGAAAAAAGAATTCAGTCTCCTGTCCTATATGGCACAAAACGTCAATCGTGCCGTCAGTGTCGATGCGTTGTTCCAATCTACTTGGGGAATCGAGAGTTTGGAGGATACGAGAACGGTCGCTGTACACATCAGTAATTTACGCAAAAAAATCGAGGCTAACCCTGCCAATCCTGAGAGAATCATTACGATTCGGGGGGCCGGATATATGCTGGTTGCCAGAAGCGCGTTGCAAACGCGAACTCAAAGTTTTCTTTATGATTCATAAATAGGCTAATCTACCTTGATAAAATAGGAATCTGTTAAGGGGGGATAAGTTAAATATGGTTATATACTCATCTTCTTCGGGAGCTCAGCTTGGAACTTTCGAGCCTTTTGAAATCGGAGACGAAGAGGTTGTGCTTACTGGTCTATGGCTAGATCATCTAGATCTTTCATACCGGATAATGTTTGAAATTGAAATCGGATGGGATAGACCGATCCACGCCGATCTGGGCGAATTGGAAATCATGATTCGAAGAGGAGACTCTACCGGGGAGATCGTCGATTGGACCCAAGAAACGTGCTTCAATAGCACTTTAACGATTGTCGATGCGAGCACGGTGGAAGGATCGTCTTATCAGAACTATGTTTTGACGGTCAAATCGCCGGGGACGAGGGCGCGAATCATTGGTCCGTACCTCTTGAAAGGAACCGTTCTATCTAAATAACGATAGGAGTGTTGGCTCATTGAGAATTGCCGACATTAAAGGAAAATATGACGATATCTTTAGTCTAGGGGAACTGTGCTTTATTTCTATACAGTTAGAGAAAAACGGAATAAGGCCCTATTCGGGCGTTCTGGACTGGGTGGGCTCACCTAGCTTAAGCGGAGTTAATAGATTGTTACGGAATCGGTTCGAGGGCTTCATGGATCGTCATCAGATGGAGTGTATTGGAACCGCGGGCGAAAAATTATATCTTGTGCAAGACAAAACGTACGACATTTACTCCAATCATGACTTTTTTATCGCGCAGAACGACCCGAATCTGTTGGAGGCCTATCCAAGCGTCAAGGCCAAATACGACCGCCGGGTAGCCCGATTTTTAGAGAAAGTCGACACGTCCGAAAGGTTGCTCTTTGTCCGTAGCGGCGGGACATACGAAGAAGTCGAACAATTGCAGCAAGTACTTGACGATCTCGTGCAAAATGATTATGTTTTGCTGTTTATCAACGCTGTCGGCTCGGATGGTCTTGAGGAAAATGACTGGCCTATGGAACGAGTTTGTTCGGTAAATCTCCCCACCGTCGATAAATTATGGGGAGATAGCGATCACCTTTGGAAAGAATTATTTGAAGGAATCGAATTGCGAAAATGATGAGGTGTATGAATTCGTGGCGGCTGAACCTAAAGTATCCATTGTCATTCCCGTATACAACGGTGCGAATTATTTGCATGAAGCCATAAATTGCGCTTTGGCACAAACGTATTTAAACACTGAAGTCGTTGTTGTTAACGACGGCTCGAACGACGACGGCGAGACGGAACGAATCGCTCTCTCGTACGGCGACAGAATCCGTTACTTTGCCAAAGAGAACGGAGGAGTGGCTACGGCATTAAATCTAGGTCTCGAAAAGATGACCGGAGACTACTTCTCGTGGTTAAGCCATGATGACATGTACACGCCCGATAAAATCGAAAAACAAATAAAAGCTTTACGCCAATTCGGCGAACAAGCGGTCGTATTCAGCGATTATTGTCATATTTCCCCCACGGGTAAATTGCTTCATACTTATCGTGTCTCCCCCCATGGAACATCCAACACTCGCGCTTTGTTAGCCATTTCATATGAAGTCGGATTTCATGGCTGCGCTTTTTTAATTCCTCGGCAATATTTCGATAGGTTTGGAGTGTTTAATCCGGCGCTTCGATATACCCAAGATGCCGATATGTGGTTCCGCATGGCCGGCAACGTTCCTTTTATTCACGTTAAAGAGGTACTTGTACGTTCCCGTCAGCACGAGGAACAAGATAGCCAGAAGCATCGAGACGGATTTTTGTTGGAAGCCGATCGCGTGATGAGTCGAATGATCCGGGATTTAACGATGGAGGAAGTCGGTCTATATAGCGGGCAATCGTATACCTATCTCGAAAGCAAGTTTCACTCTTTCATGAAAACGGGATTCGAGAAGTCGGCGTATCGGCTGTTAAAACATTTGTGCTCGTCGACGATGGCACCCAAAGAGATAGAGATGGTCTCGAATTTGATTCAGGCGAATGCCGGGATTAAGGAAATCAATCACTCTCCGTGCCATTGGGAGCGGAATTTATACCCCCTGCTGACCAAGAAGAAAAGCAAACCGCGGATTGTCGTCTATAGCGGGGTATGGATTCGAGGCGGTGGCGAAAGAGTACTCTCCGCGATAACCGAGACGTTAAAGGACAAGTACGATTGGTATATCGTGTCCAATGATCTTCTGAACAAAGAAGGTTTCCCTATAGCCAAAGAGATTACGCATATTCGATTAAAAGTCGGCACGATGGAGAATCTATGCACGCAGCTGGCGGTCGTATGTTCGTTGCTCGACGCGGATTTGTTCATGGCTAGCCCGAACTTCGACATTAATCTTCTTCCCATATACGAGAAATTAAGAGGGCTTGAGATTCGAAGCATCGCATGCAATTTCGGTCATTACTTTCTGCCCTATATCATCGAAGATTTGTATCCCATCATCGAACGTCGAACGGAGGCTTTCAGTCAAGCGAGTGCCGTCACCTGGCTTACTTCTTTCAGCGCGAACGTTTATGCCCAACTTAACGACAACGGCGCTTTGCTGCCGACTCCTAACACGTTTCCGAAATCCTCGGTAAAGGCACCCAAGGATAAAAAAGTCGTGCTCTCCGTTGGCAGATTCAATGACCCGATTAAGAGATTGGATCGGATACTGAAGGTGTTTGCCAAAGTATTGACGAGCCAGCCCGATGCAGAATTGCACCTAGTCGGACCTTACAAATTAAACGTGCGAACCGATAGTCGGTCCAAAGAAACGATCGGCGAATTGATAGCGCGCTTACGGATCCCGAAAGATAAAATGTTATTCGTCGGAGAACAAGAGAACGTCGAACCGTTCTATATGAAGGCTTCCGTTCTCCTGTTAACCTCGGAGAGCGAAGGGATTCCGATGGTTTTGAACGAAGCGGGCACATTCGGATTGCCTTGCGTTATTAGCGATATTTCCGGATTGGAAGACATGATTACGGACGGAGAAAGCGGCTATATCGTTCCTCAAGAAGATTTGGATCTGATGGCCAGCAAAGTCTCGGCACTGTTATCCGACTTCGATTTGCGCGATCGAATGGGCAATCGGGCGTACGAACTGGTCGAACGTTTCGCAAGGCAGCGGATTTGCGAGAGATGGGAGAGGCTGATGGACACCGTGCTGTCGGTCAAAGGCCAAGACGAGCTGAATTCGATACTGAACGATCGATTTATGGAGCCTCCCGCGCATTACGAAAGCTTCTCCAGAAAAGTCATTCGCGAGTACGAAAGAAACATCTCTTTAGTGATTGAAAACAAAGGGGCGCACAATGTGCCTCAGCCGCGACTTGAGACAGACTTGGATAGTCATTTGGAAATCGCGGCCGAGATCGAAGGGAATTTCCGGGCAAGTATTCATGCGGAGGCTTATCAACAAGCGGCGCAAGAGTTTTCCAATACTGTGTCATGGAGAGTGACGAGACCGCTGCGTTGGTGCAAGCGTTTCTATGTATCGGCCCGCGAGAGGTTAACACGGAATGAATAACTTGATCGCCGCATGCCGACTCGCAAAAACAGCCGATGAGATTCATGAAGCGGCACGAATGTTGGATGAAACGATTTTTCGGACCTCGGAACTTGGCGATATATCGGAATTGTTGATCCATGTCATCCAACCCCTATTAAACGAAGAAAGGCATGAACCAGTACTGCTTTTTCACGCTTACGGATGGCAATTCGGCGGAGCGGAGAGGCTTATTGCAGGGTTAACCAATTACTTGACGCACCAAAAATACCGGATCATCGTATCCGTTTTTGAACCGGTTCGGAGTAACGGCTTTCAATTGGACCCTTCAATCGCTTTTGTGCCTATTTTGGAGAACGATCGAAGGATCGAGAGACTTATCGAGCTAGTCGGACTGCTGTCGCCCGATTTGTTTATCGGCCACAATAATAGCATCCCCGAGTTAGCTGCCGTATACCCCGTTTTAAGAAATTCGGGCATCCGAACGATTGCGTATACATTGGAATATTATTTTTTTCCGCACAGAATTCCGGAATTGGCTTCCACGGTAATTGCCAGAAGCGAGGCGCTGGCTAAGGCGAACGCGTCGTGCTTTCTCACTCGATTCAGCGCCAACGCTTACGGAATGGCTTATCCTAACGCTGCAGTCATGCAGGGAATCAGCTCGTTCTCCGTTCCGGATTATCGTTCCGACAAACGAAGCGGTAAAACGGTAATCGCCGTTGGAAGGTTTTCAGATCCGATAAAGCGGCTGGATCGCGTATTATTCGCATTTCACCATCTGTTGCAAAGTCACCCCGATGCACGCCTGTTGATCGTGGGGCCTTATGATTTGGAAGCTAGAATTCCTCGGCAAACGAAGGAAACGATAGGCGAGTTGCTTATAAAAACGGGAATATCCGACTCACAAATACAATTCGTTGGGGAGCAAGAGAAAACGCAAGACTTCTATCATCAAGGGGACGTATTCTTATTAACTTCGGATAGCGAAGGCTTTCCGTTAGTTCTCAATGAAGCCGGGAGTTACGGTTTGCCGGCCGTTATCGTAGATATTCCCGGCTTAGAGGATATCATCGCGGATGGAGAAAACGGCTTTATCGTTCCGCAAGACGATATGCGGGCAATGGCCGAGAAGATATCGGCATTATTCGATGATGCGGAATTATTAAAGAGAATGTCAAATAATGCGCGGGAAATGGTCGCGAGATATTCCATTGATCAAGTCGGACCTCGCTGGGAAGAACTGATCCGAGTCGTGTTAACCCATTCGGACCAAGATGAGATCAATCGGATCTTAGCCGAACGTTTTATGGGCGAGGTCGTAAACAAGAAGGCATTCTGCAGAACAATCGTCAAGGAATACGAACAGACGGCAGCCTTGATTGCCAGAGTGCCTAAAGTTCGCACGGCAAGAACGCAATTGCATGAAATAGAGACGATCGCCGTAAAGCTCGTAAACCACGTAAGGGACTACGGGCTTCGCGCCACGATAAGCAAGGCAACATCTAAACTGAGAGGACGTTTGCAAAGACGCTTCAGGAGATAGGCCTGACAATGAAATGACCATCGAGGAGAGGTTTGGCCGTGCGAATGCTTTATAGCAGGCTTTCTGTTGTTTGGAAATATAACAATTTACTCAAGGAACTAGTGATTCGAGATATCAAAGTCAGATATCGGAAATCGGTGCTGGGACTGCTCTGGACATTACTTTATCCTTTGTTGACCATGATCATAACGACGATTGTATTTTCTTCGCTTTTTCATACGTTGCCTCACTATTCGGTATATTTTCTGTCCGGAAGCATTTTATTCTCTTTTCATACCGAGGCTACTACTTCGGGCGCGATGTCTATTGTGAGTAATGCCGGGTTGTTGAAAAAAATATATATTCCTAAGTATTTGTTTCCTCTCTCCCGGGTGTTGTCCTCTTTAGTCAATCTAGCATTCGCATTCGTAGCATTGCTGCTGGTCATGTTGGCAACGGGAGCTCCCTTCCAACCGACCTTGTTGTTAAGCTTCATACCGGTCCTCTATCTGATTATATTTACGACCGGGATTTCATTGAGTTTATCCGCGTTGACGGTTTATTTCCGTGACGTTAATAGTTTGTACGGCGTAATTGCGCTTTTATGGACGTATATGACTCCAATATTTTATCCGATCTCCATCATTCAGGATAAGTATTCCTGGATCTACGAATGGAATCCCATGTACTACTACATAGATTACTTAAGATCTTTAATTCTCGAAGGCGTTATGCCCGGAATGGTTCCAAATCTTATCTGTTTGCTTTGCGGGATCGTTTCGCTTAGCATAGGCTGGCTTATTTTCAACCGGACGCAAAATCGGTTTGTTCTATACATGTAAGACATGGAACGGAGAGGTGTTTATGCCCGAAACGCTTATAGAAGTCGACGAGGTTTCGATGCTATATAATATCAGTCGCGAGAAAGCCGATAACCTGAAGGAGTATTTGATACGCGCTCTGAAAGGGGGACTGGCGATCGATGAGTTTTGGGCTCTTCGAAACGTCTCTCTGCGGATGAGGAGAGGGGAATCGTTAGGAATTATCGGATTGAACGGCAGCGGCAAAAGCACATTGCTTAAGCTGATTGCGGGAGTGTTACAGCCTGCCAAAGGAAAGATACAAGTTAGGGGATCCATAGCCCCGTTAATCGAACTGGGCGCCGGCTTCGATTATGATCTCACCGCACGCGAAAACATTTACCTAAACGGCGCAATCCTCGGACATAGCAGGGCGAAGATGAACGAGAGTTTTGATGAAATTATTTCGTTTTCCGAACTGGAGGACTTCATTGACATTCCGATAAAGAATTTTTCCTCCGGAATGGTGGCTCGGCTTGGCTTTGCGATCGCTACGATCAACAGACCGGATATTCTGATTGCGGATGAAATCTTGAGCGTCGGCGATATGAAATTTCAGAAGAAGTGCGAATCCCGAATTTCGGAGATCGTGAACCATGGCGCCAGCGTGATTTACGTTTCCCATTCCGTGGAATCCGTCAAAAAATTATGTACGAAAGCGGCATGGTTACATAAAGGGGAACTGGTTCGTTTCGGTGATGCGAATTCGGTGTGCGACGCTTATCTAGAAAGCTTGGAGTAATTGTTCAATCGCATTCAGAAGGGAACATCATAGATGAATTCTAGAATTTCCGATCAGGTCTTATGCGAGGTCGATAATATTCGCAGATCGTCAAAACTAAAAGTCGCTTCCGTCGGATCGACCTCCCGTCTGCTTGCCGAGTTTCTGGTGCTGCCAAGGAGATCATATGAGCATTTTGAGTGTATCAACTTTCTAGTCTCAAGGCCGGAAGATGCGAGATTTTGTTTTGAACGTCTGGATGGCGTCGTGGATATCGTACTTGTGGACGTAGAGGCGAAACAGAGCGTGGATCTGATGGAAATCGCCACCAAGCATGTCCAGCATTCTTCTATCGTAGCTTATAAACCCAACGATGCCAGCGTAGAGGCTGCCGATTTGCTAGTCAGGCAACATTTCCAAGATCAATTAAGCGGGAAAACGATATTGATTTTAGGAGCGGGGAATATTTCGGCGAAGCTAGCTCTGCGATTATGCGAAAGGAATGCCAGTATTAAAATGCTTTCCAGAAATTATAGCAAAGCGAGGACAGTTGCCGATGGATTGAATGCCATTCTGCCCAAATATTCTCGATCTTCTATTGAGGGGATTGAAAGTTTGCCGAATGATCCTGTATTTGACGGGTTGGTTTCCTTTGTAGCTGCTGACTGTGTAGCTCAAGAGGAAATGGCTTGTCTCGTAAAGAGAGGCGGGATAGCGATTGACGGGGGCATTAATAACTTTTCTCCGGGATTTCTGAAGGCAAGCGGGGAGAACGGCGTCATTTGCAATCGCATGGATGTCAGACTAGGCTTTGTGTACTCGTTGCTGTCGTCCAGTCCGGACGTATCGAATTTCTACATGAATGTAAGGGGCGAGCGCTTTAACGATAACATTCGCTTAATAGCCGGTGGCATAATAGGCAACCGGGGGGATATTATCGTAGACCGCATTCAACAACCAACTCAAATTGTCGGAATGGCCAACGGGGTTGGGGGGGTTCTTTCAAGCAAGGACTATTCCCCAAAGGACAAGATCAGGCTGGAACGAGCCAGGGACATATTGATCATCGGCACCGAGGGAGGAGGGGGATGAAAGACGGCCTTAATAGGATAAATACTCGCTGGATCTTCGCGGCAACGTCCGTTTTCGTCGTGATGTTTTTGTTCCTCGCGCCATTTAGTAAGGGTTTGTTCGTCGGGTACGAAATTACTTTCGAAAGACCATTGTATGTCGCTCTTGTTTGTAGTTTGGTATGTCTAACTTTCATTTGCGTCTATCTTTACCGAGAATGGCAAATGGCTTCTCACGGGGATATTCTTGTTGCTCTGATATGGATCATACCGATATCCTATTTCATTGCGACGTTCGAGGCGATAACGAGCCAATGGGCTTTCATCGAAGCTTTCGTCAGATTGGGTTGGGGCGTATTTTTTGTTCTTGGCTATTATATAACCCGTCATTCCGCTGGTTATAAGATATTACTGTTCGCATTAATCGGTTCAGGATATGTGATCGTTTTATTTGGATTATTGAACTGGTTCGGCAACGCTCATTATACAGATGCAGTTCTAGCAGATCGATTATCTAGCGTCTTTCAGTACCCGAACGCTTATGCGGCCTACTTAATCGCGATAGCGATATGCGCCTTGATCATGGTTCAATCCTCTCGAAAGAAAAGATATCTTTTTTTTCATGCTTTTATGCTGGTACCCGTGTTTTTGTCCTTGCTGCTTACCCTTTCCAGGGGGGCGCTGCTTGTTCTATTTGTCGTTCTGATTTTCTATTTGGCTTTGCTCCCTTGGAAACGACAACTCATAAGCGTGATGGAACTTGGGATTGTCGGGATAGCTGCATTTGCCGTATATGGTTTTGCAGTCAAGACAAGGGGACAATTGCTGGAAAATTACTCGCCAGGGGTATCTTTACGTGGATGGCTGCTCGTGCTGGGAATAGCCGCGATTGCAAGCTTGATTGTTCTTGGCGTAAGGCTGCGGTTCGGCAGGTTAGATAATAATAAACCAGACAAGCTATGGAGCCCTAGACGTTTGGCGTTACCGGTCGTTCTTGTCTCGTTAGGTCTGGCGTTCTATGTTCTGATCATGTCCAACTTTCCATTCAGCAAGATCCTGCCTGCCGGAATTGCCGCCAGGCTGGAGGGGGTCAATCTTCAATCTACTAGCGTTTTCTTAAGAAATACATTGTACGAAGACGCATTAAGGGCAGGAGCGGAATATCCGGTATTCGGTGCCGGAGGCGGCGCCTGGTCGGTATTGTCCGAGTCATTCAAGAGCTATCCTTATTCTAGTTCCAAGGTTCACCATTTTTATATAGAAACTTATTTAGAATCCGGATTGTTCGGCGTGATCGTTCTTATGGCGATCCTATGTTACGTGTTCGTTTTATTGATCGGTCAAATAAAAAAGAAGATCAGAGAAACCAATGACGACATTCGGTGGCTGATATTTCCCGTTTTTTCTATCGTTATTCTAGGTCACAGCTTCGTCGATTTTGACATGAGCTTCTTTTATCTGTCTTCCCTTGTTTTTTTAACTTTGGGAGCTACGGCGGCCATCTCGAATAGACCGATAGCGGTTATCTGGAGCAAAGGAAGAGTAACGAAGGTATTTGCATCGGGCTTGTTCCTGGTAGCGATATTCATGATTTACAAGTGTATTGTAGCGTTAAGGGCGGATGAATATTATCGATCCTCAATGAACGTTCTCGCCGAGACGGGGAACTACGATGCTGTTCAATCCGCAATAGAGCAAGCGGAGAGCTTGATGCCCGGACATTCCCAATATCTTTTATCCATGGCTAAATTGAATCAACTTATGTATCGCGAAATGAAGAACGAAAGCTATTCGAGGACTGCGGAGTACGCTTTGAACAAGTTGAAAGCCGTTGATCCTTATAACATCGAAGCAGTAGAGATTAATTACGATCTGGATATGGATAGGATGAACCTCGATCGTGCTCATGAGGTAGTAAGGAGAGCCGTCGAACTCTTTCCTTGGACGATCGGATTTTACGAGAAAGCCATAGAGCTTAACCTCAGGCTCGGAGCCGATTCTACTTTGTCGGACGATAAACGTAGCGATTATTTAAGAGAGGCCGGATTGCTAGCCGACGAGATTAAAAGGAGAATTGAAATTATTGATGACTTGCCTGAGACCGAGCGCGTAATGAGCCGAGGAGTTTTCGGCTTGAACGACAACCTTCAAGCTCAGCTTCAACTGCTGGATGCGATAGAAGCGATACGAATAGAGGGAAACGAGCGGGTGTCCATGGAGAATAAAAGATGAAGAAATATGCGGTAATAAAAAGGGTTATCGACATCATGATTTCAATAATTGCTCTTGTCTGTTTCCTGCCTGCGTCACTGATCATCGTTATTTTGATAAAAATGGAGTCTAAGGGACCTGTGTTATTTAAGCAGCAACGCATAGGCAAGCACAAACAACCATTTACGATTCTAAAATTCAGAACGATGAAATTAGACTCCCCTTGCGATGTGCCTACTCACTTGCTGCTTCACGAAATTCACAAGCATACAACCAGAATCGGGGCTTTTTTGCGGAAGACTAGCCTGGATGAATGGCCGCAATTCATTAATATTCTGAAGGGTGAAATGAGCCTGGTAGGTCCTCGGCCGGCGCTGTGGAATCAATACGATTTGATCCTCGAAAGGGAGCGCTACGGCGTGAATGTTATCGTTCCAGGTTTGACGGGATGGGCTCAAATTAATGGCAGAGACACTCTTTCGATCGATGCCAAAGTGGGTTTTGACGGCGAATACCTTTTAAAAAGGAGCACTCTGCTCGATTTGAAGATTATTTTCTTAACTATGATGAAAGTGTTAAAGAGAGAGGGAGTGGGAGAGGGCGCAGGCGCTAATAGGGGAAAGGGGGAATTGTTGTGAAAGTATTGGTCGTTTGTCAGTATTTTTATCCGGAACAGTTCAGAGTGAACGAAATGTGCTTCGAGATGGCCCGTTCCGGGACAGAAGTAACCGTATTGACAGGCCTCCCCAATTATCCTGGGGGAATCATCCATTCAGAATATAAGCGATTCAAAAGACGAAATGAGGAAATACAAGGGGTTACCGTAAAACGAGTGCCGATAATGGGACGGGGTCGTAATCGGATTACTTTATCGCTTAATTATTTGAGTTTTGCACTTATGGCTTCCATTCAATCCTTTTTCCTAAGAAAAAAATTCGATCTCATTATCGTATATCAGTTATCTCCGGTAACGATGGCATTACCCGGAATTATTCTTAAGCGACTTACAGGAAAGCCCCTCATCCTCTACTGCCATGATTTATGGCCGGCCAGCGCTTCCGCGGGAGGAATAGAAGAAGGGGGCATTCTCTATCGGTTACTGTTGGCCATGAGCAGATGGTTATACCGAAATTCTGATGAAATCATCATCAGTTCTAAACAATTTGAACATTATTTCCGCCATGTATTGGGAATAGAGCGGAAACCCGTCTATCTTCCGGTTTTTGCCGAATCGCTCTTCGAAGAATTAAATCTGGATAAGGGAAATTGTAAGGAAACTCATTTCGTCTTCGCGGGGAATATTGGTGAGATGCAAAGCATCGAAACAATCCTGTATGCGGCTAAAGAGTTAATCGATGAGAATCGCATTCGCTTTCATATTGTCGGAAGCGGTACATCCCGAAAGAAATGCCAACAACTGGCCGAAACCTTGGGAGTAAATAATGTGACTTTCTATGGACATCTTTCCTTGGATGAGCTCCCATTCTTCTATAAGATGGCGGATGCAATGATCGTCACGCTGAAAGCGAACAAATCGCTATCCTATACGCTTCCGAATAAAGTTCAATCTTATATGGCTGCAAGCAAGCCAATATTAGGCGCTATCAATGGCGAGACTAGAAGAGTCATTGAAGAATCGGGTTGCGGATATTGTACGGCGGCGGAAGACTACAAAGGACTTGCGTCGATTATCCGAAAGTTTGCCTCTGAAAAAAATAGGCATGAACAATTCGGACAACGTGCTAGGAGCTATTATGACAGCCACTTTTCAAAAACGCTGTTTATCGAGAGGCTGAATAAAGTGATGCAAAAATATGGTTAAGGTGGAGACGGGAATGTTAGCAGACAGAACGATTGCCATTACCGGAGGAACGGGATCTTTCGGACATGCGGTAGCGAAAAGGTTACTTCAGTCGGACATCAAAGAAATACGGATTTTTTCCCGTGATGAAAAGAAGCAAGACGATATGAGGAAACATTTTGGAGATCGAAGGCTTAAATTTTTCATTGGCGACGTCAGAGATTCGCTCAGTCTGAAAGAAGTTTTCTACGATGCGGATTATGTTTTTCATGCGGCGGCTTTAAAGCAAGTTCCTTCCTGCGAAATTTTCCCGATGGAAGCCGTTAAAACTAACATAATCGGAACGGAAAATGTATTAAACGCAGCAATCGAGAACAAGGTTAAGAAAGTGATTTGTCTATCTACGGATAAAGCCACGTATCCCATCAACGCGATGGGAATATCCAAAGCAATGATGGAGAAGCTCGCAGTTGCCAAATCAAGGCACGCATCCTCGAAAAATATGGTTATCGGGTGTACGCGTTTCGGCAACGTAATGGCTTCACGCGGCTCTGTTATCCCCTTGTTCATCGAGCAAATTAAAGCCGGACGTGCGATTACGGTGACTCATCCCGATATGACTAGGTTTATGATGAGTTTGGAGGATGCGGTTGACTTAGTTCTATTTGCATTTACGCACGCACAAACCGGGGATATCTTGATCAATAAATCTCCAGCATGCACGGTTGGAGACTTGGCGACGGCGATAAAAGATTTATTGAAAGCGAGCAATGACATTGTCGTTACAGGAGTAAGGCACGGAGAAAAGTGGCATGAAAAGTTACTTACGAATGAAGAATCAATGATCGCGGAAGAATTGGATCGTTTTTATAGAATTCCGGCCGACCATCGGGATCTGAGTTACAGCAATGATTACGTGAGCGGAGACAGACGTCCTTATCTTGATAGTGAATATTCTTCAAGCAGCGCCAGACGGCTTCAGATAAGCGAGATAAAAAATAAATTACTGGCATTGGATTGTATACAAGAAGCAATCGGGCAACGGGGGGAGGAAGTGTCATTAAATACTTAATTATCGGCGCTGGAGGTATGGCCGGGCACTTGGTTACCCTTTATTTAAGAGAGCATGGTCATTCCGTTACCGCGATTACTAGACGTCCACTGTCGTTTGCTCCCCATACGGTTTGCGATGTGAGAGAATTGAAAAGATTAAATGAAATTATTATAGCTGAACAATACGATACAATCGTCAATTGCTCGGGAGTTCTTAACCGCGAAGCCGATTCCCGGCCATCTGAAGCCGTTTTCGTTAATAGTTTTCTGCCCCATCACTTAAGCGATATTACGAGGGACACGAACACGCAAGTTATTCACGTTAGCACGGATTGCGTCTTTTCAGGACTTCAGGGAGGATATTCGGAACACGCGTACCGGGACGGAATTTCTTTATACGATCGTTCTAAAGCGCTTGGTGAAATCGATAACCATAAAGATCTTACCTTTCGTACTTCTTTGGTTGGACCGGACTTAAACCCCGACGGTATCGGATTATTGAACTGGTATATGAAACAAGAGAAGGAAATGGTCGGATTCGTCAAAGCGATTTGGACAGGCGTTTCGACTTTAACGCTAGCGAAAGCGATAGAAAAGGCGTCTATCGTTAAGTTAAGCGGGATCTATCATCTAGTTAATCAAACGTCTATTCATAAGTTCGGGTTGTTACAACTGTTTAATAAACATTTCACCGATAACAAAAGGATCATTCATCCAAGCGAAAGCCTCGTTGTGGACAAATCTCTAATCAACAACAGGACGGACTTTGAATTTATCGTATCGTCATACGAAACAATGGTCACCGACATGAAAAATTGGATGGAACAGCACCAAGAGTTGTATCCGCATTACTATAAAAATCGAAAGGAAATGCGCGATGAATCGACTCAAAGTAATGACTATAGTGGGAACAAGACCCGAAGTTATCCGATTAAGTGAAACGATTAAGAAAATGGATCGTTATTTCGATCACGTACTCGTTCATACCGGGCAAAATTGGGACTATACGCTGAACCAAGTGTTTTTCGAGGAACTGGGCATTAGGCCTCCCGATTATTGCTTGGAGTGCATTGGAGATCATTTGGGCGAGACGATGGGGAATATGATTTCAAAATCCTATGCTCTCATGTCGGAGATTAAGCCTGAAGCGTTGTTGATCCTAGGGGATACGAATTCGGCATTATCCGCAATCGCCGCCAAGCGCTTGAAGATTCCCGTATTTCATATGGAAGCGGGCAATAGATGTTTCGATGAGAATCTCCCCGAAGAGATTAACCGAAGAATCGTGGATCATATTTCGGATATTCATATGCCCTATACCGAGAATGCCAGAAGAAATTTGATCGCGGAAGGGTGCAGAAGCGAACATATTTTCGTCACGGGGTCTCCTCTGACCGAAGTCTTTATCAATCATCGGGATCATATTGAGAAAAGCAATGTCCTCGAGCGCCTTGGGCTGGAGGTCCGTGGCTATTTTCTCGTATCCGCTCATCGGGAAGAGAACATAGATAACGAGGATAACTTTCTCTCCTTGATGAACGCGCTTAACGAGATCGCCCGTAGGTATCAAATCCCAATTCTATATTCGACGCACCCCAGAAGCCAAAAAATGATCGAAAAGAGAAATTTTATTTTCGACCCTCTTGTTAGAACAATGAAGCCCCTCGGATTTTTTGATTACAATAAGCTCCAATTAAACGCGTACTGCGTATTGTCAGACAGCGGGACGCTTCCGGAAGAAGCCTCCATTCTCGGCTTTCCGGCAGTATCGATAAGAACTTCTACCGAGCGGCAGGAAACGTTCGATAAGGGTGTCATTCTGATCGGCGGAATCACGACAAATGAAATATTGCAATCGGTTGAACTATGCAGGCAAATGTGGGATAACCATGAAGCCTATTCCCCAGTCGGCGATTATGTGGATTCGAACGTGTCCGGCAAAGTGGTCAAGCTCATCCAGAGCTTTACATCGATCGTAAATAGAACGGTCTGGAGGAAATCATGAGCGAGACGGAGGGGGATAATGCCGCTCCAAAGACGGTACTCACGCTTGTTCCGTATTTCGAACCAGGATATAAGGCGGGAGGTCCGATTACGACGATCCGTAATTCCGTCGATCATTTATTCGATAAAGTAAAGTTTATGATCGTAACTTCCGACAGAGACTTAGGCGATAAACATTCTTATCCGCTTCCGCTAAATCGCTGGATCCCGGGAGTCCCCGACAGATATTACTTTTCGGGACGAAACGGAATAAAGCTCATACGAATCATGCGCGGAACGAATTTCGATGTTGTATACTTAAACAGTTTTTTTTCATTCCAATACTCCGTACTGCCCGTTATCTGGAATAAATGCTTTAAAGTGCACCTAAAGAGAACCGTATTGGCTCCGAGAGGAGAGTTTTCCGAGGGCGCATTATCTATAAAGCCCTTAAAGAAAAAGATATTCATAGCGTTAGCGAAATGGTTTGGCATTTACTCGGATATGATCTGGCAAGCTTCAAGCGTTCAAGAAGAAGCGGAGATCGTCAAGGTGTTCGGACCCAAAGCTATGGTGATCGTAGCTCCGGATTTTCCATCTTCATCCAAGCCCGGAGAGGGACCCGTGGTAAAGAAATTGCCCAAACAATGCGGTTCTTTAAGACTCGTTTTTTTATCTCGTATATGCAAAATGAAAAATTTGAAATTCGCTATCTCTATTCTTCGAAATGTTAAAGGAGAGGTGCAATTCGACATATACGGGCCAATCGAGGATGAACCCTACTGGGAAGAATGTCTTACCTTGATCCGGGAGCTTCCCGATAACATTAAGGTTAATTATCTAGGAGCGGTAACGCCAGCTAAAGTCAAAACTGTTTTAGGGTGTTATGATTTATTTTTTCTTCCTACGCTCGGGGAAGGATTCGGTCACGCGATATTCGAAGCTTTGCAGACGGGGTGTCCCGTTGTAATCTCGGATCGTACACCTTGGGGAGAGGTAGCGCGTTCGGGAGGGGGGATGGTGATCTCTTTAGATAAGCCGGAAGATTTCGCCCTAAGCCTCCAACGATATGTAAACATGGATTTCGAGGAACATGCACGGGCTTCGATATGCGCTCTTGAATTTAGTTCGAATTATATAAATAATAGCGAATTGTTAAATTCGCATCTGTCATTATTTGAGTGAACGAAAGTTAACCGCCTTGATAGAGTGTTGTGTGTTGTTAATATGGCGGTAACCGCTGTTCATTTGAACTGAGGAATACGAAAAAGAGAAACGGCTGAAGTCCTTGTAAAAAGGGTTTCAGCCGTTAATTTTCACATCTAATTAAATTTAATACCACCTGTTGGGTTTAATGTCGTTCCTCCAATTTCAACTTTAATTTCACTAGATAATGGAACATTGTATTCATCAATAATGGTTCTCCACCACTCCCAAGCAAGGCCGGTACATTCTTTCGCAAAAATCCTTATATTTTTTGCATTAGGTGGCAGAGGAATGACTGTAGTGAAAGGAGCTGTTCTGTCTTTGTTGCTTCCTTCCCACGTTTTATGCGTTAGTACTTCTTCACCCTTTTCATGATATGAAACTTCATCCCAGGATACATCAAACTGAGCGACATACCAGCCATAATGACCAAGCGATATTTTACCTTTCGAATATTCTGTAGCTGTAGTCTCAATGTAATCTGTATTGTTATGAACGGCAGCAATTGCATTATCTTTTAAGAAAACGCTTGTATATGAAATTGGATAGGCTGGGTTCTTTAGGCTAAATTTCGCATTATCTTTAATGATATTACGGATTTCATTAAAGTCTTTTGTAACAACCTTGTTATGCTCTTGTGAATCTCCGCCTAATACAACAGCCGTAAAGGAACTGTTTTCAAAAATATCCTTGTACTCCAAATTCGTTTCCACATTGGCGGTATTCTGAAGCAAGGCTTTAAATGCTGCTTTTACGTCTTTGCTCTTAGAGGTTGTTTCTAATTTCACATAAATGGTTCTACCATAAGCTACATTTGATACCATAAGAGGTGGGGATTGATCACGTACCCCTTTGCGTAATAAATCGTTAAAAGTAACACTATCATCAAAAAGATCTGATGGATCGTTAGGCAGTTCCGCACTTACCGTATAAAATATTTGTTTATATGCCGCCACCATCACTTTTTTCTCTCCACTAGAAATCGCATTAAAGTCAATTCCTAATGTAGAATCAAGATATTTAGCGTTAACATTAAGAGCACTTCCAATTTGAGATTTGCTATAAACCATTGATTCTGCATACTGCAATCGCGCAGGTAAAGTATGCGTTGCCGAATACTCATCGCTCCATTTAGATACAAGTCCATCTACTGCTCCAGACACATTACCGTATGTTGGATTATTCACAATAATTGAATTTTCATTCTTCAAACCTGGTAAATCAATGCTAATAGTCAAAGGTTTTCTTGGTACCAGTAATACACTCGGTTTATTATCAGCAAAAGCTTGATTTGCAAGTTGTAATGCTCCTGGGTAAGAGCGATTAGCCATAGAATCAATAATTGAAATATCTACTGGAGAAGTTGCAAGTGACTTTCTTATACGTTCTATGACTATAAACTTACCATTTGAATTGATTCCTTCTTTTGGAACAAAACTATATATCTCATCACCATTTACTGCTAAAATTTCGTCATTATTATAGTCTAAGTTTGCTATACCGATATTAATGTCATTGGCGTTGCTTGTTTCACTGGCTAAACTAGAATCAACTGTTTCGGCAAAAGAGATAACTGGATAACTTAAAGTCGTGAATATAACAGCTAAACTAACGATTAATTTTAAAATCCTAGCATGATTTCGAATCTTCATAAAATAGCCCCCTTTGAGTTGCGAGCATAACGCCAATCAGATATGCTCATATTTAGAATTTTTTGTAATAATAACTATATCGGTAGTTTGAGGAATATTTTAAATTGAACTAGAAGAAGGAAAACCGTTTATACCAAACAAAAGCCTAAACCTCATCTGTTCAGAGGATTAGGCTTTTGTTTATTTTGAGTTCAGTTTGCAGGCACTATTATTTTGCGATCCGTTAACATTTTGGCCCAAGTATTCGTTGAACCGCTTGATCAGTGCCGAGTGATATCGCTTATTGTTCGTTAAGGCGTATACGTATCGCTCCACGCGATTGCCGGGTATCGGCCGCATCAGCAACAGGCCGCGTGTTACTTCGGATTGTACCGCCATTCGGGAAACGAACGACACATGCTCGCCCAGCATGACCGCCTGCTTGATCGCTTCCAAGGAATCGAACTCCAAATAAGTAGGCAGATGAACTCCGCTGCTTTGCAGCCATTTCTCGGTTAATCGGCGGGTGCTTGATTCTTCGCCGTGCAGTACGAACGAAGAGGAGGCGATCAGCTCCGGCGTCAGGTCCTCTTCGGGGCTGGCGACGAGCGGGTGACTTGGGGCACATATAAGCACAAGATCGTCCTCGCCAATCGTTTCCGTATTCAGTTCTGGAGATAGGAACGGTTCGGCGGAAATAACGCCAAGATCGATTTCGTGATGCTCCAGCATATCCTTCACGACTGGCGCGGTTTTGACGGACAATGAAATTTGGATGCCCGGGTACTCTTTGGAAAAACGGTGCAGCACGGAAGGCAAAATATACGTGGCTGGCACGTAGCTGGCCCCGATCAGCAGGCTTCCTTGCCGAAGCGAATCGAATTCCGTTACGATGCGGTGTGCTTCTGCGGCCAGCGCGCCGATTTTCACCGCGTAATGATGCAGGGCATGCCCGGCGTCGGTCAATATGATTTTCCCCATTCGCGCTTCGAACAGTTTGACTCCGAAATCCCGTTCCAGGTTTTTCATATGAAAGGTTACGGTAGGCTGCTTTAGATCAAGTATTTCCGCAACAGCGGTAATCTTATTGTATTTTTCCAACAGCTCCACAATCCGCAGCTTTAACAGACTCAGGTTCATCATAAACCTGTCTCCCTCCTGCATTTTAATCACGCCTATCTATAGATTTTATCTATGAATGTAAATACAATTCATTGAAATAATAAATTTCGTTTTAACTTTGGTCTAACACAGCCATACAATTCGCCAAGTAGACTTGTATATGAAAGACGATCACCGAAATAAAGTTATGCAAACGGGGTAATCGCGTGGACTTGAATATTCGAGGGCTCAGAAAAACGTTCGGCGGGACGGTTGCGTTGGAAACGACCGATTTAACGGTGCGCCTGGGCAAATTTACGACGCTGCTCGGTCCGTCGGGCTGCGGCAAAACAACGCTGCTGCGTATGATTGCCGGACTCGAGACGCCGGATGCCGGCACAATTGCGATCGGCGGGGAAACGTTGTTCGCGGGGCCGGGGAGTAAGGAAGTGCCGCCGCACCGTCGCGGCTTCGGCATGGTATTTCAGGATTTTGCCTTGTGGCCGCACATGACTGTATTCGAAAACGTCGCCTTCGGCCTGCGTGCGGGACGCCGCTCCAACGGCATCCGGGGAACGGTGATGGAAGCGCTAGACAAGGTCAAGCTTGGCGGAATGGCAGAACGTTACCCTCATCAGCTATCCGGAGGGCAGCAGCAGCGGGTCGCCTTTGCCAGAGCGGTGGCAATCCGTCCCAGATTGGTGCTGTTCGACGAGCCGCTAAGCGCACTGGACGCCGTACTGCGAGAGGAAATGCGGCTGGAAATGCTGTCGCTCGTTCAGGATATGGGACTTACCGCTTTATACGTCACCCATGACCAGATCGAAGCGATGTCCATGTCCGACGAAGTCATCGTCATGAACGGCGGCCGCGTGCTGCAAGCAGGTACGCCGGAGCAGGTGTACGGCTTGCCGAGGGATCCGTTCGTCGCTCGGTTTATCGGCAAGTCGAATTGGCTCATTCCGGACCGGGTCATGTTCAGGCCGGAGCACCTGCTGTGGGTGCCTGAGCATGATAGCGAACCGTACCATTCTTATGAGGTTGAGGTCACTCATGTCGGCTATATGGGCGACCGGTACGAGCTGCGGGTTAAGACTGAAGGCGAGGCGGAAGAATGGACCGCATATCACCAGACGAGACAATCGGTTGGCAGCAAACTGAAAGCGTATTTGTCGGAACGACGCATCCATCGATTAGATGCAACACAATAAGGAGGAATAACAACAATGAACCATTTGAAAACTCGGTTAGGATGGAAAAAAGAAACGTCGCTTGCTTTAGCGCTCGTGTTCGGGCTGACGCTGGCGGGCTGCAGCAGCAATTCGGAGGCTACAGGCTCCGCGAATACGCCAGAGCCTTCCGTTGCCACGGAAAGCGCCACAGAAACAGCAAACCAAACGAATCAAGCAAACGATAATAAGCTAGTCGTATATACAGCCGGCCCTGAAGGACTTGCCACTAAACTGATCGATGGTTTTAAAGCCCAAAGCGGAATTGAAGTTGAAATGTTCCAAGGAACGACCGGTAAAATTTTGGCCAGAATGGAAGCCGAAAAATCGAACCCGGTCGCCGACGTGGTTATTCTCGCATCGCTGCCTTCGGCACAAGGCTTGAAAGCAGCGGGATTGACGCTGCCTTATCCGGATGCTGTCAATGCGGACAAGCTGAATCCGGAATGGTCCGATTCGGAAGGCAACTATTTCAGCACCAGCGCTTCCGCGCTCGGCATTGCCTATAACACGAAGCTGGTGTCCGCGCCGCCGACCTCCTGGGCCGACCTTGCCAAGCCGGAGTATAAAGATCAGGTGAATATCCCCGATCCGTCGTTGTCCGGCTCTGCGCTTGATTTCATTACCGGTTATCTCAGCGCGGAAGGGGACGGGGGATGGTCCTTGTTCGAGAATTTGAAAGCGAACGGCGCGGTCATGGCCGGAGCCAATCAGGAAGCGCTAGATCCCGTCATCACGGGCGCCAAGAGCATAGTTGCGGCGGGCGTCGATTATATGACCTACAAGGCTAAAGCCAAGGGCGAGCCGATCGATATCGTATATCCGAAGGAAGGAACGATCATCAGCCCGCGTCCGGCGGCTATATTGAAATCGACCAAGCGCGAGGAGAACGCGAAATCGTTTATCGATTACCTGCTGTCCGACGAAGCGCAGAAATTGGTGTCCGACGCGGCGCTGCTTCCCGGCCGCACCGATGTAAAAGCCGAAAACCGGGCCAATCTGGATGAAATTCCGCTATTGAAAGCGGACTGGTCCTGGATGAGCGAACATGGGGACGAAGTGACGACCCAATTCCTGCAATTGTTCAAATAAGATGATGAATTCTCTTTCCATGAAACATATCCGCATTTGGTCCATCGCTTTATCGCTGGTCGTATTGACCGCTTTAATCGTGGTGCCGTTGGTTGAAATTTTTGTGCAAAGCGTGTATCGGGATGGAGAGCTGCGTTGGGCAGCTCTTTTCCGTACCCTTGCCGATTCGCAGCTTACGGGAGTGATGTTTAGCTCTATCTGGCTCGGGCTCTGCGTCATTGCCGGTACGACCGCACTGGCGCTGCCACTGGCCTGGATTATGGTCAATACCCGGATCGGCCGGCAGAAGTGGCTGGAGATTGTTTTTCTAATCCCGTTTATGACGCCGCCTTATATCGGCTCGATGGGTTGGATTTTATTCATGCAGAAAAACGGCTACCTGGAGCAACTCATGCCGGGACTCGCTTTCCTGACGCCTTCCTTCTTTACCTTCGGCGGCATGATGATGATCATGAGCCTGCATTTGTTCCCTTTCCTTTATTTGCTGCTGCGCGGAGCGCTGGAAAGGATCGGAGGAAGTTTGGAGGAGGCGGGCGCCATTCACGGAGCGCCTTTTGCATACCGATTCCGGCGGATCATCGCTCCGCTCCTGTTTTCGGCTTTCGGCATGGGCGCAATGCTGATCTTCGTTAAAACGATCGCCGAGTTCGGAACACCTGCTACTTTCGGGAAACGGATCGGTTATCAGGTCATGACCTCGGAGATTCACAAATACATTTCGAGCTGGCCCATCGATTTCGGCAAGGCGACTACGCTTTCATCCTTGCTCTTGACGGCCTGTTTGTTCATTTGGTACGCGCAGACGGTGCTTAATCGTCGCTTTACGTACAATCTGGTCGGCGGCAAGGGCAGCCGGCGTTCAAGCCTGCGCATGAAGGGCTGGACGGTGTGGCTGTGCGGGCTGTTCGTCGCCCTGCTGCTGCTATTATCTATCGGCATTCCCTATTTTTCCATTATTGCGGCCTCCACGATGAAGCTGCGCGGCGTTGGACTTGCATGGGATAACTTTACGCTGGACTTTTACAAGCAATTGCTCACTTGGGGTTCGCCCAGTATGAAGGCGCTGATGAACAGCATTACGTTTTCGCTAATTGCTTCGACCATCGCGGTCGTGTTGGGCACTTGGTTTGCGCTGGTCATTCAGCGTTCCAAGACAGGACTGCAAAGAACGGCCGATTTATTCAGTCTGCTCCCGAATACCGTGCCGGGAATCGTTATGGTGGTCGGGTTGATTTTGTTGTGGAACGCCCCATGGATGCCCATTCGTCTCTATAATACGGGCGGAATGGTTGTTCTGACTTATGTGGTTCTGTTCGTGCCCTATACCGTGCAGTATGTTAAGAGCGCAAGCAGCCAAATCGACCCGTCTTTGTTTCAGGCCGGGCAAGTATTCGGCGGTAGGCCGGGTTATATTTTTCGCCGCGTGCTGCTGCCGTTGATCATCCCCGGCATGCTGGCCGGCTGGATGATGACGTTTACGATCGCATCGCGCGAGCTGGTCGGCTCACTGCTGATTATGCCGCCGTCCGTGCAAACCTCGGCGACTTATATATTTGCCCAATTCGAGCAAGGGCAAGTGTCTTTGGGCATGGCGATGGCCGTCGTGTCCGTCGGGCTTACCACCTTGATGCTCGTCATTATAGAGAGCCTTGGCTCTAGAAGAAAGTGGAATGCATCATGAAGCTGGAAATATGGGGCGGGGCGGGGGAACACGGCCGCTCCTGCTATGTAATATCCGGCGACAAACACCGGATTATGTTTGACTGCGGCGCCAAAAAAGAAGGCCAAGGTCATTATCCGCTGATCAAAGCGGAGGAAATTCCGCGGTTGACGGCGGTTTTCTTGTCTCATGCCCACGAGGACCATTCCATGGCGCTGCCGCTTCTTTATAGGCTCGGGTACAAAGGGGACATTTGGGCGACCCGGGCCACCGCGGAGCAGGTGGAAATCTATTTCGCAAGCTGGAGCAAATATGTAGCGCAAAGGGGCGGAGAGCTTCCTTACGGGCAGGCTGACATCGCCTTGTTGCGCTTTCGTTTCATTGAGGATGAGGCGCCGCCGGGCGAATGGTGCGAACCGGTAGAAGGGATCAAGCTGGCATGGGGACGGAGCGGGCATTTGGCGGGAGCGGTTTGGTTCAGGGTGGAGCTTGAAGGGAGACGACTTTTCTTCTCGGGCGACTACAGCCGCGAATCGCAGCTCCTTATGGCTGATCCTCCCGATCTTGGACAATTAGGGAACACCGAGTCTTACATTGCGGACCTGGCGATTGTGGATAATGCCTACGGGTTGGAAGAGGAGGCGCAGCCAGCCAAGCTGGAGCAACTGCGTCAGACGGGCGAAGCCGTATTCAAGGCAGGCGGACACTTAATGCTTCCTTTGCCGGTCTTTGGGCGCAGTCAGGATTTGCTGATCTGGGCGCATGAACAGCTTCCGGAATTTACGATTTTGGCCGAAAACGATATTTGGCAGGGTTTAAAACGAATGCTGTCTCAACCTCAGTGGCTGATTCCGGATGCGCTTGAGCGAATCAAGCGGGTGGTGGAGGGAAACCGGAGGGTGAAGATTCCCGAGGATGATCAGGAGCGGCTCCAACTGCTTCAAGGCGGGACGCCATGCTTGATTCTGACCGGCGACGGGACGATGGAGTCCAGCAGGTCACGCTGGTATTATGAACGGTTATCGAGATCCTCCGAAAATGCGATTGTCCTCACAGGGCATGCCTCTCGGGATTCCTTAGCGAAACAACTGCTGGAGGCCAAGCAGATCAGCCCCGCCTCAGCCGTGCGATACATTGTCTATAAAGTGCATCAAGGGCTGGCGGATGTCCGATATATGCTGGATCGGGCGCCTAGCCGCCGGACGCTGCTGGTGCACGCCCCAAAAGCGGTTACCGATCGGGTTGTTGAGCGCTTGCTGGCTGAAGGGCGGACGGGGTTGCATTCCTTGCAGCCCGGAGTGGAACTTGTCATATACTAGCGGGGTTTACTATTGAATTGCTACTTTCGGATAGTATCTTCACCCTTCCGGACAATGATATCGTGATATTGATCACAACCGGGAAGGGTGAGAGATTTGCGGAGATTGAAGTTCAATAAAATTATCCTCTGGGCGTCTATTTTCTTGATGTTGTTCAGCATAACCCCCTCGTATGTTGCCGTAGCTGCCGTAAGCGACAACCAAGGCAAAGTACAAACCGTTACGTTCAAGGACATTCAGTCTCATTGGGCGTACAAAGATATTATGGAGCTTGCGGAACAAAACATTGTATCAGGCTTCAAGGATGGAACTTTTCGGCCTAATGGCGATGTAACGCGGGAACAGTTTCTGAAAATACTCGTTGATTTAAGAAGACTTCCGACTGATTCCAGGGATGTTCCGTTCCGCGATGTCGAGCAGAAAAGTTGGTCTGCCCCCTACATTGCGGCGGGAGTAAAGCAGGGCATTCTGATTGTCGGAGAATACCCGGACGGTTTCAAACCGAGCCAGCCGATTACGCGTAGCGAGATGGCGATCTGGATTGTGAGAGCGCTTCAACTTGCGCCGCAGACGCAAGAGAAGATGCTTGGCGAATTGAAAGACCAGGGAGATATCAAGAGCCACCGCGACCTGATCGAAGCGGCACTGAGGACGGGAATTATTAAAGGTTATCCGGACGGCTCTTTCAAAGGGGGCAACAAATCCACCCGAGCGGAAGCAGCCGTTATGGCCGTGCGCGCGCTTCGTTATTCACCGGAGCAACCGTCATCGTCGAATTCGGGAGATACGCGTAAAATCGTCGAATATTTGCCGGAAGTGAAGCAGAGTAATAGCAAAAAGTATTCGAAAAAAGATGACAATACATGGGTCATTCACGATCCGGATTTGATATTGAACGTTGGCGATGTGTTCGTCATGCCTCCGAATGATGAATTTTATGGCGGTATCGCGAAGAAGGTAGAGTCCGTTCGCAAGGAAGATGGCGAGCTAGTCGTGACGACGTCCGTTCCCAAAGTTCGAGAGGTTTTCTCCAAGCTGGATATCCATACGACCGAGGCGATTGATCCCAGGTTGCTTACCCCGGCTGATCCTTCGATCCAGATTGTTACGGACATTCGGGATTCAACCGCGAAGCTTGCTTCTACACAGGATATTGCGCTGAAGTTGCCATGCTTCATGATCAAGATGGATAACGTGAGCTACGAAGGATTTGCCATGGATGCGCGTATGAACTTTTGCAACCTGGGCGTCGATGCGGATATCGGACTTGATATTGATTGGGGCGATCTGGATTTCTATGCAAAATTGGTATTAACCGGGGATGTCACGACGAACGTGAATGTGAGAGCGAAAAAAGCGATAACCAAACCCGTATACATTCCTTTGACGACTCCGTACTATGTACCTGTCTTTACTGGCGTGTTCATTAAAGGACAGCTCTATTTGAAGATTGAGCCTGATTTCCAAGCTTCACTCGAGATCAAATTCGAAGATCGATTTCATCTCGAGCAAGGTTTCTCCTTCTCGTCAAGCAAAGGGTTCCGATCGATCGACAAGACGACGAACACCGCAACGCTTGATGTGAATTCCAAATTGAATGCCAGTCTTGCTGCAGGTCCGGACGTTCAATTGACGCTGACATTATTAGACATTGCCTATGCCGGTCTCGAGCTGTATCCGGGAATCAAGGCAGGCTTTTATCGCTATTATGAACAAGGGCGATGCGATGAGATCCGGGTTGACGCTTTTCTCAAATTGGACGTGATCGCCGGTTATGATGTGTGGGTAGCCAAAGGGAAACTCAGTAAAACATTAATCAACTTGAATTATCCGCTATTTGAGAATCAGCTCCTCTGTCCGCCACCGCCAGCGCCAGGGAATTTGAAGGCCCAGCTCATTCGTGAAATCTTTTATCCTCCGCAGTTGGCCATAACGATCACGGATCGCATCAACGTCCAACTGAATTGGAGTGCCGCCAAGGATGCAACGAGTTACATGGTGAAACGCGCGGATGCTCCGGGCGGTCCGTTCAAGACGATACGTTCCAACGTTAAAGTTCCCACGTATACGGACACAACAACCGCAAGAGGCAAAACGTACTATTATCAAGTCGTAGCCGTGAATCAACACGGCGAGAGCGCGCCAACCCAGGTGCTGTCGGTTCAGATCGTCGATCTGCCGCCGCCCCGGCCCACCAACTTAAAGGCAAAAAGGGATGGATCGAGCGTTACGCTTCAATGGGACCGACTTGACGGTTTGCGTTTTGTCAGCAATAGTACCCTTCTTGGGCTCGAGATGGAGCACAACGGGGTTACGTATAACGTAAGGCGAAGCGACAAGGAACGCGGCGGATTGATGACACTCGCTTCCAACCTGCCGGATGCTGCGTTCACAGATACGACTGCCAATTTTAATGAGACCTATCTCTACGTTGTCACAGCTGTGGATCGCTATGGAGAGAGCGGTATTAGCAATTGGGCATGGGTGAATAAAGGCAGCACGACCGACTTACAGATCAACCCGGATATCATAAAAGAAATACCATGGGCAGTCCAGTTGGTCATACCGTCCGCTCCCGACAATTTCATCGCTGAGCCGTATAGTGGGAAAGTCGTCCTCAGTTGGAGCCAGGTTGAGGGTGCGACAGGTTATCGTGTGAAGCGTGCGAATGTTTCCGACGGGACATATGAAACGATAGGTTCCCCGGTTAACGATACGACGACGTTCACAGATACAGCGGTTGAAAATGGCAGAACGTACTACTACAAGGTGACTGCGATGAATAATCTGGGTCTTGAAAGCAAGGACTCACCGATTCAGGCGGCTAAGCCGGAACTGGCCGGAATTCGCGACATCATTACGCCAATCAGACAGATAAACCCTATTCTTGTACTCCTTGCAGCACCGGGAAATTTCCAGGCGGATACCGAACCGAGCAGCGGGAGGGTGACGCTGAGTTGGAGCGCGGTCAGCGGCGCGGCTGGCTATAATGTGTGGCGCTCGGACGCTGCGAACGGCACATTCGTAACGATCGGCGCCAAGGTAAACAGCACGACGTTTACGGATACGACAGCCGCTATCGGCCAGACGCACTACTATAAAGTTACGGCAGTGGATGACAAAGGCAACGAAAGCCTCGCTACGCCTGTCAGGTCGGCGATTCCAACGCGCGGTATCAGGTAGAAACTATGGAGCCACATATACCTATACTGTATCAAGAAGTATCGGCGTCGACGGAGGAGATGTCGGCCGGCTCGCAGCAGATTACCGCGTCGGTGGGAGAATTGTCGGTTATCGCGGAACTAGCGGAACAGTTGGAGCAGATGACGCTTCGTTTTCCAGTGTGAGAGATGCGGAACAAGTAGAATATTGAACGGGGTTACCCAGAGACAGTTTAACCAACTGCTCGAGGGTAACCCTTATTTTTTATACCAAGTCCACCCGTAGGTGGAGACGGATCATCCACCTACGGGTGGACTTCAGGCTCGCCAGGCCGCGGTATAATTCAGAGCATCGCCGCGAATAATTTTAGAAAAGAGGTAAACACATGACAACCTATATCATTGTCGTCATCGTTGTTGTCTTGCTCAGCTTGCGTGAAAAAGAAATAAAACCTTCCCGCTTGTGGGTAACTCCCATTCTGTTTTCCTTTCTAATGCTCTCGAGAATCGATCACCTCGACTTTAAGCCGATCAGTCTGTTGCTCTATCTGGTATGCTTGTTATTGGGTCTGGCCATTGGCGTATGGAGAGGCAAGCTCCAGAAGGTGAGAATGAACCCGGATACGGGGAAAATCACTTCACGGGGTTCGATTCTCGGTATCGTCGTCTTTCTTGCAGTTATGCTGCTTCGGAATCTCGCCGCTTACTGGGGAGCTCATAGTGCCTTCCTGTCCTTAAGCACTGCGGTGCTGTTCATTTCGCTCGCCAACATCTTCGCCCGCCGTTACATCATCTTTAAGAAGTATCAGGAGATGGCAGGATTATCGGGCCGGAGAGTGTAGATAAAGCATACCGCCCTCCATCACTAACTATAGTTATCCATCATTTTATTTAAATAATTTCGAAAGTCTTCAACATATGTTTTGGGCTCTACGACTTTTAAATTTGTACCGAAACTAGCTAAAAATTGATATCCCGTACTGTTTTGAGGGACTTTAATCGTTGCTAATAAATATTCAGAACTATAGTTTTCGATACTCTTCCGACCGTACCTTTCAATGAACTGATCTTTTATGCTAGGCGAAATCAATGCCCGAATAGTGACTAGTAGCGGTTGATAACTTGCTTCGCGTTCTTGTTCTACTAAATAATCTCTAGGGTCAAATGTTTTCTCATCCATAGTCAGATGATTGATCCGGGACAATTTGAACGTTCTGTAGCTCATACGAGATAAACAGAATCCTTTCAGATACCAACTCGTTTCGCTGAAATGAAGCTGATCGGGCTCGACAATTCTGTTTGTCGTAGTGCCGTCTTTATCAATATATTCGAATGAAACCAATCTTCTCTTGAGTATGGCTTCTTGACATATTTTTAAGATTTGAAGAATCTCGGACCGACCCTCCCAATCGTAAAATGACAGTTGAATTGAACTTTTCAGAGACAATGGGCTAACCATTGCTTCTATTTTTTTTATCGTCATTTCTACTTCTTGGCTAACTAGGATTTTTTCCAATCCGTTCAACGCAGTTAATATATTCTCCAAATCAGAGCTGCTTAAAAGACGTTTATCAACTTTGTATTCATCCATAATACCGTAGCCGCCATTCACCCCGCTGACGGCATAGATCGGGATGTTTGATAAGCTCAGGGTTTCCATATCGCGAAGGATCGTTCTTTTCGAAACATTGAATAATTGCGCGAATTCTGTTGTGGATACGATATCTTTTTTCAGCAATATCATGATTATCGAAATGAGTCTCTCAGTTTTATCCATATTTTTGTCCTCTATTTTCTCAATTTGATCTCAGAAAGGTGACACTAAGATGTCACCTTTTATTGATTATACTACACATATCACAAGAAGGAGGTCATGCTTTATGTCAGCTATTACCTATTTAAACTTTGATGGAAATGCAGAACAAGCGATTGAGTTTTATTCTGAGGCTTTCCGTGTTACTGAAGTAAAGAAAGTTAAATTCAAGGATCTTCCGCAAGATCCAAACTATCCGCTGCCGGAAAATGAGTTGAATATGATCATGGAGTCTTCGATCGAATTCGCGGGCGGGAAGATCATGATGTCGGATATTTTGCCAGCAATGAAAATGGTAACAGGCGAGTTGGTGAAAGGAAATCAGGTGCTGATTAGTCTAGTCATCGAGGACAAACAAATACTGGAGGAATACTTCAATAATTTATCTGTTGGCGGCAATGTGATGATGCCGCTATCCGATACTCCTTGGTCATCGTGCTTTGGAATGCTGGTGGATAAATTCGGGGTTTCTTGGAAATTCAATCGTGATGCAGAGAAGTTCCTTGATCAATTGAGTTCCAACAATGGAAATTAATAATTTGATTCCGGCAAAACGGAGAGAAGATCTTAGGTTTTGGCTGCAGGAAAACGGCAAGACCGAAAAGTCTTGCTGGGTCGTGGTTTGTATGACGCCTACTCCTGATCGGTTATTATATTTGGACGCGGTCGAGGTAGCTTTATGCTTTGGATGGATCGATGGAGTCAAAAAGAAAATTTCCGAAACGGAACTGGCTCAGAGGCTGTCTCCTAGAGGTAAAACAAGTTCATGGACGGAATTAAATAAAGAACGTGCCCGCCGCCTTGAGAAGTTGGGTTTAATGACAGACGAAGGAAGAAGGGTTCTGCCTGATCTGGATCATCATTCTTTTAACATAGATGAAGTGATCGAGCAGAGGATGAAAGAGGAAGAGCAAGTATACAATCATTTCATGGCATTTCCGGATCTATATAAAAAAGTTCGGATCGACACGATACAAAGCGTAAAGAATCAGCCTGAATTGTTTAGAAACAGATTAGACAAATTCATAACAAACACGAGAGAAAACAAAATGTACGGTCAATGGAATGATAATGGACGTCTACTGGATTATTAAGTCAGCGGCGGTTACATAACTCAGTATACCTAGCATTTCCATTACTGCGCTTAACAATGAAATAACACTTAATAGGTACAATATATTTTAGAGTATATAAAGTGGAGTTATGATGCGGGCAGAGTAGGAGGAGGAGCGATTGGAAGCCACAGTAAGGCGCTCTGAAGTGTTGGAAAGCATATTCAAGGCTGCACCGTTCTTTGCCCAGCTTTGCCGGGAGGAAGATATTGCGCTGGCGATCGCCGACAAAGAGAAATTGATATTTTATTCGCCGGACCGCAGCAATCCGCTAGATGTAAAACCCGGTTCGCTGATCTCGAAAGGTCAAGGTATCGAAGTGGCGATGACGACCAGACAGATGGTCATCAAGTCGATTCCGAAAGAAATGTTCGGCGTTCCATCGCGTACGATTGCCATTCCTGTAATCGATGAGAACGATGAGGTAGTCGGCGCGATTGCGTTCGGAGTGAGCTTGGCAAGACAGTCCAAGCTGTCCGACCTGGCGGAGCTGCTCGTCTCAGCAAATACTCAAATTACGGCAAGCATGAGCAATTTGCTGGAAACGTCCAAAGAACTTCGGGAAGCGCAGGAATCGATGAGCAAGTCAGCGGATCAAACGAAGAAGGAAGTTCTTGAGACAACGAAAATTACCGATTTAGTAAAGAGGATCGCCTCGCAGTCGAACATCCTTGGACTTAATGCTGGTATTGAAGCTACTCGTGCAGGCAACGCAGGCAGAGCGTTCCAGGTCGTAGCCAACGAAGTGCGCAAGCTGGCCGGCGACAGCGTGAACGCGGTACAGCAAGCCGAAGAGCGTATCGGTCGGATGAAGGAGAAGGTAGAGACGATTCTCTCCAAGACCGGCACGGTCGATGCCACGGTGCTGCGTCAGTCTGCGGCATTCAAGGAAATTGAAGAGACGCTGACCAGTCTGAATGACTTGTCGAATCGCTTGCTGGAAGCTTCGAGATATTTTTAAGTATCGTTGGGCAGAGCCTTGCCTTTCGGCTTTAATAAAACTAAAGTAGAATTCCGATCAGGATGAGAGACGCCGGGTGAACCCGAGCGTCTCTTCCTTGTCATTGTGCTGTTTTTTGGTAAATAAATTTAATATAGCCTTTATGTTAAGGCCTAATAGACTTTATAAACCGAGGTCATAATGAGTCTGATTTTTAATTTGAGAGGAGACATCTTTGGCGTGTACAGAAAAAAAACCTCTATGTCTAGACTCGTGTCAGCAATGCTAGTCGTAATTCTAGCAGTATCTGCAATCGCAGCGCCTATGAGCGCATGGGCAGCAGCGCCCGCAGCCATACCGTCGCAAATCACGTTGGCTATAGGCGGAGGCGCAGAAGCCGGTAAAACGGCTATGGCTTTCAACTGGGTTACGGATCCGACGGTTAGTGTTTCAGAAATCGTTTATGGCACATCTCCTGATCTAACCGGTGCTGCAACAAAAAGCGCCACAGTCACCGCAGTGAATACTTCGACCGTAACGGGTAGCGTTCCGGACAACAAGCTGGTTAACGTTAAAGAGGTTATTACCTATCGCGTAGTTGTTCAGGATCTGATACCTGAAGCCACATACTATTATAAAGTAGGAAACGCAACCAACGGTTATTCCGCGATCTCCAGCTTTACCGCTCCTGCAGATCCAACTGCTAATAAACCGTTTTCTTTTGTGATCACTCCCGATACGCAGGGAACATCTCCAAGCACGTATCAAAACACCGCCGACTTGTACGATTACATTAAGGCGAACCATCCGGATGCTGCGTTTCTCGTTCATAATGGCGACGTAGTTGAGGATGCGAGTTTTTCGGACCACTGGCAGTATTTCTTCGATGCAGCTCAAAACCTTTCTAGCACAATGCCGATCATGGCTACCCCAGGTAATCATGACAATTCAATCTATGACCAAGATTCCATTCAATATACGAACAGATTTAACTATTCATCTTTGCGGAGACCAAGCGGTCTGTCTTCGGCAGCCGTTGGGACTGTATATTCATTTGAATATGGAGACGCTTTGTTTATCTCCCTTAATTCTTTTGGTCTTAATTCCAGCGACGATGCCGTACAATGGCAATTTTTAGCTGAAGAAGCGGCAGCATCGACTAAAAAGTGGAAGATCGTAAATCTTCATGCTTCGCCTTATGACCCGGGCGCAAGCCACTACGCAGTGGACAATGTAATCGGTAAAAGGTTTACCGATGCCGAGATCGATCTCGTTCTCGCCGGTCACGAGCATGCCTATGCCAGAAACACAATTAAGACAAACTCAACTGCGCCGGGCACAGGAAGCATTCAAAAAGCGAAGTTCGGCGAAGCGCCTACCTATGTCATAGGCGGATCGGTGTACAATTACGCGTACAGCTTGAACGCCACCAAAGACACTTCGTGGAACGACTTCTTCTATGACCTTCGTATCAACAAAACAAATCCGGGCGGCGGATCCATCTATTCGCCAGGCGTATACAGCAGAGCAGAGGTTACAAGCAATTCGATCATTTATAAAACGTATTATAAAGCGACAGGCTCTGACAAACCGTTCCGAGTCATCGATGAATTCACCATTACCAAATCTGGGGGCAGCATCACCCAGCCGATAGGCGGCGGTAAAGAGCCTACCTCGGTGACATTTATGTTCGACAACTTTAATGAAGAAACGCGCAAGCCGGAAAAAGACAAGTACATTGCCCGCTTTAACTGGGTAACTCCGGTAACAACGAAGTCAACGCAGCTCTTTTATGCGAAAAAATCGGACTTTGACAATAACGGCCATATTTTTACGGATTTTGTGATGGGGACCAATTTTACAGTAGACTTGAGGAAAAACATTGAGAATATGAAGTATACGGGAGCTGGGATAGAATACTCTGTCGACCCGGTCCAAAGCCATAAGGCAGAAACGGCGGTCCTCGAGCCGGATACGGAATATGTGTACAGCGTAGGCGACGGCGCCCAAAATGTGACGAGCGTTACAGCGCCGGCCAGCTTCACGACGCCTGCCAGCAATATCGATACGTTTAACTTCAACTGGATTTCCGACGCCCAAGCAAACGACACTAATGGTTATGCAGCAACGCTCGATAGTTATAATCAAATGAGCAAAAAAGCGCTGACGCAAGCCTTTGCGGATTATCCGAATGCGGCGTTTGTCCTGAGCTCGGGCGACCAGGTCAACTTTGGTTTCGACACATGGGAATGGGATGCATTCTTCGAGGCCAACCAGGATTTGTTCTCGAGAGTGCCGCTCTATATGGCGACGGGCAATCATGAGTTCGATGGAGCGGGTAACAAATGGGCAAGCAACAGCTGGGCTCCTGTGGACCCCACGCTGCAGAACTTTTTAGGCCGTCACAATCCGCCTAAGAATGGAGCATCCTTCTACGGTGGCGGCAACGGTACTGAGCGCATGGTTTCAGGTACGACGAAATTGCAGCTCGAGTCCAGCAACTACTATTTTGTATATGGCGACACGCTGTTCTTGGTTATGGATTATCAGGATCAGAGTTCCAAAGCACAGATCCAAGCACAGCAAGACTGGATGAAGGCCGTTGTGAAGCAAAATCCGACAAAATGGCGCGTTGGCATGTTCCACAAAACGCTGTTCGGATATCGGATGCCCACTCCTATAGCCACCTGGACGGACGCTTTTGATGAAGCAGGCATTGATGTGGTGCTGATGGGACATGACCATATTTATGCCCGCACCAAGCTTTTTGCGAGCGGCAAAGTCGTTGCTGATTACGGAGACGGAACAACCTATTTGACGAACTACTCTGCAAATAAAGACAACCGCGGATCGTATTACAAAACAGACAACCCTGCGATTGCGTACATCGATATAAGAGAAGTCGGACGGGGATATGCCAATATTTCGATTTCGCCTTATGAAATTAGAGTGACAAGCAAAGGTTTCGATAAAAACGATGTACTGCAAACCGGTGATGTCGACGTGCTGGTTACCAACAAGCCGCGCACTTATGATTTGCAGAATTGGAAATATCCGGAGGTTCCACAGGAGACCAACGAGTTTACGCTCACGAATATTGCCGTTAATGGGATAGCCAAAGAAGGACAAACATTGAATGCCTCGATTACGCCGGCGGGCGCTACTGCTTCCTTCAAGTGGGAAAGCTCCAAGGACGGTTTGGCGTGGACGGCTATTGCAGGAGCAACAGCATCGCAATATACGATTAAAACGGCGGATGTCGGTTCGTATTTGCGCAGCGTCGCCACGGGAACGGGTTTTTATAACGGCGTCGTAACAAGCGTAGCTACGGCTAAAGTCACGCCGCTTGCCGGCAGCGGCTCGGCAAAAATAAAAATCAAAACAGCAAGCGATTTGGTTGCACTGTCACAGAAATTCGGCACGCCTGAATATCCTTATGACGGGAATTATGAGTTGTCGGCTGATATCGATATGACAGGTGTTTCATTTGAATCGATCGGCAGAGGCACCATTCCAAAACCGTTTATTGGAACATTTAACGGAAAAGGTTATTCCATTCGCAATCTCAAAATATCGTCCACCGATTCTAGCACCGGCTTCTTTGCCTATATCGGTACTGGTGGCAAAGTCGTAAATCTTAAATTGGAAAACGTAGATATTACCGGCATGAATAGAACTGGGATCATTGCAGGTGTATCGAGCGGGACGATTGAAAACAGCTATGTGGACGGCAAAGTAACCGGCACCGGTTACACAGGCGGTATAGTAGGACTGCTCTATGCGGGTACTTTGCAAAACAATGTCATGAACGCAAATGTTAGCGGGACTATAGTAGGCGGCTTAATTGGAGGCACGAATTACAGCGGTTCCGGTTGGTCGCTTGATCAACAAACAGTTGGCAATGTAATTTTGAATAACGATGTGAGAGGTACGGTTACAAGGATCGGCACAGGTTCAAATACCGGTGGTATTGTTGGAGATATGGGTGGCAGTGCCGGTAGCGTGCTTAAAACCTTTAATGGTAATGCATTCTCATCTGAAATCATTGGAAATCCTACGAAGCTGCTCGCAGGTTATTGGTCCAGCGGCAGGCCGATCGTCGACTCCAATCAAAAGAACTACTATGACAGCGCCAAGTTAAATACAAGCGGCATACCTTCGGGAATCGTCCCAGTTTTTGCAGCGAAGTCAGCAGCTGATTTTGCACAGCAAGCAACTTACGAGTCCTTGGGATGGGACTTTACGAACGTTTGGAAATGGGATGAGACGATTAACGTACCTGTGCCGCGCGTACTTGATCTTGGCGGTGGAGGCCCAGAGAAAATAAGAATTAAAACAGCAAGCGATTTGGTTGCATTGTCACAGAAATTTGGCACGCCTGAATATCCGAACGATGGAATTTATGAGCTATCTGCGGATATCGATATGAAGGATGTGGAGTTTTCCGCGATCGGTGGAAACGATACTTCAAAGCCGTTTATAGGCACGTTCAACGGAAAAAAATATATGATAAGTAATCTCAAAATTTCGTCCACCAAAAGCAGTACTGGCTTCTTCGCTTATATCGGAACTGGCGGTAGAGTCGTAAATCTGAAACTGGTGAATGCCGAGATCACCGGCGGCAACAGCACAGGTGCTATTGCAGGAGCTTCCATGGGTACGATTGAAAACAGCTATGTGATTGGTAAAGTATCCGGTGGAGATAATACTGGCGGTATTGTAGGAACGCTCCATGCAGCTACACTGAAAAATTCCTTCATATCCGCAGATGTGAACGGAACTAAGGTTGGAGGCTTGATTGGCGGTACCAATTGGAACGGTACAGGTTCGCCTATTCCCGCTCGATATGAGAATTCGCCAACCGTAATTCTGAATAACTACGTGGGTGGAACGTTTAATAAGCTTGGCACGTATTCCGGTGCCTTGGTTGGGGATATGGGCGGTTCTTCAGGTAATCTGCTGCAAACCCTAAATGGAAATGCGGTAGTTAATGCAATTAATGGGTCCGCTCCAGGTCCAATTGGAGGGTACTGGTCCAGCAGCAGGCCGATCACCGACACCAATCAAGTCAATTACTATGACGGCGCGAAGTTAAGCACTAGCGGATTGCCTTCTGCGGTTGTTCCTGCATTCGTATCAAAGCCCGCTGTTGATATTGCGCAGCAAGCAACCTACGTGGCCTTGGGATGGGACTTTACGGACATTTGGCAATGGGATGCAACGAATAAAGTACCCGTGCCGCGAGTGCTTGATCTTGGCGGAGATGAAGAAGAAGGGACGATCTCTACTCTAACTGTTGATGGCGGTACGATTAAAGTAGACGGAGCTCTAGTAGGAAGTTCTGCAGAGGTCGAGGAAGGCTCGACTGTTATCGTGGCTGCAACTGTTCCAAACGGAAAACGCTTTGTCAAATGGACAGCGGCAGGTCTTGCAAACGAAAGCTATATCGACAATCCATTGACATTTGCGATGCCGGCTAACCAAGTTACTTTGACGGCTGTGTTTGAAAACTTGCCAACAGATACTTCAGGTGGCGGCGGAGGAGGTACACCGCCAGCTAACGACAACACGCAAAAGTTCCCTGCAGGTCAAGGCGGTACGGCTCAGTTTGACAACAAAGCAGTTACGATTACAGTGCCCGCAGGAGCAACTGACAAAGAATTGATTATAAAGATTGAGAAGGTTGTAGATACTTCGCGGCTTGTAACCGACAAAGAAGTTCTCTTGAGCCCGGTGTACGAGATCTTGAAAAACTTCACGGAGAATTTCAAGAAGCCGATCACGATCACCCTATCGTTCGATCCGAAATCTGTCGGCGCGAACCAATTCGCTTCTATCTTCTACTATGACGAAGCGAAGAAGGTGTGGGTAGAAATCGGAGGCAAGGCGAGTGGCGATCGGATTACGGCGGAAGTCGATCACTTCACTAAGTTCACGGTATTCGCCGTAGATAAGAAAGCGGAAGAAAAACCTGAAACTAAGCCTGAAGAGAACGGCGAAGTTAAGTTCAGCGACATTGTTGGCCACTGGGCGGAAGCAAGCATTAAGCTGGCTGCGGCGAAGGGAATTGTCGGCGGCTATACCGGCGGTACGTTCAAGCCGAAGGGCGAGGTTACCCGCGCCGAGTTTGCAGTCATGCTGGCTCGTATGCTGAACCTGCAAGGCAACGGAGCTGCGCTTGAGTTTACGGATAAGGCAAGCATCGGCGCGTGGGCGAAGCAAGGAATCGCTCAAGCTGTGCAAGCCGGAATCGTAAAAGGCTACGGAGATGGCAGCTTCAAGCCGAATGCGAAGATCAGCCGCGCCGAGATGGTGACGATGATCGCGAATGCGCTTGGTTTGGTCAACAACTCGAGAGCAAAAACCGCATTTACGGATGATGCCGAGATTCCTGCATGGGCGAGAGCGGCAGTTGACGCAATTGTGGAGAACGGTATCGTTCAAGGCATCGGCGGCAACAAATTTGCTCCGAAACAAACGGCAACAAGAGCCGAAGCGGCGGTTGTTCTGCTTAATGCGCTCACGTTCGTCAACAAGTAAAGTTTCATCCAGTCTTAAAGCCAAGCCCCCGGCTCATGTGCCGGGGGCTTGGTGCTGTCTTTAATGGCATTCCAACTCTGATGGAGTGTATTATTATTAGACAAGGGGGGCAGCCAATGAACAAAACAGACCGTTTATTAGCCATCGTTTTGGAGCTGCAAAGCAGAGAAGTGGTACGGGGCGAAGATTTGGCGGACCTATTCGAAACCAGCGTGCGGACCATCTATCGTGACATTCAGGCACTTAGTGAAGCGGGCGTGCCGATAATAGGTGCCCCAGGCACAGGATATTCTTTGATGAAAGGCTATTTCCTGCCGCCGATCAGTTTCACGGTAGAAGAAGCCGTGACCTTGCTTATAGGAACGGACTTTATCGAGCAACGATTTGATGACGAGTATCGTGTCAGGGCTCAAGCCGCTCAGAGGAAAATCGAGGCTATACTATCGGAGAACGTTCGCAATGAGACCTCTCGTGTGCGCAAGGCGCTGCGCTTGCTCGCTCCCGGTAAACGAGTCGCGCTGTCAAAAGAACGGGAAAATTTCGAAAAGATCCGTCGAGCGATATTAGTTGAACGAAAGATCAGATTTCATTATTCGAAAGGAACTGGGGATTCCAAGGGAAATCACCATAGCGATCGTACCGTCGCTCCCTATGGCCTGGTACTCGTTGAAGGATCTTGGATGCTCGTGGCTCGTTGTGATCTACGCCAAGACATTCGCCATTTCCGTTTGTCCCGAATGACCGAACTTATCGATCTGGAAGAACGATTCGAACTACCGGCGCAATTTAACTTAAAAGAGTATATCCCTCCGGATGATCGCCACTTGCGAGTTCGCCTTCGGTTTAACCATGACATCGCAGATAAGGTGAAGGAATCGAACTATCATTACATGGAGGAAATGGAAGAGCATCAAGATGGATTGCATGTGGTCTTACGCGTTCGCCGACTGGATGAATTGCTGCAATGGGTGCTTGGCTGGGGAGCGGGTGTGATCGTATTGGAACCTGAATCATTCCGAAATCGGATTCGTGAGGAAGCCAGCAAAATGTTAAAACGCTACTGACATAACGTTGTCAGTAGCGTTGTTTTATAATCGGGTATGTAAACGTAAAGAAGTGGGTATTGTATCATTTATTATAGGAAGGATGATATCTTGTGAATTTCGCTTCTGTGCGCATCATTACCGACGGCGTGGATCGTCTCGTTGAGTTCTATGAGAAAGTCATGGGTGTTTCGGCGGAGCGCCCCGCGCCCGTTTTTGCCGAACTCGTTGTGCCATCATGCACCCTGGCAATCGGTCACATCCAGACGGCGCAACTATTCGGTGCTGGTTCCGTAGAGGCGGCCAATAATCACACTGTCATCATCGAGTTCCGCGTCGATGATGTCGAAGCCGAATACGCGCGCTTAAAGCCGTTTGTCGATGATTGGGTAATGGAACCGACCACGATGCCGTGGGGAAACCGTTCTATGCTTTTCCGCGATCCCGACGGCAACCTCGTTAATCTCTTCGAGCCGATGACCGAGGAAGCGATCAAACGGTTCAGCGGTAGGCATTGATCATTTTATTTAAATAATTACGAAAGTCTTCAGCATATGTAAAACATGAGATAATCTTCCTCAGAATGATTTGAGGAGGATTTTTTCGATGTAGAATTTTATTCTAACCGATACGGCATTCAAGTGATGATATTATGAACTCCACCATGCAGTTGTATTTCATTGACTTGGCCGATAAACATTTTCCGGATGCCAAAGATCTGGCTTCATCGCTGACACCTGTATCCGTAAACGTCGGTATCGCGCTTGGCTCATCTTTGGGCGGATTTGCCGCGACGAATATGAAGCTTGTCGATGTTTCCTGGATCGGAGGACTTATTGCGGTTGCGGCTTCGCTGACGACATTTATAAGTTATATCCTGGATCGCAGAACCTCATCTGCTTCGGATGCTGTCAAGCCGCCTGGGAACTTGCCGTGTTTCTATATTCGAATCCAAGAGATTAGTATTGTACCGGTTGTTATTCACTTTTCGTATGATATTTGATAATTTTGAACAGGAGGGGAGTCAATCGTGCTGTTTCGAAAAGCGATTACATCCGATATACCGCAATTAATTAAATTTCGTAAGATATATGGCTAAACCGATGTATGAAAGATTTGGTTTTGTTGAAGGAAAGAACTATATGTCAATAAACTTTGAGGGAGAAAAACAATGACCATACTCGACAAATTAGCAACCGCTCTCAACCGCAAAGATGAAGGTCCCAATCAGGAATTGGCAATATATATTGCCGACCGAGATGATAGGGAAGCTGTTAAAGAACTTGTTGTTAACTTATCTAACAGTGACAAGAACATTCAAAGCGATTGCATTAAAGTTCTCTATGAAATTGGAGACCTTAAGCCCTCTTTAGTTGCTGAATACAGCAAGGAGTTCGTAACATTGCTTGATCATGGGAACAATCGACTTGTTTGGGGCGCAATGACAGCCCTTGATGCGATAGCTCTTGAAAATCCGGAAGCCATTTATTCAGCACTTGCAAAAATTGTTGATGTCACTGATAAAGGATCGGTAATTACCAAAGATCACGGAATAAATATTATGATAAAACTTTGTTCCGTCAAACCATATGCTGATCATGCATTTACCTTGCTTATCGAACAGTTTAAGAGATGTCCGACCAATCAACTTCCAATGTATGCGGAGAATGCATTATCCATCGTTAACGATAAAAACAAAGCCTTATTCATAAAGACACTTTTCTCACGACTCGACGATATTGAAAAAGATACAAAACGAAAGCGTGTGGATAAAGTGATTAAGAAATTAAGTTGATTCAATTAATTCTGCATCGCTCCGTTTACGATAGCGATTTGCTCAGAATCCTCAATAATTCCTCGGTTAGCGACTTGCTAGGAACTATTGTTCAATTCATAGGCTAATTTACGCACCGCGTATTTTAAATAGCGATAATATGTCGGAACCGACATATTTAAATACTCGGCAACCCTCTCATGAGAGCCGATTTTTTGGATATATGCGTAATGCAATATTTGATAAAAGCGGTAATCTTCTTCAGTTCCGGCAGCAAGCTTGCGAAGAATCCCGTGACACCTTTCTTTGAAATGAGAGGCAATCACATCGGCTTCCATATCCGCACTAGGGATTGACAGTAGGGAAGACAAGGATTGGGCGGTTTCCGGATACAATGGGAGCTTTGAATAGTATTTCAAAGCTCGTTGGACGAGTTTAACGGCAATTTCCAAAGGGATTTTTTCCTTGACCGAATGAAGGAGCGATTCCTCTTGAACGACGGGATATAGACCGATCTTCGCAGTGAGTATTCGATCTATTTTAGACGGCAAATCCTCTGTCCGAAGATCCAATAGGTATCCCTCGTAAACAACTCCGTTTGACGTGCGCGAATCGGCCCATGGTTGTCTCTCGTAACCTAGCAAAGATAAATACAGCTTCCAGTTCGGTTCGGAGATCAGGTTCAAGATGTAGGTGTGGCGATTAATGAGACTGGCCATCGCGCGGGCGATCGATCCGCTGATTTCGTTCTCCAGATGCGGCTCCATCCCGGCCATGCTGATTAAGCATTGGCTTTGATCCGGATTGTAGCGGGTAGTCGCGGGGGCCGTTATTGGATTTCCGCGGAAAAGGCGGACGGTTTGCTCGGTTAAAGCTACGCAGGAGCAAAAAGCGACAAGTTCATTGTCTTGCCACAAGCCGATGAAAGAATTCGGATCGATCTCCCATAAAGGGCGAATAAGTTGCATCATCTGGAGTTCCTCAGGATAACAAAGCGAACGATCCTCCAAATACTGCAGATATAACCGTTCGAGCCGCTCCAAGTCGTGCTCGGCGCATTCGCGTATCATCAAGCTGTCGTCCCACTGAAAACAAAATTGTCGTATAAAATCGTTTTCGTGCATGTAGATTCGTTCGAAGCTCAATTCCGTCTTTGCATGAGAAGCGCGCTGTTCTCGATTTCGCAGTTCTTTCCATGCCCGACTGCGATAATCGCGGAATATTTGCGGCATGCGGCTGCGAAGATCCGCGAAGGTCCATTGGCGGACGGAATCGTGAAGCGACCAATTGTCTTCATGCCAGATGATGAAGGGGAGCTTGCAGAACTCGCGGAAGTGCTCAGTCGGAATCTTCTCATCGAGCAGAGCCTGCAGCAATTCCTGATCGAACTTCCACACAACGGAAGCGGCTTCAATGCAGCGCTTCGACCAGTCGCTCTCCATCGTCGCCGTCAATTCCGATGCCAGGTATCCAATCGTTTGCTGCTGCTGCGGCAAATCGAGAAACGCGGCATTCCCCTGACGTGCAATAATTTCACAGGACATGGACAAAGCTAGAGGCACTCCGTTGGAGAAGCGCTGTAAAGAAAGCACGATTTCTTGATCCGTTATCCCCCTTGAATAAGCATACTTCCCTACTTGCTTTGAGGAAAGCGGTTTCAATTCCGCGTTCTTCATGAGCAAATTCCAACCATCACGCAACCAGCGATCCTCAAGAATAAACCGCCCTGCCGTGCACACTTTGACCAGCGGACTAAGGCGGGGAAACCATTCGTTTCGCAGCCAATTTTCTATCGCCCCCCAGCGTTCGAAAGTATCCAACAAGATCATGATTCCTTGCCGGCGAAATGCATATTCGTTAAGGTCATCAGACGGTTCCTCGCTTGATTCCCGATCTGGCAAAGCATTCCGAACTTGATTCAGAAAATCTTCCGGTTTCTGGAACCCGCTATTTCCATCGAAATAAAAGCAGCGATCCGTGCCGATCATGTCGGCAAACATTTTCAATAGCGTCGTCTTGCCGATGCCGCCTTGCCCATGAATGTGCAGCAAATGCCATTCCGAATCGGACAGGGCGCGATGGAGAGCGGCGAGTTCTTGATCTCGGCCGATAAACAAGGACCGTTGCCTCTTTAACAACAAATCGCTTATTCGCATCTTCCCAGAATCCTCCAACTTTAATATTGATTTCCATGATACCACGTCGTGATAGTTTATTGATATAGAAATCGATAGTTGTTCTATGGGATGATCACTTCGGAGTTTGACTGCTTATCACTATGCGAAAAGAAGGTGCTGTTTATGGGGAAATGGTTCAGCAAAAAAAAGCTTGCGATCATGTTTACGGTGTCGATGGTGTTATTGATGTTTAGCGTTGCACTGAATGTATCGGCCGCTTCCAATCTTATTGAAATTACTGCATATTTCAATAAAAGCATCAAAATGGTGCTGCACGGAAAGGCTTTCGAGCCTAAGGAAGCCGGCGGAACGAACATTCTTCCGATTACGTATAAGGGCACGACCTACTTGCCGATGAGGGCGATTGCCGAAGCCGTTGGATTAAAGGTGACTTGGGACGGCAAGACTCAAACGGCTTATTTAGGCACGACCGAAGGGGAAGTTGTCAAAGATCAAATCTCTTATATTAAAGCAAGCCCAGAACTTGGCGGTTATGGCCCCCGTTACCGGCTCAAGAGCAGAGAACCGCAACTGTTGACGGCAGGAAATGGAACCGTGTTCGAGTTCGGTTATTTTGGAGAAAATCAAGCGGGACAATCGGAATATTTCAATACCAATTTTGAATATGACAAATTCAAAGTTCGGATTTGGTCGGATGATAATAAGGATGACAATGGCAACTACGAATATGTTCCGGATATCGAATTTACTGACGAGAACGGAATCTCTGTTAAGAAGATAGATGCTGAATACGGTAAGATGTACGACATCGAGATCGACATCAAAGACGTCAAGGAGCTCAAGGTTTGGGTTCGGGGCGGAAAGAGCATCATCGGCGAACCGATGCTTGGGAAATAAATTATACGGAATAATAACCAAAGGGCGATGTCTCTGTCGGATGGAGGCATCGCCTTTTCTACATCGGATTATTCTGTTGTCGTATTGATCAACTCGAAGGTTAATTTTCGCACCGCTATTCGCAAATGCCGATAATAAGTCGGAACGGCCATATGGAGATGCTCGGCCACGACTTCATGTGTGCCGTTTTTTTGGATGTAGGCGTAATGCAAGATCTGATAATACCGGCGTTCTTCCGCGGTTCCGGCGGAAAAGGCTTGAAGAATCCGAAGGATATCGATCTGTAATTGATGTGCGATTCGTTCAGTTTCCATGTTCTGACGATCGCCCGAAACAAGCGGTTCCAAATAACGGCAAATGTCCGCGTCAAACGGGAGTCGCGAGAAGTTTTTAAGGGCACGCTGGACAAGTTTAACGGCTTCCTCCATCGGAAGTTTCGTTTTTGTCCTCGCGGGTACAGCTTTTACACGGAGGATGGATGCCGGCGAAGCCCTATCTGTAAACATCCGTTCGATCCCGGAAGTAAAATCTTCCGTTCGAAGGTCCAACTGATAGGCTTCATAGACGACGCCCCGCGGTGTAGCCGAATCCGCTTCCGGTAGCCGCTCAAATCCTAGCAAAGACAAATACGGCATCCAATTCGTCATGGATAGCAGATCGAAGATAAGGGCGTTGCGGTCGATGATTTTGGTCATCGCACGGGCAACCGGTCCGTTGATCTCGTTCTCCATGCGCGGTTCCACGCCGGCGATACAGATGATGCACTGCCGCTGTCCCGGATCGAAACGGGCTGCTATCGGAGCCGTGATCAAGTTGTCGCGGAATATCCGAACGGTATGCTCCGTAAGCGGGATACAGGAGCAAAATGCGACGAGCTGGTCTTCCTTCCACAACCCGATGAATGCCGCGGGATTGATTTCCCATAAGGGGCGGATTAATGGCTCAAGGTGAGCTTCGCCCTCGATAAAGTTGGATTGATTATGCAAGTGCTCCGCATAGAGGCGCGTAACTTGAGCTAAATCCTCCGTTCTACATTCACGCAAGACCAAGCTGTCGTCCCAATGGAAACAAAAATCCCGTACAAAATCGTTTTCATGCAAGTAGATTTTCTCGAATGCCCACTCTGCTTTTTGATCGGGGTGAGCGCTTTCCCGATTGCGCAATTCAATCAATGCTCGTGAGCGATAATCATGGAAGGTCTGGGGCATACGATTGCGAAGGTCCGAAAATGTCCATTGACGGACAGAGTCGTGAAGCGACCATTTCTCCTTCTGTCTAGTCACGAATGGGAGACGGGAAAAATCACGAAATCGTTCCGTCGGAATTTTCTCTTGGAGTATCGATTGAAGAAGCTCCTGATCGAATCGCCATACAACCGAAGCGGCTTCCGTATAAAGCCTTAACGAGGGGTCGTGAATGTTTTTGGTTAATTGTTCGGCAAGGTGGCCGATTAATTTTTTTTGCTGCGGAAGATCGAGAAAACTCGTTCTTCCTTGGTGAATAATAATTTCGCAGGACATGGACAATGCAAGCGGCACGCCTCTGGAGAAGCGCTGAAGCGAGTTTACGATTTTCCGATTGTCGATTCCTCTCGTATGGGCATATTGAACGACTTCGCACGAAGATAACGGGGGTAGCGGAATGTTCTGCACGAACATATTCCATCCGTCACGAAGCCACTGATCCTCTAAAGCGTAGCGTCCGGCCAAGCACACTTTAACGGACGGACTCAGAACGTTAAACCATTCATGTCTGAGCCAGTTTTCTATAATACCGCACTGTTCGAAAGTATCCAGCAATAGAACAATCCCCTGCTGTTGACGGGCATAGCTGTTGAGGAGGTTCGCGACGTGTGCACAGTCCGTTCCGCCGACGGCAAGATCCGGATTTCCGCTGCTTTCCTGAAGAGCAACCCGAACTTGATTTAGAAAATCTTCGGGCCTTTGAAAACCATAGCTTCCATCGAAATAAAAGCAACGGGTTGGACCGATGGTATGGGCAAATAGCCGCAATAAAGTCGTCTTCCCCATACCGCTCGGGCCATGAATGTTGAGCAGTTGCCACTCAGGATCGGATAAGGCACGATGAAGAACAGCGAGTTCCCTAGCACGGCCGACAAACAAAGATTTTTGCTTCTCGATCAATAGGTCGCTAATCTCCAAAAGTTGCATCCACCCTTCAATTTATTCTACAAACTTATTTTACCATGGGATTTCATTCCACATTGAGTATATATTCTAGGATTTAGAAGCGGATTCCCTCATATGGGGCATGTGGAGTGAACATCCGCCACGATGCCTGCAGCCGTTCCTCCGTAAATGATGGATATTCCTTTTTCTTTTGACGAAACCGGTGCCGATTTCTTGAAGTCGTCGCCTGGATTCGGACAAGACGGCATCCGCTCGAAAGTGAATACGCTTGGACATATTGCGGAATAAAGAATAGGGAAGGGAATCGAAAGCGGGTAAGGAAGGGAAATCGGATGAAATATTTGATTGCTATTGCCGGATTGCTGGCTGTATTCGGATTTAGCTACTTGGCGAGTAAGGACCGGGGCCGCATTCGCTATCGGCCGCTGGCGCAAATGATTATTTTGCAGATTGTCCTAGCGTTTGTGTTATTGAACACTACGGTTGGCGAGAGGCTGATCCGGGGATTTACTTCCGTGTTCGAATCGCTGCTGGCCTACGCGGCGGAAGGGGTAAACTTTGTGTTCGGCGGAATCGTAAATGAAGGACAGGGCACGCAATTTTTCCTGATGGTGCTGCTGCCGATTGTGTTTATTTCCGCGCTGATAGGCATTTTGCAATATACGAAGATATTACCGTTTGTTATCAAGTACATCGGCCTTGCGTTAAGTAAGGTGAACGGTATGGGGAAGTTGGAGTCGTATAATGCGGTTGCTTCCGCGATTCTGGGGCAATCCGAAGTATTTATTTCCGTTAAGAAGCAGATCGGGATGTTGCCGGAACGCCGTCTGTATACGCTATGTGCTTCTGCCATGTCGACGGTCTCCATGTCCATAGTCGGGGCATATATGACGATGATCGAGCCGAAATATGTCGTCACGGCGCTTGTTCTGAACCTGTTCGGCGGATTTATTATCGCATCGATTCTGAATCCGTATACGGTGCCGAAGGAAGAGGACATTCTTGAGGTTAACGAAGAGCATAAGCAATCCTTCTTCGAGATGCTGAGCGAATATATTATGGACGGGTTCAAGGTGGCGATTACGGTCGCCGCGATGCTGATCGGCTTTGTCGCGCTGATTGCTTTAGTTAACGGCTTGTTCGGAACCTTGTTCGGTATCACGTTCCAGCAAATTCTGGGCTATATCTTTTCACCGATCGCATTCCTTATGGGCGTGCCTTGGAAGGAATCAGTCGAAGCGGGTAACATCATGGCAACGAAAATGGTGGCCAATGAATTCGTGGCGATGCTTGATCTGTCGACTATGACGAAGGGAGGCGCATTATCTGCACGAACGATTGGCATCGTATCCGTCTTCTTGGTCTCGTTCGCGAACTTCTCGTCGATCGGAATCATTTCCGGGGCCGTGAAGGGGCTGCATGAGAAGCAGGGGAATACGGTCGCCCGCTTCGGCCTGCGCCTGCTGTTCGGGGCCACGTTGGTCAGTATACTTTCGGCCACGATCTCCGGTCTGTTCCTGTAAGGAATTGACGCCGTGCTTTGATACGCGGCAAGATAGAATATCCCACAGGAGTGTCACTCTCGCGGGACATTTTGTCATGGCAAAGTCAGGACACCGGTCACATGCTGAAAATCGCCGTACTCCATATAATTTTGATTATAAGTTCTGCGGCGGGTTGCTGTGGGTAGCGCTTGTTGGTGTCGAGCAAATACAGGCGAGAATACCCGCTATAGTCAGCGGCTTACTGATACCCCTTCCGATGTTGCTGGGTATGGCGTGCGGGCCGATGGGTCTCCTCATACTCTCTACCAGAGGGAGTGGCCGAATGAGGCGGGTTGGACTCATCGGCGCGTATATCAGCCTACTTGGGGTATGTTCTTATCTGGGAGCTACCTTGTCAAAATACATCGTGGGGTACGAGGTGGAGCTCTTTTATCCCGTAGGTGCTCTACTGATTGGAATCGGTATGCTCATGCTGGGGATTGCAGTGTTCGTTGCGCGATGGATGACGGGTTGGCGTCGGATGGCGCCGCTTTTCGTTGGGTTGTATTACGTAGCGATGATCCCGTTCCAAATCGTCTTCTTTATTATCCCTGATGGGGAACCTTCGCCGATACTGCTCGGATTCTGGAGTGTCGCATGGATTCTGATGGGATATGCCATTTGGTCTAGTGCATCACGTAGTTAAACGATAATGAGCAAAATCTAAGATTTTCCTTTCGCCTTATCCTTTCTATCACGTTCTCTCTTGGGGAACGTGATTTTTTATGCTCTTGGCAGCGCGTCACAGCGCACATTGGTCTTCATCCTGCCTACAACTTAATGAGATAAGGCAACATGAAACTCCCGCACATTTTTCTATGATTTATTAAAGTTCTAAAAAATTATTAATGCCGTTAAGGCTCTGGTTTGGTTGAACGGGTTTGTTGCCTTGTGCTACAGTACTTCATACACCTGCTAGACCGACAACTAGATTACACACACGAGGAAGATGGCAATGAAAAAGTTATTCAAAAACGGCTTTGTCAGATTAGGGCTTGTCATTGCAATTGCAGGCGGGGCCGTCGCTTATTGGTTGATGCCGCCTATTGCCAAAGTAGAAAGCGCCGAGATCGGCAATGGCACTAAAGTGAAATTCAAAACGAACGGGACGCAAATCGAACAATTTCAAAACCAATCATGGAACCCTTATTTTGCTAAAGGGGTAAATATGGGAGCTGCCGTTCCGGGACATTTCCCAGGCGAGCTTGAGATTTCGAAAGACGACTATATGAGATGGTTTGAAATGATTCAGGAGATGGGCGCCAACGTCATTCGCGTGTACACCGTTCTTAAACCGGAGTTTTACGAGACTTTGGTCCGATATAACGCGAAACATCAGGATAATCCGCTCTTCTTCATTCAAGGAGTATGGAGCCCGGAAGAACAATTGATTGCGGGTCAGAACGCCTTTGATCCGAAGGTCAAACAGAAGTTTGAAAAAGAGATTCAAGAGGCCGTAGAAGCGGTGTACGGAAATATCGATCTGGAAGCCGAGGAACACTCCGGTAAAGCCAGCGGCAAATACGTATTCAACGCAGGGCCCTATCTCATGGGATGGATCGTTGGCACGGAATGGGATCCTGTGATGGTAGTAAAGACGAATAAGAACAATCCGGACGTAGCGGATTATCTAGGAAAGCATTTTCAAAGCAAACCCGGGGCCAGTCCCTTTGAAAAATGGTTGGCCGAGATGGTCGACATCACGGCTGCAACGGAAGTGAAGCACGGATGGCAGCATCCGATTGCCTTCTCGAATTGGGTGACGACCGACCCGCTTGAACATCCGGGCGAGCCCTTGGTTGCCGAAGATATGGTCAGCGTTGATCCGACGCATATTGCGGCCGTTGATTGGGATGCCGGTTATTTTGCCTCCTATCACGTGTACCCCTATTACCCGGATTTCTTTACCTTCGACAAATCGTTTCAAACCATGAAGAACGATAGAGGGGAAGTAGACAGCTACAAAACTTATCTTCACAAGCTGAAGAATTACCATAAAGATATGCCGATTATGATTACCGAGTTTGGCGTTCCCGCCTCGCAAGGCATCGCCCATACAGGCATGCTGGGGCGCAATCAGGGAGGACACGACGACAAGACGCAAGGGGACATGGATGCGGATATGTTCCGTCAAATCCATCAGGAGGGATACTCCGGCGCGATCTTGTTTACGTGGCAGGATGAATGGTTTAAGAAAACTTGGAACACGATGCACTACGATATCCCTGACCGACGGGCTTATTGGTACAACCCGCTCACGAACGAATCCCATTTCGGTGTACTCGGCATGTATCCGAGCAAAGATGATGTGATTCACATCGACGGGGATGCTTCGGACTGGGATAAGCTCGATGACGGAGATAAGACTAAGCTGGATATGCAGGCTGAAGGATTTAATGAAATATGGGCTACGCATGATGAAGGGTATCTATACCTCTTGATTAAGTTATCCGAATCTTTAGAATTTTCTAATGAATCAATCTATCTCGGATTCGACACATTAAAGGGCGGCAATCGCCATGCGCCGCAGCTCCATGGAAAGACGCTGGACGAAGGATTGGAAACATTAATCGAACTCGGCAACAAGGATAAAGGACGGATGATGATTGCCTCCAATTATGACTTCCATACCCGGTACTATGGCCATTTATCGAAAATATTAGCTTACGATCCCAAAGATTTGCAGGACGATAGCGGACTCTTTAAGCCCTGGAAATTGGTCGTGAATTATTTGCTCGAACATCCGGATGCCCGTGTCGATCATCCCTTTGGCGATATCGAAGTCGGAGACTTGCTGAGAGGAACGAGCGATCCGCAAGATCCGGACTACAATTCAAAGGCGATGTGGCAGGCCAAAGGCAATGTGCTGGAAATCCGAATTCCTTGGATGCTGCTAGGATTCAATGATCCGAGCTCGCTCAGCGCGATTAGTTACACGGATACCGGAACGAAGGAATTCGAATCCGTGAAAGTCGAGGGTGTCCGCCTTGTTCCATGGATCGTCCGCAAGGATTCGAAAGAAGTGATCGGACTCGAAGGCAACAACCCGTATCCGGTGTCGAAGCTTCCGGTTTACTCTTGGAAAAGGTGGGAGGATATCGACGTCAACTATGTGGAACGTCCAAAACAAAGTTACTATACGATGCAAAAAGCGATGCGCGAAGTGAATCAACCGGCATCCGAGTAACCATAAAGGAAGGGTTTTGTTTGTGTATATCAACATCGAAGTGGCGATCAAATTTTTATATGTTCTCATCCTTCTGAATGTGGTGTTCGCCGTCGTGGTGTATGCCATGAAAATCAAGAAGTTGAGAAGAACCCGAACGGAACGCAGGTTCGAGGTCAAAATCAAAGATTACCTTACGTATGTACTGGTTAACATCGAAGGCAAAGAACCGTTGCACGCACCGCCGTTTTCAATGAACAAAGTCGAACAAGAAGCGATGCAAGAGCGGTTGAACGATATGATCGAGAACTTTACCGGAGCTGCTCGCGAGAAATGTATGGAGCTATGCGAACGTTTGGGACTGGTGCAGATTCATCTGGACCGTATGAAAAAAGGTTCTTACTCCATGAAGATCGATGCGGCGTATCACTTAGGCTGCATGAGAGTCCGGGAAGCCGTTCCGGCTATGCTCAAGTTTCTCCAAACGCATAAACTGAATTCTTCCCTCTTCGTGATCGCCCGTGCGATTGCGAAATGCGCTCGCGACGAGCGGGATGTCAAGGAAATGGTGCGGATTGTTCTGAGGCATAACAAAGGATTTTACGATTTGCTTGTCGACATGATTAAAGAAGCGGATATCGATCATGGGGCGTTGTTTGCCGAATTCGTTCAACAGGAAAACCATGAATTCATACACATCGGGTTGCGGGGATTAAAAGACTATACAGAGCCGACGGCGGCATCTGCAGTATATCGGCTCATCGATTCTTCGGACGCTACCATTCAATATAAAGCCGTGGAAATCTATTTGAAATCCGTTCATTTTATCCCCCGCAACGTCGTTCAGAAGCTGCTTCGGCATCCGAGGGAAGAAGTACGCATCCTAGCGGTTCAAGCGATTGCCGATCTGAAGCTGGCGACGTATATCGATGTCATGAGAAACGCCTTATTGGATGAAAGCATGCGAGTATCCGATGCCAGCGCGAAAGGGTTATTGCTTCTTGGAGAAGAGGGAATCGCTGAATTGTGCGGTGTCGCTGCAGAAGTAAGAGGGTCGGAGCAAGGGGAATACCTCCACATGCTTATTGAGGAACAGATTCATTCTCTTTCGTTACAGCTCCATGATCTTGACCGACTGACGCGATATAATTCGTTGGTTTACCATTACGGGAAAACGTTCGGCAAGACCAAACGAATTTATCGGGTTGTGTAGCTTATGGATTTAGGAGGAAACAAAGAATGAGAATGCTGGAATATTTATTGCAACAATTCATGAACTTCTTGCGCGACTTTTTATTGGGGTACGGCTACTTTGCGATGTATTATGCATTGGCGATTACTTTCGTTTATTTCCTGATCTTCTCCCTATCGATTCGGCATACTTCCCCACTTCAAAGAGGGATTAAATATAATCGCGTGCAGAAGCTATCCGGTTCCGAACATGTGCCGCCAGTATCATTGTTAGTCCCGGCCTATAACGAAGAATTGATGATTAAAGAAAACGTACGATCCTTATTGGCCTTGAATTATCCGGAATACGAGGTCATCGTCGTGAATGACGGCTCCAAAGACGATACGGCCAAAATCATGATCGAAGAGTTTCAACTGAAAGAAATCAAACCTATTGTTGCCAAACAGATTAAAACCGAAAAAGTCAGAGGCTATTATCACAATCCCGAATACCCCAATTTGTATTTCATCGATAAAGAAAACGGAGGGAAAGCGGACTCCTTGAATGCAGGGATCAATCTTTCCCGACATCCGTTGATTTCTACGATCGATGCGGATTCGCTTCTGGAGAAGGATGCGCTGACTAGAATCGCCAGAGTGTATATGGAAAATCCCGAAGAGACCGTGGCGGTTGGGGGAAACGTTCGAATCGTTAACAGTTGCACAGTAGAAGACGGGATGGTCAAAAACATCAGATTCCCCAAACAATGGTGGCCGGCTCTCCAGAACGTAGAGTATATCAAGGCATTCTTGGGCGGTCGGATCGGTTGGAGCGCCATTAACGGATTGATCATCGTATCCGGCGCCTTCGGCGTATTTCAGAAAGATAAAGTCATTGCCGTAGGCGGTTACCGCGGCGGATACCCTGGGGAAGACATGAACATCGTCATCAAGCTGCATCGGTATTGCCTGGAGAACAAAATCCCTTATCGGGTCGCTTTTTGCCCGGATGCCGTGTGCTGGACGCAAGCGCCGGATACGTACCGGATTCTAAGCAGCCAACGGATGCGTTGGGGTCGCGGAAACTTGAAGAACATGATCGAAGAAGGAGTCCATATGGTTTTCCGCCCCCGTTATAAGGTGTTTGGGCTTTTAACGCTTCCTTATAACGTCCTGTTCGAAACGTTAAACCCATACTTTCGCTTGAGCGGCTTGCTCGCCATGATCGGGTATTGGCTGCTCAATATGTCGGATTGGAAAACGGTCGCCGTCTTTATGCTGGTGAACTTCTTCTCCAGCTTCATTCTTAGCCTCGGCGCTTTATTTATCGAAGAAAAAGCGTTTAGTCGTTATCCTAGGCTGAGCGATCTCCATAAAATGGTGCTTTATTCTATCCTCATGTTTCTCGGTTATCGTCAAGTCGGCGTTCTGTGGAGGTTCTTGGGGCACATCGACTACTTCCGCAACAATAATACGTGGGGAACGATGGTTAGAACCAATTTCAATAAATAACATTCAAATTGATTAAAGGAGTGAAAATATGGCGATTGTGATTCGCAACAGCATTCAGGAAATCACGCTGCAGCTGTTACAGTACATTCATTCGGCGACCGCGAAGAGCGGTTCGTGCGGAGTCATTCTGGCTCCGTGCGCGAAGACGAACCCCAAAACGCTCGAACAAGCAAAAGGGCTTATGAGCAAAAATGATGCCTCTCTTTCGGTCCAATTGTTCTATGACGATCCGAATCAAGTTCTGTGCGCCGTATTGGACGGCGGGACCTTGGGCAGTACCCATTATGCGTCTCTCGTATTAAAGGATTTTCTCCAACCTCAGCATCTGCTGCAAGGGCATTTGATCGTATCCAGCTTCCCGGAGAGCGCAAAACCGACCGAGTCCGCGATCGCGGCATTCCTGCAACAGGCGATCCTGAGCAAAGGGAACGAGGATGACATCCGCTTCTATACGGCAGCCCATGCCGAGACATCCGTTCTGCTTGCCGATCCCGACGATCTCGTTCGCGAATTCATCAAGATTCGGCTGGATCTGAAGGGGTATCGCGTCTATGAGGCCAAGGATGGGCAAGAGGCCTACGAGGAATTCGTCCGGCGATTGCCGGACCTCGTCATTACCGAGTTGAATTTACCGATCATGGACGGATACCAACTTATCCGTAGCATCCAACGTCATGATTCGTATGAAGGCAAGGTGATCGTTCTGACGGACAAGCAGCTCTCGGAAAACAGGAGTCGCGCTTACGAGTCGGGGGCTGCCGACTATGTGACCAAGCCGCTATCGATTTCTGAATTGGAATGGAAAATCAAGAGACTGACCAGTAACTCTTAATCTTGTGAATTCGAGGAGCGGATAGGACATGACATACAATATATTAAAAGAAAATCTGCAAAATAAAACGGCGAAGGTAGGCGTCGTTGGTCTCGGGTATGTCGGCTTGCCGTTAGCGATGGAAATGGTGAAAGGCGGTTTTACCGTCTATGGCATTGATTTGGACGAGCATAAAGTAAAGTCCCTTCTGGATGGAGAGTCCTATATTCAAGATGTGCCAAGTTCCATGGTGGCCGATGCCGTGGGCAGTGGGAAATTCGTGCCGACGAACCGATTCGAAACCATTCGGGAACTGGATACGATCAGCATTTGCGTACCGACTCCTTTAAGCGAGAACCAGGATCCGGACACTTCCTTTATCGTGAGCGTCGTGAATGAGATTAAGAGCTATATCAAAAAAGGAACCTTGATCGTCCTTGAAAGCACGACGTATCCCGGAACGACGGAAGAATTGATCGAATACGAGCTTGAGGCTATGGGATTAACGGTAGGCCGAGACTACTTCCTATGCTTCTCGCCGGAACGGGTGGACCCGGGCAATCCCGACTACAATACGTTTAATACGCCCAAGGTCATTGGCGGAACGACCGAGAAATGCAAAGAGCTTGGGGTTACGCTATACAACAACGTGGTCAAAACCGTCGTTCCGGTGTCTTCTCCTAAAGTGGCGGAGATGTCCAAGCTGCTTGAAAATACGTTCCGCAGCGTTAATATCGCGTTCGTCAACGAATTGGCCATGATGTGCGATCGCATGGCGATCGACGTATGGGAAGTCATTCGAGCGGCTTCTACGAAACCGTTCGGATTCATGTCCTTCTATCCGGGGCCGGGAATCGGCGGTCACTGCATTCCTCTGGACCCGATGTATTTGTCCTGGAAAGCCAAAGAATTCCGCTTCTATAGCAAATTTATCGAATTGGCCCAATCCATTAACGATAATATGCCGGAATACGTGTTGAACCAAACGGCTCAAGTGTTGAATGTATATGCGAAATCGATCCGCAACTCGAAAGTTCTGATACTAGGTATGTCCTATAAGCCGGATATTGACGATCTACGCGAATCTCCCGGCTTGGAAATCTATGAATTGTTCAAAAAAAGCGGAGCGAAAGTCGACTATTACGATCCGTATGCGACTTCGTTCAAGGACGAGCAAGGTCACGTCGTTCATACGGTAAAATACGATACGGAAACCTTCTCCCAATACGATTGCATGGTGTTAATCACCAATCACCGAAGCTTCAGCTATCATGAATTGGCGGAGATGGGCGTTCCAATCATCGATACGCGCAATGCTTTTGCAGATATCAAATCGGATAACATTCACAAGCTAGGAACCGGAATCCATCAAAAAGACGTGAAGGTTCTTGTTGGCGCTTAAGCCCCAATCTCTAAGAAGAGTATCATTACTTAAAATGATCCTGATCGCCTTGCTAGTCTGCATGGCGATCACAACGGTTCTTATGCTGAAATGGAAATCCGATAAGCCGCCTGTAATGGCAACCTGGGTATGGGATACGACGACGTTGACGAAAGACAAAGGCCAAATGCTCGCTTTTGCCGAAGAGCAAGGCGTAAACGTGATCTTCCTGCACATCGACCGCGAATCCAAAGACTTCGAACCGTATCGAGATTTCGTCGAGGAAGCGCACGGTTTAGGAATTGAAGTCGAGGCGTTGGGAGGAGACCCGTCCTGGGGATTAACCGGGCACCTGCAGGAGATCGACTCCTTTATCAGATGGATGGAGGACTATCATAGCGCCGTGGGAGAACAAGCCGAATTTGACGGCATTCATATGGACATCGAACCCTATCTATTGAAGGAATGGGAACGGGATCGCGAAGATGTCGTTCGCCAGTGGATGGAGAATGTGGAGTATTTGGTCAACAGGATAAGGCGGGACACATCCTTGCGAGTATCGGCCGATCTCCCCTTCTGGATTCATAAGATTCCTGCCCGCGCCAACGGAAACCTGGGGGCTTGGATGATCGAGCGGCTCGACTGCGTCGTGCTTATGAATTACCGAAATTTCGCCGTCGGAGAGAACGGAATTATAGACAATGCTCTGCCGATGATCAGGGAAGGAACTAGAGCAGGGAAACCTGTTATCGTAGGGCTGGAAACAGGCCCTGTGAAAGAGGGAGAGCACGTCACTTTTAAAGGCAAGAGCATCTCCAGCTTGCATCGACAAATGCGGCTGAGCCATTTGTCCTTGCGGGGGCATGCCGGCTATCGAGGCTTTTCCATCCATGACTACAAAAGCTGGAAGGAAGCCGCGGAATCCGGCCTCCATGAATGAAGGAAAGGACGATAAGAATGGGTAAATATTTTGGAACCGATGGGGTACGCGGCGTAGCAAACGGGAAGTTAAGCCCGGAATTGGTCTTTCGTTTAGGCCGAGCGGGCGGATATGTACTGACCCGGAATAAGCAAGGGAAGCGCCCTACCATTTTAATAGGAAGAGATACTCGCATTTCGGGAGAAATGCTGGAGGCGGCTCTTGTTGCAGGATTATTATCGATCGGCGCGGATGTGATCCGATTAGGAGTCATCTCTACGCCGGGCGTGGCATATTTGACGAAAGCAAGGGAAGCCGATGCGGGTGTCATGATTTCCGCTTCCCATAACCCCGTGGAGGATAACGGAATTAAATTTTTCGGCGGGGACGGATTTAAGCTGTCGGATGAGATGGAAGCGGAGATCGAATCGCTTCTGGATACAGACGAAGATCGGATTCCTCGCCCAATCGGCGCTGATGTAGGGGCGGTACAGGATGATCCCGATAGCGGACAAGCGTATCTCTCTTATTTAAAGTCGACGGTTAATCAACGATTCGAAGGGCTCAAAGTGGTCGTGGATTGCGCCAATGGGGCGGTATCGCGGCTCGCCCCCCGGATTTTCCGCGAATTGGGTGCCGACACGATTGTGCTGGCCCATCAACCGGACGGGTTGAATATTAACAAAGACTGCGGCTCTACGCACCCCGAATCTGTTCAACGGGCGGTTTTGGAGCATCGGGCCCATCTGGGCCTTTCCTTCGACGGGGATGCGGACCGGCTTATTGCCGTCGACGAGAAGGGAATGATCGTGGACGGCGACCATATCCTCTATATCCTGGCTGAATTCATGAGGAAGCATCGTCGGTTGAAGAACAATACGGTGGTCTCTACCGTAATGAGCAACCTAGGCTTCTACAAGGCGCTGGAGCAACAAGGCGTGGAGGCTAAACAAACCAAAGTCGGAGATCGCTACGTCTTGGAGGAAATGCTGCACGGCGGATATAACCTAGGCGGAGAACAGTCGGGCCATATCGTGTTGCTGGACTATAGTACGACTGGCGACGGTATGCTGTGCGCGATCCAACTGATGAATGTGATGAAGTCCGAATCTGAGTCTCTTAGCGGGCTTGCCCAAGGCATGACCAAGTACCCGCAGCTTCTGGTGAACGTTCAAGTCGAGGACAAGTCGAAGCTGGCGGGGAATTCGATGGTCGAAGAAGCCATCAGGACGATAGAGAGTCGGATGGGCGGGAGCGGAAGAGTGCTGGTTCGCCCTTCAGGCACGGAATCGCTTGTGCGAGTCATGGCAGAGGGCCCGAATGAGCAAGAGCTTGCAGGCTTTGTCGATCATATCGTCGAGGTTATTAAGGATGAATTGGAATTCAGGTAATCGGATATGAAAAGATGGCTCATCGGTCTTTTGATTGCAGCCCTTGGCGTAGCTATTATCGTACCTACTGTTTTTGCCGCTACCGAAATCCAAGTCGTTGTCGATGGGCAGCATGTGGTTTTTCCGGATGAACCTCCGTATGTCGACCACCGCTCCAACCGCACGATGGTACCAGCAAGATTCGTAACCGAAAAACTGGGCGCAAAGATGAAATGGAATAGACAGCTCAATCAGGTGACTTTTTCGTATAGAGATCGAACGATCCGCTTAACGATAGGCCAAAACCAAGCGCTAGTGAATGGTAAGGCGATAAAAATCGATGCGCCGGTCGTAATCAAAAATAACCGTACGATGATTCCGCTTCGACTGATCGGCGAAATCTTTCAAGCTGAGGTAGAGTGGGATGCGAAACGCAAGCTGGCCGTAGTTACGACATTAGCGAAAATCACCAAGGGAACGTGGATTTGGGATAGCCGCATGATCGCAAAGGATCAAGATCGAATCCTAAGCTTTGCAAGCGATCATGATGTGACGGCTATATACCTTCAATGGAATAGGGATATTGCGCCTAAAGTGTATGCGGATTTTATTCGAAGCGCCAAAGTAAAAGGAATCAAAGTGGAGGCTCTGGCAGGCCGTCCCGACTGGGCTCGTAAGTCGAATCAGGACCAAATCAAAACGTTTATTGCCTGGACCCTGCAATACAATGCGTCCGTGAAATCGGATGAACGTTTTGATGGCCTGCATTTGGACATTGAACCTTATCTCTTAAGCGAATGGGAAACAAAAAAGAAGACGATTATGGAAGAATGGATACATAATTTGAGATTTATAGAGCAGGAAACGAGAGGGCGCGGCTTAAAGATCACGTTGGATGTCCCTTTTTGGCTGCATACCTTGAAGGTACCCGACACCGAATACAGCTTAAGCGCATGGCTACTGGAAAAGTTCGACTGCCTTGTGATCATGGATTATCGCAATCATGCGTTGGGGAAGGACGGGATCGTCGACAATGCCCAAGCCATATTGAGAGAAGCCTCCGTTCTTAACAAGCAAGCTATCGTTGCCGTGGAAACCGCTAAAAGCTCGGAAGGCGATCGCGTTTCGTTTTATTCCAAGAGCGAAGATTTTATGAACCAAGAGCTGCAAACCGCTCATCAAGAGTTATCCCGATCTGCCGGTTATGCCGGAATGGCGATTCATGATTACAAAAGCTGGCTCTCGATGGTTGAGAAATCACATTAAAGATGAAAACCACAAGCCCTGACCGTACGATCACGCGAGCCGAGTTTGCGGTGGTGATTCAGCGGCTGCTTCGTAAATCCGATTTGATTTAATATCAAGGCTCAAAAAGAGACCTGGAATCCGTTGAGATTCCAGGTCTCTTTTGCGCTGACCCGGAATCCGAATGTCGAGCCGCTTTATATAGGCTCCCAGAGCAGTCGACATACAGCTGCGATTATTTTACGGAATTAAGGAGATCGACGTTCTGCCAAGAACGTTTTTTCCATCGGAGGAGCATCATAAATGCTCTTACCCATTCATCGATCGAGAAGGCTAACCAAATGCCTACCAACCCCATATGAAATACAATCCCGAATACATAGGCCAATGGCACGCTAATCGCCCACATGGACACTAGGCCAACAACTACCGGGAATTTGACATCTCCGGCTGCATTTAGTGAGCTAATTAGCACCATGTTACATGCGCGGGCCGGTTCCAGTAAAATAGAAAAGAGCATGAGTTGCTTCCCTAGCTGGATAATTTCAGTGTCATTGGTAAATAGGCCGAACAACGGACCGGATAGACTATAGAGGAAAATACCGATCGCAAGTGAAATTAGCAACGCCAGCTTCAAACTTTGCAGACCGGATCGATAGGCAGTATCCTTCTGATTAGCCCCGATCATATGTCCGACTAAAATTTGTGTTCCTTGGCCGATCGCCATCGAAAAAATAAAAACGAGGGAGGTTAAATTCTGGGAATAGATCTTTGTCGTTAATGCAGTCGTACCTAATATAGTTACCAGATAGGTGATAACAACTTGCGAGAGATTATAGGATACATGCTCGCCGGCAGAAGGGATGCCTAATTTGAATATAAGCCCAAGGTTTCTTTTCTGAAATCTAAAAGGATTTATTAGACATAAAGGGGACCCCAAGCTTCGCATACATAAAATCAGATAAGCGATCATCCCAATTGCTCGGGAGATCCAAGTGGATGCCGCAACACCTTCTACACCTAGATTCGGCAACCCGAATGGTTCCATCAGCACCAAGTAGTTTCCGAAAATATGGAGCACGTTTAACGCCAATGAGATTAGCATCATTTCCTTCACAATACCGCGGCACCGTAAAATTGTACCTAAAGTCATGTTAATAGCGGTGATGAAGACGGAACTGCCGACAATGGATAAATAAGAGATTCCTTCAACGTTTACATGATCAGGTACTTTGAAAATGGATAGAAAGACATCTGCGTATATAAATAATCCTACGCTAGCTATTAAACCGATTATTAAATTCAGAGTCAGTGCTGCTCTTCCTATTATATCGGCATCATTTAACTTCCCCGCGCCAAGCCATTGATTGAGAATTACGCCTGTACCTACAGTAACAAATCCGAATATCAAGCCCACTACGACTAAAATCTGATTGGCTAATCCAACTGCTGCCACAGCTTCATCGGAGTAACTGCTTAGCATCATTGTATCTACAGTTCCGATTAGCATGCCGAATAAAGCTTCTATGAATATAGGCCATGTTATCGAAATAATGCTCTTTTGACGCAGGTCATACGTTTTGCTCATACAAGTTCACATTCTTCCTGTTTATATCCAGCGGATCGGGTATACAAAAGCGACTATACGATAAATAATGGTTGAGAGAATGCGCCAAAGCCGCCTTCCAAATAAGCTGCCGCCCTTACGTAGCCTTCGTCTCCGCGACAGTTATAGCTAACGCTGTTGATGCGCCCGGAGGTTTCGTATAAGATGTTCCCGTCTCTGCCAATCAAGGTTATGTATTTGTACATGCGGTCTAACCCTTCACTGGAAAGCAAGTTAAACGTAATCGTGCCGCCTTCTGTTCGGATGGACTTGAAACCATAACCGGTTGAAATATAGAAACTTCCGGCTTTCATCGCCGTAAGGATGCTTGCATTCGTATTTTGTTCGGCCAGTACCATATTCCAGGCCCGTTTCTCTTGCCCGTACACGTGAAAATCGTCTCCACCAAAGCCCCATACTTTACGTTCAGCTGACAGCAATGCATCCCATTTGTCGAATGCAATGTCGTATTCGGGGTTTCCTTCGCCATTGATGACTTCAATTCCGGTGTAGTCATTCATCGCCAGCATATCTTCAATCGGCCAAAACTGGGAATAATAACGGTTTGGATGAACAAGTACGCTCATTCCGCCATATCGGGTGCAAAGGTCGGATAGCTGCTGATACCTCTCTATCGAAAATGCGTTCGAATAATCGTCCATGATCGACCGTGGAGGATTGATGAGGAGCATATGCCTTAGCGGACTGCTTACTTCTAACGCTTCGTAGACGGAAGGGATAGAACGTTCCCCTTCATGGGCGGTTATGAAGTCGTGATCGGAAATACCGAGAAAGTCGTATTGCCCATACATACGGTAGACGGTTTCGAGCGGCTGTGAGCCGCAAGCGCTATTCGTCGTATGGTTGTGGAAACTTCCCTTAAGCCATATTCCTTGCTTGTCATAAGGATTTGAAATTACTATTCGGTCCATGCCTATTCCGTCCTTTCCCGCTTTACTCTTTGATCGAACCGATCATAACGCCTTTGGCAAAATACTTCTGAATAAACGGATAAATTAAAATAATCGGTGCAACGACGATGATGATCGTTGCCATTTTCAGCGAGTTTCCCGTTACCTGAATTTTATCCAGCATGTCGTATTGCTGCGTTCCCGCTGCTTGTTCAAGTGAATTACGAAGTGCATCTGCCCGGGTTAGCATTTCCTGCAGCAATGTTGACAAGGGTCTCAATTTGCTTTCTCGAACGTAGAATGCGCCAGTAAACCAATCATTCCAGTGCGCAACAGCATTAAACAACGCGATGACAGCGACAACTGGTTTGCTGAGCGGCAAAATAATTCTCATAAAAATGGATAAATCATTGTACCCGTCGATCCGTGCCGATTCTTCAAGACTTGGACTGATTTCCTGGAAGAAGGTCCGCATGATAATGATGTTCCATGCACTGTACAATCCCGGTACAACGTAGACCCAGATCGTGTTCGTCAGTTGCAAGTCTTTCAACAGCATATAATAAGGAATGATACCGCCGCTAAACAGCATTGTGAAAAATATGAGCATTGTAAAAAAACGAACGCCTGGCATCGTTCTGCTCTTTAAAGCGTAAGCTGCCATCGCGGTTAAAAAAACGCTCGCGACTGTCCCGGCAATCGTACGAAACATGGATATACCAAATGCATTCAAAATATTGGAGGAAGTAAAAACTTCTTTATAGTTTTCAATAGACCACATTCTCGGCCAAAAATAAATGCCGCCTCTTTCTGCATCTTTACCGGAATTGAAGGAGAGCGCGAAAATATTCAAAAGCGGCAAAATAATGGATAAACATAACAGGATGATCGTCACATAGATAACGATCCGGGTAATTTTTTCTCCTGTAGTAATCTTGTAAAATTCGTTCCCCACGTGATTTGCACTCCTTCAAGGTTTGCGATGCAAAACGGATGCCAAAGCATGTACAAATAGTGAGAGGTCGGTTTTATCGAAGAACCGATAAAACCGCCCCCCTCAAACAGCAATCAAAATATGTTACAGGTTCACCTTCGTATTCGGATCAGCGTCTTTTTTCTCAAGCAGCGCCAAGTAATCTTCCAAGCCGGCTGCGTACAATTGCTTCGATGCCTGATCGAGAATTTTCTTTACTTCATCCTCGCTTTTTGCATAATAAGCCCGTATGATGCTTTCGTTATAATTATCGAGTGCAGCCTTGAATTCCTGTTCCTTCGAGAACTCGCCTAGGAAAGCCATTGGAGAGTACGTATCCAACATTTCCGCATTTTTCCGTTTTTCGTCCCAGCCCCAATATTCGGCAAGCTTGAGCGGGCCCTCATCAACGTTGGGATGAGCTGCGTTGCCATATTCTATTTCACCGAAGTCGTCAATTCGATCAACGTCAGTATTGCCCAGAAGTTCGCCCCAAGCATTTCCTACACCTGCGAACCCGAGCGCTTTAGCAGCATTGGGATCTTTATCTTTCAGTTCAAACACTTCTTTTTTTACAATCGGATTGCCTTTAGCATCCAACGTGTAGTCTCTTCCTTCAATTCCATACTGCCATAACAGCTTGCCTTCGCGGCTCGCCAGGAAATCCGCAAATTTAACAATTTCTTCTGGATTTTTCGTCGTAGTCGGAATTGCCCAAGCGCCGCCAGATGTTTTATAGTCAATCCCCATTCGAAAAGGCTTGTCGCCTACATTAAGTGGGCCAATCGGTAAATAATGCATATCTTTATTGAAATCAAGGTAGTTGTGCATATCCGCAACGATCGCGAAAGACCCGTTCAAAATGCCTTCTGTTGCGCGATTTTCATCCATTGTATAAAATTCAGGGTTCATCAGTTTTTCTTTCAGCAGCTTTCGGACGAATTCTACGCGCTTCAACGGGTAATCCGTCTGGATCTCCTGAACGATTTTGCCTTCCTTGTCCCGTCCAAAAGTATGGTTGACGTTGATTGTTAGATCGCTATACAATGCTTTAACTTCCTGGCCGCCCCAATATCTCGGACCGATGACAGAGACGTCTTTCCCATTGTAATCTTTGAAATTGCCTGCTTTAATTTTTTGTGCCAGTTCATAGATTTGCTCTGAAGTTGTAATCTTTCTTGGATCCACATTCAGTGCTTCAGCGATATCTTTGCGAATGAAAGGTCCACCAAACGATTTTCTCGTCACATATCCTACTTCTCGCGAAACGTTCATATGCATGAAGTAGGCTGCGCCGTTAAATTCCGGACGGAACATGACACCTTTATTCGTATCAAGCGGCAAGTATCCCTCTTGTAAATACTTGCTGTATACTTTCGTATCCTTCATGAAAGGGGCTAGGTCAGTAAACTTGCCTTCGCGCGCAGCTTTCAGTACAATGGGCATTTCCTTTCGACCGCTATGATTCAAATAAAAGGCGATAAAGTCCGGTAAGTCGTTGGCAGCAAGACCGGCAATTAATCCGTCGAGCGAATTTTGCGCACGCATGAGATTGAATTCGAAATCTATTCCTGTTTTCTCTTTAATTTGCTTCAATATTTCCGGGTTCATATCTTCCGTAATATCGTCTGCATCCATAAAGACCAAGCCTTTAATCTTGCGGTCGGCAATCCAAGTCGCTGGTTTTCCTGTGTTATCCTTGCCGGTTTCTTGCTGGGTATTCTGCTGATTCCCTGCATTTTCTTCCTTTGTTGTACATCCTGTCATAACTACCGAAGCGATCAGTGGAATTGCTAGCATCCTTGCCCATTTTGTTTTCTTCAACATGGTTTCTCCATTCCCACTTTCTCTTTGTTTTAGATGGTATAAAAAGCTGTTAATCGTTTCTCTCCAAAGAGAGAGGCTCTCAAGGAAAAGTTACCAAACCGAAGTGCCAGACACTTTTCGAGCGAAACGATTAGCAGCGACCACAAGAATTAAACCAATAACGCCTTGCATCATACCGACCGCAGTTGCGTAGCCGTATTGGCCTTCCTGTAAACCAACGCGGATCACATACGTATCCAGAATGTCTACAAGCTCTGCATTGCCTGGCATTTTGAGCAAATAAAGCTGGTCGAAGCCAGCTGACAAAATGCTTCCAAGCGATAGGATAAATACGATCAAGATGGTCGGCCGAATCGATGGAAGGGTGATGTTCCATACTTCTGCCCATTTGCTCGCCCCATCTATTTTGGCCGCCTCGTACATATCTTGATTAATTCCGGCAATAGCCGCCAGGTAGATGATTGAATCCCAGCCGATTGTTTTCCAGAGATGGCTGCCGAACATAATTTGATAAAAATAGTTTGATTCATTCATATAGAACGTGCTGCCGTCACCGCCGAAATAGGTAATCATTTCGTTTAACAACCCGGTATCCGGTGCCAAAATTCTTTGCATTAAACCGACGATAATTACCCATGACATGAAATGCGGCAAGTACGCAATACTTTGGGCTATGTTTTTAAACCATCTGCTTCTGATTTCATTGAACATAAGCGCCAGAAGAATCGGGAAGGGCATCCCGAGAAAAAGTTTCATGGAGCTGATGATGAGTGTATTTTTGATTAATGTCATGCTTTTATAGTCGTTGAAAAATTGTTCGAAATATTTGAGGCCTACCCAAGGACTCTCAAGTATGCTTAGATTAAATTTGAACTCCTTAAACGCCAGCAGCAACCCGCCCATCGGAATATAGGAGAAAATAATGAAGGATGCAATACATGGCATAAGCATCAAATACAAATAACGATGGAGTAGTACTTTTTTCCATATGTATAAAGGGCGTTGCAAGACAGGATTCCTCCTTCATTAGAAAATTTCTGAGAAAAACAAACAACTAGCCTCTTTGGGCTTGGAGCTGTTTTAACAGCGTTACATTGTTGGTGGTAATCTCATCTACGCCTATCTCAATCATGTTGCAGATCGCTTCCTCATCGTCCACGGTATAAACCCACACCGCTAAACCTAACGCATGAGCCTCTTCAACGACTTCCCGTCGGCAAGTTCTGTAATCCATGTTCAAGCCGAAGTATCCGCCAGCATGCGCCCGTTCGCTTATGGCTCGCGACCATGAGGCATATTCTCGTTCTTCATCATTAGTAAGATCATCCGGAGTGTTGTAAAGAACCTTGATCCCGCTATAAGAGTCTGTAATGCCATTTGAGCATCCTGTAATGAAGACAAGGTCTTCCGCTTCGGAGCGTTGAATGCTTTGAATGGCCGGTTGAATTGTGGCTTCCGTTTTGATATCTAGGTTGAGCTTTATCCCGTGTGTTCTAGCCTTGTCCACAATTTCATCGAGCGAAGCGATATTGTGAAATTCGTAGGCGGGGTTGATCTCCATACGGTTTTCAAGCTGGTTTAATTGCTCGAATGACATTTCGTGAAGTAACGGGCTATGGTCATGCATGAGTACTACTGTGCCGTCTTTAGTCGCCCGGAGATCGACTTCTACTACGTTTGCTCCCATAGAAATGCCGTCCATGAAGGAAGCCATCGTATTGTCCGGGGCGGTTCCGCAACCCGTATGTGCGCAAGTAAGTGGAAAAGATCGGTGGTTCATAAATCGTTCTCCTATTCCTTCAATTTTCATCACGCCATAATTACTATTGTTGTGATATTTATATTGTAAGTTGAGATTGTTATCGTGGTATTTCCACATTGACAAGTTATTATTAAGACTGATGTTGATGTTTTATTATGAATTAGAGGAATAATGGAAAAAAAACGACCTTTTTGTGTGGTTTATTGACGGAATGTTAAAAAAGCAAAAAGAACCAGGCTGAAATGCCGTAGGGAGCGGAGGGAGGCGTTGGAATAAAAATGCCCTCCCGATTTCCTGTTAGGAATCGAAAGGGCTAAAAAATTTGTTGCCTAGCTATTCGGGTTATCTGACCGAACTACTCCATGATTGCATTGGCGGTAATCCACGTAACCCCCTTCACCTCTAGCTCTTGTGCCCATGCTTTTGGATGCTCCTTTTCACATACGACCACATCAATTGATTCTAAAGGAGCAATGTGGCAGAAGGCTTGTATACTGATCTTGCTATAATCCGCCAGAATTATGACTTCCTTCGCTTTCGATATCACCGTTCTGGTTATAACAGAATCATTCATATTGTAATCGCTAATACCTGTCTCAATCGAAATACCCCCCACCGAAATAAAAGCCTTATCCACATAGAGATTTTTAAGCATCTCCAACGAAAGATAGCCACTTACAGATTGTTGCTCCAGCGATATTTCGCCGCCCAGAATAATGATTCGCCCGCTGAAGAGGGCTTGGGACAACGATTCCGTCAGCAGATTCGCGACCGTTAAGGAATTCGTGATAACCGTTATTCGTTTCTTGCCATTGAGGGAGCGTGCCAATTCATGGATCGTTGTTCCCATATCCATATAGATGGTATTTCCGTCCTGGATCAGATCGACAGCCCGGTACCCAATAGCCTTCTTTGCTTCATGATTAAGAATTTGTCGTTCCCGATACGGGGGCTCGCCCTCATCATATTGCACCTTTACAGCTCCGCCGTATACACGTTTAAGCTTTCCTTCCTCCTCCAACACAAACAGATCACGCCGAATCGTTTCATTCGAGACTTGAAGTTGTTCAGCCAGCGCGATAACCCGTACCTTTCCAATCGAATCCAATTGTATGAGAATATGCTGCTTTCGTTCTTCGGATAATAGAGACATTGAGCGATCACTCCGTATTTATCGGCTTATTAACTCTCGGTTACAAAATCAAAGCGTTTCTTAAAAAAAAATGGAATCACAAAAGTATGATATTCTCCCGTCAAGTACCGGTAATCCGGATAGGACAGCGGTTCGTTTTTTCCTAATTGCTCTACCCAAGGCGAGTAGGTCAGAAAAGAAATTTGGTTAGCCTCCTCATTAAATCCAGCTAGTCTCATCCAACCATTCCCGCCACGATAGCTATCTTGGTAATTGACCAACAGTTGGATGACCTCATGATCGGAATTATTTTTTCGTGTATGGTGAACAGTCCCGTCATAATGTCCATTCACGGTCATGAACACCTGATTATATGGAGCAACTAACTGCTCCCATATAATCCTTCCGTTCTCCGATTCATGGGAAGTCCGGCGTTCACCGTCCTTCGTCGCATAAAGAATATCATGTGACACAATAATAGTAGGCATTTGCCGATGTTCCTCGAGCACTGCTTTGCACCATGCCATGTCCTGCAAAAGGTACTGCATATCTGCCATTAACCATAGATAATTATAGCTTCCTGCTTTAATAAAACCATACGAGCTGTATCGGGACGGTGAATGGCCTTTATAGTGTTCCTTGCCGCGAAAGCGATCAGGTCCGAAGTGTTGCAAATAAGTATCGACGGCATCATAGTCGTGGTTTCCGGCGGTCATCATATACGGAGTATGAGATTGATCCAAGAGGGATATCGCTCTGGAAGAGCGATCCCACTCATCCGGGGCATCACTATGATCAACGATATCTCCTACAAACGCAGTCATGGCAATATTCATTCTGGAGTGATTGTCCACAATCCATTTCATCTGCGCATCAAACATTTCGGGGTTTAAATAGACAAGCTTCTGGGCATCGGGGACAAGAACGAAATGATAAGCGCTACTCTGGAATGAAAGCGGAGGCTCCTCGTTAGTGCCTTGAAGAACTTGCCGCGGCTTGGAATCGTGCAGCCAATCTGATCTTTCAAGAGGTTCTCCTGTGATGCGAATCTCTCGAATAGAGCCAGAAAACAGTTGATCCAGTTGGCCGCCCCATTCCGAGGCTCCAATGTTCCACGCGTTTCCTGCGATTACAGAGACACCCATGATATCTCTTGAAGGACTGTTGAAATCACAAATTCCGTCCACATACAAAAGGGTTTGTATCGTATCATTAACGATGACGACATGATGCCATTGTCCGGGCTTCATATAACGCGACCAATTCGTAACCGATGAAGTCTGATTCGTAGGATGACATACCCATTGGTATTCCTTGCAATTTGAAATAGATAACGTTGCAAGAAGTTCGTTTTCTCCCGACTTGCCAAGATCCGCCGCTCTGCCCTGTCTTGTCAGCACTCCCATCCAGCTGTGTCTATTCTCATCGAATAACTCTGGCATTTTAACAACGGCTTCGATTGTGTATCCTTGCTCGAATCTCTCATGATTGAGAGGGGCATCTTTCACGGTTCGAAAATAGCAGCCTGTGCCTTTCTCGCATCGATCATTATATAAAGATAAGCTGGCTCCTCCCGAAGTATCCTTCATCCATTCAAGATGAGAGTTGTAGAGTTGCTGGTTGCCTTCTTGAGTTGTGACTAATTCGATATGATTGCAGAGGCCGCTCTCATCGGTTAGGACCAGATTCCCTTCCTGAATCGATCCGGATTTCGTATGGATCGGATCGAATATCCAGTGGGCTAGTACTTGTGGAGGTTCCTGGCGCTTGGGGATATGCATGACACGACTCATTTGCATATTACTTAACCTCCCTTTCTATTTCGATACCATCTATCAAACGTTCTCTGTCTATGAAAAACTCTCTCACCTCAGGCCAGTTATTCACTCTAACGTACCCGGTTTCCAAAATATTGTGGGGCGCAGTGTAAAGAATGCCTTTCCCTCGAAAACGATCAAGCTGTTTTACATTGTCATCAATTAAATAATCAGCGTGAATAATGCTCTTGTTTCCGCAAAAAACAAAATTCATTTGATCAAGAAAGCTAAAGTGTTCAAGTAACCATTCGTATTTGGCTTTAAAGGAAGCCGGAACCTCCATTGCGGCAGTCGTGATATATATTTCATAAAAATGGCTGAGCTCGCGTATGACCTCTTGACTATGTTCGATAACCTTCAGTTCACGAAAGAAATTTTCTTTACCATAGTAGCTTTCTATCTCTCTTGTACGCTGAGGCCTTAATTGTAGCAATGTCTTTCCATGAAGATCCGTTAGATGCAGGTTATCCTGATAATCCCTATTGTACCATTCCAGATGTGTGGCCACAGTATCCGCCATGACTTCATCCATATCAATTGCTATCCGTTTCAAAATAATCTCTCCTACTTTCAACATTGAACTACTCAACAAAACGAAACAATCGGAAATAAACAGTCTACATACCAAAATTGTAGGCGTTTATTGTTTTCATTATTTAAAGTCCATATCAGCGTATTGTAAAACCAACGGAAAAGGCATGCACTTAAGGATATTTATAGTTTTGAGTTGATCGACTCGGCGAAATCGAGGTTGTTCATTTATCGTATAGATCGCGGCAGCTGTCGACAAAACTATCGGAAGAGGAGGGAAATTTGGAAATAGAACGAAAACGCAGCATAAGTAGATCCGTGTATGTTCCTTGGATTTAGCTTCACCTCTCATCGTCAGGCGACGATACGGTTGGCTCCTAAGACGATCTCACGGTTCAAGTAGAAAGTACGGGAATTAACGAACCGAACGAAACCGATGTCGATGGAGGAGCGAATTGGGAAGCTGAACCGCTCCCTGATAATCGATTGTATAATTCACTTTTTGTCTACTGCAAAGTCACTTATTTTCTCTTAACCTCTAATTGGACTGCTTAACTGTAGATAATAAGATACTAATCAAAGATACATTTAACCCATAGCTACCTACATAGCCGTTATAGTAAAGACAAGCTATTACATAAGAGAGGGGATTTCAATGAGAAAAAGAAAGATGCTAGCGGGTGTAATCGCTTTAACCTTGGTACTATCGGCATGCGCGAAAAATGAGGGCAATGAAGGGAAAGCGTCAAACTCGGGAGCGAGCCCAACGGCTTCGCAAAGCGCTGAAGGTACCGCCTCGGCATCGAAAGCTTCGGAGGAAAATCCATTCAAGATGGCAGAGCCTGTTGAAATCTCCATTATTAAATCTGTCGTTCCTGATCTTCAGCTGCCTGCAGGCGAGTCCATCGAGAATAATCACTACGCGGACTATATTGCGGAGAAAACAAATATTCGCTTTAAGGTTTTGTGGTATGCGACAGGAGATGATTATACCCAGAAGCAGAAATTAGCGATCGCTAGCAACGACTTGCCGGATATCATGACCGTTGATGAGACAACGTTTCGTTCTTTGGTTGAAGGCGGGCAGGTTGAAGATTTAACCGAGTATTATAATAAATATGCCACGGATAAAGTGAAGGAAATGTATGGAGTTGCCAACAATCTGCCTTTGGAGAAAGCGACGATAGATGGAAAGCTTTACGCCATGCCGAATATTAGCGTGCTGGCCGACTCGATCAGTATGGCATGGGTAAGACAGGATTGGCTGGATAAGCTAAAGCTGCCGGCGCCGAAAACAGTGGACGATATCGCTACGATCGCCAAGGCTTTTGTCGAGCAAGATCCTGACGGGAACAATAAGAACGATACCATTGGATTGGTAGGCAACAATGTAGATCTATATTCATTCGCTTATACAGGCAGTTATGACTTCACAGGGATTTTCCATGCGTTTGATTCCTATCCCGGCTTATGGTTGAAGGATGAGAACGGGAAGGTTGTATATGGCTCGACAACGCAGGAAACGAAACAGACCTTGGCCAAGCTCAAGGAGATGTACAATAACGGCCTTATTGATAAAGAGTTCATGATCCGTAAAGAACCGAGCCAACTTGTCAACAGCGGCAAAGCGGGACTTTTCTTTGGGCCTTGGTGGACTCCTTGGCCGCTGGGCGACTCCATAAAAGTGGACAAAACAGCAGATTGGAAGCCCTATCTGATTCAAGATTCGCAAGGTAAATATAATACGCATATGGTTCCGCCGACTACGCAATTTCTTGTCGTGAAGAAAGGCTTCAAGCATCCCGAAGCGCTTGTGAAGCATATCAACTTCTACTTGAGTTCCGGTACGGGCGTTAGTGGAGCAAGAGACAAGGCAGAAGAGGAACAACGGTTGGATAACAAATTGTTCCAGCATCTCTATCCTTTGTATACGACATTCGACTATCCTGACGCAGTGGCGCGCAAGCATGACATGCTGAAGAATGCATTGGACGGTCAAATTCCGCTTGAAGAGCTTACTCCGGAAATGAAAGGGCATTATGACAGATGGCAGAGAGACCTTCAAAATCCGAAAGCCGAACCCGGCGACTGGTCTGCTCCTTATGCTTATCTGTATGGCGGCGGCCTTCTGAAGCAAAAAATGGATAAAGAAGTCTATAACGCATTTACGGCGACGACCAAAACGATGAGTCAAAAATGGGCGAATCTCTTGAAGATGGAAAAAGAAGTTTTCTTCAAAATCATTGCCGGCAATAAGCCGGTAGATGACTTCGACAAGTTCGTCGAAGATTGGAAGAAGCAAGGCGGAGATCAGATTATTGCGGAGATCGAGGCGGAATTGCAAAAATAACCAAGAAACGAGGGACGCATGCTACTGCGTCCCTCGTTATAACAAGAAGAGCATGTATGTATAACAGATTGGATGTGGAAATCGATGAAATTCCGGGCTAACCAAGTACATTACCACATGATGTTGCTGCCGGGACTCTTGCTCCTTGTTGTGTTTAGTATCATCCCGATGGCAGGGATTGTCATGGCTTTTCAAGATTTCAAAATAGGTCTCGGCATATGGAGATCCCCTTGGATTGGCTTGCAAAACTTCAAATACTTATTCGAACTGTCTGATAGCAGGGTGATTTTCTATAATACCATTTTTATTGCAGTATTCAAGATCATTGGGAATCTGTTTGTTCCCTTGACATTCGCCATTCTTCTTAACGAGTTAAGGGGGCGTATATTCAAAAGGTTCGTCCAGACCGTCGTTTATTTGCCCCATTTTTTATCGTGGGTTATTTTATCGGGAATCATCGTTGAAATGACCACTACGGACGGCCTAGTCAATCAAGTCGTCAAAGCGTTCGGCGGAGAACCCATTATCTTTCTGGCAAGCAATCAATGGTTCCCCTTTATTCTGATTTCTAGCGATGTATGGAAGGAGTTCGGATTCGGAACGATCATCTACTTGGCTGCGTTAACGGGAATTAATCCTGCTCTATACGAGGCGGCGGTCATCGACGGAGCATCGCGACCGCAACAGATTCGATATATTACGTTGCCGCTGCTCGTTCCTACGTTTATCCTGCTTGCAACCTTAAGCATTGGGAATGTGTTGAATGCTGGATTCGATCAAGTATTCAATTTATATAACCCGTTAGTCTATGAATCGGGCGATATTATCGACACCTACGTCTATCGCGCCGGCCTGATCAATGCCCAATTCGGACTCGCGACAGCTGTCGGCCTTATGAAATCTGTCATTTCATTTCTGTTGATTATTGTATCTTATACGTTGGCATCCCGGTTTGCCAATTATCGCATCTTCTAAGAAGCAGGTGATCTTATGGTCATGAATCGAACTCTATCGGCACGGCTGGCTCAGTATGCATTAGTGATTTTTATGATACTTGTCTTGCTTACTTGTATCATCCCCATCTGGCATACGGTTGCCGTTTCATTCAGCCACAAATCGTATGCCGCAGCCGGCATGGTCGATTTTTGGCCGAAAGGGTTTAATACGATCGCTTATCAGCAAATTATTGCTGACCCCGTGTTCGTTAACTCCTTTTTAGTTTCCGTTAAGAGGGTATTGCTCGGCGGAGGCATTAACTTCCTATTGGCGGTATTAATGGCGTATCCGTTGTCCCGGTCGTCGCAAGAGTTTCGATTCCGCAACATTTATATGTGGTTCCTTGTCTTCACGATGTTGTTCAGCGGAGGCATTATTCCACTGTACATTCTCATGAAAACTCTGGGAATGTTTAACTCGATTTGGGCGTTGGTTCTGCCCGGTGCCGTTCCCGTTTTCAATGTGATTTTGCTGGTTAACTTCTTCCGGAGCATTCCGAAGGATTTAGTGGAAGCCGGTCACATGGATGGGGCGGGCCCCTGGTATATGCTATTTAGGGTGTTTATCCCGATTTCGACCCCCGCATTAGCAACGATTACCCTTTTTAGTATCGTCGGACATTGGAACGCTTTCTTTGACGGACTTATATTTATGCGTACACCGGAGCATTATCCGCTTCAAACGTACATTCAGCAGCTTGTTGTTCAACTAAACACGCAAAATTTAGATTCATCACAAGTAGAGCTATTGTCCAAGCTTTCCAACCAAACGTTAAATGCGGCTAAGCTTGTTGTGGCCATGGTTCCGATTCTAATCGTTTATCCTCTTATTCAACGGCACTTTATACACGGCATTATGCTGGGATCTGTCAAAGAGTAAACCCATACCAAACGACAAGGTGATTGTAAATGACAGTCTTTCATACGGATGGAAACCGATTTGTTATGGACGGGAAGCCGGTCCGGCTCATCTCCGGCGCGATCCACTATTTCAGAATCGTACCCGACTATTGGCTCGACAGGCTTAACAAGCTGAAAGCTTGCGGCTTTAATACGGTTGAAACCTATATTCCATGGAATCTGCATGAGCCTCAAAAGGGGCGGTTTCATTTCGAAGATATCGCCGATGTCGTTCGATTCATTGAGACGGCGGCTGAACTTGGCTTGCACGTTATTATTCGGCCAAGCCCCTATATATGCGCCGAATGGGAGTTCGGAGGACTTCCCTCGTGGCTGTTAGCCGATTCGGACATCCCCCTTCGTTGCGCGCATCCCTCCTATCTGGCTCATGTAGACGATTACTACGACGTTCTAATGCCTCTATTAAAGCCGCTATTATGTACGAACGGCGGCCCGATTATTGCGATGCAGATCGAGAACGAATATGGCAGCTACGGTAATGATTTAAGCTATCTTCAGTATTTGCGGGACTCGATTACAAAACGTGGAATAGACGTATTGCTGGTTACATCCGATGGCCCCGAGGATATTTGCCTTCAGAGCGGCATGATACCCGGAGTTCTCGGGACTGTAAACTTCGGTTCGAATCCAGAAGAGGCATTCGCCAAATTGCAAGAATATCAACCCGATCAACCGCTCATGTGCATGGAGTACTGGAACGGGTGGTTCGACCATTGGGGAAAAAACCATATAACAAGAGAGTCGAAGGATACCGCAGACGTTTTCGACCGGATGCTGGAGATGGGAGCTTCCGTTAACTTCTATATGTTTCATGGAGGAACGAATTTCGGATTTTACAACGGAGCGAACAACCACACTGGGGTTTACGAGCCGATCGTAACCAGTTACGACTACGATGCTCCATTGAACGAAGCAGGCGACCCTACGGCGAAATACTTTGCCATTCGCGAGGTGCTGTCCAAGTATACGGATTTAAGAGATGTCCCGGCACCTGAACCTTCCAAGAAAAAAGCGTATGGCAAGGTTCGGTTATCGGAGCGTGCGGATTTATTCGACAGTCTTCCTCGCTTATCTCAGTCGATCCGACGGATATCCCCCGAGTCTATGGAGAAATTGGGTCAGGATTACGGATTCATTCTGTATTCCACGTTTGTAACCGGACCGAAAAAAGATTGCGAATTGATCATCGAGGATATCCGAGACCGTGCCATCGTGTTCGTGAACGGGACCGAAGCAGGTGTGCTGGAACGGTGGAAACCGACGCAATTGATGCTTGATATTCCGCCTGAAGGCGCTCAAATTCAAATCCTCGTTGAGAATATGGGACGGGTAAACTACGGGCCATATATCAAGGATACCAAAGGGATTACTGGCAGTGTTCGCTTGCAAAGCTTGGGCTGGTGCAATCAGTTTCTTTTCGATTGGGATATCCGTTCGTTGCCCATGAATGATTTAAGCGAGCTGCAGTTTCATTCTCAGGACCATTCAACAACGATGCCGGCCTTTTACAAAGGAACCTTTCAAGTTGCCGAGGCAGCAGATACCTTCCTCGATGTAGAAGGTTGGTCGAAAGGCGTCGCATTTATCAATGGCTTTAATCTAGGCCGGTATTGGAGCGTCGGTCCGCAACGCAGATTGTATGTTCCGGCGCCGCTGCTGCGCCAAGGGCTTAATGAGATTGTATTGTTTGATCTTCACGGCGTTAGTGAGCCGTCCGTCACATTCCATGAAACATCGTCATTAGGGTAAGGGAGATCGGAGGAAAAGAACTTGGATTTCGGAATAAACAAAAATCTGAATACGCAGTCTGTTGCAGGCTTAATCGAGCGAGTGATCGGAGAGGAGCTTGCGAGTAAGGTAATCGTTGAACAGATTAAAGCGGAGAGCGGTCATGACGTGTTTGAAATCGAGAGCCGCCCCGATCGCCTCATCATCAGAGGTTCATCCGGCGTGGCGGCGTCATCCGGATTTTACTGGTATTTGAAGCATGTTTGCAAATCCCATCTCTCTTGGTGCGGTAGTCGTGTTCATGTTCCTTATCCGTTCCCTGAAGTATCGATCCCGGTTAGGAAAGTAACCCCTTATCAGTTCAGATACTACTTGAACTACTGCACGCACTCCTATTCCATGGCTTTCTGGGACTGGGACCGTTGGCAGCAGGAAATCGACTGGATGGCCTTAAACGGCATCAACTTGGTGTTAAGCCTGGTAGGTCAAGAAGAAGCATGGAGGCGAACGTTATTAAAGCTTGGTTATACGGAAGCCGAGTGTAAAGCATTTCTTTGCGGACCTGCCTATTTCGCCTGGCAATGGATGCAGAACATGACCGGTTGGGGCGGCCCTCTCCCCGATTGGTGGTTTACGGACCGCGCGCAACTTGCAACTAAAATACATGAACGCATGTTATCGTTGGACATTATGCCTGTTCTGCAAGGCTACAGCGGGATGGTCCCGAACGATTTCCAACAGAAGTTTCCCGAATCCGAGCCTGTTGATCAGGGAAAATGGTGCGAATTCGAAAGGCCATCCTTACTGCTGCCTAGCGACCCTATGTATCGTAAGGTTGCTTCTACTTTCTATTCCGAGCAATCAGGCCTGTTTGGAAATGACATTCATTACTACAGTACGGATCCTTTCCACGAAGGAGGAAGAACGGAAGGGATTGACTTGACGGCATACGCCCGAGATGTACAAGCGATCATGCGGGAGTATGACGACAAAGCGGTCTGGGTACTTCAGGCATGGCAAGAGAATCCGCATAGCGAAGTGCTTGCCGGACTAGACAAAGACCATGCCCTGGTTCTTGATTTATGGTGCGAATCGCAGCCGGCATGGGTTCAGCGAAATGCATTTGACGGCGCGCCATGGGTATGGTGCATGATACAGAATTATGGCGGCAAGAACGGCTTGTTCGGTAACCTGCGGTTGCTCATGCAAGAACCGGTGAACACGGTCGGGCAATCCGGGTCAGGCCGCATGTCAGGCATCGGGCTGGCGATGGAAGGGATCGAGACGAATCCGGTCGTATACGACCTGATGACGGATATGATCTGGCGAACGGAATCGCCGGTATTGACCGAGTGGTTGGAGGGCTATATCGAACGCCGCTACGGTAAAGTCGTGCCGCAGGCGTTACAGGCCTGGCTCTTGCTTGCGGATAGCGTCTATAACTGCACGACCATTCAGCAAGGGGCGGTAGAATCCATTATTTGCGCTAGGCCTCATCTGGATATTTCCAATGTATCTACGTGGGGACCGACTCAATCCTATTACGATCAAACGAAAATTCAAGCGGCGGCGCGGCTGTTGCTGGAATGCTTCGATGAGCTGCAGGATTCGGAAGGCTACCTCTATGATCTAGTCGATATCACACGTCAGGGACTGGCTGATCTTGCACGGGATTATTACCATGCTTTCGTTGCCGCTTACCGTAGTGGGGAGAAAGAAGATTACGCGATGTGGTCGAACCGGTTTTTGAGCCTTGTGAAATCTCAGGATCAACTGCTCGGTACCCGTAAGGAATTTCTGTTAGGCCGTTGGATTGAGCAAGCAAGGTCTCTTGGCAGAACAACGGAAGAAAAGGAACGGTTTCAATTTAATGCGGTCACGCTAGTCACGTTATGGGGACCGGCAAAACCCGCTCAAAGCTTGCACGATTATTCTCATAGGGAATGGTCGGGGCTTATATCCGGATTCTATTTCCGTAGATGGCAAAAGTACATTGCGTTGTTACAAGAGTCACTAGATGATCATACAGATCCGAATCCGGTTGATTGGTATCAATGGGAGCTCGAATGGACACAAAACCCTGGCGCCTATTCGACTGAACCAAGCGGGAATATTAAACAAATCGTTTCGGATCTTCTCGGAGAGTACTTTGGTTAGAACAATGAAATGGAGGTCGCAGCTTGAATCCAACTCCTGAAAAACCTAATGTCATTGTTTTCTTCACGGACCAGCAGCGATGGGATACGACAGGCGTACATGGAAATCCTCTAAATTTGACTCCGAATTTCGATCGAATGGCCATTCATGGCACGCATATTGATTATGGCTTCACCTGCCAGCCGGTATGCGGTCCTGCTAGATCCTGCTTGCAAACAGGTGAATATGCGACACAAACAGGGTGCTTTACGAACGGGATTCCACTGCCGGAGGACAAGAAAACATTAGCCCATTACTTTCGTGAAGCTGATTATCATACCGCATATATTGGCAAGTGGCATCTGGCTAATACGCGAACGGAGCCGGTTCCAGAGGAGAAACGCGGAGGTTATGAGTATTGGTTGGGTGCAGATACGCTGGAACTCACATCCGATGCCTATGATACCGTCCTGTTCAATCAGGATAATGAGCGAGTTAAGCTGCCAGGCTATCGGGTCGATGCCCTAACCGATGCGGCCATTCGTTATATCGACGAGCAAAAGCAACAAGAGCATCCTTTTTTCCTATTCCTATCTTATTTGGAGCCGCATCATCAGAATCATCGAGATGATTATCCCGCTCCTGATGCCTATTCGGGTGCATATCATTCCAGTTGGGTTCCGCCAGATCTCGCTGCTCTTGGCGGTACGGCTCACCAGCATCTAGGCGGCTACTACGGTATGGTGAAACGTTTGGACGAAGCCTTGGGCCGAGTTCAAGATGCCTTGAAGAGCTTGGATATGACTAAGAACACGATTCTCTTGTTCCTGTCCGATCACGGCTGCCACTTCAAGACGAGGAACGCCGAGTACAAGAGATCGTGTCATGAGAGCTCTATACGAGTTCCAATGGCCATGACAGGACCGGGTTTTACCGCCGGAGGGCGTCTAGAGCAGTTAATCAGCTTAGTGGATATGCCGCCGACCTTGCTAGATGCGGCTGGCATCCAAGTGCCTGAATCCATGCAAGGACGATCGATTCTGCCGCTAGTCAAGCGCTCATCAACGGAATGGCCCGAAGAAGTATTCGTGCAGATTAGCGAGAGCGAAGTAGGTCGTGCGATCCGTACGAAACGATGGAAGTACAGTGTGGTGGCTAAGGATAGAAGTCCGACTGAAGATTCCTGCTCTGCCGAGTACGAAGAGCAATTCCTCTATGATTTGCAGGCCGATCCTTATGAGCTTAACAATCTGGTCGGTTGGGAATCTCACCGCGAAGTATCCGACGAGCTTCGCAGTCGCTTGATTCGTAGAATGATCGAAGCAGGCGAGATAGAACCGGTAATCAAGCCGGCGACTTACCAATAATGAATAGTAGAAGAACCCAGACTCTGGGTTCTTCTTATATACGCGGCGATCACATTTGCGCAGCAAGCCAGATGGCCGCCTAATACCCATAGAACACGAAAGGAGCTTTTGAACTTGGATCAACAAACAAGCCCTTGCTGCGCTGCTCGAAGAACCGCCGATCAACTGGAACACCAGCCGATATCCTTCGCATCTCCTATTTTTACGGAGGGGCGAAGCCCGAAGCCGGAACTGCAGGAAAATATGGTCTTCATCCCCGCTGGATCATTTATTATGGGTACAGATTTGAAGGAGGGGTTCCCCGCAGATGGAGAAGGCCCGCCTCGCTTGGTGCAAGTCGACGCATTCTCCATCTCCGCCTACGCAGTTACGAACGCCCAGTTCCAAGCTTTCGTAGCCGACACGGGATACGTGACCGAAGCGGAACGCTTCAACTGGTCCTTTGTGTTCCATCTGTTTGTCTCGGAAGTCGTCAAGCTTCAGGTGAAAAGCGTACCGCAAGCTACTCCTTGGTGGTACGTCGTGAACGGCGCATATTGGGCAAAGCCGGAAGGTCCTGACTCCGATATCCATGACCGGATGGACCATCCAGTCATCCATGTGTCGTGGAATGACGCGGACGCTTACTGCCGGTGGTCCGGCCAGAGGCTGCCGACCGAAGCGGAATGGGAGTATGCCGCCAGAGGCGGCCTTAAGCAGAAAACTTACCCTTGGGGAGACCTGCTTAAGCCGGATGGAAAGCACCGCTGTAACATCTGGCAGGGCAAATTCCCCATTAAGAACAACGCGAGTGACGGATACGAAGGAACGGCTCCCGTATATGCTTACGAACCGAACGGCTACGGCTTGTACAACATGTCAGGCAACGTGTGGGAATGGTGCGCCGACTGGTTTACGCCTTCTTATCATGTCGAGACTTCGCCAATGAATCCAAGATTCGATCGTCCCACAGGCAGAAGATCTATGCGCGGCGGTTCCTATCTGTGTCACCGCTCTTATTGCAACCGTTACCGAGTGGCAGCGAGAAGCTCGAATACGCCGGACAGCTCTACCGGCAACTGCGGATTCCGGGTCGTACAATCTCATTGACATGACGGAAGGAAGTGCGCGAACCATGCCACGTAAACGTAAAAATATTTTACTCATCACGAGCGACCAGCAGCACTGGAATACCCTAGGATTCCGCAATCCAGAAGTATCGACGCCGAACCTGGATCGTCTCGCGGCGCAGGGGACGACTTATAACCGGGCTTATTGCCCGAATCCGACGTGTACACCGACCCGCTCTTCCATTATTACTGGCCAATATCCGAGCCAGCACGGCGCTTGGTCTCTAGGGACGAAGCTGTCCGAAGATCAGCGTACGGTCGGCGAAGATTTCACGGCGGCGGGCTATCGGACGGCGCTCATCGGAAAGGCGCATTTTCAACCGCTCGTTTCCACGGAGGAATACGTGTCCTACGAATCGTACCCGATCTTGCAAGATCTCGATTTCTGGCGGAAGTTCAATGGCCCGTTCTACGGCTTCCAGCACATCGAGCTAACGAGGAACCATACGAACGAAGGTCATGCTGGACAGCATTATGGGGTTTGGCTGGAAGAGAACGGCTGCGACAATTGGCGCGACTACTACATGAAGCCGGCTGGCTCAATGGATCCGTCGGAACGGCATAAGTGGCGCATCCCGGAGCGGTTCCATTATGACGCCTGGATCGCCGAGCGCACGAACGCGTTGCTGGTAGAATACGCGGACAACGATGAGCCGTTCTTCCTCTGGTCGAGCTTCTTCGATCCGCATCCGCCTTACCTCGTGTCGGAGCCTTGGGATACGATGTACGATCCAGACAAGCTTACGCTGCCTACAGTTACCGAAGGCGAGCATGACGCCAATCCGCCTCACTTTGGGCTGACGCAGCAGACCAACCCGGATTTCTCGGCGTTCCGCGAAACGGGCAAGGGGATGATTGGCATGCACTCCCACGTTCACGACGAGCAGGAATTGCGCAAGGATATTGCCGTCTACTATGGCATGATCAGTCTCATGGATAAGTACATCGGCAAGATTCTCGACCAACTGGAGCGGCTCGGGCTCGCGGACGACACTGTCGTCGTGTTCACATCCGATCACGGGCATGCGTTCGGCCATCATGGCCTTATCGCAAAGGGTCCATTCCACTATGAGGACTTGATCCGGGTGCCGATGATCGTACGACATCCGGAGCAGAAGGTACGAGGACAGGTATCGGATGCGTTGCAGTCGCTTGTCGATTGCGCGCCGACGTTCCTTGGACTTGCGGAATTGCCGATTCCGCGCTCGATGACGGGCATCGACCAGAGTGCGGTGTGGCAAGGCGAGGTAGAACGCATCCGGAACCATATTCTGTGCGAGAACCATCACGAGCCGACATTGATTCATTTGAAAACGTACGTGGACGACCGCTACAAGCTGACTGTCTATTACAACAGGGAGTATGGCGAGCTGTTCGACCTCCAAGAGGATCCGGGGGAGCTGCGCAACCTATGGAACGATCCGCGGGCTGCGGAGCTGAAGTCGAAGTTGATGCTCCGGTTCATCTGGGCGGAGCTTGGCAAGGAACCGATGTGGATGCCGCGAGTGTCGGGAGCATAGAATCCGTTCTATTTCTATAAGTCTTGCAAGTTGCCGCACTTGTGTGTCACAATCCACATAATTGCCAAAGTTGCTTTTTTACGAATTATCGGCGAATTCTTGGGGGCTTGAGATCCGTATGATGATGAAATTTCTGGATGATTTTCTGTTGCCCGGTTCACTTAAAAAACGTCTAGTCATTTTACTGCTTATATGCTCTTTGTCCCCGCTCATCGTAATTGGCGGTATTTCCTACTATTCGATGCACTCCATACTTTCAAACAAGGCAGAACGGGCTGTTCGCGCGAATCTTCAGCAGGTCAGACTTACGTTCGAGAATACTTTCTCCCAGTTGAATCATGCCTCGCAGCTTCTTGCCTTTGATGGACGTGTCGGTCAAAGCTTGGATGCCTATCTCCAGGCCGAGCAATTCGAGAAGAGAGAACGGCAAGAAGAAATTCAAAGCCAATTCAATTTAATCCACTTCACTAATCCTTCGATCGGCCTTATGTTTTATTTTTCTGGAGATACATTGGAACACTTCTTTGAGAACTATTCCGTTAGCAATTTTGACCCTGAAGCTCTGCCTTTGCTGTCCCAATTCACGGGAATAAACTATTATGGCCCTCATAAGTCATTTAACTCCCTAAATGGGGATAACGCTGTTTTGTCCGTCATTCGGAAAGTGGACTTGCCCTCGAAAGGAAATATATATGTCTATATTGAAACTAACTACAAATATGCCGAGAGCATCATAAAGAATGACTTGTCGGTACAGTATTTAATCGTGGATCGAACGGACACTATTGTTTATAGTGAAAATCAGAAGGACTTTCCGCTACATACTAAATATTTTCAAAACGATAAGAAAACCGAATCGCGAAAAAGATATTTGACGTTTGAAGATGTAAGCAATCAAGAATGGAAGGTTATTTCTATCATCGATAGTAAAGTGTACACACAGGAAATTAGCAGCTGGGTGAAGCAATTTACGATATTTGCGATATGCTCCCTTTTGCTAAGCTTTCTGATTGCCTGGATCTTATGGCGCAGTATTTATAAGCCGCTTCAAATCCTATCCAAATCGATCGGACTTATTAAAAACAATAAGCTGATCTATTCGGTCCCCGCTACCCAAATCGTAGAGTTTGATCTCATTCGGGATGAGTTGGAAATGATGAGAAAACGAATTGGGGAATTGATAAACGAGGTTCGCGATAAAGAAAAGAAGAAAGCCCTTCTCGAAATCGAAAAGCTAACCCATCAGATTAATCCGCATTTCCTTTATAATACGCTGGATACGATAAGATGGCTGGCACGTGCGAACGGACAAGCCGAGATTGATACTTTGGTATCCACTCTTAATAAAGTATTGCACTATAACCTTGGCAAAGGCGGTCCTGCAGTTATTCGCGAAGAAATTGAAGCATTGCGCAATTATGTGAAATTGCAAGGGATTCGATATAACTTTGATTTTGATGTTAAAATTTTCGCGTCCGACGACATACTTGAGCTCCCGATCCCCAGATTTTTATTGCAGCCGTTAGTTGAAAATTCACTCTATCATGGGCTTGAGGATAACGGCTCCATTCAAGTTATCGTGGAGAGAGATGGAGAGAGGCATGTCCATTTATTTGTATCCGATAATGGACAAGGGATGTCCGACAAACAGATTCGCCGTTTAACGGGCACAGACGACGGCAATCAAGATAACATGGGTTTGGGGATCGGTTTGAATTATGTATACCGGATGTTAAAGTTCAAGTACGGCGAGGAAGCGGATTTGACGATCGAGAGCAATAACGGAAAAGGAACGTTGATCAAGCTTCGTATACCGATTATGGAACAGTTGCCAAACAGCCTTATGGAACTTGGGGGGTGACACCGATGATTAAAGTGCTGGTGGTGGATGACGATCATCTTGTAAGACGCGGATTCATATCGATGATGCCTTGGAGCCAACATGGGATGGAAGTCGTCGGGGAGGCATCGAATGGGCTAAAAGCATTAGAGTTTCTGCAAGAACATTCCGTCGACTTGCTAATCGTCGATTTGTTAATGCCGATAATGTCGGGCATGGAGCTAATGCGAGAAGTGAGGAAATTGTATCCTTCCCTTCATATTGTCGTTCTTACGTTTCATCAGGAGTTCGAGTACATTCAAGAATCGTTGCGGCTCGGAGCCGTTGACTATATTACAAAATTAGAGCTGGAAAACGAGCAAATGGACAGTGTTTTGGAGAGGATCTCTCAACGTGTCTTAGAGAAAACAAGGGATCAAACGAAACCCGCGGACCAGACGAGTCAGTCGATTTCAGATGGCATTCGAGATCGTAAGCAAACGGGGCTAGTCCACAACGACTACTCGGAGGAAGTAAGTAATGCTATCGTCAAAGCGATGGAGTATATTCAGAACGAAATTCATCATGACCTTCATCTCCCTGCCGTAGCAGCGAAAGTAGGCATAAGCCGGAGTTACTTTAGCCGTTGCTTCAAAGACATTGCCGGCACAAACTTCAACGATTATGTTCGGGGATTAAGGATTGAAAAGGCAAAGCAACTGCTAATGCAATCGAATCGTTCCATTCGCTGGATCGCATCAGAATCGGGATATCCGAACGAGAAATACTTTTGTCGGATTTTTCGAGAGGCAACAGGGCTACTGCCCAGTCATTATCGGAAAATAGAGGGGAGATCGTCGAAATGACGGTTTCTTTTTTTATGTCATCATCCATGAACTACAAGGCTCTGAGCATCATGCTCAGAGCCTTGTGTTCATTTATCGTACAGATCGTGGCGATAGAATGATGGCGATGTGCTGTGTATTTTTGGCGTATCGTGTTTGTGATTGGCGAAGATGGTCGTGCTGTCGACAAAAAATTCGAGAAAAGGAGGAGATTTTGGCAATGCAACGAAAACGCAGCATAAGCAAATCTATGCTATCTTTCTGTCTGGCGGTTATGCTCATGTTGCAAGCGGTGGCGTTCGTTGCTCCTGCGTACGCGGAGAGCGCATCGGACAATTCTGGAACGGCAACACCATCGGTAACGGAAGCAGTGTATGCCGCACCGATAGCACTCCCTGCTGCTCTGCTGGCAGTCCCGGCGGACAAAACGGAGGTGCTAAAGGGAGCTAATACATCCTTTCAACTGACGGTGGTGCAGGATGGCAAACCTGTTGTCGCCGGCGGAACCATCCAGGGCAGACAGCAATTTTCGCTCAAGATGGATGGTCTCAAGCTGCCGGTTAATGGTGATGACCCTCAACCGACGAATGCGGATACCAGCCTGTATATTCAGAAGGGTGACTGGATCGAGCTGAAAAGGGCGGACTACTTCCAGGAAGTGGTGCTGCCGACAGTTAACAAGCAATTGAATGCAGTAACAGAATTCGGACCGAAATTACTTGGTACTGCCTATTTCACTCCGAACAGTATCAAGATTGTATTTAATGGTGACGACTACTTTTTCAATGGTGTCGGACGAGAAGTTTCGTTCGGCTTTGAAACCACCGCTAATTCGGATTTGACCGGCCTGAATTACGGCGATACAATGCCGATCACTATTTTCGGTGGAGCGTACCAGTTGAAAAATCCGGACGTCATTCCGGCATACAGTATCATAATGAAGTCCAAGAGCAACCCTTCCGAAAACGGCTGGATCGCTACGGCGGCTATTGTAGAGGGGGCGATCGAGTGGCAGGTGGAAATTGCCGCTACGGATAAGTTTGACCCCTCCATCCCGCAGCCGCTGGATGGGCTGACGTTTTATGACGCACTTAATCCAGCTCTGGTGGGCACATATGTGGAGGGCTCCTTCAAGGTTAACGGTGTGGATGTAACGCTGAACAGTGGCACCACGAACGCGCTGGCCTACACCTTCCCTGCAGACTTCGGCGACAAGGCGACTATCACTTTCAAGACGTGGATCCCAAAGGCGAAGTATTACTATGAGTATAGGAGTAGCGATACTACATGGCAGACCGTCACCAACAAGGCGGAGCTGAGGGGCACACCGGGCACGCCGCTTTCCTCGAATGATTGGCGAGTCGCCATCAAGCCAGACTGGATTCAAACCAGCGCTTCGTATGATCATGCTAATGAAATGATCACATGGAAAGTCGTTGTCAACAACTATAACAAAAAAGGGTTAAAGGATTTTACGATCACAAATGTACTGCAAAATGAGCTAGAGTTTACTTCAGCCACATGGCAGACATGGGTAGATAATGTTGCCTCTGTAGTAACGTCAATTACACCAGATGCAAATAGCGTTTATTCTTTCGGGAATATTGACGGTAAAGTAGAGCTAGTGATTAAGAGTAAGGTGAAAAGTGGCTCCAGTTTCAGAATCGACCCACGCGCTAACTGGAATTTGGATACACCAGTCGGTATTCAGAATAATGATGTAAGGACTGGTACAAGACCTGGTGCAGTTACGGATGAAGCAATCGTTACTGTTGGGGCACACACCTTTACTAAAGGCGGCTCGATTTCGCAGGACGACTACAACCTCGGTGGGCTCACCTGGACCGTCGCCTTAACTCCGCAGTATGCGTTACCCGATGCGGTAGTATATGATGTACTGGTGCATGGCGGTAACTTGAGTGTCTTGGACAACGCTGTGGATGAAACAGGCGAGGTAGATCAGGCAACCATTGCGAAAATCAAATCAAATGTAAATGATGCGCAGCTTTGGAAGCAGTATTATCCGGGAACCTTGAAGCGTGTAACCAACGCGGCAGGCTTGAACCTAAAGGTGATTCCGTTGACCGTGAACAATGTAGTGGTGGCGGATTTGATCAAAGTGACCGGCTACAACAGCGATCAAACGACATCGTTCAGTTTCCGTTCTGTCGAAACCAATCCGGATATACTCTTCAGACAGCAAAATGCTGCAGCCGACGCAGCACGCTGGAATCGGGCATTGTTGTTTGATGGTTCGTCAGTAAAATTGGCGCAAAATTACAACAATCTATATCGGCGTATGCTGAATAAAGAGATGCTTTACGCGTCTAAGCCGGTGGATGTGAATGGGAACGAGCTTAAGGCTCCTCAATGGAATCGACCGGCTTCTGCTAATTGGGGATGGGTGATACCCAATGAAAAGAACTGGTTCACAAGCGATGATTTTACATCCGATGACCATATTCGAGCTGCCTATGATCAATCGACCAAAACCATCACTTTCCGACTGTCGGTGAACATGCCGGGCTATAACTCGGAGGTCATGAAGGATGATGGTGGAAACCGGGTGATCACTGATGTGGAGTTGGTAGACACGCTACCCGCGGGCTGGGAATTTGTCCCGTTTGATTCGAGCGGACAGTTGTATCAGCTTTGGAAAGGCTATTCGGACAATAGTACTTCCACGCGTGCACGCGCAGATACCGAAATCCTCCACGGCGCTCCGGCTCATGTGGTCAGCTTCTCCGCCACAGGCAACATCGGCACCTTCAAATTCTCCAAGCTGGAGAGTCCGTATGTCATTCTCGTGAAGGCAAAACCAACCAATGCGGCGCTGCAGCAGTATTTGGATGAGTTGATCAACAGTAATAAAAAAGAGCAGTTGTTGTATAACAATGCCGAGCTCTCCATGAAGTGGGGCGGCGTGGAAAAGAAAGCTACCGAAAAGCACAGGATTCTTGTGCCGATCCAAACGCTGAAAAAATCGGTGAAGAAGCCATCTCCCGGCGTGCTGGAATGGACGGTGAACTATTATCCGCCATATAACATGGATCAGGGCGTATATTTGGAGGACACCTTGGGAGCGGGTATGAACCTGCGCAAGGATGGAGCTGGAAAGCTCGTATTGACAACACCTAGTATGGCGGTTTACCGTGCCAAGCTGACCGCGAGCGGTGCACTGGAGCGGGATGGTGCAGCGCTGAACCTCAGCGACCCGAACTGTGAAGTTCAGGTGACAGCAGAAGCGGGCGAGGGTGGCAAGACTGTTTTGAAGTTCAATATGACAAATCCGAATAATCTCTATCAATTTGTGTACCAGACTGAGGTTGACCCTTCAAAAGTGAAACCTGGCGATAAGATGGGCAACGAAGTCAAACTGATGGGCGATGACAAGCTGAAATCTGTCAGCGCCAAGAGTGAGAGTACGCTGGACAGTTCAGACGTAGGAGGCGTTTCTAGCTCCAATGCCCAACTGCCATTGAAAAAGGTAGACCCTGACGGCAAACCGCTAAGTGGCGTAGAGTTTACGCTGTATAAGAAAGCCGACGGATCGCAAGTCGCCAAGGGGACAACCCAAACTGGCGGCACTCTCAATCTACTATTCCCGGATCCGGGCTATTATGAGCTAAAGCAAACTTATATTGACACAACGACATGGTTGCCAACTACGAAGATTTATCAGGTGTATGTAGGGAATACGCCAGGGAAGCCGATCTGGGTAGACGGCATTAAAGTAGATTCCACAAGTCCCCTGGTTGTGCCGACCCCTGCTGCAGGCAAACTGCTTATCAAAAACAGCGTGACCGGCAACGGTGGGGATACGAACAAGGACTTTACGTACACCATTACTTTTACCGGCGAGGGCGCGGATAAGAGCTATGCGTATACCAAGTCGGGCGGAACGAGCGGGAGTATCCAATCCGGAGAAACCTTCAAGCTCCAGCATAATCAGGAATTCAGCATCCCGTTGCTTCCTGCCGGACTTGGCTATACCGTTACTCAGACGGGTTACAGCACTGACGGTTATAGCACCGACCCAGTGGGCTTTGTACGCTCCGGAAGCATTAAAGCCGGAAATGAGCAAAAAGCAGAGTTCGTCAACAATCGGATGGTGTATGGGAATCTGTTGATCGGTAATACCGTGACCGGCAACGGTGGGGAGCAAGGTAAAGAATTTGAGTACACCGTCACATTCACCGGAACTGGAGAAGGCGGAAGCAAAGTCTATACCTACACTAAGCAGGACAACAGCACCGGAACCATCATTTCTGGCGGAATCATCAAGCTCAAGCACAACGAAACCGCCGACTTTAAGGATATTCTTCCGGGTACCGGCTATACCGTCACCCAAAAGGATTACTCGGCAGACGACTACAGCACCAACCCGGCGATCCTTTATCAAACTGGTAAAATCGTGGAGAAGACAACTTCCGAAGCCAAGTTCATTAATTCGAAGGATCTTCCCGGAGGTCTGCGGATCGGCAACACCGTGGAGGGTAACGGTGGGGACAAGGAGATGGAATTCGAGTACACTGTCACATTCACCGGTGCAGGTGCGAACAGAACGTATTCCTATACCAAGTCGGATAATACCACAGGAGTTATCCAATCCGGTGGCAATATCCAGCTCAAGCACGGACAGACGGTCACCATTATAGGCATCCTCAAGGATGCGGTTTACACCGTCACACAAGAGGATTATGCAACGTACGGTTACACCACCGACCCGGCGAGCAGAAAGCATACAGGTACCATTAAGGAGAATGAAATCGCCCAAGCTCCTTTTGTGAACGCCAGATACCTTCCTGGAACGCTTGCCTTAGAGCCAAAAACGCAGAAGGTACCCGGAGACGGTAAAACATCTTCTGAGCTGACAGCCACCCTCACGGGAACGGACGGTAAGCCGGTAGAGGGCAAGGAGATTGTGTTTACCTTGGCGGGCAAAGAAATCGGAAGGGCTATCACCGACAAAAACGGCAAGGCAAAGATTATATATACGCCGCCGAAGTTGAGTGATACAACGCCGAAGGAACACGAGATCACTGCGACGACCACAGCCACCAGTCCATCAGGTGTGCCATACAACGAGGCTAAGGCAAGTGTGATCACAATGCCGGCGGCGCTCATTGGTGTTCTACGGGACAATACTACGGGCGAAGTCATTCCAAATGCGGCCATTAGCGTAAAGAACGTTAAGACCGGTGAGGAGCAAACCATCACGACTGACACGGATGGAAGGTATTACCATCCAGTTCAGCGGGATGAAGAGTATACCATTACTTACACCAAGATGATTATGATTGGTGAAGTGTTAACGCCTGTTCCATTCACGCAAAAGGGAATCATTGAGAACACCGATCCTACAACGGAGGGTAACCTGATTCCAGCGGAAATTACGGCGGTGGGCATCGTGCTCTTCAAGAAGCCTGATGGGAAATCTTCGCTTCTTAACAATGTATTTGCCGGAAAGCTGCATGTCTATTTGAAAGATGAGAACGGCAACTTTATTTCGGAGAACGGTGCTCCTAAAGCATTCGCTTTGCAAAATAACGGCACATTCGCTGCAGCAGGGCTATCCACGGGTAAGTATACGATGGAAGTGCGTTATGAATTTGAGCCGGGCAAAGAACTGACGCTCATTCAGAATGCGGTGCTGGACGTGAGGGCGAACGGCGAATTGAATATTTCGCAGGAGCTCGTTGACCCGTATGGCATAATCACGGACGCAACGACTGGCGCAACAATCGAGGGCGCTGAAGTGACGCTGTACTATGCGGATACGCCTAGGAACAGGGCGAACGGCATCGTGCCGGGCACGAAAGTAACATTGCCTGCGATTCCGGGTTTTGCGCCGAACGATAACGCCGGCCCAAGTCAGAACAGCGACGCGACCGGCTCCTATGCGTATATGGTATTCCCGGACACCGATTACTATCTGATTGTAACGAAAGCCGGGTATAAGACACATACGAGCCCAACCATCACTGTCGGAACCGCCATCGTACGCTACGATGTCCAGTTAGAGCCGATAAGTTCCGGTGGCAATAACGGCAACAATGGCGGCAATAACGGCAACAATGGCGGCAATAACGGCAACAATGGCGGCAAAAACGGCAACAATGGCGGCAACAACGGCAACAATGGCGGCAACAACGGCAACAATGGCGGCAACAACGGCAACAATGGCGGCAACAACGGCAACAACGGCAACAACGGCAACAACGGCAACAACGGCAACAACGGCAACAACGGCAACAACGGCAACAACGGCAACAACGGCAACAACGGCAACAACGGCAACAACGGCAACAACGGTAACAACGGCAATAACGGCAATAACGGTAACAACGGTAACAACGGCAACAACGGTAACAACGGCAATAACGGCAATAACGGCAACAACGGCAACAACGGCAATAACGGCAACAACGGCAGTAAGGGCAACAACGGAGCCGGTGGCAACAACAGCGGCAAGAGCATCAACGAGTTGGACAATATTCCGAAGACAGGAGATAATAGCCTATCGCCAATCTTCTATATGGCTTTGGCGCTTATGTCTCTGATTGTGATCGGGCTTAGTCTGCTCGGCGGCAGGAAAAAAAAGCACATTTAGTAACAGGAAAGGCGGTAAGAAAATGAGCAAATTCAAAAAAATTCTTATCGCCTTTTCCTTTCTTCTGTTGGTTTTTTCACTCGTTTCTCTTGCACGTATTTACCTGCAGGATTATGCTGAACAGCGGCAGATGAAAGAGCTGGCAGAAATACGAGAGATAGGCGGGGGTGCTGGGGCACCCTCGTCTTTTATCGCGAAGGCGAAGTCGCAGGTTATGCTCCCTGAATTTCAAGAGCTTTACAGGAGAAACCCCGATCTTGTCGGTTGGTTGAAGGTGGATGGCACTCGAATTGATTATCCAATTATGCAGAATCGGCAGGATTCGGAATACTATCTCGATCATGATTTCGATAAAAAGAAAAACAAAAATGGGCTCCCCTTTTTGGACGCCCATAATCAGATAAACGGTTCGGATATTCTGCTGATTCACGCGCACCACATGAAAAACGGCGCGATGTTTGCGGATTTGATGAAGTATAAGCAAGAAAGCTATTATAAAGAACATGCTACGTTTCAGTTCAGTACGCTTTATGAAAAGGAAGAATACGAAATTGTTGCCGTCATCCTCTCAAAGGTTTATCGAAAAACGGATGACGTCTTTAAATACTACCAAATTGAGGGAGTAAGTACCTCCGACGAATTTGACTTGTATACTCAAAACATCCAGAAACTCGCTCTTTACGACACGGGCGTAACAGCTCGGTATGGCGACAAGCTTGTTGTTCTATCTACATGTGAATACTCAACTACAGACGGCCGGTTAGCAGTGGTCGCCCGAAAGCGTACATGATCATGTTGAAACACGGAATCAAGCTGCATAAAAACGCGTTCTCCCTTGGAGGACGCGTTTTTATATTCTTCAGACTGTATCGGCAGAGTATATCAGACGTATTTTGTTTGCCATGCTTCACCGCTACTCTTGATAATAAGCACTTTTTAGTGCCTATATCACAAAAAAGTACGTACTATTCATAATAGTTGTTATATCTCATAATAACATTCGTCAGGATGTCATCACCCTTAAAACCGTTCTGTTTGGACAAGAAGTGCTCCCACATTTTCCATCTCACGATGCCGAACAAAGAACATGCAAATTACATGAAATTCTATATATCAATGAGGTGAAGGACATGAGTATCGAATCTTTTGACCAAAAAATGGAAATGGTAAAACAGGAAGAGGATACGTTGCAATACGCCTCCTTTACAAATGAAGATGCACTTGAATTAGGGCTAAAAATAATCGAATTGGCGAAGGATGCAGGACAATCGATTGCTGTAGATATCACCAAACATGGTGTACAAGTTTTCCACTTTATGATGACAGGAACTACTCAGATTAATAACGAATGCTCCTATTATCTTGAAATCGAGGGGGCAAAAACCGGCATCACTTATAACGATAGAAATCTTTTGGATGCCTCGATTTATGGACCATATGGGGGCGGTTTTCCCATCGTAGTGAAAGGAAGCGGGATGATTGGGATCGTCGCGGTATCCGGTTTAACATCCGAAGAAGATCATGATTTGATCGTTAAGGCTTTGCGCTCTTTATTAAACAAGTAATTACGAATCAAAGAGGAGGTAATTAGTATGCCATTAATTACACTTCATACATGGCCAACAATGACCAAAGAGCAGAAAAAAGAATTCATCTTTAAGATAACAGAGTTAACGACTCAAGAATTACAGATTGTCCCTGATAAAATTCAAGTGTTGATTCAAGAACTTGAAAAAGAGAACTGGGGAAAAGCAGGATCTGCTGCATCTAACCCCGATTTTGCTCAGGAGAGCCGGGTTATCGATTGGGAAACTAAAGAGTCTTATCATAAACATGCAGACGATATAAATGGGATGGCTGTCGTAACCATTGATGTATGGAACACATTCGACCAAGCAACGAAAGATAGATGGGTTCAGAGTCTAACTCAGCTTATCGTTAATTTCACCCATGCGCCTCTCGATAAAGTTCTTATTGTCATTCGAGAAATGATTCCTGGCAACTGGGGACAAAGCGGTGTGACGGGGGCGGATAAAGACTTCCTATCAAAAAGTCGAACCTATTCATAACATTACGATCCTATTTAAATTCTTGGAGGAATGCGCGTGCATCTTCATTTACTAGGAAAAACAGCACTTGTTACGGGGTCTACGGCAGGCATCGGAAAAGCGATCGCCACATCATTAGCGGCGGAAGGCGCCAACGTACTTATTAACGGACGCAGTGAAGAAAAAGTAATGAACACGATCCATGAAATTCGAGACCGACATGCCGGCGTTAAACTCGAATCCGTAGTCGCGGATCTAGGAACAGAGCAAGGATGCCAACAGGTGATTGAGAAGTACGCTGACGTTGACATTTTGATTAACAACCTCGGCATATTCGAGGCTGCCGAATATTTCAATATTCCGGATGAAGATTGGTTTAGGTTCTTCGAGGTCAATATTATGAGTGGTGTCAGGCTCTCCCGCCACTACCTGAGCCGAATGATTCAGAAAAAAGAAGGTCGAGTCATCTTTATTGCCAGCGAGGCGGCCATTATGCCTTCGCAAGAAATGGCTCATTATAGTGCAACCAAGACGATGCAGCTCTCGATTTCCCGGAGCTTAGCCGAGCTAGCCAAAGGAACGAATATAACGGTCAATACCGTTATGCCGGGTTCCACTTTAACTGAAGGAGTGGAAGCCTGGTTAAATACTCTCTATCCTAATGAAACCATGACGGTAGAAGAAGCTGAGAAACGATTTATGAGAGAAAATCGGCCAACATCCATCATTCAAAGGCTTATTCGGCCAGAAGAAATAGCCAACCTTGTTACCTTCTTAAGCAGCCCTCTATCCTCAGCGATTAACGGTTCCGCTTTCCGGATTGACGGGGGACTAGTACGCAGCGTGTTTTAAGATTTGCTTTTAAAATGGATTGGGGAATTTCCTCAATCCATTCATTTTTTTTCGTTCAAATTGGAGCGAAGCATGCAACAACCAACAGTTTTTTTGGAAACGCCGACTAGGTTGAATGAGGGGGACACAGCATCCATCGCATATTCAGAAAGCTTGAGCCATTAAATGGCTTGAGCTTTATTTTGTTACGGGATACTTTGGGCTTTTGGCGGGGCAGCTTCGGGGGTTCAAGTGATTGCTTATAAGTTATAGGAGAACATCAATAAATGAATTGATTATATAACTGAAACGTTCAAAATCCAGTTACTATTATATGTAATTTATTTAATGTATCTTGTAAACTTTTATTCACTAGTCGGAAAGACGCTTGGCACAGATCAACCGATCTAGAAATTATAGATAAGAGGTGCATCAAAATGAACCAAAACATATCCACGGCCATACGGAGTGACACGGGCAAATCTGCTTCTGATCGTCTTCCATGGGCGGGATTACTCTCTTTGGCAATGGCGGGGTTTATCTGTCTCCTAACCGAGACGCTTCCAGCGGGTTTATTGCCCCAGATCAGCGATGGGCTTGGAATTTCTGAAGCTCTCGCCGGTCAGCTCGTTACCTTATTTGCGCTTGGCTCGGTGGTAGCGGCGATACCTCTGATCGCCTTAACACGTGGATGGCGAAGACGGCCATTGTTGCTTATGTGTATTATCGGGTTTCTTGTGTTTAATAGCATAACTGCTTTATCTTTCAACTATACACTAACATTAGTTGCACGTTTCTTCGCGGGTGTGTCCGCCGGTGTTTTGTGGGGGATGACGGCAGGTTATGCTCGACGTATGGTTAGTGATTCACTCAAGGGACGAGCGATGGCGATTGCAATGGTCGGTGCACCTCTTGCCATGGCGCTCGGGGTCCCTGTCGGAACATATCTCGGTGTCCTTGTTGGCTGGCGAACCGTTTTCTGGATCATGTCTTTGATGTCGATGGCACTCATTGTATGGATGTTTTGGAAACTGCCCGACTTTTCCGGACAGGCATCCGATAAACGTCTCTCTCTTCGCAAAGTGTTCGTTATACCTGGGGTTCAATCCGTACTCTTTGTCGTTCTAACTTGGGTACTTGCGCACAATATCCTCTACACCTATATTTCACCGTTCTTGAGTAAGGCTAATCTTACTCAGCGCGTCGATCTCGTATTATTTATCTTCGGCATAACATCGGTTGTCGGCATCTGGTTGACTGGTTTATGGATTGACCGAATGCTTCGATCGTTAGTTATAATCAGTTTATCTGGTTTTGTCCTGGCATCTATTCTGTTGGGTATTGGAAGCAGCCAGCCCATCATGATCTATATGGGGGTTGCCGCGTGGGGATTGACGTTCGGCGGAGCGGGAACATTGACGCAGACGGCGATTGCCGAGGCTGCAGGCGATAGCGCCGATGTAGCCCAGTCGATGCTGGTAACGGTATGGAATACGGCCATCGGCGGTGGCGGCGTAATCGGCGGGATTCTTCTCGAAAAATGGGGTGTAGGGAATTTCCCTTGGATATTGTGCGTGCTGGTGCTTATTGCGTTGACCGTAGCTTGGCGAGCAAGAGGGCACGGTTTCCCTTCGAAGAACTAACTGATGTCCTCCCGAATGATATCTCTCTAATCCCGGTTGGCTAATGCTTGTGCATCTTCAGGGCGGGATATAAGAAATTTATGATCGATTGGCGATGACATTACAATCAGAATGGTGTAGGTTCCATATTTATCGCATTTATTTCCGAACTCTTCGAGGGAACGCGTAGAATCGGTCATAATTTTCAGCAAATAGTTGTGTTCACCGCTAATACGGTGACATTCAACCACCTCTGATGAGGTGCGGCAAAAATCAATGAAGTCATTGCAATCCCGTGTGTGAAAAAGCATATAAGCGGTCGAATGTTTGCCGATTTTCTCAGGAGAAACAATCGTCCGATATTGCTCGATCATTCCCTTTTCTTCCATCCGTTTAACTCTTTCCGTTACAGCCGGTTGTGAAAGTCCGACGCACTTGCCAAGCTCCGTCATGGAAATTCGCGCTTGATGCTGAAGATGGTACAAAATATTTTGATCAATTGGATCCACGGACAGGACCTCCTTTAAATTGAAGGCATTTTAGATCGATTCCCTCATTTTTTATTTTACACTTAGTCACTTTAAAATTCACAATAAAATAGACTTCTCGCAGATTCGGATTCGAATTTGGCGAGAAGCCTTTTTTGCGATTCATGCACCAAATAAAAAATATCCCTTTACGCAGCGAATTCGCTCGAATAGGATACCTTCAGTGGTCTGATGGGTAGCTCGATTAAAACTGATTTTTTCGATAGGGTTTGTAAGAATAATAGCGGTTATTTTTCTTGCCGTCAACTGTCTTAGAGAAATTAATTATAAATCTTTTTTATCCTCTCCGAAAATTCGCACCCGGGTGACCGGTCGGAAGCAATCGTTGGTTTTCTCCAAATAGCTTTTCACGGAAGGTTCCCGGCGCGTACTCGGTTTTGTACACCCCTCGTTTTTGAAGCTCCGGTACGACCAGATCGACGAAATCGATCAAACTGCCAGGCGTAATCATATGTGCCAGGTTAAACCCGTCCACGCCAGATGCCTCAAAGTAGCTTTGAATACCATCCGCCACTTCTTGTGGATTACCTACAATCGACATCTTGCGTCCGGGCTGTTCAAATCCGTTCAGCACCTCGCGCACGGTTAGTTTCTTCGGATTGTCTTTTGTCAAGGAAGCCGCCCTAGACTGCCCATGTTCCGTATGCTTGTATTCAAAAGGGGCATCCAAATCGGAGTATTGGGAAAGATCGTATCCGGAAGATCCTCCGTATTGCGCCTTGGCAGCTTCTGGGCTCCACAGACTTGCATACTCCTCGTACTTCGCTTCAGCTTCCTCGGTCGTTTCCGCTACAACAACGTTCAGGAATGTAAAAGCTTTAATATGATCCGGATTGCGTCCGAGAGATTCTGCACGGTTCTTAATGTCCTGAATGTATTGCTTAGTCTGCGCTGGGGTCTGTCCTCCGACGAATATACATTCCGCATGGCGAGCTGCGAAGTCGCTTCCGCGTTGGGAACCGCCTGCTTGATAAATAACAGGAGTCCGTTGAAGCGAAGGCTCACTGAGATGGGGACCTGGTACCTTGAAATACTTCCCGGAATGATTGATCTCATGAACTTTGGCAGGATCCGTGAACATTCGATTCTCTACATCATGGACGATCGCATGATCTTCCCAGCTTGCTTCCCATAGCTTATATACGACTTCAAGAAATTCGTCGGCCATTTCGTAACGATCATCGTGCTTCATCATCTCCTGAAGCCCGAAATTTCGTGCGGCGCTTGGCAGATAGGATGTCACCACATTCCAGGCTAATCGCCCTTTCGTTAAGTGATCCAATGTGCTCATTCTTCGGGCGTGGGCATACGGATGCTCGTATGTTGTACTGACAGTTAGGGCAAACGACAAGTGTTTCGTTGCTTGCGCCATGGCGGGGATAACAAAGGCCGGATCATTGAGGGGAACTTGCACGGCATCACGGATGGCGGCATCTTTATTCTGCCCGTAGACATCATAAACCCCGATGACATCCGCCAAAAAAATAGCATCGAACTTTCCGCGCTCAAGCAACTGAGCCAGCTCTGTCCAATAATCCAAATCTTTGTACCTAGACGTTCGAACATTGAGCGGGTGTTTCCACAGTCCATGCGAGTTGTGCATGGCACTTGTCATATCAAATGCGTTCATACGGATTTGTTTACTCATATCGATTCCCCTAAACGTTGAAATTGACGATACTCTATCATTTTCCCCTTTTAGGTGTCAAGAGAGGTAAAAATGCTCATTTCTGCACATGAAAAAAAATGATTGACAACATCGCATGGTTGGAATTAAAGTGATTTCGTAGACTGGTGACTGATCAATCAGAACTGTGTTCCACTTCCAAGTGGCTCTGTTTCTCGGAGCAGAGGGGGCTAGTTCTGTGAGCGAATCCTCTTCCGAAAACGGGGGAGGGTTCTTTTTTTAACATCATTTCCGACTATTTTTATCTGTTTTATGAGTTTAAGCGACGCATTTATTAGGCTACACGCTGCAAAGGAGAGATCAGTATTGATTAAATTTGAGTCCGTCGGCAAAACATTCGGCCCCAAGAATAAACCTATCCGCGCTGTCGAAGATGTCTCCTTAGCTGTTGAGAAAGGAGAAATCTATGGCGTAATTGGATATAGCGGAGCTGGGAAAAGTACGCTTCTTCGGCTCGTGAATTTGCTGGAACGGCCTACGGAAGGCAGAATTCTGGTTAACGATCGTGACGTTACTGAAATCTCGTCCAAGGAGCTTCGTCATCTGCGCAGACGAATCGGGATGATCTTTCAGACCTTTAATCTATTCAACTCCCGAACCGTATTCGGCAATGTAGCCTATCCGTTAAAGCTGGGGGGGTATCCAAAGCATCAGCTCAAACAAAGAGTCGAAGAATTGCTTCGATTTGTCGGATTAGAGGACAAAGCCGATCAGTATCCCGAGCAGTTGTCCGGAGGACAAAAGCAGCGGGTCGGCATCGCGAGAGCGTTAGCGACATCACCGGACATTCTCATCTGTGATGAGGCAACCTCTGCCCTTGATCCAGAAACGACGAATGAGATTCTCAAACTGCTCAAAAAAGTAAATGAGGAGTACAACATCACCATTCTCTTGATCACTCATGAAATGCACGTCATTCGCAGTATATGCGACCGAGTCGCGGTTATGGAGCAGGGGAGAGTCATCGAGGAGGGGAACGTATTCGATCTATTTGCCAATCCGCAGAAACAAACAACCCAGAACTTCATCGGTTCCGTACAGAACGACAAGCTTTCCCCTAAATTACTGGAAAAGTTAAAGAGAGACCACAAAGGAAGGCTGTTTAGAATCATCTACAAAGACGGCATAGCAAGCGAGCCAATCTTGTCGAGGGCTACGAAAAAATATGATGTCGATTTTAACATTATTTATGGCAGCATCAATGAGTTACAGGGCAAATTGTTCGGCAGCCTCATCGTAGAGTTTACCGCAGAGAACGGCAAAATCAACGAAGTGATCAATGAACTGGGAGAGAGCGTCGAGTTCAGGGAGGTTATCGATCATGAAAGTTGATTGGAGTACATTTGGGCCGCGACTTTTAGAGTCGACCGGCCAAACCTTAACGATGGTGTTGGTAACCCTTGTTGTATCGAGTTTGTTCGGATTGATCCTTGGACTTCTGCTGTTTGTTACACGCAAAGGAAACATTCTGGAAAACCGAATCATTTTTATGATATTAAATTTGTTTATTAATATCATTCGCCCGATTCCATTCATTATTTTCCTAGTGACGATCAGTCCCGTAACGCGATTTGTCATCGGCACAACCATTGGAACGTGGGCAGCTGTTTTCCCGATGGCTATCGTGGCTTCATTCGTTATTGCCAGAGTGGTTGAGAATAACCTCGTCTCTATCGATCCGGGCATTATCGAAGCGGCCAAAGCGATGGGAGCCAATTGGTTCCAGATTGTATTCGGCGTACTTGTCCTAGAAGCGCTCGGCCCCCTCATACTTGGTTTAACGTTCATAACCGTTGCGCTTATCGATTTCTCGGCAATGGCAGGAACGGTTGGAGGAGGTGGTTTAGGCCACCTAGCGATGACATATGGCTATCAGCGCTTTGATAGCTCGGTAATGCTAGTCACCATCGTTATCCTTATTATTCTTGTACAGATTGCTCAGTTCCTGGGCAATCGGATCTCGCGCAAGTTTTTGCGCCGGTAATCTGCGGCCTTGTCTTCCAAACAAAAAAAACTATTCGAATGGAGCTGGATTTCAATGAAAAAACAATTATGGCTTAGCTTAGTAGTCATTCTCGCAATTCTGGTGGTTACCGCTTGCGGCAACAAAAATTCCGGGAATAACAAGCAAGCTGCTGCACCGGAAAGCTCGGCGCCGGCATCCGCTGCCGCTGTAGAATCACCTTCTCCGTCACCGTCTCCTGAACCTCCTAAAGAACCTATCAAGGTCAAGATCGGCGTAACCGGATCAGACGGCCCGCAATGGCCGCTGTTTAAGGAAAAAGCGAAAAAGGAACTGAATGTCGATATCCAGTTGATTGAGTTTGCCGATTACACATTGCCTAACTTGGCATTGGCGAATAACGAAGTCGACATTAACTCGTTCCAGCATCTGGCTTTCCTAAGCAAATTTAATGTGGAGCATAATCTGGACATCGTACCGATCGGTTCAACCGTTGTCGCACCGCTCGGTCTGTATTCCCAAAAATACAAAACGGTTGACGAGATTCCAGAAGGCTCCAAAATCGCCATTCCTGACGATCCGTCTAATCAAGGCCGCGGGTTGCTTGTGCTTCAACAAGCAGGTCTGATCAAGCTGAAGGATAACCCAGGTTTGTTTGCTACTCCTGACGACATCGTCGAGAACCCGCACAAAATTAAAATCGTTCCAGTCGTAGCCCAACAAACTCCTCGTGTTCTGCCGGATGTTGCAGCATCGATTATTAACGGTGGTATTGCGGGGCAAGCAGGTCTGAAGCTAGCGGATGCTATTTTCCATGATGATCCTAAAGCCGAGTCGACAAGACCTTATGTCAATGTCTTCGCCGTTCGCAGGGCAGACGTTAATAACGCTACCTACCTGGAGCTTGCTAAACTCTATCAGCAGCCGGATATCGAAGAAGCCGTATTAAAGGATACGAACGGAGCCAGCTTCGTTACGAACATCCCGGTCGAGCAGCTCCAACAAACGTTAGATCAATTGATCGAAAATATTAAAGCGGAAAAAGCGAAGTAATTAAAAGATCTGCACCGATTCTTAGGGACTCCTACGGCTGCTTACCGGTAATTTTACCGGGGAGCAGTCGTTAAGAGTCCGTTGAGCGTATCGGAAGGCGAACACTTGAGTTGTGAAATCAACAAGGAGGAGCAGGATGGGAGACACAAAAGGCGTATGGGGTAGCGATCCTTCGGACAGCTACGATCAGCTTGCAGATCGATTTAGACAGACTTTTCATCGAATTCGGGAAGGCTCCGTTCAGAGAGACTTAAACCGTAAACTGCTATACGAAGAAATCGGATGGTTAAAGGAAATCGGCTTCGGAGCCTTACGGATTCCCCAGGAAAAGGGCGGGTTCGGTGCAACGCTTCCCGAATTTTTCAACCTGCTGATCGAATTGGCGGAGGCGGATTCAAATCTGCCGCAGGCGATGCGAATTCATTTCGGTTTCACGGAGAGAATCTTGGGCTTGCCGGAAGGCGAGCAGCGGGATAGATGGCTGAAGCGGTTGGCGGAGGGGGCTCTCATTGGCAACGCTCAGACGGAGACCGGAGAGTCGAAGGTTGGGAGCTACGCTACGAAATTGTCCAAGAGTGAGGGACACTTGAGGCTAAACGGAGTGAAGTATTATTCGACGGGCACGATCTATGCGGATTGGATCGTCGTGGGAGCAACTGACGAAGAAGACGAATTTGTGACGGCGATCGTACCGGTGACGGCGAAAGGGATCGACATTGTGGACGATTGGGCAGGATTCGGCCAGACGCTTACGGCTAGCGGTACGACGACGTTTGCAGATACGCCAGTGGACAAGGACGAAGTGTTGAAACGCGAATCGTATCCGAAATATGGCACGGCATTCGTCCAGATGGTTCATCTCGCGACATTGGCGGGTATTGCCAGGGCGGCTGCGAGGGATGTCTCGGCGGCGGTTAAGGAACGCCGGAGAACGTTCTCGCATGCGGCAGCCAACACTTCTGCCGAGGATCCGCAAGTGCTTCAGGTTGTTGGGCGTGTGCATAGCCAAGCGTATGCCGCGGGAGCGATCGTATTGAAGGCTGCACAAGCCTTGCAGAGAGTGTACGACATCGAGGCGACCGCCGATGCCGAGTATGCGGATAAGATAAAAGACGAGGCCGATATCGAAGTGGCACAAGCACAGACGGTCGTTGCCAGACTAACGCTGGAAGCCGTTTCTTCCATCTTCGATGCGCTCGGCGCCTCGGCCACCGCCCGAGCGAAAGGGCTGGATCGTTATTGGCGCAACGCCCGGACGATCACTTCACACAACCCTCTGATCTACAAAGAGAGAATCGTGGGCGACTACACGGTTAATGGAACTCGCCCACCTATCGGCTGGCAGACCGGAATTGCAAACAATTAATGTCTTGACCATTTAACTGGAGAAAATGCGAATAGCAGCCCTTTCCAATACAAGGTATATTTCGATCAACCTAAAAAGGAGGAAAGGTATGTCGATTAAAATAGAAGCTCCGCCTGTGGTGGAGCCGGAAGTTGCTGACGTAATTGGACTTGCCTACGAACTTGGGGAGTTGCCGCTCGATCTTCGGCGGAGAGGCATCCCGGCGATTCGATATGCCAGTGCCTATGGAAGCAGCGGTTTGAGGTTTAGCACAAGCACTGCGGCTGATTATACGCTTCAATTCGAGAGTCCAGCGCGGGTGCTGCGGCGTTTATCTTCTGGGGAAGATATTCGCATCGTCGGACTTACGCTTCAGTATCGGCGAGAGTCGATACTCATACGTTCGGAATCGCCTTTTCGGACCGTGGCGGATTTGAAGAATACTAAACTGAATATCACCTATAGCGGCAATCCCGATGAAGTTATCCGCATTCGCGAAGCGAAAAAGAATCTGGATGCCGCGCTTATGCGGACCGGGATCTCGTCGGATAGACTGAATTGGTTAGAACTCCATCACACTGAGGGAGTGGACGATTTAAATGCCGGGAGGCGGGAATTGCAAGCTCTGCTGCTCGGAAAGGTGGATGCCGTCTACGCAAGCAACGCTCTCACTGAGCAGACTCGTCAGTTGCTCGGCGTTCGAGAACTGGAGGATTACATTTCCTATAATCCCGCCGTGGCGGTGTTGACAGCTTCCTCAGGCTTGATTGTAGAACATCCAGAATGGGTGGAACGCATTCTAGCCCATCTCTTCCTTGCTTCCAATTGGGCTTCGGAGAACCACGGCGAAGCGCACAGGTTCGCAGCCAAACAATTCGGTTTGCCCGAAGAAGCCGTTGAGTCTGTCTTTTCGGAGCACCTGTACAAACAATTCGGGACAGCCGTCACAGATGACAATTGGAACCGTCTCGTCCACCTCCAGAAGGAGCTGCAGTCGCTCGATTTGCTGAAACAGAATGTTTCATTGGACGATGCGCTGGACCAAGCAATCATTCAGAGGGCGCAATCGCTCTTGGACGGTGGGCAGATCGAGATTCCCCAGAACGAGCCGATCTCCCAATATGCGGAGAGTGATCTGCCGGACTCGTTCTTTACAGATCGTCAACCAGCTCGGATACTTACTGGGGACGAGGATGCGCTTGAGGCGGCACGAACTTTCGCTGAGGAGATTCGACCGGGTGCTTCGGAGCGGGATCGTCGGCGCAAGCTACCGCTCTGGGAAATGAAGCGACTCGCAGAGCTTGGCTTACTTGGACTGGTTGTGCCGAAGGCGTACGGCGGGCCAGACGTGAGTACCCGCACACTTGTGGAAATCTTCAAGATCATCTCGCACGCCGACGGATCGATTGGTCAAATACCGCAAAACCATCATTTCTTTTTAAAGTCAATCGAGCTTATCGGCAGCGAGGAACAGAAAAGCTTTTTCTTCAGTGAGGTGCTGAAGGGTGCTCAATTCGGCAATGCTTTGGCTGAGCGAAGCGGCAACAAAGGCGAAAAACGAATATTGACCTCGATTAGGAAATCGGGTGGCGAGGAAGGTTATGAACTTTCCGGCAGCAAATATTATTCGACCGGGGCGCTTTATTCCCATTGGATTCCCGTCACTGCACTGGATGAAGATGAGAAGCGATTGACCGCTTTCGTACCGAGACATGCTTCGGGCGTAACCGTGCTGGACGATTGGTCTGGCATCGGCCAGCGTACGACGGCTAGTGGCAGCGTCGTGCTCCGGGAAGTAAAAGTGCCGGAACGCGATCTATTCCAACATTGGAAAATTTTCGAGGGACCGCAGTATTTCTCGGCATTTGGTCAAATCATGCATGCGGCGGTTGACATCGGTATCGCTAAGGCTGCTTTGGAGGATGCGGCGTTGTTCGTCCGAGAGCGCACGCGTCCTGCTTACGGCAGCGGGGCGACCAGCGCGTCGGAGGAGCCAGATCTGATCCGCCGGTTCGGAGAGCTCGGCATTCGCTTGCAAGCAGCGGAAGCATTGCTAGATCGAGCCGCGGACGCCATCGATGCAGCGAAGAAGGATCTGAACGCGGAGACGGCAGGACAAGCCGCATTGACGGTGGATTCGGCGAAATGGCTCGTTACGGAGACCGCGATCGAAATTACGAACGCCCTATTCGAAGTCGCGGGCACATCCTCGATGGATCGCAAGTACAACTACGACCGTCATTGGCGTAACGTCCGCATCCATACGCTGCACGATCCGGCTCGCCTCAAGCTTCATAACGTAGGCAAGTGGTTCCTCAACGGCGTTTATCATGAATTCAAAATTTAGCGGAAATAGTCGACAATGGAGGCAAGCGGAACTTGAAGTATAAAACGGTTGGAAAAACGGGCATTCAGGTGTCAGAGCTCTGTTTCGGGACGATGTCGTTCGGCGGCAACGCCGACAAGGAGACGTCCAAACAATTGTTTCATCGATGCTTGGACAAAGGCATTAACTTTTTCGATAGCGCCGACGTTTACAGCGGCGGGGTGGCAGAAGAAATTCTGGGCGAACTTATCGCGGGCAAACGGGACGAATTGGTCATTACCTCGAAGGCCGGGTTTCAATTCGGAACCGATCCTAACGCACGAGGTGCCTCGCGCAGACACTTGTTTCAGTCGGTGGAGAAGAGTTTGAAACGGCTTAAAACGGATCGTATCGAATTCTATTTTATTCATCGTTTCGATTCGCTAACGTCGATCGAGGAGACAGTACGCGCATTGGATGATCTGCGTCGGCAAGGAAAAATATTATATCCCGCCGTGAGCAATTGGGCAGCTTGGCAGATCGCCAAGGCGCTTGGCATCTCGGCGAGAGAAAGCCTAGCCGGCTTCGAGCTGATTCAACCCATGTACAACCTCGTTAAGCGCCAAGCCGAGGTTGAGCTTCTGCCGCTGGCCGAATCGGAGAAGCTCGGGGTTATTAGCTACAGTCCGCTCGGCGGGGGATTGCTGACCGGTAAATACGGAATCGGCAAGAGGCCTGATTCCGGCAGGCTGGTGGAACAGAGCAACTATACGAAACGCTATGAGAGCCATGTCTATTACGATATTGCGGACAGATTCGCCGCATATTCCCGCGAGCATGGCATTCATCCAGCCACCTTAGCGGTAGCTTGGGTGCTTAGCCACCCGGCGATTACTTCACCGATTATCGGCGCCCGCAATGTAGAGCAACTGGAGCCGTCTCTTGCGGCAGTAGATCTGGATTTCACGGATGAGTGGAGAAACGAGATCACGGCGTTGTCGATCGACCCGCCGCTAGCCACAGACCGCAGCGAGGAAGCATAGCTGTGTTCGAGAGAACGCCCTTATTGCGGCGTTCTCTTTTTAGATCTTTGAATAGTCATTAACCACTCGTTACTTGTTGACGTAACCCGATAACGTCTCTGCGTGGTGGACTTCCAAAAAAGCGGCTGTAATCTCGACTAAATTGAGAGGGGCTAACATAACCTACTTGATAGCACGCCGTTGTCGCATCCATGATTTCGGAGAGCATTAGCCGTCTTGCTTCATGCAGGCGAAGTGCTTTTTGGTATTGTAAAGGACTCATTGAAGTAATGGATTTGAAGTGCACTCGAAAAGTGGATTCACTCATGTGTACCATATCAGCCAATTCAGCAACCTTTATTTGATCGGAGTAATGATCACGAAGCCAAGTAATCGCTCTCGTTACTCGATTGGCTTCCGATCCTGGAAAACCAAGTTCGGCGATGCGAGCTCCAATAGGGCTGCGCAGAACTCGGATTAAAATTTCATCCATCGCAAGGGGGCCAAGCAATTCTGCATCACTGGTATTCGTCAAACAATTCAACAGTCTTGATGCAGTGCTAATCATCCCTACGTCGGCATCCAGAATAATACCTGCGCTCCATTTCGTTACGGCTGGCACGCCCTTTGGATATACTCGGAGGGCTAATTCAGCAATTTTATGCGGGTCTAGAACCAATTTCACGCTTAGATAAGGCTCACGATGGCTAGCTTGAGTGACCTTCAAAGCAATAGGAAGGGCAACGGGAAGCATCAGGATTTGCGATTGATGGAATCGATAGACCTCTTGCCCAACGGTCACAGTCTTAGCACCTTGAGCAACGATTAACATGGAGGGCAAGTCGAATGAGTTTACAGAGTTTTCATTGACTTGCGAATAACGACTGACGGACAGGCTAGGGATGCGTTTCCCGAAAGTTCCATCATATGGGGCGTGGGTGCTGATAAGGCTAGCTAAGCGAGCTGTTTCTGCAGCAAGTGATTCTTTTGATTCCATCAATGTCGACAGTCTCCTCTGACTACCTTTTTTCATTTATTTGGCGTATAATCCAAGTAAATGCATAGGAATACAATAGATCATCTATAGGAGGATGAATGATGAGCAAAAAAGTGGCGGTAATCGTTGGAGCGGGGCCGGGTGTCAGCCTGCATGTTGCCCGTAAATTCGGTCAAAATGGCTTTCATGTCGTATTGGCGGCACGCAGTGAGACGGCATTGGAGCAATTCGTGTCGCAGCTGCGAAATGAAGGGATTACAGCAGATTATACCATAGTTGATGCGGGCAGCCCGGCTTCTATTGAATCAGGCTTTCAAACGATCAAAGAGCAGTATGGCTCGCCGGAACTGTTGATCTACAACGCTGCGATCATCGAGGCGCTCCAACCGTCTTCCTTAACGAACGAAACGCTCACCCGGCACCTTCAGGTCGATGTGATCGGAGCGGTGGAGAGCGTCCGTCAAGTGCTGCCGGATTTGCTGGAGAAGCAATCCGGAACGATCTTAATTACGGGCGGCGGCCTCTCTTTGTTTCCTGCTGCGAGTTACTCTGCGCTGTCCATCGGCAAGGCGGCCGTACGCAATTATGCGCTCACGCTGAGCGAGGAGCTTAAGCCTAAGGGAATTTTCGTCGGCACGGTGACGATCGCCGGAAGCGTAAAGCCGAATACGTATTACGATCCGGCGGTCATCGCGGATGCTTATTGGAAGCTGCATGTCGAACGCAAGGAGCATGAAATCTTATTTAGACAGCCCTCTTAAATCGACTGTTGCGGCAGTGAATGCAAGCCGGTCGTGATGAATTCTGTCCCGACCGGCTTTGTCAGGTATTGACCCACAATACTCAAAAAAGCTTTTGCCGACAGCACGAGCGCGCGTTCATCAATGTCGAAGCGGGGGTGGTGGTGCGGATAATGGGTTCTCTCGTCCGCTCCGCGCGCGCCGACATAGAAGAAACTGCCCGGTTTATGCTGCAAATAGTAGGCAAAGTCCTCAGCACCCATTCGCCTTTCCAGTTCTTTAATGATGGCATCGGGCATTGTATCGGCGATAGCCTCGCGCACAATCGAGGTTTCCTTGTCGTGATTGACTAGCGTGGGATAGCCGCGCAGATAGTCGATGTGAATGGACGCGTGCGAGGCGCGCGCCACTCCGTCGGCAATGCCCCGGAGCTCCTGCTCGATGAGGTCTCTGGCCTCGGGATCGAAGGTGCGGACCGTACCCTCCAGCAGCGTCTTTTCCGCGATAACATTAAACGCAGTGCCGCCTTGAATTTTACCGATGCTGACAACGGCAGGCTGCATCGGATCAACTCTACGGCTGACGATGTGCTGCAGCTGTCCGACCAGGCTGCAGGCAATTGCAATCGAATCGACCGTTTCGTGAGGACGGGCTGCATGCCCGCCTCTTCCCTCGACTTGGATCGTGAAGGCGTCAGCGGCAGCCATGAAGCTTCCGCTGCAAAACCCGATTTGACCGACTGGCAGCTCAGTGGAAAGATGAATGCCGAACACGGCATCCACGTCATGAAGACAGCCGTCGGCAATCATGGCCTGAGCGCCTCCCGGGGTCTTCTCTTCCGCATGCTGGAACAGAAATACGACCGTACCGTGCAGTTGCTCCCGCTGTTCGCTTAGCAGCGACGCGACCCCTAGCAGTGATGCGGTATGTCCGTCATGCCCGCACGCGTGCATAACGCCGGGAACGGTCGATGCGTATTCGGTCTGCTTTTCGTCCTGGATCGGCAACGCGTCGAAATCGGCTCTTAGCGCGATCGTCGCGCCCGGATGACTGCCCCGTAGCACGCCCAGCACACCCCCGCCGCCTACGCCTGTGCGCACTTCCAGTTCAAGCTTCTCCAGCTCGGCTGCTATAAAAGCGGCCGTCTGCTTCTCCTCGAACGACAGCTCGGGATGCCGATGCAAATATCTGCGCCAGCCGACAATACGATCCTCAAGCTTGTCCTCAACCTCTTGATGCCAGCGAACAATAAGTGACTCTGTCATAGATAATCTCACCTTTCTGTTGTCATTTATTTCATCCTTCGCCACTGTATAATTTATACTAATCCCATAGGATTAATTAGTCAATGAAATTAAAAATAGTACAAAATTCATTTAATTAATTCCATTTTATTAATTTCGGTTGAGAGTATCATTAATGACATGACATCGCCGCTCAGAGCTGCAGCGCCAACATTTCTACAGACAGGTGTTGAGTTAGAACTTACGCAAAAGAGGGATGATAAAAATGAAAGCGGTTTTAGACATCGAAGCAAATGCCACAATCAACAGAAAAACCCGAAAGAACAATTTCATACAAGCGATAAAGAGAGATTATCTGCTATATTTACTCTTACTGCTGCCAATGGCGTATATGTTCATATTTAAATATGCTCCAATCTATGGAATTTTAATGGCGTTTCAGGATTACAACATCTTTCAAGGAATCAGCGGCAGCGAATGGGTGGGGCTTGATGTCTTCAAATTCATTTTTGAACAAAATAGTTTTTACCGAGCTCTGACGAATACACTTGTTTTGAACTTTCTGGATTTAATAGCGGGTTTCCCGGCACCCATCATACTGGCCATTTTGCTGTATGAAATCCAATTTAAGAGATTTAAAAAAATAACCCAAGCTGTTCTGTACTTGCCGCACTTTTTGTCCTGGATCATTATCGGAGGGATGGTATTTCTGCTATTTTCCGCGAATGGCATGGTGAATACCGTTCTAAACGATCTTGGTTTAGGCAAAATTGAGTTTCTCTCTGATAAAACGAACTGGCTGATCATGTATGTCCTTGTTGGGATTTGGCAAAATGCAGGATGGGGCACCATCCTATATTTAGCGGCAATAACCGGAATCAATAGGGAGCTATACGAGGCAGCGGACATTGATGGGAGCAGCAGACTTCGTAAAATATGGCATATTACTTTGCCAGGAATTAAGCCTACAATTATTATTTTGCTTATCTTACAAATAGGAAAGATGCTCTCGATCGGGTTTGATCGACCCTACGTTATGGGGAACTCACTAGTAATCGAAAACTCCGATGTCATTAGTACATTTGTATACCGTGTAGGGATCGGGTCTGGCGATTTTTCGCAGGCAACGGCAGTTGGACTGTTTCAGTCTGTCGTAGGATTAGTATTTTTGGTAACGGCAAATTATATAGCTAAAAAAATTGGCGAGCAAGGAATTTGGTAAGGAGGGCGAGACTGTTGATCAGAAAAAGAAAAACGAATGTTGCTGATATCGTGATTATCCTAATTCTTACTGGCGTAGCGATTACTTGTCTGGTTCCATTCTTATATATGATTGCGCTTTCCCTAAGCTCGAATAATGCGATTATCTCTCAGAAGGTTACACTTTGGCCGGTCGAATTCACAATCGAAACCTATAAAACGATCTTAAACGATATGGAGATGATTTATACACTAGGCTACACGATTGTGCTTACCATTCTATTTACATTCGCTTGTATGTTTTTAACGATATGTGCGGCATATCCGCTTACAAAGAAAAGATTAAAAGGAAGAAACACGATCTTATCCATTATGGTGTTTACCATGTATTTTAGCGGAGGTTTAATACCGAGCTACATGCTGGTAAAGGAACTGGCATTGACAAATACCATGATGGGGTTAATTTTGCCCGGTGCTATGAGCGTATTCAATATGATCATCCTAAAAACCTTTTTTTCAGAGCTTCCGGAAAGCTTGGAAGAGTCGGCAGCTATAGATGGCTGCAATGATCTAGGGATACTTTTTCGCATTGTTCTTCCGTTATCTTTGCCTGCCATAGCAACTTTAAGCCTCTTTTACGCGGTTGATAGATGGAATGGTTTCCAGGATGCGCTTTTTTATATCACCGATAAGAACTTGTATCCCATGCAATTAAAACTGTACCAAATCATAACGGCAAATCAGCAGTTAGATTCCCAGCAAGGCGAAGGAAGTATGGGGGCTTATATTGTTCCTGAGTCATTGAAGGCAGCAAGCGTAATGTTTGCAACAATCCCTATATTGCTGATTTACCCTAAACTTCAAAAATATTTTGTTGACGGTGTCATGACGGGGGCAATTAAAGGGTGATCATTTACTGGCTTGAAGGGGGTTGATATTCTGTAAATCAGGCAGCGGCAGGGAAAGAAGCGCCTCGACTTCGGTGAGGCTAACGCGAATTGCAGTGGGGTTTCAAAGTGACTAATCGATGAAGGAAGGGTTAATATGAAAATTAAAAAAATGTTGGTTGTATTGTCAGCTCTGACGTTACTAACAAGTTCATTGGCAGCATGCGGAAGCAATAATGCAAAAGAAAGCCAGCCCACGTCATCTTCAACCTCAACCTCAACGTCTACGCCAGCGAAAGAGGAGAAGCCTTCAGGTCCGCCGGTTACGCTAACAGTTGAAATATTCGACAGAGGCATTCAGGGACAGCCGGACATGAACAACAATACATGGACAAGATATATCAATGACAATTTCGGAAAGCAGAACAATGCAATTGTGAAATTCGTTCCGGTCCCGAGATCTCAGGAAGTGGATAAGCTTAATGTATTGATGGCGGCAGGCGAGGCGCCGGATATCTCATTTACCTATGACGTCAACACCGTACACAGATACGCTAAAATGAACGGTATTATGCAATTGGATGATTTGTTGGCGGAGCACGGTAAGGACTTAAAGAATTTTCTAGGGGAGAAAGTTCTTTCGTATGGCAAGTATAACGGGAAACAGATGGCCATACCCGCGAAGAGAACTTCGCTGGCTTGGAATGGCATGTTTATCAGAAAGGATTGGCTCGATAAATTGGGGTTGCCTCTCCCGACTACCCGCGATGAATTATATAATACTTTAGTTGCATTCAGAGATAAAAATCCCGGAGGCGTCGATGGGGTTATCCCTTGGGGATTGGCAACAACCGGTATGAACTACAACACCGGAAACTTACCCGAGTCATTCTGGGAGGAGCAACCTGAGAAAGAATTCGTAGCAGCTGAGAGTTGGGGTTGGCAAAAACCTGGAAACAAGGAAGCGCTTAAGTTTCTCAACAAGCTCTATAATGAGAAATTAATCAGCCCCGATTTTGCTCTGGATAAAACAGCGCAGCAAGTGGATGCCGACGTTACAAACGGTAAAGTCGGATTCTTCAGTGCCAACTGGGACTATCCGTTAAGGCAAAAAATCAGCGAGCCCTTAAAAGCGAATGTGCCCGAAGCAAACTATGTTCCGATTGACACATTTACAAATTACGAGGGTAAGTATAAGAAAATCGCGTACAACGAAAACGGAATAAATGTCATCATCCCTAAAAGCAGTAAAAATGCGGAATTGGCCATTAAATATCTAGACTGGATGTCCAGCCCTGAAGTATTATACTTCCTGCAATACGGGGAAGAAGGGGTTAATCACAACGTGGTTAACGGCATTCCTCAGGTGATCAACCAAACAGGGGACAATATGCAAACCAGCTATATGAATCTGGATTATACCTTGGTTGTAAACGGCGTGTCGCTTGGCGACCCTGTGAAGAATATTAAAGCTTTAGCTGCATCGGCTCCGGGATTGGAAGAGGTTGCAGAACAATCGTACAAAATCAATACTACGGACACTTACACACTCTACTACTTCGATACGCCAAATGAGTCCAAAATTAAGTTTGGCAAAACGCTTGAGGATATGAACAAGCAAATGACGGATAAGCTCATTTCCTGCAAGCCATCCGAATTCGACAATTTGTATGATAAGATGGTTACAGAGTTTATGGCAGCAGGCGGGAAGGCCGTTATGGATGAAAACGTGAAGATATACGAAGCTATGCAAGCGAATAAATAATAAAAATTGTACATTCATATAGGCCGTTGACGGATCAGCGGCTTATATGAATTTAAGAGTTTCAAGGGGGTACTTATGTATCGTGTTATTATTGTAGATGATGAACCCTGGGCAATAAAAGGAATACGCAATGCATTTGACTGGAATAAATACGGGTTCGAAATAACGGGTCAATTTACAAGCGCCCATAAGGCATTTGATTTTATATGCGAGGAGAGTCCGGACCTGGTTTTTACGGATATTAGAATGCCTGAAATTTCCGGCCTTGACCTGATCGGGATGACGAAAAAAAAGGGGTTGGATGTTGAGTTTGTAATTGTAAGCGGTTTCTCCGAATTTGCTTATGCGCAGGAGGCCTTAAGATATGGAGCGCTGGATTATTTCCTAAAACCTATAGATATTGAAATGGCAGATCCATTAATCGAAAAGCTGGCATTGCATTTTTCTCAGAAGAGAAGTATGAGAAATAACGTAATCTTAGAGGCGTTAACCTCAACGGATAAAAATGAATTAAAGAGATTAACTCCACTTTTCGATCGTTCATCTAACGATTATTATCGCGTGCTTATTATTTATTCGAACAGCGAGAAAAACAATTGCAGCGAAACAAAACTATTGGATATGGAAAATACGTTGGAAGTTGAATTAGGATCAAGAAAAAAACTGTATATTCTCAGGAGCGAAAAAGAATCGGATGGGATTGATCGGATTGATAGTGCGGCTTTTGCGAGTCCGGATATAAAAGCGGTAGGAATCAGCAGTATTTCTAATCATATCGACCATATTTCGAAGCTGATCAAGGAAGCTGATATCGCAGCGTCAAAAGTATTCCTCTATGAAGAAAAAGGTATATTTAGGTATGAGCAAAAGCTAAGCCGCATCAAGCCGTTAATTGATGAGATCTCTTCGATTATTCAAGAGAAGAAGTTTGAGGAAATGGATGAAGTTATTAATGGATTCGTCGATTTTTTCAAGCATCATGATCTGGGCATGGGCGAGGTAGTTTATTTATGGAATCAAGTGGTCAGCGTACTGCTGGGCACATTTTACGAAGAACTGAAGGACATGGAACTGGATTTCCTGAATTACTCCGAACTGAAGGAGCGCTTTGAAAACTTTGATTCATTATGCGGTTTTTTACATGATGTATTTATCTACATCAAGGAGCTGAACAATCAGCATATTCATGAAGGGAATATTAACTCTTACTTTATTCAGATGGTAAAATACATAGATACTCATTTTCATAACAAGCTCTATCTTAAAGATTTATCCGCAAAATTTTTTATTAACCAAGTGTACTGCTGCCAATTATTCAAAAAAAATTTGGGCAAAACCTTTTCGGAATATATCACCGATTTGAGGATAAAAAAAGCCGGCGAGCTTTTGAAAAACACGACATTGTCCATTGAAGAAGTCGCGATAAAAGTTGGATTTATGGATTACTATTATTTCAATAAAGTATTCAAGAAACAATGCGGGATAACGCCTACGAGATTCAGAAAAGTTGATCGGAGTGAGGCATGTGCAAATTAGCAGAGTGAAACTTAAACATCAGATCTTGCTGATCTTTTTGATTGCGATTATTTTATTTACGGCAATGGAATTTTTCTTTTATTACAGCTTTTATAATCTGACTCAGAAAAGAGCCGCCAATTACGGAAATACAATAATCGAACAAACGCGCCAAAAAATAGATTCCGTTTTTAACGATATCAAAGTCAGTACGAGCATAGTCGCTAATAATAAAAAGATACAAGAATTTACCATTGAAGATGACGACTATAAGAGGGGTTTTGATTTAGGCCCATATGTCATCGATCTAATGGAATATATGAGGTCCTTTAATTCCTATGTGAACGGAATTGTTATTAACGATAATCAGGAAAGACGAGTTAGCAGTTTAGCTTACGCCAATGGAGATGTTTTTTTTTAAAACAATACGATGAATTTATCAGTGCATACAAAAATGAAAGCGAACCTGTGAATAAAGGAACGTTTACAAAAATATTAAAAGACGAAAAAACAGGAAGAGAAAATTTCTTTTATATAGCACCCATTATCGAATCGATCGGCGGGGTCCATTTTTCTCAAAAAACAGGTTATCTTTCGGTTATGGTCAATATGGAAAAGATGCAAGAACTTGTCGAGAATACGGAACTGACGCCTAACTCCACTCTATATATTCTGAACAGCCGAAATGAGGTCATTGCATCGAATAGCGAGAATGACCGAGACTTTTTATTTGAGGATATCCATTCCCTAGACAGCAATAGTTTGACCGATGGGCTAAAAACCAAAATAAACGGAGAGGACGTAATCGTTCACAAAAAGGACTTGGAACAGGCGGAAGGGTGGAGCATCGTAAGCTTCATTCCGGTGCATGAATTGACGACGGACATGAATGCGTTAAAAAGTATAAGTATAATAGCAGGAATCGGCATCATTCTAAGCTTGATTATTTTGGGGTATTTTTTGATGAATAATCTCACGCGGCCTGTTATGGGGCTTGTGGCGGATATGAGAAAAATCGGCGAAAGAGATATAGGCTATCGAGTAAAGGTGCGCTCGACAAACGAGATTGGCGTTTTGGCTTATGCGATAAACAGCATGATCGACAAGATGGAAGAGATGACACGAAACATGTTCAACACGCAGGCTCGGTTATATGAGTCGGAACTGAGCAAAAAGCAGGCTGAATTTTCCGCCTTGCAGAATCAAATCAATCCGCATTTCCTTTATAATACATTAAATTGCATAAGCAGTATCGGACTTGAATACGGAAGCAAGGAAATCGCGCAGATCACTTCATGTATGTCCAAGATTTTTCGATACAGCATTAAAACCGACGATCTAGTTCTGATAAGTGAAGAAATTGAAAGTATTAAGGCCTATATGAATATTATTTCCATTCGATACGAAGACAAGTTTTCTATGGAAGTAAATGTGGATGAAACGATATTGGAAATGAAAACGCCTAAAATGATTTTGCAGCCCATTGTTGAAAATTCAGTGTATCATGGTCTCGAAAGGTTGGATGCAGGAGGACATCTTCGTGTGAACGGGAGTATAGACGAGAACGGCGATGTAATCTTTCAAGTGTCGGATTCCGGAAGAGGGATAGGCAAGGATGAGCTTGAGACCATTAAAGCGAAACTGAACAGGGAATATTCGGAGAAAACGGAAAACAGCGCCGCCGGGAAAAGTATCGGTCTTTCCAATATTAATAATAGAATAAAGCTGCTATTTGGAGAAGATTATGGGGTGCAAATAGAAAGCCGGATAGGTTATGGAACGACAGTACGCGTTAAGATTCCCTCTCTTAATGGTTATGACACTTGATTTATGGACGGCAACCATATTAGAGCTTCCGTTCCTTTGCCCTTTTTACTTTTATATTCGATTTTCCCGTTAAATGCTTTAATAATCTTAAAAGAGACCATTAATCCGAGTCCGGTTCCATTGTTTTGGGTTGAATAGAAGGGGGTTCCGAGTTTGTCCAATTCATCCTCCGACATTCCGCACCCATTGTCGATAATTTTAATACACACATCGGAGTCGCTCCCTTTAAATGCTTGTATTGAAACGGTACCAGAATGCGAGTTGGAGGCTTCTATCGCATTTTTCGCAATGTTTGTAATGGCTTGAACGAACTTTAGCCGGTCTACTCTAATCCATAGATCGTCATCGGAGTGTATTTCCAATCGTACATCTTTCATTTGCGATAATTGATAAATAGGTTCCATCATTTGATTAAACATATCCGAAATGGCGAAATCTTCAATATGCTCAAGCTGCGGCTTTGCATAGTTTAAGAAATCGCTTAAAGTGTACTCCACACGATTAAGTTCGGATTTGGCATTCTCCAAGTACGCTTTGGTTTTCCCCTCCGAGTTTTTTAATGACAATTGGATAAACCCTTTGATAACGGTTAGCGGCGTACGAAGCTCGTGAGCTACCGAAGAAGCCAAATGACTTGCTAGACTTAGCTTTTCTGTATGTAAAAGGTGCTCTTGCATGGTGGTTGTCTTCAGGGTTACTTCCATTAAAAAGACAGTCATCATCATTGCGGCAAGTTGAATAAGACTTACTTGCACGATCATGAGATCAGTAAATTCGTTGGCCTGGTTCAAGTAGATCGCGGAAAGCAATGACGTTAGCCATGAAAAAATCAGCAGGCATATCGTGATGATTATCCGATTTGCAGGTTTTCTTTTTAGAAAACGAGGGTTAAAACAGGAGGCCACAACAAAAACAATTGCTGCTGCCGCAACCTGAGCAAAAGAACCGTCAACTTCAATAAATAATCGACATAAGGCTAAGCAAACAAAAGAAACAACTCCGCTAATGAATCCCCCATACAATAAGGAAACAATCAGCGGGATGTTTCTTAGATCGTCATTAAAGTCATTTTCAATCACGCTAGGCAGCACCATGGATAATAGGATTGCTGTTCCGCACAATAGGCCAAGCAAGATTTGGTTCGTTATAGATGATCTTTTTATTGAAGATTTGGTAAGCAAAACAAATTGATAAAGCAAAATCGGGAATAAAATATCAAGAAAATCTAAGAACAGATTCTTTGTCATTTCCCACCCGTTTCCCAAACGATTAATGAAAAAAATCAACATAATTATATCATTTTTTTCCATTTTACAAAATTCCAAAAACTCGATGCAACAAGAAAATCCGACCCAGTCAGGTCGGAGTTTCTTTAGGTTATGCGTGAGGTTGATGGCAATGCACTCGGTGGTTTCAGCCTCTTTTTACTCCCTAGGAATCAGCCTGCCACACGTTCCTTCGTCGATACGTGGCTCTTGGTCGCTCTATAGAAATTGGACGCATTCTCGATAACCATCACCAGTGCGATAATGAGCAGCGCCCTCTCCTGAATGATATCCCATATCCGGCTAACAGTCGTATAGCTATCAGTACTTGCTGTTACATTCCTCGTAACCGCTCCCGACGCAAGCAAATCGTTCATGAAGCTCGGATTCCAGATCGACTGGTCGGCCAACAAGAAAACGTAAATAATGAATATAGCTGCATCCGCAGCGAGCGTATAGAGCGCAAGTTTCGTCGTCCATTGCCCGATGAACAGCTTGATCGCTTCCCGCAAGATAAACAAGGCTAGCAAACCGTAGAAGAAAGGAAAAAATTGGTGGACAATATCCTGATTCCAAAATGGGATATACGTGTATGCTGAAGACCCAACATGAAGAAAGACGCCAAACAGGTTGGAATAGACGAAAATCACGAAAAAGAAAATGTAGAACATCATCGACACGATTGAACCGGATATTCGAATTCGCGCTCCGTTGTCCGGAATAGAGGGCAATTCCGAAGGGTGCCAGGCACCTTTTTTCTTTCGACCGATATCGGCAGCTTTCACGCCGGTGTACTCCATTATTGCGAAAACGATAGTCACCCAAGCCACCGTATAAACGCCTACCTCAAACAACGAACCTATAAAATTGACAATTAGTTGTTCCGTGCTGGACTGATCCAGAATGAGTTGAATTCCAAATGCAATCGTAACGCCGATTAACGACAAGATTCCAACGACCTTTAGAACAACCCAGTACCTATCGAACAACTCCGGACCGATCAAGTATCTTTTTGTCTCGCGATATTGCGCCGCCAGTTTCCCGGGATGACCAAGCTCCGTTAGTACTTCTACTGTAAGGGTTGCATGATCTTCTCTGCCTTGCGACCGTTCTTCTCGCATATCCTCGATCAGTCCGTGAAGTTCACGCTCAATATCCGCCCGCTGTCCGGCAGGCAATCTACTGGTAACCGCATAAACATAACGGTCGATCAGTTCTGCATCATTCTTCACCGCTGCCATCGATTAATCCCTCCATAATATTCGTCATCTTCTTCCACTCGGTACATAACCTGTCGTACACATCTTTGCCCAGCTCGCTTAGCAGGTAATATTTACGCGGACGAGCTTCGTCGGTGTCCCACTGGCTAGCGAGCAGGCCTTGCTTCTCCAGCCTGCGAAGCAGCGGATACAATGTGCCGGCATCGATATCTACTCCCCGATCCGCCAGTACAGTAACGAGTGAATACCCGTACTGCGGCTTCTTCAGCTGGCTTAGAACGCTGATCATCAATGTTCCGCGCCTAAGCTCCTGCATTAGCCCTTGAATCAATTCTTCGGATTTGGTTTTTTCATCCATATTTATCACCTGTCGTTATTATAGTGTGTGACGCACACTATTGTAAAGTACACATTAATCTAATTTTTAAAATAAAAGAAACTCCGATCCAACCGATCGGAGTTTCTTTAGTCAATTCATGCGATACTAACGCTAAGTTAGATTATACGGCATTCAAAGCGATATCTTCCTCGTCCTCGTCGCGATTGAATGCTTCGCGGTCGAACTCGCCTTCGGAGTTGGCGACCAACAGCGAGGTCACGGTCGTGCCTGTCGCATTGACCGCGGTACGGCCCATATCGATGAGCGCTTCTACGCCCGCGACGATCGCGATTCCTTCGAGCGGAAGGCCAAGCGCCGTAAGCACGACGGTTGTCGAGATGACCGCAGGGCCGGGCACGCCGGCTACGCCGATCGAAGAGATGATGCTAACAATGACAAGAATGATGTAATCCGTAATCGAAAGGTCGATTCCAAATACTTGAGCGGTGAACACCGCGACGATCGCGGGCCATATGCCGCCGCAGCCGTTAAAGTTGACGGATGCGCCAAGCGGGGCTACGAAGCTCGCGATGCGCGGCGAAACGTGCAACCTCTTCGTAATAACCTCTAGATTCACGGGAAGGACGGCATAGCTGCTCCGGGTGGTGAAAGCGACGGCGATCGTCGGGTAAATTTTGCGGAAGAACCGAATTGGATTCACCTTCGCAACGAACAGAACGAGTCCGCCGAACACGAGGACGAAGTGAACAATTAGCGCGACATACGACGTCACGATGACGCTACCGAGTTCTTGGAGCGTATCCCAACCGTATTTGGCGGTAATTCCGGCAATCAGCGCGAACACGCCATAAGGCGTCAAGCGGATTATGAATTTGACGACCTGATGCATCACTTGCGTGGCCGACTGAATCAGATCGCGAACCGGTTTGACGGCTTCGGCGTTCTTGGAGCCGACCTTGATTATGGCAACCGCAAGGAAGAGGGCGAAGATCAGCACGGGCACGACCTTACCTTGAGCGGCTTCGTTGAATGGATTTGACGGTACGAGATCCAGAATGACTTGAGAGAACGTCGGAATCTCGCGGGCCGTGAAGCCTTCCGGAACGGCTTGTTGAATGCCGCTTCCCGGGTTAAACAGCAGGGCGATCAACAGACCGATAATCGAAGCGACGCCCGTCGTGCCAAGAAACCAAGCGAACGTCTTGAATCCGATTTTGCGTAAATAATCCAGACTCGTTAAGGACGAGATGCTGTTCAAGACGAGAATGAATACCAACGGAATAACGAGCATTCGGATCAGATTGACATAAATGCTCCCGAACGTTGTAATGCCTTTCGTCTCGTAGCCCAGATTCTGAAAAATAATCCCTACGACGAGGCCGAGTCCCATTCCGATAATAACGCGTAGTCCAAATCCGAGCCGCTTTCTTGCCAAAAAGAACAGAATGGCGAATGCGATTATGGACGTCACAAAGCTGTACCAGTTTGTTTCGACCGCCGAGAGCAAGTTGTTTTGGATATCGTTCATGATGTAATTTCCCTCCTAAGTCAAGTGTTTTACTTGGTATTGCTTAATTAATTTACATACAAACGATTCCGTTGTCAATCGGTTTTTTGCCGTGCAAAGATGAAACGCCCCCCATTGACATCCGAATACAATGTCTTTATATTTGTTGTACATACAAAATAGGTGGAGGTGCCGAAATGAACGAACCGGATGAAAGCTTTTTGACCAACTGCTTATTTTTCACCGCGAATCGGCTAGGCCGCACGATCACGAAGATCGCGGAAGAAGCATTTGCCCCGACGGGATTAAGCCCGATGTACGGCTACTTGATTCGGCTTGCGGTCGGGACGCCCGGCATCTCCCAGAAAGAGCTTGCCGAGAAATTGTCTGTGGCGCCGTCAACACTGACCCGTTTTGTCGATAAGCTGGAGACTAGAAAGCTTGTAAAGCGCGAGGTGGAAGGCAAAACAGTACGTATCTATCCGACCCCGAAGGGGGCAGATGTGCTGCCTGTGATTAAGCAGGCATCCAAAAACTTGAGCGAACGGTACGAAGAGGTTTTGGGCAAGTCGTTCGCGTCGGAGCTCTCGAGGCAATTGGTTTTTTCCAGCGAAGAAATGGAAAAGTGATACGCATTTCCATGCGAGTTATATTGTATGTACAAACAAAATTAAAGAATGGTGAGATCATGAATCATTTGCCTCAGACTGAAACCTTTTACAGGAAGCAGCCGCGTATCCATTACGCCTGGGTCGTCGTCGCCGTCACGTTCGTGACGCTGCTTGTATCCGCCGGCATTCGCTCGATGCCAAGCATCTTTATGTTATCGTTCGAAAAAGAATTCGGCTGGAGCCGAGGCGGCATCTCAAGCGTCGTCTCTATGGGGATTTTACTGTACGGGTTGGTCGGTCCGTTCTCGGCCGCGTTCCTGCAACGGTTCGGCGTACGGCGCGTCATGATATTCGCGATCTCTACCTTGGTGGCAGGACTCGCGCTGACCCCTTTGATGACCGCCATCTGGCAGTTTGAAGTGCTGTGGGGGCTCGTCACCGGTATTGCGACCGGTTTTATGGCGAACGTACTCGGCGTCACGATCTCGAACAATTGGTTCGTCAAAAGCCGTGGACTTGTCGTCGGCATTCTGACCGCCAGCGCCGCTACCGGTCAGCTGCTATTTCTGCCGCTGCTTGCTCAAATTACCGTTCATGCCGGATGGAAATACGCGGTGTATGCGGCCGTTGCCGTACTTGTCATCTTGCTGCTTATGGTGGCTGTTTTCATGAGGAATCATCCATCGGATATCGGAACGGCTGCTTATGGCGCGATGGAAGTAGAGGCGCCAGTGCCGTTTCAAGGCAATCTGTTTCTATCGCCGCTGCTTGCTCTTCGTTCGGCACTCAAGAGCCGAGCGTTCTGGCTGCTCTCGGGCACGTTCTTCTTCTGCGGATTTTCGACGAATGGCCTGATCGGCACGCATTTGATTCCGGCTTGCGGCGATTTCGGCATCGCAGAAGTGATGGCAGCAGGCTTGCTCGCCCTGATGGGCCTGTTCGATCTGGTGGGCACGACTTTATCCGGATGGCTATCCGATCGTTTCGATAGCCGGTGGCTGCTTTTCTGGTACTACGGGCTTCGCGGATTGTCGCTGCTGTTTTTGCCCTACGCGCTCAGTGCCGGTCCGATGGAACTTTTGGTTTTCAGCGTATTCTACGGCCTTGATTGGATTGCCACCGTACCGCCAACGGTGAAGCTCTCGACGCAAGAGTTCGGAAAGGAGCGCTCCGGCATGATCTTCGGCTGGATCGTCGTCGCCCACCAGCTTGGCGCTTCCACGGCCGCTTATGGCGCAGGAGCTATTCGCGACTGGCTGGGCACATACTCGACAGCGTTCATCGCCGCCGGTTTTGTCTGTGTCTTGGCCGCTGTCATCTCGACCCGTATCGGCAAAAGTCAAACAGCATGAACCGGAATCTCGCCGCTATGGCATTTAAATTGAAACTTTCACGCCATAGCGGCTTATTTATTTTTGCGGTATAGTCATCTTAGTTTCTGTCTTGGTCGAGGAGGAATGAGATGGATAAGGCGAAGCAAATTCGATTGTTCGACAGGCAAGCCGCTCAATACGGCAGAAGAAAAGAAGGTCAGACTTTGCGAAGATGGCGCCGGGACCTTCTCAACCATGCGAACGGAGAAGTGCTGGAGCTTGCCGTAGGGGCTGGAGCGAATTTCCCGTATTACCCCGGAGGAGTGAAAGTGACTGCTGCCGATTTTAGCAGTGAGATGCTGAGTAAAGCGCGGGAAGTTGCGGCCGGATGTCGTCTTGATGCGGATTTTATTTTGACGGACATCGAAGGGCTGGAATTTCCGGACCGTTCCTTCGATACGATTGTCTCTACGTTATCCTTCTGTAGCTATGAGAACCCGCTGCGCGTCATGAAGAAGCTTCGACGATGGTGCAAGCCGGAGGGAAGCATTCTATTGATGGAGCATGGGATAAGCTCGAATGCGATCGTTTCCACTGTTCAGAGGATGCTTGATCCGTTGTTGTTTCGAGCCATCGGGTGCCACCATACAAGGAATATACCCGAATTGGTTCGCCAATCGGGTATGGTGATTACGCGCTCGGAGAGCCACATGTTCAAGATGGTTCATCTTCTCTGGGCGAAGCCGGGGACATCTTAAGTGCCGACAGAGTTTACATGAAAAAAACCAAGCCCTAAAGCTCAGGGACTTGGTTTTTTTAGCATATAAGAATTAATAACTGTTCGGGGTAGAGAAGGACTTCATCCTTTTTTATCAATAACGATAGAAAACATCATTGTTGATCAAAGCTGGCTAGATGGGTAAGCCAATAGCGATACAAAATATCGTTATTAGCTGCACAATAGCGGTCAAATAACCAAGTAACAGGCGAATAACGATGAAGAACATCGCTATTGCGGAAATATCATCGATAAATCATATGAATGGCGATGTTAAACATCGTTATTCATGAATCCATTTTGTAAAAGGTAAATAGATGTCCACGACATGATGACGAGTCTTTCATAAAATAAAAGACTAATATAGAAGGAGGTGTTCCTCCATGGCAACGACTTTGACCGCTGCGCAGAAGAAAAGATTGAAGAACAAAAAGATTGTTGCTTATTATAAAAATGGTGCCGTCATTTCAGGTATCGTAAAAGACGTTAAAGACGATCATGTGATTCTCGTCCCGAAAGAGGGTAAAGCCGAGATCAAGGCATTCTTTTTTGACGGCTTTTCACCGTTTTTTTTCCCTGGATTTTTTCCCTTTTTCTTTTTTTAATCTTGCAGATATTCGTTACGTTCTCGAAGAGAAAGACATACTGAGTGAAAACGTAAGAGTTTCTGCACATGTGTTACAATGAATTAAATTAAGCGATCGGAGGCTAGCCCGTTGTAAGCTCTTATTCCTTCACCCATTTGACAACTGAATATAGGGGAGGATAAGGCTCATGCTTACAAAATCGTTCCACAGACTCTGGCTCAGTCAGGCTCTATCGACCTTAGGAGACATCTGGTATATCCTGGCGCTGGTCGCAACGCTGTACCATCTATCCGGCTCGGCATTTATTACCGTTTTGTACCCTTTACTAAGGGTAGCAGGTATGACGGTTGGCAGTACCTTTGCTCCCGTCATCACTCCCAAGTTCCGTTTGAGCCGCCTCCTGTCCGTTTGCCTCGGAGGGCAAACTCTTGGACTCGGCTTACTTGCAGCGTATATGCTCATGTTCGGCGAAGAACATCTGAATGTTGCCTTATTGGTCTGCATGGTATTCTTGATCTCTATTCTAGAAGGCATTGCAATTCCGGTAAGATCATCATTAGTTCCCCTAACCGTGGCCGAAGATTCTCTGTTGAAAGCGAACGGGGTACTTACAGGCGTCGTACAGTCGTGCTCGCTTGCCGGTTGGGCGCTTGGTTCTATCGTCGTTTCTTGGCTCGGCGTCGGCCAAGTACTGATCTTCTCGGCTTTCTTGCTTTGCGGAGCTTGGAGTGTTTCTTCTCTCATCCGCGAATGCGGTGCCGTCTTATCCGAAGCATCCGGTACCGACTCGTGGTTCCGTTCGATCCAGGCCGGATGGCGACAATATTTTCGCGTGCCGAAATTGCGAGTGCTCCTCTGGATGAACGCTTGGGAAACGCTGTTCGGGGCTGTGTTTGCCGGAGCTCTTCTACTCGTGTTCGTAGGGGAACGTCTGCATTCCGGCGAGATATGGTGGGGATGGATAAACGGGGCCTACTTGGGCGGATTCGTGATCGTTAGCCTTTTCATCAGCCGCTTGTCCGGGCATATACGGAATCTGGGTATGATGCTCGCGGTAGGCAGCGGATGTTATGCGTTGCTTACTCTCGGATTTGGCTTCACGTCTAGTCCTTTTGCTGCGCTTGGAGTCATGCTTATTCTAGGCGCTTCCCAATCGGTGAAAGATTTAGCGGAACGTACGTTATATCAGACTAGCGTTCCTGCTTCCGAGTTGCCGCCATTACTTGCCGCCCAATCATCGCTTATATCGCTCTTATATGGAGTATCTTTATTATTATGCGGGTGGATTGCCGATTCGTTGGGTATTCAAACGCTCTATTTCATTGCTGCGGCTGGATTTGCGGTTTCCTCAGCAGGGGCGGTTACCTTCTTGCTTGTTTACGGTTCGCGACAAAAAAAGACAGTGACGAGTCAGTAAGTCCATTCGCTAAGAAAAACCAAGTCCTGAAGCTCAGGGACTTGGTTTTTTTATGCAATATCGAGATTGTGTCGTTATGCTTCGTATGCCTATTTTTGGACCCACGATAAAAATATAATACTACAAAGGAAATTATAAGTCTATATTTTTCTTCCAATTTCACTATACTTTGGAGTGATCTTAGGGAGAAGAGGGATAAGGATGACCGTGAATCAATCGGAAGCGGAAGAAAGGAAATATCTCGGCTCGATGGTATCCAGGCTGCAAAAAGCGATTCTGTTATTGGAAAACAAAATAAGCGTTACCCGACATGAAGTTATCGAGGCTAAGAAATATGTCTGGGAGAACATGGCTGGACTCGATCCCGCGGAGAGAGCGGCCAACCGGGTTGAAATCTCGCTCGCCATCGATCATGGGGAAAAGGCCGTAGACAAACTGAGAAGGCTCAGAAAATTGGCGGAAGCCCCGTATTTCGGCAGAGTGGATTTCGTTCCCGACGGACGCTCAAAGGGAGATGCTTATTATATCGGGGTACACGGATTCAACGAAGAAGACAGCCAAGAGAACCTGATCTATGATTGGCGTTCCCCGATCGCCAGCATGTTTTATGATTATCATGTCGGGAAGGCTGCTTATTCCGCTCCCGCAGGGGAAGTCAAAGGGGAGATCGGCTTAAAGAGGCAGTTCAAGATTAAAGACCGGGTTATGGAGTATATGATTGAAAGCTCCTTGAACATCAATGACGATGTGCTGCAAAAAGAACTGAGCCAAACGTCGGACGAAAAGATGAAAAATATAGTCGCCACCATTCAGAAGGAACAAAACGTCATTATCCGAAACGAGCATTCCTACGACTTAATCATTCAAGGCGTCGCCGGATCCGGTAAAACCTCGGTCGCATTGCACCGCGTCGCTTTTTTACTGTACAGGTTCAAAGGAACGTTAACGTCTCAAAACATTTTGATCATTTCTCCGAACAAAGTTTTTTCCAATTATATTTCCAACGTGCTTCCCGAACTAGGGGAAGAAACGATCATGCAAATCGGCTTTGAGGAGCTGGCCGCCAGGGAACTAGAGGGGGTATGCGAATTCCAGACCTTTAATGAACAGGTGACTGAGCTTTCCGATTACAGTGACGACAACTTGATAGAGCGCATCAAGTACAAATCGAGCATGGACTTTGTTCATAAATTAGATCGCTTTGCAGCGCATGTTCGCGAGAACGATTTTGTACCTTCCGACCTGATCATGGGTAACGCGAGAATCTCCAAAGCGGATATTTTAAGAGCGTACCAAGCCTCCGGGAATGTGCCGATTAAACAAAAGCTGGAGAAAACAGCCTCGGTCATTGCGGGAAACGCAAGGGACGAAGACGGCGACAAGCTAAAGCCGGCCGCTGTTAATAAAATCAAAACGGCTATTAAAAAGATGTATAAATCCCTGAATCTGTTGACGATTTATAAGGATTTTTATTCTTTCATAGGGAAGCCGGAGTTGTTCAAGCTGAGAAAACCGAGGAGGCTGGAGTTTTCGGACGTGTTTCCACTCGTCTATTTGAAAATTCTTGTTGAAGGTGCGAAAAGCTTCGATTCGGTCAAACATTTGTTAGTCGATGAGATGCAGGACTACACCCCCGTTCATTACGCCGTAATCTCCCGATTGTTCACCTGCAAGAAGACGATCTTGGGAGACAGCAACCAATCCGTCAATCCTTACTCCTCAACTTCGATCACCGAGATTCGCAAAGTATTTCCCGAAGCGGATACGGTAGAACTATTAAAGAGCTATCGCTCGACGATCGAAATCATCGACTTTGCTCGGCAGATTAACCCGAACGGCAAGATCATCCCGATCGAACGCCATGGCCTCCTCCCGAAGATCAAACAATCCGCAAGTCAGGACGGCGAATGGACGGATGTGAAACAAGCGATCACGGAATTTCTGGAATCAGAAAATCGATCGTTGGGCATCGTTTGCAAGACGCAAGCTCAAGCCGAACAGATGTATAAAGAAATCAAGGATAAACACGAGGATATCCATTTGCTTAATTTCAGCAGCGACCAATTTTATGAAGGGATTATGGTCACTTCGTGTCATATGGCCAAAGGTTTGGAGTTCGACCATGTGATCGTGCCGTTTGTCGATGCATCGAATTATAAGACGGAAATGGACAGAAGCCTGCTGTATATTGCATGCACGAGAGCCATGCACGTTTTGACGCTAACTTTCCAAGGAGAACAATCTTTGTTTATTTCGAAAATAGGAGAGTGAGGAACAGTTTAATCGGCACGCAAGGTCATCCCGCATAAAGCGATTTTCAAAGCGGCATACTACTTCGGAAGAGGTGGTAAAATTTGCTGAGATCCGAAAAACAAAGCCTTCAGGGGATGGAAAAGCGGCTCTATGACCGGTTTCGGAAAAGCTCCGATTTCACTTGCAGAACGGTGGTTATCGCGAACGAGGAATTTAGAGCTTGTTATCTGGAATCTTTAGTTAATCTCCGGACGACATTGTCCACGATAAATCAAAATACAGTCCAACCTGATAACGATTGGACTCGGCAAGATTTCCATGCGCTAGAAGACGAAGATGATTCTGTCATTCGCCTGTCCTACGAATTGCTGCGAGGCAATCTTATTCTGTTCAATAAAGAAGATTCGGTCACCGTCATCGAACCGGAGCAGCCCGATATTTCGCGATCAATCGCAATTCCGAACAGCGAAAATCCGATTCAGTCTGCATTCGATGCTTTTACGGAAGACATAGATAGAAATATTGGGCTCCTGCGCAAAAAAATGATCTCGGATCAATTGGTCATTGAAACCCGGTTTATAGGGGGCCGCTCGGTCAAAAAACTTGCCGTCATTTATCTGGAAGGCACGGCCCGGCCGAAAGTGATCGAGTCCATCCGAAAAAGTCTGGATGAGAATAGCGACAAGGAGCTAACAACGGCGCGGGATCTGACCCGCATGCTGGGGCATCCCAAATTCGCGATTACGCCGACTTATATCTCGTCCGAGTTGCCCACAGAGACGGTACAAAATCTGATGAACGGAAAAGTGGTTATCCTCGTCGATCAATTATCGTTCGCTTTCGCTTTTCCGGCGATCGTGACGGATTTATGGACCACGACAATGGATGCGAACTTTCCGCAGATATTTCAAGTTTTTTTGCGCATTATCCGAGTTGGAGCTACGTTATTGGCGGTTACGCTTCCGGGACTTTATGTCGTACTGAATTCCGTAAACCCGGAGCTGCTTCGAATACAGTTGGCCATAACCGTGGCCAAAAGCAGGGAGGGGGTACCTTATCCTTCCATCATCGAAATGCTGCTTGTCCTGTTGCTGCTGGAGATGATTATCGAGGCGACGATCCGGCTTCCCAAAAACATCGGACCCACCATCACGATGATCGGGGGCATCCTGCTGGGACAGGCGATCGTTCAGGCCAAACTGGTCAGCAATTTGTTGATTATCATATTGGTGGCTTCCGCTATAGCCAATTTTGCGCATACGAGCTATATGAATGCGATCGGCATACGGATATACAAGTACGTGGTGATGATCGCCAGCTCTTTTTTCGGGATATTGGGGTTAGAGGGTGCGATGATTTGGATTACGCTTTATTTTGCCTCCTTGACGACCTGCTCGGTACCTTACTTAAGCTTAAGTCTGAAAGGACAGGCTTCCGATGAATAAAATCCAGACGGTGACCTTATTGTTTCTTCTGCAATTGGCATCGGTATTCGCCGTATTACCCGAGCGAATGATCGCAGCTTCCTCCGGAGGTCATTGGATAGCGGTTACCATCCTTTTTGCGGTTGAACTGCTCTTGCTATGGTTGTATTTGAAGGCGTTGTCGCTGTTTCCCGGGAAAACGGTCGTGGAAATATGCATAGGCGCTTGGGGGAAGTGGGGGACGAGACTTGCCGTAATCCCGTTGCTGGTTTTTTTGATGCTCGATCTGATCCTGCTGGCCTATTATCAATCGATTGAAATCAAAACGGTGTTGCTTCAGCAGACGCCGATCGCCGCGACATCCGTTCTTTTTGTTTTCCTTTGTCTCTACGGAGCCTGGAAGGGGCTTGCCGTTATCATTCGCGCAAGCATCGGGTGGTTTTTTCTGTTTATGCCTTTTGTCCTCTTCTCCGTACTGATCAGCATCAAAAATTTTAAATTCCATTACATGTTCCCCCTATGGAGCGGCAGCATGAGCTTCCTCTTTCATCCGGATTTCTATGTCGGAACCGTTATTTTCGCCGGATTCTTGTTTCTCGGCATGACTTCCTCCGAAACCCGGATTGGATTCGGCAAAGCGGCCGGGGCGGTGGGATTTTCATTCGTGTTCGCGTTGTTCTCCGTTTATATCCCTCTTCTCTTATTCGGGCAGGAAACCGCGATTCATTTGCAGTACCCCTTGCTTTTGGCATCGGATACGATTGATATGGAATGGGTCGTATTTGATTGGCTCCCGAGCTTTTACGTCGTTTCTTCCAGCGCGCTTGGGATACTGAAGGTTTCCGTGCTGCTTTGGATGTTCGTGTCGCTCCTGCATCGGTTATTTATGCCTAAAGCCAACAGCAGATGGATTCTGTCGTTTGCCTGCGTAATCCTATATCTCTCTTGCCAGCTGATACCGAACATCGGTGTTCTTAATTCCTATCTATATCTGAATTCGTACTTTTGCTTGTACGCCACGATCGTCTTTCCGATCCTTGTATTCCTTGCAGCACAACGGCGCCGAAAGAAGGTGAGCGCTTGAGCGTCCGCATGTTAAAGGCTCTGGCTGCAGCGCTCATCTTGGTTTTGCCACTGGTAGGATGCTGGGACACGAAGGACATTAACAAGCAATATCTTCCTGCTGTTATGGGGATCGGAAAAGGCCGAACGGATAAATACAGGGTCATTCTGCAAATCCCCAATGCATCGGGAAAAACTCAGTTTTTGGAAAAGGAAGCCAAATCCATCAGCAAGGCGGTTGATCTGATCCGGACCGATTCCGAGAAGAACATCAATTTAGTGCATTTAAGGCTATTGATACTTGATAAGGAACTAGCCCGACAAGGGATAAGCAATATCGTTAATTTCGCCGTCCGCGCCAATGATATTTCCATTAAAGGGATGGTGGCGGTAGTGGACGGAGACTTCGAGAAGACGCTTTACCATGAAATATCTCCGACGCCGGAAGTTTCGTCGTATGATTTTTTCAGCGAAGAAGCGGGATGGACGCCCAATCAATCGATTTTAAGAATATGGGAAGCTTATCGCGGTCTGAATTCCTACTCCGAAGATATGGCGATCCCTATGCTCAGTAACGGCGATCGCACCTTGTTTACCTTTAAAGGCACGGCCGTCATGCGGGAGGACCGCATGGTCGGAACGCTGAGCAAGGACGAAACGCTATTGTACAATTTATTCAAGGGGAAATACTCCAGGGGGACGATCGAGGTCGCGCAGAACACGAGCGTCATGATAGAGAAAGCAAAAATCAAACATCATCGGCATTGGTCCGATAACGGGCCATCCCTTGTGACCGATATTACCCTCGGTGTCGTGATCATGGAAAGCCCCAGAGATAAAAAGCATGCGCAGATCGAGAAAGAGATGCGAGAACAATTGAGTCGGCAGTTTAACCAGACCGTAAAAAAAATACGCGACTATCATTCGGATGTGCTGGGGATCGGTATGATTTTCCGCCCGCGTCTTTCGGAAAGGAGCATCAACGAATGGAAATCGAAGTGGTTTCCCATGCTAGAGCAGAAGATCAACGTTCATGTGAACATATTGAATGAAATTTACCTGAAAGACCCAGACGTTGGATCCTAATCCGGAAGTTGCAACGAATAACCCGATGTGTTAATATTTTGCTAACATTTAACGACAGGAGATGAAGAGAATAATGTGATTTTTCTTGCCTTCGACTTCAAGAATAAAGCGGAACACGTTTTATTTCCTGTGGGCAAGAAAGTTACTTTATTCTTTTCACTCAATAAATATATCCTATTCGGCCCTGCGTAGGGTGGTTTAGACGTATTTCTTTGAGCTGTAAGAAAGGTAACTTTCTTGCGGCTCTTTTTTATTTTCACGAAGGAGGTACCCCCTATGTCAATGATTAAAGTAACGAACCTGACGTTCGCCTATGACGGCAGTTACGATAACATCTTCGAGAACGTAAATTTTCAGATCGATACCGACTGGAAATTGGGTTTTACGGGGAGGAACGGCCGGGGCAAAACCACGTTTCTCAACCTGCTGCTCGGCAAGCTCGAATACAGCGGAACGATCACTGCTAACGTCGAGTTCGAGTATTTCCCATTTCGAGTCGAGCATAAAGAAAACCATACGATCGACGTCGTCGCCGATATTTATCCGGATTATGAGCATTGGCAGCTTCTACGGGAATTTTCTCTGCTGAGGGTGTCGGAGGACGTGTTATACCGGCCGTTCGAATCGTTATCCAACGGGGAACAGACGAAGGTGCTGCTTGCGGCTCTATTTTTGAAGGAAAACAGCTTTCTGCTCATTGACGAGCCGACGAACCATCTGGACATACATGCCCGGAAGCTGGTCAGCGATTATTTGAAAGGCAAGGCAGGTTATGTCGTGGTTTCGCACGACAGGGCTTTTCTCGATAACTGCGTGGACCACATTCTGTCGATCAACAAGACGGATATCGAAATCCGGAAAGGGAACTTTTCTAGCTGGTGGGAAAACAAACAACGACAGGACAACTTCGAGATGGCCGAGAACGACAAGCTAAGGAAGGACGTCAAGCGGCTGTCGGAGGCGGCCAAGCGTACGAACGATTGGTCGCACGAAGTGGAAAAAACGAAAAACGGTACCCGCAACTCCGGCTTGAGGGTTGATCGAGGGTTTGTCAGCCACAAGGCCGCCAAAATGATGAAGAGGTCCAAATCACTCGAGCACAGACAACAATCCGCGATCGAGGACAAGTCCCGGTTGCTCCAAAACGTCGAAAGCTCGGAAAGCCTGAAAATCTCCCAACTGGCGTATCACAAACATCAGCTCGTCGAGCTTGACCGCGTTGCGATTCAATATGGCGACAAAGAGGTGTGCCGCGACGTCGACTTTGCGATCGAGCAAGGAGACCGCATTGCGATCTACGGTCCGAACGGGTCGGGAAAATCCAGTCTGCTCAAACTGATTTGCGGCGAGAATATTCCCTATTCAGGTACGCTTCGGGTAGGAAGCCAATTGAAAATTTCCTACGTCTCGCAAGATACCTCGCACTTGCGGGGGGACTTGTCGGACTTCGCCAGAAGCAACGGGATCGACGAAAGCCTGTTCAAATCAATCTTGAGGAAACTCGATTTCTCGCGTTTGCAATTCGAGAAGGACATCGCGTCCTTCAGCGGCGGTCAGAAGAAGAAGGTGCTGATCGCGAAAAGCCTCTGTGAGCGTGTTCACTTGCATGTATGGGATGAACCGCTGAACTTTGTCGATGTCATATCCCGCATGCAGATCGAAGAACTGCTGCTGGAACATTCTCCGACGATCCTGTTCGTGGAGCATGACAGCGAGTTTTGCAACAATATCGCAACCAAGGTCGTGGAACTGGAAGGATAACATCCAGGCGGTTAAAGGGGCTCTTCGGAGCCTCTTTTTTCTGGACCGTTAAAGAAATCGATCAGCCCGTTCGTGAGTTGCCGATGTGCGCCGCTAATAAATCGATCCGCGCTATATATGAGCTCCAGATGACGGACAGGTGCAGGTTCGGCGATTGGGATCATCTTGATATCCGTCCGTTCCGGCATTCGTCTGAGCAAGCCCTCAGGCTGTATAGCTGCCCCAACTCCGGCCGAAACTAACTGCAGCAACGACGTGGCCGAACCGGTCTCCATGACGGTGTCTAATTCAAACCCCTCTTTTCGGCATACCGCATCGACCAGATCGCGGCCCAGAAAACCTTTCGGATACATCACCAAGGGGTGATCCTTCAGCTCTTGCAGCGCGATTTCCTTCCTGTCGGCTAGCTCGCTTGCCGAGTGAACGAATAGCTGGTAAAATTCGCGCCCCAGCGGAATTTGGACTAATCTTTTGTCCGGGAGTCCTTGCAGACTAATTCCGATATCGACTTTATGGTTAAGCACTTCTTCATGTACAAATATGGTGGAGATCACCTGCAGCCGGATGTCGGGAAATTTGGATTTGAATTGAACGAACAGCGGAACGAGCTGAAAATCCAGGTCGGAGGGCAATACGGCAAGACGAACTGTTCCTCGTTCTCCATGCAACAGGTCTTTAATGGCGCTCTTGGCATCCGATTCCGCTTGCAGCATCTTCGCTCCATATAGCCGCAGGAGCTGGCCGGCTTCAGTGGCGACGACTTTCTTGCCGATACGATCGAACAAGGGCATTCCTAGCTCCGCTTCCAGGAAGCGAATTTGCTGGCTTAATGTCGGTTGTGAGATTCCTAACGCTTCGGCCGCCCTCGTAAAGTGAAGATGCTCGAATACGGCCATAAAGTACTGTATATTTCGAGTGTCCATCATTGTCACCTGCTTACCCATAGTATTTTACTATTATAATAATATGAATTATTGGATTGAACAATGAGTCGCAAGTTCATATACTTGAATCAGCGAAGAACGAGGGAGGAAAAACACGTGAGAAACTTATTTTTATTGCTTGCCATATTTATGGCATCGTTGAATCTTAGACCAATCATTACGTCCGTCGCGCCATTGCTCGGCACTATGCAAAGCGATCTGGGAATGAGCGGGCTGACGGCAAGTCTGTTAACGACGTTACCCGTATTGTGCATGGGCATTTTCGCTCCGCTGGCAACGGCATTACGCGATCGATTCGGATTGGAGCGTACGATATTTATTGCATTATTAATCATTACAGGGGCGACCGCTTTCCGGGGCATCGTCAGCTCGGTCACGATTTTGGTGGTTACGGCGCTAGTAGGGGGAATCGGAATCAGCTTGGCAGGCCCACTGCTGTCCGGATTTATTAAGAAGTATTTCCCGACGAAGCCGGGGATCGTCAGCATATATTCCGCTTCTATGACCTTAGGGGCAGCACTGGCTTCCGCGCTGTCCATTCCGATCTATAATCGAAGCCATCACAGCTTTGGGTTGACCTTGTCATGCTGGGCGATTCTTGGCATCGTTGCGCTGTTCGTTTGGTCGGCATTTCTTCGCAACAGAGCCGGCCAACAAAGTCCTGGACGTTCCAGGCTTCCAATTCGAAATAAAAGAGCGTTGCTGTTAACGTTATTTTTCGGATTAATGTCGAGCATGTTCTATTCCCTTACGGCGTGGATTTCTCCGATTGCGCATAGCTTCGGCCATAGCGCTGCAAGCGCGGCTGTACTTCTTACCGTATTTACTTTGATTCAGATCCCTGTATCGTTAACGATTCCGACTCTTGTAGCCAGAACGGGCAAACGGAGATTTTTTCTGATCTTCTGCAGCATATCCGAGCTTATCGGAGTATTGTTGATCCTGTTTCATCTGCCGATGCTGGCGGCCGTCATCTGTCTAGGTATCGGGGCAGGAGGTTTGTTCCCGCTCGCGCTTATGCTGCCGATCGTCGAGACGAACACATCGGAGGAAGCCGGGGCTTGGTCAGCCATGTCCCAGTGCGGCGGTTATATCATCGGCGCGCTCGGGCCATTGCTGGTCGGGGCGATATACGACGGTACCGGAAGCTTTAGCGCGGCGCTTCTTGTGATGCTTGCGATTATCGTGACGATGATCGGCGTGCAACTGCTGATTACCGGACGCAAGGCTGAAGCTCACGCAAGCTCATGAGCGGAAACGGGTACCTGTAGTCCGACGAAACCTAACTAAATCGCACGAAACCGTGTCACGGGTACCTGTAGTCCGACGAAACCTAACTAAATCGCACGAAACCGTGCCATGAGCGCCTGTAGTCCGACGAAACCTAACTAAATCGCACGAAACCGTGTCACGGGTACCTGTAGTCCGACGAAACCTAACTAAATTGCACGAAACCGTGCCATGAGCACCTGTAGTCCGACGAAACCTAACTAAATTGCACGAAACCGTGCCGCGAGCACCTGTAGTCCTACGAAACCTAACTGCTCATTCTCCAATAACTGTGGGGCTGTCTCTCTAGGTCGTATAACGACGGGGGTGACAGCCCCTATTATATATGATAGAATCAATACATAACACATGATATATATCGATTGACATATAATGATGAAGGAGCATGAAATGGCACCAAAAACCAAATTCACGAAAGACCAGATCATCGACGCGGCATTCGAAATCGCCAGAAAGGAAGGCATCAAAGGCATCACCATAAGAAAGGTGGCCGAGAAGCTGGGGAGCTCCATTGCTCCGATCTATGTCAATTTTAAAGAGGTAGACGAATTGATCCGGGAGGTCGTGAAGAAGACGTCCGCCATCAGCAAACAGTTGCTGATGGAACAAAATACGGGCCATCCGTTTTACGATATCGGGGCTGCCAGCCTACGGTTCGCCAAGGAGTATAGCGTCCTGTATCGAGATCTTGTCATGAATAAGAACGATTATATGAGCGATCAGGGGAACGAGACGGGCACACTGGTCGAGATGATGAAACAAGACCCCGGACTCGCAGGCCTCGCGGATGAAGAGCTGATGACCATTTTATTGAAGATGCAAATTTTCCAGACCGGTCTATCTGTCATGATGGCCAATGGATTGCTTCCGGAAGACTTCGACGAAGGAAAGACGGTTCGTCTATTACAAGAAACGGGCGGCGATATCATCGCTGCGGCGCAGATGCGCAAGACGGGAGGAGAACCGACATGAGAGATAAGATCGTCGTCATTACCGGCGCGAATTCGGGAATCGGCAAAGCCGCTTCGCTTAAGTTCGCGTCGGAAGGCTATCGCGTGGTTATGGCTTGCCGCAACTTGGAAATCAGTAAAACCGTACAACAAGAAATTATGCATCGTACAAACAATCCTAACGTTGATTTGATGGAACTCGATGTTGCTTCTTTCGATTCCATTCGCGATTTTTGTTCGGCATTTAAAGCCGCATACCCTCGACTGGACATCTTGATCCATAATGCCGCTTACTTAAATCATGGAGAGAAAGAGTATAAGCTCAGCCCCGAGCATATCGAGATAAGCTTTGCTACGAACGCGTTTGGTCCTTTCTTGATGACTCGTTTATTAGCAGATCATCTTGCGAAGTCGCAGGACCCGAGAATCCTTCATGCGTGCACGACGAACATTAAGCACTTTTTCGATCCGAAAAGGAAAATCGACTTCGATAATCTGCGCGGCGAATACCGCGAATCGCGGCGGCATAACGTCTACAAGATGTACGGAGACTCGAAAATGGCGCTATTGATGCTGAACTTCAAGCTGGCGGAAGAACTGAAAAGCCAAGGGATCAAAGTCAATGCGCTGCAAATAAACCGCGTCAAATTATCAAAAGAAACGATTCGCAAAATGCGTTCCATCTGGAAGGTGCTTGCATGGGCGCAGAATCTGACGAACCCTTTGCCGTCGGGCATGGCCGATAACTATTTTCATATTTGCACCTCTGACGAGTATAAGGAAGTGACGGGCCAGCTGATCAACCACAAGAGAGAGATCGTTCAGCTGGCATCCAGCGAGAAAGGCATTCATCAACTAAAAAATATTTTCGGCTCGGGAACTTACCCTAACTATGCGACAGACGCCTACAATATTGAGAAAATATGGGGGATGAGTATCGCTCTGACCGAAGGCTAAAGGTTTGTCGATATAGAAGTTACTGCCCGGCTTTGGCCTCCGCCGTAGCCGCTTGCGTCGACAGAACGCCGCTGAACACAAAGACGAGCAGCGAGCATGCCAGGGAGATTGCCGCGAAAATACCGATGGCGGAATAGCCGTTAAAGGTCGCGTATAACGTTCCGGCCACCCAAGCGCCGCACGTTGTCGCCGCGTTCATCGTGGATGTGGATAGGCTGGAGATGGTGCCGCGAATCGTCGGGTTTAACCCGTTCATAATCGTCACCATCAGAGGGAACAAAATCCCGAGAACCAAAAATATAAAGAAGTACGCACCCGCGGCGATCGAAGCCGTCGTTACATGAGGCAACGCGACATAAGCAGCCGCTAAGATCGCCATCCCCGCCGCCATCGTCCGTAAAGGGTTAAGCGCCTTAATGACGGACGCGCTCATTAAGCTGCCTAGCAGATTTCCGAGTCCCAAGAAAATGATTACATATCCGGTTTCATCGACCGCCAAGTGAAAGCGATCCGCCATCCATTTGCCCAGAAAAGCAAAGGTGGCGCTGCTCCCGAGATGGACGCAAAAGTAAGCCAGGTACGTGCCTCGCGCTTTGCCGCTCTGCAGAAGGGGGACGTATCTTCGGAAGATGGACGATGGCGCTCCTTGCGATTGTCGAGGTTTCATTGCGGGTACATAGATGGCGACCGCGGCCGCCAGCGCAAGGGCAAATAGGCCGATCGCCCAGAAGGGAACGGACCAACGGATGGATGCCAACAGGCTTCCGATCGGCACGCCGAACGCTTGGGACATTGCAAGCCCGGCATAGACGACGCCAAGCGCCTTGCCGATTCTGGCCGGCGGGAACAAGGTCGGAACGGCGGCCCACACTTGCGGCGCCGTAAAGGCGGCGCTAACGCCCGCCAACAATCGGAACAAAACCATCGTCCAGAAATCGACGGCGAATCCGCACAAGGCTGTCGAGATTGCGAAGCAGACGAGTCCTCCGACCAGCACTTTTTTACGATCCCACCCGTCGGATAAAGGTCCGGAGATCAACGCGAACGCCGCCGATCCCAAAGTATAGGAACCCATCATCCAACCGGCCTTTTCGGTCGGCACGTCGAACATGTTTTGCAGCGTCGGAATGAGCGGAGAAATCAGAAACGTATCCGTCCCGATCACGAACATGATAAGGAAAAACAAGGCGATTAATTTGCGCATTTTCATCATCCGTTTCTTTGGAATTTGACTCAAATCCCATTGTAGATAATAATAGTGACAACAATTGTCACAAATCTAAAAGTAGGAGCAACTCGGTCATGTCCAAATCGAAACGTCTGTTGGAGCTGATGATGACGGTCAACCGGAAGCGGAAGTTTACGGTGAAAGAACTAGCCTCGGAATTCGGCGTGTCAGCGAGAACGATGTTAAGGGACCTGCAGGAATTAAGCGAACTCGGGTTCCCGCTATATTCGGAAGTCGGTCCTCATGGCGGTTACCAGGTGCTGAAGGAAAGCATTCTTCCGCCGATCGCTTTCTCCGAAGAAGAAGCCGTGGCGCTTTTTTTCTCCGTTCACGCGCTTCGTCATTATTCATCCCTCCCTTTCGAAGCGGAAGCGACTTCCGCGCTGAATAAGTTTTATTTGCATATGTCCGGAGACGTTCGCGACCGTATCGATCAGATGAAAAACCGAGTGGACTTCGTAACGCCGACAAGACAGCAGGAATCCCCCTATCTGTCCCTATTGCTCGAAGCCGCCGTTAGGCAGAAAGTGCTGGTCATCGAGTACAAGTCGCGGGGGGAAGAGGCTTGCCGCCGCATTCAACCGATCGGTATTTATGCAAACAACGGTTTATGGTTCTGCCCGGCGTATTGCTTTGCACGTCAAGACTTTCGCATTTTTCGTTGCGATCGTTTCGTTTCGGCCACTTTCGATGAAGGTGGAACGGAGCCGTTGGATCTGCGGAACGTTCATCTGGGCAACAAAGATGAGGTTTACCGCCGTGAAGCGGAAGCGGTCGAACTGCATGCGGAATTGAGCCCCCAAGGGGTGCAGATGTGCGAGGCCGCCCTGTGGCTGACTTCTCATCTGCATGTCCGGGAGGATGGGACGGGGTGGCTGGAAGGGCCGATTTCGCGGAACGATATCGCTTTTTACGCCCGATTTATGATCGGATTGGCGAGCGAAGCGACCGTGAAGCAGCCGCCAGAGCTGGTTGATCATATGAAACATCTATTGGCGGAAATCAAGGCCAAGTATGAGTAACGAGACCCTCATCCCCGTCGAAGATCATGATTTTCTATATAATTATAGAATTATTCGATTAAGGGATTTCTTTACAAATCAAGGGACGAATGCTAAGATGCAATAAATTGCAACTTAACCGAGTTGTTTGGTTGGTTTAATATGAGGAACCGAATGAAACCCTGATCTACCAGTCCGCTGGAGACCGTTTTCCCTTAGAGGGAGAACCGGTCTCTTTTTGTTTGGGGTTGTCGGAGCGGTTCCATCTTGGCAAAGGGGGAACAGGCTTTGTTGGAGAGGCGAAGCAGCCATCCGGGAGAACAAGGAGCATTTCCGGGCAAGACGTATGCGGAGATTGTGCTCGAACCGGCTTACGAGCAAGCCAAGCGACATTTGCTCGGCCCGATGATCGCGGTGAACAAGGCGCATCTGATCATGCTCCGCGAGCAAAATTTGATCGCGGAGCATGAGGCGAACGGAATCGGCCGGGCTCTTCTCGGGTTGGATCAGGAGAAGCTGCGGAATAACCGGTATACCGGTAAGTTCGAGGATTTGTTCTTTGAAGTGGAGCACGAGCTTGCCGTTCTGGCGGGGGAACGGGCGGGGAATCTTCATCTAGCGAGAAGCCGCAACGATATGGGCATCGCCATCTACCGAATCGTTCTGCGCGGCAAGTTGCTGACGGTATTGCAGTCAGCACTTAGCCTGCGGCGGCGGCTGATCGATTTCGCGCGAAAGCACGCGGAAACGCTGATGCTCGGCTATACGCATACGCAGCAGGCGCAGCCGACGACGGTCGGCCATTATATCGCCGCCGTGTCCGATTCGCTCGGACGAGACATCGGAAGGTTGATCGCCGCTTATCGCAATTGCAATCGCAGCAGTCTCGGGGCGGCGGCTCTCACGACTTCGGGTTATGCGATCAGCAGGGAAAGGACGGCGGAACTGCTCGACTTCGACGATCTGATCGTCAACGCCTACGACGCGGTCGGAGGAGCCGACTACGTCGGAGAGATCGCGGCAGCCGTCCAGCTTGCCGCTATCAATTTGGGTCGATTTTCTCAGGAATTGCTGCTATGGGGGACGACCGAATTTGCCGGCATCCGAGTGGCCGATCCATACGTGCAGATCAGCTCGATCATGCCTCAGAAACGTAATCCGGTATCGGTCGAGCACTTACGCTCGCTTCTGTCGGCGTGTGCCGGCGACGCCGGAACCGTGCTAATGATGATACACAATACTCCTTTCGGAGACATCGTCGATACGGAGGACGATCTTCAGCCTTATGTTTGGAGGTGCCTGCGAACGTTGGATTCGGTCTATCGGCTGCTGGCCGAGATCGTAGCGACGTTGGAAGTGAACCGAGAAGTTCTGCGCGCGAGGGTGAAGGGTAGCTTCGCGACCTTAACCGAACTGGCGGATACGCTCGTTCGCAAGGAGGGGCTTCCTTTCCGCGAGGCCCACGGCATCGTAGCCTCTCTGGCAAGGCGAGCCTATCGCTCGGGCATGTCGGCAAGCGATCTCACGGTTCGTATGCTTAACGAGACAGCGCTGGAACGAATCGGACGATTGCTGTCGTTATCCGAAGATGAGTTGCACGAAGCGCTCGACCCCGAACGTTTTGTCGCGATCCGCGACGTGATCGGCGGACCGAACCCGCAGGAAGTCAACCGGGCGTTGTCCGTTCAGGATGCGGAGCTTCAAGAAGCTCAAGAATGGACGCAGAAGAAACAAGAATCCCACGAGCATAAGTTCAAAGAATTGGATCGAACGATCGCCGGTTGGTTTCTAGACTGAACGATTGGCATACAAGAATCTGCGATAAGGAGGAATTAGACAGCGATGTTTAGAGCGGGGTTTCAAGTATTCGATATTCACGGCCATTTACCTTTTTCCTCCACGCTCGGTCGTGAAAGACATGATAAAGTCGTGCAGTATGGCAAAGAGCGATCCGAACGCATGCGCTTGTCCTGGGATCTGCGCGCGGCCGAATCCGATCCGGAACAAACGGGCCGCCCTCTGGTCGAGCGATGGAAAGACGAACTGGACCGTTACGGGATCGGAGGCCTCAACTTCCTGACCGGGAAGACAAACGAAGAACTGGCCGAGCAGATCAAAGACTATCCGGATCGCTTTACCGGCTTCGCTTCCCATCCGATCGACCGTCCGGGCGCGGCGGAGGAGTTGCGGCGGGCGGTGAACGATCTGGGGCTCAAAGGATATAAGCTGTTCGGGCCGCTGACGCAAATTCCGTTCGGCGATCCGTCGTTAACGCCCGTTTGGACGTTTCTTGCGGAGCGGCAGCTGCCGGTACTGATCCATTTCGGCATGCTCGGCCATGCCGGGGGCATCGTCCAGCATTTAAATATCAACCCTCTGTCTATTTTCAACGTGGCGGCGAATTACCCGGACATTCCGATCATCGTTCCGCATTTCGGGTGCGGCTACTTCCAGGAATTGCTGCAATTGTGCTGGAGCTGCCCTAACGTGTACGTCGATACTTCGGGCTCCAATCAATGGATCCGTTGGGTGCCGTACGAGTTGACGCTGGAGACTCTGTTTCGCAAAACGTACGAGTTGATCGGGCCTGAGAGAATCGTATTCGGCTCCGACTCGATGAGTTTCCCCCGCGGTTACAATTATCGGTATTTGCAGGATCAGATCCGCACTGTGCGCGACTTGAGACTGGCTGAACCGGAGATCGAAGCGATCTTCGGCAATAACGCAAGAAAGCTGTTGAATCTGGAGCCATCGCTCCCAATATCCGAAATAAAGGAGAATGTCCGATCATGACCAAGAAAACCTTGCATTCCAAAACGATATCGATTGCTTCCCTCTCGCTTCTCATTCTGCTGGCCGCTTGCGGAAGCGGCGGAGACAATAAGAAGAACGAGGGAGCCGACCAAAATCAATCTTCCGAGTCGAAAGCTTCCCCCGTGTCTGCATCCGTGCCCGATTCCGGCAAGGAGAAGGTGACGATCGAATATTGGCAGTACGAATATCCGGCCAAAGTGCAGCTCGTGACCGAATTGATCAAGCAGTTCGAGGCCGAGAATCCGAATATTACGGTCAAGCAGACCAACTTCCCCTACGACCAATATAACGAGAAAGTCGCTACTCTGGTGCCGGCCGGCAAAGGACCGGACGTGATCAACTTATACTACGGCTGGCTTCCGAAATACGTATCTTCGGGATTTCTTCAGTCGTTGCCGGAATCGGCGTTCCCGGCGTCGGATATCGAGAGGGATTATTATCCGCTTGTCGGCGCGGCCAAGATCGACGGGAAATATTGGGCGATTCCTACTGCCGTCCGTACGTTGGCGCTGTTCTATAACAAGGATCTCTTCACCAAAGCGAACGTAGAGCAGCCTCCCGCAACTTGGCAAGAGCTTGTCGATACCGCTGTCAAGCTGACCGAGAAGGATTCCAAGAATCAGTTCGTCGTGGAAGGCTTGGCGTTCGAACCCGGCGCGCAGCTTCACCACTGGTATCGCGACGGATTGTTGCCGCAGGCGGGCGGCGAAGACCTGAGCGATGACCGGCGCAAGATTCTATGGGCCGATTCGCCGGCAGGACTTGAAGCGTTCCAGTATTTGGTTGATTTCGCGGTCAAATACAAGGTCGGCACGCCGGGCGTCTTTACGGACGATGCCGCCGCGTTCAAAACCGGCCATGCGGCCATCAATATCGACGGTTCGTTCCGCCTAGGCTCTCTGAAATCGGACGCGCCCGATCTCAAATACGGCATAGCTCCGCTTCCGTCCTATAAGAACAAATCGGTTCCATCCTCCTTCTGGGCGAACGCGATCACGTCGAACGTGTCCGGAGCCAAACTGGAGGCCTCGGCCAAGTTCCTGCAGTTTCTGACCAGCAAAGAGGTTCAGGAGCAGTGGGTGGAGAAAGTCGGAGAACTGCCTGCGCAGAAGGCGGTCGCCACCCAAGACAAATATTTGAACGACGAGAAGCTGGGACCGTTCATCTCGCAGTTGGACAACAGCAAAGCCCACTTCTTTATTGACGAGACGGGAGAGAGGACTCTGTTCGTAGATGCGGTTAATGAAGTGCTGCTGAATGGCGTCCCTGCGGAAAAAGCGTTCCAGAGTCTCGTCTCCAAGACGCAAAAGCTGTACGACGATTACTGGGCTAAAGCGGGAAGCAAATAAGGGAGGCGAAAGCCGCATGATCGCGAGAACCGCTCGAACGAACGCGGCTGCAGGATGGAAAACGATTCCTCTTCGAATCTCGTATCGAACGCAGCGCTATCTGTTTATTTACCTAACGCTTGCCGTCCCGCTGCTTTACTTTTTCGTAACGCGTTTGTTGCCGATTATCTATTCTTTCTACATCAGTTTCAGGGAATGGAATATTCTATCGCCCAGCAAGCCCTATGTCGGCTTCGCGAATTACAGCGGTCTGTTCACGGATGAAATCTTCCGCAAATCGATCGTCAATACGTTTCTGTTCGTTGCCGTCGGCATACCCGGCCAATTGGCGGCGGGACTCGCCGCGGCGTTGCTTCTGCAGAGCATCCCCAGGTTCAGAGGTTTTTTCCGGACCGTTTATTTCATTCCTTACATTACGAGCATCGTAGCGGTCAGCTGGGTTTTCCGCTGGCTGCTGATGCCGAACGGTTGGGTGAATTCGGCGCTTCTGAATCTCGGGCTGGATGCCCAATTGTTCCTGCTTTCGCCCCGGCAAGCCCTGTACGTGATCGCCCTGTCGATGATCTGGCAGAGCGTCGGGTTTCAAATGCTCGTCTTCGTCACTGGACTCGAGGGCATACCTGCAATGTACTATGAAGCCGCGCGCATAGACGGGGCGAACGCCTGGCGCAGATTCCAGCATATTACGCTGCCGTTGCTCAATCCCGTCATCCTGTTCTCGGCGGTCATCGCCGGCATCTCCTATCTACAGACGTTCACCCAGATCGTAAGCATGACGGGAGAAGGCGGTCCGCTCAATTCGACGAGAACGCTCGTCTATCATATTTACAAGCTGGCTTTCAAAAATTTCGAAATGGGCAGTGCTTCGGCTGCAACGGTGATTCTGTTCATTATCATTTTCGCCTTTACGCTCGTGCAGATTAAAGCGCTCGAAAGGAAGGTCGAGTATTGAAGGAGGCGAGGCGAGTGATAGCTTCGAGAAAAGATACATTTGCGGTCGCGCGGTATTTGCTGCTTATCGCGGGCGTGGCGATCACATTATTCCCGCTGCTGTGGATGGCCGCCACCTCTTTTAAGCTGCCGCAGAATTTGTATGACCTGAGCCTGTTTCCTTCGCCGGCGAGTTGGGGGAGCTATTCTTATATTTTCGATAAGGCACCCTTCGGCACGTGGATATCGAATACGGCAATTGCTGCGGTTGCGACGACGGCTTCCGTGCTGGTGTTCGATACCGCCGTCGGATATGTATTGGCCCAATTTTCGTTTCCCGGCCGTAAACTTATTTTTCTGTTTATTATCAGCACGCTGATGGTCCCGACGGAGATGCTGATCATTCCCTGGTATCTGCTAGCGACGAAGCTGGCGCTGACGGATACGTTCGCCGGCTTGCTGCTGCCGGGACTGTTGACTGCGTTCGGCATCTTTCTGATGCGTCAATTCATGGAGTCGCTGCCTTCGGAGCTTCTCGATGCGGCCCGCGTCGACGGCTTGAACGAGTGGAGCATTTTCGCCCGGATCGCGCTCCCGCTGATGAAACCAGCCTTGGCTACGTTAGCGATATTAAGCTTCATCTCGAACTGGAATCAATTCATTTGGCCGTTTATCGTTCTGCAGACGGAAAACCGATATACGCTGCCGGTCGGCATGGTATATTTCTCAAGCGAGCTTAAGGATAATAACGGCTGGATTCAGATCATGGCGGGAGCGACCGTATCCGTGATTCCGCTGATCGCGATTTTTACGATTTTCCAGAAAAAAATTATTCAGGGCATCGCCCTAAGCGGGATGAAATAGGCGGATGTAATTGAAGCTAATGGGGGAATGTTTTATAATTTTATTGAACGGAGGTCGATACAAATGGCAAATCAATTTGCCGGTACAAGAAGCAGCTCATGCAGAGCCTGACATTAGGGCGATACTTTGCATGGGCGGTCAGTTAACGAAGTCGCCCCAATAAGCTCATATCGTTTCTAATAACGGGCTTTGCACCTTATTTTTTATTTTGATTACAAATAAGGGGATGAAAGCAAATGCTCGTACCATTCATTAGAAACCATCAATTCAACTTGATCAATAAGCAAGTAGGTCATCTTCAGAATACCTGCAATACCGTTTCCGATCCGAAAGTGGTGGAATCGGTTAGAATCGGCACTCAAACGAAAGTGCTTGAAGCGTTCCCCGAGGCGTCGGAACTTCAACAGCAGCTGCTGCGGAGGTTTGCCGCGTTGAATTCGAGGGGAGAATTTCAACAGTATTTGGATTCGTTGGAGCCTTTTCGGACGGAAATTGAACCTTTGGAGGAGAAGCAGCTCAAGAAACTGTTTCCGAAAATCAAAAAGCTGAAGGTTCCCGACTTGACCACTGTTGATTTTCGGAATATCACTTACCTGGGCTGGACCGATATTGCGTCGAATAGATTGTTTATCGTGTATCGACTGAACGGGCAATACGTCGGCATCGAAGGAAGATATACGCCGACGAATAAGAAAGGCGTCTGTTTTTTGTGCAATCGGCAAGAGGAAGTTGCGTTATTCTCGGCCATTACGAAAGCGAAGCCTCCTAAAGCTTCGCCTGATTACTACAAGGCGATCGGCAACTATATGTGCGTGAACAGCGATGCGTGCAACAAGAACATTACTGATGTCGCTATGTTGGAGAAATTCGTCTATGACGTGACGGGGAATTACGAGGCTTAAGCCGAATTACACGATATCGAAGTTACCATTCCTGCTTCTACGGGGCTGTCTCAAAGCGATTTATCGTTTTGGGATAGCTTCTTTTTTTTGAAGAAAACCGGTTTGCGCCATAGCTATTTCCTCGCGAGCGTTGTCCAACAGCATGGCGCAATATATGGCTGAAGCCTTGTTCAGGCCCAATTCGCCTTAGCACTTCGGGCTGCTATTCCTTGGCGATATGAATTTCTATTTTGTATTTACCGAGCTTCTCGATCATCGATTCCGGAGCGTTCTGATCGGTAACGAGATGATCGATTTCATCCAGAGGGAAAACTTCCGCCAAGGAGTTGATGCCGAACTTGTCGGAAGTGATGAGCAGCACCTTTTGCTTCGAGCTTATTGCCATTCTTTTTTTCACTTCGATTTCTAGCGGGTTCGGGTCGGTAATGCCGGAATCGAGCGACAGACCGGACGCGCTGAAAAAGAATGTATCCGAATTGATTTTTTGGAAAAAGTTTTCGGCCTGCGAACTGACGAACGTGCGGGACGTTTGCCGGAACAATCCGCCCGAAGCCATCAGGTTCGCCTTGGGGCAGTGCTCGGCGGCCAAGTTCATGACGTCAAGCCCATTGGTCAGCAGTGTGATTTTACTGTCTTTAAGATGGGGAACCATGTGGGCAATCGTCGTTCCGCCTTCCAGCACGATGATATCGTTATCACGAACGAAATGCTTTACCGCATATCTGGCGATCATTTCTTTCTCCGCATTATACAGCGACTGCTTGCTGGCGAATTTCGGCTCGAGAATGTTCGTCAGAGCTTTGACGTGCATGACCCGCCCGTGCTTTCGGATGATGATGCCTCTTTCCTCGAGAGAGTTGAGATCTCTCCAGACGGTCATGTTGGAAATGTTGAAGTACTCGCACAGCTCGGACACCGATACGTCGGAATGCTGTTCAATATATTTCTCCATTTGGATTTTGCGAACATCGGAACTCAATTCATCAGGCCTCCCCTTTGTGTTACATTATATCATTCTATTTTATATTTGGAAATTACTATTCCAAATATTGAAATGTAACCGTTGACATTTTATTTATAACGATATAAAATACCAATTAAGCTTCAAAATAACATTAATTTTGATATGTTATATCACTTCGGAGGTGAGATTCTACTATTTCATAACACCGTTTCAGAGAGGAAAGGCTACTAATTATAAGGGGTGTTCACATGCAAACGAAAAAGTGGATTCATACCACGCTCGTCCTGTCGCTTTCTTCTACGTTGGCGCTGACGGCCTGCTCGTCCTCCAATAATGGTCCATCGTCATCGCCGGGCAGCGAAAGTACGGGGAAGGAAGGTTCTCCGGGCAAGACGAACGAGAAAATTACGTTTTACGCGCAATACCATCCCGCAATCGACGCACTCAAGCCTCTCATTCCGGATTTCGAGAAAGAAACGGGAATCAAGGTGGAGCTGAATGTACTGCCGTATCCTCAAATATTAGATAAGCAACAAGTGGCTTTAACTTCAGGAAGCGAATCGATCGATGTCGGCATGGCCGATCCGATGTATTTGAGCCAATGGAATAACGGCGGAATGCTAACCGATCTAAGCGCGCTGATCGCCGACAAAAACGCAACGAACGACGAACGGCTCGCGCTGGACGATTTCATGCCGCAAGCGCTTAAACAAATGAGCAAGGACAACGTCCAGTACGCTTTGCCTCTTTACGCGGAGACAACGGAGCTGTTCTACAACAAAAAAATGCTGGAAGACGCCAACGTTCCGGTTCCGACAACGCTGGACGAACTGATGGAAGCCGCCAAAAAATTGCATGATCCGAAAAAGGGCCAATTCGGCATCGTTTTGCGCGGACAAAGAGGCAACGGGCTTAATATTTTCATCTGGACCGGTATTTACCGTTCCTTCGGCGGCGAGTTTCTTAAAGACGGCGCCAACGACTTCGATTCGCAAGCAGGCGTCGCGGCGACGAAATGGTACGGCGACATCTTGACGAACTACGGCCCTCCGGGAGCTTCCAGCATCGGATGGCAGGAAGCGCTCGATACGTTCTCGCAAGGAAAAGCGGCCTTCATGATCGACGCGTCCACTTTTGCGGGATCGCTGGAGGATTCGAAGAAATCGGCGGTTGCCGGCAATGTCGGGTACGCTACGCTTCCGAAAGGCCCGAACGGATCGTTCCCGGCTCTGGCCGCGTGGGGCATGTATATCCCGAAAAACTCCGCGAAAAAAGAAGCGGCATGGAAATTCATCCAATGGGCGCTAAGCCCGGAAGTACAACTCAAATCCGCGGTCGAGCATTCCCGATCCGACGTCGCCCGCCAATCCGTCTGGCAGGACGAAAGCTACCGCAGCCTGTTCGGCTCCTGGGGCAATTGGGCTGACGTGACTTTCGACAATATCAACATCGCTTCTCCGGATTATCGTCCGATGATCAAAAACTGGACTCAAGTCGGCGACGATCTGGGAGCTCTCGTGTCCGCCGTAACCGCCAAGACGCTTACAGCCGATGCGGCCATGAAAAAAGCGCAGGAAGAAATTAAAATCACTCCATAGTTTTACCGAACGCATGTCCGGCTCTTAACGGCGGTTTGCTGGCGCATAAGCGAGCCGCGGATTGGCCGGACATGTTTCCTCCAAGGAGTCAGAGGGTGGGAGATCATTTGAAAGTCCGACTATTGAACCCGTTGAAACGGTTGTCGCAAAGAAACAAAGTATTGTTTTGGATGCTGGTCCCGTGTTTGGCGTTTATTTTCATCCTAACGATATATCCGACGGTATACTTGCTTTTCGTATCGCTGACCTCTTACAACACGATGGAAAAGGGTTCGATGAAGTTCATCGGTCTCGCCAATTTCGGTACGTTTTTGACTGACGCAAACGCATGGCACGCATTCTGGATTTCCATGAAGCACGTCGTCGTTACGCTCTCGCTGGAGCTCGTTCTCGGAACGCTGACGGCGATCGCGGCTTACAAGCTGCTGAACAAATGGTATTCGAGATGGCTTCGGACGATCGTCCTGCTGCCGCTTATGGTTCCTTCCGTCGTAACCGGAATAACGTGGGCGCAGCTGTTCAGTCCGACCAACGGATTTTTTTCGTATCTTGCGTCCAAGTTTGGCTTGTATTCGGTCGGATTTCTCGGGGACGCCTCCACGGCGTTTTCATCGCTCGTCGCCATCGACGTATGGCAATGGACCCCGTTTATCTTTTTGATGATTTTGGCCGGTCTCGAAGCCTTGCCGGCAGAGCCGTACGAAGCGGCGTCTATCGACGGAGCGGGAAGGACGAGAACGTTCTGGTCCATTACGATCCCTCTGCTGAAACGGAACTTTTTGATTACGATCATATTGAAAATCATATTCAGCTTCAAAGTTTGGGCTGAAATTTATATGACGACAAGGGGAGGGCCGGGCAATTTAACGGAGACGCTGAACGTTCACATTTTCAACGTTGCCTTCGTAAACAACAACTTCGGCTATGCCGGCGCATTGTCGTTCGTTTATTTGATTATTCTCAACGTCATATTGCTCGCGTTCTTCAAGGCGCTCTTTCCGAAAAATGCCGTATAGACAGGTGGTGAAAATGAGATGACAACGAAACGCGATCCTTGGAATATTTTATACTTTTTGTTCCTCGTCCTGATGCTCGCATTTTGCGCGCTGCCGATTTACTGGATTTACACGATTTCGATCAAGCATCCCGTCGATGCGCTGTCGATGCCGCCGTCATTTATTTTCACGCCGACGCTGGACAACTTCCGAACGATTTTCGAAGAAGATTTCTTCAGCCCGTTTTTCAACAGCTTGAAAACTTCGCTTCTGGCGACATTCGGCACGATTTTGCTGGGAGCGCCCGCTGCTTACGCCTTCTCCAGATGGGAAGGAAGACCGCTTAAAAATACGCAGCTATGGATTTTATCGCCGCAGATGATTCCGCCGATCGTCGTTATGGTTCCTTTTTTTCTGTTCTGGACGACGCTTCATTTGACAGGCACCCATATTCCGCTCATCGTCATGCTGATTTTGGCCAACTTGCCGCTGTGCGTATGGATCGTCAAAGGGTTTTTCGACGACATTCCGATCGATTTCGACGAATCGGGAATGTTGGACGGCTTGAACCGGGTAACGGTGTTTTTCCGGATTGCGCTTCCTCTCAACTTGTCGGGACTCGTAGCGGCCGGAGGATTCATCTTCATTCAATGCTGGAACGAGTTCACCTTCTCGTTTTTGCTGACCGAGGAAGGCAACAAGACGCTGCCCGTCCAAATCGCCCAATTCATTACGCCGACCGGAACGCTCTGGGGACAAATTACGGCGGCTTCAGTGATGGCGACGCTGCCCCAAATCATTTTGCTTATTTTCCTGCAAAAGTATCTCGTTCGCGGCTTTTCGATGGGGCTTAAATAAGAAAGGAGTTGTGCGGAATGAAATCGGTCTTGTTGAACGCCCCGCGGAGCTTGTCGGTTGAGGAAGTCGAAGAGCCGAACCGGCCCGGGGACGGCGAAGTGCTCGTTCAGGTGCAGCGGGTAACGCTGTGCGGCTCGGATATTCATTACTTTCTGCACGGCTCCCATTCGACGAAGGTGCAGTTTCCGATCGTCCTCGGTCACGAGGCTTCGGGAGTCGTCATCGCGACGGGAGACAACGTAACTTCGGTCAAGCCGGGCGATCGGGTGGCGATCGAGCCGGGCATATGGTGCGGACGGTGCGTTTATTGCGCGCGGAATCAGTATCAATTTTGCGAGAAGATGCAGTTTATGGCTTCCAAAGGCTATCCCGGAGCGCTGCGTGAAAGGGTCGTCTGGCCGGAGTCGGCCGTTTGGAAATTGCCGGACCGGATGTCGCTGGACGAAGGGGCGCTGTTGGAGCCGCTATCCGTTGCGTACGCGGCGATGGAGGGCACCGATTTCGGACAAGCGTCCAGCGCGCTAGTTCTAGGTGCAGGCTCGATCGGGCTGCTAGCCTGCGGCTTGATCCGGCAGCTTCATCCTCATGTCGAATGTTTTGTGCTGGACAACCGCAAGGAACGGTTCGATCTGGCGAGACGGCAAGGAATCGATACTGGCCGGGCGATCGTTTCGGGCGATGCGGACGCCGAGTTTCCGGCGGCCGACATCGTCATCGATACGACGGGACATCCGGGCGTCATCGAGAGCGCCTTCCGTTCCATGAACAAGGGCGGCCGCATTCTGCTGATCGGCTTGTCCCGCCAACCTCTCGGGCTGGACGTTATGGATTTGGTTTACAAAGGGGTGACGATCAAAGGCTCGTACCGTTACTCCCACACGTATCCGAAGCTGCTGGAGCTATCGGACGTCCATAGTTTCGGGACGTCCAGTCTTATTACGCACCGCTTCGGGCTCGGTCAGGCGCAGGAAGCGTTCGAAACCGCGTCGGCGGCGCAAAAAAGCTTAAAGGTCGTGATTGAACTGTGAAGAAAGACGCGATCGTTACCTTTGATATCGGAACCAGCTCGCTGAAGGCGTGCTTATGGAATTGGGACGGAAGCATCGTCGCAACGGAGCAGGCGGCGTACGAAGTCCGTTTCGGATCGAACGGAGAAGCGGATCAAAATCCGGAAGACTGGCTGAAGGCCGCCATATCCACGTCGGCCTTGCTTATGAACGAATACGGGGAGCAGTTTGCCGTCGCGGCGATCGGCTTGACCGGTCAAATGAGCGGTTGCGTGCTGGCCGATTCCGAAGGCCACGCGAAGCTGCCCGCCATGACCTGGCAGGACAGAAGGTCCGCATCCGTCATTCAGCCGCTCTCTTCGGCAATTACGGATAGTTGGTTCTACGAACTGACGGGCCAGCGGTTCGATTCCGGGCTGCCATTCGCGAAGCTGCTCTGGATTCAGAAGCATTATCCGGAGCTTCTGCCCGGAAGCACGATGTTCGACGCCCCCAATTGGCTCGCCTTTCGGCTGACAGGCGCCAAAGTGAACGATATTACCAATGCGTCCGGGACCGGTATTATGAACATCCGCACGCGCGAATGGTCGGACGAAATCGGCCGGGCTCTGAACATTCCGCTCGACGTCCTGCCCCGAATCGTTCCGTCCAGCGCCGTCGCGGGCGCGCTGTTGCCGGCAATGGCGCGGCAATTGCGGCTTACCGCCGGAATTCCGGTCGTCATCGGAATGGGCGACGGGCCATCGTCGTGCCTGGGACTAGGCATTACGAGGTTCGGGCAAGGGTATTGCCAGATCGGCACGTCGGCATGGATCAGCACTTACAGCGACCGTCCGCCGTCGGAGAAGGACGCGGGACTGCTCACTTACGCCTATGCCCACGGATACGTGCCGACCGGTTCGATGCAGGCGGCCGGACAGGCGCTATCCTGGGCGAAAAGCTTGCTCGGAGAAGCGAAATTGGGCCATTACCCGGACGCTAAGCTGCCGTACCACCTTCCTTACATGTTCGGCGAGAGGTCGCCTCATTGGTTTAGCGAGCCTCGCGGCACTTTTCTCCATATGGCTTCGTGGCACGGAAGGAACGATCTTTATACGTCCGTCTTCGAAGGAGTCGCTTTCCACCTACGGTCGATCAAAGATATTTTCAGAAAAGGCGAACTGCTGGCGCCTGACCGGCCGCTGCTGTTTTCAGGAGGAATGCTAGGATCGCCGGAGATTGCGGAGCTGCTGGCCGTCATGTTCGGGGAACCGATTCTGGTCGCGGATAATCCGGTTTCCTCCACCGGTCTCGGCGCCTTCTTCTGCGCCAAAGCGGGCGTCGAGAACAAGGATCCGCTCGCGATCGCGGAAACGCCGCCCAATCATCTTGTACGCGGCGACGAGAATTACGCCGAACAAGTTACGGAACGCTATTCGAATTTTTTGCGGTATGCCGAACGAATTCTCCATTAAAAAGCTTGCAGACAGAAGAGGAGTAGAGAGAACAATGCGCATAGGTAACCGATTGAACCGGAACGGAGGGAGAAAAGCATCATGAGCGAACGTGCATCGGTTTATTATCCGGGACTGGATGTAGAAATTGAACAGAATCCGCTCGGATTCAAATATGGAGATGGCGTATACGGTCCGGCTCCGGAACGGCGGACGTTGGACCAAATCCGCGGAAGTCTGCGAAATCCAGATTCCGACGGCCCCGAAGTCGTCTACTCGATCGCGATGGACGTGGCGAAGGAGCGGCATCGGAGCGTGCTGGAAGAGCGCATGCTTCTGTTCGGTATCGTCACTTACGCGTCCGGCCGAATCGGGGACGAGCCGGTCCGCAGCCAGGGTCATATCCATCGCGTATCGGAGCATAGCGGCTGGTCGCCTCCGGAAATCTATGAAATCTGGTCAGGCAAAGCCTATATTTATATGCAGGAAAAAGCCGAGGATGATCCCGGAAGATGCTTCGCCGTCCTTGCCAAAGCAGGCGACGTCGTTGTTGTTCCGCCGTTCTGGGCTCATGCGACAATCAGTGCGGATCCGAATCAGGCGTTAACTTTCGGAGCGTGGTGCGACAGGGAATACGGATTCGAATACGACGACGTCAAAGCGCACAAAGGACTTGCCTGGTATCCGGTTGTCGAAGACAATGGGGATATCCGGTGGGTGCGGAACGAAAACTATCGCCTTTCCGAGCTTATCGTGAAAGAGCCGGGTGATTATTCGCGCCTGGGTATCCGGAAAAACAAGCCGATTTACGAGCAGTTCGAAGACGATCCGGATTTGTTCCGATTCGTGTCCAAGCCGGGCATAAAAGGGAAGGAATGGATCGCCTTCGCTCCGTAATCCAGTAAGGCAGGTGCAGTGCTTATGATTATTTCTTCCGGAGCTTTCGTTTCGGACAACGGCCGTTTGCGGGGCGAGAATGTCGCCGGATCGGTTCGGAGGCTTAAAGATTTGCCGGGCTTGTTCATGGACGATACTGCGTACCGTTCCATGGATCCTGAGCAAATCGTGTACGAAGTGCAGTTGCACAACTCTTGCGGGAGCGCGGAAGGCGGGTTGTTGTTCGGCACAAGTACGGTTACTCCGGGTAAGGTCGGTCGGGAATATTTCATGACGAAAGGACATTTTCACGAAATACGCAATAGGGCCGAATATTATTGGGGAATTTCGGGCAAAGGCGTGCTGGTGACGATGGACGAACGAAGGCAGGCGAGCACGGTGAGAATTGAACCGGGTTCCTTGCATTATATTCCCGGGCATGCCGCCCACCGGATTGTGAACATCGGTGATTGCCCGCTCGTTGTAGGGGCATGCTGGCTCGCCGATGCCGGATACGATTACGATTTGTTGGCGAAGGAAGGGTTCTCCGTGCGGATCGTAGAGGAGAATGGAGCTCCCGCCATATGGAGCAACAAATAACGACCTTTGTCGAAACGGAAAGGGCGAGCGGAATGAATTTGAAAACGATCGTGCATTTCGGCGCGGGAGCGCTTGGACGCGGAATGGTGGTCCCTCTTCTGTTCGAGAGCGGATACGAAGTCGTTGTGCTTGACACGAACGAGGAACTGAACCGCGAGTTGAACCGCGAGGGCGGGTACAGGCTGAAGCTGTCGGACGACCAGAGCGGGGATGGGGAACGGGAAATCCGAATCCGGGAGGCGCTCTCCCCGGTTGCCGACAGGGACAGAGTAGCGGAGTATTTGAAAAGTGCAAATGTGGTGACGACGTCGGTACGCCGGGAAAATCTCGTTCACGTTGCCCGGGCGCTGGCGGAAACATGGGGCGAGCTGGACGGGGAAAATCGGATGGTTATTTGCTGCGAAAACATCGAGAACGTTGGGAGCTTGTTCAGAAGCTTGCTGGTCGAGGCGGCCGCAAGCGAGGAGCAAAGCGCCCGCTTGCGGCGGATAGCCGTTCCGGATACGATCGTCGACCGCATTTGCACGGCGAACTGGCCGGAAGGCACGAATGTAGTAGCCGAAACGTTCCACGAATGCTCGGTCGACGCCAACGAAGCGCCGCAGACAGGTATCACCCTCATCCCATCGGTCGCTCGGATCGAACGAGACTTCGCCAGAAAACGGCTGCTGCTCAATACGTATGCCGACGCTATTTCCTTCCTAGCTAAGGGGGAGGGCAAAACGTATTTGTTCGAGGCAGCGCGAAGCGACGACATCAACCGGATGATCGAGCCTTACATGGCTTTGCTTCAAGAGATGCTCAAGCTCGAATACGACTGCGACTCTTCCGAGCTGCAAGAGTGGAGAAGCAAATACAAGAGTCGGTTAAGCAATTCCGGGATACCGAGAGAGTTGGACACGGTGGCGAGAAACTTGTGGGCCAAGCTCGATTTGAATGAACGGTTCGCATGGCCTTTAATCAAGCTGCAAGAACACGGGGTCGATATCGGCGAGGGCGCGAAGTTTTTGGCGAAGCTCGTTCGGACGGCGGACGGCGAGGGGCAATCCGCGGCCGAGCTTCAAGCGAAGCTTGAAGGGCTGTGGGGAACGACTCCGGCCGGCCGAAAGTTGTGCGAGCTTGTAAGCGAGCGGCTCGGCGAATAGTCCGGCATTCCAGGGACTGTCCTGATTGGTACCGTAAGGGACCCGAAAGGACAGTCCCGTTTGAATGGATGGAACGCGAAGGGACATTCCCGGGCAAGAGGAGAATGTCCCTTTACGATAGATTAATAAATCTGAAACAATGGCAGCGACTTACACGAGCTTATGCTTATACCACTTATCTCCTCTTAATCGCAAGCCGAAGATCAATCCCCGTACGCCCCACTCGGCAATCATGGCCACCCATATCCCCATGACCCCGTACCCAAGAACGATGCCTAGAATATAACCCAGACTAATACGGAAAAGCCACATCGTAAGCAAGGAAGCGATGGACGTGAACTTCGAGTCCCCGGCCGCGCGCAACGCCGCGGGCGTGATGAAGCTGAATGCCCATAGAATAGGCTGAGAAACGGCCATTAGCAAAAAGAGCCAATAGATGGTAGGCACTGCCTCGGTCGGCGCGGCGTACAATTTCATGAGCAGCGGAAAGAGAGGCAAGCTGAGTAAGGTCAACAAAGTAAATAGGATAAAGGACAACCATAGGAATGATTTGATAAACTTCCTGGCATCCTGTACGTCTTTTCTTCCGATACACTGCCCTACGACAGTCACGATCGCGATGCTTAGCGTGCTGCCGCCAATCTGCAAGAACATCGCGATCGAACCGCCGATCGCGTTGGCCGTCATGGCGATCGTGCCGAATTTGACGATAAAGGTTTGCGTCAATAATTTGCCGCCGTTAAAGAACATTTGCTCGGCTGCGAACGGCAGTCCGATGAACATCATTTTCTTCAGAATGCTTGCGTCGAGTTGAAATAGCTTTCTCATCTTAAATTGAAGCGTATGGTTGTATCTGAGCAAGTAGATGAACGAAGCGATCGCTCCGATGCCGCGCGCGATAATGAGCGAGATGGACAGGCCGATGATTCCCATATCGAAACCTTTAATGAAAACGAAGTTCAAAACCATATAAGCGAGATTCATAATGACGGAAAGATAGAGGCTGGCCTTCGTTTCGGATACGCCTCGAAGAACACCGGCGACGGACTGCTCAACCGCGAGGAAAGGAAGCGAGATGCAGCTCCCGATCAAGTACAGCGTCGCTTTGTCGAACACGTCGGCCTCGGCATTGCCGAACAGCAGGCCTAACGTCTGGGCATGAAAGATAATGACGACAATGCTGATGAGGAGAGCGAATCCGGTTACAGCCGTTATCGCTTGGGCTGCGGCGCGGCGCACCATGCCGGGATTGCCGCTTCCCTTATATTGCGCGACAATAACGGTTCCTCCGGTCGCCACGGCGATAAATATGCTGATAATGAAAAAATTCAGCGTATCCACGGTGCTAACGGCGCTGATCGCGGCAACGCCGGAAGAGCTGATCATTGCAGTATTCAGGATGCTCATCAGCACGATGAAGGCGGTATCGACAAAAATCGGTATCGTGATTCCGAATAATTGCTTGTAATCCATAGAATTCCCCGTGAAGTATTTGCCGAGCAGGAATTCCGCTTTGTTTCGTATGGCTGCGCTTGTCTGGCTCAATGGATCATCACTGCTTTTCTTTGTCTGACATGAAAGACTACCTGTATTCTACTCCAATCCTCAAAGTCTGTAAAAGCTTTCGTCTATGCGATTGAACGGGGCTGATTAGTTAGGGTATACTTTCCATATCCAAGGATTTTTAACAATCGATTTGCCTATGATACAGGCGATTTAAGGAGTCTAGTTGTTTTGTTAAGAACCTATTTTAAGATGGAAAGACGGAAACTCGCCGTTGGTTTCTCCCTGTTCGTCCTTATATTGATAGGCTCGCGCATTCTTTGGATTACAGCGTTTAACGGCGCGGATCAACCGCATGCGGTTAACGGACAGTTGGATTTGCGAGATTGGAACGCCGAAGCGGGTAGTCCCTTGACGCTAGATGGTCAATGGGAGTTTTACCCGTATGCTTGGCTGATTGAAGGAGCGAACCGAACGGAACCCGCCGCAAGCGTTCCCGATTACATTCATGTTCCGGGAAGCTGGAACGCGCACCTGAATCCGGAAAGTCGCGAGCCTTACGGTTACGGCACGTATCGGCTGCGCATTCTCGTTAATCCGGAGAAGGACCACCTATACAGCATACGCGTTCCGAGCGTTCGCAGCTCGTCCGCTTTGTACGTGAACGGCAGCTTGCTGGCCTCTTCGGGGCAGCCGGGAGCGGCAGAGGACGAGTATGCCGCGGGCAACGTTCCGTACACCGCTTCTTTTCATTCCGGCAGCAGCGGCATCATCGAGGTCGTTGTCCAAGCGGCCAACTACAAAGATCCAAGGGAAAGCGGAATCGTCCGTTCGATGAAGTTCGGGACGGAGAAAGCGATTGCCAAGCAGACGCAGTTGTCGATAAACATGCAACTGATGGTAGCCGTCGTTTTCTTGATGCATGGCGCATATGCGCTCATATTATTTTTCATCGGAAACCGGGATGTCAGATTGCTTTACTTCTTTCTGCTGCTCGTCGGCGCTATGCTGATGTTTCAGCTAGGAAGCGATGACAAGCTTATTCATGTCTGGTTTCCGATCGGTTACGAGTGGGGCTTCAAATTGGTCCACCTCTCCATGGCCGTCATTGCCTATTCTTTGATCCAATGCGTCAGATTGCAACTTCCGGTTTCCTGGCGCAAGCCCGTTCAGGCATTCGCAATCTTCTGCGCAGTCGCCGGATTGCTGGCGCTCGCGCTGCCAGCCAAGCCTCTCGTGACGATCCAATCTTTATATACGGCGTGCGTTGCCCTATCTATTCTATCTGCCGGGGGATCATTGCTCCGCGAGTCGATGAAGAATATCAAGGACAACGTGTTATTGCTTATGTCCCTGATCGCGTTCTCAAGCCATCTCGTTTGGTGGTTTTTGCTCATGTTTACGGGGATTAAAGTCGTATACTATCCGTTTGACCTTATCCTATCGACGACTTGTTTCGCGTCCGTCTGGTTCAGACGATATTTTCAAGCGCTCGAGGAATCGAAGAAACTCTCGGAGAAGCTGCGTAGAGCGGATAAGCTGAAGGACGAGTTTTTGGCTAATACGTCCCACGAACTGAGAAATCCGCTGCATGGCGTTCTCAACATGTCTCAAGCCGTTCTGGAGAGAGAGCGGTCTTCGTTGCAAGTCAGCAGCGTCAAGGATTTGGAGACCGTACTGTCCGTCGGACGGCGGATGTCGCTGATGTTGAACGATTTACTCGATTCGATGAGTCTAAGGGAAGGAACTCCTCGGCTGCACTTCCGGCCTTTCTCGGTGCATGCCGTCGCCACCGGCGTAATCGACATGCTCCAATTCATGACGGAAGGCAAGCGGGTTCATCTATTGAATCGCATTCCCGATCAGTTCCCGCAAGTGATCGCCGATGAAAACAGGGTCATCCAGATCGTTTTTAATCTGCTTCACAACGCGCTGAAGTACACCGGCGACGGAGAAGTATCGATAAGCGGCCGCGTACAGGATGGCAGGGCGCTAATTACGGTTGCGGATACGGGCATCGGGATGGACGAGGAAACGATGCGGCGTATTTTCGAGCCTTATGAGCAGCATGATGCCGGCCAGACGATGGTCGAGGGAGGGTTCGGATTAGGGCTGAGCATTAGCAAGCAATTGGCGGAGCTGCATGGAGGCACGTTGCATGCCAGCTCCGTTCCCGGTCAAGGTTCAGAATTTTCCTTTACGCTTCAACTGTCCGATTCTGCCGTTATCCCAGGAGAAGACGAGCTGGACTTGGCTTCGTTCGCTTTCGCGGAGGTCGCTTCAGCCGTCGCTCCAGCCGTCCCGTCCGATAGGGATTCAGAGCGGCAGTCTGGGAGCTACGAGGATCGGCCGAGAATACTGGTCGTCGACGACGACCCGGTGAACCTGAAAGTGCTCGAAACGATTCTTGGGCAGGAACATTATGAGATCACGACGGTCACAAGCGGATATCAAGCATTGGACGTATTGGATGAGAAAGAATGGGATTTGGTCATTTCGGATGTTATGATGCCGAGAATGTCGGGATACGAGCTGTCGCGCACGATTCGTCAACGGTTCACGATCGCCGAGCTTCCGATTCTCCTCCTGACGGCAAGAAGCCTGCCGAAGGATATTGAGAACGGATTTCTCTCCGGCGCCAACGATTATGTCGCGAAGCCGGTTGATCCGCTGGAGATGAGATCGCGGGTTAAAGCGTTAACCGATGTCAGACAATCCGCGCGCGAGCGGCTGCGAATGGAGGCATCGTGGCTTCAGGCCCAAATTCAGCCGCATTTCCTATTCAACACGCTGAATTCGGTTGCCGCGCTGAGCGAGATCGATACGGAGCGGATGCGCAAGCTGCTCGAGACGTTCGGCCATTTGCTGAGGGACAAGTTCAGACCTCGAAATATCGACGAGCCGGTCCCCATCGAGGAGGAATTAAGCATCGTTCGCTCGTATCTTTTCATAGAGAAGGAGCGCTACGAAGACAGGTTAAACGTGGAATGGGAGCTCGACGATTGCCGGGACCTGAGAATACCGTTGCTGACGATTCAACCTCTGGTCGAGAATGCCGTCCTTCACGGCATTATGAAGCGCGCCCGTGGAGGCAAACTGCTGATCCGCATCCGGAATGGAGAGACGCACGCAGAGATCTCGGTCGAGGACGACGGCGTCGGGATGGACCATACAACGCTGGAACGATTGCAAAGCAGAACCTCAGCCGGTTATTCCGGAGTCGGTCTTCTGAATACGGATCTTCGATTAAAGCGCCGGTACGGGCAGGGCCTTCATATTCAAAGCATACAGGGACAGGGAACAACGATTTCGTTCACGGTGAACAAATCTTAATCGGTTGGATCTTTATCAAACGCGACAGCGAACAGGCTGATCGCGTTTTTCAATGTTATAAGCAGGATTGACATTACCATTGTATTACTGACATAATACAATGGAGGATAGGCAGGTGAGAAGCGCGTGTTGAATTTCTACGAACTAAAGCTGAATCACAAGGACCCCGTATATTTGCAGGCGGTCTTGTACGTGAAACGGCAAATTCTGCTGCGCAGAGCGGTGTCCGGAGACAAGCTGCCTTCAAGGCGCGAGATCGCCGCTCAGCTTAGCATTAATCCGAACACGGTGCAGAAAGCCTTTAAGCTGATGGAGGATGAAGGCTTCGTTCGAACGAGCAGTACGCTCGGGAGTGTCATTTATGTCGACGAGACGATAATGCGCCGCATCGAAGAACAATTGACCCGGGATCTGGTTAAATCGTTCGTCGAATCGGCCAAAGAAATCAATCTGTCGTTCAAGACGGTCGTGGAGCTGATCAGCGAGAACTGGGAGTGAGTTTTTTTTCGTTTGCTTGTACTATATCTATAATACAATAGGGGTGCTGAGCGACATGAAGGGGTTATACCGTCTCGTCAACATCGAGTTTGCCAAGTGGCTTATGTTTATCGCGGTGCTGTGCGCCGCCGCCGTCATTTTGCCGCAGATTGCGATACAAGACCGTTTGAAAAATTACAACGAGTTTACCGTGAACGCCCCTTTCGAGGAGCTTTACGCTTCGTCCGGAGGCGCGATGCTTTTTCTCGTTTTTCTCGCTCTGATTTGCGCCTATTTCCTGGTGACGGTCTATGCGGATTATTGGGGCAGCAAGAGCGTCTATACGTACTTAACGCTTCCTGTGAAGCGCGAGGCGCTGTACTTCAGCAAAGTTATCGTGTTCGCGGCTTGTCTTCTCCTGTTGCTTGCAGCGCAGTTGATCGGCATCCGGCTTGGTTATGCTATCTATGCCAATAAGGTGGCGAGTTACGGAGAGGGAATGTTCGTCGTGCATAACGGTTATTTCTTGGCGATGATCCGCTCCGAGTTTTTCCGCCTATTGCTCCCTTTGAGCTTCAGCAGAATGTTATCTACGTTTGCATTGTTAGCAGTTACCGTTACGGGATTCTATTATGGCGCGCTCTGCGAGCGGAGCAGGAAGTTCTACGGATTCGCCGCAATTATTGCCGCCGCATGGATCGCCATCAGCGTAATCGGATACCGCATGAATGAGAAGCTCCATTATATGGAGCCGAAGACCTTATATGTAAGCAGCGCATTGCTCTTGGTTCTAAGCGGATTTTTCATCTGGCACGGGCTTCGTATCGTACGTAAGGGCGCAGTCGCATAATTACGAGAAGGAAGGAGGGAACGAGATGGATCGAATCAAGAAACACGCCGCCATTCCCGCGCTGGTTGCGGCACTGGTAATCGTGATCGCTTTTGGCGTTAACGCTTACGGGTTAAAAGACAAGGGCATGATCGAATTAAAAGATTTGCAGGGAAACAGGGAAGCGATCGCGGACATCAAGTTCGGCGGAGAATTAAGAGACGGCGTGCACCGGATGGCATTTGACATTGATCGGGGAAAGGTCAGCGCGAATACGGAGCTTTTCAGGCAACCGAATAATTCCTATGTATACCGTTACGCTTTTGGCGGATCAAAGCGAACAGAAGACGGAATGGAATACAGCGTTGAGAACTATACCTCAACGTATAAGTTCACGTCGCGCAAACTCAAGTATTGGTATACGATTCCCGTCGGTAATGCGGAAGTAACCTTGCCTGTTGCTTACCATGATCCCGAAGGGCGAGCCGATAGTATCACGCTGGCGAATTCGCCGGAATACGGCTTGGCGAAAATCGGGGATAAAGTATACTTTACTGCTCCCTTATCTTCTTATTTCACCGGCTCGAGCGGGATCTATGAACTGAAATTCTACGACTGGGGTTTCGGACCCGGCGCGAATCCGAAGGTGTATGATCCCCGTAAAGTCGTCGACATTCCGTTGGAAGCGAAGAAGCCGGACGGAAGCTCGGGCATGGAAATTCTCGGCCTTGAAGCCGTAAACGGTCGATTGGCCCTAATTACCGTGGAGAACAACAAGCTGTATATTAGAAGCTACGATAACGAGACCGGGGAACTGCTCGGAGAAGCCTCGGTTCAGGTCTTCTTCTTGTCTGGAAAACCGGACAGTCAACTGCCTGCAGGCGCCGCGGCCTACTCCGAAGGATATGAAGCGTATATCGACCGGGACCGCCCCATACTGACGCTGAGCTTTCGCACCGTTTCTTCCGGAGAAGAACGGAGGAATACGACGGTTTTCAGTTTTGATTTTACGGACGGAGTCAATCTTGCGGATACGACCTATGCCTTTTTGAACGACGGAGAAGAGGATACGTACAGCGGGATCAAGGATATGATCTACCGGAACGGCAAGCTGTACGTGATCAAATCGTGGCGCGAGCCGGAAAATGAACATTCTCGCACCCGCTATGAAGTTGCTCGTCCTAAACATATGTACGTATATGTCTATGAGCATTCGAAGTTGATCTACAAGGGCGAGCTGATGACCGAGATGAACGATGACAACATACGGACGTATAACCTTTATTCCGGAATGGGCGGTTTTGGCTATGATCAGATGGATTATCGGTATTTCGCCAATATTGCGATCGAATAAGACTGGAATGCGGAGGGAACGTCAGTGATCGAACTTAAGTACGTAGATAAAAGATATCCGACGAGCAATGCCTTGTTGTATGTTCACGGCTTAACGATCCGCAAAGGCGAGATCGTAGGCATCCTTGGAGAGAACGGGAGCGGGAAAACGACGTTGCTCAAATCAATCATGGGAATCGGTGAACTGCAAAACGGCGAGATTACGATCGAAGGGAAATCCGTCGGCGAACAATACGAGCGAATGGCATTTATTACTGAAGAGGGCAGCTTCCTGCCTCATCTGACGCCGAAGAAATACGCGCATTTTCTGGCGGAATTCTTCCCCCAGTTCGATCTCGAATACTTTAATGAGCTGCTCCGGCGTTACGAGCTGCCTACCGATCGGAGGATCAGAACGTTCTCCAAAGGGCAAAAAATGAAGCTGGAGATCAGCGCGGGCCTTGCCAAAAGAGCCGACTATTTCTTCATGGACGAACCGTTCGTGGGCAAAGATATTTTCGCGCGGCGAGAGTCGCTGAAGCTGATGATGTCCGGTCTGAAGGGCGACGAGACGCTGCTGATCACGACGCATCTGATCGACGAGATCGAGAACGTCATCGACCGCGCCGTAATCCTTTTTAAAGGGCTGATCCGGCAAGATCTTTATATCGACGATATAAGGGAGCAGGGAAAAAGCCTGGCGGACGTCATGCAAGAGGTGAGAAACACAAGGCCTTTTTATGACCATTGAAATTCAAAAGCTCAAGCCGGTCATCGGCTTGAGCTTTTTTAACAGTATAGAATTTATAAGTTTCCAGGGGTGATACAGGTCTTCATCCTTTTCGTTTTTTGGTTCTTGGGGTGATTAGTGATGAAAAACATCGTAATTCCGCCTTGTGGGGCTCTGATGGGGAGCAAGTACGATGAAAAACATCGCTAAGAGGAGCGAGCCTCCACTTTTTATTCGCCTCAGGGGTGATTAGTGATGAAAAACATCGTACTTCCGCCTCGCGGGGTACTGATGGGGAGCAAGTACGATGAGAAACATCACTAAAAGGAGCGAACACACTCATTAGGACCGTCAGGGAACGAACTTATCCCTGACGGTTTTTCTTACATGAATCCGGTCAGTTTTTCTTGTCTTCGATATTCTGATAATAACGTTCCCCGTTACGAGGATTAAACCAGACTTGCTGTTTAATGCCTGTCGTCGGATCGATAAAGACTTCGTCCGTTTTTTGAAATTCGAAAGGGGGTTCGTTCACGGATCTTTTTAATCGATTGCGTCGATAAATGATCGTTCCGATGATCGATATGACGACGACCAACGGGCCGCAAATAAAGTAGAGAACCGCGAGGAATGTCATGGTCATGGCTACGCCTTTTCTACGATAACCGCAGTTCCGTAAGCCACGATCTCAGACATGGTCTGACCGATCTCGCCCGAATCGAAACGCATCATGACGATGGCGTTCGCGCCCATGGCATGCGCGTTTTGAATCATGCGGTCAATGGCGGATTTGCGAGCATCCTCGATCATCTCGGTGTATTCTTTGATTTCTCCTCCGAACACGCTGCGAATCGAAGCCGTAATATTTCCCCCAAGACCGCGGCTTCTTACGGTAACGCCGAATGCGTGACCTAATACCCGATCGATACGGTAGCCTGCGATATTTTCCGTTGTTACGACTAACATGTCATTCACTCCTGTACGATTGATGATAAGAATATACCACATTTCTTCGAACCGATTTCATAAAACATGAAAATGCAAACTAAACTTGCTCTTCGACGTTGATTCGCTTCTGTGCGCGATATTGTCCGGGCGTGAGACCGGTTTGCAGTTTGAACTGCTTGTAAAAATGATCGCTGTCTTTCAGTCCGACCTGCCGCATAATTTCTTTGACGGTTAATGCGGTGCTGTGCAATAGTCGGCGGCACTCTTCCAGACGTCTCTGCCGAAGATAATTCTTGAATGGCATCCCGAAATGCTTGGGAAACATGCGGGACAAATGGCGAGGACTCCAATGCAAATCCGCCGCCACCGCCGCCAATGAGACTTCGCTTAAAGATTTGCTTTGGATGGCCTGAATGATGCGATCTTTCACTTGACTCGTAAGTTCTAAGGGAGGCCACTCCGCCTGATGAATTTGTCCTTGTTCCGTAGCCAGACATAGGTTGGAGAAAAGCTCCAAGATAACAGCGGCCAGTCGGGTGCGGCTTATCGCTGTATTTTCTGTGCTCAAGCTTTTTAAGAGATCCGTTTGCTGGCGCAGTATAGCGTGTTTATCGATAATGTGTATCCAGTCCGGCCCTGTTGTCTGAATCGCCTCTGGCCAGCGTAACAGCCATGCAATCATACGGCGCACGGCTTCATCGGGAACAAAGCGGGTCAAGTCCTTCAGCCATTCGGCGCGAAATATGATGTCCCTAACCAACAGCTTCGAAGGAGCCGAGCCGTTTAGCGCCGGACGGAAAACATGTGTAGTGCCGACAGGGATCATGTAAAAATCATTTTCTTGAGCGGCAAAGGAAGCGCCGTTAACATACTGTGTCCCTTTGCCGTTAAGTACTAGTATGATCTCGGGAAAGTCGTGCGAATGTTCCTGCAGCCAATGATGTTCATAGACGTCTTTGACCGTGACAAACTCTCCGTCCGGCAATACTTCGGCTTCCGAATAATGACTGAATGATCTCGTGGCCTTCATGTGCCGTTTTTCCCTCCTGTCTTATAAACCCGGATAGTGTCTAATAACCCGGTAATTTTCTTGTGTTGCCCTATTATACAATAAGGCCATCAGCTGAAAAATCACGAATGTGGCTGAATAACAGCAATGTGGAGGAATCACGATGAGCAAATATGATGTTGCCGCCTACATTTGGCCCGCCTATACGGGAGACGAACCGAGATCCAGAATGTTCTGGCCGGAAGGTATGGGGGAATGGCAATCGGTCAAAAATGCGGTCAAGAAATTTCCAGAGCACGACTGGCCCCGCCAGCCGTTATGGGGATACGTCAATGAGGCGGACCCGTATGTGATGGAAATGCAAATCAATGCAGCCGCGGATCATGGCGTCAATGTATTTATTTATGACTGGTATTGGTATGATCGACGGCCATTCCTGGAACAGTGTCTGAATAACGGGTACTTAAAAGCCCGCAATAATGACCGAGTGAAATTCTACTTGATGTGGGCCAACCATGATGTGAATCAGGTTTGGGACATTCGGATTTCGCATCAAGAGGACAACATCATATGGGAGGCAGCAGTAGACCGGCAGGAATTCGAGCGAATTGCCGATCGACTGATTGATCACTATTTCAAACAGCCGTCTTACTATACGATTGAGGGAAAACCCGTGTTCATGATTTACGATTTGGCGAATCTGATGAAAGGCTTGGGCGGGGCACAGGCTGTGCGCGACGCTTTCGACTGGTTCCGCGCGCGAGCTGTAGAGAAAGGACTTCCCGGACTTCATTTGCAGCTTACCTTGTGGGATGAGCGGAACTTTAATGTAAGCGGTGTGGATGGGAACAAGACGGCCACTACAGCCGAAATCGTGAACCAGCTCTGCTTTGACAGCATGACACACTATCAGTTTGTCCATTTCGTCGACGTCGATCGCGACTACAACGAGATTATGATCGATGTGACGAAAGAATGGGAACGTATCAGCAAAGCTTACGACATTCCTTATTTCCCTCATATTTCTTTAGGTTGGGATAACAATCCGAGATTCCAGGGGTTCCGGCCTCAGGTTGTGAGGAACAATACGCCTGAAAATGTACAGAAAGCATTTCAACAAGCTAAATCTTATGTTGATGCGCATCCGAACCAACTTCCGCTGATCACGGTGAACAGTTGGAATGAATGGACGGAAACGAGCTATTTGCAGCCGGACGATCTTAATGGGTACGGATATCTGGATGCGGTGAAGAAAGTTTTTGGCGGCAAGGAATAGAAAGATAGCTTAATACGGGTACTTGCAGGCGTTAAAGATGTCAATTGGAACAAAGAGATAGACAAACACAACAAACCGACTTTTTAGTAAAATCGGGATACCGAATCGATATTTTATTGGAAGGACGCGTACACATGCTGTCATCGATCAAGAGTCTGATCCATACGATCCGTTCCCGATTATTCTATAAAATACTTATCATCAACACCCTTCTTGCGCTGATTCCGCTGGTCATTGTAAGCACGACTTACTATTACAGATCGAATCAATTACTAGAAAAGCACGCAGCCGAGGAAGCGCAGCAAAAATTGACGAAAACCGCAAACCGGATTGACGATCTGCTGTATGCCGTCAAAAATCAGATGATCAGATTCGGCGAACAGGATATCGTGCATCATTTGGTCATGGCGGAATCTGAATCAGCTGTGCCGGACAGCGGACGCAACGCATTGACCGAACTGCTGCAAGCGGAGCTGACCGGAGCCCGGTTGTCGCTCGATGGCGTCATTGACAATATCTACTTGTTGAGCGGCTCCGGCCAGCTGTACGGTACGGAAGCCGAACGTGGGCTGCAATATCCCGAGGCCTTCCGGATAATGCCGTTTCAATTCGACCGTGTTCCTGAGTGCGCCTTTTTTACGGATTATAACCGAATGGCTTGCATCATGAAGTTATTTCACGAGGGTGACAGCAATGCGGGAAGGAATTCGTTCGGGCGGCTCGTCTTTACGTTGGATGTGCAGAAAGTCAGTTCCTTGTATGGCGACTTCCTTAAAGATACGTTTTATATCATCACCGCGGACAACCTTATTCTTTCGGCTTCCGATCGGAATGCGATCGGCAAGCTGCTGGATATCCGAGCGGCAGGCGAACGGTTTGTCATTCAACAAAAATCAAGGTATACGGAATTTCAATACATCAGTCTAGTTACGCCAAGTGCAGGCCCGGTGATTCGTCAACAGGCGATTTTCTCCGCCAAAGTTACGTTGTTCGCCTGGATTTCCATTGTGATCGTCACTTATTTCGTGCTTAAAAAAATTACGATCCCGATTCAACGGTTGACCCGGTTGATGCGGTCTGTGGAGAGGGAGGATTATAAGTTGATCGGCGGCATTACGTCAACCGACGAGATTGCGTTACTATGCCAGGGCTACAACCGGCTTGTCGAACGGACAAGCGAACTGATCGAAAAAAATTACAAGAGCGAGCTCATGTTCAGGGAAGCGGAACTAAAGGCGATCCGCATGCACATCAACCCGCATTTTCTATATAACACGATGGAATATATCAGCATCATGTCGCAGACGCCAGATAAGGCGAGGTACATCCCCGATATCGTATATAAGCTTTCGAGCATATTCAGGTTTTCCATTACGCCGGGCAATGTGCTTGTACCGCTCGAAATGGAGCTTTCCTTTGTGGAAAAATACCTTGTTATTCATCAATTCCGTTACGGCGACCGGATGCGTTATGTGATCGATATGTCGGATTTAGTGAGGAATATGTCCGTACCGAAGCTGATTTTGCAACCGCTGGTGGAGAATGCGGTCATTCATGGCATCGACCAGCTTCCGGAGGGAGGCATGATACGCATCTCGGCGCGGGAGGAAGATTACTGTCTGGTCATTGAGATCGTCAACGACTCGCCGAACGAGCGAGCGGGGGCGGATGAGAACGGCGCGGCGGAGCGGAAAGGCAAGAAAGGGCTTGGTTCCGGAATGGACAACGTCAAAGCCAGAATCCGGCATCATTACGGCAGTGGCTACGGGGTCCGGCTGGAGCGGCTCGAAGGAGAACGGAAAGTGAAGGTGCAAGTTGTACTCCCCATGGAGTTGATGGACGCCGGCGAAGACAGGGAGGCATTCCAATGAGAATCTTGATTGTGGACGACGAGCAGGAAATACGGGAGTATATTGCGTCCATGCAGGAGTGGCGGAAAATCGGATGCGAAATCGCGGGTACGGCGGCAAATGGCGAGGAAGCGCTTGCGATCCTTGAACGGGCGCAAGCTGATTTGCTCATAACGGATATTCGGATGCCGATCCTTGACGGGATCGGTTTGGCCGAAGCGGCAAGATCCGCCTGGCCGAGTATGCCGATCATTTTCCTGACTGCTTATCACGAGTTCGAATATGCTCGCCGCGCGATCAAGCTTGGCGTAGCCGATTTTATTATGAAGCCGTTTCGCCCTGAAGATCTGATCAAGAGCGTCGGTGTTCTGCTCGACGAACGCGAACAGTTGAACGGCTGGAGAGAGCATGATGATTTTTTTGAGCTGTTCAGCAACGAAACAGTGGAGGCGGACAGGAAACACGAGTGGCTGAAAAAACACAGGGTGGCAGACGGCCCGTTCATGCTATTGTATGTCGAGTGGGATGGGACGACCGATTCGATAACGGAGTATGCCTCATTCGCCCACATTCATCTGCGAAGCCTCATAAGCAATGCTTCCGGGACTTCTGGTTTTAACGGACTCACGGCTTCCAACGGTAGAGGCATGTATCTGCTTATTCCGCTCGGTGAGGAGGAAGGGATGAAGGCCGAAGATTCGATCATGGCGTTTGCGCGATCCCTGGTAGCTTCCGACGGATACGATGTGGAGACCAGCTTTTCAATCGGTATCAGCAGCAGATTCCCTTCGTTGCTGCACGTTCCGGTAGCGATACGGCAAGCGGGCCGATGTATGGAATACCGGATGCTGCTTGGCCGAAAGTCCGTCATCGCCTATGATGCATTGAAGACGATAATGGACAATCGGGAACAGGAATCGGCGGATAAGGCCAACCGTCTGGCCGATTTGCTGCGGAGCGCGGATCATGAAGGAGTCAGTCGGCTGCTAAAGGATACGTATAGGGAAATGCTGTCGTCAGGCTCGAATAAGAAAGGGATGCAGCATTTCTGCCTTCAACTGATCGAGAAGGCGGATTCCGTATTGCGGGAGTTCGGGATCAATCCCGATCCGGACGAATTTGTAGGCATACGCGCAAAGATACTGTCGCTCGCTGTGCTGACCGACATTATGAAGGAGTTGGAGGGATGGCTGCTCCGCTCTGCGGATGCGGTAAAGCGCGTGATCGCTCAGTCCCCAAAACGAATCGTTGCCGATTTGCAGCGCATCATTGCAGAAGACTATGCCAGCGAGCTAACACTTCAGAATGTATCCGGACGTCTGAATGTCAACTATTCTTATTTGAGCCGACTGATCAAGAAAGAAACAGGGAGGAACTTTTCCGACTTGTTGTGGGAGCAAAGAATCGAAGCGGCCAAGACGATGCTGTTGCGCGAAGATATGAAGGCTTATGAAGTCGCTTACGCATCGGGCTTTAAAGATACAACGCACTTCAGTCTCCTGTTCAAAAAAACGACGGGGCTGACTCCGGGGACCTACAAGTCCCAAGTCTTGAAGCAAACAAACTCTTGATCAAACGGAACCAAGATAAAGTAAAGCGCAGCTATCCTCCGCCCGGCCGAAAAGATTTACAGTAGATTTGTAATCACTACAGATGAAGAAAGAGGGTACTGCGGTGAAGGCAAGATGGAAGTTGTTAACGACAGCGGCGGTGTTGGCGCTTTCGACGGCTTTGGCGGGATGCGGCGGCTCGAACGGTCAGGATGCTGCCCCTAGCGCATCAGGCAACGGGCAGCAGCAGACGAAGGCCCAGGATACGAATGACAAGAACTTTACAATCCGCGTAGGAGCATGGTTTCTGGACGATCGGCCGCATATGCAGGTATTCAAAAAGGCTGTCGAAGAAAAGTACAAGACGCTTTACCCGAATGCCCAAATTCAATGGGACGTCGTGTTGGGCTCCACCTATTTCGATAAGCTACGGGCCCAATTCGCCTCCGATTCCGCTCCGGATGTTGTGTTCTACCAGGGACAGGAATTTGCCAAATCGGGCAATCTGGAAGATCTGTCGGACGAGCCTTGGGTAAGCAGGCTGACGGATGGCGCCAAAATGGACGTGCAGTCGCATTACAACGGAAACACCTACGCTTTACCGATGGGAATGGCGATCGGCGGCGGAGTTTGGTACAACAAAAAAATATTTGCGGACCTTGACTTGCAGCCGCCGAAAACGATCGATGATTGGATGCAAGTGAACGAGAAAGTAAAGGCTGCCGGTAAAGTGCCGGTAACGCTCGGCTTTAAAGACTCGTGGACGGCATCGATGTTCCTGAGCCAATGGTTCGTATCCATGGGATTTTCGACCGACCCCCAATACGGCATGAAAGTCTACAACGGCGAAATCAAGCTCGCAGACGATCCCGCCATCCGCAATGTGATGGAAACTTTCGAGAAAATGAAGAAGCAGGAGCATTTCAATAAGAATGCGCTCAGCATCGATTGGCCTCAGTCCGGCCAAATGTTCGCTTCCGGAGATGCGGCGATGATTATGCAGGGGGCCTGGATGCCCGGTACGAATGCTGACAATATCCAAAAGGGCGGCTTCGAACCGTTTGATATCGGATTTTTCCCGCTCATGGACGATAAGGGCAACGTCAGCATTCAGCTGTCCTCCAACGAGGCGGTCGGGGTCAACGCCAAATCGAAGTTAAAGAAAGAAGCGAAAGATCTGGTTAATCTAATAACAAATCAGGAAATCATCGCTCCTTTCAACAAAGGGGAAGGTTCTCTGGCCGTTCTGTCCGACGTTACTGTTCAATACGATTACCCGGTGTTGGATGAATTGGTCGATCTCGTAAATAAATCGAATGTCATTCCGTACAGGCTGCAAAACTTTATTCCGGCAAGCGCCCATACAAGCCTTGTCGAAGCGGTAACCAAAGTGGTGTCCGGAGTCAAATTCGATCCCAAGGATCTCGAGGCGGCACAGGACAACTTCGAGAAAGACAAGGCTACCGTCATTCTGCCATAGTGACTTAAGATTTATAACGTCTATCGTTCAGCCGCACATGATGCGGCTGAACCTATATATCAAGATAAACCGGATAAGGTGATGAAATGGGCTTGCAGCGAAAACAGTATGCAACAGCGATCGGCTTTTTGGCGCCTGCATTTGCTATATTTTTTGTCTTCTTCTATTTTCCATTTTTGCAAAGCGTCTATTATTCATTTACGGAATGGAACGGGCTTTCCGCCCCGCGGATAATCGGCTTGGATAATTACAAGCGGCTGTTCGATGATCCCCGAATGATCGACGGGTTGTACAACACGTTAAAAATGGTCGTGTTCGGATTGCTGATTCAGAACCCTCTGGCATTGCTGATCGCCGTGCTTTTGAATAGGAAATTCCGCACAAGAGCCTTTTTGAGAACCGCTTTTTATTTGCCGGTGATCATCAGTCTGGTCGTCGCTTCGGTTATTTTTGGACAAATTCTGCGCTACGACGGATTTGTCAACGGCCTCTTGACGGCGGTGGGCTTGGACGCTTTTGCGGTCGATTGGCTCGGAACGGTGAAATTTTCTTTCCCGTCGATCATCGTATTGTCGCAATGGCAGGCAATCGGTTACTGCGCAATGATTTATTTGGCCGGACTTCAGTCGATTCCTCCGGATATGTTCGAAGCGGCCGAGATCGAAGGAGCGAGGGGCTTCGTTCTATTCCGCCACATCACGTTTCCCATGTTGATGCCGGCTGTTTCCATTGTTCTTTTTCTGACGATTGTCGGCGCCCTTCGGTTGTTCGACTTGCCTTACCTGCTAACGGGCGGCGGGCCGGGAACATCATCGTACACGTTGTTTTTGGCTGTCTACAATTCGGCTTTCGTCAACCAAAATTTCGGCTACGCGACGGCGGGCGGAATCATGCTGGCGGTCTTAATCATTTTAGTTGCAGGGCTGCAAATGGCCATTACCCGGAAACGGGAGGTCGAGTTGTAGATGCAGATGGAGAAAAAAGCGCCGCTATTCATTGAATTGATCCTGATTGCTGTATCGCTAATTTTTTTGTTTCCCGTTTTTTTTCTAGTGGAAATGAGTTTTAAAGAGCCGGGAATCTTTTTCGATCCGTTCCGGCTGCCGAACAGCTTGTATTTGGACTATTACCGAGCGGCTTTTACCAAAATGGATTTCTTCACGGGACTCGGCAATTCGTTGATCATCACGATTTGCGGCCTTGGGCTTACCGTCATCGTCGGCTCCATGGCCGGTTATGTGTTGACGAGAAGAAATGAGAGGCTGTTTCGGTTCATCCTTCTCTTCTTTCTTACCGGCATGGTCATTCCAGCTGTAGGGTCGATTATTCCGCTGTTCAAGATGGCGATTCAGTTGAAGTTGGTCAATACGCGAACGCTTCTGGTGTTGCTGTACACGGCGCAGTTCGTCCCGTTCGCTTCTTTCCTCTATTCGGCGTTCACTAAATCCATCCCCAAGGATCTGGAGGAGTCGGCCCAGATCGACGGGTGCGGCATGTTCAAGATGTATTGGACTATCATTTTTCCGCTGCTGATGCCGGCTACGGGAACTTTTATCATCACCCACGTCTACAGCATATGGAATGATTTTCTGACGCCGTTGATCTTCATCAACCAGGCGGAGAAAATGACGCTGATGCCGCAAATTGTGCAGTTTATGTTCAACCAGCAATCGATCAACTACGGTCCCGTCTTTGCGGTCAGCGTATTGGCGGTACTGCCGCTCGTGATCCTGTTTGTTTTTACGCAGAAATATATGATCAAAGGCCTTGTGCTCGGATCGGTGAAAGGATGAGAACGCGATGAACGAGAGGATGGAGCCAGGAAGTTCCATAAGTGAAGCGGGCGTCACGGAACCGGCCGATGTGCTGAGATTGGTAACGGGAAGAATGCTGGAGACAAGACCGAAGCATGCAGTGCGGCTGCGGCCTTATACGGAAGTGCCGATTCGGCAGTCGTCCCCGTTCGGGCCGTATCAAGCCGATTTCGCATCGTTGTGGCCCGATAGTTCGGCAGGCGATCTTGCCTATGCGGCAGCGAGATTTCATGCAGACAGAGAGCAGGAGGTCGTTGTAACAATCATCGGTGCGGTGAAGCTCTGGATCGACGGCCGGGAGCTATTATCGTTCTCGCGAGGCACAACCGCGGTTTCGGTCCGCATGAAGCGGGGATGGAACGCGATGCTGATCAAGTGCATTCATGACGGTCAGGATTGGGGGTTTGGCATTACGATCGGATTTCCCCGGTATCCGACGATGTGGGCCAAAGATTATTTGTTCTCGACCCGGCCGACATTTCCGCAATCTGAGCTGCTCGGCGAAGAAGGGTTTGCATATATCGGCCCCTTCCGTTCACCGCGCGGTCCATGCAACGAGCGGCAACTGGCCGACCGAATGGAGGTGAAGCTGCAGCCGGAAACAGACCCGGCTCCATTCGACAAGAGCTGTCGGTACGAAGGAGAACTGCTGGAATGGCAACCGAAGCCGTGTTTCGGCGATCGGCCGGAATATGCCGATTTTTGCCGGCTTTACGGCAGCACATCCTCCGCTTGCGCATTTGGGGTGACTGGCTATCAAGGGAGCGGAGATGGCGGTGAACTGAAGCTGCGAATGACCCATGAGGGGCCGGCGAAGATATGGGTAAACGGCATTGCCGTTTATCGAGCCATCCAATCGGGGGAGGCGGAAATCACTGTTCCGAACAAAAACGCCCGGCATGAAGTGTGCGTCAAATCAGTGCGTTCGGAGCAGGGCTGGGGGTTTACGGCTTTCATTACGAACGGGAAGGGGGAGCGGATCGAATCGCTTCCGTACCTGGATACCCGCCGTAGTCGAAACGTCGAATGGGCTTATATCGGCCCTTTCGGCTTGCCTGAACCGCAAACAGCCGTTGAACTGCTCGATTATCCGTTCGATGTCGAACGGAATGTCGCATTTGACCGGACCTATCCGACCGGACAAGGCAACCTAGCCTACTGGCGGCTGAATGCGCCTGCAACATCGATCAGGCCCTATATGGACGGGTTCTTTTTCGGTCAATGGTTCTATGCAATTCAGTTGGGGCTGTACGGATTGTTGGCGTCTGCGGAGTGGACGGACAATCAGGAGCAGCGAAGTTATGTGCTGGAGAGCATGTCCGTTATGGCCCGCTATTTCGACTATGCCCATTGGGACAAGGAGCGGTACGACGTATCGTCGCTCATTCCAAGGGCTTTGGAGTTGCAGGAGCTTGATCCTTGCGGGATACCGGGCTTGATGATGATCGAAGCTTATTGCCGGTTGGACGATCCCCGCATCATGTCGGTGATCACCAAGCTGGCCGATACGGTGATGAATCGGGTTCCAAGGTTGGAAGATGGTACGCTGTTCCGGGTCGAGACGATGTGGGCCGATGACTTGTTTATGAGCTGTCCGTTTCTCGCAAGGCTGGGCAGCTTGACCGAGGATGCCAGCTATTTCGATGAAGCCGTTCGGCAGGTTGAGGGATTCCGCCGACGCCTGTGGATGGCGGATAAACGCCTGTTCTCGCATATCTACTTCCCGGCGGACCATGAAGCGAATCGCGTTCCTTGGGGGCGCGGCAATGGCTGGATCTTGTTTGCGCTGACCGAGATCCTGCTGTATCTGCCTCCGGAGCATCCGGGCCGGGAGACGCTTCGGGGCCGATTCGAGGAGCTGGCTGCAGGCGTGGCGGCGCAACAGGGCGATACCGGCATGTGGCATCAGGTGCTTGACGAGCCGGATTCTTATGAGGAGACGTCATGTACGGCCATGTTCGTGCTTTCGCTGGCGAGGGGCTTGCGGCTCGGCTGGTTCAGGGAGTGTAAGGATACAGCGATGGAAGCGATGCTGAGGGGGTGGACAGCTCTGTTGGAACGTTGCATCGACAGGCATGGTAATGTATACGGCGTTTGTTTAGGTTCGGGGTGCGCAAGAGACAAGGCTTACTACTTCGATATACCGACTTATATTAACGATGACCACGGTACAGGTGTCGTTTTACTCGCAGCAGTCGAGATGGAGAAGCTTCGCATGCATGAAACGGACAGGAGGAATCGATAGGATGAAGCGTAACGATAAGCTGTTCATAGTTTTGCTGATGCCCCTAATCGCGATTTTGCTTCTGGCCGGTTCGGTCTCCGCGGCGGGGGAGCAGAGAGCGATTCACGAACAAGACGTAATGGTCGACGATCAGGTTCATTACTGGAATACAGCGGGGTGGGACCGTTCGAAGCTGATCACGTATGACAACTATCAGTACACGGTTTATTGGGACTCGGATTATAAATTGGTGTTGGCCAGACGAAATTTGATTAACGAAGACATCCAGTCGATAAAGTTCGACGACGAGCTGCCCGGTACACCGTACGGCGGCAATCAGACGCAGCGTGACAACTCGCACCGCAATGCGGCGATCGGCATAAGCCCGGCGGACGGAACACTTCATTTATCCTTCGACCACCATGCGGATCCGATGAAGTACAAGGTATCGAGAGCGGATTTTATCACGAATCCTCCGGCGGTCATTTCGGTTTCCGATTTCGGGTCGACGACAAGCGTTGTCGGTAGTCTGGACAAAATCACATACCCGCGATTTTTCAACGATAAGAACGGTAAACTGTATATGAGCTTCCGGAACGGGCCGAGCGCCGGGGATGCCGATTCGTATTTGTTTAAATACGATTCGGGAAGCGGAGCGTGGTCGCCGGTCGCCGGGGCGGGCATGGTCATCTCAAGGGCCGGCGTCATATCCGCTCCAAGCGGGCGAACCGCCCCCTACGATGTCATATGCGAATCGCAGAAGCCGCAGGGGGGCAATCCGCCAAACGATCCGCCGAACGATTACGAACACTCCTATTGCCGCAGCGCATACGAGCATGATTATGTGTTCGATTCTTCCGGTTCCGCTGGTTCGCCGGGTCGGCTGCATGTAACCTGGACCTGGCGCGAGCAATATGACGATAATTCGCTCGACAGCGGCGTTTATTATATGTATAGCGATGACAGCGGTGTCACCTGGTATAACAATAGCGGTGTTCAGATTGCCGACTTGCAGGCGAACGATCCCATTCGGATCGACGACCCAGGCTTGATGGTCGTTTCGGCGCCGCAGGAATCCTGGATTATCAACAATGGCGGATTTGCGCTTGATTCTAACAATCAGCCGCATATTTTTACCGCCCGCTCGACGGTATTGGCCTCGGATGCCGCCGGCACGAATATGCACAATATCCATTATTGGCGTGATGCGTCCACCGGAGCCTGGCATTCGCAATATATGGAATCCACGGCAGAGCCGTTGCTCTTCTGGAGAACGAGGGGCGACATCGCGATTGCCCCCAACGATGATATTTATGCCTACAGCCTGTACAAGAACGCATTGTACATTTATCAGGCAAGCGCTTCGGACAATTGGAGTACCTGGAAGCAATATGCCATATCCGAAACGTTCATGTCCGGAGACGGGATGAAATATGATCTCTCCCGGTGGAAAAACGATGGCATCCTCTCCATTCCGGTCCTGGATAAAAGAGAGGATGGCGTGACCAAGTATGTGATTAAGGAGTACCGAATTGGTGTCACGACAGAGCCTCCCGCGCCAAGACAGCTGGCCTCGCTGCGGGAAGCCGGCAAAATAACCGTGAGATGGGACAATACCTTGCGGGCCGAGCAATATGACGTTTATCGCAGCACAAGCATAGACAGCGGGTTTTCCAAAATGGCCACGGTGTATACTCAGAGCTTGCGAAGCAAGTACGAGGATACCGCAATCAACGGCTCCACGACGTATTTCTATAAAATCAAAGCGGTAAACAACGAGGGAGAGAGTCCGTTCTCCGATTATGTGTCATCGGTTGCGCCTTGCAATAGCAGCGACAGCTTGAAAGGCCATTGGCGGATGGATGAGCTTGCAGAGAATACGGCATTAGACTACTCGTCGTGCAATGGGAATCATGGTGCATTAATCAATCAACCCGGTTGGGCGAAAGGAGTCCGGGAAGGTGCCGTCAGCTTCAATGGCGCTAATAGCTACATTGAAGTTCCTGACAGCAGCTCCCTGGACGGCATGAACGCTTTGACTGTCTCGGTCTGGGTCAATCTCGCCAAGATTCCTGCACCGGGCAAATCCTATGTCCTTGTCGGTAAAGACGCAAGCTCATCGCAAGCTTCCTATCGACTGGCCATCAATGCCTCAGGCGGCGGTCATTTTGTCGTCAATACGGGCGGCAATTGGTATGGAGCGGGAACGAAAGCCGAATTTACTGGATTGGTGCCGGGTGTTTGGCACCATATTGTCGGTGTTTATGACGGAACCAACGTGAAGGTTTATATCAACGGATCTCTTCAAGGCATCGGCACGCAACCCATCTCCGGAGCTATCGTTAACGGAACCTCGCCTCTGAGACTCGGTTTCTCGGCCGCTTCGTCAGCCGATATTCAAGTTTTGAACGGCAGGATGGATGAGGTGCGAATTTATAATCGGGCGCTGAGTGTTACGGAGATCAACGAGTTGTACGAAATTGCCGGGTGCGGCAGCGATAGTTTAATAGGCCATTGGCGAATGGATGAGGCCAGCGGATCGACTGTGACGGACAGCTCTCCCTGCGGGACGAACAGCGGAATTCTCCGGGGAGGTGCCGGGTGGATGAATGGTAAAAGCGGTTCGGCAGTCAGCCTGAACGGCGTGGACGACTATGCGGAAATCCCGAACCACAATTCGCTTGGTGGCATGAGTGCGTTGACCGTTTCCGCCTGGGTCAAGCTCGACCAACTCCCTTCGTCCGGGAAATATTTCACGGTTGTCGGCAAAGATCAGTCGGGCAGCGAGGCGTCTTACCGGATTGCAATCGGTTCTAACGGCGCCGGACATTTTGTCGTGAGCACAACTGACAACTACTGGTACACTGCGGGGACGCAGGCCAACTTCACGACGGCATTGTCTCCCGGCACCTGGTATTACATCACGGGCACCTATGATGGAACGACAGTGAAAGTTTATATCAACGGTTTACTGCAAGGAAGCGGTTCGCAAGCGATCTCGGGTAGGATTGTGAACGGCACCTCGCCGTTACGAATAGGGTATCCGACTTCCTCGAACATTGGTTATTTCAAAGGCGCAGTCGACGATGTCCGAATTTACGATAAGGCGTTAACCGGAGCGGAGATAACGGCCTCCTATCAATCCTATTAATAATGAACAAGCTCTTGAATTTGTCTACGTGACGGTTCAGGAGCTTTTTCTTCGGCAATGGTAGCCATAAGGGATTTGAATGATGTTAACGGCTCTACTCCTTCCGGAGTTTAGAAAAATAAAGGGATGCAGAGCCAGGATATCGAATTCGATAACATACCGATTTGAAAGAGGAAAAGCTATTCGGAGGCGACGGGATGTCAACGATCCAGACGACGAAAAGAGCGCTGCGGCGCTTTCTGCTAGAGACGCAGCTTTTACTTGGCCCTCGGGAGGAAGTCGCGAATTCCGCGGAGGGGCTGACCCACCTCGTGTTGAGAGTGATCAGGCAGTTGGAATGTGTTCAGGTCGATCCGGTGTCCGTCGTGGGGCCGAATCAGCATCTCGTTCTGGCGGCCAGAATCGCCGGTTACGATCATACGGCGTTAAACGCGCTGTTGCGGGAGTACGCTATTTTCGAATACGTCGCCAATGCGGCCTGCATCATTCCAATGGAGGATTATCCGATCTTCGAACCGATTCGCCAGCGCATGCGGATGCATACGGAAGACGGAATCGAGAAACTTCGTCCGGTCGTGGAAGAAGTGCTGCGAAGATTGGAGAGCGAAGGCCCCCTGCCAGCCAAGTCCTTCGAATCCGAACACAGAGTGCACGGGTACTGGGACAACGTCAACGAGAAGACGAAGACGAAAGCCACGTCACATGCTCTGAACCTGTTAATGGATGCGGCCCTTATTCGAATCGTCGGCAGGGAAGGCAATCAACGTTTATTCGATATCGTTCAGAACAGCGTACCGCTCGATTTGCTGCTAACTGCCGAACGGATCGATGCGGCTGACGCTCTGGATACGATGCTGCAGAAATATTTCCGCGCATACCGGGTATTCGAGCCAAGCGATCCGCGTCTCGGCTGGCAGCGTTTGAGCGCGCAAGAGCGGCGGGAGGCAATCGAGTCCCGCGTTCGATCCGGCGACGTCGTGCCGGTCGAAGTCTCCGGCGTGAAACAGCGGTATTACATATTGGCTTCGGATATGGAGCGGTTCTCCAGGCATGCTGAGGAGGATCACATGCGCTTGTCTGGGGCGGATGCCGAGCTTCCGGTCCGGTTTCTTCCTCCGCTGGACAATTTACTCTGGAGCCGCCGAAGGCTGGAAGATTTATTCGACTTCGAATATCGCTGGGAGATCTACACGCCGGCAGTAAAGCGTAAATTTGGACCTTACGCGATGCCGATTCTGGCTGGGGATCGGTTAATCGGCCGTATGGATTCTCGTCTGGATCGGACCAATAAGCATTTAGCTGTTCAACTATTGCAGATCGATTCGGGCATCGAATATACCGCCAATTTGAAAGAGAACGTGCATCGAGAACTGGAGCGGTTCGCCCATTCTCTTGGCGCCGATACCGTGTCGGTCGAACGAAATTCGATCGGGAAGTGAAGATCACAATATTATCTCAATCCCATTATGCTCATTATCATTGCGAATGCCGCTGAACCGTCAAGTACCGCCACTGGATAGACGCAGACGGGACTGATGTCCGTCGGACGGTTAATCCGTCAGCAAGACTTTGCCCGCGGCTCTGCCCGGAGTTTCCGCGATCCCGACCGCATGCCGGAATTCCGCCAGCGGATAACGGATAACCGAATCCATAAGCGTTAATCTGCCGCCTGCAATCATCTCCAGTACATGGTCGAACGTATCGTGCCAGCTCCGTTCCGTCGCTTCGCCATTCCAAAGGCGCAGATGGAACATTTTATAGAGAGTGGAGGTTCCGCTCCTGATCGCTTCCCCATCCAAGGGCCGACCCGACAGAAGTCCTATCCCAAGAAGGGTTTCATAAGGCTTCAGGCAGAAGGCAAGCTCCGTCCCCGGTGCTCCCCCGATGGAATCGATCGCCGCGTCCGCGCCCCTTCCTTGCGTAAGTTCCATGACCGTATGGCGGACGGAAACGTTTGCCGAATGAATGACATGGGCTGCGCCGAGTCGGAGCAGCTCTCGTTCGTTGTCCGCGTTCCCGGTTACGGCAATGAGCCGGTAACCCGCGATGCGGGATAACTGGGCAATCAGGCGCCCCAGCGACGACCCGCATGCATTGACGACTAACGTATCTCCTGCCTGCAGTTCCAACTTTTCAGTACAAGCCAGCCAGGCCGTAATGGGATTGATATATAATTGCGCGGCTATTCCATCCTCCAGAGACGAGGGGACGCGAACGAGCCATTTTGCAGGGGATATGACGTACTCTTGCCAAGTCCCTTCCCCTCTCAGCGGCAGGACCCGCCTTCCGATCCACTCCCGCGAAACGCCGGGACCGGCGTCGACGACAATACCTACGCCTTCATAACCCGGAACCGACGGCAGCGAGATGCGGTGGGCGTAAGCTCCACGGATCGGGATCAAGTCGGATGGATTAATCGGCCTTGCCGTCATGCGGACCATCACTTCGCCTTGCCCGGGGCTGCCGCGCGGAACGTTCTCCACGCTCAGAACGTCAAGGGGATTGCCGAACCGGTAGTATTTAATCGCTTGAGCGGGCAATGAAAGGACCCCTCCTTTTTTTCTTTAACTATCACCATTCTAGTCTTTGCCCTCCATCGATGGAAGTTTGTTTTGAAGGATAAACTCTAAAGATCAGGTTATTTTCTTGAGCCAATAGTTTCCTGCAGTCGGTGAGGCTAAAAGAGATCGACTGGCGTTACGGACTCAGCAGACGTTATTTGGCGATTTGGAGCTTTTTGGCGAGTCTTACGGACACGAATGCTCTTATTTATCCTCAAAAGCGCCGGTAATGACGGATCAGTTGAAGTTAACGGCTGCTCGGTCCGTTAGGTTCACCGAAAGCGGGGAGAGGGTGCAAATAGCGTCTCCTCAGTCCGTTAGCGATCCCGCCTTACTGGCCGGATGGGGTGGTTAGGCCGAGCCTCGAGTTATCTGTGGACCCAATAACAATAGAAATCATCGCTATTGATCCAAACAGGTGGGAGAGGTGAGCGAAAAGCGATTACAAACATCGTTATTGGTGGGCTCTACGGGTGAGCGAAACAAGTTTCCGGCGATTAACGATAAAGATCATCGCTATTAACGATACATGAAAGGTGAACCGGCGGAATAGCGATGTTAAACATCACTATACTCCCCATCAAATCTGGTAAAGATCGCGAAACTGACGCGATCTTTTTTAGTTGCAATTATCATTAAGATTGTCTAAGATTTATAACGAGAATGATTATCACTATCACTAATATGAAAAATACAGAAGCTAATCCATCGGAGGTTAATATGAACGGAGATTTGGAGCTCTACGATGTCACGATTATCGGCGGGGGCCCGGCAGGGTTATACACCGCATTCTATAGCGGTATGAGGGATCTGAAGACAAAGTTGATTGAAGCTCAGGATCGGTTGGGCGGACGAATGCTGATCTACCCCGAGAAAATGATTTGGGACGTCGGGGGCGTTACACCAACCCGCGGCGAGAAGCTGCTCGAGCAGTTGATTCAGCAAGCAAAGACTTTCGACCCGACCATCTTGTTGGGACAGCAAATCGTCGGTTATGAACGGCAAGAAGACGGCACGTTTATCCTGACGTCGTCGACCGGGGAGCGCCATCTGACGCGAACAGTCATTCTGACGATCGGTTACGGGGTGCGAAAGTTGGCGAAGCTCGAGATCGAAGGGGCAGACCGCTACGAGGTAAGCAATCTCCACTACACCGTGCAAGAGCTTGAAGTTTTCCGCGGCAAAAGAGTGCTGATATCCGGCGGAGGCGATTCCGCGGTCGATTGGGCGAACGAACTTGAACCGATCGCCGCAAGCGTCGCAATCGTACATAGACGCGAAGCGTTCGGGGGACATGAGCGCAACGTGGCGAGAATGAAGGCATCATCGGTCAAAGTTCGAACGCCGTATACGGTGCAAGCGCTACATAGCGACGGCGGAGAGACGATCGACAGAGTCTCGATCGTCCATGCAGAGACGGGAGAGATGGAGACGGTCGATGTAGACGCCGTGATCGTTAATCACGGTATGAAAAGCGAATTCGGCCCGATTCGCGAGTGGGGATTGAACATCGGCGAATGGAACGTAACCGTGGGCGAGAGAATGGCGACCAACATTCCGGGAATATTCGCTGCGGGAGATTTCGTCACCCACGGCAGCAAAGTCGGATTAATCGCCGGCGCTTTCACCGACGGCGTCCTCGCGCTTAATAGCGCCAAGCTGTACATGGACCCCGAAGCGCCCAGGATGGCATACGTTTCTTCCCATAACGAACGATTCAAGGAGAAGAACAGACAGCTGGGCGTCGTTGAGGAGGATTAAGGTGGAAAGTATTAATCAAGAGATCAGCCACAAGCAAGCGCCGACAGCCAAAGTCAAAGTTCATAGCCGCCCTTTGGCGGCTACATTGATCTTGTCCGTCGGACTGGCCATGCTTGTGCTTGGCATCGGCGTATCTGTCTCGTTCGGGGTGGCGGATATCCGGTTCGGCGAAGTCTGGGAAGCCATTTTCCGTTTCAATGGCGATATTACGAATCATCAGATTATTCAAGAGTGGCGGCTTCCTCGCGTGCTCGGCGGGGCCATGGTCGGAGCCAGTCTGGCCGTCGCGGGCGCGCTTATGCAAGGAATGACCCGGAATCCGCTCGCGGATACCGGGTTGCTCGGGATTAATGCCGGCTCCGGATTCATGCTCGCGTTATGTTTTGCGTTCTTTCCGGGTTTGCCTTTCATGTATCTAATTCTGTATTCGTTTCTCGGCGCCGGTCTCGGGGTCGTTTTGGTATACGGGATCGGCTCGATCGCCAAAGGCGGGCTGACGCCGGTTCGCCTCGTCTTGGCCGGCGCGGCGTTAAGCGCGTTGCTTAGCGCGCTGAGCGAGGGCATCGCTTTGTACTTCCGCATCGGCCAAGATCTTGCTTTCTGGTACGCGGGAGGGGTGGCCGGAACGAAATGGTATCAGCTCAAAATCATGATTCCTTGGGTCGCCGTCGCGCTGGCCGGGGCGATCGCCATTTCACGTTCGATTACGATGCTAAGTCTCGGAAGCGATGTCGCTCGCGGCTTGGGGCAACGAACGAAGCTCGTTCAACTGGCGAGCACGGTTATCGTGCTTATCTTGGCAGGCTCCGCCGTATCGATCGTTGGCGCGGTCGGGTTCGTGGGCCTGATCATTCCCCATCTGACGCGAAAACTGGTCGGAGTGGACTACCGGTGGATTATTCCGTGCTCCGCCATTCTAGGCGGCTTATTGGTCATATTAGCCGATCTGGCGGCGAGAATGATCAATCCGCCGTACGAGACTCCGCTGGGGGCGCTTATCGCGCTCATCGGGGTTCCGTTCTTTCTCTATTTAGCGCGCAAAGAAAGGAGAGAGCTATAGCATGGAAAATGCGGTTGATTTTTCAATTGAACGGAAAAGACACAAACGCGCGATTGGCGTTATGATCGTCTTAGGCGTTCTGATTCTGGTCGCGTTCCTGATCAGCATGAACACCGGCTATATTCGTCTCTCTCCGGCGGATGTCGTGCGCACGCTGTTCGGCTTCGGCACGAGCAAGCAGAACTTGATCCTATTCGATTTCCGCTTGCCGAGAATCGTGATCTCGATCTTGATCGGTGCCGGATTGGCCGTGTCCGGCTGCGTCATGCAGGCAATTTCGCGAAACGCCTTGGCGGACCCCGGAATACTCGGCATCAATGCGGGCGCGGGCCTTATGGTCATGCTGTTTATTTCTTATTACCCGTCGACGTCCGCCGCGCCGGTCTATCTTTTGCCGGTATTGGCCTTGTGCGGGGCGGGGTTAACGGCCGCTCTGATCTTTTCGCTGACGTTTAAGCGCTATCGCGGCGTCATGCCGACGCGGTTGCTGCTGACTGGAATCGCCGTGGCCGCCGCTATCAGCGCGGCCACGATCGTGCTTACCCTTCGGTTAAGCCCCGAAAAGTATCAATTCGTCGCGACATGGATGGCCGGCAGCATCTGGGGAACCAATTGGAAATTCGTGCTTTCCCTGATGCCCTGGATCTTCGTACTGATTCCTTTCGTTTTCTATAAAGCCAATGTGATGAACGTTTTGAACCTAGGGGATTTAACCGCTAGAGGATTAGGCACTCCGGTGTCCAGAGAGCAGCTCCTATTGCTCGCGGCGGCGGTAGGACTTGCCGCTTCTTCCGTCGCGGTCAGCGGAGGGATCGGATTCGTGGGATTGATCGGACCTCACTTGGCTCGGCGTTTGGTTGGCCCCAAACATCAGTATTTGCTGCCGGCTTCCGCGCTTGCGGGAATGTTGCTCGTCCTCGTCGCGGATACAATCGGACGCTGGATTCTGCAACCGTCGGAAATTCCTACGGGCATTGTCGTCGCCATCATAGGGGCCCCTTATTTCTTATACTTGCTGGCCAAATCCAAGTAACGAGGGCGGTAACAATTGTGACCGATTCCCGAGTATAGTAAAATGTGTTCATTCAACCTTATCGGTAATCAAGCAGAATCTGAGGGAACGCATATGCAACTGCCGCAAGACTTTCTGGCGAAAATGAACAAGCTGCTCCAATCCGAATACGAGGCTTTCGCCCGGAGCTACGAAGAAGAGAGAGCCCATGGACTAAGAGTCAACACGTTAAAAACGTCCGTGGAACAATTTCTGAAGGTCGCTCCGTTCGGGATGAGGCGAATTCCGTGGGCAGAGGAAGGCTTCTATTACGGCAAGGAAGATCGGCCCGGCAAACATCCTTACCATGAAGCGGGGCTATATTACATCCAGGAACCAAGCGCCATGGCCGTCGGAGAACTGCTCGACCCGCAACCGGGCGATACGGTGCTTGATCTGTGCGCGGCTCCGGGCGGCAAGTCGACCCACCTTGCGGCGAAAATGAAAGGCGCTGGACTGTTGATCGCCAACGAGCCCCATCCCGCGCGGGCCAAAATCCTGTCACAGAACGTTGAACGAATGGGCATACGGAACGCCGTCGTCACGAACGAGATGCCGGACCGCCTTGCGGCCAGATTTCCGGTTTTCTTTGATCGCATTCTCGTTGACGCTCCTTGCTCGGGGGAAGGGATGTTCCGGAAGGACCCCGACGCTTGCGCGGAGTGGAGCCTGAGCCATGTGAACATGTGCGCGGCCCGCCAAGATGAGATCCTACTCCAAGCCGCGAAAATGCTGAAACCGGGCGGACGCCTGGTCTATTCGACGTGCACCTTCTCGCCGGAAGAGAACGAAGGAGCGATCAGCCGATTTGTCGAGTCGCATCCGGAGTTCGTCATCGAGGACGTGCGAGCATACGAAGGATTTGATCGAGGACGTGCGGATTGGGTCGATGACCCAGTGGAGAAGATCGGCAACACGTTCAGGCTCTGGCCTCATCGGCTTCAGGGGGAAGGCCACTACATTGCGGTACTGAGAAAAACGGACGGACAGGAGCAGGCCAAGCGCACGTTTGCCAAGCCAATGGGAGATCGGAAGGCGTTAAAGGATTATTTTGCATTCGCGGAGGAAACGCTGATGGATATCCCGTCAGGAGATTTTACCGTATTCGGCGAACAGCTTTACATTTTGCCGCCGGGAATGCTGACGCTCGACCAACTGAAAGTCGTTCGCCCCGGCTGGCATATCGGAACGCTGAAGAAAAATCGGTTCGAGCCTTCTCATGCTCTTGCGCTGTCGTTAAACGGCGAGCAGGCGCGGAAGCGTTGGAATCTATTGCGGGAAACGGCGGAGATCGCCGCTTACCTAAGGGGCGAGTCTTTGCCTGCGACAGGACCGAAAGGCTGGCATCTGGTCGAAGTAGACGGTTTCCCGATCGGGTGGGGGAAGCTGGCGGACGGAACGTTGAAAAACCATTTTCCGAAAGGGCTTAGATGGACTAACATTTAGTTCTGCGGAGAGCTGATCGGTTACGAACGAAGAATTTACCCTCCATTTACGGAGGGATTTTTTGTCTTCAAGGAATTCCTCGCATTATGTCGAATACTACAGTGCTTTAGAATAATGGCTGTTAAGGGGATGAACCGATGAGGCGCTGGCTTGCCAATTCGCTTAAACGAAAACTAACGTTATTGTTGCTATTCGCCATCTTGCTTCCCTTGTTATTCGCGGGTGTCGTCTCTTACCAGATGGCCGCTTCCGTAACGGAAGAGAAAGCCAAGCAGTCGGGAATGAACACGCTAAATCAAATCAAAGATAAGATTGAATTCGTCGTTCAGGACGTGGAAAACATGTCCATTTTCCTAATCGGGGAGAAGGACATCCAATTATACTTGAATAACGAACGAGAAGATATCGCCCGCTATTCGCTCATTATCGGTACGTTGACGAACTTGGCTTTCTCGAAGAAGTACATCTCGAATATTACGATCAAACCAAAGAACGGTAATCCCGAACTGTCGAATTCGACCATCCTTCAATCCGGGTTGCCCCCTCTTCTCGAGAAGATCAAGATGGATTACCGCAAAACTCCGAAACGTTGGACTTCCCTCTACGAGAATCAAACGACGGAGGGGTTGAAACGGGTGATTTCGCTCGTGCGTCCGGTTCGTAATTTTTACAACTTCAAGGAAATGGGATGGATTTCGGTCAGCCTGGATCAGAAAGAAATCGAACGGTTTATCGACGCTGCCGGATGGGAGAAAAGCGGTTACGTCCTCCTATTGGACAAGGACGGCACAATCATTTCCGGAGGAGACCCGTCATGGCTGACACAGCCGTTGTCCGCCATTTTCCCCGACATGGAGAAGTTGGAGGGAACGAACGGCGTGCTGAAATACGGCAGCGGCAAGGAGCAGAAGACGATTCTCTACAATACGATTCCGAGTCTGGGGTGGGAATTGGTCGGTTTTATTCCTACTCAAGTGTACAGGGCGCAGAACAATTACGTGCTGACTGTAACGGCTTTTGCTACGGGGATCGCCTTGTTGCTTGCCGTCGGCTTGATGCTCTATTTCATTCAATGGGTAACCACGCCGCTGACGAAACTGACGAGATCGTTAAAGGAACTGAATCTCGATGAGAAGATCCCGACCTACACGATCAAGAGCGCCGATGAAATCGGACTGCTCGTCCGAAGCTATAACAAGCTGGGCGAGAAGATCGACAGGTTGAAAACCCAGGTCCAGCTTAATGAGGCGAAGAAGAAGGAGGCGGATATTCAGGCGCTTCAGGCCCAGATTAATCCGCATTTCCTCTACAATACGTTATCTTCGATCCATTGGATCGCACTCATGAACAAAGATCGGCAGATTGCCGAGATGGTCGGAGCGCTTAGCGATTTCATGCGTTTCAGTCTGAACAAAGGCGAAGAGTATTGCCAGGTTCGCCAAGAAATCTCCCATGCGCAGAATTACGCCTATATTCAATCGATTCGTTTTCCCGATCAGTTCACGATGGAATTTTTCGTCGACCCGGACATGATGCCGATGCCGATGCTGAAGTTATTGCTGCAGCCCCTAATCGAGAACAGTCTCATTCATGGCATTCAGAAGAAGAAGGAGAAGGGGCAAGTGTTCGTTCACGGGGAGCTGCAAGGCAGCGAGATGAAGTTCGTGGTGGAAGATACGGGAATCGGGATAGAAGAAGGCAGGCTTCGCGAGATCCGGAGGCAGTTATTATCGGCGGTCGATTCGGAGCCTCAGGCGCTGGACCGCAACGTGCCGAAAAGCGGTAGCTACGGTTTGTTGAATGTCCATCGCCGTCTGAAGCTGCACTATGGCAATGATTCGGGATTAACGATCGACAGCGAAGCGGGAAAAGGGACCCGGATTTCGTTTACTATTCCGCTTAGGGAGGAACGGCCATGAAAATCATGATCGTAGACGACGAGGTGATCATTCGTAACGGGTTATGTACGGTGATCGATTGGAAGGAGCTGGGGCTCGAACTGATTCCTCCCGCCGCTTCGGCCGAAGAAGCATTGGAGAGAATACCGACGGAGAAACCCGATATTCTGTTGACCGATATTCGCATGTCGGGCATGGATGGCATCGAGCTGGCCAAGGAAGTCAAAGAGATGCTGCCGGGCACGGAGGTTCTTATTCTAACCGGCTACGATGATTTTTCTTACGCGCAACAGGCTTTGCGGGGCGGAGTCACGGATTATTTATTGAAAACAAGCCGTCCTGAAGAAATTATTAAAGCGGCGATGAAGGCTAAACAAAATATTGTGGAGCGGCAGGAATGGATCAAACAAGAAATGCTTCAGCAGACCGCGTTGAACAAGCAGGCGCTACTCAATGTTTTAAACGGCGGGCTTGACGATGAACGGGGGGCCGATCTCGACCGTGTTCGGGAATGGTTCCGCAAACAGGGGATGAACAAGCCGGGCGATGATTTATCGTTGCGAGTCATGCTGCTGTCCGCCTCCGGTTGGGGGGAGAAGCCTTTCGACGATCTGCTTCATGGGGCCGTAGACAATATATTGTGCGAATTGCTGCCTTGCATGACGCTCGTGGGAAAAGATCGCTTGGTCTTGGTGGCGAGAGAGGAGACGGGAGTATCAGATCGTCCTGCTCTGGAGCGGATACAGAACCGCGTCGAAGAAATTCTGAAATGCACCGTCTTCTCGGCGCTTGGCAGCTTGGCGACGAGTTACGAGGGACTGAAGCAATCTTATCAGGACGCTTTGGAGGTTTATGCGTATAAGGGGCTGATCGGATCGCGGGGATTGTTCGCGGCGGAAGATATTAAGGGGCGCGCCGGCGGTCGTACCTTGTGCACGGAGAAAGAAGAGGCGGAGCTGTCGGCAATTCTGATGAACAATGACGCCACCGCGCTTAGACATTGGGTGAATCAGACGGTACGGAACCAACTGGAGGACCCGGCGGTTACGCCGGTTACGCTTCGCGCGTTTCTTCATTCGCTGGTCGTCGCGGGTTATCGGTGGGCGGAACGAACCCGAGCCGGCCTTGGCGATCCGTCGCCGAATCTTGCGATCCCAGCCTCGCTTAGCTTCGAATGGGACGCACGCCCCGAAGACGAGGTATTCAAGCAGCTATCGGCGGCAATGGCGGTCTATCATCAGTCGATGGATCAGACCAGGTTCTCTTATATTCATAAAGCGATTGCCTACATCAAGGATCACCTCGATCAACCTCTATCCTTGAATCAAGTCGCCGGGATTGTCCATTCGAACCCGAATCATTTCAGCGAGGTGTTCAAACGGGAAACGGGCATGACTTATCTGGAATTCGTCACCCGCGAGCGGATGCGCAAAGCCGCCGAGATTTTGCAGTGTACCCCGAGCAAGGTCGCTGACGTGGCGAAGCGGGTAGGGTATGTGGATATTAAATATTTCACGCAGCAGTTCAAGAAACATACGGGTAAAACGCCTTCGGAATTTCGTCAGCATCCCAAAGAAGCTGAATAATGACCCCCCTCTCTCCGAAGTTTCTCCCGTTATCCGCAGCGATTTCGCCCTTTATACTGAGAAAGCAAACAGAGACGAGGAGGGCAAACGAATGAAAAAAACTTGGTTAATCGCGTTATTGACGGTCATGACCATATCGATGGTCGCATGCGGCAACAGCGGAAGTAAAGACGCTTCGCAAGAAAACGGCAGCACAGCAGGAACGAAAACCGAGAAAGTGAAGCTGTCTATATGGCATAACTATACGGGGGACGATCTTAGAGCCCAGACGATGAGGGCGACTTTGGAGCAATTCCAGAAAGATAACCCGGATATCCAGCTTGATATTCAGGGAATCCCTCCCGATGGGTATCGGGCACGGCTAAAAACGGTAGCCGCGGCTAACGAAATGCCCGACTTGTTCGTGATGTGGCCGGGGATTATGACGAAAGAATTCGATGGCGGAGGATTGCTCCAACCGATCAACGAACTGCTCGATAGCAAACCTGAATGGAAAGAGGGATTCCTCCCTAACTCCTTCTCCGATTTTACGATCGACGGCAATACCTATGCTGTGCCGATGGCCATGTCGCCAACGTCGATTTTATATTACAACAAAAAAATGTTCTCCGAGAATAATGTGGAGCCTCCGAAAACTTGGGACGATATGATGCATCTCGTCGAGACGTTTAATAAGGCGAAAATTACACCGATCGCACTGGGCAACAAAGCGGCTTGGTTGGCACAGTCCAGCATTCTCAGCTCGCTTGGAGACCGGGTAACGGGAACGGAATGGTTCCTCAAGGCGATTGCCGGAGAAGGTGCGAAATTCACCGATCCCGAGTTCGTGCAAGCGCTTGCGTACTTGAAACAGCTTTCCGATGCTAAGGCGTTCCAAGACGGCTTTAACAGCATCGACAACACGCAGATGGAGCAGATGTTCGCGCAAGGGAAAGCGGCCATGATGATCGACGGCGGTTGGGCGTTGACGAACTTGGCTGCCAACGCTTCGCCCGAAGCGATGGCGGACATGGGAGCAACGGTGCTTCCAACGGTGCCGGGCGGCAAGGGCGATCCGGATTCGCTGTCCGGGGTCGTCGGAACGGGACTCGGTCTCAGCAAAAACGTAGATGGTGCCCGCAGAGACGCCGCGTTTAAGCTGATTTATACGATGGCAAGTCCGGAAGTTCAGAAAAAAACGCTCGAAGGCAATCAGCTTGTCAGTTATAAAGTCGAACTGGATACGTCCAAAGTCAGTCCGATCTTCGCCGAAGTCTACAAGCTTCTCGGCACCGTGCATACTACACCGGTATATGACGGCCGACTCAGCTCCGCCGTTGCGGATGTCATGAACAACGGATTGCAGGAACTGTTGATGGGCGGAAATCCAGAGAACATCGCCAAGAAAATCCAAGATGCGCAGGATAAAGAGTTGGCAGCGAGCAAATAGAGGAGGCAAAGCGATTCCAGTTTCCAGTCAACTATGGGGCTGGAATCGGCTTTTTTACTCGAAGACGGCATTGCCGTTCTACTTGCCAAGGAGGGAACTATGACAACATCGGCGCGAGTGAAAGGATTTATTGTCGCCGGGATACTCCCGGCTTTGATTCTCTATTTGTTTTTCGTCGTCGTTCCGGTTTTCTGGTCCGCTTATTACGGATTTTTCGATTGGAAAGGGATCGGAGCCGCCAAATTTATCGGCTTAGCCAATTATGCGGAAGTCGTTAAGGACCCGATCTTCTGGAAGGGTTTCAAGAATAACATGCTGATCGTTGCCGCTTCGGTCTTCGGACAAGTGCCGATCGCCATGATTCTAGCGCTTCTACTGACGAAGAGCGGTCTGTTTCAACGGCTGATCCGAGCCTCGGTATTCATGCCGATGGTGTTATCTTCCGTAGTCGTCGGGATTATCTGGAGTTACATTTATCATCCGCAGATCGGCGTCCTGAATTTCCTGCTCGATTCCGCGGGATTGGAAAACTTAAAGAGAGCCTGGCTCTCCGAGCCGAGCATATCTATGTATGCGATTATGATCCCGATTATCTGGAATTATATCGGGCCGTATATGATCATTTTTATTGCCGCGCTGCAAAATATCCCGTCCGAGATCAACGATGCCGCCCAGATCGACGGGGTCGGCGCATCACGCAAGCTGTTTACGATCACGTTGCCGATGATCTGGGATACGATCAAGGTCGTCATCGTGTTATGCATCTCGGGAAGTTTGAAAGCATTCGATCTGATCTACGTAATGACCGGAGGAGGTCCCGCCCATACGACGGAGGTGCTTGCCTCATACATGTACAACAGCACCTTTAATGTCTATAGGTTCGGTTACGGAAGCGCGATATCTACGGCGATCATCATTCTCAGCTTGCTGTTAATCTTGGGAAGTCAGTACCTCATGAAAAGGGATTACCGTTAGGAGGCGGGAATATGCAGATGGAACAAAAGCTTCCTATGGCAAAGATTCAGGTGGAGGGCAAAAGCAAACGAGGCTTGGGGAGAGCACTTATCCAGCTCGGATTGACTCTGTACGCACTTGTTACCTTATATCCGTTGTTTTGGCTATTCACCAGCGCTTTTAAGACGAACGAGGAATTCGATTCTCGTCCGTTCTACTTGCCGAAGGTTTGGCACTGGGACAACTTGACCCGCGCTTGGGACGTATCGGCAATGGGCACTTCATTGATCAACTCGACGATCGTGACGGTGACGGCCCTTGCTTTTACTCTTGTGATGGGCGCTTTGGCAGCTTACGTGCTCGCCCGTTTTCAATTCCGGTTCAAAGCGTTTTTTATGGGGTTGTTTCTGCTCGGGATGCTCATCCCGATTCATAGCACATTAGTTCCGCTCTTCATCATGCTCAAGCAAGTTAAGTTGTTGGATACGTATTGGGCGCTTATCTTGCCTTATACGGCTTTCGAACTGCCGCTCGCGATCTTCGTGACGGCGGCGTTCCTGACGGCGATTCCGAAAGAAATCGAGGAAGCCGCGCTGATCGATGGCACTGGTTATTGGGGCATCTTCTTCCGCATGATGCTGCCTCTAAGTCTGCCGGCGCTGTCCACGGTAGCGATCTTGGGTTTTCTGCGGTTCTGGAACGACTTCGCCTTCGCGCTTATTTTTATCAGCAAACCGGCCCTGAAGACGGTCCCGTTAAGCTTATCCGTCTTCGCTACGGGATACTCGACGGACTATAAACTGACGATGGCCGCGATGACGATCGCCGTCATCCCGACGATCATCGCCTTTTTAATGTTCCAAGAGCAGATCATGAAGGGAATGACGGCCGGGGCGGTCAAAGGATAGAGTTCCAATATGGGGTGGCGCAGATTCTAAGCGGCCACCCTTTTTTTGCTTCTGATCAGTCTCCAGCCAGTCCATAACCAGAAAATACCGGTAAGTACGAATAAAACGGAAAGCGCCAGAAAAGCGTATTGACGGGTTTGAGGTTGCTTGAACTCATGATCGGCGAGCCGTGTCTCCGCTTGTTTCATCAGGGCGATCTGAAGATCGGGATTGTTGTCTTCGCCCCCGGCGTTTAACCGGAAGCCGTTCGTTTGACCGGGTGCGTTCAGCCCGCTTTTGACGGTAAACGTAATATCCATGCCCAACTTGCCGGAGATGTTCAGAAGCGAGTCCGAGAAAGCGCCGTAAGGAAACGCGAACGCATAATTCCGAATGCCAATTTCCCGTTCCAGAATTTCGTTGGCTTTTCTCAGATCGGCGGTCACCCGAGTTTCGTATTCCTCTTCCGTCTCTTGGCGCTGCTTGTCCTTTAAGTAGAGCCGCCGGGCGATCATGGACATCGGCTTGCCTCCGGACGCCTCTGTCGGCGCATAACGGTGGGAGTCATACGTATGGTTGAAGAAATCGATGCCGTTCTGATGCATCTCGCGCACTTGGTCCCAGGTCACCCTTGGAAAAGGATCCGAAGGATCTCCCACCGTCTTGACGATCAAGAACGCGGATGCCGGCGCGCCGTATTTCTTGAGCGACGGATAGGCCTGATCGTATAACGACTCGTAACCGTCATCGAACGTAAGCAGCACAGCGTTGTCCGGAACGGGGGCGGAATGAAGAATAAAGTCGCGATATTGCTCCATCGTAATCCAATGAAAATTGTTGGCTTTCATTAACTCTAACTGCTTATCGAAGCTGGCGAGAGGCAGCGATTTATCGTTCTCCGGATTCGGGCTGACGTCATGATACATGAGCACGAGAACATTGTCGCGATAGTAAACGCCGTTCGGCTCGTTCGTAGTCGGAACTAAATTGTCGTACGCAGAAGAGGATTTGTATTCGGCAATCGCGGAGACGATAGACGGGAATGCGGACGCGAGCCGCGGAAAGTGGGACGAATACCAACGGATTCCCAAGGTGCAGAGCGCCAACGCGGCGATCGCCAGAACGAGCGTCGAAAGCGCGAATTTTGTTTTTATATTCATCTTGTTCACTCCATATAACGGCTTGTCGCCGCAAGTCATTTTTATCATATCATGCTTTGAAGCCAATTGCCCGTATGGATAAACGAGCTAAAGGGAACCTTTGGAACTTTTCGCTGCGGTTGTCTTGACATCAAAAAGGGATAATGTGAAAATAATGATGTGTTGGCACTCGGTAACTTAGAGTGCTAATTGTTTTCGACAAACTTCATTTCCTACCATGATCCGATATCCCGAAAGGAGACTCATCCGTGGCCAAAAAACAATTCAAAGCGGAGTCCAAACGCCTGCTCGAAATGATGATCAACTCGATCTACACGCAGCGGGAGATTTTCCTAAGAGAGCTGGTCTCCAATGCCAGCGACGCGGTGGACAAAATCTACTACAAAGCGCTGACCGACGAGAATCTCACGTTCAACAAAGAAGATTACTACATTAAAATCACCGCCGACAAAACGTCTCGCACGCTCACGATAACCGATACCGGCATCGGGATGACGAAGGAAGAACTGGAAAACAACCTCGGCGTCATCGCCAAGAGCGGATCGCTTGCGTTTAAGAAAGAGAACGAAGCGCAAGACGGTCATAACATTATCGGACAGTTCGGCGTCGGTTTCTATTCGGCTTTCATGGTCGCGGACGTCGTAACCGCAACGAGCAAAGCACTCGGCAGCGACGAAGCGTACAAGTGGGAATCCACAGGAGCGGACGGATATACGATCGAACCTGCCGCGAAGGAAACCGTAGGCACGGAGATCGTATTAAAAATTAAGCCGAACACGGACGAAGACCAATACGACGAGTACCTTGAGCCTTATCGCCTGAAAGCGATCATTAAGAAGTATTCCGACTTCATCCGTTATCCGATCAAGATGGATATGACGAGCAGCCGTCCCAAGGAAGGCAGCGACAACGAATTCGAGGAGTTCACCGAAGAGGAAACCGTCAACAGCATGGTGCCGATCTGGCGCAAAAACAAAAACGAGCTGACGGACGCGGATTACGATAATTTCTACAACGAGAAGCGTTACGGCTGGGATAAGCCTCTGAAGCATCTTCATCTCAGCGTCGACGGTGCGGTGCGTTACCAGGCGATTCTATACATTCCGGAAAGCACGCCTTTCGACTATTACACGAAAGAATTCGAGAAGGGACTCGAGCTTTACTCGAACGGCGTGCTCATTATGGAGAAATGCGCCGACTTGCTGCCGGATTATTTCAGCTTCGTGAAGGGTATGGTCGATTCCGAGGACCTGTCGCTGAACATTTCCCGTGAGATGCTGCAGCACGACCGCCAGCTTAAGCAAATCGCGAAGAACATCCAAAGCAAGATCAAAAGCCAGCTCCAAAGTCTGCTCAAGGAAGAGAGAGAGAAGTACGAGAAGTTCTACGAGAGCTTCAGCCGTCAGCTCAAATTCGGCGTCTACAACGACTATGGCGCGAATAAGGAAGTGCTGCAGGATCTGCTTCTGTTCTACTCTTCCAAAGAGAAAAAGCTCGCGACGCTGGACGAATACGTGTCGCGGATGCCGGAAGAGCAGAAGTTCATCTATTATGCGACCGGCGAGTCGAACGAGAGAATCGAGAAGCTGCCGCAGACGGAGCTCGTCGCCGACAAAGGCTACGAAATTCTGTATTTGACAGACGATATCGATGAATTCGCGATCAAGATCATCGCGAAGTATAAGGACAAGGAATTCAAATCCGTCTCGAGCGGCGATCTGGGCATCGAAGCGGACGAGAAGGATAAAGAGACGGAAGCTGAAGCGAACGAGAGCAAAGAGCTGTTTGACGCGATGAAGGAATTCCTCGGCGATAAAGTAATGGGCGTTCGCGCATCGAAACGGCTCAAGAGCCATCCGGTCTGCTTGACGACTGAAGGCGAGCTGACGATCGAGATGGAGAAAGTGCTGAACGCGATGCCGAGCAGCCCGGGTGTCAAAGCCGAGAAAATTCTCGAGATCAACGTCAACCATGCGGTATTCCAATCGCTCAAGGACGCGCAGGCCAAGGACAAAGAGAAGCTGAATCTGTACACGAGCTTGTTGTACAATCAAGCGCTGCTGATCGAAGGTTTGCCGATCTCCGACCCAGTCGAGTTCACGAACGATATTTGCAAAGTGATGGTATAAAAACGAATAAGCTATCCCTACCGCATGAGCAGAAGGGATAGCTTATTTCGTTTCACTCATAGAAACCATAACGGTTCTTTCCTTTTTCCTTCGAACGGTACAGAGCCGCGTCGGCGTTCCTGCACAATGTCTCGGGATCCATTCCGTGTTCGGGGGCAAGCGCGATTCCGATGCTGACCGTCACTTCTTCGTCCAAGGAATCGGTCTCGTTGTCGATGGAGTCGCGGACGGCATTCAGTACGCGGATGGCCATATCTTCCACCGCTTCGCGAGTCGTTGCGGGCATGACGATGACGAATTCGTCGCCACCCAAGCGAATCGTCATATCCGCGTCACCGGCGGCGGAACGAATTCCGTGGGCGACGCTGCGAAGCAGATGATCGCCTTTGCTGTGTCCGAGACGGTCGTTAACGAATTTAAAGTTGTCCAGATCGATCATGAGCAATGCAAGCGTGCCTTTATTGTCTGCAAGCGCGGAAGCGAGCAGTTCGTCGAAAGCCGCCCGATTTTTTAACCCCGTAAGGCTGTCGTGGAAAGCCATATGCATGGGTTTGGCGGCCCATCTCGTGATCACGAGGGACAGCCCGGCGGCAATAATCAGAATCGCAATCAATTGAATGAGAAACACTTCCAGGTTTTCATTCAGAACTTTCTTTAACTCGCGATCATTGTAGATGATTTCCAGAACCTTATGTTTCGTGGTGCCCACGTCGTATTTGGACTCGTACTGCACGTAACGGAATATCGCGGATTCCCCGTTCCGTTTTCCTCTGAATTCGGTTGTTTTGCCGGTCCTCAGCGTTTGTTCGAACGCTTTCCTCCGATCTCCGCTCAGTTGCTCGTCGGAGGGCGATTTCCTCAATGGAAGTCCTCCGATATTAAGAATGTTAATCTCGTCGATGGAAGGATTGTTTCGTTTCAGGTCATCGATCGTATCGAGAAAGTTAAATACCCGGAAGATCGCGCTGTCCTCAAGAAAATAGCTCAACTGAATGATATATTTCTTATCTTTCGTTGCGACATAGCTGTATTTCTTCAACATGCCGGTACCTTGCTCGATATCGATTCCGTCGTGGTAAAACTTGCCCGTCGCTCGTCTTTCGTCGAGCACCTTCGCCAGCTTCCCGCAGCATACAGCAAAATCTAGTCCGATGTCCCGGGCCAGGCTGCTGTATTGGATTTTGTTGTATTCGTCAATCATATAAATGTCGAATTGCAGCTGTTCCTTAAGTTGGTCGAAGTCCCATTCATCCAACGATGGAAGATCGTCGTACTTTTGCAGGAGCACGTCGGAGGTTTTTTTCATGCGAGCGGCAACGTTCTCTCCGAACAAGTAATAGGCTTTATCGATCGATTCCAATGCATACTGAACCATTTTTTCGTTGAGCTGGATTTGCGTTAACGTATTATCGAAGGCTTGGTGTCGCATTCTGTGATGGTCGGTCGTCGCCAAAATAATCGAAATCAGCATTGCGAAAAGGAGCAAACTCCAAGTCAGTTTAAGCTGAAAGCGAGATTTCATTTGATACACCTCTTCGAAGTCAACCATCTGAGAATGAAATCCCGTCCACGGTTCGACACTATTCGCTAGTGTTATTCAACGCGAAGAGGGGAAAAACCTCTACTCCGGATGAAATTTCCCGGGAAATTGCAAGAAATGGAACTCCATGTCGCTCCTTGCCATATCTGTCGTCGGGAAATCAAGCTATAATGAAGGCGAACGAGCGACCGATATCGTGATGAAGCGATCGGGCAGGAAAACGATAATTATCGCGTAAAGGGGCAATTGCATTGACAGCCGTAATCGGAACGAAAGATCATCCATGGAAACTGAAAACTCCGCCGCAAACTTCAGAATACGAAATGTACAAGGACGAGAAAGACGGAAAGGAAATCTTGGTTTGTACAGTAGGGAAAACGGTTCTGCATTACGATTATCGCTGTATCGAGGACTTGCGGCAGATGCTTGCCGCTCATGGGGACTGGATCGAGTTGGGCAGCGCGGACGAGCAAAAGCCGGCCAAGGAGGGGACGGTAGAAGCATGGGGACGTTCTCCGGACAATCCGATCGGGGGCTGGTACGGTCTGAAGAAAGGTTTCCGCGGGCGATTCGGCATGTACATTCCGCCTTTGATGGAACAATTGGGTTTGGCCGAGGTTGAGCATAACCCCAGAAACAATCGGATGAGGGCTAAGTAAGGCTGACGAGAAACCCCGGTCATTGTATAATGGCCGGGGTTTACTATGTCTATCTAAGATAAACACCTTACAACCATTGGTTTTTCCACCGATAATAAAAGGCGAAGGTATTTCTAGTCTGTAATAGGAGGATAAACATGATCGCCAATATTTTGATTGGTTTAGTCGCGCTGGAGCATGTGTACATACTCATAATGGAAATGTTCCTATGGACGACTCCCCGGACAAGAAAGACGTTTGGACTGACTGCTGAACTGGCGAACTCAACCCGTTCGATGGCTGCGAATCAGGGGCTGTATAACGGATTTCTGGCAGCGGGACTTCTATGGAGCCTCATTCACCCGGATGCGGATATGAGTCGGCAAATCGGCTTCTTCTTTCTTGGCTGCGTGCTTGTAGCCGCCTTGTTCGGCGGTGTGACTGCCAAGCGCTCCATTTTGCTCATTCAAGGGCTGCCGGCCTTGATCGCTTTGGCTGCCCTGCTGTGGTTGTAACACTGTTAGTCTGCGCCAAAAAGCCCGCTCAGCGGGCTTTTTGTGTGTTTTGTTATAACATTAACTGAAGCCACTGCTCCTTGGTAACGGGACCGCAATAGTACGTTAAGTCGATGTCATCCAGCAAGCGGCTTAGCGCGGCCGACTCGTAGCGGGTACCGACGAATTGAGCGGCCAGTTCAGCGCTGTCTCCGCGGCCGAAGAAGTCGCCATAGATCGTTGCGCCGGCGATGACGCCGTCCTCGACTTGCAGCCGGACGTCGAACGTGCCGGCTCCTTCGATCCGCTTCGTCTGGCGCACGTTAAACGCAGGGGAACGGCCATAGTTCCATTCCCAGCTCCGGTAACGCTCATCCGCCAGCTTGCGTACGTTCTCCCAATCTTGCTCGCTAAGCTCGTAATAAGGGATATCGGCTTCCCCTTCGAAAAGCGACGTAAGCAGATTCGTTCTGAATTGCTCGACGGTCATCGGTTCTTTCAGGAATTCGGATATGTTCGCGACCCGGCTGCGGATCGACTTTGTCGCTTTGGAAACGTATTTCTCGGCGTTCGCCTTCAGCGCGGAGACGACGTTCTCGATTTCCGAGTCGAACAGAAGCGTGCCGTGGCTGAACATTTTGCCTTTCGTCGAGAATTGGGCATTTCCCGAGATTTTCCGTTCTCCAACCTGAAGGTCATTGCGTCCGGTCAGCTCGGCGTCGACGCCCATTTTACGGAGAGCTCGCACGACCGGCTCGGTGAATTTCTTGAAGTTGTGGAACGACTGTCCGTCGTCTTTCATGATAAAGCTGAAGTTCAGATTGCCTAGATCGTGGTAGACGGCGCCGCCGCCGGAAAGCCTGCGTACGACATGGATGCCATTCTCCTCCACGTATTCCGCGTTGATCTCCTCGACGGTGTTTTGGTTTTTGCCGATAATGATCGATGGTTCATTGATATAGAAGAGCAGGTAATCGTCCGTGTCCGGAAGCGAACGCAGAACGTACTCTTCGAGCGCCAAGTTCAGCGTTGGATCGGTGATGTTGCGGTTGCTGATGAATTTCATGACTGTTCCTCCGGTATGATATTGCCTGGTGGCAGGGTTGTTTCTCGTATTTCTTCTCATTTTACAACTCTCAAGCGGCCCTGTCACTGTCCGTCGATTCGTGAGGGGAGAGCGACGAATGGGGAGGCGCGGGGCTCTAGTCCGGCGAAACCTGATTAGATTGCGGGAAACGGGAGTGCGAGGGGTTGTAGTTCGGCGAAACCTGATTAGATTGCGGGAAACGGGAGTGCGAGGGTCAGTAGTCCGGCGAAACCTGATTAGATTGCGGGAAACGGGAGTGCGAGGGCCTGTAGTCCGGCGAAACCTGATTAGATTGCGGGAAACGGGAGTGCGAGGGGCTCTAGTCCGGCGAAACCTGATTAGATTGCGGGAAACGGGAGTGCGAGGGTCTGTAGTCCGGCGAAACCTGATTAGATTGCGGGAAACGGGAGTGCGAGGGTCTGTAGTCCGGCGAAAAAGGACGGCCTGTGCGGCCGTCCCGGTTACGGTTCACCGAAAAAAATGCGATTGGAAGGATACAGAGCTTCTCCGTCGTTCACCGGGGCGAGGTCTCCGTGTCTGGGATTATAGTATTTGACGCGGTAATCCGTAGCCGTAATGGCTTTCATCGCCTTGAATACCCGGCAGAAATAATTCTCGTCCGTGAAGCCGACCTCGAAGGCGATTTCTTTGACGCTTTGCTGCCCGTACAGAAGGAGCTGGCAAGCGCGCTCGATTCTTCTGCGCATGATCGTTTCCTTAGGCGTCATTCCGAGAAACCGCGCGAAGGAACGGGACAGATGTTCCGGCGTCCAGCCGACCCGTTTCGCCAGAATCTCGACGGTAAGGGAAGAGGATAGGGACAGTTCGATGATGTCGAGCGCTTTCGTAAGCTGCGGCGGGAGACGATTCAAAGATTGCTTAGACGGCTCGTTCGCGGCAAGGGAATCGATCTCCGACAGCAAGGAGAGCAGAAGTAGGCTTCCCCTATCCTGCAGCCGATCCGGATTCAAATAAGCGATTGCGTTGATCTGCTTCATAAGAGAGTAGAGCAGCTCGCCTTGGTAAGGTATGACGGCGGGCCCGTTCGGGAGCAGCATGGGCAGCATATCCCCGGGGAATGATTTTAACCAGAAATGGATGAACAGATGCCTAGTCGGTTTATGGGCATCGTAAGTGTAACTATGAATTTCTCCGGGTCTGGTCAGAACGAAGCATGGCTGCGAAAGAACATACTCCCGCTGGCCGACTCGGTATACCGAATCCGTTCCTTCGGGAAAATAAAGCACCTCGTAATCGGGAATTTCCCGCTCAACGAGCCCCGTGCCCGGCTTCTTAATAAAGTCTCCCAACACTCGGATCGCGGGAAGATTCAAAGCGGAACGAAGCGCGGACGTCGCCTGCGTCTGCTCGCCGAGCTCAATATTCGCGCCGCCAGCAACGGGTATTCGCATCGCACGCTCTCCTCTCGCCGTTAATCTACGCCTTGCGAATCAAATCCATCCGCTGAAGATTGCGATAACTGATCGCGAGACTCTCGAAAGGGTCGCGCCGGCTAAAATCCTGTTCGACGACGAGCCATTCGGTGCCGACGCTTGCCGCTGCCTCCGCGATCGCGGGGAAGTCGAGAATACCTTCGCCGATCTCGGCGAAAAACTGCTCCTCGCCTGGCTCCATGTCTTTGATGTGCAGCAGCGGGCAACGCCCTTGCAACTTGCGAATGAAAGATGCGGGGTCTTCTCCGCCTTTGCGAACCCAGTACGTATCGATTTCGTACTTCACGAGTTGCGGATCGGTCTCGCGCAGAAGCAGATCGAGGACGCTTTCCCCGTCGAAACGCTCAAACTCCCAATCGTGATTATGATAGACGAACGTCGCGTTGCCCTCTCTGCAGATTTCCCCGATCCGGTTGAATTGTTCGGCTTTGCGAAGCGCGTCGTCCTTGGAATCGAAGCGCATCGATACGGCAATGTATTGACCGCCTGTCTGCTGCAGGTAATCCGTTAAACGGCGAAAGTCGACGTCGAGGTTATCGAACGAAGCGTGCGCGCCGACGACCTGAAGATGAAGGCGGTCCAGAAGGGCCTTCTGCTGACCGAGCGTCATCCCCTCCGGCGGAAGGCCAAGCTCGATCCCTTCAAAACCGATGGCGGCAAGCTTCTCGAGCGTACCGACGTAGTCTATACTCATGGCTTCTCGGACGGTATAAGGCTGGACGGCGATCGGAAAACGCGGCATCGGCGATCTCTCCTTATTCTATTATCGAATGGATTAATTGGCGTCGTCGGCTTCCAGCCGGTTATATTGCAATCCTAACGGCAGAGGGTCGGGACGTTCCGCGGAGGAATCGATAGCGATATGCCGACCTTCGCGCGACGATTCGAAAATGCCGAGGGAAATATCGAGCACGTGCCGGGCCAATCGCCCGCTTGCGCGATGGGGACGTCCGCGGCGTATGGCATAAGCCATATCCGCAAGCCCGATTCCCCGGCTATCCTCGGTAAAACCGTGGGAGACGGGGAATTCCTTCGTTTCCCCGTTCGGAAACTCGATCGCGATTCGTCCGCCGAACATATTCGGGTCGGGCAGCGTCAAGTTGCCTTCCGTTCCGAAGATTTCCAGCCGAGGGAAGTAGCCGAAGCTCTCCTTGGCGGCTTGCAGACTGCCGACGGCGCCGCTCGCGAATTCGAGCACCGCGGATACGTTCGTCGGCGCTTCGATCGCGGCTTTCTGCCCATAAGAAGGGGATTTCGGGTTTAGTATCGTTATTTCGCTTCGCAGCTGGCGCGCCGTTCCGGTTACCCGGCTTACTGGGCCGAGAAGGAACACGAGAGCGGTTAAGTAGTAGGGGGCCATATCCATCACCGGATCGCCGCCCAGTTTGAGGAAGTTGCGGAAATTCGGGTGCATGCCGCCCCAAGCGTTGCCCATGACGATCGTTCCGTTCGCGGAATACGGCGTTCCGATCCAGCCGTCGTCGATCAGTTTGCGGCACGTTTGCAGACCGCCGCCGAGGATGGTATCCGGCGCGCAGCCGACAAGCAATCCCTTCTCTTCGGCAAGCGCCAGTACTTCGTCCGCGTCTTTCCTGGTCAGGGCAAACGGCTTTTCCGTATAGACATGTTTGCCTGCTCGCAAAGCCATCATGTTCAACGAAGCGTGCGCGATCGGCGCCGTCAGGTTTAGCACGATTTCGATCTCGGGATCGGCCAACAGTTGCTCTACCGTCCATACGTTCGGAATGCCGTATTGCTCCGCCCGTATCGCCGCAAGCTCCGGCATCTGGTCTGAAACCGCTTTCACTTCGATGATGCTGTCGAACGTTTCGGTCAAATTCTTGAGATAGATTCCGCTGATCTGCCCTGTTCCGACGACTCCCGCCACGACTTTGCGCATGCGCGACTCCTCCTTTGGCCAATAGCATGACTTGCTCTCATTATTGCTCAGGGTTCGCGTTTCCACAATAGAGAAAGCAGGCGCTGAACTGGACAAATCTGATATTTTCTTTCCTCTCGTGCAGGGGTGAGCTTTGCGGCGAGTTCTGTTAAGATAAAGCTATTCCAACACTGCAAGGAGCTTCGATGAAAAATCTGCTGATTACCGGTTACCGCGCTCACGAGCTGGGCATTTTCGATCAGAAGCATAAAGGTATTCCCTATATCCGCAAAGCGATCGAGTCGAAGCTTATTCCGCTCGTCGAAGAGGGGCTTGAGTGGGTGATTACGCCAGGGCAATACGGCGTCGATCTGTGGGCGTGCGAGACGGCGATCGAATTGAAAAAGCATTATCCCAGGCTTCGCTTGTCGATCGTTACAGCTTTTGCCGGGCAAGAAGAGAAATGGAAAGTGGACAAGCAGGAATATTATCGCGAAATTATTAAAGGCGTGGATTATATCGGATCCGTCAGCAAGCAGCCCTACAGCGGCGCATGGCAGTTCCGGGCGAGGGATGAGCTGCTGCTTCGCAAGACGGACGGAATCTTACTCGTATACGACGAGGAAGCCGGGGATGGCAGTCCGAAGTTCATGAAAGAGAAGGCGCTACGTAAAAATGCCGAGGAAGGTTACGGATACATAGCCATCGGAGCGGAGGAAATCCAAAGTATGGCGAACGAGGAAACGTTCGAACACTTTTATGATGTCGACGATCTTCATCAAAACTAACGATTGAAAATGGCGGAAGATTGCTGAGAGGAGGCTGTCCATCGGGACAGCCTCCTCTTTTTTCACGCTGGATGACATATCGCTTATTGACAGGAACGAGATGATTGTATATTCTTTGTTTTAACAACCATCTAATTAGATAAATGTTAAATTTGATAGTGACAAGGAGTGAGAGCGGGTGCAATTGGATAAAGTCGTCGCCTACCATAAAGCGCTCGCCGATCCGACGCGGATCAGGATGATGATCCTGCTCGCGGGCGGCGAACTGAACGGGCAAACGTTGGCGGATAAACTGTCGGTTACACCCGCGACGATTACGCATCATGCGGCGAAGCTGCGGGAGGCGAGTCTCATTAACGAACGCCGGGACAAAAATACGATTTATTTTTCGCTGAACGATTATTTCCTCAAAAGCAATGCGGAAGCTTCGCTCCGGTTGATCTATCGCGGAACCGAGGAAGGGAAGGGGGAAGAAGGAATGGAAGAGGAACGGGGGCGTACGAAGGACACGGTTATCCGCCATTTTTTCACGAAGCAGGGCAGGTTAAAGCAATTGCCTTCGCAGTTGAAGAAAAAATTGATCGTCCTGGAGCATATCGTCTCCGGTCTGGAGATGGGCCGCAAATATGCCGAGAAAGAGATCAACGAATACATTGGCCAGTACCACGAGGATTTCGCTACGATTCGCAGGGAGTTCATCATGCATCAATTCATGTACCGTGAGGATGGAATCTACGAAATGAATCCATCGGAAATGTGGGCCAAGTGGTACCAATTGGCTTAACGATCGACCTTGGACAGCCTCGTCCCGTTAACGGGCGGGGTTAGCCGCGCCTGCGTAACATCCCGCCGAAATTTCGTGAAATCAAACCTCGCGCGTTTAACCATTTCCACTTAGAATAAAAGAAGAAATAACAGTCATTCGCAAAGCACACCAATAATGATCGGGACGGATGGTTCATCGATGCCAAGATGGCTTTCGAGAATGAATTTGATTCAGAAATTGATCGTGTTCATCGTTTTCCTTATCGTAATTCCGATACTGCTTGCTTACTGGATCGTCTCGGTCAAAGTCGCGGACATTACCGAGGAGCAAATGGGAGAGACGCTCTTTCAGCTCGTCAAGACGAACCATCTGACGTTGGATAGGGATATTTTGTCTGTCGATGGCACGACGGAGAAATTGATGTTCACTCCGGAAACCCAGCTCATGTTCGAGACGACGGTATTGAGCGAATACGATCGGCTGCAGAAATACCTCGTCCTGGATAAGCTGCTTGCGGGTTACTCCAAGAACGATATCAACTTCTCGGTGTATATTCCCGAGATTCTGAACGATTATCCTTTCGCGCCTCCTTCAGACGTTAAGCCGAACGGGGTGTTTTTCGCGTGCGATACTTCCGCGTTCAGCTGGTTTCAGGACGCGCGGAACGCCAGGGGCACGGGCATTATCCGCATTATGAACCAGACGGGGAATAACCCGCAGGGGATCAAGACGGCGGCTTATATCCGCAGCATGAACAACGACATGGACGGCCGAAAGCCGAGCGGAGTGATCGTCATGACGGGACTCGACTCGCTTCTGCGCAAAGATCTGGAATCGCTCAAAATCCCGAAGGACGGGCAGATCGTTCTGTTGAACAAAGCGGGGGAAGTGCTTGCCAATACGGCGGGGCTCGATATCGGCTCCGTCTTTCGGCTGCCTCCGCCCGTGTTCCGCGCGCCGGACGGCGTGACGATCGACCGCGGCGCGGAAGGCGCGTGGCTCTATGCGATTCACCGCAGCGTAGACAGCGATACGAAGCTGTTGTTCAAAATCCCGGTCAGCTCGATTATCGGCGAACACGAAGCGGTCAGGCAGCTCGTTAACTATTTGATGATCGTCTACTTCTGCGCGCTATTGATCGCCAGTATTTATTTCTTCAGGCATATTTTAAGCCCGTTGTCGAAGCTGTCGCGGCTAAGCCGTTCGTTCGAACCGGGAAGACCGCTTTCGAGCGACCTGAAGGCGAAAAGGGGTGACGAGATCGGCCAACTGAACAACGCCTTTATCGAGATGACCCAAAGGCTGAACCAGACGATCCACGATAAGTATGAGTTGGAGCTTCGACATAAGGAAGCCGAATTGACGATTCTGCATTCCCAGATCAATCCTCATCTGCTATACAACACATTGGAGTCGATCTTCTGGCGGACGACGATAGAAGGCAACGCGGAGTCGGCCGAGATGATTCGAGATTTGTCCATGCTGATGCGAATAGGCCTCAGCCGCGGCAAAACGTTGATTCCGATCGCGGAGGAACTCGATCATATCGAGGCATACATCCGGCTGCAGCTCAAACGCAACAACTATTCGTTCTCGGTCCAATGGGAGATCGACGAAGAGGCCAAGATTTTCTTAATTCCGAAAGTCGTCCTCCAGCCGCTCGTCGAGAACGCGATCATCCACGGCATCCGCAAGATGGACAGCGAAGGCAAGTTATGGATCTCGATCAAGCATGAAGAGCAGGGAGTGACCGTGATGGTCGAAGACAACGGCTACAGGCCAGCCGACATCGTCAAACTGAACGAGATCGTGGATGGCACCCGCACGGGCGAAGGTTTCGGCATTCGAAACGTCAACAAGCGGATTAAGCTGCATTTTGGAGAAAGCTACGGTCTTCTATACGAACGGCGGCGGGAAGGCGGAACGAAGGTCACAATGAATTTACCAGCCCTTCGGGAAGAACGTTCGGATCGCTAGCAAGCGGAGGAGGTAACGTATGTATCAGGTACTGGTCGTGGACGATGAGCCGATGATCTGCACGGGGGTAGCTACCGTGCTCATGAACGCAGGGATCGGCGTCTCGGAAGTGTTCGTTGCGAATAACGGATTCGAGGCATTGGATTATATACGCATGGACAAAATCGATCTCATCATAACCGATATTCAAATGGAGCAGATGAGCGGGATCGAATTAATCGAGACGGTCTTCGCCGAGAATCCGATGATTCCGATGATCGTGCTCTCCGCGCACGGAGAATTCGAGTATGCGCAGAAAGCGCTTCGGTTCGGCGTCAAAGAGTATATCGTGAAGCCCGTCGTTCCCTCCGAGCTGCTGCGGGTCGTCCAGTCTTTGCTGACGGATCGGGACGCGCAGCTGCGTTCCGTAGCCGACGCAGCTCCCGACCGCGTCTTCGTGCTGGAGGACATGGTGTCGAAGCGCAGCCATATTCTGAACGAGATCGCCACCGAAGGCGTCGCGGAGGACGAACTTGACGAGCTGTTCGAATGCTTGGGCTGCCGACTCGAAGGTCCGTTCTTCTGCGCGCTTACCGTGAAGCTGGATCTGGCGAAAGCGGGACTGCACGAGACGGATATTCGTACTTTCCGAGACCGGAATCTGCTCCGGTACGCGGCGCTGAACATCGTCGAAGAGACGCTTAACCGTTGGAACCGTGTCGTGTTCTACAGCGGCAGCCGCTCGATCTCAATCGTTCTGCAGTACGAGGAAAGAGAGATAGACAGCAAGACGCTGCTGAACGAGCAGACGATGATCGCCCAGCTGATCCATCACAATTTGTTCAAATATATTCATTTGAGAAGCGTGATCGGGATCAGCCGCGTGCGGGAAGGCATGATGAGCTGGGTGGAACTGTTCGCCGAAGCGGGCGAGGCCATTCGGTGGAGCGAGATCCATAAGGATCATCCCATATTTTATATCGGTGACTTCGGCAGGCATGAGAGTCCTCCGTCATCCGGCGATGTTCCCGTCCCGAGCCGCATTCTCGAAGACAACAATTCATTTATTCAGAGCGCCGTTCAATATATCGAGAGCAACTACAAGCAGAAAGGCTTGAAGCTTCAAGAGATTGCCGAGTATACGTACCTAAGCCCGAACTATTTAAGCTACTTGTTCAAGAAAACGGTCGGCATCAATCTATGGGATTACGTCACGGAGCTAAGAATGAAAGAAGCGAAACGACTGCTCCTGACTACGGATATGCGCAGGTACGAGATCGCGGACGAGATCGGGTACGAGTCCCCTGAACATTTTGGGAAAATATTCAAAAAATATTTCGGCGTCAATCCTTCGGAGATCAAATAAATGGCGGTGCGATGCCTCCGCGAGCCAGCATAATATATCCCTTCTCAAACGATATATCGCACATCGACGTGGGATATAGTGGGGTTTTACAATAAAAATGTAAATCAAACAGATGTCGAGAGGGGATAGATTTCGAGTGAAAAAAAGTTTCTTGTTAAGCGCATTAGCTTTGATCATCGTATTGGCAGGCTGCGGGGGCGGCAACAATGGAACCTCGAGTCCATCGAAGGAAACCGACTCGGGAGCGAAGCCGACGTCTTCAGCAGAAGCAACGTCGCCGGAAAGCCCTTCGGCTTCCCCGGCGAATGCGGATCCGGTCAGCATTGTCGCTTATGCGTATCCGGCGGATAAGACGGAAGAGAACGCGACCTTGAACGCGAAGATCAAACGTTTCGTAGATAAGCATCCGAACGTGACGATCACCCCGAAATACTGGAAGTACGAAAATACGGAGATCGCGATCAAGATGGCATCCAACAGCGCGCAGACGGAGTTCACGACGTGGGCGACGGAAGCCAAGTTGCTGTCGGACAAGAAATGGATCATCGATCTGACCGATAAGCTGGCGAATTGGCAGTATGCCAAAGACCTGAACGAATTCGCGCTGGCGCCTTTCGTTATCGAAGGCAAAACGTACGGCATTCCGATCGACGCTTACGGCATGACGATTACGATCAACAAGAAGCTTTTCGAGAAAAAAGGAGTTCCATTGCCTCCGCTTGACTGGACTTGGGACGATCTGATCGAGGCGGCCAAGGCGGTCAACGATCCGGCCAAAGGCATTGCCGGTTTCATCCCGATGGGCAAGGGCACGGAAGCGGGCTGGAACTGGACGAATTTCCTGTACGCCGCAGGCGGTGAAGTGCAATCGGTGGCGGACGGCAAAGTGACGGCGACCTTCAATTCGGAAGCGGGCTTAAAGGCGTTGCAATTCTATAAAGATCTGAAAGACGCGAACGTCATTCCGAAAAACTGGGCTCTCGGCTACGGTGACGCGCTGACGTTGTTCAACCAAGGCCGCGGGGCGATGGTCATGTGCGGCAGCGGGAATGCGCTCGACGGCGCGATCAACCAGGGCAAAATCAACAAGGACGACGTATTGCTGTACCCGATCCCGTCCATGACAAAGGGCGGCAAGCACACCGGCGTGGCCGGCGGCAACTATAAAGTCATTAACGGTCTGGCTACGCCGGATCAACAGCAGGCAGCGTTCGATTTCGTCGTGGACGAATATTTCACGGATGCGTACCTCGATTCGATCGACGCCCAGATCACGTCCCAGAAAGCTAAAAACCAAGTGTACGTTCCGCAATTGATCAATTACTGGAACGACAGCTCGGAATACGGCAAGAAGTACGAAGAGATTCTAGCGAAGCACGACAACGTCTACAATTACTCCCCGGAGCTTAGCAAGCTGATGGAATCCAAGCCTGAAGCGACTTACGAGACACAAGCCTACTACGGCGAGATGGCCAATGCGATTCAGAAAGTATTCACGAGCAAGGGCGACCTGGACCTGCAGAAGCTTCTTGACGATACGGCAGCCAAAGTCCAGAAGGGTTCCTTCGATAAAGTGAACATCGAGTAGCAGCGAAGAGCGCGGTCGGGGTCTATGCGGCGAATATGCGGCATAGACCCCGATCGATAGACGGGGAGGAATTAGGCATGGAGCTGCGTATGGATACGCCGGTCGCGAAACCGGGCTTGCGCAGAAAAACGCGTTGGTACTTCTGGGGGTTGCTTTTCCTGGTTCCGGAGATCGTTATCTTTTTTATTTTCCTATGGGTACCGATAGCCAAGGGCATATCATACAGCTTCTACAACGTGGATTTCGTGGACGGCAACGCGTTCGTGGGCTGGCAAAATTACGCCGACGTGCTCGGCAATCCGGATTTCTATACGGCGATCCGCAACACGCTCGTCTATATGGGGTTGGCGTTGTTAATCGGCTTTTGGGTACCGATCGCGATGGCGATCGCCGTCTCGGAGCTGAAATGGTTCAAAGGGTTTGCGCGCATCGTCGGCTACTTGCCGAGCATCATTCCGGCGATCGTACTGTACGGAATGTGGCAATGGTTCTACGATCCGGTGGGCCCGATCAATTCGTTCCTGAATTTCGTGGGCTTGCCCGAGTTCGATTTTTACAGTAAAGAACATGCGATGTTTTCCTTGATCATTCTCGAAACATGGCAAAATTTCGGAAGCGCGACGCTTATCTACGTTGCGGGTCTTGCCGCCGTTCCCAGAGAGCTGTACGAAGCTTCAGAATTGGACGGAGCTGGCGTATGGGCAAGGATTCGCTACGTGACGCTGCCTAGCCTGAAGGGTCTGATCCTGCTGCTTCTCGTGCTGCAACTGATCGCCACTTCTCAGGCGTTCCAGTCTCAACTGCTGATGTTCGGCGGCGGACCGGACAACGCGACGCTGACGTACCTGCTGCTGACGACAAGGGAAGCCTTCACATTCTTTAACTTCGGCAAGGCGAGCGCGATGGGCGTGCTCATGTTCATCGTACTGGTCGTGTTCTCGGTGGCAACCCTTAAGCTGAGGAAAGGGGGCGACGAGGCATGAAAACCGCTCAAGACCGCGCGATCATGTCGCGGTACGACTTCCGCAAACCCGGCGTGAAGGTCGTCTATGCATTCATGGTCCTCTGCATTATTCTGATCTCGCTGTCGATGCTGTACCCGTTCGCGAATACGTTCATGAACTCGCTCAAATCGACGGAGGAATTTTTCGCCTTTCCCGCGCCTTTTTTCCCAAGCCATTGGTTATGGGGCAATTACAAGGAATCGCTTGATTATCTGAATATCGCGTTGCACTTCAAGAACACGGTTCTGATCTTTGCGGGTAATACGTTCATCTCCTTGACGTTTCTCGGGCTCGCGGCATTCAGCTTGGCGCATCTTCGCGTGCCGGCCAAGAAGTGGATCACGCTCTATTTCATGTCGACGCTGCTCATTCCCGCGAACTCGTATCTGATTCCGAACTTTTTGAATTTGAAGGGCCTAGGTTTGCTGAACAGCTTCTGGGCGTTCTGGCTGCCAGCAGGTGCGAACGCGTTCTACCTGCTGCTGCTGAAAAATTTCTTCGACGGCATCCACAAGGAATTGTTTGAGTCGGCGCGAATAGACGGGGCGTCGGAATTCCGCTCTTTCCTCAGCATCGCCGTGCCGTTGTCGGCCCCGATTCTGGTCACGCTCGTGCTGCTCGGGTTCTCGACGACCTGGAACGACTTCTATTGGTCCAGCCTGGTTATGCAGGAAGATAAGCTTCCGCTCGCCGCCGCGATCTATACGAAGATCATCTATCCGGGCTCAACGATCAACTGGAACGTGCGCTTCGCGATTCTGAGCATGACGCTGTTGCCGCCGCTTATCGTGTTTTTATTTTTCCAGCGATACATTATTAGCGGTTTAAGCCTCGGCGCGGTTAAAGGCTAACCGGTTTGAAGCCAGAAAACATCCTGCTTGCGGGATGTTTTTTTGTTGTTATACTGAGAGGATTAAGACAAGCATGGAACAAGGAAGAAGGTAGGAACATGCCGTTTTACATCATCGCATTTCTCGTCATCGTCGCAGATCAGGCTACGAAAGCCGCAGTTCGGGTGCATCTAGAAGTCGGCGAATCCGCGAGATTATGGGGGATCGAGCTTACGCGCTTCGAGAACAGCGGCATGGCCGGCAGCATGCTGCAGGGCTACGGGAGGTTATTCGGAATCGTAGCCGTTCTATTCGTGCTGGGCGTTCTGTATTACCGAAAGTACGGTAAAGCGAAGGGGGCGCTGCTCGATTGCGGATTAGGTTTTCTTGTCGGAGGAGCGGTCGGCAACGGCATCGATCGTCTGCTATTCGGCCGGGTGACGGACTTTATCGTCCGTAAGGGCGGCATTCTGAATGTCGCGGACCACGCGATCGAGATCGGCGCTCTGCTGCTCATCGTCTACACGGTAACGATATGGATCAAGGGCAGGAAGCCGGCAAAACCGTAGAAGATAATAAATCCCGACCGATTGTTGCTCTCGGTCGGGCTTTTCGTTGAACTTATACGCCTTGCGGAACCGCTATTTCTCCCAAAGCTCGACCAGTCGACCTTCAGGATCTTTAATCCAAATAAACTTTCCAAACTCGCTAATCTCTTCTTTCTTTGCAAGAGGTACACCAACATGTTCAAGATGCTTCATCATCTCGTTAAGATTATGTACTTGGAAATTTAACATCACTTGTTGTTCCGTTGGAAAATAACTGTCATTCTCGGTAAAGAAAGAAAAGATAGTCTCATTTCCTGATTGGGGTTTTATCACAGTCCCATTCCAATTTTCTATTTCAAGCTGCAACACTTCACTGTACCATTTTTTTATCGCTTCAAGATCCTTAGTTCTCCAAAATACTCCTCCGAAACCTTTAATCATCGTATCTAACTCCTGTCTGTCATCAAATTTTACACTATCCGATTACATTAGATTTTCGGGAATTTAATTTTAGTTCCTTTTTCAACTATAATGCCCGATTGTTAAATTAGCACTATAAAAAGCCCGACCGAATGTTGCTCTCGGTCGGGCTTTTCGCGGAACTTATACGCCTTGCGGAACCGCTAAGCCGAGGCCTTGCGCGACCCGCTCGCCATATTCGGGATCGGCCTTGTAGAAGTGGCCGATCTGGCGCAGCTTGATTTCGTCCTTCTCGACGGGTTTCATGGCACCGACGACGTTCTGCACGAGGCGCGTGCGCTCTTCTTCGCTTAGGAGGCGATAGAGATCGCCGGCTTGCGTGTAGTGATCGTCATGATCGTAGGCGACGCTGTCGGCTTCGCCCGACACCTCGTAAGCCGCCGTCTTGTATTGCGGCGATTGCGTCGGCCCGCCGTAGCTGTTCGGCTCGTAGTAGACGGAGCCGCCGCCGTTATTGTCGGAACGCATCGCTCCGTCCCGCTGGTAGTGATTCACTTCCGAATGCGGACGGTTGATCGGCAGCGAGTTATGGTTGGCTCCCACCCGGTAGCGATGGGCGTCGGAGTAGGCGAACAGGCGCCCTTGCAGCATTTTGTCCGGAGAAGCTTCGATGCCCGGCACGAACGATCCCGGGGAGAACGTCGCTTGCTCGACTTCGGCGAAGTAATTTTCCGGATTCCGGTTCAGTACCATTTTGCCGACCTCGATCAGCGGATAATCTTTCTGGGACCAGACTTTCGTCACGTCGAACGGATCGAATCGGTACGTATTCGCGTCGGCGATAGGCATGATCTGCACGTACAGCGTCCAGGAAGGATGGTCTCCCTTATCGATGGCATTGAACAGATCTTCAGTATGATAATCCGGATTATCTCCTGCCAGCTTGGCAGCGAGATCGACGTCAAGGTTTTTGACGCCTTGATCTGTCTTGAAGTGGTATTTTACCCAGACGCCTTCGCCTTGAGCGTTCACCCACTTGAACGTATGGCTGCCGTAGCCGTTCATATGCCGAAGCGTCGCCGGAATGCCGCGGTCGGACATCAGGATCGTCACTTGATGCAGCGATTCGGGAGAGAGGGACCAGAAATCCCATATCGCGTTTGGATTTTTCAGATGGGTTTGCGGGTGGCGCTTCTGGGTATGAATGAAGTCCGGGAATTTAATGGCGTCGCGAATGAAAAAGACGGGCGTATTATTGCCGACCAGATCGTAGTTTCCCTCTTCGGTGTAGAACTTCACGGCGAATCCGCGCGGGTCGCGTACCGTATCGGCCGAACCAAGCTCGCCTGCCACCGTTGAGAAGCGGATGAACATCGGGGTGCGTTTGCCTACTTCCGAGAGGAAAGCGGCTTTCGTATACAAGGATAGATCGTTCGTGACTTCGAAGTAACCGTGGGCTCCGGCGCCTTTGGCATGTACGACACGCTCGGGAACGCGTTCCCGGTTGAAGTGCGCGAGCTTCTCAAGAAGGTGTACATCTTGAATCAGCGTAGGGCCTCGCGAGCCGGCAGTCATCGAATTTTGGTTGTCTCCGACGGGAGCCCCCCAGCTTGTCGTCAATTTGTTGTTAGGCGTACTCATCACGTAATCACTCCTATAGATTAGAATTGGTCTAAATATAATGATAACAATTATCAAGGAATAATCAATACTATTTTATAATTATTATAATTTAAGATTAAATCTCGTATATTTCGACGGCGAAAATCGAGTTCATTCGCGGTAAAATAGATGTAACCAATAAATGCAATATCAAACCGTATGGGGGTCGGAAACATGGCGAAGCTGGTCTTCTTCATCGGAGGAGCGGGAGCTGGAAAAACGACGCTAGCAAAGGCGCTAGCCGCAAGACGAGGTGTGGCCTTGCTCGATATGGACACGCTGCTGCGCCCAGCCGCGGAGGCAATCATGACACTCGCAGGTCTTGATCCGAGCGATCGGGATTCCGCGGACTACAAAAGGTTATGCCGGGACCTGGGCTACCGGATTACGATGGATGCCGCGCTGGAGAACTTGGAGCTCGGAATAGACGCTTACGTGATCGGGCCATTCACGAAGGAGACTGAAGACCCGAATTGGATTCGTTCCGAACTGTCGCGAATCGGGGCAGCCGCGGGGCAAGTGGAAGTGAAGGTCATCGTCGCGTATTTGGCGGATTTGGAGTCATACCGCGAGCGAATCCGGCGACGGGATACGGTTCTGGACAGGTGGAAGCTGGAACATTGGGACGAGTTCAGCCGCTCCTTGACGGTCAGGGAGCCGAAGTGGCCGCTGCCTGAAAACGCCGTATTATTTTACGATAACTCGTTACCGCTATCCGAAGAAAAGCTCACGGCGCTCGATCGTTTTCTAAACGGTTGAGCGCCGTTTTATTTCCGACTGGGGGATGGGAAAAAAATAGCCTTAAGTCTAATTTGAAACTAGACTCGAACGAATTGAGTATATAGTCATATAGAGATAGCATGAAGATGAGGAGGAATGGAATAGAAGGGCTTTACGACCGCTAATACAGAGACCGTTTCAGATAGGAGCAAGCACTCATGTTTCAACACTTTATCGATGGTTTAATGGAGTTCGGCATTTGGGGATTATTCATCCATTCGTTTATCGACGCGATCTTTTTTCCGATTCCCGCTTTTTTCTTGCAAGTGTCATTGAGTCTGCTCGATCCTTCCAACGCGTTGTGGCTGGCCACGGCCGGATATGTTGCGTGTCTTCTCGGCACGCCGATCGGCTACCTCATCGGCAAACTTCTCGGACATTCCGTACTTCATAAGCTGCTTAAGAAAAGCTGGGTCGACTCCGCGACGCGAATGTTCCAGAAGAACGGAGAGGCCGCCATACTGATCGGTTCCTTCACGCCGATTCCCTTCAAAGTGTTCACCATTCTCTCGGGTTGCTTGAACTATCCGTTATGGAGACTGCTCGCTTATGCCGCCGTCGGCAGGGCAGTCAAATTCTACGCAGTAGGTTTGCTATTCTATATTTACGGCCGCTCGGCCGAAGGTATGGTAAAAGAAGTCTCGCTGTATATTGCAGCGATCGCGATTCCTCTGGTTATTCTGTTCTTGATATTCAAGAAAAAGCTGGGCAAGAAAAAAGCCGTTCCGGAAGAGACTGCCGACGTCCCCGGCCAATCTGACTGATTACTTCGTCGCTCAAATATTGTAGAATAGACGAGTAATCTGATATGAGGTGATCTAATGAGCGATAATCACGAGAATTCCGCGGATACGGGGACAGGCGAAGACCAGCCGAAGAAGCTCAGCCAGGCCGATGCGATCAAACGCATTCTGGAGAAAAAGAAACAAGCGAGGCAAGGCGCCGGAAAGGGCGGCTATTCGACTGACACGAAAAAAATGAAGACGCAGATCCATAAGGTGCAAAATAACCAAAAGCGACGTACGGGAGTGTAGGGATTGATCGGACGGTCCGTTAATCGCAGAAGGCTCTGCCGCCGGTTTCATTCCGGAGGGCAGAGCCTTCTTTGTCGTTGGACGCGGGAATTTAGAAGTTAAAATTGTCCGGGTCCGGGCCGACGCGCCGATCTTGGTTAAGCTCGTCGATCGCTTTCATATCCTCAGCGCTGAGCTCAAAGCCGAAGATGTCCGCGTTAGCGATGATCCGCGATTCTTGCACTGACTTCGGAATCGTGACGATTCCGCTCTGCAAGTTCCAACGGAGAACGATCTGCGCCGGGGATTTGCCGTGTTTGGAAGCAAGCGCTTCGATAACCGGATCCTTCAGCACGAGCCCTTGTCCGAGCGGCGACCAGGCTTCGATCTGAATGCCCTTGGAACGGGCGAAATCGCGCAATCCGACCTGCGACAAGTACGGGTGAAGCTCCACTTGGTCTACGGCCGGAACGACTTCCGCGTCCGCAAGGATGTCTTCCAGATGGTGAACGTGGAAATTGCTGACGCCGATCGCGCGGACTTTGCCCGATTTGTAGATCTGCTCGAGCGCTTTCCAAGTTTCTTTATATTTCCCTTTCACGGGCCAGTGAACGAGATAGAGGTCCAAGTAGTCCAGGCCCAGCTTCTTCAGGCTGAGGTCGAACGCATCAAGCGTCGTTTGGAAGCCTTGATCGGCATTCCATACTTTGGACGTGATGAACAGATCCTCGCGCGGAACGGAGTATTCGCGGATCGATTCGGCGATCGCTTGACCGACGCCTTCTTCGTTTTTGTAGATAGCGGCGGTATCGATGCTGCGATAGCCGTTCTTGATGGCGTTTTTCACGGAATCGATGACTTCGCTGCCTTCCTCTACTTTGAACACGCCTAGTCCAAACCAGGGCATTTGGACCCCGTTGTTCAGCGTGACGGTATCTTGCAGACGGGTAGGTACGGTATGGCTCATAGCTAATCTCCTCTCGATTACCGATATGCTATCGGAAAACTTTGATTCGTCTCCTATTATAGAACAATCGAAGTTGCAGTTCAAAGAACGGCGCCGGCTCCTAGAGAAAATTCCCCCTCTATATGCTTAAAGCTACTTGTTCGGGCGGCCGAGCACAGCTATAATAGCCAGAGATTGGTTCGTTACGGTGTGGTTGGCCGATTTCTTGCATAGTACGGAGGTACTTCAATGAAGAAGCAAGTGTACGCGGGCATCGATCTCGGAGGGACGAAGATTCTGGCTTTGATCCTGGACGAGAATGGAACGGTTCTGAAAAAAACCGAGGCGGCCACGCATGCCCAAGAAGGGGCGGACGCGGTTATCGGGCGTATGATTGAATTGATTCGCGAAGGCTTGGACGAGTCCTATCAACTGGCCAGCATCGGTGTGGCGACGGCTGGGACGCTGAATTCCGGGGAAGGTGTCGTCGCGTACGCCTCGAATCTGGGGTGGACGAACGTACCGCTCGGAACGAAGCTGAGGGAGGCGTTCGGCGTTCCCGTTAACCTGGAGAATGACGCGAATGCTGCGGCTTACGGCGAATGGGCCGCGGGAGCTGGGCGAGGAACGAAGGATTGTGTATATGTGACGGTATCCACGGGTATCGGCGCGGGGATCGTGAGCGGCGGGAAATTAGTGCGGGGAAGAGATTCCAGCGCCGGGGAATTGGGCCATATTACGATCGATTGGAAAGGCCCTAAATGTCTTTGCGGCAACGTAGGATGTTTGGAAACGTATGCGTCCGGCACGGCGATCGGTAGACGCGCCAATCAGATGGCCGCCGATCTCCCCGATCAAGCTGCATTATTGATAGAGAAAGCGGGCGGCGAAGCGATTACTTCCCGCCATGTCGCCGAAGCGGCAGCAGAAGGCGACGAGCTGTCCGTGCGGATTCTGGAAGAGGCTGGGCAGGCGCTTGGAGCGGGGATGGTAAGCATCATCCATGCGATGAATCCGGAGGTTGTCATCATCGGGGGAGGCGCTTCGAGCATAGGCGCGCCACTGCTGGAGCCGATGCATCGGTATATCGCCGATCACGGAATCGGCACGATGGCTCGCGGAGTCAAATTCGTCTCGCCGCTGCTGGGTAAGGAAGCGGGCGCGATTGGCGCGGCTTTGTTGGTCAGAGAGTAAGGTAGTTTCGATAAAGCAAAGCCGCTCCGATTGCCGGAGCGGCTTTTTGAGCATAGCTGACCATGAACGAACCAATAGCGCACTGACTGTTCTCTATCGCTATCCAATGCAACACTAACTGACCAATAACACACTGACAGTACTCTACTACCACCCGACGTGACATTAACGAACCAATAGGGCACTAAAAGTACTCTATCCCCAACCGACGTGACACCAACGAACCAATAGCGCACTGACTGTGCTCTATCACTATCCAACGCAACCCAACCCAACTAACTAATAACGCACTGACAGTCCGGCGAAACCGAGCTACATCGTGCGAAATGAGGGTACGGGCGTCTGCAGTCCGGCGAAACCGAGTTATATCGTGCGAGAAGGGGGTACGGTCGTCAGTAGTCCGGCTAAACCGAGTTACATCGGGCGAGAAGGGGGTACGGGCGACAGTAGTCCGGTGAAACCGAGTTAAATCGTGCGAGATGGGGGAACGGTCGTCAGTAGTACGGCTAAACCGAGTTACATCGTGCGAGATGGGGGTACGGGCGACAGTAGTCCGGCGAAACCGAGTTATATCATGCGAGATGGGGGTACGGGCGACAGTAGTCCGGCGAAACCGAGTTACATCGTGCGAAATGGGGGTACGGGCGACAGTAGTCCGGCGAAACCGAGTTGTATCGTGCGAAATGAGGATACGGGCGCCAGTAGTCCGGCGAAACCGAGTTACATCGTGCGAGATGGGGGGACGGGCGTCAGTAGTCCGGCGAAACCGAGTTACATCGTGCGAGATGGGGGTACGGGCGTCAGTAGTCCGGCGAAACAGAGTTACATCGTGCGAGATGGGGGTACGGGAGTCAGTAGTCCGGCGAAACCGGACTAGGTGACTCTAATCAAAAAAACAATCCGCCTTCATGCGCGCGGGGCGCAAGCGGCGGATTGTTTTTTGTTTCATATTAGCCTTCAAGAAGCAGCGTTTCCGGATCTTCGAGCATTTCCTTGATCTTGACGAGGAATTGCACGGCTTCCGCGCCGTCGACGATTCTGTGGTCGTACGACAGAGCGATGTACATCATCGGACGGTTCTCCATGCGCTCTGCGTCGATCGCGACCGGACGAAGCTGGATCTTGTGCATGCCAAGGATGCCGACTTGAGGCGCGTTCAGAATCGGCGTGGACAGCAGGGAGCCGAATACGCCGCCATTCGTGATCGTGAACGTGCCGCCTTGTAGCTCGGACAATTCAAGCGTGTTGTTGCGCGCTTTGCCGGCCAATTGCACGATCGTGCGTTCGATTTCCGCGAAGCCGAGTCGGTCCGCATCGCGCAGAACCGGAACGACAAGGCCTTCTTTCGCGGATACCGCGATGCCGATGTCGTAATATTTCTTAACGATGATATCTTCGCCGCTAATCTCTGCGTTCAGATGCGGGAACGCCTTAAGCGCGCCGACGACCGCTTTGGTGAAGAAGGACATGAAGCCCAGTCCGACATCGTGCTTTTCTTTGAAAGAATCTTTGCGGCGCTTGCGGACCTCGAGAATCGCGGTCATGTCGACTTCGTTAAAGGTCGTTAGCATGGCAGCCGTATGCTGCGCTTCAACCAGACGCTTCGCGATCGTCAGACGACGGCGGGACATGCGCTTGCGTTCTTCCGGTTTGTTCGTGTTCGAGGTCGGTTTGTCGATCGCAGCCGGTTTGGACGCGGCAGCGGCTTGCGGAGCCGCTGCGGGAGCCGTTCCCGCGGAAGCGACATCGCTCGCGTGAATGCGGCCGATCGGATCGCGGGCAGGCACGGCGCTGAGGTCGATGCCTTTCTCGCGAGCGAGCTTCCTGGCGGCTGGGGTCGCCAGAGCGGCCCCGTCGCCGTTAGCAGGCGTAGGAGCAGGCGCTGCGGCGGCTGGAGCTGCAGGTTGAGCCGGAGCTTCAGCCTTCTGAGGCGCAACCGGAGCGGCCGGAGCAGCAGCAGCTGCACCCGCTGCGCCGATTCTGCCGACGGCTTCGCCGATCTTGACCGTATCTCCTTCTTGGGCAAGAATTTCGGCAACGACGCCATCTTGCTCCGCGCTAATTTCCAAGTTTACTTTGTCGGTTTCCAGCTCGAGCAGAAGATCGCCTTGTTTGACGCTGTCTCCTACTTTGACGATCCATTTGGAAATCGTTCCTTCCGTAATGGACTCACCCATCGCTGGTACAATAATGTCATGCATTGCCGTTACCTCCCGGATTTAACTGCGGATTTCTTTTTCTGAACCAAGGTCTGATTGATGATGAACTGCTGCTCGAAAGTATGGATCTGTTGGTAACCGCTCGCCGGGCTCGAACGTTTCGGACGTCCGTTATAAGTGACGGTCGTTTTCGACAAGTCGACAAGATCGCGAATGCGTGGTTCCATATAACTCCATGCTCCCATGTTCTTTGGTTCTTCTTGAACCCATACAATCTCGGAGAGATTCGGGAAGCGGTCGATGATCGCTTGGACTTCTTGCCGCGGGAACGGATAAAGCTGTTCGATCCGGGCGATATGAAGCCAATCGCGATTGACTTCCGAAGTCTTGTCGAGTTCTTCCGCAAGATCAATGGAGACTTTGCCTGTGCAAAGCACGAGTCTCTCCACACGGGCAGGCTTTTCGCCGAGACCCGGCTGTTCGAGAACGGTCTGGAACGTGCCTTCCCCTAATAAGGACGCAGGCGATGCGACATACGGATTGCGGATCATGCTCTTCGGCGCCATCACGATCAGCGGGCGGGCTTTGTCCGTCTTCAAGATGGAAGCTTGACGGCGGAGCAAGTGGAAGTATTGCGCCGCGCTGGACAGATAAGCGACGGTCCAGTTTTCTTCGCCCGACATTTGCAGGAACCGTTCCAGTCTTGCGCTGGAATGCTCGGGACCTTGGCCTTCGTAACCGTGCGGAAGAAGCATCATCAAGCCGGAACGCTGCGTCCATTTGGATTGGCCGGCAGAGATGAATTGATCGATCAGTACTTGCGCTGCGTTGGCGAAGTCGCCGAATTGCGCTTCCCAGATGACCATGGCCTCCGGAGAGAAGACGTTATAGCCGTATTCGAGTCCGAGCACGCCAGCTTCCGACAGCGGGCTGTTATGAACTGCGAAGGAAGCATTTGCTTCAGGCAGGGCATGCAGCGGGCAGAACGTTGCGCCCGTCTCGTTATCGTGCAGCACAAGGTTGCGGTGAGCGAATGTCGCCCGTTCCGCGTCTTGCCCGCTTAAGCGGATCGGCGTGCCGTCGGCCAGAATCGAAGCGAATGCTAGCGTCTCCGCATGGCTCCAGTCTACCTTCTCGCCGTCGTTAAGCGCGTCTGCGCGGCGTTCGAGAATGCGTTTGAGCTTGCCGTAGACGTTAAACGATTCCGGCCATTGCAGAAGTCCTTTGTTCATGCTGCGGAGCTTCTCGATCGGCACGGCCGTTACCGGCTTCGCGGCATCCGGCGAGAATGCGGCCGGATGTCCTTGATGGACGGGGCTCTTGCCTTCTTTGCCTTTGACTTCATCGTATGCGTCTTTTAATTTGTTTTGAACGTCGCGTTTGATTTGTTCGACCGCGTCTTCGGAAAGAACGCCCTCGCGGACCAGCGTTTCCCCGTAGAGGCGCGCAACCGTCGAGTGGGCTCTGACTTTCTTGTAGATCAGCGGTTGTGTCGTTTCCGGATCGTCCGTCTCGTTATGGCCGTAGCGGCGATAGCCGACCAGATCGATTAGAATGTCTTTCTTGAATAACGTCCGGTATTCGCCGGCCATTCGAGCCGCGGCGACAACCGCATCGGGACTGTCTGCGTTGACGTGAAGGATCGGAATCTCGAAGCCTTTGGCAAGGTCGCTCGCGTAATGTGTAGAGCGCGAATCCTGGCTTTCCGTCGTGAAGCCGATCCGGTTGTTGGCGATGATGTGGATGGTTCCGCCGCTCGTGTAACCTTTAATATTGTTCAAGTTCAGCGTCTCGGCCACGATGCCTTCTCCGATAAAGGCTGCATCGCCATGGATGACGATGGACGCGGCCAGATCGAAGTTCTGCACGGGATATCCGGGATTGCTGCGGTCTTCCTGCGCCGCGCGAGCGAAGCCTTGCACGACGGGGTTGACGTATTCCAAGTGGCTCGGGTTGTTCGCGAGCGTAATCCGGGTTTCCGCCGTTTCACCGGATGGGATCGAACGATTCGCCCCGAGATGATATTTGACGTCTCCGGTCCAACCGTAGTTGATGCCGATCGAGCCTTCGGATGGGATCAGGTTCTTGTTCGGCGAATGATGGAATTCCGAGAAAATGGCTCCGTACGGCTTGCCCAACACGTGAGCAAGCACGTTAAGGCGTCCGCGATGCGCCATTCCCACGGCAATGTGGCGGGCGCCGGCGTTCGTTAACTCATGTACGATCTCGTCAGTTAACGGAATGAGCGATTCGATGCCTTCGGCGGAGAATCGCTTCTGTCCCACGAACGTACGCTGCAAGAAATCTTCGAATTGCTCCGCTTCGAACAGCTTTCTCAGCAAAGACTCCCGCTCTGAAGCCAACAGCTTCGAAGAAGGAATGACCGATTCAGCTTGATTGTTCAGCCATTTGCGCTCTTCTTCTACGTGAACGTGCCCGAATTCGTACGCGATCGGACCCGTATACACTTGAAGAAGTTTCTGAACGGCTTCCCAGGCGTTGTTAAGAGGAGTAGGCGCGTCTTCCCATACGCATTCCGGAGGCAATTGTTTCAAATCGGATTCGGTTAATCCATAAGTACCGGGTTCGATCATCTCCGTGCTTGCTTTGGGGCTAAGCCCGAGAGGATCGATGTCAGCGGCTAGATGGCCGAAAGAACGTATATTCCAAGCCAATTGGCCTGCTGCTATTGCTTTCTTAAGCAAGTTGTTATCGGTCGTAAAAGTCGCTCCGCCGCTCGTCCGGTTGGGAGCCGCGTTCATCGTTCCTGTTTCTACGCGAGGCGGCGCGCCGTATTGCGCGAACAGCTCGCGGTATTGCGGGCTAACCGCTTCCGCATTTTCTAAGTAAATGTCGTACTGTTCTTGGACGTATCCAAGGTTGGGGCCGAAAAACTGCTGCCATAGTTCTTGCATTTTTTCATTGTCTGCTGACATTGTGCATCCCTCTGCATTCATGTTAGTCATACCCGGGTGGCGCCGACGAAACCGCACGCACCTGATACCATTCTAATTCATTTTTATGTTCGGAAATAGACATTATTCAGCATTGGAATGATCTAGAAAATAGATCGATCCGCATTTTTCTTCAATATAGGTTAGATTACGCCATTTTCACGAATTTGAATCCTCAAATTTACCATAAATTGATACTTGATTCCCTTTAGAATGGATAATTGTGCAAAAAAAGGCTTGGTGTTATATTGAAAACAAATGAGTCTCGGAGGCGAGAATCGATGATCTATATTGCGCGAGCAACGAATAAAACCGTATCTCCTGTTTCTCCGTTCATTTATTCTCCGCTTCAACAAGGGACTTACCGGCAGCCGCAGAGAACCTGGGTCAAAAACGATCCACGTTCTTACGAGCGGTCATCGATAGAGGTAACGGGGGAAGGCGTATCCGCCGCGCAAGCCGAAGAAACTTACGAACGAGTTCGTAAGTTGATCGGTACTTATCATGGTAACCCGCGCATGCAGCTTCCTGCGAAGGGACTGCTACTGAACGTCTTCATCTGAATGTCTTCATTTTAACGAAGTGAAGCCAAGTCCATTCTCGGGACGAGCTGCTCGTCCATAGCTCGCCGCAGCAAGGTTTCGATAGCCGCATAACCGTCCTCGCCTAGGTCGGCCGTAAATTCGTTAACGTACAGGTCGATGTGGGAACGGGCCACGCCAGGGTCCATTTCCTGCGCGTGCTCCATGACGTAACTCCTCGACGATTCGGGATGTTTCCATGCATATGCGACGGAAGCTCGAATCCATTCGCGAATCTTCTCCAAATCAAGAGAGCGGCGGGCAATGATCGCGCCGAGCGGGATCGGCAGCCCCGTATCGATCTCCCACCAATTGCCCAGATCGACGATCTGGGATAACCCGTAGTCCTGATAAGTAAACCGTGCTTCGTGGATGACCAGTCCGGCATCAATTTTCCCGTCTCGAACGGCCGGCATGATTTCGTGAAAAGGCATGACGACGATCTCGCCTACACCGCCCGGAACATTCTGCGCGGCCCATAGGCGGAATAGCAAATAAGCGGTGGAGCGTTCGCTTGGCACGGCTACCTTTTTGCCCGACAGGGCGGAAGCATCGGCAGCAGATCCTTCGGAGCCGTTCCCGGCCCGCAAAACCAACGGTCCGCAGCCTCGTCCAAGCGCTCCTCCGCACGGGACGAGCTTATACTCGGGGCGTATCCAAGGAAGCGCCGCGTAAGATATTTTCAATATGTCGAGCTCGTCCGAATTGGCGGCAAGATTGTTCGTAATATCGATATCGGCGTAAGTGACGTCGAACGTTGGCGTTCCGGGAATCAACCCGTGGACAAGAGCATGAAACACAAAAGTATCATTGGGACAAGGAGAGTAAGCGATTTTCATCATGCGAGGACCTCCGATAAGTAAGTGCTGGCTTTTTCCAAGGCGGCAAGCGCTTCGCCGATTCGCCAAGCGGATTTGTCGCGCGGTCCGACCGCGTTCGATATGGCGCGTATTTCAATGAAGGGAATGCCTTTGCGATGAGCCGCCTCGGCAACTCCGAAGCCTTCCATCGCTTCGGCGGAGGCACCCGGAACCCGTTCGGTCAGTAGCGAAGCGGTTTCCGCGGATCCCGTTACGGTAGCTAAAGTCAGTATGGGGCCGAGATGCGACTGCATCCCTCCCGAACGGAGAGCTTCGGCGAGTTTGACGGAGAGATGATGATCGACTTCCAGCCGATTCGATCCGAAGCCGAGCTTGTCCACTCCCGCGAAGCCTTCCGGAGTTTCCGCCCCGAGATCCGCAGCGATCGACTCGCTCCCTACGACAATCGAGCCGATTGGCGCAATCCCCGCGAACCCCCCGCCGATTCCGGCGCTCACGACCAAGTCGTAATTCGCGCCGTCCTCTGCCAGAGCCATCGCCGTGCTGACGGCCGCGGATACGGGGCCGACTCCGGCGGTCGCGACGCGGAATTTCGCGTTCCCTCCAACACCTCTTAATACCGCTTCCCGCTCGATTTCGACGGCGGTCATGACCAATATATGATGGTACATATTCGATCTCCTTCTGTTCGTCATCCGTGCTTGCTTACTTTATTAATTATAGTGCTCATTGCGCGGAGAGTAAAATCATGGAGCTTATTCGGTTCGACTCCGGCAAGTCGCGCCATACAATAACAATAGTTCGCAGCGGCGCAGAGGTGATCGACATGACCATGATGAGCACCATCTCCAAGTGGGATGATCTTTACTTTCAGAATTTGTCGGAATGCGGCATGTCTCTTGACCTGGTATTGGAACGAATTCTTCGTTTTATCTCCATCGATCCGAAAGGTTCTTATCAATTCATCATCGGTACGGATAGCCAAGTACATCCAGGATATACGAAATTCGTAACAGGCATCGTCATTCGCCGTGTCGGCAGAGGGGCTTGGGCCTGTTATCGGCAATTGGCGATACCGCGGCAGCTCGCATCTGTCCGGGAAAAACTGACGCTGGAAACGTCTTTTTCCCAGAGAGTCGCCGGTTATTTCGAGGAAAACGCGCTTCGCAATATGGGTGAGATCATTTTGCCTTATGCGCATCAAGGCGCGACGCTTGAAACCTATATCGACATCGACGCGGGAATGGAGCCGGTGATCAGCAAAACGGCAAGTTACGTTCATGAGATGATGGAAAAAGTGGAAGGGATGGGGAGTTACGCCCCCAGAGTCAAACCGGAGGCGTACGTTGCTTCATCCTACGCGAATCGCTATACGAAGCAACGGATGGTTTTATAGCGCGGAGCTCGAATTCCTCGTGTACATTCAGTATTGGCTGTTCCTCCACTCCGTGGGGGACATGTTCTTCAGCTTTTTGAACGTGCGGCTAAAATAGTAGATGTCGCTAAAGCCCGTCGCGTGGGCGATCTCGGAGATATTCATCGTTTTGTTCCGCAGCAGGCTCTCGGCTTTATTGACCCGGATCAGGTTCACGAATTCGACCAGCGACTTGTCGGTCATCTGCTTAAACAGGCGGCTAAAATGAAACCGGCTTAATCCGGCGATGTCGGCAAGCCGCTGTACGGTAAGCTTGTCCCGGTAATGCTCGTCGATATAGGAGAATACCGGCGCTAGACGTTCAAGCTCTCTCAGCCGATGACGATAATCGTCCAACTCGGTCAGCGTCGCAACATATTTGCGGACGAGCAGGGCAAGCAACCCGTATAGGTGGGACTTCACGGAAAGCTCGTATCCCAATTCCTGCTGCTCCAGCTCGCGAACGATGGCAAGCAGGTAACGGGTGATTTCTTCGTCGCCGGCGATCCGGTTCTGAAATAAAATCCGATTGCGGGTGATCGGCGTAATGAACTTCGTCTCGACCGCATCCACGGCATGGCTATGCAGTAAAGCGATGTCCACGATCATCGTATAATAGGACAAATCCTCGGACGTGCCGATTCCGTAATGAAGCTCATTGCTGTTCACGACGCACAGATCGCCTTGGTGAAACGCGGTTCGATTGGAACCGCATTCGACGATTGCGCTTCCCGATACGAAATATAAAAATTCCAAATGCTCATGCCAGTGGTGCGGGAATAAGGTTTGTCCCACGACCGTCTTGTGGGTGTGAAGAGGATGCACTTTAATCGGGAACGACGGATTGGGCATCGGCATCGGTTCCCGCAAAGCTGAGATTTTATCCATCGTTCGCCTCCGATAGCACAATCGTACAAATAATGAGCATGCTTTTGCATGGTAACGCAAGTTATTCCCATTATAATACGAATTGATAAGCAAAATCGACCTGGGCGAATAAGCCGTTAACAGGCGCGACTTTGCCTAAAAGTGATGAAGGAGTGTTGGAGCCGTGTCAAAAGTTCGCATTGGCGTTATCGGAACCGGATCGATCTCTGAAATGCACCTTAATTCGTACAAGCGCAATCCGAATGTTACGATCGTCGCGATATGCGACGTGAACGAGGCAAGAGCACGTCAAGTCGCGGATAAATACGGCGCGACGAAAACCTTTACGGATTACCGGGAACTGGTCGCGGATTCGGATATTGACGCGGTCAGCATTTGCACTTGGAATAACACGCACGCACCGATCAGCATCGCGGCTCTGCAAGCCGGCAAGCATGTGCTTGTAGAAAAACCGCTATGCCGAACCGTGGAAGAGGCTGTTGAAGTCGAACGCGTCGTACGCGAGTCGGGCAAGCTGCTCCAGGTCGGCTTCGTGCGCAGATACGATCCTAACGTAAAAATGCTGCGCGAGTTCGTCGATCAAGGCGAATTCGGAGAGTTGTATTATGCCAAGGCTTCGTCTATTCGTCGTCTAGGCAACCCAGGCGGTTGGTTCGCGGACGTCGAGCGGTCCGGCGGCGGTCCTCTGATCGACATCGGCGTTCATGTCATCGATCTTTGCTGGTATTTGATGGGACGGCCGAAAGCGACGTCGGTAAGCGCCAATACGTATCGCAAGCTAGGCAACCGCTCTAATGTTCAGCATTTGTCTTTCTATAAAGCGGCAGACTATGACGCTTCGAAAAACACCGTCGAGGATATGGCCAACGCGATTATTCGATTCGAGAACGGCGCTTCGATTATGGTCGACGCTAGTTTTACGCTTCACGCCAAGAAGGATGAGGGCAGCGTTAAGCTGTTCGGGGATAAGGGCGGATTCGAAATCGATCCCGAGATCCTTATGGTTACCGAGAAAAATAATACGATCCTCAACATTCAACCACAGACGGACAACAAAGGCGGTTTTTCCGCCGACGCCGCGTTTCAAAACGAGATCGATCATTTTATCTCGTGTATCGTAAACGGGGATCAGCAGATCAGCCCAGTTGCGGACGGCGTCGAAATCATGAAAATATTGTGCGGTATTTATGAATCGGCAGCGAAAGGCGAGGAGATCCGGCTATGAAACTCGGGGTCAGTTCGTACAGCCTGTGGCAGAACATTCAAAGCGGCGAGCTTGATCTTGTCGGAGCGGTAGCCAAGATAGCCGAATTAGGCGGTGAGCATGTCGAGATCGTTCCGCTCGACTGCGATCTTGTCGGCAACCCGCACCTCGTGGAAGCAATCAAAAGCAAAGCCGCGGAAGTCGGCATCGAGATTTCCAACTATGCGATCGGCGCGAACTTCTCCGGATTAAACGACGAAGAGTTCGAGAAAGAGATCGAGCGGGTGAAAAGAGAAGTCGATGTCGCTGCTGCGCTTGGAGCCAAGCTGATGCGGCATGACGTTGCAAACTCCAAAGATACGTCGATTCGCCGCTTCATGGCGGATTTGCCCAAGCTTGCCGAGGCATGCCGCAGAATCGCCGATTATGCGGCGCAATTCGGCATTACGACGAGCATCGAAAATCACGGGTACTATGTTCAAGCAAGTGACCGGGTGCAGGCGATCGTTAACGAAGTCGCTCGAGACAATTTCCGCACGACGCTCGATATCGGCAATTTCGTATGCGTCGACGAGAATCCGCTAGTCGGCATCCGCAACAATATTAAGATCGCATCCATCGTACATGTTAAAGATTTCTACATCCGATCCGAATCTAACAATCCCGGGGAAGGCTGGTTTAGATCCGCCAACGGCGCCTACTTGCGAGGCGCGATCGCGGGACAAGGGGATCTCGATACCCGTGGCGCGCTGCGCGTCATCAAGGAAGCGGGCTTCGATGGATACTTGTCCATCGAATTCGAAGGCATGGAGCCGTGCGAGAGGGCGACGAAGATCGCGCTGAATCATGTGCGGCAGCTATGGGAAGAAATTCAGTAAGGGAGCGAATCGGAATGTCGACAATCGTTAAGCCATGGAAAATCGGAGTTATCGTGGACAGCTTTAAGGTAGGCGTACGCGAAGGTCTGGTCAAAGCGAAGAACGTCGGAGCTGACGGCGTGCAAATCTATGCCGTATCCGGAGAAATGGATCCCGCGAACTTATCGGCTGCAGCACGTAAAGAGTGGAAATCCGATATTGAATCGTTGGGATTGGAAATATCCGCATTGGTCGGCGATCTCGGCGGCCACGGCTTCCAGGACAAGAATGCCAATGCGGCAAAGATCGAAAAGTCTAAACGGATTTTGGACTTGGCCGTAGAGCTCGGCACGAATGTCGTGACCACGCACATCGGGATCGTACCGGAAAGTCGCGACAGCGAGGTATACGAATCGATGCACCTGGCATGCGAGGAGCTTAGCCGCTATGCGACGAGCATGAACGCTTATTTCGCGATCGAGACGGGACCGGAAACTTCGGCGCATCTGAAAAGCTTCCTCGACGGGCTTGGCTCCAAAGGCGTATCCGTTAACTTCGATCCGGCCAATATGGTCATGGTTACCGGAGACGATCCAGCTCTAGGGGTACATCATTTGAAGGATTATATCGTCCATACGCACGCCAAAGACGGAATCCGCTTGCGCGAAGTCGATCCTAGGCTTGTCTACGGGGCACTCGGCTTCGAGCCAATGGACCATCAGAAAATCGCGCAAGATGCCGAGTCCGGAGACGTTTTCCGCGAAGTGCCGCTCGGAGAGGGCGGCGTCGATTGGGACGCATACTTGAAGGCGCTTCGCGACATCGGTTACGGTGGTTACTTGACGATCGAGCGCGAGGTCGGAGCCAATCCGGAAGCGGATATCGCCGCGGCGGTGAAGTTCCTTAAAGCTAGAATTTAGCAGAGAAAAGGGTGTCTCTCAGGTCTCTTTCGTGACCTTTTGGGACACCCTCTTTTGTCTTGTTGCAGATGTCTAGCCCTTCACCGCTCCGCCCATCATGCCTCCGATAATGTACCGTTGAGCGGCAAAATAGAAGATCAGAACGGGGATAACCGACAACGTAAAGGCTGCAAAAGCGAGATTCACCTCGACGGAATATTGTCCGATAAAGTAAAACTGCGTCAGCGGCAGCGTACGAACCGCTTCCTTCTGAACGACGATCAGTGAAGTCTGGAAGTCGTTCCAGGCCGCCAGGGCGTTCAGAATAAAGGTAGTTGAGGTGATCGGCTTCAACACCGGGAAAATAACGCTCCAAAACGTACGGTAAGCTCCGGCGCCGTCGATATAGGCCGCTTCCTCCAAATCGCGAGGCACGGACTTGATGAATCCGGTCATCACGAAGATATTGTATGGAATCTGGAATGCAATCAGAGCCAGTGACAAGCCTCCCAGCGTATTAAGCAACCCCCAGTCCTTCAGGTTGATGTAAAGCGGCAGCATAATGACTTGGAAAGGAATTAGAACTGCTGCCAGAAATACGTAGTAGACCGAGTTGTAGAAGCGATTGCGACTGTTGCGGGCGATGATGTAGGAAGCCATGGAGCAGACGATAAGCAGCACGACCGTGACAACCAGCGTTACAATGCTGCTGTTCTTGAGCGCGTGTCCGAAGTTCGAGATTTCCATGGCCCGCGAGTAGTTCTCCCAATGGAAGACGGAAGGGAAACGAATGCCGGAAGCGGTAATTTCTTCACGGCTCTTTAACGAATAAACGATGCTAATATAGAACGGAATGAGGAAAAGGAGCGCCAGAGCCAGTAGCAGCACGTTCCGCAACATCAGCGGCCATTTTCGGTTACTCACATTTCCACCTCTTTCCGGCGAAGAAGACCGGCCACCACGGCCGTTATCGCAAAGACAAGCACCAGCAGCATGATAGCCGCCGCTTGCCCATAACCTGCTTGATTATAAGGGAACGTATAATTGTACACATAGATGGCGAGCGTCTCCGATGCATTGCCAGGTCCGCCGCCAGTTGCGGTCATCGGGTAATCGAACACTTTGAGCCCCCAGCCGGTAAGCAGGGTTATGTTGGCCGTCAGTGCCGGCACGATCATCGGAAGGGTGACGGAGATGAAGCGGCGGAATAGGCCGGCGCCTTCCACCTTGGCTGCTTCGTAATATTCCGCAGGCACGAGCTGTAACGCTGCAAGGTAGATGACCATGCAGTATCCGGCATCCTTCCATATCGCCATAATTGAAATGCCCCACATCACGGTATGCGGATTGCCTAGCAAGCTTTTAACGCCAAAGTAAGGATACAAAATTTCGCTGTACAAATACGTCCAAAGAAACGCGACCAATACGAGCGAGAGGACGAACGGCAGAAAAAAAACGGTACGAAGCGCTCGGTTGAAACGTCCTGAACCGTTGACGGCAAGAGCCATCATCAAGCCGATTCCGTTCGTTCCAATCAGCGTAACGACCCAGAAGAACAAGGTGTTCTTTAGCGGCTTCAGAAGATTGTGGTCTTGGAAGAGCAGCGAGTAGTTTTTGAAGCCGATGAAGTTGCGGCTTTCGGAGATGCCATCCCAATCTGTAAAGGAGTATGAAAGTCCCTTGACGAAGGGCAGCACGATGATGACGACAAAGAACAGAACGGCGGGAATCAGGAAGGATAGCTTGATCAGTTCCCTTTTGATGCGGTGCTTGGCTAGAGCCATGGTTCTCTTCACTCCTATAAGAGAGGGGTCATGCCTCTGCGGATAACAGGGGAATGACCCACTCTCGTTTCTTTATTTCAGTAATCTGGAGATGTCGGTGTCAAGATGTGAGATCAATTTGTCCACGTTCGCGCTCTGATCCAGGCCGACGGTTTCCTGGAACTTGCGGAAGATGGCATCCATCTGGCCGGTCAGCGTGTAGGCTTTGCCGAAGCTGTACGTTCGGCTGGATTGAATGTACTCGAAAATATCGGACGTGATCGGATCGGCTCCGCTGATCGTGAAATTTTTGTTGGCGCTGATCGTTTTGCTGTGGTCGCTCCAAGCCTTCGCCCCTTCGGCCGAATTCATCGAATCGAAGAACTTGAGCACTTCGTCCTTATGCTTGGTCTGAGCGCTGGCCATGAAGGCGTCACCGGCGCTGATGCCCAGAATGTTGTCGCTTGCAGTCTCGGAGAACGGCAGGGCGAAGAAGCCGAAGTTCCCTTGGGGATTGTTCTTGCGGATCTCGCTAATCGACCAGTCTCCTTCGATCAACATCGCCGTTTTGCCGCCGGCAAACATTTGCACGGACTTCGCGTAGTCGGTTCCAAGATCGTCGCCGCTGGAATAGGACAGACGTTTCTTGTACCGCTCAACCGAAGCCTTGAATTCCGGGCTGTCGGCGAACTTCTGAGAGCCGTCCTGCACTTTGTCGAAGAAATCCGGGAACTTGCTGACGTTGCCGTACCAGTCCGCTTGGAAGTCAGCCTGGGCGGTCCAGGAGTCTTTGAATCCGTGAGCGAACGGAATGATCTTCTGAGCTTGAAGGGCGTCGGCCACCTTGATAAGCTCGCTGAACGTCGTCGGAATTTGCAGTCCTTGCTCTTGGAAGATGTCTTTGTTGTAGTAGATGCCCATGGCTCCGATATCAAGCGGAACGCCATACGTCTTGCCATCGATCGTCATCTCGTCGAGCGCAGACGGGTTGAGCTCCTGAAAGAACGACTCGCCTGTTAAGTCCAGAATTTGGCCGGCTTTGATCATATCCCGATAAGCAATCGGATTTCCGAAGACAATGTCGGGCGCGTCTCCGGCTGCGATCTTCGTCTTCAGGATGTTGTTGTAGGAATTGTAATCGATCGCCTGAATATTGAATTTGATGTTCGGGTACTTTTCGGTTGTCATATCCGTAATCGCTTTCAATCCATTCCGCTTGGCTTCCTCACCAAGGTGATGGAAGATGTTGATCGTGACTTCCTTCTCCGAGGCGGACGAAGAAGCCGAAGCGGGAGACGAAGATAAATCGTTTCCGGTGGATCCGCAACCGGCCAAGCTGGCGGTCGCCACTGCCGTTATGGCCAACAAACTAAGATTCTTTTTCAATGCTTATCCCTCCTGTGTTAAGAGCGCTTACATTAATACTTTAGAAGATCGCAGCTTCGCGAACCATATCGCAAATTTGACAATAATAGAGGTATTTTGACCTTACCGGGGTTTTTTCTTCACTTCGGAAGGGGAGATGCCCTCATACTTTTTGAATACTTGATAGAAATACGAGTAATCGCCGTAGCCGACCAGAGAAGCAACCTGCTGCACGGATATGGCGGGATCGGCCAGCCACTTTTTGGCGGCCTGGATTCTCGCCTTTGTCAGCAGATCGACGAAGTTATGGCCCGTTTCTTTTTTAAGCAGCCGGCTGAGATAAGCCGAACTGATCCGATATCGCTCCGCCAGGTCCGTCAACGTCATATTTTCCGCGTATTGCGTTTGGATTTGGGATAGAACGCTCCGGACGATGAGCGAGTAGCCGGAGGCGGCTTGCCGCGATTTGTCGTTGAACTGGCGAACAACCCCCTCCAGAAGCGCTCGCCCCTCGGCCATGTCCCGCAGGCGGGCGATTTGCTTGAGACTCGACTGCACATCATCCTCCATAGGCGTCTCCGTGCCGGTTCGATCGGACTTGATGCCGTACCGCACGAGGGACAGAAATATTTCCGTCAGCCATGCAATCGCCAATTGGATATCGCCGTCCGCATGCCGCTCCACTTGTTCGAGCAGTCGGCTTAATCCGTCCAGAGACAAGGAATCGTCGTCGTCGGCGGTCTCCAACCACGCATCGATTTCTCGAAGAAAAGATTCATGGAGGACGGTTCGGGGCTCATGCCAAACAGGGGTGGCAATAGCGAGCGTCTCGGCGGGCTTGAAAAACAGGCTCTGGAGAGCGGCCATTGCGGCCGAATTCATGTCGGGCAAGTCTCCGAGGTCCGTAAACATCGGGCTGGCCGCCAAGGAAAAGGCGACCCCTAGCTTGTCCCGCAGCCCTTCATGGATCGTCCGTTTTAACGATGTCCATGATGACGGATCGGATGCAGACTTCGAACTTGCAATGGCGAGCAGCGCCTGGCATCCCTCGTAATGAGTCTCGAGAACAAGGAACCGTCCGCTCCCTAGCAGAGGCGAATCTTTCACATAGTCAAGCAGGCTGAACGGTTCCGTCTCAACTTCTTCTTTGCGCCTTCCCAGCAGCAGAAGCTTGGGGTGGCCTTCGAAGCCGCGAATCCGCAGATGTTCCCGGAATTCCTCTGTCCCGTTCGCCTCGCCACGCAGAGCGGACAGGAACAAGTGACCTTCGTAGCCTGGCAGCGTCTTCTCCTTCTCGCGGCTGATGCGGATAGCTTGAACGGCTTTGCGAATGGCTTCCTCGAGCTCGGCGTTTTTGATCGGCTTCACGATAAAATCGATGACGCCAAGCTTGAGCGCTCGCCGTGCGTACTCAAAATCCTGGTAGCCCGTTATCAGAATGATTTGATTGTCCGGTAGCCGTTTGCGGATGAATTCGGACAATTCGATCCCATCTGCTCCCGGCAGGCGGATGTCGGAAATGACAAGGTCGGGGCGGTGCTCCATAATGACGCGTTTTCCCTCATCGCCATCCGATGCCGTCGCGACTACGCAGCATTGAAGACGTTCCCAATTGACGGTGCGGACAAGCGCATCGCGGACAAATGGCTGATCGTCGATCACGACGACTTTATACATAATTTTTCTCCTCCGATTTCCAAGGCAAAGTGATCGTAACTTCGGTCGATACTCCTGGCTCGCTGGCCAGCCGTACGCCGTAATCTACTCCGTACATCAGCTTGATTCGACGGTTGACATTGTAAATGCCGACCCGGGTTCGCGATCCGGTACCTGAATGACCGCGATCGCTTTCCAACAACTGCCGAAGCTGACGTTCGTCCATGCCTAGGCCGTTATCCCGCACGCGGATGAGAAGACAAGCGTCTTCCTGAACGCAATCGATCTCGATCAGCCCTTTTCCCGGTTTTTTTTCAATCCCGTGAATGACAGCGTTCTCAACAATGGGCTGGATGATAAATTTAGGAATTAGGCAATCACGAACGGAAGAATCGATTCGGAAGCGGGTCTCGATACGTTCCCCGTAGATTTTCTTAAGGATGTCCAAATACTTGCCGACGTAAGAGAGCTCGGACGAGAGAGGAATCCGTTCGTCCTTTAAGCTCAAGCTTTCCTTGAGCAGATCGCCCAGAAGACAGACGAGCTCGCTGATCTCTTCTTCCCCCCGCAGCTTCGCCACGCTGTTGATGCATTCAAGCGTGTTGTATAGGAAATGGGGGTTCATCTGGGAGTGGAGGGCGCTGTACTCGGATTGCAAAGCGCGATATTCCGCCTCCTGCTTCAAGATCTGCTCCTCGTAGATCCGATCCGACATCTGGTTGAATTTCTCCGCGAGCACGCCGATCTCGTCCCGGCTCTTGTGCGCGATGCGGACCGAGAAATTGCCTTCCCCGAATCGTTTGAGATGCTGCATCAACACCTTGAGTCCGGCTGTAATGCTGTTGGACAAATAAAAGGCAAAGGCAAACGCGATGCCCAGCGCCGTCAGGCAAGTGATCGCCATCCAAATCTTCATCGGCACGGCCACCTTGGTAAGTTCCTTGATTGGAACGACATGCGCAAGCTTCCATTTGGCTTCTCCAAAGGTGACGATAGAGGATAAATAGTTCTCCCCGTTCAGTTTCACCGTTTTCTCAATCGTTCCGTCGCTGCCGATGCCGGAAATCAATGATTTAAGGGGAGCGTAGAGATCGCTCGGTGGCCCAATCAGCTCGTTGTCCGAGTTGAGCAAGATTAGCTGTCCGTTGGAGATTTCCTGAATGCCGGAGAACAGGCTGGTGACGTAATTTAGATCGACGCCGATAATCAAATTGCCTAGATATTCTGTCGTATTGGAGTCGTAGATGGCTCTCTCCATATACACTTGCTTGTCATCTCCGGCTACCCAGAGCACTTTGCCCCACATCTTCTTCATCAGCTCCGCGTTCCGCCTCGATTGCTCCAGGACATCGTCCAAATTGAACAGCGACTCGTCCCGAGCTGAACTGAACAGGCGTCCGTCGGCTTCCGTCACCGCCACAAAGGTGAAATATTGCTGGGAGTACAGCATATCAAATAAAAAATTGCGGATCCCGGATTGCTTGACGAAGTCGTAGCCTGGCCTCGCAAGCGCGTTGCCGATATCCGAATGCTGGTACTGAAAAAAAACGAAGTCCTCGATCGCGCTGATCTTGGAATCAAAGTTGATGCTGACCTGACCGGTCAAATAATTGGAGTATGCGGAAGTGTTGTTCTTCATGGCATTGGCCGAAATTCGATAATTGGCGGCGGTTACCGTTACAACGGTCACGAAGATGACGAGCAAATACGAGAGGAGGAACTTGGTTCGCAATTTCAACGGTCTCGACGTTGATTTCCGATACGGATTGATGTTCATTATGAACTGCCTCCCAGGGTGATATTCAGTATGCTGGATTTAGGTCATGTTGTTCTCGTATAGTGGAACATAAGCAACTATAAACCGTTTACAAACGAAAAGCGAGGGATCGCCTTGAGGGATTCAGGAACGAATATCCGACTTTCGGATATATGTCCGGTCATTTACCGCGCCGATTATTACCCTTTTCATCCGAATGAACGAGTCAGTCCTCGAAGGTCGTTCGTTCATACTTTTCTTTATATCGTCAATGGAACGGGTACGATCACGATTGGGCAAAACCATTATTCTTGCGCCGGCGACGAGCTCTTTTATATCCCGCCGGGGGTCTCGCATACGTTCCATGCGAACCCGTCGGATCCGATGACCCACGCTTCGGTCTATTTCGATTGGACGGGCTCTAGATCCCATCCGGGGGATATGTCTTTGTTTAGCTTCAAGGGAGATGAATTGTCTCAGTCGGAATGCTCGACTTCAATTATCTTCCAAGGCGGACCGCAGCTTCCCGCCAAAGTCCATGCACCGCACTATACGAGATGGATGCAGTCTTTTCTCTATATCATCGATACGATGGACCAACAAGACGAAGAAACCTTGCTGGATCGGCGCGCTTCTTTCGAGTTATTCGCGGCAGGGTTGGCTCAAGCGATCCGACAACCGTTGCCCGTAAGGGACCAAAGAGTACTCAAGATCATGGCCCAAATGGAGAATTCACCCATGTCCAATCTGTCGGTTCGGGAGTGGGCCGACCAGGTCGGAGTCAGTACATCGTTCCTCCATCGGTTGTTTGTGCAAGTGACCGGTATGGGACCTCATGCTTACGCTTTGCAGTGCAAGCTGGAACGGGCCCGCAAGCGGATAAGGGAAACGAACGACTTGATATCGGCCGTAGCGGAAGAGCTTGGGTTCGGCTCCATTCACTATTTTTCCAGGTTATTTCGAGCCCGCTTCGGCGAATCGCCAACCGCTTACCGACATCGAATACGTAACCGGTACATTCAAGATTAGGATAGAATCGTACAACTGATGGACGATTCTCCAAAGACGGTTCGCTCCCATTCTGCTACAATCTCAACTAAATAGCGAGGTTGGAGGAGTATACGATGAGACAAGAATGGTTTAAGGAACATATCCGTCAGGTTCATGTAGATTTTCATATGCCCGAATTTCCAACGGATGCGATTAATGAGTTCGACGCCAAGTCCTTTGTCGCAGAATTTGTGCGGGCAGACGTGAATGTCATTGGCGTCTTTACGAAATGTCACTTCGGCAACGCCTACTATCCGACGAAAGTCGGGCATAAACATTCCGGGCTGGAGGGCGATTTTTTCGGCGAGGTGCTGCAAGAGGCTCACCGTTCGGGTATTAAAGTCATCGCTTATTATTCCCTTGGCACGGACGCATACGCCGTTCAGCAAAACCCGGACTGGTACCAGATCAACGAAGACGGACAAGTTCGGGGATCGGCAGGCACGGTATGGGAACTTCCTTGCTTGAACAGCCCTTACCGCGAGGAATTGGTCATTCCGCAAGTGCTGGAAATCATGAACAGCTACGATATGGACGGATGGCTATTCGATATTCCATATATCGATGGGCATCGTTGCTTCTGCCCTTATTGCAAGAAAAAGTTCAAAGAAGAGAACGGCTTGGAATTAACGGTTGAGTTGTATAGGGACAACCCGAAGATCGTTCATGACTTCGCCCGAAATTCGGCCGAGCGCTGCATGCAGGAACTGTACGACTTGATCAAAAGCATTCGGCCTCATGTCATGGTCAACTGCAACGGAGCTTGGAAAATGGGCGAGTCAGATGCCATTAACGCGACAAGCGATTACGGCCTTTGGGAATCTCAGCCGGCATCCGGAAGTTATCTTTGCCATTCGATCAAAGCCCGCTACACCCGGAACCTGGATGTACCCGTGCAAATCATGACGGTTCGGTTCACCGAAGACTGGGGGATGATGTCCTGCAAAACGCCGGAGCAATTGAAGTATGAATTTGCTTCTATTCTGGCGAACGGAGGCATCATCAACATCGGCGATCAGGTGCTGCCAAACGGGCGGCTGCAGAGCGGCGTGTACGACGTTATCGGTGAGGCGTTCCACTTCGTGAAGGAACGCGAAACTTTTTGTATCGGAACGAGAAGCGTACCTCATATCGCCGTAATTTCCAACAACACATCCAGTTGGTATTGGGACTCGGGAGATGCCGCCATGCTCGGCGCATCCAAAGTGCTTATCGAAGGGCACCATCAATACGATATGTTCTACAACGACGCTTTCCCCGATCTATCCGCGTACCGGGTTGTCATCTTGCCGGAAACGGTAAGCCTCTCGGACGAATCCTTGTCCAGAATCCGCGCGTTCGTCAAGGCGGGCGGTGTGCTGCTGGCGGCCGGGGAAGCGTCCCTAAACAGAACCTCCAAGCGCTTTGAACTTGCAGACGTTCTGGGCGTGGACTATTTGGACAGGTCTCCCTATGAATTCGGCTACTTTACGGAAAATGAATCGTTGTGGAAAGGCATCACGGCAATCCCGCAGCTGTTGGAAGCTCCGTTCCTCAAAGTCCGGGCGTCGACAGCCCAGCCTTTGAGCTGGATTCAGTGGCCGCTTACCGTTCCGGCGCCCAACCGCGCGTTCCGTTACCGGATCCCGCCGGCAGGCAACGTCAGCGCATTCCCTTCCATCTCCGTTAATGATTACGGACAAGGGAAAGCCATCTATATCGCGGCGCCTGTGTTCTCTACTTATTGGAACACCAATCACTACTGGATTCGATCCATCGTGGACGCTTTGCTCGATAAATACGATCTGAGCAAACCGTTCCGAGTCGATGCGCCGACTCATATGGAAGCGAATCTCATGCGCAGCGACGACACAACCTACCTGCACTTGATCAACTTTCAGAATAACCATACTGGCAGCCGCAGCGCTTCGTCGTATGATCCGATTGAACGGATCTGGCCTATCCACGACATCGTCGTACAATACTTCGATGATTCCGTACAAGAGGCGACGCTGCTGCCAGAGAACGTATCGCTCCCGTTCCGTCGGCTGGAACACGGCATCGAGCTCATCGTGCCGAGCGTACACATTCATTCGACGATCGCGTTCAAATAAATCGACTTTGCATCCTTCGAATCGACTACGAAAACGAGCCATCCCGGCAGGGATGGCTTATTCGTTCTCGATTCATTCGTTATAGGTTATTTACTCTTCCTTTGACAGTTGAACGCACAGCATGGCGTGTATATCAAGCTGAGGAACCACGATATCGATCGAACCATCCTTTTGTTTATAACTGAGTTCGAGTCCTTCTGGTTCAAGCGTTACGCGTTCGACTTGACGGTTGCCTAAGGTTAAGGAAACTTTTATGTTGTTCACGGGAAGAATTTCTTCATTATGAACCGTATTGCCGGGCCTTTTCTGCGAGAAGAAGTTCGTAAGATGTACGATCTGCCGATCAAGGTGCGGTTGCTCCATTAAGGACACTTCCACATGCAGCGGCTTCTGTACGGCTACCTTGCGCTGCTCGTCCGCATACAGCCGATCGACAATGGCCAATATCCATTGACGAATCAAGCGATGTCCTTCCTGGTAATACAGTGCAAACAGGTCAACGTTCAAATACACAGCCGTCCCTAACCCGTAACGATGTTGGGTCAAAGCCGGGCCCTCGCGATCGTCTCCAATCGGCGCCGCGCCGAACACCGTATAATGCTGCCAGTTCGCTTTAGACTTCACGCCGTCTTTCCATACATCCGTCACCGGTCCCCAACTGTCCGCCAATACCTCCGCGCCCTGAAGGTTGACCTCAGATGCGGCTCCCCACGCTTGCAGGGGGATATCGGCCCAAGGGGAACCTCCGCTTAGCGAATGACCGGCTTTTAAGTAATGAATAGGAGACACTTGTTCAGCCGTACGTTCCAGTCCAAGCACATCGGCTAGCGGATCCGATTCCCGAATCGTTCCGTCGGCGCGATAGAGCCCGGATCGACCCGTCACAAGCAGCCGGCCGCCATTCTTTACGTAATCTTTCAAAGCATGGATCGTCTCATCGTCAAGCAGCAGTTGATCTGGTACGACAATCAGACGTTGACGATCCATCGCTTTCTTGAGATTGATCTCGTCGTAGATCAAATGCTGCAAACCAAGCTCGACGAACATTAAATGCGCTCCGTCGACTCGATCCACTCGTTGCTCGCCCATGTCGGCCCAAGCCGAAACTCTTCCCCATAATGCCCCGCCTGCAGGTCCTACCGTGTTTGCTCCCAGACTGGCGAGAATCGCTACATCGGGTACGGGGACGGCTCCTTTGACAAACGGCTCCCGCTCCTCGACAAAGCTGTACACTTCCCTTAAATCTTCGTATACGCGAGGCTCGACCAAGCCATTGGGGTAAGGTTGATCGGCAAATACACACCGCGCTCCGACGGAGATCATGGTTGCCGCCTCCAGTTTCCAATCGAGCAGAGGTCGACACTGCCATTCGCCCCACGCATGAAACCGTTCGTTCATGTATTCATACGGCAATCCGATGGTCGATTGGTATCTGCCCTCTCTGCTGAGCACCACTTCATGATTGCCGCCCATCGCGACAGGATCGCACGATAGGTAATCAACCCCGAAGTCTTGAGGCGAGAGCCATCGTTCAACTTTGCCTTCCTTCCATTGCGGCACTCCGGTAAAATATTTACCCAAATTATTGTCGGCGATTAGCGTTTTCGGTGAAGCCTCCCTAACAGCTGCAACCAACTTATTAATGTAGACATTAATTCGGCTTCTCTTCCACAACCGCCATTTTAACCACGATTCGTCCGCCAGTTCGTCGTTAGGCTTAGGCGCTGGCGAAGACGGAAGGTTCAGACCGGTATCCGCCCGATATCGTTCTTGGCAGTGGACGCACCAGCAGGGCGTATCGATCATCCAAGCGCCGGCATCGATCCAGACGGCATCCGGCTGATGCCGCTCGATGGTTTCCTTAATTAGCGGAACCATAAATTCATCAACGAATGGCGAATTTACGCAAAGATGCGATGCCTCCTCTTGAAGCCAGGCTCCTTTGGGCGCATGATTCGTCTCAGTCCTTACAAGCCAGTCTTCATGCGTAGCATGCAAGTGCGCGGAAGTAAGAGCGGCCAGGTATAAAGTTACTCTGAGCCCCGCTTCTCTGAGGGCTTCGGTCATCAGACCCGTATAATCTCCCTTTAAGCCGGGGTGGATCGGTGCGATTCGGGAGGGATAGAACGCTTGCCCATAATGATCGTAAGCAAAAAAACTGACCGCTTCGATCTTCGCCTTTTGGAACAGGGCAACCTGTTTCTGCGCTTCTTCCTTTGTAAAAGCGCCTGCCACATTACCCATCCAGGGCGGCTGGTGATAGTCTAAATGGAGTTTCCGGTAAGTGTCTCGCATCCAATTGTCTGTCATCTTCTTCCCCCTGCCTGAAATATAACTTCAACATTCATTTTCGCTGTTATTCGCGGACCAAACAGAAATGGACATTAACCTCGCGAAGGTTAACGGTTTTATTCAATTGTAAGCCCTTACGAGGGTGTTTGACATATTGTTAAATTGTCAAAACATTAGAGATTTTGTCCACTTCGTTTGATCGCGGCCACCCGAAAGTGTTTTGCTTTTGAAATACGAAAGCCTCCCCAAGGTTGGGACTTTCTTTCACTCATGAAGACGGTTCGATAAGGACATCATGAGAGAGGGGAAAACCCCACACATCTTATTTATTTAGGAGGCAACAAAATGAAGAAAGTGGCCGTAGCGATCGTTTCCGCTTGTTTGCTCTTATCCGCTAGCTCCGCGGCATACGCGTCCGCACCGGTGGCGGATAAGAAACATGAACATAAAGTTCATGAGAAGAAAATGCACGCCAAGTCCAAACATGGCCACAAACTTCATGCGAAGAGCCACCACGCGAAAAAAAGCCTTCATGCGAAAAGCTTGAAAGCAAAAGACGTTACCGAATTACCGAAAACCGGCTTCGGCGGCGCCAGCGAGCAAACCGAATAAAGGGAGAAGGAGGGGCCTCCCATGGCCCTTCTTTTCTTTAATATGAAGAAAAAGGCATGGATTCTGCTCGCTTTTATCGTCATTTTCGCGTGTATCGGGTGCTCTCGCGCTTCGAAGACGAACGACATCTCCAGGGAGTATGCCATACCTGAAGCCCCCAAACAGCAAGAGCAAACGAATGAATATAGCCGCATGCCCGAGAAGCTGCCTCAAACAACGACGAAAAAGCGGCCGTCAGCCGTCGCGAAAAACGTCAAAGGAATCGTCCCATCGCGATTGTACATTCCTTCGATCGGCCTTCATGCCGACATTGAGCCGGTAGGCGTGCTGGAGAACGGGCAAATGGGCGTTCCCAATAACACCGACAAAGTGGGCTACCTGGCGAGCGGGATTTTGCCCGGCGCCGTCGGTAACGCGGTCATGGATGGTCATGTCGATCATTACAAAGGCCCGGCCATTTTCTTTCGTTTAAGGACGCTGAAGAAGGGCGACGAGGTCATCGTCAAGAACGATAAAGGCCATTTCGTCTCGTTCGTGGTGGAGTCGGTGGAAGCCTACAAGACGTCGGAAGCTCCGATCCCCCGAATATTCGGCCCTTCCGCGGACCCGAGGCTGAATCTGATTACGTGCGCGGGAAAGTACAGCAGAAAAAAGAAGGAACATCAGGAGAGACTTGTCGTGTATACGAAAAGAAGCGTGGAAACGTAAGATTGAACGGGGAAGGGTGGCGCACCTTGCTCCGTTCTTTTTTTGTTATCGAATAAATAATGACCTATTGATCCGCGGATTGAAAACCGATATAAAAAAGGACCGGACCGGAGCGCGAATGTCCGATGCGGAACGGGAAATCGTTAATGCAGATGGAGAGTGTACACACATGTTTTTTTCTCGAGAGCTATCCATATTCAATGCGATGGAACCGATCGTAAGCGATCTGTTCGAAGATCATTACGTCAAAACGGGAATTCTTGCATGCGATTGCGAGAAATGTCAGATGGATATCATATTGCTCGCTTTAAACCATATTCCTCCGCATTATACGTCGAGCCAAACTGGGGAAGCTTATATCAAAGCGCTGTATCAGGAGCCGCAGCTTCAATCCGACGTTCTTCGCGAGCTGACGAAAGCGGTGCAAGTCATTAAGATAAGCCCACGGCATTCATAAGTTGACCTAATCGTGCGCGAGAAGGTCCTTGGCGGGAGCCAAGGGCCTTTTGTCGTTGGGATCACATTCATAAGCGCGAAACCGTTTCCAATGGTAAAATTGATTTTGCGATACGATAAAGTTCTTTAAGGAAGGTGAGGCGCGACTTGGTCAAGCTTGGACGGCTTAACACGCTTCGCAATCAAATATTCATCGGTTTCCTGCTCGTTATGCTGATCGTGTTGGCCTTGGCCGGCTTTTTCATGTACGATCGAGTCTCTGTCCTGCTTCGTAATAGCGCGGAGCGTCACATCCAGCAGATCGCCGTGCAGACGACGGGCAAACTGGAGGCGCTCCTGCGCCAGATCGATATGTTGGCGACGCAAGTGGCAACGAACGGCTCGGTGCAGCGGATGCTCTCCCAGGAGCAAGCCGGACAACGGACAAGCTTCGACGAGCGCCAGTCGCTGCAGCAAATCGCAAGCAATTATCAAGCATACGTGACGGGGATTCGTTCGCTTGAGCTATACACGACCGACTATCGGCGGCTGTTCCCGCTAGACGACGCCAGCTTGAATAGCCGAATCCCCGAGGAATGGATCGCCCAAGCCGATCGCGAGCAAGGACGGCTAGTCTGGATCGGGCTCGATCCGCACGATTCGGACGTCGTTATCGCTATCCGCAGGGTTCGGCTAATGGATCGCTCGTATTCGCACGGCGGTTACTTAACGGTGCGGATCGAAAGGAACTACTTCGAATTAACCGAATCGTCCGAGCGGGAAGACGGCTTGCGGGAAGCGATGGTGCTGTTGGATGGGGAAGGGAGGGCGATCGCTTCGAACTTCTCGCCCGCATCTGGCGTGCAAGACAAGCTGGCGCGCGGGGAAGAGACGATTTCCGTCGACGGGTCATCCTATCTCGTCATTCGGCAGCAATCGGAAACGACGGGTTGGATGCTGGCGATTCTGATGCCGGTCGATTATTCGACGGAAGGAATATCCGTTCTTCGTACGGCGATCGTCGTATCGGGAGTGGTCGGGGGGTTATTGTTCCTCGTCCTGACGTTTATATTGTCGACAATGATTACGCGTCCGATCCTGAATCTGATGAAAGCGATGCGCGGCGCCCGATTCGGCTCACTGAAACCCAATCAAAACACGTCGGCGACAATGGAAATCGATGAGTTGAACAATACGTACAATCAGATGGTCGCTCATTTGAACGAATTAATCGAAGTTGTCTATCAGAAGGAGATCACGCAGAGCAGGACGGAGCTTAAAGCGTTGCAGGCACAGATTAATCCGCACTTCCTGTTCAATACGTTGGAAGCCTTCTATTGGGCCCTCGAAGACAAAGGCGAGGAGGAACTGGCGCAGATCGTAGTAGCCATGTCCGGATTATTTCGTTATGTCATCGGCCGGCCGGACGAGGAATGGGTATCGATCCGGGACGAGCTCGAACATGCTGAGAGGTACTTGCAAATTATGGGGATGCGCATGGTCGATCGGCTTTCGTGGCGGATCGAGATCGAGGAAGCATGCCGTAATGTCCCTATTCCGAAGTTGCTTATTCAACCTCTTGTCGAGAACGCGATTCTGCACGGCGTCGAACAGAAGATCGGGCAGGGCGAGGTTGTCCTCCGCGTGCAGGCCGCGGAACGTTCGGGATATACGAGCGTTATGGTGACCGATGATGGGCCGGGTTTGGATGAATCAACGATCCGGGAATTGACGAAAGCGATCGCGGAAGGGCGTTCTTTATCTTCTAAAGGATCGGGCATCGGACTCGCGAACGTCGAGCGAAGATTGAGGCTTTACTACGAATCGCGGACGACGGGACTGCGCACGTATAGCAGGGAGGGAGAAGGGGCTTCCTTCGGCTTTGAGATACCGAACGAATACGGGGGAGAGAAAAACGATGAAAACGATATTGATCGTGGATGACGAGCCGAGAACTAGACAAGGGGTGCGCAAGACGCTGGAAGCGTGGTCGTCCGGAAAGCTTCGGATTGAAACCGCGTCAAGCGGAATCGAGGCGTTTGAATGGCTGGAGCGGTACGAGGCTAATCTTCTTATTACTGATATCCGCATGCCGGAGATCGGAGGTCTGGATCTGGTCGAGAAGCTGAACGAAATGGACAATCCCCCGGTCGTCATCGTGATCTCCGGGCATCCCGAGTTCGACTACGCACAGAAGGCCCTTAAGCTCGGCGTCGTCGAATACTTGCTGAAACCACTGGACAAAATGATGCTTGTCCGCGCCGTAGAACAGGCGCTTAAACGTGAGGAAGACCGCCATAGAATCGGTCGAATGGAGAAACTGGTCGATCCGAAGTTGCTCGAAGCGGGAGAACATGAACAAAAGTACAGCGCCTCCGTTCGGGACGCGTTACGCTATATCGACGATAATCTGCAGGAATCGGTATCGTTGCGAGACGTCGCCGAGTTTCTGCACATGAACGCCAGTTATTTCAGCGTCTTGTTCAAGGAGCAGACGGGACTTACCTTCAGCGATTACGTCACCCGCAGAAGAATTCAACGGGCGAAGGAATTGCTGGCAAGCACCCACATTCCGATCGCCGAGATTGCCGAGAAGGTCGGTTATCAGACTTCCAAGTATTTCGTGAAAGTGTTCCGCTCGCACGAGTCCGTAAGTCCCGGTAAATATCGCAACAATGTTTCCGATGCCGGGGAAATGATCCAATAATAGTGGTAATAGTTCCAATCCCCAGTACCTTAATCTGATGTCAGGCCGGTGGTAAAATGAAAAAAAGCGGTTGCAAACCACCGGATCAATAAAGAAAAAGGGGATGTAAACGTGTTTGGCAAAAAATCGACAGTTTTGTTGTTAGCGCTTTCTCTGGCTCTAGTTGTCGCAAGCTGCGAAGGCAAGAACAATAACGAACGACAGAACAGCGGCAGTGGTCTCGGCGGCGGTGAGAAAGTCAAGATCAACTTCATGCATCTGTGGCCTGAAGGCGTTGCCGCGGGACAGAACAAAATCGTTAATCAAATCATCGACTCCTACACGTCGGAGCATCCGAACGTAACGATCAAACAAGAAGTGCTTGATAATGAACCCTATAAAAGTAAGTTGAAAATATTGTCCACCTCCAACGAGTTGCCGGACGTCGGCGTCACTTGGGCTGCCGGATTCCTGCAACCTTACGTTGAAGGCAAGCTGTTTACACCGGTCGACGATCTGCTCAGCGGCGAGCTTAACGGCAAATTCGTCTCGGGTACAACGGAAGCTTACGCTATCGACGGAAAAGCGTATGCGCTTCCACTCGAGTTCAACATCGCCCCCGTGTATTATAACAAAACAATTTTCGAAAAATACAACCTGCAAGTTCCGACGACGTACGACCAATTCAAGGAAGTCGTCAATACGTTGGCCGATAACGGCGTAGCTCCGATTGCTCTCGGCAACAAAGACCGTTGGACCGGTTCACTCTGGTACATATATTTGGCCGACCGTATCGCGGGACAAGAAACGCTGGCTGGCGCAATCACCGGCGCCAACTCGTTCTCGGACGAAGGTCTTGTCAAAGCGGCTACGGAAATCCAAGCGTTGGTCGACGCGAACGCGTTCGTAAAAGGCTTTAATGGTTTGTCCAACGAAGAAGCGAAATCCGAATTCCTGAATGGCAAAGCGGCGATGTTCTTGATGGGAACTTGGGAGCTCCCTAACTTCACGACGAACGAAGACATTCCGAAGGAATTCCGCGACAGCGTCGGCTTCTTCAAATTCCCGACGGTAGAAGGCGGCAAAGGCAACATCGACAGCTGGGTAGGCGGACCGGGCGTGGGCCTGTTCGTTTCCGAGAACTCCAAAGTCAAAGAAGAAGCGAAGAAATTCGTCGAATATTTCGTCACCAAATGGGGCGAGCAATCCGTAACCGGCGCGGGTGTTATCCCGGCGACCAAGGTGGACACGTCCAAGCTTGATCTGCCGCAATTGTATATCGATCTGTTTAACGAAATGAACAAAGCGAGCAGTATTACTTTGTTCGCAGACGTACAAATGAAAGCCAATGCAGCAGAAACCCACCTCAATATGATCCAGGCGCTATTCGGCAAAGCCGTTACGCCAGAGAAGTTCGCGTCTGAGCATGACGCGGCGATTTCCAAAGGAAACTAACGTTGACAAAGAAGGGAGAAGAAAACTATGCTTTTAAGGGCATAGTCGGCATTTTATATTGAGAGAAGGATTGGATAATGTCTCATAAAAAAACGAATCGAGCTTTCGTGACGGTTGGTCTTCTGACGGCTTTGTTCATCGGGGCGCTGGATTCCACGGTCGTCACGACCGCCACGACCAGCATTGCCAATGACTTGAACGGGCTTAGTCTGATTAGCTGGATATTTTCGATTTATACTCTAACGATGTGCGTCACGACCCCGATCTTCGGAAAACTCGCGGATTTGTTCGGTCGCAAATCGATCTTTACGATCGGTCTTGTCTTGTTCCTGGTCGGATCGGTGTTGTGCGGAGCGGCGCAATCGATGACCGAGCTGATCTGGTTCCGGGCGATCCAAGGTATCGGAGCGGGTGCGCTTACGCCGGTCACGTTTACCATTATCGGCGATTTGTACACGGGGGAACAACGCGGCAAAGTTCAGGGCGTGCTTTCTTCGATGTGGTCGATCGCGGGGCTGATCGGACCGTTCGTCGGCGGGTATTTCGTAGACACGATTTCTTGGCGCTGGATTTTCTTTATCAATGCGCCGATCAGCGTCATCTCGTTCGTGCTCGTCTTTGGTTTCTTACATGAACGTTTCGCCAAAGTCTCGAAGAGCAGCATCGATTATATCGGCGCTCTTACGTTTACGATCAGTATTTCCAGCTTGCTGCTCGCTTTGCTTACCGGCGGGGAAACGTACGCCTGGAATTCGCCGTTCATCCTTTCGATGTTCGCCGTCGCGGCTGTATTTTTGATCGTGTTCCTGCGAGTGGAAGTGAGTGTCAAAGAACCGATGCTGCCTCTCGCTCTGTTGCGCGACAGACGGCTCTCTGTTCCGTACGTGCTCGGCTTTTTCGGATTCTGCATCGTGGCCGGGGTGACGATCTATATTCCGCTATGGGTACAGAACGTCATGGAATTCAGCGCCACGACCTCGGGGCTGATGTTGATGCCGATGTCGCTTGCTTGGCCGCTGGCTTCGAATTTGTCGGGACGGTATATGTTCCGAATCGGCTCCAAGAAGTTTATGATGCTCGGCACGGTTCTCGTCCTCGGCGGCGCTGCGTGGCTAGCGACTCTGAATACGGGATCGACGTCTTGGCATGTGATTGGCGCGGTCGTGCTTGTCGGATTCGGCATGGGCTGCATCAGCACGCCGGCGATCGTTACGATCCAGAACTCCGTAGCCGGCAATATGCGCGGAGTGGCGACGTCCACGAACTCGCTCATGGGCACGTTGGGGCAGACGGTCGCGGTCGCTGTATTCGGAATGCTGTTCAACAGCGTCGTTGTGGAGAATACGCCAACGCAAATGGCGGATGGAATGCATATGATCTTTATCCTGATGATTGCTATCGCGATCGTGAAGATTGGCGTGGTCAATTGGCTGCCTTCTTCGAAGAAGGCAGAGGAGATTCAAGCTTCATAATAGGAGCAACAGTCCGCTTCCCGGCTAGGGGGCGGACTGTTTTTTTTACCTGTGCGTATTAGTTCCTCTGTCGTGGCCGCATTCAGCGCGAGTAGTACATTATTTCGAGTTACTCCTTCTTTGTGGCCCCATTCAGCGCGAGTAGTATGATTATTTCGAGTTACTTCTTCTTCGTGGCCCCAATCAGCGCGAGTAGTACGATTATTTCGAGTTACTCCTTCTTCGTGGCCCCATTCAGCGCGAGTAGTACGATTATTTCGAGTTACTCCTTCTTTGTGGCCCCATTCAGCGCGAGTAGTACGATTATTTCGAGTTACTCCTTCTTCGTTGCCCCACTCAGCGCGAGTAGTACGATTATTTCGAGTTACTCCTTCTTCGTGGCCCCATTCAGCGCGAGTAGTACGATTATTTCGAGTTACTCCTTCTTCGTGGCCCCATTCAGCGCGAGTAGTACGATTATTTCGAGTTACTCCTTCTTCGTGGCCGCATCCAGTGTCAGTAGTACGATTATTTCTGCACGTTAGACGGAGCTTCGCCTTGCTGCTGGGCTCTTCGGCCTCCGCCCATGCCGCCCATACCACCGAATCCGCTGCCCATACTTAACGTGATCGTCGTCGCGTTCTGAGTGTCGTCCTCTAGGTCGACGCTCACGATGTCATCCGCTTTAAGATCGGTCAGCACGATTTCGGTTTCTTGGCGATCTCCGTTTTCGAAGGTCGTTTTGAGGATTTGCGTATTTTCCGTCACTTGAACGTCGACGGTTTCGTCCGAGAACATATCTTGCATATTCGGTCGCTCGCGTTGTTCCCCGGTCGGCGGCCGCCTGCCTCCACCTTCGCCCCGGGCTCCCGGCGTAAAGGACGATTTGTACAACGTAATCGTATTTCCGTCCACGCTTTTGATTTTGCCGAACAGATCGGCGGCCATCATCGCCTCTTGTCCGAACCCGGGGCCGTGCTGGCCTTGGTTCTGCCATTGTCCTTGCCCGTTATCCTCGCTTTGCCCTGCGGCCTGATTGTCCTTGGCCCCGCATCCGGACAAGACCAGGGCTGCCGCAAGTGTTGCAATCATCGCCTGACGGATCTTTTTCATGCTTGATTCCCCCTTTCGCACTATGCCTGATCTAACTACGAATAGGGGACAGCAAAAGTATCACTTGGTGTGCGCCGTGGGAGAGACGGGAACGGGTCGCGCCCTACGACTGAGCCTCGCGAACGACGGGAGTTACGTACAGGTACGGGATACGGGCGGTCGTGTATGTGCCTGTCAGCGACTTTTCGTTGAGCAGGTCTGCTTTTACGAGCGCGGAAATTTTGGCCGGGTCGGCTTTGAACAGTACTTTCCATAGTTCGGGATCCGGGAGCGCGTCGATAAGCAGCCGATCGTTGTAATGGCGTTTCTCTTGGTAAATGAGTTTGAGCGTGTAATCGTGAAGGCTGAATTCGGCATCTTGGGCAAATTCGCCCGTGATGTCGCGGCGAAGTTGCTCCAGCTCGTCCTCCCATTGTTTGATCTGAGTTTTCAATTGACAATAACGGTTAAGTTTGTCGATGTTCATTTGATAACCTCCATGAATTTCGATAGATATAGGTATGTGCGTATGAAAGCAATTATGAAAACAGGGCGACAATTCATTCTGGATGCGACTCCGTTTTTTGCTATAATGAAGGCACTAGATGAGGCTCGGAGGGGGAGAATGATGAAATCCATTACCGTGAAACAATTGCAGAAGAGATTTAATCTTGAAATCCTGGCGGGAGAAGAACATATGGATAGGGAGATCACGCGGCCGAGAGCGCATCGCCCGGGCTTGGAGTTCGTCGGCTATTTCGACTTTTTCCCGATGAACCGCGTACAGGTGCTCGGCCGCAAAGAAATCAACTATTTACATAAGCAGACGGAAGAGGAACGGAATCTGCACATCGGCAATGTCGTGAAGTATCATCCGCCATGCTTTATCGTGACGGCGAACCAGGAAGGACTTAAATACTTGATGATTTATTGTCAGCAGGAAGGCATTCCGCTTCTGCGGACGGGAGATACGACGACGGAGTTTCTCGGCAAGCTGGACGCTTACCTGACTCAGGCGTTGGCGCCTGAGATCGCCGTGCATGGGGTATGCGTCAACGTGTCGGGCATCGGAGTTCTGCTCCGAGGGAAATCCGGGATCGGCAAGAGCGAGACGGCGCACACGCTGATCCGCAGAGGACATCGGCTCGTCGCGGATGATATCGTCGTAATGAAGAAGTTAAGCTCGCAGACGATTCTGGGGACGCATAACGAGACGACAAGGGAGTTTCTGGCGCTTCGCAGCATCGGTCTGATTAACGTCGTGCGATTATATGGTAGAAAAGCGTTCCAGGACGAGACGCGGATCGTCCTCGATATCGAGCTTAGCCCGTGGCAGGATAAGGCGCTCAATAACGACTTGGAGCTGGAGCCGAAAACGACGGAATATATGGGCGTTCGCATCCCTCACATCGAAATTCAGCTTCAGCCCGGGCGAGACGTCGCGGGTATGATCGAGGCGGCGGCGAACAGTTGGTATTTGAAACAGCAAGGCTATAGCGCCGCCGAGGAATTTATGAAACGGATCGAAGGAGAAATGAAATGAGTAAACGTCTTGCCAGAATCGGATTCGCATGGCTGCTTGCGGCGGCCGTAACGGCTCTTCCTGCCTGCAGCTCCCATTCAACGAACGGGGCGGAAACCGCCTCGTCACCTGCGGCGACTGCAGTGACCGCCGAACCGCCTGTAGAGGGGGACTCCGCCGGTTCGAAAGAGGCGATTGCCTCGGTCGATCCGTCTGCGCCAGGTTCGAAAGGATACTTGTGGAAAGTAACCGGCGGCGGCAATTCCGGATATTTGATCGGAACGATTCATGTCGCGAAGAAGAATATGTATCCTCTTGATCCGAATGTGGAACAGGCGATCGAGGAAGCGAATTATATCGCTTTGGAATTGGACTTGACCAAAGTCGACCAGAAGAAAATGCTGGAGCTGGTCAACGAAAAGGCGTTGCTGACGGACGGAACGACGCTCAAGGACCATGTGGACGAGAAGGACTACGAGAAATTCCAGGCGATTTTGAAAAAGTCGATTCTGGCCGCGGCCGCTCCGACATTCGATCAGTATGAGCCGTGGTATGCGGCGATGAATCTTGAGAGCCTGTCCGCCATGAAATATATGTTGAATGACGGAATCGACCAATATCTCGCGAAGAAAGCCCATAAGGAAGGGAAGACGATCATCGAGCTGGAGAGCATGGAATCGCAGCTCGACATTTTCGACGGATTCTCGAAAGAACTTCAGAAGCAGTATTTCCATGAGTCCGTCGAGAACATGAAAAACGCTGCGAAGGGAATGGAAGACCTGCTAGAAATGTGGACGGCGGGAGATTTGAAGAAGCTGGAACAAATGCATGAAGAGTACGAGAAGGAAGGCCGGAAATCGATGGGCGACGAATTCGAAGACTACAACGGCGCTTTCCTCGATGACCGCAACGCCGAGATGGCGAAGAAAATCGACGGTTACTTGCGAGAAGGCGACAAAGGCACCTATTTGGTCGCGGTCGGCTCCTTGCATATGGTCGGGGATCAGGGACTGGTGTCGCTGCTTCGGAAAAAGGGTTATCAGGTGGAATTTGTGAAATAGATACGTGAAAACGGAAAAGGCAGCGAAAGGGATCTTCTCCCCTACGCTGCCTTTTCGCCGATTTATTTGAAAAATAAAAAGTTCGTCGGAAGCTTGCGAAGCTGTCCGTCGGAAGGATTGTTGATGACTCGTCCGTTCCATACGAGAGACGTCGATCCGCCGCCGTCGAGATTGTAGCCGTTGACCGCTCCGTAACGCTGAAGCAGGATCTGCATCTCGGCGAGCGTAGCTCCGGAGCTGCCTTTCTCGTTGTAGCCGTCGACGACCAGGAAGAGCAGTTGATCGTCTTTGTAGTTGGCGATGACGGTGCGCGGCGCGCGTTTCGGGCTGGTCTGCCACTTGGACGGAATTTCCGTCTTTCGGCCGTTCTGCAGCAGTACAGGTACGAAGGAGGCGCCGAATTTCGGGCTTTGCTCATCCAATTGCGCCTTGCTCGTGAATTTTCCGCCGATCAGCTTGTTGTTCTCGCTCATACCAACGAAGAACAAATCTTTGAACGTCGCCTGGAATCCGCCGACATATTCGCCTTCCACGATCGTCGTGCTCAGCGGATATCTCTTCCCGGCGCTGTCCGCGAAACCGCCGGCGTTAACGCCGATCGCGGCGTTATTTCGCTTGACGGCTTCCAGCGTCGTTTCCGCGCCGCCCTGCACGTCCTTGCCGAGCACAAGCTTCATGGCGTCGTCTTTTTTCAGCTTGACCTTAAGCGCATACGCGCGGAAGTTCTGCGTGTCCAAATGAAATAACTGCGCCTGCAGCTTGTCCGATTGGATGGTGCCGGAAGGACTGCCGAGCTTGTTCGTGATGCGACGATCGTAGATCTGGTAAGGCCGCGCGGCTTGCTTGGAGGCGATCGTGGCTATCTCTTTCATATTCGCGTTCGTTTTGTTGTAGAGCGTGATTTGTTTTTTGATCGATTGTCCGGTTCCTTTGGCCAACAGTTCGGCTTGGCCTAATCCGTCGATCGACGTGGCGGAGTGAAGAGCGGGATTCGGCTGCGCGATTTCATGGGACGGGAAAGCCTCATCGGACAACTTGAGCTCGACCTGTGAAATATATAGACAGATCAGCAAGCCAACGAACGGGGCGCAAGCGAGCAGCAGCGTTCGGTTGAACGATCTGATGGTTGCCGCGGTCATTTGAGCACGTCCAAGCTTTTCTTCAGCTCGCTCAGCTGCTTTTTTACTTCCGCCAGTTGCGTATACAGCTTGTTGCTGTTGTCCGTCTTCGTGTCCGCGTTATCTTTGGCAAAGGTCAGCAGTTCGTTCAACGCTTGAATCTTGCTCTCCATCTGCGCTAGCTGCACTTGATAATCGGTTTCCATTTTTGTAATTCGCGCATCGAAATCCTGCTGCATCAACGCGATTTGGCCGGCCGTTTGGCGCTCCAAGTCGGAAGATACTTGCTGCTGAATGCGATCGGAGTACCATTTGGCTCCGTATACGCCTCCGGCGATAAGTACAAGCCATAATATGGCGAAAAAGAGCGCTGGCCCGCGGCGCTTACGTCTGGGCCTCTCTCGGTAAGTATCGGGAAGTGCGGATGGGTTGGTTTCTACTCCTGTATCTCTCATTTCTCTAAAACTAACACCTCTTTGTTGTCTTTTGAACGCGGAATATCAGAATCTCCTGTCGAACTATGAACGCGATTGGGCGAATAAAGTTGCACCCACTATCGGATTGTATCATACTTTGCGTCGAAAAATGTTGTAATAGGGAGAAAAGGAACTGTTTACCAGTTGGGGAGGGGGCTAGTTAGGTTTCGCCGGATTAGAGCTGCTCGAACCGCCATTTCGCACAATATAAGTAGGTTTCGCCGGACTAGAACAGTTGTGCGGGACAGCGTTGATGACGCGACTTATGATATGATTATAGAAGGAATGTGCAAACGAGGGAAAGAAGGGGACACGATAATGATTACCGTCGGGCTGGCGGGTTGGGGCGATCACGATACGATCTATCCGTCCGGAACCGCGGCGAAGGACAAGCTGAAGAAGTATGCCGCGCAGTTCGCCATCGTGGAGATGGACAGTTCGTTCTATGCCGTGCAGCCGCCGGAGAGGATGGCCCGCTATGCGGGGGAGACGCCGGACGGTTTCGGATTCGTCGTCAAAGCCTATCAAGGAATGACGGGACATTTACGCGGCAAGCCGTATTACGAGAGCGACGACGAGATGTACGGCGCGTTTCGCGACAGCCTGGCTCCGCTTCGGGAGGCCGGGAAACTGACCGCGGCGCTATTCCAATACCCCCCTTGGTTCGATTGCACGAAGGAAAACGTTCGCCTGCTGCGAGAAACGAAAAGGCGGATGGAAGACTTTCCATGCGTGTTGGAGTTCCGCCATCAGAGTTGGTACGCGCCGGAATTTCGGGAGAAGACGCTTGCGTTCATGAGGGACGAAGGCTGGAGCCACAGCGTCTGCGACGAGCCCCAGGCCGGATCGGGATCGATCCCGATCGTTCCTGAAGCGACCTCCGAGGATTTCACGCTTGTGCGATTTCACGGCAGGAACATCGGCGGATGGAATCAGAGCGGCAACGCGAATTGGCGCGAGGTCCGCTATTTGTATGATTACGCCGAGGACGAGCTGGAAGAATGGCAGACGATACTGGCAGGATTATCGGAACAGAGCGCGTCGGTGGGCGTGATTTTTAACAACAACTCCGGCGGACATGCGGCAGGGAACGCCAAACGTTTCATGAGCATGCTGGGATTGACGGTATACGAACCGCCGGTGGAAGAGACGCCCGAGCAGCTTGATTTGTTTAATTTATAGAGAGAAAGGAATGCGCTTATGATCAGATTAGGCATCATTGGAACGAATTGGATCACGAACGATTTTATCGATGCGGCGAGAAGGAACGAAGGCATTGAGATCGTCGCCGTCTATTCCCGCAAGGAGGAGACGGGACGGACTTTCGCGGAGAAGCACGGCATTGCCCGCGTGTATACGGACTTGGCGGAATTTGCGGCCAACACAGAAATGGACGGCGTCTATATTGCCAGCCCCAATTCCCTCCACATGGAGCAGGCCATCGTATGTATGAACGCAGGGAAACACGTATTATGCGAAAAGCCGCTCGCTTCCAATGCGAGGGAAGTTCGTCGGATGATCGATGCGGCTAAAGCGAATAGCGTGCTATTAATGGAAGCGATGAAATCGACGTTTACGCCGACCTTCCTGGCGATCCGCGACAATCTGAACAAGATCGGTCAGGTCAGGAGGTATTCCGGCAGCTACTGCCAATACTCTTCTCGTTACGATCTCTATAAGCAGGGGGAATTGCCTAACGCCTTTAACCCGGAATTCTCGAATGGCGCGTTAATGGATTTGGGCATCTATTGCATTTATCCGTTGATCGTTCTTTTCGGTGCTCCAGAACGGATCCAGGCGAGCGCGTTCATGCTCGATTCCGGAGCGGATGGCGCGGGCAGCCTGTTGCTTGGTTACAACGGCATGGATGCGGTCATCCATTATTCGAAAATCGTCGACTCCTATGCCAGCGCGGAGATTCAGGGGGAGAACGGAACGCTTATATTCGATAAGATCAGCCGCCCGGACAAAGCGTACATCCGTTACCGGAACGGTACAGAAGAGGAACTCACTCGTCCGCAAGAAGATAACACGATGTATTACGAGGTAAAAGAATTCGCCGATCTGATCCGGAGCGGAAAAAGAGAATCCGAGTTGAATTCGTTCGCCAATTCGCTAGCGGTGATGGAAGTAATGGATGCAGCGCGCAGGCAAATGGGTCTCGTTTATCCGGCGGATAAACAATCCTAATCCTGATCTATCAATCGACTAGTTGTAAAACATGCAACTAATTGTTCAACCTATAATGGAAATACGAGACTAATTGTAAAAAGTACAACTAATTCGGCGTTAAAGCGGACCAAACCGCTAATAGCTCGAGATTAGTTGTACTTTTTACATCTAATTATCCTTTAGCCGCTGGATTGCCGAGATTAGTTGTACAATCTGCAACTACTACTTACCAATAACAATTACCTGTCGAGTTCCCCGTACATAACCTCTATCTATTTCTTTTTCCGATAAAATCCCGGTATATTCCCGGAGTAGAATCCGGGATAAGGAAAGCCCCGACGGTTTTCTCGTAAAACTCGGCAGGCCCGACGCCTCCGATGATCGCATAGACGTAACCTGCTTCTCTCATGCTGTGAAGGCTTTTGAGCAGCAGCGCTTTGCCGATGCCTTTGCCTTGCTCCGAATCGAGGACGCGCGTCGGCCCGAAGAAATTCGGAGCGGTCGCATCGTAGCAGGCGAAACCGAGGATGTCCGGGCCGCGGGTGGCGAGATAACAGGTAACCGGCAAACGCGCGAAGCAAACGTCGGCTTCGCCGGAGGCGTTGCGGGTGGAGTGCTGCGCCACCCACTCGACGACACGGTGCTTGTCCGGGGCGAGCGCCCGATGAATACGAATGCCTTCCTGCTCCAGCCGGGATAGAAGCTCCTCGTGGGGAGGCAGATTAAGCAAGTTAACCAACATGTCGGCCATATTCGTTCACTCCTTCATCATGATCCGATAAACTACTCTGTTAGAAGCGTGACGGTCGGTTTGCCGTTGGCCGTCTCCTTACCCTGAAGCACATCGGCGATCGCGTCGAAGGCTTGCTCGGAATATTCGTAAGCGGCAAGAGACCAAATCGAGGGGTCCATATCTTTTAGATCGTACGGATTCCTCAAGGCGACCGCGATGATCGGGACGCTGCCATCGGCTAATCTGCGAACAAGCTCCAACTGCCCCGGATATAAATGGCCGTTATAGGTACCCACGACGATGCAGCTCGCGACGGTTGTACGCGCGGCGATCTCCGCGATCTCCTCCTCCGTCGGATTGGATGGTGTGACGGTTGCCTTGGCGTTGCCCCCGAGCTTCTCCGCCATGTAGACGGGAAAAGACAGCGGATCGTCGGCCAAGTTGGAGACGAGCGTAGGGCGGAAAGCTTTGCATCCGAGAAAATGAGGACATTCCCCCAAAGGCGGGAAACTTCCGCCGGGTACCCGTACTGGCGTTAATGTCTGCGCAAGTATCTTGCGGTTCTCTTCTTTGTGGGAGACGCAGCCGACGATGGACGGATCTTCCGTCGGGCGGGACAGGTAGTCCGCTTTGAGCCCGGCAATCCGGGCGAGCGACTGTTCCCACTCGGTCGCGTCGATCTCACCTGCCAGGAAGGCTTCCCGGATGGCTTGCGCCGCGGCGGAAGCCACGGAAGAGGAGTGGGAGATGAGTACGAGATCGGCTCCGGCTTTGATCGCTTCCACCGTGCCTGGGACAGTGCCGAAGGAATGCTGGACAGCTTTCATCTCCAGACAGTCCGTCATAACCAAGCCCTGGAAACCCATTTCTTCCCGAAGCAGATCGGTAAGAATAGTCCGCGACATCGTTGCCGGTCGCTCCGGGTCGAACTGCGGGAACACGATATGGGAGGTCATAATGGCAGGAATGTCCGCCTGGATCGCAGCCTGGAAGGGAGCAAGTTCGACAGCCCGTAGCTCAGCCTGGGTTTTGCCAACGAACGGGAGCGCCAGATGCGAGTCGGTGTTCGTGTCCCCGTGCCCTGGGAAGTGTTTGCCGCAGCTCAACGTGCCGCCGTCTTCCAATCCTTTCATCATCGGGATTGCGTATTGCGCGACCGTCTCCGGTTTTTCCCCGTAGCTGCGCACGCCGATGACCGGGTTCTGGTCGTTGGAATTGACGTCCAGCACCGGAGCGAGGTTGAAGTTGATGCCGAGCGCCCGAAGCTCGCGGGCGGTCAATCGTCCCGCCGCGTACGCGTTCTCCGGATTGCCGGTGGAGGCGATCGCCATCGCTCCCGGCACGCGGGTGGCGTCTCCGGGTAACCGGGACACCGCGCCGCCTTCCTGATCGACGGCGATAAATGCTGGCCGGCCGGTCTCTCGCAGCACCAGCTCTTGAATCTCCCGGCAAAGCTCAAGCACTTGCTCTTTGCTGGTCATGTTCCAAGCGAACAGGATGACGTTGCCGACTTTCCAAGTTTTCACCAGCTCTATGAATTTCTCGTCCAGATAGGGGCCATCGAAACCGGCCATCATCCGCTGACCGATCTGATGGGTCAAGGACAAGTTCGTATCCATCTCGAGTACCTCCTAATCGTACAGATGATATTGCCGTTTGAATGCCGCGAACGCTTGGCTTTCCCGGTCGTAGCCGTTCAAGAGATCTTCCGGCCGGACGGTCGGGTTCTCCACGCGCGGGTCGCCGGACAACAGCTGGATGAAAGATCGTCCGCCTTCTTTAATGGGCGGGAGGAAGATGAAGTCGTCGGGATAAAGCTCTCGAATCGCGTGGAGCAAATGAATGCCTACGTCCAGAGCCGCATAACGCTCTCGGTCCGTGATATGAACGTGTACTCCGCCGCACAGCGCTCCTTGATGTTTGGACGCTGTCGGGCGGAAGTAGGCCGGCGAGAATTGCGCACCGTCGACTTTTCTGGCGCGCATCGCTTCAGTCAAACGCTCGGCATGGATATACGGAGCGCCGATCAACTCGAAGGGAGCGGCCGTTCCCCGACCTTCCGAGACGTTAGTGCCTTCGAACAGGCAAGTTCCAGCGTAGATCAGTGCCGTCTCGAAACGCGGAATGTTGGGACTCGGCATGATCCACAGATGGCCGGTATCCGGGAATTGCATGGATCGCTTCCATCCCTCGCAAGGCACGACGGCCAGCTCGCAGCCTGTGCCGCTCTCCTGGTTGAACAGAAGCGCAAGTTCGCCTACGGTAAGGGAGTGACGATTGGGTAGAGTCCAAGCGCCTACGAAGCTGCGGTATTCCTTCGGCAGTAGATTCCCTTCAACGCGCTCGCCGAGCGGATTCAACCGGTCGAGCACAACGACCGATTTCCCTTGTCGAGCGCTTCTTCCATAGCGTAGAAGAGGGTGGATACATACGTATAATAACGCGATCCGATATCTTGAATATCGAAGACGACGGTGTCCACGTCCTGCAGCATTTCCGGAGTTAGCCGGCGGGACTCGGCGGAATAGAGACTGTGCACGACTACGCCGGTCTCCGGATCTCGGCTGGAAGCAACATGCTCGCCGGCAGCAATGTCTCCTCGCACACCGTGTTCCGGGCTGAAGAGCGCGGACAAGCCGTATCGTTCGTGGAGCGCTCCGATCGTTGAATTTAGATCTTTCGTCATCCCGGACACCGACGTAATCAATCCTAGTCGGCGTCCTTTGAATAGATGTGAATAGTTAGCGATGCAATCGATGCCGTTCAGAACCATAAGCTTGTACTCCTCCTCAAGGCTGCGCGACGGAGGCGGACTCGCTCGAACCACCCTCGGCACCGTGAATCGCCATCTTGAGCATGCCATCGTAACGCTCCAGCAGCGTCGTCGCTTCTTCGGCGTCTTTGCCGGTCTCGAGCATCAGAATGGCAGTTTTCACATGAAGACCTGCTTTTTGCAGCGTTTCCTTGGCTTCGGCCTCGGATACGCCGGTTACCTCGCTCACGATGCGGATCGAACGATCGTACAGCTTGCTGTTGCTGGCCTTCAGATCGACCATCAAATTGTTGTATACTTTGCCGAGCTTGATCATGACGCCGGTGGACAGCATGTTCAGCACCAGCTTCTGGGCGGAACCGCTTTTCAGCCGCGTCGAGCCGGAGATGACTTCCGGACCGACCAGCGGGGCGATGCAGATGTCGGAAATTTCGCTCAGCCGAGAATCTTTGTTCGTGACAACGCCGATCGTACCCGCGCCGTTCTCCCGGGCTTGGCGAACGGCACCGAGCACGTAAGGGGTCGAGCCGCTGGCGGTAATGCCGATAACGACGTCGTTCGGTCCGATGCCCTTCTCCCGGATGAGCGCCGCACCGCTATCCGAATCGTCCTCGCATCCTTCCACCGCGGTGCGGAGGGCGATGTCGCCGCCGGCAATATAGCCTTGAACCAGCTCAGGATCGGTCCCGAAGGTAGGCGGGCATTCGCTGGCGTCCAGCACGCCGAGCCTTCCCGATGTGCCGGCTCCTACGTAGAACATCCGTCCCCCTTTTTTGAGCGAAGCGACCAACAGGTCCACCGCGTCGGCGATCTTGTCGATTTCCTGACGAACCGAAATAGGAACGCGCTGATCCTCCTGATTCATGAGAAGAAGCATTTCCCGAGTGTCGGATTCGTCGATCGAAACGGTAGCGGGGTTGTTCATTTCCGTAGTCAATTGCGAGTAATAGGAAGCCATCCATCATCCATCCTTTACGCGACAGAGGTTTGATTCTGCCGAACGCTCTGCGTATAATAAGAATAATTTTCATTTTCTGTTAATTGTTTGTCCAAAAGGAGAGTCGTTGCTAGATATGACCAACATCGAAATTCGCGTACGCAATGTCTATAACGACCTAAGCAACTCGGAGAAAAAAGCGGCCGATTACTTCCTGGCGGACGTCCAGCGTCTTTTTCGCCAACCGATCGCCCAATTGGCCGAAAGCGCCGGCGTTAGTCAGGTGGCCTGGGTCAGACTCGCCAAGGCGATAGGCTTTGACGGCCTGAAAGACATGAAGCGCAGTCTGATCGGAGAGTTGAACAACGGCACTGCCGAAGACCAGGACCAAGGACGCCACATTTTCACCGACATTAAAGATTATTCCGGGCTTTCCGACGTGTTTATGGCGATCAAGAGCAGCAGCATGCGATCGATCGAAGATACGATCAGCCTTCTGAACGCTGATACGGTAGACGAGGTCGTGCAGAGGCTGATCGAAGCGCGTTCCGTCAAGCTGTTCGGCGTCGGCGCTTCCGCTCTCGTAGCCGAAGACTTCTACAACAAGCTGCTGCGCATCGGCAGCAACGTCTGCTTCAGTCATGACGGACACATTCAATTGACCTACGCGGCCAACGCCCGGGATGGGGACGTGTGCTTCTTTATCAGCCATTCCGGAATGACCAGGGAAGTGAATGAAGCATTCGACATTGCCTCTCAAGCTGCTGGGGCGACGATGGTTTCGTTAACCCGGTTGGGTAAAAATCCGCTGGCCGCTAAAGCCGACTTCGAGCTGTATACGTCCTCCCCGGAAGTCGATCATCGCAGCGGAGCGATGAGCAGCCGGATATCGCAATTGATCGTCATCGACGTGTTGTTCACGGCAATGGCGAGCCGGGATTACGATAATGTTATTCGCAATCTGTTCCGCAGCTCCGAATCCTGCCGAACGTACCGGAAGGTTTAACCTTTGACCGAGCCGACCGTCAAGCCGGCGACGAAGAAGCGCTGGAGCATCGGATACAAAATGATAATGGGCAGCGTCGAAGTGATGATGACGGCCGATTTGATGGACATGGCGATCGTGCTCTTGTCCGCGGCTCCCGCGCCGTCTCCGATCATTGCCGTTCCGTTAACGATGTTGCGCAGGAACAGCATCACTGGATATTGGTTCGTATTCAGATAGATCATGCCGTTAAACCAATCGTTCCAGAAAAAGACGGCGGTATAGAGGCCGATCGTCGCCAGCGCCGGAGTGGACAAGGGCAGAATGACCCGCTGAAGAATGCCGAAATAACTGAGGCCGTCGATTATGGCGGCTTCTTCGATTTCCGCCGGGATGGCCCGGAAGAAATTGATTAGTATAATCAAGTTAAATTGGTTAAGCGCGAACGGCAACAGCATCGCCCACACCGTATTGGTCAAATGCAGGCTGGAGATTAATAGATAAGTCGGAATCAGTCCTCCCGAGAAAAACATGGAGAACACGATCAACATCATGACCAGCTTATGGCCCTTGAGGAACCGCTTCGACATTGCATAAGCAAACATCGCCGACATGAACAATGCGATGAGCGTCCCTCCGGCGGTGTAGAAGATGGTATTGCCGTACGCTTTGAAGAAATTAGGATAGGTGAAAATCTGCTTATAGGCTTCGAAATTCAGCCCGACCGGAAATAGAGAAACTTCGTTGTTAATGATCGCTTTGGGGCTGGACAGGGACAACGCCAGCATATAAAGAAACGGCACGAAGCAAATCAAGACAACAAAAAACATAAAAGCATTTATGAGCACGTCGGCGAACGTCAGGGAACGAAGCTTTGGCTGCTTGAACATGATCTTTCGCTCCTTTCCTAGTAGATGCTTTCGCCGGACATTTTTTTACTGAGCCAGTTGGTCGTGGACACGAGAATGATTCCGACTACGCCGCTGAATAAGCCGATGGCCGTCGCGTAAGAGTAATTCTGGTTGGCAAGGCCGGTGCGGTACACAAGGGTGTCGATAATGTCGCTCACCATCGCATTGGACGGCGTATACAAGAGCAACACCTTCTCGAAGCCCAGACTGAGGAGCGAACCGACATTCAAGATGAGCATGACCATGATCGTCGACATTATCGAAGGTATGGTCACGTAGATTATTTTCTGGAACCGGTTGGCGCCGTCGATATCCGCCGCTTCGAACAATTCCCGGTTGACGCCGGTAATGGCGGCCAAGTAAATAATGGCGGTCCAGCCCGTGAATTGCCAGGTATCGGTAAGAATATAGATCGGTCGGAAAAATTGTGGTTCGTTGGTGAAATAGATCGGATCCATGCCGAACAGTTGGCCGAGCACGCGATTAAAAAGACCGGTGCTGGGAGACAACAGCTCGCTCAATATCGCGATGACGACCACCGTGGATATGAAACGAGGCATATAGGAAATCGTTTGGACAAATTTGCGAAACCGTTTGGAACGCACTTCATTCAGAAGCAAAGCGAAAATAATCGGAATCGGAAAGTTGATCAGGATATTCCCGAAAGATAAAATAATTGTGTTGTTGAATGCGCGCCAGAATGCCGGATCTTGCATAAATCGCTCGAAATAGGCCAGACCGACCCACTCTGTTCCGTACGGTCCCATGGCGGGCCGGTAACGCCTGTATGCGAGGACGTTGCCGATCAGCGGCGCGTACTTGAACAGAAGAAAATGACATAGCGGCAGAAACATCATGATGTAGAGCTGCCAGTAGCGTTGAAAGTGCCGTCTTCCCGAAGAACGGGGTGTCGGACTTTCGCGGCGGGAATGAGAGAGCATCGTCGAATCGGCCATTTCCTTCACCTTCTTCGCTGGGTTGAATCGTTTTCGCCATAAACGCGTCCCGCCGTCCCTTGCGGGACAAACCTCTCTGCGCCGAGCGCTTGCGGTTTGTCGTCGCCAAGACGGCGGGGACCGTTCATGTTGGTTTTGGATTTCCGGTCATTCCGGAAACTCGTGCATTATTTCAAGTTGTCGTTGTAGAGTTGGGTAAACTTATCGATTTGCAAAGTTTTCATTTCCTTGACGTATTTATCCCAATCGTTCGTCAAGCTCTTCTTGCCCGTAATGAAACCGTCTGCCCATACTTCGAACGCATCGTAAAGCGGTGTCTGCAGGGAAGCAGCTTCTTCTGCGATCATATCGTCGAACATCGGCGTCGGAGGAATCGCTTGAATCGCATTGTCCATAGCGGCAACCGTGGCATTGATCTGGCCGTAATTTTCGTCGTATTTCGTCATTTCGCGAGCATTTACCCATACCAATTGGGTAACGTCGTTACCGGCGCCGTACTTCAGTTGCATTTCCTTATAGATGCCGTTAGGCGAGTTGACGATATCGTCGGCGTACTTGATCTTGTCGCCATCCATTGTGTACGACTGGCCTTCTACGCCCAGACACCATAATTTGGCGCCTTCTTCGGAGAAGAAGATTTCGTCGATCGTCTTCACCAGACGTTCGAAGTCCGGACGATTCGCCGTCTTCTTAGGGAAGATAATGCCGGATCCGGTGCTGCTCTTCTGCTGATGGTGCGCTCCAGCGGGACCTGCGAGCGGTGGATACATTTGCAATTTGAAGCCATCTTCCGTCGCCGCGCCTGCCACGCCGCCGATTTGGTCGTAATAGGCATAGGAAGCGAAGGATTTGCCGGTGGCCAGCTTCTGCGACCATTTGTCGCCGTCGATCGGGTCGGCCATCTCCGGATCAAGCAAGCCTTCTGCGTAGAGCTTGGAGAAGAACGTCATATATTCCTTGTATTGGTCGCTGATGGCGCCAGGGAAATAGGTCTGGTTGGCGTAATCCCAGCTCAGCGTTCTGGAACCGTCGGCTCCGTTCTTGCCGACGCTGATGCCGAAGGAAGGCATCGTCATACGGTAGAGCACTCGTGGGCCGGCGAGAATCGTCAGCGGGTAGGAATCCGGATTTTCCTGCTTGAATTTCTTCAGCACGGTATACAGATCATCAAATGTTTTAGGCGCTGGCAGCTGGTATTTTTCCAGCAGATCCTGTCTGAGGATAAGACCGCCGTCATAGAACGGTTTGTCGTATAGGGAAGGCAGATTGTAGCGTTTGCCGTCCTTCAATTTAAGGCTATCCACTTGGTTTTCCAGTCCGAACTCCTTAACCCGGGCGTTGAAGTTAGGCGTCCAGTCAGAATAATCGCTGATCGGCACGATCGCCCCATTTAGAGCAAGAGAGGCGTTCTCGCCTTTGATTTGTTGATACAGAATAACGTCTGGGGCGTTGTTGCCGGTGTTCAGGGCGAGAGAAACTTTCGTCAAATAGTCAGCGATCGGAATAGGTTCAAATGTGATATCGACGTTATAGCGTTTCTTGACTTCCTGGATGACAGGCCAATCCTCTTTGAAGGGCAGCGTCGCGTTATCCGCATAGTACATGCTGAACTTAAGCGGATCTTCTTTCTTCTCTGGCGACGAGGATCCTTCCGAGCTTGGGCTTGCGCTCGAGGACGGTGAAGCGGTTCCATTGTTTTTGTTGTTGGAGCTGCATGCCGAAAGGACGGACAAACTCATAACGGATGCGAGGGCGATAAAAGCGATTTTCTTTTTAATCATACGTGCGGGGACCTCCCTATTTTGTGAATGAGAAGCAAGTGCGGAGGAACAGTTTTCGGCTGTCAGACGGGTCTGACGCGCCATCCGCTGTCGACCTATGAGCGAATCATAACATTTTTTATTTCCAGTGTAAACGTTATCTTTTGAAATTTTATTTCAAAAATTGAAAGGTGGAACACAACGATGGCGGATACTCACGTGTATACGAAGAAAGAGGAAATCGCCAATGCGATTACGCACGGAATCGGGACGCTGCTCAGTATCGCAGGACTCGTGCTGCTGATCGTGTTTGCAAGCCTTGAAGGAACTGCATGGCACGTCGTCAGCTTTACGATCTATGGAATAACGATGCTGCTGCTTTATACGGCGTCGACGCTCGTGCATTCTTTTCCCGAAGGCAAAGTCAAAGATCTGTTCGAGACGTTCGATCATTCTTGCATCTACTTGTTCATCGCCGGGACGTATACGCCTCTGCTGCTCGTGACGCTGCGCAGTCCGCTCGGCTGGACGTTATTCGGAGTCGTGTGGGGGCTGGCGATCGCCGGAGTCGTGTTCAAAGCTTTCTTTACGAAAAAATTTCTAGTGCTGTCCACGCTGTTCTACGTTCTGATGGGGTGGCTGATCGTCTTCGCTTGGAAACCGCTCAATGCGTTGCTCGTGCCGGAAGGACTAAAGCTGCTCATTATCGGCGGCTTGCTCTATACGGTCGGTTCGGTGTTCTATGTGTGGCGCGGCTTTCCTTACCATCATGCCGTCTGGCACTTGTTTGTCGTCGCCGGCTCGGTGATGCATTTCTTCGCGATCTTGTTGTACGTACTCTAATCCAGGGGGAATGAATGTTGGCAACGAAAAAAAGTAAAGATGCGGTCGAGGCCCCGAGGCTTCTTGAACCGTACGCGTTATCCGATGTGATAGCCGAAGACTGCGAGATCGAAGATAAGATGCCGTTCGAGACGTGCAGATTCGTTCCGGGGACGCTTGCGAACCAATCCGCGCACAGAGCGTTGTTCGATTGCGTCGTTTTCGATCATGTCGCCTTCGAGAACGTCGCGCTCGAGAACGCCGAATTCGTCGACGTCGTCTTCGATCATTGCGACCTGTCGAACGCCGACTTTCGAGATTCCGTTCTGCACCGCGTCGAGTTCAGGCATTGCAAAATGCTCGGTTTGGATTTGTCCAATACAACGTTGCGGAACGTGAAATTCGACGAGTGCAACGGTCAATATTCCGTTTTTCGGTTCGCGGACATGAAGCAGGTCGCCTTTGCCGGCAGCAACTTCGATAAAGCCGATTATTACGAGGCCAAGCTGTCCAAGGTCGAGTTCTCCGGGACCGATCTCGATCAGGCTCAATTCTCGGGCGCCAAGCTGGCGGGAATCGATCTAAGCAGCTGCGAGTTCCAGAGCCTCGGCGTGACACTGGAAGGGCTGCGGGGCTGCATTGTCCGGCCCGATCAAGTGCGCGGGCTTGCCCATTTGCTGGGCGTCGTCATGAAGGAAGATTAGGGGATGAACGCCCGCCCTCGGATTTGAATAGGATAATACCTATTTTTAATGAGGGAGAGAGCGATTAATGAAAAATGCCAGAAAAACGGCTTTGCTGCTCCTTGTCGCCGCGCTTCTGATCCTGACCGCATCCGCATGTGGCGATAAAGGCAAGAAATCCGGCGAATTGACGACCGTGAAGTTCTCTGAGGTCATCCGCTCGATTTTCTATGCGCCGCATTACGTAGCGATGTCGGAGGGGTTCTTCAAGGATGAGGGGCTGAACGTCGACATGAATACGGCGCAAGGCTCCGACAAGGGAGCGGCCGCCTTGATAGCCGGTACGGCGGACATTTCCTTGGTCGGACCGGAGACAACGATCTATATTTTTAATCAAAAAGGCGAGAAGACGCTGAAGGTTTTCCACCAGCTCACGGCCAAAGACGGCTCTTTCCTGCTGTCCCGGGAGAAGCTTGACGGCTTCGCGTGGAGCGATCTAAGCGGCAAGACGGTCATCGGATGGAGACCCGGCAGCGCGCCGCAGATGGTGCTGAATTCCACGCTGATCAAGGAAGGCGTCAAGGACGTCAACGTCGTCACCAATATCGCCTCTCCGGCGATGGCAGGCGCGTTCACGAGCGGGCAGGGGGACTTCATTCAACTGTTCGAGCCGGTCGCTTCCACCCTTGTGCAGGGGGGCAAAGCCTATTACGTGGCTTCGCTGGGAGAAGCCTACGGAGCGTTCCCGGAAACCTCCTATGTCGCGACGTCCGACTATATTAAGAAAAATCCGGACGTGATCCAGAAGTTCGCCAGCGCGGTCGCCCGCGGCGCGGCATGGTTAAACACCGCATCGGACGATGAGATCGCGACGGCGCTGTCTCCGTTCTTCGAAGGCACCTCCAAGGAGTTGATTCTGCAATCGGTTAATCGCTATAAGAGCCAAGGAACGTGGCCGACGAAACCGGAGCTGACGCAGGATCAATTCGATACGCTTCAGAGCGTGCTGGTCGAGAACGGCGTGTTGAAGGCGGAAGACAAGATCGCGAATATGAGCGACGTCGTCGACATGAGTTTCGTGCACAAAATCGGAAAAACGGATTGATGAGCGTATGGCGCAGATCGAACTGAAGGACGTTGGACTGAGCTATTTTACCCCGAAGCAGGAGACGGAAGCGCTGCGCGGCATCAATCTGTCGATCCGGCACGGAGAGTTCGTCAGCATCGTGGGACCGAGCGGCTGCGGGAAGAGCACGCTGCTCTCCCTCGTATCCGGCATGCTGAAGCCGACGAAAGGAAACGTTCTGATCGACGGGGAGGAAGTCACGGGCACATCGCGGAAAGTCGGATATATGCTGCAGCATGACCATTTGTTCGAATGGCGGAACGTATTCAACAATCTGCTAGTCGGGGCGGAGATTCGCAAAATGGACCTGAACCGGGCCAAGCGCAAAGCTTCGGAGCTGCTTGAGCGCTACGGCTTGGGGGAATTCGCCCAGCACGGCCCGTCGCAATTGTCCGGGGGAATGCGGCAGCGGGTCGCCCTGATCCGCACGCTCGTGGCGGAGCCGGATATTTTGCTGCTCGACGAGCCGTTCTCGGCGTTGGATTATCAGACGAGGCTGAAGCTGTCCGACGAAGTGTTCCATATTATCAAGGAGCAAGGGAAAACGGCCTTGCTCGTTACGCACGATTTGTCGGAGGCGATCAGCATGGCCGACAGGGTCATGGTCATGTCGAAACGGCCGAGCACGATCTCGTCGATGCACGACATTCGGTTCGAGGAAGGCGGCGGCTTGTCTCCTTGGAAGAAAAGGGAGGCGGGCCTGTACAACCGCTACTTCAACGCGATCTGGAAGGAGTTGGAGGGCCATGTCGTCCCGATTATATGACAACTACCTCAAGGTCCAGAAGCGCAGGCAAAGGCTGATCGTCTTATCGCGTTTATCGGTGTTGGCGGCGTTCCTCCTGCTGTGGGAACTTGCGGCCAGATGGGGCTGGGTCGATCCGATGCTGACGAGCAAACCATCGCAGTTGTTGTCTTCGTTTCGCGAGTTGGCGTTCGAAGGCAATCTGCTGAGGCATACGTGGATTACGGGTTTGGAGACGCTCGTCGGCATCATCATTTCGATGTTGATCGGTACGGTCATCGCCGTTCTGTTCTGGTGGTCGACCTTCGCCTCGAAGGTGTTGGAACCTTACATCGTCGTTCTGAACGCGCTGCCCAAAGTGGCGCTCGGTCCGATTTTCTATATCTGGCTAGGAGATCGCTATTCGATCTACGGGATGGCGGTGGCCATCTCGATCATCGTGACGATTATTATGGTAGAGAGCGGGTTCAAGGAAATCAGCAAAACAAAGCTGAAGCTGATGGAGTCATTCGGAGCGTCGAAAATCCAAATGCTGCGTATGGTTCTGCTTCCGGCCAGCATTCCGCATTTTATCGCTACGTTGAAGGTGAACGTCGGACTGACGCTCGTCGGCGTCGTGATGGGCGAATTTCTGTCTTCCAAAGCGGGGCTCGGCTACTTGATCATCTACGGCGGTCAAGTGTTCCAGATGACGCTCGTGATGGTTAGCATTACGATGCTGGCGCTGCTGTCGGCGATTCTGTACGGCGTTGTGAACTTGTTGGAGAGATATGCCAGGAGGAAGTATCATTACGAAGGGTAACGCGCGGGCTTAGCCCGCAAAAAAAATCAGCGCCTTCGCGGCTGCCCTTACGGCGGCACAGCGTTCGGCGCTGTTCTGCTTTCTTGTTCGAAACGACTTGCGTTTGCGGCTTTCTCTGCCATTGAAGCCGATTAATCTCCGGATTGTTCCGGCCGTCTCTTTCGGCCTTCAGCCTGACTTTCTTGGATTGCGATTTTCCCATTCGATATATCCCTCCGTTCGTGCTACGATCATACCTCATCCGCTTCCCGGGAAGCAAGGGAGTTTTCAGAAAACTCTTTACAACAGGGTCTATTTACCTAGATAATCTAATTGTATCCTAAGCGTCTAGGCCTATAAAGGAGCGTTACGTTTTGAATGGGATCATGATCGAACATCCGCCCGGTGCGGAGAAGATAGATGCTGTCGTCAGCCGCCAGCAGGTGTACTACCAGAGCGGGGAGACGAGGCCGGTCGCTTTCCGCAAGGAACAATTGAATAAGCTGAGAGAAGCGGTCCAGCGGCGAGAACCGGAATTGCTTGCCGCGCTCAAGCAAGATCTGAACAAATCGGAACAAGAGGCGTACACGACGGAGATCGGAATCGTGCTGAAGGAGATCAGCACCGCTTTGCGCGGCGTCCGCCGCTGGGCCAAGCCGCGCAAGGTGCGTACGCCGATTACCCATTTGGGTGCGAGCAGCCGGATCGTGCCCGAACCGTACGGCACGACTTTAATTATCGGCCCTTGGAATTATCCCGTTAACCTGATTCTTGTCCCGCTCGTATCCGCGATCGCCGCGGGCAACACGATCGTCGTCAAACCTTCGGAGCTCGCGCCCGCCGCCTCCAAGGCGGTCGCCTCGCTGCTCCGCGACACGTTCCCGGCCGAATACGTCGCCGTGTTCGAAGGAGAGACGAGCGTCAGCACGGAATTGCTGAAGCGCCCGTTCGATCATATTTTCTTCACCGGCAGCCCGGCGGTCGGCCGGATCGTCATGGAGGCCGCCGCCAAGCAGCTCATACCGGTGACGTTGGAGCTGGGAGGGAAAAGTCCCTGCATCGTCCACAAAGACGCGAATATCCCGCTTGCGGCCAAGCGGATCGTTTTCGGCAAACTGACGAACGCGGGACAAACGTGCGTCGCGCCCGATTACCTGCTCGTCCATAAGGAAGCGAAGCCGAAGCTGATGCAGGAAATCGCCGCAGCGATCGAATCCTTCTACGGGAAAGAGCCGATCCGCGATCCGGACTATGGCAAGATCGTCAATGAACGCCATTTCCGCAGATTGATCGGATATCTCGACAACGGCAAGATCACGCTCGGCGGACAATACGACGCGACGGCGCTGAAGATCGCCCCGACCCTCATGGAAGACGTGCCGTCGGATTCTCCCGCGATGCGGGAGGAGATTTTCGGACCGATCCTTCCTGTGCTCGAATACGACACGATCGAGGGCGTACTGGCGATCGTGCAAGCGAACCCGAAGCCTCTCGCGTTATACGTGTTCTCGGAAAGCGTTGAATTCCAAGACTTGATCGCGGAGCGCGTATCTTTCGGCGGCGGATGCATAAACGATACGATCGTACACCTCGGCACTCCGTATTTGCCTTTCGGCGGAGTCGGAACGAGCGGCATCGGCAGTTACCACGGCGAGTACGGATTCAAAGCGTTCTCCCATTATAAAAGCATTCTCAAGCAAACGAACCGAATCGACTTTCCTTTCCGTTATCCGAAATCCAAGAGGGGATTAAGCATTATCCGCAAACTGCTCCGATAAACCGACGACGAAGGGACGATTCTCCGGATATGATCAAGCGCGGACGAAAATGGCGGAATTGGTCGGGGAGCGTTAGCGCCACCCCCAGAACCGTATTTAATCCGATTCATATTGAAGAAGTCGTAGAAGCGGTCAACTTGTGCCGCAAGGAGAACCGAACGTTAAGGGTGCTCGGTTCGGGCTATTCGTTCACACCGATCGCCGCTTCCGACGACGCATTGCTGTCGCTCGATCGAATGCAGGGTATCCTGCATGTCGATCGGGAAGCCAATACGGCGACCATATGGGCGGGAACGAAGCTGAAGATGCTCGGCGAACTTCTGCACTCCGAGGGTATGGCGCAAGAGAATCTGGGAGATGTCGATGCGCATTCGATCGCGGGAGCCATTGGCACGGGAACCCATGGGAGCGGGCTCGCCTTCGGGAATATATCTACGCAGGTGATCGGCCTAACCGTCGTAACCGGTTCGGGCGAAGTGATCGACTGCACAGAGCGATCTCATCCCGAGCTATTTAAAGCGCTGCAATTGTCGCTAGGGGTGTTAGGCGTCATCGTTCAGGTCACATTGCGCCTAAGGCCCTCGTATAGGCTGCGTTGCGAGAGTGAAAGAGCGCCGTTGTCGACGTGCCTGGAGAAGATGGAAGCTCTGGCCTCAACCAATCGCAACTTCGAGTTTCATTGGTTTCCTTTTGCGGAATCGTGTTATATCTATACGATGAACGAAACGGAGGAGCACGCGGCCGAGAGGAGTATCTCCGGCTATCTGAAAGATGTATGGTTAGGGAATTCCTTGTTCGGGACGCTGCCGACGCTTGGAGAGCGGGTGGATCAAAGCCATCTTGCATTCGCGAAGAAGCGGCTTGTTCGCTGTTACGAAATGGAGTACAATCTTCCGGTCGAATCTTTACGGATTGTCATTAAGGAAATGCGCGAGCGGATGGCGCTGGAAAATTACGGTGCTCATCTTCCGATTAAATGCGGTTTCGTCAAAGGGGATTCCATCTGGTTAAGTCCCGCATACGGTAGAGACTCCGCCTATATTGCCGTACGTCTGCCCCGTGGCAAACTGAACGAGCGGTATGTCGAGGACATGGAGCGTATTTTCTTGCGGCACGGCGGGCGGCCGCACTGGGGGAAGCTGCATTCTTTAAGGGCAAGGCAATTCAAAATCGCATACCCGATGTGGAACAGCTTCTTGGAGACGAGGAAGTGGATGGACCCTGACGGTATTTTTCTGAGCCCTTACTTGCGGGAACTTTTTTTTGATGAATTGGAAGATTGAAAGATGAAGGAGGGCGTAATATGCCTCACTTGCTTATCCGGGGAGTACCGCCGGAACGGATTCGCGCGATCAGCGGATCGTTGGTGACGGAGCTGGCTGCATTTTGCAGTTGCCCAGAGGACTATTTTCTATTAGAAGTTTTGAATACGACCGCAGTGTTCGGAGGGGAATTCGTACCTTCGTATCCTTTCGTTGAGGTCAATTGGTTCGATCGGGGCCAGGACGTTCGCGACCAGGTCGCGGAGAGCATCGACCGCCATATCCGATCTCAGGGAATCGAGGAAGTCGAAATCGCTTTTCGCGCGTACGCCGAGGACAGTTACTACGCGAACGGGAAGAAACTTGCCGCAGAGAGCGCCAAAGAGAGCGAACTGAAGGCGCTCAGGTCGGAAAATCAAAGATTGAAAGATGAATTGCAGCGGGCAAGAAAGGCGAGCCAAGCCGCCGGATCGACGATGTCCAGCAAACTCTACGACGCGTTAAGAGAGTAGCGTCGGATTGCGAGGTCATACCATGAGCAGAAGTTTGAGTTACCGTCCGGACGGCACGTTTAAGATCGTGCAATTTACCGATCTTCATTGGACGAACGGAGGGGAGAAAGACAAACGAACGCGCGCGCTGATGGAGCGGGTCTTAGAGGAAGAGCGACCGGACTTCATCGTTCTCACCGGGGACGTCATCGAGAGTCTTCGCTGCAACGATCCGCTGCAATCCTATCGGGACGTGTTGTCGGTTGTCGCGCAAAAAGGAATTCCGTGGGCGTCCATCTTCGGAAATCACGATTGCGAAGGAAACGTGTCAAAGGAACAGCTGATGGATATTCAGTTGGGGCTTCCGGGAACGGTGGCAGAAACGGGACCGGCGAACATCGCGGGAGTCGGCAACTTCGTTGTGCCGATCGCGGATTCCTCGAGCAAGACGGGAGCGGCGCTATATTTCCTCGATAGCGGGGCATATTCCGAATTGACGGCCGTGCCGGGGTACGATTGGATCCGCCCCAGTCAGATCGAATGGTTCCGCGAACAGGCTGCCAGGCTGAAAGAGGGCAACGGAGGAGTCGGCGTGCCCGGACTCGTCTTCTTCCACATCCCGCTGCCCGAATACCGCGAAGTATGGGATCACGTCGTTTGCCACGGCCATCGTTACGAGAGGGTGCAATCGCCGAAGCTGAACTCGGGTTTCTTCGCGGCGATGGTCCAGTCGGGGAGCGTGATGGGTACGTTCTGCGGCCACGATCACATCAACGACTACGTCGGAACGTTGCGAGGCATCAAACTATGCTACGGCCGGGCTACCGGATACAACACTTACGGCAGATGGCTGTATCGCAGAGGGGCGAGAGTGATTCAGCTTCGTCGGGGGGAGCCGGGATTCGAGACCTGGCTGCGTCTTGCCGGGGGCAAGAAAGTCGTTCACGCCCGCAAGCACTCCCCGAATTATTTCTCGCGAGCCTAATCGGCGAAATGCCGCTACAACCCGTGCTTTGTGCTCGGGTTTTTTGTTTTCGCCGAACTACCGACGCCCGTTCCCCCATTTCGCACGATATAACTCGGTTTCGCCGGACTACAGCCTCACGCGCTCCTGCGCCACTGCACATGAAAGTCTCCACACAGACCGTAAACTGCTCCGACGTCTCTCGTCCGTTTATTGGACGAGTTGTTACCGAATGTATCTTTTCTCAAAATATTTTGCGATATTACGAAACAAAATGTATCTCAATTGCGTTAAATCCTATACTACCGTAACGAATCCCAGGCCATGGGAGACGCGAGGAGATGAGGAGGTAGCGGGATGAGGAAAATCGTATTGGCTGGACTTAGCTTGTTGCTGCTGCTCAGCTTGCCGTTTACCGCTTGGGGAGCATCGAATTTATCCACCGAGCAGAAGTTCGAAGCGCTGAAGCAAAAAAATATTTTTACCGGATTCGCGGATGGCAGCTCCCGTCTGTACGAGCCGATGTCGCGAGAGCAACTGGCCGCTGTTTTATTCCGATTGATGGAGCTGCCTGCGGGAAACGCGGCGCCGAGTTACAACGATGTTCTGAAGACGCGCTGGTCTTTCAAAGAGATCGAGGCGGTTACGCGCGCTCAGCTCATGAACGGGACGAAGACGAGGATATTCTCGCCTGAAGCGAACGTGACGGTCGAACAGCTTGCCGTCATACTCGTCAGAAGTTATGGATTGTCCGGCGGGGGCTCCACCCCGGTAACCGGCCGAGTGTCCAAGTGGGCGAGAGGGGCCGTCAGCCTGGCTCTGGACCGTAAGCTGATTCCCCAACTCGGAGACTATACAGTAGATGCGAATCGGGGACTACTGGTCGAGGCGGCTTATACCGTATACGAGGATACGCACGTTGAACCCCTGAAAGTCCGCTCAGTCGAGCAGATCTCCAACCAATCCGTGCGGATCAATCTGCTGCAATGGGTAAATAGTTACGACACGAGTATTGATACGAGCAGGTTTGTTTTGAAAGACGGATACGGAAATTCGAGAACTGTATATCAAGCAACTATCAGCCAGGACGGCATGTCGATCGTGCTATGGACGGACCGGCAGATCGCCGGATTATTCCATACGCTTTCGATAGACGGCAACGTCTGGAGCTACACGTCCGCTTCCGATGATACGACGAAACCGACGATCGTGTCGCAGCCGGTCAAATTGCCGAACCGGGCTTATGAGCTTAGGTTCTCCGAGCCGGTCGACCAGAGCAGCGCGACGAACGCCAATAACTATCAGTTCAATAATGGGCTTAAAATCAAAACCTTGCAGCTTTCGCCCGATCAACGCGTCGTCACGTTCACAACTTCGGATCAAGCCGAGGACAAGACGTACCAATTGACGGTCCGTAACGTCAAGGATTTGGCGGGCAATGTGATGGACACGCGCAGCGATCTGTACATTAACAATGTGAAGCCCAAGGTTACGGAAGTGAAGATTGACGTCACGACAGCGATCGTCAGTGTCGTATTCAAAGAGAAAATCGATCCGCAGCAAGCCGTGCAGACTTATCATTACAGTATCGATAAAGGTTTGGTCGTCACCCAGGCTGTGCTGGAGAACGACGGGAAGACGGTCACGTTGCGAACGTCTCCGCAGCAGGACGGGAGTTATTACACATTAACAATAAGCGGCATTCCCGATCTCGCAGGCAACGTCATGGATCCTTCGACGAACTGGAAATTCGGCGCCGTTTCTAATCCGGTGATCCAAGCGACCGTTCAAAGCATTTCCGCAGTAAATCAAAATACGCTGGAAATCGTCTTTAACCGGGCTTTGTCCGATGCCGACGTAAAAAACGTCAAGATCACCAATCTCACCGATAATGGACCCGGAGCATCGATGTCGGACTGGAGCGCTTTCGTGCAGCGCACTCCGGGAAGCGACAGGGCGGTAACGATCCAATATCGCACGAGATCGTCCGGCAATCCGGCATTGTTCACCAGCGGACACGTCTACACCGCACGCGTTACCGGAGTAGCGGGATTAAACGCTTCTGGAGGCGCGGATACGACCGCATTCGGCGGAACTGTCGTAAGCAATCCGGTACCGTACGCGACCCAAGCGATCGTGTTGGACGGCAATACGATCAAAGTGATGTTCAGCGAACCGATTAAAAACGCGAGCAGATTTGCATTTTACATCAATGAAAAAGATGGCGGCGAGTTACGCATTGATAGCATCGATCCGGACGATAAAGGGAATATTGTCACCGAGGTTATTCTGAGGCTTAAGGACGGGCTACAACCTAGAAAGCAATACGCGGTTTCATTCCGCCCGGATACGATTACGGATGCGGCGGGATGGAACGGATGGAAGACGGCGGAAGGAAACCAACCGTTCTTCGTATACTTCAACACGTAGCGAACGTAACGACGGCCGAGGGCGGATAACGCCTTCGGCTGTTGTTCGCCTTGCGTCCCGCATGTAAAATAAACAAGGGAGCGCTCGCAGCCTGCAGCTTGATCTGCGAGCCGATCCGAGAGACTTATCGGCGCGGGAGGTTCGATTATTGTACGTACTCATCGGTTATTATATCGTCGTGAACTTGATTACGATCTACTTAATGGCGCATGACAAAAATCTGGCAAGAAGGCACGGAAGAAGGGTGCCGGAGAGAACGTTATTCTTATGGGCGGCGATCGGAGGGGCGGCCGGAGGAATAATAGCTATGCGGGTATGGCGGCACAAAACGAAACATCTCTCGTTCGTGATCGGCATGCCGGCCATTCTGGTTCTGCAAGCGATACTGGTTTACCTGAACTGGGATTAACGAGCCGCAGTTCTAGCAAAAAGGCGGATGCCGGGGAATAATCCCTGCGCATCCGCCTTTTTTCGTTAAGGGGTCGTTTGAACCAACTTCTTCAATAATACACTCGCGTCGGCCCATTTTTCTTCGGTGGCCCGAATGGCGACGATCTCGCGCTCGCCTGTCATCTCGACGCCGTGAAATACGGGATTGCCCGTAATGTCGATGCCGTAAGCAAACTCGGAAGGCTCATCATTGTCTTGAGCATTCTTGATTTTATTATCCGGGATGCGTAAGCCCGTCTTCGCAACGAAATCGTCCAGTTTAACGAAAGCGCCTTGGCCGGCGAGGGTTTTGAAGTTTTTCTCGTCCGTAATGTACAGGTCGCTTTTCTCTGTGATCAGCATAAGAACGCTCTTCTGCTGCAAGGCCATGTCTTGCTCGCTTCTCACTTCGGGAGGATTGTAGACGAGGGAAGTGGCGATCCGCTGCCATTCCGGAACAAGCTTGAGCATATTCTGCTCAAGCAAATTCGTGTCCGCGAAGTAAAAGTTGCCGAAGACGCTCACAGTCAGATTGGCAGGGGGCGTATTGGCGGCTTCCCTTCTTTTGTCGATGCCTTCTTTTATGCTAAATCCGGCAACCAGGAGGACGATAATGCCGATAATGACATGCACCTTATAGTAATAAAAGAAGTGCCCGAGTTTCGTCTGTTTCTCGACCGTGCTAATCTTCTCCGACTCGATGCCGATGACGATATTGTAGGCGCGATTGATTTCCTTCAGGTCGAGCGTGTCCTCGTCGTCTTCTCCGGAGTCCGTGCGCGATTTTTCCGAACGGGCTCTTTTCAGCAAAATGAAATAACGATTTTCCACTTGTTCGCGCGTCGCGTCTTCCGGTAAACCTAATGTTTCATAAGCTTTTTTTAATTCATCATTCATGTTGGATCACTCCATTCCGCAATGCCGCTGCTGTCTACCTTCATATGAATCATACACGAATAGCGGAAGAGTGCGCAAACTTACCAAGGCTTGAGAACCGATTCCCCTTCTTTGTAAGCAGGTGCGGGAGTGGGAGCAGGTGCGGAATTGGCCGATGGGGCGGGAGCGCTTGGTTCCGGTTCGTTCGCAACGGCGTTGACGCTCGTTTGTTCTTCGGCGGCGACTGCCACGTCCATATTGCTGGATCCTTGGAATACGCCTCCCGATTCGATGGACAGCTCATGCGCCGATAAGTTCCCGTGCAGTTGCCCCGTCGCTTTGATCGTTAATTTGGCGGAAGCGGAGACGTTGCCCATCACCTGTCCGGCGATGACGACGTTGCGTGCTTTGACATGGGAGCGTGCGATCCCGTTCTCACCGATCGTGATGTCCCCGGCGCAATCGATGTCTCCGATCATTTGCCCCTCTATGCGCAAGCCGGCTTCCGATTTGATCTTGCCTTCGAAAGTTGTTCCTTCGCCGATTAGCGTATCCGTCGTATTCGGGTCGATCTTCGCTTTTTTCTTGCCCTTGAACATGTTCATTTACTCCTTCTCGTTGCTTTAAGATAAGGTTGAGGATCCACGTGCTCACCGTTGACGAAGACTTCGTAATGAAGATGCGGACCAGTGCTTCTTCCTGTCGATCCAAGTTCGCCGATAATATCGCCTTTGCTTACTTTCGTACCGACTGTGGTCAATATTTTGCTCATATGAGAGTAATGCGTTTTGACTCCGTTGGAGTGGCTGATCATCACGTTGTTGCCGTGGGAAGTGCTGCGTCCCGCCTCGATGACGGTTCCGTCCGCCGCCGCATAGATCGGATCGCCGATGTCGCCTCCGATGTCCAGACCGGCATGATACGTAGCCCGCCTCGTAAAAGGATCTTTGCGTATGCCGAAGGTAGAGGTGATTCGCCGCGAATCCGTCGGCCAGATCGTCGGAGTTACCGCGATTAGCTTCTGTTGCTTGGCTACGGCGTCTTTCGTCAGTTCGAGCTCCGGCTTCATGATCTCGATCCATTCACCGAGAGATGTGAACTCGTCCCTAGTTTTCTCAATCAGGTCATTCATCTCTTGATCCGTAACCGGGAGTTCTTCGCCGCCCGTTCCGCCGTCCATCGCGAACTGGTCGGATTCGTCGATCGTGCCTTCGATGGACATCTTGTTCGACGATCGGGATTTGTCGGTGTCCGTCTCCAGACCTACCATTTCTTTCAGCTGCGATTCCAACGCTTTGATGTCCTTCATGCGGGTATCGATCTCTTTGGCATGACCCGACAATTCGGCAAGATCGGTCTGGAGCTCGTTAATATGCTCGTTTTTGTCCTCGATCGTTTTCTTGTACTCTCCGACCGATGAGGACAATTCCTGCTTGAGTTGGTCGATCTGGCTGATATTTCCGCGATAGAGCAGGAAAGCAGCAATGCATCCGACCAGAAGCGCCAGAATCAGAAAGGCGCCGACTACGAGAAATACCGCCGACAGTTGGAAACGTTTAACCGTGCTGTTAGCATCAGGGATCACCATGAAGGTGAACCGCTTATTCCGCCATTTCATGACTTTCCTCCTGCGTGTACTCCATCTTCACCTAAAGGTAATTCGACCCAATTTGCCATATTCCTTGTTTTACTGAAAAAAAGGAAAAGAATCAATAGTGGAAAAGGAGGAATTTGTCGGACAAAGGCGAATCCATTAATAATATCGAGCAATCGGACAAGGCTTGAGCCAGTAGGAGGGTATTCATGTTCAGATTAGCGGGAATCGACATCGGCAACGACAGCGTTAAGCTTGTCGTCAATGAAACGAGTGAGCCGATCATTATTCCGAATATCGTGTCACCGGGATATGAAAGGCATATTCTTCAAGAGGAAGACGCTCCTCTCAAGGCGTTGGATGTAATGGTTTACAGTCCGAGTCTAAAGAAAAAGGGCCAACGTTATTTCGTTGGTCAACTGGCTTCCGAAGATCAGGATAATGCTGAGCTCGAAGAGACCGACAATAAAGCGACCAGCGATCAATCGCTCATCGTTGCGCTCACCGCGCTCGCCTATGCGAGCATCACGAACGCGGCGAACACGCTCCAACCCGGGCAAACGATCGATCAAGCGGAATACGTGATCGGAACCGGGCTGCCCGTGCGCGCATATGCGCGTTATCATCAAATCTTCGAAGAGAGATTGGTCGGCGAGCATGAAGTGACTTTCCTGTCCACGCCAAAGCTGCGCGGGCGCACGATTCGCATCAACATCCGCCGGGCGATTATCTCGATCGAGGGCGCTGCCGCTTTGTTCCATATGGCCACGCACGAGAACTTGCAGGTGAGAGACGAGGAACTTTATTACGGGTGCATCGGCATCTGCGAGATGGGCGCATTAACGACGGATTTCCCTGTCGTTAAACGCATGAGCATCGACAACCAGTTCAGCACAGGGGAGCAATTGGGTCTTGCCTCCTATTTGGATTCGATCATTCGCGATGTCGAAGACCAATTCGGGTATCGCTTCGCGAGCCGGACGAAACTGATCCAGCGCATTCGCAAGCAGGAATTCATTATCCAGCGCGTAGGCGAAGGGCAAGCGGATATTCGTCCGATCGTGCAAAACTACTTCGGCCGCGCCGCGCAGAAAATCGTGGATCTAATCCGCAAACGTTGGAAGAAATACCCGGACATTCAATGCTTCTACGTGCTTGGCGGAGGAGCCGCGGCTTTGAAACCGTACATACTGGACGTTGCCGAGAATATGCGTTTGCGTTTCGTGGATAACAGCGAGCTGCAGAACGTATACGGCTATTTGAAGCTGGCGAAGAACAAAACTTCGCAAGCGGAAATGATTTAATTGAGTCAAAACCATATGCAAGATCAAAAAAGCGATGGCACGGGGAGTATCCCCAAGCCGTCGCTTTGTTTTTGCCGCCGCATCTGTATCCGTAAATCGTCCAGATAACATCCGCGACTATATCGAATAGGATAATGCAGCGGATATGGAGGAGATGGACGTCCATGAATGGGAAAATGATCGCCCTTGTCAAGGAAACGCGGGGACCCGGCGCCGTTCTGCGATCCGTTGACGTTCCCGACCCGGGTTCCGACGAAGTATTGGTGCGGATTAAAACGACTTCGATATGCGGGACGGACTTGCATATTTATGATTGGGACGATTGGGCCGAGAAAACGGTCGTCACGCCCAACGTATTCGGTCACGAATTTTGCGGGATTGTGGAGGTCGTAGGCGAACGGGTAACGAACGTCAAGGTCGGCGACTACGTTTCCGCGGAAGGCCATATCGTTTGCGGAGTTTGCAAGATGTGCCGGACGGGCAATGCCCACGTCTGTCCAAACACCAAAAGCTTCGGCATCACCGTTCCGGGTTGTTTTGCCGAATACGCGTTGGTCAAATCATCCAACGTTATTCACAATGCCCCCAATCTGCCCTACGAGTTTGCCTGTCTACAGGATCCTCTCGGCAACGCCGTGCAGACCGTATTGTCGGGAGAGATCGTCGGCAAAACGGTACTGATCACGGGGGTTGGATCGATCGGATTGATGGCCACGGCGGTGGCGAAAGCCTGCGGCGCCGGAACGGTCTTGGCTGCGGACGTGAATCGTTACCGGCTGGACATGGCGGGCAAGATGGGCGCCGATGTGCTGATCGACAGCTCGCATTGTTCTTTACAAGAGGAAGTTAGGAAACATACCGCGGGATTGGGAGCGGAAGTCGTTCTCGAGATGTCGGGCCATCCTCAAGCGATCCGGGACAGCCTCGATGCCGCCGCCAATGCCGGCAGGGTATCGCTGCTCGGCATTCCTTCCAAGGACGTATCGCTAGACCTGTCCAGCCAGATTATTTTCAAAGGCTTGCAGGTGCATGGAATTACGGGCAGAAAAATGTACGAGACATGGTATCAGGTAAAAGGATTGCTCGAATCCGGCCGGCTCGACCTGCGCGGGCTGGTTACCCATAAATTGAGACTCGAACAATACGAGGAGGCTTTCGAGCTGATGCGCTCCGGCCAATGCGGGAAAATCGTGTTCGTTCATGATGAAGGCGGTGAATCGTATGGAGATTAAAGGTTTGAAAGATGAGCTTGCGGGACTTAAAAACGAGGGTAGATACCAATCGCTGAAAATATGGGAGACGGGATCCGGCACGTGGATGGAACTGAACGGACGCAAAGTGTTGCAGATGTGTTCCAATAACTATTTGGGTTTGACCAACCATCCCGAGCTGAAACAAGCCGCGACCGAAGCGATCACCAAGTACGGGGTTGGCAGCGGATCCGTCCGCACGATCGTCGGGACGCTGGATATCCATGATCGCTTGGAAAACGAACTTGCCAGGTTCAAGAATACGGAAGCCGCCTTGGTCTTCCCGTCCGGATTTACGGCCAATCAGGGAATTCTATCCTCGATTCTCGGCGAAGAGGACGCGGTGATCAGTGACGAACTTAATCATGCTAGCATTATCGACGGCATTCGTTTAACCAAAGCCATACGTAAAGTTTTCAAACACAAAGACATGGACCAATTGGAGGCGGCACTAAAGGAGAGTGCGGATTGCCGCAGAAGGGTCGTCGTCACGGACGGGGTATTCAGCATGGACGGCGATATCGCCCCGTTGCCGGATATCGTGGCCTTGTGCGAACGGTACGATGCGATCGTATACGTCGACGACGCGCATGCCAGCGGAGTCCTTGGCAAGAACGGGAAGGGCTCCGCAGATCATTACGGCTTGCACGGCAGGATCCATGTCCAGGTGGGGACGTTATCCAAAGCGATCGGAGCGGTGGGCGGTTATATGGCCGGCTCGCAGTCGTTAAAAGATTATTTGATTCATAAAGCGCGTCCTTTCCTGTTCAGCACGTCCCAACCGCCTTCGGTTGCGGCGACTTGCCTGGCGGCTATCCAAGTTCTCTCTTTCTCGCAGCATCTGCTCGACCGGATGTGGAATAATACGGCGTATTTCCGCGATCGATTAAAAGAAATCGGCTTCGACACGGGTATCAGCGAAACGCCGATCATTCCGGTAATCATCGGCGACCCCGCCCGAACGTCCCGGTTCTCCGAAGAACTTCTGGAAGAAGGCGTGAGCGCGACCGGAATTGTCTACCCGACGGTGGCGATGGACAAAGGCCGGATTCGGATGATCGTGACCGCTTCGCATACGACGGGTGATCTCGATTTTGCGCTGGACAGATTAACGGAGGTAGGGCGACGCTTCGGTCTTGTCTAGTGCGGGACTCCATTTTGGAATTGCAAAACGGCGGAACAGGTACGTGCCTATTCCGCCGTTTTTTTGGCGCATCCGATTATTGTTTTCTGCCGCCGATCCAAGCCGATTGAATCTCCAAGGAAACGTCGAGCTGCAGGAAGTCCGCTTTCTTGCCGACTTCGAGCGTTCCGATCTGGCCGTCTAGACCAAGCTGGCGCGCAGGGTTGGCGCTGGCCATGCGGCTCGCTTCTTCAAGCGGTACGCCGATGACGTTCACCAAGTAGCGCACGGCGCTGATCATCGTCAGCGTGCTTCCGGCGAGGCTATCGTTTTCCTTCAGGCGGGCGACTCCGCACTTCATGTAGACGGGAAGTCCTCCGAGATCGTAATCGCCGTCCGGCATTCCAGCCGCGGCCATCGCATCGGTGACGAGAATGACGTTATGCGTGCCTTTGGCGCGAGTAATAAGCTTGACGCCGGCGGGATGAACGTGGTGCCCGTCGGCGATGACTTCCGCGGTAATCCGGTCGTCCGTCAGCACCGCGCCGACCGTTCCGGGATTACGATGGTGCAGCGGCGTCATCGCGTTAAACGTATGGACCGCGTGGCGCAAGCCGTGGTCCGCGGCGGCGACGATCTGATCGTAAGTCGCATCGGTGTGGCCGCAGCTAGGGACAATACCGTTGCTTGCCAGTTTCTCGATATATTCAAGCGAACCTTCAATCTCGGGCGCGAGCGTCTGAATCTTGATGACGCCCGGGAATCGGCTTACCCATTCGTCCAACCATTCCGGTTGGGGAGGAAGGATGTAGGCGGGATTTTGCGCGCCTTTCCATTTGACGTTAACGAATGGTCCTTCCAGATGGACGCCGACGATTTGCGCGTAATCCATCGGTTGGGACATATAGGAGCTGACTCTCTCCAAAACCGCTGTCAAATCTTCGCGGGAAGCCGTTAACGTCGTCGCCAGCAAACTTGTCGTACCGTTCGAGGCGTGGAATTTCGTAATTGCTTTAATGCCTTCTTCGTCGGCGTCCATAAAATCGTGATTGGCGCCTCCGTGAACGTGAACGTCGATAAATCCGGGGACCAGCCAGTTGCCTCTCGCATCGATCCGTTCAGCGGAAGATGCGAGAGGCTCGCTTCCGTCTAGATCGGTCACTGCACCGATCGCCGCGATCAATCCGTCCTTTATCCGGATATAACCTTGCTCGATGACTCCGGACGGGGTAACGACACGTCCGCCTACGACGAGAAATTCTCCGCTCGCGTCGCTCATGCCAATTTACCCGCAGCAGCGGTATCCAACAGCACGATCAGATTCGGGTGCGTTTGCAGCAAGGAAGCCGGGACATCCGTCGTAATCGGACCTTGTAGAGCTTGCTTGATAATGTCCGCTTTGTCCGCGCCTTTGACGACGAGCAGAATCTTTTTGGCTTTCAGGATCGTGCCGACGCCCATCGTCAACGCTTGTTTCGGAACTTCGTCGATCGATGCGAAGAAGCGGGCGTTCGCTTCGAGCGTTTGCTCGGCGAGGTCGACGGTATGCGTCCCTTTGATCAAAGCGTGCGAAGGCTCGTTAAAGCCGATGTGCCCGTTATGCCCTAATCCGAGCAACTGCAGGTCGATCTGGCCGGACAGCTCGATCGCTTCGTCATAACGGCGGCATTCGTCGTCGAGATTGGAGGCGTTGCCGTTCGGAATGAAGCGCTGCGATTCGGGCAGGTCGATATGATCGAAGAGATGGGACTTCATATAGGAATGATAGCTTTCCGGATGATCGACCGGAATGTTGACGTATTCGTCCAAGTTAAACGTGGTTACGTTGCGGAAGCTGACCATGCCTCTCTCATAATCGCGCACAATCTGCTTATAGATGCCGACCGGAGTTCCGCCTGTGGCCAACCCGAGCACTGCGCGTGGAATCGTCTGAACCTGCCCGACGATAATATTGGCCGCCGCTTCGTTAAGCTTTTCATCGCTGTCGAACGTAATTATATTCATTTCGTTTTTCTCTCCTCTTTGCCTGATGTGTACAGTTCTACGGTTTGGTAAGATTCTCTCAGCCGGGGGACATAGAGCTCGAAGTGCTCGCTAACGAGTCCGGTGAAAAGCACGTCGATCACATGCAGCGTTGCCATGCGCGAGGCCATGTCCCCGCGACGCATTCCGACTTCCGCGGAAGACGTGAACAGCTTGATGGCCGCATGCTCCGTCAGCGTGTTCGCGCCGAACCGGGTAATCGACAGCGTCGTCGCTCCCCGTTCGGCGGCGCACCGCAGCGCATGAATCGTCTCCGGCGTCTCTCCGGAGTACGAGATGCCGATCGCCACGTCGTTCCGCGTTATCGATGCGGCCGACGTTAGTTGAAGATGGGGATCGGAGAACGCCGCGGCCGCTTTGCCGATCTGAATCAGCTTGTGAAAGAAATCCTGAGCGACGATGCCGGAAGTCGCGGAACCGTACAGATCGATGCGGGATGCATGGTGCAGCGCTTCGATTGCGAGCCGCAACTGCGCCTGATCGAGCACCTGGGTCGTATCCGTGATCGATCGCAAATGGTTTGCCGTAATCGCCGCCACGATCTCGTGCAGGGGATTGCCTGCGACGATGTCCTGATACTGATTGGGCGTGGACGTCATCTGGACGAGCTCGGTGGCGAGCTTCTGTTTGAATTCGGGAAAGTTGTGCGAGTGGAACGTTTTGCAGAACCGCGAGATCGTCGCCGGACTGCTTCCGGATTGGGCAGCAAGCTCGGTAATCGTCATCTGTACGGCTTGCCGAGGATGGTTGAGCAAGTATTCCGCCAAAGCCCGTTCCTTCTGGTGCAGGCTGTCTAGTTTTTCTTGAATGGCGTTCAGAATACTCATGGCATCACCCTTATTGAGTAAAATTAGTTTCTTATTAATTGCAAATTTCAAGAAAACTATTTTCATGATCGACTTTATTGTACCGTAGAGGCTATGAACTTGCAATCCGCGGTTTTATCGATCCAAACGAACTTTTTCGACGGGGCCATTTATATCTAACTTGGAATAGGGCGTATATTTATTTGAATCGTAGCGAATATTATCCAGTTTACGGAAATGAATTGACAGTCATTTACCCACGCCCTTATATTGGTAACAGAAAATAGAAAACGCTTTCAAAAAAGCGATGTTCTTACGTGAGTGATCGAAGGGAGACGGCAGTATCGATGCAGACGGTTGAGAAACAATCCGCGAGCGGGGCGATCATCCGCGCGGATGGCGTTACACGCGTCTTCGGCAAGGGAAGCGGCGCGGTTACGGTGTTGAAAGGCGTTGATTTCGAACTGCCGGCAGGCAAACTCGTCGCCATGAAAGGCCGTTCCGGTTCCGGCAAAACGACGCTGATCAACTTGCTCGGGGCGTTGGACCGTCCGACGGATGGGACGATTACGTTCGATGGCCGAGATATGACTTCGATGTCGGGCAAGCGGCGCGACGAAGTCAGGCGCAAGGAAATGGGGCTAATTTTCCAATCGTTCGCCTTGATTCCGCTAATGTCCGCCTATGAGAACGTTGAGTTCGTCTTGCGAATATCCGGTTACCCGAAGCAGGGGCGAAAAGAGGCGGCCGTTCAGGCGTTAGATCGCGTCGGCCTTAAAGCCCGGATGCATCACCGCCCGTTCGAGATGTCGGGTGGAGAGCAGCAGAGAACGGCCATCGCCAGAGCGATCGCCCATAAACCTAAGCTGATCTTGGCGGACGAACCGACCGCGGAGCTAGACAGCCGGACGGGGCTGCACATTATTAAGCTGTTTCGGGATTTAGTTGAGCAAAGCGGCGTGACGATCGCCTTGACGACGCACGATCCGGCCATCATGGAGATCGTCGACCTTGTATACGAACTGGAGGATGGACAAATTGTCTCGCACTCTTAATCGAACGGCGGCAGCGGCGCTTTCGCTCCTTCTCGGGAGCACACTAGCGGGCTGCTCGTTATTGCCTAAGGAAGAAGAGGCGCTTAAGCCGCCTTTGGTCAAGCCCGTACAAGAAAACTATTCGACCGTGACCGCGGAGAAAGGCTCGATCGTTAAGGCGATCACGGGAAGCGCGACGTTCGAATCCGTCGCGACGGAGATTGCTCAATATTCGGGCAAAGGCGGACGGATAGACAAAATTCTGGTGAAATCCGGGGACCAGGTCAAAAAGGGCGATATTCTCGTCCAATTGATATTGGATGGACTCGACATACAACTAAAAGAGCAGCAACTCGCGCTCGAGAAAGCGAAATACGCAGTTCGGCAAGCTCGGAATGCGGACGATCAAGCGCTTAAAATCGCTGAGCTTCAGTTCGAAGTCGAGCAAATGAAATACGATCGGCTGTCCGAGCAATTCAATTCCAAGCAACTTAAGGCGAAGATGGATGGCGAAGTCGTGTTCGCGGAGTCGCTGAATGAAGGCGATTATGTTGAGGCCTATCAAACGCTCGTCACTGTTGCGGACCCGACCAAGCTGCGGCTCGCCCTGCGCGTCGAGGATCCGAAAGATATTCACGATGTGGCAGTCGGCGTCCCGGCGGAAATTACCCTCAAAGGGGAGAAAGTGTCGGGCAAAGTCACGCAAACACCGGCTTCCTCTCCGGAGACGGCGAACAAAGATTTGATGGAGAAATATAACAGAACGCTATATATCGAAGTTCCCAATTTGCCGAAGGATGCCGAAATCGGCTTGATCGCCAGCGTAAAGATCATTACGGAGCAACGCGAAGACGTGATCAAGATTCCGCGGAGCGGATTGCGTTCTTATCTCGGACGTAATTTCGTTAGGGTTCTGGAGGACGGCACACGGCTTCGCGAGATCGACGTCGAGCCGGGAATTGTCGGGTCTACGGAAATCGAGATCGTCAAAGGGCTCACAGAAGGTCAAGTGGTCGTAATGCAATAATAATTAACGCATCTCTAGGTTCAGGGAGGCTTCAGCGTGGCCTTATTGGTGATGATTTTACGTAAAATGGTTCAGAACAAATGGCTCGTATCGAGCCTGTTCTTCGGAATATTGCTGAGCGTTGCGGTTGTAGGCACGATGCCCATCTACTCCGAAGCGATTCTAACCCGCATGTTGGTTAAGGATCTGGAGACCTTCCAGAAAGATAAGGGAATTTACCCGGGGCAGCATTGGTCGTTGATGGGGTTCTATAATGAAGCTCCGGACCAACGCGCTTCCAAGATCGATGAGATGGATCGATTCATGGCCGATAATGTCGGACCGGGATTCGGGGTTCCGATCCAAGAATTCGTCAGGGAAAGACGGACGAGATCGGTGAAGTTCGTTCAAGAAGGCGGAACCGTTTTGAAAAAAAATCCGCCGACCGCCACGCTCCGCTCCCTTACAGGCCTGGAGCAGCATATCCGGTTAGTGGACGGGAGGCTTCCGTCCGGGGTGCCCGTGAACGGGATCTACGAGACGTTAGTGACACAGCAGGCGCTTTCCAATTTTAAGATCGTATTGAATCAAGTATTTACGCTGAACGATGACAGTATTGTCGGCACGGTCAAGATAAAACCCGTCGGAGTGTTCAGTAAACGGCAGGACGACGATCCGTATTTCCGCACCCCGAGCCTGGTTGATCTGAATACCGCGTTCATCGTCGACGAAGATTTGTTCGATCGCGAATTCATTAGAGGAAATAAAGTTCCGGTTGCCTCGAGCGGTTGGTATTTCGTCCTCGATTATTCGAAGATGGAGCTTGGGAACGTGAAGGGTTTTCTCGAGACGGATAAAGAGATTCGGGCCAAGATCAAATCCATGGTCATCAGTACGCAAATCGAATTCGGAGCTCCGGCGATCGATACGATCCAGAAATATTTCGAACGCTCCAAGCAATTAAGCAAGCTGATGTGGTCGTTAAACGTACCGGTATTGATTATGCTCGGTTTTTACATGTTCATGGTATCGAACTTGATCGTCGACCGACAGAAGAACGAGATTGCCATCCTGCGAAGCAGGGGGGCGGCAAGATGGCAGATCGTCGCTTCTTTCGCGATCGAAGGGGCGCTGCTCTGCGCCGTCGCCTGGATCTCGGGACCGTTCATCGGGGTGGGGCTGACGAAAGTGCTAGGCGCGTCCAACGGTTTTCTGGAGTTCGTACAACGCTCGCGAATGACGGTACATCTTAACGATCAAGCTTTCTTGTATGGAGGCGTTGCCGCAGCGGTCTCGTTCTTGATGATGCTCGTTCCGGTCATGCTAGCGACCCGGGTGTCCATCGTCGGCCATAAGCAGCAGTTGGCTCGAATGCAGCGTACGCCATTTTGGCACAAAGCTTATCTCGACGTGCTCGCGCTAGCGGTATCCTTATACGGGCTGTATACGTTCCGAAATCGGCTAAAGGATCTGCAAAGTCTTGGATTAAACTCGGACGATTTGAATCTCGATCCGCTGCAATTCGTCATGCCGGCTTTGTTCGTTATCGGGTCGGGTTTGTTGCTGCTAAGGTTATACCCGTATGCATTAAGGCTGATTTACTGGGTCGGGCGCAAATGGTGGCCGCCATCCCTGTACGCGACGCTGATTCAGGTCGGGCGTTCAAACGGCCAATATCAATTTCTGATGGTATTCCTGATCATGACAATCGCGATCGGCGTATTCAGCGCGGGCGCCGCCCGCACGATAAACGCCAACAATGAAGACAGAATCCGGTACAGCCATGGGGCGGAATTCATTTTGCAATCGCAATGGGCGAACGATAAGCCGGCGTCTTGGAGTCCAAGCGGGCCTCCGGTGTTCGGCGGCTCGCCCGGGAACGATGAGGCGTCAACTTCGAAAGTGATTCATTATTTGGAGCCTTCGTTTGAACCGTATCGAAAGCTTGACGGTGTCGAAGAAGCGGCCAAAGTATTCGTCAAACCGAAAGCGGTGTTCTCCGTGGGCAACGAGCAAGGAACGGCTACGCTGATCGGTATCGAAAGCGACGATTTCGGGCGAACGGCTTGGTTTCCGAATCATCTACTGGATTACCCTTTGTACGAATACATGAACTTGATCGCATCCGATTCTCGCGCGGTGCTTATCTCTAGAACGCTAGCGGAGCAACGGAACTTGAAGAAGGGCGATACGATCAATGTCGGATGGGATAAAGTCAATTCCCAACCGTTCGTCGTTTTCGGTATCATCGATTATTTTCCAACCTTTAATCCGAACCCTCCGATCGGTTCGATTAACGCGTCCGACAAGAACGCGAAAAACAATGCGCCAATGCTGATCGTCGGGAACTTGGGACGCATTCAGTTCCAACTTGCTCTCGAGCCGTACCAAGTATGGCTGAAGATGAAGCCGGGGTACTCTACGGAAGAACTTTACGAGAGCATCGAGAAGCAGAAGCTGCCGATAACGAGCATCGTGAATACGAAAGAGGATTTGGTTAAAGCCAAGAACGATCCGTTTCTGCTGGCGCTGAACGGGATATTGACGCTTGGCTTCATCATCTCGATCACGGTCAGCTTTATTGGTTTCCTGCTCTATTGGATTTTGTCGTTGAAAGGACGGACGCTGCAGAACGGGATCATGAGGGCGATCGGCTTGTCGCTGCGGCAATTAATTGCCATGCTGACGCTCGAGCAGTTGCTTACTTCGGGAACGGCGATCCTAATCGGGGTGACGGTCGGCAATCTGGCGAGCAGGCTATTCGTGCCGAACTTCCAGATTGCCTTTAATCCGGGCAGTCTCGTTCCGCCGTTTAAGGTTGCGTTCGCGGCGATCGATTTTATCCGGCTATATTCCATCGTCGGGTTCATGCTGGCGATCGGGCTAGCCATTCTAAGCTTCATGCTCTCCCGGATCCGTGTCCATCAAGCGCTCAAGTTGGGGGAGGATTAACCGATGATTACGTGCGAAGGCTTGGTCAAAATCTACAAAGCGGCCGATCTGGAAGTGTTCGCGCTGCAAGGATTGGACTTGCAGATCGATGCCGGAGAACTGATGGCGATTATCGGCAACAGCGGAAGCGGCAAATCCACGCTGCTTAACATGCTTGGGGGGCTGGACCGGCCGTCGGCGGGCAGGCTGGAGATCGACGGCAAGAACATGCTGAAGATGAGCGAGCGGGATTTAGTTCGTTATAAACGAGAGAGCGTCGGTTTCGTCTGGCAGAACAATGCGCGGAATCTCATTCCGTATCTGAGCGCGCTCGAGAACGTGGAGCTGCCGATTCTGCTCAAGGGCAAGCGCAAGCGGCTTCGCGCCTTGGAATTGCTCGAGGCGGTCGGGCTCACCCACCGCAAAAACAACAAGCTTCACCAGTTGTCCGGCGGCGAGCAGCAGCGCGTGGCAATTGCTATCGCGCTCGCTAACCACCCCAAGCTGCTGCTCGCAGACGAACCGACCGGCTCGGTCGATTCGCGGATGGCCGATCAGATTCTGGATCTGTTCCGCGAATTGAACCGGACGATCGGTATTACCATCGTCATCGTCACGCACGATCCGCTGCTCGCGAAGAAAGTGGACCGCGTCGTCGCGATCCGCGACGGCAAGATTTCTTCGGAGATGCTGCGGCGCAAATCCTACGCCGAGGAGCTTGCCGAGCTCGAACTGGGCATCGCGCAGGCGGAGGAGGACTCGCACGTCGAGTTCGCGGTGCTCGATAAAGCCGGCCGTCTGCAAGTTCCGGCCGCGTATCTCGAATCGATCGGCGTCAAAGATTCGAACAAGGTCAAGCTCGAGCTCGCCGACGGCAAGATCGTGCTGACGTCTCCGGAAGCACCAAGTTCTCCTGAGGAAGCTTCATAGGCGGGGATAGCGGCTGAGAATGGACATTTCCCGGCGTGGCCTGGAAGTAGCACGATATAATCGAGTAACTCTTGTCGGTTTCCGCCGCGGTCTGGTCAAGTCCATTTTTATGTGTATATTCTCTTTAGATGAGGTTAGCCGGATGCAGTTAAACACGGCTACCTTTTTCTTTTTTCCATACTAGGTATGTCCGCATGTCAATAAATCGTTTTTCTT
>NZ_VNJJ01000019.1 GCF_007786475.1 Cohnella terricola | reverse complement strand
AATCTTACTGCTTCTTCTTTGAATGCCTTGTCGTACCTGTTCATTGTCACTCGTCCCCTCGTTAGCTTTCATTTTATTTCATACGAGGGTGTTTTTCGACTGCATTTTTATCGTAGCACTCCAAAGTACGATTCCTTTAACTTAATATTTATTTCTTCTCCAAGTTTTTCAACCCAGATGTCACCTTCTTCATCAATTGCAGATAAAAATAATCCACTCCATACGTCCCAACCTAGATGTAACTTTATATTGTCTTGTTCTAGATCTAAATAATTTCCATCGAATCCAACAATCATCGGTCGTGAAACAAATCCATATTCTCTTAAGAAAAATGCGATCTTAAGTAGTATTTCTGGTTCCGCATTAAATATTTCGAACGAGTTTCTATCTTTAGCTGGTTTAAGATACTTACCTTGTAGTACTTCCATAGGTACTCTCCGCTCTTAATGATTTCGCCATCATTCATCTAACGTTAATGTGTTCACGACGTCCCACCGACTTAAGGCGACGAAGTCGCCGAGCGCGACGCGCTTTGTCGGTGTGGATGTATCCGGCTGCTTCCGATTCCTGCTTCTGTCAATTGCATCTCCGAATCCTCTTCTAACTCCGGTACGGACCGAGGGCCGAATGGCCCGAAACGTGAATATGATGTTAGATGAAGCTAATCCTTCTTGAATAGGCTAATATTGAATTATTAATTTTCCTTAGATTCCTTTGTCCAATTTGTAAAGGGTAAATAATCCTTATTATAAATCCCTCTAGAATAAGCACGTTGAAGATATTTAATTTCTTTTTCAAGTTGCTTTAAGATATTTAGCTTCTGAAAGTTAAAAGCTTTCTCTTCACTAATTATTCTGTTGCAATGAAAAATATATTTCGTTTTATTAATATAGAATTCAAGGATAAAATCATCCATTCTTCCATTCCAGGAATACGAGGTTACTTTATATTTCTCGTTAGAAAAATTTACCTCGAAATCATATGCATAAAACAGCCTAGAAATTTTTCTGTTAATTCTTGTCTTTAATAAGAACAAAATAATAATATACACTTCCTTTTGAATTTTTTATTTATAGATTTTGCATTAATTTCATCTAACGTTTTGTATTCACGACGTCCAACTCCCTTAAGCCCGAAGGCGGCCGCGATGCGGTTAGGGAGTTGGATGTGTCCGGCTGATTCTGCTTCCCTGTATCTGAGTTGCTCCAATCGAATCCTCTTCAACTTCTGCCGGACCAAGGGGCAACGCCCCGATGCGTGAATATGGTGTTATACGACGGAGCCTTGAAATACCCAATTAAGTCTTATTAAGTCGATTGTCTTCTAGGATCCTTATAAATCTTTCCTTTTGCTCTTTGTTCTCCATCTGTTTAATTACAAATCCTTTTTTCTTCTCAAACACAAAGAAAAAGTATTTATCCTTCTCAATAACTCTTTCAAAATATGACCATTCAAAATAAGAGCTTGAGTTATGAGTTGAAGATTTAATCCCTTTTTCGTCTAATTCAATTTCAAAAATCTCCCTATAATTCCTATCACTATTATAACTTCTGATTAAATTAAGATACCTACCGTTAAAATTCAAAAGGAAAATAATTACTGCTATACAAACAAGAATCCAACCTTTATGTTCATTGTAAAAAAGCATTAAAGAACCAAAAATAAAGTTTATACTTATTGCAAAGATACTAGTACTAATCTTGAACATATCAATAACTGTGAAGAACAAATTCATTGATCGAATATATTCACTTCGAGACAAAGTAAATGAGTACTTTATAGCCTCGATAGAAATCCCTCCCATTGAATATGCCTCGCTCTGTCGTATAACGTTCTATTCACGAACTTCGTAAATAATTCTATATGTAGGGTATTCGCGAAACTTTTGAACTATCCTGCCCGTTTAATCCCCGCATGGACCTGTACAATAACATAATGGCTCTATTTGGGACACAGTGGCTCTGGCTCATTAAACTAATGGCTCTACTACATCGAAATATTCAGCTGGGCAACCAGTCGCTCAGGAGGTGCTCTTTTTCTGTTTGCAACCACGGTGCCACCACGGAGGCATTTTGAGCACTATCCATCCTTCTCCACACGCACTCTAAAAAACACAAACAAAAAAATCCCTTGATTATCAAGAGATTTCATCATCCTAAGTATGGTGCGGTCGAGAGGACTCGAACCTCCACGGTATTGCTACCGCCAGCCCCTCAATGTCGCGGCCAATTCTCCCGTTGTATCCGTGATTGCTCGGAAGCCTACATAACCGGGAACTTAGGCTATTTGGTTCCTATCCGTCGTAGGCTAAAGTAAAGTCTCGGAACCTGGCCCCATGCTCTATGTCCTGGACAGTTAATTCAGCCACCTGCATAAGTTATGTACAAAACATTAGTTATTTATCCATATAAATGTGTAACCCATTTATATGAAGTCGAGCTTCTTAACCCCGGATCAACGTTACCTTAAACACACTTCCTAATTCGGAACTCGTCTCCAGTTCAACGCTCCCCTGGAAAAATGCAAGCAAATGGCGGACAATCGACAGCCCCAGACCAGCCCCGCCACTTCTACGTGCCCGTGACGAGTCGATTCGATAAAACCGCTCAAAAACCAGCTCCCTTGACGAAGGGGATATTCCATTTCCCGTGTCCGAAACTCGAACCACAACCCGGCCATCTTCATTTGAAACCTGCAGCGTAACGTTCCCATTGGGCCGATTATACCGGATGGCGTTGTCTAGCAGATTTCGAAAGACCAGGAATAAGAAGCTTTCTTCCCCCTTAACCAAAGCGGCGCAGGGCTCCATCAGATGAAGCGTCACCCCGTATTTGACAGCCATCGGTTCCATAAAAGAAGTTACGTCCGCGAGAATGTCGGCAAGCTCCACAATCTTGTGCTCGCTATGCTCCCGATCGTACGTGCCGTCAGCCAGCAGCAGCAAATCCTCCGTTAATGACTCTAATCGCGCGAGCGTCCGCTCTGTTGTCGCCCTGTAATCTCTCCACTCGCTTGGATCAATGCCATCGGCGTCTCCGGCCACTTCAAGATTCGTGCGTAGGATGGACAGCGGCGTTCTTAATTCATGCGCGGCCGCGGAAACGAAACGGGCCTGTTGTTTAAAAGAGTGTTCCAGCCCATCCAGCATCGCATTAAATACGATCCCGAGCTTCTTTAATTCGTCATGTAGTTGGTCAATTTCGAGACGTTTGTGCAGGGTGGTTGCCGTTATTCCAGAGGCTGTTTCGCTCATCCGTTTCACAGGCTTCAGGATAATCACGGCGAGCCAGTGCGAGCTGAGAATCATACCTGTTAGAACGACAACCAGGCTTATGATTCGCCCCTGCAATTCGGATACAATCCTGTAAACGGAGAAAAAAGACTCTATAGCCACATATAAAGTAATCAATATCGCCAAAAAAAGAATAGATAACAGCGTCACTCTTGCACGCAGTGAAAGCCGGTTCCACGGTTTCATGTCGTGTCCTCTTTCTTTGCAGTTGTGCTCAGAGCCCATTTATACCCATAACCTTGAACGGTCTGAATATACCTTTCTCCTGCCTCTGGATCATGGTACGAGAGCTTTCTGCGCAAGGAATTAATGTGAACCCGAACCGTTGAGGAAAGGGGATCCGCATGGATATCCCAAACATGCTCAAGAAGTCTTTCCGATGAAATGACCTCGCCGGGATGCAGTAACAGATATTCGAGCAAACCGAATTCTTTTTTCGTCAATGAAAGAAGAACATTCTCGAACCAGACTTCCTTTGTCTTCGAATTAAGGGTAAGCTGATCGAACTGCAGGACGGGGCTTTTCACGGACGAACTCCGGCGAAGGAGTGCCCGGATGCGAGCAAGCAACTCATTGAACACAAACGGTTTACGGAGGTAGTCATCCGCACCCGAATCGAGCCCTTCTTCCACCTCGTCCGGATGGTTGCGAGCTGTCAGCATGAGAATAAAAACATCGTTGTGGTGCGAGGATTGGCGAATTCGTTGACAAAGTGAAATTCCATCCAGCTCCGGAAGATTGATGTCAAGGAGAATAACGTCATAATCATTGGTATCCGCAAGTTCCCACCCGGTTAGCCCGTCAACGGCGATGTCCACTGCATAACCTTCCCGCCTTAAACCCTTCGCTAATGCGCGTGAAAGGTCCTCCTCATCTTCAACAATGAGGACTCGCATATCACCACTCCTTCCTCCCATGACAACGGTAATAGAATATCACACATTTTTCCGCGAAACGAGGAAAATCATGCAGTCTTTTGGAGCTTCACTTACTTAACAAGGATTTAACAGCTCGACCTTTATAATCATAGCAAATCTTCCTTTTGCATGGAGGATGTTTAACAGAATGGATAGAAGGAGGAGGTCTTTTGTTAATTGAGGTTGTATCAGCTGGACCGGGGTGTTCAATTTGTCAAAAAGCGATAAAGGTAGTGAATCAAGTAGCGGCGGATTTTCCGCAAATCGAGATTCAGGAGTTACATGTGGTCGATCAGTTTGAGCGTCTTCAGGAACTGAACATTTTCAGCGCCGGAGCGATTCTCATCAATGGAAAATCAGAATTTACCACTTTGCCCTCACTGCCCAAGCTTCGCGAACGTGTATATGAATTGCTTAATCATGAAGATAAATCCACTAGATAAAAGGAGAAACGCATGGAAGATTTATATCATTTTACGATTGCAGGCGGAATTTCCGCCTCTACCTACATCCTTGTGTTCGTCGTCGGAATCATGAGCGCGATATTGCCATGTTATATGCCCGTGCTTGCTATGTTTGCGAATTATGTCCAGAAAGGAGCTGCCGGCAATAGAAGAAAAGCCTTTCGGATCGCTGTCAACTTTATCTTGGGTACGGTTGTCACCTCGGTGTTGATTGGTTTGATCATCGCGCTGCTCGGTCAACAGTTCCTGCCCTCTGTTGAGAAATATCGTTTGCTAACCTGGGTTCCGCCCCTCTTTGACATATTAGCGGGGCTGCAGTTGCTTGGTGTCATATCATTCGCAATGCCTACTTTCCAAAAGCCGCTCAGCGGGCCAGAACTCCCGCAAAGCAACTTGGCCGCTTTCAAGCTAGGAATTCCTTATGGACTTGTTATTTCGCCTTGTGCGATTCCCATCTTTTTTGCGCTGATTAGTTATATCGCACTTCAGGGAAGTCCACTACACGGAGCGTTGCTCATGACGACCTATTCGTTAGGGAAAGGCATTATACTCGCGGCTGTTGCAGTCTTTTCCATTTCCATTCTAAGCAAATTGGCAAAATGGGGCGGTCCTGTTAAAAAAATTGCCGGCTACCTCTCAATCGTAATTGGCATCGCTTTTCTGGTTATTGGGTTAAAATAAGGAGGAGAATTATTCATGTCATTAAATCAAGAGCTAGAAGAAATGAAACAACAGTTTATCGCCCATTCGCCCGCAGAAGTCCAGGCCGAGATGTTCCGTTCGATCCGGGAGCAGCAGGAGTCGGGATTCCAGTATGGCCTGCAGGAAGGGCAGAAGGCGAAAGATTTTACGCTGAAAAACTCGATGGGCATCCCCGTTTACTTGTACGACGAACTGGCCAAAGGACCTGTCGTTCTAACCTTCTACCGCGGAGGCTGGTGTCCTTACTGCAACTCGCAGCTCCGGGCGTATCAGAAAGTGCTGCCGGAGATTGAAGCGCTGGGCGTCAGACTCATCGCCATTAGCCCGCAAAGCCCAGACAACACGCTTTCCCAACAGGAGAAGGAAGGATTGCAGTTCCAAGTGTTGAGCGATCCAAACGGTCTGGTGGCCGCCTTTTACAATATTTTGTACGACGTACCGCCGTACATTCAGGAGATCATGACGAACCTGTTCAAGCTGAATTTGACCGAATACAACGCGACCGAGCGGTGGATACTCCCCATTCCTTCCACCTTCATGATCGACGAGTCCGGCATTATCCGTTCCGCGTACGTCAACCCGGATTTTATGAAGCGCTTTGATCCGGAGGATATTCTGAATGAGTTAAGGAAGTTGTGAACTGCCATCGACACGACTTAAGACCGTCAGGGATTGCCCTGACGGTCCTTTGGGTATTCGTATCCGCACCCTCATCCTACGCTGCATCGCTTATGCTACTCGTAATAACGATGTTTTTCATCTTACTTGCTCCCCAACCATGCCTCACAAGGCAAAAGTACGATGATTTTCATCTCTAATCCCCAGGGGAGCGAGACACCATGGGCGGCAGGCTCCTCATAACGATGTTTTTCATCGTATTTGTCCCCAACCCACGTCCCACATGGCAAAGTACGATGATTTTCAATGCTAATCATCCCAATAGACAATCACGACTTCAAGTTTTTTATACTCCCAGACCTTCCTTGAAATCATCAATCACAAATTTTAACCACAAAAAAATCACTTTCTTTCGCTTCTAGGGCTGCTCTTTTTTATGTTTGCTACCACGGTGCTACTTCAGAGGCATTTTGAGCGCTTTTCCATCCTTCTCCACACGCACTCTAAAAAACACAAACAAAAAAATCCCTTGCTCTGCAAGAGATTTCATCATCTTAAGTATGGTGCGGTCGAGAGGACTCGAACCTCCACGGTATTGCTACCGCCAGCCCCTCAAGCTGGTGCGTCTGCCATTCCGCCACGACCGCATATGTTGTTATGTCGTCCGAGTCAAGCAAGCTCACGGATTAGATAACTGGTGAGCCATGAAGGACTCGAACCTTCGACACCCTGATTAAAAGTCAGGTGCTCTACCAACTGAGCTAATGGCTCTCATGGTGACCCCTAGGGGATTCGAACCCCTGTTACCTCCGTGAAAGGGAGGTGTCTTAACCGCTTGACCAAGGGGCCATTTAAGCCTTATCCACCGCATCTTAGCGTTACCCGCTTCAGACGACAAATATGATTATATCTGAACTAAATGACGATAGCAAGCATTTTTTCGGACAAATCGTAGATTTTTTTATTGCCTTATTATGGATGGGAAATCGACTTAAGAAGGCTGGACGGTTTCGGCTTCCTGCTTGGCTTTTTCGAAACGAAAACCGGATAACGTGAATGCGCCGTCCTTGTAATTCACGTCCGCGATTAGCTCCCCAATATATACCGACATCGGGCTCTCCTTACCCGCAATCCCTATTCCGATCGTTGTCCGCAATCCGCTCTCGTTAGCATCGTATGCAACCCAATTGCCGAAAAGAAGGGTCTCGTCCGCATAACGTTGCGGGATAGCCGAACTTGTTTTCAGATCGGCAATCGCTTGTTCGATCTGTGGACGGTACTCGTTCTCCTGCAGCGCGTAATCCCGAAGATCGTCAAGCTTGATGAGATGCAGCTCCTCCACAGAAACCCCAGTTCCCGAACCCATATACAGAATGACAGCCAGCTCGTCCGCCCCGTCGCCGTCGTAATCCCGGACATGTAGACGAGGCACTATTCCTCGCGGGGTCATATAGTTCCATTCGTATTGCCGCTTGAGATCACCTGTTTGCAAGGTCACGCCGTTTTCTTCTGCGAACAGGCTGATGCGCCGATCAGGGAGCGAGGCCAGCAAGTAAGGCTCGAACGCTTCATCTTTCTCTTCCGGAGATTGCTGCACGGCGCCCATGGCGGTTTCGAGCGTAGACTCGACTGCTGCCGACGGCCCAGTGTTCTCGATCGTTCCATTGGAACAGGAAGCTGTCAGCAAACCCACAGTTATTAGGCATATCAATGAAATGGTTTTCTTCACTCGCGAAGGTATCAGCACGTTGGATCACCTTTGGCATAAGTTCTTTTTTTAGTTTGACGCCAGCAAACGGAAAAAAGTTCTTTTGAAATCGCAATTAATTGTAATAATGCAACTATGTCGAAGATAAACAAAGCGGTTTATTAAATTAGTTGCAAATATACACTTATTTAAAGAGTGAAGGCCTCCGAACGCAAAAATCCCTCGAATTAATTGCATTTTTGCAATTAATCGCCCAAAAAGGGCATACCGCGCCCAATTTAGTTGCATTTTTGCACTTCATTTTATTAGCCTAACGAGCCATCAAAATCAAAAAGAGCCCGTCGGCTTAGCCGAGGGCTCTTTCAAGTCGTCTTATTGAATTCACCATAGGTGGCGGGGAGAGAGGGATTCGAACCCTCGCACGCATGACACGTCTACTCCCTTAGCAGAGGAGCCCCTTATAGCCACTTGGGTATCTCCCCATGGCTCCCCGAACAGGACTCGAACCTGTGACAACTCGATTAACAGTCGAGTGCTCTACCGACTGAGCTATCAGGGAAAGTTTCAAAAGCGACAAGTAATAATTTATCATGAGATCAAGGGGAAGTCAAGCATTCCGTGACAAATTTTTTAGATTCTTTTTTACCCACCTTTTTTACGTCAATTTGGACATGCTAATCACCGATATCCAGTTGACATCGCCGCTCGTCTCATGTTATTTATTGATTAATAAATTAAATCAAATCCTTCGCAAAGGAGAAGAAGCCCTCTTGAGCCCTAAAGAAGAAATCGCAGCAAGCCGGAAAGACCAAATTATGAATAGCGCAGCAGCCTTGTTCGCTTCCCAGGGCTTCTATAAAACAACGACCGCGCATGTCGCGGAAGCCGTCGGCGTCACACAGCCTTACGTGTTCCATTTTTTCAAATCGAAAGAACAGTTATACCTGGCAGTGCTGGAACGAGCATACGAACGGCTCCACAGAGCTTTCTCCGCCGTCGATGCCCCTCCCGAGGAACTCGCCCATAAGATGGGATTAGCCTTCAATACGCTGCTTGAAAGCTACAGGAACGAAATTCTGCTTCTGATGCAATGCTTCACGACTCCGGAGCCTGCCATAAGGGAATATTCCCGAAGAACCCATTCCCGGATCTACAACACCGTCAAGACGCGTTTCAAAACGGCCGGCGTCCCAAAACCGGGTACGGAAGCCAGCATCTTCATCTCCTGTGGTCTCATCATCACGCTGTCTGAAATCCTGGAACTTCCGGAATTGTCTCCGTGGCACGAAGACCTCGATTGATCGGGGTTTGTGTAAACTTCATTTATTTATCAATAAATAAAATTGTCATTGGGCTTTTATGCAAAACATAGGCATTATTATCACTTTTGTTTATTTATCAATAAATAAAATCCCATAATCAAAAGGAGAGATTCTCTTTGTTCACGCCCGCTCGCGTACGTTTGTTATTCGTTACGTGCATCGTCTTGTTTATGGCCATGCTCGACAATCTGGTTCTTGGAGTCGCCTTGCCTTCGATTCAACAAGACCTCGGCGCTACCCTGTCCGATCTTGAATGGTTCATGAACGCTTATACGCTCGCTTTTGCCGTGCTGCTCATTCCTTTCAGCGTACTGGGCGACTCCATCGGGAGGAAAAAAGTATTTCTTTCCGGGGTCGTTATCTTTACGCTCGGATCCCTGCTCTCCGGCCTTAGCGACACCTCGATCGCCTTGATCCTCTCCAGAGCCCTGCAAGGCGTCGGCGGGGCTGCGATCGTCCCACTCAGCCTAACACTCGTCAACAACGCGTTCCCGGCCGAGAAACGGGCTGCTGCGATCGGTCTATGGTCCGGAATCTCCGGCCTCGGCTTAAGCATCGGACCACTCGTCGGAGGATTGATCATGGAAGGCGCTCCGTGGCAAGTTATTTTCTATGTTAACGTTCCGGTCGGCATCGTCGCATTCCTGCTCGGATTAAGATGGCTCGACGAGTCGCGCGGCGTACGCAAGCCGCTTGATCCGCTTGGCGTATTGCTATTGACTTCCGGGTTGTTCGGGATCGTATTCGGATTGGAAAGAGGGAATTCGATAGGTTGGGGAACGCCGACGGTGTATGGTTCGTTAGCGCTTGGAGGCATATTGCTCGTGCTATTCTACTTCTGGGAGAGAACGCGTAAAACCCCGTTCATTCGCTTCGATCTCTTCCGCAGCCGGGCTTACACGTTCTATACGTTCGCGGGCTTCTGGATGAACGCGGGCGTCTTCGGCGCCATCTTCCTGCTCACCTTGTTCCTGCAGCAAGCACAAGGCAATACGCCGCTTCAAGCGGGCGTTAAAGAAATGGCTTGGACGACGATGACGATGATCGCGGCTCCTCTAGCCGGTCTTGCGATCAGCCGGCTCGGCAACAGAACCGTTCTTCTGAGCGGTCTCCTGTTTCAAGCCGTCGCTCTCGCCTGGTTCGCGTTCCTTATTCGCTCACAAGGTTTCGATGTCTCATTCTTCTATCTGATCGGACCGATGATGCTGGCAGGCACCGGAATGGGCCTTAGCTTTACTCCGCTCTCCCACGGCCTGATCTCGTCCGTACCGGAGAATGCGGCCGGAGAAGCTAGCGGCATGGGGAATGCCACCCGCGAGCTCGGAGGCGTATTCGGCATCGCGATCAGCGGCCTGATCTTCCAATCGGGCGAGATGATCCGCTCGCCCCAAGATTTCGCCCACCATATCGTTCCGAGTCTTGAGACAGGAGCATTGATGATGGTTCTCGCGTTCCTCGGCATCGCCTTATTCGTCCGCAACAAGACTGCCGGCTCCAGCACGTCCAAAGAGGTCAAGAACGGTTCTGCGGCTTCGCCTGAAACAATCTAAGCTTCCCCCTGCAGCGCCCGCACGCATACTTGCGAGGATCCGTGCGGCGCTTGCGGGGATAACTCATGCCGCAGTCCGCGCATACGAGCAAATACTTGACCGGCAATCTCCTAGCTTCCGCTCCCGGAAGGGGGCGGCAATGCCGGGTGGCGCCGACTTGAACGAGCAGGCTTCTGAAATCCGCGTCGCGATGCTGGTATCCTCTGCCCTGCAAATGCAAATGATAATGGCAGAGCTCGTGTTTAATGATTGCCTCCGTCTCTTCCGCTCCGTGTACTTCCAATTGGTGGGGGCTGATCTCGATATTGTGACTTTTCGTAAAATAACGTCCGCCCGTCGCCCGCAGCCGCGAATTAAACGAAGCTTTATGCAGAAACGGCTGATCGAAAAATTCAAGCGATACCCGTTCCACCCAACTCTGCAACTCCCGATCTTCCATTCTCCGTCCTCCTCGGCATCAGCCAAAACAATCCCGTGCCCAATGGCTTGACCTACTTGAATTGTAGACTCGGATTGGGCTACACTGTCAAGTAGAAATGGTCGAGGGGAGACTTATGCCGCATGCCTGAAATGTCTTATGTTCTCTTGCAGGAGGAGCAAGGAAATCTTCAATTTGTGGAGATGCCCGCTTCCCATGCTTATCAATTAAGCGCCTTGAATTTACGCCTTCATAAAGAATTATCCAAGCTGACTGCCGACAACGTGCCGAAGCTGCCCAGAGCGATCGCCGAATTCCGTGATCTGGATCTGCTCGACGAGAACCAATCGCCTATCGGCGGACTGCAATACATTAATGATCTGGAGAAAACCTTCGCTTCCATCCGCGAAAGCGCGTATCCGCTGATTGCGCTGCTCACGGAAATTCGTGCTTTGCAAGCCCAACTCGAGCAATGGTACGAAGAAGAGGATATGCTCTAGCCGCCAATTGCTTTAGGACCTGCACGGTCATTCGCCCACTCCCATATGCTATCCATACAGCATGTGAGGGGAGGAGGACGATTTCGAATGCCGCAATGGCTATGCAATCAGCTCATGTCCGCTTTTCAGAAAAAAGATCTCCGGCAAATTCGTCTGTTGAACGATTGCTGGTTCTATTATCGCGCCAAACCCGACAAGACCAAGGAAACCCCGGACTCCGCTGGGTTCAACCTTTAAATGACAAGCAAAAAGGATCTTCCGTCCGCCGCGATCGGCTTGTCGGAAAGATCCTTTTTCATGATTACAGGGTGAATTCGTTCCATCTCACGACTTCGTCCACGGTCAGACGCACGCTCGGGTGTCCTTCTGTAGCGGCTTTGCCCACGGCGATCAGCATGATCGGAACATAACGTTCGCCGATTCCGAATGCCTCCGTGAATTTAGCGGAGTCGTATCCCCCCATCGGAACTGTGTCATATCCCCTTGCTTTCGCCGACAGCATGAGCTGCATCGAAATCAGTCCACCGTCGGTGTAGACGATTCTGCGCGCGACGTCGGCAGGGAGCGAAGGGTATATCTTGGTTATTCTGGCGATAAAGTCGTTCTTCGTCGCTTCCGGCATATTTCCGGCTTCGTATGCGCGATTGTAGATCGTTTCGGCCAGCTTATAGCTTTCCAAATCGCCAAGCACCGCGATCACGGCAGAAGCGTCGACGACTTGCTGCTGGTTGTTCGCGATTGGGAGCAGCTTTTCCTTCAGCGGCTGGGAATCGATGACGAGAAAACGCCAAGGCTGAAGATTGGATGAAGACGGCGCACGGAGCGCTTCTTGAAGCAGTTCCGTCATCTCTTCTTTGGAAATCTTGAACGTTGGATCGTAATTTCTGACCGAACGGCGTCCTTGAACGACTTCGTTGTAGCTTGGGGATTGCAAAGCTTGAGCGGTAGACATGTGATGATTCCCTCCATTTTTGTTTTTATATACTGAGAAAAAAAGTGCACAGTTTGTAAAATGACTTGTAGAAAAGCAGCCGTCTTATCATTTCCGATATTAAATGTGTTGATTATCGCACAGTTAAATTCAAAAAAAATAAGATGGGTAAATCGTTCGAATTTAACTGTATCCGATATTGCACAGTATAAAACCGAGTAAACCAATTGTCAATATTCTAATTTTCCAGCATCCGGCGTCGCCGCGACTGCCAAGTCCGCGCAGCCGAACGCGCGCTCTGCAATCTGGCCCACCGTATATTTTTCAAGCGTATCTAAAACGGAACGGTCGATCTCCGCCGTCAGATCGCCGAATATCCCGTCCATTTCCTTCCCGAACGTATGCGTTCCCGCCGTGTCCCGAATGCCGGAACAAAGCAAATTGCCAACCTGAAGAACGGTGTAGACCTCTGATAGCTTAAGCGTATGCGGGTCGCGCCTTAACCGGTAACCTCCATCACGGCCTTCGCGCGTATCCAAGATACCGCCTTTGGCGAGAATGGCGAGAATTCTTCTAAGCAACGTGGCTTCGGATTGAAGGTAAACGGCCAACTCCGCGCTCGGACAGATACGCACGCTGTCTCTGGACAGAACGACAAGCGCCTGAAGCGCCAATCCGAACCACTTGGGATGATATGATCCGACGCATTTCTCCGGCTTCATGTAATCGCCTCCAATTGCTTGAATTGTATCGGAAAGCTTGCGCCGGGGCAAGGGGTAAAAACCGTTTTCGAAAAAAGTCCGCCAAGCAAGCAGCGACCCGGAAGCGGAAGCGTTCCGGGTCGCTGCTTAGAGTCAAGACTCGCGCATCGTCAAGCTGACTCGTCCTTTTTTCAAGTCGACGCCGAGCACCCATACGGTGACCGTGTCGCCGACGGCGACGACTTCGGTCGGATGCTTGACGAATTTGTTGCTGATCTGGGAAATGTGCACAAGTCCGTCATTCTTGATTCCAATATCGACAAAAGCGCCGAAATCGACAACATTGCGTACCGTCCCCTTGAGCTCCATCCCCGGTTTCAAATCTTCGATATCGAGCACGTCCGTATGGAAGATCGGCGGCGGCAATTCGTCGCGCGGATCCCTTCCCGGGCGCTGCAAGCTGTCGACGATGTCGCGCAGCGTCGGAACGCCGACGTCCAGCCTTGCGGACACATCATCTACGTTAATACCCTGAAGCTTGTCTTGAAGCAGCTCGCTTCCGATATCACCAGGCTTCAGCCCCATATCCTTGAATAGCTGTCCGACGACCTCATACGATTCCGGATGGATCGGCGTCCGGTCAAGTGGGTTGGCTCCGTCCGAGATTCTCAGAAAGCCGGCGCATTGCTCATAGGTCTTCGCTCCGAGCCGAGGCACTTTCTGAAGCTGTGAGCGATCGGTGAATTTGCCTTTCTCTTCGCGTAGCTTGACGATATTGCGGGCCATCGTCGCATTGATCCCCGATACGTAAGACAGCAGTGACGGAGAAGCCGTATTCACGTCGACCCCGACATGGTTAACCGCGGACTCGACGACGCCGGTCAAGCTTTCGTCCAGCCTTTTCTGGGAGACGTCATGCTGATATTGGCCCACGCCGATCGCCTTCGGCTCGATTTTCACAAGCTCCGCAAGCGGGTCTTGCAGACGGCGGGCGATCGACACCGCGCTGCGCTCGGATACGTCCAGATCGGGGAATTCCTCCGCTGCCAGCTTAGAAGCGGAGTAGACGCTCGCGCCCGCCTCGTTTACGATCAAGTATTGCAGCGAACGTTCCGGCATGCCGCGAATGATGCCTGCGACGAATTGCTCCGTCTCGCGCGAGCCGGTGCCGTTGCCGATGACGATCAGTTGAATGCCGTACTGCTGGATCAGACGTTTGAAGACGACTTCCGCCTCCGCTTTCTTGTTGTGAGGCGGAGTCGGGTAGGTGACGGCCACTTCGAGCAGCTTGCCCGTGTCGTCCACCACGGCCAACTTGCAACCCGTCCGGTAGGCGGGATCGACGCCAAGCACGATTCGGCCCTTTACGGGCGCTTGAAGCAGCAGATTGCGCAAGTTCTCGGAGAAGATGCCGATCGCATGCTCCTCTGCCTTCTCCGTCATTTCGCCGCGCAACTCCCTCTCGATGGAAGGCGAGATCAAGCGTTTATACGCATCTTCCGCCGCCGCGGCCAGCGTATCGCGCGCAGCGGAAGGCCCCTTCAACGTTCTGCGGTTCAATTCGTCGACGATCCGGTCCGTGGGCGCGTCGATGGTTACGGACAGGATTTCTTCCCGTTCGCCCCGGTTGATCGCCAGCACGCGGTGAGGCGGCAGACGTTTGACCGGCTCGGAATATTGATAATACATCTCGTACACGGATTCCGCTTCCGCGTCTTTGGCTTTGCTGAACAGCACGCCTTGATCCCACGTGAACTTGCGGACCCAGCGACGGATATCGGCATCGTCGGCAAGACCTTCGGCTACGATATCCGAAGCGCCCTGAATCGCTTCCTCCGGCGTGTGAACGCCCTTGTCGGCGTCGACGTATTTGGAAGCCTCCGCGAGCAAGTCCCCTTGTCTCGGCTGAGAGAGCAGCCAGGTCGCGAGCGGCTCGAGACCGCGTTCCTTCGCGACGCTTGCCCTTGTTTTGCGTTTTTGCCGATATGGACGGTACAGATCTTCGACTTCCTGGAGTTTGACTGCCTTCACGATCGCCGCTTGCAGCTCTGGAGTCAGCTTGCCTTGCTCGTCGATCAGGCGAATAACTTCGGCCTTGCGGTCCTCCAGCCCTTTCAAATATGTACGGCGTTCGTCGATGGCACGAAGCTGCACCTCGTCGAGCTCGCCCGTCATTTCTTTGCGGTATCTCGCGATAAAAGGAATCGTGTTCCCGTCGTCCAGCAACGTCGCTACCGTTCTGACCTGACCCAGCCCGAGGCCAAGCTCTCCTGCGATTTGTTTGACCATACGTTCCTGCGCAGCTCGTACTTCCGTCTCGTTCACAACGCTCATCGATAAGTGCCTCCCGTTAACAGTTGCATCTTTTTTATTATGTCGTTCCTTGTCCTCTTAGGCAAGTTCGCAAAGGAGCAGGAAGCTGGCGGAAGTTCGGCGGAGATTACTCTCCCGCCAGCCAATGCACTTTTTTTGGCCTTCGTTTGCTCGCTGTCCCGGGGACTCGTCTGTTCAAGGTACTTATTTGGCCTTCGTTCGCTCGACACTCCGTAATTCTGCATGCCGAGGCACTTTTTTGGCCTTTGTTTGCTCGACACTCCGTAACTCCGCCAGCCGAGGCACTTAATAAGTGTGTGTGACGGTACTATTGCATGTTGGCAGGGGCTTGGCGGAATGCCCAATCACCAAAAAGCCCCTCCGCGGCTTACACCGGGGAGAGGCTCATATCGATACTTTAGAAAGCCCAGTTGCCCTTGCGGAACACCGGCACGATCGTGCCATCGGCGCGCACGCCGTCGATGTCCATCTCGGCGGAGCCGATCATGAAGTCGACGTGCGCCACGCTCGAGTTAACGCCGCTCGCCGCAAGCTCTTCCGGCGTCATCGTTTTGCCGCCTTCCACGTTAAACGCGTACCCGCTGCCGATCGCCAGATGGTTCGAGGCGTTCTCGTCGAACAGCGTGTTCAAGAACAACACGTTCGATTGCGAGATCGGAGACCCGTGCGGCACGAGCGCGACTTCGCCGAGGTAATGCGAGCCTTCGTCCGTATCGATGAGCTGCTGCAGGTTTTCCTGCCCCTTCTCCGCTTCGACGCCGACGATCCGGCCGTTCTCGAACGTCAGCTTAAAGCCGTCGATCAAGTTGCCCCCGTAGCTTAGCGGCTTCGTGCTGGAGACGTATCCATTCACGCTCGTCTTGAGTGGTACGGTAAACACTTCTTCCGTCGGCATATTCGCCATAAACGTGATACCCTTCTCGTTTACGCTGCTGGCGGCGACCCAGATATGCTTCTCGGACAGCCCGACCGTCAGCTCCGTGCCGGGAGCGCAATATTGCAGCTTGGCGAAGCGCTGCTCGTTCAGCCAGTCGCTCTTCTTGTGCAGGTTCGCGTCGTGCTCCTGCCAAGCTTTCACCGGATCGTCCGCTTCCAGACGCACCGCTTGGAATATCGCCCCCCAAAGCTTGTCCACGGCTTCCTCCGACGACCCGCTGTTCGGAAATACTTTAACCGCCCAATCTTTCGTCGACGCGGCGACAACCGTCCAGCTCACCTTGTCGGACTGCACCGCTCTCCTAAACTCCTCAAGCCCTTGCCCGGACGCTTTCTGATAGTTGCCGATCCGGGTCGGATCGATGCCTTTCAGCAAATCCGGATTCGGCGAGAAAAACGAAATAAAGGCCGCGCTACGGGCAACGAAGTCGTTTCGTTTCGCCGTCTCCCACTCCGGAAAACGCGTAAACACGTCGTCCGCTGCTTTCTCGTATTTCAGCCTGGACAATGCTTCGTCCGTCCAATCCACGTGCACGTTGCCTGCTCCCGCTTCATACGCCTTGGCGGCGACGAGCCTGACCAGTTCGGCGATCTCGATCGAAGCGCTCACGAATACCTCTTGCCCCTTTTGCACGTTAACGCCGACCCGGACGATCAATTCCGCATATTTGGCCAACCGTTCATTCAAATTCGCCATTTCAATTTCCCCCATTTGTTATGTAAATGTACAAAAGACAGGAAACCGCGATCGCGGTCCCTGTCAGATTCGTTTATTAAAAATCGATCAATCCGACGCTGATCTGCAAGGCATCGTTAACCTTGTGCATCGTCTCGTCGTCCAAATGCGTGATTTTATCCGTTAATCGCTGCTTGTCGATCGTCCGGATTTGTTCGAGCAGGATGACGGAATCCCGTTCCATGCCGTGGGTTTTCGCTTCGATTTCTACGTGAGTCGGCAGCTTCGCTTTCTGGATTTGCGCCGTTATGGCCGCTACGATAACCGTTGGACTGAAGCGGTTGCCGATATCGTTCTGAATGATCAATACGGGGCGGACCCCGCCTTGCTCGGAACCGACGACCGGCGACAAATCCGCATAGAAAACATCCCCGCGTTTCACAATCAAAGTTTACACCCCGCTTACGAGGCGACCAAGAATATGTTCCGTTTCCTCTTCGGCGTGAAAAGCTTCCGAAGCCATATGCAAATTGATTTTAGCCATTTCCAAATACCCGCGCTGCATCGCGTCGCGAATCAACCGCTTTTTGCGATCGACCAGATAATGTTTCATGGCCTGGCGAATAATCTCGCTGCGGTTGGTATTTTCCTTGGCGACGACGAAGTCGACTTCGCGCAGCAAATGATCCGGAAGGCTGATCATAATGCGTTTCGTATTGTGTAAATTGGCCACCGAACGGACACCCCCAAAGATTTTCCAACAAGTTCCCTATTTTCCAGTATGCATGAGTGGAGAAAGAATTATACGATATGGCCGCGCTTCATCGCCGCAGCATCGAGAACACGCACTCTATAATCATTCTAGATCGAGCTCCGTCATTCCTTCCGCCTCCGGCCAAAAAGTAAAACCAAAATTAACCGATCAGCGGATTGGCAATCTCTACGATCTCTCCGTTGCTGCGATACACTCTCGGCACGCGAGCGGCCAGCATACAGATCAATTCATAGGGGATCGTGCCCAGCTTCGCGGCGACTTCTTCGGCGGAGATGGATGCGTTTCCTTGCCGGCCGATCAGCACGACTTCCTCGCCCGGCTCGATTTTCGGCTCTCCGGCCGCCATCGCATCGTCCAAACGAATCATGCATTGATCCATGCAGATCGTCCCGAGCACCGGAACTTTGTGTCCCCGTACTAACGCTTCGGCTTTGCCGCTGAGAATACGGCTGAATCCGTCCGCATATCCGATCGGCAATGTGCCGATCGTCTCCTCCCGCTCCGTAAAATAACGCGTCCCGTAGCTGATGCCTTCTCCTGCGGGCAACGTCTTCACATGCACGACAGAGGTCTTCAGGGACATGACAGGCTGCAAAGGAATGCTATCTACGTCCACTTCATCGCTCGGATATAAGCCGTACATGCCAATGCCTAGCCGCAGCATGTTCCCGGTATGCTCCGGCAAATCAATTCCCGCCGCGCTGTTGCCGGTATGGATGATCGAGATCGGCAAACCCGCCCGCCGCGCGTAATCGGCGACAGAAGCGAACCTCTCGATCTGCATCGTCGTATACGTTTTGTCATGTTCGTCCGCGCGCGCGAAATGGGTGTACAACCCTTCCACTTCGATCTGGGGCATCGCGCAGACCCGTTCTAAGAAGCGTTCCGCGTCCCGGCCCGGAAGAAGGCCCAGTCTTCCCATGCCCGAATCGATTTTGACATGTACTTTGAGTTTCTTGCCTGCGACGGGCAGTTGCTCCGCCGCATCCAGCATTTGATCCCGATATAACGTAAGAGTGATGCCTTGCTCTTTAGCCGGAAGATAACCTTCCGGCGGCGTATATCCCAGCACGAGAACAGGAGCCTCGACTCCCGACGCCCTCAGTTGCAAAGCCTCATCCAAAAACGCCACGCCTAAATAATCCACGCCGACTGCCGCCGCTCTTCTCGCGATCTCGACTGCCCCATGTCCATATGCGTTCGCTTTGATGGACGCCAGCAATTTGGTCCCCGGCGCCAAACGTTCGCGAAACGCTCCGATGTTATGATCGAGGGCGTCAAAGGAGATTTCAGCCACGGTCGGACGGTAATAACAGTCCACGGACCGCTCACCTACCCTGCTAAAACTGCAATAAATCAATGTTACCGGGCGGATGCGGGACTGTCAACGATATTCAAGCAGGCAACGTTTTCCTTATCGGAGCGAAGGAAGGCCGATCGTCAGACGATCGGCCTCGCGCGCTCCGCTTATTTACCCGATGATTCCACCATCGACTGCGCGATTCGCGCCATATCATCTTGATGCAAATCCTCGGTAGTGAGGCGATACTCGATTCCGTTATAGCTCCAGGTCAGCGTTTTTAACATGCTTAACTGGCTTCCTGTCAGATGGCCGAGCGTAAAGCCCAGATCAAGCCCGATCCCTTCGCTAAGCGTAACCGCCTTATCCTTGGCTGCGGTCTCCACGATCGTGAAGTCGGAACTGCCCGTATAGCGGAGCACATATCCTTTTTGATCCCCGAGAGCAACCTCGAACTGATCCAACAATTCCACGCCGGCAGGCAGTGCGTCTACGTCCGGTTCAATCAGAGAGAAGCTGACCGGTTGCTCCGGCGTCTCCGAGATTTCTCCGGAAGTTTGCGCATCCGGGGAAGCCGAAGCGTTCGGAGACGGGGTGGCGCTGGGCGCCGCCGAGGGATTCGGACTTTTGCCGCCTCCTTCGCGATCCTCCGACGGTTTGGACTTTGAATTCGGAATGACGCCCATGTTCTTATCCATATCGAACGCGGACTTATCGAACTTCTTGCCGAATTCGAAAGAATTAAATGTGACCTCGACCATCTTGTTGCCGTTCGCGTCGGATACTTCGACATGTCTTGGCGCGTAATCGTTCTGGGATAACCAGATTTTCTGGCGAGCGAACGAACCGTTCTGATAGTTGCCCGCCATGACGTCGAATACGTAGTTGTCTTTGTCCGTGGTGAATTGGCGGGAATTGTCCACGAGAATACTTTTGGCGAGCGTCTGATAGAGGTAAACCTGGCCTTGATTGTCCGGCCAATCGCTCTGGAAGCGATAGCTTTTGTTGAGCTGCGGGGTCAGCACGAAAACCCCTTCGTCGTTGCGAAGCACGATCTGCGTCACGTCGCGCTTGGCGTTCGTCAGCGCGATCCGGTACATATCCGGCTTTTGGTACCATACTTCGACTTTGTACTCCAGCGGCTGCTGCCCTGTATGTAAGGTCATCGTACCGCTGCCTTCATAGCTTTCCATTTTACCCACGACTTTGTCCAGGTCCTTCACGATCGAATCCGCGTTCTTGCTTCCGCAACCGGCCAAGATAACAACCATCGCGACCGCGACGGCGGCGATCCATGAAATCCGACGATGCATGCCCATCCACCCCTCAGCACATTAATCAATCCATGCTTCATTTCTATGAGGAGACTTGGACGATTATGCGGACTAGTTTGACGAGCCTGACAAGCAGAACGCCGTTAAGCGGCGACAGGCGGCGTCATGATGAACCATCCCGATTGTGCGGCTGCCGGCAGATTTCGCTTGTGATAATAATCACATATGAATTCAACATATTGTGCTATACATTTTACATGAGCACAAAATATAGTGTTTTCAGCAGAAAGGAGAATCTCATGCTCGCATTCTACCCGCGATTCATAAGAACGTTCGACGATTTGCCCGGACAACTTTCTTTGCTGATCCACGCTTGGAACGGTTGCAATATGCGCTGTTACGGATGCCATAATGCAGACGAACTGATCGCGAAACCGCCGAAGGACCATCTATCCGGCGCACAAGTCGTCGAGAGGCTTAGCGGATACGATGCGATGTTCGACGCGGTGCTGTTTAGCGGCGGAGAGTTTTGATCGGCCCGTCATCCGAAATCGTTGAATTCCTCAAGCAAGTTCGCGAGGTCTTCCGAGGCAAAATCATTGTTTTTACAAACGGTACTTTCCCCGAGAAATTGCAAGATTTGCTCGCCGGCCGTCTCATCGATGGCGCGCACGTCGATATGAAACTGCCTTATCACGGTTTGGGCCCGCTGGATGACCGCGAAGTTTATGAAGCCATAATCGGAGTCGCCCCTTCCAAGCAGTTCCTCCGAAACATTCTAGAGTCGGTAGAGATCGTCATTCGCCATAACAGCAAGCTGAGCCAGGTCAGGACGGTTCGTTATCCCATGCTAAGCGAAGAGTTTTTCGAGCAAATTCGGATCTATGTCAGCCGGTTGAAAAACAAATACGGCAGCAATGTTCCCTATTTCTTGAATCCTTTTTATCCGCAACCTGCGGCAACAGGAATATATTCCCCAATGGGTGGAGGCCAAGATCATGTTTCGTCGTTCTGAAGAAATTATTGCCACTTTCACTTCGCCATCCGAAACCAAGCAAGCTGACTACTTAAAAAGAGAGAACAGCAATTACGTCTATTCCCTCCCTCTGCTTCGTCATAACTTGACCAATCATGCCGAAGAGCGGTTTTTGCTGCAATCCATAATGCCCGCCTGGTTGACCGAATTATATGAGGACGGGGTAGTCTATATCCATGATAAGCAGCTAAGTCCATATTGCGTAAGCGTGTCATGCAAAGATATTGCCATGAACGGAATTCCAACGTTAGCCAAAAACATGACCGCATCGAAGCCGACCCGCAGGCTAGACACGCTGTTGCGTCACTTCAGCAATATCGTCGTGCTTATGTCCCAGCAAGTTTCCGGAGCGGTCATGTTATCGCAGATGACGACCGTTTCCGCTTCGTATCTATATATGGAGGAGACTTTGAACGGCCGCTTGTACTCGGAGGACGACCTGAAGCAGCTGTTCCAAAGTCTGATCTGGGAGATGAACATGCCGCTGCGCAGCGGCTCCCAATCGGCATTCACCAACATTACGCTGGAATTCGGCAAACCGTCCGACGAGATCAAAAATGAATTTGTCGTAATCGGCGGCTCCCCGATGAACTTTCGGTATCAAGACGTTCCGACTGAGTACTTCGATCGAATTAACCAAGCCATCATCGAGGTCATGAAGCAGGGAACCGGTACCGGCATTCCGTTTACTTTCCCCCTGATTACGGTACCGATCGACGACGGCTTCGACTATGACAATCTTCTCTTCCACGAACTGCTGGACGGGATGTACAGATGGGGTGGAGTCTATTTCGAGAATTTCCGTTCCGCACCCTTCGAGGATGAATATTACCGCAAGCTGAATCCGTATCTGAAACCGCGGGATCCGGAAGTCAGTCGCAGCTTATGCTGTCGTCTGCAGATCGATTTGTCCGTTCTATCCAGGGCAGGAAGCGGAATCTTCGGCAGTTCTACGGGTTCGACCGGTGCCGTGCAAGTATTGAATCTGAACTTAAACAGGGTGTTGATGGAATACGGGCACGACGAGCGATTGTTATTCGACAAAATCAAGGAACTGCTCAACGTCATGCAAGAAGGCCATATGGCAAAAAGAAAATGGATCGAACAAAACAAAGAGCTCTATCCGACCTTCTTCGCCTTAAACCGGGATTTATCCAACTACTTTAACGTGTTCGGCGTTGCTGGGATGCACGAAGGGCTTATTAACGCCGGTTATCCCGGAGGCATGAATAACCCGGCGGGCAAACAGCTCGCGCACCGCATCATGCAGTTTATGACGGAGGTTATCAACGACTTTATCGTGAGAGACCAAGTCGCCTGCGGGATCGAATACGCACCGGGGGAAAATGCGGCGATTAAGCTGGCCCGCCACGATGGTTATTTGACCTCGGGATGTATGCTCCCTTTCAGCGAGGACGATTTTCTTCGCCAAATCGAGAACAGCGCGGAATTCCAAGCTTACGCGACCTCCGGAAGCATTCTTCACCACTTCTTGGAGAGTAAGCTGCCGCCTTGGCGTCTAGCCGATTATCTCAAGCGCATCTTCGAAAAACCGATCCAATATATCACCTTGACGCCTACCCTGACTAGCTGTCTGGCCTGCGGACAGCAGATCGTCGCGGAAGATGGAAAAAACATCGCCGCTTGCCCGGTCTGCGGCAGCGATGACATCGCCACATTCAGCAGAGTCATCGGATATGTGAAGATGATCGCCCGTAAGAAATTGAGTGTGGATCGGGACGGTTATTATCAAGGAGAATACAACTTCTGGAGCAATGCGCGCCGGTTCGACTGGAACACCCGCAATCGGGTAAAGGAAGACCAGCTCTAAAACAAACGCGGCTTCAATCGAAGCCGCGCTTGTAAAATATTTTGATCGACCATCTTGTGCATATTAAGGAGAACAGCGTGAACAGCAGTCCCCAGACAAAGGCGGGAATATACGTGTCCGCGGCCAGGCTGGCCGCGTCTCCCGCCGCGTTCGGGTCTTGAAACGCAGCCGAAAGGATAATCAGCGAGCTGATGACGGACTCTACGAGACAGATAAAAGCGATGAGCAAATAATATCCTTTGATGATCCCGGGCTTGTTCAGCACGCAAATCAGAATCGTCAAAATCGCGAACCCCGCGCACCACCCCACGCCGTAGCCGTTGCGAACGAAGATCACAAGGCTGAGTACCGTTAAGGACGCGATTCCAATCAAGCCCGCTTTTTCCTTTTTAATAGAATGCAAATAAAAGAGAAGTACGGTAAACAAGGCCGAACCTACATATCCCGCAAGCGAGATCGGAACAGACCTCCATCCGCCCGCGTACGACATATAGGTGACTCCGCTATGATCCGAATAAAGGTGCACGAACATGACATGACCGGATAGAGCCAGCGTAGCAATCGCATGGGACAGTTCATGAATCAACGTATCTACGTTGCGGAAGTAATCGGAAAAAGGAATAAGTCGGGTGAGGAATGCGGAGATCGCTAGGAATATCGCGACCCTGATCCAAGATTTGATAGGAATCTCCTCTTTCTTTGCCATATTTCGCTAGAATCGGCAATTGCATTATATCACCCAAATCTAATAGCGCCAATCAGGAAAGGGCAGCTTCTTTATTAAGCGTCTTGGCGCGGAAATGGACCGCCGCGAACAGAACGAGGAAAAGTGCCATAAACCCTGCGGCATAACGATACATAACCGCGTAATCAGTGGCGGCGGAGATCGCGCCTAAGATGAACGCTCCCGAAGCTACGCCAAGATCCGTTGAATTATAGAACATGCTATTGGCCATTCCGTACTGCGCCTGCGCCGAGGAACGAAGCATCCAAGCCTGGATCGTCGGTTGGATCGCGCCGAACCCGAGTCCGTACAGCAAAGCGGATATGATAAGAAGCGGCATCGTCGTCGCGTAGGAAAGCACGGCCAAGCTTGAGATCACGCATATCACCGCGGGAATCAATACCGCCGCATGTCCCTTGCGGTCGAATACTTTGCCGGAGATCGGCCGAATAATAATAATGGTAATCGCGTTAAATAGGAAAAAGAGGCCGACTTGCTCCAGATGAACCGATTCTCCGAACAATGCGATGAAGCTGAGCAGTCCTCCGTAAGTAATCGCGAGAAGAACGTTAAGCGAAGCAGGGAAGATCAAACGCTTGTTAAAAGGCACTTTCTCCCGGGTTCCCGTGGAAGAAGAAACGGGGTTCCGAGGTTGGGGCGGAATCGCCCGCGTCAGAAGAAGGATCGGAAACGCCAGCAGCAGAGTCGCCGCGCCGGCCATCGCCAGCTTATCGAAACCAGCCTCTTTCATGACGTTTAACCCGATCATCGGGCCAATCGACATGGCCAGACTTGTCGACAATCCGAAATACCCGATGCCTTCTCCCATCCGGCTGGCGGGAATGATCCGGGATACGAGTGTCGGGATAATCGTGCTCGCCATCCCGAAGCCGATTCCGTAGCCGACCCGCATCAGCAGCAAAGAACCGATGGAGTTCGCGAGGATATAAATCAAAGTAACGACGGCTCCGATTCCGAGTCCGGTGTAGAGCAGCGCTTTGCGTCCGACCTTGCGCATGAGCGCGGCCGTCACGAACCGAGCGACGATCGCGGATAACGCGAAGACGCTCGTCACAAGGCTGAGAGTCATATCGTCCGCTTGGAACTTTTTTTGCACGTAAGACGGGAACGCCGCCAGCAGCATCTGCAAATTCAGAAACAATAGAAAAGAACTGATCGTTAAAGCGATAAAAGACTTCGTCCAAAGTCTTGTTGATTGATTTAGTTGCCGATCTTGCAAGATTGATCCACTCCTAATCTCTTTCCGCGATGTCGCTCGCATGCCGGTACATCCTGTACAGAAGCTCGAGCAATACATCGTATTCTTCCTCAGATAAGCATTGGCGCAGATCCGCGTTTAATTGCCGTTCAATCGGCGCCGTCCGCTGTACGAGCTCTCTCCCCTTGTCCGTAATATAGACCTTGAAGGAACGGCGATCGTGCTCTCCGACACGCTTGCCGACCAGTCCCTTCTGTTCCAGTTGGTCCAGTATTCTCGTCGTCGCGGGTCTGTCTTTGCCGGATCTCTCCGCGATTTCCTTCTGAATCAGCCCTTCGGATTGATCGACCTGGTAGAGGACCGACCATTGTTCCGTGGTAATGTCGTACTCTTTAAGCTTGCTTTGGAATAGTGCCGATATTTTGCGATAGGCCGTTCCCATCATAAATCCGGCCGATCGTTTCAGATCGTTATCGTGAAGTGTCATTCGAATTCGATTCTCCTTTTTTTCGTCGAATTAATTAGTTGTGTAAACAATTATATTATGCACAACTATATTTGTAAACCTAACCTCACCAAATCCCGTTCTCCCTCGTACAATGGTTTATGGGCTGAAAACCGAATATGAAGGAGGAGCGGAATGATCCAAATATCAGGAATGGATATCGGCTCGTTCGATCAGTCCGTATTGACTGAACTTGAACGGGAGATTTTACTCGCAAAACAACAAAGTCCTGTCGTCTATTCATACGATTCCCCGGAAGCTTTGATATTCGAGCTGCGTATGAGAAGCCGGATCGTAGATGCGGCCAGAAGCATGAACGCAAGCGGGGTAAGCTTCGCTACTTTCGATGATGACCGCGCGAACGAGCGGTATTGGTCCCGGACGGAGAACGGAGGTTTCCGACAAAATCCCGGCGTGCTTGCGTCCGACGCGATTAACGATATTTTCGCAAACGGCTCGTTATATTCATTCGAATGCGCGACCGCGATGGTCATCATTTTGTATAAGGCCGTGATGGAGTCGATCGGGTATGACACGTTTAATGCCCATTTTAAGAATTTGCTCTTGTACGACTGGCAATACGACAGCAATCTGCGGTTAATTACGGTGAACGATAAAAACGAGGCCTACCCCGGGGACGTGCTTTATTTCAAGAATCCCGATCACGATCCGGATAAGCCTGAATGGCAGGGAGAAAATGCGATCATGCTTGGCGTCGACCAATATTTCGGCCATGGGATCGGAATCCGGTCGCAGGAGGAGATAATCGCCGCTCTGAATAAGATCAGAATACCCGGAAGCATGACATCCGCTTATCTCACCGATGAGGTGGAGCATCCCGACTTCGAACATTTGCGCAAGCTAGAAAGACCGATAACCGCCCGGATCGGCATGCGGTCCTATTTGTATCGATGTTCTTGAACATGGCGTATTTTTAAAATGGCCTCAGTTCGCCGGGAGTTGCTCGAAAGAATCGAGTAATTCTTCGACTGTGGCGTCCTAGCGCGGGAGTTGCTCGATAAAATCGAGTTATTCTTCGACTGCGGCTTCCTAGCGCGGGAGTTGCTCGATAAAATCGAGTTATTCTTCGACTGCGGCTTCCTAGCGCGGAAGTTGCTCGATAAAATCGATTAATTCTTCGACTATGGCGTCCGTGCGCGGGAGTTGCTCGAAAGAATCGTGCAATGAAAAAAGACCGTTCCTCTTTGCGAGAGGAACGGTCTTTACTACGCCTTACGGCAATTCGATCGACACTTCGCGGCCGGCCTCGGATGAGCGGAGCACACCGTCGATAATCGCTTGCTGGATCAGAATTTGCTCGCCCGGGATCGGTGCCGGACGCCCGTCGCGAACCGCTTCGGCGAAGTCCCGGACTTTCTCGTGGAACAAATTCAGCTTGTGCTCGATAAGCGGAACCGGCGTGCTCGTATGGCCGCCGTACTCGTCATGGAACATGGTCATTGAGCCGACCGCGCCGTCCCACACGCCCGACCATGGGCCGCTGCCCGCAGGCGTGATTTTCAAACCGGCGTCCGTGCCGAGGAACATTGTCGCTCCTAGCGTGTCCATGTGCATCGCCCAAGAGATTTTGAATTGCAGCACGAGATCGTTCTCGAAACGAACCATGGCTACGCCGAAATCTTCCACTTCGAACTTCGCGGCCTCCGAATGATAAAGAGGATTGCGTCCGAAATGATTCGACGTATATGCGGAGACGGTGATTGGGCGCGGATAGCCAAGTGCGTTAAGCGCCATGTCCAGCGAATAACAGCCGATGTCGGCCATCGCTCCCGCTCCAGCCAGCTTCTTACTGATGAACGTGCCCCCAGGCATCCCGCGACGGCGGCCGCCTCCGGTCTCAGCGTAATACACCTTGCCGAGCCGCCCCGATTGCACGATCTCCTGCAGCAGCTTCATGTTCGGATCGTAACGCGGTTGGAAGCCGATCGTCAGCATATTGCCCGTCTCGCGGGCAACTTGCGTCATCTCCACGGCCTCGGCAAGCGTAACGGACATCGGTTTCTCAAGCAACACCTGCTTGCCTGCGCGCAAGGCGTCTACCGTCGTTGCGTGGTGCGAAACGTTCGGCGTGCAGATGCTGACACCGTCGAGCTCTTGTTCCAACAGCTTCTGATGTCCGTCGTATGCGGCAGCCCCGACGAGCTGTTCGGCCTCGACGAACTGACCTGCCTTCCCGGGAATGACGTCGGCGACGGCTACGATTTCCACGAAAGGCAGCTGCCTGTATGCCGCTACATGGGCTCTGGCGATGCCCCCGCTGCCGATAATGCCGATCCGTAAATGTTTGCTCATGTCTCTTCCTTCTCTCCTTGAAGTTGAGGGGACGACCCGCGGGTGTCTCCGGAATGCATTTTGCGATAAGCGCTTGGCGTCACTTCATATTTTCCTTTAAATACCGGGTATAAATAGTTCGGATTGACGTATCCGTGATTAACAGCGATTTCCTCGATCGGCTTGTCCGTCCGGATCAGATCGGCGCATATCGCCGTCAATCTTACGTGCTCCAAATAATCGCGGAAAGTCGTACGCCCCTCACTGCGGAATATGCGCTGCAGTTGCCGCGGGCTGATTCTGATCCACTCGGCGACCTGTTCAAGCGAGATCGGCAAGCTTTCGTTATCCTGAATGTATTGCGTGGCGAGTTCGTAACGATGGAAGCTCATATCCCTTTCCGGGATTCCCGGACGGACCGCTTCATTCTCCGATACCCGCGTCGTGCGCAGAAGAATCTGGACGATCGCCTGCTTCATTAACGTATAGAAACCGGCGGGTTGTTCTTCCCAGATTCGATATGCCTCCAGAAACCCGTTCATCGCATGGAACCGGTCGACGATAGGTACGAGAGGCAGCTTATCCAGCGCCGTGATGCACTCCCGGGCTTCCGCCGCTTCCAGATCGTCGCCCCAGCCCTCCGGTTCGATTCCCGTTCCGAGAGGGACGATGTCCAAGTGCAAGCATAACTCGAACATGGGATCGTTCTGATCCGATTCCTGATAATGAACCAAATCCGGCCCCGTCAAATAAAACAAGCCTTCATGGAGATCGTAGGCCTGGTCAACGAGAATGACCTTCCCTTTGCCCTTAGGAATATAATGAAATTCGTATTCGGAGTGTTTATGAAAATTAACGATTTGTCCCGGGGGAAACGAAGTGAGATGGCATTTCAGCACACGAATGCCGTATCCTCCCCAGCGGAACTGCAAATCCAGCCTGTCCAGCGCGTCCTGTTTCTTCGCCATCCGGGCATAGGGAAAGGGACCAGGAGCTCCGGCGGATTTCCGATCCTGCTGCTTCCTTGTTCCGTTCTCCTGCTTGTCTCGTTCTTCCGCCGACATCCTGTCCCCCCCTTATGCGACCGTTTACGCCAATTCGTCGATTCGAATCGGACGCCCTTCCGCCACCGAACGTGTGGATGCCTCCATCAGCTTCGTCAGATCGACCGCGGCCGCAACATTGTCCGTCGCTTCCGTGTCATTCCGAATATGCCCGACCCACTGGCTGAACGCGTCGGGCTGCTTCTCGCCGAGAGGCAACGTTTCCCACTCCCCGCTTCCGCGGTTCGAACGGATTTTAACGACCTCTTCCGGAAAGCCGAACAGCAACGTACCTTCCGTGCCGTGCAACTCGATGGAGAACGGAGAGTGGCTGTTCACGAATCCTGCTTCCACGATTCCGATCGCGCCTTCGGAATACCGAAGAACGGCAACGGCGTTATCTTCCACTTCCCTGCCGGTTACGTATCCGAAATTCGCGATCACACTTTCCGGCATACCCAGGAAGCTCCGCACGAGATACATCGGATGACAGCCGAGATCGATTAGCGCACCCCCGCCGCATTGTTCCTTCGAATAGAAATGCTCAGGCAACCAGTTCGCGATCGCTCCGTTGTGCGACAGGCGAACCCTGGCCAGCGTCAGCTTGCCGAGCGTGCCTTCCTCCACGATGCGCCCGATCGTCTGCGTGTAATTCGCATAAAGACGGGGCAGCGATACCGTGAACTTAACGCCGGCTTCACGAACCGCCCCGACGATGTCCTCGACTTCTTTGCGGGTAGGTGCGATCACCTTTTCCGTGAAAATATGTTTGCCCGCGCGAGCGGCCTTCAGCATGACTTCATGGTGAAGATTCGTCGGCGCGTCGACGATCACTGCGTCAATGTCATCTCTAGCGAGCATCTCGTCGAGCGAAGCGTAATAAGGCACGCCGTATTTAGCTGCTTTCGCTTGCCCGCGCTCCGGCAACTCGTCCCAGATCGCCGCCAACTCCGTGTCTGGATGCGCCAACGCGAGCTGCGTGTATTCGTCTGCATGAACATGCCAATAGCTGATTTTACCGATCCGAATCATGGAAGAGCCTCCTTGGCCTTTAACTTAAAATATACGACAACACGTAAAGATTACACAACTTTTTCAGCCAATATAATAAGTTTTTGTGCCATTTAAACTATAAAATAGCGACATGATTTTTCAATCCGTCCAACCTTGATTGTCCTGTCGGGAAGAGATACGATAAATAGAGCACATATCCTTCGAATACGAAAAAGGAGATCGCCTATGACGGATCTGAAATCGATCGTTCAAGATAGCATTCAAGCCTACTCGGGCCGATTGACCGAGATCGCCTCGTTCATCGCCGCCCACCCCGAGCTGGGCCATGAGGAAAAACAAGCCGCTGCCCTCCTCTCGTCCGAGCTGGAGAAGCTCGGATTCCGGGTGGAACGGACCGTGCTTGGCCTGGAAACCGCGTTTATCGCCGAATACACATCGGGGAAACCCGGGCCGGTCGTCGGATTGTTGGCCGAATACGATGCCTTGCCAGAGATCGGGCACGCCTGCGGCCATCACCTAATCTGCACGATGGCCTTGGGCGCGGCCGCCGGACTTCGCACCGTCGCCGACCGTACCGGCGGCACGATCCGCGTATACGGCACGCCCGCCGAAGAGACGATGGGCGCCAAAGTCGACATGGCCGCCGCCGGATTATTCGACGATTGCGACATCGCGATCATGGCTCATCCATACCATTGCTACGAGCGCTCCGGCGCGTCACTGGCCATGGACGCGCTGCAATTCGAGTTCCGCGGCAAAGCCGCGCACGCGGCAGCGAACCCGGAGCTCGGGATCAACGCGCTTGACGCTGTGATCCAACTGTTCAACTCCGTCAATGCGCTGCGCCAGCAAACGCGGGAAGACGCCCGCATTCACGGCATTATCTCGAGCGGCGGGAAAGCACCAAACCTTATCCCTGATTACGCGGAAGCTCGCTTCTACGTAAGAGCCGCAACGCGCGCCTACGTCGACGAGCTGGCACGCAAAGTCACCACCTGCGCGGAGGCGGCCGGAATTGCCACGGGCTGCAGCATGACGGTATCCAATTACGAATATTCATACGACGAGCTGCTCACCAACGAGGCGTTATCCGAAGCTTTCACAGCGAACTTGATTGCGAGTGGAATCCCGGAGGACGAAATTCGCGGCGGACACGATAACGGCTCGCTCGACCTGGGCAACGTATCGTTGCGTTGTCCGGCGGCGCATCCCTTCATCAAGATCGTCGACGAGCCCTATCAGCTTCACACAACAGAGTTCCGAGACGCCGCGCAGACCGACCGGGCTTACAAAGCGATGGTATTCGGCGCAACCATGCTCGCGTATACCGCCTGCGACGTTCTGACGGACGCGGAGCTGCGGCAGCGGATCAAGGAAGAATTTCGACAAAGCCTCTAGGTCGGCAGGCCACTGGCCCTTTACGTTTTCAATCCCGGTTGCATAAAGCGGTCGATCAAGAGAGGTTCGCGTCTCTTCGCTCGATCGCTTTTTTTCCATTTTCCGCATACTAGGAACCTTACCTCCCGCCCGGTACAATATTGCGTGAATATCTATAAAAAATCGTTAATTTCTCATCTCGTTTTCTAGAGCCGACTAAGTTAGAATCTCACATGTAATTGATATCTCACCCCTTAAGAAGGAGGGATTTGTCGAAATTTCTGTAAGCGCTTACATTATTTTATGCTATTAATTTTCTAGTGAGAGGAGCTATTTTCACAATGCCCAACGGTTATCTCCGCGCGAAACTCGCGAAACTGACAACATGGATTCTCAGCTTCGTATTGGTGCTCTCTTATTGCACCCCCTTCTTCCCCGCTTCCCATGCATCTGCAGCAGAGATCGAGGCGCCGCAGAACTTGAAGGTCGACAGCTTTACGCACAATTCCGTCACCTTGTCTTGGGATTTGGTAGACGGAATCACCTCCGTCGAAGGGTATAACGTCTGGAACGCGGCGACCGGGGATTGGAAAGCTTGGGTTGGAGCGCCTCCAAAGGAGATTGGCGGCTTATCTCCCGAAACCGAGTATTCTTTCTATGTGACGCCCGGCAAGGAAAACGGCAAAAAAAGCAACGTTGTTACCGTGATGACCGCTCCCGACGATCCAAGTCAACGTCCTAAGCCCCCCCTGACGCCTCCTCTTCATCTCAAGATCACCGACGTAACCGAAAACGGCATTACGCTCGGATGGATCGGCAGTCCCGGCGCGAATGGCTACGATGTATCCGTGAACGGGCAATGGAAAGGCGGGGTATGGGACGGCTCCGACAGCTATACGTTCCCGATTGCGGAAACGACCGTCACCGGCGCCGTCTACACCTTTACGGTCGCTGCGCAGAATCTGCCGGACGTTTCCAAAGACAGCAACCCCGTCAAATTAACCTGGGGACAGCTTGAAGCGCCTCGCGACATGAAAATCGTCACGGCCACGAGAACGACCGCTTCGCTCGGCTGGGCCGCGACACCGGGAGCGACCGGCTACGAAATCTACCGTGACGGCGAACTGATCGGAACGAGCGACTCCAACCGTTACGTGGCAACTGGACTGACGGAAGGCCAGTCCTATGCTTTTAAGGCCGTAGCCAAAAATCGGCTGTGGAGATCGCCGGATAGCGCCGAAGTGATCGTCGTTCCGGGCGGCCATTATAACATCGTTACCTACTATACGTCCTGGTCCGTTTTCGACCGCGGATTTATGCCCGAAGATATCGACGTGTCCCAAATTACCCATATCAATTACGCGTTCTCCGACCTGTGCTGGAGAGGCTATGGATCGACCGGAGTCGCCTGCAAGAACGCCGATATCCCACTGCAAGCCCGTGACGTGTTCGATGGAGAGATCGTCGTCGGCGACCAGGACGTCGATCTTAGGAACTTAGCGGCCTTAAGAGCGAGGAAAGCCGACAATCCTAACCTGAACTTGATCGTCTCCGTAGGCGGTTGGTCTTGGTCGGGCAACTTCTCGAATATGGCCAAGACCGAGGAAACCCGGCGAGCCTTCGCCGATTCGGCCGTCGACTTCGTTCGCGAATACAGGCTGGACGGTCTGGATATCGACTGGGAATATCCGGTCGAAGGCGGCGTCGATACCAACTCGCGCAGTCCCGAAGACAAGGAAAACTTCGTGTTGCTTATGAAAACGATACGGGAAGCGTTCGACGCCGCCGGGTCGGTGGAAGGCAAATATTATTTGCTGACGATCGCATCCGCGCAATCCGACGAATTCGTCGTCAACGCCGATCTAGCCCGATCGGCAGATTACCTGGATTTCATTAATATCATGACGTACGACTACAGCGGAACCTGGGAACCGCTCGCTCATCATAACGCGCCGCTGTATTACGACAAGAACCATCCGAAAGCAACAGGTCCGAGGTGGAACGTCGCTGGCGGAGTCCGCGGTCACCTGAAGGGCGGAGTGCCTGCTTACAAGCTCGTTCTGGGCTTGCCTTTCTACGGCAAAGGATGGCTGAACTGTCCTTCTCCCGGCCAGTATCAGACATGCGAAGGCGGAACGATTCCTCCCGGAGAGAAATTCGGAACCTGGGAAGACTATGCTTTCGATTACACAGACGTCGAGGATAACTATGTGAACAAGAACGGCTACATCCGATATTGGAACGAAGCCGCCAAAGTGCCTTATCTGTATAATAACGAGAATAAACGCTTCATCTCCTATGATGACGAAGAATCCATTCTGTATAAAGCATCGCTAGTTAGATCACTGGATCTAGCTGGCGTCATGAGTTGGGATATTAGCGGCGACCGCAACAAGACGCTGACGACCCGGCTTGTCCGCGATTTACCGACCAACGGTTCCCTTGCTTCGGGTACGCTTACTGCGCCCCGAAGCTTAATGCTCGCGTCAATTGGCAGTACCGCCGCGAATATCGCTTGGGAAGCTTCGCCGGGAGCTACCGGGTACGACGTATTCGCCGACAACGCCTGGATCGGAAATACGACGAATACGGAATTCTCCATAACGAATCTGAATCCAAGCACCGCTTATCGGGTTCAGGTCCTTGCGCTGATCAAAGAAGGCGGCCGTACGACGGCGGTTTCTGCCGCCGCTGTGCTTGATGTGACGACGACCGCGCCGAGACCATCCTCTGGCGGAGGCGGCGGGGGCGGAGGCGCTTCGACCGAGCCTGACACGACCGGAATCGGCGATCCCGCGGCGAACCGGTTGAAGGCCAAAGTGGCGAGGGACGGGAACAAGGCGACCGTCACCCTGCAAACCGCCGATGCCGTGAAGTCGATACGGGATTCCGAAGCTAAGAAATCCCAGATCGTCGTAGTCACGGACGCCGAGATCGTCGAGACGATCATGGCCAAAGAAATCATCCAGGCGATTGCCGGCAAAGGAACCGGCGGTACGCTATCGCTTCTCGTCAACGGCGTCGAACTCAGCGTCCCGGCCGAAGCCTTCAAGCTCGGGGAAACGGTCGCAAACGTCCGGATTACGATCCAGCCTCCCGGGGAGGATATTGCGGCCCAATTCCGGGCGGCCGCGAAAGCACGCAACGCTCAGATTATTAGCGGACCGCTGGAATTTAAGATCGAAGTTCTGGATTCCGCGAACAAATCTTCTCAGATGGAGGACTTCAAATCGGGCGAGGCCAGCCGGATTTTCAAGCTGAACGCCGATCCTAAAGTCGATCCGGATCTAGCGACCGGCGCGATCTACTTGCGGGACAGAAAGACTTACCGGCATGTGCCTACGCTGTTCGCAGCCCACTCCGACGGCTCGGTCTCGGCAGAACTGAAGCGGAGCGGCAGCGGCATCTACGGAGTCGTCCAGTCCAATCCGAGCTTTCTCGATACGAACCAGACATGGGCGGCGCAGGATATCAAGCAGGCGGCAGCAAAAGGCATCGCCTTCGGAGACAGTCCGAACGTGTTTGGGGCGAAACAAGACATCACCCGCGGAGAACTCGTCTCGATCATCGTGAACGGACTAGGCATCGTGCCGGATAGCGCGAAATCGCCGTTCAAGGACGTCGGCGACGGAACGAAATACGCGGAAGAGATCGCGGTCGCTTGGAAGCTCGGTCTGATCAAAGGCAAATCGGCGGACGCCTTCGATCCGATGGGACTCATAACCCGGCAAGAACTGGCGACGGTGCTTGAACAAGCGATGGCCTTCGTCGGCGTCGCGAATCGAACCGATCCCGCGGCGTTAACACCGTTTAAGGACCGTGCGGATATCGCCCCCTTCGCCCAAGGCGCCATGGCACTCATGACGGAGCGTAAAATACTAAATGGGGTATCCGAAACGAAGCTTGCACCTCTGGCGACGGTGACGAAAGCCCAAGCGACGGTATCGGTCATGAGAATGCTGCGTACGCTGAACTTGACCGACTAGCGCGAGACAAATCGAGCAGGCTTATGCGTGATTGCATGAGCCTGCTCGATTGGTTATGGCCGCTATTGCAAATTTTTCGGAATCTCCTTGTCGTGTTCCTTCTCTCTCACTTCTTTGAACAAATTGTATTGGGGCTGAGGAGGAGCTTTCGTCATGAGCAACGGCGCCAATATTTTCTCCAATTCCCCGATCGTAACGGGCTTCGCCTGCCTCTTCAATTCGTATCCGAGCTGCCCGCTGATCTCGATCGTCGCCGTCTTGACGTCCTCGAACGACATGATACTGTTCTCTCTTAATCTCGCTTCCAATTGATCGACGGACATTCGCAGCCTTTTTAAGGCATCGGTCTGGATTTGCCCGTCTTTAATGACGACGGCAGCCTCGCCCATAAACAGCTTCTCCACTTTGTTGAATTTGACGGACAAATACTGTATCACCAGCAATAAGGCCACGAAAGTGGATAATACGATGATCGTCTTCAATAATCCGTCCCCGGGAATCGCATGCCCGATGTGGGAAGCCATAGCAAGCAGCGTAATAATCTCGAGTCCCGTCATTTCGCCGACCGTTTTTTTACCTAAAATCCGAAGCAGGCAGAAGCCCACGAACAAGATCGCCATAGCTTCCCAAATAAAACTTACTTTCAACAACAACGAGCTCCTTTGCGCCAAAGATACCATCGATTATTCCCCCCTCGGAAGGGAATATACCGCAATGGAACGAATGCTCGTCTTAGCTATTACAGTTAGCGATCAGATATTCCACGATAGGCGCAGGATCTTCCAGACTGTGGGGATGATGTTCTCCTCCCGGTTTAACGATCGATTTGATTTCTCCGCCCAATTCGCGATACCGGCGAATGAGGATTTCGGCGTTCTCGCTGAAAATGGCGTCTTTATCCGCATCGCCGTATACGACGAGAATCGGGATTCCGGCTTCCGCCACCTGATCGATTTTGTCCAGCGGGTTCCCTTTGAAATCGCGCGCCGTCTCTTCCGTCAAACCGTAATTCTGCAGGCACTCCTGCCATTCTTTTTCCGCCCGCGGCGCTTTTCCGTAACCGCCCGGCCAGCTTCGGATATCCAACGCGGGCGCATCGAGATATAAACCGGAAACCTGCTCCGGATACTCGGCCGCGTAATTGAAAGAATAGAATCCGCCACGGCTGAAGCCGAATAGAACGGTTTTCTTGGCTAAATGGAATTGCGATTCCACATGGCCTTGAAAGGACCGCATCAAGCGAACCGCTTCCGGACATCCGTACATATCGCTCACTTCGTAATAAGCTAAATGCCACCCTCTCTGCAGCATGGCCATGTCCGCCTGCGCGAACGCGTCGAAGAACGCGGCGCGCCAAATCCATGGATTCCCTTCTGCCGGGTTAGCCGGAACGACGACCAAGCCTTCTCTTTCGTTGACAGAGAAGTCGTACCGGGTGTGACCTTTCCATGTTGTTTGCCTCATGACATCCATCCCCTTTAATCCTTCTGGAACTTTTCCCATCCGCCGATCGCGTTCCGGTTCGCGATGAGCGGACTCGCCCCGGCGTTATCCGCGCAAACATACTGATTGTTCACGACCGCTTGCAGCGAGAAAGTGCCGTCTCCGTTGTCGATCCAGCGAAATTGTTCCCAGGAACCGATGGTGTCCGCCTTAGCGATCAGATTGGAAGCTCCCGCGTTATCCGCCGTGACATACTTGTTGTTCGCCTGCGATCTGAGCGCGATCATTCCGCCGCCGGCATCCGCCACCGCGAACTGCTCCCACGGTCCGACCGCGGTCCGGTTGGCGATCAAGGGACTGGCTCCCGCGCTATCCGCGCAGACATACTGATTGTTCGCCGTTGCCTTCATCGCGATGATTTGGCCGATCGGCGCGCTGCCCGAACCCGCTCCGCCGGACGGAGAACCATACAGCTCGAATTCATAGATTCTCGCATTGTTCCGGTCTCCCGGAACTTGGAAATAACCGGCGTTATCCTGAACGGGCGCTGTAATATACAGTCTGAAATAGCGGGCGGATACCGGCGCAATGTTTCGGTCCGTTACCCCGGCCGCGTTGTTCGTTACCGAGTCCGCGTCCGTCCACGTATTACCGTCGCTGCTTATCTGCAGCTTGAAGTTCTTCGTGTTGTACGCTGTCGTCTCGCCGCCCGAGCTCGCGTGTTTGACGACCCATCTCGTGATATTGTAGCTGCCGCCCAGATCGACGCGCAGCCATTTGTCGCCGGGAACGGCGCTTTGCGGCTGGGAAGTCCATTTCGTCGCGCCCAATCCGTCCGCCACTTTGTCCGCCGATTCGCTCGGGCTGTTGATGTCGCTCGCGGTTGCCGCTTTATTCATCGCCAGATTGCCGGATCCGCCGCCCGATCCGCCGGCCAACGGCTGATTCATCCGGTCGACGATCGTATTGTACGCGGTACCGTTAGGCGCAAGCAGCAACGTTTCGTTGGCTGAAGTCGTCAGCGATATGTCCGTCCCCGAAACGGTTCCGGCATCGGTGCCGTTTCTGTAGAGCCGCAGCGTCTGACCCGGCCACGGGTTGACCAGCGTCGCCGTTTTGCCCTTCTCGCTGAGAAGGCGCACATATTGAACCTGATTGCTCCTCATTTCGCTTGACACGAGGAAAGCACCATCAGCCCGCAGATCGCCGTATTTGGCGTCCGTATTGCCCGGCCAGTTCGGGAAAATCCGGATTTTTCCCTGAAACGATTGCAGGAACATCTCGGCCAGCGTCGCCGTCGTCGTGTTGAAGTTTTCGATGCCTCCGCCGTTTGCCTTGAGGAAAAGGTTTTTGTAGCCGTTGCTGTTGATAAAGGAAGTCAGCTGGTTCAGAATCGTCGTCGGGTCGTATCCCACCCGGGCCGCCGCGGGATAGAACGTGTTCGTGCCGTTGCCGTCCGTCCAACGGGCCATCTGGCCGATCATGTTCCGGGCGGTCTGAAGCAAAGCGGCGCTGCTGGAAAGACCGATTTGCCGACCGGGGTAAATGTGCTGGATGCCGATCGCGTTATCGTTGCTCCAGTCCCGTCCGACTTCCGTATAGCGGAATACCGTTTGGCCGTTTCTCGATTGGGTGGGGAACGAGCTCATATTGTTCAGGATGTTCTGCCAGGTCGATCTTAATGAAGCGTCTTGACCCAATGCGCTGCTGATATCAATGCATCCTTGCAGCAAGTACCGGACCAATCCCAGCGACATCACGCCGTTCGTCTGCGGATAGGCGTCGCCTTCGTGCTGGGCGTCGTTGTTGATCACGTACCTCGAGCCATCCCAGGTCAAGTAATTTTCCCAGAACTTGGCCGCTTCTTTTAAGAAGCCGTAGATGGAATTCGCATAAGCCGTGTCGGACGTCGCGTAATAGTGATCGAGCATGACCGTCGCTCCGAACGCCGCGAATGTCTTCTGGTTATGGTATGCGCCGTCCGTATCGATCGTATAGGGGCCGATGCCGACGGGATAGTAGACGCCCGCATAACCGGCGGAAGCCGCTCTGGCCTGCGCCTTCGGCACGTAATCCAGGATCGGTTTATCGTAAGAAGCCGCGAGTTCTGCATGGTTCGTCGGCATGGCGAAATAGAACGGAGCCTGGTAGTTGTAGTTCATATGGTAATCCCCGCCCCAATCGGAGTTACGGGCGATCCAAGCCCCCCACAATCCGGGAGGCGCTTCGCCTGCTCTCGAACTGCTGCCGAGCAAATAGAGCGACCCATAGTAAAATTTCTCGATCGTCTTGTTTGGAATTTCGATGAACGATTTACTGTAGAAAGAATCCCACCAAGATTGGTGCGAGGATTTCAGGGAATCCACATCGCCCTGGGTTTTCCCGCTGATGTTGCCGATCGCCGACGACTGGTAACTGCCGGAATCGGTGTTGCTCATCATACAAGTGATGAGAGAGTATGTGCCGCCGGGATTCATGGTGAAAGAAAGCTGGTTTCCGCTGACCGTGCCCGTCGCACCGATGACGCGCGTGGCGACTCTGGCCTTTAGCGTCGCGATGCCGTTCACGTTGTCGGAGCTGTCCGCGCGGACGTCGCGGTACAATACGTCTCCGGACGCGCCGACGGAGCTGGCGAACGTGTTCTGATTCGCCGGGTTAAGCGTGACGGTGACCGTTTTCGATCCGCTTCCCGAATAGGTGAACTTCGTGATCAACAGATTGTTCGCCGTATCCGTCGCCTGTACCCAGCTGGTCGTGTTGACGATATTGCCTCCCGCGGAAAATGTGCCGTCTACCTGGGCGTTCGCGATTTTCTGCTCGGTCAAGTACGAAGCGCCGGTCATTCCAGATACCGAAATGCCCAATCTCGCAAGCGATTTTAATTGACGATCCGCGACGGAGAAAAACTCGTTTTTGCCGAGGACAACCGTCATCGCGTCAATATTGCCTACCATCACCGCTCCTACGTCACCGTTTCCGAGCAGCGGGGCGTTCGACGTGTTCCCGAAATTGCTGTCCGTCGGCGGTGACGTCCAGGTACCTTTGTAAGCGCTGACAATTCGTAAGGCGTGATTCGTAGTGATCCCGTCGGCAACGGCCGTCGGAATACCGACTGTCCCGAGGGCCGAGACGCCAGCGATGGCGAGAACCAAGCCGGCGAGCCAACCTTTTTTCATCATAATACCTCCTTTGATTTGAGAGCTTGTATGGGTATTGCCTTTTATTATCATCCGATCCGGATCGGAGTGATAATTGATTCGAGCATACGCAATTTTGAGCCGATTTGAATACTGCTTATTTTTGCAGCATGCGCCGCCGGCACTGTAATTTAAAGGAAAAGCCGCCGACACGGTGGTCGGCGGCGCTTCTCCGGTCGCATGACCGGGATCGTTCACATTTTGTTTTCGACTAAATGATAAATGCCCCTAAACGTGCTATTTAGCGTGTTGTTGCTTAGTTTTACATCGGTATACACTCCGGCGTTCTCCAACTCTTCCTTAAAAGCCGGCACGAACAGAATCCCGCTCTTGGAAATTTGCCCCCCGATCACGATGCGGTCGGGTGTAAATGCCTGCAGCGAAGAAGCGAGAATCGCCGCCATCCTTCTCCCGAAAGTCTCGAACAGCTTGACTGCAAGCCGGTCTCCGGCCAGTGCCGCTTTCGCGTAATCATGGACGTCGAGCCCATCCGGTCCCAGCCCCATTTCCGAAGCCAAATGCAAGATTCCTCTTCTGGAAATCCAATCGTCAGCGATCTTGTCTTGATAGGGAACGTTATACAACCAGCCCTGATCCGGAACGTCGTCGCGATGCCGAACCGGAAGTCCGTTCTCCAGGAAGCAGGAACCGAGTCCGGTACCGATCGTAAGGCATACGGCTCTATTGCATCCGTTCGCTTCGCCGTAGCCGGCTTCGCCGAGCCCAAACAGCGAGGCGTCGTTCTCGAACCGGATGCCGAAGGACGGGGAAAGACGGGGAACCAGTTTCCCATGGGATCGAACGGCTTCCTCCAAGCGCTCTCCAAAAGGAATGCCGTACAAAGCTTCGAATTTGCTCAGCCCACGAATGTAGCTAATACCCGCGTCGTAATCGAAAGGACCGGGAAATGCCATGCCGATCCCTCCGATGAGCGGCCGATTTTCCCCCGCTTTTGCGAGGAGATCGACGGCAATGTCCGCGAAGTGCGCGACAATCTCTTCGACGCTTCGGTCGGCATGCGAATCATAATGCGATATTGTCTCTTCGAGGATCTCTCCGCCAATGACCGCAGCGGCTTTGATCTGCGTTCCTCCGACGTCGAACGCGAGTATGAGGTTTCGATCCATCGTCTCTCGCTCCCCTTATTCTCTTACGAAGGCTTTGATAACGCCGACCTTCTTGCCCGCGCTCGGGCCGCTCGGCCGAATCGTATATGCTTCGACGGAAGCAGGGACGATAAACGTCTCGGCATAACGGATGACGTACGGCTCGAACGCGTTGGTTGGGCTTTCCACGGTCGCTTCTTCGCCTTCGACCAGATTCAACATGTGCACGCTGCCGTTCGCTTCATGCAATACCGGCTCCGAGAACCAGAAGCGACGGGTTTCAATGAACTGGAGCTCGTGCAGACCCGTACGTTCTTCTGTCCAGCCTTCTCCTTCTTTCACCTTTTCAATCCGGTTGACGAGCTGCGATGTCGTCCAATCCGTCTTCCGATTCCAATCGATGACTTTGCTGCCATGGTCCACGTGAACGGGACGCGGTCTGCCGTCGAGGCCGAGACGATCCCAGTCCCATAGCTTAAATGTGAAAATATACGGCGTTGCGCTGATTTCCAGCACCATACAGCCCGTAGCCGAGCAATGCACCGTTCCGGCAGGAATAAGGAAATGGTCGTGTTTGTCCGTAGGATATACGTTAACGTATTTCTCCGCAGGGAACGTGAATCCGCCCTTTTCCGCCTTGCGTAAGTCAGCCAGCATCGCTTCCGGTTCAATGCCGTCCTTCAGTCCCAAATACACTTCTGCTCCCGGCTCGACATCTAGAATGTAGTAGCTTTCATCTTGCGTATAGTTCATGCCGAATTGCTCGCGGATATACTCGACCGTCGGGTGGACCTGCAGACTGAGATTTCCCCCGCTGATCGTATCCAGAAAGTCGAAGCGAATCGGAAACTCAGCGCCGAACCGTGCATAAACCCGATCCCCAAGCAGCTTGATCGACTCGAAAAAGACGAGATTAATGGCCGGAAGCTCCACCTTGACATCGCCATATTGAAAATAGAGGCTGTTCTCCTCCGGAACTCCGTCGAAGCCCCATGCATACGGATGCTCCCGCTTGGGAAGCTCGATGTTCGCTTCTAGCCATGTTCCGCCCCATACGCCAGGGTCGAAATAAGGCACAAGACGGAACGGCTGGCTTGCCGTCTGCGCGAATCCGGCAAACAGTGCCTGCCGCGTGACCATCTTCGGTGCATCCTTGACGTTCGTATCCAGATAGAAATCAACTTTGCCCAGCAACGATTTTTTCAACCGGTCCGCCATCCGCCACTCGAAGAAAAATCCGCGTTTATATAAACGCAAAATATCGTTTTCAACCCGATCCGTCCGCCAGTTGCTGACTTCTTTCGAGCGGTAACGCTGCTGAATTTCCCAACGGGCCAAGTCCGCATAGACAACGACATCGCCCTCGGCGATCAGCGAAGCGCCGAAGCCGATTACGATCGCTATGCCATTGTCCACTTCGTTCAGTTGACGACGCATTGCCTCTATGCGAGCCGGAACATAAAATTCATCAATTCTGAACGGAGCCATATAGCCGAATACCCGATCGTCCGTCATGTATCTCTCGACAATGCGATCCACTTCGGACGGCTCCAGCGCCGCATCCTCCGAGCGTACGATCAGAGCGGGAGCGAGCGAATCCGCTAACCCTGCTACGATTTCCTCCTGCCTGACGCCTGGGTAACATTCCACGATGACGACCGCACGTTTCTTACCCGTTGCGGCAACCGCCTCTTGAATCCGAGCACCGATTGCCTCGTAACCAGCCCAAGCTTCGCTGTCCATGTTTTCGATTCGGGTAAACGGATACTTGTTGTACAATTTGTTCACCAGTTCATCAACCTCCATGTTCAATTTATCATAATATATCACATATTATCATAAATGAACATAACAATTCACAAATTAATATCTACGATGTGCAATTCTGTGCCGCTGCTTTCGATTAAAACGCGGTCAGCGTCTTGGATACTTGAATCGGTAACGAAAATATCAATATCGGACAATTGGGCCACCGTCGTAAAATACCGATTTCCGATCTTGGAAGCATCAAGGATCATGACGACTTTGTCGGACGATTGGATCATCGCTTTTTTCACCTGCGTGTCCATCAAGTTCGGATCGGTAAAACCGTCCTCGGCCGTGAATCCCAATGCCGAAATAAACAGCGTGTCCGCATGGTAGCTCGCAAAAAACTGCTCCGCCAGCGGTCCGACGAACGTGCCCGACACTTCGCGAAGCATGCCTCCGCCGCAAATCATCGATCTTCGATCGGTGACGAGAGGGCGAAAAAGGTTCATTGTATCCACCCCGTTCGTCAGCACGGTCAATTCCGTGTATCCGCCCAGCGACTCTGCCATTCGAGACACGGTCGTCCCGTTCTCCAGAATAATGACGTCGCGTTCCCGTATGAACGTTTCCGCAGCGTAAGCGGCGAGCCTCTGTTTGACATCGCGATTGCGCGATTGCTTGACGGAAGCCTCCGGCTCCTCGGGCGCGGGTAATGTGCCAAGAAAGACTGCTCCCCCATGCGAGCGCCGCACGCGGTTCTCCTGCTCCAGCCCGCTCAGGTCGCGTCTAACCGTCATTTCCGACACGCCGAAATGGTCGCTCAACTCTTTCATGGTTGCCGCGCCGTGTTGCGCTAAGTAATTCAGGAGCATCTGTTTTCTCTGCAAGGGAAGCATATCCACACCTCGACTTTTTTTCACTTATTCTAACATAAATGATCAAATCAACAAAGCAGTCCCGATCAATGATCGAGACTGCTTTCTTAAACGTTCCCTGGCTCTTTCGTTCGAAAAGCGGGCAGTTCCGTATTCAACTCCAAACATTTCTGGAATGCCTTCTCCGGCGTGTCCCACTCTTCTCCCCACTGCAGCTTGTATTGAAATTCATAGAAGCCGCCAAGCGTCGCTTTGAAGTTTGTTTCCCAATAGTTGCTGAGAACCCAGGAATACAACGGACGGTCGGCGTTTCTCGCACCTCCCTGACCATTCAGCAATCTCGTTTCATACTCCAGCGATCCTGTCTGAATCAGTGGTGTATCCGGAGTGGATACAAGAAGTCCGAACCGGTCAGATAGGTGGGCATAACCCTCTTGGACGCAGTAATAATCGATGAGCGTACCCGGCAGCTGGTCTATTCCCGGGCGAACCGGGGCGCCTGCTTTATCCAGCCACACCTGTTCGTTCTGCGAATCGGTTCCGAAAGGTAGAGAAATATACACATTCTCTGGATCCCACACGCTATTCTTATGCAAACGGACAGACACGTCTACTCTTGCCATATCCCGATAGACTTTCAAATATAAAGAGTAATAACTTGTCCCTTCCAACAAGTATTTGAGCTCTACAACCCCGTAAAGCTCCCCTTGGACAACGGAATTGGCGCCACTCCATTTTCCGACGTGCCTTTGTACGTCTATCCCTTTCCGATTGCGCCCCATCCGGCGGCGAACATCCGCCATCTGCGATTCCGAAGGCGCTTTGGTCAACTCGTATACCGGTGTAAACGCCCTATGCTGCGCATCTGTCCGGATCATTTCTCGTCCTGATACTTTATCGATGCAGGAGAAGATTCCATTGCCGTCCCAGCGGATGCAAACAAATGGGGATTTAATAACATTCTCTGCAATCATGATGCCGTTTGCCGATCCTCTCGAATCGACCGCGGGGTACAGGTCTAGTAGATCATCTACTCTATCCAGGCCCATAAGTCGGATGCTGCTTGTTGTTACGGCCGTCGACCGGTTTTGTGGCCGAATCCGGTAGTAGCGCTCCTCTTTCGAGGCCAATTCTTGATAAATCGTGATCTGATGTCCCCGACTAACCTTCTCTAGCTGATGAGGCACCGTCAGGCCGCTTGTTTCCTCGTACACTTCGAATCCGTCCGTGAATAGGGAAGGCTCCCAATTTTCTAGATAAATTTGCGCCGTGTCCCGAACGGGATGCTCATAGGGATTGATGACTTTATAACGAAAAGGCAGTCCAGCCGCAAGATTTGCCGCTCCCTTGCCGTAAAGCAAATCATCCAACACTTCATACGCCTGTCGGCTTGCGTTGGCGGCGTAAGCTTCCTTTCGCACAGCAAGCGCATGCACCATCGGATGCCATGGTTCATAGATGGAGGAATGGTACCCCCACGTATGTTCGGCATACATCATTAATTGATGCTCTGCATCAGAGATTCGAGACTCTAACAGCGAGTTTGTATCGCTTAAGGTTTTGGCTAATTGCATCGTACGTTGAGCATCGCGGAACACTTGCGTGTGAACGGCAGTAGAAATCGTACCGTCGGTCCACCAGTCCGGCCAGTCTCCTTTGTATACCGGAATCGGGAAGGATTGCGTTCGAACATGTTCAAAAAACTTGTGAAGCGTGGTCATCTCAATCTCGATGCGATCCCCATGCTTCTCATTCCATTCCTGTATGAACTCCATGATCGTACCGCTCGGTGGCGCGTTGTCGGTGAGCAAGCCGCTGACGTTGACGATCGCAAAGTCATAGGGGTATGATTCGGATTCAAGTTGTTCCAGATAACGTTGAATTCTCGTCTCGGCCAGCTTCCAGTGATCTTCCGCCGCTCCATTTGTATAGAATTCGTCTTGAATGGTGTAGGAGAAGCTGCCGTTCGGCAACAGCCCCAGATCGTTGCCGATCATATAATGCTCGCCGTTCCATACGAGCACCTTGTCCCCTCTCGGTGTTTCCCAATAAAACGGCGTCTGTTTCCTTCCAATCGGAAACATCCCGTGATGCGTATGAACGCAGGAATACAGGTTTTGGATGCCTGCGTCGTACAGCGCTTGCGAATATCCCCAGCTGTAGCCGTTAACATCCGCGGTAATGGAGGCGTTTACCGATACACCGATGGATTGCGCATAGTTTCCTGCTGCTTGGAGTTTTTTGGCTAATGTATCGTAACCGATCAATTCGGACAGGTTTAAGTAAGTACCAGAGAGTTCGATATCTCCGTCCCTTAAAGCATCTGCAAACCTCTCTTTCTCATCCAAAGAGGCTTTCTCCAGAAAACGTTCAACCGCCCAGAACGTCTCGCAGGTCCACTTGAATCCCTTCCATTCGTTACGCTTACCTGATTTGGCCTCTTCCCAGATCCGGAGAGCTTGTCGGATAAAATCCACATGATATCGCTCGATTTTTTCCTGTCTTTCCGTATACCCAATATCCGTATGTGAGTGATGAATAACGAATAGCTTCCATTTTCTGTTCAATATCGTTTCGGGCATGTCCGCACTTCCTTTGCTTCTTGTTGTACCAAAAGATAACACTTGCGACACGTCACTCGGAAGTCCTCATTACAGTACTTTAGTCGTTAAATCGACATTGAACTTTTGTTTCTTTAAGAAGAATTAAAATAAGCACTCAAGTATCAGAGTGGGGACATGCCTGATACCCATCAAGCTGAGACGCCGAAAATGTTCGGCGTCTCCGTTATAGCTTCATAAAATTGTTTAGAAAAACCCTAATACAATTCAAACTCTCTGATTCTAGAATACAGGCCACCGCTTTGCACCGGGTTTGTAATATACACTCTGACATAACGTGCGCTAAACGAAGCAACGGTGCGATCGGTTGCGTCGCTCGTATTTCCCGTCACCGTATCCACGTCAACCCACGGACCGGATGCATTCCCCGTACTTTTCTGCAGCTTGAAGTCCCGAGTATCACTGGTTCCTCCAGCATGAGTGACAACCCATCTCTGAATGTTATAGCTTTGACCTAGATCTACCGTCAGCCACTTATAATCAGAAGAGTTAGCCCACAAGTTTGAACTCCAGAATGTGTTCGCATCTCCATCCACGGCAGTTGATGCATATCTTCCATCGTTCGTGTATTCATCTGTAGCGCTGGCAGCTTTATTAAGCGCTACATTGTTACTCGGGTATAATTCAAACTCTCTGATTCTAGAATACAGGCTACCGCTTTGCACCGGGTTCGTAATATACAATCTGACATAACGTGCGCTAAACGAAGCAACGGTGCGATCGGTTACGTCGCTCGTATTTCCCGTCACCGTATCCACGTCAACCCACGGACCGGATGCATTCCCCGTACTTTTCTGCAGCTTGAAGTCCCGAGTATCACTGGTTCCTCCAGCATGTGTGACAACCCACCTCTGAATGTTATAGCTTTGACCTAGATCTACTGTCAGCCACTTATAATCAGAAGAGTTCGCCCACAAGTTTGAGCTCCAGAATGTGTTCGCATCTCCATCCACGGCAGTTGATGCATATCTTCCATCGTTCGTGAATTCATCTGTAGCGCTGGCAGCTTTATTAAGCGCTAAATTACTCGAGTTCCCATCTGTACTTATCGGCTGCCCCATTAACGTCAAAATGTTCGAATAGGGAGTTCCGGAAGGCGCAATATGAATGGTCTCGTTCACGGATGTAGTAATCGTGATCGTGCTTCCCGACAACGTCCCGGCACTGCTCCCGTTCCGATAGATTTGCAAAGTTTGACCGGGCCAAGGATTCACGAACGTTAGGCTTTTCCCCTTTTGACTGATCACCCTCATATACTGAACTTGGTTATTCTCGATGCCGCTAGATACCAGAAAGCCTCCATCGGTCAAAAAATCACCGAATTTTGCCGGCGTATTTGTCGGCCAATTTGCGAATAAATGTAGCGTTCCTTGAAAAGATTGGCCTAGCATTTCGTGTAGCGTTAGAGGGGTATTTGCTAAGGTTTCCAGACCTCCTCCGTTTTTGGCCACGTAGAAGTTATTGTAGCTCGACAACCAAGTTGTTAATTTGGTCAAAATAAGATTAGGATCATACCCTACCCGAACAGCCGCTGGGAAGAACATGCTGGAATGTCCGTCGGAATTAAAAACATCCTGAATCGCAGCTTCTACCGTGTTATAGGCAATTTGTTTCGTAGCAGCGTCGCTGTCCGCTCCGATCTGATTCGCCGGGAATATCATCTGCGTACCAAGAGCGCTAGTCGGTGCGGCAGATCCGATTTCTGTGAACCTGTAAATGGTTTTACCGTTGTAAGTATAGGTTGGATAGGCGCTGAGTTTATCCAAAATATTTTGCCATGTCGCTCTCTTCGACGCATCTAAGTTCAAATCCGTACTCATATCGATAAGTCCTTTGAACAAATATCGAACAAGGGCGAGAGATGTCGTGCCGTTCGTTTGCGGATATGGATCGTTTTCATTCTGAGCGTCGTTTTGGATAACATACCTAGTACCGTCATAAACCAAATAACTTTCCCAGAACAATCCAGTTTCTTTCAAATAAGCGTACACTTTGTTCGCATAAGCTGTATCTCGCGTATAATAATAGCGCATAAGCATGTTGGTCGCGGCGAAGGCGGCATTGGACTTCTGGTTAAGATAAGACGCCGAATCCCCGCTTCCGTTTGGTAGAGGGCCGATGCCTACCGGGTAATAAATCCCGCTATATCCCAAAGCCGATGCTGATGCTTTCCCTTTTGGGATCCAATCCAAAAGCGGTTGATCGTAGCTGTCCGATATATCAACATGATTGGTCGGATAGAGGGCGTAATAAGGCACTTCATAATTGTAGTTTAGATGAAAGTCTCCGAGCCAATCCATGTCCCTGAAAATCCAATTTCCCCAAAGACCTGCAGCGTATTCGTTGCCCCGAATAGATGAACCTAATAAATAAAGTGAACCGTACCAATTTTTTTCAATCACTTTATTCGGAATGTTGACAAAAGATTTGGACCAATAATCCGTCCACCAGCCTTGATGCGACGTATTTAAATGATTGATATCGGACTGGGTTTTCGTATTAATGTTGTTTATGGCGTCTGTTTGGTAATTCCCGCTGTCGCTATTACTCATAATGGATGTAATCAGTGTATAATTGCCGCCGGGCTGGAGGGTGAAGTTCAGGTTGTTGCTGCTGATCGTCCCCGTCGCACCTATAATTCGTGTTGCGATCCTCACTTTTCTTGTATTTACTCCTCCAACTTGATCCGTGTTATCGGCACGGACATCCGCGTATAACACGTCTCCCGAAGAGCCGTATGTAATTCCGTAATTATTATTGTTGCCTGCATTAAACGAAATGCTGACGTTTTTCGAAGAACTTCCGGCAAAAGAAATCTTCGTTACAAATAAGTTGCTCGTCGTATCCGTAGCCTGCATCCAACTCGTCGTATTAATCATTTCATTATTAAGAGTGTACTCTCCGGTCACTTCGCCAGATGCGATCAACTGCTCCATGTGATAAGAAGCGCCGCTCATATTCGGAATCGATACATTCATTCTAGCCATCGCTTTAACTCGGCCCTCCGACAATGACCAGAAATCGTTTTTGCCGAGAACATACGTTAATGCATGAATATTCCCGAGGACTGCAACCCCGACATCGCCATTCCCGAGCAATGGGGCATCCGATACTTTAGTGGGGTTTGTAATGCTCGGAGGAGTATTAAAAATACCTTTGTATTTGCCAACGATTCTTAAAGCTTGGCTTGACGTGATAGAATCAGCGGCGAATGTTTTTTTCTCCGGCAGAGCGAGTGTGGAGATTAAAGAAAACAGCATAGTGAGGATTATTAATTTCCTTAACATTGATTGCTTGGAATTCTTCATAAACGTCAACTCCCCTCCGTAATCGGAAAGGCTGACGATCATGGGATGAAGTCAGCCTTTCGCGTTAACCGTATGAATTACTTTTTGCCGTTGGCAGCCGCCCACGCGTCAAGCTGTTTTTGCTTCTCGGCGATAATCTTGTCGATCCCTGCCGCTTTGAACTTTTTCATCATACCCGGAATAGTCTTTTCCGGATCAATCGCCCCCATGAACAACCCTAGAGCGTATTCCTTCTCGACGTTCGCGCATGCCGCGATTTCGTTCTTCACCGGCTCGGCATTGAAATGGAAACCAAGCGCGATCGACGGTTCGGAAGAATCGTTATACTGCTTCAATTGATCGACGAAATCGACAGGATAGGATTTGTTAAGTAGCTGAATATAGGAGTTCTGCCATTCCCAAGTCAAATTCGGATTGTAGGTCAGATTAGCCTGATCGGCTCCCGACGGGAAGTCGATTCTACCGTCTGGAAGTTTGACATAGTTACGACCTTCGATGCCATAGTTTGTTAAATTCTGCACGTACTCATCGCCCATGAGCAGATTGATGAACATCATGGATCTATCCGGGTCCTCTGCCGTTCTTGGGATCGAAGTGGAAACGAAGTAGCTGCTGTACGTATCCAAAATCGGCTTGCGAAGAATCGCTTTCGTAAATTCGTATTTCGAGCCGATCCCTACCGATACTTCGGATTCGATGCCGACCTTCGCTTGGCCGACAATGCCGTGCAATTTGTTTTCGCCCAAAGCAGCCGTATGATTGAATCCCGGAACCGCTGAGTCTTTGTTGATATATCCTGCTTTATACCATTCGCGGGTCGTCTTCAAATTCTCGAGCACTTCCGGATCTTCGTAAGGGTTAACGACCTCAAGGTTGTCGTTGCCTTTCAAAAATCCCGGACCATCGCCAAGGACCTGGTATCCCATCGCCAAGAAATTGACGGTACCTGAGACGTTATCCGAAGTTTTAATCGTGAAGTTCGGTTCTACATTCTTTAAAGCTTCCCAAAGCTTCGTCATATCGGACCATGTATGAATCGTCGACATATCGAAGCCGGTCTTCTCTACGAGATCCTTACGGACAACCGGACCGTATGCGCTACCCAGAATGTTGATGAAAGGTACTCCGTATAGCTTTCCGTCGAATTTGGCGCCTTGGATCAAGCTTTCCGGCATGTACTTCTGAATGTCTTTTCCGTACTTGTCGTACAAATCCGTAATATCCACGAGAGAGCCCTTAGCAATCATTTGAGGAAAATTCAACACCGATCCCGTGCTTAGAACGTCGATTTTTTCGCCTGAAGCGATCATCATTTCGACCTTTTGATTAAAAGATCCCCAGTCCAGCACGTGCATTTGCACGGTTGCATTGATTTTTTCTTTGGTGTATTTGCTGATCTCATCGCTGATCAACTGGTTATCGACTTCTTCTTTGTTGCCCACGTAGTACCAATCAAGATGAACTTCTTTTTCGGGAACCGCGTTCGCGCTTTCGGACGAGGGAGCCGACTCGGATGCCTTCGGCGAGGAAGCTTGGGAACCAGCATTCTTCGAATCGTTGTTGTTACTGCAGCCCGCCAATAAGAGCGAGAGCGAAAGCGTGAAGGCCGTAAACAGGAAAAGCGATTTCTTAAAAATCCGTGTTTTCATGTTGCCCCTCCATTGAATTTGATTTTTTATTTATTTGCTAACCGTTTACACGGATATAGCCTAGCGAAACTAACCTTTGACGGCGCCTACCGTGAGCCCCTTGACGAAATACCGTTGCAAGAATGGATAGATCAATATGATTGGGCCGATGCCGACAATCGCCATCGCCATCCTCGCGGACTCGCTCGGCCGGACGTTATTCGCCGTGTTGATTGCGAACGAGCTCGTATTCAGCACGTCGATACTGGCGTTTACTTTGTACATCAGATACTGCAGCGGAAACATCTTCTTTTCGTCAATGAACAGCAACGCATTGTACCAGTCGTTCCAATAGCTCAAACTTAGGAATAAAGAGACGGTAGCCAAACCGGGCAATGCCAATCGAAGCGCAATCTGAAAGAAAATTCGAAACTCTCCGGCTCCGTCCAGCTTCGCCGATTCGACGACCTCTTTTGGAATGTTGTGCTGCATGAACGTTCTAAGAATGATAACGTAAAATCCGTTTACCAATTGCGGGAGCATGAGCGCCAAATACGTATTTTTGATCGCCAAGCCTTTGACGTACAAGATGTACCAAGGAACGAGCCCTCCGTTAAAGAGCATCGTGAACGCAATGAAGAACGCGAAAAACTTCCGATAAGCAAAGTCGTTCCTGGATAATGGATAGGCGTAAGCCGCGGTCAATAATACGCCGAGCAGCGTTCCGCTTAAGGTGACAATCCCGGATACGGAATAAGAACGAAGGATCGCCGCCGTATCGGATAAGATAAACCGATAGGCATTCAGGTTGAAGGATTCGGGGAAGAAGGAATACCCGTTTCGCATGATGCTTCCTTCATCCGTGAAAGAAATAATTAGAACTAACGCGATCGGAAGAATGCACACCAGACTAAATAAAATAAAGAAGATGTTAATAACGGATTCGGCCTTCCTGGAAATGGCGCCGGGTGGTCTCAAAGATGCTGCCAAAGTCAAACCTCCTAGAATAACGCGCTGTCTCGGTCCAGTTTTTTCACGACGAAATTGCTCATCAACACCAGAGCTAATCCGACGATCGCCTGGTAGAAGCCTGCAGCCGAAGCCATACCCAACTCGCCTGTGATTGCCAGCGAATTATACACGTACGTATCGATGACAAGCGTCGTGTCGTACAACGCGCCGATATTCATGGTCGTCTGGAAAAAGAGTCCGAAATCCGAGTAGAAAATACGGCCCAAAGCAAGAAGGTTCATGATAATGATAAAGGGAGCCAAAGAAGGCAGCGTAATGTACCTTATTTGCTTCATTTTCGAAGCTCCGTCGATTTGAGCAGCTTCGAAATATTCACTGTTTATGCCCGAAATTCCCGCCAAATACACGACCGCGTTATAACCTGTCCATTTCCACATGACAACGATCGTAAGGATCAACGGCCAGTACTCCTTGGATGAATACCAATCGATCTCCGCGATTCCCAACGCTTTCAATAATCCTTGATTAACGAGGCCGTAGTTGAAGCTTAAGAAGGCATAAACGAGATAAGCGACGGCTACGTAAGAGATAAAATAAGGGATAAACGTAATGTTTTGATACACCTTGGCCTTGCGCTTTCCCGTAACTTCGTTCAAGAGAATAGCCAACAGTACAGCCAACACAGTACCGAGAACCATGAACAAAACGTTGTACAAAATCGTGTTGCGGGTGATGATGAATGCGGAATTAGAATTGAACAAGAATTCGAAATTTTTAAAGCCTACCCAGGGACTCGCTATCATATTTTGAATGAACCCCGGCTTTGTATACCTGATGTCTTTGAACGCGATAAAAGAACCAAGCATCGGGATATAATTGTTGACGAGTACGATGACGAACGCCGGCAGCAGCAGGGCAAACAACGCCCAGTTCTTTCTGATTTCGCGGATAAAGCTATTTTCTACCATTGAACTCCCCCCCTTAGCACACGCTGTATCTATGTACTGATTCTACTTTGGCAAGGCCTTTCGAGGAATAAAGATATCTATAACGGAGTTAAAAAATCTATCGACATTAAAAAAAGCTTCCGGATTTGCCAGAAGCTTGCCGCGCCATCCGTTACTCCTGTAAGAGCTCGCGATACTTTTGCGGATGGATGCCTGTTACTTTTTTGAACACGGTACTGAAATATGTGGCGTTCTCGAAACCGACCATTTCGGCGATTTCCAGAACTTTCAAATCCTCCGATTTTAGCAACTCTTTCGCCGCGTCGATTCTCACTTTCGTGATATACTCCGTAATGCCCTCACCGGTTTCTTTCTTGAATATGAGACTAATATAATTCGGCGATAGGAACACATCTTCGGCTATGCGTGATACCGTGATGTTTTTCATATAGGAATTCGAAATGATTTCCTTGATCTTCTGAATAAGCTTGCTGTTCTTTTGCGTATATTTATGTGAAAAGTGATCCGTCAAATCCCCGAAAAAGGCGAGCAAAACGCTTTTCAATTCGACGGCCTCACGTTTGTCGTAGATCACTTGGATGACGTTCGAATGTTGAGGCGCAATCCGGTTCATGTCCTCGCCAATTTCATAGAACGTTCGGGAAGCCATATGGATGAGCTCAACGCAGACGCTTTGTACGTAATCGATCGGCAAGTCGCGGGTGGAGCAAAGTTTGTCGAATATGTCTTCCAAAACGGCCGCGGCATCCCCGCTTCTCCCTAACTTCATATCGTTCACGAGTTTGCTTTCGGCTTCGTGGAGCTTTGGAAATTCAATCCCGCGGCTTCCCGGGCGAACATCTGCGAAGTGAAGGATAGAGTTTTTGCCGGTATAGAACTTATATTTGATCGCCGCTTGCGCCTCCCGATAGGAAACCTGCAAATCGACGTAGGCATTTACCCGGCTTCCGATTCCTGCCGAAACCGTCATTTTTAAATACTTATCAACGTTATCGCCGATTTCCTGGCATATATTCGCCAGCAGATCGCTTCCTTGATCCCCATGCCGAAAAACGATGACCGTTTCGTTCTCGTTCATGCTGAAGGAAAATACCGCTTCTCGTCCGGCGATTTCCTCCGCGATGTTGAGAATAGAAAAGGACAATAGTTGCCTATTCTCTTCGCTATATCTTTCGATCGCTTGTTCGTAATCGTCGATTTGCAGCACCGCGACGGACCAATTCCCGTTTCGTTCGAAGGGCATTCCGAAAAATTGTAATTTGTCCCGAACCTCCTTCTCGCTGCCGTACATCCCCTGCGTTAAATTCGCCCATAATTTCTCCCGAAGCATCGGCATATTTTCCTGCAGTTGGCGCTTCAATCTATCGTTGTTTTCCTCGCGGTTGCGTTCTCTTTCGATGGAAGCGACGATTTTGCGGGCCGTCTCCACCAACTCGGGGATTTTGATCGGTTTCAAAATGTAGCCGTCCGCGTTTATGTTGAGCGCGATTTTCGCATAGTTAAAGTCCTGTGCGCCGCTGATAATGATGATCCGAATAGGATTATCCAGCTCTTTCAGCTTAAGCCCCGCCTCAAGCCCGTCCATTAAAGGCATTCGGATGTCCGTTAGGAGGATATCGGGTTTAAGCTCCCGGCATAGGTCGTACGCCTCTTGGCCGTCGGCGGCAAGGCCGATCACTTCTATGCCGAGTTCCCCCCACTTGACCAAATCCTTTAACCCTTCCCGGACGTTATATTCGTCATCGGCTATGATCATTTTCAGCAAAGTCTTTCGCCTCCACTAAGGTAGTCGTCGCCGGCAGCGTTACTGTCACGATCAAGCCGGGCTCGTCCTTATTGCGGTATTCGATACCGAACTCCGGTCCGAAAACCTGCTTAATTCGCTGATCTACGTTAAAGATACCGATCGTTTTATCTTGATTGCCTTCGTCCCTAAGCATCGCGTTCAGTTTATCCGAATCCGCGCCGACTCCGTTATCCTCGATTTCGATCTCGATTTTATCCCCCCGTTTTGTCGCCGTTATTACGATATAACCATTCCCTGGTCTTCTTTCGATACCGTGAATAAGGGCGTTCTCGACGAGAGGTTGTAAAATCAGCTTGACCGCTTGGTAACCGTAAACCTCAGGCTCCGTATGAATCGCGTAGCCAAGCCGATCGTTGAATCGTATCTTTTGAATTGAAAGATAACTTTCCGCTTGGCGGATTTCGTCTTCGATCGAAATGATGTTTTTTCCTTTGTTTAGGCTGTATCTAAAAAAGTCCGAGAGGGACGTCACCATATGGCTGACATCGGGCACGTTGTGCCGCAAAGCAATCCAATTGATGGAATCCAGCGTGTTATAAAGAAAATGCGGATTGATTTGAGCTTGAAGCGCCTGAAGTTCCGCTTCTTTTTTCTTGTTCTCGCTGATGATGAGCCTTTTGATGAGCTCTTTGGTTTGCTTTAGCATGACATTATACTGGCTGAATAGCTGCGTAAACTCGTCTTTGCGTTTGTACTGGATCTGGATGTCAAAATTGCCTTCCTGTGCGTACGACATCGATTTGATGAACTTGCGGATGGGGTTCGTTATGTTATTGGACAATAGAACGGCAATCAGCGCAGCGATTACCATACATAAGACTAACACGATATACATCGTCCTGCGGAACGCGATCAACTTGCCGTTCAAATCGCCGACCGGGGACATCGATACGACCGTCCAACCGAGCGAGCCAATCTCGCGGTAGGAGACAAGCATTTCTTTTCCCGAAATCGACTGCTCGAACGTGCCTGTTTGTCCCGCTCCTCGAATAATGCCATGAACGTAAGGAGCGCTAGCCAAACTACGTCCGATCATCGAAAGATCCGGACTGACCAACACGTTCGCCTGACCGTCGAGAATCATGACGGAGCTGTTGACCGAAGGTTTCAGTTGGTCGAGCACACCGGCAAAATCAGAGATGTCAGCATCAATCGTAAGCACACCGACGAATGGGATCGTTACGTTCTTCAGGCCGAACAGCCGTTTGGCCAGTCTGATACTGTACCCGCTTCCGCCCGCTTTCGAAGGAGCTTGCAAGCTGCTAATCGTATATTGCGCTTTCGGAGGAAGCTTCGCATACCACTTCTCGTCTTCGATTTCGCTGGTCGACCCCACGTTGCGCGAGAAATTGTATTGCGTGTACTCCGGCCTGTTCAGCATATAGAGCTTAGGAATGAACCGTGAACCGGAACGGTTTGGCAAATCGTAACCGTCGATGATTTTATTAAGCGTAGCCAATTCGTTCACGAAATCGACTTGATCCGATGGCCGATCAGAAGATAAACGATCGATCATGTCGGGGTTCAAATAAATCGAATTCGCGGCCTCGTCCATTTCTTCGATCTTTTTGAGTAAAACCACTTCTACCATATTGAGATTCGTTTGCACCGAGGTGTTGATATTTTCCGTTATTGTGTGGTAAGACTGGTTATAGATCGTGACAGAAATGATCGTCGTCGGCAAGATGACAAGCATTAGAAAATATAATAAAAGTCTGTATTTGAGGCTGATACGATTCATTCCCGATAACAAGGCCAGTCTCGGAAACATGGCATTAAGCCTCCCAAAAAAAGGTTGAGTGACAGATCATTTCAATTATAAGAGGGATGGATAACCTTGAAAAGAACTTTCGGGCTTGCGCGAACCTGGTTGATTGCCTTCTGTGCGATATCCGCGATCTCAGGATGCACACGACACGATAGTCCCGATTCAACGATCTCGCAGACCATAGAAAAACCGATCACCAAGATTTCGATGGCGGTTCAAGCATTCGCGGATACGAAAGAGATGGAACGTCAAATCGCCGACTTCAACGCTTCCCACCCGGATTGGCTCGTGGAATTGATCAAAATTCCGCACGATAACTACGACGTTACGTTGAATCGGTTGATGACATCGGGTAAAGGCCCGGACGTATTTCAATTAAATACTCTTTGGTTGAATTCGTATATCAGCAAGGAGTGGCTGGTCGATCTTTCAGACGAAAGCTTTGAAGGAATGCCGTATCCTACATGGGCAACGGAATACACGAAGCAAAAAAACGGACGCTATTACGCGATACCGACCGGTATGAACACTCTTCGGCTCATTTATAACAAAGAGCTGCTTGACGGAGCCGGCTGCGATTCCACTCGGCCACCCTCCACCTTATCTGAAATGAAAGATTGCGCAATCAAAATATCGACGGCAGGCACCGGATTCCGAAGATACGGCTTTGCTCTCCCGGGTGGAGACGACAAGGCAGGGTTTCGCCGTCCTTTGGAAATAGCGGGTACCCTTAGCGGGGTTTATTATTATGATTTTCGCAAGGGAAAATTCGATTTTTCCGTATACGAACCGTGGTTCCAGACGATTCTCGAGATGAAAAGCAATGGCGGCTTGTTTCCCGGCGAGATTTCGCTAAAGAACGATACGGCTTTATCCCAGTTTGCCGAAGGTAATATCGGGATGATGTACGCTACGAACTCCGATATTGCTCAATTGTTCCGCATGAACCTAATGAATTTCTCCTGGGGAACCGCGATGCCGCCGCTATTGGATGCATCTAAAGCCGACAACGGCGCGCTAATGATCGACATCGAACCGCCGTTCGTCATCAATACGTTTACGGTACATAAACAAGAAGCTTTCGAACTGTTGCGGTTTCTTATCTCGCGAGAATTTCAAGGCGCATTGTACGAGCAGGGGGACGTGATCCCGACGCTTACTACGATTACGGGGAATCCACAATATCAAACTTTGTCACCCGATTTGGAAGCTTTTCTTCCTCGCTCGAACGAATCCCCTTACCCGAAAGAGCCTAAATTCGGATTGGCGGACTCGGGATCATCGATCGCTTCGTCGATCTGGGGAGATGAAGCGCGCATGAGGACCTACAGGGAAATCCTGCAAGGAGCAAAGCAACCCGAATCGGCGCTGAAAGAGATGACGCAACAATTTAACACCTCGTTGGATCTGGCGATATACAATCAACTCATCGGTGTGAATCAGTACGTTTTCCCGAATTTCGATCCGAAAAAACCGTTAAAATATGCGAATACGCCGGATGAAATCCGAACTGGTCCCGTTCTTATCCACTAAGCTCGGCACCGGGTAGGGGAGCAACCGCAAAGTCAAAAAACCAAGAGGTTAAGCGAGAACTAATCGCCTAGCCCCTTGGTTTTTCATGTGACTTAGCCCCCAACTATGTTGGGATTCTATGTCTATGAATTGGGTCCATACACTTCAAACTCATAGATTCTTGCTGCAGGGTCATCAGCTAGCGAAGACGGTGTCGTCACGTTCAACTTAATGTACCGAGCTGAAACATTTGAAATATTGTCAACCGTAACGCCGCTTGTATTATTGTTTACAGTGACCACTGTATTCCAGTTTGTACCATCGTTGCTGACCTGAATGTTGTAAGCCTTCGAATTCCAAGCTGCGGGCTCTCCACCTTCCGATGCATGCCTGATAACAAATTTGTTTACGACTTGAACGGAACCGAGATCGATTTGCAGCCAACGGTTGTTCGATCTGGAACACCATTTGCTGTCAAAGAATACGCTGCCGTCCACGGCTTTGTCTGCCGTTTGTGAGGCCGTACACGAACTATCGGCAGTAGCAGGTTTAGATAATGCCAAATTTGGCGGTCCGTATACTTCGAACTCATAAATTCTTGCCGCAGGGTCTGTGTTTTGCGTAGGCGTCGTAACGTTCAACTTGATATAGCGAGCCGATATTGCCGTAATATTGTCAGTCGTAACGCCACTCGTATTATTGCTTACATTAACCACTGTACTCCAGTTTGCACCATCGTTGCTGACCTGAATGTTATAAGATTTCGTGTTCCAGGTTGCGGACTCTCCTCCTGCCGACGCATGCTTGGTGACGAATTTGTTTATGACTTGAACGGAACCGAGATCGACTTGCAGCCAGCGGTTGTTTGATTTGGAGCACCATTTGCTGTTATTAATTACACTGCCGTCCACGGCTTTGGCTGCTGATTCTGAGGGATCGCACACACTGTCAGCCGTGGCAGTTTTATTTAATGCCAAATTCGAATTATTTCCACTTCTTCCTTCGGAATACTTGAAGAATTTCAACGTATGTTCATCTTTAATTAAATAGAAGTAAAACTCTCCATTCTGGGATATAAAGGGTACTGCACCCGTGTTATAAATATGTTCCGTGCCATTACGTGCAACCAAGAGGTTTTTATCGCTCCATGGCCCCTCTGGATGATTGGCCACCCTGAAATAGGAGTTCCCGTCCACGCCCTCCATATAAACAAGCACGTATTTGCCATCCAACTGGCCACCCTGTGCTTTAAACAAAGATGGATCATTGCCGACAGGTCCGATTTCGTTACCGGATACGTCTTTTAAGGTAGCAGCAGTCTCATATAGAGATGTCCAACCCGTACCATTCCAATATTCTCTTGCATTAAAATCTTCAAAACTGTTTCTGGGGACTCTAGAGAGAACTAATTTGGAATACTCGTTCCAAGCTCCGTAGGTAAACGTTTCATCATTACCGAGCATATAAATATATCCATCGTCGTCGTCCCAAAAGCTTAAGTTTTCAAAAAATTTAATGTGATAGGTATTGCCGATTTTTGCATCGCCTGAATTAGGAGAAAATCCGCTCGGAATGTCCGGATAATAGAGATAAGGTAACGCATCAATTGCCTTAAGCGAGCTAAAATCAATTTGCCCGTTCGTTACTGTATATCTCAACAGCTGTGCCGCATTTGCTGCATATGGAGTACAGCAACCAGCTGTACCATGAACGACAAAATACACATAATTACCTAATGAAAAAGCGGCCGAATTCCAACTCTGGTTATTCGGGTATAAATTTCTGATTGACGTTGAACCCGCCTTGGCCGATAAAACCAGCTTATTGCCCGAGGTATCATAAATTCGGACTGCGCTAAGGCCATACATGTCAGAACTTCCCCAGTTACCGTCATTGGAAACAGGATTAAATGTAATTTTCACATATCTGGCTGATGTTGAGTTCAAATCAATCATTTTGTTGTAGGCAGTGGGGGCCGTACCGCTTGCTTGCGGAATCTGATACGGATAACCGCTTCCTGTGAATTCCGTATAGTTAACACCATCTGTAGATGTGAATACTTTGATGTTTTTTAATCCTTTATTTGTATTTGACGGCTCATTATAGTTCCAAATATACAACTTACCCAGATTTCTCGTCGCATAAGAGTCAAAAATAATGTTGCTATTATTGACTGACGGATTATGGTCTGACAGCCACATTCTCAGATTATTCGTATCATGCGTGTCCGTTGTATTTCTAATTCCGCTCATTCCATAACCGCTGACAAGGTTCCAGGCAACCGTTCCCGAGTAGCCGCTTTCCGCCTTTTCAATTCCCCACATAGGAGAAAAATTTTGCTTTTGACCGTTTGTTCCCCAATACCAGTTGATTAAAGAAGCGTTCGCGGCAATACCCGTGAATTGTCCCAGCGAGCTTCCGTAAATAAAATTACCGTTAATATAGGAGTCGGCAAAGAAGATCGCCGAATTAGTTGTCGCGGTTCCCTGACCTTGGCGGTTTTTAACTCCAAATGGAACCCATTGAAAACCGTCTCCCCCATGACCCGTATTATTGAATACATTTTCCCAGTCATAAGCCGGCGTCACCTGGTATGTGCCTTCATACGGACCTGCTGCGTGAACGCTCTGTCCGGGGGCTGGTGTAACCGCTCCCAAAACAAGAGTCACTACGGACATGAATACCACGGAAATCGATTTTCTCAACCGTGCATTTAACATAATTCTCCTCCTCAAAAGGAATTTTATAGGGTTAATGGGGTGCATATCGCTGGTATATGCATCCCCATCTGACCTACGTTTAAGAACTTGGTCCGTATACCTCAAACTCATAGATTCTAGCAGCAGGGTCTGTAGTTTGTGTAGGCGTCGTAACGTTCAACTTGATATATCTAGCCGATACTGCGGTTATATTGTCTACCGTAATACCGTTCGTATTGTTCGTTACGTTGACCACTGTATTCCAGTTCGTACCATCGTTGCTAATCTGGATATTGTAAGCCTTCGTGTTATAAGAAGCGGACTCCCCTCCTTCGGAAGAATGCTTGATGACAAATCGGTTCACTTGCTGCGCGGAGCCAAGATCGACTTGCAGCCAACGGTTATTAGATTTGGAGCACCATTTGCTGTTATTGATGACACTGCCGTCTACGGCTTTAGGTGCAGATTCTGAAGGATCACACGAGCTGTCAGCCGTTGCGGCCTTATTTAATGCCAAATTTCGAGGTCCGTATACTTCAAACTCATAGATCCTTGCAGCAGGATCTGTGGTCTGCGTAGGTGTTGTAACGTTCAACTTGATATAGCGAGCCGATGTTGACGTAATATTGTCTGTCGTAACGCCACCTGTATTATTGCTTACGTTGACCACTGTACTCCAGTTTGTACCATCGTTGCTGACCTGGATATTGTAAGCTTTCGTGTTCAACGAGCTGCTCTCTCCGCCTTCCGATGCATGCTTGATAACAAACTGGTTTACTTGCTGCACGGAACCGAGATCGATTTGCAGCCAACGATTGTTAGATTTGGAGCACCATTTGCTGTTATTGATTATGCTGCCGTCCACGGCTTTGGCCGCCGATTCTGAGGGATCGCACACACTGTCAGCCGTAGCAGCTTTATTTAATGCCAAATTCGTACCTTTTCCACTTTGCCCTTCTGAATACTTGAAGAATTTCATCGTATGTTCATCTTTAATTAAATAAAAGTAAAACTCTCCATTTTGAGATATAAAGGGTACAGCGCCTGTGTTGTAAATGTGTTCATTGCCATTTCGCGCGTACAAAAGGTTTTTATCGCTCCACGGTCCCGAAGGCCGATCGGCTACCCTGAAGAAGGAACTTCCATCCACGCCTTCCATATAAACCAGAACAAATTTGCCATCCAACTGGCCACCCTGAGCTTTGAAGAAACCAGGATTATTGCCGACAGGCCCCACATCGTTACCGAATACATCCTTTAAGTTGGCAGCGGTTTCATATAACGACGTCCAAGCTGTGCCATTCCAATATTCTCTTGCATTAAAATCTTCAAAACTATTTTTAGGAACTCTTGAGAGAAGTAATTTGGAATACTCGTTCCAAGCTCCATAGGTAAACGTTTCATCGGCGCCAAGGGCATAAATATAACCATCGTCATCTTCCCAGTAGCTTAAATTTTCAAATTGTTTAACCCGATAAGTATTGCCGACCCTTGCGTCATGTGCATTAGGCGAGAAGCCGCTTGGAATGTCCGGATAATAGGCTAAAGGCAATCCGTCAATTGCGATGAGTGAGTTAAAATCTATTGCGCCATTATTTATGGTATATCTCATGAGCTGAGTGGCATTGGCTTCATACGGAGTACAACAACCTGCTGCGCCATGAAGGACAAAATACACATAATTACCTAATGAAATCGCCGACTCATTCCAACTTTGATTATTCGGATATAAATTTCTGGTAACCGTTGAACCGGCCTTGGCGGATAAAACCAGCTTTTTGCCTGAGTTGTCATAGATTCGGACAGCACTGAGGCCATACATATCAGGAAATCCCCAGTTACCGTCGTTGGAAACAGGATTAAATGTAATTTTCACATATCTGGCTGAAGTTGAGTTCAAATCAATCATTTTGTTGTAGGCATTGGGGGCCGTGCCACTTGCTTGCGGAATCTGGAACGGATATCCGCTTCCAGTGAATTCCGTATAGTTGACTCCATCTGTGGACGTGAATACTTTGATATTCTTTAAGCCTTTACTTGTATTTCCTTGCTCATTAAAATTCCAAATATACATCTTGCCCAGGTTTCTAGTCGCATAAGCGTCAATAATAATGTAGCTGTTAGCGGCTGACGGAGAACGGTCTGAAAGCCACATTTTACGATAGTCCGTATCATGAGTGTCCGAAGTGTTTCTAATCCCGCTCATTCCATAGCCGCTGACAAGGTTCCAGGCAACCGTTCCTGAGTAGCCGCTTTCCGCCTTTTCAATCCCCCACATGGGGTTATAGCTTTGCTTTTGACCGTTTGGCCCCCAAAACCAGTTGATTAAAGATTTATTGGCGGTAATACCCGTGTATTGTCCCATCGAGCTTCCATAGATGAAATTACCGTTAATATAGGAATCGGCAAATAAAATCGCTGATTTTGTTGATGCTGTTCCCTGGCCTTGACGGTTTTTAATCCCAAAAGGAATCCATTGAAAATCGTCTCCCCCATGGTTCGTATTATTGAATACATCATCCCATTCAGGAGCTGGAGTCACCTGATACGTGCCTTCATACGGGCCTGCGGCGTGAACACTCTGCCCGGGAACTGGTGCAATGACTCCCAAAACGAGAGTCATTGCGGATAGCAACACCATGGAGATAGATTGTCTCAAACCTTTCTTTAACATAACAATCCTCCTTAAATAAATATCAACATTTGGCTAGCAAACTTCCATATGGATTAAGAAAGTTTTGATTTCATATGGTGAACAGTCGAACACAATCGTTCCGTCCGATCTCACTTCGCCAAGCGGACGCTCCATCAGGTCGGTTTCCTGCCAGGACAGGATCCGATAGTCGCTCGATAGGTTCACAGTCACGCGGGCTCCCGTAAACTCATGCAAGCGCACGATCACGGCGTTCGCGTCTTCCGCCTTTTTCACCGCATCGATCGCCACATTGTCACGGTCGAGCCGCAATAGCGATTTCGAATACAGCATCGCTTGACCGGCCGCGACGGTTAGCGGTTGATTCAATGCCCAAGCTTCTTGCACCGTCCGCCCGGCGACCCAATCTCCTTCGTGCGGCAACAGCGAGTACGTGAACGCATGGCGGCCTTGGTCCGCGTTCGGATCCGGGAACGTCGCCGACTTAATCAAGGACAAGCGGATGACGTTGTCTTTGATGTCGTGTCCATATTTGCAATCATTGAGCAAGCTGACGCCATAGCCGCGTTCGGATAAGTCCGCCCATTGATGACCGACCGTTTCGAATCGCGCGTAATCCCAGCTCGTGTTCCAGTGCGTCGGGCGCTTCACGTTGCCGAACTGGATGTCGTACGTCGCTTCCGTCGCCCGAATATTCACCGGGAACGCAACTTTCAACAATTGCTGCTTCTCGTGCCAGTCGACTTCCGTTTCAAAATCGATGCGCCGGCTGTCCGCGTAGACCTTCATCCGCTGAATGACGGTCGAACTCATGTAACGCCATTCGAACTGGACGGTCGCGGATAGCGCATCGCAAGTGAGCAACTCGACGGACCGCAAATCCCGTACTTCGCGCTGCTTTTCTTGATAGAACAAGTCGATGTCCCAAGCCTCGAACATTTTCGGTTTATCTTCGAACACTTGCAATACGTTGCCGCGTTCGCCCTTCGCGAGCACTTCGCGGCACGCAGCCTTGTCGTAGACGCGCGTCAGTTGCCCCGCTTCGTTCCATGCGATCTCGTAGTGCGGCGTCGCTAAGCTCGCGCCGTCGAACGCGAAAACAGCTTCCCCTGCGACAGCACCCATCCCCCCCGCCTCGAAGCGGACCGTCGTCGCGCTGTACGGCTTCGCGTTTTCCAGCAACACGGTCCAGCCTGCCTCATCTCGTACGGCGCGCAGCTCGGCGCCGTCGGTCGTTACCCATCGGCCTGTATCCGCAGTTGGACCGTTAGGGATGACCACCGGCTCCGATCGCACAAAGAATGAGCCGTTAATCACTGTCCACGTATTGGCGTCGGCCGAGACGACGGTATGCACGCCGTCGTGCCAAACGTCCTGCCCGATCTGCTCCGCTTCCGCGTACTCGAGACGAGCGTCCGCATACACTTCCGGAATCGAGGAGCCTGGGATAATATCGTGGAACTGGTTGCGCAGCACTGTTTTCCACCCCTCGTACAGGCTTTGCTGACGGTAACCGGACCAGTCGCCCGCCACCAGCGCGGCGAACGTCTGCATCCATTCTGCTTCGCGGTATAGCAGCTCAAGCTTACGGTTCGCCCGTTTGACGAATGCTTGGCTCGTGTAGGTTCCTCTGTGGTATTCGAGATACAGCTCGCCGTCCCACACGTGGACGTATTGGTCCGTGGACGCGACCGTCTCGCGAAGCTTCGCGAAGTATTCGTCGGCGCGCCCGGTCGTTACTTTCGGCAGCCCCGGTATCCGGTCCAGCCGACGGCGCGTTTCCAGCATGTCACGGTTCACGCCGCCCCCGCCGTCGCCATAGCCGTAGGAGAGCAGCAGTTCTTGGTTCACGTTTTTGTCGCGGTAGCCGTCCCAAATACCTTTGACCGAATAGGGCTCGATTTGGCCGTTATACGTGTACCACCAATAAGCGGCTTCCGGCATTTCAGGCGTTGTCACGAAGTGCGTCAGCACCTCGGTGCCGTCGATTCCGCGCCAGCGGAACGTATCGTGCGGCATCCGATTGTACTGGTTCCAGCTGATCTTGGTCGTCATGAACGTGTCGATGCCGGACTTTTTCAAAATTTGCGGCAACGCCCAGCTATACCCGAACACGTCAGGCAACCACAAATACGTGCAGTCCGCGTCAAACTCCCGTTTGAAAAACCGCGTGCCGTACAAAATCTGGCGCACGATCGATTCTCCGCTCGTCAAGTTGCAGTCTGCCTCCAGCCACATCGCGCCGCCAGCTTCCCACCTCCCTTCACGAACGCGTTCGCGAATTTGTGTGTAAATCTCCGGGTAATCTTGCTTGATATATTCATATAATTGCGGCTGGGCTTGGAGGAAGACGTATTCCGGATATTTCTCCATCAAGCGCAGCACGGTGGAAAAGGAACGCGCCGCCTTTTCACGGGTATGGGTGAGGCGCCACAGCCATGCGACGTCGATATGCGTATGTCCGATGCAGCGAACGGTCACTTCATCCGATTTATCCCACGTTGCCGCCTCTTGCTCCAAGCACGCCTCGGCCGCTTCGACGGAAGCGTAGAACGTTTCGGAGCCGGGCCGCGACCAATCGAGCAGCTTAAACGCGCGGTCGACGGCCTTTAGCAGCTTCTGTCGCTCCGGCTGGACGTCCGACAGCTGCTTCACCGTTTCGAGTACCGCTCGACCTAAGTAATAAAGGCGATCCGCTGCCTCATGCAGCAAGGCGAGGTCCATCCTGCGGATCCGGTGCTCCTGGATTTGCGGCTCGCCGCCGCCTTCCAAACCGGACCACAACCGGAAACAGATGTCGATTTCCTGCCCCGCCCAAGCGTCCGGCAGGAATACTTCCCGGTGATTCGAATCGACGCCTTGGAACGGCACTCCGTTCACATACATCAGCGACTCGAAACCCGAGTTATGGGCAGAACCGGTCGTGCCCAAGTCGAAAAGCCCCAATGCGACGCGGCCCGCCCATTCGGCCGGCACGCGCACTTTTTTACGCAGCCATGCGTAGAGATCGCGCCCTTCCCAGCGATAGCCGTTGCCGACCGTTTGCCACTCGCCTTGCTCTGGCGGGTGCGCGCCATTCCGTTTTTCCTCATCGACGAGGAACGACCATTCCTCTAGCTTTACAAGGTCTTGACAGCGATATTTCTCCAATTCGATCAATCTCTGCGTTAGTTTTTCTTCCGTCCAAAACATGGTGTGTTCTCCTCCTGTATAGTAAACGGGGATGCATTTTGCATCCCCGTCTGAGCTGCGATTACTTTGATGCTAGGAACGCATCGATTTGTTTTTGAAGCTCTGTTTGAATTTTCTTCAGAGGCGCCGATCCTTCTTTTTTGTATTTATCCCAGTATTTATCCGGATCGAGCACACCGTTGAAAATACCCATGTAATATTTGGCCTGAACCGTGCCGTATTGAGCGATTTCATTTTTTACCGGTGCCGAATCGAATGTGAAGCCTGTCAAAATATCCTTCGTAAAGTTGTCGGCAACTTTGATAAAGTCGTTCGCTTTCATCGTCTCGTCGTCATCCGTATCGATCGTTTTTTCCAAGACCGGGTTCCACACCAAGCTAAATGAAGCAAGACCGCCGCCGTTCACATCTTTTCCGGGTACGAGCTGTTTGAATTTCTTGTCGCCGACTTTTTCCCAGTCTGTCCCTTCGATGCCATGCTCGACCAGCATGTAGTTTTCCTCATTGGCGTTGGCCCAATCAAGGAACATCATGGCGCGTTCTTTATTTTTGCTTGCTTTCGGAATGGCAACGAAATTGTCCTGGGCAAAGTTGGAGATGTTTTTGCCTGGCGTAAAGTCAAATAAGCGGACGGACTCAACCTCTGCGTTTTCTCCTGCCTGCGACATTTGATCCTTCGTATGAGTCAGTCCGAAGAGCATGATAGGGGCTGCCGCCGCCTTGCCTTGCTGCAGGGCATCTCCGGTCGCGAGTTTGGTTGTCAACGTATCTTGATTAATGATTTTATCCGTATACATCTTACGAGCCTGTATGATCATATCCCATACTTTCGGTTCCATCTCATCAAACAAATTGAAAACTTTTCCGTCGTTCCCTTTGTAATTGAGAACCAGGTCGGCGCCGATCACGCCGGTCGGGCGCATTTGAAGCTCTGAATCGTCCCGGACTTGCCAGTTCACCACTGAATAAGTAATATCGCTAGGGTGCGGCCAATAAGGCGTGATCTTCGGATACTTTTCTTTCACCGCGTACGCGAACTTTACCACATCGTCCCATGTTTTGACCGGGGGCAATCCGAGCTCTTCGCGCAGATCCTTGCGGATGTTGATGGAATGGCCTTGCGTGAGGTAAATCCCCAATGGGATTCCCATGGTTTTTCCGTTAAAGGTGTTTGCATCCCACATTTGCTGGGACCGATTCTTCAATACGTTAGATCCAAATTTGTTCAGCAAATCGCTGAGATCTTCATAATACCCTGCAGCAATCATTTGGTTCATATGCAGCCAAGGCGCATCGAAGATCAAATCGATATTTTCGCCGGAAGCTAGCATGACTTTCGTTTTCTGTTCCAAATCAGACCAGTCAACGTAAATAAAATCGATTTTCGTGTTTTGGCCATCTGCTGCAAGTTTTTTCTCAACAGCTTGTTTAATAGGTTCGTAGTTCGCTTCCTTGGTTCCGGGAACGACAATTTTTAATGTGACTGGATCGCTGCCGACATTGTTCGAAGCCGTATCTTCCGCATCGTTCGACGCAGACGGTGTATCTGACGCAGTCGGTGTATTCGCCTCTGCCGGTGCTTTCGTGCCGTTTGCGGAATTCGATTTACTGCATCCGCTAAGCGCGACTGTAAGACAGAGTACGGCGGCAAACATGAGATAAGCTAATCTCTTTTGTTTCATTCGGATAATGCCCTCCCCAAAAATGTTTGTTTTATTATTTTCATCGGCGATTGCCGATAAAAACCATCGTCAGCCTTTTACGGCGCCTATCGTCAAACCTTTTACAAAATACTTCTGGATAAACGGATAAGCGAAAATGATCGGTCCGATTGTAATGATAACCATGGCGAGTTTAATTCCTGTCGATGGCGGTGAAATCCCGTAAGTAGCCGAAAGTTTCAGCGCATCTGCCGAGCCGAGAAGCTGCCTGAGCAATATTTGCAGCGGATACATTTCTGATTTGTCTATGAACAACAGCCCAAGCCACCAGTCATTCCAATATTGCAAAGCGTAGAACAAGCCGACGGTAACCATGACCGGCGTAACGATCGGCCTGACGATTTGGAAAAAAATGCGCCACTCGTTCGCGCCGTCTACTGTCGCCGACTCATTAATCTCATAAGGAAGCGTTCGATAAAAAGCGACGAAAATGAAAGCCAGAAACGGGTTGACGAGATAAGGCAAAATAAGCGCCCAAACCGTGTCTTTCAGATTAAGCCAATTGACAATCAGCAAATAAAACCCGACCAATCCGGTGCCGAAAACCATAGGAATATAGGTCATCATAGACAGCAAATTGTTATATTTGATCTTGGGATGGGCAAGCACGTAGGCGAACGCTGCCGTTACCCACAGCGCGACAGCCGTTCCGGCAATCGTTACAATCAGTGTAATTCCATAGCTGTTTAACACCTGATGACCTTTTAATAAAAACCGGTAGGCTCCCAGTCCAAATTCGCTTGGCCATAACTGAAAACCGTCCTGAATGAGGGAGCTTTCTGTGGCAAAAGAATTGATGAGGACCATCCAAAACGGCAACAAACTTCCGATCGCGAACAAACCTAGAAACGAGTAAATGATAAAATTCAAGATCTTCTCCATGTTCTCTCCCTATGGTTATAAATTCGATTCAGAACAATCTTGAATCATTGTCGATTTTCCGTACGACCGTATTGAATATTAATATGGTTACTAGGCCCATTATGGATTGATAGAGTACAATCGCCGATGACATGCTGAAATCTCCCAATTGCCGCAAAGCGCGATACGAGTAAGTATCGATAACGTCCGTAGTGGAGAACAACACACCGTTGTCTTGAATAATGGCGTAGATCATACCGAAGTCTCCGTAAAAGATTCGCCCGATTCCAAGCAGCGTCAGCACGATAATGGTCGGTCTCAATAATGGCAGGGTGATTTTCGTCATTTGCTGCAACCGCGTTGCCCCGTCGATTTTCGCGCTTTCATAATATTCGCCGGAAATTCCAGTGATGGCGGCAAGCAGAATAATCGATAAATAGCCAGCACTTTTCCAAGCCCTAGTAACGGTGAGGATAATCGGCCAAATCCAAGGCGTTTGGTACCAATCCATCTGTTCTATCCCGCTCTTGGCCAAAAAGTGGTTGACCATACCGTCCGAATTGCTTAACAACCCGAATACCATTAACGAGACGACAAGCCAGGAAATGAAATAGGGTAAAAAAACAACGGATTGCAGAAAACGTTTAAACAGCACATGGCGTACTTCGTTTAGAAATAGTGCCATCAAAGTCGCGATACCAATTTCGGCTATCAGAAATAAGGAGTTCAAATACACCGTGTTCCATGTGATATGAATCCAATCCGGATTTCCGAAAAAGAAACGGAAGTTGTCGAAGCCTACCCATGGGCTGCCCCAAATCCCTTTGTCATGCTCGAAACTTTTGAATGCAAGTAAATGGCCTGCGAGAGGCAAATAGGAAAAAACGAATAAAATAAGTAGTCCAGGTATCGCTAACGAGTAAATGTAGCGATGCTTATAGATTTCTCTAATCAGGCTCAATCAGGCCCCTCCTTTTCATGTTGGTTGCACCGAGAATAGCATTCGCGGCGCAACGCTTGGAAGTCCTGATAACGGTGCAAGAGTCGTCAAATCGGCATCGAACCTTCGTTTTCACACAGGAATATCGGAATGAACACTCGAGTATCAGAATGAGGACCGATAAGATCTTGAGGGTTTGATATAATAAGAGTAACTATGTATCCTCAGGGGGACACGTATGCAACTTGTCGCTTTCCAGCGCATTTATTTCCGCAACTTCATACTGTTCATGGCAGTGTTCATCATCGTATTCCTGCCGTTTATTTTTTTGATTACGACCCAATTTTCGCGTTACGCCATCGAAGAGGTTGACCGCACCGCGCATACCAAAGTAAATGAAATACGGGATAATACCGAGTATGTACTGGAAAAGTTAAAGGGCTATGCCTTAAGCATGTACGAAGATCAAAATATTCAGTACTGGCTATTAGGAGATCAGAGCGACCAGCTTTTGGCGGTGGCCGCCATGAAATCACAAAACAACTTTATGTATAATGAACCTTTCATCTCCAGAACCTACATTATTAATTCGCTTTCACAATCCGTGATTGACTCCAAATTGGGTAAAAGCGCTTTCAAAGATTTTGAGGATCATACGATACTAGAGAAAGTTGCCTTTAATAATGACATGTACTTGTCGTTTTTTAACCACATCGTGAACGATACGGAATATTTGGCGATGATTGTACCTACATCCCCTAATAAACAGGAATACGGATATCTGGTGCTGCTGATCGACAAAACAAAGCTCATGAATTACTTGTTCGGTCCCAACCTCGAAGAGACGAATGATGTTAGTATTTTCACCGTCGACGGCCAAAGAATTATGGGCGGTGCATTCCTCGAGCTCGATCAAGCCATCGATCAGAGCTTCCGCTCTCATACGGAAAGCAATATCGATATTGAATTTCAAGGCGATCGATTTTATATCAATAAAGCTGTATCCGACATGTACGATTGGAATTTTTACTATGCAAATAATTACGGTAACATCACACAGCGAATCCAAGCTTTTAAAGAGAAACTCCTGACTTTTTCGTTCTTATCGCTTGGTCTTATTGCGATTCTGTTTTTTATCAGCTCTCGACGATCGTTAGGCTCCCTTTCGCAATTAGCCGAGAAAATCAAAGATAAATACGGGTCGGACTTGAATAACAAAAATAGGATTTCTTCTATACTTAGTAACAGCGAGATGAAACTCATCGACCGCGGACTTGAAGCGATATTAACGAATGTAGAGCAGTTAAACTCTTCCATTCGGGATCATCGGGATTTGATTCGTTCAGAGCACTTGAGCCAATGGATATTTCAAGGGAATCTCAATCAGAAGAGCCGTCACTTTTTTATGCAGGAAACGAAGCTGCTGCATACGAATTACCTTTATTTATCCGTTATTCGTATTGACTCTTATCTCGCTTTTTGCGAACAATACGACTTTAATTCTCGGAAGCTGCTGAAATACGCCATTCGAAACATTTCCGAAGAAATATTGCACAAACAAGGGATCGCTGCAGAAAGCCTGGATCTTGGCTCCGACCATCTTGTCCTATTGATCGGTTCCGAAGAACAAGAACCTGTAACTTTACTGCCACAGCTGAACGATATCCTGGAGCATATCTCTTCCATTACTAAAATTAGCGTTTCGCTTGCCATCAGTAACGCAACTTCTTCACAAGACGACTTGCGCATTCTATATCAACACATCTATGAATTGACGAACTTGAAATTCCTGAGCGGGGAAAATCATATTTTCATGGAAAACGAATATGAGGATTTCGTGCAGTCGCTCCCCGCTACCGAGATTTCACCGCATGAATTGATCCAATTTATTCAACAGGGTCAATTCGAGCAAGCGATCGACAAGCTCCGGCAGCAGATGAAAGTGTTCGCGGGCTGTTCCTATTCGGATTGCAAGCTTAACATCATTCATCTCGTCTATGAGTTGACGAAAGCTTTTAATAAGCTCAATGCGATTCAGCAATTCAAAGGGATACATCAAGTGCTCGACAGGTTCAGTACCCTGGCTCAGCTTCAATCATGGCTTGAAGACGTCATTCGTGAAATCATTTCGGAAATGACGATTCCCAAAGTTAAAACCCGGCAAGAAAAGATCGTTCATGAGATACACGAATATATCCGCACACATCTGCAGGACCCTCAATTAAGCGTGGAACGCATCGCCGAACATCTTTCCTTTTCGATCAGTTACTTGCGTCAAATGCACCGGGAAGTCACAGGTATGACCATGTCCGATTATATTTTGACCGAGAAAATTGCGCTCGCGAAAAAACTGCTTACGTCCACCGACTTGACCATGTACGAAATCATTGAGCGGTCGGGCTTTCTTACCAAAAGCCACTTTTTCGCCGCTTTTAAGAAACTTACAGGGTTAACTCCAAAGCAATATCGGGAAAGCCAACCGGATATCCCGTAGTCTGCAATAAATGGTTGCCTCATAGAAGAAAGCAGCCAGAATCGATTTCTGGCTGCCCTTTAATCCGTCAAGACCCCGTTAGGGGGCTTGGACTGTCTTCGTCTTTGTGTTATTCTGAGCTTGCTTTGGGTTCCAGGCACTCCTCCAAGGGTGACTGGCGGCGGGTATGCGTTGCAGCGCAGAACTCGCCTTTTTTGTTTTTGGTTCGGCTTTTCGCTGAGGTTTTTCCGTTTTCTTCAGCTTGAGCGCTTCGCCTTTGTGCCAGACTAAAACTTCACCTGACAGCGTTTCACGCACTTCAACGGTTTTTTTCGTATCAAATCGATAGGCAGGGGGCACTGCAAACGTATAGCTTGTGCCGTTGTAAGAGATTGTGTTTCCGGGTCCGAGTTGCCTCGGTTCCCGGATGGTGAAAATATGATTTAGATTGAGTTGCTTATCCAACTTCACATAGGCTGATTCTGCCGATTTAGGGGATACGGCAAACTGTTGATTATGCTTCTGGATCAACCACGGCAATACTTCGTTAGCGGCTTCCAGTGTCGTTATGCCAAGCAGCCGTAGTTCAACTACAAGGCGGTTCCGGAGCGACACCCAGAGGCGTTCTACACGTCCCTTGGCATGCGGGGTAACGGCTTTGATATGCTCGATATGCAGATCCGCCATCGCCTTGCCAAAGTGTGAGAGCGGCTTCGTCTCGCCTGCAAGTTCCTGCTCCAAAGTGAGTTTCTCATTTGGCGAACGAAAGATGGTATGTCGGTCACTATAAAGACCAAGCGGTATACCGTATTTCATGATCCCTTGCTGCATGACGACAGAGTAACCGTCACGACATTCTGCGGACCGGAACACAGCCCCTACGACTGTGCCTATAGCGTCGTCAATGGCGGCGTGTAAGACGAAAGCCGGTGCGCGGTCTTCCAACCACGCAAACGGTTTCGCGTCGATCTGCCACAACATGCCCGCTTGCGGCTTGCGTTCTCGGGGCTGGTGAGTCTTACTTCGCCGCCGCTGCTTGGTTTGATTAATGCCTTTAGCGAGTAGAATACGTCTAACACTGGAACTGCTCAATTGAAGCGATTCATGTTCCGCTAGCAGCTCGGCAAAGTGACAGTTGTTGCTGCCGCGGTACTTGGCTAGGTATAATTCCACTGCCCGTTCTTTCACCGCATCCTCCAAGGCATGCGCCGGTTTTCTACCCCGGTTCTTGTGTGTCAGCCCTTGAGCTCCTTCTGCTTCGTATCGTTGCTTTAGTCGAATCACCTGTCGTTTCGTTACCCCTAGAACTGCCGCACCTTCGCAGTTTGTCATCTGTCCGCCAAGGATCTTCTCCACGACAAGTACCTTCTTTAGCTCTGCTCCGGTCAATGTCACTGTCTCCCGTCCCATCTCAGAACAGTTACAGGGTGACATTATCACGCCACGACGACGTACACATGCGCCAATTGCTTCGGTCCGAGATTAACCGTTACGCTACGCTCATCGACCTCGTCGATTCCGGAGCGGAATTGCTCCAGCGCGTCCGTCAGGCAAGCGGCTTCGATCGTTCTGTCCGGGAATCCGATCCGCGTCTGCGTTGCTTCGTCCTTGCAATTCAAGAGCCGAACTACGATGCCCAACCCGTTCTCGGAGCGTTTGACGTCGAACAATTGAACGCCATCGTCTCCGCTCAGTTGGATGAAAGCTCCTTCTTCCTCTTTCGGACATACGACCGCGGGGACCGAAAGCACCGGCGTAACGGTCTGTAGAGCTTTTGTCATCGTTGCCGCCGGATCGAATTCCTGGAACGTCGACAACACGTACGTAAACGAGTTGAAGCCCGGTTGGCGACCGCGGAAGTTCGTGTCCCAATAGTTGTTCATCGGCCATGCCAACAGCAGTGGACGGTCGCGGCGTTCCACCTGCTTCTGCTCTTTGCCGAAATGGAAGTCTCCGACTTGCACGAGCGGGGCGTCGACGCAGACAAGCGTGACTCCGTGCCGATCGTCGGCGACGGAGACGCTTTTGTCTACCGTCAAGTAATCCCTGCATACGCCGGGCAGCTGCCCGGCGTCCAATTCGGCGAATTGTCCCGCCGTATCATAGTGGCAGCGCCACTTTTTCAAGTTCAGCGGAAACGCGAAATACGTTCCTTCCGGAGTTGTAATATCCTGTTTGATAAAGCTGGCCTTCATTTCGATATCATCGCGGTATCCGAACAGCGTAATCCGTTGTTCAAGTTCCTCTACGCCCGGAGCATCCCATTTTAGAATCAACGAGGCGCAGTTCGCCCCTCGCTCGACCCGGCAAGAGATCAGGCGCGAATAGGTTTGTCTTCTCGCTTTCCACTCATGGTTCCATACGCTGATCCCTTCATTCCCTTTCGCCGTGTCCCGCGGGAAGATCGCGCTGCGGTTATTGGAGTGAAACATCGGATCGACGGTTTCCTGCACGTATTGGAACAGTGTCCACGTACTCTCGGTATCGAGCGCCTCCCAGCCGTTCCGCTTATCGAACAGACTCGTAATCCGCCCGGTCAATGGGTTAAACTGCAAACGGTGGAACGGCGTCTCGATTCGCCCCTCCTCGTCGACTTCTTCGCGTTCCCAAAGTCCTTCACCGTTGATTACGATCTTGCCCGGGAAAACTTCGACCGAAGCCGACGGATCTGCCGGGTTCAATTCGCTAAAAGGGATTTTGCGCCAACTAAACGGCGGAAGTTCGACGGTGCCGTAGCTCGTATTCAGCGGATAGCGTTCGTTGTTCATCAACACGTGCCTCATCCGGTCCGCAGCCAAGTGCCGTCCGGGGACCGTAAAGCTCGAAGGAATCTGTACGTCGTACGCGATCGGAACAGAAGAAGGATTAACGAGCAACAGTCCTTCGGGCTCTTCCGATTGCAGCGGGTTGCCTGCCAGACGTTCCAACTGATCGCCAAGCAGAAAGCCGGTCAAGCTGTTCGCCTGATAAGCGTAATGCGCTTTGTGCATCCATTGGATATCGGTATTCAGATGGTTCGGCTCGCTGACCGAATGGAAAACGCCCCAAGTATGCTCGTCGTATAGCATGATTTGTTCCCAAGCCTGCTTCTTGGCGCGATCGTACGAAGCATTATCCGTCTTCACGAATGCATCAAACAGGTCGACGGCTTTCATCCCTTGCTTCGTTCTGCGGTTCAGCTTCGTCTCTTTCGCGGAGCTTCCGGAGCCGAAATTCCAATAGTCCGTCCAATCCCCCGCATACTCCCGCAGTTGCTCCTTGTTCGCGTTCACCCGCTCCCGCAATTGCTCCGGCGTCACGAACGAGATCGCCGGTTCTCGGCCTTCCGCGTTCCACTTGCGAATCAGCTCCGCGAGTTCGCGGTCGGGCGGATTGTTGTCGTAGAGAGGCAGATTCGTCGCGGTCAAGTAGACGAAATCGAACGGATAGTCCGGGTTCGATTCGATGCCCGCTAAATATTTCGCAAGACCTTCCGCCATGATGCCCGTATCCTTCGCGTTGACGTTACACACTTGGCTGAAGAGGGAATAGTGTTCTCCGTTAAATGAGAGAAGCTTTCGCCCGTCCGGCGCCTGCCACTGGAAAGCGCTTGGCCGCGAGAGCGGAAATCCGCCGAAATGAATGTTAATTCCCATAATAAAGAAGTCGACTCCGGCGTCGAGAAGCAATTGGGCATAAGGCCATGGCTGACCGTTCACATCATGATGAATCGCCGTTTTCAGTTCGATTCCGAATTGGGTACGCAGGCGGGCGATCGGTTGCAGCATCCTTGTCATCTCTTCCGCAGTACACAACGGAGTCGCATGCAGGAAGGAAGCCGACAGGCTCATTTGTCCGTTGTGCAGAAACCGCTTCATGCGGTCGACTTCCTCCGGACGGGCCGTCTCCAGCCATAACAGCACCGGATAACTCGATTCACACGTCCAGCGGAAGCGGTCTCGCTCCTCCCAATGTTCAGTGAGCTCGCATAGCTGCAACGCTTCGTCAATATATCTTTTATGCATTTCCAACAAAATCGGCTGCGCGTGCGTATACCCGACGTCCAGATGGCTATGGTGCAGGACGAGTACTTCTTTGATTTTCGACATATTTTATACACCCCGTGTTGCGACAATAGCCGCCGACTCTCTCCTTGTCAGAAAGCCGGCGGCTATTGTGCTTCGTCTTGTTGTTTATTTGGTAGCTTTCCAAGCGTCGATCTGCGACTGCATCTCGGAGATGATTCTATCCAGGCCGGCTTTCTTCAGCTTGGCGTTCATCTTCGGCAGCGTCGTATCCGGATCGGCAATACCGGTAATGAGACCGGCATAGAATTCGTCTACGACGGAAGCCGTTTGCGCGAGTTCGCTCTTCACGTTGCTCGGATCGAACGAGAAGCCCAGCAGCTTGGACGGAATCGCCGCGGCGTTTTTGTCCGGGCCTGCCGGATACCATTTCGGCTGCGTCTCGCTCGTGCGGTAGGAGTTGAACATGTTGCCATATTCCCAACCGGAATCAACCCAATAACCCGCGTTGTCGGTCTTCTTGATCAAGTCGTCGCTGACTTTCGTGTAATGCGTGCCTTCGATCCCGTAGCTCATCAGGTTAAACAGTTCAGGATCGGAATACATCAGGTTATAGAACATCATCGCTCTGGCCGGATCTTTAGACGTGCGCGAGATCGCCGTCATCGTCGCGATAATGGAGCCCGTGCTCATATACGGCTCGGAAAATTCGACTGCGGCCACTTTCGTCGCGTCGCCTCCGCCAAATTTAGGAGCCTGGCTGGCGGCCGAATCCGGATTAATAACCGTGAACGTGGAAGAAATGTATTTGCCCGCGAGTTCGTCGGAGCTCACATCCTTCAGCGTTGCGGCGTCTTTGCGGATAATGCCCTTTTGGTACCATTCATGCATTTGCTTCAGAAGATCGGCGAATTCTTGCGTTTCGTACAGATTGACGACTTGGGTTGCGTCGTCGTCGATCCGAACGACGCCCGGGTTTTTGGACGAGAAAGATTCGAGACCCATCGCGGACCCATAGTTATTCATAATGTCTACGTCGCCTTTTAAGCTGAACGGATATTTGTCCGGGTCGCCTGCTTTGACTTTTTCCAGGAACGGAGTCAGATCGGCCAGCGACTTGAATTGGTCCGCAGTGTACCCGTATTTATCCATATAGTCCTTGTTGATCAGAACGCCAGGCGTTCTGGCCAACACTTGCGTATTGATGATCGCGTAGAGCTTACCTTGAACTTTCGCTGCATCCCAAGCGGCCGGAGGCACTTGCTTGAGGATGTCCTGACCATACTGCTGCAGGAGGTCCGTAACGTCGAGGAACGCGCCTTTGTTCACGTTCGTCAAGTAATCGTTCGTCCAGTTGGACGTGAAGATCAGGTCGGCTTTCTCGCCGGAAGCGGCAATCGCTTGCATCTTCTGATCGTAAGTACCCCAATCGACCAGCTTGATATCTAGCGTTGCATTAATTTTCTCTTTCGTAATTTTGCTCATCGCATCCTGAACAAGCTTCGCGTCCGGGAATACGTTTTGCGGCAAATACCATGTAATTTCGTAAGGCTTCAGATCCGAAGCAGCGCTTGATTCGTTACCGGCTGGCGTCTCCGTATTGGCGGCAGGACTGCTAGCCGAAGGCGACGATTCCGATTTCTTGTCGTTGCTGCAGGCGCCAAGCAGCGAACTGACGGACAACATGAGAGCCAGCGATACTGTGCCAAACTTTAACCCTTTTCTTTTCATGCAATAACCCTCCTATGTTCTATTTATTATCATCCGAAAGTGGACTGATAATCTAGTGGAATTTTGCTCCCGCTAACCTTTGATAGAACCGACGGTCAGCCCTTTGATCAAATATTTCTGGAAGAACGGGAAGGCGAACATCATCGGGCCTGCCGCCAGGATCGCGATCGCCATACGCGACGATTCGGCCGGGATCGCGCTCATATCAACATTGATGCCAGCCTGCATGTTTTTGGTCAGAAACTCGATATTCGTCATGATTCGCTGCAGGTAGTACTGCAGAGGAACAAGGTGTTCGCTCTGGATGTACAACATAGCCAGCCACCAGTCATTCCAATAGGCGAGGGCATAGAACAGGCCGATGGTCGCCAGCGCCGGTTTGGTCAGCGGCAGGACGATGCGGATAAATATCCCCCATTCCCCGGAGCCATCGATTTTCGCGGATTCGATGATCTCGAACGGCAATCCGTCCATGAACCCTTTCATCAGCATCGTGAACCATGCGCTGACGCCGTACGGTAGAATAAGCGCCCAAAGCGTATCCTGAATATGCAGAACGTTCGTCGCAACGATATAGGAAGGAACGAGGCCCGCATTGAACAATAAGGTAAAGAAGACGAAAAACGTCGTTAGTCGGCTGTAACGGTAATCCTTGCGGGTCATGACGTAAGCGATCGACGAAGTAAGCAATAGAGAGAGTGTCGTTCCCACAGTCGTCACGATAATCGTAATCAAATAAGATTGCAGGAGCCCCTTCGGGGTCCGGAAAATATATTCGTACGCCTGAAACGAAATGCTCTTCGGAATCAGCTTATACCCGTACCTCGCGATGTCCGCATCGCTGGACACCGATACCGCGATCACGTACAGAAGCGGAAACACGATCAAGAGCGACAAGACGATGAAAACGACGATAATCCATGGCTGGTTTCCGGTTTTTTCTATGTTTGATTTGCGCATCTTCACTCGCCTCCGTTAGAACAGCGCGTTCTCTTTGTTGAATTTGCGAACGATCAGATTCGTCGAGAAGACGAGCACCAAACCGACGATCGCCTGGTACAAGCTGGCGGCGGAAGCCATGCCGATGTCCCCGGTCACCCTGAGCGCGCGGAATACGTACGTATCCACGACGTCCGTCGTCGAATATAGCATCCCCGCATCCCGCGGAATGAAGTAGAATAACCCGAAATCCGAATAGAAAATCCGTCCGATATTTAAGATGACGAGCAGCGTAATCAACGGAACGATAAGCGGAATCGAGATTTTGCGAATTTGCTGGAACCGGGTAGCTCCGTCGATCGAAGCCGCCTCGTAATACGTCGTATCGATCGCGATCAAACCGGTGAAGAAGATGATCGCGGTGTAGCCGACGTTTTTCCATAAGTACGTAAGTGTTAGAATAACCGGCCAGTAGCCGGGTTTGCTATACCAGTCCACCGGAGTCAGATTCATCCACTCCAGCGCTTTGTCGATGACGCCGTAAGACGGATTCAGTAAAATGTAAGTGATGAAACCGACAACGACCCAGGATAGAAAATAAGGAAAAAACAGTATCGTCTGAAAGATTCTCACCCATCTTCTCCCCAGCTCTGCCATCATCAGACCGATGACGACCGCGAAGAAGATACCTACGGCGATGAACACTCCGTTTAGCAGAAGTGTGTTCCTCGTAATGCGCATCGCATCCTGGGATTGAAAGAAAAACTTGAAGTTGTCCAGACCGACCCAATCGCTTCCCCAAATGCCTTTGGCATAGTTAATGTCCTTAAAAGCGATTACAATGCCGTACATCGGTAAATAGTAAAACACGAATACGATGATCATGGCGGGCAGGCTGAGGAGGAATAAACTTTTGCCTCTCCAGAAGTGTCTGCCCTCGTTGCGCAGCGCCGTCCATATTCTCACCTTATGGTTTCCCCCTCTCGGCGATTTCGCGACCGCCGCTTTGTTTGTGCCTTGAGCATACGGGAATCGTCCGTCGCCTGGATACTGCTCATTTTCGCGGCATCAAAAAAGTACTGTACGAAACGCAAAAAACGCATAAAATCGACTGTACTTTATCTAAAATAACCCCGCAAAGTGGGGTCGGGCGGCTATCGCTTGCCCATAATCTGCTAAAGAAAGCTGCCATAAACCAAAAAAAGGCGGTACAGGAATGAACTGAACTGCACCCCGTCAAGTAGACAGTCTAATAAACAAAAGCAATTAAGCGGCCTTGGTCCTGAACTGTATGGGACTGAGGCCGTTTAGTTTTTGCTGCAATCGTTCGTTATTGTAAAAGTGCATGTAGTCATCAATATCGTTCTTCAACTGCTCAAAAGTCTGGT
>NZ_VNJJ01000018.1 GCF_007786475.1 Cohnella terricola | reverse complement strand
AATCTTACTGCTTCTTCTTTGAATGCCTTGTCGTACCTGTTCATTGTCACTCGTCCCCTCGTTAGCTTTCATTTTATTTCATACGAGGGTGTTTTTCGACTGCATTTTTATCGTAGCACTCCAGTTCACATCTGATACCGCAGAAGCAATCTATCTAAACCCGCAGGGCGGAACGGTAATGAGTGACATTACTTTTGATACATGCCGAACGGTTGAAACCTTTAAGCAAGCGCTCAGGGTATATACGCACTTATTGGAAAACTTGAAGATACACAATTGCTTTTTCACAGCCAGTTCCGAGGAAGGATCTAACCTTTACCCAGCAGTCGAACTTCCCGACAACCTTAAAAAGTTCGACATCACCAACAACACGATCGGTAAGGGATCTCTTAATCACAACTATGCAAGTTAAGCAATTAAACTCGGACTTAACTGCGATCAATATCTTATTGCCAACAACAACTTGGAGGAAAATGTATCAGGCGCCATCTATGATCCTGGTGGAACGTTTACGAGAAAATCCATTGTAAACAACCGTGAATATAATCCTGACGGTGTTTTAACGGCTCCTGCTATGCCTGCATCTGGGGTAGAGCAAAAAAATAATTTCTCCTGCCGTGTTCAGGTGTTTTTCTTCGGTGGCACAGTTACCAACGTGCTAAAAAACGGTACAGGTATAGGAGGCATGACAAGCGGCTCCATCATCTTAGATCCGGGGGAAACGTTAGCAATTAGCTATACTGCCGCGCCGAATTGGACGTGGTTTGGGATTTAGCATTGTGTGTTCTCGACCAACCCATCTTATCTCGCAGGTTCATAATTGGTAATTCAAAAAACCTATAAAGAATAAATGCTGCGATTATGGTAATTACTGTCGATGTTAACCATATACCCATAGTTTCAGTAATGGTAGCAATTTTCCTGGAATAATAATTGTATATTTCATAGTGGATGAGGTATACAGAGTAACTTGTTACGCTAATGAAAGTAAATGTTTTTACAATTATTTTGCTTTTAATATTATTTATGAATGTATCTGACTCAAAAGCGATAATTATGAGTCCAGACAAGATTGAAAAAAAGTTCAATAAAAACGTTCTGTAAAAGAAGGAGTTGTTAAGAACTTCAGGTTGGTTCCAAGGTATTAATTTATAAAGCGTATAGAACCCAATAATAGATAATGAATAAAGGATCCAGGGGTATTTTGTGATTTTCTCATAAAAAGCTTTTTTGTAGACTTTAATCCCAGCAATCAAAACACCGATTCCTAAACTATCCAACCTGACATAAAATTGCCGTCGTACTTCTTCGTCCCATATGGGGTTGAAGAGAAACACATAAAATAGCCGGAGCAATATTAGGGAGATGATTATTAGAACTAAAAGATAAAAGAATTTATTGACGCTGTTTCTATTCTTTTTGCTTATACGGAATAGTAGTAGTAGAAAAAAGGGGATCAACAAATAAAACCATTCCTCAACAGTGAGGCTCCATGACACAGGGAAAAAATTAAGGGATTCAGTATTAAAATTCTGTACAAAGAAAAGGTGTTGCCAAAAAAATTTATCATTAATAAGGCAAACTATTATAAGTATAAGGAAATATAATGGTAATGTTCTGAACCATCTACGTAAGTAAAACCTTCTTAAAGCGGGCCAGTTTTGTTCTACTAGGACATCATTCAATAGTATTTGACCAATTAAAAACCCACTTAGAACAAAGAATATTTCCACTCCTAGGACTGCAAAAAAGATTAAAGAATTACTTACAGGGTAAAAGGGGAGTAGAAAAAACATCATCCCATGTGCTAACATCACAAGAAAGATTGCTAAGCTACGAACAATATCAAGACCTAGATTTCTCATTTTCTCATCCTCAAATCATCTAATTAAACACTGGGCAATTATAACATATGGAAGTGCCCCTATGGGCGAATACAATAGTTATAAAGGTGTCAAACAGGTCGAAGATTTCGTGAAGTCTAGCACCTATTCAGTTGGGGGGCAATCAATAGATGAGCGTAATATATGACTTTATCTAATTTTATTAAGTATTAGGCGCGGCGCTTTGATTGGCAGATGTTCATGAGTCATAAATAAATGGATGGATGCATCACAGTAGGATCATTTAGTACAGGAAGAACTGAGAATAAATGTTCTAAGCATACTGCTCAGTAGGATTCAACACGAACTTATGTAATGCAAAATGAGTTTGATAAACATATGCTCGCAGGTTATAAAATGGTAAAAGCAGTTCCCAAAAGCCTTTGCTACAGAGGTACAATTTGATGTTATCTGGTATATAAGCGCTTACTAGAATCGCTAGCCGGGATACCTATGTAGTAATGACGAACCTCAAAGTGGGTATTCTACTCGATTCTGTTGGAATTTCTATTAAATTTTATTGACAATTTCGTAGACATGTAACTTTTCGGCTCTTCTAGAGTCTAATAGAGTAGGGATAAATGGGAGTTTAGAAGCTTCCGGCCAAATTCTAATAGACTTACAGGAGAATTCAAGTACATGCAGCCACAAACCACCTATCAAGCTAGACATAAGCGTTCCCGTCTGATTCTGCCTTTTCTTGCCGGCGTCTTGGTGTTTACCGCGCCCGTTAGCACGGGACTCATTCCTACCTCTTATGCCGCTTCCTCGACCCAGAAAGCCGCAGTCACTTACAAACTAGTCAAACAAGCCGAAACGATGGTAACCTCCGGCGTTCGCCAGATCACATTCGGCTGGGTTCCGTCCGACGTTTCTCTGCCGACCGAAGTTCTGCATGTTTTACAGATCGATCTGCAGAATCCATACGTTCAGCTTAACGCGATGGGAGGCCCGCAGGGCAGCGTCACCGGCAAGCAATCTGTCGGCGCGATGACGAAAGAAACAGGAGCGGTCGCCGGCGTGAACGGCGATGTTTTCCGTACGGCCAGCAGCACCGAAGGGGTGCCTATGGGCGCGCAGATTACGTCGGGGCAGCTTGTCGTCAGCACCGAGCAGTTGAAGGGGATGTATGCATTCGGCGTTACGGCCGATCGTATGCCGATCATCGATAATTTTGTCTTTAACGGCACGGTAACGGCTGCGGACGGAACGTCATTTCCGCTTGCTGGCTTGAACAAGTCGGCCTATCGGACGGAGCCGGACAATGCCTACAGCCACCTTAACGCGCTATATATGTATACGAATGCTTGGAAGGCACCGGAACGTCCGGCGAACAGCGCGACGACGCCGACTGAAGCACTTGTCGTTGACGGCGTCGTGACCGAGATTTCCGACAAAAGCGCGATTGCGACTCCGATTCCTTCGAACGGGTACATACTGAGGGGGCACGGAACGGCCGCCAATTTTATTAAAAATAGCCTCGTCGTCGGCGACAGAATCAATACGACCTCATCTCTTAAGTCGGCAACTAGCGGAAAAAGCTATAACCCGTCCGACTTTCAGATGATGGTCAGCGGACATACGCTTTTGCTGGATAATGGGGCTCCTTCCGCATTTTCTCGGGACATTAGCGGCGTTAGCGGCGGCGCGGATCGCGCCCGTACCGCTGTCGGTTATTCCAAAGACGGCAAAACCGCCTACCTGCTCACCGTTGAAGAGAACGGCGGACGCAAAGGCGTTACGCTTAAAGAACTGCAACAGATGTTAGTCCAGTTGGGCGTATGGAAAGCGGTGAATCTCGATGGCGGCGGCTCGACAACGATGGTCAGCCGCCCACTCGGCGATTTCCAAACCCAGCTTACTCATCCGACATCGTATGGAACAACGCAGAGGCTGGTTACGAACGGGATCGGCGTCTACACGACCGCGCCCCAAGGTTCTCTGAAAGGCATTGCAGCAAGCGGAGCGCAAACGTTGTTCATCGGACAGCAGGCGACTTATTCGTTGAAAGCTTACGATACGTATTACAATCCGATCGATCCTAGCGGCCTGACGCCGGTCTGGAGCATCGACAAGCAGTTGGGAACGTTCACGAACGGCGTATTTAATGCAGCCAAGCCGGGAACCGCTACGCTGGGCGTAAAGTCGGGAAGCGCGAGCGATTCGCTCAGTCTCGAGATCATCGGGGAGGCTCAGGTAGCTAAGCTGATCGTTGAGCCGAGCTCGACTCTGCTCGCTCCGGGAGCCGTCATTAACATGCCGGTCAAAGCGCAACTGACGGACGGAAGACTGCTGTCCGTTCCGGCGTCTTCGGTAACGTGGGAGTACCGTGGTTTCACGGCAAATGCTAAGGATGGCAAGATTACCGTGGCTAAAGTTCAAAACAACCTAGCGGCGGGTTACGCGATCGCGAGGTACGACGGCTTCGGCGCCGTTGCAGTGCTTGCTCCGGGCGCAGAGCAAACGCTAGAAGACTTCGAGAAAGCAACCTATAACGTCGCCTTCTCCGGAACGCCGCCGGAAACAACAGGATCCGCATCGATCACGACCGGAATTCCCGGACGCGAGTCCTCCAAAGTGCTCGTTCTGGATTATGATTTTACGGCCGGATCCGGCAAAAGGTTCGCTAACGCCGTTCTGAACGATGGCAACGGAATCGCCGTTAACGGATCGCCGAGCTCAATGACGATCGACGTCCTGGGCGACGGCGGGATGCACTGGCTGAGAGCCGAATTTACGAACGGCGACGGCAAACCCGCATACGCCACGATCGCCGATCAGGTCGATTGGACCGGTTGGAAAAACATTCGATTCGATCTGGCCGCTGCCGGGCTGAAGAACGCTAAGCTGACGAAGCTGTACCTCGTTAACAAGGAAGAGGATCAGGACGAACGCGCGATGCAAGGAGAAGTGGCTTTCGACAACCTCGTGTTGCAGTATCCTCCGGGACAGATCGCGGTTGCACAGCCAACGATCGTCATGACGGTCGGTAAGACGGACGCGACGGTGGACGGCAAAAAGATCAAGCTGCCGGGCGCTCCATTCGTGCAAAAAGGAACGAATACCAACTATTTGCCGCTTCGGTTCGTGGCGGATAGTCTCGGAGCCCAGGTGGTATGGAATAACGGCGCGCAAAGAGTGACCGTGCTTCGCGGCGACAAAATGCTGGAATTGTGGGTCGGCAAAGACTCGATGACCGTAAACGGCGTCCGCCAATCCATGTCTGTCGCTCCGATCGTCATTAAAGGCAGCGTGTACGTTCCAGTGCGCCTCGTCTCCGAGCAGTTGGGTCAAATCGTAGAATGGGAAAGCAAAACCAAAACGATTACAATTCACTAATTTTAGATCTAAAGACCTAACTCTATCCCGATTGATTGAATAAATATGGTATGATGTAAACATTGCTAGCGAATTCAATAGGTTATAAGCTAGTAGAAAGATCTAATTTTAATCGGGCACCACGGAGTAGGGGAGTTTGTATGGATTATCATGTTGACCAGATTGATCGTGTAATCCAGAATGCGATATCCGTCATGGAAGATAGCAAAGTTCAAGTGTTTGAAATTTGCGAAGCCGCAAGGCGCGAGCTTCATACCCTTACTCACGAGCTAGAGAGTGTATTGCAGGAAACTTCCGAGACAATAGATAAAGTTGACCGTATAGAACGCGATTATCGTCTTGCGAGAATCCGGCTCACGGAGGTGAGCCGGGATTTCGTACGATATTCCGAGAAGGATATAAAAGCCGCATACGAGAAAGCGACGCAACTGCAACTCGATCTGATGGTTTACCGCGAAAAGGAAATCTATCTGAAAAGCCGGCGGGACGATCTTCAGCTCCGCGTCAAGAACGTGGAAGTGTCCATCGAGCGGGCGGATACGATCAATCTGCAGATGAGCGTCGTGCTGGATTATTTATCCGGAGACCTGACTCAGGTGACCCGAATTCTGGAGTCCGCGAAAAATCGCCAATTGATCGGTCTGAAGATCATTCTGGCACAAGAGGACGAACGCAAGCGGATCGCCCGCGAAATTCACGACGGTCCCGCTCAGTCACTCGCAAATCTGGCGCTGCGAACGGAGATCGCGGAGAGATTGCTTGACACGGGAGATCTGGAAATGATCCGCGGGGAATTGATCGATTTGAAGGCGCAAATCCGAATTGGGCTCGAAGAAATTCGTAAAATCATTTTTAATCTCCGTCCTATGGCATTGGATGATCTGGGATTGGTTCCGACCCTTCGCAAGTTCGTACAGGACTTCGAAGAGAAAACAAGAATCAGGGCCGTGTTCGAGACGTCAGGCAAGGAGAAGCGCTTGCCGAGCGCGATGGAGGCGGCGATGTTCCGCCTGGCTCAGGAAGGGTTCTCGAACGCGTTGAAACACGCGCAATCCACCTTCGTTTCCTTGGAACTAATCTATTTGGAAAATACCGTACAAATGTTAATCGAGGATAACGGGGTCGGGTTTCAACCGGATAACTTGGATTCACAATCGCATACCCATTTCGGCTTGATCGGAATGAAGGAGCGCGTGGAGCTGCTTCAAGGCAAGATCGAGATCGAATCCACGATAGGGCACGGCACGATAATCAAGATTCATGTCCCTACTAAAGCGGAACCACGAAAGGAGCTAATCGCACATGGAGAATCAAACAGCGGCGCGTCCCATTAAAGTACTCCTTGCAGACGACCATCAGCTTTTCCGCGAAGGGCTGAAGCGCATTCTGAACATGGAGAGCGACCTTGAAGTGATCGGGGAGTGCGGCGACGGCATACAGGTGCTCGAATTTTGCAATCAGGAGAAACCGGACGTTGTCCTTCTCGACATTAATATGCCGACGGAGAATGGCGTCGTGGCGACTGAGCGATTGCGCGATATTTTCCCCGAGATCAAGGTCATTATCCTATCCATTCACGACGACGAAAGCTATGTGTTCGAGACCCTGCGCAAGGGCGCGTCGGGGTATTTGCTGAAGGACATGGAAGCCGAATCGCTTGTGAACGCGATCCGTACGGTAGCGGAAGGACATGCTTATATTCATCCGAAAGTGACGGGCAAGCTGATCAATCAGCTCCGGCGCATGACTTACCTGGATGAGATCGGCGCCTCTTCCGGTGCGGCTGCGAGCCGGGAAACGGTGACGAAGTTCATTCCGCGCGGCAATAATCCGCTCACCCGCCGGGAGGCCGAGGTGCTTCGCCTGATGGCCGAGGGCAAGAGCAACAAGTCGATCGGAGAGAACCTCTTCATCAGCGAGAAGACGGTCAAGAATCATGTCAGCAGCATCCTGCAGAAGATGGAAGTCGACGACCGTACGCAAGCCGTCATCAATTCGATTAAGTTCGGCTGGGTTACCCTTTAGCTTTACCCCTACATAATTCGTTACACGTTCCGTTCGCGGCTCCCGGGTCCTTCATTGGTCCAAGGTGGCCGCGAATTTATTTTTCTGGCAAACAACGGCGAACTCGCACTTGATCCCAGCTCTCCGCCAGACTAGGCCTCTGCACTAGCCCCTCGGGAGCACTGTCTCGCACTAGCCTCGCGCAAGCACTGTCCTGCACTAGCCCCTCGCAAGCACTGTCCCGCACTAGCCTCTCGCAAGCACTGTCCTGCACTAGCCTCTCGTATAATATGATTCTCCCCCTCCCCCCCTCGTATAACATGATCCTCCCCCTCCGCCACCGAATAGCGATGTTTTTAATCGTACTTGGACAAGGAGGCTAGTGAGAGCGGGGCAAATAGAATGAAAAACATCGCAAATCAGACCATTTTCTTCTGCGCTTGGTGCGTGGCGGGCAAAGTACGATGTTTATCATCGTTAATTGACAGTGTGAAGGGTACGAAGGGCCAAAGAACGATGTTTTGCATCGTTTTTATAATCCCAGGTCGTCGATTGTCACCGATTCGGCGAGTTTGTAGCTGAAGATTCGCTCGCTGCCGCTTCCGGAGGGGGACAAAACACCGATCACGCTTAGACTCCGAAGCATCTTCCTTGCTTTTTGATTTTCGACGTTCAGTAGTCGACAGACATCTTTGGGACGCAGGATCCTTCCGCCTCTTAGCGCCATTCGTATAATATCCTTTTCCTCGGCGTTTAATTTGGAGACTCGATCGATTTTCTTGCCGCTCGCCCATCTCCCCATGAATTGCAACAGGATTTGCTGGCACATTCGCGGACGTTCGACGATGTCGTCGTAGGAGAAACGAATGATTTTCCAACCGTCGAGAACGAGATGGTTTTGCCGCATAAGATTATCCGAGAATTTGGATCGTGCGATCTCCTTGGCATGCGACTGAAAGCCGTCGATTTCAATGTCCAACTTAAGCATGTCCAAAATAAAGGCAAAATCCAAGAAACGCCGGCCGTCTTTAAAGTCGCTTACTTCGTATTCCGGATGCAGATGGTCGAAGTTGCCGAACGCCGGCCACCACACGTTTTCGAGCAGCATTTTTTCGCCGTGGGCGTGACCTTCTTGCAATCTCCTCAAGCTTTCTCCCCGTCTGGCTTGCTGGTGTTTCTTCAAGAATCTCGCATACTCGATCTCAAAATTCATGAACCGATCCTCCCGATAAAATAAAATAGCCGCTCACCCGTTCAGCCTGTGCTGACGAGAAAGCGGCGTGTTCTTCACGACCGTTAGAAAATTAAGTTTATTGCCTGCATAGTAGCATGTTATTCATCGATTGTAAATATATGGTCGGTCGCCGGCGGAACTCCCGCCTTCAACACGGCATATAGTGTGGAACGAGAGACGGAGAGCCGACCGGAGATCGCGGGGGCCCGGGGCGCATGAGCCGTCGCTCGCCTTCAAATCAAAGGAGGTGGCCGCCGTGATTCCCGAGTTATTGTGGATCATCGGCTTTTACGCAGCGGCCGCGGCTTTCATGCACTGGATGATTCGCAGAGGCTCCAGGGGAGAGCGCCGTCATTATGTGCTGGTCGCCGGCAACCAACAAATGCAGATCGAATGGTATATTCGGGCGCTTCAGCAATTTTCCAGACGAACGGGAACGGAGATCGGCATCACGGTCGTGCTCGATCAGTCTACGGATGATACGGGGGAAATCATGGCACGGTTCACGCGGAAAGATTCGAGTATCGAGTGCGTCGAAGCGGAGCGGGCGGAATCGCGCATCGGGAACGGGGGAGCTTCGCGTTCCGATCCGGGAGTCGTGTGGTTGGAACTGGCTCGCAAAGAAGATGTGAGGAGATTGCCGCTATAAAAAAGGGGCAGCCCCGGTTGTTTTCTTAGAGGAAATGGCATACAATTGCAGACATAGGAAATGATTTGGAATTCGGGTGAAGCACACCACGAATCGCCGATATGGCGGTTGGGGCGTGCTTTTTTTGTTGTCGGAATGGGATTTAAGCGGTTCGGAAAAGGGGGCGTTGAGGTTGAGGGTTGTTCTGTATGCGGTTCAAAAAGAGTCCGGTTATCGGGCGATCTTCTCGATTTCTTGGGACATGGATAAGCTTTATTGGCCCGGCAGGGCGCTGCGGATGGTTCGCATCAGAGAAGCGGTGCCGCTCGGTTATGCGGATCGCGTATGCCGCAGGCTGGAGGAAATCTGGGGACGCCACGACGGTGCGCAACGCGCGAATTGGACGGAGGAATTCAAGCATGCGGTACGAGCGGTTCAGGCCGAGATTGGGCAAGGCGAACCGGGCAACGCAGAGCTTGAAGAGGTGATCTTGACGGGAGCGGAAGGTTTGGCCGCCAACGTTAGATTGCGGGAAGCCGCGCGTACGGCCGGCGTTCGTCTCGCGGGCCGCTCGCTGCTGCAAGACGAGGCCGCCCAACTGCTCGACGGCGCTGCGGCGCCTTCCGAGCAGGGCATGGGAGCCCTCGCCGCGCTTCAGCTCGCGGCGCTTAACGGGGCCCTGCAGCTAACCGCTGCCGTGGCCCCCAAACCGCCCGCTCCGCCGCGACGCGGGCTCCGCTTCCTGGCCGAGCGGCTTCGCCCCGCTCGGCTCCTGGGGCGGGCGGCCATGCCCCGCCGCCCCCAAGAGCTGCTCTGCCGCCGCTGCGGTAGCGGCAGAGACAAGCTGCGGCGCACGAATTGCGCCGCCTGTGGGCAAGCCTGCGCATATTGCGAGGCTTGCCTGACCATGGGGCGCAGCCGTGAATGCGGGCTGCTCATCATTGGCGCGCCGGCGGTTCCTACAGCCGGCTACGCAAGCCATCGCCGCGAAGCCTCGTCGCCTTCGAGCTTAGTCGAGCGATGGGGCCTCAGCCCAGCTCAGGGCGATGCGTCGGCGCAGGCTCTGGCATTCCTTTCCGGGCCTGCTCCGGACCGTGATTCCCTACATGAGAGCTCGTTTCTGCTCTGGGCTGTTACCGGGGCAGGCAAAACTGAGATGATCTTCCCGCTGCTCGAACATGTGCTGGCGAGAGGCGGCCGCGCGCTCGTGGCAACGCCGCGCCGGGATGTCGTATTGGAGCTCGCTCCTAGATTGGCCAAAGCGTTCCCCGACTACGAACGCGCTGTACTGTACGGCGGCAGCACGGATCGATGGGGGGACGGGGCGCTCACGATCGCCACGACACATCAACTTCTTCGTTTTCAGGAAGCGTTCGACCTCGTGCTTATCGACGAATTGGACGCATTCCCCTATCATAATGATCCGATGCTGCACTACGCCGCGGACAAATGCCGTAAGCGAAACGGATTCACCGTGCTGCTCAGCGCGACTCCACCCGCGCACTTGCAGAGGGCGGTGTCCCGCAAGCGGCTTGCATGCGCGAGAGTACCGGCAAGATTTCACGGCTATCCGTTGCCCGTACCTCGAAGTCTCGTTATTCCCCCGGTGTACCGGATACTCGGCGGAAAGACGTTGCCGGAGAAACTGGTGAAGGTACTACGCCACTCCGTCCGCCGCGGCGCGCAGATTTTCCTGTTCGTCCCGTACGTCAAACAAGTCGATCCCTTCGTTCATCTGCTCCGGAACTGCGCCAGTCAGCTTGGGCTCGAACCCGACGCGATTGCTGGAACATCATCGCAGGACGCGGAGCGTTCCGGCAAAGTCGTCTCGTTCAGAGAACAGACGATCAAGTTGCTTGTCACGACGACGATTCTGGAACGGGGAGTGACGATTCCGAAGAGCGACGTTTTTATACTCGACGCGAATAATCCGTTGTTCGACTCCGCTTCGCTCGTCCAGATGGCGGGGAGAGCCGGAAGATCCGCAGCCGACCCGTTTGGCTTAGTCTTCTACGCGGCTCCTGTGTGGACCGAATCCCAGCGGCGCGCGATTAAGCAAATCCGCAACATGAATTCTCTCGCGAAGCGCAAAGGTTTCTTGCGAACGACCATCCGGTAGACAAAATAACAATGAAATTCATCGTACTTGCACCCGTCGCCCACCAAGCGAGCCGAGAGTACGATGTTTTTCATCGCTAATAGCCCCGGGGAATGCGCAAAAGTAGCACTACCTCGCAAATAACAATGAAATTCATCGTACTTGCACCCGTCGCCCACCAATCGAGCCGAGAGTACGATGTTTTTCATCGCTAATAGCCCCGGGGAATGCGCAAAAGTAGCACTACCTCGCAAATAACAATGATATTCATCGTACTTGCACCCGTCGCCCACCAAGCGAGCCCAAAGTACAATGTTTTTCATCGCTAATAGCCCCGGGGGAACGTGCAAACGTGGCACTGCCTTGCAAATAACAATGAAATTCATCGTACTTGCACCCGTCGCCCACCAAGCGAGCTCAAAGTACAATGTTTTCATCGCTAATAGCACCGGGGAACGTGCAAACGTGGCGCTGCCTCGCAAATAACAATGATAATCATCGTACTTGCACCCGTCGCCCACCATGCGAGCCCAAAGTACAATGTTTTTCATCGCTAATAGCACCGGGGAACGTGCAAACGTGGCACTGCCTAGCAAATAACAATGATAATCATCGTACTTGCACCCGTCGCCCACCAAGCGAGCCCAAAGTACAATGTTCTTCATCGCTAATAGCACCGGGGAACGTGCAAACGTGGCACTGCCTCGCAAATAACAATGAAATTCATCGTACTTGCACCCGTCACCCGCCAAGCGAGCCGAGAGTACGGTGTTTTTCATCGCTAATAGCCCCGGGGCACGTGCAAACGTGGCACTGCCTTGCAAATAACAATGAAATTCATCGTACTTGCACCCACCAACCACCAAGCGAGCCCAAAGTACAATGTTTTTCATCGCAAATTGTACTTTCTCACAAGAGCAGCCGAAACTTTCCAATCCCATTAATCGTCAGATAGGAGTGAATAATTCATGCCTCTTACTCTGGGCAAATGGTTTGCCCCTTCCAAGAGCGTCTGCCCGATCTGCGGGAGGGATGCAGCCCGTACCGCGGGAAGCGGAGTAATTCCCGTACGCCATCCGCAGCCCCGGCAGGCGCTGGCTTCCTTATGCGGATTGTGCCTCCGAGCCATTCCATGGATCGCTTATCCGGTTTGCCTGGTCTGCGGGAGGGCCGAATCCTGCGAGGACTGCGTTCGCCGGAAAATCAGATCCTATACGATCAGCCGCTGCGCCGTTCGTTATACCGAGATGATGAAGGATTGGCTTGCGCTCTACAAGTATCGCGGGAACGAAGGAGTCGAGACGGTGTTGGCGGCGATACTCGCTTTCGCTTACGAACGTCTATGCGAAGCGGCGAATTCCGAATTCCACGCCGTGACATCCGTTCCGTTAGCACCGGAAAGACTTCGCGAAAGAGGGTTTAACCAGGCGGAACGATTAGCGATCCGATTGGCCGAGTGGTACGGACTTAGCTATCGCCCGATGCTGCATCGCCTTCGTCACACCGAGAAGCAAAGCCTCAAATCCCGTCTCGGGCGCGTCGTCGACATGAGAGGCAATTTCGCGGCCGATCATTCGGCTTTATTTCCCGGAAATATTCTATTGCTAGACGACGTGTACACGACCGGGAGTACGCTCGATGAATGCGCTAGAGTGCTCAAGCAAGCGGCCGAGGCGAATGAATCTCTTAGGGTATATGGATTGCTGTGGGCTCGGTCATAGTCGATCCGTCGATAAGCGGCGATTTGTTGCGCTTTTCGGCAATGTTCTACCTATGCTATGATAGGATGACGCGAATGACCGAATAAAAAAAGAGATTCGATGAATCGCCAAAGGAGGAAACATGGAACGCCGCTCTAAATTGAACGAGATCGATATCGTACGCGGCCTCGCGATCCTGGGCGTACTGATGGTTCATTCCACTTCGTTCGCCACGTTGGACATGAAGGGGACGACCTTGTATGGGGTATATAACTTCCTAAATATTTTCTCGAAGATTGGGACGACGTCCTTTATTCTGCTTAGCAGCTTCGTGCTGTTTTACAACTATTATCCGCAACAGCTTACGTTCCAACTATTTAAGAAATTTTACCGCAAGCGTCTGATGTACATCGTTATACCGTATTTGCTGTTCTCGACGTTCTATTTTCTACTGAGATGGTACCAGAACGGTTATGCCTGGCATCTAGCGGATATGTTACCGAGTTATTTGCAGAAAATATCCAAAGGACAAGCCTATACACACTTGTATTTCGTATTTATTAGCATTCAGTTGTACTTGCTGTTCCCGATCTTCTTGTACCTGATGAAAAGGTTCAAGTGGCTAGCGGCTTCCGCTGTACTGATCGGGGTGGCGCTTCAATGGGCCTTCTTCCTCTATAATCGGGAATACTGGCAAGTCCCGACTCGCGGAAGCTGGTCTCCGACGTATTTCGGCCAATACTTTCTCGGCGCATGGCTCGGCATTTACTTTGACCGGATTAAATCATGGCTGATTATCGCGAAGGAAAATATCACGAAATCCCGAGTCGCCTTGTGGATTCTGCTCTGGGCCGCGTGGCTGACTGCAGGAATCTCGTACGTGACGATTTTCTACAATGCCCGCGTGTATGGAACGAGGTATCATAACGCGCTATACGACGGACTTTGGGATGTCTACACGATGCTAACGCCGCTCGTGCTGATGCAGATCGCTTTCCTGATCGGCGGCAAGATAAACTCTTCCTTCTTGGTAGGAAGGCTTCGGCATCTGGGCATCGTATCGTTCGGGGTGTATCTGGTTCATCCGATTATCCTGCTAGTTTATAGACAGTATCCGCTCAAGAGCGGAGGAACGATGGCTCACCATGCTTGGTACGCGGGAGGTTTCCTGCTGGCATTGCTCATCTCATGGATCGTCGTTACCGCCCTAAGCCGACTGACCGGATGGTCCTGGCTGTTATTCGGCAGCGTGCCGAATCAGCTCAAAGCTGCGTACGGGGATTCGAAGAAAATACCGGCCCGCTCGCCGTCTTCTCCTTCGGCTTCCGCGTGAGATTAATCGTCTAGCTATCGCTTGAAATATTTAGTATAATTCACGTAATGAAGGTCGATTAATGTCAGAATCGGGGAGATGATTGCATGGATTTAACCTACTGTCCAAGGTGCGGGAAGTTATTCAACAAGAATTTCCGCGATGTCTGCAATAATTGTCATCTGGAAGTGGAGAAGGATTACGAAAGATGCGTGGAGCATCTTCGCAAAAATAGAGGCCTGGACATCCAGCAATTGTCGGATGACATGGAGGTCAGCATCAAGCAGATTACCCGCTGGATCAAGGAAGGCCGCATCTCTCTCGTGAACGCGCCGAACATGTCCTATCCATGCGAATCCTGCGGAATTCTTATTCGCGAAGGCCATCTTTGCGAGAGTTGCAGAAAACGCCTGACCCGCGACGTGAAGAACGCGACCACGGGTAGTCTGCGAGATCAGTTGGACGACCGGAATAGGGGCGCTTATCTCGGAGACCGCCTGCACGATCGTGACAATTAAAGTCACTCTAAACATTTCATATGCATTGACCGATAATTATTTTAGATATTTATCGGTCTTTTTTATTGATTGAGGTGATTGTTATGAAAATAAATGAAACACAACGAATCGGAGCCGTTAATTCATATCAGGCAAGAATGGATAGGAGAACGGAAGAGAGCGGACGCAAGCGCCAATCCGATCAGCTGCAGATCTCGCCGGAAGCGTTGGAGATGCTGTCGACCAATCGAGCGGATCAAGCCGAACGGGCTAAGAAAGTCGAAGGGCTTAAACAACAGGTCTCGACTGGCAACTACTATGTGGAAAACGGGAAGCTTGCAGAGAAACTGCTGCCTTTTTTTAAGTAAAGAACGGCTAACGGAGAGCACGGCCGGCTAGCTTAATGCATCGGGATAAGGTGGAGTCACATGGCGATTCAAGAAGTCATCTCCGTTCTGGAGCGATTGGTCGAAGCTCACGAGGAGCTCATCGCGCTTTCGAAGAGCAAGCGGGAAAGCATCATGTCCAACGACGTGGACCTGCTGAGCAAGACGATGAAACAGGAGAATAAGCTGATTCAGACGTTGTCGGACTTGGAAAGAGAGCGTATCGCGGCTTCCGCTCGAGTATTGGAAGAGAACGGAGTTAAAGCGGGAGGATCCGTTACGCTCAGGCAAGTGATGAGCAGCGTATCTGATCGTGAACATTCGCTATTGCTAGCCGAGCTCGAAGATCGTCTAAGGACGCAATTGAAAGAGCTTCGCGCAAGCAACGATCTGAATCAGCAGTTGATTCAGCACTCCATCGATTTCATTAATCTTTCGATCGAGTTGATCGTGCCGCAGCATGACGATAGCTATATTTACCGCAATCCTTCGGCATATTCGCAGGACAACTCGGGAGCGGGCATATACAATAAACGAGTGTAAAGGGGCATGACGGATGAGATCGACATTCCATAGTATCGAGACGGCCAAGAGAAGCTTGTTTACCGAGCAAGCCCTGATCAATACGACCGGTCATAACATCGCCAACGCCAACACGCCGGGCTATTCACGCCAGCGGGTCAACCTGGTGGCGACCAGACCGATCGAAGCACCGGGCATGATGCGTTCCAACATTCCGGGACAACTCGGAACGGGCGTCGAGTTTACTTCGATCACCCGGATTCGCGAGCAGTTTCTGGACGACCAATTCCGCAATGCCAATCGGAGTCTGGGCGAAGCTACCATTCAAGCGGACACGTTATCTAAATTGGAAACGATCTTTAACGAACCGTCGGATGCCGGCATTCGCACGGTTATGGACAATTTCTGGAAGTCGTGGACCGACCTGGCTAAAGATCCGGAGAGCATAACGGGACGTAAAATCGTGCGCGAGAACGCTCTGGCCCTTGTGGATGCTTTTAATGAAACCAGCAAGCATCTGAACGATCTTAGCGCCGACTTAACGACAAGTATCGAGGCGAAGGCCAATAAGATGAACTCCTTGACTGAAGCGATAGCCAGTTTGAACTTTGAGATTCGCAAACTGGAAGCTTACGGAGATAATCCTAATGACTTACGGGATCAGCGGGACTATTTGGTTGATCAATTGTCCAGAATCGTAAACGTTAACGTAGTTGACGGACCGGATGGCTATACGATCACTACCGGCGGGTTTCCGCTGGTGGAAGGGGAAAACTCGAATCCGGTAACGGGCCCGGCTCTGGTAGTGGAATACGGTGGAGAGGTAGCCGGCCTGATTACTTCGCGCGACAAATACGTGGCGGATTACCAGGAACAATTGAATGCAATGGTGGATACGCTGGTAAACGGCGACATTAACATTACGATTCCAAAGGGTTCTACTTATCTCGGAGCGAAGCTTGCCGCGGATCTTCCGGTAACCGTTAAAGGGCTTAATGGATTGCATAAACTCGGCTACCTGTTCAACACTCCGCCAGCCGTACCGGTGCTTGCGGGCGACTTCTTCGTGTCGACGGGCGGGCCGTTTACCGCCGAAAGTATCCGGTTAAATCCTACGATCGCGAACGATCCGATGCAGATTGCGACATCCATGCGTACGGAAATGATCAACGGTTCCAATGAGACGGTCAAGGGAAATAATACGCTTGCCAATATCATGGCGGGACTTAAGGAAACATCCTTTAAGTTTACGCCTACAACTACGGGCAACGGGATAGCTGAAGGTACGATCGATGCATTTTATGCTTCGATGCTGGGCCAATTGGGAGTTCAATCCGAATCGGCTACTAGACTTGCCGCGAATCAACAAGATATCGTCACTCAGGTCGACAGTAGAAGGCAATCGGTAAGCGGCGTATCGCTGGATGAAGAAATGTCGGAATTAATTAAATACCAGCATGCTTATTCCGCAGCTGCCCGTTTTATGACGACCGTCGACGAGACGCTGGATAAAATCATAAACGGAATGGGTTTAGTCGGACGTTAATCTGAGGAATAAATAGGGAGGGGTTCATCTCATGGCACTTCGCGTAACTCCTGGAATGATGCACAACAATTTAATGCGAAACATTAACCATAATCTGATTCGAATGGAACACCAACAAAATATGCTTTCCACAGGCCGAAAGCTGAATAAGCCATCCGACGATCCCTCTGGCATTACCTATTCCTTGCGGTATCGCAGCGAATTGGCGATGAACGAGCAATATAACAAAAATATCGCAACGGCACAATCGCTGCTCGGGCATACGGATACCGTACTGGGTCAATTGAATGAAATGATACAACGAGTTCAGGAATTGACCGTTCAGGCATTAAATGACACGAATCCGCAAACCGCTTTGGATTCGATTCGAGTTGAAATCGCACAAATTTATGAGCAAGCTGTTATGGTTGGCAACGATTCCTTGAATGGGAAGTTTATTTTTAACGGACAGTTGACGGACAAGCAGCCTTACGATTCTGCCACGGCCGCTACGCAGGATACCGATACCGAGAAATTTCTCATGAGGTTCTCGGCTGGGGTCACGGTTGCAATCAACGTTACGGGCGACGAAGTATTCGGTAAATCTACGGATACGGATAATTTATTTAAGCTGCTCAAAGACATTGAAAATTCGATAGCCGATCCGGCGAACAAAACGCTCTTGGCTTCTGCAAGCGTTCAATTGACATCGCGCTTTGATAAACTTATTAATGTTAGGTCGGAGGTTGGCGCGCGAGTGAATCGGGTCGATCTTATCGATCAGAGATTGCAGGATTTGACTTTGAATCTGAATGACTTGCAAGCAAGGACGGAAGATACGGATATGGCCGAGACCATCATGAAGTTTAATGTCGAACAAAGCGTGTATCAGGCTTCGCTTTCCACGGGAGCTAAGATTATTCAACCTTCGCTTATCGACTATTTAAGATAACTGTTTCCGGCTGATTATTTCTGAGGGGGGATAACGTGAACGATTTAAGACTTTCCATTAGGCAAACCTATGCTTCGATCGGCATTGATACGCAACAAACAACGCAACGTATGGAATCCCCCCGAGGAGATCTGGAAATCGAACAGCCCAAGGCAGCCATGAACTTTTCATCAACAAAACCGCAACTGCTTATTGACTCCTCCGAGGCACAGCATGCGCTGGCTAAAGGACCGCATTTGGAATGGAAGAGTTATATTAACGGGCAAATGAAACAAGCCTTTCTGCAACAATTGGTCGAAAAAGTCGCTGAAGGACATCGCCTGGCAGATATCACGAACCCGGCTAATGCGTTTGCGGAGATTGCTTACGGAAGAGCTCATCAACAAAATTATATCGATTATCAGCCGGCGATTCCCGGTGTTGACAACGTTAGATTATCTTACGACCCTGGGCGCATAGATACGGTAATCGAGCCTCAACGAGTCGATCTTCGTTATACGCCGCATAAACCCGATATTCAAGTGGACTTCGGAAAAATCGAGATCTATCTAAAACACAAAAATACGATTGATATTCAAGTAACCACGTACGACATATATCACTAACAATGCTATAGTAGAGACTGTAGCATTTCTTTTTATTTAGGGAGGTTCCCATTTTGGCACAATCTCAAACCATGCATGTCGAAAAGTTGGATTTCGTAAACAGTATCGTAGGCTTTGAGCATTGTCGGTATTTTAATTTGGAAAAGGTGGAAGGGGACAATCCCTTTTTTATTTTGAAGAGCGATCAGGATCCGGAAATTGAATTCGTGCTGGCATCGCCTTTCGAAATCAATAGAGAGTATGAATTCGAGATCGGCGATGAAGTGTTAGCTGAGTTGGAAGTCCAATCATCGGAGGACCTCGTCGTATTAGCGATCGTAACGATTAACAATCCGTTCGCGAACTCTACGATTAATTTGTTCGCTCCATTGGTCATAAACGTAATTAACGGCATATCCAGACAGATCATCCTTAACGGCAGCGACTATCAAATTAGGGCTCTACTGCAACCGGCTCAATATAAAGGAGACGAAATACATGTTAATATTGAGCCGTAAACGGGGGCAATCCATTATTATTAACCACAACGTCGAAATTATCGTTACCGCAATCGAAGGAGATCAGGTCAAAATCGGGATTTCGGCACCCAAAGAAATGCCTGTATTCCGTAAGGAAGTGCTGGAAGAAGTCAAAGAAACGAATAGGCTGTCTCTATCAAACAGCAGTGTTGTCGAGAATCTCAAGTCATGGGTCGGAGGAACTAAAAAATAAAAATAAAGAATAAAAATATCGAATTTACTATAAACAAAGATCGATGTCGATCCGATAATATTTTTGTAAGCAAAATGCTTGCTCCACATGGAAGTGGAAAAACAATTTCAGGGAGGAAATAAATCATGATTATCAACCACAACATCAATGCAATGAATTCCCACCGCAACCTTTCTTTTAACGTATCGCAATCCGGTAAGTCCAGCGAGAAATTGTCCTCTGGCTACCGTATCAACCGTGCTGCGGACGACGCTGCAGGATTGGCGATCTCCGAAAAAATGCGCGCTCAATTGCGTTCGATGAACCAAGGTATGCGCAATACGCAAGACGGTATCTCTTTGGTACAAGCTACTGAAGGTGCTTTGAACGAAGTTTCCGATATGCTTGGCCGTATGAAAGAACTTGCTACTCAAGCAGCTAACTCCACGTACAGCGATACGGATGTAGGCTATATCAAGGATGAAGTCGATCGTCTGATCAGCCAAATCGACGATATTGCTGCGAAAACAGAATTCAACGGACGTACAACGTTGGATGGTCAACTTGGAGCAACTTTCACGATTCAAACGGGCGGTAAAATCACGGATGCGATCGTTCTGGACTTCACACAAGTCGATATGACGAACTTGACTAACGGCATTGGTCCGATTACTGACAATGCTAGCGCAGCGACAGAGCTTGCTAACATCGATACCGCTATCGAAACGGTAAACAAAGCTCGTTCTTACCTGGGTGCGTACCAGAACCAAATGGAACACTCCTACAACAACAGCAGCGTAAACGCGGAAAACCTGCAAGCTGCTGAATCCCGTATTCGCGATACAGACATGGCTGCGGAAATGATGAAATACACCAAGTTCAACATTCTTCAACAAGCATCTACGGCGATGTTGGCTCAAGCAAACCAAGCTCCTCAAGGCGTGCTTCAGCTTCTCCGCTAAGATCGACGATAGGAAAAAAAGAGGCCCCCATAGCGGCGGGCTTCTTTTTTTCGAATGGAGGACGAGATGGCGACAATTAGCGTTTGCATGATCATGAAGAACGAGGCCCATAACCTGCCGCGTTCGCTGGAGAGCATTCCTTCAACCTATGAAGTGGTTGTCGTGGATACGGGGTCTTCCGATTCAAGCATTTCCGTCGCTCGAAACCTTGGGGCTAAAGTATTCGAGTTTCCATGGGGAGACAGTTTTTCGGACGCAAGAAACTATTCAATCCGCCAAGCCACTGGAGATTACATCTTGATATTGGATGCGGATGAGTGCTTTACGGAGAACATTGAGATACAGGTGAAACGGACGATCGAAAATAGTCCAAAAGAAGCCGCGACAGTCATGATTCGGAATGTTACGGATCAAGATTGGACGCAGCATCGAATGATCAGGTTTTTCCCGAATCACGCCGAATATAGTTATGTCGGTGATGTTCACGAATCTTTATCCTTTAAGGGAGCGCCAGCTCGTTATAATAATAGCGAAATCGTATTATTGCATTATGGCTATGAATCCGAGGAATACAATAACAAAGGGAAATTCGATAGAAATCTGCGATTATACGAAAAGGAATTGGCCGCGAACCCGAACAACGGTTATATGTGGTACCAGTTGGGGAAGCTGTATTATTCAGTAGAATCCTATGAGCAGGCATACCACGCGTTCGCGACTTGCGCGGATATCGGCGAGATTGGACAGCCTTATTTTCCGCCTATGTTGATTCGATTCGGATATACCTTATTAAAACTAGGTAAATCGGAGGAGGCGTTCGCTCTAATCACGCCTTTTGGTCAGATTTATCCTGACTTTCCCGACTTGCCATTCTTATTGGGCCTTCTATCTATGGAGACTGGGCGAATGCAGGAAATCGCAATACACTTCCAAAACGCGCTCCGTATCGGAGAAACGAGCATCTATTCTACAGTAATCGGGGTTGGCAGTTATAAAGCGCATTATAATCTAGGCGTGTATTATGAAGTTACGGGAGATTCCGCAAAGGCTCGCAATCATTATTTCGTTGCAAATCAGCAAGGTTATGAACCGGCGGGAAAAAGACTTATGAATATCGTCTAATAAAAATAGGAACAAAGTTCGATATATATATTATAAGTCTTATTGAGGAGCTGACGAAGCATGGTTATGCGTATTACGGGAAATTCATCGGGGTTGGATATCGATAAAATCGTTAAAGATCTAATGAACGTCGAACGTCTTCCGCAAACAAAGCTTAAACAAAAGAAGTTATCCATCGATTACCAGACTGAGCTCTACCGCGAAATTAACACGAAAATGTCCGCGTTGCGCGAAACGCTTAACAATATGAGATATTCTAGTTCGATGACGGGGATGAAAGCGACCTCGTCTTCCGGCGCGGTAAGTACGACGGTAAACGATGTGTCCGCAACCGGACCCAAGACAATCACCGTATCGCAGCTGGCATCTACGGCAAAGATGTCCAGTTCGGCTTTGTCGGCGCAAGATTTGGTTGGCAGCGCGATCACCGTACCTGTACAAATTACTAAAGGCGTAAACGACAAATTCGTTCTAACGATTAATGGAACGGCTAAAGTCGTAACATTAGCCGAAGGAACTTATAATTCGATTGACGGAAACGGTAATGCGGACGATTTGAGGACTCATCTGGAAAAAGCGGTAAAAGACCTATTTGGTTCTAACGTACCCATTCAGTTCGAAACGGACGGAGATTCCCTCAAGCTGACTCCCAAAACGAGCTTAGGGTCAAAGCCGCAGATTATTATTAATAATTTTAATGGGCAGCCCAACGCTCTTGGATTTGCGAATGGGCAATCCTACTATGTGAATCTCAACACGCCGATGGGATCCAGCCCTGGCGCGGAAGAGACGGTTACCATTAATGGCAAAGTGATTAAATATAAGAGCGACATGACGATTAGAGAGTTCATGAGCGCGGTAAATACATCTACTGCGAACGTTAATCTGACTTACGATCAAATCTCGAATACCTTTAAGTTCGAAAGTAGATTAACCGGCGAGACGGCAAAAATCTCTCTAGAATCCGATTCCGGCAGTATGTTGGCAGCACTTGGATTTTCAATTGGGGCTGAAAGCGCCGGAATTAATGCGGAATACGTGATTGATGGCGTTGCGGGTACAAGCACGACCAACAATTTCAACAAAGACGGTATAGGGTACAAGTTAAATCAAGTAACAACAAGCGAAGTCACGATAAAAGTAGATCGAGACTCGGACGCGATCGTAGATAAGTTGAAGAAATTCGTAGAGGTTTACAACGATCTCATGGATCTGGTTAATACGAGATTAACCGAAAAGAAAGATCGAGGTTTCCTGCCCTTAACGGATGATCAAAAGTCGCAGTTAAGCGATAGAGAAATCGAGCAGTGGGAAGCGAGATCTAGACTTGGATTGCTAAACGGATCTTCCATTCTGAAGAACATCAAATCGGACATGCGCCAAGTATTTAGCAAAGTATTCGATGGCGTACCCGGCGGATACAACACGTTGGCTTCGATCGGCCTAACGACAACGGAGTACATTCAAGGAGTAAGTTCGTCCGTCAACGGGAGAATCCAGTTGGATGAAACGAAGTTGCGGGATGCGATTAATTCGAATCCTGACGCGGTGAATAAGCTATTAACCACGAACAATGGAATCGAGAGTTATGACGGAATGGCCGTATCCTTGTTTAAGCACCTTGACGACTTATCGGGAAGAGTCGTCGACAAAGCGGGTAGAGGCACCGGGGGCACATTTGATTCCGGCTCGTTGCTTGGCAAGCAAGTCTTTGATTTGAATAAGAAGATTCTAGGCATGGACGCTCTGCTGGAGAAGCGAGAGAAGATGTATTACAAGAGATTTTCGGCCATGGACCAAAGTATATCGAAGAGTAACGCCCAGATGAATTGGTTGACGGCGCAAATGCAATCAGGTTCATAATAAGGAGGAGATATTCGATGGAAATACAGGTTGCGAAAGCGGGTATTTCCCCGAACGAAACAGTCAAAATTAATTTTATTACTAACAAAGTTACGGGGCAATACTCGGAATTAAAGGAAAAGGAAAAGTATGAAATATTATCCGTTTCCGAGGTGGCATTGCTAAGCGCCATCAGTAAAGCTAATCATGCCGCTCAGGGCTCGGATCTTGAATTTAACTACAAGGTTCATAAAGAAACCGGGGATGTAATCGTTCAGATTATGAATAAAGACACGAAAGAAATCGTCCGGGAGATTCCCCCTGAGAAATTAATTGAACTGATCGAGAAGTTGCAAGAACTTACGAAGGGTGCGCTCATCAACGAAACGAGGTGAAGCATGAATGCAGAATACAGCGCAGAATACGTATTTGAACACGTCGGTGACGACTGCATCGCCCGGAGAATTAACACTGCTTTTGTATAATGGCTGCTATCGCTTCTTAAAGCTGGCCATTCGTTCGATTCAGGAGAAAAATATTAACGGAAAGCATACCAACCTTATTCGTGCGCAGGATATCATCATCGAGCTGCAATCAACCCTCGACATGAACTATGAGATCTCCAATAATCTATTTACGTTGTACGATTACATGATGCGTAAGCTTGAAGAAGCCAACATCAAGCAAGATATTCAAGCAATTGAAGAGTGTGCCGGACTAATCGCGGAGCTGCGCGATACCTGGGCGGAAGCTCTCAAATCGGCAAGATCGGAACAAAAGGTGTCGGGCGGATGACGAATACTGGGCCTACCATCGACCGGTTACTAAGAGAGTTGCATTCGAATTCGGAACTCATCTTATCGCTGGATTTGGATGATGAATCAAACGACGAGATTATTCAATCCATTCAAGATGAGCAACGCGCGATAAGAGATAAAATAGATGGAATCATTCGGGAAGTATCGGCGTTTACGTTTTCTTCCAGCCAGCGTTCCGTTCTTAACGATTGTTATCAATTAGAGCTTCAGATAAAAGAACGATTAATGCCGATTTATGTCCAGGCATCGAACCAATTAAAAATCCAACAAATGTCGGGGAAAGAAAAAAAGGCAAGGGATACCTATAGCCCCTACGATGCGGAAAATACGGGATATTTCTTCGATTTGAAGAGATGAGGTGCCTAAGTAGGCGCCTAATTTCGACTAAATAAGGTGGTGCTACTACCATTCCGAATGGTAGTATTTTCATAGCCGCAACATTACACAAAAAAATGGAGGAAAATGTAAATGAAAGTAAGAATACTGACATCAGTATTGGCTTTCCTGCTTTTGGCAAGCGGCGCATTACCGATTCATACGGCAAGGGCAGCAGTTAATGATTACGTGACGGTCACGAAATCGATTAACCCGACGTCGATTACGACGGAACAAGAAGCAGAAGTGAATCTGCAAGTGAAAGGGACGCCACCGGCGAATGTGGTCGTTCCGAATGATGTCATACTGATTATCGACAAATCTGGTAGTATGAACAACGATAACAGAATGACCAGTGCCAAGACCGGTGCTAAAGGATTTGTCGATTTGATGGATATGACGAAGCATCGAGTCGGGATCATCGATTATTCCAGCGAGACGAATATCAAAAGTTATAACATGACAACGGATAAAGTAGCCGTAAAGAATTATATCGATACGATTCAAGCAAACGGAAGTACCGCAACAGGAGACGCTATACAAAAGGCAATAGATATATTGCTTGCAGACAAGCGGCCTGAAGCCCAGCCCGTTATTGTTATTCTTACCGACGGAGACGCGACGGTAGGATCGCCAACTCCGTATGAATTTGCCAAAAACAAAGCTCAGTCAGCTAAAGATCAGGGCATTATTTTCTACACGATTGCGCTTTTGGGACCAAATGACAATCCGGATACAAGCGGTCCGAATCAGTTGTTAAAGGAAATGGCCACTACTGCGGCGCATCACCATTTTGTATTAGGATCCACAGGGTTGGCAGAGATTTACGCTGCGATCGTGCGCGAGATCGGACTTGCAAGCGCCTATAACGTTACCGTGTCCGACATCGTTACAGCGGATTTTGAAATCGTGCCGGGATCTTACGATAACAATATTCCGAAGCCTACGGTTACGGGCAATACCATCACATGGGCTTTTAATGAATTGAAAGATTCCAATCTGACGTTCACTTACAAGATTCGACCTGTCAGCAAGACGAAGACGGGAACATTGGCCACTTCAGCGTCAAGCTCCATTATTAATTACAGCGATTATGCAGGAGCGGCTAGAACTAAGGCGATTCCGAATGTCAATGTGACAGTGAAATGGCCAGCCCCAGTGATTACGCAAATCGTTGAGAGCTCTGGTCATCCGGACGGAGGTAACCAGGTCACGATTTCCGGGAAACACTTCAAAACCGGAGCTACGGTTACAATCGGAACGAAGAACGCAACCAACGTTCAAATTATTAGCGATACAGAAATTAAAGCTACCGTGCCATCGAACGTGCAGTCTACGGTCGCTGTCAAAGTAAAGAACACCGATGGACAAACGGCTTCTATTGATTATCAGTACAAGGCTGACCCGATTGTGACTTTAATCACTCCGAACAAGGGGCCTCTTGCAGGCGGGACGAAAGTTACTCTGCAAGGAAACTACTTCATGCCAGGAGTAAAGGTCAAATTCGGCGATAAGACAGCCAATAGTGATTCGTATACCAATGTCCGCAACTTTTCAGTGTTCGCGCCTGCAGGAGCTACGGCGGGTCCGGTCGATCTGACAATCACCAATCCGGATGGGACATTCATTACGATTCCGGCGGGTTATACGTATGAAGCTCCCCCAGTCGTTAAACCAGTTGTTACGGGAGTCACGCCTAATTCTGGGCTGACTACTGGCGGCAATTCAGTCTATGTTAACGGTCAAAACTTGAGTGCTAACGTAACCGTAAAATTCGGAGAAAACGCAGGGACTATACAGTCTGTGAACTCGACTTCTAGACTGACTGTAATTGTTCCCGCTGCCGCTCAAGCAGGGATCGTTGATGTGACGGTATTGGACGACACTGGATCGACGATTTTGGAAAATGCATATACCTATAACGCACCAGTCTATCCTGATCCGACGATCACGTCGATCAGTCCGAATTCAGGATTTACGAATGTTGAAAAAACAGCGGTAATTAACGGAACAAATTTCCGGAACGGTGCTAAAGTCTACTTTGGAAGTACAGAAGCTGTAATTAAAGGTTCGATTAGCAGCACGAAAATTTCGGTTGACGTGCCAAACGTTGCAGATCCGGGGAAAGTAGATGTTCGGGTAGTCAACGACGATCAGAAGCAAGCAGTACTTGCAGAAGGATATGAATATATTGTATTCGTACCTGATCCGGTAACTGTTACGAACTTGGGCTTGACATCAGGCAAGCTCCCTGGCGGAGATACCATGTATATCACCGGAACGAACTTCAAATCCGGTGCGAAGGTTTACTTCGGTTCCAAACCAGGTCTTTCGGTGAGTGTGCTCAATAGTACAAAGTTGAGCGTAGCCGTTCCGGCGGGAGATGCTCTTGGAGTTGTAGATGTTACGGTCACGAATCCGGATGGCGGAACAGGGACGTTGCCGCAGTCGTACACCTATACTGCCGTAACTCCGACAATTACAAGCTTGTCTCCGGATCGCGGTGTTAAGGACAAAGCAACCAGTATTTACATTAACGGAACGAACTTTGAATCTTCGGGAATGACAGTAAAGATCAATGATGTAGTCGTGTCTCATACATTCATCAGTGCGACTAGATTATCTGTCGTAGTACCGGTTAGCGCTACTGCTGGAGTCGTGCCGATCGAAGTAACGCTTGCTATTGGAACTAGCGCCGTTGCCAATTACACCTATGAGAACGCGCCGCTCGGTCCTACACCGACCATTACGTCGCTTAGCTCGAATAACGGTTCTTCTAATGGCGGCAATTCAATCTACGTCGTAGGCACTAATTTTGTTAATGGCTCTAAGGTCTATGTAGCCGGAGTACAGGCGACTGCGACTTATACGTCGGCAACCCGCTTAACGTTAAAACTTCCAGCCGGCTCTCCGGGACCGGTCGAAATCAAAGTCGTGAATCCCGATGGCCAAGAAAGTAACGGATTTACGTATACTTATAATTAAGAGCTTGGAACAAGAAAAAGGATGGGCCATGTGGTCCATCCTTTTTCTTGTTCACTGATCGTTCGGAATACTAGTGAAATCAATATCTCGCAATAAGGGATATCGTTCGTAGTAAGCATTCAAGAAGTCACTTACTTCATTGATATTCAAGTTCTCCAGTACCAGTCCAAGCGTATCTATATTGGAATGATCGTCAAGAGAAGCCTCGAAGAACTTAAGACTTTCCGAACACTCTAGAGAATTGATATGCCATACACCGATCGTTTTTAAACCTTCGGCACAGAGAGCCCCTTGTTCAAGCAACAGAATGTACAGTTCTATAGCTTCCTCTACAAGTCCGGAGCGGTAGAATTCGCTTGCTAGCCGATTAAGAACATCGTAATCCGCGATTTGATTGACCAATTGGAAATAAAGATCTTGATAACCAAACCTCCATAATAAGATTAATACGCTATCTAACGTCGGATAACTATCTTTAATTACAGATAGATCAACGGGCTGCTCTCGAAGAGCTTGAATTGCTGTTTGGGCTAAAAGCCTGCTCTCCATCGATAACCGTTCTACGAATCTCATTTCATTTGAAACAATTGAAGACATAACGGCAAGAGGCGGCGGAAGCGGCTCTTCCTTGGCTTCGATAGCGTTTAAATCCAAGCGATCAATCAAACGAATGAGGACATGATCGGCAAAAGTTAGCTCGATGCCTTCACTTTCTGCTAATAATCGATATCGATGAGCGGATTTGGCATCACCGGTTTTAAGCAACATTTTGAATAATAACACGGAATTCAAAGGTGTCGAAGAAGGATAGAGCATTTCCAGCACTTTTTCCGTCTGTTTTCCGGAATCATAAATAAGCAGAAGATCAATTAGCGATTGAAGAATTTCATAATTTTTGGGTTGCATTTTTAATGCCATGGCCCAATGTTGAATAGCACTCTGCATATCGCCTTTTTTGCGATAAATATTCCCTAGCATTTGGTGGGGAACGATTCTGCCGAATGACGGGTGAACGATCGAATAAGGCAGTCCCTTACGTTCGGCAATATCCGCGAGCTCTATGCATGTCTTGAATTGTTCAATGGCTGCATTCCAGAATCCAAGTGCATCTAGAAGTTTACCGTAATAACAATGATAATCCGTTTGATCGGGCTTTAAGCGTAGCCCGGTAAGAATATAAGAATAGGCAAGATGATACTGGCCAGTTTGGAGCTCCAACGCAATTAATCGATCCAGAAGGTGATCGTACCATGTGTCGTCGGGCGAACAGTTCTCGTAAGCTGATCGATAGTTATTCAGGGCTGCGGCTAATTCGCCGGCTGCTGCTTGTTCATTTCCAAGTACAAACTGATGATAGGGATTTTCGTCGATCGATAAGTGATCGAGTATACTCCGATTCCGTTGCGATTTATTTTTTTCTTTGACGATGTCATTCGTATATCCCGAATGGAAGACGGATAAGGAAAGAGAGACGAGCCGAAGTTCATCTTGATTGGAAATCAATTGTTCGTGAATTGGCTGAGCGTATGAAATGCCGAAAGAATTGCTGAAAAGCCGGACGCCCGTGGACTTGATCATCTGTGTTTCATCAAAACCGCTGCCTGTAAAATTCATGATATTAAGGATAAAACCCGTTGGACCCGAAAGATGATAATCTGTAAGAAAATGGCGCAACTTGTGTTCATCCAGCTTTTGAACATACTCATCCGCATCAAGAACCAAAATCCACTTACCAGTCGCATAACGTATAGATTCGTTGCGGGCGGCGGAAAAATCGTTCGTCCATTCGAAATCGTAGACGCGATCCGTATATCGCAGCGCGATCTCTTTGGTGCGGTCTACGGATCCCGTATCAACAATAATGATTTCGTCTACTAACGATTGCACGCTTTCTAGACAGCGCGACAGAAGCTTTTCTTCGTCTCTGACAATCATGCAAAGAGAAATTAGATTCATAAATCCTCCAAGTCATTCTATTAACTATAATATTAATATATCGGATTGAAGAGGAAATACCGATATAGAACTTAAATAATGAGGGGTGAAAGCCAAATGAAAACAAGCATTATTATATTAACTTACAATAAATTGGACTACACCCGGCACTGTATAGACAGTATTCGTAAATATACAGCAGTGGATAGCTATGAAATCATTGTCATAGATAACCAATCAACGGATGGAACGGTCGAATGGTTGCACAAACAACCTGACATTCGCGCAATCTACAACGATACCAACCTCGGATTCCCGAAAGGCTGCAATCAAGGGATCGAAATCGCGACGGGCGACAACATATTGCTGTTAAACAACGATACGATCGTAACGAAAAATTGGTTGAATAACTTGACGGATTGCCTATATAGCGACGACAAGATCGGTGCCGTAGGCTCGGTCACGAACAATTGCTCTTACTCTCAAAGCATTCCAGTTAGCTATTCGACTCTAGAAGAGATGCAGGCTTTCGGGGCAGAGTACAACGAGAGAAAAACCGAGAAGTGGGAAGAGCGAATTAAGCTAGTGGGCTATTGCATGCTCATTAAGAATAGTGTTGTGAAAGAGATCGGGCTATTAGATGAAAGATTTACGCCCGGGAATTACGAGGACGATGATTATTCCCACCGCATTCGGTCGGCCGGGTATAAGCTGATGCTTTGCAAGGACACCTTTATCCACCACTTCGGGAGTACGTCATTCCGTGACGATGCCGACCATTTTAGGGCTTTGTTGCAAACGAACGCCCGTAAGTTCGAGGAGAAGTGGGGGTTTAATCCGAAATACTCCAGAAATATCCGCCTTGAAATTCTGAATATGATCGACGCTCCCAGTCACAAGAATATAAGGATACTGGAGATTGGCTGTGCGTGCGGCGCTACGCTGCTGGAAATCAAAAATCGATATCCCGGCGCCGAATTGTTCGGTATCGAACTCAATAAGCACTCGGCGAATATCGCTTCCTTAATCGCCGATGTGAGAGCAGAGAATATAGAACAAGAAAACCTGGCATACCCCTTGGAACATTTTGATTACATTATTTTCGCGGACGTGCTCGAACATCTATATGATCCCTGGTTTGTTGTCGGCAATATGATGAAATACTTAAAACCTGACGGGAGACTATTGGCGAGTATTCCGAACGTGATGCACTATAGCCTGTTAAGAGATGTGATAAACGGCAATTGGACCTATACGGATGCGGGATTGCTGGATCGGACTCACGTCAGATTTTTTACCTGGAAAGAGATTGTTCTTCTCTTCGATAAGGCCGGGTACAAAAATGTTCAATATTCGATGACGCAAGTACCGATTGCCCCGGAGGATGAAGAGTTTATTGACAACCTTGCTAGAATAAGCAACGGGACGGACAAGGCGCAATTCATGGCGTATCAATATATCGTGTCTGCCCAGAAGCCGATTGAAGATACTCTTAAGAGCGATGTTGCCAACGATGAACACTTGTCCCGGATACTGGAACTGTTAAATCATATCGAAAATAACCAAGACGTCGACAACAGCGTATTGGAACTTCTGTCGTTATTAGCGAACGGGACGATCGGCGACGAACAAATCATCCGATTCGCCGATCAGAGAACAATCAGTGATCGCACGTTAAATGCGATTGCCGTAGGCAGCTACCAACAAAAACTATACGATCATGTGCTTCCGCTGTTGGAGAAATCGTATTCCCTGAATCCTCGGAACGAGGATACGCTCTATAATTTAGGCAGCGTCTTATCCGATTTCGGTGAGCTCGAAATGGCGATATCTTTCTTGGAACAGATAGAAAATAAAGACGAAGAAATTGTAAATATGATACAAGCGATGAAAGACGAAAGCCTCCAAACGAGGTAATACAATCGGCATTTATCGCGAAATCCAATCGACTCCCGAAAAGGCTGTCACCTAAGGAGTGTATCCGCTTACAAAAAATCATTGACACCAATCTTTACCTGATGGTATATTCGGTTTGTGGGCTAGGTAAGGATTCCTAAGTCTAACGTCATTTGAATATGAAGGGAATGTTTAACACATGCAAGGTAAAGTAAAATGGTTCAACGCGGAAAAAGGTTACGGTTTCATTGAAACAGAGCAAGGTGGCGACGTGTTCGTTCACTTCTCCGCTATTCAAATGGACGGTTACAAAGCTCTTGAGGAAGGTCAATCGGTAGAATTCGATATCGTTCAAGGCGCAAGAGGCCCTCAAGCCGCTAACGTTACCAAACTGTAATCATCCCGGCGCGTTTGCGTCGAACAAACATACATGTTTTGAAGTACATGCCAAGTTCATCTGTTACGAACCCTGGAGAAATCCAGGGTTTTTTCTATTGTAGTAAGCCTCTTAGGATTCCACATTAAAGTTTTCAAAAAATTCAAAATTATTAACGGAATGTTTTGAAACGCCCATCCCGAATGTGGTAAAATGAAATCAAGCAAAGGAGGAGTTGCCCCATGAAATACAACATTCGAGGTCAGCGTATGGAAGTTACGGATGCTTTAAGAGAGTACGTCGAGAAGAAGCTGAGTCGTCTGGACAAGTATTTTGAAGCACCTCCACAATCCGATGTTCACGTAACCCTGAGCGTCACGAAAGGCCAGCAAACTATCGAGGTTACGATTCCTCTGCCGGGAGCACAGTTGCGCGCGGAGGAGAAACGGGAGGACATGTACGCATCGATCGATTTCGTAGTGGACAAACTGGAGCGCCAAATCCGCAAACATAAGACGAAGATCAATCGCAATTTCCGCGAGGCGGGTTCGGCAAGGGCGCTGTTCAAGGAAGACTTCGGAAACGGCGTAACGACGTTGGCCAGGGATGAAGAAGAGGATATGGAGCTTGTCAGAACGAAACGCTTCAACCTCAAGCCGATGGACGTCGATGAAGCGATTCTGCAGATGAACCTCGTCGGACACAACTTCTACGTATTCGCCAACACCGATACCAAGGAAGTTAACGTGGTATACCGCCGCAACGACGGCAAATACGGGCTGATCGAAGCCCAATAATCCATAATCATTCATCCGACCCCGGCGTCCGCGCCGGGGTTTTATTGCCATTAGAGACGTAAATCCCGACCAAGAGGCGGTTTTTTGTATTAAATAACTCCCATTTCCAGTCGCCCTTTCTTGCCCAGCCTTCTCCGAACTGATAAAATGTAAAGATATAGTTAGACCCGCGAGAGAGAGGGGTATATTCGATATGCTTGGACTTGTCAAAAAAATATTCGGAGATGCCAATGAACGTGAGGTGAAACGGCTTCTTAAGACCGTCGATCAAATTAACGGGTTGGAGTCTTCCGTAACCCCGCTAAGCGACGATCAGCTTCGCGCGAAGACGGATGAATTCCGTGGGCGCATCGCCAAAGGCGAGTCCTTGGAAGATATCCTTCCGGAAGCGTTCGCCGTCATCAGGGAAGCGGCTAAGCGCGTGCTCAACATGCGCCATTTCGACGTGCAACTGATCGGAGGCATGGTGCTTCACCAAGGCAAGATCGCCGAGATGAGAACCGGCGAAGGGAAGACGCTTGTAGGTACGCTAGCGGTTTATTTGAACGCGTTAAAAGGCGAAGGCGTCCATGTAGTAACAGTCAACGATTATTTGGCGCAACGCGATAGCGCGCTGATGGGACAAATCTATTCATTCTTGGGCATGACGGTCGGCTGCAACCTCCATGGGCTTTCCCATGAGGAGAAACAAGAAGCTTACGCATGCGATATCACATACGGCACGAACAACGAGTTCGGGTTCGACTACTTGCGCGACAACATGGTTCTGTACAAGGAACAGATGGTTCAGCGTCCGCTTCATTATGCGATCATCGACGAAGTCGACTCGATCCTCGTCGACGAGGCGCGTACGCCGCTTATCATTTCAGGACAAGCGCAGAAATCGACCGAGATGTATTACGCAGCGGATCGGATGGTTAGTCGTCTGACCGATACCGAGGACTTTACGGTCGACATTAAGATGCGCAGCATCGCTCTTACGGAAGCCGGCGTGTCGAAAGTCGAACGCGCGTTTAACATCGACAACTTGTTCTCCCACGAGCACGTCACGCTGAACCATCACGTTAATCAAGCGCTCCGCGCGCGTTATATTATGAAACGGGACGTCGATTACGTCGTTCAGGACGACGAAGTCGTGATCGTCGACGAATTCACCGGGCGTTTGATGGCCGGCCGCCGTTACAGCGAAGGCCTCCATCAAGCGATCGAGGCGAAGGAAGAGATCACCGTTCAGAACGAGAGCATGACGCTCGCGACGATCACGTTCCAGAACTACTTCCGGATGTACCGCAAGCTGGCCGGCATGACCGGTACGGCGAAGACGGAAGAAGAAGAGTTTAAGCGGATTTACGGCCTGGAAGTCTTGCAAGCGCCGACGAACCGTCCGATGGTCCGTGACGATATGCCGGACGTCGTTTACAAATCCGAGAACGGCAAATACAAATCCGTTGTCGAAGAGATCGTTCGCCGTCACGCGACGGGACAACCCGTGCTCGTGGGTACCGTCTCGATTGAGAACTCCGAGCGCATCTCGGAACTGTTGAAGAAGAAAGGCGTAGCCCACCAGGTGCTCAACGCTAAGCACCATGCCGCGGAAGCAGAGATCATTTCCAAAGCGGGGCAGCACGGCGCAGTCACGATTGCGACGAACATGGCCGGTCGCGGTACGGATATTTTGCTCGGAGACGGCGTTGCCGAAATAGGCGGTCTCCACATTATCGGGACGGAACGGCACGAATCGCGCCGGATCGATAATCAGCTGCGCGGACGCGCAGGCCGTCAAGGCGACCCGGGTTCTTCGCAGTTCTACCTGTCGATGCAGGATGAACTGATGAGAAGGTTCGGCGCCGACAACATCATGGGCATGATGGAGCGTCTCGGTTTCGACGAAGAATCTCCGATCGAGAGCCGTCTCATCTCGAGAGCGATCGAGTCCGCGCAGAAGCGAGTCGAGGGCAGCAACTTCGACACCCGGCGCATCGTCCTCCAATACGATGACGTCATTAACTTGCAGCGGGAGAAAATTTACGGAGATCGCCGCGCGGTTCTGAACGCCGAGAACATTCGGGAGATTATCTCCGGAATGATCCGTTCCGTCATTACGAAAGCGGTCGAGAGCCATTGTTCCGACAGCGACGTTCCGGAAGATTGGGATATGGACAGCCTCGTCACCTACGCTCATTCGCACTTCTTGCCGGAGGATCGGTTAACGAAGGAAGATCTGTGGGGCAAGGAAAAAGAAGAAATGATCGAGTTGCTCGTCGAGATGGTCAACAAGCTATACGACGAACGCGAAGAGTCGATCGGCGAAGAGACCATGCGCGAATTCGAGAAAGTTGTCGTTCTGCGCGCAGTAGACAGCAAGTGGATGGATCACATTGATTCCATGGACCACCTGCGTCAAGGGATTCACCTTCGCGCATACGGCGGTAACGATCCACTTCGCGAGTATCAATTCGAAGGCCATAATATGTTCCTCGACATGATCTCTCGGATCGAAGAAGAGGTAACGATGTATATCATGAAGGCCCAAGTGCAGGCTGCGCCGAAGCGCGAAGCCGTGGCAGAAGGCCAAGCCGTCGATACAAAAGCGGACGAAGGTCCGAAGAGACCGGCAACCCGCAGCGCCAATGCAGTCGGACGTAACGATCCATGCCCATGTGGCAGCGGGAAGAAATACAAAATGTGCCACGGTCGCATAGACTGATAGCAGCGGCACGAAGATTTCAATGAGGTGATTCATCATGTTCGAGCTAGACGTTTCCTTAAAGCAAGACCTTCGCGCGAACGCGAAGCGACTTCAGCAACTTAGGGGGTCTCTTTGACTTAGATCTGAAGAAAGAACAGATCGAGAACTACGAAGTCAAGATGAGCGATCCGAATTTCTGGGACGATAACGAGAAAGCCCAATCCCTGATCGGCGAGATGAACGCGATCAAGTCGGTCGTCGAGCAGTATGAAGGCTTGGCGAGCGAATGCCAGGACCTCGTGGATATGCTTGAGATTCTGGAAGAGGAAGCCGACGAACAGATGGCGGCCGAATGGGGCGAGAGCGTGGAGAAGCTGACAGGCAAGGTGGACGGCTTCGAATTGCAGCTGCTGCTGAACCAGCCGTACGACAAGCTGGACGCGATTCTCGAGCTTCATCCCGGCGCCGGCGGCACCGAGTCGCAAGATTGGGCGCAGATGCTGTACCGGATGTACACGAGATGGGCGGAGAAGCGTGGTTTCAAGATCGAACTGCTCGACTATCTTCCGGGCGATGAAGCGGGAATCAAGAGCGTGACGCTCCAAATCCGTGGGCATAATGCTTACGGTTACCTGAAAGCGGAGAAAGGCGTGCATCGCCTTGTGCGAATCTCACCGTTCGATGCTTCGGGCAGACGCCACACGTCCTTCGTTTCCTGCGATGTCGTGCCCGAGATCAACGACGAGATTCAGATCGACATCCGTCCCGACGATCTGCGTATCGACACGTACCGTTCCAGCGGAGCGGGCGGACAGCATATCAACAAGACGGACTCCGCCATCCGGATCACGCACTTGCCTACGGGGATCGTCGTCGCTTGCCAGACGCAGCGTTCTCAGATCCAGAACCGGGAGAAAGCGATGAAGATGCTCCAATCCAAGCTCTATGAGTTGAAGATCCAGGAGCAGCAGAAAGAACTGGCCGAAGTTCGGGGCGAGCACTTGGATATCGCGTGGGGCAGCCAAATTCGCTCCTACGTTTTCCACCCGTACAGCATGGTTAAAGACCACCGCACTTCCGTCGAGACGGGGAACGTCGGCGCGGTCATGGACGGAGATCTGGATGCCTTCATCGACGGCTACCTGCGCAGCCAGATTAAACAGGAAGTCCAATAAGGGATTAGCGATAAGGAAAACTTCTTGCGCCTGACCGCGCAAGAAGTTTTTTGTTTCATAAGTTATTCGGTGCGCATCCGTACATAATTAAAGGTAAAATGCCGATCCATATCGAAAGAAGCAATAAGTCGAATATCGGAAAGAGGAACGCTCATGTCCATGAATGAAAACGAGCAGGAAAATCGAGTTCCTACCGTTCCTACGCTGCCGAACAAAAGGAAAATGCCTCGTTACTCAAAGCGCGCGCGAACGATATACAGTTATATCGCGATGTTGGTCGGCTCTTTTTTCATCGCGGCAAGCTTTAACTTATTCCTGTTGCCGAACCGGATCGCTTCCGGCGGCGTATCGGGGATCTCCGTCATTATCGATACGCTCGCGAATATCCCTCCCGCTTATACGCAGTGGGCTCTTAATATACCGATTTTCATTGCAGGCGTTCTCGTGCTGGGGAAACAGTTCGGAATCAAAACGGCGATCGGCACGATCGTCTTGCCTTTATTCGTTCTTCTGACCTCCCATTGGACGCCTCCGACGGACAATCCGCTTCTCGCGGCGCTCTATGGGGGACTGGGCGTCGGCCTCGGGTTGGGCCTAGTGTTCCGAGGCCGCGGGTCGACGGGCGGGCTCGATACGATGGCGCAGATCATTCACCGCGTAATCGGAATACGCCTTGGACTTGCGGTGGCGATGTTGGACGGTCTCGTCATTATATCCGCGGGTTTATTCATTTCTCTCGAAAATGCGCTTTATGCATTAATCGGTTTATTCGCCACCAGTAAAACGATCGATGTTATTCAGTCCGGCTTTCAAACTTCCAAAGCCGCGTTTATTATTTCTAAGCATCCCGACCGCGTCTCCGATGCCATCCTGCATGAGTTGGATCGCGGCTTAACCCGGCTGCAAGGGGTTGGAGGATATACGGGGGATGATCGCCCCGTGCTGCTAGCCGTAGTCGGTCAGAACGAAGTGGTCAGGCTGAAGTTGCTCGTGCGAGACGCGGATCCCGACGCTTTCGTCATCATTACGAACGCGGCCGAAGTGCTCGGAGAAGGTTTCCATGACGAGCGATTGCTCTAAAGATGTTACCCATCGCTAATGTTCTTGAACGAGAGGATCGTTCAGGGTTAGCGATGTTTTTATTTTTATCGTATTGTTAACGATTTCCTCAAAATTAGGGCGCATCAAACCATTGAATAATTAATACATTGAATGTATAATAATACACAATTCAACCGAACGGATCGTGAGGTTGGCCTCTCAAAATCGTTAAAACTTGGATCGAAACAATCTTTCAATCAGACAAGTAATCCGTTACAATTGAGGATGGTTTTGTTTATGGTCGGCGAGAGGCCGGCTGCATTGGACGGCTTCGTACTTATGATATGCATGGGGGAAATCTTATGAATTCTGCGCTTATCCGCGCGGCTATCGTCGGATCTACCGGTTATGGCGGCGTCGAACTCATTCGTCTGCTTCAATCTCATCCCAAAGTCACCGTGACTTCGGTCATTTCGTCTTCAACGGCGGGGGCGCCGATTGCCGAGGGGTTTCCTCATCTGACGGAAATCCGCACCGATCTGCTCGACGGTCTCGACGTCGATCTAATTCGCGGCAAAGCGGATGTCGTTTTCCTGGCGACGCCTCACGGCGTCAGCATGAAGCTGGCTCCGGAATTTCTGGCGGCAGGCCTTAAAGTGATCGACTTGTCCGGAGATTTCCGTTTGAAATCCGGCGAAGTCTATCGCCAGTGGTACAAACACGAGCCGGCGGACCAAGAGCTGGTGGAACGGGCCGTATACGGTTTGTCCGAAGTATACGGGGAGCAGGTCGCGAAATCCGATTTTATTTCCAATCCCGGTTGTTTTACGACGACGTCGCTTCTCGGTCTCTATCCGGCGGTCAAAGCAGGTTGGATTGATCCTAACAGCATCATCATCGACGCGAAATCCGGCGTATCCGGAGCGGGTCGGGGACTGAACCTTAGCTCCCATTACTCCGAGATCAATGAGAACTTTAAAGCTTATAAGATCAATCGGCACCAGCATACGCCAGAGATTGAGCAAGTGCTGACGGAAGCCGCGGGACGCCCAGTCGTGACGACGTTTACGACCCATCTCGTGCCGATGACCCGGGGCATTATGGCGACGATGTACGCCTCTCTGACGGAGAAACGGTCCGACGCCGATTTCGTCGAGTTGTACCGTCAATTTTACGAAGGGCGCAAGTTTGTTCGCGTTCGTCCCGCCGGGCATTGGCCGGCGACGAAGGAAGTGTACGGCACGAACTATTGCGACATCGGGTTCTCCGTCGACGAGAGAACCGGGCGCCTCACGATCATTTCCGTTACAGACAACTTGGTCAAAGGCGCGGCCGGCCAAGCGATTCAGAATTTGAACCTGCTCATGAACTGGGACGAGACGCTCGGGCTGCAGTTCACGCCGGTTTATCCTTAATATACGGACGAGAGGAACGGACCGATTATCATGGGAAAACAAAGCTACACGATCGTGGAAGGCGGAGGCGTCACGACGCCGAAAGGGTTTAAGGCTGGCGGGCTCCATTGCGGCTTGAAAAAAACGGAGCGCCACGATCTCGGAGTCATCTTATGCGAAGTTCCGGCCGCGGCTGCGGCCGTATATACGACCAATCTTTTTCAAGCGGCGCCCCTTCAGGTAACCCGTGAAGCGCTGGGCGCTGGCGGCGTGCTTCGCGCGGTCATCGTGAACAGCGGCAACGCCAACGCGTGCACGGGAGCGCAAGGGGATGCGGACGCGCGCGCGATGCAATCGAACGCGGCGGAAGCGCTCGACGTGAGCAAAGACGAGGTCGCGGTGGCTTCCACCGGCGTCATCGGCGAATTGCTGAAGATGGACCGCGTCAATGCGGGCATCGAGAAGCTTCCGGGCAAGCTGCGAAGCGACTTGCAGGGCTCCGACGATTTCTGCCAGGCGATTCTGACGACCGATCTCGTGAAAAAAACGAGCTGCGTCGCCGTCGAGATCGACGGGCGGCAAGTGACGATCGCGGGCGCGGCGAAAGGCTCCGGCATGATCCACCCGAATATGGCGACGATGCTCGGCTTCGTGACGACCGACGCCAAGATCGGTTCGGGTCTGCTGCAAGAAGTTTTGCGGGAAGTGACGAACCTCAGCTTTAACATGATCACGGTAGACGGGGATACGAGCACGAACGATATGCTGGTGGCGATGGCAAGCGGTCTTGCCGATAACAGCGAGCTTACCCGTTCGCATCCGGATTTCGCCGCATTCGTCGATGGTTTGCGGCATGTCTGCACGGAGCTGGCCAAAGCGATCGCCAGAGACGGCGAAGGCGCGACGAAGCTGATCGAGACGACGGTCGTCGGCGCGGACAGCGACGAAGCGGCGCAGGCAATCGCCAAGACGATTATCGGCTCCAGTCTCGTGAAGTCGGCTGTATACGGCGCGGACGCCAACTGGGGACGCATTATCGCCGCCGTCGGCCGGGCCGGACAGCCGGTGAACGTTGGGACGGTAGACATCCGTTTGGGCGACATTCTCGTGTTGGAACAATCCCGTCCGATTCCTTTCGACGAAGAGATAGCGTTAGAGTACTTAAAAGGCGATACCGTCGCGATTCACGTCAACCTGAATATGGGAAGCGGGCAAGCGACGGCATGGGGCTGCGATCTGACGTACGATTACGTGCGCATCAACGCTGCATATCGGACGTAAGGAGAACGGGCTTATGGGGAAACAGCGATTCGTGATGAAATGCGGAGGAAGCACGCTTGCGGCTCTTCCGAACGTTTTTTTCGAGGACTTGCGAGAACTGCAGGCGAAGGACGTCGAGCCGGTCATCGTGCACGGCGGCGGGCCTGCGATTAACGAGACGCTCGGCAAGCTCGGCATCGAGAGCCGGTTCGTGAACGGTCTTCGCGTTACGGACGAAGCAACGCTCGACGTTGTCGAGATGGTGCTGGCCGGACGTATCAACAAGGAGATCGTGCGCAAGCTGCAGCAGAACGGCGCCAAAACGATCGGACTTTCCGGCACGGACGGCAAGCTGATCGAGGCTCGCCCGGTCGCGAACGCCGCCGAGGTCGGTCTCGTCGGTGATGTCGTCGGCGTGAACGCATCGCTCGTCGAAGGCGTCATCGGGCTCGGTTATTTGCCCGTTATCGCTCCGATCGGCATCGACGAAGCGGGACAGCGGTACAACATTAATGCGGATACTGCAGCGGGAGCCGTCGCTTCCTCACTAGGCGTGGACACGATGATCGTCGTCACGGACGTTCCGGGAATCATGCGGACGGTGGACGGCGAGAAGAAGGTGCTGCCGAAGGTTACTTTCGCGGATATCGAAGAGATGATCGCCAGCGGCGAAATCTACGGCGGCATGATTCCGAAAGTACGGGCGGCGATGAGCTGCCTGCACGGCGACGTGAAGGAAGTGCGGATCGTGGACGGAGCGGTTGAACGGGTGCTCAGCCGAGCGCTGACGGAAGGCGATATCGGAACGCGGATCGTAAGAGCGTAATTCATATAAAGGCAACCCGAATCGGTGATAAAAGGAGAGAGCGATATGAGTGAAAGCGCAATGTTCTCGACGTATGCGAGATATCCCATCACTTTGGTGAAGGGGAAAGGAAGCCGCTTATGGGACGATCAGGGGAAAGAATACCTGGATTTCATGACCGGCTTAGCGGTAACGAGCCTCGGCCATGCGCCTGATGCGGTCAAAGACGCGCTGGTGCAGCAGCTTGATCAGCTATGGCACGTATCTAACCTGTTCAGCAATCCGAACCAGGAGAAAGCGGCGAGACTGCTCGTCGACAACAGCTGCGCCGATGCGGTATTCTTCTGCAACAGCGGCGCGGAAGCGAACGAAGCGGCGATCAAGCTCGCGCGCCGGTATCATCAGAAGGTCAAAGGCAACGACCGTTACGAGATTATTACGTTTAATCAATCTTTCCACGGACGTACGCTGGCGACTTTGACGGCGACCGGCCAGGACAAAGTGAAGGAAGGCTTCCTTCCGTTGCCGGAAGGTTTCCGCCATGTGCCGCTGCATGATTTGGCAGCGCTGGAAGCCGCGGTGAACGATAAGACGGCTGCGATTATGCTCGAACTCGTGCAAGCCGAAGGCGGCGTCATCCCCGTCGATCCGGATTTCTTGCGGGGAGTTCGCGCGCTGTGCGACCGCGAAGGTATTTTGCTGATTCTGGACGAAGTGCAGACCGGCATGGGACGCACAGGCAAGCTGTTCGCGTATCAGCATTACGATGTAGAGCCCGACGTATTCACGCTTGCCAAAGGGATCGGCAGCGGCTTTCCGGTCGGGGCAATGCTAGGCAAAGCGCACCTCAAGCCCGCATTCGTGCCTGGCGCGCACGCCACGACGTTCGGCGGCACGCCAATCGCGATGGCGGCCGTCGCGGCGACAATCGAGACGATGCTCAAAGAGAACGTCGTTGAACGCGCGGCGGAAGCTTCCGAATACCTGATCGGACAACTGGAGGAGAAGCTTGGCGACTTGCCTAACGTCGACCAAGTGCGGGGCAAAGGCCTGCTGATCGGCATTCTCTGCAACGAGCCGGCCTCGGAAGCGATCGCCGAGCTGCATAAGCGGGGATTGCTCGTCGTGCCTGCCGGCCCGAACGTCATCCGGTTGCTCCCGAACCTGCTCGTTACCCATGAAGAGATCGACACGGCGGTCGGACTGATCGCATCGGTGCTCTCCGAAAAAGCGGCGGCGAAGTCCGTCAGCCCTTAAATATAAAGGAGGTTGTTGCGCTTGACTACGGCAGCAAACCTGGAACAGATTGCAGCGCAATTGAAAGGCCGCGATTTTCTCGGCTTGGTCGATTATACTCCGGAGGAAATCCGGTACTTGCTCGACCTCGCCATCGAGATTAAACGCAAGCAGAAAGCCGGGGAAGTCTATCAGCCGCTGAAAGGCAAATCCCTCGGCATGATTTTCGAGAAATCGTCCACTCGTACGCGCGTTTCCTTCGAGGTTGGGATGTACCAGCTCGGCGGCCAGGCTTTGTTCCTGAGCCGCAACGATATTCAGATGGGTCGCGGGGAAACGATCCTCGACACGGCGCAAGTCATGTCCCGTTATCTGGACGGCATGATCCTTCGCACGTTCGGCCATCGCAACGTCGTGGAACTGGCTCGCGGAGCGACCATTCCCGTCATTAACGCCTTGAGCGACCAATCCCATCCGTGCCAGGCGCTTGCCGATTACCAGACGGTGCTGGAGCACAAAGGGAAATTGGAAGGCCTTAAGGTCGCCTACATAGGCGACGGCAACAACGTGCTCCATTCCTTGATGATGGGAGCGGCTAAGCTCGGCATGCGCTTTGCCAGCGCTTCTCCGGAAGGCTACGATCCGGATGAGAAATCCGTGAAGTCGTCCAAGGAAGCGGCGGCGGAGACCGGCGGCAGCGTCGAGATCCTTCGCGATCCTCGCGAGGCGATCGAAGGCGCGGACGTCGTCTACACGGACGTATGGGCGAGCATGGGCTTCGAGGAAGAGCAGAAGGAACGCGAGAAAGCGTTCAAGAACTATCAAATCAACGAGGAACTCGTTAAATACGCGAACTCGGACTATCTGTTCATGCACTGCTTGCCGGCTCACCGCGGCGAGGAAGTGACCGAAGGCGTCATCGATGGCAAAAACTCGGTCATTTTCGACGAAGCCGAGAATCGCCTGCACGCGCAGAAAGCGATTATGGCCGCGCTTATGTAAAGCAGGTCGACGATCCAGCGGGATTAGTTGCATAAAGAGCAATTAATTCCGGGAAAAACCGTCGCTTCGAAGACTTAGTTGCATTTTCTACACTTAATTGTTGCGTTTTCCCTCTCGGGTAGTGAAAAGAAGGAAATTAGTTGCACAAAATACAACTAATTCGCGGATCGCACGTTTGGCTCGGTAATTAGTTGCACGAAATGCAACTAATGCGGTTCCTGAACGAGAGGGATACCGACTGATATTTTTCAATAAAAGGAGCTTCAAATTCCCATGGCAAAAAACAAAATCGTGTTGGCCTACTCCGGCGGCCTCGACACCTCGGTCATCCTGACGTGGCTGAAAGAAACGTACGATGCGGAGATCATCACCTTCACCGCCGACATCGGCCAGAAGGACGAACTGGACGGCCTCGAGGAGAAAGCGCTCAAGACCGGCGCGTCCAAAGTATACATCGACGACCTTCGCGCCGAGTTCGCGAAAGACTTCATCTTCCCGATGTTCCAAGCGGGCGCTCTTTACGAAGGGCAATACTTGCTTGGCACGAGCATCGCGCGTCCGCTGATCGCCAAGCGCATGGTCGAGATCGCGATTGCGGAAGGCGCAACGGCGATCGCGCACGGCGCGACCGGCAAAGGCAACGACCAAGTTCGCTTCGAGCTGACAGCGGCTGCCCTTGCCCCGAATATCCAAGTAATCGCGCCTTGGCGCGACGAAGCGTTCCGCGCCGCGTTCCCTGGACGCGCCGAGATGATCGCTTACGCAGAGAAGCATGGCATCCCGGTTCAGGCTTCGGCCGCCAAGCCGTACTCCACGGACCGCAACCTGCTTCACATCAGCTTCGAGAGCGGCATGCTCGAGGACCCTTGGTTCGATCCGAGCGCTCCGGAAGTTGAAGAAATGTACGTACTCAGCGTTTCCCCGGAGAGAGCTCCGGATCAAGCCGAGTACATCGAGCTCGACTTCGAAGCTGGCAATTGCGTCGCCATCAACGGCGAACGTCTGAGTCCGCTCGAAGTGATGGACCAGCTGAACGAAGTCGGCGGCAAGCACGGCATCGGCCGCGTCGACATGGTGGAGAACCGCTTCGTCGGCATGAAGAGCCGCGGCGTGTACGAAACCCCAGGCGGAAGCATCCTGTTCGCCGCTCACCGCAAGATCGAGTCCTTGACCATGGATCGCGATGTCATGCATCTTCGCGATTCCTTGATCTCTAAATATAGCTCTCTCGTGTACAATGGTTTCTGGTTCGCGCCGGAACGTCTCGCTATTCAAGCTCTCGTGAACGAGAGCCAGAACAACGTGACGGGCACCGTTCGTCTCAAGCTGTATAAGGGCAACATTATCGCCGCCGGACTCAAGAGCCCGGTCAGCCTCTACAACCCGCACATCGCGACGATGGAGGCCGATCCTACGCAAGCGTACGATCAAGGCGACGCTACCGGCTTTATCCGCCTGAACGCTCTGCGCCTGAAAGTTTCTTCGGGCGTCAACGGAGCTTCCGGCATTTAATTGATAAAGTGCAAAAGGGAGAACCGGGCGCGAAGCCTGCCGAACCATCCCTCGCCGAGCGAGGCTATGACGGGAGGCACCTTCGCCGCACGGCGCTCCCCTTTTGCCGTTTTGCGGGGGCTAACGATGGGCGGTCTGCGATACGTCACGAGTTACCCCGACAGTGGGCCAGAAACGCCGGTGTAACGGTCTCCGAGACCGTTACAGGTCGATGGAACGGGCGAATAGCCGGCGTAACGGTCTGCGATACCGTTAGAGGTCGACGGAACGGGCAATTGGCCGGTGTAACGGTCTGCGAGACCGTAAGAGGTCAGTGGACTCGGTAAATTGCCGGTGTAACGGTCTGCGAGACCGTTAGAGGTCGATGGAACGGGCGAATAGCCGGTGTAACGGTCTGCGAGACCGTAAGAGGTCGATGGAACGGGCAATTGGCCGGTGTAACGGTCTGCGAGACCGTAAGAGGTCGATGGAACGGGCAAATTGCCGGTGTAACGGTCTGCGAGACCGTTAGAGGTCAGTGGAACCGACAAATGGCTGGCGTACCGGTCTGCGAGACCGTTATTTTCTCCCGGTTACGCCGTTTGGCTCTTGGAGATAGATGCGTATTGTGAGAAGCAGGGACTAAGAGAGGGGTATGCGGAAAATGAGCAAGCTTTGGGGCGGCCGTTTCACGAAACAAACGGACCAGCTGGTTGAAGAATATACGGCGTCGATCACGTTCGATAAGGAACTGGCCGAGGAGGATATCCAAGGCAGCCTGGCGCACGTGACGATGCTCGGCAAATGCGGCATCCTCCCGGCGGAAGACGTAGAGACGATCAAGGCAGGCCTGCTGAAGGTCCGCGAGAAAATCCGCAGCGGGGCGCAGGAGTTCCTGATCTCCGATGAAGATATCCACATGAACATCGAGAAAGCGCTGATCGAGGAGATCGGTCCTGTAGGCGGTAAGCTGCACACGGGCCGCAGTCGCAACGACCAAGTGGCAACGGACATGCATCTGTATCTGCGCAAGCGCGTCGTCGAGTTCGTGGAGATGCTGCGCAAGCTGCAAGCGGCGCTGATCGGACAAGCGAAGACGAACCTGGACACGATCGTGCCCGGTTATACGCACCTTCAGCGGGCGCAGCCGATTCTGTTCGCGCATCACCTCATGGCGTATGTGTCCATGTTCGGCCGCGACATCGAGCGCTTGCAGGACAGCTACAAGCGCATCGACGCGCTGCCGCTCGGCGCGGGCGCTCTGGCCGGCACGACATTCGCGATCGATCGCCATTTCACCGCCGAGCAGCTCGGCTTCGGGCGCGTCTACGAGAACAGCCTCGACGCCGTCAGCGACCGCGACTTCATCGTCGAGTTCCTAAGCGGCGCGTCGCTCATCATGACGCATTTGTCTCGTCTGAGCGAAGAGCTGATCCTCTGGTCGAGTACCGAATTTCAGTTCGTGGAGCTTGACGACGCCTTCTGCACAGGCTCAAGCATTATGCCGCAGAAGAAAAACCCGGACGTTCCGGAGCTCGTACGTGGCAAAACCGGCCGCGTCTATGGCAATCTTGTCGGCTTGCTGACCGTCCTCAAGTCGCTGCCGCTCGCTTACAACAAAGACATGCAGGAAGACAAGGAAGGCATGTTCGATACAGTCAAGACGTTGCAAGGCGCGCTCCAACTGTTCGCTTCGATGATCGAGACGATGAAAGTGCGCAAGGACAAGATGCGCCGCGCCGTCGACCAGGATTTCTCCAATGCGACGGACATCGCCGACTTCCTCGTTGGCAAAGGCTTGCCTTTCCGCCAAGCGCACGAAGTCATCGGCAAAACGGTGCTGTACTGCATCCAACAGAACAAGTTCCTGCTCGATCTGACGTTGGAAGAGTTCAAGCAGTTTTCCGACTTGTTCGACGACCGGATTTACGCCGTACTGCAGCCGGAAGCGGTCGTTAACGCCCGCAATGTCTATGGCGGAACGGCGACGACGCAAGTGGAAGGCGCGATCTCCCGCGCGGAAGCGGAGCTTTCGCATACGGCCCAGTGGGTCGAGGAGTACGAGAAGAAGAGCCGATAATTTCGAGATTCGGCCGTGAAGCACACGCCGCTTGTTTTCCTTAAACGAGGAAACGGGCGGCGTTTGTTTTGACGCGGTCTTTTTTTGTCACGCGAAGCTTAGAAATTGACTATAGTGTATATACTCATGTATATACACTATAGTCAAGGTGGGGTACAATGGAGCCAAGAGAAATAAAACCATCTAACAAGGGCGTGGAACAAATGACGGTACTCGATGCACCAATAGGACGGGGAACGTTGGGAAAATGGGGAAACAGTGTCGGTATTCGCATCCCTTCGGAAGTTTTAAAGGTGGCGCATCTTGCCGAAGGAACGACCCTTGACTTCTATCTCTCAACGGATGGAGCGATCGTGCTGCGTCCGAAGCGGGAATCCGGCCTATCGGAGCAGGAGCGCCTAAGAGCCTTATATTTGGAATTAGCGGCTCAAGTAACTCCGGATATGGAGGGCCATGAAGAAGACTGGGAGCCTATGGGGGATGAAATTTTCGAATGAGTGTCCAAGGTGAAGTGGTGCGAGGCTCGATCGTCTGGCTTAAGCTGCTGCCCAAGGTCGGGAATGAGCAGGCTGGATATCGGGCTGCAATCGTTCTTTCGGATGGATTTATTCGGTCGTTCTCGAGTTCTAAGCTCGCATTTATCATTCCCATTACAACGAAAGTGAAAAATACCCCGTTCGAGGTTCCGGCTCCAACCGGCGTCGATGCGATTTCTCTCGATGGCCAACTGGCCGATCGCCCGGAAATCTCCGTTCTGGAAGGCGTTGCGCTCCCGGATCACGCCAAATCGGTTGATCTCCACGCGAGGAATGCTATCGTCATCGGTCGTGCTGATCCAGGGTCGACATTCTATATTCGAGTTTCGGATTACGTAAAAGCGATTCTCGCTTGATGCGGGCTGAATTGATATCGAATATATTCGGATTTCCAGGTTTGGGATTACTCAAGGTTCGGGCCGCCTTTCGGGCGGCCCGTTTTATCATTATTTTCGGCGCTGCCGGAGTTCCCTCACACCGGCTCTACAATCTCTCCGCCCTCCATGGGAGGCTGGGGCTGTTTGCCCTCTCCGGCCCCCGGCATAGGCTTCTTCCCGCTTTCCGGAACCAACCTCGGATCGTCCTGATGGACGGCAATGAGTGTGTCTTGAGCACGGTACGTGTCCTTGGACAGCTTCTTGCGTTCAACGACCTTGCCGTCGATCATTTTCACCAGAAACGATTCCACCAAGTAACCGTTCGAGCCTTGTTGAAGCAATTGCTGCCGGCCGAGCGCTATGCCTTCTCCGGCGACGTAAACCGTCTTCGGAGGGATGACTTTCAGCTCCTCCGTTTCCGTTCGGTAAGAGATGCGCTCATCCATCGTTCCGAACAGTTTTACCGTGATCGTCTTATCCTCGACCGTCGTGCGAATCAGCAATTGTTTACCCGTCGAGTTCCGGAACTTGAAGTTCACGAACCCGTCCGCGAACGTCGCGTCGAGCCCGCGCGGCAAGTAACTGACCGGCAGAGAATGGTTGCGCCGTTCGACAATCTCAAGACCAGTCAGCAGCGCGGCGTTGTACAGCGTGCTGGATACTTGGCAGATGCCCCCTCCGATGCCTGGGGTCAGCTTTCCTTTCAGGATGACGGGGGCTTCCATGTAGCCGTATTCCTTCTCCGCTTTGGCGACAATTTTCCCGTACTCGAACACTTCGCCGGGCATCAGCAGCGTATCGTTAAGAGCCATCGCGGCGACAGCGACGTTGTGGGAGCGACCTTGGCCGCTTGTCGCGAAGGAGGTCGTAAACTCGATCAGCTTGCGATCCAGACCGTCCGCTTTCAGCGAAGCGACCGTAATCTTCGGCAGAGTTTCGTCTATGGAGGCTTTAACCAAACGAACACCGCTTTCCGTGTCCGTCAATAAAGTCGGACCAAGCCGCCGAATATCCTCGATCGCAGAAGCGAGTTCGATTCGCTTGCCCATTTTCTCGGTCGTATAGACGACGATATCCCGATCGTCGATCTTTCGAGAGGCGTTCTCTCCGCTTTCCTTGATCAGGTCCCCCCAAGCTTCTTCCGCGACGAGATGAAGTTTTAGTTCATCCCAGCGCGCGACCACGTCATACGACTCGCCCTTGGTCCCGTAGTACCGCAATTTGGCCCGTTCCCACCAAGAGTAGTCCCGATGCCGTTCGATCGCCTTTATCGCGTCGACTGCGTCGATCTGGAATCCCAGCTCTTTTAGAGTCTTCGCCGGTATTTCGACCGTCGTCCCCAAATTGGCCGGATCGATGCCGACCCGGGTCGATTCCAACTCGTTCACCTTCGTTCTAACCTTCTCGATAGCCTCATCCGGAGTCATACCCCCGACATTTAATCCGCCGACTCGGAATCCGTCCGGCAGCGCCTCGTCGTTACCATAGCTCATCGCGGCTCCCAAGCCGGCGCCAAACAGAAGAAAAACAACGACAATGACGATGATCCCCAACTTTTTCACGTTCCAAACACACCCCGATCCCGCCATTCTGTTTTCTTACAAATGTTACTAAAAGGTTATACAACAATTCCCGAGTTTCGTTCTTCTCAAAAATTAAAAAATTCTAAAGTTTTCCGTAATTCCAAGCCGGGCAAAGGATTTCAGACTCGTGTCGACAGATTTTCCCTCGAAAGCGATCGACAAAGAGAGGATTATCAGGCATGATGTCGAAGTATCTTAAGTCTGAATCTTAACAGGAAGTGATACCGTGATTGAAATGCATGACATATGGAAGACCTACGCTGACGGCACGACGGCGCTTCAAGGGGTTAACCTTGTCATCGACCGCAACGAATTCGTGTACGTCGTAGGACCTTCCGGAGCGGGTAAATCCACGTTCATGAAATTGATTTACCGGGAAGAAGTTCCGACCAAAGGCCAAATATCCGTCAACGGGTTTAATATAGGCAAGCTGAAGCACCGCAAAATTCCGTTCGTTAGACGCAACATCGGCGTTATTTTTCAGGATTACAGGCTGCTCCCCAAGCTGACCGCTTTCGAGAACGTGGCGTTCGCCATGGAAGTCATCGAGACGCCCCGGCGCCTGATCCGCAAACGCACGATGGAAGTGCTCGAACTTGTCGGGCTTAAGCATAAAGCGGGAAGCCTGCCTGCCCAGCTGTCCGGCGGCGAACAACAGCGGATAGCGATCGCTCGCGCGATCGTCAACAATCCCTCGGTTATCGTGGCCGATGAACCGACGGGGAACTTGGACCCGGAGACTTCCTGGGGCATTATGAACCTGTTGGAAGAGATCAATTTTCGCGGCACGACAATCGTCATGGCCACCCACAACAAAGAGATCGTGAACACGATGCGCAAGCGCGTCATCGCCATCGAGAACGGAAGCATTGTTCGCGATCAGCAGAGAGGGGAATATGGCTATGAGATTTAGCACCATTGTCCGCCATATTCGCGAAGGCTTTAAGAACGTCGGCCGCAACGGCTGGATGACATTCGCATCCATGAGCTCCATCTCGGTTTCCTTATTCATTCTAGGAATTTTTATGCTGCTCGCCCTTAACGTCAACAAGCTTGCCGATCAATTGGACAACCAGGTTCAGATTAATGTCTATCTCCAAGTCGATACGCAGACTCAGAAAGCGGAAGAGATCGAACGGTTGATCAAGCGGATTCCGGAAGTCAAATCCGTCACCTACATACCTAAAGCCGAAGGCTTGCAACGGTTCCGCGAGAGCATGGGAGAAGAAGGCAAGGAAGCGCTCGACGGCTATGACAAGGAGAACAATCCCCTCCCCGATGCTTTCGAAGTCGAAGCTTTCGATCCGCAGAAGATCGGTTACATAGCCAAACAGATCGAAGCGCTCAACCTGACTGACCCGGACAAGTCGATTTCCAAGGTTAAATACGGCAAGGACACGATCGAGAAGCTATTCAGCATCACGAACGCGGTCCGCAATATCGGTCTCGTAATCGTGCTCGGGCTGGCCGTCATGGCGATGTTCCTGATCTCGACGACAATCAAGATGACGATCATCGCGCGCCGCCGCGAGATCTCGATCATGAAGCTGGTCGGCGCTACGAATAGTTTTATCCGTTGGCCGTTTTTTATCGAAGGAGCAATTATCGGATTTTTTGGTTCATTGATCAGCGCGACGATATTGCTGGTCGGATATTCGCAGTTGGTACATACCACAAGCGCAACGATCGGGTTATACATGATTCAATTCGCGACTGTAGACGAAGTAACGGGAATGGTTGGCGGATCGGTTATGATCTTAGGTACGCTTTTGGGCATTTTCGGCAGTACGATTTCGGTTCGCCGGTATTTGCGGGTATAACGACAAGACACCGATATCCGGGAGCGGCGTGCCGTTCTCGAAGGAGGCTTATTGTGAAGAAGAAATTGTTGCTTCTGGTTGCGATGCTGATCGTCGTAGGAATGGTGGCGAAACCTTACGACGGACAAGCCCTGTCCGAGCTTGAGAAAATCGAGCAAAATCTGAAAAAAGTCAGAAAGGACATGGAGAAGGCGGCTAGCAATCAGAAACATGCCGAGAATAAAGTTAATGAATTGACGGGCAGACAGCAGTCGACCAAAGCGGATATCGAGACGCTGCTTGCACGCATCGAGACGGTTCAGAAGCGGCTTCAGAACACTCAAGTGAAGATCGCCGAGGCGGAAGAGCAGCTGTTCCTGACGGGCCAAGAGCTTGAAGATGCCATCAAACAGCGTGACAATCGCGACGAACTGATGGCTTCGCGGGTCCGGATGGCCTATACGGCTGGACCGGTATCGTTCCTGGATGTCTTGCTCAACTCGGCAAGCTTCTCCGATTTCCTGAGCCGGTTCGACGCGGTAGAATCGATCGCCGCCCAAGACCGTAACATTCTGGACGAGAAGAAAAAATATGCCGACAATGTCGCGGACTTGAAGCAGCAAAGCGAACAGGAGCTTGCCGACATCAAGTTGCTGTATGAAGAAATGGCAAGCCATAAGGCGACTTTGGAGAAAGAAGAAAGCGATAAAGAAGTGCTTATCTCCAAGCTGACCAAAGAGATCGAAGAAATGGAAGAGATCAGCGAGGAATCCGAGAAGCAACTGACGGAGCTCGCGAAGCAAGCCTCGGCATTAGAGGCCCAGAAAAACCGGATCAAAACGTATTATAAAGGCGGCAAGCTCGGCATGCCGTTAAAATCGGAATACCGTTTGTCCTCTCCGTTCGGTTACCGGATTCACCCGATTACCGGCTCGAAGAAGCTTCATACGGGCTTGGACATGGCCGCTCCGAAGGGAACGCCGATCTATGCGGCCGAGACGGGCGTCGTCACGGTTGCCCAATCCTGGAGCGGGTACGGCAACTGCGTCATTATCGATCATGGCGGCGGGTTGTGGACGCTGTACGGGCATATGAGCCAAATATTGGTCGAGAAGGGCCAGACCGTCAAGCGGGGCGAAAAAATCGGATTGGTCGGCTCGACCGGGCAATCGACGGGTAACCATCTGCATTTCGAAGTTCGTAAAAACGCCGAACCGGTCGATCCCGCGCCTTATTTGAAGTAATCCCGCGAGCAGCAGCCGATCTCCGACGAGCGTGTCGGGCGACGGCTGTTTTGCGTATAGCGCCGGAGCTCATCTTGTAAAAAGAGGATTTTTAGACTAAGCTTGTCATAAACTAATTATTATGGATAAATTCGGGGAGTTGGGGTACGTGTTATTCCGAGGTCGCACCGTCGCGGCTATGATGGTGCTGACGGCTGTTGCCGCCTGCGTTGCGACTTATGCATTGTTCGAATTTCCGGAATGGAAATTCGTGAGTTCCGGCGCAAAGGCGAGCGAAACTTCTCCCAGTGGGTCCGAGGGGCTTAGCCAGGACGAACTGTATAAATTAAATAAAACGTTGTCGCTTATCGAAAGGCGATATGCGCTGCCAATGGAACGGGAGCAGCTTATTGACGGCGCGATTCAGGGAATGGTGGAGTCGCTTCATGATCCTTACTCCGTCTATAAGCCGGAAGAGGAAGCGGAGAAGTTCAGCGACGCCCTCCATGGAGCGTTCACCGGAATCGGAGCAGAACTCCGAATCGAGAATGGCTCGGTCATCGTCGAATCCCCGATCCGCGGAACTCCCGCAGAGAGAGCGGGGCTGAAGCCGCTGGATGTGCTGTTGTCGATCAACGGCGAAAGCTTGAATGGCCTGACGCTAAGCGAGGCCGTATCCAAGATTCGGGGTCCTAAGGGGACGAAGGTCAAGCTGAAAGTGCAGCGAAGGGGAGTTGCGACCCCTCTCGACCTGGAGCTTGTCCGGGATCGGATCAATCCGGAAACGGTAGATTCCGGAATGGCGGCGAGCGGAGTCGGTTATCTTTCCATATATCAATTTACCGACGAGACGGCCGCTCAGGTGAAAAACGAGCTCGAGGAACTGGAGGCTCAAGGCTTAAAGGCGCTTGTCGTCGATGTACGGGATAATCCGGGCGGGTTTCTGCAATCAGTGGTTGAGGTGGCTGACCAATTGCTGGAGAAGGGTAAACCGATCGTTCAATCCGAATACAGAGACGGTACTCGCAAGGTCGATGTCGCCGCGCACGGAGCGAAAGGCAATAAGCCATACCCGATAGTCGTGCTCATGAACAAAGGCAGCGCCAGCGCAGCGGAAATTCTGGCGGGCGCGTTAAAGCAATCCGCGGGAGCGGTGCTGATCGGAGAGACGACTTATGGCAAAGGAACCGTTCAGGTCCCCTTTAACGGAGAACTGGGTGATCGCAGTATACTCAAGCTGACCGTCTACAAGTGGCTCCTTCCCGACGGAACGTGGATCAACGAGAAGGGGATCGATCCGGACGTTCGGGTCAAGCAACCGACTTATTTTCAGGCATGGAGATTGCCCCGGGATAACGTGTTGAAATACGATACCACGGGAGAACCTGTCGAGAATCTTCAGAACATCCTTCTGGGAGCCGGTTTTCCCCCGGATCGGAAGGACGGCTATTTCAGCGAAGGAACGAAGAAGGCGGTTGAGAGCTTCCAAAAGAGCGAATCACTGCCGGTTACCGGAGAAGTCGACGAAGAGACGGCACAGCGGTTGGAAGAAAAGCTATACGCCAAAATCCAGGATCGTAGCTACGATGCCCAGTGGCAGGCGGCGATCTCCAAAGCCGGGGAGCTGCTTAACATGTCGAAGCGCCCCTAACAGAACATCGGCGATACAGACGGGCGGAGAAGGAATTCCCTGCCCGCCGTCGAATAGTAAGGAGGTTGGCCTTAGGTCAACTTCCTTTTTTCTCGTAAAGGCTGACTTGGATGACGAAAGGGGAGCGGCCGGTGGATCCTCTGTTGGACGTATTGCGGGAAGTGGGGCAAGCCGCGCTCGGCTTGCTGACCCTCCCGTATTTCTATATCGCGGTTGCAATCGCGTGGTGGCATGCCCGCCATGCGGTTACGCTGCAACGCAAGCTGTACCATGTTCGATTGTATGGAACGTTATATTTGACGTTAATGAGAATCGCCGCGGGCGTTGCCGTCGGCGCGGTATTATCCGTCGCCGGATTGGGAGTCGGAGCGGAGTTGAATTCGGAAACGTTGATGTTCTTGTGGGTCGCGACGGGGATACTGGCTTTATTCCGATTGAGATATATGTGTTTGGCCTACGCGGCGGGAGCCTTAGGCGTATTGCAGGCGCTGTTCGAGTGGACCGAGATCACACCGGGGGAAGGCGCGATCGCGGATGCGTTCAGAACGCTGTCGGCGATCGATGTGCCCGGGCTGCTTTTCATGGCGGGTTTGCTGCATATCGCGGAAGGCTTCTTGGTCAGGCTGCAAGGCAAACAGCTTGCGATTCCCCTGTTCCTCTTGGGCAAGAGGGGAAAACCGATGGGCGCTTACGCGTTCTCCGGAGTATGGCCGATTCCGCTGTTATGGATGATACCGGCGTCCGGCGGAGGTTTCGCGTTGCCGTGGGCGCCATTGTTCGGCGGAGATACGAGCGTGTGGAGCTTGCTCGCCTTTCCGGTATTGATCGGCTTCAGCGACCGAACGAAGGCGTATTGGCCGGAAGAGAAAACCAGATCTTCGGGTAACTTGCTGATGTTGTACGGGGTCGTTATCGCGGCCCTTGCGGCGGGTGCCGAATGGTGGCCGCAGCTTACGATCGTCGCGTCCGCGGGGGCATTCGTCCTGCATGAAGCGCTTGGCTGGCTCGGCCGCATGAAGGAGAGCGGTAAAGATCCCCTTTATGCGCAGGATGGCAAAGGCGTCAGGCTGCTCGCGGTACTGCCGGGTACCCCGGCGGCCGAACTCGGTCTTCATGCCGGGGAACTGATCAAGAAAGTGAATGGAGTCGCCGTCCGTACCAAAGAGGAGCTTCATGCCGCATTGCAGCTTCAATCCGCTTTCTGCAAGCTGGAAGTCGTCAATCGCGAAGGTCACGCTAAATTCCTGCAGCGCGCCAGATACGAAGGAGAGCATTATCAGCTCGGACTCATTCTCGCGCCGGACGAAGACGTTGAGTTTGTGGCCGCGTCCCGTTCCGCATCGATCTGGCAAGTACTAAGGGGAAGGGCGCGCAGGCAGAAGAATTCTCCGACGATGAAAATGCAGGCCCGCAAGGAAGCGGAGCAAGCCGCCGCCGAGCTTGCGGCCGCGGAAGAAACGGCGAAGCTGGCAGCGGAGGCGGAGAAACCCTCGGAGGATGAGGGGTTGCCGCCGCGCGGCGCCGGAGCCAGAAAATAAGGATTGACATCAAGCCTATACTAAAGTATTTTGGAATGAATCATCAGATTAGGGTCCCTAGGGTTCCACGGTTGCAGGATGGCGCCGGTTCGGTCCAAGAGGGAGCTCATCTTCTCGCGTGAGAAGATGGACACGGAGGGATAAAAGCCCGGGAGTATCGATGAGGTACGCGACGAATTCGGATCGTTGCGGCGGCCTTGCGATGCGCTCGGGCTTTTTGCTGCGCAACGGCTCCTGTCGAGGAATCCGGTTCGTTCGCGGGGACAACATACAAACGGAGGTGCAGTGGAATGAATCGTTCATGGGGGTTGCTTATCGCCGCGGGAGTATGCGAGGTCGGCTGGGTATCCGGGTTGAAGCATGCTTCGAACGCGGGAGAATGGGTGCTGACCGCGCTCGGCATTTTGCTCAGCTTCGCCGGGTTGATCTACGTTTCCCGTTTTCTTCCGGTCGGAACGACCTATGCTGTGTTTACGGGGATCGGTGCGGCGGGAACGGTAATGGCGGAATTTCTATTTTTCAGCGTTCCGTTGAACGCGGGGAAGCTGATCCTGGTAGTGGTCCTGATCGTCGGGATCGCCGGTTTGAAAATCACATCGGAAGTCGAGAAGAAGGAGGCGAGAGAATGATGGCATGGATTGCGCTTCTATTGGCGGGATCGTTCGAGGTTGTCGGAGTACTGGGAATGAATCGTTTAAAAGAGAAAAAAGACGTCACGAGTGTGCTGCTGCTCGTTCTCGGCTTTATCGCCAGTTTCTCTCTGCTGTCGTTCGCCATGAAATCCATCTCCATGGGGACGGCCTATGCGATTTGGACCGCAATCGGAACGGTCGGCGGAACTCTCGTTGGCATGCTGTTTTACGGAGAGTCCCGCCAAGTCCGCCGGATCTTTTTCCTGGCTTTGGTCGTCGGCGCGGTGATCGGCCTTAAAGTAATCGGGAACTAATTTTTAAAACAAATCAGAAAGCATAAACCCCCTGACGGTTTATCTTAAAACTTATTAGAAAGGGATGATTAGTGATGAAAAACATCATACTTCTGCTTTGTGGGGTGCTCGTAGAGAACAAGTAAGATGAAAAACATCGCTATAGGAGTGTGCCAACCACTATTTGTTCGATTCCTGGGTGATTAGCGATGAAAAACATCATACTTTCGCCTAGAGGGGCGCCGGTGGGGAGCAAGTACGATGAAAAACATCGCTACAGGAGCATGCCAGCCACTTTCTTGACGGATTCGGATATCCAATTTTACCGCGAGTTCGTTCAGAACGTGGCATTAAGACAAGTCGAGAAACGGTTGGCTTTATCGGGCTTGCCGGAACAGGGTTACTCTCACGCGAAGTGGATTTTATAACAGTATCATCGCCCATTTGAGATCCGAAATAAAGATTCTGTTTGCTCCCTCATCGTTAAAAACAAAAGATATCATGTAAGTGGATTCCTTAGCATCGGGTACCTTTAAGTTTTCCACAGATACAGAATCAAGATATTTCTTCTTTGTATTGTCATAGAAGTAATCGAGATAGTATGTAGCCTTATCGATGCCGTATTTTTCTCCGTAAAGTTCTTTGACTTTTTCTTTGGTAGTGCCGACCACGGCACCGCGAGCTGTTTTGAAGACACCTTTCGACTCCTCATTTAACCAGATCGCAGCTGCGATTTCGTCTCGATATCCAACAGATACCCCAAAATCATATTCAACGATCCCTAAACCTTTTTTGACGCCATCACCTATAACTTTTTCGATCGAATCTTTACTGTCTCCATAGCACACTTTTTTCGATGGTTTGTTGACTTTTACAATACATAAGTCTTTTTCTGAAAAAGCATCCTTTTTGAACCCTTCACTACTTGAACAGGCGGAAAGAAGCATGATCATTACTACGAAAATAATACCTAAACCCTTCTTCAAATCTCCATCCCCTTTATTTATATTCCGTCATTTTCTATTCTCCTATTTTGTCGAATGTCCTCCTTCTGAATGAATGAAAGAGATGATCATCAAGGACTACCAGCAGAAGCTGGAAATGTCGACTGCGCGATTGAAAATGTTGCAGGGCCCAGAATACCCCGCATTTTTTGTACCGGGGGGAGCGGTCCGATGTAGAAGAGATAAGCCGGAAACCGGCCTATCTCAATCCATTAAGTTAGCCGTTCGATGCTCGACGATACAACATGTAAGAATAGACCGCGGGGATCAATGCGCTGCCTAAGGCGCTGACCAGAATGACGGCGGCTATCCAGAAGGATGAGACGAACCATGCGCTTACGAACATGATCAAACCGGCCGCGAACCATACGCGCGCTCCCAAGCGGTGGGTGAGACGCCAGTTTTGTTCGTCCATTAGCGCCCACGGCGTACGGATGCCGATGAAGAAGTTGCTCCGGACTTGCCCCATCCGGTTGCCGAGAATCATCCAGAGGACGCCGATTCCTCCGACGACAATATTAATGGTCGGCAGCTTGTAGCCGGCATTGTCCAGAATAATGAGCAGCATGACGGCATGCAAAAACAAGCTGACCGCCCATCGTATTAAGTAGAAATAACCTTCGAAGCGGGAGTAGTTGTTCTTGCGCGGATCTACGAAACGCGTCGCCGTCAGGATTGACGGCAATGCGATGCCGGTTGCGGCGTAAAGCAGCCAGAAGCTCCATTTGGCCATCATGCGGTCTTGCTCCCCATTGATATTGTAATGGGAAGCCATTTGATCAGGAAGCTGATGGTTGAAGACGAGGAACAGGACGATGAACAAGAGCGCATTCGCTCCGAGCAGAGTCCAGTCTTTGCCCGACCAGCCAACTTTGGCGTTGTTATTGTTGTCATCGAGGTTCGTCATGGGAAGTCTCTCCTTTAGTTCCGATCATGCCGAGAAACCAGCCCATGGCTTCTTGCATCACCGAAAGGTTAATAGAGTAAATGATGCTCTGTCCTTGTCTTTCGTCCTGCACCAGTTTGGCTTGCTTGAGAATGTTCAAGTGGTGGGAGATGCTCGGTTTGGAGATGTTAAAATGATCGGCGATATCGCCGGCGGACAGATCCTTTTCCTTCAGAAGTTGCAGAATTTTTCTGCGGGTAGGGTCGGACAGTGCTTTGAACGTGTCATTCATAGGGCGGGTTCCCCCCTTTCATGAAGCGGGTTTATTTTGATGTTTAGACAATTGTCTAAATCTTATATTTAGATAATAAGCTAAATATTAAACTGCGTCAAGAAGGCGTGCTCTAACGGACCTCACAGCCGCTAACTGTCCCATGATCCGCCGTTTGAAAATCTAACGGACGTCACAGTCGCTAATTGCGCAAAAATGGCCGAATTCACTCTTTTTCAGACAAATAAGCGCACTGGTGTCCGTAAGGTTGAAGAAAACCCGGTTTCGACGAAATAGCAGCGCCTACGTCCGTTAGCCCGAGCAAACAATCGGACAATTCTCCACGACGGCGGCAGCAACAAAAAAAGCCGCCCGATTCGGCGATAACCGAATAGCGCGGCTGCGAAGCATTAAGAGAAAAATTCCGGATTGCTCATCAAAAACCAAATCACCAAACCGGCCAGTCCAAGACAGAAAAGCGTGAACAAGGTGATCTTGGCGGCGCTGCGGGGCACATGGCCGGAGACCGTGCCGGTCTGGCCGTTCACCATGTAATAGAATGTTCGTGCTTTATAGTGATAATTGGCGTTCCATACGGGAAGCAGCAAGTGCTTGTAAGTGACATGATCGTACGAAGTTCGGATTCTCAAGTTGCGGATCTCGTCGCCACCGATCCGTCTTTTGATCTCGGCATCGAGTGTGTGGTCGGCTTCTCTTTTCGCACGTTCCCAGCCTTCGTCTCGGGTGACGTTATACAGCTCCGAGATGTAGCCGCTCAAATATTCGGGCTTATAAGCATGGAGCTCGCGAAGTCTGAAGTCGCCGAGCTTCTCCAGCAAATCCTCGTCGTAATGCCCGGAAGCGGGGATGAGAATATCATCGAAGCTTCTGTCGTAATCGCCTCGCGTAGAATGCCAGACGGTATATCGTTCGGTCGTCGTATAGGTTTCCGTTTTGCCGTTCACGACTCTTGTGCGGGTAACGGTCCGGTAATGGTAAACGCCGACCTCGGCGGAGTATACGGAATACGTATCGGTATCATAAGTCCAATAAGGAATATAAATCCCGTTAAGCTGTGAGCTTACGTTCATCTTCTTGAATTCGTTCGGCAGGAACCACCGTTTTTTCTTCCAGGCCGCGAACGAACGTTGCGCCTCGTCTCGGGACAGCTGAAAAGGGATCACCGATTCCGGCCGAATGCTGCGAAATTGCTCTTGAAGCAGCACCTTCGGCGAGCCGCAGAACACGCAGGTCGACGTCGTCTGGCCCGCCGGGATCAGCGTTTCCCCGCCGCAAGCTTCGCAGTGGATCGCTTGCTGCTCCGTCCCCCAGTCCCGCAAACTATCCAAATCTTCGTCGCGGTCGTCGAGGGGATGCTCGACCGGTTCGTTCATGACATCGTCGATCGGCTGCTCCGAGGCGCAATATTGACACTTCAAATGTTGGCTTCCCGCATCGAAGACCATGGGGCCACCGCAGCTTGCGCACGGAAAACGGATTGCCGTAGATGGGTTGGTCATATGCGCCTCCGCCTAAATTTTACTCCCGCACTCGGAGCAGAATTTGACGTTCTCGGCCAACTTGCTGCCGCACTCGGAGCAGAATTTTTTGCTCCCGCCCGAAGGCTGCGAGGTAGAGCCTCCCTCCTGCGCAGAAGCTTGAGCTGCACTCTGCTGAGGCTCGGCGCCCTTGCCGTTCATTTGGCTGAACATTTGCCCCATCATCTGACCCATCGCCATGCCGGCGCCGAGTCCGGCTCCCGTCCCCGCCGCGCCGCCGTCCGGGTTGTTCGCCGCTTCGCGAATCGCTTCCGCCGTCTGATACTTCATATAATTGTCGAGATTGCCGGCGATGTTCATCGACGATTTGCGGTCGATCATTTGCTCGACTTCTGCCGGAAGCGAGATGTTCTCGATCGTCAAGCTCGTCAGCGACAGGCCGATCGCCGAGAAACGGTCCTGCAACTTATCGACGGCAAGCCGGCTGAGCTCGTTGTACGAGCTGGCCAGATCCGCGACGGGGATTTTCGCTTCGCCGATCAGGTCGCTGATGCCCGAGACTACGGCGGACTTCAGGAAGCCGGAAATGCCATCTGTCGTAAATACCTGTTTCGTGCCGAAAATATCTTTAAGAAACACAACCGGATCGTGAATTCGGAACGAATAATTGCCGAAGCCGCGCATGCGGATAATGCCGAATTCCGGATCTCGCATGATGACGGGATTGGTCGTGCCCCACTTATGATCGGTGAAATTCGTCATATTCAGGAAATATACATCCGCTTTAAAAGGCGAATTGAAGCCGTATTTCCAAGAGTTCAATGTGGTGAGAACCGGCAGGTTCTGCGTGCTGAGCGTATGCGTTCCCGGCCCGAATACGTCGGCGATCTGGCCTTCGTTTACGAATATGGCGGTTTGCGACTCGCGGACGACAAGCTTGGCGCCCATCTTGATCGCATGATCGTATGCGGGAAAACGATAGACGAGTGCACCCGTATCGTCCATCCATTCGATAACCTCGATAAACTGTCCTTTAATGAAATCAAACAAACCCATACTCTGCGCTCCAGTCTGCCGCCGTCCCCGTATCAGGGGCGGAGAAGCTTTTTTTCTATCATATCAGAAAAAGACCGGCGTCAGCGCAATTCCGCAAATTTCGACGCACGATATTACGCCCTATTTTCCGCCCTCGGCCGCCTCTGTCCCTTTTGACGCTGACCCTTCAAATCGATATAATGAACGGGAACACACATTCTGATGACGGAACGAAGAACGAACGGAATCCGCAAGTTCCGGGATCGTTCGCGATTAAGGAAAGGGGAGATCACGATTGGCAGTATCGGACGTGGAAAATAAACCGTTTAAGCTCGTGTCAGAGTATACGCCTTCGGGCGACCAACCGGGCGCGATCACGCAGCTGTCTGAAGGAATTGTCGGCGGTAAGCGACATCAGACGCTGCTCGGGGCGACAGGCACGGGGAAAACGTTCACGATCGCGCAGACGATCGCCAAGGTGAACAAGCCGACGCTGATCATCGCGCACAACAAGACGTTGGCGATGCAACTTTGCAGCGAGTTCAAGGAATTTTTTCCGGAGAACTCGGTTGAGTACTTCGTCAGTTACTACGATTATTATCAGCCGGAGGCTTATATTCCTTCGACCGACACCTATATCGAGAAAGATTCGAGCATCAACGACGAAATCGATAAAATGCGGCACTCATCGACCGCTTCACTGTTCGAGAGAAGAGACGTCATTATCGTCGCCAGCGTGTCCTGCATCTACGGTCTCGGTTCACCGGAAGAGTATCGCGATTTGCGACTTAGCCTGAGGGTAGGCATGGAGAAGTCAAGAAACGCTATTCTACACAAGCTGATCGACATTCAATACGAGCGCAATGACCTCAACTTCGTGCGGGGCACGTTCCGCGTGCGCGGAGACGTCATCGAGATTTTCCCGGTGTCCCGGGGGGATTCGGCGATTCGCATTGAGATGTTCGGGGACGAGATCGAGCGGATAACGGAGATCGACGTGCTGACGGGCGAGATTACGGGAGAACGGGACCATGTCGTCATATTCCCGGGATCTCACTTCGTCACCGGCGAAGAAAAAATGAAGCGGGCCTTGGTGAATATCGAGCGCGAGCTAGAGGAACGGCTGGTCGAATTAAGAGAAGCTGGCAAATTGCTCGAGGCGCAACGGCTGGAGCAGCGTACCCGCTACGATCTGGAGATGATGGCGGAGATGGGGTTCTGCTCCGGCATCGAGAACTATTCGGGTCCGATGACATTCAGGGAACGCGGAGCGACCCCTTACACGCTAATGGACTTTTTCCCGGACGACTACCTCGTCGTCATTGACGAGTCGCACGTAACGCTGCCGCAGCTGCGCGCCATGTATAACGGTGACCAAGCGCGCAAGACGGTGCTTGTCGACCACGGTTTCCGGCTGCCATCGGCCAAGGACAACCGGCCATTGCGATTCGAGGAGTTTGAGGGGAAAGCGAAGCAGCTCGTCTACGTATCCGCGACGCCTGGTCCTTACGAGCTCGAGCATTGCCCGACCGTCGTCGAACAGATCATCCGTCCGACCGGCTTGCTCGATCCCGTGATCGAGATTCGCCCGACGAAAGGCCAGATCGACGACCTGCTCGGGGAGATCCGCGATCGCATCGCCAAAGACGAAAGGGTGCTCGTCACGACCTTGACCAAGAAAATGTCCGAGGACTTGACCGATTATGTGAAGGAAGTCGGCATTAAAGTACGCTATTTGCACTCGGACATTAAGACGTTGGAGCGGATGGCGATCCTGCGCGATCTGCGGCTAGGCGTATTCGACGTCCTCGTCGGGATCAACTTGCTCCGGGAAGGGCTCGATCTGCCGGAGGTCAGCCTGGTGGCGATTCTAGACGCGGACAAGGAAGGATTCCTTCGTTCCGAGCGTTCGCTCATTCAGACGATCGGCCGGGCGGCCCGGAACGCGGGCGGCCGTGTCATTATGTACGGCGACCGGATGACGGAATCGATGGAGAAGGCGATCGGGGAGACCGAGCGCCGCCGGACCATCCAGATCGCGTTCAACGAGAAGCACGGCATTACTCCGCAAACCATCGTTAAGCGGGTGAGAGATCTGATTGAAGCGACGAAAGCGGTCGAGTCGAAGAGCACGTTCCTGTCCGGAGCGGAAGATCTGAGCAAGCTCTCGAAGAAGGATCGCGCTTCCGTGATCGAACGTTTAGAGTTCGAGATGAAGGAAGCGGCGAAGAGCCTGCAATTCGAGCGCGCCGCCGAGCTGAGGGACGCTCTGCTTGAGCTGAAAGCGAGCATGTGAGCCGGGTCGATTTATATTATTTCAACTAATCTTTACATTATTTCGCAGAGTCCGCTTTTTCCCTTTCGCCTATTGATGTAAAATGGTTGAGTGTTAAAAATGCTCGGGTTACCGATAATTATAGGTCGCATGGATGAATGCGATAGCTGCTGCACATGACTGGGAGGAAGATTACAAGTGAGCAAAACGATTTCGATTGGCATTGTAGGTTACGGCAACTTGGGACGCGGCGTTGAAGCCGCGATTCGCCAAAATCCGGACATGAAGCTGGAAGCGATTTTCACCCGCCGCGATCCAGGCTCCATCACATCCGGCACCCCGATGGTATCCATCGCGAACATCGAACAGTACAAAGGAAAGATCGACGTCATGATCCTGTGCGGCGGTTCCGCCAAGGACTTGCCGGAGCAGGGGCCGTCACTGTCCAAACATTTCAACACCGTGGACAGCTTCGATACCCATGCCTTGATTCCTGAATATTTCGGTAAAGTAGACGATGCCGCGCAATCGGGCGGTCATGTCAGCGTCATCTCCACCGGATGGGATCCGGGCTTGTTCTCCTTGAACCGTTTGCTCGCGGAAGCGGTACTGCCGGAAGGCAAGGAATACACGTTCTGGGGCAAAGGCGTCAGCCAAGGACACTCCGACGCGATTCGCCGCGTGAGCGGGGTCAAGAACGGAATCCAATACACCATTCCCCGCGAAGAAGCGGTGGAGCGCGTGCGCGGCGGAAGCAACCCGGAGCTGACGACACGAGAGAAACATCTTCGCGAGTGCTTCGTCGTGCTGGAAGAAGGCGCGAACGCGGAAGCGGTGGCCAGCGAAATCAAGAACATGCCGAACTACTTCGCGGACTACGAGACAATCGTTCATTTCGTAAGCGAAGAAACGCTGCGCGCGGAGCACTCCAGCATGCCTCACGGAGGTAATGTTATCCGCACCGGTAAAACGGGGCTGGACAAAGAGAACACGCAGCTGATCGAATTCAGCCTGAAGCTCGACAGCAATCCGGAATTTACGGCCAGCGTTCTGGTCGCTTACGCTCGCGCGGCTTACCGTCTGGCTCAAACCGGACAAACTGGCGCGAAAACGGTATTCGATGTGCCTTACGGCTTGCTCTCGCCGAAATCGCCGGAGCAGCTTCGCAAAGAGCTTCTGTAAGTTTTTACAAATCATTTGCATGACCGGCCGCAGTTCGGTATAATGAACGGGAACACACATTCCTATTTGGTGTGCGACTGCGGCCGGCATTCATGAGATAAGCCCCCGCTTTGTCGCGAAAGGGGCTTTTTCGTTTTGGCTAACGAGAAGATTGTCATCAAGGGCGCCCGCGCCCATAACTTGAAGAATATTGACGTCACCATTCCGCGCGATAAGTTCGTCGTGCTAACGGGATTGTCCGGATCGGGCAAATCCTCGCTCGCGTTCGATACGATCTATGCCGAAGGGCAGCGCAGGTATGTGGAATCGTTGTCCGCCTACGCCCGCCAGTTCTTGGGCCAGATGGACAAACCGGACGTCGATTCCATCGACGGGCTGTCGCCTGCGATCTCGATCGACCAGAAGACGACGAGCCGCAACCCGCGTTCCACCGTCGGCACGGTTACCGAGATCTATGACTACTTGCGTCTGATGTTCGCCAGAGTCGGGAAACCGCATTGCCCGGAACACGGTATCGAGATTACATCGCAGACGGTCGAGCAGATGGTGGACCGGATTATGGAATATCCGGAGCGCACCCGTCTGCAGATTCTCGCGCCCGTCGTATCGGGCCGCAAGGGCGAACATACGAAGCTTCTGGCCGACATTCAGAAGCAGGGCTTCGTACGCGTACGCGTCAACGGCGAAATCCGCGATCTGTCCGAGAAGATCGAACTGGAGAAGAACAAGAAGCATTCGATCGAAGTTGTCGTCGACCGGATCGTCGTGAAGGATGACGTGCAGACGAGGCTCGCTGACTCTTTGGAGATTGCGCTTAAGCTATCCGGGGGGCAAGTTCTCGTCGATATTATCGATAAAGAAGAACTCATGTTCAATTCAAATCTGGCGTGCCCCGAATGCGGCTTCTCCATAGATGAGCTCGCTCCGCGAATGTTCTCGTTCAACTCTCCTTACGGAGCTTGCCCAGAATGCGACGGGCTCGGCGTCAAAATGATCGTCGACCCCGACTTGCTCGTCTCGGATCGCTCCAAGAGCATCGATGAAGGCGCGTTCGAAGCTTGGGCGGGAAGCACGTCCAACTACTATCCGCAATTTCTGGCCGCCGTGTGCGCCCATTACGGCATTCCGACCGACGTACCCGTAGAGCAGCTTAACGACAAACAGATGCAGGTGATTCTGTACGGTACGGGAGGGGAGCGGATCCGCTTCCGCTACGAGAACGAATTCGGCCATACGCGGGATGCGCAGGTTCCTTTCGAAGGGATCGTTAACAATCTGGAACGCAGATATCGGGATACAGGCTCCGAAGGCATTCGCGAGTTCATCGAAGTGTACATGTCCGCGAAACCATGCGGCAAGTGCCGCGGGCAACGCCTGAAGAAGGAAGTGCTGGCGGTTACGATAGGAAGCCAGAACATCGCCCACGTCACTTCGCTCTCGATCGGGGAAGCGCAGCGCTTCTTCACCGGATTGGAACTGACCGAGAAGGAACAATCGATCGCGAACCTGATCCTTAAGGAGATTAATAACCGGCTTGGTTTCCTCGTGAACGTGGGCCTTGAATATTTGACGCTTTCTCGCGCAGCCGGAACGCTGTCCGGCGGCGAGGCACAGCGGATCAGGCTTGCAACGCAGATCGGCTCCAGTCTAATGGGCGTTCTATATATCCTGGACGAGCCAAGCATCGGCCTGCATCAGCGGGATAACGATCGTCTGATCCAGACGCTTAGCCATATGCGCGACTTGGGCAATACGTTGATCGTCGTCGAACACGATGAAGACACGATGATTGCTGCCGATTGGATTATCGATATCGGACCGGGAGCGGGCAAGCATGGTGGAACTGTCATTGCTGAGGGCACACCAAAGCAGATTATGGCGGACGAGAAGTCTCTTACTGGCGCGTACCTGAGCGGACGTAAGTTTATTCCCGTTCCGCTGGAACGACGCAAGCCCAACGGCAAGTGGATCGAGATCAAAGGCGCCAAAGAAAACAATCTCAAAAACTTGAACGCGAAGTTTCCTCTAGGCGTCTTTACCGCGGTTACTGGCGTATCGGGCTCGGGCAAGTCAACGCTCGTCAACGAGATCCTGTATAAGACGTTGGCGCGCGATCTGAACAGAGCAAAGACTCGGCCCGGCGCTTATAAAGAGATCAACGGCTTGGAGCACTTGGAGAAGGTCATCGACATTGATCAATCTCCGATCGGTCGTACGCCGCGATCCAATCCGGCTACGTATACCGGCGTATTCGACGATATCCGGGACGTGTTCGCGATGACGAACGAGTCCAAGGTGCGGGGCTACAAGAAAGGCCGGTTCAGCTTTAACGTCAAAGGCGGACGCTGCGAAGCGTGCAAGGGCGACGGCATCATCAAGATCGAGATGCACTTCCTGCCGGACGTTTACGTACCGTGCGAGATTTGCAAAGGCAATCGTTATAATCGCGAGACGCTCGAAGTCAAATACAAAGGCAAGAGCATTGCCGAAGTGTTGGCGATGACGATCGAGGATGCGACCGAGTTTTTCGTCAACATTCCGAAGATTCACAGAAAGCTGCAGACCCTGATGGACGTCGGACTTGGTTACATGGATTTGGGTCAGCCGGCGACGACGCTGTCTGGTGGCGAAGCACAGCGCGTGAAGCTCGCGGCGGAGCTTTACCGCCGCAGCACCGGGAAGACGCTCTATATCCTGGACGAACCGACGACGGGGCTTCACGTCGACGATATCGACCGGCTGCTGCAAGTGCTGCATCGCCTAGTCGATTCCGGGGAGAGCGTGCTCGTCATTGAGCATAACCTCGACGTCATCAAGACCGCTGACTATCTCGTCGATCTGGGTCCTGAAGGCGGAAGCGGCGGCGGGACGATCGTCGCGACCGGCTCGCCGGAGGACGTGGCCAAGGTTGAGAAGTCGTACACCGGCAAGTACCTCGGACCGATTCTCGAAAGAGATCGCACCCGGACAGAGGCGTCGCTGGCTAAAGCCTAAGTTGTCCATTAAAAAAGACGAATCCAGCTTCTTGAAGAAGAAGGATTCGTCTTTTTTTATTCGTCGGCGAAAAGATGCGACTGTTGTGTCGGAGCCATAAGCATAATCAACTGCTTCTGCAGTTTGATGATATTTTGCTGCTTCTCGACGATCTGCCTTTTTTGCTTGATGATCGTTTGCAGATCTCCTTTAGCGGAGCTCCACTCTTTCTTGGCCGCGTGGTCATGGAAGCTCTGCCAAGCGTCTTGCTTGAGATCGCGCAGATTGTGCATTTCATCGCGCGAAATTCTCATTTTATCGATCAGCTGTTTTGCCGGTTTTTTGAGCGTTTTGCGCTTTTCCGTCGTCAGAGCTTTGCGCGCTTCCTTGATTTGCTCGTTCTGCGACTTCATCTGTTCGAATAGGCTCTTCTGATCCGCTCTGATCTGATCGAGTTCGGTTTTCAGCGCTTGGAAGTCGGCAGGCAGCGCGCTCCAATCGATTTGCGGCTTAGATTGTTCATGGTGATGGTGGTGATGCTCACCCGGGTGGGCCGCGGCCAGAGCCGGAGTGGACATCGTTAGCGCGCCTAATGCGAGCAGAGCAAATAGTCTGCGTGTCATGGAAAGTTCCTCCCAGAAGATGGATTCTCTTCTAGTATGGACAATATGACGCGATCCATTCTTGCGCGGCGGTTAAGAGTCGGAGCTATCGTTGGCTTCGTGCGCCTCGTAAGCAATCAAGCTGATCGTGTGACCGGCCTTATCGGACATACGCTGCTCCATTTTCCTGATTTCCTCGAGTTCTTCCGGATCCAACGTTGCGAGCGAATACCGAGGTTGAACCATTAAAGACACCTACCTTAATATGAATGTTGTTAATTATTATGGAGCGAAAAGCGACGCTTCAATCAGGAATTGCCGAATACAGGAATATGAAACGGCGAAATACGGATACTATCGGTAACCCTTCTTCGATCGTTGCCAATGTGTGACAAAGTTGTTACGACCGCAACTTCGGACTTGCAAGCAAGGCGTTTGGAAGCTAACATATATAAAGATGGGTTCATTAGGTCAGATAAAGGAGGTCCCCTTTATGTTTCTAGCCGATGCGGCAACTGAGGCTGTAGAGAGCACATACTCGCATTTCGATATTTTCATGGTGATATTCACGGTCCTAATTGCAATCGGATTAGTGCGTCTGTTACTGCAGAGGCCTCGCAAAAACGTGTTTGCGATCGGATTTTCTACGGTTGCGCTTCTTGTTTTCCTTGTTGCGGATTACAAGATGATCAGCGGTTGGTAAATCGAATAATACGTTACATAGAACGAGCCTGGGCTTTGCCCGAGGCTTGTTTTTATTTTGGAAAACCCTAATTCTTGACCTGGCTATCCGTTCACGCAATAATGAGAACAGCGATTGCCGCGCGTCAGACGCGGCTTGGAGGTATGCATAATGAAAGAAAAGAGCGCCTTACGGCGTGAAGATATTGAGATGCTCGCGCCAGCGGGCGATTGGGAATGCTTGCGGGCAGCGGTAGCCAACGGAGCCGATGCGGTGTTTTTCGGCGTAGAGAAGTTTAACGCGCGGGCGCGGGCGCACAATTTCCAGACGCCCGAGCTGCCGGAAATTATGGCGTTCCTGCATAAGTACGGCGTGAAAGGGTTTCTTACCTTTAATATACTAGTATTCGAGGACGAGCTTCCGGAGGCTCGCAAGCTGATCGAAGCTTGTATCGACGCCGGCGTGGACGCGGTGATCGTGCAGGATTTGGGACTTGTGAAAATGATCCGCGAGATTTCCCCGGACTTCCCGATCCACGGCTCCACGCAGATGACGATCACGTCCCCCGAAGCGGTCGAGTTCACGAAGCCGTTCGCGATGGAGAGGGTCGTACTCGGACGGGAGAATAACCTTAAACAAATTCAGAAAATCGGTGAGCAGGCGAAGCTGCCGATGGAAGTATTCGTGCATGGCGCGCTTTGCGTCTCTTACTCGGGGCAATGCTTAACCTCGGAAGTATGGGGAGGCCGTTCCGCCAATCGGGGAGAATGCGCGCAGGCTTGCCGTCTGCCGTATGATCTGATGGTGGATGGCGTGCATCAGCCGATGGGCGATATTGCTTACTTGCTGTCGCCGAAGGATTTGGCGGCGATCGATATCGTGCCGGAGCTGATAGAGGCGGGCGTAACGTCTTTCAAGATCGAGGGCCGTCTGAAGAGCCCGGAATACGTGGCGAATGTCGTCAGCAAATATACCAAAGAGATCGATAAATATTTCGAGGGTGACGAGTCAGGACCTTCTAAGGACGAAGTCCGGGAATTGCAGCAAAGCTTCTCGCGCGGCTTTACGCACGGCTTCTTGGATGGAACGAACAATAAGAAGCTTGTGGAAGGTACGTTCCCGAAGAGCCGCGGCGTATACTTGGGCCGAGTGGAGAAAATTCTTCGCGATGCGGTCATATGCAAACTGGAAGCTCCGCTGAAGCGCGGCGACGGTATCGTATTCGACGCCGGCGATCCGACGAAGAAGGAAGAAGGCGGGCGGGTGTACGACGTTCGCGTGTCGGGGACGAAGCTGGAGGGCGAAGCGTCGGAAGGTTCACGAATCGAAATCGTTCCTGGGCGCAACGACATCGACCTGAATCGGGTTCATGAAGGCGATCGGATCTGGAAGACGAGCGATCCCGCTCTGGATCGACGGTTGCGCGCCAGCTTCGAGACGGAGAAGCCATATCGGACGTTCCCGCTCGCCGTATCCGTGTTCGGCCAGGAAGGCGTTCCTCTGCGGACGATCTGGACGGACGTCGGGAAAGGAACGACGCTGGCCGTGGAGTCGGAGATGCTTCTTGAGCGAGCGGAGAAACGACCGCTTGGCCACGAAGTGCTCGGAGAGCAGCTTGGCCGCTTGGGCGGAACGCTCTACTACCTGGATCAACTGGAAGTATCTCTGAAGGGCGACGTTATCGTTCCTAAGAGCGAGCTTAACCGGATACGGCGCGAGGCCGCCGAGAAGCTGGAAGCGATGCGCGAGCTGCCGCCGAAGTATGTCAAACGACAAATCGACGAGTTCGCGGACGCCTTCGATTCCGATACAGTGGACGTAAGCGTGCGGTCAAGCGAAGTGAAGCTGAAGGCGCTGTGCAGGACGCTCGAGCAGGTGAAGGCGGTCGTCAAGACGGAAGTCGAGCTGATCTATGCGGACTTCGAATTTATCAAGCAGTTCCCTGACGCGATTCAAGCGTGCCGCGAGGCGGGCAAGCGGATTGCGCTCGTTACTCCGCGCATTCATATGCCGGGCGAGAACGGGTACCATCGCAACATTCTGAATCTGAAGCCGGATGCGGTGCTCGTGCGCAATACGGGGGCTTTGTACTATTACTTGCGCGAACGGATGGAGAAGCCGGACGAACAGCATCCGATGCTGATCGGTGATTTCTCGCTGAACGTGGCGAACCACAAAACGGTTAATCTTTTCCGCGAAGCGGGCCTGGATTGGGTGACGCCATCGTACGATCTGAACATTCAGCAGATGGTCGACATGCTGCGACGCGCAGATACTTCCCGCCTGGAGATGGTCATTCATCAGCATATGCCGATGTTCCATACCGAGCATTGCGTCTACTGCACGTTCATGAGCGAAGGTACCAATTACACGAACTGCGGCCGACCGTGCGAGGAGAAACGGGCGTCGCTGCAGGACCGAATCGGCATGTCGCATCCCGTGCGCGTCGACGAAGGCTGCCGCAACACGGTGTATAACGCGATCGAACAGTCAGGAGCCGAATACTTGGGCCTGTTCATGGAACTGGGCGTTCGTTCCTATCGTGTCGAGTTTCTCGAGGAGAGCGCGGACAAGGTCCGCGAGGTGCTTACGCTGTATCGCGCGGCGATTGACGGGAAGATTGACGGAACCGACGTGTGGCGTAAACTCAAGGCGACCAATCAACTGGGAGTTACGCGCGGGCAGTTGGTAAAATAAATTAAGTTAAGAGGCTCCGTATTCTGCTATTCAAGCGGGATGCGGAGTTTTTTTAATTCACAGTGGCTCGAAAGATGTCGACAGAATTTACATTCCCATAACATAATCGCGGAAGTTTGTTTTCATTCCGGTGCTACAATCGGTGCAAGAGAACTTGAATACGCCTGTGGCGATTGATATAGAGGGGGAAGCGAATGATGAGAATAGCGGTCGTGGGGGCGGGATACGTAGGATTGACTACGGCGGCGGGGTTTGCCGAGCTTGGCCATACGGTGCACTGCGTGGACGGCGATACGGCGAAGATCGGCCAATTATCGCGGGGAGAAGTGCCTTATCGGGAGCCGGGTCTCGAATCTTTAATTCTCAGAAACGTATCGGCGGGGAGATTAACTTTCGGCTCTGACGCGTCGCGATTGTTGCGGGGCGCGGAACTTATGTTTATTGCCGTGAAGACGCCTTCCGACGAGAAGGGCGATATGTCTTTGGCGTTATTATGGTCGGTCATCGATCAACTGGAAGCATGGCCAGAAGCCGATGGTAAGAAGCTGATCGCGATTCGCAGCACCGTTCCGATCGGGACCGCGGAGAGGGCGGAGGCGCGGCTTAAAAACCGTTTGTCCGCGAGCTGCGAGATCGAGGTCGTGTCCGTCCCCGAATTTATGAGGGAAGGCAGCGCGGTTCGCGACTTTTTCGAGCCGATTCGGATGGTCATTGGAGCCGATACGCCGGATACTGCCGATCGGTTAACGCAGCTCCATCAAAGACTGCCCGGCCCGATCGTCACAACTGACCGCAGAAGCGCGGAGCTTGCCAAGCTGGCTGCCAACGCTTATCTTGCTGTTAAAATTTCTTTCGCGAACGAGATGGCCGCTTTTGCCGAGCAGGTCGGCGCGGATTATCCTTCGGTCGCGCATACGCTGGGACTGGATCCAAGAATTGGGCCTCACTTTCTATCTGCCGGGCTTGGTTTCGGGGGCGCGAGCATGCCGAAGGACGCCCGAACGCTCGTCCGCATGGCCGACGAGGCGGGCGCGCCTCAGACGCTAGTCGAAGCCGCGGTCCGCGCGAACGCAATGCTGCCGCTGCGCATGGTGCGCAAGCTGGAAGCCGCGCTTTCGGATCCCGGGCGCCGCAAGGTTGCTTTGCTGGGTCTTGCTTATAAGCCGGGTACTGACGATATGAAGGAGGCGCCTTCGCTCCGCTTGGCAGCGGAGCTTAGCCGTCGCCATCCGGGCATTACGTTGACCGCATACGATCCGGAAGCGAACGCGGCCGCGCGGAGGGTGCTGCCTGCTATGGTAACGGTCTGCGAATCCGCAGAGGAGGCTCTAAGCGGTGCGGACGCGGCAATCGTTGTTACCGAATGGAGCGAATTTCGCCAAATTAAGGCGGACGACTTTAAAACTTGGATGAACCGACCTATAATTATGGATGGAAGAAACACCCTGGACGCCTCGGCGCTTAATGCGCAAGGTGTGGTATGTATCGGGGTTGGACGACTTCCCGTCATTCCGAAAGGGTTGGCGCGACAGGCGGATAACGAACGTGTCCGTACCGTAATTGCAGAGAGGATGCCGGCAAATGAAAATTCGCAAGGCGATCATTCCCGCGGCGGGATTGGGAACGCGTTTCCTCCCGGCGACGAAAGCAATGCCCAAGGAAATGCTGCCCATCATCGATAAGCCGGGAATCCAGTATATCGTGGAAGAAGCCGTCGCTGCGGGGATCGAAGATATTCTGATCGTAACGGGTAAAGGCAAGCGCGCGATCGAAGACCATTTCGACAGTTCGTTCGAACTGGAGCAGAATCTGCTGCAGAAAGGCAAACTCGACTTGTTGTCCGAGGTGCAGAAGCCTTCGGATTTGATTGATATTCACTATATTCGCCAGAAAGATCCGCGCGGGCTGGGGCACGCCATCTGGTGCGCGCGCAAATTTATCGGCGACGAGCCGTTCGCCGTCCTGCTCGGTGATGATATCGTGCAGTCGGATGTGCCCTGTCTGAGACAAATGATGGACGTCTACGAACAGGTTCACGGTTCGGTGCTCGCGGTGAAGAACGTCTCTGACGACGAAGTATCTCGTTACGGGATCGTCGATCCGGATCCATTGGGCGGCGACGGCGATCGTATTCTGAAAGTCCGGGGCGTCGTGGAAAAGCCCGCGCCGGGACAAGCCCCCTCCAACGTGGCGATTATCGGACGTTATATTTTGACGCCGGCGATCTTCGATATTCTCGAGACGCAGGACGTCGGGGCAGGAGGAGAAATCCAGCTTACCGACGCGATCTTCCGTCTAATGGAGGACGAATCCGTCTATGCCTACAAATTCGAGGGCACGAGGTACGACACCGGAGAGAAGCTGGGTTATCTCAAAACGATCATCGATTTCGCCCTGGAGCGTCCGGATCTGCGAGACGAAGTTCGGGCTTATTTGGAAGAGAAGCTGGACCACTGACTCATATATCGCGCGAAGATAATGCCGCACATTTTCCGGTTGGGGGTGTGCGGCTTTTTGTATTGCTGTTCGGAAGCCCCATCCCGCCACGATGTATATGATTTTTCATATAAATAGTCGATTCCCGGGCCGCCGAAGCAGAATTACTCGATATTTTCGAGCAACTCCCCGGTTTCCACGCCACTGTAGCAGAATTACTCGATATTTTCGAGCAACTCCCTGCGTTTCCTGTCACTGGAGCTGAATTGTTCGATTATTTCGAGTAACTCCCCGGTTTCCCCGCCACAGTAGCAGAATTGTTCGATTGTTTCGAGTAACTCCCTGGTTTCCCCGCCACAGTAGCAGAGTTGTTCGATTATTTCGAGCAACTCCCTGGTTTCCTCGCCACTGCAACAGAATAGTTCGATTATTTCGAGCAACGCTCCACCGATACCCTTTCGTTTCCTTCTTGGAAGAATAGGCGAATTCCTGTAGACTAGATTTATACTTTCATGTTTATTGGAGGCGCTATGCTCCCCTCATTTTATAGCGATTGGAAACATGTATTTAAGCTGGACCCCGACAGGGAGATCGATGACGACGCGCTGGAAGCAGTCTGCATGTCCGGAACGGACGCGATTCTGGTCGGCGGTTCGAGCGGCGTGACATTCGAGAATACGGTGGACCTGATGTCCCGTATACGCAGATACGAGGTGTCTTGCGCGTTCGAGCTGTCCGACGCTTCTTGCGGAGTGCCTGGATTCGACGGTTATTTGATTCCGAGCGTGTTGAACACGAGAAGATCCGAGTGGCTGATCGGCCGCCATGTCGAAGCATTGCGTGATTTCGGGCATTTGCTTCCGTGGGAATCGGTCGCGGGCGTGGCTTATCTGGTGCTTAATCCGGATTCGACGGTTGCGCGGCTGACCGAGGCTGAAGCAGGCATTTCCAACGCGGAAGCGATCGCCTACAGCCAAGTTGCGGACAAATTGTGGACTGTTCCCATCCTATACGTAGAGTATAGTGGAACATACGGGGACATGGATCTGCTGCGGGACATTCGCGCGGCATTGCAGAGCGCACAGCTCATTTACGGCGGCGGAATCGATGGACCCGAGCGAGCGGCGCAGGCGGCGAGGTTCGCGGATACGGTCGTCGTCGGCAACGTCATTTACGATAATTTAGCTGCCGCGATAGCGACAGTTCACGCGGTTAAAGAAGCGGTAAAGGAGTAAACTCATGTTTTTCGAAAGAGATAACGAGAACTCGATCGATATCGATCAATCTATCAATAAATTAAATCCGAAGCAGAAGGAAGCCGCGGTAACGACCGAAGGCCCGCTCTTGATCATGGCCGGGGCGGGCAGCGGCAAGACCCGCGTGCTGACGCACCGCATCGCTTACATTATCTCCAAGCGGCTTGCCGCGCCATGGAGCATTTTGGCGATCACGTTTACGAACAAGGCAGCGCGCGAGATGCAGGAGCGGGTGTCCAAGCTTGTCGGTCCGTCCGGACGGGACATCTGGGTGAGCACGTTCCACTCGATGTGCGTGCGCATTCTGCGCAAAGATATCGAGAAGATCGGCTTCGGCTCGAACTTCAGTATTCTCGATTCGACAGATCAACTATCGGTGATCCGGAACGTCATGAAGGACAATAACTTGGACGTGAAGAAATTCGAACCTAAAGCGGTGCAGGGGGCAATTAGCGCGGCAAAGAACGAGCTTCTGTCTCCGGCGCAGTACGAACAGCGGCAGGGGGACTATTTTGAAGCGATCGTGGCCAAGGTATATACGCAATACCAACGTCGGTTGAAAGCGAACAATTCGCTCGACTTCGACGATCTGCTGCTGCTGACGATCCAATTGTTCAAAGACGCTCCTGAAGTGCTCGACTTCTATCAGAACAAGTTCAAATACCTTCACGTCGACGAATATCAGGACACGAACAAAGCGCAATACACCCTCTGCAAAATGCTCGCCGAGAAGCACCACAATATTTGCGTCGTAGGTGACAGCGACCAATCGATCTATCGGTGGCGCGGGGCGGACATAACGAACATCCTGAACTTCGAAGCGGATTATCCCGAAGCTCGCAGCATTTTGTTGGAGCAGAATTATCGTTCGACGTCCAATATATTGGATGCCGCCAACTCGGTCATCAAGAACAATTTCGGCCGCAAAGCGAAAAATCTGTGGACGGACCAGTCCGGCGGGGAAAAGATTACGGTATATCAAGGCGACTCCGAGCATGAGGAAGGGTATTTTATCGCTGGTGAGATTCGCAAGAACCGCCAGAACGCCAAGCGCTTCGGCGATCATGCCATTCTCTACCGCACGAACGCCCAATCCCGGGTCGTGGAGGAAATTCTCATCAAGTCGGAGATTCCGTATCAGATTGTCGGCGGCATCAAGTTCTACGATCGCAAAGAAATTAAAGATATTTTGTCCTACCTTCGACTGATCTCCAATCCGGACGACGACAACAGTCTGCTGCGGATCGTGAACGTACCAAAGCGGGGGCTGGGCGACACGTCGATGGCCAAAGTCCAGGAAGAGGCCGCGCGCAAAGGCGTCTCCATTTTGCGGCTGCTGAACGAAGGGGATGGCCTGCTCGGGGATGGATTGTATCATCTGGACATCCAAGGCCGTGCCAAAGCGGCGCTCTCTGGATTCCGCGATATGCTCAATAACCTCAGCTCCATGGTCGAATATTTGTCGGTGACGGAACTGACGGAGAAGCTGCTCGAGATGACGGAGTACCGTGTGGAGCTGCAACGCGAGAATACGTTGGAATCCAAGTCCCGGCTGGAAAATATCGACGAGTTCCTGTCCGTTACGCAAGAGTTCGAGAAGCGCAATGAAGATAAGTCGCTGCTGAGCTTCTTGACTGAGCTGGCGCTCGTGGCGGATATCGATTCGATGGATGACGACGAAGACGGCGGCGACGCGGTCGTGCTCATGACGATGCATAGCGCCAAAGGACTGGAGTTCCCGGTCGTGTTTATCGTTGGCATGGAAGAAGGCGTATTCCCGAGCAGCCGGTCGTTTGCGGATAACGAAGAGATGGAAGAGGAAAGAAGACTCGCCTACGTCGGCATTACGCGGGCGGAGAAGAAGCTTTACCTCACTTGCGCGAGAATGAGGCTGTTGTACGGGCGGACGAATGCGAATCCGCCTTCGCGGTTTCTCGAGGAAATTCCGTCGGCGCTGAAGGAAGCGGTCGAACCCGCGGGGGGCGGGCGTCCGGGCTCTTACGGGGGCTATGGGTCCCGACTGGGCGGCGGCAATTCAGCTTACGGTTCGCGTTCGTCTTACGGAGGCGGCGGAGGCGGTTATCCGCCGTCGGGCTTTGGCGCGCGTCCGACCGTGGCGCCTGCGAACAGACCGTCGACTCCATCATCCGCGTCTTCGTCTTCGGTCGTTCGTCCGCAGACGCCTTCCGCAGCCAAACCGGTCGGCGACGGCATGGCGATCGTCGCAGGAGACAAGGTGCAGCATGCGAAGTGGGGCGTCGGTACCGTCGTCGCCGTGAAAGGAACGGGCAACGACGCGGAATTGCAGATTGCATTCCCGGCGCCGACGGGCGTGAAACGGCTGCTTGCCGCTTTCGCTCCGGTAACGAAAGTAGAATAGATTCGCATTGAATGGTTGAGCATCGAGAGTTAAGGCGTGCTCAACCTTTTTGCGTGGCGGAAGGCCGATTTGACACTGTTCAAGCGCTAAAATAGACTATTGGAGAGCCTGCAATTAATTTATTGAAGCGAGGTTATCGAGGCATGGCACACATGGAATTAACGGAACGGATGCGGAAGCTCGTGGACGAGCTGAACGCGCATGGCCATCGTTACTATACGGAAGACAACCCGACGATCAGCGATAAGCAATACGATGCGCTTTACGACGAATTGGTTGCTCTGGAAGCCAAGGGAGGGACAGTGCTTCCCGACTCTCCTACTCGCAGAGTCGGAGGGGAGATTTTGAAAGGGTTCGAGCCTCATCGGCATCTCTCCCGGCTATGGAGCTTGGACAAGGCGCAGAATATCGAGGATTTGACGGCTTGGGCGACGCGCGCGAACAAGCTGATCGCGGACTACAACGCGAAAAATCCGGAGCAGCCGCTGCCAGCTCCGGAATACGTCGTCGAGCTGAAATTCGACGGATTGTCCTTGAATTTAACATACGGAGACGGAGCGTTGGCGCAGGCAGCCACCCGCGGGAACGGAGAAGTTGGGGAAGGGATTCTGGCTCAGGTTCGCACGATACGTACCGTACCTCTGACGATCGGATACGCAGGGGGGACGATCGAAGTGCAGGGCGAGGGCTTTATGCGCCTGTCCGTCTTGGAGGAATATAACAAGACTGCCGCGGAGCCGCTGAAGAACGCGCGCAACGGAGCAGCTGGGGCTCTTCGCAACCTCGATCCGAAAGTAACGGCTTCCCGGAGGCTCGATGCATTTTTCTACAACATCGGTTACGCGGAAGGCGTATCGTTCTCTAACCATAGGGAGATGATGGCGTTTCTGCGCGAGAACAAATTCCCAGTCAATCCATACATCGCTTATTTCTCTTCTATTGACGAGTTGATTAAGGAGTTGGAATCGATCGTTGAACGGCGCGCATCGCTCGATTATTTGATCGACGGAGCGGTCGTCAAACTGACCGACATGAGAACGAGGGAAGCTCTCGGCTACACGGACAAATTTCCGCGTTGGGCCGTCGCGTTTAAATTCGAAGCGGAAGAGACGACGACCGTGCTTGAATCGGTATCTTGGGAATTGGGACGAACGGGCAAGGTCACGCCGCTTGCGCGAGTTGAACCGGTAGAACTCGCGGGGGTAACGGTTCAGAACTGCACGTTGAACAACATCGGGGATATCGAACGCAAAAACCTGCTGAACGGACTCGGAACGCGCGTGTTCATTCGACGCTCCAATGACGTCATTCCGGAAATTCTCGGTAAGGCGGACGACGAGGAAGGCGGCGCGATCGAGATTCCGACCGTATGTCCGGGCTGCGGTTCACCGCTTGAAATGCGCGGAGCCCATCTGTTCTGCAACAACCGTCTGGGATGCAAACCGCAAATTATCGGACGGATTACCCACTTTGCTTCCCGCGATTGCATGGACATCGAGACGTTCAGCGGGAAAACGGCGGAGCAGCTCTATGAGGATCTGAACGTTCGCGAACCGGCTGATCTGTACGGTCTGACTCTTGAGCAGTTGGTCGGCCTGCAGCGTTTCGGAGAGAAGAAAGCGTCGAACCTGATCGATGCACTGGAGAAGTCGAAGTCCCGCGGACTCGCTTCCTTCCTGAACGCACTCGGCATTCCGAATACAGGCAAGGCGACGACGAAAATGCTGGCGGATCATTTCGGTGATCTGGATCGCCTGATGGCGGCCGAAGTGGACGAGTTGGTCGGTTTGCCGGATGTCGGAGGGATCGTAGCGGAGAGCATCTATCAGTATTTCCGCGATCCGCTCAATTTGGCGGGGATTACTCGGATGCGTGAGCTTGGCGTCAAAGCGGAAGCGGCTGCTCCCGCCGCGGCGAGTGCGGATGCAAGCCATCCGTTGTTCGGCAAAACCGTCGTACTGACAGGCAAGCTGACGCTGATGACTCGGGACGAAGCCGCAAGGAAGCTCGAAGCACTCGGCGCGAAAGTGTCGGGCAGCGTTTCCAAGAAAACGTCATTTGTTCTTGCGGGAGAAGATGCAGGAAGCAAATTAACAAAGGCAGAGGAATTAGGCGTTAAAATAATTAGTGAAGAAGAATTTACCAATATGATAAAGTAACAAACCTATATCCGTTACTATCAGAGGTATTCGGCATGAATCGCAAACGATCAGAACAAACGGACGAACAATACAATTCGTGTAACAATCAAGGACGGATATATGGCAGGAAACACGAAATTTCGCTGCTCTCCCAGGCGTTCCATTCCACTTGCCTCGGGTCTGCGGAAATCGTGTACGTCTCGGGTGCGCCCGGCGTCGGCAAAACAAGTCTCCTGGAGTGGGTATTTCGCCAGGAGCATAACCATCCGCGCACTCCGATCTTCTTAACTGGCAAGTTCGAGCAGATCGCCAAGGACAGTCCTTATCATCCAATCATTCAGGAATTCCGGGGATTCATGCGGCATTTGCTTGGCGAAAGCTCGCATCAGGTCGACGCATGGGCCAAAAAGCTGAGAAACGCCTTACGATCGAATGAAGCGGTTATCGCCGCCATTATTCCGGAAGTCGGGCTTCTGATCGGCGATATCCCTGCAGTCTGGGAACTGCCGCCGGACGAGGCGAAGAAACGGTTCGTATATGCGTTCCGCAAATTTGTGCAGACGCTCGCTTCCAAGGAACATCCTCTAGTTCTGTTCATCGATGACCTGCAATGGGCGGATTCGTCGTCGCTGCAGTTGCTGCACGCGCTGCTATGCGATCCCGAGCTGCAATATGTGCTGTTTGTCGGCGCTTACCGAGATGGCGAGATGGAGAGCAAAAAGCTGCCGGGCTACGAGGACGACGGCAATATCGCGAAGGAAGCCGTCGTTCGCCATATTCAACTTCGAGAACTATCGTTGGAGGAGATGAACCCGATTGTCATGGAGGCGCTCGGCTGTAGCGCCGCCGAAGCGACACCTCTAACGGAGGTCATGTACCCTGAGTCGCAGGGCAACCCGTTTCATTTCAAACAAATTGTTGGACGGCTGCTGGATGATCGTCTCTTGACCTACGACCTCGAGCGGCGGAGCTGGGAGTGGAATCTGAGCGACCTGCTCGAACGGGAGCAGCATTTGGCCGTGGGCGAACTGATGGCGCATAAGCTGCTGCGTCTTACCCGATCGGCGAATGAAGTGCTTGAAATCGCGGCTTGCCTCGGGAGTCGATTCGAACAGGGATGGATCGCCGACGTTACTCAGCGTAGCGTTGGTGACACTTCCGCCGATTTGGCGGCTTCGGTGGAAGAGGGCTTTATCGTTCGTCTTGGTCCGGATCAATACCGCTTTGTGCATGATAGCGTACAAAACTTGATATACAGCCGAATGGACGACGCGACAAGGCGGTGGACGCATCTGGCGATCGGCAGACGGCTCCTGGAGGCCGGCTCGAGTCATCCCGAAAGTTTGTTTGAAGCGGTGAACCATCTTAATAACGGGTCTTCGGACATTCAAGATGCGGAGGAGTTGCAAAGGTTGGTTGAACTGAATTTGGCCGCCGGACAACGGGCCAAAGCTTCGACGGCGTATGACATCGCGCTTCAGTATTACCGCAAGGGGGTAGAGCTGCTGACGGCCAACGCCTGGGAGCTTCATTTCACCCTATGCTTCGAGCTGCATGTGGAACGGGCCGAATGCGAATATTTGTGCGGGAACCACGATACTACGGAGCAATTGATTAAACAACTGCTGCGCCGGGCGCGTAACCCGATCGAACGTTCCAAAATCCAGATGATCCGCATGACCCAATACATCAATCGGAAGGAATATCAGGAGGCCACCCTACTTGGGCTGGAGAGCCTGAAGGAATTCCATATCAACGTTTCGCCGAACCCTCTGCAAGCGACGGTCGTTGCCGAGGTGTTGCGAGTGGATATGCGGCTTCGCAGCCGCATCGGGCAGCTTGCGGATTTGCCGGAAATGACCGAGCCGAGCCAAATCGCTGCCGCCAACATCCTATTTGCAACTTTGATCTCCTCCTTCCGCACGGACAAGAAGGTGTATTTCCTGCTCGCCTGCAAGGCCGTTCAATTATCGCTGAAGTATGGGAATACGCCGGCCGCTGCCGATGTCTATACGGTATACGGTCTGGTTCTGGCACTAGTGGTCGGCAGGCGGGCCAGAGGTTATGAGGTTGCAAAGGTTGGCCTTGAGCTTGCGGAACGCTACGACATCGCATCTATCAAGTCTAAAACGTATGCGACATTTGGCGGCATCATTTGCCAGCTTGCTGGAAAGATACGCGAAGGCGAGCCGTATTTGGAGCAGGCGGTTCGCTTCGCTATGGAGTCTGGCGATGACGTCTATTTGAACACAGCGATCGGGGCGTACATCCATGCCTTGTACGCACGGGCGCCGCTCGCGGTTTTGTCCAGGGTGCTGACGGAATATACGGAGGCGCTCGCGGAGACGAAGGACGATTTCGTGTTGCAAAATCTTTACTTGTGCCGTCAGTTTGTTTTGGCGCTACAAGGAGGGACGGAGAGTCCCTGCTCGCTAGACTCGGCCGCTTTCTCGGAGCGGAGCTTCGTTGAACAGAGCGGCGGCGAGGAGACGGCATCGGCAACGTTGTTCCAATACTACGCCTACAAGACGCAGCTTTGTTATTTGGACGGGAAATTCGAAGAGGCGGTTCGTTGGCACAAGGAAGCAGAGCCCTTCAAGCTGTATGCAGCCCATCTTACTCATTTGCCGGACTGTATGTATTACGGGGCGCTGGCGGGACTGGCCATCTACGGTAAAGGCGGCGGGAAGGGAACGCCTCCGGATGTCGGCTCGTTGCGCCACGCTCGCAGCCAGCTCCGCCATCTGCGGAAATGGGCGAAGAGTAACCCTGACACCTTCCTGGCGAAGCAAGTTTTGGTCGAAGCGGAGTTGGCGCGGGTCTGCGGACGCTATGCTGCAGCCGAAGCGGAGTACGATCGGGCGATCCGGGAAGCTCGCGAGCAGGACAATGTGCAAGTCGAGAGCGTCGCAAACGAGCTGGCGGGAGATTATTACGCTCGTCAAGGGAAAACGAAGGTCGCGTTCCATTATTTGCAGGCCGCGTGCGACGCTTATGCTCGCTGGGGCGCAAGCCTGAAGGCGAGGCAAATCGGAGAGCGGCTGGCTGCGATGGGGGACGAGCGCTGGGCGGAAACGGCATCAGAGAGTTTGGCACCGACGCTAAGCGAAGTCGCTGCGGCAGCGGAAGCGCAATCGACTGATGTCCACCGGGAAGCGGGCGCGCTCAATACGGTCGATGCGGTAGATCTCGCCGCGATTCTAAAAGCGTCTCAGGTGCTCACGGACAAGATGGATCTCGATGCCGTCCTAGCGGAAATCATGAGTACCTTGATGAGCTACGCAGGCGCTCGCAAAGGCGCTTTGTTGACAGCCAGCCGCGGCGAGTTGTACGTGCAGGCTTGGTCGGACGCCGAGGTTCGGGTCTTGGCCGAGCCGTCGCCGCTTGAGGACGACGGGCTACTGCCCGGCGGCATCGTCAGGTACGTGGCGAGAACGCAAGATGCGGTACGGTATGCCGGAGACGAAGATAGCTGGTTGCGTCACAATCCTTATATGGCGAAGCACCGTCCGCAATCGGCCTTATGTATGCCCGTAGCCATTCACGGGTCGGTGGTTGGCGTATTGTATTTAGAGAATTACGCCGCAACGAGCTTTGTGTCCGAGGATCGTATCCATATTCTACATGCGATGGCTTCGCAAGGCGTGTACATTTGCGAGTTGCTGAGATCGTTAAGCCGATTCGACGGGGAATCGGATATTAGCGAGGAGCTGGATGCGGAGAAGGGCGGCAGTATGACGCAGGCTTCGATTGAGGAGCCGCTCACGGACCGCGAGATGGAGGTGCTGGCACTTCTTGCGGCAGGGCTGTCCAACAAAGAAATTGCTGAGCGGCTAGTCGTAGCTGTCGGCACAGTCAAGGTGCATGTCAAAAACATTTTTACAAAATTGAAGGTTAACCGCCGCACGAAAGCGATCGCCCAAGCAAAGGAGCTTCATTTGCTGGATTAGTCGCGTTAGAAGTTTCTGAAACAATAAGAGTCTGTTGTATATAGGGTGGGAAGAGCGTCGTTTTCGCTCTTCTCACTTTTTTTCGTCATTTAATATAATTAAATTTGTATCTGGTTATTTAATTCACCACGGACAGGATCTTATGGCTATTGGCGGCGTCCAACTGCATGTAACCGCCTGACGGTTCACTAACGACACTGACGATCGACTTGTCAGGGGAAAACCATATCCCATACACCCGCGATGCCTCGGAACCGGAATCCTTTGCATTCGCGACTTCGATTTTCCGATCCGCGGAACGGGACATCGAGACTTGTGCATTGCTTCGGTCGGCTGTCATAAGGATTAGCCGAATTTCATTTGCTTTTGCGGAATCGTTGATGGTTTTGTAAATCTCGTAGGTCGCCCCGGTTGAATCAGGTTTACTGATCCGAAGCATATCCCCGGCTCCTGTAGCGGGAGTTCGGAAGGAAGCGCACCCCGTCGCCAATAGAATTACCAATAAGATGACTCCTGCATAGCGAGTTAATGACATATTCATCACTCCAAGTCCATTTGATATATATGACGCAGGACACAATCCATTTGTTGCCAAGAAAATCAAAAAGCCGTTACCCGCGAACGGGAAACGGCTTTGACTTGAGACAATTTACGTACGGCGAAATCTTCCCGCACGAATCTGCTTCACCCAGAAGTAAACGGTGCATCCGATGCAATAACCGAGCAATGCAGCGCTCGCGGCCAGTAACAAGAAAGCGGAGAAAATATATCCCGCGATCGGCCATCCGAGCCCGAACGAAACGAGAGCAAGGGTCAAAAAAAGGATGGCGAGCGTATTGTTGAATCTTGTAAGCTCGAGGGCCTGCGTTTCTTCGCCCTTTCCTTTGAGCAGGATCTTGGCGATGGCCACGAACGGATTAAGCCGACCTTCGGACAAAGCCCAACGACTTGAATCGCCCACAATGCCGCCAATACCCAAGGGGAGTGCAATAGATAAGAGAGAACGACGAATATGACGATACCCGTCTGATTAGCCTTGACGTATCGCATTGGAACTTCGCGCAAACAATCACCCCAATTTCGATCAGTATACTTGTATTTAATGTATCCAATTATGTGAGGAGTGGCAATAGGCAAATTATTAAATCATTCGTCTCTGTTTCCGATAGGCGGTAGGGGAGAGACCTGTCATTCGGCGAAACCACTTGCAGAAATAATGAACGCTTCCGAAATGAAGCCTATCCGCGATTTCAGTTATCGTCATCCCCGTGCTTTCAAGTCGGTTTTGAGCGGCGCGCAGTTTCATGCGTTGATGATAGGCATGAGGAGACAGGCCGACGATTTCCTTGAATGTTTTCGAAGCATAGTCGTGGCTGTATCCCGTACACTTTTCCAACCACTCCATGGCGTAGCTCGATTCCGCTCTCTCCTCCAACATCTGTTGAATTCGTTCTGCGAAGGCATGCGGCTGCGACGAGCCGGAGGCGGGGGCCATGGCGTTTCCTCTCTGAAGCCTTGCGTACAGTTGGCATAATATCCCCCTCAGCGCTAGCGGAGACAGATCATCGTTGCGGGTATATTCCTTAACCAAATCTTCGAAATAAGGGAGCGCCCATAATCCGACGATACTATAAGAAGGGATGCGCGCATCGTCTATCTCCGATCCAGATTTCGTGAATTCAAAAGAGCTTTCGATCTCCTGAATGCCCAGCTGTTCCGGATGAACCGTGCTTTCGAGCAGGTTGTCGGGTATAAAGTGAAGTCCGTATAACACGAAAGGATCGGTAAGGCTGGCCGAGATCCGGTGGGGAACTCCGGGACCGTAACCGAGCAGGCAGCCCGGGCCTACGCTATGATTTTGTTCGCCGATCATGACTTCCCCGGATCCTTTCTCTACGAACAGCCATTGATAATCCTTGATTATCCTGGGACCAAACGTCTCTCCGGCATTGCAGGCCAAGCGGTTGGCAAACCGGACGACGGGATTAAAAGCCGATGCTGCATCATCCATGGATAAGCGCCTCCAAATAAGAAACCGATAAATGACAAAAAGCGGCCGATCGATTCTAAATGATTTTATCGAACCACATGATAAGATCGCTTATAAGAATATGATGAGGAGAGATTGGCGATGGAAACTTTGCCGATTAATGACAACAATCTTAAGCCGATTTCAGGCAGTTTTCAAGACTCTACTCCAATGCTCAAGAACCTTGCGGCTCTTCGGGAACGGGCTGAGGCGGACGGAATGCTTTATTTCAAAGGTCTTATTCCTCGGGAAGACATTGTCCGGGTTCGCCTAGACATTTTGGAAATATTGAAAAAACACAGCTTGACCGATCCTCGTCGCGAACTGATCGAAGGCATGGCTGACTTAGATGAGGTTTGTCGGTATTCCGGGCAAGAGTTATTGTGGAACGGCGTGGGCGTCACGTTGGAAATCTACCGCGAGATTCAGAAGCTGGAATCATTTCATGCGTTGGCCCATCATAATCATCTTCTTTCTATGTATAGCGGGCTTTTCGAATCCGAACCGTTCCCGCATCCACGGAACATCGGGCGGATCATGTTGCCGCACCCCGCAGCAAGGGCTACGCCATCTCATCAGGATTATCTGCACATTCAAGGCGAAACAGAGACATGGACGGCCTGGATTCCGCTTGGGGACGTTCCGCAATCGGTTGGAGGGCTTGCCGTGCTGAAGGGCAGTCATAAATCAGGTCTGCTCGGCGTTTCGGAGGCGCCCGGAGCGGGCGGATTGGAAACAATTCTGTGCGGGCTAAACTATGAGTGGGAGACAGTAGATTATGAAGCGGGCGACGTGCTTACTTTTAACAGCTTGACCGTTCACAAGTCGATGCCCAACCAGGTATCGGGCAAAATCCGGATGTCTTGCGATTTTCGCTTCCAGGCTCTAAAGCCGGGCGTGGTGATCGAACCCCGCTCATTGTTGCCTCACGGGCCCTATACTTGGGAGGAACTATATGAGGGCTGGCAGCATAAGGACCTTCAGTATTATTGGGAGAACGTCGGGTTCCGCTATTCGGAATTTGATGAGACAATCCGTTGGCAGAAGGAAAAGATCTGTTGATGCGGGGTTGGAGAAAAGGCCGCCGAAGGATCGATATCGATAGTCCGGCGGTCATGCAAAATAAATGTATTATATTTCCATGATAAAAAGTGTTGCATTCTTTATTCAGGCTGTGATATATTAATCAGGTCGCTTCTTGAGGGCGCGACACACAAGACAAAAAGCAACACCGATTGTTCTTTGAAAACTGAACATTGAGCGTAAGAAACAAAAACGTCGAAAGACGAAACCAGCAATACAGATTGAGCCTTCTGGCTCTCTATTATGGAGAGTTTGATCCTGGCTCAGGACGAACGCTGGCGGCGTGCCTAATACATGCAAGTCGAGCGGAGTTATTTAGGAGCTTGCTCCTGAATAACTTAGCGGCGGACGGGTG
>NZ_VNJJ01000017.1 GCF_007786475.1 Cohnella terricola | reverse complement strand
AAGAAAAACGATTTATTGACATGCGGACATACCTAGTATGGAAAAAAGAAAAAGGTAGCCGTGTTTAACTGCATCCGGCTAACCTCATCTAAAGAGAATATACACATAAAAATGGACTTGACCGGAGGGCAGCGTCTTTGCGAGCGAGTAGCTCGATTTTATCGAGCTATTCCGGAAGGGTAGCGTCTTTGCGAGCGAATAGCTCGATTTAATCGAGCTATTCCCGGGAGGGCAGCATCTTTGCTGGCGAGTAGCTCGAATTAATCGAGCAATTCTGGATGTCAGCGTCTCTGCGGGCGAGTAGCTCGAATTAATCGAGCAATTCCGGGAGGGCAGTCTGAAGGGCATGAATCACGTGATTGGACTGTAGGAAAGCCTGGAGGATATCATGAGGTTTTCAAGCTCGAACGAGGTGTCCGATGATCGACAATAGAAGCAGGAAGGCGATGCCAAAACAGAGCCGGATCAGCCACTTTTCCTGAAGCTCGAACCGATTCATGCCAGATCCCCCTTCACGTACCGGGCGTTGAACAGAAACATTTTCAGCAGAAGAACAAGCGATGGAACGAGCAGAGCGAAACCCGCAACGAAGGCGATGACCAAAGCGCGTCCCATGACCGGATTAGTCACTCCGCCATATAGCGTCAAGTACGGATACAACAAGTATGGCATATGTGAAATGCCGTAACCATAAAACGCAAAAGCGAACTGAAGCAAGACCATAACGAAGGCGGTGCCATACGATCGGCGATTCCAGATGAACCATATCGCGATGATGAAGCTGACCAAGGAAAGCCCAAACAGCCACCAAACATCCAACGTACGCTGAAAATGCTCCAGGTTGTGGTTTCGCAAGGCGATAAATACGAACAGACTGGATATGATGGTCGGTACGCCGCCCCACAGGGCGAATCGGCGCATCTGCTCGAGCGCCTTAGGGTCATTCGCGCGAGCCGCGTAATACGTCAGGAAAGTCGAACTGATAAACAGCACGCTCGACAGCGCGAGCAGAACGACCGCCCATGAATACGTGCTATAGAACAACTCTTCCATCAGCAGGAAGACATCGTTGCCCCGAACCGTCAAAAAACCGCCTTCAGAAATCGTAAACACCGTCGACAATGCGGCCGGGATCAATAAACCTGTCGCGCCGTAGGCCAGCAGGTAAAATGAATTCTTGTTCACGCCGTAATTCGCGAAGGCGTAGAACGATCCTCTAACGGCGAGCAGCAGAAGTGCGATGCTGCCGGGAATCAGCAGAGCCGTTCCATAATAATGAGCCGTCTCCGGAAAGAAGCCGACGATCCCGACGAAGAAGAACACGAGAAAAACGTTGGTGACTTCCCATACCGGGGACAAGTATCTGGAGATGACCGGCGCGATGACCGTCTCCACCCCGCTAATCCGTCCGTAATAGGCATAGAAACCAGCCCCGAAATCGATGGAGGCCACGATCAGATAGCCGTATAGAAAGCTCCATAGAACCGCAATGCCGAGTTGTTCGATCGCCATGTCCGTACGCTCCTTATAAGATAATGCGCCGGGTTTCCAGTTCCAGCTCCGCCGGTTGATTGCGGAACAGACGGGCCAGCACGAACAGGCAAACGACACCTAACACTGCGTATAAACCGGCAAACAACCAGAATGCCAGATTGACATGGCTATTGGTCGTGGCCGCATCGGACACACGCAAATATCCCCTTATGATCCAAGGCTGTCTGCCAACTTCCGCATAAAACCATCCAAGCTCAATAGCAAGCAGCGCCAGCGGCCCTCCCGCGAGAGCACATGCGAGAACAAATCGGTTGTATGCGTTCCAACGCTTGATAATCAGCAGCGCCAAGAATAGAATGGGTACGGCCAACAAGTAGAAACCGATCCCGACCATCGCATCGAATAAATAATGAACGTAGAGCGGCGGCCAATCCTTTCGGGGAAAATCGTTCAAACCGACGACTGTTCCGTCAAGGCTGTGCGTCGCTAGAAGACTGAGTGCCCAAGGAATCTCGAGCGCTCCCGCGATCTCCTGCGTAACGGGATTTAATCGTCCGCCGACGATTAATGACGCTCTTTCCCCGGTATCAAAATGCCACTCGGCGGCGGCGAGCTTCTCCGGCTGTTCCTTGGCCAGAAACTGCGCGGACATGTCCCCTATTCCGATCGTCGCGACCGCCAAGATCGCGGCCGCCGTCATATTTAAGCGAAGCGATTTGCGATAGTACTCGTCTTTACGGCCTCTAAGCATGGAGAAGGCCGCGATCATCCCCAGCAGGAAGGCGACCGTCAAATAAGCGGAGAACAGAACGTGCAATACCTTGGACGGGGTCGCCGGATTAAACATCGCGGCGAGCGGATCAATGTCTGTCAACTTTCCTTCGCGGACGGCAAATCCTTGCGGCGTATTCATAAAGGCGTTGACGGTCGTAATGAACAGCGCGGAGCCGGACGAACCGATCATGACGGGCAGGGTTAACAACCAATGGAGATAAGGGTTGGAGTAACGGTCCCATGTGTAGAGATAGATACCGAGGAATATGGCCTCGAAGAAAAACGCGAACGTCTCCAGAAACAAAGGCAAGCTCACGATATGACCTGCCAACCGCATAAATTCAGGCCATAATAAACTAAGCTGAAGACCGATGCATGTACCAGTGACAACGCCTACGGCCACCGTTATGACAAATCCTCGCGCCCATCTTCGGGCCATTAATGAATAATGCCTATCTTTCTTTCGAATCCCCAGCCATTCAGCCAAAGAAATAAAAAGCGGTACGCCGACGCCGACCGTCGCGAACAAGATATGAAAAGCCAGCGTCATCTCCGTTAAAGCTCGGCTCCAATCCACCGTTCCCATTTCACCACCCCCGATGGTGGTTAAGATTGCCAATAGGGGGATTATGTATACGCAAAGGTCTTCAAGTTCTACATCTAAGCTAGATCCGAGAAGATGATGGAATGCTCCGTATAATCCGTTTCTTGATAGGCTAACTCGATCCCGATTCGGCTTCTCGTCCTTTTGGATACCTGTTTGGTTTTAATGGTTACTTGAAAAGGAGCCTTAAAAGGAAACGGACGGATTCCGATTTCCGTATCGCTTATCCATCTTGCAGAATAGGGAGAGCTGCTAAGTTTGGTTTTAATTCCTTCTCGAAACCAAGGGTGCTCTTCCTCTTTCTTTGCTCCTTTTTCATTAAAGCAAACGTAAAGAGAGATCGTCGCATAATTGCAACAGCCACAAATGCCGCAAAACTATTTCGGATGCCGGATGAATGAGCTGCTGTCCGATTTGTTCCTGCCTGCGCAGCTCGGTATTCATGAACTCGACGCAATCCGGATGTTTCGAGTCCCGGATGTTGGCGAACGAGGTGTAATGAAGACTGCATAACAAAGCTGCATACCGACTCGTCCGTTCTACTTCATTAATTCCCTTGGTGTACATAAGCAACTTGGGGTAAAGCGGATAATCGAAGAAAGAGAACGGCGCATGAATGCGATCGTTCCATAGAGGGATTTCATCCAATCCGATCCATCCTCTATCATGCTCGCGAATCGCCAGAAGAACATCGTCCGTAAACTCGGTGTCCATATAAAACTCGGGCTTGAACTGGCGAGCAAACTGAGCAGACAAGTCCGCATGATCATGCTGCGTGATCATCGTAAAATCGTCTTCGCATTCGCGAACAATCATGGTTCCCCCTCCTTGTAAGCCGACCCATTTTTGTTTGAATTGTTTTTCCTTAATATAGGCTATTTTTATTTTCTGGGCAATTTGCCTAGAAAGTTTTGACATCCGCCGGAATTGAAAACTATGATGGTATTGAACAGGCTCTTCATTATAAGGAGGTTTTTACGATGATTAAGCTCGTATTGATTCGTCATGGACAAAGCGTGTGGAATCTCGAAAACCGATTTACGGGATGGACGGATGTCGATCTGTCGAATAACGGGCTGGAGGAAGCCAAACAAGCCGGGATCGTATTGAAGAAACATGGTTACGTCTTTGATGCGGCGCATACGTCCGTTCTGAAACGGGCGATTCAAACGATGTGGATCGTCCTTCGGGAGATGGATCTGCTCTGGATACCTGACTACAAAAGCTGGATGCTGAACGAGCGGCATTACGGTGCCTTGCAAGGATTGAATAAAGCCGAGACGGCAGAAAAGTATGGCGAGGAACAAGTGCACTTATGGCGCAGATCCGTCGATATCCGTCCTCCGGCATTGGAGAGAACCGACGAACGGTACGAGGCGTCCGCCCCGCGCTATCGGAGTTTGCGGGAAGAAGAATTTCCGTTAACGGAAAATTTGGAGGATACGGAACGCCGGGTGCTGAAATATTGGCAGAAGGCGATCGCTCCGGCACTCTCGTCCGGCCAGCATCTTCTCATCTCGGCTCACGGCAATACGCTGCGAGCGCTGGTGAAGTATTTGGACCGGATTCCTGCCGACGGGATCGCCGACCTCAACATTCCAACCGGCATTCCGCTCGTGTATGAATTAGACGAACGATTGTCGCCGATCAGGCATTATTACTTGGGCATCGACGGAGAGATTCCGGAGGAAAAGATTCCCTCGCATATTTAATCGGTTCGAACGTCACCGTAGAGATTTTGTCAGTTACGGCAGTAACGCTCTTCCTGTTTGGATGGGATAGGCATAATCCTCGCGCCTATTCTGCCGCGCGATCGTGCTTGCTTTATCCCAATCGTACGGAAGCATAATATGTTCGATGCGCCAATGATTGTCCGCGGCTTTATGGGCAATGACATAGCTTGCGTAAGGCGAACGGGATTCCATCGCATGCGGATAAGGCGTTTCTTCATAATACGCGGGCAGCCCTACGCTTCCCGAATTGACTATCGTTTTGCCGTCCGGCAAGTAGATCATTTGAAATACATGGCTATGCCCGCAGAAGATATAGTTTTGCGGAATTTCTTGCAGCTCGGCGATTAGTTGATCAGGGGTCTTGTATCGCACTCCCGCTTCGTCCACTTCTTCGAGTAAATAGCGTTCGTTCGAATAAGGCGTACCATGACAGAACAAAAGATCTTCAAATGTCCATGTGCGCTTAAAAGTACCGATCCAATGCTCGATCTCGGGGCCGATTAGGTTTTTAACGAACCGATACGACGGGGAGTCGATATTTTCCTGCTGCAGAAGTTGATCGCAATTGCCCATCACATGAACGATATTCGGGTTGCTCATGAGTAACTTCGCAGTTCCCAGCGGGTCGATCGGTCCAAATAAGCTATCTCCTAAATTAACAATGACCTTGATGCCTCGTCGCGATATATCTTGCAGCACGGCTTCTAACGCCATACTATTGCTATGAATATCGGAAATGACGGCAAAGGATTGACTCATGATCTTCAATTCCATGACAGAAATTCTCCATATGTCTTCGCTAAACGTTGCAGAATGGCGATATTTTCTTGAACGTCTCCAGTTTCAAAAGCATGATCCGCATTTGGAATTTCAATCCGTCGAATGTCCCCACTCAGATCAATTCGCCCAGCATCTTCAGGCTTGAAAAAGGGATCGTTGCTTCCGTAAATCACGATTCCGCATGATCGATTAATAAACGGAATGGTTTCGATCAGCGGGGTCAAAAAGAGATGGCGGATAGGCCTTTGCAGCTTGCAATGAACCTCGCCAGCGACAACGGTCCCCAAGCTCTTGCTGATGAATACGACTTCGTCGTAACGATCAACGATTCGTTGGATCGATTCGGAGCATTCATCGATGACCCGGGGTAAGTCTTGAAGGTCAAGATGGCTTCTTGCGGCTTGATAACCATATTCCAGAATGAGCAAGTCGTATTGATATTGAATAGCGGTATTGCCGGCATAATAAAGTGCTGGCATTTCGCATGGATAATTCCGGCCGGGAAACAGTACGACTAATCTATGATTTCGTTCCAGAACGGTAATATGTTTTTGCTTTAACTCCGTTCCCCAGTTAGAAGGTACGCCGATGATTTCCATATTCATACCACTATCCCCTTTCACCATGATGCCTATAGATGGCTTCTGATCCATTCAAGAAGTTGTTTTTTCTCTTCTTTCGGTATCCATTCTCCCAGTCTCGCTGCCGCTAAGGGGAGGGTCCAATCACGGATGTCATCCATCGTGACGCTGGATTGATTCAAATACTCCTCCAAGTAAATCTCCAGGATCCGGTTTCTCACCTGAGCAACCATTGCTTGGACGTCCTGAGGCATTTCTTCCGCGACTTGCCCGAATTTAAGCATGAGATAAGTCCGAGCGACATCACCTGCCGGGTTCCCCCTCGTTGCGGTCATCCAGTCGATGACCCAGTCCGTTGATTCGCCATGAATGATATTATCCGGATGGAAGTCCCCATGACAAAGCTGGTCTCCATTCCGAAGCTTACGAAGCCTTTCGGCGACCTGATCTTTTTCCTGGGCGGTCATGAGCGGTGCATGCTTGATTTGCTCCTCTAATCGTTCTTTCTGAGCCGGAACCTTCTCGACAGATCTCTTATGGATATCGATGTGGATGGCAGCAAACTTCCGGGCTTCCTCGGTCAAGACGGACGGATTTTGAAATAAAGTTTGAAGCATGGTGCTGCCGCTTATTCGTGTGTACAAAATGCCTTTGCGGCCGCCATATTCTCTCATTTCTATCGGTTCCGGACAATGAACACCCGTCTCATAGACCGCTTTGCTATTGTTAAATTCCATCTCGACGAGATGCTCGGGCAGATCTGGTCTGAATAACTTTAGTACATGTTCGTTATCGTACTCGATGATTTCCGCTGTTCTTCCGGTAGCGATGATGGGTTTCGTATTCATTCGGATTCTCCTTTACAAAACCTCTAAGTGATTTCGCTTATATGACATTGTGAACAACCTTTTTATAATAAACCAGTGTCGTAAATTCATTGATTGTCTTGCGAATTCCGGTTTCGGAGTAGCCCATTTTCCGGTATAGATGACAGTTGCGTTCCTCCTCTAAGATCGTTGCTAATTCCCAAGTCTTGGCCTGAGGAAACGCTTGTTCTAATAAAAAGATCGCTTGCTGGGCGATCCCTTTCCCTTGATTTTCAGGACGAATAAACATAGGGCTGATCCAATAATGGGCTTCATCACGCCGGAACATGCATATCGCTCCTGCAAGAACTTGGTTTGCCATGATTTTATAGAATCCCCCATCGGGATTGTTGATTCTGGCGATCACCCTATCTATCGTTTCGTTGGCAGGATTGGTTTCATAGTCTCTATACTTCTTCAATAATGGCGTGAAGGCAGCAATTTGAATATCGAATATAGATTCCGCATCAAGCTCGGAGGCTTTTTCTAGAAAGATGTCCATATTCTCACCCTTTTGCAGAAATAGACTCATTCCGTTATTTTCGTTCGAGGAACCGTTAATGGACAAGATTGGGGGAAGCGATTAAGGGTACTTTGCAATTACGATTAAAACTCATTGATTAATCCATTTGGGAGGCAGTCTCATAAAACGTTCTCCATCCTTGATAAAACCATACTTCGCGTACAACTCATGGGCGTCCTTCGTCCCTAATAGTCCCAATATTCCTTCAAGCTCCTCTGCATGGATGATGGTCTCGACGAGTTTCTTCCCTATTCCCTTCCCCCTGTGTGACTCATGAATAATGACGTCGCACAAATAATAAAAAGTGGCCCAGTCCGTAATCACTCGCGCGAATCCTATTTGTTTCTCATGATGAAAAACGCCGAGGCAATACGAAGTTTCTATGGCTTTTTTCGTCCGTTCAATCGGCCTTGTATTGGCCCAATAACTACTGGACAGCATCTCGATGACTTCCTCGACACATATCTTTGACTTATCGTCGCTAATCAGATAGTCATTGTATTTTAATTCCATGAGCTTCCCTCCATCGTTTATCACCAATTTGAAATGACTTTACCATCCGACGCTTTCGAACCATAGTTCTTTATGGTTTTTTTCTACCGCTTTTCTTACATATGCAATCATGTTTTCAGGCAAACCATTAACATCGAACCACTTAAGTTCTTCACATTTATGAGGTTCGGCGTTGATGATTGTTCCTTTCCATTCTTGCACGGCAAGATAAAAATCTATCCACTCGGAGTTTTTGTTCTTTCTATGCGTGACGCCAACAATTTTCAAATGATCTGGATCGATATCTATTCCGGCTTCTTCTTTCGCTTCCCTAATCGCGGCTGCGATTACTTCTTCCCCGCCGTCGATTCTTCCGGCTACAACGCTCCACTTGCCATCTTCGAATCCAGTATTCTTTCTTTTCAATAGCAAAACCTGATCATTCCGATACATAAGAAGATGAACCGATCCGAAAAAAATAGGTGCTTTCATTTTTATCTACTTTCTCCTTTAAGCAAGCTTTGAAAAAATGGGCCAAACCCGTTTCCCTGCGGTTCGAGTCCCCAATATTCCTTGTTATTTACTCTAACCCCTTGGCATCCTGTCGCTTTGACGTTCACTTCATTCTCACTATAAATATGGTTGAATTTCAAATCATAATTGACACCGTTGTCTAGTGGGCAATGTTGCATACCCTCCGGGAATTCTGGAAGATCATTAATGAGTTGTATCAGCTTTTCTATTTGCTTTATATCTTCAATTGTCTGAATGAAGACCGCTTGATCACCCATTTTATGCAGTGGATCATGTCTTTCTATTGTAAGAGTCGGACCTTGATTTATTTTAGGATCGGTGCAGGCTGAGAGAAGTAATATTGCGGACACACAACAAAAGAAGCTCATCTTCTTCATAGTTTCTCTCCAACCTCTAGACTGTTTTGATTAGGAATCATTATCGCGACTGCTACTCATAGTTAGATATACCAATTCGCAAGATTATTAATGAATTTCAAATCCTTTGTCAGTCCTTAACGTTTACTTCAAAAAGTTTTCCTTTATCTCGTCTTTTGGGTCCCATTTCGACCACGCTGCTTCTAGCAAATTTCCTTCATTATCTCTGAAGTAAAAATACTTCGCTTCACCCGCTCCAAGAGTATGTAACTCGTCGACTGTTACTCCTTTGCCTTTAAGCAACTGATACGTATATTCAATATCTGGACAATTCATCGCCATAATCGGAAAGGGACTCCCATTTCTGTTGATCTCCAAGGGCTGCTTGACACTTGTTTCAGTGAGCACAAGTGCAATCGAGTTAATGTGAGGGTGATGCAGAACGGCTATGAAAGAACCGCGGTCTTGAAACTTTTGCATTAACTTGAATTCCAAATGCTCAGTGTACCATGTAATGGACTCATCGATGCGGGTTGTTGGAGCGTATACATAGCCGATTCGCGAAAATGCAAATTTCTTATCCATTGGATGACCCCCTGAATTCATTTATCGAATTATCTGAACAGCAAGTGTGTCGGAATATCAAAAATAACTTTACCTATTAGTTGATCTCTGTCTACAAACGGAGTCTCCCATGCGTGCGAGTCAAAGCTGAGATTCCGATTGTCGCCCAAAAAGAAATAGCTGTTATCCGGAACCTGAGTCGGTCCATAAGAATAATTCATCTTTTCCTTAATATAAGGTTCATCGATCTTTTCTTGATTCCTAAACAGAACTCCGTCTTTAATTTCAATAACATCGCCCGGCAACCCGATCAATCTCTTAACGAATCTTGAATTCGTTTCCCCTGCAACAGGCGGATGAAATACAACGATGTCACCATGATCTAATTTTGTCATCCACATCATTTTTCCGACAACGATGCGGTCGTGTATTTGTATGGTCGGGATCATCGATCCTGTTGGGACTCTCATGGCATCTGCGACATAGGTTTTAATGAATAGTGAAAGCAACAAAGCAATTGCGAAGCTAGGTATCCATTGCTTGATAAACTTTTTCATGCGTTATCCTCCATGTTTGACGAAAATGTTTGAATTGGACCCTCCCAATCATCTTCTCGTATTTCTTTGTATCTTCCGTTCGTATATCGATCAATCGTCTTTCTCCAAAAAGCCTGTGCCGGCTCGTTCTCTTCTATTTGAGCGACCTTCCAGCAACCGGGGAATCTATTAAACAGTTCGAAGGCAACGGTTTGTCCGACTTTTAACTTTCTATATTTCTTCATGACGAAGAATTCTGCTATCGAATAGATGAATGGATTCGTTTCATTTTCATTTGTCCCGAAAGTTCTAACAAGAGCAAACCCCGCCAGCTTATGGTTTACCTTGATGAAGAATGGATATCTGCCATTTTCCGTCCAATAATGATCTAAGTACATGTATTCGTATAAGCCACTGGGGTTTATATCATCTTCTGAATCAAACTCGCTAAAATCATATTTATACAATTGTAGAAGATTTCGTAAAGTAGATTTTTGTTCGTATTCAACTTGTTGAATCGAGATCATGTTGTCGTTCACCCCCGAAGGCGGTTGAAATATGAGCTATGTGATGCTTACCGTGCCAAACATACTGTCCAAGAGTATACTCAAGCGATTGCATTTTATCGTATGCGGGGTGGTAGAATTGTTTTTGATAATCCGATTCCGTCATTGATCTCAATAGAAACACCCATTTGCTATGTAAAGCTTCTAACAGCATGACGGATAGATGAATATCGGCATTCGTTGAATCTTGAAGTTCGGCCCACTGTTTTTCATCATAAGGTTTAATGGTAGGGGTTTCTTCCGTCAGGGCAAGCTTAAATCTAATCATGCTATTCATATGACTATCCGCAAGATGGTGAACAACTTGTCGTATTGTCCATCCGCCATCACGATATCTCAGATCTAATTGGTCTTCCGATAAATCATTCACGGCTTCCTTCAGTTTTGAAGGGAACTCCTCAATCTCGTTGATCCAAATTTCCCTTTGGGTGGATGAAACTTTTCCAGAGTAATCAAATCTGCCAATCGGGTACCTCTTATCCATAGAAATCGCTCCTTTTATTCTCGGCTCTTCATTTTATCTGTTATGATCTACTTTCGTTACCTAGTTCCTGCTTCCGATTCAAACACCTAAGTAGGTATATACCACTCAATAAATTCAGAACCTTGCAGTTCGGGCTTAAAGATCTCGAACCGTGGTTTCGAAAGATCGATACGATATTTTTGTTGGTTGTCGATTGTGCATACATGACTCCAGAATTCACCTATATGCTCTTTCTTAAACTTAAATACAACGTATTCTCCTACCGGAATTATCATAACATTCATTCCGTTAGGAACATTGCCGGAGGCCGTCACTTCGATTCCAACGAATGGGATAGGATTCTTACCCGACACGACGAGGTATTGAACATGACTTTTAGCATTTGCTATTTCATTCATTCGTTCATTCAGCTTTCGAAATACCGTATCCTCTTCTTCCATGCTTTGGCCGCTAAACCCAATAAGTACTAGTGATTCAAACTTACAAATACGTGCTTCCACGATATCATCTAGATTGGTCATCATGGCGCTCCCTCATCCATTGTCAATAAACTCTGACTTATTAGCTAAAACCCACTCGTTCATCAGTTGAATCGTAAGCTCTGCGTCTTTTGTATATTTCTCGTGTAGGATTTTTACTTCATCGAACAATTTGCGATCATTTTCTAGGTCGGTTGGGCTTATTGTCCTGTTTAGCTTACTTTGAGATGCAATGAACTTTTCGATTTCATCTAACCGATCAGCCAATTTGAAGTCCTTAAAAAATAAAACCCCTTTCCTAATTCCCTTCCACGACTTCAATTCATTAATATTGTAGGCGGAAAACCAATAAAACTCGGCAATTGTCTTCGTATGGTTATGAAATGAATAGAATAAAAACAACCCCTGCTGACCTTCGTTTAGTTGGTTGTACATTTCTAATTTAGTTTGGAGATCCTTCCCTCGAACAGCTATTAACATTGGCTTAATGCATAACCAGCTTATTTCATGACTTTCATAATCCTTTGGATCAAGCTTTACCTTCATTGAAATCTCCTTTCAACTGTAACTTCTAACCATCGGTTTACTAGCCGTATTAGCTTTTCTTGCTTCTCAATTACATCGTTTATGTCCCGAAACTTCACCGTTGCTCTGTCATTTGCGAGCCATTCCAATAGACCAGTATCATCATGAAATAACGGTTCATTGCTTTCGTATTTTCTTACCTTGGATCCGCAATGAAAGATAAGTTGAAAATACCCATTGCCACGTAAGTTGAATGTGATCCTGTCTTCATTATCTAAACAGAAGCTCGGAGCGTTCCATTTAATATACTCGGTAAGTTGATTGTTAGCACTGAGTATGATGGTTCGGACCTCTTCGATTTCTTTTTTAAATGGATGTTCAAGCTTGTTCATAAATTCAGCGACTTGTTCATGACCGTTCAATTTGTCTCCTCTTTTATTTGCCATATTTGATTGCGCCTCCGCATCTATAAATACGACACAACCCGGCCAAAGATAGCTCCTATCTTAGGCCGGGTCGTTTGCTGTCTGAGTCATCTTCCATGATTATACATCTGACGCCCAATGGGCGAAAGTCCCGATTCATCCTCAAATATCTCGTCAGATCTTTAATGTTACTTTCCCCGCTTAAAAATCCTTTTCAATCCGCTGAAGAGGCTTTCCGGTTCTTTAAAGACTTTCGTCTCCCAGCCATCATATTCCCCATGAAATTCTTGTGCCGCATTTACTAAATAATCAGTTACATCGCCGATAGAGTGAAAATCAACACAGTCGTTTCTTGATATTCTCAACCTGATCTTAACATCTTGTGAGTCCTGATCCTCAATCAAAAATCCATCCTTTTGAACTTTCTCCATGAAAAGATGACTAGACTCAGATGAGTTGAAGTAGATCCAATGATTAACGGTTCTAGGTTTGTCCAAGATGTCTCCAAGTTCATTAAGTTTATTAACGATCTGTCTGTTAATCATTCTCTGCATTTCGGATTTTTGGGGATATAAAAACTCATAATAGAAGGCCCCTGGGTTCTGCTCTTCAATTCGGCTGAAGTGATAAGAATAATTTTCAAGATTTGTTTCGGCAAGATGTTCCAATTTGCTAGCCTCTATAACGTCCGTATAGTAATAAAAATCTCTCCTGCCGTTCGTGGTGATCCTTCCGACAAACATATAATGACTATCCAAGGCATCATGAATTGAATCCTCAATCTCATACAATTTGGTTGCTTCTTTATCGCAAGTTAATCCATTTTCATTCGGTTCATTCAATGTAACACTGAGCCGATACAAGTAGACGAACATTTCATTGGAACCATCTTTCCAAGGTTCCATATCCAACATAAATGAAGCTGGTTTGTTATCAATGACTGTTAAGTAAGTATTCCAATTGTCCGACATTTCTGCACCGCCTTGTATTATTGTGTTACGAAATCTTCACCGGAATCAAAATTCAATATCCTTGTTCGAATATCATTCTTTGAAACGAATATATCTTCGCCATCCTTATCGATACAGTAAGCGATCGGTATTGAAATGTCGCTGCCTCTAAAAGATCCGTCTGCATGACTCGTTCCGATTATCATAACGTGATATTGTATGGCGATCTTTCTAGCTGCAGCAATCCATTCGTCAAATTGATCCTCGCTGAACATCCCGACTCCAATGGGGTGAACAATGAAGTCTATCGTTGTGGGTTTCATATTACTCATGCCTTGAATAATCAGTTCATCACAAAGAATCAAACCAATGACTTTACCCTCAGTCTCAACCAGTGCTGATTCATCGTATTTGGCTCGATCGAGAAGAATTCTGCCTTCGCGGTCGATGATAAGCGCCCTGTCTTTCGGATTTTTATGTCCTGAAATGATAATTTTTGAATGTTTTCTAGCAAGTTCACATGCATGTTCAATATTATGATTAATATATCCTTCGGGAAAAATAACAACATCTACATCTGAATGAGCAGACATCTCATATTCGAGCTGTGTGAGCTGTCTCTCCAGACGGGGCTGCGCAATTAGAATGTTCATGTCATTTATCCACCACTCTAAGCATTTGTTGTAATCCCATTAAATAGCCACTGGTTACTCTCTTTAATAAAATCAAAATATATCGTACCATGAGTATCATTAAGGAATTTTGCAAGCACAATTTGAAATCTTGAAGAGCTCTCGATATACCCCGAACCCCAATATTCTAAGTTATTTAAATTTATTCCTGTAAGGAAATCATACTTCATTTCTTCTCCACTAAAGTTGTAAATTACTTGATTATTCTCTTTATCGATCGTTACTCCCGAAGCTGTTACGGATTCTAAAAATGTATAATCTTTTCCATCCATTGCTTGTAAAATCTTGAAGGATAAATTCAAGGTTTCTCTTAAATCCATCATAAACTTATCACTAGGTACCTCCGCTTGCTCGACAAGGTTGCCGGCTCCTAGTGAAGGTTGAGAACTCTGAGCCGAAGGTGCTGAATCATCTGATTGATTACCAGTACAACCACTTACCAATAATAAAATGATTACAATAATTAACGGAAATCTTTGATTGTACATGCGAATCCACCCTTGTCAAAGGTTATGAGCAAATCTCTTACTTGAAATGAAAAATAAAATTCCCCCCAACATCCAATAGGGCTCCCAAAATAATAGCCGCCACCATCTAGCTTCACTTTCGATCTTTAGCTCTAATACATTGATGATAGATAGGAAAATGGTTGCAAAGTTTGCCAGTCCATAAACAAATAATAGTATTCCACTTGTGAAAGCCGCATAATAAATACTCTTTCTAATAAAATCATGTTTCCAATCACTTAACATCATCCATAATAATACTCCGCCAACTACTTTAACTACTCCTGTTAGCCATAAGATTTTAATGAAATCCGGCTGTCTAGATAAAGCCATTTGATATATCTCTCCGCCTAATGTAGCTGCTCCAATCATGCCCCCGCATGCCCAATAAAAGCTCATTAATGCAAATACAAACGACCATATCATACCGGCAATTATTGGCCATGAGTGCCTTAAATTATTCATTCTTCTCCTTTAATGATTCGTTAGAATTTACGTTCACCCAACGATCCAACTTAACCCTTTCGTTCATATATACGAAAAGAACACAGAATAGTTCAATATTATTGAATTCTCCAGACAACATCGAGAGGTACCATGTTACAATTTACGTAGAACAGCTGCACGAATCGAACAATTGGTCTCGAAAAAGGAGAGGTAACATGAGTTCTTCAAAGAAAGATGTTTTATTAGATCAACTTGCGGCTTGTCATAATGACTTGAGTTGGTTTCCAACATTTGTTGATTCGGTCAAAGATCTGACAGCGGAGCAAGCAGTGTGGAGAAAGGATGAAACGAGCCATTCCATTTGGCAGCTTGTAAGTCACCTGACGTATTGGAATAACAAATGGTTAACCTACTTTATTGGCAAGGAATCCTTTAAATCGATTGGTAAAAATAACGCAAGTACTTTCAATATCGAGGAAGAAATAAACGAAGAAAACTGGAGGAAAGCGGTAACTAAATTGGATGGGTTGTTTTACGAGTTCCGCAAAGTGATAACAGATCACCCCGAGTCAAAGCTTGATACTTTCGTACCCGATTATCCTGGTGATTGCCCTTGGTGGGCCGCGATATCAAATCTTTGTACCCATAACACTTATCATATTGGCCAGATCGTTTTTATTCGCAAACAACAAGGCTGGGCAAATAAATCTGAGTGGAGTTAATAGCTGGCCCTTAAATCTACTCACCCATTTTTACAGAATCCTTGTTATTAACGACACCAAATGGAACATGAACCGAAGGGAAAGATCTGGCAACACCTTCAATATGCCCTACTTGATCATCAAAGAAAATGTGCGGCATAAAAACATTTAATACTCTTATTTTCTCGATTCCACCAAGAAAAAATGCCTCATCAATTCTAATGTCAAGTTTTCTTAGAGTCGTAATTACTCTTTCATGTGCGGGGGCATTTCTCGCTGTCACAATTGCCAATCTGATTCTTGGTTTGTAATTAGGATCATTATTATTCTTTAGAATCTCTCTTTGTTGTAGCTTTGAAATTTCCATAAAGAATCTAAATAAGGGACCTGCAGCTAAAGGTTGATCCGCTAGCTTCTTTTCATGAGAATGAAATGTATCTAAAGCTCCATCTTGAAAAATAGACTCCGCCGAATCGTCAGCAATGACCCCGTCGAAATCAAATGCTAATCGTATTTCATTATCATCATCGTTGTCTATATATTCAGACGGATAAATACACCCTGCGGGATAGCCATGCTCAACTGCCTCTTTAACGTCGTCTGGATTTCCAGATAAAAATAAGCTAGCATTAAAAGCAGCCATATACTTAAATGGATTGTTACCCGCGACAAAAACAGCTCTACTAATCGTTAACCCGTAATACTCAATGGACTTAAAAACCCTCAAACCTGTATCGGGATCATTCCTTGATAGCAATACAACCTCGACGATTTGATCCTGAGACGTGTTAATGCTCAACAATCTCTTGATCAATGGAAAAGCCACACCTGGCGTTAATATTTTATTTTCTTGTTCTCTCTGATACTTACGATAAAATTCTTCACCATTCTCTCTGAATACACGATCAGACTCAGTAAGATCAAATAATGCACTAGAGGCTACCGCAATCACAAATTTACTATCAATATCATAGGGCATCTATCTTTCTCTCCTTTACTTCCCACACAAATCAAAAACCTAATCTGTTTCATATTCTTTGTGATCAAGTAGCATTACCTGGTTAACCCACTCTTCAATAGAATTAAATATGATAAATCGTGGCCATGTTGGATTGGATTCTTTATCTTGTTTCCAGGTTAGATGCACTTGTACGTATTTATTTGAATCTTCTTGAAATTGAAAAAGCACTTCGTCTTTATCTAATCTTCGAGCAATCACATGAAGTTCAGCTCCGTAAAGGATATGATTATTAGATAGCTCATCATAGAGTTCTTCAAGAAAAATCGTGGACGACTCGGGAATCCATGGTTCTAAAATATCGATTTGTGGCCGAGACAATTAGATCTCCTCCATTAATGACTACAGAACTTTATCCGTTCGAATCGATTTCAAAGGTTTATCCAATATCTCTTAATGACGTTCCCGTCCTCTTCGATAAAATCATTGTCTGATATACCTCCGTTACGAATAATCGTTCTTTCAGAGGCAACGTTATTCTCATCGCAAACGACTAGAACTTTATATATGCCTAACTTCTTTGCTTCGTCCAAAGATAAGGATAATAATTGGGTAGCATACCCCCTCTTTCTATCTGATGGGCGTATACCATAGCCAATATGTCCGCCTCTATTCATTAAAAATTCCGTCAATTTATGTCTTATATTTACTACACCTAAGATCCTATTTCTTTCAGAAACCAACCAAAATGTCGAATCCGGAACCCAACCTTCGTTAAGATTAATCCCTCTTTCATTATCATTCAACCATCCAATCATCTTCTCAAAATCGGATGGGTCTCGACTAATAACCCAGGGGACCATATCTTCCCCACTTTTTTTCCATTCTTGATAAAATTCCAAATATTCATCCTTCAAACTTAATGAAGGCCTAATTAAATGAACACGCTCCATTATGTTAGCCCCTAGCTTATTTACTTTTACTTGGTGTTTGAATGGATACATTTTTCGTATTAGGGTCCCAATTCACCTTAAGTCCAAATGTTTCGGCAACGAATCTTAAAGGGATCCATTTATGATCATTCTTTGTAAATGGTGGGGTTGTTACTTTTATGTTCTCATCATTCTTTTTAGCATCCTTGCTTCCAATCGTAAGATAGACAGTAAAGTCATTACTTTCAAGAATAATTAATTTTGGATTTTCGCCTTCAATATATCCGAAAGTAAGCTTGGGATTTGAATTTATATATTCAATCGGTACAAATACTGTATTTTTTACGATCATGATAGAAGAATCCGTCTTTGATCCGTTAAGGTATATTTGAAGATCCTCTTTAGCGCTCGTAGTTTTATTGCCTAATAATGACAAACAAACTGTCCCAACCATGAATAAAATAAATACTTTAGATTTCATTTGGCACCTCCATAGAATTTTTAACTTTATTCCACTATCGTAAAGCTTTCTTCATCCTCTCTAATAGGCAGATCAATTATAGCCATTTTCTTTACAGACGCCCGTTTCAGTGACCGCATGCAATTGATCAGAAAATCTATATGCGACTGTTCCCCCTGTAATTCTGCTTCAACACTCCCATCTTTTAGATTTCTCACCCATCCCGTTATTTTCATTCTTCGGGCTATACAATAAATTTCCAAGCGAAATCCTACCTTTTGAACCCTTCCAGAAAAAGCTGCTTTTTTTCTGACGATAATACTTGGAGTAAATTCCGGAAACTTAACACGATTTGCATGCCAAATTACATATTTATTTCTTAACTTCTTAAATAGACCCATTCCACCACATACTCCTGTTCGCTGAAATTTCCATTGTTTGTGTTTCTCCCATGATTATACATCCGACAATCAATGGATGTAAGCCCCACAGAGTGAATCGCGGAATTTGCCAATGAAAAAAGCCCCCGTAATGAGAGCTTTCCGGTCCATCCACTGGAGGCGGGAATAATAAAGTTAATAAATCTTTTTCAACAGCGCAATTACTTCATCTAAGGTAAGGCCAAACGATTTGTAGTAGGAAATGTCGATCTCCATTTGATTCAAGATCATTTCGTTGCGTATTCGGAGCATCTCATCGGACGAAAACTCCGCTACGAAGCACCCTTTTCCTGTTACAGTATTGATCAAACCACATCGTTCAAGCTCTTCCCAAGCTTTCTTAACGGTAATGACACTAACTCGAAGCTCTTGGGCTGCTTGTCGAATGGGTGGTAAACAATAGCCGCTTTCCAGTTCGCCTTTCAGAATTTGAGCGCTGATTTGTTCGAAAAGCTGCTGATAGATCGGCTTTTCCGATGTGTTCGAGATCGATACGTTCATATGATTTCTACTTTTAGGAATCGTTTAACCGCAATTCGATAAGCGATCATAGTAAATGCAATATAAATTACGATTCCTGCGATCAGGATAGTTATTTGAAGCGCCATATTGTCGACCCCGGTACCCTTAAAAGTGTCAGAGAGAAAAGAATTCTGGATTCCCAGCCATTGTGCTACTCCGGCAAAAAGCATAGCGGCCGTAATGGATGAGATCGTCGCCCCTCCATATTTATACGCCGTTTTGTAATACATAGGCACAAATACCAAGTTGAAGATCGCAAACATGACAAAACATAGACCCCAAAAACCCATGTGCGGTGCGAAGAAATAGTAGATCAGATGCGGGTATAAGCGAATCGTGATCATCCCGTAAATCATGGCGATGACAAGATGCAGTATTTCAAGGATGACAATAACGAACACCCTTGCTTTCACTATATCCTTTCTGGATACAGGCATCATCGTAGTAAATATCAGATCGTTCTGGGTTCTAAATCCGGCAAACATATTCGGTATCGTTATCCAACAAAAATACAGAGGGACGAGAAAATATAGCCATCCAGGAACGAGCATTAAGGCGCCCATCAATATAGGCAATAAGAAAAACATAGGATTTACTCCTAATTTCAAATCCTTCATCACTAAGTTATACATGGGTATCCTCCTTTTTCGCGAAATAAATCATGAATTCCTCGAGGCTCGGTATGGTCGCTTTAATGTCGAAGGTAGGTTCGAAGTCTCGGGAGTGAATCAATCCCGTAAATCCGAAGGAATTGATTTTGTAGGAAATGAGACGTTCTTTCACCTGATTGAGTTGACTTTCGGCACCATTCAGCAGACGATAGGACTCCTTAAACTCGTCTTTCTCAGAACTGGCAATGATTTTCCCATTTTCGATAAAGGTAATATAATCCGCGCACTTTTCCAAGTCGGACGTAATGTGAGTTGAGAAAAGGATGCTGATTTCGCCATCGACGACGAGCTCTTGAAAAATATCCAACAGATCGTCTCTAGCGACCGGATCGAGTCCGCTTGTCGGTTCATCTAGGACGAGTAGCTTCGCCCCATGAGATAAGGCAAGAGCCAAGCTATACTTTACTTTCATTCCCGTAGACAACTCGGCAATTTTTTTGTTTTCGTCCAATTTGAATCTTCTCAAATAGTTAGCATAGGTCTCATCATTCCAATTCTTGTAGAACTTCTTAATGACATCGGTCAACGTTTTCATCTTGCTGCGATTGTAAAAATCATTACCGCCAAATGCGCATCCGATTTCTTGCTTCAATTCGAGCTCATATTCGGCTATGTTTCTGCCCAGAATATGAACCTCACCGCTATCCGTATGAATCATATTTAGGATCGATTTGATTGTGGTTGTTTTTCCAGCTCCATTGGCACCGATAAACCCCATAATATAACCCTTTTCGAGCTGGAACGATATATCCTTTAACTGAAAACTCGGGTATTGCTTATTTACATTGCGAATGTCTAGTGCCAGCATACCATACCTCCACTCCAAAATTGTGTATGTTGTGTATGCACAATATATCACGTATGGGTTTGATTGGTCAATTGGTTCATAAAAAAAGCGGCAGATCAGATCCCCTTAGAGTTCTGTTCTGCCGCTTTTAACGAAAATTTCGAATATGTAGTTGAATCAGCCCTTGTTCGATGATTCCAAAAATGGTTGATACATCATTAAAGCGATATTCTCAGTAATCCATTCATCGGAAATCAGTTCACCATAACGATTCATTGTTCTTCGATAGAGCGAGTTAGATCTGATGTAACCACCCCAATATTCCTGGGATATCTTATGTTCCTTTTCATAAACCTCATAGGAAAGTGTTGATTCGTTTATCGTTTTCCATTCCCCATATAAAAAGTTCGAATCCATTTTTATCGATAATTGATACGGTTGATCTGTAGGATTATATATTCTTAAATCAAGATAGTTATATGCACAAGTTGCCCCGCTTCCAAATGGCTGAGTTCTATTCGAATCGGGAAATACATCGTAACTGTGTCGATGTCTCTCCGTAACCGTTAGAGGAGTATGTAAGGTCATCCAATAAATCAGATTCGATAGCTGACAGAGTCCTCCCCCAATACCTGGCTTAAACCCTCCATAAAACAAAGTCATCCCTTCAACATAACCTTTTCTTTTGCTTGGGATACCGATCGACTTCCAATATGAAAATGTTTCGCCCGGATAAATCATGATATTATCTATTTTACGAATTGCTATTTCTAGATTTTTAATTTTATTATACTGCAAGATCATCTCTACATCCTTTAGCCTTCTCAATAAAGGGGTCTTATGCTCGAAAATTGTATACTGAAGTGCAGCGGAATCAACCTGCTTGGCAAACTTTGCATTACCCAAATTCCACTCCAAATATCTTTTGGATTTATAATAATACGATCCAAGAATTAATCTCGTCTTTGACCTCTTCTTAGGTTTCATATCATTTTTTACTCCGATCTTCGTGTCTTTCATCTGAATACCCGAACATTATCGATGTTACTCAAGTCATCATTCCAATCTTGAATTGCCGCTCAATTTTTTGGCAAGATCCGACGCCTACAGATTTCAGTAGCAGTCCCAATATAAATACCATTCATTATCTATCTTTGATCTATAAATATATATGTTTCCGTTGTCACCAATCATGAATCCCGGTTTAGGTTCTGAAGATATTTGTAAAATGAACTCATAGTCTTTGGAAATCGGAGATTGAATGTATGACGCATATCCTCCGATTTTCGTTTGGTAATATCGCGTAAATTCATCAAAGAATCTATCCGACAACTCTTTTGAATTATTTATTTCGGTCATATCGGCATATTCCCATGATTCTTCCCAACATGGATAATCAGGTTTATCATGTTGGCTCCACCTAACCGGAAACGGTTTTAAGAGTGCTGCTGTGTCAGGAGTTGTCGATTGTACAAGCCCTTTTATCTCCTTATAGAAAACAATTCTCCATCCTTCGCCGTTCTTCGGAATATAGTGATTTAATCGATCTACATTAATAAATATTTGAGCTAATTCGTAATCCCCAAAAATATCTCTCCCATTTTCGATATCCGGGATATAAATTTGTAGAATTGGAATCAATTTGATACCGTCTTCTTCTGGCCATGGGGTATTCGGATCGAAGAGGAAGTTTCCGCCAAACCAACTCAAGTCGGTAGTCTCTGGACGAAATCCCCCAATCTTTGCAATACTGGCCGTTTTTCCGATGGATTTTATTCTCGTAAATATATCCATTAGGTTTGTCCACCTTCTTCATCTGGGAAATAGATCATCTCTTAAATGTGAGCCCTTTTTGTTCTAAAGCTTCACTAAGTTGTTTTAATGCATTTCGTCCTATACCATGCAATTGACTTATCTCTGACTCTTTATACTGAGTAAGTTGTTGCAAATTCGTTATTCCTGCATTCCTCAGTGCCCTAACGGCGGGTTGCCCCAATCTCGGCAAGTCATTATTCATTTTGATCCTCCCATAAATTAATCCTTCATTCGACTTTAGAGTCCAATTTATCCGAATAAAACAGAATGGCCTTCCTATAGTCTTGAATCCCTTCATCATTACTAGTTTCTGCTAGCTGCTTTAATAAAATTGACATTGCTTCACTGAATTCATTCATATTGTATAGAACCATAGCATAGAAAATTTGATATTCTCTTCGTTCCGGATACTCTTTAATCGCTTTCTCAAATATGAGTTTCGCTTCTTCATACATCCCTAAAGTTCTAAATGTACTTCCTAGCCCTAATAATGCCCCTTGTCTTTCCTCTCCTTGTAATCCGAGCTCTAAGGATTTCTTATAATAAGGCACTGCTTCCCTCTCTAATTCCAGAACGTCATGAAGCCAAGCACACTGATACCAAACGGAGGGATTTAACGGTTGTTGTTCAAGTAATTTCAATAGTAATGATCGTGCCTCTTCTAAATTCCCTGACTCCCTTAATTGAATTGCAACTTCTAACTCTTTCATGATTATCCTTTCTTACTTACCTTCTTTTTTATAGTGTAATTCTACATTTTCATTTTTTATTGTCATCTCGTTTTTCTTTAAATCAATTGTATATCGTTTATTATTAATCGTTATATGATTCTTATTAATCAATTCATATTTCATTTGTTTTTCCCCGTCACTGAACTCCATTACCATTTTATTATCCTGCATTAAATACACAAAGTTTTTTATTATTACTTCAGTATTTGTTATTTCCAAGTAATTGTATTGACTCAATTCCTCAATCACTCCAAACTTTTGGGAAGCCTGATCCCCTACCCAATTACCAATTATTAAATCTTCATTTTTCTGCGTGCAACCTGAAATAGCAAATAAAATTCCTATAAACATAAATAAGGCTCTCAGTTTGGACAAATCCTTAACCCCTTTCTTTGTAACACGATGGACCTCTTGTATTACTTTAAAGTACCATTTAAAATCATTTCATGTTCATATAGTACGGTTCAAACCCTGCTTTTCTCCAAAAGTTCTGACCTAGTTAGTCTGTGCGAAGCTCAAATCTAGCTTTCTTCGTAATCCCATAATATTTGTACTTAATTGTAACACTCCGAATTTCTCCATTATTCACAATTTGTAAGCCGTAATGAAGAGGAGTCTTGTATTCATTCGTCTGCAAAATTTCGTATGCCTGTTCACCTGATAATTCAGGATTAATTGGTTGTTCATTGATCTTCATAAACTTTGCATAGGGATCGGACTCAATTCCTGCCAAAGCGAGCCTTCCAGTGTAACTTACTACCAGTTCAGTTTCTACAGGTTTTTTATTATCATTCACAAGTACATCCATGATTTTTATATTGCTGTGCCCTTTATTATTTAATTCGATTATGACCTTGTCCTCGTAATAATAATTTGAATGTCCATAAGATTTTAAAGGTGCACTATTTGCAATATACACGTAAGCTACAATAACGAGAATTAATGCTACCGATAATAAGATAAGTGAGGGTTTAGTCATATATGACTTCCTTATATTCTCCACATCTTTGAAGCAATCGCAATCCCAAAACTTCTACATACCATCTGATTGAATTTTCTAAATTTTTTTCAAACAAATTAACCTGACTGAGATTCTCAAAATACATTGATATTGCCTCCTTAGATAAGAAACTGTATTCACAACATAACCCGGTCTTAGATAGCTCTTATCTTAGGCCGGGTCATGTGTTGTCTGAGACACTCTGAATCTACAAAATGTCTTATTCTCTCTTTAATAGCTCTTCTATTAATATTCCATTGATTTTTAATCCTGTTATATCACAATCTATGATCTCCATATTCGTCAGATTACAATTTTTGAATGTTATAGGTTTATAGTCTCCATCAGGACAATGGTTCCCGTCCTCTTCTTTAGGGAGCATGATATTTGAAAATTCTGTTCCATATAAATGGATGTTTTCAATGACCATGTTACTCATGTTTGCATCTTTAATACATGTTTCAGATAAATTAATATCACTGAATCTACTTCCAGAAGCATTTACATCATTTAATGTAAGTTCACTCATATTCGAATTATTTACTTCGGTTTTCGATAGATTTACATTTTCAAATTTTAGCTCTTGCGCAATCACTTTCTTAAAAGCAGATCCCGAAATATTTTTCATTTTCATAATCTAACTTACTTGTTTCTAAATTCATGCTCGCATTCTCCTTTAGGGTTTTGTCATTTATTTATGAAGTTCAGAGTGTTTAAGATTTCTCTATATCTTCCATGATTATACATCTGACAACCAAGGGATGAAAGTCCCTCAGCGTGAATTCAGTGTTATCAGATGGCTACCTATTCATTAGTGCTTTGTATTCATAAACCCCACATAATTGAATTTCATCAGATATTAGTTCCATTAATGTTGCAATAACCATCCCATGGCAAACTACTATGACTTTAGATTTATCAAGATATTTGTGTAATACTTTCCTCGTTCTCTCTAGTAAGCTCTCTTTAGTTTCCCATAACTTGCTTTCTCCTTCTGGGTAACTTCCATTATGTTTCATATAATCTATCCAAAGTTCTGTAATTTCTTCTACAGATGTAGCTTGCCAGTTATCGGGAGTCCACTCATGCAAATCAAATTCAACTCTTAAAGGCAACCCTAGATTCCTATTTATAATAGCTGCTGTTTGTAATGATCGAGTAAATGGAGATGAGACAATCAAATCACATTGCGATAAAAACAAATTCTTTTCTACTACTTGTTCAGCCTGATTTATACCGTTTTCTGTTAAAGGGACAAAGTCTCTTAAAGCACCCTGTAAATTTCGTTTATCCTTTAAGCCCCAATCCGGCTCGCCATGTCTAATAAGATAAAAGATAGTCAATATTAAATCCCCCTCCCACTAGCCTTCCCGCTAATTAAATCTTCGTATGCCAGCTGTGTAATGGTCTGTATCCAATTTCCGGGAGCGGTGACATTGAAAAACCGGCAAAATCAAATAGTTTCTTTGTACATGCAATAATCGCCATGGATATGTCCTTCTTTCTCAAGTCATTAAGTCTATTTCACAAAACGATCTTTAATTTTCGAAAATTTCTTGAGTGGTTGAAACTCTATATTCGTCGTCATTATGAACTGTCTTCCAGCCAAACGAAAATGAAAATATGAAATGAATTAGAAACATTACGATAATAACTAAAATAAAAACTTCTTCTTTGTTTTTTCTCTTAGGATTCAAAAAAGCCATATTATAAATCATTAGAATAATTCCATTTACGATTATACTTAAAACGAGAGCAAGAATTTGACCTATTACTACACCAAAGCTAAGGGATTTTAAATGGAACATATACATAAGTATCCAGAAAAAAAACGCAATTATTATCATCATCAATACTTCTACAAGTGCAAGTATGGGTTTATATATAATCTTTAATTCTAGTTTTGTAAGTGAAAACAGAATAAGAATATACAAAAAAACGATTAAACCAATCACTACTTGTACAATAGTTTCGATAATAATTACTCCTTCAATTGATTAATCAATGCAGTTGCCGTGCGTTCCTGTGCCAAAATCATCTTTATTGTTGATTTATGACCACATACCCTAACCATCCAATTACAAGATAAACAGGTACACATGCCAAAAGCGAAAGTAAACGTTTATTATTTTGTATAAATTTTGCAGCTCCTACATAAAACAAAGGAAATATTAATCCCCAAATCAGAAATATAGGCCATCCAGCTAAATATATAGACATGGGGATTATCAAAATAGCAGAGACATATAGACCTCGATAGCTCTTCATTATGATTCCTAGCACAGAACAGATTATTGATGCAATCATTAAAGGCCAGAAAAAGATAGAAACCATATTGCCTCACGCCTCTTTCGTATTTAATGATCGAATCATTGCAAATTTTATAGCTTTCTGATCATATGAATATCTTTAGGTTCTTTAGTAAATAGCTCTTCATCTATCTCTTCTGCTATTTGACTTCCATTTTGCTTATAAAAAGAAACTGCAGACTTTGTTTCTGTCGATGAAATATACAGATATTCTGCGCCTCTCTTACGGGCCTCATTACTTAATTCATTCATTATTTGAGTACCAATTCCTAGTCTCCTATAATTTCTCGTTACATACATCAAATCAATTTGAAGCTGATCTTTATTTCTCCCTCTAAACTTATGGGCGAGTACGCCAAATCCAACAAGACTCTCACCATCAAATGCACCAATTGCTATGCCTCCATTACTTAATTCGAATAAATACCGTTCTTGAATCTCCTTTAATAAATCTTCACTCCAATTGGAACATTCGTGATTCTTAAAGGTTTCAACTACGCGACCCTTGTGCATTTCATATATAAGATCAATATGCTCCGATCGGTCAATTTCCTTAAGCTTAGATGCTTGATCTTGAGTCATTGTTTTAATTGTAATCATGGTTACCTCCAATTTGAATCATTCAGTAGGAATAGTATAGTTTAGATGTTATTCTAGGCCACTCCCAGAACTTAGACCCCTGTGAGATTACAAATCTATCAAGCCACATTTCAAAATTCATGTTTAATTTCTTTGATTCACTAAACTGATCAATGCAATCCTTTATTAATAGATAATCGTTATCCCCAGCTTGGTATGATTTTAAATCAATCACTAATTCCGACTGATAGATATATCCGATTTTTAGGTACCCTTCACTTGGTTCTTCGGTTGTGATCTCATTTATGACTTGCCAACGGTGCAAATAAGATTCCCCGCCATACTCTGGATGATCAAACAGATTGCATCCGTTTGAAATCATCAAAAAAGTATAATAATCTTCTGGAAGTTTATATCCTAGTTTTGTAATGAATTGGTCAAGCTCCTTTGCATCAGCAGGATCATTGAACTTACAGGTCGATTCAGTAACGTAACCCTTATCTAATTGAAGCTTAAATATGTTATTACTATCCGTTAATCTTTGTTTCAAAGATGAAATAATTGTATGAACTACAGTTGTTTCTTTCATGTTTAGACTTCCTTTCGGCAATTTCAGATTATGTATTCATGGGGTCCAACACCCTTAAGCCCGAAGGGCCAGCGGATCGAGAGCCGAAGGGCTCGAAGGTGTTATGTGAAGTGCAAGCCTTCTTGAATTACTGACAAAGTTCTTAATGCGTTTCTAGCCCCAATTCTTGCTCAGTTATAATTTTAAACTTCTCTATTCTAATTTTCAGTTTTTCGATCGCTTGTTTATCTAATCCTTGAGTGTTTAATTGAAATGATCCAGTAAAAATTTCTGAAGTACTTCCATTAATCGTTCTATTAACTTCATTTTTGATCTCATTATCTAGTAACCTTTGTTGAAGATTTTCACTTAATACGGGTTCAATAGACCTTATGAGAATTGTATTCCTCGTTTTATTCCAAATATTAAAGTTATAAGTTACGAGTGTATTATCTGGTTCTCCACCAAGACCAATTGAAATTGAATTAATAACTTGACCATCATCCACAACGTCAGCTTGGCTATTCTTACTGCATGCACTAATCAGAAATGTACAAATAATTATTAAAAATAAAGATCGAATTGCTTTAATACTTCTCATCCAATCACTCCTAGTTTGAACTTCAATATTCTTTATTTAATGTTTATCAAAATAGGCACAATTATTAATCCAATAGATATCAAAATAAACATTCTACTTGTACTTTTGTTTAGTTTTATATTCTGTTCACTTTTATACCATCCATTAAATTGATAGTAATTTCTGTATAATATAAAAAAGAAAAATAGATTTCCAATAGTCATACTCCAATAAAATTCCGTCCTTCCAGTTATGATTTTAATGAGATTTCTTTCGAGTAAATTCAATACATACAAAGTAAGTACAAATAAAATAACTATTCTACAAATCTCTAATAAAAAGGTTGCTAATTTCTTCATTGGATCTCCTTTCGTGTATTGCATAGATTTCAACTAACATTCCTGTATTTCGACTCGCCCCTTCCATAACCTTTCGACATAAAGCTTCGGAAGGTGTTTCACCAATTTCTATAGCTCCGCGATCAGTCCCCATTTCGATCTTTCAAATTCCTAAATTCGATGTCATTCTCTTTAGGAGTTCAATTTCTTCATTGAAATATTGCATTTACAGATCCTACTATGTCCAAATCTCGGAAATATTGAAGCGACAATTTCATAAGCCATAATTGCCTTATAACACAAAAATAGGGAATGGATTCAATATCTCTTTGACCTAAATTTCTAATCGATTTATACCCCTCTAAGAAAGCAATCCAAATCTGATTGGAATTATTCCCCTCTCCTGATTTCTTGTCGGCTTCGAGCTCTCTTGCAAACTTAAATACCGCTAAATCATACGCCCTCCATCCATATCCACAAATGTCAAAATCAAAGTGAGTTATAATATCGGCTCTAATATGAGCATTTCCTCCATGTAAATCTCCATGACATATTCCCCAATCCATTTCACTTTGCAATTCCGTAATTTTTGTTATGATCTTCTTGCCAATGCTTTCAATGAAATTGTAATCATTAATTTGAAGAATCAGGCTCTTCTTTATTACCTTTAGTGGTTCTTCTATTAATTGTTTTAAATCCAATAATGGACGATCGTGCTTTGTTTCAAAATCAACGCTCTTTAAGTGAATTGTTGCAACTGACTTCCCATAACGATAAGCCATCTCTTCTGATTCAAAAGTGAATGTATCCAGAATCTAATGCTTGTTTCGGATGCGCAACCGGAACACCACTTTTTAATAAGTAATTTAATAGATCAAGTTCAAATTCAATTTCGGACGTTTTACTGCGCCAAGGTGTACGATATACTCTAAACACATATTTTTTATCAATTGTTTTAATCAGATATGTATCGTTCATTCCTCTCACTAAAAATCGGCAATATAAAATTTCTGCAATTCCATAATTCATTTGAATAAATTCTTTAAGCGCTAGCTCATTTAACACATTATTTTTAGCAAAACCAATAGGAGGGGAATTAATTGAAACTTCTGAGAGTTTAGAGTCAGGTTTCTTCCCAATTGAAGATACATTACAGGAAAATACATGTTATCATTCCTTAATGATTAGTTTTAAGGATTTGCGTAGATTTCCTAAAACGTTCAAGGTATTTGGGTTTAATTAAAGCGCTGCTTCGTTAGTAAAATAAATCCCAGACTGATTGGGGAGATGCGAGAAGTTTGGATTTGAGAATATTCTGGTATCTTATCCCTCAATTCATCGTTGCGAATAATTCACATAGCGTTATTGGATTCACATCGTCGATCTTACTATGATATCTTTAATTTCCATCAAGTTATTAATTAATATGTAATCCCCAGATGGTCTTTCAAAGTGGTTATCTTCTTTCCATACTCCAATCATTCCTGCATTTATACTTGCTTCAACATCGTTGACTGGATGATCCCCTACAAACATTGTTTCTTGAGATTCTAAACCTAAGCGACTTAATGCTCTCTTAAATATCTCAATATCTGGCTTTCTTAAGCCTTCATTTTCCGAAATCAATATCTCATCAAAATAATGATCTATTTGAAGTCCCTTAATGTTGTTCATTTGAAATCTTCCAAATCCATTTGAAATAATGCCCGTCTTTAAATTCTGACTCTTTAAGAACTCGAGCAATTCAATTAATCCAGCAAACCCAGTGCAGTGGTTTTGAAATGACTCCACATAGTCTTCTAGTAGTTCTTCCCACGTTAAGTCGATTTTCAATTCATCAATGAGCTTTTGATAGACTTTATCTTTCCATACATATCCTTTCTGATCTAATTGAATAAATCTTTGAATAAACGTTTGTCTTTCTACAACATGAAAAGCCTGAATGCGATTGTATTGGCTTTCAAGAAAAGCGACCAATGATTTGTCACGATCAAGTAATGTCCCATCTAGATCAAATAGGATACCTTTTATCATGGTTTTCGTCCTTTGGTGTATGTCGTAAAACGTTTTTGTTACAAGTTGGTCGACGATTCTTTCGAGATACTACAAGGGCTTCTTAAATAATTCTATTAGCGCAACTTCATTCTTTTCATTGTCGATCCATAAATTAATTGTAGGTATAAAGCTTACAAAAAATCTTAAGCATAATGAGTCTTTCAGGTTTTCTTGAAATATCCAGCCATTAGGTAATAAACAGAGTGTTTCATTAAAACTAAAATATTCATCATAGATATACTGCTGTAACCTTTCTGTATTTCGAAGTGCAAGTTTTTCAAAATTATCGTTTTTTATTGTGTAGTAGCTAAAGGATCTCTTATGTGGGGTTACCCAATTGCTCATGTCCTTTGTTCTGTAAAGATCAAAAGTTATTTTGCGGATTTCTAATGTACTGCTATTAAATAGATCCCTCGACTTCTCTTTAACAATGCGCATATTTATTAATTCTAATTGACCATTCGAGAAAACTAGCTTTACATCTTCAAAATGTACTGCTACTTCTCCAAGAATTAATTTTTTTGATTGTTCGTTTCTAATAGGGAGACATACCAAAGTATCAATTGAAGCAATCATGCTATGCGTAATGAAAAATGTGGCTGTTTCAGTTATTGAATCTGGGGATTCCGTTTGAATTCTTTTTAGATAAATCGAACCATGATTAGTACGTAAATCTGACTTTTCGGGTTCTACATAGTCCGACAACCAAGAATAAATAATGATCACTCCCTGTGCACTTTAACCCGCCGATTTCATATAACTTTCTTGTGTTCAAGACACAACCCGGCCCTATGTCAATTGCTGCGCAATCTCCCAGACATGTCCTGCCGGATCTATGATGGCAGCAGTGCGTACTCCCCACGGTCTGTCCATTGGACCGTTAAGTAGAACAACGCCACGTGTTTTCAATTCGTTACATATCGCGTCCACATCATCAACCCGGATGGTAAACTGGAACCGCGATCCGGATTCTTGGCTTGCAACTGTCCCAGGATGGATCAGACCGTGTGCCTCGGAAATATTCAGGAGATTCATGCTCATATTTCCGAAGTCGAATACCACAGACACATCGTCTTCATAAACGGCGGATAGTCCAAATACTTCTTGATAGAATATCCTCACCCTATGCAAATCCTCCACAAACAACGTAATAACATCAACATTCATCGTCCCTAAATTCCTCATACCTACACCTCTTTACATTTGGATTAAAAATCAAAACTCAAGCTTTTGTTCCAGTTCGACCTTCTGGCGCAGGTGATGGCGAAAATGCATACCGACCAATTCGTACCACTCTCGCGCGTTGAGCCACCCAAAGCCGTCATGTCTGACTTTATAATTTGGGTTTATCGTATGTACTTTCTCCTCCCATTCAGACATTCTCTTAAGTACCGTATCGAACCCACGCATTAGGTCATCTACGGTTTCCGAATTACTTGGGGTATTCTCAGGACCATCCGGCAATTTGATTTTTATTGGAGGAAATGAACCAGCGTTAAACAATTGATCGCCGGCCTCCGTCTTTCCTTGCCGTTGCTCTTCACTTGCAGACGCACATCTTTGCACTTGGACGAGATAATCGAGCGCAGCGAGTATCACATGATCAAACATTTGGCCGAGAGACCAAACTCCTTGCTCGGATACATATCTTAATTGGTCGATGGAATAACGCTTGAGATTGGTCTTGTATAAATCAATTAGTTCTGAATAACTCAATTAGCCTCACCTTTCCTTATCGTTAAGTTTTCCTCTTCATATTCAATTAGCCCTTCGGATCCATTGTCCCGATTCCCCGGTTCATACATGTGATTGAATATCACTTAACGTTCTTGTATTCACGACAAGACCCGGCCTAAGATAGCTCCTATCTTAGGCCGGGTCTTGTGTTGTCTGAGTTACCTTCCATAATTATACACCTGACAATCAAGGGGCGAAACCCCACAGCGTGAATGCGGTGTTATCGGAAGTCTTCCTCTTCATTGAATTAATTGAGATCATTCTTTATTCTTTCAATACTTTTATTTGCTCGATCATTCAAAGATTTTTTATCTTTTATATTGAAATTTTCAAGTTCATGTCCTGGATCAATTATCAATGGCTTTTTAAGAATATCTTCAAGAATAATAAATGATGTTTTGTATGCTTCGAGTCTGAGCTCTTTATTTATTTGTTTGTTTGTCTTTTGAATGATCTCAATTATTCTTTCAGCATACATAAGCTTAACAATGCTATCTGAACTCATTACATTTCTAGAAGCAAATGATAGGACGCTCTTGAGAATTCGCTCATCTTGATGATTAGTTGCAATAGAATCTAAACGAAATAATGCTTTCCAGTTTGTAATTGATAGTTCTTGTATACTTTGGTCTATCATCTCGTTAATCCAACTTATCTCTAATTGCTTGGGTATGTTATATTGCTTGTACTCTTCAAATAAACCATCACGATACATCTGGAATGTACTACCATCGTATGAAGTAAACAATTCCTTTGCTCTTATCATTTGATCATCCATTATAGCACCATCTTTAATTAATATTGTTTGGAAATTTAGAACTTTAATATATTTTCTACACCACCGTCATCCCAAATAATGATATGACACTTTTCCTTATTTAACTTTTGTAATGCTCCTAATCGATGATTACCATCTCGAACACTCAATGTTCCATTTCTGTTTTCAGCTATTAAGGGTGGCATATCCCATCCATCTTCAAGGCGTTTGCATATCTGATTGATGTTGTGATTCCACCATTCTTCATCTTCGATATATTCCATATGTGATTCTGGCCCAACAACCCTGTCTAAGCATCTCGTTTCAATTTCGATTGGACCTATCCAGTATCTTTTTTTGTTTTTTAATCCCTTAGATAACCCAACATTGTCTCCTTCACCATTCAAAACAAGATGAATCCATGTCTCAATATCATCATTTGAAGCAAACTCCATAGCTGATTTTAATGTGAATACCGACATGTTTTACCTCTCTCGTATTTATGTTTTAACTAATCAGATTGATTATCATACTTGTTGTTAGAAATACTCCAGAGAATTATTGTTTCCTCACTAATATCTGCATAAAAATAAGAATCCCTTAAGTTATATTCTTCGACTCTCGACGATTCCGATTTATATGTAGTATCGCTTTTCCCGAGATGATTCTCTAGTAAATCTACTGAATCACCATTTTTTATTCCTATCGGAGTCGATATTTCACCGTTAACAGTTATTCTATATAGAATCCCATCTGTATTAAATAACATAAGTAAAACTGGGGTCCAGATTGCTGTCTTTCCATCATCAAGTTCTACAGTTGAAGTTATTTGAAAATCAGAATTATATAAGTCCAGAGAATACAACTCATTGAATGTCATTCCGAGAAATAACTTTCCGTGCTCTCCACTTGCCTGTTCAATTTCAATTTGATTCCATTCCTTCAATGACTTATTTTGATCTGTAATTAAACTTTTTTTACTATGATCACTATTTTGTTGATTATGTAAACATCCAGTTTGTAGCAGTAATAGAACTATCAAAACTAACGAGATTCTGTTCATAAACTTCCCCCGAAAAATAGTTTGTATTGGGAAAGATCTTTAATAAAATATAAAATCAAATCATCATCTACACATATCATTGATCCTGGTTTAACAATTTGATTGTTGTAGGAAACTCCATTTCCATCAGGAATATAACCTCTTCTACAATAGATCCTTTGAGCAGTTCCATAATCTTTATATAATCCAACACCGATTCCTATCTTCTTATGAGTTCTCGAGATCTGTCCCTCAAACTCATCCATTAATCTATTGGCTATACCTTGTCTCTGATACTCAATAAAAACATTAAGATCATTTATTTCAGGAATTCCAGACTCTAGGAAATACAAATAATCTGACTTGTACTTTAAGTGAGAACAACCGGCTATTTCATCATTAACTACAGCGAAAAGTGTAATTCGTGTTCCATTTATGTTCTCTTCTAAGCATTTGTGATAATATTCTTGAGATCTATTTATATCGTGTCTTTCAAAAGCTTTTATCCATTTCTCCAATTGATCTAAAGATTGAAGTTGAATTATTTTTGCCTCCATGAGTGATCCTCCAAAAAAAGCATTTGGTCTATTTCATCTAACGTTATTGTATTGACGACGTTCATTCACCGGCCGGTCGTGACTGCCGTGGGGATATTTCCACATCCGTCCACCCTCCCCCATTTTACCAAATCGTCTTAACATCTAGTAAACAAAAAAGAGAGAGGCCCTATCCGCAGATAGCAGCCTCTCGATTCGTTGGAGCGACTTCGTTCCTATTAGCTTATACATCCACTTTATTCGTTGCCCCGCACCCGATGCGACTGCCCCGGCGTTCGTTACGCAGCTCTGCCCGGCAAGGCGGCTATGTTCACGTCAACACTTGCCCGTCCCGCAGCATCTGCGCCTGCAGCGCAGCGTAATCCACCGCCTGCACAGCGATGTCCGCTTCCAATGCGAGCGCCGCGGCAGCTGCCGCAGATTGCCCCAACACCATGAACACAGGCTCCATTCGGATCGAGCCATAAGCGATATGCGAGGCTGACAAGCAGACGGGTACAAACAGATTGACGCACTCTTCTTCTTTGGGCACGATGGCGCGATAGCTGATCGGGTATGGGCCTTTCAGCTTGATCTGTACATCGCCTTCGTTGACCGCGAAGCCTTCCGAGCTCACATGTCTTTGCACGTTATGCGAGTCCATCGTGTAGGAGCCTTGCCCGATGGCATCCGCCACGGGCGAACGTAGAAAGATATGGTGCTCGTTCATTACGAAGTCGCTAACCATTCTTCTGGCTTCCCGAATATAGAGCTGCGGCGACCAATGGCCGCTCTCTTCAAATTCGTCCAGGGGCAGCCCCCACGGCGCATAGAATGCGCGCAATTGTTCCGGCACCCTCGGATGATTCTGCAGTGTCCAGATCAAGCCGCGCTGGTGGCGCTCGTGCGCAGCCGCGGACAAATCCCGTTCGGCGTACGAAGCTTCCGGATAATCGTAGTTGCAGCCAATAAAGTCCGTGGAGAAACCTTTATCATTGTTCGAATCGGTCTTGCGATTCGGCACCTTGTTCAACTTGAAAAATATTTTCTCGCCCTGCTCGATCGCCCTGAACAACAGCTCGTAATCCCGCTCGTCGTAGCCTGTCGGCTGCTCTACGAATACCCGGTTGGCCGGGTCGTCCGTCAGGCACATCCGGTAACAGTAGGCTTGTATTCTGTGGTCCCCCTGTCCGTCAGTGCCGCCGGCATTCGGATTGACGCCCGGGAGCAAGCCGCTTGACGGGTCACCTTTTACCACATAAGGATCGACGCCATGCGGTAGCTGGTTTTTAACCGCGGTGGCGGTCTGAATGCCGTTGTACGTTTCCCCGTATACGCTGTTGGACTCGCGGCCCGTCGCGTAAGACACGCCCGCGGCTTTCATCAGATCCCCTTCGTACCCGGCATCCATATACATCCGCCCGCTGAAGATGCTGCCGGATTCCATCCGGATCGCCGCAATGCGGTTCCCTTGCTTGACGATCGGGTCGATCGGGTCGAGCCGTTCTCCGAAGCGCACGTCAAGTCTGTATTCCTCGGCCCATTCCCGGAACACGGCCAGCGCTGTTTTGGGTTCGAACAGCCAGGCCGCCGCGTTATCCGTGCCGTACCTGCGGCCGAGCCTCCGATAGAAATCCAACGACAATCCGCCTATCGTACTTTTGTCCCCGAAATCGGTGTCGCCTAGCCCTCCCGAGCTAAGTCCGCCCAAACGCGCGGACGGCTCCAGTACGACCGTGCGCAGTCCCAGCTTGCTTGCCTGCACGGCGGCAGCCAACCCTGCCGATGTGCCTCCATAGATCACCAGATCATATATCATTCGTCAATCCTCCACCGTCGCGGAACCACTTGGACCGTCCTTAAGGCACAGGGCAATCAGATCGTCCACATGCGCGGTCGCCAGACACTCCACCGTATCTGCGGCACCGTAATAGATTTTCACTTCTCCGCTGTCTTCAAGAATCATGCCCCCGGGAAAGATCACATCGTTGCGAAATCCGCCTTCGACCTCATAGGGAGCCTCTGGCGCCAGCAGCGGCGCGCGGGAGCGGCCGATCACCTTGCGCGGATCGTCCAGATCGAGCAGCATGATGCCGGCGCTGTAGCGCTTGGTCCACTTCGGCTCCCAGCCGTTCTTACCGCGCGCCGGATCGATATCGACCACATGGAACGTCGTGAGCCAGCCCTGCTTCGTGCGAACCGGCGGCGCGCCGGGACCGATCTTGTCGTTGGCATACGCGACTTGTTCAACGCCCAGCAACAAGGACGAATTCCCCCAGTAGACTAGGTCCGGCGACTCGGACAGCCACAGATCGAACCGATCGCGCCCACCCCGACTGTACACCGGCATCGGCCGCTCCAACCGCACATAACGGCCGCCAATTCGTTCCGGAAACAGCACCATGTTACGATTGTCCGGCACGCTCAGACTGACCACGTCGAAGCTCGCAAAATCTTCCGTCGTCGCAATGCCGCCCCGCAGTCCGTGTTTCGTATCCATCGCGAAGCACAAATACACCTTGCCTTCGATGACAGTCAAGCGCGGATCGTACACGCGATCCACTTCATCATCGCACCACTGCCAGACAGGCGATGGCTGCACCTCCCAATTTACGCCGTCGTCGCTGAAGGCCAGCCCTAGATTCGTCGTCCGGCTGTCATGTACTCGCTCGGCCTGTTCATCGCCGTAATCGTTGCGGAACACCATCGCGTATTTTCCCTCGTACTTGGTTACGCCTGCGTTGAACACCATCGCTGGCCCATAAGGCACTTGACTGGGCGACAACACGGGATTGTCCGAATACCGTTGAATAATCGGCGCCGACTGCAGCGGAACGCCTGCTGCGCCGTTTTCATTTGACCTAAAACTCGCCATCCCTGCCACTTCCTCTCCACTTTCCAGTCTTTTCGATGTCGGAATCGCCGGAATTCGCCGTCTTAAGCGGCGCACACAAATCGGGGACCCCGGCGCAGACGGAGCCCCGATTCAGACTTTATTTGCTCGCGTACCAGGCGCTTACTTCTTGCGCGACTTCTTCTCCCCCCGCGCCTTTCCAGGCTTTCTGAAGGCTTGCGATCGAATCATCCGATACGCCGTCCACGATCATCTTAATCAGATAGTCGTTCACGGCGCTTTCCAGCTTGGCGACGTTCGCCGAATATTTCGGCAAATACGGCGCGAACGCCAGCACGTCTTGATGAATTTGCTCCTTGGGGATGTTGTTGACGATCTGGAAATTGTCGAACATCGCTTTACTCTTCTGCAGGCGAGCTTGCCAATACGTGACGAAGTTGGATTCATCCATGCCGATTACGAAGTTGTTCGCGGAGCCTCTTTGATCGAAGAACGCCGGTTCGATCGGCATGTAGTTGCCGTTCTCGATCGTATAGGTGACGCCTTCCTCGCCGACGAATACCCCTTTGAACGTCTCCGGGTCCAGCATCGCATTGACCAGTTTCACAACATCTTCGGGATGCTTCGCCGACTTGGGCACGAACGTGATTTTGTTAAATCCTCCGAACAGCGTAAACCCGCTTTGTCCGTCCGGGCCTTTCATCGGCGGAATGAACTGGTATGCGGCGTCGGGGACATTCTTCTTGATCGCTTCGTCATATCCGGGAATCGACGACCAGCGCGTCCACATGACGCCTGCGCGGCCGCTGGTGAACTTCTCGGCGGAAGTCGCCGATTTGTTCGTGGCGAATTCTTTGTCCAGCAACCCCTGCTCGTACAAGGAGCGCATGAAGGCCGCATAATCCTTCAACGCAGGATGGTTCGACACGTTGACCGGCTTGCCGTCGAGCTCGTTCCATTGGCCGTAAATCCCGAAAGCGCCCATGATGTTGTCCACGAGCCCGATACTGTCGATCGTTAACGGAATGTTGTTCTTCCCGTTGCCGCCAGGATCCTGCTCTTTGAACGCCTTCAGCACATCGACGAACTCGTCCAGCGTTGTCGGCATGGACTTTCCAACCTTCTCCAGCCAATCGGTGCGAATCAGCAAGCCATCCCTCACATAGCTGACGTTAAGCGTAGGAATTCCATATATTTTTCCGTCCACCGTCGCGCCCGCCAGCGATTCCGGAGAGAGCATTTGCTTGATATTAGGGCCGTACTGCTCGATCAGCGGCGTAAGATCGGTCAGCGCCCCGTTCTTCGCGAAGTTGAAGAAGTCCTGCGTGTTCAACGCATCGATGAAATCGTAATCCGTACCGGAAGCCATGATCAAGTTCAGCTTGTCGCTCGGCTTCTCTTGCGGCAGCATATCATTTTGAACTTTATAGCCTGTCTTTTCCTCGATGTACTGATTCACCGGATAGCTGTTGTAATCGACCTGCATGTAGTTGCGCAAAGCTTTCAGAACCGGCTTCTGTTCCGCCGCTGCCACAGAGCTTTCAGTCGCCTTGCCGCTTGCGCTCGGCGCAGCCGAGCCTTCGCCGGACTTGCCGCCGGCATCGTTGTTCTTGCCTCCGCACGCTGCCAGGACCGTCGTGAATGAAAGCAGTAGTACGAGCAGTGCAAAGAGACCTTTTTTCCTCGACATGTCGAACCCCTCCAATAAACTTTATTATAAATAAACCCATTGCGCTTTGCTGCAAATTTGCACAAGCTTGCCACCCCCGTCAAGAGCAGGTGCCGAGATGAAAGCGCAAGGGAGTATTCCGTCCGGCAAGTCCCTCTTGATATGGTCAACCTTTCACGGATCCGATCAATATCCCTTTGGTAAAATACTTCTGCAGCATCGGATAGACGAGCAGAATCGGAATCGTCGATACGATGATGGTCGCATTGCGGATGCCCTCCGGCGACAGATTAAGCAACGCATCGATGTCCTGGTTGAGCAGATTCTCATCCGAAGCCTGCAACATAATGTCCCGCAAGTACAATTGCAGCGGTTTCAGCGAAGGATCGTTCAAATACAGCATCGGATGGAACCAGTCGCTCCAGAAGTACACCGCATAGAACAGGCTGATGGTCGCAAATACCGGCGCCGAGATCGGAATGATGATGGAGAGTACGATCCTCAGGTTGCTCGCGCCGTCGAGCTTGGCCGATTCCTCCAGGCTTTCCGGAAGGCTCTCGTAGTAATTTTTCATCAGCAGCAGGTTGAACACATTGATCAGAGCCGGCAGAATAAGCGAACCCAGGTTATCCATGAGATGAAGATTTTTGACAAGCAAGTAGGTAGGCACCAGGCCGCCTTTGAACAGCATCGTGAAGATGTAGAGCAGCAAAATAAACTTGATGCCCGGCAAATGCTTTTTGGACAGCGGGTACGCGGACACGGCGGTAAACACGACGGCGCCGAGCGAGCCGACGACAGTCACGAAGACCGATATCAGGAACGCGTTCTGAAACAGACGGTCGCGAATGACGAACATGACGTTCTCCATCGTGAATGCCACCGGCAGCAGCCCCACTTTGCCGGATATGATCGCCCAGTTGGAGCTGAACGATTTGGCAAGCACGTTCAAAAAGGGAAACAGGCAGAGAATGCCTGAGACGATCAGGGTGACGTACACCGCCCCGATGTAAATCTTTTCAGACCATGGCCGTTTGATCGAATTTTCCAACTTCGTCCGCCTCCTTCGTTACCATATGCCCTTGCCCGTCACCCGCTTGGCCATCCAGTTGCCTCCGATGACCAGGAAAAACCCGATGACCGATTCGAACAGTCCGACAGCGGTGGAGAAGCTGTATTCCATCGAGGTCAGCCCCATCCGGTAAATATAAGTGCCGATCACGTCGCCTGTCTCGTAGACGGTCGGGTTGTACAACAGCAGAATTTGTTCCGTTCCCGCCTCCAGCACATTACCGATCCGTAAAATGAACATGAGCACGATTGTCGAGGCAATTCCGGGCAGCGTAATGGTGAAAATCTGCTGAATGCGGCTGGCGCCGTCCAGCTTCGAAGCCTCATACAATTCAGGATCGAGCCCGGCGATCGCGGCGATGAATATGATGGCGTTCCATCCCGCTTCCTTCCACCCTGCCGTCGCCACGACAACACTGCGAAAATAGTTGTTGTCCATGAAGAAGTTGATAGGTTCACCGCCGAAAAATTCGATAATGTTGTTCACAATGCCGGTAGAGGGCGACATGATGTTGATGAACAACCCGGCGATGATGACCCACGACAGAAAGTGGGGCAAATAGATGATCGTCTGAATCGTGCGCTTGAACCACATTTTTCCGACTTCGTTCAGGAAGATCGCGATCGCGATCGGAATCGGAAACAGGATGACGATCTTGTACAAGCTAATGAGCAGCGTGTTTGTCATGACCCGGACGAAATCGTCGGAGGAGAACAATCGCTCGAACTGCTTTAGCCCGGCCCACTCGCTGCCGTCGATTCCCTTGAAAATGTTAAAATCCTGAAACGCGATCACAAGACCGTATATCGGGGTATATTTGAATATCGCCAAAAATACGAGTCCAGGAATAAGTAACAGGTATAAATCGTAATTGCGTCTGACTTGAGAAACCCACTGGGTACGGCCCCTCATGTTATCCCTCCCATCCAGCGTCGCTGCTTGATCATGGTTTTATCATAGCGGCCGGCGGCGCTCGGTCGTGAGGTACATCATTCAACGCTACTGGTACATTCTTCAGGTCGGATGCTGCGACAAGCGCAGCAAAAAGGCTGCCCCGGCCTGCTTACGGCCTTGCGGACAGCCTTGTCACGTTCTTCTGCGATTCGGATTTTCCCTACTGCGAGCCTTCAGGCTCGATGCGCTCTGGCAAAGACAGGCTTACGGTCGTCCCTTCTCCCGGCGCCGACCGAAAGTGCAGCCTGCCCTCGCCGCCGGTGAACAGACGAACGCGCTCCCATACGTTATACAGACCGTAGCCGGACGGCGAGGGTGACGGCGGGGCGTCTAGACTGGCATATAGCTGCGCCACCTGATCTTCGTTCATGCCGTTTCCGTCGTCGGATACCCGGATAACGAATCCGCCGCCGTCAGCAACGGGCTCCGCCTCCACTCGAATGCTGCCGTAATGTCCTTCGATGCCCTGTATGCCGTGCAAAATCGCGTTTTCGATCAGCGGCTGAATCGACAGCTTGGGAATGAGCAGATCGGACAGGGCCGCCGGACACTCCACCGCGTAATCGAAGCTGTGGAATCGCTGCTTCTGGATTTCCAGATAGGCCCGCGCCAGGTTCATCTCGTCCTCCAGCGACACGATGTCCTTGCCCTTGCTCAAGGTAAGCCGAAAATACTGCGCCAGCATGTTCAGCATCCGGCTGATGTCGTGTGCGCCCTTGGTCAACGCCATCCAATTGATCGTATCAAGCGCGTTGTACAGAAAATGCGGATTGATCTGCGCCTGCAAAGCCCGAAATCTCGCTTCCTTCTCCTGTTCCTTGACGCGGTAATTGTCTTCTAGCAGATGCTGGAACGTCGATAGCATGTGCGCCACGCTCTTCTCCAGTCGGATGACGACTCCGCTGCGATGGGGAATCCCTTCTTCGATCATGGCAGCGCCGCGCTCCCGCAATTGCTCGGTAATATGGCGAACACGGTTGATCGTACCGCGGGTGACATGCACGAAAACAAGGAAAGCGCCAAGAATAAACAGCAGCACCAGCGACAAAGTCAAAACAAGCGAAAATCCTAAATTGAAATCGTTGTTCGTGTGGTTGATCTGACGAGCGGGCAGCAAGGACACAACGCTCCATCCGCCTGCGCCCAGCGCGGCGTGAATCATGAAATAGGGCTGCCCGTTCATCACAAACTTCTCGATGCCGGACGGCCGTTTGCCGGAAAAACTGACGGATTCCGGCACCGGAAGCTTGCTTCCGATTTTGTCCGGTTGCCCGTGGGATACGATAACGCCGTCTTGATCGACGATATACATGTTCCGATTGGAAGCGTCCAGCTCGGCATCGTTCAGAATGGCGGCAAGATTGGCTTCCGGCATGTCCAGCATCAGAATGCCGATAATGCGGGCATATTCGTTCGGGTCCCGAATCATGCGAGCAGACGAGAATACCCGGACCTCTCCGGGCGTACTGATATAATTCTCGACATGCGTCGGAACCCACTCCACTGCGCCATTGCGCCCGATCACATCGTCATACCACGGCATCTGCCGCGCAAGGTCGAGACTGAAAAAGTTAACGTGCTCGCCCGCGTACATTTTGTCTGCGTTAACGTACAGCTTGATTTTCAGAATATCGCTGCCTTGGAGACCTCGGATCATGTTACCCAGCTTCTTCTCCTCTTCCACTTGGCTGAACCTGGTGCCGACAAGCGGATCGAGGGCGAGAATGTCGTACAGATCGGAGTTGAGAATCAGCGCATCGGAAATATCGCCTACCTTGGACAATCGATAATCCAGATTGATTTTCACTTGTTGGACAGATTTCAGCATCGACTGCGTGACCTGTCGTTCCAAAATATCGGCCGATTTCTCGAAATAGTAATACAGCATAACGCCGGCCGGCAGCAACACAACCAAGAGATAGAGCAGCAGCATTTTCCGGTAGGTGAGCCACAACAGCTGTAATTTACGCCAAATCCCCATTGCTCTGTTTACCTCCGCCATGAAGGTCCATTTATGTCCTACAGCAGTAGGCAGCGTGCCACCTGACCCTGTTCATCCGCTCGTCCTCCTCTGGATGTCCCGGTAGTCGCTCGGATTCATGCCCGTAAATTTGCGGAATTGCTTGGTGAAATAACTTGGCTCCGCATAGCCGATCGCCGTGCATATCTCTGCCAGCTTGCGGTCCGTGCCGTTCAACAATTCCTTCGCTTTCTCCATTCTGACTCTTGTTATATATTCGTTGATCGTCTCTCCGGTCTCCTGCTTGAACAATAGGCAAATATACGTTTTGGCCAGATACACTTGCGAAGCAATGTCCGCAATCGTCAAATTTTCGGAGAACCGCTCCTGGATGATGCGCATGATTTCCGTAATGACTTCCGGTATTTTTCTTTCTTCCCGATGCTCTATCCGTTCGCATACCTGCGTTAAGTACACCATTAAATGATGGCTCATATCGTCCAGCGTCTCCAGCTTCATCAGTTGCGCCCAGGCTTCGGACTCCCGTTCGCCTAGATCGCCCGCACGAATGCCGGACTCGGATAGAAACTGCGAGGCGACAAGCAGTACCTGCAAGCCTATCCGCTGACAATCGATATAGCCGATTCCCGAGCTGCCGCGCAATTCTTCAAACAGCGCATCCAGCCGTTGCGACACCTGGCCGGCATTGCCCGTTTTGAGCACGGAGGAAAGCGATGTCATTCGTTCGTTAATGGCGCGGTAATCGACATCCTTGCGCGCTGCCATCGCGTCGAAGGTCACGACCTGATTTTTGCCGAGAAACAGTTTGCGCTCGATCGCGTCCGACGCCATCTGGTAGCTGTCGGCCAATCGCCCCAGATGCTCGACCGTACCGCCGATGCCGATCGTCAGGCTGATTCCGCCGATCATCCGATTCAGGAACCCGTTCAGACTGGCCATCAATTCGCTTACCAGGGGAAAGATGATCTCTTCCCCTTCATTCTCCGGCAATTCCACGATCAGCACGTATTCTCCCCGTTGATGCTCGAACACGCTGCCGGAGGCGCGCGCCTCGATGACTTCCCGGCATATATTTTGAATGGCAAAGGAAATGAGCTGTGTATTCTGCTCGGGCATCTTCTCAAATACGGTCCGCGGGTTGTCAATGCCGATGATGATTGCACAGTAAGGCGCCTGGTAGGGCAGCAGCAAGTCGAGGAAATCGATGCGCTTCTCCGTCGAAGCGCGGTCCATGTTGCCGTCCTTGATCAGTTGGACGAAAAACTTCTCCCTCAACAGCGGGATGCTCTCGTTCAGCTTGGCGGATAACTGCTGAAGCATATCCTTCCGGTTTTCTTCCCGCTTCGACATCGCCATGATTTTCTCGATGACCGTGGTCAATTCCTGCAGATTAACGGGCTTCAGGATGTAGTCCACCGCATCCATCTTCATCGCTGATTTCAAATATTCAATATCGTCGTAACCGCTGATGAATACGATCTTCGTATCGGGATGGCGTTCCTTCAACCGTTTCACCATCTCGATCCCGTCCATGCCCGGCATCTTCACATCGGTCAGCACAATGTCCGGCTGAACCCGGTCGGCCAGCTCTAGCCCCTTGTTGCCGTTCTCGGCCTCCCCGGCGATTTCAATGCCGTAATCGAACCAATGGATGCAAAGTTTCAGGCCGTTGCGCGTCGAATACTCGTCATCCACGATGATCAGCTTGTACATAGGCGTCCTCCCCGAAGAAAATGCCAAAGTGTGTATAGGCCGCGGCCTTTATTTAACGAAACGTCGAAAGCGCTTTTACTTATTCTATTATAATCGGTTTATTGTCTCTTTTCGCTACGACAAGCTTATGGAAAGATAGTCGATTCTTCAATAAATAGAGTAATCCGGCGGCGGCAGCAAGAAGCTATGATATTGCCGTGAGGAGCAAAGTTCGGAATCGGTGGGTTATAAGAATCTATATATATCCTGATTGGTTCATATGAAATATGTGAGGTTTCACCTGGTCTTTAAAGTTCTCTTCTTAAATCTCCAATAAAGTAAAATTGATATTAGAATAAGTATTCCGACTCCCAAAACCGGAACATACATTGATCCTTTATCATTTTCCTTTTCCGTAACTATTAGTATATCTTCCTCCGCACTAAACGTCGTTCCTATTCCTAACTGTTTTATTTCGTTTTCAGCTTGTGAAACAAGTAAATTTCCACTACAGTAATTAGTTTGCAGTGATTCATCTTTATCTAAATTTGAAAAAACCAAATAACTCTCACCCAGAATAAACTGCATCCCACAAGAAGCTTCACTTCCATCATAACTATAGATCGTAATCGTATTAGAACTAACACCTTTCCATGCTTTATGAACATCAAATGTATACTCTCTTAATCCACCAATCTGGGATTTTATTGTGCCACCTTTTTTAATTACCTTTCCTACAAAAACAACTGAATGGCTTTCTAATTTATCTTTTGCACTCCCTCCTACACAACTACATGCAAACGCTCTCTTTTCTGTTAATGTTGATAGTCCTATTACAACAAGCAATACAATAATTGTAATAAGTATTTTTCTTTTGATATTTATCACTCCTTGTGTATTGAATGAATTTCCGATAACGTTCTTATGTTCTCGACGATGTTTGTGTTACGTTCATAATTCTTTGAGGGAGATTGTTGTTTTCATCGGGATATCCTAAAGATGCATTAATTAATCTACAACCGTCATTTAAATAGTCAGTTCTCTTATGAACGTGCCCATAACACCATACTCGTCCCTTTAATTCCGATAAAAATTCCTTACCATTAAAGTAATAAAAGCTATTGGACAAATCCATTTCCTTACTTTTGGGTACCTTAGACCAATCAGGCGAGATATGAGTTACTACAACGTCTGAAATATTCAATATCTTCATTAGTTTTGCTTTTTCTTTCATGAACATTGCTTCTACCCTGCGAGGCAATCCTTCGATTAATACAGAATCATTTGATATTGACTTCCAATTATCAAAAACCCTATTCCAATCTGCTTTCAATTGCTGTAGTCCATATTCAAAGTCATACCACATGCCACAACCGCCATATACAATACCATCGATCTCCACCAGATTTCCATCAAGATAACTAATACCGGATATTTGTTCTGCCATTGTTTTCATTTCAAGGAATCTGTTAATTGAATTCCGCTTATATTTGTTCTTTGTGGATTTTGAAATTAAGTAATAATCATGATTACCTGGCACTATAAGTATGTACGGATAGTACTTCTTCACTTTTTCAAGAAATCTAATATTTTGAATATTATAGTGGCCAATGTCTCCAGCTATTATTAAAGTATTCGAAAGATTGTCTGGTAAAATATTATCAATAAACTTATCAAGCCTTTTATCTTGCTTTGAATGATTACTAGTGTTTTCAACCCAAAAATCCAAATGAATATCAGATATAAGATCAAAACGTATTAGACTCACCCGCTCTTGTCTGCGCCGGGTCCAACGGACTTAGCCTCGCAGGGTATTTTATTTAACCCAACAAAAATAAATATATTCATCCTATCTGAAATAAAATGTCCAAATGTACTTTTGCTTTACCTTTACTAACAAATTGGAGTTCCTCTGCTCCACCTAATATTAATGCTGGCTCAAAATAAAAAATTTCTCCAACATCGAGAGCCCCTAATTTATTGACCGACTTCATAAACAAATCTTCTCTTAACTTACTTTTTATTACTTCATCATCTGTTAAATATTCATTCAAAAATGAATTAAGACTCCAAACACATGTATTTATTGAACGATAATGTGGGGAAAGAACGCAAACATCTTCATCCGTATCGGTTAACTTTCTATAATAATAAAGATCTCCAAATGCACTTAATGCTAGAGGAAAATAATTCGGCGCTTTTCTTCCAAGCCACGTTTCAAGTGTAGGTCTATATTCCTCAGAGTCTACGATTTCAATAATTCCTTTTCTGTATTTACCAGCACCAATCTTCTCAAATAAACCTAGTAATGGTACCGGTAATGAACTAGGTAATTTATCTCTTATAGGCTTAACAAAATAATCGGGCGGAAAAGTTTTCAAAAACTTATCTAAATTCATTTTTTAATTCTCCCTTTTCAATTAAATAAGATTTCAGCTAACGTTCTTGTATTCACGACGTTCAACCCCCTTAAGCACGCCCAAAAGGGCGGCTGCGATGCGGTTAGGGAGTTGGATGTGTCTGGCTGATCACGCTTCCCAGTATCTGAATTCGCTTCATTCATATCTTTTCAATTCGTGTTCTTTATATCTTCTTGTCTTATTAACCCCTTCTACGCTTATATAGTAAATAAACTCCTTATCTCTATAATGCCACTCAATTTCATGTATTTCTCCTATTCTTTCTTGATCATTTGTTACTATTTGATCTCTAAACCGATAAAGAGGCACATTAAGTCTCTTATAGTTTTCCGGGTTCACTCGGAATTGTGCAGTTGCAGACTGTAAAATCATGTATTCATCTTCTAGCCCGATACAGTGAAATACTTTAGTGTTATTTGGTGTAAACTGCCTTATATCTTCTGGATGAATTAGTTCTCCGCCGTCTTCATTGAACCAAGGATACAATCCCCAGGTATTAATCAGATCTTTCATGGTCTCACGTCCTTTGAGTACTAAAAAGATATTTCATCTAAAGTTCTTGTATTTACGACGCCGAGAGGCTTAAGGATTCCAAAGATCGAACTTTATTCGATCGAATAGGTCCGGCTGTATTGAACAGTTAGCTTCGTTAGTGTGTGCGCCTGATCCCCTTCTCCAAAATGCCTCACTGAGCAAGAAAAATAATTCCTAATGTAATCAATATTGATGCTATTATTCTTCTTAATCCTTTTGATTCCTTCAATATCAAAATTCCAAACAAAGTTCCAAAGACCGTACCTACTTCTCGCATCGGAGCCAGTTGTGAAACAGACCCAAACTCTATTGCCTTCAGAAATAGAATATATCCACCTGGTGCTAAAATTCCACCTAACAAAATCGTTCGCCAATTGACCGTCCATTCTCTGCAAACAGCTCCTGATTTCATAACAAAAAAGGATAAAGCGATTATGTTCCCGAGATTAGTCGCTTCGTTTAACGTAATTGGTGGTATGTATTTCAAGGTTATTTTATCAAGTATTGTATACAAAGTTATCATACATCCTACTAAAAATGCATAAATGATTCCCTTGTTTGAGTTCTTCAAGTTCCTAAACGATTTAAAATCTCCATTGAGAAATATCCCTGCTACAATTATAAACACACCCGTAACGCCAATTAAGCCCAGCCGTTCATCAAGTACAATCATTCCAATGATCGGAACTAATAACGGGCTAGTCCCACGCATGATTGGGTATACCTGAGAGAGATCTCCAACCACATATGCTCGTGCAAGCAATATTACATATAGACCATGAAACAGCATGCTTAGCAATACCAACAATAACCCACTAGCTGAAACTGAAGTAATCGATCTTATTTCTATTAGAAGAAAAGGAAGAAAAATAATAATGGCCGCCCACTGACAAAACCACAAAAATACATCTTTATTTACACTCCGCTTTGTAAATACATTCCATATTGAATGAAATAAACCAGAAACAATCACGAGAATTATGGCGGTAAAATCCATGGTTTCACCTGCTCTTAGTTCTACATGAATTTTCGATAACTTTATTGTCATTCACGACGTCTCCGCGGCTGAAGACAGCGAAGTTGCCAGGTGCGCGAATACGGTGTAATACGACTACACGCCTCTGAAAAAAAGGTTTCAAAAAGTTACTTAATCATTTTATTAACGAAATCCTTACAATTATCTAATGACAAATTTACATTAGTAATAGGGTAAGATCTCCCCAAGATACCGTATGCCTTAACCTGTTTCTTCAGCTTAATCTGACAATTTACTTCATCTTTAAATCCAATCAAATATTTCAATATTAATGGGGTAACACATGCCCAAAAACTATTAAAAGACTGAATCAATTCTTTATCACTTTTGATTTCCTTTATAAATTCAATGTTAGTCAGTTCAATTTCAGTTGTTCTTCTTATCCCAACGTTGACTAACAATTTGTTGTCGGCTATCTTAACTCGACTCTGACGGATTAAATTATAATCACCTATCATATAAACGATGCCATATAGGTGAATCATTTGTACGAACATTAATAAAGAATAAGAAAAATAAAAAAATAGATGCTCCTTTTATGGAATGAAAATGAATTGCATAGCCCCTCTTCATTAACACCACTCCACTTAAACAAAGCATAATAAAATACAATTACATCTCCCATAATTGCTTGAATACGCTTGTTTAATTTAAACATCTTTGAAATCACTCCAAATAAGAATTTAGTCTATGTCGTATAACGTTCTTGTAATCACGACGTCCCACCAGTCTAAAGGAACGAAGCACACCTGAATCGCTATCAAATAATCCCTTAAAATAAAAATAACACCATGCCTGATCTTTCACATGATGTCATCTAAATTCTTGTTTGATTAGTCTTCTAGATTGATGTAAAAATGTTACAATCTCATCAAAATCCTTAAGTGATCTTGGTGACCAAACTAATTCATCCATGACCTGATTTTCTCCATCGCTTCAGAATGACTAATCCCTTTACTTGAATCCAATTCAAGGATTCCTTCTTCGATCTTTGCTCGGGCGTATTATATCCTTATTTTATTATAATACGCAATAAAACACGTTAGTCCATTTCACGATTTTGATCTTGTTTCGGGTTTCGTGGTCGGCCCAAAAGAGTCTTTCAATTCCTTATTCGTTTGTATTCACAGATTCTATTTGTTTTTTATGATGTTCATCATGTTCTATAAATTCTTGGATGATATAAAGTAAACTATATGGGGTTCCTGTATTCGGGCAGTTACTCACTCCGTTGGCTGTTGTGTGCCTATTCACTATTTCTAGGTTTTCAATTAATAAACTATGCAATTGAATCCTGGTTTCTTTAAACTCATTTACTATCTGGTTTTTCGTTTTATTCTTTACGTATTCATATCCGAGCTTATTATGTGAATCAAAATCAGGGAATTCTATTCCTTTCCCTGCTTTCACAGCACGAACGACGTTAGATATTAAGTAGTGATCCCAATTCATAAGATGACCAATAATTTCTGCAATAGTCGCTTTTCCTTCGGCATATGATTGGTTCCAGGTTAAATCATTGAATTCATAATCCGCCCAAAAATATGTGTATGCTTCTATTACCTTTAATGGCTCATTTGACATCCTAGTCATCTCCTTAAAATAGTAATAATTTCATATTACCACACACAAAAACGTATGTTCTGTTTTTTGGGCAGCCACAGGACGTTGATATGTATGATTTACTGGCTTACTACTTCAAAAAAAGTCGTGATGATTCGATGCTTGAATATGGTGTTATAAAAAGTATCTGACTTTGAACTACTCTCATAATGTCTAGATAGCGTTATAATAAATGTTTATTATGTATTTTTGATTCCCATAACGAATCTCTTTTGGATAATCTACGTTACATATCTCAAACTTCAGTAAATCATCATCGCTCTCTTTTAGGCTGCTTTTAATTTCCGCCCTTGAGTGTATACTTGATAGTATATTCCTTATTTGTTTATCTTTATTAACTTCACAGCGTACTCCTAATTTCACCATGTTATGTTGATCGGTAAAGTCGTTAAACAAATCTATTAATATAAAACTTTCCTTATCGTCTTTCTTAAAAAATACAAAAATATCGCCCTTTCCTGCTCTAAAAGCCCCATCTCCATATGATAAATATTGATTATCTAACCCCTCTATATTAAGACTTAAATCAAATTGTCTCATTAATTCTTCTAGACTAGAAGTTTCATCTGTATCATCTATCAAATCAAAAAACGGTAAATAAAAAGAAAATTCAATATATTTTTTCATTGTTATTCCCCCTTCTCCGAAATGCCTCTGGCGGATCCTTGAGATGCCTACACTCGTTCTTCAGCAAGTATCTTTAATTGATAATTCCGATGTTCTAAAAACTTTGTTTAAATTCGTGTACATGCTTAAGGCTCTTAAAAGCTCCTTTTTCCATTTCATCAACGAATAAATAGGGTTCATGATATTCTGTAATTTTTGAGGTCAGTCTTTGCCTTACTAAAAAATGAGTGGCTTCAAATGTTACGGTTTGACCTGATCCGATAGGTCCCGATGTAATCCCCATAATTGCTTTTTCTTTTGTGTGTTTCCAGACTGTTTTTGTATGTATTTCAATATCTCTTGCTAAATCAAAACAAATCTGAATAGGTGCAGAGATCTCAATGTGAGTCGTAACAGTAATCAAATAATTTCCGCCCTTCATGCTGTTCTTCGTCCTCATAGAGATCAACCCAGCTTTTGATTACTTAAGCTGGGTTTAAGATGATACTTTTTTATTTTATTATTTCTTCTTATTGTGATAATGATATCCTGTACAAAGTCCTTTTTGTTTAGATTTTGCCGAGCAATTATGTCCACCATTTTTATCAGTCCGCCCTGAATGAGCATATGCAGAAGATGTAGTCCCAACTAATACTGCCAGAGCAATGAGAATCACAAATAACTTTTTCATATATTCACCTGAAATGCCCTATGCTTTAGGACTTATTAAATTCTCTATTATTCTACAACAAAATCCATTTTTAGGATATAGATCTCTATTTCGCTAAGGTGGTTTCATTTAACGGCCCGAAGGACGGCAGCTATGCGGTTTGGGGGTTGGATGTGTTCGACTGCTTCTGCTTCCCTGTATCTGAGTTCGCGCTGATTTGAATTCGTCTTTACTTCCAATCGGACCGAAAGGTGAATGCCTCGATGCATGAATATCGTGTTAGGCGACGCCAGTGCCCGTCTGTGTTTACATTCATTCTGCAAGATAGTTTTTATGCTCTTTGATTGATTCTTCAAAGAGCTTTATTGGTTTCTTGTAATCTATTGGTTTATGAATTAATCTATTCAGCCATTTCAATCTTTCAGTGTTGTCGTTAAAATCATCTTCTATGAAAAATGTAACTTCCTTCATCGTTCCTAGTACACTTCTATTGTTTGACTTTGAAATAACTACTTCGTTACCATACTCTAAATATGTATTGATCAAATTCTCTTCAACTCCCTCTCGCAGTAGGTATTCCCGGAGAGTTAACAAGAATTTCTCTTTCAATCGCTCTAACTGTCCTGTTCTTATTCCATCAATGATTATTGCTAATCTTGTAAGATCATTCACAAAGACGATGTGTTTACGCTTGTTTAAGTTATAGATATTTACATGCCAGCTTAACAACGGAGGCAAGCTCATTTTTTCAATTGGAGTTGTTTTCATGTCTTTCAATAATTCTTTAGTAAGTCTTAGAGTAATCAATTTTGTTTTTCCTTTCTCGCTCGAACATTAGTTATCGCCTATAGTCAGGCTTTTCCAGAGTAATAGGATTCGGATTGCTGAGTACCCAATGCACAGCCAGTTCGCACAGTCTCGCAGGCTCAGCACTACCATTTATAATGTGAAGTTCTTTCGCCAATGTTACTGCCTCCTGAAGTGCATCGGGATTTAATGGTGTACCTAAGCCAAAGTAATGTATTAAACTATTGAGCATTTTACGATATTGATTATCCCAGTTGATACCGCCATTATCTAAAATTTCGTATGACACTTTACCAGTAATACGGATAACCTCACCTTGTACGGTTTTCGCATGTCCCTTTGAAGGAATAAGTAAACTCCAGAGTTCATTATGTTGCGCCTGCCACCCCTTTGTTGATACTGTTATTGAAGAAGCGCCGTCGTGCGTCTTTCGCTTTTCTACTGGGGGAACATCAAATAGCTCATATAGACGTAAAAGTGCCTCATCGGTTTGATTCAAATATTCTTTATTAAAGCCATCTCTATGAAATTCAAAATCGTTTCCAATTCGCCTAATAGAGTCTTTCATTTCCGGCGTTACTGCTGTTCCAGCGTTAAGCAAAATATCGGCAATTTCCGCGATATTAACAATATCCGCGTTTTTGCACCGTGCCAAAGCTTTTTCTAATGGAGTCTGTTTCATCTTATTTTCTGCGCTGATATTTGCACCTTTAGTAACCAACGTGTGAACCGCATTTGATTTAAACGAACCTGCGGCGGCAAATAAAGGTGTCTCGTTTTGATAATCAATGGCTTCTATATCTGCACCTAATTCAAGCAGCAATTCAGTATTACCGCACCAACTTATTGCATGTTCGTGCAAAGGCGTTCTTCCGTAATTGTCTCTAGCATTTATATCCGCCCCCTGTACTACGAGCCAGCGAATCAATTCATTCGGTATTTTGAAAAAGCTCAAGGCTGGTGATTTACTGTAACCGCCACGGGCATTCAATTCGCTTTGGGTGAATACCTCTTTTAATACTGTTATGTCGCCTGCTTTAACGAGTTCATCAAAATTTTTCGGTAAGGTTTTTTTCTTTCTGCTCATATGTGCTTCTCTCCTTACGCCAGAGTATATTAATTTTCTTCCATCTTGGGCTACCCTCAAAATCATTAAGTGCTCACTTCGAACCTGAAATCATTTCCTAAATCTATATCCTTACCGTAACATCCTTTTAATGTGTAATCATTTCCAGCCTTGGTTGCTGTTTTTATAAGTTCTTTACAGGCAGTAGATCTGATATTCGATGTTCCATGCTTATCTTTCGAGTTATCATACCTTAATTTAATATCTATCCCATCAAAATCAAAATCATAAATAATTGGATCTCCCTCAATTGTGAACTGCGTGATTCTTATTTTGTCTTTAGTTTTTGATTTATAGTTTTGATAAAATACTTCGAGTCGTTCACCATTCTTTATGTTTCCATGTAAATTTACAATGTTCCCGTTATTAATAGCTGTATCATAGTTATACGGCTTTGAACTACAAGCTGAAATAAGAGAAATAAAAACTAAAGCTAATGTCAGCAATCGAAAAACCATAAGATCCTCTCCGCTCGTGCATGTATTTCATCTAACGTTCTTGTGTTCACGGCGTCTCACCACCTTAAGCCGGAAGGGCGGCAACGATGCGGTTAGGTGGTGCGGATGTGTCCGACTGATCTGCTTTCTTGCTTTGAAAATTCATCATCGAATCCTCTTCATACTTCTGCCGGATCGAGGGGCAAGTGCCCCAAAGCGTGAATATGGTTTATCAGAAGGATCAGTCTTCTTTGAATGTACTCAAAAGATGTTTCGTGCAATTATATAATTCGGTTGACCATTGGTTATCAATCTTTTCTATGATAGTAATTGATGTATTACCTAAGTGTTTTATTGGGATATGTGGTAATAATTTATTAAAACTATATTGAATCAAAGCACCGTGAGAAACCACAAGAATTTTTTCACCTTTATGTTTTAAGTTTATCTCTTCTAAGAAGTTAATTCCCCTTTTTTGAACATCCTCAATGGGTTCAATACCAAGATCTAAATTCCTCCAATTTTCCCCCCATTTATTTATTCTTTCATTTTCAGTGGTTCCTTCAATTTGACCTCCTCGCCTTTCTTTAAGGCGATTATCAAATTTGATATCAAGTCCAATTGCATTGCCTAAAATAATTGCTGTTTGATGTGCTCTTGCTAAACTACTTGAATATATATGGCCCCAATCTTCAGAACTTATCCTATGGGCCAAAAGCAATGCTTGGTGAATTCCTTCTTGATCTAGAGAAATATCTGAACTCCCCTGGGCCCTGCCTTCTTTGTTCCAATCAGTTGTCCCGTGCCTTACTAGGGCAATTGTAGCCATATTATAGTCCTTTCTTAGAACATGGTGTTAGCTGATGCTACTGCCCTCTCCGATTCAACCCATACGCTCTTTAATGGCTTTATAAAATCCCAGAATATCTGAATCAATTGGCAAACCAGATACTTGCCCATCCCCGATTTCAATAACTATCCAATCTCCATAAACTGTCTTGCCTATGTCCATCGTAAAAAAGTTGCTACTAATCTGTTGGGCAAGACGATTGAAGATCGTCAAATCAGGTTTGTCTTCATCATATTGGATTTCTTCCCAATAATCGAACTGAAAAAGAAAACGATTCTCGAGATAAAATAACCTATATTCCTTTGAGAGTGGCATCTGGCTCTTTGTATGCACAGTTATTCGTTCGAGATTCACGAATTCCCTAAATACTATACCTTCATTAATGTCTTCGCCTTGTCGATCGATGAAACTCTTGATTACTTTGGTTGCATGTTGACTATCCGAAGCATCAGGTATGAAAAATGATTCGTTCCATTCGTGTTTTCTAGACTTTACATAGTCCTTTATGATTATCGGCTTTTGCCCAAATTCAGATAGATTCTTTAAGATCTGATCGAAATCATTCTTAATATTTTCAATTTGAATCCAATTGCTATAAGGGGTAAAGTCTTTAATTTTGTCATAAGAATGGGGCAGCCAATGACCATTCCTATACGCATCAGGATTGTTAATGAGAATGATATTCTTTTTATGCAATCCGGTATAAAAGTTTTCATAGATCTTAGGCTTCATCATCCAGCCCCTATATAGGGCTGATTCAGGATGTTCAACAGCACTAATTTTACTAAGTGCTCCGTCAATGTTGCCTTCCAATAACTCCTCAAGGCTGATCAACTTCACAGTAAACCCAAGAGATTTAGCAATGGTATATTCCAATTGATAATCCGAATCTACTACATTTTTATTCATCGGATCTGAACAAAAAATAAGAAACATATAAATTCAACCCCAATTTTGGATTTGAACATGCACTGCAGAAGTTTCTGCTAACGTTCTTGTATTCACGAAGCCGAGAGACTCCGATGTTCTAAAAACTTCTTGGTCCAGCTTTATCTAGCTTCCATTATTACAGAGAATACAGCCATGACATGACAAGTAAAGATCATGTTTCTCACATTTGGGGTATCCTATTGGGATTGTTGGCCACTCATCATCTTCTTCAATTTCAGACCATTCTAAATAATTATTTAAATTTACATTTTCTTTATCAAAAGTACAAATCATTAGTCGAAATTTATCTAAGCTTTTAATAACCCAATCTTTGCGCGGTTCATAACTTAATCTCTCCCATCCTAAACCATCCATTGCACTATTAATAACTCGTAAGATAAACTCCTTTTCTTTTTCAAAGTAACCAATTGTCCAGGGCATTTCATCTATGTCAAAACCTACAGTACCTATTCCTACTATTGCTTGATCACGTTGTGCTAACCAGATAATTAGTTCTTTTTCTCTATTTGTTTTAGCTAATATGGATCCACTAATAGCTAAAACCTCAATAAAAACTGAAGTTAATCCATTAGACATATGTAAGGAGTCAACTAAATGTTCTAATTCGTTAGGTAGTGATATTGCGTTTCCCATGTTTTTATTCCTTTCTGTTTTTTCGGTAATTTCATCTAACGTTCTTGTATTCACGACGTCGTTCTTCTTAAGACAACTTATATCTTAGGAAGATCGATGCGTCCGGCCGTTTCCGCTTCCCTGTATCTGAGTTCGCTTTATTCGAATCTTCTCCAACTTCTGTCCGGACCGAGGGGCAACGCCCCGATGCGTGAATATGGTGTTAATGCCTTCCTCGATTCATCTAAAGATCTTTATCTAAATTGCGCTTTGACATCAGATTTATAGTTTTCTTGCCTTAATCACGAAAGTTACAGGAAACATCTTTGCTCTCTTTGCCATATCACCATCATCTTCACTCGATTGAATAATCTCATCATCAGTCTGCTCAATCATTTGCTCTACTACAAATCCCGCTTTCGCCAATGCGTTCACATAGGTTGATAGCTTACGGTCCGCTAATAATAGTTCACCTTCAACAGCTACCGGATACCAAGCTTCATCGAAATAACTCTTCTTAAAAACAAACCTACCATTATCTTCAGTAACACATCTGTGTATAGGATGAGACCAACTGAAGATAAATACACCGTCTTTTTTAAGGTAAGAAGCGATCCGGCAAAAAGTACCCTCAAGATTGGTTGTCCAACCGATGGCATAAATCGAATAAACATAGTCAAAGTAATCCTCCGGTATGCCGCATTCTTCTTCCATGGGTGAACAGATCAACTTTGCCGAAACACCGGATGACTCCAAATGCTGCGCTGCCTTTTCGATTTGTTTTTCTGAAATATCAATAGCCCATAGTTCAGATGCGTTGCGCTCCGCTTGATATTGCAAGGATTGACCGTTGCCACAGCCTATCTCCAATAACTTTTTCCCTGAAATATCACCAAAGAGCTTGTATTTTTCTTCTGAGACAAACGCTCCATAATAAGGAAGTACGATTGCTCTTAAGAAGTCATTGCCTTTTGTATCCCAATAGAAGCTGTTTGTCTTATGAATAACATTCTTATCCACGTCTTCTGAAATAGCGATGCCAACTTCGCAAGCGCCAATAATACTTGATCTATTTACAGACTTCTTTTCCATGAAGGCACCTACTCCAGATATGTTTTAGTAGTTTCAAACCAAACCTATATATGCCTCTTCGAAGTCTCTTTCTAACTTCGCGCCGAAGCAGCTTGTCTGCCAAAGCGTGAGTATGGTGACATCAGAAATTCAGGACCCTCATTATCCACCCACTGAATCAATTTTTCTTTCTTCCCCATTTTTAAAAATCTGTATTTTATCGAATTCTTTAATTCTCCCGATTTTAAATATTCTAATTCCCCGTAATCTATTATCATCGTAATTGTTAGTCCCCAGCTCTTCAATATTAATAATCAGTTTACGATCAGCTATCTCAGACGAGATAGAATTTAGAAATTTTGCTTCTTCTCCCTGCAGGACACTTGAATATTTCACAATCAAATATTGATCTTTATTAACTGGCGAAAATAAGAAAAGTCCTGTACTATCCTGGATATTCTTTACAAAAGTTTGAGCGTCTTTATTTATTTCTTGAATGTTTACTTCCTCAATTAAATAATCGGGGCTTTTATTACATCCACTTAAACAAAATACAATTACTAATAGAAGTAGATTAATAGTTTTTCCCATCTTCATTGGATCTACTCTCGCTCCCCTATGTGTTCGGCTGATTCCGCTTCTCTGCTACTGCCAATTACTTCTTAGAAATCACATCTGACTCCTGCCGGACCGAGGGCCAAATAGCCCGAAGCATGAGCATTGTGTTAGGTGAAATACCAATTTTCATCGATTAACTCGACTCAAAATTTCTTTGTAAATTCTATCTGATCCCTCATTAACTTGTTTCATTGTTGGTCCTGTTCCATGTTGTGCTACTAAGAAATCGCCATTAAGAATTTCTTTTGACGTTTTAATTCTTATCCAATTAGTATTAAAGTAATCGTTAATAGAGTTTGGATGTTTATAGCGTTCAATTGATGTTATCTCATTAAAATCGATTTCAAAATGTAGATCGTTCTGTAAGTTATAGTAGCCTTTAAAAAAACCGTTTTGAGGCTTATTTGCATTATAGAGAATACTTCTTTCTTCAACATTTAATATGCCTCTTGAAAAGTACACAATGGGCACGAATGAAAAAAGTGCTCTAACTTTAGGCAACTTAGTTGTTCTTAATTTTGAAGAATCTTTTGCTACTGAAATAAATGAATCGAGGTGTTGAATTGAACTAATCCAGGTTAAATTATTCACGAATTATTCTCCTGTCTTTATCAGCTCTATTGGTATTCACCTAACGTTCTTGTATTCACGACGCGACCCAGCCCTAGATAACTCCTATCTTAGGCTGGGTCGTGTGTTGTCTGAGCTTTTTCCATGATTATTGATCGCACATCCGACGTAGCCCCGATGCGAGAACACGTTGTTATCCGAAACCTATGAATCCCTCGAGTTACTTTCAATCAGTCTTTTTATTCATCTCTAACCAACTGTATAGTTCCGGATTTGTAAACGTTTCTTTCATTACATTGTGACTGTGATCAAAATCAGAGTACCGAGTAAACTTGATATCACCATCAATTCTCTTTATCGCATTGACCATAGATTCTGAATAAGATACTGGAACAACATCGTCCTTTTCTCCATGAAATACCCAAATAGGAATGTGAGTTAAATTTTGTGCTTCATTGCTCTCATACCATCCTGCTATTGGTACAGCGGCAGCAAATAAACCTCTCGTCTTTGCCGCAAGATCCCATACGCCATTACCACCCATACTGAATCCGGTTAAGTAAATTCGACTTTGATCTACTCTATACTCTCTAATAAGTCTATTTACTAATTCAACAAGAATTAAATGATTTTCTGGCCAAAACGTATTAATAGGACATTGCGGTGTTATAACTATGTAATTGAATCCAGGGTCTTGTTCTGCAATTTGCATTAATCCATAGCCATCCAATAAACTAAGATCATTTCCGCGTCTCTTAATTCCATGTAAAAAGAGAATCAAGGGGAAAAATTCATTTTTATTTCCTACATAACCATTAGGCAAAAACAGCTTATACCCCATTTCTTGAATATCACTTTTGAACAAATGGTTTGTCGTTGGCATAACCATTCACCTCGCTAATTCCATCGCTTAGAATTCGGATAACATTCATGTGTTCACGACGTTTCACCACCTTAAACCCGAAAGGCTACGATGAGTGAATACGGTGATAGCTAGAATAACTGCATTCCTGAGCAACTTATATTTTTGTTTCTACTATTGGTATGTAAATATCCGCATTGTTGAAGTGTTGTTCTTCTCCAAATCTAAATACTTCTAATGCTAAAGATTTGATATTGTTTTCAATACCTTTTTCTTTTAAGTATTCCTGGCTAATTGCATATGGATCTTGATCCGATGATCTTACCTTGATGTATCTTTGACGAGGCACTTCAAATCCAATCATTCCTTTGGGAACATCACCAATCCCTTCTACTTCCATGCAGTAAATATATGTGAACAGTATATCGTTAGCAAAATGAGGGCAAACATATTCTTGTTCATTAATAATCCCTTTAATTTCATTTTTCCTTTCAAGAAAAAGTTGGTTTGCTTCTTTCATTCTTTCTGAATCAAATTTTTGGAATACATTGGTCACCGGAACTCCGATAAAATACTTCGCTTCTAACGTAACAATTTCAATTTGTGAAATCTGCATCATCATCTCTCCCCTATTTGTTGATTAATCTCATGCCATTGTTTCAGCTAACGTTCATGTGTTCACGATGTCCCACCGAATGCCCCAATGTGTGAATATAGTGTTATAGAATGTCAAAACCACTCAGAAAAACTCTCAGATTCTAAATAATTGTGTCATACAAGTCTATTTCAATATCGACTTTTTCCATATGTCCCCATTCATCAGAAATTTCCAAATGCCAGGATCTTTGTAATCTTTCAAATTTATTTTCTTTTATCCATTTATGTAGCTTTTCATACGTGTTTCTGATTTCATGATTGGGTCCCTTATGCCTTATAACTGCATACTTTTGTTTAGGAACTACTAAATAAACCATTCCTTCAGGAACTTTATTAATCTCTTTTACCTCAATACATACCCAGTAACCATCCTCTTCTTCGGAGAAATCACCAACAACAAATGCCCCAACAAGTCTTGTTGGGTTTACAACGTCATTTATCTCGTTTAGTCGTTCCTTAAGTTTAAAAGACGCCTTTGGGATTTCATTGACATATTGATCACCAGGACAAACGACTCTTATTCCTACTAGCTTCTTTTCATTGAGTTCAACTATCCTCACAGAACCAACTCTTTCTTTATTTGTTTTTTTTGTCTTTATTGCTATCCGTTGATTTTCTATAACGTTCTTACATTCACGACATCATCAATCCCACTTAGTCGTCGAATCCGCTTCTTCTTTAATTTTAGAATTCATATAAATATATATAAATCCTCCTATAATGGATAACGCACCTTCATCTTTGCTCCATCCTTTATTTTTTGCACTTTGGAATACCCTCACCCTCTCATTTTATCAAAATGCCCCAACATTTGGAAAACAAAAAAAGAGGCCATCCCCTATCATTTAGATAAGAAAAGCCTCGCGATTCTTTATCGCCACGATAATATATGTATCAATGGCATCCTTTACATTAATGTTCCAAATCCGATCTCAGTTCCACAATATCGTTCAAATGCGCAAACTGCTGATCAGTTAACCGCCATTCGGATGCCTTCGCGTTCGCGCGGATTTGTTCGGGCGTTTGTGCGCCGCAAATGACCGACGTTACCTCGTTCCGATGCAGCAGCCAGTTAATCGCCACTTCATTCATGGGTCTGCCGATCGACTCTGCACTATAACGCGTCAAGCTTTCAATCAGCTTGTAGTATTGCGTAAACCGATCTCCCCGTAGCTTAGGGTTGTTATTCCGAACATCCTGCTCACTGAAATTCCCTTCCGGTTCAAACCTTCCCGAGAGCAGACCCTGGAATAAAGGACTATACGGGAAAAATGCCTGCCCATGCTCTTTACAATACGGCAATATTTCCGCTTCCGTCCGATAAGTTAGCGATATGGCGTGATAAGTGGAAGGATTGCGTTCGATCATATTGTATAAACTTTGCTGCGAAGCAATGGGGCCATACCGATTCGCTTCTTCATTCAAGGAAATGCTGTAATTTGAAGCGCCAATATATCGTATTTTCCCTTGTTCCTTAAGCTGCACTAACATATCCATCGTTTCTTCGATCGGCGTTAATGGATCCGGCCAATGCATCTGATACAGATCGATATAGTCGGTTTGCAGCCTGCAGAGACTAGCCTCGATTTCATCTCGAATGCTGGCTCCAGACAGATCGATCCGGTCCCGTTTCGCATCGTCCCAGACAAGCCCGCACTTGGAAGCGATAACGACTGAGTCCCTGCTCCTTCCGGCCAATGCTTCCCCGAGCACCCTCTCCGCCTGTCCGAAGCCGTAGATCGGCGCCACATCAAAAAACTGAATGCCCGCATCAAGCGCCTCGTGGATTGTCGCAATCGATGAGCGTTTGTCGTAACCGTCCCAGACAGAGTCCCCGGAAAAGGCCCAACACCCTAGTCCGACTTCCGAAAACTTTAAATCCATCGAAGCAACCTGCCTATAACGCATAACGTTTTTCCCTCCAAGCTACATCATTCAATTTGTCTCATTTCAAAGCAATCTCCGATAACCGTATGATCTTCTTCGGATCGATCGAAATATGAAATACTTCAGCGATGACTTGAGTCCAACCATGAATAAAGTAAATCCATCCGTCGTGAATGCGCAGATTGCGCTCTTCTTTTTGCTGCTGCGCTTGTTCCATGAACAGCAAATCTCCCCGATAGTTCAACTCCCAGACGAGACAGTCGAGCGGGAATACAGCAGCTTTCGTTACCGGCGAGCCCGGCCTGTCTTTGCCAAGACCCGTCGCGTTGATCGCAAGCGAGTGAGGACGCAATCCGCTTAAGATCAAGTCATTATCCCCTTCGTTTTCCGCTAGCCTATATTCGAACGCCACATTGGCGTGATTGATGGCTCCTATCATTTGGGACATATGATTCAATCGTTCCCGATTTCGGTCGCTGACGAAAATTTTCGACGGTTTGTTCGCTCCGTGGATCTCCTTGATCAAGTAGGATGCGATGGCAATGGCGCTACCACCTGCACCCATAATAAACGCCTCGCCATGATGCCTGCTCCAATATTGATTCGGGATAAAGTCCTCCATCGCCAATCCGCTGGAGATCGGGTCCTTGGCATATCCCTCCAGCCTACCGTCCCTTTTCGATATGCTCGACATTTCGCCGAATGCCTTCGCGTAGGGATCCAGATAATCGAACAGATCGTGCGCCGCTTCATAAACTTTCAGCTTATGCGTCGTGACGAGCGCTCCCAGGGAAAGTTCATCGTTTTTAATAAATTGAACGACTTCCCTGTAGATTTCCGGCGCTGAGTCTAATTCGATATCGATGCCTTTGATGACAGCTTTTTCAAGCCCAAGCGCTTCCGCCCACCTCGGAAAAATATCCATAATCGCGGATTGTCCGGTCGTCACACCGATAAAATAAAACGTCGGCTGTATGGCTTTTTCCATTATCTTTCTCATGTTCTCTTCTCCACCTTTTTGACAGCTAACGTTCATGCTTGAAAACGATCTATCGATTATTTCACCCGTTTACGAAGTTGATCGAAGAATACAACGATAATAAGAAGCGTGCCAACGGCAATCTGCAGCCAGAATGCCTCGATGCCAAGCAAATTCCCCGCATTGCGCAGCGTCGTCATAATAAACGAACCGATGACAGTGCCGATTATGCTGCCCTGCGCGCCGAACAAGCTAGCTCCCCCAATGACGGCGGAGGCGATTGCATCCAATTCGTAGCCTGTACCGGCTGTCGGGATGCCACTTGCCAATCGGGCGGTTAGCAAAAAGCCGGCAACCGCAGATAGAAGACCTGAAACCATATACGCCCCATATGTCGTTGCCCGCACATTCACGCCCGACAGCCGAGCGGAGTCTTCGCTGCTGCCAATCGCGAACAGATTTCTTCCGAAGACCGTATACTTAATGATGATCGCAGCAATGATCGCAATGAATAGAAGGAAGTACAGGAGTACAGGTATGCCAAGAAAGGACGACTCAGAGATTTTGGATATGCTTTTCGGTACGTTGCTGATCAACTTGCCTTCGCTCTGAAGCAACGTCGCTCCCCGTAATATGGTCATCATACCGAGCGTAGCGATGAACGGCGTAATTTTCGCATCGTGAACGATAATGCCATTGACAATCCCAACGGCGGCGCCAACAAGTAGGGAGATCAGAATCGTCGGTATGACGGGCATTCCCGCAACTAATAGCTTGGCAGAGATAATACTCGCCAACCCAACGGTCGAGCCAACCGATAAGTCGATCCCTCTGGTAATAATAACGAACGTTTGGGCAATCGCCACAATCGCAATAATCGAAGTTTGTCTGCCTAGATTGGATAAGTTCTCAAAGGACAAAAAACGCGGTTCGAACATAAAGACGATCAGCCACATCAATACCATAATTAGCGGCAGTGTAAACTTAGACAGCTTTTTTTTCCAGCCGCCCGATTTGTTAGCCTGCAGCAGTGATTCTCCCCTCACACCCATACAAATTCCTCCTATAGTAAAAGTTACTGATAAGCCGCTTTCATGATTTCATCTTCATGAAATCCATCGTTCCGATGAAATTCCTCCGTAATCCGGCCCTTACTCATGACCAGAATGCGATCCGCCACTTCCATAATTTCCGGCAAATAAGACGAGCAATACATGACGGTCTTTCCTTCATCCGCCAGCTTGCGAGAAACACGGAAAATATCTCGTCTCGCCCCAACATCGATCCCTGCCGTCGGTTCGTCCAGCAGTAATACTTTGATTTTCGTGCCGATCCATTTGGCAACGACGATTTTCTGCTGATTACCGCCGCTAAGCCCGTCTATATCTTGTTCAAGAGAACTGAATTTAACGTTAAATCCTTCTACTAGCGCTTGCGCTCTTCGCTTTTCCGCCTTAGGGGCCACCCAACCGGACCTGGCGTAAATCCGTCGGTAAGCCGGCAGATTGGCGTTAATATAAATCGGCATTCGCGGGAGAAACCCTTCCGACTTGCGGTCTTCGGGCACAAAACCAATGCCCTTATTAATGGACGCCTGCGGAGAAGGCGTCGCATACCGCTCACCGCCGAGATAGATTGTACCCGAGTCCGGCTTCATATCGCCGAAAATCCCTTTAAGCATTTCGCTTTTTCCGCCACCTACCAACCCGAACAGTCCAACGACTTCTCCGCCTCGTAATTCGAATGAAATTTGTTGGTAATATGGCTTTCGGCTCAAACCTTCAACCTTCAACAACGTATCTTTGATTGGCGCTTTATAATACAGGTCGCCTTCGGCATGCATGCTACCGGCAATCGCTTCGATCAGAAGATTTTTCGAGACGTCGGCAATAGACTTGGTCCATACTTTGCTGCCATCTCGCAAAACGGTCACTCGGTCGCATATCGTAAATACCTCTTCTAGACGGTGCGATATGTACAGAATGGAGACGCCTTTCTTCGCCAGCGCACGAAGGATTTCGAATAAACGCTGTACATCGTCTTCGGCCAACAGTGCCGTCGGCTCGTCCAGAATGAGCAGCTTTGCGTTTTTGGACAATGCTTTGGCGATTGCAACGATTTCCTGATCCGCCGCTTTCAAATCGCCGACGATCGTGTCCGGATCCATCTCGACGCCGGCTTTGGAGATCGCCTCTTTTGCCAATTGGAGCGCTGCTTTGCGATCGATGAACATCCCCGCTTTTTTCGGCAGATTGCCCATCAGAATGTTTTCCATAATCGAGACGCCGGGGGCCAGCTTCAAATCCTGGTACACGACGGAAATACCCAAGTCCGCTAATTCTTTGACGGGAATCGAAGAAAACGATTTATCCGCGACAAGAATTTCCCCTTCATCCGGTGCGTAAGCGCCAGTCAAAATTTTGATCAACGTGCTCTTCCCCGCACCATTTTCGCCGAGCAAAGCGTGTATTTCGCCCGGTTTAACCTCAAAATCAACGCCCTTTAATGCGACCGTGCCTCTGAATTTTTTCACGATGCCCTTCATTTCAATGAATGCGTCACCCATCCGCGCTCACCTCCTATAAAATGAAGCTCCTTGGAAAGAGCTGTCTCCTCCCAAGGAGTCCGAACGGTTATTATCTTTTTTCAGGGAACAATAGTTTCTGAATTTCATCTGTGTCAAAGTTCGCTTGCGTCACGGCCGTTGCACCCGTATCCACTTCTTTAGCCACTTCCTTGCCTTCTAGCGAGTCAATGACGCTCAAGACGCCCTTATAACCCATGCCGTACGGATCTTGTACGACCAACGCATAGATCGCGCCGGATTTCAATGCATTGATTTCTTCGTTATCCGCATCGTAAGCAACAACCGGTACTTTACCGCTCAGATTACGTTCGGTAATTGCTCTGGCAACGCCCACGCCCGTAGAGTTGTTGTCCGCGAAAAATCCCAGTACGTTCGGGTCTTTCGTCAAAATATCTTCCGCCGCGCCGAGCGCTTTCATGATGTCGGCATCCGTGTAGCGAGTCTCAAGCGGCTTGATGTCCGGCGCGATTTCCTTCAAACGTTCTATGAAACCTTCATTCCGGTTAATCAACACCTGTACGCCTGCCATGGAGCTGATAATACCTATGGTGCCTTTTAATTCTTTGCCCTGTCCCTTCAATGCTTCAACGAACATGTCGGCAGCCAATGCGCCGCCCTTCTTGTTGTCAGTCGCCAGGAAGCTAGTAAATTGGTCAGTATTTACACGGTTATCGACTAGCACAACCGGAATGTTCTGCCCCATTGCTTTCTCGATTGCCGGTATGCTTGCGTCCGAGCTTGTCGAGGCAATGACGATGCCGTCCGGCTTTTTGGAAATGACATTTTCCAGAATCGATATTTGCTGATCGATATCTTTTTCTGATGGCGGTCCGTACGTTTTTACTTTTATTTTGCCTCCGGAATCTGCCGCGGCGCCCTCCGCCCCTTTAAGAACCGTTTGCCAGAAATCGGAATCCGTCGCTTTCACAATAACGTCAATGTTATAAGTTTTGGATGAATTTCCTTCGGATGACGTTTTGCTCGGCGAATTACTTGGCGCTTCGCTTGTGCTTGCCGTATTACTGTTCGTAGAACAACCCACAACGATCATTACGGATAACAATAGGACAAACGCCGATGTGAACCCTTTTCTTCTAAACACAGAAATCAATCCCCTCTCAAATTTTCATGTGAAATCTATCTGTAACGGTTTCCCGGTACATTCGCAACAAAATGTAAGGGCTTTCATTTATGGGAGTAAAAACGCATAATTTGCTCCGTAGACTGTTCCGTCATCCTTTTAATCGCTTCCACGCTAGCCGAAGCATTGTGCGGAGTCAGAATGACATTGTTCAGTTTCCGCAACGGAGATGCGATAGGCGGCTCGACCTGAAACACGTCCAGTGCAGCACCAGCTATGCGATTGCGGGATAGAGCCTCGAAGAGCGCATCTTCATCCACGATACCGCCCCTTGCCGTATTGATAAGGAGCGTTTCTTCCTTCATCCATTCCAATTCCTTGGCCCCGATTAAATGACGCGTGTCCGGCGTCAGTGCCAGGTGAACGCTAATGACGTCACTAGAGCGAATTACCGTTTCAAAATCTGCGAACATAACACCATGCTCATTGGCAAATTTATGGTCGGGATATAGATCGTAAGCGAGTACTTGCATATTGAACCCTTTGGCTCTTCTCGCCAAGGCCTTCCCGATTGAACCGAGACCGAGAATCCCGATCGTCTTGCTCCATATTTCACGACCGACCGCTTTCTTCCACTTGCCATCCATGAGATCGGCGTGACTGCCTGGTATATTTCTTGCCAATGATAGGATAAGTCCGAATGCGTAGTCGGCAACGGCTTCCGTATTGACGCCCGGCGTATTGAATACGGAAATTCCTCTTTCCTTAGCGTAATCCACGGCGATGTTGTCCACGCCGACGCCGTATTTGGCAATCACCTTCAAAGTCGGCGAACGCTCTAGCACATGTCGCGAGACAACGTCCGTGCCGACCAACAAAGCGTCCGCTTCCGCTAACAATTCGGCCAACCGCTCTTCAGGCAGCGGCCCCGGCTCTGCAATGACCTCGAAACCGGCGTCCTTCCAATCTTTCCATATGTCCGGCGAATAAACGCCATACGAACGCGGAGTGATGACGACATTCGGCATCGCTCTTCTCCCCCTATTCATGTCGCCTCGGAACTTGATCGTTCAACGAGCGCCAACACGCTTATTCTCCTATCTCGTTTTCTTTTCTATAGCTCGGATTGGCTACAAGCGCATATTTCTCAGCCTGTTCCATGACCGCCTTCACGAAGCCTTCCGTCTCGATTAGTCCGTAATCATGACCGGCATCGCCCGGATACGCCGCGAAGAACACGAATGTCTCGTCGCCGGTATTTACCGTCCGATGGGCCCAGTACGGAGGGACGTACGCAATGGTTCCGGGTTCCATCTCAAGCGAGCTGAATTCTCCTTCTTTCGTCTGCATGATCAGCAAACCTTTTCCTTTCAAGCAAAAATAAATCTCGGCGCGATTGATGATTTCGTGATAGTGTCCCTTTGTCATAAAAAATTCGCTGCCGACTTTGCCGGGATAGAGAATCGTTGTACAGTGCTGAATATGTTCCTCGTTCTCTGGCACCTCAACGTTGTATACCTCGTAAATAAGCGGGTTGTCATTCAACAGAGCCTGTACCGCTTCGCTGTCTTGGTACATGCTCGACATGTCCGACAGCCGTCGAGAAATCAATTTTCCTTGGGGATTCAAGGCACCACTATCAAATTCGTACATCGTTGAAAAAGGCTGAAAAATCTTAGTCATAAGTTCTCCCTCAATATCCATTTTGATTTTCTAAACATGTTGATTAGCGCGACCTATAACTTCGCTAGCTTTCCGTATACCGGTACAAGCTGCATGTACGCCTCCTCGAACACGTCATACATTTGCCGGTAGATCGGATAATTTGTCTTGTCTGGCGCAATAGCTTCTTTTTGGCGGACCCATTGTTTGGCGGCAGAAAAGTCTTTTAACAATCCGACGCCAACGCCCCCCGCGACCGCGGCGCCCATGGACGGCGCTTCTTCCAGCAATGCGGGAACAGTAATCTCGACCTCGTAAATATCGGCCAGAATCTGCCGCCAAAGCTTACCCTTTGCACCGCCGCCCAACACCCACATGCGATCGATCGGAATGCCCTCGCGCTGGAAAGTGTCAAGTACGATTTTCAAATTAAAAGCAACACCTTCCATGACAGCCCTCGCCATGTCTCCCCGGGAATGCTTGATATGCATGCCGACGAAAGCGCCTCTCGCGTTGGGGTTCCATCTAGGTGAACGTTCTCCCATCAAATAGGGCAAATAAATTAATTTATTGGCTCCCGGCTGCGAGGCCGCAGCTTCCTCGTTCATCAGATCGTAGACAGACGTTTGCACTTGTTTGGCGGACAAATGCTCTTGCGCGTACAACTGATCCCGCAACCATTGATACGAAGCACCCGCCGCTTGCATAGTGCCGTTCGGCGAGTATTTGGTCGGATCGACATGCGCCCATGTATACGTTTTCATTTCTTTGTCAAAAACAGGCGCATCCGTAGCAACGGCAATCCAGGATGATGATCCAATGTAATTGAATGCATCGCCATTCGATACGACGCCAACTCCCGCCGCTGCGCAACAGCCGTCTCCGCCTCCGATAACTACCGGCGTGCCTGCGTCCAATCCCGTTTCTTCTGCAGCACGTCTCGTTACTTCCCCTGCCACATGCGTGGAAGGGTAGGGGACGGGCAGTTTATCGGCATCCAGCCCCCAAGCGTCTATGATTTCTTCGGACCATCTTTTGCCGACAAGATCGAACAGATTTGTCCCCGATGCATCCGAGTAATCGGTAGCGAATTCGCCCGTTAATTTGTACACCAGGTAGTCTTTTGCATGAAGCATCTTGTACGTTTGCTTATAAATATCAGGCTCATGCGCTTGGATCCACTTGAATTTGGCGCCCGAGTACGAAGAGCTGGCCCGGTGTCCGGTTGTCCGATACACCTTCTCCATACCTATTTTATCAAGTAACTGCTCCGCTTCCTGCTCTGCGCGCATATCCGCCCAAATGAGCGCATCCCTAAGCACTTCGCCCTGCCGGTTCACCAAGACACAGCCCATCATCTGACCGCTAAACGTGACACAGGCGATTCGATTTGGCAGTACTCCGGTTTTTCGAAGCAGTTCTTTCGAGGAAACACAGACCGCTTTCCACCAATCGTGCGGATTTTGTTCCGCCCAACCGACTTCGGGGAAGCTGGTGTCATAACCGTAGAAAGTGCTTCCCAATGCTTCGCCCTCTTCGTTATACAGCGAGGCTTTATTCCCTGTCGTGCCAATGTCATGTGCAAGTATAAGTGTTTTCATTACGGGTTTCACCTCCTTCCTTACGTCTCTTATTTGCGATACTTTAATGTAACGGTAAAACTATTGTTGTCGCCACGGTAACGGGCAATCGAATACTCGAATGGCCGGTCGCCTTCCAAGTAGGCCGTCGTCTTGATCAATTGAACGGCAGCCTTCGGATCTACCTGCAGCCATTCAACATCCTCTTTGTGAACGTTGATCGATTCCAGAACCCGCGTGACATAACTTATTTGATTGCCATACTTATTTTCGATGAGATCATACAGAGAAGCTGAGCTGAAGTCCTCCTTCTCCAACCCCGGAGCGATTTGAAGCGGAATGTAACTCGTTACAACAACCAAAGGCTGACCATCTGCGTACCTGACTCGTTTCAAACAAACGAGTTCATTGCAATCTTCTCCGAAAATATCGATCAACACGGGGTCTTCCGCCTTAACGACTTCTAAAGAAATCACTTTCGTGGACGGAACCATACCTTTTAATTCCATTTCTTTCGAAAAGCTCAGCAGGCTTTCCAGAAACCACTGATCTACTTTCGGCTTCGACACGAAGGTGCCTCGGCCTTTCTCCCGCATCAGCAAACCTTCGGCAACCAACTCATTAATCGCTTGCCTGACCGTCGGTCTGCTGATTTGGCATACTTCCACCAATTCTCTCTCCGAAGGAATCAGATCCCCTTGGATTAATCCGCCATTTTCAATTTCGGTCTTAATAATTGATTTCAGTTGATAGTACAAGGGAAGCGGACTTTCCTTCTGCAACTTTATTTTCTCCAACATCATCCCACACCTCTGCGAATTAAAATCCCTCTCTCCTATTATAACGACAGATTCGACAATGAAAATGAAGTGAAGGCTTTCATTTTATCCGAATGATGTAAGGATGTCTATACCACTGCTGATATGCTAATCTCTTCCTGTCCCTATTCTAACCACCTTGCAAAATGTTTGTCAAGATGTCTTTACCACTTATTCTTTACATTTTTATCTTACTGTCCGGCTAAGGCCGGAATGCATTGACCTGTCTTGCAGCGATCGGATATAATTCTGTCGACTCGCATTATAATCTTTGCTGTCGAGAGGTTATGGATCCTATGTTAAGAGAAGAAAGACATCAGCTCATTCTGCATTGGCTGCGAAACGAACAAAAAGTCGTTGCTACAGATCTCATCCATCGGCTCCAAGTGTCGGAAGACACCGTGCGAAGAGATTTGCGGGAATTGGATAAAGCCGGTTTGCTGCGTCGCGTTCATGGAGGCGCGCTGCTGATCGGACCTCCGCTCGTCGACTTCGACGAACGGCGGAACGTCGCTGCCTCTACGAAGACATTGCTGGCCAAGAAAGCTTTGCAGCTTGTGCACAACGGACAGGTCATTCTGATCGACGGCGGAACGACGAATGTCCAATTCGCGCTGCACCTGCCGTTAGACTTGCATGCGACGGTCATCACGAACAGTCCTCCGATTACCGACGCGCTAAAGTCGCATCCGCATATAGACGTTATTTTGCTTGGCGGACAATTGTATAAACATTCTATGGTCACGCTGGGCGCCAGCACGATGGAATCTCTAAATGATATAAAAGTCGATCTTTACGTGCTTGGCGTTTATCATTTACATCCTCAGACCGGGATCAGCTACCCAAACCAAGAAGAAGCGCTAGTTAAACGTAAAATGATTTCCGTTGCAACCGAAGTCGCCGCTCTAGCGACGTCCGATAAATTAAGCTCAGTCTCCTCGTTTATCGCAGCTCCCGCAAGCGCTCTGACATACTTGATCACGGAAGAGCAGATTGAATCGAACCTTGTGGATCCGTACTTGCAGCTGCATATAACGGTTCTTTAGCCGGCACTACATCAGCAAGCTACGCTATTCCAGATTAGCATGACGAGCAAACATTTGCCCTTCGTCTTTATTTTTCGCAACCATCCCTTGCATAACGAGCCAATCCAAATATAGAAGCAATACCTGCTCAAACAATGATCCCATCGGCTGTACGGATACGGATGCCGCCTTCTGCTCGGATTTCGGTGTCGAAGCCGCAATTTCGACGATATGGTCGGCTATTCGTCCAATCGGCGACTCCGGATAAATTGTGATTAATGCCACGCCAGCTTGATACTTTTTCGCTCTCTCCGCCATATGAACAAGACTGCCGGTTGCTCCTGAGCCAGATCCTACGATTAACAGATCCCCTTGCGAAATATTGGGGGTTGTCGTCTCCCCGACCACATACACGTTTAATCCCAAATGCATCATTCTCATCGCAAATGCTCGCATCATTAATCCGGAACGCCCCGCTCCCGCGACGAACACTCGGTCGGCTTTAAGAATGGACTGCATCAATATCTCGGTTTGTTCCTTGCGAATCAAGGCGAATACACGTTGTAGTTCGGAGAATATTTGGTTGATATCGGGGGATGTCATATTGTTTGACCCCCTTCAAGGAATTGGTGCAATGCTCCGCGAATCGCTTTGGCTGTCTCAGATGGTTGTTTCGCCGCCGTGATCTGCGAACCAACGACGATGATATCAGGTCTACAGGCCGCAATAGGCGCCATATTGTGCAAACCGATTCCGCCAGCCACGACAAGCGGCATCGTTGTCTGTGCAGACAATTCTCGCAGCGCCGACAACGGATCTCCGCCTTGCGACTGTTCATCATACCCGCTGTGCACGCCAAGATAATGCACGCCTAGCTCAACCATTTCACTAGCCCTTCTCAGCTTGTCTTTCATACCGATGAGATCTACGATAACTTTCTTCTGCCGTTTCTCCGCTGCTAAGACCGCATTCCGAATTGTTATGTCGCTTGCAGCTGCCAGCACGGTAACCATATCGGCCCCCGCATCGAAAGCCAGATTTGCTTCCAAGTCACCGGCATCCATCGTTTTCATATCGGCCAGAATCCATTTATCCGGCACAGCGGCTTTCATTTTCGCGACCGCTCTCATCCCCTCCGCTTTAATTAATGGCGTGCCTACTTCGACTACATCAAACCACGGATTGACTTTCTCCAACATGGCAGCGGCTTGCTGACTGTCCGTAAAATCGAGCGCTAATTGCAATTTGATCATACCGTTACCCTCCTCATGGAAATAAATATACATAATGGCATTCGTCGGTCTACAACCTAAAATACACGCAAAATAAATTAATTTCAATTAATTTCGTGCAAAAACGAGTTATACTCTTATGAAATCACTAAAAAGGCCATCCCCGTTATAGGAATAGCCTCGCGATTTTCTTCGGAATATTCAGCTCATTTACTTAAGTCTATCTATAATTTCATTTATTTGTTTAATATGCCTTTGTTCATGCAAGTAAAGTGATTTAACCCATTCAATTAATAACATCTCTTTAAAGGCGGGGTGTATAAAATGTCTTTTACTCAGCACTGCCGGGTCTGCTAATGTATTTAATAGTTCATTTAACTTCTGTCTTGAATTGTTTAGTTTCTCAATGATCTCTTGATATTCTAAAATTTCATCCGTTGGTTTAGCAATGTCAGGAGCTTCTAACTTATGACTTCTATCAAGTAGAATTTCTACTGGTTTATTTTCTATAAATGAATCTTCGCTGCTCTTTAATCCTTTCTTTATCGCTACGACATATAATTCTTCTGTCTTATATAGGTGTTGACAAACCTGACTAATACTCCAACTGTTTATGTCTTTCTGTTTGTTTAATTGATCCCCACTCAATCCAGTAAGAATTCCAAATAATTCGTCTCTGGTCTCTTTTAATTTTTGATTGATATCTTGAAGTTCCATAGAAAACTCCCTTTCTTTTATATTTTGCGGATAATTCCTATAGCGCAGTTGTGTTCACGGCGTTGATCTCCCTTAAGCCCGAAGATTAAAATACCAACTAAGTTCCGACTCGACTTGTCATAACGTTCTCGAAATCCAGATTTATTAAATCTTCTTTATCAATAAAGAAATATAAAAGACCTGATGAATCCCACTCCATTCCTATATCGCTATTAGAATCAGCTTGAAACAATAACGTTTCACTTGATAGATAACCACCAAATTGTAAAGGATCTATGTATCCAAGAAATCTAAAGCCTATTCCTAGACTATGTTTATCTAAGAAAGCCGGGCTAAACTTAGACCAATACATTTCGAGGCTCTCATTATCAAGGATTATCCTATTTTCTTGTAGATAATCGGAATCTGGTATCGTTAACTCAACATTAAACTTTATCGAACAATTCTTAAAAACTTGGACCTCTCTTAATTCTTTTGGTGCAGTAACTCTTTGTAACTGTGAAGTTGTTGGGTAATATAGAACCTTTCCATTCTTATATTGATCAACATCAAATTCTGGGTCTTCATACCATATATCAGAATCATAAACATAAAAGAAATATATAATGCCTTCTCTTGGATATTTCTCGTTAAAAGACTCCATTGGTAATTCACTCAAGTTAATTTGAGCTAAAAAGGACATTGGTATGTCTCGCCAATGCGGCCAAGAAAATGATGCAGGTAAATCGGGACTCCCACCAATTTTACTTTTGCCAATCTCAATGTTATGTTCTTCTGTTGGGACTGGTGTTAAAACAATTCCTGGTTCAATCAACGGCTTGAAAAGATCCCAATAACCCCCTAATCCAGAATCCGTAAACAACTCTTTAATATCATCATAATTTGCTGGACCAATGTATGTGGGCGATGCGTCTGGCATGTCAGGTTCATTCTCAGAATTATATTTACAACTTGTTACAATAAAAATTAAGGCAATGAAACAAAACATTATTCGTGTTGGAGTATTAATAATCTCTTACTTCCTTTCTTTGTAAGTCATATAACGTTGTCGTATTCACGACTTCCATCCCCGTAAGCCCGAAGGGCGGCCGCGAGTTCACTCCTATCGTATCCGCTTCTGCTCCGGTCCGGACGGAGGGCCGAATGGCCCGATGCGTGAATATGGTGATAGATGAAGTTGTTGCCTTCTGGAGCTTCCCATATCGATTATTCAATTCCTCTGTACTGCGGCATGTAAAGGTCTGGAAACTCATTAACTTCTATTAAGTTCGAATCTGGATCTCTAATTAAAAAATCTCTAAATGGTCCATTCTCACCTAAACCGTATTCATTGATTTCCGACACATTAATTCCTTTAACTTTCAATTGGTTGTGAAATGATATAAAATTGCTTGTCTTAAAACTAATAACTGGCGATTCCTCTTGATCTTCTGTAATAAATTTTAACGACTGTGATGTTTTTATTTTTTTCAAGAATAATAATGGCCCACTAGGCAATTTAAGATTTGCAGAACTTTCTTCCACCCATATTAATTGATAAGCAAAAACGTCAACATACCAATCTACTGATCTCTTAATATCTGTTGAAGGAATATAGATTTGAACAACTTCATTAATGAATTCCAATTTTGCCCTCCTGAATTGAGTAGTATATTTCGCTTTGCAACTATTTCATTTAACGTTTTTGTGATCAAGGGCCGAATTGCCCGCAACGCGAATATGGTGTTATCTGAAGTAATCACCATCATGAATTCTTATTCAATAGTACTTTTACTTATCCGGCTGATCCAGCTTCCTCGATACTGAAATGCCTCTCTGAACACACTCCAAACTCCTGCCGGACCAAGGGTGAATACCCGATGCGTGAATATGGTGTATGTGAAGTTGATGTCTTCTTCGAATATACTGAAAAAATGTTTATGATCGTACATGTATTGCTTTTTTATCTTAGATCCATCATTTCTCCTATTGCTTTAAACAGGTTTGTTTCATCAGTTAATGTCTTTTTCATCTGTACTCCACACTTTTCACTACAAAGAGCAAATATCCCATCTTGTCCTTGTTTCTTTGCTTCCGAGTTATCCGCGACAATAATTAACGGAACGCTTGTATTCCTAGATGCTAGAAAAATTGATTGGATTGTCCCTTGAGCTTGTTTAAAAGCTACTTCATTTTTGAATTTTACGCCCAAGCCCAAGCATTCATTGTTTTCTTTGATTTTCTTCATACACCAAGAACAACGAAGCATATTGTTAATTCCTCCGCTTTCTGATTTTATTGTATTACTGCACTTACATCATTTTCAGATACCGTTAATGTATTCACGACGTCAAACTCCCTCAAGCCCGAAAGACTGGCCGCGACGCTGTTAGGGAGTTGGATGTGTCCGGCTGCTACCCACTTCCTCAAAAGCCCTCGGCCTGATCGAGGGCCGAATGGCCCTTAAAGCGCGAATATGGTGTTATACGAAGTCCTTGTCCTCATGAACTGCTACCAAACTAATGGAACTTTTAATGACAATAGAATAACACCAGAAAAGGAATTCCTTTTTCGCTTTCCCAAAGTTCAACAAAAAAGCAATATCCATTAGGGAAATCATCTAAATACGCTTCATCGTCAAGGAATATATTATTTTCGTACTTTGTATTCCAATCAGCCTTAACATCATTTATCGATAATCGCTCTAATTCGCATTTTTGTCCTGTTTGATAGTTACAGATAAATATTTCTTCTACTTCACCATTAAAAATCATTTGTCCAAGTTCCTGTAAAGAAGGATATTCAGCGTAAATTTTACTTGAAACTATTTTTTCATCGTTATAAATCCGTTTTTTTTCTTTGTCAATGAAATAGCCTTTTCTTATCACGCAGTTCAACCCTTTTTGTTTTAGTTCAAATAAGAATGAAGATACGTAGAAATTCCTTGATATTATGTTTTGTACTTTCATTACTTCGGCAATCTATAAACAGAAACCAAGAAAGGTATACTTGGGTGCCGCACCTTAATTCGCCTTAAAATTTATACTCTTACAAGGATTTCGTATAACGTTCTTGTGTTCACGACGTCCCAGCGACTTAAGCCACGAAGTGGCGGCCGCGATGCGGTTAGGGTGTTGGATGTGTCCGACTGACTTCGCTTCGCTATCAAATAATCCCTTAAATAAAAAATAACACCATGCCTGAACTTTCACATGATGTCATTTAAACTCTTGTTTGATAAGCCTTCTAGATTGATGTAAAAATGTTACAACCTCAATTTGTTCCGTTTGAATTCTATAAATAATCCTATAGCTTTTGTATAGCTTCTCTCTTATCTGCTCATTCATAAATTCCGGCACTTTTCAACCCTTAAGCGGGAAATTACTAATCGCTGTGGTTTCAATTATAAGTTCATTTACGAACAAACTTGCGGCTTCGATGGAGTCTTCTTTGATGTATTCATAAATAAGCTCAAGATCTTTAAGAGATCTTGGTGACCAAATTAATTCATCCATGACCTGATTTTCCCCAGAGCTTCAGTGTGACTAATCCCTTTACCTGTATCCAATTCATGAATTCCTTCTTCGATCCTTGCTCGAGCATATAGTTTATATAGAGTTTCTTCTACAGTTACATTATCCGGAAGATCCTGAATGATTTTGATCAATTCGTCTTTCACGCTCATGAGATCACTCCATTGATATCCTTATGTTATTATAATACACAACTTTTAAACACGTTAGTCCATTTCATGATTTTGATCTTGCCTCGTATTTCATATAACGTTATTGTGTTCACGATGTCCCACCTACTTAAGGCGACGAATGTCGCCGGACGCGATGCGCTTAGTCGTTGCAATGTGTCCGGCTGATCCCGCTTCACGCTGCTGAAAATTGCAACTTCGAATCCTCATCTGACTCCTGACGGACCGAAGGCCGAATGGCCCGATGCGTGAACATGGTGTTATTAGAAGTCATTGCCCTCTTCGAATCAGCCCCAAAATAATCCTCTGTTATCTTTATCTACGATTTTCAATTGTTTTTCAAAATCTTCATCTGGAATAATGTCTTCAACAAAATGCCAGTTATTCTTACTATCTCTCCAATATACTTTCCATTTGTTTTGATCTAATCGAAATTGGGCTATATCTATTTCTACCCATTGATCACTCATGAAGGCCGGTCGTTCTTCAATTAGAGTAATATTATTACCTCTGAATTTGTAGTTAAGTCTGATTTGATTACGAATATGCGTTGGAATTTTCTCTTCTACGTAATCAGTCATTAATTTTTCAAGTCTCTTTTTAGTGAATGCGTCTAACATCTGCACACCTCGTAAATGTAAATAATATGGATTATAATATTTTGCCCTTGCAATGATATCTGATAACGTTGTTGTATTCACGACGTCCCACCGACTTAAGGCGACGAATGTCGCCGGGTGCGATGCGCTTAGTCGGTGCGGATGTATCCGGCTGATCCCGCTTCACTGCTGCTGAAAATTGCAACTTCGAATCCTCATCTAACTCCTGCCGGACCGAGGGGCGAATGCCCCGATGCGTGAACATGGTGTTATACGACGTCTCTGACTTCTCCGAATCAACTACTTACCCTTTTTGACTTAAAAATCACATTCATCTATTGTTTTTGTCAATTCTGACCACCTGGCAGATAATAATTTTGCATAGTCAAGAGAATTTAGACCATAATGTCCTAGTGCATATCCATCATTAATTTCAATTAGAAGAGTCTCACCCTTATCAGTTAACCCAATGTCTACCGAATATCCATTTGGAGCAGTTTTGAACTGATTGACGATATCTTGAACAATTCGGGGATCAAAATGATTCCGCCAATCTCCACGATACCTACGAACATCCAAAATGTTTCCGTATCTTACGAAGCATCTCCACTCTGCTACTAACTTTACTACTTCAGAACAAAAGATTTCAGGATCTTCACCATATGTCCCACAGCCCACTAAGTCTTTTGTACTTCTCACTACAGTTCCCGTAAATTTCTTATCTTCTACTGGCTTGACAAATACATTCCAGTTCTCCGGATTATTAGCAACGATGCTGAGTCTGGACTTCCAGACTTTTCTTCCCAAATATGAAGTTAGCTCCTCAGGATAATCAAGCTCTGGGGCGACAATTTCGTAATGGCGAAGTATATTTCTAACGTCGTCCACATAACCAACAACGATATCCTCCTTCTGATGTTTAGGCAGTTCATTAATATCTTGAAAATAGCATATTTCAAACCCCATCTGTTTAAAGCCATCGTAAGCAGCATAAAAATTATGGTTTGCTATTTCATTGTCTATTCCTTTTCTGAAATATACCTTCATGGTACGCCCCTCCAAGAATCTCAACTTATATATTAAAGATTATTACGAATCATCTGCACTACAAGCACTTCAGAGATGTAGTATAACGTTCTTATATTCGCGACGTCCAACTCCCTTAAGCCCGAAGGGCGGCCGCGATGCGGTTAGGGAGTTGGATGTGTCCGGCTGATTCTGCTTCCCTGTATCTGAGTTCCCTCCAATCGATTTCTCTTCAACATCTGCCGGACCGAGGGTCGAATGGCCCGATGCGTGAATATGGTGTTAGAGGAAGTAGTGCTCTTCTATGAAACGCGTTCATATCAGGTTAATCAAAATTACTTTGTACTCTAACTGTTTTTCAAATCCTGTTTTTTCTGCAACTCTTATTGATGGTATATTTGATTTCCAGCAATCCCAATATGGAATTATATTTTTCTCTAGGCACTTAATTAGAAAATGGATAGTATTTGCCGTCGCTATCCCTTTTCCTTGATATTCTGTTATACTCTCAATGCCAATTCCACAATGAGAATTGCTGTTATATTCCGATGTGCACCAACTAACAATATTACCTTCTTCATTAGTGGCGTAATTACCAAAGCCATTAAGTAAAAATGACTCTTCACTGCCCCACATGTTAACGATTTCTTCTATCATTGACTGATGAGATCCTGGACTCTTCCTCAATATTGCTTCCCGGTTAATTTCTTTGATAACTATATCTGTTTCTAAGAAAATCTGAGGAAATGGTTTATTAAGATTATGTTTGTACAGTATCCTATTGAGAATCCTAGGGTTAAAATCTTTAAGAGAATTCAATATAACCGATTCATCGGCTTCTTTGAAATATATCTTCAAGACTCTCAATTGACTTCTTACTTCTTTATCTAATAAATGATCTGTTAAGAAATGAAGTACCCTTACCAATTCATTGGTAGTCTCTTCATCACCATTAATATAGATACAGTGTCCTTTGTCCCAAATTAGAATCATCGTTTGATTCTCATTCACAAAAACTTCTGCATCTTTCTTCCCTTCTATAATTGAATCCGTAATAAACAAGTTCTTCTCGCCCCAATTAAAACGCTTGATAATACCAAAGTCTTTCTGTACCAACTGCTTCAATGAACTACCACCTTTATTAATAATTTCTACCACTATTTCCTCTAACGTTCGTGTATTCACAACGTCCAATCCCCTTAGATAGCTCTTATCATAGGGGATTGGATGTATCTGCCTGAATAATCTTCCTTGAATTACCTCTGATAGATCAGGGCCGTATGGCCCGAAGCGTGAATACTTTGTTAGGCGATGCCCACTTTATTGATAATTATAATCGATTCTAATTTCTATAATCTTCATATTCTTTACATTAAAATCAAGACTATAATTCTGATTATTTATTACTAATTCATATACAATTACATTAGGATCATCCGTTACATTGCCTCTATTAATTATCCCAGGATAATATAAAAGCATTTTCCCTTTACTATCTCCTACTTTTATTCCTCTATAGCTTTTATATTTATCAGATTTAAAAATAGCCGTCACTAATGACCCACCAAAAAATTCCAACCGCAAGTCTTCATAGTCAATGTTCTTATAATAAATTCCGGCATAGGTATCTGCATCTTCTCCAAGAATTCCATCCTCAATGTATTTTGCCTTACCAAGTATATTTATTAAATCAAGATGTTCCTCAAACTCGCCAACTTGAATAGATTTATCCTCAACGTGAAAAGAAAAATCCCTATAAACAGCGAAATTATTCTGAGAAACTGTATGTGACAGGCAGATCGCAAATGCTAAAAGAAGTTTAGATAAATACATGTTATTTACCTCTTATCAATTAGTGGTTTCGTCTAACGTTCTTGTATTCACGACGCCGAGAGGCTTAAGGGGACGAAGTCTCCGGGTGGCTCCGCCACTTAGCCTCGCAGGTGTGTCCGGCTGATTCTGCTTCCCTTTATACTGAAATGCCTCTCCGGACCCACATCTAACTCCTGCCGGACCGAGGGGCAACGCCCCGATGCGTGAATATGGTGTTATCTGATGCTACTCGGCATCTTTGAATCTGCAGTACTCATCTATTACACCTTGCATTTGAATAATATGACGTCTTGCATGCTGACATAAAAAATAAATATATTGATAGACATCAATCTTTCCAAGATTATTTACTGTCATTGTTGTTTTATATAAAGTCCCTTCACCATTTGGTATTCCATGTAGCATATCTTTACATTCGTTTATCTGCTCTGCTAATATTGTTTTTACTTCAATTAATGATTTATCACCTTTTGGTTCCATATGTTCTGGTCGTATCCATTCAAATGATTTATGTTTAGCAATCTGATCAAGTTCGCTTAAATTATATTGATAACTTGATAATGCTTCATTTAGGTCGACCTTCCTTGCAAGTTCTTGAGCCTTATTAAATCCTTTACGGATCAATATTAATAAAAAATGATTGGTTATTTGTTCGATACTCCACCCTATTTTAGGTCTAAATCTTAGCAGTTCTGAATCTAAATCAAACCACTTATCATAATCTGTTAATGTTTGCGAGAGTTCCTGACCGATGAACTTTATTGTTTGATGTATTGTCATTGTTTGTCCCGCCCTTCGAGTAGTTTCAGATAACGTTCTTGTGTTCACGACGTCCCACCTACTTAAGGCGACGAAGTCGCCGGGCGCGATGCGCTTAGTCGGTGCGGATGTTTCCGGCTGAATTTACTTCCCCGCTGCTGAAATGCCGCCCCGAAACCACATCTAACTTCTGCCGGACTGAGGGCCGAATGGCCCGATGCGTGAACATGGTGTTATCTGAAGGATACGGCTTCTAAGAAACACCAACACTTCTTTTATTTAACTTCTTAAAAGCAGAGCATTCACGATTTGATCTAATAAAGTTTAATATCAAATTAGCGCATTCATCTGGACTCAAGGTTTCAGTATTTAGTTCAAGGTCATACTTATTAAGGCAATAAACTTTATCATACTGTGAGAGTGCTAAACCAATCTCTCTATCTCCCCTTAGTTTTTCTCTCCTAGTAAGCTCCTCTTTCGAGCAAGTTACTCCTACAAGCAGTACAGGATGATCCATTAATAAACCTAGAAATGTATTAAATCGTTCATCCGTATCATTTACTGTATCTACAATGATATTCGTCCCCATTACCGACATAAATTTAATTGTTGAATAAAACAAAGTAATCAATGGTTCAATAATTATATTGGTTGGGCCTTGCACATCTTCTGCATATTTGGTGTTAATGAAATCAATGTAGTCATGAAACAAACCATTAAAAAAATCATCAATTGATAAATGATAAAACGAGATCTCATTTTTGTTTAATAGTTCAGTCGATATGGAAGTCTTTCCAGAACTTGAAGTTCCATTTAGAAAAACTATTAACCCTGGCTTCAATTTAATCATCCCTTCAATAATCACTACGTATCTTTCAGATAACGTTCCCGTGTTCACGACGCCGAGAGGCTTAAGGATTCCAAAGATCGAACTTTCATTACGTTCGATCAGGTCCGGTTGCGCTTGCGCAGTTAGCCTCGCAGGTGTGTCCGCCTGAATCTTCTTCTATGAAATCCCTCGGGCGGACCGAGGGGCGAATGCCCCGATGCGTGAATATGATGTTAGGTGATGTTGCTGACTTCCTGGAACACTTGATCAATATCCTTATGACTGAATTTCTGAATTGGTGTTATAATGTTATTAGGATATTCCTTAAAGGGGTTGAATACTTTGGCTGTTTCCAAAAGTGATCTTAATCAATTAATTCAACAGTTGTCTGAAGATGACCTTCCAATAGCAGCTGATTTCCTAAAGAACTTGGTTAATAAATCCAATAGGCATATTCCATGGGACGATGAACCAACAACTGAAGATGATCTCAAAGCTATTAAAGAAGCTAAAGAATCGTTTGCCCGTGGCGAAGGTATTAAACTAAAGGATGTTTTAAATGATCTACTCAATTGAAATTGATAAGGATGCCCTTAAATATCTTCAAAAATTAGAACGTCCTTTACGAATAAGAATTACAAATGCCTTACAAGTTCTTTTGGAAAATCCCTTTAATTCGGAACTTGATATCAAAAGGTTAAAGGGAACAGAAAGTGAATTCAGATTGAGGGTTGGCTCTCATAGAGTAATTTATTCTGTTGAAAATCAAAAACTGATGATTTATGTAATCAAGATTAGCTCTCGTGGTGATGTCTACAAACACTAGTTCAATTCTTAACAGAATTGGACGTTTTTATTTGTACTTTAGCAATTTCACCTAACGTTTTGTATTCACGACGTACAACTCCCTTAAGCCCAAAGGGCGTCGCGATGCGGTTAGGTGGTGCGGATGTGTCCGGTTGCTAATGCTTCCCCGTAACTGAAATACCTCTCCGAATCCTCTTCTAACTTCGTACCGGAACGAGGGTCGAATGGCCCAAAGCGTGAATATGGTGTTATGTGAAGGTCTCGACTTCTTCGAAATACTAAAAACATTGCCATTCGATAACCCACTCATTAGATCCTTCACTTGTTGTTCCTCGACCAAAGTAACCTACGCCACTGTCTCCCCAATACCAATTCCCCTTTTCAGTTGAATCGATTTGAAATACAAACAGAGGATTTACGGGATGCTGATTATATGGAGCCCAATATATTTCTGATTGTATTGTTGTTGGCCATCCACCTACTTTAAATCCTGAAACATTATTCAAATGATTATCATAGAATTCGTTGACTTCTTCTGTAATGGGTATGTTTTGTTTGTTTAACTCCTCAACAAAATCATCCCAACAAGGATAGTCTTCTTCTATTAGTGATGGTTTCATCTCAAAAACCATTATATTAGATTCATATGGGACGTTAAGTATAGGGACAAGATCTTTAATACATTTATAGGCTCGAAGACACCACTTCTGTCCATTTGGATTATTATCCGGAAGTTCGTCACTATCAATAAACAATGTGATCATTTCAATATCCTTCAGTAATTCTGGAATATAAGGTAATTGAGTTATGTTAATTTGGCATAGTGGAATCATAGGTTTATTATTTGAATAAGGCCATTCTTCATTGGGAAGCGATAAATTTACCTTACCGAATATAGAACTTGTTAGTTCTCCGGAAGGTCTATAACCACCGATCTGAAACAAAGTAGCTTTCCTTTTTATTTTTCTCTTAAGGTTTTCCACTTCAGTGCAACTCCTTATAAAATATGTATTTCGAGACTTTCAAATAACGTTTCCGTGTTCACGACGTACATTCACCATAAGGAACTTTAGGTCCGCCGCGATGCGGTTCGGTGAATGGATGTGTCCCGGCAATCACTTCCCCGACTTATCATCCGGGACCGAGGCGGCTTGTCCGCTGAAGCGTGAACACATTGTTATGTGATGCCACCCACTTCTTCGAATTCTCACTAGTAATTTAGTTATATATTTGAGCTCTTATCTTCGTTATTTTAGACTCTAGTATGTTCTGGAAAATACTTGCTTCTTCAACCTTAACATTATTATTAATGAGTTCATTATTCAGATCCCTTTGAAGTTCAATCAATGACTCAAGTTTTATTGTTATATACCACTTTGTCCATTCAGTCACTAAACTATCGTCGTAGCACTCACCATCAAGATAAAAAAACATCTTGTAGTATCCAATATTCTTATTCCTATAAAGGACATCAAAAATAGATACTACTTCCTGGGAATACTCACTATCTGCGATTTGGTATTCCGGATGAAAAGTTGTTTTATACGCTATGGTATCAACTTTTATTGTAATGTCATCAAGATTAATCTCGTCAGAAAACATATTAACTTCTTCCGGGTACTCGTTAAGATAATTCTTAAAACAGACCCAGAAGCCGTTTATAGTTCTTTCAATTATTGAATGAGTTTTTATCCATTGTTCCAGAGAAATAGGGTCCACATACTTCATCCATTCTTTATATGTCTTTGGGTGGTTTCACATAACGTTCCTCGTATTCACGACGCGGCTAAGCCTTAAATATCTCCTATCTTGGGCTTGGGCGTGTGTCGTCTGAATTTCTTCCATCATTATACATCTGACGACCCAGCGGCGTAAGCCCCGCAGCGTGAATACGATGTTATCGGATGTTAATGCCCTCTTAGATTTCCACTTAATTAATTCTTGATCGTAATTAACTCATAGTAGGTTTTATGGAATTCTCTTTTATTGTAAAGGTATTTGCAATTTGAAAATAAAGTAATACAAGATATAATAGTCGTTGGAGGGTACTTTTTTGCTTAATTCAATCAGAGGAGGGGATGTCGATGAAAAAAATGTTGATTGTTTACAAAACGGATGTTTCGTATTTGTTAACCGGATAAACTTTTTATATAGATTTACTTTCGCTGGGTAAATCGCCAATTCTCATTCATTGCCCTTCTTTGGTTTGAATCTGTACCCTCCATAAATTTTCGCTGTTACCATTACAACACAATCTAATTGGCTGCCAACATAGCGGGGCAACGGTGAGAGTCCGTTGCCCCCCTCGAGTTAACAATAGTTGCCGAGGTAAACTACTATGGAGGGCAATTAGAATGAGTAATTGGCGTGGTACAGCGAGCTATGTAATTGAAGTGTTAGTTTTCCTAGTAGGTGCATTCGGGATGATATTTTTCCCCTGGTTTCAGGGCATCATCGCCGCAATAAGCCCTACGGCTTTCGGGATTGTCTGCACTTCCTTGATGGGAATCATATTGCTATACTTACTTAGAAGAAAATAGCACACAACCCTAATTACAGGTAAAAAGGAGAGCTGATCACTCTCCTTTTTATTTTTAAATTTGGAAATCTCGTAAATAATATCTGACAGCGACTATTACAATCTCACCAGCTTTGCATTAATTTCCGATAACGTTCGTGTATTCACGTCGTGGCGACAAAAGCGCCGGCCGCGATGCGGTTAGGTGGTGCGTATGTGTCCGGCTGATTCCGAGTTCGCTCCAGTCGAAACACTCCAACTCCTACCGGACCGAGGGGCAACACCCCGATGCGTGAATATTGTGATATTGGCAGTTAATGGCTCCATGAGTTCTCTTATATATTATTTCTTTATATTGTTCTCTCTCAATTTTGTATTTATTAATTCATTAATATTTTTAAAATCTTCATAATTCCTCATTAATGCCCAATCTGACTCTAGCTTAATAACTTCATTTGCTGTTATATAAGGTTTTAATATAACAATCTGGTGCTGAAAAGTTGTGTTTAAACTAAATATCATTGTAGTTTTAATAATTATTGACAAAATATAAACGAAAATAAATATATATGTTATGATCTCAAGAGTTCTAAAAGTCCAAAAAATACGTTTTATCCTCTTCCATCTTACTGTAGATCGATACTCTTCTGTATAATGATTAGAGATCTCAATAGTCTTATCTAACGCCCGTTCAAGCAAATTGTCCAACCTTTTTACTTTTTTTCCTTTGAAAAAAATTGTAAAAATGGACCATATATATAGCGCCAGTACCAAAGAAAAAATAATAAAAATAATGCGGTCATTTCCTTTCGAAGTTTCAACGATGATTCCGTTTAGATAACTTGTCCAGAATTGATTTCCTGAATTCTTTAAAAAATTCCAAAATAAATTGATCAAAGGATTGAAAATCGAGACTAAAATGATTGTGGCTACAATGCTTGATAATACACCAATTCTAAATTCATTTGTTTTTAATATACGTAACACATAATTACCCCCAGTTGTTTGCAAAGATATTTATGTTTTGTAATTTGTACATTGCATTAATTTCCGATAACGTTCTTGTGTTCACGACGTCCCACCGACTTACGGCGACGAAGTCGCCGTAAGTCGGTGCGGATGTGTCCGGCTGATTCTGCTTCCCTGCTACTGTCAATTACATCCCTGAATCCCATCTGACTTCTGCCGGACCGAGGGCCGAATGGCTCGATGCGTAAACATGGTGTTATCGGAAGTTAATGCCTTCTCGGTATACCTCTAAAATCAATTATTTAAATTATGTTTTTCAAATTTATTGATAAGTTCTTTATCATCGATATCTTCAGACCAGTCAGATTTAATCCATAACGGAATTTCCAGTAAATTTTGAAGCTCTTCAACTGCCTGCTCACAATCATCAATATTCAAGATTTCATTTGATTTTTTTATGTGTTGGTACTCTATGTGTTCAGACAAAATACTTATATCAGCACGTTTTTCTTCAAGTTCATAAGCTTCTCTAGTTTCTTCTGAATACCAAATATGTCCGGTTTGCAGTCCACCATTCAAAAAGAAATTCAATTCAAAAAGATCATCATCAAAATATGAGATTGTTAAGATCGGAGAATTTATAAAACTCGAAAGCTCTTCTCCAAATGCTTCAACTTCTCCCCAATAAAAAGAATCATTCAATACACTAACCCAACCTGGTCTTAATTCACCAAGGTAATAAATGTTCTTAGTTTTATTTAATTCTTCAAGTATCGATTCAAAACCTGAAACATTTCAAGATTTCTACTTGTTTGTGCTCTGCCTGAAGAAATATCCTTCAAGGCAGAAATCACTTCATTTTTATAACTTGTAATGATATGAATGTTTCCAAATTTAGTTCCTACAGAAATACCTCCACAAGATAAATTGCATTAATTTCCGATAACGTTCTTGTATTCACGACGTCCCACCGACTTAAGGCGACGAAGTCGCCGGGCGCGATGCGCTTAATCGGTGCGGATATGTCCGACTGATTCCACTTCCATTAAGCTGAAATGCCTCTCTGAATGTACTTCTTACTCCTGTCGGACCAAGGGCGAATGCCCGATGCGTGAATACGGTGTTAGATGAAGTCTCGAACTCCTCTGACCCAACCCACAAAATAAAATATTTTTCTATCTTCCTTCAAATTCATTTGTTAATACCCCATCAATATATACTTTATATTTTGTTTTTCTTAAACCAGCAAAAAAGAGTTTTCGTGTTTTCTCAATTTTTACTTTGTGTCTTTCTTCTACTCCAATCTCTAGATTATAAGTCTTTGTTAAACTTACTGAAATTATTATGAAATCCTTTATTAATTTCTTTCCATTAACACAAATGCTTAAATTGCCCCAAAATTGATTGAAGCTGAAATCGACTCTGTGTTTCTCATTAATTCCTACATCAAATGAAAATTTCATTTCACTAACCTCATTTATGAGTAATTTATATCTTCAGAATATTTCTTTTGCTTTGAACTTAGTAATAATCATTTTGACATTCTTTCTATTTATAGATCTTTCGAGATTTCATCTAACGTTCTTGTATTCACGACGTCGATCCCCCTTAGATAGCTCCTATCTTAGGGGGATCGATGTGTCCGGCTGCTTCTGCTTCCCCGAAACTGAAATCCCTCTCCGAATCACTTCTAACTTCGTGCCGGACCGAGGGCGAATGTCCGATGCGTGAATACGGTGTTATACGAAGCCACTTCTACTCTGCAAATGCAAACTATTATTCATATCTTTCTTATTGATCTGTTCATATCACTAATTGCTTTTTTTAAATTGTCGATTAATGCGGGAAAAGCATTAATATTACAGATAATAATCTGAGTGAAATATTTATTCAAAAGGTACCTTGTGGCCAATGATAATGATTTACCAAAATTACTTGGATATTCAAAATCATAAAATTTATCATTTGATTTCTTCCGCATTTCCTCTAGCTCAACAATAATTGGCAAATCTTCTAAATCAGCAAAATCAGCAAACACGTTTTGACAATGATTTCGAAAGTCTGGACCATAATCATGATACAGTAAAATATATGGGACCGATTTGCCCAAATCATTAATTGTATCCGCGGAGTATATTGTAGATACAGAGTTCTTAGAATTCAGTAATATCAAATCTGCTGATGTCACCAAAATAGGACAAATAAAAATAGGCTCGATATCATCCACATGGTTTCCAAAGCTTATTCTATCGTTAAATAATGCTGGTAAAGCATACTGTAGTTGCATTAACCCATGTTTTATTTCAGAATCATAAACTGAAGGACTTTCTCCTAATCTCATTTCGGTTGCTTTATATGCATACTCAAATAAATCATCAAATTTTTGCGCTGGTTTAGTTGAATTGATAAAAGAGGAAGAGAACTGGTCAATTATCCTAATTGTATTTCCTATTGTAAAATGTGAATAATCCGGTTTGTTTGGATCAGGCAAAAACAACCATTTAACGTTCTCATCCCGGTACTTACATTCAACCAATAATTCTACCTGCGAGGAAATCTTATGTTCGTTACTAAACGGGGGGAATGCTATTGCAGAGATATCTACTGAAAAGTCTTTGTGTAACCCCGTGTCATTTCTACTATATGTGTAATCTGCACTCACCGAAAAACCTTTTGAAACTAAAATTTTTGCTACTTCATATTCAAGAGGCAGGCTTGATGAAAGTAATTTGCTCTTCCACTTCTTCGAATCCGCCATAATTAACTCCCCCGCAGTTAAGTGGTTTCGTATAACGTTTGTGTATTCACGACGTCCCACCACCTTAAGCCCCGACAGGGGCGGCCGCGATGTGGTTAGGTAGTGCGGATGTGTCCGGTTGAGCCTGCTTCCGTGCATATTGAAATGCCTCTTGAACCGCATCTGACTCCTGCCGGACCGAGGGGCGAATGCCGAAGCGTGAATATGGTGTTAGCTGATGTCCTGGACTTCAATGGGATGCTTACACAATATTCTTTCTTCAAGTATCTTTATATGATCATCTAGAGAATTGATTATGAATTGTGGTTTGACAATTATATGAAAATGATCTTCTCTATAGGGAAGTCTTCTGACCAGTGGAAAATCTATTACCGAGTCTTTGTTTTCTTCGTTAGTTTCTTCAAAGAGCAATTCATCAATTCTCAAAACTTCCTTATCTAAAATCTTCTGTCCATATATAAATAATGTTTCTTTGTACTTAGGAATTCGTGAACTAAAACTCATTTGTTCTGTTTTCATTATTTCAATTACTTTAAATTTGAAAATACAAATCACCTCTTTATGACAGTGAATATATAAATATTTATTTGGATTCTATGGTTTTTTCGCACTTTCCAGGATTTCAGCTAACGTTGTTGTGTTCACGACGTCCCACCAACTTAAGGCCACAAAGTGGCCGGGCGCGATACGCTTAGTCGGTGCGGATGTGTCTGGCTGCCTCCACTTCCCCGAGATCCCTCTGCCAGACCAAGGGGGCTTGTCCCCCGATGCGTGAACACGGTGTTAGGCGAAGTCAGTCACTCCCTCGAGTCAACTCAAACCTGTTCTCACCATTCGTAATAATTGTTCTTTATGGTCTGGATGGCATGCAATGATATATGGTTCTGCATTCATACCTGTAAATGGATTACCATCAAAATCTATTACGATCCCTCCAGCTTCCTTTACCATTAAGATTCCAGAATATAAATCATCACCCTCTGAATTAAAAAGAATGATTCCATCTATGTCTCCTTTGGCAAGCATGCACCACACAAGGGTAGGAGCCCATAACCTCATCATTCTCTTAAAACTAATATCAATAAATTGCCTTAATTTAACTGCCTTGATATCGTTCTGTACTTTATGTCCTTGAATCCATCCAATATTTCCTTTGAGAATATTCGGATTACTTTTAATTTTAATAGGTCTTGTATTACAGTACGCCCCATGATCTCTGACTGATGTAAAAAGTCTATCTGTCATAGGTTCATAAATAACTCCCAGTACAGGTTCTCTCTTGTACATCAAGGTGATAGATGTAGTAAATACAGACAAACCGATTGCAAAATTATTGGTTCCATCTAATGGGTCAATAAGCCATAGCCAATCATTCTCTTCGCCTATTACTCCAACTTCTTCACTGTGAATTTGATGATTTGGAAATGCAGTTCTAATCTGATTAATGATAATCTCTTCAGCAATATGGTCTACTTCAGTAACCACGTCTCCAAAATCATCTTTAGATTTCAATTCTACAAAGTTATCAAACTTCTCTTTAGAAATCTGACCAGCTTGGCGAATGATTCTTTCTGATAATTCCTTTGCTTTGAAGATAATCTCGTTATCCATTTAGCACCTCTGGATTCATGGTCTTGACTGATTTCGCCTAACGTTTTGTATTCACGACGTCCAACTCCCTTAAGCCCGAAGGGCGGCCGCGATGCGGTTAGGGAGTTGGATGTGTCCGGCTGATTCCACTTCCTTGCTACTGGAATGCCTCAATCGAATCCTCATCTTGCTCCGGTCCGGACCGAGGGCTTATGCCCGATGCGTGAATATGGTGTTAGGCGAAGTCAGAACCATCCTGAATAATCAATCAATTATTGATATTAGCAAATGGTTTTGCCCCGTAATGACTTGTAAATTCTTTAATATATTCAATTTCTAATTGCCTTGGTTCTAGTTCTTCATTAACTAACCATGCAACCAACAAATTCTCAAACCCTTCAATTTGCCAGATGTACCGGCCACCTCTATGTCCAATCGGCTTCCCTGCTCCAAAATCTAAATATTGTTTGATTCTGCTTCTGAGATTTGAAGATGAACTTTCGTTTAGTGACCCAGCTTTTCCAAAATATAAAACATATGATCCATCTACCCATTTATTTGAAAGCGCCTCAATATCTACTGTTGGGTCTTGATTCTTAAACCATCCTGCTTTGCTTTCCTTTAAGAATTTGATTTTATCGAATGTATCCTTATAAATCACATAAATACCTCTTGAATTCGGGATTTGTTTGCAAGGAGTATTTATTATTGAATGTATTGGGATGAATCCTTCAAATCCTCTTGCAGATAATAAATCTCTATTCATTCTGATCCCTCTCTTCTTAATATGCTTAATTCTGATTTCGCCTAACGTTGTTGTATTCACGACGCCCCACCACCTTAAGTCCGAAGGACGGCCGCGATGCGGTTAGGTGGTGCGGGTGTGTCCGGCTGATTATGCTTCCCTGCAGCTGATATGCCTCTCCGATCCACTTCTATCTTCTTGCCGGACCGAGGGCGAATGCCCGATACGTGAATATGGTGTTAGGCGAAGTAACTGACTTCGATGGACAACTGACAATCCTCTTTGAAATTAATTGAAAATAGAATATCATTAATGTAACTAATTAGAAATATTGAGGTGTATTATGAAAAAGTTAAAATTAGTAACTACATATGTTATATTATTTTTTTCGGCTCTCTTAATCGTATATTTGTTTCAGAATATCAATAAGTCGAATAATAACCTAACAGATGATCTGTCGAATAATGTTGAAACAGCAATTACAAATACGTCAAACAACTTTGTATTGAAAGATTTAACAAAGTCTAACAATGTT
>NZ_VNJJ01000016.1 GCF_007786475.1 Cohnella terricola | reverse complement strand
AGAATGCGTAATACGACTTGCTCCTTAAATGCTTTGTCAAACTTCTTCCGTTGCCCCATTGAAAATCCCTCCGTCTTTTATTATAGAGGGTTTCTCTGTGTCCATCTATTCGGGGCAAGGTCAATCGCTAAGAGGAGTGAGCAGCTACTTTTTGTTCGCCTAATGGTTGATTAGTGGTGAAAAACATCCTACTTCTGCCTTGTGGGGAGCTGGTGGAGTGCAAGTACGATGAAAAACATCGCTATAGGGAGCGCATCCCACTCGAAAGGACCGTCAGGGCGAATCCCCTGACGGTTTTTCTTATATGTAAAGAAGATATAAAATTTGATCAGAATGCATATTCCAATGATTACATAATTTCTTTGAAGAGTATCAAAAAATTATGAGTTTATTTGTTCGGTATTATATTTTTGTAATTTAAACGTAAAAAAACTTAAATTGTGTTAAATGAATGTAAATTTTTATTACAAAATTAACCTAGGAACCCAAGGGAATAACTGGAGGGGAAGTTTACACGAAAAATGCCATCCGTTATATTGATTAATGAAATTTACATTCAGTTATGTTGTGAATTTACAAATGTTCACAACTGAGTTCGGGGGGAGGAATTTGGTTCGATAGGACACGAGCGGGTATTGTTGTCGATCCAAATTACAGCATGAATTAACTCGGAGGTGCTTGTGTAAAAATGATTCGTTGGATGATGCGGAGTAAAAAGGGGATCGCTCTGCTGCTGGCGATGGCGGTCGTCGCGGGAATTTTCTTCCCGAATGGTTGGAATGCCAAAACGGCGGCTGCTGGCGCGCGAGAGACCATTGCAAAGTGGGATGGTGCTGGTACGGGTACGGGCGCGGATCTGGTCGTACCAACAAGCGATGCCGGACCGAGCGGAATGAACGCTGGGCGAAAAGTTACGGTATCGGGCGCCAAGATAACTGGGTTTAATGCGGGACCAAGCGGAGTAAACGTAGTTAACTCTAATACGTGGGCCGATAACGCATACTGGGAGATTTCTTTCGTTACAACGGGATATGAGGACATTCAGATTTCGTCTAAACAATACAGTTCATCAACAGGTCCGAAAAGCTTTAAGCTTCAATATAGCTTGGATGAGGCGAGCTGGACCGACGTGACGAACGGCGCAATTACGGTGGGCAGCGCGAGCTGGACTTCCGGAGGGAAATTGGCTGACGCGCAATTACCCGATGAGACTAACGATCGTCAGATGGTTTATGTGCGATGGTTGATGCTCGACACCGGCGTGGCAACAACAGGGGCGAGCCGGATCGCCGATATCGAAGTCACGGGCTCTCCGCTTGGCGGAAGCACGTTGCCTCCGTCCGACCAATCGAAGAAGCCGGAAACGAGTAAAATTCGTTTTCTGGACGATTATCAATCGGTAGTCGGCGTTACTGGAGCCGTCTATGGCGGCGCTACCGTTAATGTCTACTACCAAGATAATTCATTAGCAAGTTCGACGAAAGCCGAAGCGGACGGTTCCTTTCAAGTAACCGTGGGCAATCCCGCTCGGAACACGTCCTTATGGGTGTCTTCCACGGAAGGAAGCAAGCAGGAAAGCGAACGGGTAACCGTGTCGATTCCGAAATCCGGAGCGCCTGTAGCAAATAAAATAACGTTCGCGAATTCGGTTGAGGTAGCGGGTGCGTCCGGAGCTGTCGCGGGCCGCGCGGAAGTGACCGTGTATTTCGACGATAACAGCGTAGCGGGAACGACAACCGCCGAAACGAACGGCTCGTTTCAACTGAATGTCGCTAACCCCGGCAATAAAACGGCCGTATATATCGAGGCTAAAGAAGACGGGAAGCTCGTCAGCGACAAAACGATGGTCGTAATGGCGGTTCAGAACGGAAAATTCAAGCCGGGCGACGTCGTAATCAATCAAATTTACGTCAACGGCGGAAACAGCGGGGCCTTCTATAAAAGCAAGTTTTTCGAATTGTACAATACGACGGATCATGATATCTCATTCAATAATCAATGGGCCATTATATACGCTTCCTCGACCGCTACGAGTTTCGGCTCCGGTACTAAGCTGGATGGAACGATTAAAGCCCATGGCTATTATTTGATTCAAGGCTCATCGGGTGCGGTCGGGCTGGATCTTCCGATCAAGCCGGACGTGACAACAACGATTAATCCGAGCGGATCTACGGGCGGAATCTTGGCTCTGGCTTCGTCTACGACGGGACTGACCGGTCAAGACGATCCGAACGCGATCGATATCGTCGTTTTCGGCAACGGAAGCAATAAAAATTTCGCGCTGAAGACGGACCGTTGGGGTTCTCCGTTCTACTCGGAGACAATCGGCGGCGGAACGATGCTGCGAAAAACGGCCGTCGGCTCCAATGCTAAAGCATCGTTCGGATTAGGTGCGGGTTTCTTCTCCAAAAATCCTGCTAACGATTTCATGATGAATGCGCCGAGCAATTCGAACAATCCGGAAGAGGTCGCGATCAGAAGTACGAAATCCATGCTCTCGCCGGATGCATCAAAAATCACATTCGGCCATGCTAGCGGCCGCGGGGCAGCGACGGGCCAAGCCGGTTCTGTGCCAGGTTCTTCGACCGTTAAGGCATACTTGGAATCGGGTGGGGTTATCTCTCTGGCCGAACAAGCCACCGCGCTTGCGGACGGATCGTTCGCGTTGGATTTCGCGGATGCTTCTGGCAGCGCGAATGTCTATGTGACGTTCACGGATTCATCCCAGCCGGTAGTCAAAGAAAGCGCGTATGCTCGAGTGGATGAGTCGCCTAATGCCAACGCGATTACTCCGATCGGCCAGCTGCGTAAAAACGACGCCAACGGTTTCCCTCTTCATGTCGGCTATAAGACGACGATCGAAGGCATCGTGACGACAAATAACAAAACGTTAGGCAACGAAAATACGAGTTTCTATATCCAAGATGCCACCGGCGGAATCTCCGTCATCGGCGGACTGGCACCAACGGTTGCCGTGGCGCCGGGCAACAAAGTGAAAGTGACCGGTACGATCGCCTTTACGGCGGGCACCTTACAGTTTGTTCCGACTTCGATGACGGATTCGGGTGCGGATACGGTTCCGGTTGCCGCTAGCGTCTCGCCGGGCTCCTTAGGAGACTATGCTTCTGCGGAACCTTTGGAAGGGAAATTGGTCAGCTTCAAAGCCAAAGTGACGAATATCCCGTCGACAGGACCGGACTATAACATCACCGTAACGGATGGGTCGGAACCGACTATCGTTCGAGTGCTGTCATCCTCCGGAATCGACGTCGCAGGCGGAGCGATCTCGCTAAACGAAACGTATCTGTTTACGGGGATTGTCGCTCAATCGAAGTCCGCGTCTCCTTATACGAGCGGATATTATTTAATGCCGAGAGGCGTTTCGGATATTAAAGGAGATTTGCAGCTAAAGCATACTCGTCTCGCCAAAGCGTATGTGGACGTCGACGTATCGTTCAAGGCGACGGCCAAGAACGCGGATAGCGTTGCGCTTTATTACAATTTCGACGGCGGCTCAGCCTATGCTGCGATTCCGATGCTTAGCGCGGATCAATTGAATTACAACGCGCAAATTCCGAAAACGACGGTCGGCACTCATAAAAATATTTATTACTATATCGAGTCCGTTAGCGGAACCGACACCGCGTCTGAAGGAGATGCGGCCCATCCGATCGCCATTCCCGTCGTCGAGGATCATGACGGTCCGGAATACGGGAACATGACTCCGTTCGACGGAGAAGAGATCGAATCGAAACACCCGGTCATATCGGTATCGATGGACGATCCGAACGGTGTCGATGTAACGTCCGTGAACATTAAGGTCGGCACCGTCGACTTTACGTCGAAGGCCGAAATATCGGCAAGCGAAATCCGCTTGGCGCTTACGCCTTCCGACGATCTGGACGAAGGAAAACACGTCGTTACGGTTACGGCCAAAGACAAGCTGGGCAACGTATCGACGGGAAGTTGGAGCTTTACGGTACTTCCGAGATTTTCGGGAGGGAACCATTACTACGGCACGACGCATAACCATACGAACATCTCTCATGATGCCGACGGTGCGCCTGAAGATGCGCTAAAGGCGGCGCAGAAGCATGATTACGATTGGTTCGCGTTCTCGGATCATTCTCACGATATCGATTCCGGCGTCCGGGGAACGGATACCGTCGATCATAACGGGATGAAAGAACGCAGCGGCGGAGCCGACTGGCAACTTACGAAAAACTTGGCCAAGCAGTATACGAAAAACGGTAAATTCGTCGTTTTCCCGGCTTTCGAGATGACTTCCACGACTTGGGGCCACTCGAACGTTTTCGGAACGTCCAACTTTATCGATCGCGTACAGGAAGGCGGCCAATACCAGAAGCTGCAAACTTATTACGCTTGGGTGCTCACCTACGACAATATCGTAGCTCAGTTCAATCACCCGGCGATGTCGGCTAATGCGTTCGACAACTTTATCCCGTACGACAAAAAAGTCGATAAGCTCTTTACGATGCTGGAGGTCGGCAACGGTTCGGGCAAATATTCTTACGCCAACGCGGAGAACAAACTTTTCAGCGCGCTCGATCTCGGTTGGCACGTCGCTCCGACGTACGGCGAGGATAACCACGACGCGACGTGGGGCCAAACGAAACAACGGACCGTTATCGTCGCGAACGATCTCAGCCAGGATTCTTTGTTCGAGGCCATGCGTAAAAGGCACGTGTATTTCACGGAAGACCCAAATGCCAAGTTGGACGTCTCGGCCAGCGGCTGGTATATGGGATCGGTAACGGATACGAAAACGCTGAATTTCAATGTCCAGTTTAGCGACAGCGTGTGGGAAGAGAAGTCGGATCCGAAGTACAGCTTTATGAAGACGACGACCAACGATAATATCGCCAAAGCCGAGCTTGTCACCAACGGCGGTAGAGTCGTCAGCACTTATATCCCTTCAGGGGATAAGACTTCGATCACGTCGGCGAATTGGAATCCGACGTTCACGGTCATCGGCGGACAGCAATGGTTCGTCGTTCGGATCACGCAAAAGGACGGCGACAGAATTTATTCGGCGCCGATCTGGTCGCCGGTCGAATCGGTCTCGGCTAAAGTCAGCCATGTGACCGCGGCGGACGGCGCGTTCGTAGGTGGAGTCGCCGCGACCGTGCAAGCCGGAATTAGCAATCTGGGCGCGGTAGATCTCAAAGACATTACGGCAACCTTCTATTACGATCAGGAAGATTCCGGACACTTGATCGGGGAAGCCACGGTTGCTTCGCTCAAGGTCGCCGAATCTTTGACGACTAGCGTGGTTTGGTCGAACCCGGTGCCGGGCAACCATAAAATCGTCGTCGTCCTTTCGTCGACGGCCGTCGATCTGGGGATCAACAAGTACGAGCAAACTTTCCAGATCAAAGCTCCTTTGGACAAGACGATTCTGATCGACGCATCCAAGGGCAACGAGAACACGTCGAAAGACAACGGAACTTATAAGGAAAACTTTAAGTTGTTCACGGTCATGATGAGACAGCAGGGTTACACGGTAGCCGAGAATGTATCGGCAATCACCGATAACGTGCTGGCTAAGGTCAGCATTCTTTATATGTCGCATCCGGCATCGGCTTACAGTGCTTCCGAGATTGCGGCGATCAATCGTTTCGTTGAAGGCGGGGGTTCGCTATTGCTGACCGAGAAAAGCAACTTCGGCGGCTCGAACCAGAACCTCAATCCGGTATTGTCGGGAATCGGTTCAAGCATTCTGATGAATGACGACGGCGTGTTCGACGAGACGAAGGATGGGAACTTCTGGTCGACTCCGTTAACGTCCAACTTCTCCGTCAGGGCGCATCCGACCCCAGTAGTTAACGGATTGACCGACTTCGTCCCTACGATCGAGTATTACAGCGGATCGAGCTTGGCCCGTAACGACGGATCGGGCAACAAAACCGTCTTGACGGACAGCGATTCGGTAACCTTGCTCGTTCGCGGCAACGAGTCGACGTTCCAGGATTCCACGTCAATCAAAGCGGGGACGGCTTCGTACAACGTGTATACGTCCAAGAAGCCGAACGGTCCGGCCTTAACGGACGTCACAGGCGGATCGAGCATACCGATGATCGCTTCCGAGACCATCGGAACGAACGGCGGACGAATCGTCGTATCGGGAATGAACGTCTTTAACGACAAGCAAATGGATCAGACTTTTAATCCGAAGGGGAACGATCCGTTTGCGCTGAACGTGATCAATTGGTTGGCTCATCTGGAGCCTAAAGTGATCAAGATCGGCGAAGCGCGCAAGCTTCCGGAAGGGACTTCCGTCGTCGTGCAAGGGACAGTCACGACCGCGGTCAACGTATTCTTCGATGCGGCATACGTTCAAGACGAGACCGGCGGAATTATGGCGTTTAACGAGATTCCGGAAGGTTCCTTAAAGGAAGGCGACATTATCCGCGTTTACGGCCATATCAAAACGTTCGAGAACAATAAGGAAGTCGAGTTCGATAAGTTCGATAACAGTATCGTCAAGCTCGGATCGGGAACTCCGTTAGAGCCGAAAAAAGTAAGTACGGCAGAGTCTGTATCCGATGCGTATCAAGGACAGTTGGTCAAAGTGGCGGGCAAAGTCACGTCGATTCCGGACGGGAACTCGTTCATCGTGAACGACGGCTCGGGCAATGTACTCGTATCCGCAGACGGGTACATCGTGAATCAAAGCGGGAAGCTGCCGGATGCGCGCGTCGGAGATACGCTGGAAGCCGTCGGCCTGTCGGGTAAATTCTCCGAAGGCGACCGGATCCGCGTCAGGGACACGAAAGAATTGAAGATCCTGGCGAAAGCTGGGGACGGCGATCCTTCCGACGGGAATAACGGTGGCGGAAATAACGGCGGCGGAGATAACGGCGGCGGACAATCCGAGGAGAAGCCGGGAACCGTAACAGTTACGCCAGATCTGATCAAAGAGGGCGCAAACGGCAAGAAGATCATCGAAGTTTCCTCCAAAACGGAACAGATTCGATTGCCTGCCGATATCGCCGAATTGCTGTCGAAGAACGCATTCGAAGTGAAATCTGATCATATCGTGCTTGAAATCCGTCCTGAGGTGATCAAGCAACTGATCGTCAAAGTAACCGCGGAAGAGTGGAAATCCGGTTCGATCGTGATTGCGATCAGCCCAGTATCCGCTTCGCTAGCGAAAGAACTCATAGCCAAAGGCGAAAACTCGGCGCATGCGACGATCAAGGCATCGGGAGATATCTATGAACTGGATATCACGGTTACGACGGCAAACGGCAAATCGTATCGCCTGACGCAATTGGACAAGCCGATCACGATTCGTCTGAAAGTCGGTGCGAACACCAATCCGAATCTGGCAAGTATATTCTATATTTCCGACAGCGGGACGCTAGAATATATCGGCGGCAAATACAGCAACGGCGAAATGACGGCGCAGATCAGCCATCTTAGCAAATACGCCGTGCTGGAAGTGACCAAAGCTTACCGCGACGTGCCGAACAAGTATTGGGCATACGAGGTCATCCAAGAGCTTGCTGCCAAACAAATTATTAACGGAACAAGCGCGACGACCTTCGAGCCTAATCGTTCGATTACGAGGGCGGAGTTCACGGCACTGCTCGTCAACGCATTAAAGCTCGATAAGACAAGCAGCCACGTATTCTCCGACGTCGCGGCCGACAAATGGTACGCGAGTCCGATCTCCATTGCTTACGAGGCGGGAATCGTCACAGGTAAAAGCGCTAAAAACTTCGATCCGAGCGGTTTGATCAAACGCGAGGAAATGGTGACGATGCTGATGAAAGCCTATGAAACGATGAAGGGCCAGAAATTAGGCACGTACTCCGGAACGCCATTCAAAGACATGGGCAGCGTTTCGCCTTGGGCAGCGAATTGGGTCAGAGCCGCGGCTGAGTTGGGTCTTGTGCACGGCCGAACCGCGACGACATTCGTCCCTGGCGGGATTACGACTAGAGCGGAAGCGGCGCAAGTCATCTATAACCTGATCCGCAACGAATAGAAACAACGTATGCTAGGCAAGGGGTGCCGTTCGTAAGGAAGGCATCCCTTCCCTGCCTTTTTATGAACTGGAGCATGGAGGGATTATTGATAATGGGAAGCTTTGCTGTATGGTCATTCCGATTAGGAACATGTCTGTCTGTCACATTCATGCTGCTGGCTTTACCGTTCATGAGGGAAGCTCAGGCCCATGCCTACAGCGCGAGCTATTCGACACTAGAACTGACCAAATCGGCGACTTATTTGACTTTCGCCATAGACGAGTTGTCGGCAATCGAGCTTGCGGGCGGAGACGAAGACGGAAACGGGATGTACGATCAAGCGGAGTTTGACGCGGTAAAAGACCGTCTCGTATCCGTATTTGACGACCATTTAACGGTTACGATCGGTGGAGAAACGAAAAGTTGGACGCAATTGGACAGTCTCGTTCTCGAGCGAAGAGGAGACGAGTCGAAAGTCGTAATGATAGCTCAGTATCCTCCGATTGCCGATATGATGCCTTTTTCATTCAAGGATTCTCTATACAAAGACGACAAAAAAACGAATTACGTGAACTTATTGACGAGTCTGTACGGGCCGCAGAAAAGCACGGCCGCTTTATCCGCGGGAGACCGAACGTGGACGATCGCTTTATCCGGGGATGAGTATGCCGCACTATCCGAATGGCCCCAGAAAGATCATGCCGCGGATTCCTCCGAACAAGGTTCAGGCGAGCCGGCCGTTCAACCGAATACCGGGAAGACGGACGTCACGTCCGGTTGGGTTTCTTTTCTGAAGTTGGGAATGAATCATATTTTGGGCGGTTACGATCATCTGCTGTTTTTGTTCTCGCTTCTGATCGCCAGACAAACGTTCAAACAATACGCGGGAATGATCACCGCCTTTACGGTGGCCCATAGCGTCACGCTATCGTTAACGGTGCTTGGCATCATCGATGTATCTCCCGCAATTGTCGAACCGCTTATCGCGCTTAGCATTTGCTTCGTCGCGGTAGATAACATCATTCGCCCCAACGTCAGTCATCGCTGGGTGCTGACTTTTCTGTTTGGGCTGATTCACGGCATGGGGTTTGCCGATATTTTGAAAGAAATGGATATTCCGAAAAGTCAGCTTGCCACGGATTTGATCAGCTTTAACGCGGGCATCGAAATCGTGCAACTCGCGATCGTCGCGGTTCTTGTTCCGTTGCTTTACAGGCTGCACCGATATAAGTTTTCCAGGCAAGCGGTGGTGGCGGGTTCGGGACTGGCCCTCGCAATGGGCGCGATCTGGCTAGTCGAGCGCGTAAGCAGCTTCTTATAGAAGAGGGGATTTCATGCATAACGAATCGGCTGTGCGAAAACCGCAAAGATCATACGCCAATGGACTGGCTCTCGTTTGTTTGGCGTTTATCGCAATCCTGTACGTTCTGTCCGATTATGGGCCAGGAGCGATAATCGCCGATCCACGCTTGCAAATTTTCAAGACGGTGTTCGTGAGCATCATCCTGGAGACGATGCCTTTTCTATGGATCGGGGTATTTCTATCCGCCATACTGCATGTGTATGTCCCTGACAGACTGATTCAAAGAATGATTCCGCGAAATCCGATATTGGGCATCATTGCGGCAAGCGTACTGGGCATCGTATTCCCCCTGTGCGAGTGCGGCATTGTACCGGCTATTCGAAGGTTGATCAACAAAGGGATGCCCGTATACGCGGCGAGCACTTTTATTCTGGTCGGGCCGATCCTGAACCCTCTCGTATTCTGGTCCACATTTACCGCTTTTCGCGGACGGCCTGAGATCGCTTATGGGCGCATGGGACTGGCGTTTATCGTCGCATTGATCGTCGGTCTGATCGTTTACCGGTTCGTTCGCTCCAACCCGCTCAGAGTCCGGGAAAATCGCGATCACGAGCATGATCATTCGCATGAGAACAATAAGCTGGCGGCAGTTATGGGCCACGCGATAAATGAATTTTTCGATATGGGCAAATATATCGTGTTTGGCGCGATGATCGTCGGCTTGCTGCAAACGTTCGTCTCGCAGACGGATTTGGCATCGTTGGGACAAGCAAGCGGCTCGGCTAATGCCCTTATGATGGGCTTGGGTTTTATTCTCTCGTTATGCTCGACTTCCGACGCTTTCGTTGCCCAGTCGTTCGTGACGTCATTTTCCGGAGGCGCCCTTATCGCGTTCATGGTATTCGGTCCGATGATCAATCTGAAGGGCGTGCTGATGATGTCGGCCGTATTCAAAACAAAGTTCGTCGCGTTGCTCGTCTCGCTCGTCGTCATCCTTGTCTATGCGGGGACGTTTGTGCTGGACTATGTTTTCCTGAAATGAGGCGATAAGAAAATGAGCAAAAGAAATTACGAGATTGTTCACCAAGGGAGCAGGGCGGTTATCGTGACCGGATTTGCCTGTCTGATGCTCGTATTGCTGCTATCGGGAAACATCCTTCTATATATCGCGCCACATCTTATACTCTATGCTTGGCTAGCTGTTATTTTCTTGGTCGCGGCGGCAGGATTTCAATCGTATCTATTTATCGCGGCGGTAAAAGGATCGGCGGTGGACTGCGCTTGCGATGGAGACCATGGGCATGATCGTGCTCCGCAGTTGTATTCAGTCCGAAGAAGTGTCTTCGTCTTCGTTCTGTTCGCGATTCCGTTACTGCTGGGAACGTTGCTTCCAAATTCCGCTCTGGCCGGTTCGCTTGCGCAAAATAAAGGGATGAATCTGGGGGCGCTTCCGACAGGGCGAGGAGCGGCGGGCGCGGATCTTGTCGAAGTTGATGGCAATCAAGACCCGGCACTGAAGCAGCTATTTAAAACGGACGTTTACAACAGAGACTACGCCAAGTTAGGGATGCTGCTGTACGGACAGGATGTCATCGAAATGAAAGACGAATGGTTTATCGAGAAGCAACAAGCCCTTAATTTGTTCGCCGATTCGTTCAAGGGCAAAACGATACGAATTACCGGATTCGTCTATCGAGAAGAAGGACTTTCGGATTCGCAATTTATCGTGGGCAGAATGGCGATGACCCATTGCATCGCGGATATTTCTCCTTACGGATTTATCGTCGATTCGCCGGATGCCGCCCAATACGCTGATGATACGTGGATTACCGTAACGGGCACGATTGATCAGACAGATTATCATGGTCAGAAAGTTGTCAAAATCGTCATCGGAAGCGCCGAACCCGCATCTCCGGCGAAAATCCCTTACGTGTACCCGGATTGGAACTTTGCATCAAAACTATAACGGCTAAATAACGCGAAAAAGGAGTGTCGCTCTCATGCTTCTCGCTATCGGAAGTATAATAATGGTTGTACTCGCCGCCGGATATTCCTTAATCATGCCGGGCAGACGGCATGGAGGTTCGACCGGAGTCTCCGGAATAGGGTTGAGTACGCTTCTTGCCGTCCTATCCGGCACGGCAATCGGGATTCTGTCGGCGCAAGCGGTGGATTACAGCAAACTTCTGGCTATGGCAATCGTAGTTCCCGTAATGGCCGCGCTTGGCTACTGGGGAGGAAGAAAGTATTCTCTGCGATTTGCAGCGCATATGGTTTTGATCGGCAGCGTGAGCGGGTATGCCGGAGTCATATTCGGAATCGGCTTCTTTTCGGCGAATCGCGTCATCTTTGTGACGGACGTCGCTTTCATCGTACTTCTGTTCATCGTCTTGCGGTTGGCGGAGGCTAATACGAGAACCGTTCGAACCGACCGGGGACGGGTGAAGTCGAGTACGGTTAATCGGGGTGCCGGCTTTATATTGATGTACGGAACCGGACTGACGGCGATGGCGATCGCGATTACGTTATGGGGGAATTCCGTCTCGGTCGGACAGATCGGACAACCGCTGACGCAGTTATCGGAGTACGATACAGAGCATGATCTCCAGATCGCGCAAGTCGAGATCGGCGCGGCCGGGCTCAGTCCGGCGAATACGGATTTCACCAAAGGCGGCATGATGAAGATCAATTTCCAAGTGAAGGCGAGCGCGGGGGCTAACTTGACTTTAACTTCGTCCGACCTAAACGTAGACGCTCCGCTGCAAACTGGCGATAACGTCTTTCTGTTCAACAATCCGCTGCCGGGGACCTACAAGTTCGCGGTGGGTGACCGGGTGTGCACCTTTACGGTAAAATGAGTCGAAATAATATCGCGTGTTCTGTTGACATGCGGTATTTTTTCATCTATATTTACTTTAGTGCTTAAAAGCGTATAAGCGTCGAAGCGGATAAGCGTTAAATCAATTAGGAGCGTGAAATTCATGATCGTCATTACATCCCCTCATATCGCCGAAGAGCGAATTTCGGAGATCGTTCGATATATTGAACAAACCGGCGTGCAAGCCCACGTCTCGCGTGGAACCGACCGTACCGTCATCGGAATCATCGGCAAAGCCGAGCCGACGCTCGCCGAGCATATCCGCTCGATGAAAGGCGTCGAGAACGTCATCAAGATTTCGAAATCCTACAAGCTTGCAAGCCGCGACTTCCACCCGGACGACACGATCATCGAAGTGAAGGGCGTCAAGATCGGCGGCGACAATCTGGTTGTCATGGGCGGGCCGTGCGCAGTCGAAACGCCGGAGCAGATTGACGAGATCGCTCGGCTTGTCAAGGCTGCCGGCGGGCAAGTGCTGCGCGGAGGAGCTTTCAAACCCCGTACCGGTCCTTATAGCTTCCAAGGCATCGGCATCGAAGGATTAAAGTGGATGAAGGAAGCGGGAGACAAATACGGCTTGCTGACGATTACCGAAGTTATGGCTCCGGAATTCGTCGACGTCTGCGCGGAGTACGCGGATATCATGCAGGTCGGTACCCGGAACATGCAGAACTTCGACTTGCTGCGCAAGCTCGGCACGATCAAGAATCCGGTATTGCTCAAGCGCGGATTCAGCTCCACCTACGATGAGTGGTTAAATGCGGCGGAATATATTCTGGCCGGAGGCAACCCTAACGTTATGTTATGCGAACGCGGCATTCGCACGTTCGAGACGTACACGCGCAATACGTTCGACTTGGCTGCTATTCCGGTCGTCCAACAGTTGTCGCATCTTCCGGTCATCGCCGATCCGAGCCATGCCACTGGACGCCGCGAGCTGGTGGAGACGATGACGAAAGCTTCCGTAGCGGCGGGCGCGAACGGTCTGATCATTGAGATGCATACCGACCCGGACAACTCGGCGACGGGAGATGGGGTACAGTCTCTGTTCCCGGATCAATTCGCCAATCTGTTGAAAGAGCTGGAGCAGCTTGCACCGCTGCTCGGCAAGAAGTTCGATACGGAGAAAGCGCCGGCTGAAGCATTCGCGACGTGGACGAAATAATTGCAGAACGCCATACAGGATCGATCGCCTATTTGGGGAAACCGAAGGCGGTCGGTTTTTGTTTGTTTCTTGATATTCGTTCGGGAATTGGTTCCCTTTCCCAGATGGGAGGGGGAAATGACAGGCAGATGAAGTACAAATTAAAAGGAGAAGCGATCATCCGACGTCTTTGTTCTCATGTAAGGTTTAGGACGCATTTTTGCGTAAGCGCATTCATTTTTTAATCGATTCATGCGAAATCAACCAAGACAATGGAATTAATCGGGAATAATCGACTAAATTCATTTTTATAAGCTTGTATTATTTGTTAGAAATACTGACATGAACGAAAAAAATACCTGACATAAGTATTGACGCTCGAAAAAGCCGGTTTTATAATTATTTTATAAGTTCGGTGAAAACTTGAACAATCGATCGGTTTCACACGCTTAATGTTCGGAAATGGGGAGGAAGTAAACATGTCAGTTCAACAAGTTTTGGAGTTAATTAAAGAGAAGGGCATCGAGTTCGTCGATTTCCGGTTCATCGACCTTACGGGCCGGGCCCACCACATTACTTTGCCGGCAACGGAAGTTGATGCGGAAACATTCGTTAACGGGGTTGCGTTCGACGGTTCTTCCATTAAAGGCTTCCGCGGCATCGAAGAATCCGACATGGTCATGATGCCTGATACGGACTCCGTATATGTAGATCCTTTTACGGCTCACCCAACATTAATCGTCATTTGCAACATCTATACGCCGGATGGCCAACGCTACGATCGCGATCCTCGCTCGATCGCCCATAAAGCCGAAGAATTTTTGCAAACTAGCGGCGTAGGCACGACGGCATTTTTCGCTCCCGAATCCGAATTTTTCATTTTCGACGACGTTCGTTACGAATCCACGATGAATTCTTCGTCTTTCTTCGTCGATTCCGAAGAAGCGGCATGGAACACGAACCGCAAGGAAGAAGGCGGCAACCTCGGCTTCAAAGTCGGCGTTAAAGGCGGATACGTTCCGGTCGCTCCGGTCGACTCGCAGCAGGACATTCGCAGCGAGATGGTTCGTTTGATGCAAGAAGCGGGCCTTCGCGTCGAGCGCCATCACCATGAAGTCTCTACGGCTGGCTCGGCTGAGATCAACTTCCGGTTCGATACGCTGACGGCATCTGCGGACAATCTGATGAAGTACAAATATATCGTGCACAACGTTGCTCGCCAATACGGCAAGGTCGCCACATTCATGCCTAAGCCGATTTTCGGGGACAACGGAAGCGGGATGCACGTTCACTCCTCCATCTTTAACGGAAGCGAACCGTTGTTTTACGAGAAAGGCGGCTACGCGAATCTGAGCGAAATGGCGCTGAACTACATCGGCGGCATCCTGCACCATGCTCCAGCTCTGATCGCGATCACGAATCCGTCCACGAACTCGTTCAAACGTCTCGTTCCCGGTTATGAAGCTCCGGTTAACCTGGTATATTCCAAAGGCAACCGCTCCGCTGCGGTTCGTATCCCGGTTGCGGCGGTTACGCCGAAGGGCTGCCGGATCGAGTTCCGTACGCCGGACTCCACGGCGAACCCGTATCTGGCTTTCGCAGCTATGCTGATGGCCGGACTGGACGGAATCAAACGCAAGATCAATCCATCCGCTCTCGGCTACGGGCCATTCGACACGAACATTTACGATTTGTCCGACGAGCAGAAGAAGGACATTCGCAGCGTGCCTGCTACGCTAGACGAAGCCCTCGACGCGCTTGAGGCAGATTATGAATTTTTGACCGAAGGCGGCGTATTCACGAAGGAATTTATCGACAACTACGTAGGCGTGAAGCGCGCTGAAGCCAAATCCGTCGCGATCCGCATTCACCCGCACGAATACGGCCTTTATTTCGATTGCTAATCATTGACGCAAGGCGGACGTTCTCCGGCGAGGAGAGCGTCCGCTTTTTTTCATGTGTGGCAAAAAGACGAAAGTTTCATGACAATGATACCGCTTTCGTTCGGATATAAGCGATATTTATCGGTGTAATCAATCGAATTATGGTTGCTCTACGGTGTAAAGCTTTGTTATGATGTTTCTATTAATGCGAGTTATGAATCCAAACGAGGTGGGGACGAGATGGCTAACCGCGCTTATAACTTTAACGCCGGTCCGGCGGCGCTGCCGCTGGAAGTATTGCAGAAAGCCCAACAGGAATTCGTCGAATTCGATAACAGCGGCATGTCTTTGATGGAAATGTCCCATCGCGGGGCAATCTATGAGAAGGTCCACTACGAAGCGGAGAAGCTCCTTAAGGAATTGCTCGGGGTCCCGGACGGCTACAAAGTGTTGTTCGTTCAAGGGGGAGCAAGCACTCAATTCGCCATGATTCCGATGAATTTGCTTCGTCCGGGCACGAAAGCGGCTTACGTTGCGACGGGAAGCTGGGCGACGAAAGCGATTCAAGAGGCCAAACTGTTCGGGGAGACTGTTGTTGCGGCTTCTTCGGAGGCGAACGCTTACAAGCATATTCCGGCGATCGGCGAGTTGAACGTTCCCGCAGATGCGGCATACGTCCATCTGACGTCGAATGAGACGATCGAAGGAACGCAATGGTCGGAATATCCGGATACCGGAAGCATACCGCTGATCGGGGACTTGTCCAGCGATATTCTTTGCCGTCCGATCAATGTTTCCCAATTCGGCATGATCTATGCCGGCGCGCAGAAAAATCTCGGACCTTCCGGCGTGACGATCGTCATCATTCGCGAAGATTTGATCGCCAAGCCGTCTTTGACCGTTCCCACAATGCTGCGATACGATACGCATGCCAAGGCGGATTCGCTATATAACACGCCGCCAACGTTCGCGATCTATATGGCTGGCGAAGTGTTGAAATGGGTGAAGGCCAACGGCGGAGCTGCGGGCATGGAAGCTCGCAATCGCGAGAAAGCAGATTTGCTATACGGAACGATCGATGACAGCCAAGGATACTATCGGGGCTTTGCGGAGCGGGGAAGCCGCTCGCTCATGAACGTCACCTTCCGTCTTGCGACGGAGGAATTGGAAAAGCTGTTCGTGAAGGAGTCCGAGGCGCAAGGTTTCGTCGGCCTTAAAGGACACCGCAGCGTCGGCGGGTTGCGGGCATCTATCTATAACGCGGTGCCTGTGGAGAGCGTTCGCGCGCTTGAGGATTTCATGCGCGATTTTCAACAACGGAACGGTTAACAAAGCTGCAAACGGATAACGGACGACGAGAATAGCGGCGTTAAGCCGCTATTTTTTCCGTTTGCCGACAAGGAGGGTAAATCCGTGTCTTTTCATATCGTGCTCGTAAACCCGGAAATTCCGGCCAACACGGGCAACATCGCAAGAACTTGCGCCGCTACTGGAACGCATCTACATCTCGTTCGCCCTCTCGGTTTTTCGACGGACGACAAGGTGTTGAAGAGAGCCGGCTTGGATTATTGGCACTCCGTTCATATTACGTATTACGACTCCTTCGAAGAGGTCAAGGCCGCGAATCCGGAAGCGCGTTTTTTCTTTGCGAGTACCCGCGTAACGAAAAGATATTCGGATTTCGAGTTTCGCGATGGAGACTTTTTCGTTTTCGGGAAAGAGACGAAAGGATTACCCCAAGAAATGCTGGATGCCCATCCGGATACGTGCATGCGAATTCCGATGACGGATAAAGTTCGTTCGCTTAACTTGGCGAATTCGGCGGCGATCGTCGTATTCGAAGCGTTGAGACAAAATGATTTTCCTCTTAGCTGAGCAGAAGATGTTCAATCGTTTTTCGACAATGTTCATTTATATTCGAGTTTCGCTGTCGAAAATTGCATTATTCTAAGCAAATCGGATTTGGGGAAGGTTATTTAGGTTTTCGTATAGAACGGTATAGGGTGGCTAAAAGGTTTCGAGATAACTAGCTCAGAATAGTCGAATGGGAGGAACTGCATTGAAACCTGCAGGCGTAGTTCGTAAAGTGGATCAATTGGGAAGGATCGTTCTTCCGAAATCGTTGCGCAAACGATACCAAATGAATGAAGGGGATCCTGTAGAGATACTGGTTCAAGGCGATCATATCATATTGGAACGTTATCGGCCCCGTTGCGTTTTTTGCTCTTCGATGGAATCGGTCGGAGAATTCAAAGAACGTTATGTGTGCGCTTCTTGCGTAAAAGAAATGCACGGGCTGTGAACATAATCGCACAGGCAACCGCCTCCTTCGGGGGGCGGTTTCTTTGTCTGTCCCGGAATAACGCGAATATTACGAGTAATTGCCTCCTCAATGGCAAAAGCCGGAACCTGGAGGTTCCGGCTTTTGCGAGGCAGCTCTTACAGCCCTTTGGTTTTATCATCGTTATAGGAAGACGTCAAGATGGATCCAACGAACAAGACCAGAATCAGAATCACGATCCAGAATTTGTTGGACATCCCGAATAACATGATTTGATCGGCTTTTGCAGCTGTTTCTGCAAGAAACATATCCCACACCTCCGCTTAACTCTCCTTATTATAACCAACCCGTGTCAAAAAGAAAACGCAAAATGTTGTGAACAAACTTTTGATGGTTGTCCCTTTCTCCGCGGGCATATATATGAAACTAAAGGCCAAGATCGCATGGGGAGGGGAGTCGCGGTGAATTCCGTAATCAATTGGATGGGCGGATGGCCTAAAGAAGGATTGATTTCCGCAGCGGACTGGGAAGAACGTGTGGAGTCGGCGGCGATCGTGCCGGAGCCTTACGCTGAAGAAAAGCTTCGCGATCAACTGGCGGCAAGCTTGCTGAAGGAGAAGGCGGGAGAAAGCGTCAGCCGGATCCGTTTTACAATGGGTGCAGACGGAGCGCTGGCATGGATCGTGAGTCAACTTCTAGCGCCCGGAGATGTCGTGTTAACGGAGAAGTTGACTTCCCGATCGGCGCTTCAGTTATTCCGTAAAGCGGGGATAAAAGCGGTAGCCGTCGATGGAGACCGCAGAGGCATGGACCCAGAAGCGTTAACGAGAGCGTTGCAGCGTTATCGCCCGAAGTTGGTATACGTTTCGCCAGCGTGTACCGACCCTGAAGGCATTAGCTGGAGTCGCCGGCGAAGAACGGCCGTGCAGGCTGAATGCCGGAAAGCCGGGGTTCTGCTCGTGTCTGACGATCGTCAGGAGATGCTGCTGTACGATCCGGAGGCGGCACGTTTATCGCAGGTAAGATTGGAACCTGGCATGCTCTCCATCGGCCAGCTCCCGCCGGGGCTGATTGCCGGCTTACGTATAGGCTGGATAGCCGGCGTCGAGAACGGCGCAGGAATGCCTTCGATGGCATACGAAGATTGCCCGCGCAAAGATCTGCTGGCCGGAGCGCTAGAGCAGAGGACGTTGTCACGCCTCATCGAAGATCAGCCGATCGAGCCCCTCCTTGATATGCTTCGGGTTCAGTGCCGCGAGCGTCTACGCTTGATGACGGAACACCTGCATCGCCAGGGGATTGCTGACTTGGCTTGGGTCGAGCCGCAAGGCGGGCTCCATCTATGGATATCGCTGCCGCCGGGGTTGGACGGAGAGAGCTTGCTCCGAGGCGCCTGGCTTAAAGGCGTCATTTTCCAGCCTGGAGCTCCTTTCTACGCAGATTCCCCTTGCGCGAATACAATTCGAATCACGCATGCATTCGCGGATGAACGGCAGATCAAGATGGGCGTCTCCAAGCTTGCCGAGAGCATCGGGGAATTTATGGGCCGCTGGTCAAGAAATTAGACGAGCGGGCCTTCCGCGATTAGACGGCGATCTCTCACGATCACGTTACGACTCATCAGCCGCTCGCCCGGTACGTTCACGCATGCGCCGGTCTCCGAATCAAACGTCCAGAAGTGCAAAGGACAGAAGAGAACGTCGTTCATCGGTCTAATCTCTCCCCCTGCATGGGGGCAGATCGCGAGCAGCAAGCGGTACCCCCCTTCGGGAGCGCGGACAAGCCAATAAGGGGTGTTGTCCAAGAGGACTTCGGCCGGGAAATCCGAGTAGTCGTCTACGGAGCCGATATCGGTTACATTGTCGAGTTCTTTCATATATTTCCCGCCCTTTCCGTAGTTTCATCGATAAAGCTTGCCATGTTCCCGGCCCAGGAAAATTGGCCGATCCACACTTTGGCGACGTCGGCGTATTCTTTCAAAGCCATCTCTCCCGCGGCATTCAGCTCGTACATCCCTTTTCCGATCCGGTTGAACCACCCGTATACGTTCTGGCGGAGAAGAACGCCGGCGGTCGGACAGTTGGTCCAGTCTCTCACTTGCCGGGGCGCAGATGCTCCGTGGCAGGCCAGCGCCAAGGCGCACTGGATCGATCTTTCCCGATAAGCGGTAATCAGCTTGCGCTTCGTGCTGCCGCCAACGTTGTAATCGCCGCTCCGGGCGTCGAATTCCTTCAGGAGCTTGGCCGCTCTTGTTTTGCGACGCCCGCTGGAGGGCGCCACGATGTAATTAGCAGCCGAATCGGCGGCGAGTGCGACGGTTGCCGTAGAGCTCGGAGGAGCTTGGAACGCCGGTTCGCACCATACGTCGACGACTGGTGCTTTCGTCCGGTAGAAGGTTACCGTCATGAATCCTAAATTCAATCTTCTGCATAGATGGGCGATCTCGGCGAACCTTTGGTTGTGCGCGCCTTTTTTCGTCCGGTTTCGTTCGACGGCAAGCCAGACGGCGGCACCAGTCTTCTGGCGATCGACTCCCTGCAGCAGCAGCGGCAGCGTAAAAGTTTTTTTCATTTCTACGATTGTCGGATCAGTCCGATTCTCACGGTAAGCGACCAAGTCGCAACCGCGAATTTCCGCTTTGACGTCATATCCCCGCGCGGTAAAGAAGCCTTTGACCGGCGGGTATAACTCGGTTTCGTATTTGACGGCCAATTGCTTTTCCTCCTGCCTGAGGTCGTTTTCCATAGGTTTATCGCCATTATAGCACACGGCAAACGGCCGATTTCCGCTATGACCCAGGAATGTAAGGTCAAATTCGTCCGTCCCCGCGCATAAGAATAGATTACGTCAAGTTCAGAGTAGAGAAAGCTGCGAGGAGGAAGCGGCATGGACATCTTTAGTCGGATCTCAGAGTATCGGGCCGAGAGTGAGAAGCTGAGTTGGTCGGGGACTTTTCGGGAGTACATCGACATACTTCGTCGCGACAATTCTCCGGCGATGACCGCTCACGCCCGGGTTTACGATATGATCGTTTCCCATGGGGTCGAGGAGACGGGCGGCAACAAAAAATATAACTTTTTCAATTCGGAGATTTTCGGTCTCGATCAGACGATGGAGAAGCTGGTGGAGGAATATTTCCATTCCGCCGCCAGGAGACTCGACGTCCGCAAAAGGATTTTGTTGTTGATGGGGCCGGTCAGCGGCGGCAAGTCGACGATCGTTACCCTGCTTAAGAAAGGACTGGAGCAATATTCACGAACGTCGAGAGGAGCCGTATATGCCATTAAAGGCTGTCCGATGCAGGAGGACCCCCTTCATCTGATTCCCGAAGAATTGCGCTCGGAGGTCGAAAAAGAGCTTGGCGTTCGGATCGAAGGCGATCTGTGTCCTTCCTGCCAGATGAGACTGCGCGTGGAGTTCGACAGCGACATCGAACGCGTGCCGATCGAGCGCGTGCTGATCTCGGAGAAAAACCGCGTCGGCATCGGGACGTTCAGCCCTTCGGATCCGAAATCGCAGGATATCGCGGACCTAACCGGAAGCATAGACTTCTCGACGATTACGGAATACGGCTCCGAGTCCGATCCCCGGGCGTATCGCTTCGACGGCGAGTTAAATAAGGCGAACCGGGGTCTGATGGAGTTTCAGGAAATGCTCAAGTGCGACGAGAAATTTCTATGGAACTTGCTCTCGCTGACGCAGGAAGGCAATTTCAAAGCGGGACGGTTCGCGTTAATTAGCGCGGACGAGATGATTGTGGCGCACACGAACGAATCGGAGTACAAGGCGTTTATCGCCAACAAGAAAAATGAGGCGCTCCAGTCGCGGATGATCGTCATGCCGATTCCGTATAACCTGAAAGTGTCGGCGGAAGAGAAAATTTATACGAAGTTGATCGGCCAATCCGACATGAGCCATATCCACATCGCTCCTCACGCCTTGCGGGCCGCCGCCATTTTCTCCATTTTGACCCGATTGAAGGAATCGAAGAAGCAAGGAATGGATCTCGTCAAAAAAATGCGAATGTACGACGGCGAGGAAGTCGAAGGCTACAAGGAAGCCGATCTGAAGGAAATGCAGAGCGAGTTCGCGGAGGAAGGCATGTCCGGTATCGATCCGCGTTACGTCATCAACCGGATTTCCAGCGCGCTGATCAAACACGACTTGCCGTGCATTAACGCCTTGGACGTGTTGCGGGCGCTGAAGGACGGTCTCGATCAGCATCCATCGATCACAAGAGAAGAGCGCGAGAAATACTTGAACTTCATCTCCGTCGCGCGCAAGGAATACGATAACTTGGCCAAGAAGGAGATTCAGAAGGCGTTTGTCTATTCTTTCGAAGAATCGGCCCGGACGTTGTTCGAGAACTATCTCGACAATATCGAAGCCTACTGCAACTGGTCGAAGATCAAAGATCCGCTGACAGGCGAAGAGATGGACCCGGATGAGCGGCTGATGCGCTCGATCGAAGAGCAAATCGGCGTATCCGAGAACGCGAAGAAAGCGTTCCGGGAGGAAATCCTCATTCGCATCTCGGCCTATTCGCGCAAGGGCAAGAAGTTCGACTACAGCATGCACGACAGGCTGCGGGAAGCGATCGAGAAAAAGCTGTTCACCGACCTGAAGGACATTGTCAAAATCACGACTTCGACGAAGACGCCCGACGAGAGCCAGCTAAAGCGCATCAACGAGGTGACGAAGCGCCTCATCGACGAACATCACTATTGCCCGGTGTGCGCGAACGAGCTGCTGAGATACGTCGGCAGCTTGTTGAATCGGTAATATTGGGTATAGACGTAGAGCCTCCTGCGGTTCCCCATTACGGGGAATGGGAGGCTTTTTCTTGGTTACAAAATGGGGATACGCAAAAACGGGTTAGCGCTGTATCATGGAAATGAGCATTTCTTAATATATTTGGCTTCTAACATATATGATTATGGTAATATGTGAGTATATGATTTCTTATAGGTCTTTCGGAATAGAGGGAGTTCATCAAAGATGAGTCTATTTAAGTTTATTTTCTTTTCCTCTCTTGAGTATTTTTCTTCGTTTATTTTTATTTTGGTGCAGTTCCGATTTTCAGTTAAGGAGAATCTAAGTAAAATCATATTAATCTCGCTAATGCTTTCCTTTGTTTCCTATTCGTTTATTAATGCGGAATTAGGCACGATTTCTCCGTTAATACAAATCATTATTTTTCTGATCTATATCCAAATGGTCATGAAAGTTAACGTAATCAATTCTATTATCATGGTGCTAACCGGGTATATCGTTTACGGGCTTGTCCAGACGTGCATTATTGCCGTTTTTTCGCATGTCGGGATCATTGACGGGGAACTGAAGGCGGCTACGACCATAGCCTATGTGTTGCAAGTTTCGTCATGTTTTGCCATGTTAATTCTAAGTGGATTGAACTATTACTTTAATGGCGGATTTAGTTTCATAGAAGCCAGGAGCCGATTCTCAAAAAAATCCTTTACAGGGAAAAATAGAGGTTTTATTATCTATATAATAGTAGCACTTATGATCACGATCTTATCTAATATCGTTATCATCGAGAATGAAAAACCTCCGTATTTATTAGTCGCATCCGTACTATTGGTTGCATTAGTCATACTCTTTTATTTATCTTTAAGGAGGGATGAAAAGGTTGATTGATGCTCTGGCCAGTAAAATTGCGGTGAAACTGAAGGAGGCAAATCCTGAAGAGACGGCAAGCGTTGAGGTTATGAAATTCGCGTTGTTCGGAATCATACATAACACGCTTACGTTCGCTACGGCTCTTATTGTCGGTCTATGTTTGGGGCAGTTACTCGAAACGCTGATCGCGGCATTCAGTTTCATGATTCTGAGGTTCGTTTCCGGCGGATACCATTTTAAAACTCCGTTGTCGTGTCTGTTATTCTCGTCTTTTGTTTTTGTAACTATTCCATTTATACCCGTTAACGATCTTTGGTTCTGGGTGATCAATTCTCTTACTTTGCTGTTAGTGTTGATCTTTGCTCCCTCCAACATCAGAGAGCATATTCGAATATCCGAGAAGTTTTTCCCATTATTCAAAGTCATTTCTGTTATATTAGTAGTTGTAAGTTTACTTCTCCATAATCCTATCGTGACTCTAGCGTTTTTTATTCAAGCGATAACGCTGATAACTTTCAGGAAGGAGGTGAGTGCGTCGTGAAGAAAAAATCGGTTGTCGTAATTTCGAAGATGTTAGCAATGGCTGCTGTCGTATTCGTTAGCACGGCTTGCTGGTGGGCGGTTTATCGTCCGGAAGTGCCAGCCGAACTTAAGAAGACTGCGTAACAATTCTAGAATGACAGAAGGGATGATATCATGTCTGAACAAATCCGTTTATTGGATCGTGATGGAAATCCGTGCTCCGTTAACATTGAAGACCTAATCGCGATAAAACCAACAGCGGATGGTCCTGAGTTTTACACGAAGGACAGCATGTATTTCTATCCCACTACTCTCGAAGAACTGCTTATTTTGTTTAAGGATTTAGGGTTTGAACGACTGGATCGAACGAATATCGTAAACATGAACCATGTTAAGGCTTTTGATCCAAAGGCTCGCAAGGTTTACTTTGAGCAACCATGGAGCAAGGACAGCAAATTTGCTACTGTCTCGGAAGCAAATGTGAGCAAGGTGCAACATCTGGCTAAAGAAGATAATGCTAAGTACAAGGCGATTCCAAAGCCGTCGTTGTTCTGGAAATAAGTGACCTACTCGCCATTAGGAAACAAGAGCCAAGCCGCCGAGGTTTGGTTTTTTATTTGTGTGTCTAATTAGGTTTGGCCGGACTAGAGACGCACGAATGCAGGGCGGATTCGAAACGCTAGGGGATAACGATTTCTCCATTTATAGTTAATAACTATTAAGAATATAATTTATATATATTATTATAATAAACATCATCATGCTATAACTGAAGTATCAATAAAGCAGGAGATGATGGGAAATGGCGGGACAAGAAGAGGGAAATAGAATAGAGTCAATGTCGCAACGCGCGCAGCAAGAGCCAAATGCGCATCAGGCGCAAAATATGCAGAAAGTGCATTGGCAAGCTGAGACGTACGACGAGGCAATGAGTTTTGTGTCCGAGTATGGGGAAGATATCGTGAAGGAGTGGCTTAAGCCGGTAAAAGGGGAGCGGATTATCGACTTCGGGTGCGGTACTGGAGACTTGGCGGCGCGGATCTCGGGAATGGGGGCGGAAGTCGTAGGGGTGGATATTTCCCCGGAAATGGTCGAAAGAGCGCGAAGCAAATTTCCTAATATTACGTTCATGTGTGCGGACGGCATGGGGTGGAGATCGGAACAGTCCTATGATGCGGTATTCAGCAATGCGGCGCTGCATTGGATGAAGGAGCCTGAAACGGCGATTCAAAGCATGACGTCCGGACTCGTGCCTGGCGGAAGACTCGTTGCCGAATTCGGCGGATACGGTAATGTGAGCGCCATTATTACGGCGGTAGAGCAGACATTGCTTTCTTACGAGAGAGAAGAGGCATTCGTGATGCCGTGGTATTTTCCGAAGGTCGGGGAATATGCATCGCTACTTGAAAAGTACGGAATGGAAGTGCGGATCGCGCGCCTATTCGATCGCCCTACCATCTTGAATAACGGTGAAGAGGGAATGAGAGATTGGCTAAGCATGTTCGGGACGGCGATGTTCCCCATGGCCGATCGGTTGGAGTCGGAGAAGTGGATCAGGGACGCTTCGGAAAAGCTGAAAGAGACGCTATACGACGGAACAAAATGGATAGCGGACTATCGCCGTCTGAGCATATTCGCAGTGAAACGCTAGGCCGCGAAAACATAGCACAATGCAATAAAAAAACGGCAGATTATTTTATTGACTTCGCTTTGGAACTCATTCAGAATGGGGAGATCAAATCTAGCAAGGACGGTAGGACAGCATGAAATTGTTTAAAAGCTGGTACGGCATTTTGGTACTGGCGCTTCCATCTCTATTCGCGTTTGCGACGCAAACGCTAACCGGCACGATCAACCTCATTCTGGTCGGCGATCTCGGATTCGTGGTCATTGCGGTAGTTGGCGTATCCAATATCATTATGTACAACGTATTCGCGATCTTCTCGGGAATCGGGCACTCCATTAATTATCTAGTCGCGCAGAACTTCGGTGCCGGCGAAATGCGCAAGGGTATGCAGAGGATGTATCTGGCCCTCTTCGTAAGCGCGGGGGTCGGTGTCGTCATCGCTCTAGCCGGTTGGCTCGCAAGCGGAGCCGTTCTAAGGTTGACGGGAGGCTCGGCCGAACTCGTCTCGACCGGGGGAGAGTATCTGGAACTTCGATTCTATGCAATGGCTTTCGGTATTATCAGTTTCGTATTTCATGGCTTCTTCCGTGGCGTCGGGGATACCCGCACATCTATGATCGTGTCGATCGTGGCGAATGTGATTATGGTTGGGTTGACTTACGGCTTAACTTACGGTCATTGGGGATTGCCGAATATGGGAATTATAGGGGCCGGTTATGCGCTATTAATCGGGGAAGCAGTGCAACTGCTCGTCTGCCTAGCCGTATTCTGGGGACCGATGCATAAGCGTTACCAGACTCGCAAATTGCAAAGTCCGGAGTGGAACGAGCTTAGGCTGATTTCTAAGGAAAGCAGCAAGCTGGGACTACAGGAGTTCTCGATGAGCGTGTCGATGTATATTTTCACCATATTCGTCCTGACTCTCGGGGATATGGCGGCAGCGGCGAACGAAGTGGCGCTTAGCATCATGTCTTTCGGATTTATGCCTGCCTTCGCGTTCGGATCGACGGCGACGATACTGGTCGGACAAGCGATCGGGGAACGCAGGCCGGATCGGGCGAAGAAAGCGGGGACGAACACGGCGGTTCTCGGCGCGATATTCCTCGTCCTGCTGGGAACGGTCGAACTGATCTGGGCAGTGCCGATCGCCAAGCTGTACAGCAGCGATCCCGGCGTCTACGAGTTGGCGGCACACCTCATTCAAGTGTCGGCGTATTTGCAAATTTTCGACGGTTTTTACAATTTTTACGCTGGGGGCTTGAGAGGAATCGGAGACACGACATTCCTGATGATAATCTCGTTCATACTAAGCATAGCTATGTTTATACCGCTGACTTATCTGTTCGTCATCGTCTTCAAGTGGGGAAGCATGGGCGCATGGCTCGCACTTTACTCGTTCCTTGTCGCTCTCGGACTGGCGGTCATGATCAGGTATTATCGAACCGACTTTGCTTCAATAAAATTAAGGGTTGCTCACGGATAGTCATTCAAACAGGCATGCGCTTTTGCGCATGTCTATTTTTTTTGGCAAGACACATAGAAAAAGGGAACCACCCCCAACTTCAGATGGGAATGGTTCCTTGTGTTCGCATTACCCGTTCACGATCTCGCCGCCGTTGACATGAAGCGTCTGGCCCGTCATGTAGGACGAGTCCTCACTCGCCAGGAAGACAAAAGCGGGCGCAAGCTCGTCCGGCTGCCCCGCCCGTTTCATAGGCGTGTCGGCACCGAATTTCGCGACCTTCTGGGCGTCGAAGGTAGAAGGAATGAGCGGTGTCCAGATCGGCCCCGGCGCTACTGCATTTACTCTGACACCTTGGCCGACGACGTTCATCGCAAGCGAGCGAGTAAAGGAGACGATCGCCCCTTTCGAGGCCGAATAGTCGAGCAGGGAAGGACTGCCGCGATAAGCGGTAATCGAGGTCGTATTCACGATCGCCGAGCCGGATTTCAAATAAGGCATCGCCGCTTGCGTCAGATAGAACATGCCGAATACGTTTGTACGGAATGTTCGCTCAAGCTGCTCCGGCGTAATTTGATCGATCTTGTCTTGTGGATGCTGCTCCGCTGCGTTATTCACGAGGACGTCCATGCGGCCTAGATCGCTGACCGCTTGCGTAACGGCTTGCTTGCAGAACAGCGTGTCGCCGATATCTCCACGAAGCAGAAGACAGCGCCTTCCTCCAGCTTCAACCTGCTTTTTCGTTTCTTCCGCGTCGATGTCCTCGTTTAAGTAAACGATCGCGATATCCGCACCTTCTTTCGCGTACGCGATCGATATAGCTCGCCCGATCCCGCTGTCTCCGCCGCTGACGAGGGCGACTTTGCCTGCCAACTTGCCAGCCGGTTTATATATCGGAGACTCGGATTGCGGAATCGGGTTCATATTCTGCTCGATGCCCGGCTGCCTATTCTGATGCTGCGGAGGAAAAGAAGAGGGACGCTGCATTTGGGTCATGTTTATTCGCTCCTTTCTTTATCAAAAGGTTTACCAAATGTCCCATTCTTACACATCGAACGCTAATCACTTGAGAGATCGGATTTTTCAGAAAGTTAGAACATTGGCACTTATTCAATTTTCGGAACATAAACTCTTCAGGCTTTGTCGATTAATGTCGATATATGTCGTTATAGATAGAGATGGAGAGTGGATAGAGGATGAAAAAGAAAAGCGGTTTTTCCTTGACGACGAAGTTTATCGTGTCGCTTGCAATATGTTTGATCCTTGTTTTTGCCGTTATGCTTCAATTGACCTTGAACGATATGAAAAAAATCAGCATCAGCCGGGGCGAGGCGGAAGCGCAACTTGCCGGTCAACAATTCGGAACCGAATTTGAAAGAAAACTCGAAGGCTTGAAGCAGGAGCTGGACATGCTAGGTCGTGAGCTGCTTCAGGCAGCAGGGGGGCACTCATTGTCCCGCGAGGACGTCATCGATCTGCTTAAGGCAACGTTGAATGCCCACTCCGATATTCTGGGTACTTATACGTTATGGGAACCGAACGCGTTCGACGGCAAAGATGCCTATTACGCAGACCGCGGTTCTCACGGTAACAAAACTGGACGTTTCTTGACTTACATCGTTCGGGACGGTGACAACGTCGTCGTGGAAACGCCTGATGAGTACGACACAGAAGGAACCGGAGACTATTATCTCATTCCGAAAAAAACCGGAAAGGTGGCCCTTCTGGAGCCTTACGACTACAAAACTGGCGGGCGTTCCGTGCAGATGACTTCGCTGGTCGTCCCCATTCTGGACGGGAATCGTTTTCTAGGCATCGTCGGGGTCGATTTCGCACTCGATTCCTTGCAAAGAAACGCATCGAAGCATACTCCGCTTGGAGGATACGTCGCGATGATCTCGGGGAAAGGCGATTATGTGGTCAATCCCGCGCACCCCGAATTGATTTCCAAACCGTACGAAGACAGCGAGGAGAAAAAGGAGCTGTTCGCCAAAGTCAAATCCGGCGCGGTAAATCAAAGTTATACGAAAGACGAATCGGGTGACGAAGTGCTGCGCATGTTCCATACGATCCGGGTAGACGGCAGCGATGACGTGATGTATACCGAATCGGTCATTTCCCGGGAGCGAATTTTGGAATCGTACAATCAAAGCCGGACCACGGCTCAGATCGTAAGCTTGTCGGCGGTGCTTGTCCTTGGCGTCGTGTTGGCGTTCTTAACAAGAAGGATGATTATTCGGCCTGTCCGTTCCTTGGCCGGCAGCGTTAATCTGATGGCGGAAGGGGATCTGACGCAGAGGGTCGATATTCGCAGCAAAGACGAATTCGGTCAACTTGCGGGCGATTTCAATCGGATGACCGAAGAACTCCGCGGCATGTTCCGATTGGTATCGGACCTGTCTATGTCGGTCGGGGCGACTTCCGAGGAGCTCACCGCGAGCGCAGAGCAGACGAGCCTGGCATCGGAGACGATCGCCAGATCGATCGAACAGGTCGCGGCTGGATCGGAGACGCAAAACCGCCATACGCAAGAAACGGCCCAATCGTTGACAGAGATGGCTGTCGGCATTCAGCGGATCGCCGACTCCGCCGAGGCGGTATCCGCTTCCGCCCAAGAAGTTCAGGAGCAGACGGAATTGGGCAATGCCCGTATGAATAAAGCCGGAGAGCAAATGGCGCGACTGAAGAGGACGGTTGCCGAGGCCGAGCTTCTCATGGATCGATTGGGAGAACGTTCCGTCGAGATCGGAGGCATCATCGGGTTAATATCCGACATTAGCAGCCAGACGAATCTTCTTGCGCTTAATGCCGCGATCGAGGCGGCCAAGGCAGGGGAACACGGACGAGGCTTCGCTGTCGTCGCCGCCGAAGTCCGCAAGTTGGCGGATCAGACGCTGCAAGCCGCTGAAGAAATCTCGACCATCGTGTCGTCCGTTCAGGAGGAGACGGTGCGCGCGTCGGACAGAATGAAACAAGGTGCATCCGAGATCGCGATAAGCGAACAATATATGGTCGAATGCTCGGATACGTTCCGTGCCGTCGCGACGGAGATGCAGCAAGTGAACGGTCAGATCCAGGAAATGTCTGCGGTTTCCGAAGAAATGAACGCCGGTTCGGAGCAAGTCGGCGCTTCAATCGAAGAGCTGAGCCGGCTGGCGCAAGAAGCTTCGGGCAATTCCCAGAGCGTAGCTTCCGCATCGCAGGAGCAGCTCGCATCGATGGAAGAGATCGCTTCTTCCGCGGCGGCGCTTAGCGGCATGGTTCAGGAACTGTTGCAGAGGCTGTCCCGATTCAAAATATAGACAAGCGAAATAGAAGCCGTCCCCTTATCGACAGGGACGGCTTCCTTGCGGTTTAAATGTTTTTTCGGGACGACTTATTGCCGTCGCAAGTGAACAGAATTTTTTTGTCGTCGAAGAACGTTTCCAGATGGACTTGTTTGCCCCATAGCTGAACGAGATAGGGGAGGGTGCGTTCCACGTATTTCATATCCAGCTCGGTTCCTTCGTATTGATGCTTGATGTACAGCTCGCCGCTTCTCGAAAAGTCCGCGTCCGTGACTTCCAAATACGGAAAACCTCCGTTTACGCGGGAGAAAACCATCTGATCGCGGATGTTCTCCCACCCTTTGTCGGTAATTTTCCACTCCTGCCCTTTTTTTTCGAAAATGTACAGATCCAGCTCCTCCGTAAGCTCCTTGGTCAAATAATTGCGCAGGAAAGACGCGTCGGAGTCTAATTCGCGCACTTCGAATATTTTCTCCCGGCCGAATCTTTTCTCGATGTCCTCGAGTATCTTAAGTCCCAAATAGTACGGATTCAGAGAGTGGCGGGACGGTTGGACTACGGCGGAATTGAGCTTGGCGTATTCGATCGTCTCCTCGCTCGACAGGGGCAGCTCGCGCATGATTCTTTGGTGCCAGTACGAAGCCCAGCCTTCGTTCATGATTTTCGTCTCGATCTGCGGCCAGAAGTACAGCATTTCTTCGCGAATAATGCTCATGATGTCGCGTTGCCAGTCTTCGAGCACGGGAGAAAATTCCTGGATGAACCAGACAATATCTTTCTCGGGCTGCGCGGGGAATTGACGGCTCTCATCGACTTTTTCCTCGATATTCTTATCCCTATTCGCGTCCTCGTAGCTCTCCAGGTCCCACAGATCGTCATACGGGGAAACAAGCCGGCCGGAGTTCTTCCCTTTCGTTCTCTCGCGTCTTCGCTGCGTCTCCAGGTAATGCTTCCGGTCGAGGCCATAAGGCTTGCGGATCACCGGATCGACATGCTCTTGAACCGCCATGACCGCATCGAGGAAACGTTCCACTTCGGCAGTTCCGTGCTCGATCTCGTACCCGCTAATCCGATCTGCGGCGGCGGACATGCTCTCGACCATGTTGCGGTTGGATGCCGAGAACCGGGCGTTGTTCTTGAAAAAATCGCAGTGGGCGAGCACGTGGGCAACGATCAGCTTGTTCTGCACCAGGGAGTTGCCGTCGAGCAGGAAAGCGTAGCACGGATTGGCGTTGATGACGAGCTCGTAAATTTTGCTAAGGCCGAGGTCGTACTGCATCTTCATGCGATTAAAAGTTTTTCCGAAGCTCCAGTGGCTGAACCGGGTCGGCATCCCGTAGGCTCCAAACGTGTAGATGATGTCCGCCGGACAAATCTCGTATCGCATCGGATAGAAATCGAGTCCGAAATCTTCGGCGATTTGCGTGATTTCGGTTATGGCCTTCTCCAGTTCCCGTTGTTCCAATTCCCGCATCATATGAAGCCAAGCCCCCTGTTCTGGACAGAAATTTCACCACTTTATGTATATGTGGGAACCGACGGAAGCGTTCTTGGGAAAAAGATTGAAATAAGTTCAAGCGAAGCCAGACGGATTGGGATGGTTAGAGATGAAAAACATCGTACTTCCGCTACGTGTGGCTCGGGTTGGGAACAAGTACGATGAAAAACATCGTTATAAGTGGGGAACCGCCACGTTTTGTTTCGCTCCCGGGGTAATTAGCGATGAAAAACATCGTATATTCGTCTCTGGGGACGCAAGTTGTGAGCAAATACGATGAAAAACATCGCTAACCCAACAAGCCACGGTCTCACATTTCTTCGCCGATATATTGCCGTAAAAAAGCGGCCCATTCGCCGAAGCGTTTCAGTCTGCCCCTTCGATTGCGGTGCATCACGAAGGGAGCGTCGTCCGGAATCGGCCCGTCCGCGGCGATCAGACGATGAGAGGACCAGCGGTTCCGCTTGGTTTCCAGAATCCAGGGAGGGGCGTCCAGCATGACGAACACTTCTCGGGAGGAAGGGGCGGAAAGCAGCTCGTCGGCTTCCTTAAACCCGCTTGATCGATAGGATAGAAATAGAAGGGGGAGCTCGCCAGCGTCGGGGGGGATGGCAGGATCATGCTGCTTTACGAGTTTTCCGAGTCCATATCCGATCATTGCTGCTACGACGAATATGGTGCCTTGAATCGCCGATTGATGCGGAGTCAACGTTATGCCGAGCGCGAACGGGACCATGATGATCACGATGAGCGCAAGATTTCTGGCGATGGGAAAACGGTTTAGCCGGGAGCGTTCACCGAAGCAGGCGCAGCCCGTATCCGCCAACTCCTTACGGTTGCGGATAAGAAAAAACGTAAAAGCGGCCAACGCGAATACGGCCGCCCCTTGCCTGTAGCCGTTGGCCAGGTTCAAAGCGAAGGAAGCGGCCAGAAGCGACTCCGCGAAAATGACTCCATAAGCCAACAGGCGGATGCCGCCGTTCGCTATCGGCCATGAGAAGCGGGAAAGGAACAGCGCGAAGTTCTCGGGATTGTTCCACTTGGTTGCGGCGGACATCATGAACGTCGCTCCAGCCAGAAGATTCGCCGCGTAAGCGATCAAGGCGACGCTCCCGTTCAGACGATCAAGCATGGGGATATCCATGACGCAGCCAGCGGGCGATCACGTCTTCCGCCGTATCGGCGGTAAATCCATCCGCGACGATTCCCGAACCGAGCACGAAATAGAAATAAGGAGTCTGTTCGACGCCGAACCTCCCCTGAACATCCTCTTCGGCAATGCTTACGATCGGAAACGGGTGTCCGAAGTAAGCCGCGACGTTCGCGTTTTCTTGCGGCGTTCCGCTGCTAACGAGTACAAACGGAATGCGTCGTTTAACCACTGCGGTTACGAGATGAGGAAGCATATCGACGCAGTGGGAGCAATGAAGAGAGACGATTCCAACCGCAACCGTCTGCCCATTCGGCGCCATCGTCCGCAGATTCATCGGGAACGGCCGGCCTGCTTCCAGCGGCTTAGCGTTTAACGGCGATTTCGGAGATTTAGGAAACCATGATCTGAAATCCATGCTCGTTTTCCACCTTTCATGGGCAAGAGCTGCGAGAGGTTTTCCTTTAAACGTATTTACGAAACTTCCGGACTATTACGTATCGAGCTCTCTCGATCATATCCTCGAAGAGCAGGCGTCCGGGGGCACGTCTTTTTGCTTTATTGCGGCAAAGGAATCGGCATGAAAGGTTGCGCTTGCGATTGTCGCATGATACAACATAGAATACGAAGAAAAAGATACGGATGAAATTAGGGAGTGGAAAAGCTTGGTGAACGAATCCCAATCTCCTCGAGAAGAGGAAGAAAAGCGATTGTTGGTCGTGCTGGAGCAGGTTAGCCGCAGGATGCGCAAGGAGACGGCCGTCCTCGGGGAAAGGCGCGGAGACGTCGTCGGCATTCGGCAGGAATTCTGGGAAGACGTGCGGATGAACTTCTCCGACTCGTCGGAAGTCGCGGAGACTTGGACCAGTATCGTGCAGCAGGCCGAGGTGCTCGCGGAACGGGAGCGAAGCCACCGAGTTGCTTCGGAAGCGGTGGAGCGGCTCACGAAGCAGTTCGATTCGCCATACTTCGCGCGGATTGATTTCGCGGAGGATGGGCGCGAGGCGGAGACCATCTACATCGGCCGGGCATCATTGCTCGGAGAAGACGGCGAGACGTTCTACGTGTACGATTGGCGTGCGCCGGTCTCCAGCTTGTTCTACGATCACGAGCCGGGGCCGGCCGCTTATCGCGTTCCGAACGGGGAGATCGACGGCGAAATGACGCTGAAGCGCCAGTTCGTCATTCGCGGCGGGCAGATGAAGCATATGTTCGATACGTCCGAAACGGTCGGGGACGAGATTCTGCAAGCGGTGCTGTCCGAAGGTTCGGACACGTCGATGAAAAGCATCGTGGCGACGATCCAGAAGGAGCAGAACTTCATCATCCGAGACGAAAGGCACAAGCTGCTTGTCGTGCAAGGCGCGGCGGGGAGCGGGAAAACGTCGGCCGCTTTGCAAAGAATCGCGTATTTATTGTACAGGCATCGCGAGACATTAACAGCGAATCAGATCATTCTGTTTTCCCCGAACCCGGTGTTCAAAGGGTATATCTCTCATGTGCTTCCGGATCTCGGCGAGGCCAATATGCGCCAGATGACGTTCCGGGAGTTGATCGAAGCCCGCCTCGGACGGCGGTTCGAGGTGGAAGATCTGTTCGCGCAGACGGAGACGCTCGCCGCGATCGACGGAACCGCGGAAGGGGACGCTCGCGAGAGGTCGGTAAAATACAAAGGCTCGGACCACTTCTTCATGACGGTCGCCAATTATCTAAAGCGGCTCGAGCAGGGAGGCGTCTCGTTCCGCACGCTTCGATATCGCGATATGACGATCGCTTCGGCGGAGGAGATTGCCGAGCGATTCTACGCGATCGAGGCATCGGACGGATTCGCCACGCGCGCCGCGAACGTGAAACGTTGGCTGCTTGAGCGGATCAAGGCATGGATAGAGTCCCAGATGAACGAAAAGTGGCTGGAAGAAGCTGCGGAGTTGGTCGATCAAGAGGATATTCAGCGTGCGTACGTGGACGTCAGACGAAGCGGCGGGTTTCATGACGAAGTGTTCGACGACGAGGATCAGATGAGCCAGAGGCTCAAACGCAAGGTGGCCGAAGATGCGATCGCGCCAATCGCCAAAGCGGTTCGGTCCTATCGTTTCATCGATGCAGTCGCGACGTATACGGCGTTGTTCGAGAGCAGGCCGTTATTCGCGTCCTGCTCTCCGGACGGAAAGCTGCCGCAAGGCTGGGAGTGGATGAGCCTGCGCGCAGAGGAGACGCTAGGGCGCAAGCGCATCGATCATGAGGATGCCACGCCGCTCATGTATTTGTCGGAGGCGTTGGAAGGATTCCGCCGCGTCGAAGGGGACATTCAGCATGTATTTGTCGACGAGGCGCAGGACTATTCTCCGTTCCAGGCGGCTTTCCTGCGGCGGCGTTATCCGCGCGCGCGGATGACCGTGCTCGGGGATTTTAATCAGGCAATCTACGTTCAATCGCAGGAGAGCGGCGGCTTTGGCGGATGGACTCGTTTAATGGCTCCGGAAGTGACGGCGGCATTGCGACTCACGACCAGCTACCGATCCACCGAGCAGATCGTGGAGTTTACGAAAGGCATTCTCGCTCCGGAAGACGCGGTTCATATCTCGCCTTTCCATCGTATCGGCGAACTGCCGATGCTTATCCCGTGCGAAGACGCCGGCCGGTTAAGCGAGCGGATGACGGCGGACGTTACGGAATTGCTTGGCCGAGGTTATGGAACGATCGGCGTGATTACGAAGACGGCAAGCGAGTCCGGCGACGCTGCCGCTCTGCTGAAGGAGCGTTTGTCCGGCGACGTGCCGTTGACGCTCGTAACGGGAGGATCGGCTGAACTGCCTAAAGGCGTGTCGGTGCTTCCCGCCTATCTGGCCAAAGGCATCGAATTTGATGCCGTGCTTGTCTGGGACGCTTCATCCGAACGGTACGGCAAGGAGAAAGACCGTAAACTGCTCTACACGGTTTGTACGCGAGCTCTTCATATCTTGCATGTTTATTACACCGGCGAAGCATCCCCATGGCTTCCGCGGTCAGGAGGTTGAGATGAATCCTGCGGCGATAGAGGCTTTGCGAACCTATTACGGTTATGACCGATTCCGGCCAGGACAAGAGAAGCTGATCGAGGCCATTCTAAACGCCCAAGACGTGCTGGGCATTATGCCAACCGGGGCGGGCAAGTCGATCTGCTATCAGATACCGGCTCTACTGCTGGACGGCGTGACGCTTGTCGTATCGCCTCTCATCTCCCTGATGAAGGATCAGGTAGACGCGCTGAACTCGGCCGGCATCGAAGCGACCTATATCAATAGCTCTCTCTCCCTGAAGGAGACGAACGAAAGAATGCGGGACGTGGCGGCAGGCCATTACAAGCTGCTATATATCGCACCCGAGCGGCTCGAATCCGAACAATTCCGGGCCATGATTCGCCGTCTCGAAGTACCTCTCATCGCGGTGGACGAGGCGCATTGCGTCTCCCAGTGGGGACACGACTTCCGTCCGAGTTACATGACGATCGTCCGGCTGCTGCAAGATATCGAGCCGCGACCGGTCATGGCGGCGTTCACGGCGACCGCGACGGACGTCGTTAAGGATGACATCGTCGAACGGCTTCGACTGCGGGAGCCAGAGAGAGTGACGACCGGTTACGCGCGAAGCAACTTGGCGCTTATAGTCGTTCGCAATGCGGACAAGCGGGATTTCGTGGCGAGGTTCATCAAGGAGCACGCCGATCAAGCCGGTATTATCTATGCTTCTACGCGTCGCGAAGTCGAGAACGTGTATACGTTCGTGCGAGGGCTGGGCGTTTCCGTCGGCAAATATCATGCAGGGTTAAGCGAGGAAGAACGAGCCCATACTCAGGAAGCTTTCCAGAAGGACGACCTGCAGCTGATCGTGGCGACGAACGCCTTTGGCATGGGCATCGACAAGTCGAACGTCAGGTTTGTTATCCATAACAACATGCCGAAAAACTTGGAGGCTTATTATCAGGAAGCTGGCCGGGCGGGACGGGACGGCGACCCGGGCGAATGCGTGCTGCTGTTCTCGCCGCAGGATGTCGTTACGCAGAAATTTTTTATTGAACAAAGCGAAGCGACCGAGGATCGAAAACGCAACGATTACCGTCTGTTGAACGATATGGTGCAATATGCGCACACCGGAGAATGCCTGCAACTGACGATCGTCCGCTATTTCGGAGAAGAGAACGGGGAGCCTTGCGGCGCTTGCTTTAATTGCACGGATACCCGGGAAACGATAGACGTAACCGTGGACGCGAAAATGATCTTCGCCTGCATCTCCGAGATGAAGCAGCGGTTCGGCGTGACGATGACGGCGAAAGTGTTGCGGGGCGCGAACGACGCGAAAATCAAGCAGTTCGATTTCGATCGGCTGCGCTCTTACGGCAGGCTGAAGCATATGGCCGAGAAACCACTCGTGCAGCTCATTCACGCTCTTGTGGCGGATGGCTATCTGCGCATGTCGGATACGGCATATCCGGTCGTGCAACTGATGGAGCCGGTGCTTGAAGTAATGCGCGGTGAAGCGCGCGTCTATCGCAAGGTCGAACCCGAAGCGCCGCCGGTTTCTCGCTCCGGAAGCCGCTACGGCTCGTCCCGTGGAAGCGGTTCGGCCGCGCCTGTCGCGAACGAGGAACTGTTCGCCGCCTTGCGCCAGTTGCGCAAGCGGATCGCGGATGGCGAAGGGTTGCCGCCGTTCGTTATTTTCCACGACGCGACGCTGCGCGAGATGTGCGAGGCGATGCCGCGAACCGAGCGCGAGCTGCGGACGGTGAAAGGCGTCGGGGCGGCGAAGTACGAGAAGTATGGGCAAGCGTTTCTGGAACTCATTCGGACATATTCCTAAGATAACCTACGCATACTTAATCTCGATCGGCACCAAGCTTGCTTGCTCGGGACGCCACTTCGGCATGCCATATTTTTTCATGTAGCCTAGGACGTTCAAATCCGGCTCTACGCTTTGCTCCTCATTCATTTTCTCGAGCAGTTTCCAACAGGCGTAGACGTCGTTCAGCGACCGGTGCGCGCCTTCGAGGGCGATGAAGTATCGGTCGCACATGTCTTTCAGATTATGAGGATATGTATGTCTCGCGCGCGCGATCGTGAGCGTGTCGAGAAACGAGTTTTTGAAGGAACGATTAGCCAGACGCAGCAGCGTATGGTGCAGAAAGCTCAGGTCGAACATGGCGTTATGCGCGACGATGATGCTGTCTCCGATCACCCTGTTCAGAACGCGGAATGCCGTATCCTCATCCATGCCGTTCACGAGATCGGCGGAAGTAATTCCGGTAATCTCCGTGATTTTGGGAGATAGCGGGCCGTCGAAGCGGATCAGCGTCTGGAACTGGCTGACGATCTCCCCGCCGTAGCAGCGAATGGCCGCCATCTCGATGACGCGATCGCGAGCGGGGTCCAATCCGCTTGTCTCGAAGTCGAGCACCGTAATATTATCTAGCCTCATAGATTTGCCTCCTCTAGTAGACAAGTTCGATTCTCGACATCATTCTAGCAAATTCGAGATCAAGTAGCCCGTTCTTTTTCTTCCGCCCATTTATCAAGCCGCTTTTCCAGATGATTAAGCATATAGATCCTATTAGTTTTCGAGTCTTGGAAAGCGGAGACCGTTCCCGTAATTTCGAGAGAATCAACGTTGCCGTCTTGATACTGGATTTGAAAAGTGCCGAAATGGTCGGCAGCTAGAGCACCTGTCGCCAGTTCGGCCGAATTAAAATACTGCAGCAGCTCTTCGAAGTCTTGTTGCGAGGTAAGCTCAAATCTTTGGGTACCGTCGCCATATAGAAGAGAGATTTTAGAAATATGTTCGGCTTCGATCGTGAACGCTTCCGAACGATCTTCTATTGCAGGAGAAGATGGACTCGGCGGCTCGACATAGTTTTTCTCCGGTTTCCCGCACCCGGACATTGCGCCTAATAAGGCGACGCACAACAGTAGGAATCTCAGTCGTTGAGAGATTTTCATGTGCAGCCCTCCTAAATCTGGTTATCCATATTAACGCTTTGGGGTGTTGAGGAGTTGCACGACGACCGCCGCGAATCCCGATTGCCCGGGCGGCAGCTCCCTAACGGACGTGAGCGACCTTATTTTGTTTCATTTGCCTTTGTCGGAAGGCTAACGGACCTGAAAGCCGCTATGTTTCCTTTAGACCTCCTTCTTCATGCAAAATGAACACAATAGCGTCATCTACGTCCGTTACGAATCTCAAAAGCCGATTTTTGCCCAAATAGCGTCATCTGTGTCCGTTAGCCCTCCATTGAGGAAAATAGACCCGCCATTCAGGCAGGCCTATCTCCGTTCCGTTATATCCGAATTGCCGCAAGTCGGGTCATCTCCTGCTTGAACTCCTCTGTGATTCTTTCCAGAATCGCTGTATCCAAGGTCTGGACATACAGTTGCTCGAGCCGATCTTGAAGTGCTCTTGTCTCCGTCAGCTGCCCGATCGATTGTTTCATTGCCGCGGCGTATTGCTGTTTAATGGGGGCCAGCGTGTCGGAATGGACTTCATCCGTTCCCGGCGCGATGCAACGTTCGTACATGTCGATGATCTCGTCGGTAGGCCGGTCGGGAAAATATTCATGCGGAGCCGTACTGTCGAAAATGGCGAACCCAAGCTCACGGACGATCACCATATCCAGACTGTTCGGATCGAAGCCGCAGTGGTAGATTTCAACGTCGAATCCGCGCTCGGCCGCTGCGGATGCGAGCTTCTTCAGCAGCGTCGATTTGCCGGAGCCGGGGCGTCCTTTCAACAAATATCTCTTCAGTCCCTCCGTCAGGACCGGTACGAAGTCGACTGCGCCTTGCGGCGTCGCCGCGCCGAGAAACCGGTGGTCTACCCGGCCGCTTCTCTCCCGCGCCTGATCTCCGAGAAGCAACAGGATACATTCCTGCGTCAATTCGTCGGCAGCCCGATAATCCATATTCGCGATATATACTTTTTCCCACTCGTCATGAACCCGAAGCGCTTCGTCGAAGCCGGAATAGGCCGCTTCATACCCACGCGATATTTCCCCGTTCAACTTCTCGATCTCCGGCGCGAGGGCTTCAAGTCGATGTTCGGTGTAGGCTTCATCCAAATTCACGACCCGCACGGAAACGCCCGTAACCTGGGGAATGATGGCATTCGGCGTTGTGCCGTCAATAATACCGATCTTCGGACCTGGAACGATGATTCCGTCGAGCGCGTTCGGATCCGATGAGCAATAGATCATCCATACCTCCTCGCCCGCGGCCGCCAATCGTTCTCCGATCGAACGAAGGTCGCAGTATTTTCCTAAACCTGCGCCACCTTGCAATACATACAGATGTTCCAATCCTTGCAAAGATGAATGAAGCAAGCTCGAATAACCTTGCGCCGTGTTGCCTCCCGCATAGAAGCGATAGAGAGTACCGCTCATTCCCGTCACACCTTCCTAGGCTGATGTCATGGTCCTTACACATCGTATTGCTTCGCAGGATAAATGGTGCGGCCAAAGGCGATAGGGCTTTACAATAAAGAAGACTGAGCGAAGCCGCCCAGTCCGTAGGATAGCGATATTTATTTTTTCGTCGTTTCCGCCGCGTCTTCGTTCTCGTTGGACAACCGTGTCACTTCGAACAGTTTGAACAGCAGGCCGAATACAATCGCGACGACGGTAGCGAGCGCCATGCCCGACAGTTCGAAGTCGCCTGCCGAAATTTTGACGCCGCTAAGGCCTGTCACGAGCACGATCGTCGTCAGGAACAGGTTGGATGGTTTGCCGTAATCGACTTTCGACTCGACCAGCATTCTCAAGCCGGATGCCGCGATAACGCCGAACAGCAGCAACGAGATGCCGCCCATGACCGCCAGCGGAATATGGGCGATGAGCGCGGAGAATTTGCCCAGGAACGACAGCACAATCGCGAATACGGCCGCTCCGCCGATGACGAACGTCGAGTACACGCGGGTGATCGCGAGTACACCGATATTCTCGCCGTACGTTGTGTTCGGCGTGGCGCCGACGAAGCCGGAAATCATCGTGGAGATTCCGTTGCCAAGCATTGAGCGGTGAAGCCCCGGATCTTTGGACAGATCCTTCTCGACGATGTTGCCGGTCACGATCAGGTGTCCGATATGCTCGGCTACGACGACGAGCGCCGCCGGTAAAATCGTCAGAATGGCCATCCATTTGAACACGGGAGTCGTGAACGTCGGCGCATCGATCCAGGCCGGGCCCTTCATGAAGCCGAAGTCGACCATGCCCATCAGGTAAGCGAGAACGTAACCGAACACGATGCCGATTAGGATCGGGATGATACGCATGAAGCCGCGGAACAGCACGTTGCCGAGAATCGTGATGAGCATCGTTGCGATCGACAGAATAACCGTTTTCGGATCCATCGTCCAGTCCGGTGCAGCATCTTTATCTGGGATCCAACCCGCCATTTGTGCCGCAACCGGAATCAGCTCCAGACCGATGACCGCGACGATCGCGCCCATGGCTGCAGGAGGGAACACGACGTTAATCCAGCCGGTTCCGGTATATCGGATAACGATAGCCAGAAGAGTAAAGACTAGGCCCGCGACGATAAAGCCGCCCAATGCCGCCGCATAGCCGTCTCCATCCGAAGCGTACTTGCCGATAACCGCTCCCGCTGGCGCGATAAAGGCAAAGCTGGAGCCTAAGTATGCGGGAATTTTGCCTTTACAGATCAAAAGATAAAGCAGCGTGCCGATCCCGTTCATAAGCAAGCATACCGCCGGATCCACATGAAGCAGATTCGGCACGAGCACCGTGGAGCCGAACATGGCGAACAGATGCTGCAGACTCAGCGTAATGCTTTGTCCGATAGGGGGTCTTTCATGAACCCCGATGGCGCGTCTCATTTTGATAATTCCTCCGAATCATGTTCTTTTCAAGATTTTCCTTGTTGATTCTACCTAGCAACTCGTCCGTTTGGCAAGCGTTTTCTTCAAATTTCGCCGAATTATGCATGCTGTCCCTCCCGAATTCGGCTATAATAGAAAGAAGTGTGCTTTTTTTAGTATGAGGAGGATTTTTTTTGAATCACAGGGTTAGGATCAACAACAAAGACATCGTCGTTTCGTTCACCCATTACTTCGATTCCGTACTTGGCGACTTCTTGTTCAAGCAGGTCATGTGCGACGTCTATATGCCGGACAACGAAGCCGTCCCGATCGACGTTGAGAAGGAGCAAATTCGCCGGATCGTCGAAGGGTTCAAGAAACGCAAAGAGCTGCATGACGAAATCCCGAAGGAAATGATCGGGGGCAAAGCCTATTACGTGATCAATTCCAAAATGCGCTACGATCTGGAATGGCTGAAGGGGAGAAAAGTCGAGAAACCGATGTCTTTGGCGGAACACGAGAAGCTGAAGGCGGACGCCGCGCGCGGAATCAAACCGGCTGCGAAACCTCCCGAGGAACCGGAGGAGGAACCTGCGCCACGCGAGGAAGCGCCCAAAGCTCCGGAATATAAGGACAATAGAAGGAAGTTTCTTCTCGCGAAAGGTTTTAAGCACAATCTGGAGACGAACAATTGGGAGATCAAGGATATCCGGTTTCCCGACTCCAAGATCGACAATTCCCCTTCGGACCGGGAGTTCGAAGAAGGCATGAACCGCCTGCTCGAAGCATCGTATCAAAATCATCTGAAACGCAGAGCAGCACGCAACGACAAGAGCAAATCCTAGCCATCGCGCAGGCCGTGAGTTCCGTTTTATTACGGAATTCACGGCTTTTTTCTTGAAAAAGAAACGAGCCCACTTCTAATCGCCGATCGTGCCCGTTCAATAGTGGAATTGATGCCGGCACATGTCGCCCGGTTGGAGTGGAATTTGTGACTATGATTCTGACGGGAGTTCTGCGATAAGGGGGGAGATGAATGAGTTTCGGGCTATGGCGGCTGTAACGGTCTGCGGGACCGTTGCATAGACCGTGAACGGAGTTTTGGCAGCTGTAACGGTCTGCGAGACCGTTACGGGTCCGCCGAAGCGGAAGTTGTGTGCTCTAACGGTCTGCGAGACCGTTATGGGTCCGCCGAAGCGGAAGTTGTGTGCTCTAACGGTCTGCGAGACCGTTGCATTGCCCGCGAACGAAGTTTTGGCGACTGTAACGGTCTGCGAGACCGGTACAGGTCCGCCGAAGCGGAAGTTGTGTGCTCTAACGGTCTGCGAGACCGTTACGGGTCCGCCGAAGCGGAAGTTGTGTGCTCTAACGGTCTGCGAGACCGTTACGGGTCCGCCGAAGCGGAAGTTGTACGCTCTAACGGTCTGCGAGACCGTTGCAATGCCCGCGAAGACGTCACTTAAACGTCGGAACGTTGCCGGACAGCGCTGCTTCTTGCGTCTCCCGATCCTTGATCCGCCGGTATTCCCCCGGGCCGACCCCGTGCGCTTGACGAAACGCCCGCGTGAAATAAGTCGGCTCCATGCCGACGTGCCGGGCGATCTGGGCGATGGACATCGTGCCGCCGGACTCGAGCAGCAACTCGGCTGCTTTCAGCCGGACGTGGCGCAAATATTGCAGCGGCGTCGTTCCGAAGGTCCGGAGGAACAGCCGCGTGAGCTGCTTCTGGGAATAGCCGACCTGCTCCGCGAGGCGGGCGATGCTGATGTCCCGGTGCAAGTAATCCTGCATGAATTTCGCCGCCTGGAGCACGGTTGATTCACGTGAGCCGCCTGGAGCGGGGCCGTGAGCGGAGGACAAGGAACGCTTGTCCGGCATTTGTCTGCGAAGCTCGATCAGCAAGGAGAAAAAAAGCTCCGAAGCGGCCCAAGTGTCGTATTTCGCGCCCGAATGCTCCCAGATTCGCCCGAGCAACTCTATCAACCGGTCGACCGAACGGACGGGAAACACCGCTGGCGAATCGCCGAGTCCCCAGGAAGCGCGGGCGACCGCCGAGCCGTGGAACGATACGTAGCCGACGAGCCAGTCTCCGTCGATGACCGGTACGTATTCGTTCGGGAAACCGGCCGGAATGTACAGGACGGTGTTCTCGCCGACGATGTCCCATTTGTTCTGTCCGAACAGATGCACGCGGCCTTTGCCAGAAGCGGTGACGAGCAGCTGATGGGCAGAAAAGCCCTCCGTTCGGCTGATGGCAGATTGCTGTTCCATGCCTATCGTATATACGGTAAAAGGAAGAACGGCCTCCTCCGCGAACAAATTTGAGCGGAATTCAAATTTCATCGGAGCTCCCCCTCTCAGAATGTCCATTTTGTACGAGGATGTGTCCTTTTCGCAAGTTGTCGGAATCAGTATAGCACATTTTATAATGATACTGAGTCCAAGATCAACGATGGGGAAAGGAAGGTTGCCGACCATGATCGTTATACCGAGAAATTGGGAGAATCCCTCCATTTTACACACGAACCGGGAGCCCGCGCGCGCCCACTATGTTCCCTACGCCGACTTCGAATCCGCGAAGCAAGGCAAGAGGGGCCGTTCCCCGTATTATGGGACCTTGAACGGAGCTTGGAAGTTCCGCTACTACGACAGTGTTACGGACGTTCCAGACGGCTTTCAGCGGACTGACGCGGACCTCGCGGACTGGGACGAGCTTCTCGTACCCTCCTGCTGGCAGACGAACGGTTACGACCAGCTTCATTATACGAACATCAACTATCCGTTTCCGTGCGATCCTCCGTTCGTGCCCGACCGGAATCCGGCCGGGGCGTACGCAAGAGAATTCGAGATTCCGGAAAGCTGGGCGGAAAAAGATACTTACGTCGTTTTCGAAGGCGTCAATTCCTGCTTTTATGTGTGGGTAAACGGAAGCTTTGTCGGCTACAGCCAAGGCAGCCGCGTTCCGTCGGAGTTCCGCCTGACGGGTCTAAAGACCGGCGTCAACCGGATCGCAGTGCTGGCGCTCAAGTGGTGCGACGGCTCTTACATTGAGGATCAGGATGCTTGGAGGTATTCGGGCATTTTTCGGGACGTCTATTTGCTCGCGAGGGATAAAAAACACATTCGCGACGTATTTATACGGCAGCAGTTGTCCGACGATCTCGGCTCGGCCCGACTAGACATCGAACTGGAAACGACGGGAGAAGTCGAAGCGACCGTTAGATTGATCGACAAGGAAGGGCATGAAGTCGGCGGTGGCGAAATTGTTTTGAACGGAAGCGGAACGATCTCGCTTGCGGTGGACAAGCCAGCGTTGTGGAACGCGGAAAACCCTTATTTGTACCGGCTTAGCGTCCGGGCGGGCGATGAAATGCTGGTCTTCGCGGTCGGGGTCCGGAGCGTCGAGGTGATCGATGGCGTGTTCACGGTGAACGGCCGGGCGATTAAGCTGAAAGGGGTGAACCGCCACGATTCGCATCCTTCTCTAGGGCAGACGATTCCGCTTCATCATATGATCCGGGATTTAAAGCTGATGAAACGCCATAACGTCAATACGGTGCGGACGTCGCATTACCCGAACGACCCCCGGTTTCTCGATCTGTGCGACGAGCTCGGTTTCTACGTCATCGACGAAGCGGATCTGGAGTGCCACGGTCTCGGACATGGGGATCCTTCGGACGAGCGGGGCAGTCATCTGCTGACCGATGATCCGGCTTGGCGGGAAGCGTTCGTTGAACGGGCCGTCCGCATGGTCGAAAGGGATAAAAACCATGCTTGCGTGCTCATCTGGTCAATGGGCAACGAATCGGGATACGGGCCGAACCATATCGCGATGCAGGAATGGACGAGAGAACGCGATCCGTCTCGCCTCGTCCATTACGAAGGAGCGGCTCCTCATTATAAAGGCAGCACGAATACGGACAGTCTTGATATGGAGAGCCGGATGTACGCGACGGTTGATGCGATCGAAGAGTACGCGTTGGACCAGGCCAACACCAAGCCGCTGTTCCTGTGCGAATATAGCCACGCGATGGGCAACGGACCGGGTGATCTACGCGATTACTGGGACGTCATTTACCGTTATCCGAAGCTGATGGGCGGATGCGTGTGGGAATGGACGGACCACGGCATTCGGACGGCGACTCCCGAAGGCGTTCCGTTTTTCGCTTATGGCGGCGACTTCGGAGACGTGCCGAACGATGGCAACTTCTGCATCGACGGCCTCGTCACTCCGGACCGCAAGCCGCATGTCGGTTTGCTAGAGCTGAAGCAGGTCATCGCTCCCGTGCGGATCGGGCTGCTCGGGATGACCGAGAACGGCGTATCCCTTGAGATCGCGAATTTGCGGGATTTCTCCGATCTGTCTGACATTTATGTCCATTGGCTGCTGGAGGAGAACGGGAACGTCGTTCGCCAAGGAACGGTCTGGCAGTTGGATGCCGGTCCGGGAGCGACGCAGCGCTTGGAACTGGAAACGTCCGCCGGAAACGGCGTCCGCCTGTTGACGCTATCGACGCGAACGAAGGAGCAATCAGCTTGGGCGGAAGCAGGTTACGAGCTAGCATTCGCGCAATTTGAGCTGGAGGCGGCGCGTCCGGAGGCGGAGCAAGGGACATCGGACGGTTCGTCTTTTTCGCGAAACGCGCGAAAGCTCCGGATTCGGCAAGAAGGATCCGAGCTCGTGCTGGAGGGATCCGATTTCCGGCACAGCTTCGATCTGGCGGAGGGAACGCTTCGCGGTATCGCGAAGCACGGGCTCGAGATGCTGTCCGCTCCCGCACGCCTGTCGATCTGGAGAGCGCCAACCGATAACGATATGCACGTGAAAAGGCAATGGTTGAATGAAGGCTACGATCGCGCCGGAATGAAAACCTATACCTGCGAATGGCGCAGGCTGGACGACGCGAACGCGGAAATCGCGGTAAGCTTTGCCTTGGGCGGCCATACCCGTAAGCCGATCCTGCGCGGAGAGGCCGTATGGACGTTTGACGGCGCGGGAGAGATCTCGTTGGCCGTGAACGCGGAAGTTCGCGAAGGGCTGCCGTATTTGCCGAGGTTCGGCCTGGAGTTGACGATGCCAAAGGGCAATGAAGAGGTCGAATATTTCGGCTACGGCCCACATGAGAGCTACGTCGATAAGCGGCAAAGCGCGAAAAAGGGACATTACCTCACGACCGTGGACGACCTGTTCGAGCCGTATATCCGGCCGCAGGAAAACGGCGCCCGCTACGGCACGGAATGGGCCATCGCCTCCAATGAGCTAGGAATGGGCTTAAGGTTCGAGAGCGACGATCCGTTCTCGTTCGGCGCTTCGCACTATTCCGCCGGGGAGCTTGCCCGTGCGACGCATCATCACCTGCTGCGTAAGAGCGAAGAAACCTATGTGAACGTCGATTACAAGATGAGCGGAGTCGGCTCCAATTCTTGCGGGCCAGAACTGGCCGAGCGTTATCGGTTAGCCGAGCGTGCGATCAAGTTCCGGCTTCGCGTCAAGCCGGTGTTCAAGGAAGACGAATAAACGGATAGGGAGGGAGAGAGGCGGATGGTAAACGTTAACGAAAACAAGCCGCTCGAGCTGTCGCTCGTGGATTTCGGCGTTCGGCCGGATTCCGGAGAGGATGCCGGTCCCGGCCTCCGGCGGGCGATTGCTGCGGCCAAGAGACACCGGGGACCGGTCAAGCTGGCTGTAGCTCCGGGGCGGTACGATTTCCATCCTGAATCCGCCGACCGCGTTCCCTATTACGTGACGAACACGGCGAGCGAAGAGGAAAATCCGGATCCCGTCAAAACAATCGCGATCTGGCTGAAAGACATGAACGATTTCGAGCTGGACGGCGGTGGTTCCCTATTCGTTTTCTATGGGAAAATGACGATGCTGGCCCTCGACGGCTGTGTGAGAACGACGATTCGGGACGTCGGTTTCGATTATTCCCGGCCGACGGTCGTCGAGATGACGATCGACAAGCTGGGGGAAGGTTTCATGGACGTTACTGTTCACGCGGATACGCGTTATGACGTCCATGACGGTAAGCTGCGCTGGGTTGGGGACGGCTGGAGCTTCCTTGAAGGTCCGGTGCAGGCGTACGACCCGATTCGCGATGCGACGTGGCGAATCGGCAACGTGCTCGCTCGGGCGGCGAAAGTCGAAGAGACTGCGCCTGGCCGCATCCGGTTCTTCTACGAGGGTCGTGATTCCGGCGAAGCTCTTGAAGCGGGTTGGGTGCTGCAAGCGAGGGATGGCATCCGCGACCAGGTAGGCGCGTTCATCCATCGATGCAAGGACGTGCGGTGGGAGCGAGTCGGCGTTCATTTTATGCACGGCTTGGGCATCGTAGGGCAGTTCAGCGAAAATTTGAACTTTCGCCAATTGAACTTGTCGCCACGTCCGGAGACAGGTCGCACGGTCGCCGCTTTCGCCGATTTCGTCCATCTATCGGGCTGCCGGGGTGTTGTCGAGATCGCGGATTCCGTATTCTCGGGCGCCCACGACGACGCGATCAATGTGCACGGCACGCATCTTCGGATCGTCGGCGCGCCGACCGGCGATGAGCTCGCCGTCCGGTTCATGCACCCGCAGACGTACGGCTTCGAGGCGTTCGGCGCCGGAGACGAGATCGAATTCGTGCGGCCCGGCACGTTGCTCCCGTACGCGACCGGCCGCGTCAAGGAAGCCCGGCTGACGGAGCCGCGGGTCATGCTGCTGAAGCTGGAAGATCGGCTTCCGGAAGGAATCGGGGAAGGAGACGTCATCGAGAACGTCACTTGGACACCCGAGCTCCGCGTGACGGGCTGCTCATTCTCCCGGATTCCGACCCGGGGTGTCCTTGCGACGACGAGGCGTCCGGTCGTTCTTGCCAGCAATGTCTTCAAGCGGCTGCGGATGAGCGCCGTGCTCGTGGCGGACGACGCGGCATCCTGGTACGAATCCGGCCGCGTCGAGGACCTGACGATCCGGGACAACCGGTTCGTCGCATGCGGGGAACCCGGCTGCGCGGTCATCTCAATCATGCCTGAGAACGAAGAGGTCGACGAAGATGCGCCAGTCCATCGCAACATCCGCGTCGCGGTCAACGTTTTCGAGACGAGCAGAGCCTCCTTCTTGCTGGAAGCGAAGAGCACGCAGGGTATCGCGTTCTTCGGCAACGAGATTCGTTCCGCCACGGGACCGACTGCGCCGGAGGACACGGTTCGGCTGCTCGCATGCAGCGACGTCGATGTCCGAGACAACTGTTATCATGGAATGGAATAGGAGCGTCCAAGCTTCGCGAATCGATCATAATCGAGCGAAACAGTTAAAGGAGTGGTACCCGTGAAGCTGCAATACGACAAGCCGGCGGCCAAGTGGACAGAAGCGCTTCCGCTCGGCAATGGACGAATCGGAGCAATGCACTTCGGCGGAGTCGAGCGTGACCGCATTGGCCTGAACGAGGATACGCTCTGGTCGGGAACGCCGTCGAAGGAAGTCAACAACGAGAACGCGCTGAAGGTGCTGTCCGAGGTTCGCAGGCTCGTGAGCGCGGGGTTGTATGAGGAGGCCGACCGGAAGAGCAAGGAAATGATGGGGGATTTCTCGCAGTCCTATTTGCCGTTCGGGGATCTCGTTCTGGCTTTCGGCCACGGGGATGTTCACCGCTCGTATCGGCGATCTCTGGATCTGGAAGACGCGGTGTCGCGGGTTGAGTATGAGATCGGCGGAGTTCGCCATTCCCGGGAGCTCTTCGTCTCCTACCCGGACAACGTCCTCGTTCTGCGGCTGGAAGCCGACGCGCCGGGAGTGCTGGATGTTCGCGCTCGGCTGGACAGCCCGCTGCGTTATGAGACCTCGGCAGCTAACGGACGCTTCATTCTCCGCGGAATCGCTCCGGAGCATGTCGATCCGAGCTATTACGATACTTCGAATCCGATCGTGTACGGAGACGACGAGACGTCGGAGGCGATCCGTTTTGCGGGCGTTCTGCACGCTACAGCGGATGGCGGCGAGGTGCGAGCGGACGGGGACGGCCTACAGGTGCGAGGAGCTCACAGCATCACGTTCCTCTTCTCCGCGGCGACGACCTTTAATGGCGCGCCGGATGCGGCCGCAGAGGCTGAGAAGCAATTGGACAGGCTTGTGGGCAAGGGCTATGCCGCGCTTCGCGATGATCACATCGCCGATTATCGCGCATTGTTCGACAGAGTCAGCCTGTCGCTTGGAGAACGGCGCGCTTCGGAGGAGATGCCGACGGACGAGAGAATCACCGCTTACGGCGCCGCCGATCCGAATCTCGTCGAGCTGTTATTTCATTACGGACGTTATCTGACGATCGCCGGCTCCCGTCCCGGAACGCAGGCGACGAACTTGCAGGGCATATGGAACGATCAGACCCGCCCGCCTTGGAGCAGCAACTATACGATCAATATTAATACTCAGATGAACTATTGGCCGACGGAGACGGCCAATCTGTCCGAATGCCACGAGCCGATGATCTCCCTGATCGGCAGAGTTGCGAAGACCGGGCGGAAAACCGCCGAGCTTCACTATGGCAGCCGGGGATGGGTCGCCCACCATAACGTCGACCTTTGGGGGCATTCGGCTCCGGCGGGCGGACGCGGCGAGGGCGACGCCTCCTGGGCGATGTGGCCGATGGGCGGCGTCTGGCTGGCGCAGCATCTGTGGGAGCATTACGCTTTCGGTCTCGACCTCGATTATTTGCGGGACAACGCTTATCCGATAATGAAGGAAGCTGCGCTGTTCTGCCTCGATTTCCTCGAGGAGGACGTGATGGGACGTTTATCCACCTGTCCGTCGACTTCGCCGGAACATAAATTCCGCTATGACGGTAAGACGGCGGGAATAAGCCGAGCCTCGACGATGGACATGGCGCTCATTTGGGACTTGTTCACGAATTGCATCGAAGCGTCCGAGGCGTTGGGCGCTGACGAAGTGTTCGCGGAAGAGCTCCGCGGCGCGAGAGCCAAGCTATATCCGCCACAGATCGGTCGGGACGGAAGATTGCAGGAATGGTTCGAGGATTTCGAGGACGAGGATCCGCATCATCGCCACGTGTCGCATCTGTTCGGCGTCTATCCGGGTCGGCAGCTGACTGTCCGTGACACACCGGAGCTATTCGCCGCGGCGCGCCGTTCCCTGGAAATTCGCGGCAACGAGGGAACCGGTTGGAGCCTCGGCTGGAAGATCGGTCTCTGGGCGAGATTCAGTCAAGGCAATCAAGGCTTCGAGCTGCTACAAAATTTGATGAGGCTGTCCGGAGGGGACATGAACTATTCCCGAGGCGGCCTGTATCCGAACATGTTCGACGCGCATCCGCCGTTCCAGATCGATGGCAATTACGCCGCGACGTCCGGTATTATCGAGATGCTGCTGCAGTCGCATCAGAAGGCTTTGGAGCTGCTTCCCGCATTGCCGGAAGCCTGGCCGAACGGCAGTGTAGAAGGGCTGTGCGCCCGCGGCGGCTTCGAGGTCGACATTCGCTGGCGGGAAGGCCGCCTGGAGGAGGCGAGCGTTCGCTCCCTGCGCGGCCGGGATTGCGAGATCGCGGAGGCCGATGGTCTTACCGTTACGTTGGACGGTGCGGATATTCCCGTTCAACGCTCGGAACAAGGAACAATCCGGTTCGTTACCGAGACGGGCCGGACGTACTGCATTCGCCGCTCAAGAGTATAGATGGCGATTAGTCTTCGGAAGGATGGAGCAGACGATAATATGACCACGATTGAGAGAGTTCATGTCGTTTTCAAGACGCATTTGGATATCGGTTTTACCCATCTCGCGGCCCGGGTGACCGAGCAGTACCGACAGGAATATATTCCGAAGGCGATCGCGCTCGCAGAAAGGCTGGATGATGAGGGAGGGTCGGCCGGATTCGTCTGGACGACCGGCTCGTGGCTCATCCAGCACTATATGGACACGGCCGGGGACGAGGAAAGACGCCGGATGGAGAACGCCATCGCCCGGGGGCATATCGCTTGGCACGGACTTCCGTGCACGACGCACACCGAGCTGATGGACGAGGAGCTGTTCCGGTTCGGCTTGTCGATCGGCCGCGATCTGGACGCCAGGTACGGCAAAGAAACGATCGCGGCGAAAATGACCGACGTTCCCGGCCATACGCTGGGCATCGTTCCTCTTATGGCGAAAGCGGGGCTTCGCTACTTGCATCTGGGAGTTAATCCGGCATCGAAGCGGCCGGACGTGCCGAGGCTGTTCCGCTGGCAGGCGGAGGACGGCTCGGAACTCATCGTCAATTACGCGGGTACGTACGGAGAAGATCTGAGTCTTGAAGGGCTTCGGGACGTACTTGTTTTCGCCCATACGGGTGACAACTGCGGCCCGCCATCCGTAGAGGAGATTCGGGAGCAGTTCGCGCAGATCTCCAAGCGTTATCCCGGGGCGGAAGTCATCGCTTCGACGATGGACGCGTTCGCGCGTAAGCTGCTGGAAGCGCGAAACGAGCTTCCCGTCGTTCGCGAAGAGCTGGGGGATACGTGGATTCACGGCGCGGGAACGGATCCGCTCAAGCTGGCGCGATTCCGGGAGCTTCAGCGCCTGCGCGACGGATGGCTGGCGGAAGGGAAGCTGAAGCGAACGGACGAGGCGTACCGTCGTATGAGCATGGACATGCTGATGGTCGCCGAGCATACGTGGGGGCTGGACGTGAAAAAATGGCTGCCCGATTTTCGCAACTACGCCAAGCGCGATTTTCAGGCCGCTCGGCTTAAGGATGAAGTGGACGCAAACGACATTCCGGCGAAGTTCGGCTATATCGGGGCGTTCGCGATGAACGAGTTCGACAAGCATTCCGCCCATCTATTCTCCCAGGAAGAGAGCCGCCGCTCGTATTCGAGAATTGAGAGCTCCTGGGCCGAGCAGCGCCGGTACGTGGATCTGGCGGTGTCGCATCTGGACGCCAGTTTGCGCGACGAGGCGGAGCGCGCCTTCGAGGAGTTGAAGCCGAAGCCGGGCGGATCGAGCGGCGCCGAGCTTAGTCCGGCGGCAAGCATCAATGCCGGCTATGGCTGGCAAGCGCAATTCGACGGTAGCGGGGCGCTCGTCCTGCTGTCCGACGCGTGCGGGAAAAGTTGGGCGGACGAGGCGCATCCGTTCGGGGCGTATGTCTACGAGACGTTCGGCACGGAAGATTACGCCCGGTACTTCCGCACGTATATGCAGAACTTGCCCGTCACGCATCCGTGGGCAGACGCGGATTTCAGCAAGCCGGGCTTCGAATTTGTTCGTCCGTTGCCGAGCCACCGCTTGTACGCGCCGAGCCTGACCGATCTGGAAAGGTTGGACGATGGGCGCTATCGGCTTCGTCTGGCCATGCCTGCCGAAGCGCATGAGGAATACGGCGCTCCGTCGGAGCTTGAGATCGTCTATGCCTTCGGATCGGAGATGATCGACGTCTCGTTGCAGTGGTTCGGCAAGGAGGCCAACCGACTGCCCGAAGCGAGCTGGTTCAAGTGCGCGCTGAACGTGGACAATCCGAACCTGTGGAAGATGGACAAGCTCGGACAGCGTTTTTCGCCGCTGAACGTCGTGAAGGGCGGCAACCGCAATTTGCACGGCGTCGGCCAAGGCGTTCATTACGAGGGAGCGGACGGAACGGCATGCATTGAGACGCTGGACGCCGCATTGGCCGCGCCAGGGGGCGGCAGGCTGCTGCAATTCGACCAATCTTTCGCTCCGCTCGACAGAGGCTGGCACTTCAATCTGCACAATAACATCTGGGGTACGAATTTCCCGATGTGGTACGGGGAAGATGCGAAATTCCGTTTTCGCCTTCGTTTGCGGTCGAATCCGCAGTAATCCGCCATTATGCAAGCGTAGGGAACAGTTCGTACGGTGCGATTTCAGGATTCGGCGAGGGATAATCGTACGCTAATTCCGGAATTGTACCTTTACGCCAGCTTGCCCCATCCGGTAAGATTTCGAATACGGTGACGCTATCGAGATGCTAGCTCAATTCATTAAGTCGCGTTTCGATGTATAAGGAAATAATGTAGATAACGAGCAACGCCGATCGCGATCCGATCGGATGTTGCTCTTCCTTATGGCAGGAACTTGCGTAGCTCGCATTTTTTTTGTTATGATAGCGCTCTCATCAGGGGGGGAGGCTTGGCATGCCTAGACATTCCAGAATTTTTAGAAATTTTCTCGTTTCGTACATCGTGATTCTGCTCATTCCGAGCATCGCCGGTTACATGTCTTATAGAACTTCGATTTCCGTCACGGAATCCCTTTCCATCGAGAACAGCGTTAATCAGTTGCAGAAAAGCATGGAGCTTCTGGAACGAAGAATTGCCGAGGTGGAAGGTTTTACGCGGACCCTCGCGATCAATCAAGATTTAAATGTGCTGATGAATGAGCCCCGATCGGACAATAAGCAGAATGTGTTCGGCATTTGGAAGACGATGAAAGACTTGTCGACGCTTGGGCAGACAAACGATTTCTTGAAACACTTCTTTATTTATTTGCGTAATTACGACGTTGTGATGACTCCAGGCTCGGCTTATTTCCGTCCGGAGCATTACTACGAAAATTATAAATACGAAGATTTGTCCGTCTCCGAATGGAGGAGGCTCGTATTGAACGAAACGCATCGAAGAGAAATGATGCCTCTGCGTCCGTTCACGACCACCAACTCCCGGACGACGGCTATCTCTTATATGCAATCCTTGCCGCTGGACAGCTTCGGGGATTCTTCCCCGGCCGTCGTCGTCGTCATCATCGACGAGAAATCGATCGCCGGCTTGCTGTCGGGCATAACGGACAAGAACGGCGGATGGGTTCACATTCTGGACGATCAAGGTCGCACGATTAGCCGCCAGGGAGATAACGAGGAGATCGCAGAGGCGCTAGCCGCGGACGCCCGTTTCGATGGAACGCGTACAAGCCAGTTCTTCAAGGACGACCTCGTAGTCACGATCCGTTCGGAGACGAACGGCTGGGTTTATCATGCTGGCATTCCGAAAAAAGCGCTTATGGAGAACGCGAATAAAATCAAATGGATTTCGTGGACGGTTATCGGCGGAGCCGTCGTCTTGGGATTGCTGATCGGGCTCACGATGGCCTATTGGAACAGCGCGCCGATCCACAGACTCCTTAATTCGTTTGCCCAAGTCACCGAAACGAATGAGGACCGGAACGAATACGATTTTCTGCATGGGAACATCGCCGAGATGATCACGAACAACAAACATCTCGAGTCCGAATTGCGGCGTCAGCAGCCGCTCGTGCGGGACGCGTTCTATAAGCGGCTCATCGCAGGAGAGTTTCAGTCGCACGAAGAGATTGTCGCAGCTGCAGTTCAGTCGAACGCGGGCTTGAGCGGTACGTCCGGGTACGTGGCAATCGTTCAAATTCAAGGATATTCCGGCATGGATAGCGTCGATATTCTGAATGAGCTTCACGCCGCCCGGCTCGTGCTGAAGCAGACGCTTCAAGAGATGATCGGGCCTGTTCCGGCGACTGATCTCGGCTCTGATAAAGTTGTGGCGCTCTTCGCGACCGAATTAAGCGACGGGAATTACGGCCGGGGGCAGATCGATGCTGTCCTGTCCAGGCTCGCCGATTCGCTGTTCCGTGAATTCAAGATTTCCGTGAAAGCGGCGGTCAGCGAATTCGCGGCAATTACGGAGATCAGCCACGCTTACGAACAGTCGAAGCAGACGATAGAGAATGCGGCGGCATTAAACCAAGCGAAGACGATCACATGGTACGACGAGATGCCACTGGACAGCGTAGCTTATTATTACCCGCTCGACGTGGAGATGCGTCTAATCGGCACGATTCGGGCCGGCGAGATCGCCGAAGCGCGGAGAATTGTCCACCGGATCTCCGAGCAGAATACGGTCGCGCGAGAGTTGTCCCCCGAGATGAGGCACCAGCTCGCCCTCGAGATGAAGGGGACACTCCTGAAACTTCTGGACCAAAAAACGTTCGCGTGTTCCGAAACAATCGATCCGATCAAGAACCGCATTGTCGCCATTCAGCCGTCTGAACCGATTGGCAGCTTGATGGACGAGATCTTGGAAATTATGGAAGCCTTATGCGGTATGATTGCGAGCAAAAGGAACGACCAGCACTATCGTCTCATCGAGCAGTTGAAGGAACACGTCGCGGAGCAATATAACAATGCTGATCTCAGCCTGTACCGGCTCGCGGAACAAGTCGGGCGGCCGGAGAAATACATTTCGCAACTTTTTAAGGAAGTGACGGGAGACAACTTATCCGATTATATCGAGCGGGTGCGAATGGATCGGGCGGGTCAATTGCTGAAAGAATACGGCCATACGATCGATGAGATCGCCGCTCTCGTCGGTTACAACAGCTCCCATTCGTTCCGGCGAGCGTTTAAGCGCGTGATCGGTGTGTCACCGAGCGCGTATCGCCAGACGCCGGAGGATTGACGCGGAACCGAGCATCTTCACATATGGCTAGCCGTACTGTTTGAGCTAACGGCACCGACTAGGACTGACTTATAGGACCTCGAATTCCCGAACCAACGGGGATCGAGGTCCTTTTTGACGCGCGGAACATCCCCCGTAAACGACAAAATGAAAGCGCTGCGATTCGTGGCCGGGAGACGGCGAAATGTCCCCCGAAAATCGGGAGAAAGGGATGCAAAAACACCGAATTGTACCTATCCGAAAAGCATGGAAATGTCCTAATATCAAGCACAGAAAGCGCTATCATAAGCCGTTCACCGAACAGGAGGGATCATTCTGCAATCGTCCGAGATTTTGGAAAAACAAACGTTAAAGCGCATTCGGAGAACGCGGGAGGGATATGCGGCTCAGGCGGTCAAAAGCCTTAAAAATCATTGGCAGCTCTACTTGCTCATCCTGCCTCCTCTGCTGTTTTTTCTAATATTCAAGTATTACCCGATGGCTAACGCGGTGCTGGCATTCAAAGATTTTAATGTTATTAAAGGCATTTGGGGCAGCCCGTGGGTCGGCCTCAAACACTTTGAATTGTTTTTCGAAAACCCGATTTTCTGGACCTTGCTCAAAAACACACTGCTGCTTAGCTTCTACCTTCTACTAGCGGGCTTCCCGATTCCGATTCTGCTCGCGCTCATGTTGAACGAAATACGCAGCGGGCGATTCAGGCGCGTCGTCCAACTCGTCACGTTCGCCCCGTATTTCATCTCTACCGTCGTCATGGTGTCCATCCTCATGCTGTTCTTGGCGCCGAGGCTCGGTTTTGCGAACGTCGCGCTCCAGCATTTCGGATTAGAGCCGATCAATTTTCTGGGCGAGCCGGGCATGTTCAGATCGATCTACGTTTGGTCAGAAATTTGGCAGACTGCGGGTTATTCGGCAGTCATCTATTTGGCGGCGCTGGCCGGCATCGATCCGACGCTGTATGAAGCGGCCAAAGTAGATGGGGCGTCCCGGCTGCAGAAAATCATCCACGTCGATCTGCCCGGTATTCTGCCGACCGTTACGATTATTCTGATCTTAAACGTCGGCAATGTCATGACGATCGGCTTCGAGAAAATTTATTTGCTGCAAAACTCGCTTAATCTGCCTGCATCCGAGGTCATCGCAACTTATGTCTACGGTATGGGCCTGCTAAACGCCAATTACAGTTTTGCGACAGCCGTCGGATTGTTCAACTCGGTGATCAACCTGATCCTTCTCGTGACAGTAAATACCCTAGCGAAGCGTCTATCCAACACGAGCATCTGGTAGTAGGTGCAGCGGGCATTTCGTCGCAATCCAAGTTCAAGTAAGGAGAGAGTTCACATGGCTATATCCGCAGCGGCGCCACGGCGCAAAATCCGGGAATCGGCCGGCGACCGGACGTTTATGATCGCAATCTATGCGATTTTGACCGTCGTGTTGATCGTCGTTCTTTATCCGCTCATCTACATTCTCAGCAGTTCCATTAGCAGCCCTACCGCCGTCACTTCGGGACAAGTGTGGCTGTGGCCGGTGGATATTTCGTTCAAAGGTTTCGAGACGATCTTTCGAACGCCTCAGATCATGACCGGATACGGCAACTCTTTGTTCTATATGACGGCAGGCACGATCGTCAGCGTGATCCTAACCATCATGCTGGCCTATCCGCTGTCCCGAAAATCGTTCTTCGGACGGAGCGCGATCCTTATGCTCGTCACGTTCACGATGTTGTTCAACGGGGGATTGATTCCGACCTATATGGTCGTCAAGGAACTCGGACTGATTGACTCCCGCCTAGCTCTGCTTATTCCGAACGCGGTATGGGTATGGCAGGTCATCATCGCGCGGTCTTTCTTCCAGTCGACGATTCCGGGGGAGTTGATTGAAGCGAGCGAGATTGACGGGTGCAGCGACTGGCGTTTTCTGGCCAGCGTCGTCATCCCGCTCTCCAAGCCGATCATCGCGGTGCTCGTACTCATGTACGCGGTCGGACAGTGGAACGCCTATTTCGACGCCCTGATCTACTTGAAATCCGATAAGCTGTATCCGCTTCAACTCGTCCTTCGAAGCATCATTATCCAGAACAACAGCGCCGGCGTCATGGACCCGAGTATTCAGGTGCAGAGAGCGCAGATGGCGGAGCTGCTCAAGTATTCGCTGATCGTGGTTGCGACGCTTCCGGTGCTCGTCATTTATCCATTCGTGCAAAGGTTTTTCGTGCAAGGGATGCTCGTCGGCTCGGTCAAGGGCTGATTCCCCGTCCGCTGTACACTTCGTTAAGGTGGTGAGTCGGATGTAAATTCGGAAGTCTTCGAAACACCGATTTGGTATACTAAATTCCAACATGCAAAGGGGAGCAACGATCGAAATGAAAAAAACGGCATGGAGTCTGTTATCGGTCTTACTCGTGTTTAGCCTCTTGCTCGCAGCCTGTTCGGGGGGCAACAAAGGCAATTCCGGAACCAACAGTTCGCCTTCTCAAGGCGCTTCGGCTCCGTCGGAAAATCCGTCCAAACCTGTGGAGATTAGCGTTTTTGCCGTCCAGGAGCAAGGCATCGACCTGGCGACCAACAAGTTCACGAAATTCGCCGAAGAAATGTTCAATATCAAATTCAAGTTCGAGACAATTCCGTCCGACGGCGCCAAAGAAAAGCGCCAAATCTCCCTTGCCAGCGGGGATTATCCGGATGCTTATATTTTGACGCACTACTATGATCAATTCTCGCAAGCCGATCTGCTGAAATTCGGTAAACAAGGCGTCATCGTGCCGCTGAACGATCTGATCGACCAATACGCGCCGAACATCAAGGCGGCAATGGAAAGCAACATCGATCTGCGAACGTTGAATACGGCTCCCGACGGCAATATTTACGGTCTGGGTGCTTATACGCAATGCTTCCACTGTTCTTATCCGAACAAGATGTGGATCAATACAAAATGGCTTGAAAAGCTGAACCTGCAAATGCCGACGACGCCGGAAGAATTCAAGAACGTGCTGAAGGCATTCAAGACTCAGGACCCGAACGGCAACGGCAAACCGGACGAGGTGGCGTTGAGCGGCTCCACGGAGGATTTCGGCGTTCGAGTCCTGCCGTTCCTGATGAATCCGTTCGTCTATAACGACGATCGCAACTATTTGAATTTCACGAACGGCAAGGTGGAATCCGCCGCGATCAAGCCGGAATGGAAAGCGGGCTTGGCTTATGTCAAATCGCTTTACGACGAAGGGCTGATCGATCCGGGCGCATTCACGCAAAACTCGGAAGCGTTCAAAAAAATCGGGGAGAACGCGGACGCTGAAATTCTAGGCGCAGCTGCGGGCATGCATCCGGCTATCTTCGTGAACTTGGACGGTCCTCGCTCCCCGGATTACAATCCGGTTCCTCCGCTTACGGGTCCGGGCGGTTCCATGGCCACTCACGACAATGGCGGGGCATCCCCTGGCGCGAAGTTCGTCATCACGAACAAAGCAAGCGAAGAGGCAAAGGTGGCTCTCATAAAGCTTGCCAACTATATGTACACGCCGGAAGGCCAAACGAACGGCGGCAGCGGTATGAAAGGCATCGACTGGGAAGATCCGGCACCGGGCGACATAGCTTTGGGAGAAGGAGTGACGCCAGTGGTGAAGCCGATTCCAACCAAGACGGGCGAGACGCCGCACAACGCCGGCTGGAGCGGCATGGGACACTTCTACATGCCGAAAGAATATCGCGATAGCTGGGTGCAAGGCACGGATATCTACGATCAGGCGAACTATGAGCGTCGGTTGTACCAAGCGACTCTGCTCTATCAAGGGCACGAGCCTAAAGAACTGTTCCCGATCTGGGCTCTTTGGGTCGATCCGGCGACTGTTGACGAGTCGAGCATGCTGCAGACGAACATCCGCAATTACATCGAGCAGAACGCGCTTCAATTCGTAACAGGGAATAAGGATCTGGACAGAGACTGGGACGCCTACGTCAAAGGGCTGCAAAACCTGAAGCTGGACCGCTATATTGAAATTCTTCAAACGGCATATGACAACACGATGAAAGCTTCTTCCTAAGTCAAGGAGCCGAGGATAGAATAAACGAGTCGGGCGCTTCTTTGCGAAGCGCCTGATTCTTTGACAGTATAATATTTATAAGTTTCCGGAGGTGAAGCAGGTCTTCATCTTTTTCGTTTTTTCTGGGTTCCTGGGGTAATTAGTGATGAAAAACATCGTACTTCCGCCTTGTGGGGCGCTGATGGGTAGCAAGTACGATGAAAAACATCGCTAAGAGGATCGAGCCGCCTCTTTTTGTTCGTCTCCGGGGTGAATAGTGATGTAAAACACCGTTCTTCCGCCTTGTGGGGCGCTGATGGGTAGCAAGTACGATGAAAAACATCGCTAAAAGGAGCGAACATACTCAAAAGGACCGTCAGGGAACGAACTTATCCCTGACGGTTTTTCTTAGAGGGACAATATCGTGACAACGCGCCCCGGTGCCGTCGCCATTCATTTCCGATAGAGGCAGCTTGGCGCAGAGACATTCGGATGGACCGACTTCGGCGTACAAATGAGCGATCAAGCGTACGAGGCTAGCAAAGCATTCATGCGTACCGGGATCTCCCCACGTAGCTCCTTCCAAGAGACGAATATGTCGTCCGACAGCTCGGCCGGTACGTACTCGAATGAAGGCTGGAAGGCAAACGTGCGCAAGATCCGCTCCGATAGCGCGTCGTCTGCCGGTCCTGTTTTGAAGGTTCCGCGGAACATTTCGGGCTCGAGCAGGCCGTCCTTTCCGGCTTCCTCCAGGCAGCAGGATTCCACGTTCGGAAGCAGGCGGAACAGCTCCTCCATCGCAGCCATCGCGTGTTTGCCGGGCTGAACGTACACCTTCGTCCGGCCATCCTCCGTCATGTTGCTGTGGTCGCGCATCAGCCCGACCATGTAGCGGCCGTGGAAGCTGACTTCGCAGCTGCGAATCCGTCCGTCATGGCCGACGTAAATCCAGACGTGCTCCAGGTCGTATAAGTGCTGGATATCATAGTCCCAGTAGACGGCGTACTCGACGACGAGTGCCGTATGCTCCGGATCAACGACGACTGTACGGTCGAATGAAGGAGAAAGAGCCGTCTGTTCGAATACGGTCACCCCGATCCGGATCGGATCGAAAGGCTCGTTCCGGTCGACGCACAGAATCGGAGCGAGTCGCAGAACGGTTTCTCGGTGCGGGAAATCGGCGGATAAAGTCATTTTGGACGGCCTCCTAAAAAAGTAGATTGATTTTGGCTGCGCTTCGATGTATGATTTGATTAAGCGCTTTACCTATTATTATACATGGCATTAACTAATTATAAAAGCGCAATCATTATAAGCGCTTAACAATTTTAGATCGGAGATAACCTAATGACGACGATTCGCTTGACGATGGCGCAAGCCCTGCTGCGGTTCCTCGATCGGCAATACGTTTCCGTCGACGGTATCGAAACGAAATTCGTCACCGGGGTCATGGGCATTTTCGGCCATGGCAACGTGACTGGCATTGGCGAGGCGCTCGAGCGCAGCCCTGGGAGCCTCGTCTACGTGCAAGGCAAGAGCGAGCAAGGAATGGCGCACGCGGCGACCGCTTACGCCAAACAATCGCTGCGCAGGAAAATCTACGCCTGTACGTCCTCGATCGGCCCTGGCGCTCTAAACATGGTGACGGCCGCCGGGACGGCGACAGTAAACCGGATTCCGCTGCTGCTTCTGCCCGGCGACAACTTCGCTTCCCGGCAACCCGACCCGGTGCTCCAGCAGCTCGAAGCTAGCCACGACTACACGATCTCGGCGACCGACTGCTTCAAGCCCGTGAGCAAATATTGGGACAGGATCGTCCGTCCCGAGCAACTGATGACCGCGACGCTGAACGCGATGCGGGTACTCACAGACCCGTCAGAGACAGGTGCGGTGACGCTCGCTCTTCCGCAGGACGTTCAGGCCGAAGCTTACGACTATCCGGCTTCCTTCTTCGAGAAGCGCGTCCACTGCGTCGACCGTCAAGCTCCGACGGCGGAGGCTCTCCGCCAGGCGACCCGGCTCGCGACCGGCGCGAAACGGCCGCTTATCGTCGCCGGTGGCGGAGTGCAATACTCAGGCGCCGGGGAAGAGCTGGCGGCGTTCGCCGAGAAGTTCGGCATTCCGGTCGCGGAGACGCAAGCGGGCAAAGGCTCGCTCCCATGGAACCATCCGCTGTACGTCGGAGGCATCGGGGTGACCGGCTCCCGGACCGCGAACCGGCTGGCACGCGAGGCGGATTTGATCATCGGCATCGGGACGCGGTATTCCGACTTCACGACAGCGTCGAAATCCGCTTTCGTTCATCCGGAAGCACGATTCCTGAACTTGAACGTCAATCGGATGGATGCCGTGAAGCTTGACGGAACGGTTTTGGCGGGAGACGCCTTGGAGTCGATTCGGCTGCTCGGCGAGGCTCTCACGGAAGCAGGCTACGCTGCTTCTTACGGTGACGGGGAGATCGCGGCGCAACGCCGAGAATGGAACGGCGAGGTCGACCGGTTATACGCGGTCGAACGGAGCGACGGATTTGCCCAAACGAGAGCGCTCGGCGTCATCAACGAGACGATCGACGAGAGCTCGGTCATCGTCTGCGCCGCGGGCAGCTTGCCCGGAGACCTTCAACGCGTCTGGCGGACCGGCAATTCCCGCGGCTACCACATGGAATACGGCTTCTCCTGCATGGGCTACGAGGTCAGCGGAGCGTTCGGCGTTGCGCTGGCCGAGCCGGATCGCGAAGTGTACGCGTTCGTCGGGGACGGCAGCTACCTGATGCTGCATTCCGAGCTCGTCACGAGCTTGCAGGAAGGTCGGAAATTCACCGTGCTGCTGTTCGATAACCACGGCTTCCAATGCATCCATAACCTGCAGCGGGGCCACGGCAGCGACGGCTTCGGCAACGAGTTCCGATACCGCGAGCATTCGACGGGACGCTACTCTGGCGAGACGATGCTGATCGATTTTGCGGGCCACGCCCGCAGCCTCGGAGCGGCCGCCTACAAGGCGAGCACGGCGGAGGAGTTGCGGAACGCCCTGGAGCAAGCGAAGGCGGAGACGAGAACGACGCTGATCGAAATATCCGTGCTGGCGGGCACGAACACGGACGGCTACGAATCCTGGTGGAATGTCGGCGTTCCCGAAGTGTCCGAGAGCCCGAAGGTCGTCGAGGCGCACCGGAAGATGGAAACCCGCAAATCGCAAGCAAGAGCCTATTAAGAGGGGGAAACGCGGATGGTTCGATTTCCTTTTCGCCTGGGCGTGCATCCGATCAACTGGGTCGGGGAAGACGTCAAGGAGCATGGAGACGACACGACATACGAAGAAATTATGGACGACATACAGGCGCTCGGCTTGACCGGGACGGAGATGGGGCGCAAGTTCCCGACCGAAGTTGCGACGTTGAAAAGAGAGCTGGCCAAACGGAACATCCAATTGGTCTCGCAATGGAAATCGGTGCTGTTTTCCGATCCGGCTTACCGGGAGCGGGAATTGGAGGCGTTCCGGAAGCACGCCGAATTTCTGAAGGACTTGGGCAGCAACGTGATCAGTACGTGCGAGGTCGGCGGTTCGCTGCATTTCGATCCGCGCCGCACGCCTAACGAACGCGAAGTGCTCCGGCTGGACGACGCGGGCTGGGCTTCCCTGGCGGAAGGCCTGAACGCGGCGGGCCGGATTGCCCGCGGCCTCGGCATGAAGCTGACGTACCACCATCACGGCGGCACGGTCGTCGAGAGCCCGGAGGAGATCGACAAGCTGATGGCGCTAACGGATCCGGAAGCGGTTTTCCTACTGTACGATACCGGTCATGCGTTGTATGGAGGCTCGGATCCGCTGGAGCTGCTCAAGAAGCACTACGACCGTATCGCGTACGTTCATCTGAAGGACGTTCGCCTCGCCAGGCTGACGCAGGCGCGCGAAGCCGGATGGGACTTCGTCACCTGCATCCGCAACGGCGTATTCACCGTACCGGGAGACGGCCACATCGATTTCCGCCCGATCGTGAACGAATTGATCGAACGGAATTACGGCGGCTGGGCGCTACTCGAAGGCGAGCAGGATCCGGCGGAGCACCCGGCCCGCGCTTACGCGGCCAAGGCGCTAAGCTACCTAGTCTCCATTCTCGAAGCGAAAGAAGGCGAGAGAGCATGACGGGCGTTGCTTTTCCCATCGGCAGAAGCTTCGATTTTACGGCCATCGGTCGGCTGTGCATCGACTTGAACGCGAACGAAATCAACCGGCCGATGGAGCAAACGATGACGTTTACGAAATACGTCGGGGGTTCCCCCGCGAACATCGCGATCGGCATGAGTCGGCTAGGGCATCGGACCGCGTTTATCGGTAAAATCGCCAACGACCAGATGGGGCGGTTCATCCGCGGCTATCTGGACAAGGAAGGCATCGACACCCGCAACGTCGTCGACGATCGGACCGGGGCTGTGACGGGGCTTGCTTTTACCGAAATCATGAGCCCGACAGACTGCAGTATTCTAATGTACCGGGACAACGTCGCCGACTTGAAGCTCAGTCCGTCGGAAGTGGACGAAGAGCTGATCGCGAGCAGCAAGGTGCTGCTCGTCTCCGGCACGGCGCTCGCCGCCAGCCCTTCCCGGGAAGCAGTGCTTCTGGCCGTCGACTACGCGCGCAGGCATGGCACGATCGTCGCGTTTGATCTCGATTACCGGCCGTACACGTGGAAGTCGGAAGAGGAGACGGCAACGTACTACAACCTGGTGGCCGAGAAGAGCGACATTCTGATCGGCACGAGAGAAGAATTCGACTGTACCGAGAAGTTCGAGCACAATCCGGATCGAAGCGACCGCTATACCGCATCGAAATGGTTTGGCCACTCGGCAGACATTGTCATCATCAAGCACGGCAAGGAGGGCTCCATCGCTTACAGCGCGGACGGTGGAGAACATCGCGCTCGGTCGTTCCCGGCGAAGGTGGTCAAAACGTTCGGGGCTGGCGATTCCTACGCAGCGGGCTTCCTGCACGGGCTAATGAGCGGCTGGACGATCGGCAAGAGCATGGAATACGGAAGCGCCGCCGCTTGCATCGTCATCTCCAGTCACAGCTGCTCCGACGCGATGCCGACGGTTTCGCAAGTCGACGACTACATCGAACAGTGCGCTCGCGGCGAGATTACGGCCAACTAACGACGGCGAGCAAGAGCAACTTACGGAAAAGAGGGAACCGTGTGACCGCAACGCTGAAAAACTGGATCGGAGGCGAATGGATCGAATCTTCCGCTTCTGCTTACGAGAACGTTTACAATCCGGCGACGGAAGAGATCGTCGCCCGCGTGCCGCTGTCCCCGGCGGGAGACGTCGATACGGCGGTCCGGGCCGCCAAGCAAGCCTTCGCGACCTGGAGCCGTACGCCGGTTCCGCGACGAGCGAGAATTTTATTCAAGTACCAGCAGCTTCTCGTCAAGCACTGGGAAGAGCTGGCCCGGCTCATTACGAAAGAGAACGGCAAAAGCTACGGAGAAGCGTACGGGGAAGTGCTGCGCGGCATCGAATGCGTCGAATTCGCCGCCGGAGCGCCGAACCTGCTCATGGGCAAGCAATTGCCCGATATCGCGTCAAACCTGGAATCCGGCATGTACCGGTATCCGATCGGAGTCGTTGGAGGTATTACGCCGTTTAACTTCCCGATGATGGTGCCTTGCTGGATGTTCCCGCTGGCGATCGCCTGCGGTAACGCGTTCGTACTCAAGCCATCGGAACGGACGCCGCTGCTCGCGAACCGGCTGGCCGAGCTGATCCACGAGGCAGGCCTTCCTGCCGGCGTGCTAAACATTGTCCATGGCGCGCACGACGTCGTGAACGGGCTGCTCGAGCATCCCGGCATTCAGGCGATCTCTTTCGTCGGCTCGCAGCCGGTCGCCGAGTACGTCTACAAGACGGGCGCTGCGAACGGAAAGAGAGTACAGGCGCTGGCCGGCGCGAAAAATCATTCCATCGTCCTTCCGGACGCTGACCTAGATCTGGCGGTCAAGGAAATCCTCAACGCGGCGTTTGGCTCCGCGGGCGAACGGTGTATGGCCTGCGCTGTCGTCGTCGCCGTCGGAAGCATAGGCGACGAGCTCGTGAACCGGCTGTCCGCCGCGGCGGACGCCATCACGATCGGCAACGGTCAAAGTGAAGGCGTCTTCCTCGGACCGATCATCCGTTCGTCGCACAAGGAACGCACGCTTGGCTATATCGCGTCCGGTGAGCAGGAAGGCGGCGTTCTCATACGGGACGGACGCAAGGACGAGGCCGCTGGGCAAACCGGCTACTTCGTCGGTCCGACGATCTTCGACCACGTAAGCTGCGAGATGAAGATCTGGAAGGACGAGATTTTCGCTCCGGTGCTGTCCGTCATGCGGGCGGATTCACTGGAGGAAGCGATCGAGATCGCTAATCGCTCGGAGTTCGCCAACGGAGCTTGCTTGTTCACGGACAGCGGAAGCAGCGTGCGCCAATTCCGCGAGACGATCGATGCGGGCATGCTGGGCATCAATCTGGGCGTTCCGGCCCCGATGGCGTTCTTCCCGTTCTCCGGCTGGAAGAAGTCGTTCTACGGCGACCTTCACGCGAACGGAACGGACGGGGTCGAATTCTATACTCGCAAAAAAATGATGACCGCCCGTTGGTAAACCGGGACACGACTTTTGGTAAGAAGAGGATGGCAACTTACATGAACAAAATCAGAATCGGCAACAAGATCAGAATCGGCGTCATCGGCGCAGGAAGAATAGGCAAAATTCACGTAGACAACATCAAGCGGCACCCTCGCGCGCAGATCGCGGCTATCAGCGACTTGTACGTGGGCGATGAGCTTCTTGAATGGGCGGCATCGCGGGGCATCCCGCTGGTGACCCAAGACAGCGAAAACATCTTGACGAATCCGGACATTGACGCCATATTCATCTGCTCTTCCACGGACACGCACGTTCAGCTCATCAAACGGGCAGCGCAGGAAGGCAAGCATGTGTTCTGCGAGAAACCGATCAGCATGGACTACCGGCAGACGGAGGAAGCGCTGGAGGCGGTCCGGGCGGCGGGCGTGAAACTTCAAGTCGGCTTTAATCGGCGGTTCGACCATAACTACAAGCGCATCCGCGAGCACGTGCAGGCGGGAGCGATCGGAGACGTTCAGCTCGTTAAAATTACGTCCCGCGACCCCGCGCCGCCTCCGGAAGAGTACATCGAAAGCTCGGGCGGCATGTTCATGGACATGATGATCCATGATTTCGACATGGCGAGGTTTCTGTCCGGGCTTGAGGTCGAAGAAGTATACGCCCAAGGCGGCGTCCTAATCGACCCTGTATTCGGCAAGCACGGCGACGTGGACACGGCGATCGTCACGCTGCGATTCGAAGGAGGAGCGCTCGGCGTCATCGACTGCAGCCGCAAGGCCTCCTACGGCTACGATCAGAGAGCCGAGGTGTTCGGTTCGAAAGGCAGCGCGGCTTCGGCTAACGATCACCCGAGCACGGCCGTGCTCAGCACGGAGAGCGGCGTCTGGAGCGACAAGCCGTTGCACTTCTTCCTCGAACGCTACGAAGCCGCTTACTTCGCGGAGACGGAAAGCTTCGTCGATTGCTTGCTGCAAGGAAACTTGGCGCCGGTTGACGGTAACGACGGCCTGGCGGCGGAACGGATCGCGTTAGCCGCGAAAATGAGCCTGCAGAAGAACCGTCCGGTGAAACTATCGGAAATCATGTAAGCGAAAGGAGATGCTGCTTTTGAGCCGTTTGATCGTAAGCCCTGGGAAGCCGGCCGACGGCGCGACGCCTATGGTGTCCGTCTCACCTGAATCGGCGGGTTGGAAGTACGTCGGATTCGAGACTTACCGGCTGAAGGCCGGGGAGAAGTTAATCCGGTCGACGGAGTCGAACGAAGTCTGCCTTGTGCTGGTCGCGGGCAAAGCGCACGTCAAGACGTCCAACCGGGAGTGGCGTGACGTCGGGCAGCGGATGAGCGTGTTCGAAGGGAAGCCGCCGTCCGCAGTCTACGTTCCGAACGGCGACCGGTACGAGGTCGAGGCGATCACCGAGCTGGAGCTCGCGGTATGTCAAGCACCGGGCTACGGCAATCACGCCGCCCGCCTCATTCTGCCCGAGCAGATCGGCGTAGAAGTTCGTGGGCAGGGAACGACGCAGCGCTTCATTCACAACATTTTGCCCGAACAGCAGCCTGCCGACAGCCTGCTCGTCGTCGAAGTGTTCACGCCCGCGGGCCATTGGTCCAGCTATCCGCCGCACAAGCACGACAAGGACGCGCTTCCCGAGGAATCGCTGCTCGAAGAGACGTACTACTACCGGGTTGAGCCCGAGCAAGGGTTCGCGATTCAGCGCGTCTACACGGATGACCGTTCCCTCGACGAGACGCTGGCCGTCAAGGACGGCGAAGTCGTACTCGTACCGGAAGGCTATCATCCCGTGTCGGCTCCGCCAGGGTATCAAGTCTATTACTTGAACGTCATGGCCGGTCCGACCCGCACCTGGAAATTCCGGAACGATCCGGATCACGAGTGGATCGCGAAAGCCGGGCAAGTACCGGCCAAGTAACGAATTCCGTCTTGCATTGTAAGAAGAATCGTCGGATAATGACCAGAAAGAACCTATATCCGAAGATGAATGAGGATGGCTATGAAAACAACCACGATCTATGACGTCGCCAAGGAAGCGGGCGTGTCCATCGCGACCGTCTCGAACGCGATAAACGGGAAGGGCAAGGTCAGCAAGAAAAAGCGGGACGAAATCTTCAAAGTGATGGAGAGGCTGCAATACCAGCCCAGCGTCATCGCCTCCGCTCTGATGGGAAAGAAGACGTACACGCTCGGCTTGCTCATTCCGGACGTCTCCAACCCCTTCTTCTCCGAGATCGCAAGGACCGTGGAAGATCTGGCCCATTCGGAAGGGTATAGCGTCATCGTCTGCAGCACGGACAATCGGAACGAGCGGGTGGAGAAGTACTTGCGGCTGCTCGAGCAGAAAAGCGTCGATGGCATTTTGATCGGGACCGGCATGGAAAACGGAGAGTTGCTCACGCAGTTGGCCGAGAAGTCCGTTCCGATCGTCATGATCGCGCGGGAATCGGCTGATGTCTCGGCGCACAGCGTGCTGACGGACGACTTCAAGGGCGGCACACTCGCGGCGGAGCACCTGCTCGAGCTCGGCCACCGGCGTATGGCGATCGTCTCGGAAAATTTCGAAGTCAGCAGCAGCATCGAACGGGTTAGAGGTTTCCGCTTCGCGTTGTTCGAGAAGGGAATCGGGCTTGAAGACGGCAGCATCGTCTCGAGCGATTCCAGTATCAAGGCGGGGAAAAAAGCGGCCGAGACACTGCTGCAAGCGACTGAACGGCCGACCGCGATATTCTGCGTCAATGACATTCTCGCCATCGGCGCCCTGCAAGCCGCCAAGGAAGCGGGGATCCGGGTTCCGGAGCAGCTGTCTATTATCGGCTTCGACGACACGATCCTGTCGACGGTGACCAATCCGGCGCTCACGACGATCGCCCAGCCGATGGACCAGATGGTAAAGCTGGCATTCGGGCTGCTCATCAAGGACGCGGATGGAGACGATGCGATCCGCCAACGGATCGTCATGTCCCCCGAGCTGATCGTTCGGGAGTCGACGGGGAAGCCGACACTCGAAGCTTAAAACGGCGCATAAGTTACACGTGTATTTCAGCCAATTTATAAAGCGCTTACAGCAAGCGTTTACATAGCGTAACTTGGGATCTGTAAAGAAAAGTCATGCTAAATTTTACATCCATATTAAACCGGTTTAACAATCGAAGGTTAAGCTGAATGGGACAATACGCGATCGCGCGACGTGTTCTGTTAAACCGGTTTAACTCCATTGGGGAGGTGAGACGGATCGGCTAGAAAGGCAATGCGCAAGTGGGAAAGGAAAGATTAGCCAATCTCAATTTATTCATGGAGGGGTTCTCTTGAAAAGAAGTAGAGGGTTCATGATTGCGCTTGTGAGCATGGTCGTATTCGTAACAGGGTGCTTCGGGGGAAACAACGCCGAGACCAGCAAAGAATCGAAAGCGGTAGAATCTCAAAAGCCGAAGGAAGCGGCGGTCGCTCCCGGCGAAGCGGGCGGCGGCAAGGAAGCGCCGATGCTGGCCGAGCTCGTGAAAGCCGGCAAGCTTCCTCCGCTCGAAGAACGTCTGCCGGTCGCATCCGACATTATGATCGAGCCTGTTGTAGAAGAAATCGGCCAATTCGGCGGCGATTGGAACATGTCTTGGAAGGGCCCTGCCGATAAATGGGGCGTCGGTATGATAAACGAAGAAGCGCTCTTCCGTTTCAATAAGGAAGGCAAAGCTGTCGAACCAAACGTCGCGAAGGGCTACGAAGTCAACGATGATTCCACCGTCTTCACGATTCATCTGCGCGAAGGCATGAAATGGTCCGACGGCATGCCGTTCACGGCCGACGACGTCCTGTTTTACTGGGAGCATATGCTGACAAAGGAAACGTTCGGCAAGAAGATCTATGACGCTTACTATTCGGTTGATCCGGTTACCGGCGACAAAGCGCTTGCCGAAGTGAAGAAAGTGGACGACTACACGTTTACCGTGACGCACAAATACCCGAGCGTTCAGTTCCTCGAGCGCGTCGCGATCGACAACAAATGGTTTTTCGCTCCAGCGCATTTCCATAAGACGATCCTGCCGGAATTCGTCGGCGACGCCAAGACGCTCGAAATCACGAAGCAATGGGGCTATGAAGATCCGAAGCAGTTCCTCGTCGAGACGGGCTACTACTTCTGGCTGCATCCCGAAATCCCGACGCTAGCTGCTTGGGTAGCTAAGACAGACGCAAACAGCGAGCAATTCGTCATGGAGCGTAACCCGTACTACTGGAAAACGGACTCCGAAGGCAACCAACTGCCTTATATGGACCGTATCATCGAGAACCAAATCCAGGATCCGAGCCAACAGCTGCTAGGCACGCTGGCCGGCAAATACAACTTCGCGACGTTCGACACTGCGAACTTCACGGTCTTAAAGGAAAACGAGAAAAAAGGCGACTTCCGCGTCATCCCTTGGACACAGCCGACCTGGTCCAGCGCGGGCGTCCAATTGAACCAAACGACGAAAGATCCGAACCTGAGTAAGCTGTTCCAGGACATCCGCTTTAGAGAGGCGCTCTCGATCGGCGTTAACCGTCAGGTCGTAACGGACATCGTCACGAGCGGCTTGGGCGAGCCGATCCAGGCTTCCGTTCCGGAAGGCGTTATCGGCTATCAGGAAGGCTGGGCACAGCATTGGGCCGAGTTCGAACCGGAACGTGCCAATCAGTTGCTCGACGAGATCGGTCTGACGAAACGCGACAAGAACAACTTCCGCATGTTCCCGGACGGCTCCGACTTGACGCTGACCGTGTTCGAATCCGATACGAATAAGAGCGCGTTCCTCGAGTTGCTTAAGAAGTACTACGAAGATATGGGCCTGAAAATGAACGTGAAGATGGTGGAAGGCGGCGCGCTCTTCGACCTGAAGTACGCGAACGAAGTGCCGATCCATACGGAGAACATCTCCGTCGCGAACGTGGCTTTCCGTCCGGACACGATGGTTCCGCTGCGCATCATTACACCTTGGTTCGGTCACTACGGCCTGTATACCCAATCAGGTGGTACGGAAGGCGTGAAACCGGAAGGCGACGTGGCGGCAATCCTCGACAACTGGAACAAAATCAAGGCAAGCAAGAGCAAGGAAGAGATCGATCAACTCGCGAACGAAATCTACAAGCTGCACATGAAGAACCAATGGGTCATCGGCTACGCCGGCCCGACGCCGATGCTGCTGGTCGCATCGAACAAGCTGCGCAACATTCCGGAAGGCCTCGTATGGGCCGACGAATACCGCACGGTAGGTCACGCGCATCCGGCGCAATTTTTCCTTAAGCAATAAGGCATGTCTTGCAACGGGCCGGAGACGGGGGAAAGAGCTTCCCCCGTTGCCGGTTTCCGGATACGGGGTCCAACAGCAATGGAGAGGATTGGGTATGCATGCTCCAATATTCAATTAAGCGGATCGTAATGGCGATACCCGTCGTCATTTTCATCTCCTTCATCGTGTTCTATATCATCCAACTGCCTCCGGGCGACTACGTCTCCAGCTACTCCGCTCAGATGACGGCGGCCGGCGAGATCATGACGCAGGATGATATGGACCAGATGCGGGCGAATCTCGGTTTGGACCGGCCGGTCTACGAGCAATACGCGATATGGATCAAGAAAATCGTGTTCGAAGGCGACTTCGGCTATTCTTTCAACTACAACAAGCCGGTTATCGACGTCGTCAAGCAGTACATGGGACTGACGCTCGTCGTCTCTATCGTGACGATGCTTTTCCAATACCTCGTGGCGATTCCGATCGGAATCTACACGGCGGTTAAGCAATATTCCGCGGGAGATTACTTTTTCTCCGGCCTAAGCTTTCTGGGCATGGCAACGCCGAACTTTCTGCTCGCGATCATTTTGATGTACTTTTCCTACACGTGGTTCGGAGATCCGCTGCTCGGCCTATTTTCCGACGAATACGTCAACGCGGCTTGGTCATGGGACAAAGTCGTCGATTTGCTCAAGCATCTCGTCATTCCAGTCATCGTCATTGGTCTCGCCAGCACGGCGGACCTCATCCGCGTCATGAGGGGACAGATGCTGGACGAATTGAACAAACCGAACGTCGTTACCGCAAGATCCAAAGGGTTGTCCGAAACGAAAATTTTGTTCAAGTATCCGACGCGAGCGGCACTTAATCCGATCGTCAGCACGTTCGGCTGGTCGCTGTCCTCCATATTCACCGGCTCGACGATTACCGCTATCGTATTGAACCTGCCTATACAGGGGCCTGTCATGTATAAAGCGTTGCTTGGTCAGGATATGTATTTGGCCGGATCCTGGCTGCTCTTCATGGCTTTGCTAACCGTGTTGGGAACGTTGATCTCGGACATTTTGCTGGCCTGGCTCGATCCCAAAATCCGCACAGAGTTCAGAGGTAACTAGAGATGAGAACTTTACCTATATTCAAAAGAGCCAAGACGGAAGCTTTCCTTGAGAGCGCGGCCAAAGACATCAATTACAGCTCGCAGTGGAAACTCATCTATATGAAATTCAAGAGGCACAAGTTGGCGCGAATCAGCCTGATCGTATTGGGCGTTCTATATTTCGTCGCTTTGTTCGCCCAATTCATAGCACCGTACAGCTTGCAAAGCTACGACAGCAAGTACGTGAACGCGCCTCCGATGACGCTGCGGTTCGTGGATGCGGACGGCAAGTTCCATCTTCGGCCGTTCGTCTACGAGCTCAAGTCAGCTCGAGACCCGGATACGATGCGCAAAATTTTCGTCTCGGACACGGAGAAGCGTTACGCTTTGAAATGGTTCGTCCAAGGCGAGGAATACAAGTTCCTCGGCATGTTCAAGACGAAACTTCACCTATTCGGCGTAGAGCAGCCCGGACGACTGTTTATGTTCGGCACGGACGCCATGGGTAGGGATATGTTCTCCCGGATCGTGCTCGGAAGCCAAATCTCGCTCAGCATTCCGCTTGTCGGAGTGGGGATCAGCTTCGTGCTCGGTCTCATCATCGGCGGCATTTCCGGTTATTTCGGAGGCTGGCTCGATTCGATCATCCAGAGAATTATCGAGATTATCCGCTCGTTCCCAACGCTGCCGCTCTGGATGGCGCTTTCCGCGGCTATTCCGCCTCGGGTTCCGGTCGTGACTATGTATTTGTACATCGTCATCATCTTCGCGCTTATCGGCTGGACCGACCTGGCGCGCGTCGTTCGAGGCAAGTTCATCTCGCTCAAGAACGAGGACTACGTCGTCGCGGCGAAAATCGCCGGCGTCGGCAATACGAAAATCATCGTGAAGCACTTGCTGCCCGGTTTTATGAGTTATCTAGTCGTGGCGACAACGCTCGCGATCCCCAATATGATTCTCTCGGAAACGGCGATGAGCTTCCTGGGTCTTGGGATTCGTTCGCCGGCGACGAGCTGGGGAGTACTGCTTCAGGAAGCGCAGAAGGTTGAGAACGTGGCGCTCTATCCGTGGAAGCTCATTCCGCTAGGCATCGTCGTTCTGACCGTTCTCGCTTACAACTTCCTGGGCGACGGACTTCGGGACGCCGCCGATCCGTACAAGAAATAGCCGATTTTAGAACAAGCGAGGGGATAGCATGACGACACAAACGGCGCAAGCCGCATGCAAAGCCGACGACGGGCAACCGCTGCTGTCCGTGCAGGATCTGAAAATTCGCATTCAGATGGACAACGGCGTCATGCAGGCGGTCGACGGAGTCGATTTCGAGATTAAGAAGGGCAAGACGCTCGGACTGGTCGGCGAGTCCGGCTGCGGCAAGAGCTTGACGAGCCGGGCCATCATCGGCATCAATCCGAAGGAGTGCGAGACGACGGGAGTGATTAAGTACGATTTGGCGTCCGAGGGCAGCGCGAGCGATCCAATCGACCTGTTGTCCCTCGATCCGAAGGGCAAGCGAATCCGTTCGATCCGCGGCAACAAGATCGCGATGATCTTCCAGGAGCCGATGACCGCATTCTCGCCGATGTATACGATTGGCAACCAGATGGTGGAGATGATCCGGATCCACCGAACCAAGAACAAGAAGGAAGCGAAAAAAATCGCGCTGGAGATGCTCGGAAAAGTCGGCATATCGGACCAGGAGAAGCGATTTGACCAATATCCGCACGAATTTTCCGGCGGGATGAGGCAGCGGGCGATGATCGCCATGGCGCTCTCCTGCAATCCGGAGCTGCTCATCGCCGACGAGCCGACGACGGCTCTCGACGTGACTATCCAAGCCCAGGTGTTAGAGTTGATGCAGTCGCTGCAGCGCGAATTCGGCATGGCCATCCTGCTCGTGACGCACGACCTGGGTATTATTGCGGAGATGTGCGACGAAGTGGCGGTTATGTACCTCGGCAAGATCGTCGAACAGGCACCGGTGAGAGAAATTTTCTACAATCCGAAGCATCCGTACACGAAAGGGCTGCTTAAGTCGATGCCAAGACTGGGCGGAGAGAAGAGTGTTCGGCTCGATTCGATCGAAGGCTCCGTGCCGATGCCGATCGATATGCCTCCGATGTGCGGGTTCTACGAACGTTGCACGGACCGGATAGAAGGCGTCTGCAACGCGCGGTCGGTACCGAAGACTCGCATCTCCGACGATCATTCGGTGAGATGTTTTCTGTATTCGGACCAGCAGAGAGGAGAAGCACAATGAGCAAGCCCATTCTCGATGTCGTCAGCCTGAACAAAAGCTTCGAAGTGAAATCCAAGAAAACGTTATGGGGCAAACCAACCCGCGTACAGGTGCTGCAGGATATCTCCTTCCAGCTGTACGAAGGGGAGACGCTCAGTATCGTAGGGGAATCGGGCTGCGGCAAGACGACGCTCGGTCGCTGCATCGTGAAAGGAATTTCCGCTTCCTCCGGTGAAGTGAACTACATGACGGAAGAAGGCGACACCGTCGATTTCCTGAAATTGAAGGGCAAGGAAGCAAAGAAGCTGCGCAAGGATATTCAGATGATTTTCCAGGATCCGTATTCCTCGCTTAGCCCGAGAATGAGCGTGTTCGACATTATCGCGGAGCCGCTTGTCGCCAACTTCAAGCTGAAGAAGTCGGAGATCGAGGAGAAGGTCGCGGAGATCGCAAGCCAGACCGGTCTGAATGTCAGCTATTTGCGGCGTTACCCGCACGCGTTCTCCGGCGGGCAGCGGCAGCGTATCGCGATCGCGCGGGCGCTCATCATGCAGCCTCGGCTGATCGTCTGCGACGAGGCGGTATCCGCCCTCGACGTGTCGATCCAGGCCCAGATCATCAATCTGCTAAAGGACTTGCAGGAAAGCTTCAAGATTACGTACATTTTCATCTCACATGACTTATCAATCGTTCAGAACATATCGGATCGCGTCGCGGTCATGCACTTGGGCAAGGTCGTTGAGCTCGCTCCGTCGGAAGCGATGTTCTCCCGTCCGTTGCACCCGTACACCGAGGCGCTCATGTCCGCCGTGCCCCAGCCCGATCCCGAGCGGAAGAAGGATCGGATCATCCTGGAAGGGGAAGTGCCTAACCCGGCCAACCCGCCGAGCGGCTGCCACTTCCATCCGAGATGCGCGTATCGGACGGACAAATGCGTTCAGCAGGTGCCGGAGTTGCGCGAAGTCGACAATGGGCATTTCTCGGCTTGCCATTACGCCGGAGAGTTAAACTTGAAGGGAGTCCAAGCCAATGAAGCCAAACGAGCCTAAAAAACTGATTATATTCATGGATTGCGGAGATACGATCATCGACGAGGGAACCGAAATTCGGGACGACGAGGGAACGGTGATCTCTGGCAGCGTCATTCCAGGAGCGGACGTTGCGGTGAAGACGCTGGCCGAGCGCGGCTACCGGCTGGCCATCGTGGCCGACGGCACGGCGCAATCGTTCAAGAACCTGTTGACGAGCAATGGGTTGATCGACTATTTCGAGACGTTGATCTATTCAGAGACGATCAAGGCGTTCAAGCCAAGCGCACGCATGTTCAAGGCGGCGCTCGGGGCGATGGAGCTGACCGAAGCGGACATCCCGAACATTATCATGGTCGGGAACAACCTGAGCCGGGATATGAAGGGAGCGAACCGGCTCGGCATCCGGAGCGTCTTTCTCAGATGGACGCCGCGGTATCCGAAGACGCCTGCGGACGAATCGGAAATGCCTTCATACACGATCGACAATCCGATGGATCTCGTCGAACTGGCGGAACGGTTGAATCAAGAGATCGCGGACGCAAGCTGATCGCGGTTGGGCAACTCGTAGCAGACGAATACTCAGGCTGACGCAAGCAGAAAGGATGCATACCGTTTCATGGCCAAGATCGACGACGTCGCCCGCGCCGCGGGCGTCTCCAAGGGCACGGTTTCCAACGTGTTCAGCCAGAAGAGACCGACGAGCAAGCAAGTCACGGAGAAGGTGTTGCGGGCTTCCCGCGAATTGAATTATGTGCCGAATCATATCGCTCGAAGCCTCGTCACGAAGAAGACGATGGCGATCGGGCTGACGATTCCGCACGGCAACTTCTTTTTCAGCGCGTTCCATACCCAATTCATCAACGGAGTCGTCTTGGAAGCTTCTACGTTCGGCTATCGGGTGTTGCTGGATATGATCGCGGACCGGGAGATCGACACCCCTTCGCTTGCCAGCTACCCGATCGACGGAGCCATCGTGCTCGGCCCGACGGAAGAGGACGAACGGATCGACATGCTGCACCAGAACAAGATTCCTTTCGTCACCGTCGGCAAAATCCTGAATTCGCAAGTTACGGATCCTTTGACGGTCAATAACGATAACGAAGTCATCATGCGGGACATCGTCGGCTATCTGACCGGCTTGGGCCATCGACATATGACGTTCCTGAACGCCGCGGAGCAAACGACCGTCGCGACAGTTCGGACAAAGGCGTTCGAGAAGGTGCTGGGCGAGAAGGACATCCCGTTCGACTCTTGCAGCGTTCATTACAAGCCGCCCATCCATTCCGAGCACTATTTGGATTACGGCTATGAGGAGACGGTACGCGCGCTGGGCGGAAGCACTAAACCGACGGCGATCATCGCGGATGACGACCGGACCGCCTATTGCGCGATGAACGCGATCAAGGACGCGGGACTTCGCGTACCCGAAGACGTCTCATTGTTCGTCGTCTGCGGAGATTTGGAGCTGATGTACCGAACTTCGCCTGCGCTGACGAGCATGGACCTGGTGCCGTCCGAGCTAGGGTCGCAGGCTGTCAAGCTGCTGCTGCACCGGCTAGGCATTGTCGAAGGCGAGTACGAGCGAGAGTGGATCGTCAGCAGCCGGATCAACATCAGGGAGTCCTGCTCGCCGGTCCGTACGTCCGGGAACGGCGATTAGGGCGGCCGACCCTCTGATTTTAAGCATTCACTATTAGTAGCACCAAGAGGGGTTGTCCTTTCATGGAGCATTTAGAGCGGTTCGTTTCCGAATTTTTCGGAGAGCATGAAGTTTATTTTCGCATTTTGATCAGCGCGGCACTAGGACTGCTCATCGGGTTCGACCGGACGCACAAGAGTAAGCCCGCCGGCGTTAAAACGTTTACGTTCGTGACGGTCGCCTGCGCGTTGATCACGATTGTCTCGCTGGAAAGCGTCGACAAGTACAGCGTGCTTCACGATCGGACAATGATGGATCCAATGCGCCTTGCCGCGCAGATCGTGACCGGGCTCGGCTTTCTCGGGGCAGGATTGATCATGAAGTCGGGGTTCGAAGTGAAAGGCCTGACCTCCGCGGCGATGATCCTCTTCGCCGGGGGTGTCGGCATCGGCATTGGAGCCGGCTTCTACGGGATCGTGCTGTTCACGATCGCGGTTATCTTCGGATTCGTTCGGATCGGTGGTTGGATCGAGAAGTGGGAGCACGACAAGGCCCAGTCGAAGATGCGCGATAAGCGAGAGGAAATGAGGGTGTCCCATAAGTGATATGGGCTGCCCTTTTTTTCGTGCGCGAACTTACAAATCGTGAAATTTCACGATTCCAATCCGCCTAACTCCCGTCCACGGGCATTGTTACGGTCTCGCAGACCGTTACAGACACCGAACCCCCGTTCATGGGCATTGTTACGGTCTCGCAGACCGTTACAGACACTGAACCCCCGTTCACGGGCATTGTTACGGTCTCGCAGACCGTTACAGACACCGAACTCCCGTCCACGGGCATTGTTACGGTCTCGCAGACCGTTACAGACACTGAACTCCCGTCCACGGGCATTGCAACGGTCTCGCAGACCGTAAATGATGGATATCGGCCCGAGAAGGCAAATCAAAGACAAAAAGAGGGTGTCCCAATACCATTGACTTAGGGACACCTCATCATATTTTGTGGGGATGTGTCTCTTTACGGTTGCTGCTCCACCCCACAAAGTGAAGAAAAGCTTTGCAACTTATTCCGATTACTTTGCGGGGACCCCTGGTTGTGGTCGTGATAATCTGAATTGGCAAACTCGTTGCAAGGAGTTTTCACGCCCACAAGAGGCAAACGCTTCGCTCCTTCAAGAGCTGCCGCTTATCCCGGTGGCGGACGGGACTGCTACCTCCCGAACATGCTTACTAAGATCATCATTTACGGCTACACTTAGCGACTTTACTCCTCACGCCAAATCGCGAAAGCCGTCCGCAAAAACATCATGTTCATGTGGATTGCAGGCAGGAAACGCCTGGATTTTCGCACCATTAATCAGTTTCGTTCGGAGCGAATGAAAGCCGTACTGGAGACCGTGTTTACTGCGGTTCTTCAATTACCGTTTGAGGAGAACTACGTACAGCTTCAGCATTACTTTTTGGAAGAGCGGCAGCAAGAGGAGCCAAAAGATAAGCCGCTGAAAAAGGCGGTACGCACGCTTCGCAGGGATTTGCTTCCTGCCTTCAGAGATACGAGACTCATGAAGCCATTTTAGGCACGAGAAACAGCTACAGTAAAACGGATCATGACGCCACATTTATGCGAATGAAAGAAGACCACATGAGAAATGGTCAGCTCAAGCCTGGTTACAATGTGCAGATCGGTACCGATAATCAATTCATTGTTGGCTACAGTTTGCACAAACGACCGACGGATACACGCAGCCTCATCCCTCATCTCGAAAAATTAAAATCGCAGTTAGGCAAGTTACCAGGGACCATCATAGCTGATGCGGGTTATGGTGCGCGTGGAAAATTACGACTAATTGGATCAGAACGAAATCGAAGCGATCGTCAAATACAGCACGTATCACCGCAAAGTTGGAGCGCGGAATGATCCTTCAGACGTACGAGAAGCACAGGAGCAGCAGGAAGGTCGCGAACGCGCTGGGCATCAGCCAGACTAAGGCATCCAGGCTGATCAGGAAACACGTCGGTGGCGAGATTGAGGAAGAGTAACGCGCCTTCGCGTAAGAGGGGAACGAAAACGAATCCAATAGGCACCTTTAGCCGCTCTTCTTAATACAGTATCGAAAGAGATGCTGAGAGGTGATCGGCTAATGGACGGATTCGACAATCGGACGGCGATTTTCCTGGCTGCGGTATGCAGCCAGACCTACGCGCAATTCAACGATCCGAAGGGAGAGTTCGTCGTTCCCCGCCCTTACGAGCAGATCGGCGAGATTCATGCGAGATCGCTGACCGGCAGGTCCGAGAGATTCGGGTTCGTTCTTCAGTCCGACACGCATGTGATCATCGCTTTCCGGGGCACCAGCACGACATCGGACTGGGTTTCCGACGCGATGGCGAGCCAGGTCAAGTATCGATGGGCCGATAATGCCGGCATGAGCCACAGAGGATTCTCGAATATTTACCGTTCGGCCAGAGACGGCATTCTCGGCCTCCTGAAAGGAATAAATACGGATAAAGCGATGTACTTGACCGGCCATAGCTTGGGAGGGGCGCTCTCGACGTTATGCGGGATGGACATGGCGGCCAATACCGAATTTCCCGCGCCGACAGTTTATTCGTTCGCTTCACCGCGCGTCGGAGACCCTGACTTTACCGGCGCGTTCCAGGGCAAAGTCGGACGAAGCTACCGCGTGCACAACCGCTTCGACGTCGTTCCCCTGTTGCCTCCGGCCGAGTTTACGCTGCCCAAAAGGGATATCACCTTTCATTACGAGCACGTAAGAGACTCCGAACAGCTCACTTTCAACAACGGATCCGTACCCGGCAACCATGCCATCGGCAGCTATTACTCGGAACTGGCCAAGCGTGATCCGCGGTTCGTGGAAAGCTTAAACGCTATGAATCCCGGTTTTTGTCCGAGTCCGTCCCGTTATCGGTTTGAATCGTCGACCCGGACTTCCCTGGTTGCTCCTGTTTGAACAGGCGCCCTTCCTTCAAGCTATCCACGAATTGCTGCAGCCAATCGTAATAGCTATCCGCATGCTGCAGCTTGTGAAAGTCTTTCAGGCATAACTGCCTTTCTTCCTCCGTCGTATGCTCCGATAAGATCAATTCCGCAAGCTCCGGCGTCACCGACCGAATCGTTCCCTGCATGACGTCGATTTCCCTCTGCAGCTTAAACGCGAAGAAATTTTGGAACGCTTGGTAGAAGTCCGTTTCGGCTACGTACAAATCTTTGCGGTCTTCCTTTTCCTTCAGCTTCGTCAGCATCTTGGACTCGGTCAAAGAGCGGACGGCGTAGCTCATGTTGCTTTTGCTCATATTCATATGAGATTTCATCTCTTCGAGCGTCATCGGCTTGTCCTCGAAAAACATAATTCCGTACAACTGCCCGAAAGAGTAGTTAGCCCCGTATAAATCCATCGTCTGCGCGATTGCATCGATCATCTTCGCTCGGAGCTCATTGTGCTGCGTAGGAGCATGCTCCAAGCTATCCCTGCTAGATCTCTTCATGGCCTACCCTTCCTACTTACATTATTTTGCGAAAGTTAACAAAGATCATAATCACATTTCACAGTCTGTTAACCATTCATTTCTAAGGTGAATGTACAATAATTTTTGTACAGAAGGGGAAATCACATGTAATCAACCGTATTATAGCAAATATTAAAGCATTTTTGTTTGAAACAGGGAGGAAATTATGAAACCTTTGCAACGCGGGGAGAACATCAAGGCTTTTGCATTCACGCTGCCTGCTATGGTCCCTCTTACAGTATTCTGGTTCGGTCCGTTAGTGTATTTAATTTACCTCAGCTTTATGGAATGGGATTTTATGAGTCCGGACAAGCTGTTCGTCGGGATCGACAACTACCGGGAATTGTTCACCGATTCAAACTTCCACCAATCCGTTCGGGTTTCCGTCCTTTTCTGCTTGGGGAGCGTCATTCCGATATTGGTGTGCGGGCTGGCTCTCGCTTTGCTCCTTAACCGCAAGATGAAGGGGGGCGGGCTTTACCGGACGCTTATGTTTTCCCCTTGGGTGACGCCTACCGTTGCGGTTTCGATCGTGTGGTCATGGATTTTCGAGCCGGAAGTCGGGCTATTGAACAGCATATTGGGGGCGTTCGGCATCCATGGTATTACTTGGCTTAACGATCCGCATTGGGCGCTTGTCGGCATTCTGCTCGTGACGATCTGGAAATCCGCAGGCTGGTCGATGATTTTTTATCTCGTAGCGATCCGTAACGTTCCGAGCGACATGCTTGAGGCTGCCGAATTGGATGGGGCGAACAGTTGGCGCAAATTCGTGCATATTACCGTGCCGTTAATCTCGCCTACGACCTTTTTCCTGATCGTCGTTCAGGTCATTCAAGCGCTGCAGGCATACGATCAAATCAACGTCTTAACGCAAGGCGGCCCGGCGGGGTCGACCCGCACGATCCTATATTTTTACTACCAATCGGCTTTCGAAGCTTTTAATATCGGCCAAGCCTCTACCGTGTCCGTCGTTCTTGTGTTCGGCTGCGTGCTGCTTTCGATCGTATCCTTCGTCGTGGGGCGCCGTACGGTTCATTATTCCTAATTCAAATCGGAGCAAAGAAAGGTTGCGAGAGAAATGCAAAAGGGGAGTAGGTTGGGGCTGCTCGTCCGGCAGTTGCTGCTGGCGGCATCGGCGTTCATCGTTGCGTTTCCTTTCTATTGGATGGCGACAAGCGCGCTGAAGACGAACGATGAGATTTGGCAGTTTCCGCCGACGCTGTGGCCGGTCAGTCCGCAATGGGGAAATTACTTCGATGCTTGGGTGGAAGCCCCGTTCTGGCGCTACATGCTGAACAGCATTATCGTAGCGGGAGCGATCGTGATCATTCAAATATTCAATTCGGCAACGATGGCTTATGCGCTTACCCATATGAAATTCCGGCTGAACAACGCATTTACCGCGCTCATTCTGGTCGGGTACATGATCCCGAGCACCGCGGTGTATTTGCCCAGCTATATGGTGCTCAGCAAGCTCGGCTTGCTAGATTCTTATACTGGCCTTATTTTGTCCAACTGCGTGAGCGTGTTTTCGATCTTTCTCATTCGTCAGGCGTTTTTGCAGACGTCTCATGAACTGGTTGAGGCCGGACAGATGGACGGCGCGACACACCTGCGGATATTGTGGACGATTCTTGTTCCGTTGACGCGTTCTTCTTTTGCCGTATTGGCGCTCATTACTTTCATAGAGCAATACAACAACTATTTTTGGCCAATGCTCATTACGAAAAGTCCGGAACTGCAATTGATTTCGTCCGGACTCCGCAGCTTCTTTGTGGAAGGAGGTGCATACGGATTGAAATGGCCGCTGATCATGGCCGCCAGCGCATTCACGATTGCGCCGTTATTGCTATTGTTCGCATTTACGCAAAAAACGATTATGAGCAGTGTCAATTTGACAGCGGGTGTCAGCAAAGGTTAAACCGGAATACAAAAAATGAGGATAGAGTGGCGGAGGAGATCGTACATGTTAACGAATAAAAAGTGGATCGCGGCAGTTATGGTATCGAGCTTTGTTCTATTATCGGCATGCGGAGCGAAAAATGACGCGAAATCCGCTGGTTCGCCGGACGCTTCCGAATCGCAAGCTCCGGCTTCCCAAACGACGGAGGCTTCCGAGTCCCCATCGGCTGCAGAGCCGGTAACGATTGAATTCTGGTATGGGCTTGGCGGCAAGTTGGGCGAGAACATGAAGACGCTGATCGACAAGTTCAACAGCTCTCAGAGCGAAGTCATCGTAAAAGGAGTCGTTCAAGCGGATTACTCCGAGACGGAGAAAAAGCTGCAAGCAGCGATCGCAGCGGGCAACGTTCCCGCAGCCGTATTGACGTCAAACGTGGATTGGGCCCGCAAAGGTTACTTTGCGCAAATCGACGATCTGATCGCGGCGCAGCCGGATTTCAATCCGGGCGACATGGTACAGACGTTCCTCGATCAAGGAAAAGTGGACGGCAAGCAATATTTCATTCCAATGTATGGAACGACGCAAGTGATGTATTACAGCAAGGAAGCGCTTGAGAAGCAAAACCTGAAGGCGGAAGACTTGAAAACGTGGGAAGCTCTTGCCGAAGCCGCGAAAAAAATGACGGTAAAAGAAGGCGGGAAAACGTCCTTCTACGGCTGGGAGCCAATGTGGGGCAAGGACAACATGATGGATGCCGTATTCGCCAAAGGCGGTTCGGTTCTGAGCGCGGACGGCAAAACGGTTACGATCGATACGCCAGAGTGGATCGACACGTGGGAAATGTTCCGCAAATGGATTCACGAAGATAAAATCATGCGCATTCATTCCGGCGGACAAGGCTGGGAGTATTGGTACAAAACGATCGACGATGTCATGAAGGGGAATGCTGCGGGATATACCGGATCAAGCGGCGACCAAGGCGATCTGGACTTCACGAAGCTGGCTGCGATGGAGCAGCCGGGATGGGAAGGCGTAGGCGCAGGCAAACCTGTCGCCGAAGCGATTCTTGCCAGCATTCCGGAGAAAGCAAGCGACGAACAGAAGAAAGCGGCGTTCAAATGGTTCAGCTTCTTCTCGAACACCGAAAACACGGCGTTCTGGTCGATGAATACGGGGTATATCGCAGTACGTCAGTCCGCAATCGAAGATCCTGCGTTCAAGGCGTTCAGCGAGACAAATCCGCAAAGCAAAGTTCCGCTTATGCAAGCGGCACACGGATCGAGCCCGTTCAAGGATCCGACAGGCGGCAAAATCAACGATGCGCTGAAAATCGCGGCGGACAATGTGCAAATCAGCAATATGCCGGCAGCCCAAGCGCTTAAGGAAGCGCAGGAGACGGCTCAGAAAGCGTTGGATAAGCTTCAGAAGTAAGGAGGATTCCGATATGGCGGAGCTTGTGGCCGGAAAGTCGAGTTTTCCGATCGAAGGGATTTTGTTCGATAAGGATGGAACGCTGCTGGACTTCGTCTCGATGTGGGGAACCTGGAGCTGTCATCTGCTCCAGGCTTTCTCGCAACGGTTGACAGAACGGCAAGGAAATTGGGGCGGCGCGGATTTGTATGCCTTGTGGGGAATCGCGCTGGACCGGAACGGTTTGGCTATAGGTTACGATCGCAATGGACCGCTTGCGATGGGGACGATCGGAGAGCTGATCTCCATTCTCGCCTCGCAAGGGTACGCGTCGGGTTTATCGTGGGCGGATGCCAAGCGCATGGCTTACGAATGCAAGCAACTTGCCGATGCGGCAATGGAAAGGGAACGCCCCGTTAAGCCGATGGCGGGCGTTTTGTCTTTTCTGGAAGCGTGCAGACAAAGGAACTTGCGCTTGGCGGTCGTTACCGCCGACGAAACGGAGATGGCGCTGCGGCATCTCGAGTGGCTAAATATTCGGCATTATTTTCACGAAGTGATCGGTACGGATCAAGTGGAGAAGGGCAAGCCTTTTCCGGATATGGTTGAGCTGGCTTGCCGGAAATTGAATCTCGACTGCTCCCAGGTGGCCGTTATCGGGGATACGAACGGAGATATGATGATGGCGCACGCAGCCCGCGCGGCTGTTGGCATCGGCATTATCGACACAGCGCAGACGGACGGGAAAAGACTACTAGAAGCGGCGGATGTGATCGTGACATCCTATGACGAGCTATCGTTTGGAAGGAGCTAGTATGAAGGAAAGCAGCTTGGGTTGGGTATTTCTGGGGCTGGCAATTGCGTTGGAGCTGTCGGGTACGGTTTCTATGAAGCTATCGGAAGGATTTACGAGGCTGTGGCCGTCCATTTTTATGTTCGTATTTTATGGAACGAGCTTTACTTGCTTAAATTTCGCGCTGCATTATATGAACGTAAGTGTCGCGTATGCGATCTGGTCGGGGGTTGGCATCGTTCTGATCGCCTTGGCCGGCTACTTTCTATTCGCGGAGCGGCTTCCGCTGTCCTCGCTGTTATGGATGTTCGTCATTATCGTTGGCGTGATTGGTTTGAATATAAGTGCGAAGACGCATTGAATATAGAGGGGTCTAGGGAGATGGTTTGATGGCTGTACAACAGCATTCTCAGTTAGATGAGCGGCGGTCTGCGGAAGAGCGGCCGATCGTATCGTTCCAGGTCATTACGGATACGCATGTAAGAGCGGAGTCGGAACATGTTCATAACCGCAACTTGGACAAAGCGCTTAAAGATATATTGGTCAATTGCCCGGACAGCATCGGCATTATGCACGTCGGAGATGTGACGGATCATGGCTTGGACGCGGAATTCGCCGAGCTGCATCGGATATTGGCCGATAACGCGGCGGAACTTCCGAGGCTGCTGTTGACTACCGGGAACCATGACGTAGGCTTGGGAATATGGGAGAGTAGGATCGGGCGATTTCTGAAGGAAACCGGTATGCAGGCGCCTTATCACGACCACTGGATTGCGGGCTACCACTTCATTTTTCTCGGAACGGAGCGGGGCTTGGAGCTGTTTTGCGATTTGTCGGACGAGCAGCTGACATGGCTGGAAGCTAAGCTAGCCGAGAATAGCGTTGCAAATAAGCCTAAGTTTCTGTTTCTGCATCAGCCATTGCTCGATACCGTCGGGGGCTCGTTTAAGGCGCAAGGCTGGTATGGCGTAACGCAGGACGAACGGGTGAAAGAGATTCTGTCCAATTATCCGAATGTCGTCCTGTTTACGGGACATACGCATTGGGAGCTGGAAGCGGGATATGCGCGTTCGGTTGAAACCGCGTCGATGCCAGCCATGTTCAATGCGGCGTCGGTCGCCTACCTTTGGACGGACTTGGACGAACATAAAGATGGCAGCCAAGGCTATTACGTTGACGTTTACGAGGACAAAGTGTTGGTCAAGGGCCGAGATTTCACGACAGGAACCTGGATTCCGGGCGCGCAGTTTGAGGTTCCTTCTCGTCGCTAGCAGCTAATTGCTGATGGCACTGTTGGCGGGCAGCTTTCAAAAGCTGCTTTTTTTTGTATTCAGCTTCGCAAAAAAATCCCCTTTACAGTTTCATAATTCCGAGTTATCCTATTGGATAAATATAATACCCGATTGAAGCCTGATTGAAGCGGTGCAATTGGAGGTGTTTTTTGTTAACATAGAAAACATCGAAGCGTTCGTATATGTGATCCACTGGGGAAGCTTCAATAAGGCGGCGGAGGCGTTATACTTATCCCAACCATCGGTGACGGCCCGGATTCAGACGCTTGAGCGCGAGTTGGATTGCAAGCTATTCGACCGTCTGGGCAAACAGGTCCAAATTACGGAGGAAGGCAAACGGTTCCTGCCTTACGCACAACAGCTTCTATTAACGTATCAGAAAGGAAAGCTGCACGTAAATCAGAAGCGTTCGCTGCCTGAGGAAATCCGGATCGGTTGCACAGTGTCGGTGTCCAACTACATGATTCCGGAATTGCTGCCGAGACTGAGTCTAAGCTTTCCGAATACGCATTTCAAATTTGTCACTGGTAAAACCGATGAAATTGTAACGAAGGTGCTCAATAAGGAAGTCGATATTGGATTTGTGCGCGGCGTCAATCATCCGAATCTCCAATCCGTCAAGTTTTACGAGGACCCGATTACCCTTTACACTTATGCGGATCATCCCTTTGTCGGGGCTGAACGACTTACGGTCGAGGAGATCGCAGTGCAGCCGCTTGTCTTTTTCGAATGTGGGGCATTGGATTGGTTAAGAATCCATCGGGTGTTCGAGAATCTGGATCGCCCCCCGAATATTTTGATTCAGACGGACAATTCCGAGATGGCGAAAAAGCTTGTCATGAAAAAAGCCGGCATTTCTTTTCTTCCGGAATTGTGCGTACGGCAAGAAACCGCCGAAGGCAAGCTTGTGCCGATTCGCGTACCAGAGACGGAAGGCATCTCCCTGCAAACGAATGTCATCTCCAATCTGGGAGAGCATTCGCATCTCTTGAACGTTATTATGGAATTAAAAAACAACTAAGCATCCAATAGGAGGAATCGCTCATGAGTCATATCGTCATTATTTCCGGCAGTCCAACCCCGGGGTCCCGCTTGAACGGGCTAATCGAGTTTGTGGAAGGCAAATGGAACGAAAAAGGCATCAAGATCAGCCATATCCGCGTTGCCGATTTGCCGGCCGAGGCGCTTCTTCATGCGAACTTTAAAGACGAGCAAATATTGGCGGCATTGGCACTGGTGGAATCCGCTAGCGGCGTCGTTATCGCAAGCCCGGTATACAAAGCGTCCTTCACCGGGATCCTGAAAGCGTTCCTGGATTTGCTCCCGCAAACGGGATTAAAGGGCAAAGTTACGCTTCCGTTGTTTATCGGCGGGACGATCGCTCACTTGCTAAGCCTGGATTACGCGCTAAAGCCAGTGCTATCGGTGCTGGGCAGCCGCAACATTCTCGCAGGTGTATTCGCGATCGACCAGTGGGTGCAGAGACTGGAGAACGGCGGGTTCGAGCTGTCGGATGAGTTGGCCGAACGTTTGGACCGGTCCGCGGATGAACTCGCCGAAGAAATCGAATGGCTCGACCTAAGGGCCAAGGAGAGCGGCGTTAACTCGTAATCGTCCTTTTTGAGCAAATTATGGCTATCCGGCGGCTGTAACGGTCTGCGAGACCGTTACACAACTCGCGGAAGCCGATAGACTCGGGAGTGAAGCATAGCTTCGCTCCTTTTTTGCATGAGGCTTCGGGATTGAAGCCCTATGCGTAAAGTCGAATAAGGGTGCTATAATAGATCGACATCATCGCATATGCATAAGGAGAAGTAAATGGATTCTATTAAAAATTGGATGGTCGAACAGGGAGTTTCATCTCAAGTCGCGGTATATCTCGCGAATCTGACCGTCCTTCTGCTCATCGTCGGAATAAGCGTCGCGGCGAATTTCGTCACCAAGAAAATCGTTTTGCGAATCATTGCCGCGTTCATCATGAAAAACCGCTTTACATGGGACAACGTTTTTTTGGAACGGAAGGTGTTTGTTAAGCTGTCCCATATCGTGCCGGCCATCATCATTTATTATTTTGCGCCCGTCTTCCCCAATACTCAAACGGCTATTGAGAAGGGCGCAGCCGTATATATCATGATCGTAAGCATGATGGTCTTCGATGCTTTCTTGAACGCATGCAATGATATTTACAATACATACGACATTTCCAAACAAAAGCCCATTCGCGGCTACATTCAAGTCGTGAAGATTCTCGTCTTCATTATTGGCGTCATCATTATGATCGCTAATCTGATCGGCGAAAGTCCCCTGATTCTGCTTAGCGGCTTGGGCGCCTTATCCGCCGTACTCATGCTCATCTTCAAGGATTCGATTTTGGGGCTCGTCGCCGGCGTACAGCTTTCCGCCAACGATATGGTGCGGGTGGGAGACTGGATCGAGATGCCCAAATATCATGCAGACGGCGACGTTATCGATATTTCGCTTAATACGGTAAAAGTCATGAATTTCGATAAGACGATTACGACTATTCCGAGTTATGCGCTGATTTCCGATTCGTTCCGCAACTGGCGAGGCATGCGGCAGTCGGGAGGCCGGCGCATCAAGCGCGCCGTCTTTATCGATGCCAACAGCATCGGCTTCTGTACTCAGGAGATGATCGAGAGATTCAGCAAGATTCATGATTTGACCGACTACATGAAGGACAAGAAGCGAGAAATCTTGGAGCACAACGCTCATAACCGTATCGACAAGTCGCTTGAAGTAAACGGTCGACAGTTAACGAACATAGGCGTATTGCGAGTATATATCGAGAACTACTTGAAGCGGCATTCGAAAATCCGTCAGGATATGACGCTGATCGTTCGGCAGTTGGCGCCGACCGAGAACGGTTTGCCTTTGGAGATTTACGCTTTCGTCAACGATACGAACTGGGCCGTCTATGAGTCGGTCCAGGCCGATATTTTCGATCATATTTTCGCTGCCGCGCCAACGTTCGGATTGAGAATTTTTCAGAACCCCGCCGGGTACGACTTCAAACAAGCGCTTAGGACGGATGCGGTATCGGAAAACTAAGCGGGTCTCAGTACTCCCTGAATCGGTAGATTCGGGGAGTATTTTTTAACAGTATAGAATTTATAAGTTTCCAGGGGTGAAACAGGTCTTCATCCTTTTCGTTTTTTGGTTCTTGGGGTGATTAGTGATGAAAAACATCGTACTTCCGCCTTGTGGGGCTCTGATGGGGAGTAAGTACGATGAAAAACATCGCTAAGAGGAGCAAGCCTCCACTTTTTATTCGCCTCAGGGGGTGATTAGTGATGAAAAACATCGTACTTCCGCCTCGCGGGGTACTGATGGGGAGCAAGTACGATGGAAAACATCACTAAAAGGAGCGAACACACTCATTAGGACCGTCAGGGAATGAACTTATCCCTGACGGTTTTTCTTATGCGGCGTTATAACAAAATCAGGCGTCTTGCCATTCGATCGGACTTTCTTATTAATCAATAGAAGATCTCTATTATCGTATCCATTGACGTAAAAAGATGGGAGATGTTATTGTTATTCCCAACAATAATTCTTACTTAACCGCTAGGAATTATAAGTTTAAAACAGATCAAACGGAGGGATCCATTTTATGAAAAAAACAAGCTTGACCGTCGCTATTCTCGTTTTGGCGCTTATTCTCGCGGCTTGCGGGAACAAAAACAACAGCGCAGGCGGCTCCGCTTCCTCCGATGCCCCGGCATCGGGACCGGCGTCGGAATCGCCAAACGATTCGAATTCGGGAAATACGCCCGGGAAAGTCACGAAGATTATCGTTGGCACCGGTACGCATTTTCCGAAGGTATGCTTCATAGACGATAACGGCAAGCTTACCGGATTCGATGTCGAACTCGTCCGAGAGATCGACAAGCGCCTGTCGCAATACGAATTCGACATTCAAACGCAAGAATTCAAGAGCCTGCTCCTTAGTCTGGAAACTAAGAAAATCGACCTCGTCGCGCACGAGATGGAGAAAAACCCCGAGCGCGAAGAGAAGTATTTATTCAACAAAGAACCGTACGCGCACTGGAGAAACAAGATCGTTGTCGCGAAGGATAACGATTCGATCCACACGCTGGATGACTTAAAAGGCAAGAAAGTGCTTGTCGGCGCGACTAGTGCGGAGGCGCAAATCGTTCTGAATTACAACAAGGATCACGGAGACGCCATTAAAATCGTCTACACAAACGGCGGAACCAACGACACGGTCGAGCAGATCGTCAGCGGCCGGGTGGATGCGACACTCGCCGCGGATTTCGCTCTACCGCTTATCGATCCGCAAAGCAAGTTGAAAACAACGGGCGATACGCTCTCCGAAGCGGACATTTTATTCATGTTCCGCAAGAACGACGAGGAGGCGCAGAAGCTGTCCGACGCCGTGGACGGCGCGATCAAGGAATTGAAGGCGGACGGCACGCTTGGCAAGCTAAGCACGGAATGGCTGGGGCACGACTTTACCGCCGATCAATAGACCAATGAAAATTCACGGCGAGGGGTGACCCGCAAGATGGGAGCCAAATTCGATATTCAGTACGTGTTCGATTATTTCGTGAAGCTGCTGCCTTACGTACGGATCTCGTTGATCATCGTGGCCGCATCAATCGCTCTCGGCTTGATTTTCGGCTTGCTCGCCGCTCTTCCCAGACTCTATCGGATTCCCGTCCTGCAGCGGTTGTCGCAGCTGTACGCTTCCTTTTTTCGCGGTACGCCGATTCTGATTCAGCTCTTCCTGCTCTATTATGGACTACCGGAAATATTGAAGCTGGTTCACGTCGATATCACGAGACTTCCCGTGCTCGCGTTCGTCATTCTCGTCTACGGCCTGCATAGCGGCGCTTTTGTATCCGAAGGCATTCGGGCGGCGGTAACCGCCGTGGACCGGGGCCAAGTCGAAGCCGCGTACGCGGTTGGGATGACCGGCTTCAAGGCATTTACGCGGATCGTCTTTCCGCAGGCGTTGGCCATATCGGTGCCGATACTAGCCAATCTGGTCATCGCGACGCTGAAGGATACGTCACTTGCGTTTACGCTTGGCGTGATGGAATTGACGGGCAAGTCGCAAACGCTCCCCACGATTTCCCGGCATTTCACCGAGTCGTATCTAGCGCTGGCAGCGGTATACTTCATCCTCAGCTTGGCGCTTGAGAGGCTGTTTCTGTTCGCGGAGCGCCGTTTGCTGAAGCATGAAAACTTAACGATTAAGGAATCGAGAGTGCTCTTGCGCAGAAAATGGCTGAATCGCCGCGAGAACGTTAAAGCCGCGTTTTCGAAAGGGGGGGCCTGAGCATGCAACTGGATTTATCGTTCATCTGGACGGCATTCGTCGGTTTGCTTCCTGCAGTGCCGACCACGATCCGGATTACGGTCGTCTCGGTGTTGAGCGGATTTGCGATCGGCACGTTTATCGCGCTTTGCCGCATGTACCGCATCCCCGTGCTTCATCGGGCGGCTGCGGCCTATGTCACCGTCATTCGCGGTACGCCGATGCTGACCCATCTGTTGCTCATCTACGTCGGGTTGCCCCTGATCGTGGACGGATTGGCGGAACGCTTCGGTTGGGCTTTCCGGTCGGTGCAAATCCCGATGATCGGTTTTGCCTATATCTCGTTCTCGATTACCGCCGGAGCCTACTTCTCGGAGATCATTCGCTCGGGATTACAGTCGGTGAACAAGGGCCAGCTCGAGGCCGCCCATGCGATCGGCATGACGACGCCGCAGGCGCTGCGCCGGATCGTGTTTCCACAAGCATTCGCCGCCGCTCTCCCGAACTTGTCCAACAGTGTCATCGGGATGCTTCACGGCTCCACGCTGGCGTTTACCGTTTCGGTCGTCGATATTTTCGCGCAAGCCGAGATTGTGGCCACGACCAACTGGAAATTTTTTGAGGCATACTTGGCCGCCGCGCTGCTATTCTGGGGTCTGACAATTCTCATCGAGAGGCTGACGGCGCTGTTGGAGAAAAAGGTTACCCGATACAATCGCGGAGGTGTCGCATGATCAAGCTTAGGGGAATCGCCAAATCCTTCGGCAAGCAAGAAGTGCTGAAAGGAATCGATCTGACCGTCGAGAAAGGCGAAGTCGTCGCGATCCTCGGGCCGAGCGGATCAGGCAAGACGACGTTGCTCAGATGCATCAATTATTTGGAAAAACCGAACGCAGGCGAAATTTCGATCGATGATTTCAGCGTCAATTGCCGGAAGCCGGCGAAGAAGGACATCCACTTGCTAAGGCGCAAAACGGCCATGGTATTCCAGCAATATAATCTATTTCGGCACAAAACCGCGCTGGAGAACGTCATGGAAGGCCTCGTCGTCGTCAAAAAGCTGCCAAAGGAGGAAGCGCGCCGCATCGGCGCCGAGCTGCTCGAGAAGGTCGGCCTCGCCGACAAGCTGGACGCTTATCCTAGCCAACTGTCGGGCGGGCAGCAGCAACGCGTCGGCATCGCCCGCGCGCTGGCGTTAAATCCGGAAGTGATCCTGTTCGACGAGCCAACCTCCGCGCTGGATCCTGAACTCGTTGGGGAAGTGCTCGCCGTCATTCGCAAAATCGCCCGGGAAGGGATCACGATGATCATCGTCACCCATGAGATGGGATTCGCTCAAGACGTGGCGAATCATATCGTCTTCATGGAAGGGGGCTTGGTCGTCGAGGAAGGGCCGCCCAAAGTCATTTTCCAAGCGCCGAAAGAGGAGAGAACCCGACAGTTTCTGGCGCGGTATACCTCGGATAGCGCCTATTCAATCTAAACAACGGACTGGAGTGGACAGAGATGACGCTAAAACTCGGCATACTGGATCAAAGCATCGTGTTTCCGGGGCAGACGCCTTCCGAGGCGCTGGGCAACACGATTCGGCTGGCGCAGCTTGCGGAAGAGCTCGGCTTCGAGCGCTTCTGGGTATCGGAGCATCACGATTCCCCGCAGATGGCGGGCGCTTCGCCGGAAGTTCTAATCTCCCACTTGCTCGCCCGGACGGAGAAAATCCGCATCGGGTCGGGAGGAGTAATGCTGCAGCATTACAGCCCCTATAAAGTCGCGGAAAATTTCAACGTACTCGCTTCTCTCGCTCCGGGCAGGGTCGAGCTGGGTATCGGCCGTGCGCCCGGTGGGCTGCCCCGCTCGACGAAGGGGCTGCAGAAGGGAGTTTCCGAGCCGGAGTCTCTCGAGGAGAAGCTGACCCAGCTAGAGCAATTCTTGCATGGGCCGCTCGGCGAAAGCGAGCCGCTTGCCGGGCTGCAAGCGAATCCTCTCCCGGAGCAGCCGGCGGACGTTTATCTGCTCGGCACGAGCGTATCCAGCGCCAAGCTGGCAGCGGAACGGGGCTATCCGTACGCGTTCGCCCTCTTCATCAACAACGACCCGGAAGCGGCCCGCGAAGCGTTCAACGTCTACCGCGCCGATTTTAACTATTCCAAAGGCGGAGAGCCGCGGACTTTGCTCGGATTGTCGGTTATCGCGGCGAATACGGAGGAAGAAGCCGCCGAGCTAGCCGGTCAGTTCAAGAACGTTCGCGTGACGCTGGTCAGCGGCAAGACGGTTAATGTAGGCTCGCTCGAGCAAGCGGAGGAATTCGCCCGGCAAGCGGGAGAGACGTACACGGCCGAAGTGCGCGATGCGGATATTACTAAAGGCACCAAGGAGACGGTGCGAGCTAGGCTGCTGGAGCTGCAACGGACGTTCGGCGCGGACGAATTAATCTTCACGACGATCATTCCCGACTTCGAGCTACGGGTGCGCTCGTTCCGGTTGCTGAAGGAAGCATTCGAGGAACAGCCGGTCTAGCGAGTTGGGCGTACACATGGAGGAAAGAAGGGATTTCGATGAGCATTGTTGCGGATGAACCGCTAATCGAGCAATTGATCTCCATCCGGCGGCACTTGCACGCCAATCCCGAGCTATCGCACGAGGAGTTCGCGACGACCGAGGCGATTCGCGGCTGGCTGCGCGAAGCGGACATCCGCATCACGGAATATCCGCTGAGAACCGGCGTCGTCGCCGAAGTCGGCGGTTTGCGCGGCGGACCGATCGTCGCCGTTCGCGCCGATATCGACGCGCTTCCCGTGCAGGAAGAGACGGGGCTTCCGTTCGCCTCGACGGTTCCGGGGAAAATGCATGCGTGCGGGCACGATTTCCACACGGCTGCCGCACTCGGCGCTGCGCTACTGCTGAAACGGCGGGAGCGCGAACTGAAAGGCACGGTTCGCTTTCTGTTCCAACCTGCGGAAGAGAAGGCGAAAGGCGCGTTACAGGTGATTGCAAGCGGCGCATTAGAGGGTGTTCAGGCCATATTCGGCCTGCATAACAAGCCGGATTTGCCGGTCGGCACGATCGGTATCAAAGCCGGGCCGATTATGGCCGCTGCCGATGGCTTCGTCGTCGAAGTGAAAGGCCGCGGAAGCCACGCCGCGCTGCCGGAAGCAGGCGTTGACCCTATCGTTGCGTCCGCGCACATCATTACCGCGCTGCAATCGATCGTCAGCCGTAACGTCGGCGCGCTCGACGGGGCGGTCGTCAGCGTCACGCGGCTGAATAGCGGCACGGCTTGGAATGTCATCGCGGAGGAGGCCGTATTCGACGGTACCTTGCGAACGTTCGATACCGCCGTGCGGGCGAAGGTGCGCGAGCGGTTCGAGCAGATCGTAACGGGTGTCGGAGCGGCGCTCGGAGCGAAAGCCGCCGTTCGCTGGCTGGAAGGGCCGCCCGCCGTCGTGAACGACGCGGAGTGGGCAGAATGGTCGGCGGGAAAGGCCAAGTCGATTGGCCTGACCGTTGTCGAACCGGCGCCTTCTCCGGCCGGGGAGGACTTCTCCTTCTATTTACAGCGCGTACCGGGCGTGTTTTATTTCCTCGGGACGTCGGGACCTCAAGAATGGCATCACCCCGCCTTCGACGTCGACGAGCGCGCGCTTCCGATTGGAGCGTCGTTCTTCGCTTCGCTGGCCGTGGACGCTTTGTCCCGTTTGGCCGAATCCACTGTTGCTGAGGAGGGACGCCCATGACAAAACTGTATGACGTCATCGTCGTCGGCGCGGGTTCGATGGGCATGAGCGCGGGATACGAGCTCTCCCGAAGAGGCTTGAAGACGCTGCTGATCGACGCCTTCGCCCCTCCCCATACCGAAGGCAGCCATCACGGCGATACCCGGCTGATTCGCCACGTCTACAGCGGCGGGCCGACGTACGTGAAGCTGGCGCTGCGCGCGGACGAACGTTGGCGGGAACTCGAGGAAGAGACCGGGGAGCAGTTGCTTGTCAGGGCAGGCGTGTTGAATATCGCGGATCCCTCGGTTTATTCCTACGAAGGAAGATTCCGGGATGCCCGAGAACACGGAGTCACCTTTGAGGAACTTGACGCCGGGCAAGTCCGCGAACGTTGGCCGGGCGTACAGCTGCCCGAGCGGTATCGTGCAATGTACGAACCGGACGCGGGTTACTTGTACAGCGACAAATGCGTGGCGGCCTACAAGAAGCTCGCGATCCAATCCGGGGCAAAGCTGCTGACGGGAACGTTCGTTAAAGACGTCGTCCCGAGCCGATCGTTCGTCACCGTGGTGACCGACGAAGGCGAGTACATGGCGCACAAGGTCGTCGTAAGTGCAGGTGCGTGGTTTAAGACGCTCGAGCCTTTCGTCCGTTTGCCGATACGGGCGGTGCGCAAAGTCGTCGCCTGGTTCGAGCCGTCGTCGCCCGCGTTTGACGAAGGACGTTTTCCCGGGTTTACGTTCGGAGACGAGAACGGAGGTTTCTACGGCTTTCCGAGCATCGCCGGCTCGGGAGTGAAGATCGGCCGGCACGACGGGGGAGAGGAATGGCGCCCCGGCGAGCCGCTTACCCCTTTCGGCTCCTTGCCGGAGGACGAGGCGGATTTGAGACGGGCTCTAGGATCGTTCATTCCTGGCGCGGCGGGCAAGCTGTTGCGAGGCGCCGCTTGCAAATACGAGCACACGCCGGACGAACATTTCATTATCGATACGCATCCCGTCCACCCGAACGTCCTGCTCGCGGGGGGATTTTCCGGTCATGGATTCAAATTCGCCAGCGCCGTAGGAGAGCTGCTTGCGAACAAAATCGAGCTTGACGATTGGGGGCAGGATATCGGGCGGTTTGCCGTTTCCCGATTTTCCTTGCCCGAGGCGAGATAAAACATACCGAATAGGAGTGGATGCTCATGAGTCAATCCCCGATATCTATTGACAGTTATTTGCGCACTTACGATCGTCTGCAAAAGGCGATCGAAGGCTTGACTGACGCGCAGCTCGTATGGAAACCGTCGGAGAAACAATGGAGTGTCACGGAAGTGCTGACGCATCTGACGGACCATAACATTGTCGTTTCCTTCCGCATCCGCGAGGTGCTGGCCGGTTCGGAAGTTCGGTTGCCCGCGTTTAACCAGGATTTCTGGGTGGAGGGGCAGCGGGCGAACGCAGGCAGGACCTCCGATATTTTGGCCGCGTTTCAGGGATTATTGTTATACAACAGCCTGCTGTTCCAGCGGCTCACCGAAGCGGACTGGAACAAAACGGGCGTGAATTTCAAAGGGCACACCGTCACCGTCGCTGCCATCGCGCAATCGTTTATCGACCATGTCGGACACCATATCGGTCAAATCGAAAGAATCATAGAAGCGGAAACCAACTCTCGCAAAACGATTGGCGAAAGTTGACAGACATATGCTATGCAAGTCGAATCCGGGAAAGCGGGTGGAAAAATGAAGAGCGATCGAGTCGTTGTCAGGTTTGCGGAAGATGGAGATCGGGAAGCAGTAAAACAAGTTCTTGTCGCGGCTTACAGCCAATATGAAGCGACGCTATCGCCCGAGCGGTGGGCGCAGTATAAGACCAACATCTTGGAGGCGGTCGAGGCGGCGACGACCAAAGCAAGGCTCGTCGCCGAACTGGGCGGGGAGGTCGCGGGCAGCGTGTTTATCTACGATAACTCCGAAGCCGCCTACGGAGCTCCGCAGCTCGAGATTCATAATCCGATTATTCGGCTATTAGCCGTCCTGCCTTCCGCGCGGGGGCACGGGATCGCGACGGAGCTGATCCGTGCGAGCGCCAGATTGTCGCGGGAGTGGGGCGAGCATACGCTTCATCTTCATACGTCCGATATGATGGATTCTGCTATTCGGCTATACGAGCGGCTCGGCTTCGAACGGGCGTACGACAAAGAGTTCCATAACGGGACCGCGCTCGTGAAAAGCTACCGGCTGAACTTGGCGGAAGCCGCGCTTCTTCACGCATAGGTGCCATTAAATAAAGCATCCCAAAGGAGGAAAAGAAAATGGCAAGACGCAAGCAAATCAAGTTCGGAGCGATCATTCACGGCGTGGGAGGCAATATATCCGGTTGGAGGCATCCCGAGGTGCGGCCGGACGCCAGCGTCAGCTTCTCCTTCTACAAAGAACAGGCCCAGATCGCCGAGGCTGGCAAAATCGATCTCGTGTTCATCGCGGACGGACTTTATATTACGGAGAAGTCGATTCCTCATTTCCTGAACCGATTCGAGCCGCTTACGCTGCTCTCCGCGCTCGCATCGGTCACGAGCAACATTGGACTCGTCGGTACACTGTCGACTTCCTATAGCGAGCCGTTTACGGTCGCCCGCCAGTTCTCATCGCTCGACCATTTGAGCGGCGGCCGCGCAGGTTGGAATCTCGTCACGTCCCCGCTCGAAGGGTCGGCTTTGAATTACGGCAAGTCAGATCATCCGTCGCACGACGAGCGGTACAAAATCGCGGAAGAGCATCTCGAGGTGACGCGAGGGCTGTGGGACTCTTGGGAGGACGACGCTTTCGTACGGGATAAAGCTACAGGGGTGTTTTTCGATCCGGCGAAGTTGCATCGCCTGAACCATAAAGGCGAGTACTTCAGCGTTCAAGGCCCATTGAATATCGCGAGATCGAAGCAAGGCCAGCCGGTCGTGTTCCAGGCCGGTTCCTCGGAAAGCGGCAAGAACCTGGCGGCCAAAGGCGCCGACGCCGTGTTCACCGGACACGAGACGTTGGAGGAAGCGCAGGCGTTCTACTCTGACGTAAAAAGCCGAACGGTCGCCTACGGCAGATCCGAAGATGATATCGTTATTCTGCCTGGCATCTCTCTAATTATCGGCAGAACGCAGGAGGAAGCCGATCGCAAATACGAGGAGATCGCCGGACTCGTCAGCATCGAGAACGCGCTCGATTATCTCGGACGGTTTTTCGAGCATCACGATTTCTCGCAATACCCGCTTGACGAACCGTTCCCGGACATCGGCGATCTAGGCAGCAACAGTTTCCGCAGCGGCACCGATAAGATCAAGAAACAGGCCCGGGAGGAGGGGCTGACGCTGCGGCAGGTCGCCTTGCGTTCGGCAACCCCGCGCGGACCGTTCGTCGGCACGCCGGAGCATATCGCGAACTTGATCCAACAGTGGCACGAGGAAAGAGCTGCGGACGGCTTTATTATCCATTCTACGCTGCCGAGCGGCCTGCGCGACTTCGTCGAGCTCGTTATCCCAATCCTTCAGGAACGCGGCATCTACCGTTCGGAATACGAGTCGGATACGCTGCGCGGCAACCTGGGCTTGAAGGTTCCGACGAACCGTTACGCGACGGCGAAGGTGGGCGGCTGATGCGATAGTTTGAGAGGTTTTGTTTCTCCTGAACATTCGGGAGAGGCAAAACCTCTTTGATGTTCCCGAGCGAGTGAGCAGTACGATTATTTCGAGCAATTCCGGACTTGCGGGCGATTGGTGAGTGAGCAGCTCGATTATTTCGAGCAATTCCGGACTTGCGGGCGATTGGTGAAGTAGAGTCCATATAATTGTGTAAAATGGCTGTTGGTAAACATTAAATAAAGCCATGTTGAAAGTTCTCTCTTAGAATGAGGTTGTCGAGACAACATTCATCGGAGGAATATCAACATGACTC
>NZ_VNJJ01000015.1 GCF_007786475.1 Cohnella terricola | reverse complement strand
AGAATGCGTAATACGACTTGCTCCTTAAATGCTTTGTCAAACTTCTTCCGTTGCCCCATTGAAAATCCCTCCGTCTTTTATTATAGAGGGTTTCTCTGTGTCCATCTATTCGGGGCAAGGTCAAGGGTACGACGCACACTCCCACCCGTCATTGGTGCTTTTTGCGACAATGAGAGGGTACGACGCACACTTCCACCCGCCATTGCTGCTTTTTGCGACAATGAGAGCGCGCAATGCGCACTTCCACCCACCATTGCTGCTTTTTGCGACAATGAGAGGGTACGACGCACACTTCCACCCACCATTGCTGCTTTTTGCGACAATGAGAGGGTACGACGCACACTCCCACCCGCCATTGACGCTTTTTGCGACAATGAGAGCGCGCAACTCCGACTTCAATAAACATTTATTGTCAGTTCACCCATAGATACGTTAATCTGAATGGAGAGCCTGCTTCACACAACATATGGTGAAATCTCTTAGAGGAGGTTATGAACATGTCGCCAAAGACGAATTATCAGACGGCGGACGAATACATCGGTACTTTTCCGTCGGCGGTGCAAGAAGGACTGCAGCAGATCCGTAAGGCCATTCGCGAAGCCGAACCCGACGCGCAAGAGGTCATCAGCTATCAGATTCCGGCATTCGACTATCACGGAAAGCTGATCTACTACTCGGCGTATACGAAGCATTTTTCCTTGTCGTTCCCCCCGCCTTTTACCGTATTCGAGGCGTTCCGGGAGCAATTATCCCCTTATGAGATGTCGAAGTCCGCCATTCAACTGCCAATGGACAAGCCTCTGCCGCTGACGCTCATTGCCGAGATGGTGAAGTTCAGGGCGAAGGAGAACAAGGAGAAGCCCCCGAAGAAGAAAAAATAATCAAACGATTCATTGCAAGAAAGGCCGGATCCTTATTCCTAAGGTTGCCGGCCTTTCGCTTTTGTGCGCTCGCATTACGCTCAAACTTGAGTAAAATCATGTCGCAGAATGCTATTGTCGATTCGATTTCCAATTGGATAGAATAGGTGACGAGGTGAAATCGCTTGCAAACCAAATGGAGATTCAGCTATCGCAATAAGCTGTTCGTCACGTTCATGCTCGTATGCATGCTGCCCGTCCTTGTCGTGCAGATGGTATCCTATTACGTCTCTACGGATGCGATGAAACGAAAAATCGATGTGCTCGTACAAGCCAATCTGCTGCAAACTTCAAAAAATCTGGATACGTCTCTGCTCGCTTACGACGATCTGCTGTTCCAGATCATTACGAACGACGACGTCCTTCGTCTCGTGAAAGAAGTAAACGTCCCGGGCGAAGACGTCGAGCTGAGCAAGCGCAAACTGATCAATATGCTGTCTTCTTACTCCTATGCTAAGTACGGCATCCGCAGCGTAGCGATATTCACGGAGAATGACACGCTGATCTGCTACGATCAACAGACAGGCTCCCCTTACGACAATCTGTGGTCAGGCGTACCCAACTTGACCAAGCTGCCTCTATACATCTCCGCCGTCAACCAGAAAACTGGTAACTTGATGACGCCTCCCGAACGTATGGGCACGATCAACAACGAAGAACAATACGGATTTCACTTGGCGCGAAAATTAACGGATTACAATGCGGCGAGCCTCGACAGCATCGGCGTCGTCGTCATTACCGTCTACGAGTCGGTGCTGGCCCGCGCGATCAATCTGAACGACGCCGGCGCGGACTCCCCGGTGCGAATAGACAACCAAAACTTTCTCGCCGATAAGGATGGAATCATTATATCCTCCCCGGATAAATCCGATATCGGCCGACAAATCGGCGAGGTCCGTTCCGGCGCGAGTATTAGCAATACCTTCGTTAACACGAGAAGCGGCCTCGCGATCCACAACCTGATCGACCAGAAAGAGCTGTTCGGCGAAATGTACGCTATGCAACGGCTTACCGTTATCGTCGGGACGGCCGCGCTCATCGTGGCGGTCGCGCTAATCTTCTATTTCTCCGGAAAGCTGACGGCATCGATCCGCAAAGTCGTCAAAGCGATGAGGATCGCAAGCCAAGGGGGGTTAACCGTCCAAGTAGAAGACCGGACTCAGGACGAAATATCGGCCATCGCCTTTAATTTTAATAAAATGATGAGCACGGTCAATGAGCTGATGAGCGAAGTGAAGGAAACCGGCGAGAAGCGCAAGGAAGCCGAAATACGGGCGCTGGAAGCGCAGATCAACCCACACTTTCTCTACAATTCTCTCGATTCTATCAATTGGCTCGCCATCGAGAAGGACGAGCACCAGATTAGCGAGATGCTCAAAGGATTGGCGCAAATCCTGCGCTACAGCATCAAGGACAGCAACAAACCGGTCAGCGTCCGCGAAGAACTCGAGTGGATGGACAGGTATATGTTCCTGCAGCAGTATCGTTTCCGCTCTTCTTTCGCGTACACCGTGGAGAAGGACGAACGCGCACTGGATGTTTCGATGCCAAAGCTCGTGCTGCAGCCCTTCATCGAGAATGCAATCATTCACGGGTTTTCCGGCGTCAAGCAGGGGGGGCATCTCCATATCGGCATAAACCAGCTAACGGAGGCGGATTTCGAGATCACGATTCGTGACAACGGGCACGGCATGGATCGGGAGAAACTGCGCTCCATCATGTCCGAAACCGATTACGGGGGCGGGATCGGCATCCGCAACGTGCTTGACCGTCTTCGGATGTATTACGGGGATCGCGCTTCCTGCGAGATTGAAAGCCAGCCCGGCGTCGGCACTTCGGTGCGCATCGTATTACCCATTATCCGCAAAGGGGACATCACGCCATGAGAATCGTCGTGATTGAGGATGAAGACAACACAAGATATGGCATCGTAAATCTGATTCGCAAGCTGGGCGGAAGTTATGAAGTCGTCGGCGATGCGGACAATGGGGAAGCCGGATTGCAGTTGATTGAAGATACGAGACCCGACTTGGTCATCGCCGACATCAAGATGCCCAAGACGAGCGGCATCGAAATGCTGGAAGCTCTGAAATCCCAAGGCCACAGGCATATGACGGTCATTCTGACGGGCTTCTCGGAATACGAATATGCGAAAAAGGCGCTGCAACTGGGCGTGTTCGAATATTTGGAAAAACCGGTGACGGCGAACGATTTGAAGTCGATGCTGGAAAAAGCCGAACAGGAGCTGGCAATGCAGCAAATTGCGGGCTTGCCGCCGGGACATGCCTCCGATCAGCTGGAGCATGCGCTCTATCGCTGGGTATCGCAGGACGGCTTGAATCCCGTCCTTCTGCCGGCGATAAAAGCGCAGGTCAAGGATTGGGGGACAGACGATCCGTTTCGGCTTCTCGTCGTCTACATGGGACTCGATTACGATGCCGGTTGCGCGGAGGCCAAACACGGGCTCGACGATTGGCTTAAGCGGTTCGGCCGCCATGCGCTGTTTGCGATTCCCGAGGATCGATCTTTCGCCGCCATCGTTCAAGGACGAGATCTAGACGACCTCCTTTCCCTTCTGCAATCGGAGTGGCTCCCACAGATGAAAGCTTCGGGCCTCACAGCCGTCATCAGTGTGGCGGAAGTGCCCGGTATTGTCGCGTTGAAAGCCAAGTACGCCGCCCTGAAGTCGCTGCGAAAATGGTTTATCGTCATCGACGGCTCGCGCGAGGTGTTGACCGAGCGACTTGTCGAGTCTCTTGCGAGAGAGCCGTTGCCGTATCCTTACGCTCTGGAGAACAAATTGAAGGCAGCGATCGGCGGGAACCGCGGGGACGCTAGCGGACAATTGCTTCAGGAGTGGCTGCGCCTATGCATGACTGGCGTGTACGAGCCCCGGCACATCGTCGACGTGTCCGTCCGGTTGATCTCATCCGCGCTTCAGATGATCGGAGAACTATACGGCAACGATCTTGCGCTTCGATACCAGGAGCAGTGGCTTCTGCCCATTCTAGCGGCCGAGACGCGGGAAGAGTTGACGCGCGCGTTCGGTGCGATTATGGAGCACGTCTCCTCAGTCGGTCAGAACCCCGAATCCGTTCCGTACAGCTTAACCGTGCAGAAGGCGCTGCGTCTCGTCCACGAGAAATACGCAGAAGGAATCACGCTGGAGGAAATCGCCGCCGCGATTCGCATCACGCCCGAGTATTTGAGCGCGCTGTTCGCGAAAGAAGTCAAAAGCAACTTCTCGGCTTACGTTAAAGAAATCAGAATCAGGAAAGCGAAGACGATGCTGCTGGACTCGAAGCGGAAAATGTTCGAGATCGCCCGCGCCGTCGGCTACCCGGATCCGAAATATTTTTCTCGCGTCTTCAAGGAAGTCACAGGACTCTCTCCCGCGGAGTACCAAAAAGTGAACCTCTCCCGGTGAAGGTTATCTTAAGAACGTCCACCTTTATTAGGTTTTTCGAATTTTCGAAACGCTTTCATTCCCATACACTGAAGACGTCAACCATCAACTCCAAGGGGGCAGCAAAGTGAAACGAACAGGTCTAGGAATGTTAGCCGTTATGCTGGTCATCATGTTATCGCTTGCGGGCTGCGGTTCAAACAAATCGAACGACGCGCAGCCAAGCTCGAATTCTCCCGCGGCTTCGCCAAGCGGCGAATCGAAGCCGGAAAAGAAAAAATTGACGCTATGGTTTTATTTCGAAGGAAAATCCCAGTTCGACATTATCAAATCGCTCACCGACGGATTCGGGAAGCAGCATGCGAACATTCAAGTCGAGCCCGTCTATATCCCGTTCGCGGACTTCAAGAAACGATTGTCGGTTGGGCTTGCAGCTTCGGATTTGCCCGATATCGTCATCATCGATAATCCCGATCATGCTGCCTATGCGGCAATGGGATTGTTCGCGGACATTACGGACAATCTGAAAGACTGGTCAGATAAGGATCAATTCTTCGCGGGTCCTTGGAAATCGGCCTCTTACGATGGCAAGCAATACGGCATTCCGCTCGGCAGCAACAATCTGGCGCTGTTCTATAACGAGAAGATGCTGGCCGATGCCGGTGTGACACCTCCCGAAACGTGGGATGAGCTACGGGAGGCCGCCAAGAAACTAACCAAGAGCGGAGTTAAAGGCTTGGGGATCAGTGCGCCGCAGAACGAAGAAGGTACGTTCCAATTCCTCCCTTGGCTGTTGTCTACCGGGGCGAACTTCGATCACGTAGCAGGTGATGGCGCAAGAGCGTTCGGCATCCTTGCGGACTTGATCAAAGACGGCTCCATGAGCAAGGAAGTCATCAACTGGACGCAATCCGACGTCATGAAACAGTTCGCCGCGGGTAAGCTGGCGATGATGGTCAACGGTCCTTGGCAGTTGCCCGATCTGGCGAAGAATGCCCCGGATTTGAATTTCGGTCTCTCTTTCGTCCCGAAAGACAAGCAATTCGCCTCCGTGCTCGGCGGAGAGAATCTCGGCGTCGTCAACGGTCCCAATGTGAACGAAGCGGTCGAATTCATCAAATACGTCGCTTCGCCGGACGTCAACAAACAGTTCGCGCAGGACTTCGGTTACTTCCCGGCGCGCAAGGACGTAGCGAGTGATCCTTACTGGACGGATAATCCGAAGCTGAAGGTGTTCGCCGAGAACATGGTGAACGCGCAACCGCGCGGCCCGCATCCGAAATGGCCGGAAATTTCCAACGTCATATCCGAAGCGCTCGGCAAATCGCTGACGCTCGGCTCTACGCCGGACGACGCCGCGAACGAAGCGCAGAAGAAAATCGACGGTATCCTGGGCAGTAAATAACGATTGGTTGGGGAGTACATGTGCAGATTCCATGTACTCCATTTTTTTAAGGCGGTGAACGCATCATGATGAGGATGAAGGAACTTCGCGCGGGTTATTTGTTCGTGCTCCCCGCGCTCGTTTATATGCTTTTTTTCGTAGGTTATCCCATTGTCGACAACGTGCGGTTAAGCCTGTTCGACGTGAATGTCATGAATCTCGCTTCCGGCCATCAGCCTTATGTCGGACTCGATAACTATACGGCGTTGTTCAACGAAGGTACGATTAAGCTTGTCCTGCTTCACACGTTCGTCTTCACGGCGGCATGCCTCGTCCTGCAGTTCGTGATCGGACTCGCGCTGGCTCTGCTCTTCAATCTAGGGTTCCGCATGGCACAGCGGTTAAGAGGGCTTGTCATGATCAGTTGGCTGCTGCCAGCTACGATCACGGCGATGATGTTCAAGTTCATGTTCGGATCCGACGGCATCGTCAACGATACGCTGCTTCGGCTTCATCTGATCGGCAGCCCGATCGAATGGCTCGTCAGCTCGGGGCTCGCTATGTTTACAGTCGTGCTTGCCAATACGTGGATCGGCATTCCCTTTAACATGATCTTGTTGTCCACGGCGATGACGACGATCCCCCGAGACATTTATGAGAGCGCCGCGATCGACGGGGCGACGGCCGTGCGGCGGTTCTTCCGCATTACGCTGCCGCTGCTGAAGCCAGCTATTCTCTCGCTTCTCGTGTTAGGTTTTATCTATACATTCAAAGTATTCGATCTTGTGTTGATCATGACGCACGGAGGGCCGGTCAACGCGACTCAGATGATGTCTACGTACGCCTATAACCTGTCGTTCGAGCAGTTTAAATATAGCCAAGGGGCGGCCGTTTCCAACGTGATGTTCCTTGTGCTGCTGATAGTCGGAGTCTTGTACCTGAAATTGCTGAACCGGGAGGAACGAGAATGAAGCTGTTGCGCAGGAACGTTCCTTGGCTCTTGCCCGTCATAAGCATATTACTGGTCGCCGCGTTTCTATTCCCGCTGTATTGGCTGGTCGTGACCTCGTTTAAGACGGAAGCCGAAATATTCGCGACGCCCCAAACGTGGTTCCCTCGTACATTCCATTTCGAATCGTATACGGAGCAGTTATCGGGTTCATCATTCGACATTATCGCAGGCTTCCGGAATAGCATCGTCATCTCGATCGGGTCGCTTGCGATCTCGACCTCGCTTGCGATCCCGGCCGCATATGGCATTGCCAGATTCCGGTTCCCGGGTCGTCATCTGTTCGTACTGCTGTTCCTGGTCACCCAGATGCTGCCCGCGTCTTTGCTGCTGACGCCACTGTTTATTTTATTCAAGCATATGGGATTGATCGGTCCTAGCTATTGGAGCACGATCCTGGCCAACGCCACGGCGGGCATCCCGTTCTCCGTCATCATTCTCCGGACGTACTTTACTTCGCTTCCGAAGGAGCTTGAGGAGTCCGCGCAGATCGACGGCTGTAACCGCTGGACAACGTTCGTGCGAATCATACTGCCGATTGCCGTACCGGGAGTCGTCGTTGCAGCCGTTTTCTCCTTCTTGTTCGCTTGGGGCGATCTGATCTATGGCATGACTTTCATCGGCAAAGAGCAACTTCGACCGATCACGGCGGGTATCTACAATTTCCTCGGCTTCCAGAGCACGTCATGGAATAATACGATGGCATTCGGTACGGTCAGCATGCTTCCGGTCGCTCTCCTGTTTATTTTCGTGCAGCGATACATTGTGAGCGGCCTAACGAACGGCGCCGTGAAAGGATAGGTGGGAATGATGTCAGCACTGAATCAACCGATCGATCGGAGCGAAGGCTTCGATTCGACATCCGATACGTACTTCTTCGCTGCACAAGCGGTTTCTTTCGATGCGGATTCCGCCAGCGGAACGCTGCAGTGGCGGCGATACTTGCGTAAGCCCAGGCTGTCTTTCAATCAGATCGATTACCCTTATGAAGAATCGCCGTCTTGGGCCTTCCCGGACGAATATGAGGATCGGCCTACTACTCCGTTCGGATTATCATTCCTAAGCGAACGGACCGTGCGAATCCGTATCGGGACTCGGCCGGGGGCTTTGGGCAGCGCCGAGCCAACACTGATGTTGGATCATAGCGCTATCGGCACCACCGAAAACTGGGAATCTCGGAGACAGGATAACGAGATCGTATACTCCAGCGCGGCTGGCTCAATTACGGTGCAAACCGATCCTTGGAAGTTGATTATCCGGGATGCGAACGGTTCGATCGTGACCGAAACACGCGGCTTCTCTGACGGCAAGTCGCTGCTGAACACGAACGGTCTCCCCTTCTCCTTCAGAAGAAGTTCTTCGGATTTCGGGAACAACGCGGCCGCCAGCTTCCTTCTGCGTCCAGACGAGAAGCTCTATGGAACGGGGGAATCGTTCACTCGCTTGAACAAGAGAGGCCAAAAGATCAACCTGTTCACTACTGACGCCCTCAGCGCACAGACGGCCAAAATGTACAAACCCGTGCCTTTTTTTCTCAGCAGTAGAGGTTATGGCTTGTTCGTTCATACGTCGTCGCCGCTGACGATGGATTTCGGATCGACGTACGACGATACGTGCGTCGTATATACGGGTGACGAAGAGCTGGATTTGTTTCTGTTCATTGGCTCGCCGCAAGAGATCGTCTCCGAATATACGAGAATAACGGGGAGAAGCGCGCTGCCGCCGCTCTGGTCTTTCGGCTTGTGGATGAGCCGAATTACGTACAGCTCCGAGGAGGAGGTCCGGGAAGTAGCCCGGCAATTACAACTCAGCCGCATTCCTTGCGACGTTATTCATCTCGACACGGGTTGGTTCGAGAAAGACTGGCGGTGCAATTACCGCTTCTCCGAAGAGCGGTTCGACGATCCGGAGCGGATGATCCAGCAATTGAGGGAGATGGGCTACCGCGTTTCCTTGTGGCAGCTCCCTTACTTTACGCCCACCAATCCGCTATATGCTTCGATCATCGAAAATGGTTTCGCCGTGCGCACGGCGGAAGGCGCATTGCCGACGGACGACGCTATTCTCGACTATAGCAATCCCGCCGCCGTGACCTGGTACCAAGATCGGCTGGCGGAGTTGCTTCGCATAGGCGTGAGCGCGATTAAAGTCGACTTCGGCGAGGCCGCGCCGCTGAACGGACAGTACTCGTCGGGCAAGAGCGGTTACCGCGAGCACAATCTATATCCGCTGCGGTATAACAAAGCCGTTGCCGAGGTTACCGAAGCCGTCAAGGGCGAGTCGATCATCTGGGCAAGAAGCGCGTGGGCAGGCAGCCAGCGCTATCCGATCCATTGGGGCGGAGACGCGGAGAATACGGACGGCGCCATGGCGGCAACGCTCCGCGGAGGGCTGTCGCTCGGCCTTTGCGGTTTCTCGTTCTGGAGCCACGACATCGGCGGATTCGTCCATAGCAGCCCGGAAGAGCTGTACCGCCGCTGGCTTCCTTTCGGCATGCTCACTTCCCATAGTCGCTGCCACGGGGCGCCGCCGACGGAGCCTTGGGCGTACGGCGAACGGTTTACCGACTTTTTCCGCCGAACGACACAGATGAAGTACGAACTGATGCCTTACATCTATACTCAGGCGAAGCTAAGCGCAGATCGGGGCCATCCGATGCTTCGTGCTCTATTCTTCGAATTTCCCGAGGATCCCGGCTCATGGCTGATCGAGGATCAATACATGTTCGGGTCGGAACTGCTGGTAGCGCCCATGTTCGAGGAAGGTGACGAGCGAGACGTCTACCTGCCGCCGGGCGAATGGGTCGATTACCAGACGGGAATCGCCTATCCCGGAGGGAGATGGCAGCGCATCGCTCCAGGGGAACTGCCGATTGTGATTCTGGTCAAGTCCGGGGCGGTCATCCCGCACATGGATGCCGCGCTCTCGACTTCGTATCTGGATTGGTCGGACATTCGGTTCGTCCGGTACGGTGCCGAGGCGTCCGTCGCGGAAAACAACCCCGTCTGTCCCTTGTATGAGCCATTCGAGCAAACCCTGTACAGAGTTACGCTGACAGGGGATGACATTCAAGGCATTTACAATAGTCGCGGCATTCTTGCAACCGATAAGGAAGGTTGGCGGGTTGCCCGGCAAGCAAAGCGATGATCGAACATATCATCATGACAAATGGAGCTGGCTCAGCCAGCTCCATTGCTTATTGTCTGTTAGCATTCGTCTGACATTATGAAGCCCGAGAATCCCCCGCCCCCTCCAGCACGAACTGCTCTAGCGTCGCGGACAGTCGATCCGATGCGCCGCGAAGCAGCTTTACTTTATCGCTGATCGACAGGAATGCTGTTAGCTGTTCGGCGGTTGATGCGGATATTTCCTCGCTTCCCGCAGCCGATTGCTCCGTGATGGAACTAATACTTTCAAACGATTGAAGCACCTGGTTGCTCTTCTCCTCGGAAGCGTGCATCTCGTTCTTCAGGCCGTGCAGATGATCGGCAATCTGTAGAACCTTGCCGCGAATGCTGTCGAATGCATCGTTCGTTGTTCCGACGGCCTGCGCCTGCTGCGTTGTTTGCTCCATACAAACCTGCATCGTGATATTCACCTGTTCGATGCCGTTAGAGACATTCTCCAGCACGGTCATCATCTGGTTGGCCGTCAACGCGCTCTGTCCGGCCAGCTTTTTCACTTCCTGCGCCACCACGGCAAATCCCCTGCCCGCTTCTCCGGCGCGAGCAGCCTCGATCCCGGCGTTTAACGACAGCATATTTGTTTGAGATGCCACATCCGATACATATCCCGTCATTTGGCGGATATCGCCGATCGAATCGGACAGCAGCCGCACGGCCTCTTCCATCCGATGAATGGCTTCCATATTCCGATCCATAATGCCGCGTTGTTGATCGATGGCTTCCATGCCTTCTTTAATCGTTCGAACGGCTTCCTCTCCGTACTCGACGGACTGCAACGAATCTTGCAGATTCGATTGGAAGCCGATCTTCATCTCCTCCATATTCGTAACAGTATGCTGCAAATCTTCCGTAATGGCTTGACTTCCTGCTGCCAGCTCGTTCGTTGAATGCGCAATCTGCTTTGAAATGTCGGACATGATGGCATTCTCTTCATCCAGCTCAGAAGTCAATCGCTCTACTTGTTCGCTGACGTGTTGAGCGGTTCCCGCGACATCGCGCAGATTGGAAACCATTGTCGAGAAAGCTTGCGTCAATTCGCCAACTTCATCCTTGCCGCGGTATTTTTCGATGTTCACGAACAGTTTTCCCGCGGCAATCTCTTGGGTGTGGCGGTTTAGCCGCTTGATGGGTCGTACAATACGCCCAGTCGTTATGTAATTGAGCAAGCCCGCGGCTAGAAATAGCGCGATCCCGCCGATCAGGGCGATCCAGTATACGTTGCGGATCTTGGCGTCGGTCTGCTCCGACTTGCTATGTTGAAGCTCGGACGATAAAATGTTCAGCGTATTAATCCCGTTCAGAATGCCAAGGATTCGAACCGATTGTCGTTTGATTTCGGCAACGTTACGATCGTCCAGCGCTTGCTCCGCTTCCTGAGAAACCAGATCCAATCTTGATTTTGCCGTCTCCAAAATGCCACTGTAACCGGGAATAGATACGTTATCGAGCATGTCGGTCAATCTGACGTTCGCTTTATTGACGCGATCGAGCGCTTCCCCCTTGTTCCCTTCTGTCATGTTGCCGGAAGCGTTGGACAGCGCAAGCTGGGCGAGGATCAGTTCGGTCTTCAACTGCTGACTGTCGGTCATTACCTGAAGCGTCTGCTCATTAGAAGCTTGCATGCCAGACACGTTGACTACGACGTAGATTAAAGCCGCCAACAGCATCAGCAGCGATAACATCGTGTTTAATAAAAGCTTCATTTGCAATTTCATATTTTGCCGCCCCTAACCGTATATGGATTATTGAATGCCGTTGGACAGCAATTGCTGTTTTAACGTCTTGAAGGTTTGTTCCTCTTTCTTGGTCATCGGCACGACTCGAACAGGGGCCAATCCGATGCCGTTCTCCTGCAAACCGAACTCCAGATGCGACTCAGAAAATTCGCGCTGCTCCTGATACGTTTTGACAGCTGAATAAATAGCCACGTCCACATTCTTGAGCATCGAAGTGAGAACCGCTTTTTCCGCCAGGAAAAACTGATCGGTGTCGACTCCGATGGCAAGCTTGCCGAGTTTCTCCGCTTCCTCTAGTGCGCCTATCCCAGTAAAGCCTGCGGCGGCATAAATGATATCCGCCTGGTCGTGCTCGAACATGTTGCCGGCGATTTGCGCGCCGAGGTCGGCCTTCCCGAAATCTCCAGCGAATTCGGATACCACTTTCGCGTTCGGATTTGAAGCCTTCACCCCGGCAATATAACCGGTCTCGAATTTACGGATGATCGGAACGTCGACTCCGCCAATAAACCCGACTACGTTTGATTTTGTTTTCATGCCCGCTACAACCCCGGCCAGGTAACTGCCCTCGTCTTCCTTGAATGTCAGAGAGATAATATTGGGCTGTTCAGATACTTCATCAATGAGAAGAAACGTTGTATCCGGATATTGGCTGGCGATCGACTCCAAACTGTCTTTCACCATAAATCCGAGGCCAATCACCAAGTCGTTTCCTTCCTCGACCAGCTCGGTAAGCCCTTGCTCGTAAGTCGTCGTATCGGCAAGTTCACGGTAATCGAAGAAAATGTCTAAATCCTCCTGCGCCTGCATCAACCCCGTAAAAGCCGCATCGCTGAACGATTGATCTCCGAGGCCAACGTCGGACAACATGATGCCGACCTTCAGCCGCTTCTTTTCCTGATCGGGCGCGCCGCCTTGCGACGAGCAACCACTAATGAGTAACGCTATGCCTAACAGGCATGTCCAGATCATCCGAACCGGTTTCATTTTCCGAGGATACCTCCTATTTTTTAACACTAAGCACACTCCATACGATACTTGTCGAATGTTTGATCTAAATCAAATTCGAGAGGGACTTTGTCGAATGTTTTGTAAACTCGATCGAAATTCTCAGTTTTGGAGGCGGATAGCGGAAAGGAATTCTAACAAGAGCCGTCGAACACTTTTCTGAAAAGGAGGACTCTTATGTACTTCTACTTGATCATCGTCGCAGCCATCATTGTTGATGTCGCTTCGAAAATAGCGATTCGCTTGAATTTGGATTTTGAGGAGCAAACGGAGATTCTCGGCGGATTGTTTCGGCTTGTGCATCTCGCGAATACGGGCTCTACCGGAAACATGTTCCACGGATGGGGGAGAGTGCTCGCCGTTTTTGTCATCGTCTTGACGGTTGCTGCGCTCTATTGGCATCGGAAAGGTAAAATTCGCGGAGCATACGTGCAGACGGCCGTGGCGCTCATTATCGGCGGGGCGCTTGGCAACGCGATTGATCGGCTCGCGTTTAACCAAGTGACGGACTTTCTCTTCTTCTCCGCAGCCGCAACGATGAATTTTGCGGATATTTGGGTATTCGCGGGGATTCTTATGCTGACGGCCAGGACGATCTATCGTACGATCAGGCCGGCCGCTCAAGGTAATGACGCGTCATCCTAAAATCCGGCGGGCGATATAACGGTCTCGCAGATCGTTACAGTGGCGGGATTGCACACTTTGGGTGATCTAACGGTCTCGCAGACCGTTACAGCGGCGAGATTGCACACTTTGGCCGATCTAGCGGTCTCGCAGACCGTTACATCAGCGGAGTTGCACTCTTAGGGTGCTCTAACGGTCTCACAGACCGTTACATCAGCGGAGTTGCACTCTTGGGGTGCTCTAACGGTCTCTCAGACCGTTACAGCGGCGGAGGTGCCCACTTTTGGTGATTTAATGGTCTCTCAGACCGCTAAAACAGCGGGACTGTAATTGCACAAAAAAGGGGACCGTCGAGAATTCTCGGCGGTCCCCACATTTTTACACCCGTGTATTATTTGCTCTTTGGAGACACTATAATTTTGATTTGGCTTTTTTCCTTGATCAGCGTCTCGAAGCCTTCCTCCACGATATCGGACAGCGCAATGCGCTTGGTGACCAATTTGTCCGCCGGGAAGTAGCCTTGCTGCATCAAGCTGATGACGGCAGGGAAAACATCGCGGTATCCGATAATTCCGGCGATATTGCGTTCTTTGAGCACAATTTGGTTAGGATGGATAGCCGCTTCACGTTCGAAGATGCTGACGATCATAATCTGTCCGCTGATTTTGGTCGAAGCAATCGCTTGGTTCAGAACGACAGGTACGCCCGTCACTTCGTAGCAAACGTCGGCTCCGCCGTCGGTTAGACGTTGAATCTCCGCAACGACGTCCGTGTCCGCCGGATTCAATGCGATCGCGCCAAGTTCGGCGGCTTTGTTGCGGCGTTCCTCCGACAGCTCGACGGCATAAATCTTGGACGCGCCAGATGCTTTCAACGCTTCGATGAGAAGCAGACCGATTGGGCCTGTACCGAATACGACGGCTTGATCTCCGACTTTTAACTGACTCGAACGAACGGCATATAGTACAACCGCAGAAGGCTCCACTAGAGCTCCTTGCTCGTAAGAGAGGCTATCCGGAATTTTATGAACCATATGCTCGTCCGCCGCCACGTACTCGGAGAAACCGCCGCCTCCGCCGGCAAGACCGAGGAATCCCATTTTATCGCAGAGATTATATTTGCCTTGCTTACAAGCCGCGCACGTTCCGCAGGAGAATACAGGTTCAACCACGACGCGGTCGCCGATTTGGAACCGAGTAACCCCTTCGCCTACCTCTTCGATCTGTCCGGAAAATTCATGGCCCATGACGATAGGCGCTTTCTCGTTCGTGAGCGGGTGGGGCGTTCCTTCCGGAATAAAGATCGGTCCGGCGGCGTATTCATGCAGATCGCTTCCGCAGATGCCGCATGCTTCGATTCTTATTTTAACCTGCCCTTTCCGAAGGGTTGGCTCCTCGATCGTCTCTACGCGCAAATCTTTTACGCCGTGCCACCTTAATGCTTGCATATCAGGTCATCTCCCTAAAGGAATTAAATAAATGATAGCTCTTACTCTCATAGGAAACGTTTCCGGAAACAATCATGTCACAATTCCGACAAACTGTCAAATGACAAAAAGTCGCTTCTGCGGGCTTATTTGCCGCGAATTACGCTTCTGCGACGCATCTACGGTGCCGAACCAAAGGATATGTGCTATGCTTTAATAATGACATCAGCGGATTGCAGCGGAAAGGAATAGGAAACGATTCCATCGCGAAAGGAATTCTCCCTAATGACGAGTAAAAAGAAGGTAACGATTGAAGATGTAGCGAAGCATGCCGGAGTCGGGATCGCAACGGTGTCCAGAGCGCTTAACAACAGCGAAGGCATCAGCGCCGCGACGAAGGCCAAAATATTGCAAGTCATCGACGAACTGGGATTCACGCCGAACACTTCGGCCCAAAGCCTCAAAATTCGCCAGACCCGCCAGATAGCGCTGGCCGTTCCGGATATTCGGAATGCGATTATCCCGGACATTGCCTATTCGGTCGAACAAGCGGCCAAGCAGCACGGATACAGAGTCGTCCAGATTAATACGCTAGGCAACGCCATGCTAGAGTTGGAGACGCTGCGGGAGTTGAGAAAGCTGCATGTAGACGGGCTTGTCATCATGCCTTTGGCTTACCCAAAACAGCTTGAACCTATGATTAACCAGGCGGGCATTCCGGTATCCATCATTAACTACAGCAAAAAGTTGGGCGAGGATTTGCAAGCGGATATCGTGGGGATGGCGCGTCAGGAGGGCAAGCTTGTGATGGAGCATCTGCTTCAGATCGGCCGCAACCGAATCGCTTATGCCGGGGCACCGAAAGATAAGATCGAAGAGCGTTACTTGGCTTACGAGCAATCGCTGAATCACGTTGACCCATCCCTCGTCTATTTCGGGGAAGATTTCTCCTTCGAGACGGGGCGGCAAGCCGCCAACTATTTTTACAGTTTAAAAAATATGCCGGATGCCATCTACGCCGTCAACGACATGGTGGCCATCGGCATCGTCAATAGACTCAAAGAACTTGGCGTCCGGGTTCCGGAGGATGTAGCGATCGCGGGTATCGACAACAATCTGTGGGCGACGGTCACGACGCCGCAGATCACTTCCGTCTCCATTATGGGCAGCGAGGTGGGAAGGCTGGCAGCCGAATTGTTGCTCAAACGCATCCAATATCCGAACACGACAGCCGGGTACGAGCGCGTGGAGTTCGAACCGCGGCTTATCGTGCGGGAATCCAGCGTGAAGATGAGACTGGACAGTCTTCCCAAAGCTTAATCGCATTCCCATCCGGTTTAATCTTCCTAGCGCCGATCTATTCCGCCCATTGCCATTCTTCTCTCGGCACCCCTAATTCTTGCGCGGCCGCATCCATGAATTGAGGGCAGAAGAAGTATCCGTTGATTCCGATAATGTGATTGTCTTCGGTTTCGATCGTCAGCACTTCGTTGAGGGCAGTGGGCTCCCCCTGTTCGTACCCTTTATAGAAAATAACCGCTTTTCTCCCCCAAAGCTCATGAACGACAGCGTATAAGTCAGGGCGATCATAGTGCGACGGATGATGAGACTCGTTCATGATTCTCCGTTTGCCGTATTCTTTGCTCGACTGCGTAACGAAACTGAACACGGCATGCTCCGCTAGCAGATCCGCAATGCCTTGAAAATCCCTTTTATTGAAATACTCCACATAACGCTTAACAAGGCTTTCGTCGGGTTGCGTATCGGCGGCTGCTGTGGAGTTATCGGCGCTCAACTCGTCACTCTTTAACTGCCGAAGTCGGGATCTGGCGCGAAATAATGCGGCGTTGACGGCCCCTTCCGTCGTTCCGATCACTTCGGCAGCTTCATTCGCCGTAAATTGGAAAGCATCCATCAGAACCAGTACAACCGTCTGCTTGGGCGGCAGATGGGTCAATAACGTCTCGAACGCTCCTTGTATTTCGAGAGCAATCGATACGTCCTCCGAAGATTTCGTAACGAGATGATCCGACCATTCTTCCATTTTTCCTTTGCGCTTGCGACAGGTATCAATCCAATGGTTCGTGGCGACCCGAAACAAAAACGCTCTCGGATGGATGGGATGCTCTCTGTGCGACAATGCCGAAAGCGAAGTAAACATTTTCAGCACCGTATCTTGGAACAAATCTTCTCCATCCCACGGATTGCCCGTGATTTTCCTGCAGTAATTCCACAACTCCCGCTGGAAGGGCTCAATCACCTCCCAGAACCTTCCGAAATATGGCCTTGTTTCTTCACCGAGTATCTGCAACGCCGTCTTGTCGCTCATATTTTATCCCTCCTTGGGTGTCTCTCTTATATAGACGAAAAAAACCGCAGTTTTCTTACGCGCCATTAGTTTAGCACCAATTCCCAGTGTCCTCCCATAATTTTGTAAGCGGGGGATTCTATCCGAGAAAGTGCGGAAACGATCATGCTCGTGAAAATGGAAGAGAAGGTGCCGGCCGGCACCTTCTCTTCTGCGTTAAATCGCGTATAACAAGGACAATAGCGCTCGATGAAGATGCGGATTGGAAGCGACGAGCGTTTTATCGCTCAAGGAGAAAGGCTCTCCTGCGGCGTTCGTGACGATCCCGCCCGCTTCCATGACGATGAGCAATCCGGCCGCGGCATCCCAAGGATACAGGCCGTCATGCCAGAAACCGCTCAGTCGACCGCAGGCGACCATGCACAGATCAAGGCTGGCGGCTCCAAGAATTCGAACGCTTCGGGTCGTGCCGGCGATGCGGGCTACTTGTGCGGCAGCAACGGAATCCGGATTCCAATCCGAAGCTTGGAATCCAGTCGCGAGCACAGCGTTGCCGACGTCGTTTTCTTCGCTTGCCCGAATCCGGGTCCCGTTAAGGAAGGCGCCCTCTCCCCTAGAAGCATGGTATAGCTCCCGAGTCATCGGGTTGTAGACCACTCCATGTTGCAGGCTTCCATCCTGCACGATACCGATCGAGACGGCGAAGTGAGGAATTCCGTGCACAAAGTTGGTCGTTCCGTCGATCGGATCGATAATCCAGCCGTATCCGGGAGCGGGCATCTTCATCATGTCGAACGGATCTCCCGGGCTCTTGGTCTCTTCGGACAGAACCCAATGATCCGGATAGTCACTGCCGATCCGCTCCCGGATAAGAGAATCGCTCATCAGATCGACTTCCGTAACCAAGTCGGAGCGGTTGACTTTATCGTCAATGCGATAAGGAGTAGTCATGCGATTCAGAATTTGTTGTCCGGCTTCTTCCGCATAGCGGATCGCGGACGCCAAAACAGACGTTATATGTGTTGGATTGTCGTTCATTATGGCTCCTTTGCTTTTAGGAAGATTGGGATTTGAGCAGCCCGTATATACCGGCCGCAATCAGCATCATGCTGCCGAGTTTCTGTAGGGTGAAGGGCGAACGTGGCAGCCCCATCAGGCCCCAATGACCCATGACGGCGGATGCGGAAATCTGGGCCGCGATCGCCGTCACGAAGACAGGCAACGCCCCGGCCGTCCCCGTCGCCTTGGAGACGCTGAACATAATGCCGACGCCGAGCAAGCCGGAGACCAGCATCCAAGGGCTGAAAGCCGACGTTATCGTCGGAAAAGAACCTCCGGCTCGAAGCAAGACCATGGACATCGCCACCTGAACAAGGGATACGCCGATAATCATGGCATACTGCCCGTTCGTTCTGCCGATCGATGCGTTGATGGCGCCCTGTAGAACGGTAAGCATACCCGCCGCGAAGGCAAGAAGCAGGCTATAGCTATACTCTTTCATGGTTGAAGTCCTCCGATACAAGCAAGAAAGCGATGATTCATTCGCCGATCTCCACTTCGATCGGCCCGTCCGCCAAGCGGACGCTCTTTCCCGGCAGAAAGTCTCCTGTCAGATGGAAAACCGCTCGCGATCGCTCGCGAAGACGATCCCAATGTTCTTCAAGCGGCCAAGCGCGTTGCCTGCTAATGGGAATCACGCAAAACTCGGGCTCGATCGCGGACAGCAATCGGAATGTGAATGCGTCCTCCATCCCGTGGTGCGGCACTTTCCACACCCGGCTTCTCAGATCGGTTCGCCGGGAAAGGCGTTCCCATCCGGCTTCCAGTTGATCTCCTCCGAAGAGAACGCCGTCCGAGCGAGCTTCCGCGGAGGTCAACCGATAGACGGAACTGTCGTCGTTGGACAGCGTGAAGAAGCGTTCCAATGACGCAAATCGTTCGCTCCCTGTCCGTCCGTCTTCAGATACAGCTTCGCGCAGAACGTCAAGCCCGGGAAGCGGATCTCCCTGCCAAGGATACAAGTGGGTGAGCGTATAGCCCTCCTCTTCCCAGATCACGGAGCTACCGGCCGAAGCATAATCGCTCCGCCAACGAATATCCGTCCCCTGCTTCCTTAACAGACGAATGAGTTCTTCGTATGCCGTCAGCATACGGCTTACCCTCCCTGCATCCGAACCTGTGGAGGAATCTTCCGTCTCTTCGGTTGAGAAGTTCAATTGCGGAAGCTCGTAAGGAAGAATCGCCCTCTTCACTTCGCATCGAATGGCAATATCGATCAGTCCGTTCAGATGGTCCGCGTGGATGTGCGTCAAGATCATCCAATCGAGCCTGCGCAATCCCTGGCGATCCATCCAGGATAACGGGTGATCCCGGTCCGGAGCGAAGCTTCCGTCCCCGCCATCGATCAGCGTCACCGTTCCCGATGGGAGCCGGATTAGATGCGCATCTCCCCAGCCGACATTAAGAAAATGGACTTTGGCCCGCATCATAACTCCCCGCTCCCCAAAAGCACATGAATCTTGCTTGAATCCATCTGCAGACGAACGGAACCTTGCAGAACCCCCCTGACGCTCGGACTGGCGTCGTCCACGTCGTATGTCATAGAGCCGCACCGGACCCGATAACGAACCATTCGTCCCAGAAAGCTGCTGCTCATAATCTCTCCGCTCCAGCCTTTGCCGGCGCTTCCTTCCGGACCTGCCTCCATGGAGATCGAGATGCATTCCGGACGGACGACCAGCGTCACCTGATCTCCTTGGCTGAACGATCGACCTCCCCCGTCTACTCGATGATGAGCGCCCTCGCACCGAACGACAAGCTCCCCGCCTTCGACGGCCGCGACTTCGCCGGGAATAAAGTTAGCCGTGCCGACAAAGTCGGCGACGAAAGCATTGTCGGGCTTAAAGTACACCTCCCACGGCGTTCCCGCTTGGCAGATGCGGCCCTTATCGAATACGGCGATTCGGTCCGAGAGGGACAGCGCTTCGTCTTGGTCGTGGGTCACGAACACAGCGGTAATGCCGGCGCGCTGCTGCAGCTCGCGAAGTTCGTTGCGGACTTCGACCCGCATCTTGGCGTCGAGATTGCTCAGCGGCTCGTCCATCAGCAGGATGTCCTGCCCCGTGACGAGCGCCCGCGCGAATGCCACCCTCTGCTGCTGCCCTCCGCTCAATTGCTTGGGCTGTCGATCGCCCAGTCCCTCCAAGCCGAACATCTCGAGCATCTCGCCAACCTTGCGCCGAATCTCATCCCGAGGAACCTTCTGCAGCTTTAAGCCGTAGGCGATATTTTCATAAACCGTCATATGCGGGAATAACGCGTATTCCTGGAAGACGAGCGGCGTCTTGCGCCGGAAGGCCGGAATGCCGTTCATCTCCGCCCCGTCGATCAGGATGCTGCCGCTGTCCGGTTCGTCGAAGCCGGCGATCAGCCTCATCAAAGTCGTTTTCCCGCAGCCGCTTGGTCCGAGCAGCGTCGTGAAGCTGCCTCGCGGAATATCCAAACATACGTTGCGAATAGCGGAATAAGAGCCGAAAGATTTCGTCACATTGTCGATGCGAATATGCGGTTGAAGCTCGCTCATGATTTCCTCCGATCATACGCTCTCGCGATCAGTTGCGTCGCCGCGTGCACGGCGAAGGCAATGGAGATCAGCACGGCGGTAAACGCCGACGCCCCTCCCCATGCACCGTTCTGTACCAAATTCAGAATCGATACCGTTCCGACGGAAGTGTGGGCCGAATAAATAAAGATAATCACGCTCAGACAAGTCACCGAACGCAGGAAAGCAACGGAAAGCCCCGATAGGAACGGCCCTTTCAGCAACGGCAGCAGGACATTGCGAAACGTGCGGAAGCTTCCGGCGCCCAGATTAAGCGAAGCGTCCTCCAGCGAGCTGCCGATCTGTTGCAGCCCCGCCGAGCTTGCGCTGTAGCATGTCGGCAAGTTCCAGAACGTCAGGGCGAGAATCATAATCGCGGAAGTTCCCGATAGATCAAGCGGCGCCTGATTAAAAGCCATCGCGAAGCCGAGCCCGAGGAATACGCCCGGAACGGCTCCGGGCAGAATGGCCAGGAAATCGAGCAGGCGGTTAAATCCGATGCGCTTGCGCTGAACGAGATAAGCTAGAATCATCCCTAAGACGGCCGCTGCGAACGACGAGAACAGCGCGTAGCGGATGCTATTGTACAGTTCCGTTCCTTTGGCCGCGACGTACTTCAGATTTTGCAAGGTAAAGCTCCAATCGTAACCCCAGGTTTTCGTGAACGCGCCGTAGAAAAGCACGCCGTACACGGCCAGCACGAACAGAGCAACGAATAAGCAGCAGGCGAACAAGCCCCATTTTACGTAAGAAGGCACCGGATAGGCTTTAAGGCTCGACTCCTTGCCGGTAACCGTAACGTAAGATCGTCTGCCTAACCAGATACGGTTCGCGAAGAACAGCGCGAGAGCGGGCAAGAGTAGCGCGGTGGACAGAACCGACGCCGAGGATAGATCGAACCATCCCGACATTTGCATGTAGGCTTCAGTAGGCAGCAACGTAAAGTTGCCGGCGATGATCATCGGATTGCCGAAGTCGGCCAGCACGTTCATCGCGGCGATTAAGGCTCCGCCTGCGAGACCGGGCCTGCAGAGCGGCAGGAATACATGGCGGAATACTTGCCAGCGAGTCGCGCCGAGATTGTGCGCCGCGTACTCCAGGTGGACGGGCAGGGATTTCAGCACTCCGTAGATGACCGCGTACGCGAACGGAAAAAAAGTAATCGTCTGCACGAGCCAGAGCCCGTGCCAGCCGTAGATGTCGAAGTTGGCGTGCAACAATTGCTTGGAGACGATGCCCTGCCTGCCGAAGAGCAGGATGTAGGATAACGCCACGATGAACGGAGGAGAGACGATAGGCAATAAGGTCACGAAACGGAATAATCCTTTAAACGGAATGTCCAGTCTCGCGATCGAATACGCGAACAGAAAGGCGACGGCCGTGCAGGACAGCGTCGAGATCGCCATCATGAACAAGCTGTTGAGCGCCGCCTGAAACCATCTGGAATTCGTAAATAGCTGCAAATAGTCTTCCGGGCGGGGAAAGCTGACGACCTTCGCGATCGGCCATAAAACGAAAAAACAGGTTATCGTCGTCACTGCGGCGATTAAGAACGCCAACGCAGGCTCGTGCTTCAGCTTCCTGATTTCCAGCCATGCGTTTCTAAGAGCGGACGAGGTCACGGGGGTTCCCCTCTTTCAGATCTGATAACGCGGGAACACTTCCTCGCCGCAAGGGAGGAAATGTTCCCGCTTAAATGCCGGAATGTATTACTTGGAACCGATCATTTCAGTAAACTTCTTCACGACATCCGCCTTCATCTCGGCCGCCTTGGCACGATCGTATTCGACGAGGTTTACGTTCTCGAGCGGAATCATGCCTTTGGGAGGAGCGACGTCTTTGCGAACAGAATAGCGGTTGGACATCTCCGTATTCATCTCGCCGACATCCTTGGTCAAAAGCCAATCGACGAATTTCTTGGCGTTATCCGTGTTGGGACCGCCTTGGATGATTCCGACGCCCCCGATCTCGAATGCGGTCTGCTCGGGCACGATGACCTTGATCGGATATCCTTGTTTGGCCGATTTGACGATGTCGTGAGCCCAGGACATGCCTGCCACGAATTCGCCCGCGGCAGTCAGGTTGATACCGTCTCCGGCTTTGGGCGTATAGTGATGAACGTTGTCGTTCAGTTTCTTCAGATAGTCCCAGCCCTTCTCCTCGCCCAGACGGAACAATTGATCCGCGATGAAGATGTAGCCGCCGCCCGCCGTTGCGGGGTTCGACGTGATAAACAAATCCTTGTAGGCGGGGTCGAGCAGATCATCCCATGTCGCAGGCTCTTTCACGCCTTTAGGAGCAAGCTCTTTCTCGAAGCGTTCGTTATTCAACACGATGCCGAGAACCCCCATGTACCACCCTTGCCAGAAACCGTTCGGATCGTTGAACTGAGCATCGATCTCGCTTGCGTTCGGCGAAGTGTATTTCTCAAGAATGCCTTGGTCGGCCAGCGGCTGATAGAATTCAACCGACCCGCCTACCAGAATGTCCGCCTTCGGCGAGCTCTTCTCCGCTTGAACCCGCGTACTGGCTTCGCCCGCGCTTCCCAAGCTCAAATATTCAATGTCGATTCCGGTGTCTTCCTTAAACTTCTTCTGAAGCTGCATCATATCGTCTTCGCTCAATGCGGTGTACACGACAAGTTTCTTCGATTCCGGGGAGCTCGATTCCGATGCGCTCGGGGCCGAGGACGGGGCGCTTTCCGACGGGCTCTCCGCCGAGTTTCCGCCGTTGTTGTTCTGGCCGCACGCACCCAATACCGTCATGCTTGCAATCAAAGCCAACGCCAGTACGTTGCTCGTTCTCTTCTTCCAACTCCTGATCATTTTCCGATCCTCCTCATTTATCTGACAAGCTGTCTGACATCTCCAATTTAATAGACAAATGTTAGAGGAGCATCACGCGCAAGTAAAACTTTTATTAACGCTTGGCCATCGCCTGAGCCGGGGATTTAAGAATAACGATGAAAAACATCGCTACTCTGCCTACCCATTCGTTCTATCGCTGGAATAGCGATGTAAAATAGCGTTGTTGACCTGGAAACCTGGGGCGTTTATCCTTGTTGCCTCTAATTGCGATGTTTTGTACCGTTATTAACTCGTCCCTCGCTCCGCCACCCATCAATAGCGATGATTCCAATCGTTAATGCAAAAAAACCGCGCCGTCCGACAAGGACGATGCGGCTGATATGCGATTAGGACGGCTAATCCCGTCTGACGAACAATTTAAAAGCGCTGCTTTTCAGATAGTCCAGCGAATAGAACACGGGGCGATCATCTTCGTCGAAATGAAGCTGCTTCAGCAGAATAAGCCCCCCGCCAAGCACTTCCGCGGCTTTGCAATCCCGCTCGTCCGAGGTGCTGACCGCGCAGATTTCGGTCAGGGCGTAAGCGATCCGGATCCCGAGCCGGTCGCGAAGAAAATCGAATATCGCCCCGGTGAATCCGGATTCGAAATGATCGGACGCGATATCTCCAGGAAAAATGTTGTAATAGAAGGCGACTTTCTGATCGTCCGCGGTGCGGATCCGCTCCAACACGACGACCGGGTCCTCGGTCCGAAGCTTCTCGAGCCACTCCGGCTCGGCTTCCCGCGAATAGATTCTCACGTCCGTCTCGCTTTCCTTGTAGCCTACGCTCTTGATCATCTCTCCCAGACTGCGCAGCTTGTTCAGCGGATTCACGATGAAGGAAGGGCGCTCGTTCACGTAGGTGCCGACTCCGTTCTTGCTCGTCAGCGCTCCTTCTCTCTGCAGCATCTTCAAAGCTTCTCTCAAGGTGGGACGGCTTACGTCGAATTCCTTGGCCAGCGCGGGCTCCGAAGGAAGCTTCTCCCCCGGTTGGAACTCTCCCGCGTGAATTCTTCGCTCGATTTCTTCTTTAACGCGAATATAGAGCAGCTTTTTCTCCATGTCATTATCCTTTCGGCGATCGGGGCCGGAATCGCTCTCGTTAACCCCACTCTATTGGACTCCGGCTCAGATTGTCAAGACGACCGCGTCGAAGAATAATACGGGTAATCCATCTTCTCTTGAACCTGTCGGGCTAACTCCTTGCCAGCAAGTGACTCTATGAAATACAGCCCCAAATCAATGGAGGCGGATACTCCCCCCACCCGTAAAAACGTTGCCGTCCCTGATGAAGCGTTCCTTGACCACCTCTGCGCAATAAGGCACCAACAACCCGTACGCGGAAGGATTCGTCGTTGCCTTTTTTCCGTTTAGAAACCCCGCCGCCCCCAGAATTAGCGCTCCCGTACATACGGAAGCCTTGTACCTTGCATCTCGCGCAGTCTGAATCCATGAAATAAAATCCGTTTCGAACCTTAGTTGCCTAGTAGAGAAGCCTCCGGGGATGAAAACCAAGTCGTAGTCCGAAAGATTCGGGCAGATTCGATTCACCCGAACGGTCAATCCCCGATCATCGGTAATTTGCTCTTTGTTCGAACAAAAATCCCATGACGCCTTGTCTTTAGCCGTAAAGATGTCCATCATGGTAACCGCTTCGTAGAACCCGACAAAATCCAGCATCGTCATTCCGTCGAACAAAATGTAAGCCGTTCTCATACCCCTACCCCGTCCTTTCATTTGTGAAATAAAAAAAAGTACTTGATCTAAGATCAAATACTCCAAAAAAAGATGATTAATATACAAGCCCCGCTTATGTTCAGATAGCTACCTGCCTTAAAATAAAACAGACGGTAGCTTTGTCCAATCATCCACTGTTTTTCGAGAATATATTGTCAGTATCAATCCAAAGGAGTTGATATTTTGGCACGTATTATTGTAACACGTATTCTCGATAAAGCTGCCGTCATGCCGCGCCGTAGTTTCAATCTTGCAACCTCGTTTGTCATACGTCGTTCGCCAGCAAGATCTCAACTTGCAACCATTACTTTGCGGATTCCAACTCTTTCTCAACCTAATCGGGTAGATTTGGTGGCAACCGTGGGCGTTCGGGGCGTCACTGGCATTGCACAAATTCTCTTTAGAATCTTCCGCGATGGAAGAGAGATTTTCAACACGCAGCAAGGTATTGAATCTGTCGGTTCCGAGCAAAACTACGCCGTTACGTTCCAGGCGGAAGATAGAAATGTACCAGCCGGTACCCACGTATATACAGTCACAGCGGAAAACCGTGCTGCAAATACAAGAGCCGATGTTGTCGGACCTATCTCGTTCAGCGGTTTAGCCGTTCGGACGAGAACGTAAACGAATAGGAGGGGTCCGGGGCTAGCCCCGGACCCCTCACACCACTGTACGTTTGTTCTTTTGCGCGTCGGTTATACTTGCTGCATCAGCATGAGCAGGAACGTCATCACCACGATGCTGACCAGGATGGACAACGATCCGGTAAGACTCGACAACGCCGGATCTCCCTTGCATTTCTCCGTGAACACGGGAGACAGATTCGAGATCGGCGAGAACGACACGAGGACGAGCGCTTGCCGAATTTCCTCGGAAAACGGAGTGAGAAAATAGAAGACCGCGGCGAAGACCGATGCGCCGAGAAACCTTACGGAAAGCGTAGTCACAACCTGCTTGACGTATTTGCGCTCGAACTTGATATCGAACATCATACCGATCATCAGCATGGACAGAAAGCCGTTCGCTGCACCGATTGTCGAGGATACGGCAATTACCCCCGTCGGCATGCCCACATGCAGCATCGCAAACACAAGCATCAGCATATAGGTCACGAACGGAACGGAAGAGAACAGCTTGCGGATCATCCCCCATACACGGCTTCTTTCTCCCGCGTTCAGCACGTTCGAAGTCACCACATAGGAGCCGCTCGTGCACATGACCGCGTTACCCGCATCGAACAAGCTGGTCACGACGATGCCGGAAGGACCGAGGAAGCTTTGCACGTACGGCATGGTGAACGAACCGATGCTATACCCCGGCCAATTCAGCATATAAAACGCCCTTGTGCCGTTGTCTTCCTTACGTGACGCCCAATACCCGAGCAGCAGCAGCAGTACGTTGCACCCGAACCCGAGCAGAACGATAAACAGCAGCGAGGCTTGCATCTCATGCGCGGCAAAGCTCGTCACGACGGCTGCGGGAAGCGTCACGTTCAGCACGATTTTCGAGATCAGCTTATAATCGTATGGCGCGACAAAGCCTTTTCTCTTCAACATATAGCCCAATAAAATGATGAAAATATACGCGCTTGCTTTTATCAGAACCGGAATCAAACCTATCACTGCCTTCGTGTCCATAGATGTCAGGCTTATCCCGATAGTGGAGCAGTATGGCTAACCCTTTCTTCTGAACGTAATTACGCTAACCGATAGACTCTCGCTTCGTAAGGCCGCAGCGTAAGCGAGTCAATCTTCTCCTGCTCGTCCACCTCATAATTGCTGATCAGTAATTCCCGACCCTCAGAGCGAATGTGGCTAGGCAGCTCGAACACCGGAGTCTGGTCGGAGAAGTTGCAAATGACGATCAGCTGCTCTTGGTCCAGCGTACGAGTGAACGCATAGATTTGCTCGTCGGCTTCCATGAGCACGTCATAGCTGCCGTATACGATGATCCCGTGCTTTTTACGAAGCTGAATCAGTTTGCGATAGAAATGAAAGATCGAGTTCGGATCTTGCCTGTCGCGCTCTACGTTGATTTCCTTATGATTATCATGAACTCCGATCCAAGGCGTGCCTTCGGTAAAACCGCTGTTGTCGGCTGCGGACCACTGAACCGGCGTGCGGCCGTTGTCCCGACTGCGCTGGTGAATGCTCTCCATCATCTCCGAGTGGCTGAGCTGCCCGTCTCCGACAAAGTCGCGATATGCGTTCACCGTCTGGATGTCCCGGTAATCGGTAACCTGGTCGAATCGTACGTTCGTCATGCCGATTTCTTCGCCCTGATAAATATAAGGCGTGCCTTGCAGCATATGCAGGCAGGTGGCGAGCATTTTGGCGGACAGCACCCGATATTCCGGGCTGTCGTTGCCGAAACGGGATACCGCGCGCGGCTGATCGTGGTTGCTCCAGTAGAGGCTGTTCCAGCCGTCTTCTCGCAGACCGTATTGCCAGCGGCTCATAATCGTCTTCAGCTCGGTCAGCTTCCACGGCTGAGGCGACCACTTGCCCAGCTTTCCGTCACCGAGGAACACATGCTCGAAATGGAACACCATGTTCAATTCGTTCCGGCTCGCGCCCGTATACAGCTTGGCTTGCTCTAAGTTGACGCCCAACGTTTCCCCAACCGTGATGATGTCGTACTTGGACAGCACTTCGCGGTTCATTTCCTGCAGGTAGTCATGAATTTTCGGTCCGTCGCAGTAGAGGGGAACGCCGTCGCCATATTTGAAGCCATCTTTGACGATTGCGTCTGGAAGTCCCTCTGCTTTGGAAAGCATGTTGATGACGTCCATACGGAAGCCGTCCACGCCCTTGTCGAGCCAGAACCTCATCAGATCGTACACTTCACCGCGAAGCACGGGATTTTCCCAGTTCAAGTCCGGCTGCTTCTTAGAGTAAATGTGGAGGTAATACTCCCCGCTCTGCTCGTCATACTCCCACGCCGAACCGCCGAATCTGGAGCCCCAATTGTTCGGCTCGCTGCCGTCTTCCTTGCCCGGACGCCACATATAATAGTCGCGGTAAGGGTTGTCCATGGACTTCCTAGCCTCAATGAACCAAGGATGTTCGTCCGAAGAGTGATTGACGACCAAGTCGAGCATAATCTTAATCTGTCTGGCATGCGCTTCGGTCAGGAGCTGATCGAAATCCTGCATCGTGCCGAATTCGTCCATAATATCTCTATAATCGCTTATATCGTAGCCATTGTCGTCGTTCGGCGATTTATTAATCGGGCTCAGCCAGATGACATCAATGCCGAGCTCCCGAAGATAGTCCAGCTTGAGGATAATGCCCTGCAAATCTCCAACGCCGTCCCCGTTGCTATCCATAAAGCTTCTCGGATAAATCTGATAGACGACGGCTTCCTTCCACCATTTGCGTTCCATCTCCGTCTTGCTCCTCTCTAATCCGTTCTCTGTCTCTGTTTTTATCGTTTTATCGAATCTCTTGTTTCCGACCTTAGCCTTTGACCGCGCCAGCCGTAATGCCTTGAATAATATAGCGCTGCATGAACAGGAAGAAGACGATAATCGGGACGACTGCCAGCGCCATCGCCGCCAGTGCGAGATGCCATTGGTTCATATATTCACCGAAGTAAATGTAAGAGGCGAGCGGAATCGTCTGAACCGCCTTCGAATTCAGCACGACGTATGGCAGCAAGAAGTCGTTCCAGATCCAGAGCGTATGCAATATCGCAATTGTCACCGTAATCGGCTTCAGCAGCGGAAGCAGAATGCGGAAGTATACGCCGAACGTATTGCTGCCGTCAATCGTTGCCGCCTCTTCCAGCTCCACGGGAACGCCTTTAATGAACCCGTGATACAGAAAGAGCGCCAGCGGAATTCCGAAGCCCCAGTACATGATAATGATGCCGGGCAGATTGTTGATCATGTGGAAGTCTTTGGCCACCATGAGCAGCGGAATCATCATCGTTTGAAACGGAATGATCATGGCCGACAGAATGGCGAGAAAGATCACGTTGCTGACTTTGCCCGGACGGCGAACGAGCTGATAAGCCGCGGCCGAACTGAACAATAGAATGCCGAGTACGCTGAACACCGTAATGACGAGCGAGTTGCCGAATACGGATGGAAATCTCATCTCTTGCCATACCGTGGCGAAGTTGTCGAATTGAAACGCCTGCGGAAACGAAGCGGCCGAGGTCAAGATTTCGTCGTACCGCTTGAATGCGTTGATGAATACGAGATAGAGTGGGACAAGAACGATCAAGCCCAGCACGACCATGAACAGCTCAAGAACCAGCTTGCCGCTGCTGTAGCGTTCCTTCATTACGCCTCGACCTCCTTCCGTTTCATGACAAACACTTGAATAAGCGTAATCGATCCGAGCACGATGAAGAACAGAATCGCTTTCGTCGAAGCCAGCGTATAGTTGTTATTCGCGAATGCATCCTGATAAATATGCAGCGCCAGCGATTCCGTCGAACCGAACGGTCCGCCCTTCGTCAAGGCCAAGTTCAGATCGAATACTTTGAACCCGCTCGTAATCGCCAGGAACAAGCAGATCGTAAATGCGTTGCGCACAAGCGGCAGCACGATATGCCACATTTTTTGCCAGCGATTGACGCCGTCAATCTCCGCCGCCTCCAGCAGTTCGTTGGAGATGCCTTGCAGTGCGGCGATATATATGACCATGAAGTAGCCGGCGTTATACCATACGCTGACCATAATCAGCGCCCAGAAAGCGTAGCCGGGATAGCTCAGCCAGTTGACCTCGAAGATGTGCAAGCCCGTCCATTCCGCGATTTGCGGGAACGCTTGGGAAATAATAAATTGCCAGATGAAGCCGATAATGAGCGTCCCGATGACATGGGGCATGAAAAAGACCGTTCTGAGCGCGTTTTTCGTCTTCAGCTTCATGTTCAAAACTATAGCCAATGAAAATCCTATAAGATTTACCAATAACGTACTGACAGCCACATACTTCAGCGTGAACCCGAAGGACTTCAGGTACGCCGTATCTTGAAAGATCGCCGTGTAGTTCTCCCACCCGATCCATTTGATATCGCTGCTGATGCCGTCCCAATCCTGGAACGAGAATACGATCGCCCGAGCGAAAGGAAGCATAATGATCAGTGCGAACAACAGAACGGCCGGAGTGACGAATGTCGCGTAGACGAGCCGTTTTTTAATCGTTGGCGTCATGAAAAGCACCTCTTTTTCCCGCTTTAACCTTGCGCAGCCGCTGCGGCGGCGGATATTCCGAACCGCCGCAGCGACTGCCTTGATTGCCGATCGGGCGCATAACAACGCCCGGTTTACGCTTTTACTTCTTTACGGCGCCGGTCCAGATCTTCTGGATTTCGTCCAGCGCTTGCTCTTTGTTCAACTGCTCGCCGACGTAGGCTTGCAGCGGCTTCACGAATTGGGTCTGGATGCCTGGAGCCGGCCACAGGAAGAAGGCGAAAGGAATGATTCGATCGTTCTTCACGTATTCGTTCATGTCCGCGGCGAGCGGTCCAAGCTGATCCGTCGCTTGCAGATCGGAGAAGGCCGGAACGAACTGGAACGAATCGACCAAATATTTCTGACCGTTCTCATGAATCCAATTCAGGAACTTCTTCGCTTCTTCGACGTTTTTGGATTCCTTGTTGACTCCGTAGTAGTTCGGCACGCTGATCGGAATTCTCGTATCTTCGGCATTGTCGGTCAGCGGAATGGGGAACATGCCCATGTTCACGTCCGGATTCACTTTAAGAATCGGCTGCAGCGCCCAGACGCCTTGCTGGATCATGGCGACTTTGCCTGTTGCGAAGTTCGCGATTTCCGTATCGTAGCTAACGCCGAGAGACTCTACGCCCGATCCGTATTTCACGGTCATATCCAGCACCTTGAAAAATCCGTCTATCATCGGATTGTCCTTAATTTTGGCGGAACCGTCGTTCAGCTGTTTGGCATATCCGGCAGGGTCCGGCGTATAAGCGAACGGAAGACTCAGCAGATGCTGTCCAAGAGTCCACCATTCTTTATAAGCTTCGGAGTAAGAGACGATGCCCGCAGCCTTCAGCTTCTCGTTCACCTGTTCCAGCTCTGTGATCGTTGTCGGAACTTTGTCGATTCCGGCTTTGGCGAACAGATCCTTGTTGTAGATGAAGCCGTATCCTTCGATGGAAATTGGGAACCCGTACTTCTTATCGTCGAACGTCATGCCGGGAAGGGTCGTCGGCAGCACTTTACTCATCCAAGGCTCATCCGACAGATCAACGAGACGATCGCGCCACAGTCCCATATCGGTATACCCTTTGACGAAGAAAATGTCCGGCGCTTCTCCCGCCGCAAACAGCGTCTTGAGCCGCGTTTGAACGTCAACGGTGATTTCCGGCTCGATCGTTACATTGGGATTCTCCGCCTGGTAATCGGCCAACATCTGCTTTGTCTTGTCGGCGATTTCAGGCTTGCCTTGCAGCAGCTTGAGCACGATCTTTTTGTCTCCCGTGGCTGGCTTCGTCTCCGAAGCATTGCTCGACGGCTTAGAGTCTCCCTGGCCGCATCCGGCAAGCAAGCCAGCGCCCAAAGCAAGAACGGTAAAGCTGGATAACGACTTTCTCATTACGACTCCCCCAGAACATGATGTGGTGTTATGCAGCTTTATTCTAACCGCTTACAATACGGCTTGGCAGGGAATATCCTCGCCTAAATAGGGAATATTTGCGTTTGTTGTCGAACCTTGCGATAGCGAAGCGGCGACATCCCCGTCTGCTTCTTGAACACTTTGCTGAAGTAGTTCTCGTCGTCGTAGCCAAGCTGGTTAGCGATTTGAGCCACCGGCATATTCGTATTGGCCAGCAAAGCTTCGGCTTTCTCGATTTTCAATTCCGTCAAATACGAAATCACTGTCGTATTGTACGTTTCCTTGAACTTCTTGGAAATATATTGCGGGCTAAGATGGAACTTCTCCGACAATGTCGAGAACGAGATGTCCTCGTGAAAATGATGGTTCAAATACTCCCGAATCGCTTCGATTTCTTTATTCCCGGCAAACGACGAATTCGTTGTCTCCAGCAATACCCAGAACTGCTGCAGCAGCATTTTCTCCCATTCCTCCAGATCGCTGATCCAGAGCGGCAAGTTAGGAACCGGCGAAGCTCCCGATTGCTTGGCCGCCAACCTGCTGAGCAGTAAATTCGCCTCCAAAGAACAGATTTGCAGCGACTTGAGTGCAAGCGTCCCCTGCGCCCGCAGACTGTCTCCGTACTTTCCGACGATGTCCAGCACAAAACGCTTATTCCCCGCATCGATCGCCGTTTGCAGTAATAATTGCTGGTTCATGAACGGAGGAATTTCCGGAGTGGACGAAGCTTTCGAGAGCATCGCCTTGCCCGACAGCACATCGCAGCCCAGCAACTCGTTTTTCGCCTCCCCGATCGCTTGAACAAGCTCCGTGGCACTGCACGCTCTGGGACATTGCCCAATCAGCACGTCCAGCCCAAGCGTCGTCTTCCAGGCTCGCCTAACACGGTCGAACGACGGATCGAGGGTTCTCTGCACCGGCGAATTCGCTCCCACTATGATCAGCCACTGATAGTCGTTCAGCCTGCACAAGTAATTCGGGCGTTCTCCTATCGCATCCCGGGCGATGTTATCGACCGCGAAGAAAAAGAGCTCCTCGTCCATTTCAAATCGACTACCCACAATGTCCATTCTTTTGCGAGGCAAAATGACGGCAATGCTCAGAGCCTGCTCAGACAAGCCGTGCTTGGCGAACAACCGCCTGACTGCGTCGTTAAGCTGACTTTCCCCTCTCGCGTAGGAAGCCAGCTTCTTCTCGTCTAGCATCGCGTCCGCCTTGCGGACGATGTGTCCGTGCTCCGTTTCCGACTGCTTTTTGGACTCCAGCTCGTTCCAGGCGTTAACGGCTTTTTGCAGTGCTTCTTCAAGCTCTTTCCTGTGAAACGGCTTTAGAATATAGTCCACACCGTTCGCTTTGATCGCCGCCCGCGTATATTCGAAATCGCTGTACCCGCTAATAACGATGACCTGCGTGTTCGGCTGCAACTCCCTTATTTTCTCCAGCAGCTCGATTCCGTTCATCATCGGCATTTTCATATCGCAGAATACGACGGCCGGTTTGCTGATCTTGATCAGCTCTAGCGCCTCCAGACCGTTCTCGGCCATCAGAATGTCCGTTATGCCGAATTTCTCGGCCGATATCGACAGCTCGATGCCCTCCCGGACATGCTGCTCATCGTCCACAATCAATAGTTTCATTCTGAATTGCCTCCTCAAGGGGAATCGTCAAAGTAATTTCCGTTTTGTCGTAGGGAACGCTGCTAATCTGCCATTCGAACGAGTCGCCGTAACGAATCCACAGCCGTTGCAGCACGTTCATTAAGCCGATGCCTCCGCCCTCCCAATCCTGAACGTGGTGGATGGCGTATCTTTTTTTGAGCAGCTCGATCGTGCCATCCTCGAGGCCTTTGCCATTATCGACGATGCGGATCGTCAGTCCGGAATTCAAGGCAATATCCACATGAATGAAACCCGCGCCAATCCCGTTCTCGATGCCGTGGATGATGCTGTTCTCCACGAGCGGCTGCAGGATCATTTTGGGGACGGTTACATTTTCCGCCTCTGACTCGCATGAAATTCGGTATGAAAGCTTGTTCTTGAATCTGTTTTCCTGAAGGGACAGGTAATGCTCGATATGCTCGACTTCCTTGCCCAGCGGAACGATTTCGGTTTTCATATCCATGCTATAACGCAGAATGAAGCCAAGCTCCGATATTCTGTCGTTAATTTCTTCCGCCCGATAACGCAGCGCAAGCGTAGAAATCGATTGCAGCGTGTTGTACAAAAAATGCGGGTTAATCTGGGCCTGCAACATTTTCAATCGCGCGGTCGATACTTCAAGCTTCTGCTGGTAGTCCTTGATGATCATCTCTTTCAGGTTGTGCACCATGCTTTCGAAGCGTTGCTCCAGAATGCCGATCTCGTCCTCCCGAGCATTAAATTTGACGCCGTCAAACATGCCGATTCCTACCCGGGATACGTTGTGCACAAGCCGCTTGATCGGAACCGTAATGGAGTAGGATAGGAGAAGCGCGAACAAGATGACACACGCAACGGCGGCGGCCTGTATGGCGATCGTCTGGTTCAACGTATTTCTGGCTACTTTATTGATCGCTGCCGCTGAAATAAATTTGAGACTTGTTAACGGCACGCCCAGGTACTGGTCGCGAATGTACACGTACACGCCGCTCTTACCGTTCAGTTTACCGAAGCTGTAGCCCTTTGACTTCGACGGGTCGGTTGCGATTGTATCCATGGAATCCAGCTGCTTCAATTCGCTCGCCGACGAATACAGCATCTGATTGTTGCGGTCAACGAACAGAAACATCGTTTCACTGGCGGAATCGAAAAGCTGCCGGTTCAGCCTCTCCAACTCGTCCAAGGACACATAGATCGACAGAAGACCGATCACCGTCGAATTCGGATAATCGATCAGCTTCTTGTGAAAAGCGAGAAACCGCTCGTTGCCCAGTTGCTTCGTCTCGTAATTCGCCACACTGTCCCATTCTTTTTCGTTCGCAGGGGGCAGTACCGTCTGCCAGCGATCGTTGCCCATCAAATTATCGAGCTGAAAATGCTGTCCGGTGCCCCTATCATAGAAGTTGACCATCTTGATTTCTGGACGCCTGCTGTACGTCTCGTTCAGTTTTCTCTGAATGTACATATTACGCTCGAAGCGAGTCATGTTTTTCCACACATACCTCGCAAAGTCCGGGTCGGCATACCAGGATACCGACAATAGATTCAGCTCCTGCAAATACTTTTTCATATTGTCCATGCCGATGGTCATCGTATTCTGATTGAGCTCGATCGAATGCTCCTGAAGCGTACGATAGTTCGACCGATAGGATATGACGTTCGACAGAATAAACGGAATCGTCGTCATGACGAGCATCCAGACGAGCAGTCTGGCAAACAAGCTTCTCTTGTAGATACGGTTCATTTCGCCGTCTCTCCCCCTCTGCAGCGCCCGGATGGATGCCTTATTGTCGCCGTCTCCGGCATAACCGTCAGGGTTCCCGCCGAGCAATACCTCCTATATTAGCCGCTCTCCCCCCGATTCGTCCATTTGCATCTCCAAAATCCGCACCGCATGCAGGGCTTCAGAACCCGGGGTAAAATAATGAGGGTGCCCCAAAAGCAATCTGTGGTCACTCTCAGCAGTAAAATAGGATGATATTTAGAAGAAATCGAGGAGCTAAGCGGTTGTCTTCGCTTAGCTCCTCGATTTTTTGCGTTCACAGCTGCAATTCTTAGAAGATTGTCTGCGAGGGATAGCCGCGCGACGCCTGGCTCGGGTAAGTTCATGTGTCCGCCACTGCTCGTATGTCCATACCCGCATGGCTAACGGACTTCAGCGCCGTTGTTTCTACGAAATCAGCGTTTTCCGGAATTTAGTGGACACCAGGGCCTTTATTGCCCTCGAAAAGCATGATTTCGGCCTAATTCAAGCGATTAGCTGCTGCCAAGTCCGTTAGAATTCTAATCGGTACATCATCGGGCAAATAAGTACTGCATGTCCGTTAAGCTCGGTGGTGCAGGGTTGTTGCTGTCCGATTGTAGAAATGCGACTTATGGGACACCCTCTTTTCCGTCATCAAATCGTCAACTTATCGTTCATTGAGAATATACCGGGTTTACATAATTCCCAGTAAAATGAAATTAGGCATTTCATCATTAAGCGAAGGCGGGTTGATACATGGTTACGGCTAAATCGAAACGCTCCATTTACTTTTTGATCGCTCTCGTGTCACTGATCTTGATCACGGATACGGCGGTTGTTCGTCTGACCGCGCCGTTCGCGGAAGATCCTATCCTGGTTTACGCGATACTGTTCGATTTCATGCTGGTCATCCCGTTCTTATATTGGGTATTCGTCTTACGGGTTCAAGGAAAATCGATCGCCAAAGTCGCACCGTGGCCAATAGCGGGCGCCATCGCTGCGTGGGTCGCGCTTCCTGTGTCCATGCGCGGCATGGTCTGGCAGTCGGTCTGGCCGGTCGAGGCAGTGATTATAGCCTTAGAAGTTGCCATTCTCGGATATGAATTAAGAGCAGTGTACCGGCTCGTCCGGCGCTTCCGCCTGGTCTCCAAGCAAGAGCCCGATACCGGAGAGGCGCTACGGATCGCGATGTATGAAGGGGTCGGCAAGGGGAAATTCGCCCACTTCCTGCTTCATGATCTGAGCATGCTGTATCATCTATTTTTTTCATGGGGGAGAAAAAGGAAATCTGATAACGAGGATTCCATGACAAGTTTTACTTATCACCGCAAGACGAGCCAGACGCTGTATGCGGCGATCATCACGAAGATTATCGTTCTGGAAGGAGTCGCTATGCATCTGCTGCTCCAACAATGGTCCCATTGGGCGGCTTGGATCATGACAGCCGCCGACCTATGGCTTCTATCGTTGATCTGGGCGGATAGCCGAGCTTCCTTCCTGCAACCGGTCAGACTTGCCGCCGGCCATCTTAAGCTTCGATACGGCTTGCGAATTCAGGCGGATATCCCTCTCACCGCCATCGCCAATGTTGCATGCTCAACCGAGTACAGTCCGGACCGGAATGAACAGCGTGATTCGGCTATGCCTATGCTTTCTGCACCCAACGTGCGGATAGAACTCGCGCATCCGATGCAGATCCAAGGTTTTCTCTTCCAGCCGCGCACCGTTAAGTTTATTTATTTGGCCTTGGACGAACCGAAGGCATTCGTGCAGCGATTGGAAGACCGCTAAACGATTCTTCCGCCTTCTTTAACCAACCATTCTCCGGTTTCCCATTCGGTCGGATTGCTTTGGTTGCGTTTATAATAGAGATCGAATCGTATCTCTAAATCCTCCCGCCATGGAGAGTCGATGATAATACTACGGAAAATATCCTCAAGTCCAGGAATCGCAAACCCAATCGGAGCAGGGAATGCCTCCTCAAGCTCATGTTTGGACAGATCGGTAACTAGAGCAAACTGTAAAATAGGAACGGAAGCATACCTGTCGTAGACCCATTCGAATTTCGGATTTCGATTCTCCGTGAAATCAATGATATCATGACGAAACTCTTCCTCATTGGCGGGAATGATAAACGGCCATTCTTCACCCGGATACCGGTACAGATTGGATATTGGGGATAGGTCACTTAATAATTGCTCCCAATTGTCCCTAGACATTATAGACATTGGAATATTAACTCCCGTATGATCAATACCTACAAGATACCCCTTCAATCTGGAGTAAACAGACTGAATCGTATTTGGATTCGAATGGCTTAAATGATTCACTTCTGCCTTTTCCGAATGATGAGGTTCCGAGTGGTCATGGGCATCCGCATTATTCAAAATGTTTAGCTTTCCGATTCGTGCAGAAATCGGTGTAGTCGTATGTAACTTAATCTCGAGAAAACCCACGGCTTTCGTTCTGAACGATGTCATCGGTTGGTGATCTCGAACTGTGGGATAAAAGGTAAGATTTTGATTCGGGATCTCCATAAAAAGCGCTCTAAATGCTCTGTTCCACTCCATCTCGCTTTGGCTATGACCGGGAAAAATAACTGAGATTTCCTTGAGGCGAACTTTAGCATGCGTCATAACGCCACTCCCTCATAAAGAAGATCGCGAACCTCCCAAACCAAAATTTGGGAGGTTCGCGTTGATTATACCGCACATATGTTCGCAATTCAAGATCTATGATCGTACACAAACTCCAACCAAAACCACGCCCGCCTACTTGCGTAATCCGGCAAAAATCTTTATTATAGTGAATGATAATGATTCTCATTATCGACTAATTAAGGGCTTTTATTACACATTCCAATGGAGGAAACCCTCACATGAAAAAGGTATTCATCCCTTTCATTCTGCTCATTACTCTTGCTCTGAGCGCGTGCGGCGCCAATGAGCCGGCTACCGCCCCCGAAAGCAACACAGCGTCGATAGGCGAAGCGCCGAGCCAGGAAGCGCAATCCGAAACTGTGACCTACGATTCCGAGAACGGTCCGGTGAAAGTCCCGGCCAACCCTCGACGAATCATTGGATTGACGAACGCCCCTAACCTCGTTTCCCTGAATGCAAATCTGGTCGGAGTGGACGAGTGGACAAAGAAAAATCCGCTGTTCACCGACAAGCTGGCCGGCGTAGTGACCGTATCCGATTCGGATCTCGAAAAAATCATCGAACTTGAGCCCGATCTGATCATTGCCGGTTCTTGGATGAATAATCTCGACAAGATGAGCGAGATAGCCCCGACGATCGTCTACACATGGGGCAAGCTGGATTATCAGGCCCAACAGCTCGAGATCGGCAAGCTACTTGGCAAAGAAGCGGAGACTCAAGGATGGATCGACGATTTCACGAGCCGCGCCAAAGCGGCCGGAGACCGGATCAAAGCGACGTACGGCGACGACGTCACCGTATCCGTCTTCGAATACGACATGAAGGACATTTACGTATTCGGCAACAACTGGGCGCGCGGTACCGAAATTCTATACCAGGAGATGGGGCTGAAAATGCCCGCCAAAGTCGAGCAAGATGCGCTGGGACCGGGCTACCACACGCTGTCGCATGAAGTTATTCCCGAGTATGCCGGGGATTTCATTGTGCTGAGCAAAAACAAGGAGGGAAATGGCGCATTCTTGGATACGGAAATGTGGAAGAACATTCCGGCGGTGAAGAACAATCGCGTCATCGAGATCGATACACAGTCGTCGACGTATAGCGATCCGACAACGCTCGAATATTTGCTGAACATTTTCAAAAATGGATTCTTAACAGCGAATTAAGCCAATCGAAACACTATTCCGACCTGTATTCCAGATGAAGTAACGGGAAAGGCTTGCCCGAGCCGTCCAATTCCGACCGCCCAATCTGTACGAAACCAATACGTTTGTAGAACGCGCACGCTCCTTCGTTTTGCTCATTGACATCGACTTGGAGCGTGATTCCTTTTAACTGTTGGGCGTGTTTGATTAACTGGCTGCCTATGCCCTTGCCATGGTGCTCCGGATCTACGAATAACATCTCGATCCCGGTTCCGGCAAGTCCGATAAAGCCAACCGGTTCTTTATTTTCGTTTCTGCTGACCCAGACCTCGACTTGTCTTAATGCCCCGTTCTGAACGAACTCGCGGTAAAACGCGATGTCCGAATCCGTCAAGAACGTATGGGTGCGGCATACGGCTCGATACCAAATATCGACTAGAGTATCGTGGTCGCTTTCCTGGAATGGGGTTATCTCGTTTAACATGGTTGCTCCTCCTATAATTTCACGAGGCTATCGTTTTATTTAGACCAATAGTTTAAGAGTACATGGTCTTGCTCGAATAAGAAAGGGTTAAAAGAAGTTTACACAAATAAGCCCGCTCTTTTCGAGCGGGCTTTGCGCCGATCATGATCTAACCGGCTTGGCTTCAGGGAATCGGTGCGACAATGATACGAGTGACGTTGGCTCCCCCCATACCGCCGTTCACGCGAATCACGTTATTGGTGCCTGCGTTCAGATCGATCTGACCGCTCACGCGACCGGTATAAGTGCTCCATCCACCCGTACCCGGCAAGGAAAAAGTATAACCGTTCCCCGTCGTGTCTCCACTGGCGTTTACCTTAAAGGTAGATTGGTTATCCGCGGAACCGTAAACGATGGTCAGTTGCTTCTTTCCTCCCGTGCCGCCGTCAATGCCCGTCAATTGGAAGTAGGAACCCGGGATATGCAGATTTTCAATAGTTCCGTTCGAGCGGGTCGCCCCTCCCCCGACGGTCACGTTGTTCCCGCTCATCGGGTATTCCGTTGGCTGGGTAGCCGGTTTTAACGATACGATGACGCGGGAGATATTGGCTCCTCCCATACCGCCGTTCAGCCGAATGACGTTGTTCGCGCCCGGGTTCAAATCGATCAGACGATTGGTTCGACCGGTATAGTTGCCCCATCCGCCCGTACCGGGCAGGGAAAGAAAATAGCCGTCCCCGGTCGTGTCTCCGCTGGCGTCCACCTTAAAGGCCGCTCCGCTGTCGCCGGAAGCATAAAGCACGGTAAGAAGCTCCTTGCCGCCTGCGCCGCCGTTAATGCCGCTCAACTGAATATAGGAGCCTTGGTTGTGCATATTTTCAATATTGGCGCCCGAGCGAGTCGCTCCTCCTCCGATCGTAACGTTGCTGCCGTTCATGGCATATTCCGTTTTCTGGGTATATGCGTCAAAGTTCTCGTTAATTAAATCGTAATACTTGATCTCCGTGGCGCGGGAACGCGGCCCGACGGCCGGAACTCCCTCGGACGTCTGGATGACCTTCTGGATGGTCCCGTCCGAATTGAAAGTCAACCGATCCACGCAGACGGAACGCAGCGTACCGTTGGCGGAGATTTTGGCATTATGGTAGAACAAATACCAATTCCCCTTATATTCCACGATAGATCCGTGCGTCGTCTCGCTATTTAATACCGGATCCAACATAATGCCACGGTTCGTCCATGGCCCAAGCGGACCGCTGCTAGTGGCGTACCGCACCCGGTTTGCTCCCGGATTATTGTCGGAATACATCAAGTAATACATGCTGCCCCGCTTAAAGACCCATGTAGCCTCGTGGAAGTCCTGCAGTTCGGTGAACTGCTTGATCGGTCCGTCAATCGAGGTCATGTTGCTGGCTAGCTTGACGCCGTAGCTTTTACCTCCGCCGCCGGCATACAGATAATAGGTTCCGTCGTCATCGCGAAACACGCTCGGATCGATCATATTGCTGCCCGGGAGCCCTTGGATATAGCCTTGATCGGTAAAGTCCGCGGCAGGTTTATTACTTGTGGCCACGCCGATCTTCCAAGTATCGTTCCAATTCGTGCCGCTGGGATGAGGGTAGTAAAGATAATAGGTCCCGTTCTTGTAAGCGGCGTCCGGAGCCCACATAAAGCCGCCCTCCGGCCTGCCCCACGACACGTTGGCAGCGCGAAGAACCTCCCCTTCGTCCACCCAATCCACCATATTATCCGACGAGAATACGTGATACTTATCCATGAGATCGCTGCCCCGGGACGGGAAAATATCATGCGACGCGTACACGTAAATACGTCCGTCGCCCCACACATGCGCGGAAGGATCGGCGGTGAAAATACTGGTGAAAATGGGATTTCCGGACGTGACGACAGGATCTGCGGCCGAAGAAGAGGACGTGAATCCGAAAAACGCGGACAGCAGCATTGTTCCGGATAAGATTAGACTCCAATGCTTTTTTTTCATCATTATTGCCTCCCTATGAAATGGATTTGGGTTGCATGCCGGTATAGCGTTTCATGTTTCATACCGTTAGACTGCTTGGCAACCAGACAAAGAAATCGATCCGATCATCCCCCTTTGGCGTTCAAAATGGAAACTAGTAAATATAGGAATCAACTCTAGCTTACAAGAAATGTAACCGATTACATAGTGGGGTATTTTTAAACTTTTCCCTGTTATTTCTGGCTTAATTTACGGGACCTTTACATCCCCGATAAAAGTTAGATACAAACCTCTGTTTTAATAATGATATCGGTTAGGTAATCCTATCCTAGCCCTGATAAATGATGGGATGTGTCCGATTAATTTCGGAGCATCGGTATATACTGAGCACACACAGGTTCCGGGTAACACCCGAACGTACGCCGGCTTGGAAAGGAGGTCCATCATGAAGCTGGTATCCGTCGTGGCCGATCTGGCCTACACGTTGCAGCAAGGAGAGCTGCAGACGGAGATTACCTCTATCGCGTTCGATTCGAGGGAAGTGACGGCGGGAGGCCTCTTCGTGGCGATCTCCGGATTTCAGGTGGATGGACATGCCTATATCCAGCAGGCGATCGGGCGGGGCGCTTCGGCAGTCGTCGTCGAGCAAGAATCCGTCGCGCCGGAAGGGATCGCTGTGTTGAAGGTGGCGGATTCCCGAGATGCGCTGGCCCGAATGTCGGCAACCTTTTACGGCAATCCGACTGAAACGATGAATCTGATCGGCGTAACCGGAACGAACGGCAAAACGACCATTACGTACTTCATTCAATCCATTCTGAAGGCCGCCGATCGATCCGTCGGCTTGATCGGTACGATAGGAAGCTTCATCGGCGACGAGGCGGTTCAATCCCGCAATACGACGCCCGAGTCGCTGCATCTCCAGCAACTATTTTTTCAGATGCGGGAGTCGGACATCCGCGATTGCGTGATGGAGGTGTCTTCCCATGCCTTGAGCTTGAAGCGAACCGCCTATTGCCGGTTCCGAACCGGCATATTCACGAATCTGACCCCGGATCATCTGGAGCTTCATCATTCGATGGAAAGCTATTTCGAAGTGAAGGCGCAATTGTTTGACCGAACGACGGCGGCGAACATTGTGAACGGGGACGACGAGTACGGTCGTCGTCTGATCGAAAGACTGCGCGGGCGGGCGCCACGGTTAATCCGTTACGGCATCCGGAGCGAGAACGAGGTGTACGCCACTGAAATTCGCTGCCGGGAGGACGGGACGAGCTTCATCGCCCATACGCCGGTCGGAAGATTTGCCGTCGATCTTCATTTTCCCGGCATGATATATGTGTATAACGCCCTTGCGGCTATTGCATTCGGTTTAAGCGAGGGGATCGACTTGAGCGCCATTCGTCGCGGGCTGGAGGCAGTGAAGGGGATACGCGGCAGAATGGAGACGGTATACGCGAATGGCGACTATCGGGTCATCGTCGATTTTGCTCATACCGAAGATGGACTGGAGAAGCTGCTGCTCACGCTGCTTCCCTTCGTCAAGGGCCGGATCATTCTCGTGTTCGGGGTGTACGGGGCGGAAGGCGAGCATGGAGAAAGGAAACGGTTGGCGATGGGGCGGGTAGCCGGCACCTTCGCCGACTTGTCCGTCGTCACGTCCGATAATCCGAAGCAGCAAAACCCGGCTCGTCTATTGCTTGAAATCGAGCGAGGCGTGCAGGAAGCCGGTGGCGTCTACCGTTCGTTCCTAGATCGCAAGGAGGCAATTCATTACGCGCTTAACGAATGCCGTAAGGGTGACATCGTCGTCATTGCGGGCAAGGGGCACGAAACGACGCAAATATTGGGAAACGCGGAAATTCCGTTTAACGAGAGAGAAATTGTGAACGCCTATATGGCGGAGCAGGAGCATTCCGGACTGGAACTGAGCGCCTTTTCGGAATGAACGACGGGGGAGCCTTCTTGGGGGCTCCTTTTGCTATAGGGCGACTTGTCATCACGTACCGAGATCCAATCTCCAATCGTTGCATCGAATAAAATTCCCAGGCGGGTATTCGAAGCTGCACTCCTCGACCAATTGAAAACCTAGTTTCCTGCAAATGGCGTTCGATGCGAGATTGTCGATGGAAGGGAATGCATGAATATGCCTTCTCTTCTTCTCCACGGCAGCGTTCGCTATGGCAAGCTCCCCCGCTTTAGCCGCTATTCCTTGCCCTTTCCCTTCGATCTCAACGTATCGTTGGTGGCGGTTTAAAACCTGCTCCTCCGTCTCCGGACCTCCCAGATGATCCAGCATCTCCGGCGCATTCAAACGATGCAGCAACGGGAGATCGGTATGTGCCCAAGTCCTAATCTCTACTTGTATTTCTTTCGTTTGATCCAACAAAAGATTCACTCCGTTCCCAACAATAATATTAACTATCTACAGCGTAACATTTTGCGAACAAGTGTTCCACTTTAGTTTTTGTTAGAATAATCCGTAATAAAAAACATATTGCCAATAGGTAACCGTTTCTATAATCATTTTGGATTGTAGAAGCTATATTCTGGATGAGGAGTGAATCACACTGAAAAAGAAAATTACCGCTACCGTCATCGGTCTGTCCTTGTTCGCAAGCATGGGCGCCGGCGTTTACGCCGGGTCTAACCTGCAAGAGATCAAAGCTTACTTGAATTCCGGACTTCATTTCAAAGCGAATGGATCCCCTGTTCAATTGGTCGATGCCAATGGATCGCCTGTCCTTCCGATTACGTATAACGGCTCGACTTACTTGCCGGTGCGCGCGATCGCCGATGCGCTAAAAGTCGCCGTTGATTACGATAGCAAAACGGGAATGATCCAGCTCGGAGAGAAGTCTGAAGGCGTCGCGATCGCCGCGGGCTTCGATTCGATGTACCATACGAAGGATCCCGCGAAAACCTCTTACAACGGCAAGGATTACAAGGACGTTTACTTCGACAACGAGAGCGGAGGCCGAAGCAGTTCCTTCATTCTCCACCCGAAGAAGAAATTCCAGAAGCTTTATCTGCAAGTGGCCGCCACTGGCAAGGATATCGAAAATCTGGTCGTTAAAGACAGCGACACCAGTACCGAGCTTAAACAACAAGCGATCTCGATAGCCGACGGTTTAGCGACGATCGAAGTAGATATCGGCGGCGTTGATACTTTGTTTATTCATACGGAACTCGAGAGCGGCGGCGGTTTGTTCGTCCCGCTGACTACTTCCTACTACAAATAAGGTGCTGACCACACCACTAAAAGGCCGGGTCCTCTGTTAGAGGTGCTCCGGCCCTTTTTTAAGTCATCTCGTCGCTTAAGCGAATCGTACTCCTAGCAATCCCGTGATTAAGCCGAATAGGACGCCTATCGTACAGAGCGTCAACCAGATTCGTCTGTGACGCGGGTTGTTCATGAAACACCAGCCTAAGATTCCCAGAAGAATACCCTCGATCAGAAACCACGGTTCGAAAATAAATAGATCCCACAGAACAAAAACATGTTGCTTCGCGTTAAACGACTCTAATTCTATTCCGATAACGCCAGTAATTTGGAGGATGCGATAGCCGATTCCATAAATGCCGTGCGATGTCGCTACAGAGCATCCCGCCAGCAGCACCGCAAGCAATGACCAGCTTAGTAATTTTCGTTTTCTGAGATAGATCAGGGTAATTCCCAGAAGTCCAACCGCCGTGAGAAAAACGGAAGCCACCCAGTTAATCATTTCCCATTGGGGAGATTCGGATATACCCGGCTTCAGTATCGACAAACCGAGCTTGCCACCCATCGCCCAATAAAGATGGGGCAGCATATAGGCGACCGACCAAATGAATACGGCATATCCTGACCACGTTAAGGAACGCCTTCGGTTCGATTGTGACTGCATACGAAGTCCGGGGGCATTTGCTTTTAGATCCATAAGTCTCCCCTCCCTTGATTTCGAGTCCTATTTTATCAAGCGGAGGAGAAATACGGAACCATCTGTTGTCCGGGAATGACCTGGTCTGAGGTCTGAAAACAGGTTCTATCCGAAAATGTCCTGCACTTCGTCTTTCACGGAACGAAGAGGTTGTCCGACCAGCTCGGCCAAGTCATCGGATGTGAATTGCATATCGGAGAACGGCAGCATCCGGTAGATGTTATTCTGATAATCCTTGTCCGTGCGGTGAACGACCTTCCTGCCTGTAACTTCCGAGATCGCCCTTGCCAGATCATCCAGATTCCAAGTTCGCGTTGGGGTCAGCTCGTATGTCCGATTCTCATGCCCTTCCTCGGTAAGGACGATAGCGGCGGCGTGCGCCAAGTCCCAACGAGAGGCGGTATTAAAATTCCAATTCCCCGGGGGGCTGACCAGAATCCCGCTGGCAGCCGCTTCCCGGATCCCCAGGAACTTCACGATATCCGTGTAATAAGCATTACGCAGAATCGTATAAGGGATATTCGACTCCCTTATGGCTTGCTCCGTATCCAAGTGAAGTTTATGGACGGACAGGTTGCCTTTCTCCGGTGCAAATATACTGGTATAGACGATATGATTGATTCCGGCTTGGCGAGCCGCTTCAATGACGGAAAGATGCTGTCGCAGACGAATGGCTTCGTCCGTACAGGGGGAGGATACCATCATCAATTTACGAGCGCCGCGGAAAGAGGGTTCGAGGGATTCCGGCACATCGTAATCGCCATACCGTACATCCAGATTCGGATCCCTATATCCTTCAGCGATATGCGGCTGTCGGACGCTAAGGACCAGGTCTTCTGCGCGGCATCGGAAAAGCAATTGTTTCAGAATCAATCCTCCCAAATGACCCGTCGAACCAGTTAGAACGATTTTCATAGAACCGACTCCTCTAAGGTTAAGTAGTTAAATATTTAACTATATAGGCGCAGGAAGCCATTACTCCTTCCTTGCCTGCAATTTGCGCAGAAGCGACAGTAATAGCTTTAACTTGTCCGCATCCAAGTTTTCCATCCGCTTAGCAATGACCGCGCGATTTCCTGGCAATACATCCAGAAGCAGCTTCTCTCCCTCATCGGAGAGCAGTATTCTACGCTTGCGGCCATCCTTCGGGTCGCTGATGCTTCGAATGTAGCCCTGCTGTTCCAACGGCACTAGCAAAACGCTGATATTGGCCTTCGTTACCCCAATGCGTACTGCCAAGACTGAAGGGAGAATGGTACCGCCCGCTTTGGCGATCTCGACCAGAATGCGGATTCGAGCTCCATTAATCCCCCGCGAGGACCAATATTTCTCCGAATTGCCGATAAGCTCAGCCGTTGTATCCACCATGGCAAAAAAAGTTTCCACCTCTAGCGGTTGCTGGGACACATAACGCTGAAGAACGTCCATCTTTCAAAACTCCTGCATATAGTTTAATGTTTAACTAACCACATTTTATCCGCGGTCGCCCGCCTCTGTCAACCAATAAAACCAATCGTATAAAAGCCCAAAAAGGCTGCAACAACCTGCCTCACGGCAAGCAGTCACAGCCCCCAGCCCGCTCCTATTGTGATCTATCCGTTCATCGGGAGATTGTTCGAGACCACTTTCTTTTGTTTTCTGCGGGACCATATCACTACCGGAATGAGTAGGAGCGCGAGTCCGCCGCCGGATAGCGAAAGTGTCGCGTAACTCGTATGAGCCGTAACCATCCCGGATAACGCCCCTCCCGACGCTCCTGCCAGCGCGATTAGCACATCGATTGTTCCTTGCGTTTTCGCTCGAGTTCCTGGTTCTGTTGCATCTACGATAATCGCGGTCCCACTGATCAAACCCAAGTTCCAGCCGAGTCCTAATAAAGCCAGAGCAATAATAAGTACAAAAATGGAATCGGTAGGCGCCAGAGCTGCCACAATGCCAGCGGCGAGCAGAACCCCACCCGAAGCGATGGACATCGCTGCGCGGCCGATCTTGTCGACGAGCACGCCCGTAATGAGGGAAGGGAGATACATGGCGCCAATATGGATGCCGATGACTAACCCCACATCGCCTAAACTATGTCCATGATGCTTCATGTGCAAAGGCGTCATAGTCATAATTGCGACCATCACGATTTGAGTTAAGATCATGACGGTTGCCCCGACAATCAAGCCTCTGTTGTTATTTTGACGCATATTCGCGTGCGCTGCCGTTGATCGGCTGGAATCCGATTGTGCTTTAAATATGGCCTTCGCTACGACGAAGGGGTCCGGACGAAGGAAAATCGTAAATACGGCCCCTGCAACGAGGAAAGCTCCCGCAGCTAAAATAAATGGACCTGCAAGGGCCGGGACTCCGATCGACTTAGCAAAGTTGCCCATGACGCCAACCATGTTCGGCCCCGCAACCGCCCCAAAGGTCGTCGAAACCATCGCAATGCTAATAGCTTTAGCTCGTTGGTTAGGCTTAGCTAAGTCCGTGCCCGCATAGCGTGCTTGTAAATTTGTCGAGGTTCCTGCTCCGTAAATAAAAAGAGAAGCGAACAGAAGAATAACGCTATCGTTTATTGCGGCGAAGATTACGCCTATTGCCCCGATTCCCCCTGCAAAGAATCCAGCGGCAAGACCCATCCGGCGCCCATGTCTTTGAGAGAAACGGCCCACAAGAAAGGCCGTCAAAGCTGAGCCAAGAGTGAACAAGGCTGCCGGCAAACCTGCATAACTCTCCGTTCCTAACATGTCCTGGGCAAGCAGCGCGCCTACGGTGACACCGGCAGCAAGGCCTGCACCTCCGAATATTTGCGATATAACGACGATCAGTAAGGTGCGCTTAAATAATTGTTGCTGCTTGCTGGGAGAATCAACGTAATCCTGTATATGGTGGGGTTCATGCGTCATCGCCTAGAACCGCCTTTCTCTTATGGATACTTTAATCAATCAGGCCTTTGTTGCATACCTGTTCCACTCGTGAACGCCTTCTTCCAATCGCGAGGCCTTTAACCCTTTTCTCTTCAATATTTCAATGGCCTGCGCCGACATGAGGCAATAAGGGCCGCGGCAATACGCCACGATTTCCTTATCGGCCGGCAAAGACGCGAGATGTTTCTCAAGTTCATCTATAGGTATAGATATGGCGCCTGGAATATGACCCATAGCAAACTCGTCCTCCGGCCGCACGTCTAACAACACCACTCCCCCTTTTTCCATCCGTTCCATAAGCTCTTCAAGAGCAATCGGTTCCATGATGGCGTGTTCATGTAAAACATCCGTTTTTAACCGTCGTATTTCCGCCAGTTGCTTCTCGCTGAGCCGGTGCAAAGAGACCATGAAATCGGCTACGGATAGTTCCGCAATTTCGTAAATGACGAAATTGCCCTTTTTGTTGAATCGAACCAACCTCGATTCATACAGAGTTTGCAGGTGCTGCGATACATTGGCAACGCTCATTCCGGTAATTTTCGCAAGCTGCTCCACGGATTTGGGACCTTGCGCAAGTAAATCAATAAGCTCCAACCGTTTGGGACTGGATAGGCATTTACCGATACGGGCAAACTCTTGGTAGAGTTGATCCTTCCATTCTCGTTCAAAGTTCATGGATTATAACACCTCAATCATTCAATAGTTCTCTTGAATAGACTTAATGATAAAGTAATGTCTGATTAGCGTCAAGGCTATTCGATGCCCACAAAATCCACGGACTTTCCTTCCGTAGAATGCCAAACCACAATTTGCCCCGCTGACGTCCATGTGACTAATGCTCCGGAACCAAGCAAGGTTACCTTCTTCTCTTCCCGATCAATTAGATAACTCCCTGAACCGACCACGAATACGGCATAATAACGCGCAAGTTCGTCGTGCGGTTTAGGAAGTAAGCGCGTGATTTCCGTCTCGTCCAGCCCATCGATCTCAGACTGTAGAAGAGAGACGGCGTCTTCCGGCAACGCAGGATTTTCTCCCTTCGACAGAAACCCTGCCTTATAATCGAATAGTGCTTTTCCCCGTAAGAAGGATTCGCCTGAACTACCGATCAGAGGAACGGCAATCGTCTCATTATCCGTCCACATCACGGGATAGATGAGATGCCAACCTTCGCTATGTCCGATATAGGCTGCCTTCTTAAACTCCGAGATCTTCTTGCCCTGGGCATCTATAACTAAAAGATCGGCGTATGGTCCAAGATTCGACTCCGAATCGACCAATATGCCGATGTGCTTACCATCAGGCGAAGAAGCCATGCCGTAGACGGGACGGTCGGCTTCATAGATCGGCAACTGCTTGCCATCTGCGGAATGGATGCGATATATCGTCTTCAGTCCCCTCGCGACGAAGAAACCAGCCGTATCGGCCGGATATGAATAAAGCACGTTGACTCCATAGTCGCTGCCGTACTTAGCTTCTACATTATCCGCCCATTCCCGAAAGGTACCGTCCGCTATCTCCCCTTTTTCGGGATGAAATAGATAGGCTGTATTGTCGCGATTATAGATGATGATTTCTTGGGCGTACTCCTCATATCGTAAAGGCTCAATGAACACGGCCGAATCGAAGCCATGTTCGTGAACGGTTCTTCCGGACGTATCGACCCATCGAAGCCCGCTCCAAGCGGGGCCTTGATGGATGGCGATGACTTTGCCGTCATGAGGCGCGTGAATATGGAATCGTTCTCCATCTTCGGCCGCAACACCTTCCAACATTAACTCTGCCGTTGCCCCTTGAGGCAGCTCGAGAAAACGGATGACAACCCTGCGCGAATCCGTCCAATTCAGCGTGTAGTTTGTGGTTCCGCCCGTGGTTTTCGATCTGATATTAAGAGTGGATTGGATGGCCCCTTCTAAAGATTGCTGATCAATATCGCGATTGGCCACCAGTATGACGCTATCGCTGGTTTCATTAAGTGTAACGAACAGCTCAGGCTCATCTTCGTTAACAGCAGGATCCAGCAGCAGCTGCATCCAAGCCGTTTTCAACGACCAAGCCCTTGCGCTCTGTTCATTCGGCAACGTTGCATAGAGTTTGACGCTGACACCCAGGGTATCCGTTCCCCTCAGATCGTTGATGGAAAATGTACGAGACTCCCCGTTGCCGGTTATCATGATCTCATACAGATCGCCGGATTCTTCCGGATCCCCGATATAGGAGAGCCTTGCAACCTTCATTCCCTGCAGCAACTGGTCGATGACGTCAAGCTCCCGATGCTCCGCAACGATGTTACCGTCACGGTCCAGTACGGCAATCGACTGTACGTCTTTAATCAACGGAATACCCACTGGCGCATTCTCGTCCATCTTCCCTCTGCTGCACCCTTGTAATATTGTCACAGCGGCCAATAGCAATAGAATCCCATACCGTATCCTTTTCATCGGACTCCTCCTATGCGAGCTGTAAAGCCCCACCCATTACCATAATTATCCTACGCCTATTGACGGAAATCCTCGCTCGAAAGTTTCGAAAAGCGCAGGTTTGGAAAAAGCTACTTCATCCTGATAGGTCTAAGTTTGATATAATCAAGCTTTCTCACATTTGATCGCAGACATCAGGAGGAATTCCGTTTTGGTTTTCAGTTCAGTCATCTTTTTGTTTTTCTTCTTGCCGCTTGTTCTTTCCCTTTATTTTGCCGTTTCGTTCAAATATAAAAATACGATTCTATTGATTTTCAGTTTGGTCTTCTACGCCTGGGGCGAGCCGAGATACGTCGCACTCATGATCGTATCTATCATCCTTAACTACGGTTATGGGATATGGATCGATAACGCGGGGAATCGCGGGAATAAGAGAGTCTCGATCTTAACGATGGCGATCGTGGTAAACATCGGGCTTCTGGGCTTCTTCAAATATGCCAACTTCTTTGTCGATATGATCAATTCCGCATTGCAAACGAATATTCATCTTAAGCCGGTGCCGGTGCCGCTGCCTTTAGGCATTTCTTTCTATACGTTTCACGTCCTCAGTTATTTAATCGACGTCTATCGCAAGAAGGAAAAAGCGCAACGTAACCTCTTCAATCTGGCGCTTTACATTACGTTTTTCCCGCAGCTCGTAGCAGGTCCCATCATTCGATACAATGCGGTCGCCGCGCAGCTCAGCCAACGCGTATTTACTTCCGTTCAATTCGCCGACGGAATCAGACGATTTATTCTCGGATTGTCCAAAAAAGTCCTTTTGGCCAACCCGCTCGGCTCCGTCGCGGACACCGTATTCGCCACTTCCGCCATGGACCTTTCCACAGGGAGCGCTTGGGTGGGCATTATCGCTTATACGTTGCAAATCTATTACGATTTCTCGGGTTATAGCGACATGGCGATCGGGCTGGGTAAAATGTTCGGCTTCGAGTTCGCGGAGAATTTCAACTACCCGTACATCTCCAAGAGCATTTCCGAGTTCTGGCGGCGTTGGCACATTTCTCTTGGCAGTTGGTTCAGGGACTACGTCTATATCCCGCTCGGCGGAAGCCGAGTCGCCCCGTGGAAAATGTATCGCAACTTATTCATCGTGTGGGCGCTGACCGGGTTCTGGCACGGGGCGAGTTGGACTTTTATTGCCTGGGGAATGTACTACGGCATCTTGATCGCCGCGGAGAAAGCCGGTCTCGAAAGGATACTGTCCAAGATCTTTCCGTTAAATCATGCAGCGGTCATCCTGCTTGTCATGATCGGGTGGGTGTTCTTCCGAGCCGACGACTTCGGATACGCAACGGATTTCATTCGTTCCATGTTCTACTCCCACGGCAACGCCATTTTCGACTCCCAAGCATTGTCGTTGTTATCTATGAATTGGCTCCAGTTGGCCGTTGCCATTCTGGTCGCCGCGCCAATCTATCCTAGCCTTCGAAAGCTTCGGTTCGGCAAGTCGATCACGCAAGTCCAAACGGTTGGCGCGCTGCTGCTTCACTTCTTCCTCTTCGCGGAAGTGATCTTATATCTTATTAATTCAACCTATAACCCTTTTTTGTATTTCAGATTCTAATCGATCCTAAGGAGTACCGAAGTGAATAAACCCGTCTCCATCATTTATATGGTGCTATTCCTAGCTATTATTTTCGGTTTCGCGCTTGCCAGCATCGTCTCTCCGGATAAAGACGTCTCCCCCATTGAAAATCGAACTTTAAGCAAGTTGCCCACTTTCAGCATAGACGCCGTTACGACACGGAGTTTCTTCGAGGACATGAATCAGTATTTCAATGATCAAATCGCGTTTCGCAACGAAATGGTGAGCCTCTATCAACATCAACAAAATTCTGGGATGTTCAACTCCATGCTGCTGGAAAACTTGTTCGACATAAAAACCCCGCAGAAGCCCGATGACGGAACGGTCGTGAAGGATTCGCGTATCGTCTCCAATCTAGTGGTCATCAACAAAAAGTGGATATTTCCGGTTACGGACAAAGTCGTTCATACGGATAAAATCGACGAATCGACCGCCAAATTAAACGACGCGATTCGGTTCGCCGAAAATCAACAGACCGAAACGTATTTCGTCTTTAATCCGTCGAGAACCAAAGCGTTGATGCATCTTTATCCGGACTATATGCAAACCGACGCTTATGCTAGATCGAAGGACTATTTCTTATCCAAGCTCGATCAGAACGTAAACGTCGTGGATATCGGCAAGAGGTTCGATTCCTTCACGAACGCGAAGCTGGAAGAACTTTATTTGGAAACCGACCACCATTGGAATATCAAGGGCGCTTTTACCGCTTATCAAGATATGATCACGGAGATCTCCGACAAATCGCCCAAGTTCGACGGCAAGCCGATGTCTCTGGACGATATTCGCGTCTCCGCATTAACGATCGGCAGCTTCGAGGGCAGTTATAACTCGCAAATCAATTTTGTCGTCAATCCTAAAACAGCCGATCGAACGGTGATCTACGAACCGAAAGCACCTTTCGCGTTTAGTCCTTTTGAAGTGATTAATAAAGACGGGACGCAAACGGTCAAGAACTTTAACGATTTTTACGGTTTCAAACGGGGTCAAAGCACTTATTCTTACGGCACCATCTATGGCGGGGATAGACGAAAGATTGCTTATGAAAACCCGAAAGCAAACAATCGACTAAACGTTCTACTGCTTAAAGATTCTTTTATGAATCCCATTACGCCGTATATCGCCCAACATTTTAACAAACTCACGGTTTACGACAATCGCTATTATTCGGAGTTCAGCTTGAAAGAGATTCTTACCAGCGAACACTACGATATCTTAATCCTTGCTTTCCACGACGATAATCTGTTTAGCGGCTCCTATGATTTTGAAAAATAATGTCGACTTTTCTTTAACTTAATTTAAACACCATATCCTGCCAAAATCATGTATAATACTGTCGAATAACAGAGACTTTTGACTCTATTAGGTGCGGAGAGGTGTACGATTTGAAAAAGACGTTGTCATTATTCTTGCTTGTCAGTATGCTCCTTACCGCTTGTTTCGGCGGTAAGGAAGAAGTGCAACCTTCTAAGTCCCCTACGGAAACCATCATTAACACGAGCGGGGTAACGGTTCTTGATCTCAAGAAGAAGTACGGTTCCGATAAGGACAAGGCTTTAATGCCTATGTACAATGTTCCTCGGGACAAAGTATTCGAGTTTAAGTTTAACAGCGACGTAACGGGCGAGAACGATGTGATCACCGTCCACACGGATATTAAAGCAGAGGATAAGAGTCGTATCTTAACCTTTGTCTCCCCTAAAGACTATCAAGAGAATAAGAATACGCTTGAGGTAAAGCCGAGTAGCGCGGTGTTATCTACTTCCGATCACCTGAACGGGTACGATGGTTGGGGAAATGCCCCGATCTACTATGTCCGTATCAACTACGATATGGATGCGACAACGCCTACTAAGCTAGAGAAGCCTATTATTGTTCCGTTCACTGTCAAATCCGAAGTAGAAGTTCCGACCCTCAAGTATAACGTCGGCAATGACGGTCGTTTCAAATTAACTTGGGATAAGGTAGAAGGCGCAACGGAATACAAAGTTTATCAGCGCAGCAAAATCGTATTGTTGGAAACCAAGAACTTGGCGGTAACGGGAGCCGAGGAAGGGTACATAGGGCCTGGTCCATTGCTGCAAGCTACGATTACGGAGACCGAGTTTGACGACTTCTTGAAAAACGGCAACGGCGGCTTAGTTAAAGGCAACGATGGCAGGGTCGTATCTCAAAACCAAGGCGTTAACGGCGAGTATTATGTTACGGCGGTCAAAGATGGCAAAGAGTCTATTTTCAGCAATGCCGCAAGCACGATAACGTTATCTTCGCAATTACCGAAAGAGCTTGATGGAATCAACAATATATTATATTCCACATTCGATCGTGCTTCTTCTTTGCCGACGAAAATCGATGTCACCTTGATCGATGGCTCCCATTCTTCGAGAGATGTCATTTACGACACTAACGTAAGCATTCAAGAACATGGAAGCACTGAAATTCCCGCTGCGATCAAAGGTACGGCTATGAAGGGTGCCGTATATGTCGAGAACTTGACGGAAGCTGATCTGAAGGCACTTGCCGAAGCTACGCCTAAAGACAGTTCTACCGGCTTTTTCGCGCCTGAGAACACGACCGACTACGTACCCGACCCTGATCTCCCTACGGTTATTGAAGCTCCATCTTCTAGCTTGGAGCAGGATAAAGGCATAGAAGAAGCCCAAAAGGAAAATACGAAGCAAAAAGTCGACGAGGGCAATCAACAATCGGTACCTGTTCCCGAAGTTATCGAGGATGTTAAGGTCAATGCAGATACGGCGCTCGAAGAGTATTTAGCGATCAACATGATTGATGTTCAAGAAAGCATCTCGCTGAAGGCTTTTCCCGAAGCCCAGAACTTCGAGACTATCTCCGACGTCATGCAAGAAGTGATGTACCAGAATCCGCTTGTCATGGGGCTACAGGGTTGGGGATACGATTATAAGTCCTTGACGCTAAAGCTAGAGTATGAAGAATCGGCGGACGCGATCAAGCAAAAGCAGCAGGAAGTTCTGGCCGAGGCGAACAAAATCGTGGCTGATACAATTAAACCGGACATGTCCGCAGAGCAAAAGTATAAAGCCATTTACGATTATCTAAATGACCATACGAAGTATGACAATGCCGCGCTTGAGAACGCAGAGGCCAACAATTTCCGGAAGATCGACCCTGCATTCAACGACTCATTCACGACTTACGGCATTATGGTTAAGAAGGTCGGCGTATGCGCTTCTTATGCTTCCGTGTATAAGATGTTAAGCGATTTGGCAGGAGTGGAGACGATCGTCGTAACCGGCGATATGAACGGCGTTCCTCATGCTTGGAATAAGGTCAAGCTAGACAATGGCTGGGTGCATGTTGACTCTACGAACAATGCAACGAACAGCGGTATCCCTTATCTTCTCTTCTACTCCAGCGATGAGATCGCAGAGTCTTTGAACTTCACGATGTCTAAGGAATTCTGGAAGGACGAAGAGCTTTCGAAATTCATCTCTAAGGACGGTTCCAAGGATTATTATGTCGCGAACGGTCTGGAGGCTAAATCGTCTTCCGAATTCGGTTCCACGTTGTCCAAGCAAGTTCAGACAGGCAGCACTCATATTGTGATTCGATTGGGCGCAAAGATCGATCGAAGCGATCTGGTCGAAGAGGCAAGAAAAGTCATCAGCGGTCTGCCCAAAGACAAGCAGGAGAAGGCCAGCATGGGCAGCTTAAGTAATTACGTGGTTGTCGGATTGTAATACCTTCTGGATTTAAGGCTGCGATGGGTCGGGAGCATGTGACCTATCGCAGCCTTCTTTGTATTATAAACCGATCTTTTGAAAACCGGTTCCGTCCGTTTTGATCTTAAATGGCTCTCGATTGTACATGAAGTAGATCCAACTGCCCTCTATGCGAAGTATACCAGCGGCTTTAACCTTCGTGCCGCTTAGACGAGTGAGCTTCATGGCATCCTTCTTCATCTTGTACAATCCGTCATCGCTGGTATCCACGAAATAAATCCATTCGCCCGACACGGTTAAGCTCAGGATGAAAGAAGCCAAATAAGAAACATTGTAGTTCTATCTACCTAGGTTAACTAGAATTTCCCTATCCATAATTGCTATATTTTGAATGATTGTCGCGTTTGTTTTTCACCGTGACCAGCCGCCGGAACTCCGGTGGCTTTTTCCGTCGTTATTTTTTTACAACCGCTACCCAAAGTTCATTCCTGTTTTCTTCCGGAGGCAAATAGCACTCAATGGCAGGCAGATAGGCAAGCTCATAACCAGAAACCGGGACCCACTCGGTATACAGCCGCTTCCATATCCCCCCAATTCCTTCCGGCCCTCCTTCCGCCTCGAACACTACCCATGTCGCTTCCGGAAAGTCTCTTTTAACCATCCGTTCAGGCGGCGCTTGTTCCGATACGATAGACATGATGTAATGAAACTCCTCGTTCTTTCCGAAGTCGCCGTCGGCGCACACGCCGAGTAACCCCCGCATCGAATGATCGAATGCCCCGATTTCCCACAACCGTTCGAAGAGTCCTCCTTCCCGAGCATTGTTCCATATGCGGGGAATAATCGTAGAAGTTTCGCTTGTATTCACTCTTTCTTGCATCCCTACAATGGAAAACCCTTTCAACTCCTCGATCCTATAATTCATTTCAGCCGCTCCTTTAATCGAGATTTGAAAAGAGATCCGTGGATAGGCTTTGAGTTTTGTTCCGTTTCGGCGCGCCGCCGTCGGAGTAGTACAGTGCAAGTTCTGGAACGCGCGGGTGAACGATTCCGGCGACTCATACCCGTACTTAAGCGCCAGATCAATCACTTTAATAGAGCTGTTCTGAAGTTCAAAAGCCGCTAACGTTAGTCGCCGCCTTCTCACATATTCCGATAGTGGAACATCCGTTATAAACGAAAACATGCGTTGAAAATGGTACACCGAGCAACATGCGACTTTGGCCGCCCCTTCATAATCTACATCCCCGTTGATATGATCCTCGATGTAACCGATAGCTTTATTCATTCTTTCAACCCAATCCATCCACGGTCATCCTCCCCAAACTGACTATATCTCGATATGGAGCTCGTATCCGTGCATTCCGTGCACGATAATGCAAGACTGCCCAAACGTTCATTTCCTTTACTGAATCGTAACTCGTGATTAATAAAAAACGGATGGATATATTTTTTATATCATGATAGCATCCAAAACGTATCAACTATCACCAAATAGGAGAGGAGAAATAAACAATGATTACAGTCGAGACTCTGCCACATTACCGCATTGCCTACGTTCGACAAGTCGGTCCGTATGGTCCCGCCAATACTCTAGCCATGGAGAAGTTAAAAAGGTGGGCTGCGGAGAAAGGTTTGCTTGAAGAATCGGCCATATTACTCGGAATACCACAAGATAACCCCGAAACAACACCTCCTGCAGACTGTAGGTATGATGCAGGTATTGTTCTTTCAGAGGATTATCAAATTGACGATTCTATCTGCGAAAGTGAACTTTCTGGCGGAGAATATATGATTTGCAAGGTTAAACACACAGCGGAAGATATTCAAAAAGCATGGGCTGAATTGTATCCGGCTTTACAGAACGGCAAGTATCAAATGGACAACAAACCCATTCTAGAAAGATACACTGGTAAGATGCTTATGGATGACTTTTGTGAAATTTGCGTGCCTATAAAACCGTTATAGTTTTATACCTTTTGTCGTTTGCAAGCTGTTGAATAGAAAACTCGAAGTGGGCTGCAACAGGAGCAACCGACGTCCTGTTACAGCCTCAACCGGTTTATTTCATGTAACATATATTCAGCAAAACTCGATAGGATTTGATTGTCGAACTCGCTTTTACCTGCATTCCCTGTATACTCTTCTAAGCATTGCATGACCAAGTCTCGATATGGATTGGGAAGTGAATGGGCTCCCCATTCTCCCCCTTCTTTTTTGGACGAGATATCCCCCTCTTTCAAGAAGAACAGAACTCTACACAAGTTTAAGGTCAGATACATGGTATGTTTGAAAATGTCTTGAGAAGCACCTTCTATATCATGAAGAATAGACGCCAGAAAATATTGTCTTTCAATAGGTTGATATAGCTCATTAAGCGGTCTGCCATATAAGGGAATTCCTCTATGGTAAGCAACAACCAGTTGTGACGCCAGGTCGCTATCCTCGTATCCTCCCCAAAGGTAGTTTTCATCCGATCGATACCTTTCCTTATGGAAATCGGAATAATGAAACTCGCATGGAGTGGGATAAACGAAAGGCATCAGGTACATTTCCAAGATTACGCTGAACTCCAACCCTTTTTCGTTGGGCATTTTATCGTTCATCATTAAGGTCATCTTCGCAATTCTTTTTTTATTTTCCGAGGTCAAGCTTTCTTTTACCACAACGATGAAGTCAATATCACTTCTGTGGGGATTAAAACACCCCATAGCCAATGAACCGTGTAAGTAAATACCCGACAAATTGTCCCTGAGTTCTTCCTTAAACATGGAGACGATATTATCCAAGTACAACTGAGTGTTCAAGCAGCCCCCGCCCTTCATTTTATCTTTACAAAAATACAGAGCAACGGTGTTCATCACACCGTGCTCTGTATTCATGTCCTCGTTATTTAGGAATCTTCACCCACTGCTTGATTTGCGTATCCCGAAGTATTCCGCTTGGCTTCTTGCTCGGCAAGGATTTCGTTGTCTTCTGCGTTATCCCGCGTTACTTTTTGGACGCCAATGGCACTATAAGATATCAAAAAAATAACAGCTATGTAGTATCCCTTTACATTTAATTCAAACGGAGCATTGTAAATCCCAATAAAGAACATCGCATACCCGATTACCAAACCCGCATAAGCCATGCCTGTGAAAGCCGATGTATTCCTCATACGGTGCCTCGGGTTATCCAAACGAAATTCTTTATCTTCTGAATTATCTCTAACGACCTTCTGCACAACAATACAGGTAATTGTGATCAGTACCATGCACAGCAGGTAATACCCTTTCACATTCAGTTCCCAATCGGCGTTGTACACGCCCAAGCAGAAGAGCAAGAGGCCCACACCCAGCGCAAAATAAGACGCAGCCGTAAAAGCAGCCGTATTCCGTCTACGATATCTTTGATTCATCCGACTCTTCCTCTCGCAATTTAGAATGGAGCAGCTAAATCTCTCTCCAATATACAGCGAAATATCTATAGATTTCCACCCTGTTATTGAATTCTTTAGCAGAATATTATAGTGCATGGTGTGATTCTACATAATGTTTCGTTGAATAATTAGGAACTTAGCATTACGATTCGTATACTTCTTCCTCTATCTCGACCTTAATAATACTGTTACAATACGTTCGTCCTCCCGGATATTCTTTAATTTCAAACTCAACCAAATCACCAACTTCTACTCCTTCTGGAAGAATTTTTTTATTAAAGTATAGACTCTTATAATGTGCGTTTTCTATAAAACCAAAATGATCTTTGGTAAACACAATTATTCCTTTGTTCTTTTCTAGAATTTTTCTTGCTTCAGCTTTATAATCCGTAATGAATGGAACTAGCGAATTAAATAACTCTTGTGGAATTTGAGCCTTATGTGCCAATAACACTTCCTGTATTCTCTTAATATTTAAATGGTTTATAGATTTAATATTACTAAAATGCCGCTTGAGAACTTCAACTAAAAATTCCATACTCGTTTGATCAAAATATAAATAGGATATTTCTTTCAATATAGAAATTAGTGTCAGGTAGGATCTCCTATCAATCTGTGGTAATTTTTCTATCTCTTCCACACCACGGAATAATAGTTCTCTTTTTTTATCAATATCTCTATTTTCAAATTTCTCTGACTTTCTTCTAAATAACTCTGCAAATCTTGAAGCAAGAATGTTCTGTGTTTTTAGATTATACTTTTCCCTATGTAAACTATAATATGCAAGTATTTCTTCTGCTTCATTATATTTTCCTAGATACATTAAAATACGTGCTTTTTCTAAAAGTATCATTATTTCATCTGGACAGATCTTTTCTGCTTCAAGTATAAGTTCTAGCGCCTTAGTATGTTCCGTCAGCTTTATAACATAAAAGACAGCAAATAAATACAACACGGAAGCTCTTTCAAATTCGGTATCACATTTATCTAACGCTATTTGGTAGTTATTTAATGCCCCGAATAGTTCTGTCTTTTCTGCCATAATAAAAGCCTTTATTTTATATACTTCAAAATAGTCAGGCGAGATATTTGCAGCTTTTTCTACAAAGTGAAAAGCAATTTCCCAATCATTTTTCGAACTTCTTTCCAGTGCATTTGTAAGATAATAAGATGCAAGTTTTCTATTATCATTTTGTAGATTTGCGAACATTGATTTTGGGTTAAAGGGATCATTCTCATTTTCTACTCTAATGGATTGTAATATGTCATTTAATTTTTTCCTTTTACTGAAAGTACTTGTAACCAATTTGTTGTCAGGTGCTTGATAAATAGTTAAGTAATCCCTTGACATGTCATTCACAGTATATATTCCCGCTCTTAACATTATCATATTCGTATAAAGTAATTCATTAATAGCTACTCTTAACTCAACGTCTGAAATATCACTAAAATAATCAATTTCGCCTAAACTTAACTCTTTCTTCTCAATTAAAAATAGTTGCAGGATTGCTTTTGAATTTGGACTTAACTTGTTATACACGTTAGACATACAGAACTCAACAAGTTCTGATTTTTTCGAAATTAATACATTTTCACTTAATCCATTAAATACACCGGAAATAAACCATTTAATTGAAAGAGGGTTAGAATACAAATGATTGTTAACAACTTCTTTAATTTGATCATCTGTTCGTTTATATAACTCTAAGCCGTAATATTTAGAAAGTTCTCTGAAGTATGTAGTTGAATCTTTACTACTCATTCCTTGAAGGACATATCGGTATTCAAGCTCTCCAATACCGTGACGAGATGTAATTAATACCTTAGAATTTTCAGGTATATCTTTAATAAACTGATTAATATCCTCATTATTTATCGTCTCTAGATTGTCCAATACTAACAAAACATTAAATTCTTTCATAAATTTTAATAGGTTTTCTTTTGGAGTTTGGCCCTCTTCTTTGACAGCACTTAATTCACCAGCCAAATATAAATTAGGGATATCTTTAATTGAATTATTTAAAATAACAAATTCACCCTTTGATAGAGTTCTTGTTTTTAAAGATATCCATATAATTGCATCAAACTTGCATCGTGGATCTTCAATTAAATCATATAAAGTTTTTACTGTTATCGCCGTTTTCCCAATTCCTCCATTACCTATAATGGTAATAATTTGGTTTTTATTGTTTAGAAGCAATTCCTTGATTTCGGTAACTTCTTTTTTCCTTCCAATGTAACCTGTATCATCAAATTCAGGCTCAGGAATATTATGATAAATCTGAGGGCTAAATTCGATAACCTTGGGATAACTCTGAACAACTAATCTACTTGGATCTGTATTTATTATTTTTCTTGTTTCTAATGTTTGTACCCACTCAATCCAATGAATTGTTTCATCAATTTGTTCAATTACCTCTGAAAGAATTGCCCTATCACCTAGTTCTAACGGTTTTGTATGCATAACTCTATTTCTCACAGGGATTACTTTTTCGAAGTATTCAACCATTAACTGCGATTTTTCATTATTTGTCTTAAAGTCAAAAGGATTGCCAGAAATAATCGTTACATAATCTCCCAAATCCAGTTGATTTAGCATATCAGCATCATTTTCGATATCAATTTTTGCGTTTCTAAACTTAGCTTTACTAATCATTTCTGGGGAATACTTAATATTCGATCCGCAGGATAATAAATAATTCTTTAAATCAAATTCAATTGAAGTACAGATCGAAAACATAATGATTCTTGTTCCCAGATTAATGTTTATCATTGAATGAAAACTCCCTTTAACCTAATATTATGGTAATATTTTACCACAAGTAAGTCTAGAGACATACAATCCCAATTAAATTGTCCTATATAGTAAAATCCACACTAAAGTTAGTATACGCTGTCGCCGGTTAGTTTGTTCAAGATTACGCTACTACAAGTCTAGTTGAATCATGAGTTGATTAGCACACTCTTTGATTGCTAACTTCAAATATGATGCTAAAGTGCTTAGCCAAAGGAATTCGGGCTTCCAATTGTATTGTTTTTCGGGTATTCACTCAGTTCCGCGCTGAAAGTGCCAATGAAAGCCATTGTTGACTTAATATTGACTACAGCCATAAAAACAGAGCACCGGAGGTCACGCCTCAGATGCTCTGTACTTTAATTGTCTAAGAAAATATGAAATTACCCCAAATGTGCATTACCAAAAAAACCGTGCATAATTACCCATTATAATCGCAGGGTAGAACGTGCAATTTGAAAGATTCCGATACCCTTCATAGTGATAACGCGAAGGGTGAGTATGGAAGATTATGGATAATTCAAGTCGTGACGATAAAAGCTCTACAGGCGAAAGGGCTGGGGCCGGTGGCTATCGCCGAGCGCCTGAATATCTCGAGAAAGACGGTTAGGTTTATACTTCCCGCAACATTACAAAGGTAATCTTCAAAGTAATTTCGCTGGTTAAATCGAACCTACTGCTGCTTACGGCCGAGGCTTCATCATATCCCAAATCTTCATTAAATTGAGTTACTATATTTAATGCAGACTGCTCTTTGACTTATCCGACTCTACCTCATTTAGAGCCACAATAAGTATTTAATGCCAAAGCCATTCAAATTGTAATCCAAAAAATTATAAAGTAAATACTTTTCTTTTATAGCAGCATTTTGATCACTGCTATCAACAAACTCGCTATCAGTAGTTCCTACGAAATAATTTCCTTTGTATAAATTGGTGATTTTTGACGATCCATAGTAATTGTAGCTGTCCGAATAGAAATTTGTATAAGAATCAATGTTGGAGGAATCGCTGGTTGATCCATAACCCCTGTAATATCCACTAACCCTAGTCACTTTCTTTTTGGTATAACCGCTAACGCAAGTACATATGGCTTTTGAGCGGTCCGGCAGCATAGGGGAAATCGATATTGAAACTAGTAACACTGAAAACATATTATTATACTCTTTTTAAACCCTCTACTCATGACACTGCCACGCAAATCGCTCCGGAAAGTGAGCAATACTTGTATCACACGAATGAGGCCCCAAGAATAATTATTCCGTTTACCATAAACCGGTTTCCATCCGGTTCCGCAATATAAGTCCGACACTTCCTTTCTAATACAGACCAGAGTCCAGCGGCCGCTCCAACGTTAGGCGAGCCTTCTACCAAACCACAGTCAGACGATATGTTTATCATATTCTGATAAATTTAATGGGGAAGCAGATTAGGCCGAAGGAGCGAAGCATGTGAAAGCTGTATTACGTATCATGATCTATCTCATCGTTTTTGTTGTCGTCTTAGGGGGGACAGGCGCGATCGGGTTCATCCATACGATGAATGCCGGAATGTCGGTTTACGATAAAACCTCGCCTAAATTGGCGGATGTGCAGGTACCGAAATATGAAGCGAACAAACCGACAGTGGCCGTGCTGCTGGCGAATGAAGTGACGGAGGTGTTCGATTTTCTGGTTCCGTACGAGATGTTTGCGATGACGGAAGCTTACAATGTATACGGCGTGGCCCCCGATCGCGGAATTAAATCGCTAACCGGCGGACTCGATGTCGTCCCGCATTATTCGTTTGAAGAAATGGATGCGATGCTCGGCAGAAACCCAGACATTATTGTCATTCCGTTTATGCCGATTTTAGACGAGAAAAAATACGCGCCAGTCCGTGAATGGATACGGAAGCACTCTGGCGCCAAGACGACGTTAATCTCTATTTGCAACGGAGCCGAAAACCTGGCGGATACCGGCTTGCTGAACGGTAAAACGGCAGCGACGCACTGGGGAGACATCAACCGGCTCATTAAAAAATATCCGGACACCCAGTGGGTGAAAGATCAGCGCTACGTCCCTCAAGGCCATATTGTATCTTCCGCCGGTCTGACATCGGGGATCGACGCTACGTTATACGTCATCTCCCAACAGTTGGGTGAGGCGGCGGCGAAGAAAGTGGCGAAAGAGATGAACTATCCCTCTTACGACTACGTGACAAACCCGCAAATGAAACCGTTCGTTGCCGGGCTGAGCGATATCACGTACGTACTAAACAACGCTTTTCAGTGGAACAAAGTAAAAGCGGGCGTGCTATTATACAACGGCGCCGATGAGCTGGACTTGTCCGCCGCATTCGATACGTACGCCGCTTCCGGCACGACGATAACGTTAACCGTTTCCAGTACAAACGAACCGATTGTAACGAAGCACGGCCTGAACCTAGTCGCGCGATATCAGATCAACAACGTGCCTAAGCTGGCGAAAATGATTGTCGTTGGTGCCGATGCCGATGCTGCAGCCGCCGAAGACATCAACCAATGGAAGAACAGCGGCAATAACGCGAAACTGCTATTCCTGCACCGTGACGCGGCGGACCGGTTTGCAATGGATCCCGCATTCGAGGATTTGGCCCGTCAAGAAGATATCCAGACGGCGAAATTTGCCGCCAAGCGGCTCGAATATCGTGCCACCGACCACCTGAAGTTGGAAGGCAGATCCTTCTCTTTAGAAGCGTTCGGCATACCGATTTTGCTCGGCGTCCTTTCTCTGCTCGTCGCTTTTTTCATCGATCGGCGCTTCATCCGTAGAAAAAAGAGAGCGTCTACCGTTTAACGCGAACACCCGCCTCCTTTTGCATTATCGGGAGGCGGGTGTTCGACAAATGTTTAGACGTGGGCCGCACCGCTCTTTTGACGCTTGTCCGGCGGAAGCATAAACCCGATAAAACCAAGGAGCGGCATAAAAGAGCAAGCAACAATAACAGTCGATATGCTCGTTAAGTCGATCAGAATGCCGAGCACCATAGAGCCCAGCGCCCCCATGCCGAAGGCCAGACCCGTAATCAAGCCCGATACCATTCCAACTTTGCCAGGCATCATTTCCTGTACATAGACTACCGTGACTGAAAAGCTGCTGTGGTTAATCAGACCAAGCAGGAAAAGTAGAGGATAAGCAGCGATCAATCCCGAGAAAGGCAGAATAAGTGCAAATGGGAGAGTCCCCAACAGAGATAGCAGGATCACATTTCTTCTGCCGTACTTGTCGGACAAGGGACCACCAAGTAAAGTGCCAATAATGCCTGCGCCCATGTATGTGAAGATATAGATTTGCGCATTTGGAATCGATAGATCGAACTTCTCCATCAGGAAAAAGACGAAATAGGTGCCGATGCTGGCGCTGAACCAGGAACGGGCAAAAACGAGTACGATTACATAGAAGATCGACTTTTTAACGCCGCTCCGTTCATCTGAGGTCACTTTCTTCTGTTCTTTCCTACGAACGATGGTCGGCATCAACTGCAGTTGCTGACCGTACCAACGGGCCACAAAGATCTGAATGATAAGTCCCACAGCGGCTAACAGAATAAACCAGTAAGCTCCTTTTTGTCCGAACGGAAAGAAAATGTAGGCGGTCATAAGCGGCGCAAGCGCACTGCCTATATTACCTCCCACCTGAAAGATGGACTGGGCAAGTCCTCTTCGGGGCCCCGCTGCCATGTACGCAATTCTGGCTCCTTCAGGATGAAACATCGCCGACGCGACTCCGACGAACAGCACCGCTGCGAGTATCGCCCAATATGCCGGGGCTAAGCCGAGGCCGAACATGCCGAGCATAGCCATGAACATGCCGATCGGCAAAATAAAGGGTGACGGACGCGAATCGGCAATCGCGCCAACGAAGGGCTGGATGACAGACGACGTGAAATACAGCGCGAATGTAATGAATCCCAACTGGGTAAACGTTAAGGACAGCGCCTCCTGTAGCACAGGATACGAGGCGGTTATGACGGCCTGTAAGGAATCATTCAGCAGATGGGCTGCGCTTACAAGTCCCAAAATGGGGTAGATGGTCTTCGCCTGTTGTTTCGCAGCTTCCAGGGTTGCCAAGGCTCTACCTACCAGAATTTAGCTGCCCAGAGACCGGCTTGCTTGATCAGTTGGCGAAATGCCGGCACCGAGAAACAGGATAATTGATGTCCGTTCATGAGGTAGACCACTCTGCCCAGACCGAATTCATGCGCCCATGCAGCCGGCCATAGCTGCCCATCGTGCTCGTATTCGGCCAGAATTGTAGTTTCATAGTGCGGCATCATATCAAATCTGTACGGCTCGTCATCGATATCGTAAGGGGCGATTCCCTTCATAATCGGATGATCCGGCTGCACGCTTCTTACGGGGAGTGTCGTAAACTCAGGATGTCCGGTAAACTTGGCGCCGATCATTGCCATAAGCTCTTTATTTTTTTGCAGCGAAATACCATTATGAATGACTAGCAACCCGCCTCCGCCTGCCACATATTGCAACAGGGCTGCAGTACGCTCCTGCGATAGTGGCTCATCCGCAAATTCCGTATACGAGATAAAAAGCTCGTAGCTGCCAAGCGTCTTTTGGTTCAGCACGCTGTAATCGCCTGTACTGGTAACCTCCGCAACCCCGTCAAAGCAAGCTTCAATTTCGCGGTCCACTTTTTCAAATGGATGATATTTCACATCCGTGTAATTTCCCAGCGCCAACGCTTTAAACATGTTCTTTCCTCCCCCTCCATAATTATCCTTAGTCTACCAAGGCCACTCATTGCCGTCCATATCCAAGAAGATGGGGTGCTCTCCTGCATACTGCTCTCGCTGTTCGATCAGGCCAATGATCTTGGCAGCCGATTCATCTGGATGCGTAGGCGCATTCTCATTCAATTCGCCGCTCATATACGATTGCAGCCACCCCGGATAGAACACCATCACCTGACCGCCCAGCTTCCGCAGATGCTCATGGACAATAGCCGACTGCATATTCAGCGCCGATTTGGACATGCAGTAGCCATAACCGGAAATACGGTGGTTGCGCGCTACGCTGCCCGCTTCCGATGAAATGTTCACGACCAGCTTATCCTCGCTCTGCAGCAGCAATCCGATCAAACTGTTCGTCACTCGCAGCGAACCGAGCGTATTGATGTTATAGATGGATTGCATCAGATTAAAATCCTGTTCGACCAAAATTGTCGAGTTATCGCCCTGTGTACCAATACCTGCATTGTTAATAATGATGTCTAGACTCTGCGTCTTGGAGGCCACCCGGCGTGCTGCGCGTTTGACGCTTTCATCGTCTCCGATATCGAGTGGCACAATATGCAATGTCTCTGGATACTTCTCCTGAAGCTCGCTCAGAAAATGCCAATCCTCAATAAATTGTCCCGCAAATACAGTGTGGCCCTTCTCCAGCAGTTGCTTCGTAAATGAAAAGCCCAGCCCTCTGTCCGCACCGGTGACAAGCACTTTTTTTGTCATGTCGCTCCCCTGCTTTCTTAACTTTGATTTATTCTTTCACTGATCCTAGCGTAATCCCCGATACAAAATATTTCTGTAAAAACTTACTTCTTGAGTATAAAATGCGCACTGCAAATTGCAATTAGTTTATCGTTACCCGATTTACGCGACTTGTTATATTTTTCTCGATATGAAATTTCCCTGTATAGAAATTTCCTTTACAGGAAAATTCCAATCGTGGTATATTGTCTTCATCAAGTAGATCACGATCCGCTTTGGAAAGGAGGTAGGTCCATGAATGCGGCAACGTTGAGCGCGCTTGCAGAACCTAACCGGATGAATATCGTAGAGCTATTGCGGGACGTGGGGGCCCTCACGCTCGGGGAAATTGCAGAACGACTCTCACTCCGGTTACCCCAGTCATCAAAGCATCTCCGGGTGCTAAGCGATGCGGGACTCGTTGTCGTGGATGCAGTTGCGAACCGGCGAATATTTAGCGTCCAGAAGGAGCAGTTCGCTGAGTTGGACAGATGGGTGCAATCGTTCCTGAACGCTAAGGAGGAGCAGTTCGACCGGTTGGACGCTCTTCTCTGCAAAGTGCAGGAACAGGGGAACGAACCTATGTGACCATTTCAATTTGAAGAGGAGAATTGAACATGCTCAAAACATCAATAATTGCGGAACCGAACAAACAGGAAATAATCATCAGTCGGACATTCGAAGCTCGCCGAGAGCTGGTTTTCCGAATGTGGACGGACGCCGCTTATATCCCCGAATTTTGGGGGAAGAGCTTCATGACGACGATCGTGGACAGCTTGGACGTGAAGAAAGGCGGCATTTGGAGATACGTTCTGCGGGATCCCGCCGGAAAAGAGTACGCACATAACGGGGTTTTCCATGAAGTTTCATCGCCGGATAGACTTATCCACACGTATGAATTTGAAGGCGTTCCAGCCGTTGGCCTAGTCACGGTGACGTTCGAAGAACTGGCGGAAGGAAGAACAAAATTTACGGAAACTTCCTTGTACCCCATCGGTAGAAATTCGTGACGGAGTACTTAAGTCGGGCATGACCGAGGGGGTGATCGAGCTCTTGGATCAGTTCGCCGCCCTGCTGGCCAGGCATTCCTCGTAGGGACCAACCATGAAATGGTTCGTTCGCATTGCACAGGGACTTTTAGCCGCCATTTTTCTAAGTTCCGGATTAATGAAAGTGTTCTTGAACAGCGAGGAGGTCCGGATCCTTTATACCGAGACACTCGGTATAGCGTCGGGTTTATGCGCATCGTCTGGGTAGTGGAATCACTCGTCGCCATCGGTTTGATCGCGGGCTATCGTTAGCTAAGGCTCGCGCGCATCTCCTTAGGCCGCCGCATTTTGGCGGCTTTTTGTACTCGAGAAGCCCAGAGAGGGCTGCAACAGATCACCATCCAGCAGCCTGCCACAGCCCCCGAACCCGCGTCACATCGGATGCGATTAACGCGTTTGCCGCATCATGATCCCGTTGCCGTACGGGTCATAGAATGTGAAACATGCCGCGCCCATCCGTTCCTCGATAACCGTCACATCGGATGCGCCTTTCGCGATCACGTGATCTCTTGCTGCTTCTAAATCCGGGGAATCGATCACCAGGGCCGGGGCGACGCGCAGATCGAGCTGCAGCTTGTCGTAATGCGCTTTTCCAGTCTGCGACAGCCGGTTGTCGTCGACTAGCAGATCCGCCCCCCTGTCCATCGCAATGCCGTTCAACCCTTGTACCAGCGGATCCGGCCGAACGTCCTTTTGCAAAAATCCGGCGTACCAGCTCTCCGTCTCGGCCGCGTGATCTCCATGCGCAATCACTCGGCTGATCCTCGTGAGCAGCGGGTGTGTATCGCCCACTGGTTCCTCCGGCTGCTCATGCGAGATTGCCCAGCAGACCATGTTCCCGCCCACCGCGAAATGCTTAGCCTCGTCATAACGGTACAGCTCTCCAACATGCGAATAGCCCATACTGGTGCAGAAGTCATACGACGCATCGATATCTCGAATCGACTCGAACATGATCATCGGCGGGAATCCCCACATTTGGCTGTCGAGAATAATTCCGGTACCTTCGAAGGATACGCCCCAGTAGATTCCGCCTCCCGTTTTGTCTGGCCGAATGGGCTGTTCGAACAAGTCCGCATACCATTCGATAGCCACCTTCAAATCAGGTACGGGTAGAAATACGGTGTGAATGATGGGCTTGATAGGGTGTTTCAAAGCAAAAGGCTTTATCCCTGACAAGATTCGCGATTTCTTCCTGCTATCCTGCCAGTAAATAGAAAAAACTGACGCCTGTTAAGTACAGGCGAAGGCTCGGTGCCCATCCAGCTTGAAGCTAGAGCAGCTCTGTGCTTTAATTTTGGAGAAGGATATTTGATTCACGGATTTCCATGAAATAAAGGCAGAGGTGTTTGAAGGTGCAGATTAGGCAGGCAGAAAAAGCGGATTACGATGCGCTGAGAGAAATCTATTTCCAATCCCGAAACCGGCATTTCAAGTGGCTGGCCCCTTCTTCGATAGCTCCCGAGGACTTCGACAAGGATACGGAAGACGAGTTTATTCTGATCGCCGCGGACGGCGAGCGCGTGCTGGGTTTCTCGTCCGTATGGGTTCCCACTCATTTTATTCACCATTTATTCGTACATCCCGATTTCGCGGGACAAGGTGTGGGTACGGCGCTCCTTGAAGCCTGCTGCGAACGGTTTGTTTCGCCGCGGCCGACCTTGAAGTGCGTGGCGGCGAATACGTCCGCCCTGAACTTCTACCAATCCCGAGGCTGGACCATCCTGGAACAAGGAACGTCCGAAGACGGGCCGTATTACTTGATGGAGTATACAGCATGAACTTAACCGATCAACGCGTTGTGATTATAGGTGGCAGTACTGGAATTGGCCTGGGTACAGCTAAGGAAGCTGTTAGGCAAGGTGCGCATGTCGTAATTGCTGGGCGATCATTTGAAAAGCTAAAGCAAGCGCAATCCGACATCAATAGCGATTTGTTGCAAATATTGCAGGTGGACAATAAAGATGAAGACGCACTTCAATCTTTTTTTCGTGAAGTCGGCCAGTTTGATCATTTGTTTACTCCGGGAGCAACTTATGTGCTTGGCCCAATTACTTCGGAGAAAGAGGTCGCGGAGAGTTGTTTTCGAAATAAATTCTGGCCGCAGTACTATGCCGCAAAATACGCTGCCCCTTATATTTCCAAAGGCGGATCAATCGTTCTTATGTCTGGGGCAGCGAGTCAAAGACCTATACCCGGAGCGGCCTCTTATGCTGCATGTAATGGAGCCATTGAAAGTTTAGGTAAGGCGCTTGCAATCGAGTTAGCGCCGATTCGAGTTAATGTGGTGTCTCCTGGTACGATAAGAACGGAGAAGGATCGTAAAGAAGCTTACGAGGCGTATGAAGGCATGACGCTGTTACAGCGTGTAGGACATGTGGATGAGATCGCTCATTCGGTGATTTATTTAATGACGAATAGTTATACAACCGGCACGACTTTATTTACGGATGGCGGGTATGTATTGCAATAACGCTAACGAGGACAATTGGCTTCGATTGCTTTTGCTTCCAGATGTTTATCTGGAAGCAAAGGCGTTCAATCAACGAAGCAAGTCACTTCAAACAGGATGCCACCCAGTGCATTGAAGTACAGCGTATATCCACCCCTCATGTTTTTAGGTTTTTGATCGGATAGCAGATTTGCTGCCGCGAGACGGTCGCAAAGCCGATCGACTTCATCGGTTGAATCGACATAAAAACCGACATGAAAGTCTTTAGGGTACTCGGGGACAGTTCCCCCAAAAGACACGGGATTGCTCAATACAAGCGTAAAACCGTGCCCGTCATTCATCACCGCAATTGCGTTCCCCTTCTGGTCGACCAGGTTAAAATCGAAAAACTCACGAAAAAACTCACGTGCTTCATCCAAATTTTCCACGCAAAGATTCAAATGGTTTAGTCTCATAATGTCTCCTTTTATTCCGGGACATATAAATGCCCTTAATTAATCTAATGGTATTAGATTATTCTAAACATGTTATAATGTCAATAAGGAGAGTGTTCAAATGGCGAGAAAACGGGTTCGGCAATCGTTGGAACTCATCGGTCCTGAAGAAAACGAAAGCTTGCATACGCCATTAAGCCGGGTGCGGATCGTGCAATCAGCTATTCGTTTATTAAACGAATCAGGCTTGAAAGAATTGAGCATGCGTAAAGTAGCCGATGATTTGTCGGTACAGACCGCTTCCCTGTATTACCATGTAAAAGGGAAAGAGCAACTACTGCAGCTGATTTCCGATAAAATAAGCTCCGAAATGGAATGGCCCGATCCCTCCTTGCCTTGGAGGGAACAGCTTCTGTATTGGGGAGCGCAATTTAGAAAAATACTGAGCCGGTACCGTGACACCGTGGATTTATTTAATGCCACTATCGCATTGGGATACAATCGTCTTGTGCAGATCGAAAAGTTATATCAAATACTGGCTTCTGCCGGGTTCGAAGACAGGCAGATTCCGTGGATCGCCTCCATGCTGAAAAACTATGTGCTGGGACTTGTGGCTGAGGAAATGCGGTTTGCATCATTGGCGGATAATAGCGGTGCCACCGCCGAACAAATCAGCGAGCAATATGGTCAGTTCTACAACAGTCTTTCCAAGGAACAGTTCCCCACTTTCATTCGGTTGGCTCCTTACACGGTGAACACAGATTGGCAGCAAGAATTCGATTTCGGTCTGAACGTACTGCTGGACGGGCTATCAGGAAAAATATCGTCGAATCCTTCATAACCGCTTCTGATTCTGTATCCATAATACCTCCTGTATCGATAAAGGGCTGCGCCAGATCACTTGCTCACCACCTGACACAGCCCCCAGACCCGCGTCCGACGTTGCGCTTCGCCAGTTACTGGATCGTTTGATCTCTTCCGAAAGAACGGTTACGCCAACAATAAAACGCCTCGAAAATCGCGAATACGCCGACGACCGCAGTGACCAGAATTACCGCCCACTCGCCAAAAACGGTCATCGCCAACGTAGTTCCTTTATCCTTCAGCAGAAACACACTGCCGACGACCCAAATGAAGTCAAGCATAGCAATGATAAGCACGGCCACTGGAGAAACAGTGCTTCTGGACGTGGTCCAAACAAGAAATGCGACGAATACGAGCAGGAAAACCCCGGTTTCGACCAAAGCTAATCTGTTGCCCAGTCCCGTCCAATCTGCGACATACCCAGAAAAGAACAGCAGCAGTAGCCCGCATGCCCCGGACGAAACGACATTCGTCAGTAGTACTTTGCGAATGAGATTTTCTCCTGCCGGCGTTATTGCTCCATTTGTTTTCATATTTAACACCTCTTTCTTTTGGGGACGATTAATTATCGACGGAGGCGTGTCGGTCCGCTTGAATGGATCCGATCACCCATTGATGTGCCGTTTTTGCGGTTTGGATGCTTGCTTGAGACATTGTACATTCCTCCTAATGGTTTGATTACGCCTTGCAACACCGAGAGTAGCCCACAAATGACTGCCAAAACCATGCTTTTCACTGCCGTTTGGTGCCAATATTGCGTATTTCTTCGGTCAGCAAGCAAAACGGCTCCGCCGTCCTCGGGGCGGCAGTATACGTTTGTATCGAGCGATCAGATGAGTATGGAGTCATAGAAATTTATTCTTCTGATCGTTAAAAAAAAGGCGGCCGCTTCCCTGGGCTTTCCCAAGGAGACAACCGCCATCCATGTCATCGTTACTGCGCCTTGATAAGGGCATTTTTCTCCCTCAGACTTGTCGCTATAAGACGTGCGCCGGCGTTCTGCCAATTATAGCAGGTGCGCTCTGGCACACAAGTACGGAACCACTTCAAGGCCTCTATGGAGGAAACATCCAGTTGATTGTCCGAATAACGAACGCTATACGGTTTGATGCCCACGACGTAAGGGAAATACAAAGCATTGTAAAATTTCCATTCGTCCGTCGTGCCGAACTGTTCATCCCGGCGCGGCTTCAATTGCAAAATACTTTCGATAAGCAAAGACTTAAGCTCGTTAGCCCGTTCCACTACACCATCCGCCGCCCCGCGCTTCCGAATCCTCTCGTCAATCAGCTTCAATTGCGCGAGCGGGCTCGACGCCAATCGCTCCAGGTTACCCAAGTTGCTAGTCGCGCGCCGGATATGACGGTAGAGCTCCTCGTCGTCCATCTCCTCCGGATTCGCATATTCATCAATACGAACCTGAACGCTTTCGACCAAACGCAGTTTGGAGCGTTCCGTGCGCAGCTTCGGGAACATCATTAAAGCAATATTATCGAGCAAAGCCCGAATCGGATACACAAACACCTGAAATGCAATGGAAACCATTATGCTGACCATCAATGTCGACAGCGTCGTAAAATCGAAGCCCGTCCCCGTTCCAAGCAAAATAACAAGCGCGACCTGACCGGAAAAAATGAGCGTAAAAAAGACGGAATAATCAAGCGACCGAAACAAATCGGGAAGCCAGGATTCCCCTTGATCCCTGATTTCTTTGATCATCGTATATGCGCCAAACAGTAGCATTCCGGCACCGTTTGCCATAAGCGTCCCTTTGTTCCATGCGTCACCCGGGAATAAGAGATTCAAAGCCATCATGCAGGAAAATACAAGTAGCGGCGAATAAATGAAAACATAGAAAGGAAGCGGCCGTTTTATCTCATTAGATACCGCTCCCCCTATGGAAAATACCGCCGACAGGATAAAAAACATGCATACCGCGACTTTGTAGGAAACGCCGTATACAATAGGACTCTCAACGAAGGCGAGCCAAATCATGCTACACAGCGTCAACCCCGTTAGCCCGTGTTTCCATAGCAGCCATAATGCGCTCCGTTTGTTCTCTTTTCCTGCGGCAGCCGATAGAATGGCACCCTGCCACAAAACCAAAGGCAGATAAGAGCAGATATCACGCACCTTGCTGATTGGCATCGCCATAGTCTGGTGCTCTTGGCTGTGGGGTAACAATATGACCGCTCCGATACCGATGGAGCAAACGATGAGGCCGAGACCGGCTAGCCATAACCGAACGTTTCTTACATCCCGATTAATCATATATAAACCAAACCAAAATACGAGTCCGAAATAACTAAGCTGCACAATAAGCAATCCGATCGTTCTCCTTTAGCTGATCATGATCCTCTTCTGCAAGAGAAAGTAAAAAACCACCTTGCAGGTAGAAGCTGAAGGTGGGCTTTTGTTTCATTCATGAGCTTGAAGGGATATCCCCTCCAACCTAATTGTATAAGCCGAATGTTCGCACGCTCGGTTTTTCTACGATATTGTACCATAGAGGGCTCTGGTTCAACAATAAGATACTAATTAGCGGTACTTGTTACTCGCCAGCAGCGAAGCTGTCGATCACTGTAAACGAGAGATGGTCGGTAACAATGCTGCTGTAATGCGCTAGCCGTACGATACCTCGCTCATTTATCAAAAAATCCGCGGGAATCCTGTTGAAGTTCGAACCCTCTTCGGGAGTAAGCGCATAGCCAGCAGCAGCAGCCTCGGCGACGAATGACTTCGTGTTCGCATCGGCCATTGTTGCTTGTAATTTCTCTTCGGATGTCTCGACACCGTACAAATCGTATAAGTGAGCTTGCGGGTCGGCGACGAGTGGGAACGGAGCATTTTGAGCACCCACATATCTCCGCATATTCTCCTCTGGGGATTCGAATATGGCGATGACGTCCATGCCTTGGCGCTGCCATTCCGAATATCTACCGATAAAATGATGCACGCGTAAATTACAAACCGCACAGGCAGAGAAACGTAAAAAGGCTAGCAGAACTTTGCGGCCGCGATAACTTTCAAGCGATATGGGATTGCCATAAAGATCGACGGTACGAAATGCCGGGGCAATCATGCCCTGCTGAAGTTGGCGAATCATCTGCAGATTCCTCCTTTATAAGGGAAATGGCTTACTTCCCCACTATAGCAGGAAGGGTGGAACCGCTTCTGTGACCTAGTCACCAACTAGCGCTTCCAATTCATCGCGGCGAATGATTTTTATCCAACCTCTCCCCGTCTCTACCCATCCATTCCGCTGATAACGCTGGAGCGTTCGGCTGACAACTTCGCGGGCGGTACCGATCTCGGAAGCAAGCTCATTATGCGTCATTCGTCGCAATGGCTGCCGCTCCGAAGTGGATCTCAGCAGTGCTTCAGCCAACCGTATGTCCAGCGGTTTTGTCTGTCTTGATTGGAGTTGTTCGCCCAAACGTATAATGCCATCGAGAAGGCTGCCAAACACGGTTTTACGAATAGGCTCGTATTCCTGCACCCAGCGGAGAAAGCTTAGTTTGGACACAAAGAGCGCCTCGACCTCCGTCTCGGCTTCAATGGCGGCGGGGTAGTCCCGCCCGCTCAGTCCACTTAGCACAAGGAGAGCGCAACTCTCGCCAGGATTAAGTTTATTGACGCCCCTCTCACCCCCATCCTCCCCGATTTGGCTGATGCGGGCGCTTCCCCTTAGCAAAAAGATGCCGTATGACGCAGCCTCCTCCCTCTGAAAGAGACGCGACTTGGCTGGGAATATCCGAACTTCAGGCTGAGCATTCGCCCAATCTTCCGGGCAAATATCGCGCAAATACGGTAGAACTTCCAGCACTAGCTTATTCGTGACGATAGAAGTCATCTGCTCTGTTCACTTCCTTATCACTAGTTTCCTGGCTCGAATTTCCAGAAATTATAATTATTATAAATGTTGACGGTTACTCTCTGCCATCTTACATTTTGGGCCAACGATAAGGCGCTACATGTTGACGCATCGTATGAAAGAGTGACGCCCACTGCTCCTGCGACAACAAGGCCACCGCTCGCTCCCGATCAACCCTTGCGTTTTTTAATGCCGTTTTCAACTGAGCTGGTGTGAAAATCCCCTTAAGCGCCTCGGCCGCCAACTGTCGCGGTTCACTTAAGGCATATGCCGCGAATGCCATGAATCTTTTCGCATCATTGGCAGGTACAAGAGGGTGATCTCTTCGAACAATTTGTATGATAGCCGCGTCGACGCGCGGAGGCGGGGCAAAGTGAGTGCGTGGGACCACCGTTCTCATTTCGAACTGAAAATTCATCCTCCACATCAACAAACGAGGATCCAACGTAGAGCCTTCCGTAAACCTTCGAGCCGCTCCTTTCTCCAAAATCAACGCCCCTTTTTGAAATGCTTTGCCTTCGGCTCCCAGCAGTTTTTCAAAAATAGCCGTGGTGATGGAGAATGGAATGTTCGCCACAACGCAAAATGGCTCTACAGGCAATCGCATCTCCCTGATGTCGCCTTGGATAATTTTTATTTTGGGACAGCCTTTCGATTTTGCGCGCAAAGCCCCAACGAAATCCGCATCAATTTCTACCGCTATGACTCTACCGGCTTTCTCGGCAATCGGAAAAGTTAAACCACCTTTACCTGCGCCGATTTCAAGCACTGTATCGGTCGACTGTAAACAAGCCGTTTCTATGAGTTGCTTGATCGTTTTCGGATTGTGCAAGAGATGCTGGCCCGTAAAGTTCGGTCCCGATTTGCACTTTCTAATCGTTCTATGCTTCTTATTCTGTCCGCGCATTGTTATGTTCCTCCCGAATTCGTTCATTTCCGTTGACCCAAATAAAAAACCACAGGCGTATGCCTGCGGCGGAACAACGGGAATTGGGATGAACTTCTAGGCGCATTCAGATAAACTCTTGTCCTTGAGTCGACAAAGACAACAGTTAGCGGATTTTTAACTGCAAAAGTGAATTTGAGATCTTTTTTAAGTACGCAAAAAAGAGACAGACGCGCTGTCCCTTTATATCCATCTATGCAGCAGGGATATCCTAAAATGGGCAGACCGATTCCGTTTTGCTCCGCACGCAAGCAGAGCCTTCGTTCACTATTTAATTAGTGGCACAAAGTGACAAAACGTAATCTGGAAAAATAAATAACACCCATTGTTAGAACAACCCTCCGTTCCTTGTATTGAACCTATAATAGCATAATCTATATTTAATTTACAACTTTGGTTGCAGAACTAGCCTTTGACAGCAGCGCCTACTGTCATGGCGCGTTCGACCTGATCGCTAAAGAACATGAATATGATGACCATCGGCAAGCTGGCAATTGTCATGACGGCGCCCATTCCGCCCCAGTCCGTGCTGTATTGTCCCTGAAAAAACAGCAAACCTAACGGCAGCGTCTTCAAGGCTTCGTCGGAGATCAAAATATAGGCGAGCAAAAACTCGTTCCACGCTCCGAGATATTGGAAGATGGCGATTGTTGCGATGGCCGGCAGCACGATTGGCACGATGATACGGAAAAACGTCTTGTAAATGCTAGCCCCGTCTATGCACGCCGACTCTTCTAGCTCGACTGGAATGCTGCGCATGAACCCGTAGAAAACAAGCGACGAGAAAGGTAGGCCAAACGCGATGTACGGGACGATTAGAGCCCCGTAAGTGTTGGCCAGGTGGAGATTTCTCACCAAAATCGCGAGCGGGACCATAATGACCTGCAACGGAATGAACATGCCGATGATCATATACAACCTCGCAGTTTCGCGCAGCTTCCACACCATTCGAGCGATCGCATAAGAGAACATGACCGCCAGGATCAGGATCCCGGCGGTGCTTATCGTCGAAACGACTAGACTGTTCACAAAGTAACGGGGAATGCTGAACTGCGACCAGGCGTGAATATAGTTCTCGATCCGGAAATGGAACGGCAAGCCGAAGGGATTGGTGACGAATATCTCATCATTGTTTTTCAGCGAATACGAGACCATCCAGATCAGCGGATAAACGGAAATGAGAAAATAAAACCATAACAAACCCTGCAGAAGTAGTCGTCCGATATTGACTCTGGTTGGCATAAGATTGCGGCACGCTCCCTTCCCGAATTAATAAGTAATCCGCTCTCGCTCGAATAACCGGTTAATGATGACGGTGGCGAGCAAGCTGAGCGCTACCAGAAATACGGCCACTGCGCAGGCGTAGCCATATTCGAATTCGTTGAATGCGTAACGGAAAATCATGAACGTCAGCGTGAAGTTGGTCGTTCCGGGTCCGCCGTTCGTGATGATCAACATCTGGACGAAAGCCCCGATTCCCGATGTAATCGCCACTATAAAACAAAACTTATATGTTTCCACCATCAGCGGGATCGTGATTTTGCGGTGCGCCGCCCACTTGGTGCAGCCGTCAATAATGGCGGCCTCCATATACTGCTCCGGGATCGACTTGACTCCTGCGTAGAGGAGACTGAATTGATATCCCATATATTGCCAGGCATTCACGAAAGCGATCGCGATGATGGAGACGGTAGGCGAGGATAGCCAGTTTTGTTGATAAGGGATGCCCAGCATCTGGAACAACCGGTTAATGAGCCCGTTGGTCGGGTCGTAAATGGCAATCCACAGCTGGCACACGACCGTAACGGACAACACCACCGGAATGAAATAACCCACTTTCAGTATTTTTCTTCCTTTGATTTTGGCATCGGCACAAGCCAGGGCCAGCACCGTGCCGAGCCCGATCTGAAATACGACCAGAACGAGGGCGAAAATTCCGCCGTTCTTGAGCGAGGTCAAGAGAAGCGGGTCGTCAATCAGCTTGACATAGTTGCTTAGCCCGGTGAAGGTTCCCGCCCCGAGACCGTCCCAGTCGAAAAAACTGCGGTACAAGCTTTGCGCCACCGGATAAGCGACAACTAGCGTATACAGTAAAAGAGCAGGAAGGGCGAACGCAGCGATCGCCCTTTTGTTCCCGAAATAATTTCTCATAGAACTCATTCCATTCTCTGAGTAGAATTCGCCGTTACTTGTTGACCTCGCCAAGAACCCTATTCATATTCTTAATGAAGTCTTGATCGCTGAAGTCTTTGACGATCAGATTTTGCGTATTGTCGTCGATAGCCGTACTGATCTTGACATTTTCATTCAGCTTGGCGAAACCTTTGATGTTAGGCAGCGTTTCATCGATCAGACGTTGCATCATCGCAGGAGGAGTGGCGGTAATCGGCTTATCCACCTTCACGGAGACGATTGGATTGCCGAGCTGCGTATATTTGAATTCCGCATATTTCCGGGAGATGAATGCGGCAACCTCAATCGCGGTTTCTTTGTTTTTGCTCGTCGTCGACACGCCGTAGCCAGCGGGTTCGCCCGAACCGTCCATATAGAACTTCATGGCATCGTACGTCGCTTCGTCTTTCGCCGGCCAATACATCCAATCTACATTGTCTCCCATTTGCTTATCCGCGCCGTAGATTTCCCACTGCCCGTTGACGAACATCGCAGCCTTGCCCGTATAGAACATGGAGGACGCCTGATCGTAGTTGGTGTTCGTGGCATTGAGATCGAACAATCCGGCGACCTTCAGATCGTTGAATTGCTTCGCCGCGAGCTTGAACGCATCCGAAAGCTCGGTCCCTGTCAGAGCAGCGTATCCGTTCGGTTCTTCTCTTGTTACAAGTCCTTTGTAGAAGGAGTTCCCGATCCATTTCTCCTTGGAAAATATCGACAGAGGCACGATGCCCTTCGCCTTGAATTTGGCGATCGCATCCTTCCACTGATCGAACGTCTTGATCGGCACCTGTACGCCCGCATCGGCAAATAGCTTCTTATTGTAAAAGAGAATTTGGAATTCGATTCCGGAATAGGGATAAGCGTAAATATGACCGTCAGGGGCAATCAACACCGGCTCGTTCCCGGGATTCAAATCTTGCTTGAACTGCGCTGTCGGAGCGGCATTGTCCAGCATTTCGATGTTTTTCGAAGTGCTGAATGCCTTGATATCGTTGTATCCCACTTGAAAAATATCCGGCATATTGCCCGAAGCGGCGTACGTTCTCAGCTTCTGCCCGTTGTCCTGTACGGACGGGTCAAGCACAAGCTCGACATTCGGCATCGACTTCTTCAACTCCGCAACGGCGTAGTCGTATGGCTTCTTCGTATCGTCATCGAAATATTGGGCATAGATCCTCAGCTTGACCGGCTGATCATTCGCTGGCGCGCTTGCGGTTTCGGTAGAGCTCTCGGTTTCGCTCGTGTTGGCCGGCGCTGAATTTTCTGCGTTCGACGTATTCTTGCCATTGCCGCACGCGGCCAAAGAGAAAGTGACCACCAATGCGACTGCAATTGTCCATGCCTTAAATCGTGTTTGCTTCAACCCTATCCCTTCCTTCTATGGAATTGAATCCGCGACCCCGTTTATGCAAGCGGTTTCATCGGTTTTTTTTATTATAAAGTTTCGGAGGAAGGGAAAGAATGCAATAATCGCGACGAATCGGTACAAAACGGGACATCGGGCATTTGTTTTCCGATGCAAGCCGTCAGCGCCTCTTCCTCAGCTCGTATTCGGTCGGAGTGAAGCCGAAGTGCTTTTTGAAGCTTTTACTGAAATAGTTGGCGTCATTATAGCCGACCAGCTCCGCGACAACGGATAGCTTCAGCTTGCCTTCGCCGAGCATTTTCTTCGCTTGCTGCATTCGAACAAAGGTCAAATAATCGGAAGCCGGCATGCCGGCCTCCTTTTTGAATATTCTCCGCAAGTAGCTGCCATCGATAAAGAGCCGCGCGGCGATCGCCTCGACGGTCAAGTCGCTATCGGCGTAACCGTCATGGATGATTTGCTTTGCTGCCTCGAGCAGCTTTAGAGATTTCGATGCCCTGCTCCCGTAGACCTCGTTCATTAAGCGGCAAAACAGCGCCTTCAACCACTCCCGGCATTGCTCGATCGTCTGCATCCGCTCTAGCTCCCGGTAGGGCGAGAACTCGCGGCCGAACAGATCGCCGACCGCGAGGCCCGATTCGGCGGCGAACGATAGGCCGATGGAGACGATGCCCACCAGTCCGGTCAAGGCGGTATCGGCGGCAGTCCGTGTTTGGCCGAGATAAGAGAAAACCTCGTCAAGCAATTGTTCGACCGTATCCCTTTCTTTCATCCGCAAGCTGTAAATGAGCTTTTCCTGCAACTCGATGGAGAATAGTTCGAACGCGCTCGCGTTGTTTCCCAACCGTTCGTGCCAGATGACCTGGCCTTGACCGGCCGTCATTCTATTCTGAACGGCAGTCACAGCGTCCCGATATGATAAGCGCAGTTCCATAGGATCGTTCGAGAGTCTGCCGAGTCCCGTCGTCACCGTAATCTTGAAGTGATGTTCGACCTGCCGACTCAGCTGTTCAAAAGCCTGGCCGTCATAAGCGAGCGCTTCTTCCCGGTCATCCAAGGCGATAATGGAGACAATCCGGCCCTCGGCATCGTGGAACAGCACCGGTTCGCCACGTGCGGGGATAAGCTCCCGAAGCATTTTTTCGACCTCATTTCTCCACAGCGAAGCTTCAGTCGGCTCGTCGTTGTCGCGCAAATGACCGATTACCGTTAAGGCTACCCGGCAATACCGCCGCGGTATCGGAATTCGCAGCTGCGCCATTTCGGCCTCGGCGTCTTCCCGCATCATGCAGAAATCCGGGCAGATGAGCTTTAGCAGAAAGCTTTCGCGCAGCAAGGCGGACTGATTCTGGACATTAGCCTTTTCCTCGTGCATGGCTTTCATAAAGCTCTTCACCTTATTCAGTGTCACCGAAAATTCTTCCTTGTCGAAAGGTTTCAGCAAATAATCTTTTACGCCGATCCGAATGGCCCTTCGCGCGTATTCGAACTCGTTATGGCCGGTTACGAGCACGATCGACATATCGGGATAACGCAACTTCAATTGCTCGGACAAGGCTAGGCCGTCCATATAGGGCATGTTGATATCCACCAGCGCGATATCCGGTAGGAACGCCTCCGCCTGCTCCAGCGCCTCGATGCCGTTGCGGGCCTCGCACACGATCGCCATATCGAGCGCATTCCAATCGAACTTTTTTTGCAAATATTCTCGAAACAACGGCTCGTCATCTACTATCATCACGCTAAACATCGCAATTCCTCCTTCGTTCAGACGGGCAGCCTTATTCTGACTTCGGTGCCTTCTTGCGGCTTGCTGCTGATCGTTACCCCGTATTCGTTCCCGAAATAAAGTCGAATTCGTTCGTTAACGCTGAATAGCCCGAAGGACACAGGCATGTTGTCGTCGCTTGACCACCGGCTCCGGATTTCCCTCAGCTGGCTCTCCGGCATGCCGACGCCGTTATCGCGGACGATGATCGTCACCGCCTGCTCGTCCCGGAAGCCCCCGATATGAATATGTCCCATGCTGCCTTTCGTCTTCAATCCGTGATAGATGGCATTCTCCACCAGCGGCTGGATCGACAATTTCGGAATGGCCGACCTCATTACTTCCGGCGGCATGCTGATATCGAAATCAAATACGTCCGAATAACGGGCACGCTGGATCGTCAAATAATCTTTGGCATTTTTGATTTCTTCGCCAACGGGAATGATCTCGCTGCCCTTGCTCAACGCGACGCGGTAGTAATCGGCCAGTGCCTTGGTCGTATCCCGGGCTTCGTCGCTTCGGCCGAGATCGTTCAGCATATATACCAAATCGAGAGTATTGTACAGAAAATGCGGCTTAATCTGGGCGTGAATGAGCGCCAGTTCGTATTCCTTTTTTCTTCTCTGCTCCGCCTCCACCCGCTGGATCAGCTCCTTCATGCGCGCAATCATCGAGTTGAATACGGACGCAAGCAGCCCTATTTCGTCGGCTGTGTGAAAATGCGCCTTTTCATCCAGCTCGACTTCTTTCACCCGGCGCATCGCCTTCGCCAGCTTCTGCAGCGGATTGACGATGAACCTAGACAGAATGGTTGCGCCGAGGAGAGCGAAGACAAGGCAGATTAAACCGATCAGGACCGTCATTCGAGTATTTTTGCGGATATCCGCCGTAATGGCTCGCTCAGGTACCATATTGACAAGCTTCCAGCCCATTTTGGCGTAAGTGACGCTCGTAACCAGATTGGCGCCAGTCTGCGTACGCACAATTTCCGAGAAAGACTCTTTCGATAAGATAAGCTTTCGCAGCGCTTCGTCTTTCAATGGCTTCATTAGCTCCGATTTGTCCGAGGACGAGATCACCGTGCCTTTGCTGTCGATAATGCGGTAATGCTCGTTCGGATACGAGACCATATTCGCGTATAGGGAAGAAAGCTCGCTTTCTTTAACGTTGACAAACAGAATTCCATGCGGATAGCCATAGTTCAGATCGATGATCTGCTTGCCGATCGACAGCACCGGAATATCGGGATCGGACACGAGAAAATCGCGAAATTGCACGGGCAACCAATTATTGACACCGTAGCCTGGCAACTCGTTCAGATCGTGGAGCAGCTTGCTGCCGAATACTTTTACGTCATTGTTTTTGGCCGGAAAGTAGGACGTGTATAGAACCCCCCGCGAATCGAGAAATGCAAATGAATCGATGTCCGGAAAATTGTATAGTTCGATATCGAACAAGGTTTGAATTTGAACGCGGCGCTTTTTTTCTTCAACCGGGCTGTTTAGGGTATCCGAATCCTGGTAAATGCGGTTGAAATCCTCCACCATCACATTGGCAGCGCTCTCGGAGTTGCGAATGATCGAATCGAGGTGAGTCAATATCAACGCCGATTCGTCCAGCACGTTTTGTTTCGTCTTGTCGATCAGGCTGCCGGTAAACAAATGGCTTGTAAAATACCCAAGCGCAAATAAGGGGATGATGAACAGCGGCATAAAGACGACGATAATTTTGTTTCGGATAAGCAGTCCCCGAAATGGCGCTGCCAGCAGCGATCTTATCTTCATCGAACCGTCCTTTCTTTGCACAAGAGCAACGACTTTTTTTAGTACATATCATAAGTTAAGCGCTTACATTTCATTTGCGTAGTCAAAATATATCATAGTTGGCTACAGCGTGTCTAAGCTGATCGGCGACGGCAAGAGCGAGAGCCGACCGGCGATTCGCTGACCGGCATTGCTTGAGGACGAATCTCCTATTAGAATCGTGAAAATTGCGTTAATATGGTAGAAAGCATGAGTTCATTCCCAACGCGAGGAGAGATTCGAATGTTGGACGCTTATCGGCTGGACGAGAAGAAAAAAGTGTCTTTGGAAAGCTACGATCCGGAGGATACATCGGGGTTTACGGGCAAGGAGGAAATTGAAGAAAGCTTCGCCAAGCTGAAGGAGCAACTGGAGGATATTCAAGAAAGACTGTACGCTTCCAAGAAAAACGGAGTGCTCGTCCTGTTTCAAGGGATGGACTGCAGCGGTAAGGACGGCGTTGTCAAAAAGGTGCTGTCCGGACTGAATCCGCAAGGCTTCCGCGCGGAAAGCTTCAAGCGGCCGACGGACGACGAGGCGGCTCACGATTTCTTATGGCGCACCCACAAAGTGACGCCGCCCAAAGGCTACTTCGTCTCTTTCAATCGCTCTTACTACGAGGACGTACTCATTACCCGCGTGCATGGGCTCATCGACAAGGATGTCGCCACCCGCAGGCTGAAAAACATTCAGCAATTCGAGAAAATGCTTGCGGATAACGGAACGGTACTTATTAAGATTTTCCTGCATATCTCGCCCGATTTTCAGCTTAAAAAAATCCAAGAACGGATGGAAAACCCGGAGAAGCTATGGAAATTCGACCCGAGCGATCTCGAAGAACGGCGCCATTGGGACGCCTACGTAAAGGCGTACGAAGCGGCGTTCAAGGCGACCGCAACGAAAACGAATCCATGGTACATCGTTCCGGCGAACCATCGGTGGTTCCGCGATTACCTGGTGCTGAAAATCATCGTATCGACTCTTAGCAAGCTTAAGCTCGAATATCCGAAAGCTGCTTTCGACCCCGCAGATTACAAGACTACAGAAGAATGAATTTAAATACATCGTCATAAAGGCTGCATGCCTTGGGCGGTGTATTTTTTTGCGTTGCTTATTCAAAAATCAGATACCAGAATATCGCGAATTCATCACTATTCTTATGAATGCCCTGATACAAGTGAAGATCAAGCCCGCCTATTACAAAGCCACAACTTGCATAAAATTTGCACGCATGCACATTGTTGCTCATCCTCCAGAACGCTTTGTATGCACAATAATGCAAGGTAATGGAAAACAGCCTGGAAATATGAAGTTCCAGGCTGCTTCTTGTTATGCTTCTCAACTATTACTGGCTTAAAGTGTACAGGTAAAAGCCAAAATCTGTCGGCGTACCGGGATGCCCAATCTGTCTAAGCATTGCGGTGACATTCCCGCGGTGATAGGTCCCATGATTCACCAAATGCTGAATAAAATCGATATAGCGGGCTGTAAACGCCCCGGATGGACACAATGATTCAATATCCTCATGCTCCGCGATATACTCCCTGAACCGCTCGCTCAACTCAAACATCATTTGGCTCAGCTCTTCAATACGCTTGCCTTGGGTTACAGCCACTAATCGATCCGTCGTTTCCTTTAGCTCTTGAAAATATTCGACAGACATATCCGTGACGCCGCCTCTCGACAAGAACGTTAACCAGTTGCAATCGATCACATAAATGTGTGTCATTGCATCATAGATCGTCGGAAACACGCTGACGATTTCCTTTCGATACACCTCGTCGGACAATTCTTGTAAATGTGCGCACACTTTCTTGTTAGCCCAAACATGGTATTCGTACTGTTGCAATGCATATTGCTTCACTTGTTTTTCCCCTCTCGCCAGGGGATCGCGCAGTTTATGGGCAATTATGCGCTTGGCCCCTCATGAGTTTGCCCGTGAATGTAATTTGTTTTCATTTCAAACGCCTCCCGCTTTATATTTAACATTATTTTATCACAAAGAACTGGGGCATCAATTTCAATCAGCTCCCAAAACTTCATAATTTCCTTCGTTTTTTCTCCGCTCGCTCTTCATAACCGGTTGGTAGGATGCCTTCATGGGGTTGCGAGAAGGAGGATCACATCATGAAAAAAGTCAGCTATGTTGCTCGAATCTCTCTCATTATAATTTTAATCTCGTTTATAATTAGTTTCGGCTTCGGAGGCACGAGGTTAGCTAACGGCAATGTTGCCTCTGCCAGCGGAGAACAATGGATGCAGAACAGGATGATCGCCCATGCGATGGGATCGGTAGGAGGAATGTCTTACACGAATTCATATGAAGCGTTCATGACCAATTACAACAGAGGCTATCGGTTGTTTGAAGTGGATTTGATGATGACGTTGGATGGGAAGGTCGTCGCGAAGCACGGTTGGACGAAGAAGATACAACCCGATTTGCCCGTCAAATCCGGCCATAAGCCGACGCTTGCACAGTTCAAGGATGCCCTGATCTATGGGGAGTATCAACCGTTATCTTGGGAGGATATTGTCAGCCTCATGGCCAAGTACCCCGATGTCTACGTCATACTGGATACCAAAGAAACGGACATTCAGAAAGTGAAAGCTCAATTCGCGGCTCTAGTCTCTGTTGCGAATATCGTTGACCCTGCGATTATGCAGCGCGTCATTCCAGAGATTTTCAATCCCGAGATGTACGACGCCGTCATGGAGATCTATCCGTTTCCGCATAAAATCTATTCGTTATACAAGACGCTCGCTTCCGCAGACAGCATCGTTGCATATGTGAAAGCCAAGCATATTACGGCAGTCGCCATGCCTGTATCCCGGACAATCGTGAATCCCACGCTTATTCAGAGGTTGAATAAACTCGGCGTGAAAAGTTACGTCCACACGGTCAACAACACCATGATGATGAATGGGTTGCAGGAAATCGGAGCATATGGGTTTTACACGGACGCGCCAAGAGGCCCGGACAAGCTGCTCGCTCTATTGAAGAATGGAGATAGGAGCACAACGATGCCGCTTCTTTGTATATTGTTAATTTGCGTCGGGATACAATGGAAATACACGCGTATGTCTAAACGAACCAAGAATAGATTGAAGGTGACAAAATATGCCGAAGAATAACGTATTGATCGTAGATGACGAACCCGAAATTCGGGAAGCACTGACGATTTATTTGACAAGCGAGGGGATTCAAGTATTCACCGCGTCCAATGGCGAGGAAGCGCTGGACATTCTGGAGCGCGAGACGATTCACCTCATTATTATGGACATCATGATGCCTCGGATGGACGGGATTAAAGCGACATTCAAAATCAGGGAATCCCGCAACATTCCGATTATCATGCTGTCCGCCAAATCCGAGGACACCGACAAAATTATGGGCCTCAATATCGGGGCGGACGACTATATGACAAAACCTTTTAACCCGATGGAGCTGATCGCGAGAGTGCGTTCGCAGCTTCGAAGATATACAAACTTAGGCGCTGTCCATTCCGTAAACAACGATCGAATCCAGATTAAAGGACTCGTGCTGGACAGAGATGCGAAAACAGTGTTCGTAGATGACGATGAAGTCAGGCTTACGGCCAAGGAGTACAAAATATTGGAGCTGCTGATGGAAAACAAGGGCAGGGTGTTCTCCATCGATGAGATATATGAAAAAGTGTGGAACGAACCGTTTTATTCCACGGAAAATACGGTGGCCGTCCACATTCGTAATATTCGCGAGAAGATCGAAATCAATCCGAAAGAGCCGAAATATTTGAAGGTGGTGTGGGGCATTGGCTATAAAATCGATCCTAAATAAAATCCCCTTGCGCCGCGTGCCGTTCGAGATTCGTCTTGCGGCGTGCGTTGCGATCTGGTGGCTTGTCATCGAACAGATCGCAGATTTGAGGTTCTACGGTTACCGCATGTTATGGAATACCCTGGAAGGCTTGCTATGGCTGGCCTTAGGATCCTTTGCGCTCTTCGCCGGTCATTTCGTCGTCCGATGGTCGTCCCTTCAAGAGCAGTGGCGACACAGTTACGTGCGCAATTATTTATACTTGCCATGGGGATACGCGTTCAAAGAAGTGAAGCTTACTCTCGTTGTCGTCGGATTCGCCGTGTTATCGGCTTTGGCGGGGATTAGTGCCTGGAATTTGACCTTTCGGTATTATTACGTGGAACGGTGGTACGTTTTATATGATATTTTCTATGTGTTTGTCGTCCTGCCTTACGCTTGGAATCTCATCGGGAAGTTCCACCGGATTCGTCTCGGCGTGGAGGCGGCAGCCGCCGGCAACCTGCAAAGCGCGATCGATGTGAAAGGCAAAGACGCATTCACTGCACTGGCCTCCCGCATTAATAATATGAAGGCCGGCTACCGCGTGGCGCTTGAAGAACAAATGAAGAGCGAACGACTGAAGTCCGAGCTCATCACGAACGTATCTCACGATTTGAAGACGCCGCTTACTTCCATTATTAATTATGTAGATCTGTTGAAACAGAAGGACTTGTCGCCGGAAGAATCGAGCGCCTACGTAGATGTGCTCGACCGCAAATCAATGCGGCTCAAAACCCTCATCGAAGATTTGTTCGAAGCGTCCAAGGTGGCCAGCGGAGCGGTCGAGCTTGACCTGCGTGAGATCGACGTCGCAGCTCTGCTGAACCAGACATTGGCCGAACTCGGCGACAACAGCGATGATATCGCGCCGTTGCTTCGGGTGAAGATCGGCAAACCGCACATTTATGCCTATCTCGACGGCAATAAGACCCAGCGCGTCTTCGAGAATTTAATCGGCAACGCGCGCAAGTATTCGCTTCCCGGCACGCGCATTTATTTGTCGCTGGAGGAAACAGATGATCGGGTATCGTTTCGCATCCAAAACACTTCGTCCTACGAGATCGATTTTGCCGCGGAAGAATTGTTCGAGCGATTCAAGAGAGCCGACGAGTCGCGCCATTCCGAAGGATCGGGACTAGGTCTCGCCATCGCCAGGAGCATCGTTGAGCTGCAGGGAGGCAGCATTCGGATCGACATTCAGGGCGATCAATTCAACGTGCTGATCGACTTCCCGAAGCATGAGATTTGACGTTGGTGCGGGTTCAACACAATGAAGGCCGTTTTAGCGTTTCGTCGGCTTGATTGCCAGCACTCCCAATTTCGTATCTACTAAATAAAGAGTCCCTCTCTCGTCAACCGCGATGTTATGTAATATGGATGTCTTGTTTTTTACAATCAAAACGAACCGCTCTTTGCCCGCAGGGTCAAGAGAGAATACGCTACCACCGTTGTCCTCAATATATACATTGCCTTTGGAGTCGCATAACATGGAGTATACCGTATAATAACCGTTCAGACGCAGCGGATATTCCCATATCGTTTTACCTGCAGAATCGATCTGGGTAATTCCGTGTTTGGATTGTACATAATATCGATCATTGCCCGCTTTGGCCATAACCAGATCAAGCTGAGCCGTACTCGGCTTATTTACTTTTGTCAGATTCCCGCTCTTCAAATCCAGAATTTCGATATACGCAGATTGATTACCGAATGCTCGGATCCACTGGCCGGTTTTTTGAATATAGCCGGATGCGCTCCAATCCTTCGGAGTTCCGTCAAGCTGCTTCTCCCACAATATTTTTCCGGTATTGCTCAAGTAATAAGCGTAATCCAAGTCGGTCAATACGAGCACATTGTCCTGGGAATCGACAATCAATTCCTTGATATTGGTTTCATATCTTGTAAATACGAAATCTCCGATCGTTGTGGTAGTCGTTTTCCAATCACCAACTTCCGAATTGGCCCAGTTCAACGAACCGTTCGGGGAGAGGGAAACGAGTCTCCCGCTTGCCACCGTTATCAGATTGTCATTCGAATCCATGGCAACCTTTGCAATAAATTCAGGGAATATATACTGATCATTCGGAAGGAAATAGGTGGATTTGACCTTGCCACCGCCTGTAATTAGATCCACCCTAGCGTCAATAGTGTCATCCATAATACCCTTTCGGATCGTGAAGATCGTGCCGTTCGCCGACTGCCCCCACCCATATAGAAAGTTCGGCTTAGAATCATTATAGTTATGCTCCCACAATTTACGGCCGTTCGATTTGGATATTGCTTTCGTAAATTTGCTGTCCAGAAGTAACAACCGGTCCCCATCCAGTTTAAACTCCCATGCATCTGTAATTGCTGCGCTCCAATCTAGCTCAAAATTTTTATAGCCTCGCAGCTGTATTTTCTTCCCGCTATCGTTTAAATAGGGTAGCTCTAAGTAGTCGTTTACAGGAAGCAGCTGCACCTTCGCCGTTGCGGCAGCCATTGCCTGCGTTCCGGTACCACTAATGATAAGGAGGAGTGCCGTAACTAGGTAAATAAGTTTCCTTTGCATCCGAAATCTCCTGTTCTTAAGTAGGTTATAATAGATTTGTGTCACAATGTCACATTTCCACCATTTTATTACGGTACGGGATAAAATACCATTACTAATTTCAACTTTCATTGCCCCTAATCGTTTCATCACGCTGAGACGTTGCCATGCGCACAAAAGCGACCGGACGCCACTTATGCAGCATCCGATCGCTTTGCTTTTCATTATGGGAAGAAACACCAGCCATATCTGGATCTGTCGGCTCTAGATAAAGCTTCGCGCTATTAACCGCTAAGACGGCGTCATTAAAAGCTCCTGGGGGCTGAGGAGGCGGACGAGCTTCAGGCTAAGTGGTCGAAAAATATTTCTTATCGGCTGAAACCTTTTTCCTACGGCGTGCATCTTACATGTGCACAGGAGGTGAGAGAAACTTGGAAAACAAAGATCGACTAGCCGTGTGGATCGACCTTTACACGAAGCGTCTGGTCAGAATCGCTTACACGTATGTCAGGGATTGGACGGCCGCCGAGGACATGGTGCAAAACGCTTTTATCAAAGCATACCGCTCGATGGACACTCTTCTCAAGCCGGATCCTTTTCCATGGCTCGTCCAAATTGTAATTAACGAATGCAAGCAAGCCAAACGTAAACATTGGCGAGAAGTAATTACGAACCTTTTTCAGGAAAGACAAGACGACAGCGCGGAGAAGTCGTATTTCAACCGTTCCGACTTGAGTGAGCTGCACGAGGCCGTACTAGCGCTCCCGAGCCGCTACAGCGCGCCGATCGTATTGTACTATTTCGAGGAACTTCCGATTGCGGATATCGCGTCGGCGCTCAATACGAATGTCGGCACGATCAAAACTAGGCTCAAAAGAGGCCGCGAGCAATTACGGCTTAGAATGAAGGAGGATAGATATGGAGGACAATCTCAAGCTTTCCAGAACGTATAACAAGCACGAGGTAGACGTTGAAAGAATGAAGAAACGCATATTCGAAGAAATCGATTCGGCACAGATTGGAACACGCCGTTCAAAACGACGCGCAAGCTTCCATGGTATTGCCGCCGCTTGTGTCGCGACTACGCTGTTGTTCTCGACCGCCGTATTGGTTTCGCCGTCATTTGCGGCCATAGCGAAGGAAATCCCAGTCATGTCCGCCGCCGTGCAATGGTTGGACGCGATTCGGGGATATGAAGGCGTAAAGAACGCGCAGAACTACGGGTATGAACCATTTAAACCGATCACCCAGCAAAAAGATGGCGTCACCATTCAAATCAGCGACATGTACCTTTCAAGCGACAAGCTGATGTATAAAGTGCTCTACTCTTCGGACGAAATTACGAAGCATGCATATCGGCTTGACGACGGTGGGTTGAGCATCGACAGTAAACAAGTTACCGAATATTCGGTTTCCGTCTCGGAGTTTGCTTCGGGCATCAGCATAGGGGGCCCCATTAATTCAAACATCGTAGAAGACGAAACTACGAAAAAGATCTTTTATGTCGAATCGGTGCGTTTCGATTTGGACTCCGAGAAGCTGAAGACGTTTCTCAAAAGCAAACCTACTGCTTTGCACGTGGATGTCGATGCATATTCCAAAGGTACCTCTCACACGAAATGGATGTCGTTCGTAATCCCCTTCAATCCCGACAAACTGGCACAAGACCGCTTGATCCCCTTGAGCCAGAACGTCGCAACTGAGCCGAAAGATCCGGATCTCGTCGCATTTACCTTAGACAAAATCAACATTACGCCGACCAATACCTATTTGACAATCGCCACCGAGAAGAACGCATCCTATTATGTCGAATTTGCTCAATTTGGCGACGAGGTACCTAACAATCCTTACTTAAAAGACGACAAAGGGAACATATATCCCCTTATGGTAGAAGAAATCGCGAATCAATACGGTCTGGATCCGGGGAATACCACGGATGGAAGCATCATGACGTTCACGAACTCCCCTTACTTTGATCCGAACGTATCGAAGCTGTATTTCCACGTCAACAACGTTCATATTCGAGATAAATCGCCGAGCGGCTCTGTTACTGTTTCAACAAAACAGAAGTTCCCACAATCGGTAAGCTTCAAAAACAAGTCGTTTACAATCGAAAACGCGAAATACGAGAAAGGGCTCCTTATACTGAAGCTCAAGAACGAGCGTCCGGAGACCGGCAGCTTATCGACCGTCCACTTCGACATCCCCGACTATCGCCAAGAGGTATATAAAGACAAAACCAAAAAGTATGCCGAACTAAGAAAATCTTATGCCGATTATCCGGGGACTATCGGAATCCCAGAGCTTGACGCGAAAGGTAAAACCTATACTTTGGCCGTTCGCGCCCCGCAGGCTGATAGTTATGAAATTAAACTGAGCCGAAGCAATGATCAGATCGAAATCAATAGAGACATTCTGATCCAGATCAAATAATCGAACGGTCGCGACTATGGTGGGAGCAAAAAGGTTCCGAAACAAAAAAAACGGGTGTTCCGATCAGCGCGGCAGAAATGCCGCGCGTCTCTTTTTTGCGGGAAATCTTGCATCCTCCCTTACCACAAATAGATATTGCTCTCTCCTAGCATATCTGTTATATAATATATATGACAGATATGCTGAACCTGTACGGATATAAGGAGAGATACTTATGTTCATCGAGCTGGATCTCCAATCGGAGACTCCGCTATACGAGCAATTAATCAACCAATTGATCGAAGGGATCGCATCGGGCGCATTGAAGCCGGGCGATCCGCTTCCATCCGTTAGGAATCTTGCCGAGAATCTTGGCATCAATCTACATACGGTCAACAAGTCGTACACCTTGCTGAAGCAGGAGGGTTTTCTGCAAGTGCACCGGAAGAAGGGGGTTATCGTTCAGCCGGACGCGATGCCGGGCGTGACGGCGGAATTCGAAGCCAAATTGTTCCGACAGCTTCGTTCGCTCGCGGCGGAAGCGGCTGTACGCGGAATGACGGAAGAAGCTTTTGTGAATCGATGCAAAAGGCTGTATGAGGACACCACTATGAAGCGCGGAGGGGACGGTCAATGATGATGAATGGAACCCTCATAGCGGCAACAAGCCTCTATTTTATTCAAGCGCTGTTGATCAGCGCACAAAATTTCTTCGGTCCTCGAACCTTGCTGTTTGGCGTATCGGTTCCGGCTACCGAGACGCAGGATCTCGCTGTCCGACGGATACGCGTTCAATATATATTTCTGATGGGGATAATCGTACTGGTTATGGCTGCCGCTTGCTTCTCATTGATTCGGTACCTGGGCAATGCGCACGCTTTGGTATACTTTTTGATCGCACTACTCCTTCAATTTCCGCTCTCCGGCATCGCAATCGCGATCTGCAGACAATCGGCGCTACGATTAAATGCAACCCGTGGTTGGCAAGTCCCCATCGAAAATAGAAGATCAGCCATCATCTCGAGCAGACGGTTTCGTTCCCCCGTGCTCGGCTTGCCATGGTTCGGTGCTCACTTGGCCGTTATCGTGGTTTGCGTCGTTATCGCCCTTGTGAAGTGGAACGATATCCCGGTTTATTTCGCCATACATCGGAACGCGGACAGAATGCCGGACTGGTATTCCTGGTATTCCACCAAATCCATCAGTTCCGTTTTCTACGAGAACTTTGGACAACTTATCGGAACCGGACTTTTTATGCTTCTGAACCTCATTGCCGCCAGAATAAGAACGTCTCTGGATCCGAATGACCCGGATGGTTCATTGCAAAAGCAAATCCAGTACAAGCGAATCAACTCTTTCGTGATATGGGGTATTTCGCTAGGTCTGACCGTATTCTTGGGGCTGTTCCAAGCGGGCAGGATCTATTCATTCAAATTGGACTTGTGGATCAATTTGACGTTCGCGCTCATGCTTACGGCCTATCTGTTGCTACTGGGCATGTTGGTTTATTCGAGGGCGAAGGGATTGGACCAACTACGAGATTTCTCTTCGCAGGAAAATCATCACTGGAAAATGACGGGGACATTCTACTGCAATCCTGATGATCCGGCGATCTTCGTTCCGAAACCTTACGGCATGGGCTGGACTGTCAATATAGCCAAACCGATGGGCCGGCTAACGATCTCTGCGATTGTGGGGATCCCTCTTCTGTTCTTGGTATGGGTATGGCTTCTGAGCAAGTAGAACTGGTCCGAGGGGAGAACGAATTCCGATGAATTTAGCCGTCAAGTTGATGCAAAAAATCAAAGACCGCGATACCCAGCATAAGCTGAAAGCCTATCGAGACAAAGCGGAGCTTATCAGGAAACGGGATTTGGAAGCATGGGACGAAAAGCGGCTGCTAGCGGAATCCCTCCGGCTGAAAAAGGAGGCAAAATCGGGTACGCCTTTGGACGAGCTGCTTGTCGATGCCTATGCGCTAGTCTGCGAGGCAGCGAAGAGAAAGCTCGGATTACGGCCTTACGATGTCCAGATCATGGCTGCCATCGCTCTGCACGAGGGATTTCTGATCGAGCAGCGTACCGGCGAAGGGAAGACGCTTGCGGCCGTTATGCCGGCTTATTTAAACGCGCTAACGGGCAAAGGCGTGCATGTCCTGACGTTTAACGATTATTTGGCGAACAGGGACGCGGAGTGGATGGGACCGATTTATCGGTTTCTCGGTCTATCGGCAGTCGCGGTTCAAGCGGGCATGAGCTTGGCCGAGAAAAAGCAAGCCTATTCGGCAGACATTACGTACGTGACGGCCAAAGAGGCGGGCTTTGATTATTTGCGCGACTCCATTGTGATGAATGCAGCCGACACCGTCCATCGGGCTTTTCATTATGTGATCGTCGACGAAGCGGATTCGCTGCTGCTCGACGAGGCGCGCGTGCCGCTCGTAATTGCTGGCGAAGCTGCAACTACTGGAAATGATGACACAAGGTTCGCGAATGTGGCCAAACAGTTGCATCACGAGGAGCATTTCGTTTTCGATGAGTTCAAGCGTAATGTCTACTTAACCGAGACGGGCTCCGAAAAGGTAGAATCGTTGTTACACTGCGGTAATTTGTACGAAGGCCATAACAGTCATTTGTTAACGTCCATCAATTGCGCTCTTCATGCAGATGCTCTATTAAAACGGGATATCGATTACATCGTACGCGACGGTAGAATCGAACTGATCGACGAATATACCGGACGTGTAGCGGAAAACCGACATTTGCCGGACGGACTTCAAGCAGCGCTGGAAGCGAAGGAAGGGCTTAAGTCGAAGGCCGGCGGCCAAATACTCGGCACGATCACGCTTCAGCATTTGCTGAGCTTATATCCGAAAATCAGCGGAATGACGGCTACCGCTCAAGCTTCGGCGATCGAATTCGAGGCTATTTATTCGCTGCAGGTGGTTCAAATTCCGCCCAATCGTCCTTGTATTCGAATCGATCACCCTCACAAAATCTACACCCACAAGGAAGCAAAGCTGAAAGCGTTGGTCGCCGAGATTGCGTCCGTCCATGCGACCGGAAGACCGATTCTGATCGGCACGTCGAGCGTTGAAGAGTCGGGCATATTGGCGGAGTGCCTTCGGCAAATCGGCGTGAATTGCCATGTGCTTAACGCGAAGAACGATTCGGAAGAAGCCGAAATCATTGCCAAAGCGGGAGAGATCGGCGCCGTAACGGTGTCCACGAACATGGCCGGGCGCGGCGTGGATATACGGCTTGGCGGCGGAGACCCGAAGCAAGCGGATGCCGTCGCGAAGCTTGGCGGTCTGTATGTCATAGGTACGCTCGCGAATGAAAGCATTCGAATCGACAATCAGCTGCGCGGTCGCGCAGGCCGGCAAGGAGATCCGGGAGCGTCCAGATTTTTCGTTACCTTAGAGGACGATTTAATTTTGCGTTTCGGCATCGACAAAGCGATCCCCTCCTCCTACAAGAAACGCAAACAGGACGAGCCGCTCGATGAAGCGATACTGCGCAATAAAATCGGCCACATTCAGCACGTGATCATGGGCCAAACTTTCCACATCCGCCAAGAGCTGAACCACTATTCGGATATGGTAGAGGAGCAAAGGCGTATCCTGTATCAAGATCGCCTCGCTATTTTGACCGGTGAAACGCCAATGAGCCCCTCGGAACAGCGCGTCAGATTATTTTATATCGACAAGTTTTGGGCCGAGCATCTCGCTTATGTTTCCTATATTCGTGAAGGCATTCATTTGGAAGGCCTTGCGAACCTTAATCCGATCGACGAGTTTCATGCGCGAATTATCCAGGCGTTCGAACAAATTCCGGCGAAAATAGAAAAGGAAACTTCGACAATGCTGGCAAGGCTCGGCAATTCGAACGATCCTTCCGAGTGGGAGCGGTTAGGCTTGAAAAGCCCTTCCTCGACATGGACGTATATCATAAACGATCAATATGCGGAAAAGGCTCTTCTAACCCCCGTCGCCGTGGGTCCCGACATTGCCGGTGCTATAACGCTGATCCTCAAACCTGTCTTCAAACCTTTCCTCAGCTGGCTTTTTAGAGCGCATCGTTGGCGGTAGACCCCCGTCCATTTTGACAAATAAAGCGCGAGAGTGGTAGATTCCATTTATACTAATTCTTTTGGGTGGGTCTATGAGAAAGAAATTACAAATTTACATATCGTCTACATTCGACGATCTTATTGAGGAAAGACATACCGCTGTTGAAGCTGTGCTTCAAGCCGGTCATATCCCTGCTGGAATCGAGCAATTTTTTAAGGAAAGTCCAATGACAATGAGGAAGAGATGGATCGACGAGTCCGATGTATATATCCTGATTCTCGGAGGGTTCTATGGGTTAACGCTTCCTGATGAATCCAAGAGCTATACGCATTGGGAATATGAGTATGCCGGAGAAACGGGCAAACCTAGATTTGCTTTTGTTGTCACAGATGAAGCATTAAGACAAAAGCCATACGACTTCACAGCCATTGAATACTATCGGAAGTTTCAAGATTTTAAGCAATCGGTCATGGAACAAATCCCTATCTATTATGTTGAAGATGTACGGCACATTAAAATGGTACTTCGCGATCAATTACCGGAGTATGCAGCAAGAGACGATTTGTATGGCTGGGTTTCCGGCAAGGCTGCCCCGGACGTTCAAAAGCTGTTGGAAGAGAATGCAAGATTAAAGGCGGAGTTGGAGAAAAAGAAATGAAAGTAATTTGGGGTATGGGATTCATACGTACAGAAGGCCGCCAAGTGCTCGGCGGCCTGTCCCGTGATTCAACAATTATATAGCGTTAGTTCAGTGAATTTCCTTTTCCATAATAAAACTTGCTCAGGAAGAGTTTCTCCTCTCCTTGTCTGACCGACATATATCCTACAGTAGGGGAGCAATTGTATGGCCGAGTGTTAGCGCACTCGGCCTTTCTATTGCCATTTTAAAATATCTAAAAGTAAATCTACCGATCCTTTATATTAATTACATATTTTTCATGGGTGTAGGTATATCGATGTGGTACCATTATCCTCTAATGAGGGCTTTAGCCCCACCTTAAGGAGGAGTATGGGTTGAGACGCAGCAGGAAAATCATCATGGCTTTACTAGCTCTAAATCTGGTATTCGGAACGTTGCTTTCCTCCGCTTTCGCAGCCGTCCCGCAGGATGCGCAGAAGCATTGGGCTTCAACGACGCTGCAGAAATGGGTCGAATCCGGACTGATCAAAGGGTATAAGGACGGCTCGGTCAAGCCAGACGTGCCGATCAAGCGCAGCGAATTCGTGGCGCTACTGAATCGCGCTCTGAAGTTGAGCGACGCCCAAAATAATCTTACTTTCGGCGACTTGCCGACAACAAATTGGGCTTACGGTGACTTCGCGATCGCCGTGAAAGCCGGGTACTTGCAAGGTACTGGCGGCAAAGCCTATCCGAACCGCTTGACGACTCGCCAGGAGGCGGCCGTCATGATCGCGAAAGCGTTCAAACTGGACTCGGTGGCTGGCGAGGACGTCTCCGTATTCAAGGATGCCGATCAGATCGCCTCCTGGAGTAAGGACGCGATCACGTCGTTAGCTACGAATAATGTGCTTAAAGGCGACACGAAAGGCAATTTGCGCCCGCAAGCTGCCATTACCCGCGCGGAAGCGGTCGTCGCGATTGATGCGGCCCTTGCTTTGAAACCCGCTGCAACGGCGAAAGTGTTCGATAAGGCCGGCGTATACGGCTCAACGGACAAGACAGAGACCATCGAAGGTGACGTGGTTATTGCTGCCGATAACGTCACGTTACAGAATATGGTCATCACGGGCAATCTAACCGTGTCGGCAAAAGTCGGGGACGGCGACGTGACGCTTAAGCACGTCACAGTCAAAGGTACGACGCATGTGAACGGCGGCGGCGAAAATTCTATTCACGTCGAAGATTCTGTATTACTTCGAGTTATCGTGGACAAAGCTTCCGGTAAAGTGCGCATCGTCGCGATCGGCGAGACCAAAGTCTACGACGTCATCGTCCAATCCGCGGTCAAATTGGAAGAATCGAACGTGACAGACAGCGGGTTCGCGAATGTCGAGTTGGCTAAAGATCTGCCGAAAGACGCAAGCGTCGATCTTATCGGAAAGTTTGAAGACGTTCGCGTACTGGCTGCTAACATCAAGATCAACATCCCGAGCGGTTCCGTCGACAATCTGGTTGTGGCGGACGGCGCAGCGAACAATACAATCAACGTGAGCAAGGAAGCGCAAGTACTCAAGCTCGTGCTGGACGCGGTGTCCAAGCTGATCGGCGATGGCAAGATCGAGAACGCGACGATCAACGAGAAGGCAAAAGGATCCGAGTTCGCGAACCAACCGGCTAACGTCGACGGTGATGGCAAAGACGGCATTAAAGTCTCGAAGCCAGTCAATCCAAATCCAGGTACAGGTCCCGTGACGAATCCGGGTACAGGCCCAGGGACGAATCCGGGCACAGGTTCCGAGCATTGCACCGGCAATGCCGCCAATACTGCCGAATGTGACAACGCGAGACTGAGCGCGGTATCCGTGACCAGCAGCGTGTACGACCAATTCCAGCTTGTCCAGCGGGACGGGAGCAAAAATATCTTTGGCACCGGCTTCAGCAGCGACGCCTTATATTATTCGGTCGGCGTACCGCGCAACATTGCCGAATCGGACGTCGCCGTCAGCGTGACAGCCGCCACTTATGCCAAGATTTCCTACTCATTGACTCAGAATGATGGCACTTACCGTTTCGGATTTTTGCAGAACGGCCAGAATACGATCAACGTGCATCTGAAACCGCTGGAGGACGCTCATCTTTTTATTTTCGTGACCAGCGGTAACGACAAGAGCACCAAGGTATACGAGATTCAATTCGTTTATGATCGCGATCTTCAAGAGGCATTTTACATTCAGAAAGACTTCTTTTACGGAGCGCCCTATCAATTGGTGAGCCAATCGCTGGAAGAAGGGGATGTCGTAACGGTCACGATTCCAGCTACCGATCATGCATCTCGGCAAGAGACCATTGTTACCGATACCGTTTATTACAATCGAGCGCTCATTCTGTTGAACGGATTCGAGCCTGCCCTTCCGCAAGGCAATCTGCACGTGACGGTCGTCCGCGAAGGCCGGTTGATCATGGACGGAGAGTATGCGTACGACTTAACCCCGGCCCAGGTCGTCACGAACGGTAATGGCATCGAGATCTCGCTGTGGACCAAAGCCGAGCTGACCGCTCATGATCAACAAAGCTATGACATGAACCGGTCCAACTATGGATACAAATTCCAATTTAACGCGCAAGCGATAGCGGCGAATCCGCAGTTGGCGAACGCCAAATATTTCAGCTTCAAGTGGAATAATATCGAGTATCAACACTCGACGCCGACCGCTTGGACGAAAGAAGCAGTGAAGTTCAGTTGGAATCGTTTCTGGGCCGTTCATGAGCTTGTAAGAATAGACCAATTTGTAAACAAGCCATATACCCATCTTTTTTTGGGTAGCGCTCCTATCGAAAAGGTCCATAACCAATTCATGTATGTATTCGCTTTTGACGCGAACAAACAATTGATTGGCTATTACGTTCATACCGTAAACTTCGACGCCGATCATGTCGGCAGCCACGTCACGCTGGTTCCGCCGCAACCTTAACGGAGAAAACTCAAAAACCCGAGAATAGGCGCTTTTCATAGGCGTTCGTTCTCGGGTTTCTGTTTTTTTGCGATGCCGTTGTCGTTGCATGACAGCAGTCGGCTATCATCAGGGGCCTATTTTGCAATTCCATATTTTGCCTTGTTGGACAGATCAGAGAGGTAGAAGGTTACGTTTTGACCAGGTGATGTCTCTCTTCCCATGGTAACCGGATTCCCATCGTACGAAATCCAATCGCTCCAGCTGTCCTCATATGTTATGACGTCAGATTATTATGACGCCTATGCTACAATAAGGTGACATAGGGGGAGTCCTTATTGAGTAAACAAAAAATCGTGATAATCGGCGCAGGAATTGTCGGGGCGTCCGTGGCCTATCATCTGGCCAAACAAAATCAAGATGTAACCGTTATTGAACGACACCCCGCCGCGGCACGTGAAGTCACGGAAAAATCGTTTGCCTGGATACATACGACGCATAGGGTGGCTCCCGAATACTGGCATTTGTACGATGCGGCTTGTGAAGAATATCATGCGCTTCAGCAAGACTTGTCCGAACTGCAAATTCATTGGCACGGGGCGCTGACTTGGGACAATCCGTCCCTAAGGGAGCAATTCCGTTTTCAAAAATTAAACCGGGAGCAGCTTGAGGCATTGGAACCGAATCTGAAGGAATATCCGGATGAAGCGATGTTTGTCAGCGAAGAAGGTGCGGTGGACCCGATAGGGTTAACGGATCTGTTGTTGAGCAGAGCGCGGGAGTACGGAGCAAAGGTTCAGTTCGGTACCAACGTTACACAGCTGCAGCAAGAAGATTCCTGCGTGGTCGGTGTTCACACGTCTAAGGGTTTTCTGGAGTCGGATGTCGTCATATTGGCCGCAGGTACAGGCATACCCGAACTTTGCAACCCATTAGGTTGTCCCGTGCCGGTAACGCCGTCGCCTGCCATTCTGATTCGGATGAAATCTGCGCATAAGCTGATACGCACATTAATCTCAAATGCGCAATTTGAAGCGCGTCAACCGACGGATCAAACGCTGCTTGCTGCGGAAGATTATATCGACGAGTCGGAGGAAAACGGGCCAGAGGCGGTCGGCAAGCGAGCGTTCGAGACGTTGCGTCGCAGTCTGGAGGGCGGAAATCAATTGGAACTGGAAAACATCCAGGTCGGGATGAGACCAATGCCTGAAGACGGCTATCCGATCGTGGGCTTCCATGATCACATAAAGGGACTTTATCTGACAGTGATGCATTCTGCAATAACGCTGGCGCCGCTGATTGCGCGACTAGCTGCAAGTGAAATAATCAATCGGGAATCAAGAAGCGAATTAGTCCCTTGTCGACTCTCCCGTTTTAAGAACAACACGAGGGATGACCCCACTGTTTCTCGCAAGTAAGGTTGTAAATCAAGTGGAATCGCATGCAAGTGCAAAGTGCCTTCGATACTCCTGGACACAAAGCAAAGGAGTACATCGTCACATGAGCGACGACGTACTCCTTGTCACAACCTGTATAACTGCTCCTCTTCCCCGCGTCGCCACCGGATTCTCGCGGCAGAGCCGGGAATCCGGCCGCATCTATACTGCGGCAATGGTTCCCGGCCTATATACGGACGAGATCGCATGCTTATTGCAGCACGATCGTGTCGCCCTTCTTCAAGCCTTCCAGCACTTCCGTCTTCTCGGGCGTCTCCATGCCGATCTTAATATCCCGACGCTCGAACTGTCCATTTCCTTTATCCACCATGACGTAATAGGAGTCCTTCTCCCGCATGACGGCAATCGTCGGCACGACCGTTACATCCTTCTTGCGTTCGGTTTCGATCTGCCCATTGAGGCTAAGGCCTGCGATCAAATATTCATTCGGTTCCAGTGCGATTACTACCTCGAACTGGGCCGCCTGTTCGATGTTGTTCTGATCGGTGCCGGTTTTGGCGAATTTCGATACGCGCAGCACCTTGCCCGACAGCTTCAAATCCTTCATCGCATTCATCTTCACTTGAACCTGCATATCCGGCTTGATGCGGAAGACATCCTGCTCGCCGACAAGCGCGATGAACTGCAGCTTGCTGAGGTCGACAATTTTGCCTATGTATTGGTTGTCACCAACCGCTTGCGGCCGCTTGCTCGACGTATCGTAGAGGAATATGCCCGCAGCTGGCGAGCGGTATTCCGACTTCCCAAGCAGAGTCTGCTTCTCCGCCAGCGTCTTGCGCTGGATCGACTTGGTTACATCGTTCAGCTCCTGTGTCAGCCGGCCGATCTCCTTCGTCGCGTGCGCCCGCTTTCGCTCTGTTTCCGTCGTGCCGATTGTCATGCCCTCTTCGTCCAGCTCCGACATGTATGCCTTGAGATTCGCTTCGAGATCCGCCTTGCGAAGGGCGGCTTCCTCTTGGGAGATTTCATTCTGCAGCGCCGTCTGATCAAGCTTGAACAGAACGTCCCCTTTCTTGACCTGCTGCCCGTCCTCCACGTTCCAACTCATAACCTTCGAGCTGAATGGCGCGTAAACAAAGGTTTCCTGCTCATACAGCGACTTGCCCTTTACTTCAATCGTATTGACAAGCGTCTCGGTCGTCACCTCGAACGTAATCGCTTGCGAGGCTTCCATCGGATCCATCGGCTTTGCCGGCCGAGATATCGAATATAAGGCGTAACTGATCCCAACTAGGACAAGCCCGATGACGAGCCATTTTATTCTCTTCTTCATCTCTTCTACCCCTTCTATCTAATAGCATCGCATCACTTGCTTCTAATCCCGTCGAATGGCCGTCAGCGCATCGGTGCGCGAAGCGCTCACCGCCGGATAGATTCCCGATATGACGCCGGTCAGAATCGCGAACGCCATGCCAACCGGAATGGCCATCAAGGGAACAAAGATAATGACGGCATCCTGACTGCCGCCGGACATGGACTGGATTAAGGCATTGATTCCCCATACGATCCAATAGGAGAACAAGATGCCGAGCAAGCCACCAAGCAGGCCAAGCAGCGCCGCTTCGAAGATGAACATGTTGCGGATTTGCGCCAAATTCGCCCCAAGCACCTTCATAATGCCGATCTGGCGGCGCCGCTGGTAAGTCGACATCGTCATGGCCACCACGATCGAAATCGAAGCAATGATGAGAATAAATACGCCGCCGCCAAGCGCTACTGCTTTAATAATGCTGAATTGCTCGGCAAGCCGTTCCTTCTGCTGCAAATTCGTTTGCGTATTCAGAGTAAGCTTCTTAATCTGTCGCTCCACCTGCTCGACGTTCTCCTGACTGTCCACCTTTACAATAACGGAGTTATATGATGCTTCATCGGCCATCCCGCCTCGGCCCATATTCAACTCGCGCTTCATCATCTGCGCCGTCTCAAGCGATACGTAAGCTTTCTTGTCGTAAGCAACCGCATTCTCGCTTACGCCCTTCGGCTTCTTCAATACACCGGTTACGCGCAGCTGCGAGGTTTGATTGACCTTTCCGTCATTCGAGTAACCGAGAAACTGGACCTGCCGCTGGAATAGGGAAGCCGGCATCCGATTCATTTTCTCATATTGCTCGACCAGGGTGCTGTCATAAGGATTGCGGTTCAACTGCTCGATCAGCTTATCGCGCGCCTCGGCATCGGCCAGCCCCAATGTCGCCCCATAGCTCAGCACGATGGTACCGATCAGATCTGAAGGCCCGCCATTCATGAACGGCTTGTCGAAGGCCTCCAGCATACCCAGGTCCGTCCCGATCACTTCTACATAGCTCTTCCGGTTGTCCGTTGTGGACATTTCCATATAATTGATCTGCTGAAAGGGAGCCACTGCCGTCACATGCTTCATATTCTTCATAATCGCCAGTTTCTGGTCGGTCAGCTTGCCGCGATCCAGAGAATCGTCGCCCACCGCCGGATTTCCGCCGCTTGCCTGACCCCCCTGGCCTCCACTGGCCGATACGCCCTCATTGGCTGTCACCGTAATCTCGTCCATCTTGAAGAAGCTGTTCATCTCGGTTTCGATGTACTGCTGAGCAGACTCTCCTATACTGAGGGCGAGTATAATCGCGGCACAGCCAATCGATAGTCCGGCGGCGCACAAAGCGGTCACGACTTTCCGGCGTCTGACCTGATCCCATGACAGCCGCGTAAGATCGCCAATCCTCATCCTGTCGTCACCCCCGCCAACGGCATGGCGTCAGATGGGTCCCGATCCGTGATCAGGTAGCCGTCCCGCAGCGAAATAATGTGCTGTGTCTGAGCCGCAACTTCCCTCTCGTGCGTAACAATGACGAACGTTGTTTTCATCATGCTGTTCAGCCGTTTCAATATCGCCAGAATTTCCTCTTCCGTCTTTGTATCCAGATTACCGGTAGGCTCGTCCGCAAAGATGACCGATGGCTCGGTAATTAAAGAGCGCGCTATACTGACACGCTGCTGCTGGCCTCCGGATAATTGCGAAGGGAACAGCTCCGCCTTCTCGGGAATGCCTACTTGCTCAAGCAGCGACAGAGCCTTCTGCTTCCGGATTGAGGGCGAGACCGATTGGAACACAAGGGGCAACTCGACATTCTCGCGAACCGTCAGATTCGCGATCAGCTCGTATGCCTGAAATATAAAACCGATATGTTTACGGCGAAACTCGGAAAGCTGATTCTCGTTCATCTTCACGATATTGTGATCCGATATGTAAATATCGCCTTCCGTCGGCTTCATCAAGCCGGCCATCAGATTGAGCAGCGTTGATTTGCCCGAGCCCGAGCTTCCAAGAAGAGCGACGATCTCACCCTGCCTCACATGAAAATTAATGTGCTGTAATACAGTTGTCGTTTCTGTGCCATTCCGAAAAGCATGGGATAAACCTTCTACACGCAGCATGACGTCACTCCTTTCATGATGTATTTTTAGATAGTCGAACCTACACCTAAACTATAAATACGGCAATTCTACCAGAAAAGTTTGGCATTTTCTGCGTTTCCCTAGAAATATATGCCTCTTCCGTTCCGTCATCTTATGCCATGCTCCGAATTGAGGTATTTGCAAGCTGTTGAACGAGAACGCCAATGAGGGCCGCAACAGGCCCCCAACGGGCAACCTGCCACAGCCCTCAAACCCGTGTCCGACGTGCCCTCTCGGTTCTTATTCTTCTCCTGTCGCCACCTTTTTCCCCGCTTAACTAATCCAATCGCTCCAGATTGTTGTTTGCAAGCCATCACAATTTGTAAAATAAACTTGACAAAGGATCTAGTTTTAATTATATTGCGAATAGTTTACACATTTTGTAAAATATACTTTAATCAGGAGACGAGATTTTCCTCGGGTTTATATTATCCATGGTTCCGCTCATTACGAATCTTCGCTATCGAGAAGAGGGAAATACTTCTTTGACCTCTTAATTCACACGTCCTTTATAAGGAGGTTAATTATGTTGAGGAAGAGTACAAATTCAGGTAGAAGGTCTGCAGTAATTACTGGGGTGTTATTAATAGCCGGGTTGGTTACAGGTATATTTAGTGTTGTGCCTGTTATAGATGGAGCGGACTACCTTGTCAAGGCTTCTATTAATGAAAACCAGGTACAAATAGGAGTGATTTTCCAGTTGTTAATGGTCGTCACCTATGTTGTCGTTCCAATTGTGTTGTATCCGATCTTAAGTAAGCATAATAAAGGTTTGGCTCTTGGTTCTGTTGCTTTCGGCATCATTGCGGGTGTGTTCATAATTATTGGTGTAATCATTCTTCTATTGCTATTAACGTTAAGCCACGAATTTGCAAAAGTTGGAACCCTGAATGGTTCGTACTTTCAGTCCCTGGGCGGATTGTTACGGGAAGGACGTGATTTGGTGAACCATGTGGCAACGACACTTGCATTTGTTGTGGCTATGTTCTTGATTAACCGCATATTTTACCAAACAAAATTAGTCCCACGTTGGTTATCCGTTTCGGGTATTCTTGGGTCCGCATTGTCCATATTGGCAAGCTTATTATTTATGATTCGCTTCATCGGTCTGGATGCAACATACATGATGTTGAACATTCCAATTGCCTTTCAACAATTGGTTCTGGCTATATGGCTAATCATTAAAGGTTTCAACCGGGCGGATGCTCTAGAAAAGAAGGTGTAACTGAAATGAATAAATCAGAAAGTTTTTGGGACAAAACAGCAAGCAAATATGATCAAATAGAGATGAAGGATGAACAAACTTACATCAATATAAAAAAAAGAACGAAAACGCATCTCAAAATAAGCGACATTGTTTTGGATTACGGCTGTGGGACGGGATTGATATCAAATGAAATTGCAGATTATGTGAAAGGGATTCATGCGATTGATATATCTTCTAATATGATCGCAATTGCCGAAAACAAGGCAAAAGAGCGGAACATTGCAAATATTAACTATGCTCACACAACCATTTTTGATAAAAGGTATGAAAAAGGCTCATTCGATGTCGTCATGGCCTTTCATGTTCTGCATTTGTTGGAAGATGAACAGACCGTTCTGCAGAGAATGAATGAACTGTTGAAACCGGGAGGATTATTGATTTCTGCAACACCATGCGTGGGAGAAAAGATCGTTCTAAAAAACCTGTTATTGTTTGCAGGCAGAGTTGGTTTAATGCCGAATATCAGATCATTTAAAATACGCAATTTAGTCGATACAATTGAGGAAGGGAATTTTTCAATTGTCGAATCGAATTGCTTGAAGAAAAGTTCTCAAGAATATTTCATTATTGCTAGGAAGATTTGATTTCCAAAAGCTGATCTGTTAATAATTCGGCAGCAAGCGAATCCTGAAACTAGCAAACAAGAAGCGCGCTCATCCGACGGGGGATGGCGCGCCTTTTCCGCTCAACGGCAACCTGTTGCAGCCCTCAAATCTACTTCCTCTCTATTTCGGTCTTGAGCGATCCGGAAGCAGTCGCGAGCCTGCTTCCTGAATCGCCGCAATGGCGTCGTCGACCGATTTGCGGCCCGCGATCGCCGCGTCGGTCTCGTCGTCAATGATCTGCGTCAGTTCTTCTTTCTCGTTGGCGCCGATCGAATACTCCGCCTGCAGCGGTACTGGCCGCAGCTTGTAGAATACCTCATACAGCGGATTCTTCGCCATTCTTCCATTTAACCGAACGGGTAGGCCGAAATCCCTCTCTGCAAAGACTTCGCCCATTCTCTCCGACATGACTGCCTCGATAAGCTTCCAAGCTTCATTGGGATGACCCGACTTTGCTGGAATTGCAAACATGGTATCCACCGAAATATCCCCGCCCCGGCTCGGGTCCCGAGTCTGGACCGGCCCAGGCAGCACGCCCCACTCGAAGTCTACGTAAAGCTGCTTCAGCTCAGTCACGTAATAATCGCTTTCGACCGTAAGCGCTGCCTTGCCATGCGCGAACAGGTCGCGATCGCGCATCTCGTCCAGACCGATATACTTGCCCTTTGTCTTGTAAGGTTCGGTAACGAATGTGCCGCGCTGGTATGCGGCTATGACCTTAGAAATAAGGGCATGCCATGATTTACTGTCGAACGTGAGGCGGTTAGCGGCTTTGTCGTACATCTCAATCCCTTCGGTCCGTGCGATATTGGACATGAGGTCGAACGGCTTAGTCAATGATTTTGTGCTGAGGCCTCTGATGCCGTCCTCGCCCCCTGGCTGGTCTATGAACAACCCTGCCAGCCGCAGGATCTCGTCCCAGGTCATATCCTGCTCCGGCAGCGGCACGCCATAGCGTTGGAACAGCGTTTTATTGTAATAAACCGCCGAGGAGTTAAAGGTAGGCGAAAGCCCGTACAGCTTACCTTCCTCATTGTTCCGTGCCCTGTCGAGCATCCCCTCGTGCAGCGTGCCGAGGTCGAACTTGTTCAATGACGCCATGTTCTCAAGGTCGCGTAGCCATCCCGCATCGGCGGCGTGTTTGTATTGCGCGTCCCACAGAATAACGAGGTCCGGTTTCTTCGTCTCGAACATTTCTTTAAGCGGGGAACCGAAATCGGGATTGATGGGATAATAAATCGGATCCACCAGCGGTACGATCTTAAATTTCATATTCGGATAGACGGACTGGAAGGTGCTGCTGTAGAAAGCATCGAAGGTCATCTGGTTGATGAACGCGATCGTCAGCTCGGTTGGCTCTGGCGGAGGTTTAGACTTGCCTATGCAACCGCTAGACGCCGCGATCAAGCCAACCGCCAACACCACCATGACAAGGAAGCGCCCTTGAGACCTTAAGGCCGCCGCCCTCATTGGCTTGCCTCCGACCCGCCGGTAATCGCAGCCTGTTCCGCATCCGCTTGCAGCCGGGCCAACGCTTCATCGACCGTTGACTGTCCGCCCGCAATGTCCCGAAGCTCCGCGTTCGCTTTCGCCGACAGCACGCTCATCACACGGTTGTACTCGGGCAGCTGACTACGCTCTGCTTGCTGCAGCACGGCGGACACGTCCAGCTCGGACTCGTAATAGCGACCGATTGGAGAGCCCTCTATTTTCACGCCCGGCACTGCCGCGAGTAGCATTTGCGGCCCCCCCATCTCGACAGCCTTAGTCGAACGTTCCTTGCTTGCTAGGTAATGGATGAATTTCATCGCCTGTAATTGATTGGGAGACTTGGCGTTAATGGCATAGACCGTGCCGTCGGTCAGCGAGCTAATCCTGCCCGGCGTGGTAGGCGCGCTCAGCGGAATCGCATCCCATTCGTCCTGTAACAAGCCTTGCTGGATCGCCTCGCTCATGACGTACCATGAAAGATACGGTTGCAATGTCATCGCGGAGCGGCCGTTATAGAACGGATTGCCGGCGATCGCTGCCGTTAACGGGTCTAACGCTTCGGCATTATCCAGCGATTCATCGCTGATCCAACCTTTGCGAATGCCTTCGGATACTTGGCTCCAGATGGCCTTCCAGGAAGCGCTGTTTACTTGCGGGTAACCCTTCGCATCCACGATTGACAGTCCTTGGGATTGCCCTATGTCATAGATCATTCGAAACGGATCCGGAATGGATCCGTACGAGAAGCCGTACGCCGGCTTGCCCCCGTCGCTCGCACCTTCGAATCGTGCGGCTAAGCGGACAATGTCGTCCCACGTTGCGCCTTTCTCGGGGAGCGGCACGCCTTTGCTCTGGAACAGCGACCGGTTGTAGATCAGCATATTCATATCGAGATCATCGATGATGCCGTACATCCGCCCGTTACCCGCTTCCTTGACCAGATCGACCGCGGACGGGTAGAGCGCTTTGAGATCCAGTTTTTCCTGCCTAATCAGATCGTCAAGCGGAACGATCACGCCGTCTGCGGCGAGGTCGTCGACGAAAGCGAGCGGAAATCGGAGAACGTCCGCATTGGATTCGCTCACCCACTTCTTGTAAGAGGCCAAGTCTTGCTTCTTTAAGTATTCCTCGCTCGGTACGGCGACCTCGAACGACGCCTTCGGGTGATCGAGCATATACGTCGTGCCAAACCGGATCATAAAGCTTGATTTGTCCCCATACTGCACGCTCAGCCGAAACTCTTGCTCGTCTGTTTTCGCCGCCCCCGAGCTCGGAAAGAGCGCCTGGCGGTAATCCCCGACCGCCCAGACGCCGGCCGCCAACAGTACGCAAACTGCCGCGATCGTTATGCCTCGGATGGGGCTTCTGCGTTTACCGTCCAATCGTATCCTCTCCTTAATTTGCTTCATGGACTTCGGGGAGAAACCGCCGCTGCCGAGCGGAAGCTCTTCGAGATGCTTCTCCCATTCGGATTGATTCATGGACGCTTTCCTCCTTCAAAGGCCGCAGGCCTACCCAGCTTGCGGCTAATAGCGGCCCGTGCGCGGAATATGCGCGATTTGACCGTCCCTTCGCTAAGCTGCAACATTTCCGCGATCTCTTTCTGCGTGAGATGGTGATGCGCGTACAGCAGCAGCGCCTCCCGCAGCTTCCGCGGCAAGCTCAGCACAGCATTCCACACTTCGCGCTGTTCGAGCGACACGAACCATTGCTTCTCCGCGGAAGGCTGGAACACGCTCGTCTCGTACTCCTCCCAGACCAGTTGGACGCGGCGAAACCACGCGGATTTGAAGTAATCCCGCGCCGTGTTGCGGGCGATCGCGAGTAGCCACGCTTTCATCGTCATCCCGCCTCGGAACGAGTAAATCGCGTGGTAGGCTTTTATGAACGTTTCCTGGGCGATATCCTCGGCCAGTTCCCGGCGACGCGTCAAGAAGAACGCATAGTTCCACACATCCTTGCCGTACATCATCATCAGTTCGTCGAGCAAGGCGTTGCGGTCGATCCCTTCGTTCATTTGCTTGATATACTCGTAATCCACTCCGGCAACCTCCTCTGACAAAACAACGAGCGCGAAGCCGCAAAGTTCCTTTTTTTTCAACGGTACGTAAAAAAGCCTAGCATTCACAGCCTCGGCTTTATCATTATGCTTATGGAATTCTAGGCGCCGCTGCGTTGTTCCTGCAAATTCGTGGACGATAGAGGCGGCCCGGGTCTCTTATGGCCCATCTGGTTGGTAGGCTAACCCGCCCCATTAAAATAGTTAATATGTGGAAGTCGTGATATAATCGATGAAAAAAAGAGGAGTAGACTATGAAAAACTGAGAGTGAATCGTTATCAGCGAATGGAGCATAGATGATTATGAGAAGATTAAAGGTTTTATTGTTTTTGTTTATTACAGGAGTGATAATTGTCGGCTGCAGCTCACAGACCAATTCAGATAATTATGAGACTGTAACGTATGAGGGGTTGAAGTTCAGTATTCCTAAGGAGTGGACCTCGAGATCAAGCGAATTATCGTATAGTATAGATGTGGAAGAAGGCGAGTTTGGCCTTTTTTATATTTATACGTACCCTTATCCAAGAGATGTGTATAAAAGCAAGTTTATCGACTGGGAAGATAAGACATATAAAGACATCTATAAACTGAGTGAAGAAAAGAAGCTCAAAAAAAATATGACTATGTTGACCTATAAAACAGACTTCAATATAGCTGGAAGTGATGCATTCCCTGATCACGTCGTCCAAATTATAGTCATCGATGATCATGATCGTGTGCTGGAGGTTTCACTAGATATGCCAAGAGATTATTATGAACAAAACTCACATATTCTCAAGCACATTCAAAATAGCTTAACTTTTATTAAATAATTAGCATTAATGTAGAGCATAATCTGGATAAGCATCAGATTATGCTCTTTTTGTCGTCTCAGCTCGCGGGGTTGGAAGGACTGGCTTTCGAGTATCTTAAGATGAAGGTTTATCCGTTGCTTGCATGATATTGCCGTTGCTATCTATTCTAACAAGCGAATCCGACCCTTCCTTATAGAGATAAACACTAACAGCATCTTCCCCTCCCGTTAGGGTTGAATGTACTGTAAAAGTGCCACTTGCGTCGTCATATTGTATGGTGTCATCTTGATTGACTTTCAAAATGTCTCTTATGCTTGCCCATAAGAGCTGTCCATCCTGTTCTTTAAAGATGTAGATTTGGTTTTGTTTGTGGGTAACAACCACCACCTCTTCTTTTCCATCGCCATCCAAATCACGTTCATAGCTGGCAGCATCAAGATCCATGTACGAGTAGACCTGTCCATCCGCATCCCTATTAAAGTACCAGACGCACGTTTCGCCATCTATTCTGCAAACCGGTTGTTCGATTTTAAGCACCTCCTGTCCGAACAGTCGTGTCATGCTGAACTGTTGGTCATACATATGCCCCGTGCCGTAATGGTACAAAGTTTTCGGCCGGGATGATCCGTTTACCGCAAATCCAAAGTAATCCGGGTTTCCTTTTACTTCATGAGGGGTCACTGAATCGGGCTTTAGAGTATAATGCAATATCGTTCCGAAACCGTCTATTTGCTTTTCATCGATCAATTGGATATCGCTAAACGGAATCTGCGTAATTGTCTTATTTTTTAAAGGGTTGTACTTATTGGATAACCCCGGAAGAATGTCGGGGTCTGCTTGTGAAATAACCTGCCCGAATGTCCAATTTCTGGCGTCGAGGGGCTTGAATATAACAGGCATCTTCATCTCGTCGGATAAACCGGAAGCTGCCTTGTCGACATTGGCGTATGGCCAATTTGCGATCAAAATTACCGAAATGATACTTAAGACTACCGCCCCCGCAAGACGCTTCCATTGCCAAGAGAAATAACCAGGTTGACGATCTACGGCCTCCAACACCGATCGCTTCATCTCGTCGGAAAAAACCTCCTCCGTAAATAGTCCCTGCTTTACTCTGCTCTCCCAATCCATCGATCGCTCGTTCATGGCTCTGTCACCCTCCATTTTCTAATAATGATCTGGCGTGCCCTATGTAATCTCGATTTAACCGTGCCTTCCGATACATTCACTAGTTTAGCGATCTCTGCCATCGTCAGTTCGTGTTCAAGAGTCAAAATAAGAACTTCTCGCAGCTTGTTCGGCAACTTCATAATGATATCTCTAATCTCCCGAACAGATTGTTCCGTAAAGTAATCCATTTCCGCTGACCGTTCATTCTTTTGCGGCTTCACCCAACCGAGTAAAACGATGCGACGCATATAGCTGGACTTTAATTCGTTAATGGCGAGATTTCTTGTGATTGTAAATAGCCATGTTTTCATAGACGAATCGCCCTTGAACGAACCAATGCTGCGATATACTTTAAGAAACACTTCCTGGGCAATATCTTTGGCCTGTTCCCTGTTTTTGGTGATGGCATAAGCGTATCTCCTTACATCGTCTCCATATGCAGTCATCAGTTCATACAGATCCGTCTTGTCCATACGATCCATATTCACCAAGTATCGAAACTCTACATGGGATTTCACGTATTCACCTCCACACTATTAGACAAGAGCCGATTGCGAATCGTTCACTGTAATTACAATAATTTTTGCTTAGCGCTTCGAACGGCTCTTAAGCATCGTACGGGGAGTATTAGTTCCCACTATTTTAGTAACAAAATGCATAGACTCTTCTAATACTTATTGATATATTTTGGTAATAATTGATTTTGCAAACGTTTCCTAAAATGCTATGGAGGTGTCCGTATGCGGAAATTCTTTCTACTTTTACTGCTTTGCATTTGTTGCTGTATCTTCGCTTCCGGCTGCAACTTGTTGCTCGGCAAGTCACAACCAACCACATTCACCTGGAAAACAGCCGATCCGAAAGATAAGGGAATGGACGCCCAACAACTGGATGAATTGGATAATAAATTATCGGTAAATAAAAAAATTACAAGCTTACTCATTGTGAAAGACGACGATATCGTATTCGAGAAATACTACAACGGAGGTGACCCTAATAAACCTAACGGCGTATTCTCGGTTACTAAGAGCATCATGTCGGCATTAACGGGAATCGCCATCGATCAAGGCCTAATCGGAGGACTGGATACTAAAGTTTCTGAGATCATGCCGGAATATTTCGTAAATGAACAAGATTCCCGTAAAAAAGACATTACTGTCAAGAATGCGTTGACGTTGACTGGTGGCCTAAAACCGGCGGATGATGATTTTCAAAATTTCATTAATAGCCCAGACCTATTCGACTTTGCGATCAAGCAGCCCATAGTGAACACGCCGGGGACCAAGTTCGCTTACAATACGGGACTTACCCAGTTCTTATCCGCGATGATCACCAAGCAGGCCAAGATGTCCACCCGAGAGTTCGCAGATCGTAATCTATTCGGGCCACTCGGCATCCAAAACTACTACTGGATGTCCGACAGTAACGGCATCAACGTAGGGGGCACGAATTTAACTATGGTCCCGCGCGATATGGCGAAGTTCGGTTTACTTTATCTTCATAAAGGCAAATGGCAGGGGAAACAGATCGTTCCCATGAAATGGGTGACCGCCTCCACTGAGCGTCATATTTCTACAAATACAACTGAACCCGGTGATCAATACGGTTATCTGTTCTGGCTTGCGGACGTCAAAGGTAGCGATGGAAAAAGCCATTTCAGCTATGAAGCCAACGGGTACGGCGGTCAAATTATTCGCGTTATTCCTGACCTGAAAACAGTCATCGTCATGACTTTTAGTCCGTTCTCTCAGGAAAAGGCAGACCCCGAACGCATGCTTCGTGAGGATGTTATTCCGGTATTATAAAAACCCACAAGTACGCTGCGACATATGGAACTAAATGGACTTATTTTCGCGAAGTCGTTTGCAAACTGTTGAACGAGAACGCCAAAGAGGGCCGCAACAGAATGCCCACTAGTAGCCCCAAGAATACGACAAATTGCCCCATTAACGTGATAATCTACCGCGAGCTTTTAGTGCCGGTGTGCTTATCATCATTAGCACAGGCGACAGCTGCTCTCTATTTTGCCGAATACGCCGCTTTCCTTCCGGATGCATGACTCTGAGCAGCAAACGAAGATAACACCCGTACCACAGCCGCTGCCATTTCACCTTAATGGGATGATTTTCAAAGCCGATACCATGGGCGATTCCCCGATGGAGCAACGTAATTCCCATAAAAGCCTGAATTTGACCCATCTCCGGATTATCGTTCAGTTCCAGACGTATTTGTTTGATCGCTGCCCGAAATGCACGCGCAATGCTTAGCCCCGCCAAATCTGCCCCGTATTCGCGCGTAAGCTCCATCACTTTTCGATTGTCCAGATGAAGCTCTCCAACCCAATCTCCGCTTCTAATTTGATGTCCGTCATAACAGGTTAACGTCCGCCCATGGTGGCGCCTCACAACCAATTTACAAATACCGTATTGTTTAATCGATGCGCTGCGAAAGGTTGTAATCCAGTCAAATGCGCCCTCCCACATCATCCATAGGGACTGCACCGCTCTTTTCGATAGTGTTGCTTCCATCGCGCTCTCCTTCTTTCTTCTGTATCCTGCTTTCTTAATGATGGCTTGCGCGGTGTAATATCGGGTAGTGCCTTACTGTCATATGACAAGCAATACTCCTAGTGTCCAAAATATCATCGCGATTGTTAATCAACACATATCAAAAGACGACTCTTACCCCGAATGGGATTAGAGCCGTCTTATGCTAGACGAGTCGATATCTTTGTGTACTCCCAGAGCAACTGTCAGAGCGGCGTTGTTGAATTCGTGTTGACTCCGGACATAGAAAAATACATCGCCGCGGCCGCTAGGCTGCATGGCGATGTATTCAGCATATACATACTGTTATGCCTTGCTCGAATGTTCATCATCTCCGACGGCTATCGGGTTCTCGTCGTAAGAAATCCAATCGCTCCAGCTGTCAGCTTCTCTTTGAAGACCAAAGAGCGTAGACTTTTATCTTCTAGTAAACTCCATAATCCAATTCGTATCCCAACTGTTTCCGCCATCAAATGAAAATGCCTGTTGCCAGCGTGCCGTATTCTCCGTGATCTCATCCCAAACAAATCGTACATGCAGCGGCTTTCCATCCGGTGTTTCTATTACCTGATTGAATACACCAATTCCATTTTCAAATTTCCCGATCAGCGGTCTAAAATCATGGGGGTTGCGGTTATCAAGCCATACCAGCGACCACTGCTGCGCTTCCTCGTCAAAAGCACGTATCGTCATCCCTTTTCTGACCTCTCCATCTGGGTATGTTCCTTCAAAATGATCTACGATGACCCTTCCATCGAGATATTTATCACCCGTGTGACTAGCTTCAAACTCTTCCCAGACGCCTTCCTTGTCAGGAAATATAGCATTCGTCCGTCGTCTATTGCGATTTATCATAGGCTTAAGCATAAAATCGAAATCATGAATGCTGGAACGGATAATATTCTCCATAAGTAGTTCACTCCTAAATGTAATATTTTCCTATTATAACATGGCCTTTACAGGTCATTATCATGGTATTCTCTTTTTAATTAAGTTGTTGCGCAATCTCCCATATATGTCCACCCGGATCCGCGAAACTTACAGTGCGTACTCCCCACGGCCTATTCATTGGGCCGTTGAGGAGGGCGACACCACGCATAGTCAGTTCGATGCAGACAGCATCCACATCATCTACTCGGATGGTAAATTGGAAGCGTGACCCAGACTCTCGGCTTGCGACAGTTCCAGGATCGATTAGCTCTCTCGCTGCAGGAATAATCAGCAAATTAATACTCATGTCTCCGAAATCAAAAACTGCGGAGTTGTCATCTTCATAAACGGCTGAAAGGCCGAAAACCTCTTGATAGAACGACTTCGAGTTCTGCAGATCCTCAACGAACACGGTAATAACATCGATGTTCCTCAATCCTAAAGCTTTCATTTCCACACCTCTTATCGATTTTATTTTTGAATTATTAGGAAAAGAGTCCGCCCAAACGATCATCGGCAGGAGGCGGATTACCCAGATGTCTTGCCATCGACACGATTTGACCTTTGTGATGAAATTCATGTGTCTCAACATGAGTTAACAGCAGCAAAGGAGTAGGGGTCCTTGGGTATCCCTTCCAGTTCTTATCTTGCTCGATAGGTTCACGCCAGCGACCGCAATATTCATTCAAGAACCGTTGAACGATTTCATCTACTTCCGCAAATCTGTCACGGACATACTTCACATCAGCTTGTTCAATCTCATGTACGGTAGTTTCCATATTTTCGTTTAACTTCTTAAACGCGAAAGATCCCAGCCAGAACCTATAAGAGTCAGCGACATGAATATGGGTCCGAATGATCGTTCCGTTCCCATAATCGGGAATTGTTTGATGTAATATTTGAGGAGGGATCTCTTCCATAAACGTAAACAAGTTTTTTCTAGCGGATCTGATCCAATCGTATTGTTGCTGCAAGATTTCCAACAAGTAAAATCACTCCTCGAACTTCATACGCCCCTCATTCAGCTTCTCCGTTATCATCAATAAATTGCCGTCGGGGTCGACAATCGTAAAATAAAGTGTTTTTCCGCGCAATTCGATCCGATCCACCACAGCGCCATCGTCAATCAGCGTCTGGTACGATCGGAAAATCGCTATAGGGTCCGCACGACGAAAACCGTCGACGAACGCTTCGAACACCTCGATGCTAAGTCCGCGGCGCGGAGCTGAAAACACAGAATCATCCCAATATTCGGGATGGCGTTCAACGGCCGTCCTCAGCCTCGTCCTCGCCCGATTCAGAGCCGCCTTCACCGAACCCTCTGATTGTCCAAACAGTTTTCCCGTTTCTTTCGCGGTAAAGTGAAATACGTCGATCAGCAAAACAAGAACGACTTGCTTGGGTTCGAGCCGACCAGACAACAGCTCGAGCGCCTCACGCACATCCCATTGGCTCCATTCATCATAAGAACCGATTTTGTCCACCTCGAGCGCTCCGACCTTCGGCTGCCATTTGCGACTGCGGCAAATATCCACCCACGCGTTGGCGGCAATTCGAAACAAAAAAGGCTTCGTAATTTCCCTGCTTGGGAACCGAGTGTGCCAACGATATGCTTTAATGAGCGACTCCTGCAGCAAATCGTCCGCATCCCACGCTGAACCCGCCTTAGCCAGACAATACTGCTTCAGATCGCTTTGCAGCGGCAGTGTCATCACCGCAAACGTCTCATATCCTGCATCTGAACGGTCCCCCTGTGGCATTATGTTTACTTCCTTATATTTTTCTTGTGAGCAAAATACGGTGTTTGTCCCGTCTCTTCCACAATATTAAAGGGATTACCGTCAGGATCGATAGCTTCGAAAAACCTAAATCCATCCTCTACGTGGATTTCACTTAACCCCGCTCCCTTTGCCTTAAGCCGTCTATACGAATTGTCAATATCGTACGAAGTGAAATTGAAGTAAGGCATCATATATTTGCCTGAATCGAATTGGACAGGCTGCGGTTTTTCCACTTTCCATAATACAACCAACGTTTGACCGATAGGGAACGCGAGTCCGACTCGTTGATCGGTCTTTTCAATTGTCTCCATGTCGAACATTCGAACGTACCACTCCGCAGATCGGGTAATATCGGTTACCGGAATGAAAATGCTGGCTACAAATGTGACAATTCTCTCCATAGATCATCTACTCTCCTTTAATTTAATTTTCAATCTATTAACGATAAAAATCCGCAAAAAGATACGGGTATGCAATTTTCTATTATCATTAATCTCGCACCGGTTTTTATGTACGTTTTGTAAATCCCATTGTTCTCAAGATGTCGTACTTGTTAATTCTCACACTCTCAGACTCCTAGTAAGAGGTTCGGCAATATATTCGGAATTCCCTTTTACATTTTTGTTATTTATTTGATCTGCTTCGTCGAATTCTTGTGCAACGACCTCCCTTGGCTACGCTTGGGAGGACTTGTGGAGCAAGAAGCCCGTGGAGGGCGGGGCTGGCGGAACAATGTGGCTTGAGCCAAGGCGAAGTATTGGAGTTGTCAAAAAAAGTGCAGTTTGAAAACACCCTCATACAGAAATCCCGTTGCTAAGCTGCTTGTGACAGCATTCTTTCGCGATAAATAGCAGGGGGCCAGCCCCCTGGATTAGAGGTGT
>NZ_VNJJ01000014.1 GCF_007786475.1 Cohnella terricola | reverse complement strand
CGACGGAGAACGCATTCCACCAATCAATATGTCCCGCCATTTCAAGTTAAATCTCTTGAATGACGTTAGGATAATGGGTTTTCGAGGGTCTTTCTTTATGTCCACTTTTTCGATGCAAGGTCACCTCTCATTGTCGCAAAAAGCAGCAATGGCGGGTGGGAGTGTGCGTCGTACCCTCTCATTGTCGCAAAAAGCAGCAATGGCGAGTCGAAGTGGGTGCCGCACCCTCTCATTGTCGCAAAAAGCAGCAATGGCGAGTGGAAGTGTGCATCGCGCGCTCTCATTGTCGCAAAAAGCAGCAATGGTGGGTGGAAGTGTGCGTCGTACCCTCTCATTGTCGCAAAAAGCAGCAATGGCGAGTGGCAGAATTGCCTCGTATCGTCGTCCCAGTTTTTCCGTTATAGTAGAGTCAGACAATTTCAAAAAATTGGAGGTAGGACAATGGGCAAAATCGTAAGCAAGATCAGCGGCATCTTTATCCCGGTAACGGATATGAAACGTTCGACGGAATGGTACATCAAGATGTTTGAGCTCGAAGTCATTCAGATTTCCGACGTATGTACGGGACTTGCCTTTCCGGGCGAAGCGACTTTTATCAACTTATGGAAAGTCGGACAACCTCAGCCGACGCAATTCGATGCGGGAGAGTATAAAATTCCCCATTACAATTTCGAATCGTTCGATATTGAAAATTCGCATGCCGCATTGATCGAAAAAGGCGCGGAAGTGATGCCAATCGTGAATGACGGCGGCATCCGATTTTTTGATTGCCTCGATCCGGACGGCAACCTGATCGGAATCGTCGAAGAACTGCCCAGCTCGGATGCTTTCTATTCGCACAAACAGAAGTACCGGAAGGATTGACGGCGAAACGCCTTCAACCGGTCAACGCGGCGTTCGAGGAACTGACACGTCCGCATGTGCCGACGGTGGCTTCGGGTTATCCCCCGTTGTCCTTCGAACGCGACCCGATCAAGTAACCGATAATCGTCGACTCGACGGGGAGCACAATAAGCGTCCATAGCTCCTTTAAGCCGAAATCGGCCGAACGGTATTTCTCTGGGGTCAGCGTGTAGACCAGTGCGGTGAGTAGAATGCCGAGCGCGATCGTGCCTACGATGTACAAACGGACATTGTCGCCCGAGCCGAAAAAACGGCCGAGGAAACCGAGCTCCGCTTTGCGTTTCTCGCTCTCCGCATTGGCGGCGATGATTTTGCCGGCGACTTTCGGGTCTTGGATCTCGATTTTATTCACGATCCGTGACCCCCTCGCCGGCATAGAACGTAAAGGTGAGCGACCAGGCGGCGGCATCGTAATTGATCGTAACCTCGTAACGCAAAGAGAGCTTGCGATTATCGAGAACACCGAGATGGATCATATCCTGGTTGCCGATCGGCTTGCCTCTCGGAAAGTTGATGCACGCGATCCGCACCTCGTTATAACGGACAAGGCGAATGTCCGTCATGACGTCGTTCCTCTCCGGCTCGTATTCGATGCAGAATACGAACGTGAGAGGATCGTTCTCCTCCGAAAGAACGATTTCGATCGGATTCAATCCGTAGGCGAATACCCGGCCGTGATAGACGGCTTCGAATCCTCCGGACGTAATTTTCATGGAGATCCCTCCGAGCTGGCGATTCTTGCAAAGTGCTTCCTCTTCCTCTTTGATCTATTGTACGAGCCTTCTCCGCAAGACATGACATTTGTCTTAACCGAATGCAAATGTAGAACAAATGTTCGAATTGGTTTATAATGGAGGAGGCAAATCGAGTGTGCTTCAACGGAAGTATATTTCCAATTTGGGAGGTATTGGCATGGATCATCGTATCGTGACTAAACCGGGCTTCGAGATCATCGGATTCTCCATTCGCACCAGGACGGCAGACGGAGAGAACAATCGGGAAATTCCGGCTTTCTGGCAGCGCTATATGGAGGAGAAGATGGGGGAAAGGCTTAGTGGATTGGCCGTTACCAACGCGGAATACGGGATCTGCGATGAATTCGATATGGATTCGGGCGAATTCAGCTACATTATCGGAGTTGAGGTCAAGGAAGGCGCCGAGGCGCCCGAAGGTACGATCCGCCGCACTTACCCTGAGCAGACTTACGCCGTCTTCACGACGCCGAAGGTAGAGCCCGATCGGTTTACCGAAGCGATCCAGAGCACTTGGGGCGCAATATTCGGCGAGTGGTTGCCCCAATCCGGCTACGAGCATGCCGCAGCGGCAGAAATCGAGTATTATGACGAGCGTTGTTGGCGCGACCGCAACGAACTGCTGGAGATGGACATCTACATTCCGATACAACGCAAAGAAGACTAGCATATCAAAAAAGTTCTATTACATACCGGAAGCCCCGGCCATGAGCGGCAGGGGCTTCCGGTTCTTTGTGATGTCTAAAAACATGTAAACGATTCGACTCTCCGAAGGTCGAAGCCGGAGAATACCCACATGAAACCGGTCCAGCGGAATCCCGAGACCGAAGTCCGGCCTACGAAAGTGGGGTAGAACCAGAAGCTGGGGCCTCCGCGAGGCCAAATATACGTAAAGCGGAACAAACAACCGGCGATGGCGCCGGGATCGACGGCGAACGTCGTCGTAAGAGGCCTAGGCGGAACCGCTGAAGGCGGCGGCGAGGAAGGGGCCTGCTGTGGCCCGCCTTGTGGTCCGAAGGGAGGCATAAAAGCCAATTTTCATCACTCCTTAAGTCGTCGGTTTCGTTGTCTCCTTAGATCAGCGAGATGGCAAGGAGGTTAAATAGAACAAGAGGCAACACGAAGTTGCTATAGGGGTTTACCGGCCCTGGGAAGAAGGCTCGCTCGTATCCCTCGTTCGACAGGCCCAGATAGAGAATCCCCCTGTCGCAATGCATGATATGTCCCTCGAAGACGTCGCCGTCGATTGTCTCGATCCGAACCGGCCGATTGGCATGGTGGGCGCATACCTGATGAAGATGATCCTTGAGGGACTGCAATGTGCGATGCAGATCGCCATCGCACTGATAGATCGGCGTCAACTGCTGCGCCGCATATGGTGAACTCATGGCAACAACCTCCGTTTGATTCCAGCGTGGGTTATTCTATGCGGTTGCCTAATTCTGCGTCACAATGATCGGAATCTTCCGCTGACCGAGACGACCTATTAGCGGCGGTCAAGTCCGAATGGCGGCCGGAACGCTCTACGGGGGGATCGAGAACTTGCTGAAACAGAAGTGGCTACAGCCCGTAGGGAGCTTGGATAACCGGCGCAAGGTTTACGTGATTACGGATCAGGGCAGAGAGATGCTGCGCCTCAATTATGAAAGAATGCGGCATATGATCGATATTACGGAGATTAGGATGGGACTGGGGACGGGGAGCAAGCCAAGAGACAATATATGAAGCATATCTGAATCTGCCGGTTGTTCCGTTTATAACATACGCTTACCGGATGACAGCATCTGCATGAATTGCGTGGCGATGAGAGGCACAGAGATGCCGCGTCGGGTCGCCATAGCAATATGGCGCGCAGGAATCTTCTCGGCGGTTGGCAATTCAATTAGCAGCCCTTGCTCGATTTCCTGCTCGATGAAGGAACGGGTTACGAATGCCGCTCCGTAGCCGCGATGGGCTAATTCCACCAGCATCTCAAAGCTGTTAAGCTCGATATCCGCTTCCATTGCGATCCTTTGATCGCCAAACCACCGTTCGATGAACTCCCTCGTAGAGCTCCCGCGCGACAAGAGCAGGAGAGGGAGCTTGGCTAAATCTCCGGTTGTCATAGGCTGTTCGGTTAACGATCGATAAGATGGGCCGACGACAAATCCGTCCTGGATCGCCACGAGCTGCTGAATCTCAAGCTCGGGATCGACGAACGGCAGATGAACGAACCCGAGATCGATCTGTCCATCTTTTAAGCGCGATTGAATCGCGGCTGAATTGCCTTGGGACAGACGAATTCGGACTTCCGGGAAGCGGATGCGTAGATCGTCCAATACCGGCAGTAGCACATGCTTAATCATCGGTCCGCTCGCACCGATCCGCAGCTCTCCGGCTTCGTAATCTCTCAGTGATGCGATTTTCCGTTCCCCGGAATCGAGCGTGGCGAACGACTTCTCCACGTATTCGAGCAGCGTCGCGCCCTCCGAAGTCAAACGTACCCCTTTGGAAAGACGATCGAACAGCTTAACGCCCAGTTCCTTTTCCAGTTGCTTGACGGCATAGCTCACGGAGGGTTGGGTAATATGCAATTCCTGAGCGGCTTTGGTCAGGTTGCCGGCTTTGGCGGTGTAAAGAAAGATGCGATACCATTCCAAGTTCATGAATGAATTGATATAGAACACCTCTATGCCAGAGTAATTGAAGTGTGATTTCATTTATTCCACTGGTGAAATTATAATGAAGTTAACAGCAATCGTCAAAAAGACAGGGATAGGGGACTTGATCATGGCAGGCAGCTCGTTCGGCGAACAATTTAAAATCACGACTTTCGGAGAATCTCACGGAGAAGCGGTCGGCGTCATCGTGGACGGAGTGACACCGGGATTGGAATTGGATATCGCGTATATTCAGAAGCAGATGGATCGGCGTAAACCGGGACAATCGTCGGTGACGACTCCTAGGAAAGAGTACGATAAGGTTCATATTCTGTCGGGCATCTTCGAAGGCAAGACGACCGGCACGCCTTTGTTTATTATTTTGTACAACAGCGACATGCGGCCAAGCGCCTATGACGACATCGAGAAGTTGTTTCGGCCGGGGCATGCGGATTATACGTACTTGCACAAATACGGCATTCGCGACCACAGGGGAAGCGGCAGAGCATCGGGCAGGGAGACGGCCGGAAGAGTGGCGGCGGGCGCCGTCGCCCGCAAGCTGCTGGAGCATAGCGGCGTCAGCATCGCGGCATACACGAAAGAAATCGGCGGCATTAAGTGTGAGACCTATGCGGAGGACGAAATCGAGAAAAACGCCGTCAGGGCGTGCGATCCCGTTGCGGCAGTTAAGATGATTGAGAAGATCGAAGAGTTGGCGGCACGGGGCGACAGTTGCGGAGGCATCGTGGAATGCCGGATCAGGGGCGTGCGTCCCGGCATCGGCGAGCCGGTGTTCGACAAGCTCGACGCGGATCTGGCGAAAGCGATGCTGTCTATCGGCGCAGTCAAAGGCATCGAATTCGGCGCCGGTTTCGCCGCGGCGGCGATGCTCGGCAGCGAGCACAACGATCAGATGAACCAGGAAGGCTTCCTCAGCAATAATGCCGGCGGCATATTGGGAGGGATCAGCACAGGGGAAGAGATTGTTTTCCGGGTCGCCGTCAAACCGACTTCGTCCATCTCCCTTCCGCAGCAAACCGTGAACCTGGAAGGCGTGGATCAGACGATCTCGACGGTAGGCAGACACGACCCCTGCATCTGCCCGCGAATCGTTCCCGTGATCGAAGCGATGGCATGCATCGTGCTTGTCGATCATTACAAGCGGCAAGCCGCCATGCACGACCAGCGTTTGGTTGATTTGTTGTAATGGAGCAGTTGTGATATCAAAGCAGAGAACCGCGCCTTTTGGTGCGGTTTTTTGGGTTGCGCACAACAACGAACGCGAAGCCGAAGCCACGTATGTTAACGGAAATGACAGCCCTTATTGCCCGATCATCCGCGCGATCAAAATTCTAACGGAACGTACAGCCGTTATCTGCTTGATAAAGTTCTGATTTATGTTTTTAAAGCCGCAATAAGGCCACCTATTTCCGTTAGATTTTGAAGACTCATAATTTCGATGATATATCGGTTCTGGTTTCCGTTAGAGTGTGGTCGTCTGTAATGTCAGCCGCAGAGTATGTGTTTTATTGCTGATCTCTGCTTGAAAAAGTGATTTACAACGTAACAGTGTTATGTTACATTATTGGCGTGAGGAGAATGAAGCTGAAGCGTTTATTCCAAAAAGGGGCCACCTTTTGGGGGAGATTCTGGGTTGTTTGATTAGGTTCCATACGGAATTTTACTAATCTCAAAGGTGTTTCTCCTGTTTTTTTGTGGTGAAACATTGTTCCGTTAACGGTGTTGTGGTGGTTTGAACGCGAACGAACTTACGATTAAGTTCACATTCAGTTCATAAAATTGGTTTACGATTCCATTAAACCGAGATACAGGAGGGAAATCCATGAATACTTTACGCATGAAAGAAACGGCTTCAAACCATAGCCAATGGGCCGTTGAAGCACGCGGGCTCGTGAAAACGTTCGGCGACAATCGCGCGGTGGACGGCGTCGATCTGAACGTACGGGCGGGTTCGATCTACGGCGTGCTTGGGCCGAACGGGGCAGGCAAGACGACCACCATCCGCATGCTGGCGACATTGCTGCGGCCCGATGCGGGTTCCGCGCGAATCTTCGGGCACGATGTGGTGAAGGAGTCGCAGATCGTCAGGCAATTGATCGGCGTAACCGGTCAGTATGCTTCGGTCGACGAATCGCTCAGCGCCACCGAGAATCTGGTCATCTTCTCACGGCTGCTGGGGTTGGGCCGAGCGGAAGCCAAGAAGAAAGCCGCCGACCTGCTCGAGGAGTTCGGGCTGACGGAGGCTGCCAAACGACCGTTGAAAAACTTCTCCGGCGGCATGCGCCGCAGGCTGGATCTGGCGGCAAGCCTGATCGCGCAGCCCCCGCTTATTTTCCTAGACGAACCGACGACCGGGCTGGACCCGCGCACGCGCGCGCAGATGTGGGAGACGATCCGCCGATTGGTGAACACGGGATCGACCGTTCTGCTGACGACGCAATATCTAGACGAGGCGGACCAACTGGCAGACCGGATCGCGGTCATCGACCGGGGTCATGTCGTAGCAGAAGGCACTGTAGACGAATTGAAAGCTTCGGTCGGTTCCTCGTCGCTGCAACTGAGAGTTCAGGATCCGCAAGATAGCGAAGGCGCTCGGAGGATTATCGAGCAGGTGCTTCAAGTCAAATCGAACGCGACTTCGGAAGCCGGGAGGATCACGGCGCCGATGAAGAACGCCGATCTGGTTACCGATCTGCTCATCGCCTTGCGTACGGCCGGCATTCATCTATCCGAGATGAGCGTGCAGAAGCCGACTCTTGACGAAGTGTTCCTGACGATCACAGGCCATGGAGTAGAAGCGTCGCCTGCAGCCAGTGAATCGAACAAAGAAGAGGTGGTAAGAGTATGAGAAGCGTCGCCATTCAGCCAGTCGCGGAACGCAGATTGAAAAATAAAACCAGCTTCGGACAAACGTTGCGCCACTCTTTGACGATGGCATATCGGGGCTTGCTCAAGATCCGCCGCACGCCGGAGCAACTATTCGATGTTACGCTGCAGCCGATTCTTTTTACCCTGATGTTTACCTATATTTTCGGCGGAGCTATCTCCGGAGACGTGATCAGTTATTTGCCCGTGATCATTCCCGGCATTCTGGTACAGACTGTCATCACGACGTCCATCGTCACCGGGGTTCAGTTGCGCGAAGACATGGACAAAGGCGTGTTCGACCGCTTCAAGTCGCTTCCGATCGCGCGCATCGCACCGCTCGCGGGAGCATTGCTGGCGGACACGATTCGGTATACGATCGCGACCGTGCTCACTTTCATCATGGGTTACATTATGGGCTACAGGCCGGATGGCGGTCTGGGTAACGTCGTTCTCGCCGCGATACTCGTCATCTTCTGTTCGTGGGCGATTAGTTGGATCTTCGCTTTCTTCGGCGTCATCGCCCGGACGGCATCCAGCGTGCAAGGGATCTCGATGATCGTACTGTTCCCGCTCACGTTCCTGTCCAATGCGTTCGTTCCGGTCAACACGATGCCTAACTGGCTCCAGTGGTTCGTGAACATCAATCCGATCTCGCACTTGGTTTCCGCCGTCCGGGAGTTGGTCAATTCGGGAACCATTGGCTCGGATCTCGGCATTTCCCTCATCGGAGCGGCTGTCATCGTGGCGATCTTCGCCCCGATTACCGTGCGCGCCTATATGCGCAGAACATAATGCAAGCCGTAACCGGTCCGAGAGGACCGGTTTTTTCATGCACATTTTTCGTTTCATTGGTTGATCTCTAGGCCAATAACGATAGGAATCATCGTTGTTGATCAAAATCGATCGGACGGGTTAGCGAGTAGCGATACAAAACATCGTAGTTATCGACACAATCGCTGTGCAACAACAAATTTCGAGCGAATAATGATCAATAACATCGCTATTTCGGGAACAAAACGGGTGAACAACTCGAATAGCGATGTTCAACATCGTTACTTATTAGCGAAGGTTACCGCCGCCCGGGAGACGAAGGTTTTATCGATTGTGGTAAAATATTCAAAGAAGAAACAACCGAGCGAAAGGGCTGCCGTATACGATGTCCAAAGCCGACAACATGCTGGCCATTCTGTGGCTGCTGAAGTCCCGCAGGAAAATGACGGCCAAACAACTTGCGGAACGATTGGAGATTCACATCCGCACAGTTTATCGATGCATCGATGCCTTATGCGTATCCGGCGTACCGATCGTGTCGGAGCCGGGGCGCGAAGGTGGATACTCGATCCCGGATTCGATCAAGCTGGAGCCGCTGTTCTTTGACGCCGAGGAGCAGAAAGCTCTCCTTCATGCTGCAACTTTCGCGCGTGAAGCGGGATATCCGTCGGAAGAGGCGCTTGGCCGGGCCGTTGCCAAAATCAAACGCTTCTCGAACCCGGATCAGTTGGCGCGCATGGAGCGCCGCGAGACGAATCTTGAAGTGATCCAGCCGCCGCCGGACCCTTCTCTTCGTGCCGCGCTAGCCGAGGTCGAGACCAGCATGGATCTCCAGTTAAGCCTCGAAGTCGACTACATGACGGGGTACGGCGATACTGTCCGGCGACGAACTATCGATCCCTATGGGCTCGTTCATTGGAAAAGCAAATGGTACGCCGTCGGTTACTGCCATTTGAGGGAAGAAATTCGCAGTTTCCGCGTTGACCGTATGAGCGGATTGAGTATTACTGATTCCGGATTCCAACGCCCGCCTCATTTTTCCGCCCGAGAGTTTCTGCTAGACAGTCTTCTTGCGGAATCGGGACTGGAGAACGAAGCCCATCTGATTTCCGTGCGAATCCAGGGCTCTCCCCAAGCTTTGGACGATCTGTGCGCCCACTGGCTGTTGGGGCACGCGCTCGCGGAACGGACGCCGGAGCTTGCGCATTTCAAGCTGGACGAACCGAAGCTTGCGCAGGTGGCCTATTATTTGTTGTCTTACGGCGGTACGATCAGGATCGTGGAACCCCTAGAACTGAAAGAATACATTGTAGACATCGCGGCATCTTTATCGGAGTATCATCGGACCTAGCCTAGCTTCGTGAACGCTGACCGTCTTTGTCAGGATTATTGTGGTATCGTCATATCCAAAAGCACCGGGAGGGGTGAGTGCATGGCAGGCTCCATCTTCAAGCAAGAGCTTAAGCAAGCGACAGGCAGCTCGTGGGAAGAGTGGATCGGCAAGCTGGACCGGAACGTGGACAAGCTGTGGTCTCATGAGCAAATCAAGCGGCATATCGTTGAGGAGTATGAAGTGACGGATGATTGGGGCGAATGGATCGCCGTCATGTATGAGCAATTGATGGGCCGGAATCCCGTCGGAATGACCAAAGACGCGGGCGTACAGATCGGCGTCCGAAGGACGATCGACGTTCCCAAGGAGATGGCTTGGGATTTCCTGACTTCGCCGCAAGGTTTGTCGTTATGGATTGGGGAAGCGCCCAATTTCAGGTTGCAGGCTGGTCATGAGTACGAGTCCAAGGAAGGCATATTCGGCAAAATCACGGTGGCCGTTCCCTATCATAAGCTGCGCATGACTTGGCAGCGGCCGGAATGGGATGCCCCTTCCCGACTGCAGTTATACGTTACGTCAACGAATGCCGGAAGAACGACCGTTGCGATTCATCAGGAAATGCTGGAAGACGTTTATATGAGAGAGGTTATGAGGCGGCACTGGGAAGAGATGCTGAAGCGGTTCAAAAATCATATGGAGACGGCTCTCGAGCGCCTGTAGTTCGACGAAACCGAACTAAAATGCACGAAACCGCGTCTCAGGCCCCTGTAGTCCGACGAAACCGAACTAAAATGCACAAAACCGCGTCTCGAGCGCCTGCAGTCCGGCAAAACCGAACTAACATGCACGAAACCGTGTACCAAGCACCTGTAGTCCGGCGAAACCGAACTAAAATGCACAAAACCGCGTCTCGGTCGCCTGCAGTTCGTCGAAACCTGACTAACCCCGATAACCCCAAACGATACGCTCCGCGGATCGTAGGGGTTATTTTTGTACTGCCCGTCTATGCCGAGCGAGTTATTACCGCCCGGACCAATGAGGCGGCAGGGTGAGAGAAGGTGACAGCTTGGTGTAGGCATCGCCCTTGGCAGAGTTAACCTGCATCTGTGTGAGAAAAAGGACGTCGGTCAGATCGGCTCCCCGGATATCCGCATCGCGGAAATCAGCTCCGATCAGATCGGCGTAGCGCAGATCGGCCTCTCTAAGGTCCGAGGCAATCAGATAAGCGCCTCTCAAGTTGGCGTATCGGAGGTCGGCGCCCTTGAGCTTGGCGCCGATGAGGTCCGCCCCTCGTCCCAATTTCATCCCGCGGCCCTTTGGACCCTGATGTTGCCGGCGTGCTTCGTCCCGCACCAGCTCGCTTGTGCGAAGGAGTAACGCATTAACCTCGGCGCGGTGAGCCGCAACGTTGAGCTGCAACAGGGAGGCGGGATCGAGGTCGGCGAGACGGGTCGTCTCTTCGAGTGCCCGACGAAGCTCGTCTCGGATCGAATCGGCCGGTTGCAGCGTTATCGCTTCGGTCAAATACCAGAGCAGTTCGTGAAGTTGCCACATGACGGGGAATACTTCGAACATTTGCCGCGCCGATTCCGGAGCTTGCCGCCAATCGCGACCGCCGAAGGTCGCCTGCGACACTTTCTGGCCCGCGCCGAAACAGTCATAAACCGTGCAGCCGCGTAATCCCTTCTGCCTAAGGCTCGTGTGCGTCCCACAGCGGAAATCCGTTTGCAGGTTCGTGCAAGGATTCCCCGCCTCTTTATCCATAGCGAAGTCGGTCGATTTGGCAAAGGGCAGCGCGACGCAGCACAGACCGAAGCAGCTCTCGCAATCGCCTTGCATATCGCGGCGGTTGATTGGAGCATAAGACGCCGATTGTTCGCGGTTTTCGGACATATGTTTCTTCCTTCCAGACTTATGAATATTCTTTCATGTTAATCCGAATCGTTTGCCGCGTCAAAGCCGCCCGATATCGGAAAGAGAGATTGAAAGATTCGAATTTCGCTGTTACGATAAAAATACAATATTAATCTGCGTGTGACTGGCGGAGCATGGGTAACCATGGTGGAGCACGCGGGTAACGGCCGTACGCCTGGGCAGAGGTAAGGGGAGCATGTATCCCCTTGCCTCTTTATGTTTTCAATCCCCAATAAAGGAGAAAAGAAGATGACGGCGGAAAAATTAATTTTAGACGGCAACCGAGTGGCGGAGGAGATCAAGGATCGGTTGAAAGAGAGAATCGCTCGCCTGTCCGACCAAGGCATCGTTCCTTGTTTGGCGACGATCTTGGTTGGGGACGATCCTTCGTCGGAGACTTACGTGAGAATGAAAGGGAACGCATGCAAGCGCCTCGGAATGGAGTCGATTCGGATCGATCTTCCCGAGAGCATATCGACGGAAGAACTCGTCGCGGAGATTGACAAGCTGAATGCCGACCCTGGCGTTCACGGCATTTTGCTGCAGCATCCCGTTCCAAGCCATATCGACGAGAGAGCGGCCTTCGAAGCCATCCACATTGACAAGGATTTGGACGGGGTAACTACGCTGGGTTTTGCCCGCAACGCCTTCGGCTTCGCCGATTACCCCTCCTGTACACCGGCAGCGATCTTGGCGATTCTGGACTATTACCGTATTCCGATCGAAGGCAAACACGCAGTCGTCATCGGGAGGAGCCCGATTCTCGGCAAACCGGTATCCCTCATGCTCTTGAACAGGAACGCGACGGTCACGACGTGCCACTCTCGAACCGTCCAGCTGGAAGAAGCGGTGCGCTTGGGAGACATTGTCGTGGCCGCAGTCGGCAAGCCTAAGTTCGTTCGAGGAGATTGGATCAAACCCGGGGCCGTCGTGATCGACGCCGGATACAATACCGGCAACGTCGGAGACGTGGACTACGACGAATGCCTGCAGCATGCTTCCGCGATTACTCCAGTTCCGGCGGGAGTCGGACCGGTGACGATCGCTACGCTGCTGAAACATACCGTAGACGCCGCCGAGAAGCGGGCTTAAGAACAATTGCTTTGACCTCAGTTTCGGCTTGACCTCGAACGTTCCGGACTCTATAATAAAACCAATTCTACATTTCAGGCCGTGACCAAAGACACGATCCCCTTCAAGGGCTGGACAGAGAATGAGGTGAAAGCTGAGAGCCTCTGCAGCGACCGGTGGGGGATTACCCCTTTGCAGCCGTGGCGTTGAACCCGGGATCGTACTCGCTCCCGATAGTAATCGTCGCCGTTTTATCCTCGTTACCGGATACCGAATAAGGATTTGCCCCGATGCCGCATGCGCGGAAGGAGGCAAATCGAATGAGGGTGGAACCACGAGCTGAACGCACTCGTCCCTTAGGGGATAGAGGCGTTTTTTTGCGTTCAGACAAATTCGAAGGAGGAATTTATCGTGGCGATTCAAGCGGTATTGGCGGATGGAAAAGCAAAGGAATTTCGCGAAGGAACGACGATCGGGCAAGTCGCCGAATCGATCGGCCCCGGCTTAAAGAAAAGCGCCGTCGCGGGCAAGATCGACGGAGTTCCCGTGGACTTGAGCAGGCAGTTGGAGCGAGACTGCCGGGTCGAGATCGTGACGCTCGATAGTCCGGAAGGACTGGAGATTTATCGGCACAGCGCGGCCCATCTGATGGCTCAAGCGATTAAACGGATTTACGGCAACAAAGCGGTTAAACTGGGCATCGGACCGGTGATCGAGGACGGATTTTATTACGACATCGATATCGAGAAGCCGTTGTCCGTCGACGATCTCGCCGCGATCGAGCAAGAGATGAGGAAGATCGTCTCGGAGGATCTGCCGATCGTTCGCCGGGTCGTTGGCAGGGCAGAAGCGATCGCAATCTTCGAAGAGCTGGAAGACCCACTGAAGCTGGAACTGATTCGCGATCTGCCGGAAGAGGCCGTGATCACGATCTACGATCAGGGGGAGTTTTTCGATCTATGCAGGGGGCCGCACCTTCCGTCCACGGGGAGTATCAAGGCGTTTAAGCTGTTGAGCGTGGCGGGCGCGTACTGGCGCGGGGATTCCCGCAACAAAATGCTGCAGCGGATCTACGGGACGGCTTTCCCGAAGGAATCCCAACTGGCGGAGCATCTGCTCATGCTGGAAGAGGCGAAGAAGCGGGATCATCGGAAGCTGGGCAAAGAACTGGAGCTATTCATGTTCTCAGAGGAAGCGCCGGGAATGCCGTTCTATCTTCCGAAGGGCATGACGATTCGCACGGAGCTCGAGAACTTCTCCCGCGAGATGCAAGGCCGACACGGTTACGACGAGGTGCGTACGCCCCTTATGATGAACAACCGGATTTGGGAGCAGTCGGGACACTGGGATCATTACAAGGAAAACATGTATTTTACGGACGTGGACGAGACGAAGTTCGCGCTGAAGCCGATGAACTGCCCGGGTCACATGATCATTTACAAGAACAGCCTGCATTCTTATCGGGACCTGCCTATCCGGCTATCGGAGTTCGGGCAGGTTCACCGCCATGAGTTTTCCGGCGCGCTCAGCGGGATGATGCGGGTTCGGACGTTCTGCCAGGACGACGCTCACATTTTCGCCAGACCGGACCAGATCGAAGAGGAAGTAGGGCTCGCGATCGACCTGATCGACCGTATATATCAGGTGTTCGGCTTCGAGTATAAGCTCGAGCTGTCTACGCGGCCGGAGGATTACATGGGTTCGGAGGAACTGTGGGATCGCGCGGAAGCGTCTCTGCAAAGCGTATTGGATAAGCGCGGAATCCCGTATCAGATTAACGAAGGGGACGGGGCGTTCTACGGTCCGAAGATCGACTTCCACATTCTCGACGCGCTGAAGCGCAGTTGGCAGTGCGGCACGGTCCAGCTCGATTTCCAAATGCCGGAGAAATTCGATTTGACGTATATCGGCGAGGACGGCTTGAAGCATCGTCCGGTCGTGCTTCATCGCGCGATCTTCGGCTCGATCGACCGGTTCATGGGCATTCTGACCGAGCACTACGGCGGGGCTTTCCCGCTCTGGCTTGCTCCAGTTCAGGCGAAGCTGCTACCCGTGTCGGACAATTTCATCGCTTACGCTTTGGAGGTCAAACAGGTGTTAGAGAAGGCCGGCATTCGCGTGGAAACGGATATCCGCAACGAAAAATTGGGCTACAAAATTCGCGAAGCCCAGCTCGAGAAGGCGCCGTATATGCTCGTGCTCGGAGAGAACGAGAAAAACGCGCGTACGGCCTCCATCCGAAAACGGGGAGAAGGCGACCTAGGCCCGATCGGCGTTCAAGAGTTCGCGGAGCGAATCACCGAAGAAATCCGTCTGAAGCGATAACACTCGACGCTTGGCGTTGCACGAAAGAATCGAGGGTACCTCGCCTACGTCAAATGGATTACACAGAAAATGGAGAGAGACTATGAAATTCGTATTCGATCTGGACGGCACGATTTGTTTCAAGGGCAGGCCGGTGACCGAGAAAATATTAGGCGCACTGGAGAATCTTCAATCGAACGGGCACGAGGTGATCTTCGCTTCGGCAAGACCGATCCGCGACATGCTGCCCGTGCTGCACGAACGGTTTCATAAGCACACGATGATCGGCGGGAACGGCTCGCTGATCGCCCGCCATGGCGCGCTGGAGCATGCGGCTTCATTTTCCGAGGACAAAACGAACGTCATCATACGACTCATTGCCGAGTTCGAAGCCAAGTATCTGATTGACGGAGAGTGGGATTATTCCTATACGGGCGATCCGGACCATCCCATTTTGAATAACCTTGATCCTGCGAAACTTGCGAAAAAGATTCCTTTGGACGCTCATCAGTCGATCGTGAAAGTGCTGATTCTAGCAGCCAACGACATGAAGGGGCTTGCCGAGAGATTGTCCGCGATGGACGTCGTCGTTCATAAGCACGGGAAGGAAAATGTTCTCGATATCAGTCCGAAGGGGATTCATAAATGGGACGCACTTAGCCGGATGAATGTACGGAAAGGGGAATACGTGGCGTTCGGGAATGACGCCAATGATATTACGATGTTCATGAACGCATCGCGTTCGGTCATGATCGGTCATCATGAAGAGCTCGCGAAGCATGCTTCGGAGTCGATTCTTCTGGACGAGAACGTCGAGGATCGCATCGTCTCCAAGCTGGAGAGTTTGTCTAACAATTGCAAAATGTGCAACTAATTGCGGCGAATACGGAGCGAATAGAAACTTAGTTGTATATCATGCAACTAAATTGCCCCCCACTTCGGCTGCAGGCGCGAAAACCCCAAGATTAGTTGTACAATCTGCAATTCATTGTCCGTTTGCGGCAAAATCCTGAAGATTAGTTGCACTAATTGCAACTATATAAAAATCTAGAAGTCCCCGCCTTGATCGCAAAGCGGGGACTTTATCATTAACCCATGTGAAGGCCTTCGAGCGCTTTATCCGTTGTCGGGGCTTGCACGCCTTGAGCAGCGGAAGGTTTATTTCCTCGGCGCAGCAACAATCCTAGCAGGATACCGCACAAGGCTACGCCCAGCATGACCCGGAATGTATAATCGAATGCTTTCGGCGCGAGCGCGATCATCGCCTGCAAGTTGTCGGGCGCAATGCCTTCGGCGGCGGTAATGGTTTTCAGGCGGGAGGTCAGGATGGTGACGACCCCGGCGACCGCGAGCGAGCTGATGACTTGCTGCATGGCATTGGTCAGAGAGGTGACCCTGCTGACGAGCTCGCGCGGCGCTTTGTTGATGAGATGCGAGTTCAAAGGCATCATCATCAACCCCATTCCAGCGCCGGCCATAATGAGCGGAAGCAGCAAATCCGAGCGTGTCGTCGTCATGTCTACCTGAGCGTATTGGAAGATGGCTCCCGATACGAGTCCAAGTCCGATCACGACCAGCCAGCGCACCCCGATTCGGTCGAACAGGTAACCGCCGATCGGCATCATACATGCCGAAGCCAGCGCCTGCGGGAATAGCGTGAGGCCGGTGTCGAAAGCCCCGAAGCCGCGAGCCTGCTGCAAGAATTGGGGCAGTAGGAAAATCGCGCCGAACAGGGAAAATTGAACGACCCACTGCGCCACGATGGCGAGCGAGAAATCTCTCGATCGGAAAACGCGCAGCTCAAGCAGCGGTATCTTCGCGCGCAACTCGATAACAATGAACGCAATCAGGGCGATTCCGCCGATAATAAGGCCCGACAGGGTCTGAACGGATGTCCAATCGTGAGCCCCGGAGCTAACGCCGTAAGACAACGCGGCGAACGCGATCGGCCCCGTTATCATTCCCGGCAAGTCGAAGCCTGCCACCTTCTGACGACCGATCTTCGGCAATTTCCAGAGGCCGAACAGAACGCTGAGGATGCCCACGGGAATGTTGATCAGGAAAATCCACCGCCAGGAGTGATATTCCACGAGCCAGCCGGATAAGAGCGAACCGACGGAAGGCGCGAGCAGAATCGGGATGCCGAGCATGCCCATGACGATGCCGATCTTGTTCGAAGGAGTAAGCCTATATACGTAAGCCATCGATACCGGCATGACGAATCCGCCGCCAAGCCCCTGAATAATCCGAAAGACGATCAGCCATTCCGCACTGTTCGGCGTGGCGCACAACAGCGAGCCGAGTGTGAACAGGACGACGGAAGTGAGAAATACGTTCTTCGCGCCGAACCGATCCGACAACCATCCGGCAAGCGGGATGACGGCGGCGGTCGCCAGCATGTAGCCGGTGACGACCCATTCCAGGGTAGGGAGCGTGGTATGAAATTCCCCTACCAGCTTGGATAAGGCGACATTCATAGCGGTCGTATCGAGAATGACCATGAAACAGCCCAGAATAAGGGCGAACAACGGGATGAGGATACTGATCATCCGAAATTCCGAAGGGGGTCCTCCGGCAGTGCTGGCTTGCTCCATCTTTCTTCCACTCCTTCCACGTTCGACTCCCGTATGCGCAGACATCTATATATATTTTTGCTCGGGTGAAACGCAACGGCGGTCGATTGTGTGTTATATTTAATCTACGGACAATTGTCCGCCACTAAAATATACCGGACAATTGTCCGCGGAGTCAACAGAAAATGGAATTTTTTCCGCGAGAGGAGATTTTGACGTGGAAATTAAAAATAAGTCGGGCGGTAAAACGGCCTCCGGGACGGAGTATCACCGCCGTATTCTCGATGCGGCCGCCAGATTGATGGAGCGCAACGGCATCGATTCGGTCAACATGTACCAAATCGCGCAGGAAGCCGGGATCGGGCAGGGGACGCTGTATCGGCGATACGAGCATCCGGGGGAGATCTATTCCGAGCTGCTGCGAACGAGCATGGAGCAGTTTGTCGATCGGTTGGAGGCCCAGCTAGAGCTGGACGGCGATTCGTCGGCCGCCATTCTCGGTCGTCTTCGCGACGCTATAGAGCGGGCTGTCGATTATATTGACGATCATGTCGATCTGCTGGACTCCATCAATTGTATGTATGCGGGGAAAAAGAGCTCCATGCTCGATAAGCGTCCCGTCATGATCCGTCTTCGAACTCTTGTCACCTCGTACTTGGATCTTGCCGTGGAACGCGGGGAGACGAGAGAGATCGACGTTACGCTGACTACGAGCTTCCTGCTGGCCGCGCTCGGTCCCGGGCAGTATATGTATCATCGCGATACAATGGGTTATACCAAGGAGCGATATTTAGCCGAAGTCGTTCGCCTGTTCATAGACGGTTCGCGCAAATAAGAGATCAGCGCAAGTCGGGTTCGTTCACGGCTTGCGCATTAATTGCTCCAGCTTCGTTCTCGTAGACGTATCCGGAGCGGGCGTGTAGATGCTGCATCTTAGATCCGCGCTGCCGTGAACTTGTAGAGAGGTGAGATTGAACAACATCTTTCTTGCTTTGGCATGCCGGAATTCAAGCAAGACTTCCGGGGCGGAGCTCACTTTGCTCTGCTCCCATAGCCGATTGAAGTCGGGATGCGTTTCTTTCATTTCCTCTAGGAATTCCTCGTACCATTCATCTTCGACGTATTGCCCGTAATAAGCTCTGAAGATCGCCAGGAATCCGCTGGCGAACTGTTCCCAATTCACCGCCAGCCGCTCGAATTCTTTTCTCGTAAACAGCAGTCGGATCATGTTCCGCTGTTCCGGCGGGATCTGCTCGAAGTCCAGGAAAACATGGGCGGCCGCCTCGTTCCATCCAACGATATGACATCTGCGATCGGATATGATCGTAGGACAATAGGTGAGCTCGCGAAGAATGATTTGCAGGGAAGGGCTGATCCGGGGAAGCTCATCTTCCGCCAGGCTTATCGCCGAATAACTCTCCAGCGCCAGGGAAAACAAGTATTTGCGCTCGTCGACTGACAACTGCAGCGCCGTGGCGACGTTATCCAGAACAGACGAAGATACTTTGATGTCTCGTCCTTGCTCCAGCCAGGTGTACCAGGTAGAGCTGACCCCGGCCAGCTGCGCGACCTCTTCCCTTCTTAACCCTGGAGTTCTGCGGCGGCTTCCTTCCGGCAGTCCGACGGATTGCGGGGTCAGCTTGGCTCTTTGGGCTTTCAGGAACACAGACAAGGCTTGCAGACGGGTTTGCGAATTCATTCAAAATCCTCCTTGGAACTCGTTATCATATTATCACCTATACTAGGATAATCTACAACTTGTAATAGGATAAAACGCGTGACATGATGATTATAGTTTTTGAACCGCGAACGTTCAAGGAGGCAGTATTTATGGAAAAAGAAAGAGTCGTCATTACGGGCATGGGGGCGGTCACGCCGCTTGGCAACGATGTCGAGACGTTCTGGGAGCAGCTTGTGCGGGGAGAGTCAGGTATATCTGCGATAGATTCTTTCGATACGAGCCGGTATAAAGCGAAAATCGCCGGTTCGGTACGGAATTTCGATGCCAAGGCGTTGTTTGGCGTGAAGGAGGCGCGGCGTATGGATCGATTCGCCCAGTTCGCTTTGGCGGCGGCCGATCAGGCCTTGGCGGATTCGGGCCTCGTTCTGGAACAGATCGATAAAGAAAGGCTAGGTGTCTACGTCGGCTCTGGAATCGGGGGCATTCAGACATTGCTTGAGCAATGCGGCCTGCTGAGCGAACGAGGGCCGGAGCGGGTCAGTCCGACGCTCGTCCCGATGATGATTTCCAATATGGCCGCCTCGTTGATCAGCATCAGACTCGGGGCGTTAGGCGCTACGCTGTCGCCCGTTACGGCCTGCTCGATCGGAAATACGGCGATCGGCGAAGCGTTCTTCCAGATTCAGTCCGGACGAGCCGACATTCTTTTCGCGGGAGGAACGGATGCGGCGGTCACTGAAATTTCACTGGCCAGCTTCTCGAACGCCACGGCTTTGTCGACACGTAACGAAGAGCCGGAGAAAGCCAGCAGGCCGTTCGATAAGAGCCGGGACGGCTTCGTCATGGCTGAGGGAGCGGGAATTGTGGTACTCGAATCGTTCTCCCATGCGCTGCGTCGCGGGGCGAACATCTATGCGGAAGTGATCGGATACGGAGCCAGCTCCGACGCCTACCACATGGTCGCGACCCATCCGGAAGGCGACGGGGCATACCGTGCCATGAAGTTGGCGATTCAGACGGCGGGCATCCGCCCGGACCAAGTGGACGTCATCAGTGCGCATGCGACGGGCACGGAGCTCGGGGACAAATCCGAATCGGCGGCGATCCGCAAGCTGTTCGGCCAGGACGCTTACCGGATTCCGGTCACGGCGAACAAGTCCATGACGGGACACATGTTCGGGGCCGCCGGAGGCGTGGAAGCGGTCGCGCTGGCGAAAAGCCTGCAGACCGGCATCATCCCGCCGACGATCAACCTGGACGAGAACGGAGAAGGCTGCGACCTCGACTACGTTCCGAATAACGCTCGCACCGCCGATCTCGAGATCGGGATGTCTAATTCCTTCGGCTTCGGCGGCCATAACGCGGTGATTATTTTGAAGAAAATATAAGCTCCAATTGTGCTCGCAGTTCCGGCGTGATCGGCGTCATCGGCAGGCGTACAGTATCGGAGGAAATTTCGTCCTGCCAGGCAAGCAGCCATTTTAGCGGAGAAGGATTAGACTCCTGGAACAGCGCTCGAATGAGCGGAACCAACCGGTCGAATGCCTTCTTCGCCGATCGGATATCACCCTGGCCGGCAAGGTGGGAGACTTCGACGAATTCGCTCGTGCGAACGTTCGCCGATGCTACAATGCCGCCAGTTGCGCCTTGGCTTAACATGGCGTGATAATAAATATCTTCGCCGCATAGCACCGGTTTCGCGCCAAGTCTCGTCAGCTCCGAGACGAGCTCGATTCCGCCCGAACTGTCTTTCAGTCCGATGACCCCGTCCAACTCCAATATTCTTCTAACCGTATCGACGGTTAACCTGACGCCCGTTCGCGCAGGAACCTCGTAGGCGATGACGGGCACTCCGGTCCTCGCCACCGTGCGGTAATGTTCGATGATTCCTTCCTGCGAAGGGCGATTGTAATAGGGCGTCGAGACAAGCACGGCGTCGGCGCCCAGCAATCCCGCCATTTCCGTTCGTTTGACGGTCGTGGCGGTATCGTTCGTTCCCGTCCCGATGACGATCGGAACACGCTTGTTCGCGTTCTCCGCCGCGATGCGGGACAATCGCACAAGCTCCTCGACTTCCTCCCAACGTACCGTAGGCGATTCCCCCGTAGTCCCGTTTACGACGATTCCCTGAATGTCCTGCGCCAGAAGCCGATTCAGATAATTTTCATAGGATAGCGGGTCCAATTCTCCGTTCGCGAGGAAGGGAGTGACGACCGGCACGTAAACGCCTTTCAAATCCCGTTCTTTTAGCATAGGATTGCCTCCCGTCATATTTGGTTGAAATGAATTTAACATATAATTAAGCATCAGAGTTATCTATAATAAGTGATAGACATTATCGAAAATATTGATACGACGGCTGGGAAGGGCGGAAGGCATTATGGACTTAACCTACTATCAGACGTTTCGCGAAGTCGCCTTGCGTCAGAGCTTTACGCGCGCGGCTGCGGAGCTGGGCTATGCCCAATCGAGCGTGACGACGCAAATTCAGAAGTTGGAAAAGGAATACGACGTACAATTGTTCGAGCGTTATGGCAGAGGGCTCAGATTGACTTCGGCGGGAGAAGAGTTGCTGAAGATCACCGTCGGAATGCTGGAATTGCATCAGCAGTCCAAAGAGAAGCTGACCCGGCAAGGCGGGGGAACGCTTACGATCGGGACGATCGATTCGATCGCCGCGTATTATCTTCCCCCGCTGCTGCAGCGAATCCGGCAGGAATATCCCGATCTCAGCATCCGGCTTCAGACGGATCGCGAAGACGCAATCGCAGGCAAAGTCAGGGAAGGCGATATCGACATCGGCCTGATTCTCGAAGACAAGCCTTCCGATTCCGCGTTGCGCTGGACCGTTCTCCGGGAAGAACCGCTCGTTCTTGTCGTGAATCCCGGGCATGCGTTGACCCTTACGGGACCTTTGGAGTTAGACCGTCTGGATGGAATGGAGTGGATGATGACGGAGGACAGCTGCAACTATCGAATGATGTTGGAGAAGGTTCTGCGGGCGAGCGGGATCTCGTACCGGGTCGGGCTGGAGCTCGGCAATCCCGAAGCCGTCAAAAGATGCGTCATGGCCGGTTCGGGAATCGCGATCTTGCCCCGGATGGCGGCGGAGGATGAGCTTCGGAGAGGGGAGTTGGCCGCTCTGAAGTTCGACCATCCCGAGATTAGGCTGAATCTACAAATGTTCTATCATCCCAAGAAGTGGCTCTCGCGGCCGCTTAGGACATTAATCGGGATGCTTACGGAATGAGTCCCGAATAGTAATATATACCTTAATAATCATCCGCAGTCATGCGAGGAGGAACGAAGTTGAACGAGGAGTCTGAGCAATGGGAATACGAGTCTCCCTGCCATTATCGGAGAGCGCTTGAAGTGGTGTCTAGCAAATGGACCGTTCTTGTTTTCTACGAATTGGAAAGCGGGACGAAACGTTACGGGGATCTGAAAAGGAGCATAGAAGGGGTGACGCAGAAAATGCTGACCCAGACGCTGCGCCAACTGGAAAGGGACGGATTGGTCGACCGCCGAGTGTATCCGTCCGTCCCCCCTACCGTTGAGTATTCGCTGACGCCCCTAGGCGAAACTTTGATCGAACCGATGCGAATATTGCATAAGTGGACGGATGCTCATTACGACTCCGTCTTGCAAGCCCGAAGGGAATACGATCGCGATCATTCTTAATTCAGCGATTGCAGATTCCGCTTGATCAGATCGTAGACATCGTGCCCGTCCTCGAACACGTCGGTCATGGCGTAGAAGAGATGGATCATGCCGTCATAACGCTTCAGGACCGTGCGAACGCCGCTATCGGCGAGTTTCCGCGCGTAGCTTTCCCCTTCGTCGCGTAGAGGGTCGTACTCCGCGGTAACGACCAGCGCAGGAGGCAAGCCGTTCGTGTCCCCAAGCAGAGGCGAGGCTAACGGATCGGCCTTGTCGGCCTCGTTCCTGAAATAATGCCCCGCGCAATAATCAAGCAAAGCCATCGTAAGAAAGTACCCTTCCCCGTATTGTCGCTTCGATTCATACTCTCTCGACCAATCCGTCAGAGGACATATCAGAATTTGAAAATAGATAGGTAGGGAGCCAAGCTTGCGCGCTTGCTGAGCGACTCCGGCGGCGAGATTGGCTCCGGCGCTTTCGCCGGCAACGGCGATTCGTTTCGGATCCAGCCCTAGGGAGACTGCTCGATCGTATACCCACTGCGTAGCATAGAACGCTTCGTCCGCCGGAACCGGGAACTTATGCTCCGGGGCAAGGCGATAGTCCACGGATACGACGGCGTGGCCCGTCGCCAGCGCAAGCTTGCCGCACATCGGGTCGTAGTGCTCCATCCGGTTAAAGACGAAACCGCCCCCGTGGAAAAATACGATAACGGGAAGACTGGCCTCTCTCGTCGGTCGATAAATCCGGATGACTAGTTCTCCGTGAGGGCCGTTCAGCAGCACGTCTTCCGTGCCAGCCAGATCGTGGCTTTCGGTTATCGCGTTGGCGACGACCGCTTTCCTGATTTCTTCGGGCGACATCAGATGGAGCGGCGGGAACTCGGAGACGTCCTTCAGAAACTTGCGGGTTTGTTCGGGCATGCTCATGAGCGTTACCTTCTTTCGTTGGAGGGAGTGATGAAATCTTTAACACCACATTAAACGACAACGGAAAAGTTCGTAAGAAGGCACTATAATGTGGTATAGGTACTTTAAAGTGCCTCATGTACCTGATAACGACGACGGAGGAAAGGGATCATTCGTTTTTTGTCGAATGATAGAAGTATGACAAACACAAGAAAAACTATTTTCATTCTAGGATGTTTCATCCTTGCACTTACAGGCCTGCGGCTCTGCTGGCTGTTCCTGTCGTCACCGAACAAAGCGCAGGTGATCCAAGGTACTGCGGATTTAAGGGAGTGGGATTTTTCCTCCAACCAAACGGTCTTGCTTAACGGCGAATGGGAGTTTTTCCCCTACCGATTTATTATGAATCCCGCTGAAGCTCTTTCCCCGAACGAACGGGGAGAGGCTCTTAAAGTTCCCGGGAAATGGGATGCCAAGATGGAGGAAGGGAACTCAACGTTCGGTTACGGTTCCTATCGCTTGCGAATCCACGTCGCGTCCGACGGAGAGCGCATATACGGAATCCGGATCCCCCTGATCCCTTCTTCCTCCGAATTGTTCGTGAACGGCCGCCTGTTGGCGCAGGCCGGACAACCGGGCACCGAAGCGGACCGGTATTCGCCCGGCGTCGTGCCCTATATCGGCTCTTTCGTGTCCGACCGCGATGAGATCGAGGTAGTTATCCAAGTCGCCAATTACGACGACCTGAACGGGGGCGGAATCTACGGACGGGTTCAGATCGGAAGCGATCGCGCGGTACATCGCGCATCCCAGATCTCGGCGGATCTGCAGATGACGGTCGTTCTGATCCTGGCGGTGCATGGGATCTATTCCGTACTGCTATACTTCATGGGGCTCCGCGAACGGGGGCTGCTTTATTTTTTCCTACTCGTCCTTAGTGGTATGGCGACGGTGCTGGTCGATGACGATCGGTTGCTGCTCGCGGTGTTCTCCGTCAATTATGAATGGATGATCAAGCTTCGTTATCTGGCTTACGTGGGGTCGGCGGCATTTCTATTGCAATTCGTCAGGCATCTGCTAACCGGTCGCAAGCTGAACAAGGTCATCCGCATTTATCTGGCAATCTGCGCAGTCTATGCCGTATCCGCGCTCTTCTTGCCGAGCGAGATACTGACGCTTACCGACGGTATACATACGTTGATTATCCTGTTTTCCTACCTGATCGTTCCTGTAATTGCTTTCCGATCGTTCGCGCAGAAAAACAGTAACGCGATTTTTATTTTACTCGGATTAACTACGCTGACCTTAAACTTGATCTGGGGGCTGATCAGAGCCTCGGGTTGGCTAGACATGGGCTACTACCCGATCGATATTATTTTCGTGTTCATTTGTTTCGCTTCCTATTGGTTCAAACATTATCTTCATAACTCAGCCCAGACGGCCAAGCTCGCCGAACGGCTAATTGACGAGGACAGACGTAAAGACCAGTTTCTGGTCAGAACATCGCACGAGCTGCGAAATCCGCTTCACGGGATCCTGAATATCGCCCATACGGTCATCGATAGCGGCCATTCGCCGAGCGAAGGCGAGAACCGCGAGAACATGAAGCTGCTCGTCACCGTTGGCAGGCGGATGTCCTTACTGCTTAACGACCTGATGGATATCGCTCGGCTAAAGGAAAACCGCATTCGCTTGCAGCTCGCGAACGTTCAAGTTCAAGCGCTGGTGTCAGGCGTGCTTGACATGGTTCGGTTTACGGTCGAAGGCAAGCCGATCCGGTTGCTGAATCAAGTGCCGGATACGTTCCCGCCCGTTGTCGCGGACGAGAATCGGTTGATTCAAGTCCTGTTTAATCTGCTGCACAATGCGGCGAAGTTCACGAATGAAGGAACGATCGTGGTTGCTGCCTCGGTCAGGGAAGGCCAAGCGTTCATTACGGTGTCGGACACCGGAATCGGCATGAACGCGGAGACGCTGCGAACGGCATTCGACCCGTACGTGCAGGGAGAATCCTCGAGCTCGGGGGACGTTGCCGAAGGAATCGGGCTCGGACTCAGCATTTGCAAGCAGCTCGTGGAACTGCACGGGAGCGAGCTGACGGTTGAATCCACGCCGGGCCAGGGTTCCACGTTCACCTTTGCACTGCCCATCTCCGAAGCTTCCGGTCGTCGATCGGAAACGCCCGGAATGAAGGCGGCCGACACCGTCGCCATGCAGGAAACCGCGGCAACTTCGACGGTTACTCCCGCGGAGCGAAACTTCGGTCGCCTCTCCGATCGCGCCCAGATTCTGGCGGTCGACGACGATCCGATAAACTTGAGCGTATTGGAGAGGGTTCTCTCGTCGGAGGATTACGATATCGTGAAGACGACGAGCGGCTCTGAGGCTTTGTCGCTGATCGCGGGAAGGGAATGGGATCTGATCATTGCCGACGTGATGATGCCAGGCATGTCCGGCTACCAATTGTCGAGCGCCGTGCGGGAACGGTTCACCCTGTCGGAAATGCCCATTCTGCTCCTTACCGCCCGAAGCCAGCCCGAGGATATCGAAGCAGGTTTCCGAGCCGGCGCGAATGATTACTTGATCAAGCCGGTGGACGGCATGGAGCTGAAGTCGCGCGTAAGGGCGCTGACGGATGGCAGACGGTCTTTCCGCGAGCGGGTGCGTATGGAGGGGGCTTGGCTGCAAGCGCAGATTCAGCCGCATTTTCTGTTCAACACGTTGAATTCGATAGCCGCTCTTAGCGAGATCGATACGGCAAGAATGCGCAATCTTCTTGAAGTATTCGGCAATTACTTGCGGGCAAGCTTTAATCCGCGGAATATGGAGCGATTCGTCACGCTGCAGCAAGAACTAGAACTTGTGCGTTCTTACTTATATATCGAGAAGGAACGGTTCGAAGAAAGACTGCAGGTCGAATGGGAGGTCGAAGAGGGAATCCGTCTGTCGATTCCTCCGCTATCGATTCAACCGCTTGTGGAAAACGCAGTCCGGCATGGCGTCCTTAAACGGGCCGGAGGGGGCAAGGTTCGGATTCGGATCTCGGATTGCGGAGATTACGTGGAGGTAGAAGTCGAGGATGACGGCGTCGGCATGGACGAGCATGCCGTGAGGCGGGCGCTCGGCATTCAGGGCGGCCGCGCGCGGGGCATTGGTCTGCGCAATACGGACCGGCGGCTTAGGCAGCTTTACGGCCAAGGTTTGCGCATTCGCAGCGTTCCCGGACGCGGCACCCGGATTTCGTTTTTCGTCATGAAATCGCAGCGCTAATCCAACCGAAGACGGAGCGGGAATTCCGTTCCGTCTATAAGACTTGCTCGAGGAAGCGGACGGCGCGTTCGCTCTGCGGACGAGTGAAGAAACTGTCCGGCGTCGCTCTCTCGACAAGCTTGCCGTCGTCGAGGAAATAGATCGTGTCCGCGGCTTCCCTAGCGAATTTCATTTCGTGGGTGACGATGAGCATCGTCATGCCGCTGTCGGCGAGGCCGCGAATGACGCTCAGAACCTCTTTGACCATCTCGGGATCGAGTGCCGAAGTAGGCTCGTCGAACAGCAGGATGTCCGGTTCCATAGCAAGGCTGCGGGCAATCGCGACCCGCTGCTTCTGCCCGCCAGATAGCTTGGAAGGATAGCTGTCTGCTTTGTCCGACAGACCGACCCGCGCGAGTAATTCATGCGCTTTGGATCGGGCGGCTTCCGGCGGAATGCCTTTCACTTCAATGGGAGCAAACGTAATATTATCGAGCACGGTCATATGCGGAAACAAATGAAAATGCTGAAATACCATGCCTATCCGTTGACGGACGCGGGCGATATCGGTCTGCGGATTCGTCAGTTCGATTCCGTCGATGGCGATCGTGCCGGAGGTCGGAGTTTCGAGCATGTTCAGACACCGTAGGAACGTGGACTTGCCGGAACCGGAAGGCCCGATCAGAGCGACGACTTCTCCTTGATCGACTTGGGTCGTGATACCTTTGAGTACCTGGTGTTTACCGAAGGTTTTCTTCAGATCGGTTACGTTAATCACTTCTGCGCAATCTCCTTTCCAGCACGCGTGCAAGAGATGTAAGGACGAGCACGAGCACGTAATAGATTGCGGCCACGAGCAGCAAGGCTTCGAAGGAGCGGAAGGTGCTGGCTCTGACGACATCGGCTCGCCGCATCAATTCGGTGACTCCGATGACGGACACAAGCGAAGATTCTTTAAGCAAAGCGACGAATTCGTTCACTAGCGCGGGCAAAATATGACGAAGAGCCTGCGGGAAAATAATGCGCGCCATCATCTTGCGATAAGGGACCCCTAGAGCGATCGCGGCTTCGCGTTGCCCTTTGTCGACGGCCATGATGCCGCCGCGGATCGTCTCCGACAAGTAAGCGGCCGAGTTCAGCCCGAACGCTAATCCCGCCGCGAGCAACGCGGGGATATCGAAGCCGGTGAGCTGCGGGGTGGCGTAATAGATCAAAGTCAACTGCACGAGCAACGGAGTTCCGCGGAATACGGAGGTATAAGCCGTAGCGAACCATTGAAGAGGCCGAATGCTGGAAATTTTGAAGAGGGACAGAATCGTTCCCCAGATTAACCCGAGCAGGGCGGAGACAAGAGTGAACAGCAGCGTAACGTATATGCCCTTGAGAATGTAGGGAACGTATCCTTCCAATACGCGGAAATCGATATTGAGAGAGCCAGAGCTCCCGTTATTCGAGGGTTCCATATCCGCGAACCATTTGTCGATAATTTTCTGCAGCTCGCCGTTTGTTTGCATCTCGGCAAGGACGCGATTGAAATCGTCGACCAGCCCGCTCTTCAGCGGGAATGCGACCGCGTATCCGTTATCGTCTTCCTCTGCAGGCAGAAAGTTGATCGTAAGCCCCGGATTGGCGGAGACCATATCGATGGCCACGGCGTCTTCCACGATGGCGGCATCGATTCTTCCAGTATTTAGTTCCTGAATCAAGTCGGCGATTTTGTTCAGTTTCTTATGCGAGGCACCCGGGATTGTATCCGCAAACAGATCCTGTATCGAGCCGAGCTGCGCTCCGACGACCTTGCCGGAGAGCTGATCTACGCTGTAGAAGCCGTTCGTTTTCTTGGATACGATCGTATTGCGCGCCGCATAATAGCTGTCGGAGAAAGCGACACTTTTCTTGCGCTCATCCGTCACCGACATGGCGGACATGACGAAGTCGACGCGGCCGGTTTGCAAGGCGGCGATCAATCCGTTGAAGTCCATCGGCGCGATCTCCAGCTTATAGCCTAGCCGATCCGCGATATAACGAGCAATGTCGATGTCCATTCCGATGATCTCGCCGTTATTTTTTGCATCCACGCTTTCGTAAGGGGGATAGTCGGGCGACGTCCCCAGAATGATTTTCTGGCCTGCCGCCGGCGCGGCCTCCGCGTAAGAAGCGCTCGAGCCTAGCGTAGGCGCCAGGACCGCAAAGGCAATGAGCCAGATAGGTCCGATTCGTAGCTTGTTCCTGTTCATATTTTCCTCTCTTTCGTGCGGCGATCGATTCGAACTGTTCTAACGAGCCTGCCCGGCACCCGAATGGCTGAGGCGGGTTTTTGCTATTTTCCGCGAAGGCGGGCGGTTTCCAGTTCTGTATGATCTTGTTGTTGACAAGCATTCTCCGTCATAAGTAAGATGAAGCGCATAGACATCCAATCATCCCATGTTTGTCAGTGGGGTTTTAGAAGGTGAGACGATGGATACGGGTACGGGTCCCTTGAAAAAAGAAACATTGGTGGAGCAGGCGATTAAACGAATGGAGCGGATGATCGAGACCGAAGCGTGGCCGCTCGGCAGCCGTATTCCTCCCGAGCCGGAGCTAGTCCAATTATTCGGAGTAAGCCGCAATAGTATACGCGAAGCGGTAAAGTCGCTAATTCACGTGGGCGTCCTCGAAGCCAGGCAAGGCGATGGTACGTACGTTTGTTCCAAAAGCAGCTTAAACGCGGTACTCTGCAATCAATTCCGGAAAGCGGATGATGGGGAAATCCTGGAGGTTCGCCGTTGCCTGGAGAGGGAGATTGCCCGATTGGCCTCGAAAAGGAGGACAAACGGGGATATCCTCGAAATGCAGAACTGGCTGCGTCTTACGGAGGAAGCTTATTGCATGGGCGATTATGATGCCTACGTGCAGAACGATTATCGCTTCCATCTGGCGATTGCTTCCGCGACGCACAACCGGTTGATGATCAGCTTGTACGACAGCATCGCGGAATCCGTTCAAGGAACGGTCGGCGCTTCGATCGGGCGAAGAGTGAACCAATTCGTCGAGACGATGCGCATCCATAAGGATCTGCTGGGGGCGATCGAACGGCAGGAAGAGGATCGTGCGGCAAATCATGTTGAAGAGCTGCTCTCGCTCATGAGAAGAACGTTGGACAGCTAGAGAAAGTCGAGGAGAGATTCGCGATGAGTGTGGATTTAACGGTTGAGCGCCAAACGGCTTCAACCGGCAAATTGTTGTTTTTGTTGTTGGGTATTTTATTGGCCGGCGCGAACATGCGTGCCGCGATCGCTTCGGTTGGCCCGCTTACCGGTTTTATTCGGGAAGATTTCGGCCTGTCGAATGGGGCGATGGGCTGGATGACGACGATACCGTTGATCGGCTTTGCCTTATTGTCTCCGTTTGCGCCTTCGATCGCCCGCCGGTTCGGCATTGAGCGTACGCTTATCGCCAGCTTGCTGGTTATGACAATAGGGATCGCCGTGCGTGTCATGAGCTCTGTTCCGATGCTGTTTATCGGCACTGCGGCGGTTGGCGTGGCCATCGCGATCTGCAATGTGCTGCTGCCGAGCATCGTCAAGAAAAATTTCGCGAACCGGGTAGGCATGATGACCGGATTGTACAGCATGACGATGACGATCTTCGCCTCGATCGCGGCCAGCGTCAGCGTGCCTCTCGCGCAGGGCGCGGGATGGGGCTGGCGCAACGCGCTGCTCGTATGGGCAGGTATGTCGCTCGTCGGGTTTATGGCATGGTTGCCGATGGCGCGCTTCGGTAAAGTCGGAGCGAAGAGCGTTGTCTCCGCGGCGCCGGGACAGCAATCGAATGTTTGGAAATCGGGATTGGCATGGAAAATCACGTTCTTCATGGGTTTTCAATCGTTTAATTTTTACGTATGCGTTGCTTGGTTGCCCGATATTCTGATCAGTAAGGGGTGGTCGTCGGAGAGCGCCGGGTATATGCTGAGTCTAATGCAGCTTTCCGGAATCCCCTTTAATTTCCTGATTCCGACGATCGCCGAGCGGATGAAGGACCAGAAACTCGTGGCTGTCGGCGGTGCAACCGTGAGCCTGATCGGATATGCGGGATTGTTCACGAACAGTACTGCAACGCTGACTGCTTCCATTGTACTCATCGGGATGGGACAAGGGGTCTGCATTAGCCTCGCGCTAATGTTTATCGCGATGCGGGCGAAGAACGCGACGCAAGCGGCTTCCCTATCCGGCATGGTGCAGTCGATGGGCTATACGCTGGCAGCGCTCGGCCCGATCTGCCTAGGGATACTGCACGACGCGGTCGGTTCGTGGACGTGGCCGATTGCGGCGTTGATGTGCTCTGCCGGCACGATGATTTTCTCCGGCTACGGCTCGGGTCGCAACCGGCATGTGGAATAAGTTCTAAAGGTTGAAGGGGCTGTCCCAAAGTGATAGAAGACTTTGGGACAGCCCCTTAGTGCGCTATTAGTTGTTCGATTGTTTCGAGCAATTCCCGGGGTTTGGTCCGGTGTGGCGCGAGTTGTTCGATTATTTCGAGCAATTCCCGGGGTTTGGTCCGGTGCGGCGTGAGTTGTTCGATTATTTCGAGCAATTCCCGGGGTTTGGTCCGGTGCGGCGCGAGTTGTTCGATTATTTCGAGCAATCCGGGCTCATGTCGCCAGCGTTAATCCGATTTGTTCTGCTTCTCCATCGCCGCCTTGAGCAGGTCGCCAAGACTGTTGCCCATCGACTCTTGTTGCTTGGAGAATTGGTTGACGAGACGCTGCTGCTCGCGTTTGTTCATGTGCTTGCTGTCCTTGTTCAGCGTCTCCGTCAGGCCGCAAGGCAAGCATTGCACGTACTTGCCGGCTTTGCCTTCCTTCAGCAGCATTTTCTTATGGCATTGCGGGCATCGGCGATTCGACAATTGCTGCTGATCGGAGCGGCGGTAGCCGCAGTCTTCGTTCGGACAGACGAGTAGCAGTCCGCGCTTCGTCTTCTTCTCGAGCATCCGCGTGCCGCAATCCGGGCAATGGCTGGCCGACACGTTATGCGGCACGTAGGAAGCGTCGCTCGCCTTGACGCCGGAGACGAGCTCCTTCGCCATGTCGCGAATGCCCTTCAGGAACGGATCGGGTTTGCCTTGGCCGCGTGCGATCCTCTCCAGCTCCGCCTCCCACTTGGCGGTTAGCTCCGGCGTGCGAAGATCGGCGGGAGCCAGCTCGATCAGCTGCTTCCCTTTGCCGGTCGGATGAAGCAGATTGCCTTGCCGTTCGATCGTATCTGAACCGATCAGCTTCTCGATGATGTCCGCCCGCGTGGCGGGCGTGCCCAGCCCGTGTTTCTCCATCTGCGTCAGCAGAGCGGCCTCCGTATACCGTTTCGGCGGAGACGTTCTCCCGGTCTGAATGCGGCATTGCTTGACTTCGAGAGACTCTCCTTCCCTCAGCTCGGGTAGCTTCGCGTCCCCGCCTTCGTCCGCGTCCTCTCCGTCTTCTTCGTCATCCATCGTCTGCCCGTCGTAGACGGCTCTCCACCCGGCATCTTTGATCGTCGTTCCTTTGGCCGACAGCGTCTCACCCGCAACTTCGACAGTTACGGCAACTTGATCGAAGCGCGCAGGCCCGAAGAACAAACTGATGAATCGCCTAACGATCAGATCGTACAGCTTCCGCTCCTCCGTGCTGAGCGCATTAAGAAAAACGGTCTGCTCCGTCGGAATAATCGCGTGGTGGTCGGTGACTTTGCTGTCGTCGACGACTCGTTTGCTCAGCGGCAAAGCACCTCGCAGCAGCGGACGAGCTAGCGACGCGTAAGGGCCGATTGCAACGGCGGATAAGCGTTCCTTGAGCGTGCCGGCCATATCGGACGTCAGGTAACGCGAATCCGTTCGCGGATAAGTAACCAGCTTATGCTGCTCGTACAACCGCTGTAGGACGTTGGACGTTTGCTTCGCCGAGAACCCGAGCAAGCGGTTCGCGTCCCGCTGTAGTTCCGTCAGGTCGTACGCGAGCGGATGAGGCACGGATTTCTCGCTTTTCTTCAACTTGGCGATACGTCCGGAGCGTCCGGCAAGCTTGTCTTGCAGCTCTTTCGCCTTCGCGGCGTCGAAGATGCGCGAGTCCCCGTTCGCCCCTCGCCATAACGCGTCGAACTTGCCGAGATTGACGCGCAATTGGCTATACTCCTCGGAACGGAACGCCAAAATCTCCTTTTCCCGTTGCATGATCATGCCAAGGGTCGGCGTCTGCACGCGCCCGGCCGATAGCGGGGAACCGAATTTGCACGTCAACGCGCGGGTGACGTTCAGCCCGATCATCCAATCTGCTTCCGCGCGGCAGCGAGCGGAATGATACAGCCGTTCGAACTGGCTGCCCGGCTTCAGTGTCGCGAAGCCTTCTTTGATCGCTTTATCGGTCTGCGAGGAGATCCATAGCCGTTGAAATGGCTTTGTCCACTTGACCATATCGATAATCCATCTGGCGAGCAGCTCGCCTTCCCGCGCCGCGTCGGTCGCCACGATCAGTTCTCCGATGTCCGGCCTGCGCATCAACTGCTGCACCGCCTTGTATTGATGGCTGCTCTCCCGCAGCACCTTCAGCTTCATGCGGTCGGGCAGAATCGGGAGATCCTCCAGCGCCCACGTTCCGAGTTTGCCGTCGTAGTCTTCCGGCTCGGCCAAGCCTACCAGATGTCCGAGCGCCCAAGTCACTACGTACTTCGGCCCTTCGATATAGCTTTTATTCTTATTATGGCTCCCCATCACGCGCGCGATTTCTCTCGCTACGGACGGTTTTTCCGCCAATACTAATGTTTTCATCGTTTCGTTAAGCACTCCCTTCCTTATGTTCATTATACTATTCGACTTGCGGAATGAAAGAAGAGAGCCGACGGTATTCTCCCTTCGAACGCAGGAATACACGCGGCTAGGGAAGAATAGGTTCACGATAGGTGCGATTTTATTGTCCACCTTTAAAAAGTAAACATTTCCTCTTAAGTAACTTCATTGTTTGCGTTTACACTTCGAAGGATAATGAATCTATCAAACCTCAAGGGGGATGTACCATGAAGCCAATAAACAAAAAAATGCTTATGACGACATTGGCGGGTTTGCTTGCGGTCAGCTTGTCCGCTTGCGGATCCAAGAACAACAGCGGTTCCGAGTCGAGCGCTCCGGCTAGCAGCCCGGCCGCAACAACGAGCGAAAGCCCAAGCGCAAAACCCACCAAACAAGAAAACATTACGATCACGTTCCAGAACATCTACCCGGATCCGACCGATCCGAAATACACGATGCTTCGCAAGATCGTCTCGCAATACGAGAACGACCACCCGAACATCAAGATCGAGCTCGACTCCCTGAATACCGACCAGCAGAAGGCGAAGCTGAAAACGCAAGCCGCTTCGAGAGAAGTTCCGGACATCACGATCGTGAACCCGGCCGCTCAAATGAAACCGTTCGTGGACGCCGACCTGTTCGCGCCGCTGAACGACATGGTTCAGCAGAACGGTCTGAAAGATACGTTCCAATCCGGCATTCTGGATTACTATTCCTTCAACGGCAACCTGTACGCTCTGCCTGACGGCAACAACATCGCACTGGTCTACTATAACAAGAAAATGTTCGAAGAAGCCGGCGCCAAAGTGCCGACAACGTTCGAAGAACTGGTCGATGCCGTCAAATTGTTGAAATCCAAAGGCAAGACGCCGATCACGATCGGTGAGAAAGATTCCTGGACCGGTTCCTTCCTGTTCATGAACATCCTGCTCCGCACGAACGGCGGACCGGGCTTCCTGCAAGACGTGCTTGACGGCAAGAAAAATTTCGAAGATCCAGCGTTCGTAGAAGCCGTAAACGCGTTCGAAACTCTTGTTCAAGCGGGAGCGTTCCAAGAAGGCGCGACTTCCTTCGACTACAACGCAGGTGAGAACCTGTTCAAAACCGGAAAAGCAGCCATGTACTTCATGGGAAGCTGGGCTACCGGCGGTATCGAGACTTCTACGGTCGGACAGAACGGCGAAGTAGGCGTCTTCAAATTCCCGACGGTCGGCGGCAAAGGCAATCCGGACGAATTCATGCTCGCTCCGGGCAGCGCGTTCGCGGTCTCCAAAGACAGCAAACATCTGCCTGAAACGCTCGATTTCCTGAACTACTTCATGCTGAACTATCCGAAAGAAGCGTTCGCGGTTAAAGGCGCTGTAGGCGTTGCTCAAATCATCAACGAAGATTTCAAGGCAGCCGGCTACTCCGATATGGCCATGGAAGTACTGGGCATGTTCAAAGACGTTAAAGGCGGCGACCTGGCATTCGATAACACGATGAATCCGGGAACAGCTCAAGTGCATCTGTCCAGCATTCAAAACCTGTTCGTAGCGAAGAAAGATGCGGCCGACGTGGCTAAAGAACATCAAAAAGGCTACGAAGAGAACAAGGAGTAACATCCGTCGCATCGGTACGGAGGGGGCGCCAAGCGCCCCCCTTTCGTCATCGTAGAGAGGGTCAGAAGGAGGCGGGAGCCATTGAAAGTATTAAAAGTATCTAGCTGGACGATCGCGGCATTCGTGCTGCCGTGCTTGCTCCTGTATGTCAGTCTCGTATTTGCACCGATCCTTGTTTCCGTCTATAACGGAATGCTGGATTGGAACGGAATCGGCGTTTCCAAATTCGTCGGATTGGCGAATTTCAATAAAATGCTGACGAACGATTCCCTTTTCTGGCCTGCGGTAGGCCGCACGTTCTTGCTCGCGGGTTTCTCGATGGCGATTCAATTGCCGATCGCCTTGTTCGTTGCGATCTTGATCAGCCGTTTCGTTCGCAGGACGGGATTTCTCGTCTCGAGCTATTTTTTGCCTGTCATTTTGTCCGTGGCCGTCATCGGCCAACTGTGGAAAACGATCTATAATCCCGCCTCAATGGGGGGGATGATCAACCAGATTCTCATCAAGTTCGGGTTGGAGTCCTGGACGCATTCCTGGCTGACCGAGCCGAAAATCGCGATCTATGCAATCATTGTCGTCGGTTTATGGCAGTACTTGGGTTACCATATCTTAATACAGTTTACCGGAATCCAGAATATTCCGGCGGATATTTACGAAGCCGCCAAGATTGACGGCGCCTCGGGTCTCAAGGCGGATCTCTACGTGACGCTGCCGTTGATCGTCCCGATCTTCAAAATTTCCGTCGTTCTCTCCTTTATCGGTTCGCTTCAATCGTTCGACCTAATTATGGTCATGACGGGCGGTGGACCCGCGCATGCGACCGACGTTACCGCCAGCTATATGTACAACATGTCCTTCCTGTCCATGAAATACGGATACGGCAGCGCCATCGCTTCATTCCTGGTCGTCGTCTGCCTAGCGGCAACCCTGCTCATCAACCTGCTTTTCAACCGTCTAGACAAACGATTCTCGTAATAAAGGAGGCGTTATCGCATGAGCCAATCCGCAAGCCTTGGGGCCGTCAAGCCCGCCGTTCAGGAGCGGGGCAAACGCCGCGTGTCTTTCGTCAAAATCATTGTATTCCTATTCTTCGGGATTCTGCTCGTGACGCAGCTCTATCCGCTGGTCTGGCTGCTTATTTATTCCCTGAAGACAAATGAGGAGATATTATCCGGCAGCTTCTTCTCTTTGCCGGAAGTTTTACAGTGGAGCAATTATACTGCTGCCCTCGGCGGAGGAAGCTACTGGAAGTATCTCTACAATAGCGCGTTCGTCACCATTGTTACGATGATCAGCATCATCCTGCTGGCCGCTCTCACGGCGTTCGCGATTACGCGTTTCCGCTGGAAATACGGTCAGTTTGTGATGCTCCTGTTTCTGCTCGGCATGATGATTCCTCTGCAGGCGACGCTGTTGCCGCTGATGCTTATTTTCAAGAACATGAATATCCTGAATACGCATCTGTCGTTGATCTTGCCGTATATCGCCTTTCAGACGCCGATCGCCGTATTTATTCTAAGCGGCTTTATGAGGACGATTCCGACGGAGATCGAAGAATCGGCCATCGTGGACGGTGCCGGAGTGCTGCGCATTTTCAGCTCCATCGTACTGCCGGTTTCCGTACCGCCGATCATGACCGTATGCATTCTGGCCTTCATCAACATTTGGAACGAATATATTTTGGCGGCAACCTTCATTTCCTCGGAGAAACTCAAGACGCTTCCGTTCGGGGTATACAGTTTTGTTAGCCAATATTCAGTCAATTACGGCGCGATTGGCGCGTTCCTCGTACTTGGCGCACTTCCAGTCGTCATCATTTATTTCCTACTCGCGGAAAAAATAACAAAAGGGATGGTCGCGGGTGCCGTAAAGGGGTAACATGGAAGTATGATCAATTTCCGATCCATACACGGCCGGTTATTCCTAATCTTTCTGTTCTGTATGCTCGGCCTGCTTCTGGTCGTCAGTCTTGTCTATTATCAGCGGGCGTCGGATCAGGTGAGAAGCAAGGTCAGCGTCGTTGCCGAGAAAAACATTTCGCAGACGGCGGGTTTGTTTGACCTTCTGCTGAGAAGTTACGACAGCGTAACGAAATCATTGAACAGCAATAACGAATTAATGAGATTGCTGCGAAGCTCTGCGGACGGGAGTTCGGTCGAAGGGGTAAATCTGGAACGGCGAATTACCGACACCCTTGGGGCGATTTTCTATTCGCGCTACGATATCGTCGGTATTCATATCGTTACCTACCAAGGCAAGGTGTTCAGCTTCGACCGGTCCGTCGGCGCCGCCGTTCGGGATCACTCCGAGAAGATGTGGTATACGGAGCTTAAGCAATCGACTGGTGAAATGATCTGGCTCGGTGTCTATCCCCAATCGCTGATGAGCGGGGGTATCGACCGGCCAGTCTTTGCGTTTGGCCGCAAACTATTTGAATTAAGCGCGCTGAAGCCGATCGGGATCGTCTTGATCGAGACCGACGCGGACGCCATCGTGTCTGCCTTGACGAACGCGAGCCTGGGACCGGGCAGCAGCGTCATCATTCAAGGGTCGGACGGAAGCGAGATCATTAGGACGAAGCCGGCAGAGAGTGATTGGGAACGAATTCCTCCCGGTTGGCCGGGACCGATGAAGAGCGGCGAAGTGATTCTCACCGAGCGGAAGGACGCCATGATTACCGCGGCTCCGGTCCAAATGGCGGATTGGACGGTCATCGGGGTGACGCCGACGAAGGATTTGCAGCTGGAGCTGAGGGAGACGCAGCGGTTTTTGCTCACGGTCGTAGTCTTGCTTCTTCTAGCGGCTACGCTATTGGCGACTTTAGTGTCACGGTCGTTCTCATCTCCGTTCAAACGATTGATACAGCAAATGAAACAAGTGGAATTGGGAAACTTTAAAGGCCAGGTTCACGTTCAATCTTATCAGGAGCTTAACGTGCTTGTAGGTTCTTTTAACCGCATGGTAAATCAGATGGATGAATTGATCGAGCGCATCAAGCTATCTTCAATCAGCGAGAAGAACGCCCAGCTTCAGGCCCTGCAATCCCAAGTGAATCCGCATTTCTTATTCAATACGCTCGACATGATCTACTGGATGCTCGACGAACGGGAGAACGACAGACTGGGCAAGGTCATTCTGGCTCTTTCCCAGATTTTTCGTTACGGAAGCGAGTGGGAGGAAGCATCGCGTGCGACGCTTCGCCGTGAACTCGACCAGTTACACCATTACTTAACGATCATTCAGACCCGGCTCGGGGGAAGAGTGCGAACGGAGTTCAACGTAGAAGAGCGCTGGCTCGATATCGAGGTTCCGAAGATGTTCCTGCAGCCGATCGTCGAGAACGCTGTGAAATACGGATTGGAGCCGCTCGATCGGCCCGGTCTGTTGCGGATTTCTTCGAGACAGAAGGACAATCGGCTTGAGATCGTCGTGAAGGACAACGGCGTCGGCATGGATGAAGAGACGCTTCGGCGTCTTGTTCGAACGCTCGACGAACCCGAACATGCCGAATTGGCCGGGGGAGCGACCAGTCGGAGAGGAATCGGATTGCAGAACGTTCATCTCCGGGTTCGATTAATGTTCGGAGAAGGCTTCGGAGTAAAAGTCGAAAGTCGATCGAATCAAGGGACGACCGTTTCCGTCGCGATCCCTATTCCGCCCGAGAGGGGGTAAAAGGCTACATGAACATTCTCGTCGTTGACGATGAAAGCGTCATTCGGAGCGGTATCGAGCGGACGATCCGAAACCATTTTCCGGAGCACCGCGTCTTTCAGGCCTCTAATCCGGAGGGGGCCGTTCATCTGCTCAGGAACGAGCAGATCGATCTGGTCCTTACCGATGTCCTCATGCCGGGAATGACGGGTCTCGAGCTCATGGAAATTTCCCGCAAGAGCCACGCGCACGTGAAATGGGTCGTCATCTCCGCTTATTCGGAATTCGCGTATGCAAAAGAAGCCGTTCGTCTGGGAGCCAAGGATTACTTGCTCAAGCCGATCGGCAAGGATGTCCTGGTCGAGATGATCCGGGAAATGGGTGACGAGATCGCGCAGGAGAATGAACGTTCCAAGGAAACGTATCTCCTGAAAGGCAATCTTCGGCTGTTGAGAGAAGCCGTGTTCGCCAGGTGGGCATCGGGACTGGACCTGGGCGGCATCGATATTAAAGCTTTTACCGAGAAACATCCGCACTTCCATCTGCTCATGGTACGCATGGAGAGCGACCGCGATATGAAGCTGGAGCATTTTATCGTGGAGAACGTGCTTTCCGAATTAATCGAGTCGGTGGGAATCGGTTTCGTGGCTAGCATCGACGCCAAAAGTTTGCTTGGTCTCGTTACCTTAAACGACGAAAGCGGGCTGAGCAGGCTGATCGAACAACTGCGAAGCCACTTAAAGCGATATTTGAAAGCCCCGTTCCAAGTGATGCATACCGAACGAATCACCGATTATGCCAAAGTTTCTGCCGAAGTGCTGAGCATGAGGAAAGCCGCGGCAAGCCAAGTATATGACCACTATGCAAGCGGTGGCGACCAGGCTGTCGAAGTAGCGCTCCAATACATCCAGACACAATTCTCGGCCGAGCTCTCGCTAGAGAAGGTGGCATCCATCGTATACTTGAACCCGATTTACTTCAGTCAACTATTCAAGCAGAAGACGGGCATAGGGTTTAAGGAATACGTCACCAATCTGCGCCTGGATAGGGCGATGGAGCTTCTTCGAGAGTCCGAATTAAAGATCGCCGACATTTCCGAACGCGTCGGCTATCCGGACATGCGGCATTTCTCGCAAATTTTTCGCAAGAAGAACGGGGTTACCCCGTCCGAGTACCGCCAGAGCATGAGCGCCGTCGATACGGCGGAGAAATAAGCGGGAAAGGAGTGAGCGGATGTGAAAGCGACGGATCAAGGCGAGAATGGAGAATATTACGCCGTTATATTTTCCAGCCAACGTACAGATGGAGACAACGGATATGTCCGGATGGCGGAGGAGATGGAGCGATTGGCGGCAGAGCAGCCCGGTTTTATCGGCGTGGATAGCGTTCGCGACGCTTCGGGTGCGGGTATAACAATCTCCTACTGGGAGAGCCTCGAGGCGATTGCGAATTGGAAGCGCGATGAGGCGCATCTGGCTGCGCAGCGGCGAGGTAAACAAGATTGGTACAGGGATTATAAAGTGAGAATATGCAAGGTCGAAAGAGAGTATTCGTTTCCCATGGAAATAGAACGATAATCGGAGGAGCCGCTTTCCGCAAGGGAGGTGGCTTCTTTTATGTTTCGGGCAATTTTCGCAGGGGTTCCTCGAGTAACTTTTTACCGTTCTTCGCGTCTATATATTGGATGAAATTCCTGATAGCGGATTGGATGTGATAGAGGGTTGAGGAGTATAAGGTTCGCGCTGAGTTCGAGTTTACACCGACGAACGATTAACTATACGTAAAAGCTGAATGTTCGCTGAAAATAATCATGGCTTTGCTGAAACTTTTGGCTTTATTATAACGTCAAAATACCAAGATCATGCAAGTCATTGAGAGGACATGCGATGAAAGACAACACTGGAGGATGAATCAAGTGCGAAAACTACTAGCCTCGCTAACCGCTTTTGCAATCGTATTTTCTGCTTTTAATCAACCGCAAGATGCGAAGGCCGAATCCCCGATCAGGATCTTCATCGACGGGCAGATTTTGGCAACCGATCAAGACCCTGTCGCTATCGCGGGATACACGATGGTTCCCCTTCGCGGTATTTTTGAAGCGCTGAACGCGAGAGTGCAATGGAATCAGAAAGCCCAGACGGTAACCGCTACGAAGCGGGATACGACCGTTGTGCTTACGCTCGGCGCGAAGACGGCAACGATCAACAACAAAGTCGTGACACTGGACTCGCCGGCGCGCGCGATTCACGGCAGAACGATGGTGCCCGTGCGTTTCGTGAGCGAGGCTCTCGGAGACGATGTCGCGTGGGATAAACTTTCCCAGAGCGTCCTGATTACGACGAAGGCGGTCAAAGAAGTCGGAGCCGCGTCTTCATTATCCGTATCGACCGTAAGCCAGTACGGAGATGGGCGGGATTTGCAAGTCAGCTTCGCGCCCCCCTCGGACCAATCGAACGTGGACAGCTACCGGATTCTAGTCGTGAAGGCGGAGAATGCTTCGTCCTTTAACCTGGCCAATGCTCAGAGTGTGTCCTCGTCGAACTATACGGCGATCTCCAAATCGACCCAAAGAACGACGCTTTCCTCGCAAAGCAGGGACGTAGACGGAGCATTGCTTCGGACGAATCAATCCTATCGGGTATTCGTGCTGACGCTCGGCAAAGACTCTTACGCTTTATCCAGTCCCTCGGTATCGATTAGCCTGAGCGCTATCCAGTCCGTGAACGCCGCGACGAACGTCAAGATCGAGAGCATTAGCGACCTCGGCGACGGCCGTGACATGCGGGTAACCTTCACTAAAGCATCGAATGAAAGCAATATTACCGGTTATCGCGTCATGATCGTAAAATCCTCTGATGCGTCGAGATTCGATCTGACTGCTGCTAATGGCATGTCCAGCTCGTACTATACATCCGTGTCCAAGACGGGGAACAACAACACGTTGAGCGTAACGTTGAACTCGGCGGCAAGAGATACGTCCGGCGCGTTGATCAGGAACGGCGAAGCGTATACCGCATTTGTCCTTGCGCTCAGCTCGAACACGGGAAGTATGACGCACGCGTTGTCCGCAGGCTCCGCTTCGGTGACGCTGGGCACTTCTCCTCAAACTCCTAGGATTACCGGTGTAGCAGACATCGATGATAACGGCGACGGTCGCGATCTGCAAGTCACGTTCAACAAGGCTTCCGACGAGTCGCGCATCGTCTCGTACCGTATCTTTGTGGTAAGAGAATCCGATTTCGGGAGCTTTAACTTGACGGAAGCGAACAAAACATCGTATTTTTACGACCAGTATAAAACGGGCGGCAGCAACTACAGCGTGACACTGACCTCGAACATGAGGGACGTGAAAGGTAACTCCGTAACGAACGGGATCGCTTATCGCGTATTCGTGATGGGTGTTTCCAATAACAGCGCCTATCCGAATACACTCTCGGCTTCGTCCGACAGCATTACGCTTTCGTACTCCGGCATTAGCGCCGTTACAAATGTTTTTGCGAGCGACGTTAACGATTATAATAACGGCCGCGATCTTCAGATATCTTTCACGAAAGTGGTCAATGAGTCCCTGATTAAAAATTATCGCGTATTCGTCGTCAAAGAAGCGTATGCCGCCAGCTTTAATCTGGCTGCTGCGAATGCGGTCACCAACTCGAATAACTACACGACGTTTAATAAAACGAACGCGAACATTATCCAAACGTTGAATGCCACCTCGCGCGACGTGGACGGCGCGTTGATACAGAACGGAACCCCTTACCGGGTATTCGTCATGACCGTAGGCAACGGCAGCAATGCGTTGTCAGCCGCTTCGAATCCGATCATGCTGTCGAGTAACAACGTCACGGCAATCACCAACTTGGCCGTTAGCGATGTAGGGGATTATGGCGATGGCCGCGGTCTGAAAGTTTCGTTCACGAAAGCCGCGAATGAAACGAATATCGCTCATTACCGGGTGTTCGTCGTAAAGGAAAACGCGGTAAACTACTTTAATTTGAATTACGCCAATGCGTCGAACTATTATACTGTGATCAACAAGACCGGCTCTAATATTGTTGGTCAATCGCTCAACGCCGATTCACGCGATATCGATGGGGCATTGATCCAAAACAGTATAAACTACAAAGTATTCGTCCTGTCGGTCGGAACCTCGACTGCTTACGGCAATGCGTTGTCCGCTGCATCTTCGACTATTAAGCTGACTAACAAGGGTACGGTGACTGCGGTTACGAACATCGCAGTGAGCAAAGTATCGGATTATGGCGATGGCCGGGATTTGAAGGTTTCTTTCACTAAAGCATCGCCTGAAGCCAACATTAGCCATTATCGGATCTTCGTCGTTCCGGAAGCCGCCGCGAACCAGTTTAATCTAAATGCCGCCAATGCGATTTCGGATTCGAGATTGTTCACAGTAGCTAATATTGGATCGGACTATAATCAGCCGCTCCTGCAGACTGCGAATGATATCTATTACCAACCGATTCAAAACGGCATGCCTTACAGGGTATTCGTTCTATCCGTCGGTTATGGTGTAGCAAACGGAACGAATGCATTATCTCTAGCTTCTCCGTCGATCACCTTGACCAGTACGGGCGTCCCCGCTGTGACAGGTGTAGTTGCCAGCGCCAATAACGGAACAGATTTACAAGTATCCTTTAACAAGGCTTCGGATGAGACGAATATCAGCCATTACCGCATGTATGTCGTGAAAGAAAACTCCGCTAGCGGTTTCACGGCGAACACTGCCATGAGTATTACGGATCCGGCGCGCTTTGCTATTGTCAACAAGACAGGGAACAGTCCATATTACTACAGGTTTGCTGCAAATGCTGTGGATACGGACGGAGCGCCAATCGTCAGTAATGTGGGCTATCGCGTATTCGTGGTGTCGGTAGCCAATAACGGACTCGGCGTGATCTCTCCAGCATCGAACCCTGTGACGCTTGTATCGACTGGTATTCCGGTTCAGGCAGTCACGGGCATTCAGGCGGTGCAGGTTGCACCCGGAACAATTAATGTTTCCTTTACCGCACCTACAGGGGAATTCGGGATTTCTCAATATGCCGTGTTCGTGACGCAAGGGGCATTGCAGGAATCCTTAGCCATTGATTACTTCAAGTCGGGAAATGCTTCGTTGTTCACAAATGTTTATAGGAACGGTCAGAACGGACCATACTCCGTTAATATCGCATCTAGCATTACGGGGCAAGCGCTTGTCGCTCCGAGCGTTTATCAAGTCTATGTACTTTCGATTGCCGATCAAACCAACGCGACGTTGCACAAGCTTTCTGTTCCGGCTAGCGCCAACTTGACTTATTAATCATTTGATCATGTACGAGAGAAAGCCGGAAAACTCCGAACGCGGAGTGTTTCCGGCTTCGCTCTATCCTCGGGACGATTAGCGATGAAAAACATCGTACTTCCGCCTCGTGAAGCACGTGTCGGGGGCAAGTATGATGAGAAATATCGCTATTTGAGGCGAAGTGCTACTTTTGCCCGATTCCCGAGACGAATAGTGATGAAAAACATCGTACTTCCACTTCGTGGAGCGCATGTTGAGGGCAAGTACGATGAGAAACATCGCTATTGGCGGTGTGAAGCCTATTACTCTCTTCCAAGGCGGTAGTTCACGCATCAGATCTCCCTAGCGCTCGTTATCGCTGCACAATCGTGTTAAAATTAGTAAAAAGCAAAAAGGAGTGTCCGCATGATTCTATTCCGAAAGATTCGAAGCTGGATCAGTTCCCTGGCGATCGCTTGCATTCTGTCGCTGATCATCGGTGTTTTCGTCATTCAACCTTATCGAGTGGACGGACACTCTATGGACCCGACTTTGCACGACCGTCAAAGGCTGCTCGTATCGAAGTTATCCCATACTTTCTCGTATTACCCCGACTACGGCGATATCGTCATTATCGACAGCCGAGTGGACCGCAAGCGTGGTTTCGTGGACGACGTGCTGGAAAATCCGCTGATCCAGCTTCTGACGAACAAGGACGACCGTGCCTTCTATGTCAAAAGAGTGATTGGCAAGCCCGGCGACGTGCTAGAGATCAAAGCCGGCAACGTCTACCGCAACGGCGAACCTCTAGACGAGCCGTATATTAAGGAAGCGATGAACAACTATACCGTCGGCAGGTGGGAAGTGCCGGCGAATCATATTTTCGTCATGGGCGATAACCGTAATCATAGCGAGGATAGCCGGGCGATCGGATTCATTCCGCTAAATCACGTTATCGGGAAAAAGGTGCTGTAGAACTCCATTGAGAGCGAGAATTCTTTACTTTTCGGGCGTTGTCGTCTTAATCGCGTTAGGATTGAGCTCGCGAGCATACTCCAACGAATTGCCAGCATTTGTCGCCAGTCATGCCGGCGATGCGTTGTGGGCCGGAATGATCTATTTCGGCGTGCGTGCGCTATTCGTCCGGAAAACTCGACTCTGGGCTTTCGGAGTCGGAATCGCCTTTTGCTTCGCCATTGAAATCAGCCAGCTATATCAGGCAGATTGGATCAACAGGATCAGGGCAACCGCATTAGGCGCGTTAGTTTTGGGCAAAGGTTTCTTGACCGTCGATCTTATCCGATACTTCATCGGCGCCATGGTTTTCTGCGGGATAGACGTTAGTTTGAAAACTGCCGGTTCGAAGATAAAAGCGACAACCCCTGAATAAGGACGGTTGTCGCTTTCTTTACGAGACGGGTTAACGCCGGATGGAGACTCCGTGCAGCGGGCTGAGCCGGGATTTGAGCAAGCGAGAGAGTGTGTCTTGAATCCGATGGATCGAGGCGAAATCGGGATCATCTGGGTTGAGCAAAGCTACGCCCACGAAGAATCCGGTCAGATAGCTCTCCCAGTCCTCGTAGTCCCTCCGGACGGAAGCCAGGATATCCTCGACGTATTTCCAATGTCGTTCGAAATCGATATAGCCTAGCTTACAGCCGGCCCAGCTTTTAAATATCGCCCACGTATAGTCATGGGCCGCGACTCCGCCTTTAGGCAGACGATAGAAATATTCGTTAACGACGAGAAGCTCGAGTCGATGCTTCTCGTTGGTAATCGACTGGATATAAGCGACTCGCTCGGCAACCGTTTTTCTTTCCAGCGAGCTGCATAATTTTACGTAGTCATTTTGGAGCACGCCGCGCAAATGGGAGTGGAAAGAGGTAAGAAAAGTTTCCTCGTTATGAATTCCCATGCCTTTGAAAAAGGATCTGAGATGCCTTTTCCTGATGGCGAGCGGATTCGTGACCAAGTATTCACGCCCGATCTCGGCATGACAGATTGCGGCGAAGGCGCGCATATATTTCCGCAGGATGTATTGCTTCTTATAGATGTTCATCGGGACTCCCTCCGCGTTCTTCCGTTTCCAGTGAATAGGATGAATCTCCAAATTCTCCTGATTTCCAAACCTAAGGAGCCGTAGAGCAGTACGAGCAACAGGACGCTAATATCCGCGTCGATCAGTGTGGCTTCTTCGTCGAGCTCCGACGACCGGTTGAGCGGCGGCCGCGCGTCGAGATAGGCATCCGGGAGCGTCCGATCGCCGAGCAATCGGCGGACGTCCGGGTTCGCTTTTCCCCACTCGTCGATCTTCTCCCGCAGGTTTTGCGGCATCGGCCGAAAGAGGTTGCCTTCCAGTTCACCTGCTTGAAGATTCTTGCTGTAAGACAGAATCGCGACTACGCCGCCGCCTTCTAACTCGCCGATCCAGACAAGGCCGCTGGTGGTGGGCGGATATCCGTTGTTTTTTCGGGCATCGTCGGGGGACATATAATAGATGAAGCTGCTGCCGTCTTCCGCTTTGTCACGAAATTGATAGATCTTTATAAAGGTCGCGCCGCGGAACATCAAGCTGACGGGAGACCTCTCTCTTGACTGTAAATCGTTCAATTCTTGCAACGAACGAATCGTTACGGGACCCGGGTCCTCAATCGGCTCGTAAAAAAATTGGGCTATCCGGTACCAGGGTGTCTCGCCATTAGGCGAGCCGACCGGTGACAGGATAAAAATATGGGTCGCGACGAGTAGAAGCAAAGTCAGCCACTTTCTAAACAGTAGGGTGGCGAACCCATTGAACAACCGACTGCGCAATGGAAACTTGAAGTGTTGCTTGGACCGTCCTCGAATGCTCGCCAAGTAAATGCCCGCTTCGATATCGTCGGCGTTGCGTTCAAGAAGGCGCTCGAAGGTTTTCTGGGCTTGTTCCGACATACCGAGCTTGAATTGACACTTTCCGAGCAGAGACCATGCTCTGCCTTCTTTCGGCTCGAGCGCGATCAACCGTTCCGCGTCCTTCATCGCTTCGTCCAGTTTTCCTGCCTCCAGCAGAAAGAGGGCACGGTAGTAATAGCCGTCCGCATCGCCGCCGGATGCGCGAATCCACTCGTCGCAAGCCTCCAAGGCGCGCTCGTTGTCTCCGGAGAGCCGATAGCATTCGAACCGGAGCCGCAGCAGGTTGGGATCTTGCCCGAAGATCCCATTAGCTTTCTCTAAGAACAGGGAAGCTTCGTGGCTATCCCTGTTTAACAAAGAAGAATAGGCGGCTTCTCTAAGAAGCAGATACGCCTCGTAATCGATATCCCCCGCGTTCAGGAGGACGGCGTACCCGAGAGAAGCTGCTCCGGTCTCCGAGATCGCATAAGCATGGACGTGGGGGTATCGCTCCTCGAAATCTTCCTCTTCCATAGCCCGGTTTTTCCAATGAAAGGTCGCGTCGAGAAGACGCCAGATCGGCCCGGGCAAGAAATAGTGCGTTTCTAGAAAATCGAGCATTTTCTCGGATGCGATATTATGGCGGTTAGCGTCCCAGACGATATCGGAATTTAACAGTTCAACCCATTTGTTGATATCCAACCTTGCCGGGAAATCGGCGTAGATCGTTTCGGCCTGCTCCAGAAAGGCGTTCAACTGCTTGGCGGGATCCGGCGGTCCGTCCTCGACATGGACCCATCGTTGAACAGGAGAGAACGCGTCGAAATCGCCGAAATCTTCGTCCTCTTCCTCTTCTTGTTCTTCCTCTACTTCCTCTACTTCCTCTACTTCCTCTACTTCCTCTTCTTGTTCTTCCTCTACTTCCTCTACTTCCTCTACTTCCTCTACTTCTACTGCTTCTTCCTCGTCCCATTCGTACACTTGGCGCGGAATTTCGATAGCGGCCGCAAGCTCCCGCTCGGCATTGTTCCGACTTCGCTGTTTAGCCGTCTTCACGGCTTGATCGTAGGCTTCCCGGAGTCGTTGATAGCCTACGGGGTCGTCCTCTGGATGATGAACTCTCAGTTTGAGCGAATAGGCTTTCTTGATCGAGGATACGTCGTCGGTATGGTCAATGCCTAATACATCCCATATGTTCATTAATAGTCGCGCCATCTTTCTATTTCTTCTAATTGTTTTTTAAGATGGGAAGCGGCCTTCTTTACCTCGTGATCGTTCTGGGAGGCAAGAACCCCCTCGAATTGCGTCAGCAAATTAGCGACCTCGTCGCGTTTTTCTCCGAGCATCTCTTCGTAGAGCCGTTCTCCCATGGCCAAGAGCAGCCTGTTCTCGGTTCGATCCCTGGGATGGATCTTGATCCCGTGCAATTGCTTAAGCCGCTCTTCGATTTCCTGCGGAGTCAGCTTTCCTGGCTCTTTCTCGATGACGATCTTCTTTATAGAGCCGGTACTGACCGTTGTTACTTCCACCTCGAGAATGCCGTTAATATCGTAGGTGAAACGAACGTCGATGGACTGATTGCCGGCTTCGTCGGGGGGAACCTCCGCTTCGAGTTGGCCGATCTTGATATTGTTCTCGATTTTACGGCTTTCTCCTTGGTACACGGAAACCTCGATTGCCTTCTGCTTGTCATGCATCGTACAGTACCGCTCCACCCGGCTGACCGGTATAGGGGTATTCCTCTCGATGATCGGACTGAAGTGGCCGTCTTCGAACTTGCCTTTGCCAATTCGGCGGGTGGTTTCGATCCCGAGCGTATACGGGCAGACATCCGTCAAGATCATCTCGCTTAAGGCTTCGTTGCGTTGCTTCAATGCGGCTTGAATGGCCGCGCCCAACGCGACGGTTTCATCCGGATTGATCTCCGTGTAAGGTAGGCGGCCGAACATTCTTCCGACGATCGACCGGATGATCGGCATCCGGGTGGCTCCACCGATCAAGATGACAGCGTCGAGTTCCTCTGGGGAGAGCGCGGCATCTCTTAGCGCGCGTTCGATCGGATGGCGCAGGCGCAGCATTAGTTGGCCTACGATTTTCTCGAATTCCGCGCGGGTCAATACGGATGCGTAAGACCGTTCAGAGTCCGAATAAGAGATTTTGCCGTCTTTGCCTTCGCCGATGGCTAGCTTGCAGGCCTCCGCTTGCTTCAGAAGCTGCGATCGCGTCTTGAGCTCGAATGCTTGAAAATCCAAGCCGTGCGCCTCCGCGAAATGAGAGACGAGAAGTTGAGTGAAATCTTCTCCACCCAAGTAGTTGTCGCCCGCGATCGATTTGACTTCCATGACCCCTTCGAAAAATTCCAGAATCGAGACGTCGAAGGTTCCTCCTCCCAGATCGAAGACGAGAAACTTCGTGTCGGATTGCTGTTGGTTGAGGCCGTAAGCGAGCGCGGCCGCCGTCGGCTCGCTGATGAGGCGCTCGACCTTTAAGCCGGCGAGCTCCGCGGCCCGTTTCGTGGCTTTGCGCTGCGTATCGTTAAAATAGGCGGGGACGCTAATGACCGCTTCCGTGACTTCATGTCCGAAGAAGGCATCTGCATCCGACTTCAACGACCGGATGACAAAGGAGGATAGTTCTTCTGGCGTGAACGTGTGCGGTCCCATTCGATAGAGCTTCTCGGTACCCATATATCGTTTGAAGGCAGCCGCCGTAAGAGAGGGGTGGGTGATCAGACGTTCTTTGGCGATGTGCCCGATTAGAAGTTCTCCGTTTTCGTCTACGCTGACTACGGAGGGCGTCGAAGCGCTCCCGAGCACGTTAGGGATAATAACAGGGCCGGCTTCGGTCCAATAGGCGACCAAGCTGTTCGTCGTGCCCAGATCGATTCCAATTACGGTCACTAAATTCACCTGACTTATGTCATTTATTGTATTTCCAGTTATGCTTCATATTTTATCGGCTGGAAGTACTTGATACTTAAGGGATCAGTTAGGAGAGGAAATTTGCCCTGGGCATGGCAGGGATGGATAATGGGAAGGTTTACGAGAGTGTTTCTCCCTCAACCGTTGACGTCGAGTTCCAGCACGACCGGGCAGTGATCGCTGCCCAGCACGTGGCAGTCGATGGAGGCGCCGGAGATTGAAGGGACGAGCCTCTCGGAGGCGATGAAGTAATCGATTCGCCAGCCGACGTTCCGCTCCCGGACACCGGGCATGTTCGACCACCAGGAATAGACGTCCGTCCGATCAGGGTACTGATGTCTGAACGTATCGACAAATCCGCTGCCGAGCAGACGGGTCATTTTCTCCCGCTCTTCGTCAGTGAAGCCGGAATTGCCGCGGTTGGGCTTAGCGTTCTTGATATCGATCTCCTGATGCGCAACGTTCAAGTCTCCACAAGCGACAACGGGCTTCTTCTTGTCCAAATCCAGCAGATAGTCCCGGAACCGATCTTCCCATTCCATGCGGTAATCAAGCCGCGAGAGATCGCGTTTGGCGTTCGGAGTATAAACAGTGACCAAATAGAAATCTTCGAATTCGAGCGTAATGATCCGGCCCTCAGGCTCCCGGTCTTCCTCGATGCCATATCTGACGGACAACGGCTTGACACGAGTCAGGACGGCCGTGCCGGAATATCCTTTTTTCTCTGCGTAGTTCCAATATCCTTCGTATTCTTCGCCGATCTGGAGCTCGATCTGTCCTTCTTGAAGCTTTGTTTCCTGGAGGCAGAAAATATCGGCGTCGATCTGCTTGAAGTAATCGGTAAATCCTTTGTTGACGCAGGCCCGCAGACCGTTGACGTTCCAAGATACCAGTTTCATTTTCAGGTGTCTCCTTACGTTTCTAGTCATTTTCTACCAGTGTATCACAGTTTGTCCGCTGTACAGAGTTTCCGATTGTTTTTTGCGTCGAAACTGGCTATCCTTAAAGAGGACACACGCAATCTTTCAAACTATTCAATAGGAAAAGATGAGATATGACAATCGGCTTTTTCGACTCGGGAATCGGCGGACTTACGGTGCTGGAGGAATCGCTCCGAAGGCTGCCCGCCCAGGATTACGTATATATGGCGGATACGCTTCACGTGCCTTACGGCCCGAAATCGCAAGAGGAAGTAAAGGGCTATGTTCTGAAAGCGGTCGAGACAATGATGGGCGAAGGGATCGAAGCGCTCGTCGTCGCCTGCAACACGGCTACCAGCATTGCAGTTAACGAGCTGAGGGAACTGTACCCGATTCCGATCGTTGGGATGGAACCGGCGGTGAAACCGGCCGTCGAGATGAATCGCACCACGGGCAAGAGAGTGCTCGTCTTCGCGACCCAGCTTACGCTGAGCATGCCGAAGTATTACGCCCTCGTCTCGCGCGTGGACGATGAGGGGATCGTCGATTCCTTGCCGCTTCCGGAGCTTGTTCGTTTCTGCGAGGAACTGCAATTCGACAGGCGCGTACTTGGCGAATTCTTCAAGGAGAAGTTATCGGAGTACGATCTCGACCGCTACGGAATCGTCGTGCTGGGCTGCACGCATTATCCCTTCTACAAGAACATCTTAAGGGAAATATTGCCGACCCACATTCAGATCGTCGACGGGAACGCGGGAACGATCCGCAGGTTGGCCGCTTTGCTGACCCGGTACGGCGTTGTGTCCGGCAGGGGCAGCGGAGACGTCAAATTCATGTGCACCGACGGCAACCCCGCTTATATCGACAAAATGGCGACCGCATTGCGTTTTCTTCGCGAAGGCGGCGTATAACAAACAAAAAACAACAAGGCCGCGAGATCTCCGTTTAAAGAGGCTGGCGGCCTTGTTCGGTTTACGACGCCCTTCGCAGCCGCAGTCGGCTGGCCGCATAAGTCATGAGAATAGGGACGCTAAGCACGATGCCTAATGTGCCTATAACCTGCAACGATTGGCCGAGAAATCGTGGGGCATCGAATTCGTTGGCGATATAGCGAATGACGAATAGAAGGATAGTAACGAGCGGAAAGAGCAAAAGCGGCTGCAGATTCCGGACGGAACGGCGATATTTCTCCAGATTCGTTTCTTTGTCCGAATAGATCGGCTTCGTACCGGGTACCGCTGAAAAGATGTGAATATCGGCGCCGATAGAGCATACTTTCGTCCAGCCTCCCGCTTTGAACAACCCGACGTAATCATCCATCTCGTCCGGGGCGACCCGATGGTAATCGACGACGTATTCGAGCGCCCGCGGCTCGCCTTTGCGCAGCCGGTAGCCCAAGAACGCGAAGGCTTCCAGATGCCAGCCTTTGGCCGAGAGCCGACTTAGCTTCCGCATATCCCCGCGTTCCGTGAACGCCAATCCTCCCGACGATATATATTTTGTATGTTTACCCATTGTCCGTATCCTCCATTGCGGCGTGCCAGGCGAGATCGCCGTGGTTTGCCATTCTCTTTCTGCGTTCTGTTTCTTTGCGAACCAGATTCTTTCCTTTTTCCGTGATTCTGTAGGTTTTTCGGCGGTCCTGGGCGTCGTCGTACGCCAAGAGAATGCAACCGTTGTCTTGCAGCTTCTTGATCAGGGTATACGCGGTCGCCGGTCCGATGACGACTTCTCCTCCGGTCAGTTCTTCGATATAGCTCATAAGGCCGTAACCGTGCCGGGGGAGGAGCAAGGAGAGCAGAATGTAGTAAGCCGAGTCGGTCAGCTGATCCATCTCCAACGTATTGTTTCGGGACAAGATCGTCACCTCCAATGGCGAGATCGACTATATCCATAATGGATATATCCGTTATTGATATAATATAACAACCTCCTGAAGCTTCGTCAATAACCGAGTGAACCGAAGAAAGATGAAAAAGGCCGAAGCGCTGTTGGCTTCGGCCTTTGAAACGATATTAGTAGTTTGGAGAGACGATATTCGTTTTCGCGGCTGACACGGCTACTGTGGAAGTCGTGGCGCCGACCTCGCCGATCGCTTTCACTAACGCATCCAATTCTTTCTCGACCCGCTGGATTTCGTCCATACTGTTTTCGAGCGTCCGTAGAATGCCGTCGAACGTTTCGCGCGTTTGGTCCGATTGGAGCTGTCCTCGCTCGACGAGTTGCTTGACTTCCCCAATGGACAGAATCACTTCGTCCGCATAGGCGTTGGATTGCTGAATCAGATCTTCGATTTGCTTCACGGCCGCGCCGGTTTCCTCGATTAGCCTTTCCGCTTCGATCGTCACGTGAAACACGCTCCTGTCAAATATCGGGATTCCAGCATGTCCGGGGACATAGGCGGATCGATCAAATACCCTTGTACGATATCGCAGTTCATTGTTCGAAGATCAGCCAATTGTTCATCGTATTCCACGCCTTCGGCGATGACCCGCAGATTCATGCCGTGGGCCATGTCGATAATGGCTTTGGTGATGACGGCGCTTTTTGTATCGCTTGTTAGCTCTTGCACGAAGCTCTTATCGATCTTCAGAATGTCGATCGGAAACTTCTTCATGTACCCGAGCGCCGAGTATTCTTTGCCGAAATCGTCTATGGCGATCCGGAAACCGATCGCCTTGAATTCATGCAGGATCGGCAGCACGGAATCGATATCGTTCATGCTGCTGCTCTCCGTGATTTCGATGACGATCTGCCCGGGATGGCAAGGCGCGCGGTTTACGATGTCCCTGAATGAGGCGACCAGATCGGGCGCCTTGAACTGTCTCGCGGATAAGTTCACGGCGATCGGAGGGACGTTTAACGTTCTGGAATGCCATTGCGCTAATTGGGAACAGACTTCTTTCAACACCCATCGGCCGATATCCATGATGATTCCGGTCTCTTCCGCGATCGGGATGAATTCGCTGGGGGGAACTTGCCCGAGTGTCGGATGGTTCCAACGGAGCAGAGCTTCCAGCCCTTCTACTTGACCGGTGCCGGCTTGGACTTGGGGTTGATAATGCACGTGAAGCTGATTTTTGGAAATGGCCCATCTGAGCTCGTTCTCCAGCTCCAATTTCCGTTGAAAGGTATCGTTAATGCCTGGATCGAATAATTGGCAGCCGCATTTGCGGATTTTCGCCTCGTACATGGCCAGATCGGCGTGCCTGACCAACGTTTCGAAGCTGTCTCCATGTTCGGGGTACATGCAAATCCCGATGCTCGCATTGACATAGAGTTCGTTGTCCCCGACGACAAAAGGTTTCCTGAGATCCGCGATCAATTTGCGGGCGAAGGTTACTGCCTCCTCCGGCTCACGCTGGTTTTTCAGAACAATAATAAATTCGTCTCCGCCTAATCTCGAGACAATATGGTCGTCCATCGTCGCGGAGCTCAGTCGGGCGGCAACTTGTTGCAGCAGGCTGTCCCCGACGTTATGTCCCAGAGAGTCATTGACCATCTTGAATCGATCGAGATCGATAAAGAGGACGGCGAGTTTGCAGTTGGTCCTCTGCGCGGTAATCGTCGCTTCTTTGGCCAACTCGCCCAGCAGGGTTCGGTTAGGCAGCCCCGTCAGCCTATCGAAGTGCGCCAAGTATTTCAGGTGTTCTTCGGATTGCTTGCGTTCCGTAATATCCGTAAACATGCCGATATAGTTCGTGATATGACCGTTCTCGTCCCGCAACGTCGAAATCGACAGCCATTCGGGGTAGATCTCGCCGTTTTTGCGCCGATTCCAGATTTCCCCTTGCCAGTAACCGGAAGCATGGATTCTTTCCCACATCTTGACGTAAAAATATTGATTCTGAATGCCGGAATGCAGCAGGTGCGGAGTGCGTCCGACGGCTTCCTCTTCCGTGTAACCGGTCATAGCCGTAAAGGCTTGGTTCACGGACAGGATGCAAAGCCGTTTGTCCGTAATCATGATGCCTTCGCTGGCATTGCTGAACACTTGCGCGTGGAGCCGCAATTTGGAGATCGTATTTTTGCGGTTCGTCATATCGGAGAACATGCCGACGTAATTGATCAGATTGCCGTCGTCGTCATGTACGGGATTGATGGACAGCCATTCGGGATAGATCTCGCCATTTTTGCGCCGATTCCAAATCTCTCCCTGCCATTTCCCGTTCGCGTGAATGCTAGCCCACATGTTGACGTAAAACTCGCTGTCCTGAACATTCGATTTCAGCAGGCTTGGTGTCCGGCCGATCGCTTCCGCTTCTTCGTATCCGGTAATGGCGACAAACGCCGGGTTTACGCAGACGATAATAGAGTTGCAATCCGTGACCATAATGGCTTCTTGCGAATCGCGAAAAATAGTGGCATAGGGCAGAGCCAGATGCTCGGGAAGTGGATTGGGTTTATGGGTGTGTCGAATCATGCTAGAGCCCCTCTCTGTCGCTTTCCCTTTCAATGATTGTTTAGATCGGGATTCCAGTCTGAATTAGACGCCCGCGAAGCCGATCAGGTACGTCATGGAAGGTGACGTTCGCGTTGCAATCATCGGCTATTTTTTTGACGGCGGACAGCAGTCCGAGACCCGAACTGTCCATATCCGTCACTTCGCTCAGTTGAATATCTACCGAAGCGAAGCCTTGTCGCATGAGCGGAAATAATTGCTGGCGAAGCGAGGTCGCCTCCCGGACCCCGATCGTTCCTGTAAGAGTAACGCTGATCTGCTCACCTGTTTTGCTGAGTTCATAGCACATGCGCGAGCCTCCCGTTTACGGAGTGGATAACCTATCTATACCTCGGATTCCAATAATTATCTGTGACAATTGTCACACCGTGTCGGAAAAGGGAAAAAGCCAGGCGCGCTCGCTTAACGGAAGCGGCCTGGCTATTGATTGCGCGTGCCTGACGTCAGTTTAAATTCGGAATGCTTACGTTCGGATCGACCTCGGCTTCATAATCGATCCCGTCCGTTTCAAAGCCGAACAGTTGGAAGAACTCGCGGCGATAGCCTTCGAGGTCCGTAAGGTCGTAAATATGATCAGTCGTCAACGCTTCCCAGATCTTTGCGACTTCCTGCTGAACGTCGTCGCGCATCTCCCAATCGTCGATGCGAATACGCCCTTCTTCGTCTACCGGCACAGATGCAGACTCCGGAGAATAGAGGCGATCCGCGAACAGGCGATACATCTGCTCGATACAGCCTTCGTGAATGCCCTTCTCCTTCATGACCTTGTACAGCGCAGAGATATACAGCGGCACGACCGGAATGGCCGAACTGGATTGCGTCACGAGCGCTTTGCCGACCGTTACGTAGGCGCGGCCGCCGCCGTGGCTAAGTTGCTCTTGCAGTCGCTTGGCCGTGGCTTCGAGATGGTCTTTGGCTTGTCCGATCGAGCCTTGGCGGTAGATGGCTTGCGTGATGTCGGGGCCGATATAAGAATAAGAGATCGTCGTCGCGTTCGGCGCCAGCACGCCGCCTTCGCGCAGTGCATCGATCCACATCTGCCAATCGTCACCACCCATGACATCGACCGTTCCCTGGATTTCTTCCTCCGTTGCCGGCTCCAGCGTAATCAGGCTGACTTCTCCGTCGTGGAAGTTAACGGTTTTATTCGTATACGGCTTTCCGATAGGTTTTAATACCGAGGTCGACGTCTCGCCCGTTCTCGGATTCGTTCTGCGACCCGTGGCCACGCTGTAGACCACGAGGTCAACTTGACCAAGCTCGCGGCGGATCGTCTCGACGGCTTTCGCTTTCGTCTCGTCCGTGAAGGCGTCGCCGGTCACGCTGAAAGATTTCAGACCGGCTTGCTGCGCCGCCTGTTCGAATGCGGCGGAGTTATACCATCCCGCGGATGCCGTTCGTCCGGAGCGTTCGCCTTGACGGTAGATGCCGATCGTGTTGGCTCCCGCTCCGAATGCCGCCGCGATCCGGGCCGCAAGACCGTAGCCGGCCGAAGCGCCTATGATGAGCGCGTTGCGCGGACCTTGGATGGCCGGGCGCGCCTGCACGTATTCGATCTGTTGCCTGACTTGAGCGGCGCAGCCTTTCGGATGAGCGGTCGTACAGATGAAGCCGCGCGTTCTAGGTTTAATAATCATTTAAGTTGATTTCCCTTCTTTGCTCGATTGCCGATGTCGGTTGCGGTTCCCTGCCGCGATTCGGCTTCGTACGAGAACCGGCATAGCCTCTATTTTACCGATTTTTCATGGAAACGGAAACTGGGAAAAGGCTCGGTATTTCCAGCCTTCAAATCTTCAGATAAGTTTAAGAGAATGTTAAGGATAATGCCCGATAGATTGGATACTCTATTAAGAGAACGGATTTAAGAGAATAAAGAGAGGTAAAGGGTACAAATATATATGAATACTGCGAATCACGATACCGCGGCAACGCGACCCCGGGCCGGCACCGGAAGAAAACGACGTCGTGCGCTGTTGGTATGGGCAGCCGTCTTGGCAATCGCGGTCGTCTATCTGCTCATGAACGCCGGAACGTTCGGACGGTTATTGCCTATCCAGTGGTTTCGCGACGTGCCGCCCGTCTCCCGTTTGCATCCGGTCGTAGCCGAGAAGAAGGACAAGCTGGTCGCCTTGAGCAAAAAAATCGGCATCGACGTCGTTATTACCGACGGCTTCCGAAGTTCGGACGCACAGGATGCCTTATATCGGCAAGGACGCAGCGAAGGAGGCCCGATCGTTACCCAAGTCAAAGGCGGGGAGTCCTATCACAATTACGGGCTGGCCATCGATTTCGCGATCAAGACTCGCGCGGGCAAGGTCATCTGGGACCTGAAATACGACGGCAACGGGAACGGAGAAGCGGATTGGATGGAAGTTGTGGCGATCGCCAAGGAACTTGGCTTTAGCTGGGGGGGCGACTGGAAGGGTTTCCCGGATAATCCACATCTGCAAATGGATTTCGGCTACTCGATCGCCGAGCTCCAGCGGGGATGGAGACCTCCGGATCGAATATCCGCCGTTGAATAATAGAAGGAGAAATCGGGGTTACTAAGTCTGGATCATCCAAAATCAGGAGGGATTTCAGATGGCGTTAATACCCTATGAACCGTTCAGACACCTGGAGAATATGCGCCGGGAACTGGACCGTTTTTTCTCGAACGACCTCTCACCTTTTAAGTTAAGTTTCTCCCAAGGCACGGGGCACATCAACGTAGACTTGTACGAGACGGACAACGAGATCGTCGCGTCGTGCGATATTCCGGGTCTGGAGAAAAAAGAAGACGTGAGCATCGACGTCGAGAACAAGGCGTTATCCATCAGCGGCTCCCTGAACCGGGTGAACGAGGTCAAGGAGGAGCATATGCACCGCCAAGAGCGCTACATAGGCCGCTTTCAGCGTACGATCGCCCTTCCGTCGCCCGTCTCCTCGGAAGGAGTAACGGCAAGCTACAAGAACGGCGTATTGGAAGTTCGAATGCCGAAGCACAAGGGCGAAGCGAAAAGGAAAATCGATGTTCAATTTCAGTAAGGGTTGAGCTTTATGTCAGGCTCAAAGGAGGCCGTCCGGGGAACGTAGAAGCGCTCTCTTGACGGTTTTTTGTCGCGGAACGGCCGGAGTTATCCGATATAATCGTACAACTCTCGACCGTTACGCCTCCGCCGCTAACCCTTTTTAGCCTGCTCCGCCTTCGCGATCTCTGCGAGGAAATATTCCTCAAGCTCGGCAGCTTTGCGCGGATCGGTCATGTCGATTTTACCTGCGAGGAAAGTCTCGGTATACTTCTCCCACGTCTGCGGCTTTTTCTGCGCGAGCATCGTGCGCACGCCGTTTTTGATCATTCTCCGTTCCTTCGAATTCGAGAATTGATCCTTGTACTGCTGTTTCAGATCGAAATCCAGATCGCTGAATACGGCCCGGAACACTTCTGAGGTCATTCGCGCGTCGTCGAGCGCGCGGTGGGCCGAGCCCTCCGCGGCGATGTTCAGATCGAGCAGGGCGGCTTCGACGCTGACGTCGTTCGTCGCTTTCTTATACCGCAAGTACCCTTTTAGCAGATCGAAATAATAAAGGCCCATCCAATAAGCGTCGTTTAGTTTGTGCATACGGGTGTCGAACACGATTCGCTTCATGTCCTCTCCGCCCCAGGTCAAGAGCAAGAATGATTCGCTCCGCCCGAGCCATTCCGCAAACTCGGCGATGACTTTCGGGAAACCGGGAGCGACGTCGATCTCCTCCTGCGGGATTCCCGTCTTTTTCTTAATAAAGCTATTCAGCTTGGAGAAATAAACTGGTTTGATGAGCGAGGAAAATTCGTCTACAAGCCGCAGCGACGAATCCAGCCTTACGGCCCCGATCTCGATGACCTCCATCGGCAAGCTGCTGGCGAATTTTCGTCCGTTAAATTCGATGTCCAATACAATATAATCCAACTTCGTACCCTCCGCTCTCTGTCTCGTACGTTCTATTCTACCAAAAAGCGTGCAGCAACGCTTGTCTTGCCTAATGTGATTTCGGCTCTGGATTTCGGGGGAAGATTGGTTTAAGATGAGATTAAATTATTATGAAACCTTGTTTCGTCAGATGAAACCAATCCCAAAGGAGGATCAGGCATGTCATTCGTTACTCTGGGACTGGATCATGTGCAGGTTGCGGCGCGCGAGGGCTGCGAGTCCGAGGCGAGGAAGTTTTACGGCGAGCGACGACAGAAGAGACGCGGAGAACGTGAGAAGATTTTATGCCAGCGACCCTTTCGGCAATCGGCTCGAATTTCTGGAAACGGAGGAAACACGCGATGAATAGCAAAGAACGGTTTACAAGCAGGGTGGACAAGTATACGAAATATCGTCCCGGCTATCCTTCGGAAGCGATTGACTACTTATATGAGACTGTAGGGATCGGCGAAAGCTCCGAAGTGCTGGATGTCGGGGCTGGGACGGGAATCTTCTCCAGACTTCTACTCGAGAGAGGCACGCGAGTAACGGCCGTGGAACCGAACGAGGCGATGCGGGAGGCGGCGGTCGCGGCATCGCAAGGTAATCCGAGGTTCCGCGCGGTGTCCGGTTCGGCGGAAGAGACGGGGCAACCCGCCCATGCATACGATTTTATCGTGTGCGCACAGGCTTTCCATTGGTTCGATCGGATGGCATCGCAAGCAGAGTTCAAGCGAGTGCTGAAGCCGGGCGGCAAAGCGGTCCTCGTCTGGAACACGAGATTGACGAGCGGAACGCCTTTTCTGGAAGGATACGAACGACTGCTGCATGAACTCGGTACGGACTACGGCCGCGTGAACCATCGCAATATCTCCCATGACATGCTGGTCTCCTTTTTCCAACCGGGAAGTCTGAAGGAGGCGCGTTTCGTGAATCGTCAAGTGTTCGATTTCGACGGGGTGGCCGGGCGCTTGTTGTCTTCCTCCTACGCGCCGGAACCGGGGGATCCCCGGCATGAACCGATGATGCAGAGGCTGCGCGAATTGTTCGACCGGAACGAAGAGAACGGCACGGTGAAATTCGACTACGAAACCGAGGTCTATTGGGGCGAAGTATGACGGGTTGCCGAAGAAGAACCATTCCGATACAAACGGGATGGCTCTTCTTTTATGTCCGGCATAAGGTATAATCCAATTAGAAAGCGCTTAAAGGCGGAAAATAGATAAAGGAGCCGTGCGCCTATGAAATTCGGATTCGATATTGACGATACGTTGCTTAATTTGCGGGAGCATGCTTTTCGCATTTACAATTTGAAGCTGAATCGACAGGTAGACATAGAGGTATTCCACGCTTTGACATGCATTCCGGTTCATGAAGCGTTCGGGTTGTCGACAGAGGAAGGCCGTGAGTTATGGGATCGCCATCGCAGCGAGATTTATTATTCGGCTCCTCCTTTCAACGATGCAGTGGAAGTATTGCAGGAGCTTGACCGTTGCGGGCATGAGGTATATTACATCACGGCGAGAGCCCCGGTGCATTGCGATCAAACGAAGCAGGCGCTTATTCAAACGGGATTCCCGGTTCGGGACGGGAGATTTTATTGCGGAATGGGCGATCTGGAGAAAGTTCATATTATCCGGGACTTGGGCTTGGACTATTATTTCGACGATAAGCCGGCCGTGCTCGAGACGTTGGGGGATTTGAAACTGAGCGTATACGCCAAGGATAATTCATACAATCGGCATCTTGAAGTTGCCCGGATCGTGGAATGGCGGGAGTTGCTTGATATCGTAAATGTCGGACGAAACGAGCGATGACCCAATAATGACTGACCGTATCTGTCAGAGTTAACGGGCTATAATGGGAAAAGTACTAACTCTTGTTAGGAGGCCGCGATGATGGAATGGAACTACTACGACACTTTTATCAAGCTAGCCGGGGATTGTCCCGTTGAGAGAGGCATGATACCACCGGAAAAGAAAAACGGCAAGTCGAAACCAGGGATCGAATACGATCTCGTGTTTCACCAGCCGTATACGTATACGCAAGAAGAGCTGCTTTATCAGACCTACGTCCGCCACAAGGAGATTCCAGAAGAGGAGCTTGCCTCCCGCAGCGAGGAAATCCGCGAAGCTTTTTTCTCCAAACCGATGGCCTGCTTGCGAGCATCCATGCTTCCGAAAAAATACGGCTGGGGTCTCCATTTCGACTCCGAAGGCAAGGTTGCGCTCGTTGCGCGGGAGTCGGAGGAATACGACCGGCTCGCAAGCGGCGACGGCGGGAGATTGCAGGTGCTGGCCGCTATGCGGAACAGCCGCAAATAGCTGGAATTACCAGCCGTAATTCAATACGCGGCCGGATTCCGAGAAAGTTTTGAGACTGCTAAGGATGATCGGCCAGCTCTCCGCTGTTTTGTCGAACGAGGGGTGGTCGGGTGTCCATTGGTCGTTGACGAGGGTGACTTTCGTCGTCTCGCCTACAGGCTCAAGCGTAATCGTGATTCGGCTTTCGAGCTCGGCATGCTTTGGGTTATAGGAAGGCCCGGGATGCTCGAGGCAACTGTATACTTTATGGGGCTCGAATTCGAGAATCGTACCGTAGACGTGAACCGTCTCGTCTCCGTCGTTGCCAGGCCCCACGTATTCGTAGGAACTGCCTTTCTCGAAATCCGATCGGAGGACGCAACCGAAGAAAATGGCTTTCGTACCCTCGGGAGAAACTAACGCCTCCCAGACCCTCTCCGGCGTTGCGCCGATATACGTAGTGAATTTGTGTTCCATAAATAGACTCCTTTCATTGGTCGATTTTCGGAATGCTTTTGCTTACGTGCAATCTGATACCCATCTTAAAATAAAGCGGCGGTCTCGTATTGTAAAAATGCGACAAGCCGTTAATCGGAGGAGCGTACGATGGACCCGATCGACGATCGTTCGACGAAGGGAATATTGCAGGCGGACGCGGGGAAAGGAAAGTTCAAGCTTTCCCGGTACAAACCCGCGGATGAGTTGCAAAGCTATATTCAGCATTACTGGACGGTCGAGTGGGATTTACGGGGACTACAACCTTACCGCCAAACCGTGCTTTCTCATCCAAACGTGAATCTCGTGTTCGAGCCGGGTCGAACGCGCATATACGGAATCTGGGAGAAAACCTCGTCGCAGCTTATGGAAGGTCTGGGCAGCGTCTTCGCCGTTAAATTCAACCCGGGCGGATTTTATCCTTTCTGGCGGCAGCCGCTGTCGAAGCTCACTCGTCTTTCCGCCGACATGGCCGATATTTTCGGAGCGGAGGCTCGAGCTCTGGAACATGACATTCTGGCGGCGGCCGGAGAACCGGGAGATCAAGTCGACAGGATCGACCGGTTCTTCCTGGAACGATTGCCGGAGCCCGACCGCAACGTCGAACTGGTTAACGAGATGGTCTCCGTTCTAGTGGAGGATCGCGACATGCTTCAGGTCGAACAATTAGCCGAGAGATTCGGCGTGGGCGTCCGGACGTTGCAGCGGTTATTCGATCGGTATGTCGGCGTTAGCCCCAAAGGAGTGATTCAGCGATTCAGGATGCACGAGGTCGCCGAAAAGCTCGACAAGGATGAGGCCGTCGATTGGACGAAGCTGTCCCAGGATATGGGGTATTACGATCAGGCTCATTTTATCAAGGATTTCAAAACGGTACTTGGCAAGACGCCGGACGAATATACGAAGGCGATCGGTAAAAGCGGAGCGCGCTAACGCAGGCCGTCGGACGACGTCGATTCATCGGCGATACGGATTTCGCGGCTGCCGCATTCCGCCGCCGCGAATCGAAGAAGGTTATCCCCCTCTTCGTATAAACCTGCCCGATCTTCGGGACGAAGGGGACGGAACGGCTCGATCGTTAGAATGGCGGCGTCGCGCTTGCGATCGATTCGCCACATTCCCGCGACGAATCCGTCGATCAGGAAAGTCGGGCGGATGATGCCGTTGATCGTAAATACGCGCTTCCGATCTTCTTCGGAGATGATGCGAGACCGGTCCGCGTGAGACAGGAGCGCATTGTCGAATTCGGCCATGTACCGCGGCGGTATTGGCATATCCGGATCCGGCAAGGGCGCGTCTAGTACGTCGAACAGTTCTCGCCCTTGCTCGTCATAGTAGATCCTTAAGCGGGGACGTATTCGTTTCACGACCTCTCCCAATCGGGTGAGGCCGGACCACGTCTGCATATCTTTCGCGGATGCGGGACCGAAAGCGGCTAAATAACGCTCAATCATCGTTTCCGGCGAGATTGCCGGGATTGCCGGGCTGCCGAGCCAGGCTTCAGCCGTCGTATGGACCGATTGGCCGCTCTCTCCCCATAACCCGCGCGGAGGAATTTGCACAAGCGGGAGCAACGTGCGCACCGCCGCGGCGAGCGTGTCGGGCTCGCGGTTCCGCCATCGTTCGTCTTCCGCCAGCAAACCGCCGAGCTCGCGGAACGTCATCGGCCGCTTCTCGACGAGCGTCCGGGCTTCGGCCGCTAGATCGGCTTCGTCGATGCCCGCCAGATGTTTGCCATAGTTGCCCTTTAAGCCGCGTTCAAGAGCGGGCTGTACCACAGGGCGAAGAGACAAGGCGTCGCGCGCGGACGTCAGATGGATCGTCGAGCGCATGAGCGCGATCCGCACGGCTTGGCGAGACTCGATCAACCCCGACAGCTCGTCTTGCCGGAAATCTTCCACCCGGGCCCATAGCCCGATATACGGCGGATTGGGTGCCTGCGCTTGAAGGCCGATCAGATGTTCCATGACGTCCAATGCGGGGATCTTTGTCCTTTTGATCAACATTTGCCGTTCCAGCAGGGCGCGGTTAAGCGCGCGACGACTAAGAGTGGCGCCGTTGTCCGCCATACGTCTTTCCCTCCCGATCCATAGATAATTACAGTATAGACCAACAACCCTGACAGGAGACTGTCAGGGTTGTTTCGCGAATTTGATTATTCGGCGGCGAATTTGCGTGTTATTTCATGACCATCACCGGGATGCGCGAGTGAAGAATCACGTTATGGCTGACGCTGCCGAGCATAAATTCCTTAAATGAACTCAGACCTCTGTTGCCCATGACGATCAGATCGCATCCGTTATTGTCCGCATAATCGAGAATAGCCTCCGCCGGCGGTCCAGCCAGGATCACCGCGTTCGCATGGGGGACGTCCCGGGTAATCTGCTTGATCTTATCGATGATCTTTTCTCCGTGCGCTTTGACTTGCTCCTGATAGAAATCGGGTTGGACGAACGTTACGTCCGCGAATGTTACCGGCTGAAGGTTGATCGCGTGCGCGACGGTGAGATGCGGGCCGGAGTCCTTCGCGACGATCTCCAAGGCTTTGTCTAGGGCTCTGGCGGACGGCTCGGACCCGTCGTATGGAACGAGAATGTGTCTGAATATCATAACGAGACCTCCTTCATGCTTCCTGCCGATAATTACCCCGGGTTCGCAGGCGTCAAACCGGTCATACGGTAGTTTTCCACCAATAGGGAAATTTCACTCGGACTCAGTTCCCTGAATCAGCCGGTCGTTCGGGCAATCGGAAAGCGAAGTATGATATGATACAGAAGAAATCGTACCGTACTCTAGAGTTAAAGCGAGTGGATAGCGGGATGCACTTATTATCCGTTGAAAATATAGCGAAAAGCTACAGTGACAAAATTCTGTTCGAAAACGTCACGTTTGGTGTCGAGAGCGGGGACAAGATCGGCATTATCGGCGTGAACGGCACGGGCAAGTCGACGTTGCTCAAGGTGATTGCGGGTCTGGAGCCGGCCGATTCCGGCAAAGTCTCCATCGGTCGATCCGTCGTGCTTCGGATGCTTGTGCAGGATCCGGTGTTCGGTCCGGAGGAAACGGCTCTCGAGCACGTGTTGGGCGGAGATTCGCCGCAGCTTCGGGCCGTGCGCGAACATGCATCGGTGTTAGAGGAGTTGGCGTTGCGGCCGGACGACTCAGGTCTTCAGGAACGGCTGATCGCGGTAGGCGCGCGCATGGACGAATTAAACGCTTGGCAGCTCGAGAGCGAGGCTAAGACGGCGCTGACAAAGCTCGGAATTATGAATGTGAATGATCGGGTTTCTACGTTCTCAGGCGGTCAACGCAAGCGGGTGGCAATGGCGGCGGCGCTGCTGCAGCCGTCCGACGTTCTGATTTTGGACGAGCCGACGAACCATATTGACAACGACTCCGTTGCTTGGCTCGAAGGAATGCTTCAGAAGCGCAAAGGCGCATTATTAATGATCACGCACGACCGGTATTTCTTGGACCGGGTCAGCAATCGGGTGATCGAGCTGGATCGGGGTACGGCGTTTTTCTATGAAGCGAATTACAGCCGCTTCTTGGAATTAAAGCTGGAGCGGGAGGAACGCGAGGCGGCTTCCGAAGCGAAGCGGCAAAACCTGCTGCGCAATGAGCTTGCTTGGATTCGCCGCGGCGTACAGGCGCGCTCCACGAAGCAGAAGGCGCGCATCGATCGGTTCGAGGCGCTGAAAGAACAAGGGCCGAAGGCGTCGGCGGGTAAGCTGGACGTATCGGTGGCATCGACAAGACTCGGCAAAAAAATACTGGAGATCGAGCAATTGTCGAAGCAGTTCGGTGATCGGACGCTGATCAAGGATTTGAGCTACATTGCCGTCCCGGAGGACCGCCTAGGCATCGTCGGGCGCAACGGCAGCGGCAAGTCGACGCTGCTGAAGCTGATCGCCGGGAAGCTTCAGCCGGACGGCGGGCGCGTGGAACTCGGCCCGACAGTTAAGTTGGGCTGGTTCAGTCAAGAGCACGACGAGATGGACGAGTCGCTTCGGGTAATGGAGTATATCCGCGAGGGTGCGGAGCAAGTGAAAACCGCCGACGGGACGACGATCTCGGCGGGGCAGATGCTGGAGCGGTTCCTATTTCCGTCTGCGACGCAGTGGTCGGTTATTTCCAAGCTGTCCGGCGGAGAGAAAAGGCGGCTGCAACTGCTGCGGGTATTAATGGAAGCGCCAAATGTGCTGCTGCTCGACGAGCCGACCAACGATCTCGATATCGCCACTTTAACGGTGTTGGAGGACTATTTGGACGATTTCTCCGGCGTTGTTATCGTCGTCTCGCATGATCGCTATTTCCTCGATCGGACTGTCGACCGCATTCTGGCGTTCGAAGGCGACGGCGCGGTCACGCAGTATACGGGCAATTATTCCGAATACAAGGAGCAGGCGGATCGGAAGGAAGCGGCTATTCAGGTGGGAGGCACACCTGTGAAAGCGGCGTCCGCTTCTTCGGTTTCCGAGTCGGCATCAGCGGAGCGTAAAGAACGTCCGGTCCTTAAGATGTCTTATAAGGATCAGAAGGATTTCGAGCAGATCGACGGCTGGATCGCCGAGACGGAAGAAGCGCTTGCCGCGATCGCCGCGAAGATGGATGCGGCCGCCAGCGATTCCGGGCGATTGCAGGAGCTGATGGAGGAGCAATCGAGCCTGGAGACGAAGCTGGACGGCCTGCTCGAGCGCTGGACCGAGCTGAACGAGCTTGCCGAGCAGATTGCGGCGAACAAGAGCGGGCGGGCGTAGGGGGCACGTACTTGCGCGAGCAAAAAGTGGCATTGATTCGCTAATAGGGATGTTATTCATCGTACTTTCTCTCGTGTTGAGCCACATGAGGAGGAAGTACGATGTTTTTCATCGCAAATAGTCCCGGGATCGGAGCAAAAGTGGCACCACTACGCTAATAGGGATGTTATTCATCGTACTTTCTCTCGTGTTGAGCCTCACGAGTAGGAAGTACGATGTTTTTCATCGCTAATAGTCCCGGGATCGGAGCAAAAGTGGCACCACTGCGCTAATAGGGATGTTATTCATCGTACTTTCTCTCGTGTTGAGCCCCACGAGGAGGAAGTATGATGTTTTTCATCGCTAATAGTCCCGGGATCGGAGCAAAAGTGGCGCCAATACGCTAATAGGGATGTTATTCATCGTACTTTCTCTCGTGTTGAGCCACCTGAGTAGGAAGTACGATGTTTTTCATCGCTAATAGTCTCGGGATCGGGGCAAAAGTGGCATGACTACGCTAATAGGGATGTTATTCATCGTACTTGCTCCCAACATGCACCTCACGAGGAGTAAATATGATGTTTTTCATCGCTAATAGTCTCGGGATCGGGGCAAAAGTGGTACCACTGCGCTAATGGCGATGATTTCGTCGTATTTACTCACAAAGGGAAAGTTGGCTAGGTTACTGAAATAAGTGCGTGCGGCAAGCTTATTGGCGGGAAAATTGGCTGAGTTATGGAAATAAGCGCGTGCGGCGAGATTATAGGCAGGAAAGTTGGTTGGTTTATGTCACCCCTCTAATCGAATGCCAACCCCGAGCCGTTCCGCTTTATGACGGTAAAAGGCCGCTATCGCAATATCGAAAGCCGCCATGCCCATCGGATTGAAGAAGATCGGCACGGAAGGCGCCAAGCCGTTCAAACCTTCCTCGTGTACAGCTCCTCGCAAACTGATCGTGTTCTTCTCTTGAAGCCCCGCCTGCACGTGCAGAAGCTCGATATCGGTATTTTCCCTGCACACCTCTTGCCAGTTGTCCACGACGATCGCGGTTCCTTCTCCGATGCTGTCCGGCAAATATTCGCGCAAGGAAACGTTCATCAGCAGTGCCCCGGGAACCGGAGGCTCGTCGATATAACGTTCGGCCGAGGAAGTGCAAGTAAAGACGATATCGCTCTCGCGATAAAGCTCCCTCCAGGACGATGAGATCTTCGGGCGTATCGGATGCGACGTAACATTCGCCGACTTCGAATCGATCCCTTTGATATCGAACAGCTTAACGCTCGCGATACTATCGCCGAACAGCGCGAAGACCATATCCAGGTGTCTTCTCCCGATCGGTCCCCAACCCATGATCCCAATCCGGTATTTACTCCGGCGCTGCAAGGCAAAATAGCGCCGCAACATGACCGCGCTCACGGCAGCCGTACGGAGTTGGTTAAGCAATCCGCCGCTGAAGATCGCAATGGGAACGCCGGTAGTCGGGTCATTCAACACGATCGTGCCGTGCGCGCGGGATAGCCCGCGCCGAACGTTGTCCGGGAAGCTGGCGATCCATTTGATGCCGCATATCTCTTCATTGCCGCCTACGAATGCGGGCATGGCAATGATTCTGTTCCTGGGTTGCCCGAAACGCAAATAGGGCTTCAGCGGTTGGACGATCTCCGGCGTGCCGAGTTTTCGCAGCGTCGCAAAGATCCGCTCTTCAAGAAGGACCCAATCGATGCCCAACTGCCGAATATGCCCGTCGTTTAAATAAATCATAATGCGCCACTCCTTACCGACGGATTATGGAACGTTGGCGCTAACCCATTCCTCGTTATACACGGTATCGAGATACCGTTCTCCCCGATCGGGCAGCACGGCGGCGCAGACCGCTCCGTCCGGAATCTCGCTGCTCATGGCCCGAATGGCCGCGATGACGCCTCCCGAGGAAGCTCCGGCGAGAATTCCCTCCGTTCGCAGCAATTCCTTGCAGCCTTCGATGCAGTCGCGCTCCGATACATATACGACCTGGTCGATCAGGTCCTGGCGGCTGAGTGAAGGGGATATCGCCGCGCCAAGTCCCGGCAGCCGCCTAACCCCTTTCGCGCCGCCGAAAATGACGCTCCCCTGAGCGTCGACGGCAATGATCTTCGTGGCGCGTCTTTCGTCCTTTAGCCTCTCGGCGCAGCCTCTTATCGTTCCGCAGGAGCTGACTCCACAGAACAAGTAGTCAAGATGAGGCAGCGCCTCCAGAATTTCCGGCATCGTCGTGTCGTAATGCGCCATATAATTGTTCGGATTGCCGTATTGGTTAGTCCAGTAACAATCGCCGATTTCTTCCCGCAGTCGCTGCACTCGTTTAATCCGGGCGAGCAAGTAGTCTCCGCTTGCCGAGTCCGGCTTCTCGACAAGCTCGATCTGCCCTTGAAGCTGACGAATCAGCCTTAAATGGCTCTCGGTCGTGCGCGGATCGACGACACAAATGAAACGCAGCCCCAAATACAGGCAGATCTGCGCCAAGCTGACGGCCATATTGCCCGAGCTCGATTCGATGACGGTCGTGCCGCGGCGAATTTCCCCCGTCCGGATCGCTTCTCTCATGATGCGCAAGGCGGGACGGTCCTTGGCGCTTCCTCCGGGATTCATCATTTCGAGCTTACCGTAGATGTGGCAAGTAGTTTCCGGCAACACGCGGCTCAAACGAACGAGCGGAGTGCGGCCGATCGCCGAGCAGATGCCCGATCCGGTATCCAGGGCGCCCAAATCCGCGGGGCTTCCTAAGCCGATTAACTCGTTATCGTCCAATCCCGCCGCCCCCTCTAGTCATAAAATACTTTTTTCCGTTTCATGACGTTTTCTCCGCTGTCGATGGCAGACGGCAACACCTGTATCGCATCCAGAATCCCGCCCCGAATCATCGCCCCGATCTCCGGAATCCGATCCGCTAATTCAAGTTCGATGCGCTTATAGACGTCCGGACTTTGCTCCTTGCTGTCCACGAGAACCGCAAGCTTGTTCGCGCGCACGCGGATGCAGACTTCGGCGTCCTGTAGGTGTCGATAGACGACGTTCTCGATATCGTAGACGCTTATTTTCTCCCCGTGCTTGAGCTCCGGGCCGATACGACGAACGATCGCTTGAAAGCTTGGCTTCCATACTCCGTTCACAAGAATCGGGCGGAAATCCCGCACGATATCATAAGTGACATACCTCAAGGCAGGAAAAAGATGGCGAACGTAGGAACTTACCACGAGAACGGACTCCCCATCCGGCAGAGGTTCCATGTTTTCGTCCAACGCATGGGAAGGTATTCCTTCTGCTTGGATGCCCTCCGTGAACAAATACCTGCCATGCTCATGAGAATAATAGGCGATCGTTCCGATCTCGATCGATCCATAAGTGTCGGTAATATCGTCCTCCGCCAAGCGAAGCCGTCCCGCCACGCTGCCGCGCCAGGCAGGAGAGGCAATCTCCCCGACGAGCAGGACCCGGCGAATGCCGAAGGAGGAAGCATCATTTCCTGCCGCAGTCAGCAATCGATCCAGGATCGAAGGCATCGTGTATAACACGTGAGGATGCAGCGTCTTCAGCCTCTTCAGGTGACTGCCGATCGGCAATTCGTAAGAAATCGAATCGGCCTGAATGCCGAGCCGGGCGAACACCTCCGGCGCGGTGGCGGCCGCATGTCCCGTACCCATGTCCGAGATTGCCGTGAGAACGCCGGAGGGCGCGAGTAGACGGCGAAAAAGGTCGCTCTTCACCCGGATATAGTTCCGTTCGTCTTCCCCGGAATAAAAAATCGTCTTGCGGATATGAGAACTCGTTCCCGAAGTGCGGTAAGAATAGACTCGATCGGGCGACTCATCGATCGCATAAGGATGCTCCCGGCCGTAATAATAACGTTCCAGTAGCCCGGCTGTTACGAGGGGTAATTGTCCGAGCGCCCGTACAGTGAAGCGATCGATGCCGCTGTCGGCAAGAAGCCTTCCGTACCAGGGGAACGTTCGCGCTGTCCGGTCGATCTTGTCGTGAAAAGGCGATGAGCGCATGTTTTTCCCTCGCTTTCGTCTGAACTGGGCCGATATTCATATATATGTCGGCAAGAGCGTCTCGTTCTTCGTTCGCCGCTGGGCGATCGCCCTTCCTTCCCGGGAGAAATGCCATATTTTATCCTAAGGGCGCTATCCTGTTTTCCCTGGAGGAGAGGAAGACGTACGAACTCAAAAACGGCGGTATCGAGCAAGTGGATCAAAACCAAAGTGCTGGCGGCATCTCCCATGCTGTCGGCGCATATTCCGATGACGCTGCGGCTTTCGAACGATTCGCTCGAACGCATGTTGAGCGGTTTCGGAATGGTGTACGTAAAACCGGAATCTGGTTCTTGTGGAGTGGGCGTGATGAAAGTCGAACGCGCCGGCGGAAAATGGGTCGTTCAGTCCGGGCGGCAACGCAAAACGTTTGGCCGCTATGCGGAACTGATTAGGTGGCTTCGTTGGAGAATGAAAGGGAAGCCTTATCTGGTGCAGAGGGGCATCCGCATGATACGGCGGAACAGCCGGCCGATCGATTTTCGCGTCATGATTCAGAAAGGGAGGAAGGTCGGATGGAAGGTGACGGGGACGGCGGCGCGGGTCGCGTTCCCCGGCAAAGCGGTGACCAACGGCAGCCAAGGCGGGAGCATTCACGGAACCGAAGCGATATTACGCGAAACTTTCGGGCCGCAACGATCGATTCGCATTTTGAACAAATTCGATGCCCTGGCTCATGCAACCGCGCTTCGATTCTCCCGGGTTTATCCCAAGATGAGAGAATTAGGACTGGACATCGCGGTGGACCGGAGGGGGCGGTGCTGGATTCTCGAGGTGAATACGCGGCCCGATCCCTGCCCATTTACGAAACTGTCCGATCCCTCCATGCTTCGCACGATCGTCAAGTTTGCCCGCGAATACGGACGAACGTACAACTTAACTTGCAGGAAAGCGAGAAGAGGAGGCGGTTGACGCTTCACGGGTGGACATGTTCGGCGATTTGTTCGATGAAGTGCCGATGGGCAATGCCGACATTCGGGCTGACCGGGAATTCCCGGTCGGCTTTGTTTTTGGCCGGAATCTTTCGTAATTTTATGATTCTGGGAGGATACGCCTCGATTGCCGTCGAAAAGAGGAAATATAAATCGAATGAGCAAAGGTTGTGTAGACATTGATCTGTACGCAGTGCGGACAAATTTTGCCCGATAACGCCCGATTTTGCAGCAAGTGCGGATCCGAGACGGCTATTGTGGCGGAGGAACGACTAGCGGAACAGCAAGTGAATCAGCAGGAGGAACGGCCGGCAGATCATTCAACGGAATGGTCGACGACGGATCGGCCGGATATCGCGGAGAGCCCGGGTTTGCCTAACGATCCCGAGGATGAGGCAAAAGTCTTCGTGGGGCGGAATGCGGATTACTATATGCGCAAGTGGGGCGGAAAAGCCTCTCCCGGAAAGGACATCAGTTGGAACTGGGCCACGTTTTTCCTTTCCTATTTTTGGCTGGGGTATAGGAAGCAATACGGAGTTTTACTTCTGATCGTAGGCATATGGCTGGCGATTGATGTCGTGGATTTATCTGCGGATTTGGGACTGAACAACAGCAGCATCGGCATTGCCTTGTCGGCCGGATTCGGAGTGGGCGGAAACGCGATGTATTACAGGTATATGATCAAACAAATCGGGAAAATCAATCGTTATCCTCTGGATCGCACCGCCAAATTCAAAGCGCTGGCCGATAAGGGCGGGACGAGCTGGGGCGGCGTATTTTTGGCGATCGGATTGGTCGTCGCGTACCTCGTTATTTTCACTTTCTTCTTGTTTCCGAGTATGGGGAAGACGGAGGTCGAATTCGGGCGCTCGGTATCTGACGGCATCGTCAGGGAGAGGACGAGCGTGTTCGATGAAAGGGATTCGATTCATTATAGGTTCGAGTTCCCGGGAAGCGGCGGGAATGTTGAAGTCGTGCTCGAAACAAGGGAAAGATCCGTTAATGAGGTCGTAGAGCGCTGGCCGCTGGACGTTCCTGCGGATTGGCTGGGGGCAACCCACAGCTTCGATGCTCCCGAGGCAGGGGAATACATACTCAAGGTCATTAAGGACGGCAGAGTGATTTCCAAAGGGAAATTCACGGTGGGAAAATAACGTTCCCGAAAGAAAGGACTTTCCCATTACGTACAAACTGCCACGAAATCGTTATTGACTTTGCTGTTGAGAACGATTATCATTCAACTCATAGATGTTTATTGAGAATCGTTTTCAACAAAGGGTGGATGTAACGATGTCACGTTTAAGCACAGATCAGTTATCCCTCTCCTACGGCAGCCGGCCTATCGTGCAAGGGTTGAACCTGCGCGTACCGGACGGTCTGATCACGGCGCTCGTAGGCGCGAACGGGTCGGGTAAATCGACGATCCTGAAATCGATGGCGCGTATTCTGACCCCGGCGCAAGGCGGGGTTTACCTAGATGGAAAGCTGATTCACCGGCAACCGACGAAAGAAGTCGCCAAGAATTTGGCCATTCTGCCGCAGAATCCGACTTCCCCGGAGGGTCTGACGGTTCGCGAGCTTGTCTCGTTCGGAAGGTATCCCCACCAGAAAGGGTTCGGAATCCTGTCGGCGGAAGACAACCGGATGATCGAATGGGCGATAGAGGCCACGGGCATGACGATGTTCAGGGACAGACCCGTCGATCATCTTTCCGGCGGACAGCGCCAGCGGGCATGGATCGCAATGGCTTTGGCGCAAGGCACGGAAATGCTGCTGCTGGACGAACCGACGACGTTCCTCGACATGGCCCATCAGGTGGAAGTCATGCTCCTGCTGGAGAAGCTCAACAAGGAACAGAAGCGGACGATCGTCATGGTCGTGCACGATTTGAACCACGCGGCAAGATTCGCTCAACATCTCGTGGCGCTTAAAAACGGAACGGTATTGTACGAAGGACATCCGGAAGTCGTCATGACTTCGCAGATGCTGCGAGACGTATTTAATATTGACGCCGATATCATTCCGGATCCCCGGACGGGCGCTCCGCTCTGCCTTCCGTACGGCTTGGCGGAAGAACCGGCAGGGTCTGCCGCTTCCATCGGAGAGCCGGCTACGGCCGACTACCGAGACGAACGCGTTCAAGCGATGGCATAAAAAAGAATATGTGAGTTTTTACAGTTCACACCCTTCTCCGGCATTGTTAAAATATAGAAAACGGAGGAGGGTGTTTTTGTCGTGGATAAACATGAATTGGAGCAGAGGATTTCGACCGTGATCAAGAACGTAGGCTCCGTCGTCGTCGGCAAGGACGGCGTATTGGAACACCTTCTAATCGCGCTGCTAGCATCCGGACATGTGATCCTGGAGGACGTTCCGGGAACGGGTAAGACGCTTCTTGCCAAGTCGCTGGCGAAATCGCTGGCTTGTCAGATGAGACGCATTCAATTTACGGCGGATTTGCTCCCTTCGGATATTACGGGCATTAACTACTACAACCGCCAAACCGATCAGTTCGAGCTTCGGCAAGGCCCGGTGTTTACGAACATTCTGCTGGCGGACGAGCTTAACCGGGCGACTCCGAGAACGCAATCCAGCTTGCTCGAATGTATGGAGGAGCGTCAGGTGACGATCGACGGCGTGACTTACCCTCTGGAAGCTCCGTTCATCGTGGTCGCCACTCAGAATCCGATTGACAATCACGGTACCTTCCCGCTGCCTGAAGCCCAACTGGATCGCTTCATGTTATGCGTCTCGATGGGGTATCCGACGGAAACGGAAGAAGAGGCGATATTGCGGCGGTTTACGGCCGGCAATCCGCTCGAATCGCTTCAGGCTGTCCTTAGCCGGCAAGACATCATAGAGATCCAGAAACTCGTCCCATCCGTGCACGTCAGCGACGAAGTATACGGTTACCTGATCGCGATCGTGACGGCTACGCGTTCTCATCCGGACATCTCGTTCGGGGCGAGCCCTCGCGCAAGCCTCCAGCTTCTGAAGGCGGCACAAGCCCGGGCGTTGCTGGCGGGCAGGGATTACGCGCTTCCCGACGACGTCAAAGCGCTGGTCCGTCCGGTTCTTGCGCATCGTATCATTCTGAAAGATACGTTCAGAGGCGAGACGAACGGCGCAGACCAGCTCTTGGACCGCTTGGTCGCGGACATTACCGTGCCGACGGAAGCCGCATTGGAGACGAGGTAAAATGGCGGTCATCCTGTGGATCGTATTGGTTATGACAGCGCTTTATTTGTTGCAGCGGATATTCTTTTCGATATTTGGCTTTAAAGCCCTGTCTTATACGCGGTCGTTCAGTTCGACCCGGGTTCATGCCGGACAGACGGTATGGATGCGCGAGACGATCGCCAACCGTAAAAGGCTTCCGCTTCCCTGGCTGCGCGTCGAATCGATGCTTCCCGCCCAGCTCGTGTTCAAGCATCGGGAAGCGGATATGTCCATCAACCGAGGAGACCGGCTGCAGAATCATGCCAGCTTGTTCAGCATTCCTTCGTATACGGAGATCGTGCGGAAACACGAAATTGCTTGTCCCTTTCGCGGCAAATACCGAGTGACCAGCTACACGTTATCCATGGGAGATCTGGTCGGATTGTCGGGCAAGTCGATTCAACAGCAAGGAAACTGCGAGGTTGTCGTCTATCCCGCGCTCAAAGAGATTCGCGAGTTCCCGCTCGGCGCGAGGAAGTATCTGCAGAGCGTAAGAAGCATGATTAGTCCGATCATGGAGAACCATCATCATGTGGCTGGAATCAGACCGTACCGGGAAGGGGACTCCTTCCGAATGGTGAACTGGAGCGCGACGGCGAAGACGGGTAACCTTCTGGTCCACAAGCGGGAAAGCATGCAGGACAACGATCTGACGATTATCCTAAACGCAGAATTGCTGGATTCAGCACATAACGCAAGAATAACGTCCGAGGAATTCGAAGGGGCTTTGAGTTACGCCGCATCTGCCGCGCAGTACGTTATTTCCGGCGGAGGCAAAGCGGGGTTTATTTTTAACGGGGCTAATGACGGAGCGGAGAATAGCATATTCCGAGCGCCGGCGCGAGCCGGATCGGCGCATATGGACATGCTGCTGGAGGCAATGGCGGGATTTCGCCCCGTCACGGCACTTGGTTTGTCGTTCCTGCTCGAGCAGCTCGTCGCAGAACGAACCCGCGGAATGAATTATTTTCTGATTACGGGGTTTATCGACGGGAAACAAGAGCAACTCGTTAGCAAACTGAGGGGGCAGGGCAATACGGTTCAGTTGCTTCTTCTCGGGAAAGGGGCGGTCGCGTGATGGAGCGGGTCGGAAAGCTAATCTTGCGCGTACTGGCGGAATGTCTGATCTGGCTGCCCCTGTGGCTGCTTTTTACGGCGAACATGGGACTATCGGACAAGCTGCGGCTAGGCATGGTCATTCTTATTACGATTATCGCCGGTCTCGCCCTGAATCGTCTGCCCGCACTGTGGCGAAAAGTCGTGGTGATCGTCGCCATCTTCGCGCTTGTGGCCTTCGGGATCGTGAACTATACGGATCACCTTCCGATACTCATCTGGCTGGGCATCATGCTCTGGAGAGGGCGCTATGCGAGTCTTGGGTATTGGCATTATGGATTAGGGTTTGGCGTATGCACGCTTGGTTTGATCGCGATTGCCCAGAACGAAGCTTGGACCGATTACCGGCTGCCGTTGATTTTGTTGGCATTGGCATGGGTTGTGGTCTGGTTTGTCGCGTTAAACCGGTCTCTCGTCCAACGTGCTGGTCTTCTCAGCGGTATCGCGACCAAACCGGTCATGCGCGCCAACAGCAAATACGTCATGATCTTCCTTGCCGTAAGCATGCTGGCGATTGCTTTGACCGTCGGTTATGGAGAGAAGCTTTTGACGCCAAAGCAGATCGTTAACCCGAACAATAGTTGGATCGACCCGGAACGCTTCATCCCGCCTCCGCAAGATGCGGGCAGACCCGAATGGCTCGATCAGTTGGGGAAACCGAAGAAGCCGTCCGTCGTGTGGGACTATTTGCTGGGAATCGTGATTGTTTTCGCTGTGATAGGGCTTGTACGTTTTGTTGGCTTGCTCTGGAAGGATAAGAACTGGACCCTTAAAGGAATTTTGGATGCAATTAAAAGTTGGTTCCTAAGGGAGAAACAGCAAGAGACTCTGCCGTATATCGAAGAACAGCGCAGCTTGCGAAAAGAAAAGAAACAAGGAGGCGGCGTGCTCGGAGGCTTGTTGCGCAGGCAGCCTCGCCGAATGGACTGGGAGCGGTTAAGCAATCCGGATAAGGTACGGCGTCTGTACGAGGACGCAGTGGCGGAGGGCATTCGGCAAGGCTACGAGTTTAGAACGTCCGATACGCCGAGCGAAACGCTGGCAGCGCTCGAACGCTGGCAGGCCGACCAAGTAACTGCAACTCACAAGGAGCGTCAATCCGACTTCGGGAACTGGCTTCATCGCGTCCGTAACGCACTAGCTAGTTTATACGGCAAGGCCAGATACAGCCCTCACAACATTTCCTCAGAGGATGTGGAGGAATTGCATTCGGGTTCGCCTCATCGCTATAAATAAGAAATCGGGTGCAACGGCACCCGATTTCTTATTCGGCATCGATGCTTATTCGTTGACGACCCTGATTTCCAACGTTCCCTTTATAAAATAAGAATGAGCGACATGGAATTCGATCCGATTGATCCCTTCTTTGACTCCTTTGATTACGAATTCGCCCGTGTCCACATCTTCGCTCCATCCACCCGTCACTTCGTTATCGCTCTCCTCGTATAGAAGACTCAGCTTCTGCGATTGGGGACGTAGAATCAATTCCTCTCCTATTTTAAGAGTAACCGAAGATTTCGAGAATCGGATGGCTTCCTCTTGATCATAGTCTTTGACATCGTTGATCTCGTAAGTGACTTCGGGTGGATTCGCGACCTCGCGTGATGCTTCCCACGGCTCTCGCCGACTTAATTTCTCTTGCTCATCTTGAACGGTTACAGTATATATCCAGTAATCTTCATTACTTTGAGCATCCTGTTTCGGCTTTTTACTGGAAATCGTCTCCCGGACATAAAGCTTAATGCTGGAGTCGTTTTCTTCGATTTGCTCCAAATCATAATTCTCTAATTCTAGCGCAATGCCATCGTTTGCTTGTTCCTTCATATACTCCTTAAGAAAGCTTGATAATTGGCTATCAGATTCGACATATCGCTCTACGAGAGAATAGTCATTTTGATTGATGGCCTCTATGACGGCGGATTCATAGGCTTGCAGCAGCAATTCCGAATTGTAGGTATCCGCTTTTGCCGAGCCGGGAAGCATCGACGGACTTAGGTTCGACGGACTCGGGTTCGACTGACTAGGCGAATTTGATGTAAACGGGCTGAACTCTTGTACGTCGGAATTGGAACGTGAACACCCCGTAGATACCATGATCATGAAAATCACAATGAAAACATAATAAACGCGCAACAAGTGTTAATCCCCCACTCAACGATTATTGATTAGTATTAGTCGAACGTAATCGAATTAGCCATCTCAAGAAGGGCCTCATAGTTGGCGCTATAGAAATCTTCGGTAACCATAGCGTAGAGGTGACATTGAATCGTACTGCCTTTCACGATAAAGTGAAACAAGCGCTGATTGTCCACCGATGTTTGAATTAACTGTCCATCCCCTGCCGCAATCCCGATCGTTTCGATGCTCCAATTATTGGCCTTCGCTTCATCGATTTCCATATTGTCCAGGGGATCTCCAAGCAAATATCCGCCATAAACGCGAATATCGTTCCCGTCATCGCTATATAGAACTACCCCGTCTCCCGAAGGAGATTCTTCTCCCGCAGGCCATTGCGAAGGATAGTGTATCTCGTACCCATAGCGATTATTGGCATATACAGAATCCGTATCAAGGGGGATAAAATTCTTAGCGTCATCCAATAACAAATTCTGACCCTCGTCCCTCGAAGAGGAATTCATATTTGAAGAAGTATTCATTTCCTTCTCCTTATCATTGGAATTGCACCCGGCTAAAAATGTTATGACCCCCAAAATAAGGAGCGCAGAACGTAACTTTTTCATGCGACACATCCTTTGTAATTGTTTTCGTCTCAAACGTCGGGTAGATGAACAAGATAATATTTCCTTATTCTAACATTTATTGAATTCGAAAAGGCCCACTTTAGGCAGAAAAAAAGAGAACAGCAGGAGCGATAACGCGCTTCCTGACGTTCCCTTTTTTAATGTTTATTTTAACGAACCGTAATACTCGGAGAAAACATCCGCGAATGCCTCCGCAGCGAGCTTGCTCTCTTCCAGCGTATTGTTCACGCCACCGACCTCGAGCAGCAAGCTGCCGGGGGAAAGGGATTGGTTGTATTCCCCGTTTCCTTGATGGACGCTCTTGGAGATGACGCCGCGCGACAATCCGGGGTATTTCTTGTTCAGACGCGTATTGAGTTCCTCGGCGAGTTTTTTGTTAGCCGCATGGTTAGGATGCGCGGTCCCGATGACAAATAGAATGCGCGCGTAGGCTTTGCCTTTGATCGTAACCGTTGTGGTCTTGCGCGGAACGTTGGCGTCACGATGAATGTCGAAAAAATAAGATAACGACGGATTGGCTTTCATTGCCTTGGTGACGGCTTTACGGGATTCAGAGTAAGAAAGGGAATAGCTCAGGTTCTGCAATTTCAGCTTCTCGTTGAAATCGTCGTTCCCGACCAGAGTCAGGATGCCTTTCTTTTGCAACTGGTCGCCCAGATGCTTGCCTACCATAGTAATGTTCACCACAGGATCATCGACGGAAGATCCTTTCGTGTTGCGGGCGACGTTCGCCCATGACTCGCGGTTGTGCGTGTGATAGATATATACTTTGAGATTCGAATCCTGTTCATCGCGATCGGTTTTGACGACCCAATTCGCAACGTAAGCGCGATCGCCTGTCGGAAGCGATATGAGATGCCAGTCCGCTTCGGCGCCGATGATCGGGAAAGAATCACCCGGCGAAGCTTTGCCCACGATCTCGTACTCAAGCCCCGGCCCGCTGCGCAGGTTGGTTTTATCTACGATATAGACGAAGCGCTCAGGAGTTTCAATTGTGACGACCCAACCGGCGACATAGACGCTTTCCCCATTCAGAAGCGAGACGTTATACCAATCTCCTTCTACGCCGATGATCTGATAAGAGTCACCAGGGGCGGCTTTGCCCACGATCTCGTATTCAAGCCCCGGTCCGCTGCGCAGATTCGTAATATCCACGATCTTAACGACGGTTCCTTCTATGAATGAATCCGTTCGTTCTACCTGTTCGATTGCCGTGTCGGCTTCAAGATCCGCTGATTCGGATTGGTTGGCGCCATAAGCGGGAACGAAAGAGACAAAAAGCATCAGGACGACAATTATTGCACATGTTGTAGTTTTTCTAAGGAACAATGCTTACTCTCTCCCATTCTAGTATTCGTAAAAACAATATTCGACATAAAATAGGGGAAAGCCTGCTAATCTCCCAAAAAAACAAAGAAGGCCCGCATGGCGGGCCTTCACGGTTCTTGCGCGTATTACTCCTGAACGGCTACTGCGGCTTCTTCGACTTCGATTTCCTTGGCAATTTTCTTGTAAGTCTCGTCGCCGAGAATGCGGCGAGCTCCAAGATAACGCTTCGAGTAGTAGTTCTCGTCAAGGGAAGTGATCGTTACGCCTTTAGAAGCGGCATGGGCGAACTTGTTGTTGCCCACATAGATCCCGACGTGAGATACGCCGCTGCCGCTCGTATTGAAGAATACGAGATCGCCTGCACGTAGATCATCTTCGGCGATTTTCTTGCTTTTTTCCCAACTGAACAGGTCTCTCGAAGAACGGGGGAGATCGATGCCGAGTTCATTGAACACGTATCCGGTAAATCCGGAGCAATCGAATCCCTTCGTTGTCGTTCCGCCGTACTTGTAATCGATTCCGATGAGCGGAGCGATCGTCTTATCGAGCTTGGAGTCCGCAAAGGCGCTGCCGACCTGGAAAGCCAAGAATAATGCAAGAGAGAACATGAAGACTGAAACTTTGCGCAAAACCTGTGACTCCTTCCACTGCCTACGAGGTTAGCTTGAGGGTTCGGTAGAAGGTATCCCCTATGGCTCCTTTGTTGCAAAGCCAACTCACCCGAAAGATGGTTCCCCCGTTTCCCGATTCACGGGAACTCGGCAATTTTAGATTACTTTAGTTTTATATATTCTGTTATTCTGACAAATTTCCTGCATCTTCTAGATTAGAATTCACTAATCTTGAGAGAAGAGGTAGGAATTAAAGCCCCCCTTTCGCGCAAATGTGTCCCGCCCGATAATAACGCCAAACCCCGGCTGCGACCCGAAATCAGGCGCGGCCGGGGAATGTCCCGTGTCAGATATTGTCGGTTGTTGGGACGGATTTAGCTTAAGACTCCGTTTCACGCCAAACTTGATACTGAGTAGCGGAAGTCCACAGCTTCAGCAGTGAGCGAACGAAGTGGAAAGCCTGGTGCAATGCGACGGCGAGGAAACCCGACCAGAGCAGGGAGACGGCCCAAGCTGCGGCGGACAGGGCTAATCCGATGCCGAGCAGCGCGAAGGTGACTCCTAACAACGGGAGCGCTCGGCGAAGCGCCAAGAGAAGACTTTTCACGATTCCCTCCTGCGACGCCGCTCCGAATTGCATGAACTGGCAGACCAGGTGAACGACCAACCCATACAGCAGCCACATTGCCGCATAGGGCAGCAACCCTTGTATCCAGTTCGTCAGGGAGGGTTCGGAGAAAAAGCGGTCTTTGGCCAACGGCAGCAGCCATGCGGCGGGAAGTAGGATCAGTCCGTTCTCCAGCCAATAGAGCAAAGCGACCGGTTTCCAAGCCCTTCGCATTCCGGACAATACCCGGGTACCGTCTTCTTCCGATGCGTGATGGAAGGAGTAAAATATTCCGGCATTCAGCAAGGGAGTCAGCACCATTCTCATCAGAAGGAAACCGCACAATACCAAGAGAACCTCGTCGAGCATATCTGTTTTCAGCAAGCGGAACTGGGCTTCGATAAGGAACAGATGGGCCGCGTCCGAGTTGGGATGATCCCCCGGATAACGCGCCAATACGGGCGTAACGACCGAATCGACGAACCGATATAGGAAAAATCCCCACAACAGGCGGTACAAGAACAGGAGAACCAATACATACTTATGCCGGACGGTCATGTCCCATCCCATTTTTAATCGTTGGCGCATTTCCTCGTCACCTCACCATGCCATTGATCCGAACAAGCCTTCGATCATTTGCGCGATGCTGGTTGCAAAGCGAGTTCGCTGTTTCGCGGGCACTTCCGCCTTGAGATAGTTATTATATTTACGATTGTCGAGAACGACGTTGTTGCTCGGATCGATGGCCGCGTAGAGGAGAGGCGACGGGGATTCCAGCTTGATGAGCATCTGGGATTGCGCGCCGTCCCACTTCTTGCGAAGGGATTGTCCGTCCTGGAATTGCAGCCAGATCGATACGGGCTCGGGACTGCCTCCGTCACGTCGAATCAGGACGCTGTTCTCATACCCGGAATCCGTTTTGCGCGTCTGAATGCTCTGCACGGAGTAATCGGCCGCTTCGCCCTTTCGAACGTAGGCAAGGAAAAAGTCGTCCCAGTTTTCCTTTGTTACGCTCTCGACGACCTTCTGGAAATCGGAGAAGGAGGGGTGCTTGAATTTATATTTTTGAAAATAAGTGCGCATAATCTTGCTCATCGTTTTGTCGCCGACTTGGCGCTCCAGGGAAGTCAGGACGAGTTTGCCGCGCAGGTAGACGTTCTCGGCGTAGCCTTCGGATGAGCTGTATTTCCAGGAATAAAGATTCAGCGGTTCCGGTCGGGTCAGATAGCTGGCTTCGACCGGCAGATTCGACAGCACGCCGTAAATACTGGCCATCAGCTTATCTTCCGTGTAGGAAGTGAAGCCTTCGTCGAGCCAGGCTTCTTCGAATTCATTGGACGCGACCAAACCGTACCAATATTGATGGGCGACTTCATGCACCAACGTACGCTCCAGCTCGTATCCCGGATTGTCGTTCTGCGCCGAAGCGGCGGTCACGAGCGTCGGATACTCCATGCCGCCCGCGCCGTTGCCGCTTGCCGGAGGAACGATGACCGACAAGGTGGAATAGGGATACTCGCCGTACCACTGCCCGAGCTTGGCAAGCGCGGATTTGGCCGCATGCATGTATCGATCCTTCAAATCTTTGTGAAGAGGATCGATGTACAGCTTGATCCGAACTCCAGGGATGCCCGGAGAGGAGAACGATTCTTCCACGTACTCGAAGTTCGGGGAAGCGGACCAGGCGAAGTCGTGAACATCCTCGGCATAGAACAGGAAGCTTTTCCGGCCGCTTGAGACGCTTGGCGATTTCGTCAGGAATCCGGTGGCCGCGACTTTATAAGATTCGGGCACATCGATGCGTACGCTGTAAATGCCGAAGTCCGCATAGAACTCGGAATTGCCGTGATATTGATGCAAATTCCAGCCTTCGGCGGCTCGTCCCCGCATACCAGCCGTCTCGTATACGGCGACTTTCGGAAACCACTGCCCCGCCATTACGAAATCCCCCGCTTTACCCATGCGGGCAAAAACGTCGGGAAGCTTCACCTTGAATTTCATTTGGAGAGTAACGGATTTTCCGGGCTGGATCGGTTCGGGCAGACGGAAGGCAACGAGCGTCCGATCGTTCTTGTTGCCGTCATCCGGCTGCACATAGCGGATACGGGGCATTAAAGTTTCCCCTTGCATCGTCGTCAGGGAGGTGAGCTCCACGCTGCCGTCGCTGCCCTCTTTCTTTTTGTCGCCTCTAAGTTGGCCGCCGGACTCTTTCAAGAACGTGCTTCCGGGTGCGAACGCGTTCGGATAGAGATGGAGATAAAAATCCGAGACGGCTTTGCGCCCGGGGTTTTTCCATGTCACGGTTTGTTCCCCGCTCAAGGCTCCGTTCCGTTCGTCGAGTACGACGGAAATGTGGTATTCCGTGATCCGGTTGCTGAGAATGGCGGCTTGAAGGGTCTGGGGAACGTCTGGCCCAGGTTCCGACTTCGCCTCAATGGCGGAAGGGGCAGCGGCGGCTGGGAGCTCGTATAGCGAGGAAGCCGGAAAAGCATAATGGTCCACCCAAGCGTCGGCAAATCCGAACCGGACAGACATGACAAGTACAGCAGCGGCGGCGACGAATAGCAGCATTCGCAGCGAACGGCGCTTAGGCATACGGATAACCCTCCCGTTGACAAGCATCTACGAGATATATATGTGGGTTGTCCGCGGATTATATCTAGTGAATTGCGGGCAGGGGATGAAGGGGAAGGAGTTCTTTTTAATCAAGAATGGCAAGAGTGCGAGGCAATAGTGAAACTTTTTGAAATCAATTCCGTCTATAATACTGGAAACCAATTACATAAGTGGAATTCCATAAAAGAAATGGAGGAATGTATTATGACGAATGATATTCGAAAGGGACCGCTGAAGAGCCTTCGTAAAGTGGTTCTTCTTGCGGCAGCATTATCTTTGGTATTGGTCACTGAAGCGATGGCGGCACCCAAGCCGGAAGTAAAAACAAATCCGCTGATCGTCACGGCTTCCAACTATCATAGCACAGCCTATACTTCCGATGGTGAAGTCTGGTATTGGGGAGGAGTAGCGGACGTGATTCTCGGCAAGCATACTTTCCGCGATAATCGCCCGGAGCTTATGCAGGATCTGAAGAACGCGGTCGAAATCCAATCTTACCAATATAGAGAACTCATCTTAAAGAAAGACGGAACGGTATGGGAGTGGGGACCCGTTTATGAACAGGCTTCTACCGAAAATAATGATGGGAAGACCGGGTTCCCCGTACCCGAACAGATTAAAGGCTTACCTCCAATCGTCAAAATATCGGCGAGCAGTATATCTTCTGCTATCGACAAAGACGGTTCCGTATGGGTGTGGCATCCCGATAGGTACTTCACGGGAGTCCACAAGCTTAAGAACATTACCGATGCTAAAGATATTTCCGCTAACGGCAGCGGACTCCTTGCCATACTGAAGAAGGACGGAACCGTTTGGGAATGGGAAGCTTATAAAGAAACGAACGCCAACACCGATTATACGGCAACGCAGATCAAGGAATTGAAGGGGGTTGCGGCCCTTTCTTCGGGTCATGGAACCAATTATTTTGCGATCAAGAAGGATGGAACGGTCTGGGGGTGGGGGAAAAACCCTGGCGGGGCGTTGGGCCTTCCGATAGCGACAGATTTTGAAGAATCTCCAGTTCAAATCAAGAGTCTTAAGGATGTTTCGTCGATTACGACAGGTTATCTGAGAACTTTGATCATAAAAAAAGATGGCTCTTTATGGGTGATGGGTTACGACGTAGCTGACGTTAGCTATGATCTGAAGCGCGGTCCTGAGTTAAGGCGCGTTAAGGGGCTAGAGAAAGTAACATCGGTGGCACTGGGCTACAACCATGCAGTGGCCGTCACCGAAGACGGCAAGCTATGGGCTTGGGGAGGCAATGCGGCCGGGCAGCTCGGGGATGCAAGCTTTAAAGATAATTCTGCTCCGACCCCCGTTCGATTGCCTAAGTAAACCGGTTCATGGAAAAGCGATGGCTTCCTGATCTTAGGAGGCGCATCGCTTTTTCTCGTTATGCATCAACCAGAGGGCTCGCCTTATCTTCGAAGATTAGCGTAAGCCGGTGCAAGGCGCGGGTGCAGGCAACGTACAGGAGCTTGGCGTCTTGCGGGGTCGGCGCGTAGTGGCGTTCATCCGCATCGGCGACGAGAACGGCATCGAACTCGAGGCCTTTGGCCAAATAGACGGGAACGACGGTAATGCCGCCGCGGTACTGGGTTTGGCCTTCGGAGATGAGATTCGCCTCGATGCCGGCTTGTTTCAGCTCATCGCCAAGCTTGGCACAAACTTCGTCCGTGCGGCCGATGATCGCGATCGTCTGCATGCCGCGTTCCCGGTTGTCGCGAATGAAGCGCTCCAGGAAGCCGATCCGCTCCGTTCCGGCTTCGAGCCGTTCAAGCTCGACAGGATCGCCGCTGCGGAACACGGGAACCGCGGGCGGCAGTCCCGTATCGGTATGCGGCAGTATCCGGTTGGCGAATTCGATAATTTCCAATGTAGAGCGATAGCTTTGCTGCAACGCGTGATAGGAACGGTATTCCTCAGCGAAGACTTCGGACAGCTCTTCCCAGCGCATGACTCCGCGATACGCGTGAATGCCTTGCGCCAAATCTCCGAGAATCGTAAAAGACGGCTCGTTCATGAACGCATTTAGCAACGCGATCTGCAGCGGCGAGACGTCCTGGGCCTCGTCCACGACGACATGGTCGAACGACAATTTCTCCGTGCCGTTAAAGATGTAGTGAATCCAAACGAGAGCGGGCAGGTCCTCGGGTCGAGCAGTCCCCTTTTTCAAATATTTCTTCGTGCTGTTGATCACGCTTTGCGGAATTCCTTCCGAATCTTCCTCGGTGAACAGGCTCTGATAGAAGCCGAATGCATCGGCTTTCGGAAGTTTGTTCGTATAGGCGCGAAGCCGTTGCTTGCCCGTCTTGCTTTTTTCTTTGCGGATTTTCGGGTCGCCGATCGCGTTCAATTGCATCTCGAGCCAGCGGTTGATTCTCGCGCTGAGCCGTTCCAATCGAGGAGCGAGCGGATAATGCCGGTATTCGACCTCGAACCATTCCCGGATCGTCGCTCCCGGCAGCGTCCGTCCTTCCCAGGCCTCGAATGGCCGCGCCTCTAGGAAATCCGCTTCGAAACGCCGCATCCGTTCGTCGAGCAGTGCCTTGAAGGAGAGCGAGCCTTTGTAACGCCCCGGCGTCCCGTCGTCGATCTCGGGCCGCTTTTCTTGAAGGGAGAACCAGAGCTCGCCTTCCGACGAATCTTTGGCCAGCTGCACACTGCCGCCCAAGCGATCCAGCGCCCATTCTGCGAACGTCGTCTGCTTGACGTTGCCGACGCCGAGCTCGGGTAGCACGCCAGAGATATAATCGAGGAACATCGTGTTCGGCGCGAAAATAATCATCCGTTCCGCGCGGACTTGCTGTTGATATTGATAGAGAAGGAAGGCCAGGCGATGCAAGGCGACTGTCGTCTTCCCCGACCCGGCTAAACCTTGGATCACGAGTGCCTTGTATCTCGGAGCCCGAATGATGCGGTCTTGCTCGGCTTGGATCGTGGACACGATATCTCTAAGCCGGTTGTCTTTCTTATCGCCGAGTTTGTAGAGCAGGAATTCGTCGTTTAAGCCGATATTATCTCCTCCGCGTTCATAGCTGTCCACGATGCGGCCCAGCTTCTTGTCGCGGATAGAGATGTTCCTTTTGCGATAGATATCGCCTTGAATGGTGCCGTCAGGAGCTTCGTAGGTAACGGCGGCGTCACCGCCGGTGAAGGAGTAGAACAGGCTGGCGACCGGTGCCCTCCAATCAATGACGTAAGGCTCGCCCGTATCCCTGCGGTCCATGCCTCTCTTGCCGATATATAGAGGAAGCGCCTCGGGTTTGCCCTGTTCTCGGAAATCCAGTCGCCCGAAGTACGGTTCGTTGTGGAGCAGGTTCAGCCGCTGGCGTGTTTCCTCTCTTCTGGCTTCGAGCAGTTGCTCGACATAATCGTCTCCGTAATAGACGGGGCCGATCTCGGCCCGTTGCTCTTCGATTTCCAGAAACGTCATCCGAAGTCTTTCGAGTTCTTCCAGGTAAACGGGATTTTGCTGCGATTCCATTTGCGATGGCCTCCTTGCGCGTGTAATTGACTTCACCTATTGTGGCGCATTTTCGCAAAAAACAATAGACTTATGTTTTGCGTTTTGTTATGATGTTGAGTACAGGATTACCTAAAAAATACAGAACAAACGTTCGCGTTAATATGCACGACCAAGGAAGCGGGGAAGATCTCGATTATGCGGGATCCGGCACCCGGTTTTTTCATATCTATCGGAAATTTACGGAGGTTGAACATGGATAATCAGGACAAACCGGTCGAGAAGAAGAAGCTGTCGCTGAACGTCGTCAGCGGCAAGGAACATAGAGGATTCGGAGCGGGTTCGATCGATTTGAGCCAAGTCGCTTGCGTGATCATCGATGCGGGCGAAGCTTATATCGACGTCGGCGCGATGCACGCGAAGAGTAAGATCGAGAAGGGGATCAGATTCTCCCCCGACAAGTCGACCGTGCCGAATGGCCGTCCGGCTTGGGTTGTCTGGGTCGCCGTTGATCGCGGCGAGAACGGATCGTATTATGCAGGCGCGACGTCTTGCGAGATGCTGGTCGACACCGAGGCGAGAAGAGGCTGGAAGCTGCTGCCGGAACACGTCAACCGGCTGGACGCCGCGATTAAACGCAAATACATGCTGGACAATATCGGCCCCGCGGAGAAGGAAGCGCTTCGCAAGCTTCTGGTCGAGCACAATGAGGAATGGTGGAACAACTCGCCGCAGACGCTTAAAGACTTGTTAGCGTAATACGTAAGAAAGCCCCGGACTCCGAAAAGTGGAGGTCTGGGGCTTTCTTGTTATAGGGGCTGCCTTATTTCCCGCGCCCGGGATGATTAGCGATGAAAATCATCGGACTTCCGCCTCGTGGAGCGCGTGTTGGTGGCAAATACGATGAAAAGCATCGTTTTTAGTGGGCTGGTGCCGCTTTTGCTCGCTCCCCGGGATGATTAGCGATGAAAATCATCGGACTTCCGCCTCGTGGAGCGCGTGTTGGTGGCAAATACGATGAAAAGCATCGTTTTTAGCCGAGAGGCGCCATTAATGGGAGTTTCCGCATAGTATATTGCTGGCAAGCCGGTTTACGGAGTCGTCGGAGTGCCGTCGGGCAACCGAGCGTTCGTCCAAGCCGGAAGAATGTTCTCGCAAGGGAACTTCGCAGCCAGTTTTTCGTCGATGTCGATGCCAAGTCCGGGTTTGTCGTTCGGATACACGTAACCGTTGCGCACTTCGGGGCATCCCGGGAACACTTCCTGGATGGCGTCGTTGAATCCGTTCCATTCCTGGATACCGAAGTTGATGCTGCTCACATCCAGGTGTACGTGTGCGGCATGGCCTACGGGCGAAGTGTCACCCGGCCCGTGCCAAGCCGTTCTGACGCCGAAAGAATCGCAGAGCGCGGTCAGCTTCCTGGCCGGCGTAATACCGCCGATCTGACTGATGTGGACGCGGATGTAATCGATAAGCCGTCCCGTGATCAGCGGCATCCATTCGTTCGGATTGTTGAACAGCTCGCCCATAGCAAGCGGAATGGTGGAGTGCTGGCGGATCATGCGGAACCATTCCAGTTGTTCCGGAGGCAGCGCGTCTTCTAGGAAAAATAATTGGTACGGTTCGAGCTTCTTGGCGAAATTGACCGCGTCGATCGGCGCAAGCCGCTCGTGGATATCATGCAGCAGCTCGATCTCCCAGCCGACCGTGGATCTAAGATGCGCGAACAAGTCGACGATGCTCTTCATGTAAGCTTTCGGGTCGTAGTAGACCCCGGCCGGAGCGCCGTCCGGAGAGACGAAGGACTGGCCCGTGCCGCCGTAAGTACCCATTTGGCAGCGAATATAGCGGTACCCCTGCTCCATGTAGGCGTGCACGTTCTCTTCGACTTCGGCAATGCTGCTGCCGTCCGCATGACGGTATACAGCAGCGCCTTCGCGAACCTTGCCCCCGAACAACTCGTACAGCGGCATGCCGGCCATTTTCCCCTTAATGTCCCATAAAGCCATGTCTACGCCGGACAAGGCGTTGTTCAAGACGGGACCGTTGCGCCAGTAGCTGCTGACGATCGAGGAATGCCAGATGTCGTTGATGTTATTCACTTCTTTGCCAATAAGCATTGGCTTGATATATTGTTCGATCGCATTCTGCACGGTCAAATAACGTTGAGTGAACGTAGCGCAGCCTACGCCATAAATTTCCGGATCGGTGGTTTCGACTTTCACGACAACCAGGTTAATGCCTTCGGGTGCCGTTAAGATGGTCTTGATGTTGCGAATCTTCAGTTTCTCCATGTCCACTCTTCCTTATCTCTGTTTTTACTGTTTCACTGCGCCTGCGGTGAGGCTGCTTATAAAATATTTCTGCATGAACAAGAACAACACGATCAGCGGCAGGCTGGAAATAATGGACGCGGCCATCATATCGTTCCAGACGACCCTATAGAATCCGTTTAATTGACCGATTCCGACCGGCAGCGTCTTCATCGTCTCCGTCGTAACGAGGATGAAGGCGAACATATACTCGTTCCAGCCCATCAGGAAAGAGTAGATCGCCGTCGCGGCAATGCCTGGCAAGGATAAAGGCAGAATAATCTGGACGAAAGTCCGCATTTGGCTACAGCCGTCGATCATGGCCGCTTCGTCTAGTTCTTTCGGGATGCCTTGGAAGAAACCGAGCATCATCCACGTACACATCGGTAGAGCAAATGCGATATACACGACGATCAGTCCCCAGTGCGTATCGATGAGGCCGAACGTTTTCAACACTTTATAGAACGGAATGAGCAGCATGATCGAAGGAAACATCTGCGTAACGAGCAGGAACGACAGGAAAGTCCCTTTGCCGCGAAATTTGAAGCGCGATGCGCCGTAACCGGCCAGCGCGGCGAATGCGATCGTAATCGCGGTCGACGCGACGACAATAAATACGCTGTTAAGAAAATAATCAAGGAAAGGGTAGTCCTTCCATATGCGCGTAAAGCTCTCGAACGTCGGATGATCCGGTATCCATTTCGGAGGAGAAATCATCACCTCTTCGTTCGATTTCAGCGAAGTGGAGACCATCCATAACGCGGGAATCAGCACGAGGCAGGAAGCCACGATCAGGATGGCGTACATCCCCATATTAAAAATGGAAAACTTGCGTTTAGTCGTCTCCATTGCCGAACAACCTCCTATACCCGTACCCCATTAACCAGCAGACGAAGAATACCAGGATCGCCATTGCGGAAGCTTTGCCGAAGTTGAAAAATTCGAACGCTTGCTTGAAAATGTCGATGCTGACCACGTTGGTCGCATTGCCCGGTCCGCCTTGGGTCAGAATCCAGATCATCGTAAAATGCTTGAACCACCATACCGTATCTAAGATGAGCGTCACGACCATGACGGGCATGAGTGCGGGCAGCGTAACATAACGGAAGGCGGCGGAACGCGTACAGCCGTCGATACGGGCGGCCTCGTAGATGTCCTCCGGAATGCTCTGAAGCCCCGCGAGCAACAGCATCATCACCATCGGGAAGCCTTTCCAGATCGATACGACGATGACGGCCGCAAAGGCTGTTTTCTCGTCGCCTAGCCAAGACACCGGATCGTCGATGAGACCTACTTTCATGAGAACGGCGTTGAAGAGTCCATATAAAGGGTTAAAAAGCCACTTCCACAACAGGCCGACGACAACTTCGGGGAACAACCAGGGCAAGATGAGAATGACGCGGAACACCGTGATGCCTTTCAGCTTCATGTTCAGAATCAAGGCCAAGCCCGTTCCAATTACGAAGTGGCCTACGACTACCCAGAACGTATAGTGGAGCGTAAGGAGAATCCGTTCGACGAACTCGGTATTGGAGAAGATGTTTACGTAATGCTTCAACCCGACGAAATTCCATTTCGTGATCAGGTTCGTATCGAAGAAGCTGATGTACGCCCCGTATATGAGGGGATAGGTTATTAACAAGAGCAGCGTGACAACGGCGGGCATAATGAACCATAGCCCTCTCATTCCGCTTTTCGAAGATAGCATCATAATTCCCCCATCGTGATGAACAAGGCCCAAAGGGAGCCAGAGGCTCCCTTCAGAGGCCCGATTGTAAGACCGTTACTTGTTCGCTTGGATCACTTCGTTCGCGCGTTCCGCCGCTCGTCTGGTTGCGGCGTCGACGCTCTGGTTAGCGGCGATCATCGACTGATAAGCTTCGGCTACGATGTCTTGGAATTGCGAGTATTGATCGAATGCCGGGATCGTAAAGGAATACTCAAGCGCTTTCACGAAACCTGCATATTCCGGAGTGGTCAACTGCTGCTGCTTGCCGACCTCGATTTTCGTTGGCAGCCGGCCACTAAGCTGGTTCCAGGCTAACGCGTTCTCGTCTTCGACCATGAATTTCAGATAATCGGCTACGGCTTCTTTGTTTTTGCTAGATTCGGCGATCGAATAGCCGAGCAGTCCGAACGTTGCCGTATGCTTCACTTTCATTGGAACAGGCACGCTGTGCAGCTTGCCTTTCAGATCGGGGTTCTGGCTAACGATATTTCCGAGGGCATTCGGACCGGTCAGCATCATCCCGACTTTGCCGGTGGCCATCAAGCTCGCTGCTTCTGGAAAGCCCGTCTCCGTTACTCCCGGAGGGACGACGCCGTGCTTGTTGTTCAGATCAACGAAAAATTGGAAAGCTTCTTTGGCTTCGGGCGTATCGAGATCCGATACCCAGTTGCCGCTCTCGTCTTTTCTCAATTCTTCGACGCCGAAGGAACGCAGGATGACGATGAAGCGGTCCGCCCCGGATCCGTTGCGGGTGCCGATCATGCCGAAGCCCCATTGATCTGTTTTGCCGTCGCCGTCCGTATCCTTAGTCAGCTTCTTGGCCGCTTCCAGGAAATCGTCCCAATTCTCGGGAGCTTTTAAGCCCTCTTGCTCGAACCAGTCTCCGCGATAGACGAGAGCCATCGGAGCTGCGTTCCATGGAAGAAATTGCAGTTTGCCTTCTACGCTTGATTCCTCGATGATGTTAGGATAGAACTCTTTGATGTAATCCTCGCCCAGTAATGGTTTCAAATCCGCAGTGATGCCCATTCCGTGCGCGGTACGGGCAAATTGAGGCGTCATCGTGAAGGCGTCCGGGAGGTCTCCCGAGGTAGCCATCGCGGTAATTTTTTTATACAGGTCGTTCATAGGTACGCCGATGAATTCGATTTTTACTTCGGGATGAAGCTTCATGTAACGCTCGGCCATTTCTTTCTCTGCCGGACCGTCGGGGTTTTCCGTTTGGGATACCGACATGATTCTGATCGTCGTTTGCTTCGCTCCATCTTTGCTGTCGGCATTGTTTCCGCTTTCACTTTTGCCGCAGGCGGCAAGAACGAGCGACGATGCGAGAACTAGAGAAACCAAACTGCCAACCTTTCTGACTTTCATACTGATGACCTCCTGAAGGATCTTATATATTGTTTGTCCGGCCGCGAAAGGTTCGCGGCTAGAACAAGAACAATCGAGCAGAGATATAACATAGGATATCGGATGTCATACAAGTTACCGAAAAAGAAAAAACTATCTTTTTTCTTTTTGCTCATGGAGCCTTTTGATGGTCTGAACGGTAACGTTGTTGTTGCCCTCATGAACGAGCCTTCTAACCGCTTCCATATCCCTCGATTTGATCGCTTCCAACTGTTGGGAGTGTCCGGACAAGCTGTCTTCCATATCGGCCAGAACTCTGTTCAATTCTTTCAGATGATAATAATAGACATTCTTAAGCCGGTCGATAATATGTACGAACAATTCATTCTTGGAAGCTTTAACGATGGCCAAGTGGAATTGGTAGTCGGCGATAGAGTACTTCGAATAGTCATGCTGATTCGCTTTCATATCGTTAAGCGCTTTCTCGATGGCGGCGATATCATCGTCGTCCGCGCGCAAGACGGCCAGCTCGATGCATTTGATCTCGACCAGCTCGCGGAATTCCATAATGTCCAGAAATTCTTTCTCGCTTAAGTTCATGATCGGAGCCGTCATGTGGATATCGAAGCTAGTGGCGCGATCGGATACGAAGGAGCCTTTGCCATGTCGCGTAGCGATGAGGCCGAGATCGCGTAGCTTCTGAACGGCGCTGCGAATGCTGACCCTGCTGACGTTGAACATGCTGCACAATTCGTTTTCCGAGGGGATTTTCTGCCCGGCTTGCCACTCCTCGCTTACGATCTTTTCCTTGATTTGTTCGAACACATCGTCCACGATATTTTTTTTCTCGATGGCTTTAAAACCGTTTTTCATATCCGGCACACCTCCCCGCTCCTTATAACATGTCATACAAGTTACTTGTCCTATATTAGCATCCCCTCCGAATGACGTCAATCCCTGGAAATTGATTTTGATAGAAACAACTCCCCTTGGCTTATGCCAAGAGGAGTTGAGCGAGTACGTCGGCTTTACACGAACAGACGGGCGTCGTTATTGCGATTGAAACGATAGACCGCGATAAGGGCAAAGGCGGCCGCAAAGCCAATCAGAATGGCAAAGTTCAATCCTAAGCTGCCGAAGCTCTCTCCGTGCTGAAGCTTGTTTATGGAGTCCAATAGCCAGTGCTGAGGCAGGAAATGGGAGATTTTCTTTACCGAATCCGGCATGATGTCCATCGGGAAGAAACAGCCCGAGAGCAAACATGTAGGCGTAATGATCAAGTTCTGCATGGCCCCTGCCGCCTTCGTGCTCTTCGCGAACGCAACGATCATGAGAGATAAGCCGATCGATGCCAAGGCGAAGAGCAGCAGGACGAAGACGAGTTGTGTATAAGGAATGCCCGAGTCGATGTGGAACACGGCTTTCATTAAAAATACGGTCAGGACGATCTGCAGCAGCAGAATGATGATATTGACCGCAACGTTAGAGAGCACGTAAGATCGTGCAGAGAGCGGCGAAGACAACAGACGATTAAACGTGCGGTTCTCCTTCTCGCGCAGAATCAATTCCGTCAGGTTGACCGCGGAGAACATCATGAACGTGACCAGAAATCCGATGGATTGATAAGTCATGTCTTTCATATTGGTCGTGTCTTCGATGGTCGTGGCATTCAGTTTGAAGCTGTTCTCGCGATAGTCCGCGTACACCTTGTCGAAAGCGGAGGCGTCACCTTGAGTAACTCGCCCGATGGCCGCCGAGTTGCCGACATAATTCTGCAGCATGGAACGGATATAGGCCGTAACCTGTGCGCCTTTCGCCGAGACGATATCGACTTTACCCGCGATTGGATCTCCGTTGCGAATGGCGGCCGCGAACCCTTGGCCGAAGATCAATCCGCTGTCCAGCTTGGAGGCTGCGATATCTTCGCGAAGAGAGGCCTCGTCGGTCAACGTGATCTTAATTTGGCCTAAATCCTCGATAAATTTGATCGCGTCCTGCGTCACTACCTGATCGCCGTCGTTGTTCACGATGCCAACGCGAAGATCTCCTCCCGTGGAGTTTCCGTACAGGGTCATGGAGATCAGAATGCCTACGAGCGGCAGTCCGATATAGACGATCCAGCTTGATTTGCGGCGCAGGGAACCGCGCAGAACTCTGCGCATTAGCCATATTACGTCTTTCATCCTATAACACCTCCCGTTTACGCATGATAACAATCGAGATGAGCAGGAATGCCGCGGCAATGCCGACGTTAAGTCCAATCGTCTGCCATGCGGCGCTCATGTCGTCCGTATAAATCGCGCCAATGAGTGCGGTATTCGCCCAGCGCAGGGGCGATAAATAAGTGAGGACGCCCATAAAAGAGCCGTCGCTTTCGACCGGAAAGTAGGCGCCTCCCACGAACGAAGCGATCTGCGTGAATATCATGACGACCGCGCGGGGGGATTCTCCTTGAACCAAATAGCCGACTCCGAGCCCCAGGCTAACGGCGAGAACGACTTCGGTGCCCAAGACAAGGAAAACGATGCCGTAATGGCTGCCCCAATCGGCTTGAAAAACGAATTTACTAAACAGGACGACAACAAGAACGGAAAGGAAATTGATGAGCGTACAGCCGATCACTTTGCCCGCGAACAGCTCCCCTTTGGCGATCGGCGCCGCCATTAAGCGAATAGCCGTATGGCGCGTTCTTTCTCCCCGGAACAGGTAACTGCCGGATATGGCGGCATAGAGCGCGATCATCGTCGTCATTGCTATCGCGTAATAATCAATGGAGCCCGGCGATTTGTTCGGATTCAGCGACGTCTCGCGGATAAACTCGCCGCCTGTTACCGCTCCGGCGTTGGCCAGGATCGCTTCCGCCTTGGAGGGGTCGCTTCGAAACGCGGCCGCGGCCAGATTGTAGCGATCCGCGAAAGCGGTCAGCATACCTTGCGCGATATTGCTTTCAATCGACTGCTTGCTGCTTCCGTATAGCTGCATACCATCCGCTTTTAGCTCGACATATGCGGTATATTGGCCCTCCCGCACTTGTTCACGCCCGACTTGCCCGCTTGCGATCGGGGCGATGTCGATTCCTTGCCGCCCCATTTCTTGGGAGAAGCTTTCCCAATATTGCGTCAACTGCGGCTGACCGGACTCGTTGCTATATAGTAAACGAATGTTATCGACAGGTGTAAAGTTCGAGAATACGTTGGAAAGCGCGGTGCCGAGAATGAGCATCAGTACGATCGGGAACGCCAGCATGAACAGCATGGTACGCGGCTCCCTTAACGAGGATTTGATTTCCCTCAAGGCGATATTGTAGACGTTCATCGCGGTTCGCCTCCTTAATCGCGGAGATTCCGACCGGTCAAGGTCAGGAACACCGTCTCCAGATTAGGCGCCTGCTCTTCGATCGAACGAATTTCGATCCGGTCCTGAATGAGTTGTTGAAGGATCAGATTCAGATTGTTGATCTCGCCTTTGGAACTGATTTTGAGCATATGGTCGTCAAGCCGCACGGAGAGAACCCCTTGAATGTGCTTAACGCTGTTGATGTTAAGATGATCGCCGCCGCGCACTTCGATCCAGACGTTTTTCGTATCGGTGACGATCGCTTTCAACTGTTCTTTCGTTCCCTCGGCAATGATCTTGCCGTGGTCGACGATGGCGATGCGGGTACAGATTTCTTCGACTTCCTCCATATAGTGGCTTGTGTAGATGATCGTGCAGCCCATGCGGTTCAACTGCTTGACGGAATTCAAAATGTAATTGCGCGATTGGGGATCGATGCCGACCGTCGGTTCGTCCATGATAATGAGCTTTGGCCTATGCGCGATGGCGCAGGCGATGTTCAGCCGGCGCTTCATGCCGCCGGAGAAGTTTTTCGGCAAGCTCTTCTGTTTGTCGCCAAGCCCGACGAAGTTGAGCGCTTCTTCCGTACGTTCCTTCAGATGAGCTCCTCTCAAGCCGTACAAGCCCGCGAAAAAGCTGACGTTCTCGTAAGCGGTCATATCTTCGTAGATCGCGATGTCCTGGGGGACGATGCCGATGTTCATTTTCGCGAATTGGACGTCCGAGGCGATGCTTCGTCCCAGAATGACGATTTCTCCCTTGGTGCTTCGAAGCAGGGACGAGATCATGTTGATCGTCGTGCTTTTGCCCGCGCCATTAGCGCCGAGGAAGCCGAAGATTTCTCCTTCGCGGACGTTTAAGGACATGTTGTCAACGGCGATAAAGTCGCCGAATTTCTTCGTGAGATTGCGAATCTCGAGTACGTTCATCCGAATCACTCCATCTTGTTAAGAGGTTATGACCGTATTGTAAAGAAAAAGGATGCCCTTATGTCAGTGCATAAGTTCATCCTTTCGGCATGAGAAATTTCATGTTCGCGAGCATGATATAGTTCATTCGCTTCCGCGAGGAAGAAGCGTCGTCACACTAAAGCCATTCGTACCGTCGACGATGACAGTCCCTCCGATGGAAGCCGCTCTCTCCTCCATTCCGACGATGCCGAGCCCTTTCACGACTTTCTCCGCTCCGATCCCGTTGTCTGCGACGGCCGACTTCACGAATTTGTTCAATACCTGAATCTCGATATGAATGGAAGTCGCTTTGCCGTACTTCAGCGAATTCGTGATCGCTTCGACCGCGTTCTCCTGGATAATCTTCCATTGAATCGGCGAGACGGCGTCGATATCGCCCTGATGGGATAGCGAGGCTTGCACGGGATGTTTGACAGACAAATCTTCTGCAAGCAGACGAAGTCGATTGATCCCAAGCTCTTCCGATTTCGGCTTCAGGTCTTTCAGCGTCAGCCGGATCTTCTCCAACCCTTCCTTGGAGATCGAGATGGCATTGCCGAGTAGTTCTGAAGCTCTGCCTGAGTCCGCATCCAGCAATCTTCTCGAGGCTTCCATCTGGATAAGCGCTCCGGCCATCGCATGGCCGATATCGTCATGGATTTGCTGAGACAGGCGATTGCGTTCCTCCAGCTTAATCGTGTATTCGGATCTACGAATATATTCGTTGTTCTCGTTAAGGGAGCGGGTAATCCGTTGTAGTTCTTCGCGCATTTTGTCCGCTTCGTTCCGGGCGCGCGCCAGCTTGTCCGTCGAATTTCGTCCACCTGCGTACAGCAGCAGGCAGAGCGAAGCCGCGAGCAGAAATTCGGGGAGTTCCGCGTGGGGGACGAACGGAATCGGCGCGATCGCCGCCGGAATCAGAAGAAGCTTGCTCCTGCCGACATATCCGGCAAGCTCGTATAGACTCGCCGGCAGAAGCAGCAGGAAAGCCGGATTCAGGCTGTAAGCGCTGTATGCCGCGAGGGCGATCGACGCACAGGCGAGCGGCAGCTTCGGATGGGCATGCTTGAAGATCGGCAGGGCGATGTTCAGGCAGATGTAAGATAAACAGACGAGAATCGTCCAAGGGTTGGCCGACGGTTCCGGAAAGAACGAGACGGCAATGACGTAGACCAACAGGCAGGACTTAGCGCCGATGCTCCAGAAATCCATGATCCGTCTCCTATTCGTCGGACATTTTGGTTTCACCCGTCAGATAATAGATTGCGATTTGCGTCCGGTGCTCGAGGCCCGTTTTGTTCAGAATCGAAGTAATGTAATTGGCGATCGTTCCTTCGGAAATAAACAGCTTCTTGGAGATTTCCTTATTGGCCAGGCCTCTGGCGATCTGTGCCATCACTTCCAGTTCGCGTTCCGTGAAGATTCCGCGGTCGATTGACGGGTGACCCTCCGTATGGCAGACGGGGCTGGCAGGGGGAGAAGGCGATACGGCGGCGCTCCCGGCGTCGGAGAGCAAACCAGATTTGAGTTTATCCAGCACGACGTCTTGCAGGACGCGATGGTCGTGATACACGCTTCTAATCGCGTCGCGAATTCGTTCGGGGTCGTTGTTCTTCAGCAGATAACCTCTAGCGCCGGCTTTGACCGCTTCCAGAATAAATTCGTCGTCGTCGAAGGTTGTTAGAATAAGCGGTTTCGTCTTGGTCTCCGCCGCCAGGATGCGCGTGGCCTCCACGCCGTTCATGTTCGGCATCCGCACGTCGAGCAGGGCAACGTCGACCTCGTTGCCGCGGCAGAAAGCGACTGCTTCCGAGCCGTCCTCCGCCGTGCCGACGACCTCGAAATCGCCGAATGTGGACAGAATGATCTTCATCCCTTCGCGGATAAACGAATTGTCATCGGCGATCAGCACTTTGATTTTCATCATTCGGGCAGCCTCCTGGGCAACGATACTTCAGTAATCCAATCTTACTCGATTATGAAAACCTGTGAAAGGAAAAAGGTGTCTAAAGCGGAAAAAGAGCATGTCCCATATGTCGCTTTTCTACAATCGTACAGCAACAACCCTGCACCACCGAGCTTGACGGACCTGACGGCACTATTTGCCCGATTATCCGCCGATTGGAATTCTAACGGACTTGGCAGCCGCTAATCGCATGAAGAAGGTCGAAATCATGCTTTTCGAGGCCAATAAAGTCCCTGGTGTCCGCTAGATTTCGGAAAACGATGATTTGGAAGAAATAACGGCGCTGACGTCCTTTAGCCATGCGGGCATGGACATACTAGCATCGGCGGACACATAAACGTACCCGCGCCATGCGTAGAGCGGCATTCCCTTGCCGACAATTTTCTAAGAATGCAGCTGTGAACGCAAAAAACCAAGGAGCTTAGCAAACGCATGCCGCATAGCTCCTTGGTTTCTCCCGAATATGATCCGGCGTCATGAACCCCACATGCGGCGCAGCTTCTTCCACCAATGACGGACCGGAGGAGGCGAATCCGGCTTGGCTCGAGGCTCGTCTCCGAGCGGGGCGCAGCTCAGCGTCGGTTCCGTTCCCTCGAGGAAAACTTCCATGACGCCGCGGCCGGGGCATATCGGGGATGAGAGCAAGCCTGTCGCAGGATCGATATAGGCTTGCGCAACTCCATCGGGCATGCGGAAAGCTTGTGGAGACGCATCCCCGAGAGACCCCTCCGTAAACCGCGCGAAGATCGGCGCGGCCCGATGAGCCTCGCTGGAAGTAATCGCTCGCCCGCGATCGTAGCCGACCCACACGGCGGTCGCGAGCTCCGGCGTATACCCGACGAACCAGGCGTCGGAGTCCGTCGTGCCCGTCTTGCCGGCAACGGGACGGTGCAGCATCTTCGATATGCGGCGAGCCGTGCCCCCTCTCTCGAACACGCTCTCCAGCAGATTCGTCGTGACGTAAGCGAGCGCCGGGGTGATGACCTGCTCTTCCTTCGGATGGCTCTCGTACAGAACCCGTCCGCTCCGGTCCTGTATTCGCGTAATCGCGGAAGGCTCCGTCCGGCGCCCTTCGTTCGCGAATACGGAGAATGCGAATGCCATCTCGAACGGGCTCACCGGGAACGTGCCAAGGGCAAGGGAAGGAACCGCATTGAGCGTCGACGTAATGCCGACTTTCCTCGCCATTTCGATCACGGCCTCCGGGCCGGTCTGCATGATCGTATGGACGGCATAGATGTTGTCCGAGGCTGCGATCGCTTGACGCATGGCGATATCCCCATGAAAATAATGCCCGTTGTAATTGCCGGGCCGATAAATCTGCCGATCATGGTCGAAATAAAACAAAGTCGGCTCGCTCCGGAACCGGGACGCCGGCGTAACCGCATGACGTTCCAAAGCGGTTGCGTACACGATCGGTTTGAAGGAGGAACCGGGCTGCCGCGTTTTGGCGAAGACGCGATTGAATTGATTGTTGCGATAGTTTCTTCCCCCGACCATTGCTTTGATGTAGCCGTTGCGCGGATCAACGGCGATCAGCGCCGTCTGCAGTTCCTCGTTCCCGCCTTGCAGCCCTTTCTTGACGGCGTCCTCGGCGATCCTCTGCATTCGCAGATCAAGCGTCGTTCGAATCGTCAGCCCGCCTTCGTTCATCAGCCGCTCGTCAATGCCCAGCCGTTCGATAGCGATCTTCTTGACGTAATCCGCGAAGTAAGGAGCCGCGCGCTGATCTTCCTCCGGCAGGGACCGGACGTTCACCACTATGCTTGCAGCTCGATTGGCTTGGGCCTCCGTTAACCGGTTCGTGTCCCGCATCGCTTGCAGAACCGTGCGCTGCCTGGATCTCGAGCCGGCCGGGTTCAGATGCGGGGAATAATAGCGGGGACCTTTCGGTATGCCGGCCAGCAGAGCGCTCTCCGCGATCGTCAGATCCTTGGCAGACTTGTTGAAATAGAGCCTAGCCGCCGCTTCGGCGCCGTAAGCTCCATGGCCGTAGTAGATTTGGTTCAGGTACAGCTCGAGAATCTCGTCTTTGGAATACGATTGTTCCAGTCTGGCAGCGTACCAGGCTTCTTTGAGCTTGCGAGTCCAGGTACGTTCGTGGGACAAATATAGATTTCGGGCGAGTTGCTGGGTTAACGTACTCGCGCCTTGTTCCTTGGACATATGCCGGATATCCACCCAGGCGGCTCTGGCGAGTCCGCGCCAATCGACGCCGGCATGCTCGTAGAAGCGACGGTCTTCGACGGCGAGCGTAGCCTTGACGAGCCAAGGAGAGATATCGGCGAGCTTGGCGATCGGCCGATTGACGCCTCCTTGCAGAGAGGCGATCGTCTCTCCGTTCGCGTCGAGAATTTGCGTTGCTTGCATCGACGCCCCGGCGGGAAGGGGAGCGTATCGCAGCAGCAGAAAGCCGGCCGCGGACAACGACAGGAGGGTGAACAGTGTCATCCACCCGATTCTTCGCCGCAGCTTGCTCCATCGGGATAGCGAACGGGCCGCGACTTGTTCGTCTTTGTTGTTGAGATCCATGAAGACGCCCCTTTGCAGCGGATAAGGAATGATTGGTTTCCTTAGTATGGAAAAGGACGAAAGAGGCTATTCTTCGAACGCGGACAGGTGTTTGTTAAACCGCGATTAAATTCCGTTTCGAATTGTTGCTTTTTAGCGTTGATTTTATATAATACATCTAGTTTGATACAATAACGGTAGCGGTCAGCTCATAGAAAGAAGGGATTGTGCATGTCTTCTATGGAACTGTGGTATACGGAGAAACAAACCGAAAATTTCGGTATTACGATGAAAATCAAACAAACGATGGTGCACGAGCAGACGGATTTCCAGGAACTTGCGATGATCGAAACGGAAGAATACGGCAACATGCTCGTTCTGGACGGCATGGTCATGACGACGGTGAAGGACGAGTTCGTCTACCACGAGATGGTGGCGCACCCGGCGCTGTTCACTCACCCGAATCCGGAGAACGTGCTTGTGGTCGGCGGCGGCGACGGCGGCGTTATTCGCGAGGTTCTTAAGCATCCGAAAGTAAAAAAAGCGGTGCTGGTCGAAATCGACGGCAAAGTCATCGAATACTCGAAAAAATACCTACCTTCCATCGCGGGCCAATTGGACGATCCGCGCGTCGAAGTCATCGTGAACGACGGGTACATGCACATCCACGACCATAAGAATACATACGACGTCATCATGGTCGATTCCACGGAGCCGGTTGGGCCTGCCGTGAACCTGTTCACAAAAGGTTTCTACCAAGGCATTCACGACGCGTTAAAAGAAGACGGAATTTTCGTGGCCCAGACAGACAACCCGTGGTTCAAGGCGGATCTGATCAAAAGCGTTAACCGCGACGTCAAAGAGGTGTTCGACATCGTCCGAGTATACGTGGCGAATATTCCGACGTATCCGAGCGGCTTGTGGACGTTCACGATGGGCAGCAAGAAGTACGATCCGCTAGCCGTGGACGAGAGCCAGATTCCCGAGCTCGACACCAAGTACTACACGTCTCGCCTGCATAAGGCCGCGTTCGCGCTGCCGAAGTTCGTGGAAGATCTAACGAAATAAAAAGGAGACTCACTATTTCTATGCGCTTAAATCAAGCTTACTCAGGCAATGTGTTCATCTGCAGCTCCGACGATTACGCGGCTTCCAAAGCCGTTATTTACGGCATGCCGATGGATTATACCGTATCCTTCCGTCCCGGCTCGCGATTCGGCCCGGGCAGAATCCGCGAAGCATCCGTCGGATTGGAGGAATACAGCCCTTATCTGGACCGCAGTCTATACGATATGGCCTATTTCGACGCCGGCGATTTGCTGCTTCCGTTCGGCAACGCGGCCAAAAGCCTCGACATCATCGGGGAATACGTGCGCGGCGTGCTGAACGACGGTAAAATTCCGGTCGGACTCGGCGGAGAGCATCTCGTCAGCTGGCCGGTCATTCAAGAGGTATACAAGAAGTATCCGAATCTCGCAATTTTGCACTTCGACGCGCATACCGATCTGCGCGAAGATTATGAAGGCGAGCCATTGTCGCACTCCACGCCGATTCGCAAAGCGGCTGAGCTGATGGGGCCGTCCAACATTTATCAATTCGGCATCCGATCCGGTTCCAAAGAGGACTGGACATATGCTCAGGAATCAGGCATCCACTTTCATCCGTTCGAAGTGGCCGAACCGCTCAAGAAAGAGCTTCCTTCTCTCGCGGGCCGTCCGGTCTACGTCACGATCGACATCGACGTGCTCGATCCGTCTGCCGCTCCGGGAACTGGAACGACGGAAGCGGGCGGCATTACGTCGAAGGAATTGCTCGAGGCGATTCACGCGATCGCGCGTTCCGGAGTGAACGTCGTCGGCTTCGACCTTGTCGAGGTCGCCCCGATCTACGACCCGACGGAGATGACGCCGATCGTCGCTTCGAAGATGATCCGCGAGATGCTCCTCGGCTTCGTAAAATAATCTCACAAAACACGCAAGCCCCTGTTTCGACGTTTGAACGCGTCGGCTCAGGGGCTTGCTTTATAGAGTCTGGGAATTACTCGATTAATTCGAGTAACTCCCGCCGTTTCGCGCCTCGGTCACAGAATTACTCGATTGTTTCGAGCTACTCCTGCGGTTCCCTACCACTCTCCCAGAATTGATCGACTTTTTCGAGCTACTCCTTCGATACTCCGTCGTCTTGGCAGAATAACACGATTCTTTCGAGCTACTCCCGCCGGTTCGCGCCCCAGTCACAGAATTACTCGATTGTTTCGAGCTACTCCCGCCGGTTCGCGCCCCAGTCACAGAATTACTCGATTGTTTCGAGCTACTCCTTCGCTACTCCGACGTCTTGGCAGAATAACACGATTGTTTCGAGCTACTCCCGCCGGTTCGAGCCCCGTCACAGAATTACTCGATTGTTTCGAGCTACTCCTTCGCTACTCCGCCTTCTTGGCAGAATAACACGATTCTTTCGAGCTACTCCCGCCGGTTCGCGCCCCAGTCACAGAATTACTCGATTGTTTCGATCAACCCTCGCCAATTAGCCTCGCAGGCCGCACTCGTTACATCTCCGAAGGCGCTTGTATGCCCAGCAGATTCAGTCCTTGCTTTAACACGTTGGCAACGGCCGCAGACAGACTGAGTTTAGAGATGATTTCGGCATCGCTCACACCGTCGGCCAGAATTTTGCCGGAGTTATAGAAACGATTGAAGTCTTTGGCCAGACTAAGCAAATACTTCGCCACGACGAACGGCTCATCGAGACGCACGGCTTCGAGGATGGCGGCCTCGTATCTGGAGAGCGTCTTGATACACGCCCAAGCGGAATCTGACGATAAGTATGTCCCGTCGACGGCCGTCTGTTTGAGAAGTTTCTCGTAGTTCCCTTTTTCGAGCAAAGTGCATATCCGCGCGTGGGCATATTGCAGATACGGTCCCGTCTCCCCATCGAAGCTGACGGCTTCCTCCAGATCGAAATCCACGGACAATTGCCTGTGATGCTTCAAGTCGCCGAAGATAATGGCGCCGACGCCGACCGCTTCGGCAATGGCTTCTTTGCCCGCCAGTCCGGGATTTTTCGCGTCGATGATGCGCAAAGCGCGATCTGTCGCTTCGTCCAGCACCTCTTCGAGAAACACGACTTTGCCTCTGCGCGTGGACATCTTCTTGCCGCCGAAAGTCATCAAGCCAAAAGGAATGTGCCGGCAGCCCGACGCCCAATCGTACCCCATTTTGCCGAGTACCGAGAACACTTGTTGGAAATGCAAGCTTTGCTCCGCGCCGACGACGTAGAGAATCTCGTCCGCTCCGAGCACATCTTTGCGGTAAATGGCCGTAGCTAGGTCGCGAACGGCGTAGATGGTTGAACCGTCTTTCTTTAGAACAAGACACGGAGGAAGGTTGAGCTCTTCCAGGCGGACGATCCGGGCGCCGTCGTCTTCTTCCAACAAGGAGAGGTCCTCCAGCTTGCTCACGACGGGAGCGATCTTGTCGTTATAGAAGCTCTCTCCTGCATAGGAATCGAAGCTTACGCCAAGCCGCTCGTAAACGCGCTGAAACTCCTTCATGCTCTCGTCGATGAAATATTGCCACAGCTCGCGCGTCTCGGCGTCCCCTTGCTCAAGCTTCGCGAACGCTTCCCTCGCCTCGTCTTCAAGACCGGGGTCCAACTCCGCTTGCTGGTGGAACTCAACGTACAAGCGCAAGCTTTCCCGGATCGGTTCCCGATCGAGCACGGCCTTGTCGCCCCATTTGAGGTAAGCGACGATCAGCTTGCCGAATTGAGTTCCCCAGTCCCCGATATGGTTGACGTTGACGACTTTATGGCCGGTAGCGCGGTACAGGTGAACCAAAGCGTTCCCGATCATCGTTGAGCGAAGATGTCCGATGCTGAACGGCTTGGCGATATTGGGCGAGGACATGTCGATGACGACGCGCTTGCCTTGGCCAATGTCGGAGCGTCCGTAATCGGCGTCCAGTGCGCGTTCGACGATCTCGGTTCTCCAATGTCCGCCTTGAAAGAAAAGGTTGAGATAACCGCCGGCGGTTACGGCGCGCACGTCGGAACGGTCGGCGTTCACGCGTTCGGCAATCTGTTCGGCGATCGCTTGCGGGGCTTGCTTGCGGATTTTGGCGTACGCGAAGCAGGGCAACGACACGTCGCCCATCTCTTCGTGGGGCGGAGTTTCAAGCATGGCAAGCAACTGTGCGGGCGATTCGGCGAAGTACGGAGACAATATGGACGCAGCGCTGCGTAAGAGCATAAAGCAATTCCTCCTTCATAGTCAGGATTTAAAACAAAAAGCCCCCGTCTCGCAAGAGACGGAGGCTGGGTCCGCGGTGCCACTCTTATGGTATTCCCCATAGGGAATCCACTTCATTAATGGTAACGGCACGTTGCCGGGCTTCCCTATTCCGCTGTTTCGGGTTCAGGAAGCCGACTCCCGAGTGCGGTTCTCTCAAGCGCCTGCGCCGGCTTCCACTATTCCGGCTCGCTGTCGTCAGGACGGGATGAGATACTCTCTCGTTCATCGTCGTTTTCGTTATTTTTCATCATTATAGCGATTGGCTGCTTGACGATCAACCCCAAAATCCCATTTGAATTGGCGGTCCGATCTGTATATAGTATTAACATAAGTAAAGGGCAACTGGGAGAGAACGTCATGCCAGACAAGCGTAGCGTAACCGTCGGATTCAGAAGTCGGCAGCAGGATGGCGGAGAACAGCGTTCCGAAATGCGCGGAGAATTGTTCCGCCTTCAGTCGGGGTGGGCACTTACCTACAAAGAGCCGCCCGACGAGAACGGCGTCGAAACGAACAACACGCTGTTCATTCGCGAACGGGAACTGCAGCTCAGGCGCCGCGGCTCGATCTTTTTCGAGCAAGCGTTTCGACGGGACGAACTGCTGACGGGTAAAATGGAGACGCCTTACGGCCTTCATGCCGTGCAGGCCAGAACGTCCCGCTTGGAGAGCGAGCTGTCGGACTCCGGCGGATATGTCGAATGGGAATACGACTTGCTTATGCAAGACCAAACGGTCGGAAGCTTTCGCATCCGGCTCGATATTCGGGAGGAACGTACAGAATGAGCGTATTGGAACAATTGCAATTATCGGTAAAAGGGGCACTGGCCGACGCGGCCCTCAAGGCAGGCATCGTTTCGTCCCGCGAAGATTTGCCGGCGATCGTGCTAGAGGTGCCAAAAGATAAAACGCACGGAGATCTAGCGACGAACTTGGCAATGCAGCTTACGAAGATCGCGAAGAAAAATCCGCGGCAGATCGCCGAGGAGATCATCGCGAATTTGGACGGCGGAAGCGCCTCGATCCAATCGGCGGAAATCGCGGGTCCGGGTTTCATCAACTTCCGGCTCGATAGAAGCTACTTATACCCGGTCATCGGCGAAGTGCTGAGCCAGGGCGATAACTACGGCGGCGTCAATGCGGGCAAAGGCAAAAGAATTCAAGTCGAGTTCGTCAGTGCGAACCCGACGGGAAGCCTGCACTTGGGACATGCCCGGGGAGCGGCGGTCGGAGACGCACTCTGCAACGTGCTGGCGGCCGCCGGGTATGACGTGACAAGAGAATACTATATCAACGATGCGGGCAATCAAGTGAACAACTTGGCCAAGTCTCTAGAAGCGCGCTATCGCCAGGCTCTCGGGCAAGAGGCGGAAATGCCGGAAGACGGCTACTTCGGAGAAGACATCGTCGGATTCGCGAAGGAATTGGCTGAAGAGCAGGGAGATCGTCTGCTCTCGCTCGGAGAAGAGGAGAGATTCGTCTTTTTCCGCGGCTACGGATTGGAGAAGGAACTTGCCAAGATCAAGCGCGATCTGGCTCGTTTCGGAGTGAAATTCGACGAATGGTATAGCGAAACGTCGCTATACGAGAACGACAAAGTGACCGAAGTGCTGGGTGCGCTGCGAGCTCAAGGCCACGTGTACGACCAGGACGGGGCGGTCTGGCTGTCTTCGACGACGTTCGGCGACGACAAGGACCGGGTTCTCGTCAAGAACGACGGCAGCTACACGTATTTGACGCCGGATGCGGCGTACCATATGGATAAGTACAAGCGCGGCTACGATCAATTGATCAACATCTGGGGAGCGGATCATCACGGCTATATCCCCCGGATGAAGGCGGCGATGGCGGCGCTCGGCAACGATCCGGACAAGCTTACCGTGCTGATTGCGCAGATGGTCAGCCTGTTCCAGAACGGCGAGAAGGTCAAAATGTCCAAACGGACGGGTAAGGCCATTACGATGGAGGATCTCATGGATGAGGTTGGCGTAGATGCCATCCGTTATTTCTTTACGATGCGGAGCATGGATTCCCATCTCGATTTCGACATGGACCTCGCCGTATCGAAGTCGAACGAGAATCCCGTATTCTACGTACAATACGCTCACGCACGGATTTGCAGCATTTTCCGCCAAGCCGAGGAGCAAGGCGTCGAGATCAAGCCATGGCAAGAAGCCGATTTCGGCAAGCTGACGTCGGAGCACGAGCTCGACCTGCTTAGGAAAATCGGAGAATTGCCGGAAACGATCGTGGAGGCGGCCCGAATCTATGCGCCGCATACGATTATCCGTTATGTGTACGAGCTTGCTTCTCAGTTCCACAGCTACTATAAGGCGGAAAGAGTCATTACCGAAGACGCGGAGCAGAGCCAGGCTCGCTTGCAACTGCTGGCCGCTATTCGGATTACACTTGCCAATACGCTCAAGCTCGTCGGAGTCTCCGCTCCGGACAAGATGTAAGCTACGCGTTCTCTGAAGCTTTAATCATACGCGTCACGTTCAGCTCTCCGGCCGACCGGAGAGCTTTGCCGTTTTTTAAGGGTTTAGCGGAGTTCTTGACGATCGTTTTGATCTGCGCCGGAGTCAGTTCCGGCTTATGCGAGAGCAGCAGGGCGACCGCTCCCGTCACATGGGCGGTCGCCATCGAAGTGCCGCTCATCTCGCGTTGTTTGCCGCTCAGCCAAGAGGATACGATGCGGTCTCCGGGAGCGTATATATCAATCGACGAGCTGCGGTTGGTGAATTTGGCGATGCGGCTTGCCCGATTGGTCGCGCCTACGGCGATCGTGTGGGGATAACCGGCCGGGTAGTCGATATCTCCGACACGGCCGTCGTTGCCGGACGAAGCGACGATCAGCACGCCGGAATGATAGGCGTGATTGACGGCGTTCAACAACGATCTGCTTTTGGTTTTCATGCCGAAGCTCATGTTGACGACATCCATCTGATGACGAACGCACCATTCAATACCCAGAATGATATCCGAGACATACGCCGTTCCGTTATGATCGAACGCTTTGACGGGGTAGATCGTCGAGCGCGGCGCCACTCCGATCATGCCGTGAAGCGCGTTGGCCGCGGCGATCGTCCCGGCGATATGCGTGCCGTGGCCGTTATCGTCTTGCGGCGGAGCCAGTCGATTTAATAGGTTGATGCCTCTTTCCAGGGAGTGGTGCAGATCGGGATGTCCGAAGTCTGCTCCCGTATCGATGACGCCGACTTTAACGCGAAGGCCAGTCGTTCTGCTCCAAGCTCGCGGCGCCTGAATGTGCCTCACGCCCCAGGGAATGCCCTTCTCGGATACGATCGCTCCTTTGGGCAGCGCGTGCAGCTGGATCGGAGCGTCTTCTTCCCAATAGACTTGGCCGTTTAACGAGGGAAGCAGACAAATCGTATCGGAGGGGCAGGATACCGCGTGGACGAGGTCCAAAGTCCGGATGTCGCGAAATCTCTTGCCGGATGAACTCCTCGAACTTAAAGTTTGCAGAAAACGATCGTAATCGTCGGGATCCAGGAAACGGAAAATGCTCCTGCGCCCGACGTCCTTCAAGGTGCTGGGGGATTCATAGAGCCTCTCTACGATTTCGCTTGCGTCCAATGCGCTTCCCTCCCGGACGTGTGTGCGGGGAAAGCACCTTAAGGAGGCGCTTTTCCGTCGTGTCCTCTACTGTATGAGAGAAAGGCGGCAAAAGCTTGGGAGTGTGGCCTTTTTTGCGTGGAAATAGGCGACGTTCCGTGTCATTTTCCCGGCCCCGACATAGGATGGATGGAGAGTTTCCCCGGTGAGACTCTTGGTCATGCCGGTTCCTCCGACCCGCGGAGCGGCCGGGAAGGATACAGTCGAAAAGCGAAGGCGCTGTCTCTCGGTGACACGCCTTCGCTTTTTCGGCGTTCCGGAAATTAATCTTGCAAAGATCCGCGGCGCGACTTGCTTTTTGATACGAAATACGGTTTACTATAGGATGATAAAATCAACGTGAAGGTTAATACCGGTTCACATACAAGAGAGGATGGAAGTCACGTGAGCGCCAATTACGTGCTGAAACTCGACTCCGAGAAAATTCGCGAGATGCCAATGGTCGATTTGGCCTACGAATTGCTGAAGACTGCCAACACCCCGTTCTACTATCGCGACCTGATGATGGAAATCGCCAAGATGCGCGGTTTGACTCAAGATCAAATCACGGACGTCATTGCCCAACTGTATACGGAAATCAATATCGACGGGCGTTTCGCATGCGTCGGCGGGAACGTCTGGGGACTGAAGCGCTGGTATCCGGTCGAACGTTCCGACGACCAGCTGAACGGCACCTCCAAACGTCCGCGTATCATTAACGACGATCAAGACGACGATGATGACGATCTCTACGGAGAAGACGACGATACGACGGTTGCGGACGACGAGAGCTACGATCTCTTCGACGAAGACAGCGACGAAGTGTTCGAAGAAGGCGAAGAAGCTGCAGACGCCGACGAAGAAGTGATTCTCGAAGATGACGAAGAGGCAGACCTCGACGAAGACATCGAAGAGAAGGACGAAGAGGACGACGATTTCGACAACGACGACGATGCGGACGACGAGTTCGAAGAAGACGAGGAAGACTAATAACGGTTCACAAGAAGCTTCGCGTATATGGCTTCGCCGCCCTCGGGACGGCGAAGCCGTTTCGTTCCTGCGGGGTTCGCGGAGGTTTAAAAACGGCATGGCCGTTTTACTTGACACCGCCCATCCCAGACGTTAAACTTATGCTTGGGCTTTAGAAGTACGGTTTTCCATAGTTCAGGAATTTGAAAAGTGCCCCCATTTAATGGGTGTCACTTTTTTGTTTTTTCCCCCTTTTTTTCAAGGGAAGACCTGGGTTCAAACAAAGATCATGACGGTGCCGCAAAGGCATGCAGCGGGAGGTTTCGTACAGAGTGACCAAATATATTTTCGTAACGGGAGGCGTCGTCTCCTCGCTCGGCAAAGGCATTACCGCCGCTTCGCTCGGCAGGTTGCTTAAAAATCGCGGGCTGAAGGTGACGATTCAGAAGTTCGATCCTTATCTTAACGTCGATCCGGGGACGATGAGTCCCTATCAGCACGGCGAAGTGTTCGTGACGGACGACGGAGCGGAGACCGATCTGGATCTGGGGCACTACGAACGTTTTATCGATATTAATTTATCGAAGAACAGCAACGTGACGACGGGCAAAATTTATTCGACGGTCATCAGCAAAGAACGCCGCGGCGAATATCTGGGCGGCACGGTTCAAGTTATTCCGCATATTACGAACGAGATTAAGGACCGCGTCTTCCGCGCGGGCAAAGAGGCCGGATCGGACGTCGTCATCACGGAGATCGGCGGCACGGTCGGAGATATCGAAAGCTTGCCGTTCCTGGAAGCGATCCGCCAGATCAAGAGCGACATCGGCCGGGAGAACGTCATGTATATTCATGTGACGCTAATCCCTTATATTAAAGCCGCGGGAGAAGTGAAGACAAAGCCGACCCAGCATAGCGTGAAGGAACTGCGCAGCATCGGGATTCAGCCTAACGTCATCGTCTGCCGTACGGAGTATCCGCTCGCCGAGGATTTGAAGCGCAAGATCGCATCTTTGTGCGACATCGACGCGAACGCGGTCATCGAATGCCGCGATGCTTCCACCTTGTATGAAGTGCCGCTTAACCTTCAAGCCGAAGGATTGGACGATTACGTCGTCAAGCATTTGAATTTGCCGACCGGCGCGCCGGATATGACGGAATGGGAAGCACTCGTCGCTCGGGTCAAATCGCTTCAGAAGAAAACGGAAATCGCCATCGTCGGCAAATATGTCGCGTTGCACGACGCTTATTTGAGCATCGTCGAGTCTCTTGCGCATGCCGGAATCGACGCGGATTCCGAAGTGGACATCCGTTGGGTGAACGCCGAGGAAGTGACTCCGGCCAACGTGAACGAACTGCTGGGCGGCGTGCACGGCATTCTCGTGCCGGGAGGCTTCGGAGACCGGGGCATCGAAGGCAAGATTGCCGCGATCCGTTATGCCCGCGAGAGCGGAACGCCTTTCTTCGGTATTTGCTTGGGCATGCAAGTAGCGGTCGTAGAATACGCTCGCCACAAGGCCGGCTTCGATGGGGCGAACAGCTCCGAGATTCATCCTGCGACTCCGTATCCGGTGATCGATCTTCTGCCGGAACAGAAGGATATCGAAGATCTTGGCGGTACGATGCGTCTGGGCCTATATCCTTGCAAGCTGGTGCCGGGAAGTTTGGCGGCGCAATGTTACGGAGATGAGCTCGTATACGAACGCCATCGCCATCGCTACGAGTTCAACAACGAATACCGCGAGCGCATCGAAGAGGCCGGCCTGCGCATTTCCGGGACTTCCCCGGACGGACGCCTCGTGGAAATGATCGAGCTGCCGGATCATCCGTGGTTCCTGGCCGTGCAATTCCATCCGGAATTCACTTCCCGTCCGAATCGTCCGCAGCCGTTGTTCCGGGAATTCGTAAAGGCGGCCCTTCGCCGCTCCGAAGCTTAATTTCATGTACATCAGACCGCCTTGGCGAATGCCGGGGCGGTTTTTGCATAAACGGGCGATATCTTGAATGGGAGGAGCCTAGTAAGGCTAATAATATATTTGAGAGATCAACAGTTTTTTACATGGAAATAGAAGGAATTTGAGCTTGCGGTCACGAATAAGGCTACAACAGTGATTCGGGGGGATGAGTTCTTGGACAAGAAAAGGTTATTGATCGTGGATGATCAAGTCGGGATCCGCATTTTGTTGCTCGAAGTTTTTGCCACCGAAGGCTACGATACTTTTCAAGCGGCTAACGGAAGGGCGGCTTTGGACATTGTAAAGAACCATCGTCCCGATCTCGTCTTGCTTGATATGAAGATTCCGGGCATGGACGGGCTCGAAATTTTGAAGCAGATTAAAGAATACGATAGAGGAATTAAAGTGATCATGATGACCGCGTACGGCGAGCTGGACATGATCAAGGAAGCGACCGATCTGGGAGCGCTGATGCATTTTACGAAACCTTTCGATATCGACGAGATGAGATTGGCCGTAAATATGCAGATGGGACAAGGCTCGTCCTCTCATTTCGCGACGGGCTCCTGAACCGGTAAATCGGGAAAGGGAGGAAACACCCGTTCTATTTACTTCGTCCGATTATTTTGTGGTATAATAACGCAGTATGTACGATACGTGACAAAACGAATGAAATCGCAGGAGGAATTGTAGACTATGCCATTAGTATCGATGACTGAGTTTTTACCGCAAGCCAAAGCAGGGAAATATGCAGTTGGACAATTCAACATGAACAACCTTGAGTTTGCCCAAGCGATCACGGACGCGGCGATCGCTGAGAACTCCCCGTTTATTTTCGGCGTTAGCGAAGGCGCTTTGAAGTACATGGGAATCGAATACACGGTGGCGATCGCCAAAGCGGCTGCCGAGAAGTCCGGTCTTCCGATCGCTCTGCACTTGGACCATGGCAGTAACTTCGACATTGCCATGAAATGTATCCGCGCAGGCTTCTCTTCCGTTATGTTCGACGGATCGCACCATTCCTTCGAGGATAATATCCGTCTGACCAAAGAAGTCGTGAAAGCTGCCCACGCGATGGGCGTATCCGTTGAAGGCGAGCTGGGCACGATCGGCGGCGTCGAAGACGATCTGAGCGTCGACGAAGCGGATGCATCGCTGGCTAAGCCGGAAGAAGCGATCCGTTTCTATGAAGAAACGGGAGTAGACTGTCTGGCGATTGCTGTTGGTACGGCGCACGGCATGTACAAAGGCGAAGTCAAAATCCATTTCGATATTATTAAAGAAGTTGTTGCGAAAATTCCTGTTCCGATCGTTCTTCATGGCGGCTCCGGCGTTCCGGACGACATGATCCGCGAAGCGATCCAAGCCGGCGCAGGCAAAATCAACGTCAACACGGAGAACCAAGTCGCTTGCACGGAGGCGATTCGCGCGAAGCTTGCGAAAGACGCTGACGTCATCGATCCTCGTAAATACTTGACGCCTGCCCGCGATGCGATGCAAGCGGTCGTGCAAGAGAAAATCCGTTTGTTCGGAAGCAACAACAAAGCTTAATTTCCATATTACTTTATCATCGAACTACACTGCGGGAAAACGTCCAAGGGCGTTTTCCCGTTCCTTCATGTGCCGGAGATTCCGGTCTGCAACAACACGAGGAGGAAGACGGCATTCATGGATAAATTAATGGTCCGGGGAGGCCGGCCGCTAAGAGGTACGGTCGGAATCAGCGGCGCGAAGAACAGCGCGGTCGCCCTCGTTCCTGCAGCGATACTGGCAGAATCCGAAGTGAGGCTGGACAACCTTCCTCAACTTAGCGATGTGGCGGTTTATGCGGAATTGTTGGAGGAGCTGGGGGGCACGGTAACCTGGCAAGACGACACGATGACGATCGATCCCTCTTCCATGCGGTCGGTTCCAATGCCCAATGGAAGGGTAAAACTATTAAGGGCCTCTTATTATTTGATGGGGGCTCTGTTGGGCAGATTCGGGGAAGCGACAATCGGCTTGCCCGGGGGTTGCAACTTCGAACCTCGTCCGATCGATCAGCATATTAAAGGCTTCGAGGCACTAGGGGCCGAAGTGACTAACGAGCATGGTTCCATACGGATTCGAGCCAAGGAATTAAGAGGGGCGAAAATCTATTTGGACGTCGTCAGCGTCGGAGCCACGATCAATATCATGCTTGCGGCATCCAGAGCCAAAGGGGTCACCTTGATCGAGAATGCGGCGAAAGAGCCTGAGATTATCGACGTGGCGACGCTCTTGAACGCCATGGGAGCGAAGATCAAAGGAGCCGGAACGGAGACGATCCGAATTGAAGGCGTTCGCGAGATGCACGGGTGTCGGCATTCTATCATACCTGACCGCATACAAGCGGGAACCTATATGATTGCCGCTGCGGCTACCCGCGGCGACGTTCTTATCGATAATATTATTCCTAAACATCTTGAAGCGATGACGGCGAAACTTCAAGAGATGGGCGTTCACGTGTACGAGATGGACGAATCGATTCGCGTGGTCGGGCAATCCCTGTACGAAGCGGTCGACGTGAAGGCGCTTGTCTACCCAGGCTTCGCGACCGATCTGCAATCGCCAATGACCAGCTTGCTGACGCAAGCGCGCGGAGTAAGCGTTCTGTCCGATTACGTATACAATAACCGCTTTAAGCACGTTCCCGAGCTCGTCAGAATGGGCGCGCAAATCCGGGTCGAGGGCCGTTCCGCCATCATTGAGGGAGGACCGCTCAACGCCGCGAAAGTGAGAGCTGCCGATCTTCGGGCGGGAGCCGCGCTAGTTGTGGCTGCGCTAACCGTAGAGGACGGAACGACGGAAATCAGCGGAGTGGAATACATCGACAGAGGTTACGAACGCTTGGTGACGCAGCTTAGCAATCTAGGTGCGGAAGTCTGGCGTCACGGTTAACTTGCGCTCGTCGTAATTATTGAATAAAAGTGGGGATACTTTTGACCGATTTAATGATGGCCGATTTGGAAGGGTTAAAGCTGACCGAGCTGTATAAGCTTGCAAAGCAGCACCAAATCAACAATTATGCCCAAATGAAGAAAAAAGAATTGATTATCGCGATCCTGCGCGCGCAAGCCGAGAGAAGCGGTTTGATGTACATGGAGGGCGTGCTTGAGGTGCTGCCCGAGGGCTTCGGATTTTTGCGGCCGATCAACTATCTGCCAAGTGCGGAGGACATCTACATCTCCGCTTCGCAGATTCGCAAATTCGATTTGCGAACAGGGGATTTAGTGTCCGGCAAATGCCGGGCGCCGAAAGAGAACGAACGTTATTTCGGGCTCCTGCAAGTGAACGCCGTCAACGGCGTCTCTCCGGAAACCGCCGCGGAACGCCTGCATTTTCCCGCTCTTACCCCGTTGTATCCGCAGAAAAAAATCAAGCTTGAAACCTCTCCCACGAACTTGTCCACGCGCATTATGGATCTTGTCGCTCCGGTCGGGCTGGGCCAGCGTGGTTTGATCGTCGCGCAACCCAAAGCAGGGAAAACGCTTCTGCTTAAAGAAATCGCCAACAGCATCGCGACGAATCATCCGGATATCGACTTATTCGTGCTGTTGATCGACGAACGTCCGGAGGAAGTGACGGACATGCAACGTTCGGTCAAGGGAGAGGTCATCGCGTCTACTTTTGACGAGGTGCCGGAAAACCATATCAAGGTTGCGGAACTCGTACTGGAGAGGGCATTGCGTCTTGTTGAGCATAAGCGCGACGTTGTTATTTTGCTGGATAGTATCACAAGGCTTGCGAGAGCGTATAATCTGGTCGTTCCGCCGTCCGGGCGCACGTTGTCCGGGGGGATTGATCCGGCGGCTTTCCATCGTCCGAAAAGATTCTTCGGTTCGGCACGCAACATCGAGGAAGGCGGGAGCTTGACGATTCTAGCGACGGCGCTCGTAGAGACCGGTTCGCGTATGGACGATATCATTTACGAGGAATTTAAGGGAACGGGCAACATGGAGCTTCACCTGGACCGCAAGCTTTCGGAACGGCGTATCTTCCCGGCTCTGGATATTAGACGATCGGGTACGAGACGCGAAGAAATGCTGCTCGACAAGGAAGCGCTCGACAAGCTGTGGGCGATTCGCAAGAGCATGAACGATTCCATGGAATACGTGGAAGGGTTCCTGAAGAAATTGGCCAATACGAAAACAAACCAAGAATTTTTGGATATGCTGGACACTAGCGGTGGGCCGAGTACGCCCAGTCCGTCGTCCAACTCCGGCGGAGGACGCCGCTCGACGCGAAGCAGCTCCTCTTAATCGGAAATCGTGAGGAGGGCTTAGCCCATGCATCTTGTATACGCAGACGAACAAGGCAACGTATTTGATCATCCCGAGCTGTACGGAATTGCCCGCAGCGGAGGCGATCTCGTGGAGCTTCTCGAGGATGAGCTGATTCCGTTGCCTGCCGGAGCCACATTGGTTGGGCTCCCTCATACCCGCCCGATCGGCATGGATCCGGAAAGTGGGAAAATGCAGCTTCTTCCAGGCGACTATCAGGCGGTCGGGGCCCTGTTGCCGCAAGGCTTCACCCGATTTTACGTACCGGGGTATTACAAAACGGATAAGACGCAGAAGTTTCCTTTGTTCGGATATACGGCGGTCGTCTGGAAAGACGGCGGTTTTTACGTCGCCGCGGCACAGAGCGACGATCCGGAGCCGTGGAATCCCGAGAACTGCGATCGTACGGAACTGAAGCTTGAAGTCGATAGGCTTTTAAAGACTTATCCGGACAACCGGCTGTATAAGCATCTTTCCAATTGCGCGCTCGGGTACGAGTGCTTGACGGCCTCCAATACGTTCCTTCAACGGTTGGAAGGCGCGGTTCCCGTATCTTTCGCGTGTAATGCCGGCTGTTACGGCTGCATCTCGGAGCAACCCGACGACAGCGGATTCGTCGCCCCGCAAACCCGGCTGAAATTCCGGCCCGAAGCCGACGAAGTTGTCGAAATCATGCTGGAGCATCTGAAGACGCCAAGATCGATCATCAGCTTTGGCCAGGGGTGCGAAGGCGAGCCTTCAACGCAGGCGAAGACGATTATCGAAGCGATCAAGCGGGTACGCGCCCAGACATCTCTCGGCTATATCAACATCAATACGAACGCGGGCTTGTCCGATCATATGCGGGCGATCGTGGACGCTGGATTGGATCTGATGCGGGTGAGCACGATCAGCGCGATTGACGAGCATTATAACGCCTATTACAAGCCTCGCGGTTACACGCTTAAGAACGTGGAGAAGTCGCTCAAATATGCGGCGGACAAAGGCGTATACACGTCGATCAATTACTTGATCTTCCCAGGCGTAACGGATCGCGAAGAAGAGATCGAAGCCATGATCGATTTTGCTCGCCGGACCGAACTCAAGCTCATTCAGATGCGCAATCTCAACATCGATCCGGATGCTTATCTGGAGTTGATCCCGCCTGCCAAAGGCGAGATTTACGGAATGAAGACGTTGCTCGATATCTATAGACAAGAACTGCCTGACGTGGTTATCGGTTCATACACTCACGTTCCTCCAGGCGTTTCTTTGTAATCGCGCGTCTGTTCGCTGCTGTCCAGGCTTCCGCGATCCATAGTTGTCACCTTCGGCGCATGGTGTTATAATCTTTTATGTGTTTATTTACTCTGGGTCCGCATGTGATCCAGGGCGGAAAGAGGTGAACCCTTTGAAACCATCCATTCATCCGCAATACAATGTGATTACGGCGTCTTGCGCATGCGGGAACACTTTCGAAACAGGTTCGATCAAATCGAATCTGAAAGTCGAAGTTTGTTCAGCTTGCCACCCGTTCTACACAGGTAAACAGAAGTTTATCGATGCAGGCGGTCGCGTTGACAAGTTCAAGAAAAAATACGGTATTTAATAGCCCGGCCATCGGCCCGTGCGGAATATCGCGCGGAGCGGCTTAAAATTCACGTATAGAGACAAGCCTCCTTTGAAATCCTACGGGATAAAAGGGAGGTTTTTTTCATGAGCAAACTGTTGCGAAAATGGATGCCGGCGGGTCTGGCGGTCTGCGCGCTGATGATATCGGCCGGTTGCGGCACTCACGGAGGCGTTAAGACGCAGAGCTACAAACCGGACGGATACATGGGAAGGACAAGCACTCACCCGGGCCTGCCCGGTCATCACATCGTAACGAACTACGCCACCGATAATACGTCCATGCGGAGGGCGATCAAGAACGTGCCCGGCGTTGTCGATTCGAATATCACCTTTAACGGAGCGGATGCTTACGTCACGATCAAGCTCGCTCCCGGCCTTGAGGCAAGGGAGATCCCTACGGTGGAACAACAGGCGGCTACGGTACTCAGGTTTAATTATCCGAGATATACGATCCACGTCAAATCGATGAAATAAATATTCCGAGGGAATGGTTTCCTTCGGTTGCACTTCCCGCCGCAATTCGTTATACTTAGTTTTGCCGTGCTAGACGGGGAGGTAGCGGTGCCCTGTAACTCGCAATCCGCTCCAGCGAGGTTGAATTCCTGTTTTAGGTTTTGTGATGCAGGTTCCGGTAGGTTCGATGCCGTGTTGACGGCAGGGTCCTCCGCGAGGGACGGCCATGAACCCGGTCAGGTCCGGAAGGAAGCAGCCGTAAGTGGTTTAGTTCTTGTGCTGGAGGGTAGCTCGGCCCGAGCGACTCGTTCTTATTCGGCTGGTTCACAATTATCGAGATCAGGTGCACGGTCCTGATCCACATAGGATCTCAAATATGAGATGAACGAAACGAAGCGACATGACGGATTCCGTTATGCCGCTTTTTTTGTGTAGAAAATCCTTCCATCGATATAGGTCCAAAGGAGGGAATTGGCGTAATATACCGAATATTTACAATTGGCGGATCGTTGACCGGAGGTGATTATAATGATGGACGAACCGGCAATGCTCGCGAATGATGTCATGCATGCGTATGGGGTGAAACGAGAGCGTTTCGTTCGGCAATTCGTGAATCGGTTTCTAACGTTGGAGGGAATAGGGGTTCTATTTCTGGATTCGGAATTTCGCGTCGTGGAAGTCAGTGAGATGATCTGTTCCTTTTTCGGCTTTGCCCGGGCCGATATCGCGAACAAGTCCGCCGAGGAGTGGTTCGAAGCGGCCGGCTTGCGGCCCTATCCGTTTGACCGAAGCCTGCTCGAGGGTCAAGCGTTCCGCAACCGCGTGCTGGACTGGAAACAAGGTCCGTTCAGCCGGAAGCTGATGATCGACGGGGAGGCGCTAGAGGACAACGGAGAGAGAACAGGCGCCTTCATTCTTTTCCGGGACGTCTCGCATCAAATGGTGTTGGAGGAGCAGATCAGGCGGTCCGACCGGTTGAAGACCATCGGCCAGATCGCTGCGGGAACGGCTCACGAGATACGCAATCCGTTAACGGCCATCAAAGGATTCATGCAGCTGTTGAATAAATCTCTTAACGATCGCGGGATGGACAAGGAACAAGGATACGTGGGAATCGTGCTTTCGGAGCTCGAGAGGGTGAACGGACTCGTTAGCGAATTTCTGCTGCTGAGCAAGCCGAAAGAAATCAAACGGGATTGGATGGAAATTGGGCAGGTTGTACAGGAGATTATGCCAATGATTCAAAATGAAGCAATTATGCATAATGTAACGGTACTTTATTATCCCCAACCGGGATTGCCTCCGATCTTGGCGGACAAAGAACTATTGAAGCAAGTGTTCTTGAATCTAGGAAAAAACGCGATCGAAGCAATGGGCGAAGGAGGGACTTTAATAATTCGCGAGCACGGCGATCCCGGCGGATCGGACAAATTGGCGGCGGAATTTATCGACACGGGGCCGGGGATACCGCCCGACGTTCTGGATAAAGTGTTCGACCCGTTCTTCACGACGAAACCGCAGGGCACGGGACTCGGCCTTTCCGTTTGTCAGCGAATTGTGGATGATCTGGGGGGGACCATCGAAGTATCGTCGGATGAGCATGGGACGGAGTTTACGGTATGGCTGCCGTGCGCGAAGACTTAGAGAGGGATAAGAAATCGGGGTAGGCGGTGGAGCGCCGCCTTGCGATGATGTATAATGAGTGAAACGGCAAGCCGACGGGAGCGACAAGCATGGCACATCTTGCTTTGTACCGGGCCTGGCGTCCCCAGACGTTCAAGGACATGGTCGGGCAACAACATATCGTACAGACATTGCAGAACGCGATTCGCGAGAATAGGCTTTCCCATGCTTATTTGTTCAGCGGCCCGCGAGGCACGGGCAAGACGAGCGCCGCGAAAATATTGGCGAAAGCGGTGAACTGCGAACACGGACCTTCCCCAGAACCCTGCAATCAATGTTCGCGGTGCGAACGAATTACGAGCGGGTCCGTCATGGACGTTGTTGAGATCGATGCGGCATCCAATCGCGGGGTTGAAGAAATTCGCGATATTCGCGATAAAGTCAAATACACGCCGACGGAAGTCCGGCGTAAAGTGTATATTATCGATGAAGTTCACATGTTGACGACGGAGGCTTTCAACGCTCTGCTTAAGACGTTGGAAGAGCCGCCGGCTCACGTCATGTTCGTCTTGGCGACGACCGAGCCGCACAAGCTGCCTCCGACAATTATTTCTCGTTGCCAAAGGTTCGATTTCCGCAGAGTTCCGCTAGAGGAACAAACGGGACTTATGCGGGAAATATGCGAGGAAGAGCAGATCGACGCGGAAGAAGAAGCGCTTCGTTATATCGCTCGTCTATCGGACGGAGGGATGCGCGACGCGCTTAGCCTGTTGGATCAGATCGCTTCGTTCACGGGCAGTCGCGTAAGTCTCGCGCAAGCGGTCGAGGCAACGGGAGGGTTGCCCTCGGAACAGTTCGCAAGGCTGGCGATCGCCATCCGGGAGAACGATGCTTCCAAGGTGTTGCTTGAGATCGATGAAATGATGAAAGCCGGTAAAAGCGCGGACAAGTGTCTCGAGCAGCTGATGCATTATTTCCGCGATTTGCTGCTGGCACAGTTGGCGCCGGAAGCCGGAGACTCCTCGGGGCGCATCGCAAATCCCGCGGAACTGAAAGAGATGGCAGATGGATTTTCCAGACAGCGGTTATTTGATATCATTGATCTGTTAAACCGTTACCAAGGGGAAATGAAATACGCGGCCCATCCGCAGACGATGTTCGAAATCGCCTTGCTCAAGGTTTGTTCGAACAGCCCGGGCGCAGCCGCTTCGGAGCCGCGGGATTCTGCCGCAAGCACCGATGGAGCGGGAGTAAGCCGGGGCGAGCTCGGACAGTTGAAGCAGCAGATCGCCGCCTTGGAGAACAAGCTGGGAACGATGATTAGCGAAGGCGCTTCGCTTCATTCGGGGGGGAGAGGAACCTCCTCCGGGGGAACGGGCAATGCCAGGGGGAGCGCCGGCGGAGGAGCGTCCGCGACGCCGCGTCCTTCGAATGTGTCCCGCCAGAAGCTGGTCTCTTTCGCGGAAGCGCGGGCTTCATCCGGAGCTTCGCTCGCCAAATGGCCTCAGATTATGGAAGGCGTCAAGGAGAAGGGGCGAACGATTCACGCTATGCTGCTGGATGGCGAGCCTGTCTCCTATACCGGCGATACGTTCGTTGTCGCGTTCCGCAATACGTTTCATCGGGAGAATACAGAGAGGCCGGCGAACAAAGGGATCGTCGAAGGCGTGCTGAGCACGGTCTTCGGAAGCCCCACTCAATTGGTGACGGTCATGCAAAAAGAGTGGCAGGAAGCGCTCGCCGATAGCTCCGGATCTCCGAAGGAGCCTGCTGGTGCTGAGGAATTGCTGCTCGTGCCGGAGGAAACCGCCGAAGCGGGCGAGCCTCTGATCGATGAAGCCGTTCGGCTGTTCGGAGAAGACCTAGTGACAGTTAAAGAAGATTGAAGTTAACTTGGGAGGTTGCTAACCATGAACAACATGAACCAAATGATGAAACAAGTCAAAAAAATGCAAGAGCAAATGCTGAAAGCGCAAGAAGAACTCGGCAGCAAGACAATTGAAGGAACGGCAGGCGGCGGAGTCGTCTCCGTTACCGTCAACGGCCACAAGAAATTGCTTGATATCAAGATTAAACCGGAAGCCGTAGATCCGGAAGACGTCGAAATGCTTCAAGACCTCGTCCTAACGGCGGTGAATGACGCATTGACCAAAGCCGACGACCTGGCTAACCAAGACATGAGCAAGTATACCGGAGGCATGAAAATTCCCGGCTTGTTCTAAGCGGGTGACCGGCCGCCTATGGCGGCTGCCGGCATAAGACGAATGGAGGAGACTGGAGCCCTTGTTCTATCCGGAACCGATTGCCAAGCTGATCGACTCCTTCTCCCGCCTTCCGGGCATCGGGCCGAAGACGGCCGCAAGATTGGCGTTTCACGTCTTGCGAATGAAAGAAGAAGACGTGATCGATTTCGCCAAAGCGCTTGTGAGCGTCAAGCGTAATCTGACTTATTGCTCTGTCTGTTGCAATATAACCGACACGGACCCATGCCGCATTTGTTCGGATAAATCGCGCGATATGTCCGCCATCTGCGTCGTACAGGAGCCGAAAGATCTTGTTGCGATGGAGAGGACGCGGGAATATAACGGGCACTATCACGTGCTTAATGGCGCGATCTCCCCGATGGATGGTCTTGGGCCAGACGATATTCGAATCGCCGAATTGGTCCGACGTCTCGGAGACGAGCGAGTACAGGAACTGATTCTGGCGACGAATCCCAATATCGAAGGCGAGGCTACGGCGATGTATCTTTCCCGGTTGGTTAAGCCTTTCGGGATTAAAGTAACTCGCATCGCGCACGGATTGCCGGTTGGCGGAGATTTGGAATATGCGGATGAAGTGACGATCTCCAAAGCGTTGGAGGGTCGAAGAGAGTTGAACTAAGTTGAACTGAGCAAATAGGCTTAAACCCCGAAATTCGCCGTTAGGCGGGTTTCGGGGTTTTCTGTATTATTCAGAAGTTATAAGTTTACTTGGTTCTATTGGAAAGGGGTTGGCCATAGAAATAGTAATGGGTTGTCCTTTGGGACGGGCCAATTGATGATGCGGAGGGATGATCTTGCGGTTGAAAACGAAACGCGAGCAGGCCTCGGTGCAGTCCGTTGAACGCCAAAGTCTCATAGCGGACATCCGTAGGGCAGAACAGGAGCGGAAAGTGGCCGAATGGAGATTCCACCACGCTCTGGGGGAAGATCATGTAGACTATGCGATCTATAGTTTGGAAGCCGCAGAGAAAAAACTCGGCATGCTGCTTAGGCAGGCGAAGCTTCAATGGGAAGATCGGCCGGAGCGGAAGGAGGGCGAGGGGGCGGGATGAAAACCTTCTGGCTTGTTTTGTTGATCGCATCAGGATTATCCTTGGGCATCGTCCTGCTGCGGCGAAACGTTCCCAAAGGATGGTTAACCAGGTTCGGGTTGCATTTGGCATTGGCCGCCGCGGCGTTATATGCGCTGAATTTCTCGGGATGGGTGACCGGTTGGTACGTTCCGCTCAATCCATTTACGATCGGAACGGTTGCCGTTCTCGGACTTCCCGGAATTGGTCTTGTGTTAGGTCTGCAATGGGCATTGCTTGTCTGAACTGTCTGCGGCGCGGACGGTTTTTATCATGAAGAGGATTTTCCGCGAAAAATGTCTGATTTGTGGTTGACGGGCCAGGTGCGGATGTGATACATTAGTTTTCGCGCCTCTTGGGCAAGCCGAAAGGCTAACGAGAAACATCGGAATTTGGAATAAATTACTTGTTGCAAATGAGATGGGCGCTGTGGTATATTATTAAAGTCGCCGTTAGCGCGGACGACGAAAACGAAACACCGATTGTTCTTTGAAAACTGAACATTGAGCGTAAGAAACAAAAACGTCGAAAGACGAAACCAGCAATACAGATTGAGCCTTCTGGCTCTCTATTATGGAGAGTTTGATCCTGGCTCAGGACGAACGCTGGCGGCGTGCCTAATACATGCAAGTCGAGCGGAGTTATTTAGGAGCTTGCTCCTGAATAACTTAGCGGCGGACGGGTG
>NZ_VNJJ01000013.1 GCF_007786475.1 Cohnella terricola | reverse complement strand
AAGAAAAACGATTTATTGACATGCGGACATACCTAGTATGGAAAAAAGAAAAAGGTAGCCGTGTTTAACTGCATCCGGCTAACCTCATCTAAAGAGAATATACACATAAAAATGGACTTGACCGCGGTGGCGAGAAAAGTGGCAGAGATACTCGAAAAAATCGTACAACTTGTTGCTGTGGCGAGAAATGTGGCAGAGATACTCGAAAAATCGTACAACTTGTTGCTGTGTCGAGAGAAGGGGTAGAGATACTTGAAAAAATCGTACAACTTGTTGCTGTGTCGAGAGAAGGGGTAGAGATACTCGAAAAAATCGTACAACTCGCTGCGGTAGCGGGAAAAGCGGCAGAGATACTCGAAAAAATCGTGCAACTCGCAGCGGTGGCGAGAAAAGTGGCAGAGATACTCGAAAAAATCGTACAACTCGCAGCGGTGGCGGGAAAAGTGGCGGAGATACTCGAAAAAATCGATCAAATCCCGCATCAACGAGGTCTCCTCGCACGATTCGAACTATGATAAATTAAAGGAAAAGGCGATTCGTTTTCATTGGGGTGATAAGATGATCATCTGGATCAACGGAGCGTTCGGCTCCGGCAAATCGCAGACGGCTTACGAACTTCATCGGAGGCTGCCGAACTCCTACGTGTACGACCCGGAGAATGCCGGTTACTATATTCGCAAAAATGTCCCCAAGGAAATCTCCAAGCCCGATTTTCAGGATTATCCGATGTGGCGGGAAACGAATTACGCGATGCTTGAACATCTCAACCGGGAATACACAGGGATCGTGATTGCTCCCATGACAATTGTACAGTCGGAATATTTCGACGAGATCGTGGGGAGATTGCGTGCAAGCGGCGCGGACGTGCGCCATTACTCCTTATGCGCATCCAAGGGGACGCTGCTTAGACGGCTAAAAAGCCGCGGAGAGGGCGAACGTTCGTGGGCGGCGGCGCAGATCGATAGGTGTATGGAGGCGTTGTCGGGAGAGACGTTTCGGCACCACATCGATACCGACAACCTGTCCGTATCGGATAACGCAGAACGGATCGCGTCCATGTCGGGCCTTACCTTGAGTCCGGACAACCGCAGCAAAGCGAGAAAAACTTACGATCGCTGGGCAACGCAAATCAAGCAGATTCGCTTTTTCAATTAGCTGGCTTCACCAATACAACATCCTTATGATAAGATAATGAAATCCATTAGGTAAGGTGGCGTAATATGGATTTTTCGGTTTATGGGATTGTCATACTCGTTGCCGTATTGATTATTTGGAGAAGAACACGGGGAATGTATAGGCCGATTCAGGGGAGCGGCTTCCGGCTGCTCAGGCCGCTGTTGTTTCTTGTTCCCTGCCTGTTCCTGATCGTGAATCCGAAGGCGCATGCACCGGCTTGGGAATGGATCGCAGCGATCGGAATCGGGGGTTTGCTGTCTTTGCCGCTTATCCTGACGACGAATTACGAGCGGAGAGCAGACCAACAAATCTACACGGTCAAAAGCATCGGTTTTTTCGTTTCATTCATCTGCGTCCTCGCCGTCCGATTTATCCTCCGAGATTACTTGAGCGGCATTGATCAAGAGACGATGTATTCTTTGTTCATGACTGTGTTGATCGGGTACGTCGTACCTTGGAGGATCGCATCGTACTTGAAGTTCCGTAAGTTGTATTTAAGTGGGCCGGAGCAGGCCGTATAATCGCAATAACATACTCCACTCTACGGAACATGAAGCCTGCTTGGGCTTTATGTTTTTTTTATCCAAATAAGGGTCTGGAAAAGGATTTTGAGTGCTCATGTTGAAATTTGACAATATCTCTCATTAACGATCGACCTAATCATAGAAGGCGGGGAGCACCATGGTTCAAGAATATCGAATCGGCGTCATCGCACCGCACCTGGATGGGGAGTACTATGGCAGGCTGCTGCCCCACATCCATCAAGCCGTTCGGGAAAGACGATCGCAACTGTTCGCCATACAGGCTGCCGACGACTATCTAGGCATTACCTCGTTGGAAGAACCTATCGCGTTCGAGATTGTGGATGCGTGGATTCTCATCCTTCCGTCCGCAAGTCCTTCACTTCTGGAAATACTCGAAACCGGCGATAAACCTTTTGTTTGCATCGGATTTCAGTCCCCATACCCGCAGGGGCATTCCGTCCTGACGGAGAACCGTGCGAGCATGAAGGACGCGGTATTACATCTACTCGATCACGGTCATCGGGAGATCGCTTTTATCGGCAATATGGAACAGTACGACCTTCTTGAACGTTACAAAGGGTATTTGGATGCGCTATATGAGAGAGGAGTGCCGCTTGACGAGCGCCTGATCGTGAAGGCACACGATAATTTATTGGCAAGCGGCATATCCGCCGCCGAAGAGCTGCTGATTAGAGAAGTTCCGTTTACTGCGATCGCGGCGGGAACGGATATGATCGCGCTTGGCGCCATCGATTGTCTGCAGTCGAAAGGCTTCAACGTGCCGCGGGATTATGCGGTTACCGGATTCGACGACATTCATCAGGCTGCCGTAAACTACCCTTCGCTATCGACGGTCCAGCAGCCTTTCGAGGAGATGGCGCGGGAAGCGGTGTGCAAAGCGTTCGAAATGCTGCAGGGTCGTCCGCCGGCGGAACGGGAGACGATCATACGGGCTCGATTCATCGTCAGGTCTTCGTGCGCCTGTTCGGAAAGGACGCAATTCGTATCCGCGGAAGATTTCGACCGATATTTGCGGAACTTGTCCCAACTGCGCAGTTCTTTTCACAACATAACGACCAACAATTATAAAATGACGCGCGGACTTATTAATGCGACGAAAGATGAAAACATCAATATCGCTAAGTTGTTCTGGAACTTATCCCATTGGGCATGCCTGGCCTTGTGGGAAGAAGACGAGGGCGGGCAGAGGAAGCTGGTCGTGCGCCAAGTATTCAGCAAGAACGGTGATCCGGTCCCACCGCAAGGCGAGAAGTACGACCTGCGGCATTTCCCGCCGCTCGATTATTTGCCGCCAAGCACGGGTCCGGGAGGAGAAGACGTCATCATTCTGCATCCGATCAAGTCGGAGATGAAGAACTGGGGCTACATCGTGCTTGCGGGTCCGCTCGATCCGCTTAACAATCTGGTCGCGAACGACCTTTCTAGGCACAGCTTCACGATTCTGGCTGTCGCACTCGAGCGCGAGTTGCTTTTCAACCGGGTACGTTCGATTGCCGAGAAGCTTGAGATCGTCTCCCGAACGACAAACGACGGCATATGGGATTGGAATGTGACATCGGGCCGGATTGATTGGAACATCCGCGCGCACAAAATTTTACATACTTCTACCGCAAAGCTGACGAGTCACCCCCTTTCCTTGTTCAGACTCATCCATTCGGAGGATCGCAGAGCCGTCCGCAACGCGTTCAAGCAAACGACCGAGATGGACAAGCCGTTGCAGTTGGAGTTTCGAATTCCCGGTTCGGACGGACAATTCATCTGGGTGTTCATGGCGGGCGATGTCGTGAGAGACGAACTCGGAACGGCGATCCGGATCATCGGTTCGCTGACCGATATTACGGAGAAGAAAGCGAATGAGGCCAGAATCACTCAACTTGCCTATCAAGATTCGTTGACAGGCTTGCCTAACCGTCTGCTGTTCAAAGACCAGTTACAAGAGGCGATGGAGGAACGACTGCGCGACGGGAACAAGCTCGCCGTCATGATGATCGATCTGGATCGCTTCAAAATCGTCAACGATACGCTAGGGCATCAGACGGGGGACAAGCTACTGCAGCGCGCGGCTGCCGAATTGAAGGAATGCGTCGGAGAACAAGACATTATTGCCCGCTTGGGCGGGGACGAATTTATCGTCCTGCTATCCAGGATCGAGAGAGAAGACGACGTCAGCAAGATCGCAGCACGTATGCTCCAAATGCTGACCGAGCCTTTCCTGCTGGAGGGACAGGAGTTCTATCTATCCGCAAGCATCGGGGCATGCATATATCCGAATGACGGATCGGATGTCGATTCCCTGATCCGTTTTGCCGATCTGGCGATGTACTATTCGAAGGAGCATGGGGGCAACAGGCTACAGATCTATACGCCGGCGTTAAGTTCGAAGAGCGTCGAGAGGTTTAATATGGAGACTGGCCTGAGAAATGCGCTGGAGCGGGGAGAACTGTCGTTGGACTATCAGCCGCAAGTCTCGTTAGCCACGGGGAAGGTATACGGCGCGGAGTCTCTTATCCGTTGGAATTCGCCCGAAGGCAGCACGATCCCTCCGGGAGAATTCATTCCGCTCGCGGAGGAGACCGGGCTGATTATCCCGATCGGACAGTGGGTTCTGGAGCAGGCTTGCCGAGAGTGTAAGCGTTGGATTCAAGCGGGGATGCCGTCTTTGGTCATCTCGGTAAATATCTCCACGGTCCAATTCCAGCAGTCCGATTTTCCGGATATCGTTCGCAAGGCGTTAAGGGAAACGGGGATCGAGCCGTTTAACCTGTGCCTCGAAATTACCGAACATACGGCCGTTCAGAACATGGAACACAGCGTGCGTTTGTTGGGCGAATTGGTCGACATTGGCGTCAAAATCGCGATCGACGATTTCGGGATCGGTCAATCCTCGCTGCTGTGGCTCAAGAAGCTTCCCGTCCATATCGTCAAGATCGATCAATCTTTTATTCTGAACATGATCGAGGATTCGGACGACCACGCGATCGCGAAGGCGGTCATCGATATGTCTCATAGCCTGGGCCTTTCCGTAACGGCGGAAGGCGTCGAGACGGAAGCCCAGCTTCAACGACTGCAGCAGTTGCAATGCGACCGGATTCAGGGCTTCTTTACCGGGCGACCGATGGCATCGGATCAGTTTATCGCCTACTTCCGGGAAATCTCCAGTTGGATGAACGAGTGAGCTCCCCTTATTTCCCGATCGACCCATATAAGGAGGCCGCGGCACGGCACTCTTCGCTTACGGCGTCGCGAAGCTGTTCCGGTGCCACGGCTTCCGCGTGGCGGCCGTATTTAAGCAGAATTTCGCATGCCGACTCCAGTGTGTGGAACTCCACCTCTGCTTCTATCCGCTCCCCTTCAACTAAGCTTGATTGATGATGGACGACCACATATCTTTCTTGGGAAAACCGTCTCCAATGATTGGAAGCTATGCGTACTTTCGCGGGATAGCGCGGGAGATTGGACTTGAACCGTGCCGTCGATTGTTCCCAGAAAGCCGCAAGATCGAATGTTTCCGATCGGACGAAGGATTCATTCAACCTATCGACCTTCTTAAGCCGGGAGATTCGAAAAGTTCGAATCTCCTCTTCGGCGTCTTCGATGGCCGCTACCATATACCAGACGCTCATCTTCGCAACCAGCCCAAGCGGGTGAACGACCCGTTCCGTATCCTCGTCAGATTCCCAGCTCCGGTAGGAGATGAGCAGCTTCCGCTGCTCCCATGCGGCTTCCTGAACGACGGATAAATACGGGACGCGCTCCGGCGAGAAATGCCAGCCCGCGCCGTCCACGTGCAGACGCGCCCGGGCGTATTCCGCGCCCTTCCTTGCCGAGACAGGCAGAGCCGAGAGGAGCTTCAGGAATGCGTTCTGAACCTGGGTGCTCCAGCCCAAGTCCTTGACGACGTTGGACGATTGGAGCAGCAACAGCGAGCTGATCTCTTCGGTCGTCACCGCGGCGATCCTGTGGCGATAACCTTCGGATAACGTCCACCCGCCGCTCGCGCCTCGTTCCGCATACACCGGGATGCCGGCGCTGCATAAGGCTTCCATATCGCGATGCACGGTACGGGACGATACTTCGAGGCGGCGGGAAAGCTCCCGGGAGCTCAAACGTCCATGAACTTGCAACAAAGACAAAATCAGAAGCAGCCGATCCGCTCTCATGGGGTGGTCTCTCCTCGTACGAATAATCGTTTTTAGTATACCATCCCTATAAGACAGAAGATGTCATATATCGGAGGTACGCTTAAGAATCAACTAATAAGAGCGAGGAGTCGATTGTTTATAGTCGTTGATCCGCGACAAAGCCGGACTCGTAACGATCCGCCGGCCTGGCGATCGCGCGGCAGCGGCGATCGCGAATCGTCCATAATGCCGCGGAAGCGGTCGCCCAGAGCAGGATAGGGACGATGGCGTTCCCGAACCGGAGCGACACGGGCGTGACGAGCAGGAAATAAAGAATCGCGGCAGCGGCGATCGCGGAAGTCTGGAAGGGGACGACAAGCATCGGATGCGCGGCCTGCCTGCGAACCTCCACGGGAAGCGGTGCTCCTGAATCGGTGCGGGTCGTTTTCCATAGCGCCCACAAGCGCGGCATGGCCAGCAGCCAGATAGCGAGTATGGGTACGAGAGTTAGCGGGAGATGAAGCAGCACGCGATCTTCCCAGAATACGGAGGGCATCGAAGCTGTCATATGGAGCGTAGCCGCGATAATACCGATCGAGGGTAGGGCGATATAAGCCGCCCACACCATTTGTTTGCGGGTTTTGCGGTGCAACCTTGCCGCAGATCCGCCGTAGAGCAGCCTGGAAGCTTTTCTTCCGCCGATCCAGGAGAGAATCAGCAAGAGTAACGCACTAGCGCCAATGATACCGTTATATATCGAGAACACGGGGTGAGCCTCCTTATTCGGTTTGTGTCCAATGCGAAGAAGTTATATCTCTATCCTAGCTCCCGGAAGGAGCTTCCGTAACCGTCCCAGGTTTGGAATCTGCCCCGACCAAAGTTGGAGGACCTCCTCGCCTTTTCGCATGCCAGACACTATTACGGGATACGAGAAACAAGCCGCGACGCTCTCCAGTCGAGAGATTCGCGGCTTGTTTGTTCGGCGTTGGTCGATTAGCGGCCGGCTTCTTCGATCGTAATATTTCCGCTGTCCGTTCTGACTTTCACGTAATCGGTAGTCTGATGCTTGGAATCGGGGGAACGCACTCTTCCGGAGTCGACTTTCAGGTCGTAAACGCCGGCGAACGACGCGGGAACCTGGACGTAGATGTTACCCGAATCCGTCTTGATTTCGGCATTAGAGGTATCGAGTTTATAGAGCTTGACGTTACCCGAGTCCACGGAAATGCGTGCTTGGCCGGTCATGTTCTCGATCGTAATGTTGCCCGAATCGGTAGATGCCGTTAGATTCGTACTTAGTCTGCCGCCTTTAATATTGCCCGAATCGATTTTGATGTTCAGAGTATCGCTGTGAAAGTCGTTGAATTTAAGATTGCCGGAATCCGTGGATAAGTCCGCGTCCTTGATGGACAGAGTCGGAGCGTCCGTCAAATCGATATTTCCGGAATCCACCTTGATCTTCAGCTTATCGAGCATGGCGTCGTCCGTCACGGCGATGACGAATTCTTCCTTGTTGTTGCGGAAGTCGAAATTAAAGAGATTGATGTATCTTTTCGGCATGCGGACCAAATCCAGCTTTAACGTCCGGTCGGCAATCTCCGCGCCTTGCGCCTTTTCGATCATCTTCTCCGTTCCGCGGCCTTTCAGACGGATGCTGTTGCGCCCGTCTTCGCTCTTGATGAATTTCATGCTTACGTTGTAGTCGCTGACGACCGACAGGGTACGCAAATCGTCGGCTGAGAACGTCCATTCCTTCTCGAAGTCCCGCAAATCCTTGTCGCCTGCTTTCCAATCATACTGCAGCGCGCCGGCGATTCCGATCACAATAAGACAGATAGCGGTAAGATACCAGAGCTTCTTCATCGTTAGTTTCTTCCTTTCAAAGTCTTAAAGTTCCAGATGGCATAAGATTTCGTTGCAAGCAGAAGCCATTTGCTGAGCAGCCACGCTAAACCGGCCAACAGCATGCCGACTCCGACCATTCCCAGTGCCATGAACAATTTGGCCGTCGTAAAGTCGCCATATAACGTTTTTTCCAGATACGCCATGACAGGCGACAATAAGGTCGCGACCGCGCCTGTCCATAGCGAGATCAGAGCGGCCCACAATGACGCGAAGACCGGAATCGCAATGAGGACGTTGAGGAAAAAGAGCATGATGCCGACTCCGATGAATCTGGGCGTATCCGTGACGGGCTTCGCAGCGGGCGGAGGACCCCAAGGCGGTGCGGGGAGAGGAGAGGACGAACCGCGATATATTTCCTGCGGAGTCTCTCGGGGGACGCTAAGTTCCCAGGCGATCTCTTCTTCCGTCTTGCCCTGTCTGAGTCCGGATTCGAAGCACTCTTCGCAGCGGCGCAGCAGTTCGTTCCGTTCGTTCTCGGGCAAGGGCTCCAAGTCGTTCTTGATTTTATCCATAAATTCCAATCTGTTCATGGAATCATCTTCCTTTCATTCGGCTCAACCCATCATAGCGCACTGTTTAAATCTTTGTCACCCGACGCGAGGGGATAACCGACCCCGACTTAAGTTGGGGATAGACAGGCGATCTCCGTTCAATGGGTAGGACTATAGTGCTGTTAAGGAAAACTTAAGAAAGTACCCATACCTTTCATGGTACAATATGTAAATAGATTGGGAGCCATAGGAAGCAAATCTGATGTTCCAATCGATTTCATAGAATTTAAGAATAAAGGAAGTGTAAAAAAATGCGTTACGGAAAACAGATAACGATGTTGCTGGGCACGTCGCTATTGGTCGGGGTGGCCTCCGGCTGCAGCACTGGCGGCGGAGATAAGAACACGAATGAGAAATCCGCGCTTAAAGTGATGTACTACGATGAGCGGTCGTTCTATCAGGAATACGGCATGCTATTCTCTACCTTATACCCGAACATCGAAATCGAAGTCGTCTCTACGCAGAACGTGTACGAAGAAGGCAAAGACTATCAGCAGTCGATGCGCGAATTTATGGAGAAAGAAAAACCGGACGTTCTGATGCTGGGGACCGATGAGTATAGGCGAATGGCGAGCGAAGGCAAGTTGTACAACTTGGATTCGTTCATCAAGAAGGATAAATTCGATCTGGAAGGAATCGCTCCGGGGATACTGGACTCCATCAGGCAGGCTAGCGATGGCGCTCTGTACGGATTGTCTCCGACCTTCTATAGCCAAGTCATCTATTACAATAAAGATTTATTTAATAAATACGGTGTTTCTTTACCCGAAGACCGCATGAGCTGGGAGAAGCTTTTTGAACTTGCCGCGCGCTTCCCGACGACGGGATCGGAGCAGGACCGCGTCTACGGGTTAAAGGCAGGTTATCAAAACGAGCTCTATTATTTAGGATTGAACATCGGTTCTACTCAAGGATTGTCCTATATCAATGCCGGAACCAAGCAGCTCATGATCAATTCGGATTCCTGGAAAAATGTTTTCGAGCTAGCGGACAAGGCCATCAAATCCGAGACGTTGTACACTGACGATCCGTATCGCAATAACGAAGGCGCAACCACTTACGAAGACTACCTGCTCCGTGATCCGTTTATCGGCGGCAAAGTCGCCATGACGATGGAAGGCAGTTATTTAATGAACCAGATCAAAGAAGCCAAAACCAGATTGAAGGATAAAGGCATTCAGAATTGGGACATCGTGACGATGCCGGTGAATCCTCAAAATCCGGACGAGAGCACGGCGATGTCGCCGAGCCAGATTTTCGCGATCGATGCGAGTTCCGCCAACGCGGAGGCCGCATGGAAATTCGTCAGCTACGTGAACGGCGACGACTTTGCGCGGGTCACTTCCAAGCTGCAGAACGGCAACTTCCCGTCGAGAACGAAATATATCGCCAATGAGAACAATATCAACATCGCAGCGTTCTACTCGTTGAAGCCGGTAGAGAATAATATGTACAAGGATTACGATAAAATCCCGCAGAAGTTCTTCGAGCAATTCAACATGCTGACGCAAGAAGAATTCCAGAAGGTAAAGGACGGCAAAGCTACGGTGTCCGACGCGCTGGATAATCTTCAAGCCAAAGGCCAGAAAATTCTGACCGAAGAAAGCGCAAAAGAAGGCCAACCGTCCGAATCGCCGGAGGGGCAGGCAGGTTCGGCGACGGAGTCCTCCTCGTCCGGCAATTCCGGCGCAGCATCCGAGGAAGCCGTGCCCGCACAGTAAACAATATGGAGCGGGAGCATTGAGGGAGCCTATTTTTGTCCAACTTGTGAATTATGACTTTGAATTGTCACAAGGTTGTGCTAAAATGGTCACATATAGCGCTTACACAGTAGGAGGGCTCCCTCATGAGAAATAAAGAAATGTCCCGCATGCTGAAATGGGTAGCGATGGTCGTCATCGCGGTCGGCGTCGTTTGTTGCCTGTTCAATATCGCCCAATTCAACGATCGTAATCTCGGTCTGATGGTCGGTATCGGTTTTCTGATCGGCGGCGCGCAAATTATGCTATTCGGCGTAATCGCTCCGCTTATGCAGAAAAACCAAGATCACGTTCAAGCTGCGGCTCCCGCGCAGGAAGAGCTTGCGTAACTGAATTCATTCGCATGAGAATCGCCTGGACGGAATGAATTGATCCAGAAAGTTAGAACGATATCGTTAAGCACTCGTAGGGCATGGATTCGGTACTGTACCGTATCCATGCCCTTTAGCTTTGACTTATTCCGGTTGCGGTTATCATAGTGGATGTTATTTTATACTCTCTGCCAATTGGATGAAAGTCTCTTTCGTCAGGGGGCCGGATAGCGAAATATGAAGACCGGAATGGATGAATTCCAGCATCCCGAGACCGTTATTTACCGCAAAATAGTAAGCAGTAAAGTGATCAAGCTCAATTACTTCATAGGTTCCACCATCTTGCGCATGGGATGAGGTGATGGTGGTGTGTGCACCCAGCTTACTTAATTTGATGATCAAGCGCTGATTGTCATGATTATAATAGACGAGCCGCGCTTCATTCGCCGGGCTGTCCGCATCTGCCGAATAGAGCCTTACTTCCGATAGCCTGTAATCCGGGGGAATGTCATGTATTTTTAATGTTGAAAATGCAAAATGACGCGCGGCTTCCTCCCAGGAAGAATAAGATTTTTCGTAAATGGGCAGCTCTGAGAGGTTGTTTTCCTCTATTCCCGCGCTCTCATCAGGAGGAGGTGTCAGTGCGCCTGCGTCGGTACTTCTTGTGCCAAATACAAAACTGACAACGTTCTGTTGATAGTGTTTCACGGTATCAAACAATGGGTTAAGCGCAGATGTCAACGCGGGCGAGCCGAACAAGAACGCCCCAAGCAGGAATGAAGCTACGGCAACAGGAAGCGAGCCCAGCAGTTTGCGTCGCTTATTTTTGCTGCCTATTTTCTTTTGCATTCTCTCCCAGGAAGGTTCGGCGTCAGGAACTACCGTCGCTTTTTTGGCGGCTGCATCGAAAGCCTCATCAAACAATTTGTCAAAATGCCTCTCCCTCATATTTGTAGCCTCCTTCCTTAGCTAACCGCCTCTTAATGGCTTCTCTTGCCCGGTTTAGCGTGTACTTCACCTTATGTTCCGTAATATTCAACTCATCGGCTATTTCTTTGTAACTTAGCTCGCGTCTCCATCTCAGTTCAATTAAAATGCGATATTCTGGCTTCAAATCATGAAGGCAGTGCTCAACAGCCTGGATCAATTCCTTGAATTCGATTTTCTCTGCTACTCCTTCTGAATCAGTAACACATTCATGCTCAGAATTAAAAACATGCTCCAGGTCAACATTGTTAAGGTCTTTTTTGTTTTTTCGTAAAAAATTCAAGGTTGTGTTTTTGACGACTGTTTTAATCCAGGCTTTGGTCTTGTCCAAGCTGCCTGTCCCTGGCATACGGTAAATGACTTTCAAAAATGACTCCTGAATAATGTCCTCGGTTGTGGAGTGGTTATTTACCATGTAATAAATTGTCGGATAGTACATGTTGTAGAAGGTTCTATAAATCTCCTTTTGCAGATCTGGGCTCAGATTTGCAAAGTTCTGATGTTGCAGATACAGCAGCTCGTCCGGCAAATTCATACCTCCTTGCAAGATAACACAAACACAAACAAATGTGCCGCCCACGGGAGAAGCTTTTTTTCGGAACTTATTCGTTCAAACAATTTAGTACATTATGCCAAATGAATTTTTCTTTTGGAATACTTTCATGGAAAAAATTATTTCAGAAATAACTGCGACCTATTGCTATTACTCGTTGTTAATATTCATAGACGTCCACGAAGTTCTACTTAAAGGAGTGGCTCAATTGATAGACAAATGGAAAGGTTTTGTATGGGGTATTGCTTTATCCAGCATTGTGTTTGGGTCAACCGCGTATGCCTCCGCAGGAAACTCAGTTGAAGGATTGCTTCATAATGCCCGCCTGATGGTTGATGGCGTGGAAACGGCAAGCAGCAGGATGGAGAGCTTTGCCCATAAAGGGAAGTTGTATGTGCCTTTAGCTCTTGTCAGTGATGTTACAGGCAAGCGCGTTCAATGGGACGCAGAGCACAATACGGTGTGGATCGGCACGAAGGCCGGGCGGTTCGATGATTTGGCCAGCCTTCGATATGCAAGGGTGAATGGCGCGGCAAGAAATCATACGATCACCAGTCGAACTTCCTTGAAAATCGGCGGGGCGGAATACCGAAACAATGGAATCAAAGTCGAACTGTTGAAGAAGGAGCATACCGAGGGGCCGCTTGCCGGCTCCCTAGAGTACAACTTAAATGGCTTGTACTCCCGATTCAGCGGATTTATTGGCATTGATGATCTGACAAGAAACAGCCTCGCATCCGGCTCATTTACAATCATTGCCGACGGCAAAGAACGTCTTACGGTATCTGGGCTCCGGGGAGGGGATCTGGCACGGCAGATTGATATCGATGTTGTAAATGTTCGAAAACTGGAGCTGGTGTTTACAAGTGACGGTACCGAGACGGTGTCAATCGATCTGGTACACGGAAAGTTGTTTGATTAGAAGAATAGGTTAAAAAGAGGGACGCGATAATGAGAAAGAGATTATGGATGTGTTTTATGCAGGCAGCAGTACTCTCTGCATTCATGGTGGCATGCAACAATGTCATAGAGGATGAAAATTTGCCTCTCAAAGCAGCAAGTAAGCAAATCATAAATAACAGTAAATATTTATCTGCTGAGCAGGCAGAGGTAGTCTATCAGGACATTGTTGGGCTGCTGCTATCCACGTATCCGCAAAAGTCGGATCGGGTTGAGAATGTATCGCTTCTTTTTTCCGATTACCATATAGAAGGAAGCGTCATTTCTGTAGATGTGACCGCGGATGCGGACTTAACCTCAATAACCGCGCCGGAGGATCGTCCCGTTATTATCGGGATGAGCAAGGCTTTATCGGAAGCGAATGACGAGAAGTTGGGAGAAGCGGGGAAACAAATGATTGAAGGCTATCTGAAGGAAATGGAGCCATACTACAACAAAACAGACCGTAGTTCCTTTCCGCTGAGGCTAACCTTTGACAAGGACAACAAGAAAAATTTCAATTATGAGCTGTTTTACTTGTTAACTGTTTCGGGACAGACAACGATGCATCCGGCCAAAGCTTATTTTGAACAGCATTTTGAAGAGAACAGCGAAGAAAAAGAGCAGCTTGGCTATGACATGATGAAAGAAGAATTGGCTGCATCTGCTGGCGAGCGGTAGCAGTTCGGAGCAGCTTCCGATGATGAAAATATATCCATGTCCGAATTTATCGATTATAATAAGAAAAAAGACATTATTTTCAAATTCGGAGGTAGGAAAATGTTTCGAGTGAAGGCAGTATTGACATTGGCCGGATTCGTGGTCGGGATTGCCGGAGGCATCGGGATCATGCTGAACGACGACGCCTCGGATTCGATCCGCAATGCGATCGGCGCGTCCGGTACAAGCAATGCGATGGGCGTTACTTCGATGGGCGTTTCTTCGATCGACTTGAGCGGCATGGATCTTGAAACGGCGTTGCTCATGGTCCAAAACCAAAGAGCGAATCTGCTGGATAAACAGCTCCAGGATCAGATTAACCAGGTTCAATCCCGCAACCAAGAAGTCAGTAATTACGCCACTCTGAAGGGAAGGCTTCAACAGTTACAGCCGGTAAGTGGAGCGTCCGCCGTACTTCCCGCGGATTTACGGAACGATCTGACGAAAGCCGGAATCAAAGTTCCGGAAGCGCAGACGCTGAAAAGCGCAGAGTGGACAAACCTGATCGCTCAATTAAATGAAAGAATCGACTCGCTCTCCAACTCCCAACAGATGGACATGCTTCGCTTGCAGAGCTTGTCGAATAAGCGGAACGAAGCGTTTGACGTGATGACCAATTTCGTTAAGAAGATGCAAGAGTCTCGCTCGTCGATCATCGGCAACATGCGCTAATATCATTATGGAGAGTCGTGCGATGAACGTATCGATCGAGGAATACTTTCGGGAGCACCCCTGGTTCCACGGGGTGCCTCGGGAGGAATTGCAAGAAGCGGCCGGTTTGCTGAAGCCGGCTTTTTTTGCTTCCGGATCCTGGCTGATGAAAGAGGGTCAATTGGCGGAAGAGTGTTTTCTTTTGTTAGATGGGCAAGCCCAGGTCACGTCCCGTAATTTGGTCGGGGAGCGGGTGGTATTGTCGGAGCTCTCGGCCGGAGAGATGGTGGGTGAGATCGCGCTCATGCGTAATGACCGCAGGGGCGCGAGCGTTCAGGCTTTAACGGAGGTTAACGCGCTGCGGATCGACCGCGACGCGTTTGCCCGTCTTTCGGAGATAAGTCCGTTGTTCTACGAAAGTTTATCTTACACGGCCGAAATACGTATGATTCACGGCATCCTGCAGAAAGCGTCCATCTGGTCGGCGATTCCCGAACAAGAGCTGCGCGGGCTTGCCGAAATCACGGTAAGAAAACACGTCGAAGCCGGAGAAACCGTCGTTCTTTCTGGAGAGTTTTCCAATCAATTTTTTATGGTGCTGGACGGCAAGTTTGAAATGACCCAAGCGGGCAAGCGCGCTACCGTGCTTCGCAAAGGGGATTTTTTTGGAGAGGTGTCGCTTCTGGCGGGCGTGCCGGAGGAAAACACGATCGTCGCCGCGACCGACGGAGAGTTGATGGTGATGGCCGAAGAAGAATTCCATTCCATCTTGGCTTATTATCCGCCGGTCAAACAGCAGTTTACGGAAGTGCTTCGCATTAGAAGACCGGATTTGACCGTTTCCGTCTCGCGCGAGGAGAACGTCGAGCATGAGGTTGCGGTTCGCCAGACCGAAGAGACCTCATCACCGGTTGCAGGACGCAAGCGAGATTCATGGATGAACGTGCTGCTCCTATCGGCGGGGGCATTTATTTTGCTTAGTTTGCTCGCCTTATTGCTGAAGGGGAACCAGGCGGTAATCGTCGCCTCTCTGATCGTCGGAGGCGCCGTCGGACCGATAACGTTCGTGTCGATCATACGGGATGCTCAGTTGCTTGGATTTCAGGCGAGGCGGCTAGCATTAATGTTTATTCTTTCCGCCGTGTTCGCTGTACCTTTAGCCTGGGTGCTCGAACAGTGGCTGCTCGTCAGCGAAGAAGGGCCGCTCGGCTCGTTTCGGGTCGATGCGGCGCCGATCGTCATCGGGGTCGTCGAAGAATTATCCAAGCTGCTGCTGGTCGTTGCCCTGCTGCGAGCCAAACGCATGCGTTTCTTGATGGACGCGATCGTATTCGGCGCGACGGCGGGAATGGGGTTTGCGGCGCTGGAGAGCGCCTATTACGGCTGGATGCATCTGGAGCAGAACTCGGCTTGGCAGATGTTAGCGGTGCTGTGGACGCGTACGCTGCTGTCTCCGTTCGGTCACGGAACTTGGACGGCTATCGCATCCGCTGGCATATGGTACGGGTTAACCGTACATGCCAAACGCGGGGAGGCGGCCGGGTCGGGAGCTGTTCGCAAGTGGACGATTGCCGCCTTGTTGGTGTTTGCTGCTATCGTGCTGCATGCCTGCTGGGACTTTCAGCCATGGAGCGGCTGGGGCAGATTGTTGTGGCTGACGTTCATCGGTTGCGGCGGATTGTTCCTGTTGCTGCTGCTCATTCGCCGAGGAGGCGAAGAGGAACGCCGCTCGCTGGCCGCGTTGAATCCGCCGCGACAGTTAAGGCTGCGGCAGGACGAAGCGGAGAAGCAGGGCGCGGATATCCTTTGCGAGGCGTGCGGAACCTACTCGCCGCGTGGCGCAACCTATTGCACGCGATGCGGACAGGCGCTGCTCCTGGAGGACGCGGGAGGATGACGTACAGGCACCGCCCGGATATGCGAATAGATCGAGGTCGCTTTGGCGGCCTCTTTTCGATGGTTAAAATCGACTGAGTATGTAATAAAATTCACAATATGGCGAAACGGTGAACAAAGTATTGCGAAATTTCAACGTTTAATTGTCGCCTTTGTTAACTGTGAGGAACATTACATCGCTTTCTGTTATGTTGAATGAAGATGAGGGAATGGTCTGTTACTCCACCCTCGGAAATACATGTTTTGGATTCTCGCGAACCGGGTAACGGCAAGCAGCAAGAAGATGGGGAGATGGTGATGATGAAAAGGCTGCGGCGCCTCACGGCCGTTCTGTCGCTGATCGCGATGACGATTATGATGACAGGCTGCACCGATAAGATTGTCGTGCTCAATCCGAAAGGCGAGATCGGCAAACATCAGTTGGATTTGATAATTATTTCAAGCGTGCTTTGTCTGGTAGTCCTTGTTCCTGTATTGATTCTTGCTTTTTATATTGCTTGGAAGTATAAGCATAGACCCGGCAAAGACACGAAATATTCCCCGAAGTGGGAGCACAGCACGAAGTTGGAAACGATCTGGTGGGGCATTCCGATCGTCGTGATCGCGATTCTGGGGATCATCACGGTCAAATATACGCATATGCTCGAGCCGTCCAAGCCGCTTAAGCATGAAGCCAAGCCGCTTGTGATCGAAGTTACCTCGCTCGACTGGAAATGGTTGTTCCAATATCCGGAGCAAGGAATCGCCACGGTGAATTACGTAGAGTTTCCGGCGAACGTGCCGATCGAATTCAGATTGACTTCGGACGCGCCGATGAATTCCTTCTGGATTCCGCAACTGGGCGGGCAGATCTACACGATGTCCGGGATGGCGATGAAGCTGCACTTGATCGCGGACGAACCGGGATCTTACATGGGCAGCGGAGCGAACTTCAGCGGGAAGGACTTCGGCAAAATGCAATTTACGGCCAATGCTACCTCGCAAGAGGAGTTTGACGGCTGGGTTCAGCAGATTAAAGGATCTTCTCCAGCTCTGACGACGGAAGGTTATCTGCAATTGGCAGAGCCGGGCGTGTCGGACTTACAGTCCTTCTCTTCGATTCCGGAAGGCTTGTTCCAGAAAATCGTAACGAAATACAGCAGCGGTCATAATCACGGCTCGGCAAGTGAACAAGCCGATAGCAAAGAATAGCAGGAAAGGAAGGTGCCGGCATGTGGGATAACGTTAAGGATTTCGCCTCCGATTTTTTCGTGACGGGAGATCCTCTCATCTATGGGGCGGACGTGGCCATCGTGCTTACGATGGTGGCGATCGTATCCGCGCTCACTTATTTTAAGAAATGGACCTGGTTATGGAAGGAATGGCTAACCACGGTCGATCATAAGAAAATCGGCATCATGTACGTGATTGCAGCGCTTCTCATGCTGTTCCGCGGAGGCATTGATGCGCTTCTGATGCGCACGCAACTCGCGGTTCCGGAACTGGAATTTCTGAATCCGGAACATTATAACGCCATTTTCACGACCCATGGGGTCATCATGATCCTGTTCATGGCGATGCCGCTTATGTTCGGATTGTTCAACCTCGTCATCCCGCTGCAGATCGGGGCGCGCGACGTCGCGTATCCGTTCTTGAACTCGCTGAGCTTCTGGCTGTTCTTCATGGGCGCGATGCTGTTTAACCTTTCGTTCGTCATCGGTGGTTCTCCGGATACGGGTTGGCTTGCTTACCCGCCGTTGTCCGAGAAGGCCTTTAGCCCGGGAGTCGGCCAAGACTTCTACATCTGGGGAATTCAGATCTCCGGGATAGGCAGCTTGATGACGGGGATCAACTTTATCGTCACGATTTTGAAAATGCGTACGCCAGGCATGAAACTGATGAAAATGCCGATGTTCACGTGGTCGACATTGTCCAGTTGCTTGACGATTATCCTCGCATTTCCGATTTTGACGGTCACTTTGGCGCTGCTGTTCATCGACCGCTATCTCGGCGCGCATTTCTTTACGCTCGACGGCGGCGGCAATCCGATGATGTACATCAACCTGATCTGGATGTGGGGACACCCTGAAGTATATATCGTAGTTTTGCCGGCATTTGGGATCTTCTCCGAAGTCGTCGCTACGTTTTCCAAGAAAAGGCTGTTTGGATATAAATCGATGGTCTTTGCGTTGATGAGTATCAGCGTCGCTTCGTTCTTTACGTGGGCGCATCACTTCTTTACGATGGGATCGGGCGCCAACGTCAACGCCTTCTTCGCGGTCACGACAATGATTATCGCGATTCCGACGGGGGTTAAAATATTCAACTGGTTGTTCACGATGTATCGCGGACGGCTGTCGTTCCCGACGCCGATGCTCTGGATGCTCGGATTTATTCCTTGTTTCGTCGTCGGCGGCATGACCGGGGTGCTGCTCTCCGTCGCTCCGGCGGACTTCCAGTTCCATAACAGCTACTTCCTGATCGCCCACTTCCACCAAGTGCTGATCGGCGGGGTCGCCTTCGGATATTTCGCGGGCCTTTACTACTGGTGGCCTAAGGTGTTCGGATTCAAACTGAACGAGAAGCTCGGCAAATGGGCTTTCTGGCTGTGGAATATCGGATTCTATGTCTGCTTCATGCCTCAGTACTTCCTCGGGTTGATGGGAATGACCCGTCGTCTGAGCACTTACGGCTGGGACAAAGGCTGGTATGAACTGAATCTGATTTCGACAATCGGCGGCTTCCTAATGGGGATCGGCTTCCTGTTCCAAGTATGGCAGATCCTGCACAGCATCAAGTTCATGGAGCGCGATACGACGGGAGATCCTTGGGATGGACGGACGCTGGAATGGTCGATTCCTTCCCCGGCTCCGATGTACAACTTCGCGACCTTGCCTCGGGTGAGCGAGAAGGACGATTGGTGGGAAGAGAAGCAGCGCATCGCCCAAGGAGGGGCGCCGTCGCCGCGGCCGAAGCTGGAGCCGATTCATATGCCGAAAAACTCGGGGATTCCGATTATTATGTCGGCGTGCTTCTTCGTGGCGGGATTCGGATTTATTTTCGACTGGCTGTGGATGGCCATTCCGGGACTCGTCGGCGTAGCGGCATGCATGCTTGCTCACTCGTTTAATTACAATACGGATTATTACATCCCGGTAGAAGAAATCAAGCGCACGGAAGCTGCGGCAGGGAGGGCTATCTAATGGCACATTCGAGTAACCGCGCCGTCGCCGCGCCATCGCACGGAGACGGGCACGGCCACGAGGGGCATCACGATCTCGAAGGCATGCGGATGATGGGCTTCTGGATCTTCCTGATTACGGACTGCATTCTGTTCGGATCGTTGTTCGCGACTTACGTCGTACTCAGCGGGAACACGGCGGGAGGTCCGACAGGGGCCGAATTGTTCGAAATGCTGGGAGTGATCGCGGAAACGTTCATCTTGCTGACGAGCAGCTTTACGAGCGGTTTGGCGGTTCTGTGCATGAACAAAGGCGACCGCAAAGGGCTGATTGTATGGCTGGCGATAACGGTATTGCTCGGGGCATCGTTCATCACGCTTGAAATTACTGAATTCGTTAATTTGGTGCACGAAGGCGCGGCGATCTCTACGAGCGCTTCCTGGTCCGCTTTCTTCACGCTGGTCGGCACGCACGGGCTTCACGTCTCGGTCGGTCTCGTATGGATGATCGCGATCATGATTCAGTTGGGGCGTCATGGAATTAATTCCGTGACCCGGCGCAAAGTCGGTATCATCAGCTTGTACTGGCATTTTCTCGACGTCGTGTGGATCTTCGTCTTTACGATCGTATACATGATGGGGGTGATGTAAGATGGCGCAGCATACGAATCAAGGCGCTCATGACGCTCACGGCTCTCACGAGGCGCATGGCTCGCTTAAGTCTTATGTCATCGGTTTTGTTCTATCGCTCGTTCTGACTGCGATTCCTTTGATCATCGTGCTCAATGATGTATTGAAGGGAACGGCGGCAACGGTCGTACTGCTCGGCTCCGCGGTTCTGCAGTTCATAGTGCAATTAGTCTACTTCATGCATCTGAAGGAAGAGGGCAAACCACGGTACAATATGATGGTGTTGATTCTTGGCCTGATCATCGTACTGACGATAGTTGCAGGTTCGATCTGGATTATGACGTACAATAAAGTGGCGTAACCATAAGCGTAACTAAAGAAGGAGAAGGTTCCGATAGCGGACCTTCTCCTTCTTTGGTTCGGCGGACTAGCGCGAGGTTGCGACAGGCTCCTTCGGTTCCCATGGGTTAAGGTGGATCATGACCTCGATCACGTCGGGGTCGTAGTCCATGATCAGCTTTTTAAGCTCCCTGCTGATGTCGTGTCCTTGCTGAATCGTATAATCGTGAGGGACTCCGACACGAATGTCGACGATAATGTAATGGCCGTGTTCCCGGGCTCTTACACGGTCGATTCGTTTCACTTGGGAAACCGTGCGAAGAAGATTCTCGTAATGGGCCAGCTTCTCCGGATCAACGTTATGCTCCATGAGGATGTTGATGGAATCGCGTCCGATCTCGTAAGCGAGCTTAAGCACGAGCACAGATACGATGATTCCCGCAATCGGGTCGCCATATGCGGCCCAGTCCCAGCCGAGGCGGTCGCCAAGCAAGGCAAGGCCGATCCCGAGCACGGCGGCAAGGGAAGCGTACACGTCGGCGAGATGGTCGTAGGCGGTGGCGAGCACACTTTTGCTGTTGGTCGCTTTACCTACGCGGATGGTGTAGATGTAGAGCGCCTGCTTCCAGACGAGGGAAACGGCCGCGGCTCCGAGCGCCAGCCAATTCTCGCCTGCCGGCGGCTCGAACAGTGCGGCGATCGATTGATAGCCGATCCAGATCGCAGCCAGCGCAAGGACGACGGCGACGAAAGCGGAGGCGACGACCTCCGCTTTGCCGTGCCCATAGGGATGGTCGTCATCCGCCGGCTTGTTGGAAATCATGGAGGAAGTCAGCGCCGCTACGGTGGCGATAATGTCCCCCGCGTTGTGAACCCCGTCCGCGAGCAGTACGGGGCTCGCGAGCACAATTCCCGCCGTAACCTTCAATACCGTCAGGAATATGTTGCTTATCAAGCTGATCCATATCGCCAATAATCCCGAATGATGCCTATCTGCCACAATGATTGCCCCTTCAAATAAAGTTTACTCCGCGCAAAAATAAAAACGAGCTTCAGCTATTAGGCTGTAAGCTCGTTTGCGAATTTATGCGATTGGGTTGATTATTCGATTGCATGGGTGAAAGCCACCCTCTCCCAAGAGCGTTATTTAATCATTCGATTTATTATACCATACCCTGGCGTTCGAAGCGAACGGGGTTTGGCTGGGGGAAGGTGAAAATTTGGTGGAGTTCGCGGGCGGATTCCGGGACAGCGTGCGGGCGAGGGCCAGAAAAGTGCCTTGGCTACACGGAAATCCGCTAAATTCACGCAAAAAGGCCGCAGCGCTGCTGCGGCCCCTCAAGACATGTTACCCTCCCTGGGAAATCTTACGGAACGCTTCGAGAAATTGCGCGGATGGGTAAGCGCCGGACAAAGCGTATTTGTTGTTGATGATAAAGAAAGGAACCCCGGATATCCCGATCGATTTGGCGGATTCCATATCCTTCTCCACGTCTTGAAGCCCTTCGCCATTCTCGAGTAGACGCTTCGCTTCCTCCGCGTCGAGGCCCAATTCGGCGGCGATGTCCAGAAGCACGTCCAGCTTAGCGATATCTCTGCCGTCCTCGAAATAAGCTTTCATGACGGCGTCGATCCAATGTCCCTCGTCTTCTTGCGGAAGCAGCGCGGTGATTCGATGGGCTAGCACGGTGTTGGGCATACGCTCGACTTGATCAAAATGGAAAGTGACGCCGACGTCGGCCCCGGCATCGGTTACCCGCTGCAGCATCGGCCGAAGGCGCTCGGCACCGCCCATTTTTTTCTCCATGACGCTGTTAAAAGGCAGGCCTTCCGGAGGCAGGGTCGGATCCAATTGATAGGCATGATGGCTGACTTCGACCGTCTGTCCTGTTTGTTCGTTCCACGCCTCGATAGCGTCGTTCATGTTCTTTTTCCCGATTCGGCACCAAGGGCACACCATATCGGAATAGACTTCTATTTTCATCGGTTACACCTCATCTGAAGGAAGTTCATGTATTTCCATAAGTATGGCAGACTACCTCAATGGTTTCAATGTACGATTCTTACGATGTAATGGTAATATACAAAAAGAATGTAGGCGGACTTGTAAAGGAGGATAAACGGTTGAAACTAAGATTAGATTCGACGGCAGAGCTGCTGAACGGCGTGGAGATGCCCAGGCTCGGCCTTGGCGTATGGAACGCGAAGGAAGGTCCGGAAACGGAAAACGCTGTGCTCACCGCGCTTAAAGCCGGATATCGGAGCATCGACACGGCCTCCATGTATGGCAACGAAGCGGCGGTTGGACGAGCCGTACGGGCATCGGGCATTCCGCGGGAGCAAATCTTCGTGACGACGAAAGTATGGAATAACGATCAAGGCTACGATTCGACGATTAAAGCTTGCCGGGCCAGCCTGGATCGTCTGGGCCTGGATTACGTAGATCTATACTTGATTCACTGGCCTGTAGAGGGTAAATCCAAGGAAACCTACAAAGCGCTTGAAGATCTGTACGCGCAAGGACTCGCAAAGGCAATCGGTGTCAGCAATTTCGATATCGCCCAACTCGACGAACTGATGGGGAGCTGCCGGATCAAACCTATGGTCAACCAGGTAGAGATAAATCCGTTACATACGCAGAAAAAACTGTTTTCATTTTGCCGAACGATGGGTATTCAACTAGAAGCGTGGCGTCCCCTCATGTACGGGAAGTTGGATCTGCCCCTCCTCGAAGAGCTTGCCGTCAAGTACGGGAAATCGCCGGCGCAGATCGTGATCAGATGGCATCTGCAATTAGGCATTGTCGCGATTCCCAAGTCCGTAAACGAAGAACGGATCAGGGAAAACGCGAATGTATTCGATTTTGAGCTGGAGCCGGAGGATATGCTGCGGATCGATGCCTTGAATAAGAACTACAGCACGGGATAACCGGCAAGGCGATTTCAAGAGAATAAAGAGCTTAGCGGTTCGGAATACTACGGAAGAGGCAGCCCCTTGACAGCAATAACTGTAACTGATATTATTACAGTAATCACCGGGGAGGCTGAGAACGTGAACAGCGAATTCATTATAGCCGTCCATAGCCTTGTGTTCTTGGCGCATCGCCCCGATGGGATGGCATCCAGCGAAGAAATCGCGACGAACGTGTGCACGAATCCCGTTCGCGTCCGCAAAGTCATGAGCTGCCTGCGCAAGCATGGCTTCGTGGATACGAGGGAAGGCTCCGGGGGCGGATACCGCTTGTCCCGGGAACCTGGCGACGTGACGTTGGCGGACGTTTACCGCACTCTTGCCGCAGGTTCGCTTGCGCCGAATTGGTGCAGTGGCGATCCGCAGTCGGACTGTCTAGTCGGCTCGAACATGGGCGAAGTCATGAATGCGGTATTCTGTGGCGCGGATCAACAGCTGGAACGGTACTTCGAGTCGATTACGATCGGTCAGATGCTGTCACGGGTGGCGGCGATGGCTCGCGCGTAATTTCGAAGCCGATAAGAAAAGATGGAGCGGGCGATTCCGATTTGCCCGATCATCATAGGCGTTATCTAATCATTCACTGAGGATAGGAGAGATGCGTGATGGCAATTGCAATTACGAAGGACAATTTCAACGAGAGCGTAGCGCAAGGAGTTTCCTTGCTTGATTTCTGGGCGCCATGGTGCGGACCTTGCAAAATGCAGCTTCCGATCGTGGAGGAGCTTTCCGAAGAACTGAAAGGCACGGCGACGATCGCGAAAGTCAACGTCGACGAAGAGCCTGAGCTCGCTAGCCAATTCGGCGTCATGAGCATTCCTACGCTGATCCTGTTCAAGGACGGCCAACCGGTCGACAAGCTTGTCGGTCTGCAAAGCAAAGATTCCTTGAAAGCGAAAATCCAAAACCAACTGTAAGGTTGGAACGATAAGAACCGTATGTTTCCTTGAAATAAGGGGCTGCGGTTCTTTTTGTTATATGCTCTCGCTCTGGCTAACGGATGTCAGCGCCGCTATTTTATCGAAAACGGGGTTTTCCGGAACCTTACGGACACCAGCGTCCTTATTTGTCTGAAAAAGCATGAATTTGGCCGTTTTCGCGCGATTAACGGCTGTCAGGTCCGCTAGAGTTTCAGATGTCGGATAATGGGGCTGTTAGCGGCTGTGACGTCCGTTAGAATTTCAAATGGTATTAACCCCATTGCAAAACGAAAAAAACCGTGCTATTATTCAGTTCTGACTAATTGACCGAAAATGAAATACAGTCAGTTTTGGCGTTACGATGAAGGGGATGATTCGGATGGCGGTGGACCGAAGGAAGCTAATCGTGGAGGCAGCAGCTCAATCTTTCGCGCTGTTCGGCTACAAAGCAACGACGATGGATCAAGTCGCCAAGCTGGCGAACGTCGGGAAAGGCACGATCTATACTTTTTTCTCCAATAAGGAAGAGCTGTTCGACGAGATCATGAATCTTCTGATCCGGGAAATCAAACAAGTCGCAGACGCGGAATACGATGCGGATCGGACGTTCTTCGATAACTTGAACCGGATACTGCACCGGATACTCGATTTCCGGGAGAAACATCAACTCGCCGTGAAGCTGGCGCACGAAGTCAGGGATATGGGGACGCCTAAGGCGATCGAAGGGCTGAATAAGCTGGAAGAGGCAATTATAGGCTATATTCAGGCGAAAATCCAGATTGCGATCGACAAGCGCGAGTTAAAGCCGTGCGATCCGAAAATTACGGCGTTCGTCATGCTCAAGCTGTATTTGGCGTTAGCATCGGAGTGGCAGCATTCGCACGAGGCGTTAGCCAAAGAAAAAATAGCGGAACTGTTCAAGCTGTATCTTCTGGACGGACTGACGATGGCGTAAGCCGGGTGCGGAAATGTCCGCTTTTTTTGACATTAAATGACCAAATGAATAAAATAGTCAATTCGTTTGAGGGGTGTAACAGGATGAAAGGAATTAAACAATATTTCAAGGAAATGGCGGCCATCGGCCGCAATCCGAAACTGCTCATACCAGTGATCGGCATTCTGATGATCCCCATTATGTATAGCGGAATGTTCCTCGGCGCGTTCTGGGATCCGTACGGTCATATGGATAGCTTGCCGGTGGCGGTCGTGAATTCGGATAAGGGCACCGCGTATAAAGGCGAGACTATGCATATCGGGCAAGACTTCGTGGAGAAGCTTCAAGAAAACAAAACATTCGATTTCCGCTTCGTCGACAAGGATGAAGCTCAAGCCGGACTGAAGGACAATAAATATTACATGGCGATCGAGATTCCCGAGAATTTCTCGGCAAGCGCGGCGACGTTGACGTCCGATAAGCCTTCGCCGGCAGAAATCGTATTTATGCCGAACGAAAGTTCAAACTTCCTGGCTTCGCAGATCGGCAAAAACGCCGTCGAGAAAATGAAAACCGAGCTTGGCAAAGAAGTGACGAAAGCTTATACGCGGACGATGTTCGAGCAAATTCAGACACTCGCCGACGGATTGAGCCAAGCGAGCGACGGCGCGCATGAAATTGCCTCGGGAACGGACAGCGCTAAGGACGGCGCTATGAAGATCGAACAGAATCTGAACAAGCTCGCTTCCGGCTCCGTGACGTTAAAGAACGGAATCACCAAGCTTGTATCGGGAAGCGCGGATCTCGAGAAAGGAACCGCGGATTTGCGGCTAGGCGGGCATTCGCTCGCCGACGGCCTTGCGAAGCTGAACGATGCGAACGGCCAACTCACGAGCGGAGCCGTCCAATCCAAGCAAGGCGCTTCCGATCTTGCGAATGGGCTCGCGAAATCGGCCTCCGGGGCAGATAAGCTGGATACCGGAGCCCAAGCCGTCGCGAACGGATTGGAGCAATATGCGAAGGCCCATCCCGAGCTTGCAGAAGATGCCGGCTTGCAGCAGTTAATCGCGGCGAGCAAAGAAGTCGCGACTGGCACTGCTGCCGCCAAGCAAGGCCAAGAGCAGCTTGCAGCAGGAGCAAACCGGCTGAGCGAGGGTACGAGCCAACTGGCAGAGGGACTTCAGCAGTTCGGGGCGCAGCTGCAATCGGCGGGCGAAGGAGGAACCGCTTTGGCGAAAGGCGCCGATAAGCTCTACGGCGGGGCAACCCAACTGCGAGCAGGATTGGGCGAATTATCACAAGGGGTGAACCAATTCGTCGACGGTTCGAGCCAACTCGGCCAAGGTGCGAAGCAAATGACGGACGGATTGGTGAAGCTGACTGACGGAACCGGAGAATTGTCGGGCAAATTATCCGAGGCCGCAGAGAAAACTTCCGGCATCAATGGCGGCGATTCGGTCGTCGATATGTTCTCGGATCCCGTACAGCTCGATGTAGTGAAGTCCAATGAAGTGCCAAACTACGGTACGGGGTTCGCTCCTTATTTTGTGTCGATGAGCTTTTTCGTCGGGGCGTTGCTTCTGACCGTCGTTTATACGGTGAAAGAACCTCTCAACCGACCGGAGAACGGCTGGAGCTGGTTTCTGGGCAAGCTGATGACGATGGCGACGATCGGTCTGGGGCAGGCGCTTATCGCCGATGTGGTCTTGCTGTACGGTGTAGGATTAAAGGTGCAGAGTGTTCCGTTCTTCTTCCTGTTTAGCATCGTGACGAGTTTGACTTTTATGGCCATCATTCAGTTTTTGGTCGCATCCATGCAAAATCCGGGAAGGTTTATCGCGATCATTCTTCTGATCTTCCAATTGACGAGCTCGGGAGGCACTTTCCCGCTCGAAATGATTCCGGGATGGCTGCAGAAAGTAAGCGAATGGCTGCCGATGACCCACTCTATCGCGGGGTTCCGGGCCGTCATCTCCAGCGGGGATTATTCGCTCATGTGGCATAACGCATGGCTCATGCTGATTTATTTCGCGGCTTTCGCTTTATGCTCGCTAGTCTACTTCTCGGCGGCATACCGCAAACATTACCGCAAACCGAACGGCGGCGCGAACGCTGTTACGGCTTCATAAACCATTGAGAACGATATGAAAAATGGTGGCGCTGAGGGTTACTATCCCAGCTCCACCATTTTGCGTTTATGCTAGCCCAGGGGATAGCTCGAAATAATCGAACAACTCACGTTGCTTGTGGTCAAAACCTGGGAGTAGCTCGAAAAAATCGAACAACTCACGTTGCATGGGGCTAAACTGTGGGAGTAGCTCGAAATAATCGAACAACTCACGATGCTTGTGGTCAAAACCTGGGAGTAGCTCGAAATAATCGAACAACTCACATTGCATGGGGCTAAACCGTGGGAATAGCTCGAAACAATCGAACAACTCGCGTTTGCAGGGGGCTAAACCGTGGGAATAGCTCGAAACAATCGAACAACTCACGTTGCATTGGGTTAAACCGTGAGAGTTGCTCGAAATAATCGAACAACTCGCGCCCCATCGGGCCAAACCGTGGGAGTAGCTCGAAATAATCGAACAACTCACGTTGCTTGGGACCAAACCGTGGGAGTAGCTCGAAACAATCGAACAACTCTTGTTGCATGGGGCTAAACCGTGGGAGTAGCTCGAAATAATCGAACAACTCACGTTGCTTGTGGTCAAAACCTGGGAGTAGCTCGAAATAATCGAACAACTCACGATGCTTGTGGTCAAAACCTGGGAGTAGCTCGAAATAATCGAACAACTCGCGTTGCTTGGGGTCAAACCGTGGGAGTAGCTCGAAATTATCGAACAACTCACATTGCATGGGGCTAAACCGTGGGAATAGCTCGAAACAATCGAACAACTCACGTTGCATTGGGTTAAACCGTGAGAGTTGCTCGAAATTATCGAACAACTCACGTTGCATGGGGCTAGACCGTGGGAGTAGCTCGAAATAATCGAACAATTCGCGCCCCATCGGGCCAAACCCTGTAAAAAGAGGGACTGACCAAAGTGATTCATCACTAGGTCAGCCCCTCTTTTCAATCCATTATATTGTCCATTGACCGTGCATAATTCCGGTTAGGCGCCAATCGTCGCCTTCCGGATCGAAGACAAGAATAAGGCTCTGCCAGTCCATGCCGCCCAGATCCTTATCGGAGCCCGGAAAATAATACTCCACGTATGAAGCGTTCGGGTAGGCGTCGGTAACGTTAAACTCGGTGTTCCCCTTTCCGAGCAGCTTGTTCACGCTGATATTGGGAGCATCCGCAAAATCCTTATTGTAAACGAACTTCTCGTAATAATCCCGGAAAGAAAGCTCGATCGGATCGCCGCTGCCGTCGTTCGTTCCCCAAACCTGCTTGGTCGCGTCTTTAAAACTTGGAAGCGTGTCAGGGGTGAATACGAGATCGGTATCCTTATTCACATGGGAGTAAGGTGAGAATCTGAGGCCCAGTTTAGGATCGATGAACGGGACGAGCGAGTTCAAATCCCGTTCCCGCAAATATTCGACGACTTCCTGCGCGGTTTCTTTTAATTGGGTTTCTTTGGCGCTAAGCTGTTCGCTCGGTGCCTCCGCTCCGCCAGACGTATGAGTTGCTTCGCCGCCTTCGCCGACCGTAGGCACAATGTCTGGGGAACCGGCGGAAGGTAATGTATTTGGAACATCGGATGCTCCGGTCGTATTGGATTTGGCTCCGCAGCCAGCCAATAAGACAGCGAGAAGAACCGCAGCCAGCAGCGGGTACATTCTGCGCATGATCTATTCCTCCTTGCAGTTAAGTATTTAGTTAGACGCAAAAGTGGCCGAGATGTTCCGGTGGAAAATGATGTGTGTTCCAACTTTATCATGCGTGATCCTTAAATGGGTAAGCTAGCGGGGAGGAGCGCTGGCAGAACAGCCCGATTTCGTCGCTCCCTCATGAGGGGGGAAATGCGAACGAGAATCGGGCCGTGTGGGCAATCGTTGCCGAGGGGTGAAAGGGTTAGTCGGTCTTTTTGTTGGCGGATGGCGCGGGTGCGACGGACTTGGTATTCTCCAATACGTCGTTGACGAAGGCCATGTCTTGATTTTCGGCATTCATTTTCGTCGTGCCCTTATAGTTGCCTTTGTGAGATTTGTTTTCCAGGGATGCTCCCTCCTCTCTTCGTCGTCATTGTGCGCATTCCCACTCGGCGTTATCCGCAAGGAGGTCCGTAAAAAGTGAGATTGAAAAGTGGTTTGTTTCGTTATCGGAGGGCGCGGGTTGGCTTGGCCTGGCTCTTGGTCGCGATCCTGGTGGCGGCCTGTTCCACAAAGCAACCGGAAGCTTCGCCTTCCCCAAGCGCGACGGGGACGGTTAATGAAAGCTTGGCCGAAGATTGGCTCATTATGGCCCAAAATGCCGCCCGCGAGATGGGGAAATTCGCTTTCGAGCTGCAAATGAACCAAAAGCTAGGCGAGGAAGGAAAAGAAGGCCGCTCCGACGTTCGTGTCGACATGCAGGGCCGCGTGGAGAGAAACCCGCTCAAATTGGATCAAACGATCCGTAGCGTTATCGATAAAGAACAATCGACGGTTCGTTCCATCGTGACCCCGGAGGCTTATTATATGTACTTGCCCGAATATGAGGAGTGGAGCAAGCTGTCCAAGGCATCCGCCGCGGAGAACGTGGCGACGCTCTCCGATTTCCAAGTCAGACCCGAACTGGCGGTGCAGCGAATCCAACAGCTCGGGCGATCGTTAACCGCCGAAAGCAACGGTTCGCTGGTCACGGTGAGATACGACGGAAACGGTCCCGAAGCATCGGCGTTCGCGGCTGGTCTACTGAGAAGCACGCTCGGGATCACCGATCCCGAAGCGGATGTCGCGGAACGGGTGAAAATAGGGAAAATGTCGGTGATCTTCACGATGGATGCGGAGAAACACTGGCCGCTCTCTTATCGCATCGAGACGGATCTGAAGATCGAGCTGAACAAGGGGGAGCAGACTCCGATCTCCCAGACGGTGGCCGGCACGTATAGCAAACCTAACGCCACGGCTTCCATCGTCGTGCCGAAGGAAGCGTTAAACGCTCCCGACCCCGACGAAATCGGCCAATAACTGAACTTAAAAGAGTGCGCCCATGTGGACGCGGACTCCCAGTTCCGTTATAATGGCGTGAGAATTGAACAGCTTGACGGTACGTCCCTAACGCCGGGTGGCTGAGGGCGGCCGCAAGGAGTCAGGAGTGTTAGATCAATGGCATTGTCTTGCGGAATCGTCGGCCTTCCGAACGTAGGGAAGTCGACCTTGTTTAATGCAATTACACAAGCCGGAGCTGAAATGGCGAACTACCCGTTCTGCACCATCGACCCGAACGTCGGCGTCGTCGAAGTGCCGGACGCGCGGATGGAGAAGTTGGCAGAGATCGTGAACCCAAATCGGATCGTTCCGACCGCCTTCGAGTTTGTCGATATCGCGGGCTTGGTCAAGGGCGCTAGCCGTGGAGAAGGTCTGGGCAACAAGTTTCTGGCCAACATCCGCGAAGTGGACGCGATCGTACATGTCGTACGTTGTTTCCAGGACGAGAACATCACTCACGTCTCCGGCAAGATCGACCCGATCAACGATATCGAGGTGATCAACTTGGAGCTGATCTTGACGGACATCGAGTCGGTCGAGAAGCGGATGGAGCGCACGCGCAAAGGACTGAAAAGCGGAGACAAGAAAGTCGCCGAGGAGCTTGAGGTATTAGAGCGCCTTCACGCGACCCTTACGGCTGAGAAGCCTGCGAGAAGCTTGGAATTGACCGCCGAGGAAAGCCGCCTCGTTCGCGACATGCACCTGCTTACGATGAAGCCGGTGCTTTATGCGACGAACGTGGGCGAGAGCGATGCGGCCAATGCCGACGGCAACGAGTACGTTCAGAGAGTGCGCGAGTACGCGGCGGCGGAAGGCTCCGAAGTCGTGCATATCAGCGCGAAGGTAGAGTCCGAGATTGCGGAGCTTGAAGGCGAGGACAAAGAGATGTTCCTGCAGGAGCTCGGCCTGACCGAGTCGGGGCTTAATCGTCTGATTCGCGCTTCGTACAAGCTGCTTGGATTGTTTACTTATTTTACGGCGGGCGTTCAGGAAGTGCGCGCATGGACGATTCGTCAAGGAACGAAAGCGCCTCAGGCTGCGGGTGTCATCCACACCGACTTCGAACGGGGGTTTATCCGTGCCGAGGTCGTCTCTTACGAGGATCTGGCCGCCAACGGCTCGATGAAAGCAGCCAAGGAAAAAGGCCTCGTTCGTCTAGAAGGCAAAGAATACGTCGTTGCAGACGGAGATGTCATGCATTTCTTGTTTAACGTGTAAAATATCGAAAAGAGAAGCAACTTAGCGGAGGGGAGACCCCTGTTAAGTTGCTTTTTTTATCAATCAGAAAGTATAAGTTTTGCAAGTCCTTTTTACCTATCTGATTGCTCGATACAAACGTATACCGCCGTCAAAGGACGGCGAAGCAGGTTTACTTGGCGTAAGTTAACTTTTTCTAATGTAACCTTTACCAACCCCAACGCGTCAGTGAGGATGAAAGCCATATCGGCAGCATCTGCCAACTGACTATCAGGTACGACCCGAAAGGAGAATCTCATGATGCAGAAGAAAAAGTTATTGGTCGCGGCGACCGCCATCGGATTGCTCGGCACGAGCGCGGCGGTGGGAGCGAGCGGTTTGGTGAGCAAGGTAACCGGAGAGTATCATAAAGACGTCGTCGTCACGGTGAACGGAACGGAAACGGAGCTGCACCCAGTTTATATTAACGGCAAAGCTTACTTGCCGGCCCGGGATGCGGCGGCGGAACTCGGATATACACTGAATTGGAATTCAAAAGGTAAGGAAATCTCGATCAAATCGAAAGAAGAGCAGGCTGTGGAATACGCGAGAATGTTAGGCGTTATCGTCGACGTGAGTCCTGGTATGGAAAAAGGCAGCTACCGCGTTGAATTGCTTGGAAACGGTGACCAAAGATGGATCATTCTAGGCGTCGACAAGGACACTGAGTTGACCGACGAGAGCGGCAAAGCGATAGCCGCGTCGGATCTGAAGGCGGGCGCGCGGGTCATGGCGGAATTCGGACCGATCATCGCGATGAGCTTCCCCGGCCAATCCCAAGCGCATAAGATCGTTGTCCAATCTCAGGCGCTGACGCAAGACGACGTCATTCAATCGGTAGAGAAAACCGATGACGGCTGGCAAGTGAAGCTCGGAGAAACGAAGGACGGGAATGCGGCAACGACGATCGTGCTGAATGCGGGCAAAGAAACGAGCGTCATGACTTCCCAAGGAGAGCCGGTCGCGTTCGCGAACTTGAAGGCTGGCGACCGGGTGCGCGCTTATTACGGACCGATGATGACGAAGAGCCTTCCTCCGCAAAGCCCGCTGCACTACTTGATCGTGCTGTCGGCTAAAGATCAGCTTGCGCCGGCAACGGTCGAAGAGTACCGCGATCTGGCTTGGAAGCACGTGCCGGAGGAACAGAAGTCGCATCTGACGACGGCGAAGGAAAACGCGCAAGTGTCCGAGATCGACTCCCAGGTTGCCGGCCTCCTGACGGAGACGGATGCCCAGAAGAAAAAGTTCGAAGAGATCAAAGCCGCTAACGGCAAGCTGATCGCAGTGCTGTACGATTCCGACCAGAATGCGCTGATCGGACCTCTACAGCTCGCGTTCGATCCGGACACGAAGCAGTTCCTGGGGTTTTTCCCGCGCAGATAGGATCATAACGTTCCATCCGAAGGCGATTCCCGTACGAGGGAGTCGCTTTTTTGTCGTCCGCGAGGCCGAAAATATTGCCATTCCGCCCGGTTCGCATCGATTCCGCACGAATCGGCTTTCGTGTGGTATACTACAGAAAAACGATAATGTTGATAGGCTACGGGGGATGAGAACAGTGTTAGACCGTCTGCAAATATTGGCGGATCGATATGAGAAGCTTAACGAATTGCTAAGCGATCCAGACGTGGTGAACGACTCCGCGCGGTTGAGAACCTACGCGAAGGAGCAGGCCGGGCTGGAGGAAGCTTACCGCGCTTACGAAGAATACAAGCAAGTGCTGTCGCAATTACAAGACGCGAAAGCGATGCAGGAAGATAAATTGGACGACGAAATGCGGGAAATGGTAAAGCTCGAGATCGAAGAACTCGAGACGAGACGCACGGAACTCGAGGAGAAGGTTCGCGTCCTGCTGCTGCCCAAAGATCCGAACGACGGTAAAGATATTATCGTGGAGATTCGCGGAGCGGCCGGCGGGGAAGAGGCGAACCTCTTCGCGGCGGAGCTGTACCGGATGTATTCGAAGTTTGCGGATAGTCATGGCTGGCGTACGGAAGTGCTCGAGTCGAGCGTGAGCGATCTGGGCGGGTTCAAGGAAGTGATCTTCACGGTCAGCGGCGCGGAAGCCTATCGCATGATGAAGTACGAAAGCGGAGCCCACCGCGTGCAGCGGGTTCCCGAGACGGAATCGGGCGGCCGGATCCATACGTCGACGTCGACCGTCGTCGTCATGCCGGAAGCCGAGGAAGTGGATCTCGTTATCCTCGACAAGGATATTCGCGTCGACACGTTCTGTTCCAGCGGCGCCGGCGGCCAATCCGTCAACACGACGAAATCCGCGGTTCGCGTAACGCACGTGCCTACGGGCATCGTCGCGACGTGTCAGGACGGCAAATCGCAGAACGACAATAAGGACAAAGCGCTGCAGGTGCTGCGGACGCGGATTATGGATGTGAAACGCCAGGAAGAGGAAGCGAAGTATTCCGGAGAGCGTCGGGAGAAGATCGGAACGGGCGACCGGAGCGAGCGGATCCGCACGTACAATTTTCCGCAGAGCCGGGTGACGGACCATCGCATCGGGTTAACGCTGCATCGTCTGGAGTATGTGCTGAACGGCGACATGGAAGAGATCGTTCAAGCGTTGACGCTCGCGGAGCAAGCGGAAATTCTCGAGCGCGAGCAAATGAGGTAAGGGAGTGGGCTTGGCGTGAACTTGGAACGTAAGCCTGAAACCCTGACGCTAGGGGAAGCCTGGCGGCGAGGGTCGGAACAATTGCGGCAAGCCGGAGTTGAAGAAGCGAACGCGGACGCGGAGCTTCTTCTTCTTTATTTGCTCGGAGTTGGCAAGGCGGAATTGTTGCGGGACTGGCGGGAAATTTTACCGGCCGGGAAAATGGAGGATTGGGAAGCGCTATTGAAGCGAAGGGCGACTGGACTTCCCGTCCAATACGTGATCGGGGAGCAGCATTTTTACGGGCGCGTGTTTGCGGTGTCTGAAGATGTACTCATTCCGCGCCCTGAAACAGAGCTGCTGGCGGAAGCGGTGCTGCGGATCGGGGACGAGCTCTGGCCGGATGAAGCGCCGCGGGTGCTCGACGTCGGCACGGGGAGCGGCATCCTTGCCGTGACGTTGGCAGCTGAACGACCGTTTTGGCGGGTGACCGCCTCCGACCTGTCCCCGGACGCGCTTCGCATGGCGGAGCGGAACGCGGGGCGGCATGGCGTCGTGGATCGGATCTCCTTCGTTCAGGGGGATCTGCTGACTCCGTTTGTCGAGAACGGCGAGGCCTGTATCGATATTCTGGTGTCCAACCCCCCGTACATTCCTTCGGCGGATATTCCCGGCTTGCAGCGGGAAGTTCGCGACCATGAACCTCATCTGGCCTTGGATGGCGGAGAAGATGGCTTGAATCCTTATCGGATCATGGCGTCACAACTGTCCCGACTCGCGCGACTGCCTCGTCTCGTCGCCTGGGAAGTGGGGGCCGGACAAGCCGAGGACGTCGCGGATTTGCTTCGGACGGCCGCGGACTGGCGGGAAATCCGATTCGTCAAGGATTACGCGGGTATCGACCGGCATGTACTGGCTATGAAATAGATGACATGAATTCCAGGAACCTCTGCGCGTGCGTCGGCAGAGGTTCCTTTCTTGTATATAGCCCAATCGGATTCACAACGTGGACGTCTTGGACGTAAATCCGCTTAAGAACGCCCCTTTCGATCCCCTCGCGAGCTTCGAGCGCGGACAGAAAGGCGATGCCATACCCGTCGGCGACGACGCGGATCAGTTCGTTGTACCCGTTCATCTCTAGGCCGATGCCGGGCTCGGGCAGTCGCCTGGTGCGGCATAAGGCAAGCAATTGTTCGCGGGAGTAGCTGCCTTCCTCGCGAAATGCGAACGGCTCCCGCACGACCTCCCGAAGCGACGTCTCCCGGCCCGCAAGCGGATGATCGGGATGGGCGACGAACCACATTTCGTCCTCCTGCCACGGCGACCGTTCCAACAGCGGATGATCTTGCTGACTGCCCCCGATAAAGGCGATATCCGCTTCGTACCGCAACAACAGATCGAAGACCGCAGATGAGCCGTTAGTGACGAAACGAACGTCCGCTTGCGGATGTTCGCGCTTGAAGCGAGCGATCCATCGCGGCAGCAGGAAGTTGGCCGGCAAATAGGTGGCCGCGATCTTGAGCGTCCCTGCATGGCCGAGTCTGTATTGCTCCAACGTGCCTTCGATCTCGCGTTCCAGCGCGAACAGCCTACCCGCATCGAGAGCCAGCCGAACGCCGGCATCGGTCAGGAAAACGCCTCTCCCGTGTGGGGATAGCAGACGCAATCCGATTTCCCTTTCCAGCTTCTTGATCTGGGAAGTGACGGCGGGCTGGCTGATGTTCAATTCCTGCGCCGCTTTCGTGACGCTTCCGAGCTCGGCCGTGCGATGGAACAATCTGAGTGCGTGAAGGTTCAGCATGCGAATCGAGGCCCCTTTTTCGGAGATATAAGAATCAGTTATGATAACCAAATTATAATATATTAGATTTATGAATGGTTCTCCCTTATCCTAACTGCAAGAGAGGCTCGAATCAACTTTAATGGGAGAGGACGGGATCGGAATGAAGATCGTATGTTACGAATGCGGCAAGGAGCAGAAGGACGGAAACTTCGTTTACCGGTGTTCTTGCGGAGGGCTGCTCGAGGTCATCCATGATTTTACGGGGCTGGATGCGGAGAAATTGAAGCGGCTGTTCGCGCAACGGCTGTCCGAGAGGATGAGCGTATACGCAAGCGGGGTATGGAGCTACAAGGAACTGATTCATCCGGAGTTGGCCGAGAGCGACATCGTAACCAAATATGAAGGGAATACGGGGCTGTATCGTTCGGAGCAGATCCGGAGTGCGCTAGGCATTCGGGAACTTTGGCTGAAAGCGCAAAGCGAGAACCCGAGCGGCTCGTTCAAGGACAACGGGATGACGGTCGCGATCTCGCACGGGCGCGCCTTGGGATTCGAACGTTTTACTTGTACCTCGACCGGGAACACGTCTTCATCTCTAGCCATGTACGCCGCATTGGCGGAAAAAGAAGCGATCGCGCTCGTGCCCCGGAAACAGATATCGCTCAACAAAGTGCTTCAGACGCTCGCCTACGGGGCGAAGGTGATCGGTTTCGACGGCACTTACGATGACGGAATCCGATTCTATGAGAGGTACGGACGGGAACTTGGGGTGTATATCTGCAACTCGATTAATCCGTTTCGGATCGAGGGACAGAAGAGCATCGTCTACGAGATGGCTCAGAGCTTGAACTGGGAACTGCCCGACTGGATTGTCATTCCGGGCGGGGCACTCAGCAACGTGACCGCGCTGGGCAAAGGGCTGCAGGATATGCTGGAGCTCGGTTTTATTCGGCGGATGCCGAAGGTGGCCGTGGTTCAGGCGGAAGGGGCAAGTCCTTTTCATATGATGATGTCGCAAGGAAAGCGGAACCTGGAGCCGGTGGAGCGTCCGTCGACGATCGCTTCGGCAATGAACATCGGCAATCCGCCGAGCTGGAGCAAAGCGCGGGATTTCCTGTCTCGGACCGGGGGCGAGACTTGCTCCGTGACGGATGAAGAAATCATGGAAGCGAAGGCGCTCGTCGACCGAAGCGGGATCGGCTGCGAGCCGGCGTCGGCGGCGACGGTCGCGGGCGTGTGGAAGCTGATCGCGGAGAAGAAGATCGGCGCGGAAGAAAGCGTGGCGTGCATCCTGACGGGAAATCTATTAAAGGATACGGATGTGTTGCGAGAGTATTTGCTTAAGGACGGTAGGGCCCAAATGCTCGCGGCCGATCTGACGGTTGAATCGTTGGAGCGGCTCATTCGGGGATCGTGATCGGGTTAATTTAAATAGAGTAGGTTTATAGAGTTGCAGATCCGGACATAATGATGGCTAAGACGTTCCGGAACGCATAGCGCTGCACCGACGGGTGCGATAAGGAGCGGGAACTATGCGTAAGAGCCATCATTTTTTTTATTTTTCGATTAAAGCAATTGTCGGCATGATTGTAATCGGTTTGGTCGTATCCGCGTTTATCGGCAAATTCGCCTCGGCGAGCTCCGGCAAGCTGATTCCCGATGACGCCATTCGCATTCGCATTCTCGCGAACTCCGACGCTAAGGCGGATCAAGCCATTAAAAATAAAGTGCGCGGGGCTGTCGCCGCATATATCGAATCTTGGGGAGCGATGCCGTCGACGCATGATGAGGCGTTTGATTTGATCGAGGGCCATCTGCCCGAGATCGGGCGGCTCGTTAATGACGAGCTCGATCGCCTAGGGGCTTCGTATGGGGGCAAAGTAGAGCTTGCGAAAGTGCCATTCCCGGAAAAAGAGTTCGATAGCGAGTCCTATTCGGCGGGAGACTACGAGGCGCTGCGGATTACTTTGGGCAAAGGGGCGGGAGCTAATTGGTGGTGCGTGTTGTTCCCGCCGCTGTGCTTGACGGCGGCTGTGGCCAAGGACGACAAGCCCGCGGTTGCGGGGGCGACGCAAAACAAAGCCCAAACAGGGGTTAAGCAAGCATCTGCCGGCACAGCCGGCGAAGAGCCGAAAGCGAAGTTTTTCTTGGTCGAACTCTTTCAGAAGCTGTTCGCGTTCCTTCGTTCCTTATTCTCTTGAGCGTTGCGCGCTGTGCTATAATAGCGGAAAAAGACTTAGCATGGCATGGCAGCCGATAAGGAATGAATAGACGATGAAAACGAAATACTGGTCTGCGGAACAGACGCAGCTCGGAATAGAAGAAGCCGCCGCGGCGCTCGCCGCAGGCGGCGTTATTGCATTCCCTACGGAGACCGTGTACGGGCTCGGCGGGGACGCGAGAAGCACGGAGGCGGTGAAGCGGATTTTCGAGGCCAAGGGACGTCCTTCGGACAATCCACTGATCGTGCATCTGGCGCGAAGCGAGGACGTTGGCGAGCTTGCGACGGAAGTGAGCGAGATCGAGAAGGCGCTGATGGACGCCTTCTGGCCGGGGCCTTTGACGTTGGTGCTGCCCGTGCGGGCAGGCGCCGTATCGCCTTTGGTGACGGCCGGGCTGGATACCGTCGCGGTCCGGGTTCCCGAGCATGAGTTGGCGCGGGAATTGATCGGGCGGTCGGGCTGTCCGGTCGCGGCGCCGAGCGCCAACCGTTCGGGCCGCCCGAGCCCGACGCAGGCGCGGCATGTGCTGGAGGATCTGGACGGCCGTATCGACGGGGTGCTTGATGGAGGAGCGACCGGCGTAGGCTTGGAATCGACCGTCGTTCGGGTGTTGGACGGCCGGATTCATATTCTGAGGCCGGGCGGCGTGACGAAAGAGCAATTGCTGGAGGCGGTCGGCGGAACGGCGGACATCGCGTCGTCGAAGGTGCCGGAGAACGAGCGGGGGAACGAGCAAGCGCCCCGGTCGCCGGGGGTCAAGTACGCGCATTACGCGCCGAAGGGCGAAATGCTGATCGTGACGGGCGTGCCGGACAAGCTGCCGGCCGTCGTGCAGGCGAAAGCGGACGAAGCGGCCGGCGAAGGTCGCCGCGTCGCCGTGCTGTGCTGCTCGGAGCACGTTGACCGCTATAAGGCGGTAGCGGTGTTCGACTGCGGCCCGAGGCGTGCTCCCGAGCAGGCGGCGCACTCGCTGTACGCGTTCCTTCGTGAATGCGATGAACGCGGACTCGATTATATCGTCGCCGAGGGATACCCCGAGGACGGCATCGGCGCCGCGCTGATGAACCGGCTGCGCAAAGCGGCCGCCGGCAGGGAGATTAGCGCAGGCTGATTCTCTCCCGGCACGGCTGGTATGCGAATGAAGGCCAATAAAGTGCTCTGAGCGAACGAAGGCCAATAAAGTACCTTGGCCTACGCATGTTGCTTGCTCCCGCGCCGCGGACCGTTTTCCACCCCCATCCCTTTGCATGTTCGTTTACTTGTCCGCATATGTTGGTTAGAGGACAAGGCAGCTGCGTTGCAGCGCGGGCGACGCGCGGGGGAGGGGCAAGCGATGTTTGACATAACGGCGGAGATCGGGCAAATGCTGACTATACTCATTATGGCCGTCGCGCTGGGGATGGACGCGTTCTCTCTCGGAATCGGAATCGGCCTGAAAGGCATTCGATTGTTGGATATCCTGAAGTTGAGTGCGTTGATTAGCATTTTCCACGTTCTGATGCCTCTGGGCGGAATGTATACAGGACAATACGTCAGCACTCTGTTGGGAGGAATCGCGACGACCGCAGCGGGAGCATTGCTGCTTCTCCTGGGAGGCCATATGGTGTACAGCGCCATCCGCGGGGAGGCAGTTGAATCCATTAACCATCGCACGATCTGGGGGATGCTCGTTTTTTCTTTTAGCGTAAGCATCGATTCATTCTCCGTAGGGGTATCGCTGGGAATGTTCTCCTCGAGCGTGCTGATGACGGTACTCGTGTTCGGAATGCTCGGCGGATTGATGAGCGTGCTCGGGTTAATGATAGGAAGAAGCGCGAGCCGGTCGCTGGGAGGATATGGAGAGGCGTTAGGCGGTGTCATTTTATTCGCTTTTGGTCTATTATTTCTAATATAAGCATTTTACCGACAACATCTACGGGGGTGAGAACATGAATCGGGTCTTAATCGTATGCACCGGCAACACATGCCGCAGTCCTATGGCCGAAGCGATCCTTAAGGATTTAGCCGAACGAAGCGGGAAGCGGCTGGACATTCGTTCCGCCGGCGTTGCCGCCTCGAACGGGATGCCGATATCACCCAACGCGGCCGAGACGCTAAGGAGGCGTAAGCTGACTCCGCCGGGCCCGGCCGCGATGCTGAATGCGGAAGAGGTGCTCTGGGCGAACGTCATTCTTACGATGACTGCGGGGCACAAGCGGGCGATTCTGGAGAGGTATCCTGAGGCGTTATCCAAAACCTACACGCTGAAGGAGTACGCTCTGCGCGGCGATCCGGTCATGGACGACGTCGCGGAGATCGAGAGATTGTATTCCGAATGGCAGGTCAAGCAAGCGCTCGGTCAATCTCTGACCGATGGGGAGCGTTCGCGCCTGCTCGAACTGGAGCGGAGAATTCCGAATTTCGATATCGCGGATCCTTTCGGGGGACCACTGCCGTTATACGAGCAGTGCGCCGACGAGATCGAGGATATTTTGTTGACGCTCGTGGATAAATTGGATTCGGATACGTAAGATCGGTGATTGATTTTTCCGCGGACCTTCGGTATGATAAAGCTACAACTTCAAGATTCCGATGTAACTGGCGACGACAAGTGGAGCATACCACGGTGGAGCATCGGAATGACGGCCGGTCGCCTGGGCGAAGAGCAGCGTGCGTAAGCACGTTTGCTCTTTTTTGTCTTTTATTCGATTGAGCCGCGATGATTCAGGTATAATACCTTTATTATGTCGTCTCATGGAAAAGACTCGCGAGGAGGTTGGAGAATGGATACGGAAACCCGGTCGATAACCGATCAAGTCGAAGTTTTGTTGAATGAATTGGTGCAATCGGGCGGTGTGCGTTCGGGCCAGATCGTCGTGATGGGTGTCAGCACGAGCGAAGTTCGCGGCAAGCGAATCGGTACGTCGGGCGCAGAGGACGTAGCTGAACAGATCTACGCCGGCGTCGAACGGGTGCGAGAGCAAGCCGGTTTCCATGCGGTATGGCAATGCTGCGAACATCTGAACCGCGCGCTCGTGACCGAACGCGACTTGGCCGAGGCCCAGGGATGGACCGAAGTATCGGCGGTTCCCATTCCGAAAGCCGGAGGCTCGATGGCCTCTTGCGCTTATCGCCGTATGAAAGATCCCTGCCTGGTCGAAGCCGTTCAGGTTCATGCCGGGGTCGACATTGGCGAGACGATGATTGGCATGCATCTTCGTCCCGTGGCCATCCCGTTAAGGCCGACTATCCGTATGATCGGGCAAGCTAGGGCAAACCTAGCGACGACCCGACCCAAGCTGATCGGAGGCGCCCGCGCCGTATACGTTCGGGAAGACCGATCTGCAGAATCTTGTGATTAATGAAACAACCATTATAAACTCTTGGGAGGCAATGACTATGTTGGAGAATTTGCGCAAGCAGGATCCTGAAATCGTCAAAGCATTGAATTTGGAGTTGAAACGCCAACGTGACAACGTCGAACTGATCGCATCCGAAAATATCGTAAGCGAAGCCGTGCTGGAAACGATGGGTACGGTGCTCACGAACAAATACGCTGAAGGTTACCCGGGCAAACGCTACTACGGCGGCTGCGAGTACGTAGACATCCCGGAACAGATCGCCCGCGAACGCGCGTTGGAATTGTTCGGAGCCGAGCATGCCAACGTGCAGCCGCACTCCGGCGCTCAGGCGAATCTTGCTGTCTACCTAGCGGTCCTGAAACCAGGCGACACGGTTCTGGGTATGAACTTGGCGCACGGCGGACACCTTACGCACGGCAATCCGGCTAACGCGTCCGGCTTGCTCTATAACTTCGTCGCATACGGCGTGGACGACCAAACGTTCACGATCGATTACGAAGAGCTGCGCAAGGCGGCATTCAAGCACCGTCCGCGCTTGATCGTGGCGGGCGCTTCCGCTTATCCGCGTACGATCGATTTCGAAAAAATAGGCAAAATCGCGAACGACGTAGGCGCATTGTTCATGGTCGATATGGCGCATATCGCTGGTCTTGTTGCCGGCGGCGAGCATCCGAGCCCGGTACCGCATGCACACTTCGTCACGACGACGACGCACAAGACGCTCCGTGGTCCTCGCGGCGGCTTGATCCTTTGCCGCAAAGCTTGGGCGGCGGCGATCGATAAAGCCGTATTCCCGGGCACGCAAGGCGGTCCGCTCATGCACATCATCGCGGCGAAAGCGGTAGCCTTCGGAGAGGCGCTCCAGCCTTCTTTTAAAGAATACGCCCGCAACGTCGTTATTAATGCGAAAACTCTCGCAGAGGCGCTGGTCGCCGAAGGGTTGAATATCGTATCCGGAGGCACGGACAACCACCTGATGCTGATCGACACCCGCAATCTGGGCATCACGGGCAAAGAAGCCGAGCATGTGCTCGACTCCGTTGCGATTACGGTTAACAAGAACGCGATTCCGTTCGATCCGACGAGCCCGTTCATCACGAGCGGCATCCGGATCGGTACGCCTGCGGTCACGACGCGCGGCATGGGACCGGAAGCGATGAAAACAATCGCCCGCGTGATCGCCTTGACGCTCAAAAATACGAAGGACGAAGCCACGCTTGAGAAAGCGCGCGGCATGGTCGCGGAACTGACGGCCCAATACCCGCTATATCCGAATCTGGAATATTAATCTCCCATTTTCGCAACCGGGAGAGACGAACCTTAAGCCGGCTTGTCCGGCTTAAGGTTTTTTAAACATATCAGAGTATAAAATAACTGCCCTATTTTAGAAATTTGTTAGGGTAAGAACATGGATAATAATCGCTATAGGAGCGTACCAGCCACTTTTTGATCGATTCCCGGCTGAATAGTGATGAAAAACATCGTACTTTCGCCTCGAGGGGCGCTGGTGGGGAGCAAGTATGATGAAAAACATCGCTAATAGGAGCGTACCAGCCACTTTTTGATCGATTCCCGGCTGAATAGTGATGAAAAACATCATACTTTCGCCTCGAGGGGCGCTGGTGGGGAGCAAGTATGATGAAAAACATCGCTAATAGGAGCGTGCCAGCCACTATTTGTGAACTTCGCGGCGTGCTGGAGGAATGGGAACACCGGCGGAGCACGAGGCGGCGGCTTTCGCGATTCGGGTATCGTCGCTTGCTGTGACGAGATTCGGGGCGCAAGAAGGGATGCCGACGCTGAAGGAAGTCCGCAGTACGAACGCGAATTAACAGTTCCCCATGAATTGGCAATAAAACGAGGCCGGTCAAGGTTCGCTTAACCGGCCTAGCTTTTCTAAATGAGCAGTGTAATGACAAGCAGTTCGTACAGCACCAGAGTAAGGATGGCGCCAGAGGCGTAGGGGCCGAAAAATCGGGTGTCGCCGGTCATGAGGTGCAGGTAGGTGTTATCCGATCCGACAACGACGCCTTCGTACGTATGGCCGTCTACCGTCTCTACGCGGACTCTGCGGTTCATGCACTGCCCGGATACGCCGGCGAGCTTCTGGCGGGTTCTGCGAATCTGATCGGACCATTGACTATCCGCTTTATACAACGGGCTGTTGGCGGTGGAGCGTGAGGGCATGGGCATTCCTCCTAGGGATATCCTGGTTCATGTTATGCCGATGCCCAGCAAAAGGTGAAGCGTTTCGCGCGGCCGCTCTCGAAAAATTCGACGAATTTCGGGCAGGTTGAAAGGATGTTATGCACCTGTTCGGAGACAATGATATAATGTACGGGCAAGCTACATAGGAAGACGACCGATAACCGCCGAATACGGCCGTGTCGGTAGTTAAAGAAAGGGAAGAAACATAATGGGACGACTCGTCATATGCGATCATCCGTTGATCCAACACAAAATCACGATCATTCGCGACAAAATGACAAATACGAAGCAATTCCGGGAGCTAGTAGACGAAGTGGCCATGTTGATGGCTTATGAATTAACGAGGGACGTGCCGCTGTCCACCGTTCGGGTGGAGACGCCGGTTCAGGTGGCAGAAGGCAAGGTCATCGCCGGAAGAATGATGGGGCTTATACCGATTCTGCGTGCAGGACTCGGCATGGTAGACGGCGTTCTGAAGATCATACCGTCGGCCAAAGTCGGCCATATCGGTCTGTATCGGGATCACGAAACGCTGCAGCCCGTAGAATATTATTGCAGCCTGCCTTCCGATGTCACGGAACGGGAACTGATTGTGATCGATCCGATGCTCGCGACCGGAGGCTCCGCTATCGCGGCTATCGATATGCTGAAATCGCGGGGTTGCCGCCCGACCAAACTGATGTGCCTGATCGCGGCTCCGGAAGGGGTTAAAGCCGTTCAGGAGAAACATCCCGACATCGACATCTATCTGGCTGCACTCGACGAGAAGCTGAACGAGCAAGGATACATCGTTCCAGGTTTGGGAGACGCCGGCGACCGGTTGTACGGAACGAAGTAAGGGGGGATTTACGTGAGCGGCAAGATCAAAGTAATGACCGTATTCGGCGTTCGGCCGGAAGCGATCAAGATGGCTCCGCTGATTCTGGAGCTCCAGAAGTATCCGGACCAGATCGAACCGATCGTATGCGTGACCGCGCAGCACCGCCAGATGTTGGACCAAGTGCTGGAGGTGTTCGGGATCAAGCCCGATTACGATCTGGACGTCATGCAGGCCAGCCAGACGCTAAACGACGTTTCCATCCGCGTTCTTCAGGGATTGGAACCGGTGCTTAAAGAAGCGAAACCGGATATCGTTCTGGTTCATGGAGACACGTTAACGACGTTCCTTGCCAGTTACGCCTCTTTCTTGCAACAGATTCAGGTCGGTCACGTCGAAGCGGGCCTGCGTACGTGGAACAAGCTGAATCCGTATCCGGAAGAGATGAACCGGCAGTTGACTGGCGTTCTTGCTGACGTGCATTTTGCGCCGACCGATTGGTCCGCGAACAATCTACGCAAAGAAAACAAGAACGAAGACACGATCTACATCACGGGCAATACGGCGACCGACGTTTTCCAGTACACGGTCAAAGCGGATTACACCCATCCGGTCCTGGACTGGGCTTCGGGCAAGAGACTGGTTCTGATGACGGCGCACCGCCGGGAATCGCTGGGAGAACCGCATCGGCAAATCTTCCATGCGGTTAGAAGGATCGCCGACGAGTTCGAGGATGTCGCGATCGTCTATCCGGTGCATCCGAATCCGGCCGTACTCAAACCGGCGCGGGCCATTCTCGGAGACCACCCCCGCATCAAATTGATCGATCCTTTGGACGTTGTCGAAATGAACAACTTCTATCCGCACACTCATCTGATTCTAAGCGATTCTGGCGGAATTCAAGAGGAAGCTCCTTCATTTGGCGTGCCGACACTGGTGCTGCGGGACACGACGGAGCGCCCGGAGGGCATCGAGGCGGGGACGCTGGAGCTCGTAGGGACGGGCGAAGAGAACGTCTACGAGCGGACTCGCGCCCTGCTGACGGACGAAGCGCTGTACGCCAAGATGAGCGAGGCAGCAAATCCATACGGCGACGGGCGGGCGTCGAAGCGGATCGCGGAAGCCATTTTGCATCATTTTGGACGCGGTGAGCGTCCTGAGGCTTTTCGCCCGTAGAACCGACATTTTTTTTGAGTGCCGGTCTGTACAGTGTACAGTTCAACTGTATGGTTATGTCTGCCAAAAAACCGCGTAGTTATAAGGTTTCTTTTCTTTTTGTTCACATAATTTTTGAATTTCTTCGAATTGACAAACCTTCTTTGACTTAGATAAAATGTATGAAGGTCGACAGAGGTACACATGATGATAAAGAAGGACAATGAGGACAACCCATGGCGCGCGTTGGCCTTCGTCGGAGCGCTAGGCTTCGAAGTAGGCGCTTGCACGATAATGGGTTACTTGATTGGCGGTTGGATCGGCCCGACCTCTTCCGGATGGAAGATGGCGGGCGTTTTCATGGGTCTGGGTATCGGGCTCCTGATCGCGATCCTGCTCGTCAAGAGGGCTCTGGAGAACAAAGATGGATGAAATATTAACGAAATCGACTCGGGCGGCGTTTTGGTTCCTCGCGATAAGCCTGATGGTTTGGGCGGTGTGGCCGGAGTGGAGGATTTATTCCGCAGGCGTTGTCCTCGGCGTGTCGGCCAGCTTGGTAAACGCTTTTTTGCTGCGAAAGAGAGTCGCCTGGATCGGAACCCTGTCCAAGGATAATCCGAATCCGCCGCGCAAAGTCGGTCTGGGACTGGCGAGCCGTCTGGCTGTGGTTTTGTTGGCCGCGATGCTGGCTCACCGTTATCCCGATCTTTTTCATCTGCCTTCTGTCTTGTACTCTTGTTTCTTTATGCCTGTCGTTTCATTGTTCTTTGCTATTCTACGCAACAGACGTACATTCTGACGGAAAGGAGGGGGAAACAACAGCATGCATGAATTTCCCGTGCTAGAGGTCGGAGGACTGCACATCGAAATTTCGACTTTTCTGGCGATTACCGTCTCCGCTATCATTACTTTCTTGTTAGCGAGACTGGCAGTGCGCAACTTGTCTGTAGAAAACCCATCCAAACTGCAGAATTTCATGGAATGGGTCGTCGAGTTCGTTCAGAACACGATCGCCAGCACGATGCCGCTTCGCCGCGTCAAGCCGTTCGTGGCGCTAGGATTGACCCTGATCATGTTCATCTTTATATCCAATCTTCTCGGACTGCCGTTCGGGATCGTAACCGAGACCCACAGCGTCAATGCGGCGCTCGGCGTCACGCAGGAATTATTGAATGAGCACGGGGGCGCAGTCGAGCTCGCGTGGTGGAAATCGCCTACGGCGGATATTAATGTGACGGCGGGATTGGCGGTAATCGTGTTCGTAGTGGTTCATTTCCTCGGTCTCAAGCTGAATCGCAAGCATTATATCAAGCACTATTTTCAGCCGTACTGGTTCTTCGCACCTCTCAACTTGATTGAGACGATCGCAAAACCGCTAACGCTGGCTTTGCGGCTTTACGCGAATATCTTCGCGGGCGAGGTCCTGATCGCCACGATCTTGATGCTTGGCATTGCGGGAACGCCGTTCATGATCGTTTGGCAGGGCTTCAGTATTTTCGTAGGCGCGATCCAAGCGTTCCTGTTCACGATCCTGACGATGGTTTATATCTCGCAGGCGGCGATCCACGACGAAAACGAGCAGCACTGACTCCGCGAACCGGCTTCGCAAGAGGGCGGCCGCGGATGGAAGGATAATTAATCAAACCCATTTTGAGGAGGATTTTCACAGATGGATTACAATGTATTGGCAGCAGCAATCGCAGTAGGTTTGGGCGCTATCGGCGCCGGCGTAGGTAACGGTCTGATCGTAAGCAAGACGGTTGAAGGTATCGCTCGTCAACCGGAAGCCGCAAGTAAATTGCAAACAACGATGTTCATCGGCGTAGGTATCGTCGAAGTTGTTCCGATCATCGGCGTTGTTATCGGCTTCTTGGCATTCTTCAGCTAATTGCATAGCAAAACGGAATATGGCGGGGAAGGCCAAAGCCCTCCACGCCATCGTTTTTTAATGAGGTAAGATCAGATTACGGAAAGGAGTGCAACCATGGACTTAAGATGGGAATCTTTTGTATACGCGATCCTAGCGTTCGGCATTTTGTACTGGCTTCTCAATAGGTACGCATTCGGTCCGTTGTTTAGCATCATGGAGAAGCGTCGCGAGATGATTCAGGAGCAGATGAATAGCGCTGAGAAAAATCGCGCGGAAGCCGATCAATTCATAGAAGAGCAGAAGCAAGCGCTGCAACAAGCGCGCAAGGAAGCTTACGACATTATCGAGCAGGCTAGAATTACGAGCTCCAAGCAAGCGGACGACATCGTTCAGACGGCTCGTAACGAATCCACCCGCATCAAGGATGAGGCGCTTCAAGAAATCGAATCGGAGAAGAACAGAGCGGTTGCCGCGCTTAAAGCACAAGTCAGCGGCTTGTCCGTCCTGATCGCTTCGAAGATCATCGAGAAACAAGTCGACGAGCAATCCCAGAAGGAGCTTGTCGATCAATACCTGCAGAATGTAGGGAATAAATCATGAGCCGCGGTACGGTAGTCGCCAAACGTTATGCAAAGGCGCTGTTCCAAGCGGCACAAGATAAAGGCCTCGTGGCCGAGACGGAAAACCAGTTGAAGCTGATCGTCGACGTCATTGAGAGAAACGCCGACTTGCGCGCGTTCCTGACGGCTCCCAACATCACGCTCTCGACGAAGAAGCAAACGCTGCTTCAAGCTTTCGGAGCCGAAGTGACGCCGGTCGTCCTGAATACGGTCATTCTGTTGATCGAACGGGGCCGCGAAGGTGAATTGGCCGCTGTGCTCGCCGCTTATCTTCAAGTCGCGGGCGACGCTCTAGGGCGCTCGGACGCGCATGTGATTTCGTTCGCTCCTCTGAGCGACGATGAGCAAACGAAGCTGGCCGAGAAATTCGGCGCTTTGCTCGGCAAGAAAATCCGGGTCACGAATACCGTCGATCCCGAATTGCTCGGCGGCGTGACCGTTCGTATCGGCGACACGCTGTACGACGGCAGCTTAAAAGGCAAACTCGAACGTCTGAACAAAACGCTGCATTCCGCGGCGATTTAATGAATAACAATACCATTTGCAAGCAATGGAGACAGGGGTGAACGAATTGAGTATTAGGCCCGAAGAAATCAGCACTCTGATTAAGCAACAGATCGAGCAGTACCAATCCGATATTCAAGTCGTTGACGTCGGCACCGTCATCCAGGTCGGTGACGGAATCGCGCGCGTGCACGGTTTGGAGAAATGTATGGCAGGGGAACTTCTCGAGTTCTCCAACGGCGTTATCGGCATGGCCCTCAACCTCGAGGAAGATAATGTCGGTGTCGTTATCATGGGACCTTATACGGGGATCCGCGAAGGCGACCAAGTAAAAAGAACGGGACGCATCATGGAAGTTCCGGTGGGCGAGCAATTGCTTGGCCGCGTCGTGAACGCTCTAGGCCAGCCGGTCGACGGCAACGGCCCTGTCAACACGACGAAAACCCGTCCGATCGAATCCCCCGCGCCAGGCGTTATGGCCCGTAAATCCGTTCATGAGCCGATGCAAACCGGTATCAAAGCGATCGACGCAATGATTCCGATCGGCCGCGGACAACGGGAACTGATCATCGGCGACCGTCAAACGGGTAAGACGACGATCGCGATCGATACGATCGTTAACCAAAAAGGCAATGGCGTTATTTGTATCTACGTTGCTATCGGCCAGAAGCAATCGACCGTGCGCGGCTTGGTTGAAACGCTTCGCAAACACGGCGCTCTCGACTACACGATCGTCGTAACGGCGAACGCGTCCGAGCCTGCTCCTTTGCTTTATCTTGCGCCTTATACCGGCGTATCGATGGGCGAAGAGTTCATGTATAACGGCAAGCACGTTCTGATCATCTATGATGACTTGACGAAACAAGCGGCGGCTTATCGTGAGCTCTCCTTGCTGCTCCGCCGTCCTCCGGGCCGCGAAGCGTATCCGGGCGACGTATTCTATCTGCATTCCCGTCTGCTAGAGCGCGCAGCGAAACTGAGCGACGAATTGGGAGGCGGTTCGATGACCGCGCTGCCGTTCATCGAGACGCAAGCTGGCGACGTCTCCGCATATATTCCGACCAACGTAATCTCGATTACAGACGGTCAAATTTTCCTTGAATCGGACTTGTTCTACTCCGGTCAACGTCCGGCGGTTAACGTCGGTATCTCCGTATCCCGGGTAGGTAGCTCCGCGCAGATCAAAGCGATGAAGAAGGTCGCGGGCACGCTTAAGACCGACCTTGCGCAATATCGCGAATTGGCTGCGTTCGCGCAATTCGGTTCCGATCTCGACAAAGTTACAAAGTCGCGTCTGGACCGCGGTATCCGTACGCTCGAAATTCTGAAGCAAGGCGTTAACCAGCCGCTTCCGGTCGAGCGCCAAGTCGTATCTCTCTATATCGTAACTAAAGGCCATCTGGATTCGATTCCGGTGCAGGACGTTCGTCGTTTCGAAGCGGAATTCCTGTCCTTCGTGGAAGCGAACCGTCCGGAAATCTTCAGCTCGATCCGCGAAACGAAAGATTTGACGGCTGACACCGACAAAGCTTTGATCGACGCGATCGCAGCGTTCAAGAAGGGCTTTTCCGTAACGGCATAAATGGATTCATTGAACTCGGGACGCAACAATAAGCTTGAGCCGGGCTTGCCGCAAGCAAGCTCGGCAATAAGGTGGTGAAATGAATGGCTAAAGGTATGCGCGAGATCAAGCGCTCGATCAAGAGCAAGCAGAATACGAAGCAGATCACGAAAGCGATGGAGATGGTCGCGGCTTCAAGGCTAAGAAGAGCCCAGGAGGCTGCAGTTGCCGCTCGTCCGTATACGGATAAGATGAAGGAAGTTGTATCCAGCATCGCGTCCGCGTCGGGAGGAAGCAAGCATCCGATGCTCCAGAGCCGACCGGTCAAAAAGACGGCCTATCTGGTCATCACCTCGGATCGCGGTCTTGCCGGCGGTTACAACGCCAATATTCTGCGTAAAGTGATGCAGACGATCAAAGAAAAGCATAACTCTAAGGATGAATACGCCGTGTTCGTCATCGGACGCAAAGGACGCGACTTTTTCGCGCGCCGCGACATTCCGATCGTCGACGAGGTAACGGGTCTGGCCGATTCTCCTAAGTTCTCCGACATCAAGGATATCGCGGCCAAAGCCGTTCAAGGCTTCGAGGCCGGAACTTACGACGAGATTCACTTGGCTTACAACGAGTTTAAGAACGCGGTCACGCAGATTCCGACGTTGAAACAACTGCTTCCGCTTGGAGAGATGAAAGCCGGTGGCGATAAAGCCGACTACGAGTACGAACCGTCCGCGGAAGAAGTGCTGAACGTGCTTCTGCCGAAATACGCGGAGACTCTCGTATTCAGCGCGGTGCTCGAAGGCAAAGCCAGCGAGTTCGGTGCGCGGATGACTGCGATGGGTAACGCGACGAAGAACGCGACGAAGATGATCGCTGATTTGACGCTCGTGTATAACCGCGCTCGTCAAGCGGCAATCACGCAGGAAATCGCGGAGATCGTCGGCGGAGCGAACGCGCAGCAGTAACGGTTCTTAGCGAAACGAAATGATTGCACAGTGACGATCAAGCGAAGAGGTCATGGACGCAGCTAGTTGATCGCACTATTTTTAGGAGGTAAACCCATGAGCAAAGGGCGCGTTGTTCAGGTCCTGGGACCGGTCGTCGACATCGAGTTCGATCACGGTCACCTGCCTGACATTCTCAATGCGGTTAAAATTGAAGCAAAAGCCGAGAAGGCTGGCGGCGCTGATATCAGCCTGACGGTTGAAGTCGCGCAGCATCTGGGCGACAACTTGGTACGCGCGGTCGCGATGTCCTCCACGGACGGTCTGGTCAGAGGCACGGAAGCTATTGACCTCGGCGCTGCGATCACGATCCCGGTTGGACCTGCCACGTTGGGCCGGGTATTTAACGTACTTGGCGACTCCATCGACGGCAAAGGTACGGTAGACCGTACGCACACGAATCCGATTCACCGTCAGGCTCCTTCTTTCGAAGAGTTGACAACCCAGACGGAAATGCTGGAGACGGGAATCAAAGTCGTCGACTTGCTCGCTCCTTACACCAAGGGTGGTAAGATCGGTCTGTTCGGCGGCGCAGGCGTCGGTAAAACGGTCCTCATGCAAGAGCTTATTCACAACATCGCTTCCGAGCACGGCGGTATTTCCGTATTCGCCGGTGTAGGCGAGCGTACTCGTGAAGGTAACGACTTGTACCACGAGATGACGGAATCCGGCGTTATCGCCAAGCTTGCGATGGTGTTCGGCCAGATGAACGAACCTCCGGGTGCGCGTATGCGCGTTGCTCTGACGGGTCTGACGATGGCGGAATACTTCCGCGATCAAGAAGGCCGCGACGTTCTTCTGTTCGTCGACAACATCTTCCGCTTTACACAAGCGGGCTCCGAAGTATCCGCCTTGCTCGGCCGTATGCCTTCCGCGGTTGGTTACCAACCGACGCTGGCAACCGAGATGGGTCAACTTCAAGAGCGTATCACTTCCACGAAAAAAGGTTCCGTAACGTCGATCCAAGCGATCTACGTTCCTGCCGATGACTATACCGACCCGGCTCCAGCTACGGCGTTCGCTCACTTGGACGCGACGACGAACTTGGAGCGTAACATCGCGGCGATGGGGATTTTCCCTGCGGTTGACCCGCTGGCTTCCTCTTCGCGGATTCTAGCTCCGGAAATCGTCGGAGAAGAGCACTATAACGTCGCTCAAGGTGTTAAACGTTTGCTTCAACGTTATAAAGAGCTTCAAGACATTATCGCCATCCTCGGTATGGACGAGTTGTCCGACGAAGACAAACAGGTCGTTCTTCGCGCTCGCCGCGTGCAACTGTTCCTGTCCCAGCCGCTTCACGTCGCAGAGGCGTTCAACGGCATTCCGGGCGTCTACGCTCCGATCAAAGAAACGATTCGCAGCTTTAAGGAGATCCTCGAAGGGAAACATGACGATCTTCCAGAACCGGCTTTCCATAACGTCGGCGTCATCGAGGAAGCGGTCGAGAAAGCGAAGAAACTCGCTGCCGAGGTTTAATCCGGCGGTCGGTTTGGAGGGAACGATATGAGTACCTTTCGGTTGGAAATCGTCACTCCGGAGCACAAGGTTTACGAGAAAGACGTGAATATGGTCGTCGTCAAAGGTGTGTCCGGCGAACTCGGTATCATGCCCAACCATATTCCTCTGGTTACGCCGCTGAAAGTGGCTCCGGTTAAAGCCAAGATCGGCAACGACAACGAGTTCATTGCCGTTCACGGCGGATTTATGGAAGTTCGCAAGGATAAAGTCGTTATCCTCGCCGAAGCTGCAGAGCTTGGCAACGATATCGACGTGTCCCGTGCGCGCCTCGCCAAGGAACGCGCTGAGCGCCGTCTGGCGCAGAAGCAAGCGGACATGAACGCGCAGCGTGCCGAACTGGCGCTGCGACGCGCGATCGCTCGGCTGGAAACGGTCGACGATATGAAATAGACTAGCTTTGAGGAAAACGCCCTCTCTTGAATCGATCACGATTCGGAGAAGGCGTTTTTTTGCGGCTTTATATATCGACCCGCCAATTACAGCAATAACGATAGAAATCATCGCTATTGCTGTAATTGGTGCGATTGTTGAGCGATTAGCGATCCAAAACATCGTACTTAGTGGAATTGTCGCGGTCAAACGACGAATCTCCGACGAACAACGATGAAGAACATCGCTATTGCGGCAAAGCAGCATGCGAACAAGTCGAATAGCGATGTTACACATCGTTATTCGGGATAAGTAGGGAAGTTACTCGAAACAATCGAACAATTCTGCTACAGAGACGGGAATCCGGGGGAGTAACTCGAAACAATCGAACAACTCAACTACTGACAGTTGCGATTGGCGCTTACATTTAATATTCCTTTAACCGTTCCATGTTTTTCTAATAACATTACCCTCTTATGATAGGGAGAGTTAATAACATGCCCATTATCTGGAGGTGCTCTTGTTTTCATGAAAACGAAAATATTGAAAACCGCAACGAGCGTGATTCTCGCTTCGGCTTTTATCGTCGGCGAGACTGCATTGCCCCACCAATCCTTTCAGGCGAACGCGGCCGAAGTGGCTGCTACTTCCGTGGTGAAAGCACCCTCCGTGTACATCGCTCCGATCGACCGGGCGAAATTTCTTGCAGGCAGTAAGTTCGACTTTCGCGTAGAGTTAAACGACTTGAATAGCGATCCGGGAGCTGTAACGATAACGGTGAACGGTAAGGACGCCGCATCTTTCTTCGGAAAATCCCTCGTGAAGACAAGCACGAGCACCAGCCGTGAATTCATGGTCCGCGATGTGACGATCAAACAAGCCGGTACATATACAGTGAGCGTCAAGGCAGGTTCGCTGTCCAAAACGGTCAAGTATGAAGTCGTAGACGTGGATCCGGTCGGTAAAAAAGCGAAAAACGTCATCTTGTTCGTCGGCGACGGCATGAGCTTTCCGAGCGTTACTATTGCGCGTATCATGTCCAAAGGATTGACCGAAGGCAAGTACAACGGCTTGCTTGAGATGGACAAGTTCGATCAGCGTGCCGTCGTGACGACATCTGGTATGGATTCGCTCGTTACCGACTCCGCTAACAGCGCCAGCGCGTACAATACCGGCCACAAATCGGCAGTCAACGGCCTAGGGATCTATCCGGACAATACGGAAGATTCGCTGGACGATCCGAGGGTTGAAACGCTGGCAGAAATGCTGAAGCGTACTCGCGGCATGTCGATCGGAGTGGTGTCCACCTCGGAGATCGAGGATGCAACGCCGGCTGCGGTCGTATCGCATACGCGCCGCCGTTCCGACAAACCGGAAATCGCCGAAATGCTCTACAAGCTGCAACCGGAAGTTGTTCTTGGCGGAGGTTCCGCGTATTTCTTGCCGAAATCGACCCCGGGCTCTAAGCGCAAGGATGAAAAAGACATCATCGGTCAATTCGAGAAAGCAGGCTACTCGTTCGTCGAGAACGCAACGCAAATGAAGGCTGCGAAGACGAATAAACTGCTGGGACTATTCCATACGGGCGATATGAACGTTTACTATGATCGTTCCACGAACAATAAGGACGCCCTTCAGACCTTTACGAATCAGCCGAACCTGTGGGATATGACGCAAAAAGCGATCGACGTACTGAGCCAAAACGAGAATGGTTTCTTCCTTATGGTGGAAGGCGCCAGCATCGACAAACAGCTTCATGCGTTGGATTGGGAGCGAGCCTCCTACGATACGATCGAGTTCGATAAGGCGATCGGAGTCGCCCGCAAATTCGCGGATATTAACAACGACACGCTTATCATTGTGACGGCAGACCACTCCCACTCAGCTAGCATTGCGGGTACGTACTGGGAAGGTGACGGTAAATCGGGCCGCGAAGCGGTGCGCACCTATGAAGCTGCGAAATTTCCGACATACGTAGACGCGAACAAGGACGGGTTCCCCGACAATCCAGATCCGGACCGCAAGCTGGCTGTTGTATTCGGCGCTGCCCCTGACCATTACGAAGACTACAAGTTCGACAAGGTGCCGACGTCCCCGACGATCAATTCGGATGGCGTTTACGTGGCCAACCCGGCGACGCTTGCGAATCCGGAAGATCCGAATCGCGAACGTTTCCACCGCACGGGTACGATCAACCCTGCAGGGGATTCCCAAGGGGTTCACACTGCTGACGACGTACCGCTGATGGCGTATGGCCCAGGCTCGAGCTATTTCCAAGGAACGATGGACAACACGGAAGTATTCTTCGGAATGGCAAATTCCTTGGGCTTGAGTCTGACAGGCGCTAAGCCGGACCGTAAAGCATGGGTTTCTCTTGACGATTTCTTGAAGGCTGTAGGCGGAACTTCTAAGTACAACGGTACATCAAAAACGACGACGATCACGGCAAACGGCAAAACGATCGTTCTGAATCACGCAACGGGCAAGGCAACCAAGTCAGGTAAACCTGTCAACCTCGAGTTCAAAATCGTGCAAAGCAAAACAATTGTTACGAGCGATTCGCTGATCAAAACGTTGGCGACGAATTAATCGGAACATTGAATAGGCCAGGAGGCGTTGTGCATGAAACCAAGTGCCTTGCGGAATTCCGCTAGGACCATCTTGTTCGGCGCAAGCGTCCTTCTCGCTGCCGGCTGCGGCGGGCCGTCTCTTCCTCAACGGGAAGAGACGGCCCCGTTGTCTGCTTCGGGAGCGATAGGAGACAGCTTGGGCGAAGCCGCGGCTACGCCGGAGGCGAAAGGGCTTAATGCATCGGCAGGGGGGCAATCGGCAACGAGCGAACCATCGGCAACGAGCGAACCATCGGCAACGAATGCACCATCGGCAACGGACACGCCTGCCGACAACACAATAACCCCGCCAGCAACCGAGAAGCCCTCACATCAAGCGCCTACAGGTGAGCCGAAACAAGCGCCGGCTAGCACGCAGAACACGGGAACTCCGAAGAGTCCGCAACCAAAGGCGGAGAAGCCTTTAGACGAAGGTACAGACGGGAAACCCGCTGCAGCGACTCCATCAACCGAACCGGTCGAATCCGCATCCGCATCGGATTCTCCGCTTCCTTCGCCCGCCAAGAACGGGGACCCGGAGACGTTGAAATTTTCGGAACTGTACGCGGATATTACGGCAAGGGGCATCAAGCTCTCGGACAAAGTCAATCGGTTGAATGGGCAGAAGGTGGAGATGACCGGCTTTATGGCGCCGCCGCTCAGCGCGACCGTCCATTTCTTCGTATTGACGAAGGTGGCGCTTACGATCTGTCCATTCTGCTCGACCGACGCGGATTGGCCGACGGATATCGTCGTCGTATTCATGCCGGAAAGCAAGGAAATCAAGCCGACCGAGCATCAAGTGAAAGTAACAGGCACGCTCAGCGTTGGCTCCCAGACGGACGAGGAGACCGGCTTCGTGAGCCTGGTCCGGATCAATGCGGTCAAAGCCGAGGTGCTCCCATGATGCTGGAAATCGATCGGCTTGTTAAATCCTATTCGCAGCAAGGCGGGGAACCGTTGCGCGTGCTGTCGATCCGCCGTTTCGCGATGGCAGCCGGAGAGCGGACGGCGTTGACCGGTCCGAGCGGGTCGGGAAAAAGCACCTTGCTTCATCTGATTGCCGGGATTCTTCGTTCGACGGAAGGAACGATTCGGCTGCTGGGCAAGACGCTGGAAGATACAGGCGAAGCCGAGCTGGACCGGTTTAGGGCTGCTCATATCGGCTATGTGTTCCAGAGTTTTAACCTGCTGCCCGGGTTTACTGCGCTAGAGAACGTGCTTGTCGCCATGCGGTTCGGCTCCAATCTGTCCCGGTCGGATCGAAAAGGGCGAGCGATTGAATTGCTTAACAAGGTCGGACTCGGAAATCGATTGCACCATCGCCCCAGTCAGTTGAGTCAAGGAGAACAGCAGCGTGTCTCGATTGCTCGTGCGCTTGCGAACAGGCCTTCGCTCGTGCTGGCGGACGAGCCAACGGCCAGTCTAGACCTCGCCAACGCCATGCGTGTGTTCGAATTGCTGACCAATGCCTGCGAGGAGGCAGGGGCGGCATTGCTATTATGTACGCACGATCTGGAGCTGGCCGGGCGGATGGAACGTCAAGTTCAGATGCGCGAATTGTCCGAAGGGGGAGACTAAGATGTCCCTGGGATATATGGCTTGGAGAAATCTGCTTAACCGGCGAATTCAGACGTTGATCACAATCGGAGTCGTCGCCGTTGGCTTGGCGGTGACTCTTGCCATCCTCATTCTATCGAGCGGAATCAAGCAGGGGATCGTCCGCGCCAGCGAACCGTTCGGCATGATCGTCGGGTCCAAGGGCAGCGCGAACCAGCTTGTATTCAATACGATTTTTCTGATGGACAGTCCGCTTGGGAATCTGGAACAGGCCTATTACGACCGGTTGAGCGAGGACCCGCGAGTCGCACAGGCGGTTCCGTTCGCCTTGGGCGATAACTATAAAGGCTTCCGCATTGTCGGTACGGACCCTTCGTTCTTCGAGCTGCGGGGTAGGCCGGCGGATCCGCCCTATTTTCGGCTATCGGAGGGAAAGCTGTTCGGGCAGGCGTTCGAGGCGGTGCTTGGGGCCGATGTTGCACAAGAAACGGGATTGAAGATCGGCGACCGGTTCGCATCCGCTCATGGCGTTGTCGCGGCAGCCGAACCTGAGGAGCATCTGGACCATTCTTATACCGTAGTAGGCATTCTGCGAAGCGTATCCGCACCTTCGGACAAAGGCATCTTTGTTTCTATGGATAGCTATTGGGTCAGTCATGAGCATCATGACGAAGCGGAAGCGGGTGGGATCGGGCATGAGGAAGAAGATGAGGGAATTCGGGGAGTTACCGCCGCCATGGTCAAGCCGAACAGTTACATCGACCTGATGAAATTGTACCAAGAGATCAATCAGGGCAAGGATGCTCAAGCCGTCTTTCCCGGTCAGACGATCGCCAAAATCTTCGATATGATGGGCAGCGGAGAAGCGGTGCTGCGCGATATCGGCTATGTCGTGCTAGGAATGGCAGGATTCACCGTGGCACTCTCGTTGTACGGATCGTCCATTGAACGAAGACGTACGGTCGCGATCCTAAGGGCGATAGGGGCGGGCCGCAGAGCCGTCATGGCCATCGTGCTGCTGGAATCCGTGCTGATCATGATATTGGGCTGTGCGATCGGGGTAGCGGGAGGTTACGCCTTGGCCGGAGTGTTGGCAGGTTACATGAGCCAGCAGGTATCTATCGCGGTTCCGGTCGGTTTTGACCGGGAATGGCTAATCTTTATCGGCATGGTGGGACTGGTCGGAACGGCAGCCGGATTATTCCCGGCGCTTGGAGCCTATCGAACGGAATCGGCGCGTTATTTGAACGCGTCCTGAATGAACGTCTCCAGCGTTTCCCGGTCGACCTGGCCGATTTTTCTCGCGGATATCTTTCCATCCGGAGCGATCACATAAGTGGTCGGCAACGAAGCGATGTGATAAGCATTGGCAGCCTCCGATTTCTCATCCAACAGGACGGGAATGAGGAGGTTGTTTTGTTGGGCGAACGCGAACGCTAAGTCGATTTGATCCTTTGACGTTAAATTCACCGCGAGAACGTTAGCCTCATCCTGATGGCGGTCATGGAATTCCTGGAGTTCAGGGGCTTCACGCCGACACGGTTCGCACCAGGAAGCCCAGAAGTTGACGATTAAAGCTTTTCCCGGCTCCGGCCGTAACGCATACGAATGCCCATCAAGCGAGGGCAGACTAATCATCGGGGCTTGCTCTCCCATTCTAGCCTCTGTCGGCCGATCTGGCGACTTCATCGCCCAGAAGACAGCTATTATAATTGCGGCCACGATCACCGCCCATTGACCTATTTTTTTCATTCATCCGATCCCCTTTTTCAATCAATCAGCCGGCGAAGCCGATTTACTTGTCCAGATTAACTCTTTAAGGTTATCGTCGTATTAAATCAGTTCTGATTCTTTTCGCCGTACGAGGGTACATTAAAATGGAAGAGTTAAATTAACGCTGGAGGGATTTCCATGAGTAAATTGACGGATTCGCTTAATGTACAATTGTCCAACTGGTCGGTGTTATACATTAAACTGCATCATTATCATTGGTATGTGAAGGGGCCTCATTTCCCCGTGCTGCATGCGAAATTCGAAGAACTGTACGAGTTAGCCGCGCTGAAACTGGACGAGCTTGCCGAGCGAATTCTCGCGATAGAGGGCAATCCGGTATCGACGATGAAGGAGTTTCTGGCGCATGCTACGATCAAAGAGGCGGACAAGGCAAAGTCGGAGAATGACATGCTTTCCGCGACCATAGCTGATCTGCGGGAATTGATCGAAGGGCTCCAAGCTGCGTCGGAGGCGGCGGAGGACGGGAAGGATACGGCGACGGCGGATATATTGACTGGCCAGATCGAGGAACTGCAGAAGCAAGTGTGGATGTTAAAGTCAACGTTAAGTTAAGCTGTACGTTATGTAAAATGCGGAGTAAATGAGCTGTCGACTCGTTAGCGGAGCGACGGCTCTTTGTTGTGCCTTCCAATGAAAACGCTTTTTTCGTGGACTTGATTGGGAGCATTTGTTATAATTGTGGGGGAAATTTACCTGTTTGCGGAGGCGTTGCAATGGATAAATATGTGAATTCTTACGTCATTGTTACCGTCTTCCTCGTGATCGGTATCGTTTTTCCGATATTCGTATTGTGGCTCGGATCCGTGCTGCGGCCCAAGAAGCCGACAGAAGAGAAGATGACCACGTACGAGAGCGGTAACGAACCCGTAGGAGACAGCCAGATCCGCTTTAACGTTCGGTATTATTTGTATGCACTTATGTTTGTCGTATTTGATGTAGAAACCGTATTTCTGTACCCTTGGGCCGTGGCGTATAAGCAACTCGGTCTATTTGCGCTGGTCGAGATGGTGATTTTCGCGGGATTGCTTCTTGTCGGACTCGTGTATGCATGGAGAAAGAAGGTGTTCAAGTGGAACTCGATTTAGCGAACGTATCTCCGGAAGACCGGAAGGAAGTAGAGCGCAACGTTTTCTTCGGCACCATCGAACAATTGAAGGGGTGGGCCCGCAGCAATTCGCTGTGGCCGCTGACCTTCGGCTTGGCATGCTGCGCGATCGAGATGATGGCCGCGGGGGGCGCGCACTACGATCTGGACCGTTTCGGGGTCATGTTCCGGACTTCGCCGCGTCAAGCAGACGTCATGATCGTCTCGGGAACGGTAACCAAGAAGATGGGACCGCTGCTCAAGCGCCTGTACGACCAGATGCCGGAGCCCAAATGGGTCATTGCGATGGGGTCCTGCGCGACGGCGGGAGGCCCTTACGTTAAATCCTATTCCGTTGTTAAAGGCGTCGATCAGCTCGTGCCCGTCGACGTGTATATTCCGGGATGCCCTCCCAACCCTGCCGCTTTGATCTACGGCATTAACAAGCTGCAGGAGAAGATTCGCTACGAAGCGAAGACCGGGAAGCAGGTGACGAACCGATGAGCGAGGAGAACAAGCAAGAACCGGGTCATGAGCAACCTCCGAGCGAACCGGTTGAATCCTCTCCCGAACCAGCTTCGGAGACGCCATCCGCGCCTGCCGCCGAAGGCGAGGCGCCTCCTCCCGTCCGTCGGAAGGAGACGGACGAGGAGAAAGCGGCGCGGCGCAAAGCCGCGCTAGAAGCCCGTGAAGCGGCGAAAGCCGCCGCTGCCCAAGCCGCGGCCGAGGCGGCCAAAGCCGGGACGGCGAGCCCAGCTCCCGTCGGCGCCGAAGGCGATGGAGCCGCGGCGGCGGGAGGCGGGGAAGAGCAGCCTCCCAAGCCGCCTTCGCCGAATCAGCCGCGCCTCGATCGAGTCGTTGCGTTATTGCGCGAACTGATCGCGGAAGATTCGGTAGAGGAAGCTTATATTAACGAAGCCAACGATCATTTGCCGACGCTGGTCGTCAAGAACGAGCATTGGCGGCGGGCCGCGCAATTGTTCCGCAACCATGACGATCTAAGTTGCAGTTATTTACGCAACGTATCCGGCGTAGATTATGAGACGTACATGGAAGTCGTCTACTATCCTCTCAATATGGCCACGCGCGATTGTTATTGCGTGAAAGTAAAGACGGACCGCGAACGGCCGTCGGTCGATTCGGTCACTCCGATCTGGGAGACGGCCAATTGGAACGAGAGAGAAATCTACGATCTGCTGGGCGTCGATTTTCCGGGCCATCCGGATCTTAGACGCATCATGATGTCTGACGATTGGGTCGGCCATCCGCTTCGCAAAGACTACGTTCCGCTTGACCCGGAGGTGTAAGCACGCGTGATTCGTACAGAAGAACTGCTGCTCAACGTAGGTCCACAACATCCAAGCACGCACGGCGTGTTTCGGATTATCGTCAAATTGGACGGAGAAGTCATTACCGAAGCGACTCCCGTGATGGGGTACTTGCACCGCGGCACAGAGAAGCTTGCGGAGAATTTGAATTTTACGCAGATCGTCCCTTATACTGACCGAATGGATTACGTGTCCGCCATGACGAACAACTACGTGCTCTGCCATGCGGTAGAGAAAATGATGGGGCTGGAGATTCCGGAACGCGCGGAATTCCTGCGCCTTATCGTCATGGAACTGCAAAGAGTCGCCAGCCATCTCGTATGGTGGGGAACGTATTTGCTCGACATCGGTGCGCTCAGCCCGTTCCTGTACGCTTTCAGCGATCGGGAACGCGTGCTCGGCCTGTTCAACGAGTTGTGCGGAGCAAGGCTCACCTACAACTACATGCGGGTGGGCGGCGTGAAATGGGACGCTCCGGAAGGCTGGATCGACCGCGTTAAGACGTTCGTCAAAGACATGTACAACCGTCTGGACGAATACCATAACCTGGTCAGCGGCAACGAAATCTTCCTGTCCCGGATCAAAGGTGTGGGCAAATACGACGCGGAGACGGCGATCAACTACGGCCTGTCCGGCGCGAATCTGCGCTGCACCGGCGTGGATTGGGATCTGCGCAAGGCGGAGCCTTACAGCTTGTATGACCGGTTCCAGTTCGATGTGCCTGTTGGGAAAAACGGAGATTGCTTCGATCGTTACCAGCTTCGGATGGCGGAGATCGAACAAAGCCTGCGCATTCTCGACCAAGCGTTGGAGCAATTCCCGGGAGACGGGGAGACGATGGGCAAAGTGCCACGCGTCATTCGCCCGCCGGCCGGAGAGATTTACGTGCGGATCGAGTCGCCGCGGGGCGAGATCGGATGCCATATCGTCTCCAAAGGAAAGGCCGAGCCTTACCGGCTGAAGTTCCGCAGACCGTCTTTCGTGAACCTGCAAATTCTGCCGAAGCTGCTCGTCGGCGAGAGCATGACGAACTTGGTTACGATTCTCGGCGGCATCGATATCGTGCTCGGGGAGGTTGACTGCTGATGCAGCGCTTCTGGGATCAGCCTTTAAGCTGGGGCAATGCCGGAATTTTCGTCGCGGGCGCGATTGCCATCCTTGCGGTAGTCATAATTTTCGTTACTTATGCCATTTATTTCGAACGCAAATTCATCGGCTGGATGCAGTATCGCAAAGGTCCGAACCGCACGGGGCCGCTCGGCCTGCTGCAGACGGTGGCGGACGTCGCCAAGCTGCTGCTGAAGGAAGACACGATTCCGAGAAAGGCCGACAGGGGCTTGTTCATTCTGGCTCCGGCGCTGGCATTCATTCCTTCCTTTGCGGTACTTGCTTTCATTCCGTATACGATGAATCTGCAATTTGCGGATTTGAACGTTGGATTTCTCTACTACATCGCGCTGTCCGGGATTACGACAATCGCGATTGTCGTCGCCGGCTGGGCTTCGAACAACAAGTACTCCTTATTGGGCGGAATGCGCTCGGCGGCGCAGATGATCAGCTACGAAGTACCACTTGTAATGTCCGTCGTCGGCGTCGTGATGATGAGCGGAAGCTTGAACCTGAGGGAAATCGTGCTTGCCCAGAGCGGTTACTTCTGGCACTGGAACTTTATCCCCCAGATTCTCGGGTTCGGGATTTTCGTGATCGCCGCCGTATCCGAGTTGAATCGTACTCCATTCGACTTGCCGGAGGCCGAGTCCGAGCTTGTGGCCGGTTATCACGTCGAGTATAGCGGTTTCCGCTTCGCGTTCTTCATGCTGACGGAGTATATCTACGTATACGCGATAGCGTCCTTGACCACGATCCTGTTCCTTGGCGGATGGAATCCGCCGATACCGCAGTTGGATTTCGTGCCGGGGCTGATCTGGTTTTTCCTGAAGTTCGCCGTTATCGTCTTTTCCCTGTTCTGGATTCGGGCCACTTTCCCGCGGCTTCGCGTCGACCAGCTGATGGGGATGGCGTGGAAAGTGCTGCTGCCGCTCGCGATACTCAATATTTTCCTAACGGCTATCGGTATCGAATGGCTGGGATAGGGAGGAGGCTGACGACATGAAAGGAATGCTCAAAGGGCTCGGCGTAACACTGAAAACGATGGGTACGAAGAAGGTGACGTACGCTTACCCCGACGTTCCCATCCAGATGCCGGAACGGTTTCGTGGAATTCAATATTTCGATCCGGAGAAATGCATCGTCTGCAACCAATGTGCGCGCATCTGTCCAACGGACTGCATTACGCTCACGGGCAAAGCGAATCCGGATCCGGAAAAAAAGGGCAAGGTCATCGATACGTTCGACGTGAACTTCGAGATCTGCATCCTCTGCGACCTGTGCACGGAAGTGTGTCCGACGGAAGCGATCGTGATGACGAACAATTTCGAGCTTGCCGCCTACAGCCGCGACGATCTGTACAAGGACAAACAATGGCTGTTCGAGAACAACTCGAATATCCGCGAGGACAACAACAATATCGGCTCTCCGAAAGGGGGCGCCAAATAAGCGGTGCTTAACTTTAACATTGATTTCACGGGCGAATTCGTTGCGTTTTTCATTCTGTCGGTTTGTGCGATCATCGGCGCCGTCATGGCGATCAACTTCACGAAAGTCGTGCACACGGCGCTCTCGATCGCGTTCACCTTCGTCGCAATCGCCGGATTGTACGTGCTTCTGGAGGCCGAATTCCTCGCCTTCGTGCAAGTGCTCTTGTACGTCGGAGCGATCACGATACTGATGATCTTCGGCATTATGATGACCAAACACGACAGCGAAGGGCAGGAACCTTCCCGGCCTCTTCTAGAGGCGCTGGCTGCGATCGGGTGCATCTGTCTTTTCGGCATACTCTTCTATAGTATCCGCAACGCGAACTTTTCGCCCCAAGACGTGTTTATCGCAGACGAAAATACGCGGTTGATCGGGATGCACTTATTTACGAAATACGCGATTCCGTTCGAGTTGATCTCGGTTCTGCTGACGGTCGCGTTCATCGGAGCGATCGCCTTGGCGAAAAGAGAGGAGGGGGCCGAATGAGCATGCTGTCCTCTTTTCTTACGCTTGCGGCGGTTCTGTTCTGTATCGGGTTATACGGAGTGCTGACCAAACGCAACGCGATTATCGTGCTGCTGTCGATCGAATTGATGCTCAACGCGGCTAACCTCAACTTGATCGCCTTCTCGAAATACGGAGTCCACCCGTCGTTGACGGGACAGATCTTCTCCTTGTTCACCATCTCGATAGCGGCCGCGGAAGCCGCGGTCGGCATTGCGGTCCTGATCGTCTTCTACCGCAGCCGGGTGACGGTGAACGTGGACGAATTCGACGAGTTGAGGGGGTAAACATCCATGAGCACCTTCTTTACCGAGAACGCTTGGCTCGTACCGGTGTTGCCGTTCGCCGCGTTCGTCGTTCTGACAGCCATGGGCAAAGGGCTGAAGCAAAGCGGGGCGTGGGTCGCCACGATCGCTTCCTTCGTCTCTCTGGTATTATCACTGTGCTTGGCATCCGAGAGATTGTCCGGCAATGCAGCGGATTACAGCAGGCAGTATGATTGGATTCATATCGGCAATATGAAGCTGTCCGCCGGTTATGAAGTGACGAACCTGTCGACGTTGATGCTGGTTGTCGTGACCTTGGTTGCATTTCTCGTCAACTTATATTCGCTCGGCTACATGAAGAAAGACGAGAGAATAACGACGTTTTTCTCGTACGTTGCTCTGTTCACCGGTTCTATGCTAGGGCTGGTGCTATCCGACAATCTGCTTACCTTCTATATTTTCTGGGAGCTCGTCGGCGTGTGTTCCTTCCTGCTCGTCGGGTTCTGGTTTCAGAAGCCGGAAGCAAAAGCGGCGGCGAAGAAAGCCTTTATCGTTACCCGCATCGGGGACTTAGGGCTGCTGATCGCCATCTTGCTCTTATTCTGGTACATGCCAGGCCACGCTCTCGATTTTACAGCGCTGCATAACGTATTCCATACGCAGAGCGGCGTCATCACGACGAGCATTACGACGCTGATCGCGTTGTTGATCTTCCTCGGAGCGGTCGGCAAATCCGGCCAGTTCCCGCTGCACGTCTGGTTGCCTGACGCGATGGAAGGCCCGACGCCGATCAGCGCCTTGATCCACGCGGCGACGATGGTCGCGGCCGGCGTGTTCCTCGTTGTGCGTACTTTCGATATTTTCGAAGCGTCGCAGATTGCGATGAATACGGTGGCGATCATCGGCGCGTTCACGGCGATCTTCGCCGCAATGATCGGACTTGCGCAGAATGACATCAAGCGGGTTCTCGCTTATTCGACAATCAGTCAGCTCGGCTACATGATGCTGGCGCTTGGCGTCGGATCCGTTACCGGCGCGATGTTCCACCTGTTTACGCACGCGTTCTTCAAGGCGCTGCTGTTCCTGGGAGCGGGAAGCGTCATTCATAGCGTACATACGCAGGATATCCGAGAGATGGGCGGCCTGGGCGGCAAAATGAAACTGACCGCTTGGACGTTCGGAATCGGCGCGCTGGCGTTGTCGGGCATTCCTCCGTTCTCGGGCTTCTGGTCCAAGGACGCGATTTTGTCTGTGGCGATGGATAAGCAACCGATTCTATTTATCGTCGGATTGATCGCGGCGTTCTTCACTGCTCTTTACATGGCACGGCTGTTCTTCCTTGTTTTTACGGGCAAGCCCAGAGAAAATCAGCATGCGCATGAGTCGCCGTCCGTCATGACAATCCCTCTCGTCGTACTGGCCGTATTGGCCGTCGTCGCCGGATTCGTCGAGACGCCGTTTAACGGCTGGCTCGGCAATTGGCTGTGGGGTGAACAATCGGAACACAACGTCAACGGATTAGTGATGATTTTATCCGCTGCGGTCGCCCTGCTTGGCCTCTATATCGGCTGGCTGACCTACGTGAAGGGGACGATTCGGCGCGATGCGATATCCTCGCGGATGCCGGGGCTGTTAAAGTTGCTAGAAAATAAATTTTATATCGATGAATTGTATCGGGCGCTATTCGTGAAACCTCTTCAAAGCTTGGGTAAAGCGCTAGAGCTATTCGACGAATACGTGGTTGACGGCATAGTCCGGGCATCCGGCTATTCGGTATCGGCGATTGGCAAGTTGAACTCCAGGCTGCAGAACGGCCAAGTTCAGACCTATGCGCTCACCGCCTTAATCGGCATCGTCATCTTGATCGTGGCCATCGCCGGAAGGAGGTTCTGGTAATGCTGGATAACCTGCCGGTCTTATCCCTGATTACGTTCGCTCCGCTCGTCGGAGCCTTGGTCGTACTGCTGCTGCCGGCGGCCAGAAGCAATTGGCTGCGCTCCGTCGCCATTATTTTCACGGTCATACCTCTTGTCTTGTCCTTATGGCTATTTGCGGCGTATCACCCTTCTTCTGGAGGGGGCGCTTATTCGGAACAGGCGACATGGCTGTCGATTCCACTGAACATCGAAACTTTTAAAGCGGTCGACTCCTTAAAGCTCGTATTCGATTACCATCTGGCGGTCGACGGCATCTCACTTCCGCTCGTTCTGCTGACGAGCATCGTGTCTACAATGTCCGTGCTTGCATCGGTGCACATCCGCAAACGCTGGAAAACGTACTATTCGCTCTTCCTATTGCTGCTTACCGGCATATACGGAGTCTTCCTGGCAAGGGACTTGGTTTTGTTCTTTATTTTCTTCGAAGTGACGCTCATTCCGATGTTCTTCCTGATCGGGATATGGGGCTACTACGGGCGAGAGAAAGCGGCGACGCGGTTTCTCATTTATAACGGACTTGGGTCTGCAGCTATGTTACTCGCCTTCCTTATTCTCATCGGGACGCTCGGATTCAGCATGGCCGATGGCTCAAATCTGTCGTTCACCGGTAACTACGATGTCCTGCTCAGCAATCTGTCGAATCCGAACGCGTGGGCGAATATCGATGCCGCGGAGATGAGAGGTTTCGGAATATTCTTAACGGACAATGCGAGATGGGCGGCGTTCCTTCTGCTTCTAATTGCGTTCGGGATCAAAGTTCCGATCTTCCCGTTCCATACTTGGATGCTCCGGGTGCATACCGAGGCGCCTCCGGCGGTCGTCATGATCCACTCGGGGATCTTGCTGAAAATGGGCGTATACGGTTTGATCCGCTTCGTTCTGTTCCTATTTCCCGAGCAATCGCATTCGTGGTCGACGGTGCTGGCGATCCTCGGCGTGGTCAACATCCTGTACGGAGCGGTACTGGCTTGCGTACAGCGGGAGTTCAAGCTCGTGCTCGCGTACTCCAGTATCAGTCACATGGGAATCGTCCTGCTCGGCATCGCCTCTCTGGGCGAAGTCGGGTTACAGGGCGCGCTCTTCCAATCGGTATCTCACGGCCTGATCTCCGCACTGCTGTTCCTTATCGTGGGCAGTCTCTATGAAAGAACGAACACGACCCAACTAGACGAACTCGGAGGCCTAGCCAAAGCCGTTCCGTTTACTTCGGGCATATTGCTGCTCGGTGGCCTCGCTTCGCTCGGGTTGCCGGGATTGTCCGGGTTCGTAGGAGAGTTCCTATCTTTCCTCGGCTTGTTCGGTTCGATGAAGTGGCTCACGGCAATCGGCGTTCTCGGCATTCTATTCGCGGCCGTCTACGTGCTGCGAAGCATACTGAACATCACATACGGCGCGCTTCCGGAACGATTCGCGGACATGAAAGACGCCCGGTTCGTCGAAGCGCTGCCGATGATCGCGCTAGCTGCGCTAATCGTTCTCTTGGGCGTTTACCCATCCATACTGACCGATCTAATGCAGCATGGATTCGATGGACTGCTAGAACAATTACAGACGAGGGTGGGGGGTTAACATGGAAGCTTTGCAGACTTTAACGTGGAGCGATACGTGGTACTTATCCCCCGAGCTCGTGTTGTCGGGTTTCGCGATTGCGCTCGCGCTGCTCGATCTGTTTCTTCCTAAGCAGGTCAACCGCAATGTGATTGGCTGGCTGACGCTTGCAGGTTTGATCTGCGCAGGCGTATGCGTTGTCCTGCTCCTTCTCTCTCTTGGCGACGGAACCGAAGTGAATAGCGCCGAACCATTCCACAGCCTCTTGGGAGGCAGCTACCGGATCGATAACTTCGGCAACTTACTGAAGTTGGTGTTCTTAGGCTCGGCGGGGTTCATCGTATTCTCTTCCCTTGGGACAGTGAAAGACGAAGACGTTCCGATCAAAGGGGAAATGTATTATCTTGTGCTGCCGGCGACGCTGGGCGCGATGGTCATGTCCTCCTCCGGCGATCTGCTCACGTTGTTCGTCGGCCTGGAGCTTCTGAGCATCACGTCGTACATTCTGGTCGCGGTTCGCAAGAACAACCGTATCTCCAGTGAAGCGGCATTCAAGTATGTCGTGACCGGCGGAGCGGCTTCCGCGTTTATCCTATACGGGATGTCTTTCCTCTACGGGATTACCGGCTCCACGAACATAGCCTTGATCTACGACGGGCTTAACTCGGCGATCGAGAATTCCGAGGCGCTGCTTTACATTAGCTTTTTCCTGATGATCGCCGGATTCGCCGTCAAGCTGGCGCTTGCTCCGTTCCATGCTTGGGCATCCGACGTGTACCAAGGCGCGCCGACGCCGGTTACTTCCTTCCTGGCCGTCGTGGCCAAGGGAGCGGCATTCGCGATGCTGTACCGGATTTTCATGGGAACGGCTTTCTTCGCCATCGGATCGACGGGCTTCATACAGAAGGACATATTCCTGGGCTTGGCCGTTCTCGCGGCGGCCGCTATGATCGTCGGCACGGCGGGAGCGTTAAGGCAGCGCAACGTAAAGAGGCTTCTCGCGTTGTCCGGCGTGGCAAATGCGGGGATCTTACTGACTCCGCTGGCGCTTAGCCTAACGCAATTCCATACTTCAATGTTCTCCGAGTTCATTTATTACTTCATCGCGTACGCGTTCATGAACATCGGCGTCTTCTCCGTGCTAACGATCGTATCGAGAGATTCGGGCAACGAGACACTGTCCGGGTTCGCCGGATTGTATCACCGCGCTCCTTGGACGGCGGCCGCGGCGGTTGTGCTGCTTTGTTCCTTGGCGGGCTTGCCGGTGACGGGCGGATTTTTCGGGAAGCTCTTCATTCTATTCGGCACGATTCAGACGCACACTTACTGGCTTGGCGCGATTATGCTGGCGACGACGGTCGTGTCGTACGCGGTCTATTTTACACTCATTCGGCAGATGTTCATGCGCAGCGGAGAATTGGATACGGGCTTGAAAATGACGTTCCCAGCGGGGATAACGATCTGGATCTGTACGATCGCCACCTTGGCGCTCGGATTCTTTCCCGTACCAATCTTAAATTGGATTAACGACGTTTTCTCGATCCAGTTTGATTTCTTAGTGTTCCGGGGTTAAGAAAAATTAACCAAAGACGACTTCAAAGCATACGGCTTTGGGGTCGTCTTTTTGCATATGGTCGATACACCCACCAATTTATGGGTCTTCAGTCCTAAAAATATAGGTAGAAGAAGGGATTTTGTTGTCGAAACTCGAAATCTTTTATTAGGAAAGTTTCAGAGGATAAAGGTGTGGTTGACGTTGTATAATGATTCGAGAGCAAACCTCCATAGCCGTACATATGGTTGGCGTCGCGCGACGGCTTGTCTGTTGGCGATCTTATGCTGCGCAACTATCCTGTTCAATTATTCAAGCTCGCAGAAAGTCGTCGAGAATCCGGTTGCGCCGAAAGGCGCCGAAGTGCGGACGGCCGTTCGTGCGCAGGCATCCGATACGGACGGGGGCAAACTGGCTTCTCCTTTGCCGATTCCGTCATACCTTAGGGCAATCGAGATCCCAGACGCATGGGCGCAGTTAAACGAAGATGTGACTTCCACGATTGCTATCGTAGACACAGGGGTCGATTTTAACATTCCCGAATTGAAAGCGTTGCTGATGAACGGCAAAAATTTGATCAATGAACGCAAGTCGGCACAGGACGACAACGGCCACGGAACCGCCGTCGCGGGAGTGATCGCCGCTGTAGCCAAAGCGGGTGAGTCCTCCCCGGGCAAGGGAAGATGGAAAGGGAAATTGCTGCCCGTCAAGTCGCTCGACCAGTTCGGAGCGGGTAACGAAGAAAAATTGACGCAAGGCATAATTTACGCGGTGGATCAAGGCGCGGATATCATCGTGCTCTCGCTCGGTCTCAGGAGAGATGCGCCGGGATTGCGCGACGCGGTCGCATACGCCGAGAGACGGGATGTTCTTCTCATCGCGGCAAGCGGCAACGACGCGGCCGTCTTCGGCGAGAAAGCTGCCGTTCAATATCCGGCTGCGTACCCGAGCGTGCTTTCCGTAACCGGCCTTGAAGGGAAGAAACCAGTAGCGCAAGCCACCGCTGGGCCGGAGAACGATGTGGGCGCCCCTTGGCGCGTTCAGACGCTGGCGGTCGGCGGAGGCGGAATCGAGATGGAGGGAACCTCCATGGGCGCGCCGCAGGTGGCGGCTGTCGCGGCGATGATCAAAGCCGAGCATCCGGACTGGAAGCCGATCCAGATTCGAGAAACGATCAGGAAATCGGCGCAAGCAGTCGGAGGCGTTCCATGGAGTCCAAGTGCGGGTTACGGACTGCTCTCGGCTGCCCAAGCTTTGCAAGCGGATGATCATATCGATTGGCGCAAGCCAAATAACACCAAAGCGCGCGCAAGCGAGTTCCCGCTCGGCAAAGAGGTCGTGGGAGCTTGGGGCAGCCCGGCCGATTCCGCCTGGTATGTGTTCGATGCTCCGTATGACGGAGTGTACGGCGTGTCCGGGGACGCTGCCAGATTCGCGCTTTACGGGGCGAACGGGATCGTTAAACCGTTTCCGGCGGAGGTCGTTCCGGAGGTCCTCCTTGCCCAGTGGCCGGTCAAGAAGGGACGCAACTGGCTGCAAGTGCGTCAAGCGGCGGAATCGTCCGCGTTGTCCGAGGGTTACCGGCTCGTATCCGCGTTTGCGATGAATCCCGATGCGTTCGAGCCTAACGATACTGCTGCTACTGCAGCCCATCTTCCCGCTCGGAGCCAGGAATGGACCGGAACTTTTCATAAGCGCGGAGATGTAGACTGGTTCGTCATTAACTTGCCCAAACCCGGAATTCTAAAGCTGACCGTTACGCCCGATACGACGAGGATCGATCCGGAAATCCGCATTCAACCGGCTGGAGGCCAGATGATTATCGTCGACGAGCGCGGAGACGGGGGCATTGAATACTGGACTTTGAACAATGCGAAAGCCGGAAAATATTATTTTCGGATTTCCAATGCGGTTTCTTCGAATCCCGAAGCGGTAATCGGGACATATACTGCGTCATTGGAATACATTACCGATAAAGAAGATTTTTACGAGCCGAACGACAGCGCGTTAACGGCAACACCGCTAACGCCGGATAAAATTCATAACGCTCTGATTCAGACCGCCAAGGATCAAGATTGGTTTAAATTCCAAATTACAAAGGCGCAAACGGTTAAGCTTGATGTCAGTCACATTCCGGCGGAGATGAAGTTAAGCGTTGAATTGCGCGATAAGAAGCTGCAAACCCTAAGTAAATGGAGCAACGGGGAAAAAGAGAAAACGCTCTCCGGAGAAAAAAAGCTGACCCCTGGTACGTATCATCTGAGAGTGACGGCCGACAGGCCCAATCGCAATCAATATTATGGACTTTGGCTGCAGTATTCAACAGACTAATCGGAACTAGATTTAAACTTTATGTGGCTGTTTGTCGTAGAAGAACGGGGGGAACTTATGGATGGGGATCGAGTCGGACGTATTCGCAGTAGCCGGTTGGAACGGATTGTTTTCGATCTTCGTTACGTTAGGCTGCGTTGTCGTCGTATGGATCGTGCTGCAGGAAGTAAAATGGGATAAAATCTTGCGCGATCCCAGAGGTTCACGAGCCAGAATGTTGCAATTGCTGATCGCCGTCGGGCTTGGTTACCTGCTCGCTCGATTTGTTCTCGATTATTGGAATTGGGTCGGCAATCTCAAATGGTTGTTCGATAACGGTTAAGCGCTTGAACGCCGAATAGCGCCGGATTTCATAAGAAGTTGGGTAATAATATATAAACCACCGAAATTGGTCACAAAGAAGTCGAAAGAACTCGAATTTCAGCGGTATGCCCCAGAAAATGCCGCTTGTGTCAATGATATGCGAAGTGGTATGATAAAATTTGGGTTTTTCGGAGCAGGGTACAATTGCCAGCCTCGGAATCAACTTATAATGCGCGGAGGGAACCACCCATGAGCAAAATCATCGTCCGCGGCGGACGCACCCTATCGGGTACAGTTCGCGTGCACGGCGCTAAAAATTCCGTCCTTCCGATCCTGGCCGCTTCCTTATTGGCGGAAAAAGGATCTAGCGTCATTTCTGACGTTCCTGCTCTGGACGATGTTAAGAATATCCTTCAAGTGCTCGCGGCTTTGGGGGTTTACGCGCAGCAACAAGACGGAAGCGTCCAATTGAATGCGGAGTCGCTGACTTCATGGGAAGCGCCTTATGATCTGGTTAGAAAAATGCGTGCTTCGTTCTTGGTCATGGGGCCATTGTTGGCTCGCTTGGGCAAGGTCAAAATATCGTTGCCGGGCGGATGCGCCATCGGCACGCGTCCTATCGATCAGCATCTAAAGGGGTTTGAAGCGATGGGAGCGGAGATCGGTTTCGGTCAAGGCTCTATCGAAGCGAAAGTAGAAGGAAAGTTGCGCGGGGCGAGAATTTATTTGGATATCGCGAGCGTAGGGGCCACGGAGAATATTATGATGGCAGCCGCGACCGCGATCGGAACGACAATTATCGAGAATGCGGCTAAAGAACCGGAGATCGTTGATCTGGCGAATTACCTCAATGCAATGGGAGCCAAAGTCCGCGGAGCGGGAACCGGCGTCATTCGTATTGAAGGAGTGGATCAACTCCACAGCGCCGATCATCAAGTGATACCCGACCGCGTCGAAGCGGGAACTTACATGATCGCCGCTGCGATTACGGGCGGGGACGTCTATGTGGAAGGCGCGATTCGCGATCATCTTGGGCCGATTGTTGCCAAGCTTGAGGAAATGGGCGTTAGCGTGGATTGCGACGAGAACGGCATTCGCGTTCAGGCTTCGAAGCCACTTCGTGCCGTAGACGTGAAAACATTACCTTATCCGGGATTTCCGACCGATATGCAGGCACAGATGATGACGCTGTTGCTAGTCGCGGACGGAACGAGCATCGTGACCGAAACGGTGTTCGAGAACCGTTTCATGCATGTCGACGAGCTCATTAAGATGGGTGCGGAGATCAAAGTGGACGGACGTACGGCTATCGTAACCGGGGGCATGAAGCTGTCCGGGGCAAGCGTGAGCGCTACCGACCTTCGGGCGGGGGCAGCATTGATCTGCGCAGCGCTCGTGGCGGATGGAAGCACTGAAGTAGGCGGAATCCACCACATTGAACGCGGATATGTCAACATCGTAAGCAAATTGGCCGCGCTTGGAGCGGATATTTATCGCGCGCCATCGCCGGAAGACGTGCTTCAGGAATCCGAGGAGGAGTCCTTAAAGCCGGAAAACTTGATCAAACAAATGGAACAACACGCGGCGGCATCGACGGAAGTCGTTATTCGCAATATTCAGCCGACGCTGGCGTAAACCATAAGTTTTACGTGTTCTCATACTTAATCGATTATTCTGTATGTCCTCGGACCTTCGCGGTCCGGGGGCTTTTTGTTTTGTTTCGATCCGGCGATCTAACGGTCTGGGAGACCGTTAGATGGCTGCGATCTGGTGAATCCTTCGTTGTAACGGTCTGGGAGACCGCTACACGCCCACAATATCGCGAATCCTCCGCTGTAACGGTCCGGGAGACCGCAAATTGGTTCGTTCCATGCATTTATTTCTTGCCCAAGTGTGCCTTTTCGATAGGTTCATTCCGCCTACATATATCCTGAGTTGGAGTGGCTGTTGGTGTGGTGTTGATAGGTTCTACCTTCTCGGAAACTCGCATATTTTGAAAGCATCGGTTGCCTGACAGACAAGCAGATAGACAGCGGCGAGCCGAAATCGAACCAGCGAGGTGGATCGGTGAGGAAGTCGGCTGGGTTGGGGGCGCCGATCTGGATCGGGTTCGCGATCGGAATCGGGTTAGCGATAGGGTTGTGGTCGTCAATTCATAGGGAGAACGGCGATCGGCGGTCGGGAGCGGTACTTAGCCAAGAGGATGCGAGAATGGAAGTAATGCCGGTTGCGAGTCAGGAAGCGGCAATGGACGATTCACCGATATCGGTATCCGACGATTATCATGAACCGGATATCCGGGTGTACTTGGCCGATGAGCACAGAGTCGAGATGGTCCCACTTGAAACGTACGTTCAAGGCGTTATAGCCGGGGAGATGCCGCTGGAATTTCATCCTGCTGCCCTTGAGGCGCAAGCGATTGCCGCCCGCACGTATGTGGTCCGTCGACTGTGGTTGCACGATCGTTCGGGAGTGCCGGTAGGAGGCGCGGACGTCACGAATACGCAAGATAACCAAATCTATCGGTCCTTGGCAGAGATGAAGGAGCTTCAAGAGAAGGACGGGGACGGTTGGTTAAAGGCAAAAGAAGCCGTTAAGAGTACGGAGGGCGAGATCATTACGTACGGAGGCGAGCCGATAGAAGCGCTATTCTTTTCCACTAGCAACGGATATACAGAAAATTCGGAAGAGGTATTTTCGGCCAAGCTCCCTTATCTGCGATCCGTGGAAAGTCCATGGGACAAGGCGGAATCCCCTCGAGCGCAAGAAACGGTAGAAATGAAGCTTGCGGATTTCTACGATAAATTGGGTGTAGACTCCATTGCGGCGGGCAAGAGCGCGGGCCGGACGCAGCCGATTCGAATATTGGCGTGGACGGAAGGCCGAAGAGTGAAGGAACTGCTTGCCGGAGACCGCAAATTCAGCGGCGTTGAAGTCCGGAAGCGATTGGGACTGCGATCTGCTGCTTTCGATTGGAAGGTAACCGGAGACGACTTGATCCTGACTGTCTATGGGAGCGGACACGGCGTCGGGATGAGCCAGTGGGGAGCGGAAGGGCTGGCTAAATCGGGAAAAAGTTCGCATCAGATTCTGGAACACTATTATATAGATGCTCGTATCGAGCAAGTTTCTAAGCTTGTGAAACGAAGCGGAAACGCGTTTTAAGTAGGTTGTCGCTATAAAAATTGCAATCTTTCAACGTAAACAGGTATAAAACCCCGTCACCTGGTAACAATGGCTTACTGAGGTGATGATAACCATGAATGAAGGCAACAAAACGCCACGCAAACTCGAAGAATCCCACAAGTCGGTTGCGGGTACGTCCCCCGCTGTTAGGCCAACAGGATGGAAGAAGTTTCTATCCAAGCGCTGGGTATTCCCGGCAGCTTACATGGCCGCGGCAGCAATCATCGTAACGATTCTCTGGCTCAACTCGGGGAAGGACGCAAAAGAAACGGCCGTCCCAGGTCAAGCCGGAGTCGCGAACGAGGCAACCGCGAACGGACAAGCAAGTCCGGATGCAGCCCCGGTTACCGCTAACGGAGAAACGCTTCGTTGGCCAGTAGCCAAGATGGAAGAAATGACTACGCTCGTTCCTTTCTATGACGCCTCGGCGTCCGAGGAAGAGAAGGAAGCGGCAATGGTCGAGTATCAGAACACGTTCACGCCGCACATGGCGACCGACTTGGCGCGCAAAGATGCAGAGTCGTTCAAAGTTATGGCGGCTATGAGCGGCAAGGTAACGGTGGCCAGTCAAACGCCGACCAACGGCTACGAGGTGCAGATCGAGCATCCTAACGGATGGGTAACCGTCTATCAAAGCTTGACCGACGTGAAAGTTCAAGTCGGCGACGAAGTTAAACAAGGCGATACGATTGCCGCCGCTGGCCAAAGCGAGTTGGAGCCTCAAGAAGGTGCTCACGTTCACTTCGAGGTTCGCAATAACGGGCTTCCCGTTAACCCTAACACGCTGATCAAGTCTGCGAAGTAAGAGAGTAGAAAGAAATGGAGCGATTCTACCGCCGTTCAGGCGGCAGGGTCGCTCTATTTTTTTTGTGCGTTTGAGAAAAGTAGAACAACTCTCCCGCATAGACACTGCCGTCTGGGAGTGGCCCGATCATTTCGAGTAACTCTCCCGCATAGACGCCGCCGTTTGAGAATAGCTCGATTAGATTGTATCGAACTACTCTCCCGCATAGACGCCGCCGTCCGGGAATAGCTCGATTACATCGAACAACTCTCCCACATAGACACTGCCGTCCAGGAATAGTCCGATTATATCTAACAACTCCCCCATATAGACGCCGCCGTCCGGGAATAGCTCGATTATATCGAACAACTCTCCCGCATATACGGCGCATGTTAAACACGATAATTCATATACAAATCACAAGATCAGCGCAAATGAGGAGAATATATGCGAATAATCATATACAATGCGCCACCCTCGCGCCGAACCTACTGATTCTATATGAAATTTCATACAGAACCGACTCAGAAGAGGGGGGATCCAAGGAACGTATATGAAATTTCATATAGAATAGCCCCGATAGAGGCAAAACCGATAGAACATGCGCCTAGCGGGATATCGACAATCGGAGGAGGATATGCCATAATTTTTCATTAGTGGATTTCATCTGTCGTACTTCTGGGGAAGGTTGGTAGACATGAGGATCGTAGGAGTATCGGAGCTAGAGGCGGGGGACGTTCTAGAAAGACCGGTAAACGGGAGCAACGGCATCGTGATGCTGGAGGCGGGCACGGTTCTTACGGAACAATATATTAGCAGACTCAAGGCGCTCAGAATCAAAACGATTTACTTGGCGAATGAAGCCAAGGCGGAAGTTGCAAGAGTCGTAACGGGAAAAAGAGACATACCGGCCGACACTTGGATTCGACCGAATATTGACGAAATGAAAAACGACCAGGCGTCCCGCAGAGAGGCGGTCAAGGCCGTTCAGGATTTCGCTGTCAAAGACCTGATGCTCGAGCAAGTCGTGCTGCCTTTTCCCGATGCAAATTTCCGCCAGCAATTACGCGAGATTCTAGCGGAAATCTCTTCGCAGCCCGTATTGGCCGAAGAACTCGGCGTCATGATGTCGACGGATCGCCTGTTGTTCGAGCACGCCCTTAATGTCACCCTATGCGCGAACATTATCGGGACCGCACAGCGATACGACAGTTCCAAATTGTACGATCTTTCCTTGGGGGCTCTCTTCTGCGATATCGGCATGATCCGATTGCCGGCGGGACTTACTAAAGTGAACCGTGAATTGGACGAGGGTGAGCTGGCGATGCTGCGTCAGCATACGAACGAAGGCTACAGGGTGCTGAAAGGGATCAAGGAAGTTCCGATCTCATCCGCACAGTGCGCGTTACTGCATCATGAAAGATATCGGGGATCGGGTTACCCGCTCGGAATGACGAATGACAAAATTCCCGAATTCGCCCAGATCGTCGCAATCGCGGACGTCTATAACGCCCTTGGCTCACTGCGTCATCACCGCAACGCTTACGGTCCGATCGAGACGATCGAGTATTTGTTCGCATCGGGCTATTACGATTTCGATTGGGACTTGATCAAGACATTTTTGAACCATTTGGTCGTCTATCCGGTTTCCACCTGCGTTCGGTTAAGCAGCGGGCAGCTTGCCACCGTGATGGAGACGGAGAATCGGCCGATTCAACGTCCGCTCGTCCAAGTGTATTGCGAATCGGACGGGAAAGCCGCAATTATTCCCTATTTGCTGGATTTGCGGGAGCATATGAACGTCGTGATCGTCGGAAAAGACGACAAATAACTGGAATAGCCAGTCCGGAAGACGGTGGAGACAAGCTCCTTCGTCTTTTTTTCTTGGGACTTAAGATTCACTTCAAAGCCTGTCAGACCTATATTTTACGTCAAAAAAGGGACTTTCCTAGCTCGGCAGGCTTGGCTATCTAGAATAAGTGACCGCGCCCCTCATATACTGTACCAATCTATTTGAGCAGGGAGGCGGGAGCGTGCACGATTACATCAAGGAACGCACGATTAAGATTGGCCGCTGCATTGTGGAAACGCGCCATACGGTTCGTACGATCGCCAAAGAATTCGGCGTATCCAAGAGCACGGTGCATAAAGACCTGACCGAGCGTCTGCCGGAGATCAATCCGGACTTGGCAGATCAAGTCAAGCACATCCTTGAGTACCATAAGTCGATCCGGCACCTGAGAGGGGGGGAGGCGACCAAAATCAAGTACAAGAAGACAACCGTCAAGAAGCGGGAAGTTATGACAGCGGGAAAAGTATAATTTTGCTAACGATGTCGAGAGGAAAAGAAGGATTTGCCGCAAACGCATCGAATATTATACTATTAAAAGATCAGACACTCCATTTTGGCGAGGGATAATAGGCGCATGTTTAGCAAAGACATCGGCATCGATTTGGGTACGGCGAACGTATCCATTCACGTTAAAGGCAGGGGAGTCGTGCTCGACGAGCCTTCCGTAGTAGCGATTGAGAACGACTCCCGCAAAGTGCTTGCGGTGGGAGAGGAAGCCCATCGGATGGTCGGGCGCACCCCGGGCAATATTATCGCCATACGTCCTCTTAAGGACGGCGTTATTGCCGACTTCGAAGTGACGGATATGATGCTGAAGGCGTTTATTCAGCGAGTCGGGGGCAGGAACTGGTACAGCCGGCCGCGTATTCTGATTTGCTGTCCAACGAACATTACGTCCGTGGAACAGAAAGCGATCCGCGAAGCGGCGGAAAGAAGCGGCGCTAAGGAAGTATTCCTCGAAGAGGAAGCTAAAGCGGCCGCGATCGGAGCGGGCATGGATATATTCCAGCCGAGCGGAAACATGGTTGTCGATATTGGCGGAGGTACGACGGATGTGGCCGTTCTTTCTATGGGCGACGTCGTAACCGCCTCTTCTCTTAAAGTCGCGGGGGACAAGTTCGACAACGCGATCATGAGGTACATAAAGAACAAATATAAATTATTGATCGGCGAACGCACGAGCGAAGACATCAAGATCAAGATCGGCACCGTCTATCAGGGAGGGCGTCGGGACGAGATGGACATCCGCGGTCGGGACATGGTCAGTGGATTGCCGCTGACCGTAACGATCCATTCCGAGGAAGTGCGCGAAGCGCTGTGGGAGCCGGTCATGTCCATCGTGGCCTCGACCAAGTCCGTGCTCGAACGCACGCCGCCTGAACTGGCCGCGGACATCATCGATCGCGGCGTGATCCTGACCGGTGGCGGAGCGCTTCTGGACGGCCTGGACGCGCTGCTTGCCGACGAGATCAAGGTTCCGGTGTTGATCGCGGAAGAGCCGAAGCATTGTGTCGTGAAAGGGACCGGCATTATGCTGGACCATCTGGACAAGATGACCCGCAAGCTGGGCTAAGCAAGAGACGAAGCATACGACGAATTAACGGACGAACGCCAAGCGGGTCCGCTGGGAGGATGGCTTCATGTTAAGGGGACTGTACACGGCAGCATCGGGTATGATGGCGCAGCAACGTCGCCACGATATGGTTACGAACAACATCGCCAATATTAATACGCCGGGGTTCAAGGCGGGCAACTCGGTCAATCGAACGTTTCCCGATATGCTTCTTTATGCGATGGGCGGGCCTAATCCTTCCAATGGAAACATAGGTAAGCTCGGAACCGGAGTATTCGCCGAAGAGCACTTGCCGAGCATGCTTCAAGGAGACATGCAGGAAACCCGTCGCAATCAGGATTTTGCGATCCTGTCGGATATTCTCGTGAACGGGGTCACTTTCGATCCTTCCGGCAAGTTCGTGGACGAGAACGGCGTAACGACATATCAACCGCAAGCCTTCTTTGCCATCGAGAAAGCGAGAGGCGAAGAACGCTATACGAGGGACGGCAGCTTTACGACCGCTCCGGACGGCACACTGGTCACGTCGGACGGGTTTCCGGTGGTTGGAGCGAACGGCCAGCCGATCGTCATTAACGTTCCTTGGGATGAAGTCGGCGTGACGGCCGACGGCAAACTCATCAATAACGAAACGGGACAGCAGCTCCCAGGAAATCCACAAATCCGCATCATGCGCGTGGACAACCCCAATTTCCTCATCCGTGAAGGCGATGGACGCTTCCGCTATGAAGGGGATACGGCTGGCATCAATCAGATCGCGGCGGGCGACAGAGTGGAAGTGCGCCAGGGATACCTGGAACGTTCCAACGTGGATTCTGCGCAGGCGGCAATCGATATAATGGCCGCGCTTAGGGCGTACGAGGCGAACCAGAAAGTAATCCAGACTTACGACCGCAGCTTGGACAAAGCCGTGAACGAAATCGGCCGCGTATAATAAACGTCCGCAAGGGGGAACTTCCGGGTGAACAATTCGATGATTACCGCGTCCGTATCCATGGGCGCCCTTCAGCAGAAACTGGATATAATTGCCGATAATTTCGCTAATTCCAATACGGTCGGATATAAACGCAAGTCAGCGACGTTCGAAGACATTCTGACGAGCTTGAATCCGCAGATCGATGATTTCAACCAGCAGGGCAGGAAAACGCCTCTCGGCTTGACGCTCGGCTGGGGCGCAAGGCTGTCATCCATCCGGACGGACTTGGCCCAAGGTTCCCTTCAGCACACCGGCGAGATGACGGACATTGCGATCGAAGGCAACGGAATGTTCGAGGTTCGGACGAACGGTGTGATCGGCGGACCACGCGCTTTCACTCGCCACGGCCCGTTCCATTTGATTCCCGACGCGACGAACGGGGGCCGGCTTCTCACGACGAATTCCGGACAACTCGTCGTAGCGGATACCGGCAACGGAGACGACTTCGTCCGCGTTCCGAACGGTTACGAGCTAAGAATCGCCGAGGACGGAACGATGACAGGGGTTATCGGAGACGGAACCGATCCGATCGCGTTGGGCCGGCTTAAGGTCGTGCAAGTCGCCAACGCCGATCTGTTGCGGGCGATTGACGACAATCTATTCGGCATTCCGGAGAACGTGGATCCGCTCAACGTCGTTCGCGACGTTCCCGTACAAGGGTCGATATCGGTTCGTCAAGGTTTCGTGGAGCAATCCAACGTGAACATGGCGGACGAGATGGCAGATTTAATGATCGTGCAACGCGCGTATCAATTGAGCGCAAGAGCGCTGACCTCCAGCGAGCAGATGATGGGGATGGCGAACAATCTTCGCGGTTGATGCGCGAGGCGGCGGCGGTTAGCGCCTGTTCCGTTTCGTTGCGCGTCGAAGGAGACGAAAGCTTCATGAAAGCAGCATCCCGTTCAAACGGTAAAAGCAAACCTTCTTCTGGGAAGGTCATCGCGAGAATCGTTTGGGTGAGTATTAAAATATTAATTATTCCCGTACTTTGCATTGCGGCTTTAATCGTAGGGCTTGCGATCGGATTTTCCGTTCTGGGGGATCGGCCTGTATCGGAAGTATTCGAACTCGATACCTGGAAGCATATGTATGATCTCGTGTTCGCGGAAGGCGGCTAAGGCCTGGCCTGCGCCTTGCAACCGGGACCGCAACTCCCCGGCTTCTGCTCGGGGAGTTTTCATTTGGCAGGGGTGAGCGTTATAATGGTGGGGAACTTTAGAGAAATGGGGGAACACTGGGAATGAATCTACCTAACTTGTTGACGATGTCCCGCTTTGTGTTAATCCCCCTATTTTTGGTTTTATATTTCAACGAAATGCCGATAGCCGCGTTATGCACGTTGCTCGTGGCCGGATTGACGGATTTTCTGGACGGCTACATCGCTCGGCGCAGCGGTCAGGTTACCGTTACGGGAAGCATGCTGGATCCGCTCGCGGATAAGCTGATGATGCTTTCCGTCGTGCTGGCCCTCCTGATCAAAAGCGCGATGCCTCTGGCTGCTTTCGTTGTCATGGCGTTCAGGGAGGTCGCGATGATCGTCGGTTCGGCGATTTTTTATTTCCGCGGTCTGCAGACGGTACCCGCCAATATGTTCGGCAAAGCGACGACCGTCATTTATTATCTGGCGATTACGCTCATGTTCCTGGAGCAACCGGGCGGCGTATCTGTGTTATGGGGCGGAATCATTCTGTCGTTCGTCGCATCGATCATTTATTTCATGAAGTTCAAGAAGATCAACCAGGTGTCCCGAACTTCGTAGGCCGGGAGTTTTCCGGGGCCACAAAAGAGCCCGCTTCCGGCTGTTGTGACGCAGGCGGCGGCAGGCTCTCTTATATCAACCCCGACTGCTGCAGCTCGCCTGGGGGATGTCGCTATTATTAACCGCATCTGGTACATTTATGCGCTTCGCGCGCTGGTATCACCTAAATTAGGAGGAATATGACATGTTAGATATTGTACAAATTCAGGAATTGATTCCGCATCGCCCGCCCTTTCTGCTCGTGGACCGGATATTGGAGCTTGAACCGGGCAAGCGGGCGGTTGGCCTCAAGAACGTGACGATGAACGAGCCTTATTTCGTCGGCCATTTTCCGTCTTATCCGGTCATGCCGGGCGTGCTGATCGTTGAAGCGTTGGCTCAAGTCGGCACGGTGGCAATGATGGCACTTGAGGAGAACAGAGGGAAACTGGGCTTCTTCGCGGGGATCGACGATTTCAGATTCCGCGGGCAAGTAAAGCCGGGCGATACGTTGACATTAGAATTGGAGGTGACCAGACTCAAAGGAACGATCGGCAAAGGCCGAGGTACGGCGCGGGTCGGCGAAACGATCGTCGCCGAAGGCGAATTGATGTTCGCGCTGGCCGATCCGTCCAAAGGTTAAGACAACTGGGAGGAGATATGATGACAGTAAATCCGCAAAGCCAATACGAAAGATGGCTGAATGATCCGAGCATTGACGAGCAGACGAAAAAGGAACTAAGAGAGATCGCGGGTCAGACGGGAGAAATCGAGGATCGATTCTATCGCGAGCTGGAGTTCGGCACAGGAGGTTTGCGCGGCGTCATGGGCGCTGGAACGAACCGGATGAACCGTTACGTAATCGGCAAAGCGACGCAAGGGTTCGCGAACTTCCTGAAAGGGGTATCCTCTTCTCCTTCCGTCGTGATTGCCCATGATTCCCGAGGAAATTCAGACGTATTCTCCTTGGAAGCGGCTTGCGTACTTGCGGCTAACGGAATTCGCACCTATCTGTTCCGATCTCTCCGTCCGACTCCGCAGTTGTCGTTCGCGGTGCGCGACCTGAAAGCGACAGGCGGCATCGTCGTGACTGCCAGCCATAACCCGCCGGAATACAACGGATACAAGGTATACGACAAGGATGGGGGACAGCTTGTCCCGCATGATGCCGAACAGGTCATCCGGCAAATCCGGCTTGTCGAATCTTTTGACCAAGTCAAAAGATTAACCCAAGCGGAAGCGGAAGCCCAAGGGCTGCTCGTATGGCTAGGCGACGATGAGGATCAACGTTTCGTAGACGCGGTGAAAGCGCAGGTCGTTCAACCGGAGCTGATCAAGAACGGTGCCGGGGCGGATCTGGGTATCGTGTTCACGCCTTTGCACGGCGCGGGCAGCGTCCCGATTCAACGGGTGCTGGCGCAAGCGGGCTTCGCGAAGGTCAGCGTCGTGGCGGAGCAGGAACAGCCGGACGGCATGTTCCCGACGGTCAAATCGCCGAATCCCGAAGAGCAGGAAGCGTTCGCGCTTGCGATCAAGCTTGCCGGCGAGACGGGCGCCGATATTATCATCGGAACGGATCCCGATTGCGATCGCATGGGCGCTGTCGTCAAGAACGATAAAGGTGAATTCGTCGTGTTGACCGGCAACCAGTCGGGCGCCATTATGGTTCAATATCTATTATCGAACCTGAAGAAACAAGGTAAATTGCCGGCTAATGGTGCGGTTATCAAAACGATCGTCACGAGTGAAATGGGTGCGGACATCGCTCAGTCGTTCGGCTGCGAAGTGTTCAGCACGCTTACCGGCTTTAAATATATCGGCGAGCTGATGACGAAGTTCGAAGAGACCGGTTCGCACGATTTCCTATTCGGCTACGAGGAAAGCTACGGGTATTTGACCGGTACTTACGCGAGGGATAAGGATGCGGTGGTCGCGTCTCTGCTGATCTGCGAAGCCGCTGCTTATTATAAATCGCAAGGGAAAACTTTGTACGAAGTATTGCTCGAGCTGTACGAACAGTACGGGACCTATCTGGAGAAGCTGGAATCCCGCACGCTCAAGGGCAAAGACGGCGTTGAGAAAATCGGCGCGATCATGAACGAGTGGCGTTCCGCGCCTCCTCAGGAAATCGAGGGCGTCGCCGTTACGAGAATGCTCGATTACGCTCAAGGGTTGGACGGTTTACCGGCAGAGAACGTACTGAAATTTATGCTCGCGGACGGGTCGTGGTTTTGCTTGCGGCCGTCGGGGACCGAACCGAAGATCAAGATTTATTTTGCGGTACGCGCAGGCGGCTTGGAAGAGGCTTCATCTTCCTTGAAGAAGCTCGTGGACGCCGTAATGGCGCGCGTCGATTCGCTGGCGTAGAAGAAACGAAGGAGTGACCGTTGTGCCCCAGTGGTTGAATACATGGAATGCAAAAATGGCGAAATGGCTTTGGTGGGTCGTGCTGATCGGCGTTGTGGCGTCTTTGCCTGTCGTATACGCGAGAGTGCAGACGGAATCTTCCGCCGACCAGGTCGCGGTCGTCATGAACTATCGCGATCTGCTGCAAGTGTCCAACTCGCAAGCCGATCCCCGGAAATTCGCGCATGAGCAGACTGAGCTTCTGAAGAATGCGGGCGTCAACGGAATGGTCGTATTCGAAAGCACCCTGGAGGAGTTATCCTGGGCTGGCGAGATTAACGTCTATAATGCTTTGCAGGCAGCGCTGCTGGAAGACAGAGTGTCTCCGCCCGAAGACAACGGAACGTATGTTGTCTTTAACCGGCCGGAACATGAGCAAACACTGCGTCCGATCATCGAGTGGGCTTTCCGCCATCATGGCGCGGACGTGACGAGCTGGACGGTTAAAGGGCACTCGGGCTTACGCATCGGCATGGGTTACGACGACGCGCTGCTGCGCCCGATGCAGCCCAATCCGATCGCGATCAAGGAATTAAGAGACGCAGGGTTCCTCGTGTTCCCGCGGCTGTCCGACCGTTTCGAACCGTTCGATCCGGCGGAAGTGGACAAATGGCTGCAGTCGTTCGAAGACCTGGGCATCGATCGGGTGTTGTTCGACGGAGAAGCCGTCACGGGTTATGGCAAAGGAATCAAGTATAAAGGCGTGCAGAAATTCGCCGATCTGCTGAAGAAGCATCATATCGGCGTGGGCATCTTCGAGAATCTGAAGGTTCCGCAGAAGGGGATGGCCAAGCTTTCCAATCTGCTTGGCTACGATGCGATTCGGGCGCACTCCGTCGGAGCGGCAGAAATGACGGCCATCAAGAAACCTGTTCTGGAAGACCGGCTTGTTCTGGCCGTTAAAGATCGCAATATCCGGCTTCTCTATCTAAACGCGACCCCGGTTCGGGATGCGACGAAAGGCCAAGTGACCAACCCGCTCGGAAATATCGTCAAAGCGTTGCAAGGAGAGGAAGTGGAGGACGAAGACGAAGGAACGAGCTCCGTCGGCGTCATTCAGCAATTGCGAGACTTCGGCTTCGAGATCGGGTCTCCGAAGGCATTCGACGTGCATCACGCGCCGGCGGAGAAAATCCTTCGGGCGCTTGCGATGCTGGGCGCGATCGTACTCGTAGCGCTTGCCGTCGGATTGTTTATTCCGTCTCTGCTGCTACCCGTACTTGTAGCGGGAGCGATCGGCGGAGCGGGACTGTACGTGCTGAATTCCACGATTATGGTTCAGGCGCTGGCGTTGTTCGCGGCTATAGCTGCACCGACGGCTTCGGTCGTGCTGCTCGTCAAGCGGATCCGCGTTTTGAGGGAGACTGCAGGCGATCAGACGATACCGGGCATGCGCAGACTGGGCGGAGCCATACTGCTGTTCGTCCGCACCACGATTCTATCGCTGGCAGCCATTCCGCTTGTCGTGGCGATGCTGAACCATATTTCCTACAGCCTCGTGCTGCAACAGTTCCGCGGGGTAAGCACGCTTCATCTGATACCGCTCGCCCTAGTGGCGGTGTACGTCTTCCTGTACGGCCCTGGCAACACAGTGCTTGGCAACGTGAAAAAAATATTGGCGATGCCGCTGACAGTGCTCTGGATCGTCGCAGTCGCGGTTATCGGGGCGGTAGGCTATTATTACTTGTCCAGAACCGGCAACAGCGGCCAAGTGTCGGGTATCGAGCTGCTATTCCGCTCGGCGATGGAGAATACATTCGGCGTGCGTCCGCGCATTAAAGAATTTATGTTCGGGCATCCTCTGTTCCTCGTCGGAATTTTCTTGGCCTTGCGTTACCGTTGGGGCGTGGTGCTTCTGGTCGCGGGGACGATCGCGCAATTGTCGATGGTCGACACGTTCGCGCATATTCACACGCCGTTCCTGTTGTCGTTGATCCGTGTCTTGCTTGGTCTAGGCATCGGATTCCTAGTCGGACTTGCGGCTATTGGCGTATGGCAGGTCATCGAGAAGTTGTGGATACGATGGGCCAAGCCCGCATCGGCGGACTGATTGTTAGAGGACGAAATCCCCTTCGCTCGGAGAGGTCCGAAGCGGGGGGGATTTTGTTGTGAAATGATGATTATGAAAATATTTTTATGGAAATATGCCGGGGATATGGTGTAACGTTACATTAAGTTGTGGAAGCGGATTTTTCCACGGTAGCCCCCGGTGTACACATGAATCGATGAAGAACAAGTAGGCAATCGCGAAATGGAGCATCCTACGGATAATATAGTAGCAACGCGAGAATGGGGGCGGAGAGCAATCGTACGGCGTACAGGAAACGGCGGAGAGAACGGGGCGAAGACCTTTCGTTTGGTCTTGTCCGGTTATTACGGCTTCCGCAACAGTGGAGACGAGGCCGTGCTCAAAAGCATTCTAACGGCACTTGAGGCAGCGGCAGCCAGATCGGGCGTGCGAATCGAGCCGATCGTGCTATCCGGCGACCCCGAGTGGACGAGCCGTCAATACGGCGTCGAGGCGGTTCACCGCACGAAGCTCGGCGAAGTACGCCGAGCGCTAAAGAACAGCGATGGACTGATCAGCGGGGGAGGCAGTCTGCTGCAGGACGCAACCGGATTGGGCTCCATTCCGTATTACTTAGGTATTATGGCGATTGCACGCTGGTGCGGGAAGCCGACGTTCGTCTATGCGCAAGGGATCGGCCCGGTGAACCGCGGCATGTTCCAGCCTTATATCGCGCGAGCGTTCAAGAAGGCGGCTTACGTCTCGGTGCGCGACGAGGAATCGGCGACGCTGCTCCGGAGGTACGGGGTACCGCCGGACAGCATTGAAGTCGTGCCCGACCCGGTTATGGGATTGCCGGCGGGCACGGGTTCGGAGGAGGCCGGGGATGCGGCCTCTGGCAGGGAGGAAACGCCGCCCGTGGTGGGCGTATCCGTCAGGTTCTGGCGCAGCGACCGCGCGGACCTGGATCGCGCGGCTGCGGCGCTTGAAGCGCTGGCCGGGCGTATGGCGGTCCGGCTGCGCTTCCTGCCGTTCCATCGCGGGGCGGACGAGGACGCGTCGCGTTATGTGATGGAACGGCTCATGCGCTCGGGGGCATATGCGGAGCATGAGCTGGAGCTGGCCCCGGCGCACGATGACCCGCAGCGGATGCTGCGGGAGGTTGGCCGATGCGCGCTGCTCATCGGGATGCGGCTTCATTCGCTGATCTATGCAGCGAATCGGAACGTTCCGCTCTTGGGGATCTCTTACGACCCTAAGATCGATCAGTTCCTGCAGCGCCTCGGTCAACGCGCTTTGGGCACGACCGAATCGCTCGATCCGGATTTCGCGGCGCAGCGGGCCGGCGATGTATTGCGCGATCCGGCGGCTTGGCATAAGGCGTGCGACGAGGCGATCGCTCGGCTGAAGAAAGAGGCGGAAAGGCCCGCGCAACAAATTATGGATCTCATACGTAATTAATATAGGCATGCGGCCATTGACAAAATATGGCGGCATCCAACTAGCTGGAGAGTGACTCGCAGTGAATTCCAAACCGAAGCCGTATCCGACGGTTTCCTTGTACGGCGTATCTTTTTCGAAGATGAATATGCAAGAAACGGTCGGTTATCTCGCGAGAGCGATCGAAGCGGGAAGGCCCCAAAGGGTGATTACCGGCAATCCGATTATGCTGATGGCGGGGCTAAGCAATCCATCCTTCCACCATACGCTGGCTACGGCGGATCTTGTCGTGCCAGACGGAAGCGGCGTCGTCTGGGCGGCCCGCAGGCTGAAGCAGCCCGTGCAAGAGCGTGTTGCCGGCATCGATCTGATGCATGAGCTTCTGAAGGAAGGCGATCGCCGCGGATGGAGGGTCTACCTGCTGGGTGCGTCGTCGGAAGTCATCGTAGCGGCGCGGGATAAATTGTCTGCGCAATTCCCGGGCGTGCGTTTCGTAGGTTGCAGGGACGGTTATTTTACCGAAGGAGAGGATGAACAGGTCGTCGCCGGGATTCAAGAGGCGAAGCCGGACATGCTTTTCGTGGCGCGTTCGACGATGAATCAGGAGCCGTGGATCGAGAAGTACCATTCCGAGCTCGGGGTTCCGCTCGTTATGGGTGTCGGAGGAAGCTTCGACGTCGTGTCGGGTAAGAGCAAACGGGCCCCGGCATTGTTCCGGAAACTCGGCATGGAATGGTTTTATAGATTGCTGAAAGAGCCGTCGCGTATCGGTCGCATGATGGTACTTCCTCAATTTGCGCTCAAAGTGATTAAAGACGGAGATAAAGTCTTGAAACCTAACGATCCATCTTGAAAATTCCACGAAAATCGCGTTTTTCTTGAAATACGGCTGAAAACGGCGGAAAGATCACCTTGTTGAATTTCTGGTGACGGGAGTATAATTCATTCCGGTACAGAAAAGGGGAGTTGTGAATCGTGTCTGTTGGGATGCTCGGAGTTGCAATTATTTCATTTATCGCGGCTATGGCATTGGCGCTCGTATTAACCCCGCTCGTTAAGAAATTTGCTCATAAGGTAGGCGCGGTCGACGTGCCGAACCATCGTAAAGTGCATACGACAACGATGCCGCGTCTTGGCGGCTTAGCCATCTATAGCGCGTTCACGATCGGCTTGTTGGTCATGATGCCCTGGGTGCCCGAAGGTTTACTCAGTGCCTATGATCGCAACCTGATAAGCGCTTTGCTCGTCGGCGGCACTGTGATCGTGCTGCTTGGCGCTTTGGATGACAGATTTGATTTGAATGCCAAGCTGAAGCTGCTCGTGCAGATCGGCGCGGCGTGTATCGTCGTATTCGGTTACGGCGTTAAGATCAACTTGCTGAATATTCCGTTCGGTTCGGCCATACAACCGCTCGGCGAATGGGTCAGTATCGCGATCACGATTGTCTGGATCGTCGGCGTCACGAACGCGATCAATCTGATCGACGGATTGGACGGGCTCGCGGCCGGCGTCTCCGGTATCGCGATCGCGACGATTCTCGTCATGGGCATCGTGATGGGCAACGAGGCCGTCATCTTGCTGGCTACATTGCTGCTCGGAAGCATCGGCGGATTTCTATTCTTCAACTTCCATCCGGCGAAAATATTCATGGGCGACTCGGGGGCGCTATTCCTCGGCTTCGCTCTTGCCACTCTATCTATGCTCGGCTTTAAGCAGATTACGATCGTATCCTTCGTGACACCGCTCTTGATCATTGGCGTGCCGTTGTCGGACACTTTCTTCGCCATCATCCGGCGTTGGGTTCAGAAGAAACCGATCTTCGAAGCGGACAAAGGTCATCTGCATCACTGCTTGCAACAGCTTGGTTTCAGCCATCGCAAGACGGTGCTGATCATCTATGCGATCGCAGCGTTCTTCGGTACATGCGCGGTTATCCAATCTTCCGTATCGAGCAAGGGCTTCGGCAACTGGATCACGTTTATCGTCATCTGCGCGCTCGTCTTCCTGTTGCAGATCGGCGCCGAGCTTATCGGCATCGTCGACAAAACCCGCCGTCCGGTGCTCGACTTCCTGGCGAGACTTCGGATGAAGCCTCAGACGGATTCGCGGAAATAAGCGACCTTTACTCAATTAACATTCTCTAATGAGGGTGTGAAATCTCCGAACTTCTCCAAGTTTCGGAGATTTTTTATTTTTTTCGCCTAAATATTCCTCCCCTCGTGTCCGATAACAGAGATACACCCATAAAGCCGGGAAGACAGGTAAGGAGGAACTTATAGTGTTTAGAAAATTTAGTGCCGTATTTCTAGTATTCGCACTGCTGTTACAGCTGTTCCCTGCTCCAGCGCAAAAGGCGAACGCGGCGGTCGGCAACGGTAGCTTTGTTTTCCCGAGCGTCAGCTCGGATCCGAATTCGTACACCATCACGACGGATGGGCTGTTTACGCTCCAAGGCTCCATCAATAACGTCAATCCGAACAAAATATCGTATAGTATATACCAAATCATCGATGATAAAAACGACGTCATCGGTTCTTCCAGACTCGATCAATCGAATAACGTCTATACGGAAGGCAATTCGATTACGGTATTTAACGTTGCCCTATTCCCGGGCAAAAACAAAATTACGTTTAAGGGCGTTCAAAGTGGCGGAGAAGTCTCCGACTCTTTCTACATTGACTACCGTAACGGTCCGTTGTTTTATAACCTGACTGCGCAGATCGACGGACAAGCGTTCCCTGTTCAAGACGGTAAGACGACGGTCGTTCATTCCGCTGCATCCAAGGGGCGGAGCACCTACGATATCAGCCTTACGGGTAACGCTCCTAACGCGCAGAGCGTAACGATTATCGTAAACGGCAACAGTAAAACCTATAATGTAAACCAAAGCAATAACAATAGTTTCGTCGCTTCCCCGATCAACTTAAAGAAGGGGAAAAACCTGGTCACGATCCGGGTGAAGAACAATTCGCAGACGTTAGAGACGACGCGCGAAATCGCCTTCTACAATGGCAGCGTCACCTACTACGACGTGAATATTAACGAGGGCACCGACAACGGAATGGCGTTAGAGTACTATCCGAACTATAATTATACTGCTAATGGCAAAGGCAATGTCCAAATCACAGGTAAAGTCATTGTTCCGAACTCGGAATATGCAGACGTGCCCAACGGGCAGCTTGAGCCGCATCCGGATCCTGCATGGCCGGTTAACAGCACGAGTCCGTTAACCAGTTCGAAGCTAGTCAAGGTCAACTATAAGCTAATGACGGGCACCACGACATCCGTTAGCGGTTCCGTATACGCGACCAGCACCAGTACCAACCCGAAAGATAAGTTTTTCGTTTATGAGTTTACGCTGTCTCCTGCCGATCTAGTGTCCACCGGATTAGCAGACGATACGCTGTATAACCTGCAATTGATGTCCGATAACGAAGTGAATAAGCATCTTAACATTACGCCGATCTCCGAAGGAACAAGCGACCTCGGATTCAGGCTGCAAAACGGATCCAGTCCATATATTTACGAGGTCAATTATCTCCAATCCTATAACGGTACCAACTATGAGAACATTACGGGCGGCAAGTTGGATGGAGCGAATCTTTTCGCGATGCCTTTCGGCGTCGAGATTCTCATCGGTAATCCAACTGCGTACGCTGATAACGAAGAAGCAGTTGTGATCAACTCGATCAAAGACGTATCGGGCAAGACCTATAACCTAACGGATAATCCGCCAAAGTTTAGTTACAAACGCGTGAATACCCAGGCAGGCGACGTAACTACCGTTACGAAAATGGTCAACGGGTTAACCAAAACATTTTATCGTCTCGTATACGAGTTCGATGAAATGCCGGTAACCGGCACGCAAACGATTAACTTCAAGATGCTAGCGGGATCGGCGGCCGTCAAGCCGACTACGGTTAATCTTCTCTATGGACCATTTGTGAATTATGCGAAAGCCGTCGACGGTTTGATTATCAGCGTCGATACGACGTTGGACGAGGATCTTCAAGCAAAGTATGTCATCACCGATATGTTGGGGGATTTCGCCGGTACATTCAAGAATATCCCTAACGTTGGCGATATCAAGTACGATGGGCCGACGGCCGGCGATAATAGAAGGCAGACGGTGTTCTTCTACATCAACAACTCGCTTGTTCCTTTGAAGCAAGATACGAACGGGAAGGCAACCGACTTCGTGCTTGCCGAAGGTACAGCTCAAGGAGATATATCTCTAAAAGACGCTTACAACAAATTCTTTACCGGAGAGAACAGCATCCGAATTCTCTATCAATCGGATAAGGACTACTACGAGAAAACGATCAAAGTGAACATAGTACCGACGAATCTGCCGGTGATTCCGGCTCCCGGTACTTCCGGAGTATTCCCTTATAGCAAGCAGTACGACAAGCCGTTGCCGAACGATCCGAACTTCCCTATGCGGGGTAGTATCTATACCACGACATTATCGGAAATGAACATATTCGGAACGTTTGATTTCATAGATCTCGGAACAGATGAGACCACCGTTTCCAGCAAATTGGCAGGCATTGCTACCACGATCAAGGAAAAATACATTCTTAAAATTACGACGCCTGCCGAGAAAGATCCATGGATGTGGGACTTGTCCCAGTCCCTTGAATTGATGAGGAACGGAGAGATTGTAACGACGATCAACCCGGGCAGCGATCTGGGTAACCTGTCCGTTCAGTACGATCTGGAATCACAGACGTTCTCCTTCATTCTTAAAAATCAGAAGTTGAACAAAGACGGCAGCCCTAAGATCTATAATTTCTTCGTGTACAACAGCGGAGAAGCAGGACCGCGCGCCTCGTATCGCTTGGAAGTCGATCCGACCGCTATCCCGTATTCGTTGTTGAGGCCGATCTTGCCGCAGAAGAATATTGTGAACCAAAACTTTATCGAAGTTGTGATCGACGCTCCTGGCGCGGATAAGATCATCATTAAGGGCGGCGATGTGAAGTCGGCCCAGATGGAGAAGATCGATTTCGATACCGATAATGACGGCACTATCGATTACCCTGGCGCATTCCGTTACTTCGTGACGGGACTGAAACCGGGCAAAGCGAATAAGATCGAATTTACGATCTCGAACAAGAACGATTCGTCCAAGGATTTCATCGAGATTAAGTATGTTCCGACCAACATTCCAGGCGCGGCATTCTTGGAAACGATGAAGGCTAATCACAAGCAATTCGACGGCAGCCTGAATTTGAAATTCCCTAAAGGCACGACGCTGATTCGCCAAGATTTTAACGTTCCGCAAAATTTGAAGAACCAGATCTTCGACGGACATAAATTGTTGTTCGCGATAGCGAACCCCGAGGACGGAGTCGTGGATCGCCGCGAATTCGAAACGCTGCCGGCGAACTTCGATTTGATTCTCGAAAGCTTCGGAACCCGATTCAACGTATCGTTCCCGACGCACTTTACGAAATCGAGTCCGGTGTTCTGGATCGATGCGGGTCTTGCGGACGATCCATCGACAACCACGTACGATCCGCTCACCATGGGCGTCGATCCGTACCAATTCCCGGGAGCCCGGGCTCCGAACGGATCTTGGATCCCGACTTACGATGACCGTCCTGACAACCGCGAGCTCATGACTTCGAAGATCGGTACGCTTGAACTGAAGTACGATGTGAACATGAGAGATACGGTAGGTACGATCATCACGGCATTCCGTTACGACGTGAAGAATAAGTATTGGGAAAACATCGGCGGAGTCGTCGATACGAAGAAACATACGATTACGGTTCCGTTCTCGCAATTCGGATACTATGTCGTCGGCAAGATGGTTTACTCTTATTACGACATTACGCAGCATCCAACTGCGAAGAACTATATGGAAGCAATCTACGCTAAGGGCGTCATGAACCCGGTCGGTTACGACCAGTTCGGCGCGGACCTATTCACGAGCCGAGGCGAGTTTGCGAGGATGATGGTCAAAGCGGCCAATATTCCTTTGAACTACGAACTGAGCAAATCTCACTTTGATGACGTGCCGTATACGATTAATGCCGAAGCGCTATGGGATTATCGTTACATCGAGACGGCAGCTCGCGAAGGGCTCATCCGTGGCACGACGCCAAGGGCTTTCGAACCTCTAGCTCCGGTAACAAAAGAGCAGGCAGCAATCATTATTGCGCGTACGCTCAATCTGAAGCTAGAGACCGATCCGAAAAAAATAAACGCTACCTTGCAAAAGCAGTTTAAGGATTACACGACGATCGAGTACTATGCACGTGCGTCAGTTGCGGCCGTAACGAAAAAAGGCTTCCTGACAGGCACGCAGGTTGATCCGGAAAATCCTAAGAAGGGCTTCGTGTTCGAACCGAGTTCGAAACTGAGCCGTGCCGAAGCGGCAATTCTGGTTGCCAGAGTACTGGCGGATCAGAAACGTCTGCCTAAGATCTACTAAAGATGAGGCACCTCTGACCGGTTGTTGAGGTTAGAGGTGCTCTCTCGTCTTGAATGCTTCATCTTGGCGGAATAGGAAAAGATTTGGCAATGATTTAAAGACTAGGCCAAGCTATACTAGAGTAGCGAAGCGCCCTACATAACGAATATGGTTCGTTCGCCAGGCATAAGGTTAAAAAATGTTTGAAGAAATCAAATCAGACCGCAACTTTTCCCGATCTCGTGCGTTTAAAGTGATGTGTCTCCGCGAGAGGGTCCGAAGAACTAATCTTCTATTCTCTCAACGAAATTGTGCTTTACGCTGGGCAAGAGTCTCATGTATAATGAGTAAAGTGGCATATTTTACCCTGCCTGATTTTTGTTTGTAAGGATATTTTTTCTGCCAGTTTACAAGTTTCTGCGACATGTATCTACTAAATAGACATGCCGTCAGACATCAATTATAGACAATGCTCTTCTCAAGGAAGGGGGTGAAAACGCCGATGAGAGATTCGAGCTACAATTTTCACACACAAACACAACAGAAATTTTCTCGAGGAGGAGAAAAAAAGGTTATGAAGAAAAGTTTATCTCTTCTGCTTTCCTTTGCCCTGGTATTCGGCTTGTTCGCATCCATGGCATCCGCAGCCGACACTACGCTGACGACTGCACAAAAGTACCAAGAACTGAAAGACAAAGGTATCCTTAAGGGTACGACAACAGGCAGCGACGAGCTGGGCAGAACACTGACTCGTGCAGAGTTCGCTACGATCGCTATCGCTCTTGCTAAATTGCAAGAAGAGAAGCCTGCTACTGCTACGTTCACTGACGTTACTTCCAAACAATGGTGGTACGGCGCAATCGAAGCTGCTGCTAAAGCAGGTTTGGTTGAAGGAACTGGCAATGGCAAGTTCTCGCCTAAGAACGACGTAACTGTTCAAGAAGTTATCAAGATTGCTGCTGGTATCGCTGGCCTTAAGCCGGTTGAAGATGCAAAAGTCGAAGGTGCTGCTTCTTGGGCTGCTGGTGCAATCCAAGCTGCTCTTGACGCTGGTCTGATCTCCACAGGTCTTGACTACGCTGCAAAAGCAACTCGCGGTCAAACAATCGACATCGGTTATGCAGTTTTCAAAGCAGCTAACCCTGATGTTCCTACTAAAGTTTCCGTAAAAGAAGCTAAAGCAGCTGGCGTTCAAAAAGTTGCTGTAACTCTCGACAAAGCTGTCGATGCGGATAAAGCTAAGTTCACTTTGAAAAAGGGCTCCGTTAACGTAGTTCTTGACAAAACGACTTGGTCCGAAGACAAAAAAGTCGCGACTCTCGTTCTGAAAGACGTTAAGATCTCCGAAGGCGAGTACACAGTTACGCTGAGCGGATTGGATGCTGACTCCGTTGCTACGGACAGCGCTAAATTCACTGCGCAAAACGAATCTGTTAAGTCCATCGACTTCGTAACTTCCGTTTCCGAAATCGCGTATTCCAAGAAAGCGAAAGTTAAAGTTGCTGCTAAGAACCAATACGAAGAGCTGGCTTCCTTCCCAGCTTCCTACTACTCCGTGTTCACTGGTTACAACAACACGAACGAAAGAGTAGTAAAAGCTGAAGATGGCCATCTGAACATTGTATTGGATACGGATGCTTCTGGAATTATCCAAGGCGTTAGCCAAATTCCGTTGACGATTTACTTCAACGATACTCGTCTGACTGCTACCAAAACGTTCAAAGTAGGTAACGCTCCTTTCGTACAAAAAATGCAGCTTGGCGAAGTTAAATACGACGGCAAGAAAACCAGCCTCACAGGCGCTGGCGAAGTTGCTAACGTAGCAGTTAACCTGTTTGACCAATACGGCAACCCGGTTAACGGCGAACAAATCACTTTGAGCGCTGCAAACTTCAATGCTTTCGTAACTCCTCAGCCGAACAAGTTGACTGTTAAAGTTGACGACTTCAATGGCGATTACGACTATGAAGCAAAAGTTACGCTGAGCCAAAAAGAAGCTAAATCCGGTACGTATACATTGACTGTATATGCTGGCGGCGCTTCCGATACAGCTACAATCAGCGTTACTAACGGTAAGGTTGTAACGAAAGTGGCATTTGGCGACTTCGACAAAACGATTGCTGTTGGCGACACTGCTAAGAGCTTCTACGTTCCAGTTATTGGATATGACGTTGACGGCAACACGTTGACGAAAGAAGAGCTTTCCGATGCGATCAACGTTGCTCGTATCGTTCCTAACGTTTCCGGTCCAGTTAACGGATTCAGATTCGTTGATTCCGGTCCTAACAAAGGATCTATCGAAATTCAAGGCGTTACTGCTGCTGCAATCGCTAAACAAGTAATCTTCGTAAGTGCAAGCATCACGCAAATCGATGCTCAAGACTACAAAAATACGACGATTACGATCCAAGATCAACGCGTTCCTACGAAGTTGGTTCTGGATGGCAGCGGCGCTGCTCCAAAAGCAGTACTGGGCGCTGACTCCGAATTTAAGTATCTGATCAAAGACCAATACGGCGAGACTTACACGAGCCTGGCTGGTCACAAGATCAACGTTACTTACACAAATCTTGACCAAACGACCTCTGGTACGCTGCTCGTTGCTAAAGACGCTGCTAACACTGTAGTTGGTACGCGTGCTGCTGATTCCGGAACATTCGTTTACGGCAGCACTGACGGCGCTGCGTTCAACGCCGGCTTCAAGTTCGACACGAAACCTAACCAATTCGGTACTGTTCAATTCAAAGCAGAACTGATCAAACTACCTCACGGTACTGTAACGACTGACACGACTCTGTCCGCTGTTACGCAAACGATCCAATCGATCGACCCAACTAAGGTTGATCTGACTTACAGCCTTAAAGATCTTGGCAACCTGTATGCAATTGTAGATTCCGGATTGCACCGTGGCGAAGATCCTGTAACCAGCCATGTTCACAAACAAGTGAAAGTTGCTGTTAAGGATTCCGCTGGCAACGACGTAGCATATCCTAGCGAGCTCGTCCAACACGTAACGGTTTCTAACAGAGTAGCTGTTGATGCTAAAGCTGACTTGACAGTGAACAATCCAGAACTTCCTGGATCTGTAACTCAAACTGCTTACTACGTATTGGGTAACAAAGCAGGTACCGCTACTGTTAACGCAACAGTATACGGCGCTAAAGGCGAGATCATCCAAACTTCCGGCACGGTTACAGTGAAAGCTGATCCGGTCGAAGTTGCTAAGATCTCCGCTGGCAACGGCGACATCAAGAAAGCTTCTGGAACTTCTACAGATGCTTACGCTCTGATGGATCTGAAAGTAGTTGACAGCTATGATATCGAGTACACAAAAACGAAGATCGCTGAATACAACGATCTGATTGGTATCACGTACTCTATTACTGGCATTAAAGGTGATGCAACGGCTAAAGTCTATGTTGATCCTAATAGCCACATTGTTTCGATTAACGGTAATGTAAAAGAGTTCTTGCTGACTGCTACTGCAGCTAATGGCAAGTCCGCTAGCACTTTGGTATACGCTCCTTAATTGTAGCTGAACCAAGAAAGACTGCCGGGAATACTCCCGGCAGTCTTTTTTTTGTTATTCTTATGATCTATGCGCAACTATATTGATCTGCAAATCGTTTATATTAGTAGACAATTCCAGAGCAGGAGGATGGGAACGGTGAACAGATTCAAGAAGCTGTCCGTATTCGTATTAGCATTCAGTATAATCGGAACTTCACTACAATCAGTACCCTATGCGAAAGAGGCCGCGGCTGCATCGACAGTCAAAGTGTTGGAACCGGTAACACTGGGTAACGTTAAGCTTAAGGATAATGTGATGGCGAAGGTATCTAATTTAATCGTAATGCCATCAAACACGAATCAAATCGTGGGGCTAACGCTGACAATACAGAATAACAGTAATGCAGAAATTAACTTTCTTGATTATTGGGTAAATCTGTATACCAAAAGCGGAACCAAATTAAGCTTGCAGATGGCCGATTCCAAAGCAGGAAAAATACCAGCAAAATCTACGGTAAATATAGACTTTGTCGGTACGCTTGGCAACTCCATTAAAATCACCGATCTAATCGTCAAAGTAATTAAATGGGATTTTTCGGCGCCAGCGTACATGAGAGTATTAGGCCAACTATCCGTTCCGACTACATATAATCCGATTACCGCTTCTACCAATGGTAGATCAGTCATCACGGGTGATGTTAAAGCTTCATTTGTCGTTAAGCAGGCAACGATCGGTAAGAGCGAAAGTTATTACAGACCGGATATTAAGCTGACTATCAAGAATAGCGGAAACCGTACGATCACCCTGCCGGAATATCAACTTTTTATCCTTACGAAGAATAACCTTATGTATCCGCTAACGGTACAAGATATGAAGGGGGCGACCCTGGATCCGTTGACGGAGAAAGAGTTCCAATTGACGGCCTCGATTCCGATCGCGGTAGAAGAAAGCGGCTGGAAACTGGCTGTAATCAATTCAATCAACGAAGGGAAAGACAAACAGCCTTTAGCTTTATTTAATTTGCCTAAGGCGCAAGTGGATTCTGGAGACGTTGTCGGGAAATATTATACGTTCTCGAATTCCCAAGGAATATATAACATTAAGCTGAATTCAATGAATCGTCTTCCTATTGATGACGAAGATCTTGTTATCTCCAATCTGACTATCGCGAATAAAGGTAATACTACGTTACCTTTCCCGGTTTTGACAGGTAAATACATTTTGAACGATTCAATTGAAAAAACGGTAACAAGCACGAATTTGAATAAGATCATTTCGATTAAACCAGGCGGCACGGCTAATATTCAATTAGTTAGCAGAGTCCCTTACACGTTCGACATTTCGAATCTGAGTCTTGTCGTGCAACAAAAAGAAAAGTCCAGCGGATCTAACGAACAGTTGAATGACTTGGTTAAATTTACGACTAAAGGTAAATTTGATGCGATAGATAAAGTTTCTTACGATAAAGGATACAAAATCGAAGATGTCGGCTATCGATCGGAAATAAAAGTCAAAAATCAGAAATTGCACACTGGCGTTAGTGTTGATTTGCTGGTTGCTCAAGTCACGATTGAAAACCAGGAAAAACGCCAAATTATCGCGCAGAAACTTGCAGGTTATTTTGAAAAACCGGACGGCACAGTGTTCCCTGCAACTTTCGATAACGTCACGGAAAAGCTAAGTCCAGGCGGCACTGCAGTTGTATATGTGTCGGCCGCAATTCCGAAAAATACGGATATCAAAGATATTAATCTTGTCGTCGGCAAAGCGATTACCGAAACGGCATCAAGCACACCGCAATCGGGTGAAGGCACAGAGACACTTGTAGGCTACACAGACCCACATTCGATTAAGTTGCCGGCATTGAGTGCTCCGCAGGAGGGGCTTCAAAATATCGACCTGAGTCCATTTGAACTGTCCATTACGCGAGTAGGAACGCAAACCAGATTCGATATAAATGAAGTAAGCTTGAATTTCGAGTATTCGCTAAAAACGAATCTCTTGACCAAGGCGAATACGAAAGATCATAAAATTATTTTTGAGATCAAGGACGATACTCGCGATTATGCATTCTCTAGAGAATTAGCCCTACCTTCTGCGAATCCTACGGGATCCGGAAGCGAGAACGCTGCCCTTATGATCGGCGAGAACAAGATTGCGCTGCAACCGTGGGTAAATGATAAATTCGTATTCCTAATCGATGTGTTGAAGGATTTCCATTTGAATGTATATTATCAAGTTCAGCCTGGGTTCAAAGTCCTTATTGCTTCTCAGAAATTACCTTGGTATGTCGATAAAAAACTGAACTAAAATCCCAAAGGGCTGAACAGAACGTCTGTTCAGCCCTTTCGACATCATTACAGATATTTCTTGTCGAAAGACCACTCAAGTAAATATATATGTTAAAATGGAAGTAGAATCACATTAAATTGGGGATATATGGGATGAATTCTAATGAACGAATTACACTGAATACATATCCAAATACGACATTTCACGTAGGCTCGATTGCGGAACAACGCATTAAAGTGAGTAAATTGCCTGTGCTTGTGGATAGGTCAATATTTTGGGCCAAGTTTGTCGGATATGTGTTAACATTTTATTTGTTAATATCTCTAAGGGTTATCCCTGATTTCCAGGGTATAAGTCAATACAACCCAATCGATTGGGCGCAAATATCCATCTTTACCGACTATGTCCTATTCCTAGTAATTCTGCTCGTTTTACAGTTCTTTATGCATCTGCAAAATAAACTCTTTTCCTCTAGGCAAGAGAACTCTTTTACGGAAGAGTTTTTATTTGAGTTCCGAATGATCATAACCTCATTTATGATTACGTTGGGCATAACCTTTTTGTTAAAAACAACCTTCTTATACTCTCGATTAACATTGATGCTATTTTTGCTAGCGATGATTGTGGAGTCCGTGTGCTGGATCGCCGCTCGAAGAACGATTATGAGTCAACTGTATCAAAAAGGTTCAATAAATAATAATGTGTTGATCGTAGGCGCTGGTAAAGTCGGTTTGGATGTATACGATAAAATAGTGAAAACAAACGTCCGGGAAATGAGATTCTTAGGATACTTGGACGATTATAAAACGAATACAAATATCATTGGCAAGATATCGGATTTAGAGAAGCTGCTCCAGCAACAGAGAGTGGATACCCTTTATATAACGATACCCTCCGAGAAACATATCGTCCAATCCATGTTACGGACGGTGTACAAATACGATATTGATATTCGAATCATACCTGAGATGTTTGACCGTATGTCTACGGTATTCTCATTCAGAAGCGACTTGGAATACCCATGTCTACAGGTCGTGAAGACGCCTTTAAGAGGGGTTAACGTACTGATTAAGAGATTCTTTGATATCTGCGGCAGCTTTTGTCTTCTTGCAATGCTGTCTCCGTTTTTCCTGATTGTCGGAATTGTGATCAAACTGGAGTCTCGAGGCCCCGTTTTCTTTAAGCAGAAGCGAATAGGAAAAAATGGATTGCCCTTCAATATGATTAAATTTCGATCCATGAAGCAAAACGCGGAAGCAGAAAAAGAGAAACTGTCGGATCGGAACGAGATGTCAGGCCCCGTTTTTAAGCTGCGAAATGATCCTAGAGTAACTCGAGTAGGCGGTATACTTAGACGATACTCCATAGACGAACTGCCGCAGCTTTGGAATGTTCTCAGAGGACAAATGAGCTTAATCGGCCCTCGACCACCACTTCCAGATGAGGTAGCGAAATATACGGATTATCACTGGAGAAGAATGGACGTTTTGCCGGGGATGACCGGATTGTGGCAAGTAAGCGGTCGAAGCGATTTAGATTTCGAACAATGGCTAGACCTCGATATTTACTATATTGAGCATTGGAGCTTCATGCTTGAGATGAAAATTTTGTTTAAAACAATACCGGTCGTCATTAAAGGTGCCGGCGCATACTGAGGAGTGTAACCGTTGAAGAAGCATAATACGATAAATGCAATGGAATGGATGGCATGGGGCTGGATTGCAATTTTACTGCTGTTAAGTCTGAGCACGAACGCGATCTTCGAAGGACTTAGTTTGCACGTAAGTAATGTAATATTAGTCTACGAACGTCCCATCCTATATGCATTGTTTATCAGTGCTTTGGTTGTCATCTGGGTAGGGATTCAGGTTTATCAAAATCGATTGACCTTTGAACGCAGGATGATATATGCGGCTGTGGGATTTCTATTTTGCCTGATGCAGATCATTAGCAGCTTTAATTCCGAGTCCGCGATCATGTCGAAATATGGCATCTGGACCAGCCTGATGATAGCTTTATTTTTTGCAGCAGGTACATTCATAACGCAACATGATCGAATTGTGAATGCATTTCCGAAAGTATATTTAGCCTTTGGATATATCATTGTGTTTTATGGTTTTCTTAATCTGTTGGGTAATGCCTATTTATTGGATTCGCTGGCATATTATGAAGGCATACGGATTACGTCTATCTTTCAATACCCGAATGCATATGCGGTGCTCTTGTTGACTCTGTGGTTGGCGATCCTGGTTGAGATCAACCGAACGAAAAACAAATGGGCTCGGCTGTGGCACGGTTTCATGTTGGTTCCGGTATGCGTCTCGTTCCTGTTAACCTTATCACGCGGTGCCTTGATTATTCTTCCGGTTATCGCGATCGTAATATTGATGATGTTCAGGTTTAAACAACAGATCATGATCATTTTGTATTCTGCCATCGGAATGGGGCTCTCGCTGGCCATATATTCACACTTGGAGAATGCGGGGACAAAAGTTTTTGATCGTATTCAACAAGCGTTCGGGGCGCAATCCCCAATCGAGACGCAATCGATGTTCTCCTCACCCTCCATCTCTTCATGGGCTTTGCTTGTCGGAATCTCGATTATCATGGCGATTTTCGTACATTTCATAGCCAAATATGTAGAACCTTGGATCGAGAACGTATCGGCCAAACTTAACGTCAAATGGGCGAACAAGCTGGTACCCATCGTACTTGTGATTATGTTTATCTTGGGCGCGTTAGTCATCACGAGCGATGCGGTGGCGAAAATGTTGCCGGATGTCATTCGCAGTCGCCTAGGGAACATTAATCTTCAAACCCACTCCGTATACGAACGCCTTACCATGTACAAGGATGCGTTCGACATCTGGAGAAGCAGTCCGATTATCGGACACGGAGGAGGCGCCTGGGAGGCTTTCTACGAGCAGCATCAATCATATTCCTATCTGAGTTCGCAAACACACGGCTATCTCATGCAATTATTGATAGAGATTGGTTTGTTGGGCGTTATTGTATATCTTGGCCTAATCGTTTCCGTAGTGTTCGCTTTTATCAGATTCTATCAGAAGGCGAGCGAGGAAGACCGTAATAGAATGATCTTCTATTTTATTGTACCGATTACGATTCTTCTCCACTCCTTGATTGATTTTGAGATGAGCTATTTGTTCTACACGTTGATCGTATTTTTATGCTTAGGAATAATGGCCGGAACGCAGCGGCAACAATTGAAGCTGATCTTAGGTAAGAAGGGGCAGCAAAAACTAAAATGGGCGGTTTCCGTCGCGGTGATCGCTCTCGTTCTGATTATTGTCATTCCAACTAGCAGGCAACTGGTTGCGCTTGACAAATTTAAACAAGTACAAGCTGACATTCGCGGCAATGTGGAATTTACCCGGATTGCGAATAAGTTGGACCAAGGACTGCGGAATTCACCGAAACACCCTGTGCTATTATTGCAAGCCGTTTCGCTGTATTACCAGGGATTTCAACAAACGCAGGATACGCAATTCTTGGAGAAAGCGAACGAGTATGCAAGCAAGCTTAATAAGTTCGAGCCTCGTAATCGGGAAGCGGTTGAATTCAATCGACTAATCGCTTTAGGAATGGGTGAGCAGAACAAGGCCATTGAGATCATCTTGCAAGCGGTAGACCGTTATCCATTCGACGAATCATTGTACGATTTAGCTGCCAATGATTTGATCAACAAATGGCAATCGTTTGCTTCTGGAACGAATGAAAGCAACGAAGTGGCACAGCAAATAAAAGACCTCTATCTGGAAATGGAGAGACATCAAAAAATGGTTGACGATCTCCCTGACACGATTATTCTGTTAAAAGGTTTTAAGGTCACCGAGGCTGTGAGATTGGCTGCCGAAAAAGTGAGTCAAGGATAAAGAAAAAAGATAATGAGCACGATTGTATTTCCTAATATTGTAAATAACAGGCCCCGAAATGGCTTGAATTTAGGCAAAGAATATTCCCTATGTGTTATACTGATGTAAATGATAGAGTAAAATGTCGTTTTTTGCGGCCTTGGCGGTGAGTAGAGTTGAAATCGGTTTTCTTCAGGATGATTTATACAGTAGCTTTGCCATTTAAGAAAATGCTGGTTTTGGTAATTCCCCAGAACGCAAGAAAAAAATTGAAAAAAATAGTAGTTGAACAGGGGTATAGTCGAAAGTTGGAAGGCGTTGCTCTTGCCGGTAACCGTGATAAATTAGATCGAATTACGGGAGTAAACCTTGTAGGCTATTCGCGCGCGGAGATGGGGATAGGCGAATCCTGCAGAATAGCGGCAAAAAGCTTAGCAACTACGCAGGTTGATTATGGGATCCTTAATTTCACTGGTTCTAATTCGTCAAAGATGTCGGATCTCTCATGGACGCATAAGGAAATCGACGCCCCGGAATACAATATAAATGTATTTCATCTCAACGCAGAGCAAATGTTTGAAGTCTATACCTATTTTGGACAACAGTTATTCGAAAATCGGTATAATATAGGATTCTGGCATTGGGAGCTGGAAGATTTCCCGGACGATTGGCTGGATGGTTTCAAGTTTGTTGATGAGATATGGGTACCATCGTCCTTCGTCGCAAATTCGGTAGCCATGAAGAGTCCTGTGCCTGTCGTACGAATCCCTCATGGCATTGAAGTCAAGATCGAGACTCCGCGGAATAGGTCATACTATGGCTTACCGGAGAACACCTTTCTATTTCTAACCATGTATGATATGAATAGCTTCCAAGAACGGAAAAATCCAATGGCTGCGATTAATGCCTTCAAGCATGCTTTCAAGCCAACCGATCGTTCAGTAGGTTTAGTCGTGAAGGTGAATCATGCAAGCTCCAACCGAAGCAATATGAAGCAAATTAATGAAATCATAAAAGGCTATGAGAATATTCATCTGATTAACACGACGCTAAGTCGAAGCGACACGAATGCACTCATTCAATGCACGGACAGTTTTATTTCCTTGCATCGCAGCGAAGGCTTCGGATTAGGGTTGGCAGAAGCCATGTATTTGGGCAAACCCGCCATCGGCACGAACTGGTCGTCGAACGTGGATTTTATGAACGATCAGAACTCTTGTCTTGTTAGATACGAACTCGTTCCACTGGGTCAGGACTATGGCCCATATCAAGCCTATCAAAGATGGGCGGACCCAGACATTGTTCATGCCGGCGAATACATGAAGAAGTTGGTCGAGGATCCGACTTATTATTCTCGGATTGCCGCGAACGGGCAAAAAACGATTAAGCGAGACTTTTCACCCGCAGCTGTAGGAGAGTTGATTACAAGGAGATTAAAGTACATACAACGGCATTTTGGAGGCAAATCGAATGATAACTAGTCTGATTATGGCAGGTGGAAAAGGCGAGAGATTCTGGCCGAAGAGCAGAACCAATCTTCCCAAACAGTTTCTAAATATATCCGGGAATAAGTCTATGATTCAACAGGCTGTTGCAAGGCTTGAGAGGCTAATGCAGATTGAACAGATTTTTATCGTTACGAATGAGTTGTATGCGGAGTTAATCAGTGCACAGATTCCGCATCTGCCGATAGAGAATTTAATCATCGAGCCGTCCGGCAGGAATACTGCGCCTAGTATAGCTTTGTCATCACTCTATATCGAAGAGCGATATCCGGATAGTACCATCATCGTCCTGCCGTCCGATCATATTATTAAGAACGAAGGCGAGTTTGTCGATATTTTGAAGACGGCTAGCGAGGTCGCCGAATCAGGAGAGAATATCGTAACTCTAGGGATTACGCCTACGTATCCCGAAACTGGCTATGGCTATATTGAGAGCGCCAATGAAATCTCAACATTAAATAATCTGGAAGTTCACCGCGTTAGGCGTTTTGTCGAGAAGCCGGATTCGATTACGGCGGAAAGCTACGTCACTTCCGGTAATTATTATTGGAATAGCGGCATGTTTATCTGGAAGTCATCGACGATCCTTGAGTGCTTCAAGAAGTTTATGCCGGCAATCTATGAGATAATGATGGAGATCCAACATAAGATCAAAGCAGGAGCCGCCCAAGAAGCCATTCATCTTGATTTTGCGAAAATGCCCGAAGAATCCATTGATTATGGGATCATGGAGAAGGCCGATAACATTTTTGTCATTCCTTGCAAATTCGGATGGGATGATGTTGGCAGTTGGACGGCGTTAGATCGTATTAACGAACGCGACGACTTTGGGAATGTAATAAAAGGGAATATTTTAAATATCGATACAAAAAGATGCATCATTGAAAGCAATAACGGCAAGTTGGTGGCTACATTGGGGATCGAGGATCTGATTGTAGTCGACACCGATGATGTGACTTTGATATGTTCTAAAGAAAAGGCTCAAGAAATGAAGCTATTGTTGAAAGAACTGCGAGTGCAGAAGATGGAACAATACCTATAAGATATTTATACTAGGAGGAAAAGGATTTTCATGGCTAAAAGAGCGTTAGTTACAGGTGTTACTGGGCAAGACGGTTCGTATTTGGCTGAGCTATTGTTGGAGAAGGGTTATAAGGTGTATGGATTGAGAAGGAGAACCAGTACGCCGATCACCACCAATATTGAACATATTAAAAATGAAATCGAGTTTATTGACGGGGATCTGCTGGATGTTAGTTCTCTGATTAATGCGAACAGAATTGCGAAACCGGATGAAATCTATAACCTTGCCGCACAATCCTTCGTAGGTTCTTCTTGGGAGCAACCGTTGCTGACAGGACAAGTAACCGGCCTAGGTGTTACTAATATGCTGGAAGCATACCGTCTTACGAGCCCGGAAGCGAAATTCTATCAGGCTAGCAGCAGTGAAATGTTCGGTAAGGTTGTTGAAGTGCCGCAAAAAGAATCGACTCCATTCTATCCAAGAAGCCCGTATGGTGTAGCTAAGCTCTATGGGCACTGGGCCACTGTAAATCATAGAGAGAGCTACGATCTCTATGCATGCTCCGGAATCCTATTTAATCACGAGTCTCCGCGTAGAGGGATTGAGTTTGTCACGAGAAAAATTACGGATGCGGTTGCTAGAATTAAGCTCGGCGTACAACAAGAACTGCGGTTGGGCAACTTGGATGCTAAGCGAGACTGGGGTTTCGCTAAGGATTATGTAGAGTGTATGTGGCTAATGCTGCAACAAGAAAGTGGTGATGATTATGTCATTGCTACAGGGGAAACCTACTCAGTTAGGGAATTCTGCAAAATAGCATTTGAATATGTTGGATTAAACTATGAAGATTATGTCGTGGTTGATCCCAAGTTCTTCAGAGCAGCTGAAGTCGACTTATTGATTGGTGACCCACAGAAGTCCATAAGCAAATTGGGGTGGAATCCAAGAAAGACGTCTTTCGAGAAGCTTGTCAAAATGATGGTGGACAGCGACATCGCCAGAATCGAGAAAGAAATACGATAGGTGTGGTCATTTTGAAAGCACTAATTACCGGCGCTAGTGGATTTGTGGGGACGTTTATGACGCGAGCGGTCATGAACAAAGGTATCGATGTACTAGGCGTTTCCAGATCAACGAGTTTTAAGAACGGTATAGAGACAGGGGATTACAGATGCGACATACTCGACAAAGAGAGTCTCAAAGAGATTTTGAATAGCTACAAGCCAAACTATATCGTCCATCTCGCCGGTCCCGCTTATATACCGGATTGTTTTAATCGGCCTGAATATACGTATGACACGATCTTTACCGGAACTTTGAATTTGTTGGAATCCATACGTGAGCTACAACTTGTTACGAGAATTTTGTATGTTAGTTCAGCTGATATCTACGGTGGTGCGACTAAGGGGGTTCTCTCTGAAGAGGACCCATACGAACCAAACAATCCCTATTCTTCTGCGAAGGCTTGTGCTGAATTGTTGTGCAAGCAATACTATTTGTCTTACGGAATGGACATCCTGATAGCAAGGCCGTTTAATCATACGGGGCCAGGTCAATCAACGGATTTTGTGTGTTCTAGTTTTGCTTATCAAGTTGCTCAGATGAAGAGAAATGGTAAGCAAGAGCTCTATACCGGCAATATTGATGTGAAACGAGACTTTTTAGATGTTAGGGACGTTGTAGAAGCGTACTTGTGCATACTTGAAAAGGGAGTCATTGGGGACGTATATAATGTTTGCTCGGGAAATGCGACGCCCATTCGGGATATTGTTAATATCTTGTTTCAACAAGCTGGAATAGTTGATCCAATAATAAGAATTGATCAGAAAAAAATTAGAAAAACCGATATTAAAGTAAGGTTGGGCGACAACTCGAAACTTACTTTAACATTGAATTGGAAACCTAAATACACGATTGAAGAGACAATAGCTGATTTGTTCATATATTGGAAGGAGAATATTCATGTTAAAGAATAAGCGTATTGTAGTTACCGGAGGAGCAGGTTTTTTAGGACGTCATGTAGTAGAGAAGCTTCGCCTTCGCGGTTGTTCTGAAATTTATGTGCCGCGCAGCAAAGATTACGATCTGATTACCGAGACCGGTATCGTCAAGATGTTCGAGGATATGAAGCCTGACTACGTTATCCATCTGGCAGCGGTTGTCGGAGGAATTGGCGCTAATCGCGTAAATCCGGGAAAATATTTCTACGAAAATCTAATGATGGGAACTCAACTAATTGAAAAATCCCGTCAGTATGAGTTAGAGAAGTTTGTAGCGGTAGGAACGATATGCGCGTATCCGAAATTTACACCCGTTCCGTTTCAAGAAGATGATCTATGGATTGGATATCCAGAGGAAACGAATGCTCCATATGGATTGGCTAAAAAAATGATGCTTGTTCAATCTCAGGCTTATCGCCAACAATACGGATTTAATTCTATCTACTTGCTGCCAGTGAATTTATATGGTCCTTATGATAATTTCGACCTGGAATCTTCACATGTAATCCCTGCTCTCATTCGCAAATGCGTCGAAGCAGTTGAGAGGGGAGATAAGCAGATCGTATGCTGGGGCACTGGTTCTGCTACGCGGGAATTTATCTACGTTGATGATGCGGCTGAAGCAATCGTTGCAGCTGCTGAGAAATACAACGACAGTGAGCCTGTCAATATCGGTTCAGGCATGGAGATCTCCATTAAGGATTTGGTAGAGTTGATCACTAAATTAACTGGGTTTGAAGGGGAAATTGTCTGGGATTCGTCCAAACCTGATGGACAACCTCGCAGATGCCTGGATATCAATAGAGCAAAGCAGGAGTTCGGGTTTGAAGCACAAACGAAGTTTGAAGATGGGCTGAGACAGACGATTGAATGGTACAGAAATAACCAAAGTAATTAGGTGAGTATCAGATGTTGCGAGAACTATGGGTCTATCGCACATATATCTATGAGAATGCAATAGCAGATTTGCGAAATAGATATGCGGGGTCCTTGCTAGGCGTGCTTTGGAATATCATACAGCCGCTATTTCAGATCCTTATTTTTACTTTTATATTCTCGGAGATAATGGTTGCCAGGCTCCCCGGAATTGATTCGGCTAGTGCATTCGCAACCTATTTATGCGCAGGGATTCTACCTTGGGGGGCATTCACAGATACGGTTCTGCGTGGAACAAACGCATTAGTCGTCAACGCTACTTATCTCAAGAAATTGCCTGTTCCTGAGCATATTTTCATTGCGCAAGTAGTCTTGTCTTCATTCCTATTGCTCAGCGTATCTATGATCCTGTTATTAATAGTAGTATTGATCAATGGCGGCATGATAACGTCAATGTGGTTACTAATGGTTCCTCTGCTGATGTTATTTCAGTTGTTTGGATTCGGCATTGCATTGACCTTTGGCGTCATCAATGTATTCTTTAGGGATGTAGGGCAATTTCTAGGAACATTGATTCAAATCTGGATGTGGATGACACCAATCGTTTATTTGAAAGAGATCGTTCCTGATTATTTACAAGATATCTTTCTATATAATCCTGCATTCTGGTTCATTGATTCTCTCCATAAAATCATTGTATTCTCGGAATTACCCTCACTCATGCATTGGATTGTCATGGCGAGCGTGACTATAATCTCTTTAGTTACAGGGAGTTTGGTATTAAAGAAATTAAGAAGTGAGATAAGGGATGTATTGTAATGGAGAACGTAATTGAGGTTAAGAATTTATCCAAACGCTATAAAATCTACAAAAGCCCATATCATCGGTTGATGGAATGGGCTTCTTTGGGTAAACTGAAGCGTCATGATGAGTTCTGGGCGTTAAAAGATATAAGCTTTGAATTGAAAAAAGGACAATGCTTAGGGATTATCGGAGTGAACGGGGCAGGTAAGAGCACGCTCCTCAAAATATTATCCGGAGCCATTTGGCCGTCAAGCGGATTGTTCCGTGTAAATGGAAAGATGGTATCATTACTGGAGCTTGGTACGGGTTTCCATCCGGAACTATCCGGTATAGACAACATTATGAATAGTGGGAAACTACTTGGGTTTTCGAACGAGTATCTGACCGGGAAAATCGATGCGATCGTTGAGTTCTCTGAACTAGGGGATTTCATACATCAGCCTGTCAAAAACTATTCTTCGGGGATGTACGTGAGGCTTGCATTCTCAATGTACGCAAATTTAGAACCAGATATCTATGTTGTTGATGAAGCGTTATCTGTTGGCGATATTTTTTTTCAGCAGAAATGTTTTAATTTCCTTAATACATTAATGGATAATGGCACATCCATCATCTTAGTAACTCATGATATGCAAACTGTTCTTCAGTTTTGCGATAATGTTATCTTGTTGAAGGATGGAAAGAGTTATATGGAGGGCCATCCAGTCGAGATGGTTAACCTTTACTATACATTGCATAACATTCAAGAAGACAATACGGACGTTGCTTTACTAGAATCCAGCCAAGAAGAAGTTTCGGTTCCATTAGAAGCAACCTTAAATATATCGGGTGCGGCAGGTATGCAAAGAGGAAATGGAAAGGTAGAGATTCTGGGCGTAGCTTTACTCGATCATTCCGGAAAAATGACAACCAGTGCGCAAACCGGAGAGATGATGAAATTAGTTATTTATGCCGAGTCGAAAGAGGATGTGGCTGACCTAACATTTGCTTATCAGTTCACGGACCGATTCAATACCGTTGTCTTTGGGCAGAATTCATATATGGTCACTAAACGGAAAATTTCGGCAAAGCAGGGAGAAGTGTTTCAAGCCATCTTCGAGATCGAAATGAGTCTCTATCAAGGCCTGTATACTTTAGCGATCGGTGCAAGCGATTGCCAAACAGAAGTTGGAAATGAAATTTATACTTGGATTGAAGGCTGTCTAACGCTGGAGATCGTTAAGCCGGAATGGCGTACTTTTCACGGAGTTGCTTATATGAAAACGAATTTTCAATTAAAATCGGATTCGAAGGTATACAACACTAAGGATTAGAGGTGCAATATGATTAATTATCCAGATACAGAACATTCATCTGAAGATTTGTATGATATTGCATATAAATGGGGATGGGAAACAGAGCAATTCAAAGAGCTTGTATTCTTATGTTATAAAACTCCTAACTTTAGTGAAAATGCACACCGCTTCTATGAGAGTGAAGAATTTGCAAGCGCACTTGCTCAATTTGATTCGTTGGGTAAACCTGCGAATATAAATACTCGCGTATTAGATTTCGGATGCGGAAATGGCGTAGCGTCCTACTCGTTAGCTAGGGCTGGATACACTGTAGTAGGCATTGATTCATCTCTTGGAGAGATAGCAGGAATTAATGCCGCATCTAAAATCATTGGTTTAGACGGAGTACATTTTACCTTAAAGCATTCTCAAGGGGAGAAGCTGGAGTTCGAGGATGAAAGCTTTGATATTATTTGGATGAGAGAAGTTCTTCATCATATTAAGGATTTGCAGTCCTTTCTGACAGATTTGAAAAGGATTTTGAAGCCGGGAGGTATCATTTGCTGTCTGCGAGATGTGGTGATATGGAATGAAGAGCAAAGGGAACACTTCTTTGATACACATCCGTTCTATCCCATTACTAAGGACGAAGGCTGCTATTATCTAGATGAGTATATATTTGCTTTTAAGAGTTCAGGCTTAGCATTAAAACGAATAGATCATCCATACTCCTCTCCAATAAATACGTATCCAAGCCCATATGAAGAAGGAAAATATTTCGATTCTGAGTCCGCTAAAGCCCGAACTCACGGATACGATTTATATTCCTTTATCGCTGTAAAGGAGAATCTTAGTGTGACGGGAAAAACTATGAATAATAATTTATTTGAATATAAACAAAATTACTATGGGTCCGTAATACTGAATCCAAAGACAATGGCGAATATTTGTACCTCATTGCAAAATTGGTTTGAAGTTCTGAATTTTCATCATTTGCTTGCAAGTGATGATTATGTTGAGTACTTGGATGCCTTCTATAGAGAAAGTATTAAGCGGTTCGGTGACAGTTGGGAGTATATGGATATCGTTAATGTATTATACGGAGCATCCAAGGTACTTCAGCCAAAAAACTATTTAGAAATCGGTGTACGTCGGGGCAGATCGGTATGCACGGTTGTTCGAGGATGCCCTGACGTGAATATCACAGCATTCGATATGTGGATATCCAATTATGCCGGCATGGATAATCCGGGCCCTGATTTTGTGCAATCGGAGTTAAAGAAACACAATCATCGAGGGAACGTGGAGTTTATTAACGGGGATAGCCACGTAACGGTACCAGATTTTTTAGCGCGCAATCCAGAAGTTACTTATGATATGATCACTGTGGACGGCGATCACTCGGAGGACGGCGCGTTCGATGATTTATGTAATGTTATTCCTCGCCTAGCGCCTGGTGGGGTATTGGTATTCGATGATATTTCACACCCGGCACATCCGTATTTGATAGATGTTTGGAGAAGAGCAATAGCCCAGCATCCTTTTTTAGTTGGATATGAATTCACTGAATTAGGTTACGGTGTTGCGTTTGCGATTAGGAAAGGAGAGTAATTCAGATCGAACGTGTTTTGATTACTGGCGCAGGTGGGTTTCTGGGATCTCATATCAGTCGATACCTGAAAACACAGAATCATAAAGTTTACGTCACAGGTCGTTTCTCAAAGACAGAACCCACGTGGTTTAAATCTATGGATGGTTATTATACGGTTAGCCTTCCAGATAATACATTAAATCAAATACTTCGTGAGGTTAAACCTACGATACTTGTACATTGTGCAGGTTCTTCTTCTATTGCAAGCTCATTGGCTGATCCTTATAACGATTACTTAAATACGGTTGGTTTAACTGCATCTGTTCTTGAAGCTATTCGTCAAGATGCTCCTGAATGCAAACTTATTTTTCCTTCAAGTGCAGCTGTGTATGGCAATCCATCCGTCATACCAATATCGGAGACGGTAAACTGTTCCCCAATATCACCTTATGGGACACATAAAATGGTTTCGGAAAAATTGATCGAAGAATATTTCCAACGTTATGGCGTTTCTCATACGATACTTAGAGTATTCTCGGCTTACGGCATCGGACTAAGAAAACAAGTCATCTATGATATGTGTAAGAAGTTTACCGATCCAACAACCGAGTATGTGGAAGTATATGGAACTGGAACTGAGAGCAGAGACTTTATACATATTTTCGATATTTGTAGAGCAATGGATTATGTGATGAAGCCTAATGCGCAAGGAATATATAATTTAGGATCAGGTAGACAAACCACAGTCTCTGAACTCGTGGAACTGATCAAAAAAAATTATAACAACTCTAAATCTATTCGGTTTACTGGGGAAGTACGGCTAGGAGATCCAATAAACTGGGAAGCGAATATAGATAAAATTTCTAAATTAGGATTTCGATCGACAATACCACTAGAACAAGGGCTTAAAGAATATTGCGAATGGTATGGAAAGAAATAATATAACAGTTTCAAGGTACAACTAATTAATGAGAGGGGGCGATATAATGATCCCAAATATTCGTGTCGGTATTCCAATTATCGGTGGCACTTGGTGGATGGGAGGAGTCTCCTATATCGAATTACTTGTCCGTGCTGTTTCTTCACTAAAAAAAGAAGTTCGACCGGATTTATATTTGATTGTTTATGATCATAATTTGAAAGACTTATCTTTACACGAAACACTAGTTCCATTAGTAAGCGGGATTATCTATATTGGTGAAAATTATTCGGAAATGAAAAAATACATCAGCCACGATGTTATTCATTTTCGATCTCATAATAAACTTTTTACTTTTATTGATTTTTATTTTCCAGTTAATACGGATCTACTACCTCGTAAGAATGCAGGTACCTGGATTCCGGATTTCCAACATTTCTACTTACCTGAATTTTTTTCTCAATCAGATTTGGAGTGGCGTCACTCGAGGTTCCAAAAGCTTGCAGAGCAGTCACATCTAATTATATTTAGCAGTGAAGATGCAAGGAGCGATTTTCGAAAGTTTTTCCCGAACTCAAAAGCGACAACGGAAGTACTGCACTTTTATGCTATGCCGCAAGATTCGTGGTATGAATCAGATCCAAAGGAAGTAAGGGAAAAGTACGGGATTCCGGAAAGATTTATTATATGTTCCAACCAGTTTTGGGTGCATAAAAATCACAAAAAATTATTCGAAGCTTTTTCTAAGATCGATCAAACCGAAACGGAAATTGCATTAGTATGCACAGGTTCAACCGAAGACTATCGTTCTGCAGAATACTATCAAGAACTTCAGGAATATATTCAAAAGCTTGGATTGTCATCTGTTGTATATTTATTGGGTATGATACCTCGAGATGAACAGATTCAGTTAATGCGAGGCAGCCTGTTTGTCGTTCAACCCTCCTTATTTGAAGGATGGAGCACTGTTGTTGAGGATAGCAGGGCTTTAGGTAAAGATATACTTTTGTCAGATTTGATTGTAAATATAGAACAGGCACCCGAGCACGGAGTGTTTTTTAAACGGAATGACTCTAATGATTTAGCGGAAAAAATGGAGAAATTAATTCGTAGAACAGAACCGGGGCCTAATGCAAGCAAAGAAGCTGAAGCCAGAACTAAAGCGAAAGAAAATGTTCTGTTGTATGCAAAAAAGTTTTGTAATATAGTGAACATTTCACTCGAGGCCAAATCAAAATACTACGAGGCTTGGCTAAAAGAAAGTGATGAAGTAATTGAGACTCAAGAAGAAACAATTTATCATCTAGAAAGCAAGCTTAAGGAAAGTGAGTTAGATAGACAAGCCCGATTGGAAGTTATCAATGATCTACAGAAGCATTTAGCAGAAAGTGAATTAGATAGGCAAGCTCGATTGGAAGTTATCAATGATCTACAGAAGCATTTAGCAGAAAGTGAGTTAGATAGGCAAGCTCGATTGGGAGTTATAAATCAATTAAAGAGCCAGTTGTTAGATAGTGAGGCTGATCGGGAAGCGACTGAAAAATTATTGACGGAGTTATCGGATAAACTAAAAGAATACGAAATAAATACGGCCAACAAATTATGGTTGTTGAAGAGAATAATAAAGATTTAACGGCTAGATATAGCCGAGCTAATCAAATCAAATCAAATCAAATCAAATCGTCAAAGGAGTATTTAAGATGTTACATTACCCACTAGTAACAATAGTGACGCCTTCATATAATCAAGGTCAATTCATTGAGGCAACTATACAAAGTGTTTTGAATCAAAATTATCCTAACCTTGAATATCTAATCATCGATGGCGGGTCCTCCGACAACACATTGGAAATAATTAAAAAATACGATGGGAAGTTAAAGTGGATTTCCGAGAAGGATAAGGGACAATCCGATGCAATCAATAAAGGTTTCAAGATGGCTAGTGGGGAAATCGTTGCTTGGTTAAATTCGGATGATACTTATGAACCGGGTGCAATTGAAGCTGCAGTTAAATATTTCGAAGCCCATAAAGATGTCGCACTTGTATATGGGGAAGGGGATATCATTGATCGAGAAGGGAACAAAGTGAAACGATTTATCGGGACACAAGCATTTGACCTTTGGACCCTTATTCATATGTCGGACTATATTATGCAGCCGGCAACATTCTTTAAGAGAGATGCGCTTTATAGTGTTGGGTACTTAGAAGAGAAATTAAATTGGTGTATGGATTGGGATTTATGGATTAAACTGGCTTCGAAGCATGAAGTTGGGTATATCAATCAGGTATTAGCGAATTCAAGAGAATATGAAGATACAAAGACGAGCACAGGGGGCTGGAAAAGATTTAGAGAACTTGTATCCTTAATGAGGAAGCATGGCAATATGAAGTATCCACCGGGGTACTTTTTTTACGGTGCTGATACGTTATATACACAGTTAAATCATAGGCCCTTTGTCCTTAAAGTAGTTTCAAAAGTCATTAATATTTTTCTTAAATATATGCACAAAAAGCTACCTATTCAATATTCAGATGGATGGGTTGGAAAAGAGTATCGGATTAACCTAATTGGAAACAAAAAAATCGATTTTACGATTATGCCGGATATCGCCACTATCCTTCCACTCAAAATCAAAATCTATAGTGATGGTCAGTTGTATAAAAAGTTAACTATCGATCATGCAGAGTCTACAGAAGTTTCGGTTGAGGTACAGGGTTCAGATCAATTGCATGAGATCCGAGTTATTGCTAACAAAACAGTCATCCCAGCTCAAATTGATAGAAATAGTAGGGACTCTCGGCAATTGTCTGTTCGAATAGCAAATAAAATTTCGTGAATATGAAGTCTACGCAGTTCATGAAGGGGGATGACTTGCATTGGTTTTAGAGAAAGAAGTGGATGCTGTGCTTGTCACTGTGGTTACTCCTTCATACAATCAAGGTAGATTCATCAAGGAAACGATTGAAAGTGTTCTCACGCAAGATTACCCGAATATAGAGTATATAATAGTAGATGGCGGCTCCACAGATGAGACTATTGAGATTCTAAAAAGCTACGGGGAACGAATTCGGTGGATATCAGAGAATGATGAAGGACAAGCGGATGCGGTGAACAAAGGCATAAGTATGGCCCGCGGTGAAGTTATCGGATGGTTGAATTCGGATGATACGTATCTTCCAGGAGCAATATCTAAGGTAGCTAATGAATTTAACCTTAATTCTGGGATTGATATGGTATACGGAGAAGGTTACCATATTAGTGAACATGGGGATATACTAGATCGGTATCCAACAGAAAAGTACGATTGGGAAAAACTGGCGCAAACCTGTTTCATCTGCCAGCCAACAGCTTTTATTAGAAAAAACGTAATTGAAAATTTAGGAGGGTTAAATAAGAATCTGCAACTGTGCATGGATTACGATTTGTGGATTAGAATTGGACAAACTTACGAGATCAAATATATTTCTGAATATCTTGCCACTTCCCGTTTATATGAATCGAATAAAACTTTGTCCAGAACGGATGAAGTATATTCCGAAGCCGTTACTACTGTAAAAAAATATTATGGATTCGTTCCACTTACATGGGTTTACGGTTACGTTTACAACAGCAGTGCGTACAAATCGTCAAAAGGCTTAACGAGACTAAAATTTTATGCCTTGTTAAAATTCATTACCATAAATAGAAGACATCCAGTACTATGCATTAAACAATTAATGGCCTCTTTTTTGAAAAAAATGCTGCAGCTCCGTTAAATGCTGATAAGTTTACCCGAATCTATTCTTGAGCAGAGGTGTCCCTTTCTTGAAAAAAATAAATCCAAGCACCTTGTTTCCATATATGGCTGGTGTGTTGGCGTGGATGTTCGTAGTTTATCCGTCATTAATTCAGGTCGATTGGTTTTATCTAGACACAGCAACGTTCACACAAATTGGTAAGAATCTCTTTAATACAACATGGCTGATACCGGATGAAACCGGCCGTTATATTCCGTTTTTTTGGTTCTACTATGCAGTAACGTATTTCTTTTTCGCTGATGATTTATTTTGGTATTTCTTGATTCAATCCTGTATTACGTTACTTATCACACTTTTGATTATTTATATCTCGAAATGGATGAGTAAAAGCAACTTAATAGCAATTTTCGCAGTTTTTTTATTTTTCACATGCTCACCGGTAGCTGAAAATGTATATACCATTGGAAAGCAAGAACATTTAATACTCTTTTTTATTTTATTGTTGGTTTTCTTTCAGATTCGATATATTCAATCTACTAGTCGAATAAAAAAGATTCTTGCTCTAGCTGGGGGAGTCCTGAGTACTCTTCTAGCGTGCTGGTCCAAAGAAACAAGTTTGGTTATCGCCGTTTATGCTATAGCGGCAGGTCTTATTAGTTTTATGTTAGACAAGAGATATGGAACCACTCAACTAAAAGGGTCATTGTATTACTACGTGGGGGTGGTAGCTGCAGTAATAGCTTCTAAATTGCCTGGTTTGTTATTTCAGAAAGGTGATGCTTCTTATACCTCCTATGTTATTGATTTGAACTTGATCCTAAATAACATTAAATTTTATTTTATCCAACAGCCGGATGTTATTATCACTGGTCTGTTGGCCCTTTGTATTGCTGCATTTATGTTATGGAAAAGGGCTCGATTTGATCAAGAGCTGCCAATTCTCATAGGAATGTTGGCTATGGCATGGAGTTATTTAGGAGGATTGTTGATTTGGAGATGGTCTCTTGGATATTACTTGTATGCTATAGCGGCAATATTCGTGTTGGTTCTGTCCGTGCTTATAGGGCGGTTTAGATTAATATCAATTCGTAATAGAACGCTAATCTTAGTTTGCGTTATGTTAGCAACTGGAGCCACTCGGTTGTACAGCATTCCGTATAATGTTTTTATGGCTTCTACGCAGACGACAATGGCTGAATTATATTCAGATGCCATCAAACACTACGTAAATACTGCACAGAGTGGGCAAAGATTGATTATTGAGAATTGGGCTTTTTATCAAGAGCCGACGACACTGACGAATACGTTAGTTGCTGAAATATACGGAAGAAAAGATTTGAAGGTTGATGGTATACGGGATATTTTTGATCCATCATTAGTTACTCCGGAAATTCAGAAGCTTTATCGGTTTAATGAAATCCCGAAAACTGATGATAGAATGCCAAAAGTCAATGATTATATTCTTTTACTTAAAGGACATATACCTGCTTATTGGGTGCTAAGAGGTACAAGTCCATTTATGAATGACACATCCATATTTAAAAACGAAGGAATGGATTTAAAACTGGTTGCTCAAGATCGCGTTGATTCAAAAAGTATTTATGTTGATTACCATACAAAGATGCCGGTATTTGGGGATACGTATATTGGATATGAGTTGTATCAAGTAGTTAGTAGCAATTTCGTAAAATGGACAGATCGACAACCAGATGGATGGATAGGAAAGACGGCTAGTGTAGAATTGAATCCTCAGGGTAGGAAAGAAGTTAGTTTTAAAGTCATGCTGCCTAGTGTATTTTCGTCTAATGAAATTCGTTTTTGGGTTGATGGCGTTTTGTGCAAGGAGGCTAAATTGGATAAACCGGGAGAGTCTATCATAGCGATTCCAATTAGTTCCGCGGAAGCCAATACCGTGAAAATTGATATTGAAGTGCAAAAGACATTTATCCCCAAAGAGCACAATATAAATACCGATGAAAGAACTTTAGGAGTTACTGTTGATGTGGTTAAATAGACAAAAAGCAAAATTAGATAAACAACCAATTAAATTCATCGTGGTTGGATTCTCGAACACAATGTTATCTTACTTGCTGTTTGTTATATGTGTTGAGATTTTTAATCTGTCGCATAGTTGGTCGCTAGGCATTTCCTATCTAGTTGGAATTGTTAATAGTTATTATTGGAATCGAAAATGGACTTTTCGGTTACAAAATTATAGTGGCATGGCTCCATTTTTGAAATTTATCTCGGTATATTTCCTTACGTATTTAGTAAATCTAGCAGTGTTAGAAATACTAATGAGTGCAAACTTATGGAATAGCTTAATTAACCAGGCCGTAGCATTAACTGTTACAACAATGATGAGTTACACAGGCCACAAATACTGGAGTTTTAAATCCCAAACAGAGGTGTCAAAATGATTAAGGTTGGAAGTGTTATTGAATTAATAGACGATCGATCGTATGGTATCGTCCTTGAAGTGTTAAAAGGCAAATTGGAAATTGTTAGATTAAAGCCGGAACAATCAGTCCCGATTGAAAACTATCAATTACTCATCACCTACGGCGGTGGGAAATATTTATGTGATGTTTCTGAGAAAGAAATACTTCCGGAAACTAACGTTTCAGTATTAGGAACATTAAACAAAGAAAGTCTCGAATCTATATTCAGAAAAGTAATTCTCTCTAAAGTAGATACTTTTTATCATCAATTCCATGTGAAGGATCAGCCCTTTGATTCGGAGAAAACGGCATTGAGCTATGGTGGTCGTGTGTATGATGAAAAGGAAATGGTGAATCTTGTCGACTCCTCTTTGGATTTCTGGTTAACGGCAGGTAGATACTCTAAACAATTTGAGAGAGAGTTTGCTCAATTTCTCGGGGTAAGATATGCTCTTCTAACAAACTCAGGATCTTCAGCGAATCTTCTCGCCTTTTCGACGCTCACCTCTCCTAAACTAGGAGATCGCAGGGTAAAACCAGGTGATGAGGTAATCACAGTTGCTGCTGGTTTTCCGACAACGGTAGCTCCAATCGTACAAAATGGTGCCATTCCAGTGTTCTTGGATGTAGAACTGGGAACGTACAATATTATCGCGGATCAAATTGAGGAAGCTGTCACGGCTAAGACAAAGGCAATCATGATAGCTCATACAATGGGGAATCCCTTTGAGTTGGACAAAGTTATGGAAGTCGCAAAGAAATATAAGCTGTGGGTTATAGAAGATAACTGTGATGCTTTAGGGTCCACTTTTAATGGGAAGTTAACCGGTTCTCACGGCCATATTGGAACATCCAGTTTTTATCCTCCGCATCATATGACGATGGGAGAGGGCGGAGCTGTCTACACCAACGACCCGCAACTTAAAATGATAATCGAATCGTTCCGGGATTGGGGCAGAGACTGCTGGTGTCCTTCAGGATGCGATGATACTTGTAAGAAACGATTTGGTTGGGAACTCGGTTCATTACCGTTCGGATATGATCATAAATACACTTATTCTCATGTCGGATATAATCTTAGAGTCACCGACATGCAAGCTTCTGTTGGAGTAGAACAGTTGAAAAAGGTTCCAATGTTCACAGCAGCCAGGAAAAATAACTTTAAGCGCCTTCGTGATGGACTGCAGGATCTAGAGGAATTTTTTATACTTCCTACCGCAACAGAGAATTCTGATCCTAGCTGGTTTGGATTTATATTAACTTTGCAAGATGGTGTGAAGTTCACCAAAAATGATATTGTGAGATATTTGGAAAGCAACCGAATTCAAACCCGAATGTTATTTGCAGGTAATTTGGTGCGTCAACCAGCATTTCAGAATGTGAACTTTAGGATCCATAAAGATTTGAAAAATACGGATAAGATTTTGCATGACACATTCTTAGTCGGCGTCTATCCGGGTCTTACCAATGAGATGATTGACTACACGGTACACAAGATTAGGGAATTTGTTAGTAAATTTGCTGAATAATACAGCATGAATTAACACCGCAAACACTATTTTTTGTCGAGTGGTAAAGATATAATTGAGCTAATGACTCTACTAGGGGGTTGTCGAACGTGAAAGTCGTCTTACTTGCGGGTGGATATGGGACAAGAATTAGCGAGGAATCCCACTTAAAACCTAAGCCAATGATTGAAATTGGAGAAAGACCGATCTTATGGCATATAATGAAGCATTACTCAACGCACGGATATAATGATTTTGTTATTTGTTTGGGATACAAGGGATACTATATCAAAGAATATTTTGCGCATTATTTTCTTCACGAATCAGACGTTACATTTGATTTCAGAAATGGAGATCAAATCATCACTCATAAGCATTCGGCGGAGCCGTGGAGAGTAACGTTGGTTAACACGGGGCTTGATACCATGACGGGAGGGAGAGTAAAGAGAATACTCCCTTATATAGATAATGAACCGTTTATGTTGACTTATGGCGATGGAGTTTCCGATATTAATATTACTGAGCTTGTGAAGTTTCACAACAATCATGGCAGATTAGCAACTGTATCGGCCGTTCAACCTGGTGGAAGATTCGGAGCGCTTGAGATTACAGGTAAAAATGAAGTTCAAGGATTCCAAGAAAAACCAAAAGGAGATGGCTCGTGGATTAATGCCGGTTTCTTTGTTGTGAATCCAGAAATCTTCAAGTATATCGACAACGATCAAAGTGTGTTTGAGAAAGAACCTCTTGAGAGACTGGCTAAAGACGGAGAGTTAATGGCGTACAAGCACGAGGGCTTTTGGCAACCGATGGATACTTTGAGAGATAAAAATCATTTGGAGGAACTATGGAAAACAGGAAAAGCACCATGGAACACGTGGGACAGGGAGTTCATGGAAGTCTGACCGAGTTTTGGAGGGGAAAAAAAGTATTTATTACCGGCCATACTGGATTTAAAGGTTCGTGGCTTTCTCTTTGGTTATCTCAAAAAGGTGCATCAGTAACAGGCTATTCATTAACTCCGCCGACCGATCCTTCTTTGTTTAATCTTGCCAATGTAGAAAGCCATATCAAGTCCTCTATATTCGGGGACATTAGAGACTTCGCTAAATTGAATGCTGTGATTACCGATGCTCAACCGGATATCGTGATTCATATGGCAGCACAGCCTTTGGTACGTGAATCCTATAAATCTCCGTTGGAAACTTATCAGGTAAATGTATTGGGGACGGCAAATTTATTAGAAGCGGTTAGAAATACTTCGACAGTTAGAGCTGTGGTGAATGTTACTACAGACAAATGTTATCAGAATAATGAGTGGGAATGGGGCTATAGAGAGAACGAACCTTTAGGTGGTCATGATCCTTATTCTAGTAGCAAAGCGTGTTCAGAATTAGTGACGGCAGCATACCGTAATTCTTTCTTTCCGAAAGTACGTTATCATGAGCATGGCGTCGCTATAGCTTCGGCAAGAGCGGGAAATGTTATCGGAGGAGGCGACTGGGCTTCAGAGAGGCTAATTCCTGATATCATTCGCTCAATGTTAAAACGTGAAAGAGTACTTATACGCAATCCCTATTCTATAAGACCGTGGCAACATGTGCTAGAACCACTGGGGGGATATATACTATTATCTCAGCTCCTCTATGAACATGGTGTTAAATATGCGGATGCGTGGAATTTTGGACCAAATGATCAGGACGCCAAACCTGTTCAGTGGATCGTAGAGAGAATTTCTGATAAATGGGGATTTGGTTCGGACTGTTATGATATTGATCTCAACTCCACTCATCCCCATGAAGCGACATATCTAAAGCTGGATTGTTCAAAATCGAAACAGCATTTGCAGTGGCACCCCAAATGGGGGTTGGATACGGCACTGGATAAAATAGTAGAGTGGACACGTGCTTACGAATCGGGCGAGACTATGTCCAAAGTATGCTTTGATCAAATAATGGAGTATGAAAGTGTATGAATATCTTGGTGACAGGCGCTACCGGCTTTCTAGGAAGTTATTTAATTAAAGCGCTGCTGCAGAAAGATCATAATATTGCAATTGTGAAACGGAGTTTCTCCAATCTCTCAAGGGTTGGGGAGATTCTTCATGCAGTAAAATCATTCGATGTAGATCTCACCTCGATATCCGAAATTGTGGAGCAATTCAATCCTCACGCTGTCATTCATTTGGCAACAAATTACGGGAAAAATGGGGCATCTACGAGTGAGGTTTTCAACGATAATATTATTTTCCCTCTTCAAATCATGGAGAACCTTCAACCGGGAACTTATTTTATCAATACCGACACTTATTTTAATAATAACAATTCATATAAATATTCATATTTGAATAGTTATTGCTTATCCAAGAAGTACTTTTTGGAGACGGCTCAGAGCTATATCGCTTCTAAACAATTGGTTTTAATTAACGCTCGACTTGAACATATTTACGGCCCACTGGATGATCCATCTAAATTTACTATGAATATTATACGCCAGCTTTATGACAATCAGTCACCTATCGCTCTAACTCTCGGGGAACAGAGAAGGGATTTTATATATGTCGACGATGTCGTATCAGCGTATCTCAATATTATTGAATCACTCCCGAGTTTAAGTGGTAATTATTCGGAGTTTCAGATAGGAACAGGTGACACCTGCTCGATTAGACATTTTGTAGAGCTGTCAAAAGAATTGTGTGCTTCGACTTCTGAACTTCTTTTCGGAAAACTTCCTTATCGGGAAAATGAAATATTAACTTCAGAAGCGAATATCAGTTCATTAGTTGGGTTGGGTTGGAGACCTCGTGTCGATCTGAAAGAGGGTATTATCCGGATGGTGAATCAACTTGACCGGCAGAAGGTGGTGGTTGCGGATGAATAACAAGAAGTTTATTTCATTTGTTGTTCCTGTATTTAACGAAGAAGAAAATGTATTCCCACTGTATGAAGCCGTAAAGTACCAGATGAATCAACTGCCATTGTATGATTATGAAATCTTATTTACTGATAATCACAGTACGGATAGTACTTTCGCTTTACTCGAAGGGCTGGCACGAAATGATAAGAGAATTCGCGTGATCAGATTTTCTAGGAATTTCGGTTATCAGAAATCAATATATACGGGCTATTTGAATGCAATAGGAGATGCAGCTATTCAATTAGATTGTGATCTCCAAGATCCGATTGAACTAGTGCCAGTATTTCTGGAACATTGGGAAAATGGGAATGAAGTGGTATATGGCGAGAGAAGGAGCCGTAAAGAAGGTTTTTTAATTAACACTACTAGAAAAGTATTTTATCGAATCGTAGATAAGCTGAGTGAAGATCATATACCGCGAGACGCAGGGGATTTTAGATTAGTGGACCGCAAAATATTGGATCAATTAAAGGAATATAAGGATGAGCAACCCTATCTTCGCGGCGCCATTGCGGCTATGGGTTTTAATCAAATCGGAGTTCCATATGACAGGAACGAAAGAACAAGAGGACAATCCAAATTTAAGTTTAATCAGTTAATTCGTCTGGCATTCGACGGAATATTGAACCACTCCCTTGTGCCGTTACGTTTGGCAACATATACAGGTTTAATAGTAAGCGCGATAACCTTTCTTGCGTTGTTGGTTTACTTAGTTGGAAAGTTTATGGGGGCTAATTGGCCTGCAGGATTTGCAACCACTACGATACTTATTTTGCTTTCACTAAGCTTGAATGCACTTTTTTTGGGCATTATTGGCGAATACTTAGGGAGAATATATCAACAGGTTAAGAAGAAACCAATGACTATTATTGAAAGACAGATAAACAGTCCTGTTCAAGAGGCGAGGAATGGAAAAAAAGGTATCCCTGTATCATCCTATTGAAATAATAAGGGGTTAACCTAGCCGTTGAAAGGAAACAGATTAATGAAAGTATCTATTATCCTGCCCACATTGAACGCAGAATTGTATATATCAGTATTGGTTAGTCGACTGCGAAACCAAACGCTCCCCCCCCATGAAATCATAGTCGTAGATTCCAATTCAGAAGACAACACCGTTGGCGAGGCACAGAAATTGGGCGCAACTATATTATCCGTCGAAAGGAATGATTTCGATCATGGGGGGACCCGTAACTTCGCAGCGTCCCATGCCAAAGGGGATATACTCGTATTCATGACACAAGACGCGTTGCCTGAGAGCGATACGTTTATCGAAGAACTGATAGCTCCTTTCTCTGATCCGAAAGTGGCCGCCGCCTATGGGAGGCAGATCGCCAGACCGGAAGCGACTCCAATTGAACAAATGACTCGGGAGTTCAACTATCCTGATGACTCCAAGTTAAAAACGATTGCGGACGTGGATAAGTACGGGATTAAGACCTTTTTCTTTTCGGATGTCTGTTCGGCTATACGGAAAGACGTATTTGTGGAAGTGGGGGGCTTTCCCGAACCGATCATTTCCAATGAGGACATGATATATGCCGCGAAGTGTATTCTTAAAGGATATTCCATTGCGTATGCCTCGGAAGCTGCGGTATTGCATTCCCATCAATACAAGCTGAGCCAGGAGTTCCGCAGGAATTTCGACATTGGCGTCTCTCTCAAGATGAACGATTGGATTTTTCAATATGCGAGGCCTGAGGGTGAAGGACTACGTCTAATAAAGGCACAGCTTCGCTACCTATGCAGACCTAAGTTATGGATCTGGCTCCCAAGGTGGTTTGCTGAATCGGTAGCCAAATTTTTGGGTTATCGGATGGGGCTATCTTATCGACGAATTCCGAGAAAAATCGTTCGAAAGTTTAGTATGCATCGCATGTTCTGGCGTGTATGATTAAAGTGATAGATATTCTTTAACTTATTAATGTCGAAATTTGCAGAGGGATGATGAATATGCGTTCGAAATTATTACAATTGCTATCCGTTGCTTTTCTCGTCGCTGCAATCATCGGAGCTGTCGGGTTATACCAGTCCGCCTATGCCGATACGAGCTCCACTCCCGGGTCGGTAGACGATCCTATTGTGACGAAGGGTTACGTGGACTCCATGGTAGCTAAGCTGGTTCAGCAAGAGCTTAGTAAACAAGGGGCATCTGGCGGTGGGGGCGGATCTTCCAAACTCGAGGTCGTGACGGTTCCATGGGGTACCAAGCTGATTGTCGAGGACGGGGGCGAGCTCATTGTTAGGACAGGCAGAGCTTTAGCTTACAGCTCCGATGCCAACGGTTTGTCGGATCTGACGGACGGGTTGGATATCAAGCCGGGCAAGCTCGTCGGTAACAATCACCTTATCCTGAACCCGAGAGGGGAACGCGGCGTCGAAGCGGATCCTAAACAATCCAAAGGGCTGACCGTTCTAGTCAGAGGCACTTATAAATTGATTTAATAATGATGGTTTCGATCAAGAGAAGTAACCGCCAAACTTAATTAAGTTGGCGGTTATTTTTTCGTGTATAATTAGCAGGAGATGTCCGAGAGGAGTGTTTCTTTTGAAAGGCGTTATTTTGGCCGGCGGGACAGGCTCCCGATTACTGCCTCTTACTAAAGTAACCAACAAACATTTGCTTCCGGTAGGGAAGTATCCTATGATTTTCCATGCAATTGCGAGACTTAAAGAAGCAGATATTATGGATATATTGATCGTAACAGGCAAAGAGCACATGGGGGATGTCGTAAATCTCTTAGGCAGCGGCAGAGAGATGGGGGTCACTTTTACATACAAAGTGCAAGATGAGGCCGGAGGAATTGCTCAAGCGCTAGGTTTGGCCGAGCAATTCGTGGGCAACGATTCCATGGTCGTTATACTCGGGGACAATGTATTTTCAGACAGCATTGCCAAGTGCGTTTCTAACTTCCGGGAATATGGATCAGGCGCGAAGATTTTGTTGAAAGAGGTCCCAGATCCTACTAGATACGGAGTCCCAGAGCTCCACGGGAATAAAATTAAGTCAATTGAAGAAAAACCGCGCTATCCGAAGAGTCACTATGCGGTAACCGGTATATATATGTTCGCCCCCAGCGTATTCGATATTATTAAGACTTTAATACCATCTGGCCGCGGCGAGCTTGAAATCACCGACGTGAATAACGCATATATCGAAAAGGGGCTTTTGGAGTACGACATGCTCCAAGGATGGTGGACGGATGCAGGAACTCATTCGTCGTTAATGGCAGCCAACGAGCTGGCTAAAGACATTCGGTTCGGAGACGAGTTCGGAAAACTTATATAACGTCAAGGTGATTTCTATGAAGATCCGAGAAGGGCAAATACTAAAGGATATAATAGTCATCGAACCGACTGTCTACGAAGACAATCGGGGCTTTTTTCTGGAAAGCTACAATAAGGAAAAGTTGGCGAAGGCCGGTATAACGGCAGAATTCGTGCAAGATAATCACTCCTTATCTCTCGAAGTCGGAGTGATAAGAGGCCTGCATTACCAATTGAATCCGCATGCTCAGAGCAAGCTTGTCCGGGTGACGTCCGGGGCGATATATGACATCGTAGTCGATATCAGACAAGGCTCCCCGACTTTTGGCAAGTGGGAAGGATTTGAACTGTCTTCTCGGAATAAATTGCAGCTATTTGTCCCCAAGGGATTCGCCCATGGTTTTTGCACTTTGGAATCTCGAACGGAAGTTCAGTACAAAGTCGATTGCTTCTATTCCCCCGAGCATGATCGAGGAATTGCTTGGAACGATCCGGGGCTTGGAATTCAATGGCCAGTCACTCCACCGGTACTTTCATCCAAAGACATCGGTCATCCCCTCATCGGTGATGCCGACAATAATTTCGTTTATTAAAGGTGAGAATATAATGAGGCTTCTAGTAACGGGCGGTGCCGGTTTTATCGGGAGTAATTTTATCCGCTATATACTTTCCAAATATGAGAATTATCATATTACAAATGCAGATCTTATAACTTACGCAGGCAACTTGGACAATCTGTACGGGATTGATGAGTCTCCGAAATATAAGTTTATTCGAGTCGATATCGCGGATCGGATAGCAATGGATGAAGTTATTCGAGAAGGTTTTGACGCTATCGTTAACTTCGCGGCGGAATCGCACGTCGATAGAAGCATTGAAGATCCGGGGATATTCGTTCGCAGTAACGTGACGGGGACGCAGGCTTTGTTGGATTTAGCGAGAGAATACCATGTGGGGAAGTTCGTGCAAATCTCTACGGATGAGGTCTATGGAACGCTGGGCGAGGAAGGGGTATTTACGGAAACGACTCCGCTTGCGCCGAACAGCCCCTACTCTGCAAGTAAAGCCGGAGCGGATATGCTTGTCCGCGCTTACTATGAAACTTACGGCATGAATGTCAATATCACGCGCTGCTCCAATAATTACGGCCGGTATCAATTCCCGGAGAAGCTTATTCCCCTCATGATTACGCGAGCATTGCGGGATAAGCCGTTGCCGGTATACGGGGATGGATTGCAAGTTCGGGATTGGCTTCACGTCGAAGACCATTGCCAGGCGATCGACCTCGTGCTCCATCAAGGAGGCAAAGGGCAAGTTTATAATATAGGCGGAAACAACGAGCGGACTAACCTTCAAGTGGTGGAGACGATTCTGAGGGAGCTGGACAAGCCGACCTCTTTGATCCGACATGTGGACGACAGACTAGGCCATGACCGCCGTTATGCGATAGATGCGACCAAAATCCGAAACGAGCTCGGATGGGTGCCGAAATACGACTATGAATCCGGAATCAGGCAGACTATCCTGTGGTACCTAGAGAATCAGGAGTGGCTGACCAGGATCGCGACGGGGGACTATAGGAGATGAACGGAAGGAAATCGGTTCTTATGGTTACGGGAGCCGGGGGACAATTAGGCGAGGAGATTGTACGGCTGAAGGGAACACCTTATGAAATTATCGGGCTTGACCGATTGCAACTGGACGTTACGGATGCCGCACAGTGCATGAACGCCGTAGCGTCGATAAAACCAGATATTATTCTTCATGCGGCGGCCTACACGGCGGTTGATCAGGCTGAATCCGAACCAGAGGCGGCATGGATGGTCAACGTGGCAGGAACTAGCAATATGGCAAAGTCGGCGGAGGCCGTTGGCGCGAAGTTTTGCTATATCAGCACGGATTATGTTTTTAATGGCAATGGACGTGAACCTTATCGTGAAGATGATCTTACGGAACCGCAAACCGTATACGGGAAAACTAAACTTGAGGGAGAACAGGCAGCAGTACAATATTCCTCAAAGAGCTTTATCGTAAGAACATCATGGGTATATGGGAAGTATGGTAACAATTTTGTGAAAACGATGCTAAAGCTCGCTTCAGAGCGGTCCTCGGTATCGGTTGTGCACGACCAGATCGGATCTCCTACTTATACATATGATTTGGGACGATTCCTTATAGAGCTTGTTCAGACGGAAGCGTACGGTATCTATCACGCATCGAATGCAGGGAAATGTACATGGTATGAATTTGCCCAAGCGATCTTCGAGGAAAATCAATTATCCATGAAGGTTGAAGCTTGTACGACAGAGGACTTCCCTCGCCCAGCCCCCCGTCCGCTCTATTCGGTTATGGATCACTCCGCTATTCGCCAGAATGGGTTCACGGATCTCCGTCCTTGGAGAGAAGGCCTGCAGGCATTTTTGAAGGAATTGAATTCATGAGTCGGTTATTGAAGCAGCCGTTGGTTTCTGTATGTATTGTCACCTATAATAGTGCGAATTATATTAGGGCGTGCCTTCAGGGAATCAAGCTTCAATCGTGGCCCAACTTAAAAATAATCGTGGTGGACAACGCATCATCTGACAATACGGTTGAGATTATCGACAGTATTGATCTTAATGTTCGGATTATCGCAAATCGGGATAATATGGGGTTCGCTGGAGGACAGAACCAAGCTATTTCATCGAGTTCATCTGATTATGTTCTTGTCCTAAATCCGGATGTGGTGCTTGATCCTGATTATGTGAAGAAGCTAGTCGAAAGGCTAGAGCTTGATTCGCTTTTAGGAAGCACTACAGGTTGTTTAACATTGGCTGATAATCCAAAGCTCATCGACTCAACTGGTCTAGAGATGAATTGGACGCGTAAAGCGGTTGAACGAGGGGCGGACCAAGCTTTGGATAATTACTGCGAAGCTTGCCAAGTATTCGGAGTATCCGGTGCGGCTGCCATGTATTCAAGAAAGATGATTAATGAAATCTCAATCGAAGGACAATTATTCGATGAAGACTTTTTTGCATATAAAGAAGATGTAGATGTGGCTTGGCGAGCCGGATTACTTGGTTGGAAAGCTTGGTATGAGCCAACTGCTAAAGGTTCTCATGTACGACAGTGGAGAGTAAATAGCGATAGGAAGCAGATAGCATTAAAGATCCGCCGACATTCTTATCAGAATCGATATCTGATGATTTTGAAGAATGAACGTTTTAATTTTCGTTGGTGGTTGAGATTTCCATTGCTGGTCGCTTATGAAATAGCTCTGAACGGTTATTTTCTGACTCGCGATCCAAAAGTGCTAGGTGTCAGTTGGTTAAACTTATTTCGGCTATTGCCATCGGCATGGCGCAAGCGTAAGTTGGTTCAAAGTAGAAAAATCCAACATTAATCAAAAGCCGCCTTACCTTCTTTTACCCCAAGTCCCATAATGTAATAGGCCTTGAATGTCGTGGACCGGACACACTAAAACCATCACATTCAAGGAGGCATTCATCATGGCGAATAGAAGCAACAAACTTATCGTACCCGAATGCGCGAAGGCCATTCAACAAATGAAATACGAGGTCGCTTCCGAGCTTGGAGTCCAGATCGGGCAGCAGCATGGAGAAGGATTCGATACGGAATTTGCTGGAGAATTGGGAAGCATAGGAACGGGCGGATTCGGGCAAAATTATCTTGGCAGTCTGACTTCGCGAGAAGCGGGATCTCTGGGTGGAGGAATTACAAAAAAGTTGGTTCAGCAGGCGCAGCAAACCATTATCTAATTATAGGTCTTTCGTTGACACTGATTGACAATTCCGATATCATTATTACCTGAAGGTTTATCTTAACAGCCTTTTCCAATAGGGAAAGGTTGATTTTTATATATGGAGGTTGAAGACATTGTCGATTAAAGGACGGCATCTCTTCACGTCCGAATCGGTCACAGAAGGCCATCCGGATAAAATTTGCGATCAAATTTCCGACGCGGTATTGGACGCGTTTTTGGAAGCGGACCCGTATGCGCGCGTCGCCTGCGAGGTATCCGTTGCGACTGGGCTTGTACTCGTCATTGGCGAGATCAGCAGTAAGGCCGATTATATCGATATTTCCGCCATCGTGCGCCGTACGATTAAGGATATCGGTTATACTCGCGCGAAGTACGGATTCGACTCGAGCACTTGCGCGGTGTTAACGTCTCTGAACGAACAATCCGCGGATATTGCCCAAGGCGTTAACGCAGCGCTTGAATCGCGCGACGGTAAAGACGTACAGAAGGAAAACGAAGACATCGGCGCAGGGGACCAGGGCTTGATGTTCGGCTTTGCTTCCAACGAGACGCCGGAATTGATGCCGCTTCCGATCGCACTCGCCCACCGTTTGTCCCGTCGCTTATCCGAAGTGCGCAAGAACGGAAAAATGGGATATCTGCGTCCTGATGGCAAAACGCAAGTTACGGTTCAATACGAGGACGGCAAGCCGGTTCGCGTAGATACGATCGTCGTGTCCACGCAGCATTCCGAAGAAATTACTTTGGAGCAAATCCAACAAGATGTTCGCGAATTCGTCATCTATCCGGAAGTGCCTGCCGAATGGCTGGATGCGGATACGAAATTCTTCATTAACCCGACGGGCCGTTTCGTTATCGGCGGACCGCAAGGGGATGCCGGCCTTACGGGCCGCAAAATCATCGTCGACACTTATGGCGGATACGCTCGCCACGGCGGCGGCGCGTTCTCCGGCAAGGATCCGACGAAGGTTGATCGCTCCGCGGCTTACGCGGCTCGCTACGTGGCTAAGAATATCGTTGCTGCAGGCCTGGCCGATAAGTGCGAAATCCAGCTTGCTTACGCGATTGGCGTAGCCAGTCCGGTTTCGATCAACGTCGACACTTACGGCACGGGGAAAGTGGCCGAAGAGAAATTGGTTGAATTGATCAAAAGCAACTTCGATCTTCGTCCGGCCGGCATTATCAAAATGTTGGACCTGCGTCGTCCGATTTACCGTCAGACGGCCGCATACGGCCATTTTGGCCGCACGGACATCGATCTTCCATGGGAAAGCTTGGACAAAGTCGAGGCTTTGAAGCAAGGAGCTCAAGCTTAACTTGCGAATTAAATTCGGAAACACATTGCTTACCGGTTATCCGGCGCAATGTGTTTTTTTTATGCGGAGAAAGCTAATTAACTGGCCCGTTCTAGCCGAAGTAATAAGTACAGTTATGTTTATTTCCGGGAGGTTATTTGGTTGCAACGTAATCGTACATTATCGTTACTACTTATTGTTTCCTTGTTTTCACAATTGTTCTTTGCAACAACGGCCGCAGCGGCTCCTTCGCCGTGGGAAGTCCGGGCTCTGGCGGTTGATGCCAATTTAAAGCCGACGCTTTTCCCTCTCCATGGGACGCAATCCGTCGTGACGAATGCAAACTTGAAACTGACTTTCGGAGAAGTCGTCCTTCCGGGGACAGGTCTCATTACGTTGACGAAAGAAGAAGATTCGGCTTTCAGAAGGGATATTAACGTACAGGATCCTACTGCCGTCCAGCGCGATGACGCCGGATTATCAATTGTCGTTATTCCGGGCTCGTTAACTGCGGGAACTTATCATGTCGAGGTTCCTTCAAGTGCCATTACGAGTTATACGACAACGAACGAATTCGCAGGAATTGGTTATACGGACTGGGTGTTCCGGGTAGAAGCGCTACTACCTGTCGTCACGAATTACTCGCCGGACAATGGATACGTTTCCGTAGATCCCGCGGTGCAAACGACGCTATCTTTGGTGTTCTCCCGCGCTGTAACTAAAGGGGGGGCAGGCTTCATACAAATAAAAAGGGCGACGGATAACGTCACGGTCCATACCATTGCAGCTTCGGAACTTACGGTGTCGGGAACGAACGTCAGCGGCCCGCTAAAAGGTTTGGAGTTCAACACGCGATATTATGTTCTAATGGACTCCGGTGTAATTAAAGACGCCAATAACGGCGGAGATTACGCTGGGATCCCTGCAGGAGCCTGGACGTTCACGACGAAGCCGGCATTGGATAAAACTAATCCGAAGGCAGTCGCATTCAGTCCGGCCAATGGCTCTAATCTAAGTGATCTGAACGCTACCGCTCTGACGATCCAATTCGATAAAAAGGTATTCGCGAACAGCAATAAAAGCGTGGTCATGCGGAACGCGACGACGAATGCGATCGTATGTACGATTGCCGCCGAGTCAACGGTTGGAGGGGCAGGCAGCGACACGATTACGATAAATATTAATCCGGCAACATCCGCTTGTCCTAAACTCGTCAACAATACCAAATACTCGGTGTTCGTTGACAAGGACGTGTATCGTGATGCAACCGGGAACTATTTCGACGGGACAACATGGCAGTTTACGGCTCTGGTAGATACTGTACCCCCTGTGGTTACCGTGTACAGCCCAGCGGTGTCATCGACGAGCGTAAGTACGTCTATTACGGATTTCAGTCTAACGTTCAATAAACCTTTAGGCCCGCTACTCGGTACGTCGAAGGCTTATATTTACCCGCAAAATAATCCGAAAAGCACGCGGGAACTGACGATGTCGATCGATCCGGCGACTAATAGGGTATTGTTCAAGCTTGTCGGGACTGCCAAACTAAGCCCGTCGACTTTGTATGCGATATCCGTGCCGGAAAATAAAATTCAGGATTTGGCGGGCAATAAATATTCGGGAATCTCCAATCCCTATCAATGGACTTTCCAAACTGGCACGAACAGCACGCCCGTCGTGAGCAGCGCGGAGATTGACGGCAATATCATCGTTTTGAACTACAGCGAGACTCTGGATTCGACCAAGGTTCCGTCTGCAGGCAACTTCTATGTGACGGTAAACGACGTGGTGACGACGGTCTCCGGAGTAAGCGTTAGCGGTTCACAGGTTCGCGTTGCTTTGCTGTACAACGTGCTGGTCGGACAGACGGTCAAAATCTCCTACTATCCGGATGGTACCCTTGCGGCAAGAAGGTTGCAAAGCGTCGGCGGAGTAGAAGCGGCTACTTTCAACAATAGGGTCGTAACGAACAATACGCAATCGACTTTGCCCAAACCGGTAAGCGGTCAATTTTACGGGAATTCTCTTGTTCTGACCTTTAACCGCTCGATCGCAAATTTAGCCGAAGGCGCGCTCTCGCAATTCACGATCAAGCAGAATAACACGGTCATCGGAATTAGCAGTGCCATAATAAGCGGCACGACGATCTATCTCACGCTTTCTACGACATCGACAGTTCCATTGCCGGTCTCGATTTCTTATTTGCCGGGAACGGGGACGCTTCCGATGCGTGACCAGAGCGGAAATCTGGTACCGGCATTTACGGACTTCTATGTCCGCAATCACTACGATAACCTTAAACCCGAATTGACTTCCGTTACTTTGAATGCGAATAAAGTCGTGATGACCTATAATGAAGGGCTAAGTCTTTCTAACGTACCGCCTAAGAACAGCTTCTCTATTGTGCCGAGCGGAACGAATACGACGATTCCGTCGATCACGAACGTCGCTGTGGTCAACAATACGATCGAGCTCACGCTGGCCTCGAATGTGGCTGCGAATATTGCATTACTTTTCTACTATTATCCGAATAACCCTGCCATTGCGGATCTATCCGGAAATATCGCGGATTCCATCGTTGCATACAGCTTTACTTCCGGCTCGAGCGCTGTTTCGCAGCTATCGACTCTGGCTATATCGGGCAACCAGATTGCGTTGACGTACTCGACGAATCTAAGCGCTACGACTGCACCGTATACGTCGCAATATACAGTTAAGTATGACGGGGTTACCGTTCCTGTTACAGGCGTATCTGTATCCGGTCCACAAGTCTTATTAACGATGTCTTCTTCCGCCAACGTAGGACAAAAAGTCACGGTAAGCTACAAAGTAGCGGGCGTCTCGTTGAAAGATTATTTGAGTCAAGCGGTCGTGGCGTTTACGGACCTGGTCGTGACGAATAACGGCGGAAACGGTACGACGACACCTACTAACGGCAAACTGCCCGATTTCCTGGAATCCGACGGAGCGGGCGGGCAGCGGTTCATTACGGACAAAACCTCGACCAGAGTTTCGGCTGCCGCACCTTCCGGTCGCTCGACTTATCGATACATGATCAGCGCGGATAAGTTTCTTGCTGCTTATGATGCGATTAAACCGGGAAGCGGCGTTAACGTACCTACGATTACGTTCAAGGTTCCGGCTACGGAAGCGGCCGCTCTAGTCGGCATTCCTCTCAGAGCCGTCGTGGATGCCGCATCAAAAGCATCGAATACATCGTTCCAATTGGATTTTGGGGATTTGAAATTCGATTTGCCTCTCAAGGCGATTAATTACAACAAACAGTTGCAGGAAGCGGGGGGAGACATATCTTCCGCGTACTTGTTGCTCAATATCGAAAAAGTAGCGACGACTCCGATCTCCACTTCCATTGCAGGCAAAGGCGGAGCGTTGATCACGTCGGCGGCGAACTTTACAGCCAGTATCTTGGCAGGCGGCAAAGAGCGAGAAGTCGAAAGCTACGAAACCTATGTGACAAGAACCTTCGTGCTATCGTCCGCTAACGGCGTGCCGAGCAATCAGATAGCCGTCGTACGAATCGACCCCGATTCGGGAGAAGTTACGTATGTCCCGACGAACGTTCGAACGACGTCGGCGGGAGCGAACGTGAGCTTCAAACGCAAGGGCAACAGCGTTTATGCAGCGATCAGGAGCAATATCGAATTCTCCGATATGACCAAGCATTGGGCGAAAAACGAGGTTACGCTGCTGGCTTCCAAGTATATCGTTCGAGGGTCTACGCTAACGGCATACTCTCCGACGCGGGCGATCACTCGTTCCGAATTCGCAGAATATATCGCGCGCGGCTTGGGGCTTTCCGGCAACAGCCAAGCAGCGAAGAAGTTTAAGGACGTCGGAGTTTCGCATAAGAAAGCCTCATATATCGGCGCCGTAAGCGAAGCCGGTATCGTAGAGGGCGGCACCGATGGCAGATTCCGTCCGGACGCTCAGATTACGCGCGAAGAGATGGCTACCATTCTGGTGCGGGCGATGAAATATGCCGGTGTTGCAGGGGACTCGTCAAGCAGCGCTCTTAACGGTTTCAAAGACAAAGCCAAAGTAAGCAGCTGGGCGAAGTCCGGGATGGAAACGTGCGTGTCCGTCGGATTCATCCAAGGCTCGACGACCAAGACGATTAATCCGCAGAGCAACGCGACGCGCGCGGAGGCGGCGATTATGATCAAACGTTTCCTAGAGTACGTGGAGTTCCTGTGAACCACGTGAGATTAATAGAGCTAGGGTTGAAACGAAGCGGCGTTTCTCTCCGGTATCCTTTCGACCCGGACCTGCCGGTATTGTACGTTGGAAGTAAGATGTTCGCGTTGTTCGGACGCACCGCAGAACATGAAAGCGTGAATCTGAAAGCCGATCCGGAAGAAATTTGGCTGCTTCGGCAACAATATGCCGGATCGGTTCTTCCGGGGTATCACATGAACAAGAAGCATTGGAACACGGTCGTTTTGGACGGCAAGGTGCCGGACAAGGAAGTGCTTGCGATGCTGGAGCAGTCCTACCTTCTCGTTCGGAGCAAGTTAACCAAGCGCGAGCGTGAAGAGCTTGGAGAGAGTTAGGGCGACAAGGTTGCGAGGGGGCGGCAGAGATGCCGCCCTTTTTTTGTTATGTGCATGATGTGCATTGCCGCCGCCAATGCAAATGGTAGAGGTGTTATATTCTTCCCACCTGGTATCTATGTCGTTTCCTCTGCCCTGACTACGATCACGTCGTACGGTGTGTTTATTAAGGGGTCTGGCGCGTGGTGTACCAAGATATCCCATACCTCATTAACATCTGATTTGCTTAAGTGGGACGGTACGAGTATTTCAACCCTGCGTGCAGGCAGTATTTCCGATATCAACATCGTTCATGCTAATGGAAAGACAGCGGGTACGACGATTAAACTGATCAACTCGCAGATGGTAACCATCGAAAACGTACAGTTTCAAAACGCCTTTTACTTCTTGCAAATCGGAGAGCACTCCAGCGATTGCGTACAACTAAACAATGATTTCACACCTATCGGAATAGCGATTAAACTCCCGACGAACCAAATTCTTGATACGTTAACCATTTCAAACTGCATTTTTCAAAGATTCGGTCAGGGTCTCTACTGTAACCCACAAACAGGGGGGGGCTCAGAACATTTTTGTTTCAAACATCATTTTTGATCGCACCCTACTTCAAAGTGTAATGTTTCTACCGCAGGAAGTTGGTTCGTTTATTGCGCGTGTGAGTTTCGTCAATTGTTGGTTTGGAGTTGTCAAAAAAAGTGCAGTTTGAAAACACCCTCATACAGAAATCCCGTTGCTAAGCTGCTTGTGACAGCATTCTTTCGCGATAAATAGCAGGGGGCCAGCCCCCTGGATTAGAGGTGT
>NZ_VNJJ01000012.1 GCF_007786475.1 Cohnella terricola | reverse complement strand
AAGAAAAACGATTTATTGACATGCGGACATACCTAGTATGGAAAAAAGAAAAAGGTAGCCGTGTTTAACTGCATCCGGCTAACCTCATCTAAAGAGAATATACACATAAAAATGGACTTGACCATTGGTGAGTGAGTAGCACGATTATTTCGAGCAATTCCGGACTTGCGGGCGATTGGTGAGTGAGTAGCACGATTATTTCGAGCAATTCCGGACTTGCGAGCGATTGGTGGGAGAGCAGTACGATAATTTCGAGCAATTCCGGACTTGCGGGCGATTGGTTCCGGTATTCGGCGTATTTCTATCCGCGATGCTGCTCTCGGAAGAGCTGCATCTTGCCGTCTGGCCGGCGCTTACGCTGGTCGTGGCCGGAATCGTCATCGTCAACGGGAACCGCGCCTCGGAAAAAGTGATTCCGCAAACGGAGTCTATTAAATCTTAAAAACGTCTACAGCGCTTCTAAGCTCGCCCGCCATCGCACGGAGCGTACTTGACGAAGCCGTGATTTCCTCCATTGCCCCGAGCTGGTGATCCGTCGTGTCCGCCACTTGCCGCGTACGGCGAAGCGATTGCTCGGCGATGGCGGTCAGTTCCGCGAGCGAGGCGGCGAGTTGCTCGGAACTTGCCGACATCTGTTCCGCGGCAGACGCGATCTCCTGAATGTCGGCGGATACATTCACGTTGGAGTCGACGATTCGTTCGAAAGTCGCGCCGGCGCGATCGACTAGCCGCATCCCCCGCTCAATCGCCTTCACGCTTTCTTCCATCTCTCCGAGCACGGAGTCCGTGTCCATATGAATCAGCTTGACCAATTCGGCGATCGATTTGGAAGAGTTCGCGGATTGATCGGACAATTTCTTGATTTCGTTCGCGACGACGGAGAATCCACGTCCCGCCTCTCCGGCACGCGCCGCTTCGACGGAAGCGTTCAGCCCGAGCATATTCGTCTGCGCGGCAATTTCCCGCAGCATGGCTAGAATCGCGTTGATCTCTCCGATCCTTGTCCCAAGCCGATTCATGGAGCCGGAGGTGCGTCCGATCGCATGGTGGATCGATCCCATCTGATCGACCGCCGAACGAATATCCGTTTGACCCTGCCCGGCTTTCTCCGCAGCCTCCGCGGCAACCTGAGAAGCGTTATTCGTCGCTTCCGCAATTCGCTGGATTACGATGCTCATTTCGGTCATCGCGACTGAATTGTCGTTTAAGCTTCCTTGTTGCTTGAGGGCGCCGGACGCCACTTCGCGAACGGCGCCTGCGATGTCCGCGGTCGCCGCGTTCATGTCGGAAGCGCTAGCCGATAAGCCGTCGGAAGAAGACGAGATGTGTCCGGCGTTCTCGTGAACTTTGGCGACGATTTTCCGCAAATTGCCGACCATTCCATTCATGGCTTCGGCTAGCTTGGAGATCTCGTCCTTCGTGCCGGAATCGATCCGCTCGCCTTGCAGATCACCTTCCGCGATCGAGCGAATGCGCTCGATAATGCGGACGATCGGCCGAATGATGGAATTGGACAAGCCCAGAGCGATACCGATCCCGAGCAGGATGCTGATGGCGGAGAGCACCATGACGATCCACTTGTTTCTGGAAAGGCTTTGAATCAGCGATTGTTTATCCGCATCAATCTGCTCGAGCGAAGACGAGGCCAATCGATCGAATTCGGTCATCAGCTCGCGGGCGATGGGCTCGGTTTTATCGTTGAGTTGCTGCAAAGCTTTATCGAGATGGCCGGCGGCATAGGAAGGAAACACTTCGTCTTCGACCATCGCGCGCCATTCATCGTTCCTGGCGACAAGCGCCTTCGTCTCTTCGCCGGGATAAAGCTCCAGCAATTTTTTGGTCAGCGCTTTGCTCGTTTCCGTATATCTTCTGAAGTCCTGGAGAAAAGATCCCTCCCCGAACAGGACGTAACCCCGGACGATCGCCACGCGCTGCGACACATTTTTGGACAACTGTTCGCTGACGGTCACGAGCTCCAGGTCCTTGGAAGATCATGTGATTCACTTGCCTTTCCCCCAAGTTCATGCCGACGGAGGCCGAAACTCCCGCGATCACGAGCAGAACGAGGACAGATGCGAAACCGAGAAGGATTTTGCTTTTTAGACTTTTCACCGGACAGATCCTCCATGTTGTCTATTTGCTGAACAGAATGACAATCAATTAATACCTCCCATGATATGGATTCCTAAAACGCTTGCATAGGCGATGCATTGCCCAAAAATTCAACAAAACTGTTGGAAAATGATACAGTTGCGGAGCGGAGGTTGTCATTGTAGGCTTAAAGCGGGCGGTGTACAATTTTAATATGAAAATGACACGAAAATTTCTGCTCGTTTTCGCGCTGATCCTGATTCTCCCGATCGTGGCTATCCATCAGGGGATCGTCCGCTATTCCGAAAACGTCATGCAAGCCAATATCATCGAGAATAACGAGATTATGGCCGAATTGATCGTCAACCGGATGAATAGCGAGATGAACGACGTCGTCTCCCAGTTGCAACTCGTTGCCGGGCTTTCAGACCAGCATCGGCTGAATCTTCCGATGATGTATGCTAGAGCGAAGCAAGCGATTTCCAAGAGCACGATTATCCAATCGATCTATTTCTTGGATACGGATCGCCGCATGTTGTTCGAAGCCCCTTTTCGGCCGGAGATTCAGGAAACGATATTCGATTATCCCAAATTCGACCATGTAAAATGGAGCTACACTTACGTCGTTTCCGGATTAATATCCAATATTCGCAACGAGAAGTCGGTGACTGTGGCGATTCCCGTTTTCTATGACGACCGCCAGTTTCTCGGCGTGCTCGTAGCGGAATTAAGCCGCAACTTTCTATCGAATATTCTAAGAAGCACGAGCGAGACGCGAGAAGGCTTCAGCTTTATTACCGACAACGAGGGCAAAGTGATCGCTTCGACGAGCGATTTCGACTGGAATGTCGATTTCTCGGAAGAACCGATCGTCCAATATTTGCTGAAAGGCGATTCCGGCTCCGTTCTGGAAGCGTACAGGGGCACTAAGAGTGTCATGACCTACCAGACGATGCGCGAAAACTGGGGGCTCGCGCTGGGCGTTCCCGAGAAATTCGCGTTTTCTTCGGTGCAAACGCTTTCGAAAGCGCTCACTTATAGCTTTCTTGGAATTTTCGGGTTTATCGGCTGTTTGATCTTCGTCGGGGGAAGGCAAATTATCGTGCCTATTCTCAAGGTCACGAAGTTCGCCCAGCGCATTCAGAGCCAAAAAGGGCCGGCACCGTTGCCGGAACCGATGATGAAGCGCAAGGACGAGATCGGCGAACTGATCCGCACGTTCCAGGATATGAATGAACGGGTGGACCGAAGCCATCGGTTTTTACAGGACATTATCGAAGGCATCCCGTATGCGCTTATTACTTTGAACGAGAAGGGCGAAGTGACCCGCGTCAATCGCAAGTGGGTCGAGCTGTTCGGCAAATCCGAAGCGGAGTGGGAAGGCAAAAGGCTGACCGAGTTTCCCGGATACCAGTTCCTGAAGACGGAAATGAATTCCGGCGAGCGGGAGGCGACTTGGACGGATGAAGATGGGGCTTCACGGATTCTGAACGTCGTAACGGCTTCCTTCTACGATGGGCTGCTTGCCGTCGTACAGGACATTTCCCAGATCCGTATGCTCGAGTCCCATGTGAAGCAGAGCGAGCAGCTTGCGCTGATTGGGCAGATTACGACCGGGATCGCCCACGAGTTGAAAAACCCCCTTGCCGTCCTATCCAGTTCCTCGGAACTCCTGAAGGAGGAGATCGTGCACAGTCCGGACTCCGAGTGGGTTCCGACGCTGGTGCACGACATCGACAGCGAGATCGCGCGGATGACTTCGATCGTGAACGAATTTCTGACGCTGGCAAAGACGAAGAAGGAAGCGATCGGCCCCGTACAGCTCGACGATCTGTTAAACCGGGTATTGCACTTGCTTAGAATCAAGTTCAACGAGCTGGGCATCGAGGTTCGGCGCGATTTCCCGGATTATGTTCCGGCCATCGCAGGCAAGACAAACAAGCTGATCCAGGTGTTTCTGAACCTGCTCGTCAACAGCATGGACGCGATGCCTCGAGGAGGAGCGATCGATATTCGCATTTTGGTTTCCGCAGACGAAGCGGGTGTAGAGATCGCTGACGAAGGCGACGGAGTCTCGGAGGAGCACTTGCAGTGGCTATTTAATCCTTTTTTCTCAACGAAAGAAAATGGCAACGGACTCGGTTTGTCTATTGCCCGGGATATTATGAAAGAACATGGTGGCAGCTTGGAAATGAACAGCGGCAAATTCAAGGGAACGGTCGTCTTATGTCTGTTCCCGCTCGGCCGGAAGGAGGACGGACAATGACAGCGCCAGGGGTCTTGATCGTGGACGACGAAATCAAGCTTTGCAGGAACATTGCCCTCAAGCTTCGGAGGGAAGGTTATGCGACTTACGAGGCCTACGACGGCAAAGCAGCGATCCGCAAGCTGCAGCAGCATGCGATTCGCGTCATGATTCTGGATTTCATGCTGACGGATATGACGGGGCTGGACGTGCTAAAGAAGGTCAAAGAGCTTTCGCCGCAGACGAAAGTGTATATGCTGACCGCCTACGGCAACGTGGAGAACGCGGTGCTGGCCATGAAATGGGGGGCTTCCGACTATCTGAACAAACCGTTCGACTTGAAGCAGTTGGCCGAGATCGTCGAGGATGCATACAGGTCGATGGACGACAACTCCGGGGAGGTCGTATTCAAAAGTCCGAAAATGCAAGCAGTGCGAGGGATTCTCGATAGAATTAATACGACGAACGCTCCGGTGCTGTTATACGGGGAGAGCGGGGCCGGCAAGACGACGCTCGCAAGGTGGATCCATAACCGTAGCGGCAGGAAAGAGCAGCCGTTCCTGTATGTCAATTGCGGCTCGATGCCCGAAGGAATGCTCGAACGCGAGTTGTTCGGGGCGTCGGGCAAAGCCGTCGCAGCGGACGGGGGAACGTTGTTCCTAGACGAGATCGGGAGCCTGACGCCGCTGAATCAAGCGCATCTCTATTGCCTGCTTAAGGACGGCAGCTTCCTTGCCACCGATACGCAAGAGCGGGTGTCGGTGAATGTAAGGATGATTACATCAACCGGGCGGCCGATCAAACAGCTTGTGAAGGAAGGGAGATTCCGCGACGATCTCTATTATTTGCTTAATCTGGTCGAGCTTGAGCTTCCATCTCTTAGAGAACGCAAGGAGGACATCCCCTTACTCGCGGAACAGAAGCTTGCGCAATTAAACGCGAAATACGGAAAACCGCTGACGATCTCGGATGAGCTGATGCGGATTTTGATCGATATGCCTTGGCAGGGCAATATTAGCGAGCTGATGAATTTGATTGAACGGATGCACCTGCTCAAGATGAACGGGGCGATCGACGTGGAAGACATGCCCTCGTCGCTTGCCGGCCTTTCCGCGCGCACGATCGAGGAACTGCAACTGGAAGGCAAGCTATACGACGTGCTCGAGGAAGTGGAGGGGCGCATGATCGTCGACGCGCTCGGGAAGACGGGAGGCAATCAGAGCCGTGCGGCCGAGTTGCTCGGCATCTCCCGCAACGCGCTCATCTACAAAATGAAGAGGATTGAGCGATGAAGAAGCTGATGGCCGCTCTTGCCGCGTTATTGCTTCTCGCCGCCTGCCGCGGCGGGAAGCCGTCTCCCGTTCATCCGTCGCCAACCGAGCCGCGAGGGGAGATTACGATCGGGTCGAAGTCGCTTACGGAACAATATTTGCTGATGAAGATGAGCGCGCTTCTCTTGAAGGACAGGGGCTACAAAGTCAACGAAATGGTATTTTTGGACAGTCCAGCCATCCGTTCGGCGATGGAGGCAGGTGTGGTCGATCAGTATTGGGAATATACGACGACGGCAAGACTTTATTATCATAAGCAATCTCCGCTGTACGAACCGGATGCCGCCTATCGCGAAGTCGCCCGCACGGATGAGGCGAACGGCATCATATGGCTGTCCAAGAGCACGTTCAACAGCAGTTGGGCGCTGCTGATGCGCAAGGATATTTCCGAGCAGCTTCATATCTATCGAATCAGCGATCTGGCGAAGTATATCAACGCCGGGAAGGCGAAAATGAAGTTTGCGACCAACGCCGAGTATTTGACGCGGGAAGACGGACTCGAACGATTGAAACGAATTTACGAATTCGAACTGCCCGATGATCAGGTCGTCGCGATCGAGTCCGACTTGCTGCCGCAGACGGTCAAAGACGGACGCGTGGACGTGGCAGTCGGAATGGCTTCCGATCCCCGTATCAAGAAGAACGATCTAGTCATCCTTCAGGACGACCGTAAAGTATTTCCTCCTTACGACGCGGCTCCGATCCTTCTGAAGCGGACGCTTGATCGCGATCCGGATGTCGGCGAGGCTATGAATCGTTTGACGTCTTTCATTACGAACGAGAACATGCTCGATCTGATGTACCAAGTCGATATTTTGCAGAAGGATATTACGAAGACTTCAAGAGACTTTCTCGTTAAGCACAAATTGCTGGAGCCGTAACGGCGAACGCGGCATCAGTAGTCCGGCGAAACATTACTAGATTGTGCAAAATGGGGGTGCGTGCGTCTGTAGTCCGGCGAAACCTAACTAAATCGTGCAAAATGGGGGTGCGTGCGTCTGCAGTCCGGCGAAACCGAACTAAATCGTGCATAATGGGGCTGTATGCGTCTGTAGTCCGGCGAAACCTAACTAGATTGTGCAATATGGGGCCGTGTGCGTCTGTAGTCCGGCGAAACCGAATTAGCTCCATCATTCCCTTCGTCCATCCCTCCATTTCCCCCTCTCATATCACATGTATGCGCTTTCGCAAAGACCCTGCGATTGCGCATTTTTTTTACACCTTTTTGCCTAATGTTTGCGCAGGGAACCGGCTGTGCAGGCCGTCACGGAATGTTCATAATGAATCTCGTAAAGCTGACAGCGAGGTGACGAAATGAAAATTACCGCAATCGAAATCAAGCATTATTTGCTACCTCTCGAGCCTCCGTTCAAGGCGGCATGGGATCCGAACCCGAGGAAGAAGTTTGCCTCAACGGTCGTTCAGGTGCATACCGACGAGGGCATTACGGGGATCGGCTCGGGCGACCTGATGACGGGATTCGAGGGGCACGAGCATTTGATTATCGGTCAAGACCCGTTCGCGATCGAGCGCCATTCGCAGGTGATCGACAATATCGATTTTCACTATGGCAGATGCTGGCCTCTGGACTTGGCTCTGTGGGACCTGATGGGCAAAGCGACCGGACAGCCGACGTACAAATTGCTCGGAGCCCGCAGCGACAAAATTCTTGCATACGCTTCCACGGGCGAGATGGTCACGCCGGAGGTCAGGGCCGATCGAGCCCAACTGCTCCTCGAGCAGGGCTTCAAGGCAATGAAAATTCGTTTCCACCACAAGGACGTGCGGGACGACATCAAAGTCGTCGAAGCCGTTCGGAAATCAATCGGAGACAAACTCGAGATCATGGTCGACGCGAACCAAGGCTGGAAAATGCCATGGGATACTGAACCGACATGGGATTTGAAAAAAGCATACCAAGTCGCCAAGGAACTGGAGCAGCTCGGCGTGTTCTGGCTGGAAGAGCCGCTGCAGAGCCACGACTTCCGCGGTTTGGCGCAGCTTCGCCAGATGGCCACGGGTATCCGGATCGCCGGAGGCGAAATGAACCGCCGGATGCACGATTTCCGCGAGATGAACTTCCTCGGTTCGCTCGACGTATACCAGCCGGACGTCGCGCTGACGGGCGGCATCACGCAAGTACGCAAGATCGCCGATATGGTGCAATCGAGCGGCGCGTGGTTTAGCCCGCACACGTGGACGAACGGCATCGGTGTGATGGCGAACCTGCATCTGGCTGCGGCGATCAGCCACTGCCCATACCTGGAGTTGCCTTATGATCCTCCGTCCTGGACGCCGGAACGCCGCGACTTCATTCAGCAAAACAAACTGAATATCGATTCCGAAGGATACCTGCACCTCCCGCAACAATCCGGACTCGGCGTCGAATTGGATTTGGAGGCCGTCGAGCGTTACGCCTATAACAAGGTGTACGTAGGTGAGTCGACATGAGTTACCTGTTCAACAATCCCGACAAGGTGATGCCGTTTTTCTGGGAGCATCTGTCCCTGACGTTCAGCGCCTTGCTGATCGCGCTTTGCATCGCGCTGCCGCTCGGATTCCTAATCGCCAAGTATAAAAGGCTGCAGGCTCCTGTCACGAGCGTGCTCGGCATCATCTACACGATCCCGAGCATGGCGCTGTACGCAGCGCTGATCCCTTATACGGGACTCGGCGTCACGACGGCGACGATCGGACTCGTTGCTTACGCGCAGATGATTCTCGTGCGCAACGTCGTCGCTGCGATCAAAGGGATCGACCCGATGATGATCGAGGCGGCGAAAGGGATGGGGATGAGCAAGGCGCAGATCATTTTCAAGATCGAAGTTCCGCTTGCCGTGCCCGTCATCATCGCCGGCATCCGGGTGGCGACCGTGTCGATCATCTCCATCGGAACGGTGGCGGCATGGATCGGCGCGGGCGGGCTCGGCAGACTGATCTTTCAAGGCTTGAACCACGATCACACCGGGAAAATCATTGCCGGAACGGTGACCATTGCGATCCTTGCGATCGGGGCCGACCTGCTGTTCCGTGTACTTGAAAAAATCCTCAGCCCGAGAACGAATTAACGGAGGTGTGAACCGTGAAAGTCCTGGATCAGATTCGCGAGTACTTCGAGGGGAACTCCCCGGTGTTCTTCGCCAACATGAAAACGCATATCTGGCTTAGCTCGTTCTCCATGATCGCGGCGATGCTGATCTGCATTCCGCTCGGGATCTGGATTTCGAGAAAACTGAAAATCGCAAATTATGTCATCAACGCGATCAACATTTTCCGGGTTATCCCGAGTCTTGCCGTCCTGGCCCTCATGATGCCGTTGCTCGGTGTCGGATTCGCGCCGGCCGCGGTGGCCCTCACGCTGCTCGCAGGCCCGCCCATCCTGATCAACACGTACGTCGCTTTCCGGGAAATCAATCCCGCCATCAAGGAAGCGGCTCGGGGCATGGGCATGACGCCGATGCAGACGATCTGGAAAGTCGAGCTTCCGCTCGCGCTCCCGGTCATGCTGGCGGGCATTCGGACCGCTTCGGTCGAGATTATCGCCAGCGCGACGCTCGCCGTCCTGATCGGAGGCGGAGGACTGGGCAGCTACATTATCAATGGGGTCAGCATGATGTCGAAGAGCTATCTGCTCATCGGAGCCATACCCGTGGCCTTGCTCGCGATACTGAGCGAGATCGTATTCAGCTTCTTACAACGCAAGACCAACTATTCGCACTAGAAAAAGGGAGAGGTTATCGATGAAAAAACGTTCCTGGTTGTCCCTGCTCGTGGTTATGACGCTCACTGCGGCGCTTACGGCTTGCGGAGGAAGCAAAGGAAGCAAATCCGACCTGAAAATTACGGTCGGTTCGAAAGACAACACGGAAAATCATCTGATTGGAGAAATGTACGCGCTTATTTTGGAAGATATGGGCATTAACGTGAAACGCCAGCTTAGCCTTGGCGGCACGGCACCGACATTCGAAGCGCTCAAGAAAGGCGATCTCGACATCTATCCGGAGTACACGGGCACAGGCCTTGGCGTCATGCTGGAAGAGACGGAACCGGAGAAGGATTCCGCGAGAGCGCTCGAAAGAGTTCGCGAAGGCTTTAAGCAATGGAACATGGAATGGCTTGACCCGGCTTCCGAGAACGCGACTTACGGGTTCGCGATGAAGAAGGAAACGGCCGAGAAGTACGGCATCAAGACGTACACGGATCTCGCGAAGCACAGCTCCGAGCTGGTGCTCTCCTATCCGCAGGAGTTCGACGTTCGTGAAGACGGCCTGCCAGGCTTGCAGAAGGTATTCGCCGACCAAGGCGGCTTCAAGTTCAAGAAACAGTTCCAAATCGACTACAGCCTTCGTTACAAACCTCTTGAGAACAACGAATCCGATGTCACAGTATCGGTCGGCACGGACGGGCAAATCGCGGGCATGGGGCTGCAATTGCTGCAAGATGACGTGGGCTTCTTCCCGGTTTATAACGTAGCACCGCTGATTCGCAAAGAAAAGCTGGACGCTGAGCCTAAGATCAAGGACAAGATGAACGCGCTTGCTCCGCTGCTTACCGATGCGGCCGTACAGACGCTGAACTGGAAAGTCGACGGACCGGACAAAGCGGAAATCGAAGACGTGGCCAAACAATTCCTGATCGACAACAAACTCATCTCGAAATAACCCGGAGGCTATCATGACAGAGATCAGAAACCAACTGTTCATTAACGGTACTTGGACCGAGGCTCGTTCGAGCCTTCGGTCCGCTCTTTTCAATCCGGCGACCGGAGAGCAGATCGCGACCGTGCCTGTCGGTGGAGCCGACGACGCGCGGGCGGCCGTCGAAGCCGCTTACGCAGCGTTCCCTGGGTGGTCAGCGACGGCTGCCGAGGAACGTTCCGTCATCCTGCGCCGCATCTACGATCTGATCGTTGCGAACGCAGACCGGTTAGCGGAGATCATGACGCTCGAGCAAGGCAAACCGGTCAAGGAAGCCAAAGGCGAAGTGTTGTGGGGCGCAGATTTCTTCCTCTGGTATTCGGAGGAAGCGAAGCGGATCAACGGAGAGATCATTCCGTCGTCCCGTACGACACAGCGCATTCTCGTGCAGCGCCAGCCGATCGGCGTCGTCGCTGCGATTACGCCATGGAACTTCCCTTCTTCGATGATCACGCGCAAGGTGGCGCCTGCACTTGCGGCGGGATGCACCGTCGTCGTCAAACCGGCGCCGGAGACGCCGCTTTCGGCGCTCGCGCTGTTCGAGCTGTTCGAGCAGGCTGGTCTCCCGGCGGGCGTCGCGAACGTCGTCGTCGGGGACGCGCAGGAGATCGGCAGGGAGTTCCTGGATAACGACAAAGTGCGTAAGATCAGTTTCACTGGCTCGACTCCGGTCGGCAAGTTCCTGCTGGAGCAATCGGCCAAACAAGTGAAGAAGGTGTCGCTCGAAATGGGCGGGCATGCACCGTTTATTGTCTTCCCGGACGCCGATCTGGAAGCTGCGGCGGAAGGTCTTCTCTACAACAAATTTCAAAATAACGGCCAGACGTGCATCTGCGCGAACCGGATTTTCGTTCATGAGTCGATTGAAGCGGCGTTCACGGAGCTGTTCGCGAAGAAGCTTCGCGAAGTGACGGTAGGCAACGGGATGAGCGACGTGAACGTCGGTCCGCTCATTCACGAGCGGGCTTTGGTTAAAGTCGACGGTCACGTGCAAGACGCGCTCGCGAAGGGCGCGAAACTCGTAGAAGGCGGCCATAGGCTCGCCGATGGCGAATATGCAAGCGGCAGCTACTATGCGCCGACTCTGCTCGTCGGCGTCACGCCGGATATGTGTGTCTTCCGCGAAGAAACGTTCGGCCCGGTCGCTCCGTTTATTACGTTCCGGACGGAAGATGAGGTCGTGGCGATGGCGAACGATACGCCGTTCGGGCTGGCCTCTTACCTGTACACCCGCGACTTGGCGACGACGATGCGCGTGGCCGACCGGCTCGAATATGGAATGGTCGGCATTAACGAATCCGCGCTCGGTTACGTGCAGGCGCCGTTCGGAGGCATCAAGCAGAGCGGCATGGGGCGCGAAGGCGGACAGCGCGGCGTGGACGATTTTCTGGAGATCAAATATATCAATTTGAATTTTTAAGCGAAGGGGGAAACGGGGATGGGCATTGTTTTCAAAAATGTCGTGAAGCAGTATCCGAACACCGCTTCTCCGGCGGTGGACAATGTGTCGCTCGATATTCGCGAGGGCGAATTCATCGTGTTCCTCGGTCCTTCCGGCTGCGGCAAAACGACATTGCTGAAGATGGTCAACAAGCTCTACGACACGACCTCCGGAACGATCGAGATCGACGGAACGGACATTAACCAAGTACAGACGGAGCAGCTTCGGCGGGGAATCGGTTACGTCATTCAGCAGAACGGACTGTTTCCTCACATGACGATCGAGGCGAACATCGCGGTCGTGCCGCGTTTGCTGAAATGGGACGAAGCGAAAATCGACAAACGGATCGACGAATTGCTGGAAATGGTACATCTCGATCCGAAGGTTTTCCGCAAGCGCCGTCCGAGCCAATTGTCGGGCGGGCAGCAGCAGCGCGTCGGCATCGCGCGGGCGATGGCGGCGGGGCCGAAGATTCTGCTCATGGACGAACCGTTCGGCGCGATCGACGCGATTACGAGAACAAGCTTGCAGGATGAGCTTCACCGGATTCAAAGACTGCTCAAGAAAACGATATTGTTCGTCACGCACGACGTCGACGAGGCTCTTCGTCTTGCGGATCGCATCATTGTCATGCAGGCCGGCAAGGTCGTGCAGTTCGCGACGCCTTACGAGATTCTGACGAATCCGGCGAACGACTTCATCCGGCAACTCGTCGGCGAGCGGGACGTTTATCGCAAGATGGGTTTTCTGAAAGTGGAGGACGTCGTTCACGCCGCCGGGGAACTCGAATCGGCGGCCGGCTCGGCAGGAGTCGCGCTGACAGACGACCTGAAGCAAGTGTTTAACCGGATGGTCGAGGAGCGCGTACGCGCGTTTCCGGTGGTCGACTCCGACAATCGCCGGGTGGGCATGGTGACGATGGACAATATTTTAGCGAAACTGGCGAATTAAGGGAGAGATCGGGGTGTCGAGGTATGAAAAGGACGCCTTCGGGACGGTCGAGCTGCCGGATGAGGTTCTGTACGGCGTACAGACGCGGCGAAGCGCGGACAACTTGAGCTTCTCCGGCCGGACTCTCGCGGCGTATCCCGGCTTCATCGCGGCGCTGTCCGAAGTGAAGCGGGCGGCGGCGCGGGCGAACGAGCGGGCGGGTCATCTGCCTCGCGCGCTGGCGCAAGCGATCGAACGGGCGTGCGACGAAGTTAGGCTCGGCTGCCATGACGGGCAATTTATCGTCGATCCGTTCCACGGTGGAGGCGGCATCGGCAGCAATATGAACATGAACGAGGTCGTCGCCAATCTGGCGAACGAGATGCTGGACGGTCAGATCGGCGAATACGCACCGGTCCATCCGGCCGATCACGTGAACGCGTCGCAATCGACGTCGGACGCGTGCCATACGGCGCTGCGGATCGCCGTCGTCCGCGACGGAAAGAAGCTGCTCGCCGAGCTGGCGCGGCTGATCCAAGCAATGGAGACGAAACGGTCGGAGCTAGCGGAAGTGCCGACGATTACGCGGACGTGTATGCAGGACGGGATGCCGGATACGCTCGGCACGATGTTCGGCGGGTACGCGCATGGGCTTAAGCGGAGAACGGAACGGCTGGCGGTCTCGGTAGAGTCGCTGAATGCGGTTAATCTCGGCGGCACAGTAATCGGTTCCGGCGTCGGGGCTCCGGACGCTTATCGGGAGCGCGTATTGGGCGTTTTGCAAGAAGTGACGGGTTTACGGCTGCGTCATCGGGAAGATCTATACGACGCGGCGCAGAACATCGACGATCTGGCGGCGGTGTCGGCGGAGCTTGCGCTTCTGTCGAGCGTGCTGATCAAGATCGCCAAGGACTTACGCCTGCTGTCCTCAGGCCCGGAGGCGGGTTTCGGAGAGCTGAGGCTGCCTGCGGTTCAGGCGGGCTCGTCCTTTTTTCCGGGAAAAATCAATCCGGTCGTGCCGGAGACGCTCGTGCAGTGTGGCTTACAAGTAATCGGACTGGATCGAACGGTACAGGGGGCTCTGGAGCACGGCGAGCTTAATCTGAACGTCTGGGAAGGCTTCGCGGGATTTAACGTGCTCGATATGATCGGCATGTTGGAGCGGGCGAGCGGCAAGTTCACGGACCTATGCGTGATCGGAATCGAAGCGAATAATGCGCGATGCCAGGAGCTGTCGAGGACATTTATTCCGGCGGTCGTGGCGCTCAAAGAGAAACACGGGTATTCGCAAGTCGGACAATGGCTGAAAGAAAAGTCCAAAGACGAAGTGCGAGCAATCTACGAAAGAGAGGTTGGGCGAGGATGAGAGCACCGACGTTGGAGTGGGCGAGCGAGTGGCTGAAGGAGACGAAAAAGCTTTACGTTAACGGCGAATGGATTGCCGGCGCGTCCGGCACGACAATAGATACGGTGAATCCGGCTACCGGAAGGCAGATTGGTTCGTTCACCGGCGCTTCCAAGGACGATGTCGACGCTGCAGTACAGGCGGCGCGCACGGCTTTCGAAGGTGTAGAATGGCGGGAGATGTCCCGCAAGGAGCGAGGCAGAAGGCTGCACAGGATCTCGCAGCTCATTCGCGAGCATCAGGACGAGCTGGCGACGCTGGAGTCGCTGGACAACGGCAAGCTATACAAGGAAGCGTACAACGACGACGTGGCGGAAGCCGCTGACTTTTTCGAATATTACGCAGGCTGGACCGACAAGTATTACGGCGAAATGAACCCTGTAGAAGGCAACTTCACTAGCATGACCACCCGTGATCCGGTCGGGGTGTGCGGGCTGATCGTGCCGTGGAACTTCCCGATCGACATGGCGGCGATGAAGCTGACGCCGGCGCTGGCGATGGGGAATACGGTCGTGCTGAAGCCGTCGAGCGTTACCTCGCTTTCCGCGATCCGGCTGTTTGAGATCATTCATGAAGCTGGCGTGTTGCCTCCGGGTGTCATAAACCTAATTTTGGGCGAAGGCCGGGTCGGTTCGTATATTTCGTCGCACGCAGACGTCGACAAAGTGTCGTTCACGGGCAGCACGCAAGTCGGCAAGAAACTCGTGCACGACTCGGCGGATTCCAATCTAAAGGCGGTCACGTTGGAACTGGGCGGCAAGTCTCCCAATATTATTTTCGCGGACGCGCCTGACCTGGATGCTGCTATCGAAAGGTCGTTCTACGGCCTGTTCACCCACAAAGCGGAAAAGTGCAGCGCCCCGACGCGCTTGCTCGTGCAGCGTCCGGTCTATGACCGGGTCGTGGAAGAAATCGCGAAATACGCCGTCGGCTACAAATGCGGCGATCCGTTCGATCCGTCGAGCGATCAAGGACCGCAGGTGTCCCAGTCGCACATGGAAAGCATCCTTCGCTATATCGAGAGCGGCAAGGAGCAGGGTGCGCGCGTCGTAGCTGGCGGTTATCGCGATACGGAAGGCTCGAACGCGGAAGGATACTTCGTTCGACCGACCATTTTCGCGGACGTCACGAACGATATGAAGATCGCTCAGGAAGAAATTTTTGGGCCGGTGTTATGCGTGATCCCGTTCGATACGGAAGAGGAAGCAGTGCGGATCGCCAACGATACGATCTATGGACTCGCGGCGGGATTGTGGACGAACGACGTCGCCCGCGCCCATCGCGTGGCGAAGAAGCTGGACGCCGGTCAAGTATTCGTCAACCGGTACGGCTGTTATGACATCGCCAGCCCGTTCGGCGGCTTTAAGCAATCCGGCTGGGGCAAGGAATACGCGATCCACAGCCTCGCCTCCTATACGAAAATGAAAGCGATCTGGATTGCTCATTAAAGCACCAACAACTTCATCGAATAAGCTCAGTGCAACGGAGAAAAGAATGGCTTGTCCGCAAGTTTTGGCTTTGAGTTTCTAACCTATAAAGTCTATTTAATCAAAAGAAACTCAAAACAACCTGTCTGATGTCGGCAAGCCATCCCTTTCGCAGTGGAACGGAAATAGAAATCTCGAAAGCGGGGGACGGAAATGGAAATGCTAGCGGCGGTCATGAGGGGAACGAACCAACCGCTTTCGATAGAAAAGGTGGAGCTGGCGGCGCCGAAAGCCGGGGAAGTGCTCGTCAAAGTATTGGCGACGGGTGTCTGCCATAGTGACTTGAACGCGATGGAGGACGAGACGACGCCAGTGCCGACGATACTCGGACACGAAGGGGCTGGAATCGTCGTCGAGGTCGGTCCGAACGTCAAGACGGTAAAGGTCGGCGACAAAGTGGCGCTGAGCTGGGTGCCATTCTGCGGAACTTGCGAGTTTTGTCAGACGGGCCAGGTAAACTTGTGCGAGTCGGCGTTTGGTCCGATGTTCGCGGGCACATTGCTCGACGGCACGTCGAGACTAAGCCAGAACGGGCAAGGAATCTATCATAACTCGCTGCTCAGCACATTCGCGGAGTATACCGTCGTACCGGAGATGAGCTGCGTGAAAATGCCGGAGGGTATGCCGATGGCTCAGGCGTCCTTGATCGGTTGCGGCGTGGCGACCGGGTACGGAGCGGCGGTGCGGGCGGCGCAAGTGAAGCCGGGCTCGACGGTTGCGGTATTCGGTATCGGCGGTGTCGGCGTCAACGCGATCCAGGGTGCGCGGATCGCCGGAGCGAGCCGCATCATCGCGTGCGACCTGAAGGCGCAAAATCTCGAGATCGCGCGGAAGTTCGGGGCGACCGACGTTGTGAACGTCGGTGAAGTCGACGCGGCGGAAGCGCTCAAAGAGCTGACCGGAGGTTTCGGCGTACATTACGCGATCGACTGCTCCGGCAACACGATGGCGGCGCAATCCGCGTGGAAAGGAACACGCAAAGGCGGCACGACGGTCGTCGTCGGCGCGTTTAACCCAAAGAAGGAACTGGCTCTGCCCGCGGGCGGCTTTCATCGCGTCGGCAAAATCCTCAAAGGCAGTTTCTACGGCGACGTGCATCCGTTCCGCGATTTCCAGGCGATCGCCCAACTGTATCTGGATGGGAAGTTCCAATTGGATGAATTGGTGTTGGACCGCATACCACTTCAGGACATTAATCGGGCGGTTGATAGTTTTCATGATCCGTGCTGCGTGAACGTTGGCCGGACGGTCGTCGAATTCGGAGGTGAGGCGGGATGAGTGGATTTGATTTTGCTGCTCGAACACGGGTCGCGTACGGCGTCGAGCGAGTCAAACAATTGGCGGAAGACGTGAAAAGTCTGACCGGGGGGAACAAGGCGGTGCTCGTGACCGATCCGGGATTGGTTAAAGTCGGCGTCGCGGACGAAGTATTGGCCGCGCTGCGGGAAGGCGGCGTGGAAGCGACGTTGTTCTCGGACGTGCAGAGCGATCCGACGAGCGCTTCTATCGACGCCGCTGCTGAGGTCATTCGCGCTTCGAACGTTTCATGCGTGATCGGTCTTGGCGGCGGATCGGCCATGGACGTGGCGAAGCTGGCGTCCCTGGTAGCCGGAGCCGAGCATCCGACGGAACACTATGCGCTGATGGCTAATCCATTTGCGCCGAAAACGATAAAGATGATCATGGTGCCAACGACGTCGGGCACGGGAGCGGAAGTGACGAGTACGGTCGTTTTCTCGAATGCGGACAAGCGCAAAGTATGGGGCTGGGATTACGAACTCGCGCCGGATTTGGCCGTTCTCGATCCGACGCTGACCGTCGCGCTGCCTCCGCATTTGACGGCGGCGACCGGACTCGACGCGATGATCCATGCGTTGGAGGCGGTGACTGGGAAGCGCAGCAACGCGATGATCGAAGCGGTCGGCTTGCAGGCGATTCGGATGATCTCCGGCAGCCTGCTCGCGGCGATTCGCGAGCCGGGGAACCTGGAGGCACGCGGTCAGCTCGGCATCGGCTCGATGCTGGCGGGCATGGCGATCGAGCAGGGCGGCACGGGCATCGCCCACTGCATCGGCCATGCGTTAGGTACGCTTGCGCGCGTCCATCATGGCCGCGCGGTGGCGGTTGCCCTATACCACGCGTACGATTGGAATATCCCCGGCAACGAAGCCATCTTGGCTGAAGTCGCCCGGGCGATGGGCGCGGGGGGGAACACTTTCGCAAGCCTCGAAGAACAAGCCCGCGCCGGCGCAGCGTTCTATCGGAGGCTCGTCGCGGAGTCGGGGCTGCAACTGTCGCTGGCTGCCGAAGGATTGTCGGCGGTCGATGCAGGTCGACTCGCCGAGACGATGGCATCCGCCGAGAACGCGCCGATGCGAAACAATAACTGCCGCTACGCTTTGGACGAAGACCTCGCCTGTTTCGCGGAGCAATTGTTAAACCATGCCTGAACGAGAATAGTAGTCATTGGAGGAATAACGGTCTGCCAGACCGTAAGAAGGGCGCCGAAGCCACCAACGTGCAGTATAACGGTCTGCCAGACCGTAAGAAGGGCGCCGAAGCCACCAACGTGCAGTATAACGGTCTGTCAGACCGTAAGAAGGGCGCCGAAGCCACCAACGTGCAGTATAACGGTCTGCCAGACCGTAAGAAGGGCGCCGAAGCCACCAACGTGCAGTATAACGGTCTGCCAGACCGTAAGAAGTGCGCCGAAGCCACTAACGTGCAGTATAACGGTCTGCCAGACCGTAAGAAGGGCGCCGAAGCCACCAACGTGCAGTATAACGGTCTGCCAGACCGTAAGAAGGGCGCCGAAGCCACCATCGCACGGTCTTACGGTCTGCCAGACCGTAAAAATATTTGCGAGATTCGGCAACATAAGAGGGGCCGTCCCGAATCGGTTTGCGGGGACGGCCCCTTCGCCATCAAACGAGGTGATGCAGGATGACGGTCATTCTATCGATAATCGTTTTGCAAATTACGTACGTCACGATGCTGTCCGTCCGTTTCATCTTGATGGTCAAAGGCATCCGATACGTCGCGGCGATGATGAGCGCCGTGGAGATCGGCATCTACGTCATCGGATTCAAACTCGTTCTGGATAACCTGAACAATCCGCTGAACTTGCTGATCTACTGCTTGAGCTATGGAGCGGGCGTGCTGCTCGGCGTCAAGATTGAGGAACGCTTGGCGATTGGTTACATTACGGTGCAAATCACGACGAAAGAAGAATACGGAGATCTGGCCGATCTTCTAAGAGCCAAAGGTTACGGCGTAACCCGTTGGGCGGGCGACGGACGGGAAGGACGACGCTGGGTGCATAATGTGGTGCTTCCGCGCAGAAGACAGCAGCAACTGTATCGGGACGCGATCGAGATCGATCCGAATTGTTTTATCGTCAGTTACGAACCGAAAGCGTTTCATGGCGGATTCATGACCAGGAAAATGTAGCGCGAATAAGGAGCGAGTACAACAATGACACAAAGGAACAATAAGGGGCTGGGCGGCAAAAGCGTCATCATCCGTCTGGAAATCGTCGGCGACCGAATGAATTTTGGGCTTGTCGCCAACATTGTGTCCAGCCTTGGCGGGGACATCATCGCCATCGACACGATCCATATCGGCAACGAAGGCAGCGTACGGGATATGACGGTGAATGTCGTCGATGCTTCGGACATCGCTCCGATTCTCGATGCGATCGGGAAAATACCGGGCATTCGCGTCGTGAACACGTCCGATCGGACGTTCCTGCTGCACCTTGGCGGCAAGATCGAAGTGACGCCAAAGGTCACGATCCAGAATCGCGACGATCTGTCGCGTGTATATACGCCGGATGTCGCCCGGGTATGCGCAGCAATTCGGGAAGACGCGGACAAGGCGTTCTCTTTGACCATCAAACGCAACACCGTCGCGGTCGTCTCCGACGGCACAGCCGTGCTTGGACTCGGCGATATCGGACCGCGTGCGGCGATGCCGGTGATGGAAGGGAAAGCGATGCTGTTCAAGCAGTTCGCGGGAGTAGACGCGTTCCCGGTCTGTCTCGAGACGACGGACGCGGACGAGATCGTCCGTACGATCAAGGCGATCTCTCCGGCGTTTGGCGGCATCAATCTGGAGGATATATCTTCCCCGAGATGCTTCGAGATCGAGGAGAGGCTGCGCGAGGAACTCGATATTCCCGTATTCCACGACGATCAGCACGGGACGGCCGTCGTGACTTACGCAGGGTTGATCAACGCTCTGAAAATCGCGGGCAAATCGCTTTCCGATGTGACTATCGTCGTCTGCGGCATCGGCGCGGCTGGCGTGGCGATCAGCAAAATCTTGCTGTCCGCAGGCGTGAAGGAATTGATCGGAGTCGACAAGGAGGGCATTCTCGTTCAAGGGGAGACCTATTCGAATTCGGTGAAGACGGCGTATGCCGAATACACGAATCCGAATCGCAGAACGGGATCGCTGAGCGACGCGCTGGTCGGGACGGATGTCTTCATCGGCGTATCAGCGGGAGGGATGCTGACGCGCGATATGGTAGCGAAGATGGCACCGAATCCGATCGTGTTCGCGATGGCCAATCCATCTCCGGAAATATTGCCGGGCGAGATCGACGATATCGCGGCGGTCGCCGCGACTGGCCGCTCGGATTATCCGAACCAGATCAACAACGTGCTCTGTTTCCCCGGCATGTTCCGGGCGGCGCTTGATTGCCGGGCGGCGGAGATCAACGAGGAGATGAAGCTAGCTGCGGCGGAGGCGATCGCTTCCGTTATTCCTGACGACAAGCTCAGCAAATACGACATCATTCCGAGCGTCTTCGATCAATCCGTAGTGGAGCGCATCCGGGAGCGCGTCGTTCGCGCGGCGATCGCCTCCGGGGTCGCGCGGAGAATACCGAAAGAGTATAGGTGATCCGTTAGGAGCCATTACCCGCACATATCGATAACTTCGCGAAAATTCGCCGATTCTCTTGAAAAAAGAGAGATTTCGTTGCAACATGGAGCGAGGAAGGATTTGGCGATATGAGGAGCTGACCGCGGATGTTTTTGCATTTTATTCAGGAGAGAGAGCATCGGGAGGCTTTCTTGGAGCTGGCGCACGCCGTCGCGAACGCGGACGGCTTCGTTAGCGGCAATGAAAAGCGGTACTTGCAGGCCGTGCGTACCGAGCTAGGTTTGGAAGATCACTTGAGAGTCGTTCCGCGGCATAGAGAGCTGTCTGAGGTTTTATCCGGGATTCAAGACCAGCGGGTCCAGCATCTTTTCTTCTTGGAAATTCTGCTGCTGGCTTATGCGGACGGAGACTATTGCGACGAAGAGAAGCAGATCGTCATGGATATGAAGCGGATGTTCGGCGTCCCGGACGAGACGTATGAAGCGTTCAAATCGTGGGCGATCGCATATGATCAGCTCAAGACGCAAGGCATGCAGCTGATATTGAATCCTATCGAATGATTTCGAGCCATCGGGGTACTTCCCGGTGGCTCTACTAATATCCATGCATTGCCGGCGTCTCGATCGCACGGCCGGACGACATCCGGATTCCGACGAGCAAGCTGCGGGAGATCAGACCGGACATGCTCATGATAAGGTGCAGCCGGGTGGTCTGCAGCGCTTGATAGCCGAGCAGTCCTCCGATGTTTACGACGCCGGACACGTGAATGTCCCCGACCGGAGGGAGTTCCTTGTTGACGCCTGCACCCGGCCGCAGCGGGCCGTCGCCGATCAACACGGCTCCGATGCTGGCGGCTTGTCCGAGGCAAGCGTCGATGCCGATTATGAAAGGATCATCAAAACGGGCATACAGCTCGTCCATCGTATCCGCGAGGTTCATCGCGTGAACGGGGTGTTCCAGCGTGCCGTAAATCTCGAAATCGGGAGACCGGTATTTGCTTAGCAGCGTTCCCGTCAACGGACCGAGCGAATCGCCCGTGCAGCGGTCGGTCCCGATGCAGACGACGACGATACGCCTCCGCGGCGGAAGTCTATTGAAATACGCGCCGAACCGGTTCGCCAGCCGCATCGATGCGGCAGGATCGGTATATGCGACGTAACAGGGCATGGACGGTACGGACATTTTTTCACCTCGTAAATAGGATAAGATCGGCACTTTCCAATGAATAAAATGATACATTATGTATCACGAAAAAGCTGTCGCATTTTCTTCTGTCGGTGAAGCAAATTGCGCGGTCGTTCGACACAAAGACGAAAAGGGGAAATTTTTGATATTTTTGTTCCCTTTTCAAATAAGAAACAGTTTGATAGCTTGAGAATGAAGAGTAATATTTTTCCGGTTAATGGAGGGTTTGATATGATTCGTTACGAAAAATTAAGCCGATTATCCGCGGAGGAGATCGTCGATCTATGGAATCGGGGCTTTGAAAATTACTTCTCAAACGTACAGACGACGGTGGATCGTTTTTTGAACCGGGTCGCGAACGAAGGGTTGTCGCTTGAACGCTCGTTCGCCGCATTCGAGGATGATCGACCGATCGGAATTATCGTTAACGGATTCAGAACGAGAAACGGCCGAATATTCGCGTGGAACGGAGGAACAGCCATAGTCCCTGAATATCGCGGAAAGGGTTACGGCAAAATGCTGATGGAACACAATATGGCCTTGTACGCGGAAGAGAAAGTAGACGAGGCGCTGCTGGAAGCGATCGCGCGGAACGAAGCGGCTATCCGGTTATACGAGAGCGTCGGCTACCGTAAGGTCGATCGCCTTGCCTTCATGCAGCATGAAGGAGCATTGGATTTGACCGCTCCCGAAGGATACGAATATCGCCGCGGGTTGCCCGAGGATATAGGAGAAGCGGAGTTCGGCGGGGGGAGATCGACATGGCAGGCGCAAGCGGCCAACATGGGCAAAGGGGAATGCGTGCAAGTATTGGCAGACGGTCGATTGGTCGGCTATGCGTTCTATAAGACGCTTAAAGGAGAAGATGGCAGCCTATCCGCCCTGTATCTCTACCAATGCGAAGCGGATCCGTTAAGGCCGGATCGCGACGAGATTCTGTCGGCCGCTCTTGCCCAAGCCTTCCGTCCCCTGGAGTCTGCGATCAAGAGAACGGTCGTTAATCTGCCGGAATCCCATTCGAACCTCTATTCCCTTCTATGTAAATTGGGATTCGAGAAGACTGTCGAGCAGGTTCATTTGAAAAAATCAATGAGCTAGGGTGCACCCACGCTCCAAATCCGCCGGCATCGGGCCGGCGGATTTTTTTGGCGTTTCCGGAATGCAGAAACTTCGATGCACTTAGAACAACCTGCGCGCCGTGACGAATCTCTTTTTCCATTTCTCGTCGAAATCGTCGAAATGAACGCCTTTTTCTTTGGAGTAGGTATGGAGTATCCGGTTGTCGCCCGCATAGATGCCGACGTGGCCGATCTCCAAGCCTCTGGCTCCGAAGAATAATAGATCGCCGACTCGAAGCTCGTTCAGTCCGACTTCATTGCCTTCTTTCGCCTGATTATACGAGATTCGCGGCAAGTCCATGGAGAGCACGTCTTCGAAAACGAGGTGAACGAACGAGGAACAATCGAACGTCGAAGTCTGGCCGAGGGCCGCCCCGAATTCGTAAGGCGTGCCGAGATACTTTCTGCCGTAAGCGATCAATTCTTCGCCCTTAAGCTTGACCAGCGAAGGACTCTCGTAATCCGTATAAAGCGGCTTCGCCGATACAAAACCGATTTTACCGTCCTTCGTGCGCGCCTCCAGCCAGTTCGCATCGATCTCTCGAAGCACTTGGATTTTCTCGCCTTTGGCGAGCATTCGCACGATCGGAGTATTCGCACCGTTAGCGGGAGCGGCGCGCAGGTTCACGCCGTACGACACCGTATTTGGCAATACCCCCGAAGTCGAGATCGAGATGTCGCCCGAGTACGAATGCCATTGCACGAGATTGCCCAACGTCTCGCTTACGAAACGGAGCGGAACCATCGTCGTGCCGTCTATGATTTTCCCAGGCTGCGCCAGCGCTACAGATTCGCCGTTCCTGTATGCCGTGTTCTCCCCGAGCCGGTATGTAAGGGTAACGCCGTTCTTGACCGCTATTACCGTTTGCGTCGCGTTCGTCCATGTCACCGCGGCATTCTGCGCTTCGAAGATGGCGCGCATTGGAACGAGGGTGCTGCCGTCAACGACGACGGGCTCGGCGGCAAGCGTCAGTCTCTTGCCATCGACGTAGATGTCAGGCAAAGCTTCGGCGGCATGCGCGGCAACCGTTTGTCCAAGCAGCAGGCCGGCCAAGGCGATTGATCCGATTTTCGTTTTCATAGTTGTCTATCATCCCTTTCATCGTATGCCTTACAAGGTTGGACGAGGGGAGACCGCACTCGGTTGTGCGGAAAATAATGGGGCTTCCGGAAACCAAATCCGGAAAAACAGGTCGAAATTAGCGGAATTCGCTCGAAACCTCTCTTGTCTTTTCCATATATTACGCTTAATATAAGATCAAATCGGCATTTCCGGCATCCGGGTTAAGACGACTCTACGGATAAGGTGAGATGGAACGAGCATGGCTATTTACGATAACGTACTGATTAAAATACGGGATATGAAAGATAGCTTAACGCCCGTGGAGAAGATGCTTGCGGATTATATTCTGGCTAACGTGTCGGAGATCCCGCATCTTTCGATTAAAAATCTCGCCAAGGCAAGCAAGACGAGCGATGCTTCCGTGCTGCGTTTCTGCAAGACGATGGGTTACGGCAGCTATCGCAGCTTTATCGTGAGCATCTCGACATCGATCGGTTCGATGAACGACGAGCAGAAAGACCAGTACACCGATATCCAGCCGGGAGACGACCTGTCGACCATCATCTCCAACATCTCTTTGAATAATTGCAAATCCATCGAAGATACGCAGAGCGTCCTCGACCGCAACGAAGTCGCCAAAGCGGTGAAGCTGCTGCGGGGCAGCAGCCGGATCGTCTTTTTCGGTATCGGGGCGTCCGGACTCGTGTGTAAGGACGCGGAGCAGAAGTTTTCTCGGATCAATAAGATGTGTCACGCTTATACGGACGGACATAGCCAACTGACGGCGGCGACGCTGCTCGGCAAAGGCGACGTGGCGATCTTCATCTCGTATTCCGGAGATACGGCGGAAATTCTCGATACGCTCGAGATCGCCAAGAAGAACGGGGCGCACATTATCGCGATTACGAAAATCAACAAGAGCGAACTGGCGGACAAAGCGAACGTACTTCTTGGTATTTCCACGCCGGAAGTGACGATCCGCAGCGGTGCGATGGGATCGCGGATCGCGATGCTGACCGTGATCGACATTCTGTTCGCGGGAGTTGCGAGCGCGGAGTATCAGAACGTGAAGAAGTATTTGACCAAGACGCATAATATACTGGCTAGCAAGCACAGAAGATAAGATGGAAGGCGGGGCACCGGGCGCGAGTATCGGTGTCTTTTTTTGTCGAGGTTCGGGCCGTCATTGTTTTAGATAAAAAGTCAGATTTCCAGCTAAATCTTCAAGCTGCAGGGCGGCGTATAATTGAGTTGTTTTAAAAATCTTCTATAAGCAGGAGGTTGGACATGACTCAATTTAAAGGAAAGACGGCCGTTCACGCAATTACTTGGGGAGATAATCACCTGCTAGCCTTGGACGAGGCATCCAAGCTCGGCTTCCAAGCGATCGAGCCATGGCCGTCGTTTGCGCTTCAATACGAAGGACAAGCTTCGGAGCTGACGGAGCTTCTGGAGGAGAAGAAGCTTCGGATGACCGCGTTATATGGGGGAGCGTCGGGAGAAGCTTCAAGAAGGTTCGCGGATGTCTCCAAAAGACAGGATATAATCGATTTTAACGTGAGACTGGCGAAAATCGCCTCTCAATGCGGAGCAGGACATATCGTCTTCGGTCCCGGAGGTCCGCGCCAAGGGCCAGCTACTTTAGATGAACTCAAAATTGCGGCGCAGACGATCGACGAAGCGGCGAAAAGCATTTATCAGCTGGGAGTCAAAGCATGCCTTCACCCGCATCTGTGGACTGAGATCGAAAATCAGCATGAATTGGAAGCGCTTCTCGAAATGTGCGACCCTGACGTTGTTTTCTTCGCTCCGGACACGGCGCATCTCACCGGAGCCGGTATGGATCCGGCACAGCTCATTCGCAAATATAAGGAACGCGTCGCCTATGTGCATCTTAAAGATTTGACCAAAGAGGATGCGAAAATCGAAGATTTTCCAATGCTGATCGGCAATGAAGCGCTGCCTGTATTTTGCGAGTTGGGACTGGGGAGAATATCCTTCCAGCCGATTATAGAAGCGTTGATCGATATAGAGTATGACAGCTGGCTGACCGTAGAAATCGACCGCTCCACGAGTACGCCTTACCAGAGTCTGGAGATCTGCCGGAACTTTGTGGAGAACGAGCTCGGCATTCCGGTCAGAGCTGTTAACCCTGGAGTATGAGGAAAGTCCGTGTCGGAATGATCGGCCATTCTTTCCCGGGGCGAGTCCATAGCCAAGCTTATCGGGATCTGCTTGCGCATTCCAGGATCGGTATTGAGCCCGTTATGCAAACGATTGTCGGCCGGAGGGAAAACGAAGTAAAGCTTGCTGCGGAGGAGCTCGGTTGGCTGTCTTACGAGACGGATTGGCGACGACTAATCGAGAGAGACGACATCGATATCATTGACATCGGCACACCGGTTTCTTTGCATAGGGAAATCGCCGTCGCCGCAGCGGAGGCGGGTAAGCATATTATTTGCAGCAGCCCTCTAGCGGGAAGCAAAGCCGAAGCGGAGAAGATATGGAGGTCGGCACGCAAAGCCGGCGTCGTTCATATGGTTCCGTACCCGCTGCGCTATATGCCAGCCGTTCGATATGCGCGCAAAATCGTCAATGACGGCTTGCTGGGCGATATTTATCATTTTCGCGCACAGTGCTGCCCGAAGTCGAACGATCGTCTCGGAACCTCTTCCAAGCGTGAACTGCTGGAAGATTTGCTGGCCCATTCTATTGATCTGGGACGTAATTTAATCGGGGAAATTCAAGAGGCCGTCGGCATGAAAGACAGCACCGAATGTCCGGTCGGCAGCATGAACGGCACAACTACGTCTCCCCACGAGGAGAAGATCAGCCCGCCGAACGAAAATAGCTCGTGCGAATCGATGAACACCGCGCTGACCGCGCTTGTACGTTTTGACAACGGAATTATCGGCATCTTCGAGGTTTCGCAATTGGGTAAGGGCTTCCATCGCTCGAATCTGATCGAAATCAACGGGAATAAGGGCTCCTTGCGTTTGGATCTGGAAGAATTGAATACGGTCAGGTTATGTCTGCAGGATCCGGTGACAGGGAAGGGCGAATTCAGAAACATCGATTGCTCAGATTACGAAGCGCCGGGCGACGAACTCCGTAAGCTTGCCGGAAAGAAGAGCGGTTACGAGCAAGCGTTTGTTTATTTAATGCACGAGTTTATGCGAGGAATTCATGAGAATGCGTGTCCTTCCCCGAACTTCGAGGATGGATATAAGAACCGGGTACTCTTGGATGCAATCAAGCGGTCGGCCAAAACGCGGACATGGCTTAAGATTGGCTGATAGGGATTGGGGGTTCAGACGATGAATGATTGGATGGAAACCGTTTCTCCATTCGTGAGAGTGGTCAAAATTATTAAGTCCAAATCCCTTGCTGGCGAATGGATCGATTTTGATCATGTCTTTACTTATATCGAGCAAGGCGAGGCGGAATTCATCCTGAATGGGGTAAAGTATACGGCCAAGGAAGGGGACATTTTTCTCATGCCTCCTTTTCTTTCTCATATCATTCGCTCCACTTCCGACGTTCCCCTGATTCAATATATCGTTCATTTCGACCTTCATTACGACGAGACCCGCAGCCGCTGGAAGGTAACCAGTCTGATCAATGAGGAAACGGAGAAAATCTACGAGAAGGAGATGACGTTGTCGTCCGTCTATCCTGTCGTGCAGCTGCGAACAGCGGACCGCATCGATCTCAAGAAACGTTTTCTGCTGATGCAAAAGGTATTTTTGGACGACAAGCCGAACCGATCCTTACTGTTGAAGGCGATCTGTCTAGAGCTTCTTGGCTTTTTTATTCAAGGACAGATGGAAAGCAAAAACCGGGAAGGAACGTTAACCAAGGGCTGGGGGATCATCGAGAAGACGATCAACTACATTCAGGGGAATTACTCGGATCCCGAGCTGGACAACCAGACGATCAGCGAGCATGTTGGCGTGTCAACGAGCCATCTGTCGTTTCTTTTTAAGGAACAGCTGAATATTACGATTCACAAATATGTGACTTACGTGCGAATCGAGCAGGCCAAATTGCTGATCGTTAAAGGGGAAAAGACGTTAACGGTCATTGCGAACGAAGTGGGTTATTCCAGCATTCATCCGTTCAGCCGGTCTTTCAAGGCGGAGACTGGACTTACTCCGAGCCAATATTATGCCGTGCATTCGAATATTCGAAAAATAGATAAGGAGCGAGATTAAATATTTCTTCGTCGTTTTGGATAAAAAAACGTTTTTCTAATCAAAGACACCCCCATGGGCACCCCGGTATGATGGAGTTGTTCCGCCAAACACAAACAGGAGGGGTTCAAATGAAAATCGTTTCCAAAAGACGTAAGGGCATTGTATCCAAAGCTTTGATTTTGTTTCTCGTAAGCGCTTTTATTTTGACCGCTTGTGGAAAGTCGGATGATTCGAACACACCGTCGGCATCTGGAGGCAGCGGCGGTGGAGACAAAATCACGATCTCTATCGCACATACGAATGTGACCGACGATCCGGGTGCGAAGCTGTTCCGGGAAACGTTGCAGAAATTCAAGGACGCGCATCCGAACGTGGAAATTCGCGAGGAAGCGGTCGCTCACGATCTATATCGTTCCAAAATGACGACGCTTGGTGCATCCGGTGAATTGCCCGACGTGTTTCTGGCGAACGGATCGATGCTGATCGATTACGCGCCTAAAGGGCTGGTAGCCGAGTGGGACGATCTGCTTGAACAGGATAAAGAGTGGAAAGACGGTTTCCTCCAGGATGCTTTCGAGGACTTCCGAATTAAGGGCAAAATTTACGGCGTCGCTACCCAGACGTTGTCGGTCCATCTGATCTTCTACAACGAAGAAATCTTTAAGCAGGTTGGAATCCATGCATTCCCGGAGACGTGGAAGGATTTCGAGGATGCGATCGTCAAGCTGAAGGACGCGGGCTACATTCCAATCGCAATGGGCAACAAGGCGAACGTGCCTGTAGGTTCGACGTTGTTCAGCACGCTGGCCGATCGCGTAACCGGAACGCAGTGGTTCAACGGCCTGACGACTGGCGAGTCCAAATTTACAGATCCGGAGTTCATCGAGGCGTTAAAGAAGATTCAAGAGCTGAAAAATATCGGCGCATTTAACCCGGATATTAATAGCATCGACGAGGGTCAGCGCGACCCGCTTTATTTTAACAAGAAGGCGGCGATGACGGTCAGCGGCGCATGGTATGTCGGCAACCTGATTCAGAATGCTCCCGAGGACGTGTTGAATAATACGAAAATCGCCATTCTTCCTTCGACAGGCGGCAAAGGCGAGGCCGCTGCTGTGGCAGGCGGCGGAGGCTGGTCGTACGCGATTAATGCCAAGCTGACGGACGCGAAGAAAGCGACGGCAGTCGAATTGGTGAAAACGTTTACGAACGATGAATACGCAGCCGCAATGAAGAAGATCAACGGCTTCCCGGCTCGTAAATTGACCGACGACGGATCGACGGCTACAGCTCCGTTGACGCAAGAGTATTATAACCTGATGAATCGGGTCCAATTGACTCCGATCTACGATATCCGGTTGGCTCCGGCAACCGTCGAGGTCATCTACCGCGGCATTCAGTCGCTGCTGGCCGGCGCCGCGTCCCCCGAAGATATTGCGAAGCAGGCTCAAGACTCGCTAGGCAAATAACCGTAAGCGAAGGGGAAGGGGCGATTCGCGCCTTCCCCCTAGCCTTAGGGAGGAATCAAGAGATTGAGAGAGAATCTGTTCAAACTTCGAGTCAGTCAAGTGCTCAAGTATTTGGTGCCGATCTATCTGGTTTATGCCTTTGCTGTCATTCTGCCTCTCATCTTATCCTTCGTTTACAGCTTTTTCGATGATTACGGAACAAGCTTCTCGGGATGGGCGCCTTATTCGAAATTGCTGCAAGATTCGGATTTCTGGTTATCGTTCAAGAACAATATGATTCTTGTTCTTATTTGTGTGGCGGGTCAAGTCGGCATTGCCTTCATTATCGCGTCGCTGCTGATGAGCAAGGTTCTGAAGTTGAGGGGAATACACCGCAGAGCGATATTTCTGCCCGTTGTGCTTGCTCCCGTCGTGACAGGGTATCTATGGACGCTTTTCTATAACTATCAGTTCGGGATTTTGAACTGGTTCGTGAAGCTGTTCGGCGGCGACCCGGTTCTCTGGCTGGACGATCCGGCCAAGGCGATCTATCTCGTCTCGATTCCGCTGGTCTGGCAGTATGTCGGTCTTTATTTGATCATTTTCCTGGCCGGCATGCAGAACATATCGAAGGAAATCTACGATGCGGTGGAGATCGACGGCGCGAATTGGCGGCAGAAAACGATGTTCATCACTTTCCCATTGCTGAAGAACGTAACCCAAGTGGCGTTGGTTCTATGTATATCCGGAACGATGAAAACGTTCGATCATATCTTCGTAATGACAGGCGGAGGGCCTGGCAGAAGCACGATGGTCATGGCGCAATATTCGTACAACAATGCATTCCTAATGACGAAGCTCGGATATGCCAGCACTGTATCGATAGGGATGATCGTACTGAGCGGTGCGGTAGTTCTGCTCGTCTCCAAGCTGATTGGAGGGAAAACGGACAGTGACTAATAAAATGAAAATAGGGCTCCTCGCGGTCCCGGCTAATGTGCTCGCGCTGCTTTTTACGATAACCGCGATCTTCCCGATTGTGTGGATGGTCTATACGTCACTGAAGACGAACCCGGAATTTAGCTTGAGCCTGTTCGCTCTGCCCAGTCAACCGACGCTATCCAATTACGAGAACGCGTTCCGCGTCGGCAATTTAAGCAGCGCACTGTTCAGCAGTGTGTTCAATACGGTGCTTACGATACCGCTTATCGTGCTTGGGTCCTTTATTCTCGGCTATTTTTTCGCAAGATACAACTTTCGCGGGAAAACGACGATCCGCTTCGTGCTGCTCGTAGGCATGCTGATCCCGATTCATTCACTGCTCGTCCCGCTGTTTCTTCAATTTAAGTGGTTCGGCATGCTAGACACTCGGTTCACTTTAATCATTCCTTACGTGGCTTTTAATTTGTCCTTGACGACGTTTCTGTTTCAAAGCTTTATTCGGGATATACCGACGGAGATCGAAGAAGCAGCTTACATTGACGGCAGCACGACGGATTATGCCCTGTTCAGGATTATTTTCCCGATTTGCCTTCCGATGGTATCTACTGCGGTTATTCTGAACGTGCTCCATACGTGGAACGAGCTGCCCTTCGCGTTCATTCTGAACCGCTCAGCGGAGCTGTTTACGCTGCCGATCTGGCTGACTTACTTCAGTGGCCAATATACGACAGATTATACGGGGAAAATCGCCGGGCTTGTCATCACCTCTCTACCCATCGTCATTTTATATTTGTTTTTCAGCAACAAGATCATGAACGGAATGTCTGCCGGCGCAGTGAAGGGCTAGGCGGCTGCTGTCTTGTAGAATACGAGCTACTATCGCATCACTCATGAAAAGGAGTCAGTAGAATGGACAATAAAGAGATCGTATTCACCGCACCTTGGGAGGTTGAAGTTCGGGAAGCCGCCTTGTCGCCGAAGGCGTTGGCTGCCCATGAGGTACTCGTCAAAAAGAAGTATACGTTGATCAGTCCGGGAACGGAGTTGGCTTGTCTATCCGGGAATGAAAAATGGTTTCGCATGCCCGGGGTTCCCGGCTATGCGGCCGTCAGCGAAGTGGTGGAGACCGGAAACGGGGTCACGGATTTCGCGAAAGGGGATCTCGTCTTTCATTACGGGGATCATTCCGCTTACCAAGTCGTATCGGCCGAAGGGGTGTTCCTGAAGGTTCCTCCGGGTATTCCGCTGCAATGGGTTCCATTCACGCGGATGGCCACGGTCGCCTTCACTTCCGTGCGGGTATCCGATATCGAGCTCGGAGATCATGTCGTCGTGACTGGCTTGGGACTGATTGGGAATATGGCCTCCCAGTTAGCCAAGCTTCAGGGAGCGACTGTGTTCGGCATCGATTTTTCGGAGCATCGGCTTCAAATGGCGGCAAAGACCGGACTGGATGCCGGTTTCTCCGCAGGAAGTGAGGATGTGCATGATCAGATCAAGCAACTGACGAACGGTGAGGGTGTATCTGCGCTGATCGAGGCGACTGGTGTTCCGAAGGCGGTCGTCGATAATTTACCGCTGCTGGCCCGATACGGAGAGCTGATTCTTCTTGGCAGTCCGCGTGGGGAGTATCAGACCAACGTGACCGAGGTATTGAATTACGTTCATCTGATCAACTATGGCAGCCTGACCTTCAAAGGCGCGCATGAGTGGCGCTACCCGGTCGCTCGAGACCCGTTCGTAAAGCATTCCCTCGTCAGGAATTCCCAAATCGTATTCGATCTTATGGCGAATAAGAAGCTGCAGATCGAGCCGCTGATCAGTCATGTGCTGAAGCCGGAAGAGGCACCAACCGCCTATGAGGGGTTGAAGAATGACAAAGAGCGTTATCACGGCGTCGTATTCGATTGGTCTTAAACACAAGAGCGGGAGGGAGTATTAACGATGATAAAGGGGTTAACTCGTGCAGGTCTCGGTCTGATCGGCGACGATACAGCTTTGATCGAACAGGCTGCCGAGTATGGATTTCAGGCGGTCGAAGCGGATGCGGGACATTTGATCGGGAAGTATGGTCTTGAGGGAGCAGCCGATCTACTGAAAACGAACGGCATAGCGCTTGCGAACATGTCTTTGAACGTAGAGTGGAGAGGAACGGAGGAGCAGTTTCGAGCGGGGCTCGTTGCACTGGCTTCCGAAGCGAAAGCATCGGCTTCTCTCGGCTGCCTCACCTGCAGCACTTATATTTTGCCGTCGACGGATCAGCCCTCGGCTGCTTTTACCGTCGCTGCCGTTCGCAGGCTGCGTCAAATCGCAAGCGTGCTGGATGCATACGGGATGAGATTCGCATTGGAGTTTGTCGGTTCCCATCATCTGAGAACGCTGTTTCGCAACCCTTTTATCTATACAATGGAGGATACGTTGCAGCTTATTGATGCTATTGGTTCTGCCAATGTCGGGATGCTGCTGGATTCCTACCACTGGTATACGAACGGGCTGGGCAGAGAAGACATCGAGAAGCTGTCCCCTCATCAAGTCGTCTACGTTCATATTAACGACGCCAAGGATGCGCCGATTGAACAGCTTCTGGATAATGATAGGCTTTATCCGGGAGAAGGCGTCATCGACCTGCTGGGCTTCCTGCAAAGCTTGCGAACGATCGGTTACAAGGGAGTTGTCGCGCAAGAGGTCATTCAACGACAGCCCGTTGAGTTGACCGGTTCGCAATCGCTGCAGAGAACGAAGAGTTGCTTCGATCGGTTGTTTGATGGGCTTGGTTGATACTGAATCAGGAAGAGGAAATTGCGTTAATTTAGAAAAATGGCGGTGTCTGGGAAGCTGTTCCTCCCTTCACCGTTATTTTTTTTGAATGCTGGACTTGAATTTAAATAGTCATTTATAATTGATAATATTGAAATTTTATTTCAGATTTTCGTTGACGAGAAAAAACGCCCGGATTATGATTACGAAAGATTAACCCATAAGAGCAGATGAGGGGGCTGGCAAGGAGCATGAACGAGAACCGAAACAAAAGCGGAAAGCGCTATCACGATAAAGCTGCGCAAGATATAAGAGACATTCGTTATGCGGTAGGCTTAATGTCAGGTACGTCGGTGGATGGGATCGATGCGGCAGTCATTGAGATTCGTGAAGGGGAAGAAGGCGGACAGCCGCGCATTCGACAGTTGGCTTTCGAGAACACTCCCTATCCCGCCGATGTGAGAGAGGAGATCTTCGCGTTGTTCGATCCTGCGATCGCAACGGTTGATCGGGTCGGACGGCTAAACGTGCTGCTTGGGGAGTTATATGCCGAGGCGGCATTATCAGCCATCCTGCAGAGCGGCTTGAAGCCGGAAGAAGTTGCCGTCATCGGCTCGCACGGGCAAACGATCTATCATGCGCCCGATCCTTACCTCAGTAAAGGATACGATTTACGGTATACGGTGCAGATCGGGGAAGGCGCGGTGATTGCCGCCAGAACGGGGATTCCTTGTGTGTCCGATTTCCGCGTAGCGGACATGGCTTGGGGAGGTCAAGGGGCGCCTCTTGTTCCGTTTACTGAGTATTTGCTGTACAAGGAATCCGATCGGACACTGCTTCTGCAAAATATCGGCGGCATCGGCAATGTGACAGTTCTTCCCGCCGCCAGTGCGCCCGAGGAGGTATACGCTTTCGATACGGGTCCTGGCAACATGCTGATCGATGGCGTTGTGTCGCGTTTATTTCCAGGTCTGTCGATGGACATCGGAGGCAAGATCGCTAGTGAGGGGCGTGTCGACCCAGAGCTGCTCTCGCTGCTCAGCGGGGAGTCCTACTATACGCAGCCGCTGCCGAAGTCGACCGGGAGAGAGTTGTTCGGAGCTGCATACGTCGATCGCCTGCTCGCTTATCGGGAAGAGCATGGCCTGTCGGAGCGCGATCTGGTGGCTACCGTGACAAGGCTGACCGCCTGGTCGATCGGCGAGGGCTATCGTCGGTTCATTATGCCCAAGCACACGGCGAATGCGATGATCGTAGGCGGAGGCGGAAGCTACAACCCGACCTTGATCGGTATGCTGAAGGACGAGTTAGAGCCGCTGGGTGTTCAGGTACTTACACATGAAGACATCGGATTAAGCAGCGACGCAAAGGAAGCGGTCGCCATCGCTTTGCTGGCGGATTACGCGATCGCTGGCAAGCCCAACAGCCTTCCGGGAGTCACGGGAGCGAGACAAGCGGCAGTGCTGGGGAAAATCTCTTACTAACATAATAGGAGGCTAATAGATGGGCTACGTAGCTGGAATGGACGGAGGGGGTACGAAAACCGCTCTGACGATCGCGAACGAGCGAGGCGAAGAGGTATATCGCTTTGTCTCGGGGCCGATCAACTTTAACGGTCAGGATGAAGAGAGCATTCGACTCAGCTTCGAGGAAATGTTTGCCGAAATCGCGCGCGTATGCGGTGGACTGGCGAACTGTTCGAGCATCTGCATTGGCGCTGCTGGCGTGAGTAATCCGGCAGTTGCGTCACGAATAACGGAGCTTGTCCGATCGTTCGACTATGAAGGAAGATTGATCATCGCGGGCGATCATGAGACGGCGCTGCGCGGCGCGCACGAGAGCTCGAACGGCATCATTCTGATTGCCGGAACCGGCTCGATCTGCTATGGCAGAAACGAAGCGGGAGCTGAGCACCGCGCGGGAGGCTGCGGCCACTTGATCGATGATGAGGGAAGCGGCTACAGCATCGGTCGCGAGCTGCTCTCCGCAGTCGTGCGGGCTAATGACGGCCGCCTGCCCCCGACCGCGATCACTTCTCTGGTCTACGAGCGTCTGGGGGTAAATACGGTTCGTCAGGTCATCGGGTTTGCACACGACAAGAAAACGAACAAGAAGGATATCGCGGCTCTGGCTCCGCTTCTGTCGGATGCATGTGAGCTCGGAGACGCTGCTGCTCTGGCGATCGTTCGGAAAAGCGCGGAAGCTTTGCGGGAGGTGGTGTCTCCCGTCGTGGAAAGATTAAGTCTGCAAAGCGGTCATCTCGCGCTCGCAGGCAGCGTACTTCTACGAAATGAGGAAGTAAGGGCGGAGCTGCTCTCTCTTCTAAGTAGAGATTACCCGGAGTTGAGCGTGTACTTCGCGAAACGGGAAGCCGCTTGGGGAGCCGTTCTGATGGCGCTCGAGTAACCGCTCCCTCGCGACTCGGAGAGGCAAACCCCAATTAACGTTCGCTCGAATGAGCGAGCGCCTCCCGAAGCACTTGCTCGACTTTGCTCAGATGCTCCGATATAAGCTCTGTCGCCGTCTGCTTGTCGCGCTGCACGATCGCATCGTAAATGCGGCGATGCTCGGCAAGCAGTCTGGCTGCGGTCGCCTGCTCGCGGTAAAACCACAGCTCGCGCGTCTGCCGGATCGATCCGGCGAAGCGGCCGGACAGCGATTCCATCAGCTGGACGAACAGCGAATTGCCGGAAGCGGCCGCGATCGCCATATGGAATTCCGCATCGGCACGTTCGCCTTCTGACGTATCGTTACGCTCTAGGCAGCTCTCCATCGTTTCGATCAGCTTGCCCAGCTTGGCGACGTCTTCGGACGTCCGCCTCTCGGCAGCGAGAGCGGCCGCCCCGATCTCCAGCGTTCGGCGAACTTCCAGCAGCTCGATCAGCGAGTCGGCTCCCCGGAACAATTGCTCCGCCCCGCTCCTTGCTTCGCTAGGAAGCTCTTCCTTTACGAACGTGCCGCCGCCGTGCCGCACGTCCAGCCAGCCCATCGCCTTGAGCGCGCTGGCCGCTTCTCTGATCGTAGATCGGCCCACGCCGTAGGCTTCCGCCAGCTCGACGACGGAGGGCAGACGCTGCCCGGGCCGCCATTCGCTGTCCTTAATCCGTCGCAAAATATCGTCCGCAACCAATTCATGCCCCTTGGGCGTTTCTATTTTAAATTGCCGCATATTCAAATCTCCTTACCGCCGCTTTAACAACCTATTGTCTATACAATACTATAAATTTGAAATATAATGAACACAAAGTCATCAGATGACCTGACTAATTTCGCGAATTGAAGGGGGAGCCCTCATGTTGGACGCTGCCATTGCGCAACGCTTGCGGCAGATCGTAGGGGAGAACAATTTCAAGGACGACCGCCAGTCTCTCGTGGCGCATTCCTACGATGGAACGCCGATGCTGCAGAGTCTGCCGGACGGTGTCATTTATCCGAACAATACGCAGCAGGTTTCCGATATTATGAAGGTTTTGGCCGAGCATCGTATTCCCGTCGTTTCCAGAGGCTCGGGCTCCAATCTATGCGGGGGAACCGTACCGGTTCAGGGCGGGATCGTGATGGTGATGCACCGCATGAACCGGATCGTGGAAGTCGATATGGAAAATTTAACGGCTACGGTTCAGACCGGCATGATCACGGCGGAATTCACCGCCCATATCGAATCTCTCGGCCTTTTCTACCCGCCCGATCCGAGCAGCATGAAAATCTCTACGATTGGCGGCAACATCGCCGAATGCTCGGGAGGACTTCGCGGGCTGAAGTACGGGACGACGAAGGATTATGTCATCGGTCTGGAAGCGGTGCTGGCTAGCGGCGAGATTATTCGCACCGGAGGCAAGCTGATGAAGGACGTGGCCGGCTACGATCTGACCAAGCTGCTTGTAGGCTCGGAAGGCACGCTGGCGATTATTACGGAAGCGACGTTAAAGCTCGTTCCGCCTCCGAAAAGCAAGAAGACGATGCTGGCGATGTACAAGGATTTGTACGGGGCCGCAAGGACGGTATCCCGGATCATCGAAGCGAAGATCATCCCCGCGACGCTGGAGTTCATGGACAATCCGACCATCCGGGTCGTTGACGACTTTGCGAAGCTGGGCTTGCCAAGAGACATGGAAGCGATCCTGTTGATCGAGCAAGACGGAGATCCGGAGGCGGTTGAGCGCGACATTCAGCGGATCAAGGAAATCTGCGAATCGGAGCGTGCCGATCGGCTGGACGTGGCGGAAACCCGCGAGCAGGCGGAGAAGCTGCTGACGGCGCGACGCAGCGCTTTCACGGCACTGGCGCGGCTTCGTCCAACGACGATCCTCGAGGACGCGACAGTACCTCGCTCGCGAATCGCCGACATGGTGCTGCGCATCAACGAGATCGCGCGTAAATACGACGTCTCCATCGCGACGTTCGGTCATGCCGGAGACGGCAACCTTCATCCCACCGCGACGACAGATGCGCGTGATAAGGAGGAGGTTCATCGCGTTGAACAGGCATTCGAGGAAGTATTCGAAGCGGCGATCGAGCTGGGTGGGACGATTACCGGAGAGCATGGCGTCGGACTGGTGAAGGCGCCCTTCCTCGAATGGAAGGTCGGCAGCGCGGGGATTGAAGTGATGAAAGGCATCAAGAACGCGTTCGATCCGCACCATCTGCTGAATCCCGGCAAAGTTTTTGCCAAGGAATCGAGAAAAAGGGTGGTCATCAGCCGTGAGTAACGCGAATGCCTCTACAACGATACAGAAAAAGCCGGATATTCAGCATACGAATCCGATGGCCCGAACGCTGCTCGCCAAGCTGGATTACGATCAGCTGACGAATTGCATGCGATGCGGCTTCTGTCTTCCGGCCTGTCCGACGTTCCGGGAAACCGGGCTGGAGCCGGAATCTCCGCGCGGCCGCATCGCGCTCATGAAAGCGGTGGCCGACGGCTTGATGGACCCCGATCAGGCATTTCAGGATCAAATGAACCATTGCCTGGGCTGCCGGGCATGCGAGCCGGCTTGTCCGGCCGATGTGAAGTACGGCCAGCTCATCGAGCAGGCTCGCGATGCGATCGAGGATCACGCCGTACACAGCGCTCCGATTAAGGGCGTACGCAAGCTGATGTTCAAGGGCGTATTCCCGAACCGGAGCCGTCTCAAGTGGCTCGGCCGTTCGTTGGCCTTCTATCAGAAGTCGGGGCTTCGATCGATTGCAAGGGGAACCGGCATCATGAAGCTGTTTCCGAAACATCTGCAAGAGATGGAGCAGATCCTGCCGGAAGCGTCAGGCAAAGGTGTCATTGAGCGGCTGGGAACGGTCTATCCGGCTAAGGGAGAGAAGATCGCCCGCGTGGCGTTGTTCCGCGGCTGCATCATGGATGTCATGTTTGCTGATACGAACGTTAATACAGTCAAGCTGCTGTCCGAGGCCGGTTTCGAAGTCGTCATTCCCGAATCGCAGGTGTGCTGCGGGGCGCTCCACGCCCACAGCGGGGAGATGGATCAAGCCCGTGATCTGGCTAAGATCAACGTCAAGACGTTCCGCGAGGCTGGCGTTGAGTATATCGTCTCCAATGCGGGCGGCTGCGGCGCGCTGCTCGTAGAGTACGATCATCTACTTCAGGGGGACGATGAATACCGCGAACTCGGCGAATGGTTTGCCCCTCGTGTCGTGGACGTGAGCAAACTTCTCGTGGAGAAGGGGCGCATCCCTTCGTTTGCGGAGTCGGCTTCCGTCGCAACGGCTGAACCCGTTACGATCACCTATCAGGATTCATGTCACCTTCGCAATGTCATGAAAAGCTCAACCGCTCCTAGGGAGCTGATGAACCAGGTGTCAGGGGCCCATTACTGCGAGATGAAGGACTCGGATCGCTGCTGCGGCTCTGCAGGCATCTATAACGTGACACAGCCGGAAATGGCGGGGCAGCTTATCGAGCATAAGATGGAGCACGCCAATGCGACGAACGCCCGATACTTGCTCACGAGCAATCCGGGTTGCCTGCTACAGATGAAGCACGGTATCGAGAAGCATGGTGCGAGTGACAAGATGGAAGCGATGCATATCGTCGATTATTTGTATGAACGTATGGGCGGGAGAGACGAACGTTAATGCCGCGCTAGAGCGCTTTTCATATGGACGAGGCTGAACATTTCTGTTATCGTAGGCTCCATGTTTGAAGAAGTAACGGGGGGCTTTCACGATGATTCTTGAAGTCATTGCAACAAGCGTACTGGACGCCAAGCTTGCTGAGGAGCACGGGGCGGACCGAATCGAGCTCATCTCTGGCATTGCCGAAGGCGGCGTGACGCCAAGCATCGGATTGATCGAGCAGGTATTGAAGACGGTAGACATTCCGGTAAACGTCATGCTGCGTCCTCACGCGAACAGCTTCCGTTACGACGAGGACGACTTGCAGGTGATGCTGCGCGACGCCCGGGCTATTCGTGACTGCGGGGCGGCGGGCATCGTCATGGGAATGCTGAATCGGCGTAACGAGATCGATACGGCTGCCCTGGAACTGCTGCTTGGCGAGACGGGGAAGCTGGCCGTCACCTTCCACCGCGCGTTCGACGAGCTGGCGGATCGACGCTCGGCCCTGCAACTCCTAAGCAGCTATCCCGCTATTCGCAAAATATTGACTTCTGGCGGGAAACCCAGCGTGCTGGACGCCGAGGAGGAGATCGCGGAGCTTGTCACACTGAGCGCCGGCAAGACCGTTGACATTCTCGCCGGCAGTGGTCTTCAACCGGAGACGCTGGACCTATTTATCCAACGTACGAAAGTCAAGGAAGTTCATATGGGCACGGGCGTCAGGATCAACGAAAAGGCGCTCGAACCGATCGACCCGATCAAATTGCGAGCGGCGGTGGATATCGTCGGACGGTATAAATCAATCGACGGGTGATGCAACAAAAGGCCTCCCGCATGGCGGACAAGGCACGAGAAGATAGGGGCTCTCCTGAGCGAAGGGGGCCCTGTTTTTCTATTTGTGCAGCTCCGGATCTAACCCGTCTCGCTATCCCAAAATAACATACCTTTTCTAGCGTTTAAGGGATAGCTTTTCATAGGTACGTCGTTATAATAAAGACTCCGGACAACATTCCTTGTGAAAGCGCGTACATGAAGTTTCCGGCTAAAGGGGTCGACGATATGCTACTGCGAACTATGCGGTTTACGAGGGAAATGAATTTACGCACGAAATTGCTGCTTCTGTTCACGCTGCTCATTTTGTTTCCATTAAGTTTGCAAGGGGTTATCACCTATCGGAACTTCTCCGCTACCGTCGATCAGAAGACGGAGCAATTCACCGTCGACATCGTGCGGCAGATCAACGCCAATCTTGACCGGCTGCTTAAAGACTTCGAAAGACTGTCGATCATCCCGCTGTACGATCAGATGGTGCTGACGATATTAAGCAAGTACGACGGAGAAATGGGTTCGGCCACCTGGGCTTCATCGGACGATTATATGAAAATGAAGCTTTACACGTCCGCCAATGCCTACGACAGAGCGGAAATACGCGGCATTCACCTGGTCAGCAACAGCGGTATTTTCTTCTCCAACATCGATTCCATGGCGGTCGACTTGGTCTGGGACAGCCGACGGGACGAATGGTTCGAGGAAGTCGACCGTTCCGACGGCGCTTGGGTGCTGATCCCGCCTCATCATCCTTCCTATTATAGCGTCGCGCCTAGCGATCCCTATATTTCCGTAGGGAGAAAGATCCGCGACCCGGATACGTTGCGCCCGCTCGGCTATATCCTCATCGATATCAAGCTGGACGCCTTCCGTAACATTCTCTCCAATCTCAATTACGAGCAAGACTCGAATGTGATCGTCATGGACGGTCAGCGGAGATTGCTCTTCGAGCGCAAATCCGAAGGCGATCCGTCCACCTATGACGATTTGCTGAAGCATAACCAATTGCAGCCGTACGGAACCAATCAAAGAATCCTTCTGAATGGCCAGCCCCATTTATACGTGCAGCATTATTCCAACTATTCCGGCCTATCCGTCATTAGTCTGACGCCGACTAACGTCATTCGGAAGGAATCGCGCGAGCTGGGAACGTTTACGTTGTGGTTCGCCGCGCTTTGCGTCGCCGTCGTTACGTTGCTTGCGGTTATCGTTTCCTACCGGATCACCCGGCCTCTGATCGAGCTGAAGAAGAACATGATCCGGGTCGAGCAAGGGAATTTCGATCGCAGAATCGAAGTGTACGGCAAAGACGAGTTCGGCCAATTGGGGCGCGGTTTCAACAAAATGACGGAAGAAATCAACCGGCTTTTTAACGAGGTGTTTATCCTCGGCATCCGAGAGAAGGAGGCGGAGCTGTCCGCCTTGCAAAGCCAGATTAATCCACACTTCATCTACAACACGCTGGAATCGATCAGCATGATGGCGATTCGCGGCCACAACTCGGAAGTGTCCGACATGGTTTCCGCGCTGGGCAAATTGTTAAGATATACGATCGACAAGGTGGACCGGCTCGTTCCGCTGAAGGAGGAGATTCGCTTCGTGCAATCCTACGTCCGAATCCAGCAGCTCCGGTACGGGGGAAGACTGAGAGTGGAGTACGATATCGACGAAGAAGTGAAGGAAATCGTCGTTCCGAAGCTGATTCTGCAGCCGCTCGTGGAGAACGCGGTTTACCACGGGATCGACGAGGCCGAGCAAGGAGGCACGATCTGGATATCCGCTCTGCGGATCGAGGATGTTTTGCTGATCACGGTAAGAGACGACGGCAAAGGGTTGCCGGAACGGGAGATCGAGGCGCTGAACGAGCAACTCCGGACGCTGCCCTCCTATCAAGGGTACCAGCGGGATGATCGCAGCGGACTTGGTCTGTCCAACATCGCCCAACGCATTATGCTGATTTACGGGGACAAAGGCGAACTGACAGTTGACGGCAGCTTAGGGCAAGGGTTGGCCGTCACGATCTCGATACGGCTCGTAGAGACGGGAGGAGAAACCCATGTATAAAGTATTGCTTGTGGAGGACGAAACCGTTATTCGCCAAGGGCTTAGAGAACTGATCGGCCGATCGACCGGCCAATTCGAAGTAACAGGTGAAGCGGCTAACGGACTGGAAGCGTTGGAGTATCTCAAATGCGAACTGCCGGACCTGCTCATCACGGACATCCGCATGCGGGAGATGGATGGGCTGACGATGGTGGCTCAGGTCAGAGAGATGTATCCGAGCCTGCCCGTCGTCATCATTAGCGGATACGGCGAATTCGAGTATGCGAAAAAGGCGATTTCTTACGGCGTGAGCAATTATTTGTTGAAGCCGATCGAACGGGTGGAATTGGTCGCGACGCTGGACAAAATCAAGCTGTCGCTCGATCGGGAGCGCGGCATCTCCGCGTCCGCGCCGTCTGGGCAACCGACTAGCGACGAGCCGGCGGGCGGAGATGCGAGGAAAATCATCCGCGACGTCAAACAATTCGTCAAGCTGCATATTGACGGAGACTTGCGGCTGCAGACCGTATCGGGCCAAGTTCATCTGAATGCGACCTATCTCAGCCAATTGTTCAAAGCGGAGACGGGAACGAATTATTCAGACTACGTGTCGGAGGCCCGTATGGAGCGTGCCAAATGGCTGCTAGCACATACGCGGTTGAAAATTTACGACGTAGCGCGTCTGTCGGGACATCAGAGCCCGAAGCATTTTATGCTCGTGTTCAAGCAACAAGTCGGAATGACGGCGGGGGATTACCGGGATCGATACGGACAGCCGGGCACGGAGGACACGACTGGCGACAAGGTATAAAAAAAACGTACTATTTCTTAAAGCGGCGTGATTTAGACCGGTGCCGTTCCCCCGTTATACTCATGGTGAAAGGCAGAATTCATAAACGAATTAGGGGGATTGACATGAAAAGAACGAAGCTGGCGATTCCATTGGCAGCGATGGTTGCGCTTACAGTCGGTTGCGGCGATTCCGGCTCCACTGCCGGCACCGGCTCAAGCGCAAGCGGCAGTCCGGGGCAAAAGGGAGACGTCGAACTGAAGTTCATGATGTGGGGCAACCAAGCCCATATGGATGTGTACAACGGATTGATCGATGGCTTCCAGAAAGCGAACCCGGGCATTCGCGTCACGATGGAATCCGTTCCATTCGCCGATTATCAGCAGAAAATTTCCGTTCTGGCCGCAGGGAAATCGCTTCCCGACGTCGCTTGGGTATCGGAGCGAATGGTTCCGCAATTCAAGGAAAACGGAATTCTTGGCGACGTATCGGAGTTTAAGGACGATGCGGAGTTTAAGCTGGACGACTACATTCCGAGCACGCTCGACCTGTTCCGCGACGGCGACAAGCTGCTCGGCCTGCCGTTCTCCACGCCGCCGGTCGTTATGTTCTATAACAAAACGCTATTCGATAAGGCCGGGCTGACCGATCCGAATACGCTGGCCAAAGAAGGAAAATGGACTTGGGCGGAATTCGAGAAGTCCGCGCAAGCTTTGACGAATAAAGACGTGCAGAACCGCGTCTATGGGGCGAACTTCTTCCGCGATTGGAAAACGTGGGTGACCCTGTCCTCCTACTCCTGGTCGAACGGCAGCGGTCCGTTCAACAAAGACATTACGGAATTTACGTGGGACGATCAATACGGGGTGGAAACGTTCCAAATGCTCGAACGGATGATGTTTACGGACGGATCGCATCCGAAAGCGGGCGAGCAGGTCAGCTTCGATGCCGGCAACGTGGGTATGTTCTTCGACGTGTACAGCTACGTGTCCAAAGCCAGGGATATCAAGGATTTCGAATGGAGCATCGCTCCGACGCCATCCGGTTCCCAAGGCAGCGCGCCGATGCTGGGCCAAGCCGGTTACGCGCTGTTCTCGGACAGCAAGCATCCGGAGGAGGCGAAGAAGCTGCTGAAGTACTTCGCCAGCCAGGAAGGCATTCAGGCCACTTCGACTTATTTCGTGCCTCCGCGTACGACGGTATTGAATTCCGACGAGTTCATCAACCAGCCTAACAATCCGAGCAAGGAGCACATCCTTCAGGCCGTCATCGACGAAATGCCGAAGGCGCGCATTCTTCCGGGCCACGTGCGCTGGCAAAATATCGACAACGCGATTCTGCAAGGCTTCGACCGCCTGTTCGGCAAGGTGTCGCCGGCGGAGGAAAATGTGAAGAAAATCGCCGATGAGGTTAACGCCATCATGAAGGCGAAGTAAAGAGAACATGGACAACGGTTCGAGGATTCAGGGATCGAACCGTTTCCTTTTTCCGGGAGGGACCATCATGGCAAAGCTGCAAACTTTATTGAAGTCTCGAAAACTATCGCTTATCGTCAGCCTTCCCGCCAATGACGCGGCATTAGCACGGGCGGCACTGGAGGAAGGCGCCGATGGCTTGAAAGTACATGCGAACGTCGGACACCGGGCCAGCGGCAACCATTTCGGTCCGCTTGAAGAGTACGAGGAGACGTTTCGTTCCATTCGTTCGCAATTCGACGGACCGCTCGGCATCGTACCGGCGGGAAGCGTCGAAGAGGCAAGGCGCGATGAGATCGAGCGCCTCGCGCCGCTCGGATTCGACTTCTATTCGATCTACGCTCATCATCTTCCGTCCTTCATGCTGCACGGGACCGGCCTGGATCGGACCTTCGCGGTGAACGAGTTTTCCGATCTATCCTTATTGTCTTCGGCAAGCCATTACGGCTTCGCGGCGGTCGAAGCTTCGATCGTTCCCGGAGACGAATACGGGACGCCGCTTAACTTCGCGGACGTATTGAAATATCGTCGGATCGTCGAACAATCGGGAATACCGGTTCTTCTTCCCTCTCAGCGCAAGCTCGTGCCGGACGACGTCCGCGTGCTGGGCGAGACCGGCATCAAGGCGATTATGCTGGGAGCGATCGTGGCGGGCAGGAGCGAGGATACGATCCGCAGAGCGGTGTCGGAGTTTCGGGATGCGATCGATAGATGGATGGAATAGGCGGGTGTACCGATGAGCGACAAAAGAAAAAAAAGAATGAGAGGGCCGCTGGCCCGTGAAGCGCAAATATACGGATGGCTGTTTGTTTCTCCCATGGTGTTGGGCTTTACATTATTGCTGCTATTCCCGATGGGGCTTGCGCTATATATGAGTTTTACGGACTGGCCGCTGCTAGGAAGCCATAGCTATATCGGCATCGATAACTACCGGGATATCATGGGAGACTCCTTGTTCTGGCAGGTGCTCGGCAATACCGTGTACTTCACGGTCGGACTCGTGCCGCTGAACATCGTACTGGCGCTGCTGCTCGCGCTGTTGCTGTCGAGAAGTATGCGCGGGATCGGGCTTTTTCGTACCGCGATCTTCGTGCCGGTCATGACTTCGCTGGTCGTCTGGTCCATTGTATGGAAGTATATGTTCGCGACCGATTCGGGGCTGATCAACCAGCTTCTCGCGGTGTTTAATATCAACGGTCCCGCTTGGCTATACGATACGAAGCTGGCGATGCCGGCCGTTATTGTGACGAGCGTACTGAAGAACGTCGGCTTAAATATGGTGCTTTTCATCGCAGCGCTTCAGCAGGTGCCCGCATCGCTCTACGAAGCCGCCAAACTGGATGGCGCGAGCCGGACGAAGTCTTTTTTCAACGTGACGCTTCCGATGATCACGCCCACGATATTCCTGACCGTCGTCATGACCGTAATCGGATCTCTGAAGGTGTTCGGGCAAATCTTCGTCATGACGCAAGGCGGACCGAGCAACAGCACGAAAGTGCTGGTCTACTACATTTGGGAGAAAGCGTTTAAGCTATTCCAGCTCGGTTATGCATCATCGCTGGCTTTCGTCTTGTTCTTCGTCGTGCTCGTCTTGACGTTGGTGCAGTGGCAGCTTAGAAAAAGGTGGGTGTTCAATGAAAGCGACGCATAACGGCTCACTTCGCAAATCGTTGGGCACTGCGGGCACTTATACGGTTCTCGGATTGATCTCGCTAGTAATGATGGTTCCATTTCTGTGGATGATTTCGACCTCCTTCAAGGAGCCGCAGCAAGTGTTCAAATACCCGCCGCAGCTGATTCCTTCGACCTTCCGGTTCCAGAACTATGCGGAAGTGTTCGATCGAATTCCTTTTCAATGGTTTTACTTTAACAGCGTATACATCGCCGCGCTTGTCGTGGGCGGCACCGTTCTGTTCGCGTCGCTCGCCGGATACGCTTTCGCTAGAATTCCGTTCGCGGGCAGGAACGCCGTGTTCCTGATTCTGCTCAGCGCGATGATGATCCCGCACGAGGTCACGGCGATCCCGATGTTTCTCTTCATGCGCGAGATCGGTTGGATCGATACGCATTTACCGCTTATTCTGCTGCCGATCTTCGGTGCGGGCGGCGTGTTCGGCATCTTCGTCATGCGGCAGTTTTTCATCACGGTTCCGAAGGAACTGGAGGAAGCCGCGATGATCGACGGATGCAGCCGGCTGAGGATATACGGTCAGATTATGCTGCCGATCGCGAAACCCGGATTGGCGACGCTGACGATTTTTACGTTCGTGACCAATTGGAACGAATTTTTCGATCCGCTTATCTTTATCAATACGCGCAGCCTGATGACGCTGCCTTTGGGCTTGTCCTTGTTCACGGACGAGGTCGGGACGGCATGGCATCATCTGATGAGCGCGACAGTAATGGCGACCGTGCCGTTGCTTATTATCTTCTTCCTGGCGCAGCGTCAATTCATCGAAGGCGTGGCCATGACGGGGTTAAAAGAATAGAAAGAACGGAGTTGGCATCAGGTGATGAAAAAGGTAGAGGCGGATGTTGTCGTCGTCGGCGGAGGACCCGCGGGAATCGTCGCGGCGATCGCGGCCGGACGGCAAGGGGTGAAGACGATTCTCGTAGAGAGATACGGCTTTGTTGGCGGTATGTCCACGGCGGCGATGGTGTATCCTTGGATGACTTTCCACGCCGACAGCGGCGAACAGGTCATTCAGGGAATCGCGCAGGAAATCGTCGATCGGCTCATCGAGCGCGGAGGCTCTCCCGGCCATCTTCGGGACACGGTCGGTTTCGTGCGCACGTTAACGCCGTATCATCCCGAAATCTATCAGGTCGTGGCTTTGGAGATGCTGCGGGAAGCAGGCGTACAACTGTTTCTTCATAGCTTCGTAGACGAGGTGGACGCGGCGGACGGAACGATCCGCGCGGTACGGATCACGACGAAGTCCGGGAAAATCGAATTGGCGGGACGGGTATTCGTGGATGCGAGCGGAGACGCGGACGTCGCTTACTTGTCGGGTACCGAGACGCTGAAAGGACGCGACGGCGACCTTCAAGCGCAGCCGATGACGATGAAATTCCGGATGCGGGGTGTCGATCTGGAACAGATCAAGGCGTACATGATCGCAAATCCCGAGAACTTCTATAAGAAGACGCCGATCGCGGAACTGCCGAACTTGCCGCTGACGGGCGTAAGCGGCTTTTACTCCCAGTGGAAATCTTCCGGCGTACCGATCAATCGCGACCAGGTGTTATTCTTTACCGGTCCCGCGGACGACGAGGTGCTCATTAACTGCACGAGGGTGCAGGGGCTGGACGGCACGGACGTGGAAGATTTGACCCGCGCGGAGGAAGAAGGGCGCAAACAAGTACTCATGATGGCCGATTTTCTGAAACGGGACGTGCCCGGCTTCAGCCGCGCTTCCGTATCATCCGTCGGTACCCAGATCGGAATTCGGGAGACCCGGCGGATTGTCGGTCTGTATTCACTGACGAAGGAGGACGTGATCGCCGGCAGGAAGTTCGAGGACGCCATCGCTAGAAGCGGTTATCCGATCGACATTCACGATCCGTCCGGCAAGGGAGTGACCGCCTCCTGGATCGCGGGCGACGGCACCTACGATATTCCGTATCGCTGTCTGGTGCCGAAGACCACCCACAACTTGCTGGCAGCGGGAAGATGCATCTCCACGACGCACGAAGCGCTCGCAACGACCCGGCTAACGCCTAGCTGCATGGCAACCGGCCAAGCTGCCGGAACGGCTGCCGCTTTGTCCGTTCTAACGAACGTAGCTCCCGGCGAGGTGGACATTCCGCAATTGCGCGAAGCGTTAAGGCAAGGGAAGGCTTGTCTATAATACGGTTCTAAATCAGCCCCGAAATCCTGTGGATCTCATGATGAGGTCCGCGGGATTTATTTTTATTGCTTCGCGTCCCCGATTTGTCTAAAATGATTGCAATCGTATGTTTTTGGAGGAAATTTCATGAGTTGGAGAAAACATAAAAAGCGGATTCGTCTTAAGGAATGGATCGTATTTCTCATTCTTGCTATCTTCTCTTATTCTTTTGTACTGATATTAAGGATAACCGCCGAACCGATCCTGCAAAGCAATCCAGACAATTTCGGGAAGCAATTGGCCGTTTTATTCTTTGTTTGTATCTCTATTTTTGTTTGGATTTTGAGATATAAGCAGGCACCCGCAAGCGGATTGTTGAAACCGCTTCACAAAATCGCATTTCCGGCAGTAACTCTTGGAATCGTGATCGATTATGTTGTTAACGATCAAAATAAACTGGCAGCCGGCGGCTTCTGGTCTTTGCTGTACGATGCGACCGTATTTTTGTGCGTATGTTTACTCATTCCTCCCCAATCTCGGAGAACGAAAGATAGTAACAAAGATACGGCGAGTAACGATCATTTTCCTTCCGAAATCGATATGTTTTACTCCAAACCGTCTCTGGGTATCGACGGCGTCGATGAATTGAACCGGAACGGCTTTGCCGCTCACCTGGCTTCGATCTTAAACGATCGTATGAAACAGCCTTCGAGCAATTCGTTGACAATCGGGTTATATGGTCCTTGGGGCTCCGGAAAATCGTCCGTATTCGATCTGATGGAATCCTCTCATCTTGATGCGGATAAGATTATTCGATTCCATCCTTGGTATTTGGGCAAGGATTTGAATAATATTGTTCCGGAATTCATGAAGTTGCTGATTCAAAAGGTCCAAGGGAAAAATAGAGATAACAAAGAATTGCTTAAGCAATTATCAGATTATACGAAATACCTTATGCCCGTAAGCATACGTCCGCCGGGTTTAATCTATAACTTCAAGGATTTCATGAGCGAGCCGGAATACTCCAAGGATTACGCAGACGCAAGCAAATTGAAAAAAAGAATCGTCGATTTGCTGGAAAACAATCCGTTCCCGCTGATTGTCTTCATTGACGATCTTGACAGGTTGGACAACAAAGAGATCCAAATGGTCTTTAAACTCGTGCGCATGATCGCGGATTTCCCGAACATCGTTTATGTCATAGCCATGGACGAGGAAATCGTCGCCAAGTCGTTGTCGCAATTGTATTCGAAAGATTTCGATATAAAAACGGGGCTGAAGTATATCGAAAAGTTCATTCAAGTTCCGATCTACTTACCGCGAGTGGACCCGGAATTGCTGCTAGGACTCCTGGTGAGTCGGATGAAATCCATTCTCCGATCCAATGACATTGTCGTAAGCGATACGTATTTCATGGAGTTGATGACGCAATTCAACTTTACTCCGAGAAACGTGGAACGTTTGCTGAACCTCCTTCAAGTTCATCTGCCGTTGCTTAAAGAAGAGGTCTACCCAGAGGATCTGATCGCATTGATGGCGATCAAGATTGATAATCCCGAATTGTTCGTGTTCATCTATGAAAATTCAAATCTATTTCTTGGGATGTTGAACAAAAAGGGACTTGAGGATAAGAAAGGATTTGCGAACGGAATTTTGGAACGGAATTTCCAGGCTTATATCCCATGGCTGGAATCATTGTTCCCGAAACTGGGCGAATCCAAAGTCGATGATGGTTTGATGAGCGGTAACAAACGTATTTGTTCTCCGGAGCATTTTCAGACGTATTTTATGTACTCCGTGCCTTTAAGCAAGATTTCGCAAAAAATGCTAAATGCTTTTTACAATATATTAATTGAAGACGATTTGGAACTTATTCGGGAAACCTATATGGAGATGACGGTTTCTTCGAATTTAAGTGAAGTCAATACGAAGCTAGGATGGTATTCTGTCTATCATAAAAATATCGAATCGAACATCAGACTTTTGAAGTTTCTTTTCGATTTTTTCGATCCGATGCAGGGAACTCATCAATCTGTTGGAGATCTGCGAGAAACGCTGATGCGGAGCTTGATCGCCGATGATCGACGAGTTGATCTCGTAAAGCTGATTGGAGAACAAGAAAATCATCAATTGTTCTATGCCGCCGAAGCATACCGGATAAGCGATAGCGGCTCGAAATGCAAGAGCGAACTCCTGGATATCGTTAATTCAAGGTTCGATTTCTTCATCTTGGGCAAATATGGGCCCAAAGATGCCAGTATGATTTTTAATGTTTGGTTAAACGTAGATGAGCATAATCATCCCGGTCAGGTTAGAAAAACGGTGGCTGAATGGGTGCGGAAGCATGATGTGTGGCAGATCTTCGACTACTTCTATTCCGAAATCGATTTCAAAAATGCAGAATCTTTACACATTTTTGTTTTTTACTCCAAAATATTAAAATTTATTCCTGCGGACGCCATTGAACGAGACGTAAATGCTTTCGGAAAAATTGAAAGCAAAAACGAACTAAAGAAATTACTTAGTTCGGATGTTCAGGCGATGAAAGCATGTCTATCTTTTGGACATACTATGAGTTACGATTATGCCGCCGAACGACTTTATGACATGGAATCCGATAGCGATGCAGATTGGAACCCTAAGTTAATCTCGGCTATCGAATGGCTTTGCACGTACGGCGATCAAACGAAGACAGTAGAATTGAAGGAAAGATGGAGCCGATACAAAGAATCGCGGAATAAAGAGTTGTCGATAGTAAACGAATAAACGAAGAAAGCGATTGTTGGCCGGTGGAGAATGGCGACGATCGCTTTACTTTGCAGGGATTTAGACCGCATTTTCCCTTTTCCGGAAAAACGTCTTCAGAGCGTTATAAATTTCACTCTTCTCCTTAATCACATAATAAAGGAACTGCTGATGCTCAAGGTGTTTGTACGCCGATATCAGGGTGCTGCTGCGGTTACTGGTTTACTTCCCCGTATCCGAATATGTTCGAGCGCTCCAGCAATTCCTTGATCAGCCGGACGCATCGTTCGTTGTCGCTCGTTAGATTGTCTCCGTCCGAGAAGTCGAACGGATAAATGTTGTACAGCGATGGCGGATAGCGACTGTCGATAATTTCCAGCGCTTTTACGTAAGCGGACGAGCAGATCGTGCCGCCGCTCGCTCCCCGGGTGAAGAATTCCTCTTACCTCTTTCGCTTCCGTATGGTGCGCAATGAAGACGATGTCGACTTCCTAGTATTGTCGCCTCAAGAAACGGGACATCCAGCAGAAAAACAGCCATTTACTCTTGGTAGGATCCTCATATTTTCTGTCGCAAATGATTAAATTAAGATTGTTTATTGACCACTCGAAAGGGTGGTTTTTGTTTGGGAATTGAGTAAGTATTTGTCGGAATTTAGGTGAGAGTGGTATGGTTAGTGTATAAATTGTACTGTTTTTTTCTTCTAAAATATTCGATGGGCTTATAAGGAGGGCAGAAGTAGTTAGATACACCCATTTCCAGATTAAAGAACTTAGCATTTACGAAAAATATAAATTTGCACTAGAAGGAGTTGGATATATCGTGAGAAAATTGATCTCGTTAGTAATCGTTATGATTTGCTTCTGTATTCCATTGACTGTTAACGCAGCGGATAAGCCGATTCAAGTGGAGATTGATGGGAAAAAGATTCAATTTGATGTAGACCCAATCATAACGCAAGGAACAACGCTGATTCAGTTCAGACCCATATTTGAAGAATTAGGCTTATCAATTGGCTGGGATCAAAAGACTAAAACTGTAACTGGCATCAAAGATGGATTAACGATTAAGCTTACAATTGGCGATAAAGTTGCTTATGTAAACGATAAAAAGCAAAATCTTACTGTGGCACCGAGTACTATCCAAGGCAATACCTTCGTCCCTCTTAGGTTTGTTGGAGAAGCTACGGGTAGAAGTGTAACGCATAAGGATAACGTTATAGCGATTAGCGATAGTAGTATTTATACAAAAAGCAGTCCGAATTATATAGGAGAATTGAAAGATGGTAAAGCAGATGGTCAAGGTAAAATTATAAATTCTAATAACAAACTTATTTATGAGGGTGAATTTAAGAACGGTAAAAAAGAGGGTAAAGGAATCTGGTATCGTCTAGATGATAAGTATGAAGGCACTTTTAAGGATAACTGGCCTAATGGACAATTTGTCATAAACTATTATGTACCTGAATATAAGAACGGGGATTCGTTCCTCTCTAAGTCCGTTTACCCTATCCGGTATGAAGGAGGACTTAAAGAGTTAAAATTTGATGGTAAAGGGACTACTTTCTATGATGATGGTCACAAAGTAGTCGCTAACTATAATAACGGTTTGTTAGACGGGGAACGTATTAGTTACAATTCTGAGGGTCAAATCACGCACGATTCGTACTATGTAAATGGTAAGTTATCTGGAGTATCTAGGAGCTATAATGATGGAGTACTCTCGATCCAAACTGAATATGTAGATGATAAGGAAACAGGGATATACACTCAATATGACAAAGATGGTAGTATAGCACTCCAAGTTGAGAAAAAAGATGGCGTTGTTGTAAGGGATATTGTTACACCTACATCCAAATATAAAAACAATACATCAACACCAAGCACATCAACAGCAAGCACATCAACACCAAGCACATCAATACCAAATACATCAACACCAAGCACACATGATCAAGAAAAAAATGGTTATGATAAAGAGTATTACAGTAATGGGAAACTAAGATATGAGGGGTATTGGTACAGAAACAAATACGACGGTACAGGGAAATTTTATGATAACAACGGGAATTTGATCTATAGTGGCAATTTTAGAAATGGGATGCCTGATGGTACGGGAACAACCTATCACGCAAATGGTAACATTCTGTATGAGGGGTATATGTATCGAGGTTTGAACGGTAATGATTTAATTATTTACGGAACAGGTAAATACTATAATCAAGACGGCTCATTATTCTACGAGGGAGAAATGAATAATAGTAAGTTTAATGGAAAAGGGAAGATATATGAAGGTAAAAATGAACTGTATCAGGAAGGGAACTTCATCGATAGCAAACTGTATGGTCAAGGCAAACAATATATGAATGGTCAACTTTACTACGAAGGGAACTTTAAGGACGGGAAATTCGATGGATATGGAAAGATGTATAGCAATGGCAGTGTGTATAGGGTAGGCAAATTTAAAGATGGGGAATACGTAGGGACTTAAACTTAAGGGAACATAAAAATAGGGTTCGAGACTATCAAGTTATTATGGAGCCTTTCATGATAAGATCCCCTTCGAGTAGACAAGTGCTAAAGAAGAGCACAACAGTCTACTCAATGGGGATTTTTCATGTTAAACAACCTTAGACCAATAGAGTACCGAACTAAGGTTGTAATTAGATTACCCCGCAAAATTCCTTTTCCGGAAAAACGTCTTCAGAGCGTTGTAAATCTCACCCTTCTCCTTAATCACGTAATAAAGGAACTGCTGATGCTCAAGGTGTTTGTAAGCCGACATCAGAGTGCTGCTGCGGTTGTACTGGTTCACTTCCCCGTATCCGAAAATGTTCGAGCGCTCCAGCAGCTCCTTGATCAGCCGGACGCACCGTTCGTTATCGCTCGTCAGATTGTCTCCGTCCGAGAAGTGGAACGGATAAATGTTGTACAGCGACGGCGGATAGCGGCTGTCGATAATCTCCAGCGCCTTCACGTAGGCGGACGAGCAGATTGTGCCGCCGCTCTCACCCCGGGTGAAGAACTCCTCCTCCGTTACTTCCTTCGCTTCCGTATGGTGCGCGATGAAGACGATGTCGACCTTCTCGTATTGCCGCCGCAGGAAGCGGGACATCCAGAAGAAGAACGATCTTGCGCAGTATTTTTCGAAGGAACCCATCGAGCCGGACGTATCCATCATTGCCAGAATGACCGCGTTGTTCTGCGGCTTCACGATTTCTTCCCACGTCTTGAACCGAAGATCGTCCGGGGATATGCCTCCGATCTCGGCGCGCCCGTCCCGGGAATTACGGCGCAGGTTCTCGAGAATCGTTCGTTTCTTGTCGATGTTGGACATGATTCCTTTGCGGCGCACATCGGTAAACCTCACGTCTTTGACTTCGATTTGCTGTTTGTCTTTTTTCTTTAGATAAGGCAACTCCAATTCCTCGAACAGCATCGTCTCCAGCTCGGCGATGGAGATTTCGGCTTCGACGACGTCTTCGCCGGGGTCGGACCCCGCGCCGTCACCTTTGCCTCCTGCCGGCGTCGGGTCGACGCCGAGCACGTCCCCGACCTGGCTGTCTCCGTCGCCTTGGCCGACGTGTTTTTTCTTGTTCGTATTGAACACGAAGCGGTATTCGTCGAGGCTGCGGATCGGAATTTTTATAATCTGGCGCCCATCGGACATGACGATATTTTCTTCGGAAACGAGATCGGGCAAGTTCTGTTTGATCGCTTCCCGGACTTTCTGTTGATGGCGGGCTTGATCTTGGTAGCCTTTGCGGTGAAGCGACCAGTCTTCCCGCGACAAAATGAACGAGGGATGATTCATGGGCAACCCCCTATCGCTTTAGATTAAAAGGATGTGTATTAATCAATATATTCAAGTCGAACCAAACGATGTGTACGGGATAAGACGTCGATGTATATTTCAGTCTAATAGTAACGGGCAGTTTTACGACAAAACACAGCATGTACAACTTAAAACAAACACTAGCCCTCAACAGCGCGGTTCCTCTTAGGCCGTGTCTTTTGCATTTTTTCCCTCCATACCGAACGATAAGATATATTTTACCCGGGTAATATTGATTTCTTAATTTTATCCGGGTATAATTGGTGAGGTGTTCAGAGAGGAGGTCAACATGAGTAATGACCTAACGCGATTTTACTACACGGCATTTTTGGGTGTGGGAGTCGTCGCCAGCGGTTCGTTACAGCACGTTGTTTCTACAGTGAAGGATACTCTGGATGACAGAGACCTCGCACAGCTGCATATATTTGACGATTCCACAGGGAAGCAAATAGATGTTGATTTTCGTGGGAAGACAGATGAAGTGCTTAAACGATTAGGAGAACCGTCTGGCGACTTGCCTGGTACGGAAATGAATCGCCAGCCTACACGGCAGGTCGGTCGACCCAAGCTGGGGGTTGTATCCGGTGAGGTTACGTTATTGCCACGGCATTGGGAATGGCTCAAGGGTCAACCTGGAGGGGCGTCGGTAACATTACGAAAACTCATTGATGAGGCTCGCCGAGCTGGAGATAAACAGAGCAATCTCCGAGAGTCACAAGAAGCAACATATAACTTTATGACAGCTATGGCCGGGAACTTCCATCAATACGAAGAAGCTCTGCGGGCACTGTATGCTGGTGATTTGGATCGGTTTTACCATTTCATCGATGACTGGGCACCTGATATCAGAAACCACATCAAAAGATTAGCCGCTAATGCATTCCCTGAAGGGAACTTATGAATGAAAGCATGCGGAGGCGTAAAAAATTAAAATAACAGAACTTCCGATACCGAATTAATTGAAGGAGAACATGATCATGAACATTCTGAAAGTCAACGGTGTTGAGTTGGCCTATGATAGTTTCGGTAACGAAAATGACGAAGCGATTATCCTAATCGCCGGGCTTGGAACCCAGATGATCCGATGGACGGTTCCGTTTTGTGAAATATTGGCATCGCGGGGCTTTCGGGTGATCCGCTTTGACAATCGCGACGTAGGTTGCTCGACACACTTTAGCCATTATCGGACGCTGGATTTTGACGCACTAGCGGCTGCTCTCATGTCGGGACAACGACCGGACATCCCTTACACTCTCGATGATATGGCAGGCGACGCTATCGGACTGCTCGACGCCCTTTCAATTGACCGGGCACATTTCGTTGGCAGGTCAATGGGCGGAATGATCGCCCAGATTGCAGCCAGTGAGTACCCTGAACGGGTGTTATCGCTCACCTCGATTATGTCCAGTTCAGGTAATCCCGACCTTCCGCAATCTCCCCCGGATGTCATGGCATTGATGACTAAACCGGCGCCGAATCCATTTGAGGATGAAGCAGGGTTTTTGGCGCACAGCCTCTCTTTTGCCAAACGCATCGCCGGCACTGGCTATCCGTTTGAAGAGGACGCTTATCGGGCGCTCATTCTGGAGGAAGTCCGGCGAGCCTACGATCCAGGCAGTATCGGACGACAAATTGCTGCGATCGCTGTCTCCGGTGACCGTCGTTCGCGGCTGGGGACCATAAAAGTACAAGCACTTGTCATTCATGGAGTGGACGACCCCCTGTTCGTCCCGGCGTGTGGAGAGGACACGGCTGCTGCCATCCCGGGCGCTGAACTAATGTTGGTTGACGGCATGGGACACGACCTGCCGCACCAACTGTACAAAGCAATCGCTGATGGCATAGAGCGAACGGCTCGTCGCAAATGACACGCGCTTCCTGAATAGCAGCTCCATTTCATCAATTAACGTGGCTTCCTAATAGAGACTCTATTTGAATGGATATGTGGAAACGATCGAATAAGCGCCGGTTTCATGATAACATCGTGAGCCGGCGCTTTTTTTTCTGATGGCGCTCAGGCACGGATTTCGAAGAGAACTCCCATTCGCCTCTCCGATAGATTAAAATAGAAGTAACCGGCTTTAGAACGGACGGATTGAAGGAGGCGTTTCGCTATGAAATTTATACATACCGCCGATTGGCATCTGGGAAAGCTCGTTCAAGGCGTATACATGACCGATGATCAGAGATACGTCTTGGAACAATTAATAGAAACGATCGAGAGAGAGCGGCCGGATGCGGTTATCATCGCCGGCGATCTGTACGATCGGGCGATTCCTCCTACGGAAGCGGTCGAACTGCTGGACGAGCTGTTCGAGAGAATCGTCATCGGCTTGAACACGCCGCTGCTTGCCGTATCGGGCAATCATGACAGCCCGGATCGTCTGTCGTTCGGCACGGCGATCATGGAAGCTAGAGGACTGCACCTGGTCGGCCAGTTGAAGCCCGTGTTTAAACCGGTCGTCGTAAAGGACGAGTTCGGAGAAGTACATTTTCATCTTGTGCCTTATGCGGATCCTGCACAGGTCCGCTACGTCTTCGGGGATGAGGAGATTCGCTCCCACGATGACGCGATGAAAGTGATCGTCGAACGGATCGGGGCCGGGATGGACCCCGCGGCTCGCCATGTGTTCGTAGGGCATGCTTTCGTAACGCCGGGCGCGAGACCGGAAGAGAATACGAGCCAATCCGAACGTCCGCTATCGATCGGGGGCGCGGAATACGTGAACGCGGATTATTTCAATCCATTTCACTACACCGCTCTCGGACATTTGCACCAGGCCCATCATGTATCCAATGAGAAAATCCGCTATTCCGGCTCTCCGCTCAAATATTCGATTTCCGAAGAAACGCATCGCAAAGGGTTTCTCGTGATCGAATTGGATGAATCAGGAAACGTGACCGTGGACAAAAGAGAGCTGAAGCCCTTGCGGGACATGCGTCGAATCGTCGCTCCGATAGAGGAAATCGAGCGCCATCCGGTTTGCGAGGATTATGTTTTCGTAACGCTGCTTAACGATAACCCGGTGCTGTTCCCGATGGAAAAAGTTCGCGCGGTTTATCCGAACGCGCTTCATGTCGAACGCAGGGCGGCGACCCCGCAAGCGATCGCGGACGAGGGAGAACCGGGAGCGGGCCAGGCAAGAAGGGAAGCCGATCCGGTCTCTCTGTTCGCTTCGTTCTATCGGGAAGTGAAGGGGATGCCGCTGTCGGAAGAGAAGCGGCAGTTGTTCTCCGAAGCCTACGCGGACGTGCTTCGCGAGGAAGGAGGGGCCGTATGAAGCCGTTAAAAATCAGCATGACCGCCTTCGGTCCGTACCGCGACACGGAGACGATCGATTTCGGCTTGCTCGGAGATCAGCGCCTGTTCGTCATTTCCGGCAATACGGGGGCGGGTAAGACGACGATCTTCGATGCGATCTGCTTCGCGCTTTACGGAAGCGCAAGCGGAGAGGACCGGTCTGAGACGCGGATGCTAAGGAGCCATTTCGCCGAGGAGGACGTACATACCGCGGTGGATTTTCATTTTGCCGCGGGCTCGCGGACTTATCGGGTTTTCCGGCAGATGGCGCATCGCCGTGGGTCGAACAAGAACGAGACGGGCGGCAAAATCGAGCTGTACGAGACGACTACGGGAACCGAGACGCCTTGCGTGGACCGGTTTACCGTGTCGGACGTGGGGGCGAAGATCGAATCGCTGCTCGGCTTGACCAGGGAACAGTTCGGTCAGATCGTCATGCTGCCGCAGGGTGAATTTCGCAAGCTTCTTACGTCCGACACGGAAAATAAAGAGGACATTTTGCGCCGCATTTTCCGTACGGGATTCTATCAGAAAATAGAAGAAAGATTTCACCGCCATAACCGCGAGCTTCAGGACGTGCTCAAACAAGCCAAGACGCTGCAAGACGTGTACGCGAAACAAGCTCAGGAAACGCTGCCTCAGCGGGAGGGGAGCTTGCTCGAGGCAACGCTGCGTCAAGAGTATAGCAGTATGATACAGGTGTCTGAAGGGCTCGAGCAGGAAATCGCTTATTACGGAGAGCGCGCAACCGATATTAACCGCGCGAAACAGTCCTTGGAAGCGAGGCAGCAAGCGCAAGAAGCGGCGCTGCGGGAGGCTCTTGCGCTTGAAGGCCGCTTCGCGCAGCTTGCGGAGAAACGGACGCAGCTCGAACAGATGGAGCTGCGGAAAGCGGAAGTCGCCGAGAGCGAGCGCCTGCTCCGGCTCGCGGAGCAAGCAGCCAGAATCGTGCCGTACGAGGAGCAGGCGCTCGCCGCGGCGAAACAATTGGAATTGAAGCGAAGCTCGAATGAGCGCAAGCTGCTCGAGTTGGCGGAGGCGGAGCGGGAGTTCGCCTCGGCCGAGGAGCGATATCGAAGCGAGGAGTCGCGCGACGCGGAGCGCAAAGAGGCCGATCGGGAGCTGGCTCGGCTCGCCGAGCTCCAGCCGATCGTGCGGACGCTCGATGAGCGCAGGCTCGAGCTCGAGCGACTGGCCGCGGAAGAGCAGTCGGCATCGGCGAGGCGCGAGTCGCTCGAGCGGCAGCTGGAAAGCCTGCGGGAAGAGAAGCGGAGTTTGGCCGAGCAGGTGAAAGAAGCGGAGACGGAAGCGGCGAAGCTTCCCGACTTGATGCAGCAGGTCGAGCGGATGCGGAATAAATACAAGCTGCTGAAGGAATTGGATGAACTGGACAAGCGGTTTGCGGAATATGCCAAACACGAAGCCGAATTGGAACGCGTTGCGTCGGGACTCAAGTCTGAGCATGATCGGATCGAATCGCTTTGGTTCGAAGGGCAAGCCGGATTGCTTGCGGCCCATCTGCATGACGGACAGCCTTGTCCGGTCTGCGGCAGTGTCCAGCATCCGGATAAAGCATCGTCCGCCGGCGGAAGCATCCCTTCGCGGGAAGAGCTGCAAGCCGCCAAAGACAGGCTGCGCCAAGCGGAAACCGAGCTGAGCGAGGCCAAAGCCCAAGCCGCCGCGGCGAATGCCGGACGAAGCGGCAAAGCCGAACCGATCGCGGAATACGGAATTACCGATGAACCTTATACGGATCAATTGTCGCACGTGGAAGCGGAGGGCAAGACGCTCCGAATCGCAACCGATCGGTCGAAGCAGCAGACCGAGGCCGTTCAGAATTACCGGCAATCGGCGGATAAGCTCGAAAGGCAGCTCGAGAAGCTTCAATCGGATCGGGAGCTGCTGCTTGCCGAGCAGCATCGGCTTTCCGTAGACCGGAATACAAAACAATCGGTCCTTGAGAATGAGCTAGGCCGTATTCCCGAGAATTTAAGATCGCCTAACGATTTGATGGCCAGAATCAACGATCAAACTTCGCGAGCGAACTTGCTGATCGCCGCTTGGCAGGAAGCGCAGCGGCAGCTTCGGACAATGCAGGCCAAGCTGGTGGAAGAGAAGACGAACGCCGTACAGACGGCCAGTCAGTTGGAGGAAGCCGCGGAGATCGGCAAGCAAGCCTCCGATCGGTTCGATGACGAGCTGTCGCGAAGCGGCTTCGGGACGATTGAAGATTACCGTTCCGCGATCATGTCCGAAGCGGACAAGAACAATCTGGTTCGACGATTGGACGAGTTCAAAGCGCGGCAGGCCGCTCTCCTGCAGCAGATCGCCGATCTGGAGAAGGAATTGGAAGGCAAGCAGCGTCCCGCTGCCGAGGCGCTGCAGGAAGCGCTGGAAGAACTGAAGCGGGAGCTGGAGCAAGTCGTCTCCGAGCTTCATTCCGTACAGCGGTACGAAGCGGAAGCGAAGCGTTTGCTTGAAGCGATTGCCAAAGCAACGGAGCAATTCCGGGAGATCGAGCAGAAGCTGGAACAAGTGTCCGATATCTATCAGATGCTGAAGGGCGATAATGTTTTGAAAATCTCCTTCGAGCGCTATATTTTGATCGAATTTCTGGAGCAAATTCTTTATGCGGCGAATGCGAGGCTAAACGATCTGTCCAACGGTCAGTTCAGGCTGGAACGCAGCGACCGGCTTGAATCGAGGGGCAAACAGAGCGGTCTGGGACTGGACGTCTACGACGCGTATACGGGACAGAATCGCGACGTCAAATCGATGTCCGGCGGCGAGAAATTCAACGCTTCGTTATGTCTTGCGCTCGGGATGACCGACGTCATCCAATCCTATCAAGGCGGCGTCTCCATCGAGATGATGTTTATCGACGAAGGCTTCGGCTCTCTCGACGAAGATTCGCTGAACAAGGCGATCGCGACGTTGATCGATCTGCAGCGGGCGGGACGCATGATCGGCGTCATCTCCCACGTACAGGAGCTGAAGATGGCGTTCCCGGCCGCGCTCGAAGTCAGCAAAACGAAGGAAGGTCACAGCCGCACCAAATTTATCGTGAAATAACGGAAGTTGGGGTTATCTCCGGGGACGGATCCGGAAGATAACCCCATTTTTTACTCAATCTTTGTCAATAGAACAATTTTCAGGCATAATTGATCTGTTAAAGCGCTTATACTCTATGTTTCAGGCGGGTGGCAGAGGATGTACAAAGTCATTATCGTCGACGATGAAGCGGTCGTGCGGGTCGGATTAAAAAATACGATCGACTGGGCGGAGCACGGCTTCGAGCTGATCGGCGATTACGCGAACGGCCGAGAAGCCTGGGAAGCGGTCGAGCTATACAAACCGGAGCTAGTCATCTCGGACATCAGCATGCCCTTCATGGACGGATTGGAGCTCGCAGGGCTGATCGCGGCGCAATATCCTTACATTAAGATGATTATTTTAACGGGATTCGACGAGTTTGAGTACGCGCAGCAAGCGATACGGCTTAAAGTTTCCGACTTTATTTTGAAACCGATTACAGCGCAAGAAATTCGCCGGCTGCTCGAAAAGGTAAGATCCGAGATGGACGAGGAGGCTAGACGGCGAGAGGATCTGGGCCGACTGAATAGCCAATTGAAGATGAGCCTGCCGCTGCTTAAGGAACGTTTTCTCGAACGTCTCGCGGCGGTTGGCTTGGGCCGAGCGGAGATTGCCGAGGGTTTTGCGTATTTCGATCTTCCTCCGGTCTCCCCTCTCTATCTCGTCATGGTCGTCGATATCGATGATTTCGGAGAACGGGAATTTCGTTCGTATGAGCATGACGCCGAATTTTTACGATTCGCCGCGTACGATATATTCAAGGAGACGCTTGCGAAAGATCATATTCTCTTGTTTCGGACGCGCGAAGAACGGATGGTCGCGATCGTGTCCGGCCAGGAGAACGAAAGCTTATTATATGAGCAGGTCTATTCTCATGCGGAGGAAGTCCGTTATCATATCGAGAAATATTTGAAGTTTACCGTCACGATCGGGATTGGCAGAGCATGCGCGCAGCTCGAGCGGCTGCCGGACGCTTATAAGAGCGCCTTATCCGTACTGGATTACCGGCTGCTGCTCGGCAAAAACCGCGTGCTCAGCATATTGGACATCGAGGGTAAACCGTCGATTTCGTTGGCTGAAAATCCGGACTGGGACCGCAAGCTGGCTTCAGCCGTCAAAACGGGCTCCGTGCAAGAGGCCCATCAACTGATCGAGAATGGTATTGCTGAACTGAAAAGTTCGCATGCTCCGATCGACGGATGTTTTCTTCTGGTGCAGAAAATCGTTTTATCCTTAATAAATTCGATGCAGGAGCTTGCGGTGGACGAACGGGAAACCTCTATCGCATTTCAGATGAGCTTGACGGACGTATACCGTTTCAAGACGTTGGACGAGATCGAGACGTGGCTAAAGGAAGCGGTGAACGCGATCGTCTCCGCGATCGCCGACAACCGCAGCAGATTGACCCGTATGCAAATCCATCGCGCCGTGGAGTATATCGAGACGAACTACGCGAACGACAAAATGTCGCTGCAGGATTTATGCCGCCATGCGCTAATGAGCACAAGTTACTTCAGCCTCGTATTCAAGCAGCATACTGGGGTCACGTTTATCGAATATTTAACCGGTATCCGAATCGCCAAAGCGAAGGAGCTTCTCCACCATACGGCGCTTAAATTTTACGAGATCGCCGAACAAGTCGGGTACAAGGATCCCAACTACTTCAGCATTCTGTTCAAGAAGCATACCGGCATGACCCCGAAAGACTATCGCGAAAAACAAATAAAGGAGAGCGGAGCGTAAAATGCCGATCGAAAGCAAGTTCCGCATTCCCCTTTTTCCGTTTAAAACGATACAATCGAATATTTCGCTTGCCTTTTCCCTGCTCATTCTATCGGCGATTTTGCTGACAAGCTTATTGAGTTATCGAGCGTCGGTCGATGCGGTCGAACGAAATTCCAATGGCTACATCGAGGAAATCATCAAGCAGGTCAATATGAATATCCAATCCTACGTCGACAACATGGAGAACATTTCCCTTCTCGCCCTCACGAACAAAGACGTCAAATACTATATTTCCGACAACAGCTTTATCAGCGCGGAGAATCGCCGAATTTACGAGAAACGCATATCCGATCTGTTCCAGGCGATTTTGTACACGCGTAAGGACATCGCCTCGATCATGGTATTCGGTTATAACGGCCGGGCCGTATCCGATCGCCGGATTACGACGGTGAATCCGAACGCGAAGCCGGAGGATCAGGAATGGTTCAAGATGGCGCAACGGGAACGCGGCAAATCCGTCATATCCGCGCCGCACGTGCAAAATATTATAGCGGACGAATACCGCTGGGTCGTATCCTTAAGCCGCGAACTGAAAAGCACGGACGGGATCAAGGCGGAGGGCGTTTTTCTCGTCGATCTTAATCTAAGCGTCATTAACGATATTTGCAACAATATCAATCTGGGTAAAAAAGGTTATTTATTTATCGTCGATAATCAAGGAACGATCGTCTATCATCCCCAGCAGCAGCTGATCGACAGCAAGCTTCGTTCGGAGCGTATAGACGACGTCATTCAAGCGGCCAGCGGCACTTCGTTCGTCGCTAAAGACGGAGACGGCAAGCGCATCTATTCCGTTCAAGATACGAATTTCGGTTGGAAGATCGCGGGCGTCGCCTACACGGACGATCTGATCGCCAGCAATCGCGTGCTGCGCAACGCCATTCTGCTGTATTCCTTGTGCGGTTTGACGATTTCGTTGCTGCTGTCGGTTTGGCTGTCCCATAGACTATCCAAGCCGATTAAAGTTCTGCAAAGGGATATGAAGCAGGTCGAAAAAGGGAACTTCGATATTCAGACCGAGATCGGACAGATGAACGAGATCGGGCAATTGGGCCGTTCCTTTAATCTGATGGTCAGCCGCACGAAGTTTCTGATGCAGGAGATGATCGACAACCAAGAAAGCAAGCGCAAGAGCGAGCTATTGTTGCTGCAATCGCAGATCAATCCGCACTTCCTGTACAATACCCTCGATTCCATCGTCTGGATGGCGGAGCAGAAGCAGCACGAAGAGGTCGTGCTGATGACCGCCGCATTGGCCAAGCTGTTCCGGGCAAGCATTACCAAAGATCAGGAGCTTGTCCCGATCCGCGTGGAAGTCGAGCATATCACCAACTATTTGCTCATTCAAAAGATGAGATACAACGACGAACTGGACTATATCATCGATATCGACGAATCGATTCTTTCTTTCAAAACGCTGAAGATTCTTCTGCAGCCGTTCGTTGAAAACGCGATCTACCACGGCATTCGCAAAATGTACGGCAGGGACGACGGGATGATTACGATCCGCGGCAGGCAGGTAAAAGATCAGATCGTATTCGAGGTTGAGGATAACGGCCTCGGAATGACGACGGAGCAGCTTGCGCGCATTCGCGTGAACGCCGAAAGCGGCAGCGAAGGGATCGGCATTCGCAACGTGAACGAGCGGATCAAGCTTTACTTCGGCCACGAATACGGCATCCAAATCCGCAGCGAGATCGAATCCGGTACTTGCGTGACGATTACGATTCCGAAACTCGATTAAAGGGAGCACGCATATGCGCAAGCAGCAATTTACCCTCTGGCTAGTCTTGGCCGTCATCATCGTCGCGGTTTATTCCGTCGTTTATGTCAAGTGGTTTTCCGGCGCGACACGCGGGGAGCAGAGCGTAACCGTTGTCCTAAAATCGTTGAACGTTCGTCTAGACTTCTGGCAGGCGGTAAGCCAGGGAGCCGAGACGGCGGCCAAGGAAAAGGGGGCGCGGCTGGAAGTCAAAGGACCGTTGCAGGAAGGGGATGCAGACGAACAGATCCGCATTCTGGACGAGTTGATCGCAAGCAAGCCGGACGCGATTGTCGTTGCGCCGATCGCCGACGAGCGGATACCGGGCGTGCTTGCCAAAGTCCGTAATGCCGGCATCCGCCTTGTCGTCATGGATTCTACGCTCGAGCTCGATCCGCCGCCTACGATCGTCTCCAACGATTTCGCGGAGTCCGGGCGCATGGCCGGCAGAACCGCCGCGCAGGAGGCCAAGGGGCATCTGGCGGCCGCGGTTATCGGCGATGACAAGAACTCGAGTATTACCCGCGCCAGATTATCCGGATTAACGGAGACGCTTAGTGAATACGAGGGCGGACTGCTCGGTGTTTATTTCGCGGATCGTTCGGAAGAGAGAGCCTATCGGATCGCTATACGGCTTCTCGAAGAGAGGCGGCCTCCGAACACGTTCATTGCTCTTGACGAAGCGGCCGCACTGGGCGCGGCGAGAGCGCTGAAGGATCGGAATCTAGCGGGCTCCGTCGCCCTGATCGGATTCGACAGCTCGCTGGACGAGATCAAATTGCTGGAGTCGGGTACGTTAAGCGCCGCCATCGTCCAGAAACCTTTTAACCTGGGGTACCTGGGGGTCAAAACGGCTTTAAAGCTCATCGGCGGGGATCGCACGGAACCCGTAACTTATATAGAATCGAATGTCATTACCTCTAAGAACATGTACACGCCTGAAAACCAAAAGCTGCTTTTCCCATTTATCAATAACCGGTAATCAAGATATTATTTTCTTAGGAAGGATGCGAATATTATGGACGCCATGTCCTCGCCCCCGTATCGGCAGTTGCGCCGCAGCGGAGTGATGCTGACGGTTGCCGTCTCCGTCTTATTGCCGTTTACGCTTTCCTCCTGCATGAAATCGCAGTCGGAGATTTCCGCTGCCCCCAAGGAAAAAAGGGCGTTGATTCGCTTTGTCGCATCCGAGTATAGTTCCGAGACAAAGCCGATATTGGAGAAGCTCGTCAAGGAATTCGAACTGAAAAATCCGATGATCGAGATCGAGCTTCAGGTCGCCAACTGGGATATCCTTGACGGCATTTATACGACGATGATCAGCAAAAACCAGCCCCCGGATCTGCTGAACACGAATGTGTATGCCCATTTCGCGCAAGATGGCCTGCTGAACGATATGAACGAGATCATCTCGCCCGAACTGGCCGGCAAGCTGAACCCAAAGCTGAGGAAGCTAGACTTGATCGACAATACGCAGTTCGCCATTCCTTACGTCGCCACGACGCGCAATCTCTACTATAACAAGGAGCTTTTCCGTAAAGCCCATATTGACGCTCCCCCGCAAACTTGGTCGGAGCTCAAAGAGGCAGCGCGCAAAATCAAAGCGACCGGCCTTGCGTCTGGCTTCGGGGTCGACTTGACGGACAACGAGACGCATGCGTATTTGTCTTACGTCTTCTTCGGCTCAGGCGGTTCATGGATTAAAGACGGCAAATGGACGATTAATTCCCCCGGCAACGTCGAGGGGCTGACCATGCTGAAGGATTTATTCGACGAAGGGCTGACCGATCCGGAGCCGACGGTGACGACAAGGGACGAAAAGCAAAGAGTACTCGGCGCAGGCGAGCTTGGAATGATGATCTCGGGCAATTATTTTACTTCGGTCGTACCGAAGGAATTTCCGAACTTGCAATGGGGAGTCGGCCCCATTCCCGTTAAGGACGGATCTCCTCCTATTTCGTTCGGCGTGCATGACGTGCTTGTCTCTTTCAAAACGGATCACACGAACAAAGAGGCGATCTCCAAATTTTTGGATTTCCTGTACGATGATTCGGTCTATGAGGAGATGATCAAGAGGGAAGGATTTCTTCCCGTCACCTCCACGGTTGGCGCTCGATTATCGGAACGGGATGAGGTGATGAAGGGCAACCTGGAGGCTCTTGACAAAGCGGAATTCTACCCTGTACAAGAGCCGTCTTGGCAGGGGATACTGGACTACGCTCGCAAGCTAGGCGACGCGGTTCTCTACGATCACATCTCCCCCCAAGAAGCGTTGGACCAGCTTCAGCATTTCGCCGAATCAAGGGGCGGGCGATAACGGTTTATGATAACGCGATCGCGATTTAGAAGATAATCAAGAATTCATGGAAAATATTCAATAGAGGCTAAAGCCCTCCCAACTTATGATGAAATCAAGCGCTAGGGTTCGTCGAGGCGAACTCATAAAAAAGCGTCAATCATCATTCGTGGGAGGGTTTGCTGTAATGGTTACAAAGAAAAAAATCGCAGCGATCGGCATCGCGGCTATTCTGGCGGCAGTATCGCTCAGTGGATGCGGTTCGAAGAAAGAGGAAACGGTCAGTTCGCCTTCCGCCCCTGCTTCGTCGCCTAAGGCATCGGCGAGCGAGCCGGCGTCGCAAACGCCGGACAATACCGTGAAATTAACGGGAGATTTCGAAGTTCAATATTTTGTCGGCGGTTATGGAGACAAGTGGTGGAAACAGGTCATTGCCGATTTCCAAGCGGCGAACCCGGATCTGCATGTAATCGAGTCTGGCGGACCGAAAATCAACGATCAAATGAAGCCGCGCTGGATCGGCGGCAACCCGCCCGATTTCGTATACATCGACGGAGCTGGTCTGAACGATCGCCAAATGGTCGAAGACGGCCAACTGGAAGATCTGACGGATTGGCTGAAAGACGCGAAGAATGTCGACGGCGACCTGATTCTCGACATTTTGGCGCAGCCTCCACAGCAATACGATGGCAAAATCTTTAATATCCCGCTTGTTCTGAATTCTTGGGGGATTTTCTGGAACAAGGCGCTGTTTAAGGAGAAAGGCTGGACGGAACCGACTGACTTCTCGTCATTCCTGGAAGTCGGAGAGAAAATCAAAGCGGACGGCGTAACACCGTTCATCCATACCGGCAAATACCCTTACTACATCAATGGCGCTTTCCTGTATCCGGCGATCGTCTCGGCCAACAACAATGATTTCTCCGTCCTTCAAGATATGGCGGCCAACAAGGTCGAAGCTTTCGAAAGTCCTGCGGTTCTGGCGGCATTAAACAAAATCGTGGCCATGCGCGACAAAGGCTTCATCGACAAGGCATCTATTCAGATCAACCACACCGATTCGCAAATGCTGTTCCTGCAAAACAAAGACGCGTTTATCCCGAACGGACTGTGGCTGCCTAACGAAATGTCCAAAGACGTCCCACAAGGATTCGATTTCGGATTTATTCCTTCTATAACTCAAGACGCTGGCGGCAAAGTGGTAGCGAATACGTCGACGGCCACGGTCGCAGTTGCCAAAAACGGCAAAAACAAAGAGGCGGCGAAAGCGTTCCTGCAATTCGTTTTCTCGAAAGCGCAAGCTTCGCAATGGGCGGAGCTCAGCGGCGCGCCTTCCAATATCAAAGGCGACATCAGCAATTCGAACGCTCCGAATTTCGTGAAAGACGCCGCGAAGTTCCTGACATCCCCGGATACGGTCGTCATCCCGACGATCACGTACAACGCGGACGTGGATAAAGCGATGATGGACGCGACGGACGCCCTGACAATCAACAAGATCACACCAGAAGAATGGGTGAAGCGCGTGACCGAGGTCGTTAAAAAAGTCGGCAAATAAACCAGGCTTGAAAAACAAAGCGGAGGATGCCGGGGCATTTCGCCCGGCATCCTCCGCGAATCTACTCGGAGGGGCGGCAGGGCAGCATGAACTCAAGGACGGAAAAGCGGCAGCGAAATCTATTTATCGCATCATTCATCCTTCCTACTCTGTTATTTTTCGGCGTGTTCACGATTTATCCGGTTGTGCAGGGATTGTATTATTCATTCTTCGACTGGTCCGGAATGTCGAACAAGAAAACGTTTATCGGCTTCGATAACTTCAAGGATATGTTTCACGATCCGATCGTCTGGAGAGCGATCGGCAACGATTATTTTCTCGTCGCGGGCAAAGTGATCGGAATTATGGCGATCGCCACCTTTTTCGCGGTTGCGCTGACAAGGTTCGGCTTTAAGATGACCGGTTTTTTTCGCTCGATCTTTTTCATTCCGAATGTGATTTCCGTCGTCGTTATCGGCGTTTTGTGGAATTTCATATATAATCCGCAGATCGGATTCTTAAACGCTTTCTTGTCGTTGTTTACGAAAGAGCAGGTCACGATTACGTGGCTCGGATTTACCGACCATACGATATGGATGCTGCTTCCTCCGGCGGTATGGGCGGGAATCGGCTTTTACATGATCTTGCTGATCGCGGCGATTCAGAGCATACCGGCTTCCTATTACGAGGCGGCATGTATCGAAGGGGCGGGTCAATGGAGACAATTTCGCAGCGTTACCGTACCGCTCGTGTGGGAGCAGATCAAAGTGTCGGTACTCAACATTATGATGACGACGCTTAACGGCTCTTTCGTCATCGTCTGGATCATGACCGAAGGCGGTCCGGACAACAGTACGCAGGTCATGGGCTCGTATTTGTACCAAATGGCGTTCCGCCAATTCCACTTCGGTTACGGAGCTTCGATAGGATTTATCATTTTGATCCTGTCGCTGGCGACGACGATTCTGCTTCAGCGGCTGATGCGCCATGAAGCCGTGGAGATGAGCTAGAGAGGGGACTACATGATGAAGACGGGGATCAACAACCCGATATTAAAAACTTTATTCTATGCGCTGCTGATTATATGGGGAATCTCGGTCCTGTACCCGCTCTTATGGACTCTTCTCGACGCGCTTAAGGACAACGGACAATTTTTCCTGCATTCGCCTTGGGCGCTTCCGAATTTGCCGCTGATCTGGGAAAACTTCTCCTACGTCTGGGATAAGTACAATTTCGGCGCTTATTTCGTCAACTCGCTTATTGTTACGGCCGGTTCGACGGTACTGGGTCTTATTCTCGCGGCAACGACCGCTTACGTGCTCGCAAGATACAAGTTCAGGGGCAGCGGGGGCTTGTACTTGCTCTACATTTCCTCGATGATGATCCCGTTCGTTCTGGCGCTTATTCCGTTATTTTTCTTAATGAATTCGATGCAGCTCATCAATACGAAAATCGGATTGATCATGGTGTATGCATCCAGCATTCTCGCCTTCGGGATTTTCGTGCTCGTCGGATTCTTCAAATCGCTTCCGAAGGAACTCGAGGAAGCGGCGATCACGGACGGGGCTTCCCATTACGGAACGTTCTTCCGGGTCATGCTTCCACTGTCGCAGCCTGGGCTAATTACGGTTGCGATCGTAAATATTCTGAACATCTGGAACGAGTATATTGTGGGCACTGTGCTCGTTAACGATCCGAAGCAATATACGATCCCGGTGGAGATCGGGGTCATGCAAGCGGAAATGCAATACCGCACGGAATGGGGGCCTTTGTTCGCGGGGCTGTTTATTTCCATCGTGCCGGTGCTGATCATCTATATTTTCTTCCAGCGCCGGATCGCCAGCGGGATTACGGCCGGGGCGATTAAATAAGCAGAATCCGTTCCAACGGTCTGCCGGACCGTTGCAGAGAAGTTTGGTGGGTTTTTGGCGGTTGTAACGGTCTGCCAGACCGTTACAGAGAAGTTTGGTGGGTTTTTGGCGGTTGTAACGGTCTGCCGGACCGTTGCAGAGCAGTTTGGTGGGTTTTTGGCGGTTGTAACGGTCTGCTAGACCGTTACAGAGCAGTTTGGTGGGTTTTTGGCGGTTATAACGGTCTGCCAGACCGTTACAGAGCAAGCTTATGGGATTTAGGCAGCTGTAACGGTCTGCCGGACCGTTGCAGAGTAAGCGGCCGGGGTTTAAGCAGTTGTACCGGTCTAGACCAAAATCAAAAACTGGCGATACAGGAATTACGCCCTGTATCGCCAGTTTGATGTCTATTGCCTGTTAGACAGCGGCTAGACCGATGATCATGAGCAGAGTGACGAACAGGAGCGGCAAGCCGTTGAATACCGTCCCGAGAATCGCGAATACTTTTTTCGTGCCGGGACGCGCAAGCCCGACGATGCCCAGAATGAGGCCGATGAGTACGACGCCGAGAAGCAGTGGGTACAATATCAGATAACCGATGAACGGTTGGATTTTGTCGACGATCTCGTTGTCCGACATAAGTCGGTTTCCGTTCTCGTCCACAACCTGCGTAAAATCGATCGCGTTGGTAAAAAGCGAGATGATGACGATCGTTAACACGATGAAGGACATAATAGCGACGAGAGAAAGCACGAAGGACGCGATCCCGAGACCGCTGTGCTTCAATCGACCGCCGTCCGTATCCGGAATCGGCCGGAACGCTTGCTGGTTTACAAATTGTTCACCTTTTTCATAGTGCTCGTTCATGACATTCCACCCCATACACGTTATGATAGACGAAGACATGCATTCCTATTGTTCAAGGAGGACTTTCCCCGCATGAATAAGTATACAAAAATTGGAGCGCTTGCGGCTATGCTTTCTGTCGTTTTAGGGGCTTTCGGGGCGCATATGCTAAAAGATCGCATCGACGCGGACGCTCTCGGGGTATATCAAACCGGCGTGCAGTACCATATGTTCCACGCTGTCGGAATTTTGCTGGTTGCGCTGCTCATCGATCGGCTTGCTTCGCCCAAGCTGGCGCAATGGGCTGCCAGACTGCTGCTAATAGGTATTATTCTATTTTCGGGCAGCCTCTATGCCTTAGCGATCAGCGGAGTCAAAGTTCTTGGAGCGATCACGCCGATCGGCGGGGTAGCATTCATCGCCGGTTGGATTTGTTTGGCGTTCGCGGCCCGTCCGTCGCACAAAAAATAATACATTTTGTCGGAGTTTGAACTATAATAGGTGTATACCTAGAATAATTACCCCTAGCGGAGGAAGGACGTAACCTCGTGAACGGATGGTCCGACAATGGGATTTGGCTAGCGGGTATTGCCGCCGGTGCAGTTTTGACCGCAAGCGCCGCTTCATTGGGGTGGTTGTTCTCCCGTAATCGTTACCGAAATTTGGCCACCGGCCCTTCTTATCAGCCGGAGTTATTAAATTCGCTGTACACCAATAGCCCGGTCGTTTTTGCGGTGATTGATCGGCAGGGCCGTTTTCTGGACATTAACCGGGATCCTTCAGATATGGTCGGATACGGCAAAGACGAGATGAACGGAATGTCGTTTACGACATTGGTGGCGGAGGAATTCCAGGAATTGACCCGCCACATTTTTCAACAGACGCTTAGAGGAGAGAAATGCTCCCGGGAAATCAAGGTTCTACACAAGGTGGGCCATACGCTCGATTTGAATATACATACCTCTCCGATGGTAAGAAGGAATAAAGTCATCGGCATTTTGGCGTTTATTCAGGATATCAGCGATCGGAAGCGTTCGTTGGAACGGATTCGCTATCAGGCGTATTACGATGACATGACCGGCCTGCCGAATCGCCGGTTTTTCATGAACCGGTTGGAAGAGAGGCTCGAAGAAGCCCGCGATAGAGGCATACAACTGGCCGTTTGTTATATCGACGTGGATCAATTCAAACTGGTCAACGCATCATTCGGGCGGGATTTCGGCGACATGCTCCTTCTGCAAATAGCGGAAAGGCTAAGCCGCAGCTTGTCCGAACCCGGAGATCTAGCCCGGATGGAAGGCGATGAATTCGCGGCTTGTCTTTATCCCCTCCAGAGCGAAGAAGACGCAGCTAGACGCCTCGACGATCTGATGAGCGTCTTGAAGGAGCCTTTCGAATTAAACGGAGTGCCCGTGCATATTACGGTAAGCATCGGCGTGGCAGTATGCCGCCATGCGGCCGATGACGCAGCGACGCTGCTTAAGAGGGCGGACACGGCGCTGCATCGCGTTAAAGAAAACGGCAAAAACGATTATATGCAACACTCCAGCGATATGGATCACATCGCGTTGGAAAAGCTGACAATTCAACACGAGATGCGCAGAGCGCTACATAACAACGAGTTCCTGCTTTATTATCAACCTCAGTACGATCTGGCTTCGGGACAGATCGTCGGCATGGAGGCTCTCGTTCGTTGGAAGCACCCGCAGAGGGGGCTGGTTCCTCCTGGAGAATTCATCCCTGCGGCGGAGGAAAGCGGAATTATCGTGCCTCTAGGGGAATGGGTCATCGAAGAGGCTTGCCGGCAAAATAAAGCATGGCAAGACGAGGGCTTGAGCCGCATTCCGGTTTCCGTGAATTTGTCGTTCCGGCAATTCTCGCAACGCAACTTAACGGGCAAAATATCCGAAATCCTGCAGAGAACCGGCCTTGATCCTCGATATTTAGAGCTTGAGATCACGGAGAGCATGACGATGGACGTCGAACGCGCTTCCCGAGATCTGAAGGAATTGACCGATTTAGGACTCCACATTAGTATCGATGATTTCGGAACCGGGTACAGTTCTTTTCACTATCTGAAAAATTTGCCAATCGCAAGGCTGAAGATCGACCGTTCCTTCGTTAGGGATGTGCAGCAAAATCCGAGCGATGCGGCGATCGTTGCGGCGATTATTTCCATGGCTCACAATTTGCAGATGCAAGTCATCGCTGAAGGCGTGGAGACGAAGGGGCAAGTGCATTTCCTTCGCTCTTACCGTTGCGACGAGATGCAGGGGTATTTCGGCAGTCCTCCGTTATCCAGCACGGATGCCCAAGCGCTGCTTACGGAGAAGCTGAACGGTCCTGCACTGCCCGCATAACACTAGATCTAGCCCTTATTAGCAGTATCCGCGGAAGGAGATTGCCTGGCGCCTCCTTCTTTTTTGTGTTCATGTGAACAAGAAATCTTAGAAAGGCAATAGGTCCACTTTCTCATTGACAGACACAATATATTGATATAGATTGGATATTGTCGCTATACATATTGTGTTGAGACCATGAGAGGAGAATGGAAGGCATGCTGGTAGCTTATGATTCCAAGACGGGTAACGTACGGAGGTTCGTAGAGAAATTAAAGCTTCCTTCGATACAAATCGAAGAATCCATGGATATCGATCAGCCTTTCGTTCTCGTGACGTATACAACGGGCTTCGGTCAAGTGCCGGAGAAGGTCAAGTCTTTTCTGCAAAACAATTATTCGAAGCTTCGCGGGGTATCCGCAAGCGGCAACCGGAACTGGGGAGACGGGTTCGCGGTCAGCGCGGATCGCATAGCGGAAATGTACGGGGTTCCCGTCATCAGCAAATTCGAGTTGTCCGGCACGACGCGGGACGTCGAAAGATTCGTTCAGGAGGTGGGCGCAGTTGCGTCATATTGAGTTAAACAACTTACTAATGCAAAGAGATACGGAAGGTTTCTTCCAATTGGATAAAGACCGCGAGGCCGTTGAGGAGTTCATGAAGGACATTTACGGCCGCAGCGTTCATTTTGCGAATACGAAAGAAAAAGTTCGTTACATGGTGGATAACAATTTCTACGAGGACGTTTATCTCCATTACAGCGAACGCGATATCGAACAAATCTACGAGCTCACTCATAGCTACCGCTTCCAGTTCAAATCTTATATGGCGGCTTCGAAGTTCTATACGGATTACGCCGTGAAGACCGACGATAAAACGAAGTATTTGGAGCATTTTGCCGACAGAGTGTCGATCGTGGCGCTTCATCTGGCCAGAGGGGATTACCAGGTCGCACGTTCGCTCGCCGCGTCCATGATGGAGCAGCGTTTGCAGCCTGCCACTCCGACTTTCCTGAACGCGGGCAAGAGCCGCCGCGGAGAGATGGTTTCCTGCTTCCTGCTCGAGATGGACGATTCCTTGAATTCGATTAACTACGTGATTGGAACTTGTATGCAGCTGTCGAAAATCGGCGGAGGCGTCGCGGTCAACTTGTCGAAAGTACGCGGCCGCGGAGAAACGATCAAAGGCGTCGAAGGCGCCGCCAAAGGCATCATGCCCGTGCTGAAGCTGATGGAGGACGCATTCTCCTATGCTGACCAGATGGGACAGCGCAAAGGATCGGGAGCCGGCTATTATAACATTTTCGGATGGGACGTCATTGAATTCCTCGACAGCAAGAAGATTAATGCGGACGAGAAAACGCGTCTCAAAACGCTGTCCATCGGATTGATCGTACCCGATAAGTTCTATCAACTTGCGGAGCGGAACGAGATGCTGCACGTTTTCGCGCCGTACACCGTCTATAAGCATTACGGCAAACATTTGGATGATATGGACATGGACGAGATGTACGATACGCTGCTCGCCGACGATCGCGTGAAGAAGAAGACCGTCATGAGCGCGCGGGACATGCTCGTCAAGATTGCGACGACGCAGCTTGAGTCGGGTTACCCGTACATCATGAATAAATCCAACGCCAACCGCGCTCACGCGCTTAAAGATATCGGCAATATCAAAATGTCGAACCTGTGCACTGAAATTTTCCAACTTCAGGAAACCTCGGAGATCGGCGACTATTTCGAGCCGGATACGATCCGTAAAGATATTAGCTGTAACCTCGCTTCCTTGAATATCGCCAACGTCATGGACACGCGCAAAATCAAGGAATCGGTGCACGAGGGCATCATCGCGCTTACGGCGGTCAGCGACATGACGACGGTCGCGAACGCTCCGGGCGTAGCCAAAGCAAATTCCGAGCTTCACTCGGTAGGCCTTGGCGCCATGAACCTGCACGGTTTCTTGGCGAAGAACAAGATTGCTTACGAGAGCGCGGAAGCACGCGATTTCGTCCGCACGTTCTTCATGATGATGAACTTTCATTCCTTGGAGAAGAGCATGGAGATCGCTCGCGACAAGGGCATCACGTTCCAAGGCTTCGAACGGTCGGAATACGCCAAGGGTGCTTACTTCGACAGATACCTGGCGACGGACTATCGTCCCGTCACGGAGCGGGTCAAGAAGCTGTTCGAAGGCATCGATGTACCGTCTCCGGCAGATTGGGCGGGGCTTAAGGCGGACGTTGCCGCTAACGGCCTTTATCACGCTTACCGACTGGCAATTGCGCCTACGCAAAGCATCTCGTACATCCAGAACGCGACTTCGAGCGTCATGCCGATCGTAGAGCCGATCGAGACGCGGACATACGCGAACTCGACGACGTATTATCCGATGCCTTTCCTAAGCCGTGACAATATTTTCTTCTATAAATCAGCTTATCAAATGGATCAATTCAAGGTCATCGACCTGATCGCGGAAATTCAGCCTCATGTGGACCAAGGCATCTCTACCGTGCTTCACGTGAACAGCGACGTGACGACGAGACAACTGTCCCGCTACTACGTCTACGCGGCTAAGAAGGGCCTTAAATCGCTCTATTACACGCGTACGAACCGGTTGTCCGTGGAAGAGTGCGTGACCTGCTCGGTATAAGGATTAGGAGGACTTCAATACATGTGTGCGCTAAAAGCCGTGAACTGGAATCGTCCCGACGACGATTTTACAATTACGTTCTGGAATCAGAACATTATGCAATTCTGGACGGACGAAGAGATTCCGCTGTCCGACGATAAGATGGCGTGGATGAACTTGAGCGATCAAGAGCGCGAGCTGTACATGAAGGTGCTGGGAGGTTTGACGCTGCTCGATACGGTGCAGGGCGGCGTCGGTATGCCGAAGATCCTAGACCACGTGGACGGTCTCCAGCGCAAAGCAGTGCTTGGCTTCATGGCGATGATGGAGCAAATCCACGCCAAGTCTTACAGCAGTATTTTTACGACGCTCGCGACGACCGAAGAAATCGATGGCGTATTCCGTTGGGTCGAGGCGAATCCATATCTGCAAACCAAAGCGGACACGATCGTCCAATACTATAACAATATCGAAAGTCCGAAAAGCTTGTTCCTGGCGATGGCCGCTTCGGTTCTGCTTGAAAGCTACTTGTTCTACAGCGGATTTTTCTACCCGTTATACTTGGCTGGACAAGGAAAAATGACAAGCAGCGGCGAGGTCATCGACCTGATTCTCCGCGACGAGAGCATCCACGGGCTGTATGTCGGCGTGCTTGCCCAGGAAGTGTACGCGGGGCTGGACGAAAGCGATCAGAAGGAAGTGTACGAAGTGGTGTACGGCTTGCTCATGCACCTGCACCAGAACGAGGAGAAATATACGGATGAGCTTTATTCTTCGATCGGCCTTCAGGAAGAAGTGAAGAAGTTCGTTCGTTACAACGCGAACAAAGCGTTCATGAACATGGGCTTCGATCCGGCATTCGAGGAAGAAGACGTCAATCCGATCGTATTCAACGGCATCAGCACGAAGACGAAGCAGCATGACTTCTTCTCGAAGAAAGGCAACGGGTACGTTCGGACGATTCACGTCGAAACGATGACGGATGACGACTTCGTTTTCGATTTCAACAATTAAATCCATAGACGCGACACGAAATAAGGACCGCAACGGGCTGCTAAAAGCCCGTGCGGTCCTTACTTGTTGCTGCATATAAGTATCGATTATTCAACGAAGTCGTCGATTTCGTTAATTCCGACCGTGTACACTTGTTTCTCGTCCACGTGGTAGACGGTGATCAACTGTGTGTCCGAGTCGTAATTAAGCACGCGGCAAGGAATGCTCATTTTCACTCCGCGCCCCTTATTGATATTGATCCGGATAAGCTTGCTGTTTTCAATGAATAACCGGATGCGAAGCTCCAGAAGATTCGGTTGAACCGCCGATTGCTTGGCTTCCATGCCGTCGATTCGGTAGTCGGTAATGCCGGAATCGTTTAACATTTGCACTAAGCGCTTCAACGCAGCGTCTCTGTTCGCCGAGGGGATGTTGATATCTACTTGGAATGAAAAGGAGCCATCTTTGGTTTTAGTCGATTTTTTCATGCTGATGCCTCCGATTTAAAACATAGTACTTTGAAACTAAGTTCCGTTACCCAATATAACACGTTAGCCCATTATAGTGTTATAGGTCTAAAAGCCCTGAAAATTAGTTACTCGAGCGCATATCTTATATCGCAAGGCCTATGCTGCGGAGGGCAGGGAGGTGATACGCATGGTAAAAGTGATGCCGCTACAGGTCGAGGGATGGACGGCGGTCGGCGTCGAAGTGCAGCTTCCCAAAACGACGCTGCTTGCGGTCACGGCCGGACCCGGTTACATTATGTGCGGCGCGCTCGATGTGCAACTGCTTAACGAGAAGCTGAAGGATCGCCAGATCGTCGCCGGACGCGCCGTTGGCGTCAGAACGATCGAGCAATTGCTCGATGCGCCGCTCGAATCCGTAACCGATGCCGCGCATGCGCTTGGAATTACCGTGGGCATGCGTGGAAGGGATGCCCTTCGCATCCTGGCGGAATCGGCTTCTTAAGCGTCTTCGAACAGCTTGCGCAAGCTGTCCGCATAAGGCGCGGTAACAATTCCTTTCTCCGTAATGATCGCGGTCACGAGCTCATTCGGAGTAATGTCGAAGGCGGGATTGTAGATGGCAACGCCTTCCGGGGCAGTACGCTTGCCGAAACCGGCCGCGACCTCGTCGGGATGGCGCTCTTCGATCGGGATGTCGGCGCCTGTAGGCGTCGACAGATCAATGGTGGACAACGGACAAGCCACGTAAAATGGAATGTTGTGCGCCTTGGCCAGCACCGCCACGCTATAAGTGCCGATCTTATTGGCGACGTCCCCGTTGGCGGCAACGCGGTCCGTACCGACGATGACCGCTTGTACCCAGCCTTTGGACATCACATGACCGGCCATATTGTCGCAGATGAGCGTTACGTCGACGCCCGCTTGCTGAAGCTCGAACGCAGTCAGTCGAGCGCCTTGCAGCACGGGACGAGTCTCATCGGCGAAAACTTTAAGATGAATGCCTTGCTCAAGCGCCAAATAGAACGGTGCGAGAGCCGTGCCGTATTTGGCCGTGGCGAGTCCTCCGGCGTTGCAGTGCGTCAAGACGCCCATGCCGTCTCGGAATAGCGTGAGCGCGTGTTCGCCGATCAGGCGGTTGGTCGCCTCATCCTCGGCATGGATCGTCTTCGCTTCGTCCAGCAGCGCTTGCGTCGCTTCGGCAGCCGAAAGACCGGACTCCGCGAGCGCTTTAGCGCGAGCTTTCATCCGATCGAGCGCCCAGAACAGATTAACGGCAGTCGGCCTGGAAGTCGCTAAATAATCGGCGTGGCGTTTCACTTCACTTTCCCATGCGGAAGGCGCGCCTTCGAGGCCGGACAGGCCAAGTACGACGCCGTAAGCGGCCGCGATTCCAATCGCCGGCGCTCCCCTCACCTTAAGCTCACGGATCGCTTCCCAGACGTCTTGCGGCGTCGTCAGACGCAAATAAACCGTCTCTTCGGGGAGCAGCCTTTGATCCAATAAGGATAATGCTTCATCCTCCCAGCGCAATGAATGAAGCACCTGTTTTTGTTCGCGTTGCGATTCCTTGCTCATCTTTCCTGCTCCTCTCGGTGATTGCACAGTGTTGCTGAATCAAACTTTGGATGCGGTAACGGCAATATCGATCAATTCCTCTATGGAAGAAACTTGGCGATTTTGTTTGATCAAATTTGTTCCGATCGCAAGAGCTAATCTTTGCGCTGTGGCGCGGACATCGGCATCAGGGATTCGATCGATGTCGGCTACATGCGCGAGACCAACGATTCTGCGGGCCATCTTGGCGCCCGTAAATCCGACCGTATCCTGAAGAAGCCTGTTCATGTAATGATCCTGATATCCCGCCGTTTTCGCGATGCGATCCGTTCCGTGCTCGTTCCACAAGACGCGGAATTTCCGTTCGAAGCCGGTCCAAACTTCGCGAATCGTCGAGATCAAATATTGTCTGCGCTCCGACCGGGAGGCCGCATCGGTCGACCAATGTTCTTGAGAAGCATAATGGAGCAGGAGGTTGGCAAGCACGGCACCGATGTCGAAGCCGATCGGTCCGAAATAAGCGAACTCGGGGTCGATGACCTTGGTCGATTGTTCCGTAATAAAGATGCTCCCCGTATGAAGATCCCCATGCAGCAACGCCTGAGCGTGGGTCAGAAACTTCTCCCTTAGAAGAGCGACTTCGAGATGCAGTTCCGCATCGGACCACAAGCGATCCGCATCTTCCTGCAGATGCGGATCGAAGCTATTCGTATCCGCGTTCGTATAGGGATGATCGAAGATGAGATCTTCCGTAATTTTGCATAAGTCTGGATTGGAGAAGGAGCGCGCGAGCACCTTTTTCTCCTGCTGATTCATGCCGAGATCCGATGTATAGAACAGTGTCTTGGCGAGAAAATCGGAAATATGCTCTGCGAACAGCGGATATACGCCGCCGTCGATCAGTCCTTGGCGCATGATGACGTGACTGCTCAAGTCTTCCATGACGGTAAGGGCGAGCTCATGGTCCGTATGGTACACCTTCGGGACAAGACCGGGAGCGAGTCGGGCTTCGATGATCAACGCTTCGCTTTCGATACGGGCGCGATCCAGCGACAGCGGCCAAGACTCTCCGACGACTTTGGCGTACGGCAGCGCTTGCTTGACGATCAGGCTTGCGCCTGTCGAGGCTTGGCTGACGTGGAAGACAAGATTCAAATTGCCGTCGCCGATCTCACGGCAGCTCAGCTCGCCTTCGCCGCTGAAAATGCCTGGAATATTGCGAGCGATCGAAATCGCTTCTTGTTCGGTTAAAGGATGATATTTGCTCATAAACGCACTCCTTTGCATGGTTATCCGACTGGTTCGGTTGACTTTCTCGGAAATCGTCTGTTAGTAAGTATAAAGCACTTTACCTATCGTTTAAAGTGGGAGGAAAGATTGCAGAAAAGCGGTTTCTGTGACATGTTAAAAATGGATTTGCAAGTAAAATGAACCGAGTTGCATCTATCGACATCTAACTAATAGATAATAGGTCTTTTAAGTACAAATAGACAGGAGGGACTCAGGTGTCGGAACTGGCATGGAAGACGGATGTACAGCTCGCGTGTTCCGGCGATCGGGACGCCTTCGCCCGACTCATTCGCGAAATGCAGAACGAACTGTACGGAATGGCCCGAACGTTGCTCAGCAAAGACGAAGATTGCGCGGATGCGATCCAAGAGGCGATCTTGAAAGCCTATCGCGGCGTTTCGAAGCTCAGGGAGCCGGCGTATTTTCGGACATGGCTGCTCCGAATTCTCATTAACGAATGCCAACAAATCTATCGCAAGCAGAAAAGGACGTCCCCTACGGATAATCTGCCGGAGCGAGCGGCGGAGTCTACGGAGAGCGATCTGGATCTGCGACACGCCGTCGAAAGGTTGGAGGAGCCGCTGAGATTGCTCGTTAAGCTGCATTATTTTGCGGATTTGCCGTTGTCGCAGATCGCGGACATGATGGACGTGTCGGAAGGAACGCTGAAATCGAGATTGTATCGGGCTAGGCGATATTTGGCGAAGTGGCTGCATTTACCTGAGAGAGGGGAAATCGAGTATGAGTTCCAATGAAATCGACGCGCTTCTGCGCAGTTTCGGATCGGCTAAGCCGCAGGGCGTACCTTCGAGTGTAGTCGAGCGAATCGAAGATACGTTACATAGGTTGCCTGCAAGAAGCGAATTGGCAAGAAGGTCGCAGCGGATTCGCAGACTGGCGATGGCAGTCGCATCCATGGCGATCATTGGCGGGGCGGTCGCGAGCTATGCTGTATTTTCGAAGGAACAGCCCTTGGGCTCCTCAGACATTGCGAGAATATCGTCGAACAACCCGATCGTGCAGCCAGCCGATTATATCCGTCGCCCCATACTAGGTTCATTACTAGACGATTCGAGTATGGATAAGAATGGGCCAGTCGTAACGGATCATGGAATTACGTTCATGTTACGAGACGTAATCTATGACGGGGCGGAGATGGAAATCCGATATTCCGTAAGATCGGATAAGGAAATAGATGATTACATGCTGGATGCCAACATAACGATGGACGGTCGCGATGCTGGAAAAGTAGGATATGTATCCGCGGAAGAGCCTGGCAACCTGCAACATCGTTTCGAGAAATCCGGTCCGGGTCAATACGAGGGGGCCATTCGCACTTGGAAGCTATCCTACTCCGGCTATCGTCCGGCATCGTTTCACTTCAAAATCGAAACGACGAAAATCGGCAATCAGGCCGGAAACTGGTCGCTCGACATCCCGGTGGCCAAAACCGAGAACATGACCGTCATCTTTTCCGATCTGAAGAAGACGGCCGAAGAAGGTACGATCGCGATGAAAAGGATCGTCCTTTCCCCGGTGTCGACTCAAGTCTCTTATCGTTTTGAAGAAGGGAAGCTGGACCGGACATCCTGGTTCGGGGTAGCAGTGATGGGCGATGATGGAACTTTTTATGGAGGCCAAAGCGGAAACAGCACCAGTTCCTTAGGCTATATGGATATAGGTCCGGTGGCGAGCGGAACACAGGCTTTGCTTATTCGCCCATACTATGAGGATTACCGAAACACGATGCATATTGAAAACAAGGATCTCTTCCATACGGAGATGCTGAAGCAACCAACTGCAGAGGATCCATTGAACTTGCCCCTTGGAGAAGGGCGGGAATTGTCCGTCACGAGCATCGAATATTTGGCGGACAGAACGGTCATCCATTCGGATTCGGTACTGGTAGGCGGAAGTTACGCCGTTCAGGACGAGCAAGGAAAGATGCTGCTGCCCCTGACGTTCGGCTCGGACGGATCGATTGAATTCAAGCCGATATCGAAAGACGCCAAGTTGACTTTTCTGACCAGACCGACCTATCCGCCGAGATTCATTCCCGAATTGGAACTGAGAGTGGATATTCCCGAGCTGCAAGCCGACTCTCCTCAACCGTAACTATGTTATAATGTAGTGATAGGGTAGAGGCAAAGGAGTGCAGCAGAGAATGGACAATCTGGACAATCCCATCGCGTTGCGAGAGTGGGCCGTAGCCGTCAAGGCACTGGAGGAAGGCAAACAAGTCATCGTTCTCCGCAAGGGCGGAATAGCGGAAGAGACCAAGGAATTCAAGCTGGAAAGTCCGAGCTTCTATTTGTTTCCTTCATTTGAGCATCAACGTCCGGAACTGATCGTGCCCGAAGCTTCGGGAATGGTCGCGAAGACGCAAGCCGAAGCCTTGGCATGGCCGGGTCAAGCGCGCGTGACTTCCTTCGCGGAAGTCGTGGAAGATATCGAAGTAACGGATGCTGAGACGCTCCGGCGCTTGGAAGGGTTGCACATCTGGACGGAGAATTACGCGGAAGAACGGTTGAAATGGAAAAAGACCAAACCGTTGCACGTCCTGATCTTAAGAGTATTCAAGCTGGATCGGCCGCAGACGATTCCGATGCTGGACAGCTACGGAGGCTGTAAATCGTGGATTTCGCTGGAGGAACTATCGTCGTCGCCGATGAAACCGGTACTCGATGATCTGGCATTCTCACGGCAGGCCGCAGAAGTAAAAAAGCGAATATTCGGGTGACGAATAGGCAAACCGGCGTCGATTTCCGCTTGCGGAAACGCCCGGTTTGCTTTTTCGACGTTTCTTTCATAAAATTGTTATTGAGAATCATTGAGAATCAAACTAAAATGATTATAAATAAGGATTTATTCTAAAGGATAGATCCTCATAGAATCTGGAGGTTAGGGAATGTCTACACAATTCGAAATTCAAGGTCTGAAGTCGTCCATAGAGGGCAAAGAGATTTTGAAAGGCATCGATCTTAAAATAGGCGGCGGGGAAGTTCACGCGATCATGGGTCCAAACGGTACCGGCAAAAGTACGCTGGCTTCCGCGTTGATGGGCCATCCGAAATACGAAGTGACCGATGGTTCCGTTACGCTAAACGGTGAAGACGTGCTCGAGATGGGCGTTGACGAACGCGCGCGCGCGGGGCTGTTCCTCGCTATGCAGTATCCGAGCGAGATTACCGGAGTTACCAACGCAGACTTCCTGCGCAGCGCGATCAACGCTCGTCGCGAAGAAGGCAACGAGATTTCCTTGATCAAATTCGTTCGCCAAATGGAAGGCAAAATGAAAGAGTTGGAAATGAACCCTGAGTTCATGCACCGTTACCTGAATGAAGGCTTCTCCGGCGGGGAGAAAAAGCGCAACGAAATTCTGCAAATGATGATGCTCGATCCTAAGCTCGTAATTCTGGACGAAATCGATTCCGGTCTCGACATCGACGCGCTGCGCATCGTTGCCGAAGGCGTGAACGCCATGCGCGCCGAAGATCGCGGATTCCTAATCATCACTCACTATCAGCGTTTGCTTAACTATATTACGCCGGACTTCGTGCACGTCATGATGCAAGGGCGCATCGTCAAATCCGGAGGTCCGGAGCTCGCGCAGCGTCTGGAAGCGGAAGGTTACGACTGGGTTAAAGAAGAACTGGGCATCGTCGACGAGACCGTCGGCCAGGCCTAAGGGAGGCTGAGCATCGATGAGTACACCCATTTCCTCCTTCGGACGTGAAGCGGCTGCCGCAATCGCGCGCAGCAAGAACGAGCCGGCTTGGCTTGTCGCTTGGCGCGAGGAAGCCGGACAGCTGGCTACGGAATTAAATCTTCCCAAGCCGGAGAAGCTGCCGCTGACCCGTTGGACTTTGGATCAATATGGCGCTAACCGTCCCGGACAGACGGTCGCATCTGCCGCGGATTTGCCGGCTCCGATCGCCGCGCTGCTGCCGGAAGAGAAGAACGGCGCATTAATCGTACAGCACAATTCCTCTGTGATCTTCACGCAGTTGCCGGAAGAATTAAAAGCGCAAGGCGTTATACTGACTAGCTTGGAAGACGCGGCCCGCAATCACGAGGAACTGTTCCGCAAGCATTTTATGACTGCGTACACGAAAGATGAGCACAAGCTCGCAGCCGTGCATGCGGCGCTCTGGAACGGCGGGGTTTTCCTCTATGTTCCGAAGAATGTCGAGATCGCGGCGCCGATTCAAGCGCTCTTGTTCGCGGATGACGCGGAAGCGACGTTCATGCCGCACGTACTGGTCGTGGCCGATACGCACAGCCGTGTGACGTTCGTCGAGCAAGTCGCATCGACGTTAGGCGAAACTTCTTCCACGTTGCTTCACAACAGCGCCGTTGAAGTATTCGCCAAAGCGGGAGCGACCGTGCAATACGCGGCAGTCCATCAATTGGACGACAGTGCGATCGACATCGCATATCGCCGCGCTATACTGGACAACGACGCCCGCATCGAATGGATCGTCGGCGACCTACACAACGGCAACGCAATCACAGACACGAAATCGGTGCTCAAGGGCAACGGTTCGACTTCCGACTCGAAGATTATTTCTATCGGTACGGGCAAGCAGCGGATGAGCCTCACTACGCAAGCCGTCCACTTCGGGCTTTCGACCGAAAGCGACATGATTACCCGCGCTGTCATGAAGGAAGAAGCGACGGCGATTATCAACGGCGTCACGAAGATTGAGAAAGGCGCGACGAAGTCGAATGGTCAGCAAACGGAGAGAGTGCTCATGCTGAGCCCGAAAGCGCGCGGAGACGCTAATCCGATCCTGCTGATCGACGAAGACGACGTCAAAGCTGGGCACGCCGCGAGCGTAGGCCAAGTAAACGCCGAACAGATCTACTATCTGATGTCGCGGGGCATTTCCCGCAGCGAAGCGGAACGGCTCATCATTCACGGGTTCTTGGACCCGGTCGTCTCCGAGATTCCGCTTGAAGGGCTGCGCGAGCAACTGCACCGCATCCTTGAAAGAAAGCTGGGCTAACTATGGATCCGATCGCATTGAAATCGGAATTTCCGATTCTTCATCAGGATATTAACGGTCACCCGCTCGTATACCTGGATAACGGGGCGACGACGCAGAAACCCCGTTCGGTCATCGAGGCTGTCAAACGTTATTACGAGCATGATAATGCCAACGTGCACCGCGGCGTGCATACGCTCGGATCTCGAGCGACGGATGCCTACGAAGGCGCGAGGGAGAAAGTCACCCGGTTTCTCAATGCGGCATCCTCCCGCGAAATTATTTTCACCCGCGGTACGACGACGGCGCTCAACCTCGTGGCATCGGGCTACGCCCGGCAGACGCTGCGAGAAGGCGACGAGATCGTCATTACGCCGATGGAACACCACAGCAACCTGATCCCTTGGCAGCAGGCCGCCAAGGCGACGGGGGCCGTGCTGAAATACATCCCGCTGCAACCTGACGGAACGATCACGCTGGCCGACGTAGAAGCGACGGTGACGGAAAGAACGAAAATCGTAGCCATTACCTACGTATCCAACGTGCTCGGCACCATTAATCCGATCGCCGAGATCACCAAGATCGCGCATCGCAACGGCGCTGTCATCGTTGTAGACGGGGCGCAAAGCACGCCGCACATGAAAGTTGACGTGCGAGCATTGGACGTCGATTTCTACGCCTTCTCCGGACATAAGATGTGCGCTCCGACCGGAATCGGGGCATTATACGGGAAGGCAAAGCTGCTCGAAGCGATGGATCCAATCGAATTCGGCGGCGAGATGATCGATTTCGTCGAGCTGTACGATTCGACCTGGAAAGAGCTGCCGTGGAAGTTCGAAGGCGGCACGCCGATTATTGCAGGCGCGGTCGGACTCGGCGCGGCGATCGATTTTCTGGAGCAAGTCGGACTGGACAACATCGAGCGGCACGAGCACAAGCTCGTTAAATATGCGATGGATCGGCTGTCATCGATCGACGGAGTGACGATCTACGGCCCGTCGGCCGAGCAACGCGCGGGACTGGTCACCTTCAACCTGGGGGATGTGCATCCGCACGATGTCGCTACGGTGCTCGATACCGAAGGCATTGCCGTGCGCGCCGGTCATCACTGCTGCCAGCCGCTCATGAGATGGCTGAAAGTAAGCGCGACGGCAAGAGCGAGCATGTATCTTTACAATACCGAGCAAGATATCGACCGGCTGGCCGAGTCTCTGGTTAAGACAAAGGAGTTTTTCGGTTATGAGTCAATTGGATGATTTGTACCGCCGTGTCATTATGGATCATTATAAAACGCCGCGAAACCGCGGGGAGCTGGAAGAAGGCTCCGTGACGGTGAATCTCAATAATCCGACATGCGGCGATCGGATTTCCCTGCAACTTCAGCTAGAAGATGGCATCGTCCGCAACGTAAAGTTTACGGGAGAAGGCTGTTCGATCAGCATGTCGTCGGCATCGATGATGACGGAAGCGGTCATGGGCAAGACGAGCGAAGAGGCTTTGGCACTCGCCGATAAGTTCTCTTCCTTGATGAAAGGCGAAGACGTTCATTTCGACGATTACGAGGATGTCGAGGCATTGTCCGGCGTGAACAAGTTTCCGGCGCGAATCAAGTGCGCCACGCTAGCCTGGAACGCGCTGCGCAAAGGCGTCGAGCATGGAACCGGTCAACACGAAGGCATTGAAGAATAAACGAGGAGGTTGATTGTCATGGCTAAGCAAATGCCCGATTTGGATGAATACAAGTATGGATTTCGCGACGAGCACAAAGCGATATTCCAATCCGGCAAAGGCTTGACCGAAGAGATCGTGCGCACGATCTCCGAGATGAAGGGCGAACCGGAATGGATGCTGAATTTCCGCCTGAAGTCGCTGGAACAATTCCGCAAGATGGAAATGCCACAATGGGGCGGCAACATGGACGATCTGGATTTCGAAGATATCCAGTACTACGTCAAGCCGTCTGAGAAGCAAGGAAAGACGTGGGAAGAAGTACCGGAGGAAATCAAAGCGACGTTCGACAAGCTCGGCATTCCCGAGGCGGAGCAGAAATTCCTCGCCGGCGTATCGGCTCAATACGAGTCCGAGGTCGTTTACCACAGCATGCAGGAAGACCTGGAGAAGCAAGGCGTAATATTCATGGATACGGACTCCGCGCTGCGCGAGCATCCGGAAATTTTCAAAGAATATTTCGGAACGGTGATTCCGGCTGCGGACAATAAGTTTGCGGCATTGAACAGCGCGGTATGGTCCGGAGGCAGCTTTATTTACGTGCCGAAAGGCGTACAATGTACGGTTCCGCTTCAAGCTTACTTCCGGATCAATTCCGAGAACATGGGTCAATTCGAACGTACGCTGATCATCGCCGATGAAGGCAGTTCCGTACACTATGTAGAGGGCTGTACGGCTCCGGTATACAGCACGAACTCGCTGCATAGCGCAGTCGTCGAGATCATCGCGAGGAAAGACGCGCGCGTACGCTATACGACGATCCAGAACTGGGCGCCGAACATTTACAACCTCGTCACGAAACGCGCGGTAGCCGAAGAGAACGCCACGATGGAATGGGTCGACGGCAACATCGGCTCCAAGCTGACGATGAAATACCCTGCGGTCATTCTAAAAGGCCGCGGAGCAAAAGGCATGGTTCTGTCGATCGCGGTAGCGGGCAAAGGCCAGCACCAAGACGCGGGCGCCAAGATGATCCACCTTGCTCCGGACACGAGCTCGACAATCGTTTCCAAGTCGATCTCCAAGCACGGTGGTAAAGTCACATATCGCGGACTCGCTTCGTTCGGCCGTAATGCAGAAGGCGCGAAAGCGAACATCAAATGCGACACGCTCATTCTCGACAACCAGTCGACGAGCGATACGATTCCTTACAACGAGATCATGAACGACAACATCACGCTAGAGCACGAGGCGACCGTCTCCAAGGTGTCCGAGGACCAGCTCTTCTACCTGATGAGCCGCGGATTGTCCGAAGCCGACGCGACGCAGATGATCGTCATGGGCTTCATCGAGCCGTTCACGAAAGAACTGCCGATGGAGTATGCGGTTGAGATGAACCGTCTGATCAAGTTTGAGATGGAAGGTTCGATCGGTTAAGGTCCCGTACAGATTAGATTTACTTTTGAGTGCAGGAGGCGAACTTTTTAAGTTCGCCTCTTCGATTTTTTTGGTGGTTAGTGCCGAGGAAACAAAGTTGGAAAAGCAAACGAAATTCCCGGATGTGAAAGCTGGTCACTGGGCGGAGCTTGCAATCAAGGCTGTTAGCGACGCAGGGATAATAAAAGGATTGCCTGACGGCACATTCGCACCGGACAAGCCTTTGACGAGGGCGGAAATGGCAGTAATCGTTGCTAAATTGATCAAGTAAAAAAAGATAATCCCGCTTGGCCAGTGTGGCTGAGCGGGGTTTTTTCATGTTACTTTAATTTAAACCATGCGCCGCCAGTACCATCATATTTGCGGCCGAATGTGAGTAATGGATCTGTATCTTTTTTATCAACAGTGAATACCGCGTACCCACTACCAGATGCACCGGCATAAAGTTTTAAGCTTAGAGCGGGTTCTGGCGCGACTGCAAACTGATTTTCGTAATCCTTTCCCACAGGCGATACCAGGGTGAATGAGTAATTGCTGATATCGATCTGAGAGTCAGTCTTCTTAGTCTTCGTAGCCTTCGCGCTAATTTTCGCCACAATATATTCGAATCCGTCTTTCGGCGCGTCGTTAAACATGTTAGCTGTCTGCACTAGCTTCCAGGCTTCTTCCCCACGTACAACCTCATTGATTGTTACCGTCGCACTATAGGGGTTTAGTATATCAGCGACATCAACACTAACTGCGGTTCCAAGAGGCGCGGGATTGCTACGGGATAGGCCGATTGTAGTCTTAGTGGTTACCTTAGACGTTATGTCGATCGCCCCGGTCTTCTTGTCGTATTTATAATCGTAACCGCCGATTGCATCTGTAATCGTCTTAATAGGCGCATATTGTGTTCCGTTAATCTCGCGAATATCTGCTTTAACCAATTTTCCATTCACTATTAATGAGTACTTCGTGGCAGCGTACGCGCCGACTCCGAATGATGCAAAAGCAAGCATAACCATTGTGGAGATAATTAAGATACTCTTTTTCAAAATATTCCCTCCAAGATATGTAATGGGTATAGTTTACATCATTGGTCGATTTTTGGCGAGATTATCTCTCCGTACTCATAAAGCGAGGTTAGGTACCACAGTGGGCTGTTTATTCTCTCCGCGCAAACTGCTGCGCATCCAATACAAAACGGGACGTATTTCGCCGATCGCAGAAATGGCGATTATTCGGTAGGACACATAGCGAAAACGCAGGAATCCACTCGGCTGGCGGGAATTGCTCGAAATAATCGTATAACTCGTACAGCGCAAGGCCAAGCCATGGGGAATTGTTCGATAAAATCGAGCAGTTCGTGCTGAATCGAGCCAAACCCTGAGAATTGTTCGAAATATTCGAACTACTGGTGCTTCACAAGGGGTAAACACTGGAATTGTTCGATAAAATCGTGTAGCTTCGGCCGCACATGGCAAAGACTCAGGGAATTGCTCGAAATAATCGTATAACTCGCCCCGCTGCTCGCACCACTCAAATAAAAAGGGAGCCACGATGAGTGACTCCAAGGAGTAAAAGGTTATGAAGAAAAGCCACAAACCGAAGTTTGTTGACTTCTCAATACAATATGATATACGAATCGTATAGATTTGCACTAGGCGATTATTGGAGCGTGATCGACAACTTTCATTTTCAGGTAGGATGTGGCGTATTTTATCGGATCGTGCATAGAAGAGATTCGGAACAAGCATAATACGTGGTAAATCATGGAGGTGAGAATAAATGGCAAACAATCGCAGCAGCAATCAACTCGTCACCCCGGAAGCTCGCGCCGCTCTCGACCAATTAAAATACGAGGTTGCTCAAGAGCTGGGCATTCAATTCGCCCGGGATGGCTACCATGGGAACATGCTGACGAAAGATACCGGCCGTATCGGCGGTAACATTACGCGGCGCTTGGTGCAGATGGCCGAACAACAGTTGGCCGGTCAATCGAGTCAAGCCGGACGTTTCTGATTTGATCTCCGGCATCCCGTCGGCTCTTTGCCGACGGGTTTTTTGTTGTCGTTGGCAGCATAAACGAAAGCATAATTCAAATCAACGAACGTCATCCTAAGAGAGAATGAATTCCTTTGCGGGAAGGCGGACAGATGGATGAAAATGAACAACAAGCTAATTATAAGCCTCGCTTTGCTCTTGGCGGCGGGGTGCGTAAGAAATCCGGGCGATACGATGAATTTGAAGCGGCATTCCGGACCGGTAAAAGTGCAATCGGAGCAGGGGGCACCGAAGACGTTGGAGGAAGGTCGCCATCAAGTTCCGGTCAGGCAAATCCAACATACAGGATACGTATCGCTTGGAGCCATTGCCCAAGCGATGGGATACACGGGCGCATGGCTTCGCGACGGTTCCTACGGAATAGGCGATCATGATCCGATATGGACCTTCAGGACCGGGCAAAGCACGGTAAAAAGCGACACTCAGAATATTCGAATGAAAACGTCCGCCATCAAAGAGGGCAATGAACTGTTTGTTCCCGCTTCCGCTTTGCAATCGCTGTTCGGGGATGTTGCCGCGTTCGACGTTCAGCCCGATGAAGTCGCTTTCTTCCCCAAACCGTCCCCGTATGAGACGGGGGCGTCCGGTAAAAGCGCCGATTTCGCGGACGACTTGAGCGTCCAACCGCAAATGACCGCCGAGGTCAGTCAAGGAAAGGCGACTTCGATGATCTCGTTCGCCAAGAAGTATCTTGGGATCAAATATGAATTTGGCACGGGGTCCTATAAGCAGACCGGAACATTCGACTGTTCCTCATTCACGCAGTACGTATTCGGACAATACGGAATCAACCTTCCCCGTGTCGCCGGCGAACAAGCGAAGAAAGGGGTGTATGTCGCGCGGGACAAGCTTCAGGCGGGAGATTTGTTGTTCTTCTACGTGCCCGGCAGATTCAAAAGCAACAAAAAAGTCGGTCACGTGGGCATCTATATGGGGAACGGCAACATGATTCACTCCTGTCCGAAACCGAAAGACGGCGTCCAGATTACGCCGATCGACAAAGCCTATTGGAAAGATACGTATCTGTTCTCGAGACGGTACACATGACCGCTTCGCAAAAAAGGCAATTCCCGGATCAGTCGGGAATTGCCTTTTGTTATATTACATATGTACGTATTTGATTTCCACGTTGCGAGTTACGGAAAGATCGACAAATTGTTGTTCGCCGATTTGCACGAGAGGGCGGAAAAAGTCGGTTGGATGCGTCATGACGATCGTACCGCTATCGCCGTTCGATAGCTCGACGTGTTTGCCGATAAAGTTAGGAACCATGTGTCGGATAAACGTATGTGTAATATCGGGGTCCAATTCACTAAAGCTTAGTTCGTACAGTTCGCGGAGGACGATCAGCAAGTCTTTCTTGTCGCTGTATACTCTTGATGATATCATCGCGCTGTATACGTCCGCGACGGCTACGATTCTGGCCATGGGATGAATCTCATCCCCCTTCAGTCCTTGCGGATAACCGGTGCCGTCCATTCGCTCGTGGTGCTGCAAAGCTGCCAAAGCGATTGCCGAGTCGTCGAAGGATTCGTTCAAAATATCGTACCCGTACTGCGGATGATTGCGAATTTCCTGGTATTCATCATCGGTCAGCTTCGTCGGCTTGTTCAGAATGGCGTCGGCGATCTTGCACTTGCCGACGTCGTGAAGAAAACCGGCCTTTCCGGCGTGTACGGTTTCCGATTCGCCCCATCCGAGCCAACGGGCGATATAGTAGCTGAGCATGCCGACTTGGACGGAGTGCTGATATGTATAATCATCCTGGCTGTTCAACATAAGCAGTAACGATACGACGTCACGTTCCGTGCGGAAATTATCCACGAGAGGCTGGAAGCTTTCCTTGACGTCGTCTTCGTAGATTCGGCCTTCCGTCAAAGCCTTCTCGAACAACTGCTCTGCGCCGGCAACCGCGTCTTGATATAACGGTCGCAATATCGGATTATATGCCGCAGCAGGGTCATTGGATTCGGAAGAGGGTCCGGTTCCCGAGGAACGCCGATCAATCTCGATATAATCGATCTGGTGCTGAAAAATTCTCGATATTTCTTTTTCGTTGAGAAGCGTTCCTTTCGAAAGGACGTGCAAGCCATAGGCGTTGAATACATCCTCCGATAACCGATCTCCTGATTGAACATCTGTAATATGGACCCTCATATGGCACACCTCGACAGGTTTCTTGGTAAATCGAGCAAGTTCGATTAAATCTTCTCTCTCATATGCTACCAACTTAAGCGCTTACTTGCAATAAGCGGAGAAGATAAATTTTGGAAAAGAATGCCCTTCAGTTCCGTATGTGACGAATGATTTCTTATTATGATTAAAACAATTACAATTATGATGTATTTAATCATAATTAATGATTATTATGTCATAATAAAATGACTAAATTTGTCTGAGAATCCGTTGGCTACATGTAAGCTTACGTTACCGTTATGACCGAGCAGATGGTACAGGCCGGCGTTAGGGTATATAAGGCGGGAACTCTTTAAGATTTACTCGAAGAAAGGTAGGTCGGCATATATACCTATTCGCCCAGGAACTCGGCGTATATTCGCCGGGCGGTCTGATCATCTTCCGTTCCCATGACAAGCGCTCGTCCGTCCGGGAATAGCAGAAACGCGATGCCGCTCGGAAGCCGTAAGCGCAAGGAGTAGGGGGTAAGCTCCGTTTGCCCGGCATGGCCAAGACGAGATTCCAGCGAACGGAGATCGAGCGACAGCGGTCTTGGCGGCAGCACTTGAACCGTATTTCTCCCGCATAGCGAAGCGGTTGCCGTCTCGAATCCGGCTTCGCCGTCCAGGATATCGAAGCGGCGTTCGGCGCAGACGGGGCAATCGACTCTACGTGCGCCCGCGACTCCGAGCGAATGCCACTGCTGCCGCCACAGATCGATCTGCAGAAGCGAGCCGTGCAGCGTCTCCGATCGGCCCGAGAGCAGCTTGATCGCTTCCATTGCCTGCGCGGAACCTATCGTATCGACGATTGGAGAGAGAACGCCTGTCGTCTCGCACGTATCGAGCGTTCCTCCGCCAGGAGGCTCCGGGAATAGGCAGCGCAAGCAAGGCGTCGTTCCCGGAACGATCGTCATCGTCATGCCCGAAGCGCCTACTGCGCCGCCATAAATCCATGGAATTCCGGATTTAACGCTAAACTCGTTCAGCAAATATCTCGCGCTGAAATTGTCCGTCCCATCCAGTACGATATCGGTGCTGGCAAGCATCGTTTCCACATTAAAAGCGTTTAAATCCGTGACGCGGGGGATGACTTCGATCCCGCTATTAATCGCTGTAAGCCTGGAGGCGGCGGTGATCGCCTTCGGCGTTTCCGATTCGGCGTCCGCCTCATCGTACAGCATTTGCCGCTGCAGATTGCTTCGGTCTACGATATCCCGATCAACCAGGGTAAGCTTTCCTACGCCCGCACGGGCAAGATGGTTCGCGATTACGCAGCCGAGCGCTCCGACCCCGACGATCGCGGCATGCCCCGTCATCAGCCGAGTCTGTCCATCCTCGCCGATTCCGGCGAACCGGACCTGTCTGGCATATCTCACGTCCCGCGCCTTCAACCCTTGTCTCCTTCCAATCCGTTGAGGGGAGCTAGGGGATTCCAAGGCCCGAGCTGATGCCCTTTCCATTCCGTCCCGTCCTCGTAAATTTCTTTTTTCCAGATCGGCACCTTCTGTTTTAACCGTTCTATGGCGTAACGGCTCGCTTCGTAAGAGTCCGCCCGGTGCGCCGAAGAGACGGCGATGACGACACTGATTTCTCCGATGCCGACTGTTCCCGTCCGATGGGAGATCGCGCACAGCGTTCCGGGCCAACGCGCGGCGATCTCGTCTCCGATCTCCGCGAGAGCGGCTTCGGCCATCGGAGCGTAAGCTTCGTATTCTAATGTAACGGTGCGCTTGCCTGCGGTCCATTCCCGGGTCGTTCCGACGAAGGCGACGGCCGCGCCGTGATCGGGATGATAGACGCTCGACAACACGCGTCCGGCGTCGATCGGATCCGAGGTAATTACATGTCGTATATGTTTGTTATGCAGACTGCTTTCTCGCTCTTGCCGCTCATTTACGCCCCCGGATACCGGCGGCAGCAGAGCAAGCTCGTCGTCGTGATGAACGAACGTTTCGTCATGAGCGTATGCTTGGTTCCGCGCCATGAAGCAGACGCCGAGCAATTCGGCGTGCTCCGGATATTGCTCGGCGAGCATCGCCTTGATCTCGCCGACCGTAAGCCCGGCTTCCTCCCAAGAGAGAGTCAAGCCACGTGCGCCCAAACGTTCGGCCAATCCGGCGAATAAGGATATCCTCCACGTGATAGCCATATTTGCGTAAAAACTTCCTTTCCCGAAACGGTAAACAATGCTGTACCAAGAATACCATATCCCCTTCGAAAATGTTATGCTAGGAAGACAAGAGAATAGCGCCAAGGGGGCGAACGGGATGCCGGATCTCATCGACAGGTTCGGAAGGAAGCATACGTATATGCGCATTTCGGTAACGGACCGATGCAACTTGCGCTGCCTGTATTGCATGCCCGAAGAAGGCTTGGCGTTCATGGAACAGGACAAATTGCTTTCTTATCCGCAGATCGTCGAGGTTGCGAACGCAGCCGTGAAGCTTGGGATTCACAAGTTCAGAATTACGGGAGGAGAACCGCTCGTTCGCCCAGGCCTCGAACAGTTGATCGCCAGCCTCGCCGAGCTGCCGGGCGTCGAAGATATCTCTCTAACCACGAACGGTTTGCTTCTTGCTCCACAGGCGGCCAGGCTCAAGCAAGCCGGGCTAACGAGGGTCAATATCAGCCTGGACACACTGGATCCGGTTCGATTCAAATTCATTGCGCGCAGGGGAGATTTGAACAAGGTATGGAAAGGCGTCGAAGCATCGGTCGAAGCGGGCCTTCATCCGATCAAATTGAATTGCGTACTGCTTAAAGGAGTAAACGAGGACGAGATCGGCCGGTTCCTGAAGCTTAGCGCGGAACGCGGCATCCACGTCCGGTTTATCGAATATATGCCGATCGGGCACGATGACGCGGGCTGGAGAGAGCACTATCTTCCGCTGTCGCGAGTGCTCGAGGAAGCGGTTCGGCTCGGCTATGCGCTGGAAAGGGCGGATGTTCCCCAAGGGAGCGGGCCTTCGGAGAATTGGCGCATTGCAGGAGGGAACGGAACGTTCGGCCTCATCCATCCGGTCAGCGAGCATTTCTGCCGGAATTGCAACCGTCTGCGCTTGACGGCGGACGGTCACATCAAACCCTGCTTGTATTGGATCGACGAACTGAACGTCAAGCCCGCTCTCGGTTCTCCGGAAGCGATGGAGCAGTTGTTCAGGAAGGCGATGGATATTAAGCCGGAGAATCACGAGATGGCCGCGCTGCTTGCCGGATCCCAACAAAGCCACGTGCCGACGGAGCGTCGAATGTCGCAGATCGGCGGTTAGGAGAGATCAGATTGTCCATCAATAGAAGGTTGATCACTGCATGACCAAACCGAACGTCACGTTAACGCTGCTGCATACGAACGATATTCACAGCCATTTCGAAGAAACTTCCCGAATCGCGAGTTACGTTGCCCATGCGAGAAGCGCAATCGATCCCGACAAGCTGATCCTCGTCGATTGCGGCGATTTTCTGGACAGAGCCCGTATGGAGACGGAAGGAACGCAAGCGGCAGTGAACCGGGCGGCGCTTGAACGGATCGGCTACGATGCGGTGGCGCTTGGAAATAACGAAGGGTTAAGCTATACCCCTTCCGAGTTGGAGAGCATTCTCGGCGGTATGACGATCCCGTACGTCTGCGCGAACATGAAGCTGCTTGGAACCGGACGCCCGCCCTCGTGGATGACTCCGTCCTTGACGTTGGTCAAGAAGGGTGTCAAGATAGGCCTCATCGGACTTACCGCTCCGTTCGATGAGTATTATCGGTTATTGGGCTGGGAAGTCGACGATCCCATCGAAGCATTGAAAACGGAAGCGGAACGTCTTCGCCCGGAAGTTGATGTGCTGATCCTGCTCTCCCATCTCGGTCTTCGCCAGGACGAGCGAATCGCGGCCGTCGTGGAAGGAATCGATCTTATTCTTGGCGGGCACACCCATCACCTTCTGGAAACGCCGCTGATTGTCGGTTCGACCGCGATCTGTGCCGCCGGGAAATTCGGTGCTTATATTGGGCGTCTCGAGTTGGAACTCGGGGAAGGTAACAAGCTTCTGAAAGTGACGGGAGGATGTCTCGCAACAGACGCATTCCCTGCAAGCCCCGGGATGGATAAGCTAATATCGGACTACGGCGAGCGTGCCAAGTTAAAGATGCAGCGGCGTATCGCGACGTTGTCCGAGTCAATGGCGTCGCGTCATGATGCGGAATCTTCGCTGCCTACGCTGCTCGCCTGCGCGATCAGACGCTTGACGGGCGCAGAGATCGGTCTCGTGAACGCCGGTCAACTTCTAGAAGATTTACCAGCCGGAGAAGTCACCGAGAAGACGATTCACGCCATATGCCCGTCTCCGATCAATCCTTGCGCTATTCTACTTCGCGGAGACTTGATCTTGAGATCCCTGGAGGAAAGCTTGCTTCCCGAATTTCAAAACAAGGAGATCAAGGGATTCGGTTTTCGTGGACGGGTATTAGGAATGTTATGCGCGGACGGCCTGGAAGCGACAGCTGACCTTAAGCGCGATCCGTATCGGCGAATTCAGGAAGTCAGGGTCAACGGGGAAATTCTCGACGTAGAACGGGAATATGTCGTCGGCACCCTCGATATGTTCACTTTCGGGGTCGGATACCTTGAGCTCAAAGAAGGGCGAGACATTCGTTATTTTCTACCAGAATTCATCCGGGACGTTCTGTCCGAGGCGCTTAATGATCCGCGCTTGGTAGAAGCGTCCAAATCACCCAGATGGCATTTCATAGACGAGTTGTAAGCGGCTTGCCGCATTTCATACAACTAACGAATGAAATAGGAGTGAGAATAAAACATGTTGCATTGGTTCGACTCGATCATTCTGGGAATCGTAGAAGGATTAACGGAGTTTCTGCCCGTATCGTCGACGGGACACATGATCTTGACGAATAAGCTGCTAGGGTACGAAGAAGCGCCCGAGCAGCTCAAAACGTTCGAGATCGTTATCCAATTCGCGGCGATCCTTGCGATCGCGCTCGTCTATCGAAACAAGATTTTACAAGTATTCGGACTGGGCAAGAAAGAAGCGGTTCGGGGGCTGAACGTCGATTCTTTCCCGAAACGTAAATTGAATCTGATCCATGTCGCGCTAGGAATCCTGCCTCCGCTCGGCGTTGCGTACATTTTCCGCGATCATATTAAGCAATTCGGTTTTCACGACGCCCCGGTATTGTGGGCGCTTGTCGTCGGCGGTATTTACATGTGGGTGTCTGAGTATTTGTACGATTCGGGCAAAATCAAACGCACCGCGGAAACGATGGACGATATTTCATACAAACAAGCTTTATTGATCGGCGTTCTTCAATGTATTTCCGCCGTCTGGCCGGGCTTTTCAAGATCGGGTTCGACGATTGCGGCAGGTATGTTAGGCGGAGTCAGCTATCGGGCGTCTGCGGACTTTTCCTTCTTTATCGCCATTCCGATCATGACGGTAGCGACGGGGTACGAGATTCTTAGCAATATCGACAATTTCAAGTCCGGCAATATCGATGTCGGCTTTCTATTAACTGGTTTTATCGTATCTTTCCTTGTCGCTTGGGTTGTCGTAATTGCATTTCTTAAAGCTTTGCAGAAGTTCAAGCTCAAATATTTTGCTTGGTACCGTTTCGCGATTGCCGCGCTTTTCTATCTCTTAATATTGAGATAGGGGCTATCCATGTCGATTCATGCGGTTTAAAGCGGATATTTCCCGAATTTCTCTTCAATATTTGAAAACAGCTACCGATGAATTGATTAGGCGGTTTTTGTTTTCTGGTCCGATTTCGATACATCGAGGGAGGGAGATTACGAAATGCGCATGATGCCGATCTCTCTATGCCGGCCAGGCATGAAACTGGCTAAGAGAATTTACTCCGATGAAGGCGTCGTGCTATTGGCTGAGGGCGTCGAGTTGACCTCGACGATTATTCGGCGTTTGGGAGAGTGCGGAATCAGCTTTATATACGTTCAAGATTCCCGAATGGAAGGATTGGTCGTTCCCGAGTTGCTTAACGAAGAAACGCAAAGACGTACGCTTCAAGCGATACGCACTACGTTTCGCGACTTCATCAGCGCGCCTGGCAAAAGCAGGACTGTCGTCTATCCGTACGTCGGACGCAAAATGAGGGAAGTCATGCACATGATTATGGACGACTTGGCAAGCAACAAGGACGCGATGATCATGGTCATGAACTTACACACGGTCGATCATTATTTGTACATGCATTCGATGAATGTATGCGTATATACGACATTGCTCGGCATGGCCAACGGCTATAGTCGAGACGAACTTTTGACGCTTGGCATTGGAGCTTTGTTGCATGATATCGGCAAAACCCAGATTTCCATGCAGGTACTCCTCAAACCGGGCATGCTGTCGGCTTCCGAATACGAAGAAGTAAAAAGGCACACGGAGCTTGGCTTTTATTTGCTGAAGGACGAGCCCAATATCCCGATACTGGCCGCCCACTGCGCATACCAGCACCATGAAAGGCTCAATGGTACCGGGTATCCGCGCGGAATTAAAGGAAACGAGATCCACGATTACGCCAAGTGGATCGGGATCGTGGATTCTTACGACGCGATGACAAGCAATCGGGTATACCGCGACGCGTTGCTTCCGCATCAAGCCGTCGAAATGCTCTATTCCGGAAGCGGAACGCTGTACGATACTTCGATGCTGCAAATGTTCAGGGACAAGGTAGCGATCTATCCGATCGGGCTTACGGTCAAGCTGAATACGGGACAAAGCGCGGTCGTCAGCGACATTAATTCGACTTGCGCGCATCGTCCCATCATTAGGGTGCTGACGGACGAGGAAGGCGTCGAGTTGAAAGTGCCTTTCGATATGGACTTGTCCAAAAATCTGAATGTGCTGATCTCGAAGATTGAACTGGATTCGAACCAAATGAGCATGATGCCGGCATAACACGACAACGGCTGCCCCGTCCGCGGATCTCGATTCCGCGGACGGGGCAGCCTGCTTTGTCGGGAGGCGAGATGAAGGTTTGTTTTTCTTGACGTCGACCAGTACAATAATAAGAACGTAACAAACGACAGGAGCACGAACGATGCAAGCACTAACACGTCCGACAACGGACACTCCTTATGCACCGCCTATTGATTGGAAAGTATTATCTCCTTCGTATGACCCATGGGATCCGATTCGTTCCTTGCAGCGTTTTGGACGCCACGAATTAACTAGCGTGGAACTGACCGTAACTCACTTGTGCAATATGAGGTGCGAGCATTGCGCGGTAGGCGATAGCTTAACGACGAGCGAGGCGCCGCATCTTCCGCTCGATCTTCTGTTTCGACGGCTCGACGAAGTCGAACATCTAGAAACGATCAGCATGACCGGAGGAGAGCCGACCTTCCGTATGGAGACGGTCCGCGATATTATGCTTCCCGTGCTAAAGTATGCCCGTGCGCGCGGGATACGCACGCAATTGAATTCGAACGTTACGCTGGACTTTGAAAGATACGAACTTATCGCTCCTTATTTGGATGTGATGCACATATCGTTTAACTATACGCAAGCGGAGGATTTCCACCAGGTCGGCTTTGCCCGTACGGGGCGCAACGTCCGTCCGGAGACGACTTCCAAATTGTATGAAAGAATGATCGACAATTCGCAAAGGCTAGCCAAAGGCGGATTGTTCGTATCCGCGGAGTCGATGATCAACTATCGCACTCACGACAAAATCGCGGATATTCACCGGCTTATTATCGAGATGGGCTGCAGACGCCATGAAGTGCATCCGATGTACCCAAGCTCATTCGCTTCCGGACTGCCAGCCATCAGCCGAGAGCAAATGTTCCAAGCGGTGACGACGCTGCTCGATATCCGCGATCCCGAAGTCTGGATGTTGTTCGGCACGTTGCCTTTCTTCGCTTGCAGCGAAAATGAGGAAGAGCGCAGTCTGGTCCGCAGGCTGAAAGAAGAAACCAATGTCACCGTCCGCAACGATCCGGACGGGAGAAACCGGGTGAACGTCAATCTGTTCAGCGGAGACGTTTACGTAACGGATTTCGCATCCGTGCCTTCGTTCGGAAATATTCGCAGCGAAAAGCTGGATGACATATTCGCCAAGTGGCGGGTACATCCGATGCAGCAAGCGGTCAATTGCCATTGCCCGAGCGCCGGCTGCTGCGGTCCGAATTTGCTCGTGTCCGATATGTACTATCGCGATGTCGATTTTACGCAAAGGCGTGCATTCCCCTAAAGGCTGCGACATTCGTACGGCTATAGCGGGGGAGTAGAGGAGGAGCACGATTCGCTTGGAAATTCATTGGAGTTTAATTTTCTGGAACGTTGTTCTCGTCTTGTTCCTAGTGTTTCTTAACGGGTTTTTCGTCGCGTCGGAATTCGCGCTCGTTAAAGTGCGTCAATCCCGATTAACGCAGTTAAGCAACGAGGGCAACGTGCGCGCCAAATATGCGCTGAAGGTCAACAAAAGGCTGGACGCTTACTTATCGGCGACTCAACTCGGCATTACGCTAGCATCTCTGGGGCTCGGTTGGGTCGGAGAACCGGCGATCGCCGATTTAATCATCTCGCCTTTGCTGCATAATTTCGGAGTGACCGACGAGACGATCATTCATTCGATTTCGTTCGCTGCCGCATTCTGCATCATTACATTTTTACACATCGTCCTTGGAGAGCTTGCGCCGAAGTCGTTGGCTATTCAACGTTCCGTCGGCGTATCGCTCTGGTTGTCCTGGCCGCTGCTCATGTTCTATCGGTTGTTTCTCCCGGTCATCTGGTTTTTGAACGGTTCGGCGAACCGGCTGCTGAAGCTGATCGGCGTCGAGCCGGCCAGCGAACACGACGCGGCGCATACGGAAGAGGAGATCCGAATTCTGATGGACCAAAGCGCGAAGAGCGGTATCATCGACAAAGACGAGATGACATTGTTCGATAACGTGTTCGAATTTTCGGATCGCGTGGCCCGCGAAGTGATGCTTCCCCGTACGGATATGGACTGCTTGTTCGCGAACGTGCCGTATTCCGAAAACTTGAAGACGGTGTACGCGACGAAGCATACCCGTTATCCCGTCGGACTCGAAGATAAGGATCAAATTATCGGTTTCGTACATATCACGGATCTGTTAACGGCTGATCCGGATGAAGACCACAATCTCAAAGAGTTTCTCCGGCCGATTCTCAGCGTTCCGGAATCGATGGAAGTGAGCAAGGTGCTGAAGCTGATGCAACGAAGGAAATCCCAAGTCGCGATCGTCATCGACGAATACGGCGGCACGGCCGGAATGCTGACCGCGGAAACGATATTGGAAGAACTCGTCGGCGAACTCCAGGACGAATTTGACAATGAGCTTCCGAATGTGATCGTAAAAGGGGAATTAACTTCCGTGGACGGGCGTATGCTGATTGAAGACGTGAATGATTTGCTGGGACTCGGGATCGAAGACGAGGAAGTGGATTCGATCGGAGGATGGTTGTTCAATCATTTGGAAGGCAATATTTCGAAAGGCCAGAAAGTCATCCACGAAGGTTACGTCTTCGAAATTGCTCAAACAGAGAGGTTGCGGGTTCAGCGCGTACATATTTACAAAAATAAAATCGCCATCGCGGAAACCGCACCTAAGGGATTAGGCCCGACCGACGATCAACTGCAGTAACGGTTTGAAGAGGGAGAGGATAGGATGTGCCGATTCGCGTATTGGTGCTGATGGTCGCTTCGCTCGTATTTCTGTATTTATTGTTTACGGTCGGAGCGCCGTTTCTTCTGGCGCTCGTGGCGGCCATTTTCCTCGAACCTTTGACTTTGTTGCTAATGAGAAAAACTGGTATGAACCGGTTGGCCGCCTCGACGGCTTCAAGTACTTTGTTTACGATCGTGTTCCTGGGTTTGCTTGGGCTGATCGGAATGAAGCTGGTGACCGAGTTGCGGGCTTTTCTCGATAAGCTCCCGGGTATGTTGGAGAACGCGAACGAATACGTAAGAAATTTGATCGGACAAGCACAGAGCTATTCCAGTCGCGGAGCAACGCCTTTGCCGGAAGAATTGGAGAAATGGGTGTCCAATATTACCGCGGCGCTGGGGCAATTGTCGACCAAACTATCGGGCGTATTGTTCAGTTTCGCTTCGGGCATTCCGGACTTTTTTATTTTCTTTGTCGTTTTCTTGGTGGCCGTCTATCTATTCGCGTTTAGTTTGCCGATGATGAAAGCTTCGTTTTTGTCGTTGTTCGAAGAGAAGTCCCAGCTCCAGGTAGAAGAAGTGTTGCAGAGCCTGCGACGATCGGTATTCGGTTTTATTCGCGCGCAGTTGCTGCTCAGCCTCTTTACGTACGTTCTTTCGTTCGCAGGCTTGCTCTTTATCGGAACGGGGTATCCACTGGCCATCGCGCTGGTAATCGTCGTCGTGGATATTCTTCCGGTTCTCGGGGTAGGTTCGGCGCTCGTTCCTTGGGCGGTTTATCAAATGGCCACGGGCGAAATGTACACCGGCATCGGTTTGATCTTGCTCTTCCTGGTCATTACCATCGTCCGTAGAATCGTGGAGCCGAAAATACTCGGGGACGCGGTCGGAATCGGCGCATTGTCTGCGCTAATCAGCTTGTACGTAGGCTACGAGCTCGTCGGCGTCGTCGGCGTATTCCTCGGGCCAATCGTCGTGATTGTATTCATGGCGATGCGTAAGGCCGGGCTGTTCGATTTCAAAATCAGGTTTCAGTAGTAGATTTGTCTGCTATGGTTTTCAGCCGTTCCTAGATTGATAGGGGACGGCTTTTTTGGTGATTCAGAAAGTATAACAATCGCCATACTTATCTGAATCACCTCCGACATAAACGTTATCCTCCGATCCTAAGGACGGCGTAAGCCGTTTATGCTTGGCATTTGGAATTTACGGAATAAGACAATCCCCGAAAAAAATATAATCTTTATGGAAAACAACGGAGGAGGTTACAGCAGGATGAATGATGCCCAGTGGCGGAGTTGGATGCCTTTTGTCGGTCCGCATGACCCATGTCCCCCTATCCGCGTAAAATGGTATGTCGTGCCCCCCAATCAATATATCGTGTTCCAGCCGATGAATTTGCCGCAATTCCCTTTGGACGAGGCGTTGAATCGAGGTACTTTATGGCCCGCCCTATATAGCTCTTATCCGTCTAGGCAGGAAGCCAAAGGAGGTAAGAAACATGGTTGACCGATTCGAGCGGGATGACCGTAACGACCGCTACGATCGTAACGATAGAAATGACCGCAACGATCGCAACGAACGCGGATATCGGAACGAAGCGGCTCAAAGCCCGGAAAAGAGCGTCAGGGGCGACGAAGACTATTGCCGGGATTTGCTCGAACTGCAAAGAACGGATTTCGCGTTGGTGGAATTAACCTTGTACTTAGACACCCATCCAACGGATATGCAAGCCGTTCAGCAGTTTAATCAACTTGCGCAGAGACGGCGGCAAATCGCGAACGAGTTCGAGATGAGGTACGGACCGCTGATGCAATTTGGTCACAGCTATAGCCGTTTTCCGTGGCAGTGGGTCGAAACTCCGTGGCCGTGGCAAGTATGAGGAGGGAGGAATCCTAATCCATGTGGATCTATGAGAAGAAGCTGCAATATCCCGTTAGGGTGAGCAAATGCGATCCTCGGATGGCACGTTATCTTGTCGAGCAATATGGGGGTGCGGACGGGGAATTGTCGGCGGCTTTGCGTTACCTGAACCAAAGGTATACGATCCCGGACAAGGTTGTCGGACTGCTGACCGATATCGGGACGGAGGAATTTGCCCACCTGGAAATGATTGCCACAATGATTTACAAACAAACGGCTTCTTAGTTGCAACTGATATGATATAATCTTCTCAAGGAATAATATACCATGAGGGGATGAAATATCATGGCGATTAAGAAGGTTGCAATCTATTGCAGAAAGAGCCGCGAAGCCGATGATAAGACAACTACATCTATAGATGGACAAGCTAATTCACTGATAGAACTATGTGAAAAGCGCGGGTATGTGTATGATTTGTACAGTGAGACAGGATCATCTCAAGAATGGGATCGTCCAGAGTTCCAGAAGCTTCTGTCCAAGATCAAGCACTATGAATACGATGCCATCGTTTGCACCGAACAATCTCGTCTGACTCGGAACACGAAACATTACGAGGAAGTCAAAGAAATCATGATTAAGTCTGGTTGTGTTCTAGTTACTCCAACATCGATGACGGACTATACCAATGAAGATCAAATGTTCAGCGGCGACATTATTGCTCTGATCGAAAAGCGGGAATGGCAAACTACTAGAAAGCGTCTTATGAGGGGTTCAAGAGAATCGGCAAAGAAGGGTAATTGGATGGGCAAAAAAGTTCCGTTTGGGTATCGATATAATCGGGACACAAAGAATCTTGAGATCGTCCCTGAGGATGCCGAGATCATTGTGCGTATGTTCAATGAGTACGTGTCAGGAAAGTCTACCACAACTATAGCATACGACTTCACCAATGCAGGGATTACTAACATGCAATGGAGTTCATCCTCTGTGGCACGAATGATTGCCAATGTTGTTTATGCTGGACACTCCTCATACGGACGTACTAAACAGTACAAACAAGACGGAAAACGTGTAACAGAACGAACTTCAACGGAAGATCAAATTTTGATTAAGGAAGCTCATCAACCAATCGTTCCTCAAGAATTGTTTGATATGGCACAGAGAATTAGAAACGAACGTAACTCCCGACCTGCTGCTTTGAAAGTTGGGAAACATACATTTTCTGGTTTGGTACGTTGTGGAGTCTGTGGCAATATCCACTCATTTCAAAATGCGCACGGCAAGAAGAGAATTACAAGCTGTAGGACACGGACATACAAAGATGATGGAACCTACACCACATGCACGAATGGTGGGGCATACGTTGATGACTTTAAAACCCTTTTCCATGAATACTTTGCTCAATATGTTGAGCAGCTTGAACAATACATCCATCTCATGACTGATGATGAGGTACAGAATTTTGATGAGGAGATCAAGCGTAGAGAAAAGCAGATCGAGAAACTAAACAAGGATATTAAACGAGTGCAACAAGGTTTCGTTATGGAAATCTTCACTCCAGATGAGGCTCGTAAGCAAATTGCATCCTTTAAGGAGCAGATCGCTTCACTTGAAGAACAGATCGAGGAAATGACAGCAGAGAACAAAATGTCAGAACACGATAAAGTTTCTGCACGACTTGAAAACATGAGACGTTTTCTAACTCATGGTGACAACATCCCAGAAAACGAAGCAAATGATATTCTGCGTGAATTTATTGATACGATCATTTACACGAAGGAAGAAAATGGGATTAACTTGAAGATCATAATGAAGGAATAAGAAAGTTTCTGGATAATTACCAGTGACCATTTCTCTGCAATAATAACGAGTTTGAAGCCTGGGGCTGCTCTCAACCTCAGGCTTTTATCATTTACTTTATTCACTAAATATTTCGGTCAAAAAGAGCCACCATTCCGGTGTTTAGAGTGCCACTCATCCGGAAAAAAAGCCACTTCTCCGTTAGCGAGAGCCACCATAACCCCGCCAAACTAACGGGCAGATTTGCTCAATACATAAAAGGGAAATCTAAAGGCTTATCGAATATAACAGTATATGTATCTGCATCTGCGAACTTCGTAAATAAGCAGTTAGGTGAGATTAAAGCTTTTCTTCAAAAATGTCTTTATCATAAAGAAAAGATTTATCTATTACTCTTTTAAATCCTTGAATGTCATTCAAAGTTGGTTTACTTGATACTATTACTTTATCCTCAAATGTTACACGATGAATATATAATTTAATTTTATATTGAGCTCCAACAGTAACTTCAACAGGATCGTTAACAGGGGCCATAGAATCTGTTACAACTTCAGAATCTACCAGTACATAATGAATTGAGCGTTTTTTAACTAGACTCAAGACACTGTATACTCCAGGTACTGAGGCGAAAGCTAGAACAAAATAAACTAAGAAAAGAGCTACATAAAACTCTATTTGTTCATCACCATCTGCAAGTGAAGTGAAATACAGTGCGATTATTGCGGTAATTATTGATGCAAAGAAAGACTGAATCAAGAATATTGTTATGTTCTTTTGATCATTCATTAGCAATCTTTCGATTTTTGTTGTTCTTGCTAAAGCAATTATTCTAATAATTAGAACGATACCTCCAATTATTGATGGCACACTTAAATAAGGTAAGAATTCTTTAATTTCCAATTTATCTCCTCCTAAATTTAATATGATTAAATATATCAAACATTAGGAAGAATATTCAAGATGGCATTAACTTGACCTAACATCATATCCACGCATCGGAGCTGACGGCTCCTCGGTCCGCCCGAAGGGGAATGGCAAGGAAGTGGAATCTGGCGGACACATCCGCACCGACTAACAGCATCGCGGCCACTCCCGTTGGGCGTTTAAGTCGGTGGGACGTCGAAGATACAGTAACGTTATCCGAATTTGAAAAACTCTTTAAATACGTGGATTTATCACTGCATATAGACAATTGACAAAGTAAATGTAAGCTATCGTATTCAGAATACAGCTTCTTACTCAAACGCATGTTGACATTGGATGATAAAGGAGAATTAAGATGTACGACTATATCAAAATTCCAGAAATCACTGACGGAATTAAATTTGAATCATTAATACATGATCTTTATGCTGTGTATCTTGAGAGAATTCAAAAGAATGGAAGGTCCGGTCAAAGTCAAAATGGCGTTGATATATATGGCTATGATTCGAAACAAGAATTAGTAGGGATACAGTGCAAAGTAAAGTCTAAAGCAGATATAAGTGAAAGAAATTTTAGAAGAAGTCTAATCTCAGAGATCAAAAGCGAAGCTGAAAGGGCATCTAATTTCAATAAAAATCTAAAAAAATTTCTATTTACTACAACTGCTCCAAGAGATTCGAGTATTCAAAATGAAATAATTGATTTAGATAAAGAAGTCTACACACTATATGGCTTCAATATTCAAGTACTTTTCTGGGATGATATATGTGACATGTTGACAAGACAGAAGCATAAGGAAACCTTTATTAAATATTATAATGATCTAATAATTCGTGAGGAGATTATTGGGGCGGTCAAGTCAAAAGTATTAAGTCTTGTAGTAGGTATTGCGTCGCCCGAGAACTATTCTGGCTTCAGAGATGAAAGTTTATATCAGTTAGTATTAGGATATATTCCTAAACTCAATAAATATCCTAATGGAATTGAATACTACTCTAATTCATATATTTTGGGATGTTTCCAAACGAGGGGAATGGATACTTTCCCTATACCATGTTATCCGTCTGATTTAGAATATGTATTCGGAAAGAATAGAAGTTATAGAGATGTTTGCACTATAGCTGAATGGATAAACTCCATTGATATAGATAAGGAAATTAGCAACGAAACTAGAGAATACGAGTATTTATGGTCGGAAGAGCGTTTTCAGGAATATATAGACCAATACGTTGCAGATTAACTATGCATATATCTTGATAATATTGATTGAATAGTAATTTGTTTGTTATTCAAAGAAGAAGCAGCATCGGATAAACCATATTCACGCATTGGCCATCCGGCCCTCGGTCCGACAGAAGGATTTAGGGAAGCGATTTCAGCCGGACAACCCTGCACTGGCTAAGTCCGTCGGACCCTCAAGCCAGTGAGGGTTCGTGAATACGTGCACGTTGTGCGAAAGTCAGAGCATCAAGACAAGGGAAGTAAATTGAATTTTGATAGAAGAATTCCTAGTCCCCGCCCCAAGGCGACCGCCGTCCGTGGCGGGCTAGTACATACAAGGAAGGTGCAAATGAATGAATTGGAAAATTTTTGGTGTGAAATTCGACAATCGAGAGACGTGGGCATTTGAACAAATGTCTTATTTGCTTTTCTGTGCAGAGTTTAATAATCGAATTGGATTATTTCGCTATAAAAACCAAACAGGAATTGAGACAGAAACGATCGAAAAAGACGGTAAATATTTTGGCTTTCAATCTAAATATTACACAACCTCAATCACTGACAACAAAGATGACATAATAGATTCAATCAAGAAGGCCAAAGCTAAAAACAAACACTTAGACGAATTACTTCTATACATCAACAAAGAACTTTCCGAAAGCACCATTAAAAGCAAGAAGAAACCTCAATACCAATTAGACATTGAGAAAGCCGCTAAGACAGAAGGAATTAATATTCAATGGCGAGTTCCAAGTCATTTTGAACTACAATTGTCTTTGCCTGACAACAAATACATCAATGACATTTTTTTCAGCCTTGACCCAAACGAAGGAGATTTGCTTGATGAAATTTATAAACACAACGAGAATATATTACAAGCAATTCAAACAGAAATATCTTTTGGAGACAAACAAATTAAAATTGACCGAAGTTCTGTTGTTGAAGCAATAGCAAATACTTCTCAAAAGAAAAAAAACATAATTATTTCAGGCGAAGGCGGATGCGGTAAAACCTCAATCTTGAAGGAGTTTTATAATGCTTATTTTAACAAAATACCAATTTGTGTTTTTAAAGCAAATGAACTAAATGCAAATCACATTAACGACATATTTCGCTTTAACCACAAATTTACATTTTCAGAATTTCTCAATGCCTACAAAGATGAACCACTTAAAATATTTGTAATTGATTCCGCAGAAAAACTCGCAGAGATTTCTAACAACGACATTCTCACTACGCTAATACAAAAGTTAAAAGAGAGTGCTTGGAATATCATCTTTACAACACGCTATGCTTATCTTAACGATTTAGCTTTTCACATCAAGGAGAATTATCAGTTGCCATTTGAGGTGAATGACGTTTCTTTAATTGGTGCGGATGAACTAAAATTAATAGCAGATGAATTCAAATTCTCACTTCCCGATAATCAAAAATTCTTAGAACGACTTAGAAACTTGTTTTATCTAAGAGAGTATGTTCAACAGTATTCAAACATTGACAAGCAAGGAAACTATAATGGATTTATTGACTTGCTTTGGAAAAAGAGAATACAAAATACTGTTCAAAAAGACAACCTTCATCTTGAAAGAGAAAGGTGTATAATCAGCATTGCAAAACAAAGATGTGAAACAGGAAGATTTTATATCAATGCAGATAGTTTGCCGCAATCAGCATTATTTCAATTAAAGCAAGACGAATTACTTGGATATGACGACACGCATAACGGATATTTCATTACACATGACATTTATGAAGAATGGACGTTGAACAAAATAGTTTCCCGCAGTTTTTCGAATCATTCAAATACAAAAGAATTTTTCGACGACTTAGGAAATTCATTACCAATTCGCAGAGCATTTAGATTGTGGTTATCTGACCATTTATCTGAAAACAGTAAAGAAATAGAAAGTTTTATTCACGATGCATTCACAAACGTTGAGGTAACACAATTTTGGAAAGATGAAATTTTAGTTTCTGTTTTACTGTCGGAGTACTCGGAAACATTCTTTAATTTTTTCGAAAAGGAATTCATTGCAAATGATTTTGAGATACTAAAACGAATTTTGTTTCTACTAAGAATTGCTTGCACTGATATTTCAGCAATTCAAAATATTGAAATCATAAAACCTAAAGGAAAAGGTTGGGAAGAAGTAATTGCCCTTATTTACAAACATAAATCTGACTTTTTTGATAGAAATTTAAAACTTGTTTTGCCAGTATTAACTGATTGGTGCGACTTCAACAAAATAGGAGAAACAACAAGATACGCAGGCTTACTAGCTTTGAGTTTAATTCAAAAAACTGAAACTGAAGAAAACTTCTATATGCAAGAAGTTACAGAAGAAAATATAATGAAAGTGGTTTTCAATGCAGCCAATGAACTAAAATCAGAACTAAAAGAAATATTTGACAAAGTCGTTTCAAATAAATGGACTGAACACAGAGACCCATACGAAGGACTTTGCTCTAAAATTTTAGAAAAACCATACATAGCAGCTGAATTAATTAAAACACTTCCGCTATCCGTTATTCAATTGTGTGATTTGTTTTGGCAAAAACAGCCGAAAAAGAAAGACAGATTTGGATATGATAGAGAAACAATGGAAAGTAGATATGGCCTAGCAGAAAAACATGAATTCAATTATTTTCCTTCAAGTGCTAATCAAACCCCAGTAAAATGGTTATTACAAATAGAATTCTACAAAACGCTTGATTTTATCATAGATTTTACGAATAGGGCTGTTGAATCTTATAGTAAATCTGATTATGGAAAAGAAGATGTCGTAAAAGTTACATTACACACTAATGGAACGGAAGTAACACAGTATTTGAGCGGTGCTATATGGAGTATGTATCGTGGCAACGGAAGCCCTGTTGTTCCAAACGTATTGCAGTCGATACATATGGCATTAGAAAAAATTCTTCTGGATTATTCTCAAATTTTAGATTCTGAATTAATTCAGGATATACTTCTACGAATTCTTAATCAATCAAATTCAACTTCTTTTACTTCTATAGTTTGTAGCGTTGTGCTTGCAAATCCTGATAAGTTTTATGATGTTGCTTTGATTTTATTCAAAACAATAGAATTTTTTCATTTGGACACTTCCAGGTGCACAAATGAATTTCACATAAAATCACTGTATTCAATAGGATATGGAATGGATAAAATCAGAGATATTTTATACACAGATGAAAGATTGAAAACTTGTGAGGATACACATAGAAACTCAAATTTAGAATCATTGTTTTTGAATTATCAGCTATTTGGCGTAAAAGGTTTTACAGATGAAGAAAACACAGAATTCATCGGAAAATTGTTTGAGATAATTGACCAACATAAATCAAGCGCCCCAACAAGTAAGTCTTACGGAATTTTGTTGGCAAGAATGGACAGACGAAATTTAATACCAAAAGTATCAAAACATGACGAAAACCATTTACGAATAGAATTTAGTCCCAAAGAGCTTTCTGATGAACTTAAAAAGGAAAGTGAAGAAGCCTTAAATCAATACCAAGATGTTTTAAAATATTCTTCGCTAAGAGTGTGGGCAGATTTTTTGGTTGGTGCAAGAAATCAAACTAAAACCACAAAACAAGAGGAATATGACAACAATCCTCTTTTAGCATTATCCGAAACAAAACAACTTGTTGAAGAACTGAAAGAGGGACGAAACGGAATAGGTATGTTTGATCATTCCATACCTGCGTTTTCATGTTCAAAATTATTACTTGAGCACAAAGACAAACTATCAAAAGAAGATAAGGCTTTTTGCAAAGAAATAGTTCTTGCAACTATATCTAATCTTTTTGCAGATGATTATGGCTATCAAATTAGTGACGGAGTTGAAGCAGCTGTCCATGCAATTCCAGCATTAGTAATTGAACATCCAGAAGAAACAGAAGATTATGTTTCGATAATGGTTTTGGCACTTTTAGATGAAACATCAATTGGGCATTACAAGAGAATATGTGACTACGTTATTGAATCAATTCACAAATCAAAATTATGGGAACAAGATTCAAAAGTTGCACAATCCATTTTGTTTGGTTATATAAAAATCAAACCGATTTATAAAAGTATCATTGCTGAAATAAGGAAAGAAAAAGGTTGGGGACGAATTTCTAAAAATTCAATTTTTGAAAGGTTAGGCAAGATAAATGATGATTTCACTTTTGAAAATATATCATTTGATATTAATAATATTGCCTCACTGGATATTCATGACTTGGAAATAGTTCTTCAAATAATTCCTTCTGAGACGAAAGATAAAATTCACTTAGACATTTATACGAAATCGTTGCCTTCATTAGCTTCACAGTTATTAATAGACAGAAGAAGTTACAAAGATGATTCGGGGGACGACTCTAACATTTACTTGATACGCAAACATATTTTCAAAAAGTTTGCTCATTTCATTTTACAAAGAGAAAAAAGTGAAATTGATGTGTTTCTAAAACCATTTGTTGATTCGTTTTCTTCAACAGAAGAAACGGCTTCATTTATTGAAGAATTAGTATTTGCGGAAGATTACCTAAACAGTTATGAACAATTTTGGCATATTTGGAATAACCTCTACCCTAAAATAAAAGAACTATGTTCAAATCCACGTAGCTATCATTTAAAAGAAATCATAATAAATTACTTGTTCGCATGGCGTTGGTGGCGTGAAGGAATTGAAGAGTGGCGTAGCTTAAAAAAGGAAAATTTGACTCTCTATAATAGCGCTTCTAAAGAAATTGGAAATATTCCATCTGTATTGTATTCTATTATCAAAATTTTGAATTCAATCGGAAGCAATTTTAAAGATGAAGGTATTGAGTGGCTTCATACAATTGTATCGAATAACAAGTCTTTATATCTTGATGATTTAGAATCAAATACCTTATACTATTTGGAAATGTTCTTGAGAAAATATATCTTCATTAATAGACAAAAAATCAAAGAAGAAATAAGATTGAAAAACAAGATTATTCCGATTCTTGATTTCATGATTGAACGAGGTTCAATACATGGATATTTATTAAGAGAAAGTATCTTATAAAGCGAACACCGCGAGAGGAGCATACATGCGCTGTTGTGCTATCAGCCGGCAAGTGCACGAGTAGTGCGGGCAATTACGCAAATCCACCGAGGGACATCTTGGTCGAAATCAATTACTTCAAGTGTGCCCTATAAGGCAGGTTGATGTTGCTTTCGCTGTAGAAGCTGCGGTTCATCACCAGCTTCATTAGAAAACCCGGATGAAGAGAAATCAGAGAGTAAATTCGTGATGGTCTTCGCGTCAGGAATGTTCCCCGCCAGCTTGTGGCAGTAGAACGGCAGGTCGGAGGTCTCTCCAGCGCAAGTTGATCACCTTCTTTATTCCTTCTGTATTGAACTTGGCGCAATCCTCAGAATAGCTGGAGATAGAGGTGATGTCATAAGCCCAATATTCTTTGTCCACTCGCCGCTTTCCTTGCAAGCGGAAGAATTGGCTTTTGGCTTCTTCGGTAATGGAAGCGAATATTTCTCTGCTTCGTTTGGAGGGGATATTGTCTCCAAAAGGGTGCTTATGTAAGTGGCTCCATTTTTCGAAGCGGTACAGAGGATTTTTATCCTCAAGGATTAGGTAGAAGAGGATCCAGGTTTCATCTTGCAAACTGTTTAGTGTGATGGCCCTGGCAGGGGTCACTTACTCCAATAGGAAGGGATCGGGCAGCCATAATCGGCAGCTCGATCCCCGTTTTATTTTTTTTTGAATTGCGAGGATGTCTCTTTTTTTTATTTCGATTGTGTAATTCGTCGGCGTAAAACATTGGGAACAAACAATAGTAATTTCAAACGAGGTTTGGAACGGTGAATCTACTCCTTATCAAAATTCATCTTGTCCATTGCAACTCGGGCGGATAATTCTGGTAGTTGTCTGCGAGCTATGCAATAGGCAACGTCAGAGCCGAAATGCTCATCATTCATAATCAAAACAAATTCGGCTGTTTCCCCTGCTCCTTTTTCCTCTAGCTCTTTTAAATATTTAGCTTTGACACTTTCACTCCAAGCCTTGTAAGCAGGTTCGGGCAAATCCTTTTCCTCGTTAATTCTTTCAATCTCTTTCATTTCCAAAAGATAATCCCTTACCACGTTTGAAAGATGCATAGTTAAAAATGAAGTTTCACTCAACACACTCCTAGTTTCAATTGGTATTGTAAGCTTCCCTAGACTAAAGAAAGAACGAAAGTTATCTAATACATTATCATCTTTAGCTGCGTCCTTTAACCCATACAGCCAATCAAGGGTAACACCATACTTTTGTGCTATCTCAATTCCTTTATCAATAGTAAGAAAACGTCTTGAGGTTTCTACACTGCTTACAGTGTTCTTGTTAATTCCTAGTTCTTCAGCGATTTTTTCTTGTGTAAGACCAAATTCCTTTCTTAATTCCGCTAAACGAGATTTAGGTAACGTTGAATTCATAATATTTACCTCCAAGTTATTTCCCTCATCATACACAACATGTGCGTACTTATCAATTTATATTGGTAATGTACCTATATCTGAATACTTACATTTGCATATAGGGCTACACCGCAATTTGGCAGATTTACACACCTTTTTTCCGTACAATGAACATTGCAAGGGATCCTTTGTCACACTAATAAACGCTGAACTGTTGGAGCTGAACGTTCAGCAATGAAAAAAGGAGATTTTGAAATGGAAAAAAGATACTTAGTTACAGGTAGTTGGCATGACAAGACCACAGGTAAACCTATGTCGGGAATAGCAGAGATCAGTAGTGGTAGAAACAAAGCAGGGCAACCATTCGAGTTCCTTAATACGGACAGTCGTGAAACCCCTATTGAGGGCACTTATGCTGTTGGCACTATACTGATAGCTTCTATTAGCTTGGCCCAGGAAAGCCCTAGCAAAGCACCGCTAAATCTGAAAAGCAGCAGCCAATAAACTGCTGCTATAAGATTGTAGTCAATCGGCATAACCCCGTCGCAGGCGGTTTTCCCTTAGGAAAACTGCCCTGTGGCGGGGTTGCCTAAGGGCTAGTATTACCCTTAGGCAACCTCTGTCGCAATGTCGCATAATCGCACCGCTGTATTTTGTCGAATTTTGTCTTAAATATGTCATGGTAAAGGACGGTGACAAATTGAAGGACACACAGTCACGCAAATGGCAAATCACAATAAATTTTAAGAATAGGAAACAGATAGATCATACAGCAATCAAGAAAGAGCTGTCACAAATTACCCCTATTCTATACTTCTGCATGGCAGATGAAGTTGGAGAGCAAGGCACACCGCATATTCATATTTTTATCGCTTGTTCTTCCCCTGTTCGGTTCTCGACTATCAAGCGACACTTCCCTGAGGCGCATATCGAACAGGCACGAGGGAGTTGCAAGGAGAACAAGCAATATGTAGAAAAATCAGGAAAATGGGAAAGTGACCCCAAAAGTGATACTTCCATTAAAGCAACATTTGAGGAATGGGGGGAACTGCCTGTAGAGCGCCCAGGCACTCGCTCCGATCTTGATTTTCTTTATCAGCTTGTAAAAGACGGGAAAAGCAATTTCGAAATCTTGGAGCAAAATCCTGAATATCTGTTACGGCTAACAGATATTGAACGTGTTCGCCAAACGGTCAAAGCGGAAGAATTTCGCACAACATTCCGAAATATGGAAGTGACATATCTATGGGGACGCACTGGCACTGGCAAAACCCGCTATGTAATGGAACTGGGAGGCTATGCCGCCGTTTATAGGGTAACAGAGTATGAACACCCCTTTGACAGCTATACAGGACAAGAAACGCTCGTGCTTGATGAATACCGTTCTCAACTAAAGATTAGCGAGCTATTAAATCTGCTTGATGGATACCCTTTAGAGCTTCGGTGTCGGTATGCCAACAAGACAGCTTGTTTCACAAGGGTTTACATTATCAGCAATCTTGCTCTAAATGCTCAATACCCCATTATTCAAAAAGAGCAACCCGAAACGTGGCAAGCATTATTAAGGCGTATACACCGAAATATTGAGTATCGACCAAACGAGGAAGTTTTTGAACAAATCACATTAAATGATGGAAAGGACATTTTCAATGAATAACGTTAATCAAAACGATAGAATCAGGCGTGAAAGGAATAGATTAAAAAAAGCCGCTTACTTACGCTTCATAACAGGGGTTAGACAACTTTCCACTATTCACAGGTGGAAAAATGTCTTTGTGGCTATCTACTTGCTAGTTGCGGCGTTTGCGTGGGCTTATCGTGGCAAACTGCTGGTTGGGCTTGATAGTGCTTTCTCACTGTTACCTATACTCACAATAGCGGTTGACTGGCTTGTTGCCCTGTTCTTGTTACTCGGCTTGCTGTGCCTCATATCCACAATCGGAACGCCACTAAAAGCCAAAGTTTTTCAAGACCGCCTTATAAGAGCGGGCTTTACAAATCACAGTCACGAACCGCCTTTGCTTCTTGCAAAGTATAAACACCCCAAAAATCCTAAACTTACAATATGGGAGTTTGATGAAAACGAAACCTCGCTATCCATTTGGGAGAATAAGAAAGACAATATTAAGGGCGCTTTAATTGATACAATTATCAATATGAAGCAAAGTAAAAACGGGCGGCGAATTATTCTATGTACCGTTTCCCCACGTTCCATGCTGCCGCCACTTCTACGCTGGCAAGACAAATACCTAAGTAAAGAAAGTTTTGAGCTAGTGTTGGGAGAAAGTCTAATCGGGCGAGAAACAGTCAACCTTGCAAAAATCCCCCATATCCTTTTGGGCGGCTCTAGCGGTTCGGGTAAAAGCATTCTGCTAAAGCTGCTTCTAATGCAGTGCGTGGAAATGGGGGCAGAGGTTTATATTGCCGATTTTAAGGGTGGAGTCGATTTTTCCGCTGCATGGCATAAAAAATGCCGTATGTGCTTTGATGAAAGCGATCTGCTCGACCTGCTGACAAGCCTAACGGACGAATTACAACGCCGTAAGGCTGCATTTCGTGAAGCAGAATGTGCCAATATTGACGAGTATAACACCGCCACAAACACCCATCTAAAGCGTATTATCTTCGCTTGTGATGAAATTGCGGAAATCCTCGATAAAACCGGACTTTCCAAAGAACGAAAAGAGCTAATTTCACAGATTGAAAGCCATTTATCTGTCATTGCTCGGCAAGGTCGAGCCTTTGGAATCCACCTTATTATTGCAACTCAACGCCCATCGGCTGATATTCTAAGCGGGCAAATACGCTCAAATATTGACTTTCGTATCTGTGGCAGGGCGGATAATGTCTTGTCACAAATTATTCTTGATAGCACAGAAGCCGCCGAACAGATACCGAAGGATGCACAAGGGCGATTTATTACAAATACAGGGCTAATCTTCCAAAGCTATCTATTTGATGATAACGAGGTGTTTTCGAGCGGGTCGCGAGCAATCGGAGGGTGATCCCGATAGAGAAAGCCAAGAAACAGGGAACAACAATACCTAAACATGAGCTTGAAGCCCTTGCCGTAACAACCTAGATGAATTGGACAAATCTTGATACTCATAGAAATAAGGCAGAGGTGATGCCAATGCCGAAGACGGAAACGATGATGGGGCAACCATTGACCTTCGAGAAGACGATTGACGGCAAGGGGACTATACAGGTATTCGGAAAACTTGATCTTGATAAATTCATACAGCGGTTATTATCCTCGAAAGCTCTAGTCAAATAGGGCTTTTTCTTATGTTGCAATTTAGATATCGTTTATAAGCTGACTAAGGATGCGACTACTGAGCAATTGGAAGCCGCGGGTCTTGGCGCGAATTTCGCCAATCATGACGGAGCGATGTTCTATAATAACGCCGCGGGCGTACCCTGGACGGCTGCTTACATAGCCGCTAAAGGCGATCCGATAGCCGATTTATATGAAGATATCGCCGCGGAAGAAAAGGCGCGAGCGACGTATCAGTGGCTGATCGACTTAACCGATGACGTCGATATTCAGGATTCGCTGAAGTTTCTGCGCGAGCGAGAGATCGTCCATTCACTGAGATTCAAGGAAGCGGTGGAAATTCTGAAAGCCGACCGCGAGCAGAAAAAAATCTATTAAAGCGGCGATTTGTCGAACCGGGCTCCCCTTCATGGGGAGCTTGCTTTTGCATTTGCCTAAAAAGCGGAGGTTAGTCGGGCTTTCCGAACTAGGAGTGGCCAAAAGGCGGTTTCGTGCGAACTAGTTAGGTTTCGCCGGATTAGAGGCGCCCGAGACACGGTTTGGTACGATTTAGATAGGTTTCGCCGGATTAGAGGTTCCCGAGAGGCGGTTTCGTGCAATTTAGATAGGTTTTACCGAACTAGAAGTGACCCATCCGCGGGCAATCATTTCCCGGGAAAGTGAAGTTACTAAATATAAGAATCATATCCGACATTGACGAAAAAAGGGGTAACTTTCCATCATAATTTACGTATTACTTAGTAGAACCATCAAGAAGGAACGGAAGGGGGGTGCAACGCAACTTGGAGACGTTATTGATCGTGTTGTTCGGAATCGGCGTCGGTTACGCGGTGTTGTCCGCTGTAGTTGGAGACATATTCGGATTGGACGTCCATACCGGCGAGCATCCTTTCTTGTCACCGACCATTATTGCGACTTTCCTTACCGTGTTCGGCGGAGTCGGGTATATGCTGCTGCATAATACCGGATGGTCCGCGGTGCTGATCGCCGGTCTGTCTCTTCTGGTAGCGCTGGGCGTATCGTCGGTCGTGCTGTTTCTGGTCGTCATTCCGCTGCAAGCGGCCCAGAAGGGGATGGCGATGTCCGCCAAGCAGATGATCGGCCTGGAAGCGGAAGTGGTCACTTCCATCGAGGTGTCGCGGCTGGGCGAAATCGTTTACGAGCAAGGAGGCAGCCGGCATAGCGCTCCTGCCAAATCGACGGGTTCCGAAGCGATTCCGTACGGCGCCCAGGTCAGGATCGTCGACGAGCTGGCCGGTACATTCGTCGTGGAGAAAGTATAGAACTTGAATCTTATGATTCAATAAGAGAGAGGTAGGTTGAACATGGACGCAACATTGTATATCCCGGTTGGAATCGTAGTCGTCGTTATTCTTCTTATTGTCGTATTCGCTTCGAGATACCGCACCGTCAAAGCGGACGAAGCGATGATCGTAACGGGCGCGCTGACGCGAGATGGCATGAAAATCGTAAAAGCCGGAGGCACGTTCGTATGGCCGGTCGTACAGAATGCTTCTTTCCTGTCGCTGCAGGTGCAGACGGTAGACGTACATACACCCGAAGTCTACACGGTGCACGGCGTGCCGGTCATGGTGGATGGAGTGGCCCAGATCAAGATAAAAGGTGATCAGGAATCGATCGCGACCGCTGCCGAACAATTTCTGGATAAACCGGAAGCGGAATTGAAGGGCATCGCCACTCAGACGATGGAAGGGCATCTGCGGGCGATTCTCGGCACGATGACCGTCGAAGACGTCTATAAAAACCGGGAAGAGTTCGCGAGAAACGTGCAGGAAGTCGCCGCAAGCGACTTGAATAAAATGGGTCTCCAGATCGTCTCGTTTACCATCCGGGACGTCAGGGACAAGAACGGTTATTTGGAAGCGCTCGGGCAGCCTCAGATCGCTTCGGTAAAGCGGGACGCGGAGATCGCCAAGGCGAACGCTTACCGGGACGAGCAGATCGCCAAGTCGATCGCACTCGAGGAAGGCAAGAAGGCGGAATTCACGGCGGAGACGAATATCGCCGAAGCGGCCAAAGCGATGGAAGTGAAAAAGGCGACGTTTAAGCAGGAGCAGGACATGAAAAAGGCTGAAGCCGACCAAGCTTATAAGCTCCAGGAAGCTCGTTCGATGCAATCGGTCAAAGCCGAAGAGATGCAAATTCAGGTTATCGAGCGGGAGAAACAGATCGAACTCGAGGCCAAGGAGATCGAACGCCGCGAACGCGAGCTCGTCGCGACGGTGAAGAAGCAGGCGGAAGCAGAGCGTTTCGCCCAAGAGCAGCGGGCCGAGGCCGACCGTTACCAGATCGAGGCGAAAGCGAAGGCGGATGCCGAAGCCGTCAGATTGGCCGGTAACGCGAATGCGGACAAGGAAAGAGCGGAAGGTACCGCCGAAGCCGACGTTATTCGTCTTAAAGGTTTAGCCGAAGCGGAAGCGAAGGACAAGATCGCGGACGCGCTGCGCAAGTACGGCGAAGCGGCGGTCATCGAGATGATCGTTCAGAAGTTTCCGGAGATCGCGCGGGCGATCGCGGAGCCGCTCTCGAAGACGGAGAAGATCGTCATCGTCGACGGAGGAAGCGGGGCGAACGGTGGAGCAGGTAAAGTAACCGGATATGTGACTGACTTGCTCGCCAAGATGCCGGAAACAGTCGGAGCGCTCACCGGAGTCGACATCAATAAGTGGCTGAACAGGTTAGCGAATGGCGATAAGTCGATCGGAAACGAAGCTCAATCCGAAGAGTAATATTCATAACGAATCGGGGCGCCCTCGGGCGCCTTTTTTGCGTGTTCTCGCGTAAAACGAGAAGATACAACCGAAATTTCGATTGGAGCAAGGGGAAAGCGGTTTTTTGTCGAATACATGAGATAAGAGAACTATAGGGGTAATGATTATGCATCTACAAAAGGGCTTCAGACTAAGGTCAACCGTGAATGCGATCGTTACGCTGACGGTACTGGCAACGATGGCCATCAGTTCGTTCATCGCATACAGCAGCGAAAAGCAATCGCTTACACACACCACGTTCCAGTTAAATCAAGTCTATGCCGACAAGATCTCGGATACGGTGAACGCGGTCTTCGCCAATATGAAACATGGCTTGGCGATTACGGGAGAATATTTGGCCAAAGACCTGTCGAGGCCCGATCTCCAAGATTATCTCGAACTGTTCCAGAAGAGCAACTCCTCTTTTAATTCCGTATTTATCATCGGTAAGGACGGAAAACTCGTCGAGTCCTCCAACCCGGCGGTCAAAAGGGGAAGCCTGATTGCCTCGGACGGGACGAAACAAGCGCTTGAACAGAAACGTTCGCTTATCTCCGAGCCTTACATCAGCGCCGCGACGAATAAGCTGATCGTCATGATCAGCGAGCCTCTATACGATTCCGAGGGCCGATATAGCGGTTTTATCGGAGGGTCGATCTGGCTGCACGAAACGAATATTTTTCAAACGATACTCGGGAGCGCTCCCAACGAGTCGGATGGCTCTTACGCCTATGTGGTCAGTTCTAAGGGGATATTGTTGTACCATCCCGATTCTTCGCGCATCGGCGAGAAAGTCGAAGGCAACCCGGTCATCGATCACGTCGCCGCCGGATTAAACGGAATGGAACGCGTCGTAAATTCCCAGGGCGTGGATATGCTGGCTAGCTACGCCTACATCAGGGAAGCGGGATGGGGAATCGTCGCCCAGACGCCTACGGAGGTCGTATTGACCGTTGCGAGCAAGCTTGTGCTGCGAATTATGCTGTACATGTTTCCTGCGTTATTGATTTTCCTGATCGCGATTTATTGGATTATTCGCAAATTGTCCGATCCGCTCGTTAAGTTGGCTTCATTCGCTTCCATGCTCTCCCCCAACAACAGCGGCAGGGACGAGCTTCCGAAAATCCATTCATTGAACTACGAAGCGAACGAGCTGCACAAAGCGTTCGGAAGGGCGGTCCGTCACTTCCGGTATCAGTTCGACAACCTGTCACAGGAAGCCCAAACCGATCCGCTGACCGGACTGAACAATCGCCGGACGATGGACAAGTACATAAAAGACTGGATTTCGATGAGCAGACCGTTTTCGCTGATCATCTTGGATCTGGATCACTTCAAGCTTGTGAACGATACGTTCGGTCACGACGTAGGGGACGAAGTGTTGAAGTTTCTGGCGAATAACCTGCGGCGGTTGTTCAATGAAGATTACAAATGCTGCAGAATGGGCGGGGAGGAATTTGTCATTCTCGTTCCGAACGAAAGCATCGAGGTTGCGCTTCACGAAGCCGAGCGCATTCGCAAATATATGGCGGAGACAGACAGCCCGACCGGAGGCAAGGTCACGCTGTCGATCGGCGTCGCGCACTATCCGGGTTTCGCGAGCAATGCCGAGCAACTTTTCCGCATTGCGGACGAGGCGTTATACAGGGCTAAGCATCAAGGCCGGAACCGCGTCGAAGCGGCCCAAGCGTTAAGCCCACAGGAAATGACCATATGATCGAAAGAAATGCTGCTAAATAACAAGAGGGCTTCCCCCGGTCACCAGACCTTGGAGAAGCCCTTTTTCTGTCTTTACGGTTTGGAATTCGTCATTCCTTTGGTAAGAAATACGTTCCCATACTCCCCTTTGAATACCGGATCGCCGAACCGGCTGACCCAATCGTCGAAGTGTTTGTATGAAGAGTTATTGCGCGTTACGACATAATCCGGCCGGTCGTAGGCGACGATTTCGGGCAAGTATTCCGAAAACCCGTTCATGGAACGTTCGAAGGCGGTCCAGCCGAACACGCCTTTGGATTCGGAAGTGATAAAAGGATCCTGCCTGCCGTCGCAGAGAATGTCGCCTCCCCGAAACATGACGTACCCGGAAGCGCCGTATGGAGCCAGCACTCTTGGCCTGCCCGTATCCGATTGCTGCTGTAGAATATAGTTCATCTCTTCGACGGGATACGCTTTGCGATCGACCGGGGGAGGAAAAAAAGCAGCTATCGCCAAATTAACGGATAGCCCGATCGCCAAGCAAACCGAGATCGCGCGCGTGCTCCATTGCGTTCTAAGCTTGTCCGAATGCGGGATGATATCGACGATAGTGGCCGCGAAGTAAGGGAGAAAAAGCCACATGAACAAATTTTGTTTATAATTCGATACGCCTAAATAGACGATGCCGAGCATGAGCATGAAACGGAACGGTTTTCTATGCAAGACGAACGGGAGAATGGAGACGAACGCAAGCAGCAGCAACATCCTTGGGAAGTTGACCCACTGGGCGAAACCGATAGGCTGCCACTCGTCGATCCTCATATTAAAATTGTTCCGCGTAACGACAAAAATGAAGAAAATGCTTTTTAGACCGCCGACGTTCGCGAGTCCGGATAACAAGACGAGAGCGAACGTCAAAGCTCGGCGTTTGTCGATTTTTTTTTCCAACCAAGCTTCGATGACGGCCATTCCGGTGAAGACGGCCACAACCAGCCATACGCCTGTATGGATGTTGGCGACGGCCAAGGACAGCAGAACCAGGAGAACCGAATAGCCGGTTTTGGGTGCCATGCGGAATTCTCGCAAATAAACGAAAAACCATACGATAAGAAAAGCCGACATCATCTGAGGACGCATCGCGAAATAGTAGTAATAGACGCAGGCAGTTACGGCCAATACGAGCAAAAATAAAGCCGAATGCCGCTGCTCCATTCCCATTTCCTTGCGGGAAACGCAAGCCATGCGGTATAGACCGAGTACGAGCAGAAACAGGGAAATCGCGGTCAGCGCGTACGCCCCGGTCCATCCGAATATCTTGTAGATCGTGGCGATTACGATCTGAAATCCGATTTCGTGAGGGACGTAAGGTAATTGATCGCCATAGAAGGTATGAATGGCGTGATGCAATACGGAGCCGTGCTCGATCATATATTGCCCGAGTTCAATATGCCAGAAAGTATCCGGATCATTATATGAATATTTAGGAAACAGGCATAGAATTGCAATGATCGTAACGGCTGCATATGCAATGAATGCAAATCTTTTTTTCGTCATGATTAAGAGGTCCTCGGATTCCCAAAGTAATAGTTGGAACGATAACTTATCCAGATTACCAAAAAAGGAAACAACCGTCACCCCCGTGATTCCTCGCCAAATACAATTCCCTTCTAGCTAAATAACCCCAATTAAATCCAACATCGTAAAATTCTCACCTTTTTTGCGTAAGAAAATAAATTCTGTTCGCGGCGATCCCTCGCTACAATTAGCCCAGAGGCAAAGAACAGAGGGGGTGTACGGGTGGACAATCAGCCGATCGTCTTGATGGAGGGCATCGAGAAATCGTTCCCGGGTGTGCATGCCTTGAATCAGTGCAGGTTCGAGTTGCGGGCGGGAGAAGTTCATGCCCTCGTAGGGGAGAACGGGGCCGGCAAATCGACGATGATGAAGGTGCTAACCGGCGTATATCGGAAAGACGCGGGACGGATTGCCTACAAAGGGAAGGACATCGACATTCCGAATACGAAAGCCGCCCAACAGCTTGGCATCAGCATCATCCATCAGGAGTTGAATTTGATGCCTCACCTTACGGTGGCGCAGAACATCTATATCGGCCGGGAGCCGCGCCGGAAAATCCGTTTTCTGCTCGATGAAAAGGCACTTGAGGAGCAGACTCGGGCGTTGTTCAAAAAGATGAACCTGGACATGGATCCCCGTGCCAAGGTGGCGGACCTTACGGTCGCCAAGCAACAAATGGTGGAAATTGCGAAAGCGTTGTCATTCAACTCCGAAGTGCTGATCATGGATGAACCGACGGCCGCATTAACGAGCAGCGAAATCGAGGAACTGTTCAGAATCATCGAACAGCTCAAAGCTTCGGGAGTCGGGATCGTCTATATTTCCCACCGGATGGACGAATTGAAACGGATTACTGATCGCATTACGGTCATGCGCGACGGCTGCTATATCGATACGGTCGATACGGGCGAAGTATCGGTCGAACGGATCATCTCGATGATGGTCGGACGGGAAATCTACCATTCCGTCGAGCCGATGGCACGAGACGACTCCGAAGAAACCGTACTCGAGGTGCGGGACTTGAATCGGGGCAGGACGCTTAGGGGCGTCAGCTTCGAGCTCAAGAAAGGAGAAATTTTGGGATTCGCCGGGCTGATGGGCGCCGGGCGCACGGAAGTCGCAAGAGCGATATTCGGAGCGGATGCGATCGATTCGGGAGAAATTCTCATTCGCGGCAAACCGGTTCGCATTCGCGGCCCGCACGACGCGGTGAGGCAAGGAATCGGCTATTTGTCCGAGGATCGGAAGAGGTATGGATTGCTTGTGGAGATGGACGTCAAAACGAACGTAACGATCGCCACGTACGAGAAATTCAATCGGGTCGGCTGGATGAACCGAGATCGGATCGAACGTTCCGGGGAAAAAATCGTGGATCAGCTCAAGGTGAAAACGCCCGGCGTTCATCAGAAGGTAAAGTTCCTCTCCGGAGGCAATCAGCAGAAAATCGTCATCGGCAAATGGCTCACCAAGGACAGCGACATTCTCATCTTCGACGAACCGACGCGAGGCATCGACGTCGGCGCCAAGGGAGAAATCTACAAGCTGCTCGAGGAGCTTGCGGAACGGGGCAAATCGATCATTATGATTTCTTCCGAATTGCCCGAGATTCTTCGAATGAGCCACCGCGTCATCGTCATGTGCGAAGGACGGATTACCGGTCAGTTGCTTCGGGAAGAAGCGGATCAAGAGAAAATCATGAAGCTCGCCACGGACAGAACGGGTTGAAGCGGGGAGGGAGTTCGACATGAAAGTCGCATTAACGTCCAAGAAACAAATTCAAGTCAAATCCGGCATGTTGCAGCAGCTGCTTGCTTTCGCGAGTCTGATTGCTTTGGTGATCGTGTTCACGTTATCTTCCGAGAATTTTTTCCGATTCGATAATATCATAGGTATCCTCCTATCGACCGCCGTCATCGGCGTGCTCGCTCTCGGATCGACCTTCGTCATCATCACGGGAGGAATCGACCTGTCCGTCGGCACGGTCATGACGTTCAGTTCGGTGATGACCGGCGTCATTATTACGTTCTGGAATATGCAGATTCCTTACGGCATTGCCGGAGGAATTCTGGCCGGGGCCCTCTGCGGACTTCTCAGCGGATTGGCCGTGGCGAAGATGAAGATTCCTCCGTTTATCGCGACGCTCGCGATGATGATGATAACGAAAGGTCTGTCGCTTGTCATCTCCGGCACGAAACCGATCTATTTCGACAAACCGCATGCAGAAGGGTTTACGAAGCTCTCGCTGGGCTCGGTTACGAATTGGCTGATCGGAGTCGAGATTCCGAACGCGGTGCTGATCTTCTTCGGCCTCGCGATCGTCGCTGGCTTGATTCTCACGAAGACGATCATCGGCCGCTACAACTTCGCACTCGGAAGCAACGAAGAAGCGACCCGTCTATCCGGTGTTAACGTCAATGCTTGGAAAATCGCCATCTATACGATCACTGGCGCCTTTAGCGGGATTGCTGGCATCCTGATGGCTTCCCGGCTCAATTCCGCACAGCCCGCGCTTGGTTCTGGCTACGAGCTGGAAGCGATCGCCGCGGTCGTGATCGGGGGGACTTCGCTAAGCGGCGGTCAAGGCACGATCCTCGGCACCGTCATTGGCGCGCTAATCATGAGCGTGCTGACGAATGGGCTGCGAATCTTGTCCGTTCCTCAAGAATGGCAGACGGTCATAATCGGACTCGTCGTCATCGGCGCGGTATACTCGGACATTTTGCGCCGGCGAAAAGCTTAAGCGGGCGCAGGCCGCCAACAATCGGTATTTCCTCCGATCAGGAGTGATATACAATATCCATTACTATTGAAGGGGAGACTCGAAATGAAATTGAAAAAGCTTGGATTGCTCACCTTGGCGATCGTGCTTCTCGGGACCGTGCTCGCCGCATGTAATAAGGACGACAAGAAAGAGGCGTCGAACGGAAAGATGTACATTCCGCTGATCTCGAAAGGCTTCCAGCACCAATTCTGGCAAGCGGTTAAGCAAGGCGCCGAGAAGGCGGCGAAGGAGTTCGACGTAGAGATTACATTCGAAGGTCCGGAAACGGAAGCGCAAGTCGACAAGCAGATCGAAATGCTGCAAGCGGCGCTGGACAAGAAACCGGCCGCGATCGGGTTCGCGGCGTTGGACAGCAAAGCGGCTACGCCTTTACTCGAGAAAGCGAAGGCGGCTAATATTCCGGTCATCGGATTCGACTCCGGCGTAGACAGCCCGATCCCTCTCGCGACGGCGGCAACGAACAATGTCGCCGCAGCCGCCCTTGCCGCGGATAAAATGGCCGAACTGATCGGTGGCAAAGGCGAGATCGCACTCGTCGTTCATGACCAAACAAGCCGCACGGGAGTCGACCGCCGCGATGGTTTCAAGCAGCGGATCGAAGAGAAATATCCCGACATCAAAATCGTAGATATTCAATACGGCGGTGGGGACCATCTGAAATCGACGGATCTTACGAAAGCCATTATCCAGGCTCACCCGAACATCAAAGGCATTTTCGGTTCTAACGAAGGCTCGGCGATCGGCGTAGTCAACGCCATTACGGAATTGAAGAAGGAAGGGCAGATTATCGTGGTCGGCTACGACTCGGGCAAACTGCAAACGGACGCGGTTCGCAGCGGCAAAATGGCCGGCGCAATTACGCAGAATCCGGTCGGCATCGGCTACGAGACGGTCAAAGCGGCCGTTCAAGCCGCGAAGGGCCAAAGCATTCCGAAGGCGATCGATACTGGTTTCCTCTGGTACGACAAAACGAACATCGATTCGGATGAAGTCAAGCCAAATCTCTACGACTAAATCATCGATTTCGCAAATGAAGACAAGGTTGCCTTGAGAGGCAACCTTGCTTTCTTGTATTCAATGGAAATGAAATCGCTTATACTCAAGAGATAGAGGGGGGAGGGCATGTATAAGATCATCTTGATCGACGATGAAGACGAGGTCCGGGAAGGGATCAAATACAAAACTCCTTGGAAGGAATACGGTTTCGAATTAATCGGGGATTTCGAGAACGGACGGGACGCTTGGGAAGCGATGGAAACGCTGAAGCCCGATGCGGTCATCACGGACATCTGCATGCCGTTCATGGACGGATTGGAATTGACCCAGCTCATCTACGAGTCCTTTCGGGACGTCAAAGTCGTCATCGTGACCGGATTCGAAGATTTCGATTACGCCCAAAGGGCGATTAAACTCAAAGTTAACGATTATTTATTGAAACCGCTTAATTTGCAAGAATTTACTGATTTTCTCTCTGGAATGAAACGAGAGCTCGATGAGGAGCATTCCCGCAAGAACGATCTGTCCTCCTTGAAAAGCCAATTGCACCAGAGTTTCCCGCTGTTAAAGGAACGATTTCTGGAGCGGCTCGTCGCGGGGACGATGCCGCAGGAGGAACTGGAGTCGGGCTTGGACACTTTCCGGATACGCCTGGACGGATCGTCCGTCGCCGCATTCGTTGGCGATCTCGATGAACCGAAGGCTGGTAGCCCGAAACTGTCCGATTCCGATCTGGAACTGCACAGGTTCGGCGCATACAACATTATGCAAGAAATCGTCGAGACTGAGCACGGGGGTGTCGTATTTCGGACGCGCGACCATAAGGTTGCCGCCTTCATCTCGGCCTCGCCGGAACGCCTTGCGCTTCATGCGGAGAAGCTTGCGGGAGATGTTCGCCGCAGCGTGGAGAAATACTTGAACAGGACGATGACGATCGGCGTCGGACGTCCCGGCGCGAGTCTCGAAGGTTCGCCGGTTTCGTTTCGGGAAGCGCTTTCGGCGCTCGACTACCGGTTCATGCTCGGAACGAACCGAACGATCTCTATCCGAGACGTAGAGTTCGGCAGCGGCGGCAGCCGCCCCCTCAACAACGATTGGGAGAAAAAAATGATTGCCGCCATGCGCACGGGAAGCGGAGATAACGTCACCAACGCGCTGCAGGCCGGATTCGATGAATTAAGATCATCCGGCAAACCGGCGGACAAAATCTTCGGCATCATTCATAAGCTCGTGGCCGCGCTGATGAACTGGATTGCGGAAACCGGTTTACGCCCCGAGGACAGCTTCGAAGACGACGTTTTTGCGCAGATCGGAGCGATGAAAACGTTGGACGCGATACAGAGCTGGCTGAACGGGCAATGCCTCCGTATTCTCGCGGACATGTCGGCGAAGCGCTCCAATGTCGCGTCGCTGCAAATGATGGAGGCGGAGCGATTCATAACCGGTCATTACATGAACGAGGAATTGACATTAAACGACATTTGCAGCCATTTGTACATAAGTACCAGTTACTTTAGCACGTTGTTTAAACAGCATACCGGAATGACCTTCGTCGAATATTTGACTCGCACCCGCATCGAGCAGGCGAAACAGCTGCTTGCGATCACCACGCACAAAACCTACGAAATCGCGCAGCAGGTCGGATACGGGGACCCGCATTATTTCAGCGTCATCTTCAAAAGGCATACGGGCTTGACGCCCAAGGAGTACCGGAGTATGCAGAAGGGGATATCCTGAATGAGAACTTGGCGTCCGTTTCGCTTCAAGAGTATCCATACGAGCATTGCCATTGCCTTCTCCAGCTTGATCGTGGCGATGACGGTGCTGCTCACGTACAATTCATTCCGGCTCTCAGAGGAAGCCGTAACGGACAACGCCAAGACGTACGCGGAGCAATTGGTCGATCAGGTGAACACGAACATTCAGACTTATCTGGATAACATGGTGAGCATCTCCACCTTGGCCATGAGCAACGGGGAATTGGAGAAAGCGGCGCTGCCCGGAGCTGCCTTCGCTCCCGAGGGCCGAGACGCGAACGAGAAAATCGGCCGGTTTTTCCGTTCGGTCGTCAGATCCCGCGAAGACATCGCGACGATTCTGTTCGCCGGGGAGAACGGCAATATCGTTTCGGACAGGGAGACGGTGACGTACAAGCCCGCGGAGGATTTGCAGAGCCAGGATTGGTATCGCAGCGCGCTAGAGGCGAAAGGCAAAGTCGTGATCAGTTCCTCTCATGTTGAACATCTCTTTCATGGCGAGTACAAGTGGGTGATATCGATCAGCCGACAACTGGGGGAGCCGGGCAAAAGAGGCAACGGCGTGTTGATGGTCGACCTGAACTTGAACGTCATCAATAACCTGTGCCGCCAGCTCGAGCTGGGGCGGCGTGGTTACGTATTTATTCTGGATCCGGCGGGAGATCTCATCTATCACCCCCAGCAACAGCTGCTGTACAGCCGATTAAAGTCAGAGTCGATCGCCACCTTACTCGAGACGAAGGACAGCTCGATCCCGCTCGGGGAGAACGGCGAACGCAAAATATATACGATTCGGACGAACGATTACGGTTGGAAAGTGATCGGCGTAACGTACCCGGATGAACTCGTCGGCAATAAGCGGGAGATTCGCGAAACCTCGATTCTTGCCGGCATCGTTTTCCTGGCCGTGGCGCTGTCCATTTCCGTATTTTTATCTTTCAAGCTGACCAAACCGATCAAGCGGCTTGAAAGCTTAATGAAAAAAGTCGAAAAAGGTGACTTCGATATCCGAGTCGAGGTGGAGTCTGCAGACGAGATCGGCAAACTGTCGCGCTCTTTTAATCTGATGATCGGCAAAATCAAAGATTTGATGAGCCAGATCGTCGAGGAGCAGGAGATGAAACGGATCAGCGAGCTGAAAGCGATGCAGGCGCAGATCCATCCTCACTTCCTGTACAATACGCTGGATTCGATTATTTGGATGGCCGAAATGGGGAAGATGGCCGATGTTGTCAAGATGACGGGGGCGCTTGCGAAGCTGTTCCGCTCGAGCATTAGCAAGGGGGACGAGCTCGTGCCGATCGAAATCGAACTGGAGCATATCCGAAATTATTTGACGATCCAAAAAATCCGCTACAAGAATAAATTCACCTACGACATCGACGTAGACTCCGGCATCCTGCAATGCAAAACGCTGAAAATCGTGTTGCAGCCTCTGGTCGAAAACGCCATTTATCACGGATTGAAGCAGCAGGCTGTACTTGGCCATATCGCAGTAACGGGACGGTGGGAAGGCGGAACGATCGTCCTAGAGGTGAGCGATGACGGCGTCGGCATGAACGAGGACCAGGTTCGCGCGCTGACAGAAAGATGGCACCGCAACGAAGAAGGCAGAGGCGTCGGATTGCAGAACGTCAATCAAAGATTACGCCTGTATTTTGGCGAAGCTTTCGGTCTTGAAATCGTGAGCGAACCCGAGGAAGGAACGACGGTGACGCTTCGTATACCGGATATTCGCTAAGGAGGATAGGTTATGCGCAAAATCGTCATCGGAGCCGTCGCCGTCGCATTTGTTGCGGCCGCTTTGCTCGCGTATCCGGTCATCTTTCGCCCGTGGCCGGACAATGACAAACCGATTGTATTCGTTCCGAAGACGGTGGATGGCCGAGTTGACTTCTGGCAGGTGCTGGGGCAAGGCGTATATTTGGCAGGGAAGGAGTTCGGGGAACAGGTTCAGACAGTAGGCGCCTTCGCGGAGAAGGACGTGGACGGACAGATCGCCTTGCTCGAGAAACTAATCGGGGAACGTCCGAAGGCGATCGTCCTGGCGGCTTCCGATTATAATCTGACCGTGCCCGTCGCGGAGAAAATCCGAGATTCCGGCATTCCGCTCATTACCGTGGATTCCGGCCTTAACGGAGGAATATCCGCGAGTTTCATCGGGACCGATAATTATAAAGCCGGAAGACAAGCGGGGGAAGCGATGGCCAATATTGTCGATAAAGAAGCCGAAATCGCCGTAATCAGCGTCGTAAAGGGATCGCGTACTTCGATGGAGAGGGAAAGCGGAGTTCGGGACCGACTGGAAGAATTGGGTATGTCCGGGGTGCTGGACCAACCTTACTTTTCCGAATCTTCGGAAGAAAAGTCGTATGAGATTACGCTGCGGCTATTGAACGAGCGACCCGATCTGAAAGGGATCGTCTGCCTGAACGAACCGACGACGGTCGGCGCGGCTAAAGCGGTGATGGAGGCTTCCGCTTCGGGTAGGGTTAAGATGGTCGGATTCGACAGTTCGACGGCAGAAATCGCTTTTCTCGAAGAGGGAGTGATTCAGGCGATCGTCGTTCAGAAGCCTTTTAACATGGGGTACTTGGCCGTCAGGGCGGCGGTCAACGTTATTCACGGCAAAGCGGTCGAGCCGTCAACCGATACGGGCTCGGAGTTGATCACGAAAGAAAATATGTATACGAAAGAAAATCAAAAGCTGCTATTTCCTTTCGACGGGCGGTAGCATGCCCTTATGGTCTCCCATAAGCGGCATGCTCGTTTAACGATAAGCCTCTACTTCTGATGATAGAGCCATAATCCGTATTCGATAGGCCTTATGATGGCTTTCCGATAAACATCCCGTTCCCCCGCAAGCTTGAACACTTCGCGGGAAGGCTTCGGATTGACCTCGATCAGCCAGATTCTGCCGTTGCGATCGATGGCCAGGTCGAGTGCCAGTTCGCACAAAGCGTCGTAGCTTTCTTCGAGATGCCGGGCGACGGCAACGCCGAAATTCTCCGCGGTCGCGCGGATTCTTCTAATCTCGCCCTCGTTTCCAATCCAACGCCGCAGCAGGGAATTCATCGTCGCCGCTTCCCCCCCGCCATGAAGATTGGACGTGATGCTTCGATGCAGTCCGATGCGGCCCGCGCATCCCGTGACCTCCCACTGACCGGAACCGTTTTTCTGCACCAGCATGCGGTAATCGTGCACCCGTCCGTCGGGCAATTTTATGTTTAGCCCTTGCTGAACGATATAACGGTCTCCATGCTTATCCCAGTGTGCAAGCGCCGAAGCGAGTCCGTTCTTGGAAATCAGTCTCGGCTGAACGATCGTTCTAGAATGGTTTCGGCCTTGCAGCAGCAGCTTTCCGTCCCGTCCCCGTTCGATTCGCAGAATGCCGCGGCCTCCGGTCCCGTTAATCGGCTTGAGGTAGAGCGTCGAAAATCGGTTAAGCATGAACTGCACGTCTTCGGGAGACTGATAGAGTCGCGTGACGGGCAGATAGGGCCGAATGGACGAGACTTTGCTCAGCGTTCGGTATACCGTCCACTTGTTTCGCAGCGGCCGATTGAGAAACTGAAGATGCGAATAACGTTTGCGGAACGAGAGAAGCTGCTGAAAACGATAGCTTTTTTGAATGCGGCAGCGGTCGTAGATGAGGTTCGGGAACCGGACCAAACGGCGGCTCCATTTTTTCGTTTCGGGCTGGAAAAACATCGCATTGATTTGGTCGTTTTCATCGTCTACGTCTTGGGGCGTAAAAACGAACACGGTCATGCCGAGCCGTTTGCCTGCGGCGATCATTTTCTCGTAAACGGATCGTTCTTCCAAAGCTTTGGATTCGTTAAGGTATAAGGTTAATATGCCTAGCGCAGGCTGTCCCATCGCGTCTCACCTCCGTAAGGGTAAAGAGGGCGAAGGAGCGCCGCTGCCCCGGCGGCGGGTAACGAAGTACAAAATCACGAGATAACGCCTCCCCTGGTTTCCAGCCTCCTACGATGAAGGTATTGACTGTATTGAAAAATGCGTTCCAGTGATTTGTTGCGAATATGCGGCTCGTCGAATTTCATCGGCTTGGAATTGGCTTCGAAAAACCAGACATTCCCTTGCGTGTCGACGCCCAGATCCATGGACATCTCGCAAAGCCGGGAATGCGAGGAACGTTCGATTTGTTTGGCGAGCGTAATCGTCGAGCTGCGGACTTTGCCGAACACTCTGGCCGCTCTATCCTGGCCGAATACCGTAACGAGCAGCTTCTCGGGCTCCTCGATATACCCGCCTCGCGGTACGTGGGTTGTAATGCTGGAGTCTCCGGCGACCCTTGCTCCAACTCCGGATAATTCCCAGTGTCCCGTGCCGTTCTTCTGGACGAGCGCCCGAAAGTCGAACGGACGGTTATTGACACTGGCAAGCGTGATTCCCTGCTGGGCGATATAGGGTTCCCCCAGAACGTCGGATTGACGAACGATGCGCTCCCACAACCGCTTGAGCGTTCCCGAACGGTAGGTGCTGCTGCCCCTTTCTTCTTGAATCTGCAGGCGGAAAGGTAATTTTTTATCCGGTTGGACCGTTACGGTCATAATTCCGACGCCCGCTTTGCCACGGGCTGGTTTCAAATAGAGCAGCCGGTGTTTCTTCAGCAAATTAGACAGAACGATGGAGTCCGTCAGCTTTCGCGTTTCAGGAATATAAGACCGGGTCGTCTTGTTCTCGTTGAGCCATTGGAATAACGACCATTTGTTGAAGAAACGGCGATTAAACAGCTTCACATCGGGAAGCTTCGCTAGTGCGGCCAGCTTCTTCTTGACCCTTGGAAGTCTTTCGTCCTCTCGCTGAGGAATTCGATTGTATACGATACTCGGGCGCGGAAACCATCCCGAAACCCATGTCTTGTCTTCCTGGCGGTACGTATAGCCGAGCACCCGCTGGGCTTGAAGCTTTAGGTTTTTCACCGTTACGACATAGGTCGGAATCCCCATCTGTCTTCCCATGCGGAGCAAGTCGGCAAAATTTCTGCGATTGCCTCGAAACAATTCGATGTCATCTTCTATAGTCAGAATCGCGACGACCGGGTTATCGGCCGTCGCATCCGCGTAGCTAATTGTAGGTAAGTGAGAGTTCGGAATCATCAAGATTCATCCCTCCTGCGGAATTTACTTAGATAAAGGCAATGTTCGATTATATACTCGAGAGAAGCTTTACCTTGGCCCTTCAATGACGGATGTTTAAAAATCGAGCGTCCCGGCTTGGCGTTCGCCTCGAACATCCACACTTCTCCATCCCGATCGATGCCGATATCGAGACCGAGCTCGCCTAATTGATGGGGGTAGTTCCTTTCGATCGCTTCGGATAGCTTGACGGCAATCGTTCTAGCTTCCTTGAGCACATCGTCTGAGCGACCTCCGAACGTACGCCCTAACGCTTGTTCCGGAGTCATAAGCGAGCCGCCGTTCTTGATGTGCGTCGTCACGCTGCCCCTGCCGGCTTTCTTGGCGCCGATGCCGGCGACGACCCAATCGTTGCGGCCGTCCTTGTGCATGTGGAAACGAAAATCGATCGGACAATTGTCGATTTCGACGAGCCTGATTCCTTGCTGCACGACGTATTGGCTGAGATCGCCGCCGTGCCGCGATCTCAACATTTTCATCAAGCTGCCGAACGTGCTGAAGCGAAGCAGCACGTTGCCCCCGTTGCGCCGGTAACGAACGAAGTAACCTTTGCGCGGATGATAAGTTAAGCGGTATATGCCGACGCCTAGACTGCCCGCGGAAGGTTTATAGTATAGAAACTGATGTTTCTCAAGTAATTCTTTGATCTTCTCCGGCGAGGGATTGTTGACCGATTCGGGAAGGTGACGGAGCGCTTCGGGATCGTTGTCGAGCAGCTTGTAGACGTCTGATTTATTAAAAAAGCTCCAGTTAAAAAAGGGAATCTTTTTCTTGACGAACCTATCCCGCAGCGCCTTGATCGTCGATCCCGTCTCCGCCCTCCTGCTAGGGAGCCGATTGTAGATCACATCGGGCAGAGGAACAACCCTCCGCGTCCAGCCTCCTCCGCCGTCGAGAAACCAACCGTGGATCGTTTCCTGCTGCCAGTTAATATCGCGTGGCGTAAAGGCAAACAGATATGCTTTTTTCTGGCCGAGATGAAGCAATTGCTTAACGAACCCGGTCCTCTCTCCGAACGGAGCCGAAGAAGAACGGGAGTCGCTGTCCGTCAGTACGCCGATCAGCGGCCCTAGCTGGATATCGTCTCCGTCCTCCTTGGACACATAGACATTGCCCGATTTCGGAATCCGGACGGAACGCCTAAGTCCGGCGGACAAGTACATATGATTGCCTTTGCGCTTAATGGTCCGCACAGAGGCGGGAACGGTGTCGTTGCCGAGCTTGACGTTAACCGATTTACGTCCGCCCAGCTTAAGCAGCTTCGCAAGCGGACTGGAAAACCATACGATACGTTCCGGCTGCTGTGTGAAATGGACGTTGCAGATGGTCAAACTCATGAATTACCCTCCCAGATGAAGCGCAGCCGATTCCCGCGGCAATCGCCGCGCGTCGGTTGTCGCAAGTCGAAGCAAGATGAATTTGGCATAGGACAAAGGTTGTGCAGCCGCGGCGATAGCCGCATCCCTTCCGACCGGTATCATTGCGGCGCGTCCCGGTTTAGAGTTGGCCTCCAGAAACCATAGCTTCCCGTTGCGCTCGATCCCGTAGTCCAAACCGATTTCGGCGAATCTCCCGAATGATTGTTCCAGACGCACGGCGATCAAGTAAGAGAATTTGTCGATCTCTTGTATCAATTCATTCCCGCGCGGCCTGCCGAACAGTGAAACAAGCGTTTCTGCCGCAGCGGTCGCGGTTCCTCCACCGTGCAGGTTTGCCGTCACCGAACCGGGCGCGCCGATACGCGCGGCGGCGCCGGTTAGCGACCAGCGTCCGTTACTGTCTTTCTGCATCAATACGCGCAGATCGAACGCTTCGCCTGAGTTGCCCCGTAAATTCAGCAGCGGCTGCATGATATACGTTCTTCCGCCGATCCATTTGTTCAGGCGATTCAAGGCTTCTGTCTCGCTCGCGCAACTTCTGAACAATGGGCGGTTATCGCCATGCCTGCCGGTGAGTTCCACCGTACCATCCGCAGCTTGAACGACGGCGACGACGCGCTTGCCTTGACTTCCGGCAATCGGTTTAAGAAAGACGCCGGGGCGGTGCTTCTGCAGCCACGAAGCGAGAGACGAAGGACCTCGATATCGTACCGTAGGCGGTATAATGGCCGCGATCTCCCGATCTCGGGCCAGCATTTCGTATACTTTTGCTTTATGGGGGAGATTCCCGCTGAGCAGGACGAAACGTCTATAGGCGCGAATTCGTCCCATTGCGAGCCGATAACGCCGTTTTTCTTCCTTGGTCTCGGGCCATGCCCGATCATAAGCGATATCGGGAAACTTCCGCCGGCTCGCTTCCCATTTCCGCATTCGCGAATTCCACGACCAGCATTTGACGGAATCGTCTTCCTGATCCCAAGTCAACGGATCGAAGGCGAACGTTTGCAAGCCAAGGGCAGGCCCGAGCAAGCTGAGCCGTTTAAGATACGAGCTTTCCGCGAAGGGAGGATACCCTTCCCGTTCGCATATGAGAATGCCAAAAGAGCTTCGAGCAGTATGGACGCGGTTAATGTCAGAAACCGGAGATGTATCGGGCATATTGAATGAGCATCCGTACCGATGGACGGATTTTCCCTTCCTTAAGAGGTGTGTTGTCGTTTTTGGACGGCTTGGAGTTGACTTCAAGCAGCCACACTCGCCCGGACGTATCCAAAGCGAGATCGATGCCGAGTTCGCCAAAATGGGCCGGGATTAACGCGTCGATGCCGCGGGCGATGTCCAGCGCGGCTCTAGATAAACGAGGAGAAGCGTTAACCCGAAATTGAACGGGAAGGTTGGATTTGGCGACGGATTCTTTCACCGTCGACAGGGTGCCGCCTCTGGCAAGATTCGATACGAAATGTTGGCTTCCCGCGGTTCTGGCGACGATCGAAGTGATCGTCCATTTGCCTACGGCGTTCTTCTGCGTGAGCGCCCTGTAATCGATGGGACGTCCGCCGTTCTCGATTAACTGCAAGCCTTGCTGGATCAGATAACGGACGGTTTTCATTTTGCCTGCCAGCGCGGTGTACAGCTTCGCTAAGCTGGTGAACGATTGTTTTTTGGTGCCGCCTACCGTGGCAAAGGAAACCTGCCAATGTTCCGTTCCGACATGCGATATGCGAATGATACCTTTGCCCAGGCTGCCCCTCACCGGTTTTAGAAACACGGTGTTGTGCTTGGAGCACATGCTTTTGAGCAGAGCATAATTCGGCCGGGAGTGGGATTCAGGCAAATACTTCTGCAAGGCGGTATCCTTCTTGAGCGCGTCGAACACTTCGGATTTGTCGAGAAACTTTTCATTAAACACGTGCGCGCCGTACCGGGTCTTGATTTCTTCCATGAATCGCTGAACGATCGGCCGATTTTCCAGCTTTCGGGAGGTAAGTCGGTTATTCACGACATCGGGAGCCGGAAGCGTCATTTTATGCCAACCTTTGATGTACACCCAGCCTTCGACGGAAGACAGACTTGACCCGATGGCGTTGGGAGTGAAAAAATACACGTATGCGCCTTGTCTCCGGCAAGCATCCGTCATTTCGCGACAGAACATCGTAATATCTCCGAACGGCCGATCCGGCTGGTCGGAACGATCGCGGCTGACGAGTACCCCGATCAGCGGCCCGAGCATTAGCGTCCTGTCGGCAGACTGATAAATCATGCGCAGAGGAGTCCCGGAGAAAATCCCCATTCTGCGAGCCAGCGTTTGACTGATTCGCATTCCATCGTAGCGGGGCACGGGAACGACGGTGACGGAATGGCGAAAAGAACCGAATTGCAGGGTGACGTGCTGTTGAGAGGGAACTCTCCATTTTTTCATCAGAGATTCCCCCATCATCAGAACATCGTCGGATAATAGGCCGGAACTGATGACTTGGACGTCGATTTTTGGGGTGGACATGATTCGACTCCTTCCACCTTTGCGTGTGTCATGGAGAAGGCTCTCGTAGGCTTCCTTCCCGGGGGCTTGCGAGAATACTCCATCATATGAGGACATCTATCTATCGGTGATTGCCCTATTCGGAATTAGGACGGCGTAAAAATACGGAGGAGGCGATAAAATGGGTGATGAAAACGCGGTATCAGAGCTGCCGAACGGGTGGCTTCAGGTCAAAGTGCCTCTGCCTTATTCGCTGAAATGGGTTAACGCATATCTTTTGCCCGAGCAAACGGGCTGGACGCTTATCGATCCCGGTCTGCGTTCGGAGGAGATCGAATCGTTCTGGAACGAGACGTTTACGGATCTGGGCATCCGCTTGCAAGATATTCGGACCATCGTATTAACTCATCATCATCCGGATCATTACGGTTTGGCCGGATGGTTTCAGGAGCGCACGGGCGCTTCGGTATGGATGTCCAAGGTCGCACATGCCAATGCTTTGCGGTTATGGGGAGAGAACGAGACGTTCTCCGACGAATTGACCGAAGCTTTCCTCCGCCATGGACTTGCAGAAGAATTGGAGAACGAGATAAGAATCCATATGCGCGGATTTCGCGAGAAGGTGTCTCCCCAACCGGAGGACGTGCAGTATATTGCTCCGGGTGATCGGTTCTCGATGGGCGGGACGGAATGGGAAGTGTACGGGGGAGAAGGGCACGCACCAGGCCACTTGTTGTTCTACGACCGCGAGAGCGGCTGGTTGATCTGTGGCGACCAAGTTCTTCCGGATATTACGCCTAATATCGGCTGGATGGCAGGAGGCGATCCCGACCCGCTGAAGTCGTTCATGGACAGCCTTCGCGGCATCGGGCATCTGGACGTAAGCACCGTCTTCCCTGGGCATCGGAATCCTTATTCTTCGTATCAGCAGCGTATCGAAGAACTGCTGGGGCATCATGAACGCCGGATAAGGAAGATGGCCGAACTCATCGGTGACGACGAGAAGTCGGCCTTCGAAGTTTGCGAGCTGATGTTCGGGGCGCGATTAAGAAACAATGCGCATAACTTGCGGTTCGCGTTGGCGGAGACGATTGCTCACCTCGTCCGGATGGAGAAGCTCGGGTTGATCGTCCGGATTGAACCCGCCGTTACGGACGGGGAAAGACCGACGATTCGATACCGCACCGCGCGGTAGATACTGCGCGCATCTGCAGTCCGACGAAACCGAATTAAGCCGTGCGAAATGGTGCTGTGAGCGTCTGTAGTCCGGCGAAACCGAATTAAGCCGTGCGATATGGTGCTGCGTGCGTCTACAGTCCGGCGAAACCGAATTAAGCCGTGCGAAAAGGTGCATCGTGCGTCTGCAGTCCGGCGAAACCTAATTAGATCGTGCGAAAAGGTGCATCGTGCGTCTGCAGTCCGGCGAAACCGAATTAAATCGTGCGAAGTGGTGCTGCGTGCGTCCGCAGTCCGGGGAAACCGAATTAAATCGTGCGAAGTGGTGCTGTGAGCGTCTGTAGTCCGGCGAAACCGAATTAAGCCGTGCGAAATGGTGCTGTGAGCGTCTGTAGTCCGGCGAAACCGAATTAAGCCGTGCGATATGGTGCTACGTGCGTCTACAGTCCGGCGAAACCGAATTAAGCCGTGCGAAATGGTGCTGTGAGCGTTTGTAGTCCAGCGAAACCGAATTAGATCGTGCGAAATGGTGCTGCGTGCGTCTATAGTAAGGGGAATTTCGTCGCAGATGGCAAATCGTCTCTCATTATCGCCCGTTATAGCAACAAACAAGCCCCTCCGGTCTCGGAGGGGCTTGTTTGTTGCGGGTTGCTACTCTCCGCTTTGCTGGCGGCTCTCTTCCATGGCTTCCCGTTCCGCTTGTTTGCGGTGGGCGATGCGGCTCGAAGCGGATGCGGCGATTGCGCCGACGATATCGTCGAGGAACGTGTGAATTTCTCCGCTGTTTTTGTCGTTTAACTTTTTGAGAACGCCGGGTTTAAGCTTATCCACGTATCCGAAGTTCGTAAATCCGATGCTTCCGTATACGTTCACAATGCTAAGCGCCAATATTTCATCGCAGCCGTACAGGCCTTCATCGTAAGCGATCATATTCTGCAGGGGAGGCAGCAGCTTGCCTTCTTCCGCGAGCATGTCGAGTTGAATGCCGGTAAGCACCGCATTCTGCACCTCGCGTTTGGATAGTACCGATTCCACGTTAAGAACGCATTCGGCAAGAGTCAATTCCGGGAAGTAGTCTTTTTGCAGCAGCATGACGAGCTGACCGATCTGTTCTTTGGTCACTCCGCGTTTCGCCAACCACTCTTCCGTAGCGGAGGCGACCTCTTTGCTGTTAAGACGGTACATATTCGGGTGGGACATAAACAACACCTCTTTCCGAAGCCGCGCACGGCCTCCGTCATGAACTCGAACGGGACAAACCATTCATATTTACCCCGGGGGCTCGTATACATAGTACTACAAATAGATTAGCGGTGGAACGGCGAGCTGCGTGACGGCCACAATTATGAGGGAGGATTAATAATCATGAGGACAAAATGGCTCCAAGGTAGAAGAACAAGGAAATGGTTGCTGCTTGCGTTGCTTTTCCCCGCTTTATCGGCATGCAGCCTGGGGAAACCCGCCGATCGGAGCTCCTCGGCGAGTATCGACCCCCCGCCGTTGAACCTCGAGGAGGCTTGGATGCAAGACTCCGCGGAAAGCACGACAATGAACGGGAATGATATGGTTACCGTATATTTAATGGATCGTAACGGATATTTGGCACCGATGTCTTTAAGAGAAGAAGGGTCGCTCTCGGCGACGACGTCCTCCGCGGAGAAAGCAATCGCCTGGATGACCGTGAACAAGCAACTGGCCGATCAGCTCCCGCCCGGCTTTACGGCGGTGCTTCCAGAAGGGACGAAAGTGAGCTCTGTGACGGAAAATAAAGCAGAGCGAACGATTTCCGTCGATTTTACCGCTCCGTTCCCTGGAATCGCCGCCTCAAGAGAACGTAAGGTGATCGAAGCGCTCGTGTGGACGCTTACGGAGCTTCCGGGAATCGATAAAGTGATGCTATCCGTCGGCGGCAAACCGATTCGCTCTCTCCCGTCTTCAGGCTTGCCGGTTGATACGGTTCTGACCCGCGGGCTCGGCATAAACGTAGAGAAGGCGAAGGATGTTCAGCCTACCTATTCGATGGGCGTCACGCTCTATTTCTCGTCCCAAACCGCGGAGGGAGAGGGTTACTTCGTTCCCGTTACGCGGCTGATCAACCGGCAGGCGGATCCGGCAAAAGCGGCCCTGGAGCAACTGATTATCGGTCCCCAAAACGTGAAGACGCTCAAACCTGTCCTTGCTCCGAATTTGGCCGTCGAGAAGCTTTCGCTGCTCGCAGATACCGTTAACGTGGCGTTGAAGGACGACGACTTGACGCCGAAGTCTCCCGTGTCTTCCGATATGATGGAGGCATTGGTTCTCACGTTGACCGAGGCGACAGGTGCGCCGCAAGTCAGCGTCGTGATGAACGGTGACGATTCCTTCACGGATTCGGCTGATCGCAGCTACGAACGTCCGGTCATCCGCCCGGCTTACGTGAACGTATTGTCCCGTTAAGGAGCGCTTACTGAATCTGTCCGCTTTTATCGACTTGGATTCGGCTCCGGATGCGAAAAGAGACATACGGATACGCCTTCGTCCACTTCTCGAAATCTTTCGAATTTCCGAAATACTGCGCGAGATAGTGAAGACCGAAGCCGTAAGGATCGACACCTGCGTCCCGGATCTTGTATAGCAGTTCTTCCAATTGGCGGTTCAGTTCCGTTTGCAGATGGTTCTCGATCTTTGGAATATTTCCGTTCATGAATCTTGGAGGGCTTTGCTCGAGATAACCTTTTGCGCGTATCCGAAAAGTGACGACCGGAATATCCCCGGTGCTGATATCGACGGAAGTGCTAACTTTCGTAAGCGCAAGCACGATCCGGGTCCCTAGATAGGGAAAGGCGATGGCGGACTTGTGGAAGTGCCTTGCCGAGATGTTGAAGAGCTGCGTCTCCTCCGAATTCAGGGAGAGACGCAGCTTTTTTTTGTCCGGGAACGCGACTTGGTTCACTTCGTAGGAATTGCGGTCGGGATCCATCTTGACGATCGGGAGGAAGGCGTCTTTACCGGTTTCCTTCCGCCTGCGAACAAAGTCGAACAGATATTCGGTAACCGTGTAAGAGGATTCCGTCCCTTCGTTTCCGAACGTTAGGAGCAAAGCATTACCGGGATACCGTTCCGACACCGGACGCAGCTTCAATACTTCATGGGCGCTCGGCTCGGCCATCCCCACGTAGGAGATCATCGAGATGTCTCTTCTGCGGGCCAACCAAGTCAGCGTTTCGTCCACGCTGTCTTCCATTAATGTTTTACCGATAAGAATGACGCGGCAGTGCCCGAAATCGAGTTCCTTGTCGACATGCGATTTCAGCAGACGGACGGCTTCTGCGATGCTCGACGCTTCCAAGGATTCGACCTCCGTGAGCGCTTTCCCGCTTTCGATCTTCGAAGCGGGAATGGCGAGACGGAGTGTCACTTTGAACATGCCCGGTGCGCTCCCGGTGTCGATGCCAAGGGAAACGACGAAAAAACGTTTGTCGATGTCCTTGAACCCGCAGCCGCTGATCATCGTGAACAGCAAAGCCGTGATAATGGCAATGGAAAGGGTTCTTCGCAGCATTTAAGGACCTCCTAATACTCAGGAATTCTGAGCCGCGGTTTGCTGCCGTATAGAGGATCGTCTCTTGCGTCTGCTCACGAAGAAGCACCAGACAAGAATAAGCAGGACGACGACTTCGCTGATCGATCGGACAATCAGCCAGGATTGGTACGTTAGTTGATTGCGCTGATCGTTCGCCCAGGCCGCGTAAGCGAAAGTAAGTACCGCGAACGAAATGGTGATCCACCAATTGACTGCCTTCACCGGATACTGGTCGGGCTGCGGCGTATACCGGGGATGGCAGGCTTTGATAAACTCCATGGCGGTATGCCAGGTGTTCATGGTGAACATCAGCGACAACGCGGTATACAGCAGCAGGAACACATACAGCACCCGGTACACGAACCCGTATTGCATAATCATCGAGTCCGATGTGATGCTCCATACGTACAAGTAATCTGCCACGCCGACGGTTCCGTGAAAGCCGATCGGAATGAAGAAGGAGACGAATAGGAAAAAAGAGCAGAACACCGGGATAATCCATCGTTGGCGTATTTTCGTATTGGCCGGGATCAATCGGTTGAAGATGACCAGCGTATTATAGCCCGCGAATACGAATAACGCGGCGGACAGACTGTTGAGGGAAGGACGTGTTCGGACGTACCCTAAGGATACGCGTATGGCGTCCCAGTCCAACCAGGGACTAAAGATCGCCTTGAATAAAATCATAAGAATGAGCGGCGTGCATAACAGCATCAGCACTTCGTGCGCGAATTGGATTGTCCTCGAACATCTGGTTGCTCCCCAGACGCCGGCGGCTGTCATTAGTAGCAAAAATAAATAGGGGTTCATGTCGGGATTAAAAAATTGTTGGATGGTCGACGAATAGGCGTATACGACAAGAATGCCCGCGAATCCCCAGATGATCGCTCCAATCACATTCACGATCAGCGCGATTCCTCGAGGGAAGTACGCTTTTACGATATCGGAAAGCGCCATCTCGGGAAAACGCAGGAAAAGGGAAGTTGTGGTCCAGGCCATGATCGTTCCGATAACGATCGCGATCGCCATGGCGGAGACCGCTCCGTGGAAGCGATTCTGAAATAGGGTCCAAGGCACGAAAATCATGATGTTGATCAACCCTACGTAAAGCACGTGGTAGTAGAAATAACGAGACATGCGATCATCCTTTCCCGAGCTTGGTTCCCTGGTTGGGCAAGTCGTGGCTTCTCGGCAAGAACAGCGCGAAATACGGTTCTCCGAAACTGCGCAGATTGCATAAATAGACCATCAAAGCAAAGAAGAGTACGACGACTCCGCTAATTCCGTATAACATGGCGATCACAACGAACGGATACTTCATCAGTCGGACGGCTTGGCTGAAGTCGGGGTTCGGAATGACGAAATTCGATATCGCGACAACCGACGTGATAATGATCATGATACTGCTGACCAACCCAGCCTGTTGAGCGGCTTGTCCCAGAATAAGACCGCCGACCGTCGTCGCCGTGGAACCTACGATTCGCGGAAGCCGGATGCTGGCTTCGATGAGCGCTTCGATCATGAAGAGCATGACGAACACTTCGACGAATGATGGGTAAGGCACGCCCGCACGGCTTCCGTCAATCGTAAAAGCAAGCTGCACGCGGAATATTTCCGGGTTGTAGGAAACAATCGCAATATAGGACGCGGGAAGGATAATCGTCATCCATATGCCAACATAACGCATGACGTTCAGAAACCTGTTGATCCAGTAGGAGTCGTATTCGTCGTCCATCGCGTGCATAAAATCGAACAATCGCACGGGGAGAATCAAGGCAAAACGGCTGCCGTTGATGATGATGACGATCTTTCCTTTGCGCAGCATCACGGCGACGCGATCCGGGCGTTCCGTCTGAAGAATCGTCGGGAACAGGCGGTGATTGCGATCTGTCAGTTCCTTGACGAGGCTGCTAGAGGCAAGCAGCAGATCGAGCCGAATGCGATCCAGTTTGTCCCGAAGCATGTTAAGGATAACGGGGTTAACTAGTTCGCGGTCGTACAGAACCATGATCGACGTATTGGAATAAGAGCCTTTATCGTAAGGCTCCGCCGTTAGCGTCGGAACGTTGTAGCGAAGGCGAAGGAGGGCCATGTTCATGGTGATGTCCTCCGTGAAAGCGGATTGGGGGCCAAGAACCGCCGATTCCACTTCCGTCGTGCCCGGCTCCGTTACGAGCGTGCGATCGGATTTGAAGGAATAGCATTTGCCTTCGACTTTCAGCAGTACGAACCCTTTAAGAAGAAGATTCGCCCATTGCTTGGGGTCTTCCGCCTCGACGTATTTGGGGTTGGAACGCAGCATTCTGCGAAATTCGTCGGGATCGAATCGATAGGAATACGGCACGAGCAGTCCGTCCTTGATCCTTTCATCGCACAAGGAAGGGAAATAAGCGATCTCCATCGGCCAAAAGCCGTTATCGACTGTCTCGGTCAGCAGATCCGTTACATTTTCGAATTGCCGTTTTATCGTCTCCAGCACGGATATTTCCTCCTGCCCTTGTTTTTCCATCCTAGGTATATTGCCCCTTAGTCGCAGGATCATACGTCTTTCGCTAGCTAGCCGGGAATTTGGGCCGCTTGGGTGATTTTGCGTTCAACCTCTGGTAAAATGGGTGAGATTGAGTATCTGGGAGGTCAAGCAATGAGAACAGATGGCAGACAAAACCGTGACCTGCGTCCTTTCGCGGTTACGCTTCACCCGAATAAATACGCGGAAGGATCCGTGTTGATCGAGGCCGGGAATACGAAAGTGCTTTGTACGGCGTCCGTAGAAGAGCGCGTGCCTCCTTTTCTGAAAGGACAGGGCAAAGGGTGGGTAACGGCCGAATATTCCATGCTGCCCCGTGCCACGCATACCCGCAATCAAAGGGAATCGGCGAAAGGCAAGCTGACGGGACGGACGATGGAAATTCAGCGGCTGATCGGACGTGCGCTGCGTTCCGTCGTGAATCTCCACGCCCTCGGCGAAAGAACGATCACGCTCGATTGCGACGTGCTGCAAGCCGACGGAGGGACTCGCACGACCTCTATAACGGGCGCTTATATCGCACTCGCGCTAGCGATACATAAACTGTCGGAGACGACTTCGTTCGAGAAATATCCGCTGACCGATTATTTGGCATCCGTGAGCGTCGGCGTTATTCAGGAACAGCCGGTCGTGGATCTGAATTACGAGGAAGACTCCAAAGCAAAAGTCGACATGAACGTGGTAATGACGGGCGCTGGCGCTTTCGTAGAAGTGCAAGGGACCGGAGAAGAAGCTCCGTTCTCGCGCGCGGAATTCGACGAAATGCTGTCTCTAGCCGATGAGGGCATCCGTCAGCTTATCGAGATGCAGAAACAAACGCTGGGAACGGCTGGCGAACGAATCGGGGGCGGCAAGAAATGATTCAGGCGGGGAAAACATTGCTCGTAGCTACGCGCAATCGCGGCAAATCGAAGGAATTCCGCGAGGCATTCGAGAAAATCGGCATCGACGTGAAAGATTTGCATGACGTCGAAGGGATTCCCGATATCGAAGAAACGGGGACCACGTTCGAGGAAAACGCCTTTCTGAAGGCGAAGACCGTTGCCGACATCGTCGGCATGCCGGTGCTGGCGGACGATTCCGGCTTGTGCGTAGACGCTTTGGACGGAGCGCCCGGGGTATACTCGGCGAGATACGCCGGCGAACCCGCGAATGATGCGGCCAACAACAAGAAGCTGCTTCGCGAGCTTGAAGGACGTTCGGTCGAAAGTCCGTCTTCGCAGGAAGAGCTGGGGGACGCGAAGCTGTTGAGCACCGCAAGATTCATGTGCTCTCTCGTCCTGTACGATCCTTCGGACGACAGCAAGCTGCATGCGGAAGGGTCCGTGGAAGGTTATATTTTGAGCAAGCAGAGAGGAGACGGCGGTTTCGGTTACGATCCGTTGTTCTGGCTGCCGTCGCACGGCCGCAGCATGGCGGAATTGTCGTTAGAAGAAAAGAACGCGATTAGCCATCGCGGCAATGCCTTGAAACGGCTGTTGGCATCGATCGCCCAATAAGTAGTTGACGATAAGTAACTCCGGACCATGAGCGGTCCGGAGTTTTTTTGGGCTACAAAACTAACTTCACCTTATAATGCCGCAGCCAATAATCCATCTGAATTAAATACGCGAACAACTGGGGTCCGGACATGAGCTGGCCGAACCACGGAAGATGTGAGCTGGCGTCTGTCGCCGCGGCGGTTTGCCTGATCCAGTCCACGTCGATCAGCGAATGAAGCGGGCATGAAGGATCTTCCAACCTTTCAAGCAAACAGTCGCGCACGGCAGCTAGATAGTTCGGGTTGTGCGTCTTCGGATAAGGACTCTTTTTGCGATAGAGCACATCTTCCGGCAGGACGCCTTCGAGCGCATTTCTGAGGATGCCTTTCTCCCGTCCTCCCGTCGACTTAATCTCCCACGGAATGTTCCAGACGTATTCGACTAACCGATGGTCGCAATAGGGGACGCGCACTTCCAATCCGACGGCCATGCTCATTCGGTCCTTGCGGTCGAGCAGCGTCGGCATAAAGCGGGTTACGTTCAGATAGGACATTCGCCGCATACGTCTTTGGGTTTCGTCTTCTCCAGCCAGATGCGGAACTTCGGCTACGGCTTGCGCGTATCTATCGGCCAAGTATTCGCGGGGGCGGAGCTTCCGCTTGAGTTCCGGGGATAGCAGGCTTTCGCGCAAATCCGTCGCAAGCGACCAAGGAAACGTCTCCGCCTGCAGGGCGTCTTCCCGCTGAAACCAAGGGTAGCCGCCGAAAATTTCGTCCGCCGCCTCGCCGGATAGGGCGACGGTCGCTTCTTTCTTGATCTCGCGGCAGAACAAATACAAAGACGCGTCGATATCGGCCATGCCTGGCACATCCTTGGCTAAGACGGCGGCTTCGAGCGCCGCTACGAGCTCAGGGGTATCGAATTGCTTCGGATGATGGATGGTCGACAAATACTCGTTCATTCTTTTGATCCAGGGACCGTCGGAGTTAGGTTGGAATTCGTGCGCATGGAAATGCTTGTCGTTGTCTGCATAATCGACCGAGAACGTATGCACGTTCCCTTGATTCGTTCTTCCGTAATACTCCGCTGCGAAGGCGGTTAAAGCGCTTGAATCGAGACCGCCCGAGAGCAGCGTACAGATCGGAACGTCCGATACGAGCTGGCGCTCGACTGTGTCGGCGAGCAATTCGCGAACCTTCTCCGCGGTTTGGTTCACGTTCTCTGCATGCTCGGCGCTTTGCAACTGCCAGTATGCGTATTTTCTCATGCCATTGCGGTCGTATTGCAAACAGTGTCCCGGCTTTAATTCCTCGAAGTTTCGCCAGACCCCATGACCGGGCGTGCGCGCCGGTCCGATCACGAACAGTTCGGCCAATCCCTCCGCATCGATCTCGGCGGGAACGTCAGGGTGAGCGAGAATCGCCTTTGGCTCCGATCCGAAAAAGAAGCGTCCTTCTTCGCGTCTGTAGAAGAGCGGCTTGACGCCAAGCCGATCTCTGGCCATGAACAGTTTATCTTCGGCCGTATGCCAGACGGCGAAGGCAAAAATGCCGTTTAATTTTTCTAAACATTCCGGGCCCCATTCCACGTATGCCAGCAGCAGCACTTCTGTATCGCAAGAGGTGCGAAATCGGTAGCCAAGCAATTCCAATTCCCTCCGAAGCTCGGGGGCATTGTACAATTCGCCGTTATACACGAGGACGCAATCGCGGTCGTCTCCGCCTCTGGCGGGCCTGACCATCGGTTGGGCGCCGTTCGCGGGATCCATGACGGACAGGCGGCGATGTCCGAAAGCGCAATTTTGGGATAGCCAAGTGCCGCTCGCATCCGGTCCGCGCAGCTCGAGCGTTCTGGTCATTTTCTCGATCGTATCCGCCTGCTTCGTCAAATCCGCGTTCCAATCAATCCATCCCGTTATCCCGCACATGTGCCTTCAGCCTTCCTTTCGATTAAAACCGACCCTAAAGATGAATATGCGAAAAAGGGCATAACATGTATGTCCGCCGGGAGAAAATACATAAAGATTAACGGTGCAAAACCGGAGAAAGGAGAAAATGCCGCCATGAGCGATCAAGATACGGCCGATTCCGCCAGAAAGACGTATTACGTGGCGGTCGGTCCGGGACAAATTCTGGAAGACCCCGAGGCGGCTCCGTTCGAATTCGCTATCCGCGCCACGGAGGCGGAGATCAACAAGTTGGAGGAGCTTTTTCAGGAAGCGCAAGATGCCGATGAGGACGAGATCTTTAATTACGAAGGATCTCCGTTCGTGGCGGATACGCCGGACAACGCGACCTATGAAGGGCTTTTACGGGACATTTATCGAATGCTGCACGATCTGGGTACGCCGGAAACGCGAAGTCATATCGAGTCGATGAATATTTTATAGAGCGAATAGGAGAGGCCGCCGGGGCGGCCGACGGAGGTGAAGGAAATGGCGGACAAATTCAAGAAAAACAAAGGGAACCAAATCGCGAAAAAAGGCGAGGAGTTCGTAGAAGAGAAGCTTAAAATCAATACGTTCCATCCCGCACAGAATAATCCGGCGCAGCCGCATAACCGATAAGAAGCAAGCCGCTCATCCTGGTTCGGATGAAGCGGCTTATTTTAACGCGACTAATATGGCACCTCCGGCAATCATCGCGACGCCGAGGGCATTGATCCAAGAGATGCGTTCGCCGAGAAACAGGAAGGCCAGAATAACGGCAAGAACGACGCTGAGCTTGTCGATCGGCCCGACCTGGGAAACTTTTCCCCCTTTGAGTGCAAGAAAATAGAACAGCCACGACAAAGCCCCGGATACGCCGCTAAGAACGATGAAGGACATCGCCTTCTTCTGGGAGAAAACAGCGCCAAGCTGGGCGGCTTTTCCCTGGACGACGACCACTCCGAGCAGGAATAAGGCCATGATGACGGCGCGGACGGCAGTCGCGGAGTTGGCATCGACGTCTTTCAGTCCGATTTTGCCGAAGATCGCCACGAGCGCGGCGGTCGCCGCCGAAAGCAGTGCGTAGATCAACCACGTTCCCATTTTCGAGCCCCCTTTATCACTTTGTCATGCGATGGAGAGGTTTGACCATATGCCAGAAGGAATGGCCGTTAATCGTAATTTGTTTGTCCGCCACGTAACCGAGCTTGCTGTATAACGCGTGTGCTTTCTCGTTGGTCTGGTCGACGTTTAGCGCGATTCTCTCGTAACCCGAATCAGCTGCCTTTCGCTCCGCGGCGTCGATCAGTTGCTTGGCGAAGCCTTGGCCCTGATGGCGGGGATCGACGGCGATCGCATCTATGTAATATTCATCCGACTCCGTTTCGCGGTCGATGGCGATGTCCGGATTGCCGGTCTTGCGGCGTAAGTGCTCAAGCACGGGTTCGTACAGCAGATCTGCGTCTTTGCCATGGTAACAAAGAATCATGCCAGCAGGTACGCCTTTCGCTTCTTTTGCAAGAATGCATGAACGGCTGAAGCGATTGCCCTCGGCATCGATGAACGCTTCCAATCGCTCAAGGATTTTCGTCTCGTCGGTTTCGCTCGTTAGCTGGGAGGCGATATCTCCAATCGCTAGCAAAATAAGGCGGGCGATTGCCGGAGTGTCGGCTGCGGAAGCTTGTTTGATCGTCATTATAACACCTCGGATATAGTTTGGAACCGAGCGGATAACGCCTGGAATGGAACCAGTATATCAAGCTTTTCCAAGACCTGCGTGTAAAAGTTGTGTAAAATCGGTTAACTTACGAATTCCCAGAAATACTGTTATGAATTCCGATATATTTTTGCCATGCATGCGACTGCAAAAATATATCAAGCTAAGAGGATTCCGAAGCGAAGGAGAATCTGAATGACCGAGAAACCGATCATCGTTTATTTCAAAACACCGGAACAAGCCAAGAAAGCTTTGGATCAGATGAAAAACGAATTTGAAATCATCGAATCCGAAGTCGATCGATTTGACGGTTATCCCGGCGGCGGGTATGACCCCAATAATCCGATTATGGGAGATATTCCGAGCCTTGGCTCGATTACGCTTAACGGCAACTTCGGGCAGGATTCCGGCATTCTGGCAGCCACTAGTACAAGTGCTAGCGGGATGAGTTCCGGCGGTTCCGGGAATATGGTATCCGGTTATGATATTATACTCACTGCAATTGTTTCGGAAGAAAACGGCGACAGGGCAATGCAAATTGCAAAGGAATGCGGTTGTCTCTGATCAATTTTGTGCTCCCACAAGGAAAGCAAAAACCCCGAATCCTTGATAATAACAAGGATTCGGGGTTTTGTTTTATTTTCAGCGCGATATATTCGGATTTAATGGCGTCCCAGGAGGGATTCGAACCCCCGACCGACGCCTTAGAAGGGCGTTGCTCTATCCAGCTGAGCTACTGAGACACGCAAAAAGTATCTTAGCACATCGGGTTTCATTCCGCAAGGATTAAATTGTAAGTTTGAAAAATAATCTGCGGTACTATTGGTTAATTTTTATGAGCGCGAGGCTCGGACATAAACCATGAAATATAAGTACATCTCTGACATACGAGGATCGTTGCGTTCCGATTGGCCCAATCCAATCCGAAGAAGGTGGCTCCCCTGGAGTTGAGTTGTCGATAGTCCTTATCGAAGGTTTCGTTGCGGCAACATGGACAAACGATCGCGACGCCATCTGCGCTATATCTCATGCACATCACTCCTATTTTCAACTGATTGTCATTATGTAGAGATACGGGCAATTGCAGGAAAAGTTTCGGGCCAAGTTAGCGTTCCATCTCCTTTCATAAACAAACCCCCTGCCAACCGTATGGTCGACAGGGGAATTTCGGAAGAGCGGCGCTTGATTCTAAAGTTTAGTAAAAGAGTCCGATGCCAGCACGTAAAATAATGACCAACAGAACGAAAAGCACTAAAACGAAAGCTGCACCGCCACCGCCTCCACCGTAAGCACAAGAACAGCAGGAACCGGCACCAACGCCACCGACTGGATAACCCATGTTATCACCACCCGATTCCATGTATTGTGATTGAATATCACAGAAACAGTTTATGTAGAGACATCTATACCGTCAGTGCATTCACACATATCGCGAATAATCCGCAACGGCCCGAACGCCGCGCCATTTTCTGGACAACGATCGTGAACTGAACTGGTTTGCGTTTATCCGGAAACCCGTGGTATGATTGAAGTCATCTTTCATAACGCATGCGGGTGTAGTTCAATGGCAGAACGCCAGCTTCCCAAGCTTGAGGCGAGGGTTCGATTCCCTTCACCCGCTCCATATGAAATCACTTCTCGGAAGGGAAGAGGAACCCTGAACTAGGTTCGACCGTCCGTGAACGCTGCATAGAATTTACTCGAGTAGGACGCGCGTCAACATCTTCCTCAGCCGTTCCCGGAGGGAACCATCCAATCGAAGATGTTGAGGATTCCCTTCACCCGCTCCATATGAAATCACTTCTCGGAAGGGAAGCGGACCCTGCGTTGGGTTCGACCGTCCGTGAATGCTGCATAGTTTGCTCCATATTTGCTGCAAGAAGCCTTCGGGCTTTTTTTTGTTGCATGCGTGCCCAGAGGCACGCATCATCTAGCCGGTGAAAGTCCGGTCGCGGGAGGGGCCAAGCCCCCGCGTAGCTAGGATACTTGCGTATGGAGAAATCTGTGCGTAAAAGCGTATCGACAAAA
>NZ_VNJJ01000011.1 GCF_007786475.1 Cohnella terricola | reverse complement strand
GAGTCATGTTGATATTCCTCCGATGAATGTTGTCTCGACAACCTCATTCTAAGAGAGAACTTTCAACATGGCTTTATTTAATGTTTACCAACAGCCATTTTACACAATTATATGGACTCTACTCTTTTGTTTGTTCCCGGGGGTGATTAACGATGAAAACATCGTGCTTCCGTCTCGTGTGGCGTGTGACGGGGGCAAGTACGATGAATAACATCGTTATTTGCACAGTGGTGTCACTACTGCTTGCACCTGGGGGTGATTAACGATGAAAAACATCGTACTTCCGTTTCGTTTGGCGTGTGTCGGGAGCAAGTACGATGAATAACATCGTTATTTGCGCAGTGGTGTCACTTTTGTTTGTTCCTGGGGGTGATTAACGATGAAAAACATCGTACTTCCGTCTCATGTGGCGTGTGTCGGGAGCAAGTACGATGAATAACATCGTATTTTTCGGAGGGGCGCCATTTTTCTTCGAAATGGGAACAATTGTACCCCTTTTGTCTGGGGATATGCTATAATTAACCACATCATATTGAAAAGTCATCCATGGAGGAAAACATGCGGTTGAAGAAATCATTTATCGTTCCTGTGCTTATTCTGGCTCTAATCGGCGAATATTTTTATTTTACATCGACCCAGAACGCCAATATTGGCGACGGCGATCTGAAGTGGGCTTTTACGAGATCAGGGCAGCATCCAGAGAAGCTGCTGATCGACGTTATCGATTCCGCCCAGAGCACGCTAGACGTGGCGATCTACAGCCTAACCTATCCGGATATCGTCGATTCGATCAAGAAGGCCAAGAAGCGAGGCGTCAAAGTCCGCTTGATCACCGACAAGCAGCAATCCGGCGGCAAATCGCAGACGGAAGCGCTCAAAATTCTTGGCAGCGCCGGCGTGCCGATGAAGATCAACAAACATAGCGGTTTGATGCACTTAAAGATGGTTGTAGCGGATCGGAAAGTTGCCACGACGGGTTCGTTTAACTATTCCAAGGCGGCCAGCACAACGAACGATGAAGTGATCATGGTCATTCGTGATGAAGACGTCGCCAAATCGTTCGCCACCGAATTCGAAGCGATGTGGAACGATACTAAGGGATTCAAGACGATCGATCCGAAGATCGCTCAGCCCTAAATTATAGGTCGCAAAAGCTTGGCATTACGCCGGGCTTTTTTATTTGATATTGATAAGAACGTTTGTTCTTATTATAATTAGGAACAAACGTTCTTATTCGGAGGAGAACTATTATGTCCATAGATAAGTACGTAGGTCGCGTAGTGGTTATCGTATATATGGACAAACAACAAAAGATCAGCAAAAGAGAAATCCGGGTGCTCAGAATCGAAACGGGTTCGGTATTCGCAATCGACATTGCCAAAAATCAACCGAGAAGATTCGAGACCGAACGAATTTTGGCCGTGCAGCCAGTCTATCGTCGTGTTTCTTGATCGGCGTAGGATAAGCGATTAATGTCTGATTATTTTTCGAGATTAATTTCTTTTTTGTTTTTTATCGAATGTCCATTTGGAAGCTCTGTTGTCATATTGGATTCGGTATAGTGCTAGAAGATCGCAACGATGGATCGCGGTCTGATCGTCGCTATTGGGATTTTACGATCTCTCCCTTGAAGCAAGGTTCGACAAATAAAGAGGGAATTCCTTTCTATTTGTTGAAATACCTGAATGGCAGTGAATCTGCCTAATCTATAAATAGAGGTTGAAATATTATGGAAAAGTGGGAATACAAAACCTTAGAATTTATGATGGAGGGAAGAGGATTTTTAATGTCTAATGGACTAAAACTGGATAAATTTGATGATGCAATTAACTTAATGGGAGACGACGGTTGGGAATTAATAAATACATTTACCACAAACTTATCAGAGGGAATGACGCACCAAATTCTATGCATTTTCAAAAGGAGAAAGGCGTAGAGGAACGCGACAGCGTGTGAACATGACAAGAATGTAACCTTCGATCGTCGGATTGTCATTCCAATCAAACGACTCTCTCTCAGCGATCCCGTACAATGAGCTGTTCGTATTCGCAATTCCACTGGCCATCGGACTCCTTCATTCCATTTTCGCCGTAAAGGCGGCTTCTGCGCTAACATTGTCGGATATTTATAGAAATAAATGTATATATGTGATTATGGATGAAGGATCCGATCCATGTCGCTGATTCCATCGCGATCCCTCCGTATTTTTTTGATTTACAATATGTTAAGATTGGGGAGAGGAGGCCGGGGCTAGCCGACCTTCCCGTACAAGGAGCCTTTAACGTTTGCGCCGGGCGCGCCGTTTGGTTCCTTTTTCTTATCTCGCATAGGAGACGAAAATGATGTACACACCAATCCAGTTTATCGATAATAGGCATCTCCATCATCAGTTAACCTATAGGGAGATTCCGGCGTGCGCTTCCTTAAGACCTTTTGTAGCTTGTTATTGGTACTTGGAATCGAGTTCCCCCCTGCTGGAGGAAGTTCCTCACAGAGTTTTACCGGACGGATGCGTGGATATTTTGTTCGACATTACGGCAGGCGAGGTCCGCTTCGTTGGAGTGATGAGCGAGGCGGATGTCATTCCGCTGATCGGCGACGTTCACTCCATGGGAATCCGGTTTTACCTGCACAGCATCCCCTTTTTGTTAAATGGAGAGTCTAGTTTTCTTGCAAATAGCATGTTGAGGCTGGGGGAAGTATGGGGGAGTCAAGCGGCATTCGCAGATAAAGTGTTGATGCCCGAGTTATCGGTAGCTCAAAGAATAAAAGTCATCGAAAAAGAATTAATCTCGCGATTTAAACATTATGATCCGGATCCGAAATGGTGCGGCATGTTGAATTTAATAACCGAGAAGAACGGGAAGATTACGATAGCGGAACTAGCGGAATACTATACGATTTCTGAGCGGCACATTTCGAGAACGTTCAAAGCTTTAGCGGGCATCACGGCCAAAGAGTATACGAACATCATTCGGTTCCAAAATGTGCTGCGGCAACTGAAACAGATGAACAGTTCTATAAATTGGTCAGATCTTTCTGTTCATTCGGGTTATTATGACCAGTCGCATTTCATTAACGAATTCAAAAAGCGGTATGGGATTACGCCTGGGAGCCTTATTGCCGGCGCATGTCCTATTTTTCCAATACAGTCTCCGTTGTCTCTTGTATGATAGGAACAAACAAGAAGGAGGGCATGCCCAATGCAAAGCATAATCGCGAATCTAAAAGTGAACAACGTGAAAGAAACATTGGCGTTTTACAAGGATGTTCTGGGGTTTGAAGTGATCGACACCGTACCAGAATATGAACAGCCCGTTTTGAATTGGGGCTTGGTTAAGAATGGTGGCGCGCAGTTAATGCTTCAAGAGAAGGCAAATCTTGAAGAGGAATACCCGGTATTAAAGAGTGATAGCGGTGCCGGCTGTTTAACTCTGTTCATCAAAGTGAATGACCTTGAAGGATTGTTCGCGCAAGTCAAAGATAAAGCTCAAGTGATCAAATCGATCAATAAAACATTCTACGGTACGAAAGAATTCGCCATCGTGGACAATAACGGTTTTGTACTGACATTCGCCGAATAGTTCTCGTAAAGATTTAATGAAATGCTCCCTATATTGTAGAAGGGGAGCCGAGTGTACTGGCGATAATGTCTAATCCAAAATATGCCGAAAGAGAATAGCGAACTCTGGCAGTATCACTTCGGCAGCAAGGGTTAGGCAACAGTAAGGAAAAGTAAAGCAAAACCCCGCTTGACCATGTGGCTGGGCGGGGTTTTGCTTTACTTAAGTCCAGAATCGTCTTTTGTCTTAAGTCCGTATTTCACAGTCTCTTTCGTTCCGTCTTTATATTCAAAATAAATCTCGTCGATCACAATAGTGTTTAATGCCCCCTGATATGTGAATAAACTATATGCTATCAAAGTATCGCCCTTATTTACAGGACCAACATACTTAATTTCAAAATTGCTTTTTCCCGAAATCTCGTCGAAAGAAGGGTCACCAACTGCATTATAAGTGCTAATCCTGACAGTGTAGTAGTTAATCGTTTTATCAGATAAGTATTCAGCCATCCATGTTAATTTGACTCCATTGGCAGAGTTAATGCTGTAGTTAAATCTTGATGGTTCACCGATCAAGTTTTTATAACTTACGGACTTCTGTGTAGATTGTTGTTTGTTTTGTTGGTTTTGCTGGTTTTGTGTTACATCATCAATTTTTATAGTGCCTTTTTTGGAGTCATGAGAGACTTTAATACCTTTTAATCCATCAAGGGATTCAAGAGGTAAATACGGTTTTCCATTAATAATTTTAATATCAACCTTGGTCGCTTTTCCGTTAACACTTAATGAATACTTAACGGCAGCATATGCACCAAGACTAAACGATGATAATAAAACTACAATTGCAAGTGTAGTTAGTAATAGTTTTTTCTTCATAACCTACCTCTGTTCTGATTATCCCTATCGGTTAAGGTATTTGCTGAGGTCGTCTGGTTGACACCATTCTACAGCATATGACCTAGATTGGCGATATCTGGGTTGGTCAAACTACGAATTCAACAAACTCCGGCTAGCGAAGAATCCCCTTGCGTTACGTGATCGGTAGCGACCACAAGTCACAACCGTGGTATTAAAGAACCGGTTCCCGGATTAATACATGAGACCTTCCTTTCCAGTACAACATTGTAGTTATTCTCGATCATAAATACTATAATATCAAGGCTTTTTAGTGATGTAACACAAAAAAATCGACCCCCGCATCGCTGCGAGGGCCTTCATGGGAGAGGAGAAACCGGACGAAGAACTTATGGGGAAACGTAAGTCTTCTCCGCGGTTGTCCCCGACGCCTCTCAGCGCCGGTAATATCATTGTGGCCTCGAACATGAAAAATATACGTACAGTGGAAAAAATAACTGGAGAACAAGTGGGAGCCTCTCGTGACTGGGGCCTCAGCAGAGACGACAGTGACGGAAGGACGTCTCGAAAAAATCGAACAACTCACAGACTGCAGCCAAAATTCTCTGACACTAATCGAGAGCGTGCAAAGCTTTTGCATCGCGGGAGAATGTGGTAACATTACACCGTTAAGATTCGAAAGCATATTTTTGTGCGATTAGCAGGGGTTGAAGGAATTGCGTGTCATTTCTGGACAAGCTAAAGGACATCCGCTGAAAGCGGTGCCGGGCAGCAATACCCGTCCGACGACGGATAAAGTAAAGGAAGCCTTATTCAGCATGATCGGTCCGTATTTCAACAACGGGGAACGCGTTCTCGATCTGTTCGCGGGAACCGGCGGACTCGGGATCGAGGCGCTGAGCAGAGGGGCCGAAAGCGCCGTTTTTATCGACTCTAGTCCGCAGAGCGTCGATGTCGTTCGCCGGAATTTGAGTTCGACTCGACTTGCGGAACGCGCCGAAGTGTATCGCAACGACGCCCGCAGGGCGTTGAAGCTGCTCCAGCGCGCCGGGAAGCCGTTTGATTTGATTTTTATGGATCCGCCTTACGTTGTTAAAGATTGCGATGCACTGCTACTGGATCTCGCCGATAAAGGTTTGGCCGCACATGGCGCGATCGCGGTCATCGAGCATCATCCGGATGTGGTGTATCCCGAAGCTTTCGGAAGCTTCGAACGGTCCAGGTACGCGACTTACGGCGAAATTGCTTTATCGATATACGGCTATAACCCTTTAGACGAGGCGGAGCAAACTCCATCCTCGGAAACGGAGGAGGAGAACGAACATGAATCTGCAACCATCCGGCACGGAGAATGAATACCGCATTGCGGTATATCCCGGAAGCTTCGATCCCGTTACGTTAGGCCATCTGGATATTATTCGGCGAGCCGCCAAGCAATTCGATCGATTGATCGTGGCGGTGCTCAACAATACGACGAAAACTCCTTTGTTCAGCGTCCAGGAAAGAAAAGAGCTGCTTGCGGAAGTGACCCGCGATTTGCCGAACGTGGAAATCGATAGCTTCCGCGATCTGCTGGTGAGATACATGCGATCCCGGCACGCGAAGGTCATTATTCGTGGCATTCGCTCGGTTACGGATTTCGAGTATGAGCTGCAGATGGCTTCCACGAACCGCCAACTGGACGAGAATATCGAAACGGTATTTATGATGACGAACCCGAAATTTTCGTATTTGAGCTCCAGCATCGTTAAAGAAATCGCGAAGTTTAACGGACCCGTGCACGATCTGGTGCCGCCGGTCGTAGAAACGGCGCTGCAGGGCAAATACGCGTCTCCCTTTGGGGAACATGAATAGAGATTGCAGGGAAAGCCGGGCGTCGATCGCCCGGCTTTATTTTTTCTTGTCCGCATCTTCCCGGGCGGGAGGCGTTTTCGGCCGGATCAAGGCAGCTAACAAGGCAAGGAGTAGAAACACGCCGAAGCTGAAGATTGCGATCGTCATATTCTCCGATAGATGCCACCATCCGCTCGGAAGAGGTCCGTTGGCAGACCAGGCTTCCGTGTGAGCCAGCGGAACAGAAGCGATGCTCGCGAGCAAACCGTTCGCTGGCATGGACAACGCAGCCAACGCCAGCAAGTAGACGATCGCCATCGCGAAGGCGCTATGGAGAAGACGGCTGGAGATGATTTTTAGCCAAGGGAAGGGCAACTCGCGGCCGAATGCCGCCCTGGCTTGAAGCAAGCCGCTCCAACCGCTCCAGGCGAGCGTGGCGGCGAGCAGGGCGGCGGCTTGAGCGGGAGCCGTATCGAATAGAGCGGATTTGCTACTTTCGTAAGCGCCTAGGTGAAGTTCGTAAATACCGGGAATCGAGAGCCAAAGATCGTTGCCGGGAAGGAAGAGCTGGAGCAGACGGACGACGACGGCGCTCATCATCATGAGCCCGCCGATCGTCATCAAGGTGCCTACGGTATTCGTTACGGAATCCGCGAGCAGCTTGCCGAGCGGTCGGCCGTCTTCCCGGCGAGCTTCGACGGAGGCTCTAATCGCCCGAATAATAATCGCGCGAGGCTGATTGAGAGGGATTTGCGGCACTTTAGGTTTACGGGGCTTAGTGATTCGTGCCCATACACAACCTGCGAGAATCGCAGAAAGCCACAGACCGATCGCGATTGCCCAGCCTAAAGCGGGTGATTGCAGAAATCCGAAACCGATGACGAGCACGATGAGAAAAGGATTGGGAACGTGCGAGACGAGGAGAACCGTGTCCACGTCTTCGTCCGAAATCATGCCGTTCTCTCTCAGACGAGCGGTTTCCTTGGCCCCCGCGGGGACGCCGGCAGCCCAGCCGAATGCAATCGCCCAACCGGAAGCGCCGGGTAAGCGGAACAGGCCGCGAGTGAACGGCTCGGCTAAAGTCGCGATACCCCGCAGCATTCCGGAAGCCGCTAACAGCTCTGCGAGCATTAAAGGCGGAAGCAGTCCGGGGAAAACATTCTGCCACCAGACCTGCAAACCGGCCAAAGAGGCGCGGAAGGCCTCGCCCGGTGAATAGACGATTCCGGCTACGATAGATATAGAGGAAATCCCCAGCAGCAAAGACAGGAAGGCCGAGCGCTTCCGTTTTGTTTGTTGACCCAAAGCTCATCGCCTCCCGAACGACGTACAATATATTGTACGCCCTTAGCGAAAGGGATAGACCTTCTTGTCCTATTCCCGAGGAAAAGCAGACAGGCTTATAGGCGAATGGGAGGGATGGTATAGTCTCGCGCCAAACTTGATGAGGCGGCATCGTGAAAAGCAAGGGAGTATACGGCGGTCGCGCGAGCATCCAACTCCAAATAAGGAGAATCGCCCTGAGACGCCGATTGGAGAACGGGTACCTTCGCTTTATCGCGCATGTCTCGCAGCAATTGCCTTCCGCGTTCGCTAAAGCCAAGTACGCGAATATAATCGACCCCGGCCGCAAGGCGCTCCGCGCTGAGCAATTCCTTGTTGTGACCAAGAAGAATGCGCAGCAGCGTGCGCTGCAGCTTCGTATGCGTGTATCTCTTTGTCTTAAGAGCCGTCAGCAGAGCGGAGACGGTCAACTCGGGAAGCTCCGGCAAGACGCCGCGAATCCGGTGTTCAAGTCCTTCGGTCACTTCGGCGAACGATGCGATAGATGGAGCATCCATGCGGCAGAGCTCGTGAAAAAGCGGCCGTGCGAAGCGCTCCCATTGGATCGGAGCCCGGCCAGCGTCTATCTCGCGGCGCAAAATATCCAATGTCGATTGCGGCACGAAAGCGGCAAGCTGTTCCAATCTTCCTGATTCGCCGAACAGCAGCTTGCGCAGCGCGGTGGCGCTGGCAATCTTGGCGTCTGAAATATCGGTTTGCCCGTATTCGGATTTCTCCCGCCTGATCGTATAAGGAACCATCTTGCTGTTCAGTTTGCGTAAAGCTATTAAATAATGCAAACCTAGCGTATGATTAGGTTGGGAGAGCGAGAAGGCGTGCTCGTCCAAGCCCTCGATCCGCAAGTACGCTTCGGCAGCCGAAGTGAATGCGGAAGGATAAGGCAGTCCTTGTTTAAGGCGTTCAGACAGAAGGGAAGCGAACCCGCGAGGCTCATCCGCGAGCAGGGCGGCCATATGCCGCAGTGAGTCCAAATCGCCGCTCTCGCTTCCGAAACAGAGAGAATCGACGACTCCGGCAGCGTCCAATACGGATACGGCGCCGTAAGCGAACCATTGCGCAGGTTGAGCGCTATAGGCGACCGGGAGCTCGAGAACGAGATCGCATCCCGCTCTAAGCGCCATTTCCGCTCGCGCCCATTTGTCGGCCATGGCCGGCTCTCCACGTTGCAGAAAATGGCCGCTCATGACGGCGACGACAGAGTCCGCTCCCGTTTCTTTCTTGGATTGCTGCAAATGAAATAGATGCCCGTTATGCAACGGGTTATATTCTACGATTACACCGACCGTCGACATGATCGTCTCCTTAGAATCTTTTAGGCTTGTTTGCCACAATATAACATGGGAACGCGAACGAAGAGAAGCTTGCCCGAAAACTCACCGAATATGTTGACAAGAGAACGGAAATCTCGATATAATAAATTTTGTTTGTTTGGAGTGATCTAATTGTTGCTAAAAGTGCAGGAGCTTGTATCCCGGCAGCAGCCGGAACACATACAAGGAGCTCTTGATTTGTCGGATTTATTCCGAGACAATTCGGAATATCGTCTGCTTGCTCCGATAAAATACGATCTGACGGCGGAAGCGTCCGAAGATCGGATTATCGTAACGGGTCGCCTTTCCTGCGACGTGCGCATGCAATGCTCGCGTTGCTTGGATCCGATAGAGGGGACGATCGATGTTCCTTTCGAGGAGCAATTTCGGGTTGTCGGAGACGATGAAGACGAATCGGACGATGATGACGATGAAGCCGTACCGGTTAAGGAAGAGCGGATCGACCTTTCTCCGTATATCGCGGAAGAATTCGTGGTCCAATTACCTTTCGCACCCTTGTGCAGCGATGACTGCAAAGGATTGTGCTCCGAGTGCGGGACAAACCTGAATGAACAATCGTGCGGTTGCAATACGGAGAAGATTGATCCCCGTATGGCTGCGCTTCAGGATTGGTTTAAATCTCAGAATGATTAAGTGCGGTTCAATTCGTGGCTTAATCGGACTGATAAGGAGGTGGCAGCAATGGCAGTCCCTTTCGCGAAGACATCGAAAGCTCGCAAACACAAGCGCCGGACGCACTTTAAGTTGGTAGTTCCGGGTATGGTGAAATGCGAACAATGCGGAGAATTGAAAGTTTCGCACCGCGTATGTAAAGTTTGCGGTACGTACAAGTCCCGTGAAATCATCAAGCAATAAGCTTAGACGCGTCTGGAATCACGACGGGGAAGCGCGCTTCCGACCGCGATGCGGTCGAAGGCGGCGCGACTTGGCGGTCGTTGCATGCCGGCGCGTTTTTCTTTATACTCTTATTGGCACCAGGTATTAAAAGTTATTGACAATGAAGGGCGTCGAACGACTTCAACGAGAAAGCGGTGATGAGAATGGAACGGCTTCCTAAACGACAGCGTCACCAACAGCTTAGCAAGCTTCTGGACGAAAATCCGTTTCTCACCGACAGGGAATTGACCCGTCTGCTGAAGGTCAGCATCCAGACGATTCGCCTGGATCGTCTTGAGCTTGCCATTCCCGAGCTTAGGGAGAGGCTGAAGCAGATGGCGGAGCGCTCGTACGACTCCATCCGTTCATTGCCTCTGGACGAAGTCATCGGCGACGTTCTCGATCTACATCTCGATAAAAGCGGCATTTCTTTATTCGAGATCAGCGAAGAGCATGTGTTCTCCCGCTCCGGAATCGCGCGCGGGCACCACGTATTCGCGCAGGCGAATTCTCTCGCGGTGGCGGTCATCAACGACGAGATCGCTTTGACGGCTTCCGCGGATATCCGGTTCGTTAGACCGGCTAGGTTAGGGGAAAAATGCATCGCGAAGGCCTATGTCAGATCGAGCAGAGGGCAGAAGGCCAAAGTTGAAGTGATTACATATGTAGGCGAAGAAATGGTGTTTCAAGGGGACTTTATCATTTATAGATCCGCCAGCGAAACGAAAACATAAATCGCGAACAACCTCAAGAAGGAGTGTAGCTCATGCGGATTGCAATTGATGCGATGGGGGGCGACCATGCGCCGAACGCCCATGTCGAGAGCGTGTTATCTGCGGCCGCCGAATGGCCCGATACGCAATTGATACTGGTGGGCGATCCGGACGTGCTCCGGCCCTTGCTTGGCGACAACGCTCCAGGCAACATTTCCATCGAGGCCGCATCGGAAGTCATCGAGAACGAAGACGAACCGGTGCGCGCCGTCCGCCGCAAAACGAATTCTTCTATGGTCGTCGCGGGACGAATGGTCAAAGAGGGCCTTGCGGACGCGATGATCTCGTCGGGCAATACCGGCGCGCTGATGGCGACCGGTTTGCTCGTTGTCGGAAGGCTGACGGGAATCGAACGTCCGGCTCTGGCGGCCATGTTCCCTACGCTTGACAACAAGGGACTTCTGGCGCTAGACATGGGGGCCAACATGGACGCCAAGCCGGAGCACTTGTTGCAGTATGCGCTCATGGGGAGCTTATACCGCAGCAAAGTTCATGGGATATCCAAACCTCGTGTGGGGCTTCTGAATGTCGGCACGGAGGCGGCCAAAGGCAACGAATTGACGAAGATCACATACGGGCTGCTGGAGAACGCTCCGATTCATTTTGTCGGCAACATCGAAGCTCGGGACGTGCTCGAGGGCGTATGCGACGTCATGATTTGCGATGGGTTCTCGGGCAACATATTGTTGAAGGCCATCGAAGGCGCGGCTTCATCGATCTTCAAGCTTCTGCGCGAAGAATTGACTTCGTCCTTGATGTCGAAGGTGGCCGCGGCCGCGATGAAACCGAATTTTCGTCGGATTCGCGATCGTATGGACTACAATGAGTACAATGGCGCGCCGCTTCTTGGCATCAATGGATTAGTCGTCAAGGGGCACGGGTCGTCGGACGCGAAAGCGATGAAAACCGCGATTCGTCAGACTCGCACGGCGATCAGCAATCGATTAATCGCGTCTTTAGCCGACGAATTCAGCGGAAAGTGAGAGGAATACATTGAACGAGATCTCCGTTGGCATTCTGGGAACGGGCAAGTATGTTCCGGAACGCCGGTTAACGAATCAGGAATTGGAGCAAAAGGTCGAAACGAACGATGAATGGATCGTCACCCGCACGGGGATCCGCGAACGCCGTATCGCCGCACCCGAGCAAGCGACTTCGGATCTGGCGTACGAAGCTTCTGTTAAGGCGCTTGATGCGGCGGGCATTACAGCGGACGATATTGACTTGATTATCGTGGCCACGATTACGCCGGACATGTTTTTCCCTTCGACGGCATGTTTGCTTCAAGAGAAACTGGGGGCCAAGAAAGCGGCGGCCTTCGATCTGTCGGCCGCTTGCTCCGGATTCATATACGGATTGGCCAACGCCGTCGGATTCATCAAAACGGGAATGTACCGGCACGTGCTGGTCGTCGGGGCGGAGTGCCTGTCGCGGATCACAGACTATGAGGACCGCAATACATGCATTTTATTCGGCGACGGGGCTGGCGCGGTCGTATTGGGGCAAGTGCCGGAAGGACGCGGATTCAAGTCGTTTAAGCTCGGCGCCGACGGGTCCGGCGGAGAACTGCTGAGAATTCGCGGCGGCGGATCGCGTTATCCTTCCAGCGAGGAAACGATAAACAATCGTCATCATTTTATCGAGATGAACGGTCGCGACGTATTCAAGTTCGCCGTAAGGGTCATGGGCAGCGCGGCTGAAGAAGCGCTGGAGAGCGCGGGTTATTCCAAAGCGGATATCGATTTGCTGATCCCTCATCAAGCGAATATCCGTATTATTCAATCCGCATTGGAAAGATTGGACTTATCCGAAGATAAAGCGATGATCAATCTCGATCGATACGGCAACGTCTCGGCGGCTTCAATCCCGCTCGCTTTGGCGGAAGCGGTCGAGGAAGGCAGAGTCAAAGAGGGCGATTGTCTCGTCCTTGTCGGGTTCGGCGGAGGCCTCACTTGGGGAGCTACCGTCCTGAAATGGTAATTTTGCCTTCGCAAACAGGAAGTTAGGAGGAATCACGTTGGGTAAAATCGCGTTTGTATTTCCCGGTCAAGGCGCGCAAGCGGTAGGCATGGGCAAAGATGCATACGAGAGCAGCGAAGCCGCGCAGTCGATCTACAACCAAGCGGACGAAGCGCTCGGCTTCCCGATCTCGAAGCTGTCTTTCGAAGGGCCGGAAGATGAACTTCGCCAAACGGCGAACACGCAGCCCGCGCTGCTCGCGACGAGCATCGCGCTGCTGGAAGTTTACAAGAAACACGGTCTGAAGCCGGATTACGTAGCGGGACATTCCTTAGGTGAATACAGCGCGCTCGTGGCCGCAGGTGTGTTAAAGTTCGACGACGCGATCAAGCTCGTCCGGGCGCGCGGCTTATTCATGGAGCAGGCTGTGCCGGGAGGACAGGGCGCTATGGCAGCCGTACTTGGAGCGGAACGCGCGGCGCTGCAGGCGCTGTGCGCGGACATTACCGCCGGCGGCGCTGTCGTGGAGCTGGCGAACGTCAATTGTCCGGGCCAGATCGTCGTGTCCGGTTCGGCGGAAGGCGTCGCAGCCGTTGGCGAGCGCGGGAAGGAAGCCGGAGCGAAGCGTGTCATTCCGCTCGAAGTCAGCGGTCCGTTCCATTCATCGCTGATGCAGCCTGCGGCGGACAACTTGGCGCAAGAGCTCGCGAAAGCAGAGTTCCGCGACGCGGAGGTTCCTGTCGTAGCGAATGTGCACGCCAAATCCGTTACGTCGGGAGACGAGTTGAGGGAACTGCTCGTAAAGCAAGTCGTATCCCCCGTGCAATGGGAAGATACGATCGGGTATTTGATCGGCGAAGGCGTCGACACTTTCGTGGAGATCGGTTCCGGTACGGTTCTTGCCGGTTTGATCAAAAAAATCGATAAATCCGTGCAAGTGATTTCCGTCAACAGTGCGTCGGCTGCAGAGGCAGTTGCGCAATGAAGCCGAAAAAGCGACAATGGACGAGAGGTGAACAGTAAAATGGCGATGTGGGATTTGAACGGCAAAAGCGCGCTTGTGACCGGCGCTTCCAGAGGAATCGGACGCGCGATCGCAATAGCGCTCGGGGAAGCCGGCGCGGACGTCGCGGTGAACTACTCCGGAAGCGAAGCCGCGGCGCTGGAGACCGCGAAAGCGATCGAAGCGCTCGGCCGCAAAGCGGTCGTCATCCGGGCGAATGTCGGCAAATCGGCCGAATTCGACGAAATGGTAACCCATGCGCTCGAAACTTTCGGCAAATTGGACATTCTCGTGAATAATGCCGGTATCACCCGTGATAATCTAATCATGAGAATGAAAGAAGCCGAGTTCGACGAAGTCATCGAGACGAATCTGAAAGGTGTGTTCAACGGCATCAAAGCCGTTACGCGTCCGATGATGAAGCAACGGTTCGGCCGCATCATCAACATCTCATCCGTGGTCGGCGTGTTAGGCAACGCCGGACAGGCCAATTACGTCGCCGCGAAAGCGGGCGTCATCGGCCTGACGAAATCCGCGGCCAAGGAGCTGGCGTCCAGAGGCATTACGGTGAACGCCGTCGCGCCCGGCTTTATCGAGTCGGATATGACCGATAAGCTTCCGCAGGAATACCGCGACAAGCTGCTCGGAGAGATTCCGATGGGCCGTATGGGACGACCGGAAGATATCGCTTCTGCGGTCGTGTATTTGGCTTCGGAGGCGTCTTCGTACATGACCGGCCAGACCATTCACGTCGACGGCGGAATGTACATGTAGCTTTTCGGATTCCGACGAGCGGAATCCAGCGTTCCGCAAGGAACCGCCGCCGTTCGGGCGCCGGGAATGCTCGGTCTCATGCAAGCCCTCTATGGCTTTTTATCCATGTTTCACGTATAATACGTTAAGGGAGGTGAACCGGATGTCCGATGTATTAGATCGCGTAAAACGCATCGTTATCGAACGCCTGGGTGTAGAAGAGGCAGAGGTAACACCCGAAGCATCTTTCAAAGACGACTTGGGCGCTGACTCTCTGGATGTAGTAGAACTCGTAATGGAACTCGAAGACGAATTCGATTTGGAGATTTCCGACGAGGATGCAGAGAAGATCACAACGGTGGGAGAAGTCGTTAAATACATACAATCTCATGCGTAATGATCGAAAGGGTCCCGTTATTGCGACGGGACTTCTGCATATCTAGCGCCGCTTCTTACCCGGAAGCGACGAAATAGCCCGAAGAGGTGAATGGGTTTTGACACAGCGTGTTGTCGTTACAGGTATGGGGGTTGTCACGGCCCTTGGATCCGACTTGCCTACGTTTTGGAACAATTTGCTTGAAGGCAAATCCGGAGTCAGTCAGATCGAAGCGTTCGATACGACTGACTATACAACGAAGATTGCAGCAGAAATCAAGGGTTTCGATCCTAGCTTATATAACATTGACAAGAAAGAATCCCGCAAAATGGACCGCTTCGTGCAATTCGGAGTAGCGGCCAGCCAGCTCGCTATCGAAGACGCGAAACTTGAGATCGGAGCCAATGCCGATCCCGAGCGCGTAGGCGTCATCGTAGGCTCCGGTATCGGCGGTCTAGGCACGTGGGAAGATCAGCATACGACTTTGATGGAGAAAGGCCCTCGCAGAGTGAGCCCGTTCTTTATCCCGATGATGATCGCGAATATGGCCAGCGGCCAAATCTCTATGATCACGGGAGCGAAAGGTCCGAACACCGCAGCCGTATCGGCATGCGCAACCGGAACGCACTCCATCGGAGACAGCTTTAAGATGATCCAGCGCGGAGACGCCGATGTCATGATCTGCGGCGGCGCGGAAGCGACGATTCGTCCAATCGGCATGGCAGGATTCTGCGCAATGCGGGCGATGAGCACGCGCAACGACGAACCGGAGAAGGCCAGCCGTCCTTTCGACGTGGACCGCGACGGTTTCGTCATGGGCGAAGGCGCCGGCGTTCTGATTCTTGAATCTCTCGAGCATGCGCAAGCGCGGGGAGCGCGCATCTACGCGGAAGTGATCGGTTACGGCATGAGCGGAGACGCGTACCACATGACGGATCCTGATCCGGACGGCGCGGCTCGCTGCATGAAGAAAGCGATCAATGACGCTGGAATCGAGCCGGCGACGATTCAATACATTAACGCTCACGGTACTTCGACAGGCGCCGGAGACAAGTCCGAAACGACCGCGATTAAGAAAACTTTCGGCGATCATGCCTACAAGGTTGCGGTCAGCTCGACGAAGTCGATGACGGGTCACCTGCTCGGAGCCGCAGGCGGCGTGGAGGCGGTTATTCTCGGCTTGACGCTGCAGAATGGAACGATTCCACCAACGATTAACTTGGATAATCCTGATCCGGAATGTGATTTGGATTACGTGCCGAACAAGCCTCGCAAGGCAGACGTTCAAGTGGCGCTGTCCAACTCTTTCGGCTTCGGAGGCCATAACGCAACGATTATTATGCGTAAATTCGAGGGCTGATGTACGTTCAGCCAATTATACGAAACCTAATAAGCGCGTGAACGTCGACGCAGGCGGCATAAGCTGTCTGCGTCGGTTGTGTATGGAGCGCGATCGAGGTGAGAGATCATGAAAGACGGTTTTCAGCAGTTGCAAGAACGCCTTAATCTGACCTTCCGCAACTCAGCGCTGCTAAAACAAGCATTCACGCATGCCTCCTATGTGAACGAGCAACGGGGCGCACGCATAGCAGATAACGAGAGGCTGGAATTTCTTGGGGATGCGGTGCTGCAACTGACCGTATCGGAATATTTATTCCGTCTTTATCCCGATTCTCCGGAAGGAGAGTTAACCCGTTTGCGGGCGAGTATCGTCTGCGAACCATCGCTTGTCCGTTTTGCCGAGGCGCTCGAATTCGGGAAGGTCGTGCTGCTCGGCAAAGGGGAGGAGCAGACGGGAGGACGATCCCGTCCTTCCTTGCTCGCGGACGCGTTCGAAGCGTTCCTTGGGGCGCTGTACCTGGATCAGGGGCTGGACGTCGTCCGCTCGTTCCTCGAACGTCATATGTTCCCGGCGCTGCCGCGAGACGGACAAGCGCCGCTGAAGGATTACAAGACGGAATTGCAGGAGAAGGTCCAACAGTTGTCCATGGGGGCGCTCGATTACCGGATCGTGGAGGAGAAAGGACCGGCGCATGACAGGGAATTCGTCGCCGTCGTCGGCATCGGGAAGCAGCAGCTCGGCAAAGGCGTAGGGCGCTCAAAGAAAGAAGCCGAACAACAAGCCGCGTCCGAGGCGCTGAATGCGTTTGCGAAGCAATAATCGGGTGAAAACCTACCGACTCGAGAGGAGATACCATCCTTTATGTTTTTGAAAAGAATCGAGCTGACTGGGTTTAAGTCGTTCGCGGACCGGACCGAACTCGAATTCGTTCGCGGCATCACCGCCGTTGTTGGGCCGAACGGGAGCGGAAAGAGCAACATTTCCGATGGCATTCGTTGGGTGCTGGGCGAGCAGAGCGCGAAGTCGCTGCGGGGCGGCAACATGCAGGACATTATTTTCGCGGGAAGCGATTCCCGCAAAGCGGTGAACTTCGGAGAAGTGTCGCTTACGCTGGACAATATGGACAAGGCACTTCCGCTTGATTTCAGCGAAGTCACGGTTACGCGCAGGGTTCATCGAAACGGGGACAGCGAATATTTAATCAATAAGCAGCCGTGCCGGCTTAAAGACATTACCGAATTGTTCATGGATACGGGCATCGGCAGAGAGGCTTATTCGATTATCGGGCAAGGCCGCATCGAGGAGATATTGAGTACGCGCTCGGAAGATCGCCGGGGTATTTTCGAAGAAGCTTCAGGCATCGTCAAATACAAAAGCCGGAAGAGAGAAGCGCAGAGAAAACTCGAAGACACGGAAAACAATTTGTTGCGGATCCACGATCTCGTCAGTGAGCTTCAAGGGCAAATCGATCCGCTGAGGGAACAATCGGAGAAAGCCGAAGCCTATAAAACGTTGAAGGAAGAGCTGAAGAACAAAGAGATCGCCTTGTATGTTCATCAGATCGAAGGCGTACATACGTCGTGGACGCAGACGAACGAGAAGCTGGCGGCGCTGAAAGAAGATCAGCTCGGTCTGTCCACTTTCGTCAGCAAGCACGATGCGCTTCTCGAGGAAGAGCGCCAGGCGCTTGTCCATTTGGAAGAACTGCTGGAGAAGCTTCAGGACGAGCTGCTTCGCTGCAGCGAAGAGACGGAGAAGTCGGAAGGTTACGTCGAACTGCTGAACGAGCGGAGCGGGCACTTGGAGCGGACGCGAGACGGATTGAAGCAATCTTTGGCTTCTGCCGAGGAGCGGTTCGCCCAGGCGACGGAAGAAGAACAAGCGCTGCAGGTCAAGAGAGAGCAGTTGGAGTCGGAGCTGGCGTCGATGACGGCGAGACTCGCCGACGAGGAAGAAAAACTCGCTCTGGCGGACGGCAGCACCGAAGTGGAAGAACGCTTGAAGGCAGAGCTGTTCGATACGCTTAACGCGATGGCCCAGGCACGCAATGACATTCGTTATGGCGAAGGGCAGCGAGAAGTGCTCGAGAGGCGCATGGCGCGGATCGCTGAAGAGGAAACGAAATGGCGTGAACAGGTCGCAACGCTGCGGACGAAGCGCGAGCTTCTGGAAGAGAAAATCTCTGAAGTCACAAAAACGCTGAACGAAGTGCGCGACCGGTATGTCTCGGAAGGCGCGCGTTCATCCGAGCTGCAACGGAAGCTGGAGGAAACTCAAGCGAACGTACGCAGAATCGAACAGAAAAAAGAAGCGTTAGTGTCACGCCGGGATACGATTAAAGAACTGCAAAACGATTACGACGGGTTCCAGCATGGCGTACGGGAAGTGCTCAAAGCTTCAAAACGCGGATCCCTCCATGGTGTGCACGGAGCGGTGGCCGAATTGGTCAGCGTTCCGGGCCACTTGGAAGTGGCGGTCGAAACCGCGCTTGGAGCCGCGCTGCAGCATATCGTCATGGAGGACGAGAAATGCTCGCGCAACGCGATCGCGTACTTGAAGCAGCGTCAATCCGGGCGGGCAACTTTCTTGCCGCTGGACGTCATCCGTCCTCGGAACATTTCGGATAGCGATCGCCGCTCGCTCGAACAAGCGGAAGGATTTATCGGCATCGCCGCCGAGCTTGTCGGTTACGAGCCGAAATACGCGGCGATCGTCAGCAGTATGCTGGGCAACGTATTGATCGCGGAGTCGCTTGAACTTGCCAACCGGATCGCGTCCAGGCTGCAATACCGGTTCCGCGTCGTGACGCGCGATGGGGATATCGTAAACGCGGGCGGTTCGATGACGGGCGGAAGCTTGCAGAAGAAATCGTCCAATCTGCTCGGACGCCAAAGACAGCTTGAAGAGCTAGAGCGCGAGATCGCAGACGCGGAGAAGATGAGAGAAGCCACTCGGTCCGAAGTCGAAGATCTGAAAAAGGAGCTTGCGCAGGTCCATCAGAATATCGAGCAATTGCGGAACCAGGGGGAGCAGGAGCGCCTGAGAGAGCAGCAAGTGTCCGGCGAGAGCGCGCAGTTCGAGCAAGAAGAGAAGCTGCTTGAAGAGCAAAGCGCCGCGATGCAAGCGGAGAAAGCGGCTTTCGAGGCGGAAGCCGGCGGCCTGAATTCCAGCAAGGAAGAGGCCGAAGCTCGGCTGGCCCATCTTACGGAAGAGGAACAACGCATTCAGGAGCGAATCCGGGAAGCGGAGGAGCTTCGCCGCAAGAGCGCTTCGGCGAAAGAAGAGCTGCAAGCAGCGTTGACCGAACTGAAGGTGTCGATCGCGCGGATGGAGCAGGATCGCGCCGCGTTAAACGAACAACTGGCCCGTTATCGGTCGGATCTGGTTCGCTTGACCGCCGATCGCAAGCAGTACCGAGAGTCGCTCGAGCATAACGAAGCTGAGTCTGCGCGCACGCTGCAGGAATCCGTCGAGCACAAGGAGCGTCTGAACGAACTGCGGATTCAAAAGAAGCAGTTTACCGAGAACATCGAGTTCAAGAGAGCGGATCGCGCAGAGAAGCAGCGCGAGTTGGAGCGCAAGGAAGGCGAGACGAAGGATCAGCGCGGTAAACTCAGGAACGTCGAAGAAAACATGCGGCAAGCGGAAATATCCGTAAACCGGATGGATGTTGAATTGGACAACCTGCTGCGCAAGCTGAGCGAAGAATACGAGATCGGGTTCGAGCTTGCGAAGGAACGTTACCCGATGCCGGAGGATATCGTCGGCACGCAGAACGAAGTTCGCGATATGAAACGCAAAATTTCTTCTCTCGGCGACGTCAACTTAGGCGCGATCGAGGAATATAAACGGGTATCGGAAAGATTCGATTTCCTGTCGGCGCAAGAAAACGATCTGATCGAAGCGAAGACGAAACTGCACGGCATCATCCGTGAGATGGACGAGGAGATGTCCAAACGTTTCCGCACGACGTTCGAAGAGATTCGCAAGCATTTCGTCGTCGTGTTCTCCCGGATGTTCGGCGGAGGACGAGCGGATCTGGTTCTCGTCGAACCGGACAAACCGCTTGATACCGGCATCGATATCGTCGCTCAGCCTCCAGGCAAAAAGCTGACGAATCTGCAATTGTTATCGGGCGGCGAGCGGGCATTGACCGCGATCGCGCTGCTGTTCGCGATTTTGCACGTCAAGCCCGTTCCGTTCTGCGTCCTTGACGAGGTCGAAGCGGCGCTCGACGAGGCGAACGTGGCCCGGTATGCCCAGTACATGCGCGAGTTCTCGGATTCCACCCAATTCATCGTCGTCACGCACCGTAAAGGCACGATGGAGGAAGCCGACGTGCTGTATGGGGTAACGATGGAAGAAGGCGGCGTCTCGAAGCTCGTCTCCGTCCGTCTGGAGGAAACGGAAGAGATGACGGCGACGGCATAAAGAGAAGTTGGAGGAACGAATATGAGTTTTTTCAAGAGATTAAAGGAAAGCATCGCTTCCAAGACGGAGGCGGTGACAAGCAAATTCCGCGAAGGCTTGACGAAGACGCGCGACGCGCTGGTCGGCAAAGTGGGAGAGCTGTTCAGCCGGCGTAAGAAGATCGACGAGGAATTTTTCGAAGAACTCGAAGAAATTCTGATCGGCGCGGACGTGGGCGTAAATACGGTCATGGAGCTGATCGACGAACTGCGCGCAGAAGTGAAAAAGCGGAAAATCGAAGAGCCTGCGGAGCTCCAGCCGATCTTGTCGGAGAAGCTCGTCGAGATGCTGCGCGGATCGGACGACGAAGTCGGCATGAAGGAAAATCCGAACGGGATTACCGTCATTCTGTTCGTCGGCGTCAACGGCGTCGGAAAGACAACGACAATTGGCAAGCTGGCTTGGCGTTATAAGCAGCAAGGGAAGAACGTACTGCTCGCGGCGGGAGATACGTTCCGGGCTGGTGCGATCGAGCAGCTTGAAGTATGGGGGCAGCGCGTCGGAGTCGACGTGATCAAGCAGGAGTCCGGATCGGATCCGGCTGCGGTTATGTTTGACGCCGTTCAGGAAGCCAAGAGACGCAACGTCGACGTGCTGATCTGCGACACCGCCGGTCGTCTGCAGAACAAGCACAATCTGATGGAGGAGCTCGCCAAAATCCATCGCGTCATTCAACGCGAAATTCCGAGCGCTCCGCATGAGACGCTGCTTGTCCTCGATGCGACAACGGGTCAGAACGCGCTTCAGCAAGCGAAGCTGTTCGGCGAGAAAAGCGGCGTGACGGGTCTTGTCCTGACGAAGCTGGACGGCACGGCCAAAGGCGGAATCGTCATCGCGATCCGCAATGAGCTGAGTTTGCCCGTGAAGTTCGTCGGCTTGGGAGAGCAAATGGACGATTTGCAGCAGTTCGATGCCGATCAGTTCGTCCACGCGTTGTTCGCGGGCATGGCCGGAACCGAGGAACAGGCGGATGAGCCGGAAAATACTTGATCGTGACTTTAAGATGTTAAGGTATTTGCCTTGACATCTTATTTTCTTTTCGGTATGATAGGCAATATGATTGGTTGTAAAGGGATCATCCTTGACACGTTAGGAAAGGAGCAGCCATTGTGCACGGGGAGAACGCGCTCGAGAAGACGAACCGAATCAATGTGCTGTTTGACTTTTACGGACCATTGTTAACCGACAAGCAGCAGACGTTCTTGAAATGTTATTTTCACGATGACTATACATTGGGCGAAATCGCCGCCGACTTCCAGATTAGCAGACAAGCGGTATACGAGCATTTGAAGCGGGCGGAGCAGGTGCTGGAAGATTACGAGTCCAAGCTCCGTCTTGCGGATCGGCACAATCGGCTGAACGCGGGCATCGAATTGCTGGAAGCGCAGATCGCCGGCTTGCCGGAACAATGGCGCAAGCCGCTGGCGGATACGGCCGCCCTGCTGCGAAACGCGGAATGACGGATCGAGGCCGCATCGGTAACCATTATGAATATGAAGTAACCGTTCCGAAGGGGGGATGGGAATATGGCATTCGAAGGATTAACGACCCGGCTGCAGAACGTGTTTGGAAAGCTGAAGGGCCGAGGCAAAGTTTCGGAGGACGACGTTAACGAAGCGATGCGGGAAGTTCGACTGGCTCTGCTGGAAGCGGACGTCAACTTCAAAGTCGTCAAAGATTTTATCGCGAAGGTGAAAGAACAAGCCACCGGCATCGAAGTGCAGAAGAGCTTTACGCCCGCGATGGTGATTATCGACATCGTCAACAAGGAATTAACCGAGTTGATGGGCGGAACGCAGGAGAAGCTTGCCAAGGCGAACAAACCGCCGACCGTCATTCTGATGGCCGGTCTGCAAGGGGCCGGTAAGACGACCTTGACCGGCAAGTTGGCCAAGCTGCTTCAATCCCAGAATCATAAGCCGCTACTCGTCGCGGGCGATATTTATCGCCCCGCCGCGATCAAGCAATTGCAAGTGCTCGGCGAACAGATCGGTGCTCAAGTGTTCACGCTTGGCGATAAGATCAGTCCCGTCGAGATCGCGAAGCAAGGCGTCCAATTGGCGAAAGATCAAGGCAATGATTACGTTCTGATCGATACGGCGGGCCGCCTGCAGATCGACGAAGAGCTCATGCAGGAAATCAAGGACATTCATGCCGCGGTTAAGCCCGACGAAGTGCTGCTTGTCGTCGACGCGATGACGGGGCAAGAAGCCGTAAACGTCGCGAAGAGCTTCCACGAGCAGCTAGCGCTGACCGGTGTCGTGCTGACGAAGCTCGACGGCGATACGCGCGGCGGCGCGGCGTTGTCGGTCAAAGCCGTGACCGGCTGTCCAATCAAGTTCGCGTCAACGGGCGAGAAGATCGACCAGCTTGAACCGTTCCATCCGGACCGGATGGCATCGCGGATTCTCGGGATGGGCGATATGCTCTCGCTGATCGAGAAGGCGCAAACCAATATGGACGCGGAGAAAGCGGCTGAGATGGAGCGCAAAATGCGCAACGCGGACTTCACCTTCGACGACTTCCTCGAACAGATGGAGCAAGTTCGCCGAATGGGGCCGCTCGATCAACTGCTCGACATGCTGCCTGGCATGAACAAAGTCAAGAATAATCCGAACTTCAAGATCGACGAGAAGCAGATCGCCCGTACCGAAGCGATCGCCAAGTCGATGACGAAGGCGGAGAAGAAAAAGCCCGACATTATCAACTACAGCCGTCGCAAAAGAATTGCCGCGGGCAGCGGCACGACACTGGCCGACGTAAATCGGCTGCTGAGGCAGTTCGAGGATATGAAGAAGATGATGAAGCAGTTCTCCGGCATGATGGGTCCGAAAGGGCCGAAGGGCGGAATGAAAGCTCTGAAAGGCATGTTCGGAGGCAAGGGCGGCAAAAATATGAAGTTTCCTTTCTAGAAGGAAAACGAGTTCCCGACTCTTTGCAAGGAGGTGAAAGTTAATGGCAGTACGTATTCGTTTGAAACGGATCGGTGCTCACAAAGCTCCGTTCTATCGTGTAGTTGTTTCGGATTCCCGTTCCCCGCGCGATGGCCGTTTTATTGAAGAAATCGGCGTGTACAATCCGGTTGCTCAACCGGCTCAAGTACAAATCGACGAGGAGAAAGCTTTGAAGTGGCTGCAAAACGGCGCGCAAGCTTCCGATACCGTTCGCAATCTTCTTAGCAAAGCCGGCGTTTTGAAAAAATTCCACGAATCCAAACTCCAGAAGTAATCGCCACTGACCGGAGGGCTGAGCCATGGAACAATTGATTCAGGTCATTGCCCGAGCGCTCGTGGATCATCCGGAAGACGTGCAGATTCAGGTCAAGGAAGACGCGAGAGGCCTGGTGTACGAGCTTTCCGTTCATCCCGACGATGTCGGCAAAGTAATCGGCAAGCAGGGACGTATCGCGAAAGCGTTACGTACGGTTGTCTCTTCCGCTGCGGTTAAGGAGCGGAAGCGCGTCATCGTGGATATTGTTTCGGAATAATAGGCGTAGGGGCCGTACCGTGTAATCTACATGGTACGGCCCTTTGCGCCATATTTGCGCTTGTTGCCCCCGGTGCTATATGATAGGTACTGACGTAAGGCGCAACATTGCATAACAAGATGTCTCTTACATAAGAATCGAAGGGAGTTCATTCCATGTCGGACGAGCGCTTGCTCAATATCGGCAAAGTCGTCAACACGCACGGTATCCGAGGCGAGCTTAAAATATGGCCACAGACGGATTTTCCCGAAGTGCGGTTCAAACCGGGCAACAAGCTGATTATGGTTCCTCCGGATGCTGGCGAGCCGATCACCGTGGAAATCACCGGGGCGCGGGAACAGAAAAAGATGTTCGTCGTACGGCTCAAAGGCTTCGACAACATTAACCAAGTGGAAAAATATAAAGGCTGGGAGCTTAAAGTCACCGAAGAAGATCGCGTGCCGTTATCCGAAGGGGAATTTTATTACCGCGATATTATTGGCTGCGCGGTCGTAACGGAGGAAGGCGAGCCGCTCGGCGAGGTGACCGACATTTTGTCTCCAGGGGCGAACGACGTTTGGGTCGTGAGAATGCCCAAGGGCAAAGAGCTGCTGTTGCCGGTCATCGACGAAGTCGTTCTCGATGTCGATGTTGCCGCCCGCAAAATCAAAGTGCATCTGATGGAAGGATTGCTGTAACATGCGCGTTGACGTACTCACTTTGTTCCCGGAAATGTTCACCGGCGTGTTCGGTTCGAGCATATTGGGCAAAGCAGGGGAAAAAGGCATCGTATCGCTGAATACCGTTAATTTCCGCGATTTTGCGAATAATAAGCACAATACAGTCGACGACACGCCGTACGGCGGCGGAGGAGGCATGGTGCTCAAGGCCGAGCCGATCTTCGGGGCGGTCGAGCATCTAATGGAGCAGAGGGAACAAGCGGGCCTTGGCGAAGCGAAGAAGCCACGAATCATTCTGATGTGTCCCCAAGGCAAACCGTTCTCGCAGGAGATCGCCCGGGAGCTGTCCGAGGAATCGCACCTCATCTTTATTTGCGGGCATTACGAAGGGTACGACGAACGCATACGGGAATACCTGGTAACGGATGAACTGTCCGTCGGCGATTACGTGCTGACGGGCGGAGAACTTCCCGCGATGGTTGTCGTGGATGCGGTCGTCCGGTTGCTTCCCGGCGTGCTTGGCAACGAGCAGTCAGCGGTAACGGACTCCTTCAGCGACGGTCTGTTGGAATACCCGCATTATACGCGCCCCGCGGAGTTCCGAGGCTGGAAAGTACCCGACGAACTGTTGTCAGGACACCATGCGGAGATTGATAAATGGCGGAGGAGGCAGTCGCTGGAACGAACGCTGACGCGGCGGCCGGAGCTGCTTGAGAACGCGAGTTTGGCGCCGGAAGAACGGAAGTGGCTGGAGCGTGTGAAAGCCGAACGGGAAAATCCGGAAAATCCACCATCATAACTGTTGTAATTTAGGCGCGGATATGTTAAAATTTCAAATGTTGTTCTGTCTTTGTGTTCCGGCGACGGAACGTCACAAAGAACGGCAAGAGTAGGACGGTCCTCTACACGTCATGATCCGGGTGCGAACATTCGGGGAGCGGGGTACGAACGTCTGTTATGGAAGGAGTGAACACGCAAATGAGCAATCTTATTCAAGCGATCACGCAAGAGCTATTGCGCAAGGATGTTCCTAGTTTCCGTCCTGGCGATACGCTGAAAGTTTACGTGAAAGTCGTCGAGGGATCCCGTGAGCGCGTTCAGCTGTTCGAAGGCGTTGTTATCAAACGTCGCGGCGGCGGAATCAGCGAAACTTTCACGGTTCGTAAAATCTCGTACGGCGTCGGCGTAGAACGTGCCTTCCCGGTACATTCCCCACGCATCGAGAAAATCGAAGTGGCACGCCGCGGTAAAGTTCGCCGCGCGAAACTGTACTACCTTCGCAACCTGCGGGGTAAAGCAGCCCGTATCAAAGAAATTCGATAATGGACGACAGAGGAGGGCTTGGCAACGTTCAAGTCCTCCTTTTTGCATTTTCCAATAGAAAGCTAGAGGCGATTGCGAATGGACCAAAACCACAATTCCAAACCAAACGAATCAGCCGAACTAGATCAACATTCGGTTAGCGAACAGAACCCGGCGTCGGCTGAAGTAAACGAATACGAATCCGTAGCCAGCAGGTCGAACAAGCGTAATCGGTCAGGTTCGAAAAACGAATTGACGGAATGGATCAAGGCGCTGGCGATTGCCGGAATTCTCGTGCTTGTCATCCGGTGGTTCCTGGTCAGCCCGTTCATCGTCGACGGCCCGTCGATGGAGCCGAATTTCTGGAACCGCGAACGCATTATCGTCAACAAAATCATCTACGATATCCGCAAGCCGAAGCGCGGAGAAGTCATCGTCTTCCACGTTCCGGAAGAAGGCCGGGATTTCATCAAGAGGGTGATCGCTTTGCCGGGCGAGACGGTTAAAGTAGATGGCGACCAAGTGTACATAAACGGGCAACCGTTAGACGAGACTTACTTGAAGGGGGCTTACGAGAAAGCCCACTCCCAAGGCGTCCTATATAATCGCTACAACGAGGATCGTTCCAACTTCCCGAACGGCTCGTTCCCGGACGGAGTCGTTCCGGAAGGCACCGTGTTCGTCATGGGCGACAATCGTTCGAACAGCGAAGACAGCCGGATGATCGGTTACATCCCAGTAGACCGGATCGTCGGGCGCGCGGATTTGATCTTCTGGCCGATCAAGGAATTCAAATTGGTAAAATAATAAAAAAGCGAGGGGAGAATCCCCTCGCGTTTTCATAGGTAATAGAGGTGAACATAATGTCGATTCAATGGTTTCCCGGCCACATGACCCGGGCAAGAAGGCAGATCGAAGAGAAGCTGAAGCTGATCGACGTCGTATTCGAGTTGCTTGACGCAAGAATTCCGCAATCGAGCCGTAATCCGATGGTGGATGAGATCACGGGTACGAAACCCCGGCTTGTGCTGCTGAATAAAGCGGATTTGGCCGATCCCGACGCGACTGCGGAATGGAGTCGGTATTTTCGCTCGAAAGGTCTGGCGACGCATGCACTCGACGCGAACGCGGGCACCGGAGTGAAAGAGATCGCGGGCAAAGCGAAAGAGCTGCTCAAAGAGAAAATCGAGCGTCAGATCAATAAAGGCATGAAACCCCGGCCGATTCGCGCATTAATCGTCGGCATTCCGAACGTCGGTAAATCCACTTTGATCAATCGACTCGCGGGACGAAACATCGCGCTTACGGGCGACCGCCCGGGCGTAACCAAGGGCCAGCAGTGGATCCGGTTCGGAGGAGAGTTGGAACTGCTGGATACGCCGGGAATTTTGTGGCCGAAGTTCGACGATCCGGTCGCCGGATTCCGACTGGCCGCAACGGGAGCGATCAAGGAAGATGTGATCCATATCGACGAAGTCGCCTGTTTTGTTCTAAAGGTGCTGGTTGAGCAGTACGGTTCAGCTCTAGGCGAACGATACGGACTTGAAGATCTGCCGCAGGAGCTGCCTGACATGCAGGCGGCCGTCGACGTGCTCGAGAAAATCGGCAGACGCAGAGGATGTATCGTCAGCGGCGGACACGTCGATTACGAGAAGGCGGCGACTTTACTCCTGCGGGATCTTCGTTCCGGCAAGCTCGGACGGATGACGCTGGAAGGCCCGGATCTAACGGAGTAGGCTTTCCGGTAACGATTCAATGAAACGTTCAATCTTTTCGTTGAATTGCTGAGGTTGGCACAAATTACTCGGATCATGGGAATCCGGAATGACGGTGAAGATCGCGCCCGGAATCAGCCCGGCGACTTCTTGCATGCGCCGAACGCTTGAAGCCGCAAAATCCCCGGTCAAACACAAGACCGGCGCTTCGATCTTTCGGATCTTTAACCGATAATCGATATTTTCGACCGCTAATCTTTGCTTGATCCAATCCGTAGGTCTCTTTTTCAGCGTTTCGTATCTTAGAACGTTATATGCGATATTCCACCTGTAATACGTGAGCTTTAAAGATCGCAGGAACAACTCTCCAGGTAAATAGTAAGTGAGCCAAGAAGCGGCTTGGACGGCAAAGCGAAGCTTGCCGGACAAGCCTTTCGTCGTATTGTTGCAGTAGCTATCGGACAGAATCATCGCGATGACCCTTTCCGGATATAAGAACGAGAATTTCTGAACCAACACTCCCCCGTCGGAAACTCCGACAAATACCGCCTTCGGAATATCCAGTTCGTCCAGCAGCCTCTTGAGGTCTTCGGATTGCGTCTGCAAGACATCGTCAACGGCCACATCCAGCTTTCCGGACTTCCCATTTCCTCTCAGATCCACGAGCACGACCTTGCAAAAGTCGCGGAAATACCGAAGCTGAGGGAAGAACGTTTGATGCGACAAACCAAGAGGATGAACGAAAATGATAGGAATTCCTTCTCCGTGTACGACGTAATACAATGAAGTTCCGTTTATCGTCATGCGTGGCATCCCAGTCAACTCCTTCTCAATTGATAATGGAATGATCAGGCGCAAGAAAATAACGCTCGCGCTTACCCCGTTTGCTTTTTACTTCCTGTAAGGCCTGCAATCTTATGAAAAAAGTTGTAGATTTTCTTGGATTCCTTCGTTAAAAGGGGTCCTAGAACAGAAAGAATGAGGACGTATAGGACGGCAAAGGATTGTATGGCGGGAAGCAATCCGGCGGCTTTGCCGATGCTGGCCATAATGATCGAGAATTCTCCCCTTGATACGAGTGTAAATCCAATATTCAGCGATGATCGAGCAGATATGCCGGCCATTTTTCCCGCGACCATTCCGGAGGCTACGTTCCCCAAGAGCGTCAGAACGACGGCGATCACCGCCATCCACACCGCGCCGCCGAGCGATAGGGGATCGATCGTCAGCCCGAAGCTGAAGAAGAAGATCGCGCCGAAGATGTCGCGGAACGGCAAAACCAAATGCTCGATCCGTTTGACATGCGCAGAATCCGCAAAGACAAGCCCGATCAAGAGCGCTCCGATCGCTTCCGCCACGTGCAGCGTTTCCGAGAAGCCAGCCGTCAGGAACAAAGCGGCCAGAATGACCAACAGGAACAATTCCGAGGACTGAAAGTTGATTTTTTTGTCCACGTACTTGATGATTCTTCTTCCGAAAATGATAAAGAGAAGGATGAAGATAAGGGCTGAGAACGTCGTTATTAGAATTCCGGAGAGCGAGGCCGCGCCGCTTAACAGCAATCCGGACAAGATTGACATATGGATCGCGATAAACAAATCGTCGAACATGATCATGCCCATGATGATTTCCGTCTCAGGATTCGCCGACCGCTTCAGATCGACGAGCACTTTGGCGACGATCGCGGTCGACGAACTGGTCATGACGCCGCAGACGACGAGCGTTTCCTTGATCGGAAGCTCCAGGAACCAGCCCAGAAGCAGGCCGGAGACGAAATTGATCACAATATAGACGAGTCCGCCAACGACAATTGATCTGCCGGACTTGACGAGCCGGGTAACGGAAAACTCCAAACCCAGATAAAAGAGCAAGAACAAGATGCCCAGCCGACCAAGAAAATCGATGAACACCGAGCTTTCGATGAAACGGAGATCAATCATACCGAAATGGGGCGCATGAGGCCCGACGGCCATTCCGATCAGAATATAGAACGGAATGACGGAAAAGCGCAATTTACTGGCGATAACTCCGACGACCGCGAGCAGCGCGATGGCCAAACCGACTTCGAAAACGAGCGTATCTACCATTGGTAACCCCCTAAATTATGTTTTAGTTCGATAACGTTCCACTTAGAAAATGCTTGAACATTCTGAGCTGAGCTCTTTCCCCTGCCACGACCAGCGTTGAACCTTCCCGAAGGATGTAATCCGGTCCGGGATTCATTTGTTTGTTATGGTTGTTCTCCACGACGGCAATGATGGTGGCGCCAGTCTTCTGGCGGATGTTCAATTCCCCGATATTTCGCCCGATATAGGAGGCGCCGGCTTGCACTCTAAGCCATTCGATCGTCAGATCGTCCAAAGCAACGTCTATTGATTCCAGCGCGCGAGGGGTATAATTCATGCCGCCGATTATGGCCGCGACCTGCCTGGATTCATCGTCTTCAAGTGTGACCATGGACAAGCTTTCTTCCGGATCGCTGTGATGGAAGTGGTATACTTCCCTGCGCCCGTCGTCATGAATAATGACAACGATCTTGTCTCCGCTGCGGGCTTCAAGCAAATACTTTCGGCCGATTCCGGGCAAATCCGATTCTCTAATATTCAATTGGATAACCTCCGCGATCGTATAATGATTTTTGGCGTGCGCAAAATTGTAGAGCTGTAACGGTCCCGCAGACCGTTAAACGGGAAAATTTCGCTCAGTTGGTGTCTGTAACGGTCCCGCAGACCGTTAAACGGGCAAATTTCGCTCAATTGGTGTCTGTAACGGTCTCGCAGACCGTTGGACCGGCATAGATCGGCCAATTGGTGTCTGTAACGGTCTCGCAGACCGTTAAAAAGGGTAGACTTCGCCCATCAGGTCGACTCAACAGGTAAATTAGGGACAGCAAACAGAAGGAATGGATCCCTCGGTAAAAAAAGTGCATGACGAAACAAACGCGGTTGCGCTGCGATTTTAAAATGGGCGATTAAAAGATGAGAGTGTTCGATCAGGCAAAACTTGAGGTGGAGGTGAGCTTAATTGGCATGAGGAATAAACGTCTCATGCGTAGTGAAATCGCGGAGAATCGTTTATAAATCGTGGGAGTAAGCTTTGGGACTGCCATATGCAGCAGCATAAAAATAACGAACGCGGCCAAATCGGAAGTCCAATTGATTCTGGAAGACGATGCCGCGGGACGGGGTTTAACGAAAGGTTTTGTCTGAACTTCCAGTTCGGTTTGGGACGTTTCCGTCGTGACGGATCGCGCTTCGATCTGATACGGGGAAAACGATGAAAAACCGACTAGCAAGAACATGAAGACAAGATAACGAAAACAACGGCTGCCGAAACTAAGATGTTTGGTATTGGTCACTTAAGCACCTCCTTTGGACCGATTTATAGGTCAGCTGATGAACCTCAGGCAGCGGATAGAATAGCCGCCATAGTATTCATACTGTTTTAATGTTAGTATATGATCAAATTCAAGTCAAGAAACGCGAACGGAAATGCGAACGACGGCGTAGGCGAGAGGGGAAAACTTAATGCTCTATTACTTCACGGCGCTGCTGGCGGCATCCGTCATTCTATTGTTTAGCCATCCTAAGAGCGAAGTGAACAGATGGGCTTCGATTTTCCTCGTATTCGCGGCGATCGGAGGATTAACCGACGAGGCGAGGACATACGGATACAGTATCTCGGCGAATGCGATCCAGGTGCTTAATCTGACGGTTACGCCCTACGCGGTCGCTATATTTTGCCTAGTCTATTCGAAGCTGATCACCGATCGCCGGAAGATCGCCCTGCTCAAAGGTGCGCTGCTGATCCCGGTCGGAATGACTGCTCTCTTGACGTCGTACGTTCCCGAGATGCGAATCGATTACGGCTGGTTGCTCGCTTGGGCTGCTCCCTACTACATCGGAGGATGCGTATTGTTGGTCGTTTCGCTTTTTCGCGAGCCGGACCCTAGAAACCGCAGGAACAGGCTGATCACAACGATTATTTTTGTTCCGACTTTGCTGAGCGTTCTGACTTTTATTTATATCGCCAAAGCGGTGTATCCGGATTTCGAATTTTTCGAATACGTGTCCTATTTCCTGATTTACTCTTTCGTTGTCGGGCTGCTATGTGTATTCGTGTATGGCGTTCTCGGATTCCGCTTGAAGATCGAACGCGATCCGCTCGATGATGCGATGAAAGCGGTCAGTTCGGGGACGCGAATGCTGAATCATACGCTCAAGAATGAAATCGGCAAAATCTCGCTCAGTTCGGAAAACTTAAGCAGGGCGCTGTCTCCGGACGACGAAAGGTCACGGCAAAGCTTACGGATCATCGCGGATTCCGCCGATCACATGCTTGCGATGGTCGAGAAAATTCATAGCCGCACGAAGGATATCGTCCTCGTTGCCGAATCATGTAGATTGGACGAGCTCGTTGAACTATGCGTGGAGCGGAACCGGCCGCTGTTCGATCGCTTGGGAATCGTCGTCCTAATGGATTTCCAGACGAGGCCGACGCTATCGTGCGATCCGACGCACGTAAAGGAAGCGATCGGCAACTTGTTAGCAAATGCAGCCGAAGCGATGAAGGACGGAGGAACCGTGCGTATCGTGCTAGCGTATTTGGCCAAACGAATCGTCCTATCGGTCGAGGATAACGGAACGGGTATATCCAAAGACGCGCTTCCGCATCTGTTCGAGCCTTTCTACAGCACGAAAAAAAGCAGCCGGAATTTCGGGTTAGGCTTATCCTACGTTTACAACGTCATGCGCAAGAGCGGCGGATCTGTCAGCGTATCGAGCCGACTCGGCGAAGGAACGCGGTTCGAGTTGGTTTTCCGCAATGGTATAATCAGGTAGATCATCATGCGTGGAAAGGAAGATTATTTTGCTATTATTTCTAATTATCGTAATCATCATCGGTTTTGCCGGAATGATCGGCAATCAGTATTCCGGTCTGAGAAGGATGGAGTCCATTCAAAGATCGTTGGACGATATCAATCAGAAATTAAGGGATATGAAGTCGAATAGCTGAAAAAAAAGCGAGTACGGTTTAGCTCTGAGCGGAGGGAAGAGATGGCAACAGGCGAACAAATCAAGGTGCTGCTGGTAGAGGACGATCCGGATTGGATTAAAGCGATGACGGCGTTCCTTAACGATGAGGCGGACATGCTTGTCGTTGGCGCCGCGATGAGTTACGAGGAAGCGGTTCGGCTGTCTGGGACGATGGCGTTCGACGTGGCTCTTCTCGATATCCAACTGACCGACGGCGGCATGGAAGGCATCCAAATTGCGGCGGAGATTCATGAGAGAACTTCCGCGAAGATGATCATGCTCACTTCGGTCGAGGACGAAAGCGCAATGACCCAAGCATTTACAGCCGGAGCGATCAACTATATCGAGAAAACCCGATTCCGAGAAATTCCGCAAGCGATTCGCAGCGCTTATCATCACCCCGCGGCGATGGAGGCTTTGCTTAAGGAATTCACCCGGCTCAAGCGGGAGGAGCAGCTGAAAGAGCTCACTTCCGCGGAGCGGGAAGTGTTCGAACTCTTGGAGGAAGGATATACGCAGCCGCAGATCGAACGGAAGCTGTTCAAGGCCGAAAGCACGCTCAAAAACCAGATCAACAAGATGCTCAAAAAACTAGGGGCCAGGAGCAGCAAGGAAGCGGTAGAGAAAGTGCGCCGGAAAGGGCTGTAACAGTCAGGCAATAGAGAAGAAGGACGTCCGGCTACGGATGTCCTTTTTTGTGGCGATACAGAGAGCATAATATCCATTCGTTCCGCTACGGAGGAGATATGCGGGAAACCGGTCTATCTTGCTGACTACGTTTTGTAGTACCCCATCGGCTTTTGTACCTGAAAAGTTGGAACTTAAGCGATACAGGGTTTTGCAGGTACAATGGTGACAGTGAAGGAGGTCGAACAATGAACGGACGCAGTAAAGCGACGGGCAAGCCGATTCTATTGCTGATCGACGGGCAGTGCAATCTGTGCCACGGAATCGCGCGATTCGTGATCCGGAGGGATCACAAAGCGGTATTCCGGTTCGCGTCTCTTCAGTCGAGTCTGGGGCAGCGGCTGCTGAGCGAAGGCGGATTGCGAGCGGACGATCTGGATACGTTCGTCATGATCGAGGACGGAAGTTTCTATACGAAGTCTACGGCCGCTCTGCGAACGTGCCGCCGCCTAGGGATGCCGTGGGCGTTGACTTATGCGGGCATGGCGGTCCCTCGCGCGCTGAGGGACAAGGTCTACGATTGGATTGCCGCACGGCGTTACGGTTGGTTCGGCCGTCATGATCGCTGCCTCGTTCCGACGCCGGATGTGCGCGGGCGGTTTGTGGAAGATGGAACGGAGGAATGGCGGGATGAAATCTAAACCGATTTATGTCGAAATCGACGTAGATGCAGATATGGAGACGCTGTGGAAGCATACGCAGGAGCCCGAGCTACATCGGCAGTGGGATCTGCGGTTTTCCGACATTACTTACTTACCCAAGCCGGATGATGAGGAACGGCAGGCGTTCCTGTATCGCACGCGAATCGGGTTCGGATTGGATATCGCCGGGACGGGGGAGACAAAGGCGACGATCGACGTTGGGATAGGAAGCCGCCTTTCTACGCTCAGTTTCGGGTCCAAGCAACGCATTTCGTTGATCCGCAAAGGCGGGGGTTACTGGAAATACGAACCTGGAGAGACCGGTAAAGGGATAGTTTTTAAGACGAGATACGATTACGATACCCGGTTTGGAATCGGGGGGAAATGGCTGGATCGCTTGCTGTTTCGGCCGCTGTTCGGGTACGCGACAGCTTGGAGCTTCGACAGGCTGAGGCTTTGGCTGGAAAAAGGAATCTATCCTGCTGTCAGCGCGGAAAAGGCGATCGTGCATTATTCTTCGCTATTATTGCTTGCTTTTTTATGGTTGTACCAAGGAATCGTGCCCAAGCTGCTGTACCCGGAAAGCGGAGAGCTGGCGCTCCTTAGGCAGACGGGGTGGTTTTCCGGCTTGGAGGAAATCGTGCTGCCGCTGGTCGGCATCGGAGAAATCGGCCTGGCTTTCGTGCTTGTCGCGAACCACCGGAAAAAGTGGGCGTACAAGCTTCAGGCTGTAGCGTTGCTCGCGCTCGGGGTCGCGGCACTGACGGGAATGCCGAATATGTTGAAGGACCCGTTTAATCCGCTCACGCTTGGCCTCGCGATGGCGGGTCTTGGAGCCGCAGCCGCCCGAACGGCGGATGAACTGCCGAACGCCGCGCGTTGCCGTCGCAAACCCGTCGGCCAATCCAACGACGTGAAGAGAGGAAAAGGGAAATCATGACATCGATATATGAACAAGCATTAGGCAACGATTTTCGCAAGCTGCATCCGCGAATTCAAGAACGTTTCGGCTTCAGCAGCAAGGACGGCATCTCATCGGTCGGACACGGTGTGATGGAGCGGATCTGGTATTCGAAGTGGGCGGCGATTCCGCTATATGCCGGGACGCTGCGCCATATTATGTTCCCGCAAGGCGGCGTGGATGTCCCTTTTACGATCGGCAACTATGCTTATGTGGATTCATTTGGCAGGGAGACAGTTACTTGGTGCCGCAAATTCAAGTTCCGGAATGCGGTCCGAAGCTTCGACGCGACCATGATCTACAGCGATCGGAGGCAGGGAATCGTCGATTACCTCGGAACGAAACAGCATCTGGCGGTGGATCTGCAAATGAAGGCGAAGGCCAACGGCGGCATTCAAATCCGATCGGGAGAGCAGCGCTTCTACGAAGGCCCCGTCGGATTCCGGTTTCCAAAACGGCTGACGGGAATCGCCGATGTGTGCGAATGGTACGACGACGAGGAAGAAACGTTCAAAATTTCCGTTAACGTTACGAATCCGCTTCTTGGCCCTGTTTTCCGCTACAATGGGCGGTTTCAAGCGCGCTTCGAGCGGCGGGATGTGGCGACACTGCCTCTCGACGTAAAACCGCTGCGGGAAGAACGAAGGGAATGAGCCCAAAATAATACTTGGCATTACGGCGGCGATATTGGACAATGGAGGAGGAACAGATGCAGGAGGCTTATCGGATATGGAAGAAATCAATCGATTGCAGTACGAAAGCGGGCTGTGGGCGCAAGGTTTGACGGCGATCGCCGGCGTCGACGAGGTCGGGCGGGGATGCTTGTTCGGCGATGTCGTGGCGGCCGCGGTCATTTTGCCGGTCGGGCTCGTGCTTGAGGAAGTGAACGACTCGAAGCAGCTTAGCGAGAAAAAACGAGACAAACTATATGAAAAAATCATAGAAGAAGCCGTTGCGTGGTCGGTAGGGAGAGTCGAGCCGTCCGTGATTGACGCGATCAATATCCGGCAAGCGTCCAGGCTAGCGATGAAACAAGCGATACAGGGGCTTGGCCTAGCGCCAGAGCATCTTCTCGTCGACGCGGAAAACGTGGATCTGGACATCAGTCAGACGGCAATCATCAAGGGCGACAGCTTAAGCCAATCGATCGCCGCTGCCTCGATTATCGCCAAGGTCACGAGAGACCGGCTGTGCGCGGATGTGTGGGATGCGCTTTATCCCGGTTACGGGATTGCGGTACATAAAGGTTATGCCACGAAAGTTCATCGCGAGGCATTGCAGGAGCTCGGTCCCACTCCGCTTCATCGCCGCAGCTTCCTGAAAGGTATGAACGTCGAGCAACAGATGCTGTTTTAACGGCGGAATGGTGAGAAAAACATTCAATCCGAGCGGTTAAACGACCGATATAAGGGATATAGGTTTCGCAAGGAGGATGCCGGATGAGCATGAATATCGGCCCAATGATCAGGGCCATGATGGGCGACGCGCAGCCGGCGGATGCGAAGTCGCTGGAACTGCGCATCGGTCAAATCGTTAGGGGCGTGCTTCTAGAACTGATGGACAATCAGGAGGCGCTCGTCAATATTAACGGGGTACACGTGCGGGCAAAGCTTGCGGCGGACATGCCTCTCGGAAGAAGCACGCTTCTGCAAGTCCAACCAGGCGGCGCGGGCGGATTGATTGCATTAAAACCGCTGGCGGATTTGCTGGAGGGCATGCCGGAGGAAGGGCTGAAGGACGTTCTGAAGACGTTCGGGATGCCGGAGCAGAAGTGGGCAATGGAATTGTTGCGAGGCCTGAAGCGGGACGGCTATCCGATCGGAAAAGAAACGGCCGCGCACTTTAACACCGCTATGGCAATGAAGCCGCCCGGAGTAGAAGCCGAATCGTGGCTGAACGCGGCGGACGTCGCTTTCCGAAGAGGGCTGAAGCCGACCGAGACGACGCTGTCCTCGCTGCGGCAGGCCTTGTACGGACAGCCTGTTCACGAGGAATTGGCGAACTTGCGGTCGGCGCTCGACAGCTGGTTAGGCGGCGCCAAGCCGCCTTCTCCAGAGACGGCGGCGCTGGGGCAACGATTACAAGCTTTGCTCGCGCAAGGCGCGTCCATTCTCTCTGAAGGAGAGGCGATGCTGACGGGAGATCCGCGCGCGAGCACGGCAAAGCCCGAGGCGGCCATTACGCCTCAGGCAGGCACGACGGCGCCGCCGCAGACGGGTGGCGAAGCGGCGAGAACAGCCGCGAACGCGTCGCCGCAGGCCGGTGGCGAGAGCGGTGCGGCAAGAGCCGCGGTCCCGCAAGCGCAGTCGCTGGCGGGGCAAGCGGCCCAGACGCCGGCGCAAACGTCCGCGACGCCGGCAAATGCGGCGCAGCCGGAAGCTTCGCGACCGGCTGCTTCAGTGCCGGCCGCCCCGGCTCCGGTGGCCGAAGAGCGGGCAGCGGCGGCGAATCGCCCCGCTGCTGCGGATGGCGCGGCCGCGGACGGCCGCCGCTCCGAAGGCCGTGCCGACGCGACGGCTTCGCCGGCGTCGGCGCCAAAACCGGAAGCGGCGTGGATCGGCCGCTTCCTCCAATGGCTCGGCGTCGGGCATGAGCGTCAGCTCCTGCACGCCGCCGAGGCGCGTTTGCCCGGCGGCGGTGACGCCGGTCCGGGCGCGGGCGCTGCCCATACGCCTGGAGGGGCGGAAGCCTCCGGGCAGGAGGCGCGGCCATCCGCGGAGACGCTCAAGGGTGCGCTGCTCGCCCTTGCGTCGCGCGACGACGTGCCGCCCGCGCTGCGCGAAGCCGCGCAGACGCTCGCGGGTCAAGTGACGGGTCAGCAACTGCTGCTGTCTTCGGATCGCGGCATGGCGGCTCCATTCAGCCATATGACGCTGTTCGTGCCGATGAAAGGCGCGGACGGCGATACGACGGCTACCGTCCATGTACAGACAAGGCGCGGCCGCAAGGGCGAATGGGACGTTAACAACTGCCATCTGCTGTTTGATTTGCGGATGCGTCATCTCGGCGATACGATCGTGGACGTGCAAGTAGTGGACCGCATTGTTTCCTTGAAGTTGCTTAGCGATTTTCCCGGCATGACCGAACTGCTCGATAACGCTCGCGAGGAATTGGTCGAGGGGATGTCGTCTTCCGGGTTTCAGCTGTTATCGCTCTCTGCAGCTCCGCTTCCCGATTGGAAGAACGGATCGGCTGCTTCGGCTCTTTCGGCCGAAGGTGCGAATAGAGCGGCTATGGCCAGCGCCTATGCCGCCAAACCGTACAAGGGAGTCGACTACAGAGCATGAATCAAGCGGGACCGGACAAGAAAAACGTGCCGAAAAAAGCGGTTGCGCTGAAATACGACTCCGAGCAAGGCTCGGCGCCGATCGTTGTCGCCAAAGGGCAAGGCGTTATCGCGGATGAGATAATGCGGCGCGCGCAGGAGAATGGCGTGCCGCTGCAGGAAGACTCGTCTTTGGTGGAAGTGCTCTCCAAGCTCGATTTGAACCAGGAAATCCCGCCGGAGCTTTACAAGCTCGTCGCGGAAGTGCTGAGCTTCGTGTACCGTTCGGACCGGCGCGCGGGGCTGCATGCCAAATCCAATTCCAAATCACCGTTATAAGGTGGTCTACGCCAATGGATGAACGTGATAAACTTCCGGAAAAAGGGGCGCCAGGTGCCGGAAACGGCAAGATCGCCACGGGCCGAGCGGGAGAGGACGCTGCGGTCGAATATTTGCGAAAAGCGGGTTATGTCGTGGCGGAGCGCAATTGGCGCTGCCGTCTCGGTGAGATCGATTTGATCGCTCGGGACGGCTCGACGCTCGTTTTCGTCGAGGTGCGTTCCCGCACCAATCCGACCCGTTTCGGTTCGGCCATTGAAGCCGTTACACCGCGCAAGTGCCGTCAAGTACGCGCAGTTGCCTCCGTATATTTGAAACAGGTTTCGGAACCGCAATGTCCCGTTCGGTTCGACGTGATCGCGGTTACTTTCGGAGGCGTGGTCGCCGGAGCGGAGATCGCGCATATTCCGGGAGCATTTTAAGTTGATATGGATAGGTCATAAGGAGCGATTTCGCGGACAGCGGGATGGCTCCTTTTTGCGAGAGGATACCTGCTTTCCATTTATTATGAAACGATTTTCAAGTCCGTAACGTAAGAGTATTAATAGAGACATGAATTCAAGGGAGGCTCTAAACGAAATGGAACCAATGAACACATCGAACCAACACAAAAGTCAGCTCGATTTGCCGCCGGGTTTACTGAAGAAAATCGGCATCGGCGTCGCCGTCTTATTCGCGGCTCTGATCGCGTACTCTTCCTTCTATACGGTGCAGGAACAGGAAAGAGCAGCTATTCTGACCTTCGGCAAATATTCGGGCGATTCGACGGCGGGCTTGCATTTCAAATGGCCGTATCCGATCCAGCAGGTCATCATCGTGCCGGCGGAACTGACCCAACGGATACATATCGGTTACCGCCAAAACGGTGATATCGTTACGCCGGTCGAAGAAGAATCGATGATGATTACGGGCGACGAGAATATCGTGTCCGCGGACGCGGTCGTCCAGTGGAAAATAAGCAATATCCACGAGTACTTATATAACATCGATAATCCGGAGCAATTTTTGCGCAACGCCGCTAGCTCATCCATTCGTTCCGTCATCGGCTCGGAGAAGCTCGATTACGCGATTACGGATGGGAAAACGGAAATCCAAGAAAAGGTTCGGAAGCAGTTGATCGATCTTCAAGCGAAATACCAGACCGGCATTCAGATCATCGACATCAAGTTCCAGGACATCGAGCCTCCGAGTGGGCAAGTCGAAGAGGCGTTCCAGAAAGTGACGAACGCCCGGGAAGAGAAAAACACGAAAATCAACAACGCCGCCAAATACGAGAACGACAAAATTCCGAAAGCGCGCGGGGAAGCCCAGGCGCTCATCGAGAACGCGGAAGCCGCGAAGAAATCCCGTATTCTGAACGCCGAAGGGGACGTGGCGCAATTCAACGCCATCTACGCGGAATACGCGAAGAACAAAGGCGTCACGGAAAGCCGGCTCATTATGGAGACGCTGGAGAAAATATTGCCGAAAGCAAAAATCTTCATTACCGATTCGAGCGGAGACACAGTGAAATATTTGCCGATTAACGAGTTGATGCGCAGTACGGGTTCCGCATCGTCTCCGGCAGGGACATCTCAAGGAGGGGCTGGACAATGAGCAAAAAGTTAGGCTTATGGCTAGGGGCGATCGTCGTAGGTTTGATACTCGTTTCCGGTTCGCTATTCGTCGTGAAAGAAGGCGAGTACAAAGTCGTGCTGAAATTCGGCGAAGCGGTCCGAGTGGTGGAAAGTCCGGGTTTGAACTTCAAAATTCCTTTTATCGAGAGCGTCTCCGCGCTTCCGAAATATCAGATGACCTACGAAAGCAATCCGACGCAGATTTTGACGAAGGACAAGAAGCCGATCATCGTCGATAACTATACCGTATGGAGAATCGATAATCCGCAGAGATTCTTGAGAACCGTTCAGACGGTGTCCGGCGGCATCCAGCGGATCGACGAGGCCGTATTCAATTCCGTCCGGCGCAAGCTTTCCGAAGTCAATTATGATAATATTATTAGTGAGAATACGGCGCGCGGCAACATTAACGACGACATTACGAACGATGTGGCGTCCGCGTTCGTGCGCGACAACTACGGCATCGAGATCGTCGACGTCCGGATCAAGAGGACCGACCTTCCGGAAGGGAACAAGCAGAGCGTATACAACCGGATGATCTCGGACCGGGAGTCGATCGCTGCCCGTTACTTGTCCGAGGGCGACGAAGAATCCCGTAAGGTTACGTCCAAGGCCGACCGTACGGCTACGGAGCTGATCGCCCAGGCGGAAGCCGACGCCAAGAAGATCGTTGCGCAAGGCGAGCAGGAAGCCGCGAGAATCTATAACGATGCTTACGGGAAAGATCCCGAATTCTATCGATTCTACCGGACATTGCAAAGCTACGTGACGACAATGGACAACGATCCGGTCATTATGATGCCGATCGATTCGCCGTACACTCGCATACTACTGGGCAAATAATCCAGCCTAATCTAGAGGGTGAGTTAATCTGACAAATCTACCGCTGCCGATGGAGCAATTCAAACGTTTCAAGGATGAAATCACCCGGTTCATGATGATGTACAAATTCGCGCTTGACTCCTTGGAGACGAAAATCGAGATTCTCAAGGAAGAATTCCATTTTCTTCACGACTATAATCCAATCGAACATACGAAATCCCGTCTGAAGACGCCGGAAAGCATCATCAACAAAATCCAGCGCAAGCGCTGCGATCTTTCGTTTCCAAGCATTCGGCAGAACATCAAGGATATCGCGGGTTTGCGCATCACCTGTTCCTTCGTTTCCGACATCTATCGGATCAATGACATGCTGCGGAATCAAAGCGACTTGAAGATCGTGGAATCGAAGGACTACATCCAAAATCCGAAGCCGAACGGTTATCAAAGCTTGCATTTGATCGTTGAAGTTCCCGTCTACATGTCCGATCGGCAGGAGCAGGTGTGCGTCGAAGTGCAAATCCGGACGATCGCGATGGATTTCTGGGCGAGCCTGGAGCATAAGATTTTCTACAAATACAACGAGGCCGTTCCTCCGAGATTACTGCAGGAACTCAAGGGAGCGGCGGATTCCGCCGCGGCTTTGGATAAGCAGATGGAAAGGCTGCACAACGAGATTTCCGAGATTAAAGAACATAATATGGAACACGAGAAAACGGGATCGAAGCGGATCATTATCCGCGACCAAGAATTTCATATTCCCGCAGCGCTGCTCGATCTGATCGATGCCGGACAAGGAAACGTTTAGTTTCCTTGTTTTTTTTTGATTAATTCGCCTGATCCAAGCAACGATAACTGATCGCTTCGGCCACGTCTTCCGCTCGGATGGATTCGCGTCCGGCCAAGTCCGCGATCGTGCGGGATATTTTCAGAATGCGATCGTGAGCTCGAAAGCTTAAGCCCAGTTGATCGTAAACGTCCTGAAGAAGCATTTCGGCATCGGACGGCAGCTTCGCGTATTTTCTAAGAAGCGGTCCTTGCAGTTGGCTATTCCATTGAATGCCGTGCCTCGCATACCGTCTGGATTGTCTTGCCGCAGCGTCGCAGACGATCTCCCTGGCTTGGGCGGACGACATGCCTTTGGTCGAGGAAGACGGTATCGATTGGCGAGGCAATTCGACTTGCATATCGATACGGTCGGGGAGCGGTCCGGACATGCGCGCCCGGTATTTTCTTAGCTTTCGCGCTCAAGATCGCATCCTGTGAATGTCGCACACGATCGCCGACCTTCCAATAATTGCTTTTAATTCTGAAGGCAACTCGTTCAAAACCTACCGTGAAATGAAATAAGCACCATTCACCGTCATAATCGATACTGACGGAAAAGGTGCTTACTTCAGGTCTCGCCCCATCCTTTAAATCATGTTATTTGTAAATATAAACATTATATTTAGTCGTTGAAGAACTAGTACCGTCATTAGAAGAAATTTTCACGTAGTACGAAGCGTCTGTTTTCATACTAACCAATCGTGTTGAGTAGGGACCCCCGCCAGTGAAAGTAAAGGAATCAACCGCTGTGGTTGTATCAGTACTTTTATAAACGGAAACTTTATAAGTTACACTTGAATCTCCGCCAGACATCTTAAAGTTAATATTATACGCAAGGTATTTATCGGTTGGAATGGAAACATAAAAATGGTCAGTATCGGTACCTGAACTGATGGCACCTACGAGGGTATCTCCCAAATTAAAAGTATTAGCGGTCGCAAATGTGTTGTTAGGCTCAGATTCATTCACAGTAGCAGCAAAAACGGGGGTAATACTTGCGAAAAGTATACAAATAGCCCCTAATACAGTGAAAGTAATTTTTTTCATAAATAAATCATCTCCTCTAATTTTTGTTTTTTCTACTTCATCGTACCTTTTTAGTGTATTATTGTAAATACAATTATGGAAAATTTTCGTATTTCTTATTAGTTGTGTATTTGGTTTTTAACAAAAAGGTTTACGTTTTAATCATTTGAATTTCAAGATTCAAAAACAACACGAAACAGACGCTGATCGCTTCGCTTCGATCGATGCCCCACTTGGAAGAATTCCGCGAATGAACAACGCGAGGAAAGGACGGTGGCTACTCCGCCGATTTCTAAGACGTTATGTCGCGCTGTTTCTGTACGTTGTGACACTTGGATTTAATCCCGGTCAATTAGTTGTGTAAGCTGATCGAACCTCGGCTTACTGTATCGGTTCGTAACGGTAATGTTGCTATGTACCAGTAGTTCAGCGACCGCCGTAATAGCTGCGCCCTTATCGTTGACGAGTCCGCTTCTAGGCGTTATCGTTACGTCGTCAATGTCTAACGCTAAAAGTTCCGATACGCGAAGCCCTGCACGTACGAGAAGGTACACAATCGCCACGTAATGCGTAGACCTCTTTTTCGTGCTGCCGGGACGCACCGACAATTCCCCGGCTTCCACGTCGCGAAGCAGGGAGACTACGGTCGATGCAGCCTCCTACCCGATTGATTAATTCGCCTGATCCAAGCAACGATAACTGATCGCTTCGGCCACGTCTTCCGCTCGGATGGATTCGCGTCCGGCCAAGTCCGCGATCGTGCGGGATATTTTCAGAATGCGATCGTGCGCGCGAAAACTGAGGCCGAGCTGATCGTAAACGTCCTGAAGGAGCATTTCGGCATCGGACGGCAGCTTCGCGTATTTTCTAAGAAGCGGCCCTTGCAGTTGGCTATTCCATTGAATGCCGTGCCTCGCATACCGTCTGGCTTGTCTTGCCGCAGCGTCGCAGACGATCTCCCTGGCTTGGGCGGACGACATGCCTTTGGTCGAGGAAGTCGGTACCGATTGGCGAGGCAATTCGACTTGCAGATCGATGCGGTCGGAGAGCGGTCCGGACATGCGCGCCCGGTATCTGGAGACCGCTGTCGGCGTGCAAATGCACGGACGGTCAGTCACGCCGCCTCCGTTAAAACCACAAGGACACGGATTCATCGATGCAGCCAGCATGAAGCTTGCCGGGAAACGGCAAACGCCGCGGGCGCGGCCGATCGTCACTGCGCGGTCCTCGAGCGGTTGACGCAGCGCCTCCAGACATACGCGAGAAAATTCCGGCATCTCGTCCAGGAACAGAATGCCGTGATGAGCAAGCGTCGCTTCCCCCGGCTTGGGGATCGAACCGCCGCCGATCAGGCCGGCTGCCGAGATCGAGTGATGCGGCGTTCGGAACGGCCTAGCGCGAACGAGACCGTTATAACTGCGGTCCAATTTGCCGCTAACGCTCATGATTTTCGTGACGGCCAGCGCTTCTTCGTCGCCGAGCTCCGGCAAGATCGTGGGCAATCTCCGGCAGAGCATCGTTTTGCCGGTGCCGGGAGGTCCGACGTACAGCAAGTTATGCATGCCGCTGGCCGCGATGATCAGAGCTCTCTTGCCTTGCTCTTGGCCGACGACGTCGGAGAGATCGACTTCCGCCTCCTTTGTTCCTTCCGCCTTTGTTCCGCTAACGGAACGGCCGAAGCGGCGAACCCGCTCATCCTTAAAGCCGGGAATCTCGCCAGGCGGCGTCTCGGCCGATTCTTCCGCCGACGTGCCGCGAATCCACTGCGACAGCGAAGAAACCCCGAATACTTCGATTCCCGGAATCAACGAGGCTTCGTCAACGGCCGTATCCGGAACGACGACTTTGGCGGCGCCGATCCGGCGCGCCAGCTCGGTCATCGGCAGGACGCCGGGCACGTTGCGAACCGTGCCGTTCAGCGCCAATTCTCCGATGAACAGCGTGTTTTCCAGCAAAAGATTATCGACTTGCCCGCTCGCGCACAATATGCCGGCGGCGATGGCCAGATCGAAGGCGCTGCCTTCCTTGCGCAAATCCGCAGGCGCGAGATTGATTGTAATCCGGTCCAGCGGAAACTTCATGCCCCCGTTCTGAATGGCTGCCCTTACCCGCTCGACAGATTCGCGCACCGCGGAATCGGGCAGCCCGACAACACTGACTTGCGGCAAGCCGGAGCTGATATTGACTTCGACCTCGATCAAGCGGCCTTCAATTCCGAAAACGCTAGCGCTCATGATTTTGGCATACAAAAAAAACACCTTCCTCCGTCAACGATTCGTTAGACGCGGAAGGTGCTTCCTCTCCGGCACTTCTATTGACTCAAGCATACAAGGACGAGACGGCGCTGTCAACGGCGGTCGCCGTTGTATAATCGTACAGCTCGCGGACTATTGGGCATCAGTGCAGGAATTACTCGAAAAAATCGTACAACTCGCTCACTGAGGGGCTTCAGCAGTGGAATAACTCGAAAAAAACGTATAACTCGCGGACTATTGGGCATCAGCGCAGGAATTACTCGAAATAATCGTACAACTCGCTCACTGAGGGGCTTCAAGCAGTGGAATTACTCGAAAAAATCGTACAACTCGCTCACTGAGGGGCTTCAGCAGTGGAATAACTCGAAAAAATCGTACAACTCGCGGACTGAGGGACATCGGCAGAGGAATGACTCGAAATAAAACAACTCGCGAACTGGACGTAACCGTCGCAAGAACGATGGCAAACAAACGGCTCGATAATGGAGGTTATGTCTTCCGATTCAGGATACACTATCCGGAAAGCCGTCCAGCAGGGGAATAAAAATCGTACTTATCACAAAATATAGATATGTTTGGGGTGTTTCCATATCAAAATGAGATGAAACCATTGCCAAATCAGACTAATAATTTGATGAAAAAATGAGGAAGCGAACATCAAATAGTGATACAATGATGAAGGTTTTGTTACATAATCGATTTATTAATCTATGTAACGGCTATTCGCGATGCTTGCTTGCATCGCTGCATGAGGCAAGCTGTGAAGGCTGATCTCGGCGTTTGCGCCTACCGATCAGCCGCACCAGATATTATTGCGCACAACGGGAGGATGCCAGATCATGAATATTCATGAGTATCAAGGCAAGGAAGTCTTGAGGCAGTATGGCGTTAACGTGCCTCGCGGCAAAGTGGCGTTTACCGTCGACGAAGCCGTCAGCGCCGCGAAAGAACTCGGAAGCCCTGTAACCGTAGTCAAAGCCCAGATTCACGCGGGCGGACGCGGTAAAGCGGGCGGGGTCAAAATCGCCAAAAACTTGGACGATGTCGCGAACTACGCGAAAGAATTGCTAGGCAAAGTGCTGGTCACGCATCAGACGGGACCTGAAGGCAAAGAAATCAAGCGTCTTCTGATCGAAGAAGGCTGCGACATCAAGAAAGAATATTATCTTGGAGTCGTTGTCGATCGCGGAACGGGCCGCGTCGTCATGATGGGTTCGGAAGAAGGCGGCATGGATATCGAAGAAGTCGCCGCTAATTCCCCTGAGAAAATCATTAAAGTGGTTATCGATCCGGCAGTCGGATTGCAAACTTTCCAAGCTCGCCAATTGGCACTCGACATCAACATTCCAGTCGAGCTTGCGAATAAAGCGATCAAATTCATGCTCGCTCTGTACAAAGCGTTCGAAGAAAAGGATTGCTCCATCGCGGAGATCAACCCGCTCGTCGTGACCGGCTCCGGAGACGTTATGGCACTGGACGCGAAGCTGAACTTCGATTCCAACGCGCTGTTCCGTCATAAGGACATTGTCGAGCTTCGCGACCTGGACGAAGAAGACGAGAAGGAAATTCAAGCTTCCAAGTTCGATCTGAGCTATATCGCCCTCGACGGCAACATCGGCTGCATGGTTAACGGCGCCGGCCTGGCGATGGCTACGATGGACATTATCAAATATTTCGGCGGTTCTCCTGCGAACTTCCTGGACGTAGGCGGCGGCGCGACGAAAGAGAAAGTCACCGAAGCGTTCAAGATCATTCTTTCCGATGCGAACGTCAAAGGGATTTTCGTCAACATTTTCGGCGGCATCATGAAGTGTGACGTCATCGCGGAAGGCGTTGTTGCGGCTGCACGCGAACTTGGCCTCGACAAACCGCTCGTCGTGCGTTTGGAAGGAACGAACGTCAATCTGGGCAAAGAAATTCTGAATGGATCCGGCCTGAACATCGTGGCCGCGGATTCGATGTCCGACGGCGCTCAAAAAATCGTTTCGCTTGTGAAATGACAAGGGGAAACATACCGGGGAGTGTATAATCATGAGTATTTTAATCGATAAAAATACCAAGGTCATCACCCAAGGCATCACGGGCGCAACGGGATCTTTCCATGCCAAAGGTGCTTTGGAATACGGCACGCAGATGGTCGGCGGCGTTACGCCGGGCAAAGGCGGCCAAACGATCGATTTCGATCTGGAGAACGGCACGAAAGTGACTCTTCCGATCTTCAATACGGTCAAGGAAGCGGTAGCGGCTACGGGCGCAACGGCATCCGTTATTTATGTCGCGCCTCCGTTCGCGGCCGACTCCATCATGGAAGCGGTCGACGCGGAGCTTGATCTTGTCATCTGCATCACGGAAGGCATTCCGGTGCTCGACATGGTCAAAGTTACACGGTTCATGGAAGGCAAGAAAACGCGCCTGATCGGACCGAACTGCCCGGGCGTCATTACGCCGGAAGAAATCAAAATCGGCATCATGCCGGGTTATATCCATAAGAAGGGCCATGTAGGCGTCGTATCCCGCAGCGGTACGCTCACTTACGAAGCCGTGCATCAACTGACGACTCGCGGCATCGGCCAATCTTCGGCTGTCGGCATCGGCGGTGACCCGGTTAAAGGTTCCGAGTTCATCGACATTCTGAAGCTGTTCAATGAAGATCCGGATACGTATGCGGTCATCATGATCGGCGAGATCGGCGGAACGGCGGAAGAAGAAGCGGCGGAATGGATCAAAGCCAACATGACAAAACCTGTCGTCGGTTTCATCGGCGGCGCAACGGCGCCTCCGGGGAAACGGATGGGCCATGCGGGCGCGATCATCTCCGGCGGCAAAGGAACGGCAGCCGAGAAGATCGCCGTGCTCGAAGCCAACGGAATTCGCGTCGCTCCGACGCCTTCCGACATGGGCGCGACTCTTGTCGCCGTGCTCGAGGAAAAAGGTTTGCTGGAAAAGTGCAAAGGTTAATGGTACATTAGCTTTATATGAGTGAATTCGAACGGATACCCGAACGGTCTCCCGGACGAATCGGCAAGGCAAGCAGCCTTCCGCCCCCTCCCTTGAGGGCGTGGAAGGCTTTTTCGCGTTTGCCGTCATATGAGCGAGAGGAGAGCGAGGGTAAATGACCGATAGACGTAAGAACGGCGACAGTGAATCGGTAAGAGCGGTAACGAAAGTAGAAGCGTTATCGACGGGGATCTCCCGGGAGGTGCTCATCGCGCTGCATGAGACGGAAGGCGTAGGGAGAGTTACGATCGCGAAGGCTCTGCTGCATGGTGCTGGGCAACGTCCGGGTTCTCTCAGGCATTCGGCCGATTTCAGGGCAGGGGATTGGCGCGAGCGGGGTATGACGCCAAGGCAAGCCGCGGCGGTCGAACATAATATGCGGCCAGAATCTGCGGAACGAAGACGGATACGCCACGCGGCGGGGAAGATGAAAATCGTCACCTATTTGGATGATGAGTACCCGGAGCTGCTTTATCAAATATCCGATCCTCCTTGGGTGCTTTATTATCGGGGGAGGTTGGAGCTGCTTCGAAATCCGGCTATCGCGATCGTCGGCACGAGAGTGGCTACGGCATACGGCCGGAATGCGGCAGGAACGCTCGCAGAAGGCTGCGGGAGCCGAATGACGGTCGTCAGCGGGCTGGCGAGGGGAATTGACGCTGCCGCCCATTCAGGAGCGCTACGGACCGAATACGGGACGATAGCGGTCGTTGCGGGCGGAGTGGATGCGATCTACCCTCCCGAGAACAAGGCGTTATACGCGGAGATGGCCGATCGTGGTCTGATCGTTTCCGAGAGCCCTCCGGATACGATTCTCAGACCGGGATTATTCCCGTTGCGCAATCGGATCATCGCAGGTTTGTCTTTCGGCGTGATCGTCGTGGAAGCAGCGCGCAGAAGCGGCGCGCTCATTACGGCCGATCTGGCCCTCGACTACAACCGCGACGTCTTCGTCGTTCCCGGCCAGGTGTCTTCCCCGAAGAGTCTGGGAGCTCTTGAATATTTCAGGAAGGGAGCTCATCCGGCGCTGGATGCGAACGATATTTTCCAGGCGTATCATCATCGCTTGCCCGCCTTCTCTTCCCGCGAGAAGGACGACAAAGATACCGGGAAAAAGGAGATGACTGAGAATGTGGTCTTAAGCGCCGATGAGCTTCGAATTTACCAATTTATACTTGATCAGCCTTGCTCCGTCGACGAATTGGCGGTGCGTTCGGGGATGACATTTGGACTTTTACACTCCGTTCTGCTATCTTTACTAATAAAACGACGAATTCAACAACAACCCGGTTCTGTATATCATGTCCTTTAAATGAAGGCATAAGATCATAGGCACGAGGACTTGTCGACCGTAGGAGAGGAGGAATGGACGTGGCGGACTCGCTCGTGATCGTCGAATCGCCGGCTAAGGCAAAGACGATCGGAAAGTATTTGGGAAGCAAATTTATCGTTAAAGCGTCCATGGGGCACATTCGTGATTTGCCCAAAAGCCAGATCGGAGTCGAGGTGGAGAACGATTTCCAACCGAAGTACATTACGATTCGCGGCAAGGGTAACGTTCTGAAGGAACTGCGCGACGCCAGAAAAAAGGTTAAAAATGTTTATCTGGCGGCTGACCCCGACAGAGAGGGCGAAGCGATCGCGTGGCATTTGGCGCATTATCTGGAGCTTGACGAGAAGGATGCATGTCGCGTTGTATTTAACGAAATTACAAAACAAGCGGTGAAGGACGCATTCAAAAATCCGCGGCCGATCGATATGGATCTGGTGAACGCCCAGCAGGCCAGAAGGGTGCTGGATCGGCTCGTTGGCTATAAGATCAGCCCGCTACTATGGAAGAAAGTAAAAAAGGGACTCAGCGCCGGACGCGTTCAATCCGTCGCCGTCAAGCTGATCAACGACCGCGAGAACGAGATCAACGATTTCGTGCCGGAGGAATATTGGAGCATTACCGCCCATTTGGCCAAAGGAAAGTCGAGCTTCGAGGCGAAATTCCACTCCGTTCGAGGAGAGAAAAAGGAATTGAATAACGAGGCCGACGTCAAGGAAGTACTTGCGCTTATGGACAGCGATCCGTTCGTCGTGGGCGAAGTGAAGGAGAAGGAACGCCAGCGCAATCCGTCTCCGCCGTTCATTACAAGCTCCTTGCAGCAAGAAGCCGCCCGCAAGCTGAATTTCCGCGCTTCCAAAACGATGCAAATCGCTCAGCAGCTCTACGAAGGAGTTGATCTGGGCAAGGAAGGCACAGTCGGTCTCATTACGTATATGCGTACCGATTCCACACGAATTTCTCCGATTGCGCAGGAAGAAGCAAGGGAATTCATCGGCGGCAAATTCGGCAGCGAATACGTGCCTGAAACCCCGCGAGTGTATACGAAGAAAAACGCCAGCGCCCAAGACGCGCACGAAGCGATTCGTCCGACGTCCGTTCTCCGAGATCCGGAATCGGTCAAAGCATTTACTTCCAAAGATCAACTGCGCCTGTACAAACTAATCTGGGAACGGTTTGTTTCCAGCCAGATGGCATCGGCCGTATTGGATACGATGACCGTTGATTTGACGAGCGGACCGGTCATGTTCAGGGCGAACGGCTCCAAGCTGAAATTCCCCGGATTCATGAAAGTATACGTCGAAGGCAACGACGACGGGACCGCGCCGGACGAAGAGCGTTTGCTTCCGGCAATGGCTGCGGGGGATCAAGTCGCTTCCTCGGATATCGAGCCGAAGCAGCATTTTACCCAACCGCCGCCTCGCTTTACGGAAGCCAGATTGGTCAGAGCGCTCGAGGAACTCGGAATCGGGCGTCCGAGCACGTACGCGCCGACGCTGGAAACGATCCAGAAAAGAAATTACGTGGCGCTGGAAGAGAAGAAATTCATTCCGACCGAACTCGGGGAGCTCGTCATTCAACTGATGGAGGAGTTTTTCCCGGAGATTCTGGACGTCGAGTTCACCGCCCACATGGAAGGCGATCTGGACCATGTGGAGGAAGGTACGCAGGATTGGGTGAACGTAATCGGCGATTTCTACAAATCGTTCGAGGTCCGATTAAACTTCGCGGAAGAAGAAATGAAGGAAATCGAGATCAAAGACGAGCCTTCGGACGAGATTTGCGACAAATGCGGAAGTCCTATGGTCTATAAGATGGGGCGCTTCGGCAAGTTTCTGGCTTGCTCGGGCTTCCCGAACTGCCGGAATACGAAACCGATCATTAAAGATACCGGTGTACGCTGCCCGAAATGCTCCGAAGGTCAAATCGTCGAACGCAGGAGCAAGAAGGGTCGTATATTCTACGGCTGCAATCTGTATCCGGGCTGTGATTACGTCTCCTGGGATAAACCGTCGGCAAAACCTTGTCCGAGCTGCGGCGGCATGATGGTCGAGAAGCGCGTAAAAGGCGAGATCCAGTTGAATTGCACGGTGTGCAGCCATTCGGAGAACGTCGAGGAAGCGGGAGAAGCCGCGGAGTAATCGGAGCGGGATTGATTTTAGGAGGTTTACGGCATTGAAAGAGTATCCATCCGTGACGGTCATCGGCGCGGGTCTGGCAGGCAGCGAAGCCGCCTGGCAGATCGCCTCGCAAGGTGTGCCAGTCACTTTATACGAGATGCGTCCGGTCAAACAAACGCCGGCGCATCATACAAGCAGCTTTGCCGAATTGGTATGCAGCAACAGCTTGAGGGCCAACGGCTTAACGAACGCGGTAGGTGTGCTGAAGGAGGAGATGAGGCGGCTCGATTCGCTGATTCTCGCCTGCGCGGATTTGCACGCCGTGCCGGCGGGCGGAGCGCTCGCGGTAGATCGCGAAGGTTTCTCGGAGGAAGTAACCAGAAGGTTAAGGGAACATCCGCTCATTACGGTGAAGAACGAGGAAGTGACGGCCGTTCCGCAAGACGGCATCGTCGTCGTGGCGACCGGTCCGCTTACATCTCCCGAGCTTTCGGATAGCATCAAGCAGCTGCTGGGAGAAGAGTATTTCTATTTCTTCGATGCGGCCGCGCCGATCATCGAGAAAGACTCGATCGATTTCGACAAGGTGTTCCTGGCGTCCCGATACGACAAAGGCGAAGCCGCTTATTTGAACTGTCCGATGACCGAGGCCGAGTTCGAGGTCTTCCACGAAGCGCTAGTCACCGCGGAAACGGCGGCAGTCAAAGATTTCGAGAAAGATATGTATTTCGAAGGCTGCATGCCGATCGAAGTGATGGCCAAGCGCGGCAAGCAAACGGTTCTGTTCGGCCCGATGAAGCCGGTCGGACTGGTCGATCCGCGCACGGGGGTCAAATCCCATGCGGTCATCCAATTGCGTCAAGATAACGCCGCCGGCACGTTGTTTAACATCGTCGGGTTTCAAACCCATCTGAAGTGGGGCGAGCAGAAGCGCGTCTTCTCGCTCATTCCGGGACTCGAGAACGCGGAATTCGTTCGCTACGGGGTTATGCACCGCAATACGTTTATCAATTCGCCGAAGCTGATGCGTCCGACGTACCAATTCAAGGATCGGGAGACGCTGTTCTTCGCCGGCCAGATGACGGGCGTGGAAGGCTACGTGGAATCTGCGGCTTCGGGGCTTGTGTCGGGACTGAACGCCGGACGTCTGGCAAAAGGAATGGAGCCTCTTGTTTTGCCGGAGCATACGACGCTCGGCAGCATGGCGAATTATATAACGACGGCAGACTTCAAACATTTCCAACCGATGAACGCTAATTTCGGCTTGTTCCCACCGCTCGGGTACCGTGCGAAGAGCAAGAAGGAGAAGTACGAAGCGATCGCCGATAGGGCATTGCAAGGAATAGAGGAGCTCAAGTCGGAGTTGAACCAAGCTACCGTTTTGTAACCGAATAAGCAGCGGCAGCGTATATGAGCTATGCCGCTGCTTTTCCGGCTTTAATATATCGATAGATCAGGGAGGATCAGCCCATGGATATGAGTTTTCACGCGACGACGATCTGCGCGATTCGCCATAATGGCAAAGGCGCAATTGCAGGAGACGGACAGGTGACATTCGGGAACAGCATGGTTATGAAAAACACGGCCAAGAAAGTGCGCCGGCTTTATCGCAATCAGGTGCTAGCCGGTTTTGCGGGATCTGTCGCCGACGCGATCACCTTGTTTGAGAAGTTCGAAGGCAAACTCGAAGAACATCACGGCAACTTGCAGCGGGCTGCTGTCGAATTAGCCAAAGATTGGCGATCGGACCGGGTATTGCGCAGGCTCGAAGCGATGATGATCGTCGTGGACGCGACGGGAATGCTGCTGCTATCCGGGAACGGAGAAGTGATCGAACCCGATGACGGCATTCTGGCCATCGGTTCGGGTGGCAGTTTCGCGCTTGCGGCAGCTAGAGCGTTGAAGCGCCATGCCCCCGGCATGGAAGCGAAGGAGATTGCGAGAGCGGCGCTGGAGACAGCTGCTGAGATTTGCGTGTTCACCAACAACAACTTGGTCGTCGAGGAAATAGAATGATTACTTTCGACAAACATAAGGGAGAGGTTCCTATGAACGATTCACTGACGCCCCGCCAGATCGTAGCGGAACTTGACAAATATATCGTCGGACAAAAATCGGCCAAACGATCCGTCGCCGTCGCGTTGCGCAATCGGTATCGCCGCAGCCGCCTGCCGGAAGAGATTCGTGACGAAGTCGTGCCCAAGAACATTCTTATGATCGGGCCTACGGGTGTCGGCAAAACGGAAATCGCTCGGAGGCTGGCTAAGCTCGTTCACGCTCCGTTCATTAAAGTCGAGGCTACGAAGTTTACGGAAGTCGGTTATGTCGGCAGAGACGTCGAGTCGATGGTGAGGGACCTGGTGGAAACGGCCATTCGCATGGTGAAAGAGGAGCGCACGGAGAAAGTCAAGGACAAAGCGGAGAAAGCCGCCAACGAACGTCTTGCGGCAATGCTCGTACCAGCGCCTGCGAAACCCAAATCCCAGAAAAACCCGCTGGAGATGCTGTTCGGTGGCATCAGCACGCCAAGCGACGAACCGGAGCCGGTCGATCCAGGCTTGCAGGATAAGAGACGCGATACAAAAGCGAGATTGGAAGCCGGGTTGCTGGAAAACGATATGATCGAGATCGAAGTGGAAGACAATGCGCCGACCATGCTCGATATGATGGGTGGACCCGGTCAGGAACAACTCGGGAACATGCAGGAAATGCTGGGGCAATTCCTGCCCAAGCGCCGGAAAAAGCGCCGCTTAACCGTCAAGGAAGCCCGCAAGGTGTTAATCGTCGAAGAAGCGAATAAGCTGATCGATATGGATGACGTCATTTCCGAATCGGTGCGTAGAGCCGAGCAATCCGGCATCATCTTTATCGACGAGATCGACAAGATCGCCAGCCAAGGCCGTGGCCAAGGCCCGGACGTTTCGCGCGAAGGCGTGCAACGGGACATTCTGCCGATTGTCGAAGGCTCGACCGTCGTCACCAAATACGGTCCTGTGAAGACAGACTACATTCTGTTCGTCGCCGCAGGCGCGTTCCATATCGCCAAGCCTTCGGACCTTATTCCTGAGCTTCAGGGCCGGTTTCCGATCCGCGTGGAGCTGAGCAGCTTAACGGACGAGGACTTCGTGCGAATCTTGACGGAACCCGAGAACGCCTTGACGAAACAATATACGGCATTGCTGCAGACGGAAGGCATCAACGTGATTTTCACCGACGAGGCGATATCCGAGCTAGCGAGAATGGCGCAAGACGTTAATCGCAATACGGAAAATATCGGAGCCCGCAGGCTGCATACTCTGCTTGAAAAGCTGCTCGAGGATCTGAGTTTCGAAGCACCCGAGCTCCAGCTTGAAGAGATGCGCATTACTCCGGAGTATGTGCGGGAGAAATTGTCCATGATTGCAAGCAATCGCGATTTGAGTCAATATATTTTATAAGCCGTAACTCGCCGTCTCCCGCGCGATAACCCGAATGGCGCCGTGTGCGCTCGCAGGGTTATCAGCAAGACGGCGCAGCCGTTTTACTTGAACAATCAGAAGTTATATGTTTTGTACATCCATATTACCTATCTGATTGCTCGATACAAACGTATACCGCCGTCAAAGGACGGCGCAGCCGTTTTACTTGTTTGTCGTATTATAGGAGGAAGTAGAAACATGACGCTGTTAATGAAGACCCGAACGCTTAACCGGCTGTTGCAGGAGGCGGCGGGCAAACCGCTAAATTTCCGTCAGATGGCGGAGGTGCTGAGAGAAACGATCCAGGGCGATGTCTTCGTTGTAAGTCGAAAGGGCAAAGTGCTCGGGTCCGCACATTCGGCGAGGTTTCCCGAGATGTGGCTGCGCCGGGAGCAAGCAGACGAATTGAGATTCCCGACGGAGACCAACGAACGCCTTTTGCGGATTTCCGAGACTGCTGCAAACATTACCTCGAATGAGGAGATTTTAACCCCGATAGACGCGGCTTTCGAAAATGGAATCGTCACGATCGTTCCGATTATCGGCGGAAACGATAGACTTGGAACTTTAGTCCTATCCAGAGAGGGCGAAGCTTTTGGTGACGATGATTTAATATTGGCCGAGTACGGATCCACGATTATCGGCATGGAAATTTTGCGAGAGCGGATCGATGAACGGGAAGCGGAGGCGCGAAGCAAAGCGATCGTTTCCGTCGCCGTGAACTCTCTTTCCTTCAGCGAGATGGAAGCCGTGGAGCATATTTTCGTCGAACTGGAAGGGAAAGAAGGCTTGCTGGTGGCATCCAAAATTGCCGACAGAGCGGGTATCACCCGATCCGTAATCGTCAATGCATTGCGTAAATTGGAGAGCGCCGGAGTCATCGAGACTCGCTCTCTCGGCATGAAAGGCACCTATATTCGCATTCTGAATTCGCAGCTCCTCCAGGAGCTGGAATATCGCAAAAACTAAATACGAGCATACACTTTTTAGGAAAAGCCCTCTATCTGTTGTAAGATTAGGGCTTTTTTCTTATTGTCACGCGAACCGATGTCGTAGATGATTGATCTTAGAAAATTCTAATATGTCGTAATGTGTAATTTTTTTTGTAGTTTAAGTGAAAGTAATGTCGTATCAAGCAGGAATTTGTGGGTTTAACGTGGAAATACAGTGCGTGGTAATATTTTCTGGTACGAATCATGAAAAATTTTTCATGAACATGCGAAGAGGAGCGACAACGATGGAAATATTAGGAGGCGCTGCATTCCAGCGCTTGGAGAATGCCATTCATGCCTCGACGATTAGACATCGCGTACTATCCAACAATATCGCGAATGCCGATACGCCTTATTTCAAAAGGTCAGACGTCGTATTCGAAGAATTGCTAACGCAAGCCATCGGGTCGCAAGGAACTCGGCAACTTGTTGGTAAAACGACGGATCCCCGGCATATCCCGATTAACGGTTCGTACCCGACTCCATCTCCCAGAGTCGTGACCGACGAATCGACGGCCATTAATAACAATAAGAACAACGTAGACATAGACAAAGAAATGGCGATGCTCGCGGAGAACCAATTGCGATATAACCTGCTTAGCCAACAGGTTAGCCACGAAGTCAAGATGATGAGAATCGGAATACAAGGGAGCGTGTAATAGATGAAGCTCGGAGGATTCGACATCAGCGCGTCGGCCCTGACGGCGCAACGGCTTAGGATGGACGTCATATCCGCGAATATTGCCAATGCGGAAACGACGCGCGCAGGTTACGTGAACGGCAAGTTCGTGCCTTACCGGCGCAAGGTCGTCACGATGGAAGCGGTTCAGCCCAAGTTCCAGGACATACTCGGCCAGCAGATGAACGGCATGTCGGCGCAAGGCGTCCGAGCAACCTCCATCCGGGAAGACTCCGCCCCGTTCAAACAAGTGTACAATCCGACGCACCCGGATGCGGATGCGAACGGCATGGTATATATGCCTAACGTAGACATGCTGAAGGAACAAGTCGACCTCTTGGCCGCGTCGCGGTCGTACGAGGCGAACGTAACCGCACTTACCGCCAGGAAATCGATGTTCATGAGAGCGTTGGAAATGGGGCGCTAAGCCCTAGAATTCATAAAGCGATCAAAAGGCGAGGAATTGCACTTTAACTAAGGAGTGTTGACGTGATTACGAATTCGATGATTTCCCCCGTAAATCTTGTTTCTAACATGAACACCGTTCAACCGAAGGCGACGCCCGCCGAAGCTACGGAAAGCTTCGCGTCGTTTCTTAAGACCGCTATCGATGGAGTGGCGGCGCAAGAACAGAACGTACATAACGTGAACGATCAGTTTCTGATCGGAGAAGTCGACGAGAATAAAGTCGTCATCGCTGCGATGCAGGCGGAGCTCAGCCTCTCCCTTACCGGCCAAATCCGCAATAAAGTTGTCGAAGCCTATCAAGAAATCATGCGGATGCAAATCTAGAGACGAAGCTGAGTTTAGAGTCATCAAATCGCATTCGGAAGGGATGCGCGGTTTGAAACTAACAGCCTGTGGGGTGTAATCGTGAACGAGAAGTGGGCACAGGTTCGAGAAAAATTGCTCGGTTTCTGGAACCAGTACAGCAAAACGCAAAAATGGGTGCTTGCTTCAACGGCGGCCTTATTATTATTTGCCATCATTTTATTGACCTATTTATTTACTAAAACCGAATATGAACTTGCGTTTCAAAATTTAGACAGTACGGATGCAGCGGGCATTATGGAATACTTGGACGGCAATAACATCAATTATAAGCTGAGCGACGCCGGAACGAGTATCTACGTGCCTAGTGCTTCCGCATCAAGGGTAAAAGTGGAAGTTGGATCGAAGGGGCTCGTACAGAACGGTTCCATCGGTTTTCCGGAATTAAGCAAATCTTCCTCCGCGATCGGAACGACGGATCAAGAGTTCAACGTAAAGTTCCGCAATGCTTTAAACGGTGAAGTTCAGCAATTGTTGCAGAATAAACAAGGAATAGCGAAAGTTAAAGCCATTGTGACCTTACCGGAAGAATCGGTGTTCCTGAACGCGTCCGACAAGGAGAAGGCGATTGCGGCGGTCGTCATTACTTTCAAGCCGGGCTTTAGGCCGAAGCAGGAAGAGATCGACAGCTACTACAATCTCGTCAAATCCGCTGTTCCGAAACTGGATATCAAGGACATTACAATCAGCAGCAGCACTGGCGACTTGACCCCGTCTAGTCAGCTTGGCGGAGGAGCCGGAGCAGGGGGGGCGCTTTACGAAACCCAGTTCGCGATCCAGAACGAATTCGAGAATACGCTGAGGAGAAACATTCAAGGTTTCTTGTCGCCGATCGTCGGAATGGACAACATGGTCGTTAGCGTCGTGTCCTCGCTGAATTTCGATAAGAAATCGTCGCTGGAGCAGCTCGTGCAGCCGCTTCCGGATAACGACAACAAAGGCATTGAAATCAATCGCCAGGACAGCAGCGAGACTTACCAAGGGCAAGACGGGCAAGCAGGTGGAGTGGTTGGAACGGGGGAAACGGACGTTTCCAATTATCCCGCTGCCGGCAGCTCGGGGTCGTCTTCATCCGAGAAGGTTTCGAGTACCGTTAATTACGATGTAAACCGCATTACTAATAATATCGACTACGGTCCTTATAAAGTGAAGGACTTGTCGATAAATGTTGGCGTAAATTCCGCAAACATGTCTCCCGAGAAGTTAGACGAGATCAAGGGCGTTCTATTGCGGAGCGCAAGAGTCCTACTGGCTGAGTCCGGTTTGGATCTTACGGACGAAGCTTTGACGCAAAGGGTATCCGTGCTGTCGCAATCGTTCGAAGGTTTCGACGCGTCGAGCGGGGGAGCAAAGACGTCGGCACTCTGGCTGGCTGGCGCGGGCCTGCTTGCACTGGCTCTGCTTGGAGGCGGAGGTTACTATATATTCCGCCGTCGGAAAGCGGCACAGGAAGCCTTGGAACTCGAAGAGGCGCCGATCGCGCAAATGCCGACAATCGATATCGACAGCGTAACGAACGAAAGTCAAGTACGCAAACAATTGGAAGGTTTGGCCAAGCGGAAACCGGATGAGTTTGTTAATCTGCTCCGCACTTGGCTAGTGGATGAATAGAGGTGGCAGCGGTGGCTAAAGGAATACAATTGTCCGGAAGACAAAAAGCAGCCATTCTGCTCATAACTCTCGGACCGGAAGTATCCGCGCAAGTGTTTAAGCACTTGCGCGATGAGGAGATCGAGCAATTGACGCTCGAGATTGCCAACGTTCGCAAGGTGGACGCTGGCGAGAAGGATATGATACTCAGCGAGTTTCATCAAATTTGCGTAGCGCAGGAGTATATTACGCAAGGCGGCATTACATACGCGAAGGAAATTTTGGAGAAAGCGCTAGGTTCGCAGAAAGCGCTGGACATTCTGAATCGGTTGACAGCAACGCTGCAGGTTCGGCCATTCGATTTCGCGAGGAAGGCGGAGCCGTCGCAAATTCTCAACTTCATTCAGAACGAGAATTCGCAGACGATCGCTTTGGTCTTGTCCTATTTGCAACCGGACCAATCTTCGGCGGTGCTGTCGTCCTTGCCGCAAGAGAAGCAGGCCGAGGTTGCCCGCAGAATCGCGCTCATGGACAGCACGTCTCCGGATGTAATTGCTCAAGTAGAAAGAGTGCTGGAGCAGAAATTATCGTCTACCGTAACCCAGGATTATACGAACGCGGGCGGCATCGAGTCCATCGTTCAAATCTTGAACGGCGTCGATCGCGGGACGGAACGGACGATCCTGGATTCCTTGGAAATTCAAGATCCGGAATTGGCGGAAGAAATCAAGAAGCGGATGTTCGTTTTCGAAGACATCGTCAATCTGGACAATCGCTCTATCCAGCGCATTATTCGCGATATCGAAAATGCGGACCTTCAGTTGGCGCTCAAAGTGGCCAGCGAGGAAGTCCGGGAATCGATTTTCAGGAATATGTCGAAACGGATGGCCGATACGTTCAGGGAAGAGATGGAGTACATGGGTCCCGTGCGACTTCGCGATGTCGAAGAGGCGCAAACGCGCATCGTAGCGACGATTCGCAGATTGGAAGAGGCCGGAGAGATCATCATAGCTCGCGGCGGAGGAGACGATATTATTGTCTAATCTCATCAAGTCCTCCCATGTTGTGTCGCTTGAAGATCTGAGAAGATTGGAATTTATCCAGAAAATCGCGCCTATGCATCAAAATATTTCCTCTTCTGCTTCCGAACGCGAAGGAAATCAGGAGATTGATGTCGAAACTCAATCGATAAAGGAACGCATCATTGCCGAAGCAGAGCGCACGGCAGAAGAAATCGTACAACAAGCGAAGGCGGATGCGGAGGAAATTCGAGGGGCGGCCGAGCGCGAAGTGGAAGCTTGGTGGCAATTCCGTAGAGAGGAAGACGGCGAGACGCGCGAAGAAGCGAATCGTCAAGGCTACGACGAAGGTTATCGCAATGGCGAGATTCAAGCCGAGGAGCAGCTCGTCAAGCAGTACGAAGATAAGCTTCAGGAAGCGCAAGCGATCGTGAAGCAAGCTTACGAGACAAAAGAAAAGATCATTACGGAAGGCGAGTCGTTCCTGGTTGAGCTAAGCGTCGCAGTCGCGGAGAAAATCGTTCAGCAAAAGTTGGCCAAAGCTCCCGAAATGTCGATGAAGCTGTTCGAGAATGCTTTGGCAAGAAGGAAGGAGCAGGGGGTTATCGTACTCTGTGTCGCGCCATCGCAATTCGCTTTCGTGCAGGCAGCCAAGGACGAGCTTTCCCTCGTCTTGGATGCGCAAGCGGAGCTGCAGATCGTTCCCGACGCTTCCATTCAGGAAGGCGGATGCGTCGTCCGATCCGCTTTCGGCAGCATAGACGCGAGAATCGATACCCAATTGGAAGAGATTCGCGAGCAATTGCTTAAAGTGGCTGCCCATCGAGCCGAGGAGGGCGATCGTGATGTCCCTAGTTGACGTTGGCCGCTATAAGGACACTCTTCGCGAGATCGAATCCGTTAAGGTGAACGGCAAAGTCATTCAGATCATCGGTCTCACCGTCGAATCCGAGGGGCCGGACGCAAGCATCGGAGACGTTTGCTATATTCATCCAATGAAGGGCGGCAAACCGGTTCTAGCCGAGGTTGTTGGTTTCCGGAACAATCGCGTGCTGCTCATGCCCCTAGGGGAGCTGCATGCCATCGGTCCGGGATGCGACGTCGTTGCCACGGGAGGACCGTTGACGGTTCAGGCGGGGTCCGAATTGCTGGGCAAAGTGCTTGACGGTCTGGGCAGGCCTCTCGACGGTTCGCGATTGTCGGTTCGAATGCCGCATTATTCAACGAACAATGTTCCAGGCAATCCGCTTGATAGACCGAGAGTAACCATTCCCTTGGGCGTCGGGGTCAAAGCGATCGACGGGTTGCTCACTGTCGGACAAGGGCAGCGCGTCGGCATCTTCGCGGGTTCCGGTGTCGGGAAAAGCACGCTGCTAGGCATGATCGCGAGAAATACATCCGCCGATGTAAACGTAATTGCGTTAATCGGAGAACGTGGCCGCGAGGTTCTCGAATTTGTCGAGAAGGATCTAGGACCGGAAGGTTTGGCCAGATCTGTCGTGATCGTGGCGACATCCGATCAACCGGCGTTGGTTCGGATGAAGGGCGCGCTAATCGCGACGACGATCGCGGAATATTTTCGCGACCGCGGCATGAACGTCATGTTGATGATGGACTCGGTTACCCGATACGCCATGGCGCTGCGGGAAGTGGGGCTCGCTATCGGTGAACCGCCGGCAACGAGAGGGTATACGCCTTCGGTATTCGCGGCTTTGCCGAAATTGCTAGAACGCGCAGGGACAGGCCCCAGCGGTTCGATTACGGCATTCTATACCGTGCTAGTAGACGGCGACGATATGAACGAACCAATCGCGGACGCCGTACGCGGCATCCTGGATGGGCACATCGTGCTCCATCGCAACTTAGCGAACAAGGGTCATTTCCCGGCGATAGACGTATTGTCGAGCGTCAGCCGGGTCATGAAGGACATCGTAAGCGAAGAGCAGCGAGGAGCGGCGGAACAATTGAAGAGACTGCTGGCTGTATACCGGGATTCAGAGGATCTGATCAACATCGGCGCTTACCAGCATGGCTCTAACGCCGAGATCGATAAAGCGATCAAATTCTACGAATTAATCCGAGCCTTTACCCAGCAAAGGACAGACGAGAAGGTTTCGTTGCAGGAAGCCCAGGAGCGGTTGATCATCGATTTTTACAGGAGATGAGAATAAGCGATTATGTCATTCCGATATCCTTTGCAGAAAATCGTAGATCTTAAGGGCAGCGAGAAGTCGATGGCGGAATGGGAATACGCCGCATCGCTCGGCGAATTGCGCAAAGAAGAAGAGCATTTGGAGAAGCTGCACGATGAGCGAAGTCGTTTGGAGAGAGCCTTGATGTCTGCCTCCGACAAACCTACGCCTTTAACGCGCTTGATGGAAACACAACGATATATAGAGGTCGTGGACGACCGAATTCGCAAGCAACGCGAAGGCGTCCGGTCCGCGGAGGTATTGGTTCGCAAGCGCCAAGGCCATCTAACGGACAAAATGGTAGACGAGAAGGTGTGGCTGAACGCAAGGGATCGCGCGCTTGAGCGATTCAGAAGCGAGAGGCTGGCGAAGGAACAAAACGAATTGGATGAAATCGCGATCGTAAGAGCGGCTGCTGCCCGAAGATAACGCAGCGGCCGACTGATGTCGCAGGAGAATGGAGGGGCAAATCGTGGCGAGCGCGGATGTCGAGAAAAGCAGTTACAGCGGCTTCGAACGATTTCTCTTTTTTGTAACCCCGATCTTGTTTACGGCCGTGCTGCTTGGCGTGCTGGTGCTTATGTTCAATTCCGATTGGCGCAATTCGGCGCTTGAGTTCGGGAATAAAATTCCCGTCATCAAGTCGATTTTGCCGGCGCCGTCCAAACCGGTCGGCCCGGAAGCCCAATCGGACGAAACGCTGACGGTCAACAACGCGAAGAGCAAGGTGGAGGAGCTCAACGCGCTTCTCACCGATCGCGAGACGGCGCTTAAACAAGCAACGGAGCTAACGACGCAACAGAAAAAACAGATCGAAGAATTGAAAGGCAAGCTGGACGAGCTTACCAAAGATTCGGAGGAGAAGACGATCACGGGCGATGAGTACCACGCTCGAATCGCTTCGCTTGCGAGTATGTACGGCAAGATGACGCCGAGCAAAGCGGCGCCGATTCTCGAGAGCATGACCGGCGAGGAATCCGCGCTTGTGCTCGGAGCAATGTCGGTTACCGAACGCGGCCGCGTACTCGAACGGATGACTCCTAAGAAAGCGGCGGACGTCACGATGAAGCTCAAAGATTCGGAATCCGTCGCCGATCGGGAGATCGCCGCATTGCAATCTCGCATTAAAGAGCTGGAGCTCAGCGCCGAGAAGACATCGAACGCATTGGACACCGCGGAACTGAACCGGACATTCTCCGGAATGAAGCCGATCAAAGCCGCAGAACTGCTGCTACAGATGGCTTCGACCAACCAAACCAAAGTTCTGCGCGTTTTGTCGGTATTGGATAACGGAGCCCGTTCCAAAATTTTGGATGAGATGTCCGCGCAAGACAAGAAAGCGACGGCAAATTTGGTCAGCAAGCTCATGCCGGCCAATCCGTAAGGGCAAATCATTCAATATTAATGAAAGGAGGTGACAAAAATGAACATGGCGATTAACTCGGCTCCGACAGCATCTGGAAAATCGGCAGCTATGCCGGCAGCGGGATCTGCGTCAGGCGCGGCGTCAGGCAGCGGGTTCACAAGCGCGCTGGTGCAAGCGATCGATGGAGGGAATACTTCCGGTTCTGTAAACAGCGGATTGTCCTTACCGGTCGCGATGACGGGTTTGCTTGGGAAACTGGATATGACAAGCGAAGAGTCCCAAGATTTGTTGGCGCTGCTGTCAAATCTGGTCGATCAATTGCAACAGGCGGAGGAAGACGATGTTGAGCTGTCTCCTGAATTGCAGGATCAATTGGCTGGTTTGTTGGCCGCTTTCCAAGGATTGCTGGAGCAAATCAACCTCGGCCAAACGAAGTCTGATTCTTCGGAACAAGCCACATCGACGCAGAATTCGCAGACGGTACCAATCGTACAAATTTCCGAAGAGGGAAAAACGGTTGTTAGAGCCCTGCGCGAGACGCTGCAGACGATCTCTTCCGCAATTGCCTCAGGGGCGAAGGACGCAGAACAAACATCGGCTTTCGCCGGGCAGCTTAAAGAGTTGTTGACTGCGTTAAATGCGACTCAGTCCGATGTTTCGAATGCAGCCAAACAAGCGGTCTCCGACACCGTTTACCGAGCGGCTTCAGCCGCTAAAGCCGAAGTCGCGATAGAGAACGGTACGGCGATCCCGAAGGATTCGATTGCCGAGAACGTTTCGATTCAGGAAACGCGTCGTCCGGCGCAAGCGTTCAGAGATCCTGCTTGGCGTTTTCAAATGACCGCGAATTCGGACACTTCTTCCGTTAACGGACAGAACGTTGCAGCGGTATCCGGAACATCGTCCGCCGACCAATCGAACGCGTCGGATTCGCAGCCTGCATGGACATTCATGCAGAACGATTCGTTGGCGAATTCGGAACCGGCGACGGCCAAAGCTACTTTGCCGGCACAAGTGCCGGTACAGCAATTCGCGGAGCAGATGGGCAAGTTCCTTGTGAAGCAATTTCAATTGACGCAAGGCAACGGCACAACGGAAGCGAAACTTTCGCTGACTCCCGAACATCTGGGTCAAGTTGACATCCGAATCGTGATGCATAACGGCCAACTGACCGCTCAGTTTATCGCCGGGAACCCTGCGGCTCGCGAAATGCTTGAGAATCAGATGGCGCAATTAAGAGCCGCGCTTAACGGTCAAGGGCTGCAAGTCGAAAGGCTTGAAGTCGTACAACAACCGCCTTCTTCCGCGGGTACGTCGTTGATGCACCAGGAGCAGCGTCATTCGAATTCCGGCAACGGCAATGGGTCGAACGGCAGAAGCGACAACGCTTTTGAGGATCCGACCGCATTCGCGGACGAAATGGAGCGTAATTCGTCGCTCAAGGAAATCGGATACGGAAGCTCGATCAACGTCACCGCGTAGTTTCGTTACAAGGAGGTGAGGACTATGGCTGACGCCATCAGCACGAAGAATATATGGCCTAACTATGCGAAGGAAAACGTTCAGGCCAAGGCAAGGGAACCTATCAAGCAGCTCGGCAAAGACGAGTTTTTGCAAATTTTGGTCACGCAGCTTCGCAACCAGGACCCGTTGCAGCCGATGCAGGATAAGGAATTTATCGCGCAAATGGCGCAATTCTCGTCCTTGGAACAGATGCTGAACATGACCAAAGAAATCACCGCGCTGAAACAATCCGCTGGAATGGCTACGGGATTAATCGGCAAACAGATCGAATGGTATGACGAAACCGACCCTACCGCGGAAAGCGTCGTGAAAAGGGGAATCGTCGATTCGATCATCTGGACGAAAGGCATTCAATACGCCCAAGTCGGAACGATCGGGATACCGATCGACGAAATCATCTCGATTTCAAACCCTACCGAAGAGAGTTCTCCCGAAGAAGGTTCTTCCGGAGAAGAGCAAACGGAGGTGACGGGGAATGAATAACCCGATGCTCGTCGGACATTTGACGACGGGGCGTACGGGGCCGATTCAAGGCAATCCAGTGCTTGATCGGAATAAACAAACAGGCTCTGACAGCATTTCATTTCGCGAAGTGCTCAGCCGGGAGCAATTAAAGTTCAGCCATCATGCGGAGCAACGCTTGCAGCAACGAGGCATTGAACTGCTACCGGAACAGATCTCGCGTATCGCAAGCGCGGTGGATCAGGCGGCTGCTAAGGGCGCCAGAGATTCGTTGGTTTTATTCCACGACATTGCCATGATCGTGAACGTACCGAATCGTACGGTCGTCACCGCGATGGACGGCAGCTCGATGAAAGAGCATATTTTCACGCAAATCGATAGCGCCGTCGTCGTCAGCTAACCATTAACGGGCTGGTCCTGCCAAGGGAGCCCATGGCCGCGGACCGATTGAAGCGGCTAAAATCACATGATATTGGAGGTAGACATTACATGTTGCGTTCTATGTATTCCGGGGTTTCAGGTATGCGCGGTTTCCAAACAAAGCTTGACGTTATCGGCAATAATATCGCCAACGTCAACACGGTAGGCTTTAAGGCCGGACGTGTCATGTTCAAGGATATCCTCAGCCAGACGATGTCCGGCGTTACGCCTCCGGTCGATGGCGAACAGGGCGGTGTCAACGCCAAGCAAGTCGGCTTGGGAGTAAGCGTGGCGTCCATCGATACGCTGCACATGGGCGGCAGCGCGATGACGACGGGCAAATCGACGGACCTGCGTCTCGACGGCGACGGATTTTTCGTTGTTAGTCCGGCCGATGGCGGTCCGAGATACTTGACTCGCGCAGGTAATTTCGATTTAGATGCAAACCGTCAATTGGTCAATGCTGACGGGATGTTTGTTCTGGCAGGTGATGATGGAGATGGAGCTCCTATTCAGTTAGATGAAGGAGTAACTGCATTCTCGATCTCACAAACGGGCGAGATCATCGCGATCGGAGCGGACGGACGGGCCGAACCGACGGGTATTTTCATCGGCGTTGCGATAGTCGCTAACCCTGGAGGTCTGGAGAAAGTCGGAGGCAACCTGTATCGGATGACTCCGAACGCCAATCCTGATAGTGAATTGATTGTCGGATTTGCTTCAAACGTAGACACTGGCTCCGGTGCCATCATCGCCGGTCAGTTGGAAATGTCGAACGTCGACCTGACGAACGAGTTCACGGAAATGATCGTCGCGCAGCGCGGTTTCCAAGCGAACTCCAGAATCATTACGACATCGGACGAAATTCTGCAAGAAGTCGTCAATCTGAAACGGTAATTGATTTCCTGCCGCGGGAGAGTCTCGGCTCTCCCCCTGGCAGTCTGGGGGAGGCCCTGTCATGATCGGCGTTACTCGCCTGAATGGAACCAAGTTTCACATCAATGCTTTATTGATCGAGACGGTAGAAGAAACGCCGGACACGATCATTACGCTTACGACTGGAAAGAAATTTATTGTAATCGAAAATTCTTCGGATGTAATCCGGGCAATCCGGCATTACTTACGCAGTATCGGCGTGTTGGCGGCGATTCCAAGTCCCGCAGACCCGCAATCGGAGGGAGCTACGTCATGAAAAAATTGTTGCCCTGGCTCGTTTCGCTATTATTGGCGATTACGTTGATTGTCGTTGCCGCTGCTTTTTTCTGGAACAGCTTGTTCGGGGATAAGAAATCGGGCAATCCGGAACTGGCGGCTAAAGAAGCGGCCGGAAGCGTGCAACTCGAGCCAATTTCTGCGGATGAAATGGTCAAGGTCACATCCGAATTAATTGATATCAGCACCAATCTGGCGGATACGGATTATGTCGTCAAGATCAGCTTCTCGTTCCAATTCGAGAACGAAAAAACCAAGGACGAGTTCGAGAAGCTTAAAGAAAACCAGATCAAGCCGATCGTTAACCGCGCTTTATGGGTCATGTCCCCTGAAGATATGAAAGGGACGAAAGGCAAGGATCAGCTGACCGCGGGCCTGATCAACGCGATCAACGAAGTGATGACCGAAGGGAAGCTGCTTAAAGTCGGAATCAAAGGGTTTGTAATGACACCTATCTAATAGAAAACCTAGCGTTGAAAACGGCATGAACATTCCGGTCGACGGCGAGAACGTCAGCGACTCGAGAAAGGGGTGAGAGATGTGGTAGATGTACTTTCGCAGAATGAGATCGATGCGCTGCTAGCGGCGCTCTCGTCGGGCGAAATGGATGCGGAAGAGCTCAAAAAAGAAGAAACGCAGAAAAAGGTGCGCGCTTACGACTTCAAACGAGCGACCCGTTTTTCCAAGGATCACATTCGCAGCTTGACCCGAATTCATGAGAACTTCGCGAGATTTTTAACGACTTATTTTTCTGCTCAGCTTCGTACCTTCGTGCAGATTAACGTCGTTCAAGTCGAACAATTGCCTTACGATGAATTCATCCGCTCCATTCCCAAGATGACGATCCTGAACATTTTCGAAGCGGAACCGCTTGAAGGGCGAATGGTTCTGGAGGTGCATCCCAACGTCGCCTTCGCGATGCTCGACAGATTGCTTGGCGGAGGAGGCAACGCTCCTAGCAAGATCGGCAGTCTAACCGAGATCGAGACAATCATTATGGAGAAAATCTTCAGCCGGGCGCTTGAAAGCCTTCAGGAAGCTTGGAGAACGATTATCGATACGCAGCCGCGACTCGAAGCGCTCGAGACGAATCCGCAATTCATGCAAATCGTCTCTCCTAACGAGACGATCGCGCTCATCTCGCTAAGCACGAAAATCGGAGAAACGACGGGGATGATCAACTTATGTATTCCACATGTCGTTATCGAACCGATCATGCCGAGATTGTCCGTTCACCACTGGTTTGTTTCCCAGAAAAAGACGAGGGCTCCTGAAGAGCAGCAAATGCTGGAAATGAGAGTGAACAAAGCTAAGCTGCCGATTATCGCCGAACTCGGTTCCTCGCAAATTTCCGTTCAGGAATTCCTGAACTTGGCGGTGGGAGATGTCATCGCACTGCACAGAGAGACGGCCGATGGCCTTGAGGTCAAGGTTGGGGACAAGGTGAAATACATCGCAAGTCCGGGTACGCTTCGAGACAAAATGGCGATACAGATTCAGCAGATCGTCAGTGAAGGAGTGGATGAAATCAATGACGAGTAAAGATTACTTATCACAGGAAGAGATTGACGCTCTATTGAATCAATCCTCCGGGGGAGAAGACGACGCTTCGGCAAGCGGCGGACAATCAGTTGAAGAATTATTGACTCCTCTGGAACAAGATGCACTCGGCGAAATCGGTAATATTACGTTCGGAAGCGCAGCAACGGCATTGTCCACGCTGCTCGGCAAGAAAGTTGATATCACGACGCCGACCGTATCAACGATTCCGAGGGATCATTTCGAAGCGGAGTTTCCTATACCTCACGTCGCAGTTCACGTCAGCTACGTGGAAGGATTCGAGGGCATTAACTCTCTTGTCATTAAATCCCATGACGCGCAAGTGATCGCGGATTTAATGCTCGGGGGCGAAGGAAACGTTACGACCGAGGAGCTCAACGAAATACATATTAGCGCCGTTCAAGAGGCCATGAATCAGATGATGGGGTCGTCCGCGACTTCCATGTCGACGATTTTTAACCGGATGGTTAACATTTCGCCTCCGGGTATTGACATCATGGACGTCAAGAACAACTCCGGGGTGAGCAATCTTCCGGCTGAAAATATCTTCGTTAAAATCTCTTTCCGGCTTAAAATCGGGGATTTGATCGATTCGTCGATTATGCAACTGCTTACGGTGCCTTTCGCGAAGGAACTGGTTCGCTCCCTGATGGGAGGAGCTTCGGAAGATCAAGCCGCACCTGCCGAACAAACGGCGTCCGCGCCTGCTCCGCAAGCCCAACCGGCTCCACAGGCTCCCGCTCAGCCAGCCTATTCGGCTCCGACTCCGCCGGTCGCGCCTCAGACGCCTCCAATGGCGGCAGTGCCTCCGGGTTATGGAGCGCCGATGCCGGGCTACCCGCAGACTTTGGGCGGGGCGGGGAACCGGAACGTCAACGTGAATCCGGTACAGTTTGCGAATTTCCAAGGCGCCGGGTACCCGCAAGGGGACGAAACGAATCTTAATCTGCTGCTCGACATTCCGCTTAAAGTGACTGTAGAGTTGGGTCGTACGCAGAAGCAGATTAAGGATATTTTGGAATTGTCCCAAGGCTCGATCATCGAGCTGGACAAACTGGCCGGCGAACCTGTCGACATCTTAGTAAATAACAAATTGATCGCCAAAGGCGAGGTCGTCGTTATTGACGAGAATTTCGGCGTACGCGTAACCGATATCGTCAGTCAATGGGACCGTGTCCAAAAAATCCAATAAGTTAACCGGGAGGAAATAGTAATGGCAAACCGCATTCTCATCGTAGACGACGCAGCATTCATGCGCATGATGATCCGCGATATTCTAACGAAAAATGGGTACGAGGTCGTAGGGGAAGCGCAAGACGGCGCGCAAGCGATCGAAAAATACAAGGATCTGAATCCGGATCTCATCACGATGGACATTACGATGCCAGAGATGGACGGAATTGCGGCCCTGAAAGAGATCCGCAAGCTTGATTCGAACGCGAAAGTCATTATGTGTTCCGCCATGGGTCAACAAGCGATGGTTATCGATGCCATCCAAGCGGGAGCAAAAGATTTTATCGTCAAGCCGTTCCAAGCGGATCGCGTTATCGAAGCGATCAAGAAAACATTGGGTTAAGCCATAGTCAGGAGCGTTGAAGATTCATGCGAGCATATGGGCTAACCGAAGATATGCCAGTTTCGTCGTTAGGATCGGTCTGGGAACTGATCTGGGTATTGTTCGTCCTTGCGGTTATTGTCGGGCTGATCGTTCTGGTCCTGCGCTTCGTCGCCAAACGCAATCGCGGTTGGGGGATGAATCGATCGCTTCGTTCTTTGGGGGGATTTCCTCTCGGAACGAACAAGTCGATGCAGATCGTAGAATGGAACGGTCGAATTTACGTGCTTGGCGTGGGGGACGACGTGACGTTGCTGGAAGCGATCACGGAGCCGGAGATCGTCGACGCTCTGCTTGCGGAGCACGAAATCAACCTCGCTAACTCGGGGGCCGGAATGCCAGAATGGCTTCGCAAATGGACTCAGCGCAACAATCCGCAGAGCGAGGAGCTTTCCTCTCAGCAGTCAGGCTCCGGCATAAGCTTCGAGAAGTCGCTAGAGAACCGTCTCCGTCAGCTTTCGGAAAGAAGGCAGAAGGTGGGGCATTTGCTAGAGGAAAACCGTTCTGAAGATCGGACAGATGAGCGATGAGAAAAAAAATACTATTCAGCTTTCTAATGCTGCAAACGTTATGGATTGGTTTTCAGGCATCCGCATACGCCGATCCGATCGTCGGGGTAACTCTCGGAGACGGATCGGAGCCCGTTGGGGCGTCCGCTCTATCCTTGATGCTTCTCATTACCGTACTGAGTCTGGCTCCGGCTATTCTCGTGCTTATGACAAGCTTTACGAGGATCGTAATCGTCCTCGGATTCGTGCGGACCTCGCTCGGCACGCAGCAAATGCCGCCAAACCAGGTGTTAATCGGTTTAGCGCTGTTCATGACATTGTTCGTGATGGCGCCGACGTTCTCGCAAGTGAACGAAACGGCGTTGAAGCCTTATTTGGCGGGCGAAATCAGTCAGACGGACGCCTTGCAGAAAGCATCCGTGCCGATGAAGGAATTCATGTACAAGCATACCCGCGAGAAGGATTTGCTGCTATTCATGAAGTACACGAAGACCGAGAAACCGGCGACTTATCAGGACATTCCGATAACCGTTCTTGTTCCGGCCTACGCGATAAGCGAATTGAAAACGGCTTTCCAGATGGGTTTCATGATCTTCGTGCCTTTTCTCATCATCGATATGGTCGTTGCGAGTACGCTTATGGCCATGGGGATGATGATGCTTCCGCCCGTTATGATTTCGCTTCCTTTCAAGATCTTGCTATTCGTGCTTGTCGACGGTTGGTATCTTGTCGTGAAGTCGCTGTTGACCAGCTTTAGCCCTTAAAGGGCGCGAATGTAATGGAGGGGAAGGAAGATGACTTCCGAATTTATTATCGGATTAGCGGGACAAGCGTTGTTCACCGTACTAAAGGTAAGCGCGCCGATGCTCGTGATCGCCTTGTCCGTCGGGTTGCTCGTCAGTATCTTTCAGGCGACGACCCAGATTCAGGAACAGACGCTGGCCTTCGTTCCCAAGATCATCGCCGTTTTCCTCGCATTGCTCATTTTCGGCCCATGGATCTTAAACATTCTGGTCGATTTCGCGACGCATCTGCTAGGAAATCTTGAGAAGTACATTGGGTGACGATGAATGGAACTGATCATGCAGTTTTTTCCTGCCTTTCTGCTTGTTCTTTGTCGAATTTCAGCGTTTTTTGTAGTCGCGCCATTCTTTTCATCGAGGAACATTCCGCAAACGGTCAAAATCGGATTAGCTTTTTTTATTTCCGTGATCGTCTTTCTGAACGTAGGCTTCGATACGAAAGTGACTGCCGACGCTACATACATACTGGCCATTATTCGCGAAGTTTTCGCCGGACTGCTTATCGGGTACGTGGCTTATATCTTTTTTTCGATCGTTCAGACCGCCGGCGCCTTAATGGATATGCAGATGGGATACGGTATGGCCAATATCGTCGATCCCATTACCGGTGCTTCGGCCCCGATGCTCGGCAACTTGAAGTTCATGCTAATGACCCTCGTGTTTTTGGGGATTAACGGCCATCACTATTTATTGGCTGCGATCATGGACAGTTATAAGTGGTTGCCTTTGGACAATAAGCTGTTCCAAATCTATTACGAGGGCAACGTTACGGAGTTTCTGACTCGTACGTTCGCCGACACTTTTCTGTTGGCGCTGCAAGTCGCTGCCCCGATCGTCGTGGCGATGTTCCTGACGGATTTCGGATTGGCACTGCTTGCGCGGGCCGCTCCGCAGTATAACGTATTCGTCATCGGAATTCCGCTGAAGATGTTGATTGGCTTGGCATTGCTCGTGCTTCTCCTTCCAGGCTTCGGAGCCTTGTTCCAAATGGTCTTTGACCGAATGTTCCTGGCTTTGGAAAAGCTGTTTACCATTATGCGATCGTAAGTGCAAGACGGAATGTTCTGGAGGTGGTGTCATGCCCCGTTATCGCCTAAGGATGGACCTGCAATTGTTTGCCGGCGAGAAAACGGAGAAGGCAACGCCCAAGAAGCGCAAGGAAAGCCGCGATAAAGGCCAGGTCGCCAAAAGCGCGGAAATTCCGAGCACGTTAATTCTTCTGGCCTGTATTTCCTTTTTGGTCATGTTAGGCCCGTTTCTGGAAAAGCAGCTTCTATCTCTGGTAGGGGATGCTTTCTTGAATCGGCTGAACATGGAAGTGACCGATCAGAACGTTCTTGCGTTGTTTACTCATTACGCGTTACGAATGCTGATCCTGCTATCGCCCATTTTTTTGATCGTCGTCGTCATCGCGTTCGCGAGCAACTACGTGCAGATTGGATGGTTATTCACGCTTGAGCCTCTTAAGCCCAAGTTCGACAAGCTGAATCCGATCAACGGCGCCAAAAATATTTTCGGACCCCGCTCGCTTGTGGAATTTCTGAAAAGCTCCTTGAAATTGACTTCGGTCGCATTGATCGTATTTACGGTTCTATGGTCCGAGAAAAGTCGGCTGCTGGATTTGGCCCATTTGCCCGTCCAGGATATTTTCGCTTTCGTTACGACCTTAACGGTTAGGCTTGGCATTTTTATCGCAGCTCTTTTGTTTATTCTCGCCATTGGCGATTACATTTATCAACGTTACGAGTACGAGAAAAAGTTGAGAATGAGCAAGCAAGATGTTAAAGACGAGTACAAGAACATCGAAGGCGATCCGTTGATCAAGGCAAAGATCAAGGAACGCCAACGCAGGATGGCGCTTATGCGGATGATGCAGGAGGTGCCCAAAGCGGACGTCATCATCACGAACCCGACTCACTTCGCGGTCGCGCTTAAGTATGATTCGACTAAAATGGACGCGCCGACCGTCGTTGCCAAGGGCCAAGATTACATGGCATTGAGAATTCGGGAAATCGCGAAACAAAATAACGTCATAACAATGGAAAACAAGCCGCTCGCCCGCGCGTTGTTCGAGAGAACGGATGTGGGACAAAGCGTCCCTGCCGACCTCTTCCAAGCCGTCGCGGAAGTGCTGGCATACGTATACCGGCTCAAAGGCCGGAGGTAATTAGGGTATTAGGCGAGATTAGCCGGCTTATGAAGGGACAGAGGAAAGGAATCGCCACGGAGAGTTTACGTCCGCCTTTAAAATCGAGTTTCTTCCTTATTAATGGAATCGCAAGAAACTTGATTTTAACAAGCGGCGGAGTGGCGATCCTTATCCGGAGTCCCGGATGCATAAGAGGATGTTTGGAGAGGGGAGGAACGGTTCATGAAAATTCGGGACTTAAGCATTTTAGTCGGCGTCATCGGCATCGTCCTGATGATGGTCGTTCCAATTCCCAAAGGGTTATTGGACGTTCTGCTCATTATCAATATTTCCATAGCCCTGATGATTCTGCTCATTGCAATGAACACGAAAGATGCGTTGCATTTCTCGATCTTCCCGACGTTATTGCTGATCACGACCGTTTTCCGGCTCGCCCTGAACGTGTCCACGACTCGGCTCATTTTGTCGAAAGGCGACGCCGGCCATGTGGTTGAGACGTTCGGACGTTTCGTTGCGGGCGGCCAGGTCGCGATCGGGTTCGTCGTCTTCCTCATTCTGGTTGTCGTACAGTTTATCGTCATCACGAAAGGTTCCGAGCGCGTCGCAGAGGTCGGGGCAAGATTTACCCTCGACGCAATGCCGGGTAAGCAAATGAGTATTGACGCCGACCTGAACGCGGGACTGATCAACGAGCAGCAAGCTCGCGAGCGGCGCGAGAAAATCGAGAAAGAAGCGGATTTCTATGGCGCCATGGACGGTGCGAGCAAGTTCGTCAAAGGAGACGCCATCGCTTCGATTATCATCGTCCTGATCAACCTGATCGCGGGTTTCATTATCGGGATGGCGATCCATGGAATGGACGTCATGACTGCATTGGAGACGTATTCGATCCTGACGATCGGGGACGGTCTCGTCAGCCAAATTCCGGCGCTTCTGATCAGTACCGCAGCGGGCATCATCGTCACGAGAGCGGCTTCGGACGGCAATATGGCCGACGACGTAAGCAAACAATTGCTCCGATACCCAAAACTGCTCTATATCGTAGCGGGAACGGTAGCGTTGCTGGGCATCGCGACTCCGATTCCGTTACTCAGTACATTCCCGTATGCGATCATACTAGCGGTTGCCGGATACAGGCTGCAATCGAATCTGAACCGCCAACAGCAAGAAGAAGAACTCCTCGTCGAAGAAAAAGAGATCGAGGAAGTCCGCAGCCCGGAGAGCGTCATCAGCTTGCTCCAGGTCGATCCGATCGAATTCGAGTTCGGCTACGGATTAATTCCGCTTGCGGATGCGCAACAGGGCGGAGACTTGCTCGACAGAATTATTATGATTCGGCGTCAATGCGCGCTTGAAATGGGCCTGATCGTCCCCGTTATCCGAATTCGCGACAATATTCAACTAAAACCGAATGAATATGTCATAAAAATGAAAGGAAATACGGTAGCGCGCGGCGAATTACTGATACATCATTATTTGGCTATGAGCCCAGGATTCGACGACGATTCCGTTACGGGGATCGAAACGCAGGAACCTGCGTTCGGATTGCCGGCGCTGTGGATCGACGAAGCGACGAAGGAACGCGCAGAGATGGCGGGATATACAGTTGTGGATCCGCCGTCGGTCGTAGCTACGCATCTTACTGAAGTCATCAAGAAATACGCCCATGAGCTCATCGGCCGCCAAGAAACGAAGTCGCTTGTCGAGAGTGTCAAAGAGACGTATCCTGCGCTTGTCGAGGAGCTGATTCCTTCGATTCTCGGCGTCGGAGACGTGCAGAAAGTGTTATCGAAATTGCTGAAAGAAAAAATTTCGATTCGCGATCTGGTTACGATCTTCGAGACGCTGGCCGATTACGGCAAATACACGAAAGACCCGGACGTGCTGACGGAATACGTTCGTCAAAGCTTGTCCAGGCAAATCACCCAGCAATACGCCAATTCCTCGGAACCTCTTAAGGTTATCACCGTCAGTCCTAACGTCGAGAAAAAAATCGCGGACGCGGTGCAGCAATCCGAGCAAGGCAGCTATTTGGCTTTGGATCCGGCTTCGTCCCAGGCGATCTATCAACGCTTGACGGAGCAGATCAACCGGTTGGTACAATCGGGACAACAGCCGATCATTTTAACGTCTCCGACGATCCGGATGTATTTGCGCCAGTTGCTTGAGCGCAGCTTACAAGACGTGCCCGTCATCTCGTACAGCGAATTGGAACCAAGCATTGAAGTACAGAGCGTTGGGGTGGTGAGTGCATGAAGGTAAAACGCTATATCGTCGACGAACTGCCCGAGGCAGTACAGAAGATCCGCAGCGAACTTGGATCGGATGCAGTTATTCTCAATACGAAAGAAATCCGCGTAGGCGGATTTCTTGGCATGTTCCGCAAAAAACGTATGGAAGTGATCGCGGCGATAGACGAAGCCTCCATGAGACAGCCCGCTCGCCCGTCGCTGCCGCTAAGGACTCCGGAAAGGAAGGCTCCGGCTCCTCCGCCTGAGGAACCGAGCGCTCCTGCTGTACTGCCTTCGAGCGCGATTCGGGATAGGTATACGCAGACTCCGTTTGCGGACAGCGGGAGGACAGCGGCAACGTCCGTCCCAAGATCGCCGTTGTTGGATATTCCGGTGCCGGAACAGAGTTTGTTGCTTACGGAAAAAGAAACGGCGGTATCCGCAACACGCCCGAACGAGTCCGATAATTTGTCCGAACGAGCGGAATGGCCTCCTGTGAATGCGTCGGCTGCGCCGGTCGCAGAATCCTTCCAGACTATGGATTCCCGACCGTTTAAGGTTGAAGGAGAAGAGCACTCTCACTTGCTTCAAGAATTGCGTTCCCTCAAAGAAATGATGGCCAAGATGAGCAAACAACAAACGTATCGCAGCATGCCCGATTCTGTCTTGAAATGGAGCAAACGGTTGGCGGAACAAGGTGTCGAGCCGGCATACGTCGAGCAATTCGCGGAAGAGATGAATACCATTCTTGGCGATCGCGCCGATTCCCCGGAAGAAGCGTACGCAACGGCTTGCGGTATTCTTCATTCCTGGCTCTCGAACGCCGCAGGGGGCGGTATCGCCCCATCGACCCGAATCGTTCATTTCGTTGGGCCGACCGGTGTCGGTAAAACGACCACGATCGCCAAACTTGCGGCGGATCAATCGTACTCAGAAAGCAGGAAAGTCGGATTCATTACGGCGGATACGTATCGGATAGCCGCAGTGGATCAGCTCAGAACGTACGCGGATATCTTGAACATCCCGCTTGAAGTCGTCTTTTCCCCCGCGGAGCTTTCAAGAGCATACAAAAAACTCGAAGAATGCGATTTATTATTTATGGATACGGCGGGAAGAAATTACCGCAACGAGTTATTCGTATCCGAAGTGAAAAGTTTGCTCTCGCCCTGGGAGCAATCGGAGACGGTACTCGTTCTGAGCATGACCAGCAAATTCGGGGATATGAAAATGGTCGCCTCGCAATTCGCCAAATACGGCGTCAAACAGCTCCTGCTAACCAAATTCGACGAAACTGATTCTTTCGGGGCTGTCTTGAATCTGATCAAACAGTTCGATTTTCGAATTTCGTACATCACTTGCGGTCAGACGGTGCCGGATGACATCAGACCGTTCGAGCCGGAGGATTTGGTGAGACGAATTCTGGGGGATGGAACCGATGATTGATCAAGCTCAGGCGCTTCGGCACTTGGTTCATTCGAAGGAGCTTCGGTCCTCTCGCTTCACTAGAGTCATCACGGTGACAAGCGGCAAAGGCGGCGTAGGAAAATCCAACTTCAGTCTGAACTTTGCCTTAGCTCTGCAAAATCGGGGCTACAGCGTACTTCTGTTCGATGCGGACATCAGCTTTGCGAACATTGATGTCCTGATGGGAACGCCAGCTAAGTATAATCTGATCCATCTATTAAAGGGCGAGAAGTCGATCTGGGAGATCATCCAGGTAGGACCCAGCGGCTTGCAGGTCATCGCCGGAGGTTCAGGCTTTCAGGATTTAGTTCGCTTAAGCGACAAGGAATTGGATTATTTCGCGGAAGAGATCGGAAAGCTGCACGGACATGTTGATTTCATCTTGTTCGATACCGGCGCGGGTCTCTCGAAGGAGACGGTAAAATTTATTACCGCCGCGGAGGAGACTATCGTGATTACGACACCGGAGCCAACGTCGATTACGGACGCGTACGCCTTGATCAAAATGATCCACTCCATGGGGCACAGCGTATCTTTCCGACTTGTCGTAAACCGGGTGATCGACGACCGGGAAGGCGGCCAAACGGCGGAGAATATTCGCCAAGTGGCTAGCAAATATTTAGGGGTTGAAATTCCAGTCTTGGGATTTATACCGGACGACGTTAACGTGATGAAAGCAGTCAGACGCCAAACGCCGCTGTCGACCGCTTTTCCGAACAGCATTGCGACGCGAGGAATCGATCGGATCGCTTCAAAGTTTTTACTGGAGGAACGCACGTCCGCGCCAACCCGCAGCTTATCGGGCTTTATGCAGCGAATGAAGAGATTGTGGAGCTGATGCAGCCGGGGCGCTAAGAAGGCGCAAAGCCACGAATACAACTAGACGAACGGGGAGGGCCGCCGAATGCCGGAATTAAACGTACTAATCGTAGATGATTCCCCATTTATGCGCAAAGTGTTCAGCGACGTAGTCGACACGGACGCCGCCTTCAAAGTATTGGCTACTGCGGCCAACGGGGAAGAGGCCGTAAGGCTCGCGATCGAACTTAAACCCGATATCATAACGATGGATCTGGAAATGCCGCGGATGAACGGAATCGAGGCGCTCAAGAAGATCATGTCGATACAGCCGACTCCGATCATTATGTTATCGGCGGTTACGGATCACGGGACTAGAGATACGATCCGCGCGCTTCAATACGGAGCGTTTGATTTTATTCGGAAGCCGGACGGAGCTGTCAATCTGGACATCCGCCAAGTGAAAGAGCAACTCATCGAGAAGCTCCATATTGCGATGGAGTCGATGAACGGCGGTTCCTGGCGAATGCTTCCGGCCGTAGAGGAAAGAGCGGAATCGCTCCTTCCTCCTCCGATAAAGGCAAATCGCGATGTCGCGCCGCTCAAGGAAGAGGAGAAGGAGACGCATGCATCTGACGAAGCGCTTTCACGCCCGGGTTCCGCGAGTAGCCAAACGCCGCTTGCCCCCGTCTCCGCCAAGAGCGCGAGTCCCCCGCGGGCGACGCCGTCTGCGGAGATCAAAAGAAAGCCCGCTCCTGCTTTGCCGGATACGTTAAATCCGATAGCGGCAAGAAAACAGAAACCGCCTGATTCCCAGGAGGTTAAAGAGATCTTGCGCAAGACGGGGGCCAAGCTTCCGACAGCACCCGGCGACCCGAAGACGATCGGCAAGAAGACGCCGAAATCGGCCGCGAGAGCCGAGCGCCGCCCGGCGGCAGAGACTCCTCCTGCAACGGAAAACCCGAAGACGTCGACGCATTTTACCCAACTGGTTGCGATTGGCACTTCTACGGGAGGCCCTCGAGCGTTGCATGAAGTGCTGACCGGCATTCCGGCGGATTTTCCGGCTCCGATTCTCGTTGTTCAGCACATGCCGCCTAAGTTCACGCATTCGCTCGCGCAGCGGCTCGACAACTTCTGCGACATTCATGTACGGGAAGCGACGGACGGAGAACTTGTGGAGACCGCAACCGCCTACATCGCACCCGGCGGCTGGCATATGAATCTAGCGAAAGACGACGCCGGAAAGTATCGGATAAAGCTGTCGAACGAAGGTCCGAGAAGCGGTCATATGCCTTCTGTAGACATGTTGTTCGAATCGCTGGTCGGCCATCATCAATTAAAGCGGCACATCGTACTGATGACCGGGATGGGCAGTGATGGCGCCAAAGGGATGAAGGCGCTGCTTGAAGACGGAGCAACGAACACGATCGCCGAAGCGGAAGAGACCTGCGTCGTATACGGAATGCCTCGATCGGCGGTCGAACTTGGCGCCGCGACGCGCCAGCTCCCGCTTCAAACCATCGCGCAGGCTCTCGTACAGGATGTGAAATCCGCAAGACCAAATATTGTCGTTGAAAGCTCAGCCAACAAGGAGGTGTCCGGCCCATGGAAATGAATCAGTATATGTCCATGTTTATCGACGAGTCCAATGATCACTTGCAAGCGTTGAACGAGAATATGCTTCGGCTGGAGCAGACGCCGGAGGATATCGGCATCGTTCAGGTGATTTTCCGTTCTGCCCATACGCTCAAGGGAATGTCCGCGACGATGGGATTCGAGGATCTTGCGTCGTTGACTCACGAAATGGAAAACGTGCTCGATCTCGTACGCAACGAGAAGCTTAGCATGAATGGCCATATTTTCGATACGTTGTTCAAGTGTCTGGATGCGCTCGAAGCGATGGTCCAAGACGTGATCAACGGCGGTACGGGGAAAGGCGACGTTGACGATCTCGTTCAACGGTTGAAGGCGATCGTTAAAGGAGACGTCGGCGGCGATGCCTCAATATCGTCCGACGCGGACCAGGACTTGCCCGCATCGTTGATTCTCGACCAATACCAAATGTCGATATTGGGTCAATCGATCGAAGCCGGACATCTTGCTTATTACATCGAAGTCAAAGTGCGCGACGACTGTCTGCTTAAAGCGGCTCGAGCCTATATGGTATTCGATGTCCTGGAAAGGAACGGAGAGGTCGTGAAGTCTTATCCGTCTGTTCAGGAGATCGAACAGGAGCAATTCGACCGCAGCTTCTCGGTATACTACATAACCCAAACACCTGGAGAAACCCTGCAAGACCAATTGTCTCGGGTTTCCGAAATCGAGTCCGTTACGATGAACGCGGTGGACAAAGCCTCTTTGGAGGAAATGGAAAAAGCTCGCGGAGCCTCCGATCAGAAGGCTGCGGTTAAAGAAACGGCGGCCGCGGCTGCGCCTGCAATCCCCAATGCACCGGCCGCTCCAGCGGCACCGGCTGCCGACAAACCCGCCGCTCGCACGGCTCCGGCTGCTGCATCGTCAGGCGGGGCTGCTCCTCGTACGATCAGAGTCGACATCGAACGTCTCGATTCGCTGATGAATCTGTTCAGCGAGATGTTGATCGATCGGGTCCGCTTGGAACAGCTTGCGTCCGAAATCAGGCGCAACGATCTGTCGGAGACGGTCGAACATATGGCTCGCGTAAGCGCGGATCTGCAAAACATCGTTCTGAAGCTGCGGATGGTGCCCGTCGAAAGCGTGTTTAATCGCTTCCCTCGTATGGTGCGGGATTTGGCCAAGTCGTTGGACAAAAAAGTCGACCTCGTTATCGTCGGCGCCGAGACGGAATTGGATCGTACGGTCATCGATGAAATCGGAGATCCGCTCGTTCACTTGATTCGTAACTCGGTAGACCATGGCGTCGAATCGATTGCAGACCGCGTCGGTGCGGGTAAGTCGGAGACAGGAACCGTCGTATTGCGCGCCTTCCACAGCGGGAACCACGTCTTTATCGAGATTGAAGATGACGGTAAAGGCATCAATCGTCCGAAAGTGCTCGAGACGGCCATTAAACGCGGCGTCGTTACTCCCGAAGACGCGAAGAAGCTTAGCGACGATGAAATTAATATGCTGCTCTTCGCGCCGGGGTTCAGCACCGCTGACGTCGTGTCGGACATTTCCGGCCGGGGCGTCGGGCTTGACGTGGTGAAGTCGAAGATTACTTCCCTTGGCGGCAACGTCACCGTCCAATCCGAGCCGGGATCCGGAACGAAGTTCTCGATTCAACTGCCGCTTACGCTTTCTATTATTGCGGCTATGCTTATCAAGCTGGGCTCCGAGAAGTACGCATTCCCGCTATCCTCCATCGTGGAGACGGGAGCGCTCAAGAGAACAGACATTCGAACGCTGCACGGCAATCGAATGGTAGATTACCGCCAGTCTATTATTCCGGTCATCTCGCTTGCAGAATTGGTAGAGTCGCCGGATTACCGCGACGACGAAGAGACGGAAACGGAAATGCTGGTGATCCGCAAAGGGGACAAGCTGGCCGCCATTCTGGTGGACGAATTTATCGGTCAGAGCGAGATCGTGCTGAAGCCGCTCGGCAAATATTTGTCCGGCCATCGAAGCGTCGTCTCGGGTGCGACCATTCTCGGGGATGGGCAAGTGGCTTTGATCGTAGATCCAAACACGATTATCAAATAATAAACCGGACTCCAAGGGAGGAAACATTTTATGGCAGAGGAAATGAAGGTTATCGTTTTCACGCTCGCGCATGAAGAGTACGGCATTGAGGTCGACAAAGTGCGCACGATCGAACGGATGGTTCCGATTACGCGGGTGCCGAAAACGCCTGCGTTCGTAAAAGGCGTCATCAATTTGCGCGGAGTGGTCATCCCGGTGATCGACCTGCGCGGACGTTTCGGGCTCGTTGAAAGCGAATATACCGAGAATTCCCGGATTATTATCGTCGCTGCGAACGATCTGGAAGTCGGCTTTATCGTAGATTCGGCCAACGACGTCATCGATGTGATGAGCGATGCCATCGAGAATCCTCCGGAAGTCGTCGGTGGCATTAAGGCCAAATATATTAGCGGCGTGGCCAAAATCTCCGAGAGCCGTCTGCTCATACTGCTCCATTTGGCGGAAGTGCTGAACCGGAGCGAAATCATTCAACTGGAACAGTTCGGAGACTAAGTCGTGAAACTATTCAGGAACAACGCGGACTTCAAGTTGGACGTTCTCCGGGAAGTAGGGAATATCGGCGCAGGCAACGCGGCGACGGCATTGTCGACGCTGCTTAACAAACCCGTAGACATGGCTGTGCCTACCGTCAATTTGCTGCCGTTCGAAGAAATCGCCGAACGCGTCGGCGGTTCCGAGGCCGTAGTCGTCGCGATCTTTCTTCGCGTCGAGGGAGATGCGCCGGGCAATATGTTTTTTATTATCAATCGCGAACCGGCGCGTCGGATTCTGCAAGGCTTGTTAGGTTTTAACGCCGCCGAGAACGATGCATACAGCGAGCTGGAGTTGTCGGCGCTAAACGAGATCGGCAATATTCTTGCAGGCTCATATCTATCCTCTCTTGCCGACTTTACGGGGCTCAACTTGGCCCCGACGGTCCCTTCGTTAGCCGTTGATATGGCGGGAGCAATATTAAGCTACGGTCTTCTTCAATTCGGCACGATGGGAGACGATGCGTTGCTAATCGAAACGGCATTTATCGAAGGTCAACAAGATTCTGAGGGTCACTTCTTCCTGATCCCAGATCCCGATTCGTTCGAGAAACTGTTCCGTGCGTTAGGAGTGCCGATCTAATGACCGAAGGCACCTTAATTAAAATCGGGATGGCAGATTTGAACATCGGAGACGCGGGAGCGGTGCTTAAGACGACGGGGTTGGGGTCTTGCGTCGGATTGACCTTGTTCGATCCCGCTCTGCGGCTCGGAGGCATGGCGCATATTATGCTGCCGTCCTCGGATATTGCCCGCGAAGGCCAACTAAACATCGCCAAATACGCCGATACAGCCGTGCCCGAGCTCATTGAGAGAATGAAGGCCAAAGGGGCTTTGGTCGAGCGCATGGTCGCTAAAATGGCCGGCGGAGCGCAAATGTTCGCGTTCATGGGGGGATCGGATACGATGAGAATCGGGCCTCGCAACGTGGAAGCGACGAAACAGGTGCTGGAGACGTTCTCCATCCGTCTTCTCTCCGAAGATACGGGAGGGAACTACGGCCGAACGGTGGAATTGAACAGCGATTCGGGCATATTCGTGATTCGCAGCGTGCAGTTCGGAGTAAAGGAGATTTAGAATGAAGGGTTCCTGGCGTTTTAATATCGGGTTCGGCGGATTCGGCGCGATTCTGACTTTTTTGTTTTCCTTATCGAGCAATCCGCTGGAGACGACGCTGATCCGAAGCTTTTACGCATTTACCGCATTCGCGTTTCTGGCTTTCTTCGTCGGCTTCGTTCTGCGAAATTTGATGATTCCGGGCCGTCAGCCCGAGATTGAACTTCCGGACAGCCACGAAGAACGCGGAAGTGTATTGGATATATCGACTCCGGATGATGGCGATTCGTTATCGGAGATGATGAAGGAACAATGGACGGACGGCAAAGGGGAAGCGATCAAAGGCTTTCAGCCCTTGCAGCCCAAGAGATTGGTATCGCTTGACAATCCCAATCCGGAGGAAGTGGTTCAGGCGATACGCCGCCTGACGGACGAATAAGGATGGTGAGGCTAGAATGGTCGATCAAACACGTTCCCGGTTATCCCATCAAGATTTATGGCAACGCTGGAAAGAAGACGAGGATCCGGATGCGAGAAAGCAACTGATCGAACAGTATTTGCCGCTCGTGGATTATGTCTCAAGCCGGATGGCAGTAGGCTTACCCAAGAACGTTACGAAAGACGATTTGGCAAGCAACGGGGCCATGGGCCTTATTGATGCGATTGAGAAATTCGACTACCGACGGGGGCTTCAATTCGAAACCTACGCTTCTTGGAGAATCCGCGGAGCGATTATCGACGGACTTCGCCAAGGAGACTGGGTACCCCGATCGGTTCGTGATAAAGCGAAAAAAATCGAGGACGCTTATGCGGTATTGGAGCAGCAAAATTTGCGGTCTGCTTCGGATGACGAAATATGCGACTATTTGAATATTAGCAACAAGGAATTTCAGCAGATGCTTCAGGAAGTGGCGGTCGCGGCCGTATTTTCGCTCGAGGATCCGATCCGCGAGGAAGAATCGGAGACGCGCCTGACCTTGCTCGTAGATGACAAAGCGGTGAGCCCGGAATCCAAAGTTCATGAAACTTTCTTGAAGGAGTCTTTGAAGTTCGGCATCGACAAGTTGACGGCGAAGGAACGGACCGTGATCTCGCTGTTTTATTACGAGGATTTGTCTTTGAGCGAAATTGCGGAAGTCATGTGCCTGTCGCCTTCGAGAATATCACAGTTGCATTCCAAAGCGATTCTTAGACTTCGCGGGGCGCTCGCAAAGCAAAAGGAACAGTTGCTTCAAAAAGGATAATAGGAGGCGCTAATCATGTCTGACAGTGCGAGCTTGCCATTGGCGGAATGTTTACAAGTAACGATTTCCGACGATAAGATGCAAGCCTACCTGATCTTTAGACAGGTAGAGGACGATCTGAAATTGACTTCTCGCGACCTAGAGCAATATTTGCTGTCGCAAGGAATTAGGTTTGGCCTGCAATCGGACACGTTGTATTTAATCGCGCAAAGACCTCAAGATTTCTACTTTACACAGAACATCGTCGCGGTTGGAACCCCGCCCGTCGCCGGTAAAGACGGTTTTATCAACGTGTTGATCGGTAATTCGGACGACGAGGAGAAGCGTCCGGCGGAAAGGGAAGACGGCAGCGTAGATTACAAGCAAGTAGCCAAACTCGACAATGTAAAAGCAGGGCAACTCATTGCGACTAGGATTCCCGCCGAGCCGGGAATCCCGGGGAAAGCCGTCACAGGAGATGAGATCGGCGCGAAGGACGGCAAAGACGTTCACTTCAAAATCGGGAAAAACGTCGTCATCAATCCCGAAAAAATCGGCATGTACGCGGCCATCGACGGACTCGTGACTAAAACCGATAAAGACAAACTGAACGTCTTTCCCGTATACGAGGTGAACGGAGATGTCGACTATAAGATCGGAAACATCGATTTTGTCGGGACCGTCGTCGTTAGAGGCAATATTCTCACGGGGTTTCGCGTAAAGGCGTCGGGCGATATCCGCGTAACGGGAGGAATCGAGGGAGCCGAGGTGGAATCCGAGGGCTCGATTGAAGTTTCCGGCGGGATCATCGGCAGCAACAAAGGTCACGTCAAAGCAGGATGCAACGTTCGCTGCTCCTTCATCCAGGAAGGGAACGTGATCGCGGGCGAAGATATTCTCGTGAACCAAAGTATTATGCATTCGAACATCAGAGCCGGAAAAACGGTAAAATGCGTCGGAACAAAAGGGTTGATCGTCGGAGGAAGCATTCAAGCCGGAGAACGCGTAACGGCTAGAATGATCGGCAATTCGATGTCCACCGCGACGGTCATCGAGGTCGGCGTACGTCCGGAGCTCCGCCATGAGCTCGGCGAGCTTCGTGCCTCCATACGACAACTGGCAGACAGCTTGGACAAATCCGAGAAAGCACTGTCCCTTTTGGATCAGATGGCTTCCGTTGGTCAATTGACCGGCGATAAGCTTGCCCTTCGGATTAAACTAACGTCGACGAAACGCCAGACGCAGGATGAACTGCAAGAGACCAAAGAGCGTGCGCTAGAGATCGAGAAAACGCTCGAGGATGCTACGACGGCCAGGGTAGACGCGGTTCATACGTTATGGGGCGGCACGAAAATCGTCATCGGCCGGTATACCCGTTTTATGAAAGACAGTACTCAGCGCGTAAGCTTCCGTTTTTCGGACGGCGATATCGTGATGGTTCCGTACTTCTGATCGGAGACGATCATTTCCGAATACGCGTTTTCATCCCTAATCCGAGGTGAATGCCGTGAGTTATAAACCGATCGATTTCCAAGTATCCCTTCCTCGCTCTGTCGAGCTGACCCCTCTCCAGCAGCAACAGCAGCAGCGTTCAGCGACGGAACAAACCTTGCTCGGGCAACAGTCCATGAAAGAGGCCGAGCATAACGCCGCCCGTAGCACGAAGGCGGAATCCGCATCGAACGGCACGATCTCGGAGCGGCAGCCGCGTGGGCGGAATAAGCAGTCGCCATCGAAGAACCAGAACCAAGAGTCTCCCGAAGAAGAAAACAAGCTTCCCGAGCACCCCTACAAAGGGAAACATATCGATTTTATGGGCTAAATCGCAAGAAGGGGGAATCCGGATGGAACAACCTTGGTTATACATTGTCCTGCTCGGCGCAGCGATTACGGTTTACGCGTGGATGCTGCCCAGAAACGAAGGCAAAGACAAGGAAACGAATTTCGTCAGCGAAGATGCTTATACTCAACTGCTGGAGGATTTGGAGGCGGAAAATCGAGAATTGTTCGATGCGGTCGCCAAGTTCAAGCAGGAGCACGACGATACAACAGGGAAACTAAGCCGCCGTGTCGTCGAACTAGAGAACCAGATGAAGAAATGGTCGGAACAACCATCTGCAGTTGCAATGGATTCTCGCCCTCCGGTTTTGCATTCCCCATCGATCGCTGCGCTAGAGAGCGCCACGCCCCAGATTTTTCAACAATCTTCGCTCCCTATATCTGACGAAGGCCGCGATCCGGCCGTCACATCGGCAGAATCGGAGAGCAGATCCGGATCGCTAGACGTAGAAACGGTAGATGAGCAGTCAGAAGAACCGATCGTTCCGGAGATTACGATTCGCGGCAGATATCCCGAGCTGTTGGAGTTGCACGACAAAGGAAAGTCAATCGAGCAAATCGCCAAAGCAACGGGAATGAACAAAGGCGAGGTGCAATTGATTTTGCAGCTTGCTCGCAGGGAGGAACGGCAGCATGCGTAAGTATCGCCTCTGGTTAATGGGGCTGGGAGTCGGTTTGATTCTGGGAGCTTCGATGCTGCAACTGATTTTGATCGGACTGAAGCAGTCGGACATCTCTACCATCTCTACCCGGGAATCGTTAACGGCAGAAGAGCTTAGCGACGAAGCAAGAAAAGCTGGATTGTTATTGCTGACGGAAGATCAGTTGAACGCGCGGGTCGAAGAGGCGGTTAATCAAGCAACCCGGAAAAGCGAAGAAGAAGCTGACGGCGGAACGAAGGAAAGCGAAGCGCCTAAACACATTGAAGCTGTCGGCGAGCAAGCCGTATCCGGCGAGAAAGCAACATCTGCTACTCCGGAGGAGAAAGAAGCTTCGATTAAGGAGATGCCCGAGAAATACGAGAAACCGGTTAAGCTGGATGTCAAGTATGGCATGTCGCTAACCGAAGTCGGGAAAGAATTGAAGAAGCTTGGCGTTATAGACGATGTGAACGATTTTATCGACAAGACGAGGGACGTCTCCAAAAAAATGAAGGTAGGAACGATCGTTTTTACAAGCAAACCCACGTATAAGCAGATCATGAACGAGCTTACCCGCAAAAAATAAAGCCGAACTCGTAAAGTCGACGTTTTTTTGAAAGAATATTGCCCCCGCGCCATTGCGCGACGCTTGTCGATATGGTATATTATTTCTCGGTGTAAAAAACACACGCTTTTCAATTCCGGCAACGGTGCTTGACCCGCGAAAATCGGGTGAAGTTTTGGCGGAAGGCGCGAAAAGCGGCGGAGATTCACCAAAAACCACTAGGAGGTGCAGGAAGATGGCAGTCATTTCCATGAAGCAACTGCTTGAAGCAGGCGTGCATTTCGGTCACCAAACACGTCGTTGGAACCCGAAAATGGATAAGTACATCTTTACTGAACGTAACGGCATTTACATTATCGATTTGCAGAAAACGGTTAAGAAAGTCGACGAGGCGTACAACTTCGTGCGTCAGCTCGGCGAGAACGGCGGTACGATGCTGTTCGTCGGAACGAAAAAACAAGCTCAAGATTCCGTTAAAGAGGAAGCTGAGCGCAGCGGCCAATATTACATCAATCAACGTTGGCTTGGCGGTACGCTGACGAACTTCTCTACGATTCAGAAGCGTACGGACCGTTTGCACCAATTGGACAAATGGGAACAGGACGGCACTTTCGAAGTGCTGCCTAAGAAAGAAGTTATCATCCTTCGCAAAGAAAAAGAGCGCCTCGAGAAGTTCCTCGGCGGCATTAAGCATATGCGCAAATTGCCTGACGCTCTGTTCATCATCGATCCTCGCAAAGAGCGTATCGCTGTTGCGGAAGCTCGCAAGCTGGGTATTCCGATTGTCGGCATCGTCGACACGAACTGCGATCCGGACGAAATCGATTACGTCATCCCAGGTAACGATGACGCGATCCGTGCGGTTAAGCTTCTGACGGCGAAAATGGCTGATGCTATTATCGAATCTCGTCAAGGCGAAGAAACGACGGCTTAAGCGACGCGAATTTCATACAAGTACAATCAAAGGGTGGTCAGAAGGGTAACTTCTCACCGCCCTTTTTTTCCAAAAATCGAATCGCATCTCTCGCGCGATTAGGCGCGGGGAGCATACCTTTAGGAGGAGTCTTCATGGCAATTAGTGCAGCAGACGTTAAAACACTTCGCGAAAGAACCGGTGCAGGGATGTTGGATTGTAAAAAGGCGTTGGAGGAAGCAGGCGGCGATCTGACGAGAGCAAGCGAGCTTCTCCGCGAGAAAGGTCTTGCGGCAGCGGCGAAGAAAGGCGACCGTATCGCTACGGAAGGCGTCGTTGAATCTTATATCCACGCAGGCGGCCGTATTGGCGTACTCGTCGAAGTCAACTGTGAAACCGACTTCGTTGCCAAAACCGAGCAATTCCGTACTTTCGTGAAAGACATCGCGATGCAAATCGCGGCGGCCAACCCGAAATTCCTGGGCCGCGAAGAAGTTTCCCAAGCCGAATTGGACAAGGAAAAAGAAATTCTTCGCAACCAAGCTCTGAACGAAGGCAAGCCGGAGAAAATCGTCGACAAAATGGTCGAAGGCCGTATGAACAAATATTACGAAGAAAACTGCTTGTTGGAACAAATCTTCGTGAAAGACCAAGACAAGACGATCACGCAGCTGCTTAACGAAAAAATCGCCGCGATCGGCGAAAAAATCTCCATCCGCAGATTCGCTCGTTTCGAGCTTGGCGAAGGCTTGGAGAAGAAAACAGAAAACTTCGCGGAAGAAGTTATGGCGCAAGTTAACCAATAAGCAACACCCTATCGGGAACACGGCGTGTTCCCTCTTTTTTAAGAATTTACAGGTTTCCCGGGTTAAAAAAAGCATGTTGGAGGTACAAAACGTTGGAACGTCCATTTTACAAACGCGTGGTATTAAAGGTGAGCGGCGAGTCTCTTTCGGGCAACAACGGTTATGGCATCGACGCGACGACAATCCTGTCGATCGCTGAACAGATTAAGGAAGTGATCGAGCTCGGCGTCGAGGTCGCGATCGTATGCGGCGGTGGCAATATCTGGCGCGGCATCGCAGGAAGCCAGAAGGGCATCGACCGCGCGACGGCGGACTACATGGGCATGCTGGCAACGGTCATGAACTCGCTCGCGCTGCAGGACGCATTGGAGCAAATGGATGTGCCTAGCCGCGTTCAAACTTCGATCGCCATGCAACAGATCGCGGAACCTTATATCCGCAGACGCGCGATTCGTCATTTGGAGAAAGGGCGCGTCGTCATTTTCGCGGCGGGAACGGGCAATCCGTTCTTCTCGACGGATACGACCGCGGCTTTGCGCGCGGCGGAGATCGAGGCCGAAGTCATCCTGATGGCCAAGAACAAAGTCGATGGCGTATACAGCGCCGATCCGTTCAAAGATGCCGATGCCGAGAAATACGAACAGCTCACTTATTTGGACGTACTTAACAAAAACTTAGGCGTAATGGACTCCACTGCTTCTTCGTTATGCATGGACAACGATATCCCGCTTCTCGTATTCGCGATTACCGAGAAAGGCAACATTAAACGTGCCGTCATGGGCGAGAAAATCGGCACGATCGTAAAGGGGAGCATTGACTAATGCCGCAGGCCATTAAGAAAGACGCCGAAGAGCGCATGGAAAAAGCATTAGGCGCGTTAAAACGCGACCTACAAACGTTAAGAGCCGGCCGTGCTTCGGCCGCGATGCTGGATCGGGTTCAAGCCGAATATTATGGCACGATGACGCCTCTCAACCAGATGGGTGCAATCAATACGCCGGACTCCCGGACGCTTATCATTACGCCGTGGGACAAAACGGCTTTGTCCGCGATCGAGAAGGCGATTCAGAAGTCGGATCTTGGTCTGACTCCGGCCAACGACGGTACGATTATCCGCTTGAACATCCCGCCGCTGACGGAAGAGCGCCGCTCGGACCTGGCGAAGCAGACGAAGAAGTTCGGGGAAGAGGCGAAAGTCGCGATCCGCAACATTCGCCGCGACGCCAATGACGAGATCAAGAAAAAGGAAAAAGGCGAGATTTCCGAAGATGAATCGCGTCGTCATCAAGACGACGTGCAGAAGCTGACGGATCGCTTCGTCGCTGAAGTGGATAAAATTTTGGCGGCCAAAGAAAAAGAGATCATGGAAGTTTAATTCGCAAATGCGAGGCCCCTCCGCAAGGTGGGGTTTATTCGCTTTTAGTAAGCTATAGGGTATCGTTGCCGCTATTGGGGGGAAGAGCGATGGGTTTGTTCGGAAAGTGGCTCCGTAAGTTGCGTGCCCGAGATTACACGAAAAACGACATAGAGCAAATGAGAACCGGCGAGGTTCCGAGTGGCGAGAACATCCCAAAGCATGTGGCCATTATTATGGACGGCAACGGCCGCTGGGCGAAGGAGAGGGGACTCCCTCGCATCGCAGGGCATCATAGCGGAATGAAAGCCGTGAAGCGGATCACGAAAGCGGCGGATCGCATCGGCGTAGAAGTGTTGACGTTGTACGCGTTTTCCACGGAAAACTGGAAACGTCCAAAAGCGGAAGTCGATTTCTTGATGAAGCTTCCGCAGGAGTTTTTGTCGCTTGAACTAGGCGAGCTCATAGAAAACAACGTACAAGTGAAAATGATGGGGAACCGGAACCTTCTCCCGGACCATACGATAGCAGCCGTCGAAGATGCGGTTCGGCAAACCGCGCATAATACCGGACTTATTTTAAATTTCGCGCTGAATTACGGCAGCCGGCACGAGATGCTGGAAGCAGCGAAGGAATTAGCCCGGCAGGCGGCAGCTGGCAAGATCAATCCCGACGAGATCGAAGAGGAAGATTTCGAGCGCCACCTGCTCTCCGGCGGGCTTCCGAATCCGGATTTGCTGATTCGTACCAGCGGCGAGCTGCGGTTAAGCAACTTTATGCTCTGGCAGCTTGCCTACAGCGAGTTCTGGTTTACAGAAGTGTATTGGCCGGAATTCAGCGATCAACATCTATATGACGCCGTTCGAGAATACCAACGGCGCGCACGTCGTTACGGAGGGCTGTAGCTTATGGGTCAACGGATCATTACCGGCATCGTGGCCGGAGCGGCATTCATCGGCCTGCTCGTTGCAGGAGGCTGGTACTATGCATGCCTGCTGTTTCTATTGGCGCTGATTGGTTATTGGGAGTTCGTCCGTCTCAACGGACAGCCCTGGAAACGTCTGGATGTGTTGGTCGGATTCGCGGCGACGGGTCTGATCGCGTTGCCGAAATTGCCTTTCGATTGGGAACTACCTTCGTTCACGGCGATTGTTTGGATTCTGATGTTCGTTCTGCTTAGCGGAACGGTGTTCAGCAAAAACCGGATTCAATTAGAACATGTAGGCGTGTTGTTCCTTGGAGCGGTTTACGTCGGCGCGGGTTTTCACTACATGGCGGTCACGCGGGAGCTGGAGCACGGCATTTTCTGGTCGGCTCTGACGTTCGCTTGTATCTGGGCCTCGGACGCAGGCGCTTATTTCGTAGGCAAAGCGATCGGCAGAACGAAGCTTTGGCCGTCGATCAGTCCGAACAAAACGATTGAAGGCGCTCTCGGGGGACTGGTCATAGCCGTGATCGTCGGCTTGATCTTCGCGTTTTTCGAACCGGAATGGGTCGGATATGGCAGAGCGGCGCTTATCGGCTTAACGGCGGCTGTCGCAGGGCAATTGGGGGATCTTGTGCAATCCGCTTACAAGCGTTTCCGCGGAGTGAAAGATTCCGGACGGCTGCTGCCGGGGCACGGAGGCGTGCTGGACCGGATGGATAGCTGGCTGATCGTGTTTCCTTTCGTTCATTTAATCGGATTATTGGCAGGATAAACTCGTCCTTGGTTACATAAAGATAAAGAGCAAGCGGAGGAGCAGTCATGAAAAAAATCGCCGTACTCGGCAGTACGGGTTCAATAGGCACCCAGACGCTCGATGTCATATCCAGACAGCCGGAGCGCTATGAAGTCGTCGGCCTGGCAGCCGGCAGCAACGTGGATTTGCTGCTTGAGCAGGCGAGGCAATTCAAGCCTAAATGGATTTCCGTCGAGGAGCGAGCACTCGAGGATCGAATTCGCTCGGAAGTGCCCGCCGATGTCATCGTCGTTTCGGGTGAGACTGGGCTTAAGCAAGTCGCAAGCGAAGCGGGCGCGAACTACGTCGTCTGCGCGCTGGTCGGGAGCTTGGGCCTTACCTCTACGCTTGCCGCGATCGAAGCGGGAGCGGATATCGGTCTGGCCAATAAGGAGACGCTCGTCACTGCCGGACATCTGGTTATGCAGCGAGCCCGGGAGAAAGGCGTATCGATCCTGCCGGTGGACAGCGAGCATTCCGCGATCTTCCAGTGTCTGAACGGCGAGAACGCCAAAGCGATTAAACGGTTGATCGTGACGGCATCCGGAGGCAGCTTTCGCGATTTAAGTCGGGATCAGCTCAAGAACGTGACCGTGGAAGATGCCTTAAAACATCCGAACTGGAGCATGGGTGCAAAAGTGACGATCGATTCGGCCACGATGGCGAACAAAGGGTTAGAGGTTATCGAGGCGCATTGGCTGTTCGGCCTGCCTTACGATCAGATCGACGTCGTGCTTCATCCGGAAAGCATCGTGCATTCGATGGTGGAATTCACCGATACAAGCGTAATGGCGCAGCTAGGCAACCCCGACATGCGGGTGCCGATCCAATACGCGCTGACGTATCCGGAGCGGGTGGCTTCGCCCGCATCGCCGCTCGACTTGCTGAAGCAAGGGACGCTACATTTCCGGGAGATGAACCTTGAACGTTATCCTTGCCTGCGACTCGCATACGAGGCCGGACGCAGCGGAGGAACGGCGACGACCGTATTCAATGCGGCGAACGAAGTAGCGGTCGCCCGTTTTCTGCGAGGAGAAATCTCTTTTCTTGCGATCGAAGATACGATCGAGATGGCGCTAAGTAAGCATTCTTCCGTTCCGTCGCCGACTCTTGAAGCGATTCTGGAGGCGGATGACTGGGCGCGAACCGAAGCGGCGTCGTACCGGTAACCTCCCTCAGGAGTATTCCCTTGAATCGGCGCGGAGAATAATGTTAATCTAAGATCAGCCGTTTCGAGATGTTGGCGGATGTCGCCGGTCTTTCGATTTACAAAGGGGTTGGAAGGATGGAAAACATACAGGTTGCACTGTTGACCGTACTGATGTTCTTTTTGCTCGTCTCTTTGCACGAATGGGGTCATTTCTACTTTGCCCGTAGAGCAGGTATTCTCGTGCGGGAATTCGCGATTGGCTTCGGGCCAAAGCTCTTCTCCATTAAACGGGGGGAGACGCGCTACACGCTGCGATTGCTCCCGATCGGCGGCTTCGTGCGCATGGCGGGCGAAGATCCCGAGGTGGTCGAAGTTCAACCGGGCCAGACTTTGGCCGTAAGAGTGAAAGACAATGCGGTCACGAGAATTTACTTGGATCGTCTGGATGAACGCTCGGACGTGCTCCGCGGCGAAGTAAAGTCGCTTGATTTGGAGAAGGATTTGTTCATCGCTTTGGATTTGGACGGCGACGTCGAACGTTACCCGGTTCATCCCCAAGCGCTTATCATCGCAAGGGGAAGGGATACGCAGATCGCGCCGCTCGATCGGCAATTCGGTCACAAAACGGTAGGGCAGCGCGCCTTATCGATTTTTGCCGGGCCGGTCATGAACTTTCTGCTGGCCTTCGTGCTTTTCGCATTCTATTTGGTGCTGCAGGGCGTTCCTGTCGAGAATTCCTCGAAAGTGTACATCTCCGACGTCGTGGCCGGTGCTCCGGCCGCCCAATCCGGCCTGGAAAAGGGAGATTGGGTAAAATCGATTAACGGCGAGCCCGTGGGCGGGAATATGAATACTTTCGTAGACAAGATTAATGCGTCGGCAGGAAAGCCTTTAAGTCTCATTGTGGAACGGGGCGGAGTGGAACTGCCGATTAAAGTGACGCCGGACGCGGCAACGGGAAAAATCGGCATCTATCCGTCCGGAGAGATGCGAAAGCCCGGCGTCGGCGAGACGATCAGCTTTGCCGGCACGACGATGGTAGAGATGACCGAGCGTATATTTGAGGGCTTCCGCAAGCTTATTTTTGGAGAGTTCAAGCTGGACGATCTCGGCGGGCCGGTGAAGACGACGCAGGTTACCGTGGAGATTGCCAAGCAAGGATTGGCTCAATTGACTTTGTGGGCGGGCGTGCTCAGCTTGTACTTGGGAATCTTTAACCTACTGCCGATTCCGGCGCTGGACGGAAGCCGTCTTCTGTTCCTTGGATTGGAGGCGGTACGGGGCAAGCCGGTCGATCCGAACCGGGAAAGCATGGTGCACTTGGTTGGATTCGCGATGCTCATGCTGCTGATGATCGTTGTCACGTATAACGATATTGTTGGATTGGTAAGAAATTAAGCCGCTTCAAGCGTTTCGGGAGAAACGCACTTCGGAAGCATAAGCTGGGAGTTGGAGAACCGTCATGTCGAAGGATAAAGGATTCGTTACGGAGATTACGCCGCAAGGAGAGGATTTCTCCCGCTGGTATATCGACGTCATTAAAAAAGCGGAATTAATGGATTATTCGCCGGTTCGCGGCTGCATCGTTTTTCGGCCGGACGGGTACGAACTATGGGAAAATATGCAGAAGGAGCTCGATCGACGCTTTAAGGAAACGGGGCACCGTAACGCGTATTTCCCACTGTTTATTCCCGAAAGTTTCTTCACGAAAGAGAAGGAGCACGTCGAAGGCTTTAATCCCGAGCTGCCTTTCGTGACCGAAGCGGGTGGCGAGCAGCTTGAAGAGAAGCTGGCGATTCGCCCGACATCGGAAACGATGTTCGGCCATATGTACGCGAAGTGGATTAATTCCTACCGCGATCTTCCTCTCTTGATCAACCAGTGGGCGAATGTCGTTCGTTGGGAGAAAAGAACGCTGCCGTTCCTACGGACTAGCGAGTTTCTATGGCAAGAAGGACATACCGCGCATGAAGACGAAGCGGACGCGCGCAGAGAAACGATGCAGATGCTCGACGTCTACACGGATTTCGTGGAAAACGTGCTGGCCATCCCCGTCATCAAAGGGCAGAAGACGCCTTCCGAGCGTTTCGCGGGTGCGGTGGACACGTATTCGATTGAAGCGATGATGAAAGACGGGCGTGCAGTACAAGCGGGCACTTCCCATTACTTGGGTACGAAGTTCGCCGTTGCGTTTGACATCAAATACTTGGATCGCGAGAACGTGCAGCAATTTTGCCATACGACGTCATGGGGCGTCAGCACGCGCCTGATCGGCGCGCTCATCATGGTTCACGGGGACGATCGCGGGCTTGTAATGCCACCGAAGGTCGCGCCGACCCAAGTCGTGATGATTCCGATCGGCCCGCCGAAGACGCGGGAAGTCGTCATCGGCAAGACGGACGAGCTGTATGCACAGCTTAAAGCCGCGGGCATTCGCGTTCGCGTCGACGATCGTGCGGACGTCTCCCCGGGCTGGAAGTTCAACGAATACGAAATGCGCGGGATTCCGATTCGTCTCGAGCTTGGACCTCGCGACTTGGAGAACGGACAGTGCGTGCTCGTTTCCCGCGTTACCGGCGAGAAGAAATCGGTTGCCTTGGACAATCTGGTCGGCGAAGTACAGTCGCTGCTCGAGCAAATCCATGGCGATATGTACGAACGCGCGCGTACGTTCCGCGAAGACAATTTCTTCTCGGTCGATACGCTTGACGAGTACAAAGCGGCGATGGAAGAGAAGAGAGGCTTCGCTCTGGCGGGCTGGTGTGGTTCCGACGCTTGCGAGAAGCAGGTGAAGGAAGAAACCGGCGCGACAAGCCGTAACATTCCGTTCGAGCCTGCGGAGAATAAAACGAAATGCCTCGTCTGCGGTGACGCAGCGGAGCACACGGTCGTTTTCGCAAGAGCTTATTAAGCAACAATATTACCTAAGCGCGTGAAGCACACGCCGCCACTCCATATGGAGTTGGCGGCTTTTTTTCGCGCTAGCTACGGGAACGGAGGGAGTAACTCGAAAAAGTCGAACTATTCTGCCACGGCTGCGGGAAACGGAAGGAGTAACTCGAAAAAGTCGAAGTATTCTGCTACGGCAACGGGAAACGGAAGGAGTAACTCGAAAAAGTCGAACTATTCTGCCACGGCTGCGGGAAACGGAGAGAGTAACTCGAAAAAGTCGAACTACTCTGCCACGGCAGCGGGAAACGGAGAGAGTAACTCGAAAAAAATCGAACTACTCTGCCACGACAGAGGGAAATGGAGAGAGTAACTCGAAAAAGTCGAACTATTCTGCCGTGGCAACGGCAAACGCAGAGAGTAGCTCGAAAAAGTCGAACTATTCTGCTGCGGCAACGGGGAATGGAGAGAGTAACTCGAAAAAGTCGAACTATTCTGCCACGGCAGCGGGAAACGGAGAGAGTAACTCGAAAAAGTCGAACTATTCTGCTGTGGCAACGGGAAACGGAAGGAGTAACTCGAAAAAGTCGAACTATTCTGCCACCGCAGCGGGAAACGGAAGGAGTAACTCGAAAAAGTCGAACTATTCTGCCACGACAGCGGGAAACGGAGAGAGTAACTCGAAAAAGTCGAACAATTCTGCCACAATGACTTGGGATGCGTGAAGCGTAGGGGGCCTATAACCGGTCAATTTTTCCGCTGGAGATTCTATTGATGGTTCGATAGCGTTCAGGTAAAATAGAGAGAAAGCGCAGCGTCAGCTTCTGATGGAAGACGGTGTCCGGATGCGGAATTGGAATCCGCGGCGGCCTTTTTCACGGAAGCTTTTGTATTTCATAGCGACATAAGTAAGAGAGGGATGTGGGGGTGCAGCCGATGGATGATAGACGCAAACGGTTCGAGGTTCTGCTACAGCAGGCGGAGTTGCCGACCGAGTGGCTGGGGCAGCATTTTCGGGACGGACATATCGAGAAGGTGGAAATTAGCCGTTCCCGCAAACAGTGGACGATCCATATCGGCAAGAAAGCTCTGCTTCCTAGATCGATTTACATAGGATTGAACGAACGGATCAGAACGAAGCTCGGACATATTGCGGATATCTCGCTCGCCGTCGATTATTCGCAAGAGGTCGCAACGGAAACGATCGTGCGCGAATATTGGCTGGCTTTCGTGGAACGTCTGCAGCAGGAAGTCGCTTCGGTCAACGGATGGCTGGCGAAAGCGGATGTCGGCTACTCTAGCGGAGTGCTGACGATTGCTTTGTTGAACGAGACGAACCTCGAATTGGCCCGCAAAAAAGAGATCGATACGCATGCTGCCAACTATTTCGAAGAGTGTTTTCGGCGTTCGTTCCGCGTGAAGCTGACCGTCGGCGAACCGCGGGCGGACACGTATACGGAATTTACGCAGAAGATCGAAGAAGAGAACCGCGCCGCAATCGAGCAGATTATGGCTAGCGCGCGGGAAGAAGCACCAGCGGTCGAGGAAGGCGAAGCGCCGCAAGTGCTGCAGCATGGCTACGAGATTAAAGAGCCGCCCGTGCCGATTCAGGAGATTCGCGAAGAAGAGAAGAAGGTAACGGTTCAAGGCGTCATTTTCGGGTTGGAGACGAAGGAGCTGCGAACGGGCAGCACGTTATTCCAATGTTATATTACTGATTTTACGGATTCCTTGTCGATCAAGATCTTCGGCAAAAATAAAGAAGATATCAAGATGCTCAGTCTGCTCGCCAACGGCAAGTGGGTGAAAATGCGGGGAAAAATCGAGTATGACCGCTTTCTTAATCCCCCCGAGCTGGTTATGTTCCCGAACGACATACGGGAAATTCCGGCGCCGCCCGAACCGAAGGATACGGCGGAGGAGAAGCGGGTCGAATTTCATCTGCATACGACGATGAGCACGATGGACGCGGTCACCTCGGTAGATGCATATATCAAGACGGCGGCGAAATGGGGACATAAAGCGATCGCGGTTACCGATCATGCGAATGTGCAATGTTATCCCGACGCGGCGAAAGCCGGCAAGAAGCATGGCATCAAAGTCATGTACGGCGTCGAAGCGAACATCGTCAATGACGCGGTTCCGATGGTGCTCCAGCCGAGAGAACAAAGCTTAGCGGACGCCGAATACGTCGTGTTCGATATCGAGACGACCGGCTTATCGGTCACGGACAATAAGATCATCGAACTTGCGGGAGTCAAGATGCGCGGCGGACAGGAGATTGACCGTTTCGAGACATTCGTAAATCCGCACGAACCGATTCCTTACAACATCCAGCAGTTGACGAATATTACGGACGAGATGGTCAAGGATGCGCCCGAGCTAGAGCCGAAGCTGAAGGAATTCATCGCATTCGTCGGAGACGCCGTGCTCGTGGCGCATAACGCTCGTTTCGACATTGGCTTCATGCAGCACGCCTGCAAGCAATTCGGCCTTCCGCCAATAGCGAACCCGGCGCTGGATACGCTCGAATTGGCGAGATACTTGTATCCGAAGATGAAGAACCATCGCTTGAACACGCTCGCGTCCCTGTATAAGGTATCGCTAGAGAACCACCACCGGGCGATCGACGATACGATTGCGCTCGGAGGCATTCTGAACGGTTTGCTGAAGGACATTCAAGCCAAAGGGATCAACGAACTGCACGTGCTTAACGATTTGAACGACATGAGCTGGAAGACGACCCGACCGTTCCATTGCGGCATCTACGCGCTTAACGCGATCGGCAAGAAGAACTTATACAAACTGATTTCTTTATCCCATACCGAATATTTTAATCGTGTGGCCTGTATTCCGAAAAGCAAGCTCATCGAGTATCGCGAAGGGTTGCTCGTCATTTCCGGATGCGAGAAAGGCGAATTGTTCGAGACGGTGCTAAACAAGTCGCAGGAGGAAGCGGAAGAAGTTGCGGAATTCTACGATGTACTGGAGATTCAACCGCTCGATTTCTATATGCATTTGCTGGACAAGGGACTTGTCTCCAGCAGAGCATCCCTGGAGGAGGCGCTTCGACGCATCGTTCGGATCGGCGAGAAGCTGACGAAACCGGTCATCGCGACGGGTAACGTCCATTATCTGAACCCGCGCGAGAAAATTTTCCGCGACATTACGATTCACGGCATAACCGGATTCAGTCCGCTGAAGGACCAGCGCAAGCCGGACGCGCATTTCCGCACGACGACGGAAATGCTGGAAGAGTTCAAGTTTCTAGGAGATGGAAAGGCCTACGAGGTCGTTGTGACCAACACGTCCGAACTGGCCGACCGCTTCGAGGAGATCAAGCTGTTTCCGGATGAGCTGTTCACGCCGATCATCGAAGGCGCGGACGACGAGATTCGCGACACGTGTTACGCCACGGCGCGTAGCATGTACGGGGAGGAACTTCCGGAAGTCGTCACGGCGCGGCTCGAGAAGGAGCTCGTACCGATCATCAAGTTCGGGTTCTCTGCAAACTATTTGATCTCGGAACGGCTCGTCAAAAAGTCGAACCAAGACGGTTACCTCGTCGGTTCGCGGGGATCGGTCGGCTCGTCGGTCGTCGCCACGTTCCTAGGCATCTCCGAGGTTAATCCGCTGCCCGCCCACTACCTGTGCCGGAATCCGGAATGCAAGCACAGCGAATGGTTTCTCGACGGCAGCGTACCGAGCGGTTTTGATTTGCCGAACAAGCTTTGTCCGGAATGCGGTACGGTCATGCGCGGAGAAGGGCAGGATATCCCGTTCGAGACGTTCCTTGGATTCAAGGGAGACAAGGTTCCCGATATCGACTTGAACTTCTCGGGGGAATATCAGCCGCATGCACACAATTACACTAAAGTGCTGTTCTCGGAGAGAAGCGTGTTTCGTGCGGGAACGATCGGCACAGTCGCGGAGAAAACCGCGTTCGGTTTTACGAAGAAATACGAAGAAGAGCATAACAAGTCATGGCGCGGAGCGGAACTGAACCGGCTTGCGGCCGGATGCACGGGCGTTAAGCGCAGCACCGGGCAGCATCCCGGCGGCATCGTCGTCGTTCCGGACTATATGGAAGTAGAAGACATTACGCCGGTGCAATACCCGGCCGACGATACGAGCGCGGAATGGAAAACGACGCATTTCGATTATCATGCCTTCGATGCGAACTTGCTCAAGCTCGATATACTCGGGCACGACGATCCGACGATGATGCGGATGCTTCAGGATTTGACTGGAATCGATCCGACAACGATTCCGATGAACGATCCGAAGGTGATGAGCTTGTTCAACTCCGTCGAAGCGCTGGGCGTCACACCGCAGCAGATCCGTTCTCCGGTGGCAACATTCGGCGTGCCCGAGATGGGAACGCGGTTCGTGCGGCAGATGCTTGAGGAGACGAAACCTTCGAGCTTCGCCGATCTGCTGCAGATCTCGGGATTGTCTCACGGAACAGGCGTATGGCTCGGCAACGCGCAGGAACTGATCAAGAATAACACGTGCACGATTAAGACGGTTATTGGTTGTCGCGACGATATTATGCTGTTCCTGATTTACAAAGCGGGTATGGACGCTTCGCTGGCGTTCAAAATCACGGAAAGCGTGCGGAAAGGAAAAGGCTTGACGCCGGAGTGGATCGAAGAGATGAAGCGGTGCAAAGTGCCGCAATGGTACATCGATTCCTGCTTGCGCATCGAGTATATGTTCCCGAAAGCGCATGCCGCGGCTTATGTTATTTCCGCAGTGCGGACGGCCTATTTCAAACTCTATAACCCGATCGAATATTACGCGACGTATTTCTCCGTACGCGCCGGGGACTTCGACGTCGAGCTGTTCTGCCAAGGATACGACGCGATTTTGAAGATGCTGCTGGAGATCGAGGAGAAAGGCTTTCAAGCGACGACGAAAGAGAAAAACATGATCTCGATTCTCGAGATGGGGCTGGAGATGACGGCGAGAGGATTCAAGTTCAAAACCGTCGATCTCTATCGTTCGGAAGCGACGCGCTTTATTGTAGACGGGGACAGCCTTATTCCTCCTTTCGGCGCAATCGCCGGCGTCGGGGAGAACGCGGCTCGCAATATCGCGGCTTCCCGCGAAGAGGGAGACTACCTCTCGATTGAGGACTTTCAACAGCGGTCAAGGGCAAGCAAGACGATCGTCGAAGTGCTGGCCGGACTAGGCGCTTTCAGAGGGCTCCCCGAATCGAATCAGCTTATGCTGTTCTAAGCGTGGGAGGGAATCTCCGGAGGAAAGTAGTGGTTGCCAGTAACGCCAAGATTATGTTATATTAATTTTGGTAATCATGTGGATAACACTGTCTGCAGAAGAGTGGGGAAACCCACTCTTTCCGTTTTGTCTGCGGATCTTTACGGTTGTGAAGGCTGCGGCAATCCATTTGGAACATCGGGAGGTATACCCTATTGAATTCACCGCAAATCAAGTCCATCGTCGAAAACTTCGCGACCTCCTTCCTGGAGGAGAACGGGTTGGAATTGGTGGACGTGGAGTACGTGAAGGAAGGCAGCAACTGGTTTTTGCGTATTTACGTGGATAAGGAAGGCGGGATCGATATCGACGATTGCGGCCGTTTCTCCGAATTCATCAGCGCAAAATTGGATGAGCTGGATCCTATAGAAGAAGCGTATTTCCTGGAAGTCAGTTCTCCCGGCGCCGAAAGGCCGCTCAAAAAGGCGGAAGACGTCGCGAAAGCGGTCGGCAAGCATGTGTTCGTGACGACGTACGAAAAGATTGACGGGGCCAAAGAGTTCGAAGGACGGCTGGAAGAGTTCGACGGAACGACGATCATCGTGGAAGTCGGACGCCGCAAACATGCCATCCCTTACGATAAAGTGGCCTCCGCTAGGTTGGCCATTGTTTTCTAATTTATTGAGAACGGCGACGATCCGCGGTTATATGCTGTCGGAGTAGCCGCTTAAGGAGGAATAAACAAGACATGAGCATGGAGTTTATCGAAGCGCTATCCGAAATCGAGCGGGAGAAGGGCATTGCCAAGGACGTCCTGATCGAAGCTATCGAAGCGGCACTGATCTCCAGCTACAAGCGCAACTTTAATACGGCTCAGAACGTTCGCGTCGATATTAACCGGACAACAGGGCTCATTAAAGTCTACGCCCGCAAAACGATTGTGGAAGAGGTTCTGGATCCGCGATTGGAGATTTCGCTCGAAGCTGCGAGAGCGATCAATCCGCACTATCAGCTCGACGATATCGCGGAGATCGAAGTTACACCGCGGGACTTCGGACGGATCGCCGCCCAGACGGCCAAACAAGTCGTTACACAGCGCATTCGCGAAGCGGAGCGGGGATTGATCTATCACGCGTTTGTAGACAAGGAACAAGATATCGTGACAGGCATCATTCAGCGGATGGATCTGCGCAACTTATACGTCGACCTCGGCAAAGTCGAAGCGGCTCTTCCGCTCACCGAGCTGATGCCTACGGACAAGTTCAAACAAGGAGATCGCGTCAAATCCTTCATCACGAAGGTCGAGAATACGAGCAAAGGCCCGCAGATCATTCTTTCCCGCACTCATCCGGGATTGTTGAAACGTTTGTTCGAGCTGGAAGTGCCTGAGATTTTCGACGGTACCGTGGAAATCCGTTCTGTTGCGCGCGAGGCGGGCTTCCGTTCCAAGATCGCGGTATACTCTCGTAACGAAGAAGTTGATCCCGTCGGATCGTGCGTCGGTCAGCGCGGCACTCGCGTCCAATCGATCGTGACGGAACTGAAAGGCGAGAAAATCGACATCGTGCGCTGGTCGGAGGCGATCGACGAGTACGTCGCGAACGCTCTTAGCCCATCCAAAGTGCTCGAAGTCATCGTCTTTGAAGCGGAGAAAATGGCGCGCGTCATCGTACCTGATTATCAGCTTTCCCTCGCGATCGGCATTAAGGGCCAGAACGCCCGTTTGGCTGCGAAGCTGACCGGTTGGAAAATCGATATTAAGAGCGAGACTCAGGCCGAACAGGAGTACGGACGTCCAAAATCGACCGGAGCGACAATGCATCAGGACAGCGTATCCATCGACTAAGGGGGATCGCCGTGAGGCCAAGGAAAATTCCGCAGCGCAAATGCGTTGCATGCCAGGAAATGAAACCGAAAAAAGAACTGATTCGCATCGTCCGTTCTCCTCAGGGAGACATTCAGATCGATCTGACCGGCAAGAAGCCCGGACGTGGAGCTTATTTGTGCGGCAATGTCGCCTGCTTCAAGCTCGCGAAGAAGTCCAAAGCTTTCGAACGGGCTTTGAAGACGCCGGTTGGATCCGAGATTTACGACCGTCTGGAAGCGGACTTCATTCTAGTGGAGGATCAGTTCCAGGCGAATAAGGAGCTGGCGGACGACGATGAAGACGGCGAATAAAGTGTTGTCCCGGCTTGGCCTCGCCACGAGGGCGGGCAAGTTGATCAGCGGCGAGGAAATCGTGCTTAAGGCGATCAGATCGGGCGAAGCTAAGCTTGTCTTGCTAGCCGGCGACGCATCGGGTAATACGGCGAAAAAAATTAGCGATAAATGCAAGAGTTACGGTGTGCCACTGTTAGTCGGTTTTACACGATTCGAATTGGGATCGGCTGTCGGGAAACCCGAACGCGTGATGTTTGCTGTTACGGATAGGGGATTTGCGGATATGCTGGCCGCCGGTTGGAATCATCACTCGGAGGTGGAGAATATTGAGTAAACAAGATCAAACGGATAACAAGGATAAGCTCAGAGTTTACGAATACGCCAAGCAGCTCAATATGAGCAGCAAGGAAGTCATAACCATATTGAAAAGAATGAACATGCCGGTCAACAACCATATGAGCGTGATGGAAGACGGCATGACGGGCGCGGTGGAGAAATTCTTCCGCGATATTAAAGCGAATGCCGCGGCTAAAATGGCCCAAGCTTCCGCTAAACCGGCAACTGCACCTGAGCGTCGTCCACAATCCGCGGCACCTGCCGCAGCAAGCGCGCCAAGCGCCGAAACACCGAAAGAGCCGGTACAGCAAGCACGTCCGGCTGCTCCGGTTATTTCGTCGACGCAAGAAGCGCCGACGGCTCCGGTTGCTTCTTCTGCGAACACGGCTGCTCCGTCCGCGCCGACTCAACGCGAAGGCGGCAATCGTCCACAAAGCGGCGGCCAAGGCGGATATAACCGCGACGGCAACCGTCCGCAAGGCGGTCAAGGCGGATATAATCGCGACGGCAACCGTCCGCAAGGCGGCCAAGGTGGATATAACCGCGATGGCAACCGTCCACAAGGTGGTCAAGGCGGCCAAGGCGGATACAACCGCGATGGCAACCGTCCGCAAGGCGGTCAAGGCGGATATAACCGCGATGGTAACCGTCCACAAGGCGGTCAAGGCGGCCAAGGCGGATACAACCGTCCGCAGGGCGGTCAAGGCGGCCAAGGCGGATACAACCGTCCGCAGGGTGGTCAAGGCGGCCAAGGCGGATACAACCGTCCGCAGGGTGGTCAAGGCGGCCAAGGCGGATACAACCGTCCGCAAGGCGGTCAAGGCGGCCAAGGCGGATACAACCGCCCGCAAGGCGGTCAAGGCGGTCAAGGTGGTCAAGGTGGGTACAACCGTCCGCAAGGCGGAGGCCAAGGCGGATTCAACCGCCCGCAAGGCGGTCAAGGCGGCCAAGGTGGATTCAATCGTCCGCAAGGCGGAGGCGCGACTTCTGCCCGTCCGGGTCAAGGCGTCGGCGCAGGTCGCAGTCCGGCTCCGTCTGCAACAGGAGCGAACAGGGGCGGACGCGACGGTAAAGGCCGCGAGGGGGATTTCAACCGTTCCGGCGGTCCGGGAGCAGCAGGCAAGCGGAAAGATCAGAACAGCCGCTTCGACGACAGCAGAAACAATTATAGAAGTGCCAAGGGCAAAGGCGGCAAGAACGCTCGTAAGAACAATCAACCGCCGCGCGAGAAGATTGACAATACGCCGAAGAAGGTTATCGTTCGCGGTAACATGACAGTAGGCGAATTGGCGAAGTTGCTTCATAAAGACGCTTCCGAAGTGATCAAGAAGCTCCTTATGATGGGCGTGATGGCCACGATCAACCAAGATCTGGATCTCGACACCGTCTTGCTTGTCGTCTCCGAATATGGCGTAGAAGCCGAAGTGAAGATCGTCGTAGAGGATACGAACTTCGAAACCATCGAAGAAAACGACGATCCGAACGATCTCATTAGCCGTCCACCGGTTGTCACAATTATGGGACACGTTGACCACGGTAAAACGACCCTGCTCGACGCGATTCGCGAAACGAAAGTCGCTAGCGGCGAAGCCGGCGGCATTACGCAGCATATCGGAGCTTACCAAGTCGAAATCAACAACAAGAAAATTACGTTCCTCGATACGCCTGGTCACGAAGCGTTCACGACGATGCGTGCCCGCGGAGCGCAGGTTACCGATATTACGATTCTGGTCGTTGCCGCGGATGATGGCGTCATGCCTCAGACCGTGGAAGCGATCGCGCACGCGAAAGCGGCGAACGTCCCGATTATCGTGGCCGTGAACAAGATCGACAAGCCGTCCGCGAATCCGGACAAAGTCAAGCAGGAATTGACCGAGTACGGACTCGTTCAGGAAGAGTGGGGCGGAGACACGATCTTCGTCGAAGTGTCCGCTAAGCAACGGCTGAACTTGGATGGCTTGTTGGAGATGGTCTTGCTCGTCGCCGAAGTGAACGATTATAAGGCGAACCCTAACAAACGCGCACGCGGTACAGTCATGGAAGCCGAGCTCGACAAAGGAAAAGGACCGGTTGCCCGGATTCTCGTGCAGAACGGTACGCTTAAAGTCGGCGACGCGTTCGTGGCAGGCGATTGCTTCGGACGGATTCGCGCGATGACGAACGACCGCGGCCGCCGTATTAAAGAAGCGGGACCGTCGACTCCGGTCGAGATTACCGGTCTGACGGAAGTTCCGCAGGCGGGCGATCCGTTCATGGTGTTCGAAGACGAGCGCAAAGCGCGCGAGATTTCCGACAAGCGTTCGATTAAGACGCGTCAATCGCAGATGAAGGCGAACCAAGCGGTAACGCTCGAAGATCTGTTCAGCAAGATCAAAGAAGGCGACATGAAGGAATTGAACGTCATCTTGAAAGCGGACGTTCAAGGCTCGCTCGAAGCGCTCAAAGGCTCGCTCGAGAAAATCGAGATCGAAGGCGTTCGCGTGCGGACCATCTACAGCGGCGTAGGCGCCGTTACGGAGTCGGACATTATTCTGGCTTCCGCTTCTTCCGCGATCGTTATCGGCTTTAACGTTCGTCCGGAACCGCGCGCACAAGGCATCGCCGAGCAAGAGAAGGTTGATGTGCGCCTGCACTCGATTATCTACAAAGTGATCGAAGAGATCGAATATGCGATGAAGGGCATGCTCGATCCGATATTCAAGGAAAAAGTGATCGGTCACGCGGAAGTTCGCGAGACGTTCAAGGTTACGAAAGTCGGCACGATCGCCGGTTGTATGGTTATCGACGGCAAGATCAGCCGGAACGCCGAAGCTCGCCTGACTCGCGGAGGAATCGTTGTCTACACAGGCAAGATCGATTCCCTCAAGCGGTTCAAGGATGATGCCAAGGAAGTTTCGGAAGGATATGAATGCGGAATTACGCTGGATAAATTCAATGACCTCCAACAAGGCGACATTATCGAAGCCTTCGTCATGGAATCGGTTGAGCGCTAATCCCAGCAGTACACGAAGGTGGGATCTGAATGGCCAAATTCAGAGTCGGACGGGTCGGAGAACAGATTAAGAAAGAAATCAGCAGCATTATTCAGACGGAATTGAAAGATCCCCGGATCGGTTTTATTACCGTGACGGGGGTAGACCTCACGAACGATCTGTCGCTAGCTAGAGTGTATTTAAGCATTCTGGGCAGCGAAGAGCAGAAAGAAGAGACGTTGAAGGCGATTGGACGCGCCAACGGCTTTCTGCGTTCAGAGCTGGGTCGCCGCGTGAAGCTGCGCCATACTCCGTCGATCGAATTCCGTTTCGACAGCTCAATTGCATACGGCAGCCATATCGAAGCGCTGCTGCAGCAAATTAACAATCAATCTTTGGAGTCTTAGGATTCGTCGGGGGGAAAAAGCATGTGGGTCGAAGATTTGAAGGAAGCGGCCGCTTTCATTCGCGAAAGGGACGATTTCTTGATCGTTTCTCATGTGCAGCCCGATGGCGATGCGATCAGTTCTACCGTAGTCATGGGGTGGCTGCTGGAGCAGCTTGGCAAAACCTATACGATGTTGAACGAGGGCCCCGTGCCCTCCAGGCTTCGTTTCCTCTGGAAAAGCTCGGAGATTCGATCGCTTGACGGGGAATTGAACGGACCAACGCGGCAATATCGAAACGTCATTTGCGTGGATTGCGCGGATTACGCGCGAGCAGGAAGAGCACGGGAGTGGATTGCTCCTGATGCAGAGATCCTCAATATCGACCATCACCCGACGAATGACGGATTCGGTCGCGTCAACTTAATGAAATTCGATGCGGCAGCGACTGCCGAAATTTTGTTCGAGTTACTGGACGAAATGGCGCTTCGGCCGGACGTGCACGTTGCGACCGCTATTTATACGGGATTGCTGACGGATACGGGCGGCTTCCGCTATTCGAATACTTCGCCTCTCGTCATGGCTATGGCTTCGCGACTGCTCGAACTGGGAGTCAACGGACCCGAACTCGCGGAGACGTTGCTCGAGCGCATGACAGTTGGACAACTGCATATTTTACAGCGCGGACTGTCACGGTTATCCCTCACTTCCAATCAGCGGATCGCCTGGGTATGGGTTACCTCCGAGGATCTCGAGGAAACGGGTGCGACCAACGAAGATCTGGAAGGCTTGGTTAATTACCCTCGCAACATCGAAGGGGTCGAGGTCGGACTGCTGTTTAAGCAGAACGGCACGCAATCGGTGAAGGTCAGCATGCGTTCGGCGGGCAAAGCGAATGTTGCGGCGATCGCCCAGCTCTTCGGAGGAGGCGGTCACGTCAAGGCGGCGGGCTGCAGATTGACAGACCCGTTGCCGGACACGATCGAGCAAGTCATTGGCGCCGTGCAGAAAGCGTTGGATGAATCATGAATCAACCGAAGGAACAACAATGGGAAGGCGTTCTTGCGATCTGGAAGCCTGCGGGATGGACTTCGCACGACGTCGTCGCCAAAGCAAGGAGATTGCTTCGGGAACGCAGAATCGGCCATACGGGGACGCTCGATCCCGCCGTGACGGGGGTGCTTCCCTTATGCGTCGGACGCGCGACTCGAATGGTCGAATATTTGCAAGAGTCGCCCAAAACCTATCAAGCGACGCTTCGTTTCGGACTCGCTACAGATACGGAAGACTTGAGCGGCAACGTAATCGAGACGGCAGACGCTTCATTCTTAACGCGGTCAATGATCGAGGAGGCCGCGCTATCTTTCGTCGGAGAGATCGATCAGATTCCTCCGATGGTGTCGGCGGTCAAAGTGGACGGCAAACGTCTTTACGAACTCGCACGGCAGGGCTTGACGGTAGAACGGAAGCCGAGGCGCGTCACGATTCATCTCATTGAAATACTCGGGGTGAGCGTCGGCGGCGAACAGCCGGAGCTAACGTTCACTGTGTCTTGTTCCAAAGGAACTTATATTCGAACTCTATGTGCGGATATTGGACGCAAGCTGGGCGTGCCCGCCGTGATGGCCGAGCTTGTGCGTACGGAAAGCGCGGGACTTCGCCGGGATCAGTGCGTTACGCTTGAGCAAATCCCGGAGCTTATCGAGAACGGCGAGATTAGCGAGAAGCTGATTGCGGCCGACCGGTTGCTGACGAATTTTCCGTCATCCACCGTACCTTCTCCGGAGTCACAGCATGTGCTTCAGGGTAAAGGGATCAGTGCGGAAAGACTGCAGCCGCCTCCGGACCGGCAGGGAATACGGAAGCTTTACCGCTCGGACGGGGTTTTTCTGGGGTTATTTTCCGTTGATGAGACGCTGCGAACAGTTCGTCCGGTCAAAGTGTTTCTCGTCCCGGAAGATCGGCCGAGCGGCAGTCAGTCCGATTAAGCAGGAGGGCATCAGGTGGAACGGTATGATATATCAATCGCGAATGTAAAGGGGGATCTCCCCGAAGGTGCTCGCAAGGAAGGCATTTCGCTTGCGATCGGTTTTTTCGACGGCGTGCACTTGGGACATCAGGAAGTCGTCCGTCAGGCGGTTGCGCTTGCGAGGCAGCGCGGATTGGTTCCCGCCGTGATGACTTTCGATCCGCACCCGAGAGTCGTGCTCGGGCACGGGTCCCAATTCGATACGGTGCTTACTCCATTGGAGGACAAGCTTGCCTTATTTGCTGAATTGGGAGTAGAAGCTGCATACGTGATCCAGTTTGAAAGGGAGTTCTCGGAAGTGACCGCCGAGCGATTCGTCAAGACGCTCATCGCTCCTCTTGGCGTCAAAGCGACGACCGTAGGCTTTGATTTTGCATTCGGACATCGGGGGCAAGGCAACGCCGAGACGCTGAAGGAATACGGGGACGGAGAGATTGAAGTACAAGTCGTCGCGCCCGTATTCATGCAAGAGGAGAAAGTCAGCAGCACCCGAATTCGCGGGCTGCTTGAGGATGGGCTAATCTCGGAAGCTTCCGAATTGCTAGGAAGGCCTTACGTCATTAAAGGGATCGTCGTTCACGGCGACGCCAGAGGCCGACAGCTCGGTTATCCGACCGCGAATTTGCAGCCGGAGCAGCCTTATGTCATTCCGCGCTCGGGCGTCTATGCGATTCGGATCGGCGTTTTATCGGAGACGGGAGAGCCGGAGAATGAATATAACGGAGTGCTTAATGTTGGTTACCGACCTACATTCGATGCTCCGGGAGGCGCGCTGAAGCTGGAAGCGCATCTGTTCGATTTCGACGGCGACTTGTACGGACGGAAGCTTGCTCTAAGTTTGCATACGTTCTTACGGGCGGAGAAGAAATTCGAATCCATCGATCAACTGGTTCAACAAATTTCCAGCGATTCCGCGAGAGCGAAAGAGATATTATCTTCCGACTCAAATGCATAGAGAGCGAATCCGATCGGATTCCGTTAGACTTCAAGATGGAGTTATGCTATACTATAAAACGTTGCTGTCGACGGGCAATTGCCCTTAGATCAGCATACAGGAACCTTAGCTTGGCGAAGCGTTCTCACCGACGCCAGCTCGGCTAATGGCGATTCTAATGAAGGAGGTGAACAAGGATGGCATTGACGCAAGAGCGTAAACAAGAATTGATCGCTGAGCACAAGACTCATGCGACGGACACCGGATCTCCGGAAGTCCAAATCGCTATCCTTACGCAGAACATCAACAATCTGACAGGACACTTCAGGGAGCACAAGAAAGACCATCACTCCCGTCGCGGTCTGCTTAAGATGGTTGGTCAACGTCGTAAGTTGCTGGCATACTTGAAAAACAAAGATGTTAGCCGGTATAGTGCCCTGATTGCAAAATTGGGACTTCGCCGTTAATTGGTACTCGCAAGAAAGCAACCTGGCCATGTCTATCAGGGCTTATAGCCCTAACAGGCGATCAGGTTGCTTTTTCCCTATTTACGATAGACGATACTGTCGGTCCATGCCTAAGCAGCCTTTCGGCAGGAAATACTAGGAACAGTGTCGAAATTACATAAAGTTAATTCCTAAGAGGAGGGTATTGGTTTGGAACAAAGCGTGGACATGCAGCTTGGCGGACGACCGTTTACTCTGGAGACCGGACGGCTTGCGAAGCAGGCAAGCGGCGCCATCGTCGTTCGCTACGGAGATACGGTAGTACTGTCTACCGTAACGGCTTCAAGCGAGCCTAAAGATCTAGACTTTTTTCCGCTTACCGTTAACTACGAAGAACGTTTATATGCGGTAGGTAAAATTCCTGGAGGATTCATCAAACGGGAAGGACGCCCAAGCGAGAAGGCGATTCTAGCCAGCCGTTTGACGGACCGTCCGATCCGGCCGCTTTTCCCGGAAGGGTTCCGCAACGATGTACAGATCGTGAACCTGGTGCTTAGCGTAGATCAGGATTGTTCGCCGGAGATCGCCGCAATGATCGGTACTTCCGCGGCACTGTCGATCTCGAACGTGCCGTTTAACGGTCCGGTCGGAGGCGTTATCGTCGGAAGAATCGACGGCAAATTCGTCGTCAACCCGACGCAGGAACAGGAAGAAATCTCGGACATGTACGTCGTTGTTGCCGGAACGCGCGACGCGATCATGATGGTCGAGGCGGAAGCAAACGAGGTTTCCGAGACGGATATGCTCGAAGCCATCATGTTCGGCCATGACGAAATCAAGAAAATCGTCGATACGATCGAACGTCTGGTTGCCGTTGCCGGCCAGCCTAAGATGGAAGTCGTACTGCATAGCGTCGACGCCGGAGTCGAAGCGGAAGTGAAAGCGTACGCTCAAGAGCGTTTGATCGAAGCCGTGCGCATCGCTGAGAAACACGCGCGCCAGGAAGCAATCGACGTCATCAACACGGAGACGGTCGAGCACTTTACCGGCGTCTATGTTGATACGCCTAGCAAACTCAGCGACGTGAAAGAAGTGCTTTATGATATCGTGAAGAACGAAGTACGCCGTCTGATTACGCATGACAAAGTGCGTCCGGATGGCCGCGGCTTGTCGGAAATCCGTCCGATCTCTTCGGATATCTCCATTCTGCCGCGCACGCACGGTTCGGGATTGTTCACTCGCGGACAGACGCAAGCGTTGAGCGTTTGTACGTTAGGGCCGCTGGGCGAAGTTCAAATCTTGGACGGCATCAGTCCGCAAGAATCGAAACGCTTCATGCATCACTATAATTTCCCGCCATTCTCCGTCGGAGAAGCGCGTCCGCTTCGTCCGCCTGGACGTCGGGAGATCGGACACGGAGCTTTGGGCGAGCGCGCTCTGCTTAAGGTTCTTCCGTCGGAAGCGGAATTCCCTTATACGATCCGTCTCGTATCCGAGGTGCTCGAATCCAACGGTTCCACTTCTCAGGCGAGCATCTGCGCAAGCACGCTTGCGATGATGGATGCGGGCGTTCCGATTAAAGCTCCGGTTGCCGGCGTGGCGATGGGCTTGATTAAAGACGGCGAACATACGTCGATTCTGACGGATATCCAAGGTATGGAAGACCATCTCGGCGATATGGACTTTAAGGTCGCGGGAACGGCTGCCGGAATTACGGCGATCCAAATGGACATCAAGATCGACGGCATCGATCGCCAAATTCTAAATGAGGCTCTCGACCAAGCTAAAGAAGGACGTATGTTCATCTTAGGCAAAATGCTGGAGACGATCCAAGAGCCGCGCAACGAATTGAGCAAGTACGCGCCGAAGATCGTGTCGATGAAAATCCATCCGGATAAAATCCGTGACGTTATCGGTTCCGGCGGAAAAATCATCAACAAAATCATCGAAGAAACCGGCGTCAAAATCGATATCGAACAAGACGGAACCGTCTATATCGCATCTGCGGACGAAGCGGCAAACCAACGCGCCCGCGCGATCATCGAAGGCATCGTCAAAGAAGTCGTCGTCGGGGAAGTCTATACGGGAACGGTTAAACGGATCGAGAAGTTCGGTTGTTTCGTGGAAATTCTTCCGAACAAGGACGGGCTTATCCATATTAGCCAATTGGCGAACGAACGCGTTGCCAAAGTCGAAGACGTCGTGAACATCGGCGATCAGATCGAAGTTAAGGTAACCGAGATCGACAATATGGGCCGTGTCAACTTGTCTCGCAAGGCTTTGCTCAGCCCAGAGCAGGCTCCTTCGGTATAACGCGCGTACGTACAAATCCATAAAGAAAACGGACAAAAGAGACTCCAACGTGAAGGTCTCTTTTTGTTTGCATAAAACCGGCACTACCTTGGGATGCTCACTCATAAAGCCCTAAATTCAGGCATAGGATGAAGGCAGGGAATCGGACAAGGCGGGTGAGTGAGTTGGCGAGAAAATTACCGGTTGGCATTTGGGCTGCGATGGGAATCTGTTTAACGGCGGTTTTGATCGCGGGTACTTTCGGTCCGCTAAAGCCATATGTACAGGCCGTCAAACCGCAGAAGGCTTCAATCTTGGCGACGACGGAAGATAATGGCGAAGACAAGCTGTTGAACTGGATCAAATCGGAAGCGCCCAAACGCAACCGGCCTCCGGTCGATGCGGTTATTGATCGGGTATGGAAGGCGGTTCCGGGGTATGAAGGGCGGGTCGTGGACGTACAAGCTACATATCTAAAAGCGAAGCTGGTCGGATCCGCGCCGGGCTCAGCCGAAGGGTTTCCCTGGGTGTATAAGACGGTAAAACCTAAAATTTCGTTAAAAGACTTGCCTAATCAACCGATCTACAGGGGAAATGAGGCCAAGCCGATGGTCGCCCTCATGATCAACGTTGCATGGGGGGATGAGTATATCCCATCTATGCTTGGTATTTTGCGGGAAGAGAATGTGAAAGCGACGTTTTTCTTCGACGGCTCTTGGCTTTCGAAGCATATGGACACAGCCAAGACGATCATCGGCGAAGGCCATGAAGTATCCAATCATGCCTATACCCACCCTGATATGAGCAAGCTTGGAGACGAGCGGCAAAGGCAGGAGATCGGCAGAACCGAAGAATTATTGAAAAAACTAGGTGTGAAAAACGTTTGGTTCGCCCCGCCATCGGGTTACTTCAACGATAATACGGTTAAGGTGGCCTCGGAGTACGGGTTAAGGACAGTTTTATGGACGCTTGATACGATCGACTGGAAGAAACCGGAACCTTCGGCTGTCGTCGCGAAGGTAGCGCAGAAGGTTGGCCCGGGAAGTTTGATCTTGATGCATCCGACTTCATCTTCTCAAGGCGCGCTCAAGGGAATGATTAAGGCGATCCGAAGCAAAGGCTATACCCTTGGAACCGTGTCCGAGACGCTCTCGTCGGATCGAATTGACGATCGGTTGTGACAAATGTCGGAATTTGATATAGTGGTATCACTGTTTATTAGCCAGTAAGCGAAGGGGGAAATCGGATGAACAAGTATCAGCTCAAGAACGGGCTTCGCGTGATGATCGAATCCATTCCGACGTGCAGATCCGTTTCGTTCGGGATATGGGTCAAGACCGGTTCCCGCTACGAAGACCTTAACAACAACGGTATTTCGCATTTTATTGAACATATGCTGTTCAAAGGAACGAATCGGCATAGCGCCAAAGATATCGCCGACCGTTTCGACGGGATCGGTGGGAACGTAAACGCGTTTACGTCTAAAGAATACACTTGTTATTACGCTAAAGTATTGGACCAGCATCTTCCGATCGCGGTCGACATTTTGTCAGATATGTTTTTTGAATCGCAGATGGTCGACTCGGAACTTGCCAAAGAAAAGAACGTCATTCTCGAAGAAATCTCCATGTACGAAGATACGCCGGACGATACGGTGCATGATCTGGCTTCCCGCGCCGCGTACCACGATCATCCGCTCGCCTATTCGATTCTGGGAACGGCCGAGCAATTGAATCCGATGGGCTCGGATCATCTCCGCCAATATATGAAGGAACGCTATCGCATCGATAACACAGTCATCAGCATTGCTGGCAATGTCGGGGAAGAAGCGCTTGAGTTGATCGAGCGTTATTTCGGTCGTTTCGACAATACGGGCAGCGATACGGTGCTGGAAGCTCCGGTGTTTCATTCCCAAGCTTTGTTCCATCAGAAGAAGACGGAGCAAAATCATCTCTGCTTGACTTTCCCCGGTTGCTCGATCAAAGCGCCGAATCTATACGCGATGATTCTTCTGAACAATACAATCGGCGGCGGAATGAGCTCCCGACTGTTCCAGGAAATCCGAGAAAAACGCGGACTAGCGTATTCGGTATACTCATACCACACTTCATATGCAGATAGCGGCTTGTTTACGGTATATGCCGGGACCGCACCTAAGCAAACGCAGGAAGTGTACGATGTCACGATGGACCTTCTCGGCGAGATTGCGGCTAAAGGGTTAAGCGAAGCTGAGCTTTCCCGCGGCAAGGAACAACTTAAAGGAAACTTAATCTTAAGCCTTGAAAGCACAAGCAGCCGGATGAACCGATTGGGTAAAAACGAGTTGATGCTCGGACGGCATTATACGCTCGACGAGATGCTCGACCGGATCGATCAAGTGAAGCTGTCGGATCTGGATGACATGATGCAGATGATGATGGCCCAGCCAAGCGCGGTCGCGTTAGTCGGCGCTAATCAGAAGGTGTTGTCAGGTATCGGGAGGGAATTCATTGTATCCAATTCAGTTGAAGAGACTGCCGGGTAATGAAGATATTGAACTGCCCCGCCAAATGTCCGAATGGGCGGCGGGATTCGATCTGCACGCCGCGGTATCTGAACCCGTAGCGTTGGAATCGGGGGAGCGCAAGCTAATTCCGACCGGTTTTGCGATGGCGATGCCCAAAGAGTTGGAAGCACAAATCCGGCCGCGGAGCGGCCTGGCTTATAAACACGGAATCACTTGTTTGAATTCGCCGGGGACGATCGACGCCGATTATCGCGGAGAAGTAAAGGTGCTTCTTGTCAACTTGGGGCAGGAAGCCTTCATCATCGAGCGGGGCGAGCGCATCGCGCAAATGGTTTTCCAGCGCGTGCCTCAGGTTGTCTTCGAGGAAGTGTCCGAGTTGACCGACACTTCCCGCGGCGCGGGCGGCTTCGGCCATACGGGCAAATAACTTTATCGTACATACGCAGCCAATCAATCCCGATCGGGGAAGGTTGGCTGTTTATTATTTTGGTAAGGCCGGTATCCCCATTGCTCAGAAAGCGAGTAACCCTGATATACTTTTGACCACTATCCCGCCCGCTCAGTCTCGTGCGTTTTGATGAACATGTCCGCCAGTTTCCTCCGCCGGTATTCCCATTTCTCAGAAAGCGAGTAATCCTGGTAGCCCAATGACCACTATCCCGTCCGCTCAGTCTGGTGCGTTTTGATGAACATGTCCGCAGTTCCTCTGCCGGTATCCCTCTTGCTCAGAAAGCGAGTAATCCTGATATACCAATGACCACTATCCCGTCCGCTCAGTCTGGTGCGTTTTGATGAACATGTCCGCAGTTTCCTCTGCCGGTATCCCTCTTACTCAGTATTGGTTGCTTCGACACCCGGGGATATGAGCAAATGAAGGCCAAAAAAGTGCCTTGGATAGTCGGACAATGGGTGAACGCGGGAACGAAGGCCAAAAAAGTGCCTTGGATAGACGGACTATGGGTGAACGTGCGAATGAAGGCCAAAAAAGTGCCTTGGATAGACGGACAATGGGTGAACGCGGGAACGAAGGCCAAAAAAGTGCCTTGGATAGATGGACTATTGGGGAACGCACGAACGAAGGCCAAAAAAGTGCCTTGGATAGACGGACTATGGGTGAACGTGCGAATGAAGGCCAAAAAAGTGCCTTGGATAGATGGGAGATGAGAGGAAGTGCTGAGCGGAGGGGATACCGGCAAAGAGAATTGTGAGGAGGTATCGATCATTCCAAAATAGGAGTATATGAATGCAAAAGTTCTGAACGGAGGGGATACCGGCAAAGAGAATTGTGAGGAGGAATCGATCGTCTCAAAATTGGAGTATATGAATGCAAAAGTTCTGAACGGAGGGGATACCGGCAAAGAGAATTGTGAGGAGGTATCGATCGTCTCAAAATTGGAGCATATGAATGCAAAGTTCTGAGCGGAGGGGATACCGGCATAAGGGAGGATTGGGTAAGGACTCGCTGCTAAGGGACAAGGATAACAGATTGGGCCGTATAACGGCAGAGACACAACGGAATGATCGGCACCCCGGACTGGGCGCATGCATACGATGATCTATGCAAGAATGCCGAAAGGAGGGGGCACCGATACTTACGGGAGTTCAAATCGTTCTCGCGGGTGGAGACGCCCGGCAGTTGGAAGTGATTCGGCGGTTAACGGAATGGGATGCCTCGGTGACGATCGTAGGTTTCGACAGGCTGGATACTCCATTTAGCGGCGCGGTAAAAGGAGAGTGGTCGCCTGAAATTTTGGCGCAGGCGGACGCGTTGATCCTGCCCGCTGTTGGGACAGAGGACGAGGGGGTTATTCCGGCTCTGTTCACGGATTTGGAGTTGAAGCTGACCGACGCCCATCTTGCCGCGCTCCCGAAAACGAGCAAAGTCATTACCGGAATGGCTAAACCTTATTTGCGGAAGCTGTGCGAGAAGCATCATCTGGATCTCGTGGAGCTGTTCGAGCGGGACGACGTGGCCATCTATAACTCGATACCGACCGCCGAAGGCGCGTTGATGATGGCTATTCAAAATACCGATATTACGATTCACGGCTCCAACTGCATCGTTCTGGGGCTGGGGAGAACTGGTCTTACGATGGCCCGAACCTTGCAGGCACTAGGGGCGCACGTGAAGGCTGGAGTACGCCGGGACGAAGCGTTCGCCCGGGCGTTCGAGATGGGTTTCGAGCCTTTCTATATCGCTGATTTGGCGCGTCAGGCGGGGAATATCGACTTGATTTTTAACACAATTCCGACTATGATAGTCACAGCGCAAGTGATCGCCCAACTTCCCCAACGCGCATGTATTATCGACTTGGCTTCAAAGCCCGGCGGCACCGATTTTCGCTTCGCGGAGAAGCGCGGAATCAAGGCGTTGCTGGCTCCCGGATTGCCCGGGATCGTGGCTCCGAAGACAGCCGGTCGAATCATCGCGAACAGTCTGTCCCAGATCATTCTGGAAGACAACCGACTACGGGGGAATCAACCATGAACTGGCAAGGAATTACCGTTGGGTATGCGTTATCTGGTTCTCATTGTACATTGGAAGAAATCATGCCTCAAATCCAGAGATTCGTGGATGCGGGGGCCAATGTCGTTCCGATCGTATCTTCGTCGATCATGACTACGGATACGAGATTCGGAACATCCAACCACTGGCAAGACTCTTTGCGTCAAATTACCGGCAACGAAATCATATCTACGATAGTGGAAGCCGAACCGCTCGGTCCTTCGAAGCGGATCGACGTCCTGACCATCGCGCCTTGTACTGGGAATACGACAAGCAAGCTCGCCAATGCCATGACCGACGGTCCTGTACTGATGGCTGCGAAAGCCCAGATGCGCAATCAAAGACCGCTCGTTCTGGCCATATCCACGAATGATGGTTTGGGGCTGAATGCTGCGAATATCGCCAAGCTGCTCATCATGAAACATATATACTTCGTGCCGTTCGGACAGGATAATCCGATCGCGAAGCCGAATTCGCTTGTCGCTAGAATGGATCTCGTGATGGAAACATGCGAGGCCGCTCTGCAAGGCAAACAATTGCAGCCTTTGCTGATAGAGCGATACTTGAACGCTTGACACGAATGTTCGACAATTTTCCTAATGACGCTGCGTGGAACGCCGTGCAGAATGATGCAATACTTCGCGATTCTTCTCCGGAGCGGAGGAAAACGGGATGGACCTGATCGTACAGAAATTCGGTGGGACGTCGCTGTCCGACGATCAAAGTCGGCGCCACGTCCTCCGTCATATTATCCGGGAGCTTGAGGCCGGCAATCAGCTTGTTGTTGTCGTCTCGGCCATGGGAAGAAGCGGGGATCCGTACGCGACGGATTCGCTTCTCGACTTGATTAGAGGTCGCGGCGATGCACTGCCGCCGCGCGAAAGGGATTTGCTGCTCTCCTGTGGCGAACTCATATCCGCGGCCGTTCTTTGCAATCTTCTCCAAGCCGAAGGCTTTCCTTCCGTCGTCTTGACGGGAGGACAGGCAGGAATAAGGACGGACGACCATTACGGATCCGCCCGCATCTTGGAAATAAACGGCGAGCGGATTCGCAAGCATCTGTCGGCTCGCGAGGTCGTCATCGTAACCGGTTTCCAAGGCATGACCCGGGACGGAGAGGTGACGACGCTCGGACGCGGAGGAAGTGACACGTCGGCGACGGCGCTAGGCGTCGCGTTAAAGGCGAATATCGTCGATATTTATACCGACGTCGACGGAATTCTTACGGCCGACCCTCGATGGGTGAGCGATGCCCGTCCGCTGACGGCCGTCAGTTATGAGGAAATATGCAATATGGCTCAGAACGGCGCCAAAGTCATTCATCCGAGAGCGGTCGAGATCGCCATGAAGGCGGGCGTACCGGTAAGAGTGCGTTCGACGTTCTCGGATAGCGAAGGCACGCTCGTTACGAACGCGCAAGCTTTGCGAAGCCAAGGCATATGGTATGATAGAACCGTGACGGGGCTAGCCCACGTCAAGAACGTGACTCAGTTGTCCGTCGTGAATCATGACGGTCCGGCCGATCTGCAATTGCGCGTGTTTCGCGCGATGGCTTCTCACGGAATAAGCGTGGACTTCATTAACGTAATGCCGACAGGCGTGCATTATACCGTATCCGATTCGGACGCTCCGCTTGCGGTGCGTCTGCTCGCGGAACTAGGCTTCGAGCCCCAAGTAAGGAGGGGCTGTGCCAAAGTATCCGTCATCGGCGGCGGCATGAACGGCGAGCCGGGCGTCATGGCCGTTATCGTCGAAGCGTTGACGGCGGCTGGCATCCCGATCCTGCAATCGGCGGATTCCAATACGACAATCTGGGTGCTGATCTCCGAGACAGATTTGGCCGAAGCGCTGCAGGCGCTGCATTCGGCATTCGGGCTGCACCTTACTCCTAATAGGAGAAATATAGAGGAGGAAGTAGGATTATGAGTTTCGGTCGTTTAATTACAGCAATGGTGACACCGTTCGACGAACAATTAAATATCGACTGGGATCGGACAGCGAAATTAATCGATTATTTGATCGATGAGCAAAAATCCGACAGCCTTGTCGTCTCTGGAACGACCGGCGAATCTCCGACGTTGACGGACGACGAGAAGGTAGAATTGTTCAAATTCGCGGTCAAACACGCGGCCGGCCGTTGTAAAATCATTGCTGGAGCAGGAAGCAACGAGACGGCTCACTCCGTTCATCTGACCCGAAAAGCCGAACAAGCGGGCGTAGATGGCATCTTGCTCGTCGCTCCTTATTACAATAAGCCTTCTCAAGAGGGGATTTATCAGCATTTCCGCACGATAGCCGAAGCGACTACGCTACCGGTTATTTTGTATAACGTTCCTTCCCGGACCGTCGTCAGCATGTCCGTGGAAACGACACTTCGCTTGGCGCAAATTCCGAATATTGTCGCCACGAAGGAGTGCGCGTCATTGGAACAAATGACGGAGATTGTCGCAGGCGCTCCGGAAGGATTCGTCCTCTACACTGGGGATGATGGGGTTACGCTGCCGACGTTGTCCGTTGGCGGATATGGCGTGATCAGCGTTGCCAGCCATATCGTAGGAGCGCAGATGAAAGATTTGATCTTCGCTTACCTCGAAGGTAGAGTGCAAGACGCAACAGCAATCAATGCCAAGCTGTTCCCTGTATTTAAAGGATTGTTCAGCTGTCCGCATCCGGTGCCGAATCCGGTTGCCGTGAAGTATGCGCTGACACTGCGCGGGATCCCGGTAGGCGAAGTCCGTCTCCCTCTCGTGCCCGCCAGCGAAGGGGAAGCTGCATTTATACAAAACCTACTAAAAGCGTATTGACGAGGCTATTAGGTGGCTCCGGCTCGTCCGGATCGAACCGGTGCCCTCAGGGCATCGGTTTTTCATACATATAACCGATCTTGTTTTTCCCGAATTGCTTCATGTATAATGATTGAGAGTGATTGGGTGCGGCAAATAAATTATGGCAAATTGAAAATTTCATATCGATCGGGTGCGTCGATTGGATCTAGGAGGTACTAGATAGTGTCAAAGAAGAACAACCAAGACAAATTACTGATTTTCGCGCTCGGTGGCGTTGGCGAAATCGGAAAAAACATGTATTGCATCCAGTATGGCAACGACATCGTAGTCGTTGACTCTGGATTGAAATTCCCGGAAGAAGAGATGCTCGGCATCGACGTCGTTATCCCGGACATTGCCTACTTGTTGGAGAATCGCGACAAAGTGCGCGCCATTCTGCTTACGCACGGACATGAGGACCACATTGGCGGTCTTCCTTACGTGCTCAAGCAATTGAACATACCGATCTACGGAACGAAGCTTACGTTAGGATTGGTGGAAAACAAGCTGAAGGAAGCGGGATTGCTAGGGGATACGAAACGCCATTTGATCAATGAAGATTCGGAACTGACTTTCGGAACGATCAAAGCGAGCTTTTTCCGTACGAACCACAGTATTCCGGATTCCGTGGGCGTATGCCTGGAAACGCCGGAAGGCAACGTCGTGCATACGGGGGATTTCAAGTTCGACCATACGCCGGTGAACGACCAGTATGCAGATTTGCAGAAAATGGCCGAGATCGGCAGCCGCGGGGTACTTGCTCTGCTGTCCGACAGTACGAACGCGGAACGTCCGGGTTACACGCCGTCCGAGAGCAATATCGGCAAGGAGTTCGAATCCTTGTTCCGCAGCGCGAAGCAACGCGTCGTTGTAGCGACTTTCGCCTCGAACGTGCACCGCATTCAGCAAGTTATTAACGCGGCCGCGGAGACGCGCCGCAAAATGACGGTAATCGGCAGAAGCATGGTTAACGTCGTAAGCATTGCCTCGGAGCTCGGATATCTGAACATTCCGGAAGGCATGCTGATCGAACCGGAGGAAGTGAACAAGCTTCCAGCTGATCGCGTTGTCATCTTGTCAACCGGCAGTCAGGGAGAGCCGATGTCGGCGCTTACCCGGATGGCTCGCTCCACGCATCGCAAGGTGGACATTCTGCCAGGCGATACCGTCATTATCGCCGCGACTCCGATTCCAGGCAATGAGCGGTATGTCGGACGAACAGTAGACGAATTAATGCGTCTAGGTGCAAGCGTTATCTACGGCCCAGGCTCGGTGTCCGGCGTTCACGTATCCGGTCACGGCAGCCAGGAAGAGCTTAAGCTGATGCTTAACCTGATGCGTCCGGAGTATTTTATCCCGATTCACGGAGAATACCGGATGCTTCGTCACCATGGATTGCTTGGCGAACAAGTCGGCATTCCGAAGGAAAATATTTTCCTGCTCGACAACGGGGACACGGTAGAGATTCAGAACGGGGTTGCCCGCAAGGGGGGCAAAGTTTCCTCCGGGAACGTTCTGATCGACGGCCTCGGCGTCGGAGACGTCGGCAACATCGTGCTTCGCGACCGCAAGCTGCTTTCCCAAGACGGCATTCTCGTCGTTGTCGTGACGTTGAGCAAGCAAGATGGAACGATCATGTCCGGACCGGATATCATCTCCAGAGGTTTCGTGTACGTTCGGGAGTCGGAAGGCCTTCTTGAAGAAGCTAACCGGATCGTAACGAACACGCTGCATAAGCTGATGAACGACAACGTAAACGAATGGGCATCGCTCAAGACGAACGTGAAGGACGCGCTTGGCAGATTCCTCTACGAACAAACGAGAAGAAGACCGATGATCTTGCCGATCATCATGGAAGTATAGTATAGAAAAACAAACCCACACTCATCTAAAACCGTTTTCCACCGCTGTGCGGTCGGAATGCGGTTTTTTTTATGCAAAAGGCCCATACTATGTCACACCGTCAACATAGCAGGAGGTCTGATTATGAGCGATAAAGAAAAACCGGAAGAGACGTCGGAACAACCCGCACCGTCGGAAGAAGGGAACAAAGCGGAATCGATCGTCCAGCTTGGGCAAGCATCGGTACCAGCTCCGGAAAGTAATATATTCTGCCTGACGATCATCGGACAGATCGAAGGCCACCTGGTACTGCCGCCTCAGAACAAAACGACGAAATACGAGCATGTCATCCCTCTACTCGTCGCCGCGGAACAGAACGCCAAGGTGGAAGGGCTGCTTATCGTGCTCAACACGGTCGGAGGAGACGTCGAGGCAGGCCTCGCGATCGCGGAGATGATCGCCTCGCTGACGAAACCGACCGTCACCCTTGTCCTGGGAGGAGGCCATTCAATCGGCGTTCCGATTGCGGTATCGGCGAATTATTCGCTCATTGCCGAGACGGCGACGATGACGATTCATCCGATTCGAATGAACGGGCTCGTGATCGGCGTGCCGCAGACTTTCGATTACTTGGAAAAAATGCAGGAGAGAGTGACCCGATTTGTGACCAGGCATTCCAAAGTTTCGGCGGAAACGTTTAAGACGCTGATGTTCAAAACCGGGGAGTTGACCCGGGACATCGGTACGACGGTCATAGGCTCCGACGCGGTCAAACACGGCTTGATCGATGCGGTCGGCGGCGTCGGCGACGCGTTGCGGGAATTGAACCGGAGAATCAATACACGTAAATCCGGGGCTCAGGAAGGAGCGGATGGCGCATGACGCTCTATACCGCCATGCCGCTCGAACTCGTGCTCGACGGAATTCAGAACGAACCCGAACCTGCCATTCTGGCGACGATAAATGGAATGACCATGCAGCTTGCACCTGTCGCGCCCGGCATCGGGCGGATCGTCAGACTGATCTCGGCTCCGCTCGACCGCTATTTAATGCCGGAATACGCGCCCGGCCAAATGATTAGTTACCACCCCTCCCCGGAACATATCGCAACGGTGATATCTTCGGGACTCGGGACTTGAGCCGCGATAGCCATGCCAACCTCCCGTCAACTGTGATATAATGTTGAACCGGGAGGTGGCAAATTTGGCCAAGCGCAAGAAGAAGCGGGCTCCGTTCGCAACGGGCCTGAAATACGAAATATACGGCATTTTACTTATCACGATCTCCGTCATTGCCATCTCCGGAGAGGCCGCCGTCGGCCGCTCGCTATCCAAGCTATTCGGATTTCTATTAGGCAAACATTATTATTTCCTGGCGTTAGCCGGCATCTGGGTCGGCCTGTACGTCATGATGAAACGCAGTTGGCCGCGCGGCTGGACTTCGAGGCGTTCGGGTTACGTGCTCGTCGCGCTTGTTGCAACGCTGTGGAGCGCAATGGCCGCGATCGATAACAGTCTTGGCGTTATGGATTCGGTAACGCCCGCGAGCATAGTGAATCAGACGATGGCTCAATTAAAAGAAATGCTATGGCAAGCTCCGAGCGCGACCAACATTAAAGTGTTTAACGCCGATGTCGGCGGCGGGATCGTCGGAGCGTTGCAATATTCTGTTCTTTACTGGCTTTTCGGTTATTACGGCGCCAAGTTCGTGCTGATTATCGAGATCGCGATCGCGATTATGCTGGTTACGAATCGTTCGTATGTGGAAATCGGAAGATCAATTCGGTTGTTCCTGCTAAGAATGATGCCCCTGCTTGCGGCACGGTTTTCTTCGGGACGCAAACTCCTGTCGGTGAAGATCGTTCCCGTGAACGGCTCGGGCAAGAAGGGTAAGACGAAGCAGCCGGAAGTTCTTGCGGATGCGACCTTGCCGGAGGATGACGGAATGGACGATCCTTCGTTTATTCCGGCCCGGCGCAAGACGCCGCTATTTTTCCAATTATTCCATGGTCAACAGGATCGGGAATTCCCTTCCGCGCAAGACGAGCAATGGGAAGAAGATGAAGCGGGCGATTATTCGGGCAAGGCGTCGCCTGACAGGAAATCGCGCGAAGAACCGGCCGAATACCGGGAACAGACGATGGAAGCGGAACTTCCTCCGAACGTCGGACAAGACGATGATAACGATCCGGAGGGTCCGGATGAGTACATACCTCGATTTACGGACTTCTCTGCTCAGACGTACGAAGATTCCGATCGCGAAACGGATATCGATTCCGCCGGCGATCCCGACTCCGATGCTGAAGGCGAATGGGACGGACAAGAACGAATGATGGCGATACCCGGAGCGGAATTACCGCTCTCCGATAAACGCGATGCCGATCCGGAAGAGGATATGGAGCTGCCAACGGATGGTGAACAGGTTGCGCTACCGGAAGCGACTGCCGCGCCGAAACCGGTCCGCAAAGTTCAGAAGCCTTATAAACTGCCTGCTGTGAACTTGTTAGACAAACCGAGCGGAAACAATAAATCCGGCAACCCGGCAGATTATATGAATACCGCTAGGAAGCTGGAAGCAACCCTCGAAAGCTTCGGCGTACGAGCTAAAGTGCTGGACGTAGCGAGAGGGCCAGCCGTTACCCGCTACGAACTGCAACCGGACGTAGGCGTGAAAGTAAGCCGTATCGTCAGTCTGACCGACGATATCGCTCTGGCGCTCGCCGCCAAAGACATTCGTATGGAAGCCCCGATACCGGGCAAATCCGCGATCGGCATCGAGGTTCCGAACAACGAGGTCAGCGTCGTGACGCTGCGGGAAGTGTTGGAGACGCAACCGTTTCAGGATTCGCAGGCCAAGCTGACGATCGCGTTCGGACGAGATATTTCCGGGCAGCCGATCGTGGGCAACTTGGCTAGAATGCCGCACTTACTCGTCGCAGGGGCGACGGGTTCGGGGAAATCCGTCTGCATCAACGGAATCATAACGAGTCTGCTTTACAAAGCGAAGCCCGAGGAAGTCAAATTTCTCATGATCGACCCGAAGATGGTGGAACTGAACGTTTACAATGGGATTCCGCATTTGCTGGCGCCCGTCGTTACAGATCCGAAGCGCGCTTCACTCGCGCTGAAAAAGATCGTCGTGGAGATGGAGAAAAGATACGAGAAATTCTCGAAGTCGGGAACGAGAAATATCGAAGGGTACAACGCCTTGATGATGAGCGGCAACAATCCAGATGCCGTTCTGCCTTATATCGTCGTGATCGTAGACGAGCTTGCCGATCTGATGATGGTCGCGGCGAACGATGTGGAGGATGCGATCTGCCGTCTCGCGCAAATGGCGCGGGCATCGGGCATCCATCTGATCATCGCGACGCAGCGGCCTTCGGTCGACGTCATTACAGGTGTCATCAAAGCGAACATTCCGAGCCGGATCGCGTTCGGCGTATCGTCGCAAGTCGACTCCCGTACGATTCTGGATATGGTCGGCGCGGAGAAGCTGCTCGGCAGAGGGGACATGCTATTCCTGCCGATGGGCGCATCCAAGCCGATCCGGGTTCAAGGGGCGTTCTTGTCCGACGGGGAAGTGGAGGCCGTCGTGGGTTATTGCCGCGGCCAAGCGGAAGCGGAATACAACGAGGAGCTAGTGCCCGAAGTAGACGATAGCGCCAGCGAGGCCTCGGAAGAAATGCTGGACGAGCTGTTCGATCAGGCGGTCCAGATCGTACTTGATGCGAAGCAAGCTTCCGTATCTCTGCTTCAGAGGCGTATGCGCATCGGTTACACGCGCGCTGCGAGGCTGATCGACTCCATGGAGGCCAAAGGTGTCGTCGGGCCTTACGAGGGCAGCAAACCTCGCGAGGTATTGATGACAATGGAACAGTACCAGCAGCGGATTCCATCATAACGAAACTCGCCGTCCTAATCAGGACGGCGAGTTTTGTATTTAAGGCCAACAAACAGATGATTTGGGTATAAGAGCCTCCCGCCTTTCTCATACTAACGGTCGAAGACTAACATGGACCAAGAAAGGCGTGACTTACGTGAGTTACCGTCTCGTGATTTTAACCGTATGCGTCGTTTTCGGCTTGCTTGGGTTATATACGTTGCAGCATCACAATCAAACCCGGGAAACGTTCAGCAACGCTATCCTTAAAGAAGGCTCGTCGGGCAAAGATATCTACGAATTGCAAGGCCGGCTTAAGGCGCTCGGCTATTACGACGGCAAAGTAGACGGCGACTTCGGCGCGAAAACGAAAAACGCGGTCACCTGGTTTCAGTGGAAGTTCGGCATGAAGTCGGACGGCATCGTCGGGGCGAAAACAAAGCTGAAGCTGTGGCAGGCGACGAAAAGCTGGAAGCCGACAGCGGAGGAATTGCCGCAGACGTCCGGAGGCGGCAATGCGGGAGCCGGGGGCAAGCCCACGAATGAAAGCAATAATCTCCCCGCATCGAATAACCTCGGTTTCACCGATAAGGACATGAAGATGATGGCTAATGCGGTGTACGGAGAATCCCGCGGGGAACCGTACGAAGGTCAGGTAGCTGTAGCGGCCGTCATCCTGAATCGCGTGAAGTCGCCGGAATTTCCGAACACGCCGACGGGAGTCATCTTCCAGCCGGGAGCCTTCACGGCCGTAGCGGACGGACAAATCTGGCTGACCCCGAACGATAGTGCGCTCAAAGCGGTCAAAGACGCCATGAGCGGATGGGATCCGAGCGACGGCTGTCTATATTATTTCAATCCGGAAACGGCGACGTCGAAGTGGATTTGGACCCGTCCTCAATATAAAACGATCGGTAAACATATTTTTTGTAGGTAACTGTGGAGGCAACCAACCGACGTCCTTTCGACGGGGCGCGGTTGGTTGCCTGTATTTTGGGACGTTTCGCAGCCTACCCGCATTTGCTTCCGGTTCGTCCAATCGGTTAGAATGGGGCTGAAATGCCAAGAAATAACTTTTGCGATGTGACTCTACTTAAAGGAGCATGAGATGATGTCCGAACAGTTCCAGAGAGGAACATTGGGGCGAATGCGCCTGCACGTGCTTCCGACGAAACGCTTCAAAACGTTCGCCTTGTCGTTATTCGCGGGCGTGCCGTTAACAGAAGAGAAGGTGACCTCGGTTGCCTTGGCCCCGTTCGTGCTAAGGCGCGGTACCCAAAGCTTCCCCGAAACGATATCGTTCCGCGAACGGCTCGACGACCTGTATGGAGCCGGTTTCGGCTTCGACCTGTATAAGAGGGGCGATCACCAGATCGTTCAGTTCCGGCTCGATATGATCAACGACCGCTTTGTCTCGTCTTCTGATTCTTTGCTCGGAGAAGCACTGTCCTTCTTGGGCGAAGTGCTTACATCGCCCGCGTTGGAAGATGGCAAATTCCGTTCCAAGTACGTAGAAGCCGAGAAAACGACGATCTCCAAGAGAATCGAAGCGATCATCAACGATAAAATCCGCTATGCCGCCGAACGCTGCGTCGAAGAAATGTGCAAAGACGAACCGTTCCGGCTTCTGGCGCTTGGACGCAAGGACCAACTGGCCGAATTGAACGCCGACAAGCTCTATCAAGCTTATCGGCAATGGCTGCAGGAGGCTTCTTTCGACTTGTACGTATCAGGTGATACGACTTTGGAAGAAGTGCAGGCTCTTGTTGAGAAGTCGTTCCGGCTTCCGACCGGAGAACCATCGCGTTATGCGCCGCCGTCGCTTAGACCCGCGCGTTCCGAAGTGCAGACGATCGTCGAGCGCATGGACGTCGGTCAAGGCAAGCTGAATATGGGCCTTCGCGTCGGTGAAACCTACGGGAGCGACAAATACGCCTCTTTGCTCGTTTATAACGGGCTTTTGGGCGGATTCCCGCATTCCAAGCTGTTCATGAACGTGCGTGAAAAGGCAAGCCTTGCTTATTATGCTTCATCCCGTCTTGACGGACATAAAGGGATATTGACCTTGCAATCCGGTATCGAGACTGCCAATTACGAGAAAGCGGTTAAGATTATGCGTGAACAGCTCGACGCGATGAAAGCCGGACAATTCGAGGCGGATGATCTCCGCCGGACGCAAGCGATGATCGGCGGCCAGTTGCGCGAGCTTCAGGATTCGGCGTTCGAGCGGATCGCATTCGACTTCAGCAACGTAATGTCCGGAGCGGAACGTACGGGAGACAGCTTTATTGCCGAGATTCAGGCCGTTACGCCGGAGATGGTTACCGCGGTCGCGCAAGGCGTAGAGCTGGACACCATCTATTTCTTGCGAGATCGGAAGGAGGAAAGCTAAGATGGCGACGACATCTTATCCGAAGTTGCAGGAGACGTTGTGGCACGAGAAGCTGGATAATGGGCTGGAAGTGTTTATTCTACCGAAGCCGGGATTTACGAAAACGTATGCCACGTTCACGTCTCGATATGGCAGCGTGGACAATCATTTTACGAGACCGGACGGAACGACGATCAAGGTGCCGGACGGAATCGCCCATTTCCTCGAGCACAAAATGTTCGAAGAGCCCGAAGGAGACATTTTCTCGCAATTCGCATCCCAAGGCGCTTCAGCTAATGCCTATACGAGCTTCGACCGAACGGTATATTTGTTCACGGCGACGCACGAAGTGGATGCGAATTTGGACACGTTGCTTCACTTCGTCCAAAATCCGTATTTCACGGACGAGAATGTGGAGAAGGAGAAGGGCATCATCGTCCAGGAGATCGATATGTACCGCGACAATCCGGATTGGCGCGTGTATTTCGGCCTGATCGAGGCGATGTATTCGCGTCATCCCGTCCATATCGATATCGCGGGAACGGCGGATTCTGTCCGCTCGATTACGAAAGAAATGCTGTACGATTGCTATAACACGTTCTACCATCCGTCGAACATGACTTTGTTCGTCGTCGGAGGCGTCGACCCCGAGGCTACGTTGGAGCGCGTCAAACGCGATCAAGCGGCGAAAACATTCGCTCCAGGCGGAGAGATCAAACGGTTGTTTGAGGCGGAGCCGCCGCAGGTGAAGGACAAAAGAAAGGAATTAAGCTTGCCGGTATCCCTTCCGAAATGTTTGTTCGGATTCAAGGAGGAATCGTACGAGGGCGAAGACCCCGTGCGCCGAGAACTGACGACGAAGTTGGCGCTCGAAGCCGTTCTCGGCTCGAGTTCTCCGTTGTACCAGCAGTTATATGACGACAATCTGATCTCGGACGGTTTCGGACACGAATACAATACGGGTCCGGGTTATTCGTTCTCGATGATCGGCGGCGAGACGAGAGATCCAGACGAGTTGGCGGCCAGAGTCAGCCAAGCGCTGTACGATGCGGCAAAGAACGGAATTTCCTCTGAGGTTTTCGAACGGACCCGCCGCAAAAAAATCGGAGCGTTCCTGCGTATGATGAACAGCCCCGAAGCGATCGCCAGTGAATTTACGCGTTACCGGCACAAAGGCGGCGATCTGTTCAAGGTCGTTGAATTGTACGAAAGCTTGACGCCGGACGAGATTAACGAACGGCTTAAAGAGCACGCCGACCCAGACCGGCTCGCGATCTCCATCGTAAGAAGCGGGACGGCTTGAAACGCGTCGCGCTCGTAACCGGCGCCTCCCGCGGCATCGGAGCCGCGGTGGCCCGGCAATTGGCTGCGGACGGCGCCGACGTAGCCATCCAATACAACGCGGCGGCGGAGGCAGCCGAGACGGTAGCCGAGGCGTGCAGGAGCTTCGGGAGCCAAGCGGTCGCCGTACAGGCGGATCTTCGCGGCAAATCATCGGCCATGGCGCTTAAGCAACGTTTGGACGATCTGGAGTGGTCGCCCGATATCGTCGTTCACTGCGCGGGCATGGCGCATTACAATCTGCTGGAGGATACCGACGAGCAGATATGGGACGATCTAATGCACGTCAATTTGAAGGGCGCTTATTATTTGGCCCAATGGTTCGGCCCGGCAATGAGATGGCGCAGATGGGGGAGATTCGTGCTTCTGTCTAGCATCTGGGGCGAGGTCGGGGCTTCCGGCGAAGCGGCGTACGCCGCTTCCAAAGGCGGCCTGAACGCTCTGGCGAAGTCGCTGGCCAAAGAATGGGCCTCATCATTCATTACCGTCAACGCGGTTAGTCCCGGGGCGATCGATACAGATATGCTGGCCGATCTTGACGCCGACGATCGCTTGCGACTGTGCGGGGAGATCCCGGCCGGACGGCTCGGGCGATCCGAGGAAGTCGCTCAGTTGGTCCGCTTCCTTGTCTCGGAAAAAGCGGGATACGTCACGGGGCAGACGCTCAGTCTGAACGGCGGATGGCATATGTGACCCCGTTTCCGGCCGCATACATACGTTTGATTACGGACATATTAGCGTTGAGCTTATTTTAACCCAACACCGCTAGGAGGCTGCTCAATGTCAACCGTACTCAACAATTTCGACACCTGGAAAAAGTTCTTGGGCGATCGAGTAGAAGCGGCTAAGAAACTTGGCATTAATGAGGAAGCCATCTCTAAGCTCGCTTATGAGATCGGAGAATTTCTCGGCCAGAAGGTCGACCCGAAAAACGACGAGCAAAGAGTTCTGAAAGAACTCTGGGATGTCGGAGACGAAGCGGATCGCAAGACGATGGCGCGCCTGATGGTGAAGCTCGCGGATAGCAGCAATTAAGCTGCAGTGTTAAGGAAAGCCTCCATGCGGAGGCTTTCTGTCCATCTGCGGCCTTTTTAAACTTTATAGGACTTTTGGAGTAATAATTTGTTTTATTTTGCAGGATAATGAGGAGCGTTGTAGAATAAAAGAGAAGGGCGTTAAAAACGGAAAGCCATTTCTAACTCATAACATAATCGGCATATTTTTCCGTAATTCGAACGAGGTGCAAGATGGAACCCAAACAATGGTACATGGAGTACAAGATTCACAAAAATCGCCCCGGTTTGCTCGGCGATATCGCTTCATTGCTTGGGATGCTGGAAGTGAACATTCTTACGATCAACGGAGTGGAAGACCGTACGCGCGGAATGCTCTTGCAAACCGACGATGAAGAGAAAATCGAACTGCTCGGCAAGATGCTCCGCAAAGTCGAGAACATTACGGTCGTGACGCTTCGCCCGCCTCGTCTGACGGACATTTTGGCCGTCCGGCACGGCCGGTATATCGAGCGAGATTCCGACGATAGGAAGACGTTCCGCTTCACCCGCGACGAATTAGGCCTATTGGTCGATTTTTTGGGCGAATTGTTCAAGAAAGAAGGCAATCAAACGATCGGCCTTCGCGGCATGCCGCGGGTAGGCAAGACGGAATCGATTATCGCGGGAAGCGTATGCTCCAACAAGCGTTGGGCTTTCGTCTCTTCGACGTTGCTGCGCCAAACCGTAAGAAGCCAATTATCGGAAGAGGAAATGAATCCGAACAACGTCTTTATTATCGACGGGATCGTCAGTACGATCCGCTCCAACGAGAAGCATTACGCGTTGCTCCAGGAGATCATGGCCATGCCTTCGACGAAGGTGATCGAACATCCGGACATATTCGTAAGGGAGTCCAATTACGATTACGATTTGTTCGATTGCATCGTGGAACTGCGCAATACGCCCGACGAGGAAATCACTTACGAGAAATTCACGACGGCGGGTCTAAACGATGAATTCTAAGCTACATACCGAGAAAGTAGCACTGCCGGGAGGTGAAAAAAACATGTCCGATCTGGGCGATCTGCTTCGCAAGGCGCGCGAGCAGCGCGGTTATACGCTCGACGATATTCAAGAGTACACCAAAATACGCAAACGTTACCTGGAAGCGATCGAGTCTGGTGATTATAAAGTACTGCCAGGATCCTTTTATGTGCGTGCTTTCGTTAAAACGTACGCGGAAACGGTCGGTCTGGACGCGGAGGAGGTGCTTCGTCTTTATCACAAGGAACTGCCGCAGCCACCGTCGATCGAAACGATCATCGCGGACCCGAAGATCAAACCGAGAAGAAGAAGCGTGCAGCATAACGACCGTTGGGGCAAAGCCGCCGTATCGATGCTGATGTGGGCTTTTCCTATTTTGATCATAGCAGTCATTTATGTTTATTGGACGAATAACAAAGAACCCGACGCGAGAGAACTGAATTCCAAACCGCCGATATCCACGGAGTCGGCTACGGTGTCCCCTTCAGACGAAATTCCGAGCATGACCCCTTCGGAAACCGCCCCTCCGTCGCCTTCCGAGAGCTCGGTTACGCTGACGTTCAGGGAGAAAAAGGGCAACGTTAATTACTACGACGTGACCCCCGCAGAAGGACACCAATTAAAACTCGACGTGACCGGCAAAGTCTGGTTTGAAGTTCGGGAGAACAACCGAAACGGGAAAACGCGGCTCTCCAAGAGCACGACCAAACCGGAAGTATTTACGTTCGACTTGGATATGCCGTTATACGTAAACGTAGGCCGTACCGATCAGGTGACATTCTACGTGGATGACGCAACATTCGACGACGGCAACTCGGCGGGATCGTCAAAATACATTTTTACTCCAATAGCCGAACAGCCGCAATAAGCGAAGCCCCCTTGATGGGGCTTCTTGTTTTATTCATGGGCGGTACTCATGCTATAATATATCCATAATAGGGCAATAGCTGAAAGGAAGGATCGTTAATGGCATCGGAATATTCGTTCGACGTCGTGTCCAAGGTGGACATGCAGGAAATGAACAACGCGGTTACGCAATCGCTGAAAGAAATCGAAACCCGTTTCGACTTCAAAGGCAGCAAAAGCGACATTAAGCTGGAGAACGACCAATTGGTCGTCGTCTCCGATAGCGACTATAAGCTCAAAAGCGTAGTCGATATTCTGCAATCCAAAATGATCAAACGCGGCGTTCCGATCTTGAACCTGGAGTACGGCAAAATCGAGCCCGCATCGGGCGGAACGGTTCGCCAAACGATCAAGCTTAAACAAGGCATCGATCAGGAGAACGCGAAGAAGATGAACGTGCTCATTCGGGATTCCAAGCTGAAGGTCAAAAGCCAAATCCAGGGAGATCAACTGCGGGTAACGGGCAAGAGCAAAGACGACCTGCAAGCCGTTATGTCTCTTCTTCAGGGAGCGGGTCTGTCCCTTGAACTGCAGTTTACGAACTATCGGTAATGGCCGTCCGTTTTTGACACCATTCGGCGGGTTCGTATATACTGTTGTGGATAATAACGGACGAACGTTTGGGGGAAGTCATCCATGATAGAGAAAGTCAGCGTCGTCACGCTAGGCTGCGAGAAAAATCTAGTCGATTCGGAGATTATGTCCGGCCTCATTCACCAGAGAGGGTTCTCGCTTGTCGAGAAGCCGGAGGATGCGACGGTCGTCATCGTGAATACGTGCGGTTTCATCGACGCGGCGAAGGAAGAATCGGTAAATACGATATTGAACCTAGCGGAGCTGAAAGAGACGGCTCGTTTAAAGGCGCTTATCGTATCGGGTTGCCTAACCCAAAGGTATAAAAAAGAATTGATGGATGAAATGCCGGAAATCGACGGGATCGTCGGTACGGGAGATTTCCATCGGATCAACGACATTATCGACGAGGCGCTTCGCGGCCGCAAGCCGGTCTACGTAGGCAACCCCGTATTTAACTATGAAGAAAAACTGCCTAGACTGCTCAGTACGGCGCGCCACACGGCATACGTAAAAATCGCCGAAGGCTGCGACAACGCCTGTACGTTCTGCAGCATTCCGATCATGCGCGGGAAGTTCCGCAGCCGTTCGGTCGAGTCGATTCTGGCCGAGGTTCAGTCGCTTGCCGATCAAGGCGTCAAGGAAATCAGCCTGATCGCCCAGGATTCCACGAACTACGGAACCGATCTGTACGATGGCTTCAAGCTTCCGGAATTGCTGAATCGGGTGAGCGAAGTGCCGGGCATCGAGTGGGTACGCTTGCATTACGCCTATCCGGGTTTCTTCACGGACGAACTGATCGAGACGATCGCCGCGAATCCGAAAATCTGCAATTATATCGATATGCCGCTGCAGCACAGCGAGGATACGATTCTGAAAAGAATGCGCAGACCGGGCCGGCAACGCGACGTTCGAGAATTGATCGGGAAAATCCGCTCTCACATTCCGGAAGTGGCGCTCCGCACTTCGATGATCGTCGGTTTCCCGGGAGAAACGGAAGAAGATTTCGAGAAGCTGTGCGATTTCGTCCGCGAAGTAAAATTCGACCGTCTTGGCGTCTTCACCTATTCTCAGGAAGAAGATACGCCTGCGAACCGGTTGCCGGACCAATTGCCGGATGAAGTGAAGCAGTTCCGCGCCAATACGCTAATGGAGATTCAGCGCCAAGTGGCGACGGAGAACGCCTCGAAATACGTAGGGCGCACGCTGGACGTACTCGTGGAACGCTACGACGGGCGAAGCGACGTGTTTATCGGCCGCAGCCAATACGATGCTCCGGAAGTGGACGGCGAAGTGTACATTACGAATTGCCCGGTGCAGATCGGCGAGATGGGCAAAGTCCGGATTACCCATGCTTACGAGTATGATTTGTCAGGGGAGGGAATCGCGTGAACCTCGCCAACCGGATCACGCTCGCCAGAATCTTTCTCGTTCCGATCGTTACGATACTGATGTTGGTCAAAGTGAATCTAGGAACCCTTACGATCGGAGAGTACTCGATCTCCTATAACCAACTGTGCGCCGTGTTGCTCTTTATTATCGCGGCAAGCACGGACGGTCTAGACGGCTACATCGCGCGCAAGCGCAAGATCGTCACGAATCTCGGGAAGCTGCTCGATCCGCTCGCGGATAAGCTGCTTATGGCGGCCGTGCTCATCGCATTGGTCGAAATGGAGAAGCTCGGGGCTTGGGTCGCGATCATTATCATAAGCCGCGAATGGGCGGTAACCGGCCTGCGGCAAGTCGCTTTGCTCGAGGGGGCCGTTCTGGCCGCGAGCAAATGGGGCAAATGGAAGACGGCGATACAGATCACGATGATCATCGTATTGCTGCTGAACAATTTTCCGTTTAACTTCATCGACTTTCGCATCGATCTGGTCGTCGTATGGGCGGCTGTACTCATTACCGTGTATTCGGGCGTCGATTATTTCGTGAAAAACAAAAATCTGATTCCGGTTTCGGACTGACCGCCTGCGCGGCCGGGTTCGAATCTTGCGAGGTGCGGTTTCATGAGAGCAGAGATTATCGCCGTTGGCACGGAACTGCTCCTCGGTCAAATCGTAAACACAAACGCCCAGTATCTGTCGCGAGGATTGGCAGAGCTGGGCATTGATGTTTATTACCAGACCGTTGTGGGCGACAACAAGGAAAGGTTAATGCAAGCGATCGGCATCGCGAGAGGAAGGGCGGACTTGCTCGTCTTCACGGGCGGCTTGGGCCCGACACTCGACGATCTGACGCGGGATGCGCTGGCGGAATATGTAGGCCGCGGGATCGGGTTGCACGAACCGACGATGGAAAAGATTATGAACATGTTCGCGAGCCGGGGCGGCGCTTTCGTCGAGAGCAACCGCCGCCAGGCGATGTTGATCGAAGGGGCTACGCCTCTTCGCAACGATACGGGGCTTGCGGTAGGCAACGCTTTGACCGTTGACGGCATCAGTTATTTGCTGCTGCCCGGGCCTCCCCGCGAGATGAAGCCGATGTTCGATAACGACGGTTCGGCTTGGTTGAAGGAGCAGTTGGGGCCATCGGCAGCGCTGCATTCGGTCATGATGAAGTTTGCCGGCATCGGGGAATCGATGCTGGAGGATCTGCTCATCGACCTGATCCGGGAGCAGCAGGATCCGACGATCGCCCCTTACGCCAAGGAGGGGGAAGTCGCTGTTCGCGTGTCCACGAAGGCGACCGATGCCGATGAGGCGGCACGGAAGCTGGAAGGCACGCTCGTCGAGATTCGCCGCAGAACGCGGGAATACTTGTACGCGGAAGACGACGTGCCCATCGAGGCAGCTGTCGTCCGCATGCTGACGCAGCAGCAGCGGACGCTGACGCTGGCCGAAAGCTGCACGGGCGGCATGTTATCCGGGCTCGTCACGACGATACCGGGAAGCGCTGTTGTCTACAAGGGCGGAATCGTCTCGTATAGCAACGAAGTGAAGATGAAGCAATTGGGCGTGTCCCGCGAGCTGTTGGAAGGGCCAGGCGCGCCCGGGGCGATCAGCGCCGAGACGGCGGCCGTGATGGCGGAAGGCATGAGAGCCGCCGCGGACTCCGATTTCGCGCTGTCGGTTACCGGCAATGCGGGACCGTCCGCGGCCGAAGACAAACCCGTAGGCCTTGTCTATGTCGGCCTGGCAGAACGCGGCGGAGTCACGAGAGTGGAGAAGCTGCAGCTATCCGGCGACCGCGAGGGCATCCGCCTACGCGCGGCGAAGCGGGCGCTGTACATGCTCTGGCAATCGCTGTCGGGTCAGGGTTAAGCTCTGCGGGCTGCGCGCGTCTCGTTCCTCTCTGACGATATCCCTTTCGCTCAGAGGAATCGGATCGGTGGGGACGTAAAACAGATTGTGACAAATCTTTGTCGATGCTTGTCAACTCGTCAGGCTTGTGTTAAAGTTTACATGAAAGTTGCGGAAGAACCGTAGCGAAGATTACTTTGCTGCGGTTCTTTTTTCGCAAAATAATCGAACAAATGTTCTTAAAATGCTTGGCAAACGGTTGGAAACACGGTATGATAAAACTATCAAATAGATAAGGATGTGGGTGTGTTGTCGGATCGTCGCGCCGCACTAGACATGGCCTTGCGCCAGATCGAGAAGCAATTCGGTAAAGGTTCTGTAATGAAATTGGGAGAAAGCGCGCAGCGTACGGTGGAGTCGGTATCCAGCGGAGTCCTGGCATTGGATATCGCGCTCGGAATCGGCGGCTACCCTCGCGGACGTATTATAGAAGTATACGGACCCGAATCTTCGGGTAAGACGACAGTGTCCCTTCACGCGATCGCTGAAGTGCAGCGCTCGGGCGGAACTGCGGCGTTCATCGACGCGGAGCATGCGCTCGATCCGACATACGCGAGAAGCCTCGGCGTGAACATCGACGAGCTGCTGCTCTCGCAGCCCGATACGGGCGAGCAAGCGCTGGAGATCGCCGAAGCGCTCGTGCGAAGCGGCGCAGTCGATATCATCGTCGTCGACTCGGTAGCTGCACTCGTGCCGAAAGCGGAGATCGAGGGCGACATGGGAGACTCTTTCGTCGGCTTGCAAGCCCGTCTGATGTCCCAAGCGATGCGCAAATTGTCCGGGGCGATCAGCAAGTCCAAGTGCCTGGCGGTCTTCATCAACCAACTGCGCGAGAAAGTCGGCGTCATGTTCGGCAACCCGGAAGTAACGCCGGGCGGACGGGCCCTGAAGTTCTACGCGAGCGTGCGGCTTGACGTGCGCCGGGTCGAAGCGATCAAGCAAGGCAACGACGTAGTTGGTAACCGTACGAAGATCAAAGTCGTCAAGAACAAGGTGGCGCCTCCGTTTAAGCAGGCGGAAGTCGACATCATGTACGGGGAAGGGATCTCCCGAGTCGGCAGCATCATCGACATCGGATCGGAGCAGGACATTGTTCAGAAGAGCGGTGCCTGGTTCTCCTATAACAACGAGCGTCTCGGCCAAGGCCGGGAGAACGCCAAGCAGTATTTGAAGGACAATCCGGAGATCGCGGAGAAGATCGAGAAGCAGATTCGCGAAGCGCTGCTTAGTTCTGCGGCTGCCGCCGCCCCTTCGGGTTCATTCTCGGCGGATGAAGACGATGAGGACGACGAGTTCGGCGAAGAGGAATAATAGATGATAGGCGAGGCGGCAGATTACGTGCCGCCTTGCCTATTTTTCGGAGGAGGCCTATCAAGCGATGTACAAGCCTAGGCGTGCCGGGAAGGCCAAGGAAACGGAACGGAAACAGCCGTTGCCGCTGCCGGAAGTCGGAGCGGTCGTGACGGGGATCGAAGCGCACCCGAAAAAACCGCATATGTATCGAATCTCGTTAAAGCTCGATCCGCATCCGGAGATGGAAGCGGATGAACGATCGAAGGAGGCTTCGACGGCCGAACCGGAGACGTCGGACTGGAACGATGAGGTAGACGCTCTGATCGCGGGAGCCCAGTCGGCGAAGGAAGCGGACGAGACGTTGATTACGGTACATGAAGATACGCTGGTGAGCCTGCGATTATTGAAGGGGCGTCGGTTATCGGTGGAAGAGGTAGCGGCGCTTGTGCAGGATGAACAGAAGGAAGAAGCCTATCGCTCGGCGCTTCTGATGCTCGAGCGGAAGGCAAGGACGACGGCGGAGCTGTCCCAAGCGCTGCGGCGCAAAGGGTATGCGCCGGAGGCCGTGTCGGCTTGCCTCGAACGGTTGCGGGCGCAAAGGATGCTAGACGACGAGGCATTCGCAAGACGGTATACGGAGCAGCGCGCGACGGGGCAGCGCAAAGGCCGGATGTTGATTCGGCAGGAGTTGTTGCAAAGAGGCGTCGAGCGCCAAGATATCGACCGGGCGATCGACGGATTGGACGGCGAGGTGGAACGGGAGTCGGCGCTGGCGTTAGCGCGCAAGAGATGGCCGAATACGAAAGGGAATGACAGGGAACGGAAGATGAAGTTGATGGGGCTGCTCATGCGTAGAGGGTTCCCGTCAAATATCGTCAAATGGGCCGCGCAGCAAGCGGCAGAAGAGACTGGCGAAGATGATTCGGACGAGGGTTTCGGAGACGACGTCTTGCATGATTCGGAATACATGGAAGATTAATGGAAAGCACGCGCCGCTTGGCGCAAGACGACTTGCAGGCTTGCTTGACAATCTAAATTCGTAAAAGATAAAATGAAATTGTATTCCATCTTCCACTCCGGCCGCTTTTTCCTTCCAAGAAGCGTTTCGGAGAGCGTTATTTCGACACTTTTTGATTTGTTCACACGTAATCAAACGGTTTGGAAACCGGAAAATCAATTGAATAAGTATCCCCAAGCGGTTGCCTTGGTGATGCAACGAGGAGGTGAAGACCATGACGATTGCCCCATGGATCTGGATCTTGATCATTCTCGTTGTTGGCGTCCTTAGCTTTGGGATCGGTTATGTCGTACGCAAATCCATTGCGGAAGCCAAAATCTCCAGCGCCGAAGCGGCTGCCGTTCAGATCGTAGAAGCTGCGAAGAAAGAAGCAGAAGCCGTCCGCAAGGAAACGGTGCTGGAAGCCAAAGACGAGGTGCACAAACTCCGTAACGAGGCGGAACGCGATATTCGCGAACGCCGTAACGAAATTCAACGCCTGGAAAGGCGGCTATTGCAGAAGGAAGAGTCGCTGGATCGCAAACTCGAAGCGTTGGAGCGCAAAGAGGAGCAAGTCGCCAACAAAGAGAAACGGATCGAAGAGATTCAAGACCAGATCGAATTGCTGCATAAGCAACAAATCGCCGAGCTGGAACGCATTTCCAATATGACGACGGAAGATGCCAAGCAATTGATTCTGACGAGCGTCGAACAGGAAGTGCGTCACGAAACGGCGCAAATGATCAAAGAAATCGAGCATCAAGCGAAAGAAGAAGGCGACAAGAAAGCTCGCGACATCATCTCTCTCGCGATTCAACGCTGCGCCGCGGATCACGTGGCGGAAACGACGGTATCCGTCGTGGCACTGCCTAACGAAGAGATGAAAGGCCGCATCATCGGTCGCGAAGGCCGTAACATCCGTGCGCTTGAGACGTTAACGGGTATTGACCTTATTATCGATGATACGCCGGAAGCGGTTATTCTGTCGGGCTTCGATCCGATTCGTCGGGAGATCGCCCGGACTTCATTGGAAAAGCTGGTTGCGGACGGACGGATTCACCCGGCCCGCATCGAGGAAATGGTGGAGAAGTCGCGCAAGGAAGTCGACGAACGAATCCGCGAGTACGGCGAACAGGCGACCTTCGAGGTTGGCGTTCACGGCCTGCACCCGGATCTGATCAAGATTCTTGGCCGACTGAAATTCCGGACGAGCTATGGACAGAACGTGCTGAAGCATTCGATGGAAGTCGCCTATCTGACCGGACTGATGGCCGGGGAGCTGGGAGAAGACATCACGCTTGCGAAACGCGCGGGATTGCTTCATGATATCGGCAAAGCGCTCGACCACGAAGTGGAAGGCTCGCATGTCGAGATCGGCGTGGAATTGGGCAAGAAGTACAAGGAACATCCCGTTGTCATTAACAGTATCGCATCCCACCACGGAGACGTGGAAGCCACTTCGGTTATCGCGATGCTCGTCGGTGCGGCGGACGCGCTCAGCGCGGCTCGTCCTGGCGCTCGTCGCGAGACGCTTGAGACGTATATTCGCCGGCTCGAGAAGCTCGAGGCGATCTCGGAATCGTTCGAAGGCGTCGAGAAATCGTACGCGATCCAAGCCGGACGCGAAGTGCGCGTCATGGTACAACCGGAGAAGATCGACGACACGGAGGCGTTCCGCCTAGCCCGGGATATCACGAAGAAAATCGAAGGTGAACTGGATTATCCAGGCCACATCAAGGTTACGGTTATTCGTGAGACCCGTGCGGTCGAGTACGCCAAATAAGGAACGGAATGCATGGAAGGCTGAGAAGTGGCTGCGCGAATATGCAGCCACTTTTTCCCTTTTTTCAAATGGAAAGAGAGTTGAACTGCTATGAAAGTCGTATTTATCGGCGATATCGTCGGCAACGTCGGCAGAGAAACGGTGAAACGTCTGCTGCCCTGGATCAAAGACAAATATCAGCCTCATATCATTATCGCGAACGGAGAGAATGCCGCGGGAGGACGCGGCATCAACGCCGCAATTACGCGCGAGCTGTTCGAATGGGGCGTCCACGGGATTACGATGGGCAACCATACGTGGGATAACCGGGATATATTCGAATTTATCGACGACGAGCCGCGTATGGTCCGTCCTTCGAATCTGCCGCCGGGAACGCCCGGCCGCGGGAGCATGATCGTCAAAGTCGGAGGCAAGGAGCTTGGCGTCGTTAATCTGATTGGCCGTACGTTCCTACCGCCGGCGGAATGCCCGTTCCGGACGGCGGAAGAGGAGATCGAGGCGCTTCGCCGCCAGACGAAATGCATTCTCGTCGACTTCCACGCGGAAGCGACCAGCGAGAAGATCGCGATGGGCTGGCATCTGGACGGTTATGCTTCACTTGTCGTCGGGACGCATACGCACGTACAGACGAACGATGCGAGAATATTGCCGGAGGGAACGGCCTATCTGACCGATGCGGGAATGACGGGACCGCGCGACGGCGTGCTTGGCATGGAGAAGGAAACGGTGCTGCGGCGTTTCATCACGGGAATGCCCGGCAGATTTACGGTCGCGGAAGGCAAATGGACGCTGAACGGCGTATTCGTGGATATCGACGAAACGACCGGCAAAGCCGTTAAAGTGCAAAATATATCCGTAGATGAGGACTCCTGGATCGCGGTATAGCCGCGATTCAGATTCGTGGGCGATCGCCATAACCAAACCCCTCTGGAAAAGAAGGAATTAATAGGCGGGTTACCGAATAAGTATGCCTTAGTGGGCCCATCCTTTGATTTCCGATGAATTCCCGATGCAACCGATGTGCCAGTCTGGTTGTCATAAGAGGAGGTACTGGTCATGGAAGTATTAAAGGTTTCCGCAAAGTCCAATCCAAATTCCGTAGCTGGCGCACTGGCAGGCGTGCTCCGCGAGCGCGGCGCCGCCGAATTGCAAGCGATCGGCGCAGGGGCGCTTAATCAAGCGGTCAAAGCGGTCGCGATCGCCCGCGGATTCGTGGCACCGAGCGGGGTAGACCTGATCTGCATCCCGGCTTTTACGGATATCGTGATCGATGGAGAAGATCGGACGGCAATCAAACTCATTGTCGAGCCGAGGTAAGCGCACGGAGGTTGTCGTTGACCTGTTCCTTGATGATGCTTGCGACCCGGCGCCCGGCGCCGGACGGGGCATGATCGATGCAGCAGGTTTTTTTGTTGCGCGTTCTTAATATCGTTGCAAGTCGCTGAACGAGGGGGAGCAAGCGATGAGAATCGTGGATTTGCATGCCGACGTAATCTGCAAACTATTGGAGCACCCTGGTGCCGGTTGGGACGATTCGAATGCGGGAACCGTATTCGACGCGACTCCCGAGCGATTGAGGCAAGGAGGAATCGGGCTTCAGGTGTTTCCGATCTTCCTGCCCGAGACGCAGCGGGAGGAACCGGAGTCCGTATTCTGGGCGGCGGAGTTGTTCTGGCATGAGATTCTGACGAAAAAAGGCTTTAAGCTGATTCGAAGCTCGGGCGATCTGGCGACGGCTCATCGAGAGGGAAAGATTGGAGCCATGTTATCGCTGGAAAGCGCGGGAGGACTCCAAGGCCAAATGTGGGTTTTGCGTTTGCTTTACCGGCTTGGGCTGCGCTTGCTCGGACCGACATGGAATCACGCTAACTGGGCGTGCGACGGCGCAATGGAGCCACGCGGGGGCGGATTTACGAAAGCGGGAAAACGGCTTGTTACGGAATGCGAAACGTTGGGTATCCTAGTAGATGTGTCCCATTTGTCGGATCGCGGATTCTGGGAGCTTGCCGAACGGGCCGGCAGGCCGTTCTTTGCGTCGCACTCCAACGCCCGTTCCGTCGTGAACCATCCGCGCAACCTGACCGACGACCAGATCCGGGCCGTGATTGCCGCGGGAGGTATCATCGGCGTGACGTTCGTGCCTTGGTTCGCCGCATCCGTAGAACCCGCCTCGATCGAGGACGTGCTCCGCCATGTGGAGCATATTTGCGCATTGGGCGGAGCAAGGCATATTGCCTTCGGCTCGGACTTCGACGGAATCTCGAGACATGTCGAACATTTGAACCACCCGGGTTGTTATCCGAATCTAATAGAAGCTTTGCTGAAACGTTATCCCGAATCGATCGTACAAGATATTGCGGGGGATAATGCTATCCGTTTTTTTACAAAGCATCTCCCGAATTGAATTGTTCGAGGGTGATCAATCTCGGAATGGGAACGTTTTCATCGCAAACAGTTATGTGTCCGATATGCGAATATGTCTTGCATTTTACGTTGGTAAAACATAATATTTATACGGGTAATAAAAAAGATTATAGGGTAAATCTGTCGATTTTTGACGAACGAGAGATTAAGAGGAGATGGGCACTGTGATCAGTCAACTGTCATGGAAAATTGGCGGCCAGCAAGGTGAAGGCGTTGAAAGTACCGACCGTATTTTCTCTACCGCGTTGAACCGGCTGGGTTACTACCTGTACGGGTATCGTCACTTTTCCTCGCGGATTAAAGGCGGACACACGAACAACAAAATCCGCATCAGCACGAAGCCGATTCGAGCGATTTCCGATGACCTGGACATTCTTGTTGCATTTGACCAGGAAAGTATCGATCTAAACGCAGGTGAGCTTCGGGCGGGTGGTGTCGTTGTAGCCGACGCGAAGTTCTCGCCGACGCTTCCGGAAGGTGTGCAAGCCCGGCTATTCGCGGTTCCGATTACGGCCATCGCAGAAGAATTAGGCACTTCCCTCATGAAAAATATGGTCGCTTCCGGGGCTTCCTGGGGGCTGCTTGGCTTGCCCATGGAAGTATTCAATAAAGCGGTTGAGGAAGAATTCGGACGCAAAGGCGCGGCGATCGTTGAGAAGAACGTAGAAGCAGTGCGCCGCGGAGCGGAATTCGTTCTCGAGCAAGCGGGCGGACCGCTAGACGAGTTCAAGCTTGAGGAAGCGGACGGCAAACAAAAGCTGTTCATGATCGGTAACGAAGCGCTCGCGCTCGGCTCTATCGCCGCGGGCTGTCGGTTGATGTCGGCATACCCGATTACGCCGGCGTCCGAAATTATGGAATATTTGATCAAGAAACTTCCGAAGTTCGGCGGTACGGTCGTTCAGACCGAAGACGAGATCGCCGCGGTGACGATGGCGATCGGCGCGAACTACGCGGGTGTCCGCACGATGACGGCATCGGCCGGTCCGGGGCTGTCACTCATGATGGAAGCGATCGGCCTGTCCGGTATGACGGAAACGCCGCTCGTTATCGTCGACACGCAGCGTGGCGGTCCATCCACGGGCCTGCCGACGAAGCAGGAGCAATCCGATATTAATGCGCTCATCAACGGCACGCACGGCGAGATTCCGAAGTTGGTCGTCGCCCCGAGCACGATCGAAGAGTGCTTCTACGATATGATCGAAGGCTTTAACCTGTCTGAACAATATCAAATTCCCGTCATTATCGCTACGGATCTGCAATTGTCCTTGGGCAAGCAGACGTCCGAGGCGCTCGATTACGACAAGATCGTCATCAATCGCGGCAAGCTCGTGACGGAAGAATTGCCGGCGAACGAAGACAATCGCCTGTTCAAGCGTTACGAGTTCACGGAGGACGGCGTATCCCCTCGCGTTATTCCTGGCGCGAAGAACGGTATCCATCACGTGACCGGCGTCGAGCACGATCAGGAAGGCAGACCTTCCGAGAACGCGCTTAATCGCGAGAAAATGATGGACAAACGCCTAGGCAAAATCCATAACCTGCGCGTCACGAACGCGATCAAGTCGGATGTGCCTCATGCGAAACCGGATTTGCTGATCATCGCGATGGGCTCCACGGGCGGCACGATCGAAGAGGCGCGCGCTCGCTTAACGGAGGATGGAATCTCGACGAACCAGATTATGGTTCGCCAGATGCACCCGTTCCCGGTCGAAATGCTGCAGCCGCATCTCGAAGCGGCGAAGCAAGTCGTTGTGCTCGAGAACAACGCAACGGGCCAACTCGCCAACTTGATCAAACAAAACATCGGCTATCACAGCAAAATCCGCAACTTGCTGAAGTACGACGGAACTCCGTTCCTGCCTTCGGAAATTCATAAAGCCTGCAAGGAGCTGAACTAAGATGGCTACATTCAAAGAGTTCCGCAACAATGTCAAGCCGAACTGGTGCCCGGGCTGTGGCGACTTCTCCGTGCAAGCGGCGATCCAGCGCGCGGCGGCGAACGTCGGCCTGGAACCGGAACAACTGGCGGTCATCTCGGGAATCGGCTGCTCGGGACGGATTTCCGGCTATATTAACGCATACGGACTACACGGCATTCACGGCCGCGCGCTCCCGATCGCCCAAGGCGTCAAGCTCGCGAATCGCGAGCTTACGGTCATCGCCTCCGGCGGAGACGGAGACGGCTTCGCGATCGGCATGGGTCATACGGTTCACGCCATTCGCCGGAACCTCGATGTTACGTATATCGTAATGGACAACCAGATCTACGGTCTGACGAAAGGCCAGACGTCCCCGCGCAGCGCAGAAGGCTTCAAGACCAAATCGACGCCGGAAGGCTCGATCGAGTCCACGCTGTCTCCATTAGAGATCGCCTTGTCGGCAGGCGCGACGTTCGTGGCGCAGTCGTTCTCCAGCGATCTGAAGCAACTGACTTCGTTGATCGAGCAAGGCTTGCAGCATAAAGGCTTCTCGTTGATCAACGTGTTCAGTCCTTGCGTGACGTTCAACAAGATCAACACCTACGACTGGTTCAAGGAGAACATCGTAAACCTGGAGCAATTCCCGGATTACGATCCGTCCAACCGCGTCGTCGCGATGAACAAAATCATGGAGACGAACGGCATGCTGACCGGTCTGATCTATCAGAACAAGGAACGCAAATCTTACGAGGACTTGGCCGTCGGCTTCAAAGAGGAAGCGCTCGCGAAGCAGGATTTGACGCTGGCCCGCGAAGACTTTGACAAACTGTTGACGGAATTCAAATAAGCGCCCTTTTGGGCCGTTGATGAGAAGCGCGCGGGTTTGTCCCGCGCGTTTCTTGCGTTATACTGGGGAGAGATAGGAGATAACAGGAAAGGTTGGGTTGTTCATGAGCGAAGCGAACATCAAGAAAATTCCCGTCGGCGTATCGGCTCGGCACATTCATCTGTCCCAGGAGCACGTCGAAATTCTGTTCGGAGCAGGTGCGAAACTGACGGAGATGAAGCCTTTATCGCAGCCCGGACAATTCGCCGCGAATGAAACGGTAGCCGTATTCGGACCTAAAGGTTCTTTTCCTAAAGTACGGATTCTCGGACCGGCTCGCCGCGCGACGCAGCTCGAGGTGTCCCGCACGGACGCGTTCGCGTTAGGCCTTCAGCCGCCCGTCCGCGAATCGGGAAACATCGCCGGGACACCAGGCATTCGCATCGTCGGGCCTGCAGGCGAAGTGACGGTGGAAGAAGGCGTCATTGTGGCCGCGCGCCATATTCATTTTCATACTTCAGATGCCGAACGTTGGAATATCAATGATAAGCAATTGCTTAAAGTCCGCGTAGGCGGTGAACGCGGCGTCGTATTCGAACAAGTCGTTGCGCGAGTCTCCGACCAGTTCGCGCTCGATATGCATATCGACACGGACGAAGGGAACGCGGCCGGAGTCGGCACCGGAGATTTCGGAGAAATCGTCGAATAACTAATCGGAAGGCTTCAGCGATAACCGTTCCTCTCGGGGGGCGGTTATTCCGTTATGCACGTTATTCGAAGTCGCGTCCGGCCGCGGATTCATGATATAATAGGTAAGATTGACCTAGAAGCATGTTGCTTGGGGGGAGTATTGAAATGGCTAAAGAATCCAAAGATTTCAGCAAATACTTCGATTTCTCCGGCGCCAAAGTGATCTCCGAGGACCAGAACGGCAAAACGATCCGTCTGAACGGACGGGATATCCATATCGTCTCCGAGCCCGATTACCGGCAGGAGAAGCAGCGGGGCAAAGAAGAAATTCAAGTCCACTACGAGAACGCCGTTCCAGACGAACTGAAAAGCTTAGGCGTCGGGAAAAAATATATCATTTACACGTACGGCTGCCAGATGAACGAGCACGATACGGAAGTGATGCGCGGTCTGTTCGAGGAAATGGGTTACGTGTCCACGGAAGATCGAATGGAAGCCGATGTTATTCTCTTTAATACGTGCGCGGTACGCGAAAACGCGGAAGATAAAGTGTTCGGCGAGCTCGGCCATATGAAGGTGCTGAAGCTGCAGCGTCCCGAGTTGATTCTCGGCGTATGCGGTTGCATGTCGCAGGAAGCTTCCGTCGTTAACCGGATTATGCAGAAGCATGCGCACGTTGATATGATTTTCGGTACGCATAATATTCATCGACTGCCGCATTTGCTGCAGGAGGCGCATTTCGGCAAAGAGATGGTCATCGACGTCTGGTCCAAAGAAGGGGACATCATCGAGAACCTGCCGAAGAAGCGCATGGAAGGCCTGCGCGCTTGGGTGAACATTATGTACGGCTGCGACAAGTTCTGTACGTATTGCATCGTGCCTTATACGCGCGGCAAGGAGCGGAGCCGACTGCCGGAAGACGTGATCGCCGAAGTGCGCGACTTGGCGCGTCAAGGTTATAAAGAAATCACGCTGCTCGGACAGAACGTTAACGCTTATGGCAAAGATTTTACCGACCGTGAATACCGTTTCGGAGATCTGATGGACGACATCCGTAAGATTGATATCCCGCGCGTGAGATTTACTACTTCGCATCCTCGCGATTTTGACGAACATCTCATCGAAGTGCTTGCGAAGGGCGGCAATCTGGTCGAGCATATTCACTTGCCGATGCAGTCCGGCAGCACGGAAATCTTGAAACGGATGAGCCGCAAGTATACGCGGGAACGGTTCCTCGAGCTCGCAAACCGGATTCGCGCGGAGATTCCGAACGCGGTGCTGACGACGGACATTATCGTCGGCTTCCCGGGTGAGACGGAAGAGCAGTTCGAAGAAACGCTGACGCTCGTGCGCGAAGCTGGAATCACTTCGGCCTACACGTATATTTACTCGCCGAGGGAAGGAACGCCGGCGTTCGACATGGCGGATAACGTGCCGTACGAAGTGAAGCAGAAGCGACTTGCGCGTCTGAACGAAGAAATCAGAGAATTGTCGTTCGAACATCACAAGTCGTTGGTAGGTCAAACGATCGAAGTGCTCGTCGAAGGCGAGAGCAAGAGCAATTCGAACGTGCTTTCCGGACGGAGCCGTGCGAACAAGCTCATTCATTTTGAAGGGAAGAAAGAATGGATCGGCCAGTTCGTAGATGTTCAGGTAACGGCTGCCCAATCCTGGTACGTGAAAGCGGAAGTCGTAAAAGAGCCAGTTATGCCTAGCCAAGCCGGATAAATAATCAGCCAACATAATCGATTCGGGAGGAAATTTACATGTCAGCACATGCGCATGACCACGACCATGATCACGATCATCAGCACGGGGAAGGCTGCGGAATTCCATCCTTCGACAACCGCGAGCTGATCGTTCGCGAAGATATTTTAGCCAGAGCCAAAGAATTGGCGCATCTGGTCACGACGACCGAAGAGGTCGAATTGTATCAACGGTCAGAGAAACTGATCCAGTCGCACGATAGAGTTCAGGGCTTGATTGTGCAGATCAAGAAAAAACAGAAGGAACTCGTCGCATTCCAGAATACGTTCAAAAATCCGGCCATGGTCGAGAAAATCGAAGCGGAGATTGAAGTGCTGCAAGACGAACTCGACGGCATTCCGATCGTTCAACAGTTCCAGCAAAGCCAAGTCGACGTGAACTACATGCTGCAATCGATTATCTCCGTCGTTCGCGATACGATCGCGGAGAAGATCGACATCGAAGCCGCCAAACCGGCTGAAGATCCGGAACAGTGCGATTAAGCGAGGACTTCCAGAATCGGGTTTGCCAGGCTGCATAAGCGGTCGGATTTGTTCATAACCTACTGGCGGGGCAAGGGATACGAAGTCCCGATCGCCTAAGGAGGACAAGCCGATGACGGAAGGCATTCCGAACTCGCAGACCCGGGCTCCGAAGCCGGACGACCCGAAGAAGCAAGGCCGCTCGGCCGCGAAGAAAAAATCGAAGTAAATACCAGAAGGGCCATGCGGAAGCGTGGTCCTTTGTCTTACCGTAAGTAGGGCACGATTACCGGGTTAGCGAGATAGTAGGGATAGAGGAGCCAGACCAAGCGTGAAATTTCGCTGATCGAACTGCAAGGCGAGATTCTGTTTGGGCGGTAGCCGCCACTTCTTCATTAACTGAGCCGGCAGTCGAAGACGATTGTCGGACAAATTCTCGGGAACGTGCAGGCGTAATCGGGCCAAATTTCTTCCGTAACGGACTTTGATCATCGTACCTTGACGTTCGGGAATGCCTAGATACGACAGCAATTCGTATCCGACGGAGAGCGAACCGGGGCCAGCCGTACTCCGGGTAAGAGATACTGCCGACTCGCTAAGCGGTGACGGGCTGATCGACAGCGAACTGTCAAGCGGGTTATAGATCAGCAGATATCTCCGTAGCGGGGTAAGCTGAAACTTCCGGGCCAAGGCGCCATTCATCTCCATGAAATCGGCGAAGCTTTCCCGCCCTTCAAGAAACTCCAGTTTAACGGCTTGGCGGATGTTGCCTCGTTTCAGCGTGATCTGCGCATTGCGTGGAATGGCAAGCAACTCGGAGACCGAATCCAAGCCATTCAGCGTCAGTACGACGGTGTGCATGGGCAGCTTGGCGATAAATAAATCTACCCTTCCCCTTGCCATCAAGAGCGACCCCTTCCTATGGGCTATCAAACTATGGAATCCTTTAGAATATGAATGTCAGCGGAAGCATGTTTGTACCTTCGTCCCATGGACGAAAAAAAGACTCCTTCTTCGAAGGAGTCCCATGTTGATGAAGAGCGGGATTATGAACGACGTTTGCCCGCCGGACGTATAGCCGGAAGTACAGGCTTCAAGGATAGAATGACAAGCGTGGCCGCGACGGCTTTGATCGCGTCACCTGGTAAGAAGGGATACATGCCTGCTTTAAGCGCCCCGGAGAAAGTGTTGTATTTCTCGCTGTCCACGACATGCGCCAGCCAAGGAACACCGGATACATAGAGGAGCAATGCACCGAATACGAAGATCGCGACAAGCAGCCAGATTTGGCGGATGAGGCTTATTTTTTTCGATTGTGCATAGATCAGGTCGGTCACCCAGCCGATCAGAAACGCGGAGACGGGGAACATCCAAATAAATCCGCCCGTCGGTCCGGTGATCTGGGCGATTCCGCCAGAGCCGTTCATCAGAGGAAGGCCTATAGCGGTTAAAGCGACGACGAGGAAAATGCTCCAGAATCCGTAAACGGCTCCGAGCAGTCCGCCTGCAAGCATAACGGCGAAGGGTTGCAGGGAAATCGGTACCGGCGTAAAGCCGAGGTTGATTTTGATGAAGCTTCCGGCGATGAAGAGCGCCCCGAACAGCGCAGTGAAGACGATTCCTCTGATCCACTGGTTGTTTGCTTTGATCGCGGGTTGGTTTGATGCTGGCGTTGCTGAATTGGACATTGTCAAAAGGCCTCCTGAATGTTAACCTGTATTTGTTCTCGTGGTTAACAATTGAGATTGTAGCATGGGAAAGTCCGATTGAAAAGAGGGATTTTATAAAATGAGTCCGCACGCGTCGATGGAACCGATGCTGCTTGACCGCGTAACGGTATATGGAAACAGCGAATCGGGCGAGCATGCCGCGAGATTAAAAGAAACGAGTTTGTCCGTGGCGCCGGGTGAATGGTTAACCGTCGTCGGGGTGAACGGGAGCGGTAAATCCACGCTTGCCAGATTGCTCGCCGGGCTTGTGCCGGAGGCGATGGAGGGGATCGTTCGACGCGGGTTTGCCGGGGAAGGAGCCTGTCCGATCGTGCTTCAGCAGCCGAAAGCGCAATTGTTCGGGGAGACGCCGCGCGAGGAAATGGGGTTCGCCCTGGAGTGGCGGGGAATACCGGCGAGTGAAATGAAAAGTACTGCGGAAGAAGCTTTACATAGAGTAGGTTTGGCGCCGCTTGCGGACGAACCGTGGGAGCGGTTGTCGGGTGGTCAGCAGCAGCTAGCCGCGATCGCGGCGGCGACGGCCTGCGCCGCTCCGCTTCTCGTTCTGGACGAAGCGACGTCGATGCTCGATGAGGAACATCGGGACATCGTTCTGCGGGCGGTTCGGGAGATTCATGGCAAAGGTACGTCGGTCGTATGGGTGACGCAGCGGCTGGACGAGGTCGGGCCGGAGGATCGCGTTGTCGCGATCGGAGAAGGCTGGGTGATCTACGACGGCGGCGGTCGGGAGTTCATGTACGGCTCAGCCGCTTTGCCGGTATCCCCTTGCCTCAGGGCAGGGCTTCGATTGCCGTATTTAACGGAGCTTGCGTTGGAGCTCAGACGTATGGGGAAGCTAAGCGATCCGTTGCCGATGACGGAGCGGGAGTGGCTAGAAAACTGGGGGAACGTAAGTCATGGAAACAACAACATCGCGGCAAAATGAGCCGAAGCGGTTCGCGCTTCGAATCGATGGAGTGCGGTGGCGTCGTTCGGATGAGAATAGGCAAGCCGATCGCTCGGACGGATTGACGCTTGCGCCGGGAACGATCACGTTGCTCATAGGGGCGAACGGGGCCGGCAAGTCGACTCTGCTCGAGAAGATGGCAGGTCTTCGTCCCCCGGAAGATTTGCAGGTGAGCTTCGGCGCTGTGGAAATATGGAAACGCCGCAAATCGGGAAAAGCCGGGGCAAGGCCGAACGCGAAAGCGCTCCTGAATTATAGCTACGCCAGCCAGGCTCCGGAAGAAGCGCTGTTCGCGAGAACCGTTCGGGACGAGCTTGAGTATTCCATGCGTCCGTACGGACTGTCGGTGAAAGAACGGGAGCAGCGGTCGGAGTTTGCACTTCGCGCGATCGGATGGGATGAAGGTTGGCTGGAGCGGGATCCGTACTTGATGAGCGGCGGGGAACGCCGAAGGATGGCGCTTGCCGCGGCGTTCGCGGCTCCGGCTCCATGGCTTTTTCTGGATGAGCCGACCGCGGGACTGGATGGAGCGGGACATGAGACGATAGCGGATCAATTGAGCCGGATGCGCTCGGAAGGTACGGGAGTTGTCCTCGTCTCGCACGACTCGGATTGGGCCTTGCCGCTTGCGGATCAGGTGATGCTGCTGAAGCCGAGCGGCTCGATCGTGCTGTGCGCACGCGAACAGTTGATCGAGAAGCCGGAGCTACTGACGGAAGCGGGAATGCGTGTGTCTGAGTGGCTGAGGACGGTGCACCATTTATGGCGGAATGGCGTGCCGGCGGAACTGCTCTGGCATCCGAAGGAAGCTGCGGAGGCTTGGCCGGTTCGAGATGAGACAGAAGTGGTCGAAGTGCTGCCGGAAGGGCAAGGTGCACTGTCGCCGTTAGGGAAGGAGATAGCTCCACGAATTAGGCAGGGTGTGCGACATCGATTGTCGGGGTTCGACCCTCGTTCAGTATGGCTGGCGTATATTCTTTTGTCGGTTGGCATCTATCGGCTTGGGGATTGGATCGGCATTCTGATCGGGGCGGCGATTGTCGCCGCGCTGCTCGGCGCGGGCAACGTATCGCTTCGGCGATGGCGCGTGGTGATCGTGAACTATGCGATCTTCTCAGTCGCGACGTCGGCAATCTTCGCCTGGGGAGCAAGCGGGGAGTGGAACGTTCGCGGAGAAGCTTTCGCAGCGACGTTATTCCCGTTCTCACGGACGATGCTGATCTTGCTGATTGGCTTGGCGATCCCGCTTGTGATGTCCCCATTATCGCTAAGAAGATCTCTTGAGCAGTTAACTTCGATTCGGGGAAGGTCTCCCGTATGGGCGCAAAGAATGATATTAACGGTTGCACTTATCATGAGGTTCGTGCCGGTGCTGCTCGAATTGTGGGAACGGTTTGCGAAAATCATCCGGGCTCGAGGGAAATCGGTGTCACGCAACCCGGCTGCAATGGGCAGAAGGCTGCGGGACACCGCGATCCCTTTTCTGCTTGCGTTATTCCGGTTGGGCGACGAGGTAGCCCTCGCGTTGGAGAGCCGGGGAGTCGGCGGATCGGTGCAACCGACTTGCCAGGTACGGATGCGCTGGCGCGGCAGAGATTACGCTTTAGCGGCAGGTTCACTAGGACTGGCAATCGGGTTATGGGCGATCGGAAGCCGATAGTTTTCACTAAAAGTAACGATAATAGACAACAGCTGTGGCAAGTGGTAAGATTTTGGTAAACTTCATATTGGCATATAGCTCCGAAAGAATCGTGAGGCTTCTATCCGCGGGATAGGGCCTCTTTTTGTTTTCCAAATGTTGGATTGATCTGATAGAATAAGGGGGAGTGATCGGGTATGGAATTGGAATTGATGAAAAAGAACGAGAGGGAACTTGAGGTTCGGTTGCCGTATCATCCGGAGTGGTGGAATCGGCTAAGGAAGTTTCCGCAGAGCCGCTGGGATACTAAGCTGCGGGTTTGGACGTTTCCGTACACGTTAAAGCATGTGGAGAGATTCATAGAACTGTTCGAGGATGCGTCTATCCGGGTGACCGCGGATTTGCGAGAAGAGTGTTATATATTGACTGAATCGGCGGCAGACGGAAGCCAAGCCGGTGTAGAGCGCGTGGAATTCGAAACATCCAAGTGGGGAACGTTCGTCGAAAGCAAACTCGTTTTCGAATTGAAAGTCAGAGGTTATAGCGTGAAAACGATCCGCGCTTATCGCGGACATGTTGAGCGGTTTTATCGTTTCTATGAGGCGAACCTTGGCGCGTCGACGCTGGATTTGGTTCCGGCTTTCAGCCACCGGCTGCTGGAGCAGGGACTCTCCCACGCTTATGTCAATCAAGCGATTAGTGCGGTCAAGTTCTACTTGGTGACGGTGTGCGGGATGTTGGAAGGGAGCTTTCCATATGTCCGCCCCAAGAAGGTGCGAAAGCTTCCCAACGTGCTCGCTTCGAGCGAGGTGGTGCGGCTGCTGTCAGCCGTGGACAATCGCAAGCATCGGGCGATCCTGTATCTTGCTTACTCATCCGGACTGCGGGTCGGCGAAATCGTACGTCTCCGAATCACTGACCTTGACCGCGCGCGCAAAACACTTCACGTTCGACAGGCTAAAGGCAGAAAGGACCGCATAACCGTTTTGTCCGACGCGGCGTTAGAAATGGTCGATCAATATATGCGGACATATGAACCAAGCGGTTGGCTTTTTCCCGGGCAAGACTCATCCCGACATCTGACAGAACGCACCGTGCAAAAGGTATTCGAGCAGGCAGCACGAGCGGCGCATATCGTGAAGAATGTGAGCGTGCACTCTTTGCGGCATTCGTTCGCCACACATCTCTTGGAAGACGGAGTAGACATTCGCTACATACAAGAGTTGTTGGGCCACAAGAGCATTCAAACCACCGAAATCTACACCCACGTCGCAGCCATGGATGCGCGAAGAATCGTCAGCCCATTGGACCGGATTATGGGCAAAAGCCGGGGATCTCAGCAGTATGAGGAATAGACGTGTCAGCGGGAGAAATGATTCGGTAAATTGCTCGAAAAATCGGGCATTCGCGAAATTCCGAGATAACGATGGTTAGGATGGTTTAGCGAAGTTCGCAGAAGAGAAGTTAGCTGAAATCATGCAAGAGCTAATTATTGAGGTGATTCAATGAAGTATTTTATCTCAGATGAACATTGGGATATTGATGGGTACTGGAAACAGTTACGATCTTTATCTAATAGATTTTCTAAAGACACTTTTAATGTTATAAGTAATCATTCTTTTCATGATGCGAGAGTGCTTGAATTAAATATCAGTAATACCTCATTGTTAAGAAGATCATTAGATCCTACAAGTATCGAAGCAAAGATACAAGACATTGATGGATATGAATATGTGATTCAATGGAGCGGGATCAATCAATTAGATCTTTCTTTTAGTGGCAAGAAGAAGATTTACAGATCAGATGAAGCTGATGATTATTATTTGGAATTGGAGGATAGAAGGGGACTGGAAGAATGGGCATATGATGAAATAACTTCAATTGATAACACATACTTACAACATGAAATCACATTACATTCAGAAGCATTAATAAAACTTATTTTTAGAAGAATGATTGTAAAGCGTATTCGAAGATGGCACGACATCAGCTAACACCATATTCACGCATCGGGGCTTAGCCCCTCGGTCCGGACAGAAGTTGAAGAGGATTCGATTGGAGTAATCTCAGATACAGGGAAGTGAAAGCAGCCGGACACATCCAACTCCCTAACCGCATCGCGGCCGCCCTTTGGGCTTAAGGGAGTTGAACGTCGTGAATACGGGAACGTTAGACGAAATTCTCCAAGAGCGGAGGAACAAATATGGATTTATTAGAGGAATCTTTGAAGCAAATCATAAACGGAAAACCTATTGGTGATTTTTATCCATATAACCTAGAAGAGTTT
>NZ_VNJJ01000010.1:159173-159491 GCF_007786475.1 Cohnella terricola | reverse complement strand
AAGAAAAACGATTTATTGACATGCGGACATACCTAGTATGGAAAAAAGAAAAAGGTAGCCGTGTTTAACTGCATCCGGCTAACCTCATCTAAAGAGAATATACACATAAAAATGGACTTGACCCCACCCGACCGCTTTTTGTGCGATAAATCGTACAAAATGGCTTCAACCCCACCAAAACTAGGGTCGCTTGTGCGATAAATCGTACAAACTTGACGCATTTAGCAGCAAAGGTTGCAAAAAAACAGCCCGATAAGGCTGCCCGTTGAATCGTTTTGGTGGACCATAGCGGGATATTGAAATTCTGATTAACTTTGC
>NZ_VNJJ01000010.1:0-159073 GCF_007786475.1 Cohnella terricola | reverse complement strand
CGATAAATCGTACAAACTTGACGCATTTAGCAGCAAAGGTTGCAAAAAAACAGCCCGATAAGGCTGCCCGTTGAATCGTTTTGGTGGACCATAGCGGGATATTGAAATTCTGATTAACTTTGCTTACGAAGATAATCAACGATGACGTTCTTAGTGGTAAATTTCAATGCCGTGCTCGTCCGCCTACGGCTCCCTGCGCGCGGAACGCTCCAGTTCGATCTCCGTAAAGGTTCCCAATAAATCAAAAAACGTAGTCCAGTTGGACTGCGTTGATTATAATTTATTGGTGGACCCTAGCGGGATCGAACCGCTGACCGTTTCGCTGCCAGCTAAGCGCTCTACCATGGATGGTCATTCACACTGCCATAACCACTCTCTGTGTAGTAACGTCATAGTGCTCATAGTAAATCGGGGCTTTGGATCGATCCCAAATATTCGTAATGATAGATTTTCCCTGTTGTTCCGGTGGGTACTGGACGAAGCCTATCTTTCTGAACAAGCATGCGGCAATATTTAATGACAGTTTGCTTGTGAAGCTCCAGTTCCCTTGCCGCTTCAGGGGGACGAAGGACTCGATTGTGACGGATGGCGAAACGCATAAGCTGTCGTTCAATTTTGCAGAAAGGCCGCGAAACCAGTATATATTTCTCTGTAGCAGAAGCCAGATAGGGAGCCAACATATTCCGGAGAATGGCTTCTATAAATGACGGGTTTTCATTCATCTCGTCGTATGAGATCGAAATGACTTGGAATTGTTGGGACTGTAAAAACAACCCGCGGTTCAAATCCAATCGATACTTGGAACGGTCTTTGCCGTGTGATCCGTAATCCATGATTTCGAACGCAAAGCGGTTTCCTCCCACGTTCCACATAAAGTCCACAAAATACGATCGCCCCCGCCAATCCAATACCTCATACTCCGGATGAAGCCCAACAAATTGTCCCATGAGTGACCACCAAATCTTTTCGACAAACATTTTATTCCCAAACCCGTGTCCCCGCAACAGTGCGTCTTTTCGCTCTCCATGACGCCTGCTCAAATGCCATCTAATCCACTTATCATGTTCGATCTCGAAGCTCAATTTCTTCGCCTCCTAGATTAAAATAAAAAAAGCCCCAATTAACCCTGCGCGGTACAGGATCATCGGGGCGTGCTTCGCCAATATGAATGAAATATCGTATAAAACTTAATCATTACCAGTCTAATTAAGCCAACTCAAACGATTTTTCGTACAAATTCTATGATTTATTCGCCATCAGGCTGGATTTTGTACGAAAAATCGTACAAAATAGCTCCAACCACGCTAAAACCAGTGCCACTTGTACGATAAATCGTACAAACTGGCTCCAACTTCATCAAAACCAGGGTCACTTGTACGATAAATCGTACAAACTTGACGCATTTAGCAGCAAAGGTTGCAAAAAAACAGCCCGATAAGGCTGCCCGTTGAATCGTTTTGGTGGACCATAGCGGGATATTGAAATTCTGATTAACTTTGCTTACGAAGATAATCAACGATGACGTTCTTAGTGGTAAATTTCAATGCCGTGCTCGTCCGCCTACGGCTCCCTGCGCGCGGAACGCCCCAGTTCGATCTCCGTAAAGGTTCCCAATAAATCAAAAAACGCAGTCCAGTTGGACTGCGTTGATTATAATTTATTGGTGGACCCTAGCGGGATCGAACCGCTGACCTCTTCGCTGCCAGCGAAGCGCTCTCCCAGCTGAGCTAAGGGCCCGTAATTGGCGACAAAAATGAGTTTATCACACGACTGTAGGTACTGTCAACGCTTTTTACTTTTCGTTTAGAAATAAAAATTGAAGACGGAGAAACGACTCGAAGTAGCCTTCGACGTCTCTTCCGTCCCCTCGATTTATTCCTATTTAAATACCATGTTTGTTCATCAGCGTATTCAATTCCTTCAGGAACATATTTATGTCCTTGAATTGCCGATACACCGACGCGAAACGCACGTAAGCGACTTCGTCCACGTGGTAGATCTGTCCCATCAGAAGCTCGCCGATCATCCGGCTCTCCACTTCCGCTTGCGCCGTATTGCGGACTTCCCTCTCTACATCGGAGACGATCACTTCCAACTGGCCGACGGATACCGGTCGTTTCTCGCAGGCGCGGAGCAATCCGCGAAGCACCTTGTCACGGCTAAATTCCTCGCGGCTCCCGTCTTTCTTGATAACGACCAGCGGCGTTTCCTCGACCGTCTCGAAAGTCGTGAACCGGCGGCTGCACTGCTCACACTCTCTTCGACGGCGAATCGATTTGTTGTCGTTCGCTGGACGGGAGTCCAGAACTTTCGTTCCGCTATAATCGCAATAAGGGCATTTCATACGCCGATTTCGCCTCCTTCGATATTTATCTTTTCCAAGCCTTCCCTTACATGATCAGTAAAATAAAGCACATAATACAGTTACCAACCGCAAGGAGGTGAACAACATGGCCGGACAAAACAACGCTAGCAATAACAACAGCAATCAACTGCTCGTCCCTCAAGCGACTGCGGGCTTGAATCAACTGAAATACGAAGCAGCCCAAGAACTCGGTATCGCCATCCCGCAAGATGGTTATCAAGGCAACATGACGACAAAAGATAACGGTTCTATTGGGGGTAACATCACCCGCCGTCTGGTGCAAATTGCCGAACAACAACTGGCAGGCAAATAATCACGCGATTAATTTCAATTACCGAAGCACATAATAGAGGAAGCTTTGAAGCGGATCGCTTCAAGGCTTTCTTCGCACATTCGGGACTTTCCGGAAAAAGTCAAAGCTTCTCATAAATACTTTGATACTTCTTATAATAATACAACACACGCTGCACGTAATGTCTAGTCTCTCCGTAAGGAATATCTTTAAGCGTCTGTTCTTCGCCGTTCCATACCCCTTTGTTTAACCATTGCTTTACTTTGCCGGGTCCTGCGTTATAGGCGGCTAATGAAATAACCAGATCGCCGTTAAACTGGCGATTCAGTTCCTTCATGTACCATGATCCTAAGGCGATCCCCGCATGCGCTTCTCTTCCGGCGTCCTTTACGGTAATACTGCCGAAATCATCTTGCTTCAAAATCCACTCAGCCGTGTCGGGCATAATCTGCATGATCCCGATCGCGCCTTTGCGCGAGACGGCAGTTAACTTGTAATTGGACTCCACGCGGATGATCGCCGCGATGAGCAGCGGATCCAGTTCGTAAACCGCCGCGTTCCTTTTGATCTCTTCTTGGTATGAAATCGGATATATCCGCTTCCCCAGCCAATCCGACTGAATGAACAATGCAGCCAGGACGATTAGAATCAGCAGAAGGATAAAGCGTTTGCGCTTGACTCGTTTTTTCATCCTAACCCCTTTTCCCGCCAGAAGCGATCGATTTGTTCCTCCGTCCGCGTGAGGGACCCGCTATTGTCAATAACGATGTCCGCCCTGTTTTTCTTCTCCTCGATGCCCATTTGCGCATCCAATCGCTTGCGTGCGTCGTCCGCTGATATCTCATCACGTTCCATTAAACGCTGCAATTGCTTTTCCCGAGGCACGTAAACGACCATCACCTGTTCAAAATAGTCTTCAAGACGCGATTCGTATAGAAGCGGCACGTCCACGACGATAAGCGTTTCCGGCGTTTTCTCCTCGTATTCGGTCATTCTTCGTTTCATGACGGCTCGAATAGCCGGATGGGTGATGGCTTCGAGCGCCTTGCGTTCAGACGAATCGGAGAAGACGATCTCGCCGAGCTTTTTGCGATTAAGCGATCCGTCTTCCTGCAGAACGGCCTGTCCGAATCTTTCCGCGATCGCGCGCAAAGCCGGTTGCCCGGGCTCAACAACTTCCCGGGCGATTTTATCCAGATCGATTAAAATGGCTCCTCTATCCGTAAGCAGCTTCGCGACCGTGCTTTTGCCTGCCGCGATTCCGCCCGTTAGACCTATATTCATTCGCTCTCTTCCTTATACCAACAATTTGAATAATCCCATCGCGATGAGAATAATGCCCGGCAGCATCGTCAATTGCTTTACCCAACGCCATCGGGAAGCCCATAAGCCGAACTTCGTTCCCGTCCAAAGAAACAATCCGCTTGAACCCGCGATCAAAATCGCGGTCGTGAATGGCGGAAATCCGACCAGAGCGGCGCCGATCCCCGCTCCGAACGCGTCAAGTGAAAGCGCCGTACCGAGCAGAAACGCTTCTTTCGGACTGATCGTTCCCGAGCGGTCCATGTCGGCCGCGGAAGGCGTTCGGAGAATCTGAATGATAAATCCGAATATTTTAAGCTCCATTTTTAGAACCGGAGCATCGCTTGCACTGTCCATTGTTCCCGATTCCGCTCCGCTATCCTCGTGAACTGAGCGCTGCGGACGTTCGCCGCGTTCTCCGCCGCGAATGAATTGAAGCAAAGCAGTCGAGCCTATTCCGATAAGAATGAAAGCGCCGACGGCCGAAGCTCCCTGAGGCGGAATCCATCTCGACATCGCCACGCCGACCATCATCGACATCAGAATGATGAACCCGGAACAAGCGGAAATAATCATAACGGAGGACACGGGAATTTTGATCTTTCTGACTCCGTAAGTAATACCGACACCGAATCCGTCTAAACTGACCGCGAAAGCCAATAGAAGCAGCGAAGCGACAGGCGCCATCATATCGTTTTCCCCCTGCATGGATGCGATCCCGAGCTTCCGATTGCGGAAGCCGGGTATTTTCCATCCTATGCAGGAATTCGCTTGAATGCCCAGTTTTCGAACCTTGCATGTCTATTCTCAGCGATTCTTGCCGTCTAATCGGTTTTTCACGGTATTGCCGCGCTTGTTTGTCTTGGACAGCGATCGTTGCGCCTTGACCGCTCGCGGCGGCTTCTGGCATTTCGGGCACACGTGCGTTCCGCGTCCGCCGACGACCGACTTCTCGATCGGCGAGCCGCAGGAATGGCACGGTTCCCCGGTCCTTCCGTAAGCTTTCAGACTGTGTTGAAAGAACCCCATCTCACCCTGTCCGTTCACGTAGGACTTAATTGAGGAACCGCCCGCATTTACAGCGGAAGACAACGTCTCGACGATGGACCCGTGAAGAAGGTCGCGTTTATTCTTCGCGATCTCGTTCGCGGGCGTCTCCGGATGAATGCCCGCCATATGCAAAGCCTCGTCTACGTATATATTACCGAGTCCGACGATCACTTCCTGATTCAGCAGCAAAGGCTTGATTTTCGTCGTTCGCTTCCCCAGCGCCGTCCGGAACGCTTCTATTGTAAAGCTGTCGTCGAGGGGCTCCAATCCCAGTTTATTCAACGGAGGGGACTGCCATTCTTCGCCCGGCAGGAAGAGATGCATCGTACCGAATTGGCGTACGTCCTTATAACGCAATTCCGTCCCGTCCGTAAAGTGAAAAATGACATGCGTATGATTCTCGATCGGCTCGTCTTGGCGGTACAAGCCGTATCGTCCTTCCATTCGCAGATGGGAGACGAGTACGATTCCGTCCATAACCAGTCTCAGAAACTTCCCCCTGCGCTCGACCGAGCGAACCGTTCTCCCTTCCAGCCAAGCGGCGAAAAGATGCGGATCGTCCGGCTTCTGCACGATTCGCGGTAATTTTACCGTGACGTGGTCAATCGTCTTCCCGACGATCAATTGTTGCAATGTGCGGCGTACGGTCTCGACCTCGGGTAATTCAGGCATCCCTATCTCCCCCTCTCTAGTTGTGCGTTTCCCGATGTTTGCCGATTATTATTTCGCTTCGTACCAATTGCTTCCGAAGCTCACTTCGGCGAGCAGCGGCACGTCGAGCTTCAAGGCGCTACCCATCACTTCCGGCACCAGCTTCTTCATCAGTTCGACCTCGTCCGCCGGCACCTCGAACACCAATTCATCGTGCACTTGCAGCAGCATCCGGCTGCGCAATTCGCGCTCGATCAGCGCTTCGTTCATATGCATCATCGCAAGCTTGATAATGTCCGCCGCGGTCCCTTGAATCGGCGTATTCATCGCTGTCCGTTCCGCGAACGAGCGCAGATTGAAGTTGGAATGGCGGATTTCCGGCAAATACCTGCGGCGCTCCAGGAGCGTCGTCACATAACCGTCGTTTCTCGCCCGCTCCACGATGTCGGTCATGTACCGACGCACGCCAGGGAAAGCCAGAAAATACTGTTCGATGAACTCGGCAGCCTCGCCCCGGGTGATGTTCAGATTCTGCGAAAGTCCCCAATCGCTGATTCCGTAGACGATGCCGAAGTTGACCGCTTTCGCTTGCCGCCTCATATTGGCGTCTACCTGGTCCGCCTGCACTCCAAAGACGTCCATCGCCGTTTTCGTATGAATGTCCATCTCTTTAAGAAACGCTTCTTTAAGTCCGTCGTCGCCGGAAATATGAGCGAGAACGCGCAGCTCGATCTGCGAGTAGTCGGCCGCAAGAATCGTCCAGTCGGGCTCTGACGGCACGAAAGCTTTGCGGATCTGGCGTCCTTCTTCCATGCGAATCGGAATGTTCTGAAGGTTGGGGAACTGGCTCGACAGCCTTCCCGTCGCCGCAATCGTTTGCCGATAAAAGGTATGGATTTTGCCCGTCTCCGGACGGATTTCCTTCAGCAAACCTTCGATATAAGTCGATTGAAGCTTCGACAATTGGCGATAATGCAATATCAAACGAACGATCTCGTGATGCGGCTCCAGTTTCTCCAACACTTCGGCGTCCGTCGAATATCCCGTCTTCGTCTTCTTCAGAACCGGAAGGCCGAGTCGTTCGAACAGCACTTCACCGAGCTGACGCGTCGATCCGATGTTGAATTCGAAACCTGCGGACGCATAGATCGCTTCGGTCGTCTCTTCAAGCCTACGTTGGAATTCTGCTCCCAACTCGCGCAGCGCATCGGCGTTGACGGTAATTCCTTGCTTTTCCATACCCGCGAGTACGATCGATAGCGGCTGCTCCAGCTCGTAATAGAGCCGATGCATGCCAAGCTCCTCGAGCTGTTCCGCCAGATGCGGCTGCAATCTGCGCACGGCTTCCGCCTTCGCCGCCAAGTGCTTGGCCAGCTCTTCGCCGGAAGGCAGCCGGAACTTGGCGCCTTTGCCGTATACCGCTTCGTCCGGCAAGATCGGCGCCAGCTTGTACCGCTGCAGCAACCCGTGCAGCGAAGGATCGGCTTCCGTCGGATCGAGCAAATAAGCAGCTAATTGCACGTCGAACGACTGCCCTCTCAAAGTAATACCGGAGCGCGCCAATATGAGCTCGACCCGGTGCAGATCGTAGCTGATCTTCGGCGCGCCGGCGTCTTCAAGCCAAGCGACGAGCGGTTTCGCTTCTTTGTCGGAGAGCAAGGCGTAAGGCACGACATAACACTTCGCGCCTGCGACGATGGTGATTCCGATGCCTTCGCTCTGATGCGGGTTGTCGCCGACGGAATCGACCAGCACGGCTTCCGCGACGGGAAAAGCTTCCGTCAGAACGCCCCATCCCGCTTCCTCTACCCGGACAACCTCGTAATGCGAGGCGGTTTCGGCGCTTTCCGCCTCCATCGCTTCGTCCGCCGCGCCAAGGTTTAATCTTTCGCTCAAGTTTTTGAACTCCAGCTTGCGGAAAGCGGCCGCAAGCGTCGCTGACTCATAACCTTTCCAAGCGACGTCTTCGATAGAGAATTCAAGCGGAACCTCGCGATAGATCGTCGCGAGCTGCTTGCTCATTCTGGCGTTATCTTGGTTCGTTTCGATATTCTCGCGAAGCTTTCCTTTGATCTCTTCGACGTGCTGAAGTACATTCTCGACCGTTCCATATTCGTGCAGCAGCTTAAGCGCGGTTTTCTCGCCTACGCCCGGAACGCCGGGAATGTTATCGCTCGCGTCTCCCATAAGACCTTTCAAGTCGATGATCTGCGCGGGAGTCAGCCCGTACTTCTCTCCGATGCTGGCGGGAGTAAAGCGTTCGACTTCGCTCACGCCTTTGCGAGTAATCAGCACGCTGACCTCATCCGTCGCGAGTTGCAGCATATCCTTGTCCCCGGACACGACGATGGCCGACTTGCCCTGTTCCGCCGCAAGCTTCGCCATCGTGCCGATAATATCATCCGCTTCGTACCCCGCAAGCTCAAACTGCGAGATCGAGAACGCCTGCAGCAGTTCCTTCAAAAGGGGGAACTGTTCGGACAGCTCCGGAGGCGTTTTCTGGCGCCCGCCTTTATATTCTGAATAACCTTCGTGCCGGAAAGTCACTTTGCCCGCGTCGAAGGCGACGAGCACATGGCTCGGCTTCTCTTCCTCCAGAACTTTAAGCAGCATCGTCGTAAATCCCAACACCGCGTTCGTATGAAGCCCATTGCTGCTCGTAAGCGGCGGCAACGCGTAAAATGCGCGATTGATAATGCTGTTGCCGTCGATCAAGACCAGCTTGTCCTTGTCATTCCCCATGTCCGTTCGCCCACCTCACCGACAAATTTTCATACAAATATCATAACATAAGTGACGAACGAACCGCGACCCGACAACAGCTGTCGCTAGGGAAGCAATATCTTCCGGGAAAGTAACGACTATTGTAGTCATTTCATTGGTTGTAAGCGCATTCGTGTAATTGTTTCAGGTAAGTTGCGGAGTTTAGTTAGGTTTCGCCGGACTACAGACGCACGGAGCACTGAACACGTGAACTAGGACATTAGCCGAAACTGAAAAAAAAGCTCCCCCCTCGTCGTTAGACTTTGGGGACAGCTCCCGTAATTGCCACCGGATTTTCGCTTGGTCTTCCGATCAGATACCCTTGCGCGTAATCGAACCCCATGGCGCGCAGGAGGCGAAGCTCCTCCGGACGTTCGATGCCTTCGGCGACCGTGCGAATGTTCATCTTCTTGGCGAAACGAACGAACGTCCGCAGCATATGCTTCTTCATCTCGTCTTTATCGGCCATGCGAACCAGGGAACGATCCACTTTAATATAATCGGGGCTAAGCTCGACGATCGATTGCAGCGACGAATATCCCGCGCCAGCGTCGTCGATTGCAATTTCGTATCCTTGGCTGCGATAATGTGCGAGTATTTTTTTCGCTGCTTCGAAGTCGTCGATCGAGCTTCGCTCCGTCAGTTCAAACACGACCTGGCCGGGAATCAGCCCCTTTTCGTTCAGCCACCGAACAGTCTGGCCCGAGACGAAATGAGGGTCGTTGATAATGCTCATCGTAACGTTGATGAATATTTTTTGGATCGAACCCAGCGCAGGGGAATGCCGAATGGCCGTTTCCCTGGCCAGGCGGTCGAGCGCCAGCGCCATATTGCTCTTCTCGGCGAACCGGAACAACGACAGCGGACCGTCGAACAGACTGTCTTCCGGGCATCTCGTCAACGCCTCGTAACCGAACACTCTGCCGTCCCCGAGCCGCACGATCGGCTGGTAGACGCTTCTAATGCTGCTCTCGGTAAGCATTCGCTCCAATTCGTGGCGCAGTTCCCAATCCCGGTGACCGTTGAGCGATTCCCGGATTTGTCCCGTTGCTTTCACGATGCCCTCGTAGACGTTCTCTTTGATCCGATCCGCATGCATGATCTGTAGCTTGGCGTAACCGATGCCTTTCTCCCGATACTTCGGCGATGCATAGGCGATCGCGGCTCCGCCAGTCTCGGCTACGATCGCCTCCTTGACGCGCTTCGCCATGCTGCGCAAATAAGTATCCCCGTCCTCATCCCCGAGCTCGGCCGGCAGTTCCGCATACAGCCAAAGATGTCCCGCGATTTCGTCTCCGTACCACAGATCTCCGCGGCCCATCGAGACGGCCAGCCACTTCGTCCAATCAAAGCCGTTTTCGCGGAATTTCGACGAGAGTCCGCCTCCGCACTCAGATACGTCGATCCCGATTAAACCGATAGAAGAATGATGTTCGATACGATCCATTAGTTGCTCTATGCCAAACCAAGAAGTTGTCATGCGAATGAACACCATCTTCCCCATAATCTTCCGCAATCCTCAATTTACCAAGGTTTTGTTAATGGAATTCGTCGTTTTTGTTAATGAGACGTTAAATCGACAGGTGACGCCGGTACCTCAATTGGTTCGCATCTTTCTATCGTTTCCCATACGATCGAGTTGCCGATTTGCTGCTTAGCCTTTTTCTTCAAGTGAGCCGCCTGCTCCGACAATGTCTCCGGCGTCCAGCCGGAGGCCGATCTGCATAACAGCAATGACAACGATAATGACAAAACCGGTGCCTCGACTGCATAACCCGACCGATCATGTACCGTCTCCGATCGCGTCCCGCCGTATGCGCCGATTCCCTGCTGGAATCGTCCGATGACACGATGAGCCATTTCCAGCACGTCCACGCCCGATGAGATGACGATAAAATCGTCCCCGCCGATATGACCGATGAAACAATCGCCGTTTCCTTCTTCGCGCACGGCATGAACCAGAATATCCCCCGTGTATCGAATAACGTCGTCTCCCTTTTGAAACCCATAACGATCGTTATACCATTTGAAATGATCCAGATCGGCGTACAACACCGCGAACGGCCGGCCATCCGCGAGTCTGCGGATCATCTCCCGGCGAATTGGTTCGTTGCCGGGCAGTCCGGACAGTGGATTGGCCCACTGTGCGTCGTTCATGCGGGATTGGGATATCCATTCCAGCATCGAGCGGATGGAGGCTATACCCGCCACCACCCCGCCGCGAGTAATGATCACCTCGTCGTACAGCTTGTCCGGTTCCCGGGCCATCGCCATCTGCGAGGCCTGATCGACGGTGACCGATTCTTCTACGATCATCGGATGCGTATCCATAATTTTGCCAACCGGCCGATTCCAATAGAGAGGCAGACCGAATTGTCCCGATAATAGGTGCAGCAGCTTTTCCTTCATTAATAAACCGATCGGTCTGCCGTTATCCGAGATCACGATAGCCGGAGCCTCGCGATGCAATTCGAAGTGGCGAGAGATTTCCGATACGGCCGTTTCCCTGGCGAACTGCTTGACCGGGTTCACCAGCTCCGACATCGTACCGGAAGCGCCCCGAAAGCGCTTATTCACTTCCGAACGGATGCTGGCCCGAAGATCGGGCAGATGCGCCAGCGAATCCCCTCCCCGAACGTCGCCAAGCCATTCCCTTTGGGCATAGTTCATCCCGCTGGCGACCAACGCCGGTAGCATTCGCTCCCCATGAAGCCCTTTGGCGATCATGACGATCTGTTCTTTGCGGGCAATGCCGATTAAAGCTTGAAGCAGGTTTTCTTCCACGGTTCCGATTCCTTCGTTGCTCATCCACTCTACGTTCATCAGCGAATAATCCGGGTGCAAAGCGGTCATTCTGCGCAACGATTTAAGCGCGGGTGTAACCTCCGATAGAGCGATGCGAAAGCCTTGATTACGATAATGACTGAGTGCCGATCGCATCGTGGAATTCAGTTCGTCTTCTCCGCCTACGATAACAAGCACGACGTGTTCGGGCCTTAGATTGGCCGCTTCGATCCTTCGCAGCGTGCTCCCTGGATATAAGCGTGGGTCAAAAATAATTTTCGCGGGCACGGGCAGGAACAGCTTCACGTCCCCGTTGCGGGACGGCAATCCACGAATCGCCGCTTCCCTGAACTTACGGTCCAATTCGAACAGCTTGCCCGCCTGATCCGTACTCGAGTAGAAGTATTGCAGGTCGATCCGCTCACCTTTTCGGGCATCCACGGGAACCGCTTCGTATCCGTACAGCGAACCGTCCAACAAGGAGACGATCGGCAAATACCGCACTTGAAAATCGAACCCTTGCGAATCCGTGTTTCTTTCCGCGATCGGCAGTCGAATTAGAGGGCTGGATGCATATTGCATGCGCTGCCAAGCCGTATCATAGGCTTTCATAAGCGCACGCTCCCACTTGCCGGAACACTCCTCCGCCGATTCCGCCTTGTTTTCGACTCCCGTCGCCCAACCGAACCCGCAGCGGATGGCACCATTGCCCTCAACCGCAGCTGGGTATTGAAATTCAACAAGTATTCGATGCGCCGTATCGCGGATCAAGAATGCCATTCTCCCGGCGGATATTTCGCGGTCATCGGCTTCCTCCTCCGCGAACGAGACGACGATGATCAGACTATCCTCGGTCTGCGTCCATCCCCGCACGGAATCCGCGATTTTCGAAATACGCAAAGCTAAAGCGCTCAATATACGGCCGATTCGAAGCGGTGAAGGACCTTTACCGGGTTCAAGTCCGGATTCCCACCGCACCATAAATAATCCGCTTTGCCGCGAAGCCTCATCCGTACTCCGCCATTTTTCTATCAAATCCGGGTTCAGCCATCCGTTAGCGCTTTTCATCTGATTCGCCTCCGACCGGAGATGCTTGCCTATCGGCATCCGTTTCATTTTCCTAAACTTAACATGCCAACGTAAACTCAATCGACGCATTCTGTTAAATCAATGTCAAAACATTTATATCCCAGCCGGTATGGCAAAAAGCGCCGGAACGGATCTCCTCCGCCCGGCGCTTATTCGGTTCGTATACACAAAATTATTGGTTCAAATCCGGGCGTTTGCCCGTCATTAAGTAAACGACGCTTTCGGCAATATTCGTCGCGTGGTCGGCGATCCGTTCGATGTAACGTCCGACGAAGCTGAGCAGCATCGCTTGGCTGACCATCTTCGGATTCTCGACCATGAACGAGAACATCTCCCGAATGATTTGCGAGTACAACGCATCGACTTGGTCGTCGTCCTTCGCGCTCTTGTAAGCCAGATCGACGTTCTCGTCGACGTAGGATTGCAGAGATTCCCGGATCATAACCGCTACGATCTCGGACATGCGCGGCAAGTCGATCAGCGGCTTGAACAGCTCCTGTCCATCTAGACGGATTACGGATTTGGCGATATCCACGGACAAGTCGCCCATGCGCTCAAGATCGGACGAGATTTTGAAAGCGATCAGAATGCGACGGAGATCCTTCGCGACCGGTTGCTGCGTGGCGATCAACTTAGCACCGATCTCGGCGATCTTTTCTTCCAGCAAGTTCAGTTCGTGGTCGGCGCCTACGATTTTCTTGGCTTTTTCCACGTTGCTGTTCTTTAGCGCGTCCATCGATTCGACGAGCGCCTTTTCCACTCGTCTCCCCATCTCAACGAGTAATTCCGTCATTTCCTCCAAACCATGATCGAACTCCAGACGTTTAACCATCATCCTAACCCATCCTCTCCCGGTATCAACCGAACCGTCCGCTAATGTAATCTTCCGTGCGCTGGTCTGTCGGATTCGAAAACAGCTTCTCCGTCTCCGAGTACTCCACGACTTCCCCGTTCAAGAAGAAGACGGTTTGCTGGGATACCCTCGCGGCTTGATGCATGTTATGCGTGACCATGACGATCGTATAGCGGTCTTTCAGTTCCTGCGCCAGTTCTTCGATCTTCAGGGTGGAGATCGGATCGAGCGCCGAAGTCGCTTCGTCCATGAGCAGGATGTCTGGCTCAACGGCCAGTGCCCGCGCGATGCACAAGCGCTGCTGCTGTCCACCGGAGATGCTGCCGGCTGAACGTTTCAGATGGTCTTTGACTTCATTCCAAAGAGCGGCGGAACGAAGACTCGTCTCCACGATTTCATCGAGCTTTTTGCGGTCGGTAATGCCGTGAAGGCGCGGTCCGTAGGCAACATTGTCGTAGATCGACTTCGGAAACGGATTCGGCTGTTGAAATACCATGCCTACACGCTTGCGAAGTGTCTCTACGTCAACGTCTCCCGAATAGATGTCGGTGCCCGCGATCTCGACCTTGCCTTCGATTCTCGTTCCCGCAATCATGTCATTCATACGGTTGAAAGTTCGCAGAAGCGTCGACTTGCCGCAGCCGGAAGGACCAATGAACGCAGTAATGGCTTTCTCGGGAATTTCCATGTTCACGCCTTTCAACGCGTGAAATTCTCCGTAGTACAAATCCAAGTCATTAATCTCGATAATGGAGTTCATGGCCGTTTCTCCTCTTTCATTTGGGGATGGCTAGCATTTATCCGAACCGCCCGGTGATGTAGTCGTTCGTCTCTCGTCTTTGCGGATTCGTAAAGATAGTAGGCGTGAGATCGTACTCTACGACTTCTCCCGACAGGAAAAACGCCGTTTTGTCCGACACCCTCGCCGCTTGATGCATGTTGTGCGTCACGATGACGATGCAATAATCTTGCTTCAGCTCCGCGATCAGTTCTTCGATCTTGGCTGTCGAGACTGGATCCAGCGCCGACGCGGGTTCATCCATGAGGATAATATCCGGCTTGACGGCGATCGATCTCGCGATGCATAACCTTTGCTGCTGCCCGCCCGATAAAGCGAGCGCGGAGTTGTGCAGCCGGTCCTTCGTTTCATCCCAGAGCGCCGCTTTCCTCAGCGACTCTTCGACGATCTCGTCCAGTTGCTTCTTGTTCTTCGTGCCGTGGTAACGCGGTCCGAAGGCGATGTTCTCGTAGATTGATTTATGAAAAGGATTCGGGCGTTGCCAGACCATGCCAATCCGCTGCCGCAAAGAGACGACGTCCGTCTCCGGGCTGTTGATGTTCTGGTCGCGAATCCAGATTTCTCCCGTAACCGTACAGCCCGCGATCAGATCGTTCATGCGGTTCAAGCTGCGCAGGAACGTCGATTTCCCGCAGCCGGAAGGGCCGATTAACGCCGTTACCTGCTTTGGCGCGAAATCGAGCGATACGTTCTTCACGGCCGTCCTGTCGCCGTACGCGACGCTTAAGTCGTTAACGGTCATGCCGAATGCTTGCATCCGATTTCCCCCTTCCTATTTAATAGCGGTGAATTTGCGATACATGTAACGACCGAGCCATCTTGCCGCGAAGTTAAACAGCAGCACGGTGATGACGAGCACCGCGGATGCTCCGGCGGCGATCTCTCCGGCGTCCGGAGCCAAACCTTCGGAATTGATCTTCCAAATATGGACAGCGAGTGTTTCCGCCGGACGAAACGGATTCAGCGGCGAGAACGGGCTGAGCGGATTCCAATCGGAGAAATCAAGTCTAGGCGAGCTCATTCCCGCCGTGAACAGAAGCGCTGCGGCTTCCCCGAATACACGGCCAGCCGCCAGAATTGTTCCGGTCAGAATGACGGGCATCGCGATTGGCAGCATGACCGAAGTGATCGTCTTCCACTTGGACAGACCAAGCGCGAGACTGGCTTCCTTCTGTTCCCTAGGTACGCCTTTTAAGCCCTGCTCGGTAATCCGGACCATCAGCGGGAGGTTAAACACGGTCAAGGCTAATGCGCCCGAGAACAAGGAGAATCCGAAGCCGAACAGGTTAACCAGGACAAGAAGTCCGAACAAACCGACGATGATGGAAGGCACCGATGACAGCACCTCGACGACCAAACGAATGGCGTTCGTCAGTTTGTTAGACGGAGCGTATTCGCTCATATAGATGCCCGCGCCCAGACCGATCGGAATCGTGATGATCATCGTAAGTACGAGTAGAAAGATCGAATTGAATAGTTGAGGGCCGATGCCTCCACCCTTGCGGATCGTTTCCGGTGCGGAGGTCAGAAAATGAAAGCTGACATGCCCAAGTCCCCTTACGAGGATGTAACCGAGCAGCCCGGCCAGCACGAGAACGATAAGGGCCGCAATCGCAATAATGACCGAGGTCGCGATCTTATCCACCGTTTTGGCTTTCATATTTTTGATCTCCTTTCAAGCCAGCGTACGATAAAGACGAATATAAACGTCATAATCATCAGGATGAGTCCAAGCGACCACAGTGCATTGTTGGCCGCGGTGCCCATCGCCGTGTTGCCCATGCTCAGCGTAATCGCGCTCGTTAAAGTCGAAGCTGATTCGAACAGGGAACTCGGGATGTGAGGCGCGTTGCCGATAACCATCTGCACAGCGAGTGCTTCGCCGAACGCGCGTGCGATGCCGAGTACAATACCCGTCATCAGAGCCGGCAGCGTAGTCGGCAGTACAATTCGATATATCGTTTGCCAACGGGTAGCCCCCAGCGCGTAAGAGCCTTCCTTCAAGCCCTTAGGCAGCGCGGCTAACGCGTCGGTCGCTATTGTCGTAATCGTGGGAAGAATCATAATCGACAGCACGATGGAACCGGCTGCGATACCGACGCCTTGGCCGGGAAAAATATCGCGGAATAGCGGAACGATCACGCTGAGTCCAACGAAGCCGTAGACGACGGATGGAATGCCCGCCAGCAGCTCGATGACCGGTTGCAGGAATTGACGTCCGAACTTAGGCGCGATTTCAATCATGAATACAGCCGCGCAGAAGCCGAGCGGTGCTGCGATGGCCGCCGCAAGCAGCGACGTGCTGAACGAACCGAATATGAAAGGCAATGCTCCGAAAAGTGCGGGTTCCCCTTCTGGTGCCCATTTTAATCCGGTCAACAGATCCAAAACGTTCACATGGTTCTTGAAGAATGTACTTAGCCCTTTGGAAGCGACAAAATAAACGATCGAGATAATGGTGATAATAAGAAACGCGATACAGAACAACGTATAGATTTTGCCGACCCATTCTTCCGCGAGATGCGGCTTCGCTTTCTGTCTATCTAACGGCTGAGCCATAAACCTCTCCCTTTACACGGCCAATCAAGAGGCTTGAAGAGAAACCTCTTGATTGGCTCATCGTATGGAATGCGTTATTACTTCGTGATGTTGCCTTGCGCGTCGCGTTTGATTTGCATTTGGTTAGCCGGAATATAATCGAGTTCCACGACATCGCTGTTCTGAACTTCATCGCTCAGCATATAATCCAGGAACGCTTTGGCGACTTCGTTCGGCTCGCCCTTCGTGTACATGTGCTCGTAAGCCCATACCGGATAAGTGCCGCTCACGATATTGTCGACCGTAGCTTCGACGCCTTCGTATTTCACCGTTTTGACCGACTCGTTGAGGTAGGACAGCGCCAGGTAACCGATCGCTCCCGGAGTTTCGCCGACCAACTTGCGAACCGTACCGGAGGAATCTTCTTGGATAGAACCTTTCGGATCTTCGGTTTTCTGACCAAGCGCGTATTTCTCGAATGTTGCGCGAGTACCGGAGCTGGAAGGACGGTTGATGATTTGGATCTTCTGATCGTTGCCGCCTACGTCTTTCCAGTTCGTAACTTTACCCGTGAAAATGTCGACCAATTGCTGTTTCGTCAAGTTGTCTACCGCTACGTTCGGATTGACGACTGCCGCCATACCTACGACCGCAACTTGGTGGTCGATAAGCTCAGCCGCTTTGTCCGCGTCAAGCTTCTCTTCTGCGAATACGTCGGAGTTGCCGATATCCGATTGTCCTTCGGACACTTGCGTCAGACCCTGTCCGCTGCCGCCTGCTTGAACTTGAATGGACACGCCTTTGTTCGTATCCATGAACTTCTTCGAGACTTGATCGACGAGCGGCTGCAATGCCGAGGAGCCTGTCGCGAGCAGCGAGCCCTTCAATTCGCTAGCAGGACTTTCGCTTGCCTCGCTGGAGCCCGGCGCCGCATTTCCCGAATTGTTGCCTTTATTATTTTGGCCGCATGCGGCCAGAGCCAACGTCAACGTCAGAACCATCAACAACACTACCGTTTTCTTCATTCGTTTAGTTCCCCTTCCAACTCTCGCTGTTTTTGTTTACATTTCATATTGTAGAAGTCTCGCGTTAATGTAATGTTTTCATTTTGTTAACTGTGAGAAAAATATACATACATAATAACTATGATGGTGATATTATTATAGAAAAATTAAATACTTAAAGTTGAATTGCGGGGAAAATGGGATGAGTCTATTAAAATTGAAAATTCTCGCGCTTATGGATCGATATAAGCAAGTGACTGCGGTCGCCGATGCGCTTCGCATGAAGCAGCCCACGATTAGCTTTCATATGAAGAAAATGGAGGCGGAATGGGGAGTTAAACTGTTCGAGGGAAAGTCCGGTCGAATCTATTTGACGAACGCGGGAAAAATGCTTCTTCCGTACGCCGAGGAGATCGGCTTTTTGTATGCGGAAGCGGAAGAGAAAATCGCGGAACTGCGGGATAGCGAACGAACGATTCTGCGATTAGGATGTACGGACGCGGCAATGACGTGCCTTGCGCGTTCGAACGGTCTGTCTAAGCTCGGGCAGCTTAACGAGATTCAGATGACTTTTTTGAAACAGGACGCGTTATCACTATATCGTTCGCTGCAATCCAAGCGGCTCGACTTGGCCCTATGCGGGGAGCAGCCGGCGGATTCGGACGATCTGCGCAGCGCCAAGCTCGGCGTTTTCCCGCTTCGGCTCGTTCTACCCGTCAACCATCCGCTCTCTCTCAAACAAACGATCTCCTTTCGAGATCTGGCGGCTTATCCATTCGTCCTTCATTCCGAGCCGTCCGTGAACGAGATTGTCGCCTCATGGAAAGAGCCCATGCAAGCGGGCGCTACCGTTACCGCAAGGATGGACTCTGTAGAAATGCTTATACAGTCCGTCTTTTCCGGACTTGGCTTGTCCGTCCTGCCCTCTTGCGTATTGCCCGATCCAGCAAATCGGGTGACCTCGGCGGAAATGCCGGGTCACCCTGAACAATGGACGTTATACGCCGTATGGAGAGCGGACTTCTGGAATGCCCGTCTGATGGATCGAATCGTCGACTCCATCACCTTTTGATTGGAGTTTCTTTTTACCGGTTTTTTCGGTCTTTGATCCATAGCGGGATGCGGAATAGAACGTTAAACAGAAGAATGACGAACAGGAGCACGGCAGCCGCTTTATCCGAGATCGATACCGCGTCGGGTACGATCGCTTCCGATTGGACGTACCAGAGATGGACAGCAAGCGTCTCACCCGGCGAGAACAGATTAAAATCCCACATCTCTCCCGACGTGGTCACGCCGGCCGTAAGGATAATGACCGCGCTCTCTCCGAACGCCCTACCTGCGATCAGACAGATTCCCGTCACTAGGCCTCCGAGCGCCGCCGGAATGAGCGCCTTGCGGATCGTCTGCAAATGCGTTCCACCCAGCGCGAACGACGCTTGCTTAAGCTCACCCGGAACAGCCCGGATCGATTCCTCCGTTACCCGAGTCATGACCGGCAAGTTCAGGAACGCCAAGCTGATCGCTCCGCCGATGATCGTCAGGCCGATTTGGAACATTTCTACGAACAAGGCGATACCGAATAGACCGAAAATAATCGAAGGCACGGAAGCCAAACCTTCTACGCAAATCCGTACGAAAGAAATCAGCTTGTTATTCGGCGCGAACTCTGCCAAATAGATGCCTGCCGCCATCCCTAGCGGTATCGCAACGACCAGAGAGATAAGCAGCATGTAGAAGGAGTTGAACAAGGCCGGACCGATGCCTCCGCCCTCCTCCATCTCGCTAGGCAATCCGATGATAAAATCCCACGTCAAATACGGAAGCCCCTTCTGTAGAATTAAAAAGAGCAGAGAGATGATAAACAAGACGATGCAGCCGGATATGCCCCATACGAGCACGGTAAACAACCGGTTGTTAAATCCGTTGATGCCCCTGCTTTTCGTAAACATGCCGCGCGTTTCCGATACGACGGACTTCATGACTTAGCCCCCTTGCGCTGAAGCAACCGTACAAGTACGATCATCAGGAGAGAAATGACGAGCAACAAGAATCCCATCATATAAAGCGCGTAATTCCACGTCGAGTCGAAAGGCACGTTGGCGATCTGCATGACGATGTTGCTTGTCAGGACCGACGTCGGCTTGAACAGCGCGTCTGCGAGCTGCGGCGTATTGCCGATGACCATGACGACTGCCATCGTCTCCCCGATCGCGCGGGCCATCCCAAGAATAACGCCGTACAGAATGCCGCTTCGCGCCGCTGGGATCGTAACCTTAAAAATCGTCTGGAATCTCGTTCCGCCTAGCGCGTACGAAGCATCCCGATACTTTCTCGGCACGGCGCTGATCGCGTCGTCGCTCACCCGGCTGATCGTCGGCAGCACCATGATCGTCAGCACGATCGCTGCCGCCAATATGCCGTCTCCCATATTCGTACCGGTGACGTCCCGCAGCAATGGGATCAAGATCGTCAGCCCCAGAAAACCGTAGACGACGGATGGAATGCCGACCAGCAGATCCAGAATCGGACGGAGCGCGTTGCGCAGCCACGCCGGAGCGACTTCGGACAGAAAGACGGCGATGACGACCGAGAGCGGTACGGAAATGAGCAACGTCAGAAAAGTCAGTGCGAACGTTCCGAATATAAACACGAACGCGCCATACGACTCTTCTTCCGGCGACCACTCCGTAGAGAAGAAAAACGTGAGCGGCGAAACATCGCGGAACGTCAGTATTCCCGTTCGAAACATGAAGAACAAAATACCGAACAGAATCAAACAGACGAATACCGCGCTTGCGATACATGCGATTCTAAAGAAACGGTTATAGAACAGCAGCCTGTTTTTTCGATCGAAGGTTTTCCCGGAACCGGCTTTGATGCTGACGCCGAGATCGCTGTCCTTCGCGCCGAGTATCGAAGGCTGAGCGGACGTTTCCAGTTGCATAAGATACGATCCTCCCATGAAGAAACCAGCTTCCGCGAGGTCCGCTTTGCTGGTTTCTCCTGCGTTTATGGTATGCAATTATAACGGTCGATTACTTGATTGCGGAAATCGGGATAAACTTCAGCTTTTTCAGGGAACCGTTCTGGAACTTCGCGCTTTGAATATACTCGATGAACGCTTTCGTTACTTCGTCCGGTTGGCCCTTAGTCATGTAGTAGCCGAAGCCCCACACTTTATAAGTACCGTTGATCACGTTAGCTTCCGTAGGAGCAATGCCATTGATTTGCAGAGCTTTCATGTTGCTCGTAACGTACACGAGATCCATATAACCGATAGCGTTAGGCGTCGTTTCGACCGCGGTTTTCATGTCGCCGCTCGATTTCACTTCTTTATAGTTGTTGCCCTTGCTGATGAAATCCGTTCCTTGCAGGGCTTTCATCTGGAAGTTGACGCGAGTACCGGATCCGAACGCGCGGTTGACGACGATGATGTCGGCATCCGAACCGCCTACGTCTTTCCAGTTCGTCACTTTGCCCGAGAAAATGTCTTGAAGCTGTTTCGTCGTAAGGTTATCAACCTTGACGTTCTTGTTTACAACTGCAGCGAACGGAATGACGGCTACTTTGTGAGCGACTTGACCTTCGAATTTCTTGAAGCCCGGAACGTCTTGGGAAGCATCCCAGTCGACCGCGCCGATATCCGCGATGCCTTTGCGCACCGATTGCGGGCCTGTGATGGATCCTGCAGCGGATGCGGAGATTTTAACTTTCGGATTCGCCTTCTTGAATTCGTTAGCCGCTTGCAGCGTTAACGGCAGCAGCGCGGAGGAACCGTTGATGACGATTTTGCCTTTCAAAGAACTTGCGGCTCCGACTACGGACACCGTAGATGTGACTAATGCAATCGCCATAGCGGCGACGGTTAAGGACTTAAACCATTTCATTTGAATTTTTCCCCTCTCGATAGGTTTATCGGCTCATCGGTCTCCAGTGACCGTTTACTTCCACGAACACGTGGCCGTCATTCATGATGGCGATCGGCGCTCCGTCTTTAACGTAGATCTCGCTTACGTCGCTTGGCAGGGAGATTAGCTGTTTCGCCGCGCTCGTTGCCGGATCGACTTCGTAGATAAATGCGTTCGCTTTATTCCCTTCCGTCAGAAGGAACCATTTGTTACCCGACAACGTCGCTTGGTATACGTCGCTCTCGTTGAACAGCGTAACGACTTTCTTGTCTTTGCCAACGATTACGAGCGTAGACTTATCGGCGGAATCGGCAATGCTCACATAACCGACTTGGGAAGCGTCCGAAGAAGCATAAATGAAAGCTTTGTCGTCGGTGCTTGTCGTCAATTGAACCGCTTTGTTGTCTTTAACCGAAGGATCGACAGTGTACATGTACACTTGCGGCTCCGTGCCTTTCATGTCGATCGCGACGTCGTCCGCCTCTACCGGCTTATCGCCCGCTACGACCGCTCCGGGTTTCGTCACGGTATATACGAACGTTTTGCCGTCAGCGGATACGGAGAGATTTGCTTTGTAGTCGACTTTATCGTCCAGAACTTTCGTGATCTTAGCGATCGTAGGGTCGAGCTGAGCGATAACGCTGCCTTTATCTCCTTGCAGGAAATAAATGAGAGAGCTATCCGCGGACCATACTAGCTCCGGCTTGATATTCGTATCATTGCTGACTTTCACAGGGTTGAACGAATTAAACTCGATAACGAATATTTCGCCTTTTCCGTTCGTAAATGTCGCTTTCTCTCCGTTAGGCGCCACGACAAGCTCCGATGCGTCTTCCGGAATGCTCAATTGGCGGGTTTTTCCGGACTGTGCGTCGACCAAATAGTCCTCACGGCCTGTTTCAGTCTCAACGGAAGCGATGAACGCTTTGGAGTTCGCCCATTGAATATGGTCCACGTTCGCCAGCACGTTCGCTTCGATCCAGGCGATTCCGGACGAATCTTTCACGAAATACGCTCCCAAAGCATCAACGTAAGCTTTTAATTCCACATATGTAGTGCCCTTTAAGCTTTTCACAGGAACCGTAAGCTTCTGATCGGCTCCATCTACTTTAAGAATGTCGCTGTCGTATTTCAATTCCACGACGTGACCGTTCAGATTCGCTTGGACACCGCCGCTGACGGCTTGCAATCTTGCTCCCAATTTCGAACTGAGATCCTTCAGGGATACAAGCGTTTTTCCTTTTTCGTAGAACGTGTTGATGTTAACCGATACTCCGTTAACATAATAAGTCGAGCTCGTCACTTGCACGGTGCTTGCTTTCGTTGCGGATGTTACGGATGCTGCGGATGCTGCGCTTACGGAGGCCGCTCCGACCGCCAACGCCAATACGGAAACAATAGAAGCTTTTTTGAGCACCATCGACTCTGATCACCCTTCTGAATATGGTAGTATTTACTTACTAGAATGAGTATAGTCCTCAATTGTAAAGCGAATGTTTTGGAACCATTTTCCCATTGTTAAATTTAGCCATCCATCTGAGAGACTAGCTTATGGATTTCTTGAAGAACTTCGTTCGATTTGCGCTGTGCTTCCTTCGAGGCCGAAGTCAGTCTTGTCGCTGCTTCCCGGTTCAACTCGGACGAACTCCACATTTGCGCGAACGTGTCTTCCGTTTTCTTCACGCGATAGAACCCGACATCCGCTCCTTTTTTTCCTTCCCCGGCCAACGAGGCGGATAATTCGACCGCGTCCGTCATCGACCGGATCTGTCCCGTTATCTCCGTGGCAGATCGTTTCGTCTGATCGGCGAGCGCCCGGATCTCGCTGGCAACGACGCCGAAACCTCTCCCGTGCTCGCCCGCCCTCGCCGCTTCGATCGCCGCGTTAACGGCAAGCAGATTGCATTGATCCGCCAGATCGGCGATTAACCGGATAATGCCGTCGACGGCGGCCGTCCTTTCCGTCAGCTGGCCCGCGGCCTTCTCTTGCTTGGTCGCGTTCTCCGACCATTGGGTAAACAACTGCGTCATCTCGGCGAGTTCTCCGCGTCCCTGATCGGCGATCTCGGCTATTCTGTCGCTACATTCCCGTGCATCGTTCGTCGCATCCACAGCCGAGGCGACGGAAACGGAGATGCCTGCGATCATCCCTTCCGTGTCCCGGATCGTGCGGATTTGGCGGCTAACGGCTTCCTTCTGCAGCAACCGGGACACGTTCAGCAGATCGTTCACGGTCAGAATGCCCGTGAACTTGCCGTTATCCGTTAAGATAACCGAGTCGTAGAACGTTTCCTCGGACCGGGAAAGCGCCCTGTCGATCAATTCCTGCGGGTCGATATCGAGTTCCGCGGAGAGCGGTGCGCGGTCCATTAATTTGGAAACCGGTCGATTGCCGAACAGCGACATTCCGTATAACGTACCCAATCTTTGAAAGAAGCGATCCTTCATGATGAGACCGACCGGTTGATGCAGGTTATCGCAGACAACAACGCACACGTATTGCGGATTTCTCCTGAACAAGCCGATGATTTCGTCGCTCTGCCGGTCCGCGGATATCACCGGGCAACTCTTCATCCAATCCTTGACGATTACGGGCTGAAAAATGTCGGTGACGGTAAATTCGGGCGTTCGGACGGCTCGGGCAGTTGGAGTCGGCGCTGTTGCGAGCGGAAGTTCTGTGTCGGGGCGCGCGAGAACGGAAGTGCTGGTCACGGGATCACCTCGTACATAAGTTATAGCGGTATGGGGATTTTTACCTATATAGAGGCTAACAAATCTGTGTCATCGAATTGTTCGGAATTCATTAACGGAATGTAAAGTTTACCAGAGACGTAAGCCGGACACCTGAATGGACAAGAAAAACCGTCAGGGGAGTTCGCCCTGACGGTCCTTTCGAGTGGGGTGCGCTCCCTATAGCGATGTTTTTCATCGTACTTGCACCCCACCAGTTCCCCACAAGGCAGAAGTACGATGTTTTTCACCACTAATATTCGGCTCCATGTTCCAACTGTACCAAACAAAAAAAAGCTATTTCACGGCGCGGTGCCGATGAAATAGCTCTTCGTTGATTATTTTGCGAACACTTTGGTCAAATCCACGTACTCGATGCCGCCGCCGATCAGCCAGCGTTCGCCGAGTAATCGAGGTGAATCCAGCGGATAAGGAATAGTCGCTTTCTCCCATAAACCGCTGTTTTCCATGAATCTAGCGATTTCTGTTTCCGATTCCTCCTCCAGATAACGGACGATATAAAGCACGCTATCCGAAGATACGATCGGATACTCGATAATCGGCAATTCACGGGAAGCTTCCCAGATCTGTCCGGCTTTGAGGTCAGCGACGAGATTAGGCCATGGCGCGGTGGCCGAAGCGATCATCTCCGGATGTCGAAGCTCCGCAATGTCCTCTACCGTATTCAGCGGGATGTACGTCTTTTTCTTTAGATCGTATATTTTATAGAAATAATCCTTCACGGTGAAGTTCTCTTTGCGACCGGTCTCCCGATCCAGATGAAAGTACCTTAGAAGAACGGAATCACTCTCCGGCAGCCAACCGGCGATCTCGACGTATTCGTCCTTCTTCGGATTGGACTTCACGTTCGCGATTTCCTTGCCGTTCCGCCCGTAGATTCGAACGCCTTGCGGCGCGATGTTATCGATCTCCTCCGAGTCGATGACGTGTTTGCGGTCTTTGTCGAACGTATAATAGAGGGCGGTATATCGACTGTCCTCGCTCCATATCCAAGCCGGGTAATTAATCAATCCGACGGGGTAACGCACTTTGGCGACGAGATTCTCATCTAGATCAAGCAAGCGGAATTCCTGCTTCGATGTGTCTACATACCAGAACTGTGTGCCGTCCGGCGAAGGAATCGTCATATAGAAAGGCCAATCGTGTTTATATTTCCCTTGGAACCGCTTGACTTGCCCGCTCGTCAGGTCGACCGTCTCGAAGCTGCCGTCGAAATACTTGTTGAAAGCGATCCTCCCGATGCTTGGACTAAACCAATTGCGTGCGAAGAAATCCTGCTCCCCCAGAGCGCTTGGCACTCCCTCTGCAAGAATCGCTCGCTCTCCCGACTCTGGATCGAGAGCTTCGATCGAGTACGTTAGACCGGTTGGCTTTTCCTTAACATTCGAATAGACGATCCGCCTGCCGTCTAACGGACCGAACACTTTAAGCAAGCTGGATACTCCGTAATCATTGACTACCGAAACGTCCGTCAAGCGAGACGACAGCACGCTTTTTCGCAGCTCCGGATCGATACGTTCTAGCGTTCTGATCATCCTCGACGGATCCGTGTCCATATAGCCGAAGGGAACGGATATCGTATTTCCCGTTTGAACGGTATCGTCAACGTACATGAAGTAACGTTCATTGTAGACAAGTTTGAAACCATAGTCGCGAGGCTGGAAAATCAGGTTCAGTTCCTCGCCGGCTCCTCCGGTTTCGGTCTCCTCGTAAGGAGCTTCTCCCGTCTTGCGGTAAGAGGTTCCGTCCCACTCGTAAGTCGTTTCGATCAGGCCGCTCCGGCTGTTGTCGTAATACCGATAGCTGAAAGCGCCTCTGTCCTTTTTCTCAAACGCGACGGAATAAGCGGAATCTGCTATAGCCATTCCCTGAACAAGCGTCGAAATCCCTTCCGGCCTTATCGTATATACATTGTAAACGAAGTTGTTGCTCGAGCCGTATTGTCCGATCGTAAATTCGGGGTACCCGTCGTTGTTGTAATCGTCAAAGACGAGCTCAAAGGCTCCTTTACGGAACTGCATATCCTCTCCAAAAGAAGGCGTCAAATCCAGGCGCTGCAGCTCAGCGCCTTCTGCGTCCGTCAACACGGCCGCGAACCGTCCGATATAGTATTCGCCCTGGAACGGCCCCGGCTCGCTCTCGTTCCGCAGCTCGCCCTCGGTCATCAAGATCGCAAGCTTCTCCTGTTTGCCGTCCTTGTTCCAATCGATCCCCTTCTGCGCAATTGTTACCTTGTAGACCAACGTTTCCTGGGCGGGCTCCGTCTCCGCCTTCGAAGAGGTCTTGTCTTTCGCACCGATCACCCAAACGCTTGCCATAACGAGCATGATACCGATCCCTAGCCATATTGCCACCGCGCGCTTCGACATCAACATTCCTCTTCCCCAATATATGGAATAGCTAATGGATTGGACGTTTACCGCCCGAAAAAGTTGCAGCGAACGCGCTCTTCGTTCAATAGAAAATCCCGATCGCTTAACAGCGATCGGGACGCGATGATAGCGGATGATATTACACTTCGTCGATGCCGACCCAGGAGCCGCGCTCGATCGACAAGTCGACCGCTTCCAGCACCTCTTGGCATTTCACGCCGTCCAGGAACGTCGGCGCGAACGGGGAGCCTGTCGTCATATGCTGCACGAACTCGTACACGATATGAACGAACGCATGCTCGTACCCGATAATGTGTCCGGTCGGCCACCAGTTGCCGGCGTATTTATGCGTTGGTTCCGTAGCCAAAATACGACGGAAACCTGCCAGATTCGGCTCGTCCTCGCGGAAGTAGACTTCCAGCTCGTTCAGCTTCTCCAGATCCCAACGAATGGTGCCTTTGCTGCCGTGTATCTCGAATGTATTATGGTTCTTGCGGCCTGCTGCGAAACGGGAAGCGACGAACATGCCCATCGCGCCGTTCTTGAAGTCGGCGAGGAATCCCGTCGCATCGTCGACGGTTACTTCGCCCTTCTCCGTCGCGGAACCGGATCCGGACAAACCGGCCGAGCCGGTCAGAATCGGACGTTCTTTCACGAATGTGCGGTTATGGCCTACGACGCGATCGAACTCGCCAATCAGGAAGCGCGCCAAGTCGATGCTGTGCGCATTGATGTCGCCGTGCGCACCGGAACCCGCCACTTCCTTCTTCAGGCGCCAAGCGAGCGGCGTGTTCGGATCGACCAACCAGTCTTGCAGGTACGTTGCGCGGTAGTGATGAATCTCGCCGAGACGGCCTTCGTCGATTATTTGTTTGGCGAGCTGTACCGCTGGAAGGAACCGGTAGTTAAAGCAGATCGCATGTTTGACGCCAGCTTTCTCCGCCGCCGCAAGCATTTCACGGCCGTCCGCCAGATTAAGCGCGAGCGGTTTCTCGCAAAATACATTCTTGCCTGCCGCAATCGCAGCTAGCGTAATTTCTTTATGCGCATCGCTCGGAGCGTTGATGTCGACGAAGTCGATATCGTCGCGCTCAACCATTTTGCGCCAGTCGGTCTCGTAAGAATCCCAACCGAACTTCTCGGCCGCTTCCTTAACGCCGTTCTCGTCGCGGCCGCAGATCGCTTTCATGACGACGTCCGCTGCCGGATCGAAGAACATGCCTACGTCTTTGTATGCATGGCTATGGGCTTTGCCCATGAATTTATAGCCGACCATGCCGACGTTGATTTTCTTTTTGTTTACGCCCACCACATTTCACCAGCGCTTTCTTTCAAGATGAGGGAATTCAAGAATCCAGCCGCTTTCGTGAATCCTTCGTTGACGCTCATGATGCCGTCTTCATGCTCGATGCTGATCGTGCCGTCGTATCCGACGAGACGCAGCGTGCTGACGAGATCCTTCCAGAACTCGTCGTCGTGGCCGTAACCTACTGTACGGAACACGAAAGAACGGTTAAGAATGTCGCCGTAATGCTTCGTATCGAGAACCCCGTTGAGGGCCGTGTTGCGCTTGTCGATCTTCGTATCCTTCGCGTGCACGTGGTAGATGGAGTCGCCGAGCGCTTTGACGCATTCGATCGGATCCATGCCTTGCCAGAACAAGTGGGAAGGGTCGAAGTTGACGCCGATATTGTCGCCCGCTTCCTTGCGCAAGCGAAGCGCCGTCTCGGTATTGTATACGAGGAACCCCGGATGGGCTTCGATCGCGATTTTAACGTTATGCTTGCGGGCGAGCGCGGACTGTTCCTTCCAATATGGAATCGCGATCTCGTTCCATTGCCATTCCAGCACGGTCAGAAAATCGGGCGGCCATGGGCATGTGACCCAAGACGGATATTTGGAATTCGCCGAATCGCCCGGGCAGCCGGAGAACGTAATAACCGTATCGACGCCAAGCTTCTCCGCCAATTGAACGGTGGCGACGAAATCTTCGTGATCGGATTGGGCGGCTGCCTTGTCCGGATGGAGCGGGTTGCCGTGACAGCTCAGCGCGCTGATCGTTAGACCTCTAGCATCGACCGCTTCGCGAATGCGGCGGATAGCCGCGTCGTCGCCGACGATTTCCTTGGCGTTCACATGCGAGGTTCCCGGGAAACCTCCCGTTCCGATTTCCACGGATTGCAGTCCTGCCGCTTTGACGGTATCCAGCGCTTGTTCAAACGATTGTTGAGCGAATAGAACGATAAATACTCCTGATTTCACAGTCGTCCACCAAACCTTTCTCGTATGAGTAATAGATCGGCACGCGTTCTATGTACGCGCGTTCATAGAGATCTATTCTATTTTACATGATTTCGCATAAGGTTTGCTACCTCTATTTCAGAAGGGCGACAAAGACGGGCCGCCTTAAGCGACCCGCCGCTTCTTCAAGTTAATACTTCGAATCTGGATTCAGGAAAGCGTTCACGTTGTCCGGAGTAACAGGAGTCGCCTCCAATACGATATGATGCGGAACGCTCTTCTCCCAGAACCCTTCGATTGCTTTCCCCTCGAGAATCAACGTAGCCAGCTTCACGGCCGTGCCGCTCATCGTCGGGGAATACGTCAACGATACGACGACTTCAGGCTTCGCTTTCTCCTTCATCATCTTGTAGATTTCCTGCATGCCGCCGGAGCTGACGATAAACATCTCTTCCGCGCGTTTGGCGTCCTTGATCGCCTGAACGATGCCGACCGTCATGTCGTCGTCCTGGGAATATACGGCATCGATTTCCTTATTCGCCTGCAAAATGTTTTCCATCGCTTTCAGCGCTTTTTCGCGGGTAAAATCGCCCGGCTGCGAAGCGATGATCTGCACGCCCGGATAATCCTTAATGTAGTCGCGGAAACCTTTCGAGCGAAGGTCGGTAACGGATGACGGCACGCCGCTGATCTCGATGATTTTGCCTTCCGCTTTCCCCTTGCGCTTCACGAGCGCATCAACGAGATATTTGGCGTCTCCGTACCCGATACCGTAGTTGTCGCCGCCGACGTACAGCCGATAGCTTTCCGTATTGACCGCTCGGTCGACGACGATAAGCGGGATACCCGCTTTCGCCACCTTCTCGGCGGCAGGCGTCAGCGCCGCGGATTCGATCGGCAGCATGACAATGGCGTCTACTTTCTTCGTGATCAAATCTTCGATGTCCGACGTTTGCTTGGCCGGATCTTTCGCGGTGTAGACGATCGATTTGATATTCTCATGCTTGTCGGCTTCCGCTTTCGCGTTGGCGATCAATGCGCCCATCCAGCCGTGATCGGCCGCGGGCAACGATATGCCGATCGTATAGTTTCCTCCCGCGGCATTGTCCGAATCTTCCTGGCTTGATGACGGTGTCGCGATCGGACTTTCGGAAGCTTTGTTTTTGCCGTTGCTGCAAGCGGACAAGATAACGGCTATCATGACAGCAAACGCCAATAGCTTAATCGTTTTTCTCGACATTGGAATGACCCTCCATGGATTCGATTTTGGTTCTTCACTAGGTAACGGATTGCTTAGGTTAATCCCTTTTTTGCAGTAGCACCGCTGCGATAATGATTAAACCCTTAACCACCCCCTGCAAATATGGCGAGATGTTTAGAAGATTCATAATATTGCTGAGCACGCCTAAGATCAGAACGCCAAACAAAGTGCCTACGATGCGACCGCGCCCTCCGGAAAGGCTAGTCCCACCTATGATTACCGCGGCGATCGCGTCGAGCTCGTACATATGCCCCGAGCTGGACGTGCTTATCGAGTTCAAACGCGACGTCTCGATGACGGCGCCGATCGCGGCGGTTAACCCGCAAATGAAGTACGAGGCAATCGTAACCTTGAACACGGAGATCGCGGAGAGCCGCGCGGCTTGGGAGTTCCCGCCGACGGCATAAATATGGCGGCCGAACACCGTTTTCTCCAGCACGATGTAGCAAAGCAAGAATATAGCCCCAAACAGGATGACCGGGATCGGGATGCCCAACCAATATTCATTGCCGATATTGCTGTACGCGGAATCGTAGCCCGATATCGCCCCCGCGTCCGCATAATACAGAGCCAAAGAGCGTGCGATCGTCATCATGGCCAGCGTTGCGATAAATGCCGTAATTTTGCCGTAAGTAATGACCAATCCGTTAATGATGCCGAGCAGCGCTCCCGCGATAAGACCCAGAACGATCGACATCCAGATCGGCAGCCCGTAAGTCACTTGCGCCGCCATGATGACCGTACCCGAGAACGCGAGCACCGATCCGACGGACAAATCGATTCCTCCGAGAATGATGACGAAAGTCATGCCTAGAGACAGAATGCCGACGATCGACACTTGGCGCAGTACGTTCGTGATGTTACCGATGTCGAGGAAATGTTCGTTGAGCAAAGCGGCAAGAGCAACCAACACGACAAAGGCAAAGATCACGCTGTACTGGTCCCATAAATATTTTCCCCACCGCATTCCGGCGGAGGTGCTTCTCTTTTCGTAATCCGTTGCCGCTTGGGACATCGGCCGTTCCCCCTTTGATTAAAGGCCAGTAGCCATAGCCATAATGTTCTGTTCGTTCGCTTCCCGGCCGCAGAGCTCGCCTTTGATTTTTCCGTGATGCATGACGTAAATCCGATTGCACAACCCGATCAATTCGGGCAATTCGGACGAGACGACGATGACTGCCTTGCCTTCCTGCGCGAACGTCGCAATCAGGTTGTAAATCTCGCCTCTCGCGCCGACGTCGATTCCCCGCGTCGGTTCGTCCAAGATGAACAACTCCACATCGGATACGAGCCACTTCGCGATGACGACCTTTTGCTGGTTGCCTCCGCTCAAGTTTTTGACCGGCCCGTTGAGCGATTTGGCGTTAATGTTCAACTCACGGATTTTCTCGTTTACGATTTTGGTTTCGCTTTTCTTGCGGATGAGATTCCAGCGGCTGATCTTCGCCGGATTGGACAGAGTCATGTTATGGGCTGCGTTCATCTCCATGAGCAGCCCCGAGCCCTTTCGGTCTTCGGTCGCGAACCCCCATCCGAGCTTGACTGCATCCATCGGGCTGCGAAAGTAAACCGGGCTGCCTTTCCAGATCACCGTGCCCTCCTGCGCTCTCCAGTCGCCGAATAGCGTGCGCATCAGCTCCGTCCGTCCCGCTCCGATCAGCCCGGCGAAACCGATGATTTCACCTTGCTTGACGTGGAACCGGATATCTTCGAAATACGGACGGCGGGTCAACCCTTCGACCTTAAGCATCTCGTCGCCGAAAGCTTCCGGATGCGTCGGGTACATCTCCTTCAGCTCTCTTCCGACCATCAGGTTTGCGATTTCCTTTTCCGTCAAACCCTCCATGCTTCTCGTCGTGACGTGGCGCCCGTCCCTGAGCACCGTTATCCGGTCGCAGATCCCTTTCAGCTCGTGCAGACGATGGGAAATGTAGACGATCGATACCCCCCGTTGCTTAAACCGGTGAATCAGCTCGAACAATTGGTTCGCCTCCCTCTCTTCCAGCACGGCCGTCGGCTCATCCATCACGAGCACTTCCGCGTTCATGGAAAGCGCCTTTGCGATTTCGACGATTTGCCTAGCTCCGATGCCGAGGTTCGCGACACGCTCCTGAGGATTCAAACTCAGGCCGAACTGATCGAGCAAGCGTCTCGTTGCCCCTTCCATTTCCTTGCGATCTGAGAATAACCCAGCCCGCTTCGTCTCCCGCCCTAGAAAAACATTCTCGGCCACCGTCATGTGCGGGACGAGCTGCAGCTCCTGATGAATCACAGAGATACCCAGCCTTCTAGACTGCTGAGGAGTGCCGATACGTACAGGCTTACCGCCGAACACGATTTCGCCCTCTTCCGGTTCGTAAATACCGGCCAATATCTTCATTAACGTAGATTTGCCCGCTCCGTTCTCCCCGACCAGCGCGTGAACTTCACCCTTCTTAAGCCCGAACGACACATCCTGAAGCGCTTTCACTCCGTAAAAAGCTTTGGATATTCCCTTCATCTCTAGAATCACTCGATCACCCCCGGCTTTCTCGCGGCTCTTACGATTTCATACTAAAAAATAAACGCCCATTCCCGCAATTAACAAACTTGCGAAGGCGCGCTTCATAATCTTGCGGACCCGCAGCTACACAAGTACACGATCTTGCGGCGCGTACAATAAAAAAACCTTCGGGAGAGTTCGTCCTGACGGTCCTTTCGAGTCGGGTGCACTCCCTATAGCGATGTTTTTCATCGTACTTGCTCTCTACCAGCCCCCCTCAAAGCAGAAGTATGATGTTTTTCATCACTAATCACCCGGGAACCGAACAAAAAGTGGCTCTCACGCTCCTATAGCGATGTTTTTCATCGTACTCGCTCCCCACCGGCGCCCCTCGAGGCGAAAGTATGATGTTTTTCATCACTAATCACCCCTTTCTGATATGTTAAAAAAACCTTCGGGAGTCACTCCTCCCGAAGGCGATTTTGCCGATAGAGCACCAAAAAGATGAGCAATCCTTTCAGTACGCCTTGCAAATAAGTAGAAACGTTCTGCAAATTCATATAGTTGTTGAGAATCGAGAACATCAGGACGCCGGACACGGTTCCGAGTATCGTACCTTTGCCGCCTCGCAGCGAAGCCCCTCCGAGCACGACCGCCGCGATCGCGTCCAACTCGTAATACACGCCGGAATTGGCCGTCGAGATCGAATTCAGCCTGGCTGTCTCCAACACCGCCCCAAGCCCCGCCGCTATCCCGCTGAGCGTGAAGGCGATCAGCGTTACCCGGTTCACGTTCGCGCCCGAGCTGTAAGCTGCTCTCGGATTTTGCCCGACAGCGTAGATGTACCGGCCGAACAACGTGCGGGAGAGCAGAAAATGCGCGGTCATCGCTGCGATCAACAGCGGAAGCACGACTACGGGAATGCCCAGCCAGTAACCGTGTCCGAGAAACGTATGACTAATTCGGCTGCCCGATATCGCCCCGGCGTCCGCGACCCACATCATGAAATAGCGATAGATGAACATTGTGCCCAGCGTCGCGATAAAGGAGGGTACCCTGCCATAGGTGACGAGAACTCCGTTCAGGCTTCCAAGCAGTGCTCCCGATATCGCACCTAACAGCAGCGACCCGGGAATATCGAAACCGAACAGGTTCTGCCCCCAGAGGATGATCGCGCCCGAGAAGACGACGATCGAACCTACGGATAAATCCAGCTTACCGATCAGGACGACGAAATGGACGCCCAGCGCGATCATCCCGATGACCGATGCTTGACGGAACACGTTCATCACGTTGTTCCATGTCCAGAAGTAGTCGCTCGTAACCGCGGCTAGAAAAGCAAGTGCGAGGAGCAGCATGAATATTTTGTTGCGCGATACCCACTTCTGGACATTGTCCGTTGTCGCGAACTCGATTCGCATATTTCCCCTCCGAAAGGCGATTTAACGATGCATGCCTGCTGCAGATTGCAAGATCCGCTCTTGGGAAGCTTCCTCGTGCGCGATCTCGTCCACGATCCTTCCTTCGTGCATGACGAGAATCCGGTTGCACAATCCGATCAGTTCAGACATGTCCGAGGAGATCACGATCATGCCTTTTCCTTCTCTAACCAGTTCGTGGAGCAGCACGTACAGTTCGCTCTTCGAGGCGACGTCGATCCCCCTCGTCGGCTCGTCCAGAATATACAAATCGCTTTCCGCGACAAGCCACTTGCCCAGCATGACTTTTTGTTGGTTGCCTCCGCTCAGGAATTTGATCTCCTGCTCCGGGTCGCGGGCTTTGATGTCCAATTGGATAATGGCATCCAATGCCTTGTCCTGCTCCGGTTGATCCTTAAGAAGATGATAGCGATGGATTTTCTTCAAGCTCGCGATCGTCAAGTTGTGATAAACGTTCATGTCCATAAATAATCCGGATTCGATGCGATCCCGGTTCACGTATCCGAAGCCCGAAGCGATCGCTTGCCGAGGGGACTTCAACAGAATCGGCTCCCGATTCCAATACACTTTGCCCGACTCCGGCTGAACTTCGCCAAAGATCGTCTTGGCGAGACCTTCCGTGCCGGACCCGATCAACCCGGTAATGCCGAGAATTTCCCCTTCGTTCAACCGAAAATCGATGTTTTCGAACCAAGGTTTGCGCGTCAAATTTTCTACTCTCAGCAATTCCTTGTCCGTAGGCTTCGATAAAGGCGGGAAAATCTGAGCAAGTTCTCTTCCTACCATCAGCTTGACCAACTGATTCTCGGCGAGCCCGGTCACGCTGGTCGTAACGACCTTTTTGCCGTCCCTCAGCACCGTGACTCGGTCGCAAATGTCGAATATCTCGTTCAACCGATGCGTGATGTACACGATCCCGACCCCTTCCTCCTTGAATCGGCGGATCATCGCGAACAGCCGTATTCTTTCGGCATCGGACAAGGAAGCAGTCGGTTCGTCCATCACGAATATGTTCGCTTTTAAAGATAATGCTTTGGCGATCGCGACGATATGGTGCTCGCTCATCGACAAGTTCTTCACCTTCGTGTTCGGATGGAGCGGCATGCCAAGCGAGCGAAGAATGCTTTTCGTTTCGCGCTTCATCTTCATCGCGTTCGAGAACAGGCCGAGCCACCTGGGTTCGGAACCGAGGAATACGTTTTCCGCGACGCTCATCTCCGGCACGAGGCATGATTCTTGGTAGATCATCGAGATTCCCATCCGCTGCGCTTCGATGGGCGTGTAAGCCGATACCGGCTTGCCGTTCACGATCATATATCCGTCGTCCGGGCGGTAAACACCGGACATGAGCTTGGCCAGCGTCGACTTGCCGGCCCCGTTCTCTCCAACGAGAGCGTGGACTTCTCCGGGTCTCAGGTCAAAGTCGATTCCATCGAGCACTTGAACCCCATAGAAAGATTTTGAAATCCCTCTCATTTGCAACAACACGGAGTCACACTCCTTCGGGAAACTCTCCCGCTTCCTAGTTTAAAAGATGATAGCGGCGCGGAAAATGAATGATCTTGCGGAAGATTTGTTCGTTACTCCACATTCTTGCGGTATCGTATTTCCTGTATTGTAATTTATATCCTCATCATACATAATTCGATTCAAAGGGGTGAAGCGTTTTTTTCGCGATGAACAAGCCCTCGATTTTATTGGAGATTCCACGTTTGGCGAGTTGGTGCGACTGGGCGGGAAGCGATCCGCTGCCGATCGCTCCAGGTGAACGATCCTGCGTTCTATGGCTCCGGGCGGGATCCGGCCATGCTTGCTCCGTTCACAATCGAATAGAGATCAACGCAGGCGCTTGCTTGTTCGTCCCTCCGGAAGTCGAGGTGACGCTCCGGCCAGTCGCCGATTTGCCGATTCGAGCCGTCGCCTATTTCGTGTCCGGTCTTCAGGTTCAGGGCAAGCGGAGAGGGATGCTCGCGAATTCCTCCGTCCCCTTCCTGATCCCGCCAGCCCCGGATCAGCACAAAGTCGACCGCATCATGGAAGACATTCTTCATGAAATCCGCCATCCCCAATTGGGAAGCTCGGAAGTCGTATCCTCTTTGCTTCAGGCTTTGCTGATTCATTTTCTAAGGGAATTGCGCGACGAAGAAGCGTTGACGCAGCCATCGTCCGACGTGCCGTCCGATCCGCAATCGGAACCTTCCGGAGAGGACGAAACGACAGTAGGCCTTGCCCATCATGTAAGGGTTTACATAGAAAAAAACTTTCATCTGGAACTTTCGCTTAGCGATCTCGCCCAAATCGTGTTCGTCAGCCCCTACCATCTCGCTCACATATTCAAGGAAGAAGTCGGCATGTCGCCGATTCAATATTTAATCAAATGCCGGATAGACGAAGCCAAGCGAATGCTTGTCGAAACGGGCTACTCGGTTCGGGAAATCGCCAGCAGAGTCGGTTATCCGAATGCGAATTACTTCAATTTATTGTTCAGTAAAATGACAGGGGATTCCCCGGGAAAATACCGTAAGCGGAAATAGTCCTATATGCAAAATAGCGACCGAGAAGAGAGCTTGGCGGCTCCCTTTCCGGTCGCTATTTCTAGACATTACACAAAACTGACCGCTTGGCCCTTGCTCGCGGATTCGTAGACGGCTTCGAGAATTTCCTGCACGACGAGCGCTTGCTTCGCCGTTACGACAGGCTCGCGATCGTGCAGGATCGCATCGATCCAGGCGCGCGCTTCTTGCTCCGCGGCGTCGTCGGGAAGCGGATCGCCTCCGAAATCCCCGGCCATTTGGATTTCTTGCGTATAGAGACGGCCATGCTCCTCGCCATTGACTCGCAGGCCTTTTTTCATATCCGCTCCGGCTTTCGTGCCGCAGAGTGTAACCTTAGCCTCATCCACATCAAGCGTATTAAGCGCCCAGCTGGATTCAAGCCATACCGTCGCGCCGTTCTTCATCGTAATCATCGCGAAGGCGGAATCTTCCACCGTGAATTTCGAAGGATCCCACGGTCCCCACAGATTGGCTTGGCTGCCCTGCTCGGCCAACTTGCGATAGGATGATCCGAGCACCGTTCTCGGTTCGTAATTGTCCATCATCCAGAGGGCCAGGTCGAGCGCATGCGTTCCGATATCGATCAGCGGGCCTCCGCCCTGCTTCTCTTGATCGAGGAATACGCCCCAAGTCGGCACTGCGCGGCGGCGTATCGCATGGGCTTTGGCGACGTAAATCTCGCCTAGATCGCCTGCGCGGCAAGCTTGATGCAACCACCGGCTGTCCGCCCGAAAACGGTTCTGATAAGCGATACTAAGCTTCTTGCCCATTCTTTGCGAGGTTTCCAGCATTTTGCGGGCATCGTCGGCGGTTTTCGCCATCGGTTTCTCGCAGAGCGCGTGTTTGCCCGCTTCGAGCGCCGCGATCGAGATTTCCGCATGCGTATCGTTCGGCGTGCACACATGGACGACATGAACGTCCGGATCCCGCAACAGTTCGTAAACGTCTTGGTACACTTTTGCATCCGGAATACCGTATTTGCCCTTGGCTTCTTGCGCCCTGTCCGACGCCACGTCGAAAAAAGCGACGACTTGCGCTTCCGGGATTTTGGCTAGCGCAGGCAAATGCTTGCTCATCGCGATTCCGCCGCAACCGATCATTCCTACGTTAACTTTTGTCATAATGCTTGTCCTCCTTGCGAGTAGAGCGTTTTCAAACTACAATAAGTGTATCATAATTCATCAGAAATCCCATTCGCTTTGATGCGAGGATTTTATGTGATTTTGCCACATAAGGGGATGAGTCCATGCAAGCGATGAAAGAAACGATCGAGTACGAGAATCCGTTGTTATCGTTAAAAATCTGGCAAGTGACCCGCGACCGCCATGGCGGAGTAGGCTGGCACTATCATCCCGAATGCGAGCTGCTGCTTGTGCAGGAAGGCTCTTTGAACGTAGATCTAAGCGATGAGACGTACGAGATGTTCGCGGGGGACGTCGTGATACTCGGCAATTCGCAGTTGCATAGAGACCATAGCGGCGGCGGTTTTCTGAGCTATATCGTGCTGCAATTCGATTTGAACACTTATTTCGACCAGAGCACGATTCCTTATTTGCAATATTTTAACGAGACGAAAGTACCGCTAAGCGCGATGAACTATATATTCCGGGATAATCCCGAAGCCCGCCGCGAGGCGGCGGAATGCATCCGCCAAATCCATAAAGAAGCATTGAACAAGGACAGCGGGTACGAGCTTGCAGTGAATATGTTGATCAAGAAACTGCTGCTCATCCTCATTCGCAACGACAGCCGCGGTTTATTGGCCGACCAGGACCGCGTCGAGAGAATACGGCTCAAGCCCGTGCTGGATTTCGTCGAAGCCGGCATCAACGATCGGATCACCGTCGAGGATGCCTGCAGATTGGCGAATATGAGCTATTATTACTTCGTGAAGTTTTTCAAGAAAATTATGGGCCTATCTTTCACGGAATACGTCAATTTCCGCAAAATCAAACGCGCCGAGCAGCTTCTCCTCACCCGCGACATGAGCGTCAGCGAAGTCGGCGAAACGATCGGCATGGCCAACATGGCCCACTTCTACAAAATGTTCAAACGTTACAACGGATGCTCGCCGAAAGAATTCCAACGCAAGATGCTCGCTTGGGGGCGGGGGTAAGAAGAATAAATTGATTGTTGAAATTTACTATGCTAAATTATGGATATGAAGGTCGTGAAGCACACGCCGCCATTCCTGGATCATTCCGGGGTTGGCGGCATTTTGCTTTTAAAAATCAATTGAAGTAGGTGACGGGATGGCATTAAAAAGCGTAAACAACGAAGTTAGAATGACGGGAGAATTAAAACAAGCTTACGAGTTATGGCTGAACAAACTTGTCGCAACATCTCGGGGCGAAAGAAAGAGACGACTAACCAGCACTACAAACCATGCAGAACAAATGTTTATCGTCAAAGTATGGTGGCCGGCCTTCGGGCACTTTGCATGCCTACAAGCCGAACACGAAGTCAGAGACTTCAAGGATGGAACGAGATATTTGGATTTCGCTTATATAACGGAAGGTTTCAAGATTTGCATCGAGATTGACGGCTTTGGCGCTCATTGGCGGGATGTTAATCGAACGCAATTCGCCGATCAATTAATGCGGCAAAACCATCTCGTGATCGATGGATGGTACGTGCTCCGCTTTTCATATGACGATATAATGGATCGTCCGCGAATGTGTCAGCAGATCATCCAACACTTATTAGGGAGATTGGGAGCTCAACTTGATATAGAAATTGAGTTAACCTTAACTGAACAGGCCATCCTTCAACTCGCCCTATCCATAGCCGAACCACTCTCTCCAAAATTTGTCGTCCAACAACTCGGAATCCATCGCACAACCGTTCACAGACATCTCCAATGCTTGGTTAGCAAAAAGTTGCTAATCCCAGTACGTACCGATGTCAAAAGAATTTGCGGTTACAAAGCTAATAAAGCTAATCTACCTGATTTTCGCACGTAAGGGCGTACAGGCGAGCGCTTTACCTGGTGGTGGGTTCATTATTGCTGCTTTTTGCAACAATGAGCAGGGGCAGCGGCTCTTCCGCTCTCCATTGTTGCTTTTTGCGACAATGAGCAGGCGGCAGCGGCTCTTCCGCTCTCCATTGTCGCTTTTTGCGACAATGAGCGGGCGGCAGCGGCTCTTCTGCTCTCCATTGCTGCTTTTTGCAACAATGAACGGGGGCAGCGGCTCTTCCGCTCTCCATTGTCGCTTTTTGCGACAATGAGCGGGCGGCAACGGCTCTCCCGCTCTCCATTGCTGCTTTTTGCGACAATGAGCAGGCGGCAGCGGCTCTTCCGCTCTCCATTGTCGCTTTTTGCGACAATGAGCGGGCGGCAGCGGCTCTTCTGCTCTCCATTGCTGCTTTTTGCAACAATGAACGGGGGCAGCGGCTCTTCCGCTCTCCATTGTCGCTTTTTGCGACAATGAGCGGGCGGCAACGGCTCTCCCGCTCTCCATTGCTGCTTTTTGCGACAATGAGCAGGCGGCAGCGGCTCTTCCGCTCTCCATTGTCGCTTTTTGCGACAATGAGCGGGCGGCAGCGGCTCTTCTGCTCTCCATTGCTGCTTTTTGCAACAATGAACGGGGGCAGCGGCTCTTCCGCTCTCCATTGCTGCTTTTTGCGACAATGAGCGGGCAGCAGCGGCTCTTCCGCTCTCCATTGCTGCTTTTTGCGACAATGAGCGGGCGGCGGCGGCTCTTCCGCTCTCCATAGTCGCTTTTTGCGACAATGAGCGGGCGGCGGCACCCATAAAAAAAGCCCGAACTCATCAAGTTCGGGCCTCACTATCCGCTATGAATTACTCGTCGTAGCCTTGCGGTTCACGAATAGTTTGTATCCGACGCCGCGGATCGAGTCGATCTGAACGCTCTGCTGATTAAGCTCGAGCTTCTTGCGCAGGGAGCTGACGTGCACATCAACAGTGCGCTGGCCGCCGATATAATCGAAGCCCCAGACGACGTTCATCAGATCGTCGCGAGTGATGACGATTCCCGGTCTTTCCGCTAGGTACAGCAGCACCTCGAATTCCTTCGGCCGCAGCGTAATCCATTGGCCGTTCGAGAATACCTCGTACTTGTCCGGGAAAATCTGCAGATCCCCGATCGTGATGACCCGGTCGCCGCCGGCGGATTTGACCGGCTTGCTCTCTTCGTTGCGGGAACGCCGCAGAACGGCCGAAGTGCGAGCGAGCAGCTCGGCCACGCCGAACGGCTTCGTAATGTAATCGTCCGCTCCGAGCTTCAGCCCTTGTACGACTTCCTCTTCCGCGTTTCGCGCGGTCAGAATGATGACGGGCGTGCGGATCTCGTTTTGGCGAAGCTTCTGCAGCACTTCAAACCCGTTCATCCCCGGCAGCATCAAATCCAAAAAAATGATGGCGTACTGCTCATGAATCGCTTTATGAAGTCCTTCCGCTCCGTTCCCCACGACTTCCGTTTCATAGCCTTCTTGCGAAAGATTGTAAGTCACGAGACGGGCAAGCGTCGGTTCATCCTCGATAATCAGTACTTTGTCCGACATGCGTTCCTCCGGTCCAGGCGGAATTATCTGCCTAATTGGCTCTACATGTTATTTTTATCATACCACTGTAAAGCCTACATCATGTAATTATTAACGCAAAGTAAAATAGGTTATCCGGATGTTACGGCTGCAGCAGAGGTAATTCCAATATAAACTTCGACCCTACGCCTACCGTGCTTTCCACACGGATCGTGCCGTGATGCAACTCGGTCAAATGCTTCACGATGGATAGCCCCAGACCGGTTCCGCCCGAGCTGCGGGAACGCGCCTTATCTACCCGATAGAATCGTTCGAAAATACGCGGAATGTCCTTCCGCGGAATGCCGATACCCGTGTCCGACACGGTAATTCGGACTATTTCTTCCTCGCTGTCTTCAACGTTGACGATTTCCGCGCGGACTTTGACCTTGCCGCCATCTGGCGTATAGTTGATTCCGTTCTGCATCAAATTCATGACGATCTGTCCTAGCCGATCCTCATCCGCTTCAAGGAACAAACCTTCCTCCGAGACGACATCAAGTTCGATGTCTTTTTTGGCCGCTTCGGGAGATAACAACTCCGTCATCCGTTCCAGGAACGCCGGCAGATCGATCGGAGAAAACTGCAACGGAGAACGGCGCGACTCGATCTTGGACAATTCCAGAATGTCCCCGATCAGACGGTTCAGCCGATCGCTCTCGTCCTGAATGATCGTTAGAAAAGATTTCGCCGTCTCCGGATCGTTAAGCGCGCCGGACAACAGCGTCTCCGCGAAGCCTTTCACCGCGGCGACAGGCGTCTTAAGCTCATGGGATACGTTGGCGACGAATTCGCTGCGCATCCGCTCCAGACGACGGATCGCCGAAACGTCCTGAAGAACGAGCAGCAAGCCGGTATCTTCATCGCCGCTCATCGTCATCGGTACGATATGAATCTCAAGAAGCCGTTCTTCCGGATAATAAACGGTAATCTCTTCGTGGAAGGAAACCGGATTTTCCAACGCTTCCCGAATAAGCCCGACGATCTCGAAATGATGGCGAATTTCCGTAAAGCTCCGGCCGACGCGCTCGCGGATCGAATTGCCGAGCAGATGCTCGGCCTCGCGATTGTACAGCGTAATTTTGCCGTCGGGTGCGATCATGACGACTCCGCTGATCATATTGTCGAGCACGCTCTGAAGCCGAGTTCCGTTCCGGCGAATCTCGTCCAATTGTCCTTGCAAGCTTCCCGCCATCGCGTTAAGCGCCCGCGCAAGCTCCCCGATCTCGTCCTTGCCGCCTTCCGGTACACGGGTCGCGTAGTCCATGTTGGCCATCCGTTTCGCCGCGGAAGTCATCCGCTCGAGCGGACGCGTCACGCTTAAAGCAACGCGATAACTGATGATGGCGGCAACCGCGAACAAGATCAGCAAACCTGTGATCAGTGCGAGCCACATGTTATTCATGCTGCGCTCCACGTCACCCAAGCTCATAGATAGCCGGATCACGCCTTCATTTGCGCCGCCCCGGTCTTCGTTCACTTTGATTGCGACGTACATCATTTTCTCTTCCAGCGTGCCGCTGTACCTGACGCTGCTTCCCGTGCCTTCCTTAAGCGCTTGCTGGACTTCCTCCCGGCTAAGATGGTTATCCATCGTTGCCGGATCATGATCGGAATCCCCCATGACTTTTCCGTCCAAACGGATATAAGTAATGCGCATCTCCGCGATTTCCTTGAACCGCTTAGCCTGTTGCTGCAAGTATTCGCTTTGGGCCGCCGGGTCGACCATGTCGGGCCAAGGCGCTGCCGCGTTTAGAACGTGCAGTTCCCTGATCATATGGTCCCTTAGGGCCGCCTGATGGTTTTTCTGATAAGAATTGCCCATCAATAGCCCCGCGGCAAGCACAGAGAAGCCGATGAACAAAATGAACAGCGAGGTTAACTTCAGACGGAATTTAGTCATGAACGAATGACGGCTCCTTTAGGCGCTTATGCAAAAACAGGATCTTTGAATTGGGCAAGCTTGGCTTTGGAATCTTTGTCTACGTCGGCATGCAAGCTGTTGCCGTGGGAATCCATCGTGACGATCGCCGCGAAACCTTCGACCTGCAGATGCCACATCGCTTCCGGAATGCCGAACTCCATGTAGTCCACACCGTTGACGTTCTTGATGCATTCTGCGTAGTATTGGGCAGCTCCGCCAACCGCGTTCAAGTAGACGGCGCCGTGCTCTTGCAGTGCGGCAAGCGTTTTGGGTCCCATGCCGCCCTTGCCGATGACCGCGCGCAAGCCGAACTTCTTGAGAATATCGCCTTGGTACGGTTCTTCGCGAATGCTCGTCGTAGGTCCCGCCGCTTTGACGTGCCAACCCTCGTCGTCTTTTAGCATGACCGGACCGCAGTGATAAATCACGCCGCCGTTCAGATCGATCGGTGCATCGTGATCCATCAAGTGTTTATGCAGCGCGTCGCGCCCCGTATGCATTTCACCGTTCAGAATGACGACGTCCCCGACTTTCAGACTGCGTACGTCTTCTTCGGACAACGGCATTTGCAGTACTTTCTCTTTTACTTTGACCGGAGTGTCGCCAGCTTGCGCCGGAGCCGCCGCTTCGTCGGACGCCGTCATAGGCACGCTAGATCCGCCTTCGTAAATCCAGCTTTTGATCTCGTGCGAGGAACCGTCCAGCAGTACGCCCTGGCGACGATACGCCCAACAGTTATACGCGACGGACACGAAAAAGCTCGCCGGCAAACGATTGTTAACGCCGATTTTGCACCCTAGCAAAGTGACGTTTCCGCCGAAGCCCATCGTTCCGATGCCAAGCTGGTTGGCTTTGTCCATAATGTACTCTTCCAGCTGTTTAAGCTCCGGAATCGGGTTGACGTCAACGACGTTGCGGAACAATTGATGCTTCGCAAGCTCGTACCCGGTCGTCCGGTCGCCGCCGATGCCCACGCCGATAAATCCCGCGCTGCAGCCTTGTCCTTGCGCCTGATACACGGCATGGAGAATACATTTGCGGATCCCGTCCAGATCGCGTCCCGCTTTGCCGAGTCCTTCGATCTCGCATGGCAGGCTGTACTGAATATTTTTATTCTCGCAGCCGCCGCCCTTCAGAATAAGCCGAACGTCGACTTCGTCGCGTTCCCACTGTTCGAAATGGATAACCGGCGTGCCCGCCCCGAGATTGTCTCCCGTGTTCGCGCCCGTCAGCGAATCCACCGAATTCGTGCGGAGCTTGCCGTCCTTCGTCGCTCTGGCGACTGCGTTGCGTATCTCTTGCTTCATGATGATCTGGTTGGCGCCTACTGGCGTATGCACGATAAAAGTCGGCATCCCGGTATCCTGGCAGATCGGCGATACGTTGCATTCCGCCATCTCTATATTTTGCGCAATGGTTGTTAAGGATAATCCGGCGCGAGTAGCGCGGTCCTCCGACTCGCGGGCCGCTGCGATCGCGCGGCGCACATCGGCAGGAAGGTTGGTAGATGTTTCCACGATCAGTTTGTAAATGCTTTGTTCGAATGAAGATGCCATGAGTGCGAAATCCCCTCTCTGTTCGTTAATCCCTATACTATTATATAATAGCATAGTAGTCGCTTAGGGAGAAAAGGAGTCACGTTCATGGCGAATCATTTTTTGGCTTATTTGTACCGATTAAGACACATAGAGCGCTGGAGCTTAATGCGCAATACGACGCACGAGAACGTCGCGGAGCATTCGTTTCATGTTGCGGTTATCGCCCATGCCTTGGGCAGTATTGCACGGGAAATATTTCATAAAGACATCAGCCCCGACGAGTTAGCCGCTTACGCGTTATTCCATGACGCCACCGAAGTGTTTACGGGAGATATTCCGACGCCGGTGAAGCATCATAACCCTCGCATTCTGGCTAATTTTCGCGAGATCGAAGATTTGGCGGCCGAACGGCTGCTGTCCACTGTCCCCGGCGAACTGCGGGAGAGCTATCAACCGCTCCTAAACCGCAAGCCGCCGAATCCTGAGTTGGGTAAGCTCCTGAAAGCAGCAGATTTACTGGACGCCTATTTAAAATGCGTAAACGAAATGGCGACGGGCAATCGGGAATTCGCGACCGCGCGCAGGCAGACCGAAGAGAAGCTGCGGAAGCTCGATATGCCGGAAGTCGAATGGTTTCTCACTCATCTTGCTCACGGGTTCGAAAGGACCATCGACGAGCTCGCGGAAATCGAACAGGGAGATTTGCAGTCATAACCGTAAGAAGGGATAGCGCGCGACGGAGAAACTCCGAACGTTCTATCCCTTCCGCTTTTTCGTCGCTTACTCCGTCACTTCGATCGCGAACGCATAGGACGAGGATCCTTCGGATACCCGTTTCTCCTTATCGACCAGCCATGTCGCGCTAATGCTGCCGTAATAAATTCCCGGCTCCTTGGGAGCCAAAAATGAATCGCCATCCATGTCATATTGCGTGATAACCCCGTCATGAGAGAGGGACAAGTATACTTCCGTCGGCGGCTTGGAGTCGAAGCGAACAATCATCTTGGCACCTGCCTTCACCCGATCTTTGGCTTTTTCCTTCAACATTTCCGCCGGAGCGACATAATCCCTACATTCCCCCACCGTTCCCTTATCCCAACAATATGAGCTTTGATAGATCGTCAGCGAGACATCCTCCGACCGAATGACCGGTATCGGCGGCTTAATTCCTAACTTTAAATTTTTCTCCTCGCCGATGTCTGCGACCTTGACTACCATCGCATTCACGTCACCGCTACTCGTAATGGCAATCCGCCATTCCCTTGAAGACGCATCGAACTCAGCCGATTTCACGACAGGGGCGATTACATCGACAATTTCCGGGGAAATGAGCGCTCGTCGGATCGCTTCGGCCTCCGTTAACTTAGCGCCTTCGGGTTTCGCCGAACGAATCACTTTAACGCTGCGAGCTCTCCCTTGGCCCGGATAGGATGCATTGATCCCGCCATCCACTCGTACGACGACCCGATCTCCGACGCTGTTGCTTTTTCCCGCGTTCGAAAACCAGATCGCCTCGTAATAATGGCTAGCCCCGCCGTTTGCTGAGAAATCCTGCTCCTTATCACTTACGACTAGAATGCGATCCCCTTCTTTTTTGACGATATATCCAACGAACCCCGTTGTCTGTCCATTCTCCGCATGATTTCCGCATGCCGCTATGAGCATGATGATTATCGTTATCGCCGCAATCTTCCAATAACGCATCATTTATGCCTCCCTGATCAGACTTTTCTATTCCTCAGACGCTTTCTCCCTCCAATATGTTCCAAAAATTCGTACAATTCTCAAACTGTAATAACGATCTGCACGCAAAAAAAACGGCCGTTACCGGCCGCCCAGAACTTGTTCCGTATGCGTTACGCTCTTCCTGATCGCGCGATACATGAAATGTCCCGCTACGAGCATCAACACGGCCAGCACCGTGAACAGCGCCTCTCCACCGCCCCAATTGAGCAGCAAGCCCCCGAGAATCGGTCCCAGTCCCCTCGATAGCATCTGGCTTGTCCCATACACGGAGAAGTAGAAACCTCTTTGATCGGCAGGCGCCATGAGCGACACGACTTTCTGGATATGAGGCCCGTAGATCATCTCGCCGATCGTGAAAATAAATTCGGTCACGAAGAGCGCGATGACAATACTGGAATAGCCGTACCCAATCGACACGATAGCGAACAGAATGTACGAACCGCCGATTACCGTATGAGAAGGCATCTCTTCGGTACGCCTGGCGATCCATATTTGCAGCGCAATGACAATGATCCCGTTAAAAGTAAGAATTGAAGCCAACACCGTCCGGAAGTTCTCGAAGTTCGTTTGCAGGTGCAACGGAAACGTCGATTCGACTTGCGCGTACAGCAAACCGACAGGCAAGCTGAGTAGCGTTATCATCAGCAACAACTTATGCGACGCCCATGAAAACCGCGTTTTTTCCTGCTTTCGCGGTAGTCCGGCAGCGGCCACGCCCGTCTTGAACGGGGCGCTCTCCGGCAGCTTAAACCAGACCAACAACCCGTAGACAATAAACGAGACGGCCGAGATCAGGAACACCGCGGACGGATTCCAACCGAACATGACGAGACCGAGAACCGGTCCCACCGCTGCCCCGACATTAAACGCGGTATGCATCAGAGCGAACACTTCCGCGCGTTGCTCCTCGGGCACCACATCGGTAATCTGCGCGTTCGCCGCAGGCATATAGAGAGCGAAGCCGATCCCGTTAACGATCGAGATGACCGCATAATGCCACACTTCATCCGCGAATACATAGCCGACCATGCACAGCATTTGCAGCAGCAGCGCCGACAAGATCAACGGTTTGCGCCCGTACCGATCGCTCCATCCGCCGCCGAACCAGTTGACGATCAATCCGCATAGAGGCTGCAAGCCGACGATAATCATCGGCAGAATGATCGAGCCTTCCATTCGATCGAACAAATAGAGGACAAGAAAAGGACGAATCATAAATCCAGTAATCGTCGTTAGCGCGGATCCGAGCACACGAATCCATATCCCACTGTCATAGCGGCCAAACATATTCATGATTTTGTTCATCATCTTCCGTTCACCTGCAGTTCGAATAGTAGCTTAAGTTATGAATTATATCACAGAGGATTTATAGGATATTAAGCAAAAAAATCCCCGCCCATTTTCGGACGAGGATTGTGATCCAATGCTTTCTACTTGATCCAAGGATTGCTCATGAGCCAGATGATTACAATGAACAAAACAAAAATAATCGCGCTTAGCGTCTGCACTCTCGAGACGAAGGAGCTTGCGCTTTCACCGTTAACGGAAGCGGCGGCGATTTTCTTCAGTGGACCTTGAATGATTCCGGACAAAGCGCCGATGGCGACAAATACGACAACGATCGTGATCATCCAAGCAACCGTGTAATCCGGCATATCCGAATTCGAAATGAGGAAACCTCCGGTCAGCAATTGCAGCACCAATGCATATTGTCCTATTCTTCCTCCGCTAATCAACCCGCGAGCCAGTCCTTCTTGCGCGGCTCCAGATAACTGTTTGAACTTCCCTGCCAAGAACGGCATAATCGCGTACACACCCATGCCCACAGCGCCGACAATGTGCAAGAACAACATAACTTTTAACATTTTCGCCGTACCTCCATTTTAAAAGCGAACTAAGACAACCTAAGTATACATGAAAAGCCGGTTGAACAAAACCTTCCAGCGGCCAAGAAAAACCGTCAGAGGAGTTCGCCCTGGCGGTCCATTCGAGTGGGGTGCGCTCCCTATAGCGATGTTTTTCATCGTACTTGCACTCCACCAGTTCCCCACAAGGCAGAAGTACGATGTTTTTCACCACTAATTACCCTGATGGCGAACAAAAAGTAGCGGCTCACTCCTCTTAGCGATGTTTTTCATCGTACTTGCACCCCATCAGCTCCCCACAAGGCAGAAGTACGATGTTTTTCACCACTAATCAACCCGATGGCCAAGTAAAACGGCTTCGCCGTCCCTATGTGATTGATTCAAAAAAGGAGAGCCCGAGGGCTCTCCTTCAACGCATAATGCGACGAGCTAGGCTTGACCGTTCTCGACGATCTTAATGACGGCGCGAACCGATTCCGCGGATTTCTCGAGAGCCGCTTTTTCTTCCGCCGTCAAATCGAGCTCGATCACTCTTTCGATGCCGTCTCCGCCAAGTACCGCGAGCACGCCCATGAACAGGTTCTCGTAGCCGTACTCTCCTTGAAGCAGAGCGATGATCGGAAGTATGCGTTTTTTGTCTTTCAGGATCGCTTCCGTCATTTGCACAAGGGAAGCCGCTGGAGCGTAGTAGGCGCTGCCGTTACCCAACAAATTGACGATTTCTCCCCCGCCCACGCGAGTACGGGCGACGATCGCGTCGATCTGGTCTTTAGGAAGCAATTGCTCAACCGGAATCCCGCCGATTGTTGTGTAACGAACGAGTGGAACCATATCGTCACCGTGACCGCCGAGAACGACGCCGCGCACGTCTTCGACGGATACGTTCAGCGCTTGCGCGAGGAACGTGTTGTAACGGGCCGTATCAAGAACGCCGGATTGGCCGATGACGCGATTTTTCGGGAAGCCGAGCGTTTTGTTCGCAACGTATGTCATCGCATCCACAGGATTGGACAGGATGATCACGTAGGCGTCCGGACTAGTCGCTTTGACGTTCTCGCAGACAGATCTCACGATGCCCGCGTTCGTGTTCACGAGGTCGTCGCGGCTCATGCCCGGTTTGCGAGCGATACCCGCCGTAATGATGACGACGTCGGAGTTCGCGGAATCCGCATAGTCCGCTGTGCCGACAATGTTGGAGTCGATGCCTTGAATCGGAGTCGATTCCAGCATGTCGAGCGCCTTGCCTTTGGTCGGATTCTCGAGTTGCGGAATGTCGAGCAGAACGACGTCTCCCAATTCCTTCTGAGCCAACATAAGCGCAGTTGTCGCGCCCGTAAAACCGGCACCTACGACCGTAATCTTCGCACGTTTGATTGCCACATGATTTCCCTCCTTGTAATAAGCCCGAGCACCAAAGCGCCCGAGCCCATTATCCATTTAAAGTTACAACGGAGTACAAATAATTATGCAGACGACCCATCAAAATGCGCGAATTACAAAGCTTGCTTTTGCCTCGTTAAGTCTGAGAACCACCGCCGAATTGGGCGGTGGTTCGATTCCTACACAATCTCACATTGCCAACCGACTCTAGCCTTGCTTAAACCGCTCGTTGGTGTCTCCCACCGCGAAGGCGGGTGTCCAGAGGGCTGCAAGCCCTTTGGAATCCCCCTTGGAAAGGGGGACTTAGGGGGATTGATCAGATTGATCTCTTAGAAGTTTTTAATGATTTCGTCCGCGAACGCCGAGCATTTCACTTCGGTCGCGCCTTCCATCAGACGTGCGAAGTCATAAGTGACGACTTTGTTGTTGATCGATTTCTCGAGACCTTTGTAGATCAGGTCAGCCGCTTCCAGCCAGCCCAGGTGTTCGAGCATCATAACGCCGGACAGAATAACGGAGCCTGGGTTCACGACGTCTTTGTCCGCGTATTTAGGCGCAGTGCCATGAGTCGCTTCGAAGATCGCGTGGCCAGTCACGTAGTTGATGTTCGCTCCCGGAGCGATGCCGATGCCGCCAACTTGCGCAGCCAGAGCGTCGGACAGGTAGTCGCCGTTCAGGTTAAGCGTTGCGATGACGTCGAAGTCGGTCGGACGAGTCAGAACTTGTTGCAGCGCGATGTCGGCGATCGCGTCTTTGATCAGGATTTTGCCTGCGTCAAGAGCCGCTTTCTGAGCCGCGTTAGCCGCTTCTTCGCCTTTTTCCGCTTTGATTTGGTCGTATTGGCCCCAAGTGAATACATTATCGCCGAATTCTTGCTCGGCCACTTCGTAACCCCAGTTTTTGAACGCGCCTTCCGTGAATTTCATGATGTTGCCTTTGTGCACGAGCGTAACCGATTTGCGGCCGTGTTTGATCGCGTACTCGATTGCAGCGCGAACGAGACGTTTGGAGCCTTCCGAAGAAACTGGCTTGATGCCGATACCGGAAGTTTCCGGGAAACGGATTTTCTTCACGCCCATTTCCTTTTGCAGGAACTCAAGCACTTTTTTAACTTCTTCCGTTCCGGATTGATACTCGATGCCCGCATAGATATCTTCGGTATTTTCGCGGAAAATAACCATGTCAACCAGTTCCGGACGTTTAACCGGGGACGGTACGCCTTGGAAATAACGAACTGGACGCAAGCAAACGTACAGATCGAGCTCTTGGCGCAGCGCTACGTTCAGGGAGCGGATACCGCCGCCGATCGGCGTCGTCAAAGGACCTTTGATCGCGATAATCATCTCGCGGATGGCTTCAAGCGTATCTTTAGGCAGCCATTCGCCGTAAGTATTGAATGCTTTCTCGCCGGCGAACACTTCGTACCAAGCGATTTTCTTCTCGCCGTTGTAGGCTTTATCTACTGCCGCGTCAAGAACGCGTTTGGATGCTTTCCAGATGTCGCGGCCCGTGCCGTCGCCTTCGATGAACGGGATGATCGGATTGTTAGGAACGTTCAATACGCCGTTCGATACCGTAATTTTCTCGCCGGAAGTCGGCGCTGCGAATTTTTCGAGTTTCATGTGATGTTTCTCCTCCTGGAATAATCTGCGTTTTTTTCGTAAATAACCGACGGCCTGTCTCCGCGATAGGACGCTGGAGGCAATCCGCCGGCGACAGCATTAAGATTAGCCTCTCTCGGCGATCGGCGTGTAGTGCTGATCTACCGGCCCGACGTATTCGGCGCGCGGACGAATCAAGCGATTGTCTTCGTACTGCTCCAAAATGTGAGCCGTCCAACCGGATACGCGGCTGACCGCGAAGATCGGCGTGAACAGGTCGCGAGGAATGCCGAGCATCGTATAGCAGGACGCGGAGTAGAAGTCCACGTTCGGCTTGAGACCCTTCTGGCCGGTCACGAGATCTTCGATCTTAACCGACATCTCGTACAGCGTCATGTCGCCTTTCAGCTCGCCGAGCTGGCGGGACATCTGCATCAGATGCTTGGCGCGAGGATCGCCGTTCTTGTAGACGCGGTGGCCGAAGCCCATGATCTTCACTTTGTTGTCGAGCTTGTTCTGAATGTAAGGCTCGACGTTCGCCAAGGAACCGATCTCGTCCAGCATGACCATAACTGCTTCGTTGGCTCCGCCGTGAAGCGGCCCTTTCAAAGCGCCGATCGCCGACGTAACGCCGGAATAAATGTCCGACAGCGTCGCGACCGTAACACGCGCGGCGAAAGTCGAAGCGTTCAATTCATGGTCGGCGTGCAGCACGAGCGCTTTATTCATCGCTTCGATGGCTACTTGCGCAGGCTCTTCGCCAGTCAGCATATACAGGAAGTTGTGGGCGATGCCGACGCCTTTCTTCGGAGCGACCGGCTCTTTGCCTTCGCGGATGCGCGCGAACGCCGCGACAACCGTTGGCAATTGCGCTTGAAGTCTTACCGCTTTGCGGTAATTCGCTTCCTTGCTCATGTCGTTCGCTTCAGCGTCGTACAGCCCAAGGCTGGATACGGCCGTGCGAAGCGCCGCCATCGAATTGCTTCCTTCAGGATAAAGGCGCAGACCGGCGATGACTTCAGCCGGAACGGCCGCGTATTCGCCAAGCTGGGCGATTAAACCGTCAAGCTCCGTGCGCGTCGGTAGTTTGCCTTGCCATAATAAGTATACGACTTCTTCAAACGAGGCTTTCTCCGCCAGTTCATCGATGTTAATGCCTTGATAGGTAAGGACGCCGTCGATAATCGAACTGATGGACGATTTCGCCGCGACGATTCCTTCGAGGCCTTTGGTTGCTGTCATATTTTCTCTCTCCTTTAACCGGAAAATTCAGCTCCCTCGGCTTGTCTGATACCGAGACCGAAGGACTTCAAAGTCGTGTCTGCGAATGAGCAATACGCTCTTACGGCTCAATATTAAACGCAAACCGCAAATAAGTAAGCATTTTTAGACCTTTTTTAATGATAATCGATTTCAGAGGCGAATGGAACCGATAGGCATATAAAATTGATTTATCGGAACCATAACGAATCGTTCTTGAATGGCTGGCAACTTTAGTCATTTGCTTAAACGATCTAATTATTCGACATTTGTTTTGTGATACAATGATACGAAAGCTCGAATCGGCAGGGGGACTTGCGGAATGATCGCCAACAACAATCAAATTACGGGAATTATCGATATCGGCTCGAACACCGTCCGATTGTCCGTCTATCGGCTTTCGGATAACGGAGCCTACCGCGTCATCGACCAGGGCCGTTGGGCCGCCAGGCTGAGCCAGCGAATGACCGCGGAAGGCGCTTTGCCGGATGATGCCATCGACGAGCTCGCCGAAGTACTTCGGCGGTACTTGCTCATCTGCGACAAGCACGGCGCAGGCAACGTTCGCGCGGTCGCCACGGCAGCCGTCAGGCAAGCGATCAATCGCGATGTTGTCATCGCGAAACTGCGAGAGGCGACAGGCCTCTCCATTGAAATTCTGTCCGGCGAGGACGAAGCGCGAATCGGCAGCAAAGCGATGCTTAACAGTCTGCATTACACGGATGGCTACATCGTGGATATCGGCGGAGGAAGCACCGAAATCACTCTCATTCGCGACAGAAAAGTCGTATCGGCAGTTTCCTTCCCGATCGGATGCGTTAACGTCTCGGCCAAATTCGGTTTGGGAAGCGGTCCAGTGTCGCCATCCACCCTGGCGGATATTCAATCGGAGGCCCGCCGGTTACTTCGCAAGGAGAAGTGGATATCCGAGCACGCGGATCTTCCGCTGATCGGCTTGGGAGGCACGGTTCGCGCGATGGCCAAGCTATACCAGCAGGAATCCGGTTATCCTTATCATCGCCTTCACGGTTACGAGCTTCAACTTGACGGCATCTTATCATCGTTGGAGCTTCTATCCTCGATCTCCGTAAACCAGCGAAGGAAACTTCCCGGTCTATCGAAAGATCGCGGAGACGTGATCGTGCCGGGACTGGCCATTCTGATCGCCGTCATGCAGGAGACCCGGTCATCCCGGTTGGTCGTATGCGGCACCGGCTTGCGCGACGGCCTCTTCTACGAAACCTGCCTTCCCGAGCATAACGCCGTGTCCGGGAACGATGTGCTAGAAGAAAGCATAAGCAACTTGATGGCTTTATATCCCGGCGCTCCGCTCGGCCATCTTGAGCAAGTTCGCAGATTGGCCGCAACGTTATACGATCAGCTCGAGGAGAAAACGGCGATGCCGAAGGCCGGCCGCATATGGCTGGATGCCGCGGCGCGACTATTTCGCATTGGAACCGTGATCGATTTCAACGATTGCGCGGACCATACCTTCTACATGCTGCTGCATACCCAATGGAACGGCTTGTCTCACCGGGAAACGATCATCACTGCGGCGATCGCCTCCTACCGCGGAGGTAATCCGCTCAAGCGCAAACTCGCCCCTTACCGATCTATCCTCGCTGAAGAAGACGCGGAGACGATCGGCAAGCTAGGTTCCTTGCTCCAGCTTGCTTCCGCGCTCGACCGAAGCGAATCTCAGGCCATCGTATCGCTGGGGATCGGCCACTCGGGCAAGCGGCTGCAGTTGGTCGCCGCCGCTACCCATCCGCTGCCCGTAGAACGGATGGAAGTCGAGAAGATCGCCAAGGAATTCAAAAAAAATTGGGGGATAACCCCCGAATTGACCGTACGGATCGGGTAACCCCGATCCGTACGATTATGTTTACTCCATTACCGAAGCGATCGATTTCCACAGCGGAATATCCGCCGCTTCGAATTGGCTTCGCAGCGGCGTTTCGCCATTGATGACACGTTCGTAAGAACCCGTCGGCCGAAGTTCACGCGCCTTGACGTTATCGTGCAAATTCATCCGCAGAATGTTCATTAACATCTGGCGAAGTCCCGCATCGTATACCGGGCACATCAATTCCACGCGGCGACTCAAGTTCCGGGTCATCCAGTCCGCGCTCGAGATGTAAACCTCCTCTTCGCCTTCCCCGCCAACCGCCAATATTCTCGCATGCTCCAAATATCGATCCACGATGCTGATGACCCGAATATTCTCGCTTAGACCGAGAACACCCGGACGCAAGCAGCATACCCCTCTCACGATCAGATCGATCTTCACTCCCGCTTGCGAAGCTTCATAAAGCTTGTCTATGATCTCTTGATTCGATAGCGAGTTCATCTTCGCCACAATCCGCGCCGGACGGCCGGCAGCCGCGTGCCCGATCTCGCGATCGACCAAATCAAACAGCTTGGGCTTCAGGCCGATCGGCGCGACGGCGAACGACGACCAGAGATGCGGCGTCGAATAACCCGTCATTTCATTGAACAAGGCGGTGGCGTCCGCGCCGATGGCCGGGTCGCTCGTGAATAACCCTGCGTCGGTATAGAGGCGAGCCGTATTTTCATTGTAATTGCCGGTGCCTACATGGACGTAGCGCCGGAGCGTGTCCGCTTCCTTGCGGACGACGAGCGTAATCTTGGCATGCGTCTTCAACCCCACCAAGCCATATACGACATGGCAGCCGGCTTTCTCGAGCCTGCGGGCCCAAGCGATATTCCGGGCTTCGTCGAATCTGGCTTTAATCTCCACGACAACCGTGACTTGCTTGCCCGATTCCGCCGCGTTCACAAGCGCCTGTAAGAGCGCCGAATTCACGCTGACGCGATATAGCGTCATTTTGATCGCAAGTACGTTCGGATCAGCGGCCGCTTCCGTCATAAAGTCGTTCACGACCTCGAACGATTCGTAAGGATGGTAGACAAGCACGTCCCGCTCGCGAAGCACGGACAGCATATCTTCCGTTTCATCGAATTCCTTCGGATAGACCGGCTCGTACTTCGGATACCGAAGGTGATCGTAGTTTGGCAGCCCCCCCACGAACTTGGACAAGAACCCCAGGTCGAGCGGCCCTTCGATCTCGGCAAAGGCGTCGTCCTCAAGATCAAGCTCGTCCTGAAGCAGCTCCAACGCGTCCGGATGAATGCCCTTCTCCACCTCGAGCCTGGCCGGCAGTCCGCGTTGCCTGCGGCGCAGCTCCTTCTCGATCTCTTGCAGCAAATCTTCCACGTTTTCTTCGTTAGGCGTAAGATCCGAGTTGCGGGTCACGCGGAATGCATGAACCGCCTCCGTGCGATAACCGCTGAACAGTAAGCCGATGTGCTCCTTAATCAAATCCTCAAGCAGCAAATAAACGAACTTTCTGCTGTTTTTTCTTCCGGGCACGACCACGGTGCGCGCCAGAATCGAAGGCACTTGTACGATGGCGCAAAAAGTTTGAACCTCGTCGTGCGAGATTTCCTCTTCCTTTTTCAAAACAACAGACAAATACAATTCCTTGCTATGCACGAGCGGAAAAGGGCGGCTTTGATCGACCGCCATCGGCGTGAGCACGGGATAAATAATCCGTTTGAAATAGTCCGTCATTGTCGTTTTCTGCTCTTCACTCAGGTCTGCGAAAGTTGTCAGCGTAACGCCTTCCTTGGAAAGCAGACGCAGGAGCTCGCGATATGTACGATATTGCTCTCTAACCATTCGGGCCGTTCTTTTCATCAAACGCTTGATCAAGCCATTCGGCGTATACCCGGTGAAATCCGTCTTCGAATAACCAGCTCTGATCTGAGCCTGTAATCCCGCGACCCTTACGCTCATAAACTCATCTAGGTTGCTTTGTACGATAGAGAGGAATTGAAGGCGTTCCAGAAGTGGCGTTCCTGCGTCTTCCGCTTCTTCGAGCACCCGTTTGTTGAACTCCAACCAGCTCAGGTCCCGGTTAATGTACTTCTTTACGCTGGACATATGGCTTCCCCCTGTTCGACGTTCATGCGGTGAAAAACGGAAATTCGACTTGTCTTCTCCATTATGTCGGTCAATTGTAAACCGAGCATCAACAAATCGTTAACGGAGAGTTAAATGAAGAAACAGGGAAAAAGGTGATTAACGTGAATCGGAGAATCGGCGGACAATTTCTGCGTCTTTTTCAGGTTGCGTCGTTGTTTTTGATCATCGTGCTCGTTTTGTGGTGGTCTTGGCCGCTCGTCTATCCGTTCTTCCTCGGATGGCTGCTGGCTTACGCGCTTAATCCGCTCGTGAATTTTCTTCAAGCGCGGGCTCGTTTCCCCCGATGGCTTGCAGTTACCGTAATCCTGCTCCTGTTCGCCGCGATCATGATCACGATCGTGTCCGCGCTTGTGATGCGTTTGGTTAACGAAATTATGAGCTTGTCGGGTTCAATGCAAGATCTGGTCGCCTGGTTGGAACAGTGGTTTAACGACTTGCTCGCCAAGCCGGAAATTCAAAACATGGTGACGAGAATTAACGATTTCTATCAACAGAATCCCGACTACAAGGAAACGATCAACAATAGCATATCGAATACCGCGCAAGCCGTCACGCATGCGGGAACCGGGCTGATCAGCCTGTTTTTCAACACGATCGTGAATATATTATATTCATTGCCGTCCGTGGCTACGATCGCCGGCGTCGTGCTCGTCGCTTCCTTCTTTATCAGCAAAGATTGGAATCGCTACACGCGACGCATCAAGCTCTGGTTTCCGCGAACGATGATCCGAAAAGTCGGCACGGTATGGGGCGGCCTTCGGCAAGCCTTATTCGGCTATTTAAGAGCTCAGCTCATCATGGTATTGATCACGGCGGTCGTTGTCTCGATCGGATTATGGATCATCGGGATCAAAAATGCCTTGTCCGTCGGTTTGCTGTTCGGTTTCGTTGACCTGGTGCCGTACGTGGGCGTTGGCGTGACGATGATTCCATGGATCGCTTATTCGTTCTTGGCCGGAGACTGGCAGCTCGGAACGAAATTGTCTATCCTGTACGGGGTTATTCTCGTCGTCAGACAGCTGAGCGAACCCAAAGTGCTGGCGTCCAGTGTCGGGCTCGATCCGTTGCCGACATTGATCGCGATGTTCGTGGGCCTTAAGCTGTTTGGTATATTCGGATTGATCTTCGGCCCCGTAACCATGGTCGTCTTAACGGCTTGCCATCGCGCCAATGTCTTTCGGGATATCGCAAAATATATCAGATACGGGCGATGATCTCCGTCTGTTAACGATGCGGCCCTCGATAAATCGTAAACCGCCCTCCGCGCACCAAACGTTCCAGCCAACGATACATAAAAAGCTTGTAGATTGGACGGGTAAAAGGCAATATCATCGTGATCCCTACCAGATCGGAAATGAATCCGGGAACCATCAGCAATATGCCTCCAACCAATACGCACAAACCTTCAAGCAGCGCGTGTCCCGGCGGTTGGCCCGACTGCATTTGCGTTTTCGCCTGCTGCCAGACTTTGCGTCCTTCCGTTTGGATCAAATAAGCGCCAAGCGCGAACGTCGCAAGCAACAGCAAGAACGTCCAGAATCCGCCGATCCAACGTCCCATCATGTAAATACCCCAAATCTCGATGAGCGCCGCAACGACTAGTATCGGTAGCAGTTTTCTTTGCATGGCCATCCCTCTTTTCTCAGTCCACCTCGACGAGTTTGAGCATTTTGTCGTACCAATCCGGTGCTTCCTTTGCGAATCGGACCGGCTTCCATTCCTTGTTCACCCACACGTGCCGAGTACCGCCTTTAACGAGCACGGTGCCAGGCGGTTCCTCTCCCGCATAGCTTGATCCGAATTGTTCCGTCAAATTCCCGTCGATCACCCTGGATTCAAAACGCACGCGCACGCTCGTCATCTCCGCGACTCGTGTGCATACCGTCACCCATTCGTCGTAGCTGGCCGGTTGCTTAAAGGATGCTTCGACGTCCGTAACCGGCAGGAGAAGCCCCCTCGCTTCCATATCCTTATAGGCTATGCCGGCTTGGCGGACCCATTCCGTTCTCCCGATCTCGAACCAGTTCAAATAATTCGCGTGATAGACGACCCCCATCTGATCGGTTTCCTGATACCTTACCCGAAGCGGATGCAAAAACCATTGACCCACGGATCGTTCCTCCTTCCAACGACATCTTTTTTAGTTGCGCCGGATATAAAAATCCCCCGCAGCGCGGGCTGCGGGGAAATCTCGTATTCGCGTTCCGTTCGATTACATTACTTTGGCTTGGCCGGAGTAAATGACGCCATGCTCGGCATATAGCGTGACTTCCATGCCATCCTCAAGAATCGAGGTCGCGTCGTTCACGCCCACGATAACAGGGATGCCCAAGTTCAGGCCAACAACGGCCGTGTGGCATGTGATGCCGCCGCATTCCGTAATGACAGCCGCCGCTTTCTGGATTGCCGGCATATATTCTTTATCGGTGGATGGCGCGACAAGGATCGCTCCGTCAACCATTTTGCGATTTGCTTCTTCAGGCGTCTTCGCGATAACGACTTTGCCTGTCGTGCTTTGGGAACCGATTCCTTGGCCTTTCGCGATCAATTCGCCGACGTTGTGAATCTTGATCAGGTTCGTCGTTCCGGAGCGGCCGACAGGGACGCCCGCAGTAATGACGATCGTATCGCCCAATTGAACGAGGCCGGATTCCAAGGCGCCTTTAACCGCGATTTCGAACATTTCGTCCGTCGTCGCAGCGGATACGCCTTTCACCGGAAGAACGCCCCATACGAGCTGCAAGCGGCGAAGCACTTGCTCGACCGGCGTAACGGCGATAATCGGAGATTTCGGTTTGTATTTCGAAACCATGCGAGCCGTATAACCGCTCTCCGTGGAAGTCACGATCGCTTTCGCTTCCAGATCGAGTGCGGAATTGGCAACCGCTTGGCTGATTGCTTCGGTTACCGACGTTTGCTGTGCTCTCGCCTGCTTCTTGAAAATCTCGCGGTAGTGAAGCGCGGATTCTGCGCGTTCGGCGATGCGGGACATCGTCTGTACGGATTCAACCGGATATTTACCAGCAGCCGTCTCGCCGGACAGCATGATCGCGTCCGTGCCGTCGAAGATGGCGTTGGCAACGTCGGAAGCTTCCGCACGCGTCGGACGAGGGTTGCGTTGCATGGAATCCAGCATCTGCGTTGCGGTAATGACCGGTTTGCCGGCGCGGTTACACTTCTCGATCATCATTTTTTGTACGAGCGGCACTTCTTCCGCAGGGATCTCGACGCCGAGATCGCCACGCGCAACCATGAGTCCGTCGGAAACTTCAAGGATTTCGTCAAGGTTGTCGACACCTTGCTGATTTTCGATCTTGGAGATGATATGAATGTAGCGAGCGTCGTGACGCTCGAGAAGTTCGCGGATTTCCATGACGTCGCTCGCTCTGCGAACGAATGATGCGGCAATGAAATCGACGCCTACTTCGATTCCGAATTTAATGTCGCTGATATCTTTCTCGGTCAAACCAGGCATGGAGATCGCCACGCCGGGAACGTTAACGCCTTTCTTGCTCTTGATCTGGCCGCTGTTGACGATTTGGCACTTGATCTCGGTTCCTTGGATATCCACGACCGTCATGCCGATCAGGCCGTCGTCGATCAAGATCGTCGAACCGACGCTAATGTCGCTCGGCAATTCCTTGTACGTAATCGGAACGCGATTGATGTCTCCCAGAATTTCTTCCGTCGTCAACGTAATATATTCGCCTTGAACAAGCTCGATCGGCTCTTCCTTCAGTTTGCCCAGACGAATTTCCGGCCCCTTCGTATCGAGAAGGATCGCTACCGTTTTGTTCAGCTCTTGGGAAGCTTGGCGAATCACTTTGATCCGGTTGCCGTGCTCCTCGTAGTCCCCGTGCGAGAAGTTCAGACGGGCTACGTTCATGCCGGCCGCGATCAATTTTTTCGTGTTCTCCAACGATTCGCTGGAAGGTCCGATCGTACAGACGATTTTCGTTTTGCGCATGGTTTCTCCACTACCTCCGTTTATGTTGCCTTTGTTCACATGTATATAAGAGCTATTCAAGCTCTACGGTACCGAACTTTCCGACTTTGCGGAACTTTCTGTACCGGTCTTCCCTCAATTCGTCGGGCGTTAGCTTCAAGAGCTCTTGCAAGTGGCGCCATAGAGCTTCCTTGATCGCCTCGGCCTGTATTTCTTTGTCCCGATGGGCGCCGCCCTGCGGCTCCGGAATGATCCCTTCGATAATCTCGAACTCGAGCAAATCCTTCGCCGTAATCTTCATCGCTTCCGCGGCCTCGTCCGCCTTGGAGGCGTCCTTCCACAGAATCGAAGCGGCTCCGTTCGGGGAAATCGCCGAGTAGATCGCGTTCTCGAGCATCAGCACGCGGTTGCCGACGCCAAGCGCCAACGCGCCGCCGCTTCCGCCTTCGCCGATGACAACGCAGATAATCGGCACGCCGAAGATCGCCATCTCCAGAAGGTTGCGCGCAATCGCCTCCGACTGGTTGCGCTCCTCGGCCGTGTTGCCGGGGTATGCGCCCTTCGTGTCAATGAACGTAATGATCGGGCGTCCGAATTTATTCGCTTGCTTCATAAAACGAAGCGCTTTGCGGAAACCTTCCGGATGGGGGCTGCCGAAGAAACGCTGGATGTTGTCCTTTGTATCTTTGCCGCGCTGGTGGCCGACGACCGTAACCGGAACGCCGTTCAGCTTGGCAAGCCCTCCGACGATCGCGAGGTCGTCGGCGAATACCCGATCTCCATGAAGCTCTACGAAATCCGTGAACACCAGAGGGATGTAATCGAGCGTTGTCGGACGCTGATGGTGGCGGGCCATGTGCATGATCTGCGCCGCGCTCATGCCTCCGTAGAGTTCATCTTCAAGTTGTTTGTAACGTTCCTCCAGCCGTCCGATTTCATCCGTGAAATCGATCTGCTTCTCGGCGCCGAAATGTTTAAGCTCGTCTATTTTCTTGCGAAGTTCGGCGAGCGGCTTCTCAAAAGGCAGTTCACTGGACATCAGCCGGCTCTCCTTTCCATGCGTGCATATCCAGCAGTTTGGTCAGCAGCGCTCTCATGTCCTTGCGATGGACGACTTTGTCCAGTTGACCATGTTGCAGATTAAATTCGGCCGTCTGGAAATTGTCCGGCAGCTTCTGCCGGATCGTCTGTTCGATGACGATTCGTCCCGCGAAACCGACGATCGCGCCAGGCTCGGCCAGATTGTAGTCGCCCAAACTCGCGAAACTCGCGGATACGCCTCCGAGCGTCGGATCCGTGAACACCGAGATGAACAGGCCTCCCTGCTCCTGGAATTTGGCGAGCGCCGCGCTCGTCTTCGCCATCTGCATCAGGCTGAGAATGCTTTCCTGCATTCTGGCTCCGCCTGAAGTCGAGAAGAAAACAAGCGGCAACTTTTTCTCGGTCGCCCGTTCGATCGCGCGAGTGACTTTCTCCCCGACGACGGACCCCATGCTTCCGCTGAAGAAATCGAAGCTCATGACGCCGACAACGGCCGGAAATCCGCCGATTTCCCCTTCGCCGGTCACGACAGCGTCATTCAAGCCGGAGCTGGCTTTCTGCTGCTCTAGTTTCGCGGCATAACCGGGGAACTGAAGCGGATCCTCGGATACGAGATTTTCGTCAATCTCAAAAAGACGCCCCTCATCGAGCGTCATCGCGATGCGCTCCCAGGCGTTCAGACGGTAATGGTGTCCGCAACCGGAACATACCTTCAAATTCTTCTCCAGCTCCTTGCTCAGCTGGATTTGTCCGCATTTCGGACAACGGTTCATCAGGCCTTCGGGAATATCCCTTTTCGTGCGTTCCGACGGAACGACGGCGTATTTTTTCTTCTGAAATAAATCCTTGAACACAGCGACACCTCACAAGCGATAAATGGCGACCGTCAAACGATGGGTCCGCGTTCAAAAAGCCCGTTTTTCGGTTTTGAACAACCTCTATGGGTATCGTAATGAATTAAAGGTGCAGAATGCTGCCTAATACTTCTTGCACTTCCCGCACTTCGCCGGATGGAACTAGTATTTCATACTGCGGTTTCGTCAGATTAATGGGGCGTACTTGTACAAGAAACCCTTCATCGGTAAGACGCTTCTGAATCCTGTCGGCGATCTTAGCGGTCGGTGCAATGTAGATGACCGTCCACATGATGCGGTACCCCCAATTTCTTAGTCGTTCGAATAGAATGATGTTGAAGCAATATGAAAATCATAGCACAAATTCCGCAAGACTAGCAACCAAAGAGCGGCAGTTTCCCCAAGCGTTGCTGCGGGGCAAGATGGCCGAATCCATCAATCGCCCTTCAGCGGAAGCCACTTCAGTACATGTTCGATATAGCGGTCCCAGTATCCCCATTCATGATCTCCCGGCCCCTCCTCGTACGTGAGCGGCAGCCCGAGCTTACGGCAATGGTCGCGGAAACGGACATTATCCTCGTACAGGAAATCTTCCGTTCCGCACGCCTGATATAATAGAGGAATTTCCTGTTTGCCGGCGCATTGTTCGGCAAGAGCGAACAAATCCGCCGGCGACCCCGCGACTGAAGACGAATCCTCGAATATATCCGCGAAGTCCGGATACTTTCTCTCCGTGACGAGACGGTTCACATCCATCGCTCCGGACAGGCTCGCGACAGCTGCGAAACGGTCCGGGAATGACAGGCCAAGCTTCATCGCGCCGTATCCTCCCATGGACAGCCCCGCCGCGAAGTTGTCTTCGCGATGATCCGACAGCGGGAAGAACGAGCGCGCAATCTGCGGAAGCTCTTCGGCGACGAAGGTCCAATACTTCGCGCCACGGTTCATGTCGGTATAAAAGCTGCGGTTAACCGCGGGCATAACGACCGCGATGCCGAGTGCTTCCGCGTACCGCTCGATCGACGTTCTTCGGCTCCAGCCCGTGTGATCGTCAGACAATCCATGGAGCAAATACAACGTCCGATAAGGTCTTTTCTTCTCGCCTTGAGGCAAAATCACGTTCATGGATGCAGATATTTCCAATGATTCCGATGAAAAATTGCACTGTAGAAAAGCCATTGTTGTCTCACCTTCGCCATTTTATTTTATGACATCCGATTACTTGACCCGGATCATGCCGACGCCGAGAAGCTTCTCCATCTCGGCTACGAGCTCAGGGCTCGGATCCACGTTGTATTCCACGCTCAATGCTACGGTGCGCCGATCTCTTTCGTACCTCAATATCGTCGGCAGTTCGCCGGGAAACGACTTGAGCAGCAGCTTCAGCCGGATCAAGGTCGCCGGTTTCTCATGTAATGCGTCAATGAGAATATACACTCGCGACGGGCCGCCGCCGGATACGTCCGGGGCCGCGGGTTTGGCAGGTGCCGCGATCGTTTTCGTTGCTCTTGCGGACGTCTTCCGTCCGCTTTCGCCGGAAGCCTGAGGGGCGGCTTTATTCGCGCGATCCGCGTAACGGCCGCCGCCCGATCGCGGGTATTGTCCGATTCTGTGCAACCGTTCCGCTTGTTGAGTCAGATCCGGAGCTTCCAGCGGCAGGATGTCGTCCGCCAGCAGCTTGTAATCTTCGTCTCCTTGCTGGACTTTCGCCCGTACGAACACGAGCGAGCCTTTCTTGGCGACGGAAGCCGCCTTGGCCCATACGGACGGAAATGCGACTAGCTCCGTCCCCATTATCCGATCTTCGATCTCCAGAAAAGCCATCGCCTGCCCTTTGCGGGTGACGAAAGGCTTCGACGAGACGATCATTCCCGCGGTAAATACGGTTGTGCCATCCGGCACGTCGGCGATATCGACTAACCGCTCTAGCTTTAATTCTTCCCATATTCCATCGTAAGCATCGAGCGGATGGCCGGATAGGTACAGTCCCATCAGTTCTCGCTCGAGCTCCAGCATCTGCGGTTGGGTATACGGCGGTATAGCGGGAAGCTCTACATTCCAGTTAGGGGATTCCTCGAAATCGAACAGCTCGATCTGGAATTCTTCCCGCTCCTTGCGCCAAAGTGCCGCTGCCGCAATCGTCGGCTCGAGCGCGGCTAGCTGCTGGGAGCGGTGCCCCGGCATGGACTCCAGCGCTCCTGCCAGTACGAGCGATTCGATGACACGCTTGTTGCACGTGCGCGGGTCGACTCTTCTGCACAGGTCGCTTAGGCTCTCGAAAGGTTTCTCGACCCGTTCGCGCATGATGCTCTCGATCGCCTGCGTGCCGACGTTCTTCACGCCGGCGAGTCCGAAGCGGATTGCGCCCTTCTCTCCGTCGCCCGTCGCGATCGGAGTAAATAACACGCCGCTCTCGTTCACGTCGGGTTTAAGCACGGCGATCCCCATTCTGCGGCACTCGTCCACGTATTCCGCCGTTTTACGCTGATTGCCGACGACCGCCGCCAGCATCGACGCCATAAAAGCGACCGGATAGTGCGCCTTGAGATAAGCCGTCTGGAAAGCGAGAACCGCATACGCCGCCGCATGCGCCCGGCAAAAGCCGTAGTCCGCGAAACGGACGATCAGATCGTACACGCCGTTCGCTTCCTCGTTCGTATAGCCTTGTCCGAGGCTCCCTTGGACGAAATATTTCCTTTGCTCGTCCAGCACTTCCCGCTTCTTCTTGCCTACCGCTCGCCGCAGCAGATCCGCCTGTCCGAGCGAAAAGCCGGCCATCACGGACGCGATCTGCATGATCTGTTCCTGGTAGACGATAATGCCGTAAGTATCCGCAAGAATCTCCTTCAAATTGAGATGAGGATATTCGACTTCGATCAGCCCATGTTTCGCGCGAATGAATTGAGGGATAAATTCCATCGGACCGGGACGGTACAGCGCGACCGCCGAGACGATATCCTCGAATGAGGATGGCTTCATTTCCTTAAGCACTCGCCGCATCCCCGAAGACTCCAATTGAAAAATACCCGTCGTCTCCCCGCGGCCCATTAACTCGTAAGTCGGAATATCGTCGTAGGACACTTCCTCCCACCTTAGCTCGCGACCGGTCATTTCGCGAATGGACGCCAACGTCCGCTCGATAATGGACAACGTTCGCAGTCCGAGGAAATCCATCTTGAGCAAGCCGACGGCTTCCAGGTTTTCCATTGAATACTGAGTAAGCGGTACGCCGTCGGTGCCTTCCTGCAGCGGCACGTAGTCCGTCAGCGGATCGGACGAAATGACGACGCCGGCGGCATGCGTCGAGGCATGCCGGGGCATGCCTTCCACGCGCCGCGCCATCGCGATCAATTGCCCCGCTCCGGTCTCTCCGTCGGCGAGTGCCTTGAACTCCGGACTTTCCTTCATCGCCCGGTCGATCGTCATACCCGGCATGCCCGGAATCAGCTTCGCGGTCTTGTCGACTTCGCCGTAAGGGAGGTTAAGCACCCTTCCGACGTCCCGCACGGCGGCACGGGCCGCCAGCGTACCGAAAGTAATGATCTGGGCGACGTGCTGCGCGCCGTATTTCCCGACGACGTATCGGATCACTTCGTCCCGTCTCTCGTCGCTGAAATCGATGTCGATATCCGGCATCGTCACGCGCTCGGGATTGAGGAACCGTTCGAACAGGAGCTTGTGCTTGATCGGATCGACATCAGTGATCTTTAACACGTAAGCCACCAGACTGCCCGCGGCGGATCCCCGCCCCGGCCCCGTCACGATGCCTTGCTCGTGCGCGAACCGGATAAAATCCCACACGATCAGGAAATAATCGTCAAATCCCATCGTGCCGATTACCTGCAGCTCGTATCGCAGCCGATCCTCGGCATCCGCGCGGAAATCGGATCTCTCCCACTCGGCCGTTCCTTCGAATCTCTCTCTTAAACCTCTCTCGCACAATTCCGCTAAATACCGTCCAGCCGTCTTTCCCTCGGGCAACGGAGCGAACGAGGGCAGAATATGCCGTCCGAATTCCAGTTCGAGGTTACAGCTGTCCGCGATCTTCGCCGTGTTGGCGATCGCCTCAGGTACATGGCGGAACAAAGCGGACATTTCGTCTCCGCTTTTCAGGTAGAGCTGGGTCGTCTCGATCTTGAACCGATCCGGATCGTCGACCGTTTTGCCAGTGCCGATGCACAGAAGCACGTCTTGCAGGTTATGGTCGCCTTCGCAAATATAGTGGGAATCGTTCGTCGCGACGAGAGGAATGCCGAGCTCTTCGGACAAGCGAATGACGCCGGCCGTAATCTTCTTCTGCTCGAGAATGCCGTGATCTTGAATTTCCAAGTAATAATCGTCGCCGAATAGCTTGCGGTACCGGAGCGCCGTCGCTTTCGCCGACTTGTAATCATCTTCCTTCAGATGCCGGGACAACTCGCTGCTCATGCACCCGCTCAAACAAATGATGCCTTCGGCGTGGGCCGACAGCGCCTCGAAATCGATGCGCGGCCGATAATAGAAACCTTCCAGATGGCCGATAGAGGTCAGCTTCATTAAATTGCGGTATCCCGTTTCATTCTTCGCTAGCAGCGTCAAATGATAGGTCGGCTGCTCTTTGCGGGACTGCTTGTCGTGCCGCGATCCCGCAGCCACGTATGCTTCCATGCCGATAATCGGCTTGATGCCGCGCTCCCGGCAAGCTTTATAGAATGGAATGGCTCCGTACATCACGCCATGATCCGTAAGGGCAAGCGAAGACATGCCGAGTTCCGCCGCCGTGGCCGCCATCTCTTTAATGCGGGCAGCGCCGTCCAGCAAGCTGTATTCGCTATGAACGTGAAGGTGAACGAAATCGCACATGTGTATCCCTTCTTTTCCGCTATCGTTCTCTTTTATTAATTGTATCATAAGCGCATAGGCCAGTCCCATAGATATGATAGTGAAGGTAAATCCAGGACGCGGAGGGAATGGTCATGGACGAGTTTATCACTAAAGCGGCTTTCAGCTTTTTCATCGCATTCGGCGTCGTTCTGGGCGGGGCGCTGTTGGCGGGTATGGGGTCGTTATTCTTGCTCGTCCCGCCCAAGGAGAAGATGCTTCTGGTCGCGGGCAATCTAAAAATCTGGGCGCTCGTCGCAGCCGTCGGCGGCACCATTGATCCGATCCGGGTCATCGAATCGCACGTGCTCGAAGGTTATCTTTCCCCTGCTATCCAGCAGATCGGTTATATTATGTTCGCTTTCCTCGGCGCCCATATGGGCGTGGAGCTCGTACAATGGCTGCATAACAACGGGGGGTGAGCCGTCGCCATGCGCATCCCTTCTTTCGACCGGTTCCAGAAATTCATGCAGGTGACGGCTTTTTTCGTGTGCGGAATGATCGTGGGCAGCGCTGTATACAGCGCGTTAAAAAATGCGATCGTCGACAAGGTCATCTTTGAAAATTATAATTTGCAAGATCAGCTCGAAACGGTAAAAAAAGATTTGGAGGCAGCCCACCTCATTCGCAAAGAAAACGTCATCCGGAGTATCGTGATGACTTTCGTCTACGAGCAGGCCAACGAACCGCTGGACATCCTGACGGAGAAGGAGCTGAAAAAAAGGCTCAAGGACGACTTGGAGATTTTCCAGGGGAGAAGCATCTACCTGATCAATAAAGACGCCGAGATGGCTCGAAAACTTCTAAGCACGAAAATGTACGCGCAGGTAGAAGGCCAGGATTACGACGTTACGATCCGCACGATCCTCGTCGTCGACGGCGTGCTCCAGACGTGGGTGGAAGCCAAAAAACATCTTGGCAAATAAGCTCCTATCCTCGTGAGGACAAACGCCCTGCCCGGCGCGCTTTCCGCTTCTTTTTATGGTACAATAATGCTCGTTCGGCATAGTTCGAAAGGAGTTGCTACACGCGACATGGTTAACGCGCTGCAATGGGTGTTCGGCACCCTGATCGTCATTTCCTGTTTTTTCTCCGCGTTATACAGCTTCCGCTCCCGCCGCTCGAGCGACGTACGGCTGCGCGGGCTGTACGCTTCCCGCATGAACATCAGCATGGGGTTGATGCTAGTGTTCATCGCCTTCATCCAGATGTTTATGTTTACGGGGTCGTCCGTCAGGGTTGTCGTAGGCGCCCTCTTTTTCTTGCTCGGCTTATTCAACCTGTTCGCCGGCATGCGCAACCATTCCCACTTTGCCCGTCTTCTGCGGCAATAACCTACGGGTTAAGCCGGGTCGATCGTTTGGGCGGTCAGCATCGCTTTGGCGACCGCCTCTCCGTCCAATATCGCCTGGACTTCCACTTTTACATATCTTCTGCTCGCTTCGATAATTTGCGGCACGATCGAGATGCTCGCGTCCACCGGCACGGTTCGCAGAAAATAAGTCGTCATATTGTCCAGCACGTGCTCCCTTTTCCCCAGTTCTTCTACCGCCCTGCTCGCCGCTTGCTGCATAAGAGAAGTCAGAACGCCCTCCGATATCGTACCCAATGGACCCGACATCTGCGGTGTGGCCAAACCCGCGAAAGAGAGCCGGTTCTCCGAGTCGCGTTGCTCCGCGAAACCGCCCCACATGAGCGCATCGAACGTTTCGCCGAGATGAGCCGGACGATTGGCGAACTGCATCGCTCTGAGCACTTCCGCCCGATTGATCGCTCCCATCAGCTTCCGTTGCCGGTCGACTACGGGCAGCAGCTCGATGCCTTCCGACACCATGCGATGGGCCGCGGATGCGACCGGGGTATTCATCGTGACCGTCATCGGCCTTCTCGTCATCAGCTTGTCGAGCGTCTGATCCTGCGGCGATCCGACCACGTCCTTGGACGTGACCATCCCGACGACGCGATTCCATTCGTCGGTAACGGGAAACCGGCTGCTTCCCATCTCTTCGCTGAGCTTGTGAAAATCCGATACGGTAGAAGATTGCTTCAGCGCGCCGCTTCGCGCGGACGGCTCCAGCAAATCGGCGATCATCATGATTTTCCGCTTGATCAATTGGTCGTACATCGCCCGGTTAATCATCGACGCGACGGTAAACGTATCGTGGCGGCAAGTCAGTATCGGGAGTTTCCGTTCGTTGGCAAGTGCCCGGACTTCCTCGCTTGTTCCGAACCCCCCCGTGACAAGAACCCCGGCGCCTTGCTCCAATGCGATCCGATGCGCGCTCTGCCGGTTGCCGACGATAAGCAAGCTGCCCGCGTCGATATAACCAATCATCTCTCCAAGCTCCATCGCTCCAATGACGAACTTATGGAGCGACTTCTCCAATCCTTCCTCCCCGCCCAGCAAGCTGCCTTGAACGATTTCCAGCACTTCCGCGAACGTAAGCTGCTCCGGATTGCCTCGTCTTTTCTTGTCGATCCGAACGGTTCCGATCCGCTCCTTCGTGCTGACAAGACCTAGCTGCTCGGCTTCCTTCAACGCTCGGTACGCGGTTCCTTCGGATACTCCCCTGTCTTTGGCCATTTGGCGGACGGGAATTTTCGTACCGATCGGAAGCTCGCGGATATATTGAAGAAGCAACTCGTGTTTCGTTAATTCATTCGGATATATATCGTTTCCCGGCATGACGCATACCCGCTTTCTTTTATCCGTTTAGTAAATTTCATGTTAAATCGCGAATTGACTATTCCAAAGACTGCCAAACAAATGTAAAGTAATGAGATAGTCTCGCGACGAAAATCTGCGGCTAGTAGAGCCGATTCGACATAATTGTTAGGGGGAACTCGTAGTTAATGCTGCTTCATTATTCCTATATCGTAATGGCAGTGTCCATCCCCCAGGCCATAGTTCGCATGTGGCTGACGTTCGCGATTTGGGGGCTTATGCCCAGGTACCATGCCCGGAAACTGATTCTCTTCGCGGTCGTGAGCTCCATTTTGATCGATATCGATTATCTTTTCGTACCTGCGATCATACATGTCTTGACTTCAACGTGCATCGTGTTTCTCGTCCTTTACGTCATCTTCCGTAAATTCGGCATTCGAAACGTTCTGGTCGTGTTTCTCAGCTATTCCGCGGTTAGCCTGTTGACCGATCTGATGGGTTTCATATTGCTGCAAACTGCGTACGGTTCGTTTCTCCCAGCAGGAATGGCGCGGCATCACCCGCTTCAATACCAATCCGTATTCGTTCCAATAGGATTGGCGCTCCTATTGCTGGCGCGATACTTGGAGAACAAAAACTTTGCCTACTTCCAACGATTATATCAGTATTTCATTAATATCAAACAAACCCGCACGACGGAAGTAGTCCTGCTGACGCTGTTTCAGGCTTTCCTTCTCGGTTTGCTGTTCGCGATCGGTTCGGAGTACGAACGAGACTATTCGGGCGTTGCCTTCAACCTGGTCTTCTATGCGCTCGTCCTGTTGACGTTCGGGGCGTTCTTCTATACGGTCCGCCTATTGGTTCGAATTCGAGAGGAGGCCGTCCGGCAAACTCAAGACGTCTACGTGGAGGAGATCGGACGAATGTTCACGATCATTCGCGGACAGCGGCACGACTTCCTGAACCATATGCAAGTGATTTCGTCGATGCTGAAGATGAACAAGCTCGAGCAGTTAAAAAAATATATGGACGACCTGGTGAAGGAGTCCAATTCGGTCGCATCCGTCGTTTCCCACTCGTCACCTGCCCTCGCCGCCTTTATTCAGGCGAAAACGGAATTATCGCTTTCGCGGGGCATCTCATTCACCTGCGACATTCCCGAAGATCTGAACATCGAAGCGACCGTTAAATCGATCGACCTCGTAAAGATCGTCGGCAATCTCGTCGATAATGCTTTCGAAGAGAGCGACACGCTTCCTCCAGATCAAAGGCGGGTCCGCCTCCATATGGGCATTTCCGACGGTTTGTTGACGATCGAGATCGCTAACCGAGGACGTCTCCTGTCCGACGCCGAGAAGCAAATGATGCTGCTGCCCGGATACACGACGAAGAAGACCGGTCACTCCGGGCTCGGGCTTGCGATCGTACAGGAAAGAGTCAGTCATTATCAAGGCCGTCTGCAGATCGAATCCACTGAAGAAGACGGCACCACGGTTCGCGTGGCGATCCCGCATAGGCAGCGTCCCTGACGCTTTTCCTTCCGTTCGCGGCAAAAAGCCGCGCGGTTCGACTCCCGAACCAGCGCGGCTTTTGTATTGCGAAAGCGTCATTTTACACAATGATTACGTACGCGAGGAAAAGCAGCACCAAATAGATCGAGATGGAATACACGAAAAACAGGAATCTCTTTTCCCGGCTTACCTCATGAAGATCCGTAGCCTGGGAGACGAGCAGCAGCAAGCTGATCAACAAAATGATCACGCCGAGAAGCATCGACAATTGAAGTGATAAGAAAGCGATGACACCGCTTAATATCCATCCCGCGCCGAACAACAATTGCGTGCTGCCTTGGAACGTCACGGCTTCCATCCAGTTTCTTTTTCTGGCGCCCTGCCAGTTGCCTACCGCCCCCAGCGTGCCGACCAGCAGCGCGATGGAGAAAACGCCGAGAAGCAAATACTTGCCAGGCGTCGCTAGCACCATCACGCTATAGCGGAATAGATTCCCAAAGCCAGCGAAGAAATCATACTTACCTCTTATTGCTTCCTGAAAAAACCAAATCCAGAAAAAGAAACCCACTACACCCGCAGCCGCCCCGATCGCGCCGTAAATCCAATCCTTCTGGGGTTGAAGCTTTAGCGCCTCCGAAGGGTTCTTCAGCAGCTCGAGCAGCTTCTGCGGTTTCACTTCCGATAATGGCGATGATGCCTCTCTCGTCGGCTCGCTGCCCGTATGTTGCGGCGGTTGCGCCGGAACGGCTGACGAAGCCGCGGCTTGGATTTCCGCTTGCTCGTGATTTTCGTGCTTATGCAAGTCAGGCTGATTCGATTGCGAATCGGACATGTCGAATTTTCCTCCTCGGAACAACTTAGGAATATTTTTCCTAGCAACAAGTTTGTTCGACGAGAACATGCAATTTCCTTTTATTTGACAGCATTTTTTTGTTGAAAATTACCATGGAAGCGGATTTCCAAGTAAATCCACGAATAGGGGCGTTTCGGACTTGTATAGATCGGGACGCTCGGCAAGATTCAGAATATGGGACGCCGCCTCGGCGGAGGTATAGGTCGCCGCTTCGTCTAATTTCCCCTGCATGTAGGTGCGCACCCAACCCGGGTGAACGGAAATAACGGAAGTGCCTAACGGCTCGAGTTCTTTGTGGAGAAGCGCCGTCTCCATGTTGAGGGCCGCTTTCGACATCGCATACGCGAACCAATTGGTGCGCCAGCAATCCCCGATGCTGCCGGCTTCCGACGAGATGTTCATGATCAGCTTCGTTTCCGAACGAAGATGAGGTTGAATCAGGGCGTGCGCAACCCTAAGAGGACCGACCGCATTCACGTTATAGACGTCCAGCATTTCCTGAAACCGGGGTTCGCCGAAAATCGTCTGCTGGATATCGCCGAGCTTGGCCGCGTTGTTGATCAGCACATCGATCGTCTCCGTACGTTCCTTGATCCAGTCCGCCGCGCTGCTCACGCTTGCGTCGTCGGAAACGTCCATGTGCACGGTTAGCAACTGCTCCCCGTAGCGGCTCTTGAGTGCGGTCAATCCTTCCCCGTCTTCGAGGCAGTAACGCCCGGCGAACACCTTGTATCCTCTCTCCAGCAATCCTGCTGAGAGCTCTAATCCCAACCCGTAATCCGCTCCCGTCACGCAAGCGACTTTGCTCATCCTTACTCCCCCTCGGCCTTTTTCGCGTTGAGCTATTCGTCAATAAGACGCTGTTCGAAGCTATTTGTTTCGCCTCCGTTGCCGCGCATGCAAATAAGCCTGCCGCCGAGCCTCGAAAGGCTTACGGCAGCAGGCTTGGGTAATCGGAATACGAGAGTATGGGCGATTACCAGGTGACGTATCCGGGCGAGCCCGGAGTCGTGTTGCCGATCAGATCGATAAACGGAATCGTATACGCGATCACGATCAGAATAACGGCGACGGTAATCCACAGCTTCCAGTTTTCCAGGAAACGAGGCGTCGGTTCCGAAGCTTCGGACACTTCGCCGATCGGATACTCCGTTTCGCCCTTCGGAGCTCGCATTAAGGAGATTATGTTATAAATGATCAACACGACTCCGGCGAACAGAATAATTCCGCCGACGGCCATCGCGACGTGGTACGGCATCCAGAGAATGGCGTCGGGATGATCGTCGTAAACGTTGTACGCCGTTCGTCTAGGAGAGCCCAATAAGCCGACGATGTGCATGCTTCCGGACATGATGAACATGCCGACGCACCATAGAAGCGTCTGGATGATGCCGAGTTTGTTCAAGCGCGGCGTAAGCACGCGGCCCGTAATCGTTGGAATGAGCCAGTAGGCGATGCCGAAGAACGTCAGCGCGACGCTTGTCGCCACCGTCAGATGGAAGTGTCCGGTGACCCAGAGCGTGTTGTGGACGACGGCGTTCATCTGGTTGCTCGCGTTGATGAGTCCGCCTGCCCCTGCCGGAATAAAGATTAACATACCCATGAACGGGGCGAAGAACCGAACGTCCGTCCACGGAAGGAACTTAAGCCAGCCGAACAGCCCTTTGGCGCCTTTGGACCTTCCGTGCAGCTCGAACGTCGCGAACAGAGAGAACGCGGTCATAAGCGAAGGAATGACGACCATGAACGTCAGCACGACCTGAAGGAATTTCCAGAAGTGGCTGATGCCCGGTTCCATCAACTGGTGATGGAAGCCGACCGGAATCGAGAACAGCAGGAACAGTATGAACGACATCCGGGCGAGCGCGTCGCTGAATATTTTGCCTCCGATAATTTTCGGAATGATCACGTACCAGCAAATATAGGCCGGAAGCAGCCAGAAGTAGACGAGCGGGTGACCGAAAAACCAGAACAACGTTCTGCTGAGCACGACGTTGACCGTTTCCACCCAACCGAACGACCACGGGATGAGCTGTACGACCACTTCCAGCGCCACGCCGATCGTCGCAATCTGCCACAGCAGCATCGTGATGACGGACATGTAGGCGAATAACGGTGACAGCTTGCCTTTGTTGCCTTTTCTCCACTGCACGTATTGATAGAAAATGCCGAAGCCGCTCAGCCAGCTCCCGATGACGACTAGCGCGAGAGCAATATAGAAGTAAGGAGAAGCTTTCATCGGCGCATAGAACGTATATAACACGCTTGCCTTGCCGAGCAGGATGACGACGACCCCGATCAGCGTGCCGACGGACATGAGCGAGTAACCCCACCAACCGAACTTCCGGGCTAAAGGAAGCAATTTGCCTCCCAAGGTATTCGAGACGCCGGAATATAAGAAACCGATAATGAAATAAGTCGTGAAGATGAGCGCCATGAGCACGCCGTGCGCGGTTAGCAGCTCATAATAGCCAATGTTGGCAGGCAGGGTGATCGTTCCGCCTTTGACCATGCCTTGAAGCATGCCCGCGATGCCGCCTATGAGCAGCGCCCCGAAGGCAAACAGGATGTGGGCGATGACCAGTCGGCCGTCGTTGCGGTCGAACGTCGCGATTTTGGATGAATTCATGGGACGCGGCCTCCTATTTCACCACGAGGGTGGTTTTCATCATTTCGTGGGCGATCCCGCAATATTCGTTGCAAAGGATCAAATATTCGCCGGGTTTGTCGAACGTATGGGAGACATGGCTGACTTCCCCTGGCGTCACCATGACGTTGACGTTCGTTCCCGGAATCTCGAAGCCGTGCACGACGTCTGACGACGTAATCTCGAAGTGCACGGTCGCGCCCGCCGGAATTTCCATTTGCTCCTGCGGATCGTAGCCGAACGCATAGGCGACCATGACCGCTTTGTACAGATTGTCCCCGATCTTGGTCAACTGGGGTTTGTCGAACGGCGGTGTCTCGCTTACTTTGGTCGGATCGATATGATGAATGTGTTCGTTAGGCGGGGCGATCCCTCTTCCGAAAGTCATCACTCCGAGCACGAGCAGAAATACGGCCAGCATGGATACTCCGATCGTCAGCCATGCTTTCTCCAGTCGATGCATGTGCATATTGATTCCTTCCCCTCTCTAGTTACGTGCGACGAATAGAATGAAAACCCCGACCCAGGTAATTGCCAAAAAGGCTCCCAGCAGCATGACGGAGGCGAAAGTTCCTTTAAGCGACGGTTCTTTCGCTTCGGGGGCGGAACTGTTATCGTGCGGCTTAGCCGCGGATTTGTTATCGCTCATTCCGGTTCCTCCTGATCTCAAGTTGTTTTCATTGTAAGGACTTACGTCCTGCCGTACTGTGACAATTGTCACGGAGAATCGCGGAGGAATGTGGACGATTTGTTACATTGATTAGGGTACTGGCCGGGAATAACGATGTTTTTCATCGCTATGCTATGGATTCAGGCGCTTTGTTGTCGCAATAGCAATGTTATATATCGTTATTTGATGAGAAATTGCTAGCTGACCGGCGACTGTTCCGACAAATACGATGTTTTGTACCGCTAATCGTGTTACTGCCCGACCAACATCGGTCAATACGATGTTTTGCATCGTTGTTGACCGATGTTGGTCGGGTTGTCAAAAAAAAGCCCCCTCGACGAGGGAGCTTTTGATCTATTCGACAATCAGCTTACCGACCATATCTCCATGGCCTTTGCCGCAAAATACAGAGCAAATGAATTTAAATTCGCCGGTCTTGTCGGCAACGAATTTCACCGTGGCGTTGCCTTTCACTTCTTTGTCGTAGCCTTCGATCTTCAGGGCGTGGTTACCTTGGCTGTTCTTCAGCGTAATGCTGACTTCGTCGCCTTTCTTCACCTTGATCTCGCCGGGATCGAACTTAAAGTTCGTCGCATCGATCGTGATCGCTTGCGACCCGCCGGCCGCAGCCGCTGGAGATGCGCCCGACCCTCCTTTATCATTCTTGCCTCCGCCGCATCCCGCCGCGATCAACATTGCCGCTAATAACATCGCGCTAAGCGCCAACCATTTTTTCATGTAAAATAACTCCCTTCATCGGTATCTGCTTTAGTCACGCTAATCATATACCGGAGGGATTCCCGCGAATGTAACAAAATTCACAACGTAACAATATTGACACAACGTTCAGCCCAGCTCGCGACCCGGCATTAGCGCATGAATGTCTTACTTGCTGGAAGGAACAGTGCGAATATCGTCGAATTATAGAATGTTAGATCTACACAGTTTGGAGGCATTTTTTGGATGAGCAGATGGAACGTTCATATCTCCTTTCCCAGCTACGAACATACAAGATTATTTCCGTGATCGCCATTGCATTAGCGGCATTCTCCTTTTATTCCGTGATTTCGCTGCAAGTGAATCGAATTCAAACGAAGCTTCAGCTCACGGAGATGAAAAGCTCCATCGAGACGATCAAAGGGGACAAAGTGTTTACCGACGAGTACAGGAAGGCCATTATGTATACCTCCACATTGGTTTTGTTGCAGTACATCGAACACGTCGCGGAGTCTTTTGTAGCAACGGACGACTTTATCGTCGACAAGCTGCACCTACTATTTGATCCCGACGACGGCTCATTTGAAACCTTAATCACAGTAAGAATGGTTTCGGGGAAGGAAGCCTATTACAAAGGGAACGGAGATTTCATCTTCACCGATAAGGAATTGCAGGAGAAAGGTGAAGATATGGTCGCTCAAGTTAAAGAGTATTATAAGAGAGCACGCACGAGCGAATTGCCTAAATGGGACGACAAAAAAGTGTCCCTGTCCATCGAATACTTCGACATTGGCGATACGGAGTCAGGAAAATTCAAGCTCGCCGACAAGAAAGCCCTTGCCGATTAATCGGCAAGGGCATTTTTTTCATCTAAAATAGCTGGCTTTTAGAGGAATAATTAGACCTGGAAAATATGATAAATAGCTAGATTAATAAATCATCTTGGTACCGCTCCTTGTTGCGTTCTACCCATTCCACGTAAGAGCGATAGGTTGCAGGCTCGAGATGTTCTGCGACAAAAGGAAGCGCATTTTCGATGGACAGGATTTCCGCGGGAGTAGGAGTTGATTCTTTCGTGCTGTAACTGATCATGAGTTCGATAATGACATCGTGAATAGACTGCGACATAACCGTTCCTCCCTGAAAAAAGGGGAGTGCCTATAATTTAGACACCCCCCTTTTGATAATCAAAGAATGTACACATAACCGCCAGGAATATTGTCTCCGCCGACAATCAGCGAAGAAAATAAATCGCTAACCATTTTTGCTCTTACCGTCACTCTTGCAGCTTTATCCTGTGTGGCATATGCAGGTATTTTAATGTTTGCCTGTAAAAATCCCGATATGACAACAAGACTTCCAGGTAGCGTATTCGCGTATATAACATGAACGGATGATGGTAAATCATCGCGATGTAAGACAAGCAGATTACCTGCAATGTCTTCATGGATTCTAACCGTAAGATTGGCGGGAAGATCATTGAAATATTTAACCTCTATCGAACCTGCGACATCTTTTCTTGATACTTGTAGATTGGACGGAATATTGCTGTGGATGATCGTTTTGAGATTTGACGGAATATCCCCAAATACTCCACGACGCACAGATAATCGTCCCGATAGTTCATCCCGAGTAATCTTGATATTGGATAATAAATCATTTCTCCCGTTCATTCTAACTGTAACGCGAACGGATGAATGGATTTCGCTACGATTTTTTATCCAAACCTTACTTGGTCTATCCGGTGCGTTTACTATTATGCGTGATAAAAGATTATCTTGTGGCAGATATCCGCCTTTTACGCGAATAGTAATAGCACCCGCAATTTCGGAATCCTGGTTTTGTACCACTGTTAAATTCGCGATCAAATCCGGTCTATTTACGGAAACGTTCGATTCAATCATATCAGGGTTGAGAATATGAACGCGTGACGGCAAATCTCCGTTGCGGTCAAATTCTCGGATTGTAAGGCTTCCCGCAATATCGCTTTTTCCGGTTGCTAAGACCATGATGCTGCTGGGAAGGTCGACTCTCCCAAAGCTATAGATGACATCCTGACGATAGGTAATTTCTATATAAGGCTGATGAATCGGGCTTTCTCTCGTTGAGAATTGCACATACTGCGAACCGTTCTCGTTGAGTGCCTTAATCATAAATCCATAGTTGTTGGAATTACCCTTCGGATACCACATTTTTAGTTGGTTTGTAATATCCAGCTTCGTATATTCCAGCGCGCTGCCGACATCACTAATTGACACCAAGTTATTAATGGCAGGTTGGTTAACCCATGTAATACCGTCTTCGTCCCATGGACTGTCGAGAGTATAAACCCCTAATTGAATGTCCGAAGTACGTTTTATTGAGTTAAAAAGCCTAATGTATGCCTCTTCAATAATGATGTTTTTAGGAAGCTGCGTTACATCGAACTGAACGAAAGATCGATAGATCTCATTATTAACTACGTGCCTACCAACAACCATCGACTGCTCAGAGCCATAGTTTAACGTTGGTATGCTGCTCCGTGTAAAGGCATCCTTAATAATTGGAATCTCCAAAGTTAGTTTCGGAGGGTCAATTATTTCAACACGACCAGCCATTCTATTCTTTGGTTTTACCGACAGCGACGCATTTAAGTCGCTACGATTAAGAATGTACATTCGGGCTTTTCTTTGATTGCCGAATTTCGGCGGGAACGCTATGTCCTCAATGATCTGATCGCTGTATACCGACATTTTGGCCGCTATATTGCTTGGTGCTCTAACTTGTATGAGAGAAGGAACAGACGACTTTCCTGAAGCAAGTACATTAAGCTTACCGCTCATACGGTTACTTGGGCGAATGATAATATGCCCCGAGACATCTATAAATTCATTCAATAATAATCACAACCTATCTCATTGTATTGGATAGTTATGCAGGATCTGATTCAACACGAATATCGAAATTTCCGCCGCTATTAGCGGTATCAGCAACCATTAAGCGTATGTGAAATTCAATTGTCTGATCGAAACCCAGTGTTTGGGGATATAAAAGTTCACTTTCTGTGATAAACGGAGCGTTCGTTTTGCTGAATTCAATAGTCAATCCGTTAATATTATGTTCGCTGAAAAGGCGCAAGTTTTTAACATCAAATGGATAAGTGTTCGTTAAAATAATTTTGACATCCAGTGAACTTTGTCCAGCAATTAATGTTCCGAAATCTAAATACTTGATGATGTCTCCAATTGAAGTCGAATAGTATTGCTGGGATGTATCCATGAACATCAAGCCAGAATATTTTTTGTCGAGTTCATCGTAATATATAGTTAGAGAATTAACTATTGGCGTTTCTGTTGCAACATCTTCTACTGAAGACAAGGAAAGTATTCTTGCAACATCGTTAATATTAATTTGCTCCAAGTAGTAGGCTAAACGTATTTTGTTGGTACTAAGTAACCCCCACTGCGACTGAGTTATTGCATTAAATTCCGTTGCCGTCATTCCATTAGCTTTAACATCAAGTAGATTAGAAATATTTATTTGCTGCCAAGAATTAGACTTAAGGGATTCCCATGTTACACCTTGATCTTTGCTGGCAATAACTCTAATTGTTGGATGGGATACCAGTGACATCATCTCAATTCCACCAATGCTAACATAGCTAATGTTCCCATTATTCGTCTTGGCAAATATTCTATATTGCGAATAAGAAATATTATTAGGAAAAACAAACTCCCGTTTAGCGCCAAGTGACCAATCTATAATATTTGTTCTTGTATCCAAAACACTCCAATTAGCACCGTCATTACTCCCTTCGAAAGTCCAGTCCTTTGGTGCAGCACTTGCACTATAAGTTTCGACTAATGTATATTTATTAATTATTTTTGGTGATAGAAAATTAAAAGATATCCATTGATTTGAACTACCAGATGAAACCCATCCATTACCTGTTAATGTTCTATCGAATGCATACCACGCATAGTTTGTATTTGTTATTGAACTTGCACTTACAATACCACTTGGAGCGGTATTTGATGTCATTTTTGGTATTAGATTATTAGAGTATGTTGGTTCTTCAAAAGTTACAAGATTAAGGTTTTGTATAGCCCCAACTATATCTAGATCTTTCAATGGCATTACTAATCGGGGATATGGAACACCGATCAGACCCACTCTTCGATTTATATAATCACTTCTCGTCCAAACATGAACTTTTGGATCGTTCAATTCATTAATAGGATTAGTTATTGATGAATTAAATAAGTAGATATTATCCATTCCATGTTGGTCAAATAAAGATTTATTTAACGAAGTTCCAACCATCTGCCAAGCATTATTTTTATAGGTAATAATTTTATTTCCGTCTGAAAACAGATACTTTATGATCTTTTCTACTTGAAGACTCGGATATTTCCCTTGTTCAAGCAGCCAGATAACCGATTCAAAACCTACGAAAGAAGAAGGGGTTTGACATTGGCTTGTATTAAGAGGGATTGTTCCATCCAACACATAATTAGGAACCATATCAGAGTTGTAATAACAATTAGAAATGGTGGAAGTGGCAGCTTTGTTGGAGCAAATGCCTCTTGCTCCGTTAATTGTATGTTTTATTGTATATGAAGTCGCGAAGCAATTTATTAATTTAGCAGTACCAGATAAAGTGCTAGCAACTAACGCGGTGTTAGTAGCTCTTGCATCAATGTCTATAATTGCATAACAGTTCGAGATTGTTGAGTCTGTTGCAGTTGATACAAAACCACCAGATGCTCTATCCGTTATCAGACTACCGTAAAGGAGATAACAAGAATCGATTGTTGCTCCAGCCAATAATCTGTTACAAATTATTCCTATACTATAACTAGAACTACCTGTAAAGTTATAATTGAAGTGCTTAAATCCTAAATTCGTTATTGATGCCCCAGCACCTGTTATTGTTGCAATAAAACCTGTATTGCTAGTATTGTTATAGTTCATTAGTAAATAGTCGATATGATATCCTTGACCATTAAGTGTGCCAGAAAAGGTTGTAATTGCTGTCCAACCATTTCCTATATTGAAAGGCGGTACATCCATGTTAATGTTGTTTACTAACTTATAGTGTGCAGAGGTGTTTTTTCGGATTGCATCTAAATCAAAAGCATCTTCAATTAAAAAAGGGTTTAAGTTAGATCCGTCTCCGCCAGCAAACTTCCCATTAGCCATTATGCATCACCCCACCTATTTTCTGATAATCGGATTTATTGATGTTTGCGGTGGACAACACACCTTCAAAAGCCCACAATTGGTCTTGAACCAATTGTATCGAGTATTCGTTCCTCATCTGTAATCCTTGTTTGAATATATTTTTATCATCAGGAATAAACTGTATGGCTTCCCCTGCCTCAAACATGTTTAAGACTCTTGGGGATGTTTGTTGTTTTCCTGCCATTACGATTTTTACTTTTATATATCTACCCTGTGGAGATGTAATATTTCCATTTGAATCAACTAGGGAGTATGGAGAAAAGTTGGAATAAGTGTTTGATGTAGACGTATATATATCTACGGATGTTCCTGCTGGAATTCCTGAAATCATAGAAACTGTACTAATCTTTCTAAAAAATTGATCTAAATCAATAATCTCTGACTCGTAAGATCCATTTGAAACATAGGCATTCATTATGCCTGGTTCCATCATTTCAAATTCTTCGATAATAACACCTAAACTACTTCCATTGTTTGATTTAATATTTAGTCTATAGAGCTTAAATGGCGTAATATTCTCGAAACTATAAACCCTTTTTTCTGAAGCTGTCCAATTAATTTGATTTACTTTTTCATCAAGTAGTTTCCACGCAATGCCATCATTACTACCTTCGAAAACCCAATCTTTTGGAGATTGTTTTTCAGTTGAAAAAAATGAAGCTTGAATGGAATAAGTATTTATGCATATTCCAGATGGAAATTCATAAGAGATCCATTGAGGATATCCGGTCCCTGGCTGCCACCCATAATCATTCGTTCTATTAAATGCTTTCCAAGCCTCTACTGCCTTGTTACTTGCATTTACAATTCCGCTTGGACTGATATTTGAAGTCATTCGAGGTATGACGTTATTAATTCCTGGAGCAAATAATTGCCCCACAATCGACAATTGCAATCTTCCATTTACAACCTCAACATTCGTTTTTACGCCCTTATCGAAATCAAGACTTTTCGTGCTTGAAATAATCACCGCCATTATACATTCACCTGCCAATTGAGTTCTGAAGCGACATTCGCAGCTAAAGGAGCATCGTACTCGAAAGTTTGCAAGCTGTTTTTCCTAATAATCAATGTGCTATTGTTAAAATCGCGATCAGAAACAAGACGAAAATTTATGAAAACCGGACGACCGTATGGGACAGAACAAGTTGCTTTAAAGTGAAACTTTACGCCGTCGATATCCAATGATTGTTTGTATCCGAAATTGTATTGCGTGATGACCGAATCGGTAGTAGTAATCCCCCGATTGTGCGGGTCAAAAGTTGATTCGGCATTTTTATATTGAATAATATCTTTGTACATCGTCATCGGTTGTCCCGTAAGAGGATATTCTTTTCCAGTGATATTGTCTTTATAGGAGACCTCGATCATTTGCCCCGCGATCTTGAATATTCCTCCAAGAACTTCGTAATACAGGTTTATGCCATATCCGACCAGTCCAAAACGAATCAGCTTATCCTTTTCGATATCATAAAAGCTATTTTCTAATTGGGAGTCATACGAAAACTCCGGAAGAAAAGTGCCGTCTGCGTAAGATGCGACCCAAATAAAACTTTGTTTAGAAACGGGGCTTTCCAATACTAAATTATTCAATTGATACTGATCCCCTCTCATTGTATTGAAAGATAAAAAAGGCGGATGCCGCTAGCAGCATCCGCCAAACAAATCGATTTTTATTTTGCATCAAACATAAGTGTAAGAAACCCGCATCAGGAAATCGACGTTTCCTGCGGTAGCCGTAGCATGAGGATGCGCATGGGCAGTAAATTGGGCAAAATTCACGATCGAATTCGCGGTTGTTCCATCATTGATCGCGCCTTTAATTGTAGAAGCAGGCGCGGATCCGCCAGCTTTCATCGCTTTGGTCGCCGTCCCTCCGATAGGCGTCCAACCTATCTCGCCCATCGAATCCACCCGAACCTCGATCCACTTATTTGTGATGAGCTCAAAATTGGGACCGCCATCGGAGCCATCCGGCGCCTTTGTCGTAATCGTTACGGATTGCATGTCGGACAAATCCGTGTTTCCGCCCCTGTTATTCCAAACTAAGAATGTCGTATCCGGGCTGATACTACCTGCGTCCACCGTACCGACCTGCCATTGCGTGATTTGGGAAGTATTACTCGAATTCCACCAACTTACGACTGGTTGTGCCATTTGAATTCCTCCAATTATATAATCAGATTATTTATTTTTTGTATTTACATCGATTTGAATCGTAACGCCTTTGATATTGTTGTCTAGACGCAAAGCATTGATCCTAAAATAGTCTCCTGCCGTCACATCGGTTGTTTGGATAACGGGAGTTGTTCCTTTGGTTGAATTAGGATTAATTGCGATATTCGTAGATAAAATATTTTGCCAAACGCCGCCCGAATCATAGTCGGCAGACGATATTTTTTCGATGGCAACCTCCAAAGGATGCGCAGATCCCCCTTCGGAACAAAACGCATAGGCTTTTACGATTTCCCCATCAAGAGGAAACTGCATTAATGCGGATTGCACGCCTTGTGCCAGCATTTTCGGAAATTGAAAAATGATGCTCCGAACGACGAATTTTCGGTAGTCTTCTTTTTTGAGCAACCCATCCGTTATTTCGGACACGAACGGGATCGCCGCTCCGAAAACATTGCCGACATGCTCCCATTGCCCTGATTTCCCGTCGAAACGATAGACATCGCCGGTCGTATTAATCGTTACCGTCCAACCGTTCTGAGGGTCCGGATAGACAATATTTAAATCATCGTATTGATCAACCGAATCTTTACGAATGACGATCGCGCTGTCTGCTGCATCATATGCGGCTTGAGTGGCAAGCTCGGCATTATGGGTCGCGACAATCGCATTATCGGCTGCGATCGTGGCTTTATCCGTTGCTTCACGAGACTTCTCGAGCGCATCGTTGATGTCGATTAACTTCCGATCAAGCTTGCTTAAATAATCCTTAGTTTCATCAACAAAGTCTTGCACCGTCTTCACGACGTCGGGATTATTCCTGGCCATCGTATATATTCTTGTGGCCGAAGTTAGAATCTTCCCTTTTCCTTGATAGATGCATAGATGGGTTTTCGCTTCTTGATCCGGGTGAAATTGAACGATGCCCGTTGCATAATCGACAAGAAATTCGTCCGGCGCCAGATCGGATTTCTTTTTATAGGTTTCATAAACGACTTCCGTGAATCCCGATATCCGAACCTTATGGATTTCGGACGGTATCTCCAGAAGCGTTATGATTCCGTTGATCACGGGCAGAGAATCCATCCTTGGTTTATAAGGATCTTCCGGTCTGCCGCTTCTCCAGATGACGATATTCGGATCTTTATATTCCAGGTTTGTTTGTAAGTTTGGCAATTTGTCACCTCCTTCCGGTAAAAAAGTTTGTTGCTACGTCGCAAAGCTTTCCTTATCGTTCCCCGAAGCAATTGTGGTCTCGGTATCTAAACATGTCTTTACTACCGAACCTATAAGAGCGATTGGTTTTCCTTCAAGGGTGCCCTTTGCGCTGCCGGAAATAATTTTTCCTTTCCCCGTATCAAACGTTCGGCCACGTGGAAAATATTGCACAGAGTCATTACTAGGCGGTATCGGAGGGTAAGCCTCCCATTGTTCTATTGTTTCATCTCCTACTTTAGCAACATTACTCCCTGACAATTTCATCTTCGATGTTGGCGCAGAAACGACTCCTGTAATTCTTGCTCCGGTACTGCCATCTCCGGCATATTGCCATCCGAAAATACCGTAGTTCGCGTAAATTTCATAGATAACGTGCCCAGGTTTAATCGTCGGAGTTATCTGTGACCCATCTATAGCTACTCCTGCCATGATTTATCGCTCCTTTCTAAGCAAAATGATAAGAAGGCGCGTTGAAGTTCATGCCAACGGAAGACTTCAGCTTCAAACTTCCATCTGAAGCGAATTCTATTTCGCATCCGTTAGCATGCGTAATCTTCAAATCGCCGCCGCTAGTAACATCAAACTTATAATTCTTGGCATTCACGTTAAACGAATCATCTTGAGAATTCAGGTACACCCCGTTGTCCTTGAGCCTTAAGCTTCTTTCCTTGGCATTGTTCTTGGCATAGTAGATAAAGTCGAAAGACCCTGCCGGTTTTTCAATAAATCCCCTTGCGGATTTATGATTGTCGATATTATCTTTTACCGAGTCGTCTTTGACCATGCCGTCTCCCAATCCCCATGCAGAGCGTGGATAGGCATCATCGCCGTGTTCCTTAAAGTCGATTAAGAGTTTTACCTTTTTCTTTAAGTCAAATCCCTTGACCCGCCAAGGGGTTTTTTCAGTTGTCATCTGCCCTTGTTGCGAAGAGTCTTTCCAATACAAAGCTCTTCCATCTGGAAGATCTTTGTCCGTACCTTCTCCATCTACTTGGCCGGTGATCCATTTCATCGAGTTCCCTTCGATCGTGAGATAATCGAACCAACCATTTTTGGCTTCATTCGTAAGCGTAGACAATCTGCCTGCCGTTAGATCGCTAATGAATCCCGAGTCTGCGGTCACCATTTTCGCGCTGATCAGCTCGGCATAGATGGCCCCCGCTCCGACCAGATCGAATCCGCCAACGTCGATATAGCGATTTTCCCCATCGATAAGAAGCTTATTGTCCTTATCCTTTACGATGAGTTTTCTGAACGTAGCCGTACCGTCCATGCCTATACTCGCGGGACTGCTCGCGAAGTCTTCGCTTCCCGCCCATAACCCGAGCATAGGATCGAGCTTCATCACCCCTCCCCCATTGCGAAGCGTGATCGTCGATCCTTCGATATGACCGTCCTTGAATATCGAATTTTTGATATCGGCGGAATCGGCAAACAACTTGTTCATCCAGACGTTCCCGTACATATCGGCGTGGAAAGGAGCCGTAGCCCAATCGGAACCTCCAAGCTGCAGTCCCGTATGAGTCACCTTAAATATTTGTTCGTCCTCGCCTGCTTGAAAGTTCCCCTTCATATAGAGGTCGCCGTCTAGAGATGTGTAGAACACATCGTCAAAAGTCGATATTTTCTTCCGTTGAATCTTAAAGCCGTCTTCGCTATTGACGATGATTCGGTTCATAACCGTCGGACTGCATAAGGTGTCGGAATCATAACGATTAATGATCATTCCATACAGATCATGGGGCGATGTCTCGTACAACCCTAACTTCATCGCCATCCGGCCGCAACGGTCCGTAATCGTCGTTCGCGGTCCTTCGGTCATCCATATCCCGTCGGGATCTCCGATCGTGACTCGCTGTCCAAGAATGAGCTTGCCCAGCACCATTTCCGCGATTAATCCGTCCGCCGTCAAAGCCGTCTCATATCGCAATCCTCCGGATCTCGTCAGTCCGATCTGACCGTTCGTCAATCTCAGGAATCTCAGCGGGTCATTGTCATCCGTAATCGTAATGCCGTTCTCGCCGATTTGAACCGTCTGATTAACGGTCATATTAATCTGATTCGTCACCTTGTCCCAGAAATGTTCGAACAGTTGACCGAACTCGCTCGTATCGACAACGGCTTGACCCCATTTGGATTTGTTCAGATCCACGATGCTTGTCGTATTTTTGCTGTCATAAATGAACTTTTCCAGTTGTTCTCTACGAGTCGTCAGATCCTTGAAGTGGGCGATCGTTAACTTGATCTTGTTATTGGCGTAATCGAAATCCATCTCGATGATTTTGGCTTCTACTTTAAGATCGAATCTCTCATACTTAATCACGATTTTGTCGCCCAAATATAACTGATGCCAACTTCTCTGTTCTTCCAAACAGCTCATAAAGTTAACGATGTCAATGCCAACGGACAATTGAGGAGTTTGAATCTCCTTAAATTTTTCTTTGGCGGCTTCATACAAATCGGACTCCTCGATATATTTGTCGTCGCTAAAATGGTGAACGAGAATATAAGCGTCCAGTTCTTCGAGTTGATCGGGAGTGAAATGATTGGATGTCGAAAGCACACTTGTAATCTCGTCTATTTCTTCATGCACCGAGGCTAATTCCGCTTTTACTGATGCGATCTCGGCTTCTTTAGCGGCGATTTCATCCCTTTTGCGATAGTCGCTGTACCTTCCGATAATTTCATCCTCGTTATTGTCCTTAGCAAACTCCATATTGCTGATACTTACGATTTGAACGAAGACTTCCGTATTTCCCGTACCCGATAAGGAAATTGTTATTGGTGAAGGAGAATTCCCGGCATCTATTTTCCTGGATAGGCTCCAGCCATTGTTTCCTATGTTGCAGACGATTCCGTTTACGACAAGCGTTTTCCCTACGGCATCATTTACCCTGACCAGGACGGCATATTTGTTATTCAGCTTAGTCGGATAAGTAAACTGCCGGGTTACGCCCGTAAATTGGAATACCTCATAAAACATCAAACCGTTGAATTGCTGAGTCAGCCTTAATTCGTTAATGGCGGCAAGCTCGGTTTTTAATTCAACCAGCTCGTCTTTTTTCACAGCCAGACTTTTGTTTAACGCGTTCGTCCGGGAAACCAGTCCGCCGAATATCTTCTCTTTCCCTTCGATTAATGCTTTATAATCCAGCAACGCATGGCAAAGGCCGTCGCTCATGTAATAGCTGCTTCGGATTACGTTTCGTTGATCATCGCGTTCGAAGGGATAAATCCAGTAGCCGTAATCCTCGATATAATTCTGGCCCGTCGGATTTAATCTTTGAATCCCCAATCCGTCATTACCCGCCGCGCTTAGCCTTGTGGCCACCACTTCCGCGTTGGACTCTTGATCTATGGATTTCAGGTATCTTTGATAAGAGAACGTTCCCAGTCGGTTAATTCCGTGCAGTTCGGGCTTCACTAAATCAAAGGTTCTCGTGTCCGTGTGCCACTCTATGATCGCATTGTAGGTTTCCGCGACGGAGTAAATCGCATCCAGCAGAGTGTTGTCCGGGAATTCGAAGGCTCTTCGCGTCAACTGGAAATCGGCATCGATATAACCGACGGACCAGTTCCGGTTAAGGCTTAGAATATCAGTCAGTACCTCGCTCGCGTTTAACGCTTCCTCGGCGTACCCTCGAATCAGCTTATCGTTAAGCTCCTGAGGCAAATACAGACATTCGACTTCTTTGGAATCTCCTTTGTCACCCATAACGTCCGTGATTTTCATGACGATGTACCATTCGACCTTATGCCCAAGCTCAACCTTAATGCGATACCTTTCCCTAATCAGATCGGTATTGCGATTTCTAACTAAACGATTGTTTTCTTCCATATGGAAAGGAATCTTAAAACTCAGCGTGTTCAGTGACGTAAGCGATGCAACACGCCGATCGTCATAAGCTTCGCTTATTTTGGACACGATTTCCCCGTTCGGTTTTGCAATAAAATATTTAGGCTGAATCGGCTTTAATCGATCATCGATATCTCCAAGCACTGTTCTCATAACCTCCTTCCCCGTAGAGTCGTTTAAATGAATTTGTACTGGTACCGAAACTGTAATTTGGCGTTTCCTTCGACTCTAAGAACGTTTTTGCCGATAGGCAAATCGAAATAATGGTCGTTAAAGTCCGCATATCTATATTTAGCGGATACGCTAGTCTCGATATATTCTCTCTCCGAGTTCACATATACCGTCTCATCGTTCAGCAAGTTCGCGAATCCGAACCTTTCATTGTTTTTCGAAATATTCGTTAAGGAGAAATCGCCGTTCCCCGACTTGGTTATCCAAATCTCCGGCAGGCAAGCCGTATCTCCCTTGTTCTCAAAGACGATTACGGGTTCAAGCTCAAAGGAGATCGATTGGAAGATCGGTTTTATCGCGGCATCGTTCGAATGCATGAATACCCTAAATTTAAGAATTGCGCTTCCTAAATCTGATTCGGGCAAAATATCGGGAATGTACCCGTCGTTTACGCATTGCGCCCAATTCGTCCAATCATGCCCGTCATTAAAGGATGCGGATGTCCACACGGTAATCGATGTGCCCTCGGGTTCAAGGCATGCCCACGAGATTTTGCTTATTGCTCCGTCTCCATCTAGCGCAAAGGGAATGCCCTCCGATTCGTAGTAACCTCCCAATCCTGAAAGCTGCAACCAATTCATTCTATTCACCTCTTGCCTCTCGTCTATTCGATCTTGCCGAAAGGTCTAAAATTAACAGCCGTTCCCGATTCCCTCCATTTGACGATACGATACGTCATCCAAACCGCGTGATGATCAGAGGTCACAATGCCGTCCGTCGTTTCCCATGCCGGTTCGAGGGTTCCGGAAGTTCCGGGAACGGTGCAGACATAAAAGCGCCCGTTGGGAACAGACGGCATCACGATATCGTCAATATGGTATACGGTCGACGGAAGCCAGTTCGTTCGATTGCGCGTATCTTCCGTTGTCGTGAGCGCCGCCACTAGCCATGCCGGCTCCATCGGAGCGCTGGTTCCCGATTGAATGCACTCGTACCAGTGGCCATTGTCTATATTCGGCACGACTCTGTCTCCTAGTTGGTAGGGGTGCAGGGAGTTCCACTTGGAAGCTGCTTTCCCCGATCTAATATTTACTGCACCAATATGCCCTCCGACCTTGGGATTAGTAAAAAAAACGCGCTGGCCTTCATTCCAGTCTCCGTTCGTAGGGAGATTCGAAACATAGATATCCGAGCGATCATCGATCTTCTGAAAGTTGGAAGCAAGATGAAGCACGGTTTGATGGATGTTGTCGGACAAATCGGGCTTAACTAGCGATAAATTTGATGTTGTGGCAGACACATTGTCACGTCCTTTCTAAATGGATAGATCCTTCCAGCTTATAGCCGGAGAGATGTCGTTCCAGGTCTTCGCGGTATTTAATGTGATTTGATCGTTTGAATTCAAGAGAATTCCGTGCTTGTCTCCGTTCGTAAACGCGTTACGTGCAATAATCAACGGATTTTCATCCCAGTCGTAAACCTTCGATAAGGATAACGGGGAATACGCATAAGCATCGTTACATCGGAAATTCAGCTTCATATAGCCTTGCTGCAAACAGTTGTGAACGAGCTGCGGATCGTCGACGCATATCGCGTAATAGACTTTTTCGGGATCATTGGAGAAAATCAGCGGCTTGTAATAATCGGGTTCCGTCAGCCATCTTTTTACTTCTCTTATGGTTGCTTCATCCCAAGCTTCTTCAAAGGCGAAACTGACGGAAAATTTTAATGGCTCTTTTTCTATACCCTGAAAATAGGGTTTGCTTCGCCCGCGGATTTGTTCCTCGTTAATCCTTCTGGAAGCGGCGAAGTATTCTTCTTGCATCCCGCTATCCAGATTTACATTGGCAATCCCGTATCTCTTGGATTCAATTCCGTCGTAAATAAAATAAATCGAATCTTTGATCGTCACTTCCGTTACCTCCCTAAATAAAAAAAAGAGAGGATTCTTCTCCTCTCTTACTGCCCGATTCGTATTCCTTTCCTGCTTAAGCCGTCGACGAATTCATCCGCAAAACTCCTGCCGTCTTTAGGCAGGCTTCCCGTGAAAGTCATGTTTAAGTTTTCGATGGTCGTTCCCGATGGAGTCGCGGAGGAAATGATCGGCCTGGCCGTCATAACGTTGGATAATCCGCCCATCATTCGGCTTGCCATATCTTGAATGAATCGGATCGGCTGATCCAACACCACTTCGCCTTTCCTTAAAATCGAAGGAACTTCGTCGGATTTCAAGATTTTTTTCCACCATTTTTGAACAGTTGTTCCTTCTTTGCCTACTTCGCCGCCTAGATGATAGTACTTATAATCGACGAGCTTTGCGTAGTTCCCTTCGGGAAATCTGTATGGCTCGTCCCTATACTTGGCATTTATCGCTTGAAGTTTTTCAATTTCCGCGTTCTTCTCCGCGCGGTCTTTGTCAGTAAGTTTGCCTTTTTTCACTTCCTCCAGTAAGGCTTCGGCTTTTTTTTTATTTTCCAAATACTGATTCCATGCAGCGGCCCTTGCAGTATCTTGGGTGTTGCCGCTTCCCGAATTTCCGCTATTTCCGCCACTATTAGAGAGAGGACTGTTTTTCAGTTGATCGAAATCCATTTGGAAATTGCTATTGATCGAACCGAAAGTCTCGCCTAAGTGACTTGCTTGGGATTGCAAATAGGAGAAGAACCTTTCGTACTCGCCACGTAACCCGCTTAACGCGCCAGTTACCGTACTTGCATCATCGCTTATCAATTTCTGTTTCAGTTGATAAAAGGACTTTTCGTCTTCCAAGACGGCTTTCCAATGCGTTTCCCGAAGTTTCTTCTCGTTTTCAAGCTGGCTTTTCGTCTTGTTGTAGTTCGAATCTTCCTGATTTCGTTGCTCTTCGTAAAACTCTTCGCGATCCGACAATAAGTCTTCCAGCGCTTCTTTAGAAGACGTTCTTGCACGTTCCCTCTGCTTGTCGGCAATCTGTTCTTCGATCGCGTTTAATTGTTGTTCCAGCTCGGCTCGTTTTTTCTTGGCCTCGAATGAATTGTCCTTCAAAAGCGTATTGTACTTGTTTTGAATCGTCGAGCGTTCATCGCTGAGTTTTTGAATTTCCCGCTGGTAATCTTCGGATGCGTTTAACCGATCCATGGCCTTAAGGCGAGTATCGATATCTTTCTTAAAGGCATTGCTCTCTTCGTCAATGTCTTTAAGCCGTTTATTGTGACGCTCGTCTTCGGCCTCCATGAGGCGATCGATCGCGTTTAATTCAAGATCGCGCTTTTGTTCAAGCATCTTCTTGTAGTTGCCGATGATTTCGTCCGCTTGACTCTTACGCAAACTTAGTTCTTCATCCGCAAGTTGCACAAGCTTTAGCTTATAATCCTTTACATAACCTTGCAGGACTTCGAGTTTCGACTGATACTCGTGTCTTTTTTCTTTCGTTAGCTTTTTAGACAGCTCCCCTTCCAGTTCCTCGATCTGTCTATTATATTCATCGATCCCGTTTAACAGGACGTTTCTCACATTTTCCGAGATTTTGGCCGCTTGCCGTTTCTCGTCCTCGGTATCGATATTTCCGAGCAAAGACTTGGAATAATTCAAATCGTCCAGCTGTTTATCGAAACCGAAAACGATCGCTTCCGCGTGCGCCTTGCCCGATGCTTCCGCCTGCTGTACGCTTTCTACGTTTAAGTTAGAAAGGTCGGCTTTAAGGGTTTCTAAGTAAATCGTATACGCGTCTTTCTCCTGATCGCTTTTGCTGTTTCTGATTTTATTTTTTGTCTTAGCGAACTCCTTGAGAATGTCTTCCCTCTGAATGGCTAACGCTTTGACGATACCGTCCGTATTTTCGGCCAATTGCTTTTTTTCTTCTTCGGTGTTGATTTCTCCAAGCAATGAAATCGCATTGTTGTAATGAGTTTTCTTCTTGTTCGCGTTCTCTGCGATCCGATCGAGTCCGGATTGCAGCGTGGCCGCGATATCCATCGTCACTTGCTTTAACTGCGAGTTGGTGTCGGCCAATTGATTCGTGAGTTCCAGATATCGCTTGACGAACTCTTCGAGTTTATCGGCGGCATGACCAAAACGTGCCGAATTGCCGGCCTTCGATAAAGCAACGAGGCGGGCTTCGACATTGGCGATAACTTCTCCGTTTTTCTCGATCAACCCGGTTTTGGATAGAATTTCTTTAAGCTTGTTTTGTTCTTGTTGCTGCTCGGATTTGAGGTTCCCGATCTCGGATGCCAGTTGCGAGTAAAGCTTCAGCCTCGTACGAAGTAACTGATCGTAAGATTCTCCTTTTGCCTTCGCCTCGTCAATGGTCTTACTGTTGTCTTCTAGAGCACGATTATATTTATCGATCTCAAGCTGCGCCTTGGAGAGTTTAAGGTTGGGTTCGTACTTCGCAGTTGAAGCCGAATTTCCGCTCCTAGAAGTAGATTTAGTAAATACTATTGGCTTGGACAGTGCTTTTACTCGCGCTTCAAGCTTTTCCCGATCTTTGATCATAGCTTGATATTGCTCTCTATCTGAATCGCTAAACATTGATTTTCCGATTTCTAACGGAAGCGCACCCGCCATTGCCGTATAAAACTGCTCGTACATTCTTCGTTTGTTTTCCAATGAATCCAGCGTATCCTTATTGCTGTCTAGAAGTCTTTGCGCTTCCTCTAATCTTTCTTCCCTTTCGAAGTTCGCGATCTCTTCAAGCAAAGCGCCTTTATCTGTAATCAATCCATTATTTTCGTTTAAATATTCCGCAAACTTCGGATACTGATCGATCAAGTCCAGAATCGTATCCAGAGACAGATTTTCGCCATTTTGAAGCGTCTGGTAGGCCGATGATAACTTGCTGAACGATGATAACGATTGGTTCATTCGCTTATCGAATTCACCCAATTCGGCACTATATAAGGCGAAGCCTGCATCTTTGGACGGTTTGGGGGTATTAATCAAACGATTCGAGAATTTTGCGATCGTCTCTTCAGCAATTTTCGCATCCCCGCTAATATCCTGAATGATTTGGATAATTCCCTGACGATCTCCACTCTCAATCATTTTCGTAATGTCGATTTGATTCTCTTGAATATGTTTATTAACTTGCTCTGCCAGTTGTTCGTATTTATACGAGATCTCTTGGGCACTGTCGCCCGTCTCGCTGGCGGCTTCTACGAATGCGGCTCCAAGATTATCGAGGAGTACCTTTACGTTTCGGTCTGCTTGGCCGGACTGTTCGACCAATATTTCGTTATAATCCTGAAATTTCGATACATATCCATTTAAGCCTTCATCGATTTTGCTTCTAGCTTTGTTGATTTCGCTTTCGACTTGCCCGAGCTCGGCCTTGGCTTTTGTTGCCGCGCCTAAGAACCCTGTTCCAATGGTCTCTACCGACAAAAAATTTTCAGAAACGTATTGCCCTTTTTCTTTAAAAATGCGCTGAATTTCGGCATTCAATTTATTAATATGATCTTCGTATTCCTTTGAAAAGGGATCCGAATTTGCAAGATTACTCTCGTTTGCGTAGCGTTCGGCAAAAGACAGAGCTTCATACTTTGCGGATGAATAATCAAATTCATCCTGCTTTTTTTTTATCGTTTTACGTCCCGAAGAAATCTGCTTCTCTGAATCTTTGAGTTGATCCGAGCTTTCCGAATACAATTCCTTTTTTCTTTGTAAATTCAGTTCCTTTTCTTTTTTGATTAATTCGTTTATTTCTTGCGCGGTTTTGTAAACGGCCTGTCCTTCCGCATCGTAATGATCGATGATTTGCGGCATTTCATCAGCCATTTGACTTCTAAGTCTCGCCAGTTCTTCTTGCGTTCCGACGAACGTTTTTAATTGATTGTTAAGTTCCGTGATTCTGGTAATGCTATCCTCGGTAGACTTAATCGTTTCAGATAGGCTTGACAAGTATTCGTTTTGCGAATCTTTAGCCTTGTAGAACAGTCCGATAAGCTTCTCCAACACGAAGCCCAGTGCGACGAACAGAGCGCCGACGACAGTCGATGCAAGAAAACCGCGAATCGCTCCTTGAGCCATTCGCGCCGAAACACCTAGTGCCTTTAAGCCTTTTCCTAGTGTCATGACTCCGATGACAAGATTTTTGAAGTTAACGTTTAAAGCGGAGCTAGAGAATCCGATAGCCCCGAAGATGACCGGAAGAACTCCCGCGGACTGAACAAACTTGTCCAATGCTTTGGTCAAAACAATCATGACTTCGATAACACCATTAAAAGATTCCGAACTAAACCCGGACTGCCATACGCCGGACCATGCATTGCTCAGTTGATTCAGCTTCGCCTCCGTCCCGCTGAGATAGGATGCAAATTTCTCTTGCGCGCTGCCGTTTGCGTTTAATGATCCCTCGAATAGCTGGATGGACTGACTATAATTTTGCATCAGACTCTCAAACATGCCGCTTCGGCTTTCTCCGGCTAGCGTAGCACTTACATACTCTCTTACCGAATCGCTTAAACTCGCCCATCGGCTCCCCAATTCGTCCATGATCGTTCCGAAATTTCTAAACTTGCCCTCGGAATCGACCAGATCTACATTCGCTTCCCGCAATGCCTCGGAAACTTGAACTAGGCTCGTATTTCGCATCTCGTCGAATCCCGTGCTCGTTAGCGCTTGAAACCGTTCAATCATGGCATTAACCGAACTGCCTATCGCCGTGCTCGAAAGCTCCGTTTCCGAAGAGAGCGTTGCAATCCAACTCGCGACTTTCTCGAATTCAAGCCCAGCGTCACCGACTTCTCCGGATATTGACCGCATCGCTTCGCCAATTCGCGAAGCGCTTGATTTCGCGGAATCTCCCAAATACGTCAGCACATCTGACGCTCTTGCTGATGTAACTCCCATTGCGTTAACTACGGATTCCAGGATATTTGCGGATGCGGAATAATCAAGATTTGCGTTTTTGGCGAATTGAGCCGATGTGCTCAAACGTTCCATAAGCTCCGATTCGCCAACGCCCAAGCTTCCGAGATGCAATGCCAATTGCATGATCTCTTCCGTCGCCAACCCCATGTCGTTGCTTAGATTATGAATTTTTTCCCCGTATTTGGAAGCGCGTTCGTCGCTTATTTGATAAACGGACGCAATATCCCGTAATGCTTTGTTTAACTCAAGCATGTAAGGGATTCCGTTCTTAAATACGGTCCCCATTTTAGCCAACGAAGGGCTGAGATCCGATAGAAAAGAAGCTTTCTCCGAAACCCTTGTTACGGCATCGGATGCTTGCGGTGAACTTTTTAATACTCCCTCGCTTTGCAACTTGCTTTGATTTGTGGGAAGAGTCGACGAAACCGTTAAGCCGGAAGCATTCGCTTCTTTGACTAGCTTAGCCACCCTGATCGACTCTCTAAATGTGGCATTTAATTTATTCATCTGCGTCATCATCGTCGAAATATCTTGACTCGCAAACCCGATGCGTACGGATAACTTCTTCAATGAAGATGAAGTTTCCAGTTCTTTAAGAGCCCGGTTCGCGTTTTTTAACGATTCGCCGATATTCAAATCGGTCTTTATTTTAATATTCAAGTTTTTGTCTTGAATCATGCGATCACCCCTTTGCCCTATACCTTAATCTCTAATCTGATCGAACAGTTTGGCAACCATTTCATGCTCCAGGGCTTGGTCCCCGCTCCAAGGGGTAGGACAATCTATCAAGGATTGTCGAATGGATAACAGCATTTCCTTATTTTCATCGTTCAGTTCCAACGTAAACGTTTCTTCCAGGAGCTCTCTGAGATCCCGCTCGAAAGCAGTTGGATCTATAACGTCGTAAGTGGTTTGGTCATTCTCGACCGTAACCGTTTTCGGTACGCCTTGATCATCTAAATAGCAATGCTCTTGAAGAAGCTGCAGATAATACTTGCGTAATTCATTCGCCTTTATGCCTAGAATTTCAACAAACCGGATTCGCATTCGATTGCTTTTACCAGCTAAGGAGAGATTCTGAAGCAGCCATTTGGCCAGGAATTGTACTTCTCCGTATTTGATTTTCATTTAGATTCCTCTCCCGTTTCGAACTCTTGCATGGCTAACTTGATGCCATGATTTACTTTATCGATGGCGATTTTAAGGTCATTGAATATCGAATCCAATTCCGTCTGTTCGAATGCAGCAAGAATGGTATCCAAATATCCGCCATCCTTTAATGTGCGAATTAAACTCAATAATTCTTCGCAACTTTGGGCATCCGTTTCAAGGCTGGTAAAACATTTGACAACGAGAGCAATCGTAAGGCCGATGCCGACTGCAGCATCTACCTTTTTTTCTTTCTCGTACGAGGACTGAAGCAATTCCATCAATTCAACGATCAAAGCGTCCTTCTTGGACGGCCGGAATAACATTTCTATATCGATCGTATGCCCATCCTCGAATTGAACTCTTTTCGTTTTTTTGTACTTAACATCAACTTGTTTAGTGATTTCCGCAGCAGAAAGATTGTTTTTTCTTGGTTTCATTCTTACACCGATCTCCTTTGATTAAATTTACGTTTAATAGAAAATGAATTTTCTGCAAGCCAACAAACGGAATGTTTGAATTCTTGCAGAAAACAAAAAGGGAGAAGGATAGTCACCCTCTCCCTTTTCTTGCAAGATTACGAAATTTGATCCTCGTCGAAAATCTTCATCATCCACATATCGTTGCTTAGCGGATCCTTCAACACGTCCATAGTCATGTCCAGAACCGCAGGATCTCCTTCGGCTGCCAAAGCCAAGTTAAACGTGTCTTCGAACTTGGCGCTCGGAATCGTAATTTGAGCCGCATAGTCTTCTTTCGTGTACTCGTCGCGCACTACGCAGTCAAGTACGACTTTGAACGTTTTGCCGAAGGCGTCGGAGGTGACTTTCAACGTTTTGGCCGTAGCGTCGGTCGTAACGCTATAGTAAGCGGCAATCTTCTGGCCGTCCGCGAAGTCGCCGCTGAAGAAGGTCAGGTTCTTACCGGAGATCTTATATTCTCCCGTAGCGACGGTACCTGCGGCAAACTTCACTTCATCGCCCAGCGTACCGTCTGCGTTCAATTTGTATACGCCGATCAGGCTGCCAACGGGGGTTTTAGACAGCGCGGTCGCATTTGCGTTCACGGTCAACGTGTCGATAAAGACGACGTCCGAAGCCCCCTCCACAAGGTTGTTGCCGGTCAACATCGCCAGCGCTTTATTGTCGAATACCGCATCTTGAAGCGTCAGCTTGGCTTCCCGGTTGCTGGAGAAACCGAGGAGTTTCGGATTGCCCCGGCCGCCGCGAGAGTAGACGGTTTCGCCGGTCGTTTCGAGACCGCTCGTTTTCAAAGTTCTGAGCGTCGTGACCGGTTTGCCGGTCGCCAAGCTGTAGAATGTCGCGATACCCGCGTCGCGGATCGCCCAACGGTTAGGTGTTGTCATAGGTTCATCAAACTCCTTTGATTTTTCTGCTCCAATGCAGATGGTTTAGGTTGATTTTTTTGCCGTCCACATTGCCGGCATAGATGCCTTGCATCGTGAACAGATAGTGGTCGACTTGTTCAAGCCGATTCAGAGCATCGTGGAATTGGAAGATCGTCATGTCGAACACGTTAAAAATGTTTACCGAATTCGACTTCCAGGCGATCCCGGATATCTTGCTTGCGAGGCTGTAAATTTGTTCTTTCTTACGGAGAATCTCGTCTTTGCCTTCCTGAAGCTTGTCGATTAACGCTTTTGCTTTCGCATTGGCAGGCTTGTACTCTTCCTTCGCGAAGCTGACATGATGAGAAATCAGAATCAGACTCTGAAAAACCTCGAAATTGCGATTGTCGAGTCTGCAATCCGGATCGTCGCCGAGCCAAATAAATACCTCATCTTGGCTCTCGCCCAAATGAGGCTCTTGGTTAAGAAGCGTCGATAAGCCCGTTCTGGCAAGTTCCCAGAATGCTGGGTTCGCATCGCAATTCAAGTAAAAAATCTGGAAGCTCGTCAATCCGCTCTCGGACATGTCCGGGGAAGCGTCTTTGTTGATCAACAGCGTCGAGATCATCCTGTCGTATTGGCCATCTCCAATGCTTATGAGCTGCTTCAATGTCGGTGCGACGAAATTCAATCCCTTCCCGATCCTGATCGGAAGATTGGCCAACAATTTCAACTCGATCTCATCGTTCATCCCGTTCATCCGCTTAGCCGAAATCTACGCATTGGTATTGTAGATTAACCCCTTGGTATTTTTCGTTCACCGCGAGCGGATTCAATTCGCGAAATTTCAAGCCGCCGAGTCCGAAGCCCTTGGCCTGACGTAGAAGGCCGTCGACTTTGCTCATCGCGTAATCCGTTCGCGTAACCCCATATGCGGTCTCTTGCGAATCCTGATGGGCGAACAGACGTACGATCATGACACCCGATTTGTAGATTTCGTTCACTTTGGCGAAATCCCCCGCCGAGACGGTCAGGAAAAGCCCCGGGCTCGTTTCCGTCCCCGGAACGAACGGATAAGGAAAGACTTTGTTATACAGCATCGCTGCGGAATCTGATAGTTCAGGCTGATCCAGAAAATCGTTTTCGCCGTAATAAAGCGCTTTGCACAAGTCGGGATCGGACAAGATCAGTTCAATGATGCGTTTCTTGTAACCGATAATCTCTTCTAACCTGGCTATATCCATTCACCTCCTTCACATCTCTGAACCTTCCCGGGAAACTTCGGCGAGAGGGGGAGTCTCGCTTCGTTCCCGAGTATCAGTTTCATATTAGGAATTTGGCCTCGAATCCTGTCAGCCCTACAGGGACAACGTGTTTCGACATTCTCGACTACTCCACAAAGGCCAGCCTCCGCTTTCTCATATTCTCTCGTTTCCAAGCCAACTCCCTCTCCTTTTTGCAGCCCGCGCAATATTTGGCATTGTTGGACGCTCTCCGGAACAAGAGCCCGCAGTCGGAGCAATGCGTATAGCGTGCGCCCCCTTCCTTCCACCTTGAATAATAGTGGACGATGTCCCGGAAATCGCGGATCGCAATGCCCGCCTCGCCGATCTCAACCGCGAAATTCACTTGCACGTCCTCTCGGTCTACGACGCGCGAAGGAGTGATATAGCCTTTTCTCGTCAACTCGTAGATCAGAAGTTCTTTGTTTTTCAACCGGGAAACTCCCGCTTCTTTCAATAGAACTTTCGTCTTCTGACTTACCCAGCCGTTGTTGTTCGGATTCATTTTGTTTTTGGATTTAGCGTAGACGAGCAGGACGAATGCGAGCTTCTCCAGATGGCGGTCGTTCAAAGCGGCGATTTTCTCCAACTCGGGCTGAACGATATCCACCTGTTCGACGCAATACAATTCATGGCTCTGACCGGCGATCGTTCGAACCATCGAGGTCAGCGTCTTGTCCCATCTGGAAGGCTGGTAGCCGGACATCCGGCCCATGTAGCCTTCAATCCGATCACGAACTTCCTCTTTGCTCAACCCTTGCGCAAAATAATGCTTCATCAACACGCGAATCGTCGCGGTCGGTTTCTTCCCGAGTTGCTGCGTCTCCAATGCCTGCTCCAGAACCTTCTTCTCGTTCGTCACCAAATTCATCCGAATCCGCTCCTTTAACGTGGTAAGTATGCATAGCAAAATGCTCCCCCCGATAGACAATGTCTCCTTCGGGGTCCAATATCGGATAAGAAACCCGGTAATCGTTTGCTTTCAACAGATTTCCGATGATCGTCTCGCCGGCAACGTCCCAGGCGAATTGTTTCGATCGGTTGGTCTTGTAGCACAGATCGACGACAATATCGCAAAGCTCGTTCGCATCGCCGCATATTCGATAAGCTTCTTCCAGAAACGTCCGTCGCGCGCTCTCCGTACGGTCGTCCTCGTCCCCGGGGAGCATTCCCGCGCTTTTTAGAGCCATGTAGTCCTTCATTTCCGCCTGATACAGGGCAAGAACATCGGCCATCTGCTTGTACTTGACAGGACGGTAGCCGACACCTGACTTCAAACGCGAATAATCGTATCCTTTAAGATGCACGGGCATATCCTTGACGTCGGCCATCACCTCTTCGACTTTCCGGCAAAGCCGGTTCATGACCGAACTTTCCATCGATACGGGCATTTTCATCCGGTAATGGCGCAAGAAATCTTCCTCGTCTTCCGTGCGCTCGTTCTTGGCTGTCAACTGTTCTACGGTGCATCCGAACCGATTCCGGCAGTTTGCGTTCCCGCCACCGATAAAATTATCGTAATCTTTCTTCAACTCGGGATAACGATAGATCATAAAATAAGGCTTTTTTTCCGCGACCAGTATCCGGTTGTGCTTCTTGGTCTCCGCCGCCTCCTCGTTATCGCCCTCTTCGGGGAGGTTCGCCCGATAGTCGTACCAACCCTTTGGCATCGGACGGCTTTCGATTCCCTTCGTCCGGTCGATCGCGTTCTGCTGATAATTCTGGCCGCATAGAATGCGGTACGCCATCGTCCTGTATTCCTCGCTATCCGAACTGAACTTGGCGAGCACATCGTACATCGCCGTAATCCGATTCGTAATGCTGCCGATCCGATCCCCGAAGCTCAGCTTGTTGGCCCGGATCAAATCCGCCTCCGCGATCGTCTTCTTTGGTGCGCTCTTCTGCTCGCACACGATGGCGTCCAGCCGCCGAACATTCCTCAGAATCGCCGGATTATTCGTCGTGAATACCGCATCGCCGTCCATGTCCGCGCCGTTCATCGCTTGCGCCGTCGTATCGTGGGCGTTAAAGATCGTCACGGTGCCCATATGCTTGTACCAGTCCCGCATCACGGGCGTATCCGCCAATTCGAATACCCGAATGTTCGAATGGCAAGTCATCGGCGCCCTGAAAGCAGCCACTTGCGAAATGCCGCGATCGCTCCAATACCGCTGGTAAAATTGTCCGGCGGCGAGCAATCCCGTGACCTTCAACCCGAACATGCTCTGACATAAAGCGTACGGGTCTCCGGAAATTAATGAGTAATTCCCCTTCACGCGGATTTCCCCCATTTTCGCTCCCTGGATACGTTTGGCTATTAATTTATGAACATGATGGCGCACGTAAGGATCCCGGACCATATCTTTATCGATCATCAACGCCTTGGCGAAATCGAAGTCGCTTTTCTCGTAGGACGATTCGTCCATTCTCATTCCTTTAAGAAAAAGCAGCGTTTTTCGATAATCCCCTCCGAGCGCCTCTTTGATTTCCGTCATCGTCGGCGCGATCAATTCGTCAATATCCCCGTCCGTCAGATCGAGCGACTGGATAAATTGATAATTGAGATCCCGCTCGTTATCGAGTTGATTCGGCGCCGTTTTCGTCACGCTGAACGTATATCCTTCGCGCTCGCAACTTCCGAGAAAATGTTCCATGCTATCGTAACAATGCCATAGCTTCAGCATCGATTCCGTCAGTACAAGCTCGCTTGCGGCCGCGGACCTTCTGGTTCCCCAGACATCGACGACTTCGTCCGATCTGGCGACTTCCCGACTCCAGGCGCGGTAGTCGAAAGTGTACAACATCCCCTTCGTAAAAGCGTTTCGGATGCAAAACCCGCCCGGCATATAATCTAGGCCCAATGCATCGGCCCATCTTCGACTCAGTTCCGGTGAAATTAGTCCGTATCCGTCGCTATTATTGTTCATCATTGCGAAGTTCTTCATTTCTCGGATCGTCGGTTCCGGGCCTTCCTCCGAGATGTGCACGACATCCGAGACGATCGGTACTCGGCAGTCTTTAACGACCAAAATACCTGCAGGGCCGGGTACGGGTTTGGACGCGGAGCAGGCCAGTGCCTTATATGCTTCATACTTAGCCGGAACAAGCGGCACGTCGGACTTTCGCCCGTTTTCAAGTTTGGCTGCCAACGTCGGATATATATCCTCGCTCACGTAGACGACCGTGTTTTTTTTCACGCCGCCCGGCGTCGCGAGCAGCCGTCTGTACTTCGTGCCGTTGACGAGAAAGCCGCTGGCCGAATTAACCCGATCGAAATCCGCTACGCTGTCCATAATGACGGACAAATAATCCGACATGAACAAGGCCGAATAGAGGTTTTCGTACAGCTTTGCGATTTTGGCACCATTCCTTCTGCTGTCCGGCCCATTCTGCAGCGAACGAATATCCTGTCTGACTCGACTTGCGCGCAGGCGAGCATCTTCTTCGCGAATCCCCTTGATCTCACGAATAAATCGCAGCGTCTGGCTGTCGGCAATTGCGACCAGCTCCTCGTTCCTTCTTGCTTCCTTGAGTGTATAGTTTTCGAGATGCCAACCGGCCTTGCGAAGGCGGGACGAACGGATTTTCAACACATAGGTCAGACTCGTATCGGGTAAACTCATCCGCCCTTCCCCCTCTTCAAGACTTGCGCATTGGATAGCTTGGCGAATTTCATCATGCGAATTCCTCCCCTCTCCAATAGGTGGCATTCGAACGACAATTTTCGATCACGACAAAAAGCCTTCTCCTTCGCTCCCCGTCCGGAACGACAGTTTGGATGCATTTTAACGCTTCGTCGAATAAAACTCAGGCACGGCGCGAACATTAAGCGGAAAAAATCCGAGTCGAAGGAGATGGACCAGTGACCGAAAACAATCAATTTCTCGATCCCCCGATCGTCCCCCAGTACCGAACCGACGAAGCGCATACTGCGGCGAATGACGATCACGATAGTTACAAAGATGAGATTGTGGAAGAACTTGAACAGAACGAAGGTTATCGATCGATCTGTCGGGAATAAGCGATGCGAAGGAGATGATTCGATTGTCAGCAGATCATAATCGGGAAAATCGAGAACCAACGATCGCGCCCGGCGTCGATACGCACAATTCGCTTGAACAGGAAGCGACGGACGAAGAAAAGAAAACCGGGGATTCCACCGAGGTGACGCATCTTTACTTAGACCGAACGCCGGACGAGTAGTCGCCGGTTTTTAAAATCAAAAGGCCTTCTTCTCGTCCCCCGGGGAACGTAAAAGAAGGCCGGCGCCGATCGATCAGCGTCAATATAAGGTGCACCTGCTGCTTTAAATCTTTAGCTCCCCGAGCTTAATAAGCTCGACAACCGCTTGCGAACGACCTTTGACATTCAGCTTTTGCATCACATTGGAGATGTGTTTTGAAACACACCCAAAATACGGGTTAGAGAATGGAATTCGAGGAATCACATTTAATGTGTCAGTGGCTATTCGGCAGTTTAGGTAGCAGTCAGTTCAAGTTTATTCAAATCCACGATGAAACCATATCTCTTCAAGATATCTAATCCGAGCAAACCCTTATGCGACTTAGGAAGCATGCCGACATCAACTTCAATACTCTGAATTTGCAGCTGGTCAATCACAATTTCGTCCAACACTTTCGTATAGAACGGCACTGTCCCACCAATTCCATACGCTTCGTAGACCTCATCGCCATTCTCATACGTCACTCCGATTTCTTCCAACACATCAGGGCTGAAAATCGTGTGCGAAGAACCAGTATCAATAATAATGTCTGTCAGTTGTAACCTTTGTCCACGATAACAAACCGTAAGCGAAGCTGTCAGAAGTTGTCCATCATACGTAATCTTCATGATCCCCGTCTCACTCTCATCAGAGGGTCTCTACGAAGGTGTATGATACATTCTTCGTTCGAGGTATGATAGACGAGACATCCAGCTTTCGCATTGAAAAATTCCCTATTTGCATCCTTCTGAGCAACCGCTCGAATAGGTGCTACATCCGTAACAATTTTCTTATCGTCTTCCTCACGAAAGTCAAGGATGGAAAGCAGAACGAATTGGTTGGGAAACTGTTCTCTGACTTGCTGCCATTGCATCGTATATCCCCTCCTGTTAGATTTGGAAACTTCTATGATTATTCTATCACTATTCAGTCTCTACTTCACTTGATTCGAAAGCTTGGTTCAATTCATATTGTTCTTTTGGAGACAATTTATCTACATTTACTACAGTATTAATATTTACCCCGAAGTCCATCAATTTTAGTCCAATTTGCTCTGTGTAGTCAAAAGTCCGATGTTCAATTCTTTTCTTGTAATGTTCAATAAAAGGATTATTCTTTATAAAGTCAATAAACTGACCTGAACTAATTTCTCCTACGTAATGCTTCTCAAACAACGTTCTAGAAACTATTATATTCTTTTGAAGTTCATGCCTTTGAGGCGGTCTTCTTAAAAAAAATCCTGAGAAACCAATATCATCAATTACAAAAATATCATCTATATTTAAATTTTCTCCTTGAGCTGTATTGGTCACAACCATTTTATAAATATTATTGATTTGGGCTATTCCAAGTTTTCTCCTTATTTCTAGTAGATATTCTTCTTGTGAATAATAATCGACTACCCTATCTAATTGCATAGCTCCACTATGGATTTCATCTAAATTCCTCATATAATCTCTATACGATGTAGGGTCATTCAAATGTTTAACTTGCGTGAAAAACAAATCATTATCAAGAGCAAAAACTACATCGCATTCATAATCAGGCTTATCAAGATGAATATTTTTCAAGCCAACACTCGTTAATAATGTTCTAATTTGATCCTCAAATAGGGTTCCTTTAATTTTAACGTCCACTTCTTTACTTTTAAGATTAGACAATAAAGCACGAGAAGGGTCTGTGACTCCTGATATAGAAGGAATCACTATGTATTCATCTCCTACTTTTAACAATGGACAATCAAGAAGATCGGCTGATTTATCTCCAAAAACCAATAAATCAAATATTTTTTCAGCACTTGTTTGTTTAAGCCCCCACTCGATAAATAAGTAAATCCACTTTCTCTTAGTTTTTACAATACAAACATCTTGCAACGAAATACTGCTGTACTTTGATTTAAGTTTGCGTTTCTTAATGAATGTTTCGCATTCATTAACAATGATACAATATGCTCTGATATACTCAGCTATTGTAATATCAAGGAATTTGATATCCAAATTATTTGTTGAAAAGTACTCTTCAACAAACTCACAAGTCATTCTTTCATTGTATGAAATAAAGTCATGTGGTGCTAGTTTTCTAGTTTTTGAAATAGTTGAATATTTCCCATATAAAATTAATTGTTGGTGGGCATATCTTGTTTGTTTCGCGTTACGTACATCAAGAAACTTCATATGGGATATAGTCTTACCTAACGTGCGATCGCCTTTGGATGTAGCAGTAATAAATTCATCAATGTGAATGTCTAATTCAAAGTAACTCCATAGTTCTCTTAAAACATCAAGAACAGCTCTGTAATCCGAACATCTAATATGCATTGCTGCATTCTTCACATTTTCAAAATCTATTTTTAAAGTTGGATTCTCTAATGGAAAGTTCTTGTGTTTTATCAAGTATTGAAGAACCTGACCTGATGATTCAGCTACATTTTCAAATACGTCTGATCGATTGTTGTTCAGCGCTGAGCCATATTGTAATTTATGAATATCATTTGCTAAAAAAAGCTCAATTGCTATAAGGAATGAACTGATATGGATGTCGTCATCAATTAATTGTTCAATTTCTCTTAACTGGTTGTTGGTAAAGTCCTTATATAATTGATTAATTGTAGCAACTTCATTTTCAAATCGTATTATTTTCTCTTCATTAGGGTGAAGACTTAATAATGAATCCATCACTCGTTGATATTTTTCTGAATTTGACGGCTTTCCTGAACCAAAAAAGTCAATGCAGATGCCAGATTTTTTTACTAATTCTAACGCTTCATCCAGCCCCATTTTTTCGCATGTATTAATAATTGTATTTACAAACCCTTTTCTTTTCGCCAACTTTTCTAAGTCATACATGTACACGAGCATTCACCTCTTAACCCTAGTTGTGAAATCACATAGTATAATTTTAACATATCTGTCGCTTATATTTGTTCGAAACTGACGAACCTAATTTCCAATTAAAACAAGCGATGCCTATTCAAGCATCGCTTGTTCTTGTTATTTATGAGAGACCTCCGTCTTGTCTTCACATGCTAATTCCTCCAAAGACAACCCAAACGTCGTTATTACCTGAATATCGCCAGAACGATCTACTTTTATGTCGGAAAGCAACTTCTTCAGTACAAACTGCATCTCATCAAACGAATCAAAATCCATGTCCAACAATTCATCCAGCAGTTCCATCACTTGCTCATATAGCTCGTTCAAATCTGCTTTCTTTCTTCGTTCCTCCGACAATTCCGCCAGTCGTTTCTCACATTTTATAATTTCATTTTCATAAATACCCTTCTCCAGATTGTACTGTTCCTCGTCATGGAAATTCCCTGACATTTTCTCACGACGCAGTTCGAACAGGTATTTGCGGTTATCGGTAATTCGCTTTTGCATTTTTTGCATTTCACTTTCCATGTCCGAATGATTAATTTGGATTAGCCCTTTGTGTTTCTCTAACAACTGTTCAGCCGAAGTAATGCTGTGAAGTGTCTCAGACAATGTGTCCATTAGCTCATCACGAAACGGATAATAGGGAAGCGATAAATCATTGTTGCACCCTGCATCTCCTTGCCTTCTTCTTCTGGAACAGATCAAATAACGGTATTCTCTTCCGTCTTTATCTGTTTTTTTACTTTTGGATCTCATGCTGACCATAGCTGAACCACAATGCGCACACTTCATGATTCCTGCGAAGATATTGATCTTCTGCTTGATTCCGCCTCGTTCGCCTCCACCGCGTTCAAGACGTAGCGACTGCGCCAGTTGAAATGTTTGCTCATCTATAATGCCTTGATGTGTAGTGACTTTGTTTGCATAACGCCACTCGCTCTTCGGTCTTTGCACCTGTACTTTTTTTCGTTCAGACAGATCGTTGACGTTTGTATACACTTTTTTAGTCTCGTATTTCGAGGAACGATTTTTTCCGATATATGCCTCGTTCTGAAGCATACGTTGGACCGTTGTAACGCCCCATACGCCGTTCTTAGGAGAAGGGATACCCTTATCATTCAAATAAGCGACAATCGCCTTCTCACCCATCTTATTAGCGGTATAAAGCTGGAAAATGGTATTCACAACATTGGTCTGATATTCATCAGGAATTAACACTTTCAAACCGTTTCTGACTTCTCTCATGTATCCATACGGTGCGCGGCTCCCTGTGAAATTCCCTTTGAGGGCTGACTCCCTCTTGCCACGTCGAGAACTGCGACTGATTTGCTCACTAACGGACTGATTTATGCTAGCAATGATGGAAAACAACATTTCACCGTCTCTATTTGAATCATAATGGTCATCAATGGAAATGATCCTGACTTTCAATGCATCGACCATTGTTCTCTTTAATTCGATGGAGTCGCCAATATCGCGAGCAAAACGCGAGAGAGCCGCAAAAATAACAACTTGGAATGTACCACGCTGTGCATCTCGTACGAGTTGCTGAATCGCTTGCCTATCGATAATGTTCGTTCCTGATTCGCGGTCTTCGTATATGATGTCCTCACTTATTTCCCAGCCCATGTCCTCTGCATAATGTTTACAGGCAGCAACCTGATGCTCGGGACTATCCTTCTGACTATCTTTCATCGTACTGACACGTACGTAAATAGCTGCTCTCGTCATGTTCTGATTTCCCCTTATAGAAAAGCAAATCCCTCTGGCGCATAAGATACTTGCCAAAGGGACCGCTGAATTGTATGGATTTGTTTTAGGCAATAAACTCGTCTAAATGGCACGTCCTAAAGCGGCGATTTTTTTTACTCGGTAGTTGTTGGCCTGGAATTCATCCACGTTCTTCTTAACGACTTGCCTTGCAAGATCATCGATAAGTTCTGGCAAATTTCCTTGACCTGCTTGAATGTGAATACGAAATGATTTATTTAAATCCCTGGACATAAGGGCATTCTCCTCTCGATATTTCCTTTTTTATTTTTATGTGACTCCAAGTTTGTACCATGACCTTCCACTAAACTTAGCGGTCGGTTCTCCATTTTTTTGCGTTTATGAATTATAGCTCGATCAGATAAATTCGATAAATTTCAATGTATATGAACTGCGGATATCACAGTAATTTTCGATATTTATAAGATGTTCGTAGACTTCCTAATCTTCCAACAGGTACGACAGCTTTGCTTTCAAATCATCGGTATTGTCCAAACGGATATTGGCAAGCTCTATGTATGCAGGCTCACGCTCAAAGGTTACAAATGATCTTCCCGTCAATTGTGCGGCAACGCATTCCGTCCCGCTCCCACAGAAGGGTACGAGTACAACCTCGTCGCGATGAGAATGGAGATTAATCAATTTAACCGATAGTTCAAGCGGCTTCTGACAAGGAAATCTACCAAACTTCTTTTCCCTTGGCGGCGTTAAGCTTGTCGTAAACACATTCGTAATATTTTTACCGTCATTGATCTTGTGAGCATAATCGCGGTTGTACGTACCGCCTGTCTGCTTCGTTGCCCAAATAATTGATTCAGTCGCGAACCTCGGATTCGTTCCCAGAAAGCTTGGCGGCGGATTTGTTTTTAACCACTCATATTTGATGCGAACCTGATAATCTATCTTCGACATCAGATAACCGACTTGGAAAATATTATGGTGTGTGCCGTAGCACAAGATTGAACCTCTCGGCTTTAATACCCTGTAACACTGTTCAAGCCAAGCTTGGTTGAACGCTTCAAAGTCTTCGATATAGTCCCATTCTTCGTTAATCGTCTTGAATCTCAAGTGCTTCATATCCGCATTCGCGCCGTCCCTCGCAATATTGTATGGCGGATCGGCGATGATAAGATCAATGCTATCTGAGGGTAGCATCTTCATCCCCTGAATACAGTCTCTTTGGTAGATTCTATTAAGTTTGATGCCTTGTGATTGTTTATTCATGGTAGGTTTCTCCTTGTTAATTATAAAATGATAATTTCGTAGTGTTCTCTGGGATGCAGTCTAAATCGTTGGTTGCCGCTGATGATGTACCAGTCGTTATCCATCTCGATGTGGCATTTCAGCATTTGTTCGCCTATTTTCAGGAGGAACACGTCGCCGCAATGAAAGTAATCCTTCGACCAGTCTTCGTTGTCTAGCGGATATCCCCAGCGGTCTATTCCATTGTCGTATTTCAAAATAAAAGTAGCTTTCGTCGTTTTTGGTGATTTCATGGCAGTCCTCCATCGTGTTTTTCTTCGTTTTCCCTAACACGTTCCCGCGACAGCTTTGTCATGGGGGGTTTAGGGTTATCCAGTTGTCAAGGTACAAGTAAAGGGAGTCCATAATTGGACTCCCTCGGGGCTGGCTATAAACCAAAAACACCCAAGGTTTTACCGTATGAGAATCGTTTCTCATCTTTGCTTCTATTCGATTCCTACAATCAGGATAGACTTCTCCCTGTTAGTAGGCGTCGATTTAGAAGTAAAACATAAAGATGAGCGCTTACTGTGTGGCTACTGCCACTCAGTAAGACCGATTCCGCACATCCGAAGATGTCGGTATCCTTGGGTGTTACATATGTGATTATAATTTTCGCTCAGTTGAGCTTGGAATTGATAATATCAGTTGGGTTCATACCTGTCAATAAGTTTTCCAAATTTCGTCATGACGAATTTCGTCTCGTTTTGACCTAATTCTTCTCATAAAACATGTAGCAGCCTATAAAATAGGAGATGTCTATGCCATTTTGAGAGGAGCAGCAAGTTGAAAATCAAAATTTTCTTTTTCACCATGCTAGGTTTTACTATGTTGCAAACAGCAGCTATGGCAAGTGGGCTGTCCGAAATTCAGGAAGCGCAACACAAGAAAGCCGCCATGATCCCAACCCTCATCGTGCTTTTCTTCCTGTTAGGTCTTGCAATCGCTGCCACCAAAGCTGCGTTATTGTATTTCACCTATCGCCAACAGTACGGTTCAAAAAAAGCTCTTTCCAAGGTTCTACTCAACCCTAAATCAATCTTAAATACTAGCACAAACAGCAAACAGTGGAAGCTCGCGGAACAACTTCATAAGGCTCTACGAACGAAAAAAGGACAGAATCTAGCTTTTGGTCTGGACACAAACATTCTGATGTACCTGTCTTCGGATATATTTTATCTGCTGAAGAATGAAACCATTCTCGTCAGCCGATACGTCCAGCAAGAATTAGACGGACTGAAGAATAACGCAGACAAAGAAACTGCGGCAAATGCCAGACGCGCATTCAAAGCACTCGGCGATGCGCAAATAAACGATCATCACGTACAGATCGTGCCTGGCGTTGATTATAAAACACTGACCAGATACAACTTGGCAGATACAAAGGATGACCGTATCATTGCGTCTTACCTGAATGTCTCGGCGGCTAATCCTTCGGCGATTTGCTTCATTTCTCATGATAACGGGGCGAAAATAACCGCTCGTAACGCTGGGTTAACGGTACTGGAGACATCAGCGCCTGACCGAACAAAGCCCGATGCACAACGGAAAGTTATATGGGGCGGTGGACTTGTTATTACAATTCTCTTACTCCTGTTTGGCTCTCAGTTGGTATCATTCATTAAAGCCAATAACGAGGTATCGTCAGCATTTTCTAATCCGACAGAGTCCAAAGTGGGCATTGCTAAGGATGCCCCTAACGCCGCCTTGGATGTAGCTACACGAAATCCCGAAAGCATATATTTCTCTGAATATCAATCAGAATTTGAAAAAGCAACTCAGTCTAGTGACAAGCTTATTGCTGAGCTTATTGCGTTACCTGATAAAGAAAGAGCAGACGGTACTCAACAGCTTCGAGAATTACTAACAACCCTGATGTCGAAGCATTATCCAAATGTTCGAATGGATTCTTTGACAGATCATCAAGTCCAAGGAACGTTCTATATCGGACAGGGTGATGTTCGTTTCGGATTACTTTGCCTTGATTACTACTTAAATGCCAATGATACTAAACTTCAAGAAATTATCGCGATTGATGCTTCGGATGTGGGGAGTCACTTGTTTAGCCAATACACAAAAGTTAATTCCGTAAAGCGAGATATTGGCGAAATCATTTCTTACGGTCTTACAGCAAACTAAACATCCAAATCCTATTCAAGGGCATGACAGTAAAATCTGTCGTGCCTTTTTATTTCGTCATAACGAATGCCAAATAGGTCGGACAGAATCCCCATTGTTACAACCTATTCCCCACCACCAGATCCATGCCGTGCGATAGAATTGAACTATACGGCTCACGTTTGGACGAATTCGCTTTCCGTGTTAAAAACATGTAGCTCTGTCTATCACAAGGAGAGGATTATTTTGAACAAATCGGCGTTATCAAGGGGAAGATCATGCAAGAAAAACCGTTGAAAATATTGTTTGTCAAAGAACCGAAGAGTGATAACAGCATCATTAGAACGCTCTGCTCTTCTCTTGGAAACTTCGAGATCGAATTTACCTCTACCCTTACTGTATATATGCAAGTCATGCAAAGCAATCCTGACATTCATGCCGTACTGCTTGACGCTGATCTGCAGGAAGATATATCGGCACTGGAAGCATGCCATTTATTGAGATTGAACGGCGCTCCTGTTCCGACAGCGCTGATGACGAGCAAGCCGCTTGAAGCGTGTACGACTGCCAATCTGAATATTTGTGATACCATCCCGAAGCCTTTTACATTCGAGCGATTAAAGGCATGCTTAATCAAGTTGAAGCAGGCTATGGCTTATCAACAATTCTTATCCTATGGCGGGCTATACGTTCCAGTCATATCAGACCGAATCATGCATTTCATGCCTGACGAAATTCTCTTCATTGAATCCGTGAACCGAACTGCCTATGTGCATACGTTAAGCGATTGCTATGAAACGAAAATATCCATTAAGCTCTACGAGCAATATCTGGTATACAACGATTTTTTTCTGACGCATCGTTCATGCTTGGTGAATCTGAATAAAATCAATCGCGTATCCGATCAAGCAATCTGCTTCAAGAACAGCGATAAAGCCGCCATCATTGCCGAAGAAAAACGTCATGCCTTCATGCATCGGTTCCAAATCCATAATAATAAACAGGCTTAGAGAGTGATTCTGCTTTCTAAGCCTTATTGTTATCCCAACCGATATCCGCGTTCGGATACGTTATACGGCTCCAATACAGTCCCAAACCCAAAGCGTCGCTGACATTGTGATCAAAGGATTGGTCATGCTTGAACTGGGTATAAAAATAATTGTATAGCGTCATTTTCTTGCCATCGGGCAGGTTCAGCATCGTCTTAATGCCATGCGTGCGCCACGTTGTTACATGTATGCTTTCAAATGAAATGCCTTTGCGCCAGCAGACGCTCTCTAAGACGTAGAAGAGCATGCACAGCTTGCGGTAAGTCCTCACATTGCGCTGCATCTGAATTTCTTCAACCACAACGTGCTGAATATTATATTTGGCGATTATATCGTTGAGCCAGTTTTCAATCACAAACAAGCGATTCATGACTGCTGATTTATCGTCTAATTGCAGTACTCCCGCCGTTATCAGCGTGCATTGTAAAGCCGAAGCATCGTAGATGCTGTACCCAAATTTGAGAAGCGACTGATCGCAGAAAAGAACATTCATAGCGCCATCCCCTCTGCGTCGGCGAGTGGCATCGTGTCGATTAACGTATATGTATTTTCAAAAATCTCTTGCAACGTAGTCGCCTCGATGGGCAATGTCTTGTCGGGCTGCCATTGTTCCAACAGACGCATATAATAGATGTTTGCCTGTTGCTTGTAGTAGCTTCCTTGCTTCTGTAATTCGATGAACCTATTCTCTATTAATTGTCTGACTCGGGTATATACCGTACTCTTTTTGCAGCCTGTTATTTCCTCGATTTTCCTGAAGGAAAAGAAGAACCTCCCTTGAACATGGAACATTCGTCCAAGAATGATGATGCACCAAACGACTTTTCTGGTCGTATCATCTGCGATGCTCTGGACATACGCTATGTCCACATGACTGACAAGAATTTCATCGCAGATCATCGTACCGAAATGCTTGTTTTCTGCAAAAATACATTTCACATCTGCTTGGACATCTTGTTCAATTTCTTCTATCGAGCTTTTGGATCGTCCGCAAGCTCTCTCACGACTAGCCCACTCCATAACCTTCTTCACAGTCTCAGCCTGATTGAAGCCTTGATGCTTGTAATAGAGAATCACGAAGAATTGAAAATAGTGTCTGCGGCGTGTCGCGGTCATCTCCTCTAGGTCCATACCGTATTGAATCAGCTTTTGCGCCAACGCATAGCCTGCAAGCAAGCTCCCCTGAGGAGTTTCGGACATCATCTTCTGTCTGGCTACAATCTCCGTATGCTCACATGCAGTCGCTTCAAATTCAGGTTGTATTGTCTGCCATATCTGAATGAAGTGGTTGCTGTCCATCGGCTGGATACGTAGAAAATAATCGATAGGGTCATCGAGTGCTTGCAGCTCATGTCCAACGAAGACCGTTCGGCGCATTACTTTACGGTGAATTCCATACGGAAGCTTGATGCCGCCGACTGGTCATCGGGTCCTCAGGACGAAGCTCAATACTCTTGGCAGATGCGCCTAGCACTTCACGAACAAAATTGCCGAAGGCAGCTAACGTATCTATGGGCAGTGGAAAATTAAAAAAGATCCAAAGATGCCAACCCTTAGTTCCACTAACTTCAAGGTGAAGATCGCCTGATTGAAAACCATAGCCTTTGAGCAGACGAATTAGCCCTAACGGAATAGAGGGATCTTGCTTGTCTATATCATAGACGAGGAATTTACTATGGCTCCCCTTATAAAAACAACCCAATGTCATATTCCCAGTTAGATGTTGCTCGACTCGCCAATCTGTTAGTGATTTGTCCGTAACCGTTCGGTAAGCGACACTTTCATGTTTGCCGTATTGCTGGATGAATCGTTTGCGTTCGCCGATAATGAGTTGATTTATTTTGTCCACAAGCTCGTGCATGCGGTTTTGTATTTGGATTTCGATTTGTTCTTGTTGCATGTTTATTCCTCCATAACTTTTTGAGTTATGAGGATTATATATGGGCGATTTCGGATGTCAAATCTCGATTTTACATTATTTAGTAATTTAATCCTCTGGACATATCTCTATCTTTTTTCCTTCTCTGAACGGAACACAGACATCCTTGGCAAGGGAGAAAGAAGCAGCTATACTGGAGGCTATAGAATTTCTGGATATAATTAGGAGGTTTTGTTATGACTACTATCATTACACCACAGTTCGTTATGTGGATTGGTATATTCCTGATCACACTTGGGGCTTCAAGCAAATGGCTAAATAAATATACACGCAAACCTAAGCTTGTGCAAAATGAACAGCTGGCTACAAAAGAAACGAAATATCATCTGCGCTACCAACAGCAGCATGAAACAGAGCGTAACAACAAGCATTTGCATTTTATGAGCAAAAAAGGCTCTACGACCGATGGAGAATAGTTCACCCATTATCGGGTTCTATATCCGAGGAGAGACACCGCGAACGCTGGCTCATCAGCATTATTTACTGCGTCAATTTAGCAAAGACTACAACATCCTCATCGAGGAGATTGTCGTCATCAAGGATGTGGCACGTTCAAATGATTCACGACCACAGTTAGAACAGATCATCAATGGACAGGTGAAGGTAGATATTCTGGCGATGCACTCAGCGCATATTCTTCATTTGTATAGCGAGGAATCCGAGCAACTCATGAAATTGCTCCACCAGCGGGGCGTATCCTTACTCTTCATCAATCTCAACAAGGGGAATGAATAATTGACCTACTTTGGAATTGTAAAATTCACCATGCAAAGGGTCTATCTGCTAATTGCATCAAACCTCGTACTGATTGTTCTGAACGTATTTTTATTATGGGGATGGCTGAACGTAGCGTTTCTTATTGGACTGCTCGCATTTACGGCGCTCTTGTATTTGGATATTGTGATGTGTGAGCGCAAATCGAGCGCAGCCTTGTCTGCTTCAACCTTCGAGCTTAATCGGGCATATGTATATGGCTTCATCACGATCAATCGCGAATACGCCAATGATGCGAACCAATCGACGCTTGAAGAATTTACACGTTCGGAAGCGGAAACATTCTCCAGTGACACGCTCGATGAAATTGCCCATGCCAAAATTACTTTTTTCCGAGAATCGGCTGTTTTTTCCGAGAATCGGCGCTGATTTTTCTGTTATTTCACTCGTATGAACCCTGTGACAGTGGGAAAACCATCCATCCGACCATTTTCTGTTAGGAATCTGGTCTGAGGGTTGATCAAGTATGGTAACCCACCATAGCGCATATCCCCGTGCAGCCATACTATCTATCGTATACGATAGATGTATCAACTCTATCATATTCAATAGATATATCAGCTTTGTCAGACAGGATAGATACATCATCTCTATCCGATACGATAGATAGGTGAGATAGAACCGTTCTCTCGCATAGAATAGATAAAACCAAGCAGCTTACCGATTGGATAGGGGCGCATGCTTGGTTTTTGTGTTATACGAGGTCATCCATCTTACGTAGAACATCACTTAACTCTTCTGTACGGTGCAGCGTATAAATTTCGGTCGATGATGTGTGCCGATGGCGAAGTAGCTCTTGAGCTTTTTTGATATTGCCCGTTTCATCTATTATTCGCTTCCCAAATGTATGACGCAGTTGATGGCTGGTGAACTCAGCCACTCCCGATGTCTTGCGGACTCGCTCAATCATCCTGACAACAGATCGCTTCCCCGCGTGCGGAGCTTTTCGACTGACGAATAAATACGGACTATCCGCAAATCGGCTCATCGCTCGTTCTTCAAACCATTGGTCAATCGCATTTCGTAACTCAACGCTCTCTAATGCCATTTCAGCGTAGAAACCGCCTTTTCCCTCACGGATAATGACCTTCTGTTTACCAGGAGTCCGAATGAGATCGGCAAGCTGAATATTCAACATTTCTTCCAGTCGGAATCCCAAATACAGCATCAAGTAAATCATACAGCGGTCACGTGCGCGAAGGAAGTTGTTCGGTTCCTTCTCAATAGATTTGCGTATTTCACGTACCTGATCACGATCCAAGTAGCGTGGCTCTCTTAATCGCTCCATCTCTGAAATCATCTCATCCTTGACATGAATCGCTTCCTTGAGTTGCCCATGCATACTTAAATATTGTATCCACTTGCGGAGTCCCGCAAGCTTTCGATTGATTGTCTTAGGATGGTTCTTTCTGATCGTCTTCAAGTATGATTTAAATTCCAAGACAAGCAGTTGAGTTAGCAAGTCTTCCTGTTCGGGAAGAGCCGAACACCACTTTTCATATTCAAGCACAGTCGTGCAATAAGCTTTAATGGTTTTGGGGCGTATCTCTTGTTGCTTCAAATATAGGGCAAAGTCCAAGCCGCTCAACTCCTCTTCAACATTCTGGAACCTCTTTTTCCTTCATGAATGCCACTCTGGTTGGGAGATTCTACGCCCTTTTATAGCACGAAAGGGCATATAATCAAAATTCTCTATCCTAACGCATACGATAATTTTTGAAGATATCTCTTTCGATGATATGATTCAGCATTACTATAAAATCCAAAGAGAGGGTATCACAATGGCGCAAATTATTGACTGGTTGCAAACAGAGAGAACGATCCAACGAGGGGAACTATACTTATGTGATTTACCAGCAGAGCGGGGGTCTGTCCAATCCAAATATCGTCCAGTGATCATTCTTCAAAACAATACTGGCAATCGCCATTCACCAACGACCTTAATCGCTCCGTTAACCAGACAAAATAAGCCTCTGCCCACTCATGTACATCTTCGAGAGGGAATCGCTGGCTTACTGTACGATTCGCATGTGCTTTGCGAGCAAATACGAACGATAGACAAGTCATGCCTCGCAAAATACATTGGAAAAATCGACTTCGATACCGAAGAATTTCGAAATATAGAGAAATCAATTTTAATCAGCCTCGGATTTAAATGAGCATAACGCAATAGAAGCAGCGCAGACTTCTATTTTCATTTTTCAGTCAAGTCAGAGCTAGTTTTATTCCAAGAATTTAACCGATAGGCAAAAATCATTTTGTTGAGACGAAGATGAATCAACTCCATTCTATATTCGTTCTGAGCAGATTGGAGCATTACTAAAAGTTTCGTCACTGTTGCTTGATTCAAGTCTTCTTCGTGCTTAAATGTAAAACTGTAAATAGCATCCATACACTTTTCGACGGTTTCAATTTGTTCAAGTAACCTGTCCTCTTGCTCAACTAACTTATTGTACTGCTCTATCATCCGTTATCCTTCTTCCCTCTTGGGTCATCAACCAATTTGTGGATCCCAGGATAACTCGAATGGTTATTTTTGGCAATAATATTGTTTAAGAATTTTTGAGAATCAACATGAGAACCAGATGACCTACGGCAGTTCGATACGAATTAATCGAACCTACACTACACATTGAAAGTTACGAAGCTTCACAGTAAGGTATGAGTATCTATTAGTAATCTAACGCTTAAGAAGCGGACACCTCTGAATAAGAGGGTCCGCTTCTTTTGATACTCTTAGATCTTCCAATCAACAGAAACATTTACAATATTGATTCTACTCCCCACTTCTTAAGTCCTTATATGATTCCCTTGCAATCTCTTCCATCACAGAATTATAAAACTTCTTGTCTTCAAATAATTTCGAGAATGAAGTCATTGATTCTGTATAACATTCCTGTGCAATTTTTTTGAATATGTCAGGAAAAATGCTACGTTCAAAAACTTCAGCATCGTTATTTTTAGCATACGTCTTAAGCTTCTTATTATCCTTTACAACCTTATTATAAATCGTTTCTACGATAACCCTATCGCCCTCTGTAAACATTCCATTAAACCGCTCGTTAATCTTCCTGATGATGTTTTCTAAAAGTTCATCATCACCGATGACTACGGATTCTGGAACGAACCTTTTGGGATTTGTAAGTATTTGATACTGCGAATTGGTTTCAAGGCTAATGTCGCCTTTAAATGTTTTTTCAAGTTTGTAAAACTCCAAGCGCAGCTTGTCCTCCAAATTAATCTTCTTGTCGTTTTCTTTAGGAATCATTTTCGCAAGATAAGAAGTAAATGCAAATTCCTTTTCGAGGCTCTTATCAAACATTCTTACTACTTGAGCAATATAAGAATACCACTTGTTAAAATTCCTTATTGTCATTCGGTATTCATAACGTTTTTCAACATCAAGGTTATTGTATCTATCTACAACTGGCTTTAAGAGGGCAGTCATTTTGCCAAGGTCTTTATCGGTCTGATCACCATTCTTATAGTATATTTTGATGAAACTCTCAATGTCAGCATCATTATACAGCTTGAACTTACGTAATAAACTTTGTGTTTGGTAAATTAGAGTTGCATTTATTTCTTCATCAAGAAAAGTGGCTTCGTAAAAACGCGAGAAGGATTTTTTCATATCCTCTGCAGAGTTCACGAAGTCCAAAATAAATGTATCCTCTTTGCCGCGACAAGTTCGGTTCAGTCTTGATAGTGTCTGTACTGCCTTTACACCATCAAGTTTTTTGTCTACAAACATTGTGTGAAGCAATGGCTCGTCAAACCCTGTTTGATACTTTTCAGCAACGATTAAACAGTTGAAATCGTGATGAAATTCTTCTGGCAACTGCTTTTCTTTGACAGTTGAGCCATCTACTCGCTTGTTCATACCCTCTTCTGTATAGGCAACCGTGTCTCCATACTCATTGAGATCATTTATTATACCTGAAAAGGCAATAAGAATATCAATCTCGTCATACCTATTCTTCTCAATATACCGCTTAAATTCGTGATAATAGCGAACTGCGTGAAGGCGAGATGCCGTAACCACCATTGCTTTTGCGTTGCCACCAATTTTATTCTTGGTAATCTCTCTAAATTGTTCTACTATAACAGCTGTTTTTTGTTGCAGATTATGCGGGTGCAGCTCCTGATATCTACGAACTGCTTTAACCGCCTTGGTCGATGGAACCTCAGGGTTGTCAGGAGTATTCTTGGCAATCTTATAGCAAGTTTTATACGTCATATAGTTTTTAAGCACATCGAGAATAAATTCCTCCTCGATAGCCTGTCGCATACTATAAATATGATAAGGGCGGAAAGTGCCATCGTCTTGCTTTTCACCAAACATTTCAAGCGTTTTTTCTTTTGGGGTGGCAGTGAAAGCAAAGAACGATAAATTCTTGTGCTTACCGTGTGTAATCAGTTCTTTTACAAGCTGATCCTCAGTATCTTCCACTTCGGATTCTGCTTGGTTTTCAATTTCGGCATATTCTTTCAAAGCCTCTTCTACATCAGCAAGAGCTGCCTTTAACTTCTTAGCGCTATTACCAGTTTGAGAAGAATGTGCCTCATCCACAATAAGAGCGAACCTTCTGCCTTTGTTATCGTCTATTTCCTCATAGATAACTGGGAACTTTTGAAGCGTAGTGATAATAATTTTTTTGCCATCATTAATAGCATCACGCAAATCTTTTGATGTCTTCTTTTCGTCAATGGTTTCAACTACACCTTCGATATGATCGAAGCCTGAAATCGTATTTTGCAGTTGATTGTCAAGCACACGACGGTCTGTAACCACAATTACGGAAGTAAATACACTTTTGTCGTCTATATCGTGAAGGGTAGATAGGCGGTAAGCAAGCCATGCGATAGAATTGCTTTTTCCCGACCCTGCGGAATGTTGGATTAAGTAATTCTTCCCACTACCATTTGCTCTAACGTTAGCTGCCAGCTTTGTCACAACATCAAGCTGATGATATCTTGGGAAGATGATTTTCTTGCTTGTTTTCGTTTTGCGCTTTCCATTCACTTTTTCAGTGGATTCTGAGATATCCAAGTGTATATATCTCTGGAGTATGTCAAGGAGAGCGTTCTTTTGCAGAACTTTTTCCCATAAATAAGAAGTGATGTAGCCTTCTCCATCACCCTCAGGGTTTCCTCCACCGCCAACCTCGCCCGCTCCATTAGATCCTTGATTAAAGGGCAAAAAGAGAGTATCCTTACCCCGTAAATGCGTTGTCATTGCTACTTCGGATAGATCAACGGCAAAATACACAAGAATTCTATTGTTAAACCCGAAAATGAACTCTTTCGGATCACGGTCATACATAAACTGCCTCTTTGCATTATCTACGGATTGACCTTTTAGTTGGTTTTTAAGCTCTATGGCTACAATTGGAATACCATTTAACGATAACACCATATCAATTGATTTTTCATTTTGTGTTGAATATCTAAATTGGCGAGTACAGCCTAATATATTGTCGCTATATTGTTTAATAACAGTATTATTGAGCTTTGTCTCTGGTCTAAAAAAGGCAAGTTTGAATTTGATACCACGGTCAATGATTCCGTGTCTTAGGACATGGATTAATCCTTGACCGTCGATATTCGTTTGCAAACAACGATAAAGTCGAGTTTGAGCATCTTCGCCATCACGCTTAATTTGACGCTCCCATTCTTTTGGCTGTGATGCGCAAAGAAAAGCGATAAGTTTTTCCATATCAATGGCTTTGTCACGGTTATAGGTACTAAGATCACTTTTTATGAAACCGCCATTTGGGGAAAGGAGAAAGCTTTCAATATCCTGCTCAAATCGTTTTTCATTGTCTTGCATTCTTCCCGACCACCTTATTCGATTATCGTCTTTTTGCCATACCCTCTTGGAACGAGTTCAAGTTGTTTCATTTGTTCGATAGCATGAAGCCATGTATCTTTTGAAAATCGTTTTTTACTCTCATGCCAGTTGTTTAAAACATCGCTGACAATATCTTCATCAGTAAATGCACCACCGCAAATAACAAAATCATTCCAAGAGGCGTAAAGAGTTGCAAAAATTTCAGCTTCATCGGTAGAAAGAGAGTTAAATATGTTAATAATCCTATCTATTTCGCCAGCGTAGTTCACGTAGTATTTTTGATAATACTTTTTATAATTAGCCATATCCTTGGCAGGACTATACTTCACGCTGCTTTTGGTTACATTAATTCTAAACCACTTGTTTCTTTGAGATATCATGTTCTCACATTGATAGATTGAGCCATCAAGTGGACCTGCGATCTGCCGCTTATAATCCGTATCAAAATCAAATCCAATATGTGTTTCGATAGTGTATAGTATTTTTTCAAGCTTTACACGCCCAAGTTGTGAAGTATGGGCAACATCGATAACTTTGCTTGCCAAAACCGCCTGTGCAAAACGTTTTTTATTGGTTGCAAGTAGGGCGGGGAAAATAGGGTGAATTGGGATTGATATTTGTTTGGTTTCTGTTACTCCAACATTCAGTTTTCCTGTTACACATTCATAGATTAAGGATTTTTTATAGGTTTCAAGTTCTGATATTAACTGTTTCTTTTGGAGAATCAGGTTATCAATTTCAACACATTTCTTTTCGATGAAATCTGTAATAGCAACCTGTTCATGGTAATTAGGTAAAGCAATTTTAATATTAAATAAATCGCTTGTATAAAGGCGACTTAATCCTGCACCCACACCTCTGATATATTTTTTGAATTGTTGAATACATTTCTGTGTCTTGAAAAGATATTCAAGAAATTTTACAGAAGCCCCTTCTTTACCAACATAAACCGCATAATCGGGACTAACTACTCCGCTATAAGGTGATACCGCAAAAACACCTAAATGTGCTTTTAATTTATTAAAGACCAGAAAATCTTTATACACAAGTTTCCCACCAATGTAACTAGAAGTGGGATTTGGAATATCGAGTTCTGATGATTTAATGACCCCGAATTGTTGGCTCATTGATAGCGGTTCTTCGATACCCTTGATAGATTTTTCTTTACTTTCATCGAGTAGATATTTAACTCTGGTTACTCTCCAATGTTCTGGTATCTCTCCAATCCACTCTATTCCGCTTTTTTTCATTAGCACATTTGGATTTAATCCTTTGGAAACAGATTCTGTGATTACCGCTTGTTTATATGCCTTATATTCTTCAATAGAAGATTTTGTGTTTTTAATAATATTGTCAATCTCTGCACATCTATGGTCCAGGTATTCGGCAATAGCTTGTTGTTCTGTTAGAGGAAATTTAGGTAGTATAAAGTTTAAAAATTTGTCAGTTTGTAATCTCCATCTTCCTAAATTGGAAACACCCTGTCCTAAGCCATAAAACACCTTATTCATGTAGCATGCTTGAAATAAATAAGTATAAAATTCCTTACAATAACTCCCTGCATCGAGCAACTTAAATACTCTATAATCAGGGCTAGTCACTCCCTGATAGCTTGAACAATCAACCCATCCCGTAAGTAAATCCATATGATTCATAACAAAATCATCGATATCTACTAGTTGATACTTGCTGTAATCAGCTGATATTTGCCCCTCGTTTTTAGAGATATCTTTTATCTTTATTCCACTTTGCGTTACAGACAGAATATCATGACCCAATTCATTAGAAATATCTTTTTTTATTGAAAAAATATACTTTAACTTCGTTGTCTCCCAATGACAAGGCATCTCACCGATCCAATCTGCCCCACTGTCCATCATCTGTCGACTCATTTTGTGTCACCACTCTTTGAAAACAATTTTTCAAGGGAGGCAACGATACTTTTTTCAAGTATATTTAATCTCTTCGCTATATCTCCGCTTCTTTCAGGTTCTATATATTCATAAAAATACCTTGTGAATGGAATTTCGTATCCAACGGTAGTTTTGCTTTTATCAATCCATGATTCAGGATTAAATGACTTTACTTCGCTTTCAAAGTAAACATCAATATCTTCTGTTAATGGCACATTTTCTGTATCTCTTTTTGAAGTATCTGGTGTTACCTTTTTGCCCTTCATAACTGGCTGTCCATCTTCGTTAAGCAATGGGCTTTCAATAATTATCTTGTTAAAGCCGAAGTCAATGTTATCAATAATTTTTGATTCACATGTTTTCTCGCCTATTAAATAGGTTTTGTTTTGATATTCACCATAAGCTTGTACGATAATTTCTCTACAAGCATCTGATATGTCATTTTTCTTGTTGCCGATAGATTTTCTTCTTTGTTCGTACATATTAGAAGCATCTATAAGCTGTACTTTACCTTCTCTATGCGGAGGCTTGCTTTTTGTAACTATCCAAACATAGGTTGTAATACCTGTATTGTAAAATGAATCACTTGGAAGTTGTATAATTGCATCGAGCCAATCATTTTCAATTAAATATCTTCTAATCTCACTTTCTCCAGAGCCAGCTGCGCCAGAAAACAACGGTGAACCATTTTGAATAATCGCCATTTTACCTGTGTTCTTTAACTTGCTCACACCATTCAACATAAACAGCATTTGACCATCAGATATTTTGGGTAACCCTGCTCCGAATCTACCTTTGTCACCGAGCCTATGTTCCGCTTTAACCGCAGCCTCTTCCCGTTTCCAGTCAATACCAAATGGTGGATTCGAAATACAGTAGTCAAAGGTATACCCTGAGAACTTATCGTCAGACAGTGTATCGCCAAACTTCATATTGTCAGCGTTACCACCCTTAATAATCATGTCTGCTTTTGCTATTGCGTATGTTTCAGGATTAAATTCCTGCCCAAAACAACGTATTTCCGCATCTGAATCTAATGCTCGGAGACGCTCCTCCATACACCCTAACATCTGAGATGTCCCCATTGTTTGGTCATAAACAGTTTTAACAACGCCATTTTCTACTAGGGAATTTTTCTCATCACAAATAAGCAGATCTGTCATTAGATATATAATGTCACGGCTTGTAAAGTGCGCCCCTGCTTCTTCATTGTAACTTTCTGAAAATGTTTTGATTAAATCTTCAAATATATAGCCCATATCAACTGCGGTAATAAGATCAGCACCAAGATAACTAGACTTTTTGTTGAACTCCTGAATGATGTAGAAGAGGATGTTGTTATTAGCGAGTTTTGTAATTTCTTTATCAAATTCAAAATGAGCAAGTACATCTTGTACATTGTCGGAGAAACCATTTAGATATGCTCGAAAGTTTTCTTCGATATGAGAAGAGTCTGCCAAGAGCGACTCAAAGGTAAAAGAACTTACGTTATAAAAGCTTAATCCTGATGCAGCTTCCAAAAAGCCATCCTTTACTTCAAAGTTCTTAACCTTTTCGTAAGTTTCAAGCACTTTCCCTCTGGTTGGTAGAAGTGTATCATGAAATCTCTTAATAACCGTCATCGGAAGAATAACTTTGCCATATTCATGTGGTTTATAAAGTCCTACTAAATGGTTTGCATTGTTCCATATCATATTGGACTTTTCCGTAATGTTCACTGTTGTTTGCTTGCTTGAATAAACTTCTGACATCCTGCCTATCCCTCTTCCATATAAAATAGTGCCTTTGATTTATTCAACAATTGGGCTGTATTGTCCTTCATTAGACAATTGGCATCATAATTATACTCGATACGCTAACAACGATAGTACGTTCTCGTCAATTTAGATGTAAAGCAGAAAAAATCCCCACTAATCCGATCTCTCGTAACAGTGGGGAGACAATTTTAGAATTTAAATATTATGAAGACCTAGCTGTGGGGACTTAATTCGTTATTGACTTTCTTCAACTGTTTTCTAATCTTCTGCATGTGTCTCTGTCTTATTAGTGCAACCGCTCTTTCACCCTTAAAAAAACGTTCTGCCTTCAAAGCATATGTAATGAAGTTTCCGTCCTGATGCCTCTTACCAACCGCCGCACCTTTAATCGAGTATTTCTCATAAATGTTCCGACTACTTATTCTGTTTCTTTTCTTAGTGATACCATTGGTTCGCACAACGGTCTTCAATTTTCGGTAAAGCCTGTAATAATACTTAGAAATCGTTTTATCTCTTATCGAAACCGTCCGACCATCAAAAGTGAATCCTAGGTAGTTCATAAAATCCTTACCATTCTTCACATTACTCAACACATCTTCATTGCGACTCTTTATGGTTCCATTACTATATTCAAAAATTTGAGTTTTCTCTGATTCCAATTCCACCTTAGGAACTGAATCGACCACAGAACGAATATGTTGAAACTGCATTTTAAAATGTTCCGCGGTTCTCTTGGGCAGAATAATGATAAAATCATCGCAGTATCTCATATACAGCCCGTGATTCTCAACTATATAGTCGTTAATTAGCTTATCAAAATCCAGCATATATATATTGGAAAAAACGGCACTAATCGCAGAACCTTGCGGTATTCCAAAGCTATTTTTATTCCGTTTTACACATTGCTTCTTCAAGCTCTTAAACTGTTCTAAGGAAATTGCCCTCTCTAATTTATTGAACGCCTCAACATCTTTTCGTTTATCCGTAAACCCATTAAGCGCCAACAGATCATCTCGGTTCCAAAGAGAATACTTTGTTATGTTCTTATAAACAGCATAATAGTCTGATGGTAGCTTGTCTGCTCCTAGCAAGCGACACAGCATTTCCTTCAAATACTTATGATCTAGACTATCGAAAAATTTCGTGAAGTCTCCAATCATCATATAGCACTCATTATTACTCTTGATAAAATCAATCGCTCTTTTGGCAAAATGAATATTGTTTTTAGGTAGGTTATCTCGATAAGCGATAACGGCATTATCAGTACCATTATCTTTAACATACAAATTATAATATTGATTCAATTTGAATCCATAATACTGGTAAATGTATCGATCTATGTGAGCTGAATAACAAATCTCACGCGTCTTAGTTTTAGTCTTGTTTACGCTCGCTTCATGATATTTGCGGAACGACAGAGTATAGTGAATGAACGGGTAAAAACCATGCATTGTAACCCGCCGTGGATCACTGATATAGTTCCAAACTTGATCCAATGATACTTTTGAATCAAAGTGGGCAAGACCTCTTCTCGCTTTATGTTTTTCTTTCCATTCATGAAGGTCCATATAATAATTCCCCCATTAAAGGCGTAATACCTGTCGACATGAGGGGCAGCATCCCTAAGCCGACAGGTATAACCCGACTTGCATTCAGTTATAAAATACATAATGAATCCAGCTGCCCAACAATTCGCTCAATACTTAACTACGTTATAATAGTTAAGGAGATGGGAGGATTAGACTTCATGCTTGTGAGTTGGCTTGTCACAGTCATGCTATCTAAACAGCTATCAACCGAGACCCGATTCCAGATAGGAATGCTAATCAGACAGTTGACAACAATCCCTTACCCTTATGTCGATACATAAGGCGTTATTACTCTTCCAGTATAAGACAAACTTCTCGGTTATTCAATGTTTACTGCAAGCAGTTATTATTCCGTAAAACTTGCGTTGTTTAAGGACATACTCATTGCTTATCCGTACTTATCACAATAAAGCAACTCTTCTTATTGAACAAACACCACACAGATGAGTTAACTCCGAAAAACCCAATAAAATCAACGCTTCCCGCCGTTCTCATTTGGGTGTGTTTCAAAACACATCACATTCGAGATGTGGTTGCGAACCGTTTTCTCGCTGATAAACAACTGCTGCGCAATGTCGCGGGTCGTCTTGTCCTGTACGAGCAGTTCGAAGACTTCGCGTTCCCGATTGGTGAGTAGGAATTTGCTTTTATGGTCGCTGCCTTTCAACGTTTGTCACCCCTCCTTGCCCGGGAATGTGTGATTACAAGGTATAGGGATACAGTCAACTTTATCATATGAAAAGGGTTTTCCTCTGGTGCGGCGGTCCGACAAAATGGGCACCGTGCCTGAAGTTCGCGACTAATGGGCGGTGGTTCGGCGTCTGTTACGGTCTGCAGGACCGTTAGAGTGTGCGCGGATGGGATTTTGGTGGCTGTTACGGTCTGCGGGACCGTTAGAGTGTGCACGGACAAGGTTTTTGCGGCTGTAACGGTCTGCGAGACCGTTACAGCGCACGCGAGCGAGGTTTTGGCTGTTGTAAGGGCCTGCGAGACCGTTACAGCGCACGCGAGCGAGGTTTTGGCGGTTGTAAGGGCCTGCGAGACCGTTAGAGCGCCCGTGAACGGTGGTTCGCCGTCTGTTACGGTATGCGGGACCGTTACATAACCCGTGGACGGTGGCAACAAAAAAAGGGCAGCCCAATCGCTTATGGGACAGCCCTTTTTCGAATATGGCAGTCACGTCGTCTAACGGGCTCTCGTGCCAGAAGGAGCCGGAAACACACGCTCGACAAGTGCGTTGAATTCGGCCAGGAAACCTTGGATCGGATGGCCGGCTTTGACGTTAGTCGCATAACCTTCCATCCGGCCTGCGAAGTCCGGATTCGCGGAGACGTAGACATTCTCTACGGATGGCGACAGCGATTTGACTTGATCTACGATCTTGTCTTTGACTTCGTCCGTCAGCGCGGTGCTTCCGCTATTCGCTTTGACGTGTTCTTTGACGGCCACATACGCGTTATGATCCGTCATGATCACGAACGCCGACCCGATGCCCGGCATCGCGGATATTTTGTTTGCGATTCGGTCGCTCGATTCGATCCTTGAGTTGCCATGCATGCCAATGACGTTGTTATTAATGCGCCTTTCCCCGTACATGCGATTCTGGTCGTTGTCCGAATCGTTGGCGAAATGCATTCTCAGAGCGCTTCCATGCAGCTTGTGTCTATCGACTCCGTATTCGCGCACGGCGTTATTGTGAACGGAGTTATTGCGAATATTTTTGTTTCCCAAATCCCCCGTATTATTCATGCATCCCGACAAAGCAATTGCGGATGATAATAAGACGGAGCTGGCTACTATCCCTTTGCGCATGGGAATATTGCCCCCTTCTTAGTCGTATGCTTAGCGGTGCCGCCACAACATAGAGTGCGCTTTGAAAGCCGTTATTATTCGATTTCTGCTCCGCTGCGCTGATCCAATTGCAGTATTGACAAAGGAGATCGCCCAAAGTATGATGTAGTCATTAGAACCTGGTACTAATACTTAATACCAAAATATTCGGAGGCGGTAACATGACGCAGCGCATCACCGGCATAAGCTCAACGGCTCATATTGCGGCTATTGGAAGTTACGTGCCCGAACAGCTGATTACGAACGCGGATTTGGAACAAATGGTCGATACGAATAACGAATGGATCGTTAGACGCACGGGTATCGAACAGCGGCATCGCGCTTCAGCGGAGCAAACGACAAGCCGCCTGGCGATCGCCGCCGTGCAGAACATGCTGGAACGTTTCCCGGCCATCGATGCTTCCTCGGTCGACGGCATTATCGTGGCAACGACGACGCCCGACATGCCGTTTCCGTCCGTCGCTTCGCAAGTTCAGCAAGCGATCGGAGCGGAGAGATGCTTAGCTGTCGACATTAGCGCCGCTTGCGCGGGATTCGTGTCCGCCCTGCAGATGGCGAACGGGCTCATCTTAAGCGGAGCCTATCGCCGAATCGTCGTCATCGGAGCGGAAACGTTGACGAAAATTACCGATTATTCGGACCGTTCCACGTGTATCCTATTCGGCGATGGCGCCGGCGCGGTGCTTGTCGAGGCTGCCGAATCAGGCGCGTTCCTTGCTTCGAACGCCGTAACGGACGGAACTGGAGGCATGCATGTGTACAGCTATCCAGGCGGAAAGATTGTGCAGAACGGCCGAGAGGTGTACAAATGGGCATTATCTACCGTACCGGGAGGCGTCGCGGATTTGCTTAGCAAAGCTGGTCGGACAATACATCAGCTCGATTGGTTCGTTCCTCATAGCGCCAATCTCCGCATGATCGAAGCGATCTGCGAGCGGATGGAATTCCCTTTCGAGAAAGCTTTGGAAAGCGTCGTTCGCAACGGCAATACTTCCGCCGCTACGATCCCGCTTGCTCTGGACGCGGCTTATAAGGAAGGCAAGCTTCGTCCGAACCAGTTGGTCGCCTTGTACGGATTCGGCTCCGGATTGACGCAATCTGGTTTGCTGCTCGAATGGACAATCTAATTGCACATGGGGAAAAGCACCAACAAACGAAGGGACGATTCCCTAGTCGGTTGGTGCTTCTTCGCGTCAATTTATTCTTATTTCTTCTTTTTATATTCCGCTGCCAATTCTTTTATCCTACGATAATAAGTTTTATCTTCTAATCGATTGAACAATCCGTATGATGGGTAAGCCAGGTTAACCTCGATAATCCAAATTTGTCCTTTCTTATCGATACCGATATCGATGCCTGTTTCATAGGTTTTGTATCCTCGTTTTGCGGCGTAACGTATTAAACGATAACCCGTATCGATTATCTTTTCTTTCATTCTCTCGATTTGTTCGCGGCTATATCCCAATGACTTGGACAAGGCATGCTCGATGGTGGCGGCGTATCCCCCGCCCCTCCGTATGTTTGTTACCACGCTGTGTTCGCCGGCGACTTTGGCAAGCATCCCCGCATATTGCCACTTTTCTCTCCTGTCCCGCATCAACATGAGACGAGTGGAGAACGGTCTCCCCTCAATCTTGGCCAGATCGATTGCCCTTTGCACAAGAATCGAGCTTGATCTTCTTCCTTCTGTTACTTGCTCATAGAAATCCTCGAAGGATTCGGTGTAGATCGGATCGCCTTTTACGTTTACGAATTCGTATCCGTGCCGGATCTTGCGCGCTTTGATCATTCTCAAGCCGGTATGTTCGTTCTTCCCCTTGATATAGACGTAGGAGTAACGGTTTAAGAACTCGGACAACGTTCCTCTGGAAAGAATCTCAGTATGCGGCAACAGCTTCTTCAAGTCGGGATGTCCGGAATACAGCTTATGAATCTCCCACTTGGAAGGATCCCATTTGGTTACCATCAACTCACTCCTCTGAAGCTTTCCTGATGATTCTTTTAGCCTTCAAATATTTGCGATGCAGCCTCCGATCGATCGACTCCAAGCCTACGTTATCCGGTTTCGTATTGGCTTCGAGAAACCAGACCTTGCCTCTCTTATCTACAGCCAAATCTAATCCAACGATTCTAAGGGGAAATTTAGCGTTTAATATCTGCGCGGTTTGAAAGGAGACATCTAATAAATCCCGCATGACCTCCGACGTTTTCAAGATCTGATCGGTTCTCCTGAGCAACCGATAAAGATTGTAATCTTTGGCGCCTTTGGCCACGTTGGTGACGACCGACGATTTACGGGGAGCGACTTTGGCGCACATCAATGTCGCTCTCCAAATGCCCGATGGCTTTTGCAGCACGACGCGGACATCGAAAGGACGTCTTTTATATGTCGCCAGATTAATTCCCTGTTGGACAAGGTAGCTCTTATTCGGTTGCAGCATAGGCTCGATTTTGGAGTATGCCTGATCTCGCGGACACGCGATCGTACCTTGTTGAGAAGAAATTTCAACTCGTTTTCTACCTATATTCCGAACCCGGATAATCCCGTTTCCCTTTCTGCCGATGTCCGGCTTAACGAACACGCTGGTATAAGACTTCAACATTCGGTTGAAGCTGGGTGATGTCAACCAGTCCGTATCCGGAACATAATATTTCATGAAGGGATCGCCCATAAGCGGAAGCCCCTTTTTCATTTTGCTGCGAACAATGGCGTGCTCCACCCGATCATCTCCCGTTCAAGATAAAACCCTTGCGTCTGAAGTAGATTTCAAGAAGCCCGATGAAGGCCTCGATATCGCTTGGGGTGATATCTCCGATATTCGCAATGCGAAACGTCTTGAATTCGTCGAGTTTGCCCGGATAGATGGTATACCCTCTGAAATGCAAATAATCATGCATTTCTTTGAAGTTGTATCCGTCGAAATCCGGTTCGAAAATCGAGGTGACCAGTTTAGAATGGAGACGTGAGCTGGATATATACCGTAAACCCAGCCCCCGTATGCCTTCGATTAACGTTTCCCAGCACTCCTGATACCTTAAATACCTTTGCTCGACGCCTTCTTCGTTCAGTTCCTCGATTGCCCGTTTCAGCGCATAAATCGTTTGTACCGGCGGCGTAAATCGCGTTTGTCCGGTCTCGCTGAAAAAACGATGCTGCTCGAATAAATTCAAGTAATAATTGCGCGGTTTATCGGGCAGCCCCCGTTGCAATAATTCCGAATCGGCGATGACGAACGAAATCCCGGGCATCGCTTGCAGATTTTTGTTCGAGCTCGCCGCGAGATAATGAATGTTCATTTCCTTCATCCGGATCGGAATAGCCGCGAACGAACTTATTGCATCTACGATGAACCGGATATCGCGTCTTCCGCATATCGCTCCGATCTCGGCGATATCGTTCAGGAGCCCGGTCGTCGTCTCGTGATGAACGACGGCCAAGTGGGTGACGGGCTGTCGGGTATGATCGAGAAACGATTCCAAAGCGGACAGATCGAGAGCGACATGAGGCTCTCCATGGAAGACCAGATAAGTCAGACCGTAGGCCTCGGCGATTTCGCACATCCGCCTTCCATATGCACCGTTGTTGACGATGACGATCAAGTCGCCCTTCCGAACGACAGAGCTCAGTATCGATTCCACCGCGGCCGTGCCGGAACCCCCGAACAACACGGTCGAATAGTACCCGGAATCGTCAACGATGCGCGTCAATTCGAGGGCGACGTTCTGCATGAGTAATCCGAATTCTTTTTCTCGCGGGCATACATCGGTTACCACTTGCGCATATTTGACGGCATCCGTTGTCGTAGCCGGTCCGGGAGTCAGCAGCACCTTTCTTTCGACGGTTCTCATCAGGTCCCCTCGCCTTCGGGTCTGCCGTTCAAAAATTGCTTAAGCCTATTAATGACCTCGTGCGGTTTCTTGGCGGGACGTCCAAGGGAGACCTCCTTGCCGGTTGAAATTTTCAGATGCAGAAAAGTTAAGCCTTTCGTCCTTTTCCACTCTTTAAGGCAGTCGTTTAATTGATCCAGATTGTGGACGAAGATGGATTTGGCGTAACCGCATGAGCGTGCGATATTGACGAAATTTACGTTATGGGAAACCGTCTTCTGTCCTCCCGTAGAATCATGAGCGTTATTGTCCAGCAGAATATGAAGCAGATTGCCCGGATTGTAATACCCGATCGTAGCCTGGCTGCCCATGCGCATGAGCAATGCGCCATCCCCGTCGATCACCCATATATCGAATTCCGGTTTGCTAAGCGCAATCCCAAGACCCAATGATCCGACGCAGCCCATGGATCCGACCATATAGAGGTTATTGCAGGCATCCTCGATTTCATACAATTGCCGGCCGGTTTTACCGGTCGTGGCCAGTTGTACGGTCCGGTCGTCTTTGCACCTATTGATCGTCTGCAAAGCTTCATGTCGGGAAGGGAACTGGCTGTCGCCAAGCTCGATCGCGTGTACCAGGTTCAAGCTTCGCCGACTATCGTGCTTCCGGAGGGTTTCAGGTTCGAATGTCCCGTTCCGGACGACGAAGAAAAAGGGAACATCATGTTCGATATATTTCGCCGCAATCGCCAACTGCCGCTTGGCTTCCATCCACTCCGAGGATAAGATCGCCCATTTTACGTGCATGGAATCGAGCATTTTTGTCGTAATTCTTCCCATCAGCTCATGCTGCGGCTCATCCGGAAATCCGGGCTGGCCCCGCCAACTGATGAATCCTAGAACCGGTATCCGGAATGGATAGATAAGCGACACGAGCGGCGAAACCGCATTGGACAATCCCGAATTTTGCATCAGCACGACTGCCTTTTTTCCACCCAAAGAGGCACCCGCCGCTATGGCAACCGCATCGCCTTCGTTAGCCGCGCCAATATAATCGCATTCATTGATGGCATAATTGATCAAGTGTTTCAAAAAGGAACAAGGAACCCCGGTATAAAAATCGAATCCCAGCTTCTTAAGCTCTCTCCCGAAAATGTCGGTTTGAATCACTTGAACAACACCTGCCTAATACTGAAACGTGAGCTCTTCAACGCCGAGATCCTCAACAGGCTTTGCCTCTTCCTTAGCGGCTTCGAAATCCGCAACAGATGCCGCGGAATCTGTCGTCGCGCGATCGGCTGTCCGATTAGGAATATCGCTGTTTTCCGTAATCAACTTCGCATATTCGAGTGGATTCAAGAAAATGCGATCCGCTCTGGATCCGTATGCCTTGACGATGGATACTTTAGCCGATTGCGCGTTGCATTCGATCAGCCAAATCCTTCTATTGCGATCGACGCCGAAGTCGATGCCGATTTCTCCGAATTGGCCGTATTTTCTCTCCACCGCTTCGTAGACGTTGTACAAGAAATCTTTAATATCGTATTTTAAGTTCGTGATTTCTCTGTCCGAGGCATGCGGGAATAGCTTGGAAAGATAATCCTCGTACCGGTAGGCGAAAGCATGCGTCGTAATTGGGGAATTCGGCTGTCCGACCCGAACGCATACGCCGACGATATCGAGTTCGCCCCTCTTGTCTCTTTGTACCTCGGCCCGAAAATCGACAAGACGATTATGGCGGAGCTTCACCAGATCGATCGCCTTTTGCACGATGATTTTTTTGCTGCCGAAAAAGGATCTCGCCGATCTCACCGCGACGTCCAGATTGATCGCTCTTCTGCGAACCAATCTGCCCAGCGTTGAATAACTATACCAATATCCCCTTCTATTCGCCGCCCTTTCGATACGCATGACTTGAAGTCCCCGTCTGCCCCGATGCGCTTTCAGATAGGCTTTGCCGAATCTGCGGACCGCGCGTTTCGCTTCTTGCCAATTTCTGATGATCACCGTGGATGGGAGATGTCTGCGCATGATGGGGTCCTTGCTCATGATCTTAAACAAATCGTCTTTGTAGAAAGCGGCCAATGGATTGATTCTCCTGATCCCGAGATCATCGAACTTTTCCAATAGGCGTCTGGTTCTCCTGCCTCCGCCACGAACGTAGACGACGTCCGGCAAGGGGAAGTATTTCCTTCTCCAAGTTTCAGTGCGGTAGTCGTAATAAGCCCCGTAGAATCTCTTTCTGGCAAAGTCCACATCCGCCCCCGTGAAAAAAGTAAGCGTCGTTCTCGCCTTCCTATTCGCTTCTACCAGCTTCCGCAGTCGGTAATACGCTTTGATTTCTCTTCTCGACAAATATTCGCTGCCCAGATAAACGCCTACGATCGGACGAACGACCGAAGTTGATCTAAAAAATCGGACCATCTTGTCACCTCTGCAATTCGTTTATTTTTTTCTGCGGCATATCCGGGAGCTCATTCACAGAGACGATCTCATTTGTCTTCTTCTCCGGTTTGTGCCAATATTTTTCGTTTCCGGGCAAATCGTCGAACCAGGCGGCGTCTTGCGGACAATCCAAAATCATGAGTTTGCCGTATTCCCCGTCGCGTGATTGATGATATTTAAGATATGCTTTGCCCCCCTCGACGGCAAGGATTTCGATTTTTCCGGACGTGTGGCTCATGCACAGTTTTACGCGTTTGCCTAAGCCCGACGTTCTGGCCTTGGCTTCTTCGACGATTCGATACACTTGAGAAAGCGGAAGCACGAATCCTCTGTTGCCTGCAACGGGCCGATTAACGAAAAAGTAATACGGAGTCACGCCCGCCCAGGAAAGCTGATCCAGAAGCTCTCCTAATACGGCGGGGTCGTCGTTGATTCCTTTGAGCACGGGAGTCTGATTCACCACGATGGCTCCGGCTTCGTAAAGCGCTTTGAAGCATTTTCTGGCTTCCGGCGTGATTTCTCTGGGATGATTGACATGCGCCATCACGTATATCCGCTTCTGTTCCGAGGAATACATGCGAATCGTGTCAAGCAATTCTTGGTCTTCATAGATCCGCATGGGATTAAAGACAGGCAATTTGGAGCCGATCCGTATGATTTTGACATGTTCGATCTCTCTTAAAGCTCCCAGGAGCGCCCTTAATTTCCCGGTCGCCAAGATCAGGGGATCACCGCCGGTAAGCAGGACGTTGTTGATCTCGGTCGTCCTTGCGATATAATCGAGTCCGTCTTGTACGTCCGGCATGGCCTCTTTCACGTCGGCACGGAATAATCTTTTGCGGAAGCAAAACCTGCAGTAGGCCCCGCATACTTCCGAGACGAGAAGCAATGCCGTTGTCCGGTATTTGTGTTGGCATCCTTTGACGACATAGTTGGTGTCTTCGTCGGAAGCGTCCCAACGTCCGTATTCCTGAAGTTCGGTAGAACTGGGTATGACAAGCTTCCGGATGGGGTCATCCGGATCGGACCAGTCGATCAATCGCAAATAGTAGTCGTTAAGACGAAAAACGAATTTGTCCTGCACGGCTTTCAAGGCGGTCTTCTCTCCGTCCGTCAACCAGGGTAACTCGTCTAGATTGGTGATGTATTTCGCCGGCATGATCTTGATTTCTCCTCTCCATGACCAAACTTTGGACTGCTCTAATAGATGCGCATATTGGCATCCCTGTGTAGGTCAATCGTGGATAGGCCTTAGAAAATTTCGCAGGCTTATGGGTGAATGCAAGAAAAAACCGCGCCTTCATACGGCAGGCACGGTATCGATGCGGGATTACAGCCTAATTAATCTACATGGATTTCGTTTCGTTAATCGTGGTCGGGCAAATACTTATCCTCGGCCCGCTCCAATTCTTCCGCGTCTTGCAGCCGGAAGATTTCCTCTAACGAGGCTACGCTGTTTTCGATCTGCAGAAGACTTTGCTCCCGGTATAATTGAGCGCATAATTGCTGCATCGCGCGGACGGAAGCCCGCAAATTGTGATTGCCCCAAATGATCAGGCTGATACCCAGCTCTTCGAACCGTTGTTTTGGCGTCGTGTAATATTTGGTAGGCACGGCGACGACCGGCAACCTCCCGGCCCACTCCTTCATGAACGCTTCAATTTCGCCGATATCGGCCTTTTTGCTATGCGCGAGGATGGCATCCGCGCCCGCTTGCCGGTAAGCTTCCGCTCTTCTGAGCATTTCGTCGAGCCCATGTCCCGCAATCAATGCTTCTACCCTTGCAACGACAACAAAATGATCGTCCCGCTGGGTGTCTTTCATCGCTTTGATTTTTCCGCAAAACTCGTCGATCGGGGCAAGAGGCTGCGCCTCTCCCCTGATAAAGGAATTGGTTTTTGGAAATAGCTTATCCTCGATGCACGCGCCGGCAATGTGAAGCTGTTCCAGCTTCTTAACCAAACGCCTTGCGTTGTTGAAATTGCCGTATCCCGTGTCGCCGTCGAGCAAAATCGGGATGGAAGCGGCATCGCTCATAAATTCCAGAACATCCAGCACTTGCGTCCAAGAAGCTTCATTATTATCCCTCACGCCCAGCGAAGCCGAAATCGACAGACCACTCGCCCAAATCCCTTTAAATCCGGCCTCTTCTACGATTTTGGCGGACAAGCCGTTATGCGCTTCCATCAGATAATCCGTTGATGACGACTCGATCATGTTCCTTAATTGAGTTGATTTATTCATTGGAATCCTCCTTTAACCGATCTAGGCGAAAGGTATATGGCTTGGATTTTCAGACTCCTTTATCAGTTCTCTTTTACTCCATATAGGTATGTACTGCTCTGCATGCGCGGAATGGACGGAAGTGGAAGTCTTCGGAACAATATGCGAACATCCATAAAATCACGGAAAACGATTCATATACTATTCTCTAACTCTAATAAGTAGTGAGGAGGTAGGATCGGAAATGAATTTAAGGAAAATGGGGTTTTGGGACAAGATGATTTTTATACTTGGGCTATCGTTAGGCGGCGTAATCGCCTTTGTTCTTCTGGTAGGCGTGCTCGTGGCGGTGATTCGATTGTATATGACCAACGAAACGCGTTCTGCCCGGAAGGATTCCGCCCCTATGCTGGATGATCAGCCTGAGATGAAGTTGAAGCCTTTCGGAAACGGCAATGAATAGGAGGAGGTGAATCGAATGTCAGGTGGAAATCAGGATTTCATGAGAATTCTCGGAGAAATCAAGCAAGAACTCTACCGTTTCGCCGACAGCTATGCAAAGGCCGTTAAAGGCGGTGCGGATGTGACTAGCGAAAAAATAAGCGAAGCCGTAAAAGAAACGGATCAAAACTCCGATATTCCGATAGAGAAGTTGATATCCGCTGTTAAAAGCGGCGTAAAACATGCCGGCGAACACATGGTAAAAACGGGAGTCGATTTCTTCGAGCATAGGGATGAAAAAGAAAAAAACCAATAGACTCACGAAGGCTGACTCTCGGAATATACCTTCCTCCCAGAGTCAGCCTTTTCGTTTACTGTCGGTTCTTTGCTCCGTATCCGATGACATTCGGATTAAAATATTCAAGCATCTGAATGCCCGGCTCAGGTCCGAAATAAATCGAGTACTTTTTATAAGGCACTTGGCCGCGTAACTCCGGAAAACGAAGCTCGATTGGTTTTTGGAACAGATCGACCGCTTCCTCTTCGTTTTTCGCTCCGAAATCAAGCACTTTTCGAAACGTTCGCAAGCCCATCGTGCCGATTGATTTTCCGATCCCCTCCTGTCGGTTTGAGATCTCCTCGAACAAAGAAGGCGGCACATGCTTCGATAGTACCAGCGAAAAATTGTGAGATACCAGAAAGCCGCTCTTCTCGCTTACCAATAGAGATTCTCTAATATAAAACGGATCACCGGAGGACTCTTCATTCATTTGCTCTTGCCGAATGACATGAACAATCATTTTTTCGTTCAACAGAGCTTCCAGCATATCCGTTGTCCGTCCATCCGTTACCAGTAAAATTTTCAAGATCGATTCCCGCAAAAATTCAAGCGCCTTTACCGCAATACGCGAATCCATGTCGAAAGAGTTTATGGTTATCAACTCCCTCCGTTAACGAACAAGCCCGAATCTTGGAGGCCGTTCCAGAACGTATGAAATTCGTCAATATCGATCTGCTGTTTCGCATCCGAAAGCGCGACCCGCGGATTAGGGTGCACCTCGACCATGATCCCGTCGGCGCCAGCGGCCAGCGCGGCTTTCGCGCAAGGCAGCAAAATATCCTTTCGTCCGGTGGAATGACTCACATCCACGAGTACCGGGAGATGAGTCTCCTGTTTTAATAGCGGAATGGCAGCAATATCGAGCGTGTTTCTTGTCCATTTTTCAAAAGTACGTATCCCTCGCTCAATCAACATGACCTGCGTATTCCCGGAATACAGGATATATTCCGCCGCAAGAATAAACTCCTCCAGCGTGGCGGAAAGACCGCGCTTCAAAAGAACGGGCTTTCCGGTTTGGCCGACGGCTTTAAGCAATTCGAAGTTCTGCATGTTGCGGGCGCCGATCTGAAAGATGTCGACATAAAGGGCCAACGTATCGATTTGCGAAGCGCTCATGATCTCGCTGATCGTGACCATCCCCGTCTCATCGGCTACTTCCTTCATGATTTTCAAACCTTCCACGCCTAGGCCTTGAAAGTCGTACGGGGAGGATCTCGGCTTGAACGCGCCACCGCGCAATACGGTAACGCCGGCATTCTTCAAAGCAGCCGCAACCGTCAAGAGCTGATCTCTCGATTCGATTGAGCAGGGACCGGCGATCATGACGTGCAAAGTACCTCCAAATTCGACATCCTTGACCCGAATAATCGTATCCTCGCTCTTATGGCGACGGCTAACGAGAAGTTTTTGTCCGGTTTTCTCATTTGGATCTTGCTGCGATTTCTCGCTCATTCGAATACTCCTTTCTTAACGGCTATGACGGGATTCTATCCTTAACTGAGTTTTTGAACATAAACTGGCTTTGTCGATGGGATGTTCCTCACAAGCTCCGCGCGGTCAAGCAACCTAGAGTCGGCAACGATCTCTACGGTGACAGTCGCTTGGAGTTTCTCGGATAAATGAGCGCGAATTGCCTCCTCCGACCATTTCCCGGAATCATGCGAATCGAGTAGAAAATGGAGTCCTTCCTCTTGCTCGATAACCTTCCAAGCATCCGGAGCAGGAGTTAACGAATAAACGGCTTCTTGGAGGTCCGCGGCGTCCAGGATGTTATCGCCAATACGGATTCGATCCTTGCTCCTGCCGTAATGCGCTAGCTTGGCACCGGTTCGGCCGCAAGAACACGCGGATTGTTCTACAGAGATAATGTCCTCGTTAAAGTATCGCAGCAGAGGAGAACCTTGATGGGAAAGCGTTGTAATCGCCGCAAACCCTCTTTTTCCATAAGCAATTGGGCCATCTCCGTCTTCCCGCAGCACTTCGACGTAGAAATCCTGTTCCTCAATGTGCATCTCGCCGTATTCGCACATCGTAGCGATACCGGACGTTTCCGTCGAACCATACATATTAAAAACAGGCACGCCCCACAGCTTCTCGATATGCGCCTTGCGCTTGTCGCTCAAGAGTTCTCCGGCAACGCATAGAGCACGTAATGCCGGAAAATGATTGCTCGGAATCAAGCCGATCAGGCGCGCTGTTTCGGCCAGGAGCTCAAACTCTCGCGGGAGCCCCGCGGCTACCGTCACATGAAGACGCTCCATCAGCTGTAACACTCTTGGGTATGGCGTAACAACGGTGCGACTGCTTGCGGGAACAACCCCTGCTCCCGATTGCCATGCCGCTTGCTGCATCGAGTACCCGGGCAGTGCCATCGCGAATGGAAAGCGGATCAGCACAAGATCTTCGGCGGTCAGCCGAACCCCGCACTCCTTCATCTGTCTCCCCGCTGTTCTCATGTCCTCTAGGGTGAACCAGGAGGAGGAAGGTTCTCCGGTCGTGCCGGTTGATTCGTGGTATTGCGCAACCTCTTTCAATTCGACGGCAAGATGACCGAAATTCCCGGCTTTCCGTAGATCTTCTTTGGTCGTGAGAGGCAGTGTTTGGATATGCTCCAACCCAACGCCTTTCAGGCTATATTTCGATAGTTTTTCCTTGTATAAAGGAGATTTGAGAATGCGAGCCAACAACTCTTTAAACTTTCTCTCCCACTCCCGATCGTTGTCAATCATAACGAATACCCTCCTCTCCTTTTTAAGAGGTTTGACTAATTGATCACTCGGGTCGCTTTCCCGAAAGTACGAGGGATGTCGTGTCTGATTTCGACTTGACAGTTAATCCCGATCCGATCGGACATATGCTTACGGATTTTCTCCGCCAATTGCTCGTCGTTTAACTTCGTCCGAAACGGCTCCGCTTCGATCTTCAGCTCTCCGTTATTCAGCTTGAAATAATACCACATGCCCACATCGGGAATTTCCATCAGGAAGTGTTCCAACAAGAACGGGGAATAGTCCTCGCCATTCAAATGCATCATGTTTTCCTTTCTTCCTCTCAGATGCAGAACGTCCATGGTGTTCCCGCAAGCACATCTAGCCTCTTGCAAATAACCAATATCACCGGATTGGTAACGTAACATCGGCATTCCTTCGCGAAGCAGCGTCGTTACGATGATCTCTCCGGTTTTGCCATACGGAATCGGCTTTTCCGTACCAGGATCGATAATTTCTACTTTTACATGTCCTTCCATGACGTGATAGCCTTTGTGTTCGCTGCATTCAACGCCAATGCCCCCGCACTCCGTCGAGCCGTAGAAGAAGGACACTTCGCAGCCCCACCATTTCTCCAGCCGGTCGCGGAAGGTAGAGGAGCATCCTTCGCCGGTCAGCCAAATCTTCTTGAGTCTGATATCCTCGCCGATTCGGATTCCGTATTTCTCGCTTTCTTCTACTAAAAGCGCCGCATAGGAAGGCGTAGTAGCGAGTACCGTCGCTTGGTATTCCTTCATCAGTTCCAATGATTTATCGACGGGAGCCATGTATCCGCCTTTGCCGAGCGACAGCACCGCCGTTCCGAACGCAAACTGGAATAAACGTTGAAATCCGAGACCGGGCAGCGCAAACTCATAAGGCAGCGCAATGGCCGCAATATCCACTTCAGTCTCCTTGAATAATTCTAAATATTTGGGCAGCAAATCATAGACATACTGATCGGCTAACGTGTAGGCGGTATAAATCGGCTTCCCCGATGTTCCGCTTGTAAGGTGAACCTGACCGATCTGTTTCGGATCGACGCTCAAGATCTTCGTCTTATCCCCGCGAATAACGTCTTTCTTAAGCAGCGGTACTGACGCTAATTGCTCCAAGCTGTCGATTCTCGATTCCGCGAAACCCGCTTCTTCCAGCTTCGAACGATAATATTCGTTGCCGTTCCAAGTATGGGCAAGCGTAGCGTTAATGGCTTTCAATTGATAGTCTTCTATTCTAGGCCGAGGCAGCTTTTCAATGGTTATCCCTTCGGAGTCCAACTGCTCGAAAAAATGCTTGAACGGTTCAAGATGGGACGGTTCCTCGTCGATGGAAACCTTCATCTTATGAGATTGCAATTTCATAACAACCCTCCTTAACAGATTTCCGATAGAATCCCGAGATGATACATTGCCAGATTTCGCCCTCTCCCGCCTGTTCCACATCCTCTCTTTATTTTCTATGGAATGCAAGAATACAAGGACTTGACTCAGACAAATGAACATTTTCATAAATCTGAGTTTTTCATCCAACCGCTCTATGAAGATCGTACATATCGTAATTCATGTTCTTCTAATCTCCCACGCGTTTTATACCAGATGAGTGTTATATTCCATATTTAATTGAGGGGTAATCGGGAATGACAAATAACAGCGACCATATGAAATCATTCGAGGAAGCCAAAGCACTCCATCATAAAGGAGTTGAAGGAGACAAAAAAGCGGTAATAAACGCACACGAGAAGCTCTTAAAGCTTCGCGAGGCGGAGCCCGACAACGCACTAATCGAAGCCTATTACGGCAGCACTCTCGTTCTATTGAGCCGGGATGCTGTGAAAATTCTGGAAAGAGCGGATAAGGCGCAAGAGGGATTAGACGTTTTGAATCGGGCCGTATCTCGGGACCCGAACCATAAAGAAATTCGGATGATACGCGCCAACGTTTGTCTTAGGTTGCCGGATTCGTATTTCCATTGCGCCAATACGGTGATCGAGGACTTCATCTTCCTATTGGACCGCTATCAAGTAAATGCCGACTACCTGACGCAAAACCAAGTTCGCGAGATCCTGCAAAACCTAAGCGCAGCCTACCATAACGCAGGAAAACCCGACGAAGCGAATGCAGTCTTGCAGCGTCTCTATCCATAGAGACCGAAGAAAAATTCAAATAGAAAGGGAGGAGTTCGTTGACATTTCAGGAGAGAATCCAGATGATTATCCCTTTGCTTAACGATGGCGTGAAAGGCAACGTATACGCCGCTCGGGAAGCGAATCGGCTCTTGGAACGGCTGCGGCTCGATTACCCGGCCAACCCTCTTGCCGACGCTTACCATGGAAGCGCGATGATGTTAATCGCTCGGGATAGCACGGATCCGCTGGATAAGCTGAGTTACTCGGAAAAAGGCTTGGAGCTTCTCGACAAAGCCGTAGCAGCCGCTCCGCGGGAAAGCAGGATTCGATTGCTTCGTGGAAAGGCCGCATTCCCGCTGCCCGAGGAGCATTTCTTCCGGACGCGGACGGTGATCGAAGATTATGCCTTCCTGCTCGAACAGGAGTCGCTGCAAGCGGACAAACTCAAAGACGTCGACTATGCGAAAATAACCTTCGATCTCGGCGAGGCGTTCCGTAGAATCGGTCGGCACCAGGATGCGGCCAAATGCTGGACGAAGCTGGAGCAGCAAACGCAGGATCCGGAATTCAGGCAGCTTCTTCAGCAGAAGCTGCTAACCTTGGAAGATCCATCTGCGATCGAACCCGTTGAATCCAACCATACCAACTTCAGCACCAAATCCATCTTGTTAGGAACGATCGTCCGCGCCGCCGGCCAAGCACTTCACAAATGGGTGGAAGATGAAGATAAAAGAGAAGCTCTCCGTGCGCAGCGCGAAGAGGAAAAGAAATATGACTCTCGCAGTAAACGCCGCTATGAGCCGAAGAGATACGATTCGCGCAGTTCCCGCCGCGACGAGCCGAAGAGATACGATTCGCGCAGTTCCCGTCGCGACGAGCCGAAGAGATACGATTCGCGCAGTTCCCGCCGCGACGTGCCGAAGAGATACGATTCGCGCAGTTCCCGCCGCGACGAGCCGAAGAAATACGATTCGCGCAGTTCCCGCCGCGACGAGCCGAAGAGATACGAATCTCGTAGTTCCCGCCGCGACGAGCCGAAGAGATACGATTCGCGCAGTTCTCGTCGCGACGAGCCGAAGAGAAAAAAAGCTCCGGTAAGCTCCACGACTAGGCGAAGTAGAAGGAGCCTCACTATAAGCGTCACGAAAAAGACATCAAGAAAGAGACTCCCCTTAAGCGTTACGAAAAGAGCAACAAAAAAGACGTCTCCCCTGATTTTCACAAAAGGAAAAAACGATGTTAGAACAAGAATCATCTCCATACCCATGAGATTTACCTGATTGGAAAGGAGGTGAAGTTCATGTCAAAAAAAGCAACGCTGGAAGATACCTTCAAGCGACTTAAACAAGAGGCAAAACCGATTCTCGATGCTGCTTTGAGAACCGGCGCCATCAACGTAGGCAATCAGCTTCTGAGAGCGGCGAACGATGTAAACGACACGACCAATCAATTCAAAAGACTCGGCATCGCTGTTAGAAACGGTTTCTTGACGTCTGTCCAGGAAATGACGTCGTGGGGACTGGACAGCGTGAAAACATCCCCTCCACCGGGCTATGAGCCGAACGTTCCTGGAGAGTGAAGACTTGAAAAAGATTTTTGTTAATGGCGTGAATATTTGTTATGAATCGATCGGGGAAGGCCCCCCCTTAATCGGGCTCACGGGAAAAGACAGCAACATGGACTGGTGGCACCCGGCCATCAAGGAAACGTTAAGCGAAAAGAACCGCTTCGTCATGCTAGATCATCGGGGCACGGGACGAAGCGACGCTCCGACGGAAGCCTATAGCATCTCGGATATGGCCAAGGACGTCATCGGGCTGATGAACGCTCTCGATATCGAGAAGGCGCATATTTTAGGCCAATCCATGGGCGGAATGATCGCGCAGGAACTTGCGATTGAATTTCCTAGTCGAGTGGGGAAATTAATCTTATGTTCGACAACCTGCGGGGTCAAAAGGGTGCCCCCGTCTTTGCGGATGCTGAAATGGCTAATGCGAAAAAACGTTGCCTTTTCCCCGCAAGATACGCTAAATATGCTTTACTCCAAAACCTATATTCAAGAACATCCGGCCATGATCGCTTCATTCGTGGCACGGATGCGGATCGCGCCTTCGAACCCTAGAAGCATGGAGATTCATAAACAGGCCAGCAAAAGTTTCGATTCGTACCGTCGGCTCGGGCGAATCTCCGCGCAAACGCTTATTATTCACGGCGAGGATGATTGGGTCTTCAGACAGAAGCACGCCCGGATTTTAAACCGCCATATTCCGGACTCCCAGCTGATTTTGTTTCCCCATGCAGGCCATGGCGTATTTGCGCAGGAGCATCGTAAGGCGTTGGGGGAGATCCGCCGTTTCATCGATACTGACGATTAATAGACGAAAGCTCCGGGCGATCACGTCCGGAGCTTCTGCTTATTCATTCGCTTTATAACCCAGAACGATCCATTGAATGAATCCTTTCGGCTCGGGTCCCAATCTCGTACGGTAAACGACTAGCTCGGCTTCGTTCGGACGTTTTTCGCCGAGAACGCAACTGCACGAGGGTTGATCCGACATAGCCACCAGCGTATATGAAAGGTCCGCGAAAGGCGCCGGGAAAGACACGGTCAGCCTCAACGACTCCATCCCGCCTTGGAACTCGTAGGGCGAGCATCCGAATAATACGCCTACGCCCGGTAATTGGGTCGTCACGGTCGGAAAGGAAAGCTTCGATTCGCTCACGCTACCATCGGCCAAGTGCTCGTTTGTTACACTGCCTACGGCTAAATGCTCGCTCGTCACACTGCCGATGGCCAATTGCTCACTCGTTACGCTGCCTCCGGCTAAGTGCTCGCTCGTCACGCTGCCTCCGGCTAAGTGCTCGCTCGCCACGCTGCCTCCGGCTAAATGCTCGCTCGTCACACTGCCGATGGCCAATTGCTCACTCGTTACGCTGCCTCCGGCTAAGTGCTCGCTCGTCACGCTGCCTCCGGACAAATGCTCGCTCGTTACGCTGCCGATGGCCAGTTGCTCACTCGTTACGCTGCCTCCGGCTAAGTGCTCGCTCGTCACGCTGCCTTCGGCCAAGTGCTCGCTCGCCACGCTGCCGATGGCCAATTGCTCACTCGTTACGCTGCCTCCGGCTAAGTGCTCGCTCGTCACGCTGCCTCCGGCCAAGTGCTCGCTCGCCACGCTGCCTCCGGCTAAATGCTCGCTCGTTACACTGCCCGGCTCTAACGCTTTGTCCGTCGTTTCCTCCGCGTTCGCCGACGTTTGCAGCCTTCCGATCCATTCCCGAACTTCCGGCGCTAGCTTCGATTCGCTTACGCTGCCATCGGCCAGCTGAGCCTCGGTCACGGATTGAGGTTTGAAATGACTCGAGGTGATCGTTTGCTCTCCCAGATGATAACCTAATACAGAACGCGGGATGATATGAGAGGAACTTACGCTTCTATCGGCGATTTTCTCGGCGCTCACCGCTCCGGGAGCCAATTGCCCGGTACTGACGCTGCCTTCCTTCAGCTTCTCGCTCGCGACGGATCCGTCCGCAAGCTGCTCCGTCCCTATCGCCCCGTCCGCCATCTTCTCGGAAGTCACAGCTCCTGGCGCAATCCGTTCTTCCGTTATCCGGTCTCCCGCGAAGTTCAGAAATTCAACGAGAGGGAGCGACAGTTTTTCCAACGTTACGGTTTCAGGCGCCAGCTTTGATGTCGTCACCGCTCCTTCGGCAAGCTGCTCCACTCCTACGCTGCCTTCCGCCAGCTTCTCGGAAATGACCGCGCCGTCGGCCAACTTGTCGGAAGTAACGCTGCCTTCGCCCAAAATATGGGCCATCACCGCGCCATCCGCAAGCTGTTTCGTTCCCACGCTGCCGAGTGCTATTTTCTCCGAAGTCACCGTACTGTCTTGCAGCTTCTCCGTCGTTACCGAGCCTCTGACCAATTTATCCGCGGTCACCGCGTTATCCGACATTTGGCTCGTGCCCACGCTGCCGCCCGCGAGCTTATCTGTCGTCACGACTCCGTCGAGCAGTTTCGACGTCGTCACGCTCTCGTCCGCCAATTTGCTTTCCGTTACCGCGCCTTCAGCTAGTTGCCTGGTTCTGACGCTGCCCGCTCCCAGCTTCTCCGATGTGATCGCTCCGTCAGTCAGCTTTCCTGAAGAAACGCTGCCTTCTCCTAAGGAAGCTTCGATCACCGAGCCATGCGCCAACTGGTCCGGTCCCACGCTGCCATGCGCCAATTTCTCCGACGTAACCGCCCCGTCCGCCAACTTCCCAGCCGTTACGCATCCGTTCGCCAACGAAGATTCAGTTACCGCGTCAGCCGCCAATTTCCCCGCTCCGACGCTACCGTCGGCCAGCTTCTCTCCAGTCACCGAGGCGACCGCTAGCTTTAAGTGCGTAACGCTTTCGTCCGACAATATCTCGGAACTCACTGCGCCGGCTGCCAATTGATCCGTTCCGACGCTGCGGTACGCCAGCTTTTTCGCCGTAACCGCACCGTCCCTTAGCTTGCTTGCCGTGACGCTCTCATGCCCCAGAATATCCTCCGTCACTGCGCCGATGATCAATTGGCTCGTTCCGACGCTTCCTCCCGCGAGCTTATCCGTCGTCACGATACCGTCCAGAAGTTTGTTCGTCGTAATGCAGTCGTCGGCCAGAACATCCGAGACGACCGAGCCTTCCGCCAATTGCCACGTTCCGACGCTGCCGTAGGCGATCTTCTCCGCGGTTATTGATCCGTTGGCCAATTTATCGGCCGTCACGCTGCCGTCCGCAAGAATATCCGAGATGACCGAGCGGTCCGCCAGCTTGCTAGTGCCGACGCTGCCGTAAGCCAGCTTGTCGGACGTCACCGCACCGTCCGCCAATTTCCCGTTCGTCACGCTGCCTTTGCCTAGAATGTCCGAAGTCACCGCGCCGACGGCCAGTTGCCCCGTTCCGACACTGCCGTAGGCCAGCTTCTCCTCCGTCACTGCGCCGTCCGCCAGTTTCCCGTTCGTCACACTCTCATCAGCCAGAATATCCTCCGTCACCACGCCTGATGCCAATTGTCTTGTTCCGATGCTCCCGAAAGCCAGTTTCTCGACCGTTACCGTACCGTCCGCCAGCTTCGCGTTCGTCACGCTCTCATCGGCCAGAATATCCTCCGTCACCGCGCCTGCAGCCAGTTGCGCCGTTCCGACGCTGCCCAAGGCCAGCTTCTCGGACGTGATCGCCTCGTCAAGCAGCTTTTCCGTCGTTACGCTGCCTTCAGCCAATATGGCGGCCCTCACCGATCCGACGGCCAATTGTTTCGTACCGACACTGTTATCCGCCAGCTTATCGAACGTTACCGCGCCGTTCGCCAGCTTCAAACTCGTAACGCTCCCGTCTCCGAGGATGCGCTCGACAACCGAGCCGTCCGAGAGTTGCTTCGTCCCGATCACTCCGTCTTCCAGCTTAACCGAAGTAATCGCACCGTCCGCTAGCTTACCTGAAGTGACGCTTCCGTCTGCCAAAATCTCCTCGGTCACTGCGCCGTTCACCAACTGCCCCGTTCCCACGCTGCCGACCGTCAGCTTCTCCGAGGTCACCGCGCCATTCGCCAGCTTTTCCGTCGCGACGCTGCCGTCCTCAAGAATGCGGGCCGTCACCGAGCTGTTCGCCAGTTGTTCCGTACCTACGCTGCCGATCGCCAGCTTATCGGAAGTTACGGCGCCGTCGCTCAGCTTATCGGTCGTTACCGATAAAGCGAGAAGCTTATCCGACGATATGCTGGAGGATCGCAACTTCTCGTTCGTCACGCTCTCGTCCGCCAACTTCCCCGTCGTAATCAATCCGTCGACAAGCTTATCCTCCGTAATCGTCCGATCTTTGATATGAACCGTGCTTACCGCGTTAGGCTCCAATCTTTCGGCATCGATACGACGCTCCCCGTTCTTGGCCAATGCGAGCAGATCCGGCGCCAGGTGAGTGACGGATACCGTTCCTTTGCGCAGATGGAAGCCGTGCACTGCTTCGGATTTCAGGTGTTTGCCGCTGACGCTTTCGATCTGCAGATGCTCGGCTCCTACGCTTAATGGAGCCAACTTCTCGAACGTTACGCTTTCTGCGACCAATTTATCCGAAGTGACCGCTCGATTCGCGAGAGTCCCTTCATGAACGCTACCCTGCCCAAGATGCGACGCGACGACGGCCCCTTCGGCGATATGGACCGAATCGACCGAATTCGGCTTCAGATGGCTCGCCGATATCGTCTGATCGCCGATATGGTGCTCACGCACGGAGCCGGAGGCAAGCTTGCTGCCGTCCACGCTGCTTGCGGCGAGCTTGCCGGTGCCGACGATGCCGTCGCTTAAGTGGAACTCTCGGATACTTCTCTCGGCCATATGGATGCTCATGACGGATTGCTCGGATAAATGTCGGCTTTCCACTGATTGGGACTCCATATGCCGGGACTTTACCGAACCATCCGCGATTTTTCCCGTCGTTACCGAAGCATCCGCAAGTATTTGGGATGTCACCGCGCCATCGCTCAGATGGAGCTGTTTAACGGCTTTCGGCGACAAATGCTTCGAAGAGACGGTTCCTTCTGCAAGCACCCGTCCCGTCACGGAACCGTCTTGCAGGGCTTTATCGTATACGGCGTTGTCCGCGATCTTGCCCGCCGTCACGCTATCGTCCGCGAGCTTGGAAGCCGTCACGGCCAAGTCGGCCAGCTTATCCGTCGAGACGCTTTCTGGTGAAAGCTTCAACGAAGTGATCAAATGGTCGGTTAGATGATGCGAGAATACCGATCGTACGCCCAGTTGGCGTTCGCCTACCGCCCCCGGGGCGATGTTCTTCTCCGTTACCGATTCGATCTGCAAAGCGGACGTGCTTACCGAACCGTTCGACAGATGGACGGCTTCGATGACCCCGCCCCGGATATGTCGGCTTTCGACAGAGTCTGTGGCCAACGCGCCGGCAACGACGGATTGCTGTCCGAAGTGATAAGGCTTGAGCACGCCCGAGCCGAGATGCTCGGACAACACGCTTTCCGCGGCGAGATGCTCCGCCCTGACCGCGGATGACGCGATATGTCGGCCGGCGACTGCTTGATCGCCCAGTTTGGCGGAAATGACGGCGCCTTCCGCCAGTTGGGCGGAGCCGATCGCTCCCCCGGAAACATGATCCGGTTCTACCGCGTTTTTCGCCAGCTGATCCGGGCCGACCGTTCCGTTCTTCAGGTGTTCCCTCGCGACCGATTGAGCGAATAGATGCCGGCTTTGGACGGATTGATCGGCTAAGTGCTGCCCGTTCACGCTTCCGTCGGCAATCTTGTCGGATACGACCGCGCCTTTGGCGAAATGTCTCGATTGTAAAGCTTCATCCGCGATTTTCGCGGATAAGATGCTTTGATCCGCCACCTTGGTCGACGTGATCGATTGATCGACGAGCTTAAGCGTCGTCACCGATTGGTCTGCGAGCTTGGAAGCGGTAATCGCCCCGTCCTCCAAATGTTTGGATTTAACGACGTCGTCCCCGAGGTGTTCGCTCTTGATCGCTCCGGGCCGAAGATGCTCGGATTGGACCGATTCGAACATAAGCTTGTTTCCAGACACGGCTCGGTCGGCCAGCTCCCGAGTCCCTACGGCCCCGTCCCCCAGATGCTCTGGCGCGACGGCGCGCGGAGCCAAGTGCTTTCCCTGCAACACTCCCGGAGCCACGTGATCGGCCAAAATAAGTCCTTCGGTTAAGTGCCGCGATTCGATTGTTCCCCGCGACACTTTCTCCTTCGTAACCGAGCCGTCGCGAAGCTTGGAATTCGTCACCGCCCCTTCGGACAGCTTGGAGGTATCCACGATTTCGTTCGCCAGATTTTCGCTTCGAATGGAACCGCTGCGGATTTTCTCGGACGTAATGCTTTGGTCCTGAAGCAGCTCCGATGAAATCGCGGACACGCTCAAATGCTTGGACTGGATAGACCCCTCGGCGATTTTATCCGAGCTGATCGTCCTGTCCGCCAATTTTTCGGAAGATACGCTCCCGTCGCGAAGTTTCTCGCTCGTAATCGACCGATCGCGGATTTTTTGCCCGGAAATCGAGTTTTTGGTCAAATGGTCTCCCACGATCGATTCCGAGGCCAGCTTCGAAGACGTAATCGAGCCGTCGGCCAGCTTAATAGCCGTTACAGAAAAATCGGCCAATGCGTTCGTGCCGACGGAATCCGCCGCGAGATGGACGCCTTTCACCGAGAACGGAGCCAGCTTCTCGCTCGTCACCGCTTCGTCCGCGAGATCGTCTGTATAGACGATCGGCGCGGGCCGCTCTGGCAGCCTCTTTTCTTCCAGCTTGGAATGGCGTACTTCCCTCGATTCCGGTTCCTCGGCGGTCCGTTCGCCGTTCATAATCGCCACCAGCTCATCCGTAGACTGAACGCTTTCCGCATCAAGCGATTCGACTACCGCTACGATATCCGACAGTTCGGCCGAGTACGGTACTTCGAACTCAAGTGGCATCGATACCACGACCTCGACAAGTTCCTCCGTTTCCTTAAGCGCGGATTCTTGCTCCGTAGACGAAGCGATATCGAGCCGAGGAGTCGCCGAGTCTAACGCGGCCGCGGCATGGGAACCGGCCGAAGAGTCGGGTCCGTTCGCTTTGACATTGCCGGGCTTGGTTTTAGCGACTGCCTGGTTCTCAGCCGAAGGCTTCTTCGGTGCAAGGGCTGCGCCAAGCGTGGACACCGGCTTTTCCTTCGTTTTTTGTATGTCATCCAGCCAGTTCAGCTCGAGTTGGTTCGGATCGTCGACGAAGTATAGCGGACGGCGCGATTTAGGAGATTTACCCGCTTGTTTCTTTTTCATGTCCCTCTCCTTCCTGTTCATGGGAATCTGCAGTATCATATGCATTCACCCATAGGCACGCCACGAGGATGGGCAACTGTACCTTTCTCCGGACGGCTTATTTCCGCGAATAGATTGTTGCGTTATAATGAAAGAACGAACTTATCGCGTGAAGAAGGTGCCATAACATGGATAAAATAACGCTTGAACGGCCGCTCGATTGTTGCGCCCATTCCGAAATCCAATTAGCGGAAGTCAAGGAACGTATGATCACCGACGGTTCCGCTTCGCGGTTGGCCGAGCTGTTCAAAGCTTTGGGCGATCCGACGAGAATCAAGCTGATCGGCGCATTGCTCCATCGCGAGCTGTGCGTTCACGAGTTGTCCCAGCTTCTCGAGATGGGACAATCCGCCGTATCTCATCAGCTTCGCTATTTGCGCAACATGCGGATGGTCAAACGGAGAAAAAGCGGCAAAACCGTTTTCTATTCGCTTGACGATTCCCATATCGAACAAATATTTCTGCAGACGCTGCAGCACTTAGAGCATGGCTGAAATTCGTTTACCGTGCAAAACAGAAATGGAGCTTCAGAAGCCTTTGGGCTTCGGTAAGCTCCTTTTTTTATGTTTCGGTATCTTCGAATCGTAATTTTTTCCGTTTACTTTTTCGCGAATCCGGCATATATTTATATCAATCTCAAGTTTTGCACAAGGGAAAATTAATTTTATAGACGCCACACTTGTTGCTTCATACAAGTTGTAAGGTATAAAGAGGTGCATCTTCATGCGAGACGATCTGGCAGTTGCAGAAAGACCAATTCAGGCAACAGAAGCAGAACCGGAAGAAACCCGCGGCAGCGGCGGTTGGCGCAGGAACAGGGATATGGCTTCGCTGCCGGAATCATACCGTTCCGTACGCATTCCCAAGAAAGGTTCAGTAATTCGCAAGTTTCTCGCCTTCGTCGGCCCCGGTTACATGGTAGCCGTCGGTTATATGGATCCGGGCAACTGGGCGACGGATCTGGCCGGCGGATCGCAATTCGGGTATACGCTGCTGTCGGTCATTCTCATCTCCAATCTAATGGCCGTCGTCCTGCAAGCTTTGTCCGGCAAATTGGGCATCGTAACAGGGAGGGACTTGGCTCAAGCCTGCCGGGATAGCTACAGCAAGCCGGTCAATTTCTCTCTATGGATTCTATGCGAACTTGCCATCGCGGCCTGCGATCTGGCCGAAGTCATCGGCGCGGCGATCGCCTTGAATCTGTTGTTCGGTATCCCGCTCTTGTACGGCGTCATATTGACGGCGCTAGACGTACTCATCATTTTGTTCCTGCAAAATAAAGGATTCCGTTATATGGAAGCCATGGTTATCGCTTTGATCGCGACGATCGGATTATGTTTCGCCCTGGAAATTTTCTGGTCGTCTCCGAACTTCGGGGACGTGATGAAAGGGTTCGTCCCTTCGACGGAAATCGTCAAAAATCCGGAAATGCTTTATATCGCTATCGGTATTATCGGCGCAACGGTCATGCCCCATAATCTGTACCTTCATTCCTCGATCGTGCAGACCCGCCAATTCGAGCAAACCGAGCTCGGCAAGCGGCAAGCGATCCGTTTCGCCACTTGGGATTCGACGATCGCCTTGTTCTTCGCCCTGTTCATTAACGCGGCCATCCTCATCATCGCCGCGGCGGTATTCCATACCGCAGGTCGCACGGACGTCGCGGAGATCGACCAAGCGTATCATCTGCTCGCCCCAATGCTCGGTTCCTCGCTGGCGGCCGTTCTTTTCGGCGTCGCTCTCCTGGCATCGGGCCAGAACTCGACGCTAACGGGCACGCTGGCGGGGCAGATCGTAATGGAAGGGTTTCTTAGCATTCGGATGAAACCGTGGCTTCGCAGGCTGATCACGCGGATGATCGCCATTATTCCCGCCGTCATCGTCACCGCTGTCTACGGGGAGAAAGGAACGATGGATTTGCTCATTTTGAGCCAGGTCATTCTTTCGTTCCAACTTTCGTTCGCCGTCGTTCCGCTTGTGCAACTCACGGGAAACAAAGCCAAGATGGGGTCGTTCGTTAATCCGAAGTGGCTGAATATTCTAGCTTGGTTCATCGCGGTCGTCATTATTGGATTAAACATTTATTTGCTGTATCAGACGTTCACGGACTAGCGTTTGCGGATTCCGCGGCACGGCGGGCTTCTCCGAAAAACGCAGCTATTGCACTTTGTCCGGCGATGTGGCACAATTCACGGGAATGAAATTTTTAGTTAAAGGAGTGCTCGGCCGCATGACTCGTTGGCTGCTGCGCATGATGACGGAGCTATCTTCGCGCAAATTCGTGTCCCGCTTGACGGGGCGTTTCGCTAAATCCCCTTTGAGTAAGCGGTGGATTCCCCGCTTTGCCGCCATGTACAAAATTCCGGTCGAAGAAGCGGAAAAAAGTTTGGATCAATATCGTTCGTTGAACGACTTCTTTACCCGCCGGCTGAAACCGGGAAGACGCCCGATCGACGCGACCGCCGGAGCGTTGGTCAGCCCGGTCGACGCGCTCATTACCGGTTGCGGCGTTATCCAAGACGGGATGATGCTCCAGGTCAAGGGACAAGACTACACGATCGAAGAGCTTCTAAACCAATCCCCGCGGTTATCGCAATATCGTCGGGGGTACTTCTGGGTGCTCTATTTGAGCCCTACCGACTATCACCGTATCCACTCCCCGTGCGCAGGCGATATCGTCGAAAGCGAGCATATTCCGGGCAAGGTTTATCCGGTTAACGAATTCGGCCTGACTTCGATGCGGCGCGTCCTATCCCGCAACGAACGCCTCGTGACTTATATCCGCAACGAGATCGGCGAAGTTGCCGTCGTCAAGGTAGGCGCCTTGAACGTCAGCAGCATCAAGTACGTCGATCCTATGCCTAGCCGCTTGGAGCGCGGAGACGAGCTCGCTTATTTCGAATTCGGTTCCACGATCGTGCTTCTGACGGAAGACGGCACGCTTGACCCGCGTTCCGATCTGAAGACGGGAGATAAAGTCCGGATGGGCGAAAAACTCGGCACGTTAACGGCACGGCAATAAAGAAGCTCGTCCCCGGCGCGAACGGCGCATAAGGGACGAGCTTTATTTTTGTCGGATCAGCGAATTTCGGAAGGACTCTTGCCCGTGTATTGCTTGAACTGCCTGCTGAAGAAAAAGATATCCCGATAGCCCAGCGCATCGGCCACTTCCGTGACGTTCATTCCCTCGTGGAGCAGAAGATGCTGAGCCCGTTCGATCCTTGCCCGAATCATGTAAGTTTGCACGGACACGCCGATGATTTCTTTGAATTTTATCGAGAAATATCGGGAAGACAATCCCGCCCGTTTGCCCAGATCCTCCACGCGATGAACGATCCCGGGGTGCTGCTGGATATAGTTCGCCACTTCCCGGATGCTTTCCGTCAATTGATTGCTGGCTTTGCGCTCGACGGGCTCGTCCTGGTCAAGGCGCAGCAATTGGATCATCAATTGCTTCAGAATCAATTGCGCTTCGATCTCCGCGGCATATGTCTTGATCAGGAACAAACGAACGTACCTGGACAGCAGATGCTCGAAATCAAACCTGTCCTCGATGACCCGATACGGAACGGGAACCTGCTCCGTCGGCTCGGTCACGTCGAAGTGGATGTAAGTGAGCACGAGCGGTTTCTGCGGATTGTGGGTCGCGCTCGTATGGTCATCTTTGCGAAACAGGAAGCAGCTTCCCTTCCCCAACGCGTACGTCTTTCCGTTCAAGATCAGCTCTCCTTCGCCGCTCCAGACGTAGAAGAGATCGTAATTGGCTAACGGTTTCTCGCGATACTGCCACTTCCAGCCCGGTTCGCACGATATTTTCGCGAACCAGGGAAGCAGCTTAAAAGAAGATGGCGACAACTCAAGCATGAACGGTTCCTCCTTGATCCTTGTCGGAGTGAATCATCTTTAACGATAACGCAGCTTGGGCGATCCGATCAATCCCTTCTTCGATTTGTTTCTCGTTCATATGGGCGAAGCCGAATATAGCGGACGGCCCAGAGAGCGGATTCAGGCTTCTGTCCGCATCCCGTACCTCGTAGATCGTTCCGTCTTTCCACGTTACGCCTCTTCTGCGGCACTCCTCGGCCAACATCTCGTATTCCTCCGGACTTCTCCGCCATTTCGTATACACATGCAATCCGGCGTCCGATGGAACCGTCGCGAATAATCCGGTAAATCGTCGTTCAAGATTTGCCCTCAGTTTGTTTTCGAGCTTTCCCAATAATCTGCGCATTTTGCGCATATGTCGATCATACCCGCCCGCAGACATCCAACTGGCGAGCGCTTGCTGCTCCGCTATTCCCGTCGGATACGGATCATAGAGCTGCTTGGCCAAGATGAAATGCTGCATTAATTGTTTGGGAACGACTGCGAAACCGATTCTCATATTCAAGCTCATCGAACGGGAGAACGTGCCGATATATACGACCCTGTCTTCCTTGTCCAACGATTTTAGCGGTTCGATCGGTCGGCCCCCCCAACGGAAGTCGCTGTCGTAATCGTCCTCGATAATCCAGGCATTGCGCCGAGAAGCCCAAGCCAGCAGCGCCCGGCGCCTATCATAGCTCAAGACGACCCCCGTAGGGAACTGACGGGTCGGCGTTACGAACAGCAATTCCGCATCCCAATCCTCGGGAACGATGCCGCTGGCATCCAATCGCTGCGCGATGACGCTTGCTCCCGTCGCTTTCGCCGCATTCTGTATCCCCGTATAACATGGGTTCTCGATCACCGCTGTTTTTCCTTCTTCAAGCAGCAATTGGGTCAGCAGTGCGATGGCTTGCATCGAGCCCGCCGTAATAACGATATCCTCTTCCCGGCAAGAGATCCCTCTTTCGCGCCGCAGCCGGTTGGCAATCGCCTTGCGAAGCTCCAAGCTGCCCGCCGTCGGCAGGTCGCCGCTTCTTGCGGACGTGCCTAAGCTTCTCCATTGCCGCGTTACCTCCGACCTCCATTCCGCCCAAGGAAATCGCGCCCCGATCCCTTCCGGCGAAAAAGACACTATGTTCCCCATGCCCGTCAGGTCGGACGAATTGACGGACTGGCGAGCCGCCGTCGGCTCGAGACTCAACAGACGGCACCCCCACTTCGTGATCGCAGGAGCGGCCGAATGCCTGTTCTCCGTTCCTGACGTCTCCTTGCCGGAACGGTCTGTCGGAAATTCGGATCCGCCCCCCGCGACGAATGTGCCCTGTCCGACGCCCGCCCGGACGAACCCTTCCGCCGTCAGCATCTCGTAAGCAAGACTGACGCTCCCCCGAGAGAGGTCGTATAGCTCGGCCAACCGCCGCGTAGATGGAAGTTTCTCTCCCGGCGCCAGCTTTCCTTCGGTTATCGCCTCTCGAATGGCCAAGTACATCGCCATATGCTTATTGCTGCATTCCGCGAGCTTTACGGTGTACGCAAAAGGGGAATTCAATTCGTTCACGCCCCTCGAAATGGACTAGTCATTTTAATTTAAAATGGATCTTTTCTCTTGTCAATTTGAAATATATACTATTCATCAACCCGATGGAATCATAAAGGAGAGAAATCCGATGAGAAGAAAAGAGTTCCAAGTTGCCGAGCCCGAGCAATGCATAGCGTTTCTGGAGGAAAAGAACGATGGCGTGCTTACGTTCATCGGCCCCGACGGCTGGCCGAAATGCGTGCCTCTCAATTACGTTTATCATGGCGAGGCGGTCTATTTTCACGGAAGCAAGCAAGGAGAGAAAATGGCGGGATTAGCCGCCGACCCGAGAGCGGAGTTCGTCGTCTATCAAGCTCACGCTTTTATACCGTCGCATTTCACCGATCCTTACATGGCATGTCCGGCGACCGTGTTCTTTCGTTCCGTGCGTATCCGCGGCATAGTCGCCCAAGTCGAAGACCCCGAGGAGAAAGCTTCTGCGCTAGGAGCGCTGATGAATCGGATGCAGCCCGAGGGCGGACATGCGCCCATAGACGCCGCGGACGAGCGTTACGTCGCTTCCCTGCGGGGTGTGTCCGTTCTTCGTCTCGACCCGGAGGAGATGAGCGGAAAGTTCAAATTCGGGCAAAATTTAGCGGAGAAAAGAAGAGAACAAGTCGTTAAAGGATTGAGCGAACGGAACCTTCCGGGAGACCCCGATACGATCTCGCGCATCCGCGACAGCGCTTTAAAGAGACAAATTAGCGAAACTTGAAAAAAACGATGCTTTTTTTGGTAAGAAAGCGCTTGTTTTCAATGACGCTCTCCGGTCAATGGTGTATAATATCACCTAATATGACCGATTGGAAGGATGGAAGTTATGAATCCTCTTGCCCAGCAATTAAACGACACGTTAAACCGCGACAATCCGCGCGCCGCCGAGATGCTCTCCGGACTAGGCAAGGCAATCTACTTGCCTAAGCTTGGCATCTTAAGCCAATCCGCCGAAGCGAAGACAAAAGCCGGCGTATACAACGCGACCATCGGCATCGCGACCGAGAACGGCAAACCGATGCACTTGAATGTCATTCAAGAGACGTTGTCCGCATACGATCCGAAGGACATTTACGAATATGCTCCTCCCGGAGGGAAACCGGAACTCCGTACCGTATGGCGCGATAAGATGCTCGCCGAGAATCCGTCCATTGCCGGCAAGAACATCAGCCTGCCGGTCGTGACGAACGCGTTGACGCACGGCCTCAGCATCGTCGGGGACCTGTTCGCGGACGTGGGCGACGCCGTCGTCGTACCGGACAAAAACTGGGAGAACTACGAACTCACGTTTAATGTTCGCCGAGGCGCAGATATGGTCTACTACCCGCTCTACGATGCGGATAATCGCTTCAACTCGGCGGGTTTGCGCGATGCCCTGCTCGCCCAGAAGGACCGGGGCAAAGCGATCGTTCTGCTGAACTTCCCGATTAACCCGACAGGGTATACGCCGGGCATCGATGAAGGCCGCGAGATCGTAGCCGCCATCCGCGACGCGGCGGAAGCCGGCATCAATGTCGTCGCCGTGACCGACGATGCGTATTTCGGCTTATTCTTCGAAGATTCTTTGCAGGAATCGCTGTTCGGCCAACTGTGCGGACTGCACGAACGCGTGCTGGCCATTAAAGTCGACGGCGCGACGAAAGAAGAATACGTATGGGGCTTCCGGGTAGGCTTCATCACGTACGGCGGATTATCCGAAGCCAGCCTATCCGCACTGGAGCAGAAGACTATCGGCAATATCCGTTCGACGATCTCGAGCGGACCGCACCCTTCCCAGACGTTTATTCTTCGCGCTCTGAAATCCGACCAATTCCAAGCGCAGAAAGAAGAGAAGTTCAATATCATGAAAGGCCGCGCCAACAAAGTGAAGCAATTGCTCGACAGCGGCAAATACGGCGACGAATGGAGCTATTATCCTTTCAATTCCGGTTACTTCATGTGCCTCAAGCTGAACGTGGACGCCGAGACCGTTCGCCAGCGTTTGCTGAACGCTTACGGCGTCGGAACGATCGCGCTCGGAACGACGGATCTGCGCGTGGCGTTCTCCTGCATCGAAGAGAACGATCTGGAAGATTTGTTCGATCGCATTCACAAAGCGGTTCTGGACGTAAAAACCGGGAACGCATAAAAAAATGGCGGCGCAGGGGATCTCTGATATGCTCCCCATACGGTAGACAGGTGAAATAATAAAAAACCTGTTTACTGTGGGGAGCATTTTTCATGTCTAAAAACAAACTGAATGCTTTAGAAAAATTAGCTATTCTTCAAGAGAT
>NZ_VNJJ01000001.1 GCF_007786475.1 Cohnella terricola | reverse complement strand
TTTTGTCGATACGCTTTTACGCACAGATTTCTCCATACGCAAGTATCCTAGCTACGCGGGGGCTTGGCCCCTCCCGCGACCGGACTTTCACCGGCTAGATGATGCGTGCCTCTGGGCACGCATAAAACAAAAAAACGCCTTTGCGGCGTTTTCGGAATTAACCTTTATTGACTCGACAATACATACCTCTTCAGCAACGTTCCGTCCTTAAAGGAATAGAAATCGAGCGTCTGATGCTCCTCGCTTTTCTCGTTCCAATATCGAATTTCCCATGCCGGATGATCGTTGAACCAACCCGGCATGATGCGGATCGGTTCTCCCTCGTGCTCTTGGGCGAACTTAGCGAGCATCTGATTCTCGGACAGATTCTCGCTGATATTCTCGCGCGCAAGACCGTCCTTGCGCTCGAATATCATCCAATCCGCGCCGTCCGCGTCCTTGCCGGTTACGATCCATACCGTCTCTATCCAAGTATGCCTGACCGCTTCGCTGATCTCCGTTAATCCACCTTGCTCCTTAGCGATCCGAATCGCCTGTTTTTCTGCGTTGCGGTAATCAGCATCCGCCGTACGTACGTACAGCACGAAACAAACAGCCACAAATACGACAAAACCGGCGATCAGGAACAGCCATTTGGCAAGCGATAGCGACGGTAGCTTTCGTTTGCCTTCACTGCGGCTTAATTTCATGCTCTCAACCTCCGGAAGCAACGTTCCGCTTCCGCCATGATCTTGTCCTCGTCGAGCGTAAGAAGCTGACCGTTACGGAGCAGCTGTTTGCCGTCCACCCACACGTGTACGACATCCGACCCTCTTGCCGAATAGGCAAGATGCGAGACGTAATCCGTATGCGGGACAAAATGTGGTTTCGAAAGATTAAGCGCGATGAAATCGGCTTTTAATCCGGGCTTGAGCTGGCCCGTCACTCCTTCCAAGCCAATCGAGCGCGCGCCGTTCACCGTTCCTAAGCGAAGAGCTTCCGAGGCCGGCACGACCGTCGGATCCCCCGATACGCCTTTGTGCAGCAAGGCGGCAGTCGAGATTTCCTGAAACAGATCGAGATTATTGTTGCTAGCCGCGCTATCGGTACCAAGAGAGACCGTTACCCCCGCCTTTAACAAGTCGGGTACTCTCGCGACGCCGCTGGCCAGCTTAAGATTGCTGATCGGATTATGGGATACCGCGACGCGGCGTTCGGCCAGAAGCGCGATTTCCTCGTCGTTCAAATGCACGGCATGAGCGACCAGCGTCGGACGGCTGAACATACCGAGACGGTCCAAGTGTTCTACCGGCCGGCAGCCGTAGTCTCTCACATTCTGTTCCACTTCCGCGATCGTCTCAGACATATGCGTATGCATCGGCAAGTCGAGCTCGTGGGAAGCTTCGACGAATTTCCGAATGAAATCAGGCGGGCAAGTATAAGGAGCATGAGGCGAGATCATCACGCTGATGCGTCCATTCGCGGCGCCATGCCAATCTTTTGCGAATTGGATGGCGTCGTTCAGCTTCGCCTTCTGAACATCTTCCGGACATAATCCAATCACGCCTCTTGCCAGACTGGCGCGCATTCCGGATTGATCGACCACCTCGCCAACCCGGTTCATATGGTCGTACATGTCTACGAATGTTGTCGTGCCACTTTTGATCATTTCCGCCGCGGCCAAGGCAGAGCCCCAATACACGTCATCGCTGGTGAACTTCGCTTCTGTCGGCCACATATGATTTTGCAGCCAATCCTGAAGCGCTAGATCGTCCGCCAATCCGCGCAGCAAAGACATCGCCGCGTGTCCATGCGTATTGACCAGCCCGGGCATGAACAACAATCCGGTCCCATCCAACGTTTCCGTCGCACGTGCGACTTCTTCCTCGGGCGCGGGACCGCTGCCGATTCCGGCAATGCGATCGCCTTCGATCGCCATCCATCCTTGAAATTCGGCTTTTTGGTCGTCCATCGTTACGAATGTTCCCCGATTGATTAATAGACGTGTCATCGTTCTCCGTCTCCTTCTTCCGCTTCATCGTTTTCATCCATGTAATAGGCCAAGCTTAACAATTCAGCCGTAAAATCGGCATTATGAATCCTCACGCCAGCAGTTGCCTTTAGAACGACTGGTGCAAAATTCAGAATCCCTCGAATACCCGCGGCTACGAATTGATCGGCTACGTTCTGGGCTTCTCCCGCCGGGACGGTAATAATGCCGACGGAGATGTCCAATTTTCTCACCGATGTCGACAGCTCCGACATCGGTTGGACGACGAGATGATTGATCGTTGTGCCGGCTTTTCCCTTATCGGCATCGAAAACCGCAACGATCTTCATATTGTCTTTGATGTACATATTGTAATTGCATAGTGCCCGTCCCAGATTTCCCGTTCCGACGAGCGCGACATTCATCGTTTTGTCGAGTTTGAGAATCTGCCGGATTTTCTCGATCAGATAGTCAACGTTGTACCCGACCCCTTTGCGCCCGAATTCGCCGAAATAGGCCAAATCCTTGCGGATCTGCGCTGGATTGAGATCCAGCTTCTCTCCCAAATCCTGGGACGATACCGTTTGAATACCGCTTAAGCTCAATTCGTTCAGGAATCGTAAGTAGATCGGAAGCCGTCTTACGACAGCTTCGGATATTTTGATCGGTTTCATTGTGTTTCTTCCCCCTCTTCGGCGATTGCCGGATGCAGCCAAGAGCTGATTCGCGACGCCATCGACGCCGTGGGCAGGTGCTCCATTTTCGGACCGGGTAAAGAATATAGAAAATACTTGCCATAATTCGTGTCAAGCACGCGGGTATCGTATAAAATGACAATTCCTTTGTCAGACGCCGTGCGAACGAGACGGCCGAAACCTTGTTTGAAACGAATAACCGCTTGTGGTAGAGACAACTTCATAAACGGATTTTTATTCTCGGCTTGCAGCTTCTCCGACTTGGCTTCTGCGACCGGGTGATTCGGCGGCTGAAACGGAAGACGGACGATCGCCAAGCAAGTAAGGGCGTCACCAGGCAGATCGATGCCTTCCCAGAAGCTGTTCGTCCCTAGCAAGACCGATGCGGGTTGCTTCATGAACTTCTGCGTCAGCCTGCTGCGGCTGCCGTCGTCCATGCCTTGGCCGAGCACTTGAATGCCGCTTGCTTCTAGTCGCTCTTTAAGAGGTCCATAGACATTCCTGAGCATCCGGTAAGACGTAAACAGCACGAGCATTCGACCGCCGACGGTAAGGGCCGTTTCCAGCAAGGAGTCAATCAAGGCGCTGACGAAAACCGCCTCTCCGTCTCGCCCTTTAATGGCCGGAAAGTCTCTCGGTATAAGCACGAGCGCCTGTTCGCGATATCGGAACGGCGATGGAAGCATTGCGGTTTTTAGTCTTCCGCCCTTCTCGGCCTCGTCTAAACCGAGTTGCTCCGTTACGTATTTGAACGATTTGTCGATCGTAAGTGTCGCTGAAGTCATGACGACACTCGCTTTGCGTTCGAATACTCCCTCTTTAAGAAGCTCGCTAACGTCTGCCGGGACGCCGTACAGATGAATCGAACGACTGCGATACTGTGAATGGCCCTCGATCCAATAAACGAATTCGGGTCTGCCGAGCGTCACGAACGATAAAGCGTCGGCACGGACGTTCGCCAAATCTTTTATTACTCCGCTTAAATCCGTAAGTGTTCCTTGCAATCCTAGCTCGTCCGATTCTTCGCGAATTTCTACAATCAGCTTCTCTATCGGCCGGATCAAATCCGATAGCAATTGAATCACGTTGTTGCCGTCAACGCTAATGCCGTCCCATTGCGAGGGAAGTTCGGCAGGTTTGATTCGCAGCGTGAAATTACCGGTTTCATCCGCGGCGGCATTGCTCGCCAGCACCCCGTACAATGCTTCCATCCACCGCTCCCAAGCTTCGCGAATCTCCTGAACTTTGGGAATCGCCATTTCAAGCTTCTCCGTCCAAGCTCCCGAATTTACGGTTCCGAGCGACGATACAGCGCTAAGAAGTTGCGGCAATAACCCCGTTCTTGCATCTTTCCATACTCTCAGTAACGGAATCATCAGCGAGCCATGAGAAGTTTTCTGCCCTAGATGGCTGCTCGCGACCTCTTCCAGATGATGCGCTTCGTCCACGATCAATCGATCGTATGCGGGGAGAAGACGATGATCCGCTCGCATGTCTGTGAAGAGCAGCGCATGATTCGTAATAATCAGGTCCGCTTTGCCCGCTTCTTGCCGAGCTCTATGATAGAAACATCTCTTAAACCACGGGCAAGCGCGATTCAGGCAAGAAGCTGAGTCGCTAGCCACGGCGGCCCATTCGTCGCGATTTCGTCCCCCGATGTTAAGTTCCTCCGACTCACCTCTTGCCGTTTCGCTTAACCAGACCGTCATCCCGCCGCGCGTAACGGCATCTTCCTTGTCCAATGCATGCTCGGGAATTTGCTGCCGGCTCTCGAACTTTCGCAAGCATAAATAATTGTTGCGTCCTTTGAACACCGAAGCGCGAAAAGGAATCGGAAGAACTTGATGCAGAAGCGGCAGATCGCGCTCGCGGAGTTGCTCTTGCAACTGGATCGTGTGGGTGCTGACGACGATTTTTTTGTCCTCTTTCCGCCCATAATAAAGCGACGGCAATAAGTAGCCTAACGATTTGCCCGTTCCCGTTCCCGCTTCCACGAGAAGATGGCTATCGTCTTGCAATGCCCCGTATACTTCCTGGAACATAATATCTTGGCCCTCCCGGGATTCATACGAGGGAAAAGCCATTTTCAGATTCTGCTGTATGGCGGCCATATACTGCTCGAAATCCATCGTCTCCAATATCGCAGACGCATCGTTCTCCTTGTCTAGACTTTCGGAGGACTCTTCGCTCCAATCCCCAACGCTCATCGCGAATTGGCGGAAATAATGATATCCCTCTTCGGCTGCGAGAGGCTGAGTCTCTCTCCATGCCAACGTGTCGGCGATCAGCCAGCCAAGATCGTTACGATCGGGATCGAATAACGAATTTAAGCGTTGCAGCGTAAAGAGCGGAAGATTGCGCAGCTTGTTCATGCATAAGAGGAACAATTCGGCAGTCGCAATGGCGTCGCTGTCGGCTTGATGCGGGCGGTCATGCGATATTCCGAGCCGTTCGGTGAGTGAAGTCAGAGAGAAGCTCGGTTCCGTAGGATACAGAACACGGGCGAGTTCAACAGTGTCAATCATCCGCCCCGCAAATGGCAAATATCCGCTGCTGTCGAGAGCGGCTTGCAGGAAGTGAGCGTCGAAGCCGACATTGTGACCGACGAGCACGGCGTCCTGCAGCAGTGGAACGATCTCGTTAAGCATCTCTCCAAGTTCCGGCGCGGACGCGACGTCGGCATCGGATATACCCGTGAGGCGCGTGATTTCGGCAGGTATCGGCTTCGAAGGCCGTACAAAGCTCGCATACGTGGAACAAACGGCACCCGCTTCGTCAATGAACGCGAGTCCCGTTTGGATAATTTCATCTTTATCGGACGACATGCCCGTCGTTTCAAAATCGAGCACGGCAAATTTCATTCCAGACTTCCTTTCCTTCCGGTGCGCAAATCAAAAAAGATCCGAATGATACCCAAGTTATACTTGGACCAACGATTGCAATTCCGCGCTGCCGAATTGAAGCTGAATCTGCCCGTTTCCCCGACGGACGGACTCCAGATTATGTTTCGGATCGGTAAAACCGGGGTCGGCTTCCAATGCTTTATGAAAATAAGTTTGGGCTTTATCCAAATGAGCGTAGATCGCTTGAATGCAGCCAAGCGCGTTGTAGGCAATCGCCTGCAGCCTTTTCTCATCGGTGACGGCGGCAATCAATTGAAAATGCCTTTGGGCTTCATTCCATTGTTTCATATGCATAAGGGTCATGGCAAGAAATAATCGTGCGCAAATAAAATCTGGGTACGAGGCGATCGTTTCCTCGAGATGAACGGAAGCGTGCTGGAACATCTGGAGTTTGAAATAGCCTTGTCCTTTAATGAAGGAGCCTAGAAGTTTTTGCGGTTCGGGCGCGACGATGGTCGATTGCTGTTCAACATCCCGGAAAAAACCCATTTTGTCTTCAAATTGCAGCCATAATTCAATAATATCATCACTTAACCCTTTGAGCACATCCCATTGTTGCCGCAGATCGTTTTTTTCGTTTGCCGAAGCGTGTGGATAACGCAAAATCAGATCGTCGAGCGCTTCGTTCATCGTCGCGAACCATTGTTGGATCATGATCGTTCCCCCTTGTCGCAAGATGTTATTGTACTGCTCATTCTGCGTTTCAAGGAGGGGTTTCATACGCGTTACAAAACGGTCGAATGCGGTTCTTCCGCCAACAATTCGGCAACCCGGTTATTGTCGTCCAGAATCGCGATGCGCGGACGGTGACGTCGGGCTTCCTCGTCGGACATCAATCCATAATTGATGATAATGACTTTATCTCCTGGCAGAACGAGTCTTGCCGCGGCTCCGTTTAAGCAGATGACGCCAGAGCCTCTCGGACCGGGAATCACGTAGGTTTCGAACCTGGCTCCGTTGTTATTATTCACGATTTGAACTTTTTCGTCTGGCAGAATATCGACCAATTCCATCAAGTCTTGGTCGATCGTTACGCTCCCGACGTAATTCAGGTTCGCTTCGGTCACGGTAGCCCGGTGTATTTTCGCTTTCATCATTTGACGGAACATAATTCAGCACCTACTTCCTTTGGAATAAGCAGCCGATTATCGATCAGGCGGGTATTGCCAAAACGAACCGCCAATGCGATCAACAACGAATCGCCGATATGGATAAGCGGTTGCCCTTCGGCCACGGGAACCAAATTCGGGTAAGTCAAAATTTCCACGTATTCGATATTCGCCAGCGGAACGCTGCCTATCTCGTCCTTCAAGCGAGCGACGATCCGGTCGGCTGTTAAGCCTTCCCCGATCCATTCTCCTGCCCGGGAAAGCGATCTGGACAGCACCAAGGCCTGTTCCCTCTCCGCCGCGCTCAAATAGACGTTTCGCGAGCTCATCGCGAGTCCGTCCGCCTCGCGGACGATCGGGCATGGCACGATCTCGACCGGTATGTTCAGATCTTGCGTCATGCGCTCGATAACGGCGATTTGTTGAGCGTCTTTCAAGCCGAAATACGCCCGATCGGGCTGCACGATATTGAACAGCTTCGTCACGACCGTCGCCACTCCGTCGAAATGGCCAGGGCGACTGGCGCCGCATAAACGATCGGTCACTTCCGTTACGGCGACGGTGGTCACGCGAGGCCGGGGATACATTTCCACGACAGACGGCATAAATACGAGATCGGCTCCGGCTTCTACGGCGACTTGCAGATCTCTCTCCTCGTTGCGAGGATATTTATCCAAATCCTCGTTCGGTCCGAATTGGATCGGATTGACGAATACGCTAAGTACGGTCAGCCCGTTCTCTTGCGCGGACCGGCGAAGCAGGCTCGCATGACCTTCATGCAAATACCCCATCGTCGGAACGAATCCGACTGCGCGTCCTTCCGCATCTGTACTGCGAAAAGCCGTGATCTCGCGTCTCAGTTCAGAGATCGTGCGAACGACTTTAATCGTCATTGTTTATCTCCTCCGTATAGCTTCACTGGAGCGTTCTGATTTTCGGGCGATTCCTTCACCGTAAACGAATGTTTTTCTTCCGGAAACGCTCTTGTTTTCACTTCGCTCACGTATTCCGCGATGGCGCTGCGAACCGTATCTCCGATATTCGCATAGCTTTTTACCATCTTCTTATCCCGGATTCCCGAGCCGTACCGGAGCAGATCGTGATAGACGAGCACTTGTCCGTCGCAACCTCGGCCCGCGCCGATCCCGATCGTCGGAATGCTGATCGCTTGGGAAACTTCCGTTGCCAGTTCCTCCGTCATTAGCTCAAGCACGATACCGAAGGCGCCCGCTTGTTCAAGCGCCTTGGCGTCTTCAATCAGCTTCTCGGCTTCCGCGCTGCTCTTGCCTTGTACTTTATAGCCGCCGATCTGATGAACGGATTGCGGCGTTAATCCAAGATGTCCTAGTACGGGAATGCCTGCCGAGACGAGATGACGAATCTCGTCCGCAAGTTCCGCGCCTCCTTCAAGCTTGACAGCATGTGCGCCGCCGTCTTGCATTAGCCTAGCGGCGTTGCGCAGCGTAGCCTCGGGGCCCAATCGATAAGTCGCGAAGGGCATATCCGTCACGACCATCGTTCTAGGTGCTCCGCGCACGACCGAACGTGTATGGTATATCATATCCTCAAGCTTGACAAAAACCGTCGTATCGTAACCGAGTACGACGTTGCCGAGCGAATCGCCAACCAGGATGACGTCAACGTCTGCTTCTTCCGCAAGCATTGCGGATGGGTGATCGTATGCCGTTATTACCGCAATTGGTTTTCCTTGTGCTTTCATCGTTTTTAATCGCGGGACGGTTAATGCTTGTTTCATGGGAGATCCTCCTAATGATAACAGGATTTCACAACAAAAAAACCCATTTTGCCCATGAGCAAAAAAGGGTTCCCATTCAACATAGAACGTCCTTCACGTCCTTCTGTCTCGGTCCTTTCGGCTCAGAGCAGAATCCGCCGCGAATCCATGACGGTATTGGATTACTGTTGCATTTTTTATTGCTTTTCATACAAGCTACAAGTGCGGTTCGCATCCAAGCGATACCACCTTGCAAGGAAATTATATCAGAAATAAGAGTTTCCGTCTATGAACTTGCGGCTTCATCTCTGATCTCTGCGGAGTAGATCGTTCGCCAGCTTCCATCCGCCAGCTCGACACGAAGTCCTCCCATTTCGTCTAGTCCTCGCGGGATTCCCGTAACGGAGCCTTGCGGAGTATTCAACTGCGTCACGTGGCCTAATGTGACTGAACGAGCTTCCCATAACGACCGGATCGGCGCGAATCCTTGTTCTAAGTAGAGATCGTACAGCCCCTCGAATTCTTCGAGAACGCTCGCGATGAGATCGCTGCGGTTCACCTCGCGCCCCGAAGCCATTTTAAGCGAAATCGCCTTCGGCAACAGCTCGTCCGGATAATCCTTTTCGTCCAAATTCACGGAAATGCCCAAGCCCGCGACGATATAGCGCAATCTTTCGTCCTCAGCTGCGGATTCAAGCAGAATACCGCTAATTTTACGGCCGCCAACCAGCAGATCGTTCGGCCATTTAATACCGATCGATAGTTCCGGTATAATGCGCGCAATTGCCCGGCTGAGCGCGACGGCCGCAAGCAGCGTCAACTGCGGCGTTAAGGGCAGCGGAACCGGCGGCCTAAGGAGCAAGCTCATCCAGATGCCTTTGCCGAGCGGGGACACCCAATTGCGTCCCATGCGCCCCCTTCCGCTCGTCTGTTGCTCCGCGATAACGAGGGTCCCTTCCGGGGCTCCTTGTTCCGCCATCGTTCGCACTTCGTCTTGCGTCGATGTGACGACGTCAAGTATGCGTATTTGGCGGCCAAAACGCTTCGTATGAAGCTTGGGCAGCAAATCCTGGAGTGAAAGGCGCGCCGGCTTGCCAGTAAGCTTATATCCTAAGCGGGGAACTGCCTCAACGACATACCCTTCCGCCTCCAGCTTGCGAATCTGCTTCCAGACGGCCGTCCGACTGACGCCGAGCAACCGGCTGATTTCCTCGCCCGACACGTATTCGCCCTCGCTGGCCTCCAATATGCTCAACAAACCGACTTTGCTCATTTTCGTTCCTCCGTCATGTTTCGCATCGCCGATTTGGCTTCGGACAGAAGCGATCCCTTATCGTTAGGAATTCGTCCCGACGCCGCTTCTTCTAGCAAACGCTGCAGCAAAACCGAGATCCAAGGTCCGGGAGCGACGCCTAAATAGCGAGAGAGCTCGTCTCCTTTGACATCAAGTTCCGCCACCGACGAAACAGACATCTCCGTTAACCATTCCCGCTCCGCGAAGACGGTTTCCCCACAAGCTTCCCTTATCGACAGCAAATCTTCGGCAATGCTTCGGCTGTGCGCAATCGTGTTTTTTATCCATCCGTGCCGCATCGTAGACTCATCATACGCGCTCAAACTTTCATGGAAATCCGCGATCGCCGCGATGCGTTCCGCTCTTTTCCCACTGATCCGTAAAGAACGGAACAGCTTGAGCGTATCGCTTCCGTTCACGCCCATTCCGATAAGCAAAGCCGCCCATCGCAAATCGGCGTCGGGAAGCAGCGGAAGATAAAGCAGATTGCCCGATGAACTTTCGTCGGAGTCTAATGCGCCCCACTCTTCCCAATGCCAATCACTGCCGTTAAGCCTATATCTCTCCGCCGCGCCCCTGAACGACTCGGGCAAAGATTCTTTCACATTAACGAGCAGGCCGCTCTTGAACAAATAGTGGCAAGCTTGCTCCGGACCGCCTCCTGCCATCATCTTGTCCCATTCCGCGCTGACGCGTTCCATGGCGACCTGGGCAAGCTTGCCGCGGTTGCTAATGATCCCTTCCCAGACGTCGGGCAAAATATCGAATCCGAATTCAGCGGCAAAACGAATCGCTCGCAGCATTCTTAGCGCGTCTTCTCCGAAACGTTCGGACGGTTGCCCTACGCACTGAACGACTCCCGCTCTTAACGCGTCTTGCCCGCCGAACGGATCCACGATCTTTCCATCGGACCCGAAAGCCATCGCGTTAAACGTAAAATCACGGCGTGCGAGATCCTCTTTCACATCCAGCACGAACGAGACTTCGTCCGGTCTTCTGGCGTCGGTATAATCGCCTTCCTGGCGAAACGTCGTAACTTCGAAAGAGCTGCCCTCTTCCATGACCGTAACCGTTCCGTGTTTCAGACCTGTCGGCAGCGTCCGCGAGAATAACCCAAGCACTTCCTCGGGTTTCGCGGAAGTCGCGATGTCGATATCGTGAAGCGGCCGACCAAGCAGCTTGTCTCTGACGCATCCGCCGACGAGGTAGGCGCGATGTCCGTTATGTTCAAGACGGTGGACGATATCAAGTCCTTCCGTCCACCGCTTGTCGTTTTCCAATTCATGTTCCATGGTTGAATCCACTTCCTTCCGTTCGTGCTACGGCCCTTTAAACGTTACAAGCGGGAACCGGAGCTTCGAGCGGCATGCCGAGCACGCGATAATAGATTTCTTCGTATTGAGACGTAATCAGCTCATCGCAGAACACGTGATGCGCGCGCTGCAGGCAGGCTTCCCTGAAATCCGCATAGAGCTTTTCGTTGTTCAGCAGCTTAAGCGCGTTTGCCGCCATATCGTCCGTGTTTCCGATCGGAGACAGGAACCCTGTAGTGCCATGTTGAACCAACTCGGGAATGCCGCCCGCTACCGACCCGATCGTCGGTACGCCGCAAGCCATCGCTTCCAAAGCGACCAATCCGAAGCTTTCCTTCTCAGATGGCAGCAGCAACAAATCCGCGATGGAAATCACCTGCGCGACGTCGTCCTGTTTGCCTAGAAAATGCACCCGTTCGGTTAAGCCCATTGCTTGAATCTTCGACTGAATCTTCGGCAGATCCGGCCCTTCTCCGACCAGAACTAACTTAGCAGGCATAGCGGCATTCACCTTGGCGAAAATATCAACGACGTCGCTCGTTCTTTTGACTGGACGGAAATTCGAGATGTGCATCAGCACTTTCTCGTGTGGCTCCGCGTAGTCTCGGCGTAAATCCCGACATTCGCGGGGATAATAGATTCTTTTGTCCACGAAATTGTATGTCAGATCGATCGGCTCGCGGATGTCCAGCAGCTCTCGCGTCTCCCGGATCAGATCCTTGCTGACCGCTGTGACAGCGTCGCTATTGCGGATGCCCAATCGAATAATGTCTTTAAGCGTTTCGTCTTGGGCCAGCACCGTTATATCCGTACCGTGAAGTGTCGTGACGACTTTCAGATCGTCCCCGGCCATCTGTTTGGCCAAAATCGCGCATATCGCATGTGGAACCGCATAATGCACGTGCAGCAAGTCCAGCTTCTGCAGCCTTGCGACCTGGTTCATCTTGCTGGCAAGAGACAGATCATAGGGCGGGTAACGAAATACATAATAATCGGACACTTCCACTTCATGATAAAAAATATTGCGGTGAAACTTGCCCAGTCGGAAAGGCATGCTATGCGTAATAAAATGAATCTCGTGTCCTTTTTCGGCGAGCAGCTTCCCGAGCTCGGTCGCTACAACGCCCGAGCCCCCGAGCGACGGGTAGCAGGTAATGCCTATTCGCAGTGGGCGATTCATGTCGATTCCTCCATTTCGGAAAACCAATCGACGGCAACGATGCGCGGCATCGCCCATCGGTCGTCATTCGTTAATATATTCCCCGATCATTCGCGATTAGAAGCGTTGCAGCGCAACAGGACCTTTTGCAATGAATCCTTCCGCGTATCGATACTTCTTTACCTGCCCGAACAGCCTGTCCCGCGCCGCGACGTTGTCCAGATAAGCGCCGGTCAGCGGGGTCTCCACCCAATCCGATTCGCTGCTTTCCGGCATAAATTGCGAACGGTAAGCCTTCAGCGCGGTCATTTTGATCTCGTGAACATCGCTCACGTCGATCAACAACTGAGGAGCGTGAACATCGTTGATCATGTAGAAATAAAGCTGCTCGACCGTCCATGCGGGCAGCTCCGGCATGTATTTTCTCAGCTTGGCGTTAAAAACCGCCTCTTCCGCCATGCGGCTAGCCGCGATATGGTCCGGATGACGGTCTATGTGATACGGCGCGAAGACAAGTCTCGGCCGGTAGCGGCGAATCGCCTCGACCATGAGATCGACCTGCTCGGGAACCGGGGAGAGACGCCGATCCGGCAAGCCCAGCGTTTCCCGAACGGCAAGACCGAGTACCTCGCTAGCCTCCGCCGCTTCCTTCTGGCGTGTCTCTACGTTTCCGTTGGAGGACATTTCCGCATAGGTGAGGTCGATAATCCCGACAGCTAAGCCTTCCCGCGCGTGTTTGGCAATTGTGCCGCCCATGCCGATCTCCGCGTCATCAGGATGCGCGGCGAAGACGAGCAAATCGAGAGACGTATCATGTGAAGGGTTCATTCGATCTTTCACCCTTCTATTCCCGGCTTATATTTATGCACGAGTTCGCGCCACGCGAAATCCCCGCGTTCTAGAGATTTGATCAACAATTCTCCCGTCGCTACGTTCGTTGCAAGCGGTATGCCTTGGACGTCGCAAAGCCGCAGCAAAGCAATGATATCCGGCTCGTGAGGCTGCGCCATTAATGGGTCCCGCAGAAAAATAATCAAATCCATTGTATTCTCGGCCACTCTTGCACCGATTTGTTGATCTCCTCCGAGCGGTCCGGACATGAAACGGTGCACGGATAACGAAGTATTCTCCATAATCCGCGTGCCGGTCGTGCCAGTGGCGTACAGCCGGTGATGTTTCAATACGTGTTCGAAAGCGATGGCGAAGTTCACCATTTCGTCTTTCTTGCGATCGTGGGCAATCAGCGCGATATCGATCATCGTTGCAGTTCTCCTCTCCTGAGGCGATATAGGTATAGATGCAGGTGCTAGTCTAGGAAATGCTCGAAACCGTAGATCATTCCGGTGACGTTCATGATTTTTTTGATCGCCGTGTTAACGCCCGGCATATAACCGGCTCGATCGTAAGAATCGTGGCGGACTTTGAGCGTTTGGCCGAACGCCCCGAATATGACTTCCTGCTGCGCAAATACGCCGGGAAGCCTTACGCTATGTATGCGGAATCCGTTATAATAACCGCCTCTTGCTCCTTCGATCAACTCTTCCTCGTTCGGATTGCCTTGCCGCAGCTCTTGCCGGGCTTCCGCGATCCATTCGGCCGTTTTGATCGAAGTACCGGAAGGAGCGTCTAATTTTTGGTCACCATGGTATTCAATGATTTCGACATGGGGAAAATACTTGGCAGCCATCGCCGAGAACTTCATCATCAGGATCGCCCCGATCGAGAAGTTCGGCGCAATCAGCCCGCCGATTCCTTTGTCTTTGCATTGCTTGTCCAATTCGGCGATTTGCTCCGGAGTAAAACCTGTCGTGCCCATGATGGGACGTACTCCGTAAGCGATCGCCGTCTCCGTGTTCGGCATCGCCGATTTCGGATTGGTGAAGTCGACAAGCACATCCGGACGACTCGCGGACAACGCTTCGGCCAAATTCGACGAAACAATGACGCCGGTATCCGGTTTACCGACGAGTGAACCGGCGTCAATGGAACCCGCCGACCTGCCGATAGCGGCCACAAGTTGCAATTCGGGATCCTCGAGCACCATTTTGACGACTTCGCGGCCCATGCGGCCGCCTGCTCCGGCTACGGCTACTTTAATGATTGAGGACATGGGATCACCTTTTCCTTTTCGTATGGTAGATCTTGTATTGTTGTTTAATAACCCGACGCCTTTCGGCCCGAATCTCGCTCATCAGCCGTTTGGCTTCCTCGAGCCCGGGTTCAAGCTGCAAAGCATCCCGCAAAAAGCCGAGCGCTTGGCTATAATTCTGCTGCATTCGGTAGAGGACGCCCAGCACGAGATTTGCTTCCGCCGAGAGCGGGTCAAGCTGAACGGCTTCCCTCATTAGCGCGATGCACGAGGCGATGTCGGGTGTCGGCTGCGACAGCAGTTGCCTGACTTCGGCGATCCGTTGCTTGGATTGAATCATTCTAAGATTCAACCGATATGACGGCTCATCCGGATTCAGTTCCAACGCTTTAAGCGCATAATCCATCGCCAGTTGAAGTTTTCCGCTCCTGGCGCAAGTAATGGAAGCCCTGTGGTAATAGGCGGCGTTGCCGGGATCAAGCTCGATCGCCCTTCCGAACCAGTAAACAGCGGATTCGAAATCCCCTTGATAGATGGCATCGTAAGCTTGCCGGAGACACATATCCCCGTCCATGCCGACCATCCTCCCTTCGTTCGGGGATGGTACAGCATATGAGAATTAACCGTTATCTGTGTTCAGCTTCGTCCATCTGTCTGCGTCCCTTGTGTTGAATTTGTGCATCACCTTGCGGTGAGCCTCCGTCAGATCGATGCCCAAAGCATTCGCGAAACAGGTGACGATAAATAAAATATCGCCTAACTCAAGCTCGATGGAATTGTCGGCTTCATCCTTTTTTTTCGGTTTTTCTCCGTAGTGGTGGTTGACTTCGCGCGCCAGTTCTCCCACTTCCTCGGTCATGCGTGCAAGCATCGCGAGCGGCGAAAAGTAACCTTCCTTGAATTGCGAGATGTAAGCATCCACTTCGCGCTGAATGTCGGCGAGAGTTTGTTCTTTCAGAGTCAAATCGGCAATGCGCGACTCTCCCATTGTACGCTTCCTTTCATGAAGGTTTCTATCCTATGTTATCGTAAGACGAATTCGAAAACAAATGCAAATTTGGAGGAATCGTCCTATGAATCGTTTCGACATGTGGAACTCCTTGAAATCCTGGAGTCTCCTTATCGCAGGCACGGCCCTTTACGCGTTCGGCTTGCAATATTTTATCATCCCCAACCTGTTGATGGAAGGCGGCGTGACCGGAGTCGCCGTTCTCCTGAACTATGCGCTCTCCCTGCCCGTGTCCTTGACTTCTCTTCTCATCAACCTACCTCTGTTTTTTTTGGGCTGGCGTCAGCTCGGCAAAGAAGCGATGGTCTATACCCTTGCGGGAACGGTGCTTCTGTCGATATTTCTATGGCTGGCGGAAACGGCGGTAAACCGGGGATGGCTGACTCCGTTTCGCTCCGAGCACGATTTCATTCTTGTTGTCCTCTACGCGGGCGTCACGCTAGGTACCGGCCTTGGGCTCGTATTTCGAGCAGGCGGGACGACCGGCGGAACCGACATCATCGCAAGAATTCTGCATCGCGCGCGCAGATGGAGCATGGGACAGATCATTCTGTCGATGGACGTGCTTATCCTCGTTGTCTCGCTCTTGTTTATCCCGAAGGAAAAAGTACTGTACACGATTGTCAGTGTCTTTATCGCTTCCCGTATCATCGACTACATTCAAGAAGGCGCCTACGCCGCCAAAGCATTCACGATCCTGTGCCGCGATCCGGAAATCATGGCCAAAAACATCACGATCGAGCTGGATCGGGGAGTTACGCTGATGCCCGCGGTCGGCGCTTTTTCCGGCGAACATAAACATGTCGTCTATTGCGTCGTCAGCCGCTTCGAGATCGGCAAATTAAAAAGCCTCGTCCGTCAACATGACCGGAGGGCTTTTATCGTCATCAACGACGTGCACGACGTGCTCGGAGAAGGTTTCCGGGACGAGTGACAGCGTGATATCACGCTATTTTTTTCTTGTCCACTTGTTCAGCCATTGCCGGGCGGCGTCTTTCGATTCGTCGGGCTTTCCGTAGCTGTCGCTTTTGCCGGAGTACTCTTCGTATTTATAACGTCTCCAGCCGACCCAGGTCAGAATCGTGACAATGAACGAACCCATCATCGCCGACCATCCCCATGAAGGAGGAACGACACCTACCGGTGGAACGACTGCGGTTGAAGCTTCTTTATTGCTTGGGAACAATCCGTTTATCGCTTCCTTCAGAGGTTCGACCGTGCTCTGCAGCAGCTCGCCCTTCGGTGATTCGGCTCGGTATATCCGGCTTGCGTATCGCAGAACGGAGTCGCTTCGTTCGATTATCCATGGTTCGTTTCTCAGAAGCGCAGCCGTACGAATGACGGAATAATGCGAGGATAGCTGGTCAAATGCGGCTACCGCCGTCCGGGGCGCGGGGCCGGATACGGACGTCTGTTTCGGCAGAGCTTGGCCTATCTTGGCCAGGTCCTCTTGCAAAACCGTTCTGTAACGGTGCCAGATCGGCTTGTCCGGGTGCGCAAGCGCATCTGCTGCCAGTCTCAAAGCAGCCGCACCAGATTTCCACTTTGTTATGTCCCGCTTTACGGCAGCGCTTGTCCGTTTTAACTCCGTAATCGTCTGGGCAAGCGCATGGATGCCCTCGGCCGTAGCGATCTCTTTCATCGATAAATTGCGGAATTGCTCTTCGATATCCGTTAGGCGTTGCGATGCCGATCGCATCAAGCCGGCGTTAACGTCTTCATATAAAGCTTCGGCTGTAGACAAGAAACGGTCGTACGCCAGTTGGTAGGGTCTTCCCGCAGCCGGAGCGAGTTTCTCGGGTCCAGTTGCGCTCGCTTCCGCGAACGCTAATCCTCGCCCCGTAGAAGGGGCGATGACGATCAGACCGAGAACAGCAATCAAAGCTGCTCCCGCAATTCGAAGTTTTCTCATCCGCCATGGCGAAGTCATGAACGATAACAAAGCTCATCCCCTCCTTATCCTAGGGATATGAGGGGATGTCCGTTTTTAGAACGACTTGTCCGCAATCCTCTGCGGATTTGCGACCGCGAACCTTGCCACCCCAGCCGCAGCTACGCTTAATGCCGTCAGCAAGAAAGTAAACAGAGCGACGTAGAACAAATCATTATCCAGTTGTACCGGCAAATAGGGATAGACATCAAACGTATAGTCCACCGTATCGTTCAGGAAAGTCCATGCCGCCGCCGCCAGCAGCGCCATACCGCCGAACGCAAAGAATCTGGCGTAGAGAAGCGCCATAATCGCCATCGCGGTATGCCCGATAATGAGCATCCAATCGTCGCCGCGCAGAACCGCTCCCTTCGCTTGGGCCGCGAAGATGATGGCGGTCGCCCATATGCCGTATTTGATCGAGGTGACGACGCCAAGCGCCTCCACGATTCCACGTACGCCATTGATCCACTTTCTCGGAGAAGGTTTGGGTGCAATCCATAACCACAGCACCGCCAATGTGAAAAACAGCGAAGCCGTCGGGCTGTCGGGCACGAACGGGATTTGCCAGTGCGGATGCTCCTCCCAAGTGCTGATCAATTGACCTTTGTACCAGTAATAACCGTAGATCGTGCCAGGAACGTAAATAAGCATCATGAGCCACAAGATTGCGGGATGCATCAATACGTTGCGGGAAAGAATCCATTTCAACCAGTTCTGCAAGTTCATGAATCGCCTGTCCTTTCGGGGATAGGATCATTTACAAAAAAACCTGACCGTTACCGGTCAGGTTTGGAGCGGGACGGAGCTTATTGCGCCGCTTCCGCTTTCTGTTGGGACAGCCATGTTGCGATTTGGTCGATTTGTTCCGCCGACAAAGTTTCTTTGAAAGGCGGCATACCTTGTCCCTTACCGTTCGTAATCGTCTCGACGAGCTCTTCCTTGCTCAAGACGTCGCCGATGCCGCGAAGCGCCGGAGCGCCGCCGCCTTCGAGCTCCGCACCGTGGCAAGCAATACATTGCGCTTGAGTCATCGTTTCGGTGAAGGCAGGATCGTCTGCTGCGACCATAGCCGGAATTTTCTCTTTGCCCGGAACCGGACGAGGTTTGCCGGCCTTGACTGCTTCTTCCGCTTTAATCTTCCGCTCGATGTGCTCAGGCACTTGACCGTTTGCTTCCAACTCGTGCTCGTAGTGGTTCCACGAAACCCAAGTCAGGTAAGCGACCGCCACCAAGGAAACCAGCATCAGCGACGATGCGATTGGACGACGATAGAAACGGCGTTCTTTGCCCGTATCCAGGAACGGAGCAATCAGAAGCGAGATAAACGGAAGTCCGGACAAGCCTAGAATACCGAGGACGATATAATCGCCCGAAGCGTACGGATATTTCAACAACTGGTACAAGAACAGGAAGTACCAGTCCGGCATCGGGATGAACGCGCTGTTCAGCGGATCGGCTGGATAGCCGAGCGGAGCGGGTTCAGAGATGACCAGAACCAGAAAACCGACGAGAACGACAACTCCGACCATCCATTCCTTCAGCAAAAAGTTCGGAATGAAGGCTTCGGACTTACCCGGGAAAGCGGTATAATCCGGAGGCGTCACGTTCGAGTAATCCCGCTTCCGAATGCGCGAATCGCCGACAAATACGACTTTTTCGTTTGGATCATGTTTATGTGCCATCGCTAGTCACTCCCCTCTCTTACAGCGGCCCGGAAATGCCCTGTTTTCGAATCATAAAGAAGTGTCCGGCCAGCAACGCAAGCAGCGCGCCAGGCAAGAAGAACACGTGGATCGCGAAGAATCGAGTCAGCGTTTGGGCGCCGACGATCGTACCGCCGTTCATAAGCTCCTTAATGTAGTCGCCCAGGAAAGGTACGGATCCGGCGATTTCCAGACCAACCTTCGTCGCGTAATACGCTTTGTTGTCCCAAGGAAGCAGGTAACCCGTAAACCCAAGGCCCAACATGACGAAGAAAATCAACATTCCGACTACCCAGTTCATCTCGCGAGGCGCTTTGTAAGAGCCCGTGAAGAAAACGCGTAGCGTATGTAGGAACATCATTACGATGACAAGACTTGCTCCCCAGTGGTGCATCCCCCGCACGATCGCGCCGAACGCGACTTGGTGCTGCAGGTAATCAACGCTATAGTAAGCGTTAATGATGTCTGGGACGTAGTACATCGTCAAAAACATCCCCGAAAGGATCTGAATGACGGTGATGAAGAACGTCAATCCGCCGAAACAATAAACGAAAGCAGAGAAATGATGCGCCGGGTTGACGTGCTCAGGCACCTCGTGGTCGGCGATGTCTCTCCACATCGGCGTAATATCGAGACGTTCGTCAATCCAGTTGTACATGTTTTTGAACATGGGACGAAACGCCCTCCTTCTAAACGCGACTATTCGGATCAATCGGTCCGAGATAAACCCAGCCGTTCTCCGTTTTGACCTCGTACTCGTCGAGCGGCTTAGGCGCAACCTTCAGGTTTTTGCCGTCTTTGGTGTAACGCGCTCCGTGGCAAGGGCAATGGTATTCGTTAGGCGCTTCTTCGCCGCCCCAACTTACCATGCATCCAAGGTGCTTACACACAGGGGACAGTGCGAAAATCTTGCCGTCGTCGCCTTTCGTAATCCACGCAGCCAGCTTTGGATCGCTTTCATACCAGCCGTCTACCTGATGAACTTTGAATTTTACCTCGGTAGGTTCGCTTGTCACTTTGCTCTCTTCGATGACTTTAACGAATCCGCTCTTTTCTTTTTTCTGCAATATGGGATCTACGGCAAAGCGGATCATCGGTAAGATCGCTCCGCCGGCCATGAAGGCGCCTGCACCGCCAAGCGTATAAGACAGAAACTGACGTCTCGTCATTTCTTTGCGCTTAACCGGTTTGTGCGTAGTTTCTTGCTGGTTATTGTGGTCCATTCGTTCTACCCCCTTTGCCACACCAATCTTCCGTCCGTAACGGACTTTAACATTTTGTTCACAAGGACATAACTATAATAGCCCACGCGCTATAGAGCGTCAAGAATAGGGTCTGGAGTTTCCCTATGCTAGCGGGAGGAAAGGAACTAAAATGTTCTCAATTTGTCACAATTCCCCGTGGCCCGTGTTTGGCTATTGTTTGCTTGAACTTTCCAACCTATTCGTGCCGCAATGACGTTTTCCGTCTTAAAATCGGCTTTAATCCCTGGGCTTGCGCCATAAATCCGCTAAGGCTTTCGTGATGGCCTGCGCTTCCGGCTCCTCGTCGTCGAGGTTAGGGCGAATGAACAAGTCCGCGTTCAGTTCATCAGCCAGTTCCAACGGCTGCCCGCTGACGACCACGACGTAACGAAAGCCTTGTTTCTTCCATGCGTCAATGATTCGATTGACCCGCGAAGCATGTTCCTTGCCGCCGGCTTCATAGTGGTAGGCCGGCATTGTAACGGTTCGTCCTCTGAACGCTTGCTCCAATGGGGAAAGCCATTCCCCCGTTCTGGCCGCCTTGTCTGCGGCTTCCCACGGGGACTCTTCACCGGTAAGCCCCGACATCGGCAGCAAGCATGTATCCAGATAAGGTTGAAGTTCAGGCCAGCTACCGGGATCGATCTCGCCGAATTTCATTCGTATGTTTCACTCCTCTCGCTTCTGCGTCATTTCTGCTTATGTATACGAACGATTTCTGTGATCGCTTATTTATCGTACTCCAAAAACTCGCACATTAAAAGAGTTCACATGATTTCATATTATAAGGAAGGGATCTGCCGGAAACGGCAAAAACCCGGCCACAATGGACCGGGGTCATCCGTTTAATGTTGCGGAGTCTCGTTGTCAGCCGTGTGGAATCCGTTTATCTCTGGATCGCCTTCAGCTCATTCGTTAACCGCCGAAAGGATTCGGCGTCTCCTTGCGCAAGCGCATCATCGATCGCATGATATATTTTCTCCGTCCGGTAATTGCGCAGCGCTTCGTCCAGGACCATTTCTGCCGCCAACCCAAGCATCGTCTCATAGGCGACTTTCATGTTGTCCATTCGTTGCACCTCCGAAATCCGGCGTCAGGGCTCCCGGCAGGGGCCCGGATATTCCCGCCTATGCTCGCGCAGCTCCCAATAAAGCATATTCAGCGATGCCCTCCCCGTACAAGACGTTAGCCCCCATGCCGATCAATGTACTTTTGCCTATTTTGTTATCGCCGCAGCTGTCTTCGTAGTCCTGTTAACGTTTGCTTAAATCAATCGATTCCTCGATGGCAAGCGATTGACCGGATACGAATATTTTCCCTTGCGGAGTCGCCTTAACGACTTGAACGCCATCTTCCGTTTCTCCCCACCGAAGTACTCCCAGGTGCACCATCATTCTTATGACCCGCGCTTCTACGATATCCGTCGGCGTATCATAATAGAAGGCGCGCACGAGAGGCAGCAAAATTCGCTGCAAAGACTCGATCGTCGCCCATTCCGCCGACAGTCGAACGATCCATTGCGCAAGCGAGGACAGATTGGGGATCGCGCTTTTGTACAGCCTTAACCAGAACTTATACATCTTTGCCGGATCCGGCTTGACGAGGCCGTTCGCGATATCCCTGCCTTCGGAAGTCAGTTCGAGATGATCCGGTTGCTCGACCAGATAACCTTCAAAGTAGGCAAAGTCATACAATAACGAGAACCTATCTGGGTAGTCTCGATAATGCCGCCCATACCCGAAACGCCATCCTCCCCTTGTCGGAAGAGCCTCTGTTACGGATAACAGCTCTAGCGCTTGCATAAGCTGACGCTTATAAATAACCCCTTCCGAGGTTAACGGGAGCGCATAATTTCTTGCGAAGCGCAGAAAGCTGACGACGTCGTCGGCCAGAAGGCTTCTCTCGTCCCTATAGGCTTGCGGCTCGTCCATAATTACCAAAGTTGATCTGTAACGTTTCTCGAGCGCATCACGCAACCGGGATTTGACGTCTTCCGGCACCTGATACAGCGTGCGTGTCTGTTGCGAAACTCCGTTAAAGAGCCATCCGTAATTTTTAAATCTCGAGATCGAGAGGCGAGCCATCTCTTCCGGTCCCGGAGGCGGCTTCTCTTCCGGCTTTTTCGTTTTACGAACGCGCCGATTTAATGGTTCGGAGACGGACGGAACGGCAAGGGTTTCTGACGCCGGGGAAGATTTAGCTGATACTCCATCCTGCGCTCTCGCTTTCAGTTCTTCCAAGCTGTACGCCTTTCGATTTTCGAACACCAGTGAGTTCAGAAATCGCAAATCGCTGCCCGTCATTTCTCCGACCCTCGACTCCAAGACGTCTCGTCTTTGCACCGTCGCCAGAATCGATTGTATCAGCTCGTTCTTCGAGTGGCCACCGCTGGGACAATCATAGGTTTGGGCGATTTTTTTCAGCTCGGCAATATCCGAATAACAGAGCATATCCGCCAAATTCACTTTTGTTCCCCCCTATCGATGGAGGATTTATTTCTCAGTATGGGCGCGGTAGACTCGTCTTAAACATACATGCAGGCAAAAACGATTTCGTACAAAAACTCCAGTACTGTCGGGGATAACAAAAAAACCTCTCTTTGCTGAAATGGAGGTTTCGATCCGCCATCTTCACAAGAGAGGTTGATTTTAATCAGCAGGGAATCCATATGACTCTACAGCTCACTAGGTAGTTCCATGCTTTACGATGAAAAACATCGTTATTGCATGGAGGCAACTTGCGGACCATGCTAATAGTGATGATAAACATCGCTAATTCCGGCACATTCTCGCGCAAGCACAAACTTTCCAACAAATTACGATGATAAACATCGTTATTGTACTAACAAAACAGATGAGCCGTTCGAATTGCGATGTTAAACATCTTTATTCGTGAGCCTCAGAATACGTTTTATGACTTCACTTGCTGTTCCGCAGGCTCGAGATGCCGGGTGCAATTATGTAGCAACGGTTTCCATCCGTCTTCCTCCCGGCGTTCCAGTACGGTCAACGACATATTCAGCAAATGGGAATCTTCGATCTCGCGGCAAAGCGATTGGAGCATTCTCGCAAGGAAGCTGCCATGGGAAACAACGAGCCACGCTTCGCCGGAATGTTTCTCGGCAAATTCGCGAACGAAATCATGACCTCGAATCCTGATCTCGTCGTCGCTCTCCTGATCGGGTACCGTTCTCCGCCAGTCCGGCCCCCAGCGAGATATCCGCTCGGGCTCAGTCGTTCCTTCCGCCTCGCCGAAAGACCTCTCCCTGATTCTTACATCCTTGATCAGAGGGATTCCGAGCTTATTAGCGAGTATCTCTCCCGTCTGTGCTGCCCGTTGCAGATCGCTGCAATATACTCCGTTCCAGCGTTCAGCATCATGTGCCAGACGATCCGCGAGCAAACGCGCCTGCTGCAGCCCTTCCGTGCTAAGGGGAATGTCGGTAATACCTTGAATCATTCCTCGTTTGTTCCATTCTGTTATCCCGTGGCGCACCCATCCGATTCTTGTAGCCTTCGTCATGAGCGCACTCTAGAAAACCAGTTCAAAATAAGGAGCGTCATGATCATGCCGACGATCGAGAATGCGATCCAATACTCCGGCAAAGAAGGAGATACGTTCAGCACGAAAGGATCGCTCAGACTGGCAGAGGGAATTTCAAACCGAAGGCTGCCGCCGTATTGATGGCTGGCTGCAAAAGCGCTAGCCGACTCGAGCTTGCCGGAATTGTCCGAAGAGCCGCTGCCGAACGTGGTGTATAGGAAACCGCACACGAACAAGGCCAGCAAGGCGGCGAGAACACCCGCTACCCTTTTTCTGAACACAAAAGAAAAGGCGTAAGTCCGGCGTGTTGCGGGCATATACCAGCTTTGTTCCGTATATATCCGGTCCATGACGTTCTGATTAACTCTTGCGGAGGAGATCGGAACGTCATCTTGATCGTCATTCAAAGGAAAATCGTGAATGAGCAGGGCGCTCTCTTCCCATAGGCGAAATTCTTCTTCGCACTCCCTGCATCCTTTCACATGCAAATCGACAGCGAGCTTATCAGCGGAATCCACCGGCAAATCCCGATAAATTCCGAACCATTCCGCGGCTTCTTCGCATTTCATCGCAGCTTCATCTCCTCGTACTCCTTCATCATGGCCGGTTCGGTAAAGTACGATTCCAATTGCGTCTTCACACTGGCCCTGGCCCGGAATAACAACGATTTGACGGAACTGACCGTCTGTCCTAAAATGTTGGCGATTTCCTGATAGTCCATTCCGTCATACTCTCGAAGAATTAGCGCGGAACGCTGCTTCTCGGGCAAACTGTTGATGGCGTCTCTTACCATGGAAACCTTCTCGTTGCGCAGCAAACGCTGCTCGGGCGCCTCCTCGGGAGGCGCGGCCGGTATGTATGTGGAGTCGTCGAGCGATAGATGCGCGGCTTTCTGTTTGCGCAGTTCGCTGAGAACCGTGTTCCGTGCAATCGTATATAGCCATGTCGAAAAGGAAGCGTCAACTTCCCTGAAGGAATGCAGACTTCGATAGGCTTTGTAGAAAGTTTCCGAACTGAGATCTTCAGCGAGCATCTCGAGTTTGGCGCTCTTCAGCATATGGTAGACGAAAGACAAGATTTTCTTCTGGTATCGTCCCATAAGCGTAGAATACAGTTCTACATTGCCGTCTTTAATTTCCCGTATTAATTGGGAATCGGTCATCATTACCGCGACCCTCCCCTGATCAGGGTGAACGTTCGCAGCCGGTAATCTTACTTATTGTACCGGCCAAAAACGAAAAAGTTGCGCTCAAAGGCGCATTAAAAGTTTACAAGCCAGTATTTTACAAATACTATATGCTATTGTAACACAAGATGAGTCTTTTGCGGCTTAAAAATTTCTCAAATTTTGCTTCTTATTCGTTGAAAATTAGGCAAAAAAAATCCACCCCGAAGGGTGGTCGCACATCGTGCAAGGATTGGATAGGAGTGGAGAGAAACCATACTGTACTTTTATTATATGTATACGTTTTCATTTTGTCAATAAGCGTTTTCATTTTATTTTAAAGCGTTTGCATAAAGAAAATTTGAAAGAATAGCCCCCGGGGTCAAAACCCTGGAGGCCTGCTCATCATTCGATAATGATGGACTTCTAGTTCGGTGATAACTTCTTACGCATGTACATCGTAATTCAACGACTTCAACAGCGCCGTAGCCCTGTCTAAATCATCGGATTGATGAAAAGACAAGCGAAGAACACCTGGAACGTCTTCCCTGCTCTCAATAATTCGCAGATTGCTCAAGTTGATTTTCGCGTGCCCGAGTTCGGTAGCGATCTTGCCGATAATACCCGGGTGATCCGGAACGTTTACGTAACATTCGTAAAGAGACGTGATCATGCCTTTGCGTCTTTCCGGAAGCTGGCTGCGGAAATCGCCGGCCGTACGGAATTGCTCAGCAATCCCATCTCCGTCTTCGCTTCTAAGCAAGTCGGCAAACTGATCCATTCCTTCTTGCCAATCCTGCACGAGCTTCAACATCACTTCGCGATTATTCAGCAGAATGTCCCGCCAGATCGTCGGATCGCTCGAAGCGATGCGCGTAATGTCGCGAAAGCCTCCGGCCGCTAGTCTCATGTAGAGATCGTTGCTTTCATTGTATCCGGCGATCTGATTAACGAGCGCCACTGCGATCATATGCGGCAGATGGCTGATCGCCCCGACGATATCGTCGTGCTGAACGGCATCCGTCTTGACGATGTGGGCGCGCGTGTTTCTAAGCAGCCTCTCTAGCTTACCGACGTATTCGGGCGGAGTCTTGTCAGTCGGCGTCAACACGTAATAGGCGTTCTCCAACAGGTGCAAGCTCGCCGCTTCGACGCCGGAACGCTCGGAGCCGGCCATCGGATGGCCGCCGATGAATACGGCGCCGCGTAAGCTCAGCTTGTCGGCATGGCGCACGACGGAAGCTTTGGTGCTGCCAACGTCCGTAATAATGCAACCCGGCTTAAGCGGCATGCGCGACAGCTCGTCCACGTATTCCTCGAGACGCCCGACCGGTACGCATAAGAAGATAAAGTCCGCGTCTTTCGCCGCTTCTTCCAAAGACGTCGTCGCCGAATCGACGACACCTCTGGCGACGTATTTCTCCGTGGACGCAGGGTTGACGGAATGGCCAACGACACGAACGCCCGGTTTTCCTTTAAAACATAACGCCAAGGAGCCGCCGATCAATCCGACTCCGAAGATGGCGATCTTGATCGGATTCTTTTCGCTAAAGTCTGTAAAATCCGTAAAATCACTAAACTCGCCGCTCATGCCTTCACACCTTTGCCTTGATCTCTTGCAGCACCTCAGTCAGCGCGGCGATGACTTTCGCGTTCTGTTCCTCGCTCCCGACCGTAATCCGGAGGCTCGTCGGGTACATCTTATGTCCCGCTCTCACGATAATGCCTTTACGCAACAGCGCATCGAACACTTCTTGGCTAGGCCGTTCCACGTCGACCATAATAAAGTTACCGTACGCCGGGAAAGCCTTCAAGCCGAGCTCCGCGAACGAGCGGTTAAAGAACGCGAGTCCTTTTTTATTTTCTTCGCGGCAGAACGCGATGAACGCTTCGTCTTCGAGAGCTGCCAGAGCCGCGGCTTGTCCGTATCTGGAAGTGTTGAAAGGCTCTCTTACTTGATTAATGCTGCGTATGACGTCGGGACGGCCGATACCATAACCGATCCGGAGCGAAGCAAGCCCGTAAATTTTCGAAAACGTCCTAAGCGTGATCACGTTCGGATATTTTTTCAAAAGCTGCAAGCCGTTCGGGAAAGAAGGATCTTCCACGTACTCGCAATAAGCTTCGTCCAGCACAACGAGAACATGTCCCGGAACTTTGGACAGGAACCATTCCACCTCGTCTACGTTGTTGACTGTGCCCGTCGGGTTATTCGGATTGCAAATCCAGACGACCTTCGTCTTATCCGTCACGCGTTCCAGCATGGCGTAAAGGTCGTGAGTGCCTTCCTTCAGCGGCACTTCGATAATCGTCGCGTTCTCAATCTGCGCGTTATGCTTGTATTGCGGGAACGTCTGATCCGCCATGATCGTCTCATCGCCGGGCAGAAGATAAGCGCGGCAGATCATCAAGATAATCTCGTCGGAACCCGCTCCGAATATAATTTGATCCGAATTCACGCCGTGGTGTTTGGCTAACGCATTCGTCAGCTCGACGGCGGCGCCGTCCGGGTAGATGCTGATATTTTCGATTTCGCGGGCAATGGCTTCCTTCGCCTTCGGCGAGCTGCCGAACGGGTTTTCGTTGGATGCGAGCTTGATGACTTCCGTCAATCCAAGTTCCCGCTTCACGTCGTCGACCGGTTTCCCTGGTTGATATACCGGCAAATGTACAATATTCGGTTTCGGTTGCATAGGTTTCCCCTCCTGAGATACGACAAACGGAGCGTGACGAGTTCCGCCTGAGGCGGAACTTCTGTCGCTCCGTATGGAAATGGTTATTCTATTGTGACACACCAACGCGTCACTGTACAGATGGCAATTGCGTTTTACGCGAAATTCGCTCGTTCAGTTCGCCGTGCGAGGCTTTAGGCCGGCAATAAAATCGCGAACGGCTTGAACGCCCTGCTCTCGTTCCGAGGCTAAATCGGAAGTCAGCTGCGGAAGCGCTTCTTCTACTTGGCGGACGATGGCGCTGCCTACGATCACGCCGTCGCATTGACCGGCAAAACGTTCCGCGTGCTCCCGGGAAGCAATCCCGAAACCGACGCAGATCGGCACAGTCGACGCTTTGCGAACCGTGCTCAGGAACGCATCGATTCCGTCGTGGAACGTGGAACGCACGCCGGTCACGCCGAGCGAGGATACACAATAGACGAATCCTTTCGCTCTCGCCGCGATTCGCTCGACGCGAGATTCCGAAGTCGGCGCCACGAGCGGAATGAGATGAATGCCGCTTGCTTCCGCCAGCGCGCTAACTTCCGCATCTTCCTCCATCGGCAAATCCGGAATGATCGTCCCGCTGAAGCCATGCTCCTTCAGGAGCGCGAAAAATCTGTCCAAACCGAGCTGGAGAACGGGATTAAAGTAGGAAAACAAGATAAATGGCAGCTTTACCCCGCGTTCTCTTGCTTTGGATGCGACGGAGATACAATCCAACAAGCTGATCCGGTTCTTCAGCGCGCGCTCGGACGCCCGTTGGATTACGGGACCGTCCGCAAGCGGATCGGAATACGGTACGCCCAGCTCGATCATATGCGCGCCCGCTTGCTCAGCCGCCTGAATCAAGGCGACCGACGTGTCCAAGTCGGGATCGCCCATCGTCATAAAAGGAATGAGAGCCGTTTCCCCGCGTTGCATCAACTCCGCGAATACGGCGTCGATCGCGTTCGCGCTTGTCGACGTGTTCATGATGGCTGCTCCTCCTCTTTCGCCAAGTAAGACATGATGGATTCCACGTCTTTGTCCCCACGGCCGGATAGGCTGACCACGATAATCTCGTCCTTGCCCATCGTCGGCGCGATTTTCAGCACTTGGGCGATCGCGTGTGCGGACTCCAGCGCCGGAATTATGCCTTCCATGCGTGAGAGGGTGCTAAGCGCGTCCAAAGCTTCCTTGTCCGTAATCGGTACGTAATCCGCGCGACCCGAATCTTTTAAGTACGCATGCTCAGGACCGATACCCGGATAGTCAAGACCCGCGGAGATCGAATGAGCCGGCAGAACCTGTCCGCCTTCATCCTGAAGCACGTAGCTCATTGAACCCTGAAACACGCCCGGGCGACCTTTCGTCATTGTCGCGGCATGCTCTTCCGTGTCCACGCCTCGACCGGCCGCTTCGACGCCCAGAAGTCGGACGTCCGTATCTTCGACAAAAGGATGGAACATGCCGATCGCGTTACTTCCGCCGCCCACCGCGGCGACGACAACGTCAGGCAGCCGTCCTTCCGCTTCGAGAATCTGCTCCCTCGATTCTAAGCCGATAATGCGCTGGAAATCGCGAACCATCATCGGGTACGGGTGAGGCCCCGTCACCGAGCCGAGAATATAGTAAGTATCGTCGACATGGCTAACCCAGTAGCGCAGCGTCTCGTTGCAAGCGTCTTTGAGCGTGCGCGTGCCCGACATAACCGGAACGACTTCCGAGCCGAGAAGCTTCATACGAAAGACGTTCAACTGCTGGCGTTTCGTGTCTTCCTCGCCCATGAACACTTTGCATTCCAGCCCCATGAGCGCAGCCACTGTAGCTGTCGCCACCCCGTGCTGGCCTGCTCCCGTCTCGGCGATTACCTTTTTCTTGCCCATCCGTTTCGCCAGAACTGCTTGCCCGATCGTATTGTTGATCTTGTGCGCACCTGTATGGTTCAAATCCTCGCGCTTCAAATAGATTTTGGCTCCGCCCAGATGTTCCGACAACCGTTCCGCGTAATAAAGCGGAGTCGGACGTCCGGAATACTGTTTGAGCAAATAGCGAACCTCCGCCAGAAATTCGGGGTCGTCCTTATATTTTTGATACGCTTCTTCAAGTTCCAGCAAAGCGTTCATCAGCGTTTCCGGGACGTACTTTCCACCGAAAGGACCAAAGCGTCCGTGTTGATCCGGTACTGTACTCAAGTGCTTTTCACCCTTTCTACGAATGCGGCGATTTTGCCGTTGTCTTTGACGCCGTCAGTCTCCACGCCGCTGGAAATATCGACGCCGTCCGGACGATAGGACACGATCAACTGATCGGCATTGTCCGGATTTAACCCGCCCGCGATAAAGAGGCGCAAGCCGTGTTTCGCGGCTTCTTCCTGATAGGAAGGGATAACGTCCCAACGGAAGGTTTGACCTGTGCCCCCTCCAGCCGTATCGAGCAGAATCGTGGACGCAGCGCCTTTGTAAGCCGCAAGTCTTCCAAGCCCTTTATCAATGCCAGTTGCCTCGGTAACGGGCAATGCACGCCATACGTCAACGTTAAACCTTTCCCGAACTTCCCGGCTGAACTCCGGCGTCTCGTCGCCATGCAACTGCACGACATCCAGCGCCACCCGGGACAGCGTCGCTTCAAGCTCATCTATCGTCGGATTCACGAATACGCCGACAGCGAGCGGTGGACGCCCTTCAGCCATTCCGACCTGCCGCGCGACCGCCAATAATTCCGCCGCCCGCTCAGGCGACACTTGTCTGCGGCTCTTGGCGAAGACGAATCCGATATATTCCACGGCCAGACCGGCCATGCCTAGCAGCGTCGACTCTTCCTTGATTCCGCATATTTTGACGAAGGATGATGGCAATCGTTCATTCTTCATTGCGCTGAGCCTTCTTTCGCCGCAGGTCCCAGCAGATTGTTCACCGCGTCCTGAACGTTCGCTTGGCGCATGAAATGCTCGCCGATCAACACGGCCTGCGCTCCTGCTTGGCGCACGAACGCAATATCGTCCGTCGATGAGATCGCGCTTTCGCTTATCGCAACGACGTTCTTCGGCATCAATCCGATCAACTGTTCTGTTACCCGCAGATCAGTCGCGAACGTCTTCAAGTCGCGATTATTGACGCCGATCAGCGTCGCTTGGCCCATCTCGAGAACTGTTTCCAATTCCGGACGGTTATGCACTTCGACGAGCACGTCCAAGCCCAGGTCGCGGGCAAGCGCATGGAAAGAAGCGAGCTGGGCAGGCGTCAAGATTGCAGCGATCAACAAGATCGCATCCGCCCCGATCAGTCTGGCTTCGTAAATTTGCCGCTCGTCGATCGTGAAGTCCTTACGCAATAGCGGTACTTTAACATGACTGCTAACCTGCGTCAAATACGCGTTGCTGCCTTGGAAATAATCGGTATCCGTCAGCACGGAGATGCAGTCCGTACCCGCCTGCTCGTAGGCTTGCGCCAAGCTGACCGGATCGAAATCGGGACGGATCAGCCCTTTCGAAGGGCTTGCCTTCTTCACTTCGGCGATCAGCCCGACCGGGCGGTTGCGGCCGATCAACGCTCGCTCGAATCCGCGGCAAGACGACATGTCCGCGATCTGTTTTTCCACGTCGGCAATCGATAACGTTTGTTTTAACGTCTCTACCTCTTGTTGTTTGGTAGCGACGATGCGATCAAGAAACATGGCTCAATTCTCCTGTCGTGGCAATCCATTGCAGCAATTTGTCTTCAGCTAAACCGGAATCGATCGTAGCGGCCGCGGCTTTAACGCCGTCAGCCAGAGACGCTGCACGCCCCGCTACATAAATGCAGGCACCCGCGTTGGCAAGCACGACATCCCGGTAGGCGCTTTTCTCACCGCCAAGAACTCGTCGGATGATATGCGCGTTCTCCACCGCGTTGCCCCCTTGCACCGCTTTGAGGGATACTGTCGCGAGCCCGAGCTCTTCGGGAGTGACGTCGTACGTAATCACTTCCCCGTTCTGCAGTTCGGAAACTTGTGTGGGTGCCGAAATGCTGATTTCATCGAGGCCGTCGTGGCTGCCGACGACCATCGCTTTTTTCAAACCGAGTCGGGAAAGCACTTCGGCTACCGTCGAAGTCCGGGTTCTGTCGTACAAGCCGATCAGCTGGCAATCCGCTTTCGCAGGGTTGGTCAGCGGCCCCAACATATTAAAGATCGTCCGGACGCCTAGCTCGCGTCTAGGCACAGCTGCATGCTTCAGAGCGGGATGGAATAACTGCGCGAACATAAAGCAGATGCCCGTTTGCTCAAGACATTCCGCCGCTTGCGCCGCGGTTAGGTTGATATTGACGCCTAACGCTTCCAACACGTCCGCGCTGCCCGCTTTACCGGACATCGCCCGGTTGCCGTGCTTGGCGACTCTGACGTCCGCAGCAGCGGCGATGATCGCCGACGCCGTCGAGATATTGAATTTGTGAATGCCCGAACCGCCCGTACCGCAAGTGTCCAGCAGATCGGTATTTTCCGTCGCGACATGGTTGGAGAAAGCTCTCATCGCTTCGGCGAATCCGAGAATCTCGTCGACCGTCTCGCCTTTCATGCGCAGTGCGATTACCGTCCCGCTAATCTGGGAGGGTGTCGCTTCGCCTTTCATGATCGTGGTCATGACGCCGAACGCCTCGTCCCGGGTCAAATCATGGCCGCTCGTCAGCTTGTTCAGCGCCAGCGGCAAGCTAATCGTGATCGCTTCATTCATCTCGCTTCATTCCCCTTTCCCTTAGTCATAATCCAGATTGGTCCTGCGATCGCCCGCCAGCACGGTCGAAAATTCATTCGCGGTTCTTCTTACGGAGTTATCGGGAGGGAATGCCGCTTCTGCAGCGCGAATCGCTTTGAGCATCCCCTTCGCTTTATTGAGCGTTTCCTCGTACTCGTTTTCCGGCACGGAATCCCAGACGATACCCGCTCCGGCTTGCACGAATGCTTTGCCATGTTTGAAAATGATCGTTCTGATTGTTATGCATGTATTGAGGTTGCCCGAAAATCCGAGATAACCGATCGCTCCGGCATACGCGCCGCGAGCTTCGTTCTCAAGCTCGGCGATGATCTCCATCGCCCTGAGCTTTGGAGCGCCCGACACCGTTCCAGCGGGAAGGCATGATAGGAACGCGTCGTAGAAATCCTTATCCGGCCTTAACTGACCGGTCACGTTGGACACGATGTGCATCACGTGGGAATATCGCTCGATCTCCATATAGCTGTCGCATTTGACCGTCCCGAACGTAGATACCCTCCCGATGTCGTTGCGGCCGAGATCAACGAGCATGACGTGTTCGGCGCGCTCTTTTTCATCCGCCAGCAGTTCCTTTTCCAACTGCAAATCTTCTTCCGGCGTGCGGCCACGTGGCCGCGTACCGGCGATCGGCCGGGTTTCCACTTTGCCGTTGTCGACTTTGACGAGCAACTCGGGTGAAGTTCCCACGATAACCTCGTCGTCCAACTTAAGCACATACATGTAAGGGGACGGATTCATCGTTCTGAGCACTCGGTATACGTGAAGCGGATCGACTTCCGTCTCGATGTGAAAACGCTGCGAAAGCACGACCTGGAAAATGTCCCCCGCGCGAATGTACTCCTTCGCCTGATTTACATTGTCAATAAACTGTTCCTTGGTCACGTTCGACGCGACGACTCCGAGGTCGGGGTCCTGGGGCGGCGTGCTGCGCGACGGCTGAATCGGAATCGGCTGCTGGATTCTGCGGATGGTGTCGTCAATCCCGTTAAGGGTCTCCCTGTAAGCCGACTCGATATCGGCATCGCTTGCACCCTCGGCGATATGCACATTCCCGATCACTAGTACCTGTTGCTTAAAATGATCGAAGACGATAACCCGGTCGCAAAACATGAATTGCATATCGTCCATGTTCAGATCGTCTTGCTTGTGCGGCGGAATTTTCCGTTCGTAATATTGCAGCAGATCGTATCCGAAAAATCCGATCGCCCCTCCGGTGAAAGGAGGAAGCTCAGGCAACGCGGGACTGCGGTAGGAGCGAAGCTTATCTCTTAGCAATTGAAGCGGCTCCGTCGTCTTATGCGATTCCACTATGCCGTTCTGCTCCAACGTCAGGCGGTTGTGCTTCAGTCTCAATACGAGAAACGGGTCCGTTCCGATAAAAGAATATCTGGCCCACTTGACGCCGCCCTCCACGCTCTCCAGCAGGAACGCGCGCTCGTCCCGGCTCAAATGCTGGAACACCCGTATCGGCGTCTCTGTATCGGCAAGCAGCTTGCGCACGACCGGGATCACGTTGTACTGTCCGGCCATCGACTTAATTCCTTGAAGCTCCAACTCGTCCATCTTTCTCTCTCCCTCCGCCGCGCTTGCCGGCCTGTTCGTCCAAATAAAAAAGCATCTCTGCTCCGCAGAGATGCGCATGATCGATAAGTAAAAGTTAACCGCTTCTCGCCGCGCACGACCCATCGGCGCGAGGATACGGATACTCCGCTCATCTCATCTCAACTCTACTCGGCTCGCACGCGCGTAAGTTGTCGTCCCTGTGGCCGACCGTTCCGCTGTGCTTCAATGAATAAACTATACCATCGCTTAGAAGTGGCGTCAATGCATACTGATGTTTACATATTTGCACGGGTACCTTGATTCAAAACGGGTACAAAAAAATCCTCCACGGCACCCTGATCAGTGCGAGGAGGATTTTCTATTTACGATTACTTAGCCGCCAAATCCGGCCGTAGTGCCTGAGCGCGATTTAAGTATACGTGACGAATATCCTTCTGAGGGACGTTCGTGTTCACGAGTACCATGAGACGAATGCACTTTTCCAGGCTGCCCTTTACCGGAACTTCAAGCGAGCACATGAGCGGCACGAGTTCCCAGCCTGCCATCTGACGGATGGCACGCGCAGGAAACGTGGCGTCCAGGTCTTGAGTGACCGTAACGAAGACGCTGGCGATATCTTCAGGCTCGAATTGATTCACTTCTACGATTCCGTTCAACAGCTCAATTGTCGCATCCAGAATGAGCTGCTCTTCGTTCTGTTCGACCGTTATGGCCCCGCGGATTCCCCTCACGCTCATGATTGCGATTTCCCCTCTCTTAATCCATCCACGATTTCCGTTACCCATGCCGATGGCACGTCATTGCGAATCTCCACGCTACCGATGGATGTCGGCACGACGAAGACCATTTTCCCCTCCGCGAACTTTTTGTCATGGAGCATGGCGCCCATAATCTCGTCCGTCGCGCAGTCGTCCGGAATCCGGACCGGAAGTCCGAATTTGCGGAATATCCGCTCCGTCGTCTCAGCGATATCCGCCGAATAACCGAACTTGGCGGCAAGCCGCGCGGCCCCGACCATGCCGATCGCGATCGCCTCACCATGCAGCAATTGTCCGTAACCCGCAACGGCTTCCAGTGCATGGCCGATCGTATGCCCTAGATTCAGGATCGCTCGCAGATCGTTCTCCCTCTCGTCGCGCGAGACGACGGTGGACTTCACTTTGCAGCCTTCGTATAGGGCGTAACCGAGTGCGTCCGGTTCCAGTCCAAGGAGCTTCTCTGCGTTCTCATCGCACCAAGCCACGAAATCTTCGTTCCAGATCAGCCCGTGCTTGATGACCTCCGAGAGCCCCGCCTTCACTTCGCGAGCAGGCAGGCTTGCCAGCGTATTCAAATCGTAAAGCACGAATTCCGGCTGATGGAAAGCCCCGATAATATTTTTGGCCAAGCGATGGTTGACGGCGACTTTACCTCCAACACTGCTGTCATGAGCTAGAATCGTCGTCGGGATCTGTACAAATCGGACGCCCCGCATATAGGATGCAGCGACGAACCCCGCTAGATCGCCGACCACTCCGCCACCCAAGGCGATCACGGTCGATTTGCGGTCCAGTCCCGCCTTCAAAGCTTGCTCTACGAGAACGTCCAACATCTCAAGCGATTTGGAAGATTCCCCGGACGGCACGACGGCGCGCGAAACTGTATACCCCAATGCTCGTAAGCTGATCTCGACCCGTTCCGCATATAACCCCTCGACGGCGCTGTCCGTAATGAGTAGAATAGGCGATTTGACTGGAAAACCGTGCTCCGCGAACTTCTTCCCTGTCTCTTCGATCAATCCGCTTCCGATATAGATCGGATATGACCGTTCCCCGAGTTCCACCGTCAGTACTCTCGTTCCGCCCGCCATTAGTAGGCCTCCACTTGGCTCAAGTAATGATCCAGGTTCGCTTGAATTTCTTCTATGGAATCTCCGCCGAATTTCTCTAGGAACGCCTTCGCCACTTCCCAAGCGACCACGTGTTCCATAACCACGCTAGCTGCCGGAACCGCGCAAGCATCGGAACGTTCGACCTGTGCGGTAAATGCTTCCTTCGTATCGATATCGACACTTGCCAGCGGCTTGTACAAGGTCGGAATCGGCTTCATGACGCCGCGCACGACGATCGGTTCGCCGGTCGTCATTCCGCCTTCGAATCCTCCCGCGCGGTTAGAACCTCTAAAGAAACCCTTCTCCTCGGAATATAGGATTTCGTCATGCACCTTCGACCCGGGAATGCGAGCCGCCTCGAATCCGATTCCCACTTCGACGCCTTTAAAAGCGTTGATCGAAACGACGGCTTGAGCGATGCGACCGTCCAGCTTACGATCCCACTGAACATGGCTGCCGAGGCCAACTGGAAGTCCCGTTACGATGCATTCGACCACACCGCCGATCGTATCACCTTCCGATTTCATACGGTCGATCAGTTCCATCATTTTCTGCTCGGCATCTTTGTCCGCGACTCTAACCGGCGATTGTTCGGTTACGGCGATCAGTTCGTCGATCGGAAGATTCGGAGCAGCAGCGACCACTTCGCCGATCGATACGACGTGTCCGGCTACCTGAATGCCGAATTTGCCCAGCAATTGGCGCGCGATGGCACCGACCGCTACGCGAGCCGCTGTCTCTCGGGCGCTGGAGCGCTCAAGGACGTTGCGCAAATCTTTCAGATTATATTTCAGTCCACCGTTCAAGTCGGCATGTCCCGGACGCGGACGGAATACGCGGCGTTTCGTCTCGTCTCCGCCTTCGATCGGCTCCACGTTCATGACCGACGTCCAGTGCTTCCAGTCTTTATTCTCGACGACAACGGCTACCGGCGCTCCCGTCGTGCGGCCGTGCCGGACTCCGCCCACGATCTGCGCCGTATCGGTCTCGATCTGCATGCGCCGGCCGCGGCCGTGGCCTTTCTGGCGACGCTGCAATTGAAAATTCAAAGCTTCGAAATCAAGTTCCAGATTGCTAGGCAACCCTTCTATAATTGCGGTAAGCTGCGGGCCATGCGTCTCTCCCGCGGTTAAGTAACGTAAACTCAATCCCGGTTCCTCCCCTTCATGCCACGAAAGCCGAAAATATCTTTGATACATTATAGTACAGCGTTAAAGCGTTTGACAAGCAAAGAGCTTTAGAAAAGAAAATAGCCCGTCACGTACGGACGGACTGTTTCTTCCCGGCATTCGCACGCGGCGCTCTCGATTCCCTCATATGTCCGAGAAGCTCCACGTTATCCAAGCCCAATATTTGCGCGCATTCCTGTACGGATATCAATCCTCGCCTGTAAGCCGCTATGACTTTGCGTTTGTCCATAGTTCCCTCCGCGTGGCCTGAATAGCCTTATTATCGGTTGAGAACTTTGCGAACATACGTCTATTCCAGACGCCGGTAAAAAAAAGTCTCGGCGGTCTCCAAGCCGTATTGCCCGGGAGAAAAAATCTGCTCGGTGCTGCCGACGAACAGCAATCCTCCGGGTTTAAGCGCCTGAGCGAACTTACCGTACAAAATATGCTTGGCATCTTCCGTAAAATAAATCATCACGTTACGGCAGACGATCAAATCGTACTTTTCCCCGAAAGAATCGAGCAGCAGATTCTGTTTCTGCAACTTGACGGCTTTCTTTAATTTGTCCGCAATCTGAAACGCCCCGTCGGCCTCGACGAAATATTTCTCCCGATACTCTCTCGGCACGTCCCGCAAAGAGCGCTCCAAATAGACGCCTTCCTTCGCTTTGGCGAGCACTCCTTCATCAAGATCCGTCCCCAGCAAAGCGGTTCGATCCAGGATGCCGAGTGAATCCAGAATCATGGCCAGCGTATAAGGCTCCTCCCCCGTCGAACAAGCGGCACTCCAGATGTTCAGCCTCGAGGAATCCTCAATCAGCTTAGGCAGGAACTTATCCTTCAGTACCTCCCAGCGATTCGGATTGCGCCAAAATTCGGACACGTTGATCGTCATTCGATCCAGAAATTCGTTTCGCAGCCGTGGTTCGCCGGATAGAGCCGTAAAGTATTCCTCGAACGTCTTGTACCCGTATTTCATCCGCAAAGTGGTCAGACGGCGCCGCATCTGATTTTCCTTATATTGAGACAAATCGATGGACGTCAAACGCTTGATGTCCACGATGAATTTCGCGAAATCCTCATCTTCGGAAAAACGCAAATTTGTTGCTGGATTGGAACGAATGTCTCCCATGACGTTCAATTCTCTCCCTTATATCCACACCTGTATCGCTTTATCGTAGGACACCAGTTCCTCTTCCGAGAAAAAAATGCCGATCTCGCGTTCCGCGTTATCGTGGGAATCAGAGCCGTGAATCAAGTTAAAATTCGTATGTATGGCATAATCGCTGCGTATCGTTCCTGGCGCCGCCTCTAGCGCGTTCGTCTTGCCGATCATCGCGCGGCACAGTCCGACGGCTTGATCGCCTTCCCACACCATCGCGAATACCGGTCCGGATGTAATGAACTCCAGCAGCTTCTCGTAAAAATCCTTGCCTTTATGTTCTGCGTAATGTTTCTCGGCGAGCTCGAGCGAAACGTTCATCAACTTGGCGCCGACAAGCTTTAACCCTTTGCGTTCGAAACGGCCGACGATCTCTCCGATCAGTCCCCGCTGCACGCCATCGGGTTTGACCATCAAATACGTTCTTTCCATCAAACCTCTCTCCTTCCAATTCCAAGCGGTATTGCACTCCTATTTTACCATAAAAGAGGTTGATTAATAACTTCGTTTCGCCACGAATCGAGCAATATCGGCCAAATTCCGTTTTGCCGCAATATCCGGGAGCGACTCTAGCGCTTTAAGAGCTTTGGTCAGATACCGTTCCGCCATTTGCTCCGCATCTTTAATCCCTCTGCTTGATCGAACCAGTTTTACGGCTGCCGCCGATCCCGCCTGTCCGTCACTCTCCTTGATCAGCTGGATCTCGTCAAGCAAACGTCCTTTAATAGATTCGTCTTGCAGCGCATATAGAACCGGAAGCGTAATATTCCCTTGTCTCAGATCGCTGCCGGGCGGTTTGCCGATCGCCTTTTCCGTTCCGCACAAATCGAGCAGATCGTCCGTAATTTGGAACAACATGCCCACGTTATAGCCGAATCGGTATAGCGCGTTGCTGACTTTAACCGGTGCGTCGGTCGCAATCGCGCCCAATTGGCAGCTAATCGCGATGAGAAGCGCCGTCTTCCGCCTAATCCGGCGTAAATAGTTGCGGACGCTTTGGTCAACGTTAAAGAAGTCGCGAATCTGCTCCATCTCGCCGATGCACACCTGGACGATCGATCCGGACAAAATTTGATGGATTCTCGGTTTATCCAGTTCGGTAATGACCGTCAGCGCCTTGGCATATATATAGTCTCCGGTATACATGGCCACTCGGTTATCCCACTTCGACTTAACGGTCAGTTGTCCCCGCCGAGTATCGGCATCGTCGATGACGTCATCGTGGACGAGCGTTGCCATATGAATCAACTCTAGCGGCACAGCCACTTTCTTAAGCGTCTCCAGCGAATAATCGCCGAATTTACCCGAGAGTAATACGAATACAGGCCGTATCCTTTTCCCTCCCGCCTTGAGCAAATGAAGCGACGCCTCGCTCAAGATCGGCAGATCGGAGGTAACGGTATGAGCCATCTGATCTTCGATGGCTTGCAAATCCGACTTCATGGAGGCATAAAGCTGCATTAATTTCATAAGTTCACCTGCGGTTCGCTTGATTATCTGTTGCGGGTTGGGCTAGGCAATTCCGACAAGTCGGGTTCGCTGGTCAGCAGGCCGAGTTCTCTGGCATATTGAAAATACAGTTGCAGTCCTGTTTTCTGATCCGGACCGAAGTCATGACAGAGGTGGCTGAAATAATTTTGCCAATACGCCTCGGTGCCGCCGATTTGATCCATGGCCTTCCGGATGACCGGCCCCATATCACGGGAAGATTTGCCTTTGCTCTCGATCAACGCCTCATATATCGCCTGGAACGATTCCGGATCGCGGTAAGCCGCATCTTTGCGTACAGCCCATAACGCGAAAGTCATCCACTGTCCGGTCCATAGGTTCCACACTTCTCCGAGATCAAGAACGCGATAGCCGTGATTTGTCCAAGAAGCCCGAATCGCATGATCCCCGATCAGCAAGGCAGCATCTGCATTCTCCAGCATGTTCTCCAGCGACGGCTCCGCGTCTTCATAAGTCGGTTTGCCTCCGTAAAACTTCTCCATGATGATTTTCAACAAATTCACCGAGGTCGCGGATGCCGTCGTTAACGCAATCTTGCCGTGAAGCACCTTTTCCAAAGGGGATTTCAAGAACAGCAATATCGATTGAACTCGACCGAACGAGCTAACCGAAAGATTCGGCAGGACGTAATAGGAGTCCGACGAGATTCCGTATGCATAGGAAGAAATGGCCGCCATATCGATATCGCCTATTTTAAGCTTGCGATTCAACGTGGCTGGCAAATCCGAATGGACCTCCGTTCGGAACGGGAGCGCTTCGGGATCGAAATGGTGAAAAACAGGCCAAGCATTCGTGTATGAGATGCGGCCAAGTTGAATCGGTCGCGATTGGCTATTATTCATTGGGTTGACCCCATCTTTTGTATAATTGATGTACGATCCCCATATTGTCCATCGTCTTGCCAACGATGAAGTTTACGATGTCGTCAAGCGATTGGGGGCCGTTATAGAAAGCCGGCATTGCCGGGATAATCCGTACGCCTAGCCGCGCGAGCTTAAGCATGTTTTCCAAGTGAATGGCATGAAGGGGCGTCTCCCTCGGCACGATTAGCAGCGGGCGTCCTTCCTTCAGCATCACGTCCGCGGCGCGGGTGAGCAGATTCGTCGATGCGCCACTCGCGATCGCCGATAGGGATCCCATCGAACACGGCACGATCGCCATTCCTTCGCAGCGGAAGGAACCGCTGGCGATGCTTGCGCCGATGTCGTTAAGGGGGTGATAAGTCATCCTGCCTTCTGCGGGCGCGGAATCGAAAGCCTTATCTAAACAGTCTAACCGATGGGAGGCATTCCAACCTAGCTCTTCTTTCAGTACCCGCCAACCGGCATCCGATATGACGAGATGAACATGAAAGCCGGCAGCGAGCAGTTGCCGGCACAGCGTCACTCCGTATATCGCGCCGCTGGCGCCTGTGATGCCGACAACCCAGCGCCTCGGCTCCGAGGTTTCGGTTGCTTTTATTACCATGATCTTACCACCACCAGATCAATGAACGTAAAGACGAAAATAACGGCACTGATCACGCCGTTCATCGTGAAGAACGCCGCATTGAGTTTGCTAAGATCATTGGGCTTGACGAGCCTGTGCTCGTACAGCAGCAATCCGCCTGAGAAAATCATGCCGATGAAGTACCACCAGCTCAGATCGGTAAGGACGAGTATTAAGGCAAAGCCGACAGCCGTAAGTGCGTGGAACACCCTTGCGATGCCAAGCGCGCGTGCGATGCCGAAGCGCGCTGGGATCGAATAAAGACCTTCCTTACGGTCGAACTCGACGTCCTGACAAGCGTAGATGATATCGAAACCCGCGCTCCACAATGCAACCGTCACGAACAGAATCATCGAAGTCCAAGTGACGCCACCCGTTATCGCGACCCAGCCTCCGAGCGGTGCCAATCCTAGCGTCAGTCCCAGTACCAAATGGCACGCCCAGGTAAAGCGTTTCGTATAAGAATAGAAAACGGTCATAAACACGGCGATCGGAAGCAGCTTGACGGCCAACGGGTTCAACTGGGCCGCTGCCCAGAATAGCAACACGAAGGAGATCACGATATATACGATGACTTCCGTCGATTTCAGCAGTCCCGCCGGAATCGCCCGCGTGGCCGTTCTCGGATTACGGGCGTCGATCGCTTTGTCGATCACCCTGTTTAGACCCATTGCCGCCGTGCGTGCGCCGACCATCGCTAAGAGAATCCACCCGCATTCGCCCCATTCCGGCAAGCGCTTCTCGACGGTGACCGCTCCGAGAATCGCTCCCACGAAAGCGAAAGGAAGCGCGAACAGCGTATGTTCGAATTTAATCATTTCCAGGAAAATGCGAATTTTGGAGATCATACGATTTCATTCCCTTTCGTACCGATATGCAGCGCAGCGACTCCGCCCGTTAGAGGGTAAGCTTTCACGTTGCGCATGCCAATGCTGCGGAACATTTCGGCGAGCGCTTGCAGATCGGGGAAAGCCACCAAAGACTCGGGCAGCCAGCGATACTGTTCTTGCCGCTTCGCGAACCATTTGCCCAGCAGCGGCATCAGCTTTTCGAAGTAAAAATAATAAATGCCTTTGAACGGCTGCCAGGTCGGTTTCGAAAGCTCCAGACAGACGATGAGTCCGCCAGGCTTGACGACCCTCTTCATTTCTTTAAGCGTCTTGACGATATCCGGCACGTTGCGCAAGCCGAACCCGATCGTAATAAAGTCGAACGAATTATCCTCGAAAGGGAGATCCATCGCGTTCCCCTGGACAAGTGTAATTTGATTTCCGAGTCCAAGCTTGTCGACTTTGGCTTGTCCAACGTCGAGCATATTGCGGCTGAAGTCCAGCCCAACGGTCCGGCCTCCGCTCGCTTGGGCAAGAGCGATCGTCCAGTCGCATGTGCCGCAGCAAAGATCCAATGAGGTCTGGCCGGGCTTGACGTCCATCTTGCGCATCGTGAATCGACGCCACGCCTTATGTCTTCTGAAGCTAATAATATCGTTCAACCTATCGTATTTCGGAGCGATGCTCTCGAATACTTCATGCACGTGTTTCTGTTTCGATTCCGCGTCCATCATCCTGTCTATCCCAACTCCTTCAATGCGGTTGCTCTATGCTGCCCCGCCTTTACGAAAGGCTCGATCAGAGGCTGCAGTTCACGCAGCAAATTGTCCGACTGCAGCTTCTGAATCAGAACCTGCAATTGCGTTGCCGATTGCCGGAGATGAGCGCTCAACTTCTCCGCGATCTCGTATTTATGAATCAGCGGCTGAATGGATTGATTCTCATCTCCGCGTTCGATCAAAATATTCCGATCTTCTTCCGCGCCTTCTTGCAGTATATGCCAAACTCCCCAACTGCCGGCCAATGAGGACATCTTCTCTACTTTAGCCAGTTCGTGCATCAATACTTCGCAACGGCTAAAGCGTTCGACGATTTCCGGCCACAAGCGCTCGTACAGACCGCCCATAACCCCCGTAAACGCGAGGAACAGCCCAGATTTCAGCTCTGCGCCGCAATGGAGATACTCTTCCGCGTTCATTTTCATCTGTTTCAACTTGCCATAGAAATTCATTTTCAACTGATTGATGTTGCATACGGCCTCGCTCAGGCGGCGGATCATCTCAATCTGTCCGGCTTGGGACAGCAAATGGTAGAAACGGCTGCTGAAGTAATCTCCGGCAAGCACTCTTAATTGCTGCGTTCGCATGCCCTTCACGCCATTCGTCGTCCCACTTGGAGAGTTCTCCACCATATCGTGCGTGTCCAGCCCCATCTGAACGAGCGTCGTGACAACCGATAGCAGTTCCTTATGGGATGCCGAACTCGGCTGATGGCTCAGAACAGTGTATAACAAAGAAATCCTGCCTTCCGGAAAATCCGGTAGATCCGTGTGCAGGCTGATCATGTCGTGGCTCATATACTTGCTCGCCAATTGGTTAATTCGTGCTCTACTCATTGCTTCCGCCTCCGAACTAGCTGCCAGGCACTTCTAACGATGTTTATCTTAACTATTATAACATATCCTAGATAGGCTCGCATAAGCCATTGACTTTGTTCATGAATTTGCAAAATTTGCAATCCAGCGTTTTCCTTGCGATGTCAACGTAAACCGAATGTGGTCGGGCAGCTCCATACCGTCGCCCGTTAACGGCAACCGCAATTCATCCAAATTCCGCTCCGTCCAGTCATCTTTGCGTGTTTCCGCCGCAAGAAGCAATTCGCGGCTGCCGCCTCGTTCTCCGTACACTCGGATTAATACCTGTTTAATATTGCTGGTGTCGGAGTAGGCGAAGAGAACAAGCTTTCCGATGTCATCTCGTACCCGTTCAGGCTTTCCTCCCTGCAGATCGACGGCCAGTATCGCATGATCCCACCCTACCTTAAGCATCCGGCTATGCAGCGGTACGCCGGCGATCGCATCCACGAGGCGGTCATCCGTCAGCCATTTCGTCCGATTCGGCTGAAATGCGGCCACGGACTCCCGGCGATGCTGCAGGCTTTGTTCCATTTGCGGCAACTGCGCAAGCAAATACACGGCGAGAATTCCGCCAATTCCCAATATCCCCCAAGGGAACAATCGATAAACGGGCATGGTGATTTCCCCTTTCCTGTAGAGGCTCTTCCATACCCATTGTACAAATAAAAAGGGCAGGCTATGCCTGCGCCGCATCGTAAACTTGTTTATACATCCGTATCGATCGTGCCATGTTTCGTCATAATCGTTGCCTTGCCTCTGATTTTCATGGCCGACGTATGATCGGTAAACTGAACGATCAACACCTCGCCCTTATCCAATTTTTCGGTATGGTGAAATTTCGTGTCTTGGCCGCGCGTTAAACCGATAACTTGCACGCCGGCGTCTTTGGCCTTGATGACGACAAAATCTTGTTCATTCTCGCCCATCGTTGTGCAACCTCCTTTTATGACTCCCATAATGAAGAAAAGATAGATCGCTGTCAAATCTTTTAACTGCTTTCTCGCAGAACCGCGAGGCTAACAAAAAACCATTCCCTTTAGCGTGCGATACACCTTAAGGAAATGGTCGATTTGGTTTGAAAGGGATAGCCATATCTGACATGATATGGTCGGAACGGAGAGACTCGAACTCTCGACCTCACCCACCCCAAGGGTGCGCGCTACCAGGCTGCGCCACGTCCCGGATATGTACGCGATATGTACGATAGGGTAATCCCTACCTGATGGGGATTTTACGATATTATAGCATATTTGCGACGACTCTCGCAACCATTAGCCGGGGTAGTTAGATTTGAATAAAACAGGTGCACCCCTGAAGGAAACAGGAGCGCACCCTAACGATTTTTGTGTTATTTAATCCCTTCTTTAAGGGCTTTACCCGGCTTAAACGCAGGGATCTTGCCGGCTGGGATCTCGATCTCGACGCCGGTTTGCGGGTTGCGGCCTTTACGAGCGGAACGTTCGCGAACCTCGAAGTTGCCAAACCCTACGAGTTGAACTTTGTCTCCGTTCTGCAGCGCTTCGGAAATAACGTCGAAAACAGCGTCAACCGCTTGGGTCGCATCTTTCTTGGACAAGTCGGCCAATTCGGCCACTTTAGTAATCAATTCGGTTTTATTCATAGCAATTTCACCTCCCCCAATCGTGCGATGGCATGTTATTTGTTTATCCGTTTCAACAGAAATTATACACTCCGGAATCGTGAAGTTTCAAGCGTGGCGCGATTTCCCGGTATTTGTCACCCAGATTTGCGGCGATTGAGATGGATAAAAGTAACGGCAAGGGCAAGAACGAGCACCGCACCTTTAATAATGTCGTTGGTGTAATATTGCACATTCATCATCGTCAATCCGTTCACGAGAACACCCATCAGTACGGCTCCGAAGAAGGTGCCGATAATGTTCGGCCGCCCCGCCGCGAACACCGAATATCCTACGAAAACGGCCGCGACCGACTCCATCAGCATCGGAGCTCCTGCATCGATCTGCCCCGAACCGATCCGCGATGCAAACAGGATGCCTCCGATCGCAGCGAAGACGCCGGAAGCGACGTACGCCAACGTGCGTACGCGTTTGACTTTGAGCCCCGAGAGTCGAGCCGCTTCCTCGTTCCCGCCGGTCATGATCATCTGCCGTCCCCACCGAGTGTACTTGAAGAAGATGTGGGCGGCAATGACAGCGAGCAGCATGAGGATGACGGGAAAAGGTACGCCAAATAACTTGCCTTGACCGATCCATAGAAACTCCTTGGACATCACGCCGGGAGCCGTCGTACCGTCAGACAGCGGCATATTGCTGTAAATCGAATATCCTTTCGTATACGTCTTGTGAATACCATTGACGATATACATAACAGCAAGCGTCGCTAGAAGGTCCGGGATACGGATCTTAACGATTAGCAGCGCGTTAAGCAAGCCCACTATGGCACCTACCGCAAGCGGAACGACCAGCACGACGACAAGCGGCATCTCGTACCAAACCATCATTGTCGCTGTAATGACGGTCGAGAGCGATACAGTGGAGCCCACCGACAGATCGAATCCATCAACCGTCAGCGAGATCGTTACACCGATAGCGACGAACGTCACAATCGAGATCGAACGAAGAATATCGGTAATATTGTTATAGGTAAAGAAATATTCGTTTCTAAGAGAGAAGAACAGAATGACGAAACCGATGAATATGAGCGCTCCGTATTTGAACGTAAACGGCAGCAGGCGATTTTTCACGCTAATTCCTCCCGGCCCGCGCTGGCATAATACAACAAATCCTCTTGCGTTGCTTCGCCGCGGTTGAATGTTTTTACGATGGCCCCGTCGCACATCACGAGAATTCTGTCGGCCAAGCCAAGAGCTTCTGCGAATTCGCACGTCAAGTAAACGATGCCTTTGCCTTGCTGCGCGAGCTTTCCAATAATGCGGAAAATATCGCTTTTGGCCCCGACGTCGACGCCTTTGGTAGGCTCATCGAACAAGTAGACGTCCGCTTCCGTGCCCATCCATTTGCCGATCGCCACTTTCTGCTGGTTGCCGCCGCTCAGAAACGCGGTCTGCAAGGACACCGACGAAGTTTTTATGCCAAGCCCCTCGATCTGTTCAGCGGCGTACGCGCGCTCCGATCTGCCGGACAGAAACCCAAGTTTGCTTATCGTTTTCAGCAAAGGCAAGCTCAAGTTATGCAAGACTGACTCCCTGACGAGTATGCCTTCCTTGCGCCTTTCCTCGGGAACGAGTGCGATACCCGCTTGGACCGCGTCCGATGGGGTTCTGAGATTCACCGGCTTGCCCCCGACACTGACCGTCCCACGCTCCGACGAATCCGCGCCGAACAGCACCCGGGACAATTCGGTCTTGCCCGCTCCGACCAAGCCGACGATCGCAACGATCTCTCCGCGCTTCACCTCGAGATTAACGCCCCGTACGCGCCGTCCGGCTTCCAGTCCTTCGACCTTCAATACCGGTTCGCCGATCTTCGCATCCAGCTTCGGAAACTCCTCTTCGAAACTGCGTCCGAGCATCGCCCGGACGACGCCGCTGGCATCGATCTTGCTCTTGTCCTCCGTCAAGACGTGCTCGCCGTCTCTCATCACGGTAATGCGATCGCAAATTCGGAACACTTCGGGCAACCTGTGGGAGATAAAGATAACACCGATTCCCGCATCTTTTAATCCCGTCATGATTCCGAACAGCTTGTCGGCTTCTTCCAGACTAAGCGGAGCGGTAGGCTCATCCAGAATGACGAATTTGGCATTCTCGGCGAGCAGACGCGCGACCAACACAAGCTGCTTCTCCGACAACGTCAAATCCCGTACAAGCTCTCTTGGAGATAGCGTCAACCCGATCCGTTTAAGAACCGCCTGGGCTTCCTCGTGCAGGCCACCCCAACGGAGCCATGCTCCCGCTTTGGAAGTCGCCAATCGATCGAGGAAAATGTTCTCCGAAACGGTCAGATGCGGAACGAGTGAAGTATCCACCTCTTGATATACGCAATGAATGCCCGCTCTCTTGGAATCAGCGGGAGATACGAACTTAAACGAGGCATCCCCGATCTCAATGCTGCCTTCGTCTGACTCGTAAGCGCCCGACAATATTTTCATTAGCGTGCTCTTCCCCGCGCCGTTCGCACCGAGCAATGCGTGGATTTCCCCGCCTCTGACAGAGAAATCCACGTTCTTTAAGGCGGAAACGCCCGCGAAAGATTTCGAGATGTTTCTCATATTCAGTACGGAAGCCTTATCGTTCGTTGACATCGCAGATCGTCCCCTTTCCCGCCGAAGACTGTTCGAAATTCGTATTGACAGCAGGAAACGGCGCGGATGAATCCCCGCGCCGTGCCTGCCGAATGTTCTGTAAATCGTTTATTTTGCGCCTACAGCCGCTTCCAATTCTTTCAGATAATCCGTATTGCCGAGATCGCTGCTACCCCAGCCTTCCACGTATTGAGAAAGCTCTGCGGTCGTAATGATTTTGTCCTTAGGCAGCGCATCGCGGTGTACGAATACCGGCTCCAATTGAACAACCGGATCGGTCGTATCGCCATGGAACTTCTGGTACAGGAATCTGACTTGAACCGTTCCGATCGAAGTCGGGTCGACGGCGGCCGAAGCTACCCAAGGGCTCGTCGGATCTTGAATCATCTTCAAGTCTTCATCGCTCAGATCGATACCGTATACTTTGATCTCGTCGCGTCCGGCTTGTTTGATCGCATTGGCTGCGCCTTTAGCGAATTCATCCCATGCCGCCCATACCGCAGTAATGTCGCCTTTTTTCGGATATTGTTTCAATACGGCTTCCATTTTATTTTGCGTATCGAGCTGCGGATTGCTTGCGTCGCCGAACGACGCGATTTCTTTAATGTCTGTATACTTCTCGGTGAACGCTTTGTAAGAGATTTGACGGCTTTCCATTGGAGGGAATCCGGCAACCCATACTTTAACGATATTGCCTTTGCCGCCTGCTTCTTCCGCGAGCTTCTCGAGCGTGAACTCGGCAAGCTGCTGGTCGTTCTGGGCGAGATTCGTAATACCTTCGAAAGACTGCAGGCCCGAGTCGAACGCGACGATCGGAATGCCAGCCTCTTTCGCTTTATTCAGACCATTCGTCAGTGCCGCGGCATCGCCGTGGTCGATCAGAATGCCGTCGAACTTCTGGTTAACAGCGGAATCCAAGTTCGCCGCCATTTTCGCCAGATCGTTCTCGGAAGCAAGCACAGTCACTTCGCCGCCGAATTTGGCCACTTGTTTCTTAACACCGTCTACGTATTGAGCGGAGAACGTTCCCGTGTTGAAACGCATGACGAGCGCAATTCTTTTGCCTTTAAGCGCATCCAGTTCCGCGTTTTGTTCCGAATCGTTGGATGCAGGCGCGCTTGCCGAAGCAGATGGCGATTCCGCAGCAGGCGACGAGCTGCCCGCGTTGTTGTTTTCTTTTTTACCGCACGCCGCCAGCACCAATACGAATACTAGCAACAGTGCGACCCATGACCCTTTAAATTTACGTTGATTCATCTCTCTCTTGCCTCCCAATTCATAACTGCATGTCTATGATGAAATTTACTATAACCAGTTATTCCGAGTATGTCAATCGGTTTTATTACTTAATTCAAAAAATTCGCATATTGCTGCGGCTATACGCTATCTTTGCACGTTCTGTCCATCAGAACATTGTAGGCGAATTCCCCGCGACTGGCAATATCCTAGATCGCATATTCTTGGATTTGCCACTAGAATTGCGCTTTCATTTCCTATATTGATAGAAGTCTTGTAATCTTTGCGGGTACTGATGGGTTTAGTTAGGTAATAACGAATTAGACGGTGCTGAATGGGACTTTGGCGCGTGTAGTTAGGTGAAACCTGATTAGGCGGCGCAAAACGGGGTAGCGGACGCGTGTAGTCAGGTGAATCCTGATTAGACGGCGCAAAACGGGACTCGGACGCGTGTAGTCAGGTGAAACCTGATTAGACGGCACAAAACGAGACTTGGACGCGTGTAGTCAGGTGAAACCTGATTAGACGGCGCAATACGGAACTTTGGCGCGTGTAGTCAGGTGAAAGCTGATTAGACGGTGCAAAACGGGACTTTGGCACGTGTAGTCAGGTGAAACCTGACTACGCGGAGCGGGGTTACAGTTAATTGCAGTCTTGAAAACAAAAGAAGCGTTTGACCGGCACAAGTACCGGCAAGCGCTTCGTAAGACCACTTATAGAATGATTGCGATCAAGCCGCCCGAGCCTTCGTTGATGATCCGGCCCAGCGTTTCTTGCAGCTTGTAACGAGCATTGTCGGGCATCATCGCGATCTTGCCCTGAATGCCTTCCCTGACGATCGAATGCAGCGAGCGCCCGAAAATGTCGGATTCCCAAATCTTGATCGGATCTTTCTCGAAATCCTGCATGAGGTAGCGAACGAGCTCTTCGCTTTGCTTCTCCGTACCGATGATCGGCGCGAATTCGGACTCGACGTCGACCCGGATCATGTGGATCGAAGGCGCCGTCGCTTTCAGCCTGACGCCGAAACGCGAACCTTGTCGAATGAGCTCCGGCTCGTCAAGCACCATCTCCGCAAGCGATGGGGCCGCGATTCCGTAGCCTGTCGTCTTGACCATCTCGAGCGCTTCCGAGAACCGGTCGTATTCCCTCTTCGCGTGCGAGAACTCCTGCATTAGCTGAAGCAGATGATCCTTGCCGCGGATTTCGGTTCCGACGACTTCCATCAGGATTTTGTCGTACAGTTCATCGGGAGCGTATAGGTCGATTTCGGCTACGCCTTGCCCCATATTCATGCCGCTGAGGCCGGCTCTAGCCACGAAATCGTACTCCATGAACTGGGCGACGACACGTTCCACGTCACGCAGTCTGCGAATATCCTTGACCGTCTCACGAACGGAATTCTCGTAGCTCGTGCGCAGCCAGTGGCCTTCGTTTAGTACCATGACCCAGCTTGGCAGATTAACGTTGACTTCGTGCACGGGGAATTCGTACAGCACTTCGCGAAGAACGCCCATAACTTCGTCTTCGCCCATCGTCGCGGCGCTTACCGCCATAACGGGAATATCGTATTTAATGGCCAGCTCGTTGCGGAGCGCCTGAGTTTCTTCGCTCCTCGGCCGTGCGGAGTTCACGATTAAGACGAACGGCTTGCCAACTTCCTTCAACTCGTTCACGACCCGCTCCTCGGCGTCAACATAGGAGCCGCGAGGAATTTCCGAGATCGTTCCGTCCGTCGTCACGACGACGCCAAGAGTGGAATGCTCTTGAATGACTTTGCGCGTTCCGATCTCTGCCGCTTCTTGGAACGGAATCGGATCCTCGAACCAAGGTGTCGTAATCATACGCGGACCGCCTTCATCCTCGAAGCCTTTCGCTCCGTCGACCGTATATCCGACGCAATCGACGAGGCGGACGTTCACTTCGAGGCCTTCAGCCACTTTGAGCTGCACCGCGTTGTTCGGGACGAACTTCGGCTCCGTCGTCATGATTGTACGGCCTGCCGCGCTTTGAGGCAATTCGTCGATCGCTCTGATCCGATCCGCTTCAAACGCGATATTAGGTAAAACAACGGTTTCCATAAACCGTTTGATAAAGGTCGATTTGCCCGTGCGGACGGCACCCACGACCCCGAGGTAGATATCGCCGCCGGTGCGTTCGGCGATATCCTTGAAAATGTCCACTTTTTCCACTGAGATTCCCTCCCATCGTAATCGCGAAACTTTCGTGACCCGCCTTCAGGGCGGAACTCGTACACGAACTTGGACTAGTAACATTGTATGTGCGATTGTCCCGAATATGACGCCGCCCGCACAAAATGTTTGCCCTGTCGGCTTACGCCTGCCAGAGCTCCCCGTGTTTCCCCCATGAGCATATGAAAAAAGAGAGACACGTATGTCATCTCCCTTTAATCTTTTTTATGAAAAGAGTAGATATCAAGAACGAACTGCCGTCGGTTCGCCGTTCACCAATTGGTAAGCCGGAGATCGAACGGGAACGAAATACGAGGCGTCGATCAACATGCGTCTAAGGTCTTCATTCGCTCCGGGCTTGACCTCCGCCTTATTCAGCGCGGTCGCGATATCGATTCCGTAATCGACGAACACTTGACCTGCTTCGTCCACGAGCAAATTTAACGTTTGACGAGAATACATGCTTCGGATCTCCAGAGATTTCATGCCTAGCTTGGAGAAATCGACCGAAGCGAATCCGGGATATACTTCGTCGCCCGCCGGATTGCGGTTCGCGTGTCCGGCGCGATATTCGTCCACCTTCTTCTGAACGCCGGCGACGGATTGAAACACTGTTAGATCAAGCAGCCTGACGAGCGGATTCGTCTCTTCATCGATAATGAGAAATTGATATGCGCCTCCGCTTTCGAAAGCGGCACCGGGAACTTGAGAGACATAACCGAGTCTTTTTAATTTGCCGAAATCCACTTTATATTTCTCGTACTGCGGAATCGTCTCATCGGCATTCTGAATCGGCAGCAGTCCCGTCTGTTCACGATAGCGGTCCACCGCATCCTGCACGGTAAGCACCGCTTCTCTGGCCGATGCGTTGTTTCCCGGAGATTGGTCCTCCGGATACATGCATCCCGCCAGCAATAATAACGCCAGGCTCGCCAATACCGCTGCTAGCGCCTTGGGCAATAATCGAACTATCATCGTTGAATCCTCCCGAATGACGTCAAATCAACCAATCGTCTTCTTCCTGTTCAGCCAGCCGCTTGCGGATCGCCGCTTTTAGCGGATCCTCCGGAATCGACACGACGACGTCGCCCCGCGTTCTGGCTTGGCAGGAGAGACGTACACCTTGCCCCAGCAGAGAGCCGAGCTTGCGAATTTCCGCCGTAGTCGGAGGCTGTAGACGATCCGCCTGATCCTCGGACACATGGATTTTACACATCAGACATCCGGCCACGCCTCCGCAGCGCGTGCGAACCTTCGCGCCTGCCCTGCGGGACGCTTCCAATAAAGTCGTTCCCGGTCTAACGAAGATTTGCTCCCCGTCCGGCCCGAAGGTTACCGAATGTTTGCCCCCGCCCCCCATCATTGCTCCTCCTGGGGATCGAACATCCTGGCGCCTGCAAGCGCCAGCGTTTCCGCCGCGATTTGTTCGCTTAATCGATTTCTGCGAATGAGTTCCTTCAGCAAGGGCATATGCTTATCTGGATCCTGCGAGATCAGCTTCCCCGCCGCTTCCGCTCGATCGTGCCGCTCGCGCAGCACGTTAAAGATCAATTCGTGCCCCAAAGGAATAACAGGAACCTTAACTCCGTCAAACTCGATGATGTCGCAATTGGGGTAAAGAAACCCGTTCACTTCCGTCGTATAGACGGATTGTCTGGCGTAAACGCGAAAATGTCCGACCAGCTCGACCATCGTTCCCTCGATCCGATAATGGGACAACGTGGAATGGTATTTTTCCGTCTCGTTGTCTTCCGGGCCATCTAACGCATAAGAACGCAAACGTTCGTGAACGGGACGAACCGCATCCTCATCGACGTAAACATCCAGATCGCGCGGAGGGCGATCTAGGTTCGCTCCGCGCAGAACCAGCCCCGTGCTGCCCCCGACGACGTAGCTGGCTTCTTCTTCCTCCAGCTCGGCGATCAGCTTCGTCAGCGCGGAGAGCGGCAAATCGTTCCGCATATCGGCCACTTCCATTCTTGGCTTAGAAATAAGTTTTGTTTATCGCTTTGATGACGCCCTTCGCCTCTACGACGGCTTGGCAGCCCAGCCGATATCCCGCATCCAATTCGTCCGGTCCCAGTCGGTCCCACTCGGCATCGCTCACTTCCGACAGCAGATCCGCGCCTTCCTCCACGATACATCTGCACTTCGCGCATGTGCCCCTGGAACAGTTGAACTGCCAATCTATCGATTCGGACTGCGCGATCTGGAGCAAGCTTTTGCCGATTTGCGTTTCGACCGTTTTCGAGAGGGTTCGTCCGGTTAAAGTAAGTATGCTGATCCCCTCCACTTATGTATTATACGATGGATAAAAGTCCACAAATCATACCATAAATCAGCATAACGATCGCGACTAGCGTGAGGACGAGACGAACCCATCCTTTTGTTTTGGTGCGCGCGAATGTAATCATTAACGCCGCCAATACCATCAAGCCGATCCCGATGAAGGACACCCACATTTTGCTCATCGGATCCAGCTTGGCCGCGGCGTACGTTTGCAGCATGTTAAACATCGATGCCGCCCTCCCATCTCTTACTGACTCAAATGCTTAATATTATACCATTTGACAAGTAGGTTGACAAAAATGGAGTAAAAGTAGTTTTTTGTCGAATGAAGGAGGAATAGAGCTATCGGTGTAGAATAGTAATTTTGGAAAGTTTTAACTTAGACGAAAGGGTGTTACGAAATTGGAAACTCCGCAATTGGAACAAACGCAAGGCGAGCAATCGCAATCCGCAAATTCGCAAAGAATTCAGTATGAAATTACGAGGGAGCCGGAACAGGAAACCAGATCCTTGCCGATGGGCGTCATTATCGTCGGGGCAGTCGCCGCAGCGTTGGTGGGAGCCGTCGTTTGGGCATTGATCGCCTATTATGGCAATTACGAGCTTGGCATACTGGCTTCGGCAATCGGCGCGCTAGTCGGCTTCGTCGTTGCTTTCTTATCTCGGAAAAACGTGACGCCACTGCACCAGATTATCGCGGTCATATTCGGTTTGCTGGGTGTTCTCGCAGGCAAATACATCACTTATTATTTAGTCAAACAAGATGTCGAAGAGTACCTTCAGCAACTAGGTTTATCGGATGCCGGCTCCATTATCTCCTTTAGCGACATGTTCAAAATGTACGACGTTCTCTGGATCGCTCTCGCCGCCGTGGCAGCCTGGACAATCCCGCAAAGATTCTCTCAAAGAAACGTCAGCTAAGCCCCAGTGAGATAGATCGGTTTTCCGCCCATCTCCTACATAAATGACGCACAAAAAGACTTCCGGCGACCGGAAGTCTTTTTGCATTACGCTCCGTTATTATTTCTTCACCATCATTTTGACGAGCGACTCCAAGTTGCCCATGTTCAACCCGCTCTTCTTGACGGCACCGACGATTTCCTGTATCGTGCTTTCGGATACGGGAACGTTAGCCATCGCCGACACCTGTTTAATCAACGCCCTGATCTGGGCATCGCTTTGTAAAGTGCTGGGAGTAACAGAGCTCGCGATCTTCTTGATGGAGTTTTCGGAGATGTTTTTCCCGGTTTTTTTATTGACGGCGCCGAGTAGATCCTTCGGAAATTTGTCCATACTTCCCCTCCTCCGAATGTAACAATGCATCCTATGAGGAGAAGGTTCGAAGGGTGCGGGCTTTTACCGCCCAAGCCTTATATTGATCGATTGGCCCGCTTGCTCGTCAATTCGGTCGCGACTTCCTCGATCTCGTGGGTACGAACGCGACCCATTAGCGCCCCGACCGCTTTATCGGGAGACAATCCTTCAAATAGAACGGCATAGAGCTGATCCGTGATCGGCATCTCGACACCATGCTGGCGGGCCAGTACGTAAGCGGCTTTCGTCGTTCTCACGCCTTCTACGACCATGCCCATTCGCTCCAGTACTTCTGGCAACGGAATCCCTTGCGCTAGCATTGAGCCTGCTCTCCAGTTGCGGCTATGTTGACTGGTGCACGTCCCTATTAAGTCGCCTACGCCGGCCAAGCCCGCGAACGTCAAGGGGTTAGCCCCGATCGCATCTCCAAGCCTAGCGATCTCCGCCAAGCCGCGCGTAATGAGCGCCGCCTTGGCATTGTCGCCGAAGCCGAGTCCATCGGAAAGACCGGCCCCAAGCGCGATAATGTTCTTGATCGCTCCGGCCGTCTCCACGCCGACCATATCCGGATTCGTATAGACTCGGAAGTAAGAATGATTCATGAATAAATCTTGCGCCGCTTCCGCGCAGGAAACGTCCTTGGCTGCCACGACGATCGTCGTCGGATGCTGCTGCACGACTTCCTCCGCATGGCTGGGTCCGGACAAGACGACGATACTGCTCTCCGGACGACCTAGTTCCTCCGAGAGCACGACGGACATTCGTTTCAGAGAATCGCTCTCGTAACCTTTCGTCGCATGAATAACCAATGCGTCCTTTTGAAGAACCTTAGCCGCTTGGCGAGCGACTTCTCGCATGGCGGACGAAGGCGCGACGAACAGCACCGCCTCGGCGCCTGCCATCGCTTCGGCCATATCGGACGTGGCCGAGATCCCCTCGGGCAACTTTACACCGGGAAGGAACTTGTCGTTGCTGCGCTCGCGGTTGATCTCGTCCGCTTGAGCTTGTTTACGCGTCCATAACATGACGCGATGTCCGTTATCCGCAAGCACCCGAGATAATGCCGTCCCCCAACTGCCCGCAACGATTACGGCGATTTTCTTAGACACCGTGAGGCTCCCCCTTCTTACCGCCGCCCAGCTTATTTTCAGTTCCGTTCATAAGCTTAACGATGTTCTTGCGATGGCGGACAATCGCAAGCACGGCAACGACGACTGCCCCCCATATCAACGAGGTGTTCAGATCGAATATATAAAACAAGATCGGAAGCAATACGGCGAAGATCAGAGACCCTAAAGATACGTAGCGAGTAACGACAATAATCAAAATAGCCGCGATTCCCGCGATCAGCGTCGGCAAAAACGCCCAAATCACCAAAGCTCCGACGGTTGTTGCGATCCCCTTACCGCCTTTGAACCTGAAATAGATCGGCCAGTTATGTCCGGCGATAGCGGCCAAACCGCATGCGACCGGGATCCAAGCGTTGCCGTCCCCTAACCACTGTCCAATGAGCACACCGGCCGAACCTTTGGCAATATCAAGCAGGAACACGGCGATCGCCGGTCCTTTGCCCAATACTCTGAGCGTATTCGTCGCTCCCGCGTTGCCGCTGCCGTGCTCCCTGATATCGATCTTGCGGAGCCACCGCGCGAACAAAATGCTGAATGAAATCGAGCCTAATAAATAACTGACGATAATCGCAATAATCGTGTTGAGCACGCCGTTCTCCCCTATTCTTGATCGGATTTCTTACGGGTGAACAATCTCAGCGGAGTTCCTTCGAAAGCGAAAGCCGCGCGGATTTTGTTCTCCAAATACCGTTCGTAAGAAAAATGCATAAGTTCGGGGTCGTTGACGAAAATGAGGAAAGTCGGCGGTTTGACCGCGATCTGCGTCATATAGTTGATGCGCAATCTTCTTCCCTTGTCCGTCGGCGGCGGATTCATCGCGACCGCATCCGACAAGATGTCGTTCAGCACGTTCGTCGGTACGCGCAGCGCATGCTGCTCGGCAACCCGCGTTATAACGGGGAACAGCTTGGTCAGTCGATGTTTCGTCAGAGCGGACAAGAACACGACAGGCGCATATGTCATGAACAGAAATTGTTCGCGAATCGAGTTCGTGAAATGCTGCATCGTTTTGTCGTCCTTCTCGACGACATCCCATTTGTTCACGACGAAGATCGCCGCTTTGCCGTTCTCATGCGCATATCCGGCAATATGCTTATCCTGCTCGATAATGCCCTCCTCGCCGTTAATGACGACGAGCACGACATCCGCGCGTTCGATCGCTTGCATCGCTCTCATCACGCTGTACTTCTCAGTCGTCTCGTAGACCTTGCCGCGTTTGCGCATGCCTGCCGTATCGATCAGAACGTATTTCTGCCCGTCTTTCTCGAACGGCGTGTCAATCGCGTCGCGTGTCGTTCCCGCGATATTGCTAACGATAACGCGCTCCTCTCCTAGAATCGCGTTCACGAGAGAGGATTTGCCCACGTTCGGGCGTCCGATCAACGCGACCTTGATCACGTCGTCGTTATACTCTTGGTCTTCTTTGACCGGAAGTTTGCTCACTGCAGCATCGAGCAAGTCGCCGATACCCGTTCCGTGCGAGCCTGATAGCGGCAACGGATCGCCGATGCCAAGCGAATAAAACTCGTAAATGTCGTCCATCCGCTGCAGATTATCGACTTTATTAACCCCAAGCACGATCGGCTTGCGCGAACGGAACAGCAAACGCACCACTTCTTCATCCGCGTTCGTCACTCCGGATTTGGCGTCGACCATAAAAATAATGACGTCTGCCTCTTCGATGGCAAGCTCAGCCTGTATTCTTACCGATCGAAGCAAGCTATCTTCGCCGTCGATTTCAATGCCGCCGGTATCAATGACGTTAAATGAACGCCCATTCCACTCTCCGGTGCCGTATATACGATCTCTGGTTACACCCGGTTTATCTTCGACGATCGCAAGACGGTCGCCGATAATCCGGTTAAATATCGTGGATTTGCCCACATTGGGCCTTCCAACGATGGCTATAACGGGTCGTGCCATATTTTCCACTCCTCAACATATCGAACAATCATCGTCCTGGCAGGGCCAGGAACTGAAACAATCGCAAATTTCATCATATCAAAAATCGGTCTACTTGGCTAACGATTATTGCCTGAGCCCATGTTTGGAGTGGATCGTCTTCAGATAATTACTTGTGATCCACGATAATAAACAGTTCCTCGTCGACCGAATGGGCGGAACAGTCCATCACCTTCTCCAGCAAGTGGGCAATCATTTGCAGATGAGCTTCGTCTCTCGCGAAGATAATCGGAGCTCCGCCTCCGACATACTCGCGCTTCGTCGTGACGACGCCAACGATCTTAGCCACTTGGGTTCGCCTCCGTGCTCTTTCGGTTTGCTTCCGTAGGCATGCGCACGGCCGCCTCTAGAAGCGGCACGTTTCTAACCGATTGATAAGCTTTGTCCGTATCCTTCTCACGCGGCAGTACGAGAATTCCCAGCTTGCCGGTAGGCAGACCTAATTTCGCGATCGGCAGCAAAGAAGGGTCGCCATCGTCGCGATAGACGCCAAGCCGCGTCGACACGTCGTGAAGGATCGCTTGACGCTGCCCCAGATTGGCGATCGTGACTTTGGCGTCGTCGTTCTTCGGAGTCAAAATAAAGCCGATGCCCAGTTGCATGATAATGTTCCTGCTCTCGTCCAAGCCCACATTCATTAAGTACACGTCTCCGACGAACAGATTTGGCCCCTCTAGCTTGAGAGGCGCCATCTGGACGTCGGCGATATGGGATATTTTTTTTCCCTTCATAAAGTAATTCGCTACTACTAGCAACACTAAACCCATGATCAAACCCACCCACCAACCGATCCAGAGGACGAAATTACTGGTTATAAAAGCGGTCAGGATCGCCAAATAATTGCGCCCTTCAAACACGACCGCAATCCCTTCGATATAAGCGGCCCCTCTCGGGATCAATTCCATTTTGTCGATCGCGGTCAGCGTGTTGCGTTCCATATTGCGCACTTCGCGAAATTGCTGCGCCGCGAGTGACAAGAACGTGATCGCCGTGTAATCTTTGTTGTACAGCGCAGGAACGGCGACCGAACCTAGTGCCCCGGCGATCAATCCGAGCGACAAGTGGATGATCTTCCCATGAGGATACGCCGGGTATTGGCGATAATCGCTGCGAAGCATCGTTACCCTTACCGCCATTCCGAACGCCGTTCCGAGAACGACGGCGGTCAATTCTTTGTGGGCATGTAGCCAGCCGAGCATCATAAACGCTGCCCCCCTCTTTTTCCGCTGAATTTCAACGTTAGTTTCCTTCCGTGTTCTACTGCCGACTTCACGGCCGCGCTCCATAATCGAGCAAACGACACGGCGATCCACCAGCCCTCAAGCCACGCAGCGCCCCTTATCTCCGACATCGACTCACCGGGGGCTTGCACGATAGCCGCAATCCCTTCGCTTAAGATGAGGCTTAACGATATCGCCAGCACCTGTTCCGGCAAGGAACGAAGAAAAAGCGCAGCCAGCAAGCCTACGAGTATCGGAATCGCCCAAGGCGTGTAACCGTGAGCGATCCCGATTGGCGAATATGCAATTCTGCCGAGCAGAATCGCAACGGAACCAATCAGAATGCCGGCCGACAGCGACATCCACCTCCTGGCGGGAGGGATTCGCCATGCCAACGCACCGACGGAGATCAGCGTCCATAACCATGCCCCGTTAAGCGACACCGACGAGGTTACGGGAAGACTCCCGAGTATCGCGAGCGGCCAAACGGCAAGAAAAATGCCGACGGCCCAATACGGCACTCCCTCGATTGGCTCCTCCCTCCATCCGCTCCACCATAAGATCGCGGCGATCAACCATAAGAAAGCGGCTATGAATATCGGCGACATCCCCTCTCACCTCCATAAGCTAGTATGCGCCGGATAGGCTGCAATCCATGCTCTCGATGGACGACGAGGAAATATCGGAGAGGCCGCCTCTGCCGGAGTTACTCGAAACAATCGCGCTATTTTGGGACTGCAGTGTCTATTCGCCGGAGTTGCTCGAAATAATCGTGCTATTCTGAAACAGCAGTGTCCATTCGTCGGAGTTGCTCGAAACAATCGTGCTATTCAGGGGCTGCAGCGTCTAGACGCAAAAAACCCGCCTGCATAGGCGGGTTTTCGAAAATATAACTTATTTGAACTTGCTCAGCTTATCGCCGAAACGTTCTCCCAGGTTAAAGCTCATGCTTTCAGCCGGCGGAAGGTTCGTTTCTTCTCTTGGCGCGCGCGGTGCGCGAGCTTCGCGTTCCGGACGGGCCGGCGCTTCTTCCGTTTCCTTGATGGACAGGGAAACGCGTTTCTCGGCAGGGTTGAAATCAAGCACTTTCGCTTGAACTTCTTGACCTTCCTTCAACACCTCGTGAGGCGTTGCGACATGGCGATGCGCGATTTGCGAAATGTGAACGAGTCCCTCTACGCCCGGAGCGATTTCAACGAATGCTCCGAAAGTGACCAGACGTTTAACGACGCCAGTTACGACATCGCCGATGTTGAATTGGCCGACAGCCGTTTCCCAAGGACCCGGTTGAGCCGCTTTAATGCTGAGGGAAATTTTGCCGATCGAAGGATCGACTTTCAGCACTTTCACCTTTACGTCTTGGCCTTCGGAGACGACGTCCGCAGGATGCGCGACATGTTGCCAAGCCATCTCGGACACGTGCACGAGACCATCGATGCCGCCGATATCCACGAAAGCTCCGAATGGTGTCAAGCGTTGGACTTTTCCTTCCAACACTTGGCCAGGTTGAAGCTCGTTCATGATTTTTTGTTTTTGCTCTTCGTACTCGGCATCGAGCACGTCCTTGGCGGAAAGAATGACCTTGTTGTTTTCACGGTCGATTTCTTTGACTTTCACCTTTAACGTACGGCCCTTATACGAGCTGAAATCTTCTACGAAATGACGTTCTACCATGGATGCCGGAATAAATCCGCGTACGCCCACGTCAGCGACCAGGCCGCCTTTGACGACGTCGGTAATCGCGACTTCGAAAGCTTCGCCGTTGTCGAATTTCACTTGAAGCTCATCCCACGCGCGTGGAGCGTCTGCTTGGCGTTTGGAAAGAACGAGCGATTCTTTGGCATCGTTGATGCTGACGATTTTCGCTTCGACTTCCTGGCCGATTTGAACCGCTTCTGCGGCATTCTCCAGATTAACGGAAGACAGTTCGCGCAGCGGAATGACGCCGTCATATTTATATCCAAGGCTAACGTACGCTTGGTTGTCGTCAATTTTGACCACCGTACCTTTCACGGTGTCCCCTTTCTTCAAGGTTACGACATTCTCCAGCGCTTCCTGGCTGACGTTCTCAGCCACCGGTTCTGCAGCCGCAGTTTCTTGGACGTTGATTTCTTCAGACATGAAAAATTACCTCCTCAGTTCTACCCCAACTTTATTTAAACCCGCTTTAAAAGGTTGTTCAAAAAGTTCGACTTCGATCACTTGGCTAAACTTTTTGAACTCGCACTATGCGGCGCTTAAATCTTACTTACCCGAAAACGCGAGAACCAAATAATGCCTTTAGTATGATGGTTTCTTGCCGGAAACATGCATCCGATTAAGAAGCCGGTTGCCCGGTTCTTACCATTTCCCTGATGCGGGACATAATCAATTCGGTCGCTTCTTCCAAACTTTCGGACGTGCCTTGCTCCGCGTACGGCGTCAGATCAATCGGCGCTCCGTACACCGCGAGCATCTTGCGGAACGGACGGTACTCTCCGACCAATGCGACCGGTACGACAACAGCCTTGGCGCGGACAGCCATCGTTACGGCTCCGCGTTTGCCCATGCCTACCGATTCATTGCGGGTACCTTCCGGAAAAATCCCCATCACGTTTCCACCCTGCAACAGCGTAATCGCCGTTCGGATCGCTTCCTTGCTCACGCCTCCGCGTTTGACCGGAAACGCTCCTAAAGCTCTAATCAACGAGCCGAAGAGCGGAATACGGAATAACTCTTCTTTCGCCATATAATGAACTTTGCGGGGCACCCATATCCCCAAAGTGATGGGATCCTGTAAACTTTTGTGATTGCTGCACAACACGAGCGGGCCATCCCGGGGAATTTGCTCGACTCCCCTGACCTCCAGCCGGTAGAGCAACCAGTAAACGAAGCGGAGAATAGCTCTTGCGAAACGATATAACATAATTTACTTCTCCCCCGCCGAAATGGTTCTTACCGCCGCAAGTCCCCATTGTACGATTTCTTCCGCAACCTCGTCCACTGTCTTTCCCGTGGAATCGAGCAGAAGAGCGTCGTGAGCCTGAAGGAGAGGCGCAATGTTGCGCTCTTGATCCAAGCGATCCCGCTCGGTGATTTCCTTCTCCAGTTGCTCAAGCGTGATCCCTTCGTTCGGATCGAGCTCAAGGAATCGCCGTTTGGCCCTCTCTCTCGGCGTAGCGGTTAGAAAAACTTTAAGCTCCGCGTCCGGAAGAACGTGCGTGCCGATATCCCGTCCGTCCATGACGACGCCTTTCTCCAAGGCCATGCGCCGTTGGAGCTCGGCCATTCTTGAGCGAACGTCGGCTAATCGGGCAACGTAGGATACATTGCGATTAATGTCCAACGTTCTGATCCGCGAGGTTACGTCTTCTCCGTTCACGAGAACGCGCTGGGACTCGGCGCCGGGTAATAGAACGATATCCAATCCGTCCGCCAAACGACCTACACCCTCGTTATCCTCGGTCGAAAGCCCCGATTCTAGCACCTTCAACGTAACCGCCCTGTACATGGCGCCGGTGTCTATGTAGATATAGCGAAGAGCGCTGGCAACCTTGCGGGCGACCGTGCTTTTGCCGGCTCCAGCCGGACCGTCGATCGCGATATTGATTCGAGGGGAATACGGTGCGTTCATAAGATAAAGATTAGACCTCCTACATGCCGACAACAAGAGATGACGAATTGCGCTTGCTGACCAAAAAATAAGGCAGGCACAGCCTGCGTGGATCGAGAAAATTATACCACAGGGCCTTTGCGGATGCAAAAATGGTTGCGTAAACGCTAGCGGGATTGGCGATGAAAGGGAACTCCTTCCGCGCTATCCGCCTTCGTGATCCAATGCCTGACGGCGGGAAATTGCAAAGCAAGCTGGGCTACGATCAACAACCCGATAAGCGCTTTGATCCCTTTGATCAACATCTTCTCCATGCGATCCGACCAGGCAATAAACTCTTGGTCGTATCTATCTTTCGATTTCTTCACCATCTATCAGGCCCTCCGGAACGCGCGCCAAGGCCGCGCCGGCTGTCGCCTGCTTCATTCCCTGCGCATGTCCAATTGACGTTCGAAACAGTATCGTATCACTTTCTGTTGATCGGAATCCGAGATTTCCTGAAAGCGCATCATGATCAAATGCTTGTCCGGCTCGATCGGCAACACTCTGACGACTTCTCCTTCGAATTTGGCGTGTGCGATCGATCCGCCCTTATAGCTTAATAATAACCAACAAGAAAGCACGTCATTCGGTCCAATCGGCCATCTTCTTTCGCATAAGAAAGAAACCCCGCCTCCGCTTATATCCTCGGTGACGGCGACGAAGCTGAGCTTATCTCCGATCTTAACGGCAAGCTCCAGATTGGCGTTAACCCTGAGGAAGCTTCGCCGCTGATCTTTCGTTATCTGGTCCGGATCGGGCTTGCGGATCGCGATCAGAGGGACCGATTCCTTGCGGAATCCGGTGACGCTGCTGGAGAATAAATGCTTCACTCCGTCTTGGGTGAAAAAATACAACTCCATTTCTTCCCCTTCACGGGCTCGATACAGCTTTCGGCTTTTCTCGTTTAACGGAATTTCGATATAAACGTTCACGTCGTCTATATCCGCAACGCGCGAGCGCAACGTAACCGTCTCGGAATCGGCTTCGGTCTGTATGTACATCATTTGGTTGATTTTCGGAAGCACCTGCACCCCTCCGTGTCCCGGATGAGCCGTTTTGAAACAAAAAACGGCATATCCTTTTCTTAACGATAGTATGATTCGGACACATTATATCATGCGGATAGGGATTCGGGAACGAAAATACGCCATCACTCCGGCGAAACCCGGGGGATGGCGCATGCGGAATCCGTTTTATTTGTATATCGCTTTTTCCGAACTCGGGATTTCCTCGATACTTTCCTCAAGCCCCGTGTCTGCATTCAAATAGATCCGATAGTGGCGGTCGTTGATCTTGCCCATGAACTCGTGACACAGCGTCGGCTTGCGCATATCATTCTCGATGACAGCTAGCGACGAGCTTTCGATGCGGAAGTCCGGATTCAATCCTTTTCGCGTTTGCTCCTTCGTCAGCTTTGGCTTGCCCGGCGTCAGAACCTTCTGAGCAAACACGTGGTCGCTCGCTTGCAATCCCACGATTTCTCCATTATCCAAAGCGACGCGCACCGTCATTTTGTCCGAATAGTTTTTTACGCCGCCGATTGTATGGGCGTAAGTGAAGACAGCGACATGGTCGTATTCGTCGTAAGTGATCGGAGTCATATCTTTGTAATCGTGCCGTATCAGAAACTGGGAGCCCTTATTGCGCGCCGTATCGAAATTGATTTTCCGGCTTTTGACGACGCGGGGATTCATATACCAGAGAAGGTGCCCCCCTTTGCGCGTATAATCCATTTGCACCGGAGTTCCGCCATGTCCATTAACTGTAACCGCGTATACGGGCAACTCCGTCTTGCCGCCTTGCTCCGTGACCTGGATTTCGCCGTTGGCCGCCGAATGGCCGAGGAATTGGACGGCTTTCCTCCTGATTTCATCCGGCGACACTTCGCTACCGTCCAATCCCTTAGACGAAAGCTTGCGGGCCGTGGACATCGCGGACGGTCCCCATTCCGCCTCTGGATAAGCCCCCATATGCTTGTCCATCGATTTGAACCCGTCGATGATCGTATTGTCGTGGGGGCCATTCTCGCTCGCCATTGCAACTTCCACATCCATCCAGCGCAAGCGGTTCTTGAGGACCGCATCTTGAACTTTGCCTAGTTCCTGGTTAACCGATCCCGCGGTCTTATACAACGATTTCATCATTTTGACTTCATCGGAGCTAAGCGGCTCTTTCGTCAAATCCCGAACGGATGTGCGGTAAGCGAAATTCGACATCCGAGAGAGGAACTCCTCCGCTTTGTTGAACGGCAGCATCGCGAGCGGAAGCTGATTGATCTCGTTCTGAGCTTGGCTTGTCAGTCTCCAGACGTTCACCAGTCCTTTGCGATGCATTCCTTGGGACGCGGACGATACCGCAAGCGTTTGTCCGAGCTGATCGTGCAGTCTTCCCATATGCGTGCTTAGATCGTGGAAGGCGCGCTGGTACTGGTTTTCCGCCTTGATCAGAACGGAGTTTTTCTCCTGATGCTCCTGATACCCCCAGACAATGGAGCCGATAAACAGAAGCGTCGCGATCGGAAACAAAATAGAACTTAATCGAGCATACATGAAAAGCCGACCCCTTTCATTCCCATACGGTATGCCGTTATTGTGGGAAGAAGACTTCGACTTTATGCGCGAATTCGGCACGATTCGTCCAGAAAGGAAACAAAGCGCCCATCGGCTAGATGAGCGCTTCCTCTTCGATATCGAAATCCTCGGCGTTATTGCACAGGCACATCTTGAATCCGGTATCCACCCGTCCCCTGTCTTTACGCCCTCGTAAAATGAATTTTTCATTGCAACGGTTGCACCTGATCGTTACCTTCAGCCGTTGAGACAACAAGGCCCCTCTCCTTTACCGAATGTTATCACACCCAGTATGGACGGATCGGCTAGTATTTAATCTCTTCCTCCCGCTTAATAAACCGAAACGGAGAGATGGCATTGGCGCTATTCACCATCCGCATCCCCCTGAACCATAACAAGAACATAAACGGAACGGCGAGCCAGACCCAAGTCGACGGAACGGTAAGAAATAGATAGTCATATACGCCATGCCAAGCGATAGGAAGCAGTAAAGCAAGCCATAAGTGAACCTTAACGGACCTGCCGACAGAAAACTTCGCTTTACCCAGAGAGTAACCCATAAAGACGCCGAATAAAGCATGTCCCGAAACCGGAAGCAGTGCACGAATCATAAGAGATCCGAACGTCGCGGGCTGAAGAAAGGCGTAGAGCACGTTCTCTAGCGTAGCGAAGCCCAGCGACACAGCTACGGCATACACAATGCCGTCGTATGGCTCATCGAACACAGTATGATTATAAATAATATGATAAAGAACGAACCATTTGAAAAACTCTTCAACACCCGCGGATATAATAAACGAGTAAGTAAACGGGTTTTCTCCCCACCAGATGACCAAGCTGCGTTGGACGATCATGATCGGGACCACGATCAATGCTCCGGTCAGGAACATCTTGACCACGATCGGGATCGGTTCGGCGTCATAGCGATCTTTCCAGTAAAAATAAGCGAGCAACGCAATTCCCGGTATGATCGCGGCCGCCAATACCGATATGAGCAACATCCGTTCGCTCCTCCCTTCCTGATTTTCATTATAACAGTAAATCGTTGCCCATAAAAAAAGAACATTTCGTGAAGATAGGTATTTTTTACCTGTTGAATGCGCGATGACGCAACAAAGCCCCGAATCGTCGGGGCTTTGTTGCGTCATTGCAAGCCGGTATTAATTCGTGAAATGCTCGGCCAGTACTTTAACGGCATCAGAGTCAATAATTAATTGACCGTATTCCTCAAGAACGGCTGGCGTAATCGAAGTTGCTTCTCCGTATTCAGCCAAAACGGCAATCAGAGCATGATAAGCGGAGCTCTCCATTCCCGCAGGGTCGAAGCAAAGCACCCATTGGTTCTGATAACGGAACATGCTTCCTTCGTCCGTCAAACGGCCGTTCAAGGTCTTCGCCGCGCCGATCGCATCTTCAATATCTCTGAATCGATATATGATAGCTTCGCTTTGCTCAAGCGTAACTTCCAATTCATAGACTTCGTCCTCGTCTTCGGCGGCGTGTTCGGCGTCTCTCTCGAGCTTCCCTCTCGTTACGATGACGACCATGCCTTGCGCGGGCATTGCGAAAACCTCAACGGCAAGTGGCCCCGAAGCGTCGAATCCCAATTCGTTATAAGCTTGATCCATCATCTCGCTGAACAGTTCGTGCACTTTCGGTATTTCCCGCCACATGTCTTCCTTTTGGATCCCGCGCTCCGTCAAATCGTCAAACGTGAGGAAAATCCGAATTTTGTCTTGGCTAAGCCGCTCCATCCTCATGACAGGATCCTCCTTCTGCCGGTGATAACAGCTTATGATTAAGCATATAATGCGTGAATGATCTTTCTTGACAACATGTTATCACTTCTCCATTAGAAATGCACTAGGGAAAACCCTCTATACGCAAAAAAACGGCACCTTTCCCCCTTGAATCCTGGGGAAAGGCGCCTTCGCGATTCGACTTTATTCCGTTTTAATTGTGATGCCGTCCGTTTTCATTCAAGATCGACTCGACTTCCGCGCCGACTTTCGGGTCCTGAGAAATCAGCTTCTTCACCTCATCCAATCCCCCTTCTCGGGAAGAATGGGATGAGAAGGAATGCTCAGAATGACCGTCGCTGCCTGAACCCCGGAAGTTGCTTGCAAACTTCATGCCCATAGCTTTGCCGATCGCATCGTCCTTCATGCTGTTTACTCTCTGCTTAAGATTATGCCCCAAATTTGTGGCAGCCGCCGACATTCTCTGATTGCGCCGAATCATCATTACGATGGCCGCACCCGCCAGACCGCCGATTACAAAAGTCCCGATTTTCATTTGCCACCTCCTTATTACCTATATTGTGACCGTGCTCGGACAGGTCATGCTCCATCAAAATAAGGAAGCTTGAACTGTCGAAAAAAGGGGTAAATATGATACAATCGAACAATCGAACGCACGAAAAACAGGGGGACTTATTCTCATGAACCGTCGATTGACTTCTTTAAGCACAATCATCTTGTTGGCAGGCCTTCTTGCGGCCTGCGGCAACCAAACCGCTTCTCCGGGAACCGCTTCTCCTACCACTGCAGTATCAGAGACCGCACCGGCCTCTCCAGAAGCTTCATCTTCGGAATCCCCGCCCGCAAGTTCCGAAGCGCCTGCGGAAACCGAAGAGAACGTCCCTCCGGAACCCGAGCAAATTGAAAAAACGTACCGCATGAACAAAAATTATTTCATCGTCCCGATCGACAAAGAAAAAACCGATAACAAAATCGTTCTTCTGACGTTCGACGATGGGCCTAAAGCGCCCGAGACACTAGATCCCCTTCTGGATACGCTGGACAAGCATCATGCGAAAGCGATCTTCTTCGTGAACGGCTACCGTGTAAAAGCGAATCCGGAACTATTGAAACAAATCGACGAACGCGGCCAAGTCATCGGCAATCATTCCTGGGATCATATCGCGCTGAAGAAGGAAAAGGAACCGAAGATCAAGGAACAAATCGAAAAAGTTCAAGAGATCGTAAAGGAACTAACCGGCAAAGCCCCAGTTTTCTTCAGGCCTCCACACGGATCCTCCAACGACTTCGTCCGCAAAATCGCCAAGGAAAACGGACTGCTCTTTATGACCTGGTCGAACGGCTCCCTTGACTGGGATATGGGGAAAATCGCCGAAGAAAAACGTCCTCAGAAGGTGATCGACAATGTGTTGGAGCAGTTGCACCCCGGAAGCAACATTCTGATGCACGAGCTGCCTTGGACTGCCAAGACGCTCGACAATCTCCTGACCCAACTCGAAGAGAAGGGCTACTCGTTCGTCGATCCGAACGCTATCGAGACGGAATCGGAATAACTCCAAACGAAAGAGGCTGCACGCGGGGAGCGAATCCGCGAGCAGCCTTTTTCGAACCTCATAGTTTCTCCATATTCTGCCCCCACCACAACAGTGCGGCAATCAAACTTCCGAAAAGAAAAACAAGAACCAAATAAAACCACTTGGACAATTGCCTTTGTTTCACGGGATGGACCGTCGAGCGGGGCGGCATTCCGATCTCCGGGATCCCCGTGCTAGCTGCAGTCTCGGCGATTGCCGCTTCCAGCTCTTCTATAGTTAAAGGCTCTTCGGATTCCGTGGAATCGCTGAATGCGGCCTGCTTGGCCTCGACGTATTTTTCCCATATCGAGGATGGCTCACGGTCCGATTTCATTTATCTTCCCTCCGCAAACGAATGATACAGCCCATTACGAAGTCCACCAGGAAGTGCGCCAAGATCGGCGCCCACAACGTACCCGTATAATTAAAGAGCCAACCCAATCCGTAACTGATCGCGAATACGAGCCCGGTCGGAATCCAATGGCGCAAGTAACGCACATGGATCGCCGCAAAAACGATACTCGTCCAATAAGGCCCGATCGCGTATTGAATGGCTCCCCGGAAAAGCAGTTCCTCGCATATCGCTACCACGAATGAAATGACGGCGATGTGCCATACCGGCCTGGCCGCGAATATCCTTTCGTTAATGCCTCCATCGTCCTGGGCTTCTTCAGGCACGAATCGGGAGATGGCGAGATCGAAAAGCAGGACCAGTACGGCGAATCCTGCACCCCAAGCGGCAAAATCGTACGCGGAAGGCCAAATAAATAAATCAAGTGGATTTCTGCGCTGAAATAAAACCCATACGATACCGATAATAAGGGTAAGCGCTTGAGTGATATATAAATTAGCTAGCAGCATGTTATCGTTTAGTTCGTCGACGTTTACTTGGCGGACTTTGATTTTACGGATGTCGAATTTTCTCATGTTCCCTCGCGTTATGCTAATTTTTGTATGTTCAAGCGCATCGTTTTTTTCTATACTAGGTCTACCAATAATTTATTATGACATTAATAAAGGAGCAACCGATGGAAAAGCGTCTGAATCGATCTGATCTCATGTTTTCTTTGGCTTTCTTGTTCTTGCTTATTATCGCGATTGGCGCTTTTTTCTATGGCGTTAAAGTGGGGACCGATCGGACCGAAGCCAAGCACGCTTCGGCGAATGCGCCGGAAGTTTCCGCGACAGCGGAACCGAGCGCTTACCAGCAACAAGATTTGGTTTCCTTCTATCATACCGTATTTTTGTCTTATCGTGAATTTCAAAACGATTGGTTCGCCGCCCAAAATAAATGGCTGTCCGATCCGGCGGCGGATCGCTCCGCTTCCATGAAGGAATTGGCCAAAACGGCCAAACGCAAATACGAGGCAATTAAGGGCGTCTATGTTGCCCCGATCTCCCCGGAGCTTAAAAACGCGCAAACCGACTATCTAAAAAGCCTGAAGCTGTTCGAAGAAAGCTTCTCCGCCCTTGCTTCAACCGCGAACGAAAGTTCCGCACAGTCCGTTCTGGACAAGGTAAGCCGTAATTCTTTCTACAAGGAAGGGCTTAACCATTCTCTGAACGCGCAGAAGGAATATTACGCATCGATGCTGAAATGGGCGGCATCCGTGAACATGGACGTCAAAGGGGATTATACGAGCCCTGAAGTACTATCGATCGGAAAATGGTCGCATTTGCCGCTTATCGTGAAGATCAAGGTCGCTTCCGACTTCATGTCGGAGCAAGCCGCGCTAACCGATTATTTGCCGCACGATCTCGCAGCCAAAATCGACCAATTCATTAGTTCGGGCCAAGCGAACAAACGCAAAATCAAAAGCTTCAACGCCGTGGCGGAGCTACTCACGAGCACGGAAGCCGTCGGCAGCGGCTACTTCAACGAAGTGAAAACACGGTTTTACGAGGACGAACAACTGCCTCAATTGCCGTTTTTCTCGCCAGGAAAATAATTTTTTAGCTCTTTAACGCTATAAAGCGTCAATTGTCGCACATTCCCCATTGCAATTGTCTGTCCGATTGCTATAAAATAGGTAAGGCAATTGGAAAACGAGATCGTGCGTACGGCAATCGAAACATTGCAGTGACCTTGCGGAGTCACCCTCTATGCGCCGTTAGTCCGCTTCACGCGGAGGATCGGCGGTTGGGGGTGTTTTCTATATTCTTGAAGGAGGGTTTCACATGTTTAAAGTACTTGTATCGGATCCGATCAGCGATTTGGGCATTTCGCTCCTCGTCGAGGCGTCCGACATCTCCATCGACAAGAAAACCGGACTTAGCGAGGACGAACTCGTCGCAATCATCGGCGAATACGACGCGCTTCTCGTGCGCAGTCAGACTCGCGTGACGGAAAGAATCATGACCGCCGGCAAGCAGCTTAAAGTAATCGGTCGCGCAGGCGTAGGGGTAGACAATATCGATCTGGACGCTGCCACCAAACGTGGAATCATCGTCATTAACGCACCGGACGGCAATACGATCACGACTTGCGAACATACCTTCGCGATGATGATGGCCGTAGCTCGCCACATTCCTCAAGCGTATGCGAAAACCGTTAGCGGCGTCTGGGATCGCAAATCGTTCCTGGGCGTTGAACTTCGCAACAAAGTGCTCGGCGTACTCGGCATGGGCCGGATCGGCAGCGAAGTGGCCGCCCGTGCGAAAGCGTTCGGAATGGACGTACTCGGCTACGATCCGTTCTTGACGGAAGAACGCGCGGAGAAAATGGGCGTTCGCAAAGCAACCGTCGACGATATCATCGCTGAAGCGGACTTTATTACCGTTCATACTCCGCTTACGCCGGAAACCCGCCATATGATCGGAAAAGAACAGTTCGCGCGCATCAAAAAAGGCGTTCGCATCGTCAACTGCGCGCGCGGCGGAATCGTCGACGAGCTCGCTCTGGTCGATGCCATCAACGCGGGCCAAGTCGCCGGAGCCGCTTTCGACGTATTCGAGGAAGAACCTCCTGCGGCGGACCACCCGTTCCTGAATCATACGCAAATCATCGTGACGCCTCACCTTGGCGCTTCGACGGTGGAAGCTCAAGAGAACGTTGCAATCGACGTTTCCGAGCAACTGCTTCATATTCTTCGCGGAGAGCCGTTCAAGAATGCGGTCAACATGCCTCCGGTCGCAGCCGACGTTATGAACAAGCTGGAGCCTTATTTCCAGCTCGGCAAGAAACTCGGCAACTTCGCGGCTCAGATCGCCGAAGGCCCTGTCAAGGAAATCGCGATCGCTTACGCTGGCGAATTGGCTGACGTCGATACGCAGCCGCTCAATCGCCAGATCGTGGAAGGCGTTCTTGCCCACCACCTCGGATCCGAACAGGTTAACGTCGTGAACGCCTTGCATTTGGCCAAAAACCGCGGCGTGAACATCGTCGTGACGAAATCGAACGCGACTAAAGGCTTCACCAACCAGATCAGCGTTACACTTCGCACGGACAACGAAGAACGTCTTGTCGCAGGCACGCTGCTGAACGGGTTCGGACCACGCATTACGCAAATCGACAAGTTCCCAGTCGACGTCGAACCGCAAGGCCATATCCTGCTTATCTCGCACGACGACAAGCCGGGCATTATCGGCCGCGTCGGTACGCTTCTCGGCACGCGCGACGTGAATATCGCGACGATGCAAGTCGGACGTAAGATCGTCGGCGGCGCAGCGATCATGGTCGTCGGCGTGGATAAAGGCGTAACGAAAGCGATTCTGGGCGAAATCGCTTCTCTGCCGGATTTGAACAACGCCAAAGAAGTTCATTTGTATTAAATACACGCGTAATAAAACCGAAGGAGATTTGGGCCGATACCAAATCTCCTTCGGTTTATTTAAACTCTATTCATAAAAAACACAAGTTTTTTCTAGACATCGATTCGCTCCGTGTTTCCCCGGCAGACGAAGCTGCATATTCCTATACGTATAGAGAAAAATAGCAAAGTGACAATCCAGATTTCCTAATATAGCGATCTTTTTCATCGTATTTGCTCATGACACGGGTTCCGTGAGAAAGAAGTACGATGTTTTTCATCATTAATCGGTCCCGGGAGCACGAAAAAGTGGTGCCACTCCGCTACTAGCGATGTTTTTCATCGTATTTACTCGTGACTCGAGTTCCACGAGAGGAAAGTGCGATGTTTTTCATCGCTAATCAGCCATAGGAGCGAACAAAAAAACGCGCGCGGAGCTTCATCGCCTGATGGCGATTGAAGTACCGAACGCGTCGATCATTAGGATGAAGCACTTCGCGTAGTTGTAGGAAGCAGTATCGTGAACGTCGTGCCGACGCCGATCTCGCTGACCGCCCCGATCGTTCCTCCGTGGGCAACGATCAGGTTTTTGACGATCGCGAGTCCCAGCCCGGTGCCGCCACTCGCACCTCTCTTGCGGGCTTTATCCGCCTTGTAGAACCTTTCAAAAATATAAGGCAAATCTTCGGGCGGAATGCCCTGGCCCTCGTCGATGATTTGAATCTCAATCCATTCGCCATCATCTTTTTCGACCCTGGACGCCCGCAGTTCGATAGAAGCTCCTGAAGGCGTATGCCTGAGCGCATTATCCATCAGATTGGTCAACACTTGCTCGAGCCGGTCTCCGTCCCCCGCTTCCAGCATTAAGGACGGATCCTCTTCCGATTTCGACAGCGCAATCTGCCGCTCTTTCGCCAGGGCGGCGAATTTCCGATACACTCGGGACAGCAAAGCATTCATGTCCAAGTGCTGGAAGTTCATCTCCAAGTACCCGGCTTCCATTCTGGCGAGATCGAGAAGATCCTTCACCAGTCTGCCCATCCGCAGCGATTCGTCGTGGATGACCTGTACGAGCTCCCTACGCTCTTCCGGAGAAGCCGCAATGTCGTCCATGAGCGCCTCGCTATAGCCTTGCACCATCGAGAGCGGGGTGCGGATCTCGTGCGAGACATTGGCGACGAAATCTTTGCGCATCTTGTCAACGCGGAATTCCTCCGTGACGTCACGCAGCACCGCAACCGCACCGCGAACGGAATCCGTCGCGGCGAGCGGCGTCATTACGACCGACCAGACGCCGCTTTTGACATGCACCTTGGCGGTCAGATCGTTACCGGTGGCGATGACGTTGCGGAACGATTCGCGTAGCGGCCCCGGAACGTGCGCATCGCGTACAGGAGCGTCTTCATCGGACCAGTCCACCGAGTTCCATTCCTCGATCAGGTGTTGTCCCTGCGGGTTGGTCAGGATGACTTCCCCTTCGGCGTCGAATGAGATGACGGAGTCGGTCATGCTTCTGAGCACGCTGCTTAGATGGTCCCTCTCATGCTGGATATCGCGAATGAGCGTCTGAAGCTCGGAAGCCATCTGATTAAACGTGTTGGCGAGTTCGCCGATCTCGTCCTTCGAACGGATAGCGACCCGGGTCGTGTAATCGCCCTGAGCGACCCTGTTCGCGGCGTCTGTCATCTCCCGCAGCGGATTCGTAATCTTCGTCAGCAGGAAAAAAGCGAAGAACGTCGTCAACAAGAAACCGACGATTCCCGAGTAAATGAACAAATGTTTGATTTTTACGGGATCGGAAAATTTTAAATCGATATACTCCAGCAGGAACAGACCGATCGTAATAATGACGACTCCGACTAACCCCATAATTGTCAGCCACATCTTACCGACGACCGATCTCCAGATCACCATCGCTTACTTCGCCGCCTCCAGCTTGTAACCGACGCCCCAGACCGTCGTAATCATGGAAGCCGCTTCCGCGGACACGCGGTTCAGCTTCTCCCTTAGCCGTTTCACGTGGGTATCGACCGTTCGCAGATCGCCGAAGAAATCGTAATTCCACACGTCTTTCAGCAGTTCTTCGCGAGAGAATACCTTGTCCGGCGTGCTCGCCAAATAATGCAGCAGCTCGTATTCTTTAGGCGTCAGATTTACCTCCTGGCCGCTTGCAGTCACGCGATGCGCATCGTGCTCGATGACCAAGTGAGGGAAAACGATATTGTTGCTCGTATTGACTTCTTTCGACAAGAACGCCGTAGCCGAAGAACGGCGCAATATCGCCTTAATCCGGAAAATAACCTCCCGAGGGCTGAAAGGCTTAACGACGTAGTCGTCCGCGCCGACCTCGAAGCCTTGCACGCGGTTGACTTCCTCGCCTTTAGCCGTGAGCATCAGCACCGGCGTCGCCTTCTGCTGGCGCAAACGGGTGCACACTTCGATCCCGTCAATGCCCGGAAGCATCAGATCGAGCACGATCAGATCGAAGTCGCTGTCTTGCGCTTTGCGCAGAGCCGTTTCTCCGTCCTCCGCCTCTTCGATTTCATAACCTTCCTTCTCCAAGTACATCCGTAGCAACCGACGAATTCTTTCTTCGTCGTCTACGACCAATATTCGACTACCCGTATTCATGCGTCAGCACTCCTCTCGGTTCTTAACCGTCTATGGGCGATATTAAGCCCCCGCGTACGAATGCAATCCGGCAATGACCAGATTAACTCCGACTAGCGTAAACATGACAACCAGGAATCCGATAACCGCCAGCCATGCCGATCGCGTACCCTGCCATCCGCGCGATAAACGCAAGTGCAAGTATGCACTATAGAACAGCCAGGTAATGAGCGCCCATACTTCCTTCGGGTCCCACCCCCAGAATCTCGACCAAGCGATCTGCGCCCAGATCATAGCGAAGATGAGCGCGCCAAGTGTAAAGATCGGAAATCCGATCGCGATAGCGCGGTAGCTGATTTCCTCCAAATCGTCCGCATCGATGTCCGACAGATGAGGATGAATGGCGGCAGTCAGTTTCTTGCGCGCAATGAGACGAAGAATGCCGTAAAGAATAACGCCGGCGATGACAGACCAGATGATCGTATTAAGCTTGCGGCCCGCATTCACCCCGTTCAGCCAAGACGGCGCTTCAACTAACGGTTTGCTCATGCCGAGGAACGGCTTGAACACAACAGTTTCACTGTTATACGGCGCGACGAGCGGCGGAAGACTATATTCGACTTTATTGACTTCCGACAGCGCCGTGCCGTCGTCTGCGATCGTAACCTTCTCTTGCGTAAAGCTCGCCTCGTAGCCCGCTCCGCGGAACGCGAAGACGGCTACGATGAAACCGACCAAAACGATAATGACGAACAAAGAAAATTCCGTCCAGAACTGCGAGCGTCTGCCCGCCTTGTCGGTACGGGTAAAGTCGACGACCCGAATGAGCTGCACGAGCGCGGCTGCGAAACCGACTGCGAAGAAGGCTTCGCCGGTTGCGGCCGTCGTGACGTGTATTTTCAACCACACGTTGTTCAATGCCGGAATAAGAGGCTGCACTTCGGAAGGAAAGACCGATGCATAAGCGACGATTATTACGACAAGCGGCAGCGCGAACGCTCCTAACAGCATATTGCGATAGATTAGATGTACGATAATAAACGCGAACATTATCGCCATTCCTAGGAACGTCATGAACTCGTACATGTTGCTTGTCGGAATGTGTCCCCCGCCGTACCAGCGAGTGAAGAAAAACGTCAAATGCGCGATCCATCCGACAACGGCAAGTCCGAAGCCGATCTTCCCCCATCGATTGGCATGATCCTCGGGTTTGCGGTTGCTCCAGCGTTTGCCGCCGACCGCGATCGCAAAGGTGATAAAAGACGCGCAGTATAAATAAAAGGCAACCATAAATGCGTCACTGCTAAAATCCAGCCACCACTTCAACGTGAATTCCTCCTGTTATCAAGCGACTTGGGCGATACCTCGATGCCGGAACGGCCCAGCGCCCACGCGACGTCCGCCCTTAGACCAAAACTATTTTTGTTCGTATGTCCGCCAAGCGACAGCTTGTCTCCATCGACGCGAAGCCAGATACGCCTGTGCTGCCAATAGAATCCCATGATCAGGCCGATCATGGAGATCGCGGCCCCGACCCAAATATAAGGCATCGCCTTATCCACACGAATGTTCAAATAGGTCGTATATTCGGAGTACTCGATATTGTTCATTTTACCATCGACAATCGGATTTTCCACCTTGACTGCGAATCGGCCCGTATTGTCTCCTCTTATCTTAAAGCTTTCGTTAAGAACTTGCTCGTAATATTTGCTTTTCTCATTCGGCAATGGGAAATAGATATAGATTTCCCCCTTGCTCTGTACGCCGGGACCGAAAATTCGAAACACGAAAGCCGGATTGTTCGGATCTCTCGATTTCGTCATCGGCCTTTTCTGTTCATCCAGGCTGAAATCCGGATAATAATCGTTCAATTTAAGCGTATAGTCGCCGACTTGGAATTGATTCCTATCGGGGTGATCCATCAGTAGATCAAACGTACCAAAAGCTTCGCCTGTACCGACGTCCAGTAGCGTCGGATGAACGGAAATCAAGCGAACTCGTTCCTGGTAACTATTCTGGTATATGCTCAGCCCTTTATACGTCAATGCGCTATTGACGCGGATTTCGTGCTGCATGACCTCTTTCAGAACAGGCTCTGCCAGCGGATCGTCGCAAGCGTCGGTACATTCGTACAAACGGGCTTGCGTCTCGTAGAGCTTGACGACTTTTGTTCCTTTCTGGTTGTTCGCCAGTTCGGAATCATTGTAATAATCCACGGTGAACTTATCGCTCTTTAAATAATAATTCGTACCGGGGATTTGCCGAGTTTCACCTTCGTATAAAGAAAGATACTGGTCCATATGCCATGAGGGGATGCTCCTGCCAAGCACCGCCAGTAGAAATATAATCAGGCCGATATGGTTGATATATGGCCCCCATCTGCTGAACCGGTTTTTCTCCGCGAGCAAAGCGCCGTTCTCCTGCCATACCCGATAACGCTTCCGTTTCAGTTCTTGACCGAAGCGGCCGACCCACTCTTTCGGTTCGTCCTTCAGCGTTCCGACATAGACGACCTGCTGGCGCGTAATAAATTGCAAGTGCTTGCGGATCTGTTGCTTGCTTAGCGCCCGATAAAGCGGCAGCACCCGATCCAGGCTGCAGACGACCAGCGACGTGCCGATCATGACCAGCAGCGTAATAAACCACCAGGACTCGTATGTTCTGGATAAGCCGAGCGCGTGGTAGATGACGCCGACCGTCCCGTACTTTTCTTTATAAAAGGCGGCGAACTCCGATCTTTCCGTCATATTGATGAGCGTGCTTTCTTGCTGGAAGATCGTCCCTAGCGACGCGCCGATCAACGTAATGACGATTAAGTATACGGCGATTTTGACCGATGAGAAAAAGTTCCATATCCGGTCAACGACATGCGGATTCGCTTTCTGCGACCTTCTCGCCACGCCGTCGTATCGCATTTCGAGCTGCGCGTTCTCGTCCTTGAGCAGTCCCTCGTCAAGAGGTTTGCCGCACGATTCGCACAGCACGGTGCCGATGGGGTTCTGATGCCCGCATTCGCATTTGGTGTTCTGAAACAACGGTCAGGCCTCCCTTGTTGACATTGCGACTAAGATTGCATAAGCCGCTCTACGCGCTTCTCAATCTCGTCCTCGGTCAACAAACCGCCGATAACAACCTCTTGAATCTTCCCCGCTGGGGTGATGAAAAATGTCGTCGGATACTGTTTGAGACCGTATGCTTTTTCCGTTTTTTTGTCCTTGTCGAGCAAAATGGGGAAATCAACGCCGATTTGGCGAATAAAGCTATCCACCGTTAATCTGTCTTCGCTGAGATTGATCCCGATCAACTCGAGGCCTTGCCCTTTCCACTTCTCGTATTGCTGCTGCAAAGCGGGCATTTCGTTGCGGCAAGGCGGACAGAACGTGCCCCAGAAATTAATGATAAGCGGCTTGCCTTCGTAGTCTTTTAATTCATGAACTTGGCTGTTCAAGTCGGCAAGCCGAAAACTCGGCGGCTTGTCGCCTTTCGCCAGCACGACGCTCTTCGTAAACAGCGAATTACCGATCGCGAAACCTCCGATCAGAAGTACAAAAGCTAAAATGACGTATTGAATCGGTTTCCGATAACGTCCCATCGTTTTCACACCACCTATAAATCCGTTATTCCCATTGTAGCCGAACGCCTGTCCGTCAGCAATCAACCACTCCCCAGTATACGTTGATTTTGCGCGGGTTTTAGCGAGTTTGTTTGTCAAAATTAGTACAATGTAACGATAGGCCCGGACGCGTTGTAGATGCTTCGTAGATCCTGCCTCGCAGCGGCGTCGCAACGCATAAGTAGTACGGAATATTCGAATATCACGTCCCGTATTGGACCAACTCAAGAGAATAGCACGATTTAATCGAACATCTCGCCTCGCGCCGCACAATCTAAAGAGAGTTGCACGAAAAAATCGAACTTCTTGTCACGCACCTGGCTAAATGCAACAAAAAAAGAGCGATCACTCGCCCTTTTCTGCCTGCTAGATGTCGTTAATCCTCTACTTCCGTGGTGCTTTCTTGCCCTGACACCGCGATGCCCGCTACGGACTCTTGGAGCATCTTCAACTCAGCGGCGGTCAGCTTTCTATGCTTGCCCCTCTGCAGATTGTTCAGGTGCAGTCCCCCGAAGGTAATCCGTTTCAGCCTCGTTACGGGGTGATGAATCGCATCGAACATTCTACGCACTTGCCGGTTGCGTCCTTCGTGAATCGTAATGGCGATCGTCGCGTACTTGCCGTCGGGATCGATGTCGTGATATTCGACTTCCGCCGGAGCGGTCATCCCGTCCTCCAGCTTGATGCCCTTCTGCAATTTCTCGAGCGCGTTCCCATGCGGCACTCTTTCAACCGTGGCATGGTACGTTTTCGGGACATGGTGGCTCGGATGCGTCAACTTATGGGCAAGATCGCCGTCGTTCGTGAGCAGCAGCAGTCCCTCGGAGTCGTAATCGAGTCGTCCGACCGGGTAAAGCCTTTCCTTGACTTCCTTCAGGTAATCGGTCACGACGCTCCGTCCTTTCGGATCCGAGACGCTCGTAATGACTCCCTTAGGTTTGTTGAACAAAATGTAAATCTTCGCTTCTTTCTTGATCGGCTTGCCGGATACCGTGATCGTATCGGACGCGGGATCCGCTTTAACGCCCAGTTCGGTTACGACTTTGCCATTAACCGTTACTTTTCCTGATGTAATTAATTCTTCGCATTTGCGCCTCGATGCGACGCCGGCGTTCGCGAGAATTTTCTGCAATCTTTCTTCCACGGTCTTTCACCTCATCCCCCATCATACCAAGCCGAACAATAACCAGCAAGCGGCGACGGCGGCAAAAAAACCGACAACATCGGAAAACAATCCGACTTTAAGCGCATAACGGGATTTCCGAATGCCTACGGCGCCGAAATATACCGTAAGCACGTACAGCGTCGTATCCGTGCTCCCTTGAACGGTCGAAGCGATGCGCGCGGCGAACGAATCCGGACCGTGTACCTTGATCAAATCTGTAACGTAAGCTAGCGACCCCGCACCCGTAATCGGCCGCAGCAAGGCAAGAGGCAGTACGTCGCCGGGAACGCCCACGCTTTCAAACAAAGGCTTGATCAAGCCGACGAACGCGTCCATCGCGCCCGAGGCGCGAAACATGCTGATCGCCGTCATCATCGCGACGAGATGCGGGATAATGCCGATCGCCGTGCCGAATCCGTCCTTAGCACCGTCGATGAAAGCTTCGTATACGGGAACTTTGCGGAATGAAGCATATAAAGGAATAAATGCGATAAGCATCGGAATCGTCCAGGTCGACACGAGCTGGATGAACGCGATCAATACGTTCCGCCCCCTCCCGCGGACGCCGAAGGCGGAATGACGGATACAGGCGCCTCTCGGCGCCCTGGCTTCGCCGACGATTGCGACGGCGGGATTGTATTCCGGCTTCGATACCATCTATCCGCGAGAATCGCCGCCCCCGTCGCGACAATTGTAGCTAGAAGCGTGGGCGCAACGATCTCCGCCGGATGAACGGAACCGAAGTTCATCCGAATAGCGATGATCGTCGTCGGCACGAGCGTGATGCTTGCCGTATTCATCGCAAGCAGCGTACACATCGCCGGCGTTGCGACGTCCGGATTAGGATTCAGCTTCTGAAGCTCTTGCATCGCTTTGATTCCCATAGGCGTAGCCGCGTTCCCCAATCCGAGAAGGTTCGCACTCATATTGGAAAGGATGTACCCCATGGCCGGATGATCTCTGGGAACGTCCGGAAACAACCGTCGAATCGCAGGAGCCATAAGTTTGGCTATTTTGCCGACCAGCCCCGCATCTTCGGCGACCCGCATCAATCCCATCCAAAACACGAGAATGCTGATAAGTCCCAAGCAGACCGTAACGCCGGTTTGAGCGCCTCCGAACGCCGCCTCCGCCACTTTCTCCATTTTGCCGTTGGCCGCCCCGAACAAAACGCTGACGACCATCATGCCCATCCAAATCCAGTTCACCATCGGTTATCCGCCTCCTAGCATGAACAGAGCTTTAATGGCCGATCGCAGCGCGGCGGCGAAGGACATCCGGTTACGGCCCTCCGCCGATGTCGGTCGTTCGTTTTCTTGTCGGCCCATCTGCTCCAGTTCCGGGTCGGCCACGAGCGGAAGAGCGCCGATCACGCGATTATCCAAGACAAAACTTATCTGTCCGCGATATCCCAAATTATAGTGGACCGTGCCTTCTTTAAGGCGAGCGAGACGAATTTCGAGCCGATCTCGTTCTCCTTTGGCGAACGGATAGTCAAAACTTCCGGAAGTTTCAAACGGATATCCTTTGACATGTTCCCCATCTTTGGCGACGTTCGTTAACGGAAAATGGGCAAATCCGTAATCGAGCATTTTCCGATGATCGGCCCAGTCATCTCGATCGTTCAAGGTTACCGCAACGAGTTGCTGTCCGTTTCTCGTCGCGGAACTAACAAGCGTGCGCAACGCCTGCTTTGTATATCCCGTCTTTACGCCGTCGGCGCCGTCGTACATGGTCAGCATTTTATTTTTATTGACCCATTTGTAATCCCAAGACTCATTCGGATTCTGCGCGGTCTTGACCCGGGTTTTGACAATTTCTTTAAATTCGGGATTATGTAGCGCATAAACGGTCAACTTCGCCAAATCGTTCGCGGAGGAATAGTGCCCCTGCTCGTCCAGTCCATGTGGGTTCATGAAATGGCTGTGAGTAAGGCCGATTTCATCCGCTTTACGGTTCATTAAAAAAGCGAAACCCTCGACCGATCCTCCGACATGCTCGGCGATGGCTACCGCGGCATCGTTGCCCGATCGCAGCATCAGCCCGTACAGCGCGTCGCGAAGAGTCATTTTCTCGCCCGCTTTCAAGTATAAAGAGGAGCCTTCTTTGCCGGCAGCTTTCTTGCTGACCTCGATCGTGCTATCCAATTGTCCGTGCTCGATCGCGACGATCGCGGTCATGATTTTCGTCAGGCTGGCGATTTTCATCGGCTCGTCCCCGCGCTGGCTGAACAGGATTCGTCCGGACGCGACGTCGGCCAGCGCGGCGGCCTTGGCTTGATTGGACGGCGGTTTCGGCAATGCGAATCCCCCCGACTCATCGACCGCTTCGAAGCCCGCAGCGCTTGTAAATCGCACGGCGGACAGCAGCAACATCACGATCAGCGGGATCATTCCCATCCTGCGAAAAAAACGAATTGCTCGGGACATGGTGAACATGCGTTTCCTCCTCGGGCAGCGATCGGCTTCAGTGGAATCGATTATGATCGCGCTCCTCGCGAAAGTTCATGTCACCATTTTATGTATGCATGTCCTAAAGTATGTGGAGTTGTATGCATAACGAAAAACCGGCCCGAATGGCCGGTTGCGGATGAATTACTTTACATATAGCGGTCGTTGGAAGAATCCGAGACGTTCCGGATCGCATCCGTCGATGCGTCCCTCTGGAACATGCTCTTCAACTTATCGACCCACTCCGGCGCAGCGTCGATCAACCGCTCGATAATATGCGTCTGGTTGTCGAGCGGGACAACCTTTACGCCTTGCGAGCCAACAACGAGAAAAGCGATCGGTGTGATCGAGACGCCGCCTCCGCTGCCGCCCCCGAAGGGAAGCGATACAGATGCGTTATGGGCGTCTTGCCCGTTTGCCTTGTGGCCATGCTCGCCCGAATCTTCATTCGCGTTAAATTCGCTGCCGCCCGCCGCAAAGCCGAAACCGACTTTGGAGATCGGCATAATGACGCTGCCGTCCGGCGTTTGTACGGGTTCGCCGACGATCGTGTTGACGTCCACCATATCCTTAATATTTTCCATGGCGGTTTGCATAAGGCCGTTAATCGGGTGCTGAGACATCATCAACTCCTCCTTTCGTGTACCTAATTTGCCCGAAATCCCGTATCGATTATGCGTCGAATCGACAACCCTCTTCTGCCATCTTCATGGCTTGCTCAAGCTTCTTTCGGCGGTGTCGTTAGGCTGCGCCACGCGCGAATGGCTCGCCTGATATGAACCGTATTTGATCCAAGTCGAATTCCCGCCCATATAACGGCGAACAGGCGAATTTGAAAATCCGCTTCCCACACGGCCGTAAATTCGAGTGACGAATAATTCGGCGATACTTCCCCGCATGGAGAAGTTCTGAACGTAATGAATTGCCCCGCGGCTCCCGAAGCTACGCCCGAAACGGCCCACAGCAGTCCGGCCATAACCGCCGTCGTCGCCGCATCACCCGTACCGACGCGGAAATCAAGGCGCCACCGGGTGCACTCCACTTTTTTTAGCGAGCTTCTCGCCCATCGTCTGAAACTTCTCGTGGAAGATAACAGCGAGCGATACGCCCGACTATGACGACGCAGTGTTCCTCTTCCGATTCTTCTCTTATTTTTGGCGGCATTACCGTGACCTGCCAGCCCCCCTTCCTTACGCTCGCGATATACGACATTCCAACCGCGAATCACGACGGAAGGCATCTCTATTTGGTATTGAAATAAGCCATGCAGCGCCCTAATAACGATAACGAGCTGATCCAGCCGGCCGCTGCGCGAGTAACGGACTCGAAATCGGATTCGCGAGAGTAACGCTCCGGCAACAAGGAGGATAACGACCGCGAGCGCGATCCAAAGCCAGAAGGCCATACTTTCCCCGCCTTTCCTAGGGGTAGTATGGCCTTCTGGATATTCTTCATTCTGTCTACCGGAATTTCAATCCGTTTCCAATTCCCGATCGAGATCCTCAAGCGAAAGCTGTCGGCCTTCGATCCGGTCGAACAGCATTTTCGTTCGTTCTTCGAGTTCGTCGTCTCCGTCTGTTAACGAAGGCTCCGGCAATCCGGCAATGTTCGCCAAACCGAAATAATCCAAGAATGATTTCGTCGTTCCGTACAGGATCGGCCTGCCTAACGCTTCCGCTCTTCCCTTTTCTTCGATCAGATCCTTGTTGACCAAATGATGCAGCGGCCGCTCCGCTTTGACGCCACGAATTTCCTCGATTTCGACTCGCGTTATCGGCTGTCTGTAAGCGATAATCGCAAGTGTTTCAAGCGCGGCTTGCGACAAGGCGGAACGCGAAGGAGAATAAGCCAATTTCTCGAAATAAGGAGCATGCTCGATGACGGTCGTAAGACGATAACCGCCGGCTACTTCGGCAATACGAATGCCGCGGTTTTTCTTCGCCAGCTCCTTCTGAAGATCCTTGAGCACGTCCTTGACGACTTCCACGTCCGTCTCGACGACCTCCGCCGCCGTCTTGGCGCTGATGCCTTCGTCGCCCGAGACGAACAGCAGTCCCTCAAGTACTGATTTCAATGTCGAGTAATTCATCGTTATCCTCTCTTCCCGTCCAGGTCAACACAATCTCGTCGAACAATGCGTTTTGATGGCAGGATATCCATTTGCGCTTCATGAGTTCAAGAATGGCCAGAAACGTGACTACGATCTCCTCGCGCTCGTCCCCTTCCCCCAACAATTGGGAGAAAAGCAGCCTTCCCTCATGGGATCGGCTTTTCAGCGTATCTATGATGTTCCGGATGCGATCTTTAACCGAAATCTCATCTTTCCGAATCGATGATACGCGGGAACGCCCAGCCATCCGCCGCATCGCCTTCTGAAAAGCTCTTACCAGATCGTCGACATGCAGCCCTTCGACCGGGTTTGTCTGAACAACCTTCTCGAACGGCGACAAGTCGGCCGGTTCGCGAGTATAAACCTGGCTTCGATCCCATTCCTTCTCGCGCAGCTGTCCGGCGACCGATTTGAACTTGCGATATTCGATCAATTTGCGAATGAGTTCTTCGCGCGGATCCAATTCCTCGTCGTCATCCACCGTCAGCCACGGTTCTTCGGTTACCGGAGGCTTCGGAAGCAATTGACGGCTCTTCATGGAGAGCAGCGTGGCCGCCATGACGAGAAACTCGCTGGTAATGTCAAGCTCAAGCTCCTGCATAGCCGCCAAGTATTCCATATATTGATCCGTGATATCGCTGATCGAGATATCCTGAATATCGATTTCCGCTTTGTCAATTAGATGGAGCAGCAAATCGAGCGGCCCTTCGAACGTTTCTAGCTTGTACAGCATTGCCACGCGGGTTTCTCCTCCTGCCTAACGCTTGTTCCCGATTGTTCTATTTTATTAGCCCGTAATCGCCCGCGTCAAATTCGCCATCTCGATCGCTGTGGAAGCGGCCTCCCAGCCCTTATTGCCGGCTTTCGTTCCCGCGCGTTCCACCGCTTGCTCGATACTATCCGTCGTCAGTACGCCGAAAATCGTCGGCACGCCCGTCTTGAGCGAGATTGCGGACACGCCTTTGGCCACCTCGTTGCAGACGTAGTCGAAATGCGGCGTAGAGCCGCGAATGACTGCGCCAAGTGTTACGACTGCGTCGTATTTGCCGCTTTCGGCCATTTTCTGAGCGATCAGCGGAATTTCGAATGCTCCCGGCACCCAAGCGATCTCGACTTCGTGATCTTCCGCGCCGTGGCGTTTGAACGCATCCAACGCACCTCCAAGCAGCTTGGAAGTAATGAATTCGTTAAACCTTCCGACGACGATTCCGTATTTTAACCCTTTGGAGATTAAGTGACCTTCGTATACGATTGACATTTTATTCATCCTCTCATGTATCTTTCCATTATATTGTAAAAATCTAAGCTCTGCAGCAGATCTTAATTCGGCTCTCCCTTAAAGGAAAGCAAATGCCCGAGCTTTGCTTTCTTCGTATGCAAATAGCGGGTATTGTCTTCGTTTTCTTTCATCTGGATCGGCACGCGCTCGACCACGTTCAGACCGTATCCTTCCAACCCTTTGATTTTGCGCGGATTGTTCGTCAGAAGACGGATATCCTTCACGCCAATATCCTTCAAGATTTGCGCTCCGATTCCATATTCCCTCAAATCAGGAGCGAATCCCAACTTGATATTCGCGTCCACGGTGTCCAATCCCTGCTCCTGGAGCTCGTATGCGCGCAATTTATTGATGAGGCCGATACCGCGGCCTTCCTGCCTCATATAAAGCAGCACGCCTGAACCTTCCTCGTCGATCTGCCTTAGCGCGGCTTCCAATTGCGGACCGCAATCGCAGCGATGGGAATGGAACACGTCCCCCGTCAAACATTCCGAGTGCACGCGGACGAGTACCGGCTTGGAACTGTCGATCTCGCCTTTAACGAAGGCGACATGCTCCTTATGGTCTACGTCATTCGTATATGCGATCGCCTTGAACGTTCCGAAGTCGGTCGGCATTCTGACTTCCACTTCTCGATTGACGAGCTTCTCCTTCTCGTTGCGGTAACGGATCAGATCCTTGATCGTGATCAGTTTCAACGAATGTTGGGCCGCAAACGCTTGAAGATCGGGCAATCTAGCCATCGTTCCATCTTCTTTGATGACTTCGCAGATGACAGCGGCCGGAGTGGAGCCGCACATTCTGGCGAGATCGACCGCAGCTTCCGTATGTCCCGCACGCCTGAGCACGCCGCCTTTCTTGGCGATCAGCGGGAAAATATGGCCGGGCCTGCGGAAATCTCCAGGCTTGGCGGCCGGATCGATCAGCGCCTTCACGCTAAGTGAACGCTCGTGCGCGGATATTCCCGTCGTCGTTGATACGTGGTCGACGGAAACGGTAAATGCCGTGCCGTGATAATCCGTATTGTGACTGACCATCGGTGGCAGGTCAAGCGTTTCCGCCATCTCTGGCGTCACCGGAACGCACAGCAGGCCTCTCGCTTCCTTGATCATGAAATTGATAACCTCCGGCGTCGCTTTGTCGGCCAATGCGATGAGGTCGCCTTCGTTCTCCCGGTCTTCGTCGTCCACGACGATGATTACCTTGCCTCTCATCAAATCATATATCGCTTCTTCGATAGGGTCAAAATGATTTTGCGACATATCTATCGCTCCTTTCACATAAATCCATTATCTCGCAGGACCGACTCCGTTAACCCTCTCCTTTGGCCAGCTGGAGGGCCGCTCTCGCGCATGCTAAGCAGATGATCGACATATTTACCCAGAATATCGCACTCGATATTTAGGGACTCCCCTGGATGCTTGTGCTGCAGTACCGTCTCCCGCAGCGTGTGCGGGATGATGGAAACGGTGAACCTCCCGCCGTCCCGATCAACCGAAACGACCGTAAGGCTGATCCCGTCTAGTGTAACCGAGCCTTGCTTCACGACATGCCTGAGCATTCCGGGATCGCGCGGTTCGATCTCGAACACGACGGCATTAGCTTCCGTGTATCTCCCTCGAATCGCCCCGGTTCCATCCACGTGGCCTTGAACGATATGTCCGCCGTATCTTCCGCCGGCCATCATCGCCCGCTCCAGATTGACGAACGAGCCGGGTTTAATGGCGTTAAGGGTCGTGTGCCGGTAGGTTTCCGGCATCACGTCGACGGAAAAAGCGCCGCCACCGAATTCGACAACCGTCAAACATACGCCGTTAACGGAAATGCTGTCGCCGAGTTTAACGTCCGAGAGTACTTTGGAAGCCGCGATGACCAGAATCATCGCTTCGCCTTGGCGTTGCACCGAACGAAGTACGCCCATCTCTTCAATAAGTCCCGTAAACATGGCTCAACTCTCCTTCCCCAAGTAATCCGCAGTTCCGCTGCCTTCCAGTTCGCCGGCGACTGGTCTTACCGGATATCCAGCAATGCACCAATCTTGTCCGGAGCTCTGCATCGTAACATTTTCGAGCCGCAACGCATCGGACATGAATTCCGGCCCCTTGAAAGCAAACGCGGAAGGCGAGCCTTCCCCTCCGACAATGATAGGGGCATAAAACAACATAATCTTGTCGATTAGACCTGCCTGGAGCATAGCGCCGTTCAGCACGCCACCGCCTTCCAGCAGAATCGAGCCGATTTCCCGTTTCCCCAGTTCGATCATCGCTTCGATCAGATCTACGCGATCTCCGGAACCGACGCGCAGCACTTCCGCTCCAAGCGCCTGAAGCCGGGTGGCTTTTTCTTCGTCAGTCCGTACGGTCGTCAAGATGATCGTCGGAGCCGAATCGTTTAGTGCCCTGGCGGACTCGGCAATTCTCAGCTTCGAATCGACGACGATTCTAACCGGGTTCAACCCCGGAACTCTTAAGCGCGTCGTCAGTTCGGGATCGTCTGCAAGCACCGTCTCCACGCCAACCATTATGCCAACATGTCGATGCCGAAGCGTGTGCACCGCTTCCCTGGACTGCTCGCCGGTAATCCATCGGCTGTGGCCCGTACGGGTAGCAATACGGCCGTCCAGCGACAAAGCCGTCTTTAAGGTCACGAACGGCTTGCCTGTTCGGATAAACTTGTTGAACGCTTCATTCTGGAGAACGGCTTTCTCTTCCAGTACGCCCGTCTCGACTTCGATTCCCGCTTCTTTGAGCCTGGCGATTCCGCGCCCGGCTACAAGCGGGTTCGGATCAACCGCGGCGACGACGACTCGCGCCACGCCCTCCTCGATGAGCCTTTCGCAGCATGGTGGCGTGCGCCCGTAGTGGCTGCAAGGCTCAAGCGTCACATAAGCGGTCGCGCCTCTCGCATGCTCTCCCGCCATATTCAAAGCGAGTACTTCCGCGTGCCCTTCACCACGCCGCAAATGCGCGCCCATTCCCACGATGCGGCCATCTTTGACGACAATGCAGCCGACGACGGGATTTATGCCGGTTTGTCCGGTAGCGGCTTCCGCCATATTTAAAGCCAATTGCATATAGTACTCATCATTCAATCGTTCCATGAGCCCCTCCCTTCCGACCGGCCTGTTGGCCGGCTGCGCCTCTTCGAGGTGTTTCAGCAAGCCGAAACAAACAGAAAACCCCCAAGGAATAATATCCCGGGGGTGGTAGATGCACAGCGAAAAATAAGCCTACAGGTCGTGTCCCGAAAAGCAAGGGGTACAGCAGCTTATCGGGAGTCACCGAACAAACACATCGTTTTACCTCGAATGCTTGAGGAAAATCGCTATGCTGAAGCATGCTGAATAAACCCGTCATTATAGCAGGATTGTGAAAAAAGGAACAATCCGTTCCGACAGTTAGCGGATATCGGTCCTGCCATAACGTTGCTCTTCTATCGCACGGCATGGCCGCTGCGCTTCCTTCTCCCATCCAGACTGTTACTGTCGGTCCCGGATTTGCACCAGGTCCACCGAATCGCTTCCGCCGGTTGCTCCGGAAGAAGGCAATATCGGGTCACGGACTGACTGCGGTATGACCGACGCGGCTATCACTAGCCGGCCGTTTAACCGCCGATCACCGTCGGTGGGGAATTGCACCCCGCCCCGAAGGATAAGCAACTTATTTTATGAAAGTGTACCACCATGCCCAATAAATTGCAAGCGGCGGAGTCGGATATAAAATAGGAAAAGAGGCTGCCCAAGCTTATCGCTTAGAACAACCCCTTGAAATCAAAAGCTTACTCTACTCGTCCGATACTTTTACTTCAGCCATTTTTTCGCCGCCCTTAAGAGCATCGACATGCTCCATCCCGGACGTCACCTTGCCGAAGACGGTATGTACGCCATCCAAGTGCGGCTGCGGATTGTAGCAAATATAGAACTGGCTGCCACCGGTATTCGGTCCACGGTGCGCCATTGCCAGACTGCCGCGCTCATGCTTATTTTTGTTATGCTCGCAATTGATCGTGTAGCCGGGTCCGCCGGTACCGTTGCCGTTAGGGCAGCCGCCTTGCGCGACGAATCCCGGAATAACGCGATGAAACGGAATGCCGTCGTAGAAGCCTTCGTTAGCCAGCTTCTCGAAGTTGGCGACCGTATTCGGCGCGTCTTGGTCGAACATCTCGAGAACGATCTCGTTGCCGTCGGCCATTTTGATAACCGCTTGTTTAGCCATAATGTGAAGTCCTCCTTAAATCATATCGCCTTATTGTACAACATTATGGCTATTCTCACCACTTGAAGCCTTCCGGCTTGTTCAGCCTCGGGTACGAATCCGTCCCGGAAGGGTACCGTTTCACGTCTGTGTAAGCCGATTTGGCGATATCGTAAACCAAAACGCCTTGCTGCACATTGTAGTCATCGTCGGTAAACGCATAGGAGAGCATCGCTTTTCTGCCTTTCGGATCCCATTCGACCAATCGGTTATACGGATCGGGTCTTCCTTGCTTGTCCGCCGTGTAAAGCTTTTTGCTACGGAGAAGGTCGAATACGCCGGGCTGCAGCAAAGAGTCTCCCGTCGCGGGATCGATAAGGTCGACGTTGCCCCATATTCTGCCTCCGAACTCCACGGCTAGCGCGCGGCTATCGGGCGACCAGACTAGACGTTCAATGCTTGGCCATTCTCCTGGCAGGGGATTCACGGCACGCGTCTCCGAATCGTAAATCCATACTATCCCGTCGTTGTAACGCGCTTCGTTGTAAAGATGAAAGGCCGTTCGCTTCCCATCCGGCGAGCGCGAAAAAGCTTCGTCGTCGAAATCCCGTTCGAATACGTGCAGCGCGAATTGCGCCGCCTGTTTTACGCCGTCCTTCTTGGACTTCGTTAACAACTTCAAAGCGTCGAGCGCTTCCTGCTTATCTTCGCGGTAGTCGAACCAGATCATCCTATTGCAAGCGTACCATTGGACATAAGGATTGGAGTGCCTCAACCCTTCCAGATAAAATCTAAACATATCGGGTTCACTGGCAGAATCCAAGATAAAAGTGCCGTTATCGGGGTGCTTGGCAGCGAGCTCGTCCCATACGGAGAGATGGTTCACCCGCTCGGTTCCTGCGGCGGGCTCGATTGCCGCAACCGGCGAGACCGAATCCGTTTCCTCGGCAGCTTGTATAGGCAGCTTCGTCGAAGATGCGGGAGACCCGGATTGGCACCCCGCAACGAGCAGTATGCCGGCTAAGCTAATGACTTGTATTTTTCTCATCATGTTATTGCCGAACCTCCAACCAGAAATTGTCATCTAATAATTCGCTCTTCTGGATCGTTTTCCCTCCATGAAACGACAAAAAATCCGCGCCCTATATTGGGACGCGGATGAACGATCATGTTATTTGGCTACCGCTTGTTTCCGCAGACGCTGCGGGATCAAATCGTTGCCGATAATGTTGTCGTAGGTTTCGCGGGCGACGACCAAATCCGCTTGACCGTCCTTCACGAATACGACCGCCGGACGGCGAATCCGGTTATAGTTGCTCGCCATCGCGTAATTGTAAGCTCCCGTGCAGAATACCGCGAGGAGATCTCCGGATTGAACGGCCGGCAGGTTCAGATCCCAGATGAGCATATCGCCGCTCTCGCAGCATTTGCCCGCTACCGAAACCAGATCATCCGGGCGATCGTTGGCGCGATTCGCAAGCACGGCCTCGTACTTGGATTCGTAAAGCGCCGGACGCGGGTTATCCGTCATTCCGCCGTCTACGGCGATGTATTTGCGAACGCCCGGAATATCTTTGCTTGTCCCTACCGTATACAAAGTCGTTCCAGCGTCGCCCACGATGCTGCGACCCGGCTCGATCCAGATTTCCGGCAATGGGAAGTTCGCGTTCTCGCAAGTCGAACGGACGGCGTCGGCAATCGCTTGTACGTAAACGCCTACCGGCAGCGGTTGATCGCCTTCCACATACCGGATGCCGAACCCTCCGCCAAGGTTAAGAACGGTGAACGTGTAGTTCAGCTTATCGCGAATGTCCACGGCGAAGCCGGATACTTTCTCCACCGCCATACGGAAGCCTTCCACTTCGAAAATCTGCGAACCGATGTGGGAGTGAACGCCGAGCACTTTCAGGTTAGGCAGACCGAGCGCGGTTTCGATTGCCTGGAAAGCCGTTCCGTTGCCAAGATCGAAACCGAACTTCGAGTCCTGCTGTCCGGTGGAAATATAATCATGCGTGTGAGCTTCAACGCCCGGCGTAATGCGAAGCAAAATGTTAACGCGTTTGCCATGATCCGCGGCAAGCGCGTTTAACAGATGAAGCTCGTTAAAATTATCGACGACGAAACAGCCGATTCCCGCTTCTAGCGCCATCTCGATTTCTTCCGGCGTCTTGTTGTTGCCGTGGAAGTGAATGCGCTCGGCTGGGAAACCCGCTTGCAGCGCCGTATATAGCTCTCCGTCGGAGACGACGTCAAGGCTCATGCCTTCCTCTTCTACGAGACGGCACATCGCCATTACGCAGAATGCCTTGGAGGCATAAGCGACTTGATGGCGCAATCCCGTCGCGCGGAACGCATCCATGAACTCGCGCGCCCGTTGACGAACGAGGGACTCGTCTACAATGTACAGAGGCGTTCCGAACTCCTTCGCTAGACCCGTAACGTCGCAGCCACCGATTTCCAGATGACCTTTGCTATTTATTTTGCTCGTTCCATGCAAGAACATATCCTTTATTCCCCTTTGGCGAATTTTCCGGTATCGGTCCCATGTCGATTCCATTCCGGTGTTTGTACTTTACAACTCAGTATAGCGGAAAATAACCTGCGGGGAAATGGAGGATTTGCCGCAACATTTGCATATTATCATTACACAGGTTGCTTGCGCGTTTTTTTCGTCCGGTAGATCGACAACCGCTTCTTGTTCGCTGACAGCGGCAGCCTAAAAATAATATTGCCGAAAGCAGCGGCGTTAAAAGGCAAGAACGGCCATAAATACGGAGCATTAAAGGATCTTTCGAACGCCAGGAACAGGAAGACGAGCGTCGACGCCACGACAAACCCGATCTCATGGAAAAAGTAAACGACGAGCAGCAGCCCCAGCCTGATAATCCGATTGGCCAATCCCAGCTCGTAGCTCGGGGTCGCGAACATTCCGATCGCTGAGACGGCCATATACAGAATCACCTCGTTGATGAATAAGCCCGTCTTCACCGCGATGTCCCCGATCAGAATCGCCGACAGCAGCGTCATAGCCGTTACGAGCGGAGCGGGCGTATGCACGGCGGCAAGCCGCAGCAAGTCGACGCCGACTTCCGCGATCAGGAACTGGACGATCAGCGGAATATCGCCGACTTTGTCCACCCCCACGAACCATAACCAATCCGGACGTAGCGCTTGTTTTTCATTGAATAAGTACCATAGCGGCATCAGGAACAGCGAGACCAGTATTCCGAGATACCTCACCCATCTCATGTAAGTGCCCATGAACGGATTTTGCCGGTTCTCCTCGGCATGCTGCACAAGATCAAAATACGTCGTCGGCAGCAAAATTGCGCTGGGCGAAGTGTCCACGATCACGGTTACGCTCCCGTCGAGAAGCTGCGCGGAGACGACGTCGGGCCGCTCCGTGTAGCGAACGAGCGGAAAAGGACTCCATCTGCTGCCCACCGTCATTTCTTCGAGCTGTTTGTCGGCAAGCGGCAAGCCGTCGATGTCGATGGCCCTGATCTTGTCGCGTATCGATTCGACCAGCTCTACGTTCGCGACGTCGTCGATATATCCGATGCAGACGTCCGTCTGCGTGCGCCGGCCCACCTTTAAGATTTCGAAGCGCAGATTGGGATCCCGGAGCCTTCTTCGAACAAGCGCCACGTTTACGAGCAGCGTTTCCGTAAAACCGTCTTGGCTGCCGCGAACGACTTTCTCTAAAGACGGCTGCTCCGGATTTCGCGCGGGGAACATTTTGGCGTCTATCATCAATGCCGCCGGTTCCCCGTCAACGTAGAAAGCGGTATTCCCGATCAGTACTTCATCGATCATTTGCGGGAACGAAACGGTTTTTTTGATCTGGATCGCCGGAACATAACATTCGAGAAATGCCTGAAGCGCGTCGTGATCCATTCGGGATTCGGGATCCAAATAAGACAATCTCTTGATGATTTCCGTCAATGCGGTATCTTTGGCGAATACGCTGAGAAATAACATCCCGACGCGCCGGCCTCCGAAATTCATTTCGCGGATTTGAACCTCGAAGCTTTTGTCGAGTCCGATGGAGGCTTCCAGCATTTTTTTCCAATCTTCGATATTGTCCGGTATTCGTTGCTGCGATTTTCTCGCTTGCTCGGACGCCGAAGGCATCGACTCTTTCTGCCGTTCCCGGCTGCCGGAGTCGCGATTATCCTCCGAACCATTATCGCGGCTATTACGCTCATCGGACGGCCATCCCGGCGGAGCCGAATGTCCTAGATCCATGCTGCCATGTTCAGTCGTTTCCAATTGCGTTCACGCTCCTTATGGGTGCAGCCACAGCCAGTCTACAAGGGATCCCGTCACCTTCCCCAACACCATAGCCATCAACAGCGACAACAAATAAGGCATCAGCCTGAGTCTTTTGGTTACGATCGGAATAACGTTAAGCACTTCCGTGAGCGCGGCCGCGAACATCCCGACGAACAATCCCTGAAAAACGGAAGGAAGCAGCAACACCGCGGCAGGCAGCCGAAAAGACCATCCGAACAGATCCGCGCTGCTCCAACACATAACGCCGAATAATATGCCGGATTCGAATACGGCGGAACGACGATACGCTCTTGTCAATTGAACGAGCCGAGGAATCAGATCCAGAACGATCAGCAGGGCGACGAAGGCGCTCCCTACCGCGAACCCTCCGGCCAGACCTACGACTCCCAACATTGCCCCCCGCAAAGCCTCAAACACCGTCTTCTCCCGCCTCGTTCTCGTGCTTTTTGCGATACTCTTCCGTGATCACGTAGTGATTCACGTTCTCCTGGTACATGAACATCTCCACCTCCAACGGGTTTGGCTCATCGTTCATGCGTTTGCGCAGAAGCCTATTGAAGAATAGCAGCATGCCCATACCGATGCCCAGTGAATACGGAATCTGGAACAGCCAAGGATGCGATTCCGCGTTTCCGGTGACCAGTTCCGTAATCCGACGCTGCACCGCGGGCATGTTCACATCCGCGTGGAAGTTCATCATCGCCATGCCCGAGCCGAAAAAAAGCAGCAGCCAAGCCAGTATGAGCATGATTTTCCGCGGTTTCACTTCGCCCGCCGGAGAGATCTCTAGCAGCACATGGGGTTCCCCGAACGTTTCAATGACCATGCCAGGCTCCGATTCCCGGATCGCTTTGACCACCTGCAGCATATCGATCAAGAGCAAGTTGCCGTCTTTCTCGGATATCCGATGTAACGGCAGCTTCTTCAGACGTTCCTGTAAATCTTCCTCCGCAACCAGTCTGGCGACGTCTCCTAAGGAGACGGTCGAGCGGGGACGCACGACGGCTCTACGGCGCATCCGAACGTAGACGACTTTGGACTCCTCTCTCGTACGCTCCATCGACTCTCCCTCCCCGGCGGCATTTCGCTTAGTATGGGGAAGAAACCGGCATTGTAACCGGAAAATAAGAAAACCGTCAGGGATAAGTTCGTTCCCTGACGGTCCTTATGAGTGAGTTCGCTCCTTTTAGCGATGTTTTTCATCGTACTTGCTCCCCATCAGCCCACCGCGAGGCGGAAGTACGATGTTTTTCATCACTAATCGCCCCATGAACCAAAAAACGAAAAGGATGAAGACCTGCTTCATCCCCGGAAACTTATAAATTCTATACTGTAGATAAAAACAAGCCGAACGTCGGAATTTGCTTTCCGACGTTCGGCTTGTACGTATACTCTCTCGCCTGCTATTGCGCGATCTGGTCTTTAATGTTTTGCAGTATTTTTTTCTCGAGCCGGCTCACTTGGACTTGCGAGATACCGAGCCTGCCGGCGACCTCGGATTGAGTTTGATCGCGGAAATAACGAAGATAGATAATCAGCCTCTCCCGCTCGCTCAGACCTTGGATCGCTTCCGTCAGCGCAAGCTTATCGAACCAGCGCTCTTGCGAATCGTCGGCGATCTGGTCCATCAGCGTAATCGGATCGCCGTCGTTCTCGAACACGGTCTCGTGGATCGAAGACGGAGGTTTATTCGCCTCTTGGGCGAATACGATTTCTTCCGGAGTCACGCCGATTTCCTCGGCGACTTCCCCGATGGTCGGCGCTCGGCCGAGCCTCTTCGACAGCTCGTCCTTGACTTTGCGGACCCGGTTCGCCATTTCTTTCAAGGAACGGCTGACCTTCAGAGTTCCATCGTCGCGCAAGAAGCGCTGGATTTCGCCGATGATCATCGGCACCGCGTAAGTTGAGAACTTCACGTCGTAAGAAAGATCGAACTTGTCCACCGACTTGAGCAGACCGATGCAGCCGATTTGAAACAGGTCGTCGCTGTCGTAACCGCGGTTGGAGAATCTCTGTACGACCGACCATACTAATCGAATATTGCTATTTACGAGCGTATCCCGCGCGGTCGAATCTCCGGATTGACTGAGCGCAATTAGACGTTTGACCTCGCTGTCATCCAAATAAGCCGGCGGAGACGATCGTTTCCATTCCGCTTCCATGCCTCCAACCCCTACCGCGCGGTTTTAGTTAAACAACGCTTTTTTCGATTCAATCCGTTTTTTCATTCTTAGCGATGTGCCCCCGGTTAAAGAACTGACGACGTCGAATTCGTCCATGAAATTTTCCATGATCGTGAACCCCATTCCCGAACGTTCAAGTTCAGGACGAGAGGTAAAGAGCGGTTGACGGGCTAGTTCCAGATCTTCGATTCCTTTGCCCTCGTCGCGGACGGTTACGGAGAATATGTCGCCTTCGATCTCGGCCTCAACGGTAACGATGCCGTCGACACTGCCTTCGTAGCCGTGAATGATGGCGTTGGTCACCGCTTCCGAGACGACGGTCTTGATCTCGTCCAACTGTTCCAATGTCGGATCCAGTTGGGAGACGAACGCGGCAACGGCGACTCTGGCGAAAGCTTCGTTCTCGGACCGACTGGCGAAAGATAGCTGCATGTGGTTGCGTTCGTTCATGAGACGACCTCCAGACTGGCTAGCGCCGAACGTTCGGTGTCGTAGAACGGTAAAATCTTGAACAGCCCCGACAGCTCGAACAACCGCTTAACGCCGGGCTGCGTATCGCACACGACCATTTTGCCGCCTCGACTCTTGATCAGCTTATACCTTCCGAGAACGACCCCCAGCCCCGAGCTGTCCATGAATTGCAAATCTCTGAGGCTTAACACGATGTGGTCGCACCTGCCTCTTAGAATCGCATCCTCCATCTTGAATCGAACGATATCCGCCGTATGATGGTCCAATTCCCCTCGCAAACGAACGATCAATACGTTGCGCTGATGCTCCAGCTCAACCTGCAAGCTCATGTATACTTCCCCTTCCCCATATCCTGTTTGCCTTGTCACCATTTCTACGGACGGCTCTCCCATTCCTGCCCGGCGACAAAACTAGAAGCTACGTTGCCCGATTCGACATTTTCAGGCAAAGAAGGCGGAGACGTAAACCGTCTTGCCGCCTTACGCATACGCATTAATCGGAGAAAAAGAGATGGCCGGTCGTCCTGCGAAGCAGTGTCCACCACCCGGCGCGTTTTACCGCCAGGGGCGATTCCACCGGAAATTCGCTGATGACATCGTTCCCGCGGTAGACGACCAGCTTGCCGACCTGCTGTCCGATCTCAATGGGCGCTTTCAAGCTGTTTTTCAACACGAGTTCGTGGCGAATGTCTTGCCCTCCATCGCCTTTCTTGAGCAGCACGCTGTAAGAGTGTTTGGCCGTGAGCGGGATACGATCGATTTTACCTTTCTCTACGGTTAGTGTGCCGATCGGATCGCCTTTCTTATAGATCGGCACGTTCGTGTACTGCGCGAACGCATAATCGAACAAATGCGATACTTCGGCGTTGCGGGTTTTCGTATTCGGCTCGCCCATGACGACCGCGATCAAGCGCATATTTTCTCTGCGAGCCGTAGCTGACAGGCAGAATTTCGCTTCGCTCGTAAATCCGGTTTTCAGACCGTCGGCACCGCTGTAGAATCGAACAAGCTTGTTCGTATTGACTAGCCAGAACGGTTTCGGGCTACCCTTGCGTAAGTAATCTTGATATAGCCCCGTATACTTCGTAATTCCTTCGTATTTCAGCAGTTCCCGGGACATGAGGGCGATATCTCGGGCCGACGAAACATGGCCTTCGGCGGGAAGACCGTTGCAATTGGCGAATTTCGTGTTCTTCATTCCTAATTGGGCCGCTTTCTCGTTCATCATCGCGACGAACTGCTGTTCACTGCCGCCAAGCTTCTCCGCCAGCGCGACCGATGCGTCATTGCCAGATGCCAAGGCGACTCCCTTCAGCATATCCTCTACCGACATTTCCTCTCCCGGCTCTAGGAAAATCTGCGAACCGCCCATAGAAGCCGCGTATTCGCTAGCCCGGACCGTGTCCGATAATTTCAGGCGGCCTTCGTCGATCGCTTCCATGACGAGCAGCATCGTCATGATCTTCGTGATGCTCGCCGGGGGCAGAGCCGCCGTGCTGTTTTTCTCGAATATGACGGTGCCGCTGTCCGCATCTATCAGAATCGCGGATTTCGCGTTGGAAGCTAAATTAGCCGTCGGCTTATTTGCCGCAGGTTCTTTCGCTAAAACAACGGGCGGCATTGCTAAAACGAGCGTCAGCATCCAAGCAATCAATCTATACTTCGCGCGACTTCTCGATCCATATGTCTCGTTGCAGGCCAAAAGTGGCTCCCCCTCCTGAGGCCGTAAAACGGCCGAAGTATTTCTTTATTCTAGTTTGTCCTGCGGAAAGAAATATATTCCAATCGCTTTCCGATTCGTTATACAAAAAAAACGCGCCGTTACCGGCGCGCCTGAGTCATACATCTTCTATTCGACGTAATGGGAAGACGAGCTTCTAAGCTGATTCAAAGATTCGGGACTCAGCTCGTCCAACTTCCATATTGCGATGTTATATATTCCCGCGTTCTTGGCCGCATTAATCCATTGCGCTAAGGTCGTCCCGTCCGCGTACCATACCGTATGCTTCGCTTGATTCGAATCCTTATAATCGAACCGCAGCCCTCCGCTTGAACCGTCTCTCAGCGGGGCGGAGGAGCTGCGTTCGGCAAGCTTCGCCGCTTGCCCTTCCGTAATTCCGACGGCTTTGCCTGTCTCCAGTTGCCAGTCGAAACCGCCCGTCGCAAGGGCGATATACGGGGAACCGGGGAGCTTCTTCATCCGCGCGGCGTGTTTGGCGATAAAAGCGTCGTCCGCTTTAGGTCCGGGGCCGCTATGTCCGCCGTACAGATTATACGCCATCATCACGTACGTAGGTCCTTCCGGCAGATCCAACTTCTCGATAGGTGCGCGTGGCTCGAACACGACTCTCAGCGATTTGCCTTTCGTGTTCAAGCGGGCTTGAAGCTCGCGTATCAGCTGAACGAAATGGGGCCAGTCGTTTTCCGCGACCCGTTCATAATCAAGCTCGACGCCTGAGAGTCCGATCGTATCCACGATATCGACGATCTCGTCAATATGCCGCTTCCGGCTAGACCAATCGGCAACCAGTCTCGACACCAGCCCGGGATCCTTCTGGGATGCGGTTTCATCCGGAAATACGATATCGTTGACTAGAGTCAGGTACAGTTCTTTTAATTCCTTCCGTACGGCGATCTCTCTAATCTGGGGCAGTGCATCGCGAAAATCTTCCGTGATCAGCAAGCGGTCGGACGGATCGAAATACGCCGCGAACATCTGCAGGCTCGTCAGCCCGCCGGCAACGGCTTCCAGATCTGCTACCCCGGCTTCCCAGCGCCAATCGGCAATCCAGGCCGACCTTTCGGTTTTATGCTCCGTGATTTGCGGTTTTACGGCTGCGCCGAAGACATCCTGTCGGCACAAGTAAAGCGTGGTCGCGGCGACGGCGATTGCGCCAGCCGCCGCAAGTCCGAACAGGCGCTTGCGGCCGTTATATGCCTTGAGGCCGTTCATTCGCCGCACTCCTTCATTTCCAACTATTAGAACGTCTCGATCATCCAGTCCACCGTTGCGTCGAACGAGCGCATCGCTTCGTTGTACAGCTTCTGAAACCCGGTAAGCCTGTTGCTGTAAAGAACGTCCCCAGCTTTTCCGTTCCCTTTAAGAGCGCTGATCTTCAAGTCGTCGAATACGCCGTCGTAAATATTGTCCCTTTTGTTCTGCGCGTTCCAAGCCGACTCGATGGCGACTGCCCCCGAATCGATTGATGCATCAATGTCGCGGGCGATCTCAAAAGATCCTCCATCGATCGCGACGTGGAGCTTCGTTCCTTGCAGTACGATGTCGAGTTTCCGCGTATCCGCGATGTTCACCGGGTACTGGCTTTCTTCGGTCAAGTCGATTTTCGACGTTTGCGCTTGCGTATAGATCGTTGCTTTATTCAAAGCCAGGTCGGTTTCTTTCCAATCGATATCGTCCAATATCGATACTACCAACTTTTCGACGGGTTGTCCGGCTTTTTTCTGCTCTACGGACAGCACATTGTTATCCAAAGAGATCCGGACAAAAGAATCCTTGCCGCGGTCATATCTCGCATAGATCGTCTGCCTGCCTACAACGTTCCCGGCCAAGTCGGCGATCACTTTCACATCGCGGTAATCGTCGCTTTTTTTCAAGACCAGCATACCCGTACCGGAAGGTTCGGAAGTGAGCGCGATCCGGTTGCCGATGAATTCCGCTGCTCCCCGCGCCGTTTCCCAATCAGCGGCTCGCTTCTTTTCGCCGGTCAGGAATAACGCTTCTTTCCCGGTATCCTCCTTGATTTTCATGAGCAGGTGATTCGTATACCAGTAAGGGGCCGGCTGCACGCGGGACAGATCGTAGACGTCGTGCTCCTTGCCGTTAAGGGCATCTCCCTCGCGATTAAAATGCATTTTGAATACCCGGCGGATATTGGCGTCATTCACGTCGGTCACCAGTCGGTTCATGTCCGAACCGAGCGCATTGGCGTGCATGATCATATACGTGTTCGGAACGAATCCAAGCTTGTCCGTATAAATCTGCTCCATCAGCACGTAATCGTCCGTAATTCTTTTCTCCATTTGCGGACGGTCTTCCGACGGAATCATGTCCTTGTCCCGGAGAAAGTCCATTAGATAATGGTTGTAATAATCGATTTTCATTTTGTTTCGCAATTCGTTCTCGTCTTTCAAGCCGACAAAACGGCCTTCGCTGTCGAAAATATTGATGTAAGTCAAACGATAACCGTTGCTGCCAAGTTCCCAGTAACCGTTTTTCATCATTTTTTTCATATCGCCCGGCTGCAAAAACTTACCGTCGCCGTTGCCCATTTTATTCGCGTAAGAAAGAAACGTCGCCTTAAAATTATATTTCTCGAGAAGCGGCTGAGCGAACAGCTCCGAGTCGTTACGTCCGTCCTCGAAGGCCAAAAACAGCGCTTTATCCGGCAGCTTCTTCCCTTTTTCGTAATAATCCAAAATGTCCTGCTGCGAGATCGTGACGTATCCCATTTCTTTGAGTACCTTAAGCTGTTTGTTCAATTGTGCTTTAGCGATCAGCTTCGGCGTTCCCGAACGGCTGACGCCGAAATACGACAAGGCAATAAACCCTTTATCGTTCGTCCACTTCGACTTGTCCGGTTCAGCGTACTTCTCGACGTTTACAAGCGTTTGAAATAAGACGATGCCAATGAAGACCAGTATCGCGAGCTGTATCGTCGTTTTTACGGCCTTGAACCGATTTTTTTTGCGGTAGTTAAGGGCGGGACTCCGTTCTCCCATTCCTGCCTCTCCTTACTACGGAAACCTTTCAACCGCTGCTATAGCGGCATTTCGGTTTCCTTTTTGTTTTTTTGCTTTCGCGCGGCTTTTTTGTTTCTGGCTTCGATATCTTGCGGGGTATCTCTCGTTCCCCAGGTCGACTTCCAGAAAGTCACCCATGCCACGGGCATTTGCCAGAGCAGCACGAACTCGTAGAAAACGCAGAAGACGAGTCCGAATAGCCACAACCTGCTCTTGCGGAAAAACAGATGTGCCAAGCTCATCAACATCGCCATCATGAGCAACCCCACCAGGAACGTCCCCGGAAAAACATGATGGAATATCGGCACGTAGATCAAGTTATAAACGACGATGACGGGTGCAGCGATCGGCACGACAAGTCCGATAAGGAAGAAAAGCGCCATGAAAGGCTCCTTCCGCCACATGAACGTACTCGCCCGCAATGATTCCCGCAGCCAAGAGCGTTTCCAGCGCATCTGCTGTTTAAGGAATACTCCCATATCCGAGGGCACGATCGTGGAGCATATCGCCTTATCCTGATAGGCCGTGCGGTGAGTTCGCAATATAAAGTTAGTCATGCTTCGATCATCGCCGAACGTTGCCGGCTGCCCGAGGAATTTCTGCGTCAACCATGCGTCTGAATGCTTTAGAACTAGCTCTTTGCGATAGCAGGACAATGGGCCGGACAAGCATGTGACGCTGTCGAACCAGGATTCGGCTGCTTTCATAATGCGAAATGCGATGTAATAGCGAACCGTCTGAAGCTTGGTAATGGAATTGGTGAACTTGTTTTCCACGTCCGTGCGACCTGCGACGCCACCCATCTTTGGGTCCTGGAACGGCTGAACAAGATGCCGGATCACATTCGGTTCAAGAAAGCTATCCGAATCGACGAAGACGACCAGATCATGCTTCGCCATCTTCACCCCTTCGACCAGTGCGACGCGCTTGCCGCCGTTCTGTGGAAGAACGTGCATTTTCACTCTTTCTTTTGTGCCGAATCTTTCGGATTCGCTCTGAATCATTTCGATGACTTCACGAATGCGTTCCACGGAACGATCCGTCGAACGATCGTCGACGACGATGACTTCCAGCTTGTCCGGAGGGTAATCTTGATTGACGCAGCTTAGTATCGTGCGGTGAATCCATTCCTCCTCGTTAAAGCACGGAATAATAATCGATACGCCGGGCGTATAGTCCGGCGACACCGGGACGTCCCTGTAAAATGCTCCGAACAAATAACGAGACAACAGAAACGCGGCTGCGATCATGCTGTATAAATAGAGCCAGACATTGTATTTGAAGTAAATTACGCTTTCCGCCCGCATGAGCATAACGAATACCGTCGCAACGAATAAGAGTCCGCTGGCCATATAAACGGAGTAGCCCCAACGCTTCCTCTGAAAGTACTCCGTAAGGGGCTTGACGAACTCAAAAGCGACCATTGTTTGCTCGACTCCGTCTTGCTCGCGGGTAAATACGCGGATGGCAGTCGCTTGCGTACTTACGCCGAGTTCGAAGCCTTCGGGCATCGCGCCGGGTGGAATCCGAAAACGCAGCTTCGCAGTTCCTCCGACCTTGAAATCTGCGCTTGAAGATTCGAAAGATACGAGGATACCCGTTGAAGAAATATCCACGGACCGTCCCTTGACGTATTGTTTTTCGCCCTTTCTGGACGGAACGACCGTTACTTCGAATTCGGCAACGTAGCGAAGACTAAGCAACCGAAGCTTCTCCAGCTCATCCGTTGCTGGATTCCCATTTCCCGCGGAATCGGTCTTCGTCCCCCTGCGATCGTGCATCACGCGAATGTTTTCAGGATCCGGAACGTTGGACAATCTGCGTCTGTCCTCTTTCCGAACGGTCAACACTTCTTCTATCCGCTTTTTCTTCTTTTTAAACACTTCACTGTCTCCAATCCGAGAATCAGATCTTCAAAGACTCCAATAATGAAAGCCGCTGCTTTCAAAATCCCTTTTATCGTAAACACCTTTAATATCGATCAAAATTTTCGTTCCGCCACCCGTTTCGTACATCTTCTCGAATTCGCGAACGTCCATCGTTGCGAAGCAACGGTGAGGCACGGCAACGACGACGACGTTTAAGTCGCGCATATTGTCGATGTCGGTCAATTCGATGCCATATTCTTCGTACACTTGATGCCGATCAACCCACGGATCGCTTACCTCTGGAACTACGGCATATTCTTTGAATTCTTCAACGATATCGATGACTTTAGTGTTTCGGATGTCCGAACATTCTTCTTTGTAGGCAAGGCCGAGTATTCCGATCTTGGCGCGCGAGATATCGACTTTTAATTTGACGAGCAGTTTAACGATGCTTTGGGCAATATATTTGCCCATGCCGTCGTTAATATGGCGTCCGGCAAGAATGATTCGGGAATGATAGCCGGTATCTTCCGCCTTATACGTCAAATAGTAAGGATCGATGCCGATGCAGTGCCCTCCGACAAGCCCCGGTTTAAAGGGCAGGAAATTCCACTTCGTGGCGGCGGCTTCCAGAACCGCCTTTGTCGGAATATCCATTTGATGAAACAGCATCGACAGCTCGTTCATAAAGGCGATGTTGATGTCGCGTTGTGCGTTCTCGATGACTTTTGCTGCCTCGGCCACTTTAATGCTTTCGGCTCTATAAACACCCGCATCGATAATCAGTTCATACATTTTGGCTACCGTTTCAAGCGTTTCGCCGTCCATGCCGGATACGATCTTCACGATATTCTCGAGCTTGCGCACTTTATCCCCAGGATTGATCCGCTCGGGGGAATAGCCGACCTTGAAGTCGATCCCGCAACGCAAGCCGGATTCCGCTTCCAATATGGGGACGCACACTTCCTCTGTTACGCCCGGATAAACCGTCGATTCAAAAACTACGATCGACCCGTGAGTCAGCTTGCTCCCTACGATTCGGCTGGCGCTCTCGACGTATTGGAGATCCGGAACGTTGCCGCTCCGAACCGGCGTCGGCACCGTAATGACAAAGAAACGCGCTCTCCCGAGTAGTTCCGGATCGCTAGTAAAAATCGCCGTGCTGTTCCTAACAGCCGCGTTTCCGATATCCCCGGTCAAGTCTATTCCGTCTTTGTAGTCCGCGATTTTTTTCTCATTTACGTCGAATGCGATCACTTCCGCTCGATTCGAGAAGGCGATCGCCAACGGTAATCCAACATAGCCTAGCCCGACGACCGCAAGCGGCTCCATCCGATCGACGATTCGTTCGTATAATCCCATAAAAACCTCTCCTAACGTTAGTCCGTAAGCCCCATCATATCCACCAATTTCACAAAAGTAAAACCTTCCGATTTCAGCCGATCGATGGCGACAGGAAGCGCCTCGACCGTGTGAATGTCATCCAAAATATGCAGCAGAATGACGCTACCGCTGTCGATTTTATTCATAATCGTGTTTACGATCTTATCCGCGGAATTGTTTACATCCCAGTCGAATGTCGTGACGTCGTAAAGCGCGATATTCGAATAACCGGTCGCGGCGATAATACGCGCCGTTTTGTCGTCGACTTCGCCCGTCGGGGGCCGGAATATCATGGCAGGTTTCTGCTGAATCGCGTAAGTGATCACTTGGTGGGCTTTGATCACTTCCTCCTGCAGCTGCTCCGGCGTCAGCGTGGTCACGACCGGATGCGAGTACGAGTGGTTGGCTGCCTGGTGCCCTTCGTCCACGATAGCCCTCGCCAGATTCGGATTCGCTTCGGCCCCGTTCGCACGAAGGAAAAACGTCGCCTTGACTTGCTTCTCGGCCAATATATCTAATATTTTTGTAACCGTATAATCCGTCCCCCAATCGTCGAACGTCAGAGCGATTTCTTTCCGGCTCGTCTCTTTCTTGGCGAACATGCGATATTTGGCGTTCTCATAATCCGGGTTGAGCTTGGCAGCGTCATATCCGGGAATTTGCTCTAGCGGCTTTCTTTCGCTCCCATGCAGGGCCAAGTCATGAAGCGGAATAAAGCGATACCCGACATCGATAGACGCCTTCGCCAGAAGGCTTACCGCTTCTATGATGTCTTCGTCTTCCTGCGTATCAATCGCAATGATGCCGCCCCTGGTGATATATTTTCGAAGATAAAGGTACTTATCTTTCGCGTCCTCCCCTTGCCAGTTGTGCAAAAACAAACTGTAGGAGACGACGGCATCCATTCCGTTCTGCGCAGCGGCCAGTCTAATGTCGTCGTTAAAATCCCCCGATCGGGTTCTTAAATATCGCGGAGCAACGCCCGTTTCTCTCTCGATGATCGTGTTGCTCATTTGAATCTCTTTGTGTATTTGTTCATAGTCGAGCTTGGTCATATCCAACCGATTTAAAGTATTGTTTTCAAGCTCATGACCTCTCTCGACGATCATTTTCGCGATGTCGGGTTCTTCGGCAACCCTCATTCCCGGAACGAAAAACGTGGCCTTGATTTGGTAAGTATCCAACGTATCCAGCAGATTTCTCATCATTTTCTCGCTTCCCATTCCGTTAAAGGTCAGGGCAAGCTCTTTTTTGGTCGTATAGACGAAAGGAAATTCCTTGCTCATCGGCCCTTCGTAGCGAACAACTTTCGGTTCGTCGGGCTTCGCTTCCTCTTGCTTCGCATTCCCGGCAAACAGACCGCATCCGGCAAGCAACGCCATTGCCGCCAAGAAAGCAATCGATATCGTGCCGCGAATTTGACCGGTTCCATTCCTTAATCGCTTCATGCAAGTACTCCTCTACAAGAACTGTCGCCTATCAAATTATGATCCTATTGAATCAATAATCATAGGTTGAATGAACCAATAAATTATAATGGATCCATGACCAAATAACTAGATCAAATGGAAAACATTTATCATTATATCGACCGAGACTGAACAAATTCTGTACAATCCCCGTTTTTTCGTCCCGATCTCCTCCTTCATATGTCTAGTTTTTGTTCAGTTTAATGGTTTATTATTTTATGGATGAAGAAGGTCTGCGCAAAATACCCCGCATGGTAAATTTATGAAGAGCTTTCGGAGGAACGAAGTGAGAAAACTACCCTATATCTTGATCGCTGTAGGAATTATGCTGCTCGCCTTCCCGGCGGCGAGAGAATTTTATTATGACTGGAAACAACAACATTTGTTGGACGATATTGCCGACGATCTTTCGAAGCAGCGGCTATCGAATGAACGCTTGCACTCGGAATATGACCGTTTAGCCTTCCTTTTCGACGAGCATTCACAAGAACCAAGCGCTTCCCCGGTATCCGCCCCTTCCGATGTTGAGGCGCCGCAGATGGACGGCAATGTGATTGCGATCGTCTCGATCGACAAAATCGATCTAAAGCTGCCGGTGCTCGAAGGCGCGACTAAACAAAATATGAACGTGGGAGCAACGCACTTGACGGAAACCGCACTGCTAGGCGCTCCGGGGAATGCGGCCATCGCAGCCCACCGCGCTCGAACCAAAGGAAGGTTATTCAATAGACTGGGCGAGGTCGAAGTCGGAGATCGCATCGCGATTCAAACTGCGGACGATAAATTCGTTTACGACGTATCTAACATCAAAAGGGTCGAGCCTACGGATTTATCGGTACTGGAGAACGAAGGAGACGAATCGATACTTACGCTCATTACCTGCGACCCGCTTGTTAATCCTACTCATCGGTTAATCGTTCAAGCGCATCTAATCGAATAAGCATCGGAAGATCATAAAAACTGCCGGAACCCTGAATGGAGGGTCCGGCAGTTCTGTTTTTTAATAGACTTTCTGAGGCTGATAGTCGCTTGCTTTCTTTTGGAACGTTCCTTTTTTGCTGGACTTGATCAGTCCCGCGTCGATCGTCGTGTCCACGACGACCCATTTGCCGTTCAAAAAGACTTCGTTCCATGCATGATATTCGTCAAGGAGTTTGGTCGTCCCCATGACTAGTTTCGTCGGGATCCCTTCGCTCCGAAGCATGGCCGCGTACAATGTCGCATATCCGTAGCATATGCCCTTGCCTGTAACGAACGTATTATCAATATCCGGAATATAGTCTGATGTTACCTTCTTGGCCAGTTCTTTGTCATACCGGATGTTGTTCACGATGTAATCGTAGATGGCGACGGCTTTCTGCTCGTCCGTCTTTTGTCCACTTGTCAATTCTTTTGCTTTGGTAGTCGCTTTAACCGCATTCGTCCAGTTCACGTTCTGCACGGGGTGCAGAAATACGTTCGCGGTGTCCGCCACGCTTATGTCCGCTTTCTCTGTGAGCGCAACCTTGTATTTGTTCCCCGAGACGTTTTCCAGAATCGAGATCTCGTACGACCCGTCTCCCATCTGCAACGGCAGCCATACGGTTTGTTGATTTGCGCTCGCATCGAGCGTATAGATATAACTGGCCGAACCTTTCGCCACTTTCACTCTAGTAAGAACGTCGCTCTTGACCTCATAGTTAACGCCAATGACTCCTTCTTCAAGCTTGGATTTGTCCAACCCTTGGACATTCCCAGCCGGATCGGCGAACGCTAGGGCGGGAATCGCAATAAACAAAGCGATCGATAACGACAGTAATCTAATCATTCTGCTGATCATGGAGAAACCCCTTTCGGCAACTGGCTGCCAACCTCGAAGAGGGAAGGCCCTTTAGTTTTGCGCCCCTGTCTTTCGACAGGTTTGCCGTTTGTCGTCTGCGTTTATCCATTCCGAAAGAACAAAAAAAGCCCGTTCCTTCGGCAACTGGCAACCATCCTCTGAGAGGGAAGGCCCTATAGCTTTGCGTCCCTGCCTTTCGACAGGTTTGCCATTTTCGCGACTAGCTTAATATCTATAATTCTACCCTATTCTCCGAATAAATACAAGAAAATAACCTGCCGAAAATCGGCAGGTCAGGTAATATTTTCTCTATTATTTATTTGCGCAGCGCTTTTCTGCGAATCAGGAAGAATACGCCAAGCAAGGCGAGACCCGCTCCCGCGATTTGAATCGGCAGATGGCTATCTTCTCCCGTCTTCGGCAACGTCTTTCCGTCGGCTCCAGCGTTCACTCCGCCGCGAGGAACGCCGTCCACGTCGACCTCGACGAGAATCTCCTGTTCGTTGCCATCCTTATCGGTCACGATGACCGTGAAGGAATCTTTGCCTTTATAGCCTTTGTCCGGCGTATATTTCCATTTGCCGTCCGGCTTAACCTCTACGGTGCCGTGTTTCGGGTCCTCTCCGGCGCGAGCTTTGCCGCCTTTAGGAACGTCGGTTTTCTTTTCGATCGGCTTGTCCACTTTCGTCTTTTCTTTCTCTACTTTCGGTTCTGGATCCGGCTTCTTACTTGGTTCCGGACTTGAAGTCGGTTCCGGACTTGGAGTCGGTTCCGGACTTGGAGTCGGTTCCGGGCTCGGTTTCGGTTCCGGGCTCGGTTTCGGTTCCGGACCCGGCGTCGGTTTCGGATCTACCGGAGGAGTTCCGCCGCCACCGCCGCCTGAGCTTGGAATTCTAACGTTTGTTTTCTCGACCCGTTCTACCGCCGTTTGATTTTCCTTTATTTCGAATTCCACCGGATCGGTATTCAAATAGTATCCTGAAGGCGCTATTTTCTCGACAAAGCGATACTTATTCGGAGCCAATCCGTCCAGGTTCAATTCGCCATTTACATCCGTCACCAGTTTAGAAGAATCTATGCCCGTTACCAACTCATAAATATCGTTTCCTTCGAGATCCGTGAACGCCGTCTTGGCCCACAATTCGAATGTTGCGCCTTGAAGGACGTGATTGCGATATTCATTATACTTCGTCAGCTTGACCGACCGAATGCTCTTTTTATTCTCGATAAGCAATCCCGTCGTCTGCTTCTCGATGGACACGGGAGTTTCCGGGTTCTCGATGACGAAACCGTCGGCTTTCGTCTCGACAAGCGTGTACGGACCGAAAGGCAGATTGGTAAATTCGACAACGCCGTTCACTTCTGTAGTTCCTTTGGCGACGACAGCATTCGCCGCATCGCGAAGCTCGAACTCCACACCCTCAAGCAGATCGTTATGATCGTCGGCATTCACTTTGGTGACGACCAGATTGCCGCCGGAGCCGCGCTTGTTCGAAGCCGACAACTCGACGATTTTCGTCTGGTTAGCCACGATCGTCAACGGAATTGGTTTTGCATCCAGTTCGTAATACTTCGGAGGCGCGATTTCCACCAGCTTGTAGTTGCCAGCACGCAGATCTCCAAGAGCGATTCTTCCGTTGCCGTCCGTCGTCAAGGTTGCTACGACGATATCGCCCGAGTCGCGCAATTCGAATACGGCGCCTTCAAGCAGCTGATTCGGATTTGCGAAATCTTTCTTGATCAATTCAAAGCCTTGGCGAATGACTTTGTTCGTAATTTCGAATGGAGCTTTCTCGTCCGCGAACTCGATTTTCTTCCCGGTCGCGGCGCCGAAATCGGCATCGATCAAATACCCGGACGGAGCGGATACTTCCTTAAGCTTGTAAGGGAAGCCTTGGCTAGTGGCATTCTTGTATCTGTATTTGTATTTATTGACCGTAATCGCTTCACCTTTTGCATCGGTGGTCAACGTTTCCAGTAGAATCGTGAACGTATCGTTCCACAATTCGAAAACGGCGCCCGCAACAGGCTTTCCAAGATCGTCCTTTTTGACGATTTTGATTTTTTCCCTGCCGTTTGAGCCTCCATTCGCATCGGCAAGAACGACTATAACGCCTTGTTTGTTATCCGTGCCTTTCGCCGAAACGGTCTTGCCCGCATATTTAAGCTCGTTTTCGATTCTGTCTTTGTCATTGGCATTAATATAAGTGCTGTATTTCAGCAAATAGACGGTTTCCACAGCATTCTTAAACGTAATCTTGAAATGATTTGCGGTCGGCGGATCCAGCGTGTATTCATTCGGATCCAATACCGTCCCCGTAATCGGAAGCGTTGCGGTATCGGTGGTCGGCAACGTGACTTTATAAAGCTTGATCGAATCCGCTAGTAAAATTTGATTGTCGGAAAGCGTATCCTCTACGATCGAGCCTGGAGCGATATACGACTGGCTTGGGTTCAGATGCACCGTCCAATCGGCTTTATCCGTCTTTCCGATCTGGCTGCCGGTTTTGTATACGTTTTCGCCGCCATGCTTCGGCGTTACCGTGGCTCTCTGATCGAAAATCAGAGGGCCGGTGCCATCTTTGAGCGTAGCATGATTCGAGTAGTCCCCGTCGATAGGGTACTGGCCACCGATCTTAGTTTCGTATACGACCCGGTAGGCTTTTTTCTGGAGATTGCCTAACTTCAGCGTAAAGCCTTGCCCATCGAGATTCCATTCTGGTTGACCGGCGGGCAAAGTCACCTCGCTGCCTTGCTCTACCTGATTGTTCGTGGAATCCAGATCCAGCTCATACACCTTAAATAACTCGGGAATCGGCTCCAAATGGCCTTTAGTCGCTGTATAAGCGTCGGTGATAATCGCGTCGGTCACGTCATGAAGATTGTAGTTGACGTCGATCGTCCACTTGATCTTTTTATCTCTAGGATTATATTCGCCTTTTTTGAGGCCGTTGTTGCTCGTATAGTCTAACGGTTTGACTTCGTCCCACTTCGTGATCGTCTTCGCGCCGTTAACGTCTTCATAAGTCATGATGGCCGTGTTTTTATAATTCACGTCTGCCGGCTTGCCTTTTGTGGGGTCGAACGAAGTCATGAAAGTAATTACGTGCTCTTCGTTGATGGTTTTACCCGGCTTCAATTCGAGAGTGAAGCCGCTGCTATAATCGGCTGAGGTCACCAACTGGAAATCGCTGGTGGCGCTGAGCGGATTGCCATCCACCTCGATCGTTCCCGGCAAAAGAGCCATATGGTTGCCGACGTACTTGTCTTCGATCTTAATCTTGCTCATTTGCTGCTTGTCGTGGTTAATGGTCAACTTCCAGGTGATCGTCTTATTCTTGAAGTCCGATCCCGTAGCTTGTTTAACGAAGATTTGTTCGTTGAAAGAACCATTGGCCGACCGGGATACCGTACCGCCTCCGGTATAGACTTGATTTGTCACGCTCGTATTGCTGTAGATCCGGTTGTTCGCTTTCGTTCTATATTCGATATCGTAGGCTTTCGTCACACCGGATGCAAATTGAATATCGAAGCCACCCGCAGCGGGTAAGATCGAATACTCAGTGGCTGCTATTGGCGTTCTTGTTCCGGGATTCCCGTTAGCGTCGATAGGGACTTCATAAACCGTGACAGAACCGGGAACAAGGCTATGGACGGTCGTTGCGAATCGGTCCTCAAGCTTGGCTTGAGTGATATTTTGCAAATTGTAATTGTACTTGATTTTCCATTTAATCTCCTGGTCCGCGCCGTTGTAACCGATACTTTCTTTTTCCAACGGCTCGTTGAAACCGACAGTTACCGTGCTGGAATCGGTCTTACTGTAGCCCCCGTCTCCAGTCAACAAGACATTGTTCGTATAGGACACGTTCTTGAACGGGTCCGAAGTCGGAGGAGCGATCGTTGTTTTGTATACCGCTCGATAAGCTTTATTGATGTTGCTTGGGAGAGTGACCGGAAAACTTGAAGACGTCATTACCGGCGTCGGATTGGCAACCTTTACTCCGCCGTTCGGTTGGATCTGAAGTTCAAAGATCTGGATGTTTCCCTTGAGAGCCAGTCCGGCCGGCAGAGTATCCGTAAGCTTGGCATTCGCGATCGACTGCTCGCCTTGGTTAAAATCGACGACCCATTCGATCTCGTCCGGGTTGAAATTGTTGGCGGTACCGTTCTTTAGGGCAGTACCCGATTTCTTGAGTTTGTCTTCCGCTATGTTCGCGAATGTGACATCGATCTTTCCTTGTCCGGCGGAAGTGAAGTCGAACTCCTGCTTAAGTCCGCCGTCCAATTTGGATTCATCGAACTGCAGCCAGACATAAAATTGGCCGTCGTAACCTTGCTTGTTATTGATGCTAACGCCCGGATGGGTCCCGAACGTAAACGTCACTTCGCCGCTGGGCTTAACGACAAAATCGCCGGCATCGCCCGATAACGTTCCAGAGATCTGAGAAGGAACCTTAAATTGGGTCGGCAATTGGAAGGTATAGGTATCTCCATCACTGTACAAATGGCCGTCAGGCAAGTTCCAATCCAAAATGATCGCCGTGGAAGCGTCAAATTTGGGCGGTACAACTTGAATGAGGTCCCCTTGCGGAGTAACCGTTCCGTCTACTGCGTCGAAGAGCGGTTTCTTGTTGTACATCTCTGCTTTAGTAATCAAACTTCCCGTGATTGCCGTGCCCGCCGCTTGCGAAGACGGAGCTATGAACAATTGCGATACCAACTGCAAGACAAGCGCAAGCGCTACGAAAATCGTTAACTTCTGCTTGGCTTGCCGCGCTCTAGACTTGCTAACTCTCACTCTGCTAATTCTCACGTTTCCCATCCTCTCCTTCAAATCCAAAGGTCGTTCTCCATTTTCCGCATGCAAAAATAACGCATAGTAGAATTCTAAAGATACGACCTGAACAAAATCTGAAAAGAATGCCGCAATGGATCGAGTCGAGTCGTAACAACGCGAAAGGGAGCCTGCGCCTCGAGCGCAAGCTCCCTACTCTATATATCGTCTATTTACATTTTCGGAATGACCGTCAAGACCAGCGACAGGAACTGTTCCTTTACGAGTTCGGTCGTCTCCATGACTTCCTCGTGCGAGAGAGGCTGATCGAGTATGCCCGCGGCCATGTTGCTGATACAGGAAATGCCGAGCACTTCGATGCCCGAATGCCGGGCCACGATAACTTCGGATACGGTGGACATGCCTACGGCATCCACTCCCAACGTGCGCAGCATGCGAATTTCCGCAGGAGTCTCGTAGTTCGGGCCGAGCAATCCGACGTATACGCCTTCTTGAACGGAGAAGCCGAGCTCGGCGGCCGTTTCCTTCGCGATACCGCGCAGCCTCGGACTGTACGCGGCCGACATGTCGGGGAAACGTACTCCGAGCGCATTGTCGTTTGGTCCGATCAACGGGTTGCGTCCCGTCAAATTAATGTGATCCGAGATCAGCATCAGATTGCCGGGCTTATAGTCCAGGTTAATGCCGCCCGCCGCGTTGGTGACGAGCAGGGTCGCTACGCCCAGCGCCTTCATGACTCTGACGGGCAGCGCCGTGCGTTCTGGTTCGTAACCTTCGTACATATGGAATCGTCCGCGCATCAGGATGACACTCCGTCCTTGGAGTTTCCCGATGAGCAGCTCCCCCGCATGTCCTTCGACGGTCGAAACCGGAAAATGCGGAATATCCTCGTAAGGAATCGTAACCGCATCCTCCAGTTCGTCTCCGAGCACGCCAAGGCCCGACCCTAGAATCAATCCAATGTCCGGCCGCACGTCCGTCGTTCTGCGAATATACGCGGCAGCTTCCTCGATCATCGTTATTGTTATCGTATGTGCCATATTCATTCTCCCTCCGCCGAAAGCGATTATTTCAACAAGTGAAGCAAACTTCTCCCGTGCGTGGCATATTCAACGCCGAAATTGTCCGAGATCGTCGCGGCCAGATCGGCGAAAGTCGCGCGATCGGCGAGTTCTCCCGTTCCGGTAAAGCTCGGGCTCCACGCCAATAACGGCACGTATTCCCTTGTATGGTCCGTACCCGCATGGATCGGGTCGTTGCCGTGGTCCGCGGTGATGATGAGCAGATCGTCTTTGCCCATCGCTCCCATGAGTTCGGGTAACGCCCGGTCGAATTCCTCCAAGGCGCGCCCGTACCCTTCAGGGTCGCGGCGGTGTCCGTATAAGGAGTCAAAGTCGACGAGATTCACGAACAGAAATCCGTGGAACCCGGATTGCATTTCCTTTAACGTCACGGCGATGCCGTCGGCGTTGCTTTTCGTCGAAGTCGCTCGCGTGATGCCTTCCCCGCTGAAAATATCGTTGATCTTCCCAACCGATACAACATCCAGCCCTTTGGCTTTCAGCGCGTTCAGCACCGTCTGGTGCGGCGGCTTCACGGCGTAATCGTGCCGGTTCGGCGTCCTCTTGAACGCGCCCGGATGTCCGACGTACGGCCTGGCGATGACTCTTCCGACGGAGAACTCCTCTTTCATCGTTAAGCGGCGAGCAACCCGGCAGGCGTTATATAGCTCTTCCAGCGGTATTACATCTTCGTGGGCGGCTAATTGAAACACGCTGTCCGCCGAAGTGTATACGATCCAAGCGCCCGTTTTCATTTGTTCGGCGCCGAGCTCGTCCAATATTTCCGTTCCGGACGCAGGCTTATTGCCGATGACGTGTCTGCCTGTCTGCTCTTCGAATTCCCTGAGCAGACCGGCAGGAAAACCGTCCGGGAACGTCCGAAAGGGCTTGTCGATACGAAGGCCCGCGATTTCCCAGTGTCCGGTCATCGTATCCTTCCCGATGGACGCTTCGGCCATTTTCCCGTAATATCCCGATACGTTCTCTTCCGGCTCCCAGTTGCCTAGCTTCGCGATATTGCCAAGCCCCAGCTTGCGCATATTAGGCAATGACAGCCCCTGCACCCGCTCGACGATATGTCCAAGAGTATGAGCGCCTTTATCTCCGAATTGTTCCGCATCCGGCATTTCCCCGATCCCGACGCTATCTAAAACAATTACCGTTATCCGTTGATAAGTCATCGTTAGTTCCTCTCTTCGGCATCATTATTAGTGGTTAGTCGATCCGCTTGGCACCCGCTCGCGGATGATTGCGCTCATGGATCTCCATAAGCTTCGGTTTGACCGTCGGTAAATACGCTTGCGTCGATGCGGGAGCGACATGCCCCAGCATTTCCTGCACCGCCCGAATATCCGCTCCGTTCTCGAGCAGATGCGAGGCGAAGGAATGTCGCAGCGTATGCGGCGTGACGACCAATCCCGATTGATCCGCGTATTTCTTTAACGTCTTCCAGAATCCTTGCCGAGACAGCCGCGCCCCCAGATGATTGAGGAATAAAGCTGATTCCCGTTTATCGTCCCGTGCCAAACGCGGTCTGGCTACTTCCAAATACCGCGATACCCAAGCAGTACCTGCGGAGCCGACGGGTACCATTCTTTCCCGTCCTCCCGTACCCAAGCATAGCAAAAAACCCATGTCGAGTCTAATGTGCTCGACATCGAGCGAGACCAACTCGGATACCCTCAAACCGGATGCATAAAGCACCTCTAGCATCGCCCGATCCCTTAGCCCGATGTCTTCGCTTGTATCGGGCATTTCGAGGAGCTTGTCCAGTTCCGATGCCCGAACCGTCCGAGGAGGTTTCTTCTCCGCTTTCGGCGCCTCGAGGAGGATAGCGGGATCGTAGTCGACCGCCCTTTGAAGAACCAGATACTTGCAGAAGGACCGAATAGAGACGGTTCTTCTCGCGATCGTCGCGTTTGACCGTCCTTCCTGCCGCAAAACGTTCAAATACGCGGTCAAATGATGGGCTTTCAACTCGTTCGAGCGGTCAATTCCCAACTTCTCCAAGTAACCGATCATATCGGATAAGTCACCAAGATAGCTTTGAACCGTATTGCGCGAAACCCTTCGTTCATCCGATAAGTATGCGAGATAGGTTCGCAGCCAGTTATCCAATTCCATATGCGCTTCCTTTCGTCTTGCAGCCGCGATCCGCCTATCCTCGCGGTTCGTCTATTATTTCAACGCGACGGCGGTTAATTCCTGCCGGTATCCCCCATCATTCCCCCAACCAATAAAATAAACGAAGACGATCTCCCGGGGAGCTTTCCGGGTTGCTTCCTTCCCCGGCATGAAAAACTTTCGCAGCTCTCCCCTCGGGTACTTTGTATGGATCCACCGGTCGTAACCAGCTATGGAACCACCCGAAAAAACCGTGAACGAACACCGTCAGCGCAAGAAAAAGGAGCGTATAATGCAATCGCTCCCACCATTTGTTCAAAGGCTCTTTCATCCTCGCTTCCCCTTTCTAGTCCAAGCTCTTACTCATCCGTATGTCAGGGGAAGGGAATTCATGTCACCATAAGCTTTCCAACTTCGCGAACGGCGCGCCCACGGCTTCGGCGACCCGCGGATGGGTGATCGCGCCGCGATAAGCGTTAACGCCGAACGCCAGCATCGGATTGGACATGATCGTTTCCTGGAATCCGCTCGCCGAAAGCTGCAAAATATAGTCAATCGTCACGTTCGTAAGCGCAAGCGTCGAGGTTCGCGGCACGGCGCCCGGCATGTTGGCAACGGCGTAATGGATGACGCCGTGTTTCTCGTAGATCGGGTTCTCGTGCGTCGTCGGCCGATCGATCGTCTCGATCGAGCCGCCTTGATCGACAGCCACGTCGACGATAACGGCACCTTTTTTCATCGACTTGACCATCTCTTCCGTCACAAGTCGTGGCGCGCGGGCACCTGGGACGAGCACGGCGCCAATCAACAGATCAGCCCTTCTCACGGCGTTCGCGATATTGTACGGGTTACTCGTCAACGTCCGGATCCGTCCCTGAAACACATCATCCAAGTAACGCATCCGATCCGCGCTCTTCTCCAGAACGACGACTTCCGCTCCGAGACCAAGAGCCATCTTCGCCGCATTCGTGCCCACGATTCCCCCGCCGATGACGATCACTTCGGCGGGAGGCACTCCAGGGACGCCGCCGAGCAATACGCCGCGTCCGCCTTGAAAGGCTTCCAGGAACTTGGCGCCTTCCTGTACCGACATTCGTCCCGCGACTTCGCTCATCGGCGTCAATAGGGGAAGGCTGCCGTTCGGTGCTTGGATAGTCTCGTAGGCGATCGCCGTGACTTGCCGTTCCGTTAACACGCGGGCCAAATCCGGAGCTGCGGCCAAATGCAAGTAAGTAAACAGGATTTGTCCCTCGCGGAAATATCCGAACTCTTCCGCAACCGGTTCTTTGACTTTCACGATCAATTCGGCTGCGGCCCACACTTCGGCGGCCTCATCGACCATCCGTGCTCCGGCCGCTTCGTATTCCGAATCCGGGAAGCCGCTGCATTCCCCTGCACCGCGCTCCACGATCACCTCTTGCCCTTGCTTCACGATCATCTCGCAACCGGCGGGCGTAAGCGCCACGCGATATTCCTGTTTCTTGATCTCCTTAGGCAATCCGACGATCATTGCTTTACCTCCCGACTTCCGGTATTATCTTTATCCATTACCTTATCCCCGCGCCGTGAAAATATGTGCAGCCCTATCTTCGATATCCACTCATTCCTAGGTTGTCGCATGCCGATAAATGAAGTAACACTAAAACAACGCAGATCAGGTCTAAGGAGAGAAAGAATGCCTTATGAGAGCCATATTAGTTGATGATGAGAGTTTGGCATTAATGGATCTGCAAAGACAATTGGGCAAAATCGGCGGCATCGAGATCGTCGGGATGTTCCAGAACGCCGAAGACGCGCTGGGGAAAATCGGCGATATCAAACCCGACGTCGCTTTTCTCGATATTGAAATGCCGGAGATTTCCGGATTGGAGGCCGCCGAGAGATTTCATAAGCTGGACGACGGCATCGAGATCGTTTTCGTGACCGCCTATGAGGATTATGCGATCAAGGCGTTCGAGCTCGCCGCGCTCGACTATGTGCTCAAACCGATCAATTCCGATAGATTGATTCGAACCGTCGAACGATTGAAGCGGCGTGCCTCGATCCCCACCGGCGAGGCGGAAGAGGAGGCGCCAGCCGCCACGGTCAGCTGTTTCCAGAGGCTGAACATTGAGTACGGCAAAGGAGAACCCTTCTCTTGGCGCACCGTTAGAGCCCAAGAGCTGTTTGCGTATATGGTTTACAAAAGAAATCAGCCGGTGCGCAAAGACATACTGCTCGAGCTGTTATGGCCGAACAGCGATTACAAAAAGGCGTATACGCAGCTCTATACGACCGTCTATCAGATTCGTAAATCGCTGGAAAGCGCGGGACTGTCGATTCGGCTGACCAACAGCGGGAGCGATTATTATCTGGATTTGGGCGATAATCGCTGCGACGTGCATGATTGGGAGAACGACCGCCTGTCGTTGCCTGAACTCACCCCGGATACGGCCGAAGAGCATATGAGATGGCTTCGCGCGTACAAGGGGGATTATTTGTCCGAGAACAATTATTCGTGGGCGGAAAACGAGCGTCAAAGGCTTCGTGATATGTGGTACAATCATGCGATCGAGGTCGAGGAGATGCGAAAAGTTTCCGGATACCCGAAAGAATCTTTGGAGCTATACGGACTGATGGAGACATGGTTTCCATATACCGAAGAAGTGTATTTTCTCGCCATGAAATACTATGCCGCGAACGGCGATGCGGGAGCGGCTAAGCTTAAATACGATCAGCTCTGCTCGATGCTCGAGGAAGAGTACGGCATACAACCGTCGATAACCGTGCGTCAATGGCGCGACAGCTTATAAGAAAGGGAGGCCATTGGCCTCCCTTTTCCGTCCGTTATCGGTTTTATGCGAGCAGACTCTCGACGTCCGACGCGATGTCGAGCGGTTTAACCGACGAGTCGTATTGTTTGACGACGCGGCCTTCGCGATCGACAAGGAACTTCGTGAAGTTCCACTTGATTTCTCCGCCCGTCTCTTCCGTCAGATAGGTAAAGATCGGATCGGCTTCCGGTCCCTTAACGTCGACTTTCTCGAATATCGGGAAAGTCACTCCGTAATTCAAGCTGCAGAACGCTTCGGCTTCTTGGGACGTACCCGGTTCTTGTCCGCCGAATTGATTGCACGGAAAACCAAGCACGACGAGGCCTTTCTCCTTATAAGACTCGTGTAAGCTCTGCAAATCCGCGTATTGCGGCGTAAAGCCGCATTCGCTTGCCGTATTGACGATCAGCATGACGCGATCTTTATATTGATTAAACTGTACGGTTTCTCCGTTGGCTTTGCGGGCTGAGAATGAATAGATCGACATAGTTATCCCTCCGTTTTAGGTTTTACATTAACATTCGGAATTGTGCCTGTCAAAATGTTTTGTTACGATGGTGAAAAAGCCACATCTCTCCAAGGAGGAGTCTGGGTATGTCCTTATACGATATTTCGGTTCAATCGGCTCGGGGCGACAACATGAACTTGTCCGAGTACGCCGGTCAAGTGATGCTCATCGTCAACACGGCTAGCCGTTGCGGCTTCGCCCCCCAGTTCAAAGGCTTGCAGAAGCTGCACGAGACTTACGCGGATCAGGGATTGGCCGTGCTGGGCTTCCCCAGCAACCAATTCGCGAACCAAGAGCCGCTCGAAGACGGTTCGATCGCTGAGCATTGTTTGATTAATCATGGGGTGACCTTTCCGTTGTTCGCCAAGATCGACGTTAAAGGAAGCGACATTCATCCGCTCTATCGACACTTAACGAAAGCGGCCCCGGGTTTAATCGGCCTTAAAAGCATCAAATGGAATTTCACGAAATTTCTCGTTGATCGGCAAGGCAAAGTCGTCAAACGATTCTCCCCGACGGCTTCGCCCGAAAAAATCGAGGGTACGATCCGCAAGCTGCTTCAGAAACAGACGGTTTAATTGAGCCATCGACCGAGCTTGCACAAAAGGCTGTTCCCGCCATAAACCGTCGGGAACAGCCTTTCTTCTTTTTACGATTTATCGTCGGAAGATTCTTTCGCTTGGCACTTCGCGCAAATGCCTTGAAAATCCAGGCGATGGTCGAGCACGTTAAAGCGATATTCCTTCTCCAAACGTTCTTCAAGCGGTCCGAGCCAATCGTCCATAATTTCGGACATAGATCCGCATTTGATGCAAATCAAGTGATGATGATGATGTTTATTGCTATCCGTACGCAGATCGTATCGAGCGACTCCGTCTCCGAAATTCATTTTCTCGACGACATGCATTTCGCTTAGCAACTCAAGCGTCCGGTAGACGGTAGCAAGACCAATCTCGGGAGCCTTGTCCTTTACGAGCATAAACACGTCTTCCGCGCTCAGATGATCTTCTTCGTTCTCGAGAAGCACGCGAACCGTCGCTTCTCTTTGCGAAGTCAACTTGTAGCCCTGGGACTGCAATTGCTGTTTTATTTTATCGATGCGGGCTTGCATATTTTCCCCTCCGGTCGCTGCTGCACTTCCCTTCATTATAGGATGCGGTCATTCGATTCGTCAAACCTTGTCATCTCGATTCCTCGACTTTCAGTAGAAAAGGAAGAAGATTCGGAGGGGTACACGGACGGCGTTACCCGCTCCAGCAGGCGAGGCGACACGTAAGCTTCGTATAACGACGCCGCGCACAACAGGAGAATCATAAGACCCGTAACCGCGGAATGCGCGAGAAACGGGGGCAGAAGCTGCCCCTTGCGGCGGAATAGGCGTTCTTTGACGATAAAGTAAGCGAATCTTGTCGCGGATATGCTGGCGATCATAAGCGCGGGCACGACGATCGCGTTCTGGGGCGCCGTCGCGGCCAGGAAGAAGAGTACGCCTTTCCAAGCGAGTTGTTGGGTTAGCAGCGCCGCCGCGAAACCGATCAGTACCCCTTTAAGAAAATCGAGCACAAGCACGAGGGGCAGGCCGATCACGGACAATCCGAGAAACCAGATCAAGAGCAGCCATTTTCCGTAAAAGAAAAAGCTGTCCCAGAATGCCGCCGCAGGCGAGAGGTCATGCGGATGATTTATATTAGCCATATAAGCGCCGATAACGTCCGCAAGCTCCTGTTGCTGCTCCAGCGTCAGCGCATTTACGAGCAGCGCCCCGAATATCGCGCCTACCAGTACGAGGACTCCGACAAAAACATACAAATTTAAATTATCGCGAGCAGATAGATTCCACAGCCGAAAGTTCAAGCCCCATTCCCCCTCGTCCGAACCGGACAGGTTTCTCGTACCTCATCCTATGTTGGACGAGGGGGATTTATGAGCGGCGGATGCTTCCGTAACTCCCCCCGCTTCCAGATGAAAAGCTAAGCAGACCATCTCTTGCATCGACGATGAGATCGGCGATCTTCTCGCCCGTTACGGGGGCGATTTCGTCCCGTGAAATTCTGTGCAGCACATCCATCTCCGTTCCGACCTCGGCGAATAAGCGCTCTCTCTTGGCCGGTCCGAGTCCGGGGAAGAAGGACAGCGGCACTTGCTGTCGATAGGGCGGACGCCCATCTATAAGAACGGAACGCTCCCGGTCAGCAAGTTGGCTGATCCGCTCTGACACTCCCCGGGTAAGCTTCACGCTGCCGCAGAAAGGGCAGACGCCAGATGTCTCTTCCGCTTTCGTAACAGCTTTGCGGCAGGCGTTGCAGTAGGTTGTATGATACTTGCCAAGCTCCGGGTGCAGGCCATAATTCGCCACGATTTTACGGCCGTCCGCGCCCTTAAGTACCTTGGCGAACTCCGCGAACGATGGCTCGCTAAGCAACAGCTCGTTGCATTCGCGTCCGATCATCCCCGTGGAATGGGCATCGGAGTTCGTCAGGAACGGATAGCGGTCGAGTTCGGACAAATATCCGGCCATGTCGGTGTCCGCGCTTAAGCCCAACTCTATTGCTGCGATGCCCTCGGGATCGAGCCGATCCGCCAATCTGTCCGCCGAGCAGCCGAGCAGCCCTCTGTGTGGCGTAAAGACATGCGCCGGAACAAGCAGTCCGCCCCTCGCAAGCAGCTCGTCTTGCAGTTCTCTCGCCGGGACGCGGATGCGCTGCGAACTCAAATTCACATTCGTCACGCGCGGCGCCATCCATGCCGTCCATTCCAGCATCGCATGCAAATCGGGCAAATAACCGAGCAGATGGAACGGCCCGCCTCCCTCTTCCTTGAGTTCCATTTCCGTTCCGAGAACGATCGTCGTCCCCCCATACCGGATGCCGCCCCCTTCGATTTCTTCCATTTCTCCGGAATGAAGGCAATCCATAATATCTTTCTGGACGGCCGGCGAGTGACAGTCAATGATGCCGATGAGCTCGATCCCTTTGCGCTCGTAAGCTTCTTTGGCGATGTTCCTGAACGTCAAATCTTTGCTTCCGCTGATCTTCACCGGTTGGCCGTCTTGACTGCGTCCAATATGGACGTGCAGATCGGCGAAACATGGACTCAACCCGTTCGTTTCTTGGCCTTCGCGTTTCTTCATGATCAGAACGATCCCGTTAACGTATGCATTCGCCAAGCATAAACCGCGATAAGCGTCTTTGCGTCGCATATTCGGCCTGATTGAATATACGCCATCGCTTCTTCGAGCGTGATCGCTTCGCAAGTCAGAAACTCGTCCTCGTCCAATCGGACATCGCCTTTCTCCAGATCGTCGGCGAAGTAGAGATGAATGATTTCATCTGCAAAACCCGGCGACGTGGAGAACGATTGCAGATGCCGGATGCTGCGGGCGCGATAACCCGTCTCTTCCTCCAGTTCCCGCAAGGCGGCCGATTCCGGCTCTTCGCCGGGGTCCAGCTTGCCCGCCGGAACTTCAACCTGCCCTTTTCCGAGCGGCTTGCGGAACTGATCGACAACGAGCATTTTGTTGTCTACGATCGCCGCGACGGCGACGGCTCCCGGGTGGCGCACGATTTCCCGAGTTGCCGTTCCCCCATCGGGCAGTAGCACCGTATCGACCTGAAGAGAAATCACTTTCCCTGCGAAAATAGCTTTACTCTCCAGCGTTTTCTCATAGAACGGATGTTGTTGTTCTTTGCGTTCGCTCATCGGAATGCCTCCTGACATGAAATCGTTAGTTCTCTCATAACCTCAACTAAGGAGGTTTTATCCGATGCTAAAAAAATATACTTCACCTCATAGACTTCAACTGGTCGGCAAAGCCTGGGAAATCCGGCAAGCCTTACGCCAGGAAAAGAAACTCCGCGGAGGCCGAACGACGCTCGCTGAGGCGCTCTCCGGGCAGCGAAGCCAAAACACGCGTTAACGTATGACAAGGGCAGCCCGAGTCGATGCTCGGCGCTGCCCTTATCTGCTTCAAATTATCGTGTTAGCGTTTCGTTCACGATCGCAAGGACGAGCTCCGTCGTTTTTACGAGATCGTCCGCTTTGATCTGTTCTTTGGTCGTATGGATATGCTCGTAACCGACGGCAAGGTTAACCGTTGGAACACCGTTGCCGTTAAACATGTTTGCATCGCTGCCGCCTCCGGAAGAGAACGTGCGCGGAGTCAGCCCGATCGCTTCGATCGCCGCTTTCGCGACTTGCACGACTTCGTCGTTATCCCCATAGGAGTAAGCAGGATAGATCGTCGTCGTGACAAATTCGAATTCCGCGCCGGATTCCTTGGCCGCGCTCTCCACCGCTACGCGCATCGACTCGATCTGACGATCCATTTTCTCTTGAACTTGGCTGCGCGCCTCGGCGTAAATTTTGATCGAATCGGTGACGATATTGACTTCGCCGCCGCCTTCGAATCGGCCGATGTTGGCGGTCGTCTCGCTGTCGATCCGTCCGAGTTTCATGCGCGATACCGCTTTGGAAGCGACTTGAATGGCGCTGATGCCGTCTTCGGGGTTAACGCCCGCGTGCGCGGCTTTTCCTCTGATCGTAATATATTGCCGGGAATTAGTCGGCGCGGCAACGGCGATCGCTCCAATCTCGCCGTTCGAATCGAGCGCGTAACCGAACTTCGCTCGCAGACGGGAACCGTCCATTGCGCGGGATCCAAGCAGTCCGGATTCCTCGCCTGTCGTGATGACGAATTGGATGCCGCCATGCGACAATTGTTGTTCCTTCAAGACGCGAAGCGCTTCGAATATGGCGGCCAATCCCGCTTTGTCGTCTGCGCCTAGAATCGTCGTGCCGTCGCTGCGGATATAACCGTCGTCATCCAAACGCGGTTTGATCCCATTGCCTGGCGAGACGGTATCCATATGCGACGTAAACAAAATCGCGGGAACGGATTCCTTCCCGGAAGTCGCCGGAAGCCACGCGAACAGGTTGCCGGCGCCATGGCCGATTTTCTCCGCAACGTCGTCCTCTGTCACTTCCAAACCGAATGCCTCGAATTTCGCTTTGAGCACCTTGCTGATTTCCGTTTCGTGTTTCGTCTCGCTGTCGATCTGAACCAATTCCATAAATTCGGCCAATAGTCTTTCTTTATTTACCATGTTCTTTCCTCCTGACGAAGCTTTCGTTACAATAGAATGTGTACAAGCATAAAACGGAAAGGATGCAGTTTCATGAACAAACGTTTGTTTAAAATCGTGGTTTACGTCACCTTGCTGGTCATGCTCGTATCTACTTTGTTGATGAGCATAGGGTCGCTCCTTCAATAGGAACCTCGTAGCCGAACACTTCCGCGAAATGAGGAACAATTAAACGGCTTATATCCTCCACGCGAAGTTCTTTCCCCGTTAACGTCTCGAGAGACGTAACGCCGAACTCCTGAATGCCGCAAGGGATAATCCCTTGGAAGCCGTCTTGCTCCACGTTCTGCTTGACGTTAAAGGCGAAGCCGTGACTCGTCACGAATCCGCGCCTGCTGCGGGCCTTATTGAATTTAACCCCTATGGCGGCGATTTTCCGATCGCCGACCCATACGCCCGTATACTCCGGTTTTCTGCCGCCTTGTATGTCGAATTCGGCGAGCAACTTGATGATGACATCTTCTAAATTTCTTAAGTACTTGTGCAGATCCAGCCCGGCGGCTTCCAAATAGAGCATAGGGTATCCGACCAATTGTCCCGGACCGTGATAAGTAATATCTCCGCCGCGATCGATTTCGTACACCGAAATTCCCCGGCGTTCCAGCTCTTCCTTGCCGTAGAGCAAGTGCTCGGGATGCCGATCGGTGCCGATCGTATACGTAGGCGTATGCTCCAGCAGCAGCAGCGAATCCGCCCGTTCTTCTCGGTCGATCTCCTTGACCAGCTTCTTCTGAAGCTCCCAAGCGTCGCCGTAATTTATCCTGGCTAGCCATTCAATCTCCAGCCTCTTCATCTGCGAAAACCTCCTTGCTTGCGGCTGCTCCCTCACCATTGTATCGCATCGAATTCAACCACTGCAAACGCAATTGCGTCTTCTCGGATTCCGCGTTTCTCGTCCCGACGCCGAAAAAAGCCCGGCGCACCGCATCATTTGCGGCATACCGGGCTTGAGCATTAATAAACTTTTGTTTCCAGATCGTAGCTTTCCAGGTTTTCTTTCACCCGCTGCAGGAAACGGCCGCAGATTACTCCATCCAATATCCGGTGATCTAGCGAGAGGCACAGGTTCACCATGGAACGGACTCCGATCATATCGTTGATGACGACCGGGCGTTTGACGATCGATTCAAAAGTAATGATCGCGGCTTGAGGGTAATTGATGATCGGCTGGGTCAGAATCGAACCGAACGAGCCCGTATTGTTCACCGTGAACGTGCCGCCTTGGATGTCGTCCAGCTTAAGTTTCTTGTCTCTTGTACGCCGTGCGAGATCGTCGATCTCATGGGCCAGTCCGGATATATTTTTCTGATCCGCGTTGCGGATGACCGGCGTAACGACCGAATCTTCCGTGCCGACGGACAGCGAAATGTTGATATCCCGTTTGACGATGATTTTGTCCACTGCCCATACCGAATTCATGATCGGATAGTCTTTTATCGCGTTGACTACCGCTTTGATCATGAAGGGCATGTACGTCAAATTGATGCCTTCCCGCTTCTTGAACTCGTCTTTCTGCTTATTGCGCAGCAACACAAGGTTCGTGACATCGACCTCGATCATCATCCAGCCGTGAGGAATTTCGCTGACGCTTTGGCGCATGCGGGTTGCGATCGTATTGCGGACGGGGGTAACGTCGATAAAATATTCGCCGCGCCCCGGCACTTCTTGCCCTTCCATTTCCACCGACGGAATGCGCGGGGATTCGGACAAGTGGATCCCCGAGGAGCGAACAGGAATGGACGGGTCCATCGGCACGATCGGCGTCGCGGGAGCTGCACCCGACGTTGCGGCACGATGTCCGGCGCTGCCAGACTCTGCGGCTGCCAACACGTCCTTGCGGGTAATACGGCCGCCCTCTCCCGTTCCGGCAACGCGGTTCAGATCGATTCCATGCTCCGCGGCCAATTTCTGTACCGCCGGAGAATAGCGATGGCGCATCGGCGCGTTCGCGTCGGCAGTACCGCCATAGGCAGCCGCCGTCGCCGGACGGGTAGCCGGAGCAGCAACGTTGGTCGCAGGCGCATCGTTAGAAATCGTCTGACCGGCAGATTCCGCGTCGGAAGCCGCCTCAACCTCTACGAGGCAGATCGCGGCGCCAACTTCGACCGTCTCTCCGGAGCCGATGAGATGTTTGACGAGTTTACCTCTAACTGTCGAAGGAAGCTCTGCGTTTACTTTATCGGTAATGAGCTCGCAGATCGGCTCGTACATCTCCAGCATGTCTCCCGGTTCCTTTAACCACCGATCGATCGTCGCGGATACGAGCGACTCCGCCAATTGCGGCATCGTAATTTCCACTATCTGTTTAGCCATTTGAATCGTTCTCCTCTCCATTACAGGGCGCCGTTATTAGTAACGGGCAAGCTCCAGCATAGCCGTCTTCAGCTTTTCCTTGTTAAGCAGGAAATGCTTTTCGCCCGGAGGATTGATCGGCATTGCAGGCACGTCTGGGCCGCACAAGCGGCGGATCGGTGCGTCCAAGTCGTATAGAAGTTCCTCTGCGATCATCGCGGCTACTTCCGCGCCGACTCCGCCTGTTTTGTTATCTTCATGTACGATGAGTACTTTGCCGGTCTTCGCCGCCGCTTCAAGGATACCTTCGCGATCGAGCGGTTGAATCGTACGCAAATCGAGAATATGTGCTTCTATTCCATGTTCCAGGGAGAGTTCTTCCGCCGCCTGCATCGCAAAGTGCAAAGGCATGCTATATCCGATAACCGTTAGGTCGGCTCCCTCTCTCATCACTTTGGATTTGCCGATCGGAACGATATAGTCCTCGTCCGGCACCTCGTCCGATATCAAGCGGTAGCATTTTTTATTCTCGAAAAACAGTACCGGATCCGGGTCGCGTATCGCTGCTTTCAGCAAACCTTTCGCGTCGTAAGCCGTCGCCGGGGCGACGATCTTCAGTCCCGGAGTTCCGAAGAACACCGATTCCGGGCATTGGGAATGATACAAGCCGCCGAATACGCCGCCGCCGATCGGGGCCCGGATCACAACCGGACAATCCCAATCGTTGTTCGAGCGATAACGGATTTTGGCCGCTTCGCTGATGATCTGATTCGTTGCTGGGAACATAAAGTCCGAATATTGCATTTCGGCGATAGGCTTCATGCCAGCCATAGCCGCTCCGATCGCGACACCGGCGATCGCGGATTCCGCAAGCGGCGCGTCGAGCGCGCGCAACTCTCCGAATTGCTGCTGCAAGCCTTTGGTCGTGCCGAATACGCCGCCTTTAAGACCGACATCCTCGCCCAGAACGAATACGTCGCCGTCCCGTTCCATCTCTTCTTTCATGGCAAGCCGAATCGCATCTATATACTCAATAACCGGCATTATTTCCCCTCCCCGCTGTGCTCCGCGAATACATGACGGAAGGCGTCCTCGATCGATTGGAACGGCGCTTTCTCCGCATACTCGTTCGCTTCGTCGATCACGGCTCGAATTTCCGTCTGAAGATCCGCTTCCTGCTCTTCTGACCATAACTCGGCGTCGATTAAATATTGCTTAAATACCGGCAACGAGTCTTTACTCTTATGTTGCTCGACCTCTTCCTTGGTACGGTATGCCAGATCATTGTCGGAAGTCGAGTGCGCGGTAACCCGGTAAGTCATAATCTCGATCAGCGTCGGTCCTTCTCCGGCCAACGCCCGTTCACGAGCTTCTTTAACGACGCGATAAACTTCAAGCGGATCGTTGCCGTCAACGCGAATGCCTGGGAAGCCGTAACCGAGTGCGCGGTCGCAAATGCGGCCTCTCGTTTGCTTGGATAACGGCATGGAGATCGCATACTGGTTGTTCTCGCAGACGAAAATTACAGGTAGTTGATGTACCCCGGCGAAGTTACAGCCTTCATGGAAGTCCCCTTGATTGCTCGATCCGTCGCCGAACGTGACGAGCGCGACGGAAGGCTCACCGCGCATCTTGGCCGCCAGCGCGAAGCCGGTTGCATGAGGCACTTGCGTCGTGACGGGGCTTGAACCCGTAACGATGCGCAGCCGCTTGGATCCGAAATGCCCCGGCATTTGGCGTCCGGCACTATTAGGATCTTCACCTTTTGCGAACAAGGATAACATTAACTCTTTCACCGTCATACCGAGGGACAATACGAAACCGTAATCCCGATAATATGGCAGAAACCAATCGTTTTCCGTATCCATGGCAAAACCCATCGCGACTTGCGACGGTTCCTGGGTAATTCCCGAAATATGAAAATTCACTTTGCCTGCGCGTTGCAGCAATTGGCCCCGTTCGTCGAAACGACGGGCCATCATCATCGTCTTATACATGGCGACTACGCGTTCATCCGAAAGGCCCAACGAGGAATGCCGATAATTATGCTGGACGGAACCTGCTTGTTTCATGGGCGCGTCCTCCTGCTTTGGTTTAGTTTTATAACCTGGTCTTAATACTTGAACTTAATGCTTATTATACTCCTGTCGCAAGCAAAAAGAAACGCCCAACCCCGAGTACGAATGAAATTCCCTTAATGGGCCGTTTTCATCGGTACAATGAGAACCAGAGTTCTCCGGGTTGAGCTGTATTTGACGGCCTACCTCATCCGTGTCCCGCAGCGCCGTCGAGCGCGAGCATAACTTCCTGCATCGCTTCCGATAAAGTCGGATGAGGATGGATCGTTCTGCCGATTTCCCACGGAATCGCATCGACCAGCTTCGCTAGAGAAGCTTCCGCGATGAGCTCCGTTGCATGAGCGCCGACCAAATGCACCCCGAGCAAATCTCCCGTTTGCGAATCTGCCACGACTTTCGCGAACCCTTCGCTTTCTCCGTATACGAGGGCTTTACCCATAATGCGCATAGGCAACTTCGCTGTTTTTACTGTAAATCCTTCCGCCTTGGCCGCCGCTTCCGTCCAACCGATTGACGCAGCCTCCGGCCGGGAATAAATGCAACGAGGAATATCCCGATCGGCTGCGCGAGTCGGTTTACTGCCTGCCAGATGACCGATCGCAATATCGGCTTCATGCATGGCGGCATGGGCAAGCTGAATACCGCCGATGCAATCACCGATCGCGTATATGTGAGACTCGCCTGTTTGCAACGTATTAGGACTCACTTTAATAAATCCGTTTTCCGTTTTAATATCCGTATTTTCCAGTCCCAGATTATCTACATTTCCCGATCTGCCGACGGAGATCAACATTTTGTCGGCTTCTAAAGTTAGGGTTTCTCCTTTTACGACAACCTCAGCTCGGACGCCTTTATCCGTAAGGCTGCAGCTTTCGGCTTGCAACGAAGCGTCGGTTAGAATTTTAACGCCTCTTTTCTTCAATGCTTTGGCGATCTCCGCGCCGACATCTTTGTCTTCCGTCGGCAGCAGCCGGTCGGCAGCCTCGACTATCGTCACTTCCGTGCCGAAATCGCTTAGCATCGAAGCCCACTCGACGCCGATCACTCCACCTCCAACGATCACAATAGAAGATGGACGGTTTGCCCATTCCAGCGCTTCATCGCTCGTCGCAATGCGGTCTCCATCATAGTCGAGACCTCCTATCCGCCGTGGGCGGGAGCCGGTAGCTATCACGACGTTCTTCGGTACGATCGTTTCCGATTCCCCGTCCGCCAACACGACCGCGATCGCTCCGCTTTTTGGAGAAAATATCGAAGGACCGATAATACGGCCAGTGCCGTTGATAATGTCGATCCGATGTTGTTTCATCAACGCTTGAAGTCCCTTGTGCAGTTGTTCCACGATGCCGTTCTTGCGAGTTATCACCGCTTTCCAATCAACTGCGGGTGCTCCTTCCGGCAATTGTATGCCAAAGCTGGCGGCATCTCCGATCGTGGCGTATACTTCTGCACTTCTAAGTAAAGACTTGCTTGGAATGCAACCGCGGTGCAAACATGTGCCGCCTAGCTTGTCCTGTTCAATAATAACGACGCTTTTTCCGGCCTGCGCAGCCTTAACCGCCGCCGTATAGCCTCCCGGACCGCCGCCCAGTATAGCGACATCGACTTCGATTGGCATAGTTTCCCCTCCGTATGTAAACTCACGTTCCCATTGTACCTTTTTTCGGCTCCAGAACAAAGCGCACATTGTAAAATACACTTTTGGAACACCCGAGATACTTCGTCGCCCTCCATTTTGCTGCCTAACCTCGCTCCTATCCGATCCCCTTTGCCGGTATCCCCTCCGCTCAGTACCGCTTCTCTGTTTCTGCCGTTGACGCCATCCTCCTCTCAATCCCCTTCGTCGGTATCCCCAACGCTCAGTCACCGCTTCTCTGTTTCTGCCAATGACCCCGTCCACCCCTCAGTCTACTCCGTCAGTATCTCCTCGGCTCAGTTCAGCTCCCTTTTTCTTCCTTAGATCCGTCCTCCTCTTAATCTCCTCCGTCAGTATCTCCTCGGCTCAGTTCTGCCCCTCTATTTCTGCCATTGACACCATTCCCCCTTTTAATCCCCTTCGTCGGTATCCCCTTCGTTCAGAACGCCGACTTTTCAGGTTTTTTATCAAATTGTCCATTTTTTTCTTTAAATAGGAACGTATGTTTGGTATGATGGAAATAGAACAAATGTTCCCTTTACGCCGAAAGGAGTTTTCTCCATGAAATTATTCGGTTCCGATGAAAAGTTTAATTCGTTTTGCGCGCAATTTTCTCGGGAAGAAGACTGCTTTGGCATCTTGTTCAATCTAAAATGGCCGGAAGGTTTTCGTTGCCCGCACTGCCGGCACACCCATTTTTATCTCATTTCCACACGCAGATTGCCTCTCTACGAATGCCGTTCTTGCCGCTCTCAAACTTCTCTTATCGTAGGTACGATTATGGAGGGCAGCCGCACGCCGTTGCATCTTTGGTTTCAAGCGATTTACCTCCATACGCAGCCTTTTGGCGTGAATGCGGTTCAGCTTGCCGAGGCCATCGGCGTCACCTACAAGACCGCTTGGCTGATCGGACATAAAATTCGGCACGCAATGGTTCAAGCCGAGTCGAACAGACTCCTCACGGGCATTGTGCGCATCTCCGATACGGTTTACAGCCGTCGCTACACTGGGTCTGTTGAATGGCATAGGCAAGAACAACCGCTTCTAATCGGTGCCTCCAGCAACGAGAACGAACAACTGAAGCCCATCATCGTTAAACTCCAATCCAAAACGCCGCTAAAGAACAACTACGACTTTCCCGATCCGCTTCCATTCATTCGCTATCATGTCGACCCGCAATCCGCGCCTCAAGCCATTATTACAAGAAGGTATGGTAAAAATAGAAACAATGCGCTAGCCAGCATGGGCCACAAAGTCACCTGGTGGATCGCCAGCGTGTACCGCGGTATTGGGCCGAAGCATCTACAACGCTACCTAGACCAGTTTTGTTATGTGTACAATCGAAGTTCGAGCACCCTATTCGAACAACTGATTTCGGATTGCGCCATATCCAAGCGTATTACTTATTCGACTCTGACCCAATCTTCTGCACGATCCATCCGACCAACTCGTGTTGCACGCACAGCCGTTCCAGTGGTTAGTTAAGCTTTAGTACTTTTAATTCACTGACTTCGATCTACTTTATTTGACATGGTTAATTCCAGCGATACGCTTTACCCGATCTTTACGTTGAAGTCTCACAGAGTATCTTTGCATGATTTGGTCTTATCATGAGGGCATTCCCTACATTCCATTTACCTGAGTAATCGGGATACCTGCAAGCGAATTAGAGGCGAAGTAAAAGCGAAGTAGAGGCGAGGTTAAGGTGAAGTTAAAGCGAACTAAAGGCAGAAGTGACAACGAAGGAAAGAGATACATTCTGGCAGCTACTTTTTCTGAGAGAATGGGATACCGGCAGAGAGAAGGAAGTAGTGCATTGTACAATACGTATAGTTCACCTGAACGAAGGGATGACGACAGAGGGAAAGAAAATGGTACAAAGCACAGAATGATCGTGTTCCTTCTCCTGAGCTAAGGGGATGACGACAGAGAGAAATGGGACTGGTAGTGCGTGAGAGTGTAGTTGTGCTGCTGATGCACTTATTTCTGAGCGGCGGGGATAGCGTCAGAGGGGATTACAGGCAGAGATTGGGCTCAAGTGGATTCTGATGGAAAGGGATAGCGAAACTAAGGGGGCCGTGCGAAGCCTTCATTTGCGAGAAAAATAGAAGACGGCCCATAGTGGGCCGCCGAGATTTGCGAGACTGTTTATTTGCCTTTTTTCATTTTGTCGAGTATTTGGTCGGTTACACCGGTGTTTTTCGCTACGGTCGAGTTGTTAAGGAACAGAACGTCGGTAATTTTATGCTCTTTGACGAAGTCGAGCAGATTTCCTTGGTAGTGGCGCGGGTCGAGATAATATACTTTCTCGAAGTGCGGCAGCAAAAACGGAACGAAAGCGTTGGCGTAAGAGTCCTTCACGACGACGATGCGTTTACCGTTTTTGTTGTCCGTCGAGATCTCGCCCCACGGATAGTCCCCGCCTAGGAAGACGGCGTAGAACGTGCTGCTGTATTTGGCAAAATTCGGATCGACGACTTTTTTCTCGGACGATCTCGTCGGCGAAGTATGCATCGTGTACTTATAATTAGTGAACGGAGTGTAATACGTAATTGTATCCGGGTGCGTCTTCAGCTCTGATCTTAATGTTTGTTTATATGCAGTGCCAAGGAAATCTTCAATATTACTCTTCTTATATTCGCTAAGCGGGACCGGTTTCTCTCCGATCGTCTCCATGAACTTGGAATAAGCGTAATAAGCCCCAAGTGCAGTCCAGTGATGATCGGTACGGAAATAAATATATTCGTCTTTATGTTCGGCCAACCCACTATAGGCGTCCACCTGACCGATCGATGGATCAAGCCGCTCGTTCACGTGAGCGAAAGCGTCTTTTTGGGATTCGGTCAATTTCTGAATGTTTTTGTTACTTGAAAACTCCACGGCCGTCGGAGCAAGCAAGGAGTAGACGGAGACATCTGGGCCGACGGATTTCCGGAATTGGTTCAATGCGTCCGCATACTTCTTCGAAGCGGCGGCAGAATATTTAAAGGCGATAAAAGCTCTGTCTTTTGCAATGATATACTTGCTCGTGTTGACGTCTGTCACGGTACTTCCTTCGCCTGCGTCGGTTGTTCCGCCTTTTGTTTTGCCGTCTGTCGCAGATTTATCTCCGCCCATATTGTCTCCACCCTGAACAACGATTGAAATTCCGTTATCATCCGGAAGTCCTTTCAACTCTTTAATGGACGAACCGACTTGAATCAAGGACGTCCGGAACGCGAAATTGTCGGCGAAGTAATTGTCGAATTCGCGGGTGTAATCTCCGGCGAAGAAACGATCCTTCGTAAACTCAGGCTGCTTCGCGATATCCCGCTGCTCCAAATTCGAGGACGTCTCGGAATGAGGTCGAAGCAAGTTCACGATGGCAAATCCGAATATGGCAACCAAAAACAAGATGAGATTGAGCTTGTCTCGCAGTTTCATTTTCACCCTCCTCGTTAGAACCGGTAATACAGGAACGGATTATAAGTGCTGCCGATCAGCAAGATCGTCGCGACGACGAGAATGGCAATGTTCATGGCTGGCACCCCTACGCCCTGCAATCCAGCCCCGAGCTTCGGATTGGATTCTGCCAAACGCGTGAACATCCATTTCATCAGCGGCGTGGAAGCGATAATCCCCAAGAGGAACAACACCAAATTCTCTCTGAAGTATATTTCCAGTTCCAACGTGTACAACTCTTTGTGGTATAGGCCGAACATGATCGCAAGCGCCTTAAGCGCTTCTTTCAAGTCGGTGAAATAGAACCAAACCCAGCCGATGAGCATCATGATGGTACCGTACAAATGAGAGACGAATCTTCCCGCTTTCTCCAGCCATTTGCCGAGAAATACTCTTTCCAGATAGATGAGCAAACCGAAGTAAAGTCCCCAAATGATAAAGTTCCAGCTCGCGCCGTGCCAGAAACCGGTAAGAAACCATACGACGAACAAATTGCGCAAGTAGAATCTTCTGTTGCCGCCTAGCGGAATGTAGACGTAATCCCGGAAAAAACCGCCCAGCGACATGTTCCAACGCCGCCAGAATTCGCCTGCAGACCTTGAGACGTAAGGATAGTTGAAGTTTTCACGCAAGTTAAACCCGAACATTTTGCCCAAACCTATCGCCATGTCGGAATAACCGGAGAAATCGAAATAGATTTGTAGAGCGAACAAACAAACTCCGAACCAAATGCCAAGCACGGAAGCCGATCCGGAGCTTGGCGTTAGAATCTGAGACACGCCCTCGCCCAGTAGGTTCGCGAAGATGACCTTCTTGCCGAGACCGATCATGAAACGAGTAATCCCTTCGCTGAAGCCCGCCATGGACACTTTCGGATTGTCAATCTGCTGCTCGATATCCGAATACCGAATAATCGGCCCTGCCACCAAATGCGGGAAAAACGAAACGTAGAGCAGCAGCTTCTTCGGAGATCTCGGCGCTTTGATCGTACCTTTATAGACGTCCGTAAGGTAACAAATGATTTCGAAAGTGAAGAAAGAAATTCCGATTGGCAAAGTTACTTCCGGATGCGGAATGTTAAACGGCAAAATCGAGTTGACGTTATCCACCAAGAATCCGGCATATTTGAAAAAGCCTAATATCCCGATATTAACGGCTATCGCGGCCACGTATTGCGCCTTCGCAAGCCAAGTTCCTCTATATTTCTCGATCCCCAGCGCGAATAGATATCCGATGATCGAAGCTATTAACAGTAAGACGATCCAAACCGGCTCGCCCCAGGCATAGAAGGCGAACGAAAACAAGATCAGAACCCAGTTGCGGTATGTCGTATTTTTAAAGACGAAATAGGCAATAAGCAGTATAGGTAAGAACAAATACAGGAAAAACAAACTGGAAAATACCACTTTCCCGAATCCCTCTCTTTCTCTATATTTCTTGTGTCATAATACCATAGGTTCATGTCGTATCATAGGAAAATCACCAGTCGATTGCTGGCATTCATGGACAATCCTTCAGAAAATCGTTATGATTAAGAAATTGGAAGGAGGGCTTCGGCACCCCATGAAACTGCTCATCCAGCGGCTGATCGCCATACTGCTTCTTGTCATTCCCGGCATTGCAGCTGCCTATGGTTTCTTGCTTATGAAAGACTCGTTATACGATTATTTCGCGAAAATCGGCGATGCTAGCATTAACGCCCCCGATTTTGCTTGGATCAAGTTTATCGGCGGAGCAATCTTGTTCCTGGCCGGCGTCGGATTTATCGGAGGTTGGATCTTTTTCCGCGATCGCAAGCATAATTATTTATCCTCTCGATTTCGCCCGAAAGTTCCACGTCCCCCTCGTCCCTCCCGGTCGTCCGACAAGGAAAGCGAGAATGCTCATTCAGACAGTTAAGGCTCTTCCCCGTTCGGGGCAGAGCCTTTATGATTTAGAAATTCACGATTCCTTTGATCGGGAAAGCAGTTCCATCGATCTAGCGATCGCTCGTCTCCGAACCCGCTTCGTTCTTTCGTCGTCTTCGAGCCGCCAGAACTGCTCGTCTGCGAACAGATCGAGCAAGGCTGCCTGGGCAGCGTGAACGGCCAAAACTTCTTCCGTCAGCAAGTGAATGCATAAGGAATAACAAAGCACTTCGAAGGATTTCAACGCACTCACGCGTTTCGCGTAATCGTTCATGTTGAGCTTCCCTCCGCGTATGCTAACAGCTTTTTTGTCTCCTCGAACCGTGCTTCAGGCGTGCTCGCGCCCATAACAACCGTAATATACCGTCGACCACCGGATACCGTCGTTCCCGTAAAACAGTAGCCAGCCCTCTCCGTATAACCGGTCTTTAGCCCATCGTTTCCTCTCGTCCCGAACCTTTGTCCCGGGAGCATTTCATTCGTCGTCTGAAGCTTGACGTTCGCGTAACCGGCCTCGGCTTTTTTCGTCGTCTGGAGTACCTCGGGATACGTCTCGATCAAATACTTAGCCAACAATGCGACATCCTCTGCCGTCATCATCGTCTCGCCCTTTGCAGCCGCCGTTTTAATATCGCGCAAGTCGCTACTGGACAGCCCGGTTGCGTTCGCGAATCGAGAAGCCTTGGACAAGCCGATAACCTCGGCTTTGGCGTTCATTCGCTTGACGAATTCCGTCTCCGTCCCGGCGATCAGTTCCGCCAAAGCAACGGACGCATCGTTGGCGGAATGGACCGCCATCGCTTCGAATAGCTCCTTGACGGTTACAATCTGTCCCTCCGTTAAGCCCATCTTCGCTCCGCCTACCCTAGAAGCGTACGTACTTGCTGCCGTCGTATCGTTCCAAGCGATATTTCCCGAGTTCACGCTATCTAGAACGAGCACTTCCGTCATCATCTTCGACATACTCGCCGGTGGCAACGGTTTGGCGGCGTTGCTTCGATAGAGCCATTTTCCTGTGTCCACATCCATCATCACGGCCGAAACGACCGCCAACGCGGGCTCCTTAGGTTTCGTTAAGCCAAGCTTGCCATTCGCATTCACGGCCCAACCCACGATGAACACTATCGCTACAGCGATCAATAACCGCTTTAATCTCATCGACGATTCCCTCCCAATCAACGGTACAACCTTTCATGACATTGATTGTAGAGGGAAATATTTAAACAAACGAAAAGCAAATCATAAGATTATCTTAAGATGGGCTTTTGGGCGATGGCTCGGAGAGAGGGAGCCTTACGCGGAAATTGGTGCTGTTTCCGTCGCTCGTCGCGGAGATCGTTCCTCCGTGTTTGTCTACGATCCCTTTGGCGATGGCCAAACCTAATCCCGAGCCGCCCTTATGCTCGGTTCTGGATTTGTCGACACGATAGAAGCGGTCGAACAGGTGCGGCAAATCCGCTGCGGGAATTTCTTCTCCGTAATTGACGACCTCGATAATAGCCGCGTTGTTCTGCCTGTTCAAATAAATATCGACTTTCCCGCCCGTCGATCCGTAAGAGATCGCGTTGGTTAGCAGGTTCTCGAAAACGCGAACGAGCTTGTCTGGATCTCCTTCAATAGGCAATTCGCTCACGTTCGCAATTAAATTGCCCTTCATCTTCGCATTTTCTAGCGACAGACGATGATGGACGATAAGCTGGTTCATCATTTCGACGAGGTTAAACGTCTGTTTGTTTAATGGAACGACGTCATGCCGCATCCGCGTATATTCGAACAGATCCTGAATCAGAACGTTAAGCCGCTCGGATTTCGCGTACGCGATCTGGACGTAATGACGCAGTTCGACTTCGTCCCGGTAGCGATCTTGCTCGATTAGTCCCAAATAACCGAGTATTGACGTCAGCGGCGTACGAAGGTCGTGAGAAACGTTCGTAATGAGTTCGTTTTTCGTTTGTTCCGCTTTTCTCTCCTCGTCAAGCGATCGTTTGAGTTCGATGACGAGCAAGTTCATGTTCTCGGCGAGCAATGTCACCTCGTTGTTCTGTTTTACGGGCACCGTATCGTCAAAATTCCCCTTCAAGGCGATATGCTCGACGGACCTGCTCAGCTTATCGTAATAGCTAAAGCGCCGCCAATTCAGCAACACCATGTATACGATAAACAGAACGAAGCAACCGAACAAGATAAGCGGCATTTCCCCGAAAAACCTATTTAATTGGATAAAAAAAGAACGTTGTCCGTAATTGCCGCGCGTCATTCTTTCCAAAATAATAATCGACATGTAACAGGTCACGACCGCCAAAACGGAACTTAAGAGGATTTGCCACACTAGCCTCCACACCATGCGCGCAGCGATGCTAGATCTCAATTTTATAGCCTACCCCCCAGACAGTCGTAATGAGCTTGCGGCCCATCTCCTGTTCGAGCTTATCCCTGAGTTTGCTAATGTGCACCATGACGGTATTGTTCGACTCGAAGTATTTTTCCTTCCATACTTGCTGAAAAATGTCCTCCGCGCTAAACACCCGGCCAGGATTGCTGGCAAGCAAATGCAAAATACCGAATTCGGTCGAGGTGAGGTGAACAGATCGCCCGTGCACTTCGGCGGAATGCGTCGATTTATTGATCGTCAGCTCGTTAATGCGGATCAAGCCTTCATCCTCGGCAGAGGCGGCGGAAGGCTGGACATACTGGTATGCGCGGCGAAGCAAAGTCTTGACCCGGACGACGAGCTCCAACGGGTTAAACGGCTTCACTACATAATCGTCCGCACCCGTCATCAAACCGAGAATTTTGTCCATATCCTCCGCCTTGGCGCTGACCATTAGAATCGGAATGGACGCGGTTTCGCGAACCCGCCTGCAGACCTCCATCCCGTCCATTTTCGGCATCATCACGTCCAGCACGAGAAGATGGAACGTCCGGCTTGCTAATAAAGCCAAAGCCTCTTCGCCGTCATGCGCCTGAGCGGTGTCTAAGCCTTCGTTGCGCAAATAAATATCGATCAAATTCGCGATCTCGCGATCGTCGTCGACGATAAGAATCGATTTGGACATCACGTCTTACTCCTTTATTAAAAACGTCGTGCAGATTCGGCACTATCATTCCCACTATACCCCATCCGATTACGTTCTGTCCGCATCTTAAGGCAGGTTTTACATTTCTTAAGGAAGGCTTAAGGTTTGTATATGGAATGAATGAAAATAGATTCGACCTTTCCGCAATATGAAAACAGCTTGTCCGAAAGCCATGATGGCGCCGGACAAGCTGACTGTTCGCTGTTCGATTATTGCTTGGCAGGGGAGGATTCCGCCGACGCAGATGGAGAAGCCTCCGGACTTGCCGGCGCGGAAGCAGCCAATTCAGGCTTATCTTCTAGCAAGTTCTTATAATTCTTGTCCTTCATGAAAGATTTCAACCATGCTTGTCCTTCGGTATCTCTCTTTTCTTCATAATAGGCCAGCTTGACTTCCTTTTTCACCGCATCGTACTCCGACACGACCGCTTCCTTGATATCGGTCACCTTAATGATGTGGAATCCGCTCTCCGCTTCTACGACATCGCTCATCTCGCCTTTGGCTAGCGCGAAAGCGGCCGTCTCGAATCCGGAGTTCATCTCGCCCGGCCCGAAAAATCCGAGATCGCCGCCTTGATCCTTCGAACCCGGATCTTGCGATTTTTCTTTGGCCAGCGTCGCGAAGTCTTTGCCGGCTTTCAACTCGGCCAACACGGCTTCGGCCTCTTCCTTCGTATGAAGCAGAATATGGGACGCTTTGACTTCTTTCGGCGTCGTTGCGAATTTCGTTTCTTTATTTTTCTCGAAATAAGCTTTCAGTTCGTCGTCGGTTACCGGATGCTTGCTCTCGAACAATTTGAGTATTTTCAAGTTTGGAATGATCTGCTTATTCTTGAAGTCGTCCAACGTGGCCCCGGATTGGATCAACGCATTGGTTAAATCCGCCTCGGAAGCCATTCCGTATTGTTTAATGATATTGTCGATTTCTTCTTTTACGTCCTCGTCCGTAATCGTAACCCCGGCCTTCTTGGACTCCATTTCGATCGCTCTCGTCTGAGCGACGTTGTCGATCAAAGAAATCATTTGCTCTTTGCCGAATTGTTTTTCGATCTCGTCGTAAATATCGCTTTTCTTGATCGTAACGCCGTCCATCTTCGCAATCGCTTCGTTCTCCGTGCCGGCGGAAGTGCCGCGAATGAGTACGAAGACGAGCGCCGCGATCGCGACGACCGCAACTACCCACGGTACAACTGTCGCCGAGGAACTTCTAGCGGGAGCCGCTATTTCCGGGGCTGCCAAAGGAGCCGGGTCCGCCACGGCAGATGCCGCAGCAATCTCCTGTTCGGCTTCATGACTTGCAAGCTCTTGCTTATCGTTTAATTCATTTTCATTTCTTTCGTTCATTCCGGTAATTCCCCCTCGAATTAATAACAACCATTTCTCAACTATAACAGAAATTATAGTTTAAACCTTAAAGGCTCCTAAATTTTTTGGGAGAATATGAAAGACGCACTCCGATGGAGCGCGTCTTCTGGAGGAAGCTTGGTTATCCCTGCAATCGTTCCTGTTCTTCCAAATGCTTGCGAAGCCGGAGCAAATATTCCGGCGCATCCAGTGGATCCGTAACGATCAGCTCGATGATGCACAACCGGCTTATTTGTGCTTGTTCCGCCGCGGCTATCGCTTCATCGAGTTCCCGGTTCGTGCGTACCCGTGCCGTGAACGCCTGCCCGCCGAACGCTTCGGCTAACCGCGTATACTGCCAATCGGGAATCTGATTGTATTGCTGATCGGACGTTTTGACGTTCAAATACTTCTCGATCGTGTATCCCCTATTATTCAGGATAAACACGATCGGTCGGCAGCCGTTATTCAGCATCGTGCTGATCTCTTGCACCGTCAGTTGGAGAGAACCGTCTCCCGTAAACAGCACCACGCGCCTCTCCGGAGCAGCGATGCAAGCCCCTAGAGCGGCCGGGGTAGCATAACCGATGCTTTGCCAGCCTTGTTGGGAAATATAGTCGGCTCCCGCCGGCAAGTGCATCTGAGACATGCCATACGCCAGCGTTCCGGTCTCGACCACGACGATATCTTTGTCCTTCAGCATGCGCTGAAACCGCGGGTAATACGATGCCGCGCGGATCGGATGATCCAGCTCTCCAGTTAGAGAGTCGTAAGGGTGAGAAATTTGCGGAATCGCTCCACTTCGAGCCCAACCGGATGCATTTAATGCAGCTATCAGATCCGCCGCCATGACATTTTCGTACTTCGTTTCGCCAACCTTGACGAATTCCGGCTGAATATCGACAAGGCGAAGACGGTCAAGCTTCGCCGTTTCGTTCGCGGAATTGATGTCCGTCCAGATCATCCCCACCGCAATAACGCAATCCGCGCTTTCCACGATGTTTCTAACTTGCTCGCTGCCGAACGCGCCGCCGTATACTCCGATGTAATTTGGATGTCGTTCGTCAAAGCTGCTTTTACCTAGAAGAAGCGAGGCAGCCGGCAAGTTCAAGCGCAGCGCTAATTGGTGAACAGCATCTCGGAGCCCATAACGAAGCGTCAGCATATCCGACAAAAGCACCGCATGATTCGATCCGGCAAGCAGTCCACGAATATGTTGAAGAGCCGCCTCAAGGGCGGATTTGCTTGTCCCGCATGGTGTCTCCAACGGGGTCGCGCATCTGACGATCGGTTTGGTAACCAGGTCGATCGCAACCATCAGATATACTGGCTTGCGTTTTTGCTTGGCTAAGCGAATCGCCGTCGGGATTTCCATTTCGGCATTCTCCGGAGTCAAGATCGCCGTATATGCGCATAGATGCGTATACATCTTGCGGAACACATCAAAATCGCCGTTCAGCAGCGTGTGATGCATAAGCTTATGTGCCTGTTGATCCGTCGATTTCGGTGCGCCAACGATGTGCACGAGCGGCACATATTCGCTATTCGCGCCAGCGATGGTATTGCACGCGCTCATCTCGCCGACTCCGAAAGTCGTAATAAGCGCGGACATACCCTGGAGTCTTGCGTAGCCGTCGGCGGCATATCCCGCTCCCAGCTCGTTCCGTCCGTTAACGAAACGGATTCCCTCGTATCGTTCCAACGTATCCAACAGGCTAAAGTTGTAATCCCCCGGTATGCCGAATATTTCACTTATGCCTTCCGCTTTCAAGCAATCGAATAAATATTGTCCCAACGTAGGTGAAGAAGCGGGCGTCGGTGTCGACGTCATCTTCCGATCCTTCTGATTGGTCAGCAATGTCAAAGATTTACCTTCCTCCTTTTATTACGTTCATTAAACCTGTATCATCCACTCTAAATTTCCCAGATTAGCTTCTTTGCATTCCCTGCGTCTTCAAAACAAAAAACCGTCCTTCTTCGAAGAAACGGCTTTTCGTACGTTAAACAACCTCATTTCGGAACAAGCAAATAATGACCCTGACGAATCGCAAGATACATTTCGCGGTAATTGTTCGCTTCGTCTTGAGCTTGCTCGAGTTCCGTGCTTGTCTGTTGGAGCTTGGCGTTTAATCTATGGATTTCCTGAAGCAACTGCTCATTCTCGGCAATTCTTAGCTGGTATGCAGCCATTAAATTGAAGTTTTCTTTCTCGTTTATATAACGTACCTTTTTCGCTGAACTGACCATATACCCAAACCTCTTTCTTTTTGAGCATCTCGCTAATATATTGGTTAATTATAACTATTCGTGAGTGCTTCGGGTTTTGAGGGGGTATCTTAGAAAAAATATTGCAAAAAGTGTCGTTAGGTACTCATAAATAACGGACATGGACGCCGCTAATGGGAGCAAATTTATCCATTTGGATTCTAACGGACACTATCGCAGTTATTTTGTGATCATGCTCGCTTTTGGCGGTTTTCAGAGCGATTAAGCGCTGTAACGACCGTTAAATAACAAAATCAGCTGTTTTCGGCATATTAGCCTCCCGTGTGACCGTTAGCGTAGCTAATGTTGCATCAAATATAAGTTTAAAACCGTCTAATGAATAGAAATGAAGAATAGGAGGAGGATTATTTGCGTACAAAACTAATCGTTTATTTGCTAATTGCGTTATTCCTTGTTGGCTGCAGCAATAATCATGACCGGAAAGAAATAAGTCCTCCGAAATTAACTGAAGATTCGAATTCTAACAACCCGACTGATATCCGATTAATGCTTCACGAAATAGATTATCCCTTAGACGGAATACAAAATAATCATATCGCTTTGTATTATCTCCCAAGTGGTGAAGATGACGAACACAAATTAGAGTTAGTCGTTGACGATCACATCGTAGAATTACCTGATGACTTTCTTTATTGGGATATTTACGCCTATGCATCTAAGCCGACTATTCAAATTATTGAAAATTCCAACGGGAACAATTATATAGCCGTATATGCAGGATATGCGAGCGTCGGCCGGACCGACAGTTATTATCAAGTTCATTTGTTTACATACAAAGATAACCAAATCATTGAGATATGGAACGATAATGAGCTTCTGCTCGAAAACGAAAACGGAAGAATCTATTCAACGTTTGATCATCATTTTGTGCAAATCAACATCCCGAAGTATAGCTTGTCTGAAACCATTCATTACGAGCAATATAAACCGAAGGATTTTATTGAATATAGTAAAATCGTGCAATTAATCGTTTCCGATCCTAAGGAAGCGAAGAAATTATTGACCGATAATCATCCATTCCGTACGAATCGTATCGAACGATTCGGCATTATGGATTATGATAACGACGGCAACGACGAAATGTTCTTCACGCAGGATATCGATTATGACCCATCCCGCAGTTATCTGACCACGTTATTTTTATTAGTAGAACCTAGGGGAGAGCATCTGACGATCAAAAAGGCCTTCACGGCTCCCAAGAATACGATTGAAGGCCAAATATTACAACAACTAATATCTAACGGCCAGTTCGATATGTCGGGTCCAAACGACACCCTTTCCTTTTGGCTCGATCACGGCGATGTTACTCACGATGATGTTGATGAAGCCTTATCAAGAATGTTGAAGAATGATTTGATAATCAAGGATAACGACTTGTACTTCATTAAAATTTAAAAATCAAAACTAAAAGTTAATCGTTCAAGCCCTTTCCATCGAGGATTTGCTGCATATATTTCTCGACCCTTGACTCTCGAGTTTTGGATTGTTTGGGTTGAGCGAAATAAAGCAGGTATGCTCTTTGCCGCCCCGGCGTCAATGTTTCGAAAGCAGCTTTCAAGGCAGGGTTTTCATCTAATTTATTTTGAAATTCCTCGGGAACCTTGAATTCTTCGCTCTTCTTAAATTCCACTTCTAAACCGGCTTTTTCGACTTCAATGGCTTCGCGAATATAGGCTTTCAATATGGATTCCATCTCGACTATTTCTTGAACATTGGTGAACCGAATCTGACGCGCCGCCTGCACATTCTCCGTTTGTTGGATTAGAATGCCATAAGGATCGGGCAATAAAGCACCTTTGTGAAACAGTAGCGCGCAATATTCTTTAAATCCATGAATGATAACGATGTTTTTGTTCTGATACGTGTAACATGGATGCATCCACTTAAAATCCTCGGTCAGCTCGCAGTCAAGAACGATACTTCTTAATTTCTCATATTCTTCCTTCCACTTTTTAGCTTTTCTTAGAAACCCATCAACCTTGGGATTCAATTTACTGTTCGTCATTAAGGAACTCCCCCAAATTTAAAAATTCTATCTCAGTTTCCGCTTCTTATTTCTAATAAAATCAATAACCAAAAACAATATCGTAATAAAGAAAGCCTGTAATAATGTTTTGAATAGGATGATTCTCTTTCACTACAATCCTTTCATAATTGAGAAATACAACCATAACAAAAAAAACGGGACGAGACATGCTATTGTTATTAGCAAGACAAAGACCTTTGTTTTTAGGTTTTTAGGCATTGGTGAATTCCTCTTTTCGTTGCAGACGATATATAACTATACTATATCTAACATATTTTAGTTGCGTTTACCTACCTTTAGCTGAATAAAGTTATTCAACTTGAAATGAAAAATGGCGGCCAATTTGGTCGCCATTTTTATTATAAACTTCATTCTTTTAATAGATTTTCTATACGCCAAGCCGCCTAACTCACCTTATGCTAAATCCTTAGCTTGTCCGCGACCATCGCGATGAACTCGCTATTCGTCGGCTTCGATTTAGCGATGTTGATCGTGTAGCCGAACAAATGCGAAATAGAGTCGATATTGCCGAAGCCTTACGCATCAAGGGTTTTGAGGGTTTTCACTAATATTCAAACGATATCTTTATCGGAATAAGAAATCGTTGCAATTGCGAAAAAGATTCTGCGTTTTTATCGGAACTTCCAAAAGATTCGATTGAATATCAAATAGAAGAGAAAGAAACTTTTGAGGTATTTACTGACGAGGATGTCTTAAAGCTTCAATCCGCGCCTAATCGGAGAGTGTACACAGGACGGCTTTATTCAATCCGCTACATCTCCTAGGTTAATGGCAAAACAAAAAAGACACCCCGAAGGATGATATGATGTCATTGTTCATCTAATTTATTAAGCAGATAGTCAAATAAAATCATACACTTAATTGAGTTTATTCTGTTTCCATATTTGATATCTATTCCATGTAAAATGGCGTTTCTAGATAAACTACTTGCCCTTTTCTTATTTAATGTGAAACCCGTATATAGAATAGTTTCGAAATAAATATCAAGTACTTTATCAATACTAAATTTACCTTTATCAATTAGTCCTTTTACAAGTTTTAAGATGTCCTTCTGGTTAACTCTCCCTTTATGCTTCTTACCTCTAATAAGAACTCCTTCAATCTGTGGAATGATTGTTGCAACTGATAAGAAATACTTTCTGCTTGTATGTGCAAAATGTATTTCATCAAGGATTTTTGAACGACTCTTATTGATATAAGTACTTCTTTTCCAGTTGGCGAACATAATATTGATTTGATTTCTATTAAATTCTTTACCGATTAAGTCATTTAAATATTTCTTGGCTTCCCCTTTCCCTTTTTGTTCATATACTTCAACCAAACTATTAATTTGATTGAAGTCAAAACCGTAATAAGGAGGAAATTCTAAGTCAATTAATATTAACTTATATTTTTGAAGGCTATTCTCAAGCCTTGGAATAGCTTCTTCAATCCAAGTGGTATCTACTACTAAAGGTGCAAGTGATTTGCTAATCTGTTCGCCTATGAATGCAACTTCTAATCCTATTTTTCTTGCAGATTCACTATATTCATCAGTTACCTGTTTTACTGCAGCAAAGAGTGGTTCATAAGTTTTACCAATACTTATTGCTAGCTCTCTGATAAGCTTCCTTAGATCATCAATCTCCATAACCATCACCCCGTGATGAAAGACAACAAAATAATTGTAATCTATTCAATAAAGCCTTTATATTTATCATACATTCTCTGATACTCATCTTTCTTCTGAAGGTAATCTTCTCCCGACATTAAGCCACTATTTTTTAGCTTATCAATTTTATCTATTTCAATAATGATTCTCGAAATTTCATATTCAGCTTCATGAATTTCTTTTATTTTTTTTGACTCTGCACTTTTCCAGTTGAAATAATAGATCCAAAACGGAACAATTGCAAAAAATGCAAGTATCGAAACAAATATATTATAATTTACGAGTCTCGGGAGAAATAAAATGAGTGCAGTAAGAAATATTCCAATTAGACGTTTATTAGAAAGTTTTGAACCATAATCATTAGACAAATCAAGTAATTTTTTGCTTGGTGTGAAATTCATAATTTCCTCCTCGAATGAGATCAATAAATAATTCTCAAACATTAATCCACCATTTTCCATAATAGTATCATTAACGACAAACTAGGTCTAGAGGATTATCAATTCACTCTAAATGTGGCAAATTCATAATAAATCCATCAAAAAAACATGGAGGATGATCAACAAAATGAGCATTGATTTCCCTTGCATTAAATGAGGTAATGAAGAATACGAAAATGTAACGACAGAAAAGAATGAGCGTATCATGGTTTGCAATAATGTGGTGAAAAGTACATGACCGCCTCAGCAATCCGCGAATGGGAAAAAACAGATGATTGGAAAAGTCGAAATGAATAGTTTGCCACAGATAAAAAAGAAACCGTAATCGACGGTTTACCTACAATCATCATAGATGGCGAGAAATACTACTCAAAAGAAACCATGCAAAAACTCACGAATCCACCATCAGACTAAACAACGTGCTGCCAGGAATACCCGTAGATAATACTGTTCACACATCCCAAACTAATGCCATACTTATTTGCAATCATCTCCACAAAATCTTTTCTTCTTTCTTCCCAATCTTCAAAACGCTGACGGATTGCCTTGATATCGTCTTCCGTTAACCTAGACATTGGATGTTTTGACCCTATCTTAGATTTGGCCATCTCTGCTCTAACTTCATTCGTGTACCACAGCCAACAGTATGATTAATAGGAATATCCATATACTTTCTTTCAATCTCATATGTATCGAGATCAATGAAATCAACTTCGCCATTTACCATTGTTTCAAAGTCATCAACAACAATGCATCTATCTAGATCGATATCATATGGTTCACTCGCAGATTGAGTAAGAGCAAGATAAGCCAAGAACTTGTTTATATTGGCTCCACCGTATTGGGAACCAACTGCCATATCTTCATAAAAGCTCAGTAAAAACATATCCCTTTGAAATGAAAATTTTTAAAGTCATTCGTCTAGCATCTGCTCAAGGTCAGTAATTTCATTTCTTAGCCAAGTCTCCTCGTGACCGTCTCCAAGTTTCTCAACTTTTGATACCAACTCCTGAAGAATTCTAATCAAAATTCCTTTTGCTTCTTCATTCATCAAATATTCCCCTTCCATTGAAACAACTATTTAATGCTCACCGTAAACCTCATAATTCGGCATACTATCCAATATATTAGTCCAACGCAATCCAGACACCTCAGGCATTAATTGATTAAATAAGCCCCAGTTAAGAATATGAACATTGCATAAATCATGATGGGGAACAGTTTGAAGACTCATAGAATTAAATGCAGGTTTGTGGGCATAAATCAAAAGTCTTTCTGCCAAGTCTATTTCTTGTAACCAAATGTCATTTGATGGCGTAACACTTCCGGCCAATCTTCCTACATGAATTTTTATGTCTCCATAATTATTTGTATTATCCCACTTCTCTTGAAGAATTCTTTTACCAAATGTTTGACCTCCTGTTTTACCAATATAAAGCAGCACATCCTTGCCGTAAACTGGATGGGTGCCATATACTTGATATACACCTTTCTCTGTTTTATTATCTGTAAGGCTATTGATCTGATCTAATGAGTATGGGCCATCCCAATCTATGTGGATTATTAGCTGCTGTTGAGTAATAGAACTTTCCTCCTCATGAAGTACTATTTTATCGGATTCTAAACCCTCAGTACTTTCTTCATGGAAACTGCGTCTATATTAAACAACTGCTCTCTCCCAACTCACGTTTTAGATTCTCTAAATGAGCTTCATAGTAAATGTCATCGCCCATTAGATCAACGCCTCCTGTGTGGTTTGGATAATGGATTTCATTTCAATGTGTCTAATAACGCGTTCAACATGTATATTAAATCTGAACAATGTCCAACACCCATTATTCAGGGTTCATTTGCTATTTTATTGTACTTTTCTATATTGAATTGGTTCAAAATATCGTAATAACTAATCAGATGGCCTGGCACAAGATCTCTGGCATACCTATAAGCATTCATTTCACCCTCAAGAATGAATTCAATTGTCGCATCTTCAACAAGTATTTCTCTATATAACTTCCTGTTCGGGTTTGCAATGTAATCAAGATGGTGTCCTATTTCGTGATAAACTGCTATTTCAAAGAACTCCTCTAATGAAAGATGTGCCAATTCAGGAATTTGACTCTTATTAGGTTCATACATTGGTAAATTATATGCTATGAGTTTTTCTTTCAAGTTATAACCCATAAACATTGTGGCCTTCTCATAGTAGTCAATATCAAGTTCTATTAGAGGCAGACCTGTATGGCAATGAACTAACGTTTTCATTCTTTCTAGGAATAGTCCATTCAACGATTCCACCTTGTTTTCCCCCATGAAACCAATCCGTTATTTTACCTCTTTAAGAACCCATCTCCAGTACTCTTCTCCATCCGGTTTGTAAAACCATTTCTTTACATACTTTTCTCTGCAATCGAGACAGCTCATTGTAACGTTTTCTCTTGTCCTATTCCAATCATCCATTTCATAAACTTCACGATATGTCCCTACTCCACAAGGACACGGCTTCTCTTTATCGTAGATTACATCCCAAGACATAAACTAATCGCTCCTTGAAAAGAATTTTTTGGATTATTGCTCTTCAAGTACATTCATGACCTTCTTAACATCAGCAGCTTCACCAATTTCTAATTCATCTTTGAGATTGTATACAGATCTGCAAACAACACCGGCAATTTTTATATTGCCACCTTGATTTAAAACATCTTTCATAACTGTGCCATGCATCTCTACTTTGGAGTCTTTAAGCCCGTCTCCCAATCAAATGGATTTTTTTATCGTCTTAGCGCATTGACTTTCATATAAACAATCATTGGGAACCAAAATATCATGTACATCAAATATAACACTGCCTTTAATCTCTTTTCTCCAAGTATGTTGTGCAGATTATATAATTGATCATAAAGGTTATTTCTAGCCTGTAAATACTCTTTTTCCTCCGGATCATTTTCATCAATATCTTCGTGAAATTCGTTGACTAATTCTTTGTATTTATGATGAGCATATAACAACCCAATGAACAGATATATTGCAAGTGTGATTGATGCTGTCATATATTCACCCTTCCTCTTGAAACCAATCTTTTATTCGGTGCTGTTGCTTTTAAAACGCTGTAATTTCTCTTGTTCTCTTCGTACCAATTCTTCACTTACATTATCTAAATCGCTATCAGGAATTTCGTGTTCATTTATGAATGCCTCATGCTGTAATCTCCAATATTTTTCTCGAATCTTTCTAATCTCTTGATTTTGAATGCGACTTAATTCTTCTTGGTTCAATACCTCTTTAAATTGGTCTTCATAGCTTAAATAGTCCATTTTAAATGCAACCTCCATTTATTATCAGTGTTTTATCTTGAGGTCTTTATGACCTTCTCGTATGATAGTCTCCTTTGTTTCCTTATATGCATCTAAATGAATCGGTAGCTTTTCGTTCCAATTAACTCGAAATTCAGAATCGTCGTTTAATGTTTCATACAGTTTATCCAACGATTCAGAAGCTCGCTTTGAAATAACAAACGATCCTTAGGCTGCAAACTTCCTTACCTCATCATACGCTGTGGAATGTTGCAATCGAAGCCTGTCCCACGTTTCATCACTCAAGTTTATTGTTTGCTCGTGCTGCTGCCTTACATGTTGCTCTTGAATGTAAATTAATGTGGTAAGCTTTCTACCAACTTTGAGTATTTTGTAGCTTTTGTTTCCCACCATTTATTCGAATAAAACTGCTTTCGAGCAATCCAAATGGTTATTACAGCTACCAAAAAGGATGGGATAAAAGTTGTGAGCACTTTGATTACATTGTCAATAGAAAACAGTTCCGTCATAAATCACCTCATGAAACCCACTGTTTTATTTGTTATTCTTGTCCTCAACCAACTTAACTCTATACATCACGCCACCATTCCAGCTAACAATGTCTTCTCCACAGTGACATTGTTCATCGTCTTTGTCCCTCATAATAGCGCGAATTTTCCTTACTTCCCACCGTCTTCCACAAGAACATTCATATAAGTAGTAGCTACCGTTGCTCATGTTAACCCTCAATTAATATTAGATTTTCATAAAAATCGATCATTTTATTATCTTATTAATATTGATCTAATCATATTTGAAAGGCTTTATGGAACATTCATTATCGCATGTTTTAATCCACTATCTTAGTTATAACTCTACCAAGAATTAGTTCTTATTTCCACACAAAAGGGACTCTCTCGTAAAAGAGAATCCCTTTTGTGATTGTTAACCCTGCGAAGGATAACCGATAAATTTTCCTTTTGGCAATTATCCTTGGTACCCGCTATTCCTTACACCAAGCCACCTAACTCACCTTATGCTCAATCCGAAGCTTGTCCGCGACCATCGCAATGAACTCGCTATTCGTTGGCTTCGATTTCGCGATGTTGATCGTGTAACCGAACAAATGCGAAATGGAGTCGATATTGCCGCGCGTCCAGGCGACTTCAATCGCATGGCGAATGGCGCGTTCGACGCGAGATGGCGTCGTTTTGAACTTCTCGGCGATCGCTGGATACAGCGTCTTCGTGATCGCGCCGAGTATTTCAATGTTGTTGTATACCATCGTAATCGCTTCACGCAAATACTGATACCCTTTAATATGCGCGGGTACGCCGATTTCGTGGATGATGCTCGTGATATTCGCGTCGAGATTTTTCGGTTTGCCGATCTGGACGACGTTCGAACGGTTGCTGCTTGGCATTGCCGACGACGTGACGGAAGCAGACGGGTTGCCCGCCAGTTGGCGGATTCGGTTCGCCAGAACATCCATATCGAACGGTTTGAGTATGTAGTAAGACGCGCCTAGTTGCACCGCACGCTGTGTAATGTTCTCTTGTCCGAAAGCCGTGAGCATAATGATTTTGGGCATAGGAGACAGATTCATATCCCGCAGTTTTTCCAGGACGCCAAGACCGTCCAGATGCGGCATAATAATATCAAGGATCATGACATCCGGCACTCGTTGTGTTTCTTCTAGCTGACGGATGACCTCTTCTCCGTTGTACGCGACTCCGATGACCGTCATATCATCCTGCTCTTGGATGTACTCAGATAACAAATTCGTAAATTCTCGGTTGTCGTCTGCTAAAAACACTTCAATACGTGGCAATGTCTGGTCCTCCCTTTCTCATATGCGAGAATGTATTAATGAAAAACGCTCACCGTTTCTCTGTTTATCCATTTTCGACATGGCCCTGGCGTATTCCTTCTCCAAAATTAATTTTTTTCTTTATTTATTTTAGAAAATCGAATATAATAAATAATTTACGCCACAACACGTCAAATCATGATTTGTTTCGTATATTTTCGACAAATGTCTTCTCGGCATAACGAAATCTAAGGCGTCAAACCGCCTTAGACATCGTTTGTTCCGGATTAAGCATAATACCCGCGTCTTGAAGCATCCACTCGATAAAGCACCCGTAACCCGAAGAAGGATCGTTGACGAACACATGAGTAACGGCGCCGACCAACTTTCCGTTCTGGATAATCGGACTTCCGCTCATGCCTTGTACAATTCCGCCTGTGCGTTCAAGCAGCGCGGGATCGGTGATCTTGATGACCATTCCCTTCGTTGCGGGGGACAATTGTTTGGTCACGTGGACGATCTCGATATTGAATCGCTCGACCTTCTGTTTATCGACGACTGTAAGAATTTGCGCAGGCCCTTCCTTCACTTCCTCGGCAAATGCGACCGAGATCGGTTCGGGATGATACGCATGATCCGGCAGTTGCTTCATTTTTCCAAAAATACCGAACGGAGTATTGCGCTCAACATTCCCCAGCGTGCGACCTTCTTTCAGAAAATGCGCCCTTTTCTCGCCCGGTTCTCCGCTCTGGCTTTTATTGATGGATGATACGCTCGATTGCAGAATTTCGCCGCTTCCGACGACGATCGGCGTCTGGGTATCCATATCTGTGATCACGTGCCCCAGCGCTCCATAAACGCCCTGATCCGGCGCATAGAACGTTAAGGTGCCTACACCCGCTGCCGAATCACGGATATAAAGACCTAACCTCCAGGCTTTGTCCTCTTCGTCATAAGCGGGTGTAATCATCGTTTTGAATCTTTCTTTTCCTCTTTGCACCAGCAGTTTCATTGGCATGCCGTTACGACCTGCAGTTTCCGAATAAGCCGCGATCTTGGAAATATCGTTGCAGGGTTCGCCGTTAATCTCCACGATCAGATCGCCTAACCGAAGCTTGGCTGATTCACCAGGAGATATCCGTTCATTATTTTTGGTTTTGACCAGATGATGACCGACAACCATGATTCCCGCCGCTTTGACTTTTACGCCGATCGTTTGGCCTCCGGGAATGACTCGCAAGTCCGGAATCACTTGAAGCCGAACCGTTTTGAATGGAATTTTGCCGAAAAGCTTGAGCTTGAGATTCGTTACGCCGCTTGAGATCGGCTGGATGGATAAAGGATGTCTTAGATCGACATGAACGGATGCATCATTGCTGCCATTGATGGCCGCGACGCGCGGGTTCAAACTGACTTGAGCATGCACCGGCATCGCATAATGTAAGGATACCGCCTGTCCCTGAAACAATCGTACCCGGTTTGGAAACTCGGCAAAATGTTGAAAAGGCGCAGAGCAAACGGCTATGATCAGCATAAGAACAACGACGAGACCTATTCGACGTTTTCTGGAGTGTTTCTGGTACAAGTTCTCACGCTCCCCTACAGTCTGAATCGGCGTTTCATTCCGCCGATAACGTACCTATAAGGTAACCGTGCCATGCCTCTTTTATGTTCTCAAAAAGCTTCCTTTCGGGCGATTTTTTCGCGTCGTTACGCGTTTTTTCGCACTTGCGCCAAACTAAGCATTTCTTGTGCGTGGTGGCGTGTTTTTTCCGTAACTTCCACGCCCCCGAGCATTCTGGCAAGTTCGTCGACCCGCTGCTCCGCCGTAAGCTCCGTTACAGTCGTTTGCGTACGGTCTTGCGCCGTGACTTGCTTGTAGATTTCATATTGATGGTCCGCCATGCAGGCGACTTGCGGGAGATGGGTAATCGCGAACACTTGGCAATGCCGCGACAGCAAGCTAAGCTTCTCGGCGATCGCCTGGGCTGCCCGACCGCTGACGCCGGTGTCGACTTCATCGAATACGAGCACGGGAATTTCATCGATTCGCGCGAATATCGCTTTAAGCGCTAGCATGACTCGAGACATTTCGCCGCCGGATGCGATCTTGGCCAACGGTTTGGGCGGTTCCCCGGGATTCGTGGAAAGGACGAATTCCGCTGTATCGCATCCCATGCTCGTCAATTCCGACGTGCCGAGCTTCACCTCGAAGATAGAACGCTCCATTTGTAATGCGGTAAGCTCTTCCTCGATCTGCCGAGCAAGATTCCTGGAAGCCTTTTTCCGAATTGCCGAGAGCTTATCCGCCCTAACCTGCAATTCGTTGCGAAGCAACGCCTCACGTTCCGTCAGTTCCTTGAGCAATTCGTCGCGATTGTCGAGCTGCTCGGTCTCCGTCTGAATACGGTCTCGGTATTCCAAAATATCTTCGATCGTCTCGCCGTATTTGCGTTTTAAGCTGTGCAACACGTCCAAGCGCTGCTCGATTTCCGCGAGGCGCTGAGGGTTGAACTCGATATTTTCCTTATAATCGCGAAGCTGATAAGCGCCGTCTTCGGCCGCATAATACGCGGATTGCAGTTGTTCTACGAGTGGCTGCAACAAAGCGGGATCGAATTTGACGACATCCTGAAGGCGAGTCAGAGCGCGAGATATCGCGCCCAAGCCTTTAGAACCATATAAGAGCTCGTACGCTTCCGTTACGGAATCGGACAGCTTCTCGGCATGGGTTAGTTTACGCCTTTCGTCGGCCAGGGATTCATCTTCACCGGGCTTTAGACGCGCCTCTCCGATCTCCTCCAGTTGAAAACGGTACAAATCGAGCATCTGCATGCCTTGTCTCGATTTATCTTCCAGTTCCCGCCGTTCGCGGCTCACGTCTTGGTATTCCTGAAAAAGTTTACGATAAGATTTCTTCTCTTCCAGAATGTCATCTCCAGCGAACATATCCAGCCATTCCAAATGCTTCTCGGTTCTTAGCAGCGATTGATGCTCATGCTGTCCATGAATGTTGACGAGATGCTCTCCTACTTCTTTAAGCATCGTTAATGTGACATTCTGGCCGTTGATTTTGGCAGCGGATTTCCCTTGCGCATGCAATTCCCGGCGAATTAGCAGCGTTTCCTCGGAATCCGCGACAATGCCTAGCCGATTCAGCGTCTCCCAGACAGGATGGCCGTTCGGCAGATCAAAGACAGCTTCGATATCCGCTTTGTCGCAGCCGTGACGAATCATCTCCGCGAACCCGCGGCCGCCGGCCGCCAATGTCAGAGCATCAATGACGATCGATTTGCCTGCTCCCGTCTCGCCGGTAAGCACATGAAATCCGTGATGAAAATGAACGGATACGTTCTCGATTACAGCCAAGTTATGAATGGATAATTCCCGAAGCATGATTCGCCTCCTTGAATTCGGCAGAAATGATTACTTCATAATATCGTTGATTCTTTTCAGTACATCCTCGCCGTGGCTTTTCGACCGGCTTATAATGAGCGTTGTATCGTCTCCGCCAATCGTTCCGATAATTTCCGGCCAATCCATGCCATCGATCAACGCGGCTATCGTCCCCGCCGTGCCAGGCAAACATTTCAAAACGACGAGATTCTCAGCGGATTCCGCCCCCAAATAATGATCAAGCAACGCTCTCTTTAGCTTGTGAGCCGGGTTATAACGCTGATCTTGCGGCATCGAATATTTATATCGTCCATCCTCCAGCGGGACTTTGATCAGTTGCATTTCCTTAATGTCGCGCGATACTGTCGCTTGCGTCACTTGCATGCCTTCCAGACTCAGCGCTTCCACGAGTTCTTCTTGCGTTTCGATTTCCCCTCCGCCGATCAACTCGCGGATTTTGCGTTGACGTTGTCCTTTCATTACTGGCCATCCTCCACTTTGAATCGTACTGTTTTGATTTGTCGTTCCTGAGAATGCACGATCACGATTCCTTCGCAATCTGGGAACAACAGCGCATAAGCTAGAAGCCTTTCCCTCAGCCCGCTTGCCGTCCATTCCATCGGCTGTCTGGAGCGTTCAAGCTTCACTAAATAATATTTATCTTCCTTGACGGCCAAATAATCGAAATAAAGTCGGGTCGGCATCGTCGGACCGTCATCGATGACTACTCCGAGAGGGATCCGATGTTTCCCAGACAGCACTTCGTATCCTTGCTCGCGCAAAGACAGAACGTTGTCATCCTCATCGACTCCTCCGGCTAGGGCCAGCTTGCGCAATCTCGAGCCGGGGGGCTCGTGCAGCCACCGGTCAAACCGCCTGACAACCCACCAACCCATCAAGCTCGCCGCAGCAAGCATGATAATCCAATCGCCGATACTATCCATGTCGGACCTCCCAGAATGTTCGCTGACGGAGACATATGCGGGTTGGACTGGATGTGATGACGCTCTTTTTCTTTTCGAGATCGGTGGCCGATTATCCTCTTTGGCGAACGGAAACGTATACATTCATTGACTACGTGATTAACGATGCTTTTTATCGTATTTCTTCCCGATAAACACTTCTCGAGACTGAAGTACGATGTTTTCCATCGCTAATCATACCGAGGGTAAAGCAACAGTGGTGTTACGCCTCTAATAGCAATGTTTTTCATCGTATTTGCCCCAACAAGCGCCCCACCAGACATAAGTACGATGTTTCTCATCGCTATTCGTCTCAGGTGCGAACAGTAGCGATGTTAAGCCGTATGAACAAGGGAACACCCGAAGCACGCCAATACGCCCGGTTCCTCCGGCCGTTCTTCGGCAGCTCCGGGTGTTCCGGATAAACATTATAAATCGAATCAGGAAGGCGTGCGACGGAAAGCGGAGCCTGCTTCTTCAACGACCTTGCGGATCATCCCGTTTAGCTCGTCCTCCGTAAGTTCAGGCAACGGAGTTCCGGACGGGGGAAGCTGCCAATAGGCCAGAAATTCGATATTTCCTTCTCCTCCAGTAATCGGAGAATAAGTTAAGCCTTTAAGCTCGAAACCAAGCTCGTTCGCCGTCGTCAATACTTCTCTCAATACGCTGGCGTGAACCGCCGGGTCGCGAATGACGCCTGACTTACCTACTTGATCTTTCCCTGCTTCGAACTGTGGTTTGATCAATGCGATCGTCGTACCGTCAGTGGCCAATATGCCAGCAAGCGTCGGCAAAATCAACTTAAGCGATATGAACGATACATCGATCGTCGCGAACCCTGGCGCAGGGCCGTCCAATTGTTCCGGCTGCATATGCCTGAAATTCGTTCGCTCAAGCACCTGTACACGCTCGTCCTGACGCAGTGACCAATCCAACTGATTATAACCGACATCCACGGCATATACGTGCGAAGCGCCATTCTGCAAGGCGCAATCCGTAAATCCTCCGGTGGAAGCGCCGATGTCGAGCATTACCGCGCCTTGCAAATCCAAATGAAAATGCTTGATCGCCTTCTCCAGCTTTAAGCCGCCCCGGCTGACGTAGGGGTGAACGGCCCCTTTAACGGTAATCGCCGCATCCCTGGGCACTTTCGTTCCCGCTTTGTCCACGCGTTCGGAGCCGATGAGCACCAAACCCGCCATGATTGCGGCTTTTGCTTTCTCGCGGCTTTCGAAATAGCCTTGCTCAAGCAATAGCAAATCCAATCGTTCTTTCGCCGTCGTCGTTTTTTCCATTAGGTTGCCCTTTGCCTTGTGCGTACTTGAAGCGATGCCAGCTGTTTGGCGATCCCTTCGGCGGTTAATCCGACTTCCGCCCTCTGTTCTTTAATCGTCGCGTGTTCCACGTAGATGTCCGGAACTCCGGCAAGATGCACTGAGGCGGGTTGAACTCCCTGCATCGCATAGAACTCGAGAACGGAGCTGCCGAACCCGCCCAATACCGATCCTTCTTCTACGATCATCAAAGGAATCCGTTCCTTGGCCAACGCAAGCAGCATCTGCTTATCTAGAGGCTTGATGAAGCGAGCGTTAATGACGCGAATATTGATTCCTTCACGTTTGAGCAGTTCAGCCGCTTCTTCGGCGACCTGCACCATCGGACCGATCGCGAGCACGGCGGCATAATCGCCTTCGCGGACCGTCTCCCAAGTACCGATCTCGATCGGATTCATCTGCTCGTCGATACTGACCCCAGTGCCAGCTATGCGGGGATAACGTACGGCGATCGGTCCGCCATCGTAATCAACGGCGGTTCGCAGCATGTTCCGCAATTCGTTCTCGTCCTTCGGCATCATGATCACCATGTTGGGAATGTGTCTTAGAAAAGGGATATCGTAGACGCCTTGATGGGTTTCGCCGTCGGCACCGACAAAGCCGGCTCGGTCGATTGCGAAAACGACGTTCAGATTCTGCCTGCAGATATCGTGGACGACTTGATCGTACGCCCGTTGCAAGAAGGTCGAATACACCGCGAACACGGGTTTCATTCCTTCCATCGCCAGCGCGGCCGACATCGTGGCCGCATGCTGCTCCGCGATCCCAACGTCGAACATCCGATCCGGGAACTTCTCCGCGAATTTCAGCAAGCCCGATCCGCCCGGCATTGCGGGCGTAACCGCTACGATCCGCTTATCTTGTTCCGCCAGTTCGATCAGCGTGTTGCCGAATACTTCCGTGTACATCGGCGGGCCGACCGGCTTGACGACTTGGCCGGATTCGATCTTATACGAACCCGTAACTCCGTGCCACTTATGCGAATCGGCTTCCGCCGGAGAATAACCTTTTCCTTTGACGGTCATTACGTGCACAAGCACAGGACCTTCCAAGCTGTCAGCCTGTTTGAAAGCTTCCAGAAGCTTGCCGATATCATGGCCGTCTACTGGGCCAAGATACTTCAACCCGAATTCCTCGAATAGCATTCCTTCGGGCGCGATCAAGTACTTCAGGCTGTCTTTTACCCGATCCGCCGTCCGGGCAAGCTTCCCGCCAATCGCCGGAACTTTACGCAGAAGCCAATCCAATTCATCCTTTGCCTTGCGATAGATCTTCTCTGTTCTTACCTTGCCCAGATAGTTATGAAGAGCTCCTACGTTCGGAGCGATAGACATCTCGTTATCGTTGAGCACGACCATTAATTTGCGTTTTTCGTGGCCGATGTGATTTAAGGCTTCAAGCGCCATACCGCCCGTAAGAGCGCCGTCGCCGATGACGGCAACGACCTTGTTGCTGTCGCCTTTCAAATCGCGTGCCAAAGCCATCCCTATCGCCGCGGACAGAGACGTGCTGCTATGGCCTGCTTCCCATACGTCGTGCTCGCTTTCGTTGCGTTTAACGAATCCGCACAGCCCGTCTTTCTGGCGCAGGGTGTCGAACCGATCCTGGCGGCCTGTCAGCATCTTATGCACATAAGCTTGATGGCCCACGTCGAAGATAAACTTGTCCTGTGGGCTGTTATATAAATAATGAAGCGCTAGCGTTAACTCCACGACACCGAGATTCGGTGCCAGATGGCCTCCGGTAACGGACAATTTCCCAATGAGAAAATGTCGGATTTCTTCGGCCAGCTGAGGGAGCTCGGACAGCGATAGTTTTTTTAAGTCGGTCGGACTGTCGATTCGCTCGAGCAGCAAATGATGTTCCCCGCTTTCCCCACGATGATATTACCGTTATTATACCATATCCTCAAAACAATGCCCAAATTCCCGCTGCGTGCCGACAACTTTTACATCGTACGTTCAATAAAAAACCTCATGCGCGAGTTGTCGCGAAGCGCGGCAATCACGAATGAGGCGATGACTTCGACGTTGGTCCCGGTGTGCCGGGTCAATGGTCCCGGTTAATTAAATAATCGGCGATCTCGAGCAATCGCTGTGGACTGGCTAGCCCCGCCTGAAGCAAAGCATCTCCGGCTTCTTTCGTCAACTGGGAGACGCGCCTGCGGCTTTCGTCCAGTCCGAGCAGGAATGGATAAGTCACCTTCTCTTGCCGTTCGTCGCTCTTGACTGGTTTGCCGAGCTTGTCCGCGGACCCCGTCAGGTCGAGAATATCGTCCTGGATCTGAAAAGCAAGGCCGACATTGCGTCCGAAAAGTCCCAACGCCTCGAGCTGGCGCTCGTCCGCTTCCGCGGCGTGACCGCCGGCTCTGAGCGAGAAAGCGATGAGGTCGCTCGTCTTATGCAGATGAATACGTTCAAGCTGTTCCAGCGAGGTGATGCCTTGTTCGCCAAGCATGTCGTCGACTTGTCCTCCGACCATTCCCGTCAGTCCGGCAAAGCGGGACAACTCTTCGATGACCGCTAGCACGCGAGCGGCGGGGACGCCGGTTTTCGCCGCTTGCGTGACGATATGAAATGCATGGGTCAGCAAGCCATCCCCGGCCAATATCGCCATCGCGTCTCCGAACACTTTATGGTTCGTCGGACGGCCGCGACGATAATCGTCGTTATCCATTGCCGGCAGATCGTCGTGAACGAGCGAATAGGTATGGATCATCTCGACGGCGCAAGCGAAGTCCAACGCCTTCTCAGACGTCTCCTCCTCGCCCGTGACCGCTTCCGCTGCAGCAAGAACCAAGATCGGACGAATCCGCTTGCCTCCCGCGAGCAAAGAATAATCCATCGCTTCCCTCAGCTTGTCCGGAATCAACCAATCGGACGGAAATACCGTACGAAGAGCAGTTTCCACCCGATTCCGACAATTGTGCAAATAAGTATGTATTCCCATCGAAGTCGTCACATGTATACCCCTTTGCATTTCGAAGCTTAGCTTAGGTTACGCTTCTTCTTTTCCCGCCGCGAACGGTTTGCGCTGCAGGCCGGCTTCGCCTTCCACAAGCGTTTCGATGCGGCGTTCCACCTGTTCCAGCTTCTGGCCGCATAGTCTGGACAAGGACATTCCTTCTTGAAAAAGCTCGATGGCCGTTTCCAGCGGAACGTCTCCGCTTTCCAGCCTCGACACGATTGATTCCAGCTTCTCCATCGCCGACTCGAAAGTCGGTTCCGTCGTCTCTTCGTTAATAGAAGATTGATCCGCCCCGCCCGTAACGTTTTTAGCCATTTGTCCGCTCCTCCTCTTGAATTCCCCAGATTTGGCAATCCAATTTGCCGTCCGATAGCCGAATATGGATCAAATCGCCCGGTTGCACTTCTTTGATCGAACGGATCAGCTTCTTCTCGTTCTCGTCGTACGCCAAGCTGTAACCGCGTCCCATTACTTTGAGCGGACTGAGCGCATCCAAATGCCTGACGAGAGACGAGAACCGGCTTTGGCTGTCTCGCAAGATGCCGTTCATCGCTAATTCCAAACCTCTCGCCGCCGTCTCCATTCGCTTGCGGGCATAGACCGTTTGCTGCTTCGGGTTCACCGCCTGCAATCTGCCGCTTAGACGGGAGAATCGCTCTTGCGCTTTGGCCTGCTCGCCCTTCATTTGGTATTGCAGCGTTTCCCTAAGCCGGTCGAGACGTTCCGCCTGAGCGAGAAGACTTCTTCTCGGCTGCGTGAAATACGAGGATCGCGCCGCATGCTGCCAACGCTCTTTCGCTTTGGCTAACAATGCATGCAGCGAGTGCGCCATTTTCCGCTCCAAATACGCAAGCTCCTGCTTCAATTCCCCGATATGCCTGACCGCAAGCTCCGCTGCCGCCGTAGGCGTCGGAGCCCTTAAGTCCGCGGCAAAGTCCGCGATTGTAAAATCCGTCTCGTGCCCAACGGCGGATATGACCGGTATGACCGATGCCCTGATCGCTCTGGCTACGGCCTCCTCGTTAAACGCCCACAGCTCTTCGAGCGAACCTCCGCCTCTTCCGACGATCAACACGTCCGCTTCGCCCAGCGCGTTCATCGCTTGAATCGCTTTAACGATGGATGGAGCGGCTCCCGTGCCTTGCACCGATACCGGATAGAGGAGCACGTGAACGCCGGGGTTCCGACGTTCCAACGTAATCAGAATATCTCTAACCGCTGCCCCGGTCGGCGAAGTAATTACGCCCACTGTACGCGGATACAGGGGGATCTGACGTTTCAGTTCCGCGCGAAACAGCCCTTCGCCCTCAAGCTTCCTCTTCAGTTGCTCGAATGCGAGATACAAGCTGCCGATCCCGTCCGGCTGCATCGCAGTAGCGTAAAACTGATATTGCCCGTCCCGTTCGTAGACGGATATACCCCCGCGGGCCAGCACCTTCATTCCGTCCTTGGGAGCGAACGGCAGTCGTTGATTGTATGAGGCAAACATAATGCATTTTAATCTTGCGCCCTCGTCCTTCAGCGTAAAATACATATGGCCGCTGGAGTGGAACGTAAAATTGGATATTTCGCCTCGCAGCCAGATGTTCTGGAGTCCGGCGTCGCCTTCGAGCTTCATCTTGATGAGCCGATTGATATCGCGTATGCTTAACGCGCGCGCCGGTTCCATTCGCATGGCTCCTTTCTATCGTGAAGAACGTTTCGCCGCTTTCAGCGTATTCGCCATCAGCATCGTAATCGTCATTGGGCCTACTCCGCCAGGTACGGGCGTCACCCAGCCTGCAACTTCGGAGACTTCGTCGAAATCCACGTCGCCGCACAGCTTACCGTCCGGCAGCCTGTTCACGCCGACATCGATGACGACGGCGCCCGGTTTGACCCATTCCTTCTTGACGAGCTTAGCTACGCCTACTGCAGCAACCAGAATATCCGCTTGTCTAGCCATCTCGGGCAAATTCGGAGTTCGGGAATGGCAGATCGTTACGGTCGCGTTCTCACGCAGCAGCAACATCGAGACCGGTTTGCCGACAATGTTGCTCCGTCCGATGACGACCGCATGTTTGCCAGCCGGATCGTTGCCCGTTCTCTTGAGCAACTCGATGACGCCGGAAGGCGTGCAAGGAAGCAGCGTATCGTCTCCGATCATCAGATTGCCGACGCTCACGGGATGGAATCCGTCCACGTCTTTTTCTACCGCGATCGCGTCGATAATCGCTTTCTCTTCGATATGTTTCGGCAACGGGAGCTGAACGAGAATACCGTGAATCGTAGATAGCCGATTGTATTGATCGATGAGCTTCAGCAATTCGTCCTGCGTCGTCTCTGCGGGCAGTCGGACGACCTCCGAATAGTACCCGAGCTGCTCGCATGCTTTCGCTTTATTACGAACATACACTTGCGAAGCCGGATCCTCGCCGACCAGAATGACGACAAGGCCAGGCGTAATGCCTTCTTGCTTTATTTTCTCAACTTCCTGCTTGAGTTCTTCACGGATTGAATCCGAGATTTTTTTTCCCTCGATTAATTGCGCGCTCATGGCTTCTCACTCTCCTGCGATGGGTTTTCTTCTCTCTCCCGCAGCATTCGCCCCAGAACTCCGTTAACGAATTTTCCGTTCTCTTCCAGACCAAAATGCTTGGCCAGTTCGATCGCTTCGTTGATGACGACCTTAGGCGGAACTTCAGGCAAATACAGCAGTTCATAGGCGGCCAAACGCAAAATTTGGCGGTCAACCCTGGAGAGCCGATCAACTTGCCAGCCTGTCAAATAGATGACAAGGTGCTGGTCGATTTGTTGTTGATGGTCTTGCACTCCTTGCACCAATTCGCGCGTGAATGCGTCGATATGGGCCAATTCGGCCACGTCGGTGCCAATTTCGTTGTCCTGTCGGGCTTCGTCCATCACCATATTGACGGCTTCCAGTCCGGTTACGCCGTTCATCTCGATCTGGTACAAGCTCTGTACCGCAATTTCTCTTGCAAGTCTGCGCTTCATGAGTCCTCCCGAATGTTTCTAGTCGTTGAAGCTTATTGTTGACCGCGATAAAAGCAAAAAAACCCATGAGCATCTTTTCCTTCGCAAACCGCAGAGCCGATTAAGCTCCGCCGTCCTGTCCGGGCAAGAACATTCACAGGGATTATCGCGACCAAGGCCAACGGTCCGTTACCCAATCCGTCAATCTTTCCCACGGAAATAGCGGTCCCCGCCGTTCGTCCTTATGTTTGCCAATCCAATAACCGATGCCAATGAGCAAAGCGAAGAACAGCATATCCCAGAATCCGCTGATCAAATAGATGATGCCGAACAGGAGACCCGCTGCCACACCGGCGATTCTGCCGCCGTAAGCTTCCAACCAGTCTTTCCACATAGGCGGTATTCCCCCCTATTCTACACGGCTCTTAAAAGTCGTCGGCGCTTGCGTTACGTTCGCGATGAACACGGATACTTCTGCGACCGGAATGCCCGTCGCTTCTTCGACCTGCTGAGATACCGTGCGCTGCATTTCTTCGGACATCGCCGGTATGGAGCCGTCACCTTCGACGAATGCTCTGATCATGATGCCAAGCCCCGCCTCCGACACTCTGACGCGCGCGCGCAGGTCTTTGACGCCTCTCGTCCGGGAAGCGGCTTTAAGCGCAAGATTTTCCACCGTCTCGACGGAGATGCGAATATCGCCGTGGTCCGTGCGTTGATTAATCGAAGGTGCAGAATTTCCGTCTCTCTTGATCGATACGATTAAAAATCTCAAGCTAATGAGTAAAATGATCGCCGATACGCCGATTACGGAGCCTTGCACGACTCGCGCGCCGCCAGTAAACTCGTAGACGACATCCGCAAGCCATTTGTCCGAAAAACCTCCGCATGCGGCAACGATAGCCACGATAGAAGCAATACCGATCACCAAACTGTACAAAAACAACAGCAGCCTGTCCAACACTTTAATCAACGAGTGCGCCCTCCCTGTTCCTTGTTAGGGTAGTTTCCTCCATGATCGCGAAAAGACCTCTGCGAGAGCTGTCCCTGAGGAAGCTCTCGTCAGAGGGTCGTCATCCGCAGATCGGAGTTTTGCCGTTTGCCGCGGAAAACAGGTGCGGTCACGTCATCTATCGGACTCGTACATGAGATTCATCTTCTTCGGGTTTCTCGCCCGTCTTGAAGTGAACGTCGTGAATATGTACGTTAACTTCCACAACATGAAGTCCAGTCATCGATTCGATCGAGCGTTTGACGTTACGTTGGATTTCGCTAGAGATTTCCGGTATACGGCGACCGTATTGAACGATAATCGACACGTCAACGGCCGCTTCGCGTTGCCCAACTTCGACTTTTACGCCTTTGGACAGATTCTTGCGTCCAAGGAGCTCGGCAATGCCTGAGGAAAGACCTCCGCTCATGCCTGCTACACCGTCAACTTCGAGCGTCGCAAGCCCTGCGATCACTTCGATAACCTCCGGCGCGATCTCGATTGTTCCCATTTCCGTTTTTTCGTATTCCGGGGCAATCATTTCCATGCGTTGTTCCACCTCCATATCCCGGACAATTTCATAAGTCCGAGCGTCCGCCTTCACTACTATAAATATAGCATTCCCGGATTATTATGACAAACGCTTGGACTCTTTTTGTGGCGTCCGCCGATGCAAGATCAACTTAGCTTTCGCCGTTCACATCATGCTCTTCCAGGAATTTAATATCGAACGTACCCTTGTTGAACAACGGGTGATTCATCAGCTTCATATGGAAAGGAATCGTCGTTTTGACGTCCTCAATCATAAATTCACTCAGTGCGCGGCGCGTTCTCGCGATTGCTTCTTCGCGAGTCGGAGCCCATACGATCAGCTTCGCGACCATCGAATCGTAGTGCGGAGAAATGACGTATTGCGGATACGCTGCGCTGTCCACGCGTACGCCTGGGCCTCCTGGCGGCAAATAAAACCCGATTCTGCCTGCCGAAGGCATGAAATTTCGGTCAGGGTCTTCCGCGTTAATGCGGCACTCGATCGCCCATCCGTCGAACTTCACGTCTTCTTGTCTGAAGGAAAGCTGTTCACCTTCGGCAATGGAAATCATTTCCTTAATCAAGTCAATGCCCGTAATCATTTCCGTTACGGGGTGTTCAACTTGAATCCGCGTATTCATTTCCATGAAGTAGAAGTTTCCGTCAGGTCCGAGCAAATATTCGATTGTCCCCGCTCCGGAATAATTCACCGCGAGAGCGGCTCTGACTGAGGCTTGTCCCATGCGTTCGCGCAACTCGGGCGTCATAATCGCGCAAGGAGCCTCTTCGACCAATTTCTGGCGTCGGCGCTGAACGGAGCAGTCCCGCTCGCCCAGGTGCGCCACATTGCCGTGCTTGTCCGCGATAATCTGGATTTCGACATGTTTCATGCCGGTCAAAAACTTCTCAAGGTATACGCCTGCATTGCCGAAAGCTTTTTCCGCTTCCTGCTGCGCAGTCGTAATCTCGCGAACGAGCATCTCCTCGTTCTCCGCGATCCGGATACCGCGTCCGCCGCCTCCGGCCGTCGCTTTGATGATGACCGGATACCCGATCTCCCGCGCAACGCGAACGGCGTCGTCGAGATCCTCGAGCAGTCCATCGGAGCCAGGGATGACGGGAACGTCAGCGTCCTTCATCGTTTGCTTGGCAACCGACTTATCCCCCATACGGCTAATCGCGTCCGAAGAAGGCCCGATGAACGTAATATTGCAAGATTCGCAGATTTCCGCGAAATCGGCATTCTCGGAAAGGAACCCGTAGCCCGGGTGAATCGCGTCGCAATCCGTCAAGGTCGCGACGCTCATAATGTTCGTCAAGTTAAGATAGCTGTCTTTGGAAGCGGTTGGACCGATGCAATACGCCTCATCGGCCAATCTAACGTGCAGCGACTCCCTGTCGGCTTCGGAATAGACCGCGACCGTGGTAATCCCGAGCTCTCGGCAGGCGCGAATAATTCTGACCGCGATTTCGCCGCGATTGGCAACCAATATTTTGTTAAATTTCAAAGCGAAGTCCTCCTCGGGATTATTCCGGCTTAACTAGGAATAGCGGTTGGCCGAATTCGACGAGCTGTCCGTTCTCCACGAGAATGTCCACGATTTCTCCCTTTACTTCCGCTTCCAATGGATTCATCAGCTTCATCGCTTCCAGAATGCATACGACAGTTTTGTCGGACACCTTGTCCCCAATGCTTACGAACGCAGACGCGTCGGGAGACGGCGAACGGTAGAACGTGCCTACCATCGGCGAAACGATGCGATGCAGATTGGACGTGTCGGCCGCAGGAGCGCTCGCTTCCGCAGCCGGCGCCGAAGGCGCCGCCACGACAGGCGCGGCTGTCTGAACCTGTGGCAAGTATGTAGGAGAAAGGGAAGGCGTCTGTACATTCACAACTTCGGTGCGACCCGGCTTGCGAATGGACAATCGCATGCCTTCGTTCTCGATTTCCAATTCATGTACGGTAGTTTGGTCCACCAATTTAATCAATTCTTTAATTTCACTCAGCTTAAACATCTCGGTCACTCCTTGATTCGGGAATCCCCCGTCTAAAGAAAGCGCGTTCGAAGACTAACATGCTCGAACCCACAACGAAGTTATTATACCATAATCGACCGAAATGGAAAGGGTTAGGCTCGAACGGCGGGGATGTTCGGCAGGACGCGCGAAAGGGCCCCCGAAAGTAGAAGCGGAATCTACTTTCAGGATAGCCCCTGATTCTGGCTTTATTCATTCGCGCCGCCTGATCAGGCTTACTGCACGTATTCCACCGTTACGCGATCCGGCGTGACCTCAAGCTCTTTCGTCGCCATATCGATGATGCCGATCGCTTGTTTTTTCTCCAGCTTGTCGCTGAGCACGATCACTTTGAAGTTCGATTGCTCTTCGGAGACGACCGCGTTCTCGAAGTCTTGCAGCAGCTTTTCCTGAAGGCTCGTAATTCTGGCGTCCAATTCCTCGAGTTGGTTATGCTTCTCGACGGCGACTGTCGCTTCTTCCTGACTCGATTTCGTGTTCCCGATAATCGTTTCCAGCTCTTCCGCGTATTTGCTCATTCTCATTTTCTGATCCAGCGCGATTTTGTCCAGACGTTCGTTACCCGACAGGTTGGTCATTCCTTTAAGAACTTCCTGATCCTCTTTGGACGTATCCCCCGAATCCGCAGCTTGAACGCCTTTATCCTTCTTCCCCGCAGATCCCGTCGCCGCGCCGGTCAGTTCGTCGGCCGTCGGGTCCTCTTCGGTAATCGTCAAGCCGTCCGGAGAATTCGCCGAGACTTTGCCCGCGTCTTCCATTGATTGCGTCGTCTTGGATTTGTCGGAGGGAGCGTCTTCGGTAAACAAGTAATAAGCGGATAACACGACCATCAGGCTAAGCATCGAGACTAACCATATCGTTTGACGTTTGTTGTTCATTCGTCCATTCCTCCCGGAATCTATAATTTAGGCCATCTATGCTTTGCGCGGCAACACCGACACCCGATGGATCGGCACGTCGAGCCCGGCGGATACGGCTTCGGCGATCAGTCTGTGCACCGTCGCGTTCTCCGCGCCTTTCGCCGCGATGATGACGCCGCGGATTCGCGGCTTCAGCTTTTTCACGACAATCGGCGTTTGGTTTCCCGAGACTTCGTATAATACCACCTGGCCGTCTTTCGAAATGTCGGTAATGTGGCGTTTTGCCCCATTGCGGTCCGTTTCGTCCGTTATCGTCTGCATTTGCTTCTCGTTGAGCTGCACGACTGTCTCCTCGGTAGAATCGACCGTCACCATGACGTCGACCGTACCGACGCCTACGATCCGCTCGAGCATCTCCTTGAGCCGCGATTCGATCTCGGATTCGATATCGGAGAAAGAAGAGCCGTTCTTATCCTCGCCGCCGCCAAGGAACGTTTCCTGCTGCGGAACGTCTTCGTCGCGGGGCGGGGAGTAGTCCGGTGTTTTCGAAGGATCTATCGTCTTCATATTCAACAGGGAAGCCGCAAGCAGCATGGCGGCGCCGATCAAGCCGAGCAGCACGAGCCATCGGAATGCCTTCACCCTGCGCGGCCCCCCGGAACCTCCGCCGATGAAAGATTCCAGCCGCTCCAGCCAATTCGCCATAGCGCACCTCCAGCTTAATTTCGTTCGGCGGCCGTCGCAGGCAGCTTGACGACGACGATGTCCGCTGCGATGCCGAAACGACTTGCCACGAGCGCCGCGATTCGCGTTCGCGTCTCGCGATCGACCCGATCCTCGCGGGCCGCGGCAGCCCGGTCACCCGATTCCCGGCCGGAAACCGGCAAATCGCGATCCGCGCTGCCGATACTGCCCGCCCGAATCTCAATATCTACGTCCGCGATCGCTTCGATATCCCGTACGGGAACCTTTTGCGTTCCGCCTCCCGTTCCCGCTTCCGGATCCGCTAGCTCCAGCTCGACGACCACCTGAGCCACCTTCAGCGCTCCGTCGCGTTCGCGGGCCAGTTTGACGTCGACTTTGCGCACGGATCGTCGGCCTTCCTGCTCCACTTCGCCACGGATCTCGGATTCTAATCTCGCAGCGACCAGCTTCTCGGCCTGCGCCAGATGGCTGTCGCGAAGCTTCGCTCCTTCTTCCTCGATCATGGCCAATTCCCGTTCCGCATCGCCCGGAGAGCGCTCGACCGACTGCAGGCCAGCCGCCAGCTTGCCGCCGAAATCTCCTTTCAGCCAGTGCATGATCGGGGTCGCCACTGTCATGAGGATGAAGAGACCGGCGACGAGCCGAACGTAACGCTGCATCGTTCGATTGGGCAAGATCAGATCGATCAGCGAAGCCAGCAGGATGACGGCGATGACCTGGCGAAGCCAGCCCGATAGTGCGTCCATTAATCCCACAAAACGCTCGCCTCCCGTTAGCGGATCATTAGTGCCGCATTGCCCGCGGTAAGAATGATCGTCACGGCCAGAAAAAACATCAAACCGACCGAAGCCAGCGCCGCGAACACGTAAATGAGCGTCTTGCCGATCGTTTGCAGGCACTGAACGATCGGCGTGCCCCCAAGCGGCTGCATCACCGCGCCAGCCAAGTTGTAGATGAGGGCCAGCGTTAATATTTTCAAGGCGGGGAACGCGCATAAGAACAACAAGACGATTACTCCGGCCAATCCGACTGCGTTCTTGACGAGCAAGCTCGCCGACATCACCGTATCGGTCGCATCCGAGAACATCTTCCCGACGACGGGCACGAAATTCCCGGTCACGAACTTGGCCGTCCTTAGCGCAACACCGTCCGTTACCGCTCCCGTCGCTCCTTGGACCGACAGCACGCCTAGGAAAACGGTCAGAAGAACGCCAAGCACGCCAACTCCCGCGTTTCGGAGCAGATTCGCCAATTGCGTCGCCTTGTAGCGGTCGGTAATCGCGCTCACGAGATGAAGCACCGCCGAGAAAAAGAGCAGCGGGAACACGACGACGTGCACGATCGTCCCAATCGTATGGATCATAAACACGATGAGCGGATGAAGCACCGCGACCGAAGCGACTCCCCCCGTGCCGGCCAACAGCGTCAAGAGCAGCGGCACCATCGCCAGCATGAACTGCACCATGTTCCCGATCGCCTCTCCCGCGTAAGAGGTTGCCGTTCGAAAACTGTTGACGGCAAGAATGATCAGAACCATGTAGGCGATTCCGTAGGCGACTTTGCTGACGGCGTTGCGTTCGAACGCGCTCTGCATCGTCTCTAGGAGCATTGTGAATACGGTCAGCAGCACGATCGTCACCAGAAGCTTGCCGCTGTATAACACCTCGTGCAAGAAAAATCTGGCTAAACCGGTCAGCGCCTGGCCGACGCTCCACCCTTTTCCGTCGGGAAACATGAGCTGTCGCAGTTCGGGAAGTTTTCCTTCGGGAAAATACCCGCCGTATTCGTCCTTTAAATCGTTCCAAAATTTTTGAATTTGTCCGAGCTCGACTTCTTCGCTTTGCTGTTTAGCCAAATCATCGGATATGCGGCTTTGCTCGGGAGCTTCCGCGCTGGCGACCGCCGAAACACGTTCCGGCAGGAAGAAGATCGCAAGCAAGAATAGAAGGAGCATCCACCGACTTGCCTTTCCCGTCCGCCAGATCGCGTTCATCCCCCTTCGCCCCGTCAAGCCGGCAGCAAGTTCAGCACCGTTTCGACGATGACGCTGATGATCGGAACCGCCATGACGAGAATGAGCATTTTGCCCGCGAACTCGATTTTCGTTGCGATGCTCTCAAGTCCCGCATCCCTGACGATCTGCGCTCCGAATTCCGCGATATACGCGACTCCGATAATTTTCAGCATCGTCTTGAGATACACGGACGGAATGCCCGAACGTTCCGCCAGCTCCTCGAGCACGGAGATGACGCCGTCGATCTTGCCTACGAAGGCGAGGAAAATCGCGACCCCCACAAACGCGGCAAGCAAGTAGGCGAACATCGGCTTTTGTTCCCGAATAACGAGTATGAGCACGGTCGCTAGAAAGCCGATTCCGACGATCTGAAGAATGTCCACCCGCTTCACCTACTGAAACAGGAAAATGGTCTTGATTTCCTGGAATAAATCATTGAGCATGCGCACGACCATAAACAGCACGACCACAAACCCGATCAACGTCACCCAATGCGCCATATCTTCCTTGCCCATCTGCTTCAACACCGTATGAATCATCGCCACGATAATGCCGATACCGGCGATTTGGAAAATGGTGCTGATGTCGATGTTCATCGCTATGGCCTCCTAAATTTACCGACGAAATCCTTCGGCGCCGCCTAACGCCCGGTTAAATCATCACGATCACGACCAACGCGGCTCCAAGCATGCCCAAGCTGCGGCTTAATTTCTCGTACCGGCGCTGATCTTCCCTCGCCGCCGCTTCTTCCGCTTGCAACTGGATCGCCGCAAGCCGGATATGCTTCAACTGATCCTCGCGGCCGCTTCCTCCGAGCGTCGCCCCTAGCCGGAGTATCGCCTCTCTCTCGGTATTTTTCATCGCCGTCTCCGGCCAACGGGCCAAGATGATTCTCTCCCAGCACTCTCTGACCGTTTCCCCTGACCCGGCCGATTCCTTCGAGAGCGAGCGCGAGATGTCGGAGAACAGCAAGGAAAGCGGAGGCGGAGCCGTGTCGGAAATTCGCTTCAGCGCTTCCGGCAAATGGGTTTGGCCGTATCCAATCTCCGTCTCCAGGCGCTGAAGCGCGTGAAGCAGCTCCCGGATTTGCCTCGGTCTTGCCGCGTAACGCGCCGATTGCACAAGCCCGATCAAAGTTCCCGCGATCAACACGAGCAGAGCCCCGACAAGTTTAAGCATCTTCGGAGCCTCCCGACAAGCGCATATCGGGAGAGCGGATAACCGGCAACGCCCGATTCTTGACGATGGATTGGCCGGGCAGGCCCGAGCCTTCGATCTCTGGCTGCGCGCCGCCGGCGCCCGGAGCATCCCGCGGAGTCGCCGCGATCGTTCGCAGGCGGCTTCGCGACGTTTGCCTCTCCGCTTCTTCGGCCGATACGATGCGATGATTGACTTTGCTTCCGTCCCGGGTCAGGAACACGTAAGAACCGAAAATGCCCGTTTCGGCCAGCTTGGCGAGCGCCGGTCTGCCGAACAGGTCGGACAATTCGGCGGCATGCGCGGTCGCGAGTACCCGCACGCCCGCGTGAACGGCCTCATGGATCGCTTCCGCGTCTTCCTGACGGCCGATCTCGTCGACGACGATGATCTCCGGGGACATCGATCTTAACATCATCATGATCCCTTCCGCCTTCGGGCAGGCGTCCAACACGTCGCAGCGCGGACCGAGGTCGAACGTGGGAACTCCCTTGTCGCTGGCCGCAATCTCCGATCGTTCGTCCACGACGCCGACTTTCCGGCTCCCCCAATCCCGCGCGGCCGGATGATGCCATTGCCCAGAGCTGATGGATCGTGCCAAGTCCCGAATCAGCGTTGTTTTGCCTTGTTGCGGGGGGGATACGATCAGCGCGTGGCGAATCGTTCTCGCTTTGAAATCCAGCAAACCCGGCAGCACTTGGGCGGCGAAACCGATTCTCGCCCGCGCGATCCTCACGTTAAAACCCGCGATATCCCGCAGGTGGAAAACGGCTCCTTTATCCAGTACCGCCCGCCCCGCCAGTCCGACCCGGTGTCCGCCGGAGACGGTGATATACCCTCTGCGCAGTTCTTCTTCCGCCGCGTAAATCGAGTGATTCGTGATTCTCTCCAGGAGGGCACGGCAATGTTCTTTGCCGGGAACGAACGCGTCATGGCCAAGCTCCGTCAGCGATCCGTCCTCGCGAACGAACGCATAACGGCTTCCGTATCCGATCTCCAGAGGTCGATTCTCGCGAATGCGAATCTCTTCCAACGTTTCCCTAGCGAATGCCGGAATCCGCTCCAGCACCAGACGCAGGGATACCGGAAACAACTCCAGGATAGGCTGCGATTGCTGCAACTAGACTCCCCCCTTTCCGTCGGAAGATGATCAATGCTTTCTCATATGTATGCTTGGACAGCCGGATTATGCATGCTTGGCCGTACCTTCGGGGCTCCGGTCATTTCCTCAATATCCCTATTAGAAGACAGCCCACCCCTGCGAGAATCCATAGAAATTTAGAAGGGGACAGCTTGTCCGCAAGCCCGACCAGCCCGATCGTCGTCGTGGAGATCAGAACAAGCGGTCCTACCAACGCTAGCATCGAATTGACGGCCAGCGCCTTCTGCACATCGTTGAGCCGAAGCATGACGAGCGCCGCGGTCAATTCGATGCTGCCGGACAATATCCGAAGCATGGCCATACTGAATGCTGCTTTGTCCATAACGATTCCTCCCTATCACCAGCGCGGTAACTTTCCGCGTTACTATCTTTATGCCGGTTTTGCCCGTAACTTGTCTCCATCGTCGGAGCTCTTCCGAATTTACCGGGCGGAGGATCACCTAACCTTGGGCGAACGCATATATTGGTCGAGTAATATCCACCTTGGTACGAACGAGGAGAGTTGAGCATGCAAAGCACATCCTTGCATTACGAATGGCCGGCCATTCTGCACGATCCGAGCGGGCGCAGGCAATCGAAGCCCCGTTCGAAAGGTCGTACGATGGTGTTGGATAAAGGGATCGGCCTTCACGCCTTCGAAGACCTGTTGACAACAGCCGGGGAATATATCGACATTTTGAAATTCGGCTTCGGAACGTCACCTCTCTATCCGCTTCCCGTCATTCGAAGCAAGATCGATCTTGCCGTCAAAAACGGAATCACCGTCATTCCCGGAGGCACATTGCTTGAAACCGCGGTGCGTCTCGATGTCGTTCCCGGGTTTCTCCGCCAGATTCTCGCCCTTGGATTTACGGGAATCGAAGTATCCGACGGTACGATCAACCTTGATCGCGGATTGCGCAACGATCTGATCCGGGACGCGAAAGGCCTGGGTCTGCAAGTCTATACGGAATATGGGAAAAAGCTGTTCGGATCGCGGATCAACGTAGATGATTTCGCCGCGACGGCCGAGCAGGATTTGGCTTGCGGAGCGGAAATGGTCACTGTCGAAGGGAGAGAATCCGGCATAGGCGTCGGGCTATTCGACGAGCGCGGGGATTGCCGAAGCGACGATCTATCCCATATTCTGAACGCGGTCCCGAATCTGGACCGCATACTCTGGGAAGCGCCTTTGAAGGAACAACAAGTGGCGTTGATCAAATCGCTCGGTCCCGACGTCCATCTGGGCAATGTTGCGCCTCATGACGTCGTCACGCTGGAGTCGATGCGCAGAGGATTGCGCTCCGACACGTTCGAGCTTCAGCAGGTTCCGTTCAACGATTACATGATTTAATTTCTTTCCCGCGCCGACAAGCCCCGCGTTCTAAACGCGGGGCTTGTTCCATATCGTGTACCATCTGTCCAATCGGGAGTGTGACGCAAGTGTTGTACGGAGAACTGGTTCTTGTCGCGCTCATCATCATTGGGCTGGTCGGGAGATCCTCGATTATTACGACAGCCGCTTGTATTCTACTCGTCATCAAGCTGACGCATCTGGATCGTTATTTGCCGACGATCGAACGAAGAGGCATCGAGCTGGGCCTGCTCTTCCTGACGCTGGCCGTCTTGGTCCCTTTCGCATCCGGCCGGATTCAGCCCAAAGATATGATCGACGCTTTCGGAGGATGGGTGGGCTGGGTCGCGCTCGCCGGCGGAGCGATCGGCGCCTACCTGAACAGCAAAGGTCTGGAGACGTTGAAGATGGATCCCCAACTGATCGTTGGGATCGTCGTCGGTTCGATCGCTGGCGTTGTCTTGCTGCGGGGAATTCCAGTCGGCCCTCTAATGGCCGCGGGAATAACCGCGATGATTCTCAAAATCGTCCAACTGTTCATCGGTAAATAATAAAGCCGCCCTCGCGCAGTCGGTTAGACTGGCTGGACGGCTTTATTTGAAGTGATGTCAGATTACCGGCGTTCCGAAGGACCACCGACGAACGCGGTGTCGGCGGTATCCAGACCGTAAGCGGTGTGGAGTGCCCGAATCACTTCTTGAACCGGTTCCGCGGCGATCACGCACGAAACCTTGATCTCGGACGTGCTCACCATCTTGATGCTGACGCCAACGCTCGAGATCGCCTCGAACATTATCGCGGCGACTCCCGGATTCGACACCATACCCGCTCCGACGATGGACACTTTGACGAGACCTTCCTCGAACGTCGCTTCCCGGTAAGGCACTTGATCCTTAATACCGGACAGCACGTCGAGCGCACGGGAGCGATCGTTCAGCGACACCGTAAACGAGAAGTCGGCTTTGCCGTCTTGAACGCCGCTTTGGACGATGATATCGACGTCGATGCCGTTGTCGGCAAGCGCCCCGAACATTTTGGCCAATACGCCCGGAACGTCCTCTACGCCAAGCACGCTGATGCGGGCCACGTTTTTATCCGATGCGATTCCTCTTACGACGATCCCTTGTTCCATTTGCGCTTCCTCCTTCACGAGCGTGCCTTCGTTATTCGTAAAGCTCGAGCGTACGACCAGATTGACGTTGTTGTGCTTGGCGTACTCGACGGCGCGCGGATGAAGCACGGCCGCTCCCAGATTAGCCAATTCCAGCATCTCGTCGTACGAGATTTCTTTTAACTTCCTCGCGCATTTCACGACGCGCGGGTCGGTGGAATAAATGCCATCGACATCCGTGTAGATCTCGCACACGTCCGCTTTGATGGCCGCCGCCAGCGCTACCGCGGTCGTATCCGAGCCGCCACGTCCAAGCGTCGTGATCTCGCCGCTTTCCGTCATCCCTTGGAATCCGGCCACGATCACGATATTGCCTTCGTCGAGTGAAGCGAATAAGCGCTCGGGGGAAATATCGCTGATCCGCGCTTTCGCGTGTACCGCTTCCGTGACGATCCCCGCTTGCCATCCCGTGTAAGACTTCGCTTCGTGCCCGAGTTTATGAATCGCCATAGAGAGCAGTGCCACGGAAATCTGCTCCCCCGTCGAGAGCAGCATATCCATCTCGCGGGCAGGCGGGTTATCGTTAATCTCGTTCGCTTTTTCGATCAGATCGTCCGTTGTATCTCCCATCGCCGACACGACAACGACGACCCGGTCGCCTTGCAGTTTTTTGTCGATGATGCGTTGAGCCACGCGGCTCATCCGCTCCGTCGTGCCGACGGAACTGCCGCCGAATTTCATCACTATCAATGACACCGGTAGTCACTCCCCCAGTCAATCTATCCATGCGTTAAAGAACCACTGCATACAGCAGTATATTATAGCATAAGTAAATAGGCCCAAGAATAAAAAAATCCCCAAATTCGCAAGATTTTGCGAATTCGGGGATTCGAACGCCGATGTCATTATGCGCGGGAGATGTATCTGCCTTCGCGCGTGTCGATCGTCAGCACGTCGCCTTCGTTGATGAACAGTGGAACTTGAACGTTAAAGCCCGTTTCCAGCTTCGCGTTCTTCGTCGCGCCCGTCGCCGTGTTGCCTTTGATTCCCGGTTCCGTCTCGATCACTTTCAGATCGACGCTGTTCGGGATGTTGATGCCGATTATTTCGCCTTGGTAGCTGGAAATATTGACCGTCATATTCTCGATCATGAAGTTCAATTCCCACTCCAACTGGCTCTTGTTCAATTCGAATTGATCGAACGTTTCGTTGTCCATGAACGTATACTCGCTGCCCGAGTTATACAGATACTGCACTGCACGGTTCTCGACATGAGCGCGAACAACGTTCTCCCCAGCACGGAACGTCTTCTCTAGGACGTTGCCGTTACGCAGGTTTTTGAGCTTGGAGCGCACGAACGCGGCGCCTTTGCCCGGTTTAACATGTTGGAAATCAAGAACGGTGCAGAGAGCGCCGTCCACTTCGATCGTCAAGCCTGTTTTAAAATCGTTTACCGAAATCACGAATATTCCTCCTGTTGATCCTTGAATTAATTCAGCTCGAGCAGTTGTTTGGGCGAATTCGTCAGAATTCGGATGCCCTTGTCCGTCATTACGACGTCGTCCTCGATTCTTACTCCGCCGAAACCGGGGAGATAAATGCCGGGTTCGACCGTCACGACCATGCCTGGAGCGAGCACAATATCGCCCGTCATCGACAATCTGGGCGATTCGTGGATTTCCAATCCGATTCCGTGGCCTGTCCCGTGGCCAAAATATTCTCCATAACCATAACTTGCGATGATATCTCTCGTCAAGGCGTCGCCTTCTTTCCCGGTCATGCCGGGACGCAGATGATCCAGTGCATGCTGCTGTGCTTCCTTGACGATTCCGTAGATCTCCCGATGCTTGTCGCTTGCTTTGCCGACGACGATCGTACGCGTAATATCCGAGCAATACCCTTGGTAATAGGCGCCGAAATCAAATGTCACGAATTCGTCCTTGCCGATCAGCCGGTCGCTCGCTACGCCGTGCGGCAATGCGGAGCGCTCCCCGGAAGCGACGATCGTCTCGAAGGAAGAACTGGCCGCGCCTTGGGAACGCATGAACATCTCCATCTCCAGCGCGATCGACCTCTCGCTTACTCCCGGCTTGATGAAGCCGAGAATATGCGCGAAGGTTCGATCCGCCAAATCCGCGGCTTCCTGCAGAATGGCAATTTCGGCTTCGTCTTTGATCACGCGCAGGTTCTCGACGATTCCATCGGATGGAAGCAGCTTCGCAGGGGCGAACGCTTGCTCCATCTTCTTATAAGTCGCGTACGTTACGTTCTGTTCCTCAATCAGCAGAGCATCAACGTTCCAAGCTCGCAGTAATTCGGCAACCGTAGCATGAATATCCGCGCCGTGCTTTACGATCTCGAAACCGGCTGCTTGCTGAGCGGCCTGCTCGGTGTATCGGAAGTCGGTAATGAAAGCCGCTTGATCCGCGGAAACAAGCACGACCCCGGACGACCCAGTAAATCCGGTCAAGTAGCGCCGGTTAAGGGAGTTCGTCACCAAGAGCGCTTTGCCATCCGTTTTCGCGATCGATTCCCTTAGTCGGGCAATCCGTTGATTGGGCATCTTTGTTATCCTCGCTTTCCGTTCGGGCGGCGCCGCCGTCCGCTGTTCCTTCCTCTCCGGGCGTTAACCTTGAATGTGCCGGCAAAGGGCTTGCAATCCGAGCTCGTAGCTGGCAGGGCCGAATCCCGCGATCTGGCCTAGCGCGACCGCCGCCGTCACCGAAGTGTGCCGAAAAGCTTCGCGTTTATGAATGTTCGATAAATGCACTTCGACAACGGGCAATCCTACGGCCGCCAGCCCGTCCCGCAACGCATAGCTCGTATGCGTGAGCGCCCCGGGATTAATCAAGATTCCGTCGTGCTTGCCGTAAGCGGCGTGGATCTCGTCCAGCAAAGCGCCTTCATGATTCGATTGGAAAAAGTGCAATTCCGCGCCAAGCGTCTTGCCCAACTCCGTCAATCTCGTCTCGATTTCCGCCAAAGTCGCGGCCCCGTATATGCCAGGTTCGCGAACTCCGAGCATGTTCAAATTCGGTCCATTGAGCACCAGTATGCTAGCCATTCGCCATTCTCTCCTTCCGTTCCCGCCCGGCTCGCCCGGCCGGATCGCCGGCCGAGCGAAGTTCATCTGACATTGTAACATACAGCGGGGGTTCAAGAAAATGGCAGCCCATCAACTTAATTGAGGAGAACCTTTCGAAGCTTGCGTAACCGGTTCGCGCTCGGCTTCGTCGTGAAATTCGAAAGCGATGCTGAATCCGATGAACAAGCCCCAAACGAGAAATAAACAAAAATCGGTCGCGATACTGCTCCAGCCGATGTTGTACAGCGGCGGCAGAGCGCCGATGATCGGGCCGAGCCAGGCATAGAACAGCCCCCACCACACCGCTCCGAACAGCAAGCCGGGCCACGGGCCGCGTAATCGGCCCAATACAGCGGCATAGACCAATGCCGCGAGCATCGACATCACGATAAAGGCCGCCCAGCCCGCAAACTGCCAATAGACGCTTCCGAGCAGCTTCCTCGGAACGAACGGATCGATCAAGAACGCCTGAGTGACTTTCGTGAAATTAAGTCCAGTCGCAAGCCATCGCACCAAGCCCCAGATCAAACCTGCGTAGAAACCGATTTTTATGCTGAATTTTATGAGATAGCCCGGCTCAATCCTGCGTTCGTCTTTCCTTCTTCCGGCTTTGCCTTCTCGTGAGTCCGCCATTCCGATCATCCTTTCTTCCAGGATCGCAAATTCCGCTATATTATTCCCACGGCGGAAGATCCAATCCCGGCGGTACGCCGCCTCTTTCCCTGTGGCAATCTCATCTGCATTCCTGTAAAATAGAATTACTTGGCGCATATTTGTTCGCACCAGAGTTTCAAACAAAGCAGGTGACTAATCTTGTCCAATCAACCCACTTCGATCTACGGCGGACAGGCCGTTATAGAAGGCGTCATGTTCGCGGGCAAACATGTTCACGTTACAGCCGTGCGCCGCAAGGACCGACAAATCACGTTTCTTGAAGTACCTAAAAAACCGACACCTGTCCTTAACAAGATCAAAAAAATCCCGTTTATCCGGGGAATCATCGGAATTGTCGAATCCGCAGCCAAAGGCTCCCAGCATTTGACTTACTCCGCCGAAGCTTACGCCGAAGACGAAGGCGGCCCCGAAGAAGCCGCTAAACCGAAAGAGAAGGAACGCTGGAATCTGACGATGATTTTAGGCGTTGCTCTTGTGGGCATACTATCCTTTATCGTCGGCAAATTAATTTTCACGCTCGTGCCCGCATTCGTAGAAGGTTTGATCTTTAATCAGGCCTTCGAGAATAAGATAATGCACAACCTGCTGGAAGGCGTAATCAAGATCGTGTTCCTGCTCTTCTATCTTTGGTTCATTTCCCAAACCCCACTGATCAAGAGGCTGTTCCAATACCATGGAGCGGAGCATAAAGTGATCAGCGCTTACGAAGCAGGTTCCGAGCTTACCGTCGATGCCGTGCAGAAATATAGCAGGCTCCACTATAGGTGTGGCAGCAGTTTTATTATCTTCACCGTCATCGTGGGCGTCATCATCTATTCGTTCTTCACGTGGGATACGATGGCGGAAAGAATCCTGCAGCGCATTCTGCTGTTGCCCGTCGTCCTCGGCGTATCTTACGAAGTGTTGAGATGGACGAACGCGCTTCGCGATATTCCGGTGTTAAAATGGCTCGGAGCGCCCGGCTTATGGCTGCAATTGCTTACGACCAAGGAGCCTACCGACGATCAAGTCGCCGTATCCATCGCCTCCTTTAATCGGATGATCGAATTGGACGGCGAGATCGGCCAGCCTGGAATCGCGCTTGCCAAGCAGGCCTAATATGATAGGTATACCCCGCAGCCGCGAGCGTTGCGGGACCCGTACAATCGGAGGAGGAAGCGTATGAGAAACCGAATCCAACCTTGGTTTGCCGTTGTTCTCGTTTTGATGGCTATCGGACTATTCGCCCGTTTGATGCAAGGATCTACCCAATCCTGGCTCATACCTTTGTCGCTCGTCGCCATCGTATTTTTGCTGTATAAGTTTCCGCCGGATAGATGGAGAACACTTCGGAAAAATTCGCGCACGAAGGTCAAGAGGGCACGGCCGGACTTCCGCAAATCCGCCGCCAAGGCGGAACGGCGGCGTACATCTACGTTCACCGTAATCGAGGGGCGCAAGAATAAGGAAGACGAACCGCCCCGTTATCATTAACAAAACCGCTTTCGCGCAGGCTCGGATCGTCCTGCCGCGGAAGCGGTTTTGTTATGTGGGATAGTTGAAAGATATTTTAATCGTGCCGAGCTTGCGATCCCAATGCTGAAAAAACTTCTCTCCCGCCTGCAGTCCGGACCGATAGAGCGCTTCGCTTTGTTCGCGGTTTAGGTGAAATTGCGTCGTCCCGATGCCAAGCGTCGGGATTTTGATCGTGCGGATCAGCTTGTGTTTCTCAATGTACCGTTCATCATGAGCGCTGAGCATGGTTTCGAACATCGCCTGAAACATCGTGATCGGACCTATGATTTTATGCGAATGGGCTTCAGATCGCCCCACCATCTGAAACCCGATGACGGGAATGTCTCCGCCCTCCGTTTCGTCGTCCTGGAACAGCCATAGCGGAAAATTGCTCAGCAGCCCGCCGTCGACAACATACGAAGTTCTGAACGTTTGTCCTTGTTTCTTACGTTCCTTGAAGGGCTGTCTTAGAACGACGGGATCGAAGAAATACGGAATGCTCGTGCTCATGCGTACCGCCCGCGAAATCGGGAGCCGGGAAGGAACGATTCCGTATTGTTTAATATCGTGCGGCAGTACGAGCAGCCGGCCGTTCGTAATATCCGAAGCGATAATCCTCAGCTTGCCGGCGGGCAAATCCTCGAACGTTACGATCCCTTTTGCCTCGAGCAACCCCTCGATCCATTGCTCCAGCTTTTTGCCGGAATAGAGCCCTTTGCGCAAAAATACCCGTACGGCCGGACCGATGAACTTCAGATCAAATACGGGACTGCGCTTCAGCAGTTGATGCATAGGCGTCCGCTCGATCGCTTCCTTCATCTCGTCCGCCGTATATCCGGCTGCAAGCAGCGCCGCGATAATGCTGCCAGAGGACGTCCCCGCGACTCGGTTGAACACGACGCCGGAGCTTTCCGCGGCTTTGACCGCGCCGACGAGAGAAATCCCTTTAACCCCTCCGCCTTCGAACACTGCATTCACGGATGTCGTCTGCACGGTCTCCCTCCCCCGAGGCGTTGGAACGCCGCGTCCGTTTCTTCCTTCATCCATATGCTTTGCCGGGGTGTCCTAATGCCAGACGACAAGTAAGCCGCCAATTACCCGGTTCGTTTCCGGGAATGGCGGCTTATCTCGTTGCAAGACCTATTTGGATAACGCTATTCGGTGTCCATCTCTAAACGGATTTTGTTCAGCTCTTCGGCGCGAGACGGATCGCGATTGAAATATTCGACCAACGATTCGATGCAAGTGATGAAATCCCAACTAAGATGATGTTCGATTCCTTCTACGTCGCCGTATATTTTGTCTTCCTGAACGCCGATGATGTTCAGGAAAGTCTCCAGAAGATGATGGCGATCCACGAGTCTTTTGCCGATCTTCTTGCCTTTACTCGTCAGGACGAGGCCGCGGTATTTCTCGTAAATCAAATAATGGTCTTTGTCCAGCTTCTGAATCATCTTCGTGACCGAAGACGGATGCACCTCGAGACCCTCCGCTATGTCAGAGACACGGGCATATCCTTTCTCGTCGATGAGCCTGTATATTCTCTCCAAATAATCTTCCATACTTGGGGTCGGCAACGCAAGCCCCCCTTTCCTTCCATATCATACACTGTCGCATAGGGGCGGAGCAAGTCCGAACCGTCGTCGAGATTAACTCATCCGCCAACAAGCAGATACCGATGAGTTGCCGTCATCCTAGCCATTTTGGCGTAATGCTTTGCAGCCAGATCGTTATTTGCGTCATCTTGTCGGTAAACAGGAGAACGCCCATCAGAATCATCATCACTCCGCCGATCTTCATCAGCAAGTTGGAGTATTTCAGAATTCCCTTCGCGGCCCCGAGAAAAAAAGCGAGCGCAAAGAACGGAACGGCGAATCCGAGCGAATAGGCGGCCGTCAGCCCAGCCCAAGTGCCGGGATTGCTGGCGGCCAGCAGCAGAATCGAGCCCAAGATCGGCCCGACGCAAGGCGACCAGCCCGCCGAGAAGCCGATTCCGAACACGAACGAACCCAAGTAACCGGCGGGTTTCCATTTCAAGTTCATTTTGCGTTCTTTCATGAGCACCTGCGGTTGAAAGATGCCCATCAGGAACAATCCCATCAAGACGATAAAGATCGCCGAGATTTTGCGAATCGTATCCTGATAATCGCGGAAGACGTCGGTAAAGACGTTCGTTCCGTACGCAAGCGCGAAAAACACGGCGGAAAAGCCGAGAATGAAGAAAAAAGTATGACTCATCGTTTTGTAGCGCATGCTCCGGCTCGTATCCGTCTTGATCTGGTTGACGGAAACTCCGGTTATGTAAGATAGATACGCGGGATATAGCGGCAAGCAGCAAGGCGATATGAATGATGCCAACCCAGCCGCGAATGCGATACCCACGTTTAAATCCGCCATCTCCTGTACCTCCTATGGGCTAAGCCCGCATAATCCGCGATGTCGCGACGGATACCGCCAGAAATCCGATCAGCAGCAGCACGATCGTTCCTCCCGGCGCCAGGTTGCCGACCCCCGCGATCCATAAGCCCGCGAGCACAGCGATTTCGCCTACGACAACGACAAGGATAACAGCTTGTTTGAAGCTTCGCGACAAGGCCAGACTGCATGCGGCCGGAATCGTAAGCAAAGCCGACACGAGCAGCGCGCCCACGATCTTGATCGCCGCACTGATGACAAGCGCCGTTAATATACTAAGCATAATATTAAAATACTTAACAGGCAAACCGCTTACCGCTGCCGCGTCTTCGTCGAACGTCAGCAGGAACAGTTCTTTTTTATGCACGAGCACCATCGTTAACACGATCGCCGTAACTCCGGCGATGACCCAAATGTCCGTATACGTGAGCGTATATATGCTGCCGAACCAGTAGGAGTTTGCGTTCTGGTTAAATCCTTTGCCCATCGTAAAGAGCAAGGAAGCCAGAGCGATCCCCCCCGACATGATGATGGCGAGGGACAGTTCCGCGTATGTGCGATAGGTGCGTCTCAGCGCTTCGATCGCGAATGATCCGATAATCGCAAATGCCAGACCTACCGCTACCGGATATACATTCATGAGAAAACCTAAGGCGACCCCTGCGATACTGACGTGAGCGAGGGTGTCGCCGATCATGGCTAGTCGCCTTAACACGAGAAAGAGGCCCATCAACGGAGCGGTAATCGCGATCAGCGCCCCCCCGATCAATGCCCTCTGGAAAAACTCCATCGTTAATATCTCCAACTCCGGTTAACCTTCTTTCCGCAAGGAATGCAGCAAATCCGTCCCTTGGCAATCTTCCAGATCGTGCGAATGCCGGACATAGAAATTCAGCTTGCCGCTTCTTTCCTTAGGCTCTTGTCCCAAATAGGATCTCACCATATCCATGTCATGGGACACCATTAAAAACGTAATATTGTGCCTTTGGTGCATATGTTTGATCATTTGAAAAAAATTGTGCTGCGTCTCGATGTCGATTCCCGTGAGAGGTTCGTCCAGGATCAGCAGTTTCGGATTGTTGATCAGCGCCCGGGCGAGGAACACGCGCTGCTGCTGCCCTCCCGATAACGCCCCGATTCTGCTGTCGGCGAGATTCTCGATCTTGAGCGCCGCCAGCGCGTCTTCGCAGCGCGACGCATCCTCCTTGGACACCCGGCGGAATAGCTTCTTGCGCCCGTATAAGCCGGACAATACGACCTCCCTCACCGTCGCCGGGAAGAGCGGATTAACATGGCTTCGCTGCGGAACGTAACCGATCAGGTTCCAATCTTTGAACTGTCCCGCGGGCGTGCCGAACAAAGTAATGGAGCCCTTCTGCGGACGGGTAAGCCCGACGATCATGCGCATCAGCGTCGTCTTGCCCGCGCCGTTAGAGCCGATCAGGCCGACGAAATCCCGTTCCATGATTCTGAAGGATATGTCCTGGAGAACCGGCTGGGAATCGTAAGAGAACGATACGCCGTCCAGCCTGACGATCTCCTGATGACATCCTTCTTGCTGCAAGCTTGCCGTGCCGTTCATGGAAGCCGCTCCTTTCGCGATAACTCGTTCAATTCTATGTTAGATCACCCGAGAGCCTTCCGCAAGTTCTGCAAGTTGCGTTCCAACAGCGTATAATAGTTTTCTCCCGCTTTTTCCTGCTCCGAAGTCAATCCTTCCAAGGGACTCAGAACGAGTGTTTTCACGTGCGCTTCGCTGGCGAGCGTATCCGCGAGCTGCTCCGAGACAAGCTCCTCAAAGAAAATATAAGGAATGTTTTGCTCTTTCACGTAGCGGGCGATTTTCAGCAAATCTTGCGCCCGCGGCTCAGCTTCCGGCGATAAACCCATGATCGGGATTTGGTTAAGCCCGTAATCGCGGCACAAATATCCAAATGCTTGGTGAGAGACAACGATATCACGTCGGGTGTAGCCAGATAACTGTTCCGTGAACTCGGCGTCGAGCGCCTTCAACCGCCCTTCAACTTCGGCATAGTTAGCTTCGTATTCTGCCCGATGAGCGGAATCCACTTGTACGAAAGCGTCGCGGATGTTGGCCGCCATGACGAGCGCAGATCGCGGACTGGTCCACGTATGCGGATCGACGTCCAGCAGCGAGTGTTCGTGATCCTTCCCGGCTTCATCCTGATGATCCTCGTCGTGTTCTTCTGGGTTCCCTTGAATCAGCTTAATGCCTTTACTGGCTTCCACAGTCAATACTTGGCTGTCCGAGCCGAGGCCGTTGAGAAAGCCGTCGACCCAGCCTTCAAGCCCCGCGCCGTTGTATATGAATAATTGCGCTTTGGATGCGACACTGAGATCCCGGCTTTTTGGCGTCCACTCATGAGGCTCGACGCCGGTGGCGATCAGGTTGACGACAAACGCGTTGTCTCCCCCGATTTCCTTGGCGAAGAAATAAAGCGGGTAGAAGCTGGTGACGACGCTGACTTTGCCTTCCGCCTGAGCGTTCGAATCTCCATTGCCGCAACCGATAAGCGCCGCAATCGCAATGACAAGAGCAACCAATAATAATCGTTTCGATACTTGAATCATGTGTTTCCCCTTAATCGTAATCTTTTTTATTAGCAAATCCGATTATAGACCCCGGTCCCGTAGCTGTCAACAGGACGCGCCAGAGTAAACATGAAGCTGTCCCAGAAAACTTTCCGCCAGGCTACTACGGTCTGCGAGACCGTTGCAACGCCTATGGACGGCCGATCGCCGGCTGTTACGGTCTGCGAGACCGTTGCAACGCGGCTAAGAAAAACCGTCAGGAGAGTTCGTCCTGACGGTCGTGAGCATCAAGTAGTGGCTGGCACGCTCCTATAGCGATGTTTTTCATCGTACTCGCTCCCCACCGGCGTCCCTCGAGACGAAAGTACGATGTTTTTCATCACTAATCACCCAGGGAGCGAATAAGTAGTGGCTGGCACGCTCCTATAGCGATGTTTTTCATCGTACTTGCTCCCCACCGGCGTCCCTCGAGGCGAAAGTACGATGTTTTTCATCACTAATGACCCCTATCTAATCAGTTTTAAGAAAAACCGTCAGGGGTTTTATACTCCCACTGGAATGTAGAAAAAAACAGGGGCTGTTTCGGAAGGTCATTGCTTAACCTAACGGATTGCCCCTGTTTATTTTGCGAATTTATTTCACGATCGCGCCGTTTGGCATATTTTCGGGAACCGTAGCTAACTTGAGCTGATCCCCTTGCGAAGCGGCGAGGATCATCCCGCGGGACATCTCTCCGCGCAGCTTAACGGGCTTCAGGTTGGTCACGCAAATGACTTTGCGGCCGATCAACTCCTCCGGCTTGTAGAACTTGGCGATGCCGGATACGACTTGGCGTTGTTCGAAGCCGAGGTCGAGCTGCAGTTTCAGCAGCTTGTCGGCTTTCGGAACCGGTTCGCAGGCGATGACCTGCGCGACGCGCAACTCGACTCTCATGAAATCGTCGATCGAGATTTCCGGAGCGAGCTCCGGTGCGTCTTCCGATTGCCCGGTGGGCGTGACGGCGGCGTTATCCTGCGCCGCTGCTTCGGACGGCTTGGCCGCGCCGCCCATCGATCCGGAGATCCAGGCGACTTCGTCGGCGACCTCGAGGCGCGGGAAAATCGGATCGCCCTTGCTGATCTTCGTGCCGGCCAGCGACGCGCCGAACTCTCGCAAGCTGTTCCAAGCCGTCAGTTCGCCTTCCGCAATGCCCAGCTGCGCCCAAATCCGGCGAGGTGTATGCGTCAGGAACGGCTGGATCAGAAGCGATACGAAACGCAGGCTCTCGGCCAGATGTCCCATTACGGAAGCGAGCGCCGGAAGATCCGATTCTTCCTTGGCGAGCGTCCACGGCTTCGTCTCGTCGATATACTTGTTCGTGCGCCCGACCAGCGCCCAGATTGCGGACAGCGCGACCGAGAACTCCATGTTCTCCAGCGCCGCTTCCGCTTTCTCTACCGCAGACAGCGCCGTCCGTTCCAGATCCACGTCGAACTCCGTCGTTCCGAGTGCGAATTTCGGCAGCTCGCCGCCGAAATATTTGTCGATCATCGCCACTGTTCTGTTGAGCAGATTGCCGAGATCGTTAGCTAAGTCGTAATTGATGCGTTCCACGAAGTTCTCCGGGGTAAACGCTCCATCCGCGCCGAACGGTACCTCGCGCAGCAAATAATAACGAACGGCGTCCAGTCCGTAACGGTCGATCAGCTTCACGGGATCGACGACATTGCCTTTCGACTTGGACATTTTGCCGTCTTTCATCAGAAGCCAGCCATGGGCGAATACTTTCTCGGGAAGGGGCACGCCCAAAGCCATCAGCATGATCGGCCAGTAGATCGTATGGAATCGGACGATCTCCTTGCCTACCAGGTGAACGCTGGCCGGCCAATACTTGCGGTATGCTTCGTCTGCCTCCGTGCCGTATCCGAGCGCCGTAATGTAGTTGGACAACGCGTCGATCCAGACATAGATAACGTGTTTAGGATCGCCCGGCACCGGAACGCCCCAACTGAACGTCGTACGGGATACCGCCAGATCTTCCAGCCCCGGCTTGATGAAGTTGTTGATCATTTCCGTCTTGCGCGATTCCGGCTGGATAAAGTCCGGATGCTCTTCGTAATAAGCAAGGAGCCGATCGGCGTATTTGCTCATCCGGAAGAAATACGACTCTTCCTTCACCAGCTCAACGGGGTGGCCGCTGTCCGGGCTTTTGCCCCCGATCACTTCGCCTTTCTCGTTGCGCTCGATATCGGTCAGCTGCGATTCCGTGTAATACGTCTCGTCGGGAATGCTATACCAGCCTTCGTACTCGCCTTTGTAAATGTCCCCTTGCTCGAGCAGCTTCGCGAAAATATCCTGAACGACCTTCTTATGACGCGGTTCGGTCGTCCGGATAAAATCGTCGTTGGAGATTTCCAACTTGCTCCACAGCTCCTTGATGCCGACGACGATATCGTCGACGAACTGCTGTGGCGTCTTCCCCGATTCCTGTGCTTTGCGCTCGATCTTCTGCCCGTGCTCGTCCGTCCCCGTCAAGTAGCGGACGTCGTAGCCGCGCAGCCTTTTATATCGGGCCATCGCATCTCCCGCTACCGTCGTATACGCGTGTCCGATATGCAGCTTGTCGCTCGGGTAATAAATCGGCGTCGTAATATAGAACGATTTGTTTGCTTCCGTCATTGATCCCATCTCCTTAGGCGATTTAAACACATAAAAAGCTCCCGTCCATATGGGACGAGAGCTGTCGCTCACGCGGTACCACCCAATTTCCCTTCGCAGCTGCATGCCGTGCGAAGGCTCATTAAGAAAAATCCGTAACGCCGGACTCGCGTCCTCCCCTTACAGAACCGAGCGTAAGCGCTCCGTACATGCTCGAGAACGATTCCTCCAGGACCATTTTCCGAAGCCGCCCTATACCGGTTTTCAGCTGCCCCGGCTCTCTGCGATAGCGCGATACTTCTTACTTATCCCTTCATAGGAAAATTAGATATGTTTCCTTTCGGAAAATATAACCGAATTCCCTCGGCCATGTCAAGTCGGACCGCCGCGAGCGGCACGTCGGACTTTACTCTTGATCTTTGCCTGGCGGCACCGGATCGAAACCTCCGGGATGGAACGGATGGCATTTGCTAATCCTCCGCGCCGCCAAATACGCGCCTTTCGCCGCGCCGTGAACTTCTATCGCTTCCAGCGCGTATGCGGAGCAAGTCGGATAGAAGCGGCAAGTCGGCGGCTTCAGCGGCGATATGAACTTGCGATAGAAGCGGATCGGCGCTTGGAGCGTTGTTCTGGCGACTCTCATTGTACTTCCCGGGAAGCGGCTGCCGCGGCAGCCTCCTTGCATTCCCCGCAATAGCCGAATACTTCGAATTTGTGCTTGACGACCTCGAAGTCTCCAGGAACGTCGGTCTCCGACATCGGACAGAAACGGATCGGCAGCGTCTTCTCGCACTGTAGGCAGATCATATGATGATGGTGGTGCTGCTCTTCGCAGCTCAGCTTGAATTTCACCCCGTCCTCGAATACGATCTGTTCCACGACGCCCATATCCAGAAGGACCCGTAAATTCCGATATACCGTATCAAAGCTCAAACCGGGATATACCCGTTGCATATGTTCGTAGACTTCCTTGGGCGTCAAATATCCCGAGGCTCCGTCGAATAATTTAACCAGCGTTTTTCTCTGCTCGGTAATCCGAAGCCCATTCCGGGACATTCTTTGCATAATATCTTCAGTCGTTCTCAAAAGATACCCTCCCGCAATGCGTGATTCTTTTACTATGCAGGAAATCTGAGCTTCCGTCAAACCGCCCTCAGATGTCGGTGGGCTGTTAGGCAGAAGAACAGTCATTGGGGGTTAGCCGCCGTATAATGTACGATAACCTAAGGAAGGGAATGATCCGCATGTCCGATTGTCCACAATGCAACAGCAAAGCCATATTCGATCCTCCGCAAACCGTATACGAAGACTACTACCACCCGCAACACGTCGACGTCGTGCATCAAGTAGAGGTCATTAGGAGGCATCATTGCGTACCGGTTTATCACCATTCGACAAGCGTCTCCGTCAAAGACGTGTTCTACGGCGATTTCGCTGGAGAGACCAGCGCTCGCACTTTAGGTCTCAGGGGTAAACATAGGTAAGACCCCTCCGTACGATCCGAACAACGACAAACCGCCCCGACCGCAAGCCAAGTTGCGATCGGGGCGGTTTTATTCGCATATTAGACAAACCAAGTATTAACGACAAGTACCATAGCGACGAAAGAAGCCGCAGACAAACTCAAATATACGCCGCCCTGCTTTTTCTTCAACTGGAAAAACCGCAGCACGCCTAAACTCAAAAACGAACCGATTAGCATAATAAAAATGATACCCGCGATGAAAAGCCCCGCGGATACTTCCGATACGTTCACCAAATCCACGATATTGACCCCCTTGCATCGTTTATCCCGCCGTTATTCCGGTGTAATGTTTCCTTTAGCATTATAACGGTTTACGGTTGGATAAACAATTCGTATTCCGACTTTTCCCTGGGCCTCCTCTTAAAGCGAATGACAAGCGTACGATCATTCTTCATCTCCGCTTTGCCCGAACGGGGATATACGAGACTAGGAAAACGCACAACGCGTTTTCCGTCGCCAGGGAGCCCGGTGAACTTAAGCCGTTCCGAGGTCGCGAACATCTGGAGCTTGCGAATATCAGTGTCGGGATCGAGTCGAATAGACAAGCTTACGGTTTTAGCGTCCTGCTTTGTCTCCACATTGAAAGATCTCCGGGAATGGACCATCGAGGGCATTGTATTTTGCATCATTTTCTTAACATAGTCGTTTAGCCAACTGGCGTCTCCTCTGCGATTCCAATTCTCGACCAGATTCCACGGAATATCCTTGCCTAGCCACTTTTGAACTTCCTTCCAATCCGGGAGCGGTCCGTTATTGAAAAAATCGGTCAATTCCATCCCCCCTGTCGCCGAACCACGCTGCATTCGCGCATGCGCCTAACCCTCCTCATCCAAGATATGACCGGAGCGGAGCGCCTGTGCAGAGCAGCTTGGGAAGGACGCGGGAGAACCTCTGGGCATTTGACTTCATACACTATTCGAAGAGGCTAAAGCGAAGGAGTCGTTGTGCCCATGCCATGCATAGTCGGCAATGTCAAAATCCTGAGCATTGGCAGCAGCGGTGTCGTTCAATTCGGGGATTCGATACAAATTTCTCCTTCAAGCAACTCCAAAACGTACGCAGGCTCGGGATCCTTCCTTACCGGCGATCTGCCCATAAGCAATAATGCGGTTAGCGCGACGATTACGAACGATCCGGACGTACAGGACTCTGTAGATAACAACATCGGTAATCAAGGGGTTATTTAATATGAATTGGACGATTCATCAGACGATCACGATCGGCCAGCTTCGAGTGAACGCCGTTACGAACTCCTCCGTATTGCAAATCGGGAGCGCCGGAAGCATTCAGGCATTGTCCCAACTCTACAATACGGGCGGGTATACCGGACCCGCTCCGGAACTGAACGAGCTGTCTCTCGTTCCGCTTCCTAATCCGACGTGAGAGGAGGAGCGCCGATGCAGCAATCCCAACTATGGAACGGCGTCTATCAGACGCCACAGCAGCCCGTTTATCCTTATCCTGCCCAGGTCCCCATCGCGCCGAACTGGCATGATTGGGCGCAGCGGCTTTATCAGGCAGAACAGAAGCTCAAGGAGCAATCGGATCAAATCGCAAACCTGCAACAACAATTGAACGACGTTAAAAACAAACCCCCGCTGCATGTCGAATATCATTTCGATCAATTAAAGGTAAGCCGCTTGGAGGGGACGCTGAATGTGGGAATGTCACCTCAAGGCGTCCAGGGCATCGAATCTCTCGAGACGCCCGATCCCTCCTGCTGGCAGGTCGCGAACGAAACGCCGGACGCGGCGCTTCCCGCGATCCGCGATGTTCAGAAGGAAATGGCCGATTATATGAGCGATCAATCGAACAAAGTTCTTGTCGATTTGGAACAGCAAATCGGGGTCGCGTTGGATTCGGATCATCGCAAGCAGGTTATTGATGACGTGAAACGGCAATTGAACACGCGCGTGAACTATTACGCCAGAACTTCGGTGTATCCCGCGGAAGGAACCGATGACGAGCGCAAGCAATGGCGCGATTCGATCGTGCAGAAGACGAAACGGGATATCCAAGGCGCCTTCACGGCGTATTTAAGCAACCAGAAGAATACGCAGTCAAGAAAAGGAGGATCGGATAGACCATGACAACGCCTTTGAATATGAACGTAACGAACGGCCCGCTTAGCGTCGGAGCGATTCGCCTGCTCGGCGTATCCATCTCGTCCGCGTTTCTGCTCGGGGACACGGAGTCGATCACGCTGTATTCTTACTTCGATACGCCACCCGAATCCGTCATCGTCTCCCCGCTCGTTCCTCTCCCTGAACTGCCGGAGGGCGATATCGAGTGAGCTTGCAATGCAGAACGACGATCGTAGCCGCCTTATACGTCAATACCGTAAGCTCGTCCGGAACGCTGCAATTGGGGGACGGCGATCGCACGGACATGAAAACCAAAGCTTTGGCCGTACAGAAGGCGATTCCGAATTTTATAAAAGACGAGTTCAGATACGCTTCGTATCCTCTCTTTTTCCTGCCAAAGCTAACTTTGAAACAGCCATGCGTTTCAGTCAACATGACTAGCGTTTCTCCATGGCCGACGATCCAGGTCGGACCCGTCTATATGCTCGGTATATCTAGTTCTTCAATCATGCGCGTTGGCTGCGGCGGGCCGCTTCAAGGCTCTTCACGAATCAAACATATTCGGGATTTTAACAACCTGACATCCGCTGAAAATAATTGAAATAATGGCATCGGGTATATGACAAGAGATCGGTCCCCGCCGTCCGATAATGGGCAGGTCCGATCTCTTTGGTTATCTCGTCGATTGCCCGCAAGCCGGGCAGAAATGACTGTCCGCGTAGAGCGGCGTCCCGCAATTTTGGCATATTTGCCGTTGATCCGCATGGACGTTAGAAGCATTCTCTTCTTCCGAACTCTCCGCCGTTTCCGAAGTCACGACTTCAGAGTCGTCCGGTACGTACGGATCGACCTGGATCGGGGTTTTCTCGATCGGAGCCGGTTCCGGCACGGGAAACGGATGACCGCAGGACGGACAGAACCTCGTATCCTCAGCCACGCGTTTGCCGCACACGCAATCTTTCTCATTGCGAATCTCTTTGATGCGTGCATCAAGCGCCGCGATTTCATCGCGTATGGCGGAAATTTCCTCGCAGCGGGGCATGACTTTCGCCTCGGCGAGGGACAGATCGTGTGCCACATAACCTTCATATACGGATTCGCCGATTTTTGCGAATAGTTTGTCGATATCTTTGCGTTTGCCGGATATTTGCGCGTTTAGTTTCGTGATTTCCACCGTTTGCTGCGCTTTCTCGGTTGCGGAGGTAACTCCTTTGCTAACCGAATCCGTAATCTTTTTGAAAAAGCTCATCTTAGTGCACTCCCTTCGATATCTCTTATTATCTCATACGAGGAAGGATAAATCATGGTTCCATAAGCCTTAATCCGGCGTAAAAGTCCCGTGGAAGGGCCTATTCGTCAGGCTTCACGGCCTTTCGCCGCTCCCCTGCGAGGTCGTGGACTGAACGCGGCTGAGGTTGCCTCCGAGTAGGAAAAGCGTCACGTAGACGATTAAGATGAGCGTGCCGAACAGAAGCGTAAAGACGGCGGCACGGGCGTTAATGCCTTGCAGCACGCCCTCGATCAGCCGGAAAGGATTGAATAGAACATCCCAGCTGTTCAAGCGCACGACCCGTCCCAAATAAACGCCGAAACCTCCTAGAAACGATACGACCAAGATAAAAAACCACCCGGTCATAACGCCAACGAAGCGGACGACGATGAAATGGAAGTGTCGCATGGACAAGTATCCGAGCAGCAGTCCGCACCAGGAAAACAGGAAAAAGAGAACCAGATCGTACCATAGCAGCAACCCGTCTTTATCCGCTCCGTCGTATACCCGGTTAAAGATGAGATGGATAAAATCGGTCGTTAAATAAGGCGCGTTCGGATAAAGCAGCAGCCAGGCTATGCCTAGGAAACCGAGCCCGATGGCCAGGTTAGCCCCTTTAGTGACGCGGACTAGCGCTAAAGACGCCATTGAGACGACAAGCGGCAGCCAGGCGAGAAATAAATTCCACAACAAAAACCGAAATTGGACGTAATCTAGCTGAAATGCTCTAACGACGATAAGCGCCGCGCATAATACCGATGTTCCGACCAGAGCGTAGAATAGCGGATCGACGATCCTCGGCTCGGACATCTCGGCTTGCGATCGGTTCATGCCCTCAACTCCTCTTCTGCCAGTCTTGTGACATTATAGTTGACGGAATTTAGCATCGTTTAGTTGCGTGGTCCGGGTTTCGACGATGATTTGCATCGGGCCTTTCTCGCCGAATTGCTCGATTTTATCGAACAACTCGCTCCGCTCCAGGCCCAATAAACCGCTGGATCGTGTATGTCCCCTGCCCGGCAGAACTTCGTGCCGATTATTACGAGGCGAATATTCCATCATGTACCGAACGTTTGCTCATAGATGACTTTGTTGTCCTTGTCCAAGCCACGAATCGCTTGCCAATCGCGGCTGCCGTCCTTGATTTTCCATAGGAACAAAAACATCCGGTCATTCGTGATTTCTTCGCGCATCTGTACCGGCTTACCCGTATCCTTTTCCGTCATGAGCAATTCCATAGTAGCGATGCGGTCATCTGATACGTAGCCGTAGAATTTATACATGATTTGAGAGTCGCCAGCGGAATTGCCTTCCCAGCTATAGGAGAAAGCCTTGTCGCGATCGATCTCGACGCCCGCGACGCCTCCGCCGGGAAACCAGCCTCCTCTTTTACGGTACACGCTGTCCGCAGAGAACCAATCCTTGTACGTTCCGAGGAAGATCACTTGGTCCTTATCGAACGGGACCTCGACTTTGCGAACGATTTCGGATGGACCGTAATGAAAGCTGCTCTCGGATAGCCGATGCGTTTCTTCCGGCGTGGATCCGCCGATAGGAATAAGATTTTCATGGAAGCAAAGCCAAATCAGCAGCGCAACTGCGATCCATTCGCCTATGGCGAATAATGTCTTTTTCTTCATGTCCCTTCACCCACCTTCGGTAGGGGAAGTTCGATCTCGCCATACCGGTCGTAGAGATCGTAGATGAGCATAACACGATCGGCCGGATGATCCGGAAGACCATAAGAAACGTTGCCGCGTGCTCCCCAAGAAAATCCGCTTGAGCCTCCGCTATGACTGGTCAATTGCTGGCCGTCGGGCGTAATGAGTTTTAGGCTCATCTCTGGAAAAGACCAACTAACCTTCCGCTGCTTCATGCGATAAGTGTAGGTCACCATGATCTGCTTATTCGTCACATAGACAGCGTCAGCGGTGAATGTATCGTTGTCAATAGCGAAACTTTTCCCCACCGGTATTGTCGCGACTGCGCCGTCCGCCTTCAATTCTTTCATCGGGTCGTTAATACCCCGTTTCCCGCTATCAACCCATTGCTCGATATAGTATGCGGCAAGAATAATGACGAGAAAGATGATTATCGTTCTTCTTAATACAGTTAACGCACTTGCGATACGTCTCATGCGATGCTTCAGCCTCCTCGCTATAAATACGCCGGATTTCGGAATAAATCAACTGTAATCTAATTTTTTCCAATCCGTCAATCGCTTTCATGCGTCGGAGGACAGACTTTATAATTGTCCTAAATCCGTGTATGCTTCTTATAGTGGAAAAAAATCCTAATAAGAGAAGAGGCCGCCCATGCCGCAAGGAAAATGGTTCAGAATCGGATACGGGATCATCGTCGTGCTGCTCATCGCCTTTCTGGCTTCGAAGGTGCATTTTTTGTTCGATCCGCTTGGCGCCGTGCTTGCGGCTCTTTTCGTCCCGGTCGTCGTGTCGGGCATGTTCTATTATATGTTCCGCCCTGCCGTACGCCTGCTAGCCAGACGAATTCCGATCTCGCTGTCCATTCTGATCGTTTACTTGGCCGTCATTGGGCTGATATTTTTGTTTTCCTCGCTCGTCTGGCCGCCGATCCGTCAGCAGTCGTTCACGCTCGTCGATAATTTCCCGGAAATTCTGGAAGCGGTTCGCAAATGGCTAATATCTCTTCAAGAGCACCCTTGGATTCAAAACATCGGCAAAGAGGAAACATTCTCGACCGAAAATATCGCTTCGCAGCTATCCTCTGCGCTCGGCGATATTCTGAATTCCGTCGTCGGCAGCGTACGCAGTCTATTTAACGCCATCATGAATTTTTTCCTGCTGCTCGGTCTCGTTCCGTTCATTATCTATTACATGCTGAGGGAGGATAACAAATTTCCCGCCCTTGTAACGAGATTCTTGCCGGCGCGACTACATAAAGAAGTCATATCGGCGATGACGGAAATCGACGCCTCGATCGGCTCTTTCATCTTGGGCAAAGTCATTACGTCGCTCGTGATGGGCACTCTCGTGTTCTGCGGCTACCTCATCATCGATCTGCCCTACCCGCTGCTTCTCGGCCTTGTCGCGGCGATCACCAACGTCATTCCGTATTTGGGCCCGCTGCTCGCGGGCATTCCCGCGGTTATCGTTGCCCTGACGATCTCGCCCTTCGCCGCCATCGAAGCCTGCATCGTTGTCGTCATCTCGAACCAGATCGAAGCGAATCTGATCGCCCCCAGAATCATGGGCAAAAAGCTCAACGTGCATCCGCTCACGATCATGCTTCTGATCATTGGCATCGGCGCGATCATCGGGCCGCTCGGTATGATCATCGTCGTTCCGACCTATAGCATCGTTAAGATCATTGCCATTCGAATCTATCGCTACAACATCGCCAAGCGCGCCGACAAGGGACCTACCTCTATGTCAACTCCGGACGCGTGATGACAAAAGAGAGTGTTCCAAAATTACTTGTGGTACACTCTCAGCAGTAAAATAGGATGATATTTAGAAATCGAGGAGCAAAGCGATTTGTATCCGCTTAGCTCCTCGGTTTTTTGCGTCTACACTGGCTTTCTTGAGTAGATTGTGGGCAAGGGAAAAGCACCCGACCTCGAGGCTAACTTTGGGCAAGCCTCGAAGTAGAAATCTTTTAAACCCACGATTGTTCTTCAAAGCGCCAAACACGGGCTCCGGCTCAATCCTGCGCCTTACGGCTAGGGCATAACCTTCTTTGCTTTGGAGTCTTTGACTGGCTTGGTTCTTTAGCTGCAAATACTTTATTCTGACTCTTATCTCACGATCGCCTTGTGCTAGCGTACACTGCGGTTTGAACGGACAGTCTTCACAACTGGCACTTCGGTAATAACGGTTCGATGTCCAGTTGTCGATCTTGCTAATGTCCTTCTGCCATACCTTGCTTTTTTCGCGGTGATACGTGCTGTATTTGATGATCGCTTCGATTTCGTTCTGATCCAAATATTCGTAATTTTCTTCGCCACCATAACCCGCATCAGCGATGATGATCCCTGGTAACTTGCCTAACTGTGATTTTAATTTTTCGAGATGAGGGATGAGGCAGCGTGTATCCGTCGATCGTTGGTGCAAACTTTAGCCGACAATGAATTGATTTTCGGTGCCGATCTGCACGTTGTAACCAGGCTTGAGCTGGCCATTTCTCATGTGTCTTCTTTCATTCGCATAATGTGACTTCATGATCCGTTTTGCTGTAGCAGTTTCTCGTAAATTGGCTTCATGAGTCTCGTATCTCCGAAGGCGGGAAGCAAATCCCTGCGAAGCGCGCGTACCGCCTTCTTCAGCGGCTTATCTTTTGGCTTCTCTTGCAGCCGCTGTTCCAAAAAGTAAATCTGAAGCTGTGCGTAGTTCTCCTCAACCAGAAATTGAAGAACCGCAGTTAACACGGTCTCCAGTACGGCTTTCATTCGCTCCGAACGAAACCGATTAATGATACGAAAATCCGGGCGTTGCCTGCCTGCAATCCACATGAACATGATGTTTTCGCGGACGGCTTTCGCGATTTGGCGTGAGGATTAAAGTCGCTGAGTGTAGGGTAAATGATGAAAGATGCTGTCACTAAGTTGGTTTACAGCGGTATTAACAAGTCTGCGAGACCGTTGCAATGCCCGTGGACGGGGGTTCAGTGTCTGTAACGGTCTGCGAGACCGTTGCAATGCCCGTGGATGGAAGTTCAGTGTCTGTAACGGTCTGCGAGACCGTTACAATGCCCGTGGACGTGAGTTCAGTGTCTGTAACGGTCTGCGAGACCGTTACAATGCCCATGTACGGGAGTTCTGTGTCTGTAACGGTCTGCGAGACCGTTACAATGCCCATGGACGGGAATTAGGCAGATTGGAATCGTGAAGTTTCTCGATTTGTAAGTTCCCGCCCGAAAAAAAGGGCAGCCCATATCACTTATGGGACACCCTCTTTCACGTTAAAATGTCGGCAGATTGTCCAAGTTGTTGTCTTCGCGGCCATCGGGATCGGAACGCAGATGCTCGTCGCCGTCGCGCCCTTTGAACACATTAACGTTCGCGATCTGATCGCTCTTGGCCATCTGCTGGGCTTCTTTGTAGCCGACGACCTGTCCGGACGATAGCTTCAGCTCCACAATGTCTCCGTCGCCGTTCTTCCGAACGGCAACGACTTGCTGCTTGCCGTTTTGCTGATCCATGTTAGACCACCTCCGGGAAGTAGTGTTCTTCAATCAATGGAAAAAAATGCATAAGCTTTTCTCCCCCCTTCTGCGGCCGTTTGACATCCGCCGGCGGATTGGTTAGGATTATAGTCAATAAATTGACTAATTGGAGAAGCCGCATTGGATAAGGACAAAGACGATCAACTGCACGGAAATATCGTCGTAAATATATTTCGTTGCTCCAACCTGCTGGAGCGCATCGGACGCAAATTGGTCTGCGAAGTCGGACTGACGAGCGTGCACCAGTGGTTCATCCTTTCGTCGCTTGCGGAAGGGGACTTGTCGTTAAAGCAGTTGGGACAGAACACGCAGGTCACGAAACAGAATATGACCGGCATGATCGATCGGCTCAAGCAGCACCAGTACGTAACGACTTACGAAGCACCGGACGACCGACGCGTGACCCTTGTGCGGATAACCGATAAGGGACAGGAGGCGCTCGTGCGATTGGAACAATTCGATATTTTCGGCACTCAAACAAACTTCAAACATCTGTGCACGGATGATCTGTCGTCCTTTAACCGCTGCTTGCTGCAATTGATCCGCAATATGAACGAAGGGCAACACCGCCCGTAAGGAGGCGCAACAACTATGGCATCAACTCGGTCCGCAACCTTCTCCGTCCTTGATCTGGCATCGATTACCGAAGGCAGTACACCTGCCGTTTCTTTCCGCCATACGCTCGATCTCGCTCAGCACGCTGAGCGATGGGGATACAATCGATTCTGGCTCGCCGAACATCACGGTATGCCCGGAATCGCTAGCTCAGCCACTTCCGTCCTGATCGGTCATGTCGCTGGGGGCACCTCGACGATCCGCGTCGGTTCGGGAGGCATTATGCTGCCCAACCACGCGCCGCTTGTCATCGCCGAACAGTTCGGCACGCTCGAGTCGCTCTATCCGAACCGGATCGACCTCGGCCTCGGAAGAGCCCCCGGTTCCGACCAGGCGGTGTCCCGCGTTCTCCGCAGAGGACTCGGCGCCGGCGGCGAAGACTTCCCCGAGCTGTTGAGCGAATTGCGGGCGTTCTTCAAACCGAACTCGGCGCCGGTGAACGGCATCGTTCGCGCCATCCCCGGCGAAGGGCTCGACGTGCCGATCTGGCTGCTTGGATCCAGCGGCTTCAGCGCGCAATTGGCCGCTCAGCTCGGTCTTCCGTTCTCGTTCGCAAGCCATTTTGCACCGGATTATCTGATGCCCGCTCTGGAGATATACCGCAACAACTTCCGTCCGTCCGAGACGCTGGAGAAGCCGTATGCCATGATCGGCGTCAGCGTAACCGCGGCGGATACCGAACGCGAAGCCAAAAGGCTGGCCACTTCTCAACAGCAGGCATTCCTGAATATGATTCGGGGACGCTTCGGCCAGTTGCCTCCTCCGGTAGACAGCATGGACGGATTGTGGTCCCCGTATGAAGAAGCGGCGCTGCTCCGGCAATTCGGCTTCGCCGTTGTCGGCGACAAGGAGCAGGTCAAGAACCGGTTGCAGGCCATCATCGCGGACACCGGCGCCGACGAGCTGATCATCGCCTCGCAGATTTACGACCATCAAGCGAGATTAAGATCTTACGAGCTGATCGCCGAAGCGAGACAAGAAATCGGATAAGCAGCAAGATCACAGAGCGTGCTTCCCTATTCATGGGAGGCACGCTTTGTTTGTGTATTGACACGCGTAGGATTATAATGCTAAGATCGATCCAATATTCATAGTATTTTCATCTGAATTGGAGGAATTAATCATGAGAAAAAACATTTCGACAGCATCCAAGCTGTTGCTCGCATCCGCGTTGCTTCTCCCGGCCTCAGCCGCAGCCTTCTCGCCATCCTGGAGTTCCGCGGCGACAGTCGCACAGTCCGTTTCGCCAATTTCGGCTCAAGCAAAAGAATACGGAGTTTTCCTTAAAGAAAAATTCGGCGTCACTGTAAGCGATAAGCTAACGAGAGGCCAATTCGTAACTGCCCTGAACGCGATTCTAGCTTCCGCTCCAGGCGCGAAAGCCGTGTCCACGGCCGGCAAAACGACGGATCGGCTGCAAGCAGCCGAAGCGGTGCAACTCGCGTTAACGGCGGCCGATCTAAAGGAACTCGCCGCCACATACAGCGCGGACAAAACAAAAAAAGCACTCGCCGCACTGAAGCTAAACTGGAAATCGAACGCGTACGCGTCTGACAAAGCGCGGACGCTAGCCGCGGCGGTGGACGCCGGCCTGCTGACTTCTGATTATTACGCGGAAATCCGCAACGACGGTCTCGCCTCCCAGTCGCTCGCGACCGCATTGCTCGGCAAAGTTCTCGAAGCCAAAGGACAATATAAACACTATCTCGGATATTCTTCGGATGCCGACATCTTCGCCAAGCTGAACGATGCTTACCGGACTTCGGACATTATCCAAGCGCCGGAGCTCAGAAAAATCGTAGACGAAGCGTTGAAACAAGATCTCGTCACGGGTTATAACTTGAAAGACAGCCGTTACGACGCCAACTTCATCGATTCCTTGTCTCTCGTCTACGGACACTCGGATTTCAAGCACGCCCTTCAGCTCATCGGCCTGCTTCGCAGCGAAGGCATCAAAGCCAAAGTCCAATTCGAACCGAAGACGTCCGCCTTTATCTACCTTCAAGAATGGGGCGATCCGGGCGTTTCCGACCTGTACGAGGTCGTTCAGATCGAGAACGGGAACTATATCGAATACGCCAAGGAATACGATTTGGCTTTCGAATTCGCTTCAACGGCCGACAAGAACCGTTTTAACGACATCGTGCTCCGCTACGCCAAGAAAAACGAAGAGAAGCAAGCCGGTCTCATCTACGGTTCCTGGTGGCAGCCGTTGTATTATTCTCAAACCGAGCTCAAAGATTATAAGAAAATTTCCAACAACAAGATCTCCGCCGGACATTACTACGCACAGTCGTTCTCGCTGAAGCTTCAATCGGCTGCCGTAACTGCGGGCTTCAAGAAGCTGGATCCGTCCGCGACGGTCGTGAACTACGACTTCTGGGTCGACGGACCGTTCTTCAATTACTTGCAAGGCGAATCGAAATAACAGTGAAGTAAAGCGAAAGACCTCAATCCTTCCGATTTCTCGGGAGAACTGAGGTCTTTGTTTATCGCGCGGCTTCGGCTAGCCGATCATCATGCTTCTCTGTTTCGTCTCCACGATCGAACGGCTGAACGCGTTGGCTAGTCCCTCGAGATACGCATAGTCGGTCACCCCGACGATTTCTTTTTCTCCGGAGGAAAACACCAACGTCAGCTTGTGAACCGGTTTGATGAAAATATAGAGAAGCGCGTTAGCCACGACTCCCAATATCCCGAGAAGCGACACAAGAGAATGGAACTTGAAATCCCAAATGAATCCAGTTGCAATTAGTAGCGCTTCTATGACGAGCAGCGTGTACGGAATGGTTCTCTTTGTTTTCACTAGCTTGATCGAAACCAAATGCTGTATGGCAAAACGCATATTGCCGGTTATGAAAAGTTCTTTCGTAATCGTGAAATTATGATCTTTAAAGATCGGCTGGTTTTCCATCGCATTTCCTCCTCGAGATTGGCTCTCAAGTAATTTCGACGCCCGATTGGAAATACCTACCGACCTCTGTCAAAAAAAGATAACCGAATGCCAACTATAGATTGTTGGATTTCACCGCAACGTAAATCTCGACTTGCGTATTGTCAGGATCCGCGCTTCTCTCGTCGTAAAACTCGAAATCGCCGGTAAAGGTTCTCTGAATTTTCGAATCGGCGGACAATCGCCATATTTCCTGCCACGTTTCCAAGACAACGGTCGCGATCGGACCCCGTCTCGTCTTAAACACGGCATAGTCCGAAGCCGGTATCACCTTAGATTCGAGCCCGGAATGCAGCCGGTCATCGATCTCCGTGACCTTGTTCCCGATCAGAATCGTATAACTCCCCGAAGCCCCGTCCTCATACTCGCAATAACATCCGTAGATCGGCTGCTGACCCGAACCGTCGGACGGAATCGTCCGATCGGCGCCTTCCTTCCAAAATCTGTCCCATAGCCCGCCAATCTTGCCGTTGCCGCTCATTTCCAAGCCGTTCGACGTTCTTGCCGCGATTCCGACGAGCGTGAGCTCGTCCAATCGAATCATAGCGTACGAACTCGGCATCTCGCAGCTTTGGCATAACGCTTCATTTTGCATCCTATTCTCACTCCTAATCGTATTAATCTTCACTATACGACGAGGAACCTGACAACGGATTGTCAGGTTTGCGGCGGCGAAGCGTATTTTCGATAAACATCCAGCGCCATTTGTTTAATCTTCTCCCTGATCCGCTCTGGCTCCAGCACTTCTGCATCCGGCCCGAAGCCGAGAATAAAACCGTACAGCCACCGATCCTCGGGAAAATCGGCCGACACGACATACCCTCTCTCCTCCGGAATCAGATGTTCCGCCCCGAACCATTCTTCGGCCAGATGTTTGGCTCTCGGATGAAACAACAGCTTCACCGATTCCGTTTTCTCCGGCGCGAACCACTCGCGGTTCCACGGAATGGACTCCAGATCGATGCAACGCCGAGCGAACGCTCGCCCGGTCGCTTTGACTTCCTTCATCCTAATCAGCTTGAACAAGCGGAAATCTCGCCGTTCCAGACAATAGGCGTATAAATACCACGTTTGTTTTTTCAATACGAGCGTGTAAGGCTCCACGGAACGTTCGGTCACTTTGCCATCTGCACTGCAATAAGTAAAGCTGACTTCGACTTCGTCCTCCACGGCCCGCTTGATCAGTTCTAGCTTTTCCTCCAGCGTCCCCCGCCTGCCCCATGGGGAAAAATCGACGATAAACTGCCGCGTGCGCGAACGGAACCGTTCCGATTCCGCTTGCGGAACGATGCTGTTCATTTTCTCCAGCAGGTTCTTGCCGTTTCCTTCCGGATAGATCGTCGCCACGCTTTGCAAAGCGTTCACGATCTCGATCAGCTCGTCGTCGGTCAGCACGTTGCGGTCCAGCCTGTATCCTTCCGTTAATCCGATGCCGCCGCTGGCGCCTTGGAATGTCACGACCGGGATGCCCGCTTGGTTGATCGCCTCGATGTCGCGATAGATCGTGCGCACCGACACTTCGAAACGATCCGCGAGCTCCTTGGCCTGAACCCTTCTTCTGTTCACCAATAAAATCACGATAGATAATAGCCGATCGAGCTTCATTCTCGGACATCTCCCGAAACGGTATTGGAATCATTCCTGATTTCATCTTAACAAGAATGATAGGTTATGGCGATTATTCCCTGCTTGCGGCATGCGTTCGGGAACTCCCCCGGTCCCGCCCCGCCCTGAGCGATAAGGCGAAGCTTCCCATCAGAATAAGGAACGCGAGGACATACGGAGAATTAATATTCACATCGAACAATATTCCCGCCGCCACCGGACCCGCAATATTCCCCAGACTCGTAAAGGCCGAATTCAGGCCCGCGACGTAACCTTGCTGCTCCTCGGCCACCATCGACATTTGCGTGCTGATCGCGGGGCGCAAAATATCGATCGAGAGAAATACGATAAATGTCACGGCGAAGATCAGCCAGTATTGGCTCACAAACAAAGTTAACAGAATGAATATACCCGCCATGAACAAACAGACGGAGATGACCCGCTTCTCTCCGAACCGATTCAGCATCCACCCGAACACGGTCGCCTGAACGACCGCCCCCGCGATCGATCCGAACGTGATAATAAACGCGATGTCCCTCGGCGTAAAGCCGAATTTATGGTCGACGAACAACCCAAAGACCGTCTCATAATTCGCAAGGCCGAACGACATGACGAACACAATAATCAAGCTTAGAAAATAAGGCTGTCGGTACGAATTGCGAAGCTGCTCGAAAAGGCTTTGTTTCTTCGCTGGAATGGCGTCCTTGCGTTGCAGCTTCTCAGCCGGCCGCGATTCTGGCAGTACGAATGCGGTAATCGCGGCCGCGGCCAGGCCGGCGACGGCAGCCGCATAGAACGGCACGCGTACGCCGAATCCGGCGATAAAACCACCGATGCCGGGACCGATTATGAACCCCGTCGTGATCGCCGCGTTAATGAAGCCCATGCCGGCCGCTCTCTCCTCGTTCGTGGTCACGTCCGCTGCGTAAGCCATAACCGCCGGCATAATTAACGCCGCTCCGATTCCTCCGAGCATCCTTGCCGCGAACAGCAGTACGGACGAGCTGGCTGCCCCGAACAGCCATTCGGAAAAGGCGAACACGATCATGCCCGCAACGATGAGCTTCTTCCGGCCCATCGTGTCGGACAGTCTTCCCGCCATCGGTGAGAACAAGAGCTGCGTAATAGAGAACGCCGCGACGAGCAAACCTACGATGCTGCCGCTAATATGCAGTTCCGTCATATACTTGGGCATGACCGGAATGACCAGGCCGACACCCGTAAATACTAGAAAAATATTAAACATCAAGAGCAAGACAGCTCCGCGGTTTCTAAGAAGTAATGCCATTTATGAGTCCCCCGTGCTTTTATACTGAATGTTCATTCTATATCAAGACGTTAAAAACGACACCTCAAACGGAAAGGATGCCAGGTGGGCAACCTGCCGCTATCGCGGCGCGTCCCGGTTTATGGCAATACCATTAAGGAACACGTCAACCGCAAACCTGTACAGCGTCAGCGCTTCTTCTTGGTTCATTTTCCGCGAATGCTGGCTGAGCCCGATAATTAGACTGTCCAGAACGATCGCGAGTTTGTCGACGTCCGTACGGTCAAATTCGCCGTTGTCGATTCCTTGCTGAAGCAACTTCCGATTAAAGCTAAGGTACCCCGCCATCATTTCCGCCATTCGTTCTTCCACATCGCCGGCCTTCTCCGAGTAGTTGTAAAACTCGTCGGCCGCTTTGGTCAGAGGGTGATTAAGATTGTCGAGCACTAATTGCTCAGCCATGCCATACAGCTTATCTTTGGTTGTCGGGAATAAACTTTCTCTATCCTGCCATTTTTGTTCCCATTCCCGGTCCCATTCGCTCAATAGATAAAGAAACAAGCCTTCCTTGCTCTTAAAATGATAATAGATGTTCCCCGCGCTGCTTCCCGTCGCCTTCACGATGTCTTCGATCGAAGTCGCCTTGTATCCCTTCTGAACGAACAGCGCTTTTGCGGCGTCCGCGACGCGTTTTTTCGTTTGTTCGCTTTGAAGCTTCTTTTTGTTCATGCGGCTTTGCCTCCGATCTGAATACTGAACGTTAATTCAGTATTTTAGACGGTATATTGTGAGAATGCAAGACCTACCTCATCTATTAAACGTTAAATCCCGCTTCTCCATCTAGGAGAAAGCGGGATTTAACTGCGGTTATTCCGTTATGACGCCCTTCTTAAGAATGACGTTCGCATACAGCGCGCTCTCGCCCGTGGCGACGATCGCGTATGCTTTTTTGGCCCGCTCATAGAAAGCGAATCGTTCGACTTCCTCGAAGGGCGCGGCTAGACCCGTTCGCGCTTCGATAATCTCGCCGTACGTATTCCAGATCGGCGTTTCGACGGTGTCGCCAGGCATCACTTGCATGAGCGACACCGGCCTGTCCACGTATTGATCGAGCGGGAATAGCCGTAGGATGGCATCGAGCAACTCGGGAGCACCGTGACCGTCAGCGCGGATCAGTCTTTGCGCATGGCTGGCAGCCGGGAAATTGCCGTCAGCGATGACAATTTCATCGCTATGGCCCATCTCCATCAGAATTTTCAATAATTCCGGCGAGATCAATTTCGAGATTCCTTTTAGCATATGCCGTTCTCCTTCATGGCCCCTTATACTCTTCCGTAGCCGATAAAAGTCTCGTAAGCCGTAGTCCAATCCGACTCAAGATCCGGCTCATAAACGTCAATCGGAAATGATTCTGCGACAAGCTTGCGGGCTTCGCGCAAATCTTTGCATTCTCCGAGCGCTACGAGCTGCATGAGCATATTGCCGATCGCACTAGCTTCGACTGGTCCCGCCCACACCGGCTTGCCCAGCGCGTTAGCGGCAAACTGGCAAAGCAGACGGTTCTGAATGCCGCCTCCAACCATATGCAATCCGCCGTAAGTTCGATTCGTCAGCTTCTCCGCTTGTTCTAACGCTTGGCGATAACGCAAGGCCAAGCTCTCCAGAATGCAGCGGACGATCTCGCCTTCCGATTGCGGGATCGGCTGGTTCGTCTCCGCGCAGAAAGCGCGAATCTTATCCGCCATGCCACCCGGCGAGAAAAACCTCGGATCGTCCGGATGGACGAGGCTGCGGAAAGGTTCGGCCTGCTCGGCTAAGCGCACAAGATCGGGGAATCCGATCTCCTTGCCTTGTTCGTCCCATTCCCGCTTGCATTCCTGCAACAGCCACAAGCCCATGATATTTTTGAGCAACTGGTACGTCCCGCCGACGCCGCCTTCGTTGGAGAACTCGAGCTCGAGCGTCTCGGGCGTGAGCAGCGGCGCGTTCATCTCCGTTCCCAGCAGCGACCATGTTCCGCATACGAGGAAAGCAAAAGGTTCGTCGCCTGCTGGAACGGCGGCGATGGCCGATTCCGTATCGTGCGTTCCGACGGATACGGCTTGCATCGCCGGAACACCCAACTCCGACGCCACTTCCGGCGCAAGCGGTCCGAGAATCGTTCCCGAATGCACCGGCTCCAAGAAAAGTCGCGAAGGGATGCCGAGCCGCTCCATCAGCTCCGTGTTCCAAGCTTGCGTCTCGGGATGGAATAGCTGAGTCGTGGTTGCCATTGTGAACTCGCACGATTTGACGCCCGTAAGCAAATAAGCGAGCAAATCCGGCGTCAGCAGCAGCGTCTGAGCGATGTCCAGCTTCGGAGAAGCCGCCTTTTTCATCGCATACAGTTGGTATAGCGTATTAAAGGGCATAAACTGCAGGCCGCTTTGCTTAAACAAAACCTCTTGCCCGATCAGGTTGCCGACTTCCTCGATCAGCCCTTCCGTCTGCGGGTCCCGGTAATGATAAGGGTTTCCGATCAATTCACCGTTCGCATCCAACAGGCCGAAGTCGACGCCCCAAGTATCGATCCCGAAAGTCGTCGGCTCGTATCCTTGTTGGAAGGCGTATCGAATCCCTTTTTTCATCTCGTGAAGCAATCTTAACGTATCCCAATGCAGATGGTTGCCGATCTGTATCGCATGGTTGGGAAAACGGTGAATCTCCGACACATCCAGCCTTCGCTTGCCATCGGGTTCGGACGTCAGCTTTCCGATCAAAGCTCTGCCGCTGCTCGCACCCATATCGAATGCGAGCACGGTCGCTTTCGTTGTCAACGCTTATCCCTCCCCCATGAGTAGTGACGTTCTTACTTCATCTTCTGCAGCAACTGAATACGATAAGCTTCGCTTTCCAGCGAGGCGATCTCTTCGAATTCTTCCTTGGTCAATACCTTCGGTTCTTTGATCGCTTTGGCGATCAGGAAAATCTTCGCGCTTTCCTCCACGACTTCCGTACGGTAGTATGCTTCGCGCAGATTGCGTCCGGTCGTGACCAATCCGTGGTTCCCGAGAAGAATCGAGGAATGCTCGATCTTCTCGACGACGGCGTCGGCGAGCTTGTCGGTCGTCGGCAGCACGTAATCGACGTACACGGTTTTGCCGACAAGAGCGGCTTGATCCGGAAACATGATCGGCAAATCCTTCTCGACTAACGTAAAAGCGATGCAATATGGCGGATGCGTGTGCACCATCGCGCCGATGTTCGGGTTTTGACGGTAAGCGTATAGATGCATCAGCACTTCGGACGACGGACGGAGGCCGATATCGGTAATGTCGCCAGTCTCGATGTCCACTTCTACCCATTGCTCCGGCTTGATTTCATCCAAAGCGAATCCGCTTGGGGATAGATACATTTTGCCTTCGTAACGTGCGCTCAAGTTGCCTCCCGGTCCAACCACAAGCTTGTTGGCGACCGTTTTCTGCGCGTATTTGCATAGTTCCAGACGAATATCTTGGCTGCTCATCGATCTTCTCCGTTCTTATTTGTATAGAGGTCCGAAGTTTTGGCAAGCGCGGTAGTCGGCGCTCTCTGGATTATCCGTGCCGAACAGTCCCCATGCGCGCGGACGGAACACTTTTTCTTCCGGTACGTTGTGCATGCTGACCGGGATGCGCAGGATCGAAGCGAGCGTAATCAAGTCCGCGCCGATATGACCGTAGCTGATCGAGCCGTGGTTCGCTCCCCAGTTGTCCATGACGTCGTAGACGTTCTTGAAAGCGCCTTTGCCCGTAATAACCGGCGCGAACCAGGTCGTCGGCCAAGTCTGATCTGTTCGTTTGTCCAGCGTATCGTGAACTTCCGGCGGCAGATCGACGGAATAACCTTCCGCGATTTGCAATACCGGTCCGATGCCTTTGACCAAGTTCAAGCGGGACATCGTCAGCGGCATGCCGCCCCGGGTCAAGAAGTCCGAGGAATATCCGCCCCCACGGAAGTACTCGACATTCGCCGGACGCCAGGAGGTCGCGTCCAGACACTTCTGGGCATCCTCTTCGGTAATTTCCCAGAATGGCTTCATCACCGGCTTGCCGTCTTTCGTCTGCTCTCCGGTTCCGTCCATCGTCGCGGAGCCTGAGTTGAGCAAGTGAAGAATTCCGTTCGCCGCCTCGCCCGTCAGCTTATGGCCCGTGACGCGTTCAACGGATTCGGGACTCCAGTACGTGCGAACATCGGCGAAGATTTGCGCCGTGTTCGTCAGCAGATGGCCGAATAGCATGACCACGCCATTTAAGCTGTCGTTCTCCGTCGCAACCATATAAGGCGAGCGAATACCGTTCCAGTCGAACGAGGAATTCAGGATCGTCTCCATGAAGTCGCCGTTCGGGAAATGGTCCGTCCATTGGCGCTGGCCTTGGAAGCCGGAGACGATCGCATTATGACCGTTAGCTTCTTCGCCGAAGCCGAGCTCGGCAAGGCGCGGATTTCCGATCATCAGGTCGCGGGCGATGATCGTCATCTTAACGACTGTCTCCCAATCCTGATCCTTCTTAGCACGGCTGGATTGGATGCTTTCCGCGTTGATGTCCGGACCCTCGATGCAGTTTTTCTTTACCCATGCAAACGCTTTCTCATATTCCACCGGATCATAGATATTTTCGTTTATGCGACGAACGAATTCGCTCATGTCGATATATTCTGTGCGCATGCCCAGATACTCTTGGAAGAAGCTGTCGCTTACGATCGAACCGGCGATGCCCATCGATACGGAACCCATCGCCAAGTAAGATTTGCCCTTCATCATCGCAGCCGCGAGACCCGCGCGAGCGAAGCCGAGCAGCTTTTCTCTAACGTCTTCCGGAACTTCCGTGGAACCCGCGTCTTGCACGTCGTGTCCATAGATACCGAAGGCAGGCAAGCCTTTTTGAGCGTGAGCGGACAGCACTGCCGCCAAGTATACGGCGCCCGGACGTTCCGTCCCGTTAAAGCCCCAGATCGCTTTCGGAATGGAAGGGTCCATGTCCATCGTTTCCGTACCGTAACACCAGCAAGGCGTAACCGTGATCGAGACGCCAACGTTTTCTTTGGAGAACTTGCTTGCGGCTGCCGCGGATTCAGCGACTCCGCCGATCGTTGAGTCGGCGATGACGCACTGAACGGGTGAGCCGTCCGGATAACGGAGGTTATCGCTAAGCAGTTTGGCGACGCCTTTCGCCATGTTCATCGTCTGATCTTCCAGAGACTCGCGAACGCCTCTGCGACGGCCGTCAATTGTGGGGCGGATTCCAATCTTCGGGAATTCGCCTTTCCATCTGAACTGTTGATCTGCCATATCTTTTAGCCTCCAATGAATAAAATAATGTTACCGATAACCCTAAAGTAACAAGGAAAACGCTTGCTGTCAATTCTTTAATTTTGTAAGATAAAAGAACCTAATGACGACAAGGAGCTCTCCATCAATGGTTACGATATACGACATCGCGGCTAAAGCGGGCGTCTCGGCTATGACCGTCTCCAGAGTTATCAATAACACTGGCAAAATCAGCGACAAGACCCGCGCGAAAGTCCGCCGAGTCATGGATGAACTGAACTACGTTCCGAATCATATGGCTCGCAGCTTGGTGCTGCAGCAAAGCAACGTACTGTTCCTGCTGATTACGGATATTACAAATCCTTTCTATACGACGTTGGCCCGAGGCGCGGAGGACGCCGCCAAGAAACACGGTTTCCGCCTGCTGTTCGGCAACTCGGACGAGAGCGTCGACAAAGAGAAGGATTATATCGATACGATTCTCGCGACTCGTGCCGACGGCGTGCTGGTCGCTCCGGCCGGCGATCTCTCGCTGCCGCACCTGGAGACGCTTCGCAAGCATCAGGTACCGTTCGTCTTGCTCGACCGCGAAGTTCCCGGCATGGACAGCGACGTCGTACTCGGGGACAGCAAGGAGAACGCGCGGAAACTCGTCGAACATTTAACCTCGCATGGTCATCGCAGGATCGCCCTAATCAACGGCTCGCCACAAATCTCTAGCGCGAGGCTCAGATTGGAGGGCTATCGGGAGGCGCTGAAGCTGAACGACGTCCTTTTCGATGAGAAGTACGTGCTGGAGACGGCTTTCGAGCCAAGGAGCGACCTATCGGAAATCGAACGCTGGTTCGACCGCATGGATTCGCTGCCGACGGCGATCGTAGCGGGCAACAACGTACTCGCCGTCGAAGTCATTCGCACGCTTCACGCACGGGGCATACAGGTGCCGGAGGAAATGTCCCTCGTCTGCTTCGATGACCTTGGTCCTTTTTCGGAAATCGATCCGTTTTTGACCGTCATCGCCCAGCAGGCCTACCAATTCGGCTACCTAGGAACGCAGATGCTTATCGATCGCATCCAGGAACGCGGCTCCGCCGATCAGCCGTGGAAAAAAGTCGTCCTCCCCGCCGACATGATCATCCGCCGCTCAGTTGCTACTCTAGACGAGAAGTAAGCTGGCCGGCGGCTATTCCCGCTATCCCTATTGCGACTATCCCTTCCGTTCAGGGGGAAGTGGCGAAGATTCTTCTCTCTCCGTCCTTCTCTCTTACGCTATCCCCTCGACTCAGGTTGGGTCTCCCCTCTATATGCCCTGATGCTTAGACAGAATCCCCCCTGTCGCTATCCCCTTGGTTCAGTAGAAACATATAAGCGCATATCTAACGGAAATCAACGCTGCTATATTTTCGAAATCTGGGTTATTCAAAATCTAACGGAAATATGGGGCTTTATTTGACCTTAAAAAGCTTGAAGCAGGTCTATTTCGACCATATAACGGCTGTCCGTTCCGTTAAAATTTTTAATGTCGGAGGATCGGGCAAATAAGGGTTGTCATTTCCGTTAGAAAAAAAGCCATCCCAAACATACTTTTGGGAATGGCTTTCGGTTCAACTTCGCTATGTTAATTTTCAATCCAGACCGTTTTTTCCGCTCCGGGTGTGCGAGTACCTTCGGGCTGCTGCATATCGGGATATCCGACGTAAACAAAGCCGACGATCTGCTCGCGTTCGCCGAGTCCGAAGGCTTGTTTCATTTTGGGATGATACGTGGGATCGCCCGTGCGCCATACGGCTCCAAGACCGTTGGCGTGCGCGGACAACAGAAGGTTCTGCACCGCGGCATGGGAAGCCGCCAGTTCTTCCCGCAAGTCGGCCCGCGGATCGTCCGAAGGAGCGCACACCGCTGCGATAACAACTGGGGAACGGAACGCTTTGGCTACCTCTTTTTCCGAACGCTGCTCGCGTTCCTCGTTAGACACCTCGTCCCATTTTTCAGATGCGATGTCCACATAAGCGTTTCCGAGAACTTTCCGCCCTTCTCCGGTCATGACGATAAACCGCCAAGGTTCGGTACGAAAGTGGTTCGGCGCCCAAATTGCCGCATCGATCAATTTCTCTACCAATTCCTTTGGAATCGGATCCGACTTCACTTTACCAATACTGCGTCTTCCTCGAACGACTTCCTCAAAACTTGCCATTTTCTCTCTCCTCTTCACTTAGCAATCCATTCATCTTCCTGATCCAATAGAATACTAAAATAGCATAATAAGCGATTATGTACCAACCTGACCGAACGGGATACCGTCAGAGCGGATACGAGACTGTGCACCAACCTGACCGAACGGGATACCGTCAGAGCAGATACGAGATACGAGGCTGTGCACCAACCTGATCGAAAGGGATACCGACAGAGCGGATACGAGACTTTGCACCTACCTGATCGAAAGGGATACCGTGAGAGGTGGGCAGCGAGTGAATGATTTGGGCCGGACGGCACGGAGGGAACAGGAGCACCTCCCGCTCCCCCCATTGCCATTCGGCCCGCCCTTCACCTATTATCCCGCGGTCACTTGTACTTTCCCGCCGCCCGTGAACTGGCTATAGTATAGATCCGCGTAGAATCCGCCCTGCGCCAGAAGCTCGGTATGCGTACCTTTCTCGATGATGCTGCCGTGGTTCATGACAAGAATCAAATCCGCGTCGCGAATCGTGGATAAGCGATGCGCGATAACGAAGCTTGTTCTGTCCTTCATCAGCTCGTGCATGGCTTTCTGGATGTGCACTTCGGTCCGCGTATCGACGCTGCTCGTCGCTTCGTCCAGAATCAGGATCGCCGGATCCGCCAAGATCGCCCTCGCGATCGTAAGCAGCTGCTTCTGTCCCTGGGACAAGTTGGACGCCTCTTCATTTAACACCGTATCGTAGCCTTCTGGCAAGGTGCGGATAAAATGGTCCGCATGCGCGGCCTTCGCTGCTTCGACAATCTCGTCTTCCGTTGCTCCGATCCGGCCGTAAGCGATATTGTCGCGAATCGTTCCGTTGAACAGCCACGTATCTTGCAGTACCATCCCGTACAAGCCGCGCAGATGTGCCCTTTTCATTCTGGTAATGTCTTCGCCGTCGACCGTAATGCCGCCGCCGTTTACTTCATAGAACCGCATGAGCAGATTGACGAGCGTCGTTTTACCGGCTCCGGTCGGGCCGACGATCGCGACCATCTGGCCGCTGCGGACGTCGATGTCCATGTTCTCGATGAGCAACGCGTCTTCTTTGTAACCGAAGCTCACCCCGCGCATCGCCACATCCCCTTTCGGCGAAGACAAGACGACGTCTTGGCCTTCCGCCGCTTCCGGAATTTCTTCCTCTTCGTCCAGCAACTCGAATACCCGTTCCGCCGAAGCGATCGTCGACTGGATGATATTCGCGATGTTCGCCGTCTGCACGAGCGGCATCGAGAATTGTCTTGCATACTGGATAAAAGCTTGGATGTTACCGATGGAGATCGAACCTCGCGTGACCATAATCCCCCCGACAACGCTGATAAACATGTAGCCGATATTGCTGACCATGCTCATTAGAGGCATGATATTGCCGGACACGAACTGGGCTTTCCAGCCCGATTCGTACAGCCTCTCGTTAATCCGATCGAAATGGGCGACGGAGTTTTCTTCCTGGCCGTAGGCTTTGACGATTTTATGCCCGGAGTACATTTCCTCGACGTGCCCGTTCAACTGTCCTAGCTCCATCTGCTGCGTCTTAAAGTATTTCTGGGATCGGCTTGCCGCACCCCGGATAACGATCATAGATAGCGGGAGGGTCAGAAGCAGAATCAGCGTCAACCACGGGCTGATGGTCAGCATCATAATAATTACGCCGACGATCGTGATCAGTGATGTGATCAACTGCGTCAAGCTTTGTTGCAATGTATTGCTGATGTTATCGACATCGTTCACCGCGCGGCTCAGAATCTCCCCGTGCGTCCGGTTATCGAAAAATTTTAATGGGAGCTTACCGAGCTTGGCGTTCACTTCGTTGCGCAGCCCGTACACCGTTTTCTGGGCGACGCCCGCCATGAGAAACTGTTGAATATAGCTGAAAATGGAGCTTACAATGTACAAGCCCGCCAAGAAAAGGACGATCTGCCATATGCCCGCCAGATCAAAATGCGCGTTCGGATCGCCCTTAATCTTGCCCATCATACCTTCGAACAGTTTCGTTGTCGCTTGCCCCAATACTTTAGGGCTATAGATCGCAAAAGCCGTGCTCAGAATGGCCGTCACGAACACGGCCAGCAGCTTCGCACGCTGAGGACGCAAATAACCGACTAGCCTGCGCAGAGTGCCTTTGAAGTTTTTGGCCTTCTGCACTGGCATCCCCATGCCACCCATGCCGCCCATGCCGCCGGGACCCATCGGTCCCCGGCCCGGACCTCTTCCTGGGGCTCCTTGATGGCTCTGTTTCTCGCTCATGCGATCTCCTCCTCAGACAACTGCGAAGACACGATCTCGCGATAGACGACGCAGCTATTCATTAACTCTTTATGATTGCCGATTCCGACGACTCGCCCTTCGTCCATGACGACGATTCGGTCCGCATCCATGACGGTGCTTACCCGCTGGGCGACGATAATGACGGTCGCTTCCGTCGTCTCGTTCTTCAGCGCTGCCCTAAGCTTGGCATCCGTCTTAAAGTCGAGCGCGGAGAAGCTATCGTCGAACAGATAAATTGAAGGTTTTCTGACGAGCGCCCGGGCGATCGACAGACGCTGCTTTTGTCCGCCGGACAAATTCGAGCCGCCTTGTGAGATCATCGCCGAGTAACCTTCCGACATTTCCTCGACGAAATCCGCGGCTTGCGCGACCGCAGCCGCATGACGAATTTCTTCGTCATCGGCATCCGTTTTGCCATAGCGGATGTTATCGGCCACAGTGCCCGTGAAGAGCTGGGCCTTCTGCGGCACGAGTCCAATCAAACCGCGCAGACTGTCTACCGGCAGATCTCGAACGTCGGCTCCGCCAATGCGGACGGCCCCATCTTCAGCGTCGTAAAATCTCGGAATCATGCTGAGCAGCGTCGATTTTCCCGAGCCGGTTCCCCCAATGATGGCGGTCACTTCCCCTGGCGCCGCGCTGAAGCTAATGCCCGATATCGCCGGACTTTCCGCTCCGGGATAACGGAAAGAGACGTTCTCGAATTCCACCAAGCCCGGCGTAGCTTCCGGATTTGCGGGAATCGCAGAAGAATCATCCGCATCCTTCTTCACCGTGTTATGGACTTTGTCGTCCATGACCGGTTTCGTATTCAACACCTCGTTGATCCGAACGGCGGATGCCGATGCGCGCGGCACCATGACGAACATCATCGATACCATGAGCAGCGAGAACATGATTTGCATCGCGTATTGCAGAAATGCCATCAAGTCGCCAACAAGCATATGGCCTTGGCTAACCCGAATGCCTCCGAACCAGATGATCGCCAGCGATGAAAAGTTCAGAATCAACATCATCATCGGCATCATAAACGCCATAATTTGGTTGACTCTGATCGCGGTTTGCGTCAAATCGCGGTTCGCTTCGTCGAACCGTTTCGTCTCGTGCTCGAAGCGGTTGAACGAACGAATGACCCGGATCCCCGTCAAGCCTTCGCGCAAGACGAGATTGAGCTTATCGACCTTCTTCTGCATGACTTTGAAATACGGGATACCTCTGCTTGCGATCAAATAGATCGTAAGAGCCAATACCGGAATCGCCCCCACGAATACCAATGACAAATGCGCGTCTTTGGAGATCGCCATAATCAGGCCGCCGACGCACATCATAGGAGCGGCTACCATCAAACGCATCATCATGATCAGCACTTGCTGAACTTGCGTAATATCGTTGGTCGTGCGGGTAATCAGCGAAGCCGTACCGATCTTATCGAACTCCAGCAAGGAGAAATTCTCGACGTGGCGGAACGTCTTGCTGCGAACGTCCCTGCCGAAGCCGGCGGCAATGCGCGACGAGAGATAACTTGCCGCGATCGACACGAGCGTTCCGATCGCCGTGACGCCAAGCATAAATCCGCCTATTTTCCAGATATACGGGATATCTCCTTTGACGACGCCGTCGTTCACGATGTCCGCCATCAAAGTCGGCAAATACAATTCGCTTAACGATTGCAGCAGAACGAGCACCATTACCGCGGCGACCAGCCAGCGATAAGGCTGCAAATAACGAAAAAGCTTAAGCACGCGAACATCAACTCCGAATCCTAAAAGGTTGTGGGCCTTACAAATCATATGTAAATATTATAATATGACGTCATTATGAACTGAATATGAACGAAAAACAAATAGACGGCCGAATGGCCATCTATTTGTCGCACGCAATCCTGCCTTACCCCAAAGCCGTCCTCATAAACCTCTTGTATCTAAGCATCGCCACGATCAAGGCGAGCGCCGCGATCAAGGCCAAAACCAGCAGCGAATTCACGATGCCCGGTAGGTGTACACCACGGAGCATAATGTCCTGGAACGCTTTCTGCGCCCAATATTGCGGAGTAAACCGGCTGATCGTCTGGATCGCCTGCGGCATCATATCGATCGGGAACCACAGCCCGCCCAATACAGCGCCGCCCATCGTCAGCAACTGAGTAAAGGCCATGCCTTGGTTCTCGCTCTTGGCGAGCATGCAGACCGCAAGGCCGATTCCCGTCCCGCACAGAGCTAGAAGCAGCACAAGCACGGCTACGGCTACCGGATCGCCGATATGAAGATCGTATACAAAATGTCCGAAAGCCAGCAGCACCGTGCACTGGATCAACGCGACGACCAGATAGCTGAGCCACATGCCGAGCAAGTAGCTTACGGGACTCATGCGCGTACTGCGCAGACGGGCGGTCATGCCGGATTCCTTGTCTCTAAGAAATCGCTTAAGCATCGATATGATGACGAAAAAGACGAACATAACCGTATAACCCGGAACGATCTGCGAGATGACGTTGTACCCGGAACCGTTCTCCAACCGATCGGCGATCGTAAACGGCGCGGAGAGCGTCTGTTCTCGCTTCTCCGCGGTCTGCCCGGAGTCGGCAAGCGCCTTGTCTATCTTCGTTTCGCGGTATGCGTTCGCCATGTTCTCGAGCACGGCGCGCAGCGGCGCGATCGTCGAATCGCTCGTCGCTTCGCGATACAGCTCGATCGCGATCGTTTTTCCTCCATTTTCTTGCAAGCTTTGCCCGAACCCTCCGGGGATGACGAGAAGCCCCGTGCCTTTGCCGTCCCGGATTTTATCGATTTGTGCCTGCATCTCGGCCGACTGCTTCTCTTCGAGCTTATAGCCGCTTTTCTCTTCCACGGAAGCAACGAAACTCCGGGAAACGTCCGAATGATCATTGTCGACGTACGGGACCGTGACTTCAGAGCTCGACACGTTCCCCAGTATAGATCCGAACAAGACGATGAAAAGGACCGGCATGCCGAGAAGCCAGAAAAAAGTCCCTTTCTCCTTGAGCAGCAGCTTCCACTCTTTTTTGGCGATATGGATGATCATGGATCGTTTCCCCTTTCGGCGCAGGCCGATCTAGTTATCTCTTAGCGTCGTTCCGGTCATGATCAGGAAGACGTCTTCTAGCGAAGGCCGGACCATCTCCAATTGACTGACTTTTAGCGATGCCGATCGGCAAGCTTGCGCCCACCCCGCAAGGACGTCCAGCGGAGCATCCGTCTCGATCGTCCAACCCCGGCCGCGTTGGATAGGCGCATTGACGCCTGCAAGCGCGGGCGGTCTCCCTCCGTTATGAAGCTCCAAGTATACGGTTTGAGTGCCGTGCCGTTCCAAAACTTCGTTCAGCTCTCCCTGCGCGATGACTTGACCGTGATCGACGATGGCCAGATCGTCGCACAGCGCCTCGACTTCTTCCATGTAGTGGGTCGAATAAAGGACGGTCACACCCGCCTTCTTCAAACCGCGGATCATTTCGAAAATATGATTGCGGGATTGCGGATCGATTCCGACGGTCGGTTCGTCCATGATGATCAGCTTTGGCCGATGCAGCAGAGCCGCCGCGATGTTCACGCGTCTCTTCATTCCCCCGGAAAATGCGGTTACCTCGTCCTTTGCGCGGTCGGCTAAGCCGACTTGCTCAAGCACTTCGCCAATCCGCTGCTTCAGCTCGCTTTTCGGCACGCCATACATTTCTCCGAAAAACTGCAAATTGTCATACGCGGACAGCTTTTCATACAACGTAATCGATTGCGGAACGTAGCCGAGCTGATCTTTGATCGCGTTGCCCGCTTTACGAATCTCCCTGCCAAAGATGCTTACGCTGCCCCCATCCGCTTCGAGCAGACCGGATAGAATTTTCATCGTCGTCGATTTGCCGGCTCCGTTCGGCCCTAGCAAACCGAAACAGCTGCCTTCCTTCACGTTGAACGAGATTCCGGCCAGCGCTTTTTTTCCGTCATAGGTTTTCAACAATTTGATCACTTCGATCGCAGCGTTGTTCATAGCCCGAACTCCCTTCCTCTTTATCGATTCGTTATGCTTGCAAATGTTTATTGCATACCCTCACCGTCGCAGCGAACAGCAACGCCGCAACCGCCCACACCGGAACGATCCATATCCATAACGAAGGCGGATAAGAGATGAGAGCCAGTTCTTTCTCGGTACCCGCGATGATCAAGCCGCCTCCGCCGGTCATCATCCATCCCGACAAATTCCCGCCGACGCCCATCACGATCCAAAGCAGTGGAACAAGCCATTTCATCCTGGAACGCCTGACCGCTACGATCAACAAGCCAATCACCAGCATCAGCGGAACGATTCCGAGAAGTACCGCGAAAAGCTGGGCTTCAAGATCGAACAAACCGGATATCGATGTGACTCGAGCTCCGAACATAATGCGGGAATACACGCCTAGCAACATGACAATCGCAAAATAAACGACCATGCACGCCACAATCTGCACAAACGCGGCGATCGCTTTGGCGCCGAGCAGGAGGACCCGCGAATACGGAAGCGTCAGCCACCAGCCTGACGTGCCTCCATTCCATTCTCTTTTTAACGTTCTAACGGCAAAGCCGAAAATCATAAAAGGAAACATATATGCAGTAAACAAAAAGTAGGAAGGATCGTAATTCTCGTCGTATCCCCAGACCGCCACCGACGCGCCAGCCAATAACAAAATGAACACGGCGTAGAACCAAATCCACTTTCCTTGACGGATCCGTCCCATCTCCGCGATAATCTCATGCTTGATTAAGTAACGGAATGCCCCTTTCGGCATGCTGGTTCCTCCTATCCGTATAGTTGGCGGTAGACTTGCTGCAAGGATCCGCGTTCCGCGCGCATCCGCTCGACGTCTCCCGCGAGAACGGCTACGCCCTTGTCGACGAAAACGGCATAGTCGAATAAACTTTCCGTCTCGGCGATTTCATGTGTACTGATGAGCACCGTCTGTTCCCGTTCGCTGAACGAGTCGATGAGCGCGGCGACGATTCTCTCCCTGGAGATCATGTCGATGCCCGAGAACGGTTCATCCAGAACAAGCAGAGGCACATCGCGGGCGAGGCACAGGGCCAACATCAGGCGCGCCTCTTCCCCTTTGGACATCCCTTCGACTTTCATGGAAGCATCCAGATCAAGGGTAACCATCAGATCACGAGCCCTCATCTCGTTGAATCCCGGCTGCAGCGTTCGCGCCCACTCGAGGGCATGTTCTACCATATGATGGCTGTACCACTGCGCACGATCGGGCAAGTAAGCGATCCATCGATTCAGCTCCCAGGAAGGCTTCCGTCCCAATACCGAGAACGTCCCCGTGTCCGGCGTTTCCATCCCCGTAATCATTCTCATCAACGTCGACTTCCCTGCTCCGTTCGGACCGAGAATCGCCGTAACCGAATGCGCGGGCACGGCCATGTTCAGATTCCTGATCGCCTGCCGCGAGCCGTAGCTCTTGCATACGTCTTCCGCGCGTATTGCAACGTTCGCCGTATCATTCATGCGCTTCACCCCTTTTTATCCGCAGCAACTTATCGATCTCGGGCGTCTCAAAGCCAAGTCCGGTCATTTTGCTTAGAAATTCTTCGATCGCCTTGTCTGCCACCCGGTACCGGATCAGATCCACTTTAGCGATATCGGACGTAATATAAGTTCCCTGGCCGCGCCGGGTTTCGGTAAGCTGTTCCCGTTCTAATTCTTGATAGGCTCTCATGACCGTGTTGGGATTGATTTTCAACGCTTGCGCCAACTCCCTCACGGAAGGAATCTTGTCGCCCAGGGCGATCTCGCCTTTCGCGATTGAGCTTCGAACTTGTTCAAGCACTTGCTCGTACAGCGGCAGGCTCAGATCCAGCGAGAAATACATGCCTCCGACCCGAATTTCCTCCAAGCGACTTCCTCCTCCCCGACTTTGAATTAAGTGTATTATATCACTTAATACACTTAGTGCAATAGTTGTTTTTCATGCACGAAAAAAAAGCCGCACTTCCCTTCGGAGTCGAGGGGATGCAGCTTTTGTATGTCAGAGCAATCGTAGTTGCATTATCGCGAAACGTATTTGAGAGCTTCCTTCTCGCTCAGCGGTGACAGCTTCGTCACAGATCCAATCTGAGTCCGACCCGGTCGGCGACGGAACGCATTTGCGTCGGCATAGGGGATTTGAATTCCCGCCCGTCCGGCAGGACGATTCGCCAAGCGTGAAGCAATTGATGGTTTACGTCGCCGAACCGATTACCTCCGTACTTAATATCGCCGAGCAGGGAATGCCCGATATCCTGAAAATGGGTACGAATCTGGTGAGTGCGACCGCTGATCAGCTCGATTTCGACGAGCGAGTAGTCGTTGCGCGTATGCAGCACTTGGTACCGGGTTTCAGCCGACTTCGCCTGTTCCTCGCTGCCTGAGCCTTCGGGATGCTGGCCGACGACGCGGGTCCGATTCTTTTTCTCGTCGCGAACAAGACTCCCCGTCAACACCCCGTCTCCTTCCATCTTTCCTTCCACAATCGTCACATAAAATTTTTGCAGCTCGTGCTTTTGTATCCACTGATTCAATTGATGCAGCATACCGGCAGTCTTCCCGACGAGCACGATGCCGCTCGTATTCCGGTCCAACCGATTCGCCGTCGCCGGCATGAACAGCGGGCTGTCCAGCTCGCCTTTGCGATACAAATACGCATGAACTCGATTGACAAGCGTGTCCTTCTGGTCGGCCTGGTCCGGGTGCGTAAGCATGCCCACCGGCTTGTTCACGACCATCAACTCGGCGTCCTCGTACAGAACGTCGATATTGGAATTAACCCCGACGTATTTCGCTTTTTTCTGGCCGATGCTCGCTTCCTTATACGCGGCTTCTTCCACGTACAGGGTCAGTTCGTCCCCCGCCGCCAGCTCGTAATTTTGATTTTTCCTTTTGCCGTTTACTTTGACTTTGCCGTTGTCGATCATTTTATAGATTTGTCCGAGCGGAATATTAGGCATTAGATTTCTCAGGAACCGATGCAATCTTTTGCCGCTTTCCGAAGGGGTGATTTTACGGTTGATCATCAGTCGTTTATCTCCTCTGGGGACAGCCTGTTATCGTCAAAGATTAATATATATATAAATCCTGCAGAAATCAAAAATAAATCAGCCTTCGCCGGTTTCGGTATCCGACAAAGGCTGATTACGGACGTTCATAAGCGCAAATTGAGACTGCGATTCTATTAGCGAGGCGTATAGAAATTCTGAGTATAGTAGATTTGATATTTAAATTTGGCCGAATAGGATAGCCCAACGCCGAGCCGCTCGAAGTCGTCGCCTAAAATATTATTGCGGTGACCCTGCGAATTCATCCATCCCGCGTGGGCGAAGACGGCGTTAATCTGACCTGCCGCAATATTCTCAGCTGCAGCGGAATAAACGATCCCCCCCGCTTTCATCCGATCGAACGGACTAAGCCCCTGCTGATTATCATGATCGAAGTAATTATTCTCCCCCATATCCTTACTATGATTACGGGAGGTCGAAGCGGCCAAGTCGTCCCACACAAGCGCTTTCTTGCCGACCAGGACGCGGGATACGTTCGTCAGATCCCATACTTCCCGTTCGTATGCGGACAAGACCGCAGAGGACACCGTGCCGTAGCTTCCTTTGCGCGCGGCTGCAGTCTTCTTCTCAACGATATAAATCCCCATGATTTTGCCGTTATCGAATTGATCCAGCATGAACGTGACATACGAACCTTTAATTTCATAACTCGGATACATCGCGCTGTCCGTACTTACGTTTATTTTCGTTTCCAGGTCAGTGATGCTACGGCCATTCCCCAGTTTCTCGGCGATCGACGCCTTGGGGGATCCGATACGTAGACCGTCGGCGCTCTCCCAAGCGTCCGCGTTGGAATATAATGCGACGACCTTGCCTCCACCGATGCCGATCTGAGCGTATTGCTTATAATCTTGATTGTACACGTACCACTGAAATCCGTATTCGCTTGGATCCACGCGGTCCGGACTGCCCAGCTTCGCCGTCACCGACGTATCCGTATCTCCGATGGCGATGTCCCTCAGCCGATAAGCCGCCGTTGTAATCGGTGCGGACGGTTCCGACTTTCCTCCAGCTGCTAGCACATTAAAGATAAACTGAACCGCTTCCGCCCTACTAAGCGTGTTCCCCATCTGGTAGCCTTCTACCGTCGCAGATGTCACGCCTTTGGATAACCCTTTATCGAGCAAATATTGCACGGCCGCGGTTCGCCCGAGAATTTCGCCATCAAGTGCGGCAATCAGTTGCGCGGCACCTCCCCGGTCAAAGCTATCGCCTGACGCGGATAAAGGAAACTTGTACTCCTGCGCATATTTGTAATACGGCGCGATCCACGTCTCTCCCGGTTGTCTTGTCGGCAGTTCCCCCGGTACCGCTGCTTCAAGGAGCAGCTTCAGAAATTCGGCTTCGGACACCGATTGCGCCAAACGGAACGTTCCATCGCTGTATCCGTTGACCCAACCGTCCGAAGCGGCCTGATTAATCGCTTTGTAAGCCCAATGCGAAGCGGGAACATCCTTAAAACCGGCATTCGCGGCAGAAGAAGGCTGCGGCGACGCCGAAATGAATGCTGTAACGAAGGCAACAATAACAATCAACTTCCTACTCATCTTTCGCAACATCGTTTGATTCATATCATATGTCCCCCATGCTGTTGTTTTTTCGGATTGCAATCGGCAACCCTTTCAATCCTATCCATTTGACAATATCTATTTCGACAATTCCTTTACTTCGTTACATAGTCTTTTTTTCCTTCTAATCTCGCATCCATGTAGGCGTATTCCATCAAACTTAAGCAAAATCCGGGTAGACAAAGACTTCGCCATCCCCCGGATCGACGACGGCCAATTGTGAATTTTTATAATTATTTTCGGATACTCCCCCAAAGAGCCTGGAATTATGTTATACTGTAAGCGCTACCAAAGCACATCATTCTAAGGGGGATTGGAACGATGAATGCAGCGATTCAGGAGAAAAATGTGTATGAGGATTTTGATCCGCGCCAGGACACGTTGTTCTTCAAAGTCGGAACCCACGGCTTGATCAGCTTTCACGGACGGAATTATAACATCAAAAAGAGAATGTCCGCCGATGAAAGAAGCCGCCTCATCACGGATGCCGCGACTTTCTTCCGCGTGTCGTCCGACTGTTACGTCAATGTCCGGAACATCTCGGTCATCGGCGAGCACCACATTTTCTTCGGTGATACCTCCAAACGCCTGTCCTGCTCCCAACGCAAACAACAGATGATTCGCCAACTGCTGGACCGTTAATCTTCACATCGCCGAACAAAGCCTGAGCGAGCCCAGGGAGCATTCTCCCTCGGATCACTCAGGCTTTGTTGCGCATTCTTATCCTTTCACGGAACCGCCCAGCAGCCCTCTCACGAAATACTTCTGCAGACCGAAAAATACGGCAAGCGGCATTAGCATGGAGATGAATGCGGCCGCAGTAAGCAGATGCCAATCGTTGCCCCGCGTGCCGACCATGTCGGCGATCTTCATCGACAGCACCTGCACGTTAGGCTGATTGCCGATAAAGACGAGCGAAACGAGATAATCGTTCCACACCCATAGAAATTGAAAGATGCTGATCGATGCAATCGAAGGCACGGCAAGCGGCAAGATGAGCCGGGTGAAAATCGTAAAGTTCGACGCCCCGTCCATGAATGCCGACTCGAACAGATCCTTGGGCAGTTGGCTGATGTACGAGTACATAAAATAAGTGGCCAGCGGCAATCCGAATCCGGCATGCGCGATCCATACGCCGAGGAACGTGCCGTTCAACCCAAGCGCCGTATAATCCTTAAGAACCGGGATCATCGCGACCTGAAGCGGTACGACAAGCAGCATGATGACGATGACGAACATCGTTTTCCGCAGCGGGAACCTCAGCCATGCGAACGCGTAAGCGGCGAAGGTCGCAATTAGGATCGGAATAATCGTCGCCGGGATCGATACGGTCACCGTATTCAGGAACGCCCTGGACAACCCGTTGCCTTTTTTCGTTTTGACGCTGCCGTCGGTATCCGTAATCTGGTATTGCTTGCCGGTCAGCACGCCCTCGTAATTTTCCGTCGTGAAATTCGTATTCATCGTCCAGCCCGATTGCTGAACGCTGATCGTTCTCGCCCTGCGATTCTCCCAGACGAACACGGAACCGTCCGGCGCCTTCGCGCCGCTTCTAAGCTGATCGTCCGTATACATCGTTCCGTCCACTTCGATCGGCTGTCGCAGATCCGTATCCTTGGGCAGCGTAATCGTATGCGTCGCCACGTTTTCCTTGTGAGGAAATACGGTCCACCAACCGGACTTTAGAATTTCCGTGGCCGGACGGAAGGAGGAGATGAACAAGCCGACCGTCGGAATGAGCCAGATCAGGCAAATGACAGCGAGCACAATATTGACGGTCGTTTTCGAACGGGTTCTTCTTGGTCTGCGACGCATCAGAATCCCCCCTGTTTACGCATTTGCCGCAAGTTAAACACGATGACGGGAATGACCGCGATCAGCAGAACGATGGCTAGCGTAGACCCGTAGCCGAAATTCCGGTACATGAAAAATTGGCGGTAAAACTGCGTCGCTACGACTTCCGTATCGTATTGTCCGCCCGTCATAATCATGACGACGTCGAAGATTTTCAGCGTAAACACGATGATCGTCGTCGTGACGGAAAGAATCGTCGTCGAGATAAACGGTACGATAATCTTAAAGAAAATGCGGAACTCCCCCGCTCCGTCCATTCTGGCCGCTTCCAGCATATCCTCCGGAACGCCTTTGAGCGCGGCCGAGAAGATGACCATCGCGAATCCCGTCTGCATCCAGACCAGAATGACGATCAGGAACAGATTGTTCCACGGTTGCATCATGCTCGTCCAAGCTTGCGGTTCGCCCCCGAAAGCGGTCACGATCGCGTTAAGCAATCCGACTTGCTCGTCGCCGGGTTGATAATAATAGATAAACTTCCAGATGACCCCAGCGGCCACGAACGAAATCGCCATCGGGAGGAAAATAATCGCCTTCGCCAGCCGTTCGAAGCTGCTTCTGTCCGCTAATACGGCGATTAGCAGTCCGAGGACGATACTCGCAGTTGCCCCAAAAGCGACCCAAAGCAGGTTGTTCCGCAGCGCCGTGAGCAGCAACCGATTCGTGAAGATCGCGGCGTAATTGGCGAATCCTACGAACTTCTCGGAGCCTGCGTCCAGAAAGCTCATATACAGCGTGCGTACCGTCGGGATCAGCAGCAACCACCCGAGAAGCAGGAACGCAGGGCCGACGAACAGGTAGGGCTGAATTCTTCTTCTCCACGCATCCGAATACCGCTCTACAACCCAGTTTAGAGACCAGTAGATAAAATAGACCCCGCCGACCCCCCAGAGAATCGCAAGGATCGCATGAATGACCGGATTCATGTCGCTGTCCCGCAGAAAAACGAAAATCAAGCCGTTCAACCCGATATTGAAAGCAAGCGCGAGAATGGACAAAAGAGCGTTTAACGAGGTATTCGTCTTCGTTTTCTCGGCGGGCGTTGCCGTGGAAGTCGTCATTGCATATAGGCCCCCTTCCATCGAATAACGGAGGGCGCAAGATGCCCTGCAAGCCCTCCGTTATCGTTTCATGCTTATTGCTTCCAGCCGGCTTGGATTTCTTTCATTGCGCCGTCCAGGTCGACCGTCCCGCTGACGTAGTCGGTCATTCCTTTCCAGAACGTGCCCGCGCCTACGGAACCCGGCATCAAGTCGGAGCCGTCGAAGCGCAACGTCGTTGCGTTCTTCGCGAGTTCCGCCATGCGGCGCTCAACGTCGCTCGTGTACCATTCCGGCTTCGCGTCGTTCATCGGCGCGATGACGCCTCCGGATTGAATCCACGTTTTGAGCGATTCTCCCGTCGTGAAGAACTCCATAACGGCGCGTACTTCCGGACGATCGTTGAACATAGCGTATATATCGCCTGCAACGAGTACGGGATTGCCGTATTGCGGATCGATCGACGGGAAGTAGAACCAGTCGTAGTCTTCGCCGGATTTCAAGTTTTGCGGGAAAAAGCTCGTAATGAAGCTTGCTTGACGATGCAGCCAAGCTTTAGGCGGATTGTCGAACAGAACCGTCGAGGAATCGCCGAAAGATGTAGTCACGATCGATTTCGTACCGCCGTAGACGTAATCTTTGTTCATCCAGATTTCGGACATTTTCTTAACCGCATTCTTGACGATATCGTCGGTAAACGGAAGTTCGCCGTTCACCCATTTGTCGTAGTTCTCCGGACTGGTCGTGCGAAGCATGATGTCCTCGACCCAGTCCGTAGCAGGCCAGCCGGTCGCCGCGCCGCTCTCGATGCCGATCGCCCATGCGGGATCGCCATCCTTCGCGATCTGTTCGGTCAGCGCCATCAGCTCATCCCACGTTTTCGGAACCGTATACCCGGCTTCCTCGAACGCCTTTTTCGGATACCAGACAAGGCTCTTCACGCTGCTCCGCGCCCAGATGCCCGCCATAATGTCGCCGCTCGGACCTTTCATCGTCGCCATGTCGAGCCAGCTTTTGTTGTAATTGCCCTTCAGTCTATCCATGTCCATAAACGTGGACACGTCGATGACTTTGCCCGATTTCACGAACGTATTCAGCAAGCCCGGCTGCGGGAAGTCCGCGATGTCCGGGGCGTTGCCGCCGTCGACGCGAATCGAGACGGTTGCTTCGAATTCTTTGGAGCCTTCATACTGAATATCGATTCCTGTTTTATCTTCGAAGTCTTTGATCGCAACTTCGAATTTCACTTGGTCCGCGTCAGTGAACGGACCGAACATCGTCACTTTGGTGCCTTTATATTTGCCAGCTAACGCTTCATCTAAAGCGGACATGTCCGTTGAAGCGCTTTCAGAAGGTTCGCTGCTCGGCTCCGAAGACGGAGACACGCTCGGTTCTACGCTGGATGGTGGGTTGGAGCTCGCATTTTTATCGTTGTTTTTTCCGCAGGCCGCAAGCATAACGCTTAAAACCAGAATGATTGCGGTAAGCAGAAAACCTGTTTTTCTCATGTTTTTCAATCGGATCAGCCCCTTTGGAATTTTTCTTTCAAAGTTCAGATCTTCATTGATGCAAAGAAGAATCGTTAATCGAGATTAACGATGTAAACGAGCGAATTCACCTCCCTGATAGAGTGTACGCGACGCTTGCTTTGCCATTCTGAAAAGCTTTTCAAATTCCGACAAAAAGCGTCTAATCCAGCGATTTCGTCGACGCCCTTACAATAATCTCGTGCGGCAAGTATTCCCGAAGGATCGGATCATCCCGCCCCTCGATCGCGGCATCGAGCTTCTCGACCGATCGGTATCCGATCTCATAGGTCGGTTGAGCGACTGTCGTGAGCTTGGGGATCATGATGTCGGACAATCGAATATTGTCGAAGCCGATGACGGAAATCTGCTCGGGAACCGAAATTTTTTGCTCGTGAAGGTAGCAGAGCAATCCCATTGCAAGCTCGTCGGATACGGTGAAAATCGCCGACACGTCGGGGCACTTCTCCATCAGTTTGGCCGCCGCGTCCGGCGTATCGTACGACCAACCGTTCACGTACACGATATTGTTCTTGCATTCGTCGAGATCGTGTTCCCTTAATGCGCGGATAAATCCGTGATATCTCGTTAAGCCGGCGATGCTGTCGGTCAGATCGAAGCCGATCATGCCGATCTTCCGGTGGCCGGAATCGATCAGGAACTTAACGGCATCGTATGCCGCCTGTTCGTCGTTGATCTTCACGGACGGAAGTTCGTATTCCATCGAATGCGTAGACACGAGCATGACGGGTATTTTCAGACGATTAAGCTCATGGTAGTAATCCGGATAGATGGGATCGCTGGTGTAGAGAATACCGTCGACTTGACGCTCGTAAAAATTATGGAGATAGGAAAACAATCGTTTTTTATCACGATCGGTATTGCAGATGATGAGGTTGTAGCCCAGCTTCTTGGACGCATCCTCCATGCCGCGGATAATATCGGCATAGTACGGGTTGCGAATGTCGGGAATGACGACGCCAAGCGTGTTCGTTTTCTTGTAGATCAATCCGCGCGCCAGGGCATTCGGCTTGTATTTCAGCTTCTCGATCGCCGCTAGCACCTGGTTTCTTTTATTCTCGATAACGGATTCCGGCGAATTCATGACTCTGGATACGGTGCTGATCGAGACATTCGCCATTTTCGCCACGTCTTTGATCGTCGGCTTCGTCATGGGCATCGCCCTTTCCACTCTTGAAAAGGTTTTCAAATTCTTCTTAAATGATATCGCTTACATTGGTAGCTGTCAAGGTAATTTTTAGTAGCGTTGTCCTTCATCTTGCGCGCGTAATCGGGAACGTTTTTGTAAAATCTAACTTAAATCCCATTTCTCCAAAGCCAAATGGAGGCACCATGCCAATCGTTGAAGTGAAAGAACTAACTAAGATTTTCGGACCGGAGCCAGTAAAAGCACTGAATTTGCTCGCCGAAGGCATATCGAAAAAAACGATCTTCGAGACAACGAAACATACGGTGGGCGTCAACCGCGTCAGCTTTACCATCGAAGAAGGCGAAATTTTCGTCATCATGGGGCTATCCGGAAGCGGCAAATCGACCCTCGTTAGAATGCTCAACCGTCTTATCGAACCGACCGGCGGGAAGGTGCTGATCGGAGGCAAAGACATCGTGTCCATGAATGCCCAGCAATTAAGGGAAGTAAGACGCGAGCGCATGGCGATGGTTTTTCAGAAATTCGCCTTGTTCCCGCACAGAACCATCATCGAGAACGTCGAATACGGGCTTCGGATCAAAGGCGTAGATCCGCACGCCCGCCGCGACAAAGCGCTGCAGTCCCTGGAACTCGTCGGCCTAAAAGGATTGGAATCCCGCTATCCCGATCAATTAAGCGGAGGCATGCAGCAGCGCGTCGGATTGGCGCGGGCGCTAGCCAACGCCCCGGACATCCTGCTCATGGACGAAGCGTTCAGCGCGCTAGACCCGCTTATTCGCAAAGACATGCAAGACGAACTGCTCGATTTGCAGCAAACGATGAAAAAGACGATCGTTTTTATTACCCACGATCTTGACGAAGCGCTCAGAATCGGGGATCGGGTAGCTCTGATGCGCGACGGGGCTATCGTGCAGATCGGCACGCCCGAAGAAATCATGATCAACCCGGCCAACAAATTCGTGCAGCGATTTGTCGAAGACGTCGATCTGTCCAAGGTGCTGACCGCTTCCCACGTTATGCGCAGACCCGAGACGATCTCTCCCGACCGCGGCCCCCGGGTCGCATTGCAGCTTATGCATGACAGCGGGGTTTCCAATCTGTATTTAGTGGACAGGTCCAGAAAGCTTCTCGGCGCGATCTCGGCAGAAGACGCTTCCGACGCGATCAAAAGAGGCCGGTCTTTAATGGACATCGCGATTCGCGACGTTCCAGTGTTCCGACCGGAGCAGCATTTGAACGAATTGTTCGAGGTCGTCAGCAGCACCCGCATTCCCGCCGCGGTTGTCGGAGAGAATGGCAAGCTGCAAGGGATTATATTGCGAGGAGCGGTGCTAGCCGCGCTGTCCGGCGGCAATGAGCATAACGAATCTGGAGGAGAAGGAAAATGACCAAACTTCCTCTGGATCGATGGGTGGAACGCGGCGTAGATTGGTTGAGCGTTCATCTTCGTTTATTGTTCGATTTGCTCGCTTCGATCATCAGCGGCGTCGTGAATGCCATCTCCTCCCTGCTTCATCTTCTGCCCGAATGGCTCATTATCGTGCTGCTGATCGCTTTGGCCTACCGCTTGGGTCGATGGAAGCTGGCCCTTTTCACCGCGATCGGTCTCGTACTGATCTGGGATCTCGGATACTGGGACCCGACAATGGATACGTCCGCGCTCGTACTGACTTCGTCGCTGATCTCCGTCGTATTGGGATTACCGCTCGGGATTGCCTGCGCCGGAAACCGCGTCGTTCAGAACGCGATCACTCCTTTACTCGATTTTATGCAGACGATGCCCGCTTTCGTTTATTTGATTCCGGCCGTTACGTTCTTCGGGCTGGGGGTCGTTCCCGGTGTAATCGCGTCCGTCATTTTCTCGATTTCCCCGACGATTAGGCTGACGAATCTGGGCATCCGTCAAGTGCCGGACGATCTGATCGAAGCTTCTGAAGCGTTCGGATCTACGCCGGGGCAGAAACTGTTTCAAGTCCAGCTTCCTTTGGCGTTGCCGAACATTATGGCGGGCATCAATCAAACGATCATGCTCTCCCTGTCGATGGTCGTCATCGCATCCATGATCGGCGCGCAAGGCGTCGGCGCTGAAGTGTATCGGTCGGTCACCCAATTGAACACGGGCAAAGGGTTCGAGGCCGGGCTCGCCGTCGTTATTCTCGCCATTCTGCTCGACCGCCTGTCGCAGAGATTGGTCGGATCGGACCGCCGGAAGCGCAAAGGCGGCTTGCGCCAAGCGGCCTGGATCGGCGGAGCGGTGATCGTCGCGATTGCGGCCGCGGGCGTTTATCACAATGTGCGCGAGGGAGCGGCGGGCAACGAAGCCGGAAGCATCGGAGAAACCGTCGGTAACCGGATTATCGGCATCGATCCGGGGGCCGGGCTGATGAAAGCGTCGGCGAAAGCTTTGCAGGATTACGAGCTGCGGAATTGGTCGTTGCTGGAAGGTTCGGGCACCGCCATGACAGCGGCGCTCGACAAAGCATACAAAGCGCAACAGCCGATCATCGTCACCGGTTGGACGCCGCATTGGATGTTCGTCAAATACGACTTGAAGTATTTGGATGATCCCAAAGGGTCGTTCGGAGCAAGCGAGGAAATCCACACGATCGCCAGATTGAAGTTGGACAAGGATCAGCCCTCCGCTTACCGTTTCTTGGATCGGTTCCACTGGACACCGTCCGATATGGAGAAAGTGATGATCGGCATCAGTGAGGGCAAAAATCCCGACGATGCTGCTGCTGGATGGGTGAAGGACAATGCCGCGACCGTGGACGAATGGGTAAAGGGCATTCCTCCTGCATCGGGACAGAAGCTCAAGCTTGCTCTCGTGGCGTGGGATTCGGAGATCGCGAGTACTCACGTTGTCAAGAACGTGCTGGAAAGCCGACTCGGATTTAAGGTGGATCTGCTGCAAGTCGAGATCGGCCCGATGTGGGCCGGCATCGCAGGTGGAGACGCCGACGCCATGGTCGCCGCCTGGCTCCCGACCACCTCCATCGATTTCTACAACAAATACAAAGGCAGCTTCGAAGACCTCGGTTCCAACCTAGAAGGAACCCGCCTGGGCTTCGTCGTCCCCTCTTATATGGACGTTAATTCGATCGAAGATTTACGTTAGTGGTAAAGGCGGATTCCCGGGGCTGAGGCAATTTAACGGTCTCTCAGGCCGTTACAGCGTCGGAATCCCAGTACCGGGGCGATTTAGCGGTCTCTCAGACCGTTATAGTGGTGGATTCTCGGGACTGAGGCGATTTAGCGGTCTCTCAGACCGTTATAGCGGTGGATTCCCGGCACTGAGGCGATTTAGCGGTCTCTCAGACCGTTATAGCGGTGGATTCCCGGCACTGAGGCGATTTAGCGGTCTCTCAGACCGTTATAGCGTCGGATCCACGGGGTTGGAGCCTTCCAGAAGACTGTTACCGCCACACGCACCTATTCCCACCGCCCCCCTGCAACATCAAACGAGCAGAAACCGCAAAAAGCCCTTCCGTCTTCCTGCTAGGAAGAGAAAGGGCCGTGTATTCTGCATGACTATATTATGGTGCCATAAGTTCAATGATCAATCCGGCTGTCTCTTCGATCGCTTTCTCGGAAACGTCGATTATCGGGCATTGCAGCCGCTTCATAATCTCGTTAGCAAACGTCAACTCTTTCTCAATGCGCTCCATCGAGGCATAGTTCGCCTGGCTCGGCAGGCCTAACGCCTTAAGCCGCTCCGTGCGAATTTTGAGCAACCGCTCCGGCTGCATCGTCAAACCGACAACGAGCCGATTAGAAGCCGAGAAAAGCTCCTGCGGAGGTTTCACCTCGATCGTCAGCGGGTAGTTGGCGGTCTTGATGCCCTTGTGAGCCAAGTATATGCTGAGCGGAGTCTTGGATGTGCGCGAGACCCCGACTAATACGACTTGCGCCTGCACAAGGCCCCGCGCATCTTTGCCGTCGTCGTACTTCACGGCGAACTCGATCGCTTCAATTTTCCTGTAATAGTTTTCGTCCATTTCATGCAGTAGGCCCGGCTTATACTTGGGAGAATCGTTAAACGTATCGATAAAAGCTTGCATCATCGGGCCCATCACGTCCACCGCGCGCACGCCTAGCCGAATCGTCTCTTCGCGCATCGTCTCGCGCAGCTCAGGCTGCACCAGCGTATAGGCGATAAATCCACCGCATTGCATCGCCTCGTTAATGATCGACTTGATCTCGTCCTCATGCTTGATGTTGCCGTATCTCTTGATCTTGACCTGTTCGGTTGCGAATTGCCTCGCCGTTGCCCTTGCCACCGCTTCGGCGGTTTCTCCGACGGCGTCCGAACATACGAATATAATCTTCTGTCGTTGCTCCGACATCCATGTTCCCCCTACTCGACGATAAAGCCCGAAGTCAAATCCACCAAAGCTTGCGTCATGTTGGTTTTCGTGATTCGCCCGACCACTTCGAGACGGCTCCGATCGCCGTGAATATGGACGACCGGCAATCCGCCGACTTGATGGTCAAGCATCTTTCTGGCGGCTTCGAGCAGCGAATCGTCGGGAGTCACGTAAGCGAGGCGCGGCACTCTGGTCATCACCATGCTAATCGGAATAGCCGCGGCGTTCGGGTTGCCGAGCGTCACCTTAAGCAAATCCTTCAATGAAACCATGCCCGTAAGATCTCCCTGATCGTCGGTCACGGTCAGAAAGCCGGTATTTTCCACGAACAACGAAATCACCGCGTCGTTCACGGTCGAGGTTTCGACGATGACGACGGGCCGATTCATTACGTCCTTTACCTTTAAGTTCATGACTTTCTCGCTCTGACGTCCTTCAGAGGTCATCACCTTGCCGAGAAAATAACCGACTTTCGGCTTCGCGTCGATATAGCCCAACATCACCAATACGGATAAGTCCGACCGGATCGTCGGACGGCTGATGCCCAAGCATTCCGCGATCTGCTCGCCGGTAATCGGGGCATGTTTCTTCACGATATCGATAATCGCGACTTGTCTTGCCGTGAGTTCGATAGCATCCTCACTCCTCTATACTCTCTCGAAATCCGTTCGCGCCGGCCGTTCCCGGACTCGCGGCGAATCATTTTGCTATTTACGGTATACCACAAACCTATTTATGACACAATATTTCCCGCGATAATTTTATATATGGACATATTTCATGAAAAGCTTATGAAGAAGCTATTCCTTTTTGCTTAAGTTATCGGGACAAGAGTATAATAAAACACAAAGGAGAGGATACATAATGAAGCCATTCCAGCAACGTCTGGAGCAATATGCCGCGCTGGCCGTGGAAGTCGGCGTCAACGTACAGCCGGGTCAACAGTTATGCATCATATCGCCGATATCCGCCGCCGAATTCGTTCGGGCGGCCGTTAAGCGTGCCTATGAGATCGGAGCGAAGTACGTTCAGGTCGACTGGAGCGACGAAGAAGTCAGCCGAAGCCGGCTCGAGCTTGTATCGGAAGAGACGCTTTCCTATTTTCCTACTTGGCTTACAGACAGCAGAGTAAAAATGGCTGAAGAGGGCACCGCGTTCCTGCACGTCGTCGCGGAGAATCCGGATATCCTGCAAGGCGTCGATCCGAAGCGGATCGCTCTTTCGACCAAAGCTCAGCAGACCGCGATGCAGCCGTTCAGACGTTTTACTCTCAATAATATATGCGCTTGGTCTATCGTTGCTTATCCAACTCAACCATGGGCAAACAAAGTATTTCCGGAGCTTGCGGAGAACGATCGCGTCAACGCTCTCTGGGAAGCGTTCTTTGCCGCAGCGCGCGTGAACGAAGAAAATCCGATCGAACATTGGCGGGAGCACGCGGCCACCTTATCCGCCAAGGCAAAATGGCTGAACGAAAAGAAATACAAGGAGCTTAAGTACCGCGCTCCAGGCACAGATCTGACAATAGGTTTGACCGACGGGCATCTATGGACGAGGGCCGGAGGAACGAATGCGGCAGGCACCGCCTTCATTCCCAATATACCGACGGAAGAAGTATTTACTTCTCCGCACAGGGACAAAATCAACGGAACGGTATCCAGCAGTAAACCGCTGAACTACGGCGGCAAGCTGATCGAGAACTTCTCGTTCACCTTCAAGGATGGACGCATCGTCGACTATAGCGCTGAGAAGGAATACGATACTCTGAAGCAACTCGTCGAGACGGACGACGGTTCGCATTATTTGGGAGAGATCGCTCTCGTACCCCATCGTTCCCCGATCTCGGACACGAACTTGATTTTCTACAATACGTTGTTCGATGAAAATGCTGCCTGCCATCTGGCGATCGGCTTCGGCTTCCCGTTCTGCATCGAGGGCGGTCTTGCGATGAGCAAAGAGCAACTCGGAGACAAAGGGATCAACCATAGTCTGACTCACATCGATTTTATGATCGGTCGGGCGGACCTAGACATCGACGGAATTACGGAGGATGGAACCGTGGAACCGATCTTCCGGAACGGTAACTGGGCAGTCTGAGTCGATGGGGGCTATTGGCTAGAGTTCTTATGAAACAATCGCAGAATGCTGGTCAAACAAAACAACCGAGATTAGGGGGCATCGTCCCCCGTCTCGGTTGTTTTGTTTTCGGCGTCTCCGCCTATTATATCGTTCGAGCTCCCTGGGCTTTATTCGCGAAAGCTTGCGCGTGCACCCGAAGTTCATCGAATTTGCCTTCCGCGATGAGCCGCTTATCGAGCAAATTCCCGCCCATGCCAACGGCGAACGCCCCCGCTTCCAGCACGGCGTCGATATTGTCCAGATTCACTCCGCCAGTAGCGATCATTGGAATCGTGCCCAGCGGCGCGCGAATTTCTTTCAAGTAGTTAATGCCGAGCGCGCCCATCGGGAACAGCTTGACTGCGGATGCTCCGGCCTTATAGGCACGTACGATTTCCGTAGGCGTCATCGTTCCCGGCCACACTTCCAGACCTTGCTCGACGCCGTGATAGACGACATCCTCGTCGAGGTTGGGCGAGATCAAATATTGTGCGCCCGCGGCGATTGCTTCCTTGGCTTGCCCGATATCGAGCACCGTTCCCGCTCCGATATGCATGCGGTCGCCGTAGGTTTCGCGCAGCCAGGAAATCATCCCCAGCGCACCGTCGGTGTTCAAGGTGACTTCAAGAAAAGAAATTCCGCCGTCGGCAAGCGATTTCGCCGCCGCCAGCAGTTGTTCCGACGTATAACCGCGGGCGATCGCTATGATCTTCTCGCGGGATAAAGCTTGCATGAGAGTAGAGGCCATGGGGAAGCTCCTTTATCGCTAGTCATCAGTTCGATCGGATGACGGCCAACGTCGCCGTACCCGTCTCGTCCCATTGTACCACCGACGCGAGTTCGATGAAACCAGCCTGCGCTAGCCCTTCGTTGCCGCCCGCTCTTTGCCGATCGCTTCCCACATTCCGTTCAAATACACGGCTCCGAGGGCGCGATCGTACAACCCGTAACCCGGTCTCCCTGTTTCTCCCCAGATCATCCGGCCATGGTCGGGACGCGTCGGCCCTTCGTATCCGATATCCCGAAGCGCCCGTACGATCTCCGCCATATCGAGCGACCCCGCCGAGGACAAATGCGCCGATTCCTGGAAGGAGCGCTCGCCCGTAAACTTGATATTGCGCGCATGCACGAAGTGAATTCTGCCTTCCTCGCCGAAGCGGCGAATAAGCGCCGGGATGTCGTTGTCCGGGTTTGCGCCGAGCGAGCCGCTGCATAAGCATAGCCCGTTTACGGATCCATCGTACAGCCGGATAAACCTCTCCAGCGCGTCTCCGCCGGTAATAATGCGCGGCAATCCGAAGATCGGCCAAGGCGGATCGTCCGGATGGATCGACATGAGGACGCCTGCTTCCTCCGCGACCGGCATAATCGCCTTCACGAAATAAGCGAGATTGTCCCAAAGCTTCTCCTCGTCGACCAACGCGTATTGATCGAATAGAAGCTTCAGATCCTCTTTCCTATAGCTGCTATCCCATCCCGGAAGCTGAAGCTCCCCGGTTAGCGGGTTCATGCGCTGCACGACTTCTTCATCGTAAATAAGCGCGTTCGAGCCGTCCTCCAGAACGTAGTCAAGTTGGGAGCGAGTCCAATCGAATACCGGCATGAAATTGTAGCAGACGGTGCGAATTCCCGCTTTGCCCAGATTGCGAAGCGTTTGTCTGTAGTTGGCGATGAGACGGTCCCGATCAGGGAGACCCAGCTTGATGTGCTCGTGAACGGGCACGCTCTCTATGACACTGAGCTCAAGTCCCGCCGATTCGATCTTCGCCTTTAACTCCAAGATCTTGTCGAGAGGCCATGCCTCGCCGACCGGCACATCGTAGATCGCGCTTACGATGCCGGTTACGCCAGGGATCTGGCGAATTTGCCATAGTTGGACGGGGTCGTCGTCCCCGTACCAACGGAATGTCATTTTCACGAGCTCGTTCCCCTCTCCACGGTCCCGGCTGCCGTCAAGCCGCTTCCGGAACCGTCTTCCCGGATTTGTTTTTTATATTTTTCCGGCGAAACGCCAACTTGCTGCTTGAACAATCTACTGAAATGAGCCAGATGTTTGAAACCAAGCCGGAAGGAAACTTCCGTTACGGCCAGCTCCGGATTCAGCAAAAACAAAATTTTCGCTTCGTTGATTCTTTTGCGGAATACATATTCGAAGATCGTCGCGCCTGTAACTTCTTTGAAAATTTTCGCCAAATAGGATTTGCTTAGATGAAGCTCGCTCTGGATTTGCTCCATGCTCAGCTCTTCTTCCGCATACCTTCCTTCAAGCCACGCGATCACGTCTTGTACCGTTCGTTCCTTGTCTGACGGAAATTCCTTTTGCCGTCTTAACGGTTGAAGGCATCGTTCGTAAATAAAGTGCAGCAAATCGACGAACGCCAGTCGCAATCGCCCTTCCCCGACCGGATCTCCCCTAAGCTGATGCTCGCGCATGACTCCGAGAATCCGTTCGGCCTCCTCTTTATCCGCGCTCCGCAAGCTTAGCCGATAGTTCTTGAATTGATCAAACGGCTGCATGAACGGAATCGCCTGCGGCATCTCCAAGAACGGCCTTAGGATCGCCGGATCGAAATGAACGATCGTCCGGATGTACGGAACCGAAGGGTCGATCTTCGGACAATGCAGCGTCATCCCGTACATGAGGATCAAGTCGCCGGGAGACAGCGTATAAATCTGGTCTCCGATCAAATAATTGCATTTGCCCTCGTGAAAATAATAGATCTCGTAGAATGTGTGGGAGTGGAAGATCGGCTCGAACGCGCCTTTCATCCGGTAGTTGAACTCAAACACCGGACTGAAGCTCCTTCAGAAGTCCCCCGATATAGTCGGCATAATGGATGAGCATTGCCCGAGATTCCGCGAACTGCTTGCTGAAATCCTCCACCCCAAGATAACCGTCGTAACCGACCGTCAGAAGATCGGAGAGCACTTGTCTCCACGGCACCATCCCTTCCTTCAACGCTACCCATTCGCATTGCCATATCGCGCTGCCGTCCTCGGATGTTCCGGTTTTTATCCATCCCGCGTTTTTCACGTGCACATGCGCCAAGTACTGCCCCAGAATTTCGAGCGCCATCCTGTAGTTCTCGAACCCTTCGTGCACCGTGTTGCCAGGATCGAATAGAACGCCCACTGCGTCCGGATCCAATCCATCGACGAGCCTGCGGGCGCCGGAGGCGGTGGCGGCGATCGTCCTGTGATGAATCTCGACCAAACCTTTAACTCCGTACTTCCGGCAAAGCTTCTCCGCTTCGGTCAAGTAGGTGCGCGCCGACGCGAACAATTCGTCAAATCGTTCACTGCGGTCATATCCCGGAACGCCAAGCCGTATATAGGTGGCCCCCATGTATTGCGCCGCCTGCAGCACTTTCTCGGTCGATTCCAAATCGCCGGATCTCAAGTACGGAGTTACGCTGAGTGTCTCGATCCCATATCGGTCCGTCGCCTGCTTGAAGCGATCCAGCTCCGCAGTCCCTCCTGAAGGGCGAATCGTGCATAGATTGTTCCCCCAGAACGACGGGGACTGGCTTGCCGCTTCCGCCGGAATATCCGTATAACGCCATTCCACGGCCTGCAATCCCGCCGCTTTGGCCGCCGCTGCGAGCTCTTCCGGTCCCATCTCCGGTGTGGCGACTGTAAATACCGATAACTTAATCATCGGATACTCCTCCTCAACTGAAGTTCGTGCCGAACATATCGATCCTGACCGCCGACGCCTGCGCTTGCAAGCATAATTCCGCCGCCTTGAACGCGTGCGCCTGAGTCATCGCTAATTCCGTCCGATTCAAGCTGTCCAGAATCAATTCTCCGAAGAACGGATAACCGACCTTTCCGCCCAGCTCCATGTGAAATTCTCCTTCGTCGTTCACGAGATAGAGATGGTCTCCCGTCGCTTGATGCGCGATATCGACGTACTTCCGCAGCTCGATGTACCCTTTCGTCCCCAATATAACCGTACGTCCGTCTCCCCAAGTCGACAAACCGTCCGGCGTCAGCCAATCGACGCGGAAATAGTTCGTCGCCCCGTTGTCCCCGACAAGAGTCGCATCCCCGAAATCCTCCAACTCCGGGTACAAAGCATTGTTGTAATTCGCGACTTTGCTGTGCGACACTGTCGCGTCCTTGCAACCCGCGAAGTACAAAAACTGCTCGATCTGGTGGCTGCCGATATCGCACAGGATTCCGCCGTACTGCGCCTTCTTAAAAAACCAATCGGGTCTTTGCGCGGCATTAAGGCGATGCGGGCCGAGGCCAAGCACTTGAGCGACGCGTCCGATCGCCCCGTCCTGTAGGAGCTGCCCGGCGAATACCGCGCTCTCCACATGCAGCCGTTCGCTGTAGTAGACGGCGTATTTGCGCCCCGTAGTTCGAACGGCTCGCCTCGCCTGCTCCAACTGTTCAAAAGTCGTAAACGGCGTCTTGTCCGTAAAATAATCTTTGCCATGCTCCATAACCTTGATTCCAAGCGGACCTCTATCACAAGGAATGGCCGCCGCCGCGACGAGCGCGACATCCGGGTCCTGCAAGATTTCCTGCTCATAAGCGGCAGGCCGCGCCTGCGGATAAACCTCGACGAACCGACGGACTTTGTCCGGGTCGGGATCGTACACCCATTTCAGTGTTGCGCCCGCTTCGATTAATCCGTTGCACATCCCGTAGATGTGACCATGCTCGAGGGACATCGCCGCGAACGTGAATTCTCCCTTACCGACGACAGGGCGAGGTTTTCCTTGCGGCGCGTAATTCATGCCGTTAGTCCGACTCATGCTTTACCCCCTTTGCCCGACGCACTGGCAGAACGGGTAATCTGTTCCTGAAGCTTGTCGTGGAACAAGTCCTCGTCGATCGGAAGGTCGACCCATCCGTCTGTCCATGTGGATAGCAGCATCGCATTGGAGATCGTCAGTCCTTTAATGCCTTCTTCGCCCGGTGCAAGCAGAGGCGTGCCATGAAGAATCGAATCCGTCCAATTTTGCGTGATCTCCTTATGCTGCGTTCCTCCGGGTTTGATCGGAATATCGAACTTCCAGCATTCCGGCTGGGCGAATGCGTCCCGATTGTCGCGATTAAACTCGGATTCCAATTGGCGAAGCCGCCAGAACGTCATTTTATCATCCTCGATGACGATTTTGCCGCGGTCTCCAGAGATTTCGAACCGGTTCGTTCCCGGCGTCTCGTAAGTCGACGTCACGAACACGCCCGTCGCCCCGTTCTCATACTCCGCATAAGCGGTCACGTCGTTCTCGACTTCGATGTCGCGATGCTTGCCGAAGGCACAGAAAGCACGTATCCGCTTCGGCATCAACCCCGTCGTCCACTGCCACAGGTCGAGCTGGTGGGGGTCCTGGTTAATCAGCACTCCTCCACCTTCTCCGGCCCAGGTCGCTCTCCACCCGCCGGAATTGTAATAGGCTTGAGAACGGTACCAATTCGTAATAATCCAGTTGGTGCGGCGGATTTCCCCAAGCTCTCCGGATGAAATCAACTCTTTAAGTTTGATATATAGCGGATTCGTGCGCTGATTGTACATGATTCCGTAGATTTTACCGCTTCGAGCTGCCGCTTCGTTCATCTCGCGCACTTGTTTCGTATAGACGCCTGCCGGTTTCTCGACGAGAACGTGCATGCCGCACTCGAACGCTTCGATCGCTTGCCTCGGGTGATCGTAATGCGGCGTACAGAGCAATACGCCGTCTACCTCGCCGGAACGGAACATCTCGCCGGGGGTCAGGTAAGTGTGAAGCTGATCTCCCCACTTCTCCTTCGCCCAGTTCAATCTCTCCTCGCTCACGTCGCTGACCGCCGTCAGAACGGCTCCTTTTACTTGACCTTCAATCAAATAGCGGGCATGCCCGGATCCCATGTTCCCCAAGCCGACAATTCCGATTCTCACTGTTTGCAAGCAACATTCGCCTCTTTTCGCGTTGTATAGAATGCTAAAGCCGTTGTATAGAATGCTAAAGCCATTGTATCACGATTGACTGTAAATAAACTTAACTCTCAGGCATTGGATGTTTACACGCGTTTAACTGTGAGTCCACTTAACGGTACCGAAGCCATGGAATGAACAATAAAAAAACCGTTAGGGAAAAACGCCCAGACGGTCCTTTTGAGTTTGAAGGATTTCCGATTCTTTGTGTCAAAAAATGGAGGTTCGTCGCTCATAGCGATGTTTTTCATCGTACTTGCTCTCAACCCGTGCCCCGCGAGGCGGAAGTACGATGTTCTTCATCACTAATCATCCCGGGGGCGCGCAATAAGTGGCAGCTCGCCGCTAATATCAATGTTTTTCATCGTACTTGCTCTCAACCCGCGCCCCGCGAGGCGGAAGTACGATGTTCTTCATCACTAATCATCCGGGGGCGCGCAATAAGTGGCAGCTCGCCGCTAATAGCGATGTTTTTCATCGTACTTCCTCTCAACCCGTGCCAAACGAGGCGGAAGTACGATGTTTTTCATTGCTAATCATCCCGGGGGACGCGCAATAAGTGGCAGCTCGCCGCTCATAGCAATGTTTTCATCGTACTTGCTCTCAACCCGCGCCCCGCAAGGCGGAAGTACGATGTTTTTCATTACTAATCATCCCGGGGGCGCGCAATAAGTGGCGGTTCGTCGCTCATAGCGATGTTTTTCATCGTACTTGCTCTCAACCCGCGCCCCGCGAGGCGGAAGTACGATGTTCTTCATCACTAATCATCCCGGGGGCGCGCAATAAGTGGCAGCTTGCCGCTCATAGCAATGTTTTTCATCGTACTTGCTCTCAACCCGCGCCCCGCGAGGCGGAAGTACGATGTTCTTCATCACTAATCATCCAGGAGCGTGCAAAACGTGGCGGTTCGCCGCTAATAGCAATGTTTTTCATCGTACTTGCTCTCAACCCGTGCCAAACGAGGCGGAAGTACGATGTTTTTCATTACTAATCATCCCGGGGGCGCGCAATAAGTGGCAGCTCGCCGCTCATAGCGATGTTTTTCATCGTACTTGCTCTCAACCCGTGCCAAACGAGGCGGAAGTACGATGTTTTTCATCGCTAATCATCCTCCAATCAAGCAGTCTCTACCTCAAGAAAATCTGCCCGAGACGGATGAATGACGACATTTTACAGGTTCGATATTCTCTTCATATTCTCAGCAAATAAATAGCGGCCGTAACCGTCACGATGCTCAGCGCCGTGGACATCAATACGCTCTGGGAGGCGAAGTCCTTCTCGTTATCGAACTCCACCGCCAGCAGCACGCTCGAGAGAGATGTCGGAACGGCCGACGATACGATCAACGCCGACGCCGTCATGTCGTCCACCCCAAGCAGCAGCACGACGCCCCAAGCCAGAAGCGGTCCGGCGACCAGGCGCAGTGTCGTCGCGATGCCGACGTCGAGCGCAAGTTTACGGCTGAGAAACCCCTTCATGTCTCCAAGCTGCACGCCGAGCGTAAACAAAGCCATCGCGATAAAAGCGTGCGACAAGTAACCGACCGAGATGTCCACGGACTCAGGCAGCGGCACGCTAAAGCCGCGCATAAGCAAGGCTACCGGAATGACGTAGATCACGGGCATCGACAGAATGACCTTGCGAATCTCGCGCCAAGTCGCCTTATGGGCGTTCACGTTGTAGATGCCGTATGTATTCGGGATGAGCGATTGCATCATCATGATAATCACTTGGATAGAAAGCGTATACGTATTGCCGGAAAACGCAAGCTGGTTGATCGGGATCCCGTAATTCGCGCTGTTATAGAACAAGACGCTGTTACGCATCGCCGCTCTCATGCCGCCTTTGTATTTTCTCACCCTAACGACCGCTTCAAGAACTGCGTATTGCAGCAGCATAAAGATGACGAAAAATAACAGGACTTGCCCGAACAATTGCAACGATATTGCCGTACCGTATAACAGCTCGAACATAATCGCCGGAGAGAATAAGTAAAAATTAAGCTTCGATAACGTCCGAATATCCAGCTTGAAGATCCGATGCAATGCGATTCCCAAACCAATTACGATAGATAAAGGAAGTACGTTATTCCACAGAATGTGCAGGAAAATGTCCATGTTGTCTGAGATCCTCTCTCGCCGCATAATCCGCCTTTCCGAGCCAGGCGTGGTATACTATTAAATAACTACCAGATTACCATGAGAGAAGGATGAAGTGAAGTGGCTTTCGGGATTAACAGAGCGGAACTGAACGCGTGGAAGGAAGCGGTCTCTCGCGGAGAAACCGCGTTTTTGACGCATTATTGGCACGATCCGCGTTTTCCGGATTTTCGTACGGTCACGAAAGTCGGCAATTCCGATTTCGAGCGTCTCGTCGCGTGGTGCGTCTCCAATGGACTAAATCCTAAATATATTCATAACCGTTCTCCGTTCCCTCATTTCGACTTAATGGGATGGAAGCAGCGGGAAATTCTCCTGAAGGAAAAGCTGTTCGATCAAATCGAGCGGTTCAGGCTGAACGGAGAATAATGATATTCGTAAAAAATGAAACCGCCGATTCTCTCGCATAACGAGATATTGGCGGTTTCATTTTTTAAGCTTTGTTCCAATCGAATCCAATGGCGTTCAGGAAAGCTCTCGCCAGAACGACGTGTCCCGCAGGCGTCGGATGCACGCGGTCCCAAGCCAGCGTCGCGGAGTATAAATCCTTCAGCACGACGTTATATGCCACTTGCGTATCTACGAACAAGGCTCCATACTCCTGGGCGATTTTCTTTACGATCGCGCCGTATTCATCCATTCTAATGCGCATGGCGTCCTGCTCGTTGCTCTCGAGAAAGAACGGCGTCATCAGTACGATGTTGCCCACGAGAGGTTTCGTTCGCTCGACTAGAGCGCGCAGCGTCGTTTCGTACTCTTCCGGATATACGTGCCAATCCTTGATAAACGGCGTGTCGAATTGCCGCCAGACGTCGTTCGTGCCGATCATGACCGAGAGCCAGTCCGGTTTCTGATCCAGAACGTCCTCTTGCCATCTGTCGCGAAGATTGACCACATTGTTGCCGCTTGTCCCCACGTTCACGACCCGGATGCCAAGCTCCGGATATACCGCCGTCAAGAACGCGTCCACCATGGACACGTAGCCTTTGCCCAGCGCGCCGAACAGCCCTTCGCCGATCGGTCTTGCCCGTTCGCAATCCGTAATCGAATCCCCGATGAATAACAGCTTCTGACCTTTTTGCAATCGCATGTCCAGTCTCTCCCCTAATCGGATCCATATTGTACTCATGCTTCAGACAACCTCATTGTACAACGGATCGTTTTTCGGGTATAGCCGGATCCGGGCTCAGGATGGTAGAGAAATCGACTCGATTAATCCTTTGAGCTTATCCGCGGACCGATGCAGAAGCTCCGTCTCATCATCAGTCAATTGAATGTCCATCACTTCGCGAACGCCGGAACGATCGACGATGCAAGGAACGCCTAGGAACACGTCCGATATGCCGTGGTAGTCCTTCAGCAAGGTGGAAACATTAAGCACCGCGCCCTCGTCCCGCAGAATCGCCGTTACGATCCGGTCCAGAGCCAGCGCGATCGCGTAGTAGGTTGCACCTTTGGCGCTAATAATCTGATACGCCGCATCTCGCGTATTCTCGAAAATCTCGTTCTTGTCGGAATCGCTCAGCTGCAGCTTAGCCCCGGCCACGTTCGCAAGGCTCCAAAGAGGCAGCTCGGAATCGCCGTGTTCGCCGACGATGTGACCATGAACGCTACGTGGATCGATACCCAACTTGTCTCCGATCAAATACCGGAATCGGGCGCTGTCGAGCAGTGTGCCCGATCCAATGATGCGATTAATCGGCCATTGCGATTTCCGCCAGGAGAAATAGCTCATAATATCGACCGGGTTGGACGCGATCAGCATAATGCCGTGCGAGTTGACCTTCGTCACTTCCGTGACGATGCTGTCAAAGATCGCGACGTTGCGTTTCAGCAGATCGACGCGTGTCTCCCCCTCGCGCTGTGCCGCGCCAGCCGTAATGATGATAATATCCGCATCGGCGCAGTCCTCGTATGTACCCGCCCACAGCTTCGCCCCTCCCAGGAAAGGCATGCCGTGATTCATATCCAGTGCATCTCCGAACGCTTTCTTTTGATTGGCGTCGATCAGCACCAATTCGTCTACCCGATTGCGCAGCAGCAACGTATATGCCGTCGTGGAGCCCACCGCTCCCGCTCCGATAATGACCACTCTCGTTTTATTCGCCATTTTACCGTTCCTCCAGCCGTCTTTAATGTTTCTAGTCTTCCATAAAAGGTTTATTCACGTAATAGTACATAAAGCCCATCAGCAATCCCCCGCCGATCAGGTTACCAAGCGTAACTGGAATCAGATTATGCATGACTCCGCCGAACGAGATCGTTCCCGGATGGTTAAGCACGAGCGCGATCGCGAACGTGCACAGATTGGCGATGCTATGCTCGTAACCGGAGATGAAGAAGCAGAAAACGAACAGAAGCATCGCGAACATTTTCGCCCCATCGGTCTTCATGAACATCGGCAGGAAGAAAGCCATACATACGAGCCAGTTACATAGAATCGCCCGGAAAAAAAGTTCCATGGCCGGCGCGTGCATTTTCTTCTCGACGACACTGAGCAGGAAACCGTTCACGGAAGATTCATCGAACAGCCCGGTCGTATAGATCAGGCAGGCAAATACGGCCGCGCCCAGCACATTGCCCGTAAAGCTTAAGACCCAAAGCTTCGCCGTCGTTCGCCATTCCATCTTCTTACGCAATGCCGCGTACGAGTAATAGAACGTATTGCCGGTAAACAAATCTCCTCCTCCGTACGAAATCAAAATGATCGCGGAACCGAAAGTCAGAGCCGCCATCGGGTAAGTCATCGCCGAGTGCTCGTTGTAGAAAAAGCTGCCGGTCTTGAATGCCACGATCACCCCGAAGCCGATAAACATGCTCGCCAGCATCGAACGCGCCAGATAACGCAGCAAGCTTTGTTTATATATCTTATATTTCTTCATCGCCAGCTGTTCTACCTTCAATAACGCTTCCGTTTCCATGCCCGTTCCCCCCAACGGCCCGTTGCCGGAACTGAATTTGATATTTTGACATTATCACATTGAGGGTTTTAACACTGTGAGGTTAATCACAATTAGGTTCCAAAGATACTTCCTTCCGTTCATTATTCCATTTTCCGTTTACCCAGGTGATTAAGAAAGAAATTCCGGCCAGCACGAGAAGAACGGCAAACTTATATAACATCATCTTGCCTTCTAAATCCAAGAACAAGGCTTTGCACCCGACCAATACGAGCACGATGCCGCCGAAGACGCGGAATAACCATTGATGGCGATAAGTCCCCCATAGACACAAGAGAAGGGCGTAAATCCCCCAGGAAACGCTTAGGGAAAGTTGCAAAAGGCGGTCCGCCGTTTCATCCGCATAAACGATAAATACGTTGCGGATCTGAACGGTCAACAATCCCCCAACGATCAGATGCGAGAACACTGCAAATAGATTCGACAGAAACGTTCCAGCGGCTTTCGGCGTCGCTACGGCTATCCCTTTCGCGGAGAAGTAGAAACCGATTGCCGCTAGCAGCATCCAGGACAGCGCTCCCCAGTTGAGGAAAGGAATGAACGTTCCGAACCAATCGCCGCGCGGTGCTTGCCAGGTCACCGCAAACCAGTAGAATCCGACGATTGACCAGATCGTTACAGAAGCAAGGCTGACGACCGCCGATCTTCTGAACTGGCCGATAATGGCGAGAGCGCCGGCGATGCCTCCCCATACGAATACGTTAATGAGCGGTTTGGACGCAAGACCGCTTCCAAGGTGCGAGGAAGAAAGCAGCAGCATCAGCGCGCCACCAAGCAGATGTCCTGCGGAAGCCGTTTGAATCCGGGTCACGAGCCGATAGATAATTCCTCCGGAGATTAGATAACAGACGCCGATCAATGCCAATATCGAAGAATAATGAACTTCTCCTTGTAGGATGAATATGGACCAACTGCCGAATAAGACGCCGTTCGCCAAGCTTAAATAGAGGTTCCAGCCATCAAAGCAAAGATTATCTTTCCAGGACGAAAGAAGGAAACCGATCAGGTAAAAAACGAATGCAGCTAACGCATAACGCAGCGGCATGCTCCAGACCCCGTCGGTCGATGGAGAGAAATGCACAAAATAGGTCGCATACACGATCCATGTGCCAACGAACGCGACAATTCTTAATTCGTTCCATTTTTTCGCGATGCTTAGAAAGAAAAAAGCCGAGTTCAGGACGAGCAGATATAGGAACAAGGTGAAGACTTGATCCGTGTCCGGTTGCATGAGCAACGGGGATAACAGTCCGCCGGCCAGCGCGATGTTCATAAGCAGTCTCGAATCGAAACGGAAAGCATAAGCGGAAGCCCCTGCCGTTACGGCCGTCATGCCGATGAGGACGGTCATCGGGCTCCATAACCGGTAATAGATGCCTGCAAAAGAAAACGTCGCATACAAGATACAAGCGCCGAGACCGATCAAAATCTGAACGCCGGCCAACCAACCGGGCTTGCGCGAAACCAGAGCCTGACCCGCGACGCACAATCCCGCCCCGCTTAGCAACCCGAATGCGATTTTCAAACCGTCGGTGATCCAGCCTTGCTCGACGGAATATTTGAATAACGTAACGAATGCCGCCAGAATAAACAATACGCCAAGAAGGGATGTCCAATGCTTGCGAATAATGGGTTCCATATCGGAAACAGCCTCCTACGAGTGGGATGAAAGTCTCGAATCTACGCGCAACAACCGATCCATAAGCCTTACGACGAAGTACAAGAAGAAGCAGAGAATCAACGCAACCAGCTCCAATTCGAGCAAATACCAGGGCCATGGAGCAAGCAGGTCCAACAAGGACGCGGTATCCGGCTTGCGGGCGAGAAACATGAAGTTGGTGCCGGCGACCGCGTTCGTAATCGCTGCGGGAACCGCAAGCGCGTGCAGCCAGCCGAGCGCTCGAAATATAGAAGCCGTCGTCGGACGATAGTCTTCGATCACCGTCAAGAACAGGCTTGCTCCAATTATGGCTCCATGCGCAATAAAGAAGTGAAAGAAGCGAAACTGCGGATAGCCCGCATCCAGATTCGGAGTCAGGAGCGCCTGCAGCGCGCCCATGAGCCCGAGGAAAAACGTGACCTCATATAGCCTGCGGCTGCGAGTCAGCAAAAGCAGCGCGGACAGCCACATCATGATGCTGCACAGCTGAAAGGGGAGCGAGTAGACGCCCCAATTATCCGTTAGGCCGTACCAGACTTGCAGCGAGAGTTCGCACCCGACCAACAATGCGACTAATGCGTATCTCGCATAACGGTTCGCTCTCGGCGTTCTTAATCGCTTGCGAAAAATCACAATCGCGCACACGATAACCGCGGCCATCGCGATGCCGAGCATATGCGCAGCCGAGAATGCCTCGAACGCCATCTCCATCCCTCTTTTCCGAGTATTGGAAGAGCCTCGTCACACCTTTATTCTAGAAAATCCGCACGCAAAAAAAAGTACCAACTTTATATGGTACCCCTAACGTGAGTATTGTAATCTGGCTTAGCGAGAGAGGCACGGGATCGAGGAGAAGGCCCTATACCGAGCCTCAGTCGGCCGCGTTAAAACAAACCTTTATCTTTTGCTTCCCGCGCCGCAGCTTTGGATCCCGGAGAACCCAGCTTCTTGAGGATGCGGTTGATATGATTTTTGACCGTGCGGATGGACACGAAGAGGCGGCCCGCGATTTCGGTTTGCGTATAACCATTGTCGATCAGCTTCAATAATTCCAGTTCGGAAGGCGTAATCAGATCCTGCATTTTCTTCTTCTCGAATTCCATTTCCAATAGCTTCAAGCGGCGGAACTCCTCGCGCATCCGCTCGGCGGCGGCCGGGCTAATCGGCGACTCGCGGCGCGCGGCAGCCCGAACGGCAGCTGGGAGAGCCTCGAAATCGGATTTGATCTGGTAGTCGATCGCTCCTGCTTGGAAAGAACGGAGAATGAACTCTTTCTCCTCCATCGAAGTCAGCATGATGACTCTCGCGCCTGTGGCGGTCGCCGTTTCTTCGGCCAACACTATGCCTTCCGGTTCCCCGTGCAGCATAATATCCATCAATACGACGTCAACGGAATATTCTCCGGATAAGAGCGACTTCCTCACTTCTGCAGGATCGTCCGAAGCCAACGTCACCTCGATCCCGTTTTGTCCTCCCATATAGGCGCAAAGTCCACGAAGCCAATCCTTGTCATCCTCGATTATCCATACTTTAATTTGATCCACCGATGGCGCTCCTTTCGACAGTTGCATCACGGTCGGCGACTTGCGGCTTAACGGCTTGAACGCTCCGTTTCGGAAAAACCATAAACACGCTCGTACCAACGCCTATTTTGCTGCGGATATAGAGCGAACCCCGGTGCTTGCGCATGACGTAATAAGCGTAAGGCAAACCGAGACCGAAGTTCGTTTCCTTGCCGCTTTTGGTCGTATAGAACGGTTCGAGAGAGCGCACGGCTTGGGCTCTGCCCATCCCCGGACCCGAATCCGTTATTTCCAAGGTCAATTCGCGCTTTCCCTCCCGCAACGCGATGAATAATCGGCCTTCACCGTTCATGGCCTCTATCGCATTGGAGATCAAATTATTCAATGCTTCCCCCACTTGCGCCGGATCGATCTCGCATTGCCAATCCTGCATAATATCCAACTCTAACTTGATGCGTCCCAGTTGCACCCCGAACGGCTTAAGCGTATCCGTGATCAACACGTCCAAATGAACCGATCTGGGCCGTATTTCGAGATCTTCCGTCCGACGGTGAACGCGGGCGATCATCTCCTGAATATGAGAGGACGCTTTCTGGACGACGGCGAGGTCCTCCAACAGCTCCGGTTGATTCGTCGTTTCGGCGTAGGTTTTCATTTTCTCCGTAAAAAGCCGCATTTTTCCCACATCGTTCTTGATCGCATGATTCAGGATCGCCGTTCCCGAGGTTACCGCCCGCAGTGTGGAATCGAGCCTCCTCCGGTCGACGAGTACGCGCAATCCCAGAAATCCGTACGTGAACAGCCCGAAAAGGAAGACGACGACGCCGATGATAACGAACCATACGTTGTATTTCCACATCCGCAGCATGCCGAGAGCCGGCAGCACGTAACTCATGATCATCGTAAAGAGGGCGGGGGGCAGCACTGCCAAGCAGATCAGCCAATGCGAATGTGACAACGCCCGATGGCCGATTTCCTTGGAGACGATGATCGCCGCGGCCGCCAGAAAATAAGGAACCGCCCACCAAACTACAACGGAAAAGGAGATCGGATGATATTCGTTATATCCCGGAGTCAAGAAAAGGCATAATACGATCGGAAGAAGCAATATAAGCGATATGAACCGTCGTGCGGTCCCCCTCAGGCGAGGAGGATTGTATGCCAGAGCAAAAAGCATAAAAGAGTAGGGCAAGCCGTAATAGGACGTCAAAGAAGAGGAGGCTTGCACGAAATAAAGCGCAGCCTCTATTTTGTCCGAAGGACGGGAGTCATGAATATATGGAATCATTACTTCGGATAACGTCGCCGCGAGCGCTCCCGCACCTCCGCACAGCGCTGCCGCGCTCAGCCTTCGGTTAACGCGGGATCGGGGATCGGCTAGCAACAAGACAAGCGCGACCGCCCATAACGCGATCCATACGAATAACATCACACCAGCCCCTCGCCTACAATCCCTGCCTTTTCAGCCATAAACCGCAAATATCGGTCCATGTCGCCGTGTGCGGGTCCCCTTCAGCGAGCCCAAGTCCGTGACGCCCCGTCTCGTAAACGTGCAGATCATACGGAACTTTGTTCCGGCCGAGAGCAGCGGCAAACATCAGCGCGTTCTCGACGGGCACAACATCGTCGTCGGTGGTATGCCATAGAAACGTCGGAGGCGTATCCGGCGTTACTTGCGTCTCGCAACTGAACGACTCGATCAGTTCCGGCGACGGAGCCTCTCCGAGCAGATTTAAGCGCGAGCCTTCGTGCGCATAGGGCGGTTTCATCGTAATGACCGGATAACATGGCACGATCGCGTCCGGCCGGCAGGATATTCGATCGATCGGATCTTCCGCTTCTGGATTGCCGGCATCGTAATGCGTACCGACGGATGCCGTCAGGTGCCCGCCCGCGGAAAAGCCAAGCACGGCGATTTTATCCGCGGCGATTCCCCATCGTTCGGCATGGAACCTCACGTAACGCACCGCTCGCTGCGCGTCCAACAGCGCGCACGGATAGCGGTAAGGGGCTACGCGGTAACGCAGCACGAAAGCCGATATGCCGATCCGGTTCAGCCAGAGCGCGATCGGCTCCCCCTCATGTTCGGCGCGCATGCTGTATCCACCCCCGGGGATGACGATAACCGCTCCTCTGCCGCGTTCTTCTGCCGGAAAGGCTTTAATCGCCGGAATATCCTCTTCGCCTCCGCCTAGGGTCAGCGGAGCATCTCCCGGCCATAGTTTGATCCATTCATTTTCCGCATTGAACATTTCGATCCCCCGCGTCCTCATCTTATTTTCTGAAAGCTTCGTTGTAGCAGCGTCGGCACACCGGCTTATAGTCTTCGTTGCCACCGACCTGGATTTGCTCGCCTTCGTTCACGGGCACGCCGTCTTTGAACCGGATTACCATCGTCGCTTTGCGGTCGCAGTACCAGCAGATCGTCTTGATTTCTTCGATCTTATCCGCGTAGACAAGCAGATTGTAGCTGCCCTCAAACAATTCGTTCTGAAAATCATTCTTCAATCCGAACGCCATGACGGGCACATTGAGCTCGTCCACGATGCGGGTCAATTCGACGATGTGATGCTTCTTCAACCACTGCGCTTCGTCGATGAGCACGCAATAGTAGCGGCCCGATTCCTCGAGCTGTCTTTTGACGGATTCATATAAGTTCGTGTCTTCGTCCACGGGAATCGCGGAACGCGTGAATCCGGCCCTGGACCCGACTCGGTCTGCTCCGTTCCGCGTATCGATCACGGGTGTGAAGATCAATACCGGCTTACCTTGTTCCTCGTAATTGTGCGCGACCTTGATAATCTCGAAAGATTTGCCGCTATTCATCGTTCCGTATTTAAAATACAACTGAGCCAAGTCCGTTACCTCCGGTACTAAGTTGTGATACAGCATCAATTATACAATAGGAGAGCCGGCTTCCATATCATTTGTCGATATTTCTCGACTCGGTATCGTCAATCATGTCGGAGAGCCTGATTTTCCGCCCTGTCTTCGAGCTCTCGATCGCGCCGAGCACCATCGCCATGCTGCGGATATTGTCCCGGCAATCCGTTTCTGCGCGCCGCTGCTCCGCAAGCGATGCGAACATCTCGTCCAGGCACGATTCGTGGAACGGCTTCACCTGCTCCCGCGAGTCGGCCTCGATCCGGATATGCTCTCTCATGAAACTCTCTTCCTGTTCTCCCGGAGCGACGACTTCGGCATACGGTTGACCGATGCCATCCCAGACGATCGTCCCCTTCTCCCCTGTGACGCGCCATTCCGCTTCCCAGGAAGTCGGGGCGCCCTCCGCGCACCAGGACCCTCTATAACAGAACACCGAACCGTCCGACATCTCGAAAATGCAGATGGCCGCAGCTTGTCCCTCATACCAGGAACCGGCGGGATTAAACTCCTGGCAGTAAACGGTAACGGGATCGGCTCCTAGAATAAGCCGGGCTTGATCGAACGTATGGATCGCCATATCTAGCAGCAGCGGGCTATTCATCGCGTCACGGAATCCGCCGAAATGCGGCGCAAGGAAAAAATCAGCTCCCGCATATCCCGGCTTCCCGATATGACCGGCCGTAATCAGTTCCCGCAACGCACGGATGCGGACATCGAAGCGTCGATTTTGCATGACCGCGTGGTTGCGCCCCGTCTGGTTTGACACGTGAACGATCTCCATACATTGCTCAGAAGTCTCGGCGAGCGGTTTCTCCGAGAATACATCGCATCCCAGCTTCATTGCCGTCGTGCCGACAGAATAATGGCTTGCCGGTACCGTAATATCGAAAACGAGATTAGCCCCGGTCTCTTCAATCGCTTGCGCGATATCCGTATACGTGCGACATGCGATCCCGTGCTTTTCCGCCATCGCTTGCGCGTATTCCGCCTTAATATCGACGAGTGCGACGATTTCGGCGTCCGGCCGTTCCAAAGCGTACTTCACCCATGTATTCGCCATGCCCCCACAGCCCGCAACCGCGATTTTGTACGTAGTCGTCATTTTTGCGCCTCCCGAACCTTATTCTCATGATGAAATATCTTATGATACAAATATTACGACTTAAATCGACATAAGCCTGCCTTCGCATGCAAAAAAAATACTCGTCATAATCCTATTGTCGCAAAAAGCGGCAATGACGGGGACACGTTCACGCATAACACTCCATTGTCGCAAAAAGCGACAATGGCGGGGACACGCTCGCGCGTCTCTCTCCCATTGTCGCAAAAAGCGACAATGACGAGGATATGTTCGCTCGTAACTCTCCTATTGTCGCAAAAAGCGACATTGACGAGAATATGTTCGCTCGTAACTCTCCTATTGTCGCAAAAAGCAGCATTGACGAGGACAAGTTCGCTCGTAATTCTCCCATTGACGCAAAAAGCGGCATTGACGAGGATATGTTCGCTCGTATCTCTCCCATTGTCGCAAAAAGCAGCAATGGGAGTGGTCGATCCCCTATCATGGTCAGAAAAAAACCGACCCTACCGCTTAAACGCGGATGAATCGGTGTTAATTTTCCGGAACAGTTACGAAGCTTGCCCCCCTGTTTCACCCATCCGACGACTGTCGCCGTACATTTCCCGAGGGCAAGCTCCTGAACTTTCAGATTCAAACTTTGACAAGCGCCATGGACGGGTGGACTTCCTCAATGCAATCCGGCGTTTCCCAAGCTTCGTTCTCGACATATGACGTGACAGGGTAAATTCTGAAGTCGGAGTCCTTCAGCGAGTATAGCAGGGATTGCAGAGTTTCTATACGTGTTTCCCCCGGATTCAGCCAAAGGTCGATCGCATCGTCGTCAAGAATAAGGGGCAATGGATGATCGGTTCCGAAAGCATACCCTCTCGTAATGACCGTGCACATCGGGTATTCGATTTTTTCGGAATCGAGCCACACATCGTAGATCGCGGGTATCGCGAACGTCTTTTTATATTGGTGCACGACTCTCCAGGCGCTCTTATGTTTGCCCTCCTGCTTCCAGATGTAAAATCCGCTGCATGGAACGACGCATCTTTTTTTCGTCAGCATGTTGCGCAAATACCGTCTGTCTCCCAGCGTATCCAGGTTGGCGTTTACAGAGTTTTTGCCCCAGTAAGGCATCAGACCCCACCGTTGTTGATTCAGGCAACGTTCTTCCCCGATCTGTTGAATGATCGGAATCTGTTGGGTCGGCGCGATATTGTACCGCATCAGATAAGGCACATGAACCCGATCGATGCGGAAGTTCGCCGTCAAATCCGATAGTTCTGCCGTTAACGAGTACCGATTACACATAACATCAGCCCATTTCCAAGAATTTACTCCTTCTCAGTGTGGGCGGATGCAACAGGTTTTATGTATGGCGCGTTTCAAAATAGGGCTATCGCCAATCCGAATGCTGCTAAAGAGATCGCGACAACAAAAAGAGCAGAGCTGACGTACATCAGCCTGACCGTCTGACGGATGTGCTCCGCTTGCAGCGAATGAATGGGCTCCCCCATTCTGGCTCGGTCGGATGCGACCCCCTTGTAATAGTTGAGCCCGCCTAACTGTATGCCAAGGGCTCCAGCTACAGCGGATTCCGGGTAACCACTGTTCGGGCTCGGATGCAGACGGGCGTATTTGGTGACCGTACGAAGCGAACGCTTTGCCTGCGCTTGAAGCAGCCACGCGGCGGCGGCGATGAACAGAGCGGATAAACGAGCTGGAATCCAATTGGCTAGGTCGTCGAATCTGGCCGACGCCCATCCAAGCTGAATATACTTGTCGTTCTTATAACCGACCATGGAGTCTAGCGTATTCGCAGCCCGGTAAGCCATGGCGAGCGGCGCTCCTCCGATCAGGGCATAGAAAAGCGGCGAAAGGATGGCGTCAACGATATTTTCCGCGACCGTCTCGACCGCTCCCCGCGTAATCTCCCCTTCGCTCAGGTTGTCTGTATCTCGTCCGACGATCATGGACAAGGCGTAGCGTGCTTTCTCCATATTCCCCTCTTTCAGCAAACGATAGATTTCCATGCCGGCGTCGCCCAGCCCTTTCGCGGCGACAGTCGTGGAAATGAGCCATGCGCTCGTGGCGTAAGCAAGCCAAGGATGGATGAGAGATAGTCCGTATAAGAGAAGCCACGTTGCAGCGAATGAGCCTCCGACAAGCAAAAGGGGATAAGCCATTCCCGCGATTCGCAATGCCCGATCACCAGGATCGGAGATCCGTCTAACGAGCGGGGACGCGGCTTTCTGCAGCCAGCCCGTTCGAGCTGCCGAACGCAACGGTTGTTCCAGCTTGCGAATCGCATACCCCATGCCGACGACCGGGTGAGGCAGTGCCCTCGGATCTCCGACGGCTAGATCGATAATAAAAGCGCACAAAACGATTCCGATTTCAATCATTTATTAAGGCTCTCCTTGAGTGCGTACCGCTTCGTGCACCGTCTCGTAAACCAATCGGCCGATCGCGTTGCCGATCGTCGTTACCGATCCCGCATAACGGTGGATAGACGAATATTGGTCAGACTGGCTTACTGCGATCAGCACCGCGTCCGTCGATGTTCCGGTCGCGATCCTGTCATGGCTGCGATCGCGCACTTCCAAGTCGGCCAGCGCCGCACTCTTGGCTTCCGTCGCGCTAATGACCGCATTCACCATCGCTTCGTCGGTCATTTTTCCGTCAACCAAGACCATGATATTAATCGTTCCTGGCGTATAAGCCGAGAACGTCTCGCGATGCAAGCCCGCTCTCGCTGCGTTCCCCGTTCCTGCAGACGAACAGACGAGCAGCTTGAATTCGTCTCCTGTTTCTTCAGCGAACGACGTATGAGTAATATGCGCGGCCGTCTGCAAACCAACTACCATCGCCGGATCATAGCCCCACCGGCCCAGTTCGGCGCGCATCATGGCGGAAGGGTCGGAGCAATCGTAGTTAAGCGGAACTTTCCAATTGACGAACCGGCTGCCGCTGCCCCATCCCCCTCGATACGGCGCGTTGCTGAGCGTTTGGAAGTTTGGCGCGCCAGCTTCAATTGACACGTGGTCCACGGCGAATCGAATGTCCAGCTCCGGCCACAATGACGCCTGGTAATGGGCTGCGCTGCCACCGCGAAAAGGTTGTACCATGCCGGCTCCTCCGTTCATTGTAACTTTTGTGTTTTATGTTGCTTTCTGCGAAATGTTCGATTTATTAAGTAACCGAGATTCGCCTAACCAAGGTACTTTTTTGGCCTTTGTTCGCACGCTGCACCAGGAGTCAATCCCCCAACCATGAGCAGAACGCACCCGCAGCTAACAAAAACCTCACCCTATGTGCTCTATCAAGATCAACAAAACAAGGAGCGCCAGCACTTCCGCGCCTTCGATCAACGCACCGTAGACGTCGCCGGTGAAGCCGCCTAATCTGCGAACGATGTATCGTCCGAATAGCCAGAGCGCCGGCACCAGTGACGCGAAAGCAAGTGCACCTGGCAACCCGGCTGCTCCGTACGATACCGCGAGCACAAGAGCCGCGTTGACGAACAGAATCGTCGGCATCACGCCCTGGCGCAAACCGCTGCCCAATCCTTTGTCCTGGATATAGGGGAAATAGTAGATCGCGCCAAGCAGCGCAGCCCTCGCCATTGCGGGAACAACAAGGACGGCCATCCAACCTTCAACAGACGACAGTTGCCACAAGGCGGCGGCTTTCAGCATGATCAGCACGATCGCCGCCACAACGCCCATCGCTCCTACCCGGCTGTCCTTCATGATCTCGAGCGTCCGTTCGCGGCTGCGCTGGCTGCCCAATCCGTCCGCCAAATCCATCCAGCCGTCCAGATGAAGCGCTCCCGTCGCGAAAATCCAGAACGCAACGGCGACGACGGCGGTCACGATCGTTCCCGCTTCCCCGAAACCCATTTCAGCTAACCAGCCGACGATCCAGATCGCAGCCCCGAGAAGCAGGCCCACCGTCGGATAATAGCGCGGGCTGCGCTCCCAGCCTTCGAGCGATTGCGCGCTCTTCGGTACGGGAAAACGAGTCAGAAAACCGACCGCCTGCCAGAACGCGCTCATCCTTTTAACCTCCAGGGCAGTCCGCTGACGATGGCGACGACTTCATTCGCCTGGCTCGCAAGCTGTTGATTCGCATCGCCGATGACATCCTGGAACCAGCGGCCTAACGGAGACATCGCGACGCCACCCCAGCCGACCTCGTCAGTAACGATAACGGCTTCGCGAATCTGCGACGCTCTTATTTGACCCAGATAAGCGGACACTTGCCGTCCGATGAGCTCCGTCATCTTCGTGTCCCGGCAGCGCTCCTCCGGCACCGACATCAGCTTGTTGCCGACCCATGCGGACAAGGTGTCGACGAGAACAATGTCGTAACCTTCGTAATCGGAGACGCTTATCTCGTGCGGCGTTTCTATCGTGTCCCACGAGTCGGGACGGCGCTCCCGATGAGCGTCGATTCGGTGATTCATCTCCCCGTCATAGCGCACTCCGGTAGCGACATACAGCACTTTGGCTTGCGTAGGAAGCGCCGCCGCCCGTTCACTGACGAGCCTTTCGGCATAGGCGCTTTTGCCCGAGCGGACGCCGCCGGTTACCATCACAAGGTTCATCCGTGCTTCATCTCCCTCTCCAGGTCGACTTCAACGAACGCATTAATCAAGCGTTCGTTGTCCACCCTTCCGCGTACGGCGATGCGGATATCCCTCTCGGTCAGTCCTTCGTACATCGCGCAACTGCGGATCATGATCCCTTTCGGCCCCAAATCGTCTTGCAGCTTTCCGGCGGTCCACGGCTCGGCAACTCGAATCAGCAGAAAATTCGCCTCTCCATGCCACACTTGCCAGCCTAACCTCGACACGATATGGTCCTGCAGGAATTCTCTCTCCTGTGAGATCAGCTCCCGCGTCCGCGCTTCGTACTCGGTGATCTCCGGACTCAAGCAAGCCTGTCCGGCCAGCAGCGCCAACCCGTTAACGCTCCAAGTCACTTGCTTGCGCGCCATCCGCTCCACGATCTGCGGCGAGGCGATCGCGTATCCAAGACGCAAGCCGGGTATCGCGTAAAATTTGGTCATGGAATGCATCAGAACGACATGCGGATAAGCGCGAAGCTCGGGGAGCAGCGTCGGACGCTCTTCCGGCGGAAGAAAGTCCATAAAAGCTTCGTCGATGACGACGTATGCAGAATGCTCTTCCGCCAGATCGGCGATCGCGCGGAGCTGGTCCAACGAGTAAGTCAAACCCGTTGGATTGTTCGGATGCCCCACGAACAACAAGTCGACCTCTCGCAGTAAATCCCGGAGCTCGGCAGGATCGGCGCGAAAGCCGTTTTCTTCCTTGCCGACGACCGTGTGGACTTCCGCACCGAAATCCGCAGCAAGCTGCGCATACTCCGAGAAACACGGGGCGATCACGCCGACCTTGCGAATATCTAGACCCATTAAAGCTAGCGCGATGCATTCCGCCGCTCCGTTGCCGATAAGCAGCTCGTTCTCCGCGACGTTAAGCTTCGCCGCAAGCAGCCGCTTCAGTTCGCGATGCGCCGGATCGGGATAATTGACGATAGCCCGCATTCCGTCAGCCAACGCATCGAGCGCTTGGGGAGGAGGTCCGAGCGGATTGATATTGGCGCTATAATCGAGCCACTCTCCGGGTGCAATGCCGAAACGGCCGGAAGCTGTCAACAAATCGCCCCCATGCCCGTAAGGCTCTAGTATGCTTTTATTGCCGCCATTATTCATCAGTTGACCTCCGATCCCTGTTCCAGTATCCGATAGATTCCACGCATATCCGTATGGCGGCGAACGTGTTCGGCCAAACGGTCGAACTCGGATTCGCGAAGCCGATTAAAATCCAATTCCGCCTCAAGCGGCGTCCAGCCTTTCGCCGAACGCATAGCATTAAGCCAGTCACGCCTGAAAGCATCGTTGTGCAAGATTCCGTGGATGTAAGTCCCCCAGAGCCTGCCGTCCGCCGAGCGCGCCCCTTCCGGGTGCAGTTCCTCCGATGCTTGTCCCTTGACGGACGAGATAGTCATCGGGTGCTCGACGATGTCCGTAAACGACGATTTGCCCATATGAATCTCGTAGCCTTCAATGTCGAACGCCTTCAAGCCGTCACCGGACACCTCCCCCTCGTCTCTCGACCATCCGTTAGCGGAACCGGCGACCCGCACCGTTTTTTTGTCCGATGCAAATACCGTCTCCATTGGAAAAAGGGCCAGTCCCGGCAAGCTCGGATTCGCGGACTCGATCCCTTCGGGGTCTAACAGTCGTTCCCCTAGCATCTGATAACCGCCGCATATGCCCGACAACCATCCTCCGCGTTCCCGATATTCCTGCAATAGCCGCTCCAGTCCGGCGTCCCTTAGGAATAGCAAATCCTCTGCAGTATTTTTGCTGCCCGGCAGCACCACTGCGTCGGGACGACCGAATTCCTCCGCTCTCGTCACGTATCGGACCGACACATCGGGCTCGGCGAATAACGGATCGACATCGGTAAAATTAGCCCAGCGAGGATACCGGATGACGGCGATATCCAAGATGTCTTCCCTCTCTCTGACCGAAGGGGATACCCTGCGATACGACAACGAATCTTCAGATTCCAGACGCAAATCATCCAGATAAGGAATGACACCGAGCACCGGTTTGCCCGTTCGCTGCTCGAGCCAATCCAGACCCGGTTGAAGCAGCGCGACGTCTCCACGGAATTTATTGATGATAAACCCTTTGACTCTCTCGCGCTCCTCCGGCTCAAGCAATTCCAACGTACCGACGATAGAAGCGAACACGCCGCCACGATCGATATCCGCTACGAGAATGACGGGGGAATCGGCCCACCCGGCCATCCGCATATTAACGATATCCCGATCCTTCAGATTGATCTCCGCCGGACTTCCCGCACCTTCCAGCAGCACGGCGTCGTATTCCGAGCGTAGCCGGTCTATAGCCTCCCGAACGATCGCCCCGGCCTCGGTCAAATATTCGTTCCGATATCGGAATGCATCCATCGTACGGTAAGGCTTCCCGTGCACGACCACTTGGGACGCGCGATCTGACGTTGGCTTAAGCAAAATCGGATTCATGTCCGTCGTTGCGGCGATGCCGCATGCGTCCGCCTGCATCCCTTGCGCTCTCCCGATTTCTTTGCCGTCCGGCGTAACATAGCTGTTCAAGGACATGTTCTGGGACTTAAAAGGGGCGACGGCCCAGCCGTCCTGCACGAGAATGCGGCACAGCGCCGCGGTCAGGACGCTCTTGCCGACATCGGATGCGGTACCTTGGAGCATGAGCGTGCGCGCCGGATGCTGTTTCGCAGATGCGCTCATCATCCTTGCGTCACTCCCGCACTCTCGAACGTAGCCATCTCCCGCATGATGTTGCTTGCCGCGTCCAGGAAGTGAAAGCTCAGGACCGCCCCTGTCCCTTCGCCGAGCCGCATGTCCATATGGATCATCGGCGATAAACCGATCGCCTCCAACATGCCGTGATGCCCCTGTTCGAGCGACATGTGTGAAGCGATCATATAGGAAACCGACAGCGGAGCCATACGGCTAGCGACAAGCGCCGCCGCGGACGAAATAAACCCGTCGATCACGACAAGCGCCCGATGCGCCGCCGCGCCTAGGATGACGCCGACAAGGCCGGCGATCTCCAGGCCGCCAAGCTTGGCGAGAACGTCCAGCGCGTCGTCCTGATCGACCTCGTTCGCTTGTAACGCCCGCTCGATAACGCCCCGCTTATGCCTCAAGCGGGCATCGTCGATGCCGGTGCCGCGGCCGACCGCCTGCTCTGGCGACAATCCGCCCAGTGCGATCAGAATGGCAGCGCTAGGCGTCGTGTTACCGATACCCATCTCTCCGGTTGCGAACACGCGCGTACCTTTTGCGACCATCTCCGAGACGATCTCGTATCCGACGCGTACGGCCGCTGTCGCTTCCGCCCGCGACATCGCCGCTTCACGTGCAATGTTCGCCGTGCCATAGCGAATCTTGCGCGACACCAGCTTCGGATGCTCGAGCTTCGCATTCACCCCGACGTCCACGCAGACGACGTCGGCTCCGGCCTGACGGGCGAGCACGTTCACCGCGGCGCCTCCATTCAGGAAGTTCAGCACCATCTGCGGCGTCACTTCGGGGGGAAAAGCGCTGACCCCTTCCTCGCATACGCCGTGGTCTCCCGCCATAACGACCACCGCCTTGCGGGACAAATCCGGCATCGCTTCCCCTGTAATGCCGGCAGCCTGCTTCGCCACCGTCTCCAGCTTGCCGAGGCTGCCCGGCGGTTTGGTTAGGCTGTCCAGTCTCGCTTGCGCGGCTTCCATCGCTACGGAATCCAACGGCCGTATACGCTTGATGACCTCGATGAGCTCCTCTGGCATTTTCGCTGTCATGATCTATCTTCCTTTCAATAAAATTTGCGGCACTCCGGTATCGGGATGGGATAGTACGATCGGCTTCGTACCGTACACACGATGGACGAGGTCGACGGTCAACACTTCCTCGGGCGTGCCTTCGGCAGCCACTCTCCCTTGATGTAACACGATCAACCGGTCACAATACTGGGCCGCTAAATTCAAATCGTGCAATACGGCAACTACGGTTAGGCCGTTGTCCTGCCGCCACTTGCGGACATAGTCCATCATCTGGATCTGGAAGCCGATATCGAGGAACGTCGTTGGTTCGTCCAGCATCAGCACGGAAGGCTGCTGTACCAGCGTCTTCGCGAGCGCCGTACGCTGGCGTTCTCCCCCGCTCAACTCGGTAACGATCCGGGAAGATAACCGTTGTAGATCCAGTTCCGCCATAACGCGGTCGATGATCGGACCGGGATCGTCCTTTTCGCCGCCGAACCAACTCTGATACGGAAATCGTCCCATCTCGACGACTTCTTTGACCGTATACCCGAGCGAAGGCAATGGTTCTTGCTGAAGAACCGCCATTCTTCTGGCGATCTCCTTCCGGCCGTAATTGTCGAGCGGTCTGCCCTCCAGCATAATTTCGCCTCTCTCCGGGGGTTCGATGCCGGACAACAGCTTCAGCAAAGTCGATTTGCCGCTTCCATTAGGGCCGATAATGCCGCAGAACGATCCTTTTTCCACGCGAAGGTCGATGCTTCGAAGAATCACCGCATCACCGATCCGATAATCCAACTGCCTGGCTTCTAACATCGTATCCGTCATGCCCTCGACTCCCCGCCTTTCGCTTTTCTTTTCCATAGCAGATAAGCAAAGAACGGAGCACCGATGAACGCGGTCACGACGCCAAGCGGAATCTCTTTCGGATTCAACGCCATGCGGGCAATCGTGTCCGACCACAGCACGTAGATGCCGCCAACGATCGCCGAGACCGGCACGACGATCCTGTTATCAGGCCCGGTGATCAAGCGAACGAGATGCGGCACGACAAGCCCGACGAAACCGATGACGCCGGATACCGATACGGCCGCTGCCGTCATCAGCGTGGAGACGATCAGCACGATCAATTTCGTACGCTGCACGTTGACCCCCAGATGCATCGCCTGGCGTTCCCCGAGCGAGAACAGATTGAGCTCCCTGCTTAGCGAGATCAGTACGATGGCCCCGACCACGACATATGGCAGCACGATAAGCGTGTAATTCCATCCCCTCATCGACAGGCTGCCCATAATCCAAAACACGATCTCGTTCACGGCGCTCTTGGACAACGATACCATGAAAGATACCATCGATCCGAAAAAAGCCTGGATCACGACCCCGGATAGGATCAGCGTCTCAAGCTCCATTCGCCCTTTGTAATATGCGAGCCGAAGAACGAGGAACAAAGTGAACAACCCCGTCGCAAACGATACGGCGGGAACCGTCCATAAGCCAATCCACGTCTGCAAGCCGAATAAGATAATAAATGCCGCTCCGACGGAAGAACCCGTCGCAACTCCCAGCGTATACGGGTCCGCGAGCGGATTGCGCAACACGCCTTGAAAACCTGCTCCCGCCAGAGCTAACGCTGCCCCGACCAGAACGGCGAGCACCACCCTCGGCAAGCGCACCTGCATGATGATCGTCGCATCGGGATCGCCCACCCCTTCCATCGGCGACCGCAGGTCGAACAACTGGCTAATGCCCGGCACATGATGCAGCAGAATGCTCCACACCTTGGAGACCGGCACGTTCGCCCCTCCAAAGGAGAGGCTCACGATAATGGAACAAAGGAGGAGCACCAGGGCTCCTCCTATGAATAGAGACAGTTTTGCGCGCATCCTTATTTCACCTTATCGGGATGGATTGCTTTCGCCATATCGTATAGCACTTTCGTCAAACGTGGTCCAACCCGGCTAATCGAGTTATCGTCCACCGCGAACAATTGGTTGTTTTTCACCGCGTCGATTTTCTCGAAGCCCGGGCGTTCCTGTATTGCTTGGAGGATACCCAACTCGTATGCATCGTTCTTCGCGTAAAGAATCACTTCCGGGTTTTCCTTGATCACTTTCTCTGGATCGACTTCGAACCAGCCGGACTTTTCCTTGGACACGTTGTCGCCGCCGGCCAGCGTCAGAATCTCGTCCATATACTCGCCAGTGCCTACCGTCCAACCCGGAGAAAACTCCATGTAGACTTTCTTGGGAGTGACTCCTTGCAAAGCGTCCGTTACTTGCTTCAGTTCGTCCTTCATCGTCCCTGTCACTTGAGCGGCGCCTTCTTGGACATTCATGATCTTCCCGACTGTTTCGATCTTCTCCATCACTTGGTCCAGGTTCTTCGGATTGCTAGCGTAAACTTTGACGTTCAGGTTCCGCAGTTGTTCGATCACTTTGGTCTGCATGCCGCTATGCGCGAACACGACGTCGGGCTTCAGCGCCAGCAGCGCTTCCGTATTGGTGTTCATGTCTCCGACTTTGTCGATCGACTTCGCTTCTTCCGGATAATCGCTGTACTGGTCTACGCCGACAACTTTCGATCCTGCTCCGATCGCGAACAACACTTCCGTCTCGCTCGGCGCGATCGTTACGATTCTCTCGGGCGCTTGTTCGAAAACGACTTCCGTGCCCGTGCTGTCCGTGAGCGTAAGCGGATATGTCGTTTGTGCTTGTGCGCTCTGATCTGGTGATCCGGACGCCGACGGCGATGCTTCCGGCGAAGCAATAGGAGATGCCTGGCTAGAGGATGGGCTCGCTACCTCGTTATTTTTAGCGGCTCCGCAGCCGACAAGACCGATCGCGAGCATGGCGACAAGCAACCAAGCTCCGATTTTACCCCATAATTTTTGATTCAACTTCATAATCCATCTCTCCTCGAATACCAATTGCGAGAGGAGCTTGACCGATTGAACGACCTGACACGAAAAACCCTCTCTCCGCGATCGATTCCGGAGAGAGGGTTAGCAAACAGGGAAACTGACGTTGTCTTAAAGCTGAAATTCCCGAGTGAGCCGTATCCTTATCCGCGAAGGATTTCGTCTGCTGCATCTTAAGGCAGGTTTCCTGACTTATAGGTTCATGACACGCCTCGCCTTCCCATCCTGCGGACAGTGGCTGTCGTGAGGCCGTCCCTATTTCACAGTGGCGGGACCGTTCCGGATTTGCGCCGGCTTCCCTTTTAACCTTATCCGCGTTACTTGCGCTAAGGCACCTTAAGAGTTAGAAGTCTATTCAATTCCGCAAGCTGCCAATCACTTGGAATTATAGCCCGAGGCACGGGGGATTGCAACAGTTAATCCGGGAAAACCGTCGAGAACGACCGCATCCTTAGTGACTATGCCTATCGATCAACTCCGCCTTCAGGTCGAGCATCGCCCTGCTGAACGTAATCCGATACATTTCCGGATTCAGCTTCCGCAAATGCTCCGGCCAGAAAAGGGCGAGCTGGATCTCATGGTAGCTGCGGATATCGTCTAGACCGGGCAGTTCGCTAACCCGCACCCCATTGATGAAAACAGGCTGTAATAGCGGAATCGCCTCATATTCATTTACGATTTTGAACCGATGCGGATGCAGCGGGTCGAACAGCTTTATCGGTTCTCCTTCGCGTGAAAACTTTTCCCCCCGCATGCATATGAAATCCGCTTCCGCCATACCCGTCTCTTTGTTCACGATCCTGTACGCTTCTTTAATGCCCGGGTTCGATATTTTCTCGGGATTGCCGGAGATTTTGATGACCGGTTCGAGATCGCCATTCTTCTCCCGGGCAACGAGCTTATACACCCCGCCCAGAGAAGGTTGGTCGAATGCCGTGATCAATTGCGTACCGACACCCCAAACGTCGATTCTCGCGCCTTGCGCTTTGAGCTCGGCGATGATATTCTCGTCGAGATCGTTCGAGGCGACGATCTTCACGTCCGTGAGCCCCGCTTCGTCCAACATCGCTCGCGCCCGCTTTGACAAATATGCGAGATCGCCGCTGTCGAGGCGGATGCCCTTCAGCCGCTTGCCTTTCTTCTCCAGCTCCTTGGCGATACGGATCGCGTTAGGCACGCCGCTCTTTAACGTATCGTACGTATCCACGAGTAACGTCACATGATCGGGAAGCGCTTCGGCGTACTGCCGGAACGCGTCTTCTTCGCTGTCGTGTCCCTGAACCCACGAATGCGCGTGCGTCCCCGAGGTAGGCAGACCGAAACGCATACCCGCGAGCAAATTCGAAGTCGAATGAAATCCCGCGATATAGGTCGCCCTTGCCCCCCATATCGCCGCGTCCGCCTCTTGTGCTCGCCTCGTGCCGAATTCTAGCAAGCGCTCGACGGGAGCTACCTGTTTGATTCGGGACGCTTTCGTCGCAATCAACGTTTGGTAATTCATAAAATTCAGCATCGCCGTCTCGATCAATTGGGCTTCGAACACTCTTGCTTCCACGAGAATGAGCGGCTCGTTCGGAAACACAAGCGTGCCTTCCCTTACGGCGTGGAGGTTGCCGCTAAATTTGAATTTCTCAAGCTCAGCAAGAAAACCTTCATCGTAATTTTCTTCCTGCGTGCGCAAAAAAGCGATTTCTTCCTCACCGAACGCCAGATTGCGTAAGTATTCCACGATCCGTTCCAATCCGGCAAACACCGCGTATCCGTTGCCGAACGGCAATTTGCGGAAATAGGCTTCGAACGCCGCCCTCTGATTCTGAGTTCCTTGTTTCCAATGCGCATACATCATGTTGATTTGATATTTGTCGGTATGCAGCGTTAACCGGCTCTCGCACATGGCTTGTTGTCCCCTCATTGTCGAAAACGTTACTTCTTAAATAGTAATAATGATAATATTAAAAAGACATTATCGACGACTACAAAATAATCAACTGTAAATGGACAATCGCGGCTGCCGGTCCGTAAATCGATATAGCTTCGCGGCCCTTTGCGAGTAACGGTTCGAGGTTTTGATCTCTCCGTTCCGGTCGCGCGCTTCCTCTAGTATACCCTTCCGGCTTTGAGTCGAAGTAATTTTGCGAATGAAATTTTTTTCTTCGAACTCAGGAACGACCGTCTCGATGACTTGATAGAGCTCGCTGATCGTGAATTCCGTGGGGAGGAACTCCTTGGCGATCGTCGTCGTCAACATGCGCCAGCGTATCTCCTCTAACGCATCCCGCAATATCGTTCCGTGATCGAATGCGAGTTTCATATCCAGCGCTTCGGATACGGGAACCAGTTTTACATCCGCTGCATCATCGGCGGCTTTCCGGCTAGCAAGAACCGACTCGTTCACGAGCGCGAAAAACGCATGCGAAATCATCCATCCCCGTGGATCTCTCCCCGGAGCGCTGTATGCATTAAAATACTCAAGATGGATGTTCGCTACCCCGGTCTCCTCCAATAGTTCCCGTTCGGCGCATGCTCGAATCGACTCGGTAGGGTCGCAGAATCCGCCCGGTAAAGCCCACAGTCCCTCAAAGGGCCATTTTTTTCTTTGGATCAGCAGCACTTGTAGTTCCCGGGACGGCAGCGATTTCTTCGCCGACTGCCGTCCCGCGGACGTAATCGTGAAAATCACGATGTCGGCAGGTGCCCCGTCCGGAGTACGATATGGACTAGACGAGTATTCGGACTCGATCTTGATCGTCTCTTTCATTCGATTTCCCCCCGCCTTCATCTATTCATCATGAACGGAAAAACTCAGCTTTGCTTCTGAGCTCCGTCGATTTCGCCCGGAGCGAATCCGTCGATGCCGAGATTTCCTCCATGACCGCCGTCTGTTCTTGCGAAGCCGAGAACACTTGTTGTGCACCTAAGCGAATCTGTTCTGCGACCTGCGCCACTTGGCGAGCTTCGCTCAATTGGTCTGTCGCTTGCTTAGCCTGAATGGTCAAATGACTTGCCATCGTTTCCACGATCTCGACGACATGTTGAGCTTCCTCGTTCACGACATGGAATGCGGCCGCGAACTCCTCGCCTTTCCTGGCCTCGCTCTCGGATACTTCGTACTGGGCGCGAATATGGCCAACGGCCCGGCCGACTTCCTCTTGAATTTCACGAATGAGATCGCGAATGTTTTTGACCGAAACCGCGCTTTCGTCCGCAAGAGATTTAACCGCCTGGGCAACGACCTGGAACCCCCGCCCTTCTTCTCCGGCTCTTGCCGCTTCAATCGAAGCGTTCAAGGCGAGCAGATGGGTTTGATCCGCGATCTCTCCGACGACGTTCGAGATCGATCCGATCTCGCCAGCGTAACTGCTTAGCTTCGCGACTACTTCCATCGCCTCTCGATTGAGCTCGGACAATTGACGCATCCCGCCGATCAACGATTGGAACACTTCTTCGCTCGTCTTGGCAGCGTTGTTCATTTGCAGAGCCCGCTTGCGCACGCTAGAGGCTTCTTCGCTCATTCGATCGGCCGATTCTGACAGCGCTTCCGCATCCCTACTTAGCCGATCCGCGGAATCCGCTTGCGTCTGCGTTCCGGAAGTAATCGTTTCCGATTCGTTCGTCATCTGCTCGATCTGCCCTGTCGCTTGGCCGATCGCTTCCTGCAATTCTTTCACGTGGGCATCCGTTAGCCTTGAATTATCCTTGATCACGTCAATAATCGTTCTAAGCCGCTCCATCATTTGCTCGAATGCTTCGCCCAGTGCCTGCATTTCGTCGTTGGATGCTTGCGTGACCGCCTTCACTTTTAAGTTGCCCGTAGCCGCTTCCTGCACGGCGTGTGTTAGCGACAGAAGTGGTCTAAGCAGCCATTTCGCCGCGAAATATCCGAACAATCCAGTCCAGAACACGCCGAAGATCAGCGTTAATAATTCAAATAGCCATCCGGGCAAGAAATCGAACATATCTTTAAGAACCAAAAGAAAAAATGCGCTTGTGCCATAAGTTACCGAAGAAGCGATCGTAATGCCGACCACCATCTTCTTGACGATGCCAAACTGCTTTTTCATGCGGCTTTCCCTCCATCGCCTAGATGTCCTTCCATTGAACCATGCGATCGGCAAATCTGACTGTGAACTACATCACATTTTGTCAAGGGGGCTCTTCGTTCGGCTTTTGTCGCGGTCTTATCGATGCTATCGTATAATGATGGAAAGGTGGAATGACCATGATCCTGCTCGTTTGGATTGGCGTCTTGATTTTTATCGTTATATGCGTATGTATTTATGGATTGGTCATGGAGCCAAGAAGTCTGCGCATTACCCGGCACGAGATTCGCTCGAACTGCATCCCTGCCGCGTTCGATGGGACGACAATCGTGCAGTTCAGCGACACCCACATCGGTCCGCATTACTCGCTTAAAAGGCTGCGCCGGCTTGCCGATGCCATTAATTCGCTTCATCCCGACATTCTCGTATTTACGGGTGATCTGCATGACGCACGAAGGAAAGACAATATTGCCAAATACGATCCGGCACCCATACTGGCCGGAATGAACGCTAGACTCGGCAAATATGCCGTCTACGGCAATCACGACTTCGGCTACTGGAAGAACTCTCGGACTTCCGGGTCTTTTCTAGGCCGTGGCGGATTTACGATGTTGGTCAACCGTACTGCGCGAATTGTTGCGGATAACGGCGATCGTATTCTCATCGCCGGCTTGGACGATTGCATTATAGGCCAGCCGAAGCCAAAACAAACCTTATCCGGCGTGTCGGACGAGACGTTTCTTCTGCTCCTCGCGCATGAACCCGACCTTGCCAACCGACTAATAAACTACCCGATCGATCTGCAACTGTCAGGCCATAGCCATGGAGGGCAGGTGAAATTACCGCTGTTCGGGCCGTTCGTCACGACCGTGTACGGCCGCAAATACGTTCAGGGTCTATATACGGTTAAAGGGCGCCGAAGAGGCGCCCGTCCTTATCATCTCTATGTCAATCGGGGAATCGGCACTACCCGGATCCCTGTCCGTATCGGCAGCGTACCCGAATTGTCCGTGTTCACGCTGCTTCGGGAGCGACCAACTAATCAAAGTTAAACTAGTCGATATATCGACACTTATGATTCCAAAATATTTTGACCGATGTATTGGCCTTCACGCAAGCCGCCCGGGCAAGCAAACATCCCGCTAGCGATGTGCATCGCGTACTCGTTTAGCGCGTCCTTGCTTTGCATGAGCTTAAGCATCGGAATAAACTGCTCCTCCGGATTGCGCTGGAAGCTGACGAACAACAATCCCGCGTTTACATTACCCGTGCGGGGATCGACCCCATCGGTATACGAAAATCCCCTACGGTGAATCAATTGCTTCGACTCCTTGGCCAGGCGCACATGCGCGCCGACCGGCATCGTTGACGGATCGGCGTGGTCGAACTCGTCCTTCTTGCCATAGGCCGCGCCCGATTCCTTGTATCTACCGAACGTATCCTCCTGATCGGCAAGCGACGATCTGTCCCACACCTCGAGCAGCATTCGTACTTTGCGGTAAGCCATATAAGTGCCGCCTTGCATCCAGTCCGGTTCATCCGCGCCTGCCCAGACGACGTCTCGATATCCATCGGGCGTCTGATGCAGACTGTTGGCCGTGCCGTCCTTGAAACCGAACAAGTTGCGCGGAGTTTGACCTCCGCTACCACCGCTAATAAACCCTTCCTGCAGCCAATTAACGGTCGCCGAACCCGTCGACAGGCGAATAAAATTGCGTACGGCGTGAAAAGCGACCTGCTGATCTTCCGCGCACACTTGGACGCAGACATCTCCACCTGACAACAGCGGATCCAGGCGCTCGCGCGGCATTCGCGGGATGTCCTTTAAAAACTGCGGCTGCTTGCTCGCGATGCCGAAGCGGTCTTGTCCGTCGAGACGGAAGAACGTCGGCCCGAAGCCGAACGTCACCGTCAGCCTCGAAGCTGGCAAATCGAGCGTTTCTCCCGTATCGCTCGGAGGCAGCAGCGGGTTGTCTCCCGTCCTCATCGTGCCTCCCGCCATGCTCAGATCGGCGAATTTCGTCCAATCGCGGAACAGACGGATAACGGCAAGCTTATCCGCCGCCGTTATCTTGAAACTGGCCAAATACATATAAGTTTGCTGAGGGGTCACGATCCCCGGCTGGTGCTCGCCATATAACGCTATCCGTTCGTTCTTCTCGTCTTCTGCTCCTGCGGCGGCTGGCTGTGCGGGAGAGAGCGCCTTCCCGACCGCCGCCATGCCGCTTGCCCCGATCGCGAGGCCGACGCCCACCGATGCGGTTATTTTCAGAAAATCGCGTCGCGACATTCCATCCTGCTTGTTATCCCGCTCCATCTGCCTTTCCCCTTCTTCGATCGAATTAAAGTATGCTTGCGGTTTGAGACATGAGATTGGAAAGCTGGCTGATCTGATCGCTGATTTCGCGGATCTGCTCCGTTGTCAGCTTGTCGTAAGTTACGAATAGTCCGTTCGTCTGATGTTTGCTCAACGTTTGTTCAAGAAGCTGGAATTGCTTATCCAATTGGTCCGCGAGACCCGGGTTTTTCTCGTTCAGCGCCGGGATAATCGCGAGATACACATTTTTGGAACCATCCACGTTCGCCGCAAAATCGACCAAGTCCGTGTGGGAATAAATCTCTTCTTCTCCCGTAATTTTCGAGATCGCCGCTTCGTTAAGCAATTCCATCGCCCCGGCGACCATCGCCGTTGGCTCCAACTCGATCGATTTAATCTTATCCCGCAGTTCTTCAGTGTCCTTCACCAACTGATCTGCGTATTGATCCATGCCTACCAGCGATTTGTCGAGCCACAATGCCTTCTCGATCCGGTGGAAACCGGTCCACTCGCTCTCGTCCTCCACGTCGGCAAGACGAGCGTCGATTCTTGGATCGAGATCCCCGAAGCTCTCGGCGATCGGTTCGATATTCTCGAAGAAGACGCGAGCTTTCACGTATTCTAACTTTGCTTTTTCGAAGTCTCCCGCTTTGACGGCTTCAACGAACACCTTCGTCTGGATAGCCAGTTGTTCAGCTTGCTCTTCGACGTACAGTTTGTAATTCGCCACCGCTTTGGCCAGCAGCTCCGATGTATTTCCCGTCGTTTGCTTGGCGTTAAGCAAGTTCTCAAGCGCGCCCTGCAGCTTCTCGGCCGTCACTTTGAGCGCAGCGAAATCGATCTTGTCATAAGCCGAAGCCGAGAAGATCGGCATTTCGTATTTCTCGACTTCCGTATACTCGAGCGGGAACGTCTGACGAACAGAGTTCTCAAAGGCGAGCCACGCGTCATTGATCGATTTGCTCAGACGTTTGACCTCATCCGTGTCCTGCTTCTCGATCGCTTCCTGCAGTTTCTTCGTCTCTTCCTGCACCTTCAGCGTTCCTTCGCGAATCGCGCTGTTGTCCGCGGAAGCCGATTCGTTTTGCTGCGTCTGAACGGCCGTGGCTGGTTGTTCATTATTGCTTTTGTCGTTCGATTTAGCGCATGCGCCTAATACGAGCGCAGCAGCAAGAATAACGCTTGCCACCTTGATTTGTCTGTTCACTGTCCGGTTCCCCCAATAAATTAATTGACGTCTGGTCTAGTCGATAACAAGTCGACTTTCTTGCTTTTATCTCTAGAAACTCTCTGATACACGAGCGCGAAAACTGCGATAAGTACGAATAGCAATTGCGGCAACGTGCTGTACCAAGAAGAATACAAGCTTAAAGAGCCGTATTCCGGCAAATAGTCATGTACCGTTGATGGAATGACCCCTGCCATCTGCAAGCTATGAATGCCCGATCCCATAAACTTGAAACAGAGATAAAACACGATTACGCTGGACACGAGGAAAACGGGACGTACAGGAAGCCGCGAGCCCAGCTTGATCATCGCGACTGCGCACACGGCCAGAATTCCGAATCCCGTCGCAATGCCGCCAACCAACTCGCCAGTGGACATCTTGCCCGTCATTCCGATCAGGAAAATGACCGTTTCCAATCCTTCGCGCACGATCGCGAAGAAAGCAAGCAGCGCGAGCGAAATCATTTTGCCGCTCGTCAGAGCTTGCGTGCTTTTGAACTGTAGGAACTTATTCCAACGTTTCACGTCAGAATTTCGATGCAGCCAGTAGCTTACATATAACAACAGCAAGCTTGCAAGCACACCCGTCCAGCCGTTGATGAGCGAATTGTTATTTCCGAACGCGCTCGACGACAGCACGAACGTTACGACTAAACCTGCCCCTATGCAGAGCAGAATGCCGGCGGCGGAACCGCCGATGACCCAACGTTTGGCTGGCGCTGAATCCGATTTCTTCGCGTACATAAGCAACGTCCCCACAACTAGAAGTGCTTCGACTCCTTCCCTCAGCGGGATCAAAGCGGCATCCCACCATGAGTATTGCGCATTCATGAGCGGCGAAAGCGAGTCGATCATTCTCTCGGCGATCGGCAACGCTTGATTTTTCTTATCCGAACCGGACAAATACGCATCCAGCAAGACAAGATCCCGCTCGGCGTGATTGTACACAGTCTGGGATTGGCTGACGACGTCGCCTTCGACGGAGAGCCATTGGCGCTGAAGCAGCTTGACTTCGGACAGTGCCTCAGGCCATTGCTCTTTCTTCATCAGGTCGGCGGCATGGCGAAGCTTCATGACATAAGAAGTTAACGTCATCCGCTGCTTGCCGCTATTATCGGTATACGCTCCGTCCGAGTAATTCCTTAGCGAGAATTGCAGAGCGCCTGCTTCTTCTTTCGCCCGGCTTGCGTCTTGATTCAAGAACGCAAGTGACAGGCTCGCGATCTGGCGGTCGATCTCGAGCGACATGTCCGTCGAGTTCTCTTTGACCGTTTTCTTATTTAGAGTCCACCACTTCTTAACCAGCCCGAACGATTCTGCCGCCTGCGAAACGTTACCCTGGTCTAGGTTTGCTATCATTTCATCTGTATGGGCGATAACGGCTTCGACCTTCGCTTCAGTTGGACCAGCCGCAAATGCCACAGACGCGAAAGACATCGCAAATAAAAGAGGCAACATCAGAATGATTGCGCGAACCGCCGTATACATTTTCTTCATCCTCGGCCGGCTTGTGTTCGCCATTCGGTAGCCTCCTTGCAATCGATAATTCAGCCTCTAAATTGCTGATAATGATTCTCATTCACGATAAGTAATTATAGATTCAGGTAGCGCGAGTGTCAATAGATAGATTGTGAACGATAGCTGTTGCAGTTGCTAATGTTTGGCCGCTTTCTCGGATGTGGCGACAGTCATCCACCGCCAAACGAACGCTATCAATAACACAAGAACCGCCGTCGCGAACGGCAGCCACCCATATTCCCAATCTCCCCACGACGGAAGAAAGTCCCTCACCATCTGAACATCTTCCAGCATCCCGCCCGCCGAATAACCAAGAATTGCCGATCCAATCCAAACGATAAACGGATAACGGGTCAACGCTTTAAGGATTAATTGACTGCCCCAAATAACAAGCGGAATACTGAGCGCGATTCCCGCCGCCATTAACCACACCTCATTCTTGGCAATAGCCGCGATCGCCAGGACATTATCCAAGCTCATGATCATATCGGATAGAAGAATAATCCCGACCGCTTTGCCGAGTGATGCCCCTCCTTTGACCTGCTTGTCCGCGCCTTCATCTATGAGCAGGTGGAACGCGATATAGAGCAGGAGCAGCGCCCCGACAATTTGAACAGCAGGCATACCGAGCAGCGCAACCGCCACGATCGATAGAACGATTCGCAGGCCGACAGCACCGATCGCACCCATCCAGATCGCACGATTTCTCAGGTTCGGGGGCAAATTCCGGCTCGCCATAGCAATCACGACCGCATTATCGCCGCTCAGCACGATATTCACGAGCAATATTTCCATTAACAGCAACAAATTTTCCAGCATTCTGTTCTCCTCAGAGGCTTGTATTTTGGTACAACTATACTATTGTAGACAAAATCGAACTCAATCATATTTATGAAAAACAAAAAGCCTTCATCCTGATCGGATGAAGGCTTTAATTGGAACACGAAATGAGACTGAGCGGTTAACCTTGAATCTCGGGCAATGAGCGGACTTCGCGAACCATGCTGGACTCGCATATCGGGCAAAGGGGATTTTCCGCGAACGAATAATCCTCCCTTATCCAGCATTTGCAGCCTTGATTGGCGCATGCCCACACGGATGTATCCACCATTTCGATCTCTCCTGCAAACTGCTTCGTTCGTCCGTATTTAGCCATTAAGGATAAACACCTCTCTCAGAAAAAGTCACTGACTTTGATTCAACGATTTTTTCGGGCCGACAATACTTGCACACTTTCGTCGCGGGGCCGTCTCCCACGACTAGATCGTAAAGCAGATTAATTCTTGACCTTGCGCATCGCGGACACTGTCCTCTTCCTCTTCCCGGCATCACAAGATGTACGTTGCCCCGGTTTCTGCGTGCCATATTCGACCTCTCCCCATTTCCATGATTTGCACAATACAGCTTCCGCTCCTGCACAAAACGCGTCCCCCAAGGCAGGGGAGTAAACATCGAACATCGCACCACCGCCTAGCCCATTAAATGTAAAAAAACTCATATAGCAACGAAGACATCTCGCCTGCCGCGAGATGCCCTTCCTCTAGAGGATACCATGAATGGCAATCGTTATCAATCTTTCCGTAGGCCGGGAATATCATTCCCCAATTTGCCGCTTACATTCCCTCGGTCTCTCGGGATCAACAAACCTTGCTGCTATTGCGATTAGACAAACCGCGGATATCCCGCCGATATACGTAAACAAATTAAAAAATAATTTATTCGTGTACTGATTAAGGATGAAGTATCGGAAAATAACCGAACCGGGATTTCCGGGTCCCCCTCCTAACACTCGAAGAAGCCGTTTTATCGACGCATATTCTCCCCATAAACATGCAATCAACAATGCGATTAATCCGATGACGGACAGTTTCATTGTCGGCTTGCCTATCGGAAAACGTTTAGTTATCCGGTACACGCAAAACAATGTGGCTGCATAGAGCACTGTAGCTGGCACGACGAAAACCAAACCAACATTTCCGTTGCCGGAGGTTCCATATCCAGCCCCTCGATATTTTACGGTGAACAGAAACGCAAGGAGAAAGAACACAGCGCTTAGAATCGAGAAAATCGCCAATGTCAGGACGTCTCTTTTGGGAATCGCCATTTCCCTTCCTCCTTCGGGGTTCGTCTCGGGTCTCATTGCCTCATTTTGCGACAATGAGCGGGGCTACGTCTCCCGCCTCACCGCTATTGATGTATTTTGCGACAATGAGTGATTGCTCGCCGACTTTTTCCTCTCCATTGCTGCATTTTGCGACTATGAGACGGTTTGCGTTACCTTTATCGCTGCTATTGCTGCAATTTGCGACAATGAGCGGGGCCGCGCGGTCCGCCCCGCCGTCATTGATGCATTTTGCGACAATGATTGATTGCGCGGTTCCACCGGTTCACTGTAAAATTACGCTATATCGTCGAAATCGTTCCATAACCGGGGGTTACTCAGTTGCGAAAGTTACTTTTTATTCTATCTGCCCTTGTCATCTTCTATCTCTCGGCATGTTCTACGTCTAAAGAGACCACCAGCCACGAAAGCCCGACTCAACTCAAAGGAGAATTGGCTTCCATACAGGTGTCCCAGTATGTCACGGGAACTACCAGGACGCAACCAGAGTTAACGGTTTTATACGACAAACAAGAGGACTTGATGTTGCTGCAGCAGAAGTTTGAAGGGGCGGAAGTTCCGCAATCGTTCCCAGAAGACAAAAGCATTAGTAAAATACAAGTCGTTGTTTTCTTTTACGAGGAAAACGGACAGACTGTCAGATCCGACGGCTATATGTTTGTAACGTTTCAGGACGGTATACGTTACAGCAAGCTTATACAGTCCCCGAATCATATTCAAGACGTGTATCCTTATAACGAGTCCGATAATGAGCTGGTCATTCGCCGAGCAGGCACGGATGGTTGGCGTCAAACAGGAGATACGAACAATCTTTTGTGAAGTGTGCTGTAACGGTCCCGCAGACCCTTACAACCACCAAAATCTCGAACACTTGCGCTGTAATGGTCCCGCAGACCCTTACAGCCACCAAAACCTCATAAGCAAGCACTGTAACGGTCTCGCAGACCCTTACAACCACCAAAACCTCGAACACGATCACTGTAACGGTCCCGCAGACCCTTAAAGTCGCCAAAACCTCGAACACGAGTACTGTAACGGTCCCACAGACCCTTACAGCCACCAAAACCTCATAAGCAAGCACTGTAACGGTCCCGCAGACCCTTACAGCCTCCAAAACCTCGAACACGAGTACTGTAACGGTCCCGCAGACCCTTACAACCACCAAAACCTCGAACACGAGTACTGTAACGGCCTCCGATATACGATTACTAACGCCATTGATTAAATAAGGACTAATCGGTCCATAAAGCGGTCACTCTAGTCATTTCAATTAATTTAAAATAACGGAGACTGCACCTAAATTCCATTGAATGGTCAATTCATCCGCATGCGTCTGTTGAAGAAAAAGTTCCTTGATAAATAGGTACTAAATCAAGAACAGAAATCTGGATTGTATTCAACCTCTTGAAGTCAGAACGATTCTGAAACATTTCATCCTCCTAATATGCTAAGAGCAATTACCGATTCTTCAATGAATTGGTAATTGCTCTTATTATTTTTTATGCTCTTTGGTTTTTCTCATACAATTCATTCATGAAGTTGCCGGTACTGATTATCGCATCTTTCGCTTCCTCCAAAGAGGAATAAAAACTCAGCCAGTTGTGGAACATGGAAGGCCAAGATCTGAAACGGATATCAACTCCCGCCAATGCGGCCTGAGCCACAAACGTCAGAGATTCCCTTAGCATGAGTTCCGATTCACCGACCATTACGTAAATAGGCGGCAGTCCCCTTAAATCTCCATAAATCGGCGACGCATATGGCACATTGGGCGAAACTCCGTTTAAATAATTGTCGGCCAACTGTACGAGAGCTTCTTTGGTAACAACCGGATCTACTCCCTCTTTGGTGATGTAGGTATCTCCTGTTTGTCCCAAATCAATCCATGGAGAAACCATTACCCCTCCCGCCGGCATAGGAGATTTGGTATCCCTGATGTGCATCAATAAGGCTGCAGTTAAATTCCCTCCTGCCGAAACCCCGCCAATGATTATATTTTGGGGCTGATACCCTTGATTCAGCAACCAGTCATAAGCTTTCAACGCATCTTCAATCGGAGCAGGAAACGGATGTTCCGGTGCCAGACGGTAATTTATAGACAAGACGCGCGCTTTGGCCGCTCTCCCCATTTCACTGGATTCGATCCGATATGAATTGATACTGCCATACATAAATCCTCCGCCGTGCAGGTATAGAAGTACGCGGTCTTCTGCAGACTCCGGAAGGATTTGCCACTCCCCTTCCAATCCATCAATGTCTACCTTCTCCGTAACCAAATCGTTTGCTACAGGAAGCAGGGCAAACATAGCTTCCACCCCTACCCTTAGCTCTTCAACGGTTGCCCCAGCACTTGGCAAGTTATCCTTGAACAAACGATGAGCTTTCCGCAATGAGTCCTTCATATATCATTCCTCCACTTAATTGTCTATTGATACTACCTATTTGTTACATGTTTATTATAAGGATTAAAACGTAGATAATACATAGATATATATAGGCTGTTTAGGGTATTCTCAAATGAAAACTAGTTATTTAATGTATATCGCCTTAAATTTAAAAATTGTGATATCATCGCCAATTGATCATTAATTTCTCATCCAGTATTAGCAGCTTAAAAAGATATTGAATAATAAAAAGGTTTCTGCTCTGCCGGAAAAAGCAGATCAGAAACCGCTCATTACATCCCGTACATATTCGATGGGATCAAGTGTTGATGTACATTGGATCGATGGCCTTGGTTGCATGAAACGTGTTCGATCGATCATTCCGGTAGTTAGCTTCAACAAACATAGTTTTATAGATTTTCTCTTACACGCTCTTTTGCTATTGGTAAAAATACCGAGAATGCCGTACCTTTTACAGCTTCGCTGCGTACTTCGATCCAGCCTTTGTGTACGACAATGTTTTGCTGCGCGATCGCCAGGCCAAGACCTGTACCGCCGTTCGGACGACTTCTTGAATGATCGGCCCTGTAAAACCGGTTGAATATATGGGGCAGATCTTCCTGTGGGATGCCGACTCCGTTATCCTCAATTACAATCCGGACAACCTCATCCTGCAGGTCTGGACTGTACATCCGTTCCACATGAAGCTGTACTTGTCCCCCCTCGTTCGTATAATGAATCGCATTAATTAAAATATTGTATAGCGCGTGAAGAATACGAGATTTCTCGACCGAGACCTCGATCACATCTTCTGAAGCATGCATGGATAAGCCGATATGCTTATCCTCGGCCAAAAACTGCGTTTTCTCGATCAGCACGCTGACCATCTCGACTATATTTTCAGCCGTTGGGCGAAGCTCTGTGCCGCCGGCCTCCAGCTTGGATAGATCAAGCACGTCATGAACCAGCCGGGATAGCCGCAACACTTCGTCGAGCAGAGACGATAGCTTTTCCGGGGTAAGCGGGACATCCCTTTCCTGAGCAAGCTCCATTTCGCCCTGTATAACCATGAGCGGGGTTTTCAATTCATGCGCAACATCGGATAATAGCTGCTTACGGGATTGTTCTGCGCTGGCGAGACTTTGATTCATCTCCTGAAGCGCTCTTGAGATCGCCCCGAACTCGTCCTTCCTGCGGACAGGGAAAATCACGTTTGCATCTCCTTGCCTGATCCCATGGATACCTGCAACAATTTTGCGTATCGGACGGGTCATCCTCCAGGATAACAGGAAGATGATGCCCAGAGCGGCAACAGCAGTCAGCAGTAAGGATACAAGAAGGGTATTCGGGAGAATGTTGTACCACATGTTTTTAAATTCATATGTTTTGTACTGGCTGTCGTTCATAACAAAAAGGCGGCCAATCTTCTGATCATGTTCATGTAACGAGATATGAAAACCATCGGCCTGCATGATTTCGATGTCCAGCCGTCCTTGCTGGTACAATGTTTTGCCACCCACTACCATGGCGATTTCGGCAAAACCTCGGCTATGTTCAAATTGTTCATCATGGACGCCTTCCCATGAATCATTGTGATCCGCATAATATTGCTCAAATTCCTCTTGCAGCAACTTAAAAGCGACTTTGTCTTTATAATAAGCAAGATCACGGACAATAAAAAACTGGATATGTGTGACAGCGAGCAGGCTGAACAAGATGAAAACGATCAGAATGCTCATCGACAGCATAAGCTTCGTTCTAATTTTCATGCTTCGCTCCAAAGCGATATCCGAACCCATAAACCGTCTGAATGTATACAGGCTGATCGATATTGTCCTCGATCTTTTTACGCAGCTTGCTAATGTGTGAATCCACCGTCCGTTCGTCAATGACGAATTCTTCTTCAAAAGCGTGCTGAAGCAGCTGCATTCGGCTGTATACCCGGCCAGGCTTCGCCGCAAGCATATGAAGGAGCTTGAATTCGGTCGGTGTTAGCCGCAGCTCCTGATCTCCTTTATATGCTTGTAAGCTTTCCTCGTAAATCGTCAAATCGCCTCTCTTGAGCACATTGCTCTGTACGCCGCTGTCACTTCTGTTCATTCTCCGCAATAAGGATCGGATACGAGCGGAAAGCTCTCTTAGGCTGAATGGCTTTGTTAAATAATCGTCCGCTCCCATCTCCAGGCCAACGATTTTGTCCGTTTCCTCCGTTTTGGCCGTTACCATAATAATTCCCGGCTCTCCGATTTGCCGGAAATAACGGCACACATCCAGACCGTTCATTTGCGGCAGCATCCAATCCAGAATGACGATATCCGGCTTGTGCTCAACAAATCGACTGACCGCGGTTTTCCCATCCTTGGAGGTAACAATATCGTAGCCCTCCGTCTGAAGGAAATCTTCCATTAACGACAATATTTTCTCCTCATCTTCGATGATTAGAATTTTGATCCCCATTTTTGTCCCTCGCTCATTTTTCCGTTATTTCGTGTTCCAGTTTAACTACATTTTACTATACAACAACTTGATTCGACGAATGGAAGCGCCACAACCTCTCAAACATGTCTCCACAAGTTCGCAATATTCCGGTGCTAGTATAGTTGTAATGCCTGTTACAAACACGATATAGGAGGATCAGATCAATGAGCTACAGATTATCTTTGAAAAAGAAGCAATTATTGATTACGATTCATGTCATTTCGATTATAAGTTGGTTCGGCGGCGTTTTTTGTATGTTTATGCTCGGGTTGTACATGCTGAACTCCGATAATGGAGAGCAACTTTATTACACCCTTGAAAACATGCATTTGGTCGATGTCATCTTGATTCGCTATACCGCGCTTGTCGCCTTTTTATCAGGTCTCGCGCTATCACTTTGGACAAACTGGGGACTATTTAATTATTACTGGATTGTAACCAAACTCATTTTGACGATAGTTTTAATTTTATTCGGGGTCGCATATTTGAGCCCATGGTTATCGCAGCTCCTTCGCGAAGCGGACCAGGGAAGGTCTCTTGCCCTGATTAATGCAGCATTTCTCGATAAAAGCTATTCCCTTCTCGGAGGCGCTATCGCAAACATCGTCGCGCTTGCTTTTATGACGGCGATCTCTTATTTCAAACCATTCGGCAAAATCAAACCAAAGCTAAACAAATCCAAATCATAGCGCGAAAGGGGGTCATGAATTGTTCCACATTTTTTCCAATATGATTTTGACATTTCTGATGGCGATTATATGGCCTATTGCTGGATTATTGGTTACGATGCTTCCTTATGCGAAAAATAACCAGCGACTAAGGCTCTGGAGAATGATTCTGATGGGGGTCATCTACATCAATCTCACAATCGCCGGGTTATGGGGGGCTCTACTTATCATCAGTTATATTCAAAATGACTGGCTGATTATTGAAGGGAATATCAAGGGAATGGTTCCCGTCGCGCTTACCGGTTATTTGCCAGTCGTTGTTTTCACATTGTCGCGGGCAAGGCGTCTAGGCGAAGCAAATCAAGAGCAATTGTCGGCAGTGACGTTGGCCAAGACAGTGGATCCCCTGCTGGTTATTCCGCTCTATGCAGCTGCATTGGCTTCCGGTATAAATGCTTTTAGCAATGTTGTCGCTCAAGCGGTTATGCCGAGCTTATTTGAAATCGTGCAAAGACCTTTTCTGTTGCTGCTTATTCTGGTCGTGCCTGCTTTTTTCATCGTGAGAAGATATGTTGTGGTCTTACGAAGGGGGCTCATCCTGCATCCATTTTGGAAAAGGTTGATTAAGTTCGCTGCGATGACCGCCATAACGGCAATTGTTGCGGTCGTAATCATTGTTGTTCATGTCTTGTGGGGAGCGAATTTATCCAAATTGCCGGAAGCCACCGATATGATGAACCATCATCTGATTGATGAAGGGGGCGGAACGCCTACGATGATGTCAGTCCATCAGATGCGCGGTCATTCCAATCATTCCAATATGGTCGAAGTGGCTGCTTTGACGGGAGATATCTCCGATCCGGCGGATGTCACGTTCGAACTCGTCGCGCAGAGGCGGGAAATAACACTTGCTTCCGGCGCGAAGATCGATGCCTGGACCTACAATGGAGAAATCGCCCCCGAGCTTCGCGTGCGATATGGAGATATGGTGGAAGTAAAGCTGCTCAACAAGGATATCGACAAAGGCGTGACGATTCATTGGCATGGCTATAATGTGCCGAACGCGATGGACGGCGTGCCGGGAATGACCCAGAACGTCGTCAAACCGGGGCAGTCTTTTACGTATAAATTTCGGGCGATGCAGGATGGAACCTATTGGTTTCACTCTCATCAGCAAGCTGCAGAGCAAGTGAGGAAGGGGCTCTTCGGATCGTTAATTGTCGAGCCGAGAAGCGGCCGGATAGACGAGTACGATGAACAATTTACGATTATCAATCATAATTGGGAAACAGATCAAGGAAAGAAGATCGCCTTCGGAACCGAGGATCAAATGCAATTCAAGCAAGTGGAGCCCGGAAAAATGGTAAATTTGAAAATTATCAACACGCAAAACATCTCGCAAAAATACCTTCTGCAAGGCGTCGATTATCAAATTACAAGCATTGACGGCGTGCGGATTCATGATCCGGACCTATTGTCCGATGACACTGCATTCAGACTCGCATCTGGCGGAAGATATGATATCGTCTTTAGGATGCCGGATCATCCCGTAAAATTCAAAATCGGAGACTACAGGGAATCTGAGGATCCTGGCATCGTCTTCTATGGTGATGATGATACGAGTTCCCTGCCGAAGGAATCAAGCTTCAAAGCGGAATCCAACTTGTTCGATCCGACAAAATATGGGAAGCCAATCGTCAACGAATTAACGTCCGCAACCAGGTTCGATCGGGAATTCACGATGATCCTTGGCAACAGGATGGGCTTTTATAACGGACAATTTAATTTTTTGTGGACAATTAATGGAGAAGTATACCCCTATATCCCAACCTTTGTCGTCCAGGAAGGCGACAGGGTCAAAACAACATTCGTGAATAGAAGTCTGACGGAGCATCCGATGCATCTTCACGGGCATCATATGACGGTATTGAAGAAGAACGGCAAGAAAGTAAGGACGCCTTGGATGACCGACACGTTAAATGTCTATGCAGGCGAGACTTATGAGGTGGCATTTATCGCGGATAATCCTGGAATGTGGATGGATCACTGCCATAACTTGGACCATGCTGCGACAGGGATGATCTTGCACTTGATGTACGACAACATCATCCCTTCTTATGAAGTAGGAACGAGATCAGGGAATTTGCCGGAATAATAATGAATTGGGCGTTCACAAATGGGTAGCTGGAAATCTATTATTTCTCATTATTTGAAGTGTTCTACCCTTTATTTTCCAAAATGTTGAACATTTCATCTCTATGTCTACTTGCCTTTCCTTCTGTCCACTTCCCATCTCCAAGCCTTGTCATTTTTTCCATGACTTTTAATTTCAAACTTTGATGGATGATACTCGGATATGAATTGATTTTTCCAGCAGGTGGCAAGTTAGAAAACTTAGAGTTCCCCGAAACCGTTATTAACGCTAGATTACCGAATCCGTTCAAGTCGTTATGTTCCCAACTTTCTCCTTCGACCGGATGTTGCGGTTGGAAATGCTCGATGGAACTTCTAAACTGGAATTGCCAATCATCTTGAAATGGTGATATGATTTCTTTTCCACCATATGAATAACCATCTCTATAAATTAAATAATCAAGATACGAAAATACAATTCGTTCAACTCCAAAACCATTCCTGTTTTGGTAATCGGATTCATCAACCTTCATCTTACAATAGTTTTCTAACAAGGCAATAATGTCAGTTACCTCGTTTTCTAACAAAATAGATAAAATAACGGTAATCCAGTGCATAGTTTTTGGTGATGTATAAGTAATACGTAAACAAGATTGAAGTGTTCTTAGCTTCTTATTTGCATTACCTTCATCACCAAATGTACCAACGTATTTAGGTTTATCGCTATTTTTCTTGTTATCACGATATTTTCCTAAACGTTGCAGGGACCATTTACCCGTTTCTTTGTAATCTCTGGCAAACTCACGTTTTAATACATACTTGTCAAATAGCACTCGACATTTCAATAGGTGGAACAAGAAATCTTTTGCTTTTTCAGGTGTTGACCATGCCCAAGATAGATTATTAAGGAAGTGTTTATCATCAAGACTTGCATTTTCTTCTCCGAGTTTTCTCATGACAGCATTGACTTGCAATAAGAAGTTTGGAAATGAAATAGTTGATTCAAAACGTTCGTTCTCATCTTCGGATTGCGTGATTGACACATTAAGCATTGCATTATCTCTCAAGATATCAATCAAAGATTTTTTATCTACTGATTCATTCGCTATCGAAATTTTCCTTTTTATCGAATCAAAATCCTTAATTGATTGACATAGACAGCTCCAATTCTCAGTAAAGATACTTCTTCGCACATTCACATCAAAATTCATCTGAACATACGAATTCATATCAGAACATTTTTCCCAAATCAGTGCTGCTATATTTTTGTCGTGATCACTTTCAAGTACTTCTAACAACTTAGCTTTAGCGATTTCATGAAGTTCCAATTGTTCTCCACGGGTATTCATAATTTCAAAGTAATGGTTTAAATCAATGTTCTGCGGGACTTGAACTCGTATAAGAAAAACCCGTTTCAACTTTTGAACAAAGCTGCTTTTGTCGATATTTTTATTCTTGAAGTAGTTATCAACGATTTGAAAACCATGCAAGATTTCTGGTGATGATAATTCTTCAATTAATTCCGGATTACTACTATCGCTGATATAAGAAAGGGTACGATTTGATTTTTCACGAGCCTCAAATCGCAACGCTTCTTTCGCAAATTCAATCCCCAAATACTTCTCAATAAGATATAAAGTCGTTAATCGCTGCTGCCCATCAATCACTTCGTAAACATTGTTATCTGTTTGATTAACAATTAAATTCCCTAAGAAGTAGTTTTTATTAGAACCGTCAATAGAGCTTTCAATATCTTCAATCAATTGTTCTATTTGCGTTTCATTCCAAGCATAATTACGTTGATAAATCGGCACTAGGTAATTGATGTTCTCAAAAACATGCGATACCGGTATAATTTTTAAATCGTTGGACATCTCCTACCACCTATTCCATTCACAAAGCAATTCATGCACGGCTTTGTATTTTTCTTTATTATTGTCATCAACATCTGGCTGTTTAAGCACAAGTAACTTCAATCCTTCTGGATCCGCCATTTCGCTGATGGCAGAAAACATATCGATTCCATAATTTGCTCGTTCATGCTGGCCTTTTGCATATTTATTGATGGTCTGCGGATACACCGCATTCATTGCCAATCGTAATGAATAACACCATGAATAAAGTTGCTGCATCACAGATTGGGTTAAGCGCTCAATGCCAAACCTATCCGCAAAGAATAATAACGAGCATTCATACAGCTGCTTAATGTAAATATCGCCGGAACGCTTGCTTGGAATTTGATCATGGTCATGAAAGCGATTAATTTGTTTTTGTATTTTTTCTAATAATTTTCCGTAATGAAGTGTGTAATTAAAGAATCGTTTCCCGGCAATCAAGGGTTGTGTCAATTGGAATTGATTCAAAAACTTTGAGGCAAGCAATTCATTACTACCATTAGCATTGAATTGTTCTACATACAGATTACTAGCTTTATGGTAAATTGCATAATTGTAGATATTTGCTCCCTTAATTCCTTTGAAAGAATCAATTTTACTTGAAGAATAACCTAAACCTTCTTTTCCCTTATACCATTGAGTCAGTGGATACAAATAACTTTTAAATAAATCGTCCAGATCGTCTTGGTTCATGTTTTCCCAGCTATTTATGATTTTAACTTTTTGGGTTTCATCTTCACTATTCATTTCTCGTAAATGGTATGATTTCAACAAATCATGTGGCGCTAACTCTTTACCACGAGAATTTTGTGAATCGAAGAACTGAAATGCCTCTTGTTCACTGTCCGTGACAATTTGAACCGTGGTGCATTGATTCAAAAGATAATCTTTATATTTTTGACGTTCATCATTGGTTAATTCGTTGGCTCTTTTGGAAAGGACGCCAAAATTTGTGACAATAACATCATTCGATAGTTTGCTGTATTTTTCTTTCAACATACTTTGTTTGTTATCGCCTAAACAATAAAGCAGAATTGATAATGTAGTAAGCCTTTGTTGCCCATCAACAATATTATATTTTTCAGAACGTTCTTTGTGTAAAATTACCGATCCAAGACGATATTCATTGATTCCATCTTTAAACGCCTCATATGTATCAGTAAATAAGGTATTGGTTGACTTCACGCTCCAACTATATGGTCGCTGATATGATGGCAAGGTTAAATTTATAGCAAGCAAGTCTTTTACTTTGGTTATTTTTAATTCATCTTGGATTAGTGCCATTATTCTTCTCCCAATCAGGAACCTAGTATTTGGTCGACAGTCGCATTTTTCTGAAAATCTTTCTGCTGCTTACGATTTCGGGTTTGAGTAAAGAGCTATTCCTTTACGCAGTGCGCGAGGGTCTGCAAATTCGTTCCGTTTTTCCATGGCTTCATTATAACTTATTTTTTCCACTCCCGTGTCTCAACCTATGGGAGCATTATAAACATAGCCCCCAATACATTCGACCATTAAAATAACAAGCCTGTAGCTAGCAAATGCTCGCTGCTACAGGCTTGTTGCACATTATATATTCATTAATCTGTATAAATATACAAAATGTCAAATTCACATCTTTTATGCAAAATCACATCATCTGTATGATCGCTTATTTACATAACGCGCTTAATTACACTTGCTATACCCGCAATTCCCGCATGTTTTGCAGCCTTCCACGTTCAACAGCGACGCTGAGCCGCAAGAAGGACAAAGATCCTTCGAGGTATACATCGCCTTCGGCTTCTCCGAAGCGTAACCCGCGGCCGCGATCGGCGTTTCCTCGGCTGCCGCTTGCTCGTTCTCGGTGAGACCGGCGTGGGTTTCAAGCGCTTGGGCGACGGCGTCGGCGATCGACTCGACGCGGTTCGGGCCGAAACCTACGGCGCCGGAGCCGCCGATGCCTTTCAAATGCTTCACGAGCAATTGCACCTTGTCGCCGTGATCCCCGTAACGCAGAAACAATGAGCAGACGCGCCCGAGCGCTTCCGCCATGGCGAAGACGTCGGAGCCGGCTTTGCCGACGTTCAGGAAGATTTCTCCCGGCGTGCCGTCGATGTCGTTAACCGTAATATACGCCATGCCGAACGGCGTGTTGTATTTATAAGTCGCGCCTCTTAGAATTTTCGGGCGGCTCTTGTATGGCTTATCGAACACTTTCTTCTGCTCCGTCGTCACGCTAACACTCAGCGCGGCGTCGAGCGCTTTCGCTTTCGCTTTCGCTTCCTCTTTCTTCTCGTCCTTGGCCGTGCTCAGCACTTGCACGTCGCGGCTGCCGTCGCGATAGATCGTGACGCCTTTGCAACCTAGCTCAAATGCGAGCTCATAAAGCTCGGCCGTCTCTTCGACCGTGAAATCCGACGGGCAGTTCGCCGTCTTGGAGATCGAGCTGTCGACCCAACGTTGGATCGCCGCCTGTGCCCGAATATGGTCCTTAGCGGACAGATCCATCGCCGTCACGAACCACTCCGGCAGCGCCTCTCCCGGATGAGCGTCTTGCCATTCCTGGGCGATCGGCACGAATTGCTTGTCGAAGCCGAGACGGCTCTGACGGTAAAACTCAAATGCGAAATATGGCTCGATCCCGGTGGAAGTGCCAACCATCGTACCCGTCGAACCCGTAGGCGCTTGGGTTAGCACGGTTACGTTGCGCATGCCGCGCTTCTTCACGGCTTCACCGATTTCTGGGTACGTCTCAACCATATTCTTCATAAATCCGCTTTGCAGGAACGGCTCTGCCTCGAACGCCGGGAACGATCCCTTCTCCGCGGCGATTTCCGTCGAAGCGAGGTAAGCCTCGCGAGCCATGAAGCCGTACAGCTTATCGAGGAACTCCAGGCTTTCCGGGCTGCCGTAACGGATCTCCAGTCGGATCATCAGCTCCGCGAGTCCCATCGTGCCGAGGCCGACGCGGCGTTCGTTCTGCTGGTTTTTCTCGTTCTCCGGAAAATGGTACGGCGTCTTGTCGATGACGTTGTCCAGGAACCGGGTCGAATAATGGACGACGCGGGACAGCTCATCCCATGCCACGTCGTGCTTATCCTCGTCATAGAACTTGGACAAGTTGATCGCCGACAGATTGCACACGCCCCAAGCCGGCAATCCTTGCTCTCCGCAAGGGTTCGTACAGATGATCGGATTAAAATACCAGCTGTTGGACATTTGATTGTAATATTCCATGAAGACGACGCCAGGCTCGGCCGACTTCCAGGCGCCTTCGATGATGCTTTTCCATACGTCGCGAGCGCGAACGGTCCGGTAGTGAATCACTTTTTTACCGCTATTTTTCCATTTCTCGAGGTCGCCATCCCACAGAATGTCATATTCAGGGTCGGCGGAATCCGGAAATACGAGTTCCCAGTCCGCGTCTTCCTTGACCGCCTTCATGAACGCGTTGCTGACGCATACGGACAAGTTCGCGTTGGTAACTTGGCCCATCGTCTGCTTGACGGTAATGAAATCCTCGACGTCAGGATGCCAGTCATTGATCATGAGCATGAGCGCGCCGCGGCGGCTGCCGCCTTGCTCGATCAAGCCGGTCGTATAGCTGAACAATCCGCCCCAGGACACTGCGCCGCTGGAAGAACCGTTCACGCCTTTCACGATGGAGCGGCGTGGACGCAGCGAGGACAAGTTGATCCCTACGCCGCCTCCGCGAGCCATAATTTCCGTCATCTCGGACAACGTCTGCATGATCCCGCCCCTGCTGTCGTGAGGAGAAGGAATCACATAACAGTTGAACAGCGTCAATTCGTCGCTTGCTCCCGCTCCCGCCGCAATCCGCCCGCCGGGCACGAGCTTCCAGTCGTCGAGCAGCCAGCGGAATTTCTCCGCCCAGGCTTTCTGTTTCTCTTGCGTATCTTCAACGGAAGCCATCGCGTTCGCCAATCGCGTCCACATCTCTTCCGGCGTTTTCTCGATCGTTAGCGTCAGCTTCTCCACGGTAGATTCGATCAGATCGCCGTTGCGAAGCTTAACGGTCACATTCTGTCCGTCGCGCTTCGTCACTTCGCCGACGTCTTTTGATGGAAATTTGGGATCGTCCTTCGTGAGCACGAGGACGACGTCGCCGACTTTCGTCTCGTTCGTATCGGCGTTCTTCCAAGCGTAACGGTCCAAAAATATTTTCTCGCTAAGCCCTTCTAACCGTCTTCCTTGAACTGTTTTCAACACCGCTGCACCCTCTCGAAATAAGAATAAAAAAATCAGCCCTATGTAGGCAGCACAATATATTGTTACATGAACCATTATACTACACCATATATGGTGCAACCATAGGTATATCTTCCTCCACAACCATTAAACGAAGAATGACGCTGGAACATCCGGACATCGTTGGATATCCGGTCACTTGTAACTGCCATGTTATGAATTTTCAGCGTTTGCTCATACTAAAGAAATAGTCATGATGACGATATCGCTAGGAGGATTTCCCGTTGCAGATTCCTTACCCTTCTTCCGCGGATTCCGCCGCTCCCGCTTCCGAGTCGGCGCCGCGTAAGCTGCATTCGTTAATAGACATGCATATCGATCGCGGAGCTTTCGAAGAATTGGAACGCCGCGCTGAACGCAACGGTCCGTGGGACGACTGGACTCTTTATCAACTTGCCCTGGAAGCGGAGGAAGCATCCCTTGTTACCGATTTCCACGCGCTTCGTTGCTTATCGCTGCTTCCGCACTTCGAACCTATGCCTCATCAGATAGACACGGCGCGGAAAGTGCTGCATGAGATGCGGGGACGCGCGATACTCGCCGACGAAGTCGGGCTCGGCAAGACGATCGAAGCCGGCCTGATTCTGAAAGAATATTTGATTCGCGGATTGGTGAGGAAGGTGCTGATTCTCGTTCCGGCTTCCCTCGTGCTCCAATGGGTCCGCGAACTGAACGGGAAGTTCGATATCTCCGCCATCGCTCAGAAAAAAGCGTATACCTGGGACAACGACATCGTCGTCGCCTCCATGGATACGGCCAAACGGGAACCCCACCGCCAGAAATTGCTCGATAGCGAATACGACCTGATTATTGTAGACGAAGCCCACAAGCTGAAAAATAAACGAACGGGCAATTACCAATTTATCAACGAATTGCGCAAAAAATATTGCCTGCTGCTGACCGCGACGCCCGTTCAGAACGACATGTCCGAACTCTATAACCTGATTACCCTTCTTAAGCCGGGTCAACTCGGCGGGGAAGGCGATTTCGCGACGAACTTCGTAGCCGACCGCAGAGTTCCGAAGAACGAAGCCAAGCTTCACGAAGCTCTCGGACAGGTCATGATTCGCAATCGCCGCAGCGATGGCGGCGTTGAGTTCACGAAACGGCTCGTGACGAATGTTCCGTTGCGCCTATCATCCGAAGAGATGGCGTTATACCATGGCGTGACCGATTACGTTCGCAAACATGCGGCAGCCGAAAACGGAGATCTAACCAGCATGCTTTCGTTGGTAACCCTTCAACGTGAAGTTTGCTCCAGCCGCGACGCCGTATTCCTTACGTTAATCAACCTTTTCAAGAAAACTTCCGAGGAATCTCCTCTTCGCGCCCGGATCTGGGAGATCGTGGAGCTGATCAAAGGGATCAAAGCCAATACAAAAGCCGAGAAAACGATGGAGCTTATTCAAAGCCTGAACGACAAAGCGATTATTTTTACGGAATATCGTGCGACACAGGAGTATTTGCTCAAGTTTTTTCAGGAACACGGATTGTCGGCCGTACCTTACCGCGGTGGAATGAACAGGGGTAAAAAAGACTGGATGATGGACTTGTTCCGAAGAAGAGCCCAAGTCATGGTCGCCACCGAAGCCGGAGGCGAAGGAATCAACTTGCAATTCTGCCATCACGTCATCAATTTCGACCTTCCGTGGAATCCGATGCGGGTCGAGCAGCGAATCGGCCGCGTCCATAGACTTGGCCAGACACATGATGTGCAAATCTTTAATCTTTGTACGCTCGGGACAATCGAAGAACATATCGTACACTTGCTGCATGAGAAAATCAATATGTTTGAATTGGTAATTGGAGAGCTTGATGAGATTATCCAGCAATTCGAAAAGGAAGAATCTTTGGAGCGACGTCTCGCCCAGTTGGTGCTTGAAACCGACAATTCGGAAGAACTGAAGAGAAGGATTGACGGACTCGGGGACTCGCTGCTCGCGACGAAAAGCCAATTGCATCGGGAGAACCTGCCATGAACATTAAACAAGTGCAAAAATTCGCCGCTTCCTATCTCGAATCGACCCAGTGCCATTTTATCGAGAAAAGTCCCTCCAGCATAACGGTTAAGCTTTCCTCGGACGCGGACCGGGCGTTATCGAATCGCCCTTACTATTGGAGCTACGTCGACCGCACCGGCGTCGAACCGGAGACGATGACGTACAGATGGTCGTTCGCCAGCCCGTCGATAGAAGACCGAGCGACGAAATCCCCGATCTCTTACGTCATGACCGAGTCGGGCAGAATCATTCAGGAAGACGTCTATTTCGGCTCCAGGCGGTTGCAGCAGTTATTCGAGGTCGTCTCGCAGGCGGGCCAATGCGTAACTTTGTTCGAGGAGCCTCCTCGCGGTCGTCCCGGCCCGCTCGGGTCGTTGCCTTACACGGCCTGGCTTGGAGTCAATTTCAAAGTCGGCTACGAATGCGATATGAAACGGGAGGAACTGTACAACTGGGGGATTTCACTGGCGACCGGCGTCATTAACGACAATTTTATGGATACGCTAAAGGACCGAAAGCTAACGCCTCGGCTTCCCTCCAACGTGCATTTGCTTAGAAACGGCCTCTCGCTGCGCAAGGGTATGACCCAACTGGAATCCGCATTGGAGAGAAAACTGAAGAACGCCGATTTTACATGGGCGGTCGAAGCCGAGGGACGACGGCAGGACGAACTTGAGCGAATTCGGCATTATTACCGGCCGATGCTGGAGCATATGGAACATCCCGATCAGAGGGAACAGAAAGAAGCGTTAACCGCCCGATTCCAGCAAAGAGAAGCCGAAATCGACTGGCAGTACCGGCCGCGCGTGTCCGTGTCCGTCTTAAACTGCGGGATTTTCCATCTACCCGGTATCGATTAGCTAACATCGAAGGAAAACCGCCGCGAATCGGCAAAAATAGAGCATCATCGCTTTCCGCCCGCTGACAAGAACTAACAGTCTCGGCACTGCTTGTCCGTTACAATAAGATTCGGCTCAAGACGTATAGCCCATCCTCAAGGACTGCAGGTGATAGATTTGTTTTCCACTCGCCCATCCCGCTCGCATTTGCGACGGAAGCAAAGCATTTGGCACGCCGCATTAACTGTGGCCGTATTGTGGGTCGGCGTTCATTCGCAGCATGCTTACGGCTCGGCTGCGCCTTCCGTTTCGAGCGATCATGCACCTTCGAAGCTTGAAAAACAGGTTCAAGTCTGGGTTTCTCGACTGGCTGAACAGAAGCCGTTTCGGCATTGGCCTGCCGCCGATTCGCAGATCGAAGCGCTCGGCCCGGGAACTCACGGCTGGCTGGTGCTGTTCACCAAAGAAGGCAAACATATCGGTTACATGGTCGTTCACGCGGTGACGGACGGAACGTTCCAGCTTGGCGAATACGGTCTCGGCCCCTTTCCGCTGTTTTCCCAGCAGTTGCTTGTAAGATCACTTATCGACGGCGGTCTTGCCACCGAGACGCAGCTCAGGTCGATCACCGCCGTAAAACATTATGTTCATCCGTTCGCCGCGGCTTGGGAAGTAAAAGTCGGAGGGGAAACCTATTGGTTGGACGCGAAAACCGCTGAGCAGCTTCCCGTAAATGTTGATAGCTGGAAGAAGATGTTTCCAGGGGACCTGAATCTCGCAACGGATGCGGACAATCCGGAGGAATCGGGCATTGAGGCGCTGCAGCTCAACGAGACGTTCGACGTGTACGAGAAGCTTCCGTGGCTAACGCAAGAAGCGCCCTTCCCCGCGAAGAACGCTAAGCTGCTGCAGCAACGTCTCGACGGCGCGAACCATCTGCGTTATGTAACGGAGCCGTTCGGAGACGCGATGCTGTATGCCGTATCGATTATCGGATATCAGCGTTGGTCGAACGGCCGGTTGGACGTTGCTATGGATATGGAAGGAACGCGATTCGTTCCGATCGAAGCTTTGCTTAACAAAGGTCTTTTTTATCGTTAGTTCGATGAATTCGCGGAACGCGCCTCCGGGCGCGTTTTATTTCTGGATTCCGTCCGATTCATCCACCAAACCATTAGTCCGAGCGGCGCCACTCCGAACCATTTGGTGAGCCAAGGTTCCCTGCTTTTCTTGGGCGGGCTTGTTTCCTCATCCTCGGAACGTTCCATGTAGCTGACGACCCGTTCCGTCATGTATTTCAAGTATTCGGAACTATCCATTTGCAATCGCCTCCTTGCCTATATCATGCCCGAATCAAGCGATGCACAATCACTGGGCTTGCCTTGAATTCGCCTCCCCCGCATTGCATGAGGATTGCTTTTTTGTGCCACGATATAGACAAAGGTTAAGCGCAATTCCCAAATTAAGAGGAGAGATGGCCTTGTTCCCGATACGAATACTGCTGATCGTATGTTCGATGTTGTTGCTCGCGGGGCGGAGCGGTGCTACGGAGCCCCCTAACGTCAAGCGTGCGTTACCGGCAGCGGATGTCCTCATCGATGCGGGACATGGAGGAATAGACGGCGGAACGCACTGGAACGGAGTGCTGGAGAAAGACATCAATCTCGAGATCTCGCGCAAACTGTATTTGTTTCTTCGCAGCAAAGGACTTAAAGTAATTCTGAACCGCACCGGCGACTATGCGCTAAGCGACGATAATCGCTGGCATCTGAGCCGCTCCCGGCATCGGCGCGACTTGTCTCAACGCAAAGGCTTATCCGAAGAGATCGGAGCCTCCATCTTCGTTAGCATTCATGTCAATTGGTCTCCGAAAGGCAAGAAAAAAGGCCCTCTCGTCATTCATCAAACCGAAGGCAAGAGCGCTCTTCTGGCCCGTTTCATTCAAGACAGCCTGAATCAGCAGCAAGGAAGATTTCGTCTCCCTCAAGCTGCCGACCAATTTTATTTGCTAAACCGTGTGCAGGCTCCCAGTGTTATCGTAGAAACCGCTTTTCTAAGCGACCCCGGAGACCGGGCCATGCTTACTTCCATTCCGGGACAAAACCGGATTGCCGCTGCCATCGCCAACGGCATATTGGCTTATCGCGCCTTTTGTCCGTAAACGAGCGGCTCGGGCATCGGCAGTAAACGGGAGAGAGGCACGAACGTTGCTTGGCTCTGAAGCTCCGGGATTGCGTTTTTTAACGCGCTGGACGTATAAAGCCCCGGAGGACCGACATGGCCGATCGCGATGCAAGTCTCGTTCTTGCTGATGATCTTCTTCATTTCCCCGATTTGCTTAAGCACATGGCTTTGCGTATATACGTCGTCCAGGAACACGTCATTGCGAAGCGTAGCTATACCGAGCTCCTGAGCCACTGTCGGAACAACGGTGCGGAACGAGGTGCGGCTGTCGAGAAAAAAAAGCCCCTTTTCTTTGCATACTTGCAGCACGACTTTCATGACTCGCTTATCCGCAGTCGCTTTAGAGCCCATGTGATTATTCATTCCGATCGCATGCGGAACGTCAGCAATCGCCGCCTCGACGCGCTTGCGGATCTCATCGTCCGTCAGATCCGTGGTGATTGCTCCCGGTCCAAGCCAGCTTTTCAGGCCGCGTACGGGCTCCATGGGAAGATGCACGATAACTTCGTGCCCTCTTCTATGAGCTTCCTCCGCGTCCTTCTTTGTCGTGGGCAGGAACGGCATAACCGCCACCGTCAGCTTGATCGGAAGGCTCAGCATCTGTTCCGTTCCTTTCATGCCGTTGCCGAAATCGTCGATGACGACGGCGATTTGACGGGGTGCTGCCGCTTGATCCGTTTCGGGTACTTGAGCGTGCGCCGCCGTGATCGTTCCGAACCACGTCCCGCTTCCCAATGCGAGTACCAAGGCCATGCGGCCCATCTTATGCGTTTTTTTCACTGTTATTCCTCCAACTTTACATGGGACTAGATGGTCCGTTTCATTAAGTATCTGTTGATGTGGAAAAATTTATGTGTTTTTCTGCAACCGATCGTTACGCAATAAAAAATCCTCATTCGGCTTATCCGAGCCGAACGAGGATTTTCGCAAATACGGAACGTTATCTTACGTCGTCGCGGCTGCGGCTACGCATTCCCGCAAGGCCGAATAAGCCAATTAAACCTAACCAGCCCCAGCTAAAGCCTCTTCTGGCCGGCGCCGTATCCAACCTTCTGACCGTGTTGTTCGCACGAGTCGTCAAATTCGTCGTATGGTACGGACGATATGCGTTCATCCGAGTACCGTCATACGCGCCGTAGTTTCCATCAGTGCCGTATGTGTTATTCGCACCATACGTACCGTACGTACCTGTACCTGTACCATATGGCGCCATGCCAGTACCATACGTGCCGTAATTCGTACCATAAGGCGTCGTGCCGGTATAAGTTCCATTATAGGTTCCGGTATTCGTGAGCATACGGTTATCCGTTCTGCCGGCGTTCGGATGATAGGTCTTCGTCGGGACGGTAGCGCCGTTCAGCGTCGTGCCGTCCTTAACTGTTTTGCCGGTAGTCGTTTCGGCGAATGCAGGAACCATAAGAACCATGGATAGACTCAAACACAACACCAGACTGGCCAAGACCTTTCTCAAGATAAAACCTCCTTCATGTTTTTAATTACCCCTTTAAGTTGCCCCGGCGAATCGAAATATTACGAGGGAATCGGCGCCTAGAAAAGCCATTAACATGAAATACGTTTGCTTTAAAATAAAAAACTCTTCTCGGAAGCCAGGGCTCCGGGAAGAGAATAATGAAGATGTTCGGGATCAAGATACGGCTTTACCCGTTCTTTTGCATTGTTTGCTGTTATTCTTGCACGTATGATAAACACCCGTAAAGTCCAGACGATGATCGGTCACTTGGAAGCCGTATTCAGTGGCAACACGCTGCTCCAGATCCAGCAGCCAATCGTCTTGGATTTCCTCCAAGGCTCCGCAAACTTTGCAGATCAAATGATGGTGCATATGGTCGTGCCCTTCCATACGAAGATCGAAACGGGCAACTCCGTCGCCGAAGTTCATTTTCTGCACGATTTGAAGTTCCGCAAGAAGCTCCAAAGTCCGATATACCGTGGCCAAGCCGATCTCGGGGAACTCCTGCTTTACCAGCATGTAGACTTCTTCGGCGCTGAGATGATCCCTCTCGTTCTCGAGAAGCACCTTAAGCGTAATCTCGCGTTGCGGCGTCAATTTGTAGCCCTTTACTGTCAATTGCATATTGATCTTGTCGATTTGCTCCACGATATTCATTCTCATGGACACCTCCGCTTCCTTCGAATATTAGATGCCATTATTTATTCATCATATCGAAAATCGGCCAAAAAATCAAAACACTCGTCTTTATTCTTCAACATTCGTTGCGACCCCACTGCGATCGGCACCGTCGTACATTAGTTGCAAAAAATGCAATTATTTGGGAAATCCAGATATAAAATCAAAATTAATTGCAATAATACATCTAATCGCGATATTTTGGGCGCCAAGTAGAGTTTTCGTTTGAATTAATTGTATATTTGCAACTAATCATCATGAGAAGCAACGTATCTGGCCAATTAGTTGCACTTATGCAATTAGTTGCATCAACGTCCTTCGCCCTTGCAAACAAAGAGCCGCCCCGAGGTTTAACGACCTTGCGGGACGGCTCTTGCCTGAATTTCGATCAGCTCGGATGAAACCGAATTTACTTCGCTTTAGCTGCTTTGAAAGCCGCCGCATATTGCGCGGCGCGGCCGGCGATGAGGCTCAGATCGCCTTTCTTCACCGCTTCGGCCGTCAGATCGGAGCCGATGCCGACGGCGACCGCGCCTGCCGCGATCCAATCGCCCACGTTGTCGAGCGTAACGCCGCCGGTCGGCATAATGTTCGCCTGTGGCAACGGTCCTTTGATCGATTTGATCGCCGACGGCGTCGTGCTCGGGAACAGCTTCACGATATCGACGCCGAGCTCCAGCGCTTCCTGAATTTCTTTGATCGTCATCACGCCCGGCATGACCGGAATCCGATACCGGTTACACAGCGCGACGGTCGCCGGATTCAAGGACGGTCCAACGACGAATTCCGATCCGCTCAGAATCGCTGCGCGCGCCGTTTCCGGATCGAGCACTGTACCAACGCCGATAATCGCGAATTTATCCGGATCGCTCGTCGTGCTGGAATATTTCCCCGCCAATTTCTCGATCGCCTTCAAAGCCGAAGGAACGGTCATCGTAATTTCGATGACCTTAATGCCGCCCGCGATAGACTGTTCCGCCATCTCGGCGACTTCGTTCGCGTCCTTGCCGCGAAGTACGGCTACGACGCCGTTGTCGACAATACGTTGAATCGTTGCGATCTTATTCATGAGATCTCCGCCTTCTATAGATGTATTGTTATCTTTCCACGTGCTTGCGATCGCCGAGAACGGCGTCAACTTCTTCACAAGTCGGCAAGCCTTCCCAATCCCCGATCATCTGCACAACAAGCGAACCAGATAAGTTTCCTAGACGAACGGCTTCCGCCAGATCGTATCCGCGAAGCAACCCGGAAATAAATCCCGAGCAGAATCCGTCTCCCGCCCCGACCGAATCGACGAAATGCGTCGCCTTGAAGTAAGGCACGGCAATCACGTCGCCGTCGTCGATCACATATGTCTCGTCGTTCCCGCCTTTAACGATCGAGCGGGCGCGAAGCTGCCTGAGACGTTCGACGATACGGTCGAAGTCGTCCGTTTCGTACAGCAGCTTCAATTCATCCAAGCCGGGTAGAAAATAGTCCGCTTCCTCCGCGATCCGCAGCAATACCTCTCTGGCTTCTTCCAAATCCCAGAGCTTCAGGCGCAAGTTCGGGTCGAAAACCACCTTCACACCGTTCGTCCTAGCGATCCTCACCGCTTCCAGAACCGTATCGCGGCATGTTTCGCTAAGAGCAGGAGTTATCCCAGTGATGTGGAGATACTTTGCCCGGGAAATATAAGCAGCGTCGAGCTGCTCCGGCGTCATGCGGCTTGCCGCGGATAATTTCCGATAATAATAAACGGATGTATTCCCGGCCAATCGTTCCTTCAGCATTAGTCCGGTCGGCGCTTCCTTGCTTACCCCCGCCCTTGAGACGTCGACACCTTCGCCGCGAAGCGTCTTCAAGATCATACGGCCCATCGGGTCGTTGCCGAGCAATCCAAACCATCCTACACGATGGCCAAGTCGAGCCAATCCGATCGCGAAGTTGCTTTCTGCCCCTCCGAACGATTTCTCCAGGGAGGCGCTATGCTCGATCCCTTTCGGACCTCCGATCAGCAACCCCATCGTTTCGCCGAACGTGACCACTTCCGGACTAAACTGCGTTTCTCCGACTTCCAGAGTTTGAGTCATGTATCCCTCATCCGTCCTTCGGCGTCCTTGTTCATCCGCCACCATACCTCTTTCATATGCTGGATGAACAACTGCCTTATTTTTTCTTCGTCCCCGGTTCTCAGCACCTCAATCAAAGGCGCATGGCCTTCGGCAATGGAGAGCAGATCGGGATAATAGATTTTGTTCGTAATCGCCTGAAAACGCTTGAGCTTTACGGCGATCTGCTGCCATAAGTGCAGAATCGTCTGATTGCCGGACTTTGCGAAAAAATAACCGTGAAAGTCCATATCCAGGTCGATGAAACGGAAAAGATCGTCTTTCTTAGCCGCACTTGCCATTCCGTCGTATATCGCAGTCAAATGGCCGAAATCCTTCTCATCCAACAAACGAATCGATTTCCGTACGGCATCCCACTCGATCAGTTCCCTTAAAGCGTAGATTTCCTCGATTTCCTCTTGCTTGATCTCGGCTACGATCGAGCCTTTGTTGTGCCGGCTAATGATAAGCCCTTCTTGTTTAAGGCGCTCCAACGCTTCTCTGACCGGCGCTTGGCTGATCCCCAGCTCGTTCGCGATCTCCAGCACGAGCAACCGGTATCCCGGGTACAATTCGCCTCTGACGATCGACTCCCGCAAAGCCAAATAGACTTGCTCGCTGAGCGAATTTCCTCGTTCATCCAAACGATATGGAATGAGCTATTCCTCCTCCGATAATTATCGATAGGATTATCGATAATTTTATCGATAGCCGAATTATAGCAATCGCTTTCGTCGGCGTCAATCGAGCTATGCGGGCCATAATAAGAAAAGAACCCCTGTCAGAGGTTCTTCTGCGTTTCGTTTGGAGGAGCAGTCAAAGGCAATATCACGCGGAACGTCGTCCATTCCCCGACTTTGCTCGTCACATGAATGTCGCCGCGGTGCAAATCAACGATGCGCTTCACGATCGACAGCCCGATACCGTTCCCGCCGATCGCCCTGTCTCTCGATTTGTCCACCTTATAGAAAGGCTTGAAAATGCTGCCGATCTCCTCATCGGAAATGCCCTGACCGTCGTCGGTGACGACGACTTCGGCTTCTCCGTCCTCCGCGTTTGCTTTTATCGATATTCGTCCGTGCTCACCCGTGAATTTAATGCTGTTGCTCAGCAAATTCATCCATACTTGTTTGAGCTTGTCTTCATCCGCCGCGATTCGGATCTCTCCCAATTCCAGCTCGATATCCAGCTTCTTGGCCGCCCACTGCGGCTCAGAGGCGATAATGACATTGCGAATTTGCTCATCCAACCGAAACGGCTTTACGTTCAAAGCCAGATGTTCGTATTCCAAGGATGCGAGTTGAAGCAAATCATTGCTCAATCGCGATAGCCGGTTGCTCTCATCTTCGATAATATCGAGCAGCCGGAGGCGTCCGGCTTCGTCCATTTTCTTATGCTTGAGCGCTTGAGTAAATCCTTTGATCGACGTCAGCGGGGACTGGATCTCATGCGAGACGTCAGAAACAAATTGCTGCCTGATGTGCTCCAATGTGCCCAGTTCATGCGCCATTTGGTTAAAGCTCTCCGTCAGTTGCCCGATTTCGTCTTTGCGTTTCGTCCGTAGGCGAATGCTGAAATCACCCTTGGACATCTTGCGGGTCGCTTCTGTGAGCCGCCGCAGCGGACGAACGATGTAACGGGCAGAAATCAAAATAAAGAAGCTGCCGAACAGTAATACGATCAATAGAAGATTTCGAAAAAAACCGGACAGCATTCTCGCGAAGTCGCCGAACTCCGACGTTAAGAACAACGCATACGGCTTGTCGTCGATTCGGAGCGGCAGTCCGACCGTCGAGCGGAACCCGTGCCTGCCCGAATCCCGGTAAACCCCGCCTTTCAGGACAAGATCAAGCTGATCGGGCAATACTTCGATATGGGGACCCGAAGGCATGCTCGTTCCATGCAGTAGTTTCCCCTCTTCGTCGATCAGACGAACCGAGTAATTCGGCAATGCCATAAGTCCAGTCATCAGCGCATCGCGGTTGCTCGGATCATATTGCTCGTATGCTTGAATTATCGTTTTTCCCCTGCCGATCATATTACCTTGGACATACTGTTTCAGTCGGTCGCCAATAAGGCGATCGTTCAGAACGAAGCTCAGAACGAGACTAAGCATCACGGAACTCAGAAAAGCAAAAACCAATCTCACGTATAGAGACTTAATCACGATAAACCTCCAACCGATAACCAAGTCCACGCAGCGTCACGATCCTGAATTCGTGCTCGTACGATTGGAATCTTTCCCTCAGACGCTTCACGTGCGTATCGACCGTCCGCGTATCCCCGTCGTACTCGTAGCCCCATATTTGTTGAATGAGCGCATCCCTCGTAAACAGCTTACCGGGATGGCTCGCCAGTTGAAAGAACAGCTCGAATTCCTTCATCGGAATCGTGTCGGTCTGTCCGGTGTCCTTAAACCGGATGTGGTAGCTCGTTTTGTCTAGCGTCACACTGCCGAGCTTGACGACCTGGGAGATTGAAATCCGGTATCGCTTCAGAAGCGCCTTTACCCGCATCACCAATTCAAGCGGCTCGAACGGCTTGACCAAGTAATCGTCGGTGCCGAGCCGAAAACCTTTGATCCGATCCATAGGTTCTCCCTTGGCCGTGATCATCAGGATCGGTTTATCCCCCGCTTCACGCAACCGCCGGCACAGTTCCCATCCATCCATCCGGGGCATCATGACGTCCAGCACGACCAGATCGACGGTATGACTTCGATAATACTGCCAGGCGTCCTCACCGTTGGCCATCTCGACGATATCCATGCCTTCGTCCTCTAGATATAATCGCACTAGCTCACGGATGTGCGCTTCGTCGTCCACGACCATAACGACGGTCATCGTACCGCCCCCTATCTCTCTAGCCTTATGGTTTCCGATTGGCGGATTCGAATCCATGCAAGACCGCAACCGAAAGCACGATCAATATGAAAGGCAACATTACGGCGTCGCTGGGCAGATCGTTCAGGACGGAAGAGCATACTGCCCCAGCCATGAGAGCAGCCAGAACGCCCATCGTCATGGAAGCCAATCGTAAATTTTTCAAGCCTATCCGTAGCGCAATCTTCTCGAGCCACTTTATCATTTTCGCTCTCTCCCTTCCATTTCTCAAGGGCAGAGGCGCTTCTGCCCTTGTATCATTTGGCGGCGATCAGAAGGATTCCATCACTTTCTTCTTCCGGTTTTTCCAAGCCATTTCATAGATAACCGGGACCACGATCAACGTCAGAATCGTCGAAGTCAACAATCCGCCGATGACCGTAATCGCGAGTCCACCGGAGATTAGGCTAGTCGAGGAATCCGACAACGCAAGCGGAACCAGAGCAAGCATCGTCGCGAACGCCGTCATCAGAATCGGGCGAAGTCGGGTTTTGCTCGCTTCGACGATCGCCTCGGTTATCGCTATGCCGGATAAGCGGTTTTTCTCGACCCGATCCAGAAGGACAACCGCGTTCGTGACGACGATGCCGACGAGCATCAGCATCCCGATCATGCCGCTCATGGACAGTGCTTGTCCGGTAATCAGCAGCGCGCCGAGCGAACCGACCGGAATAAATACCAGCGAGCACAAAATAATCATCGGCGTGAGCACTCCTCCGAACGTCATGCTCATCGTGAGGAATACGAGTCCGATCGCAGCCACCATCGCGATTCCGATGCTGGCGAATCCTTCATTGATCATTTTCAGCCCGCCACCCAGATTTAGATCGACACCGGATGGAAGCGGCAAGCTTCTGATGTCGGCTTCCACTTTGCGGGTCACCTTGGAAACGTCGTCGGAATTTTTTACCGTGCCGCTAATTTGGGCGGACATTCTTCCATCGTTATGATTCACTTTGATCCAGGTTTTCTGCTCTTGGATATCGGCGATATCCCCCAGTTTTTTCATGCCTTCCGCAGTGAGAATTCGAACGTTCTCCAATTCCTCCTTGGAAGTAATCTGCTGCTTGTAAGACAAGGTAACCGTCCGGCTCTCGCTGTCGATCGCGTACGTCCCTGCGTCTACCGGGCGCAGCAGTTCGCTGACGGTCTGCATGACCTGATAAGGGTTGACATTCGCCTCGATTCCCTGACGATTCAGCGTCAGCACCCATTTCGGAGTCACTTCGTCCATATTGTTCGTGATGTCTTTAAGCTCGCTGCTTTGCTTCATCAGATTTTCGATTTGTTTGGCCGCTTGGGCCAGATCGTCCGTATTCTCGGCATATAAGCTAACGTCGATATTGTCGCCCGTCGGCGCCCCTTGCTGCTGGCCTGCCCGAATATTCACCGTCGCTCCAGGTACATCGGCGCTTACGATTCCCGGCAGCTCCGCGCTCGCCTGCTCGATAACCCGGTCCATATCGGTTCCTTCGGCGAATTGCGCGGTTACCGTCGCTTTGTTATTGCCGCCCGAGGACCTCATCGGATTCCTTCCTGAAGCGCCGATCGCGACTTGATAGCTTTCGATGCCTTCGATGGATTTCAAATAACCTTCCACCTTGCCGCTCGCTTGATCGGTTTGTTCCATCCCGCTTCTCGCCGGCAAACTAATCTCGATAGTCGCCGTCGGGACCGAAGCCCCGGGAATGAACGCTACGCCAAGCAGCGGAATGAGGCTAAGCGAACCGATCAGCAGCACCACGGCCGTGCTGAGCACGATCGCCTTGCGCTTTAACGCGCCGCGGATCACCTTCTCGAATCTATCGGCCAATCTGCTGCCTTGCGGATGCGGTTTAATGTTGCTGAAGAATCGACTGCCCAGTACTGGAATCAACATCATGGCGACGAGCAACGAACTGATGATCGAGATGACGACGGCGATCGAGAACGGCCGAAAAAATTCCCCGATAATCCCGGTAACGAAAGCAAGCGGAGCGAATACGACGACCGTCGCCACGGTGGACGAAGTGACCGCGCCGATCACTTCACGAGTCGCCTTATAGGCGAGCTCCTTGCCTTTGAGCTGATCGCCCTTCTCCTGACGCCATCGATAGATGTTCTCTATGACGACGATACTGTCGTCGACGATGCGTCCGATCGAAACGGCAATTCCCCCAAGCGTCATAATATTTAGCGTGTAACCCAAGTAATCCAAAGCCGCGATTGTCGCGAAAATCGATAGCGGCAGCGACAGAATCGATATGATCGTGGCTCTAATGTTGCGCAGAAACAGGAAAATGATAATGATGCAGAACAAAGCTCCGAACAGGCCTTCGCGTACTAGACCGGACACCGATTGCTTGATCTCTTCACCCTGGTCGGCAATGACGTGGACATTTAGATCCCCGCTGTTTTCATAGGAAGCCAGAAGCGCCTTGACCTCGTCGGATACGTCCGCCGTGTTAGCGTCCTGATTTTTGACGACTTCGACGACAACGCTGGGTTCCCCGTTATAACGGGTAATTTGATCCTTCGTCGTCACGGTCTTGATATCGGCAATATCCGCAAGCTTGACGGGGCCGTTAGCGGTACCGAGCTGCAGCTCCTCGATTTGCCGCAGGGACGAGACTTTGCCCGCCAAGCGGATCGGTATGTCGGTATTGTCCTGATTGACCGATCCGAGTGGCAGCGCATAGTCCAACGATTGCAGCGCGGTCTGGATCGCGTTCAGGCTGATTCCTCTCTGACCGGATTTCTCCCGGTCTACGGCAATATTCAATTGCTCGGACTCCGTTCCTTTCAAAGTAACGGAATTGACGCCATCCAGCTTCTGCATCTTGGGAACGACTTCCCGTTCCAGCATGGCTGCTAATGCTTTCGGATCCTCTTTATCGGAAAATATCGCAGCGCGATAGACCGGTTGGGCGTTCACGGACAAACGTTGAATCGTAGCTTTCGCATTTGCGGGCAGCTTCGGCTTATTAATGGCTGCCTCGACTTCACCGAATAGCTTATCCATGTTCGAACCAAACGGAAATTGGATGACGATGCTCGCGGCTCCTTCCGCCGACGTGCTGGTCAAAGAATCGTAACCTTTCATATTTTTCAGGCTATCCTCGATTGGCTTCGTCACCGAAGTTTCTATCTCCTCCGTCGAAGCTCCCGGCTGCATGATTTGAACGAATACGGCCGGAAACTCCAAATCCGGAAATGTTTGCTGTTTGATATTCGTCGTCGAATACCAACCGTACCCCAACACGAGTAAACATAAAATGATGACGGCGGCGCCGTTTTTCAAACTAATTCTGGTTAACCAACTCACTTGCTCTCTCTCCCCTCCGGTGTCTGGATTGAATTATACAAGCCGAATTTGAACTCAGTGTGTACTGGGGAAGAAAAAAAACGTAACCCCCGAGGGTTACGTTTTTTGCGATGTTCAGTATTAGGCATGGTCTTCTTGAATTTTGTACATGCCTTGAAGCAGCAAGTCCGCAGGGTCGCGATTCAGGAGCAAGTGCGTGTACAATAAATGAAGTGGGATCGCGCACACGTTATTGCCCTCCCGTATTTCCGGGAATCCTGCTTCCAATACCGGGCCATGTTGTTCGTTCCAGTCCAGGCCGGCATGAACTTGCTCCGGAGCGAATTCTTCGCGTACCGCGTTTATGCAGTGCGGCACGAGCACTTTATCGATCAACGCCTTGGCTTCATCCTCACTGGCGGGTGGTTTGGGCAATAACTTGCCGCCTTCGGTCTTCATCAGTTCGATGAAAAACGAAGCCATCCACTGCGCCGGATCGCCGCCCGATTGAAACTTCGCGACCAACTCCCGCAGGAAAAAGCCGCATGCGTATCCGTTATTCGCTTGATCTTTTACTTGATAGACGAACACCGGACCGTAAATCTCCTGGTTTAAAACCTGTCCTTCAACATCTTCGAAATGCATTTTCAAAGCGGTAAGACCGTTATGATGTACGGCTTTGATCAGTTCTGCGAGTTTCTCGTTGGAATCGGCCGCTGGGGCGCCCCCCGCTTCCGCGTTTGTCGTCTCGTTATTCATCTTATGCTTCACCCGTTATCCATCATATCATTGCGCGGTTTCCACCGTCCAGTAAATCCCCCTATGGAAAACAAGCCCACCGCAAACGACTATGCGAATCTCGAGCATAGAGCGCCTAATTCTATCGATAAGAAATCGTAATTGGATGAGTAATGGAAATAAACAGCGAGGTTGATCATCTCATTGCTGCATTTTGCGACAATGGGAGGCGGTGGCGCGGGTTCCGGCTCCTCATTGTTGCATTTTGCGACAATGAGCAGCAGCGGTACGGGTTCCGGCTCCTCATTGTTGCTTTTTGCGACAATGAGCAGCAGCGGCGCGGGTTCTGGTTCCTCATTGCTGCATTTTGCGACATTGGGAGGCGGTGGCGCGGGTTCTGGCTCCTCATTGTTGCTTTTTGCGACATTGGGAGGCAGCGGTACGGGTTCTGGTTTCTTATTGCTGCATTTTGCGACAATGAGCAGCAGCGGTGCGGGTTCTGGTTCCTCATTGCTGCATTTTGCGACAATGAGCAGCGGCGATACGGGTTCTGGTTCCTCATTGCTGCATTTTGCGACATTAGGAGGCAGCGGCGGGGGTTCTGGTTCCTCATTGCTGCATTTTGCGACAATGAGCAGCAGCGGTACGAGTTCTGGTTCCTCATTGCTGCATTTTGCGACATTGAGCAGCTCCGGCGCTAGAACACATTCCCGAAAATGCCCAATTATCTTGGGTGCATGCTGAACGCCTCACTGCAGTACGGGAAAACACATAAAATAAAGGACATTCATCATCGTAGAAAGGAAGATGACATGAAACTGGCCAAATTCGTTGACCCGCTGCCGATCCCGAAAACGCTTAAACCGGTATTTCGAAAAAACGGGACCACCCATTATAGGGTCAGAATGAGACAGGTCATGCAATCGCTCCACCGGGACTTGCCTAAGACGAAGCTGTGGGGATACAACGGCATCTACCCTGGCCCCAAATTCGAAGTGCGCAGAGGCGAGCGGATCAGCGTTCTTTGGGAGAACAAGCTGCCGAAAAATCACCTGCTCCCCGTTGACACCTCGCTTCATGGCACGCGGCCTCCCACTCCCAAGGTGCGCACCGTGGCCCATCTGCATGGGGCACGAGTTCGTTCGGATAGCGACGGGTATCCAGAAGCCTGGTTTACCCGAGATTTCGCCAAGAAAGGGCCAGCCTTCAAAAATAAGGTCTATCAATACACCAATGATCAGCGTCCCGCCATGTTGTGGTACCACGACCATGCGCTGGGCAGTACTCGGCTCAACTTGTACGCCGGACTGGCCGGTCCCTACTTCATCCGCGACCATCAAGAAGAGGCACTGCAACTGCCGAAAGGGCGTTACGAAATTCCGTTGGTTATCGCGGATCGCACTGTCAGAAGCGATGGATCGCTCTATTATCCTAGACGACCGAAGCCGAGCGATCTGGCGAACCCGAAAAACAAGATTCCAACCCCCTCCATCGTGCCGGAGTTTTTCGGAAAACAGATTCTCGTGAACGGCAAAATCTGGCCTTATCTAAACGTCGAGCCGCGCAAGTACCGCTTCCGCATCCTGAATGCTTCCAACGCCCGCTTCTACAACCTGAAGCTAAGCTCTGGGCAGTATTTTTATCAGATCGGATCGGACGGAGGGTTGCTTAAAAAACCGGTCAAAGTGAAGCAGATTTTGATTGGACCGGCGGAAAGGGTCGATGTTATCGTAGATTTCAGTAAGATGACCGGCAAGAAGATTACGCTCACCAACAACGCAGACGCTCCTTATCCAGACGGCGACTCGGAGAATTTAAACCCGAATACGACCGGTCTTGTCATGCAATTCCGAGTGAATCAGCCCTTGACGGTCAAGGATACGAGTCGTATTCCAGCCACCCTATCCTCACTCGTTCGATATTCACGCCACAACGTTCGGAAAGTCCGTTATCTCTCGCTAAACGAAACATTCGACAAATACGGCCGATTGCTCCAGTTGATAACCAACCGAATGTGGGACGCTCCGATCACGGAAAATCCTGTGGTAGGCACGAAAGAAATCTGGAATCTGGTCAACACGACTGACGATACGCATCCAATTCACGTACATTTAGTGCAATTTCAAATTTTGCAGAGGCGATCTTACGATGTTAAATACTATAACCGAACCGGTAAAATCCGTTTTACAGGGCCGCCAATCAGACCTCCGCGGAACGAACGCGGTTTCAAAGACACGGTTCGGGCTAACCCTGGCCAGGTTACGCAGATCATTGCCCGGTTCGGCCCGTATACCGGCAAATATGTGTGGCACTGCCACATGGACGAGCACGAAGACCACGACATGATGCGTCCTTTTAAGGTCATTCCCAAGAAGAAAAATTGACCGAAAAAATCAAAAAACTCTTGAATCGTTATAAAGACGACTTCAAGAGCTTTATGAATATTTAAAGTAACTCCAGCGCCTTCAGCAAGGCGAATTCACTTGATCTGGAGCCTTCTTGAGAAAAATGCGCACTCGGAAACATTGGCGCCAAATGATGATATCCAGGGTATACATGTAATTCAACTAAGACACCGTCATAGGCTAACTGCTTAGCAAATAATAAGGTTTCATCTATGAACAAATCAATGCTGCCTATGCTCAAATAAGTTGGCGGTAAACCGGCCAGCGATTGTGCACGCGCAGGTACGTAATACTCGCTTGTCCCCTCTTGACCGGGTTCATGCCCTAATACCGATTTCCAGCCGAAATAATTGCTTCTTTTGGTCCAAACAAACTCGCCCGCATATGGATGCTCCGGCGAAATACTCGTACGGTCATCGAGCATGGGGCTGCGCAGCCTGAGATGATGGATATCAAATTCCTTTTGATCGCGAACATATAGAGCTAGACCCGCCGCTAATCCGCCGCCGGCGCTGCTGCCCCCAAGAGCGACTTTACGAGTATCTATCGCTAATTCTTCGGCATGTTCAATGCACCATTTCAGGCCCGAATAACAATCCTGTAATTGACTTGGCTGAATATGTTCAGGCGCCAGGCGATAATACACGGATACGCAGCAAAAGCCATGTTGCGCAGCCAGTGCCGCATTCCCTTGGCGATCGACGACCGGACTGCCCAAAACCATTCCGCCGCCGTGAATCGAATAATATAACGGCATCTTATTGTACTTTGGTTGGCGGGGTTTAATAATTTCTATGCGAACATTGGGACCGCCAAAATAACTTGGCACAGCCATTTCTTCGAATGTGACAGGAAACAGCTGCGTGACGTCGATTTGCGGCAACATTTTTGCTTGATTGTTCCGCGATTCCATTAGCGTAGTATCGGAAAGATCGCTCGTCGGTATTAAATCAATGGCACTAATAATCTCCTGATCGATCAGATGCCTGCTTCTGCTTTTTTGTTCATTCATAGTAGTCGTTTCCTCACTTTCTTGATGGGTCCAGTATTCCCCGCTTGGAGTGATTTCAAAATTTAAATTTTTCTCCTGCGACATCGAATCCTCTTCTGCCTATTCCTATTCTAAAGAGCGCAATAAGCGATTAAAATGAAAACAATAACTTAGAATCGTTTTCGACATAAAAAACACTGATGAAGAAACTTCATCAGTGCGGTTGCTGTTTGTTTACGAATAAACAATTTTCTTAATGGTTTCAACGGAGAGAAAATAGTCCTTTGCAAGCTGCTCAATACTGCTATTATTCTTAAAAGCGTGTCTAATAGCGGCATTTCGGTGATCTAACCACTGTCTTCCACCACTCTGGCTTCCCCATTGATTATATTCCTTCTCCTGCTTAGGAATGTATATCGTCTCTCCCTGGATATACTGTTGGATCTCTATAATTAGCTTTTCGGGTAATATTTTTTTGGCATTCGTATATTTCATTTCGCTTCACTCCTTATTTGGAAAATAAGGTGCAAAGCCAAAAGATTAGAAAAGCTTAGTCAGCGTTAGGAAAAAATTACGCCCCATGCAAAGTAACGCTTCTCCAATATTGGCTTTGCATGAGTGAAAGTAGTCACAGACAATCTCAAATGATTCTCCATCAGTAAAGCACCCCCTTTACTTTGCCAGTATACCATAATTCTTTCCTACCCTTTGGAGGTAAAACCATCAAGTCCGCCGGACAAGGCGAGCTTGATGGTTTTAGTGAACGTTGACCGGCAAGCTGTTAAGCCGAGGGCGCTTGCCGGGCGGCTGCCCGCCTCTGACGACGGGACTTGCGGAAGAACAGCAGCTCGTAGATGCAAGGCACGATAACGAGCGTGAGCAGCGTGGCGACGATGAGGCCACCGATGACGACGATAGCAAGACTCTGCGAGACGATGCTGCCGCTTTCCGACGATCCGAATACGAGCGGCAACATAGCGCCGACGGTGGCGATCGCCGTCATCAGAATCGGACGCATGCGCGTTCCCGCCGCCTCCAGAAGCGCTTCGCGAATCGTCATCGTCTCTTCGTTCTGCTTCACGCGGTCGATCAGCACGATTGCGTTGGTGACAACGATACCGATTAGCATGACGACTCCGAATATGGCAGTGAGCCCCGGCGTCACGCCGGTGACGATCAGGCCGAGCACCGCTCCGATCGGTACGAACAAGATCGAAGCGAGAATCGCAATCGGCGCCCGCAGCGTTTTGAACGTAACGACCAGGATCAGGTACACGATGGCGATGGAGACGAGCATCATGCCGAACAGGTTGGACATGTCCGAGGACTGGTCGGCGGAAGCGCCGCCCACGTAAATTTTGACACCTTCCGGCGGCTTCACGTCATTGATCGCCTGCGATATTTTACCGCCGACAATGGACAACTGGCTCGGCTCTACCGTCGCCGTTACGCGAATGTAGCTTTTTCCATCCTTATGGTAGAACTTCGTCGGCTTCTCTTCTTTGATCCATTTCGCTACGCTGGATGCCGGCTTCGGTCCCTTATCGGTAAGAACAGTCAAGCCGTTCAAATCAAGCTCAGACTTCGGAGCGAGCACCGGCTGAATGAAGATGTTCAGCGCGCCGCCATCGGACTTCATCGTGCCGATCGGCAACGGATTGAGCATGACCTGAAGCTGGGAGGCGATGTCTCCGGCTTTGGCTTCGGCCGGGTTCACTTGCAGCGTGTATACCGTCTTTTTCTCTTCCTGATTCGTTTCGACCTTGAGCACGTCCGGAGTCGGCTTGATCTGGGCGACGATCTCGTCGACCGTCTTCGCCAGCAGGGCAGGATTGTCTCCGGACACGTCGACGAATACGCTTGTACCGGCTCCGACTCCGAGCAGCCCGCCTGCGCTGGCGTTCAGCTCCGCTCCCGGGTAGTTCGGGCGCTCCGCCTTAATGGCCTCGATGAGCTTGTCGGCGTTTCCGCCTTCCTTCAACTGAACCATGAACGTCACGAGCGTCGGCGATTGAAAGCTTCCATACTTGGCGGCGTCGGCGCTGTTGCCCATGCTCATGCTGACCCATTCCTGGCCTTCCAGGTTCATCAGGAACGCTTCGAGCTTTTTACCGTTGTCGAGCACTTGGTCCGTCGGGGTATCCAATTTGTATTCGAGCGTCACGTTCAGATTCATGGCGTCGGAAGTATCGACCGTGCCCTTCGGCAAGTTAAAGTAGACGCCTACCGAGCCGATCAACAGCACGAAGGCGATGAGGATCGGAATCCACTTATGCCGTAAATTCCAATGCAGGAACGCGGTAAACCGCTTGGACGGCTTGTGCTCCTTGAGCGACAAGTTGCGAAGCACTCCGGCGCTCATGAGCGGAATAACGGTCAGCGCAACGAGCAGCGACGATAGCAGTGAATATGCGACGGTCAAGGCGAATGGCAGCAGCAACGAATGCAGCGAGCCTTGCAAAAGTCCCATCGGCAGGAACACGGCGACCGTCGTCAGCGTCGAAGCGGTGATCGCCCGTGCCACTTCCTTGGTCGCGTCGATGACGACCGACACGGAGAACGACTCCTTCTGCAGCCGGCGGAAAATGTTCTCGATGACGACGATGCTGTCGTCCACGAGCCGTCCGACCGCGACAGCGACTCCGCCCAATGTCAAAATGTTCAGGGAGATGTTGGACAAGTCGAGCAGGTACAGCGTTAATGCCAGCGACAGCGGAATCGACACGATCGTGACGAGCGTCGCCCGTAAGTTACGCATGAACAGAAGGATGACAATCGTGGCGAACAAGGCGCCCATGAGCACTTCGCGCATCATGCTGTTGACGGAGTTGACGACCTGCTCGGACGTACTCATCATCAGCTTCAACTCGACGTCCTTGTTATCTTCGTTGATCTGCTGAATCGTCTTCTCCACGCCTTTGCCCACGCTTACCGCATTAGCGCTTGCCGCTTTGGATACGGTGATTACCAGCGCGTCCTTGCCGTCGAGCCGGCTGATGCTTTCCTTATCGTCAAGCAGTCTGACATCGGCCACGTCGCCCAAGACGACTCCGTCTGCGACCGGCAGCTTCTTCAGCGTCTCGATATCCTCCAGAGAGGATGCGACGTTCAAGTTGACGATCTGTCCGTCCAGCGACGTCTGGCCGACGGAAGACGAGGCGCTGCGGCCCTGCATAACACCATATAGCGCCTGAATCGGCACGCCTTTGGCCGCTAGCTTATCCGCATCCGGGAACACGCCGACGCCGGGCAGCGACTTGCCGGACAGCTGAACCTCACCGGCTCCATCGATCGAACGGAAAGCATCGACCACCTGTCGTTCCAACTTCTCCTTCTGTGCTTCGCTTGTTCCATCGGCGAACGTGAGCGAGACGAACGAGATCGGAATCATCGAGGTATCGAACTGAAGGACGTACGGAGGCAATATACGCTCCGGCAGTTGCACCGCGTTCACGGCCCGCTCGACATCCGCTTTTGCTTGTTTCATATTTGTTTTTGAACCGAAGATCAGGTTGATCTGGGAGTAGCCGTCTCCCGAAGTCGAGAACGCATTGGTTTTGCCTTTGATGACCGCCAGCGCTTGCTCCAGCGGGTTCGTCACCTGGCTCTCCATCGTGGTTGCATCGTAGCCCGGGCCTGCTACGCTAACCGATATCTGCGGGTTGTCCATCTCCGGCATAAATTCCATGGGAAGCTTAAAATAGCTGAAAATCCCGATACCGAGTACCATCACCACGAGAATCGAGATGGCCGCCTTGTTGCGAAATACGCCTTGTAAAAACCATTTCATAATAAATCTTTCTCCTTCCTGCATGTTCGAATAGGATCCACATGCCCTATCCTAGCAGCCGCATTGAAACGGAGCCTAAACGAATCGATGAACAACAGCTTAATTTTGCCCATCACGTTTAGCTTTTGTTAATGTGTGTCGAGGAGCGAGCGTAAAAATCAAAAACGGGTGTTGTCCTCGGCAGAGGATAACACCCGTTTTTGAGCCCAACTTGCTGGGCAGATTATTTGGCGATTTTTGCGAAGTATACCAAAGTTCGAACCAATTGAGCCGTGTAAGACATTTCATTATCGTACCAGGCTACGGTTTTCACCAGTTGATGGTCCCCGACCGTCAGAACTTTCGTTTGCGTGGCATCAAAAAGCGAACCGAACGTCATGCCCTTAATATCGGAAGATACGATCTCGTCTTCCGTGTATCCGTAAGTTTCCGGATCGGACGCTTCTTTCATAGCGTCGTTAATTTCCTCAGCCGTTACCGTAGCATTCAATACAGCTACGAGTTCCGTTACGGAGCCTGTTGATACGGGCACACGTTGAGATGCCCCATCAAGTTTGCCCTTCAGTTCGGGAAGAACGAGGCCAATGGCTTTAGCAGCACCCGTGGAATAAGGAACTATGTTCTCTGCGGCGGCCCGTGCCGCGCGAAAATCGTTTTTAGGATTCGGTGCATCAAGTGTGCTCTGGTTGCCTGTATAGGCGTGAATAGTCGTCATTAAACCGGATTGAATACCAAACTTATCGTTCAGAGCTTTAGCCATAGGAGCCAGACAGTTCGTTGTGCAAGAAGCGCCGGAAATGACGGTTTCCGTTCCGTCCAGCGTTTCATGATTTACGTTGTACACGATTGTTTTCATGTCGCCTGTTGCCGGTGCGGAAATGACGACTTTCTTGGCTCCGCCCTTCAGATGAAGCTCCGCCTTTTCTTTGGTAGTGAAGAAACCCGTACATTCGAGCACGATGTCTACGCCAAGCTCGCCCCAAGGGATTTCTTCAGGGTTACGGTTAGCCAGTACCTTAACTTCTTTACCGTTAACGGTGAAGGCTCCGTCATGAACTTCGATGTCCCCTTGAAAAGTGCCTTGCGTCGTATCATATTTGAGCAGATGAGCCAACATTTTCGCGTTCGTAAGATCATTAATTGCTACAACCTCGACGCCTTCCACATTTTGAATACGGCGATAAGCGAGCCGTCCGATTCGTCCAAAACCGTTAATCCCTACTTTTACACTCATGGAATATTCCTCCTGCAATCTTTATTTATCCCAAACAGACAAATGCCTGTCATGAAATCAAAGAAATTGGCGGCTGCCGGACACGATTCCCATTAAAAAGGGGTTGTTGTATTATCAAAGAGACCGATCGGTATCTTTATTGTATCATGATTTGAGTGATTGGCAAGGCTTCTGTCGTAAATATTGATATAATATTTGATTAGAATAAGGACATTCGGAGGTACCCATGAAAAAAGGAGAGCGAACAAGAGATCACATTATTATGAAGTCGGCAGCAATCTTTAATCAGAGAGGATATGCCGGTACATCGTTAAACGATATTATTGCCGATACCGGAATTAAGAAGGGTGGCATTTATCGGCATTTTGCCAGTAAAGACGAGATTGCGCTTGAAGCCTACAATTACGCTGCCAGTCTGGTCTCCGGGAAATTTTCCGAGGCGGTCGATCAAGAGCAGTCTGCGTCAGGGCGGTTGATTGCTTTTTTTCGCGTTTATGAAGATGTTGTTCACAATCCGCCGTTTATTGGCGGATGTCCTATGCAGAATACGGCTGTAGAAAGCGACGATACTCATTCGGAGCTTTGTGATCGAGCGAGGCAAGGGCTGCATAATTTCTTGGATATGATGAAAAGCATTATTCGTGACGGGATCGAAGCTGGGGAGTTTAAGGAAGATCTGGATTCGGATGCGCTTGCTACGTTTGCGTTTTCCTTGTTGGAGGGGGGCATTTTGCTCAGCAAGTTGGATGGAGACAACAAGCATATGCTAATGAACAAGACAACCTTCTCGTCCTATTTGCAGCAATGCTGCTTAAAGAGCAGTTAATCAGCAGAAAGATTTGGCTTCCATACCGACGTCACTGAAACGGAGCCTAAAGGTATCGATGAACAACAGCTTAATTTTGCTCCCTACGTTTAGGTTCTGTTAATGTGATCATGCTACGATGGAATGGGGTGAAAACGATGACAAGCTTATCCGATATTAGAATCGCAATCGTCGACGACGAACCTTCGATCGTCACCATGCTGCAAATGGTGCTTCGTAGGGAAGGATTTAATCAGCTGTATGCCGCTTCCACCTGTGCAGAAGCGCTCGATTTGGCGGCGCGCGTGGTCCCCGATATCATTCTTCTCGACATTATGCTCCCGGACGGCAGCGGACTGGAGCTTTGCTCCAAGCTCCGCGAATACGGGAATCCGCATATTTTGTTTCTAACGGCCAAAGCTTCGGATCTCGACGTTCTGCGAGGCTTCGCTATGGGCGGGGACGATTATATTACGAAGCCCTTCAATCCCCTGGAGGTGGCGGCAAGAATTCAGGCGCGCATACGCCGTCTGGAGCCGGATGTTCCCGCAGCCAGTCCAGTTAAACGGCCCGATTCGGGAATTTACCGGTTCGGCCGCTTCACCGTCAACGAGGCGGAGGGCGAGCTGATCGTGGAGGGACAGCCGGTACCTTGCCCTGCGCAAGTCTTCCAACTGCTGCTGCACTTCTGTAAGCATCCCGGAATCGTATTTACCAAAACACAGCTCTATGACAAGGTATGGGGGATCAACGGACAAGGAGACGACTCGACGGTAATGGTGCATATCCGGCGCATACGCGAGCGGATCGAGATCGATCCCGGCAATCCGCAGCTGCTGATTACCGTACGCGGCCTTGGCTACAAGCTGATGAAGGAGTCGCAGGACCGATGAAAATACAACATCGCATGACCTTCCACTTCACGTATCAATTAATATTCTATGCCCTGCTGCTTGTGGCCATTACCCTGGTTGCCTGCGTCCTGGTTTTCCAGAACATGCAGAATAATGAGATACGCCGGAACTTTCCGGTTGGCGCGCTGCAAATGATCGCACAAGAAGCGCATACCAAAGACGGGACGATTCAGATTTCCCGCGAGTGGAACAAGCTCATCGAGGAGAAAGGCATGTGGCTGCAGGTTGTCGATGCCGATGGAAAGGTAATCTACGCCGTCAATACGACTTCCCAACAATCGGTGCCGTCCTCCTACTCCATCGCTGAGCTGCTCTATATTCAAGAGACACGGACGCTTGGGACGTATGCCGTACACACTCAGCTGAATTTTGCTTTCAATAAGACGCTTCTGTTCATGCTGGGCTACCATAGTCCTGAACTTGACCAGCTCATGGAATGGTTCGACGCCTACGGGCATCAGGGAGTCGTGCGCAGCGAAGCGGTTTCCATGTTGGACCGTCAACTGCGTGAGACAGGCAGCTATCTGCAAGTGATCGACCCCTCAGGTCTTCCCGTCCAAGGCATCGGCGATGAAGATTACATGCAGCGGGCGTATCGTCCGCTGGATATTTTGGCTATCCAGCAATCTCCCGATAACTATGACACGACGATTGTCGTCCATCGGGACGAGTCTAGCGGAATGACCTGGATCCTCTATACACCCAACGCGGCGGGAGGTTCTCTGAAGCATCCTGTGCTTGATTCAGCAACGCGAGGGCTCGTCTGGACCGCAGGTCTAATCTTGCTCTTGATTGTGCCCATCTCAATCTGGCACGGCTACCGCTACGGTCAGCCGCTGATTCTGTTCTCAGGCTGGTTTGAACGCATGCGCAAAGGGCAATATAACGAAGTGCTTACCGCAAAGGACATGCGCAGGGTGTTCCGCCGTAACGGCGCGATGCGATCCAGATACAAGCTCTATAAGGAAGTAATTGAATCCTTCTATCAGATGACGCACCAACTGGCGCAAACCGAGAAGGAACGCGAGAGGCTGGAAAAGGCGCAAGCAGAGTGGATGTCTGGGATCTCCCACGATCTCCGCACGCCCCTGGCTACAATTCAAGGCTACGGGTATATGCTGGAGAGCTTGCCTGAGCAATGGAGCCACGAGGAGATGCGGCTCATGGGTTCGACGATTCGGGAGAAGGGAGATTATATGCTGGAACTGATCTCCGACTTTTCTATGATTCATCAACTCAAACAGGGCGATTCCATCATGAATCTTCGGGAGATCGATTTGGATGAGCTGGTGCGCCGCTCGGTGCTGAAGTATGTCAACGACGCCACGATGTCGGAATATCAGTTTCTCTACGTTGGAGACGAGAGTCCCGTACGATTATTGGCAGATGAGACTTGGTTGCTGAGGTTGATGGACAACTTGCTAACCAACGCCGTAAAGCATAATTCGCCGGGTGTGGTCGTCACCGTCTCAATCGGCAGGGTAAAAGACAAGGCGTGCATACGAGTCATTGATAATGGCAGAGGGATGGACGAGGAGACGCTGCATCATTTGTTCAACCGCTACTACCGGGGAACGAATACGGAAGAATCGACGGCTGGCTCCGGGCTTGGGATGAGCATTGCCAAAACGATCGTGGAAGCGCACGGAGGAGAAATTCAAGTGCATTCCAAATTGGGGCAAGGCACGAAGATTGAGATCATGTTGCCCTGCTGAGCGTACAGAAAGATAACATATACCGCGCCGTCTGTACATTAGCTCCGGTTGCTTTCGGACAACCATCGGCGGAACGCAAATTGCCAGCATTCGCGGGTTTATATCCACACTTCTGAAACAATCCCTCCCTCTGCATGATTCACTTGAATCTGTTCTTCGCGGGCAGTTTCAGTTTTGGACTTAGTAAGTAGTAACTGCTTTGTTCAACTATCGTACCCGTAAGTTCAGCGAAATTCGATGAGCTTACCTAAGTTTTCAACTTTGCTGTATTGTTTGTTCATACGGGAATAAACAAAAAAGCTTATACGAAATTGATGTGCATTCCCTATAGTTTTATCAGTTAAATGCATGATGTGTTTCCAATGTCAACTTTACTGGGTGTACTTCATGCGATTGTGTCTAACTTGTGATATTTTCTTCTGATTTACGGACTATTAAGCCCAGAAATAATGTTATTGTTATCGCCAGTCGATGAGGTCTTTAAGAGTATTTTTTATTATCTACCCATTGTTGCAACTCATCCACAGACTTTAGAATCTGTAAATCTGGCTGCGTAATTAAAGTTACAACAAGATTTTTCACAATTTCGTATGCCTCAACAACTTCATCTTTTAAGATTACTTGTGATCCTCCGTGAGCTACAGCAGAACGTTTACCATATAAATCTTTAACAGTTTTTAAATATCTTTTACGTGAATCAAGGTCATTGCCGAGGATGAACGCAGTAAATTCTGATAGTTGATTAGCGATAGAGGGGGAAACTAGGACACCTTTCTTTTGGAATGTAAACAGCGATTCCAAAGCAAAAATATATTGAACGAAGCTATTCGCTGGTTCTTTTTCTTTTGCACCTTTACCAATCCAGTTGACAGCAGCGAAAATACGTTTTTCGAGATCGGTTAATTTACCGGAGTTCAATTTGTTCCAAATCCAGAGGTTTCCGTTTTTAGAATCTTGAAAGAATTGGTCTGTTATCTGAACGCTTTGAATAGAGCCTGTTGCAGATGAACTGCTTGCAGCTTGTTCGGCAGAGAAAATAAGTGATTGAGTAACTGCCCAAGAATTAAAATTATTAACCGCTACATCGTGTTGATGAGTAGGGCCTAGCATATACCTAATAATATTGTCGAATTGACGGAATTTATTGTCACTCAATTCATTCGCTCTGTTATTTTCTCGGGCGTTGATCATCACATTCATAATCAACATAGTATCCATGTGTTCAAGTTCTAAGTCATATATCATATTGCCATGAGGGTACTTTGCTAAAATGTTCGCTTTATGGTGTTCAGCATGATAAATTGTGAAAGGTCCTAATGCTAAAGGATTCGCATTAGGTGGTAAATTAGCGCCATAGAGTGGACGAAAAACTTCCCACGCTTGAATCGGCATTGAAATTAAAGTTGGAATAAATTGATCTGTTTCCGCTTGAGTAATATGATTGCCGTCAAAGACTTGTTTCTGCAATAGTTTTATTATCTGATCCTTTACAGCCTTAAGTGTCACTGTTTCAAATAAATCGTTATTACCTTTCCATATTTTTTCTGAAATCGTCTCGAAAGTAATAATATCTTGGCCTGAAAAGTACAGGTTCTTCCCGTCCAAAGTGCGCAAATGTCCTTGGTACCCTGTTCCATCTTTCGGATTAGGACCGACCTTTACCACTCGCAGCAATTCACTGATTTCATCGAATATATTCATCTTGCACCCTCGCTAATAGTTTATTTAATGTTAAAAGAACTGAGTATTTCCATGGTTTCAATCCATCATGACTAATACATTTTTATCTAGCTTTACAAGTAGTCCTTCTTTGATATCGTCTACCTTTAAACCGGTCCGGTTGCATACATTCTAATGACCAAATTACTCACTTCCATTATTAAAATATTCGTGAAATAGCTATAAATCCTGCCCGTTAGTTTAAGTACATTATTCTCATACGCCAGAAGAAACGGCAATCTGAAGTGGTCAGACTCGCTCGGCATTGCATATCCCACCAAAGGAAGCATCAAAAACGGAGACGGTCCGTATACCGAGATCATGCACCGCTTTGAAACTTGGCTTCGAGACGTGCACAATTACCTACCCGGTCAAGAAATTGAATGGGAGACCCAGAAGCAGTTGCAAAAACAGTTTTTTCTGGAGTTTATCCTTCTTCTCTACCCAGCCACTTCGAAAACTTACTTATAACGGCAAAGAAGTCTACGTATGTACCGGCAGTCAGGCTCATATGAGCCCGACCTACTTTGCAAAATGTTGTCCCTCGAAAAAGCCAAAGAACATTTAGCATCTGGAGTAACGCATCCAATAGACTTGATCATTCATATCAGCGACCTGATTTGGTTACGCTATCTTACCCGTTAGCACAACACAGAATTATCAAAAATCCGATTTTTCGTCAATAAATAGCCGTCCAAGCTCACTTAAAAAATTATAGTACTGGTTAGCCATTACGAAATTCACAACTTTAGCTTCTGTATCGGTAGACTCAAAAAATGGAATGATACATAGATTTATATCCTGATTTAGTATATAAGCCAATTTATTCGGGTCTTTCCATATTCGGTCGTATCTCGTAAATGGATCATCCAGATCAAACGTATCTTCTGATAGGCCACCATAAGGTGCAAACCCAGGGATATCCCCCATTCTATACCAATTAAGATAGGTTTTTTTCTGCAATGCGTTTTCTACTAGGTTAGCCAATGGTACGCTAATCAACATGGGATCAAATTTCAAATGCTTTCCTTGTGATTTTGCAAAGTCGGGATGGTAGACACCCACTCCAACACTGAACGATACGAATATGTTGCTGTTATTTCGGCTTTTTTGTATTTGGCACACCTGACGGATACCATTTACTTTTCTAGAGAAGGTGTTTTTTGAACGCTTAAATCCAAGTTCTTGCAATTTAGGCTCGAATAAATTTGAAATCATCTCATTTAGTTGTTCGCTATAATGAATAGTCATTTACACACACCTTTCATACTAAACAAATTATACAAAACAACGGTCGATTTGTTCAGCTATCCTGCCCGTTACTTCAATAAACAAAAAAGGAGCTGCATCGAAGCAAGCCCCTTAACTATCGTTTTCCGTTAGCTGAATTTTGCATTAGTCATGAGGATTAATTATAGCTAATACTTGATGATCTTCCCATATCCCATTAATCTTCACATTTTTTTGTGCAATCCCTTCTTTATGAAACCCGGCTTTCTCCAACACTCGCATGGATGCAATATTATGAAGCATTACACCAGCTTCTATCCGATGTAACATCAATTCATTGAATGCATAATCGACAACTAATTTTACTGACTCTGTTGCGTACCCCTTACCATTACTACTCTTATCCAAAAAATAACCAATGAAAGCATTTTGAAGGGAGCCACGAATAACTTGAAACAGGTTAATGGTACCAATTAATTTATCAATATTATTGGTAAAGATTCCAAAGTTGTATTCTTGGTCTTTAAGCATGCTTTCTTGATTTTTAGTTATTCTCTTAATTTGATTTTCCATCGTATAAAAATCATTACTACGAGTCATTGAAAACATCTCAAAAAATTCACGATTCTCTGTTTCTAATCTAAGTATTTCTAGTGAATCCTCTATGTTTAACGGCCTAATGTAAATGTTATTATCTTTAATCATTTAAATCACTCCTAAATTTAAGTTTCCTCTCAAAGGTCTTGTAATAAGTCATTCTTCCCCTGGCTTTATAGTGGTTTCTGGATGGGGATTAATATCACCATATTACAACCATTATTTACGATCAGAGCTTTTTAATCTATCTTAACATTTTTTTATTTTCCTTTTCGAGCAGCTCCAGACTATCGTTCCCGTTAGAGCAGTCAACTTTAAAAAAGAAAAAAAGCCCACGATCTCATGGGCTTTTTTTTGTTCAGTAATAGGGTTCCATCATTAAAAACACGACTACTCCAGTAAAACTGACATAAAGCCAAATAGGCATTGTCCATCGAGCAATGCGCCGATGCTTTTGAATTTGATTCGTCCATCCCCAAACAAGTGTGAATAGGGCTAGCGGTACGATTATTGCGGCAAGGATGCTGTGCGAAATTAAAATAAAAAAATAAATGGGTCTGATAATACCTTGGCCGCCAAATGCCGCTGTTTCTGAGGACATGTAGTGAAATGTTAAATAAGAAACCAGAAATAATAATGTCGAGGTAAAGGAAGCAAGAATGAAACCTTTGTGCACCTCAATGTTTTTTCTCAAAATTGCAATTAAGCTCGATAGCAAAAATATAAACGTAAAGCCATTTAAAACTCCATTTATTCTCGGGAAGATGATTAAATCAAATTTGATACTTCCTTTGTATCCAATCGGTGAAAAAAACAAAAGAAGTATAACAAAATTTATAATCAAGGACGTTACAATTATAGGAATCGTATAACTTTTATTATTGGCTGGTTGATCATTTGAGTTCATTTGATCCAAACGCTCCTATTTCTTTTTTTCGAGCTTGCCTTAGACATAAAAATTCCTTTGTCAGACGCATAAGTGACCAGCTCAGTACGACTCTTTAATTTCAACTTAAAAAGAATGTCATTCAGTATGAGCTTCACTGCATTATCCGGTATTACTAAGCGATCGGCGATTTCTTCAATGTTGAATCCTCTACACAGATATCTTAATACTGCCGTTTCCATTACACTAAGAAGGGGCTCTTCGCCATGTGGGATATTCTCGGTAACAAATTGCTTTAAAATTTGATATCCAAGCTCTCTCGGCAGAGTCGCATCCTCGATCAAGAGCGATCTCAGATACTCGTGAAAGGAAGCTGGGTGCAGCGACTTGAACAAGTAACCCTGCGCCCCGCTTTTCAGGGCTTCAAAAAAATACTCAACGTCAGCGCTTTCCGCTTGCAATACGACTAACATTTGGGGATTCATCTTTTTCATTTCTTGAATGGTCTGTGTACCCTTCATATCGTGTAATTCAACCGCAACAAGCGCAAGCTCCGGCTTTAATGAATCGGTGAGAGATATCGCATCCCTTCCGCAGTCAGTTTCCGCTACGACCTCAAATATCGGATCCAGCTCCAGCAGGTACTTGATCCGCTCTCTATGCTCTTGCGATGGTTCTGCAAGCAACACTCTGTTGATTTGGCTCACCGCTCCACAACCCCTTTATGGAACCTTAAACCCTATGCCTGTTGCTATTATCGCGTTTTATGTGTCTAGTCGAATGGCCCGAAGTGGCTATTTTCCTCGAAAAATATGACCATTCAGTGTCAATGACATATTATAGATCTTTTTAATCCCCCGTTTCGCCGATTAATTGTAACTCAACTTGTTTCATCTTATAAAAATAGCCTTTTTGCTCCATCAACTCTGAATACGATCCCGATTCGATCACTCTTCCTTGCTCCACGACTACAATTCTGTCCATTCCTTCCAAGCCATTAAGCCGATGACAGATTAGCAGAAGCGTATCTTCGGATGCCTGTTCGTATAGGTGTGTCAAAACACGTTGCTCTGTCACATAGTCCAGTGAAGACGTCGGCTCATCCAGCAGCCATAGCTTTCCATTGCGAAGCATGGCCCGGGCCAGGGCCAAGCGCTGTTTTTCGCCATCCGATAAATTTTCTCCCTTTTCGTACACGGGGTCCGTTAATGAAGTGGTCGGCAATTGCACTTTAGCGAGGATATCCAACAGGTCGCCGTCAGAATGGTCCTCACCATCCATGACCAAGTTATCCCGGATCGTTCCCCGGAAAAAATGGCTTTGCTGCAGCACGACATTCGCCGTTTTCCAAATGCTCGACTCCTCCAGCTCTTGTACCGATATGCCGTTCAGTCGCAAATCCCCGGCCGTCGGCGTACGCAGCTTGAGCAACAACTCAATCAGCGTGGACTTTCCTGAGCCGCTAGGTCCGACAATCGCCGTTTTGAATCCTGGTGGAATTTGCAACGAAAAGTTCTTCAACGCCGGCCTCCACTCCCCTTCATATTGAAAGGAAACGCCGGATAACTCAATAGAAACGGCATGGTCAGTATTTAATGTACGACTTGGCTTCACTGGCTGCATGGTAGGCGTTAATACGGCTTCCGTCAGCCGCTTGGCTGCATGTTCACTATCTTGCTTATATGCTGGCAACGTGGCCATAGCCGATGCTTCATCAAATACAGTTAATGAGGCCATGACAAGCATAGCCAGATATACGCCAGCTAGCGTTCCATCCGATATCAGATAAGCACCAAGTGCCAACACCCCCCAGGAAATCAGATAGGTGACAAAGGCATGCATCGATTGTCCACGTAGCAGTTGTCCGGCCGCTCGCTGCTGCTCAGCTGCCAATGCGGCAGAAGCTTGGCGAAGTTGCTGCTCCCTCTTCGCAAGCTGACCATAAACTTTAAGTTCGCGAAAACCGTATAACACCTCTGTTACTTCCGTAGACAACAACGCCCGCTGCTTGCGAACATGCCCATTGATATTCCGATATCCCAGCAATACGATTCCCGGCACAACCAATACGGTCCCCAGCATACCGAGTAGCAACAAGCAAGCCATCCAGAAAGAAAAGGAGGCGGTAGCCAGCATTGTCGTCAAAAAGACCATAACGACAATGATCGGCGGATACGCAACGCGTAAAAAATAGTGCTGCAAACTCTCTACATCCCCAACGATTCTCGCAAGCAGATCCCCGCTTCGTCTATTACTTAAAACTCCCGGCGTTAAAGGAATAAGCTTAGCAAAAAAGGATGTTCGCAAACGGCTAAGCATAGAGAATGTCGCTCTGTGCGAATATAAGCGCTCGCCATAACGGCTCACCGCTCGAATCAAACCAAGCAGCTTGACCAGCGAAGTAAGTACAATCAGCGTATAAAGCGGGGGTGCAAACACCGTTTGCGAAATGAGATATCCGCTCGCAGAGAAGAGGACTACACCAGCAATACCGGCGACAAATCCGCCTAAAATCGAAAGAATAATATCCTTGCGCTCCCGAATCATAGCTTGAGACAAAATAGCCAACTCGCTCATCCCGGCACCCCTTTGCGTTGGACATCGACCATCTCTGCATACGCAGGCAGGCGTTTCATAAGCTCGTCGTGATGTCCCGAGCCCACTAGGACGCCATGGTCCATAAACAGAATATTGTCCGCATGTCGAATGGTATACAATCGGTGAGCCACCGTAATCATCGTCGCCGATTTGGCCAAGGTTGCAATCGAATGTTGCAGGATGCGCTCGGTGTGAAGGTCGAGTCCGACGGTCGGCTCATCGAACAAAATAATGGAGGGCCGCTTCAAAAAAGCTCGCGCTACGGCAAGTCGTTGCTTTTCCCCACCGGATAGTCCTCTGCCGCCTTCACCGACGGGGGTATCAAGTCCCCGCTCCAGTTGGGATACAACCTTGGAAAGACCCGCATCCGCAGCCGCCGCCTCGATTTCAGCCCTGGAGACTTTCCGCCCGGTACCGATCGCGATATTATCGGCGAAGGTACCTGCAAAAATGTAAGGATGCTGCGTAATGTAGCTAATATGTTCGAACCATATCGTCTCATTCTGTTGAGTAAGCGGATTTCCATTCACCATAATGGCCCCCGACACCGGTTTTAGTAATCCCGCTATAAGATGGAGCAAGGTCGTTTTGCCGGATCCGCTATGACCAGCAAGGGCAATATGATCTCCTGGTCCAATTGTGATCGAGCCTGTATTCAGCTCAAACGAATCAGGTGCATACTGAAACCGGACATTGTCCAGTTCAATGGCGGGCGGCATTGGAAACAGCTTCTTCGGGAATGTCCGGAGCCCTATCGGCTGATCCTTCAGATCGTTTCTATCGTTCGTGTCCGCGAGCATGGTTTCAACCTTGCGAATCGCCCCCATACTGGTTCGCCCATTGTGAAAAGCTGTGCCCGAACTCTTTAGCAAGCTGTAAAATTCGGGCACGAGCAACAAAACAAAAAAGGCCGTGTGAAACGACATCGATTTGAAGACAAGCAGCTGAATGGCCAGTTCGAGAGCAACAACCCCGATGCTCAGCATCACAATCGATTCCAACATGAGGGTATTCGTAAACGCAATCTTCAAAATATCCATTGTGGCATCACGGTATCTTAAGCTGCTGCGTTCGATTTCTTGTTGCTGACGGTGGGCCCGTCCGAATATTTTTAACGTAACGAGCCCTTGAAGGGAATCCAGAAATGTACCGGCAAACTCAGCCAACTGCGTATACTTTTCTTCTGATTTATTTTTCGTTTTCAACCCTACCAAAATCATAAAAATCGGGATAAACGGAGCCGTAACCAGCATGATGATACCTGAATTGATATGTTGGGTAAACGTAACGACCAAAATCAGAATGGGGATAATGACTGTTTCCACCATACGCGGCATGTATTGACTGAAATAACTATCCGCCTCATCCACAGCATCCAGCGCAATACTGACCTTTCCCCCCGTTTGCCCTTGAAGGGAGGACGGCATGGAAGCATGCGTAAAATTCTGAAGCACGGCTGCTCGCATATTTTTTTTGGCGGTTGCTGCCATGTGCAAACCAACAGTCCCGTTCCCATATGACAACAGTGTACGTATCGCCATCACGACCAGTAGGATGCCGAGCAGTAGGGCAACCGATGAAAAAGATGCTTTCTCCACAAAGATCCGCTGGACGGCTTCAGCTAGCAATGCAGCCTGACTTACAATAGCGGCACCTAGTGCGAGCGAGATGAATGTCAGGTAAATGAGACGTTTGCGTTGGGCGGTCATCTGTATAGCGATCAAGCTTCTTTTCCCCTTCACCAAACTCAACTCCTTTATGGTAATAGCCTGCGAGTAATCAGCCTACTTTTTCCCTTTCACGTAATCTGCATCGAACAGGAACAGCTTGAAAACCAAAAAAAGGGAAGGAATCAATAGACACATGCCCCCGATAAATACGACAACCAGCGCGAAGCCCATTGAGGATGAAGTGACGCTGCTCTGAATCGTAATGTAGGGATCAAGAATATAGGGATACTGCCCAATCCCGTAAGCGAAAAAGGCACAGAAAAATTGCAGCATGATGCAAACAAATGCTAACCCATAGCGACGGCCGCGGTATAACAGCCACATCGCAATCATGAAAAAGGCAACAGAAAGTGCAAGCAGCCACCATAAATCCATCATATTTTGATAATGTCGCTCATTGTGTTGCCCCAAATAGATAAAGGCCGTCAGGGCGATAATAATCGTCGGTGTGCTCCAGAACAGCGCGTATGTCCGCATAAGCTTTAGCGCAGCGTGATCCTCTGCCCGTGAAGCGTAAAACGCCAGAAAACAGGCGCTAATAAACAAGACAGACACAATCGCCAATCCAACGATGCTCCACGACAATGGATTGGTAAATAAAGCCCAGTAATCCAGAGAAACCGTCTGATCCTGCTTCAAGATAAAGCCGCCTTCAGACAGGGCCAGCGCCACTGACAACGAAGCCGGGATCAGCAAACCCGATGCGCCGTACAAAAACAGATAGACGATATTATTTTTGGAACCATAGTTTTCAAACGCATAGAACGAACCGCGAATAGCAAGCAGCACGATTGCAATACTCCCCGGAACAAGCAGCGCCGAACCATAGTAATAGGCTGTATCTGGAAAAAATCCGATCATGCCGATGTAGAAAAAGACGAAAAATACATTTGTGATCTCCCATACGGGTGACAAATAACGAGAAATCAGACGATTAATGAGGTGGTCCTGCTTGGTCAGGCGGGCATAAAAGGCAAAGAAACCGGCTCCAAAGTCAATGGAGGCTATAATAATATACCCGTACAAAAACAGCCAAAGTACCGAAATCCCAATCAAATCGTAACTCATCAGGCATGCGCTCCCTTCCCTGTCCTCTTGTCGCCCGCATGCTGCGCCCACTTCTCCATCTCATTTTCTGCCGGATTATTGTTGAATAAGCGTCGAAGAACAAGGACACTAACCACGCCTAATACGATGTAAAGAAGAAGGAAAAGGAAAAAAAGATTTCTCACGCTTGGCGATGTCGTCGCGGCTTCTTCTACACGCATATATCCTCGTAAAATCCACGGCTGCCGCCCCAACTCAGCGTAAAACCAGCCCAGCTCGACTCCCAAAAATGCGAGCGGCGCACCTAAAGCAATCATGCGGAGCAGCCATTTGTTGTGCTCATTGCGTTTTTTCCAGAATGTAAATAGGAAATACAGAACGGATATACCCAACAATGAAAACCCGATGCCAGCCATCAAGTCAAAAAAGTAATGTACAAGGAGCGGAGGTTGTTCGTCTGGAGGAAATTCATTCAGACCTGTTACTTTTGCATTGAAGTTTCCAAAAGCCAGGAAGCTGAGAATCTTCGGCAGGTGAAGTGCGCCTATAATTTTATGCTCGGCATTAAGCCATCCTAATAGAATCAAATCCGCGCCGCTTTCGGTTTCAAAATGCCATTCCGCAGCAGCCAGCTTTTCCGGTTGATGCTCGGCCAAGAACTTGGCGGACACATCTCCAGTTACCGTGTTTAGCAGTCCGAACAACATGACAACGGCCATCATAAGCTTCAGTGCTTTTTTGTGATATCCCGTAACGCCCTTTCTAAGCATCGTAAAGGCTGCTATTCCTGCTAGCAGAGCTGCTCCTGTGAGATAGGCCGAGCTTAATACATGGAACACTTTGGAGAACGTCGCCGTATTCAGCATCGCTTGCACCGGGTTAACGGCTGTAAATTGTCCGCCTTGCATGGTAAATCCCCCGGGTTGGTTCATAAAACCATTCACAGTCGTAATAAAAACAGCAGACATGCCTGCCCCTGCGACAATGGGGATTGTGAGCAGCCAATGAACAAATGGGTTCTTGAACCGATCCCACGTATACAGATAAATGCCTAGAAAGATAGCTTCAAAAAAAAATGCAAACACCTCCATGAATAACGGAAGCGCAATAACGTTCCCCGCCAACTTCATAAAATTCGGCCACACCAATGCCAATTGCAGTGAGATTGCCGTGCCTGTTACGACACCGACCGCGACGGATATAACAAACCCCCTTGCCCACCTCTTAGCCATCAGTGTGTAGTGAAAATCTTGCTTGCGGATGCCGATGAGCTCGGCAATCGCGATCATGAGAGGGATACCGACACCAATCGTCGCGAATATCACATGGAACCCTAGTGTCATTCCTGTCACCAGCTTGCTCCATAGTACCGTATCAATTCCCATTCCTTACTGCCTCCCTTCCAAAGCCAATTGTAATTCGAGTTGATTATATCTCTGTCCTTCAGCAGATCAAGCGCGGTCACATCTTCTCCCTTAATCGTTCAAGAGTGGAACAATTCTTTCTGACAACTCGATGAACAATGCAAAAAAAGCCCGATCGGGCTATTGATCGAGCCTGCTTATCATGATAACTTTATCCGTTTCTTTGTTTTGTTAAGCCCGTATTTTTAACATCTATCATGCAACTTCTGACCAACCTCTCCACGTACTTCATATATCGTTGAATGGGGTCGGCGCTGCCAGTCAATCTGCTTGCCATAATGGCTCCCTCCATCGAGTCAGTCAGAAATGATGCCAATTCAATTGCGTCTGTGTCCGGACGAATCTCCGCATTTCGAATCCCCTGATCTATGATTGATCGCATGAATTGAACCATAACTTGATAAGCTTCATGAGCTTTCTGCTGAAGTTCAGGGAACGAACCATCACTCTCTACCGCCGTATTCAACATTGGACATCCCCCAGGAATCGGAGGGTTGTTTACAGCATCCCGATAAACTGCAGAGACTTTCATGAGCTTATCAAGCACATTCGTTCCTTCTTGTTCCGCCTGAACAAAAAAATCAAGCAATATCCCTTTTGCCCGCTCAAAAGCAGCAAGTACAATCATTTCTTTGTTTTCAAATCGTCGATAAATCGCACCTTTAGGTAATGCAGTTGCCTTCATAATATCCTGAATTGATGTTTGTGCAATGCCTCTTGTATTAAATAAGAGCATAGCCTCGTTTATGATTTTTTCTCGTACATCGTCTGGCTTATTCATGTTTCTCCTCCTCGTCATGTAAGCTCATCAGTGCTGTTTTAATTATTTTGTCACAAAATTCCCGAAGTTGTCTATTTGCAAGTCAGCCGTGCTAAAGTATAATGGATTTTGCGGACCGGACGGTCCGGTCCTAACCCCTATGCCTATTAAAGCGCGTTACCCTGCAAGACTTCTACGCTCAGTAAAAATGTCGAATCATGCGATGCTAATTCTAACTTAAGAGAAGGTTGAAGGCTATGCGGTTCATTAAACATGTAAAGGAGTTGCGCCATGACGATTAGTCACAGTTTCTTGTTCTCGCTTAATTGCTGGTTTTTCGTTTCACTGTTCACATTCGCCGGTAGCGCGCCTCAGGCCGATGAACGCTAAAATAGCTTTCCGCCTCCTGATTACCGTTGCTGCAGCCTTCGTCTTCTGGACGCTTTTGGATCGTTTCGCCCTGGATCCGGATGCGTCGGTTTTTTTGAGCCACAAGACCAAGCTCACCCGTCCGATGAATTTACCTGTCTGGCTAACTATGCTGAACGTTCATGTCATCTTCGCCTGCATCGCGATCGCTGCTGGCGCCATAAACTTTGCCAGTGCCAAGCTCCGTAAGTACCGGAAGACGCATCGTATTCTCGGCTACGTCTATGTCGTCGCCGTACTGGCCGTATGCATCACATCAGGCTATATGGCTCCTTTTGCGACTGGAGGCAAGGTCGTGAGTGTAGCCTTCAATTTGCTTAATATCATTTGGATATTTATAACAGTGAACGCATACTTGCATATTCGACAAGGGCGGGTTGAAAACCACCGCCGCTGGATGATCCGCAGCTACGCGTTCTGTTTCACAAATCAGATGATACATACGCTTATGCTTCTCTTCATCAACGCGCTGGGAATGAGCTATGAGGTCGGATATACGGCGAGTGTTATAGGAACGATCGTACTTCTTTTCTTTGCGGCGGAATGGATCATTCGGAGACGAAAGGCTGGCGGGAGTACGGTGTCGTTTCGGTGATAATAAATATCCACCGCTTCTTTTGTGGACGGACTCACAAGCCGACGTCATTCAAAGGATAATTTATCAGCCCACTCCATAACCATAACCTTCGAGTGGGCTGTTAATTTTCTTTCAAAATCACCAAGCAAAGAAAGCAGATTTATAGAACTAACGTTCCCCGTTAAAGACGTGTGTGCTCAAAATTAACCCAGGACAGGTATATACATATAATGGTTAGTGCGAAAAAGATAACTGAGATACGAGTGTTTCTACGGAACTTGATGCCATATGAAGTGAAGAACATTGCAGCGGCAAACTTTGCAATGCTCTGATAATATCCATTTTGCGAAAAAAATGAATTGCTAAATACTATCGCAACCGCAACGTTGAAGAGAAAAGAATCTTAAACCACAGAGGTTCCCTTAAGAATTGTTTATACATAAATTTAATCCTCTGCATAATATCAATCCTCCAATATTCATCTTAATTACAAATAATAGCATACTGTACAAGGGAAACTATATCTTTTACAGTATTATTCCAACACAATCGCAGCAACGAGCTTCTTAAGTTTGTGTAAAGCGAAGCGGACACGCAAAAAAACAGTGCAGGCCCAAAATTCAGGCCTGTCACTGCTTTTCATCGTGCATATTATGCTAATTCAACACTTAACTTAATGTTTTTAATGCATCAGGTGTAAAAGGAATCAATTCCTCTGTCCGGCCGTCCCGAATTTTAGTTGCCCAAGCCGGATCAATCAATAGAGCACGTCCTATGGCAACGAAGTCAAATTCTTCACGTTCGAGTTTTTCAATCAATCCATCAATTCCGGTGCTAGCAGCTCCCTTCCCTTCAGCGAAAAGACTTGTAAAATCACCATCAAGACCAACAGATCCAACCGTAATCGTCGGTTTGCCAGTTAGCTTTTTGGTCCATCCTGCAAAATTCAGGTCAGAGCCCTCGAACTCAGGCTCCCAGAAACGGCGAGTGGAACAATGGAAAATATCGACGCCTGCAGCAACGAGTGGCGCTAGGAACTGCTCCAGCAGCTCAGGTGTTCCAGCTAATTTCGCTGAATAATCCCCCGATTTCCATTGTGATAAGCGCAGTACAATCGGGAATTCGGCTCCAACTGACTGACGGCAAGCCTCGATCACCTCAACTGCAAAACGTGTGCGTGCAAGCATGTCGCCACCATAGCGATCGGTGCGTTGGTTGGTTTTCTCCCAGAAAAATTGATCAATTAAGTATCCATGTGCACCATGCAGCTCAATGCCATCAAATCCAAGACGCTTGGCTTCAGAGGCCGCCTGCGCGAACGCTTGAACGATGTCGGCAATTTCCTCTTCCGAATAATCATTAACTTGACCGCGAGCTCCCATATGCCAGATTTGTGGAATGATCCGTCCGCCTGCCTCATGTACTTCGGACACTACATTTGCCCAGCCGTTTAATGCAGCTTCACCATAAAAGTGCGGAACGTTAGCTTGATTCGACGCATCCGGATGATTGACTATCGTTCCTTCTGTCACGATAAGTCCCACGTTGTTCTCGGCTCTGCGACGGTAGTAGGAAGCCACATTAGCGCCAGGCACGCCATCCGGAGAAAATTGCCTGGTCATCGGTGCCATTACGATCCGATTAGCTAATTTCAAGTTGCCTAATTCAAAAGGTTTAAATAGGGATTCTACTGATAGTGTTCTAGTCATGATAGCCTCCAAAGTTAGTCGCTTTTTAATGTTTAGACAGTATCACAGGCCAGTGGCCCGCGTTAAGATTAGTTTTATTTTACATCTAGATGTACATCCAAAGGGGCGTTCCTTAAGCACCACCTCCTTTATTATCATGTTGTAAGACCAATGTAAATATTCGATATCCATTTTTGACTGCGCGGTCAAAATCTTGGCAAAAAAAAAGATCAAGGCAAAATAATTGCAAAAGACGTACGCAACACCGCCTCGATCTGTTCCCGAGTTCCACCTGATTTCTCTAAAATCTTTGAGCCGGAAATAGCGTTGTTTAAATAAGCTGCAAGCACGCTGCTGGAAAAACGGGTCGTAATCAACTGCAGTTTCTGACCGTTGCTGATGATTTTCTCTAGAATATGTTCAGTTTCGGCGAACATCAGCTCTATTTCGCGGGTGACTTCTTTGTCATCCTTCGCAAACTCCATTGCGGTATTTACCATCAAGCATCCGCGGCACAATTCTTCATCGTGCAGCAGAGATTTGTATAAGGATTCAAGCTTTTCCAGTGGAGAGATATTCTGCTCCTCCAACTCTTTCAAGTTCGAAATATGTTGTTCACGATAGTGGGCTAAAGCCTTGAGGAATAGAGATCGCTTGTCGTTAAACACACAATACAAGCTTTGCTTCTTAACCCCTGTCATACGAGTTAAGTCCTCATAGGAAGTAGATTTGTATCCTTTGCTCCAAAACACTTCCATAGACTGGTGTAATGCATGATCAATATCGAATTCCCTTGGTCTACTCATGAGATCACTTTATCACTTCTTGACCACGTAGTCAAAAAATTCGCAAGTGTGTGGAGGAGTACATTTATTACTACTTTATGATAATGAGTTTCCATTTACACGCTTCATAAATAACGAGATGAAGAGCGCAACGATCGTCAATATCCCGGCAAAAATAAACGCGCTCAAAACCGATTGTCGAAAGCAGCAAGGAAAGAATATCAATTTTAGGACGCGTAATAATGGAAATATTTTTTAAGAAAATGATACCGATGAGCCAAATCCGCCTATTGAATGGGGTTGCCTCGGACACATTCAATAGGTGGATTTTGGTATGACTCCATATTCGGCCAAGAGATACTTCCCGCTAGATTAGGACAGCAAGCTTTGCGGCATATCGTTCATAATAGCCCGCGACCAGCGCTCCACGTCAAAGTGAAGGACTTTGCTCGACTCCGCTGGTTTGTGGCGGCTGCGCACAACGTTGCGCGTGCGGAAAATGATCGACTTTACCGCGGAGACGGTGCTGTTCGTGCTGTCCGCAATTTCCTGCATCGAGTATCCGAAATAGCGAAACAACAGCCAAATCTCGATACTTCGTCTCGGAAAGCGTTCCGCCAGCCATTCAATGGCGCTGCGAACCTCGATATAGTCGTTATCGTTATGATATAGCTTGGGCGGTTCGACCAGCACAGCAAGCCTTCTTTGTTTTTTACGATGCTCATCGATCCACAAGTTTCGTGCAACCCGCATCAGGAACGGCTTCATATCTAGAAGCGGCTCCGTATGCGAGAAAAACACAAGCGACTTCAGAAGCGTGTCTTGGAGCAAATCCTCTCCGTCCCATTTTGACTTCGTCAAATAAAAGCAATATCTTCGCAAATCGTCCATGTACGGCGTAATCAACTTTTCGTATGTCGGAATGACCTCCATGCAAGGGTCCTCCTTTCCTGTCCGGGTGTCGTTGTCCACGTCGTTCCTAGGATTTTGATGCCGCCACTTCGACCGTCTGGCCGTCTTGCAAGCTGTGCTGGCCGGATACGACCAAGGTTTCTCCTACCTTTATCCCGCCGATCACTTCTTGATATGGGCCGTTAATGCGACCAAGCTCGACTTTGCGTTTCTCCGCCTTCGTTCCATTCAGCAGGAACACGAAGGTGTCACTTCCTTCCCGTACAATGCTCAACGATGGAACGGCGACTACGTTTTCTTCTTCGGGCGTCGTCAATTGTACTTGCACCCGGGAAGAAGGTTTGAGCGCAAGGTCCGTATTGTCGACTTCCAATTCCAGACCGTACAGCCTCGTATTGGAGTCCGGAAGCTCCGCCAGATAAACGACCTTCGCTTTTCTCGACGCACCTTGGCGATCGGACGTCAAGAAAACAAGCTCATCTTTGTTGCGCGCCAGCGAAGCGGCCGTTTCGGACAAGCTCGCCTTCAGCTTCACTTTGTCTGCGTTTTGAATGACCCCGATCACGCTGCCCGGCTGAACGCTCATCCCTTCAACCGCCTTGACGTCGGTCAGCACGCCGCTCGTCGATGCGATGATCGTTCCGTTGCTCCAGGCCATCTGGGCTTGCTTAAGCGAAATCTTGGACGATTCCAATTGTGCCTGCAGCGCCTCGATTGACTTGGTTTGGTTCAGCGCATCCAATTTCCCCCTTTCGGCTTTGAGGCTGCGCATCACTTCGTCTATTTCCTCTTGAGTTCCCGTTCTGGCCTGCTGTTTGAGCTGCGCCTCCAGCTTCACGACCACGTTCGTCGCCTGCAGGCGTTGAGCTTTCAATTCCGCCGAGGTGGACGCCAGTGATGCTTCCGCGTTTTTGACCGCGGCTTCCGCTCTTTCCTTCTCAATTTGCGCGTTGCGGCTGTCGAACTGCGCGATGACGTCTCCTTCCTTCACGCGCTCGCCGTTTTTCTTAAGCAAATGAAGAATCATTCCGCCCGCATCGGCCGTAATGTCCATACGCACATTCGCGCTGACTTCCGCAACCTGCTCGCGGGGATCTCCCATGCTCGCCTTCCCGACGGGCTCTACTTTAACTTGATTCGTTGCTGCAGCCGGCGATTCGGACGCCTGAGACCCGGACGTGTCCGCCGAGCATGCCGCAAGAGATGCCGCGAATACAAAAACTCCCACCATTAACGCTAATCTTCTGCCGGCTGCCGAGCCGTAACCTTTTGTCTTCATGTCCATTTGCTCTCCTCCATAAGTCATACATTTAACTCTTGCTTAGAAGCTTTCGATTTGCCCCGTTTGAACATCCGGCCTGCCCGGGCTTTGAATGACTCGATCAGCTCGTAAACGATCGGTACGACAACGAGCGTCAAGATCGTTGAAGTGACCAAGCCTCCGATAACAACGACCGCCAAACTCTTGGAAATCAAAGTACCATGCGACAATCCAAGCGCGAGAGGAATCATTGCCGCGATCGTCGCCCCAGCCGTCATGATGATCGGCCGCAAGCGCGCCTTCCCGGATTCGATCAAGGCATGCCGTACGAGATAGCCTTCCTTTCTAAGCTGCTGCGTCCGGTCGAGATACACGATCGCGTTCGTGACGACGATTCCGATCAGCATCATAAAACCGATGAGAGACGTAATATTGATCGACTCTCCCGTAACGAGCAGTCCGAGCAATCCCCCAATCACTGCAAGAGGAAGCGAGAACAATATGGCGAACGGCGTTCCCGCATTGCCGAAGCAAAGTACCATAATCAAGTAGACGATAGCAATGGCGGCTCCCATAGCGACGAACAGTTGGCCGAAGCCCTTCGCCATTTCGGCGCTCGCTCCCCGGGTCGTTGTCGACACGCCTTCGGGAAGCTCAAGCTTGGCGAGAGACTGGGAAATTTCATAGCTGACAAGGCTTTTATTGGCGGAGTTGATCTTTGCGGTCAATTCCACCATCAGCTTCTGGCCGTCCCGTTGGAGAGCGAGCGGAGAGTCCACTTCCTCCAGCTTGGCAACCTCGTTCAAATAAACCGTGCTTCCGTTTGCCGTAGGGAGCGGAATTTGTCCGATCTGCTGCAACGAGTTTTTGTCTTTGGCGGACAGCTCGATTGCCGTCCGGTACAAGGTGTTGTCCAGGCGGACATCTCCCAGATTGTATCTCGCGATCCAGGCTGCGGCCGTATCGCGCACTTGCGATACCTGAATTCCGAATTGACGCGCCTTGGAGGGGTTTACGGTAATCTGCACTTCTTTTTTCGCATCCCCCAAGCTATCCTTGATATCCTTCAAATCGGGATATTCTTTAAGCTTCTCTTTCACCACCGCCGCGGCCTGCGCCAGCGTCGGCTGATCCTCGCCGTACAGCACGTAGGAGAAATCGACGGAAGAATACCCGTCGCCTCCGGATAGACTTCCGGGAATAACCTCCGAGCCTGCCGGAAGCTGGGCGGCGATTAAGCTTTTGTACTGATCTCGCACAGCGTTCGGATCGACATCCTTGTTCACTTCGGTAATAATCTCTATCGCGTAAGGAACCCGGTCCTTGGAAAATCTGTAGCCTACAAGAGCCTCCACGAACTGGAACAGCGGCTGCCCATTCTCGTCTTTGGCCTCGCGTAAGTCCGCTTCAATATGCTTCGCCTGCAAATCCGTGCCGTCGAACGAAGTTTCGTAAGGCAGCTTAACCGAAAAATTCATCTGCCTGTCCGGCGGGCCTTCGGGAAGAAATTCTTTCGGCAAAATCGGAACGGTAACGACGACGGTCGCAATCAATAGCAAGCCCGAAAGCAGCAGCGTCTTCATGCGATGAGTCAAGCTCCAGGTCAAAATTCGACCGTACCATTGCGTCACCTTGCCTTCATGCTCTTCCGAATGCCCCTCGGTATGCTTGGACTCCCGCAAAACCAACAGCTTGGCAAGCATCGGAATTACGGTCAACGACACGAGCAAGGAAGCCAGCAGAGCGCATGCCACCGTGATGGCGAAGGGCCGGAAAAAGCCGCCGATAACGCCGGTAACAAAGGCGATCGGCAGGAACACGCCCGCAGTGACGAACGTCGAGGAGCTGATCGCCATCGCGACTTGCTTAACCGCCATAAGAATGACCGATTCGTTGCGCTTTTGTGCCTTCTGCAAATTGGCGTAAATGCTCTCGATTACGACGATGCTGTCGTCGACGACCCGGCCGACGGCGATGAATATCCCGCCGAGCGACATAATATTTAAGGTAAGGTTCATGTATTTCATCATGGCTAGCGTCATCAGGATAGAAAGCGGAATCGAGACGACGACGATAAGCGTCATTCTTACGTTGCGCAGGAACACCAGAATCATCAGGGAGGCAAGCACGATCCCCATCATGCCTTCCTTCAGCAAGCCGCTGATCGACTCCCGTACCTCGTCCGCGCTGTCGTACACTTTGTTAAACGTAATTCCCGGGTACTCCGCTTCCCATTTCTCCATGAGCTTTTTGGTTTCACCGGAGAAGGTAACTGCATTCGTGGAGCTCGACTTGTACAAGTGAATGCCGATTGCCGGTCTATCGTCCATTCGGGCGATAAAGTTGGATTCGTTCACCGCCGTAATCTCCGCAAAATCCTTTAACAGCAGCGTTTGTCCCGTAGGGGTGGAAACTTCCAAATTTTCAAGATCGTAAAGGCTGTTCAGTTCCCCTTTTACCCGGGCCATCTGCGTATTGCCGTTGAACTGGACGACGCCGATCGAATCGTTCGTCATCGCCGTCTGCATGAATCCCACGATCGATGCCGGCGTCAGTCCGTAAGCCGACAAGGCCCCCGCGTCCAACTGAATGTCTAGCGTGGTCTGACGCGCGCCGATGGAATCGATATGGTCGAGTCCTCCGATCGTTTCGAACCCCGGCTTAAGCTCCTTCTCGTACAGTGCGTCTAGCTCCGATTGACTCATCGAATCCTTGGCGTATACGGCCAAGTAGAAAACCGGAATGGACGCGAAGCCCACCGTTGATACTCGCGGCCTTTCCGCCGAAGCCGGCATCGGAACTTCTTGGACAAGGCTATCCAAATCCTGCTTTTTCTTCTGAATGTCGACATTTTCATTAAATTGAACAATGATGGTGGACATTCCCTCGCTCGACGTCGAAGTCAGTTTGTCGAGGCCGTCGACGGTCGCGATCCGATCTTCGATCGGCTTCGTTATTAGGCTCATCACATCCTGGGGAGAGGCTTGGTATGTAGTTGAAATCACGACGATCGGAAACGTCACGTCCGGCATGTTCTCTACCTTCAGCGTATTTCCCGCGAACGCTCCCCCGCCCAGAATAATCGCAATCATAATAAACATTGCGGCCACTTTGTTCATTGAAAAGTTTATTAATCCTTTCAACAGGTAACCCTCCCGTTACAGTCAAATTCGATAGTTCCCGCAATCGCTATGGGAAAGCTTTCCTGCGAGCTTAGTGCCAGCCTATCATGCGAATATGAATAAACTATGACGAGAAAGCCTTCTAGAGGCGCACAGCGGAGAAATCCAAGTACAATCCAAAGTGCGGCAAGGCACGAAGATCGAGATTCTGTTGCCCGTTGTCTATAAGAGCAATCAATAGGAGCGTGCCGCCGACAAATACTCGTCTATTTCGATCGGAATATAAGTTTTTCTTGACTACTGTACCGTCCGGACAGTATAGTAAAAACCGGAGGTGCACTATGAACCGGAATTCGAAACGCTCCGAGATTCTGAAAGTCGCTTGCCGACTGGTGAGACGGCACGGCGCCGCGCATCTTACCCTCGATGCGGTCGCCAAGGAAGCAGGGGTAAGCAAGGGCGGGCTGCTGTACCATTTTCCCACCAAGGAATCGTTGATCCAAGCGGCACTCGACGATTTTCTCGATCGCTTCGATTCCGATACGGACGCCGAAGCGACGCGAAATCAGACCCTCGATAACCGTTGGGCCCAAGCCTACCTGATCAAGACGTTCGAGATCGACAAGGAAGACCTTGAGATGAGCTTCGGCATTTTGGCTGCCGCATCGAATCAGCCGGCCATGCTGGATCCGATGCGCGAGCGTTACGTGCTCTGGCAGGGCCGTATGGCGGCGGAATGCAGGGACCCCGTCGAAGCGACGATTGCCCGACTGGCCGCGGACGGACTTTTTTACTGCGAATTGTTCGGGTTTGCCCCGCTTGATTCGCGCTTGCGATCCGACGTTCTGGCCTATTTGATGACGATGGTGAAAAGCCGCGATCAAAAAGGGATGTCGGACGGCGGGATTTAATTCCTTCGTGCACCGTCGACCTGACAACAGGAGAAACCGTTGATATGGACGAGTAGGTTTGGTGAGAAGCGGTGTTTGGGAAGCGGCGGAAAATGGGTCGGCATGACCCTGATCTCCGCCGGTGTAATCGGACTAAATGACGTTTCTTATTTTTTTGCAATTAAAACCAACTATATCAATGTGATTAATATTATTTAACAAAAGGGAGTGATCGTCTGGCCGCGCCTCAGTCTCGTGCCCTGAAAATCATCCGATCCAACGGCCTAGGAAATGTCCGGTATTTCGCCGTTTCCGGATGCACCGTCTTAACTATTTTCGCGATCTGGTGGATCGCCAGCCGGTACCGCTGGGTGAATCCTCTGTTCCTGCCTTCGCCCGCCGAAGTCTGGTCGGCGTTCGGGGATATCGCGCGCCAAGGCTACAAGGGCAGTACGTTGCCGGGACACATCGGAGCAAGCTTGCGACGCATCGCGATCGCCATGGCATTCGTGTTCGTCACCGCCGTTCCGCTGGGGATTGTGTGCGGCAGAAGCCGCTGGGTCCGAGCCGTCTTCGATCCGATTATCGAATTTTACCGGCCGCTACCTCCGCTGGCGTACTACTCGCTGCTCGTGCTCTGGTTCGGCATCGGAGATACGTCCAAGGTGGTTCTGCTATTCTTGAGCGGATTCGCGCCGATGTTCATCGCGGCCGTATACAGCGCAAGGCGCATTCCGGTCGACCGGATCAACGGCGCCAGAACACTCGGGGCGAACGGACTCAAGCTGTACGCATTCGTCGTTTTCCCTTCCTGTCTTCCCGATTTGCTAACCGGCCTAAGAACATCGGTCGGCGTCACTTACGCTACGCTGGTCGCGGCCGAGATGGTGGCGGCCATATCAGGAATCGGTTGGGTGGTGCTGGATGCGAGCAAGTATTTACGGATCGACATCATTTACGCCGTCATCATCATTATGGGCATTATCGCCATTCTCATCGATTCGGCCATCCGGCTGCTGATTCGCCGGGTATCGCCCTGGATTGAGCATTAACAAGACCTGCGATAAAGTCGCCGATCTTTAACCCATGTTTACGAGGAGAGGACCAATATGAACCGATTAAACCGCAAGCTTGCCCGTTTGTTCGCTTTTTCATTCATGACCGCGCTGCTGCTGGTCGCCGCGGCCTGTGGCTCCGCCAACGATGCCGGCGGTCGAAGCGATGCCTCCTCTAAGCCGCCATCTTCGTCGCAGACGGCAGCCGACCCGTTGCCGAAAGAAATTCGGATCGGCTACCAGGTATCCCCGAACGGCGAGTTGACGGCCAAGGCGCTCGGACTTGCCGAGAAAAAGTTCCCGAACGTTAAGATCTCCTGGTTGAAATTCGACTCCGGCCGCGACGTCAATACGGCGATCGCCAGCGGAAGCATCGACTTCGGCCTCGTCGGCACGCCGCCGGGGGCTTCCGGAATCGTCCAAGGTTTGCCCGATCAAATCTACTATATACACGACGTCATCGGGGAAAGCGAAGCGCTTGTCGTTCAGGGCAAGTCCGGGATCTCCAGCCTCGAAGACCTCAAGGGCAAAACGATCGCCACGACATTCAGCTCCACGTCCCACTTCAGTTTGATGTCGGCGTTGAAACAAGCGAACATCGATCCCGCGACGATCAAGATCATCGACATGCAGGCGCCGGATCTGGTGGCCGCTTGGCAGCGCGGGGACATCGACGGCGCTTACATCTGGCAGCCCGTCCAGTCTAAATTGCTCGCCGACGACGGCAAGATCATCATTACATCCAAGGAAGTGGCCGATAAGGGAGCGCTGACGGGCGAGTTTGGCGTAGTTCGCAACGATTTCCTCGCGAAATATCCGAATGTGGTTAAACAGTACATTGAGGTGCTCGACGAGGGAACTAAATTCTACCGCGACCATCCGCGGGAAGCTTCCGAGGCGCTTGCCCAGGAGCTGGGCCTTTCGCCGGAGGACACGCTTCAAGCGATGAACGAGATTACCGTGCTCGACGCGTCCCAGCAAACGGACGAGAAGTACATGGGAACGCCCGACAAGCCCGGCGAGTTCGGAGCCCTGCTGAAGGCTACGGCCGACTTCCTGGTCGAACAGCAATCGATCAAAAGCGCGCCGGACGTCTCCGTTTTCCAAAAAGCGATTCGAAACGATCTGTACTCGAAATAAAACGACGGGGAGGCTGCACAATCATGGGAATCGGCACAGGAACGGCCGCGGAGGCAGGTATTCGGCTGACGGAAATCTCGCTCGCTTACGGCGAGGGCCGCGAACGGCGGCAGGTGCTGCAAGGGATCAGCCTCGACTTGCCGCCGGACGATTTCGTCTGCGTATTGGGACCATCGGGCTGTGGCAAATCATCGCTGCTTCATATGATAGCGGGATATCTGCAACCGACGGAGGGCACGGTCTCCATCAATGGCGTCCCGCACCGAAAACCCGATCCGCAAGTCGGCGTCGTATTCCAGCACGATAACTTATTTCCTTGGCTCACAATATCGGGGAACGTCGCGTTCGGCTTGCGGATGGCGGGAATTCCGAAGAAGGAACGCAAGCGCCGGACCGCCGATTACCTCTCCCTGGTCGGGCTGGATGCGGCCGCGTCCCTCCTGCCGCATCAGCTCTCCGGGGGGATGAAGCAGCGAGCGGCGCTCGCGAGAACGTTGGCGGCGCAGCCGAGCATCGTGCTCATGGACGAACCTTTCAGCGCGCTGGATGCCCTGACTAGAGAGACGATGCAGCAGCATCTGATCGGCATCTGGCAGCGCACGCGAACCTGCATATTTTTCATTACGCACGATGTCGACGAAGCGCTGTTGCTGGGACGCCGAATTCTCGTGATGCAGGCCGGTTCCGGGCGCTTCGTCGAAGATTTCGCCAATCCGCTATGTCAGGCGGAGAGCGGCCTGCCCCTTCACGAACTGCGCGCCGCGAAAGATTACATCCCGCTGCGCCAGCGTCTGCTGCAGTCCATCGTCAGAGACAGAACAACAACTTGAGGAGGAAAGTACATGGAAATTTTTTGGTACTTGCCCACGATGGGCGACGGCCGTTACCTTGGCACGACAAAGAGCGCCAAAGTAACGGACCTGCATTATTTCCGCCAAGTCGCGCAAGCCGTGGACCGGCTTGGCTTCACTGGCATGCTCGTCCCGACCGGCCACGCCTGCGAAGACGGCTGGGTCGTCGCATCGGCATTGATTCAGGCGACAGAGACGCTTAAGTTTCTGGTGGCCGTACGACCAGGCGGCATCTCGGTCAGCATCGCCGCGCGGATGGCCGCCTCATTCGACCGGCTGTCTTCCGGCAGGCTGCTGATCAACGTCGTGGCCGGCGGCGACCCTTACGAGATGAAAGGAGACGGCATTTACCTCTCCCACGGCGAACGCTACGAAGCGACCGACGAGTTCCTTAATGTGTGGAAACGGCTGATGACGGGAGAGACCGTCACCTATAGCGGCAAGCACGTTCAAGTCGAGAATGCCCGTCTGCAGTACGTCCCGTTCGACCGGCAGTCTCCCCCGTTGTTCATCGGCGCATCCTCGGAAGCGGGCCATCAGGTCGCGGCCAAACATATCGATACGTATTTGACCTGGGCTGAGACGCCGGACATGGTCGCTGAGAAGATCGCCGATGTCAGAGCCCGCGCGCAAGCGTTGGGCCGGCAGATCAAAGTCGGTCTGCGGGTGCAGATCATCGTGCGCGAGACTTCCGAGGAAGCCTGGGAAGCGGCTAGGCAATTGGTGCAATTCGTATTCGAAGACGACATTCAGGAGGCCCAGTCGTTGTTCAACCGCTTCGACTCCGTCGGGCAGCGTCGCATGACGCAGTTGGTGCAGGACCACAGGGACAGCCTTGAGATCAGTCCCAACCTGTGGGCGGGCATCGGGCAGGTACGGGGCGGCGTAGGTACGGCTCTGGTAGGCAATCCAGACGAAGTCGCGGAGCGGCTGAAGGAATACGCGTCGTTAGGCGTCGATACGTTCATCCTGTCCGGCTACCCGCACCTGGAAGAAGCTTATCGGATTGCCGAGCTTCTGTTTCCGCGTCTCCCCGTCTCGTATCCGATACGGCGGGAAGCGCCGCCATGGGAGCCGATGGGCGAGTTGATCGCCGAGAACCGCAAGCCGAAAGAAGCGTAAGATTCGAAAAAAAGCTCCCCCCAAGGATTCGCCGATTGCTTTGGGGGGAGTTTCGATGAAGAACTAATATTTTTCCACCTTAAAACCGTCCTTCTTCAGTGTTATGGTCTTACCAAAGACTAACTCTGTTCTCTGGGGCAATGTACATCGCATCGCCTTCTTTGACATTAAATGTGGAGTAAAAATCATCGGTGTTAGCAACGCCTACATTTACCCTGACTTTATTTGGAGAATGAGCATCGATGGTTAGAAGTAATTGTTCAAATGCAGCACTCGCCTTCTGTCTCCAAATGGTTGCCCACGATTGATAGAACTCTTTCAGATTCGCATCCGGCAACTGCTTTGTCGCTTCAAGAGCTACCATCAGTCCGCCTATATCTGAAATATTTTCGGTTACGGTCTGTTTTCCATTGATTTTTTGGCCCAAATACTCCACTTTACTGTATTGGTCAATAAAAGCCTGTCCTTTTTCTTCATATTTCTTGTAGTCTTCTTCCGTCCACCAATTGACCAAATTGCCAACCTCATCGTATTTTGCTCCATTTGGATCAAAGCCATGAGAAATTTCGTGTGCAATAACAGCACCTATACCGCCATAATTTTCGCTTGCGCTTTGATTTTTATCATAGAACGGCGCTTGCAGAGATGCAGCAGGAAACGTAATGGTGTTTGTCAGCGGTTGATAAGTCATATTCGCCGTATTTGCCGACATTCTCCACTCATCTCGATCAACGGGTTGATCGAATTTTGCAAAGTCGTTTTTCGTTTTTATCGTTTGTAAGGAGCGATTGTTCTCCAATAACGACTTAGTTTCATCCACTTTTAACAAAGAATACATGTCTTCCAGCTTGTCCGGATAGCCCACGTGTATTTTCATGTTGTCCAGCTTTTTAATCGCTGCTTTCTTGGTTTCCTCGGACATCCAATCATTTTTAACCAACTTGTCTTTGTAAATGCCTATCATACTTTCAACCATGTTCGTAACATCTTTCTTTGCTTCTGCTCCGAAGTAGGTCTCAGCATAGTATTTTCCAACAACATCCTTGAATGCTGCATTTACGATTTTATAAACCGTGTCATCCGTTGCTTCCACTTTTTCTTGGCCGCCTAGTGCTCTACTCAATTGAGTGGATGTTTTTACAAAATCATCGGATAGCAATGGGGCAGATTTTAATACAAAGTTCGCGTACGTCCAACTTTTTATTTTTCCCCAATTTTCCTCGTTGATCATCTTATCCAAGTTTTCGAAATACTTAACCGAAATGACGGAAATTCGCTCAGGGACATTGCCAACAACATCAACCACAAATTTCTCCAGATCAATGTTTTTGCTGTATGCTTTTAACTCCTTAATGGTTTTGGGGTTATAGATCGATACGATATTGCTATATTCAGCTGGGCTTAATGTATTGAGTACGAACTCTTTTTCGAAATCAACAGCTTCACCGGCAATTCGATCTGCTTCTTGTTGAGTTTCCCCAACCATCACCAATAGATCAGACAGCATCTTCTTGTATAGCCCCAAGAATATTTCGCTTTGAGGATTCTCAGGTGCATAATAGCTCTTATCCGGCATTGTAGGAACAGGGGCCTCGAAGTATAGCGCATGTTTAGTTGCATCTTTCATATCGGACAGAAGAGTAAAACTAAATGGTAAACCAAGTCCTTTCAAATAAAGATCCTTTTGATTTTTTGCAAAATCCGCTAAGCTCTTTATCGACTTAATTTTTTCGATATCCGGCTTAATGACCTCGTATCCCTCTTTGTTCAGTTTTTCTCGATCAGCGGCAAGTTTATAAAATTTAACCATATTGCCGATCTCGTCATCGGTTTTGTCGCGTCCTTCAGCCGCCATTTTAACCCAATCCGCTGTCACCAGCTTTTTTACATTCGTATCAAGGTCAATTAAGCCGCCAATAACGACTTTATCCGCCGGCAATTCGGTGGATGCAAGCCATTTCTCATTTACAGCATCATAAAAGTCGTCTTGCAGTCTGATTGTTGAAGCTTCATTAGTCTCATTTGGTTTTTTTGTGACTTCTTCAGTTGCTTTAACCTCATTGTTAGAAGCGCTCGTACATGCTGATGCAGAAATCATAACAGCTGCACCCAATGTGATAAGACCTAGCTTTTTTATTTTTTTCATCATTAATTTAATTCCTCCTCGGTTTTTCGTGAAATGTTTAGATAATAACTGCCGTTCCGCTGACCGCGACCATCAGCATGCCTTGACGAACTACTTCGTAATTGACATCGACTCCGATAACGGCATTGGCTCCCATCTGCGAAGCTTGCTCCGACATTTCTTTAAAGGCGGCGTCTCTTGCTTCCCTTAGCTTCGTTTCATAGGCTTTCGAACGCCCGCCTACAAGATCTCTAAATGAAGCAAGAATGTCTCTCCCGACATTGGCAGCCATAATGACTTCGCCAGTAGCAACGCCGATATACTGCCTGACCGGAGAACCTTCAACGATTGCCGTTGTTGTAATAATCATGCGTTTTCCTCCTTGATAGATTTGTTGCCTGCTGAAAACATTAACGTAGGATCCTTATTTCCTACTCTACCAACGTCACTGAAACGGAGCCTAAACAAATCGATGAATAATAGCTTAATTTTGCTTCTGCCGTTTAGGTTCTGTTAAAGTGGGGATGCTTCACCCGTTTCATGCCGCAACTCCGCCTTCATCCTAATAAAAATAGGAGCAGCCGAGGGAGATCCCTCGCTGCTCCTAAAATCTTCGCAAACTTATTTGCTCTTGTTCATCTTCCGCTATTGTTTCCTAGTTATCGTGAACCAATTCACATTTATGCCACCTGACTTTGGAAAAGCTAAAGCAATTTGCTGTTCTGTAGATGAGAACACTACATCATGGGAGACCGTAATCCAATTTTGCCATCCGCCCGTTGCCGGAACTGAAATGGTACCGAATACTGCTCCTCCGCCAAACCGTTCAAATTGAATTTCACTGCCATTAGGGCTAGCTACTCTATAGCTGATTGTGTAAGTCCCCGGAGAAAGACTAGTTGGTGTTGAATAAGCCATCCAGTCACCTGGGTCGATCCATCCGACATTCAGCCCCCCACCCACATCTGTTGTGGCTTGCGTCTTAACGCCATAACTGTCGGTATAATTCTCTGCCTCAATTTTTATAGTAGGTGTAATGTTTTTCTGTTCGATTTTAATCCAGTTAACATTAAACCCTCCAGCGGGAAAGAATAATTTTAATTGCTGCTCTCCTGCAGAAAGATTAACATCATGGGAAATTGTGGTCCATTTCTGCCAACCGCCTGTAGAAGGAACTTCGATAGAGCCAAGGACCCGACCCGTATTGCCTTGCTCTGCTTGAATTCTTCCACCGCCAGTTGGACTTGCTACTCGATAACTTATCGTGTACGTATTGGATGAAGAGACTTTGATGGGATAATTCACCCAATCGCCCGCATCGATCCAGCCTACATTAAGACCTCCGCCTATATCGGAAGTACTCTCGGTCTGTATTCCCATCATGCTGGAATAGTTTTCAGCTTCTATTGTGCCAGGCACGCTATAGAAGGTGTTAGGCTGTGGCTGTTGACCGCCACCCATCCATAAAAGAGCGTTAATAATAAGTTTGTTCTGAGTCTCATCCGAAAAAGTAAAGGATTTCGTGGTGTTATTTGCATAGTTCATATCATTGTGGCCCATATTGGCGTACATCATTTTATAATCTTTATTGGACCAAACGATAGGGTAAAAACCGCTGTACCAAGATTGGTTGGGATCAGTTCCGAGAGGAAAACTTACAGGATCGACGGAATATAGGATATCTATGTTGGGTTTGTTACGTAAATCAACCGACCAGCTATACCATTCGCTTGCGGGTGTTTTGTATGTTGCTGGTAAATCACGGGTAATAGGATGAGTACTGTTTCCAACACGCAAAACAGCTGGCGTTGGGCCCCATGTGTTTGACCTAAAAGACCCCGACCCCAAAAATTCGTTATAGTACCAGTTCCATGATGACGGGTTTTGGGTAAAGGCACTCACATGAAATCCCAGCCATCCTCCGCCATTTTTCATATATTGCTCAAATGCAGGTCTTTGAGCGGCAGGGGGTACATCATCTAAAAAGATAACAACCTTATACTGGGAAAGATTAGAAGTATTTAATTTACTCCAATCGTTTGTCGCTTCATACGAAAAATTGTACTGTCTAGCAAACTCAGGAAATCTCTTGTTTGCTTCGTTTACAAAGCTAATGTGAGCCGCATCCCATGTTCCGTTGTAAAAAGCTATGACCTTAAATTGTGGACCGCTTTCAGCAGCCTTGATACCGGAAGCCAAAGAAGAACATAGGAATATAAAAGTTAAAAAGCTGGCTAAGATCCGGGCTACCTGTTTACTCTTTCCAGTTAATGTGTACATTTTTTTCCTCCGTTTCATTTTTTGAGATTCACTTTGAAGTTGTTACTTAAAGTGGTGTTACATGGAAATTGACTTGATCGCAAGCAATCCCTCCTTTCGATTATTTAATACAATTATAGCAATAAAATAACAAAAAATGATAATGATAAGAAAACTAGGAGCAACTAGGGAGGTCCCTCGCTGCTCCTATAAACCTTCGTAACCTTATTTTCTCTTGTTCTGATGTCCGTTACTCATTCAAATACGTTTTTACCCGGTTCTGGATAAGTTTGCTGACTTCTTCAGCGGATTTTTGCCCGCTCATAAAGCTATTGAACTCCTCCATGGCGATCATCAACACCTTCATATCGCTGGAGCTTCTAAATTTCGCTGCCGAGATCAGCTTTTCTACCTCGACAATCCGTTTTTTAACTGTTTCGCCATCCGGCAACAGCTCTTTCGGCATCATCGTTTCCAGCGTTCCATTCTCGATTTTTTGCTGGATATCATTAAATTTTTTATCGGCGATAGCTTTGTTGATCGGTACTCCAAAGAGATCCGGCAACTCTTGCATTTCATCGGAAAGCAAATACGCGATGAATGTCCATGCTTCCTGCTGAACTTTGGATTGGCTGTTGATCCCCAGACTGAACATGGATTTGAACGTTGTGCCATTCTTATTTCCGCTTGCGCTCGGTTTGTGGTAATAAGCCAGACTATTCGGCATTGTCAAGGCTTGCTCGGGGCTGTAAATATCCTTCATTTGAAAGGCCGCCTCGGCTCCGAAAGACATCTCTTCGTTGAGCAAGCCTTCGTCATACATCGACTTGATATCCTTAATCATATTGAGGAACAGATCCGAATCGAAGTTGGGTTGGCCTTGTCCGACGAGCTCGGCGTAATTGTCCTCGATCAAATCGAAGAGCAACGAGATGGGAGCCAGGTTAATCGATTTCTCGGATTCGCTATTTTGCTTAAACTTTTTGGCGACTTCTACAAATTGATTCCAGTCCCAAGATTCATTGGGGTCGACTGAAATATTCGCCTTCTTCAACAGCTCGGTATCTCCCTGAAATAGAGACAGGGCAAAGGAGAGCGGCATGGCATACAGGCCATCTCCGTCTTGGGATGCCTTCAGAATATTGGTGTACAATGCGTCCGGATCGATCGAGCTGTCTTTGGACAACAGATCGTTCAAATCGACCAGCAGTTTTTTGGCTACGAATTTATCCTGGGGCAATTCGCTCATGAGAATAAGATCGGGCCCTTTTCCGGAAATGACTTGCGTCGTCACCGATTGCACGTACTTCTCCACGTCCGCCGGCGAGATGGCCTGCAAGTTCATGCCGCCTCCTCCGGCGTCCTCCGATACCTTGAATTCCTTAATTTCGATATGAATGTTCGAATGCTTGTTCTCAAATTCCCGCACAGCGGTTTCCAAGAAACGATTCTTATTCATGACAGATAGGACGACGGTTTTTGTCCCGCCGTTTGCGGCGCCTTCGTTCGGTTTCGGCTGCCCCGAATCGATTGCGTTGCCGCCGTTCGTCGAATTGCCTCCACTGTTGCTCGAACAGGCAGATATTAGCAGTACGATAGACAACATCACGAACAACCCTATTTTTTTCACAAATATCATCCTCTCAATTTAATCGAACCCGATTGCCTTGCTGCAACGGTTCGCTTGACTCGGTCACAATATCTTCCTCCGGAAAAACGCCTCCGAGCACGACAATCTCCTCGTCGTTCCCCTTGCCAGTCACCACGTAAGCCTTCTGAACGGTGTAGGTGTTGCCTAGTGAGCTTCGCTTCTCGCGAACGATGAATACGTAACTGCCGTTTCCATCTTTTTTGAGCCATTTCTTTTGAATGACAAGCCCCTTCTCTTCGAACGGCTTCTCCCAGCTCACACTCGCGGACTCACCTCCTTGAAGACCGCCGGCCGATAGGAAGACGACAATCGATTTCTGAGTCTGGGCGCTTCCATCCGGTTCGCTTCCTTGGGAAGCGGACTTGATTTCGGCGACGGTTCCTTCCGCCTGCAGAGGCTTATCCCCTTCCACGTTCACAGTCACTTTCTCGCCCTTTCGGATCAAGGCGGCGGTATCTTGATTTACCGTGAAGTTGAATTGGAACCCCTCTCCGGTTTCCACCAGTATCAGCACCGGCTGCCCTTGGGGAACGCTCATGCTTTCCTCGGCTTGCAGATCCGTCACTTTGCCATCCACAGGCGCGGTCAACGTACGTTTTCGTGCCAAATCTTTGCGCAGGTTTTCAATTCTTCGCATCGCGATGTCCCGATCCAGCTGCTCCAGTTCCAGGTCGCGTATCGCCTTGCGAATGGCGACCTCATCCCCTGATCGTTGGGCGTCCACGAACTGTTCTTGCAGCACCTCCCGATTCAAATTCCTTTTCTTCAGGTCATCTTCCGCGTCGAGAAGCTGCTGCTGCGCCTCCGTTCCATCGAATGTAACAAGAACCTGATCTTTCTTTACTTGCTCCTCATTACGGACATGTACCTTCGCCACCTTCCAGCCATTATCGCTTTTCACCTCGGTCTGCCGCCGCGGCGTGATGGACCCGCTGCCTTCGATTCGATGTGCCAACGTTTTTTTCGCGGGTTTCTCCGTCGTCACTTTGGGCAGCAAGGCGGTTTGAATCGTTTGGCTGAACAACGTCAACCCCGCCAATAGGAGGAGGAACACAGCCAATGCAATGCCGGAAATCCGTTGTTTTCGAGATACCATGTTGCCCATCTCCTTTCGCTCAGCCTTTCACGCCGGAAAGCTGGATTCCTTCGATAAAATACCGTTCGGCACTTAAGAACAGAAGCACCATGGGCGTCATATACACAACCGAGACGGCAAACGAGACGCCAAGCGTTTCTTCCTGGATACGGGAGAGGAAGACCGAGAGCGGCTGCATCGCGGCATCCTGCAGAAAAATAAGCGGCTGCTCAACCATGTTCCAGTAGTCGACGAACAAAAGCACGATGAGCGCGGCGATACCGGGCTTCACCATCGGCAGCGCAACCGATACGAATATGCGTAAATATCCCGCCCCGTCCATTTTGGCCGCTTCGATATAAGCCGAATGGATGTGGAGCATAAATTGCCGAAGCAGAAACACGCCGAAGGCGGCGAACACGCCGGGTAGTATGATAGAACCGGAATGATTCAGGAGGCCCAGCCGATCGACCATCAAGTAGTTAGGCACGAGCGTTACTTGGAACGGCATCAGCATCGTCATCAAGTAGAGGAAGAACAATCCATTCCTGCCGGGGAAACGCAGCTTCCCGAACGCGAACGCGGCGAGCGTTGCCACCACCGCTTGTCCAATGATAATGGGAGCGACCAACCATACGGAATTCCAGAATAGGTATAGAAATTTCGGCGTCGCGATCAATACTTTGTCATACTGTTGGAACGACACCCAGTCGGGAATCCATTTGAGATTGACGAATACGCTCGTGTCGGTTTTGCCTAGCATGCCGTAATTCGCCAGAATTTCCCGTTCCGTCATGAAGGAGCTGACGACGTTCAAGACGACGGGCATCAGCAGTAGGACGGCGATGGCGATCAGCAACAACGAGCGCAACAGCGGCGTGACCCATTGCTTCATCACGTCATTCACCTCTTTCAACTCTTTCTTGCTCTTACTCCATATAAGAGCGGAAAATCCGCTCCGTGCGGAACAGGACGAATACGAGCGCCATAATACAAAGCGCCATCAACACCGCCGCGGACGAAACCTTCTGGATATCGAGGGACAGGAACATATTGTTCATGTAATGCTGCATCATGTAGATGCGGTCATACGGGTAAGCACCGGCGACGAGATACGTCTCGCGGAACACCTTGAACGAATTCAGCACGGACATGAGCACGACCAGAAACGTCGTCGGCGTCAAATACGTGAGCGTAATTCCGAACAGCTTGCGAACGGGACCTGCCCCTTCCAGATCGGCGATCTCATAATATTGATCCGGAATGTTCTGCAAACCGGCCAGGAATAAGATGACATTGTATCCGATGTTCTTCCATACATAGACAAGCACGATCACAAAGCCGGCCCATTCGGATTTCATCCAGTCTTGGCGGTCAAAGCCAAAATGCTGCAAAACGGCGTTTAATGCGCCATTCCAATCGAACAAGATTTGCCACACAAGCACGATCGAAGCGACCGGCACAACAAGCGGCAGTACATAAGCGGTCCGAAGCCAGTTCCGAATGAACACCCGTTGATTCAAAAGCAATGCCAATAAGAGCGATACGGCGACGAGAATCGGCACGCTGATCGCGGTGAACCAGAACGTGTTGGATGCCGCTTTCTGAAATGAGGAACTGAGGAGCAGTTCTTCGTAGTTGACCAACGTGAAACTTCCTCCTATTCGATCCTGGAACGAGGTGAGGACGCTCTGACCGAACGGGATAAGATAAAAAACGGAAAATCCGAACAGACTCGGAGCTAGAAAACAGAGTGCTGCCAGAAGCTCCCTGCGAGCAAGACGACGCAATTTCATGATGAACCCTCCTATCAGGAGCCGGTAAACGAACTGCGGGAATCGGGTTTACGAGGATTAGTGTACATGCAAATCCGGGGAGTAAATATGAGAGCAATGTGGAAAAAGTGTGGAATCGGGTCTTGGCCGATTTTTGTATGGTAAAATGTTTTTCGATAAACGTTAGGAGGTTGCCGCATGAAGTCCTATCAAATCGCCGTAGTCGACGATGATGCCCAGATCCGGGAAATCGTAGAGGCTTATTTGCTTAAAGAAGGATACCATACGATTACATTATCGACGGCGGAAGACGCATTGGAGCTATGGAAGAACGATCCGCCCGATATGTGGATTCTGGATATCATGCTTCCGGGGATGAATGGCTTCGATCTATGCCGGCAAATCCGCAAAGAAGCGGAAGTTCCGATTATCTTGATCTCGGCGCGCGATGAAGAAGTCGATCGCATCCTCGGCATCGAACTCGGAGGCGACGATTACTTGACGAAGCCGTTCAGCCCGAGAGAGTTGGTCGCGCGCGTGAATCGCTTGTTCCACCGGGTCAGCTCGATTCTCCAAGCGATGGATAATCCCGTTGCTCTGCGGCCGGGACATGCGACTTTCGAAGTTGGCGAACTGCGGCTCGTTCTGGAAGAACGGCGCGTTTTCTGGCGTGAGGAAGAAGTGGAAATTACGCTGAAGGAATTTAATCTGTTGCAGACGTTAACCGAGCAGCCGAATCGGGCGTTTACCCGGGATGAGCTGCTTACGTTGATTTGGGGAGACAATTATTACGGGAGCGACCGGGCTATCGACGATTTGGTGAAACGGCTGCGCAGAAAAATAAAAGAGCTTCCGGTCGATACGGTATGGGGACACGGCTACCGGCTGCGCATGGAAAGGACGGGGCAATAAGATGAAAATGATCTATCGGCTTAATTTTTCATTTGCGCTACTGCTGCTATGTATTCTGGCGATTACCGCTGTTCTGATCTATCCGCTGCTGCTTGATAATTTGGTGGAAAACCAGCGGAAAGAACTGCGAGACCAAGCCAATCTGCTGATGAATTTATCTCCGGTTGCGCCGCTCATATCGACGCTAGAACCTGAGGGACAGGTACAGGGAAAATCTTCAGGCGTGCAGGTACCGGGACAAAAGACAGATGTGCCGAAAAGCGTTAATACGGCGCCTTCGGTCGGAATCACGAACGCGCTACTGATCGCGCCCGGTGAGAAAGTTGTCTACACGAATCTGTCCAGCGAAGCAACGGCAGAATTGATGGAATTATCGAAGAAGCTGGACATTCCCAGCGCCGGAGGATTATCGCAAGGAAAAGAAGACAAATATATCATCGAAACGTTAACGAACAAACAGGGCGTCGATCCTGACGGGCAAGATGTCACGGCAGTGGTGGCAACCCCGCTAAGTAAAATTAAGGCGATGCAGCTCGCCTTATTTAAACGGTTGATGATCATCCTGTCCATCGGCGGGATTGTCGCTTTCCTGCTGAGCATTCTCATCACGAGAAGACTCGTCAAACCGCTAGGGAATCTGAGGAAGGAATTGAACAAAGTGGAGAAACGCCGTTTCTCCGAAGTTCAGCTTGTTGAAACGGGAGGCGAGGTCGGTGAAGTGGCGAAGGCTGTTTACGATCTCGCCGGCGAATTGGAGAAATATCAGCACACGCAAAAGCAGTTTTTCCAGAACGCCTCGCACGAATTGAAGACTCCGCTTATGTCCATCCAGGGGTACGCAGAGGGCATCAAGGATGGCATTTTTACAGGGGAGCAGGCCAGTAAAGGTCTAAATGTCATCGTTAAGGAATGCGAACGGTTGAAAAAAATCGTGACGGAGATGATTCTTCTCGCCAAGCTAGAAAGCGAAGAAGGCATATTCCATATGGATCGCGTCCCGGTACGGGAGTTGATCGCGGAGACGTTGGAGCGCATCAATCCGCTGCTCGTCAAGAGCGGCTTGCACATTGAAATACACGGACTCGACAACGACCAAGATCCGTTGATCTATGCGGATCGCGAGAAACTGCTGCAAGCGCTCATTAACATCCTGGGCAACGCGACTCGGTATGCCAAGGCAACGATTCGTATCCAAGCTTCAGCCGACGCTGAAGGAGTCGACATCGGTATCTCGGACGACGGCGAAGGGATTCCCGAACCGTTATTATCCCAGCTCTTCCAACGGTTTGCGAAAGGTAAGAATGGCGAGACCGGGCTCGGCCTGGCGATTTCCCGGGCCATCGTCGAGCGGTGCCGCGGCCGCATCTCGGCCCATAACGAGCCGGGCGGCGGCGCGGCGTTTGTTATGCGATTCCCAACCCTTATCTAGCATTTTCCGTGACGACGGCGGAGGTGTTTGCCGCTAAGTCAGCGCCTGACGACGTCAAGCCCGCGGCGTCTTCGCCAGCGAGACGACAAACGTCGTCGTCACGCCGATCTCACGTCCCTCCCCTTCCGGAAGCAGCTTGATCGATCCCCCCATTTTCTGCAACAACCGTTCAGCGATGGAAAGTCCGAGCCCTGTCCCTCCCTCGCCTCCCCGAGATTCATCTCCGCGTACGAACGGATCAAAGATCCGATTCCGCAGATCCGGCGCGATTCCGACACCTGTGTCGGCGATCTCGATCCGAACGACGTCCGCCTCTTCCCGCAGCTCGATTCGCAGCTCCGTACCCGGGGGGTTATACTTCAGTGCGTTGCCGATTAAGTTGGCGAGTACGCGGTGCAGTGCTTCCCGCTCAATCACGGCATACACCGCACGATCGGGAATTTCCGTTCGCAACCCGAAGCCGTTACGCTCCACATCTTCATACATGTCGGCTACAGTCTCCCTCAGGACATCCGCAACATCTTCACGCACCAGCTTAAGTCGATAATCCGGTGAATCCAGCTTGAACAGTTCCAGCATGCTTCGGACAAGCACGGTCAACTGACCGGACTTCCGGTAGATGTATTCCACATATCGCCGACCTGTTTCCTTGTCGCTTATCCGCCCCTCAAGAAGCGCTTGCGAATATCCGCGAATGCTCGTGATCGGCGTTTGCAGGTCATGCGACAGATCAACGATAAGCCGTTGCCGGCTTTCCTCCAACTGCTTCTTCTCCCGCGTCGTTCGCTCCAACTCGCTCGCCATGTAGTTGAACGCATCTCCGATCTGCCGGAACTCTCTCTCCGCTCGGATTTCCAGGCGTGCTCCGAGGTCTCCTGCCGTCATACGTCCGAGTCCCCGGGCGATCGCATTCAAAGGCTTGCGGATTCGGCGCGCGACCCAGTAGCTGTAAAGCACAATAACAAGCAGAATGAGCCCGACCGCTCCATAGAAGTAAATTTGCGACCGCGGGGAAGTGTCGGCCTCCCCGTTCTGCGCGAAAGGCTCGGTCTGCAAATAGGCGTCCGCCGACACGCGCTCCATCGGCGCCTTAAACAACAAATAACGAGCCGAATCCTTCACATCGTTGCCGGAAACCGGCGCAATGGCGTAGTAGTAGCGCTGTCCTTCCGCATTCGATAGCGCGCGCAGCAGTTCAGTCGCCGTGTAGCCTTGGCGTACCTCGCCCGGTTGTCCCACAATCCGAACGATCCGCCGGTCCTCGCTTAGCAGTTCAAGCCAGCCGCCGCTTTTTTCTAACCTCTGCAGATCCTTCCCGCTTTTCGCTGCATTCTCGTAAAAGGCTGTGTCCAGTCTTACTGACTCGCTGCTAAAGGTCGAATGCGAGAAAGCATCCACGATGGCTAACACCAGATAAGTGATTAGAATGAAGAAGAGCGCGATATTGACAGCGATGAAATCGAATACGAGCGACGTTTGCAGCCTCCGCTTTCTTTTAATCCATCTCAGGCGCTTCAAATTTGTACCCCAGCCCTCTGATTGTTCGAATGTATGCCGGCGTCTTCGGGTCGCGCTCGATCTTCTCCCGAAGATTGCTAATATGCACCATAATCGTGTTGTCGTCGTAAGCGAACGCGTCGTCCCACACCGACTCGTAAATGCGCTTGCGCGTCAAGACTCGGTTCGGGTACCGCATCAGAAAAGCGATAATCTTATATTCGGTCGAAGTGAGCGTAACCGCCTCTCCGTCTCGATACAGCGTGCAACTCTTGGGGTCCAGCGTCAACTCTCCCGCTTGGATCGGCTCTTCCTCCATATCCGTTCGATCGTCCGGCGATCCAAACCGGTACGCCCGGCGCAGCATAGCCTGCACGCGGGCCGTCACCTCGAGCGGATTAAAAGGCTTCGTCAGGTAGTCGTCGGCGCCGAGACCGAGACCGAGAATTTTGTCGTGGTCCTGATCGCGGGCAGACAGGATCAGTATGGGGAAACGATGCCGTTCCCGCACGGTTCTGACCCATTGAAGCCCGTCCATGCCGGGCATCATGATATCTGCGATGGCCAGATCAACGTGCTGCCGCGCCACTACCTCCATCGCCTCATGGCCATTGCCTGTCGATAGGACGGTGAATTCTGTCTCCAGATAAAGCCGAAGCAGTTCAATTAACGCCGGGTCGTCCTCGACGATAAGAATCGTATACTTCATATCTATTTCGCTCCCTTCGGCGGGTTAGACAGTTGGACCGAAAGTTCAAGTCGTTCTCATTTTACCTCTTTGCGTCCGAAAACATAAGCCGTAACCGCCAAGCAGACGATTAGGTAAACGACCACGATAGCCGCGGATTCCGTTAGCGGTAACCAGCCGACCGTCGCGTCGTCGACGGTGCCGCGGACAAGCAAAGAAGGATCGTGCCCGCGAAGATCCAGATGGCGGAATACAAGCCATTGAGACCAGGGGTAACCGGAGGCGAGCCTCGTGAAGGTGGATCCCATGAAGTTCAATATGACCACAAGCGTAATGGAGAGCGGCACACTGGCCGTCAGAACGCCGACCAACAATGATAAGCCCACGTAGAACAGCAGGTTCGGCAACGTGTACAGATACACTCGAATGACCACCCATAGCGTGTATCCGTCCGTCCCTCGAGGCAGAAGCAGCACGCCGACGGCTAGGCTCGCGAGCAGCAGGAGCAGCAACGACATACAGAGCAGCGTAACGACGGCTCCCCACTTCGAGAGCATAATAGCGCCTCGGCTGCGCGGACGAATCAGAAGCAGCTTAATCGTTCCGTCCCGGAACTCGTCCGCGATCGTCTGTGCGGCGAGCACGACTGTAAAAGCAAGCACGAAGTAACGCCCGATGTCCAAGGTACGGATAGCCAAGCCGTACGCCCCCATCACGCTTGTCGTCTTCTCGGCGATGATGCCGGATATGACGGCAAACGCTGCGAGAAACACCAAGAACATCACGCTCCTTGGCCTCGCGAACAATTTCGTCAATTCGTTGCGCAGCAGCGGAAACAGTATTCTCCTCATCGGATTCCCTCCTCGGTCAGCCGGAGGAACAGATCCTCCAGCGCAGTCGTTCGGATGCGTGCTTGCATGAGCGGCACGCGATCTTGAACGAGCGACTCGATAAGCGCAGGCACGTGTTCTTTGCGAATCGGGATCGTCCAGCGTCCGGAATCGTCAACCTTCTCGAAGCCACGCGATTCGAGGTGCTGCGCCATCCGATCCTTGTTTTCGTCCGACTCCGCAAGTTCGATCTCGAACGACAGCACGTCCGTCGTGGCCTCCTCTTTTAAGGTCCGCTCCGCTACGAATCGGCCTTTCTGTATGATGATGACCCGATCGCACAGCAACTCGATTTCGGACAACAGATGGCTGGAGACGACAATCGCCATATTCTCCTCCCGGGCGAGCTGCCGGAGATAATCCCGAAGCTCGCGGATGCCCGCGGGATCGAGCCCATTCGTAGGCTCGTCGAGCAGCAGCAAGGATGGGCGGTGCAGAATCGCCTGTGCGATTCCTAGCCGTTGCCGCATGCCGAGTGAATATGTCCGCACCTTCCGATCGATGGCGTCCTCAAGCCGAACGAGCCGGATGACTTCATCGATCCGCTGCCGGTCAATTGGGCGTTCGCACAGGTTTGCATATTGCTGTAGATTTTGCCGACCAGTCAAATATCGGTACAGCTCCGGGTTCTCGACGATCGCGCCGACTTCCGCCAGCGCTCTCTTCCGATCCGTTCGGATGCTGTGTCCCTGTATGCGGATATCCCCCTCATTCATTCGGATCAGGCCGACCATCATCCTAATCGTCGTCGTTTTCCCTGCTCCATTCGGGCCGAGGAAACCGTAGATCTCTCCTCGCTCTACGGAAAAGGAAAGCCGGTCGATAATCTTCCTGCCATTAAGCACCTTTGTCGCGCCGATGACTTCGATCGCAGGCTTATCCGCGCGAACGGCGGTTTCGCGATTTGCCATCTTGCTCGCGCCACTCCTCCTCATCGCGTCTTCACCACGTACGTACGGCCGATATGATCGTGCAACGCCCGTTTCTGTCCATCAAAGCCTGCCATCAGGAAGCCGAAACCGAGCAATAGCGCCGAAAGCCACTTTCCGAGCACCTCGCGCAGGATTACCACCCACCAAGGGGGGTTCTCGCCGTTTTGACGGATGACGCGAATGCCGACAACTAGTTTACCGATCGTCCGGCCGAAGAACAGTGTTGCGACAACCAAGTAGAGCGAGAACAACAACCCGCCAGTCTGTCCGTTAAGCCCTCCTCGTCCAAATACCCAGACAACGCCATAGAAGAGTACAGAGTCGATCAGAAAGGCGAATAGCCGAATCCAAAATCCCGCATAATCATTTTCTTGTTCCATCTAGAATTGCCCCTCTCGTTGGATGTGAGTTAACAACTACGAGAATTATAGAACGAGCCATATGAAGTGGACCTAAACGAAAGCTGAAGATTCGCTGAAGTTCGGAATCGCATGCGGCGCATAAGCCCGGAACCCGTCTAGCCAGGGCACTTTCTTGGCCTTCGTTTCGGTTTTAAACGGCGAATCAGACATGCCGCTGACCGGCATGCCTGACAATTGGAAGAATCAACGAAATACGGATCAGGATTTGAACCAGGTTTTTACATCCGAATCGTTTAATCTCCATATCACGAGAATCGGGAGAATCGCGCCAAGTAAAAAACCGATATTATGCCAAACGGCGTACTCGGCGATTCGCAGAACCAGGAGAACGCTCGACAGAACGATAGCCGCGCGGAGATGAACGACTTTGGGTATGCTTAATCGCGATGCGACCAGCAAAGCCGCAATTCCAAATAGGACCATCGCTGCGCTAAGCAGCTTCTTGAGCATGTCCGTACTTGCAAAAGAAATAAATCCGTTCGCGATGTTCAAGACAGCGGCTGCATACAGCAGAATTTGAACGATCGTTAGGGTACGGGGCTTATCCGCCCGAGCGTTTGGTTGATTTCCCATTAAACCGCTCCTCTATCGTATGGTTCGAACGCGAGCTAAAGAAACCGCAGGCTTAGCATTTCCAGATCGCGTAGGACTCAATCATCCATTCGCCATACATGGAGCACAATTAAAATTAGCCCCTTCATGTTACCCCTACTAATGGGACATACAAACCGCAGATTTTGAGACGTTAACTTAATTAGTAAAAAAACTGCACCTCCATCTCGCGTTCAGCGTTAAAGGTGCAGTTTGTCGTTCGTAGGAACGAGCAATATTTAAGTTAATTCGTAGCACGCGCTATACGAAAGACAAGAAACGATTCATCGTCAGACGCGGTGGATTTTCTGCCCTTTCCCCAACCTACTGATTCACGATAGCTGCCGAGCAGCCTATCTTCTATGACAGCGGATTCTTCAACCTTCTCAATTCCGTCCGCATTAGGCGTTACGTAGAGTGCATCCACAGGACAGTAGAGCTCGCACATAAAACAGGTCTGGCAATCGGATTGCCTGGCAATGATCGGAATATCGTTCTCTACTTCTTGAAAAACGTTGGTCGGACAGATCCGTACGCACTGGTTGCAGCTAATGCAGCGTTCGGCACTTAGTATTTCAATCACGCTTGAACGGCCTCCTCTGCATTCCCGTTATTAGGCGCAGTATGCGGCTTCACCCAGACTTGGTCCAAGCCGCCACTAATCAATCGATAGTGCTGCGCTGCATCCCGCTCCGGGTAATCCGTACGGACATGCATCCCGCGCGTTTCTCGCCTTGCCAGTCCGCTTTCATACATCCATCTGGCCGTAGCCGTCATCGCCGCAACTTCTCTTGCTCCCACTCTGCTGCCTTCATCTGCTCGAACACCTTGTTTGATTTCTAGCCACAGTTGATTCAGTCGACCGAGGGATGCTGTGAGACCCTGCTCGCTGCGGAACCAGTTGCGATCATATGGAAACACTTCATCCTGCACAAGACGAATGACTTCATCCGTACTTATTTTTGACTTGGAGGAATCTGCTTGTGTCGACACGCCGGAAAACTCAGATAATCCGCGGGCATTTCGATTGAAACGATTCGTACCCTGTTTCAAAGCGAATTGGGCTGCACCCTCCCCGGACCAATACCCCGATGACATCGCCCAAGCCGCATTGTGACTGCCGCCGCCCGTAAATCCGCCGCAGATAAGTTCACGAGTCGCTGCGTCGCCGGCGGCATATAAGCCCGGAACCTTGGTCGCGCAGGTTTCATCTACAATGTTGATGCCTCCCGTGCCTCTAACTGTTCCCTCGAAGCGAAGGGTGACTGGAAACTTATCGGTAAAGGGATCGATCTTAAGTCGATCAAAGGATAGGAAGAAGTTAGGCTGCGCCTTCCTCATGGATTGCCTTATGGACTCGTCGGCTTTATCCAGCCGCGCATAAACCGGCTCTTTAAGCAAAGTTTTGGCGATAATTGAACGGCCTCTGCGCGATCCGGCCCCTTCAATGACTCTCCCGTCCTCATAGTAGAACGTGGCAAATTGATAAAGTGCTGTCTTCGTGACCGGCGAGAAATACGGCACGATCGCATAGGCTGTCGAAAACTCCATCCCGGAAAACTCGGCTCCAGCTTCTCCTGCCATCAGATAACCATCACCTGTCAGGACATTGGTTCCGAGTGCCTTGCTTAAAAATGCGCAGCCACCTGTAGCGATGACAACCGCTGCCGCTTCAATGCGCCAAGGCTGCCGCGTCTGCTCATTAATGCCGGATGCCCCGGCGACGCCATGACTATCGGATAGCAGCTCCAGTGCCGGGCTATGATCCAGAATGCGAACGCCGGCTTTTTGCACCCGTTTGCGCATTAGCCGCATATACTCAGGCCCCTGAACACTGATGTAGTTCGGCCCGCCCGTTTCGTCGATAGGGAAAGGATAGCCCCAGTCCCGAATTTGATGCATATTATGATAGGTCCGATCGAGCACGCGTTGCATCCATGGCCGCTCCGCCAGATTACCGCCCATGTCCATCCGACTCATCATGGCATTCTCGCGCGCTTGTTCTTCAGGCTTTACGTACCAAATGGCTGTTCCGGAAGGCGCCGTCGCTCCGCTGGTTCCGCAGTAGCCTTTGTCAACAAGAATAACGCTCGCACCTTGCCCGGCAGCGGCGATTGCTGCCCATGCGCCGGCAGGCCCGCCGCCAATGACTAATACATCCGCTTGAAGTTTCAGGGCTTCTTTAGCTTCTTTACTCATTTCATCAAACCGCCTTTCTATTCACTTGAAATGAACAAATGCAGGTTATTTTACCGCCCAATCTTTAATATTAAATTCTTTCTTCGTCAGGCCTTCTTCAAGCAAGAATTCTTTTACACCCTCTAAATGCGTCAATGCTTTATCCGAAATCGGCTGATCTGTTAAGATGCTGACCGGGTAAAGTTTTTTTACATCTTCGACAGACAGACCTACAATTTGAGACATAAAGTCGTAATATTCCGCTTCATGCTGCTTCAGATCGGCAAGTGCTTTTTCACGTGCTTCATTCCACACTTTGGGGAAGTCCGGAAATTTCCGCAGGAAATCCTCGTTGGCAACCGTTACACTCGAACCTGCCAAGTGCGGGGTATCATCTGATGCATGAATAAGCGGGTAGCCCTGCTTAAGCAATGACAACGCATCTGCCCCGAACCCTACGTTGGCGTCGATATCGCCTCTAGCAATTGCCGCTGCTGCATCGGAGCCGAGCATGTGCACCAGCTCATACTTGGTGACACCTGATTCTTTAAGCAAACCGATGATGTACCGATGGCTATACGAACCTTTCGGAACGGCGATAACCTTGCCTTCAAGCTCCTTCACAGTAGTTGGGCCATTTTTTTTGCCAATTACAAATGCTTTAAGGCCGGAATTGATTTGGCCCACGAAGCGCGTTTTGGCACCTCCCGAATATGAAATGATGGCAGGAGTATCGCCGAGAGCTCCGGCATTAAGGCGGCCGCTAATCAGCGCTTCCGATTCGTCTGGTCCATTCGGGAATCCGAAGGTATTGATGGTTTCAATGCCGTGTTTTTTTAATTCCTCTTGAATAATTCCTTTATAAAGTCCCCAACCTTCCGCACCGGTCGGCAAGTTAAGGGAGTTTGAGCCAATATAACCGAAGTTCAGAACGGAAGGAACGGTTTTCTCGGCTTTTGTCCCGCTGCTGCAAGCTTGTAAAAGGAGAATGGATAACAAAAGTAAGAATATTACGGAAAGACGTAAGGGCAAGACTCTGTATTTGCGATTGGGGTTAGTTGACATAGGATTACGCTCCTTCTTGTTAACATTGCTTTAAAATTTCTATTAACGAATATCAACCAGGCAAATCAGCCTTGGTAACTGTCTCGCCAATTGAGCAGTCTTTGCTCCAGGAGTTTGATGAACGTATCGAGAACTTTCCCGACAATGGCGAACACGATAATACCGACAAAAATCACTTCGGGCTTAAGGTTCTGCTTGGCTTCGTTGATTAGAAAGCCAACTCCGTTGTAGGCACCGACATATTCGGCGACGACGAGACTGATCCATGAAACCGCAATGGAGGTTCTGAGGCCCATAAATATATTCGGCAATGCAGAAGGCAGCATGAGATGGGTGACACGCCTCCATTTGTTGTACTGCAGGATGTCTGCAACTTCAAACAGCTGGTTATCTACGTTCCGAATGCCAATATAAGTATTAATGTAAAGTGGGAATAGCGCTCCAAACGCTATGATGACAATTTTGGATGCTTCGCCAAAGCCAAACCATAGCGTAATGAGCGGCGCAATGGCCAGATGCGGTACCAATCTCAGCACTTGCAGACTAGGATCGATCAAATAATCGATTTTGCGAATGAATCCGGCGATAATACCGAGCCCAAGTCCTAAAAGGCCGCCTGTCAGAAATCCATACGCTACGCGTTCCAAACTGTAGCCAAGATGCGACAGTAATTCGCCAGAGATCAGCATGCGCCAGAATACTTCAATGACGGAAAATAGGGATGGCAAAAGTGTTTTCGGAACGCTGCCGCTCCAATCAACAAGAAGCCATGCCAATAAAATAGTGACTGGCAGTATGGCACCCTGAATGGAATCGAGCGAAAAGAAACGCGCTGGTCTACCGGTCTGAGAGTCGGAGGGTGCCGTTAAATCGATTATCGTATTGTGTTGCTCTGAAACGGAATAGCCGCTCCCAGATCGGCTGTTTCTTCGCAGCCGGCGGGAAGGCTCGGGCTCTGTACGCAGCGATTCGTTCGTCGAGCTGCTCATTATTCCCCTCCTTATCTGTAAATGGCGCTTTTCCAACGGAGCATCCTGATCTGCAGCAATCTGATTAAACTGTCCGCCGTCAGGCCGAGGACGGCAAATAAAAAGATACCTACGAACACTACAGGCGTATTTGAAAACTGCCGGGCATCGGACATCATGTAGCCAATTCCGGAAGTCGAAGCGGTTAATTCGGCAACGACCAGTCCCAGCCACGAAATGCCAAATGAAATACGGACACCCAATAAAATATTGGGCAGCGCGGCCGGTAAAACAAGACGGATAATTTGCTGGAAGCGGCTGTAACCTAGCACATACGTCACTTCGAATAGCTTTTTGTCTACGTTTCGAATCCCTAAAAACGTATTGATATACAGCTGGAAAAAGGTAGCCTGGGCAATAATGAGAATTTTCGATAACTCGCCAATCCCGAACCAGAGCACGAAGAGCGGCACTATGGCTAGACTCGGAATCATGCGGATCATTTGGACCGTCGGATCAAGCAGCTTTTCTGTACGCCTGAATAAGCCGACGGCAATGCCGACTACGAAGCCCAGACTTGCTCCAATGAGAAATCCTGTTACCACTCGCTGAACACTAACGCCGATATGCTTCCACAGAACGCCGGATTTAGAGAGTTCGACAAATGCAACCCCAATGGCATAAGGAGTTGGAAAGAGCAGATCCGATATTAGCCCCAAATCTCCAAGAACCTGCCAAGCGGTTAGTAAGGTAACAGGGAGCAAGAGAGCCAAACCGAAGAGGTTCCATTTCCCCGGCCCTTGATTGATTTTTGGATTGGCGGCGATTTTGCTGGGTACGCTCAAATATGCACCTTCTTTTATGCACGTCATAATAATCGCCATTGGAATGGTGGATGGGAGTTTATTGACAAGGAAGAATTGAAAGAGGACCTTTTGTAAGGTACGGTGTATCGTTTGCACGATTGTAGGAGTGCAAAATGAAATGTATACCAACAATCCCGATAAGTCAAGTGGATATTCTTATATTGACAAAGCGCCGTTAACCCAACTCCAGTTCAGATGAGTATTGACACTATCCACGCAGCAGTGATAGCCTAGCAATAATATATTATTAGTCGGATATAAAATGACAGAGGTGATCAATTGATGTCTACCGCTTTGCTGAATATTCAGGATCTCGATAAGCAGTTTTCAACAGGAAAAGGAACGGTGCATGCGCTCCATGGTATAAATCTGAATATCAATGAAGGGGAGTTTGTCACGGTTATTGGTCCGAGCGGCTGCGGCAAAAGTACGTTGCTGCGCATCATAGCGGGACTGGATAGAGCGTACTCCGGTTTCGTTGGGCTTAATGGCGAGCAGATCGCAGGACCAGGGATAGATAAAGGATTTGTTTTTCAAGAGCATCGATTATTTCCATGGCTGACAGTGGAGAAGAACATTGCGGCCGATTTGTCGCTCCGTGACAAGGAGGTCCGGAACAAGGTCGATAAACTCATTGAGCTAGTGAAGCTGAAGGGCTTCGAGAAGGCCTATCCGCGCGAACTGTCGGGAGGGATGGCGCAGCGCGTCTCGATCGCGCGTGCGTTGCTGCGGAATCCCAAGGTGCTATTGCTCGATGAGCCTTTTGGCGCACTTGATGCCTTTACCAGATCGCATATGCAGGAAGTGCTGCTTGATATATGGAGGACAAACCGGACAACGATGATCTTTGTCACGCACGATATTGATGAGGCTATTTTCCTGGCTAACCGTGTCGTCATATTAAAGCCGCGCCCTGGTGAAATCAGTTCAATTGTGCCGGTAAATTTGCCATATCCCCGTAAAAAGGCAGCGCATGATTTTCAAAGCCTGCGGTTTCATATTTTAAACCAATTCGAATCGGCGGAACAAAATGATTTGACGGACGGGGCAGGCATTTAAGGTAATTCGTTTCATTTCAAACCGGCTACCTAAACGCAATCACCAAGCTCTGGGTTACAGCAGGAGTGCTCCTAATATTTCCCGTTTGGGAATGCGGCAGGCCAACCATTTTCAAACCATGCAGCAACAATTTGCTATTGTTTAGACTCCATGCCATGTTATAAATATCAATTCCTTTGTAAACCTGCTCCTGCCTCAGCAGCGTGTTGCCATAGAGGCTTGCTGCAAATACAACGTCCCCCTGGGTATAAGCGATATATTTTCGGTCACCTGAAAAACGGAATCTGCTAACATCGTGCAGCAGTACTGAGCGCAGCTGATTGCGTTGATCATAAGCATATAACGTACCGTCCTCTCCAACAAACGCGATCTGATCCTGGTGAATCCACTCCACCTGCAATTCATGGCTGAGCGTATGTTGATAGTGTGCAACAAATGCATCACCGCTCAGCTTGCCCCATTCCAATACCGGCTGGTTTTGCGCCCCTTGCTTGATGATAAGCGCTTCTTCACCGTTATCTGAGATGCTAACAAACGATATCATTTCGTCTGCCTGCAGACTTGGAATCGTAAACTGTTTTCTTTCCTTCTCGACCCTATCATATACAAATAAAACAGGATACTGCGTCTCATCGATATCGACATAACCGAAGAAGCGGCTATTGGCCGACCACGTCATTTGTGTGCGGACCGCATATTTGCTTTGTGATACGGCAAGTTTTGTATCCTGCCCTTCAACCAACGAATGCAGCTTCAGTTCCCATTCTTTATTGCTTGTTTCTACATAGGAAACATAATGTCCATCCGGGGATAAAGATACGCTGCTATATCCGCTCTCCCCTATGAGTGGACTAAGACCGGACAGCTTCTGCTGCACGATGAACGGCTCGTTCACTCGGGCGAGATAGCCTTCGGACTCCTCCATGCTAATGCCCAGCAACGAGTTGTCATTGATCCAACCGACAGGAACCAGCGTTTCCTTTATGCCATCAAGTACAGTATAGATGGTTTGGACTGCAAACTTAGAACTCCCTTCATCAGAGCCCATCTGCGGAGTATCATCCATAATAATGGTTTCCACCCTGGGGGCACCGAGGCATCCTGTCAGCAACAGACAGAAAACTCCAAATAAAAAAGCATGTAAAACTGCCTGCTTCCTCATTGTCATCCCCTTTTTTCACCGGTTGTCAACGGCAGATAGATATCCACTTCTGTTTGCTCGTTGTCGCTTGTAATATTAATTTTGCCTTGATGCTCGTCCACTATGGCTTTGCATATATAAAGCCCGAGCCCCACACTGGCAGTTTCGGCAAGATCATGTCCTGCACGATAATACGGTTCAAATATTTGTTTCAAGTGGTCGTCACCAATCGTTTCTCCTTGATTGGATACGATCAGCCTGCCTTGACCTTGCCCCAGTTCAGCCACCACGTCAATCTCGGTATGCGCATATGCATATTTAATCGCATTGTCCACCAAATTGATTACCAATTGCCGCAGCCGATCCGGTTTGCCATACACAAGCATTTCATTGGGCGTCCGGCAGGAAATCGTTTTATTATACCGCTTGGCCTTCATTGTCATCGCTTCGCATACATCCTGAATTATCCGGGCCATATCCACGATCTTTACTGCGTCATAGGTGTCCGCTGCCCCTGATTTTTCAAGCAGCTCCAGTACCATTTCATGCAGACGTTTACTCTCGTTCAGAATGTGATTTATCCCTTTATCCAACAGATCAGGATCCCTGATCCCCTTCATCCGAATCATGTCCGCAAAGCCCATTATCGTTGTCAGCGGTGTTTTCAATTCATGTGTAACCTGATCAAAAAAACGCTTGCGATGTTGATTAAGCGCATCAAGCCTGTCACGTTCCTGTTCAACAATCGCAAACTGCTCCCGCAGCTTCTCGATCATGCGGCTAAAGTTGGCAGCCAACTTGCCTACCTCATCCTGCTGCTTCACCCCAATACGAACTTGAAGATTACCGCTCGCCACCTCTGTTGAAGCTTTGGTCAGTTTGCTAAGGGGAATAGTTATATGGCGAGAAAGAAGGATCGAAAACAGAAATGCAGCAGCAAAAACAGCCAGTGCAGTCCAAGCGATCGTACTCTGCATCTGAGCGCTCTGACTGTACAGAGGGGTGAAATCTTTGGCGAAACGCACAATCCCGATCTTATCGCCCTGAACTACGACCGGATATGCAAACAGCGCCATTGCTTTCCCATCCGAACGGGTAAGTGTATAGGCCGTCTTGCCTGTCAGCGCCAGTTCCAAATCCTCGCTTAGGGATACAAAAAGCGCCGGCTTGGAAGTATAAATCAATTCCCCCGATAGCGAATACAAGGCTACCTCGCTGGAAGTCGCATGGCGCAGCTCCGTTCCGAGTTCTTCGGCAATCTGCGTTAAAAAAATTGCATCGTTGGTAAAATGGTGCGTCAGAAACGATTGCTGAATGTAGCTGTTGCTATTGTTCTTCAAATCATACAACTGGCTCTTCACAGTGTTGCGGTTGCTGGACTCGACATTGGCTGTCATCCAGAGATACAAGATGAGGAAGAACACGCCGAATATCATGAGAAATCCGACTAGAAACTTGCTTTGAATAGAGCGCTTCAAGTTAACCATCCGTCTGCTTGTTGAATTTGTAACCAATACTGAAGACCGTTACAATCACATCGCCGAGATCCAGCTTTTTCCGCAAGCGTTGAATATGCGTATCTACTGTACGCGTATCGCCAGCGTAATCATATCCCCAGATCTCGTCCAGCAGCTCCGCGCGACTGAAAACCTGACCCTGGTGGGTATATAGTTTAAGCAGAAGATCAAATTCTTTTGGCGTTAATTCGACCTCATCGCCGCCTTTGGTAACTAGCCGCTCAGAGGTCACGATTTCAATGTCTTTGAATCTTCCGCTTGCTTTTACTGGTTTTTCCAAACTCCGGTTAGCCTGATCCATACGCCGCAGGACTGTGCGGATACGAGCGCTAACCTCCCGAATATCAAACGGTTTGGTAATATAATCATCCGCGCCGAACTCCAGACCCAGCACCTTGTCGGTAATATCGGACTTGGCGGTAATCATGACAATCGGAATATTATAAGTGTCGGTTACCTTCTTGCATATATCCAGCCCGCTCATATCAGGCAACATCCAGTCCAGCAGTAACAGATCAGGTTGAAAATCCGGAAGCATCATCAACCCATCAATTCCGGATAGGGCGCTTTGTGTCCGATACCCTTCCTCCTGCAGTCCATATTTCAGCAAATCTGCTATGGCGGCTTCATCTTCAATGATCAAGATCTTGGATGGATTCATCGCAATCCCTCATTATTTATTTAATATCGAACGCGCTGACCGTCCTCCAGCGGTTCGCTGCTTTCAACAATGATTTCAGTTTCCTCGAGCCAAAATTCCTGGGCAATGGCCGTACTCTGATCATCCTCGCCGATAACGGTCACATAGTTCTTGGAGACATAGAACTGATTGCCAAGCGGACCGGGCCTGCTCTGAACCGCAAACACATAAAAGCCGTTCCGATCCTGATGCACCGCTTTGCGCGACAATATTAACGTATCACCGCCTGCCGACTGGGTCAACTCGACTTGCACCCGATTCCCTGCGCGCAGCGATTTGTCGGTTATCCTTATCTGAACCTGCACCATCTCTTTAGCGGCCTGCCGTTCCTCTGATGCCGGTATATTCATTGCAGCGCTCTCCTCCGGCATGTTGCTTTCATTCCCGCTGTCTGCCTCCATTTTCGTAATCCGTCCTTCTACCAGACGACTTTCCTTTCCAAGTGTACGTACTTTGATCGCGTCGCCCTCCATCCATTCAGCAGCCATATCGGCCGGGATCCGAATGTCGAATTGCATGCCGCGCTCCGTATCCAAGAGCCGAATATCCGCCCCATTGGAAGGTATATTTTCGATTGCAAGCACAGATGTGACCCTGCCTGCGAAAGGCGCTCTAAGCTCTGTTCGATCCGTCAGCTCCGTTTGCAGCATCTGAATCCGCTTCTCCTGTGCGGAAAGATCCAACTTTAAGCTTTCCAAAGCATTCCGAGCCGCTTCGATTGCTGCAACATCCTCTCCACGCGCTGCCAGCTTATAGTCATCCTGAAGCTGCTTAGAGCCAAGTTTCAGCTTTTGCAGCGCATTCTGCTCCAGTTCTAACTGCTGCTCCTTTGCGGTACGATCATACCTCACCAACAATTGCCCTTTCTGCACAACATCGCCTTCGCGTGCCAGAATCTCTGTCGGCTTTTCCCCTGAATGGTTAAACAATTCCACCTCCAATACAGGCCGTAGGCTGGATGTGCCTTGAAAGTTCACATCCAGCGAGCCTGGTGTTGGCGCCTCCGTAACAACTCTTGGCAATGTCAGTCCAATCAGCATGTTGCTAAATAATGTCCAGAAAAGAAGTATGCCAAAAAACAAGCTTGCAATGACAACCACAATACGCTTGCGAGTATTTCGCTTTCCCGAACTCAGCAGAACCTCCATTCTACACCCCCTTTTCTATAACATCCTACCCCTTGATGCCGGAATGCTCGATTCCTTCAACCAAATACGATTCGGCATACAGAAACAGCAGCACCATTGGAGTCATATACAGTACAGAAGCAGCAAAAACGACACCCCGCTCCGATTCCTGAATATAAGCCAAATATAGCGATAACGGGTAATCGAACTCTTCCTTCAAAAAAATAAGCGGCTGCTCAACCATATTCCAGTAATCTACGAACAGCAAAATGACTAGTGCCGCCAAACCGGGTTTTGTCAACGGCAAAATAATCTCCCAAAAAATCCGGCCATGTCCCGCACCATCCATTCTCGCCGCTTCCGTATAAACAAACGGCAGACTTGCCATAAACTGACGGATCATAAATATACCGAACACGCCGAACACCCCTGGCAAAATCACCGCTCCTGAAGTATTCATTAGGCCAAGCCGTTCAATCATCAGGTAATTGGGAACCAGTGTAACCTGAAAAGGCAGCACCATGGTAATCAAATATACCATGAACAATACATCACGCCCCTTGAAGCGAAGCCTGGCAAAGGCGTAGGCCGCAAGCGTGGCGACCGCAGTTTGTCCGGCTACAATCGGGACAACAAGCTTTATCGAGTTCCAGAACATCTGCAGAAATTTAGGCGTTGAATCCAGCAGCTTCGCATACTGGCTCAATGTGACCCAGTCCGGAATCAACTTCAAATTGACAAATTTCGCTTGAGCCGATGCTTCCGTCACAACACCCAATAAGCTGTAATTAAAGCTCAGCTCTCCCTCTGTCATCAGCGAGTTGGTTACCGTAAGCAGAATCGGCAGCATCATGGCTGCAGCTACAAGCCCTGTGAGCAATAAGAGCATAAGGCGGGAGAGATTGCGTGCGAATATCATGATTTTCCTCCCTCTCCTGCTACTCTATATTTTCCAGAAATCGATGTTCAATCTTTAATAATCCGGACATCAAAATGACGATAAACCCAACCATAAGAATGGCTGCTGTTGACAGCTTCTGAATATCCAGAGAAAAAAACATGTTGTTCATATAATGCTGAATCATATAAAGACGGTCATACGGATAAGCCCCTGCCAGCAGATACGTCTCCCGAAAAACTTTAAACGAATTAACAAGCGAAATCAGAACGACGAAAAATAGGGTTGGCGTCAAGTAAACAAGCGTAATTCCCCAAAATTGACGGATGCTGCCGGCTCCCTCCATTCGTGCCGTTTCGTAATAGCTTCGCGGAATCGTCTGCAATCCGGCCAAAAACAAGATCATGTTATAGCCTATATTTTTCCATACGTAAATCAGAAGGATGACCGTCCATGCTCCATCCGAGTTGAGCCAGTCAACACGCGGTAAATCCAGCCGATATAGCCAGGCGTTCAGAACACCGTTCCAGTCAATGAATATCTGCGTGATCATGACAATCGAAGCAATCGGCACGACCAAGGGCAGTACAACTGCCGTTTTCATCGCGCTTTTCAGCCATAGCTGGCGGTTGAACAGGAGCGCAAGCCCCAGAGACAACAAAATCAACAAAGGAACGCCAACTCCTGAAAAGAGCAAAGTATTGCCTGTCGCCTTGCGGAAGGAACTGCTGCCCAGCAGTTCCCTATAGTTGCCAAGTCCAACAAATGTGCCGTCCGTCACCCGGTCAAAAAAGGAATAATAAAAACTCATTGCAAGCGGGACGGCAAAAAACAAGCAAAAGCCAGCAAGGCTTGGCGCAAGGAACGGGATGGCCGCTATCCCGTCCTTGCGCAGCCAGCGCCGAACCCAAGATCTATTCATTCAGATACGTAGTGACTTTGTTCTGAATTATCCTTGCGACCTCTTGGGAGGATTTCTGCCCATGGAAGTAGGCGGGAGACTCCTTCGCCATAATCTGTAAAATCTCTCCGTCAAATATCGCTTTGTTGGCGCTTTCGATCAGCGAATCCAGTTTCTTCAAATCCTTCTCTGTGATCTCCACAGGACCGCCCTCCAGCATTTGAAGGGGGCCGGCCTGCACCATGTTATTCGTCTTGGCTGCATATAGGGACTTGGATATCGGAAAAGTTCCGTTGAATCCCTGCCCCTTATAGGTCAGATCATTGGCCCCCCATGCTGCTGCTGCGCTCGCTTCACCGGACATCAGAAATTTGAGAAAATCCCATGCCTCCGGCTGCAGCGAAGACTTTGCATGAATGGCAATCTTTAGTCGCGGTTCAAAATAACCTCCCGGCTGCTGCCCCTCCGCTTTGGGTTTTTCATAAAAAGCAGTCGAATGATCTCCAGACTCTTGCTTATTAGCAACATAGTGAAAATATTGAAACGGCGTGAGAAGCTCATTTTCACCAAAATAGATTGGGAAACCTTTTGAACCATCTGTCTGCTTTAGATCTTTCCCGTAGTACAGGACCGTTTTGCCTTTCATCTGTTTAATCTGCTCCAGCATACCCAGGAAGAGGTCCGAGTCAAAGCGAGCGGTACGGTTAGCGGCATCTACAAGTCGGTTGTAGTCTGTTCTGGCCATATCCAGCAATAACTTATTCTCATCAAATGCCATAAATCCGTAACGGTCGTCTTGCTTGGCTGTCAACTGCTGAATCGTATCAAGAAATTCCTTCCAGGTCCACGACTGGTCATTCATGCGGACACCCGACTGCTCTAATAACTGCTGATCCCCCGTCAACGTGTGTAAGGAAAACGACAAGGGAAGCATGTACAATCCGCCCTCGCTTGTCTGCAAGCTATCCAATATGTTCATATAATAATTCTCTTTTTTGAAAGAGGTGTCGCCCTTCATCATATCCCCTACATTCGCAAGCAACCCTTTGGCGATATATTTATCGGCAGGCAATTCATCCATTACCACCAGGTCTGGACCTTTGCCATTTAGAAATTCCGCGATCATCGCGGACTTGAATTTCTCCTGCTTGGCTCTTGATACATCCTCGCCTGTATTTTCAACGATGTAATTCAAGTCGATTTTGGTATTGGGATGCTCTTTCTCATAGGCTTTAGCTGCTGTCTCAAAATACGAATCCCGCTTGTACATACTGAATACTAATGTGCTCTGTTTTTTCGGATCAGGCGAAGGCATCGAAGCAGGCTTCGTTGCTTGCGTTGGAGCACTTGGCTGTTTAGTGGGAGTATGTGTAATTCCGTTGACCGTTCCCCCTTCACCGCCCGCACTGCTGCAGCCTGTGAATACGACAATAAGCAAACAAAGTACAATAAACATTGATATTTTTTTCATACGATTACCGCCTCCACATCATTGAATCACTTAACTCTATTGAGTATAGAAGATACATGTGATCAACTTCCGGCAATCTTGTAAACAAGTTGTTACATCGCGTTTAAGATAAGCATATTGAATAACAAAAAGGTTCCTGCTCTGCCGGAAAAAGCAGATCAGGAACCTAAATGCCCCTTGATAATCTTATTCGCTCAATGACCGACCACGCAACAAGTCGGCTGCTTGACTGCTGTTAGACCATGGTGTCTCATACGTCGGGTCATACGCATAGCGGCTCATCCCGACCTGCAATCGGACGGATGTCCCCGGCGGCAGTTCAACTTCGAGCCAACGATCACCAACGTCGATTTCGCGAACGCTGTCGCTGTCTTCAATGACGCTGTCTATACGATGCTCGCCGAATGTGCCGCCCTGCACAACCACGATTCGGGTTTCGGAAACGTTTGTATTAACTAGATGCAGATTGGCCCCATCCGCATCAAGACGCTCGACAAGAGCCGCTACGTCTAGCGGCAAACCTGGACGGCGATGTTCAGCATCGAAATAACGGAATCGGCCATGCAGAAGTCCACCGTGGGATATCGGCATTGGCGCGCCGAGCGTAAGTTGAACGAGACTCTCCATGTAGACAGGACACACTTCCTGCCAGATGTGAATGCTTGAGAAATCATTTTCATGATACGATTCTGTCCAATTTAACGGGTCTCCCTGCGGAGACCGCATTCGTTCAAGCTGCTGCGCGATCAATCGTTCGTTAGCTTCCAATATCCTCTCCGGGTAATCCGGCAGCTTGCCTTGCACATACTGGAACCACGGCAACGTATTGCCGACATAATGCTTCGTCTCGCGTCCGGTTCGTTTGTCTTTGCCCGATGTCTGCGGTACGATGATGTCGCTCCAGTCGTGTGTCTGCGGAATGCGTTCGATTCGCTCCAGGTCCTCGTCCTGCATCGACATGCTCCATAAATACACAGCATACTGGGAGGGAGCTTCACGATAATCGGTCCATCCCGAATCGAAATGCTTGTATGGAACCAGCTGTTTGCCTTCCCTCTCCTGCCGCAGTTCCCAGTTCAAATCAAGCTGCTGACGGGCGAACCGGAGCGGCTTCATGCTGCCCGACAGCAGCGCGGCGTTCATGCTCGCATTCACAATCGGCTCGATAATGGTCATGAATCCGTGCGGCCAGCGCCACCCGTAGTAACCGCCCCACCATTTCCCCTCATTGTGCTCGCCGATCTCCCCCGTCAGCCCGACATTATCCGGGACAACGCCGCCATTACGCTCCGCGCGCTGCTCCCAAGCCTCGAAATAATCTTGAACCCATCTTCGGAAGGCCGGATCGCTGGTGTGGAGATAGGCATGTGCAACAAGCCCGGTCGCGTTAAGATTGAGCGGCACATCGCCTTTATTCATTCGCTCATTCATCAACCGCAACACATGCGCGTAGATTTCGTCATCCGACCACGCGCACTTCATCGATTCGAAATCAACTCCGGGGATATCTTCGTAAGGAGCCAGGTACGCGTCGAGAATTCCCCGATGGGTAGACCAATCTTCGGCGGTCACTTCGAATCGCGGACCACGACTGCCCGTTAGCGGCGAACGGATGAGCTTGCGAACGGGATCATAGTTGGGGGACTCTTCGTCTTCCCCCGTATACATCCTTGCGAATCGAACCGCCCGCTGGCGATCCTTTAGTGTCGCCGGGCCGGCCAAGCCCAAAAAGTAGGTAAATAACGACCCTTCTCCGTGGTGCATCCAATCGTAGTAGGCATCGAACTCCCGATGGAGTTGACCATATTCCGTCCATTGCCAGGTGATTCCGTCCCAGATGCGCCGTGATTCCGCATGCAAAGACGGATGGCCCCCCAACGCATACAGCAGCGCCAGGTTTTGAAATCCCTCGTATGGATCGTCGGATCCGTCCATCCCAGGCCAATCTCGCCTCCAGATGAGCGTTCCATCCTCTCGAACGTATCGGGCAATGAATTCCTGCGACGCCGAATCCAGAAGCTCAAACAGTCTACGCTGCAGAATCGCCCATTTCGGCGGAACATGCCGTTGCGTCGCCGTAATCCGTACCCGTCTCGTTGTCTCTTGATCTATCATGATCATCGTCCCCTCTTAGTCTGCGGCCGGGTGGCCGATGGAATAGCCGCCTTCAATCGGAATAACGGCTCCGTTTATCCAAGAAGCCCGGTCGCTAAGCAGGAATAAGACGGCATCCGCGATTTGCCACGGCTTCCCCACGTTCGGCGCATCCATCAACTCTTGCGCAATGCTCTTCGCTTGTTCCGCGCTGCCAAGGGCCTGCGTCAGCCATTGGTCAAGCAGCGGCGTCGCCACTCCCGCGGGCAGCAAAGCATTGACGCGAATACCCTCTCCGCGCAATTCCATCGCCAGTCCTCGCGTCATATGGTTTAGCGCTGCTTTCATCACATCGTAGACAAGGTTATTCTTATCGTTTAATAAGCCATTGATCGAACTAACGTTCACGATATTGCCTTTTGTTTCCCGCAGCAGCGGAAGTGCCGCTTGGACGAGAAAAAATCCGGCTTTCACATTTACTTCGAACAGCCGATCCCAATCCCCATGCGTCACGGATTCGATCGGTTTGTTGCAGACGAGTGCGGCATTGTTGACGATCATGTCCAGCCGGCCCCACTCCCGTTGCGCCATATCAACGAGCCGTATTGGCATATTTCTGTCGGATAAGTCGCCTTGCACAAACAACGCTTCCGATCCGTTGGCGTTAATCTCTTCGATTATGCGATTGCCCCGTTCCGCGTTCCGACCGGTCACGATCACTCGAATCCCCTCTGCGGCTAACGCCCTTGCAGTCGCCTCGCCAATGCCGCTTGTTGACCCCGTAACGATGGCAGTCTTCTGTTGTAAGCTCATGCAGTCTGCCTCCTATTGCGCTTCCGCGACGAATCGGTTCGTCAACGCGCCAAGCTTCTCTATCTCAATGGTTACGATATCTCCAGGCTTCAGGTACACTTGCTTCTCCGGAGGATAGCCGAGCACAACCCCTTCGGGCGTGCCGGTCAGAATCAAGTCGCCTGGCTCCAACGTCAGATGCTGCGAAATATAACTGACAATCTCATCGCACGGGAAAATCATATCCGACGTATTCGATTGCTGGCGAACTTCGCCATTAACGATTGAGCGGATGGCCAGCTGGTTTGGATTGCCAACCTCGTCCGCCGTCACCACGTAAGGTCCAATCGGACTGAAGCCGTCACCAATCTTGCCCAGCATCCACTGCGGGGTACGCATTTGCAAATCTCGCGCCGACAGATCATTCACGCAACAGTAGCCGAAAACATGGTCCAGCGCTTCATCTTTGGAAACATATTTCGTCTTTTGTCCGATGACGATGATCAATTCGGCTTCGTAATCGAGCTGCGACGTGGTACGCGGGATCTCGATATCGTCGCCATGAGCGGCAATTGTGTTGGAGAATTTATTGAATAATACCGGATAGTTCGGTATTGCGGCATTCGTCTCTTCCGCATGCTTGCGGTAATTAAGACCTACACAAATGATCTTCCCCGGGTCCGGAACGCACGGAGCGAAAACGATTCGTTCTTCCTCGAGCAGCCAATCGCCTTGAACTGTGCCGACAGCCTCGACCAACCTCTCAAGCTCTCTTCTTGCCGCATCTCCCCCTGCGAGAACTTCCTTCAACGTAGCGGGGGCCGGCAGTCCGAACGCTGCAGCCGCTTGCTCCACATCGATGATTCCCCGATCGGTACGTATCCCTAACGCTGTCCCTTGACCCTTGTGAAACGTGAGTATCTTCATCGTTCTTTATCCAACTCCTTCTCCCATATGACCACATCTCTACTAACCGCTCAGGCGTTCTTGCCGAACACGACACCGCCGTCAATATAAAGCGGCGAACCCATCATAAACGCCGATTCGTCCGAGGCTAGAAACAACGCCGCTTTTGCGACATCCTCGGGGCGTCCCAACTCGCCGCTTAATTGACGCCGCTTCAGAGAAGCAATTGCCGCCTCTGGGTCGTCGTATGAGGTTTTCAAGTAATTCTCCACGAACGGAGTCAAAATTGTACCAGGCAAAATCGCATTTACCCGAATGTTATAGGGGGCGTAGTCAACCTGCATCGACTTTGCAAGCGCAAGGACTGCTCCTTTCGTCGCCGCATACGAGGCGCGCTGGGCAAGTCCGATTTCGGCAATGCACGACGACATATGGATGATAGATCCACCGCGTTGTTCCATCATAATCGGCAACACATATTTACTGGGGAGATAGACGCCCCGAATATTGACGTTCATGACTCGTTCCCAAGCATCCGGTTCGATTTCATGTAATCTGCCGACGCCGCTAATCCCTGCATTATTGAACAACACGTCAATGCGTCCTTTGTTTTCCTTGACTAACCCGACCATCTCTTCGGCTTCGGCGGGGTCGGTTACATCAGCACGCACAGCGAATGCTTGCCCGCCTTCTTCCCGAATCAATCCGACCGTCTCCTCTGCCTTCGCCGCATCCAAATCGTTAACGGCAACGATCGCTCCTTCCTTGGCAAACAAGAGCGCTGAGCTGCGTCCGATACCTGAACCGGCGCCGGTAATTAGCGTAACTTTATCTTTCAAGCGCATGTCATATTTCCACCTTTATCCGTAATTACAGCTTGTCTTGTAATCCGTACCATCGGATAGCGTTGCCGCCGTACAACTTATCTCTTTGCGCTTCATTCCAATGCTTAGGCACAAGCGAATCCGTCCAAGACACAACCTCTTCATATTCGCCAGCTAACAAGCTGACAGGCCAATCGCTGCCGAACATGACTCTGTCTTCGCCGAATTGTTCGAAAACGAAGGTCGTATACGGCTTAAGCGCTTCCTCGCTTGGCTTCTCCGGACCTGACTCGGTGAAGAGCCCCGATACTTTGCACGCCACTGCGGGCAGCTTGGCCAACCGGCTCATCCATTCCCGCCATTCCAATACTCCTGCTTCATCCCGAAGATCAGGCTTCGCCAAGTGATTGATGACGCACTTTAATCCCGGACAGGCTTCCATGACTTGATAAACAAAAGGAAGGTGGCGGGAGTATACCAGCCATTCAAACACGAGTCCAATCTTCGCAAATACGATAAGGTTGCGCAATATCCGCGGTTGCAGCATATAATCGGGAGGCAGATCTTGCAGCATTGGCCGGACGCCTACGATTCGGGATTGATTCAACAAGCAGTTAAGTTGATGATCAAACTCCGTGGGCTCAGCCTCAAAGTCCACCCAGCCCACAACGCCCGCAATCGTCTGATCTTTCTCCGCAAGATCCAGCAAATAGAGCGTCTCCGCGACGGTTGGAGCGGACTGTACGACGATTGTTCGATCGTAACCGCAGGCCGCCAAACTCGACTTCAGATCGTTAGGCAAATAATCGCGGTAAAGCGTTCTTGATTCCGGAGTCAGAAAACCGTAATCGCCCCGCTCCGGTTGCCAATAATGCTGATGCGCATCCACCCTCATGTTTCGATTCTCCCTTGATCGGATAGTGCATAAACAAGCTCTGCCGGTTGCCAAGCAGCCGCAAAACATTGGCCGGTCTCATTCTGCCACCAGCGTTCCAGTTCTTCGTCATAGTTCCGATCAACAACGCTTTTCCCTGGGTTTCTATGAATGACCATGCAGAGCTCCTGTCCAACGCGATGGATTTGAAGCGAAACGATGCCATCCTCCAGCAGATGAAGCTCGATCTGTGCCGGTATTCGGTCGTGCAGTTCACGGTACAATGCCTCTTTGCCAGGAAGCAGCTTGGCTATATAAACGAATGTCCTTGTTTCCGCAGCCATCTATTGCTCCTCCTCCATTCAGCCTTTGACCGATCCTTCCGTTAGCCCTGCTATGAAGTGACGTTGCATAAACAGATACAGCAGAAAAATCGGAGCTGAAGCCAGAACGACTAATGCGAATACATCGTCCCAATTGGTACTATATTGCCCGACCGCCTGGAAGATCCCCGTCGTTACCGTATAATTGCCGGTAGAGCCGAGAATGATGACCGGATTGATAAAATCGTTCCAGATCCAGAGACACAGGAAAATAACGGCAGACGCAGTCGCGGGGCGCAGCAAAGGGAACAGAATGCTCCAGAAAATACGGTATTGGCTGGCGCCGTCGATTTTGGCGGATTCGTCCAACTCGCGCGACAACGTCCGGATAAACCCAACATAAATAAATACGGTAAACGGAATATAGAAGCCGATATTGTACAGAATCAATCCCTGCGGCGTAAACATAAGCCCAAGTGCAGCTAGTACTTTAACTAGCGGAATCAAGATTACCTGCGGCGGGATCATCAACCCGGAGAGCAGCAGCAGGTAACAAACGGACAGGAATCGGTTATGGAGCCTCGCAAAAACAAACGACATCATCGAAGTGATGAGAATGAGCAGCGCAACCGAAACACCTGTAATCAGGATAGAAGTTCCGTAAGCTTTAAAGATATTAAAAGAAGGCGTTACGGCAGAACGAATGAAATTGTCAAAGGTCATACGATCAATCGGCAGCGAGAACGGGCTAGCCAGAATATCGTTCTTGGTCTTAAAAGCGTTGACCAGAGCAATGTAGAAAGGTACAAGAAGCATGATGGACAATGGCAACAAGAATAGATGCCTGAATCCATTCCTCACTGTATTTTTCACAGCAGCCTCTCCTCCCTTCTTCGCAAATAAACCGTCAACGTCACAGCCAGAATGCTTACAATGACAAGCATGTAAACGGCGAGACTAGCGGAATAACTCAACCGATTGGCGCTGAATCCAACTTTGACCACCTGATAAGCGATCGTTTCGGTGGCGCCGGCCGGTCCGCCATAGGTCAATACGGCAACCCGATCATATTCGCGCATGGATCCTGTAAACATGAAAATTACGCTCATCGTAAAGGAAGGAGCAAGCATCGGAAACGTAATATGTCTGAATTGCTGCCAACGATTGGCCCCGTCGATCTTCACCGCCTCATAAAGGCTCCCCGGAATCGATTGCAGACCCGCCAAATAAATCACGATAATGAAACCTGTCGACTGCCAAATCGCCAAAAACGTAATGGTTAACACCGCGAGATCCGGGTTCCCGAAAAACTCGATCCGCTCCAATCCCCAACTCTCCAGCAAGTTGTTCAGCAGTCCGTTGTAACTTAAGATGCTCTTCCAGATAAATCCGATAGACACGGTACTTAGCAATAACGGAAAGAAAAATACCGAACGATAAAAATTCGTCATCTTGCCCTTCTTGTTCAGCAAAACGGCAAACAGGATGCCTAGCCCATTTACGACAACGGTCGCTACGACGGTAATAAATAGAGTAACGCCAAGCGCTCTGCGGAACGCTTCATCGCGAAAAGCTTCCATATAATTAGCCAAACCAGCAAAATGGTACGACGGACTTACGCCGTTCCAGTTGAGGAAGGAATAATAGATCAACAATAGAATTGGAACGAGAAGAAAACATACATATATCAAAATGCCAGGGGCAAACATTGTCGCGAATGACCAACGATCGCTTTTGTTCAAATCTATCACCGCCATATTTCATTGTTTCTTTTCGAACGACGACATAAGAAAGGGACGAGACTTCTCCCTCGCCCCTTTCTGTCTTTATTGCTTGTTTTTGTTCCAGTAATCGTCAAGCGAAGCCATCAGTTTCGACAAATCTGAGTCTCCCAGCAGTATATTCTGTGCGACCTTGTTGTATTGATCTTGAATGCCTGCGACCGGAACCCGGCCAACCTTGTTGTTCAGATGGCCGACCATCGGCGGGTTGTTCAACAGCAGGTTGTAAATCTCCGTTTGCAGAGGCGACATATCCCACTTCAGCGGTTCTTTCAGATTAGAAAATAACGCGTCCGCTTTCAGATATCCTTTATGCGCCTCGGGATCGAGCATCATGAATTTGGCGAATTTCAACGCTTCTTCCGGATGTTTGCTGTTTTTGGAAACCGCGTAACCACCGGCATTTTCGCCGCCCAGCAAGTATTGCGTGCCATCCTTCGTAGGCGTTGCGAACACGCCCACCTCGAAATCCTTCTCCGCTCCCGCTTCCGCGGCACTGAACCAGGATCCCATCGGATACATGGCTCCCTTGCCCTTCAAGAACTCCTGCTCTACGGCTGTATAATCGATACTCAGCGCGCCTTTGTTGAAATAGCCTTTGCGGACGAGGTTGTTGTAGTATTCAGCAGCTTCTATCCAGTTCGCATCTGTAAACTTAACCTTCTCGTCATAACGGTCCGCATACCACGTTCTATTGTGATTGTAGATTTCCGAAGAAGTCAGAATCGAGAACGTAAACCCTGCAGTCCAGTCTCCCGCCGTCAGAAGAGGTGTAATTCCTTTTGCAGCCAGCTTCTCGGCCGTCGCTTCCATCTCCGCCCACGTTTTCGGCGTTTCCGTAATCCCCGCTTGCTCGAACAGCTTTTTGTTATAGAACACGAGCGATTGAGGTTGACGAATGGCCGAAATGTTATAAAGCTTGCCGTCTATCATTTCCGCTTCATAGTTGTTGATCTTCTGAATTTCGTCATCGATCGGAATTTCTAGCAGCGCATCGGCGTCCACGAACATCTGGATCGTAGCATTCGTCACCACGTCAGGGAAATCACCGGAAGCAAGCAATGTCTTTAAATAATTGTCCGGAGACCCTTCGTTGGCCGGAGGTTGAATCCGTTTAACCTTGATTCCGGGGTTTTCGGCTTTAAACCTCTCAATCAGACCATCATAGTATTCCGCGGTCAAATTCGGAGTAACCCATGACTGAAATACGATCTCGACTGGTTCCCCCGTAGCCTGTGCTCCCTCCGATCCGCTTGTCGGCGAACTCGTCGCTTCCGATCCTTTTTCCGGTGATTTGGTCGCTTCCGAACCCGAATTGCTTCCACATGCGGATAACACAGAAACAAGCATTGTTGTAACTAAAATACCCAACCATTTCTTCATGTAGATCACCTCATCTTCTGATTTCAATAGTAATTATAGCTTTTACAATCTTCGATTTTTACAGTATAATATATACTTTTGCTATAAAAATTAAACTTCCTCACCTTTGTTCATAGGGTTGTCGTCCCCCTCTTCCGTCTCCTATCGTCAAATAATAAAAGCGGTTCCAAGAGGCCGACTATAGCAAAAACTATACTTTTACTGGACAAAGTATACACATGCTCTGCACCGAGATGAAAACTATTGACACTGTACAAACGAACTCCCTAGAATGACTTGTAAAGTTCCCCGATCGAGAGGTTATATAAAAGATTCATATATATGAAATAAGGAGAGAAACTAATGTCATATATCTCCTTCTGGTATAAGAAATGGATAGGCCGGTTCATCTTTCGAAAATTAAATATGGGAATCGGGATATCCCTAATCGCTATTTTCGTACTTTTATGGGCTGTAACCTACAATAGCTTTTACGCCATTCTGGAAAATAAAGAGCAAGAACTATTGAATTCACGAACGGAAAAACTCGGTCTGCAATTCATGGATATGATCGACAAGTTCAAATACGATGCAAGAAGTATCCATCAAGATTCATCAAGCGAGCTGCAAACGAGTATTTACGAGTTGTTTCTTCCCAACCATGTCGCGTTACTTACCGATGATCGGCGTGCGCTTGCCGAACAGAACTACCTGAAGAGCGTTATGACGCTGATGCTGACCAGGAATCCTCTCGCCACATCCGTCATGATGTATAGATTGCAGGATCAACGTTTGTTTTTCGAATCTCCATTACATAGCTACACACTGAATCGTTCGTTCGATTACGCCGGATTTTTTGGTACTTTCTCAAAAAGCTACAGCCATCCCTTCTTTGGCAAGTCCGATGAATTGCTCTTGAATGGCGACACGATGCTATATTTGGTTAACCCTATTTACAACACGCAGAGCATCCATCCCGACAAAGTATATGGTTATCACTTGATGACCGTTAAAGCCGATACGCTGTTACGCGAATTCGATCAGAATAATACCGATTACAAATTGCTGATCAAGCAAAACGATAACGTTCTGATAAGCAGCGCATCCGATAAACAGGTCTTGGGCAAAACCGATGACCTACGATCTGAGCAAACTTTGTCTTCTTACAATTTGACAATCGTCGGCATAAGCCAGAAGGCCGCGCTACAGAGTAAGCTTAATTCCATTAACACCAGAATTTCCATTATCCTTGGGGTCAGCCTGATCGTATGCTTTCTCATGATCCATACGATTCAACGCCTAATCGTAGGCAGGCTTAAGCTGATGAGCCAGCACTTCAAGCAAGTTCAAAGAAATCCTTTTACGATTCATATCCCCGTCCAGGGCGATGACGAAATCAGCGATCTGATGCTTCGATACAATCGCATGACGACTGAATTACAGAACCACATCAATCAGGTGTACGTATCGGAGATCCACAAGAAAAATGCCGAATTCATCGCTTTGAAGATGCAGATCCAGCCGCATTTTCTCTACAATACACTTGAATCCCTAAGGATGCAGGCGATTATCAACGATCAGTCCGCTTTAGCCGAGCAGTTATTTCAACTTGGCAAATTGTATCACTGGATGCTGCAACCTTCCGATGATCTCATTACCGTGCACGAAGAACTTGAACACACCAAAAGTTATTTGAACTTGCTGATGCTTGGAAAGTCGAACCGGGTTGAGATCCATGTTGCTACGGACTTAAACCTGTATAAGTGCAATATGCTCAAATTTACTTTGCAGCCAATTGTCGAAAACGCTATCCAACATGGCAAGCTGGAACAGATTGAACATCCGATCATATCCATCCATATCCGATCGAACTCGGACAAACTGATCATGGAAATAACCAATAACGGTGATAACCTCACATCCAATGATTACGAAAATATCGCGGCGATGTTGAACGGTCCATACGCCTTTCCCGATCGTCATCTCGGACTCAAAAATATTCACGAACGAATTAAGCTTTATTTTGGTGAAGGTCACGGTTTGCGCCTTGTTGCTTCCGACACATCTTCCGTGCCTTTTCGCCTGCTGATGATATTGCCGTACAAATCGTAAAATCTTATCGATCGCATCTAATTCCGGAGGGAACCCATGACCAGCATTCTTATCGTTGACGATGACCGCTATATTCGGGAAGGGTTGAAAAAGCTTGTCGACTGGACTTCGATAGAGATCAGCGAGTTGCTTGAAGCCGAGGGAGGCTACGAGGCGATGGAAAAGATAGAGCGGCATGCTCCTTCCATCGTATTAACGGATATTCGAATGCCCAAAGGCAGCGGATTGGAACTCATTGAGCAAATCCGAAGCCGCGGGCTGGAGACGTTGATCATCGTGCTTAGCGGTTATGACGAATATGAATATATCAGACAGGCAATGAAGTTCCAGGTCGAGGATTATTTGCTGAAGCCCGTGGATGCCACGGAACTAACCGCTATTCTGGCCAACTGCACAGAACGTCTACAGGATCGTTGGATTCAAAACCAAATGCAACGCGAGTCATTTCTTTTGTTGAAAAATAACATTTTGTTGCGCTGGGCTCAAGATCGGATACAGCACGATCAACTGCGAGAAAAGCTGAAGTTTTTGAATTTGTCGCTGCTACAGTACGAGAAATATCAAATCTGTCTTATTTCGTGGCGTTCCATGCACGAGGACAGGCTATCGCCGGCAGAAGAACAATTCCGTTCATTCGCGATATGGAACAGTATGGAAGAAGCTGTGGCGGAGACGGGGAGAGGCATTTGCTTCATCAATGAAACCCGGTTAATTATCGTGTTATTTGTGGGCAACGACAACGATCCGGAAGTATTTCGGGCACAGAACCTGGCTTGGATGAATGACCTGGCTCCCCGTTATGCCGCTATTCTGAAGACATCCTGGATTAACAATTGGGGTGATGTCGTCGATATGCCGTCACGGATACACGAATCTTACAATAATGCGCTAACCGCATGGACCAATCATCAGACGGACGCCGTTAACGCCTCTATCGCAATCGTCTCCCGAAACCCGATCATCCGGCAGGTCGAGCGTTACGTGCAAGAAAATTACGGGAACGAGTTATCGCTTCAATTGTTGTCCGATCGATTTGACGTCAATAATGTCTATTTGGGACGTCTGTTCAAGGAAGAAACGGACGAATATTTCAACGATTATCTGAATCGGGTCAGATTGGATCATGCCAAAAGATTGCTTCTCGATACGACATTAAAGGCTTCGGTCATCGCCAATCAAGTCGGCTTTCTAGACTCCAACTATTTTTTCCGAAAATTCAAGATGAAGTACGGGCTTTCCCCAACCGATTATCGCGCTCAAGTTGCTAATACGGAAAATAAATTAATGTAATAACAAAAACAAGCCACCCCGAATTGAAGTGGCTCTCTTCTCTGTTAGTATGACTCTATATTCATTATCAATGTGGCTCTTACTCATTTACCAAGGCTAATTGTTCAACCCTACTGGTATTGGATTTGCGTGCCTCCCCTAGAATAAGCAATCCGATGAACAACGACGCAACGCCAATAAGGATTAGCAAGGCACCCATCTCCAAACCGTAGGCGGATAGCTCGCCCCCCCGATACGCCATTCCGCGCACGATACGATTAAGCCAGTTCATCGGCAACGGCCAGGCGGTAACCTGGAAAAACAGCGGCAGCGCAAGCGGGGAGAGCTGAATTCCTGTAACCAGGAACGAAGGATATATGACGACGCTCATTCGCGAACCGACCTTGGACGGATCTTTGGCCGAATAGCCGAGCAACATTCCCACCAAGGATAAGGCAAAAGAATAAAGCAGCAATGGGATGACGAAAAGATAAGGCGCCGCCTCAAAGCGCAGGCCACCTACTTGCTTTAATAGTCCATAGCTTAGCAGCAATGAGATGGTCGTTAGAACCGCATAAGGAACGCTGCGGACCCATAGCTGCAAAGGCGAAGTCCCGTTCGCAAACAGCCTCCCCTCTTTGCGAAGGCGGGGAGCAACCGCCCCCGCAGCGCCGGATGTCATCATTAATGCGACAATATTTACAAATCCAATGACCATTGTGCCGATTAAGGTTGTTGTCGGATTAAACAACATTCGCTGCTGTAGCGACAATGGAGCGATCAACCCTTTCGACGTATCGGCATCGACACCTTGCTGTGCGAGGCGAGTCATGGAGATCGTCATATTTTCCGTCGTAATGACCTCCTGAATAGCTGTGCGAACGCCGGTAAGCCCCGAAGGCATCGAATTGTCCATTAATATTCCGATATTGGAGGACAGCCCCTGCAGCTTGCGCAACTCTAGTTGGGCGGGAAGAACAATCACCGCAACGGCTCGCTCATTCGCCAGCAAGGTTTCCGGGTCCATACGGTTCGGGAATACGTTCGTCACCTTCATATATTGAGAGGCATTGAGCTTAGCCGTCAACTGTCGAGAATACGCACTATGGTCCTCGTCAATGACCACCACAGGCGATTGGGTAATCTGGTTTTTAGAGAACATGAGCCCAAAGAATATAGCAGCAATGAGCGGAGCAACAAAGATCGCCACGATATATTTGCTGCTCGTGACGTACTTCCACTCTTCAATCAACGATTTCATCAAGGTCCACCTCTGCAGTCATGCCCGGAAGGAGAGCGGCGTTTGCATCTATAGCTATTCTGACGGCATACATGCTTATATCCGCTTGTCCTCTTTCGCGTGTCATTCGCAAGTTGGCAAACTGGGGAGCGGTCGCAACCGTAGTCACAACGCCGTCAACTTCGGCAGAGTGCTCCGTATAGGGAAAATGAATGCTCACACTTTGACCGGCCTTCAGCTTTTGAATTTGGCCTTCTTGCACATAAAAGTCCGCATAGTAGGCGTTTTTTTGCACAATGGCAACCGGCAGCCCTTGCGCTACTCGATCTCCCGCCTTCACTGCAATCTGGCTAACCGATCCGTCAGCCGGTGCGGACACCTCCGCCTCGCCGCCTTCGGCGAATCGAACTTTAAACAAGGGGTCTCCCTGTTTGACGGAATCGCCGACAGTCGCAAGGATATTAACAATTGTCCCTGGATTTTTATCATAGATTACGGTTTTTTGCTCCACCTCAAGTACGGCCTGTTTCCGATTCTCTGCCTTACTCACTGCATCCTTTCCTTTCGTGGCGAGAAGCGAACCTCCTGCGACAAGTACGATGGCGATGATAAAATACGAAACTGATTTTAGCTTCATTGATCCCGTTCTCCCTCTTCATGCCTGCTTTTAAACAGCCTGTTTATTGTTTTTATTTTTTAGATATTTTGTTGCGGCGTTGCCTGCGGCTTCCATAATCACTTCACCCAAAGTTGGATGAGGATGGATGGTCATCGTCAAATCCTCTACAGTCGCTCCCATCTCGATCGCCAAAGCAAGCTCGGATATGAGGGTCGACGCCTCTGCGCCCACAAGTTGAGCACCTAGGACGATCCCGGATTCCGAGTCGGCTATCACCTTTACGAATCCTTCCGCAGCTTTCAGCGCCAAAGCTCTGCCGTTAATCCCGAATGAAGACTTCCCAACGACAACCGGAATCGCTCTTGCTTTGCACTCCGTTTCGCTCAAGCCGACGCTGGCCAGCTCCGGTTCGGAAAAAACGACAAGCGGAATCGCTTTGTAATCGACGACGGAAGATTGGCCCGCAATCGCTTCGGCTGCAACCTTGGCTTCATAAGAAGCTTTATGGGCCAGTGCCGGACCGTCTGTGATGTCTCCGATCGCGAAAATATGCGGAATAGCCGTTCGGCATTGCTCATCCGTATCGATTAATCCTCTGCTCGTGATCGGCAAGCCGATCCGTTCCAGCCCCAGGCTGCCGTCAGTGTTCGGTCTCCTTCCGACGGTCACTAACGCATACTCCGCTCTAACCGAAAACTGATCATCATTTTTTACATAATAGAGGTTTAGTCCGTCTGCATCTTGCTCCGCTTTAACAGCTGTCGCTTCGGTGATCACGGTGATCCCGTCGGCGTTCATCTGCTTGATCACAGGGGCGACAAGATCCGCCTCGAAGCCGGGAAGAACTTGCCGGCCTCCCTCCAAAATGGTCACTTTGCAGCCGAATTTAGCGAACATCTGTCCCAATTCAATGCCAATATATCCGCCGCCTATCACGACTAGACTAGTTGGAATATGAGTTAGCGCCAGAGCTTCCGTAGAAGACAATATGCGTTCGCCAAACGGTAATGCCCGCAGCTCGATCGGACGAGAACCGGTTGCCAATATCGCATTATTAAAAGATATCTGTTGCTCCGATTCCGATTGTTTAATCTTGGCCGTATGTTCGTCAATCAAGCTTGCTTCCCCTTCGAGGACCGTGACTCCAGCCGTTTGCAGCAGGTATCGGACTCCACTGGATTGCTTGGTTACGACCGCTTGCTTGAAAGCCTGAGCGTCCGTGAAGGAATCCAAAGCATCTGAACGACTCCATAGCCTGCGTGAATCGTATCGATGCGCTTCCGCTATCAACGCTTTGGAGGGAATGCAGCCCACATTCGTACACACTCCGCCGATTTGGCCGCGCTCGATGATGATGGTCTTCATTCCAAGCTGCGCCGATCGCACCGCCGCTGCATAACCTCCCGGCCCAGAACCAATGACTAATGTATCCGCTTTTTCAAGTTGGCTCATTTCCAACGAACCTCCTTATCCTAAATATGATGAACGAAATATATTATAACCATCATATTTTGATTCAGTCAACCACCCTATGAAATTGACGCGTTTAATTATGATGACTATAATGTTTTAAAGATCGTTTATACGGATGGAGGTTATATGATGCCATATCCTGAAGGTCATAAAGTTAAAGTTCGGGGCCGTATTATCGAAAGTGCCGCCAAGGCGTTTCGTTCGAACGGAATACGCGACATTAGCGTTCCCTTCATTATGAAAGGTGCCGGTCTGACGCATGGAGGTTTCTATTCGCACTTTGACAATAAGGAGCAGCTGGTGTCGGAAACTTGCAGTTATGCCATAAGGGATACGATCGCGTTGCTGCAGAAAGCGGCGGCCCAAGCGGTGGAAGAACCGAAGATTCATGCGGTCATTCAATTTTATTTAAGCCCGTATCATCGAGATCAAACAGAGATGGGTTGCATACTCCCCGCTCTCTCCGGCGAAATTTCCCGATCATCGGAGGTGGTGCGTCAAGTCTTCACCCGCGAGTTGCAACAAATGATCGATTTTGTCTCCGATCTGGCGGAGATCGATCATTCTACTGGCAGCGCTTTACTCAGTATCATGGTCGGCGCGCTTGTACTGGCGCGATCGGTTAGCGATTCCAAACTGAGCGATAGCCTCCTGGAGGCCGGCAAGCAGCAAGCGAAAGAGCTGATTAAGAAACAATAAAAAAAAGAGCCATTCCTTCAGGCTCACTTGTGATACGGTTCTGCACTCCGACTTGCTGGTACACGAGAATACGTGGGACAACACCGACCGGCTGGCAGCCTCATCGGCGTGACATATCTTGCGTTCCTGAGCAATTGATTTAGGTGTCCGTCTTCTAAAACGATCGAAAGGCACCCGATGAGGGTGCCCCTTTTCATGATGGCTGGTTATCGTTTGAGCTTGTCGGTCAACAAACTTAATTACTTCGCTTCCCCTAGTTGGATCCAGGCCTTCTGTATTTCTTCAATTGCTTGTTCCTTTGTGATATCCTTGCCGATATATTTTTGCATGATTTCGCCGAATTTTTGATGGAAGCTATCCAACGAGAAAATAACGGAGGACTCTCCCGCCTTCTCTGATTGCAGAAGCTCGCCCATGGCAACCGGCATCTGTAGGCCAGGCATTTTACCGCCCTCTAGAGGAGAAATGATTTTCGCTACATCCGGGAACCAAACCTTCCCATAATCCGATGTATACAGCCAGTTAAAGAAATCTTTCGTTTCCTGAAGTACGCTGGAGTCTTTATTAATTCTAAAGGCGACATCAGCACCGGTAATAATCATCGATTTCGAAGGATCGTCATTGATCGGGTAACCCATAATTCCCAATTGAATATTTGGATTTATTTTTAGAATGCCCTCTTCGGCCCATGCCCCTTGTCCTGTCATAATCGCAGTTTTACCGGTAGCAAAGTCAGCGACTTGGGTGCCGTAATCTCTTTCCAATGTCTTCGGCAAACCATGAGCTACCGACAATTCGATGAAATCGAAATATTTCATTAAGAGCGGATGCTCTTCAAAAGTCGTTTTGCCGGCAATAAAGTCTTTTACAAGCTGTTCCGGATTATCGCTTTCCGCATCGAGGAAATGTTGGAAGATATGCTTTTGAACCCACCATTCCTTGTACCCATTAGCAAATGGTGTAATTCCTTTGGCTTCCAACTTATGAATCGCGTCATCTAGTTGATCGATCGTCTTCGGAACCTCGGAAATGCCCGCATCCGCGAATAACTGTTTATTATAGATCAGCGAAAACAAATTGATTTTGAATGGAACTCCCAACACCTTGTCGTCCAGCGTCATATTCTTCTTCGCATTATCCGACAAGGCTGCTGCAAGCGGTTCGTTCGATAGATCCGCGCTATACTCCGCATATTGCTTCAATTCTCCGCCGGCTGTCGACTGAAATACGTCGGGCAGGTCGCCAGCTGCGATCTTTGCCTTCAGCAGGGTCGGATAATCCGCTTGCGTAATCTGCAATTCGATCGTCACGTTGGGCTTAACTTTCTTGTATTCTTTTATTGAATCGTTAAACGCATTCGTATACTCGGGAGAAGCTATAAACATACGAATTGTAGCAGGCTTATCCGAAGTTTGATTGACTTCATTCGGCGTTTCGGACGATGCAACAGATGGCGAACTCTGATTCTCATTCGAATTGTTGCTACCGCAACCAGACAGAAGGCCGACCGTCAGAACAACGCAAGCAAAACCTAGTAACGCCCTTTTCACATTTGATACCACTTTGACCCCTCCGCAAGATTTGAAATGACTTTCACACTTATTATCCAAAAAGGGGCCGTCGGGCAAAATGCAATTAAGTAATGTCTTGCGTGTAATAAAGTGAATACTATCATTCCGCTCTATGTTCCGCTTGAAGAGCCCGATGCTCGGAAGGAGAGAGGCGATAGTAGTTTTTAAAGGCCTTGCTGAAATAGTGACTGTTGCTGTAACCTAACAATTCGGCGATCGATTGAATTTTTAACGTCGGATCGCTCAACAACTCCTTGGCCTTCTCCATTCGAACCTTCTGGACATACTCATAGATGCCAAAGCCTATCTCCTTTTTGAAAAGCTTCATGAGATATTCCCGGCTTAGAAAATACTTGTCTGTAAAAGTCTTGATTTTAATATCTTGAAAATAGTAACGATCGATGTAGATCTTGAGCTCGTTAATGTCAAAAGCTTTATTCAATTGCGAAGACATCGCGATCAACTTACCGATGCTGTCCGCGATTTGCAGCAGCGAGCTCTCGAACTCCATGGCGTCTTTAAATTCTACCGTTTCGCCTGCTATTCGTAAAAGCGACTCAGAAGGCACGCCTGATTCCAGCGCGATATCGTGGAGGAGCAGCTCCAATTCATCTTTAATCCTGTTGGCATTCCCCAAACCCAGATAACCGTAATCGTCAATGGGCTTAATGAAATCTTTGATCACGGAACGACAAAATTCCGCGCTTTCACGCTCGAAAGCATGCCGAAGCAACTGTGTCTTCGCCGCTAGGGTATAAATTTTTGTTTTCTCTTTCTCGCTCGGTCGTGCAAATACGGATTCTTTCCGATTCCAGATGTTGACCGTATCCATAATCTGTTCCGATACGCGATAAGATTCCCCTAATGCAAATACGTCTGTGCAAACTGAACCAATCGCAGCAATCGCGACGACTCCTATCAGTTCGTTCAGTCTCTTGATAAGTCCCTTAATGATCGACGTGACTTGAGCTTCCGAACAATGCCCATTAAGAGACAATACAATCATGATTTCATTAGGCTTTTGCGGATTAGCGAAGCTGAAACAAACCGTTCCCCGCTCATTGGGTTCATTCATGATGTTCGTAACTGCGAAGTGAAGCAGATCCATCTCCCGGTTAAATCTTGAAGCAGCGATCGTGTTCAGATTTAAAATCCGCAGCAATGCCATCTGCCAGTTCATCTGCTCGTAACCCGGATTAAAATACGCCATCCTGGCCTTTACAATCTGAGGATTAAAGTTCTTTTTGATCAAGGAATAGTATGTATGCTGCTTAAGCATCGGCAAAGACATATTGATCGCCATATTCTGTTCGGTCGATACTACTTTTTTCTTTCTCCTCTCATCAAGTCGTGCGACCGCAGTCGCAAGCGCTTGATTAAGCTCGGGTTCCATAACGGGTTTTTGCAAATAGTCGATGGTGTTGGATTTGACCGCCTGCCGCATATACTTAAAATCATTATATCCGCTGACTACGATGGAGATGAGCTCTGGACACTCCGTCTCCGCATACTGAAGGAATTCAGGACCTTCAAGTTCGGGCATACGCATATCCACAATAACAATATCCGGCCTATGCTCCCTTACGGCCTTTAATCCCTCCTTTCCGTTCTCCGCTTCGATAATTTGGCTAATCAAGTGTTTCTCCCAATCCCCGAGCAGCTTGATTGCTTCTTTTAACGGTTCTTCATCGTCAACGATTAACAATTTATACATTCGGTTCACCGCCCGCTCTTGGAATAATCATGCAAGTATCCGTTCCAGATTCGTCGCTATTGATTTCGATGCCGTATTCTTCGCCGTACAAAATTTGCAATCGCGTGTTCACATTCTTAAGACCGATGCTCTCGTTCTCCTGTTGCCGCTCTTCCCACTTTTCTCGTAGGGAACCTCTCACTTGCATTAATCTTTCTCTCTTCATCCCGGGACCGTTGTCCGTAACGCGTATGATCGTGTGGCGGTCGTTCGAATGTGCCGATATGACTATGGTAACGGGCGAAGTTATTTTCTCCACCGCATGCTTTACCGAATTTTCCACCAGCGACTGCAGCGTGAGCCTTAATATTTTCACTTCATACAAGCTTTCATCCAGGTCGTACGCAATATGTAACCGCTTGCCAAAGCGCGCTTTCTGGATAAGCATGTAATTCTCGATGTGCTGGATTTCTTCCCTCAGCAATACGAATTCCTTGCCCCGAATACAATAGCGCAACGTCAAAGCTAGTGCATCTACCATTTTCCTTATTTCGTTTTCGCCGCTTTTCAAGGCTTTGGTTGAGATCGCTTGAAGCGCATTATACAGAAAATGAGGGTTAATCTCCGCTTCCAATGCCTTCAGTATCGCGTTATTCTGCACCAGCTTCATATGATATTTCTCATTGATCAGTTTGCTCGTACGCATGGCCATCAGGTTGAATTGGTTAGATAAATAAGCAATTTCATCCGATCCTCTGACCTTCACCTCTACATCGAAGGCCCCCTCGCTAAACCTTCTCATCTTGTTGGCAAGCAACTTGATTGGCTTGGTAATTGCATTGGCTGTCAGCATATTCAGCAAAATAGATATCGATAAAATAACGGCGCCAATAGAATAACTCAAATCTCGGTTCATTCGAGCGGCTTTGTAAATCTCGTCAAAGGGAATCAGCTTGATCATTCTCCAGCCCGCTTGCTCCTCCACATCAACGATGACCATATATTTTTCGCTTCCATCAGACCAAGTAAAGTGACCCTCCTGCAAATCATTCAAACGATCACGGAAAGCCATATCGTTCAAATGATTCAAAGCTTTCTGACTATTGCCGTAATAAGGCACCAGATTGGCGTCCAGAAGCAGGAGCTCCGCCCCTTCGGTCAGGGGACTATCCTTAATCATTTCGTCCCGATAGGATGAATTTAATACGACCGATAAAATAGCTCTCGGATTGCGATCCACCAAATTGCGAAGTACGCGATGAAAAACAAAAAACGATTCTTCTCCTAACTGGGAATAACCGGTATCCCTACTTAACAGCAACGGCTGAATATATCTATTCTTCTTGTCTTTAACCGCTTGCCCGAACCAGTATTGGCTAGGAATGCTGGCATTATAGGTACTTTTCACCGCAACGTCGTCTCGAGATAAGGAGTACACCTTCTCCTCGTTGATTAAATAAAGATAAATGGCTTCCACATCCGTTCTGGAGTAGAAAAGAACCCTTAAATAGTCTTCTAGATACGCCATGGAAGAATGGTCGTTCGACTCGTTTCGAAGAGCGTTCATGATTGGATCATACCGATACTGCGGAGCCGTAAACTGCGAAATTTCGTCGAAATATTTGCGAACGCTTTTGTTAACCAATTTCAAATTATTCGTGCTTGCCTCCAAAATGGAGTTGCGCGATTCTTTTTCCAACATTTTATACGAAATAATGGTTAGCACACCGATCACTAGAAAAATAATCGACGTAAATAGCAAAATCAGCTTAATGACGATTTTTCGAGTGCAGAATTGAAAAATCGATCGAAGCCCTGAGCCAATGATCTTCTTCATCTACGGAATCAGCCCCTACGATTAGTTCACCTTATTACCTTCAGTTGACCACTTAAGTGTATTCAATCGTCAAATCTCCTTCTCTATAATCGAGAGTATTAGCAATCATATCATCAGAGGTGAAGAAATGAAAAGGATCGGAAAGAAAACTATTGACAGAAAGGATTTCGTTTTATTCACCCTTCCAGCCATGTTATGCGTATTATTCGCATTCTTTATCCCGTTTTTCATGAGCATGAGATACTCCTTCACAGAATGGAACGGCATACAAAAAAGACCAAGCTTTATTGGCCTGGAAAACTTCATAAACATTTTCACTAACGATACGGCATTTATCGAATCGGCTTTATTTACATTGAAGTACAGTATTCTATTCATTGTGCTGGTTAATGTTATAGCCATTATTCTTGCCATCATTCTCGATCAAAAGCTAAGAACATCCACATTGCTTCGTACGGTGTTCTTTATTCCCTACATTATCAGCCTTATTGTCGTCGGATTTATTTGGAAGTTCCTTTTGTCGCAGGGATTTAATTCGCTCAGCGCCATCACAGGATTATCGGTCTTCGATCTCAGTTGGCTTGGGGAGCCACGGTTAGCCTTTATCTCTATTGTTGTCGTGTCCATATGGCAATCGATTGGCTTCTACATCGTGATCTATATCGCGGGATTGCAGTCCATTCCATCGGAATTGCTTGAAGCGTCGACAATTGACGGGGCGGGTCCATTTCAAAAATTTTTTCACATCACGCTTCCCCTTCTGGCCCCTGCGGTTACCATTTCCGTGTTTATGGCTTTGACGAACTCCTTAAAAGTATTCGACATCATCTTGTCTTTGACGGCGGGCGGGCCCGGCGGATCGACTTACAGCATCACGCTGGATATTTATCGCGACACCTTCCAGAACAACATGTATGGTTACGGCACCGCAAAGGCTCTCATCCTATTTATTGCGGTCTTGTTGATCACGTTCATCCAGTTGAAATATTCCAAGAGCAAAGAGGTTGAAGCTTAATGCAAATGAAGAGACGAAAGCTAATTGCGCTTGAAGTTGTGATGGTATTCATTGCGGTTCTGTTTCTGTTTCCGATTCTGATCATGCTCTTGAATTCGTTTAAAACCTTTGGGGAGGTGATGTCCGATGTACTGGCACTGCCCCAAAAACTGCAGTTTTCGAATTATTCGTACGTGTGGAACTATCTCAATTACCCGCGCCTTTTTCTTAATAATACGATTATAACCATTCTTGGTGTGTCCGGAATTATCCTGTTCGGATCGATGGCCGCTTATAAGCTATCTAGAACAAAAACAAGATGGAGCGGAATAATTTACTTTTTTTGCATCGTCCCGATGCTCATTCCCTTCCAATCTATTATGATAGCTGTACTAAAGCTGGCAAAAGAGTTCCACTTATCGGAAAGCACATGGGGATTGGGGATTCAATATTGGGGATTCGGGATTCCGCTCGCTGTCTTCATTTATCATGGTTTTATGAAAAGCATTCCGAGGGAAATCGACGAAAGCGCGATGATAGACGGAGCGTCAGGACTGTACTTGTTTTACAAAATTATTTTCCCGTTATTGCGACCTGTTACGGCGACGATCGTCATCCTTGACGTAATGTGGATATGGAATGATTTCCTCCTCCCGCTTATTATGGTTAACGGATCCGAATCAACACGGACGTTAACGCTCGCCTCTTACATTTTTGTCGGACAATATACGACGGACTGGCAATATACGATGACCGCCATGGTGATGGCCGTATTTCCTTCAATTGTTGTATTCATTCTTCTTCAGAAACACATTGTCAAAGGTGTCGCAGCCGGAGCAGTGAAAGGATAACATGCAAAAATGGCCTTCCGGGTTCGGAAGGCCTTAAATCTTCTATTGCTCGCTCATCGGTTCCCACTGGGCAGCGAAAATGGGTTCGTTGACGGATCCAAGGTCTACCCTCCCGATCCAACCTTGTATATATTGTCACAAAGCCGATTCAGAAGGCTGGACTCATGGCTGACGACAATGACCCCGATGTTTCTGCTTTTGCAGATTCCAAGAAACGCATGCCATATTCGGGCCTGCGTAATCGCGTCCAGCATGGTCGTCATCTCATCGGCAATAATATATTTGGTAGCAGGATTCAGCGAACGGACAATACAGAAGCGTTGCTTCTCACCTCCGGATAGCTCAACAGGCCATCGGTTCATCCATTCCTCACGTATTTCGAATGCATCAAGAATGTCCTGTGACGGAGTATATGATTCGATCAATACGTCCCGCATACGCCACTTGGGGTTAATCGCCTTTTCCGGATGCTGATAAATCAACTGTACCGGACGAAAGGCTCGCCGTTCCAAAGTCTTATGTCCGATCGATACACGACCTATGCGAGGCGAGATATAACCGGCTAAAATGCGAGACAGGGTCGTTTTGCCACACCCGCTATAACCGGATAAACCGAGCACCTCGCCCGGTGCAACTGATAGGTTGGTATCTTTTATGATCCAACGGTCCTTTTGATAATAGTGACCCAAATTCTCCCCGATCAGTGGCAATTTATCTCACCGCCTCTCTCTTAAATTCCAAATCAAAATCATTTTGCGGCAAAGCTCTCCATAGCCTTTGAGTGTATTCGGTTTTCAGTCGTTCTCCGTTACCTTCGAAAGCAGACGCTTCGGATATTTCTACGGTCGCCCCGTCCTTGATGACTGCCACTCGATCCGCGATTTCGAGCGCCGATATGATGTCGTGGGTGATCAGCATGACCCCCGCACCGTCTTCCGCAAATTGTTTGAGTTGCCTTAAGATTTCGGAAAGCGCCTGTGGATGGATTCCTGGCGTCGGTTCATCGGCGATGACGAGTCTGACTCCCTCCCGAACGCTAGTCGCAAACAATACCCTGCGGAGCATTCCGCCTGATAGTTCGAAAGGGAACAGTCGACCATCATTTTTCTGAAGACCATACTGAAGAAACAGTTTTTCCTGCTGTGCCCGTGCCGTTCTTGGGTCTAGTCCGATTTGAACTTGCCGCCCTACACGCATGAGAGGATCCAAATAATTAACCGATTGCGGAATGAAGGAAATCTCTCGCCCCCTAAGCTTCTCCATTCTCGCTGGCGTAAGTTCTTCTCCTCTGTAAAGCATCTTGCCGCTAAAGATCGCGTTGCTGGGCAGAATCCCAAGTACGGCATGCGCCAATAAGCTTTTACCCGAGCCGCTGGCCCCCACTACCGCTACAATTTCCCCTTCGTTAATCTCCACATGCATATCCGCTATAGGATGGATGATACGCTTTTGTGTTCCCTTAACATACTGAGAAAAGCCGATTGATAAATGGTCTACCTGCAATAACGGTTTTGTTTGAACGTTGCTCATCGCGTATCCCTCTATTCATTGGCGCTGGAAGGCTCCATTAAAATACGTAACTTTTCGCCAATACTATCAAAACTTTTGATCACGCCTACTAATAGCACCCCTGGGAAAACGACCAACCACCATTTTCCCGTCGAAATGTGGCTCATCGCTTCAGAGAGAATGATACCGACAGCCGGTGTTTGCGGAGAAAGCCCAAATCCCAAAAAAGTCAGCGCGGCTTCATGCAATATCACATGAGGAAACATCAACAAAAAGCCGATCATAAGTTGAGGAAATATAAACGGCAGAATATGCTTTCTGGCTATAAACCATGCAGATTTCCCATAGCTTTTGGATATTTGGATGTATTCAACGTTTTTGATCTGAAGAACCTCCGAGCGAACCAACCGCGCCAACGCCGTCCAATGCGTCAATGAGATGCCGAGTACGATGCCATATACGCCACCGCCTGCAATGAAACAGATCAGAACCATAAAAACGAGATGGGGCATTCCGATAAACAAATCGATCAACCAGGAGATGACAGCATCAACCGTTCTGCCAAAAGTCGCCGCGCATACGCCCATTAAAGTGGCAATGATTACACTAAGCAAGGAGGTGAAGGCTCCTAATGCCAGCGACAGACGCAATCCTTTGATCGTCCGCGTAAACATATCTCGCCCTAGCCAATCCGTGCCGAATAAGTGCTCCAGATTTGGCGCAAGGTTCTTCGCGCTACTCAAGCGAAGATTATCGTTGCTTAGCCAAAAACTAAGAAACAGAATCACCAACAAGAATCCGGAAGAAAAAGCGAGCAATAGAATCATTTTCTTCCGTACATTTAACCCTTCTTGGACCCCCTGCACCTTACATCGCTCCTTTCACACGCGGGTCAACAATCTTATTCAAAAGATCGGCGATCAGATTTCCCGTAAATACAAACAGGGAACTGATTAAAATGATCCCTACCATCAATGGCAAGTCGCCATTAAGTCCAGCCGTAGTCAGGGTGCTGCCTAACCCCGGATAGGCAAAAACTTGTTCCGCCAACATGGAGCCTCCGAACAGCTCGCCGAAATAAGCAAATTGCAGGGAAATGGCCGGGTGGATCGAGTTGCGTACGCCATGGTTTTTGAAAATTTGCCAACTGCTTTCTCCCCTTGCCTTGGCAAAAACAATGAATTCCGTGTTCAGGATATCGATCATCTTCTCGCGAGTATGCATCGCAATATTAGAACCCCCCAAAATGCTCAAGGTCAGCACTGGCAACACAAAATGATGAATTCGGTCTATGAAGCGCACATCGCTTTCCAACACGCCGGCCGGTACAGCCAGCCCCACGGGAAACCACTTTAGCCAAACGGCAAAGACGATTAACAGAATAAGTCCCATCCAGAATATCGGTGTCGATACCAATGTGTAGCTGTACCATTTAATGATTTTATCGATCGTCTTTCCCCGATTCATGGCTGCAACCGTACCAAGCAAATATCCGATCACTCCCGATAAAACCCATGCCACCCCCATTAGGGCGAGCGATGTTAAAAAACGGCTTTGAATAATATCCAGGACCGGGCTGCGATAAAGCAAAGAAGTGCCAAAGTTGCCTTGCAATAACGCCCCGGCCCAGGTGAAATATTGCTCTACCGGACTTTTATTTACTCCCCAGTATGCTTTGAATTTTTCAATCTGCTCCGGTGACGCCGAGCTATCCCCTCCGATATAGGCATTAACCGGATCCATCGGCGACAGATGAATCAGGGAAAAGGTGAGGATGGATAGCCCGATCAATAAAGTAATCACGCGAATAAAACGAAACACGATACTTTTTGTCATGGTTATTTGTCCCATGACCATTCGGTTACGTTACCGAATAATGCCCACTCATGTCCATGCGAATGAACCGGTTGCTTTCCAAGATTCAACTTTTCATTCGCCAGATATAAGTGGTCCACTCGCATTAACCAAACAATCGGCGCATCTCCTTTTCCGCTGAAGCCCGTCGTTCCGTCCCATTGAGCAAGCTTCCAATATTTATTCGCTTCTTCCTGGGAAGTCGCATTTAACGCTTTTTTCAAATATTCATCTACTTTAGGATTTCGATAGTTTGACATGTTGTCGATCCCATTGTTCATTCTTTCGGAGGAATTCATCGAGAACAATTGATGGGGGTGATGCCTTCCTCCTCCCCATACGACTGCTGCGGTCTTGCCTTTGAGATAGATTTCATCCCAGGTAGCGCCAATCGTATTGATTTTAATGCCGAATTCTTTTGCCTGATCAGCGACGGCAAGGGCAAGATCGCTGCGTAGCTGATCGCTGGAGCTAAAGTACATGTCAAACTCGGCTTTGCGACCGTTTTTTTCCACAACACCGTCTTTATTCGTATCTACCCAACCGCCTTCGGCGAGTATTTTTTGGGCAGATTGGATATCGCCGTCCTCGACAATGGTTTTCTCGTTGAACCAAGGCATATTATCGCATAGACAAAATGCTTTTTTGCCATGCCCATCCAGCGCCACATCCAGAAGCTTCTGACGATCCAATCCAATATTAAGCGCCTGGCGAATCGCGAGATCGGAAGTCACATCGTTCCCGATGTTAACTTCATTTCCGTTGGTCATGCCTTTGCCCCCGCTAGGCACGGTAGGCATCATGATTCCGCGGGAGTCAATACTCTCATATGTACGAAGCGTCATTCCATCCACTTTTTGATTCGCAAATGTCGGCGGAACATACACAATATCCGCTTGCCCTGCCTTGGCCGCTGCAAGCGAGGCGTCTTCTGCAAGAAGCAGGAAAGTCAACTTTTTAAACTGAGGCTCTTTACCATACCAATAAGGGTTGTATTCCAGAATAACTTGTTGCCCATCATCGTACTGAACAACCTTATATGGACCAGAACCAATCGGATTTTGGGAGTATTGATCATCGTAGTGCGCTTTCGGAACAATACCGATTTCCGTCAATTGACTTACAAAAGTAGAACGCGGTTCATTAAGCCTGATCACAACTGTATTGCCCTCTGTCACTTCTATTTGCTTAACAAATGATAAATCAAACTTGATGCCGTCTTCCTTGAGCATTTCATACGTGAACTTTACATCTTCAGCAGAAACCTGCTCGCCATTTGAGAATTTGGCTTCTTCCCGTAAAGGGAATGTCCATGTAAGGCCATCCTCGCTTATGTTGTAGGATTTTGCGAGGTCTCCAATAAAGTTGAGATCAGAGTCGATCGCAAGAAGAGAGCTGTGAGTCAAACGAATTTGTGTCATCCCCCAGCCCTTCTTGGGGTCAAACTGTCCCCCATCCATTTTTCCCACGGCAAGCACCAAATCTGTTTTAATCGTTGACGGGTTTTGGGAGGCAGATAGGCTTTCTTGTACCTTAGAATCGGAACCGCATCCTGCCAAAAATAAAAGTGCGCATACTACCCATACACCGTATGGTAAAGTCCATATTTGTTTTTTTCTTTTCATATTCATGACAACCTCCTATAGTTTCATTTCAAGTTTTAAATAACAAATCAATGGTTAACTTCATGCCTCTTCTCTTTTCCCTATAAAATCATGCCAAGAACGCCCCCTTCTTTATTATTCGTAATTATTACGATTAGTAAATTGTAATGATTACTATTAATTGTGTCAATTGTTGATTTGCAGGCCCGGCCAAAAAACAGGCAACCTCCGCAAAATTACGGAGGTTGCCTGTTCTTATTTGCGCAGTCCTTCGTCATCAATGAAAGGCTGCGTTAATAAAATTCACGATTCGGGTTCGCAGTTTATCGCCATACTCTCCGCTTTTATACATATCCGTCCCATGAAATCCGCTCTCATCAATGAGGAGTTCTTTCTGATCCGAGCCGGATGCTTCATACAACTGGCGTACTTGCTTTTCAACCGCTCCATTCATATCTCCCGGCGATACGACAAACAGAGAAGGAGCTTTCAGTTCTTTTATGCTTGGAATGGCATCCAGTTGACCGCATTGTGCAGGGGAAGACAGTATTAGAAGTCCCTGGATGGGCAATGGTTGGCGGACTCCTGAGATAATTGCCGTTGTCCCTCCACAAGAAGCGCCTGCTAGGAAAACTCGTTTTGCTCCTTGACGCGCAAGTTCATTAAGAGCGGCTTCGGCGTCAAGGTCAATTGATTTCATGTTTTCTGTTTTCTGCGAAGCCCCATGAGCTCGATATTCGGGAAGCACGACCAAATAGCCTTGTTCGGCCAGTTCTGTGCCTATATCTAGAAATGAGCAAATACTATAGCCTTGCTCATGGTCAAGCAATATGCCATCGGAACCACTCCCCAATACAAGCGCCGAAAGATAAATATCGTCACTCGTTTTTAACGTTGTTGCATGAGAACGCAGTTCTTCGGGCACGCAACTGTTAACCGGATACCCCTTGTCAGAGAGAACTGTTCGGTCAGGCCAGGCGGATTCATACTGAACCGGGGGAAACTCAGGTGCTTTGGGTACATCAGTTGGCGGTGTTTCCTCTTTAACCGCATCCGTTGGCCGGACACTTGATACTGGCGTTGTAGGTATGACCTGTTTATCCGGTTCAACATCGGATTGGCTTGCACAGCCCGTGGAGGAAACAAATGCAGCAAGGAGAAAGGGAACGGCTAACATTCGTAGCCCTACACTTCGGCGAGAACGTCTGAAGAACGACAAAAGCCTCATTTTATTCATGGTAACTGCTCCTTTATGATAATAGATTACTGAGCTCACGGCGCATCACCGCTGGCACCTTAACTATACAAAACAGATGTCACTAAATCGTCGTTCAGTTGTGGACAAATTGTCTCCAATTGCGACGACATGCCGTTAGCAAGGTTCCTGCTCTGCCAGAAAAAACAGATCAGAAGCTCGCAATCAAATAAAAAAACACCGTTTTGTTTGGTAAAGTGGGAGTGTCAAACTTCCACTGCCAGACAAAAAGGTGTTTTAATTCTTTCCATTATGATCTCAGCAACTCTGTCTCGTTCAATTGCAGACGATAGCTCTTCGCGAGGATATCTCCGTATTGCCTGTCACATTCAAAAGCCCGCTCAAAACCAAGCCGCTCATACAAACGAACGGCAGATTCATTACGATCTGACGTGTGGAGATGAAGCGACTCCGCACCGCCCGCGTGCGCAAGCTCAGCACAAGCACGAATGAGCTCCGTCGCGACGCCTTGGCCGCGCGCAGCTTTGACCACGGCGAGCAGGCGTATTATCGGCGTTGAAATGCCTGCGTATCCGTAGGCTGTCTCCGACGATTCGAACAGAAAGACGCTGCCTACGATTGCCCCGTCGAGCTCGGCGACGAATCGCGCCTTCGTTGCCGCGCCCTTGCCGGCTGCAGCCGCCTCGATTTCCTCTATATAATTCTCCCAAAGTTCCCGGGACAGCGTGTTTTCATATTGTCCGTAAGCGCCCAACAATACGCGCCTGACCGATTCGCGATCGGAGGGCGTCTCTAATCGGACGACAATTCGGCTTTCTGGCATAGCTGCCACCTGCTTTCCGATAGGTTCTACTCGTTTCATCACTATGTTGTGGGCGCGAAGCGCGAAACAGCGAACAGCCGAAGATCTTGCGACGACTTCCGGTGTTCGATCAGATCGGCCGTAATTTCGCCAACGACGCTCGCGAATTTAAAGCCGTGACCGGAAAAACCGCCAGCTAACAGCACATTCGGATATGCGGGGTGGAAGTCGATAATAAAGTTGTCATCAGACGTCATTTCGTACTTACATGCCGCTCCTCGCAACAAACGCCCCGCAGCATCCGGCATGTATGCCTCCAGCGCCGCTCTTATGTCGCCCTCATCCTCGGGGTAGTCGCCAAAAGGCTCGAAAGGCTCGCCTGGCGTCCACTCAACGCCAGTATCGTGCCGCCCGATCTTCACGCCAGCCCCATCGATGCTGGGGAAGCCGTAATAGCCGCCGTTGCGCGTAATTAACGAGAAGCCGGGAAATATCCCTGCATCGAACGCGGCGCCTGACGGCTCAAACCAGCCGACCGTCTTGCGAACAGCCCGGATCGGAAGATGAACGAACGGTTCCAACGTCTTGAACCATGCGCCGGCCGACAATAGGACTTGACCGGCGACGAAGACGTCATCTTTCGTACGGACAGTAACGGAAGTCTGGTCTGCCTTCACTTCCGTGACGAAACAGTTCGTAAGCAGTGTCGCTCCGGCGTTCAGCGCCTGTTGCCTGTAGGCAGCGATGCACTTCTCGCTATACAAGTAACCGGCATCCGGCTCGTACAACGCGCGGAATGTATCGGGAGTCCGGATCCCTTTCCATCGCTTTCCTATTTCTTGCGCATCCAGTAATTCCAGTCGAACGCCATGCTTCCGAGCATCGTCGACTCGAATATCGAACTTGTAGACGTCAGGATCAGCTATACTCAGCACCCCGGCCCGCTCGAGCAGCTTCTCGCCGGTCGCTTCTTCCAGCTCCAACCACCGCTCGTCCGCCCGCAGAGCCATGCGAACATAGGCTTCTCCTCCATGATACACATGACGGATGAGCCGCGGCTCTCCGTGATGGCTGCCGTTCGGGTGCGGCGGATCAAAGGCGTCGATCAACAGTGTTTTCAAACCGCGCTTCGACAGCTCATAACCTGCGCTCATTCCCATCGAGCCGGCGCCGATGACGATAACATCGTATATGTTTCGAATGGCAGTGACTTCCCTTCTCTTATCAAAATAGACTCTCGCATACCCTAGGGCCTGGCATTGAGCTGGTTTAGCGCATCTACAGATAATGCCGCAAAAAAATCCGCTGCTAGAGGCAACGCCTTCTCGTCGACATCAAACGCGGGATGATGCCACTCCGCTGGTCCAGATGTACCGAAAAAGACGAACAGCCCCGGCGTCTCCTGCAAGTAAAAAGCGAAATCTTCGCCAGCCGCCGAAGGTGCAGGCTCAATAGGGTCCAAACCGACTGAAGACGCCACCAATGTCGCTCGTGCGGCCCACTCGCTGTCGTTGATAACCGGCGGTGGTCCATCGTTCCAGTGAACCTTCGCCTTCGCACCGAACGCCGACGATACGCCGACTACGATCTGCTCGAAACGATCGCGCACTACAGCGCGTACACGTTCGTCGAACGTTCGCAGCGTACCTTCGAACTCCGCCTTATCCGGAATAACATTCCAGCTATTGCCGCTATTTAGCCGCGTCACGCTAACAACAGCACTGTCAAGCGATCCGACGTTGCGGCTCACGACCGACTGAAGCGCCGTAATCACATGCGCCGAAACCACGATCGGATCGATTCCGGCTTCTGGAATAGCAGCGTGGCTGCCTCGACCTTCGATCTCGACGATGAAGCCATCCGCCGAAGCCATGATCGGCCCTGCCTTGATGCCAATCGTACCGACGGGCAAGTCGGGCTTATTATGAAGGCCAAATATAGCGCTGACGCCAGCAAGTACGCCGCTCCGAATGACCTGAATGGCCCCTTTCGCCTTCTCTTCAGCCGGCTGGAACAGAAACCGCACTGTCCCCTTTAACTCCTGCTCCCGTTTCTTCAGCAGCAGAGCCGCGCCGAGTATCGCAGCGGTATGAAAATCATGCCCGCAAGCATGCATTTTGCCGGACACGCGCGAGGCGAAAGACAGCCCCGTCTCTTCCTGGATAGGAAGGGCATCGATATCTGCCCGCACGGCAATGATGGGTCCGTCTTGCAAACCGCCTACCTCCGCAATAACACCCGTCTCAAGCGGATACTCGCTGACGATTCGGATACCCGCTTCGATGAGCCAACCGCGAATGGCTGCGGTCGTTTCGAACTCTTCGTGAGACTGCTCCGGGTTTTCATGCAATTGCCGCCTAAAGGCAATCAATTTTTGCTCCAGCGACGCTGTGGCAAATCGGCCCATCGATATACCTCCTCCCCAATTCCGTCAAACCGTCTGCTCTTCGAACGCTTCCTTGAGCAACGTAAAAGAACGGACTCGCTTCTCAAAATGAGGTATGGCTGTTATGAAAATCAGCTCATCTATACCATACCGTTCCGTCAATTCCAGCAGCCGTTTACGAACCGTTTCTTTCGTTCCTTTAACTATATCAATCTCACGCTCTTCAGTCTCATAGGTCTCGCCTGCTTGCCTTGCAAATTCTTCTGCTTTCTCAAGCGTACCGACATTTACCGTTTTGCCGCTTGCCAGCGTGACGCGTATGCTCTTTAACGTTCCTGCGAGTTCGGCCGCTTCCTCTTCCGTATCCGCAACGATGACGGATAGCGCGAGAATGGCTTTTGGCTCTGCGCCTTTCGCCCGATTGAAATTGTTCCGATACTTATCCAATGCGTTTAGCGCCGCTTCCGGATCGCTGTTGATGAACAGGGCGTAAACGTACGGCAACCCCAGTTTAGCCGCAAGCTCGGCGCTGGAAATGCTCGTGCCCAGCAGATGGATATCCGCCGGGATATCGGGTATCGGATTCGCTTGCAGACCTGCAAGCGGATGCTCCTCGTCCGCAGCGCCATTTACAAACTGCACGAGCTCGGCCAGCTTATCGTCAAACGAATCCGCTTGGACGATCCCCTTTTGCAGTGCTTTGGTCGATCTCGGAAGACCTCCCGGTGCGCGGCCAATCCCTAGATCTACACGCCCCTGCGCTAAGTGAGCTAGCACGTTGAAATTCTCAGCCACTTTATATGGACTGTAATGCTGCAGCATTACGCCGCCGGAGCCGATCCGAATGCGCTCGGTTTGCGCAAGTAAATACGAGATCAACACTTCAGGGGAAGAGCCCGCAATATCCGGGGAATCATGATGCTCCGATACCCAGAAACGCTCATAGCCGAGCGCTTCAGCCAATTGAGCCAACTTAATTGTGTTCTCCAGCGCCTTCTTGGGCGTCTGGCCTGGAAATACGGTACTGTGGTCCAATATGCCAAAATGAAGTGCCATTACTTAATCGCTCCTATTTCTATATGGAATACACGCCTTCCGGCGTAATGCGCTTCAAAAACTGCTTCGTACGCTCTTCCTTCGGCGAGACAAATATATCGTTCGGCTTGCCTTCCTCCACGATAATACCTTCGTCCATGAATACGACGTGATTCGCAACGTCATGAGCGAACCCCATCTCATGGGTGACAATTATCATCGTAATGCCTTCCTTCGCAATGTTCCGAATAACGGCAAGCACCTCGCCGACCAGCTCTGGATCGAGCGCGGATGTCGGCTCGTCGAAGAGAATGACTTCCGGGTTCAGCGCGAGCGCCCGCGCAATACCGACGCGCTGCTGCTGACCGCCGGACAATTGACTCGGATAAGCGTTCAGCTTGTTGCCGAGCCCTACTTTTTCCAACAACTCAATGCTCCGGCGACGCGCCTCCTCCTTCTCCACCTTCTGGACGACGACAAGACCTTCCATCACATTCTCGAGCGCCGTTTTATGGCGGAACAGATTATATTGCTGGAACACCATTGCCGTCTTCCCGCGCAGCGTATGGATGTCCTTCTTGGACGGACGCTTGCAGTTCACCGTAAAATCGTCGATTGTAATTTCGCCGTCACTCGGCTTCTCTAGATAGTTGATACAGCGCAATAGCGTCGTTTTGCCGGAGCCGCTCGGGCCGAGTATCGCCACGACCTCGCCTTTCTCAACAACGAGATCGATGCCCTTCAGCACCTGCAGACGACCGAATGACTTCGTTATATTTTGAAGCTTGATCATGCGACGCCTCCGCGATTATAGACGTTAATTCGTTTCTCCAGAAGTCCCGACAATTGTTCGATTAGCACCGTTAATCCCCAGTACAAGATGGCAGCAGCCAAGTAAGCATCAAAGAACTTCCAATTGGTCGAAGCGACGATCTGGGCCTTGGCGTTAATATCGACGACCGTTAATGAGAAGACAAGCGTCGAGCCATGCAGCGCGCCGATCAACGCATTCGTCAGATTCGGCAAGCTAACGGCGAACGCCTGCGGGAGTACGATACGTCGCAGCGCCTGCGGTGTCGTCATCCCTACCGCGTAAGCCGCTTCGATCTGACCGCGATTCACGGCAAGCATGCCGGAGCGGACAACTTCAGACAAATAGGCGCCCGACGTAATCGAAAAGGAAAGATATGCGAAGCCGATCATCGGAATAGACGCCGCTCGGAACGACCAGCCAAACGAATCGGACAGCCCGTTCACGAGCATAGGCAGCCCGTAATAGATGAGCAGCAGGTGTGTCAACATTGGGGTGCCGCGGATAACGGTCACATACGCGCTTGCGATTGGATTCAGAACCGGCACGCGATAAATACGAATTAAGGCGACGATCGTTCCGATGAGCGTACCGAAAAGTATCGACACCATGGTGACGTTAAGCGTTGTCGGCACTGCGCTCAACAGTTCCACGAGCGCGGTCCAAATAAATGAAGGGTCCAACTTCACGTTCATTGCCCTCCCTTGTTCAGTGAGGCATCAGGTGCCGGGCGGCGTTTTTGCCATAATTTAAAGGATCTGGCTTGCTTCGAGGACGATATCGGCTGCTCGTGCCGAAGCATGCGACGCTCGATGAACTGAAACGCCCGTTCAAGCAGCAGGCTAATCATGAGATAGATAATTGCAAGACCGATGTACGCCTCCATAAAGTGCTGCGCCAGCAACCCAAGCGATCGCGCCTTCGACGTCAGCTCCATAACGCCGAGTGTAAAAGCAAGCGAAGTGTCCTTCAGCGTCCCGATCGTTACGTTCGCAAAGATCGGAATTGCAATCGCGAGCGCCTGAGGGAGCACGATTCGCCTAAACGCCTGCAAGCCGTTCATTCCGACTGCATATGCCGCTTCGATTTGTCCGCGATCAACGGAGGTAACCGCCGACCGGATCCCCTCCGAAATATACGCTCCGACGTTTAGCCCGTATGTCGCAATGACAAAAACGAGCACTGGCACCCTTGAAAGATCGATGCCTTGCAGCTTCAACACTTCAGGCAATCCGTAATAAAACAAAAATAACTGGATCAAGATTGGCGTTCCGCGAAAAAAAGAGGCGTATAGTTTAGACAAGCTCTGCAAGACAGGGATGCGATAAAGCCGAGGCAGGGCGGCGAGAAACCCGACGCCCAAACCTACGATCAAGGAACCTGCAACGATTAACAATGAAATTCGGATATAGGGAAGCAGTTTAACTGCGTATTCGAATACATACGAAATGTCGAAAGGTACTTCTATGGTGAGTCACCCTTTCAAGAGCGCGAAAATGTTAATCCGCCGTTGTGAAATCTTGACCGAGCCATTGCTTGCTCAGGGCGCTCAGCGTGCCGTCCTCTTTCATCTCTTGTAGCACTTTGTCGATCGCGTCGGCTAACGTCTGCCCTTCGGAATCGTTCTTACGGAATAGGAACAAAATTTCCGATTGGCTCAGCGGTTTGCCGACCGTCTTCAGCTTGCCTTGCGGGTCGATTACCGGGAGCACGAAGTCGGATTGCAGTGAGGCATACACGCGACCTGTAGAAATTTGTTCGGCGATGTCGAATACATCACCGCTGGCGTATACGAGCTCGATCGCGTTGTCGTGATCCTTATTATAATTTTTCAGGACTTGCTCCGCAGAGCTGGAGGCGTGCGTCAGAAATTTTTTGCCCTTGACGTCATCCAGCGTCTCAATCGGGTCGTTGTTGTCCTTCGCGACCGTGATCATGTTTTTCCAATAGGCGTACGGCACTTTATTGAACAAATACTTTTCATCGCGCTCTGGGTTTTTTGCGATTTCGTGAGCGATCATGTCAATCTTATTCGTGTCCAGACTGAGAAGCATGCTTGGCAACGCATCGAGAATTTTAAATTCGAATTCATAATTCGGAAGACGCTTATCAATCTCGCGAACGAGCTCGATGTCATAACCGGTTAATTTGCCATCCTTGTCCAGGAAGCTCACTTGGGGGAACTGGTTTGTCGCGCCGACGATAATTTTTTGGACGCCACCCTCATTTTTCTTGGTACCGCAACCGGAGATGACAAGTACTAGTGCAAGTACAATGAATACGAACATTCTGTTTTTCATTTCTATTCCTCCATAATTCTTGGTTGTATTTAATTGCGGATCATTACTCCTCAACAGGCAGTCCTAGCAGCTTAGCGGCATTTTCATAAAAAAACTTCTGTTGCACGCCTTCATCCCACTGCCAGCTCCTGACTTTCTCCAGCGTGAATTCATACGGAACATTGGGATAATTGCTTCCATACAGAACTTGCTCCGACAAATGAAAATTAGCAGCTTCCAAATATTTATCTCCGCCCGGGAATCGAACGAACAGATCAGGCAGGATGTAAATGTTGCGAAGGTACGAAACGGTTCCGATCGCTTCATCGATAAATGGCCAAGCTCCGTGGTTAATAATAAAGTTTAATTCCGGGAACGCTTGAGCGGCTCTAACCAGCTGACTCGGTCTAGCGAAGTCGTAATTCTGCCTCGGTCCGGTCACACCTAGATAAATACTCAAGGTGAGCGCAAGCGGCAACTTATGCTTCACGCAGGCTTTGAAAATAGGGTCCCATGCAGGATCGCCTACCGGTAAATGAGGCAGCAGCACGGACGCGTTGATAGCCACCCCGCGGAACAATCCAGTAGCGGCGTAGGTTTCGATCGTTCTTACCGCTTCGTCGACGTCGACAGTATCCACGCCGATAAAACCAATGAAGCGTTTGGACCGAGGGCTTCTCAGAAAATCCGCAAGCTCCTCGTTCGATGATCCCGGCTCGTTGCCGCGTCCCATAATGACCGCGTAATCTATGCCGTGGAAATCTAGTTCTCCAATGACCTCGTCAAGCGTATTTGACGGTACCGAGACAACGTTTCTTAGTTTGTTGTTATCTCTGACAACATCCTTACCGTCCGCAAACAGCTTTTCCCACTTTGGAATCGGCGCTTTCATTCGAAAATCGATTATCATAATGGTTATCCCTCCACTGTTATTCTCCTAGACTTGTCCAGCTAATAGGATTACTGCAATTCCTTGAACCGTCACCCTTATTTAACTAGCAACTTGGGCGTGCCGAATACGGCTGATCTGTCCCAGATGATTCTCTACATGGGCCGCAAAGCCGCGAACGATATCCAAGATTCTGACCTGATCGCCTTTGAAATTAAGCGCGGATTTTCCCCACTCCTCTTCCGTCAGCCGATCAAGCAGGAGCGCGTTATACTGCAGAATAGCATGAAAGAAAGCTAGAATATCTGCAGCGTTTCCTAGATTGGCATGCTGGCCTTTTACCCAAGCATCCTGACCGAACGCCGGCAATGAAGATGTGGTATCCGCTAAAATATCACGAATTCTAAAGGAGATTACAATGCTATGATCAGCCAGATGGCTTAGCACCTCTGTAACGCTCCATTTCTCCGGCGCCTGCTTCCATACCAATTCCTCTTCGCTCAAACCTTGAATAGCATGTACCAGCTTTTCGTGCGTCTCCCGAAAGGCTTGAATATTCTCGTTGCTCATGTTTAATTCCCCTTAATCGTTTGATGATGTTAAAGCCACATGCCAAACATAGCTGCTTGCAGATTACGATAGTGCATAATCCCCATCAATTTAATGGGTATTTTGGGTACACTTAAATCTACCACTTTGCCGGTCCATGCGTCTAATTGCATTTTATTATTCTTTTATTAACATGTTTTATTACTCATACCAATCCGTCTTTAGCTCCAGCAGCGCTTCAATGACATTCGAATGACTGCTATCTGTCGAGATAATATACGTTTGCAGGGAGACGTCTGCAGTTTCCGCAATTTCAACTCGCACAAGTTTACCTTCTTTAACCTCTTTCTCGGCGCATGTAGCCGGTAAGAAGGCAATTCCCGCCTTGCTCAAAATCAGCTTCTTGGCAGTTTCAGAATTATCGACGGCGAATTTGATTTTCGGGGGGTGCTCCATACTGTCAAATACGCGATGAATTCGCTCCCAATCCAGTGAGCCGCACTCAAAGAAGACCAATGTTTCATTACTGATGCTACGAATGGAAGACCGGCCTGCTTTAGCCAGGGGATGGTCAGCATACACATACAGATTGATGGGATCATCGAGAAAGCAATAGGCATTAACAGCCGGATTAACCATTTTGCGAACGAAAGCCAGGTCAATCTCCTTGACCTTTAGCTTATCAACCAAAACTTGGGTCGGTCCTGTCGTCAGATTAAACGTGATATGGGGAAATCGTTTGGTCAAATGTACCAGTATAGGGGCCATTAAATAGTTGGAGACGGAGACCGTACTGCCAATGCGTAATTCCTCGGGCATCGCGCTTTGGGATAAGATGCGCTGTCTTCCCTTTTGATAAGTCTCGAGAATTTGCTGCGCATACGGCAAAAATTGCCGACCCCGATCCGTCAGCGTAATTTGTTTGCCGACTCGTTCGAACAGCTGGCAGTTTAACTCCCGTTCAAGCGATTGTATACGAACCGTGACGGTGGGCTGGGAGAGAAAAAGCACATCTGCCGCTTTATTAAAGCTGCCATAATGATTGATATAAACGAATGCTTCTATGTTATCGATATTCAATGAAGAACCCCCGCTGTATATACTAGATTTGAGTATAATTACAATAAGTACCGATTATCCGAACAGGGCTTTTTACGCTCCTGATGGGTAATCGGCATTCGATGATAAAGTCTTTGAATAATGAAAAGGATTCTGCTCGGCCGGGAAAAAGCCGAACAGAAACCTGTCATATTAACTGCTTATGAGGCCAACTGGCGCAATAAAAGCTCTGCAAAATGCGAAGATGTATCCGCCGCATAATGGAGATTTTCCGTAAAGCTGGCGGTAGAGCCTTCCTCTTCACCTGCATGGTCCGACACCGCTTTGATGCCGATAACGGGAATGCCATACTGATCGGCAGCCTGAACGATAGCCAACCCTTCCATATCGGACACCTTGACGGTCGGAAAATCATGCAGCGTCTGCTCGACTCGCCGCTGGCTGCTCATAAAGGAATCGAGCGTCAGCACCAAGCCATGATCGACCGCGTAGGAGAACTTATGATTCGCAATCGTGTGAAGCACGAAGTCTACCCACCGGGCTGCCAACGGATAGGCTGCCGGCATTTGGGGAACCTGTCCTTTGGCATAACCGAAGTTGGTCGCATCTACGTCGCCGTATTTAAATTCGGTAGCGACAACAACGTCGCCTACGTTCAGCTTCCGATCGAAAGCTCCGGCCGATCCGATATTAATGATCAGCTCGGGCCGGTGTCTTTCAATCAGAATCGTGGTGGCGACCGCGGCGTTTACCTTGCCGATCCCGCTTTCAACCAACAGCAATGGTTGCTCGTCCAATACGGCTTCTTCAATGGTCGTTTTGCCAATCCGCACCTTATTCAGCAGGCTCGCCTTGGCTCGCAGCGGACCGATCTCTTGCGCCATCGCAGCAATAAAGGCTATCTTCATGTTGGTTTATAACTCCTTGCGTAATGATCTAGTGCATCGTCATGCCACCCGTCACGTTGATCGCTTGGCCGGTCATATATGAAGCCAGCTGGCTCGTCAGGAATAGAACAACACCCGCGACATCCTCCACTTGCGCCGTACGGCCAAGCGGGACTTGCGAACAATCCTCTTCATAAATCTCCTGGGCCGTCATGCCGCGGATGGCGCCGCCTTCAATGCGTTCCCGATGCTTCATCGGCGTTTCGACGATGCCGGGACAAACCGCATTAACCAGAATGCCATGTTTGGCCAGTTCGATGGCCATGACTTTGGTTAACCCGAGAACGGCATGCTTGGAGGCGCAATATGCGCCCATCGCCCGATAGCCGTTTTTCCCGGCTTGAGAAGCAATCTGGATGATTCGGCCCGGCTTTTGGGCTTCGACCATCGCTTTCGCGAATAGTTTGGAAGTTAAATACAGCCCAGTCGTATTGATCGAAAAAACTTTTTCCCAATCCGCAAGCGAGCTATCGATGACATAATCCATCGTAGAGGTTCCGGCGCAGTTGACCACGATGTCAGGGACGCCTGCTTCGGCAGTCACAACCGATACCCAGCGTTCCACATCGGCCGATCGGGACAAGTCGAGTCTCGTTTCGATCAACCGTGCCCCGGCTGGCTCGTATTCCTGCTCAATCGTAATATCTGCCGAAATCACCGTAGCCCCTGCTTTCAGAAGCTGCTCGACGACGCCCTTGCCGATTCCCGAGCGTCCGCCGGTTACGACAGCCAACCGGTTTGACAAATCAATCGCAATCATTGCGATTACAGTACGCGCTCGAAGGCGTCGCGGCTAATACCGGCTTCCAGCACGATTCGGGCATATTCCTGCGCGGAGAACAGCGAATGGTCTTTATAATTGCCGCATTGCAAGGCAGTGACCGCGGGAACCTCGGTGGTTTCTAGGATGCGTTTCAACGTTCTTTCAAGCGCGGAGGCGATTTCTTCCGGCGGATGCTCGTTCCATAAAATCAAGTAAAATCCCGTTCTGCAACCCATTGGGGAAATGTCGATTACGCCATTGATTTCATCTCGCAAATAAGTAGCGAGCAAATGTTCCAGCGTATGAACCGCTGCTGTCGGCAACGCATCCTTATTCGGCTGCAGGAAGCGCAAATCGTATTTCTGTACGGTGCTTCCCTTCTCGTCATGCTCCAATCCCGCTACGCGGACATAAGGAGCTTTGACGATGTTGTGATCTAATTGAAAGCTTTCGATTTCTGCCATAATGAACATCTCTTTTCTGTTAGTTTATTAGACCTCTGCATGCCGTTCCAAAACGGTCAGTTCTTCTAGGAGACTGAGGAAATAAGCGACACCGTATTCCAGTGCGGCTTCATCGATTCGGAATTTCGGATGATGAAGCGGATATACGGCGTCCAGCGCTTCGTTTCTGACACCTACAAACACCATCGTCGAAGGTACGATCGCAGAAATAAAAGCAAAATCTTCGCCGGTCAACGACGGCTTGACAGTCGTGATGCGTTCTTTGCCAAGATTTTTCGCGATGGCGGATGCCGCAATACGAGTCGTCTCGTCATGATTGAACAACGCCAGGGACGGCGGCTCCCCCGGCGGCAAGCCATCGGTTTCAAACCGGATTCGAAAGTCCGCTCCGTACAAAGCAGTCACGTGCTTTAACGTTTGAACCAGGTGCGACTTGACCTCCTGCAATAGATCGACATCCAGTGTTCGCAAAGTTCCGCCGAAGTTGGCCCGATCGGAGATGACGTTATTGTTTTTACCAGCGTTGAAGTAAGTAACGGACATGAGTTTGGGATTGAGCGGATCCGTCTTGCGTTCCAGCAACTGTTTCGCTGCCGTAATCGCCTGAATAGCCACATTGATCGGGTCGTTCGCTTCCTCCGGCTTGGCCGCATGGCCGCCGCTGCCCCATATTTCCACGTCAAACGCTTCTCCGGCGGCCATGAGCGATCCATAACCTACTCCATATTGGCCTGTAGGAATGGAAGGCGAGACATGGATGGCGTAGGCTTGATCGACACCTTCGAGCAGTCCTGTACGAATCAACTCGCGAGCGCCTCCGCCGACCTCCTCTGCAGCCTGGAAAACGAAACGGATCGTACCTTTAAGCTGCTCGGCATTTTGCCCGACAATGTTCAACACCCCTAGCAAAATCGCGGTATGCGCATCGTGTCCGCATGCATGCATAATGCCATCCTTGGCCGATTTGAAAGCCAGGTCAGTGTCCTCCTGAATCGGGAGGGCATCGATATCGGCCCGCAGCAAGATGGTCGGCCCGTCGCTTGCGCCGACGAGGTGGACAACAATGCTTGTCGGCGTAGGCCGGGTAATCGTCACAGGCAGGTTCATCGCTTCGATCTGCTCCACAATGTACCGGGCGGTATCAAATTCTTTGAAAGATAATTCCGGATGCTGGTGCAGATAACGCCGCCATTGGAGCAGCAAGTCGGCATGTTTCTTGATTTCGTCTGCAATAGGCCGCGCGCTCATGGGCCATCCCTCCTGCCAATGGCTTATTTTGTATAATTCCAGGCAGGAACCAAGGCCCCCTTATATTCGTCGAGCATCGCCTTGGCAACATTGTCCTGACGGTATGCTTTTACGATCTTCGAATAAGTCTCATTGTCTTTATCCGCCGCTCTTGCTACAAAGATGTTGATATACGGCTTGATATTGTCGTCATTGGGATCGACCGGAATTGAAAAGATCGCATCCGTAATCGGGCTCAGTCCGTTATCGATTGCAATCCCGGCGTTGGTAATGCCGGCGGCAAGATCGGGCAGCAAGGACGGAATAAGCGCAGGATCGACTTCTTTAATTTTCAGATTGTGCTTGTTGGCAGTAATATCTTGCACGGTTGGCAAGTAGCCTTTGCTAGCGTCGACCTCGATCAAGCCGGCTCGCTCCAGTACTTTAAGCGCACGTCCTGCATTGGTCGTATTGTTTGGAATGGCAATGCTATCGCCATCTTTAATTTGGTTGATATCCGTAATTTTTTTGGAATACACGCTAAGCGGCGCTACCAAAGCTTCGCCAATGACCGCGAAGTCATAACCTTTGTCCGCGATTTCTTGATTGAGGAAAGCATAGTGCTGGAACAGGGTGAAATCCAGCTCTTTATCCTTCAATGCCTGATTGGCAATAATGCCGTCCGTAAAGGAGATGAACGACAGCTCGATTTTATCGCCGTCTGCAGCCAGGTTTTTCTTCACGGCATCCCAAATGACTTTTTGCGGCTCGCCTACAACCCCAATCTTGACAACGGTAGCATCTCCGTCCTTTTTGTTGGAGCAGCCTGCCAAGAATATAGCAAGTACCAAAAATGCGCTAACCCATAGTCTGATTTTCATGATTGTTTCTCTCCCTCGAATTGATTTAATAATATTTGGTATTTCGTAGAACACGTTTCCCCAGCAGTTCGATCATGCTCACGATGATGAGCAAGGCGATGACCGAAACATAGGTGGCATCAACCTGACTGCGCTGATAACCGTACATGATCGCGAAGTTACCAATGCCTCCGCCGCCTACTACTCCGACAATAGCGGACAAGCCGATCAAGTTCACGCTGGTAATGGTAGTAGCTCGCACGATGGCCGGAATGCTTTCTTTCAAATAAACATGAATGATTAATCCAAACGCGCTCATGCCCATCGCCTTTCCCGATTCCACTAAGCCCGGATCGACGCCGCTGAGCGCGGATTCGATCTGGCGGGAGAAGAAGGGCGTGATGCCGACGACAAGCGGGAAAATGGCGCCTGTCGTGCCGATTGCCGTACCCACCACCAGGCGGGTTAACGGAATAAGCGCGGCGATCATAATGATAAAAGGAATGGAGCGCAGTACATTGATGATCTTATCCAATAAGTTGTAGATCCATTTGTTTTCCAGAATGCCGCCGGGTTTGCAAACCAGCAAAACGATACCGAAAAACAAACCGAGCAGAAACGAAATGGAACCTGCGATCGCGAACATTTTCAAAGTTTCAAGAATCGATTCGTAAAAAACATCAGACACCTTAGACACATTCGGCAGAAATTTCTTGATGACTTGATCGAGCATCCTTGATCACCTCCGCCGAAACGTTTTTCTCTTGCAGATAACCGAGCGTTTGCTCAATGCTGGCGGGTTCCCCGCTCAGAATCGCAACAAGCCCGCCGAGCAGCATATCATTCACAATCTCAATATCGCTGGCAATGATATTAACATCCACATAGAATCTTCTGGAAATCTCAGAGATCAGCGCCTCCGAGACCGTTGTTTTGGTATAGGTCAACTTCACGATAATCTGGCCCTCGTTCAGCTGCACCAACGGTGCATTTATGCGAATCAACTCGTTTACTTTGCTGAGATTGGACGTAGTTTCCAGAAATGTTCTCGTTAACGGCTCTCTTGGATTGGAGAAAACCGTGAACACATCCCCTTGCTCCAGGATGACTCCTTGGTCAATGATCGCCACTTTGTTGCAAATTTCCTTCACGACCCCCATCTCATGGGTGATCATAACAATCGTAATGCCTAGCTTCTGGTTCAGATCTTTCAAAAATCGCAGGATGGATTTGGTCGTCTGCGGATCAAGCGCGCTGGTCGCTTCGTCGCAAAGCAATACCTTTGGATGATTGGCCAGAGCCCGCGCAATCGCAACGCGCTGCTTTTGTCCGCCGCTCAATTGCGACGGATAGGCGTCGCGTTTGTCCTCAATATCCACCAGCTTAAGCAATTCCATGATACGTTGTTCTTTTTGCGGTTTGCTTAATCCGCTTTTTCGGAGCGCCAACGCGATATTGCCGAAAACGGTACGGGAAGGCATCAGGTTGAATTGTTGAAAAATCATGCCGACCTGCCTGCGGAATCGTCGCAGTTCTTCGCCCCTCAGGTTGCTGACGACCTGCTTATCCAGAATCACTTCGCCGCTCGTCAAGCTTTCGATCCCGTTAATACAGCGAATCAAGGTTGATTTGCCGGCACCGCTGTAACCGATAATGCCGAAGATATCGCCCTGGTCCACCTCAAGGTTTACGTCCTTCAACACTTCGATAGCACGCGAGTCTTTATGGAAACTTTTCGTCACCTGCTTCAATTGGATGAAGCTCGCTTCTTCTGACATACACCGATCCTCCAAACCTGCGCCTCTACGCTTGGAAAAACTCGTCATTTTTAATTCCTAGTTTTTTGATAGAAATAATAGATTTTATTGTAACGACGTTCATAGGAACTGTCAATGCTAGTTTGTCGATTAAATTCATTTTTTCAATTACGAAAGATTGCAGGCAAAAATAAACGGCCTCAGTCCCATGGAATACAGGACAAAGGCCGCTAAGCTTCGTATCATTTTTGAGACAATCTATCCTCTCTTCATTCTCGGATCGCTAATATCTCTCAGCCCGTCGCCAACCAAGTTGAACCCGATAACGGCAAGCATGATGGACAAGCCTGGAAACAGCACCGTCCATGGCGCCTTCAAGAGATAGTCTTTGGAGTCCGCGAGCATCTTGCCCCATTCAGGCTGCGGCGGCTGCGCACCCATTCCGAGAAATCCCAGCGCAGCCGCCTCCAGAATCGCCGTTCCAATAGCCATCGTGCCGGTAACGATGATCGGGGTCAAGCAGTTAGGCAAAATATGCAGGAATAATATCCGCCGATCCTTCATCCCGATGGACTTAGCCGCCAGAATGAAATCCTCTTCTTTGAGGCTCACCACCTTGGAGCGGATCAAACGGCCGAACGTCGGCACATTAACAATGGCGATCGATAGCAGCGCGTTCTGCAAGGACGGTCCCAGCATTGCCACGATAGCAATTGCTAGCAAGATGCTTGGAAAAGCTAGCAGGATGTCGAACAATCGAGAATTGAGCATATCGATCCATCTGCCGTAATAGCCGGCCAACAGCCCCATCACCGAGCCGACACTAACAGAAATGAGAACGGACGCAAGTCCGACCCAGAGTGAGAGACGCGCTCCATATACAATACGGGTATAGATATCCCTTCCGCCGTAATCCGTTCCGAACCAATGCTTATAGGACGGAGGTCGGTTCGTGTTTAGAAGATCCCCTTGATCGTATGCGTAAGGAGTAATAAGAGGAGCGAAGATCGCAATTGCGATAAAAAAGACAAGCACGGTCAACCCTGCCATCGCCAGCTTGTTGGCTCTCAGCCCTCGCCATAACGAATGCAAAGGCAAGATTGTTCCCTCCTCCGCAGCTTGAATTTCATAGGAACTCTTCTTTTTCTCCATCATCGGCCTTTATTCTCCTTATCGGTGCTTGATCCGCGGATCGAAGTAAGCATATAGAAGATCTACTACAAGATTGATGCATACAAAGATGACGGCGATGACTAGAATGCCGGACTGAATGACAGGATAATCGCGGGCGCTGATGGCCGAATAGAGATAACGTCCAATGCCCGGCCAACCAAAGATCGTCTCCGTGAGCACGGCTCCGCCCAGAAGCATTCCTGTTTGCAGTCCAATTACGGTAAGGATCGGGATAAAAGCATTCTTCAATGCATGCTTGTATACCACCATAAATTCATGCACGCCTTTGGAGCGCGCCGTTCTTATATATTCGGAGGCCATAGCCTCCGACATCCCGGCTCTGGTAATCCGAGCTATGATCGCCATCGGAACAGTCCCCATGGCGATTCCCGGCAGCACAAGGTGCTTAAAGACGTCTTCAAGCTGATCGAACCGACGCGCCAGAATCGTATCCAACACGTAGAAGCCGCTAATCGATTCCACCGGATCGCGGGCATTCACCCTGCCGATAGACGGAAGCCAGTTAAGGTGCTGGGCGAACAACCATTGCTCCATCAGACCCAGCCAGAACACGGGCATGGACACGCCGATCAGAGCGATCAGCATGGCGGTGTAATCGAACCAGGAGTTTCGACGCCAGGCGGATAGGATGCCCGCATTAACCCCGATAAAGATGGCAAACAACATGCTGAATACGGTCAGCTCGAAGGTTGCCGCCAGATAGGGGCCAATCTCTTTCGAGATTGCCGTCTTGGTCTGTATAGACGTTCCAAGATCTCCTCCAGCAATGTTCTTCAAATAACTGAAATATTGAACATACCATGGGTCGTTCAAGCCAAGGCTGGCATGAAGCTCGGCTATAGCCTCAGGAGTCGCTTTCTGGCCGAGGATGATGACAGCCGGATCGCCGGGTATCGCATGAATGATCATAAACACGATAATAGACATGCCGAGAAGAACGGGAACGAGCATAGCCACTCGGCGCAAGGTATATGCTAGCAACGAATCGCCTCATTTCCGGTTTGATCTAGGTGACAGGCGACAACGTGCCCGCGTTCTCTCTCCACCATCCGAGGCATAACCTTCGAGCAAAGCTCCATCGCATAGGGGCAGCGGGTATGGAATGCACAGCCGGAAGGGGCTTGGGCGGCGCTTGGCAAGTCGCCGCCCAGCACGATTCTCTCTCGCTTGGCATCTGGATTGGCGTTGGGAATGGCGGATAGCAATGCTTGCGTATAGGGATGCAGAGGACGGCTAAACAGATCTTGCTTATCGGCTACCTCGACCAACCGCCCCAAATACATCACTCCCACTCTATCGCTAATGTGACGAACAACCCCCAGATCATGCGAGATGAATAAATAGGTTAATCCGAAATCCCGCTGAAGGTCCTGCATCAGGTTGATCACCTGCGATTGAATCGACACGTCGAGCGCCGATACCGGTTCATCTGCAACGATCAGCTTCGGTCTTACGATCAGCGCTCTGGCTATGCCGATCCGTTGACGCTGCCCTCCGCTGAATTGATGCGGATACCGACTCGCAAACCCTGCGGGTAATCCGACAATCTCAAGCATCTCCCGCACGCTTCGTTTCCGTTCGGAAGAGTTGCCGAGACCATGAACGATCAGAGGCTCTTCCAGCAGCTTCCCCACCGTATGGCGAGGATTGAGCGAGGAAAGCGGATCTTGAAAGACCATCTGCATATGGCGGCGCTGGCGGCGCAGCTCCTCCTTGCCGAGTTTCATGATGTCTTGCCCCTCGAAGAGGACCGTTCCTCCCGTTGGCTCTGCAAGTCTCAGAATCGAACGGCCCGTCGTGGATTTGCCGCAGCCGCTCTCGCCTACAAGACCAAACGTTTCTCCTTTTCTTACGGCGAACGAAACTCCGTCTACGGCTTTAATCGTCTCGCTCGTTCTTCCGAACAATCCCTTTTTGACCGGGTAATAGGTTTTCAGATCATTTACCTCAAGCCACTCGCTCAATTCATTCTTCCTCCTACTTCGCCTCGTTTAGCCAGCAGCGCGAGACATGATCATTGCCTACTTCGAACAGCGGTGGAACCCGTTCTCTGCACTTACCGGTCGCATAGGAGCAGCGGGAAGCAAAGCGGCAACCCTGCGTCACCGTTCCGGGAGCAGGCATGCTGCCCGGAATGGAAATTAGCCGCTCCCGATCCGCATCGCGGCCCGGGACAGACTCGAGCAGCGCGGCGGTGTACGGATGCTTAGGGTGCATCAGAATCGAACGGACATCTCCTTCTTCAACGACTTGTCCCGCATACATGACAATTACTTTGTCGCAAAGCTCCGCAACGACGCCTAAGTCATGAGTAATGAGCATGATGGCCGTGCCTGCTTCTCGATTAAGCGAGCGAAGCAGGTCCAGAATTTGAGCTTGAATCGTTACGTCAAGCGCTGTTGTGGGCTCGTCTGCAATTAGTAAGCTCGGATTACACACTGTGGCGATCGCAATCATGACCCTCTGGCGCATTCCTCCCGATAATTGGTGAGGATATTCGCGGATGACTTCCTCAGCGCGTGGAATGCCGACTCGATTCAGTGCCTCAACGGCAAGTCTCTTTGCTTCTTTCTTCCCCACGCGAGCGTGAATGCGGATCGATTCGCCAATCTGGTCGCCGATCGTGAATACCGGATTTAGCGAGGTCATCGGCTCCTGGAAAATCATCGACATCTCGTTGCCGCGAAGTTGTCTCATCCGCTTGGGGGTAGCCTTCGTCAAATCCTCTCCTTTGAACCGAATTTCGCCGGATTCGATCTTCCCCGGAGGACTAGGCACAAGCCCCATCACCGCAAGAGAAGTGATGCTTTTACCGGAACCGGACTCCCCCACGATTCCGACCAATTCTCCTTCCCGAATCGTCAGATCCAGATCGTCTATGACCGACAAGGGGCGTTGATTGGCAGAAAAATCAATTCTCAGACGCGAAACTTCAAGAATAGGAGGATTCATAAGACCTCCCCTTTCTTTGAAAATGTCAGGCTGCTCATTCACTCAAACCAAAAATGAGGTAGCCTCCAACTTCGCATTTCGGCGACTTGGAGGCTCCTTTGAGCATATAGGTTCTAGCGATCGTTCTGTTAATTCATATCCACGTCAGCGAAACTCTCGTTAGCTCCCGTTGGCGAGATGACGAAGCCGGATACTCCTTTGGCTGCGGCAACGAAATATTTCGCATGAGCGATCGGCACGACCGGAGCGTCCTGGAACAGCAGTTCCTGAATATCCCTGTACTCTTGCTCGCGCTTGGCGCTGTCGGTCTCAACTTGCCCTTGCTGCAGCAGCTTGTTCACTTCTTCGTTCTTATAACCGGAGAAGTTGTAAGTGTTGTCCACGCTGAATAGCGGAGCCAGGAAATTGTCCGGATCGGCCGTGTCGCTAATCCAGCCCGATAGGAACAGATCGGTGTCGTGGGAGATGAGCTTGTCAATGTAAGTTGCCCACTCCAAGGTTTGAATTTGGGCGTCGATGTTGATTTTCTTTAATTGCTCCTGCAGTGCTTGTGCCACTTTCTCTCCGTTCGGCATGTAAATCCGAGATGCGGAAGTCGTCCAAATCGTTGTTTTGAAGCCGTTCGGATATCCTGCTTCGGATAGCAGCTGTTTCGACTTGTCCAAGTCGACTGTACGATCTTTGATATCGCCGTTGTAGCCCATAAATACCGGAGGAATCGCATTAACTGCCGGCGTTGCCGTGCCTGCCCAGAACGCATCGATTAAAGCTTGCTTATCGACAATGCCGGCGATGGCTTCGCGTACTTTGACGTTGTCGAACGGCGCTTTGGCCGTATTGAAGCCAAGGTAGCCGACATTTAACGAAGGCGTATCGAACAGTTGCAGGTCGCCGTTCTGTAGAATCGTTCTAACGTCCTCCGGGTTCACGCCGTCTATCATATCGACCTCTCCCGTCTGAAGCGCCGTCAAGCGGGCGTTCTGATCGGGAATGACCTTAAAGATGAGCTTGTCCAACTTGGGTTGCCCTTGCTGCCAATAGTTCGGATTGTTCGCCAGCGTAATCGTATCGTTGGCTTTCCAATCGGTCAGTAGGAACGGTCCCGTTCCTACCGGGGACTTATTGAAGTCTCTGCTCGTGTCCTTCAATGCTTCGGGGGAAGCAATACCGAAGTTCGGAATGGCCAGATTGCTAAGGAACGAAGAGATCGGCTTGGTCAGCTTGAACTGCACCGTGTAGGGATCAGCGACGGTTATGCCGGCGATGGCATGTTGGGCATCTCCCTTATAGCCGCCGAAGATGCTCTCGTAATACGGGAAACCGTCTTTGTTGTGCAGCGGATTGCTCTTGTCCATCCAACGCTCGAAGTTGAATGCGACTGCTTCCGCATTGAAGTCCGTACCATCCTGGAATTTGATTCCCTGACGCAGCTTAAACGTGTAGGTCAATCCGTCGTCGGAGACGGTCCAGCTCTCGGCAAGCTTGGGAGAAACCCCTTTGGTGGTCGGATCGTACACGACTAACGTCTCGAGAACGTTCACCGCTACGCGGTAAGACTCGCCGTCCGTTGTGGTCGCGAGGTCTAAGCCAACCGAGTCGGAGTTCCGGCCGAAGATCAAGATTTTGTTGCCTTTAGAAGCCGACGGCGAAGAAGCGGCGTCGACGGAAGCCGAAGGACTGCTCTCAGCCCCCTTGCTGCCATTCGAATTGCTATTGGTGTTGCTGCTGCAGCCGCTCAAGATGATCGCGAACGCGAACAGCCCTATGAATGTTTGCACAATTGTCTTTTTTCGCATATCTTCCACTCTTCTCCTCTACCCTATCTTTTTGGGGGTTAATAAATAGATCGTATGATCTTCCACAACAACCTCGTATGTTCGAATTCTGACTTTCTCTGAGGCGAACACATTATGTCCGCTCTCCAGCGAATACTCCCAGCCGTGCAGCGGGCACTTGATGATTGCGTTATGACAGCCGTAAACATGCGTGCCCGGGTCACTGGGAACCATGGTTCCGCATACGGCGCCATGTGCAAGCGGCACGCCCATATGCGGACACCGATTCTGAAGAGCGTACAGCCGGCCTTCCACATTAAGCACGACAATCTCCTGTCTGCGGATCGTAACAACCTTCCGCATCCCCGGAAGCAGTTCCCCATCGGCGCATACCTCATGCCGGTCCCATTGGTCACTCATTTCTCTTCACCTCGCTACTGGCAGCATCACAGATCATTCCGCTTATAGTCCAAACAATTCTCTGCCGTTCTTGGAGAACACTTTCTCCTTCAGCTCGGGAGAGAAGCTGCGGAATACTTGATCCACAGGATCGCCATCCCAGTGCGGATAGTCGCTGCAATAAATCAGAATATCCTCCGCCTTGCTCATCCGAATGATCTCGTTCAAGTCTCCTGGATAGAACGGCTCCTCGGAGGGCTGCGTACCGATCCGAATGTTTTGGAGGATATACTCGCTTGGCAGACGCTTCATCCAAGGCACTTCCTCGCGCAAAGCCTTCCAATTCTTATCGATTCGCCACAACAGCGAGGGAAGCCACGAGAAACCATATTCGATAAAAGCCACCTTCAGCTTCGGGAACCTCTCGAATACGCCGTCGCATACGAGGCTGATGATTTGTCTTTGCGCGACAAGCCCGAGACTTGTGTGCCATTCCATATACGTAGACGCCGGGCCCACAGCCTGAGCCGGAGCATACTCTCCCGAAGTTTCCGCGTCCGGATGCAAGATGATCGGAAGTCCGTATTCTTCCGCGATCTCGTAGATGGGATAGAAGTGACGCTTGCCGAGCGGAATATTGATGTTCTGCAAATTAATGCCCACTACGCCCGGCCTTCTCCCGATTCGCTCGATTTCCCGGACGGTAGCTTGCGGATCAAGAGGTGTAGCCATCATCGTCATTTTGAACCGGGGATCGTAGTTGACCCATTCTTCATACAGGTAGTCGTTGTAGGCGCGATTGAATTCGATAGATAGGTCTACGTCGTGATAGGCTGCCATAACGCCACCCCCGGCGTTCAGTACGGCAAATTTGGTATCGTAGCGGTCTAACAGATCCTTCACCATAAACTCTTTGTCCGCGCCCGGAATTTTCCCACTAGGCGGAACTGCGTCCGTACGCAAGCCATGCAGGGGACCGATGTTGTCATATCTTTGAAATGGCAGCTTAAACGAATCGCTGGTAAAGGTGTTCTCGCCAAAAGAACTATTCTTGAACTCGCCGATACGTAGTCTCTTGCGTAAGGTTCTATCCGTATAGGGAACCATTTCTTCCAAGGAGCTCATAAACGGGTGAACATCCGCATCGATAAGCCCTCCTGACGCCAACGCTTGTCTTTCTTGCTCCAACATGTTCGCTAACCTCGCTTTATTACTTCATGCATGATCAACTTTCTGCCCGCTGGTCCATTCTTGGGAACTCGCGAATGAACCGAACCATATAACCGAGCGCCTCTTCGAAATCTTTGATCCGAATCGATTCATTAGGCGCATGAATTCGGTCATCCCACCAGCCGGAGCCAATCGCGACGATCGGCAATTGCTGCCCTAAATATCGCGCGAACAAGTGCATCGGTCCCGTCCCGGGGTAATTCGGCATTAAGGCATATCTTCCCTCGCCGTACACGGCGGCTGCCGTTGCGTTCACAATACCGATGACCGGATGGTTCATATCGGATCGGAAGGGATGACTTGCGCTCAATAGCTCGACATGAATATCCGCGAACCCCATCTTGTCCAGATGGCGTCGTATCTTACGGGCGATATCCTCGGGGTCCTGACGGGGAACTAGACGGCAATCCAGCTTGGCCTTCGCCCTTCTGGGGATGACCGTCTTTACTCCGACACCGGTATAGCCGGATTCGATTCCGCAGATAGACATCGTCGGCTCGAAGAGAAGAGCCGCCCTAGCAGCATCCGCAGCAATCATCTTCCCCTTCAAGCCATACAGACTAGAAGCAGCCGCCGTATCGTACGGATTGTTCCGTGCGATGTCCTTCAATGATTCGGACGGGTGCTCCACCTCGTCATAGAAGCCCTCCACGACGATCCGATGATCGGCCGTCTTCAACGTTGCGAGTGCCTGGGTCAAGCGCCATGCGGCGTTGTCTGCCACCGGAGCGTAAGCCGAATGAATATCGATATCGGCGGTCTCGCTTGTAAGCTCCAGATAACATAAGCCTTTGGCTCCCGCCACCATCTCCAGCTTCTCCTCCGCGTTCTTCTGCGCCCATTCCCACACGCAAGCATCCGCTTGGAACAACGAAGCATACTTCTCCAGATATAGAGGAAGCGACGGTGAACCGATCTCCTCTTCTCCTTCGATCAGGAACTTGATCCGACAAGGCAAGCCTTCCTCCTGCAAGATGGAGATCGCCTGCAGGCGGGCGACCAGATCGGCCTTGTTATCGGATGCTCCCCGAGCGAAGAGTTTGCCTTCATGAATCTCCGCTCCGAATGGCGGATAATTCCATTCCTCGAGCGGCTCGGGAGGTTGGACATCATAATGGTTATAGAACAACAGCGTTTTGTCTGCGCTGCCTTCCGGTCCCGGCTCGAACTCTGCATAGATAACCGGATTGCCGCCCAGGTCGTTAAGTACCCTAACCTGTCCGCCCGCTTCTATCACCATTTGTCCAATCAGATCAATCGTCTCCGGGATTCCTACACCCTGCGAACTGATTCCCGGTTGCCGACAGTAGCGTTGCAGAGCCTGAATGGCTTGCGGCAGTCGGTTTGCGACACGATCTTCAACTTGAAGCATGACAGCGACTTCCTTTTTCACAATTGTACATTATACACACCTGCTAACTCGGATTTGTGTCCGTGGTTACTTTATTAACATCAAGAATACTACCCCCGTCCATAATAAAACACCCCCGAAACGGAGGTTTTATCCCCCAAATGGGGGGGGGGTCATACGATGATATGATTTCGGATCGCCTTGGCGACCGCTTCCGTTCTATTCTTGCAATCGAGCTTGCGAATGACGTTGCCCACATACTCCTTGGTCGTATCGGAGCCTAGGAATAACTCGACTGAAATTTCTCTGTTCGTTTTCCCTTGGGCAACCAGCTTTAGAACTTCCAGTTCCCTGTCCGTCAGCGCCGATTCCTTGTCGCCCTTCTTTTCCAGACTGTTCATGAACGACTGCTGCAGCAATTTGGGATCGATGAATCTTTCTCCCCGAACTACGCTCTCCATTCCGGAGATCAGCTCGTGTTTGCGTATCACTTTGGAAGCATAACCGTCAGCTCCGCACTGGATTGCTTCCTTTAGAAACTTCTCTTCCATATAAACCGTTAAGATGATCACCTTGATGTCCGGGTCACTCTCTTTGATCATCCGGGTTACCTCTATGCCGTCCAGCTTGGGCATGTTCAGATCAAGAAGCGCGATATCCGGCTTCAGCTCTCGGATTTGCGATAACGCCTCTTCCCCGTCGGCAGCCTCACCGATCACCTCGAATGCGGTTGATTGCAGCAGAAGGAGCATTCCTTCGCGAACGATATGATGGTCGTCAGCCAGAAAAACCTTATAACTGTTCATCGAACTTTCCCCTTGTATGCCATTCTCTCTCGACTTCGCAACAAAGTCGGTTCATATCCAATACGATATCGATGCGGGTTCCAGGCGAGGCTTCGCCGTCGATGGCAAAGCGGCCCTCCAATTCCTCAACCCGTCTTTTCATTCCGATCAAGCCGTAGGTCGCTCCATGCTCTGCTTGACCGGTTGTCACAAATCCTGCGCCATAGTCCCGAATTCTAATCTTTAAATAATCGGACCCGAAGTGGATTGCCAGCTCCGCGTGGGAAGCCTTGGCATGTTTGACGATGTTATTAATGCTCTCCTGAAAGATCCGGTATAAAGATATTTCAACTTCCCGCCGGAATCGCGCTGGCTCGCCAGTGACGAACATTTCGATTCGAAGCGCATTCTGAATGGAAACAGACGAGATCAGTTCCTCCAACGCTCCCAGAAATCCGAATTTCTGAATGGCTACCGGGTGCAGGTCGTTAATGATTTGCCTGAACTCCATCATGCTCTTCTCCGTCGTCTGTAGCAGCTTGCTCAGAATGGGCCTTATCTGATCCGGGTCGCATTGCTTTTCGTCCAAACAATATTGCAGATGGAAATGAATGCCCACCATAGACTGATTGATCGAATCGTGAATGTCGCTGGCGATTCTCTCCCGCTCTTTCTCTTGCGCGTTTATTTGGGCAGCCAGCAATTGCGCGTTCAAACGACGGCTTCTTCGCATCGACTCAAACATGCGGGCATTCTCGCTGGCAACGCCGATCTGAAGCCCGATCGATTCAATCAGCAATATTTCATCCTTCACGAATTGACGAGAAGACTTGGAGTGAAGAAGGAACACGCCTACGGTTTCTTTTCTCACTTTGACGGGCACGATGATGCAGGATTTGAACTCGGACAAATACGGTCGACGTTCGTGGTGAGGCTCTACGTTGGGTACAACGATCGTTTTTCCCGTTTTCACGACCTGTGCCGTAAGTCCGATTATCGGGAATTCCTTCAGAGACGGCTTGGTTTGCTCCGGAAACCCATACAGGTATTCCGCTATAAACATTCTCTTGTCCTTACCAAGCAAATATAGGGCTGCGGCGTCATACTCTAATATCTCTACGCACTTGTTGACTGCGTTATAGAGGAGGTCATCCAAGTTCAGCGTTTCGCTGAGAGCAATGGCCATGCTGCTTAACGCTTGAATGCGAGTCGGTTCTTGCGCATCGTATCTCGTTGTCATGGAATCAACCTTAGGTCATTTTTATAGTAAGGATAAGTTTATTCTAATTTATCCGATTGTCAATATCGGAATTAATACGAATGACACAATCGAAATCCAGCTCTAAGTTATTGAACAGTAGCAAAATTACGAGAGATCGTACGGTACTTCGTCGGTGATATCCCTTTTCTAGCTGTAAACTGTTTAATGAAGTAGGTGTCATACTCAAATCCTGCGACGCGCGCTATTTCATTAAGGTTCATATCTGTATGTGTCAGAAGGTCGCTCGCAACCTTTAATCGATAGGAAAGCAGGTAACCAATCGCTGTAGTTCCGCATCTTTCCTGAAACTTCTTATTCAAAGTCACACGGTTAAGATGAACGTGATTTGTCAAATCCTCCAATGAAATCTTTCGTGAATAATTCGTATGTATATAATCTAACACCGCATCGACGGGTGATTGTTCGCTGTTTCGACTCAATTCCTCAAGCAACCCCATCATTTGAATGAGGTATTTTTTTATTCTGCACACCCAGAGTGCATCGCTTTGCGCCTGCACCTCTGTGCCGAGCACAAAAAACCATTCAAACAGTAGCGGATATGCTTTCTCGGTTACACGAGGCACACCCGTATGCAAATCTCTATGAAAAAGGGAAAGGCCCGTTTGGATTCTAGGAACTGAAGGAAAGTATTCCTCCGTCTCGGCAAGCGTTATTGTGTTAAGAAATTCGGGATGAAAACGAAAGGATTGTGCGGCCACGTTAAGCTTCTCAAGGATCTGCACCTTATCGCCTTCGGCCAAGCAAAGAACGCCAGGAGCGCTTATTGCTATCGGACGTTCGTTCAATATCCCTTTCATACTTCCAGACGTAATCAAAATCAGCGTATACCGTTCAGGATAGGGGAGTCTGGTAAAATCCTCCACCGCATTAAACTCTACATACACGTCACGTTTTTTGTATCGATCGATTTGCGGCATATTGTTCACCAATCAAATAGTGTAGTTGGTTGCTTCATTTATGACAGTGTAACATACAACCTCTAGGGATATAATTACAATGTGAATCCGCAAAAAGGAGGAATTTATGATGACTGTTGAGCGTTATCACATTCAAGTCTCCGATGAAATTCTTGACGATCTGCAATACCGACTGCAACACATTCGTTGGCCTGATCAATTAGAAGGCTCGAATTGGGAGCGAGGAACAGATTTAAATTATTTAAAGACACTCGTTTCCTACTGGAGAGATCATTACGATTGGCGCGCACAAGAAGCCAAGTTGAACCGCTTTTCCCAATATCGCTGCAATATCGATGGAATAGATGTGCACTTCGTACACGAGCGCGGCAAAGGGCCTAACCCCCTCCCCCTAATTCTTACCCATGGATGGCCCGACAGTTACCTTCGTTATCAAAAAATAATTCCTCTCCTGACGGATCCGGCTAGTCACGGAGGTAATCCCGAGGACTCTTTTGATGTCATTGTTCCTTCATTACCCGGATTTGGATTCTCCGGCAAACCCACCCAACCCGGCATCAACAATTATCGTGTCTCTCAGATGTGGGCTAAGCTAATGACAGAAGAATTAGGCTACAAAAAATTTGCAGCCGCTGGCGGTGATGTCGGCTCCGGCGTTACGAGATATCTGGCAGCAACCTATCCTGAACTTTTAGTTGGCATCCATCTAACGGATGTCGGCATAATAAGGAGTCTTATGACTTCGCATGATGAGTTGAAACTTTCCGAAGAAGAACGACAATATAAGAAAAAGGCTTCCGAATGGATTTCCCAAGAGGGAGGTTACATGTCCATTCAATCGACCAAACCTCAAAGTCTGGCATATGGACTTTCCGACTCACCGGTAGGTTTGGCCGCTTGGCTTGTTGAGAAATTTCGCTCATGGAGCGATTGCGAGGGGGACCTCCAACAAATATTCAGCAAGGATGAGCTATTGACTCATATCATGATCTATTGGGTAACCAACACCGTCGGATCATCAGCAAGTATATATTACGAAAATTCGCATACCTTGCCTCCATTGGGCCGCATAGAAGTTCCGACAGGCTTGGCCCTATTTCCTGCGGACATTTTGCTCCCCCCAAAATCCTGGACGAAAAGCAATTTGAATGTAACTCGTTGGACCACTATGCCTTCCGGCGGGCATTTTACTGCTCTGGAAGAACCGGAGCTGCTAGCCAACGACATTCGCGAATTCTACAGTCCTCTTAGACCTTAACTAGGAACAGCCTGCTGATTGTCAGCAGGCTGTTACACGGAATCATGCTATCACTCTCAAACCCTAGCCATCGAGTTTTCCTTGTTAGCAGTCTTGTTTTGCTTAAGAGCAATGAAGGCAACCATTATACCTAGCAGCGTTACGGCGGTCGTAACCCTGAACGCAATATGAATGGAGTGGTTCAGTTCGGCCGCAGTCATCGTCTCCAATGTCGCATTCGAGCCCAAGCTTGCGGATATGATCGCCATAATGACCGCGAGACCGATCGCGCCGCCGATTTGCTGACCTGTCGTTATAAGCGCGGAAGCCACGCCCTGTTCCTTAGGATCGATGCCCGTACTGCCTGCGATGAACATCGTCGTGAATACAAGCGCTTGGCCAATGCCGATCATCACGATGCCCGGAATGAATCCCCATGCCGAACCCGTAGCGGATAGCTGAGTGAGCATCAGAAATCCGACGGCTCCAGTTCCCATTCCCGCAGCAATCGTGCCGGCTGCCCCAACCTTCGTTAACAGGATATGAATCAGCCTTACTCCCAGAAACGCGCTGAGCGTAAGCGGCAAGAAAGAAAATCCGGATTGAACGGCCGAATAGTGCAGAACATCCTGCATATAAAGCGTTAGGAAGTAATAGAGCGTACCGAACGATGCGGAAAAAAGGAAAGCGGTCAGCGCGGCTCCGGTCAGATTGCGATTGCGGAACAAGCGGAAGGAGATCAGTGGCGCTGCCGAACGATGCTCGATGGCAACGAAAAGGATGAGCAAGATAACGCCAGCTATGACATATGGCACAGTCCTTAGACTAGACCATCCTTCGACCGGCGATTGGATGAGATAATAAACGATAAGAAGCAAACCTGCCGTAACCGATAACGTGCCGCCAACGTCAAACGACCTTGCTTTGGACGAAATCTTGCTTTCTTTGAGCACGATCGGCGCCATCGCAATGGCGAGAAGCGCGATCGGCACATTCACGAAGAAGGTGGCTTCCCATCCGATGTAGCTGGTCAATACTCCGCCAAGCAGCAGACCGAGGGACAAGCCGACTCCGCCCATTGCCGACCAAATGCCCATGGCCCGGTTACGCTCGGCGCCTTCTTCGAAGTTGGACATGATCAGCGACAACGTCGCCGGCGACAACAACGCGCCTCCAAGCCCTTGCAATCCCCTAGCGATGATCAGCATAAGCTGGGATTCCGATAGGCCCCCGAGCAACGAACCTAAACCGAACAAGGCCATCGCGATTATGAACATGCGGCGTCTGCCCAGTAAATCGGATAACCGACCGCCAATGAACAAGAATCCACCGAAGGCAAGCGAATAGGCACTGACGACCCACTGCAGATGGTTGGCCGAGAAGCCCAACTCTTCGCCAAGGGAAGGCATAGCGACAAAAATAATCGTATAATCGAGAGCCATCATCAACTGCGAAATGGCCAGAATGAAAAGCGCTAATCCTTTTGTTTTCATCGAAATCCTCTCCTTTATAGACCAAATAGTCTAATTTGAATATATTTTGACCGATCGATCTAATAACGCCAAAATAAACGAAGATCAGCGTACTTCTGATCTTCTCTTATCGATCAAGCGCGGACAGAGTAACCGCCGTAATTTCCTCCAGCACTTTTGCATCGTCGGATAATTTGGCGACTTGGGTCAACGCGTATCGGGCATGATACAAATACTTAGCGAGCGCAAGCAAGTCCTGTTGATCATTCAGCTCGTCTTGATCCTTAGCTCGAATCAAGGCTTCATGGAACGCCTTCTCCAGCCGGATTCGGTCTTGTTCGAACAACGTCGCGATCTCCGGATCGTGAGGAACCTGGTCGATGGCGCTATACAGAATCAAGCATTCCTTGCGCCGATCCTTATCCTGAAGCGCCGCCACGATATCGCGGAAAATCCTCTCGATCTGTTGCCTGACGGGTCCCGTCCCCTCCAGATAAGCGACGACAGCCGACGATTTCTCGTTCACGTAGTGTTTGACGGCTTTAACGAACAGATCCCGCTTCGTGCCGTACGTATCATATAAACTCTGCCTGGCAATTCCCAGGCTGTCGAGCAGAATTTGAAGCGAAGTCCCCTCGTAACCGTAATGTCCGAACACTTCCATGGCCTTGTGCAGCACGAAGTTCGTATCGAATTCCTTGTTTCTTGCCATTTTCACAAGCCTCCTTTCAGTCCCATACTACCCTTACTGGATCGTTCAGTCAAGAATAGGCGTTAACCATACGCGAAATTTTCTACCCCCCTTCATTGTGACCACATATTATCATTTCCAGACCGTTTGGTCAAATAAGATGATCCCGCCGCTTCTCCTACCTGCTAGGAGCATTGAAGGATGCAAAAAGGCGAATATCTCCCTCGAGTATGACCTCTTGGGAAACATTCGCCCGCCCGCCTTGGCATTAATTCAATCGCTTATCCCTTCACCGCGCCGACGATCAAGCCCTTGACGAAAAAGCGCTGGAAGAACGGGTACGCGATCAATAGCGGCACGACGCCGATGACGGCGATCGCCATACGGACCGTCTCGCTCGGCATCGGTCCGGTTCGGACGTTCGAACCGAGGCTGCCCGAGGCGAGGAACTGGATGTCCGTCAAAATACGATTAAGCATGTTTTGCAGGCTATACAGCTTGCTGTCGGTAATGTAAATCATACCGTTGAACCAGTCGTTCCAGTAGAGCACAAGCTGGAACAATCCGATTGTCGCGAGTATGGGCGTGGACAGCGGAATAACGATCGAGAAGAAAGTGCGGATTTCGCCCGCCCCGTCGATGCTTGCCGATTCAATGACAGGCGTGGGAACGGATGAAGCGAAGTACGAGCGGACCAGCATGACGTTGAATCCGTTAGTTAATAGACCCGGTACGACCAAAGCCCAGATTGTGTTCTTGATCTCGAACGCCTGCGTGTAGATCAGGTAAGTCGGTACGAGTCCGCCATTAAACAGCAGCGTGAAGAAGATCAGGAACGCGACCAGATTGCGATAAGGCATGTCCTGCCGGGACAATGGATATGCCAGCATGGCGGTAATCGCCACTCCGACGATTGTGCCGATGATGGTAATCAGCGCAGTTACGCCATAAGCCCGGGTAATCTCGTTTAGCTTGCCGCCCAGGTACGAATAGGCCTCCAGGCTGAACGACTTCGGCCAGAAGGAGTACCCTTCGCGAATAATTTCATGCTCGCTGGTGAACGAGGAGACGATCAGCAAGACGAACGGGAATAGACACCCGATCGAAGCGAGCACCATGATGATGTGCGTTATCCACTGCCAGATCCGATGTTCGCGGTTCATTCGCCGCTCCCCCCTTTAGAATAACGAATTTTCTCGGCTTACCTTGCGGACGATAAAGTTGGACAGCAGTACGAGAACCAGCCCCACCATCGATTGATACAAGCCGGCGGCAGAGGACATGCCTACGTCGCCGAGCTGGATCAGCCCGCGATACACATAGGTGTCGATGACATTGGTTGTGTCGTACAATGCGCCTGAATTCATCGGCACCTGGTAGAATAGGCCGAAGTCCGAGTAGAAGATGCGTCCGATCGCCAGCAGCGTCATTACCGTAATCATCGGCACGAGAAGCGGCAGCGTGATCGAGCGAATCTGCCGTAATTTCGACGCACCGTCAATCGTCGCCGCCTCATAATATTCGGGGTCGATGCCTATGATCGAGGCCAGGTAGATGACGCATAGGAAACCGACGCTTTTCCACAAGTTGACCACGGTCAGAATAACCGGCCAATATTTCGCCTCGTTGTACCAGGAGATTTCGTCCAGATGGAACAGTGGCAGAATCGTCCGGTTGACGAATCCGGTCTCCGTGCTCAACATGGCAAACACCAGGTAACTGATAATAATAGTAGAGATTAGGTACGGTATGAGCACGACGCTCTGATAGAAGCGCATAAACAACTTGTTCTTGATCTCGTTCAGCAGGATCGCCGCAGCGATGGCCGCCACCGTGTTGATGACAATAAACGAGCCGTTGTAAAGAATCGTGTTGCGGGTGATGACGTAAGCATCGGACGTCTTGAATAAATATTCGAAATTTTTCAGCCCTACCCAATCGCCGGCAAGGAAGCCTTTGGAGAAATTAACGTCCTTGAAAGCGACCACAAGACCGAACATCGGAAAGTAATTGTTAATGAGAAAATAAACGAGGCCAGGCAGCATCATAAGCGCCAGAAGGCCGTACCGTTTGAACTTCCGACCGCCTCTTCGCCGGACCGAATCTTGAGACGTGTCTGCGATGCTGTGCGACATATTCGAATCCCTCCGTTTCGCAGGTCAAAAAAGACCGTGATCCACCGCTCGTAATGCGCAACAGGCGGATCACAGTCCGAACGTACCCTATTGGCTTGCTTTGAAGACTATCGCAACACGACGGTCCGCTTCTCTTCGAAGGAGCGGTAGGCAGCCAGCGCCGCTTCCGTCGCCCGCAGACCGTCCACTCCGGTCACGAGCGGAGGTTTGCCCTGCCCGATGTGATCCAGGAAGTTCCGCAGCAACCCCTCGTCCATGTTGTCGCCCCAAGGGTCCCACTTCACACCGACTTTATCGCTATACACGTTGATCTTCTGGCCGAACGCGTCCACGTGCAGAATGCCTTCGGTGCCGATAATCTCCATCGTAACGTCGCCCCATGTCGGATAGGCCTTCGTACGGGACCAACTGCAGTCGATCGTGGCGAATGCGCCATTCTCGAATTCGAGCGTCACGATTCCGCAATCGTCGATTGGGTTGTCCGAGAAACGACTGTCGTACTCGGCGTAAACCTTCTTCACTTCGGTCTCCATAAACCATCTCATTAAATCCGCCAAGTGCACCGTATGGTCCATGACCGCCCCGCCTCCCGACAGCGCGGGGTCCGTAAACCAGCCTTCCGGTATAAAACCGTGGTTCGTACCCTTAATCGCCAGAATTTCGCCGATCTGGCCGCTCTCGATCGCCTTCTTAGCGGCGGCGACAGGCGTGCTGAAGCGAACCGGAAAAGCCGTGCCGAGGTACACGCCGCTGCGTTCGCAAACATCGATCATCTCCTGCGCGTCCTCCAGGTTTGTCGATAACGGCTTCTCGCACAACACGTGCTTACCGGCCCGAGCGGCGGCGATCACGTGCTCGTGATGCTTCGCATTTTCCGAAGTGACAATAACCGCGTCCAATTCCTGTTCCAACAGTTCTTGATAACTGCTGTATAGCGGCAAGTTAAATTGCTTCGCCCACGGTTCAGCACGCGACCGATCCTCGTCGGCGATACCGACGATGTCAACGTTCGGCATGCCCTGCAGAACATACATATAGCCAACCGCGTGCATATGCGCCACGCTGATAATTCCGATTTTCATGGGTAGTGCCCTCCTCTTCATCCTACGCCATACGGTACGCTATTCCCGTTCGCCCAAAGTCACCGGCTGACCGGAATCCATTGACTGCAGTGCCGCCAACACGACCTCGACCGCCTTGAAACCGTCCTCCGCCGTCACCCGCGGGTCCGCTCCTGTCTCGATACATTCGATGAAATGCTGCAGTTCGCGGGCGTAAGGATTGGGCTCGACTGTGCTCAGCGGTACGAAGACTCCCCCGCCCGCTTCCGAAGACTCGCGGCGCTTCAAGTCCAAGGGCTTGTCTTTGCTGCTGTCGTAATCAACGATGCCTTCGGAACCTGCGAATTCGAATGTTGTGACAAACTCCTCGTGCGCCCAGGAGCCTTCCACATGCGCGATGACGCCGTTGCGGAAGCGCAGCGTAACTAGACCATAGTCCAGTTGCTTGGTGTTCCACTCCCGACCGCGCAATCCTTTGGCGTAGACGCGCTCCACATCGCCGAAGCACCAACGCAGGAAGTCGATGTCGTGGATCGAGAGATCCATCACGACGCCGCCGCTAAGATCGGGGTTGCTGTACCAATCCTGGTGTCCTGCCGGCATCTTTCCGACCCGGCTCATTCGCACGACGCCTACCTGTCCGATCGAGCCGCTGTCCAGATGGGCCTTGACCTTCTCGTATTCAGGGAAGAAGCGAACGACGTGTGCGACGAATAACTTAACCTTCCGGTAATTACAGAAGTCGATCATTTCCTGCGCATCCGCCAGATTACCTGCTAACGGCTTCTCACAGATGACGTGTTTGCCATGCAGTGCCGCTTTCAATACGTATTCCTTATGCAGGAAGGTCGGCACGCAAACATCGACGATATCGACTTGCTCCAGTTTGTCCAGCGCCTCCTCCAACGTGACGAAGGCTGGGACGCCGGTCATCTGCGCTAGCGGCTCCGCCTTCTCCGAATTCGGATCGACGATCCCGACGAGCTTGATCTTAGACAGGCTCAGGTACGAGAAGGCATGAACGGTTGCCATCGAACCGGCGCCTATTAGCAAAATGTGCTGCATAACGATTTCCTCCTTGTACGGTTGGGGCTGGCGCCTATTGGTGGTTCTGTGACCAAGCATCCAACTGCTTCTGCTTCTCGGCGATGATCTTATCTAGACCAGCCGCCTTCAGCTTGTCGATGAACTTCGGTAAAGTATTTTCCGGATCCAGCGTACCTGTTTCAAGGCCGCCCTTGAATTGGTTCATCACGTTCTGAACAGCCGCCGACTCCGTCTTGACCGGATCGACGTTAAATGTGAAGCCGAGCGCCTTCGATTGCTTTGCATTCTGGTTGAACTGCTGAAGCTGGTTCCAGATATCCGGATCGTTGCCCTTGAATACGCGTGAGATCAACTGGTTTCCGAACAGAATGCCCGTGTTCGTGTAGCCGTTCGTCGCGCTGGTCACGCCTTCGGGATAGTCAATCAGATTATCAGAATTTGTGACGTAGTGTTTTCCCTCAATGCCGTAATCGAGCAGATTAAGCAGATCGCTGTCGGAGTACAACAGGTTGAGGAATTGCATCGCTTTCTCCGGATTTTTGGAATTCGACGCGATGCCTTGCATGATGATTGTAATATTGCTCGTCTGCGTCACCGGCTGATCGAACGATACGGCCACCAATTGCTGCCCGGTCGACGCCGATTCCTGCGACTCAATGCCCGGCTTGATCCGACATAGGTAAGCGAATGCCTTGCCCGCACCCATCAACGTCACGGCGGAGTCGGTCATCGTCGCCGCATCTTTGGAGATGAAGCCGTTCAGGTACCACTGCCGAACGAGATTAAGCCGTTCCTCGTACATGGGATCCTCGAACAGATTCGTCACCTTCAACTGGTTATCGAGGCCAGGCAGTATGCCGATCGAATCGTCCAACGTGTCAAAGTCGCTCGTGTTCATCAAATCAGTGAACGTTAGTGTCGTGCTGCCGCCGTTTAACGGAACGAGCGGTGTGATGTTCGGCTCGTTATCCTTGATCGTCTGGAATACGGCGGTCAGGTCCTCGTAAGTTTTGATGCTGTTCACGTCGATATGGTACTTGTCCACCAGGTCCTTCCGCATGAGAATCCCCGGTCCAGCCGCGAAGTCGCGAATGCTCGGCACCGCGTATATCTTCCCGTCGATTCTCGTGGCATCGAGGTAAGAGGAATTAACCGCTTTCAAAATATCCTGTCCGTTGGATGCAAGCAGATCGTCCAATGCAACCAGTTGTCCTTTCGCCACCTTCGTGGCATATTCGGCGCTCTGGACAGTCATAATGTCCAGCTTCTCGTTCGAGGAAAGCATCAAGTTAAGCTGTTGCTGCCAAGCGCCAAAGCTGATTGGAAGCAACTTGACCGTCGCCCCGATTTTACCCTTGAGGATTTTGTTCATCTCATCCTGAACAAGCTGCAGATCCTGCGGATCGTTCCCCGGATAAGCCATCGTAATTACATAAGAAGATTCCCCAGACTCGGATGCGCTCGGTGCACCTCCTGCGCTATTCTTTCCGTTGTTGCCGGAGCATGCGGACAACGATGCGGTGAGCAGCGCCCCCCCGATCAACATAGACAGTAACCTTTTCCCTTTTCTCATTTGTCACCTTCCCTTCTTTTGATACATTTATCATAAGGAATCGTGTTTGTTTGCCGCTACCTTAATACAGACTAATTGTTATGCGTAATCTGACATGCAATAAAAACGCTAACAATAACATACATGGAATAGAGCGGCAGCCGGAACGCTGCTACGTATCCGGCTGCTGCCTTTTAGATTATGAAAGGCTTCCAAGCTCTTCTCGGGAATGACGGAATTCCTGCGGCGTCTGCCCCGTGCTCTTTTTGAAGATCCGGGAGAAATGAGAGAAGTTCGTATAACCGATAGCGGTAACGATGCTATGGATCGGCTTGTTCGTCTTGATCAATAGCTCTTTCGCCACATGAATTCGCTCCTGTACAACGAAATCCGAAATTTTCATTCCCGTCACCTTCTTGAACATTCGGGTAAGATAGTCGGGATTCAAGTAGACATGAGCCGCGATTTCCTCGCGCGACAGCTCGGGATCCGATAAGCGGTTCAGGATATAGCTCTTCACTTTCTCCACCACGTTCCCTGTCTTCTCCGCATCCTGGGAATGCCGAACCGACTGTCTCACCAACACTTCGATCCATTGCAACATATGCTCGACGGATCGGGTCGCCTGCAGAGCTAGCGTGGAGTTCTCCTCGAATATGATATGAGCCTGCAGCCCGTTCAAATGGAGCACATGGTAGACGATTTGCAGAAAATTGTGATAGAACTCCCGCAGCAGCTTGGCGTTAAGCCGGTTGTTCCGGTCTGCATCGTCCAGATAGTCGCGGATCTCGCTGAGCAGCTTGGCCTCCGAATTCTGCTTCAGCAGTTGCATCCAGACATGTGCGGGAAGCGCTTTCAGATCTTCGACGCCAGTTGGCTCTTGCGGATGAGCTGCGAACAGTACCTCGTTCTTCAACCGGATATTGTCTACGTCCATCGCCAATAGTTCCCGGTAGCTTTCGACCATCCGATGTGCCGTCGCCGCGACTCCAACGTAACAAAATAGGTCGCAATCAAGCCTTCCTCTGCACGTTTGAATGAGCATCTGCATGCTCGTCCGAAGCTCGTCCGCTTCCGATTCGCCGACAATCAGTAGCAGCATCTCTGGACTCATGCGCACCGGCTGCCCCATACTCCCCTGCTCCTGCAGCAGTTCCTTCAAAATATCGGATAGCGAACCCTCCTCTCGGACGAACGACTCTCCGCGTCGACGTTGGATTCGGATTAGGACGGGTATATATCTTGCTTCCTCGCTGTATGTCAAGTTCCCCTTCTCCAGGTACTCCCTGATTCGCTCGGGTTCGGAAGGGAACATCCCCGCTAGCAGATCCCGCCAGAAGTGCTCAACGAACAGCGGTTGCTGGGACGTCCATAACACTTCGTATCGCTTGAATTTCTCCTGCTCGGTTGTCTTCTCCCGTTCGGCAGCGATGGCCGCCAACGCCCGCTCCGCCACCTTCTCGATCTCCGGGAAACGGATTGGCTTGAGTAGATACTCGAAGCTGCCGAGCTGAATTGCACGCTGGGCAAACTTAAAATCCGCATGACAAGTCAGAAAAATACATACCACATACGGCGCCTCCTCATTCACCCACTCCATCAGTTCTAGCCCGCTTCCCTGCGGCATCTCGATGTCGCAGATCATCAGGTCGACGCGTTGGCTGCGGATGACCTCCTTGGCCCGCCGGATATTAGTCGAGACATGCACCGAAGATATCCCCATGCGGTCCCAATGCACACCCTCCGCGATCACCTTGGCCGTATAGGCCTCGTCATCGACAATCAGTAGTTGATACATAGATGAACTCCCTCCCGGCTATTCGCTCATGGCAACGTAATCCGAATCTCGGCGCCCCATTCCTCGCCATTGGCGAACTTGATGTCCGCCCGGTCTCCGTACAGCAGACGCAGCCGATGCATTGCGTTCCAGATCCCCACATGCTCGCCCCGCTCGCTGCGCACATCCTCTTGGACGGCCAGTCTGTGCAGCACCTCGTCGGGGAATCCATTGCCCGTATCCCGAATGAGCAGTCGCAGCCCCGTTCCGTCCCCGTTTGCGCTACAGATATCGATCTGCAGATGCACCGGCTCGTCCATCGTGAGCGTGTGCTTGATCGTATTTTCCACGAACGTCTGAACGAGCAGCGGCGGCACGGGCCGATCCAGCAGCTCCTCCGGCGCCGAGAGCTCGTAGGTCAGACTGTCGCCGTAACGCATCTCCTGAATTCGCAAATAATTGATCAGCTGCTCTACCTCGTCTCGCAGCGGCACTTGCGTCCTGTCGCCCTGAAGCAGCATATACCGGAAATAGCGGACAAGCGCTAGAGACAGCTCCTGAATGATCGGGTAATCGCGCACCTGCGCGGAGTTGTAAATCATATTGATTGTGTTCATGAAGAAGTGCGGATTTATCTGGAGCTGCAGGTGCATCAGCTCGGCGGTCTGCTTGCTGATTTTCTCCTCGTATACGCTGATCGTCAGCTCCTGGACCGTCCGGATCATCGTGTTAAACGATTCGTGCATCAGCTCAAACTCCACCGAGGATGGAGACGGCTCGATCCTCGCCTCCCAGTTGCCGAGCTTTACCTGCTTCATCGCCGACACGATTCGCCGGACCGGCAGCAAGATTAGGCGTTGGAAGAACAACAACACGAACGGGATGGCAATAACGGAACCGATGCAGATGACGGCGATGATATCCTTGAAGGAAGACAACCGCTCCAGAATCGCGCTATCCGGGATTACGGCCGCCAGACTGAACGGCCCGAGGCTCGACTGCGCCCCCGCGACCAGGAACTTGCCGTTCGAGCCGGTCAGACGGTCGGACTTCAAGTCGATCCCGTGCTCGCTCACATAGTCGCGATCGTTCATCGCCGACGAATCCGTCTCGTCGATTAAGACGGCCCGTCCGTCCTGGCCCAACTGGATCAGTTCCAAGGGAACCATGATCTTCTTGACATTGACCCAGCCGACGATATCGACATTGCCCGCTTTCACGATATGATACAGGAAATACTCGTTACCGATACAATAAGTTCGCCAACGTTCGCCGGAATTTCCTTTTGAGCCGGGATCTGTCCGAAGCCAGCTTTGAATGCTATCGTTTAAGACTTTGCGGTAGTCATAACTTTGGCTCATTTCCTCCGTGATCATCATATCGTCATTCTCGCGGGAATAGATGATAAAGGAATCAATCGACTTGTACGAGTTGATGTCGGTGTTGATTTTTTTCGCTAACGCAATTTTCGAAATGTTGTATTCATTCGGATTGCGCTTCTCCGGTACGTCCAGTTGAAGCAGGTCAGTGTTCGTGGCAGCCAGCGCGTACAAGTAGTTGTCGACTTCCTTAAGACTGGCGTCGATCCGGCCCATGTATAGGCTCATCATATTCACGTTGGATTGCATAACCTGGTTGCGAATGATTTGAATCGCATAGAAGTTATTATAGATGAGCAGACCGACCAGGGGGACTATGACGAGAAGTAGACCGAACAGCAACTTGAAGCGAATCGTTCTCAGGAAGGTTCTGTTCAGTCCTCTCATGCCATCGTCCCCTTACCGATTAATTGAACTAAGTATAGCTTGCTTCTAGCAGGACGACAATGAAATTGCAATATAAGCGGTCACTTGAGTCGCCAGCAGAATCTCGTTTTCAGAAAAAATTACAACGAAAAAAGAGGTTAAACCGGATCAAGCCGGTTAACCTCATCTTGCGAATTTATTCTCGTCGAAGGAACGTTGTCACCACTGATCTGTCTTCGTCCTTTGCCTTACCACTCCATCTGTTCCCCTATATTGTTCACGAACAGAGGCCGGTCTCCAAGCTCTTCCGCGCCCAGACGAACAATTGTATCGGCAATGTAAGTCGCCGCTTGTTTGGAAGTCAGTTCTGCCGATGTGTCCAGCTTGCCGTTCATATACGTCTGCATCCAGCCCGGATAAATAGCGATAACTCTTCCGCCCTCTTTCTTCAAGTGATTATGAAGAATATTGGATTGAATGTTCAGCGCCGCTTTGGACATACAGTAGCCGTACCAGCCTTCCCTTTCTGGCTGTTGGATTTGCCCTGCCTCGGAGGAGATGTTGACGATGAGCTTGCTGTCGCTGTTCATGAGCAAGCGGGCAAGCGCTTGGGTCATGCGGAGCGGGCCGATTGAGTTGACGTTGTACTCTTTCAACATATTATCGAAATTCAGATCGTCGTAGACGGTTGCGTCCCTATCGAGCAGAATGCCCGCGTTGTTGATCAACATATCCAGCTTATCCGTACGTTCGGAGATAAAAGCGCCCACGCTCTTCACGCTGTCATCGTTCGATACGTCCATCTGAACGGGAACAATGCGATCGCCGTAACGCTCCGCAAGCCCGTCAAGATCCTTCCACTCGGCCAAATATTTACCCGCGTACACCGTATATCCCCGCTCCAAGAAATTCAGCGTCAATTCGAAGCCTAATCCCCGGTCGGCTCCCGTAATGCATATGGACTTGCTCATATTATCGTCCTCCCCATATTAGGCTCTCTCTCGTTGCGAACGGACAAGCTTAAACATGCTTTTCGTCCGGATATATCATAATTTTGATGCTCGTTTCTTTTTGCGTGCGGGCCGTCTCTACCGCTTCTTTAATCGAGCGAAGAGGAAATTTGTGCGTGATGACCCGTCGAATGTCCTGATTGCCTCTACTCAAGGCTTGGATGGCAGCCGGATACGTATTGGCATAACGGAATAAGCCATAAACGTCTAATTCCGAATCGACCAATTGGGCCACGTCGACCGGGATCGACTCTGCTACGGGCAAGCCGACCAGCACAATCGTACCCCCGCGCTTGACGAGACGGATGCTGTCGGCAATCGCCCGGGCATTGCCCGACGTTTCGATCAAGACATCAAATCCCTTAAAGCCCTCCGCATCGCCAAGCTGCTCGGCAATAGATCCTTGCGTCGGATCGATGACGCCCGTCGCCCCAAGCTCCATCGCCAGCTCGCGCCGGAAAGCGACCACGTCGCTCCCGTAGAGCTCCGTCACGCCGAATAGCTTCGCCGCTTCCAACGCCAGCAGGCCGATCGGCCCAAGTCCGGTTACGAGCACAGTATGATCCGGTTGGATCTTGCCCCGGCGCATCGCGTGAAAGCCGACGGACAGCGGCTCTAGCAGAGCGCCCTCCTCAAAGCTCATCCCGTCCGGCAGCTTAAACAGAAAATCGCTTCGGATCGCGACATATTCGGCCCAGGCGCCGTCCACCGGAGGCGTTGCCATAAAGACGACGTCGGGACAAAGGTTATACCGACCGGACTTGCAATATTCGCAGCGACCGCACGTCACGCCCGGTTCGACGGCCACCCGGTCGCCTACCTGAACGTTGCCTACGCCTCTGCCAACTTTTACGACAGTGCCGGCAAGCTCGTGTCCGAGAATAATCGGTTTCTCCACGACATAGCGGCCAATTCTGCCATGCTCGTAATAATGAACGTCGGAGCCGCAAATACCGATGCAATGAACGCGAACGAGCGCTTCATCCCATTTGGGCTCGGGAATGTCCACCTGCCTGATCTCGATCGACAGCGGCCGATCCATCACCGCCGCCGCCATTTTATTGCTCTCCATCCGGTGTCGCCCCCCAATGAAATCATCTTTATGAAGTGATTCTTACTACAACCTACAGTCGGCGGGCTACCCAGCGAACGGCTCTTCTCAGCGTCTCGCGGACTTCCGATGCGGTGTAGGCATGGCGATCGTGCCCGAGCAGCGTCTGATATACCCGCGAATTCCGGTAGCCGGACGTCCATGCAAGCGGCTCTTCCTTGTTCGTGATATTCGAAACGGCCGCATACAGCGGGTGAATCTCTACGTCGCCCTCCTGATTGAAGTATAACTCATCTTGTGTTTCGAACGGCGCGATTCCTTGCGTAATCGGATGGGACTCGTCCAGCATACGAACCGTAAACGTTCCGTAGTCATCATGAGCGCTTTCGCCATGATGGTTCCATGCCCGAGGCACGATACGATGGTATTCCGGCCAGTCGGAAGCTCCCGCTTCCGGCAAGGAGAAATGGAACGCACCGTTCGCGAAATGCAAAATGACGATTCCTTTGCCTTGCTCGCCGAAAGCGATGACGTTCGCTTTCGCCTGTTCACTCAGCTCCGTCGGATCGTGCCAGTTGCAATAGTTCAACGCTAGAACGTCGAATTCAGCCAGATCCCCGGCTAGAACCTCTATATCCAGCGATAAGGTTACCGCGATATCGCCCTCCGCTTGCAGCGCTTCCTGAATAAGAGGGGTATTCTCCTCCCAATTGTGCCATTTATGATTTTCATTTCCCGAGATTAGCAATACTTTTAACGGTTGGTTAGACAAGAGTACCCTCTCCTTATTTAATTGTAGGTCCTGCAGCTTGTCTTGCTAATTGGATACCCATCCTCTAATATAGGAATCGACATTGGAACGGGTACGATAGGAGTGCATTCGGCTATGACGACGGGACATCTCTTCTCCCAATTAATCGAGAACACAATTTCTCACTATTTGTATTCCCATGCGAACAATCAGACCGTATCCTCCATCCACTTCAACGAGTGGAGGATTCTTCCTTATACCGTCATCGTAAGCCCGCTCGTAGGAGAATGCTACTGCGAATACGAGACGAACGAGATCGTAACGGCCGGAAGCGGCAACACGCTAATCGTGCCGCCCTACGTGAAACACAAGTACAGAATGGATATCGGCAAAGTCCATTACGCGCACATTCACTACACTTTTTTGCAAAATATCGATATTTTGTCGCTGTTCAATGTGCCGTCCATCGTCACAGGAGCGGATAGCGAGCTCATCTCGCAATGGGTGAGAAAGCTGTCCGAATCGTCGGAAAGCGGCTCGTCGGATAAAATCTCCATCAAATCCATCATTCACGCCAAAGCTCTGGCGCTTGAGTTGTTGGTCGCGATTCTCGACGCCTCGAAAATCAAACGGGAGAGCATTGATTTCTTTATACATTTTACGAAAATCGCCGGCGTTCTCGAATACATCGACCAGAACATCGACAAGCCGATTACCCGCGAGGAATTGGCCAGCTTGCTGTCGGTTTCGCCTACCCGTTTCCATTACATTTTCAACGACATCATGAAAACTTCCCCGATTCTGTACGTGAACAAAATCCGGCTGCAGAAGGCGCAAACGCTGCTTGCGTCTACCGATCTGTCTATCGGCGAAGTCGCATTGAAAGCCGGTTACCCGGACATCCATCATTTCAGCAAGCAATTCAAAAAATGGGTCGGAGTCTCTCCGTCCAAATATAAAGAAAATTCACGCGCTTCCTTCCTTCATATCGAATAGCACTGGAGCCGACGGCTCCTCTCCTTCCTCCCCTCTACCTGCCGACAACGCCATTCTAATGGACAATTCCCCCTCGCTGAAATGGAACATCCGATTCAAGTTTTGTATATTTCTCATGCGCTTTGTGCTTTCGTACCATGCATTTGTCATCTTGTACTGGAAGCACAAAGAGGCAACCCTTGGAGATTAATTTATTCCAGTCGGGCAAACTAATATCGTCCAGTTACAAACTTTCGCCCCCTTTATATAATCGGATTTGCAAACGCTCACATGAAATAAGGGAGGCTACAACGTGAAAAAAACATTAAAGCTTATGGCCGTGTCGACGCTTGTCCCGGCTTTGATTGCCGGCTGCTCCAGCGGCAGCGGAAACAGCTCCGGATCCAAGAACGATGGCGAGCAAGGCAGCGTTAGAAAAGTAAAGCTGTCCATCATGCTCCCCCTGGCCGGCCGCTTTAAGGACCAGTTCGACGGGTATTTGAAGCAGTTCGCGGCGAAAGAGCTCGCGGAGAAAAACATCGAGGTTTCGTACAACCTTGAGCTGCCATCCGATGAAAACCTTCTTCCGACAAGGCTCGCCAGCGGGGATGCTCCCGACATCTACTCCTTTAACTTCGCGACCAAAGGGGCAGATTTCGTCAAAGGCGGCTACGCAGCGGACCTATCAAACGAACCGTTCGTCGCCAAGCTGACGGACAGTATGCGCGAAGCTTCCAAAATCGATGGAAAAATATACGGCGTGCCGATGGAGAGCTTCTCTTGGAGCTACTTGTACAACAAAGATATTTTCGAAGCGAACAACGTGACGCCTCCGCAGACGCTGTCCGAATTGAAAGCGCTCGCCGAAAAGCTGAAAGGCAATAACGTAACGCCGTTCGTCCTCGCTTACAAAGACAGCTTCGTTGCCGGCTGGCCGTTCTTCCTCAGCATGCAGTCGATCGTCAACACGAAGCTGCCGACGTGGTGGGACGATATGACTACGGACAAAGCTTCCTTCAAGGATTTGAAGGATAACGGGCTGTTCGACGTAGTTGATGTGATCAACGCCAACGGCAACTCCAATGCTCTGGAGCTGAGCGCCGAAGACGGTATTGCCGACTTCGCGAACGGCAAAGCCGCGATGTTCGTAACCGGCCCATGGTATTCCGACAGCATTCTGAAAGTTAATCCAAACTTCAACCTGGGACTCGGCGCGCTGCCGATCAACGACGATCCGCAATCGACCAAAGTCGTCATCGCCATCACGACCACGCTGACCGCTTACCCGGATGGCCCGAACAAGGACGTGGCACTCGACTTCCTGAACTATATTCTTGACGATCAGGACTCTTCCGCTTTCTTCGAAAGCTTGAAATTCAACAAAGTCGCGACGAACCAAACGATCAAATCCTTCCCTTGGGACGAGGACGCGCAAAATATCGTCGACGCCGGTCAAGGTTTCCTCGGCTTGACGCTTCCGGTCGCAGCCGATCAGGACAAGGACAAGCTGGCCCAGGCCTACTACGCCAAATCCATTTCGCAAGACCAGTACGTCGATTCCGTTAACAAAACGTGGAAAAAATCAGTAGGAGCCGGTAAGTAACTTCAAGAGCAACATAACGAAAAAACGGTGATGGACTTCCGATTACCGTTTTTTCATTCCTGACAGGCGGTGACAATCGTGTCATATAAATCAAAACCTTGGCTTTCATTATTGGCTTTTTCCGCTCCGGCGCTTCTGTTCTATGCTATCTTCCTCGTCTATCCGACGATCGGCGGATTCTACTACAGCTTGACCGATTGGAACGGGTTGTACAAGGACTATAAGTTCGTCGGCATCAGCAATTATATTCAAGCTCTTACTTCCGATCCGCAGTTTATCCATTCGCTGCTGTATACGTTAAAATACGTGGTCGTCATCGTGATTTTGCAAAATGCGATCGCGCTGTGCTTGGCATTGTTAATCGAAAGCCGCACCAAATCCAAAACGTTATTCCGCACGCTTATATTCATGCCGAATATGGTCAGTATTTATATCAGTACCCTCATGTGGGCGTTCATTTTCTCCCGAGTCGCCCCGAAGCTGGCGGAATACACCCTTCTCAGCTTTCTCGATCAGGGCTGGGTTAGTACGCCGAATATGGCGTTCCTCTCAACCGTGATCGTGACCGTCTGGCAAGGCGCTGGATATCTGATGATTATCTATATCGCCGCACTGCAAGGCGTGCCGAAAGATTTGAAAGAAGCCGCCACGATCGACGGAGCTTCCACGTTCCGCCGGTTCTATCACATCATTCTCCCTCTGGTGATGCCGGCGATAACGATATGCGTGTTCCTGACGCTCAACAGCTCGTTCAAAATTTTCGAGGTCGTCTACGCCTTGACCGGCGGCGGTCCCGGCTACAGCACGGAAGTCATCGCGCTTAACGTCTATCAGGAAGGCTTTGCAAGAGACCGCCAGTTCGGATATGCAACGGCCAAAGCGATGATTCTGTTCTTTATGATCATTATCATCACGTTCGTACAAGTTACGGTATTTAAGAAGAAAGAGGTGGAAGCTTAATGAAATCCAACCGCCTCCTGACCATCGTCGTGCTAGCCATCTTGATTGCCGTAACGGTGTTTTTCATGTTCCCAATCGTGCTGGCCGTCTTCAACTCGTTCAAGACGCAAGGCGAAATGTTCAAATCGGTGCTTAGCTTGCCAACCAAGATCCATTGGGAAAATTACAAGCATGTTCTGACTGAAATTCATCTCATGAACAACCTGTACAATACGACCGTCATTACCGTCATTTCCGTTGTCGGGATTATCTCCTGCGGCTCTCTCGCCGGTTACAAAATTTCCCGTACGCCCGGCAAGCTAAGCCAACTGCTCTTTTTCCTGTTTTTCTCGTCTATGCTCGTTCCGTTCTACGCGATCATGTTCTCGTTAATCAAAGTCGCCAAAACGTTCCACGTCCAAAGCTCCGTCTACGGATTGCCGATGATCTATATCGGGCTTGGCGTCAACTTCGCCGTCTTCCTCTATCACGGATTCGTGAAATCCATTCCGAGGGAGCTCGAGGAATCCGCCCATATGGACGGCTGCGGTCAGCTTAAAACGTTTACGCATATTATTTTTCCGCTTCTGCTGCCGATCACGGTGACGATCGCTATTCTGAACGTCCTGTGGATCTGGAACGATTTCATGCTTCCGCTGATTATGCTAACCAAATATGAAAGCTATACGCTCATTCTGGCGGCCAGCGTATTCTTCGGGCAGTATTCGACGGAATGGTCTTATATTCTCAGCATTCTCGTGTTGACTTCCTTGCCGGTCGTCGTGCTGTACTTGTTCTTCCAGCGCTTCATCGTCCAAGGAATCGCCGAAGGCGCGGTTAAGGGCTAATCTCATCCGTCGCCTTGCAATAGGCTGCGCAAAATGGCAAAATTACGTTTTACGAAACAAGGAGGGAGCGAAAGGGCGATGATTCGATCGCTCCCTTTTTCGTCACGGGGGTGGCATTCGACAGATGAGCAATCGCATCAAAAATAAGCTGATCTCTTCTAGCATCCGGTTCATCGAATATTTCTCCAGCAGCATTAAGAAGAAGCTTCTGCTTATGATGATGCTGATTACGTGTGTCCCCGTCATTGCCATCACGGCGGTAGCGATATCCGAATCGAGAAAAAATCTAGAAGCGGAAATTCGCACGACCAATCAATCCAGTATCATCTGGTCCGGGCAGTTTATTGACGAGAAGCTGAAGCTGCTGGACAATCTCATGTTTTCCGTCATGGCCGACTTGACGATTACGCGTTATTTGGAAGGTGCGCTTGATTCCGATATGGAACCGAGCTACATCGTTCAGTCCTATATCCTTAACAAGCTCAATTCCGTGTACTTGCCGAATTTGAATCTGTTCGATCAGATCAGTGTATTCAGCAGCCGTGAAAATAAAAGCTATACGATGATTAACGGGGAAAGCCGGATCATCGCCCATTCGTCCCATGCGCTGCCATTGCCGTGGGATCGCTTAGGAAATCTTAAACTTGCCTATTATATGGAGGATCAGCAGTCCCCCCATTTTCATATGTATCGCACGATGTTCAAATTCATCGATCGTTCCATCCTCGGCGGCATATCGATTCACGTCAACTGGAGTATGCTCGACCCGATTCTGCAATCGGTAAAAAGCGAGGAGAACAGCCTTATTTTCATCATGGATCGGGAAGGCCGCGCCGTGCATGGGCTTCCGGGCGCCGATTACGACAGCCTCGCACTTCAGGACATTCACGCCGCGCTGTCCTCCGGGTCAGGCGAGGCCTTTTTCAAAACGAAATCGTACTATGTGTTCCAGCAGGCGGTCGGGGACGGCTCCATGTTTCTGGTCAAAGCCATTCCTACGAGCGCCGTTCTCGAAAGCAATCGCCGCACGCTCTGGTTCAGCGTTAGCCTCGGGATCGGGCTGCTGATCTTCTCTCTGGCCGCTTCGATTCTGCTCGCGAATAAAGCGACGAATCCGATCTTGAAGCTGGCTCGCGCCATCTCCTTTACCGCAGAGTCCAATCATGACGAATATATCGAGACGAAGCGAAACGACGAGATCGGGCTGCTGGAGCAAAAATACTCGGAAATGATACGCGCTCGCTACCGCATTTATATCGAGAAACGAAATGCCCAGTTTAAGGCTCTGCAGGCGCAGATCAACCCGCATTTCCTTCATAATACGCTGCAAAGTCTCGGGGCGATGGCCGTCGCCAGAAACGTGCCCGAAGTCTATCAGATTATCCAGACAATCAGCAGCAACTTTCGATATACGATGACTACGGGGGACGATTTTGTCACGCTGATGCAGGAAATCGAGCACGTAGACAATTATCTGACGATCCAGAATTTCCGATTCAAGGACAAAATCGAAAAGCATTTTCAGATTGACGAAAGTGCGAAGACTGCTTTGCTGCCTATACTTATTTTACAACCTATTGTGGAGAACGCTTTCGAGCATGGATTCCAGCATACGAAAGCACCATGGATCATCAAGATCGACGCCGTCAGGGAAGCGGATATCGTCCGGATCTCCATTATGGATAACGGCATCGGCATTCCTCCCGAGCGACTAGCGGAAATCAACGAAAGCCTGTTGTCGGACCCAGGTGACGTTATCACATTCACGAATAGTATGGCACTGCGAAACATTAACGCCCGGATCGGCATCCACTTCGGAGAGCCCTACGGTCTTACGCTACAAAACCATCCGGGGGGCCGCGGAACCCTTGTGACGATTACGCTCCCTTACATCCCATCCAACAAATGAGGTCATGCCCCATGTTTACGCTCATCGTCATAGAGGACGAGTATTGGACGCGAGAATTGATCAAGCAGTTCGTTCATGATTCGAATCTGGGCATCCAGATCATCGGCGAGGAAGAAAACGGCGAGGACGGCTTCTCGCTCATTCGCGAACGCAAGCCCGATATCGTCATTACAGACATGAACATGCCCCATATGAACGGCGTCGAATTGCTGAAGAAGCTGGAACAGCATCATCCCGAGATCAAATTGATCGTTCTCAGCGGGCATGACGATTTCGTCTACACGAAACAAGCGATCCGTTCGGGGGTTATCGAATATTTGCTCAAGCCGCTCGATAAGGAAAGCTTGAAGCAGGCTCTGCTGGCTTGCCTCGTTCGAATTACGAAAGAACGAACCGGGCGGGCCGCAAGCTCGATCATCGTGCTTCCATCCGATGTCCTGAATATTGTCGTGCAGCATAAGCGAAACGTCCGCACATTCGTGAACCTTGGGAATTCGGATGCGATTCGGCAAGCTTTGACCGAGTGCTTCGAACAGTTGAAATCGAAAATCGAGGAAAACTCATACCAATGGTGGCGAATCTACCAGGAATTCCTCAAGGAATTGGAGGAATGCATGTCGCTGGCTGGCACGGAGATGAAGGAAGCCTTCGAGGACGATCGCCTGCTGCATGGGGAACAAGCCAGGCCTATGACCGGCGCGGAGGCTCACGAGAAACTTACGACCTTGTACGACATCGCGCTTGGCCACATCGACGCGCTCCGCAAAGCCAAGAAAAAAATCGATCTCAAAGAAATTCAGCAATACATCAACGTTCATTATAAAGAACCGATCTCGCTGGAGAAACTCGCTGTGCGATTTTACGTGAGCAAGGAATACTTGAGCAAGGCTTACAAAAGCCAGATCGGCGAAAATATTATGGACAACATTACCCGGTTGCGTATGGAAGCCGCAAAGGAAGCCATACTGGACGGCAGGCTTCCGATCAATCATATTGCGACTTCGGTAGGGTACAGCGACGCCTCGTACTTTCACAAGGTTTTTAAGAAGTATTACGGCATGTCTCCCCTGGCGCTGCGGGAGAAATGAGTATGTTATTCTCGGAGAGCATTTTCGGTTAAAGGCCGCCCCTGCCGGGCGGCCTTCGACCGATTACTTCCACCACGTATCAAATGGCGTGACTGGAAGCTCTCGTTTATGTTTACTCACTTCATAACGATGTTCAATATTTGCTTGTGCTTCTGTAGAGACTGCATTCCCCGTAAGATAAGCATCCAACTCTTGATATCCAAGACCAAGTTCCATTTCATCAGCTTGTTGCGGCTTATTGTCGAGCAAATCTGCCGTTGGAACTTTCATGTATAAAGCTTTAGGAGCACCTAGCTTTTTCAGCAACGCACTACCCTGCTCCTTCGTTAGTCCCGACAAAGGCATAATATCCGCTCCACCATCACCAAACTTTGTATAAAATCCCGTTACCGCCTCTGCCGCATGATCAGATCCAACTACTAAGCATTGTAATTTTCCTGCAACTGCGTATTGAGCTACCATACGCATTCTCGCCTTTACATTTCCCTTGTGATAATCCTGCAATGGGTTCCCTAGGCTTTCTTCATATGTTTCGGCAAACGCATTCACTGCTTTTTGCACATTAATAGTAAACACTTTGTCAGGATTGATAAACGCCAAAGCTCGCTGTGCATCATCTTCGTCTTGTTGTGTGCCATACGGGAGACGTATCGCAATAAACGAAGCATCATAACCTTCTGCACGAAGTTCCTCTGCCGCTTTTTGCGAGAGGTATCCAGCAAGTGTTGAATCTTGACCACCGCTAATGCCAAGCACAAACCCTTTTGCCCCCGACTTTTTGCAGTATGCTTTCAGAAAATGGATCCGATTTTGGATTTCGAGTGTTATATCAATAACAGGCTTAACGTTCAGTGTTTCGATAATTTCATTTTGCTTGCTCATTTACTTACACACACCTTTAGAGATTTTGATAAAGCTGATGTTCTTTAATATAGTCGTAACAACAATCGGGCATTAAATACCTGGGTTCGCCACCTCGCATAAACTCATCGCGAATGTACCTGGAGCTGATCTCCATTGCCAACCCTTTGTCGATAAGGTGAAAAGTTTGACCGTCATCTGCATTTCGAAGGATCGGGGATTTGCTAATTGCAGAAAGCATATTAATTCCGTCTCTTGCCATTACAATAAACTTGTTCTCACGAATTAACTCGTCAGCTTTTTGCCATTTCCCTTCCCCAATATCAACAAGCAAGTCTGCTCCCATGATGAAGTAAATGTCATCATCAGGATATCTCTCTTTGAAATGCTTGAGTGTTTTATATGTTGCAATCTCCCAACCGAGCTGATGCATCTCATAATCATCAACGACAAACTTTTCGTTTCCGGCAATCGCCATTTGAAGCATGTTTAAGCGATGTTCGTCTGATATATTCATCTGTTTATCTTGCCGCTTACTCGAACAAGGCAAGAAAATCACCTTGTCCAGTTTGCAACGATGAGCGATTGTGCTTGCCGTCCACAAGTGAACAATTGTAATCGGATCAAACGAAGAGCCATAAATTCCGATTTTAGCCACTTAGAATCATCCCCCTATGCCTCGATTGCTTCTGCAACTTTTTCTCGAATCTCTGCAATGCGTTCCATTTTGTTATCCCAGCATTTCTGGCTAAGATTCACTGGGTATTCTGCCGGATTTAGCGTTCTTCGATATTCTTCCCACAAGACATTCAAGTTTTCTTTTACAAAAGCACGAATGTCGTGAAGAGTCGGAAGCTTATAAACAAGTTCTCCATCTATAAAAATAGGTTGATGAAGCTCTCTTGCTTCGAAGTTCGTTACAAACTTCGCGATATAGGTATGAACAGGGTGGAACATATGAAGACGCTCGTCTTTCTCAGGCTCTTCATGTTCAAGTGCAATATAATCGCCCTCGGACTTATTGTTCGTCTTGTTAATGATGCGAAAAACACGCTTGCGTCCCGGAGTCGATATTTTTTCAGGATTCGAACTGATCTTTATGGTATCAACCATCTCGCCATTTTCGTCTTCAATCGAAATCAATTTATAAACGGCACCCAAAGCAGGCTGATCGTAAGCCGTAATAAGCTTTGTGCCAATCCCCCATACATCAATCTTTGCCCCTTGTGCTTTCAGGTTCAAGATCGTTTGTTCGTCTAGATCATTCGAGGCATAGATTTTTGTGTTCTTAAACCCTGCGTCATCGAGCATTTTCCGAGCTTCCTTCGAAAGATACGCAAGATCTCCGCTATCGAGACGAATGCCATTAAAGTTGATTCGATCCCCAAATTCCTTAGCCACTTTGATTGCTGTCGGTACACCCGATTTCAATGTGTCGTAGGTATCCACGAGAAATACACAATCCTTGTGTGTCTCTGCGTATTTGCGGAAAGCTTGGTATTCATCACGATAGGCTTGAACCATTGCATGAGCATGTGTACCGGATACCGGAATGCCAAACAATTTTCCCGCCCGTACATTCGAAGTTGCTTCAAAACCAGCTAGGTAAGCGGCTCTTGTTCCCCAAATAGCGGCATCCATTTCTTGTGCCCGCCTTGTTCCAAACTCCATCGTCTTATCATCGCCAACAACTTGCTTAATTCGCGATGCTTTCGTGGCGATTAGGGTTTGGAAGTTAACAATATTCAGGATTGCCGTTTCAATAAGCTGGGCTTCGGCAAGCGGAGCTTCGATACGCATAATCGGTTCATTCGCAAAAACCAACTCTCCCTCTTTCATCGAGAGGAGTTTCCCCGAAAAACGAAGCGACTTCAGATATTGTAAGTATTGTTCGCTGTATCCTTCTTCTTGCAAAAAAACTAGATCGCTTTCGGAAAAACGAAAATCCTTCAGATAGCGGATGACGCGTTCAAGTCCCGCGAATACGGCATAGCCATTTTGGAAGGGCAATTTGCGGAAATAAACTTCAAAAATTGCCTTGCGATTATGCATGTTATCTTGCCAGTAGGCTTGTGTCATGTTGATCTGATATTTATCAGTATGCAGTGCAAAGCTGTCATCGGAATGATTCAATAATGGAAGATCGATCTTTTTCATCTTAGTTCTCCCCCTGTTTGACAACGGTCGCTCCGAGCGTACCTTTGAAGTGTCTGAGTGCCCACACATGACCTTCGGCATCAAAGCTTGCAACTGCATCTTCATGAATGACTATCTCAAAGCCTTTGTTATAAGCATCGACTGCGGTATGAAGTACGCAAATGTCGGTGCAAACACCTATAAGGTGAAGCTCAGTAATGCCTCTTGCCCGAAGTTGAAGTTCCAAATCCGTTCCAGCAAATGCACTGTATCTTGTTTTATCCATCCAGTAGACGTTCTTTGCGTCCTTATTCGCTTGATACAGCCCCTCTAGTTGACCGAAAAGCTTGCGACCATCAGTTTCTTCAATATTGTGTGGCGGGAACAGCTTTGTTTCAGGATGGAACGGATCTCTTTCCTTGTGAATGTCGATTGCGAAGACCACGAAATCACCGTTTTGAATAAACTCTTTTGTAATTTCAACATTTCTTCCTTCAACAGCCTGCCCTGGTATTCCACAGGTCAACTTCCCATTCGTTGCAACAAAATCTACTGTGTAATCAATATTAATGAGTGCTTTTTTCTTTTCCATATTGCATTCCTCCTTTTATTTTTAACTATTGCACAATTGTTAATTGTTACGAGTAAAAAAATCAGATTTGCTCATCCATCACTCAAAGAACATTGTTATTGTTAAATTTTGGCGTGGTAAATGGATTTGTTTAATTCTATATCGATGAATCTGTATAGTTTTGTCGGTCTTTTCGAAGTACGGGTAGTCTTCTTCCCTTCGACTTCTTGGATGAACGGCAAAGACTTAATCTTTCTTGCAAATGCCGCTTCTAACGCAATTGCGGAATCATCCGTGACCGTTAGAAGAACCGCTTGAAGCTCAGAGTAAGTAAATTCTTCTGGCAAAAATTCCTTAGCCACTGTCGTTTCAAGTAGCTTTTGCCGGATTACGTTGATTGCATCGGTGATCATTTTTGCATGATCAAAGGCGAGATCCAGATTCATAACCTCTTTTACAGAGAACAGTTGAACGTCTGCGGCATCATCATTTGCTTGTCGCTTCGAGAGTTTGTGCTCTGGCACAATCGCAAAGTGTGCATTAGTGATAATCCACCCCCTCGGATCACGTCCTGGTTTATCATACACACCATAATGTTCGAGATGAATGTCCTCTACGCCCGTTTCTTCGTACAGTTCACGCTTTGCACTTTCGAATGCAGTTTCGTTTGGATCAACGAATCCACCAGGCAGTGCCCACTTTCCTGCCTCGATATTTGGCTTCCCCTCACTGTTAAGTTTGCTCCGTTGGATAAGCATAATCTTGAGATCGAGCACAGGTGGCTTAAATTCTTTTGATTCAACCGGCAGTATCGTGAAAACAGCAATATCCGACGTATAACCATCTGGTGTTCTGTATTTCTTTACGTCATATTGCTCTATTGCTTCCTTGTTAGACACTGTGCAACCCCCTTTCTATTAACATTTAACATTTTGTTAATTGAACATTATCATAAGTATATTCGAAAATCAACCATCTTTTTCCATGGTTCGCTAAAAAATACGACCGCCTTCGTTCTATATGCAAAAAAAGCGGTTGCCGCTCAACGAGCAACAACCACTTCTTCTATAGCCTTTCTAAACGCTGAAGACAGATTTTTTGATCAATATCCTTTGACTTATGGGAGTAGTGTTTTTTGTTGTCAAAAGCCACATATTCTATTCCTTCACAGTAAGAAAGATCGCCGTCGATTACATTGGTTTTAGAGAATACCAGAAACTTCAACTTGGGCAGATTTTTCACAAAACTCAAGTTTGGAATCGAACCACTATCAATTAATGAAAGTTTCTCTAAATTTTTTAACCGATGTAAAAAATCAAAATTAATCTTTTTACATGATTCGATTCGGAGCACCTTCAAAGTATCAGCTAGCTCTGTTAGTTGATTGACATCTTCAAGCTTGCTCATGTAATTTAATTCGACCTGTTTCAAGTTATTTAAACGATTACAACCGTCTAATGTTACAAGTGAACTTTGTGTTATTGCCATTGAATTTAAATTTGTAAGGCCTGACAATTCTTCGAGATTATTTTTCTTATACTTCCATATACGTAATTCCTTTAACTGCTTACACTTCTCCAAATTAAGTACGTATTTATTCACATCGATAGCCATTTCTTCCACACACTTCATACGTAAGAGATCAATTGGCCCTGTGATGTCGCCTAGCAAAAGTACCTTAACACTTTCGCTTGATCTGTATAATCCATCAAAATTTGATATCGCTGCTCCAATATTTATAGTTTCAATGTTCTGTACTCTTTTTAGGCAGTCAACATTATCCAGATAATAGTATCCGGAATTAAAATAAATCGATCTTATATCATTCTGATTGATGTAATTGACATAATCGTCAATTCTTTGATCTTCTATAATAATGACATTTCTATTTAGAGGGCCTGAAGCAAATATGAATCCATCCCGGTCATTATTCAAGGTCATCTTCTCCTTTGTTTTTCTTGTTCATAAAGATATCTCGCTCCAGGGCTATTAATTTTGTTGTAATTTTAACTACTCCGTGGCCCTCCAAAACATACGACTGGTTGGTCCTAGTTTTAGACCCAGCCCCAGCTATCTTTCCGTTTTATTGCTTTTCCGATATTTGGATGGTGGAATGCCGACAATATCGCTAAAAGTCGAAGAAAAATAATGCTGATCCGCAAAATTCAGCTTGACGGAGATTTCGTTGATGGTGAGATGAGTATTTAGCAAATAATGCTTGGCAAGTTCGACTTTGTGCTTTCTGAAATAAGCATAAGGAGTAATCCCGTACGTTTCCCGAAACAGCTTGATGATATGGTTTTTTGAATATCCGAGCTGGATGCAAACATCGTCCATATCCAGCTTGTTTTCAATGTTTACGTCCAGGCATAATTTGATCTGCTCCGCAGCGGAGAGCACTTTGTGCTCCAAATGGTTTTTTAGATGCAAAACGATCTTGAGCAGCATAACCGAGACTTCGTCGATCAATTCGGAATAACTCTTATTGCTGGCCGACGAGATGTTGATGATTTCATTCATATAAGAAAGAATGCTGCAGTCCTTTACGATATACGTATCCGCAGGTAGGTACTGCTTGAATAAATATTCGGCAAATTCCCCGTAAAAAACAACCCAGATTTTAGTCCACGGATGATCTTCGCTGGAATAATACACGTGATCGCTGTCTCGAGTCAAAATGTAGACGTCATTTTTTTGAGGGTATACGGTTTGGGAGTTAATCTCCAGAACGCCACTGCCATCGATGATGTACTCGAACGAAAACAGGTTCTGTCCATGCCGCTCGATCCGGTAATTTTTGTCGCAATAAGAGATGCCCGACATGACGACATTTAATGGATACTTGGAATCGCACATCTGCCAAAAGTTATATACTTCTTCACGCATGATGATAATCCTCACATTTGTGATTATATTCTCTATTATTATAGCCCAATTAAAATGATAAATTAAACCATAAGCGATACATCAGTTTTTTGCATCATACTCAATCCAGGGCGAAAACAGGAGGAATTGAAATGAATTTGCGGGCTCCAGCTGTTCCACTTATTACTGTAGATCCTTATTTTTCAGTATGGTCGATGGACAATCGTCTGAATGATTCGGACACCAAGCATTGGACGGGCAAACCTCACCGGATGACCGGCATTGCTTCGGTAGATGGCAATGAGTATCTATTTATGGGCGATACGCCAAACAGCTTGAAAATGGAACAAACCAGCCTGGACATCACTGCACTCTCAACCGCCTACCGTTTCGTATGTGACGAGATTCAATTAGAAGTGACATTCACGACTCCCCTTCTGATGGATGATTTGAACCTGTTGTCCAGACCCGTATCTTATATTCATTCGAAAGTCCGGTCCAATGACGGGAAAAACCATAGCGTGACGATTACCATAACGGTGGATGACGAGTTATGCCAAAATTTGAAATACGAGTTTCCGACCGAATATGCCGATCTTAGCCAACCGGGCTTTACCTGCGGCAGGGTCGGCAGTAAAATCCAGAACGTATTATCCGCAGCCGGTGATGATATAAGAATCAATTGGGGATACCTATATCTCGCTTCAAATCATAATCAGGCCGTTGTTTCATCCTCAGCTGGTACGAATAATTATGGCACCCTAAACCATACGGTGTCGCTGTCGATCGCGCTGGATACGGAACATAATTCGGACGGACTGTTTGCCGTCGCTTATGACGATATCAAGTCGATAGAATATTTTCACGAGCCTCTGAATGCTTATTGGAAAAAAGACGGCCAAACCATCGAGGAAGCGATTCGGCAAGCACTGAGCGAATATGATCGTCTTTTCAAGAAATGCGAACTCTTTTCGTCCAAGCTGTATCAGGATGCCAAAGAATCAGGCAATGAGAAATACGCGGAGCTGTTATCCCTTGCCTACCGGCAGGCTATAGCTGCTCATAAAGTTTGTGTGGATCCCAACGGAGATGTGCTGTTTATTTCCAAGGAGAATTTCAGTAACGGTTGCGCCGCCACTGTTGACGTAACCTACCCTTCCATCCCGCAATTTTTGATTTATAACCCCGAGCTTGTAAAAGGGATGCTAAGACCGATTTTCAAATATGCCTCCATGGATGTTTGGCATTTCGATTTTGCTCCGCACGATGTCGGGACCTATCCGCTTCTTAACGGACAGGTTTATAGCAAAGGGACATGCCCTGATTGGCAGATGCCGGTAGAAGAATGCGGGAATATGCTGATCTGTTGCGCGGCAGTCGCGCTTGCGGAAAATGACATTTCTTTCGCTCAGGCGAATTGGAGCCATCTCGAAAAATGGTGCAATTACCTTATCGATAACGGCGTTGATCCAGATAACCAGTTATGTACGGACGATTTCGCGGGGCATCTGGCCCATAACTGCAATTTGTCGATTAAAGCCATTATGGGAATCGCCAGTTTCTCCCTTCTGAACCGCTTAGCCGGAAATGAGGACAAAGCAGAGGAACTGATGAAAATCGCCGGTTCCATGGTTGAGAAATGGCTGGTTATGGCCGCAAATGAAGACGGAACTTTCCGTCTGGCATTCGATCGTCCCGGTTCCTTTAGCATGAAATACAATGCGGTATGGGATCAAATTTTCGGTCTGAATTTATTCCCTAAAGATACTTTCAAGGCGGAGACGAAAGCTTATATCGAGAAGCATTCCGGCCCTTACGGCCTTATGCTGGATAATCGCAACACCTATACCAAATCGGACTGGCTGGTGTGGAGCGCAACGCTCTGCGATAACAAGGAAGATTTCACGACCATCGTAGATCGCCTGTGGATTGCGTATAACGAGTCGGAAAGCCGTGTTCCGATGACGGATTTTTATTCAACGACCACTGCAAAAATACTAGAATTCCAAAACAGATCCGTTCAGGGCGGGCTATTCATTAAACTGCTTATTGACAAGGGAATTAATTGCTATCAAAAGTGAATAACGTGAATTGTTGACAAAAAAAGCACGCCTCCCGACGGATTGCCGTAATCCATTGGGGGGCGTGCTTTTCGCGTATCGACGATTCTTTCTCTAGGCCAGATTGATCTCCTTGATTTTTGCCATCTCGATCTTAGGCGTCCGATCCTCGTACAGCAGCCCATTCACTTCCTGCTGTACATCGGTGACTTGCGTATAGCAGAAACCGCATATATATTCGGTGCTCTTAATCGCCTGCGTAATATTACGGAAGCGCTCAAGAAATGCCTCCTCCGAAGCAACCTGATTTCCATATCCCCAGCCGGATTCTGACTGAAATGCGATGCCTCCGAACTCGCTGATAATAATCGGCTGTCCCCTATATCCGTAGCCTTGCGCCATTGCATATTTCCAATTCATGTGCGAGATTTCGTTGCTCGTAATTGCATCCTTGTTCTCGTAGCGAATGGCGAATTTGTCACCGGACTCCTCGTAATCATGCAGCGTAATAATGTCCGAGATCGTATGCTCCCAGCCGTCGTTTACGACGACCGGACGGTACGGGTCGAAAGATTTCGTCAAATGATAGATGGCTTCCGTGAAGCTCTGCTGCTTGCGGTTTGTGAATACGTTGGCAATTCCCCAGGATTCGTTGAATGGCACCCACGTAATGATGCACGGGTGATTGTAATGCTGCTCAACGATATCCTGCCATTCCCGTGTAAAGCGATTGATCGCAAGATCGTTGAACTCATAGGTCGCAGCCATCTCGGACCATACCAGCAAGCCTTTCACATCGCACCAATACAGGAATCGAGCGTCTTCGATTTTTTGGTGCTTGCGTACGCCGTTATATCCCATCGCCAGTATTTTATCGATATCTTCGATGATGGCTTCTTCCGATGGCGGAGTCAAATGGCTGTCCGTCCAGTAGCCTTGATCCAGAATCAGACGTTGATAGATTTGTAAGTTATTCAATAATACTTTGCCCTTCTGGATGGACACTTTCCGAAGACCGAAATAGGAATGCACGCGATCGATCGTCCCGTTTCCGTCGTTTAGAATGAATTCGACCTCATACAGCTTCGGATTTTCCGGACTCCAGGTTTGAATCCGCCACTCCGGCGTTTCGCTGATCAGATCGACGGTAAGCGACAAAGCCGAACGGTCGACCGTTATCCCGGTTTCTTTAATGAGCTGCCCATCCAGCGTGATCTTCGTTGTCAAATAATAGTTTCCGTTGTGCTGGACCCCTTGAGGCGAAAGTCCGCCGACGCGGTAATCGAAACGCACGGCGTTTGCATCCAGATCCGGGGTGATTTTCGCCGACTGAACGTATTGCTCGCTGACATATTCCAGCCAAACGGTCTGCCATATTCCCGTCGTCTGTACGTACCAGCAGGCGAAGTTGTCCTTTCTCCAACGTTGCTTCCCTCGAGGCTGCGTACAATCTTCGCTGTCCTCCGCCTTCACGACGAGAAGGTTATCTCCGTCCACAAGATAAGGAGTGATGTCGAAGGAGAACGCGGAATAGCCGCCCTCGTGACTGCCGATATAAGATCCGTTAACCCACACTTTAGCCGTGTAATCGACGGCTTGGAAGTGCAGCAGCGTTCGCTTGTCGCGCTGCTCGGCCGGAATCGAAAAATGGCGCTGGTACCATACGTACGGATGAAAGCTCGTATCTTCGATGCCGCTTGCTTTCGTCTCGTAGACAAATGGTACCTGAATTGCAAGATCGGCCTCGAACTTCCGATACCATTGCTCGGCTTCCCCCCGGTTCTTGTCATCAAATCGGAAATTCCATTCTCCGTTCAAATTTTGCCAGTCCTCGCGAACGAATTGCGGTCTTGGATAATCAGGTCTATACATGGTTAACGACATGGCATTACCTCTCCTTTGCTTCTCTTGTTTGTTTTAGTTCAATGAAGCCCATGCTGCGTCGATATCTTGAATGAGATCATCGGGGTCTTCCAATCCGACATAAACGCGAACGACAACTTTTTCGTCGGAAGACTGATCCGGTTGAACTCTATTTACCGTAATCAGACTCTCATAACCGCCCCAGCTGACCCCGATCTTAAATAAGCCCAGACGGTTCGCGAATTCCTTCAACTTCTCGGGCGGTTCATTCGATTCGAAAGAAAATAAGCTGCTGTACCCCGTCAGCTGGCGGCGCGCCAAATCGTATTGCGGATGAAACGGCAAACCGGGATGATTGACGCGCGTGACATAAGGCTGGTTGCTAAGATGCATAGCAACCCGAAGACCGCTGCTCTCGTGTCTTTCCATTCGGAGCGGCAGCGTACGCAGCCCTCTCATGACCGCAGCCGCCGTATGCGCCGTCATTACTCCGCCAAAAAGCATATATTCCGTGCGCGATAAACGATCCATCCAACGGTTGGAACCGATTACGACGCCGCCGATACAATCACTATGTCCGGACAAATATTTTGAAATCGAATGAATGACAAGATCGACCCCCATAGCAAGCGGCTGCTGAAAGCATGGGGTCGCCCATGTACCGTCGATAATCGTTGCCGCGCCGATTTGCTTGGCCAACTCCGTGCAGGCGGGAATATCCTGCAACTCGAACATCATTGTTGTCGGGCTTTCTAAATAGAACAGCTTCGTGTTTGGCCGTACCGCATTTCGCCAATTTTCCAGCAAGCTGCCGTCCACGAATGTCGTTTCAATGCCGAAGCGCTGCAAGTATGAGCCGAGAAATTCGCGTGTAGGTCCATAGGCTTGATTCACGCAAACAATATGGTCGCCTTGCGCCACGATGGACAGTACCGCAGCCGAAATCGCACCCATGCCGGAGGCGAAGCATTTGGCACTCTCGCCGCCTTCGAGTTCCGAAATTTTCTCTTCAAGATACCGGACGGTTGGATTGTTGCCCCGCGAGTAAATGTGATGCTCTCTTCCTGCATCCGCCATGGCCCTATCGAATGCTTCATGGGTCTCGAACGCAAACAGGCTGTTCTGATATAAAGGAAAATTGATTGCTCCGTGATGCCTTGTATCATATTCGTCTGCAGCTACAGCGGTATATAGCGTTTTCCTCTTTTCTATTACGCTCATATGCCACACTCCTTCTCTCCACCAATGCATCAAATGCGCTTAAGCTCAACCTTTAATGCCTGTAAATGTAATTCCTTTGACAATGTATTTCTGGAAGAATATAAACACGATAATAATCGGAACGGATGCGTATGCATTTACGGTCATCGGCAGCGTTTCGTCCTGATTGTACGAGCTCATGAAGAAAGGAATGCCGATCGGTAACGTATATAGCTCTTCCGTCTGAATGGACAAAAAGGGCCACAGAAAGTCGTTCCACGTTCCCAGAAAAGAAAAAATAAACAATGCAGCCATAACAGGCTTGGACAAGGGAAGAAAAATGTTCCACCAGGTTTTAAACAGGCCGCAGCCGTCGATTTTGGCCGCATCCACCAATTCGTTCGGAATGCCGTCATAGAACTGTCTGATAATGACGACACCGAGAGGACCTGCCAGCGCCGGCAATATCAAGGCGTAGTAGGAATCCAATATATCCAATCCATTAGCGACCATATATAACGAAACGATTGTTGCTTCGCCCGGCAGCATCATCCCGCTCAGAATGACCCAGAATACGATTTTCTTGTAGCTGAAATTGATTTTCGACAAGGCGTAGGCAGCCAGTGACGCATTGATTAAGCTAAGGATAGGCACGACCATCGAAACGAATAAACTGTTCATCGTCCACCTGACGATCGGTGCACTTTCAAAAATATACTGATAGTTCTCAAAAGTGAACGGCGGCAAAAACCTTCTGCCGATCTCGCCGATCACCGACCCTTCCGGCTTGAGGGAAGTGACGACCATCCACAATATCGGAACAATACAGATGATGGCCAGACTAAACGCGACGATATAAAGTAGAAGAACGGGCAAGCTAAGCTTTCTACTGGCATGTTCAGGCATGCATCATTCCCCCTGATCACTTTTTCGATTGAAAAATTTAAATTGCAAGAAGGACAAAACAATCAGCATGACAAAGAACATAAAAGACATGGCCGTAGATAATCCCAGCTCGTTCGATCTAAACCCGGTTTCATAAATATATTGAATTATCGTTCTTGTTTCGTTGGCAGGTCCGCCTTTCGTGACGAGAAAGACTTGACCGAACACCTTCGAAGATGCGATCACCGTCAGAACCGTGATGAGTATCAATAATTGCCGCATTGCCGGCAAGGTGATATAAACCAGTCTCTTCCAGGCGTTAGCGCCATCTATCGTTGCAGCTTCATATTGATCAGTCGGAATGTCTTGAAGTCCGGTCAGAAACATAATCATATTAAAGCCCTGTGTCCACCACGTTGTGATCAATACGAGGGAAATCCAGGCGAGTTTCGGCTCGTCCAGCCAAAATAATTCCTGCTCTTGGCCCAATATACCGATCTCACGCAATAGGGTATTGAGTAAACCATCCGATCGAAGAATAAAGATCCAGACAAAACTGATGACCGCAACAGACAAAATGTTAGGCATGAAATAAACCGTTCGCAGAAATGTTCGTCCTTTAAGCTTGGCGTCCAGAATGAGCGAGAGCGCAAACGGAACCAATATAAGCAATGGAGTCGACAAAAGCACGAAATATCCGGTATGCCCCAAAGATGCCCAGAAATCCGGGTCCTTGATCGCGTACAGGTAATTATCCAAGCCCGCAAATCCTTGTTTCCCAGCTAACGTCCACTTATGAAAACTGACATACAATCCATAAAAAATAGGAACAATCGAAAAAACGATAAAGAAAGCAAAGTAAGGGGTTAAAAAAATCGCAGCAACCCCATTATGATTGCCCTTCCTCCTTTGGTTCTGCGGCGCCTTATTCATAATATTCCTCCAATAACGTCATGATGGAGTTACGTCATGTAACTCCATCATGAACCGCATTAGTTTACCTGCTCAGGAGTTTTTCCATGCTCTTGACCGCGTTGTCCAATCCTTGATCAACCGACGATCGTCCTTGCCATATTCCTTCAAGCGCTTGAACCAACTGATCTTTGATCGGCCACATCTTCGGTGTCTGCGGCAAGTATGCCCCGTCGGTAGCAGCCTGCAAATAATCCTGACGAAGCGGCATTTCCTTGAACGCATCGGAATTGATTGCCGCTGTTGTCGTCGGAATATGACCTGCTTGGGACCAAATAGCCGCATGATCGGTTACCCATTTCGCAAATTCGATTGCGGCGTTAATCTTATTCTGATCCTCGCCTTTCTTTTGCTTAGGCAGCACGAATGTATGGGAATCAATCCAGGTAGCAGGTTTGTCATAGATTTGTGGCACTGGCATCGCACCGAATTCCAGATCTTTTGTCGTTTCGAATGAACTGGTGGACCATACGCCATCTAGCAAAAGCGCCACCTTGCCTGCTTGGAACTCTTCCGAGCTGTTTTCCTGGTTTTTCCGAACGATACCATCTTTGAATAGTCCGTTCAAGAATTCGGCAGCTTTTTTTCCCTGTTCGTTGTTTATCATCACTTTTGTGCCGGATGCGTCAAGCATTTCCGGTCCGTTCAACTGGTTGTACAAAGCCCACCAGAGCCTGTACGGCGTTTCTCCTTTTGAATTCAGACCCAGATTGGAGACACCTTTGGGAGCTCCTTCTTTTATCTTTTTCAAGAAATTCACGAAACCGTCAGGTCCAGGCTCAATGGCCGGCTTATCGTCAACGAGCAAGTTTAAATCTCGCAAAATTTTCTTATTATAGTAAAAAATAAGCGGATGCGCATCCAACGGGATCGCATAATGAACGTCATTGAAAATCGTAGAACTCAGAATGTTCTGATTAAAACTGCTCCAATCCACGCCGTTTGCATCGGCAGCTGCATCCATCGGTACAACGACACCCGCTTCCACCAATTCCGACAATTTGGAAGCATGTGAAATCGCTAGATCGGGAGCAGTACCCCCAGCGACTGCGGTTTGCAATTTGGTATAGAATTGGCCCCAATCCTGGGTCATCGCCTTCACTTCGATTTTCCCTTTATGCTCCTCATTGAATTTCTTGACAATCTCGGTCATAATGGCGCCGTCTCCACCGCCGAACATATTCCAGAAAGTAATCGAAACTTTTTCGCCATCGTTTTTGGATGCGCTCTCATTTTGTTGACTTCCACTTGGCTGACTTTCGCTGGGCTTGTTCTCATTCGAGTTGGAGGTGCTTGAGCAAGCGCTTACAATTGATGTAATCAAAAATACGCAACTCAATAAAGCTAGATACCGCTTGATACCTTTCATATGAAATCCCCCTTTAATCCGACTCCTCGGACCTGTTTTCAGACAGTAAGCCTGTCTGATAGGTATAGGTTAAAACAGCCCTTTTCTTTTGTCAACAAAAATTTAGTTGCGTGCTTCGGACCATACCGCGCCCGAAGCAACCCTGTTATAGTACCGACTTAATCGATTCTTCTACGCAATCCATATGCTTATTCAATTCGACCAACGCCTTGTCCGGATCGTTCGCAGCGATTGCATCAAACATGGTCAAGTGAAAAGGATACGTTGCGTCAAATAAATGTTTATTGCCAAGCGGTTCGTGGAAAAACTTTTTGGTAAGGACGGATATCGACTCCATCATCCCTTCCAGAATAGGATTCGAAGCCACCTTAATAATCTGGCGGTGAAAAGCAAAGTCGACCTCCGAAGTTTCCAAGCCGCTTTCCTTCATTCTGCGGTACTCCGTTACACACGCCGCCAATTCTTCTAATTGGGCAGGCGTAATCCGCTTGGCCGCCAGCTCAATCGCTTTGCCTTCCAGCGCGCGCCGAACGTCGAGAACGCAAAGCAGAAACCGTTTCTCGTTCTCTACTTTTATTTTCCCGGAAAACCGAAAAATATCGACATCGCGAACAAATATGCCTTTTCCGTTTTCCACCCGGACGATTTCAATCGCTTCCAGGTAACGCAACGCTTCTCGCAAAGAAGAACGTCCGACACCGAACATTCGCGTCAGCTCATCTACGGACGGAAGCTTATCGCCTGCTTTTAGCTTGCTCTCTTGGATATAATTTTGAATTTCTTGGGATACAAGTTCATGAACGTGAACTTTCTGTATTTTTTTCATCGGGCATCCCTTTCCACCTATTTACCTATCGGATAGGGAAATCATAATCCAATAATCCTAATTTGTCTATCCGTGCTGCCGTCAACGAGGCAAGCTAGATTTCGGACTTGAAAACGATTCCAAATTGATATACATTTAACCTATCAGACAGGCTGTCTGCATTATAGTGGGGAGGCGTCATATCGTATATGCATCCAAATCACAATCGAAACTTATCGGGAAACCCGATTTTTCCCGGCTGCTACGCCGATCCGGAAGCCAGAATATTTGAAAACCGCTATTGGATTTACCCAACCTATTCGGCTCCCTATGACGATCAACTCTTTTTTGACGCATTCTGGTCGGAAGATCTTATGAATTGGCACAAAGCCGAGCGTATCATGGAGCGGAAGAACATCTCTTGGGCGCAGCGCGCGATGTGGGCACCTTCTCCCATTGAGCGTAACGGCAAGTATTATTACTATTTTGCAGCTAACGATATTCAGAGCAATGAGGAGCTCGGTGGAATCGGTGTTGCCGTATCCGATCGACCGGAAGGTCCTTTCAAGGATGCCCTTGGCAAACCACTAATCGCTCAAATTTATAACGGCGCCCAGCCGATCGATCCTCACGTCTTTATTGATAACGACGATACCGCTTATCTTTATTACGGTGGGTGGGGCCATTGCAACGTCGTCAAGCTGAATGACGACATGATCAGCCTAAAACCCTTCGAGGACGGCCAGATTTATAAGGAGATCACGCCCAACGGTTTTGTTGAAGGCCCCTGCATGATCAAAAGAAACGGTATCTATTATTTCATGTGGGCTGAGGGAGGCTGGGGCGGACCCGAATACTCCGTCGCATATGGAGCAGCCTTATCTCCGTTGGGTCCGTTCGATCGGGAAAGAAAAATTCTACAACAAAACCCTGCCATCGGCGTCGGGGCCGGACATCACGGAGTCATCCAAATTCCCGACACAGACGAATGGTATATGGTATATCACAGAAGGCCCGTGTCCGAAACCGATCCCAATTATCGCGTAATTTGTATCGACCGGATGTATTTTGAGGAGGATCGCATTCGACCGGTAGAGCTCACTTTCGAAGGCGTCCCTCGCCGGCCGCTGCAAACATCAGATTAAGAAAAAGACCTTAACCTCCACGTTACAGTGGAATTCGAGGTCCTTTCGGTAGTCATCTTACCCTGTCGCTCTTCCAGCTCAGTATCTGATCTTGCAAATCAAATTGGCTGCGGACGGGCGTTCCTTCGGTTTGAATACGGACATATTTGCCGCTTGGCATCAACTGTCTCGTCTTGACGTTATCTCCCCACTGCAGAAGTAAGTAACGAATTGCGAGCTCCCGCAACCGGACGTCGTAGATGGGGCACATCAGCTCAACACGGCGTGTTAAATTACGCGACATCCAATCGGCACTGGACAGCCAGACCTGGGGATCGCCTCCATTTTCAAAATAAAAGACGCGTGAATGCTCCAAAAACCGATCCACGATGCTTCGCACCGTGATATTTTCACTTAACCCAGGCACACCTGGGCGCAGCACGCATATGCCGCGAATCATGAGATCGATCTGGACACCGGCAAGCGAGGCTTCATAGAGCTTGTCAACCATATCGCCATGCGATAGCGAGTTCATCTTGGCGACGATTCTCGCCGGCCGGCCTGCCTCGGCATGGGCCATCTCTCGCTCGATGTACTCGAAGAGCGCCGGCTTAAGATGAGAAGGAGCTACGCAGAGAGCCTTCCAATCATGGGGCGTCGAATAACCGGTTATCTCGTTGAATAATGCGGTCACGTCCTCCCCGATCCGGGGATGCGAGGTGAATAAACCGATATCCGTATACAGCTTGGAGGTGCTATCGTTATAATTTCCGGTACCGATATGGACGTACCGTTGCAGCGAACTTTCCTCCTGGCGAATAATCAGCGCTACCTTAGCATGGGTTTTCAGCCCGACCAAGCCGTAAATGACATGACAGCCGGCTTGCTCCAACTTCTTGGCCCAGGCGATGTTGCGTTCCTCATCAAACCGCGCCTTCAGCTCCAGCACTACCGTCACCTGTTTTCCCGCCTCGGCGGCGCGGGCGAGCGAACGCACGATCACGGAATCGCCGCTTACCCGGTACAGCGTCATCTTGATGGCCATCACCGCCGGATCATTTGCCGCATCGGCAATAAAGTCGTTAACCGCTTCAAACGATTCGTAGGGATGAAAAACAAGGACATCGCGCTGCCGGATCACCTTAAACAAATCTTCGGACTCCATGAACTCCGGCGGATAAACCGGCTCGGCTTTCGGGTAACGCAGCGTGTCTTGCCCCGGAAGGGATGACGATAATTTCATCAGGAAGCTTAAATCGATCGGCCCATCTATGGTGATCAAGTTGCCGCTTCCCAGCTCAAATTCCTCCATGATCAACTTTAACGCTTCAGGGTGAAAGCCCTGCTCGATTTCAAGTCGAATCGGGGTACCCCAGCGGCGTCGGTGAAGCTCCTTTTCCATTTCCTCAAGCAGATCCTCGGCTCCTTCCTCATCAATGGTCAGATCTGCATTGCGAGTCAATCGAAACACATCAACGGCAACAGGCGTGTAGTCGCTGAACAACTTGGAAAGTCCGCGTTTGATCAGCTCTTCAAGCAACATATAGGCCGTCCTGCGATCGCCTGCAGGAGATTCGAGCCTGATCAATCGGTCAAGGTTCGATGGAACCTGCAGGATGGCGAAGTACAGCTCTTCATCCTCGGGATCTATGTCATGTTTTAACAGGATGGATAAATATAGATTTTGGCTATGCACGAGCGCAAAGGGGCGGGACTGGTCGATGGCCATCGGGGTGAGCAGGGGGAATACTTTCTCATAATAATAAGCCTCCATCGCCTGCTGCTGGTCTTGATCGAGCTCATCGAACGTACGGAAAATAACGCCCTGCTGCTCCAGTTCCTTGCAACAGCGCCTGTATGTACGGTATTGATCAGCCACCAGGTTCTCGGTCCTTTTCATGATTCGGCACAGCAGACCGCCCGGCGTATAACCGGTGAAGTCCTTTCTGGTGATACCGGCTTTAGCCTGATCCATCAAGGCCGCGGCGCGGACGCTCATGAATTCATCCAGATTGGTGGCAACGATCGCCAAAAACTTGATCCGCTCCAATAATGGATTACGGTCGTCCTCCGCCTCTTCCAGCACACGCCGATTAAAAGCAAGCCAGCTGAGCTCCCGATTCATATAGGTGAAATACATAAACGATTTCCCTCCCGCCTAGGAAAAAGACAAGTCAACGGATTTTAGCGAAAGAAATCCAGCTAAGCAGGTTGATCCGTGTCTTTTTACCCTTATCCTTGACCATACCGTAAAACTCCCCTAAAAAATGCTCCCACTTACTGCCTAGCTCTTTGCTTGTTGCCTGATTTTCCAGAACGACATGAACGCTTTGATTGATGGCTTGCTCCAAATGTGCCAGCGCTTCCTGAAGATGATGGTCAATGGATTGATTCTGCATCCGTCAATTCTCCTGTCTCTTCGAATGAAGGGAGTTCCGCGGCGATATCGCGATCTATCTGCTTTCTCATCCGTTCGAACTGAGCTTCGGCAACGATATCCTCGACCTCATCGCGAGCTACCTGTAGGACGTATTGAATCCGGCCTGTTAGACTGGCAGCGCCGTGTTTCCCGGTTTCTCCAAGCGGCTTTAATGTATTTCTCACGATCGGCCACAGCGTCGAGGCCGCAAATGCGAGCGCAGCGCCTACAATAAGCTTTTCCATGTTCCTCTCCAGCATGATACAGTTACCTCCTCAATTGGAATGAAATCACCCACTCCGCAGCTAAGCCGCGGAATAGGTGAGAGCCGCCGTGCTCGTTGTTGCGTTTTTCCTTTCGAGCATGGACAGAATCGGCTTTGAGAGCCAAGAGACCGAACCTGCGACGAGCAGGATCAGCCCCCAGTGAGACAGGGCGAGCGGCGTGGTATGGAAAAATCGGTTGAGCGAAGGCATATACAATGCACCCAGTAGAGCAAGCCAAGAGATGCTCATGGCGCCGACGAGGAAGCGGTCTTTGCTCCAATCGCCTACAGTTTGCTCGGTCCCTTCCTGCCGCCAAGAGAACGTTTGAATCAGCTGTCCTGCCACCAACGTCGCGAACGCGATGGTTTGCGCCACCTGTATCGGCTGCCCATTGGCCAAAGCCAGACCGTATAGCGCGAGCGACCCGGCTCCAAGAAGCGCTCCACGTGTGATCACTTTCCGGTAAAGCGTCTTATCTACAATATCCATCCGTTTTGTCTGCTTCGATTTACTGCCTGGATTGATCGCTAGAACCATGGCCGGCAGCGCGTCGGTCAGCATGTTCATTAGCAAAATTTGAATAGGCACGAGTGGAATCGGCATACCCACAACAACCGCAACGCTTGTCACGAGAATTTCCGCAAGATTGCCGGTCAGTAAGCAGCCGATTGCCTTGCGAATATTGCCGATAATCGTGCGGCCTTCCTTAACGGCGTCTACAATCGAACCGAAGTCATCTTCCTTCAGCACAATATCGGCAGTCGCTTTGCTGACCTCTGTGCCGGCTCGTCCCATCGCGATCCCAACGTTAGCTTGCTTGATCGCGGGACTGTCATTCACGCCGTCCCCGGTCATGGCCACGATATGCCCTTTTTTGCGCAGTATGCTAACGATACGCAGCTTATGCTCCGGTGTCATTCGGGCGAAAATGCACACCTGTTCAACAGATTGCTCAAGTTCCTCATCGCTCAAGCGGTCAAGCTCGTGACCCGAAAGTACTTGACCCGGCTGGCCCCCGTCCATAATTCCAATTTGCTCGGCAATAGCAATTGCCGTGATGGGATGATCCCCGGTAATCATGATCGGCTTTACGCCAAGGGCAAGCGCTTCTTTAATACTTTTCCGCACATCGGCCTTCGGCGGATCTAGCATGCCGGCCATGCCGACATAAATCATATCTTGCTCGTCGAGATCCGCTTGCCCGTCATGCTCGTCCGCTTGCAGCGCTCGGTAAGCGAAGCCAAGAACACGCAAGGCGCTAGAGGCGAGACTTTCGCTTTGCTCCAGGATGCCAGCTCGGATCTCATCGGTTAGCTTGTGTACCTCGCCGTTTTGCTGGTACCTGCTGCAGCGGCGTAGTATTGACTCTACGGAGCCCTTTGAGAATATGTAGCAAGCATGACCAGAAGAAGTATCCTTGCACACCACGCTCATTTTTCCAGTACCGGAGTCAAATGGCATCTCAGCACCGCGATGCCAATGGGCCATGCGCTCCGGCTTAACCCCGCCTTTAATGGCCATCGCCAGCAGAGCACCCTCGGTCGGATCTCCTTGCATCGACCAATTCTTCCCTTGCTTAATCAATCTGCTGTTATTGCACAAGCAAGCAATCTGCAGGATGCGCTGCAGCTCCGGCTGCGTATCGGAGCTTTCGTTCATAACATCCGACAAACCGGAAGGGTTGTCTGTAGAGGCCTTCTCCATGAAAATACCCTCAGGGTCGTATCCGTTGCCGGAAACTTCCCAGGCGCGGCCAATGGCAGCGATTTGTTTGACCGTCATTTCATTTTTCGTCAGCGTGCCGGTTTTATCCGTACAGATGATGGTCGCACGCCCCAGCGTCTCCAAAGCCGACAGCTTGCGGACGAGTACGTTTTTCTTGGCCATACGGTAGATGCCCGCACTCAGCGCGATCGTAATGGTAACTGGAAGCCCTTCGGGAATCGCCGAAGCGATCAGCGTAATCGAAGTGCTCACGAGCTGAGGGAATGGAATGCCCCGAAGAAGCCCGGAAGCAAATACGATACTACCCGCGATGAATGCCCATTTGATAAATTTTTTACTGATGGACGTAACCTTTCCCTGAAGCGGCGTCGTCGTTTTCTCATTGGTTTTGAGCAATGACATCAGGTGGCCGAACTCCGTATTCATGCCGGTTTGGACGACGACACCCAAGGCTTTTCCGCGTGAAATATCGGTGCCCATATACAGCATGCAGCTCCGCTCCGATAGCGGACAATCGCCTTCGGCCTCCTTCTCTTTCTTCATGACAGGAACCGACTCACCGGTTAACGCCGATTCGTTGACTTCCAGGTTCCACGCGCGAACCAGGCGAATATCGGCAGGTACACGGTCGCCCGGCTCAAGACATACCATGTCTCCCGGCACAAGATCGATGGCGTTTATGCTCATCTCCACGCCGTCACGGATGACCTTGCTGACCGAAGGTTGAAATTCATTCAAGCTTTCCACGATCCGTTCGGCTTTACGCTCCTGGAACGTGCCGATCGCCGCGTTTGCGAGCAGTACAGCGCCCATGGCTAATCCGTCGAAGAGTCCGCCTGTAAACAAGGCGAGCACCGAGGTGCCAAGTAGAATCAACGTCGTAAATTCTCTAAACTGGCCGGCGTAAGAGACGATCCAAGGGATGTGCTGCTTCTCAGCCAGCTGATTTATGCCGTATCGGCCGCGCGACTCGTTCACTTGATTCGCCGTTAAGCCGTGCTGCACGCGAACTTGGAATCGTTCGGTGACGCGCTCCCAGGGCAAGCCATGCCACGCAACAGCTTCTGCTGTCGCGGCCACTTCATTTCGAGATCGGGCAACATCATCAGTGGTATGCGTTGCGCCAGATGGAAATAGTTGCTGTGCCAGCTTTTGCGAACGCGATAGGAACATCAGCGAGAGGGCATCGCTGGCGATATTAACGATCGGGGCACTGAGCACGCCGATGGCGGCAAGCAGCGATCCGATTACATTCCACCTCTTGGTAACCAAGAAATGCTCATTTACCGTGCTCTCGATCTTCTGGGCGGACGGTCTGGTGTCCAATATCTGTTTGAGTTGATCGAACGTGACTCCGGCGACGCCGGCTTCCATTAAATAACGGCTGTACCCATCGGAAGACTCGCTCACGAGGAGCACGCGGTTTCCTTGATGATGAAGCGTTGCGATACGCTCTACCGCTTCACTGATATGAGTGTCTAGCCAATCCGTTTGCACGCCAAGCCGATCTAGCTCTTCCCGGCCCATGCTGGAGCTATCCTCTAGTACGGCGACCTGAATACCTTGCTGCCTTGCTCGCGAGAGCAGCTCTCTCCGCTCGGAATCGAACTGTTGTCCGCGGTAGATCAGCCCTTGGCATATCCAGTTCCCACCGGTTTGCTTTGCCAGATAGAGCACTTCGCAGCCACTGCTCTCCATCCGTTTAGCTTCAAGGTAATACCGTTCGAACGAAACCCCGTTCTGTTTGCAATAAGTGAGATTGCCGATGCAATAAGACGTATTGCTGATCATCCCGCGAATTCCGTTCTCTTCTTCGGCGACGCGAAATGCCGCACGAATCGTACGGCACGTTAGCTTTGCCTTCCGTTGCACATCCTCTTTCCAAGGATGCTCGGATTTTCCCATCAAACCTGCAGTTAGGCAAATGATCTTATCCGGATCTTCTTCGCTTGACACGCATCCCGTTTCCTGAACATTCGACTGCATAAGCAGAGACGTGTTTTCCAATAACAGCGTGCCGGTTTGGGCCAAATGCGCTAACGACGCTCCATTCGGTAAAGTCGGCTGCGCTTCCTTAGAGTAAAGTTCCGCCTGCTGCCACGCCGCCTTCGCCGGAATCGTCGCTGGCCTAGGATTGGCGGCAAGCAGCACAGCGATGGCCCTCAGAGGACTGCGGGTGATCAGCCATGTGGCTGCAGCACCCACTACACCCCAGCGGCCAGCACGTTCGCTGTAGGCTTGAATTTCCGGAGAAAGCGGCTGTGATCCCGCTTCATCCAGTCCGATCCGGCTGCGTTTCCAATTTACGTATTGCAGAATGCTTAAGGTACCTAGTACGACGAGATTTTCCCGTACCAGTGCAAGTCCTAATGCAGCAGTGCCCAGAATGAGATCGGGATTTAGCTTCCGCTGCTCGCTGAGTTGGGTAAAACCTCTACGTAGAAAAGGATACCCGGTAACGACCGCGACGAGCCCCGACATGTAGAAGGGAACCGGGCTTTGCGCGAATGCAGATCTGCCAAAGATCAGCTGTTTGGCTCCAAGCACTAAGAGTCCGCCCATCGCAAGCGTGAGCGGAAGAGGTATACCTGGCTGTGAAGCAGCTCGCGGATAGACCGGAACCGGTATCGTTCTCAGTGATTCGGGCACATCACTCGATTCCTCGACGGTGTTCGTATGCTGCGCAGGTTGATGCTGCATCATCGGCAGCTCCAAGGAGGCGGCAGCTTCGACGTGCGCCCCTGACTCGGCGGCCGCTCGTACCGGTATTTCCTCGCACGCCTTTGGTTCATCATGACCTTGCCCGGCGTATTTGCTCTCCAGCAGTTCTAACTGATGCAGCAATTGACGACCGGATGTTAGCCGTTCATCATATACAACGAGTATTCGGCCGGAGATCGCGGAGGCTTCGGCTTTAGCGACACCCGTCAGGCTCGCAAGGTCCCGATTTAAAGACAGTTCTGTTTGCTTGTTATGCAGCAGACCCGCAAATTCAAGGCGAATACGTCCCGGCATTAAGCGAATAAATCTGCTGCGATGAGTGGCAATCGACATGGAGTAACTCCTCTCAAAAGACAATTACCGCGGTTCTGAGCGTAAAAAATAGTATGCACAGGTCGGATATGGTTATTCAACAGGATCGCTGGTGAATTTGCGCATAAAACTCCGCGTTTTAAGAGATAATTTAATCCGTTTCAAACTAACCCATTACTTGGAGGATCCTTATGATAAAGTCACGAGCGGGTTTAATTCTGGGCGGTGCGGCTTTATTGCTGGCATTGTCGCCGAGCGCTAGAAAAATAGTTCGAAATTGGGCAGTCAAGGGAACGGAGACCGTTCTCGATCTCACCGATATGGCGAAGGACGCGGGGGCTGCGGCACAAAGCAAAATACGGTACCTATCGAGAGTCGACGATGAAATGTTTTCCAGCGACACAGAACGACGATTTTAGATCAAATCGGGGAACAATCTGATATGACCGCAAAACGCGGTAAGCTGTAATTATTAAAATGAAGAATGGAGGGATTTCTTTGTTCCAAAACAGCTCCTTATGGGCGGGTCTTCTTTCCGGAGGCATGTCGCAGCTTCAAGATACCAAGAGCCTGAAGCAAGGGCAGATGGATAAAAGGGAATATACGGTGCAAACGGTGGAGAATGTAACCGGGGCCGTCGGGGTGATGGCTGGAGTGGAATATGGAGCAGTGCTCGGCAGTGCAATGATGCCAGGCATAGGCACTGTGGTTGGAGCGGTGCTAGGTGGTGTGCTAGGCGACCGGGTTGGCCGAGTGGTAGGCGGGCAAGCGGGCAATATGATAAGTCAAAACCCGATCGTAAACAGGGCTGTTCAACCGGTTGAAGATGTAATTCGGTAACAAGAATGGCGGGGCCAAATAGCCCCGCCTTTTCCCGTTTCCCGTTTGAAGAGATCCTATGTTGTCTAGACTAACTAGCACTGACAAGCGGAGGTGCTAATATGTCCGAGCATCCGATTCATCATTTTCTGGATATCGCGTTGCCTCATTTAAACGGCATTGTCGACGCTGAAACCGTCATTGGTAAACCGATCCACACGCCGAACGGCACCGTCGTGATCCCTATATGCCGAACAAATCTTAGATTTGTCTCCGGGGGTACTGAATATTCGAGTACCGTTTCCCCGATGCTGCCATTAGACGGAGGGATAGGGGGAAGTGTTTCTTTAATCCCTGTTGCGCTGCTTATTATCGGTCCGGCTGGAGTTCAAACGCTATCACTTGAATCTCCCAAAGACATATACAGTCGTATCCTCGATCTGAGTCCTCAGCTTCTCGATAAATTGAAAGATTTGTTCGTCCGATAACCCAGTTCGATTCAGGCAACACGTGGTGCGATACCGCTTTGCCTTCACCTCCCTTTTGCCGACAACTGCGGCTCTGTCAGCCGACCCGGACGGAACCGCATCCGAAAAAACGCCAACAGCCCCATTCCGACGCCGGCTTGATCTTTCGACAATGTCTTGGACAGCGAATTGGAGATGGCGACTTGGATGAATGTCTGACCGACATTCCCGAAGATCAGAATTAACGGAATCGTCCACAGGGGAGCCGCACCGGAAAACGCGGCTAACATTGCGAAACAGAGCATCAGCAGCTCGGATGCGAGCGTGTACAAGCTGACATCCCCCCTACGATCCGCCAGCTTTCCGCCGATGCGGCTCAGCGCAGACGAAGCGACTGCGGCAGGCACGAGCGCAAAGCCGATCCATTCGGAGTCGAGCCCGTAGACGTCGGCGAGCAGCAGCGCGGCAACGACAGGTCCGATCGCGGTGCTGAGCGCCAAACCGGCGGCCGTCATGCTTATCGCCCCGCCTCGCCTTTCCGGAGGAAAATATCGGATCGGTATGAGCATCGCCACCGCCGGAACGACCGACGCGCCGGCAGCCTGCACGAGTCACTTTCAAGCCCGGGACAATACAAAAAAGCTCCTGAATCGTCGCAAGGACAAATTCAAGAGCCTGATCATTATTAAGGTGGTGCGGTCGAGAGGACTCGAACCTCCACGGTATTGCTACCACTGGCACCTGAAGCCAGCGCGTCTGCCAATTCCGCCACGACCGCATATTTCCAACCCAACTTCTTCCGGGTCAGAATTATAATTTATCACACATCCCTCAGTCTGTCAATCACTTCATCTCAAAAAGCTATATTTACTTCACGATGATCTTCATTAATCTGTCCACGTCTTGGAGCCAATAACCTGGAGGCGTTTGAAAGTCTTGCAGCATCAGACCGGTCACGACCGAGAAGTAGAGAAATAGCATTCGAAAGGGATCGCCTTCGCAGAATTCCCCGTTTTCTTGCCCTTTTCTAAAGATAGGCACCAAATATTCGATCGTCTCGTTCGGAGAATAACGTTCTAGCATTTGTTTGGCTTTTAACGGGATATCGTCCGTCGATTGCGCATGCTGGAGCAGCATGAAAAAATGTTTATGGCTATCGTCAAGCATTCTGAGCGTTAACCCTTTGATTTGCTCCGTAGGAGAAACGGAAAGCGAGCGAATGTTTTGGATGGCCGCTTGGGCTTCCTCCAATGCTTCCTGTACAAGAAGAGTAAACAATTCTTCTTTGGATTCGAAATAACGATATGATAACCCCTGGCTAACGCCCGCTTCCTCCGCGATCATACTCATCTTCGTGTTGGCGAGCCCCCTAAGCGCAAAGACTTTGAGGGCCGCCTTCTTGATCTGGCTCCTGCGTTCATCGTGCACTGTGTCTGCTCGTTGCTCGTTTGACGTCTTCAATCGTGATTCAGCTCCACTATCTCATATTGTTTGCCGGACTTGGTCTTCGCTAACTTCCCATAGACGTTTCGCGGCACTGGCATCCCGAGCTTGCGCGGATGGCGTTTTAATTTGCTTCTCGGCATAATAAAGTCCGTTTTGATCGCCTACCTCGTCGGAGTCCGCCAACCATACCATCGTCTCCGCGCCTTTGTCCGGAGTGCGAGAAAACTTCTTCATCACGGCCATCGTCATTCTGGCCAAACGTCCATTATCTTGATTAAAGTTCGTGGACACCAGACCAGGATCGTAACTGTACGCCCGAACTCTCGTACCTTCCAAGCGCTTCGCCAATTCGGCGGTGAACATGATGTTGGCGAGCTTGGTTTCCCCATATCGGTAGTTAGCACCGCCCATGACATTAAGGGGAAAGCTGTATAGACGCTCGGCGCTAAGGTCGTCGAATCGAACCCCTTTTTTGGCCATCTTATGCCCATGAGATGCGGTCGTTATCACGCGTGCGTGTTCGCTTTCCTTCAGCCGATCCAGCAGCAGATTCGTCAACAGGAAGGGAGCAAGGTGGTTAACCGCCCAAGTCATCTCCACACCGTCAACCGTCAGCTTACGGGAGACGAACATCGCTCCGGCGTTGTTGATTAGAATATCCACCTTCGGGCAACTAGCCAATATTTCAGCAGCCGCTTGGCGAATAGACGATTGCGAGGACATGTCGGCGATAAATACGTCAACCTTGACACGCCCGCCACTCGCCGCATTGATTAACGAAACCGCTTCACTCGCTTTGCTCCTGTTTCGTGCGACGATTCCCAGGTCGGCCCCTCTTCTTGCTAATTCTTGAGCCGCAGCCAACCCGATGCCGCTCGTCGCCCCCGTAATAACCGCATACTTTCCTTCTACATTCCATTTCTTATTTTCTTCGAATTGTACCATAATTGCAAAACTCCCTTCAGAATTAATGAATGAACGGTTCATTCATTTATTGACCTAAATATACTTCATGCTGATTTCGGTTGTCAACACTTTATCGAGATTCCGAATCGCGATAAATGTGCTATACTTCCGTTAAATCCTTGATATTTCCCGGAGGAACGCCATGAATGACGAGTATGAGATCGTTAAGTATCCTCGCATTAAATATATGAATGCTTTTCTCGTGGATCTCTCCCATCGCAATTCGCACCTTCATCATGATTTCGAGATCTGCGTGCTGCTCGAAGGCAAGTTGGCCGTGAATACGAAGAAAGAGAACTACGAATTAGACCCGCATTCCCTTATCCTGTTTAATCCGATTCAACCCCATGAGCTGCGGGCTCCTCAAGGAAGCGCGCTCGTCTTGTCCCTGCAAATGTCGCCTAGATTTTGCAACTCGTATTACCCTTCTCTTTCAAACGTCTTATTCGATTATTCGAATCTCGCCGACATTCTTACAGCCGAAGATGCTCGATCGGTATTATCCATACTGATCGAGCTATCCCTCGCTTACTTCGACAAAGGCTCCGCCTACGAATTTGTATGTCAAGCGCTGATCAACCAGTTGCTTTACGTTTTGCTGCAGCGCGTCCCATACCGGCAAATTAGCGATGAAGAACGCGCTAAGAACGTGCAGCGACTGAACAGGATGAACCGAATCATGAGCCACATCGAAGGAAATTACACCAGCAAGCTATTACTTTCCACGATTGCCGAACGTGAAAATCTTTCGTTGTCCTATTTGTCTCATTTTTTTAAGGAAAACCTGAATATGACCTTCCAAGACTATCTCAATCAAGTTCGATTCGATAAAGCCAAACAGTTGATCGCGCATACGAATATGAAATTGATTGACGTCTGTCTTGAGAGCGGCTTCTCGGATACGCGCTATTTGAATTCCATGTTCGTCAAGCACTTTGGCTGTACGCCTAAGGAATTCAGAGAAAACAACCCACATGGGGATTCAAGCCGGCCCAACTCTCACGCCCATGCGAACCAACGTTTCTACACGGATAAGGAGAGCCACGATAGGGTAAACCGGCATAGACGAGCGCTGCTTAACGAAGGCAAACTCGCGACCGCTCTATTTGATTCCCATTAATAGTTCCATGACGTACATTTCAAGACCTTCGTAGTCTCGCGCTTCAACGCATTTCTTCTGATAGTCGTAATCGAAGCGGGCGACTTTCTCCTCCAAAGCTTTAACGATCTTCAGGCTGTTTTCCAGATGCTTGTAACGATCATGATCTACGGTTGTACGCATGGCTTTAACGTCTAGCCCCACATACTCCCCGTATCGACCATAATCGTTTTCTTTCAGTACTTTGATCTGGTTGAAGGCTTGCCGTAGATTTTCCACCCCGAAGCTTTTATCCTGATCGAATTTCAGGCCGTTCTGGTCGTTCAAATGGACGCCCCAGAGCTTGTTCATCGCCAGTGCGAAACCAATTTCGTGGGAGGGATCGAGCCCTGCCAATACCGCATGCGCGGACTCTAAAAGGCCGCCGACGCGGGAGGGATCGATGGTAGCTGCCGAAACGGCCAGTACGTGCCCCATCGTGCCGCAAATGCTGCGGTCAATCGGTTCATTCGGTTTAGGTTCGATCAGAATCTTGATTTGCTTATCGTAGTTCAACATTTTATTAATCGCGTCAATCAGATGATTCGTAGCTTCAACAGGGCTCTTGCTCTCGGCGCAAAGCGTCCCCTCTCTGGCTAACCACAGGACGATTTTGTCGCACCCGAGCTCGTTGGCGATATCGATCGACCGGTAAGAACGCCACATCGCGAATTCGCGATCCTTAGATGAAGTGGACATATAGCCGCCGTCGATCGTATGGGGGTCCATCCACAATCGGGGGGCGACGAATTCGGCGACGAGTCCGTATTTGTCTAGAAGCGCTTTCATTTTTCTGGCTTCTTCCTTAATTTCCTCTTCCGTCAGCTCGTTGAGATTCGGCACGGCATCGTCGTCGTGGAATTGAATCGCGCTAAAACCCATCTCCGCAAACTTCTTGATCTTTTCCTCGAATTCCACCTCTTGGCGAACCGGCGGCCCGTACGTGTCTGCGCCGTCGTGAACATTCCATGGCCCGACTGAAAATTTAAATGCTGACATTTAATCAAACTCCTTTATCGAATAATTTTGCGGCACCCTTACCATAATCCGAAGCGCTCGATCACACATGGATTTGTTTACGATTTGCAGCCTACAGTTTTGTTCAACGAGCGAATCAGCCCTGTTTATGAATAAATGGTTCATTAGTTAGTTGGCTAACCTCATATATTGGTGAAAATGCCGACCTCGGAGGTGCTGCGGAAATGGGCAGTATTATGCACGAAATAGACGAAGAGATCCTTCGCCTTACTACAACCCTTATTCGGCAGCAAAAGCAGGATGGTTCTTGGCGTTTCTGCTTTGAGAATGGGGTGACGATCGATGCTTATACGATTATCCTGCTTCGCGTGCTAAAGATCGAAAACGAGGAAGAGTTGATCCGGCAGCTGCATGATCGCATTCTTGCCGCTCAGCGGCCCGAAGGTTATTGGCAATGGTATCAGGATGAGAAGAATGGGAACCTATCGTTATCGGTCGAAGCCTACTACGCGCTTCTCTACTCCCGGTATAGCCAATCTATGGATGAGCCGCTTCAGCGCGCCGAGCGCTATATTCGATCCCAAGGCGGGCTTGGTAAAATCACCAGCATCTTGACTAGGTCCATCCTCGCTGCAACTGGGCAAGCGAAATGGCCGCGCTCCCTCACCTCCATTCCTCTGGAAATGCTGCTCCTCCCCGACTCTTTTCCGATCAACTTTTTTGAGTTTTCGGGGTATTCCAGAGTCCATCTCGCACCGATGCTGATCATGGCCGATCGGCGTTATTCCGCACGCACGGAAGATACCCCCGATCTAGACGTGCTTCTCGTCGAACGGGCCTCTCCGGTTGAACCGCCATCCAGAGGATTTCAAGAATGGCTCGACCAGCTTCATTCCGGCATGAATAAGCTGATCGGCGCACCTCATGCTCTCCATGAAGCCGCGATTGCTAAAGCCGAACGATTTATGCTGGAACGGATCGAAGCGGACGGAACCTTTTACAGTTATGCAAGTAGCACTGTTCTGATGATTTTGGCCCTGCTTGCTCTCGGATACGATAACAAGCATCCTCTTGTCACCCATGCCCTGTATGGATTGACCGGGATGTGCTATCGGACAGCCGATGGAATGACGATTCAGAATTCGCCCTCGGCCGTCTGGGATACCGCCTTGTTGTCCTATGCGCTGCAGGAATCTGGTACCGAGGAGCATCACCTTGCGATCCAGCAAGCTTCTTCGTATTTGCTTGCTTTACAGCACAGCAAACTAGGAGACTGGTCGCGTCATAACCCTAATCCCGTGCCCGGCGGATGGGGATTCTCGGAGAGCAATACGATCAACCCCGACGTCGATGACACGACCGCCGCTTTGCGCGCGATCCGAAGCCTCGCCCGATCCGATTCGACGTTCCGGGAATCGTGGAATCTAGGGCTCAACTGGGTGCTATCGATGCAAAATCAAGACGGCGGCTGGCCCGCATTCGAAAAAAACGTCGATAAAGAGCTGCTCACCTGGGTAGCGATCGACGGCGCCAAGTCCGCCGCCATCGATCCTTCGGAGGCCGATCTGACAGGACGGACTTTAGAATATCTGGGAAACTCCGCAGGATTTGACGAAAGGCAATTATTCGTTAAAAGAGGGACTCAATGGTTGGCTGATCATCAAGAGGAAGACGGATCGTGGTACGGAAGATGGGGAATTTGTTATATTTACGGCACTTGGGCCGCATTGACCGGACTGACCGCCGTAATCCGTTCCCCCGAACGGAACGAATCGATAAGAAAAGGAGCCGATTGGCTGCTGCGGATCCAGAACGCCGATGGCGGCTGGGGGGAATCGTGCAGCAGCGACCGGCTTCGACGTTACGTCCCTTTAGGGGAGAGCACGCCTTCTCAAACCGCATGGGCGTTAGACGCGCTCATCGCCGTACATTCTCAGCCCACGGACGCAATGAATCGAGGAATCCGCAGGCTGATCTCTTCGTTACACGAAGACCGATGGGCCGTGTCCTACCCGACAGGCGCGGGCCTCCCGGGACATTTTTACGTTCACTATCACAGTTACAAATACATTTGGCCGTTATTGGCACTCAGTCATTTTCGTAAAAAATACGAGGGACATTAAACCCAAGAGGGAAGTTGGGCGGCGAGAAACTTCAATATCGTGTCGACGAGATCTGGCGAAACGTTATCGAGTTGAAGCTCTGCCGAGCCGAACACGCCGCCTTCTTGACTATGCCTCTGATAAGCGATTCCATTCGCAGCATATCCCTGCTCTGAAATTGGTTTAGCGTAAGCGACAGTATTGGCATCGATTTTCCGTTGCGCGAGAAAAGGGATATCCGATCCTGGAAAAGTTTGATCTTCCGCCCATTGACGAAGATCCGAAAAATAGGTTCCAATCGCCGAGATCGCGCAACCTTGGCATCCGGGTATCGTAGATATCCTCAAGTGCCGCTTGGGATCTCTCGGATCTATCAGCCGAACGCCCGTGGAACCATTGGCACCGACTTCCGCAGTGTCGACTTTCCACCCGCGAGGAGCGATAAACAGCATGCCCGTCTCGCCGTCTGCAGCATTTTGATTCATCCAGTATGCGGCCAATCGCGTCTCCTGACCTCGCGGTATATCGAAATTAATTGCCGGCAGCGGAGACTTCGGCCGAATGCGCGGTGTATGACCCGGTTCGTCCGCGCCATACCGGGCTGCCGCGCAGTACATAGGGAGTTGGACTACGGAATCGCCGCTTTTAAAATCAACTATGCCGCAATCCAGCATTTTTCCGGCATCGGCAATCACCTTCTTCATTCTCTCCAGGGAGACGATCTTTCCGCGTTTGTTCTGAATGAGAACGGGCGCCTCTTGGCGACCGTAGATCCCGTAAGTATATTTCAGGGTTCCCGGGCTGAGCCAGATCCAGTACTCTTCCAGAATTCCCCCTTTGGGATCGGTTCTGTAGGCATATAGGTTGCCGGCCTTCGTATCGCCAATTCGATAGGTATAGGTTTTCCCTTTTTGAAGAGGCGTTTCGTTCGTTCCCTTGAAGACAATAAATCCATTGCGCTTATCCCGCAGCTCAGGAACGGTCACGGTCAGTTTGCCGTCCGCGATTTTTGCATTCTTAAAAAGCGCCTTCGCCAACTCCAGCGACTCACTCGGCTCCGGGCTCCATACGTCCCATTCCCTTAAGAATGAGGAACCGCTACCGGCAAGAACGTTGCCGTCCTTCTTGCTGATATTCAATTGCTTCGTTTGCGCATCCCACTTGACTTCGGCTTTGAAAAGCTTGCTTGCCGCGAAGGCCGGGATCATGACATAATCTCCAGAGGTTCCTGCGTCTACTTCCGACTCCGTGCCGAATTCCAAATCGTATCTCTGTCCGTTAAACCAGAAGTTTTCCTTGTTCGGTGAAAAGTAAAAGGTTTGCTCATTGGACGTGGTCACAATAGCAAAATTCTTCTTAGGTTTCCATTCCGTCTTCATGCCCAGACCCTCCGCCAGTCCCCTAACGGACACGTACAAGATGCCATCCGACCGTAAATAACCGGCATGTTCCGAGCGGACGGCTTGACCGTTCACGTGAACGGCTATCGCATGATCGCGGGTCAAGACAGAAGACGAACCCGCTTCGGTACTTCCTCTGCCATCAAGGTCCGCCGCCAAGGAAATCGAAGAGAAGTTCAGCAAGCCGATAATTATTAGGCTCAACACCAAAATACGAGAGCATTTTCCATTCAAAGCACTTTCCTCCATTTATTCTATTTACCGATATATAAACGAAAGAAAAATGCAATTAGTTGGATGTGCAAAGATACAAACGGGCGACATCAACCATCCATATACTAGGGTGATAACGTAACCATATGACAAACGAACAAGGGGATTTGTTATATGATCGTATTTACGGCCATGGGAGACTCGATTACAAGCGGCGTAGGAGCAACATGTCCTGCAAAAGCGTATCCTCAACGGATAGCCGGCATGCTTCATTCTCAACACAAAAACGCATTCTTGCAGGTTGAGGCTTATCCCGGATGGACGAGTCTGGACCTGCTTCATGCGTTGAGGAACCTGGATCCGATACAGCTTCGACACTCTACGGTGACAAGTATTTGGGTGGGCGGCGACGATCTTGTCCTTGCGGGCGTATCGATGCTGAAAGGGGCCGATAAACGCATGATTGCCGACATTCTGTCCCGTTACAAACGAGATTTACTCTTGATGATCAAGACGATTAGGAGCGTCAGCCGAACATCGATCGTCTTATGCACGCAATATAACCCTTTTCCCAAGAGCTCCATCGCCACCGAGGCAATTGCCGCTCTGAACGGCGTGACAGCGCAAGCGGCCAAGCAATGTCATGTTTCTTTAGCGCCGACCCATCGTTGGATTGACGGTAGGCAGCCGGAGCTGATTGACGGTTATCGAACCGGACGAATCGAGGATGCGCTGGGAGGAACATTTCCCGTTCACCCCAATAATCTCGGCCATAAGGTGCTTGCGCACGGATTGCTGCCTTATATTAACGAGCACAGTACCGTAACCATCAACCATCGACTTCGTCGTTCGTCTCCCACGCCGGGTTCCAGACGATCTCCCAAAGGTGGCCGTCCGGATCCATGAAGTGGCCGGAATAACCTCCCCAGAAGGTATCGTGAGCAGGGTCGGTAATGACGGCTCCCGCTTGTCTCGCGATTTCCATAATCCGGTCTACCTCCTCCTTGCTGCCGACATTGTGACCGATCGTCATTTCGGTCGAACTCGGAGATACGAGCGGCACTTTGGCCTCGTGGGCTAAATCCCGGCGCTTCCAGATGGCGAGCTTCATGCCGGCCTGCAGGTCGAAAAAAGCGACTGCCCCATGCTCGAACTCCGTGCCGATAATTCCTTCCGTCGGCAATCCCAATCCGTCCCGATAGAACGCCAAAGCTCTATCCAGATCGTCGACTCCTAAAGTAATCACGGTAATTCGCGGTTTCATCATTTTCATCATCCTCCGTCGTTTACTCGTTTCGAACCATTTTTCTTGCCTTTTGTTACCATCTTATCTTAACTAGACGTGGACCGAAAAGTGGTCATGAATAACATGCCGCTTTGATGCACGAACCCTACTAACGGACCCATAAAGCGCTATTTGCCAAAATGAAGCATTTCCGCACGCTAACGGACCGGAGAGCCGCTACTCCTCATTAGATAGACGAATTTATTCACGAATTCACATATTAGCGGCTCGCAGAAAATAGACGAGCTCCTTCCCATCTTCTAAATATTCCTTTACAGGAATATTCCCTGTATGGTATATTGTTATCGACAACAGGTTACAGCAAGTTCCTTTTGGAAAAACTGAGGTGATCTTTGGGTATAGCAACAAGCGGTTATGAAAATGAATACCGGACGAAAAACAAATGTTGGGAGAGGATCCACCATGAACGCGCAGACTTTCAGCGCTCTTGCTGAGCCCAACCGCCTGAATATCGTCGACCTACTGTTGAACGGACCGCTTACGGTCGGGAAAATCGCGGAGAAGCTGGAACTGAACCAGCCCCAAACCTCTAAACATCTTCGCGTACTTTGCGATTCCGGACTCGTCGAGGTTCAACCGATGGCAAATCGGCGGATATATCAGCTAAGGCCCGAACCGCTTCAAGAACTGGATACGTGGCTTAACTCTTACAGACGATTGTGGGAAAACCGGTTGGATCAGTTGGACGATTATCTCCAAGTATTACAGGGCAAAAAACCGTTGAATTGATGTGAGGACGGCATACGATTAGTCATGAAAATGAGGAGGAGTTGTAATGTCAAACAATGCAATGGTTTCAAGAGTAGAGAACGATAATCGGGTGCTGGTGCTCGAGCGAGTATTCGACGCGCCGCGTGAACTCGTATTCAAGATGTTCAAAGAGCCTGAGCATCTCAAAATGTGGTGGGGACCAAGAGGCTGGGAGCTTCCGGTTTGCATCGTCGATTTTAAGCCGGGCGGCGTCTGGCACTATTGCATGAAATGCATCGATCCGAACCTAGGCCAATTTTACGGAATGGAAGCTTGGGGCAAAGGCGTATACAAAGAAATTATCGAGCCGGAGACGATCGTCTATACGGATTACTTCTCGGATGCCGAAGGCAATATCAATGAGAATTTGCCATCGACCGAGGTCACGATGGAATTCATCGATCTGGATGGCCAAACCAAGTTGATCAGCCACTCTCTATACGTGTCCGCGGAAGCTCTCAAGACCGTCATGGACATGGGCATGCTGCAAGGTATCACCGAAACTTGGGATCGTTTGGAAGAGCGCTTGAACGAGATCAAGTAAGGAAACATACCGTCTATTTAAATCAAAAAGCCCACTTGGGCTTTTTTTTATTGAAATGGAGAGTAACCGCCTTATTCATAACTGGAGGTACTATGCGGCGTAGTACCTCTTTTTGGCATGCTTCCATAGAAGTTGGAACTGAACGCAAAGGATCTAAGCCGGTACAATGATCCTAAAGCTTGAAGAGGGGGAATGAACATGAGCCAGATATTGAACGTATGGCCGGACCTGATCCGACTGGCGGGAATCATGCAGCTTGGAGTGGCGCTTGGAAGCTTGGCCGTCCCTTATTTGCTGCAATGGCGCAGCGAGTTGTCGAACGTTCGTCTTTTGACAAGGCAAATATTTTGGACGTATGCGGCTTACATTTTCTGCACGAATCTGTTTTTTTCCGTCTTGTCCATCTTCCTGGCTCCGAAACTGGCAGACGGCACGGAACTGTCCATAGCCGTTAACCTCTTCATTGCGCTTTATTGGGGAGCTCGATTAGGCATCCAATTCTTTTACTTCGACAAAAAAGGTTTACCAAGCAGCGGGATTTATCGTTACGGGGAGTGGGCGCTGACCCTATGTTTCGCTTACTTTACGCTCGTGTTCGGCGGAGCTGCTCTTATCGGTGCCAGGGGGCTACCATGATGTCCGTTTATATTTTGCTAATCTGCGTAGGCCTCCCGCTACTTGGTATTACATCGCTTCGTTGCCTTCGCCCGTCGCCAAACGATTCCTCGTCTGGACGATATCTGCCTGCTCGATCGCGCTCGCCGATTGCCTCCTATTGGCACAACCTGCGGGTATTCGGATGATTGTGATCATCGTCGTTTTGTTATACACGATGAAATCCGTCGTTTATATGGAATGCCTGATCAGGGATCCGCGCAAGCTGCCCTTGCTCCGTTGGATAGCCTTCCACTGTTGGATCGGAATGCGGCCATATGTATTCGCGAAGCGGAAGGACAAGCCATACGACGGCGGCAAGTTGATCCGATTAGGATTTGTTCGCCTTTTGATCGGCATTGGAATGGTTACCCTCTCTTGGCTAACCTGGCATTGGGCCGCTCAATGGGATTGGAATCCAATTGTCGGTCGGATCTGTGCTAGCGGGTTTCTATTAGCAGGTCTGAGCTTGATTGGGCATTTCGGCCTTTTGAATATCGGGGCAGGACTGTGGAGGAAAGCCGGATTCGATTGCCAACCCTTATTCCGCAATCCGTTCCAATCGAGAAGCCTGAATGAATTTTGGAGTCGGCGCTGGAATCTTGCATTCTCGGAAATGACGTCGCTCGGCGTATATCGCCCGTTGGCGGGGTTGATCGGCAAAAATAGCGCGGCATTCGCGTCGTTTCTCTTTTCGGGAATTCTACATGAGCTGGCCATTAGTTTGCCCGTCCGGCAAGGCTATGGGATGCCTCTGCTTTATTTCTTCATACACGGATGTGGCATTGTCATCGAGCATCTGTTGGAAAAAAGGGGCTGCCCGATTTCCAAAGTCCCCTGGGTCGGCCGCTTATGGACCATCGTTTGGCTTGTCGTGCCGCTCCCGATTCTGTTTCATCCTGCCTTTTTGAAAGGCATCGTTTGGCCGATTGTCGGCATTTATTGATTATTATCCATATCATTCGCTTGATTCCATCTATGCAATATGATAGATTGATGTCAAATAAAAGGCGTGAAGCACATGCCGCTTTGATACGAACCGCTCTATGGAGCCTCTCGTATGAAAGCGGCTTTTTGTATTCTTCCGCCAGATTCGGAGGATATGATGAGCGCGTTCGATGAAGTATATGATCGATGGCTGTCCAATCAGATTGCCAATGAGAAAAATCCGAGAAGGCGAGAACGTCTTGAAAAAGGACTAAGCTACGGGACTGTATTGTATTTGCGCTCGATCTGGTTCCCTGCCATAGGAAATCTGGACCATTTGTATCCCGAGTAGGTTCGCGACTTGAACAATGGTTGCCGCTACCTGGATTTGGCCTATATGCCCAGCGGTGTTATGGGATGCATCGAAATCCAAGATTATCGAACCCATGCCAGAGACATCGAGACTGCCCGATTTAAGGATCTATGTTTGAAACAAGCATTGCTTTCCCTTGACGGTTGGTTATTCCTTCCCATCGCTTTCTTATCCATAAGAGACGACCCCAGCGTCTGTAAGCAACTAACGCTTGCTTTCGTGGGGAAGTTCCTATCCGCAGGCATGAGATCCAAACTGAATTGGGCCGAAGCGGAAACACTGCGCTTTGCCCGCAGACTTGTTCGTCCCTTCACGCCTCGCGAGCTTTCTTCGCATCTACAGTTAACAGAACGCCGCACCAGAGAACATCTTCGTCAACTGATCAACAAACAATTGCTCGTCGTGGCCAGCGGGAACCAGAGATATCGTACGTTTAAGCTGTATCAGAGCGATGGTATTTAACGGCTGCCACAGCCTCTATTTCATCATTAATTGCCGCTTTGAGATTCTAACGGATCTAGTTGCCGTTATTTGCATCCGAATCGTTAGTTTTCCTAAGTTTCGGCCCAAATAAGGGCGTTTATTTCCTTTAGAATTCAAGAGGAGTATGATAGAACGAATTAACGGCAACTGCTTCCGTTAGAAAACAATAGTTAGCGGTGTTTCTTCCTGCGTTACGGATACTGTTGTAAAATGGAGTTGCCGACCGAATAACGCAACCAGCTTTACGACCTAGATGTACAGCAAAGGAGAGCAGAAGAGATGAATCGATTAATCGATCAATATATTCGAAGCGAAGATCAAAGGGCACGTGCCGATCAGGTTGACCGGCTAGCCACGCGTTTTGCGGAGAGGGCCGAGCTGCACGATGCGGAGGGTTCTTTCCCGTTCGATAATTTTGCCGACCTGCGCGAGGCCGGATACTTAAAAATCACCGTTCCGACAGAATACGGCGGGGATGAGCTCTCGCTCTATGATCTCGTTCTTTTACAGGAAAGACTCGCTTACGGGGACGGTTCGACCGCGCTTTCCGTCGGATGGCATGTCGGCCAGATTCTTCATTTGCGGACGACCCGAAAGTGGCCAGAAGACGTTTTTGCCGATCTATGCCGGTCTATCGTGAAAGACGGGACGATGATCAATACCTTTGCCAGCGAAGCGGCGACGGGCAGTCCCAGCCGCGGCGGAATGCCCGAGACGACGGCGGTCCCTGCGGACGGGGGATGGCGGATTACGGGCCGCAAAACGTTCAGCACCCTTTCGCCGATCCTCGATCGTTTTGTCGTTACCGCGTATATCCCCGATGAACAATGCGCGAGCGATTTCCTCGTTCAACGTACGGATCGAGTAACCGTCGAGGAAACATGGAATACGCTCGGCATGCGCGCCACCGGCAGTCACGATGTGGTGTTAGACGATGTATTCGCGCCACGAAACATGCGCCTCTCCAGCAAAGGCGCGGACGATGGAGGAGGCTGGCTGTTGCATATCCCGGCTTGTTATATGGGAATTGCCCTAGCGGCGCGTGATTTCGCATTGGAATTCGCCCGTACTTATCGGCCCAACAATCTGAACGAGCCGATCGCCTCCCTCCCCTCGGTACAGCATGCGATCGGAGAGATGGAGATCGAGCTGCGTACCGCCCGCTCGCTTCTGTACGCTGCGGCGGACCGCTGGGACAAGGAGACGGAGAACAGACCTTCCCTAAAGCCTGAGCTGGGAATGGCCAAGTACGTAGCCGTTAATAACGCGCTCAAAGTCGTGGATCTGGCGATGCGGATCGTCGGCGGCGCTAGCCTATCCCGTAAACTGCCCTTGGAACGGTACTACCGGGACGTTCGCGCCGGCCTGCATAATCCGCCGATGGATAATACGGTTATCCAAACTTTGGCCTCGGCCGCTATAGACGAGACGTCTTCACGATAAACTTCTAAAACAAAGAGTCCCCGCTAGAGGGCTTTCCGCCTCCCAGCAAGAAATACTCATGCTTTCCGAATCGGGACAGCGCCTCGCGGTCGGGCAGCCATACCCATTCATCGATCTCGGTCTGGCATCGATGAGCGCGGAAAGCGGCAAGCTTCGCTTGCAAATACGCGCTCACGTCGACCCGGACCACATCTTTGCGGGAATAGCCGAATCGCTCGGGGCGCGCCATCGTTGCCCCGAAGCTGATAAAATATAGTGCGCCCTTGCTCCCAGTCCGGCGGAACGCGGCCGTCGTCGCCTTCCCGATCGCATTATGGTCGGGATGTCCGCCCAGCTTCTCGTGGAACGTCAGAACGACGTCCGGCTCTAGTTCCCGAATAAAACCCGCGATCCGTTCAGTCAACTTTTCCTCATTGATAAATTCAACCGTCTTGTCTCGAATATCTAGAAAATGAAGCTGTCGTATGCCCAAGCGCAAGCACGCTTCGCGCAGCTCCGATTCACGGGCGGCTCCCATCGACTCCCGATTGAGATACGGAGGGTTGCCCATTCGGCGCCCCATTTCTCCCCGCGTGGCGCTAACCAGCGTAATATCGACACCTTCAGCGGCGTATTTCGCCAGCGCCCCTCCGCATATAAACGTCTCGTCGTCGGGATGCGCGAACACCGCGAGCAGCTTACGTTGCGCCTTCCTATCGTTGATCTTCATTCGGGGAACGGCTCCTTTCCCAAATGAAGAGCGACATTCATCCGCCCACTGTCGTCATATCCGGCTAGTAGTAGACGGCCATGCTCGTCCATCTCGTAATGGGTGATCGCTTCCATGCGGAGCCAGCCGTGCCCGTCAAATCGAAGAGCGACGCGGTAAGGCCCTTCTCCAGCGACAAAGGCCTCAGTAACCCTGACCTTGAAATTCCGGACGAATACATAAGATGTCGCTTCGCTGTGAATATACGCTTCGGCTCCCGTGAATTCACTCAGCTTAGCCTCCGCATCGGGTTTGATGATTGGGATCATGGTCATCTCTCCTCTCTTCAATCAAGATTTCGGCTAATTGTTTCCGTTGGGCCGATCGGGATATCTCTGACGAAGAAAAGACACCGATTGACGAATCAACTCTTTCAACACTTCTACATCGATATCCGCTACTTTGTTAATATACAAGCAGCCTTTCCCCGCCGTATGCTTGCCGAACGCGGCCAATAAAGCCTCCCGCTCTGTATCGCCCGGCGCGAAGTAAAGGCTGATCTTCGCTTTTCTTGGCGAGAAGCCGACAAGAGGAGCATCTCCCTCGTGACCGGATTCGTACTTGTAATGATAGGAACCGAATCCGACGATGCTTGGTCCCCACATCTTGGCCGGACAACCCGTCGCTTCGGCGAAAATATCAAGCAGCTCATACGCGTCCCTGCGTTTCGAAGCGCTGTCCACACTCTCGATAAACTCGGCAACGCTGAGATCGGTTTCCTTCGTCTTCTGCTCGTACGCCATTCGAGCTCCCCCTTTATCGATTCAATAACCGCCTGTCCATTATACATTACCAACCCTGGACTTTGCATAAATCTAGTGAAGTACTCTTACGATCCATTCTTTTCCTCAGGATGATCCCCGAAGCCTTAGGAGCCATGCCGATTAAATAAACTTGTTGATTTATAATTTAATAGGAGAGACAGTCACAGAAGCGCCACCATCCAATTGGGTGGTGGCGCTTTACTCGTGAAAAGCCTTATAAAATCAGGGGTTCCATTACTCGCTTCTATAGCATACTAACCCGCTATTAACAGCACGGCATCTGTCAATGCCGTCTTCAGCCGATTGTAAATCGGAACCCCATAGAACGCTGTAACGGAATTCGTAAAAACCGCCCATTGTCGCTTTGAAGTTCGTTTCCCAATAGTTCGTCATCGTCCATGCATAAGGTAATCGTGGCGTTTTGTTTAAGTCAGGATGTCCCTGCAGCAGGATTCGGTGATGTACCAGTGGACCGACTTGTAAAAGCGGCGTATCCGGCATAGCGACCGCCACCCAGCCGTTTTCCAACTTAGAGCTGAACCCGTTTTGCAGACAATAAAAGTCCGTCCCCGTGCCGGGAAGCTGCTGTTCAAGCGGCTTTAAGACGATTCCGGTTTTCTCGATCCACTGCTCCCTTCCGCCGAAAGGCAACGAAATATACAGATTTTCAGGCTCCCACACGCTATCCTTGTGCAAGCGAACCGACACGTCGACCCGCGGCGTATTCGCATAGGCCGTTAAGTGCACCGCGTAGTAGCTCGTTCCTGCCACCTTGTATTCCAGCTCCACCGTTGCGAACAAGGCGCCTTGGTAAATCGTTTTCGACCCAATCAATGCGCCTGAAGAGATCACCGCTTTGGTTCCTTTGCGATTTCGGCCCATTTCCTTGCGAACGGTGTAAATGTCCTGGTTAAGGCCCACCGGCGTAACGTCGTAAACAGGAGCAAACGGCGAATGGCTTCGATCCTCGCGCAGCACGTCTTGACCCGTCGTTTTATCCTTCCAGCTCACGATGCCTTCTCCGATCGCCCATTCGATTCGGACGGTGGACGTTTCCAGAATCGAACCGTCGACGTATACCGCGCTGTCCGCAAGCGCGCCGTGCAGCTGCGCGATCGGCGCGATATCGGTTACGCCGTCCATTCCCCTTAACGTCGAACTCGTGGTCGTTACGAGGGACATGTCTTCCGGGCTTGGGATAATCTCGACAAGCTTTTCTTCTCCCGCTTTCAACGCCATCCGAACGACGATCACGTGACCGCGACTCGCCAAAATCATCTGATGCGGATACGTTTCTCCTGTGTCGACATCCCTGATCTGAAGCCCTTGCTGAATTCGAGAATACTCCCAGTAGTCGACGTACAATTGCGCATAATCGGCAACATCCGTATCCGAAGTGTTCACGACTCGATATCGCATCGGCCTGCTCGGATACAATAATGCTTCGCCGCGCGCCTCGAGCACGTCATCGTAAAGCGTCATGATCGATTCATGCGCTTTCGTGGCCATGCCTTCTTTTCTTGCGCCGAGTTGAAGCACCATCGGGTTCCATGGCTCCGAAATCGAGGAAGAGTAACCCCACGTATGTTCCGCGTACAAAGTAAGCAATTTTTCCGCCTGCGCAATCCTTTCCGGACGAGCTATCTTTCCTTCCGGGTCGAGTTTCTTGATCACCTGCAATTTGCGCTGGGCATCCTTGAACAACTGTGTATGAAGTGGTGTGGACGCCAAACCGTCAGACCACCAATCCGGCCAATCACCCGAGTATTCCGGGATCGGAACATCTTGCTGGCGAACGTGATCGAAGAATGGCGTCAACGTCGTCATTTCCATTTCGACTTCTTCCCCGAACCGTTCATTCCACAACTTGATGTAATCCATAATCGCACCGTTCGGAGGCGCGTTATCCGTTATTAAGCCGGAAACGAAAATCGGCACGAAATCGTATGGATAACCTTCGTTTTCCAGATTGCGCAAATAACGAAATAAACGCGTCGTTGCCACTTCCCAATGGTTCTCCATAATGGGAGTTGTCGTGAACTCGTCTTTCAACAAATAAGTCGTCATCGCGTTCGGCACCAAGCCTAACTCATGCCCCATATGGTAATACTCGCTATTCCAAACGAGTAAGCGATCGCCCTTCGGCGTTTTCCACCAGAAAGGCGTCTGCTTGAGTCCGAGCGGGAACGTCCCGTGATGGGAGTGTGTGCAACTGATGAAGTTTTCGATTCCGGCATCGGCCATCGTCTGGGCATAGCCCCAGCTTAAGCCGTTGACATCGGCCGTCATCGCCGTTTTAATTGGAACGCCCAAGGAACGACCGTATTTTTGCGAACGATCGAGCATGGAACGAAGGACATTGTCATCGATCAGCTCGGTTAGATTCAAGTAGGTGCCGGGCAGTTCGATATCCCCCCTGCGAACGGCATCTTCGAAACGAATAATTTCATCTTCCGTTGCGGCTGCCAAGAAAGCCTCCACCTGCCAGAAAGTCTCGCAAATCCAGCGAAATCCTTTCCATTCCGACCGTTTGCCCGATTGGATATCTTCAATGATTCGAACAGCTTGGCGAATGAAATCGGCATGAAATCTCTCTATCTTCTCTTGCCTTTCCGTATATCCAATGTCAGTATGCGAATTATGCAGCACATAAACTTTCCATTTCCGTTTTAGTCCGTTAGACAATTTGTTCGACCTCCATACCTCGTAATTTCGCATGAAACAAACGGTGCCGACGCGGTGATGGAAAAGCGTCGGCACCAGTGGATTTATCAGATGATTACTTGCGTTTAATTCTTCGATGCCAGGAACGCATCGATTTGCTTCTGCATTTCAACCTGAATTTTCTTGGCTGCCGAGCTGGCTTCGCTCTTATATTTGTTCCAGTACGTTTCAGGATCTACGATGCCAAGGTAGATTGCATCCATGTATTTATCGCGTAGTGTATTTAACTGCGCGATTTCATTGGCGACTGGGGCAGAATCAAACGTGAAGCCGGTCAACTTGCTAGGCGTAAAGTTGTCTGCATCGGCAACAAATTGATTAAGCGCTTGCGCCTCTTCGCCCAGACCTTGGTCATAGCGATCCAGGGTTGGATTCCAAATCCACGCATATGGGAACCAGGCATAGCCGTCATTAAGAACCTTGTATTGATTTTCTCCGATAGGTTCCCAGTTCGTTCCTTTTATACCGTATGCCAGCAAATCATAGTTGTCCTTTTGCTGCGTCCAGTTGAGGAATTGGATCGCCCGCTCTTTATTTTTACTAACCTGTGACAACGCAATGAAATTCCATGCCTGGAAGCTCGAAAGGTTCGCTTCCTTTTCCAGCTTGAAGAACGTAACCGCCTCTACCTCTGCCCCAGGGACATTTTTCTTCAAAGCGTTCGCCACATCGGTTTTAACCCCGAAATCAGCAGCGTTGATGATTGCCGCTTTACCGGATTTAAAAACTTCCATTTGGTCTTTGACTGACATGACATCCTGATACATTAATTTATTTTGATACAGATATCTGGCATCGGTAATCCATTTCCATACAGTAGAATCCATTTCTTCGAACATATTGTGCACTTTGCCGTCATTGTCCTTCAGGTAGAGAACGCCGTTAACACCGATGGCAGTTTCATTAAGATGGGAATCGTAATCGAAAAAGGTGCGGAAATTGGTCCAATCCGTAACTGCTTTATAAGAAATAATCGGAGAGATGTCTGGAACTTTCTCCTTTACTTGTTCAGCAAACTTGATGAGATCGTCATATGTTTTAATTGGAGCGACGCCCAACTTTTCTCTCAAATCTTTACGAACATAGTAAACATGACCTGCTAAGTAAGCGTTGCTGAGCGGAATCGCCATGATTTGTCCATTGTATTTGTTAGCTTCCCACAATTGCTCGGAGCGGGCTTTCAAAATATCCGGACCATATTGCTTTAGCAAATCGTCTAGCGGCGCGTAATAGTTGGCTGCAACCATTTGGTTCAAATGTAACCAAGGCGCATCGAACACTAAATCCACGGCTTCGCCGGATGCCAATGTAACTTGCGTCTTTTGGGCAAGATCGGACCATGGAACGAACACGACGTTAAGTTTCACGTTTAACGTTGGCGCCAACCGTTTCTCGGCTTCGGCAATTACCGCATCGAAGTCTTTTGGACGATCTCCCGGGATCATTATTTTCAACGTAACCTGGTCAAGTTGCTCTTGAGCGGACTTTGATCCCTCTGGCCGAGAATCAGTCTTGGAGCAACCGGTAATTAGCGAAGTACCCATTAATAAAGTCATACTGATTGCCAACATCTTTTTCATTGTTTCTTCCCCCTTGTAAAGTATCTATTCAACCGTTATCAAACGGCGAATAACGATTCGATTAGCCTTTCACCGCACCAACAGTAAGTCCGTTTACGAAATATCTTTGCACGAACGGGTATGCAAATATAATCGGTCCAATCGTCAGACACACTGTGGCCATTTGAATGATGCTGGTCGGTACCGAGACGTTGTAGGCTGTATTGCTTCCTGATACGTAGGACGATACGTTTAGATTAGAGATCAATTGCCTAATCATCATTTGCAGCGGGTGCAATTTGCTGTTATCAATGAATAGCAATGACAGCCACCAATCGTTCCAGTACTGAAGGACATAGAAGAGCGTAATCGTTGCAATAGCCGGCACCGTAATCGGAAAAATAATGCTGAAGAAAATCCTGAATTCTCTTGCTCCGTCAATTGTAGCGGACTCGTTGATTTCGGCCGGCAATGTCTTATAGAAAGAAACGAGTATAAATGCATAGAATGGATTCAATAAATACGGCAATATGAGCGACCAAATTGAGTCTTTCAGGTCCAACCAGTTGGCAATCAAAATATAAAAACCAACTAAACCGGAGCCAAATATCATTGTAAAATAGGTTAAAAAGGATAGTATTCTCCGGTATTTCATCTTCTTATTAGCTAGAACGTAAGCGAACGTCGAAGTGATAAGTACGGCAAGTGCCGTGCCGACCGCAGCAACTATAATCGTTATGAGATAACTGCGGAAAATCTGATCCCCTCTGAGCAAATAGCGATACGCATCCAAGGAGAACTCTGACGGCCATAATTGATAACCATGTACTCCGAAGCTGGAATCCGTAGCGAAGGAGTCAATAAAGACGTACCAAAACGGAATCAGACAACACAATGAGAACAAAATGACGATTGAATAAACACCAAAGACAAAGACTCTTTCCCCATTAGAACGGTTTTTACGAATGCTCATTTCGGCCCCCTAGAATAAACTGGAATCTTTATCGACTTTACGGATTAGCCCATTAAATAGAAGGATGCAGATTAGCCCCATGACGGATTGATACAGGATTACCGCTGCCGACATGCTAAAGTTTCCTAGTTGTCGCAGCGCTCGGAAAGAATACGTATCGATCACGTCCGTTGTAGGAAACAGAATCCCGTTATCTCCTATAATTCCGTAAATCATCCCAAAGTCTCCATAAAATATTCTGCCCACACCCAGTAGAGCAAGTACGATAGCAACTGGCCTAATCAATGGAAGCGTGATGTAAATGATTTGCTTGAAACGAGTTGCACCGTCGATTTGTGCCGCCTCGTAGTATTCAGAAGAGATCCCCGTAATCGCAGCCAAGAAAATAATCGAATAATAGCCCGCAAATTTCCAAACATAAATAAAGGTAAGAATTGCCGGCCATACTTCTTTCGTCTGAAACCACGGAATCGGTGACCAGCCAAAGGATTCAAACGCTTTATTTAACATGCCGTCTTCCGAATTCAGGAACGCGAAAACCATCAAACTAACGACGAGCCAAGAAATAAAGTAGGGTAGAAATATAACAGACTGCGCCATTTTCTTAAAGAAGCGATTCTTCATTTCATTCAGCAGCACCGCCATGACGGCTGAAACCAACAAGCTTGCGACAATGAACAATCCATTTAGAAACAGCGTATTTAGCGTTACTTTAAGCCAGTCTGGGCCACCGAAAAAAAACTTGAAATTATCTAATCCGGTCCACGGACTTCCCCATATCCCGTCGGCCAATCGATATTGCTTAAAAGCAAGCAAATGTCCTGACATCGGGACATATGCAAATAGGACGAGAAACAACAAACCTGGCAAAGCCAACAAATACAGGTCGACATTTTTTTTAATATCTCGGAAAAGTTCCATGTGTGCTCCTTTACAATGATTTTAGTAACATCCGGTTGTTGTCTCGATCTTAAAAGCAACTTCGAAACGGGTAAAGTCAACATATTAACGAATCGGTTCTTGAAGTGCCGATTCGCCAAATAAATCAGAATGAGGACTCATTCCAAAATGAAGACTTTTACGACGGTTGCCTTTGTTTATATAATGAATGGACACTCAATTTCAAAACATAGGAGCTTGGAATGAAAATAGTTAGTGGTAGGACGTTTCTGCGATTTCCCCCGATTCTCAGTCTGATTATGATGATGTTAATTGCATTTGCTTTTTTCTTATCTCACGAATATTCAAAGAGAGCCGCCGCTGACGTGAACATGTTCGCCTTGGCCAAAATAAAACATTCGTATCACAACACACAATTTACTTTTGATACAATCCGATCATTCGGCATCAGCAGCAGCCAAGAAAATGCCATCAATGAATGGCTCATCACGGATCGCAGCAATCCTGTAATGGATGCTGAAGCATTCAAGGCAAGTACCCGATTAGCCAATCAACAACCCTTCTTGCATTCCATATATTTAATCAATACAAAGACGAGAAGAGTCATAGATTCATCCACAGGCATTGCTGATTTCGGATCCTTTTACGATCAGAATATTGTCGATAAAATACTGCGCGACCATCCGGCTTACATTGGTTTCTTTCCTCATGCGATTGGCGAGACATCCTACATTTCTTTAGTTGTACCTAGCACACAAGCAGTCACATTACATGCAGGATATCTCGTTATCATTCTCAATCAAAAGGAACTGCAAAAGTTTTTGCTTCAAAACGAGGACACGGCGGGGTTGCAAATATCGATTACGGACAAACATAACCAAATCATCCTCGGAGATGATCTGCCTGATCAGATGTCCGTTACTTCTTCCGACAAACTATTGGAGTCTCTCCAATCACTGGAGTATTCCTCCGCGAAGGAGCCTCAAATCGTTTCAGTAGAGCTTCTGCCGGGGCAGCTGTTCATGCATTTCATTGTCATTGAGAAAGAGATGATCCGAAATATCGAATGGTTTAAAAAGAAAATCGCTATTTCTTGCATCGTTCTAATGGGGGTTATGTTACTTTTATACTTTTGGAATTCGAAGAGAACGCTCGGACCGTTCCGCATGTTATCAAGAGAATTGCAAAGCAAACTGGGGAATGAGGATATCGGCAAATCTATGGGGGAAGCCGACATCATCCGCAACAGTTTTATGTATTTGCTGAATTCGAATCAGACTATGAAACACTCTTTGAAAGATTATCACAACATTGTTAGAGAAGAATTTCTGCGTCAATGGGTTCTACAAGGTTATCCGATCATTCGTAATGACATCGAACAATCGTCTCAGTTACTTTCCCTCGATTCCTATTATTTATCTGTCATTCGCATCGAATCATATAAACAATTTGTAGAAACTTATAATTATAATTCAAGAAAGCTCTTAAAATATGCGATGTGCAATATCGGCGATGAGGTGGTGAAGGAAGCGCAGTTCCTCTGCGAAATCGTCGATATGGGCGGCGATCATCTCGTCCTTCTTATCGGCGCTTCCGAAACCGGGGGTGAACAACACGAGATTTCTACCGTTTTATTGTTACTTGGAGCGCAAATCGAGAGATGGCTGCACATCCGCACTTCTATTGCATGTTCTTCCAAGCTGCGGATCCAGGAAAACGTTCGTCGAGACTATGAAGACACGTACGAACTCACATTGTTGAAATTTTTCAAGGGAGAGAATAAGGTCTACACGGCACAGGATCTGGAAGAAAGCTATAGCTCCGAACACAAACACCCGGACGAAAAAATAATGAACGAACTCATCCATGCCATAAAGCAAATCGATCGAAATCAAGTCCTTCAACTATTGGATCGCTTATTGAATGATTTGAAGAACGTGACATACAATGAATTCTTTTTTCAATTGCAAATGATTGCCTATAGAATCTTCAAGTCATTCAATAAAGTCACTTTATCATCTGAACTGGACTCATCCCGATTCTCTTCTCTAGTTGAGGCAAGACGTTGGATTGAAGACGAGATACTCCAAATTATGGATACCCTAGATCAACAACAAATCAGCGGTCGCAAAGGCGAACTATTTCAAGAGACATTGGATTATGTGCAACAGCATCTACAGGACCCTTCGATGTCAGTGGACACCATTGCAGATCATCTCGGATACTCGACAAGCCATTTGCGTTATGTATTCAAAGAAGCTTCCCAAGTGACTTTGGCGGATTATATTCTTCTCGAACGAATCGAGCAAGTCAAATATTTACTCACTAACACCGACGATAATCTTACCGTGATCGCCGCAAAGACAGGTTTCCAAACGAGAAGCCATTTCTTTAGCGCATTTAAGAAAGCGACAGGATTAACGCCAAGTCAGTTTCGCAAAACCAATTGATTTAATCCGTGTTTCATAAAATCGTGATAAAAAAATCAGACGGCTGGCAGATCATTGACTGCTCGCTGTCTGATTTTTGACATGCAAAATTTTAAAGGACTTTATACTTGCGGTCGGATTCTTCAATGGTATAGTCATTTGCACTCATATCTCTTCTTTTCATCAAACCATCTTGGTCAAATTCCCAGTGTTCGTTTCCGTGTGTTCGCATCCATTGATTGGTATCAGCATCTCTCCACTCATACTCAAAACGGACGGAAATTCGATTGTCTGTATATGCCCACAATTCTTTCATGAGACGATAGTCCATTTCTTTTTCCCATTTGTTTTTCAAAAATGCGACAATCGCTTCTCTGCCAACAAAAAATTGGGCACGATTTCTCCACTGAGAATCAATGGTGTACGCCAAAGCGACTTTTTCAGGATCACGTGTATTCCAAGCATCTTGGGCTGCTTTTACTTTTGCTCGCGCTGTTTCTAATGTAAATGGTGGTTTTATGATATTTGTCATGGGTTCCACTTCTTTCGATTTATTTATGTTTGTTTAAGAACGCCAACATCAGATTTTTGATTTTTTCTCCATGTGTTTCCAAAGCAAAGTGGCTTGCATCATCCAAGATGTGCAGATCTGCTTGAGGTAAATCACGCAAATAAGGATAAGCTCCACTTGCTGGGAAGATTTCGTCTCCTTTCCCCCATACAATCAAGGTAGGTGGTTGGAAATCGCGAAAATATTTTTGCCAAGCAGGATATAATGGTGGGTTAGAACCATAGTCTAAAAATAAATCCAATTGTATTTCTTGATTTCCAGGTCGATCTAAGTAAATTTGATCCAATGTATACGTATCAGGGCTAACTCGTGATACGTCTTCTACACCATGTGTATACTGCCATTTGGTTGCATCAAAACTTGTTAGCCAGCGGAGCGCTTCTCGTTTTTCATTATCGGTTGGATTGTTCCAATATTCTTTAATTGGAATCCAAAATTCTGCTAATCCTTCTTCATAAGCATTTCCGTTTTGAACAATAAGCCCTTTGACTCGATTTGGATTGCTGCTAGCGATGCGGAAACCAACTGGCGCACCATAATCCATTAAATAAACAAAGAAATCATCGATTTGCAAATGTGCTAAAAGCTTTTCTATTAAAGAGGCAAAAGTGTCAAATCGATACGAAAATTGGTGATGCTCAGGCGCGCTGCTGTTGCCAAATCCCGGATAATCCGGCGCGATCACACGATAGTGTTGAGCCAATCCAGTTATCAGATTTCGGTACATATGACTGGAAGTCGGAAATCCATGTAATAATAAAATAGTAGGCGCATTTTTGGGACCTGCTTCGCGATAAAAAATGTCCAAGCCTTCAATTGTTGCGGTAGCATAAGTCGTTGTTAAATTATTCATACGGTAGTACCTCCATTATGATTTTATCTACCTACTAGTAGATAGATAAAATCATAATGGATTTCGAACAGATTTTCAATGCTCTTTTTGGATTTATTTTTATCTACTAATAGGTTAAAATATCATCATGATGAATACAAAGAAGAGCACTCACCAAAACATCATGGATACTGCCCAAAAACTCATCCAACGAAAAGGCTTTAATGCTTTTAGTTATGCCGATATCGCTAAGGAACTCGATATCAAAACGTCAAGTATCCATTACTACTTTCCTAGCAAAACAGATTTAGGGCTTGAGCTAATGAAACGATACCGAAAAACGATTCAAGAGGTATTGGAACAAGTCGATCAATCAGAATTGGGTTCTCGGGAGAAATTGCAGGAGTATCTGCAAGCCTATCAGTCTATTTTCTCAGAAGATGGCAGAATTTGTTTATGTGTTATGCTGAGCAGCGATATCATTACTTTGGAAGATTCGATTCAGCAAGAAGTGAAGTTATTTCTGCAACTCAATCTGGATTGGTTGGCAAAAACTTTAGAGGAAGGGGTTAAGTGCAACGCATTTAATTGTCATGCAGATACTCATGCTGAAGCATCTTTATTTTTATCAACGCTCATCGGATCAATGCTTTTAGCACGTGCAAATCCTAAATCGTTATCCTTTCATCAGATTGGTCAAGTGTTATATGATAAATACACGCTTCACGATTAAGTAACTCATCTTCCGCGCATGTTCTCCATAAAAAAATGGAAATTGGTGGAGCTGTTGACGGACGAGTACGTTTGCAGGGCAACCAGCGGCTACAAATTCCGTCCGCTTCGTGTTGCTCCTTGTACAGCCGCAACACCTCGGCATCGGGGAGCCCGTTGGTCATCGCGAATATCGGTCAGCAACACAAACGCCGACTCACGATGCCGAAAATGCGCTAGCGCCTCTTCGCTCAGTGGCACAATTCGGGCGGATACGCGATAGACCGTCTGACTAGACGGCGAAGGTTCTTCTTTGCACGGTCGGTAAGAGGAACTGTCTTGAAGCCCCAGACGCTGAACGACCACTCCAATTCATCACAGCGTCTTTGCAAGCTCCACAGCACGCTCGATTGCCTGATTTCTCTTCTCCGTGGCATCTCCCCCGCTTTTGTCCATTCCTTCCATGAGGATCGTTTCGATCCTCTCCACGCCGATGAACGATAAGACGGACTTCAAATACCGGCTCCCATGTTCATATTCCCGTAACGGACCGGTCGTGTACACGTCCCCGCTGGATTGAATGAGCACGGCCGTTTTATTTTTCAGCAAACCTTCCGGACCGGCGGGCGTATAGCGGAACGTTTTCCGCGCCACTTTTATTGTGTCAACATAAGCTTTCAGCAGTGGCGGCACCCCGAAGTTCCACAACGGAAAGGCGAAAATATACGTATCTGCTTCCATGAACTGCAAGGTGCGGGCATAGAATCTCTCCGTGATTTCCTTTTCTTCGGGCGGAAGCTGGTCAGGCACTTCTCCGGCCGCAATCTTCGGACGCGCGGCTAAGAAATGTTCGTTCACGAGCGGAATCGGCTGCCGGTAGACGTCGATTTCGGTTATCGCGGCGTCGGGATTCAAGGATCGGTACGCATTCACCAAACGACGGCCCACCGTCAGACTGTTGGACAACTCCTCGCGCTTCGGATTCGCGGTAATATACAGGATTGATTTCATCCAATTCACCTCAATCATTTTTTTATTGGAGCAAGGAAATGATGAAAATGCCTATGAATGTACAGCCGGTTCCCAACCACTGGTTCCATGCAGGTTTTTCCCGGTCGAGCAGCACTCCCCATAGGAAGGTAACGACGGCAAACAGCGAAGTTGCGGCGATGACAATCGAGGTGTTTGCCAAACCGAGCCCGAAATTGTAACTGACCAGAGCCGCAGCGTCGAGAATGCCGACGATGACCATCAGGCCAGCGCTCTTGAAATCCGGGAGTGCGAGTCCGATACGCTTCTTCAGACAAGCAAATACAATCGGGAGCAGTATCGTCGCCTGCAGCCGGCCGATCCATACCGTCGCCAGACCGCCAAGCGATTGCTGCGTATAACGAAGACCGAAAAAAGCCACTCCGAGAAACAAGGCAGCCAATATCGCCCATACCGCCCCGCTTTCCAGCTTCCTACTGGGTCTTGCCATCTTTTGTTTCGACGATAAAACCAGCGTAGTCAAAAGGACGCCGACAAAAGTCAGAACGATCGCCGTTAGTCTCCCTATATCGATTCGCTCTCCGGACGCCAAGGCCAGGATGACGGTGATGACCGAGAAACTGGAGGCAATAGGGGCGACGATAGACGCTTTACCGGAAACGAGCCCTTGGTATAGCAAAAGTATGCCGATTAGATCCAACGCCATCCACAGGCTTGCCGATAAGACTGCGTTCGGATCGACCGGCAATTTGCCCCACTGTCCCGCCAACGTCATGGCAACGGTCAGGAAGATCAACCCGACCAGCTGCATGAAATAGAGCGTCGAAAAAATCCCCGTTTTCCGACTCGCCCTACCTGCCAAATAATCGGCTGTGCCGAAAGAGAAAGCGGATAACAGACCAAACAAAATGCCGCTCATCGCAGATAGCTCCTCCCCATTTATTTGACTAAGCAAATATTTCTTGAACAATAAAATATCACGAGTTATTTGCTCAGTCAACAACTTTTCGTATATGATGTTATTAGTTGAGACATTCAGGAGGGACTGTGCATGAAACGGCTCGATGAACACCAATTGGCGGTATGGCGCGCATTCGTGAACGCACATGCAGCCGTAATCGAAAGAATCGAGAAAGATTTGTCGGATCAAAGGAAAATCCCGCTGACGACGTACGACGTCCTGGTGGCCTTGTATCAGTCCCCGGACAAAAAGCTCCGAATGACCGAGTTGGCGAAGCATGTGGTGCTGACGCGCAGCGGTCTGACGCGGGTCGTCGAACGGTTGGAACGGGAAGGATTCGTGAAGAGGGAACGAACGGAGGAAGACCGTAGAGGAGCGTTCGCGGTGTTGACCCGGGAAGGGAAAAAAGCGTTTCTGGCCACATGGCCTACCTATGCGGATGGGATCAAAAACTATTTCCTTAGCGTTCTGGACGAAGATGAGCGAGCGGCGATTGAAAGAGGGCTATCCAAGATTTATCGTTCGCTAATTTGAAAAAAGGAATCCACACGAAAAAACACTAACCTCGCAAGGTCAGTGTTATACGGCGATCCGGTTACAATGTTAATGCGCATAGTTCGAAGCAAGAAACACATCTCTGTTCAGTTGGGAATAATGAAAGCCCAGATCATAGGCTCGCTTCAATAATTTCTCTATTTCGTTCTGGTCGGAATCACCTGCTTATGATGAAGAGAGCGCCAACAATAGTCCAAATGCTGCAAGGTAGCACCCGAAAGGTTGGTGTGATTAAAACGCTAATGTTTGCAACCCGTTGGTGGTTGTTTGCAGGATATCTTCTATTTCATGTTTCAGTTCCTATCCCCAATTGCCTTACTTCTTTGGCCATGCGGCTTCCAACTGGATTCCATTATTATCAACAAAAATAAAATTGCGTATTTTACCCTGATCGTAGATTTCTGTCATTGCAACTCCGTGGCTGTTTAGTTTACTGCGCAAGGCCAACCCATCTTCTTCTGATGCGAGTGCAAACGCGATATGTTGAAGCGCTCCGGACACGAATCGATATAAATCAGCCGACTCCGGATTTTCCGCAAGACGTCTCAGCGCATCAGTGCTTTGAAATATTTGGGCATCCGGGTATTCGAAAAAATGAATTCCCCACGATTCCGTTTCACCAGGTTTTACAAAACAGTGCCTGCCGCGCTGAGAGAGTGCTGGGTATACCGTTGATGAGTGCATTCCAAGCACATCTTCATAAAAGAGAATGGTTGCGTCCAAGTCCGGAGTAACTAAGGCCACATGATGAAAGCCTAACCAACCGAAACTTTCAAATGTCAGTTTTTTGGAATCTTTTGTCACTGTTCTCAACTCTCCTTGCTTTTGATTGTATATTTAATTTGATTCGCACTCCTGCAATCAGACCCAATAAGAGCAACCATTGACCAGGCAATAAGGCTCCCAGACCCTGACCGGCTAACAATTCGGAAGCAACTGCTCCAATCATAAGTGTTCCAAGCGCGGCTGCAGAGTAGAAGGTCAAGCGCGGTAAAGCCAACAGAACCGCGCCTACTATTTCAATCAATCCAACTACGACTCGACTCCAGTCGGGATAGCCTAACTCATGAAACATATCGACCATCTGTTCTGTACCCACCAACTTCTGAATTCCACTCTGAATAAAAAATAATGAAGTCAGACCTACAACGATCCATCCCGCAATACGAACCCATTTCTTCATGATTTTTCTCCTTCTTATTTAATTAGAATTCTAACTATATTCTTAAAAAAATGATCGTCACTCTTTTGCGAATAAATCGACCATTTTGACAAGGAGTGCCTTTAAGGATTCGAATTCGTCCGCCGTCATTCCATCTTTAACCCGTTCTTCTACAACAGTAGTGAAATGTTGCGTCTCTTCTGCCAATTTCAAACCCGTTTCCGTTAAATAAATAAGTTTGTACCGACCATCTTGCGGATGATTCTTTCGGATGATTAGTTCCTTGCTTTCCAACCCGTTCAGCAGACTGGTGACGCTTGGCCTTTCAATCATCAGAATTGGTTCTAATTGAGATGGCGAAATGCCTGGAAAATGGCGAATAACACTCAACAAGCTCCATTGCGTGTGGGTTAAACCCAGAGGTCTTAATAATTCTTCCACTTCTCTACGCAACGTAACATAGCCAGTTTTGACAAGCCGACCAATCGGTCCTTTATCCCACTGCCAGTCCTCATGCTTGCTTTCTTTCATCACAAAGCACCTCTATAGTTAGAATTCTAATCATATTATAATCAGAATAAAAAGGAATTGTAAAGTCCCATTTCTTCTCTCTCTTGTTTGCAAGCTTTTGAACGTGAAGCCCAAAGAGGGCTGCAACAGGCCTGTCGCGATCGGGTTCTTGCTATACGTGATCCAATCGCTCCAGCTTCTTATCCCCCCACGAACCCCCTATGCTCAGTGGATTCCAACGCCAAAACAACCCGTATTGACTCGCATTCGTCCCGATCTCGGAGTTAGAGCGCCGAAAAAGCCTCCGCGCCGCCCGCTAATCTCGATTATCTAGATTGCAGCGCCGAGGCCCGGGCCTTTCGACAACGGCAGACTCATTAGCCGACGGTCACGTGGACGGACAAATCGTTGAGATGCCGATTTATAATTTTTGGTAGTGGTTTAAGAGATTCTCCACTCTATCTTGGATGATTTGTTTTAACGATTCAGGCTTCACTGACATAACATAATGACCATATCTCATAAAATAGTCAGCTATAAACTCCTCTTCTCCTTGATTATAGAATCCCTTAATAACTGTTTTATTACCATTTTCTATTTTCATAGAAGGATAATGTTCTTTATAAAAAATATCCATTGCTTGTTCTAAAATCTCGACTTCAAAGCGAATACTCTTCTCGGAACGATAAATACTTAATGAACGACTAACGAGTTCATCTATAGTAAATTGAGATTTATTGTTCTCTTCTTCTATAAAGGTAATCCTGTCGCATCTAAAAACGCTGTATTTATTCGTATTTAACTCAATTCCAGTAGCATACCATTGACCAAACTTAGCGGAGATTTTGAAGAATTGAACATGGTAACTTTTTTTCTGACTATTTTTTAGATATTGAACCGTGCAGCTGCTCTCATTAAGGATGCTTTTTAAAATTTTATCTAAAAAGCGACTGACATTATTATGTAGGTACATTTCAAATTGAAGGACTTTTTTCATTTTGTGAACCTGTTCTATTTGTTTTTTAGAAAGACAGTTTTCAAACTTTTCATTTAGTTGATTAACACTTAAATGAAATGGCGTTGATTGATAAGATTCTAACGTCAACATGGCAAAGTATAGAGCATACACTTCATCAATAGTAAAAACAATGGGGGATAACAATCTATTTTTTAGGATACCGTATCGTCCATGTCTGCCATGTTCCGAATAAATAGGCATGCCTAATTGTTCTAATGAACTAATATCACGTAAAGCTGTACTTTTTGAAATATTGTATTTATCCATCAGGTCATTTAAATTAAAGAACTCTCGATTATTTAAAAATCTTATCAGGTCATTTAGTCTTTCTGATTTCTTCATAATAACTCTCCTCATAAAGGTGCCATGTTTTGACTCCTTTTTATAAGATACTAAGTTCAAGGTACTATATCAATGTTAAAAGATATCTACCTGAGATCATTAGATAAAAGGAGATTAATACCATGAGTGCAACACTGGAAGTAGCTATTTTCTTATCCATGAACGGAAAAGCAAAAGAAGCGATAAATTTCTACAAAAACCATTTCAACGCAGAGGAATTGTTACTTGTTACTTATGAAGACATGGCAAAACGTGACAGTTCGTTGCAGTTTACTGATGAAAATAAGAATAATATTTCTCACTCCGTCTTATCAATCGGAAAAACAAAGGTAATGCTGGCAGAGAATTCAATGGACACCAAAGAAAAATATGCAGTGGGTAACAATACCTCATTGTGTATTCAGAGTGCGGATTTAGAAGAAATCGAACATTTCTACAAGAGCTTGACTACAGATGATAGGGTAAGAATTATTGTTCCTTTATCCAGAAATGTGTTTAGCGAAGCATACGGTATTATCGAAGACCCGTACGGTATTCAAATACAATTAATGTATGATGCCAGATTATTGGGGCAGTGAAATAAACCACGGTGGGAGAGCGCTTCGCTGGATCAGGCTAAATCCGCATTGCTAGCAAGAGTCGGTTCGGTAAGGTTGAGCCGCTTGGTTAACAAATGACAGCCACTAGTAAGATAGAATGTCCCAAATAGGAGAGCCATCCCAGTTTGAGGTGGCTCTCCCGTCCTTGTATTATTCAACCAATGGAAAGCACCTGCCATAGGATATACGAATTCAATTTGAACCAGTTGAAGTCGAATGAGTCACAATCAACTCTTTTTCACATCGGTTCCGAATTGGTTAAAGGATTCCCGAATGGCATTCATTAGCAATAATGATGCCTTTCCCAGGTAGTTTTTATTTTTATAAGCGAAGCCTATAGTGACAACAGGGTTCACATCGGCGAATGATCTGATGACCACGGAGTCTGCCTGTTCCAAGCCGTTGTACATTGGAACAATCCCAATGCCGAATTCTGCTTTAACCATTTGTTGAATCACAAAGAAACTTCCAACCTCAATGCAAGAGAAATCGTTTTTTTCATCTGGATTAAACGCCGTTTCCCAAAGCTCTCGATAAATACAAGTCGGTTCTTTTATGAGCAAGGTCTGTCCTAAGAGGTCGCTCATCGTGATGCTGTCGTTCTCGGCCAGTGGGTGTCTCGTGTTTAACATGATCCCTAATCGTTCTTCGATTAAAGGCTCAAACTCCAGTGTCAGGCCCGCCTTTGGAGCGGAGCAAACTCCGAAGTCTAGTTCGCCGTTCCGTACCCTCTCAGCGATCGTTCTGCTCCCGCTTACTTCCATGATGAACTCCACTTTCGGTCGAGTCTTGCAAAAATCGGCTATGACAGCTGCTAGCTTTTGGCTTGCGACAGGCTCGATGGCGGCGAAGCGAACGTAGCCGTTATCCCCCAACGCGATATCGGAGACGGTCTGCCTGATGGATCCGATTGACTTCAATAAAGTCGAGACTTCTTGATAGAGCCATCGACCGGCTTCAGTTACGATCACTCGTTTGCCGTCGCGCACAAATAAAGAAGCGCCCAGGTCTGCTTCTAAACGTTGAATCTGAAGAGTTACCGTAGAGGGCGCATATCGGAGTTCTTCGGCGGCTTTCAAAAAATGACCATGACGCACGCAAGCCTCGAAGGTCTTTATAGCTCGAATATCCATTATCATCACCATTTCGTTCAGTTTTTACAAACTATTTATTCATATAATTCAATTTTACAAAACATATCCGTAATTTTACAATAGGGTAAATACTAACTTTTGAAGTAGGTGGGATAATGGGCACGAAATCCGCATTCAACTGGATCACTTTATGGGCTTCGCTTTTGTTTGTCGTCATTCTCGGTTTTTCACGGCTCTCTTACGGCATGTTCTTACCTGGGATACAAAGGGCGATCGGAGGTAGTTACGGACAATTGGGCATATTAGGCACAGTCAATTTTATCGGTTATTTAATCGGGACTTTGTGCCTTTCCCCTTTGTTATCACGCTTTCCAGACCACAAGCATGTCATCAACAGATTAACGTGCTTTTTGCTCGGATTGGCCTTGATCGGCTCGGCATTTAGCGATCATTTCACTGAGCTCGGGTTATGGAGGTTCGCAATTGGCTTATTATCGGCCTTCGCCACGGTATTAGTCTTGTCCATTGCTATGGATGCAGTTCGACCGGCGGAACGAGGAACGGCATCGGGTCTTATTTGGTTAGGCGGATCAGCCGGCATTCTGGTGACGGGTATATTCGCCCCCTTTACGATAGACCCTGCTCACTTGCAGGGATGGCGGTATGCTTGGGCAGCTATGGGGATATTCGGCGTCATTGCCGCGTTCGGATTCGAGTTTGTTACCAAAAGGCGAGGATCCGCCCAATTACCCTCGTCGCCGGAATCGAAGCCACAGGACCAAGAAAGCGTGAAGGCGTACCGTCTCTTTTTGAATCCGAAGAAGCTCTTATTCTTAATCGGTTCTTATTTCTTCTTCGGATGGGGTTACATCATCTATTTCACCTATCTAATTCCTTATTTAGTGAGCAAAGGCATTCCATCGCTTTATGCCGGATTGGTCTGGTCCGCAATCGGGTTTGCGGGATTATTTAACGGATGGATCGGAGGCAAAGCCATTGACCGATGGCCGAGCGGTTATACGCTTGCGTCGGGGTTAGCCATTGGGACGATCGGGGTGTGCGGCGTAATTACCGATGATTTGTTTTTTACGGCATTGGGCGCAATCACGATTGGGTTGGTATCCTTTATTACTCCTCCGTTGATGACGACGGCTTTGCTTCGGCGACATGTCCCTCAAAATGTTTATGCGGCAAGTCTAAGCATAGCCACCGCCTTTTTTGCCTCAGGGCAGATTATAGGTCCCATCGTTGGAGGCGTGGTGGTTGAACGGTACAGCTTGCATGTGGGCGTTGCGTCCAGTGCAATCTTTATGGCGATAGCTGCCTTGTTGGCAGTTTTGTATGGACAACAACAACGAAAGCTTGAAATACGAAATTTGCCGCTTAACATCTGAAAATAAGGAGTTTATCGATGACAAGAACTGTCACCATTAGCGGTAATAATAAATTCGAGGAACAACAGTAAAATAGAAAGGAGAGTCAATATGATGTCGAATTCCAGCTCTGACCAATCGGCCATAAGGAAATTTTTTTTCTCGGGTAATCTTCGACTTTCCTATCTTGATTTTGGCGGAGATAGCAACCGAGTGCTTGTTATGTTGCATGGGTATATGGCCAATGCAAGATCATTTTCGGAGTTGGCCGTGCGTTTCCAAGATTGGCGGGTTATTTCTCTGGATCAACGCGGACACGGTTGGAGCGAGCACCCCCAAGGTAATGAATATGCAAGAGACGATTACGTGAATGATATTCTGAACCTCGTTCAGTCGCAGCTTGGGGGGCGCCCTGTCACAATCTTGGGACATTCTTTGGGCGGATTGAATGCTTATCAGTTCGCAGCCCGTTATCCCGAATTGGTGAAAGCCGTTATCGTTGAGGATATCGGTGCGGAGATTAATGCCGATTTCTCCTTTGCCGACAAGCTTCCAAACCGATCGGCTTCCCTAAAGGAGCTGAGAGAATCGATTGCGAGCACAGGGGTCCGGGCTATTGATTATTTTGCCGAAAGCGTGTTTGAGGACGAACAAGGTTGGGGATTCCGAACGGATTTGAAGGGGCTGCAAGTGTCCGTACCTCAGTCCAACGGGGTATGGTGGGATGACTGGTTAGGCTCAAGTACCCCGATTCTGCTCATTCATGGCGCAAAAAGCTTCATTCTCGATACGGAGCAAGCGAGACGTATGGAGGAGCGAAGACCGAATACGAAGCTTATTGTTTTTGAACAATGCGGCCACGGTGTCCATGCTGACGATTTAAACGGTTATTTTCATGCGGTAAGCGAATTCCTTAACCCCTAATAGCAGGCATTGGGAGTAAAGAAATGGGACAAGGCTAGCAGAGGATTTTGTTCAGGAGAGGATGAGAGTATATTACAGTTGAAGATTTAATCGCCGAATGGAAGAACGAGGCCCTATTAACCCGTAAGGTGCTATACGGGTTGACCGACGACCATGGCTTCGTGCTCGCGCTCTGCGTCACGGCCGCCGGCGCGGTCGTCGCGCTGAGCGTCGGCAGAGCCAAGTTGGGGCAGCCTGCGAAGGACGCCGAGGAGTCGTTAGCGAACGCAAGCTCGATCTAAGCCGGGCGTATTCGATCATTCGCCTCCTATCTGAACTTGCACGCCAAATGAGCCGCTCCCGCGAAAAAAATCTCGTTCGGGGCGGCTTGTTTGGTCCGAGGCGAGACTTGTCGTCAACTGCGCCTAGTCGCCGATGCGGCCGTTCGAATCGAGCGCGAAGCCGTAGCTTGCGCGAAGGCGATAATATGAATTGCAACTTATGTCACAAAATATATCCCTTGGTTGTCTCTATATACGTAAACAATATTGAGCATAAGGGGTTATCGAAGTTGGAAAAACTACTTGTTATTAATGCACATCCAAAAGTAGATGCCGATTCATCCGTCAGTCTGCAAGTGCTTCATCGTTTTCTAGAGACTTACAAAAAAACAAATCCGGAAGGACCCATTGAACAAATCGATTTATATCGGGAACACATTCCTTTCGTTGACCGTACCTTTCTAAGTCTACAGGAAAAAAAGGGGAGAAATGAGCGTTTAACGGATGACGAACGGGCGCTCGACTCCCGAATATCGGAAATCTTACAGCAATTTAAAATTGCGAAGAAATACGTCATCGCCATGCCACTGCATAACTTTAACATTCCATCCAAGCTAAAAGACTATATGGATAACATTCTAATCGCGAAAGAGACTTTTGCCTATACAGACAACGGATCAGTCGGTCTGCTAAAAGACGGCAGGAAAGTGCTTGTCATTCAAGCGAGTGACGGGATCTATACAAACAATGACTGGTACACGGAAGTGGAATATTCCCACAAATTTTTAAAAGCAATGTTCAACTTTATGGGAGTCGACGACTATCAAATCATTCGTGCGCAAGGGAATTTTTCTTTGAAAAGGGAAGAAGTATTAACCAAGGCTTTCCAAGAAGCTGGGTCTATAGCGACTTCCTATTGAATTGTATCGCTTATCTAGTGGAGACTGACGATTACTATCGGTGAGAGAGCGCTTCGCTGGCAGCGAAGCGCTCTCCCATGTCAATCGGATATCGCACATCAGATCGACGATAGGCTTAAGGGATTCGCCCAGCTCACTCAATTCATAAACAACTTTTGGCGGTACCTGGTTATATATCGTTCTTGTGATAACTCCGTCCTCCTCCAATTCTCTGAGCTGCTGGGTTAACATTTTTTGCGTAATTTCTGGAATGTTTTTTTTAAGTTCATTCGTTCTTTTAGAACCATACGTTAAATGACATAAACTCAGCGTTTTCCACTTGCCGCCTATAACATCCAGCGTAGCTTCAACAGGAATGTTGTAAGTCTGACGCAGTCCAGGTTTCATAGACTCCCTCCCTTTGGTCATAAACTTGCTTCCTTTTTTCCTAAGGAGCTTTTTAGTACCTATTCTGGTTTGAGACGTTTCAATTTGGCACAGCTCTCGGCCTTGCAATCGTCACCACTTCGCAGGCGTGCGTCTGCCCAATATGCGAACAACTAATTCGTTTCTCCTGAAAAAATCAGCCGTTTTCAGACAAAAATACTATAAATATATTCACACAGATAAGCAGGAGGGAAGCAACCGATGAAAAAGCTTTATTTAATTGTAGCGATTTTTATTGCAGCCTTGAACTTAAGACCGATTATTACCTCTGTTGCCCCTTTGCTTGGAACGCTGCAAAACGATCTGGGAATGAGCGGGTTAACAGCAAGTTTGCTGACCACATTTCCCGTATTTTGCATGGGGATTTTTGCTCCATTAGCAACGACGCTGCGTGATCGGCTAGGTCTCGAGCGCACCATTTTTATCTCGTTAGTGCTCATTACGGGCGCAACTGCTGTGCGGGGGATTGTCGGTTCAGTCCCGGTCTTGGTAGCGAGCGCCTTGGTTGGCGGCATCGGGATTAGCTTGGCAGGACCTCTGCTGTCCGGGTTTATTAAGAAGTATTTTCCGACGAAGCCCGGAATCGTAAGCATTTATTCTGCCTCCATGATCGTAGGAGCGGCAGTGGCTTCCGCATTTTCGATTCCGATCTATCATCGAAGCAACCAGAGCTTAACGTTGACCCTGTCATGCTGGGCATTCCTTGGCGTAATTGCGCTAATCGTTTGGTCGGTTTTTCTTCGAAACAAGGAGAACAAAAGTAGTACGGTCCGTTCCAAGCTTCCAATCCGCAATAAAAGAGCATTGCTGTTAACGTTATTTTTCGGATTGATGGCAAGTATGTTTTATTCGGTTACGGCATGGATTTCGCCGATTGCCCATAGCTTCGGCTACAGTGCTGAAAACTCGGCATTGCTTCTTACCGTTTTTACAATGATTCAAATTCCTGTATCCTTGACGGTACCCGGTCTTGTTTCTAGATTCGGCAATCGAAGATTTTTTCTCATTCTATGCAGTGTATTTGAGTTGGTTGGAATTATCTTGTTATTGCTCCGTCTACCAATGCTACCGGCTGTCATATTCCTGGGAATCGGGGCGGGAGGATTATTTCCGCTGGGGCTTATGCTGCCGATTGTCGAGACGAAATCTTCGGAGGAAGCCGGATCTTGGTCGGCTATGTCTCAGTGCGGCGGTTATATGATCGGAGCGTTAGGCCCGTTATTCATCGGGGCGGTCCATGATCGCACCGGAAGCTTTAATGCTGCGCTGCTCGCTATGGTTGTTATAATTGTTGCGATGATCGGCGTACAACTGCTCATCACCAGTCGCAAATCCAATGTTCATACAGGCTCAAATGCTATGCAAGCGAGCTAGGAAAATAACAGAAGCAAGGTAGCCACGTTAAAGAGAAGTACTGAAAAGTCGCTGATATGTTGCTTAAAACAACATATCAGCGTCTTCCAGATTCGGACAGCCCAACCGGTGTTCTTTTCAGCGATTTCATGTTGGAATGGCTGAAAATGATGAAGTATCAGGTTGAAGTGACTACTCATGCGGCTTATTGTTTTAATGTGAAGGGAAAATTGCTCATGCTCATCTGGATTGCAGCTTTAAGGTTTCGTCGGCGCAAGTCATAAGTAACACCTTACAAATCCCAATCATACAAAAAGCTCCTGAACCGTCACAAGGACAAGTTCAAGAGCTCGTTCATTCTTAAGGTGGTGCGGTCAAGAGGACTCGAACCTCCACGGTATTGCTACCACTGGCACCTGAAGCCAGCGCGTCTGCCAATTCCGCCATGACCGCATTTTGGAACGTAATCTTCGACTACATCGCGCCTCATTGGCAGTAAGCACGAGTAACTTTGTCGAAATCACGTATATTATAATATCACAAATATCAAAGCGAAGTCAAGAGAAGTACTCGAAGTTCTAATTTTCAGTTAATACCACTCGATCAATACGATGGCGACACTTCTCCGATCATCACTCCGAAAAGGCCGAAAGCTTCGTCATCGGCGAATTCCGCATCGCTTTCTTGCTGGTATCGCAATGGGTTGGACGCAATGGATGCATGAGCGTTTGCCGAATTTTTCGACCCTGCCAATTGAATCTTTAGAGCTTCTTCAACCTTGGCCGCGCCTTGCGACATGATCCGTTCGCTTGCCGACGCGGCGACGGCGACCGTCCCCATTATCTGCTCGTCGCTGATTCCCATCGCCTTGGCTTCCTGCGTATAGCGAAATACGCAATCCTCGTTGTTGGCGTAAAGTGCCACGCCCAAGCCGATAAGCTGCCGTGTTTTGGCGTCCAGTTCGCTCCAGCCATTTTGTTCCGCCAGCGTCACGTCCATCCCTCCGTTAATCGAAAGAAGAATCCTTCGGTTCGGCCCGCCTGCCATCTGCGAGCCGTACGTTCAGGATTCCTCAATGATGGAAAATTCATTCAAGCGACCATTGTCTCGGCTCGCTCGCCAATTGAATCGGATATTCCCGCTTCACCTTGATCACTCGCCGATTCGGGCGGCGAATCAATACATAATCGTCATCCCAAGCGACTACGATTCCCCTGACATCATTTTCCGCTAGCGCGTCCCTGACGATTCTGATTTTCGTTCCGTCTACACGCAGCTTGTCCAATTGCTCATCGTTCAACATTGGCATTCGCCTCCTAATTAGGCGGAAAAACCCGCTGGGCTTAGTCCCCGCGGGTTCTCCGGTTCTTTAACATAACGGCAACGCCGCGATCACCCGACGTGCTCCTTCGAATCGTTCGTTTCGTACCAGTAGTCGAGTACTTTGCTGGACATGACTCGCTTCTGTACATATTCCGCCTGATGGGTTGCGAAACGCTCCGTCCATGGAAGCTTCAGCTCTTCGCATAGCTTCACGATCGTGAGCAGTTCCGACCATGCGACGTAACGCTTATACCAGAAAAATTGCGGATGCTCGATCATGTACGGGTACAAATCGTCGAACTCCGTGTGTTTGCAATCGAGCGCGCGCTCGAAATGAATTTTAGCTTCTTCCAGCTTATGCAAGAAGAAGTCGGCCGGCAAATTGATTTGATTGGCATTGTCCATTGCTGTTCGCCTCCCCATCTGCAGGATACTTCTATTATACGATAATGATCTCAGGATCGAAAGAATGCGCATTACCCATTTGGCTAATCGGCAAACGTAATTTTATCGTCGTCCAATGATTGGATTTTAACGAGTGTTTCCAGCCGGTAGCCTAACTCCCTAAGCGTGCGTCCGCCCGCTTGGAACGACTTCTCGATCACGATTCCGATCCCTTTCAGCTCGGCGCCAGACTGCTCGATAATTTTGATCAATCCCCGTGCAGCATCGCCGTTCGCGATAATATCGTCGATAAAAAGAACGGAATCCTCTTTGCTCAGAAGATGCCTGGATACGATCAGGTCGGTCACGATCCCCTTCGTGAAGGAAGGCACTCTCTCGCAATAAGCGTCCGCCTCGCCTAGCAGCGTCTTCTTTCTGCGTGCGAACACGAGCGGCACTCCGAACTGAAGCGCCGTTGCAAAAGCGACGGGGATGCCCGATGCCTCGACGGTGATCACTTTCGTAATGCGTTCGTCGGCGAACCTGGCCGCGAACTCCTTGCCCATCTCCATCGTTAATTGCGGATCCACGCTATGGTTAAGCAGAGAATCCAACTTCAACACCCCGGAGTTGATGACACTCGCTTCTTTCAAAATTCTCTCTTTGAGAATATCCATCGTCTTCTCCACCGCCCGTTGTCTTTTCCGTTTAACGTACCATATCCTATTCCCCCGCGCAACACCGGATTTCGTCAGTTATCGCTTCCATCGGCGAAGCAAAAAATGTTGCGTTAGCGCGACTATAGTCCCGACAAACTGCGACCGGATGCGACAAAAGCATGATTTTCAAAAAAAGGACGACTGGTTCGAAACTTTTCCAGTCGTGTATTGTCTTATATATTAGTAGGGAAATCCAGAGGAGGGGATGAACATGCCATTTTACTCGCCGTCGCGCTTGAAAATATGCGCGGCGATATTGCTATCCTTCGCATTAGCATCGTGCAATTCATCCGCCGAGGCTCCTCATTCCTCCGGAGCGAGCGCCGATCCGCCTCCGGCGACGGTATCTCCCGAAACGAACTCGCCTGCCCGGCCTTCGAGTAAACCGGTGACAGGCGCAACCAAGGAACCCCCGCTTAAGGAGGAGCCGCCGCAACATCAGCCCGACATTCAACCTTCGGCGTCGGCGCCGACTGTCGAAACGTCTACGATCCAGCCCCAATCGAAGCCGCCTTCAAAGCCGACCGAGCCTATTTTCGAGCCCCAATCGCCGTCGCTCGCCAGCTTGAAGCTTGGCGCGTCGGAGAAGGAGGTCGTCAAGCATTACGGAGCTCCCGACGATTCTTATCCTCTACCCGGAGATTCGAATACGATTAACATCTGGGAATACGACGGTTTGGCAATCGGACTGAACGAGCGGGATAAAGTCGTCTATATCGAGATCACCTCAAACAAAGTGAACACGGGTGTTCAAGGGTTGTCCTACGGAATGGACGGCACCAAAGCCGCGGATCTGCTCGGCATCTCGGCAGGCGCGAAGACGAACGTTCTTGCGCTTGAAGTATCCGGCGGGTGGCTAAAGGTCGATTTGGATCCCGACTCCCGCAAAGTATTGTCCATCAAACTTCTCAAAGATGATATTTAACACGCCTTCCTTCAACGGATTTTTCCGGATGAAAGAAGGCGTTTTTTATTGCGACTCAGCTTTCATAAGTCATGCCCGCCCGATAAGCGACATAAAGTTAAGGTAGGAATGGACAAGGTCCGATCGGGAGGTTCCGCGGAATGAAGCAATGGGCCATGAGCATACAAGTCGCACTGGTATTTATCGGGACCGTCGTCGGAGCCGGGTTCGCGTCCGGCAGGGAAGTGATGCAGTTTTTCACGCGATTCGGCTATTGGGGACCATATCTGATCATCGTGTCTACGATGTTTTTCGTATGGATCGGAGCTAAGGTGATGCTCCTGTCGGCCGAGATAAAAGCCAAATCTTACGAAGATCTGAATAAGCATTTGTTCGGGGAGCGAGGTGGACGCTGGATCAGTCATATCATGCTATTCGTCTTGCTCGGCGTGAACGCGGTCATGCTGGCGGGCGCCGGTTCCGTTTTCTCCGAGCAACTGAATCTCGGTTATCAAACCGGGTTGATCGTCACGATGTTCGCCTGCTTCATGCTGCTGCGCAAAGGAATGAACGCGATTCTTGCGATCAATACGATCGTCGTGCCGATGATGATCATATTTTCGATATTCCTGGTCTATAAGACGCTGCAGAACCCGCTGACGGATCAATGGTTGAGAGCGCCTAACGAGCTTTCTCCTTGGGCGGCATGGCTATCTCCCTTTCTATACGCCGCGTTTAACCTGTCGATGTCTCAAGCCGTCCTCGTTCCGCTCGGATCGACGATCGGCGATCGCCGTAGCTTGCTGCGAGGCGCTTGGATAGGCGGGATCGGCATCGGCGTGCTGTTGCTGGCTGGCCATTTCGCGCTCGCTTCGCGAATGCCGGGCATCGCGCAATTCGATATTCCGATGGGCGGTATCGCCAGAGAACTCGGCACATGGCTTCATTGGGTTTATGTCTTATTGATTTTCATGGAAATCTTCACGACGCTCGTCGCCGATATTTACGGACTTACGCTGCAATTGCACGTTAGAACGAAAGCTTCCCCTTGGATGCTTACGGCCGTGCTGCTATTGTTCTGTTTCCTTGCCGGTCAATTCGGCTTCGGCAAGCTGCTCTCGGCATTGTATCCGATGTTCGGCATGCTCAGCTTGGGGTGGTTGTTCCTGATCGGTCGAGACCGGGCTCTTACCAACAACAGTCCCAAACCGCCTAACCTCCAAGCGTAACCATTCTTGAATCGGGTATTCCTTCCGTAAGCGTCCTGGCGGCATGCCCGTGACAAGTAAATAGAATAACTTGCCGGGATTCCGCCAGATTCTCCAAGACGGGCAGCGTCAGCTTCAAACGGCTCTCGTCGAAATGGACGAACAAATCGTCCAGGAGCAGCGGCAGCGGCTGTTCCGGAGAAGCCGCGCCGCATAATGCGAAACGCATGGCAAGATAAAGCTGCTCTTGGGTTCCGCGACTTAAAAATACGCTGTCCACCGTCCTCCGGTCTTTCGTCTCCGCGAAAAGCGACTTCGAATCTCCGGGAGCGACGATCCGCTCGTATTTGCCGCCGGTCATTTGCCGGAAATACCGAGAGGCCTGCCGGAGAACCTCCGGCTGCTTCTCTTCCTCGTAGACGGCTTTCGTCCGGACGATCAAGCGATCCGCCAGCGAAACAATCGCATAACGTTCTACCACCCGTTCCAACTGCGCTTGAAGATCGCTCAGCTTATGCCTTTTGTCTTCGGCTTCGGCTTCCTTGCGCAGCCGATCGAGCTCTTGCGCCAATCGGCCCCGCTTGTCCAGCAGTTCCGAACGTAGCGCTTCCTCGGCTGCGAGCGCTTCTTGACTCTGTTCCAGAAGCGCGGCAAGCGATGCCTCGTCGTGCTTGCCCAGCAGTTCGTACAACTCCGCCTGGGCGCCGAAGTCCCTTCCGGACTCGAGCCTTAATTGAATCTCCCGCGCTTCCTTACGCAGCGATGAACAACGCTCGTCAATGCGAATCCTCTGCTCGAACTCGGCTCCGGAAATAACCCCCGCCGTTCGCAACAGCTCCGCGATCCCGCGTTCGACTCTCGACCGATCTTCCGCTACCTCTTCGATAGATCGCTCCGCCATTTCGATGAGGCGATCGATATTTTGCGCTTCATCCATCGTTTTCAGTTGTTCGTCCGCTTCCCGATGCAGCCATTGTACGGCCAACATCGGGTCCGAGCGCATGCCCGGAGGCGGAGCGAAAGCTTCCGCGAACGGGGCAACGGCTTGCTCGAATTCCCGGATCGCCCCGTCCACAACGTTCAACCGTTCCGTTATGCGCTGGCGTTGGCGCAACGCTACCTGCCCCCGTTCCGTCGCACCCATTAGCTCCGGCAATACGTCCGGCATGAGGAACGCAGGAAGCTTGCGATCGCGGAGCCATTGTTGCCAGTTCTCCCGCAGCTCATGGATGCGTTCCCTCTGCTCCTTCGCATCAAGCTCGATGAGATCCTTTTCCTTAATCAACTCCTGGATTCGGCTCTGCAGTTCCTGTCCCTTAGATCTTCCGCGATCGATCTCTTCTAGCCGTTCTACCTGTTCGTATACGGCACTCCGAAGTCGCCGCCACGCTTCAACTTCCGTTTCCTGCAATCCCCGTTCGTCTAGCGATTGATTATCCGCTCTCGGATCTTCCAGCAGACTGGCTGTCGCCGTCTCGGGATGAGTGAGCAATCGGCCAAGTCGCTCGGTTAACTGGGCCTGAGCCTTGCGCGTATGAGCATAAGTCTCATTCGAAGGTTCGGTTTCGTCGCCCCGGACAGGGGGCCGGTTCTGTCGCCGCCATCCGTAGACGGCGAGGCAAACGGATAATAGCAATAGACTCGCGGAGAGCAGATAAGCCGCGGACGGGACGTTATCCCCTTGACTCAGTAGGATCGTTAGCGCGACTGCCGCCGCCGCGATAAGACCTGATACCGCGTACACGCCCTTCGCCGGTTCCTTGCGGTTCGTGTCCGAACGGGATAACCGGTCGCGGGCGGGTTTCGCGGTGTTAGCCCTGGCAAGCTCGTATTCCCGGCGGGCATCATCCGCTTGATGCCAGGCTTCGAATAGGGCGGGTTTCGTGCGCGGCACGAAAATACCGTCCGAACCGACATAATCCAAGGAAACGCCTGCCTCCCTTCCGATCGAACCGCTTTGCATATCCGACACCAACGCCCGCTCCTCGGCAAGAAGCACTTCGATCTGCCTATCAAGCTTGCGAAGCTCGGCCTGCAGCGCGCCCGTGGCTCTTTCCGCTTCCTCCCAAGTCTGGTTTAGTCTGCGCACCTGCTCCTTCTCGGCAGTTAACCCGCCGAAAGCAAGCAGTTCGGATTCCCCCCACTCCGCGGAGATTCCAGACAACGCATTCCGCACCGCCTCGTCCATCATCCTGCGCTCGGCTTCCAGTTCCGATCGCTCGTCCCGTTTGGCTGCAATCCCTTCGCGTATCGACTCAAGCCGCTGGAGTTCGGGAAGGGCGGCGACCCATTTTTCGTCCCATGCCAACTTCTCCCGCTGCATGCGCAAGGAAGCGAGAGACTCTCGCAACTCCGATAGCTTGAGTTCCCCGGCAGTTGTCGCGGCTTTCAATTCCGCCCATGCGATCGCGGTTTCTTCTTGCAAGAGAGGAGCGTCAGGATCCACCAAGCCCGATCTTAATTCAGAATCCTCGGCAAGCAGCACTTCCCGCTTCAGCCACCATTCGCGAAGCTCGTAAGCGCCCTGCAGCTTGGCCGCGCGTATTCTCAACTCGGGGAAAGCCTTCTCGATCCGAAGCAATTGGTCCTCAACCCGGGAGAGCTCATCTGTTGTTTCCCGATAATATTGCACATCGTCGCGGCTTTGGCGGATCGATGTTTCGATTTCCTTCATCCGTCCAAGCAGCCGGTTCATTTCCTGCGTCGACCCTTTGGGGCGATACAGCTTATCCAGCTCCGATCCGAGTTTGCGCCTGGCTGCAGTAATCGCCGAACCTCCTGCCAGCCCAGCATGATACAAATAATTGCCAAGCTCCTCCCCTTGCAGGGAACGAAGCTCGTGGAGCTCATTTAAAGACACGGCGAACAATTGGCGAAATAACCGCTCCGATACGCCCCCGAGCATCAGCCTTTCCCACTCCGGCTGCCCGATAATGCGTTCCACTCCCGTTTCGTCCCGAACTCTTAGCTCTCCACTCCGTTCTGCATGCCGTTCGATCCGCCACTGGCGGCCGGACTTGTCCGCCACGAGCAAGCTGCCGCCATGCCGGCCGCCTAATACAGGCTCCCCACGCTCCACGGGGTCCTTCCGAGTCGGAAATCCGTATAACATGCTGCGAACAAATCGAAGCAGCGTGCTTTTGCCCGCTTCGTTTAAGCCGTAGATGACGGTTAAGTTCGGCGTACGCCCGCCTGCGCGTTCGCCGGCAAGCTCAATTGCCAAATCTTGCAAAGCGCCATACCCGTCTACTCGCAGTTCTTTTATGTACATTCCGTGCCCTCCACCTCGACCGCTTAACCGGCGTCTTCATCGCGAAGCAACGCCGCGGACAGCTCCATCGCTTGCCGAATCCATAATTCACGCTCTCCATGAGACCTCGACTCCAGCCATTCGCGAATCTTAGGCTGCCTGCGCAAGCTCTCTGCGGCTTCGTCCAATAGTTCTTTCGACGATTCCGGCAGCAGCGCGGCCGATATGCCCCGTCTCAACAATTCGCCCAGAAACCCGTCTTCTTCCGCGGCTTGTTCGAGCTTTATCGATCCCTTCGTGCGGACAGCTATCGATTCCGGCCAGATCCAAGCTTCCGTCGATTCCGGCGGTTCAAGACATTCCCTAAGCTCTTCAAGCCACACCTCCGTCATTCCATCATCGAACAATCGCTCGTGCATAGCGCCCCGCCCTTCCAGACGAATTCGCGCCAGGACCGGTCGCCCTCCGGCTTGCCGCCGGGCCTCTTCAAGCTCCTCCAACATCAGATCGCGCAGTTCCTGCTCGCGCTCGATACCGTCTATCTCGACGGCAATCTCCTGCCACAGCACATCCGCAAGATCGTGAAAGCGCATGTCGACTTCTCCGGTCTCCGATACCGAGACCGCATAAGCGCCTTTACCGCCCGTCTCGCGAACGCTCCGTCCCTGGAGGTTGCCCGGGTACACGACATGCGGGTATTCGCGCAACGTTCGCCGGTCGTGAACATGGCCGAGTGCCCAATAATCGAACCCCACGGACGACAGCTCGTCCAGCTTGCAGGGTGCGTAATTATCATGCGCGGGATCTCCGTCCACGTTGGCGTGCAGCAACGCGATATGAAAAGGCGCTCCCTCCTTTTTCTTGAAGCGAAGCGCCAGATTGTCCGTAACGGCAGGAGTCGAATAGGAAATGCCGTATATATGGGCGGCTATCTCGCCGCTGTGGGTATGTGCGGTGTTGCATTCTACCTGTGACGTCCCGAATACGCGCACGCCCTGGGGCCATTCGAGCCGGGCACGCCGCCCACTTTCCGGATCGTGGTTGCCGTGAACGACGAACACTTGCGCCCCTTGCTCCGTCATTTCCCTCAAGGCACGCTCGAGCCTTAGCTGAGCGCGCAAGGAGCGGTCGGCCGCATCGAACAAATCGCCGGCGATCACGACGAAATCGACTTTCTCTCGGCCGACGAGTCCGCACAGATTCCTTAACGCCGCGAACGTTGACTCGCGCAGCCGGGCTTGCACGGCTTCAGGAGCTTTCGTCAGCCCCTTGAACGGACTGTCCAGATGCAAGTCGGCTGCATGGATAAAGGAAAAAGGAACGCCCACTTCGTTCACATCTCCCCTATACTGGTTTCTGATTCGGTACTCTTGTCGTAATAGCCATAGATGCTTTTCAATTCGTTGATCACGCGATTGAGAGAATACGCCTTTTTCGCCTTGTTCCACCCGGCGCGCGCCATCTCGTACCGAAAGTGCGGATCGTTGATCGCCGTCTCCAGCGCATCCGCCAAAGCCGTAGCATTCTCGGGGGGAACGAGCAAGCCGTTCACGCCGTCTTCAATCTGTTCCGCGATGCCGCCAACGTTCGTTCCGACGAGCGCGAGCAAACAAAGCGCCGCCTCGGCGAACACCGAACCGAACGCTTCCGCTCGGGATGGCAGCACGAAGATATCGAAGAAGGGAAGCAGCTCTTCCGGGTGCAGCATGTATCCGTAAAAAATCGTATCGTCATATATGCCCAACTCCTGCGACAACTGTTCGAGTTGTTCGCGGATCGGTCCGTCGCCGATAATGTGCAATACAAAATTCGCGTTCCGCTTGCGCAGCTCCGCGCAAGCCTGCAGCAAAACGTCCAGGCCTTTCGCCGGCACGAGCCGACATACGGAGACAAGCTGAGCGACTTCGTTCTCGTGGGGAACCGGTTTGAATCTTTTTTCATCATATCCGTTAGGAATGACGATCGTGCTGTCAGGTTCTTTCAAGTAAGTGCCGATATAATTAGCAAAGGAATTCGACACGGTCATCAGACGGTCTGTCCGATGCTCAAGTTCTCCGTAGATCGAAGTCAAGAACCGATGCTCGTGCCCCCCCTCTGCGATTCGTCCGTTCAGGATCAGTTCCCGCTCGTAACTGGAGTGCACCGTCATTAAGATGGGCGTATCGGGATAAATGTGGCTCATCGCTAAGGCGGCGATCGGGTGATGCGCATGGATCAGGTCGTAGCGCTGGTCCGATAAACGTAATCGCGTCCACCAAATATAGTCTTTGTACGTCTGAATATATTTGTCCACGATAGTATGGCCTGAATAAGACCGCCAATCGAAAGTGGCGAATTCGATCTCTTCGTTCCCTTTATTCCGGATGCGCTTCGGAAGCGAGAACATCTCCATCTCCCAGCCGATCTTGCGAAACCTCTCCCCAATATAGGGAACCATCGACGATACGCCGCCAGGCTGCTCCGGTGGAAAAAACAGCGCCTGCAATATGTTCATAGCGATTCCTCCTCGCTTGCTATGATCTTGCTGTATGATTGAAATTGAACTGATTAACGCTCTTCGTCTTTCAGAAAATATGATATATTAGAAACATATGTTCTGCAAGTTACATAGATTGCCCCAAAGGAGACTCCCATGTTCCTTATTACGTTAACGCCTGATAATTTCGGCCTTCTGTTCTCTTCGTCGATGGCCGTGGTCATCGTAGCTCTGATGCTGTTCATGTCCTATCGCCTATACGTCAGCAACCGCAAACTCGCTTATAGATCGCTGCTGACGTCGCTATCCTTCATTCTGATCCAACATCTGCTTCAGATGGCCATCTCGCTGGATCTGACGCCTTCGTCGCCGATTCTTGTTTTCATCGGAAAGCTTCTACAAGTATATGCGTTTATCGTCATTAATTTCGCCGTTTTCGAACTCTATCACCGTCGGCGTCCGCGAACCCGGCTTTGGTTTTACGGTTTGCTCGTCACCGGGCTGCTAGTTGCGGCGGGAGACCTCCTTCCGGGCATCTCCTCCGGCGACAAAGAATGGATGAACCGAATCCAATCGACTCCGGCTCTGGACGGATTTTTGTTGCTGCTTGGCCCGTTGTTCGTGCTGATGTTCGCCCCGCATATCGGTCAGCCGCGCAAATATATGACCAGCTTATGGATCGCGTTTACGATGCAGATCTTGGCCATCTCTTCCGTTTATTGGGCGCCCGAGGTCCACGTCTTCAAGACGATCTCGGGCCTGCTTCCCGTGTTTTACTATATTTTCCTCTTCTCCATTTTGTTCGAACGGGTCGTCGAGATTTTGCAATCGGTATATCGCTCCTCCATTACCGACGGGTTGACCAACCTGTATAATAGGCGGTATTTTATGGGTAGGTTGGACAAACTGATCGCGACGGGCCGATCGATCGGCGTCATCTTCTGCGACATCGACAACTTCAAGAAATTGAACGATACCCACGGGCATCATAAAGCCGACGGAGTGCTGAAACAAGTCTCCTCGATGATCATGGAAGAGACGGACGGCATCGGCCTCGCCGGACGATACGGCGGCGAAGAACTCGTCGCGTTTATCGTCGGACCGGCGTCGTCGGTAGCGCAAGTTGCCGAGAATATCCGCGCCCGGACGGAGAAGGAATCGATCGTCACGATCAGCGTCGGCTACAGCATGGTCTCCCCCGGAGAAACCGCGGAGTCGCTCATGAAGCAAGCCGATCAAGCGATGTACTACAGCAAGACGAACGGCAAAAATCGGGTAACCGCTTTCACCGCACTGGACCGCGGCGCCGCCTCTGGGCCCATTAAGCAACGCCGCCGTGGATAATAAGCTCAAGGAGTGAACTCGCATGCCTACTCTTCTACTGCTCTTCGAACTCAAACCTGAACAAATCGAGCAAATTCGCGACATAATACCGGACTGGACGATCGTGTCCGGCGATGCGGATTCGATTGCTGACGAGTATTTCTTAAACGCTGAAATCGTGCTCGGATGGAACTCGCGGATGGAAGCGGCACTCGATTCCGCCGCACGATTGAAGTGGGTGCAGACGAGTTCCGCCGGAGTGGATAAGCTTCCGCTCGACAAGCTTCGCGATCGCGGAATTTATTTGACAAGCGCAAGCGGCATTCATCCGGTATCGATGGCGGAAACGCTGTTCGCAATGCTTCTGGCCTTCAGCCGCAATCTGCATCATGCCATTCGCCAGCAAAGCAGGGGGCAGTGGAAAGCATCCGAGCGTTATCATCAGCTCGCCGGCAGAACGATGGGAATTATCGGAGTCGGCGTGATCGGAGAAGAAGTTGCCCGTCTCGGCAAAGCGTTCGGGATGCGGACCCTCGGCGTAAGGCGCAGCGCCAAACCGGTCGAAGCCGTCGATGAAATGTACGGAATGGAACAATTGGACTTCGTACTCGCGCAAAGCGATGTCATCGTCAACATTCTCCCGTATACGGAAGAAACCCATCACCTCTTCGATGCGGGCCGGTTCGATCGTATGCAGTCTCACGCTTTGTTTTTTAATATGGGACGCGGCGCTTCCGTCGATACTGATGCGTTGGTGGAGGCACTTGCGAATGGCGCGATCGGGGGAGCGGGTCTGGACGTATTCGAGACGGAACCCCTGCCCTCGGATCACCCGCTATGGACGATGGATAACGTCATCATTACGCCTCATATCGGAGGATGGACGAGCCAATACAAACAAAAGGTTACGGACATCTTCACGAGCAATCTGCGAAATTACGCAGCAGGGGAACGACCGGGTAGAAATCTCGTGGACTACGGACGGAATTATTGAAAAAGCAAGCCGGATGACCGGCTTGCTTTTTTCGTCAATATCGCGCCGCAAGCACTAAACGTTCGATCGCTTGCGCCACTCCGTCTTCGTTATTGGACGCGGTCACTTCGTTAGCTATCGCCTTCACCTCGGCCGGCGAGTTGTCCATGGCGATCCCCCACCCCGCGAAAGCGAGCATGCCCGTATCGTTATAATAATTGCCCATAGCGAGGATGTGCTCTCTATCGATTCCCTTCATCGCGGCCAGTCTTTCCAAAGCTTGCCCTTTGTTGGCTTGCAAATGCTGCACATCGATAAAATTATCCCCGCTTCGAATCGTCTGAAGTTCGTGCAGCCAGCCGCTCCATTCCTTCTCCACGTCATCCAGCACTTGCTTGGGCGCAAAAACGGACATTTTGACCAGATGTTCCGGCAAGCCCTCGTCGTTGCCCCGAATAACCGGCCGCGCCATCATTTTATGATACATTTGCGCCGCGTCTTCCTTCATTTCCTCGACGAACAGTTCAAACGCCGTATTCATGTCGTAATGAATTCCCCGTTCCTTGAAAAAGGAGATGTAACGTTGCGCCTGATCGTGCCCAATGGTCGTATCCTGCAGAACATTTCTTGTCTTGCTGTCGACGACGGCTGAGCCGTTGTGGGTAATCATCGTTCCCGCCAGGCCGAGCTCTTCCAATACGGGTAATGTACTCGTAGGGCCGCGGCCCGTGCATAGAACGATCTCTGCGCCTTGCTGCGCCGCCGCGCGAACCGCTTCCCTCACCCTTGGCGTAAGCTCATGATGATCATTAAGCAGCGTGCCGTCTACATCCAAAGCAATCAAACGAAATCTCATTCCTTCGCATCCTTCCGGTAGTTGTGCAGGCTTTCCGTTTCCTCGTCCGTCAGTTCGCGCCATTCTCCGGGCTTAAGTTCGGGATCCAGCTTCAGCGGCCCCATGGAGACGCGGCGGAGATAGAGCACTTTTTTGCCGACGGCTTCGAACATGCGCTTGACTTGATGGAACTTTCCTTCATGGATCGTCAATTCAATCCAGCTTAACGTCTTCTGCGGAATCGACGAGACATCTTCCGGTTCATGTCTTAGCACCGCCATCATCTCGTCGCCGTTTTCCTTGTCGCTAGCGGCAATGGTGCTCTCCGCTTCGCCTGCCTCGGCGGTAGCCAACACCCTCAATTGAGCCGGCATCGTCACATAACCGTCGTCGAGCTCGACGCCTTTGGAGAAGGCTGCTCCATCTTCGTCCCCTACGGCTCCCGCGACAAGCGCACGATACGTTTTGGGAACATGCTTGCGGGGGGACAGCAGTTCGTGAGACAGCTTCCCGTCGTTCGTGATCAGAAGCAATCCTTCCGTATCTTTATCCAACCGCCCTACCGGAAAAGGAGAGAAGACGCTGATCTCCTCGTCGAGCAGATCGATGACCGTTCGATCCCGATGGTCTTCCGTCGCGGAAATGACTCCGGCCGGTTTATGAAGCATGACGTACACGGTATCCCGATATCGAATCACCTCTCCGTCCAAAACAACCTCGTCCTCGGTCGGCCGAATTTGTTTGCCGTGGTCTTTGACGACGACTCCGTTAACCGTTACTGCACCCTGTTTGATTAGCAGCTTAATGCCGCTTCTCGTGCCGTAGCCTAGGTTTCCGAGCATTTTATCGAGTCGTATCGATGTTTTCATCCTTCACCCTGCTTTCTATTGCGACAGTTTCTTGTCATTGTGGACAAGCCTGTTTTGTTGAATAGCCTTATTAGGTATAATGTAAGAGAGTTTAGGGAACTTGTCCATCTTAACAAAATATTTTACCGTCCGAACTGGGGGAATCGTTAGTGAATGCCAAAAAATTGTCGATCTTCTTCGGAGCGCTCGCCGTGCTGATCGTCGCGCTAGTCGTATTAAACAACATGAAGCCGGACACCGTCTACGGCAAACCGGCGGATAAACTGTTCCCGGCTACCCGGGACATTCTTAAAGATCCGAACTACAACAACATCATGCTTCCCGACGAATTGAACAAGAAGATTGCAGACAAAGACAGCTTCTTCGTGTACTTCTTCGCTTCGGATTGCCCGCATTGCAGAGTTACGACACCGCAGCTTAAGCCTCTTGCGGATGATCTCGGGATTAATCTTCACCAGTTTAATCTGCGCGAATTCGGGGAATATTTCGACAAAATGAACATCGAAGCCACTCCGACGTTAGTTTACTTCAAAGATGGGGTAGAAAGCGAGCGGATGCAAGGCGGCTTAAAGGAATCGGAGACGACCTTGGGGTACTCCTTGGACGACTTCAAAGCTTTCTTCGAGAAGCATAAGCCGGAGGGCAATAGCTAATGAAGGCCAAATGGTTGCTCGCGCTGCCCGCGGCCGTTCTGGCCGGCGGCATTCTGCTCGTTGCATGCGGCGGAGGCGGCTCCAATGCCAGCGAACCGCATCGCCACGGCAACGAGATGTGGGAGCAGAAGGCATCTCTCGCGAACATGCCTTCCTTCCTCGACAAATACTCGGGACGCACGAGACATCTTTATTCCGTCGTCGGCAAATACGAGGAGATCATGAAAATGGTCAACTGTTACTGCGGCTGCATGAAGTATGAGGATGACCCTCACGGTTCCCTGTTCCGCTGTTATGTTGCGGAGCAGAATGAATCGGGCGTAACCTGGACCGATCACAGCGGTCAATGCGGCATTTGCACCGAGGAGTTGGTCAAGATCGAGGAATGGACCAAGCAAGGCAAATCGCACGATGAGATCCATCAGCTTATCGAAGACAACTTTAACCCTAACGCTTAAAAGAATGCGGTCCCGAACAAGCCTCGCGCAGGCGTTCGGGACCGCATTTTTTTGCTCGCCCGCAACTTATACCCGGCTGTCGTGACATTGGGGCGCTATTAGTACCGTCTGGCGGGCTTATCTCCGAAGAAACCACTTTTGTCTAGTAAGTAAGTTCGTCGCATGTACTTAAATTCGGCTGTCGTGACATTGGGGCGCTATTAGTACCGTCTGGCGGGCTTATCTCCGAAGAAACCACTTTTGTCTAGTAGATAAGTTCGTCGCATGTACTTAATTTCGTCTGTCGTGACATTGGACCCTTACAGCGGCGGATTCCTGAGGTTAAGACGTTCTAACGGTCTCCCGGACCCTTACAGCGACGTTTTCCCGAGGTTGAGGCGTTCTAACGGTCTCCCAGACCGTTACAGCGGCGGACTCCCGGGGTTGTGGCTTTCTAACGGTCTCCCGGACCGTTGCAGCGGCGCTTTCCCGAGGTTGAGACGTTCTAACGGTCTCCCAGACCGTTACAGCGGCGGATTCCCGAGGTTGAGACGTTCTAACGGTCTCCCAGACCGTTACAGCGGGGGATTCCCGAGGTTGAGACGTTCTAACGGTCTCCCAGACCGTTACAGCGGCGGATTCCCGAGGTTGAGACGTTCTAACGGTCTCCCAGACCGTTACAGTGGCGGATTCCCGGGGTTGAGGCTTTCTAACGGTCTGGCAGACCGTTACAGCGGCGTTTTCCCGAGGTTGGGACGTTCTAACGGTCTCCCGGACCGTTACAGCGGCGTTTTCCCGAGGTTGGGACGTTCTAACGGTCTCCCGGACCGTTACAGCGGCGTTTTCCCGAGGTTGAGACGTTCTAACGGTCTCCCAGACCGTTACAGCGGCGGATTCCCGGCTCTGGCACCATCTTACGGTCTCCCAGACCGTTACAGAGGCGTTTTCCCGGCTCCGGCACCAAATAACGGTCTGGCGGACCGTTAGATAAGGCTACCCTCGACTGCGATACGCACATGTTCGTCCAGAACGTTCAATCTGAAAGCCCGGAAAAGCGCATGGTCAGGCGCGGCAGCCAGCGCTTCCAGGCTGATCTCCAGCTCATCCCGCAAGCTCCGCAGATCAAGTCCCAGCATTTCATCCGGATAGCCGCCAAGCTTATCCAAGGAAGCTTTCATCAGTTTCACAGCGCCCGAGCGATTGCCGTTATCCCAGTGGTGCAAGCCGACCGCCGCCTGAAGCAGCCCCTGAAGCAAAGAACTGCGGCCGTTCTCCAGCCACAGTTCCTCCATCACTTCATGACATTCGAAATAATCCCGATCGCGGTTGAAATACGTCACGAAAGCGACGAAACGTTCGTCCTTTGCAACGTCGTTCAACCCGCTGGCTGGCCCCCCGCTGCCGCGCATGTTACTCGGGTCCGCCTTTTCCAGCGCGGTCTAGCGCCGCCTGGACTTCCAGGGACAGTTCCTTCAGTCCCCAAATATCGTCCTGCTCCCACAGCTCGTTGAACCGGCGCTGGAACTGGGCGGCTTCCCTGACTCGACGGAAAAAATACAGCTCCTGGATCTCGTTCAGCACCTGCCGCACGACGACGGAGCTTTCCTCGAAGTCCTGCTGCGCCTCAACGATCTCCTGTCGTATGCTCGACATCTCGTTATCGAGCGAGAAAGCTGCTTCCGCGGCATTGCGCAATCTCTCCCTGACGTGCGCAGGCAACTGATCGCGGTACTTATAGTTCAGCGAGTGCTCGATCGTCGCCCAGAAATTCATCGCCAGCGTGCGAATTTGAATTTCCGCAAGCACCGGCTTGGAGCCGAGAGACGTCTGAACGGGATATTCGACGATCAGATGATAACTTCTATATCCGCTTTCCTTATAGTTCGTAATATAATCCTTCTCGTAGACAAGCATTAAGTCCTTGCGGTGGCGAATCAATTCCGCGACGCGATGGATATCGTCCACGAATTGGCACATAATGCGGATTCCCGCGATATCTTCGATGCCCAGATCGATCCGGTCCAAGGGAACCGACAATCTCCGCGCCTTCTCCAGAATGCTCGAGACCCGTTTCACCCGTCCGGTGACGAACTCGATCGGCGCATATTCGTCTCTGGCTTTCATCTCCGCCCGCAGCGCCTTTAATTTAACCTTTAACTCCTCCACCGCCTGCTCGTATGGCAGCAAGAACTTTCCCCAGTCCATACCTTCCATCGGCTTTCCTCCTAACGATGGCCCGCTCCTACCGCTTGCGTTATCCGGGTGAATCCGTCCCGTCTCAGCCGTTCAATCAACCCGCTATGAATTTCTTTAAACAATCCGGGCCCTTTATAGATCATTGCCGTATACACTTCGACTAGACTTGCTCCGGCCAGTATTTTCTCGTACGCATCATCCGCGGTAAAAATACCTCCCGAGCCGATAATCGGCAGCTTGCCTTTCGTCATCCGATAAAGGCTGCGGATAATTTCCGTGGAACGCTGCGTAAGCGGACGGCCGCTGAGTCCGCCCGTTTCTCCGGCATTGCCGTGCGTCAGCCCGTCCCTGCTGATCGTCGTATTCGTCGCGATAATTCCGGACATCCCGCTAAGCTGGATCGCTTCCGCCATATACTCGAGCTGTTCCTCCGTATTGTCGGGGGCGATCTTCACCAGAATCGGCTTAGGCATTTCCCCGTGCCGTTCAGCTTGTTTGCCCATCTCGTCCTTGACCGCGTTAAGCAGTTCGCGCAATTCGTCCCCATGCTGCAATGCCCGAAGATCCGGCGTATTCGGAGAGCTGATATTCACAACGAAGAAATCTCCGTACGGAAACAACTTCTGCACGCACGCGCGGTAATCGTCCGCCGCCTGCTCATTCGGCGTAACCTTATTCTTGCCGATATTGACGGCTAGCGGAATCTTGCATTTGCCGAGCTTGGCGAGCCGTTTCGCCATCGCGTCCGCACCGTCGTTGTTGAACCCCATTCGGTTAATGAGCGCTTCGTCCGGCGGAAGCCTGAACAGGCGCGGCTGTTCGTTGCCGGATTGTCCTTTAGGCGTTACCGTGCCCACTTCCATAAAAGACAAACCGATTTTCGAGAACCCCGTTACGGCTTTGGCGTTCTTATCCAGACCTGCGGCCAAACCTATCGGATGCTGAAAATGAAGGCCAAACAGATCTACTGCGAGTTCCGGGGATGATTTCGTGCCCCAAATCGTGGACAGGAGCCCCGGCACGCCCGGCACTTTCGCCGCGGCGCCCATTCCGTCTATGATCAAGTGATGCGCGGATTCCGGATCCATTTTGAACAAGAACGGTTTAGCCAATTTGTACATGAATGAATTCGACATCCTTTCAAAAAACCGAAACAAGAAATGAAAACCTTTCGGGTAACAGTTTAGCCTTTTCGCGGGGAAAAGAAAAGGGCAACCTGCCTGCTCCCGCGTTGCCGCGAAAGTAAATTCAAATTTTTTTCTTCCCGCCGCAAGCCCTACGGCTTGTCTGGCATTTTCCTCAGAAAACGATTACAATGAAGAAAGAAAGCGAATTATACGATAGAAAGGTTGATATTCATGAGCACAGCCAAAAAAAAACCGCCCGTCTCGCGCCAGAAACCGAAGGAACAAGTCAATAAGAAGGCGCTTATCTGGATAGGGGCGGCTATTGGGGTTATTATCGTTATTATGGCTTTGCTTATTGCGTTAGACATTTAATGAAGTCAACTCTGCAATTAACCTAACCAATCATATACTTTATGGGGGTTTGTCTCGTCCTGTGTGCTCGGCAGCTTGAATCGCTCCGGCGGCGCGCGCAGTTCGTTGGGCAAGCCTCCTTTTGCAATTGTCACGGGCGTTCCCATCGGAACAAGATCGTACAATTCTTCGATATCTTCCTTCTTCATTCTGACGCAGCCGAGCGATTCGTCTTTCCCGATACTTTTCGGCTCATCCGTCCCGTGAATACCGTACCTGCTGTCGGACAATGTCATCCCTCTGCTGCCGAAGGCTCCGTTGCTGCGTCCGTTCGGATCTTTGACCTTCTCGGTGATCGCGAACTTTCCCTCGGGCGTCTTGTCACCGCCCAATCCGACCTCGTAATTCCGCAAAATCACTGAACCGCTTACGATGGCAAGCCTATGATTGCTCTTGTCGACGATAACCTCTAACGGTTGTTCGGCTAGCGAAGACAATTGCCCGGATGGAGAGCCGTGTCCCGCTTCCGGTCCGGTGCTATCCGGCCATACCGGCGCTTTCGGTATTTTGCCATCTTTCCTGTCTTCGAGAACCGCTTTTAATTCATCGAACCACGGAGTCATATTTTCCGTCCAACCCGCCATCGTATTCGCCGGATAATCCCCCGCGAGGGACTCTGGCGAAGACGGCCATTTCCCCGTCATTTCTTTGTATCGAATCATCGCCGAACGAAGCGCGATTTTCTGTTCCTGCATCGGCTTCCAGCCCTGCACCAGCTTCTGAACGGCCTTTCCGTCGTCCGGCTTGCAATCGCACCATTTCGAGTCGAACCATTGAATCCCGGCCGTTCCCGACTCCTTATCCGAAGTCGCGGAAGCGATCGGCTTGCCGCTCTTGACCCAATCGCTCCACTTGCCAAGACGAGGAGAAACGATCAGAATCCGAGGTTGCCTCGATGGCTTCTTCGTCAATAGCGCTCCAAGCTCGCTGCGCCCGGCGTCATCCGGCCCGGATGCTCCCGCGACCAAATCCGGCGGGATCGCTCCCGAGGGCAACGCGGCCGGTTTCCCGGCGTTTCCCGGCTTGGTTGCGACGACGCCATCGGGAGACGGGGAGACACTCGCCTCTTTGACCGGCTCTTCTTGCGCGACTGGCTCGTCCTTCAGCACGAACTCACGGACCGCCAATATGGCGCCAGCAACAAGAAAAAGAGGAATTAGCAGTAGAAGAATCCGCTTAAGCCAGCTCTTTTTGCTTTTCTCTTTGCTGTTAGGCAACTGCGGCGCGGGTTTGGACTCGAATGCTTCGTAGATTTCTCCGGCTTGCGCGAAGCAATAGGTGGCTTTCGCCGTATCTCCTTTGCCTTCATACTCTTTACCAAGCAAATACCAAGCCATTCGGCTATCTTCATGCTTTAGGAGGTATTCCTTAAGCGGCAATGCGTCTCCTACATCGGGAACGTTGTCGTAGAAGTGTTGGATCTGTTCGTCAATGCGGGATTCTTTGCTCATGCCGTTCACCTCCGACGATCGTTTTACCTCCCTTATTATCGGTTTTTCGGCTTGAGTTGTTAAGGCATCGCAGTGGCGGGGGCGGAAAGAGTCTGCCACACCGTTAGAACGACTATGTACTGAGTTTCAGAGGCTGTAAGGGTCTGACACACCGTTAGAGCGACCTCGTACTGAGTTTCAGAGGCTGTAAGGGTCTGCCACACCGTTAGAACGACTGCGTACTGAGTTTCAGAGGCTGTAAGGGTCTGCCACACCGATAGAACGACTGCGTACTGAGTTTCAGAGGCTGTAAGGGTCTGACACACCGTTAGAACGACCAGATGCGGGCACGCCAAAAAGAAAAGGTGCAAGTATTGGGGGAATCCTCCCCTTCAAAACTTGCACCTCGATTACATTAAGAATGGAAATCCAATCCTGAACGAACTTCCTTGACATGGCCCGCGCGAATGACGAAATCGCCGAAATGCTCGCCTTCGTTCCGTTCTTTCGCGTATTGTTTGATGATAGGCGCAAGAGAGTCCAGAATTTCCTTCTCACCGATATTCTCTTTGTAAAGCTTATTCAGGCGCTGTCCGGCAAATCCGCCGCCCAAGTACATATTGTATTTGCCCGGCGCTTTCCCGATAAACGAGATTTCCGCAAGCGCAGGCCGGGCGCATCCGTTCGGGCAGCCTGTCATGCGAATGACGATATCATCGTCACGAAGTCCCGCCTCGTCCAGCATCGGCTCGATCTTATCCAGCAAGGAAGGCAGGTAACGTTCCGACTCTGCCATCGCGAGTCCGCAAGTCGGCAGCGCGACGCACGCCATCGCGTTTCTCCGCAAAGCGGAATAGTGAACCCCGTCGGTCAGACCGTATTGCTTGATCAGTTCCTCTATTTTTTTCTTCTTCTGGGTGCTGACATTGCCGATAATCAAGCTTTGGTTAGGTGTCAGCCGGAAATCTCCGTTATGCACCTTGGCGATTTCCCTTAATCCCGTCATCAACGGGTAATCTTCTTCGTCCTTAATGCGTCCGTTCTGGATAAACAAGGTGAAATGCCATTTCCCGTTGATTCCTTTCACCCAGCCGTTGCGATCGCCGTTATGGTCGAAATGATAAGGGCGAGCGTCCTCCAGCTTCCATCCCAGACGATTGCTCAGTTCGCCGATAAACCAGTCGATGCCGCGGTCGTCGATCGTATACTTGAAGCGGGCGTGCTTCCGAACGGCACGGTCGCCGTAATCGCGTTGAATCGTGACGGTTTTCTCGGCCACGTCAATGACTTGCTCCGGCTTGCAGAATCCAATGACTTGAGCGACCTGAGGGTATGTCTTCGGGTCACCGTGAGTCATCCCCATCCCGCCGCCGACCGTCACGTTAAAGCCTTTCAGCTTGCCGTCCTCGATGATCGCGATAAAGCCCAAGTCTTGGGAAAATACGTCCACGTCGTTCGAAGGGGGAACAGCCAGCCCGATCTTGAATTTACGCGGCAAGTAAACAGGCCCATAGATCGGCTCCTGTTCCGCATTGCTGTCTACGACCTTCTCGCCGTCGAGCCAAATTTCGTGATAAGCGTTCGTTTGCGGTTCCAGATGTTGGCTGAGCCGGCAGGACCACTCGTACACTTCGGAATGCACTTCCGATTGGTAAGGATTCGGGCTGGCCATGACGTTGCGGTTCACGTCTCCGCAAGCGGCGAGCGTAGTCAGCAGGGCGTCGTTGATCTCCTGGATCGTCTTCTTCATGTTCCACTTGATAATGCCGTGAAGCTGAATCGATTGCCGAGTCGTCAATCGAATCGACTCGTTGGCGTATTGTTGCGCGATGCGATCCATCATCAGCCACTGATCCGGCGTTACGACGCCGCCCGGGGCGCGAATGCGAAGCATGAATTGGTAGGCCGGCTCGAGCTTCTGCTTCTGCCGTTCGTTGCGCAGATCGCGATCGTCTTGCATGTAGCTGCCGTGAAATTTCATAAGCCGGTTTTCGTCCTCGGGGATGGACCCCGTAATCCGGTCTTCGAGCGTCTCGGCAAGTTTTCCGCGCAAATAATTGCTTCTGATCTTTATATCTTCGACGTCGCTATGAGGGGCGCTATTCGGAGACAGTAAGTTATTTTCGGACATCTCTTGATTCTCCTCTCGCAATCTTCGGGGCCGACTTAGTAAACATCCCTCTGATAACGTTTCTGCTGTTGCATCTGAGCCAAATATTCTCCCGCTGCTTCCGCGCTTAGTCCGCCTTCTTGTTCGATGATCGAGAGAAGGGTGGCTTGAACATCGTGAGCCATCTTTTTCTCGTCTCCGCAGACGTAGACATACGCGCCTTCCTGCAGCCATTGGAACAACTCGTGGCGGCTTTCCTGCATGCGGTGCTGCACGTACACTTTCTGATCCGTATCTCTGGAGAAAGCAACATCCATGCGCGTCAACACGCCTTCTTTAAGCCAGCGCTGCCATTCGATCTGGTATAAGAAATCGGTGGAGAAATGCTGATCTCCATAGAACAGCCACGTTTTCCCGCTTGCGCCTGTCTCTTCCCGTTCTCCGAGGAACGCGCGGAATGGCGCCACGCCGGTACCCGGTCCGATCATAATGATCGGCGCGTCCGGATTGTCCGGAAGCTTGAAGCTCTCGTTCTGCTGAATGAATACCGGGAGCTTGTCGCCCGACTCTATTCTTTCCGCGAGGAACACAGAGCAGACGCCGTACCTGTCGCGACCGTGCGCTTCGTAACGCACCGCGCGAACCGTAGCATGCACCTCGTCCGGGAACGCCTTCGAACTGCTTGAGATCGAATACAGGCGCGGAGGAAGCTTTCTAAGAATGCTTACGAATTGTCCGGCGCTCACGTCTTTGAAGGAATAGTCCTGGACCAGATCCAGCAAATCGCGGCCGTTGATATACGATTTAAGCTCCTGCTCGTGTCCGGCGCTCGTCAGTTCGGTCAATTCCGGGCTGGAAGATAGCTTGGCCGCCTGTTCCATTATCGGCTTCGTCAACACCGAAATCTCGAAGTGACGCAGAAGCGCTTCGCGAAGTGGCCGCTTGTCGCCGTTCTTGTTCACCACCACGGGTTCTTCCGCTTGCCACCCAGTCGCCGCGATCAACTCGTCGACGAGACGAGGATGGTTCTCGGGGTAAATGCCGAGACTGTCGCCCGGCTCGTATTGAAGATTGGAGCCTTCCAATGAAATCTCGAGATGGCGCGTTTCTCTGTCCGCTCCGCGTCCGTTCAAATTGAGATTTTCCAACACTTCGGCCTGGAACGGGTTAGAACGGGAATATTCCGATTCCGCCAAGCTTAGCGCTGCCGAGCCGGATGGGCCTGCAACCGCAGCGGCTGAGGCTGCTGCAACTTCGCTTAGCGAAGCCAGCACGTTGTTCATCCACTCTTCGGCGGATTCTTCGAAGTCCACGTCGCAATCAATGCGGGGCGTTAGGCGCTTGCCGCCCAACTGTTCGAGACGATTGTCGAAATCCTTGCCTGTCTGGCAGTAAAATTCGTAAGAAGTATCGCCCAACGCAAGCACTGAAAATTGTAATGTATCCAATTGAGGCGCTCTTTTGCTGTGCAGGAATTCGTAGAAAGAAATCGCATTATCCGGCGGTTCTCCCTCGCCGTGCGTGCTGACTAGAATTAGCAGGTTTTGGACGTTTTTCAGCGTGTTCGGTTTAAAATCGCTCATCGCGGCAACCGCGACTTTCATGCCCTGATCTTCCAACCTCTTGGACAGCTTCTTCGCCAGCTTGTTGCTATTGCCGGTCTGAGACCCGAAGAGCACGGTAACTTCTTTCGAGACTGCCGGCGCTTGCGCCGCTGGAGCAACTGGATTAACTGGAGCGCCGCTCGTTCCTGCGGAAGAACCTTGAGCCGCCAAATAGCCGCCCAGCCAATAACGTTGGGTTTCCGTTAGACCTGGCAGCAATCGATTCAGCAGTTCGACTTGTTCCTGATTAAAAGGACTGTTCGTGACCTGGAGTACCAACAATATCCACCTCGCGCATGATGCATGAACTTTTAATTCCTAGTATTCATGTTTCATTAATTAATTATCTCCTTTGAACCTATCATAGAGGGAGCCAAGGGTCAATTAGAATGATCTTATAAGTACGATCAATTCTGCTGATAATGCAGAAATTAGGAGGAAATGATGCATTACTGCGGAGTTGATCCATAAAAAAAAGCTCTTCCGCGGACATACGAGTCCGAGGAAAAGCTTTTGTGATCTCGCTATTACATATTAAACGGGGAATCCGCGATCTTAATCGAATCCGTCGGGCAGCCGTCGGAAGCATCCTGCAGATCGTCGTACAGATCTTCCGGAATTTCCGTGTTGCCGTGGTTGCCGTCCCCTGAATAAATCACTTCGGCGAGGCCCTCATCGTCGTAATCGTAAATGTCGGGCGCGGTCGCTCCGCATGCACCGCAAGCAATACACGTGTCTTTATCAACGTAAGTATACTTTGCCATGTGCTTTTACCTCCTATAATCTTTCCGTGTCAAACGAAAGTAGTCCACTACACTCCAATATAATATAAAACGAAGCCAAGATCAAACCATTTTGCGGGACTGACCCATTATTATTGGATTTTATTCTAGTCCTCTAGCCCTCTTCACTATCGGATGGATCCCGCAAAAAATCTTTCTGAAGCGAAGTTCCCCTCAGCTTCTTATTGCGAATTAAAGTTGACGGATCGTCTCCGAGCATGCCAGCCGTCAGCACGGCGCTTTCTCCGAACTTGTCCCTGAGCGAATCCATGGCGGTAATCAGCCGTTCTTTCTTGGGCTCGGCTTCATATGTGAACAAGTCGAGTTGGAGTGGAGTTTCTTTTTTCGGGGTTAACGTTTGGAGCGTAATCCCGAGCAGCCTAACAGGTTTCCCTTCTTGCCAATGCGCGTCCATCAGTTTGCAAGCCGCCGCATACACGTCGTCCGCCGCCTCCGTAGGCACGGACAGCGTCACGGATCTCGTAATCGTACGCATATCCGGATCCCGTATCGTGATCTGTATGGTCGAACTGACCATCCGCTGATGTCTAAGCCTGCGGGTCGTTTGGTCGGCGAGGTTGAGCAGCACTCTGCGGTATTGGTCCCGTTCGGTCAAATCGGCGGGCAGCGTCGTCGTGTGTCCGATCGATTTCGGCGCTTCGTGAAGCGGCTCGACCGGCGAGTCGTCGTAACCGTTCGCGGCCCGTTTCATCCAAGAGCCGTATACGCCGAAGCGATCCATCAACATGCTCTCGTCGGCGGCGGCAAGCTCCCCGATCGTGCGAATATTAAGGCGCAGCAGCTTATCCGCGGTTCGTGCGCCGATTCCGTACAACGTCTGGCAAGATTTGTCCCAGAGCAGTTTAGGCATATCCCGCCTGCGCAGGATCGTGATCGCATCGGGCTTGCGCATATCAGAAGCCATCTTGGCCAGCAGCTTATTCGGTGCGATTCCGATGGAGCAAGGAAGAGACAGCTCCTCTTTGACCCTCCTTGCGATCGTCTCCGCGATTTCGAAGGCCGAGCCGAATTGCGAGCTCCCCGTAATATCCAGAAAACATTCGTCGATCGAGACCGCCTCGACCAATGGCGTATAGTTACCCGCAATTCGCATAAAACCTTTACTGTATTTCCGGTAGAGATCGAAATCCGGAGAGATCACGAGCAAGTCCGGACAAGCGCTTAACGCTTGCCGTACGGTCATCCCCGTGCGTACCCCTTTGGCTCTGGCTTCATAAGAACTCGTCACTACGATTCCTTTGCGAAGCTCCACGCTTCCCGCCACCGCCGTCGGCTTCCCCATATAGTCTTCCGGATTTTCGGCGGCATGAACGGAGCAATAGAACGCGTTCATGTCGATATGCAATATAATACGTCCCTTGCCCGCGCCGTCGCTCAAGTTCATCCCTCCTCCATCGCTATTATTATACAAAGGCTGCGACCCTATCGGCAACGGACGTTACTCTCTACATTTAAGAATGTCCATGGTATAATAGTTTAACCTGTTTTTATATTTAAGGAGGCTTTCCGGTTACGCATGTCAACCCCACTTTGTATTTTCGATACTACTTTGCGCGACGGTACGCAAGGCGAGGGCATTAGCCTGACCGCCGAAGACAAGGTTAAAATCGCCCTGAAGCTCGATGCGCTGGGCGTCCACTATATCGAAGGCGGCAATCCCGGCAGCAACAACAAGGACATCGAGTTTTTTCGTCGCGTCCGCGAGATGAAGCTGCAGGCAAAGTTAACGGCGTTCGGCAGTACCCGCAGGAAAAACAGTTCTTGCGAACAGGATATCAACCTTAAGCATCTCACCGAATCCGGAGCGCAGGCGGCTACATTGGTCGGCAAAACCTGGGACTTCCACGTTCACACGGCTTTGCAAACGACGCTGGAAGAAAACCTGGCTATGATCTATGAGTCTCTTGCCTTTGTGAAAAACAGCGGAATGGAAGCTCTGTTCGACGCGGAGCACTTCTTCGACGGCTACAAAGCAAACCCGGAATACGCGCTGGCCGCGCTGGCCAAAGCGAAAGAGGCCGGAGCAGCGTGGATCGTCCTCTGCGATACGAACGGCGGCACGCTTCCAAGCGAGATCAACGAGATCGTCTCCCGCGTCGTGTCGGAGATCGATGCCCCGATCGGCATTCATACGCACAACGATTGCGAGCTTGCAGTTGCGAACACACTGGCCGCGATCACGGCCGGAGCAAGACAGATCCAAGGCACGATCAACGGATACGGCGAACGTTGCGGCAACGCGAACCTCTGCTCGATTATTCCGACGCTTCAATTAAAAATGGGCTACAACTGCGTAAGCGACGAACAGCTCAGAAATTTGACTGGCGTTGCGCGTTACGTCAGCGAGATTGCCAACGTGAACATGCCGGTTAATCAGCCGTACGTAGGCAACGCTGCTTTCGCTCACAAGGGCGGCATCCATGTCTCCGCGATCATGAAAGATTCCAAAACATACGAACATATCGAGCCGCATCTCGTCGGCAACAAACAGCGGGTTCTCGTATCCGAACTCGCGGGACAAAGCAACATTTTATCCAAAGCGCAGGAAATGGGACTCGAAGTGAATCCGGAAGGCATGAAATCCCGCGAAGTCATCGATCGGATCAAGGACTTGGAGCATCAAGGCTACCAATTCGAAGGAGCCGACGCTTCGCTAGAGCTGATTCTAAGAGACGCTTACGGCGACTCCGTCGAAATCTTCTCTGTCGAGTCTTTCAAGATCATGGTCGAGAAAAACGCCGGACAAATGGTGACCGAAGCGATCGTCAAGATCAACGTCGCCGGAGAACAAGTGTACACCGTCGCGGAAGGCAATGGTCCAGTGAACGCGCTGGATAACGCGCTTCGCAAAGCGCTTGTGCAATTTTACCCGGGCATTCGCGACGTCCATTTGTCGGACTACAAAGTGCGCGTGCTTGACGAGAAGGACACCACGGCCGCGAAAGTCCGCGTACTTATCGAGTCTACGAATTTCAAGGATACTTGGAGTACAGTCGGCGTATCGTCCAACGTGATCGAAGCCAGCTGGGAAGCGCTCGTGGACAGTATCCGTTACGCTTTGATCGGAATGGCGAAGGACGAATTCGCTCCCGAGTTGATTCAAACGAACGGATTAATGAATCATTAATCCCGACTACAAAAGGATCGTTCGAACTCATTCGAACGATCCTTTTTTTTCTTTGCTCTACGATTCAAGAACTTCTTGTAAATAAAGCTCCCATTGCTCGCGGTCGATTATACCTTGAATCCGATGTCGGATTACTCCGTCCCGATCGATAATAAAGCTAATCGGGTATCCGTTTACCTTATAAAGATCCCCCGCGACTCCTTTCACATCCGTCAATACGGGAAACACGAACTGCTGCTCCTTCACGAAATCTTTGGCTTCCCTTACCTTATCGAAATTGGTTGCGTTAACGGCGTATAGATCCAGTTGTTCCTTATGCTTATCGTAGATGTCCTTGAGATCCGGAGCTTCCAGTTCGCAAGGACCGCACCACGCTGCCCAGAAATTGACGATCAGCGCCTTATCCCGCTTGCCGCCGACGCTGTAGGAGGTCGTGCCGTCAAGCGAATCCAATTCAAACGCTGGCGCGAAGCGATTTTCTTTAGGCTCGGGTGACGCCGGAATGTCGCCGATCGGGCTGCTAACCGCCGGATTTTCCGCCGCTTGACTCTTTGGTTCCTTGCCATTGCTTTCCCACAACCAATATCCGATAGCGACCGCTATTACCAGCAATACAATAAACGCGTTCTTTTTCATGGGGTTTTCACTCGTCTCCAAACTATAGGCGTTTCCCTTTATTTTATCCTATTTCCGAATCGGGTTCCATTCTTCATCCCCGTTGTAGAGCATTCCCGATTCATAAAGCGTTCATAATTGCGCATATTGACATATTCATGCGGGAACCTTAACCGCAAGTACGCTTATCTTCAAGACGATGCCATAAGGAGGAATCGGATTGCCAGCAGCAACGAAATCCAAACATAAGCTGTCCGTCACTTTTACCAGCGACATCGTTACCGATGATTCAGCCGATGCGGCGAACGCGAAGTCCTCTCCCGATGCGCAAGGCAGACGCAAAAGCAAAGTCTGGGAGTACATCGCTTTATCCACCGTCCCGTTAGTGCTCGTTCTCGGCAATTCCATGCTTGTTCCGATATTGCCTACATTGCGATCGAAACTCGGAATTTCCCAATTTCAAAGCAGCTTGGTCATCAGCTTATTTTCCGTGTCGGCAGCCATTATCATTCCGATCGCCGGCTATCTTTCCGACAGATTCAGCCGCAAAGCCGTCATGATTCCTGCGCTTATTATTTATGGAGGTGCGGGCATTCTCGCCGGATTCGGGGCGGTCTGGAATTCCTACGGCGTACTGATCGGAGCCCGAGCTTTGCAAGGGATCGGAGCTGCCGGTACGGCGCCGATCGCGATGGCGTTAGTCGGCGATCTTTACAAAGAAGGCAAAGAAAGCCAAGCGCTCGGTCTCATCGAAGCTTCCAACGGCGCCGGCAAAGTCGTTAGCCCGATACTCGGCTCCCTTCTCGCCCTCATCGTATGGTATGCCGCCTTTTTCGCTTTTCCCGCGTTCTGTTTGCTTTCTTTGCTGGCCATTTTGTTTCTCATTAAAGAACCTAAACGGAAAGAAGAACCGCAGCCGATCCGTAAATACATGCAATCGATCAAACAGATTTTCATCAAGCAAGGGCGCTGGCTCATTTCGTCGTTCTTCGCGGGATCGCTCGCTTTGTTCATTTTGTTCGGCGTGCTGTTTTTTCTTTCGGATATTTTGGAAAAGCCCCCCTATTCGATCGACGGAGTATGGAAAGGTTTCGTGCTTGCGATTCCTTTATTCGGCATGGTGACGACTTCTTACATTACGGGTACGGTCATCCGTAAAAACGGCGTCCTGATTCGTTGGTTGATGAATATCGGTCTAGCCCTTATGGCCGTTTCGCTCGCTCTGGCGATCTGGCTGAATACGAACCTGTACGTGTTCATCGGATTGCTGACCATAAGCAGCATTGGAACCGGTTTGCTCCTCCCCTGCCTGAATACGATGATAACCGGTGCAGTGGAGAAAGCCGAAAGAGGCATGATCACATCGCTGTATAGCAGCCTCCGGTTTTTCGGGGTCGCGTTCGGTCCGCCATTGTTCGGCTGGATGATGGGGAAATCCAACCAACTCGTATTCATTACCGTGTCCGCGTTATCTTTGGTCGCTTTGGGACTCGTGTTTTTCATGGTCAAGCCTGGCAAAAAGGTACAATAGACATTGCTTGCCGCTCCGTCTTCGCTCATACTACGAGTGGGAAGGCGGTGCAACAAGGCAATGGATCATGAAACGGAAATTCATCTCGACTCGTTATTCGAGAACCGGCTTACGGAAGCCGTACGCCGAAGGCTGCCCTTCGAGGCTTGCGGCATCATCTACGGTACCGTTAGTGACGGAATCGTTACGGCCGACGATTTCTGCCTTTTTCGCAATCGATCGACATCGCTGGAAGAAGCTTTTGCTTTCGATCCAGAAGAATGGGTCTCCGCTTATTTCCAAGCTCACAAAAACCGACGCGAAATCGTCGGTTTATTTCATACTCACCCGAACGGCTCACCCCTGCCCAGCGAAAGCGACAAGCGGGGATCCATTCCTTGGGCAACTTATTGGATTATCGGGCTTTCGGAGTCCGCTCACGATCTGTCTGTCTATCGGCGAAATGGTTCAGATTATTGGATCAACCTGCCGCTCAAGCGGCTGCCGTAGTGTCCTTAATGCCGACTTAGATAAGCGTAGAGCTCGCCCAACGTATGAACGTTGCGATCCGCGATCCGCTCGAGCAATCGAAAATATAGCTTGGCCGTCATCATCGAATCGTGCAAAGCGTGATGGCGTTCCGTGACCTCTATCCCGTAGCGATGAAGCACTTCGTCGAGCCCGTAATAAATCGCGTTTGGCTCGAGCCACTTGGCGATCATCATCGTATCCAGTATCCGGTGGGTCAAGTTTACTTTCGATGTTCGCCATAACGCCGCATTCAGAAATGGTTTATCATGACCGCTGCCGTGGGCGACGAGGACTCTCTTCCCGATGTAGTTCATGAAATCGTGCAGCGTTTGCATCAGATCGGGGGCGTTCTCGGCCATTTCATTCGTGATTCCGGTAAGCTCGGTAATATGGGCGGGAATACGCCTATTCGGGTTCACGAGCCGGTAAAAAGGGGCCTCTTCGGCAAATTCTCTTCCGCGTACGATGACCGCGCCTATAGACAGAATCTCGTCGCCGTTATAAGGATAAAAGCCTGTCGTCTCTAAATCGAACACGACTGCCTCCATCTCCGAGAGGCGCAACTCCATGGCGCTTTCCTTGCGCTGCTCTCTCGACATGGAACGAATGAATGCCATCTGCTGCGCATTGGACGAGCCGAACATCGACGTGATGGCCGGCGTGAGGCCGCCCATCTTGTATAGGTTCCACATCCTCCCCATCGAGCCCGTTTCCTTGGGACCCTTCATTTCCATCACCTCCCGCCGAATCCTCGCTGCAGCTCCTTTTGTACTTTTTTCTGAAGTTTAACTCCGACTCGCAACGCTTTTTTTAATGGTGCAATCATCTCCTTCGTTAATCGGGCCGCGGGAACTTTCCCGCTACCGGACCATTGACCGTTCGCTTCGGATACGGAAGCCAGCATCCTTAATCTCATAAATAAGACGAATGCTTCCTCCGCCTCCTCTGCCTCTTCCTCGGATAACAGATGCGCCATTCGAAGCGCTTCTATTCGGCGCAGCGTGCTCGTTTCGCGAACTCCCGCTTGTAGGGCTAGGAGCCTGATCGCGTTCACCATCGGGATGTATGCCCCGTACTTAATGTCAAGACTCCCGGTGTCCTCCCCGTATCTTTCGGTCAGCAGCTGACCGAATACGCCGACAAGAATTTTGTGTCGAAGCGTATTGTCCAGCATGCGTTGGGCGATCGAAGGGTGATCGAGCATGTCGTGATAAAAGCGATCACGCAATCGATCGGCGAGTTCCTTGTCCCCGTATACCGCCCGTCCGTCGGCAGCGATCAGTAAATATCGCACGTTCTCCCAATCCGGATCGTCGATCCAATGGTCTATTTTGCGGATCCAGCCGGCAAGGGACAGACACCATTCCGGATTCGAGGTGATCACGTTTCCATCGCAAGGCGGATATCCGAGCAAAATTAAATACTGAACGACCTTGTCGGCGAGCAGCAAAAAATAGCGCCGATTCTTCTCTCCATCATCCTCGCTCGCCGTATCCCCATATACAAGCCCGCTGTCTTGATCGCTGTGCATCGTTTGCTCGTATCTACCGCCGCTGCCGTAGAGCATATATGCATAAGGCACGGGAGGGGCTCCATACCCCAACCGTGCCACCTCTTTCTCCGCTAGCACCAGCGCCCGGGCTATCAGAGCATCGTGAAGCTCGTTTAGCGTCACGATCTCCGTAACGGCCGGCAAAGAATACAGCTCCGGCTCCAACGCTTTCATTACCCTCTCCCTAGCCACTCTTAAAGACTCGGGATCGCCGGCGCTGGCGATGTCAAGCAGCAGTCGATTCCTCGAGGACGTTCCCATGCGGTTATTCCTCCCGTGTTCGCGCCGGTAGCTGAATCGCCGCGTTACGCGTTTGTACCGGCTTTCTTCATTTGTTCGGGGTAACCGTAGCTCCCGTGTTCACTTAAATCCAATCCGATAATTTCTTGTTCCTCAGTCACGCGGAACCCGATCGCTTTTTTCACGACCCACAGGACGATGAATGAAGCTGCGAACGCGAACGCTCCGCATACCGCTACGGATTCGAACTGAACCCATAATTGACCCCATCCTCCGCCTTGAAAAAGGCCCGCTTGGCCTACGCCGACTTTGGCGGACAGCTCTTCAGTCGCAAACAATCCATTCGCCAACGTCCCCCAAATTCCTGCCGCGCCGTGAACGGACAGCGCGAAGATGGGATCGTCCACCTTGATTTTCTCGAAGAACTTGGCGCTAAAGAAGACGAGCACACCCGCGACAAGGCCGATCACGACAGCCGCCCATGGATCGACGAACGCACAAGACGCCGTAATGGCGACCAGACCGGCTAATGCTCCGTTGAGCATAGCCGTAATATCCGCTTTGCCGTTCACAAGCCAGGAGATCAGCATCGCCGCCACCGCTCCTGCGGCCGCGCCCAATTGGGTATTAAACGCCACGAAACCGAAAAAGCCGTCGCCGATCGCAATCGTGCTTCCAGCGTTAAAGCCGAACCAACCCACCCAAAGCAACAGAACCGATAACGCCGTGTATACTTGATTATGGCCAAGAATCACGTTGGCGGAACCGTCTTTATTGAACCTGCCGATTCGCGGTTTCAGCAGGATCGTCGCCGCCAACGCTCCGATCGCGCCTGTCAAGTGAACGACCGTCGACCCCGCGAAGTCTTGCGCGCCGTCCGCGGCTAGCCAGCCGCCACCCCAGATCCAGTGAGCGACAACCGGATAAATCACTGATACGAAAATCAAAGTAAAAATCAAGTAAGAGGACAATTTTGCCCGCTCCGCGAAACCTCCCCAAGCGATGGAGAGCGACACGGCCGCAAACGCGAGTTGGAAAACGAAAAACACCGAATTCGGCAAGCCGTTATCCACGGAGGCAATGTCCGGAGTAAAGAAGAAGTTGCCGAGTCCGATAAACTTATTCAGCGCATCCGAAGCTTCCCCGCCGAACGCGAGCCCGTATCCAACCGCCCAATAAACGAGCGAAGCCAATCCTAGCGTAAAGATCGTTTTGCCGGCGACATGGCCCGCGTTTTTCATTCGCGTTGATCCCGATTCCAACAATATGAATCCGCCTTGCATGAGCAGCACCAATATCGCCGCAAGCATCACCCATAACGCATTAAGCCCCATATTCAGTTCCTCGGTCACTCAAACCACTCCTCAATGTAATGTTATATGACATATAGGGAAACGATTAATGTCATTATAGGAGGAGGCAATCGTATTTTCAAGGTATTTTCGTTAAATTTATCATTTATATGTTACACATATATAACATAAGATGATATACATTGCACGTCACGTTATGTTATCGCTAAAATTGTTTCTTTTGAATTATGTTCGAAGAAGCATCCCGTTTGACTGTACGGTTCCGCATTCTGTATGATTAAAGCAAGACTACTCCGTCATAAGGAAGGTGATATCGATGCGAAAAGGACCGATGGAGGCCCAGCGCCTATACCGGATTGGAGAGCTATCCTCTTTAGCCGGTATCAACTCTCGCACCATCGATTACTACACGAGCCTGGGCTTGCTTACGCCGGCCAAACGATCTACCGGAAATTACCGTTTATACGACGATGAAACCTTAAGCCGCATTCGCCGTATTGAACAATTAAAAGCGCAGAAGTTTTCGCTTGAAGAAATCAGGGAGCAATTCGCTTCGCTTAACCAAGTAGCCGCCGACGAGGCGGTCGCTCGCAAGCTCTCGGAGCTGCAGACCCACTTAGCGCAGCTTGAACGGGAGGTCAAGGAGCTCGAACCCGTGCTGGAGCAATTGAAGCCCAGACAAGCCAGGAAGCTGTTTCAAGCGATCACGCCGCAAACCGCGGCTTGCGTGGAGGCGCTGCTCCTTCTATTGGGGAAAAGCAATTTTATGTAATGCGGGGTAAGCTCGGAATCGAAAGGTCGGAGGTTGATAACGATGTTGTTCTTTCACCCGATGGATTTTCTGATCATCATTGCGTTTCTGTTGTCCTTGTGGGCTCAATTCAGGGTCAAAAGCACGTTCGGCCGCTGGTCTGAAGTAAGAGCCGCGAGCGGAATGACGGGATACGAAGCCGCCAGACGTATGCTCGACCGCAACGGTCTGCATGACGTTCCCGTGGAGCCCGTGCCTGGCAGCCTCTCCGATCACTACGACCCGCTCGCCCGCGTCGTTCGATTGTCGGAACCCGTCTATTACGAAAGCTCGATCTCCGCGATCTCGGTCGCTTGCCATGAAGTCGGACACGCCATTCAACACCATCAATCCTATCCGATGCTCGTCATGCGCCATCGCATGTTCCCGGTCGTGCGCATCGCTTCCGGAGCGGCTCCGCTGCTCCTGATACTCGGCTTTGTGTTCCACTTTACCAATTTGATCGGACTCGGCATTATTTTCTTCTCGGCTGCGGTCGCTTTCCAACTCGTTACGTTGCCGGTCGAATTTAACGCAAGTTCGCGAGCTCGCGACCTGATGGTTGCTGAAGGTTTCATTACCCGCGACGAAGAACGCGGCGTCGCCAAAGTGTTGAATGCCGCCGCGCTAACCTATGTGGCCGCCGCTTTGATCGCCATGCTCGAGCTATTGAAGTACATTATGATCTTCACGAACAACAATCGCGATTAAATCGCGCAGAACGCAGTTAGAGGATGTCCTTTGGGACACTCTCGGCTGTAAAATAGGATGATAATTAGAAGAAACCGCTCCTTTAGTTAAATGGTTGCTCGACACTTCCATTTAACCGAAGAACGGTTTCTTTTGTGTTATGATACGTATTTTTACGATTTGTCGATGATAAAAAAGGGGCATGTGTCTCTTGAAGGAGCGAAGGCCGAATCATTACATCAGCGGGCGTAACAGCGGGAATTGATGCAGCGCTGGCCAATGATCATTTGACTGAAGCAACTGAAGTCGTTATGAAGAAGCCAGCAATCCAGGTCGCTGGCTTCTTACTCGGATTAGATCGTGGAAATCAGTCGGACCATGTACCAGATATTATCTGATCCGAAACGGACCTAGAACTGTCACAAAAGATAAAAAAAATCACAAATCCGTGAAGCATAATTTAGCCGTCGGTGTCTCTATTGGCCTCACACGTTCAGCAACTCTGTCAAGCCACCGGGCGTGAGTATGTTGCCGACGTAGAACTGGCCGAATTCGCCGAAGCGTGCGCTAGTCTCGTCGAAACGCATCTCATAGACGAGCTTCTTAAACTGCAGCGACTCGTCCGCAAACAGTGTGACACCCCACTCCCAATCGTCGAAGCCGACCGAGCCGGTGATAATCTGCTTGACCTTGCCCGCATAATTGCGGCCGATCATACCGTGACTGCGCATGAAGTTTTTGCGCTCCTCCAGAGACAGCATGTACCAGTTATCGTTGAGCATGCGTCGCTTGTTCATAGGGTAAAAGCAGATATGCTTCGCCTTGGGTAGGATTGGCTTAAGTCGAGCGGCTACCTCGGGAACTTGCATCGGATCGGAGCCGGGAGGTGCTAAATAACTGCTCAGCTCGACGATACTGACGTACGAGTAAACGGGTTTCACGAATTTGGCGAACCCGGAACGATTAAATGCGTTCTCCGCTGAGTTCAGCTCCTCGAGTGTCTCACGTAGGTTTATAAACATAATGTCTGCCTTCTGGCCGACGACGGCGTACATTGCCAAGCTGCCTTCCATCCGGGATTCGACCGCCGACCATTCGTTGATTAGCATCATTAAATCATGCTTTGCAGTCTCGCGTTCCTCTGCGGTTGCACCTTTCCAGGCAACCCAGTCGATTGTGCGGAAATCATGCAGCGCATACCAACCCTCTAGCGTTTCTGCTGCTTCACTCATCTTACTTCAGCCCCCCCTGGTTGTTGTGGCTTATCCAATGGCTTTCTTTCTAGAAGACTTGAACGACTTCATGAATGCCATCCACTTCTTCAAAAATGGCAAGTTCAATGCCAGCCTTTAATGTGATCGTTGCACTAGGACAGCCGTTACACTCTCCCAAGAATTTTAATTTAGCCACTCCGTCCTTAACCTCAACCAATTCGGCATCTCCGCCATCGCGGATTAAAAAAGGACGCAGTCTTCTCAATACATCATCTACCTCTTCGAACAATTCCTCGGAATCTCTCATTTCATGACTCCTTTCATAGAGGCTGTGCGATCAGCTTCGCTGTTCGCATTTCCTCTTAATCAATGGCCTTTCTCTATCATTCTTTCCTCTATGTTACTTGGCGATTTTTGCGAAATATTCTAATGTTCTAACCAGTTGCGCGGTGTAAGACATTTCATTATCGTACCAGGCTACTGTTTTCACCAGTTGCTGGTCGCCAACTGTTAGAACTTTTGTTTGAGTGGCATCAAAAAGAGACCCGAATGTCATTCCTCTAACATCGGAAGATACGATCTCGTCCTCCGTGTATCCGTATGTTTCTGGATCGGACGCTTCTCTCATAGCGGCGTTAACTTCCTCAACCGTTACCTTAGCGTTCAAAACGGCTACGAGTTCTGTTACGGAGCCTGTTGGTACAGGTACACGCTGAGATGCACCATCAAGTTTGCCTTTGGAATGGGTTTGTTTTAAAATAAAAGATACCGATCGGTACCTTTATTATATCAGGATTTAAGACGTTGGCAAGGTTTCGGCCGTAACATTTGATATAATGTTAGATTAGAATAAGATCATTCGGAGGAACCTATGAAAAAAGGAGATCGAACAAGAGAGCACATTATTATGAAATCGGCAGCAATCTTTAATCAAAGAGGTTATGCCGGTACATCGTTAAACGATATTATTGCCGACACCGGAATTAAGAAAGGGGGCATCTATCGGCATTTTACAAGCAAAGATGAGATTGCGCTTGAAGCCTACAATTACGCTGCCAGTATGGTTAGCGGGAAATTTGCTGAGGCGGTCGACCAAGAGCAGTCTGCGTCAGGGAGGTTACTTGCATTTTTTCGTGTATATGAAGATGTTGTCGATAATCCACCATTTATTGGAGGATGCCCCATGCAGAATACAGCAGTCGAAAGTGACGATACTCATGCGGAGCTTCGTGATCGGGCAAGGCAAGGGCTGCATAACTATTTGGTTATGATGAAGAGTATAATTCTTGATGGGATGAAGAGTGGGGAGTTTAAGGAAGATTTGGATACAGATGCACTTGCTTCATTTGCCTTTTCCTTGCTCGAAGGAGGCATTTTGCTCAGCAAATTGGATGGGGATAATAAGCATATGCAAATGAATACAGCATGCTTTGCGTCCTATTTGCAGAATTGTTGTTTAAAAAACAGTTAAGCGCTCGGAAGCGTAAAATAGAATATGATGCTTATATGATCTCCACAAAAAAGAAAATAAAGCCCACGATTCTCGTGGGCTTTGCCAGTTCTATCCGCCATCGAAAGTGAGATAGCTGCAGGAAGATGTCAGCCACCAGCATGCCGCATAGAGAACGCCGCTTCTACGTGCCAACCACCTTCGGCATGCCATACTGTGCCAGACTTTGATGGCGGGAGCGCATCAATATAGCACCGCTATAGACAAACCAATATAGCTGTGCTATATTGGTCACATGAATACACACGACACTCTGCTCAATGCGGCTTTACAAGTTCTCGAGGAAGAGGGCGAGGCACAGTTCTCGACACGCTCCGTCTGCGCAATTGCGAAGGTGACCGCACCGACATTGTACCATCACTTCGGCAGCGCCGACGGGCTTCTGAGCGCCGCCATTACGGAAGCATTTGCACAGTTTCTCGAAAGCAAAAGGACTGCCACCCAATCCTCCGATCCGGTGATGGCGCTACGCGAGGGCTGGGACGATTACGTGCGCTTTGCGGCGGCTCGTCCACGGCTCTACGCGGTGATGATGAGCCGCGTTCTCGACGACGCTGCAATTCCCGCCGCCGAGCAGGCCTTTGCGCTCCTGATCCAACGCATCACGGCCATCGCCGCTGAGGGTCGGCTCAGGCCGACGGTGGAGGTGGCTGCCGATCTCATGTGGGCGTCTGCGAATGCTGCATCCCTACTTCACGTCACAGCTCGGCTACGCAAGGTGGTGCCACCCACTTCTGAGGTCCTGGAGCAAATCCGTGAGGGCGCAATACGGTCCATCCTAGATCCCGAACAGAAAGGACGAACATAATGAAAATTCTCGTCACGGGAGGCACCGGTCTGCTCGGCGGCCGCCTGATCACGAAGCTCGTGGAGGACGGTCACGAGATTTTCGCTCTCACACGCTCCACATCATCTCTCGCCAAACTCAAGTCCATTGGTGCGACGCCAGTCGATGCCGATCTCGAAAGCAACACGCCACTCATATTGCCGGTGATTGATGCGGTTGTGCACGCGGCCGCCCTGTTCCGCTTCTCAGGGCCTCGCGAACCCTTCTTCCGTACCAACATCGATGGCACCGTAGCCTTGTTGAAAGCAGCTGAGTCCGCCGGGGCGAATACATTCGTCTACATCAGCGCGGCGGGGATCCTCATGGATAATAGCGGTACGCCCATCCGCGACGCCGATGAAAGTGCGCCAACATTCCCGAACCACTTCTCCGCCTACCTGGCGAGCAAGGCACGGGCCGAGCCTTTGGTTCTGGCAGCCAACAAACCCGGCTTTCGCACCATCGCGCTCCGCCCACCGGCTATCTGGGGGCCTGGTGATCCGTTTAGTCGAGCGCTTCCCGAAGCAGTCAGATCTGGGCAGTTCGCCTTCATCAACCGCGGCGACTACGCTTTTGCAACCTGCCACGTGGACAATGTGGTCGAAGCCATACAATGCGCTCTTAAGCGCGGAGAAGGCGGTCATGCCTTCTTCATCAAAGACCAGGAAGGGCAGACTTTCCGTGAGTTCGTCGCCTCGCTCGCGAACTTGCAGGGCCTGTCCATCGATAAGCTGCGTTCGATGCCCTACTGGCTTGCCTCATCCATTGGCCGGCTGCTCGACACTATCTGGGCCGTCACGCGAAAAGACGGCGATCCGCCGATCTCACGCTCGATGATACGCATGATCGGGCGTGAGTTCACAGTCAACGATGCCGCTGCACGTCGAGAGTTGGGCTATGTCGGAAGAACTTTGCGCGACGCCGGCTTGCAAAGCTATGAGGAACCATCTGCTCGAGGATAGTGCTTTAGAGGTCGAACGACGGCAATCGCCGGCTAGTCGTTCTCTGGACTTGCTCTTTTTGTCGATGTGGCATACAGCATCGAAGCCGTGACGGCCAGCCGAGTCTGTAACTCATCATCGATGATTTTCCCCCTTGCGTGCCCCGTTTCGCTCAGTCCATGCGCATTCGCACGCCTTCTAGTGTCATTGGGAAAGTTCTGTAATCTTAACATCTACTTTCCCTTCCGAGACCAACTTAGCGATAGCCCCTAGCTGTTCCGTGCTTGTGGATCAAGGTGGGGGCTATTTGACGCTTACCGAAAAGAAACAATTGAGCGAAGCTTCGCGGATACCAAAATTAAGGTCTAATACTCTTCTTTTGTTGTTGAGCACTCCAGAGAGTAAATAAAATTCCCACGACGGTTACGATGGAAGCAACCCAAGGAACGGCTGTTAGGCCTCCCCCAAATTGTAAATCTATAACCAAGCCTCCGATATACGCACCAAGCGCATTACCCAAGTTAAAAGCCGCAACATTTAAAGTCGACGCTAGCGTTGGAGCTTCTTTGGCCGTATTCAGCATATGGAGCTGCAATCCCGGTACAGTTCCAAGAGCGGCCATTCCCAATACAAAAATAGTAATCAAAGCAGGTACTTTATACTGATCCGTAATTGATAATATTGCTAAAACTATGGCCAACACAACGAGTATCCCAAGGAGAGATGGCATTAATTTACGGTCAGCCAGTTTGCCCCCAATAATATTTCCAAGCGCGCTGCCGACTCCGAACAAAACAAGGATGTAAGAAACGGAATTTACCGGGAACTTAGTAATATCAGTTAAAATCGGTGAAATATAAGTGAACGCTGTAAAGACTCCTCCAAAACCAAACGTCGTCATCAAAAGAGCAACATAAACTGTTGGTCGACGCAGTGCACCAAGCTCCTGCTTTAGGCTTGATGAAGATGCCTTTACTTTTGGAACGAGTATGGCAATCCCAATCAAAGCAATCAGTCCTATTATAGTGATCGTCCAAAAGGAGGATCTCCATCCATAGGTTTGACCAATAAATGTACCGATTGGAACGCCAAGAATAGTTGCAAGTGTCAGGCCGGTAAACATGATGGCAATAGCTCCAGCCCGTTTTTCCTTAGGAACCAGTCCAGCTGCAATAACAGATCCAACACCAAAAAAGGACCCATGAGTTAATGCAGCCACGATACGAGCTGCCATTAATACTCCATAGTTCGGTGCAAGAGCAGCCAATGCATTACCTGCTATGAACAGAATCATAAGAAAGAGAAGCAACTGCTTTCGCTTCATTCGATGAGTGGCAACTGTGATGATGGGAGCTCCTATAGCCACACCCAGTGCATATCCGGTAATGAGTAGCCCCGCTAAGGGGATGGACACCTGCAAGCTTTCGGCCACTTCAGGAAGTAACCCCATAATAATATATTCAGTCATTCCAATCGCAAATGCCCCTATTGTTAGCGCTAGCAACGCCAATGTCGTGCTTTTACTTGCTGTTTTATTTTCTATAATCACTGCATCCAAATAAATAACCACCTAACCAATTTTTTTCAAAAAGAAAGCATGGGACCACTATTTTAAATAGCAGCCCCATACCTTTACCCTAGTTTTTCAATAACGGGTTTGGTTACAGCCAGAGAGAAGTGGAATCTGACCTGTAATCAAATTCCCATCAACTTCATGATAGCGAGCAACTATGAGAATTTTCGTTCCGTTTTTCTAAAATATATAATCACTTCCTTGTCCTTGCGTACCCTACATATTCATTATGCGATACGAATCGAAAAACAAGAATAACTCAATGGGGCTATATACGAGTCGTCCGATCCGTCCAAAATGGCTCGGCGCTATTTCATTCTAGAATGGCTTGTTGTACAACAAAAAGATACCGTTCGGTATTTTATTTATTGTATCATTTTTCTAGTGAAAGGCAAGGCCGGAATCGGATAATTTGTTAAAAATAAATGATTAGAACAAGGTTCATACAGAGGAGCTCATGAAAAAAGGGGACACTACTCGGGAACATATCATGATGAAATCGGCTGAAATTTTTAACCAGAGAGGATATGCCGGTACATCGCCATGCAGAATACAGCTGTAGAAAGTGACGATACTCATTCGGAGATTTGTGGCGGAGAAAGGCAGGGTGTGTGCTAACTTTAACTACAAAATTTAACGCCCGCAACCCGGGTCCCCGCAAAGTAATCGGAATAAGGGTGTCCCTCAGTCAATGGTTTTGGGACACCCTCTTCATATCCTTCCGGCAACAACGTTACAGCGTTTTATATTCGTTCTTAAAGAAATCGATCAGAAACTCATGAAACATGCGTACGACGAGAGGTAGCTTCTCTCCCGCCCTGTGAATGATGCCGATCGTTCGGGTGACGTGAGGCTCGCTGATCTTCACGACGGCCGGCATCATCGAGCTCGTCTCGTACATCGCCATTTCCGGCAATAGACTAACGCCCATACCGGCGGCGACCAAGCCCCGTATCGTGCCGTGTTCTTCGCTCTCGAAACCGATTTTCGGCGTAAACCCGGCTTCCTTGCAGGCATCCCATACGATCGGACGCAGGGAATAACCCGAACTGAACAAAACGAAGGTCTCATCCTTAAGATCGCTTAACACGATAGACTTTGCCCTTGCCAATCGATGCCTTTCCGGTAATATCGCGAATAATTCCTCCGTCAGGACGACTTCTCCCGTGACTTGCTCGTTCTTATCGGGAAAAGGCGATATAAAAGCGATGTCCACTTCCGCATCGACAACATCCCGGATTAGCGAAGGGTACATGCCTTGACGAAAACGGAACTTTACGTTGGGATGCAGCTTTCTAAAAGCGGCTACGACTTGGGGAACGAGATGTATGCCTAAGCTATGAGGAAACCCAAGCCTGATCTCGCCGACTTCGGGATCTAGAAATTCATGAATTTCCATCACGGCCCGATCCAGATCTCCCAACACCGCTTCGGCTCTACGCAGAAACAGTTGACCTACGGGCGTCAGTTGAACGTTGCGGCCTCGCTGCATGAATAGGCGAATGCCGAGTTCTTCTTCGAGCCTGTGAATCTGCCTGCTGACCGCTGACTGCGCCACATGAAGCTCTTCGGCAGCTTTCGTAACATGCTGCAGACGGGCAACCTGCACGAAATATTCCAATTGCCTAAGTTCCAAGTGAACCTCTCCTCCGTAACGCGTTTATTCCAATGATTGGACAAGGACATTCCATAACGATTATAATGATAACGGCAAACCTTATCAATGAAGGAGGAAGCTATTCATGTCCCAAGAACGTTCCGCCGAATTCAAAGGCAATCCAATCACTCTCGTCGGTCCGGTACTAAAAGTCGGAGACGCTGCTCCCGATTTTTCCTTGAACAAAAACCTGCTCGAGACGTCTTCCCTGAAAGATTTCGCCGGCAAGGTTAAACTGATCAGCGTCGTCCCTTCGATCGACACCGGTGTTTGCGACGCGCAAACCCGCCGTTTTAACGAAGAAGCTTCCAAACTGGGCGACAACGTCGCCATTCTCACCATCAGCGTGGACTTGCCGTTCGCTCAAGCTCGCTGGTGCGCCGCAGCAGGAGTCGATCGCGTATATCTTCTTTCGGATTACAAAGACAACAGCTTCGGCAAAGCATACGGCGTTCTTATCAAAGAATTCCAACTGGATATGAGAGCGATCTTCGTTCTTGACGCCAACGATAAAATTGCTTACATCGAAGTGCTGAACGAAATGGGCGAGCATCCAAACTACGAGGCCGCTATCTCCGCGGTTAAGAGCCTGCTATAAGCCAGGACATATGCAAGACAAAAGCGAGGTATGGGCGGGTATCGCCTTCCTCGCTTTTCTATGTCTTCAGGAACGCTTGTCTACGATTTATATGTAGCCAATTTACGATCCAGCACGCTATATATTTCTTGTATATTCCGATAATTCGCTCCCAAATCGCCAAGCGACCCTCTAGAAGCGGAATAAATATCTACCGCAGTATTGCCTGGGCCCGTGCCGACGAGTTGGACTGTAATGTCCATCGTGCGCCCGGCCATCGATTTTTTCTCCATGACGATCTCCCCGACCGTCTGAACTTCGTGAAGGACCTTGTACCCCTTCATCTTCTTGAGAATGGTGCTAATCTCGTCCCAAGCACGATCTTTCGAAAGGCGATAATAATGAGATTTAAGCTTTGGATCTTTCGCCTTGTCGCTCGTATGTTCATGGCTTCGGATTAACCCAATCAACAATCGCTTCAAATGCTCTCTCTCCCTCCGAGTACCCTTGGCGCTACGTTCTATCATACCACGCCTGTCCCGGGGATTAAAGCCCATAGATAGAAAAAACCCGCCATTGCCGTCCGACGTGCATGTTTCTGAACCTGCTTTGGCAGGTGGGTGCCCGCAGCCCGGGTTTTGACTTCCCTTTTCGAGGGCTTGTCAGCCGCCTGGCGATGTAGAGCTCCCTGGAAACAAACATTGGTTCAAAACAATAAAGCGCCGTAACGTACAGGGCAGGAATATTCCTATTATAATCAGGCAGGATTGAAAAGTAAAACGATTAGCCTTGGGATTTCTTTCCTTCTTCGGACTCTTCGTCGGTTTCGCCGTCCGCTTCGTCCTCCGATTGGGATTCGTCCGTCGCTTCGGCCGCTTCTTTAAGCAACATCATCTTCTGGATGACCAGATTGAAGTTAAAGAACGTGTAAACGGCGATGATGCTTCCGAAGAAAAACGGGATAAGAAACGTGAATTTCATAAAGCTCAGAGCGAGCACGGCCGCTGCGCCGATCGCCATGATCAGAGAACGGATAGGTCGTCCGATCGTGAGAATAAGCGCATTCTTGAGCAATTGAACCGTTTTCATATGAAAGTGCGATAGCAGCGAGAAAAAGTGCAGCAAAGAAATCGACAGCAATATAATCAATGCGATAAACAAGTACGCGAGCAACTGCAATTGGGCAATTTGCCGTAAATAGACCTGAAAATCAATTATAAGAATCGCGAACAGGAGCGCGTAGACAATACCGCCGATCATCGCCTGAACGTAGTTTTGTTTGTAGTTACGAAAGAATGTTTTCAGAAGCGGCACGTCAACATCTCCAAGCACCCATTTCCGGGCGACCGAGAACATGGCCGAGGTCGCCGGAAACAGAGTAAACGGAGCCACGACTGCAAGCGGAATTACGAACGCTTGCAGCTCGGTCTCGTTTTGTGCCGTCAGAAATGCAAACATCACTAACCAGAAAGGCAACGATGTGAGTAGCCATAATACATTCGTAACTGACAACCTCATGATCCATTCGGACAGCTTATAGAAGCCGCCCATCATGCCCCGCATTTCCATGGGGATTCCTCCCTGATGACCATTTCGTCAGTATGCCTGCTTGATTAGATCTTTACGAAATCCTCGTTTTGAGAACGGCTGCCGCGGGAATCGTCTCTGCGCTCCGTACGTCCGCCGCGATCCCGATAACCACTGTCGTCGCGATTGTTATTGTAACGATTGCCGCCGCCGCCGTATGGCTTACGTTGGCCGCCGCCATATCCGGAACCGCCGCGGGAATCATTGCGCCCTTGGCCTTGGCCTTGACGCCAGGAGCCTTGACCGCCGCTGCTGCCGCCGTAACGACGTCCGCCGCCGCTACCGCTGCTATAACCACCGCTGCGATTGCCTTCGAATTTACGTTTCTTGGAACGTACCGGATCTTCAGGAGTCAATTCGATGTTGACGTCTTTCTTGTCGCCATTAAGCAATTTCATTGCCGCGGCAAGCAATTCAACGGAATCGTACTGCTCCAGCAGTTGCATAGCCACCCATTTGAAAGGGTTGACTTCTTCTTCTGTACGAACGGTTTCCATGATACGCTCCGCCAGCACTTTCTGCTTGCCTTCCATCGCTTCGGACAATGTCGGAAGCATCTTCTTGGCGATGCGGTGACGCGTTACCTTCTCGATGAAGTGGAGGTGATCGATCTCCCGGTGCGTAACGAACGACCAGGAAGTGCCTTCTTTGCCGGCACGGCCCGTACGGCCGATCCGGTGAACATAGCTTTCCGGATCTTGCGGCAAGTCGAAGTTAATAACGTGAGTGACGCCCGATACGTCCAATCCGCGCGCCGCTACGTCTGTAGCAACGAGAATATCGATGCTGCCGTCGCGGAATTTGCGCATGACGGCGTCGCGTTGGTTCTGGGACAAATCACCGTGCAGGCCGTCGCAAGCGTACCCGCGTTTCATCAGACCTTCGGAAAGCTCGGCAACGCGGCGCTTCGTACGACCGAAAATAATTGCCAATTCAGGCGGCTCCATGTCGAGAAGACGGCAGAGACCGTCGAATTTCATCCGTTCTTGGATTTCCACGTAATATTGTTGAATCGAAGGCGCGCTAAGCAGCTTGGATTCGACTTTCACGTGCTCCGGCTCGCGAAGGAATTGCTGCGCAAGCTTCTGAATGTTTGCCGGCATCGTCGCGGAGAAGAGCAACGTCTGGCGTTCTTCCGGCACAAGCTTCAGGATCGATTGGATATCTTCCATGAAGCCCATGTCCAGCATTTCGTCCGCTTCGTCCAGCACGACAGTTTGCACGTCGTCTAGGCGGATCGTCTTGCGGTTAATGTGGTCGAGCAAACGACCCGGTGTTCCGATAATGATCTGCGGCTTCCGTCTCAAGGAACGGATTTGACGTGAGATGTCTTGACCGCCATATATAGCCAAGGAACGAAGTCCCTTGAAACGTCCAAGCTTCTCGATTTCTTCCGATACCTGAATCGCGAGTTCGCGAGTAGGCGCCATAATCAAGGCGACAATGCGGTCTTCTGATGCAGCGATCTTGCTGATCAGCGGTATGCCGAATGCTGCGGTCTTACCAGTACCCGTCTGGGCCTGCCCGATCATGTCTTTGCCTGCGATGGCAACGGGAATAGCTTTCGCTTGGATTGGGGTCGCCTCTTCAAATCCCATCTCCGATATGGCTTGAAGAACATCAGGCTCCAAACCAAACTCTGCAAATGTGTTCAAACTTTTTCAATCTCCTTCTGTGTTGGGCCTTCAACTTACGGCTTCCAAAAAAATGATCAGTTCATTATAGCACAAAGCCGCTCATAAACTCTAGTCTGAGGAAATTGTTTCAGCCAAACAATTCCATCCGGTTGAATGAGCTTCCATTACAAGGGAAATCTAAACCAACCGAAGTTTATCACGTTTTTGTCTACAAGGGAGATCTGTCATGAAGAGGATTGCCATTCTTGGCCCCGTATTTTTGATGATGATCAGTGCCGCCACGGTCGGGCTCGGCTTCCAGTTGTTACTGATACCGACGAAGCTGCTTAGCAGCGGCCTATCCGGCGTTGCCATGGTGATTGGATACTTAAGCGGTTGGAATATCGGCTGGCTGTATTTTGCCCTGAATGTGCCGATTTTGCTCTGGGGGTATCGCGTTCTCGGAAAAAGGTTTATCGCGCTTAGTATCGTGACCGTTGTCTCCACGGCTATTTTTCTTCAGGTTATTCCGGTTATCGAGCTTACGAATGATCGGTTGCTTGCCTCCGTATTCGGCGGCGTTCTCGTCGGATTAGGCACAACGGTCACGCTTCGATATGGAGGCTCCTCTGGGGGCTTTGACATCATCGCTTCTATTATATCACGATACAGGGACTTGCCCATCGGCCTTATGACCGTTTTTCTAAACACGATCGTAGTCGCCGCCCTCGGTTTCCTTAAAAATGATTGGAATGCCGCCCTGTATTCGTTGCTGTCGATTTATTTGACGGGAAAAATCATTGACACCGCGTACACGCCTCACCATAAAGTCACCGCCTTTATCGTCACCAACCATACCCAAGAAATCGCTTCTAGACTGCTCAAGCTTCCTAGAGGCGTCACCATCATCAAAACCCGAGGCGCATTTACGAGCGAAGAACGGGATATGCTCATGACGGTCACAACCCGGTTTGAACTGGCCGAACTCCGTAAAATGATCAAAGAAGTGGACGCCAAAGCTTTCGTAAACGTCGTTCAAACGGTCGACGTGATCGGGGAATTTCGGAAGCGGTAAATTATTTATTGGATAACCCGGAAATTTCATCAAAATACTACAAAATACCTGTGTCTACTCTCCCCTATCTCGTTTATAATCTTGTTACAGAGCTTATAGGGAGAGAGTATATAAATGAATATTTTTCTGACGTTTATTCTGCTTTTCAACAGCATGATCGGGGGACAGCAAGAAAACGGGAAGTCGCAGGACAGCTTATGGAAAATCATGAAGACCGGAATGCATCATATGCAGGCTCCCGTCGATCCGACAACGGACAACGGGCAATCCCCCGTAATCGTAGGGGATCCTCAACCGGACGCTCCGGTCGTCAAAGGAATTTATGTTACGGCTTACAGCGCCGGCGGCGAAAGAATGGCCAGTCTGTTGAACTTGATCGACAAGACGGATTTGAACGCCATGGTTATTGATATCAAGGACGATTTGGGCAACATTACATACAAAACGACTAACCCGATATTGCAGGAGTTAGGCAGTCCCCAGCCTTATATTAAAGATATCGATAAGCTCATGACGACCTTAAAGGAGCACGACATTTACCCGATCGCGCGGGTTGTCGTCTTCAAAGACAGCGTGCTCGCTAAGGAGCATCCGGAGTACTCCTTTATCCAGAAGGACGGAACGCTCTGGCAAAATAAAAACAAAGACAAATTCGTCAACCCTTATCGTAAGGAAGTATGGGAGTACAACGTCGAGATCGCCAAAGAAGCGGCTAAGCTGGGCTTTAAAGAAATCCAATTCGACTATGTCAGGTTCCCCGAAGGTTTCGAGAAAAAAGCCGACAACCTGAAGTTCGACAAAAACGAACTGAGCCGAGTCGACATCGTCACCGGGTTCGTGGAATACGCCAAAAAGGAATTGGCGCCGCTTGGGGTTAGAGTGTCCGTCGATATTTTCGGCTACGCGGCATCCGTACCGGCCGCCGAAGGGATCGGACAAGATTTTACGAAGATCTCCAATTCGGTTCACGTAATCTGTCCGATGATCTATCCTAGCCATTACAGCACCGGTTGGTTTAAACAGAAAGACCCCGATACGGCTCCTTACGCAACGGTCAAAGGCGCCATGGACGATACGCATAAGAAGCTGGAGCCTCTAGGAGACAACAAGCCGGTTATCCGGCCGTGGATACAGGACTTTACCGCCAAGTGGTTAGGCAAAGGACATTATATTCCTTACGGGGCAGCGGAAGTGCAAGCGCAGATTAAAGCCCTTAACGACAGCGGAGTTCAGGAGTTCCTCTTGTGGAGCGCAGGCAACAGATATTCGGAAGGCGTTAAGTATTAAGATTACAGCACTTATTCACTTGATAAGATACAACTCAATCCCGCCGGGATTCCCGGCGGGTTTTTGATTTGATGCAAGCCGGGAGTTACTCGATTTAATCGTGCTATTCTGGGACAACGACGGCGCAGCATGGGAGTTACTCGATTTAATCGTGCTATTCTGGGATATAAGAAAGACTGCCGAGAAGTTCTCGACAGTCTTTCTTAAATAATGCGGTTCGTTATCGTTTGCCTGGGAAATAAGGTTCTCCCAAAGCTCCGGGCGCTTTCGAGCGTCCGACCGCTCCGACGAGCACGAGAATCGTGAGCACGTACGGCAGCATGTAAATGAATTCCGGCGGGATATGGGACGAGAAATCGAACAACTGCAATACGTTGTTGATCGACTGCGCGAATCCGAAAAATAACGCAGCGCCCATTGCGCCAAGCGGGTTCCATTTACCGAAGATAACAGCCGCCAGCGCGATAAAACCTTGTCCGGATATCGTGTTGTGCGAGAACGATCCCGTTGTCGTCATGGCGATGGTCGCACCGCCGATGCCGGCGAGAATTCCGCTCATAAGCACTGCCGCGTAACGCATACGGAGCACTTTAATGCCAACCGTATCCGCCGCGCTCGGATGCTCGCCTACAGAACGGAGGCGCAGGCCGAAAGCCGTTTTGTACAGCATATAATAGATCACACCGACCAAGATCAAAGCCAGGTAAGTCGTCGGGTAAGCGTTAAAAATCCCATCACCGATGATCGGAATATCCGATAGCAGCGGAATTTTCACCTTGTGGAAAACTTCATTGACGAGCGATGTTTCGCCGGAGCCCGAGAAAAGCAGCTTCACGAGATACAAGGTCGAACCGCCCGCAATGAAGTTGATGACGATCCCGCTGACGACCTGATCGGCCCTGAACGTGATCGTCGCCACCGCATGGATCAGCGAGAATAGCAAGCCAAAGATCGCCCCGGCGATTACGCCTATCCAAGGCGACGCGGCTCCGTACCCCGCCTCCTGCGCTTTGAAGGCTGCCACGGCGGCGGCGAACGCCCCTGCCGTCATCAAACCTTCCAATCCAATATTGACGACGCCCGATCGTTCCGAGAGGATCCCGCCGAGCGCGGCCAAGATTAACGCTGTCGAGAATACGAAGGCGGTATTGAGCATATGTCCTATCGTTGCCGCATCCATCTAGATCGCCTCCTCTTTGCGTTTCTTCCCGGATACCCGCTTCAGCAGCCAACGGATGATGCCCGGAGCCGCGACGAAGAAAATAACGGATCCGATGACGATGCGAATGATCTCCGGAGGCACATCCGCCCCGAAGCTCATGCCTGCCGCCCCATAGGACAACGTTCCAAACAGGATCGCTCCCAGAAGTACGCCGAGAGGGGTATTGCCTCCGAGCAGCGCAACCGCGATGCCGTCGAATCCATGTCCGGTGTGGCTGGCCGCGATCACTTGGTTGTGGAATACGCCAAGCACCTGGAATACTCCGGCCAATCCCGCCAGCGCGCCGGAGATGAACATCGCCTTCACGACGCCACTATTGACGTTGATTCCGGCATAAGCGGCCGCGTCGGCGTTCGATCCGACAACACGCAGCTCAAAGCCTTGTTTCGTTCTCCAGAGAAAAGCATAGAAGAATATGACGCAAAGCAACGCAAAAAACATTCCCCAGTGCATCCGCGCGTCATCCATGAAACGAGACAGCCAACCAATTGTTGCGGAGGCTGAGTCGTCTACCATATAAGACCTGCCTTTACCCGGCTCGAGCAAGAAACGATTGACGAGATAGTTCGCCAGATGCAAAGCGATCCAGTTCAACATGATCGTCGTAATGACCTCGTTCACGCCTCTGGCCGCTTTCAAATAACCTGCAATCATGCCCCATATACCGCCGCATATCGCGCCGACAACAACCGCGAGCGGAGCATGAATATACCACGGCAGGTGCACGGTAACGCCGATAATCGTCGCCCCCGTCATGCCCATAATATATTGTCCTTCTGCGCCGATATTGAACAAACCGGTACGAAACGCGAACGCGACGGACAAGCCGGTGAACAGGATCGGCGTAATCGCCGTCAACGTTTCCCCGAAATCATATCGATTACCGAATACGGTTTCGAGCAGCGACCGATAGGCTAATATCGGGTCATAACCGCCGATCAGCATAATGATCGCGCCCACGATCAATCCGAGCACGATCGCGACGAGCGGAACGAGCGCCGAATCCTTCGTGAATGCTCTAATCAGTTTATTCACTTTCCGGGCCTCCTTGCGGTCGCTTGTAATCCGTCATCATGAGACCTAGTTCCTGATCGTTCGTCTCGGAAGGTTTGACTTCCCCAACGATGCGTCCTTCATAGATGACCGCAATTCGATCGGACAATTGAAGGATTTCCTCGAGCTCGTAAGAGACGAGCAGTACCGCTTTACCCATGTTGCGCTGCTCGACGAGTCTCTTATGAATAAACTCGATCGCGCCGACGTCCAATCCCCGCGTCGGCTGGGCGGCGATCAGAACGTCCGGGTTTTTGTCGACTTCCCTCGCGATGATCGCCTTCTGCTGGTTTCCTCCGGATAAAGCGCGAGCGTCCGTCATAATGGACGGCGTTCTCACGTCAAAGTCTTTTACGAGCCGCTCCGCATGGGTCGCGATCTCGTTGAAATCGAGAAAACCCTTTTTGTTGAACTGCGGTTGATAGTAAGTTTCCAGAACCATGTTTTCCCGCACCGGGAAATCGAGCACAAGACCATGCTTATGACGATCTTCCGGAATCAGGGATATTCCCGCCTCTGAGATTTGGCGCGGCTTCTTGCCCGCGATCTCTTCACCGGAGATTTTGATCGAACCGTCCGCGACAGGGCGAAGACCGGTCAACGCTTCGATCAGTTCACTTTGGCCGTTTCCTTCCACGCCGGCAATGCCGAGAATCTCTCCGCGACGAAGCGTGAAGTTTGTTCCGTTAAGCGCATTCAGGCCTTGTCGGCCCTTGACGACTAGGTTGTCCACTTCCAATATCGGCTCGCCCAGCACGGCATCCTTTTTGTCGAGCTTAAGCGACACTTCCCGACCGACCATTTTCTCGGCCAATTGGTTTGGACTCGTTCCCGCTACCGGCAAGCTGTCAATGACTTTGCCCCGACGTACGATCGTAACGCTGTCGGCAATCGCCATAATTTCCTTAAGTTTGTGGGTGATCAAAATAATCGATTTACCTTGATTGACAAGATTACGCATAATAACGAGCAGTTCACTGATCTCCTGCGGAGTCAGCACCGCTGTTGGTTCGTCGAAAATCAAAATGTCCGCGCCACGGTACAGCGTCTTCAGGATTTCGACCCTTTGCTGCATGCCGACCGAGATTTCGTCGATTTTCGCATAGGGGTCCACGTTTAAGCCATATTGGTGGGAGAGGTTGCCGACTTTCTCGTAGGCCATCTTCTTATCCACCGCGAGTCCCAGCCATTTCTTGGGCTCGCTGCCAAGGATGATGTTTTCCGTCACGGTAAACGGATGCACCAGCTTGAAGTGCTGGTGCACCATTCCGATGCCGAGTTTAATCGCTTTATTGGGACCGTCTATGACGACTTGTTGCCCATTAACGAAGATCTCCCCTTCTTCAGGCTGGTATAGCCCGAACAAGACGTTCATCATCGTCGATTTGCCGGCGCCATTCTCGCCGAGAAGGGCGTGAATCTCGCCCTTTCTCAGCTTGAAGTTGACGCTATCGTTTGCGACGATGCCGGGGAAACGTTTCGTAATGTTGCGCATTTCTACGACTGTATTCGCCTGTTCCATAGTCGCACCCTTTGCTAGTTATTAATTACTTGGCAGTCGGTACCGTAATTTCTCCGCTTACGATTTTTTGCTTGTACTCTTCGACTTTGTCCAATACTTCCTTAGGCACGTTCTTGGTCGATGTTTCCGGCAAACCAACCGCATCATCTTTCAGACCAAGCGTCGTGTTTTTTCCCGCAGGGAAGTTGCCTTCGATCATTTGCTCGGAAATGCGGTATACGGCTTCGTCAACGCGTTTCAACATGGAAGTCAGCGTAACGTCGTCGCCGAATTCGAGGGATTGGTCTTTGTCGACGCCGATAACCCATACTTTCTTGTCCGGCTTAGCCGACTTGTTGCGTTCTTTCGCTTCGTTGAACACGCCGTTGCCTGTTCCGCCAGCCGCGTGGAAAATGATGTCCGCGCCGTCGTTGTAGATCGAAGCGGCAGCAGCTTTACCCAGGTCTGCTTTATCGAATGCGCCCGTATAGTTGACCGTAACCTTCGCGTCCGGATTAACCGCTTTGACGCCCGCCACGAAACCAAGCTCGAAGCGTTTGATTACGGGGATGTCGATTCCGCCTACGAAACCGATTTTGTTCGATTTCGTCATCATGCCGGCAACTACGCCAACGAGGAAAGATCCTTCGTTTTCAGCGAACGTAATGGAGGCTACGTTCGGCGCGTCGACTTCATTGTCGATGATCGCAAGGTGTGCTTTCGGATTTTTGGTTGCCGCGTCTTTTACCGCGTCGCCCATCAGGAAGCCGATACCCCATGTCAGATTATAATCGTCGCGTACGAATTTGTTCAGGTTGGTCAAATAGTTTGTCGCTTCTTTGCTCTCGAGATACTTGACGCTTGCTCCCGTGTCGTCTTTCAAACGAGAAAGACCTTCCCAAGCGCTTTGGTTGAACGACTTGTCGTTTACGCCGCCTACGTCTGTAACCATCGCGAATTTGAAGCCTTTGCCGTCAACGGTTCCCGCGCCTTCACTTGGGCTTGCGCTTGGTGAAGCACTTGGCGAAGCACTTGGGCTTTCACTCGGGCTAGCTGCACCGCCATTGTTATTTTTCGCTCCGCATGCAGTAAGCGTCAAGGAAGCGACAAGCATAATACCTGTAAACAGCTTAGCTGTTTTATTCATATCCTATTCTCTCCTTATAATCGATTATCGATGGAATTGAATGTTGCGCGTTGCAAATCGGGTAGCCTCAAGCCTACAGCTTCGAAACGATCTCCTTGACAAGCGAGATGAATTTCGGTTTTGTACGGTTCGCGACTTCGATGACTTGCTCATGGCTTAACGGTTCTAGATGCTCCCCGATCGCCATGTCCGTAACGCAAGAAATACCAAGTACTTGTATGGCCATATGGCTCGCTACGATCGCTTCCGGCACGGTGGACATGCCCACCGCGTCGCCGCCGATCAGGCGAAGCATCTTCAATTCAGCCGGCGTCATATAAGACGGACCGGTAATCCCGGCGTAAACGCCTTGTCTGACACGAATGCCTAGCGATTGCGCCGTCTCCCGGGCAAGCTCGAGCAAATCTGGTGTGTACGCTCGGCTCATATCCGGAAAACGAGGTCCCAATGCGGATTCGTTCTCCCCGATCAGCGGGTTGGCGCCCGTCATGTTCAGATGGTCCTGAATAAGCATTAAATCTCCCGGTTCGAAATCGGGATTCATGCCTCCGCAAGCGTTCGTCACGATGAGTCTTTCGACCCCAAGCGCCTTCATGACGCGCACCGGGAACGTAACCTCTTGCATGGAATAGCCTTCATAATAATGAAACCGCCCCTGCATTGCGATGACCGTCCGTTCATGGAGTCGACCAATTACGAGCTGGCCCGCATGACCTTCAACCGTCGATACCGGAAAATGCGGGATCGACTCGTAAGGAATCCGGACAGCGTCTTGAATGTCGTCGGCGAGTTCTCCCAGACCGGAGCCCAGAATCAGGCCGATCTTTGGCTTGTCGTCGATTCGAGACGCGATATACTTAGTCGCCTCTTCCATTCTTTTTAGCAACTGGCCCATTTCTTTTCACCCCCTTTATAAGTGTAACCCATTAACCCCAACTTGCTTGTCCGCCGCTTGATTTTCATTTATTTAATCTCCCCGACGATTAACGCCGGAGGCGCGACCGGTTGTGGCCGAATCTCGATGGATTCGTAAATTTTCGCCAACGCTTCGTCGTTCGAATTGCTATTCGCATGAATCGTAGCGATAGACTCTCCGAGTTGAACGCGATCCCCGATTTTCTTATGGAGGACGATGCCGACGGCGAGATCGATCTGTGACTCTTTCGTCGCCCGCCCCGCGCCAAGCATCATGGCCGCAAGGCCGATTCTCTCCGCGGCGATCGCGGCGACGAAGCCCTCTTCTTTGGCAGGAACTTCGATACGATACTTAGCGGTAACGAGACGTTCGGGCTCATCGACGAGCGAAGCGTCGCCGCCCTGAGCGGTCAGGAACGCTTTGAATTTATCGAGCGCGCTGCCGCTTGCGATGGATTGTTCAAGCAGATCCCGAGCTTCTTCCTTACTGGAAGCGACTCCGGCCAATACGGCCATATGGCTGCCAAGCGTCAAGCATAGCTCCGTTAAATCCTCGGGGCCGACGCCTCTCAGCGTATCGATCGCTTCTTTCACTTCGAGCGCGTTGCCGATCGCGTTGCCAAGCGGTTGGCTCATATCCGACAATACGGCAACGGTGCGACGTCCGACGCGATTGCCGATATCCACCATGCAAGAAGCGAGTTCTTCCGCCTCAGACATTTCTTTCATGAAAGCGCCGTCTCCGGTCTTCACGTCAAGCACGATGGCATCCGCGCCGGATGCGATCTTCTTGCTCATGATCGAGCTGGCGATGAGCGGAATCGAATTTACGGTTCCCGTAACGTCCCTTAAGCCGTAAAGCTTTTTGTCCGCCGGGGTCAAGTTTTCGCTTTGCCCGATGACCGCTAGCCCGTTGCGGTTCACAAGATCGATAAACGTCTCGTTATCGATCTCGACATGGAAACCGGGCACAGCTTCCAACTTGTCGATCGTTCCTCCGGTATGCCCCAATCCTCTTCCCGACATTTTAGCAACGGGTACTCCGATGGAAGCGACCAAAGGAGCGAGAACAAGTGTCGTCGTATCTCCGACCCCTCCGGTACTGTGCTTGTCGACCTTGATTCCGGAAATCCCGGACAAGTCAATCGTGTCTCCCGAGTGAACCATCGCCATCGTCAAGTTCGCTCTTTCCGTCGGCGTCATCCCCCGGAAGAAAATCGCCATGGCCATTGCCGACATTTGGTAGTCGGGAATCGATCCGTCGGTGTACCCGCGGATCAGGCTGTTGATTTCTTGTTCCGTCAATTCGCCGCCGTCGCGTTTTTTCGTAATTAAATCCACAGTTCTCATCGCTCGGTGCCCTCCTTGACTTGTCCAGATATACTTTTAATAGCCTTGGGCATTTCCGCCCGTGACGATAGCGATCGATGAGCTTGCCCCGAGCCTGGTTGCCCCTGCTTCAATGAGCTTCTCAGCCACTTCGAGATTACGAACGCCTCCCGAAGCTTTAATGCCCATATCGGGTCCAACTACGCTGCGGATGAGCGCGATGTCCTCGACGGTCGCTCCGCCCGTGCCGAATCCCGTCGACGTCTTGACGAAATCGGCTTCCGCTTCCTTGCAAAGCAGAGAAGCTTGGCGTTTCTCGTCGTCCGTTAAATAACACGTTTCGATAATGACTTTTACCGGCGCCTTGCCTTTGCAAGCGGCAACAACTTCGGCGATGTCGCGTTTTGCGGCTTCCGAATCGCCCGATTTCAACGCTCCGATATTCAAGACCATATCGATCTCGGTCGCGCCGGCTTGAATGGCATCCCGCGCTTCCGCGACTTTCGTCTCCGTCCGGCTCGCGCCGAGTGGGAAGCCGATTACCGTCGTTATGCCTACGCTGCTGCCGGCAAGTTCGCGAACTGCCAGCGGCACCCAATACGGATTCACGCAGACCGTCGCAAAGCCGTATTGCTTCGCTTCTTCGCATAATTTTACGATATCGTTCTTCGTGCTAACGGCTGCCAGCAAAGTATGGTCGATTCGTTGCGCGATTTGTTCAGGCGTCATCATCGTTGTCATTTCTCCTATGCTTGTGTTTTGTTGAGCAATGATCTAGCCGTAATCTGATCCGTAACCAACGTATTAACGTAATTTCCCCGCAGAGCGCCCAAGATAGCGTTTACTTTAGAAGCGCCTCCTGCGACCAGGATCGAATGTTCCTTGGAGCGCAAGTCCGCGAGTTCGATGCCCACCGTGCGTTCGTTCAGGCTTGGAAGACAGATTTCGCCGTCGGAATCGTAATATCTCGAGCAAATGTCGCCGACAGCCTTCGTTCTTATGATCTCCAATTCTTCATTGCGCAAATAGCTTGAATTCAGCAGGACGGAATCCGGTGTCGGCGACCCCGCCGTAAAAACGGCGATATTCGCTTGAAGTCCCATATCCATGACCCTGCGAATGTGGCGATCCGTAAGCATCGCCTGCTTCACGAGAATATGATCTACAATTGCGGGCAAATACATGAAGTAAGGTGTCACGTTAAAAGCTTTGCCTATCCGATGAACGATCTCCGACGGAGATATCCGGATGTCGGCATCGCTGACCCCTCCATTCAATTGCACCACGAAGGAATTATTCAAAGACCTCCCTTTCAGATGCAGGGCAACTTGATACATCGTCGATCCCCACGACGCCCCGATCGTGTCGCCGTCTTTGACAAGCTCCGCGATAAAAGCCGCCGCCGCTTGGCCGATATACCTTTTGACGACGCTTTCTTCATAAGTCGGAGTAAAAGCGACCACAACGTTCTTCAACTGGAATCTCTCTTTCAGCAAACCTCTTAGAACTTCGACATCCTCCGTCGGATCCTTGATCTCGATCGTGACGATGCCTTCCGATTTAGCTTGCTGTAGAAGACGGGAAACGGTCGGTCGGGATACCCCAAGCGTATCCGCGATTTGATTCTGGCTGTAGTCCAACTCGTAATATAACTTGGCTGCCTCGACTACTTTTTTGACTTTGTCGTTATCCAACCAAACTCACACCATTCCAAGGACTTATTTTCTTGAAATTCTGTTCATTACGAATGAAATTCCGTTCTCTCATCCGCTATTATAATGGATATAAGAGTTCTACGCTAGGGCAAAATATTTTACCAGAACATGAAAAAAGAGCCGTCCCTCGGATCATCAGACCCTGGGACAGCCCCGTAAAAGCGATTATTGGGCTAAGCGCAATGCCAAGTTGTATAAGTCCAGGTTAAAGGATTTTTTCGTGGATACGACTTGTTCGATATCCGTCGCGACGAATTCCCCTTTGACAAGGCCAATCCCTTTGCCGGAATCGCCTTCCATGAGCCGTTGCACCGCGTAATCCGCCAATTGGCTAGCCAGAATCCGATCGTTATGGGTTGGCGCTCCGCCCCGTTGAATATGCCCTAGCACGGTAACGCGAGGTTCGATGCCGCTGTACTCGGTAATGCCCCGGGCAACTTCGTCTCCCGATCCGACGCCTTCGGCCACAACCACGATGCCGTGCCGTTTGCCCTTCTGGAAGTTGTCCTTCATGCGAAGCGAGATCTCCTTAATATCAAACGGAACCTCAGGCACAAGGATCGCTTCCGCTCCGCTCGCCAAACCGGCATATAGAGCGATATCGCCGCAGTGGCGCCCCATAACCTCGACGACGGACGATCTTTCGTGGGAAGTCATCGTGTCCCGAAGCTTATTGATCGCGTCGACGACGATGCTAACCGCCGTATCGAAACCGATCGTAAAATCCGTGAACGGAATGTCGTTATCGATCGTACCCGGCAAGGCCATCGTTTTGATTCCCAGCTTGCTTAGCTTATTCGCGCCTTGATAGGAACCGTCGCCCCCGATAACGACAAGGCCGTCGATCCCATACTCGCGCAGCACGTCCGCACCGCGTTGTTGGCCTTCCGGCGTTACGAACTCCTTACAGCGGGCCGTCTGCAGAATCGTGCCGCCGCGCTGAATAATGTCGCCTACGCTGCGCAAATCCATTTCTCTTAAATCCCGGTTAAGCAAGCCCTGGTAACCACGCTGCACGCCATATACTTCAATCCCCCGAAATAGCGCGCTTCTGACGACGGCTCTTACCGCCGCGTTCATCCCTTGCGAATCCCCGCCGCTTGTCAGTACGGCAATCTTCTTAACTGCACTCATCTCCAAAATTCCTCCCTGTTTGATTCTCTGTAACTTACATGGCCTTCCTTATCCAATGGCTGTTCAGCCAGAAGAACACTCTAGTCCAAGGGCTCCCCTTCATCAGAAGCTTGGCGGTCTGCCGCACGTCCCGCTGTTTCCTCACCTTCGGATCGGACAAGTACAACGCGACCAAACCTTCCACGATCATTCGGTGAAAATGCCCGAAGGGCAGCTCGTCGGCGGATTGTCTCGCGGCTTGAACCATCAGCCTCATGCGTTCATTAAGTGCTCGCTCGTCGTCGTAATAGCTGCAGAAGTTTAAATCTCCGCCTTCTCTGTCCTCCGCCTGATCGATCAAATAATCAAGCAGAATATGCAAACCGCAGATCGACGGGAAATAACGGTCGCGAATCGCCTTCGCTTGTTCCGTATCTAGCCGCGGATCGGTGGCCGCAAGAAAAAGCATGAACATTCCTAGCGTGGACCCCGTCGCTGCAGCAAATTCGTTCCATTGCAACTGCGGATACCCGGCGGAATGCTTGTTCCACCATTCTAGCAATTCCGCTTCGCGGCGGGAGTGGGCGATATGCTTGTAGACTTGCAGATCCGCATACAATTGAACCAGCTCGACGACGTGTGACTGAACTTTCCCGTAGGAAGGCAGAAGTGCTATCGAAGCTTGGCATTGCGAGACGAGCGCCTGAAGATAACCACCGTCATCCTGTTCTTCTCTCAAAGCATAGTAATTACTTGGCTGTGCCTCGGGCGTGACGGCGTCCAGCATGCTTTGATGCAGCAAGCGAAAATCGCGTGCGTCCAGCGATGTGCTGCGATCGCACAGATTATCCAAATAATCGCTTATCGTTTGCAATGCGACGATCAGCGGAATCAGCACATGCCGCTGCTCCAGATTCGCGGCCGCGTACACGCCGCCTCCCTCGCAGTGGAATTGCTTGGCATTCATGCTATCGAGCGCCTGCTTGCGAAGCTCTGCATCCGGTATCCCATCGGCTTTCTCTCGCCAACGGCCGAGCTCGGCGCGAACTTCCGGCAAAATGTATTTATACACTCTTTTCATTAACGAAAAAGGTCCGCGTGGTGAGCGGCCCGCTAGCAACGTATGGTTTGTCATTTCTTAGGGTCCTCCGCTTTGCTCTAACCGGCGTGTTGTTTGGCATCGCCGTTCAATTCCTGTTGCGCCCGAAACCAAATGTTGAGATCGTTGATCCGGCTTGCGAGATCGGCAATTTCCCCATTTAATAGGCAGGAACGCGTGAAATCGTCCTCCTCGAACAGCAGTTGCTGTTTGACGCGGATAACGGCTTCGAAACCCATTATCCGATCCGGAATCGACCCGCGTATCAATTCCCATCTGGTTAAAATAACCGTCTGGCTTCCCGAGTCCAGTTCGTCCCAATCGCATTGCAGGCTAGGGATTTCTATGCCGAGCCTTTCGCTGAATACGAAATGGCTGTCCGACTGTCTTTCGTGCGCCATTCGCATCGTAACCACCTGAACTTTTTTCATACGCCGTTTTTAAAAGCATCATTCTTTAATTTATCATTTCATATAGGTGAAATCCAGCTTTTATTATGTGAAAATGTTCCCCGAAATTCCTCCTTTATCTGATATAATACTAGTTAACTCGACATGAGGAGCCGTCCGCGTCCCTCACAAGGAGAAACATATGTCTACCGATAACGGGCCGGTCTCGCTGAGACGGCTTTTGCTGTTTTTCATTCCGATGGGGATTTCCGTTCTTCTGATCAACCTGTCTCACATCATCATTAACGGAACGCTAGCCAGATCCGACAATCCCGAGATCATTCTCGCGGGTTACGCGCTTGCCATGAGTCTGCTAACCGTGACCGAGAAACCCGCGGTATTGTTCCGGCAAACCTGCTCCGCGCTCGTGAGGGACCGGATTTCTTTTCGCGCTGTCAGGCATGTCAGCTTCTATGTATTTGGCGCTTCCATCGTCTTCGGCGGTCTAATCGCCTACACTCCGGTCGGTCATTGGATTTTCGGAGGCGCTTACGGAGCCGACACGGCCGTAGAACAGCAAGCGATCCACGCTTACGCTGCGCTCATGTTCCTTTCCGTCTTCTCGGGCATCCGCTGTTTGTACCAAGGCGTTATCATATACAAAATGAAGACGCGCTGGTTAACGATCGCGATGGTATTTCGCTTGGGGGCTATGTTTCTGCTTTCCCAGTATTTCCTGCACGTCGGCGTCACCGGAGCGATCCAAGGTACCATCATCTTCGTCTTCGGCATGATGATCGAAGCATTGCTGAGCTGGTGGGAATCCAGCAGGCTGCTTAAGCAGATGCCGGAGAAAGACGAAGAATGCGAGACGATCCGACCGAAACAAGTGGCTGCTTTTTACAACCCGCTGCTCTATTCGTCCTTGGTTGTCGTATGGACGCTGCCCATTCTGAACGCTTTACTCGGCACGACCGAGAGAGGCACGCTCGCCGTCGCATCCTTTGCCGTCGCCGGAAGCCTCATGAACCTGGTCCTTGGCTTCTTTACCTACTTCCACCAGATCGCTCTGCTTTTCGTGAAGAAGAATCCTGCGATCGTGCGGAAGTTCACGTTAACGCTCGGTTTTGTCCCTCCGTTGCTTCTGACTCTGATAGCGTTCACCCCGATCGGAGGCTGGATGTTCTCTCACGTTCTAGGAGTCAAAGACGAGTTGCTCACTTCCTGTATTCACGCGTTGCGCGGTTTTCTTCCGTTCGTGCTTGTTTTCCCATGGCTCGACACGTTAAACGGGATCGTCATGGCTCACGGAGAAACGAAGCTGATGTTCGGTTCCCAAATCTCCAACGCGATCTTCACCGCCGCGACCGTTTTCCTGCTCGTCCTGCTGCTTCCATCGTGGAACGGCGTGCTCGGGTCGATCGCCCAATCCGGAGGAGTCGTCGCGGAATTGCTATTCCTTTATTGGCTCTTCCGCCGAAGCCACCGAACGATTAATATCTTAAAACAGGAGAATCCAGCATGAATCCAACCCACTCGATGCGGGGCCAACTCTTCGTGCTGCGCACGCTGCAGTTCGCAAACTATGCTTCTATGGTGCTCCTCGTCGCTTATTTTCCGCTTTATTTCGAGAGCAAAGGTTTCTCTAAGCTGCAAATCGGAGCGATCTATTCCGTCGGCCCTTTATTATCCATCATATCCAATCTCGCCGTTGGCGTACTCAGCGACCGCACCAAAAATCTGCCTCGCATTCTTAACGTGTTATACGCGGTGCAAATTCTCGCGCTTGCCTGGTTGTTGCCGCAAAAGGAGTTCGCCATCATGGCGGGGATTATGGCGCTCTTTTACTTCTTCCAAACACCGAATAACTCGATGCTCGACAGCGTGTCACTGCTGGCGGCGGAACGTATGAAGATCAGTTTCCCTTCCATTCGGATGTACGGCTCGCTCGGATATGCGATTTGCGCGGTTATTTTCGGTTACGTGTTGAAGGTGTATGGCTCGAACTTAACGATACCAATCATTCTCTGCGTCATTTCGATATCGCTGATTTTCTCCTTCTTTATCGGGGATTATCAAGCAACGCTGAGAAAATTCGAATTCAAAGGCCTGTTCGCCCTTCTTCGCCGCCGGGAAACGCTCGTATTTTTCGGCTTGATTATGTTCGTATCCGCCGCGCACCGGATGAACGAAGGGTTCCTATCCGTGGCGATGAGGGAAATCGGGGCGGACGACTCCGTCATCGGATATGCCTCGTTGGCCTCGGCCGTCAGCGAAATTCCGATCTTTTTTCTGCTTGCCAAGTATGGCCATCGTTTTCGCGAATTTCCTCTGCTTGCGATTGCCAGCTCGATGTACGTCGTTCGCTTATCGCTACTCAGCATGGCTACGGAGCCTTGGATGATGGTCGCTCTGCAAATGTTGCACGCCCTCACCTTCGCCATTTTCTACATAACGGCGCTGCGTTGCCTGCAAGCCTTGATCCCAGACGAATACCGCTCGTCTGGACAAGCGGTGTTCGCCGTCGTCTGGTCCGGATTGGCCGGACTGATTGCGGGCACGTTAGGCGGTTGGTTATATGATTCGTTCGGACTCGCCTACGTATTCCGCATCGGAGCCGTATTCGCCCTTCTTGGTGCGGTTGGTTTTTGGCTCGCGAACCTTCGGCGAGAAAACTAACAAACGGTGCTGACCTGATAATTTCTGTCGATTAATTTATCTCTTGCAGAACACGCGGACGGGGTTTCAGCGGATGTAACGGTCTGCGAGACCGTTACAGTGCACGCGGACGGGGTTTCGGCGGATGTAACGGTCTGCCAGACCATTACAGAACACGCGGACGGGGTTTCGGTGGATGTAACGGTCTACGAGACCGTTACAGTGCACTCGGACGGGGTTTGAACGGATATCAAGTAAAGGCAAACGCTTCGCTCATACAGGAAATACATGCCATCTATTATTATCGAATGTACAAACTCATAATATACCGTAAAAAACCGCTCTTTACTAAATGGAGGCACTACCCACCCATTTATGAAAAGAACGGTTTCTTTGTGTTAGCGAGTCCCTTTCGGGAGCTCTGTTTTCTCTATGCGTTAACCCGTCTCGGCTTGCGGTTCCCACTCGGTCTTGTCATCCGTGCGATTCACGGTAATTCGGGAAATCCGCAAGTGATCGGTTTCTTCGATCGTAAATCGGAAGCCGTTATCGGAAACGACGAATTGATTTTTCTTCGGCGGATTCTCGATCTGGGAATACATCCAGCCCCCGATCGTATCGTAATCGTCCGTCGGAATATCCAATCCGAAGAAGCTGTTCACTTCCTCGATCAACATCATGCCGTTAATCGAGAACGTATTCTCATCGCGTTCCTCCACGTCGGGACGCTCCTCGTCGAATTCGTCCTGAATTTCGCCGACGATCTCTTCCATGATATCTTCCAATGTAACAAGTCCGGAAGTTCCGCCGTACTCGTCGATCAGAATGGCGATCTGCGATTTCTTCTTCTGCATAAGCTTCAGAAGCGCGCTGATCGGCATGCTTTCGGGCACGGTCGTCATCGGTCGAATCAGATCGCGGATGTCCAGAAGCGCGTTGTCCGGCACTTTAAGCAAATCTTTAATATGGACGAAGCCGATAATATTGTCCTTGTCTTTCTCGCATACCGGATACCTCGTGTGCATCTCGCGAAGAGCGATCGTTCTATTCTCCTGGAACGACAGATTGCCGTACAAGCAGATCATTTCCGTTCTCGGAATCATGATCTCGCGCGCGTTCGTTTCCGCGAAATCAAAGATATTATCCATAAGCGTAAGCTCGGTGTTGTCGATCAATCCGCTCTTATGGCTCTCTTGCACCAAGATCCGGATTTCTTCTTCCGTATGTGCGGACGAAGTATCCTCCTTGATATCGATGCCGAAAGGCTTGAGCAATAATCCGGCGGTGCCGTTCAGCAACCAGATAAAGGGACGCATGATCTTGCTGAATAAGATGAGCGGGGTTGCCGCCCATAGCGTCACCGTCTCCGCCTTGCGGATGGCAACCGATTTCGGAGCCAATTCCCCGAGTACGATATGCAGCACCGTAATAAAGGCGAATCCGATAATGAACGAAAGCGGATGAACGATCTTATCGCTGAAGTGGAGAGCCTGAAATACCGGTTCGAGCATTCTGGCTATCGCCGGTTCACCGATCCAGCCGAGGCCGAGAGAAGTTAATGTGATCCCGAGCTGACACGCGGACAAGTAGGAGTCCAGGTGCTCCATCAGATGGGAGGCGCCTTTCGCTTTCTTATGCCCTTCTTGCACCAGGCTGTCGATCTTCGTGCCCCGCGCTTTCACCATAGCGAATTCAGCCGCCACGAAAAACCCATTCAGAAAAACTAAAACAAAAATCAGGACCAAATCCACGCTTAACGGAAAGGGGTCGCCGTCCAAATAATTCCTATCCTCACCGATATCGGAAGGACAGGTACACCTCCTTTGTAATTAAAGAAAAATAAAGACTCGCCGCATATATGAAAATAGATATACGACTTTATTATAGCTTAGACGGTTTGCAACGGTCCGTCAAACGACGGTTGACCTCGTAAACTGCCGTAGTACCCATCTCTATTCGCTTGAGCCTGCCACCTATGCCGGTTTTTCGAACGAAAAGGCCGGATATCCCGATTTCCAACGAAATAGGTTCAATTTTCCTTTTTTCTTCTGCGCCGAAGCTGGTTCTGCCGGATCTTATCCTCCATCCCCTGCTCAGTCGCTTCGTAGAAGACCCGGGTGGAAAGCTTGTCTGGGTAATAATTCTGTTCGACGTAATGACCTGGGTAGTCATGCGGGTACTTATAACCGACGTGCCCAAGTTTGGCAGCGCCGCTGTAATGCCCGTCTCTTAAGTGCAGCGGCACTTCCGCGGACTTGATCGCATCGAACGTTTCCATCATCCGCCCAATCGTCACCGCGATCGCGTTGGACTTCGGACTTTCGACGGCGAATAGAATCGCCTGGGCGACGATGTATTTCGCTTCCGGCCATCCGATGCGATGATAGGCTTCCATCGCGCTTACCGCCTGCACCATCGCTTGCGGGTTCGCAAGTCCGATATCTTCGCCGCAAGCGACCGTCAAGCGCCGCAGGAACACCATCGGATCCATGCCCAGCTTCTCCACCGCGTACAGAAACCAGAAGAGCGCCGCATCGCTGGACCCTCTAATACTCTTATGGAAAGCCGATAGCACGTCATACTGCGTCGATTCGTCCGCTTGCACCGTCGGCTGGCGGATCGATTCCTCCGCGATCTCGAGCGTCACGCGTACCGTTCCATCCAATTCCGAAGGCGTCGTGACGGCAGCCAGTTCCAAAGCCGTCAGCGCGCGGCGAATATCTCCGTTCGCCATGGAGGCGATGTGGTCGAGCGCGTCTTCGTCGACTTGCAGCTTCATGAATCCGAGTCCTTTGGCCGAGTCGGAAAGCGCCCTCCTCATCGCCTGTAAAGAATGCTCTTTCGTCAGCGGAGCCAGCCGGAACAGCGTCGATCGCGACAATAACGCCCCATTCACGGAATGGAACGGGTTCTCCGTCGTTGCTCCGATGAAGACGATCGTTCCCCGCTCGACCGCGGGCAGCAGCGCGTCTTGACGCGCGCTATTAAAGCGATGAACCTCGTCCAAGAACAGAATCGTCTTGCGTCCATACATGCTCTTGTTGCGATCGGCTTGCTCGATAACTTCGCGTACGTCTTTGACCGTAGCGTCGACGGCGTTCAGTCGAACGAAGTCACCTTCGGTGCGTTTGGATATGATGTGAGCAAGCGTCGTCTTTCCGCATCCCGGCGGGCCGAATAGAAGGATGGAGGAAACGACATCCCCTTCGATCGCCCTTCTAAGCACTTTACCAGGTCCGATCAAATGTTCCTGTCCGATATATTCTTCCAGCGTCTCCGGCCGCATTCGATCGGCAAGCAGCCGCGCTTGCGGCGTCGATTCCGCTTGAAAGCTGAATAAATCCATTTGGGATAACCGCCTTTCTTCCCTACCATCATACCAGAAAGCGCACGGTTCAGGAAGAGAATAAGAACTGACGTTCCCCTATTGGTTTCCGAGCTCCTTCGCTACGATCGCTCGCCTTGCCCGAATGTAATCATGGATGATCAGCGGTTCCCGCGCAAATTCCCCATATGTCCATTTGCGTGTCCGGTCCTCGCGAACGTAGGGCGATATGCCGTTCATCATGTCCTCTACGATCGGCATCAGCCGCTTCTCGGCGAACGGTCCTTCGAGCGCCTCCCGCAAAATGGACCGATATTTCTTGCGAGCGATCGGATACGCGAGCAGCCTGCGCGTCAGAGCATTATAACCCGAGACCGGCACTAGATCGCTTGCGACGATTTTGCCGTAACAATCGCGTCCCCAAGTCCCTTCGTAATCCCAAGGAATCATGCGGAATTTGCCCTTTTTACCTCCTCGATAGATCGCGTAATTTTGCTCAAACCCGTCGAAGTTTCCCGTCAGCGCGGCTCCGGCCAGCCATCGCAAGTAATTGTCCGCGTCCAGCCGCGATCTGATGAAAGCTTCCCCGCTCGGCCCGCGAAGAACGTTTAAGCCTTTAATAAAAGACTTCAAGCGCGTCTTTTCCGAACTCGCGCCGAGCCTGAATTCGTAGCCGGCAAGCAAGGAACGCTTGCGTCTATTCGATTCCGAAGAAATTAACCCGAAGTCCGCCCGGTTGTTCACCGCGTAAAATAAAGATGAGATTCCGAGATTCCTTCTGCGAAAAAAAGCCCTCTCGACACCTTCGATTTCCAGATACACTCCTTTCGGTTCCCCGTTCACGAAGAGGCGAACGTGTTTCGTTCGCGGAGCGGGCACGCCGATCATCGGAAAGAAAGCTAAGGAAAGGGCGTTGCGAATCAATGAAGGATCGTCGAATTCCGCGTTGTAATGGAAGGTCCTCCGATCGCGAACGATCTCGTAGGACTTTTTCGGGTAATCCCGCGTATGGCCTCCCCGGTAACGGATCGAGACCGCTGAAGTTTTACTATTGTTCTTCATTTTCGCTGGCACGTATATGCCGTTCCACAGATTTTTGTCCAAGTCTCGCATCGCCGAATCGCTGATACTAAGCGCTATTACCGGTAGAGGCATCCCGAGTTCGCCTTCCTCTTCAATCGTCGTCACGTCATGATCATCGTATTCCGTCGGGGCATCCGCGGAAACGGCATTCGTCTATGCCGCAAGCCATCAAGAAAAGGGCTTCCAGCAGCGGAACCGCGCGGAAACCCCATCCTGGCACGAATCGGTCAAACGTGCCCGCTTCTATGATAACCGGAACGCCTTTCGGCTTCTCCCGCAGGCCGATTAGGCCAACCGGGACGCTGAACCCAACCAGGATGTTGGACCCAACCGGGTTGCTGGACCCAACCAGGTTGCTGGACCCCGCCGGAACGTCTCTCTGCACCGCCGGATCGACCGCCAGCCGAACCGGAACGCCTGCCGACTCCATCCGTGCGTCTCTCGGCCGGCTCCGTTCTGCCGGTTCCAACCGGGTACCCATTATAACGGGGATCCCTCCAATGCCAACCCCACCACGGATCGATATATGGACCCGGCGACGTAGTAACAGGTTCGGCAACCGGGTAGCGATCCGGCTCGCGATCCGGCTCGCGAACAGGATAGTGACGAACGTGCCGCCTATGCCTTCTGCGTCTGTGTCTGGGATGCTTGGGATCGCATTTACTCTTCTTATGCAACCGCATGCTCAATGATTGTGCACCTCCCCTATAAAGATCATACAGTCTATGTGCGAGAATCCGCCGTCGATAGAGACAGGTGCAGAACTACGTTCAAAAAAAGGCTTATACCTGTTACATTTCGCGGAATTTGTTTCCTACTCGGACAACCAACCGTTACTCCGTACCAGAGGTGCACATAGATATATTCATAGAAAGCTCATTCTGGGCGGGGCCGAGCGTAGCCGCAGTCGCCATGGAGGTGCATTCGCCGCACGATGGATAATTATTTGAACCAGGCCGTTTCGATAACCGTTTCAGGAATTCCCCTTCCCATCACAGGCCGACTAGTCGATCTTGGCCCCGATGTGCTTGTTATATTCGATGGAACTCTTTTTCTATACATTCCGCTTGTTCAAGTCGAACTCTTGACGAGTTGTCCACCTCATCATGCGATTATCGCCGCGCCTTCCCAGCCTCCGCTCGATGCCGCGAAGAACTTGTCCTACCGCAAAGTGTTATGGAATTCCAAAGGCGTGTTTTCCGTGATTCATATCGCCGGCAATCAGACGGTTCACGGTTACGTAACCAGCATCATGAACGACTTCTTCGTCTTTCATTCGTCCACGTTCAGGTCGCTCTACGTTTCGATGCGGCATTTGAAAATACTCTCTCCTTACGATTCTCGCAAAATTCCTTACGCGATCAAGCAAAACCTTCATCCGATCCATTCGGCCGCGCCGCCGCTCGCGCGTATGTTCGATCAACAATTAAAAAAGTTCGAGAACGAGTTCGTCGTTCTGGATCTGGGAAAACGCCCGGAAAAAGTCGGCCTGCTGACATCGGTGCAAAACAACCTGTTGGAGCTAGTCACAGCCGATAGCGTCCATACCTTTACTCATCTTGATCATGTCCAAACGATTCATCGGCCTTGAGTCAAAAAAACAAAGGCTATTCCGGGTACGCACCCGAAATAGCCTTATCTCATTTATCCGATGGCCGCTTCAAACCGCCTCGCAGCTTCTCGATCGTTTGCCTTACCCGCGAATCCCGGGTTTCTTGCCTTTTGGCATCTAGGACCCAGCGAATATATTCCTTCTTGTGGGAAGGCGCCAGCTTCGCGAAAAAGGACTCCGCAGCCTCGTTCTCCTGCAACGCCGCGCGCAGATCTTCGGGCACTTCCGGAGGTTCGGCAGACTCTGTTCGCGAAGAGCGCCGCTCTTCAGGCGACGGACGCGACTTGCCTACTGCCTCGACGGGCCGAAACCGCATCGCCGACCACGTATCGTCGATCGATACGAGGGCGATGCCCTCCCAACCCGCTTTATTGACGCAGGCCCAACCTTTATCCCGATTCAAGTCGGTTTTGATCTTCGACGTTCCTTTCGGATAACAAATCCATAACATGCCGTCCCTATTGACCGCTCGCAGCGCCTCCGGCACATACTTCTCCAGCTCGGCGACATTCTCGGCGAACAATTGCACGTAATCGCATGAACCGGACTCGCTCCCGAACGCATAAAGCTTTTCTTCTTCTTGACCTATCCGAGCGAGAAACCCTTCGGGTGCTTCGATCACGGCAATCTTGCCTGCCGGCGGGACGCGAAGCTTCTTGATCAGCGCTTCATCCACGGCTTTGACCTACTGTTTCCACCAAATCCTTGAATACGACGCTGACCATGATCAATCCGGCCACGGGCGGTACGAACGCATTGCTGGAAGGCGGCTGCTGGGCTTTGCGGATCTCCGGCGCCGTATCCGGCACGATCCGCTGCGTCACGTCTTCTCGCGGCTTAATTGGCTCCTCGGTGGAGAAGACGACCTTGACGCCTTTCTTGATCCCTGCTTCGCGTAGCTTTCTGCGCACGACGCGAGCGATCGGGTCGACCGTCGTCTTCGAAATGTCCGCGACTTGGAAGCGGCTAGGATCCATCTTGTTGGCCGCTCCCATGCTCGAGATGACGGGAATGCCCCGAGCCAGGCATTGCTTGATGAGGTGAACCTTGTAGACGATCGTATCCGAAGCGTCGATCACGTAATCCAGAGGGAACTTGAACAATTCTTCGTACGTTTCCTCCGTATAGAACATCCGCAGGGCGATCGCGTCGCATTCCGGATTGATCAGCTTGATCCGTTCCTTCATCAGTTCCGCCTTAGGCTGCCCGACCGTAGTCGTCAACGCATGGACCTGACGGTTAATGTTCGTGATGTCGACGACGTCCTTGTCGATCAGGATAATTCGGCCGATCCCGGAGCGGGCGAGCGCTTCGGCCGCAATCCCGCCGACTCCGCCGATTCCAAGCACGGCGACGGTAGCGCCTTTCAGACGCTCCAGTCCTTCCGGCCCGATCGCGAGTTCCGTTCTGGAGAATTGATGCAGCATCGTCGTTCTCCCCTTCTATTAGCCTTGTACGGCCGGCTCAGCAGCTTCCGCGGAGGCGTCAGCCTCGTTCTTCGCCAGTGCCGCAGCCGCTTTCGCGGACAAACGAATATGCAGATCTTCCAATTGCCGTTCCTCGACAGAAGACGGAGCGTCAGTCAACAAGTCCGTAGCGCTAGCGGTTTTCGGGAACGCGATCGTTTCGCGCAAGTTCGTGCGACCTGTCAGCAGCATGATCAACCGGTCCAGACCGAATGCGATGCCGCCATGCGGAGGCGTGCCGTATTCGAACGCGTCGAGGAAGAAGCCGAATTTCTCTTTCGCTTCCTCAGGCGAGAAGCCGAGCGCCTGGAACATTTTCTCTTGCACTTCACGGCGATAGATCCGCATGGAGCCTCCGCCGACTTCATAACCGTTCAGCACGATATCGTACGCTTGCGCGCGGATCGCGCCCGGATCGCTGTCGAACAACGGCAGATCCTCGTCTCTTGGGCGGGTGAACGGATGGTGCTCGGCGACGAAGCGCTTCGCTTCTTCGTCCCAGCCAAGCAACGGGAAGTCGACGACCCACAGGAATTTGTACGCTTTATTGTCGATCAGTCCCAGCTCTTTGCCGACCTTCAGACGCAGATTGCCCATTACGTCCGCAGCCGTCTTCAGCTTATCGGCGGAGAAGGTCAGCAAGTCGCCTTCTTCGACGTTCAGACGTTCCGTCAGCGCGGCGATCTCTTCCGGCTTGAAGAATTTGACGATCGGACCGCGCCATTCGCCATCCTTCACCGTAATCCAAGCGATGCCTTTACCGCCGTAACGAGCCGCGAACGGTTGGAGATCGTCGAGCTCCTTGCGGCTCCAGCTTGCGCAGCCTTTGGCGTTCAGAGCTTTCACGACGCCGCCTGAAGCGGCTACCGACGCGAATACTTTCACGTCGCTGCCCTTGACGATATCGGTTACGTCTTCGATCTCCAGGCCGAAGCGCAGATCCGGCTTGTCGGATCCGTATTTATGAATCGCGTCATGGTACGTCAGACGCTGGAACGGAGTCGGAATCTCGACGCCGATCGTCTCGCGGAATAAACGAGCCATCAGTTGCTCCATCATGCCGAGCAGTTGCTCTTGGGACAAGAACGATGTCTCGATATCGACTTGCGTAAATTCCGGTTGACGGTCCGCGCGAAGGTCTTCATCGCGGAAACAGCGAGCTACTTGGTAGTAGCGCTCCAAGCCGCCGACCATCAGCAATTGCTTGAACAGCTGCGGAGACTGCGGCAACGCGAAGAACTCGCCCGGATGAACCCGGCTCGGTACGAGGTAATCGCGCGCGCCCTCCGGCGTGCTCTTGGTCAGGATCGGCGTTTCGACGTCGATAAAGCCGTTATCGTCCAGGAAATCACGGAATACTTTGGTCGCTTTGGAACGAAGCAGAAGCGTCTTCTGCATCTCCGGACGGCGCAAGTCCAGATAACGGTATTTCAAGCGGAGCGATTCATCGACTTCAACGCCGTCTTCGATCGGGAACGGAGGCGTCTTCGCCGCGTTGATAATCTCCACTTCTTGAACCTGGATTTCAATCTCGCCAGTTGCCAGGTTAGGGTTAAACGTCTCCGGATCGCGTTCGACGATTTTGCCTTGGACGGCAAGCACGTATTCGTTGCGAGCGCGGCTGCCAAATTCAAGCGCCTGCTTCGAGATTTCCGGATTAAAGACGATCTGCACGATTCCCGAGCGGTCGCGAAGGTCGATGAAGAGCAGGCCGCCGAAATCGCGCCAGCCTTGTACCCATCCGTTAAGCACGACCGTCTGGCCGACCTGTTCCTTCGTGAGTGTACCGCAATCGTTCGTTTTGAGCATCATGAGTGGTTATTCCCCTTTTCGCTTTTTAGCTTATTTTTGATCGTATTCGCCAGATCTTCCAGCTTGACGGCCTGCTGATCTCCGCCCGTCACGGACCGCAAAGAGATTTCCCCGCGATCTAGCTCATCGTCGCCGAGCACCGCAGCGAAGCTGGCCCCGCTGCGTTCTGCCGCTTTGAACTGCGCTTTCGTCTTGCGCCCGAGGTAGTCCCGCTCGGCGGCGATTCCCGCAACGCGCAGACGCTGCAGAAGAGCAGACGCCGCTTTCTCCGCACGTTCGCCCAACGTGACGACGTAGACGTCGGCCTGAGCTGCCAGATCGGGCTTGATTCCTTGACTTTCCAACAGCAGCAGCGTTCTTTCCAAGCCGAGCCCGAACCCGACTCCCGGCTTGTCGTCCCCGCCGATCTCGGCCACGAGTCCGTTATACCGCCCGCCTCCGCCGATCGTATCGATCGCGCCGATGCCTTGAGCCTTGTATTCGAACGCCGTATGCGTGTAATAGTCGAGGCCCCGCACGAGACGCGAATTCAGGTTATACGGAATGCCCATCTCGTCCAAGCACTCGCGAACCCGCGCGAAATGCGCTTCGCATTCCTCGTCCAAACTGTCGATAATAGATGGAGCATTCGTGAATTTGTCTTGATCGACTTTACAATCGAGCACCCTGAGCGGATTACGTGCCATCCGCGATTTGCAGTCGTCGCATAAGCTATCCCGCATCGGCTCCAGATAAGCAAGCAGCTTCTCGCGGAAAGCAGCCCTCACAGCAGGCGTGCCCACGGAATTCAAGTCCACCGTGACGCCTTGAAGCCCAAGCTCGCGATAGAAGCCGTAGCCTAGAGCAATAATCTCCGCGTCCAAAGCCGGGTCGACCGAACCGATCGCCTCCACGCCAAATTGGTGAAACTGCCGGTATCTTCCCGCCTGCGCGCGCTCATAGCGGAACATAGGTCCAATGTAGTAAAGCTTGGAGACGTCCGGCTCTCCGTAAAGCTTGTTTTCCACGTACGAGCGGACAACGCCCGCGGTTCCTTCCGGACGCAGTGTCATGCTGCGCTTGCCGCGGTCTTCGAACGTATACATTTCTTTCTCGACGATGTCCGTCGTTTCTCCGACTCCCCGCTTGAACAATTCCGTTGCTTCGAAGATCGGCGTGCGGATTTCTCCGAATCCGTAGCGGCGGCAGATATCGCGAGCCGTATTCTCTACGTATTGCCACAACTCGGTGCTGCCGGGCATAATGTCCTGCGTCCCTGGAGGTTTCTGAAAACTCATTGTCGTTTCACTCCTTTTTCAACCCATTAAAAAAGCCCTCGTCCACGTAACGATCGTAACGATCGTCAGGGACGAGAGCGTGCTTGATATGCTCCCGCGGTGCCACCCGTCATTCAAGCCGTTCCCTTCCGGTCCTCGGCTTGCTCTTAAACCGGTTAACGCTCGGCCGCGCCGCAATGCTACTGATTCCGTCGGCATCGCCAGCCGGAAAAGTTCACATCGGGTTCTCGGAGGTGTCGTTCGTCCGTTCATCGCCGGAAAGCTTGCAGCCTAAAGGCTTTCCTCTCTGTGGGCGTGGGGCCGGAGTACTGCTCCCGTCATCGAATCTAAGGCAAATTCAATTGTTATTTATTGTAGTCTGTTGCCGAAGGCCTGTCAAGCAACCGCTTGTCAAAAAGCCGCTAGAAAGAAAATAACCTGTCAACGTCGACAGGTTCAATGATTGTATATATTGAAAAAGGGGGTCGTCTATAGATTAGTCGATTAAGTTTAAACGATCGTGTAAATCAGATTACAGTTTCATTACAAAATAGAAAGCGGATTCTCAGCGATTCCTGTCGAACAATGGCGAAAATCAGACAATCGCTTATCCCCGGCCGCCAGGAGAATGGCGTCTGCCATTAGCCCCGCCCGCAGCCGGTCCGGCGCCCAGATCGCCGCCTAGTTCCATGCCGATCCGATCGGATAACGCCATCGCTTCACGGCGTTCCGGCATTAAACCTTCCCGCATTAACCATTCCGTCGTTTTTTCTTTGCGCGATTGTCTCATGTCGCCATCTCCCGCCTTTTCACACGCTGGATTTTGACATGTAGTTTTTCCAATACGCGCCTTCGTTAAACGCTGCGGCTGTCCAAGATCAAAGTGACCGGGCCGTCGTTCACGAGAGCCACGTCCATCATCGCCCCGAACTTCCCGGTTTCCACGCGCAATCCCCGTCCACGCAATCGTTCGTTAAACTTCTCGTACAGTTCTTCGGCAAGCTCCGGTCTGGCCGCGCCCATGAAATTCGGCCGCTTGCCCTTACGGCAATCGCCGAATAACGTAAACTGGGATACAGACAAAATATCGCCCTTCACATCTTCGACCGACAAGTTCATCTTACCCGATTCGTCTTCGAAGATTCGGAGACCCGCCAGCTTGTCCGCCATCCAAATCAAATCCTGCTCCGTATCCTCCTGACCGACGCCAACCAGCAGCATCAATCCCTTGCCGATCTCGCCGACGACGCTGTCGTCCACGGTCACCCGGGCTTCGGACGCCCGTTGCACGACTACTTTCATGTTCTGCTTCTCCCATCATAAACCAACGGTTCTATTGCATATTCCGCTGCACGGAAAAAATATCTTTGACACGCTTGATCTTATCCACGACCGACTGGAGATGATCCTTATTGCGGATCAAAATCGTCATATGCATAATCGCCAACTTGTTCTTGTCGGAACGTCCGGAAACGGCGGAAATGTTCGTCTTGCTCTCCGAGACCGCTTGGAGCACCTCGTTGAGCAACCCGCGGCGATCATGGCCGAGAATTTCGATCTCGACGCTGTAATTGGCCTCCACCGAGTTTTCCCACTCGACCTCGATGACGCGCGCCGCTTCTTCCCCGTCTTCCCCAGTCGGGATATTCGGACAGTCGGTTCGGTGCACCGACACGCCGCGGCCACGCGTAATATAACCGATAATATCGTCTCCCGGGACGGGATTGCAGCAACGCGCGAACCGGACTAGCAGATTATCCACGCCCTTCACGCTGACTCCGTGTGTAGGACGCTTCTTCTCTGTAGCTGAAGCCGGCGCCTTCATCTCCTTGACTTCCGTCGTGAGCTGGATTTGCTGCGCTTCTTCCGTCTCTTTACGCAGCTTCTCCGTCAGCTTTGTGCAGATCTGAGCCGCCGTAATGCCGCCAAAGCCAATCGCCGACAGCATGTCCTCCACGTCGTTAAACGTGAATTTCTTCGCCGCGTCCAGCAGCTTGTCGTCCGACATCCACTCATGAGTCTCGAGGCCCAGCCGCTTCAATTCCCGTTCAAGCAGCTCACGACCTTTTTCGACACTTTCTTCACGTTTCTCTTTCTTGAACCATTGACGGATTTTGCTTCTCGTATGGGACGATTGTGCGACCTTAAGCCAGTCCTGGCTAGGACCGTAGGAGTGCTTGGATGTTAATATTTCGACAATATCTCCGGTTTTCAGCTTATGGTCAAGCGGAACGATACGCCCGTTCACTTTGGCTCCGATCGTTCGGTTCCCGACCTCGGTATGGACGCGATAAGCGAAGTCTAGCGGAACGGATCCGGCCGGAAGTTCGAACACTTCCCCTTTCGGCGTGAACACGAACACGAGATCGGTGAAAAAGTCCATTTTCAGCGATTCCATGAACTCCGCCGCATCGCGCGTTTCTTGCTGCAGCTCGATGATTTCGCGGAACCAATTCATCTTATCCCCGAAGCTGCCCGGCACGACTCCCGCCGAATTGCCGTCTTTATACGCCCAGTGGGCGGCGATGCCGATCTCGCTCGTACGGTGCATCTCCCATGTCCGTATCTGTACCTCCGTAGGCTCGCCCGTAGATCCCACGATCGTCGTATGCAAAGATTGATACATATTCGCTTTCGGCATAGCGATATAGTCTTTGAAACGTCCCGGCATCGGTTTCCACAACGTATGGATAATGCCAAGCGTGGCATAACAGTCCTTCACGTTGTCTACCAATATCCGAATCGCAAGCAAATCGTAGATTTCGTTGAATTGCTTGTTGCGGGACATCATCTTTTTGTAGATGCTGTAGATATGTTTCGGACGTCCCGAAATATCGCCCTGGATGCCCATCTCCTCGAGCTTCTCGCGGATTTTCTCGATCAGTTCGGCGATATGCTGCTCGCGCTCGGTCCGCTTCATCTTCATCAGATGCGCGATCCGGTAATATTGCTGCGGGTTCAGGAATCGAAGGGCGATATCCTCCATCTCCCATTTGATTGCGCTGATCCCGAGCCGGTGGGCGATCGGACAGAAAATCTCCAACGTTTCGTGCGCGATGCGCCTTTGGCTTTCTTCCGATTGGAACTTGAGCGTGCGCATATTATGGAGACGGTCGGCCAATTTAATCAAAATCACGCGTATATCGTTGGCCATTGCCACGAACATTTTGCGATAATTCTCGTTCTGTTGTTCTTCCTTCGATTGAAACTGGATCCGTTCGAGTTTGGTCAACCCGTCGACAAGCCCGGCAAGCGTCTCTCCGAACCGTTCGCGCAAGTCGTCGAGCGTCACGTTCGTATCTTCGACAACGTCATGCAGCAGCGCCGCCATCACCGTGACGACGTCCATCTGCATCCCCATGCATATTTCAGCAACGGCCACGGGATGTAAAATATAGGGCTCGCCCGATTTGCGAACTTGACCGCGATGCGCTTCTTCGGCAAATTCGTAAGCGTCCCGAATCTTCTGCAAATCTTGTTCCTTCATATACGTAGATGCTTTCTCGAGAAGCAGCTCCATGCCCATGCCGAATTCCTTTCCGCCGGCGCCTTACGCCGGAATTTTCCCCTGAAGTTATTGCTATCATTATGCCTCTTCGCGGCGGGAATCGTCAACCTTGGCGGATTGTCGCGGAAGGCCAACAACAAAAAAAGACATACCGATAACCGTCGGATTATCGGATGTCTTTTCATCAAGAAGTTCGATCAGTACGTCATAAGCGAAGCGACGTCGATGCCTTGCAGCTTGTCGCGTCCGCTCAAATAACTCAACTCGATCAAGAACGCAGCGCCCACGATCTCTCCCCCGAGCTGGTGAATCAAATCGATCGACGTCGCGATCGTTCCGCCAGTGGCGAGCAGATCGTCGGCGATTAGAATTTTTTGTCCGGGTGTGATCGAGTCGCTGTGAATGGCGAGACGGTCTTTGCCGTATTCCAGATCGTAAGCCGCCTCTACAGTCTCTCCTGGCAGCTTCCCGCTTTTGCGGATCGGCACGAAACCGACGCCGAGCGCAAGCGCGAGCGGAGCGCCTATCACGAAACCGCGGGCTTCGGGTCCGGCGATCAGATCGATTTCTTTATCTTTCACGAGTTCTTTAAGCGCGTCAATGGCAGCACGATATGCCGGGCCGTCCTTCAGCAATGTTGTAATATCCTTAAACCGGATGCCCGGTTGCGGAAAATCGGGAATAACCCGAATGTAGTCTTTAAAATTCACGGCTATCATCATACTCCTTCATAAGGATGAACCTGAGCGTTCTCGGTCACGAAAAGCATTATACACTTTTTGATCGGTCTTTGGCTAGCTTGGAAATCGAGCATGCAGGGAACGGCATGATCATGCATTCTGCGGCTTCGCGTTATGGCAGGATTGCAGCCATCGATGCAACTCGTCCGTCGACAGCACGGGCAGCCGTTTCGCTTCGTGAATCTCGCGGGCTTTGCGGTAACGGGCCGACTCTTCCAACGGCTTTCGAGTCGGGTTATTGACCACTTTCCGCGAGGCGCCGGACGCGGCAATGAACCCAAGCTCGGCGAATACCTCGTGCATCATCCGAACCGTCGCGAGCGGCCAGCCTGTCTGCAACGCGGTCTCTTGCTGGAAACCGTCGGGATTGTCGAGCCATTCTCCGCGCTTTAAGCACATCGAGTACACTTCGGCAAAATGCTTGCGATCGGGAAATAAAAGCTGTTTTTCGTCTTTGAAAGTTTCCGAGGTCCGATCCGGGAGAACGGTGACGAGTTCCAGACCACGTTCCGGAAGCAGCCACGCTTTTAAGCTTCGTAATCCCTGCTCATCATCGGGCAACCCGATCAGCACCAGATGACTGCGTTCCTGTTCGGATGCGGAAGCCGTTGCCGGATCCCGCTCGGCCGCAGCAGCTGTCTCGGCATTCGTTAACGGATCATCTTCCATATCGGAATACAACCCGATCGGCACCCCCGTCGTGCCGAATCTATGCATGGCCTCCCTGTACCCCGTCTGGGACGCGCATACGACAACTAGGTCCGACGCCCCTTCGCTAACGAGCAGATCCAACGCCGCTAAGGGGTCCTTTTCGTGACGTCGATCTTTGAATAGCAAATCTTCCGAGCGATAGTCCTGGAACATCACTTGCGCTTTGCGGTTGCCGTTCCACTCGTTCACTGTCAGTTCCCCAAGCAGATCGATTCGCATTCCCGGTGGAAGTCGGTCGCAATGCGCTCCCATCCCGAACGCTACGACTTCGATCGACGTCCCGGACTGCTCGACGGTCAAGCGCAGATGTTTGCTCTCTTTGCCCATCGTCCGGCTGTCTCTTATTCGTAAATTGCCAATAGCGATCCGGGGCGTCGGATTACCGCTTCCGAACGGTTCGAGCCGCGCGAGCTGGTCTACCGCATTAAGCGTAACGTCTGACAGCGAGACGCTAAGATCGATGCGTCTCTTCGGCTGCCAATCGTCCTGACTTATTCGATCCTGAGCGATCCGGTCGAGGCGGGCGGCAAGCTCGGCGACGTGAACCCGCTTCATGGTCAGCCCCGCCGCCGCTTGATGCCCTCCGAAATGCTCCATCCATTCCGCGCATTCGGTCAGCGCGGCATACAAATCGAAGCCGTCGATCGAGCGTGCGGAGCCTTTGCACAAACCGGTCCCCGCATCCGTCGCTAGAATAACAGCGGGGAGATAATACTTTTCCACGAATCTGGAGGCGACCAATCCGGCGATTCCCGCGTTCCAGCCTTCTTTCGCCAGTACGATCGCATGCCTGGCGACAAACCCGTCGGTTTCTCGCATGCTCCTCCATAATCCATCCGCTTCTTCGAAAGTTTGCTCGACAAGAGCTTGCCTCTCCCCATTCAGCCGATCCAGTTCCGCCGCATAGACATCCGCTTCTTCGTCCGTGGCCGCCGTAAGAAGCCGAAGCGCGCTATCCGCATGCTCGAGCCGACCGCCTGCGTTTAATCTAGGAGCAAGAGAGAAGGCGATCCGTCCGCTAGTCAAATCTTCCGGCTTTATTCCCGACGCCTTGGTCAACGCCCTGATTCCCGCGATCGGTCGGCTCCTGAGCTGTTCCAGACCCAGCCGCGCAATGATCCGGTTCTCTCCGGTCAGCGGCATTAAGTCCGCGATCGTCCCGATCGCGGCCAGGTCCGCATATTCCAGTACGGAACGCCCGAGCATCGCATGCGCCAGCTTAAACACGACGCCCGCGCCGCACAGTCCCTTAAAAGGATAAGGGCAATCTTTTTGCTTCGGATTAACGAGCGCGATCGCTTCCGGCAGCGTTTCGGGAGGTTCGTGGTGATCGGTTACGACCACATCGATGCCAAGCCTCGACGCATAGGCGATCTGCTCGACCGCGCTAATCCCGTTGTCCACCGTAACTAGAAGCCGCACCCCCGCTTCCGCGGCCAAGTCGATCGCGGCAAGATTAAGCCCATATCCTTCCCGGCTCCGATGGGGAATATAGGTATCGTAATTTGCGCCGAGCGACGTCAATAGTCGGACCATAAGCGCCGTCGACGTGACGCCATCGGCGTCGTAATCGCCGTACACGCGAATCTTCTCGCCTTCCCGCAACGCGTGGCGAATCCGATCTACAGCCGCGGCCATCCCTTTCATCTCGAATGGATCCGTCAAGCGATCAGCATCCGGCTTGAGAAACGACGCCGTTTCCTCTAATGATGTCCATCCCCGTCCTGCCAGCACGCCGGCGCACAATCGGTCGATCCGCAGTTCCTCGGATAACTTCGCGACGAGATGTTCCTCTGCCGAGGGCATCACCCATCTATATTTGGATTTGATCATGTAGAACCCCTTCCCGTTCCCCGAACGCAAACAAAAACCCGCCGCCAAGCCGGCGGCGGATCTTATCATCATCCGATTATTGCAAGAGCGAAGAAAGCTCTTCTTGCTGGTGATTCGATTTGTAAGGATAACCGGCATCGTAAGGCTGCACTTTGACGTTAACGTCGATGACGTGAAGGAACCGTTTGGTCAAGATCCTCCGCACACGATGAGCGACATCCTGTCCTTCAAATACGCTAATTCGCGGGTTGACCCGTATGGAGACGTCCAAGATGACGTAGTGCCCATGCTCCCTGGCCTTCACTTCATCTACAGCAACGACGCCGTCGATAATCTGCACCGCTTCGATCAGCGTTTGCGTATCCGAATCGTCCATCCCGTTTGGTTTGGATGAGCGGACAACGCCCGACGTCATGCGATACCCCATACGGATAACGAATACCGAGATGACGAGGCCCGCGGCCGGATCGAGCACGAACAGGAACGGCATATCGTACATGTCGCCTACGACGGCGCCGGAAGTTCCAACCAAAGCTGTAAGCGATGCGAAAATATCGGAACGATTGTCCCCCGCCCGATCTCCGCGGATTCCAAAGCGGCTGTCGCTATTGCGCCTGTACCTAACAAGGCCTTCCCTGACCCCGATTCCGACGGCAATGACGACGACCGCTCCCACGCCTGGAGCTTTATCTGCGCCGCTCGCGACCGTGCGGATCGAGGAGACTCCCATTTCGATACCCGCAACGAACAAGATCGCGGATAAGACGATCGCCGCCGCGACTTCCGGCTGTTGCCGCGGAGAACCGGCGGCGTTCGGATTCAATCGCGCTTTACGCATGCCCAGATAGGAGGTTAGCGTATGCGCACAATCCGCCGCGGAGTGGCAAGCGTCCGCTAGCAGCGCTTTGCTCCCCGTCAGCCATCCGACGGAGCCTTTAACGATAAACATGCCGAGCAGCCCCCACAAGGAAACCAGGGTACCGCGTTCCGCAGAGACGGAGCGATGGTCCATAGCCATTAGAGCCACTCCTTTCCTGATGCTTAAGGCGTATTCGCGCTTTGCGGTTTAACCGCGACTTTCTTGATCGGCTGCTTCTTCTTCAAGAAGAGCCAGATTTGGCTAGCGATGAAGATCGATGAATACGCACCGCTGGCCAATCCGAAGATCATCGCGAGCGAGAACAGCTTAATCGATTCCCCGCCGAAGATGAACAAGCAGACGGCGGCGATCAATACGGTAATAACGGTATTGATCGAGCGCGCCAACGTTTGCCAGATACTATCGTTGACTAGACGTTCCAAATCCGCATGGGATTTGATTTTGGCGAAACGCAAGTTCTCCCGGATTCGGTCGAAGATGACGATCGTATCATTGATGGAATAACCTATGATCGTCAGTACCGCCAATATGAACGGAAGGTTAACCTCCAGACGGAAGATCGAGAACATGCAGATAACGAACAAGGCATCGTATACGGTCGATATGATCGCGCCGAGCGCAAAACGCCACTCGAAACGAATGCTGACGTAGATCATGATGCCCAAGCTGGCCACGGCCAGCCCGATCAACGCATTCGTTTCCTGTTCCTTAGCAATGTCGACGTCGACGATATTGATCTCGAAGGAGGCATTCGGATCAAGCGCGGCTTGGAAATCCGCCTTGAACTGCTTTTCCTGATTCTCGTCGAGCGCCGTCTTAAAACGGATCGATTCCCGTTTCTCTCCGGGAGCAAGCGTGTAATCCCCAAGTTGCTGCTTATTTAAAAATTCTTTCACTTGAGCTTCATCCAGCGTTTTGGAGGTCGTCACGTCGACCGACGTTCCCGAGCTGAAATCGATGCCGTAATTCATGCCGAAAATTCCGACAAAGACCAGACCGATGAGCAATATCACAGCGGAAATGGAAAGGAAAAATGGGCTGGTTTTGACAAAGTCGAACGATCTCTTAGAGCGCACTGATTTCACTCTCCTTCACGCTGTAAAACTTAGGCTTGTTGAAATATCCGCTCTTGATGAGGAGCGAAAGCAGATAACGCGGCAAAAATACGTTCGTCACCACGTTGATGACGATACTCCACAGCAAGACGAGCGCGAAGCTCTTGACCACGCCGTGGCCCATAAAATAGAGGACGAATCCGGCGATAATCGTCGTAATGTGAGCGTCGATAATCGTCCGGAAGCTGTTCTTGGCTCCGGCGCGAAGCGACGAAGTGATCGTCTTGCCGCTGCGAAGCTCGTCCTTGATCCGTTCGGCCGTAATAATGTTCGAGTCGACGGCAATCCCGATGCCAAGAACGAACGCCGCGATGCCCGGAAGCGTAAGCGTCGCCCCCATCAAATAGAAGATCCCGAGCAGTACCCACACGAACACGATCAAGCAGATGCTCGCCACAAGACCTGGGATGCGATAGAGCACAAGCATGAACAGCAGAATAAGTACGGAAGCAAGGCCCCCGGCGAACAGCGTATCATGCAAGGATTGCTTGCCGAGCGTCGCTCCGACGCTTTGCGTATATTTCTCGGTAATTTTGAGCGGCAAAGAACCCAAATTGATAATATCGGCCAGATTCTGAGCGTCCGCCCTCGTACGTTGACCGCTGATGACCGCGGTTCCGTCCGTCAGCGGCTGCTGAACTTCAGGATCCGAGATTAGATCTTCATCCAAATAGATCGCGAGATTTTTACGGACGAGCTTACTCGATACATCCGCCAACAACTGCTTGTCTTTTACTTCAATCCGAACCAAAGGGCGGTTCAGATTGTCGAATTCGACCTTAGCCGCGCCTTCTTTAAAGTCGGAACCCAACAGCTCGGTCGTGCAATAAGAGCCGTCCGCGCATCCGGCTGCGCTGCGGAATGTAAGCTCCGCAGGCTTTTTCATCAAATCGCGAATCTTCTGAATCGCTTCGTCGCGTTCCTTATCGGTCGTTCCCGTCGAAACCGCAATTTTAAGACGAATTCTGTTATTTCCTTCCGTCGTGACTTCGGGTTCGGCCACGCCAGATTTATTCGCGCGCTTTTCCAAGCTCAGGGCAGTTTGTTTCAGAGTTTCCTTCGTTACGGTGCCGCCTTCCGTAATCGGATGCGCCTCGTACAGAATTTCGACTCCGCCTTTCAGGTCAAGCCCAAGCTTCGTTTCGTTCAGCAACCCCGGAGTGAAATACCCCATAATTCCGAAGCTTACGAGAACAACGAGCACGAAAGCTATAATTCGTTTCATCTCTATTGCGGTCCCCTTTCAATTCTCAATGTTCCTATTATACCTACGCGATGAAAAAGAAGTCAAAAAAGCCTTTCGCGAAGGAAGGCTTTTTTCGTCGATTTCGATTATCGAATTTCGCCCCTGTACATGCTTAGCGTAATAAAATTCATGAATTGCGTCACCTTCAACGACAAAATGTCGTTCACGACCTCGTATAGAGGCGGGGTGCCTTTTTTATGATATTTATCGCTTACGCACTCCCATACATCCGGTCCGGTCACTTGCTCATATCCGATCAAGCGAAATTCCTCCGCTTTGCTCTGGCATAGCTGGGCAATCGTCTCGTTCAATTCGAATTCGGAAAGCGAGGATCCGCTATCGGATGCCACCATTTCATCGTTCGGCAATTTTTTTTCAAGTTCTTCCACTGCGGTTCCCTCCCGGTCTGTCGTAAACGCGTAAAAAGCGCCGTTCTTAATGATGCTCTTAATTCTTTCGATATTCAAGGGCAATTTTCCTGCCGGTAGATTAGCATGAAGCCGGACAACCCTCGCATACATATGGACTAACCCATTCAAGGGAAGAGGGATCCCATTGAGTTCTCGCAAACAATCTTTCATCCAGGGCGCCATGATCCTGCTGGCCGCTGGGCTTTTGAACCGGGTGCTCGGATTTGTTCCCCGCATCGCGTTGCCGAGGATGATTGGCGCGGAAGGCGTCGGCCTCATACAATTGGTCTTTCCATTCATGATCGTGCTTCTCACGATCATATCCGGAGGAATTCCTCTCGCCGTTGCCAAGCTCGTCGCCGAAGCGGATTCTAGGAACGACCGCGAATCGGGTCGCCGAATATTAAAGGTCGCGGTAACGATCTCCCTATCGATCAGTTTGGCCGCGGCCGCGGCTTGCTTAATTTTGTCGGACTTTATCTCGACGCGAATCATGACCGATTCCCGCGTTCATTCCGCATTCCTGGCCATGATTCCTGTACTCCCGCTCGCCGCGTTATCCTCCGTATGGCGCGGATATTTCCAAGGCAAACAAAATATGATTCCGACGGCGTTGTCCCAAACATCTGAAACGGTATTTCGGATCGTGCTCACCTTGCTGTTCGCATGGATGTTGTTGCCGTACGGTTTGGAGATGGCGGCCGCGGGGGGCGTTCTCGGGATGGTCGCGGGCGAGCTCGCGGGTTTGCTCGTTCTCTGGTTTCAATTCGTCCGGGATCGCCGCAAACCCGCCGAAGCCGAATCTGCCGGATCGGCGAGAAAAAAAGGTTATGCGAGGGAGTTGCTGCATACCGCAGTTCCGGTTACGGGGAGCAAAATGATCGGATCTCTTTCCTATTTGCTTGAGTCCATTCTTACCGTCAGAAGTTTGACGTTTGCGGGCGTTGCCGCCGCGGGAGCCACGGCGCAATACGGCGCCTTGCAAGGCATGGTCATCCCGCTTCTACTTCTGCCGGGGGCGCTCACCTACTCATTGGCGGTATCCCTCGTCCCCTCGCTATCTGAAGCAGCGTCGCGCGAAGATTGGACAACGATTCACGTCAGGCTTCATCAGTCGATGAAGCTGGCCGTCATGACGGGTGCCCCGTTCGTCGTGCTGATGGGGCTGCTCGCAAGCCCTTTATGCACGCTTCTGTATGGCAACGATTCAATGGCAGACATGCTGCGGTGGATGGCCCCTCTGGCCATTTTCCTCTATATGCAGGCTCCGCTGCAGGCGGCGCTTCAAGCGCTTAACCGGCCAGGAACGGCGTTGTTTAACACGTTCGCCGGAGCGGCCGTCAAACTGCTCTTGATCGTCGAACTGGCCTCCGATCCTAGATTCGGCATCGTCGGAGCTGTAATCGCCATCAGCGTTAATATGATGCTTGTCACCTTGCTTCATTGGATCAGCGTAGCCAAGCTGACCGGCTTCAGAATGCAGCCGCTCGACTTTCTTAAGGTAACCCTGGCTATGGTCGTCATGAGCGCGGCTGCCTTACGAATATGGAATTATGATCCGTTCGGCCAAAGCAGCTTGAACCTGGCCGTTTCCGGCTTCATCGCCATCCTCGTATACATAGTTCTGATCGTTATGCTGAAGTTGGTCGATCGTAACGATGCGGCCCGAATACCGCTCATCGGGCGATTTTTCCCTAGAAAACCTTCTTCATAATCCGTTATTTTTTATCCACGTATAGTTTGCCCTTATGATCAATGCTGCACAAAAATACCTGTTTGAAGTTATCCACGTCGAATTTTTGCAGCTCGTTTTTGAGCCAAAATCGCGTTTTTCCCAGCTTCTCCAAGTTCTCGTCTTGCACAATCCCATCCATGATCAGAGGCATCGGAAGCACTTCATAGCGAATGACCGGCCCCTGTTCGGATTTATCTGAAGACGACGGTCGAGATTCTCCTTGCGCTTCTCGCCCGTCCGTCTTCTTCGTGATAACCGAAAGCTTGCCGGTGGACTCGAGCACGGCTAACTCCACGTCCTCGACCGCGGCGACCTGCTTTTCCCGCAATTGGAGCAACAGATCGTCAAGATTATATCTCTGCTTAAGCATTTCCTTGCGATTGAGGTGCCCGTCGCGTATAAGTACGCTCGGCTTGCCGTCTAGAAGCATGCGTATCTTACGACTTTTGAGCGATAGAAAGGCGAAGCCGATTTGAATGAGAACTAGGAGAAGGATCGGCGACACCGCCGACAAAAGGGATTTTTCAGTCGTTTCGATAACGATGACGGCGATCTCCGCAATCATGATCGAAATGACTAGGTCGAATACCGAAAGCTTGCCGATCTCGCGTTTGCCCATCAGCCGCAAGATCAGAAATACGAAAAAATACATGAAAGTCGTTCGAAGCAAAATAGCCGTCATTTCCATGCAAATCCCTCCGCGCTTTGACCGGGTGGCGTGCATCCGACCGAATAATGGTGGCCCGGACATATAGTGTCACCGATCTCTCGGGCGCTCATTCCGATCGCTGCCGCAGAAAATATGGGAATGACGGTTAGCCTGTACTAGGTTTCCTTGAATTGCCATAAGCTGTTACAAATCCTATTTCCACAAGGAGTGATGATCCTTGCATCTGTTTACTCGCCTTTTCGGCTTGCGCAACGCGTCGCCAGTCGCTTCCGGCATTTACTGGTCCGGAATATGGCTGGCGATTGGAGCCATCTTATTGTCCGTTCTACTGACAGGTTCATCTTTCAAAGAATCCAATCTGCAGACATGGGTGTTCGGCGTGCACGGCTTCGCGGCGCTTGCCGGCGGCTTCGTATCCGCCAGACGTTCGGGAAGACGCGGATGGTATTTCGGGCTCGCCAACGGCTTATTCTATGCGGTGCTGCTTCTGACGATCAGCTTCCTCGCCACCGATGCGGGCTGGACGAGCGCCGTTCCGATTTTATTGCTCGTGACTTGTCTCGCAGGAGCTCTTGGAGGAATGCTTGGCGTGAACACCGGATCGAGTTCGCGGTGAAGAGATAAAGTTCCAATATTGTGCTATAATAATAGGAGTCAGATTTACTGGAATCAATTGGGAGGCAAGTCATGGTTTTATTTCACAACATGTCGACTGTGGCTTACTCAACGCTCATCGCAGTTGTCGTTCTGATCGTGTTCGGAACGGGGCGCCAGCCTTTCGCGGCAGCATGGGCATTCGTCAAGTCTTTGGTCGTTTCCCGAAAGTATTTGCTTTTCTTTATTTCTGTTATAGCCATTATGCTTGTGAACAAAAACGAGCTCCGATTAGAGAAATGGATCGGCATCACCTACGACCTCACCTCTCCTCTTACCGGGTGGGAAGGGAACTGGCACGTATGGCTGCAGGACAACATTCATTCCGATCTGTTAACAGCCGTGTGCGCAGTCTTCTATCTCGTCCTGTTCCAATCAGCCATGATCGCTTCCGTCGGCATCTACACGCAACGGGGCAACATGAAAATGTACTACGCTTTTTGTATCGCGATCTTGGTCAATTATTTCGTCGCCGTTCCTTTTTATTTGTTCGTTCCGGTTAACGAAGTATGGTTTGCGCACTCTCAAGTCCACTTTCTGATGCTGGACGTATTCCCGACCTTCGAACAGGAATATCGGTCGCTGTCTGGCTTGGATAATTGCTTTCCTAGCCTGCATACGTCGATTTCCGTTACGCTCGCATTACTGGCCAGCAAGTCGGGCATTCGCCGCTGGGCGGTGTTTAACTGGATTAATGCCGGCGTCATCGTGTTCTCCATATTCTATCTAGGGATTCACTGGTTCACCGATATGGTGGCTGGAGTTGCGCTCGCCATTCTGTCCGCTTATGTCGGCCTCAGAGCAGGCGCATGGGCGGAGAATAGATCGCATTCGAGATTGCTCCTTCGTAACCGCGACAAAAAAAGCCTTCCCGCCATGGAGTAGAGTCCTGGCGAGAAGGCTTTTTTGCTGGATAAGCTTGATTATGCTTTCTCCGACTCCGTAGAGCGAGCGGAGACATTATTCACGGAAGAACGGTCGAACGTAAGCTTCGTAACATCGTTCACTTTAATGACGACTGTGTCGTCGGTGATTTCCGAGATCGTGCCGTGCAAGCCCCCGACCGTCACCACTTTATCTCCTTTTTTCAAAGCGTTCAGCATCGCTCCGCGTTGCTTTTGCTTCTTTTGTTGCGGACGAATCAGCAGGAAATAAAAAATGGCGAACATCAAAATAAAAGGCGCCAATGTGTAGATAATGTTACTCCCGCCGCTTGGTTCAGCCAGCCACATTTGTTTTCCCTCCCCTCTTAAAAGCCGCTTTCGTTGTCAGCCATTCCGTACTTCTCGAAAAATTCCTCGCGGAAAGTTCCAAGCCTATCTTCCCGAATCGCTTCGCGAACCTGAACCATTAGATTTACAAGGAAATGTAAGTTATGTATGGTCGTCAGGCGGAGACCGAACATCTCGTCCGCTTTAATCAGGTGCCGAATATATGCGCGGGAATAGTTACGGCATGCATAACAGGAGCATTCCGGATCCATTGGACCGAAATCGTTCGTGTACTTGGCGTTGCGAACAACCATCCGTCCCTGGCTCGTCATCAGCGTACCGTTGCGGGCAATCCGGGTCGGCAGCACGCAGTCGAACATGTCCACTCCGCGGATGCTTCCCTCGATCAGCGCATCCGGTGAGCCGACCCCCATTAAGTAACGAGGCTTATTGCCAGGTAGATAAGGGATGGTCTCTTCCAACATTTCGTACATGAAATGCTTAGGCTCGCCTACGCTCAGTCCACCCATAGCATACCCCGGAAAATCAAGGGAAGTCAAATCGAGCGCGCTTTGTTTGCGCAAATCCGCGTGCATGCCCCCTTGGACGATACCGAACAGCGCTTGATCGTGAGACCGGCTATGAGCTTTAAGGCATCTTTCGGCCCAGCGGCTCGTCCTCTCCGTTGATTGCTTTACGTATTCATACTCGGCCGGGTACGGAGGACACTCGTCGAACGCCATGATGATATCGGCTCCGAGCGCATTCTGTACTTGCGTCGCGCTCTCTGGCGTCAGGGAAAGCTTGTCTCCGTTAATATGAGAACGGAACTGCACCCCTTCTTCCGTAATCTTGCGCATTTCGCTCAGGGAGAACACTTGAAAACCGCCGCTGTCCGTCAAGATCGGACGGTCCCAGTTCATGAAACGGTGCAGTCCTCCCGCTTCCTTCACCAGTTCGTGCCCGGGGCGCAGAAACAGATGATAAGTGTTGCTGAGAATGATTTGCGCGCCTAGCGTCTTGAGCTCCTCAGGGCTCATACCTTTGACGGAAGCTTGCGTTCCGACCGGCATAAACGTCGGAGTATCGATCACGCCGTGCGGCGTATGCAATCTCCCGAGCCTTGCGCCGGTCTGGGCGCAAGTTTTGATTAATTCGTATTTAACTGCCATTAGGGAGTTCCTTTCGACATAGAAGTAATGAACATCGCGTCTCCGAAGCTGAAAAACCGATACTGATTATCGATCGCCTCGCGATAGGCGTTCAAAATGTGCTCGCGGCCGGCCAGAGCGCTAACGAGCATGACAAGCGTTGAACGCGGCAAATGGAAATTCGTCAGCAAAGAGTCGACCATCGTATATTCGTAACCCGGAAAGATAAAAATATCCGTCCAACCATTGCATGCTTCGATCGGTTTGCCTGCGAAACGCTGCCCGATCGTCTCGAGCGTTCTTGCGGAAGTCGTGCCGACGGCGACGATTCTTCCTTTGCCTGCCTTGGCCTCGTTAAGAAGCTTTGCGCTTTCCTCGCTAATCGAATACCATTCCGCGTGCATCTCATGCTCCTCGATCGTGTCCGCGGATACGGGACGGAAGGTGCCAAGACCGACATGCAACGTAATCGGACAGAGCTTAATTCCGCTCTCCTGTAATTGTTGCAGGAAATCTTCCGTGAAATGAAGCCCTGCCGTCGGAGCGGCGGCCGAACCTTCGTTGCGGGAATAGACCGTTTGATAACGCTCCCGGTCGGCAAGTCGTTCCTTGATATAGGGCGGGAGAGGCATCTGTCCCAGCCGATCCAGCAGTTCGTTGAAAATCCCCTCGTACTCGAAACGTACGATCCGCGCCCCCATATCGCCTTCTTCTTCGACGATCGCAGTCAGCAGCGGCTCGCGATTCACAAGCTTATCCTCCTGCTCGCTGCCGTTATCGGATAACCCGAATACGATCCGTGCCCCTTTATGCAGTTTTTTCCCGGGTTTAACCAATGTCTCCCATCGGTCTCCGTCGACGCGTTTTAGCAGCAACAGCTCGGCCTTCGCTCCCGTATCGGCCTTAACGCCGAATAAACGAGCAGGAAGCACCCTCGTATCATTGAGCACGAGGGTGTCGCCCGGTTGCAAATATTCCGCCAAGTCGGTAAAAGCGCGATGCTCGATATAGCCGGTTTCCTTATCCAGCACAAGCAAACGCGATGAGGATCGGTCAAGCAATGGAGTCTGCGCGATCAAGGACTCCGGCAAATTAAAATCGTAATCGCTAACGTTCATCTATTCGGCATCCTTTTCGATCGACACATTCTTGTAGTAGTATTGCAGGATATATTGATAGTCATACCCTTGTTCAGCAAGCCCTCTGGCTCCCCATTGGGACATGCCTACGCCGTGCCCGTTGCCTTTGCCCGACAGGACAAATCCTGGTTCGGACGTCGCCGCGCGCAATTGGCCGTTGCCGTCCATCATAAACAGATTCTCATCCGTCAGTCTCTTCGCTTTGCCGTCGCCTCCGATGATTTGGAGCGATCCGCTTTGCGCCGGGACTTCGCGTTTTTTGCCATCCTCTCCAAGGATCGTGAAGCGTCCCGTCTCCTCTATTGAGAACAACGTGCTCTTAATACCGCCAAGAGCTCCGCGAAGATTGTCTCCGACTCCGACGTTAACGGCAACCCCGTTCGCTTTAACTTCCGTCACGCGTCCGGAAGGGCCTCGTTTGGACACTTCCAATGTAAGCAGAGGTCCGTTTATCGGCGTTTTTGCTCGTTTATTCAGCGCCGTCAGCAGTTGATCCGGCGTCTTCGGCGCCTCTATCCAGCTGTAATCTGTATATTCCGGAACCTGTTCGAGTTCGACGACCAACGAGCCCGTCCCGACTCTCGCGAGCGGCTCCTCCGTCGTCGCTTGCGGTTTGGCGCGAACGGCCACGCCTTCACCGACGATTTTGAGCAGCCTCGCTCCGCTCATATGAACTTGGCCGCTATCCGCAACTAGATCGGAACGAATATATCCTGTCTGTCCGTTGGAAAGAGCGATGTAGTGCCAGTCCAATTTCCCTTTCTGAGGCCCTTCGTCCGGGCTCAGGACGGCCGCCGCCAGATAGGAGCTGTCGCCTCCCCAGATTTCGGAGGTGCCGTCAGCAGTAATGCCTCCGGCATTGGCGGAGAATACCGCGTTAATAACTTTACCGCCGTAGGTCAACACTTCGCCAGCCGTCGCGTTGACGCCTGCCGTTGAATTGTCGTTCTCCGATCCGATCCCGTAATAGCTTTGGCTCAGCGTCGTATCCACGACCTGCGCGATCTGGAAACCCGTTCCTGACGACAGAGCATAGGAGCGTGCTGCTACCGCTTGAGCTTTCTGGGCTTCGATTGGCCAACTTGGACCGACTTCGGCTCCGACGACGGAGTACAAATACTCTTCGAATCCGACTTCGTTCACGACCGCCAGCGATTGATTCAGGACGCTGATTTCCATGCTGCCCCTGTACGTTCTTTTGCTGCGTTCGATGAGTTGGATTCCGCTCGTGCCTACGGGATCGGCGCGAAGAATACCTGAAGCCCCCGAAGACATCGCATATAACGTCATCGGTTGATTTGCGCTGCCGTTATAAGTCAAGTCCGTGCGGATCGTCGCATAGGTCTCTCCGGCGTCGGGAATACGGACGTTCGCTCCCCCCGCCGCGGCAACCGACTGCTGTAAAGCCCCTAGTGTCGAATTGTCTTTCTCCTGGCCGATGCGTACGACATACTGCATGGCGTTGTCCTTGGGCTTAAGGGCAACGAACGCGTCGAAACCGGCATTGCCAATCCTATCGGCAGCCGATTGCGCTTCCGTTGCGGAGAAATACGGACCCGATTCGACGGCCCATGGACCCAACACTCGAGGACTAAGCAGGGATTGCACGCCGGAAGCGACCCCGGCACTGGTCCATTTCGTAACGGCTGCACTTGCCCCGGCGGCACTGGAATAGGCCCCTTCCGTTACTTGGTATACGATTTTGCCGGATTTCACGAGCTGCGTGATCGATCCAGCGTTCGATGATGCCTGTATTTTTTTTAACGCGGTCAGCGCGGCGTTAAAATCCGGAGTTTCCAGCACGAGAGCCCGATACCCGTCCATCGCGAACCGAACGCCTTGCCCCGCCGGGACGACGTCCACGGGCAAACCACCCTGAGAACCGCGCCATGCCAGATTCATGCCTCCCGGGGAAAATAGTGTAGCCGTAGGAGTAATCGACTGGTATTTGCTCGCCCCGAGGTTGATAAAGAACGCCGCCCGGATCGTGTCCGGCACTCGGACAGCCGCTGCTGCCGGCACGGGAGCGAAGCTGGAACTCGCTAATCCCGTTAGAAGCGCGGCAGTCAGCAGTAGACGCGAATAGAACCGCTTGCCGTTGCTCTTATTGGTCACCGTTTTTACCTCCGTCTCGTTGATATCGTCGGTTGTCCATTATCCTTTAGATTCCGGAATAGGCAGCCCTAAATGCTTGTAGGCTGCAGAAGTGGCGACTCGCCCCCTGGGGGTACGCTGCAGAAACCCGATTTGCATCAAATACGGCTCGTACACGTCTTCGATCGTCTGGCTTTCCTCCCCGATCGACGCTGCGATCGTATCCAAGCCGACCGGTCTTCCTCCGTAATTCAAGATCATCGCTCGGAGCATTTTGTGGTCGATGCTGTCGAGTCCCATCGGATCGACTTGAATTCGTTCCAGGGCATCGCTGGCGACCTCTTCGGTGATCATGCCGTCTCCTCTGACTTGCGCATGGTCGCGGACGCGTTTGAGCAGCCGATTGGCGATGCGCGGCGTTCCTCTGGAACGTCTTGCGATCTCTCGCGACGCTTCGCCGACGACGCCGACGCCGAAGATTTCCGCCGTGCGCGTCACGATAAACGCCAACTCGTCTTCTGTGTAATATTCGAGTCGGCTCACGACGCCGAAACGATCTCTTAGCGGAGCCGACAATAAGCCCGCTCTGGTCGTCGCCCCGATCAGGGTGAACTTCGGCAGATCCAGTCGTACGGATCGTGCGCTCGGACCTTTGCCGATAATGAAATCCAACGCGAAATCTTCCATCGCGGGATACAACACTTCCTCGACCGTACGATGCAGTCGATGAATCTCGTCGATGAACAGAACGTCGTTCTCCTGAAGATTGGACAGGATGGCCGCCAAGTCTCCCGGACGTTCGATCGCCGGTCCGCTCGTCGTTCGGATATGCACGCCGAGCTCGTTGGCAATAATATTGGACAGCGTCGTCTTGCCGAGTCCGGGCGGACCGTACAAAAGCACGTGGTCCAGCGGCTCGCGCCGCATCTTGGCTGCTTCTATGTAGATCTTCATATTGTCCTTCACTTGCGATTGGCCGATATATTCGGCCAAGTAGCGAGGGCGCAAGCTGTATTCCACCGCTTGATCTTCCATCATCAGATGCGCGGTGACGATACGCTCGTCTTCCATTGTTACAGCCTCCTCTCCCGCTTCCCGATCATCCCTGGAACAATTGCTGCAACGCTTTCTTGATTAGCGCGTCCGGTGACTCTTCGCCGGTCAAGCCGTCTTGCATTGCCGTCCACGCTTTATCCAATTCCGCTTCGCGGTATCCTAGTCCAGTCAAAGCTTCGCGAGCAGCGGTCCATGACGAGGATTGTCCTTGGGCTGCGGCTGCCGGAGCTTCAAGATCGATCATCGATGCGACAGCCCATCTGCTGTCTATCGTTCCGAGCTTGTCCTTTAGATCAAGGATCATTCTTTGCGCCGTTTTCTTCCCGATCCCCGGCAGCTTCGTCAAGAATGTCAGGTTCTCTTGTTGGATTGCCGCGACGACCGTCTCGGGACGTCCTCCCGCAAGCACGCCAAGCGCGACCTTAGGGCCGATCCCTGATACTTCCAACAACCTGCGGAAGAGAGCTTGCTCGTCGCGCGTTGTGAAGCCGAAGAGCTGCATTGCGTCTTCGCGGACATGGTGATAAGTAAATAATTGCACGGACTCTTCGGAACGAGCCAGAGCGTAAGGATTCGGCGTAAATACCTGATAACCTATGTCGCGGACGTCGAGAACGACATATTCACTTTCAACGTGGGCGACCTTACCCCGCAAATAATCGATCACGATCGCGTCACTCCGTTCATTCGTTCGTTAAGTACCATGGAATGGGCATGGCAGATCGCGACCGCAAGCGCATCGGCCACGTCGTCCGGCTTCGGCACGGTCGATAGCTTGAGCAACATTTTGACCATTTCCTGAACCTGCCTCTTCTCGGCGGCGCCGTATCCGACGACCGCTTGCTTGACTTGCATCGGCGTATATTCCGCAATCGGCAAGCCGCGTTGGGCCGCCGCTAGCATAAACACCCCGCGGGCTTGTCCGACGCTGAACGCGTTGGTGACGTTTTTGTTAAAAAACAGCTTTTCGACCGCAACCGTGTCCGGCTTATACTGGTCTAGCAAACTGCAGACGGATTCATAGATTTGCTTCAATCGTACTTCCTGCGGAGTGCCGGCCGCCGTTTCGATGCAGCCATACTGAACGGGAGTCAGCTTGTGTCCTGCTTTGTCGATAAACCCGAATCCCATAATGGCTATTCCGGGATCGATCCCCAATACTCTCATGAAGCGATCCCCCGATTCTAGCATCATTTCGCATAATTCATTTTATTATAGCAAATGTTCCCCTCCATGAGAACAGAAGGAGAACACAATTCAGGCGAAGGTTAAAAAAATGGGTTTTATCGGACTACAGAGGCGGGGACACGATTACGTGCGATTTAGTTAGGTTTCATCGGACTGCAGGAGCGAGGAACGCGATTTCGTGCAAATTAGTTGGGTTTCATCGGACTGCAGGGGCGGGGAACGCGATTTCGTGCGATTTAGTTAGGTTCTGCCGAATTATTGGTGCAAAAAAAGTCGATACCCGGATCATCCTCCGGTATCGACTTTTTTGGGACTCGCATATTATTGTTGATGCCCTTAAGACCGAGGCACGGCGTTCGATTTCAAGCTGGCGTACTCGTTAAAGGTGGACAGCACGCTGTTGTATTCTTCCTTGTCCGACACGCGAATGCCTTCCGCCAATTCCCGAACGCGATCCTCGCTCATGCGGGATTCCAGCATGTCCACGTCGAGCTGGAAGAAGGTGCGGATCACTTTTTCCTTCCAAGGAGGACCGTCATACAAGGATAGGTTGCCGTCTTTGTCCATGCCGATATAAGCGGTTTGACGGCATTGCGGAGATAGATCGTCGACAGACTCTTCCATCGTTAATTTTCCTACGGCCGTATCCAGTTTCGCGTCCCATTCCCGATGCGCCTTTAGCAGTTCCTCTGCTTCGGAAGCCGGGAGTCTGCCTAGCCGACGCGTTTCTTCCCCACAAAGATAGGTCCGATGAAGGACAAGCTCTACTTCCTCGCGGCGCCCTTTTAACGCATGCAGGGCCTTCTCCCGCGACGGGGCTTTCGGAGAATGATCGGAGCCGTCCATCCATACCGGGGTAGACTCCGCTGGCAAGAATACCTCCGATGGAGTCTGCTTAATGACCCGATAAGCCAACCATGAACCCGCCAAAGATGCTAGTAGGAACACTGCCGCGCCTATTCCAAGGGACCAGACATGGCGGCGTTTTCTTCTTAACGACTTCTTCAGTTCTTTAAATACACGAAAGCGTGACACCGGAATCCCCTTCCCTGCTTTTTTCTTTATTGTTGCCTGGGAATTCCGGTGTTATGCGCTTATTTTACCATTTGATCCATGGAGTGCTTTCTTTTCGTCTTGGTTTATTTACTCGTACTTGAACCGGCTTGCCTTTCGGCTTGGCTTGGCGTTTTTTTGCGGCGGACGTTTTAGCCGGCGCTTCATCTTCCCCGTCGGAACGAAGATCGGATCCGTCTTCTCTTACCGGAGGCATTGACGGGATCGGAGGCATTCCGCCGCCGTACGCGGGATATCCAGGTGCCGGTTCCCCCCCGAAGCCGCCTACTCCGGGCATGCCATAAGCCCCCGGTTGATACCCTGGTTGATACCCCGGTTGATACCCTGGTTGGTATCCTGGTTGATATCCAGGTTGAAAACCAGGTTGATCCGCCGTTGGATAGCTTCCGGGATATCCGGTATACGGGCTAGTGCCATAGGGCGACATGGAGTACGGACTGCCTAAGCCGGAAAACCCCGTTCCCGGGTAAGCGTCGGCGAATGGAGAAACTCCTGCGATCACGTTACTCGGCATTGCGGACGTCTTTCCTCCGCAGGTTTTGCAGCCCGCCGTTTTGCCTGCGACTTCGCCTCCCAATGGAGCAATATTCGCTGGCCCTCCATGTCCAGGGAACGTCGATTCCCCTCCCACGAATGGCTGATTCATCCCGTAGCCGTGTCCGGGGAACGTCGATTCCCCTCCCACGAATGGCTGATTCATCCCGTAGCCGTGTCCGGGGAACGTCGATTCCCCTCCTACGAACGGCTGATTCATCCCGTAGCCGTGTCCGGGGAACGTCGATTCCCCTCCTACGAGCGGCTGATTCATCCCGTAGCCGTGTCCGGGGAACGTCGATTCCCCTCCTACGAGCGGCTGATTCATCCCGTAGCCGTGTCCTGGGAACGTCGATTCTCCTCCTACGAACGGCTGATTCATTCCGTAGCCGTGCTCAGGGAACGTCGATTCTCCTCCTACGAACGGCTGATTCATTCCGTAGCCGTGTCCAGGGAACATGGATTGTCCGGCAACCGATGGCTCTTCATTCTCGGATGCAAAACCGCTATATCCGTGCCCGGGGTACATGGACTCCGCACCGACGAGCGGCATGCCGTAACCGTGGTGATGTTCATGTACATGGTGTTCATGCACGTGATGTTCATGCACCTCTTGAACCGGATATTGATGAACGATCTCCACTTGCTCATGAACTTTTAAACCATAGATCGGCTTTGCTTCTTGAACCGGCGCAACAGGCGCGGGCTTAATCGTAACAGGAGGAGGCGCAGGCGTTGGTGCAGGAATTGGTGCAGGTTGGGGCATAACGGCCGTTTCCGCCTTTTTGCCGGTTTCCGCCTTAACTCCCGTATTGGCTTTGCCAGAATGCATCGCGGGCCCGGGAACCGCGGGGTTCGGATCCGTCTTCGGAATGTTGACGACTTCCCCCGTCAACAGAGCGTTCGGGTTTTTCAGTTGCGGATTGGCCTTGATTAGATCCGCAAGCTGAATCCCCCACGCTTTGGACAATTTCCAAAGCGTATCTCCCTGCTGGACGATATGTTGATGAATGACTCCGAGAGGCGTTTTTGCATGCGAAGGAATCTTCACTTTCATTCCCGGCTCGATAATGTCGGGATTGCTGATATCCGGATTGGCTTTAATGATTTCCTCCAACGGTACGTCGTATTTCTTGGCGATGGAATACAACGAGTCTCCTTGCTTTACGATATGGATTTTCACGCCGTTCCCTCCTGAATAGATGATGACATATCTCACGACCGGGCAAACGCCCTCGCGCAATCCCTACATCCTATGCAGTTCTTGGGCATTTGACATCCATAATTGCAACTAACCAAGGATAAACTGCTTATCACGCAAAAAAAACCGGCAGCCTCTCGGCATGCCGGAACGATTAAACAATATCAATTCTTTTCGCCCTCGTAAGGCAAACTCGGATACGATCCAAGCAATCGCACCTGACAGCCGAGCGCCTCGATCTCGGCCAGCGCTCCCGGTAATAACACCGAGTCGAGCGTGTACGCGATATCGATATAGAAATAATAGGTTCCAAGCTTCTTCTTCGTCGGACGGGATTCGATCTTGGACAGGTTGATTCGGCGCCACGCGAACGCGGACAACACTTGATGAAGCAGACCGGGATAATCCTCGGGCAGCGTAATCAGAACGCTCGTCTTCGTCGATGTCGCCTTTTGATTCTCGTAGGGGGTATTACCGACAAGCAGAAAACGTGTGTAATTGTTGTCGTGGTCGGTTACGCCGGATTCGAGCACGTCGAGTTTCATATCCGCCGCCGCTAGACGAGTACCGAGCGCCACCCAGCCTTTTGCAGGATTGGCTTTGACCGTTCTGACGGCTTCGCTGGTGCTGCTCAGCGTCTCAAGCTCCGCATGCGGCAGCTTAGCGCGTATGAACTGCAGGCATTGCGCCATGGCGACAGGATGGCTCATGACCTTCACAATTTTGCTGGGGTCCCACTGACCGTTCTCGCCAGCAAGTTCGGATGCCGATCCGATCAAATTCTGGATAGAAGGGTACACCCATTCCGCCCGAATCGGCAAGTCCACTTCATGAACGAGCCAATCGGTATGCAGATTGACGGAACCGTCAATCGTATTCTCGATCGGGATAACGCTCCAATCTGTGTTTCCGTTAGCGGTCGATTGGAATACGTCCGCGATCATTTTGCAATATACAAACTCCACGTCTTCGTCACGGAACAGATAACGAACCGCTTCGTCCGAAACCGTACCTTGTGGCAATAGGGCTACCGATTTGCGCTTACTCATACGTTGACCTCCGCTTCGGCGAATTGCAGCAATTGTCGGGACGATAACGCGAACTCCGGCTCGTTCTCCCCGATAAACCGCACTTGCGGTCCATGCAGGCAAATCTCCAGCCAGCGAATCGAGACTTCAATTCCTTCGGCGGACATAACCTTGTTCACGAACGCTTCCAATTTGCCACTACCGGCTTGTTTAGATTTGGATAGGAACAACAGCGTAGGACCCGCGCCCGATAACACCGCGCCAAGCGCTCCGTGCTCCGTCGCCTCCCTTAGAATCGTCTCCATTCCGGGAACGAGCGCCGCGCGATATGGCTGGTGAAGCCGGTCTCTCATTGAGTGTGAAAGCAGATCAAGACGGCCGGAAGCCAGCGCGGCGGTTAACAAAGAGCTATGGGTTACGTTAAACACCGCGTCCTTCATCGAGATTTGCTCCGGAAGTACGTTGCGCGCCTTTTTGGTCGACAATTCAAATTGAGGGATCGCCACCATCACACTCATGTCCTTAGGCGGTTCGATCCGAACATATTCCGCTCTCTTGCCATCCCATGCAGCGACGACGATTCCCCCGAATAGCGAGGCGCCAACGTTATCCGGATGATTCTCCAGCGCCGTCGCCATCTGAAACAGTTCGTCATCCGACAGCGCATTACCGGTTAACGCGTTCGCAGCCGCCAACGCCCCGACAATTGCCGAAGCGCTGCTGCCGAGTCCCCTCGTTAACGGGATATCGCTGCGTATGCCAATATCGAGCTCGGGAATCTCGACGCCCGCTTTCCGGAACACCGATTGCGCGACCTCGTACACCAGATTCGTTTTGTCCGTAGCTACACCTTCCAGATGGTCTCCCACCAGCGTAATTCGGGTTTCCTGGGAGGGTGCCATGCTAACCCATGCGAATAACGATAAGGCCATTCCTAGCGAATCGAATCCCGGGCCAAGATTGGCCGTGCTGGCCGGCACCTTCACGATGACGCGGCCGATCGCGGGTTTTGCTTCTGTTATGATTTGCTCAAGCATATTAAAGCTCCTTTAATGACGAGTGAAAAAGGAATTATCAGCCTTCTACGCGATAGACGCTTTTGACTTTCCTGACTGCGGACGAGCTTTCGAACGCCTTCAGAACGTTGTTCATCGCCGCTTTGCTGGCTTGATGGGTAATGATAATAATCTCCGTGCTCGACTGATTCGGCGTCGAAGGCTGCATGACCGATTCGATGCTGACTTCGCAATCGGAGAACACCTGGGCGATCTGCGCAAGAACGCCCGCGCGGTCTTCGACGTGCAGCAACAAAAAGAACTTCGAAGCGATCTGTTCGTCCGTCTTCAGTTTCGTTACATTGTACGAAAGCTGCGATTGGCGTCCGTTCACGCCGAGCTTCATATTTTTGACAACGGCGACCAAGTCGGCCACGACGGACGTTGCCGTCGGAAGCTCTCCCGCTCCGGCGCCATAGAACATCGTCTCTCCGACCGCTTCGCCGTGAACGTATACAGCATTAAACACGCCGTTGACGGAAGCGATCGGATGGCTCGTTTTGACCATGGTCGGCTCAACGCTCACGCTGATGAGATCGTCCTGGCGCTCCGCGATGCCAAGCAGCTTGACTTCGTATCCGAGTCGCTTGGCATATTGGATATCCTCTTGGGAAACGGCGCTGATTCCTTTAACCTTGACGTGCTCCAAAGCGACGTCGGTTCTAAATCCGAGCGTGGACAGAATCGTCATTTTGCGGGCGGCATCGAGTCCTTCGACGTCGGACGTTGGATCGGCTTCCGCGTATCCGAGTGTTTGAGCTTCTTTGAGCACGTCCGCGTAGGCCACGCCCTCCTGGCTCATTTTCGTTAAAATATAATTGGTCGTCCCGTTGACGATGCCCATAATTTTCGTGATCCGATCGGAAGAAAATCCTTCGATCAATGTGCGGATAATCGGAATCCCGCCTGCTACGCTCGCTTCGTACAAAACGTCGCAGCCTTTGTCGCGAGCTTTCTCGAGAATTTCCCGTCCATGAAGCGCCATCAGATCTTTATTGGCCGTTACAATGTGCTTGCCCCGTTCAAGAGCTTCCAAAATATAATCTTTGGTCAGTTCGATGCCGCCCATGACTTCGACGATGACGTCGATGTCGGGATTGCGAACGATCTCCCACGGATCCTCCGTCAATTTGGAAGCATCGATCGGAATATTGCGGCTTTTGCTGCGATCTTTCACCAGAATTTGCGAGATCGAAATCGGCGAACCTACTTGATTGGAGAGATCGTCCTGATGGCCTTCGACAAGTCTTACGACTCCCGTTCCAACCGTGCCCAATCCAAGCAACCCTATTTTTATCGGCTTCATCACTATTCCTCCGCTTTCAGCTGTCATCATGCTCACTCTATTAACATTAACTGCGACCGACAACGCTTACCTTCTTGACTCCGTCAAGCGAACGAAGCGTGCCAAGTAGTTCGGGCAGCGCGCCATTGATCGGCGAAATATCGATGGAAACCACAACGTTAGCCATTCCCTGAAGCGGGATCGACTGAGATATCGTAAGCACGTTGCCTTCGCTTGCCGCGAGCACGCCGAGAACTTTGGACAATACGCCCGAGCGATGTTCCAAATCCATCGCCAAAGTCGCGATCGACTCCCGGGAAGCTTGCTCAAGCGCATATACGCCGTCTTTGTATTTGTAATAAGCGCTGCGGCTAAGCCCTACGCGTTCTGCGGCTTCGTGAATCGTGGCCGCTTCTCCGCGCCGCAACAGTTCTTTGGCTTGCTCCGTCTTCAGAATGCCATCCGGCAGCAAGTCCTCGCGGACGACATAATAACGTTCTGTCATGATGCGTCCTCCCAGAAAAGACGAATGTTTGTATATAGAGGACATTATATCGAATAGAGACGTCCCCGGCAATAGGTAATCTGCACCCGTGAAGAACAACTGCATAGAAAAAAGCCGTCTCGGAGAGCTTATTACGCTCCCGCGAGACGGCTTTTTCCTTTAATCGCTACGATCGTTACTCGTCTTCGTACAAATAATCGTCAGTGCCGCCTTCGAAAAATTCGAATTCGAACTTCCCGATTCGGATCGTGTTGCCATCCTTCGCACCGCGCTTGCGAAGCGCATCATCGATGCCAAGGCCGCGCAAGATGCGTCCGAAACGCATAACGGCTTCATAGGAGTTGAATTGCGTTCGTCTCATTAACTTCTCGATGCCTTCGCTTTCGATCACGAACACTTCGTTGTCCCTCGAGATCGTAAATTCGATATCACCGGAAGGCTCGTAGCGATATACGACGCCTTCTTCCGCTTTGGCGGTTTGCTCGTTCTCTTCCTGCTCGGAAAGCTCCGGCAGCGAATCGAGCAGATCCGCGACGCGGTAGAGCATTTCCTTCACGCCTTGTTTCGTAAGGGAAGAGATCGGCATAATGACGATATCCGGACGAGTCTCCCCGACTTTCTCCTTGAATACGGCCAAGTTCTCCTCGGATTCCGGCATATCCATTTTATTAGCCGCGACAATCTGCGGACGATCCGCGAGCTTAGCATTATAAAGTCTCAGCTCATCGTTGATCTTGACCCAATCTTCGAACGGGTCGCGACCCTCCATTCCGGACATGTCCACGACATGGACGATGACGCGTGTGCGTTCGACATGGCGCAAAAATTCGTGACCCAAGCCGATTCCCGTATGCGCGCCTTCAATCAGCCCCGGGAGATCGGCCATGACGAAGCTGCGCTCGTCGCCCAGATCCACAACACCCAGATTCGGCGTGATCGTCGTGAAGTGGTACGCGCCGATCTTAGGCTGAGCCGCCGATACGACGGACAGCAAAGTCGATTTGCCGACGCTCGGAAAACCGACCAAACCGACGTCGGCCATCACCTTCAACTCCAGGGTGACCCAACGCTCTTGCCCTTCTTCGCCGTTTTCCGCGATGGCGGGAGCGGTATTGACCGAGCTTTTGAAGCGAATATTGCCTCGTCCGCCCCGTCCGCCTTTCGCCACAATCACTTCCTGACCGTGCCGGGTCAAATCCGCCACCAATTCTCCCGTATCGTCGTCCATCACGATCGTTCCCGGAGGAACGCGGACGACCATGTGCTCGGCATTCGCTCCATGCTGCGATTTATTGCGGCCCTTCTCGCCCCTCGTCGCCTTAAAATGCTTCTGATAGCGGAAATCCATCAGCGTGCGCAAGCCTTCGTCCACTCTGAAAATAACGTGCCCGCCGTTGCCGCCGTCACCGCCGGCCGGACCGCCTTCCGGAACATATAATTCCCTGCGGAAAGCGACGAGCCCGTCGCCGCCGTCGCCGCCCTTCACGAAAATCTTCGCTTTATCCACAAACATGTTGTATTCACTCCATTATGCCGGCAGAGGAAAATGGATCACCATTGTCCGCGCTTGCTGAGAATGTTCTGCAGGCTCTATTCCCTGGTCCAAATGACCGATTCCGTCCAAGATTTGCTTCAACTCTTCGATTACGCTGTCTGCAGCTGCGAGTTCGCCGTCGTAGTCCATCACGATTTTAAGATGGCTGTCGCCATAGGACAGAAAGAGTTTAAGAACGTTCTCGCCATGGAGCGGAAGCGTCGCCCGAAACCGGAAGACGTTGATGAGCCCGATGATCTTGCCGCAGAGCCGGGTCGCGTCGATCGGCAGCTTATCTAATTGAAGTCCATCCTGAATGTCCGCTTCCAATCGCATCGTATCGCACACCGTGCGAAAAGACAGCAAGAAAACGGCCAGCTCCGGTATGCCTAACTGCGATATTTTGCTATCCTGTTCCATTCGCATTCTTATTCTGTCCACGACATCGACTGCTTTATCGAACTTGTTCAGCCTTAAATAGCCGTACAAAATTTGCAATTCATTCATCCAATCGTGCCGATGATGGCTTAACGTTCGGAGTGTCGATAGTTGCGACAACTCGCTGAGTCGGCCGCATCGCTCCCGATGCTTGCGTCTTTGCCATGCACTCATGAAAAGGATGACCGCGAACGTCCAAATAACGAATACGATTAACGTCCACCATGAACGATGCCAGATCCATACTGCCGCGACAGGCAACGCCAACGATATCGGGGCCGCCCATTCCCATAATGTTATTCTCCTAAACATCATGCGATATCTCCCGTTTCGTAATTCCTTCCTTGCTAAAGTCCGGAAGCCATTCACTTGTCCAGTATAACACGGCTCGTTCAGCTTCACCATGAATCACGACCGCAAGCGCCCCGTTTACGCAAAAACCCCGACCAACTTGTTTTGGCCGGGGTTCTGGATGCCCTATTAAACTTCAAGCGCGGCAGCTACCGGAGCTTGCGCTTCAGGATAGACGCTGACTTTCTTGCGATCGCGTCCCAGACGCTCGAACTTCACGACGCCCGGTACGAGCGCGAACAACGTGTCGTCCTTGCCGATGCCGACGTTCGTGCCCGGATGAATCTTCGTGCCGCGTTGACGGTACAAGATGCTTCCGGCCGTTACGACTTGGCCGTCCGCTCTCTTCGCGCCAAGGCGCTTGGAGTGGCTGTCCCGTCCGTTCTTCGTCGATCCGACCCCTTTTTTCGAGGCGAATAACTGAAGGTCTAACTTCAACATGGTGTCAACCTCCTTTTTTCTCAAAAGTTTCTTTTATGGTCACGTACTTGCCGTAAGATTCCACGATGGATTCGAGAGCGGCGACCATTCCCTCCAACAAAAGTTGGACTTGATCGTTCCGCAGGGGATCCGCGCTAAGCGGAGCTTCCGCCTTGAGCAGGCCCGATTTCGATACCGCATGAGGGACCAGGCCCGTCAGCTTCTCGATCGCGTTAACCGCTCCTATGGCGACGGCCGATACTCCGGCGCAGACGATGTCTTTGCCAGGATCGTTGTAAAAAGCGTGCCCCGTTACGGTAAACCGTATAATAGCCCTCTTGTCATTGCGCACGATCGTAATCGCGATCATCTCGGCGCCTCTCTTATGCCTTAATGTTCTCGATCGTCACTTTCGTGTACGGTTGACGATGGCCTTGCTTGCGTTTGTAGTTCTTCTTAGGCTTGTACTTGAAGACGATGATTTTCTCGCCTTTCACTTGTTGCTCGACTTTGCCCGTTACGGACGCGCCGGACACGATCGGGGATCCCGTCGTCAGGCTTCCGTCTTTGGAGACGGCAAGTACACGGTCAAACGTAATACTTTCGCCTGCGTTAGCGGAGAGCTTCTCAACGAAGATCACGTCGCCTGCTTGGACTTTGTATTGTTTGCCGCCAGTTTCAATAATCGCGTACATCTGGTGCACCTCCTCATGTCTAAGACTCGCCTCTTGGGGTGTCGGATGCCGTAGCGTAATGCCGCCAGAGCAGCGCCGATCTTATCGACCCGGTGGAGCGCGGTTGTAGCCTGCAAATCATCAGATTGCACGCACTATAGGATTTTATCACATCAATCGCGTCAATTCAACACAAATGATTAACGAATATAAATTTTCCCTCTTCCTTTACAAGAAGCGCAAGTTTCGTAGAAAAAGTTCATCGCGTTTTCTCTCGCTTTCTTGCGCGTGATTTCCATCAATCCGAGCCGAGTCCAGCCGACGACTTGGCATTTGGTGCGGTCCCGCTTGATTCTCATCTCCAATTGAAGTTCGATTTGCTGGCGATGATCCTCCGTTTCCATATCGATAAAATCGATAATGATAATGCCCCCGACGTCGCGCAAACGAATCAGTCTGGCTACCTCGTCCGCGGCTTCCTTATTCGTCTGGAACACCGTTTCCTCGAGATCCACCGAGCCGGTATACTTGCCCGTATTCACGTCGATGACCGTTAAGGCTTCCGTCTGCTCCCAGACGAGATAACCGCCGCTCGGCAGCCAGATTCTGGATTGAAAGGCTTTGTCAATCTGCTCCTTGATCCCGAACTTCTCGAATAAAGGGGGTTGCTCCAAATAGAGCTGCACCTTACCCTCCAATGCCGGGGCGACCTGGCGCAAGTAGGCTTTGACCTCCAGCAGGCTGGCTTCGTCGTCGACGATCAACTGTTCCGTATCGGGCGTGATCACGTCCCGGACCAGACGTCCGACAAGACCGATGTCGCGATGGAGCTCGGATGGCGCTGCTGCCTGTTCGCTGCGTTCCAAGATGCTCCGCCAAACGCGACGCAAGTGGTTCAGGTCCTCCTCCAACGCCTCGCGGCTTTCACCATCGGCGTTCGTCCTGAGGATGATGCCTTCCCCTTCCGCCCGGATCGATTCGGCAAGGCCCTTTAATCTGCCGCGTTCCGATTCGTGCTCTATTTTCTTGGATATGCCTATGTAATCCGCATCCGGCATATACACGAGCCACCTGCCCGGTATCGAGAAATGGGTCGTGACGCGGGCTCCTTTGCCGCCCAAAGGTTCTTTCATAATCTGGACGAGTAATTCGTCCCCTGGCTTCAACAGATCGTTAATAGCGGGTTTCTCCTTCGGTTGCTTGTCCAGATGAGGATGAAGAACGTCATCTACGTATAGAAATGCGTTCTTCTGCAAACCGATATCGACGAACGCGGCCTGCATGCCGGGCAACACGTTCACGACTCGTCCTTTGTAGAGATTGCCGATCAACGAAACGCCTTCCGTCCGTTCCACGCCGAATTCGGCCAGGATGCCATTCTCCAATAGAGCCGATTGGGTAACATTATGCGAATAGTGAAGAAACAGTTGCTTCATGTAAACCTCCGCGAACGGAAAATGATGATGTCTATTTTACATGAAAAACTTCAAATCCGCATTCCCCGACGACAATCGGCCGAGAAATCCGTCGATTACCGTCTTCTCGGGGACGACTCTAGCGATTTTCCCCTGCTTCATGACATAAATGAGATGATATTGTTCCTTCATGAACAGCTTGATGATCAGCAGCAGCGGCCTGTCGTCAGAGATAACGATCGGCTGTGAGAGCTTGCCCCGATCCATCTGCTTCTCCGCCCTTTCGCTCCGATGCACGAGAAAACGCAAGAAAACGAATGGAATGTTACGATAATAAGTCCAATTCGTTGCGCATAAAAAGAGACCAACCGCTAATAAGTTCAAATGCAGCAGGCCGCCGTTCGCGAGCGGGTACAAAGAAAATCCGACGATGAGGACGCTAAAGACCAAGCTGATCTTCGCATTCCATAACAACGTCCGGTGATAGGGAACCTGAATGCTGATCCATGCCTGCATGATCCGCCCCCCGTCTAACGGGAGAACGGGCAATAAATTAAAAAGGCCGATCAGCGCGTTGGCACGCACGAAATCGTCCGACCAGCCTTGATCGATCCAGCCCAAGTGTCCGAACAAATATCCGATCCCCGCCAGAACGACGTTCTGGGCCGGTCCGGCGAGCGCAACCCATAGCTCTTCCCTCGCGGGCACGATCCCCGCTTCCTCCACTTCCAAGACGCCGCCGAACGGAAGCAGTTTAATTTCCTTCACTGTCCATCCGAAACGCAGAGCGGCGGCTAGATGCCCCAATTCGTGCCATAGCACGATCAAGAACAACGTCACTAGTTCCGCAAAGTGGCCTGTCGCGATCGAGGCAATCATGACAAGCACGAACAGCGGATGAAGACGAAAGGCCATTCCCCGCCATTTAATCAAAGGAGACCACTTCCGCGGGATTGATCGTGCTTCCGTTCCGCTGTACGGCAAAATAGAGAACCCCTTCAGACAGTACGTCCTTGGACCTGTCCAATTGACCAAGCTGTTGCCCGATCTCTACCCAATCGTTCGGTTTAACGGACGATTTACCTAAGCCTCCGTATACCGAAAGAACCCGGTTAGGGTGCTGTACGATAATCGTCACGCCGCCGTCCGGATCTTGCGTCACTTGTTGAACTCTTCCTTTATAGATCGCACTGATCCCGCTTCCCCCGGGCGCGGACAGCTTAATACCGGTGCCGTTCTCCGCATAGCTTTGAACGATCTTTCCTCGAACGGGGACCGCGGTCTCCGATGGAGAAAGCGAAGCCGAGACTAACCGGGTATCCGGTTCGCGGCGGTTAAACGAAAAAAAAGCGGGATTTCCTCCGAACGTATCGCCGTACCAGGCTTCGATCGCTTGAAAATCCATATCCTGAGTGACCGACCGAACCATCCAGAGGCGGGCTTGCGCGCTACCGGGCAACTCTAGCTTCAGCCACCCCCACATTCCCGCAAGCATCAGCGCGGCCAGGACGAATCGCAGAGTCAGTCCGTGGACAAACCGATGCTGATTAAAGCCACCCGTCGATTGATTCGATCGGGAAGACGTGGGAGGAATTCCTTTTAAACCTTGCCAGCCGGGTGTCTCTCCCGCCTTGAGTCGCTTCTCACGTTCCTTCCACCAAAGTTCGGGATCCGACTCTCTAAGTGAATTCGATTCGAATTCCAATCGTTGCGAAGGATAGCGCAAATTGTCCGGCGGCGATGGCGTACGCGGTGCGATCGATTCAACTCGGGAAGTCTCGGCGGCAGGAAGGGAAGGCTCCTCGTCCTTCAACAAGTGCAGCCTCGGTTCTTCCCCGATCGTATCGGGAACGTTATTCCGTTCCACAGATTGTTGCCCGATGAGCTGCGCGATCCTCTCCCGCCTGCGTTCACGAACGTTATTTCGAATTTGCATCGCAAGCCCTCCTTGTCCGCTTTCTCCTACTACCTTATGGCGGACAAGCGGAGATTAGACCATGCCGCAGGATGGCAATGCCAGAGGCTCCGCCGGCGTCGGCGTAATCACGACATTGTTCGATTATTTCGAGCAACCCCCAGGGTTTGGCCGGGTGCGCGGCGAGTAGTTCGATTATTTCGAGCAACCCCCAGGGTTTGGCCGGGTGCGCGGCGAGTAGCTCGATTATTTCGAGCAACTCCCAGGGTTTGGCCGGGTGCGCGGCGAGTAGTTCGATTATTTCGAGCAACCCCCAGGGTTTGGCCGGGTGCGCGGCGAGTAGCTCGATTATTTCGAGCAACCCCCAGGGTTTGGCCGGGTGCGCGGCGAGTAGCTCGATTATTTCGAGCAACTTTCAGAGTTTGGTATAATGCGGTGCGCACAAATAAAAAAGCCGTTCCATTCCAATACACATCGGAAAAAGAACGGCTCTTTTAATCGGAAACCTCAGTTGGTATGTTAATCGATCTGATATTTATCTTGATGCGCCCGGATGCTGAAGATGAGCCCGATCGACATCATATTCAGCAGCAACGAAGTTCCTCCATAGCTGATGAACGGAAGCGTGATGCCGGTGATCGGCATGACTCCGAGCATCATCCCGATGTTCTGGAAGATCTGGAACACCATCATCGATGCGATTCCGATAATGATATACGATCCGCGCAAATCCAAACACTGGTAGGCGATCAAAATCATTCGGTAGATAAAGAGAAAGTACAAGAGCAGCAGCAAAGCCGCTCCTTGGAAACCGAATTCCTCGCCGACAACGACAAAGATGGAATCCGAGTACGTATAAGGGATGAACTTGCGTTTCTTGGATTCCCCTTGCAAATAGCCGTCGCCCGACAGTCCTCCGGATCCGATGGCGATTTGAGCGTATTCTGATTGCCTGCGCGCGTCCGCGGAGGCTTCTTCTGGATGAATGTACGTATTGATCCGTTCGTACCAATGACCGAGCTTGTGGCTGTTCAAATAGGATTCGATTTCCGAGTTGTACGTATTGAACAACGTCACGAACAGCAGCATACCGCCTATGACGGCAGTTAAGCCGATCATGACGTACGAATAGCGAACATTGCCAATCCAGAGCATTCCCAAGACGATGAAAATATAGATCATCGCGTTGCCCAAATCGGGCTGTAGCATGACAAGCATAAACGGTACGAAAGAAAATGCCACCACGATCATGACGTCGCTCCGCATTCGAAGCGGATCGCCCTTCCGTCTCCCCATAAGCGCAGCGATGGCAATGATCAGGAATAGCTTCATGACCTCCGCTGGCTGAAAAGAAAAATCGCCGAACTCGAACCAGCTTCGGGCGCCGTTTTTCTTTTCGACAATAACAAAGATGAGCATCAATAATATAATTCCGATCCCATACCACGCGTACCATACTTTCAAAATTAACCGGTAATCCACCAACGTCGCCAGGATTACGACGCCGAATCCGATTCCATAGAAAATAAGAGTCTTAATGTCGAGATTGGGATAGGCCGGATTGTTGTAAGTTGCGCTTCTCACTAGAATGGTGCTAATCCCCATGAACGCCACGAGGATGGTCAGCATCATCCAGTCTATCTTCTTCAATCGGTTAAGCAAGTCCGATCATCCCATTCCGAAGAACTTCTTGACTTTACTAAACATGCCTGATTTCTCGTCCAATTGCGATAAGGGAACCGTTTCTCCCAAAATACGGCGGGCAATGTTACGATAAGCGATGGCCGCCCGCGAATTGACGTTCATGACCGTCGGCTCTCCTGAATTCGCTGCTTTGATGACGAATTCGTCGTCCGGCACGATCCCGATCAGATCAATGGCGAGCACTTGGCAGATGTCATCGATCTCAAGCATCTCTCCGGATTTGACCATAGTCGGCCGAATACGGTTAATAATGAGTTTCGGAGAAGGAAAATTGTTTTTCTCAAGCAGTCCGATCACTCTGTCGGCGTCGCGAACGGCGGCGTTCTCCGGCGTCGTAACGATGATCGCCTGGGAAGCGCCGGCGATCGCGTTGCGAAAGCCTTGTTCGATTCCGGCAGGGCAGTCGATAATAATGTAATCGAAGTCCGGCTTGAGGCTTTCGATAATTTGGCGCACTTGTTCCGGCGAAATGTCGTTCTTGTCTTTCGTCTGGGCGGCCGGAAGCATGTAGAGCTCTTCAAAGCGCTTGTCCTTGATCAATGCTTGCCCGACCCTGCAGCGGTCTTCCGCGACGTCGATAATATCATAGACGATGCGGTTCTCGAGCCCCATGACGACGTCGAGGTTTCTAAGCCCGATATCGGTATCCACTAAACATACTTTTTGTCCCATCATCGCCAGAGCCGTTCCCAAATTGGCCGATGTCGTCGTTTTGCCGACCCCGCCTTTCCCCGAAGTGACAACGATCGCTTCTCCCATGATTCTACACTCCTTTGAACAGCATGACTTCTTTGCGCTGCCGGCTGAGACTCGTCAGCTTGTCGATCGACATCGTCCCTTCACGTAGAAATGCGTATTCCATCCAAGGTTCCGAGGATGTCCATTCGTCCGGCGGGCGGCTAATGACGTCGGCGATCCGCAGTTGGGTCGGCCTCATTAAAGATGCTACTATGATCGCATCCGAATTGCCATCTTTCCCGGCGTGTACCGTCCCTCTTAGCGCCCCCATCACGTAAACGTTACCGCTGCATCGGATTGTTCCCCCAGGGTTCACATCCCCCAGAAGAATCAGATCTCCGTCGTATTCCAACGTTTGTCCGGATCTGACGATACCAACTATCTTATGCAAAGTCGGCGCGGAAGCAAGGTCCGGGGCCTCTTCCTTAGGGTCGCTCTCGATCGACTGAATCAGCAAATTACCTTGTCTGCGGAAAACCGCGCGAATTCTCTCTTTGTCTTCCTCTTCCAGTTGCCTGGAGCCCAGCTTAATGAAAATATGCACAATAGGACCGTTGAATTGCTGTCCATGCTTGTCTAGCTTCTCATTCAAATCGTCGAGAAGATGGACGAAATCGACTTGGTCGTCCAGCAGAAAAACGAGGCCTTCTTTAATGCCCTTGATTGTAATGGTTGATTTGCTCGCCACGGTGTCCGCTCCTCCCTACGCTATTGAAATTCTGCTTCGCCAAGCGGAATTCCTGCCTGTTAGGTCAAACCGCGCTTACTCCGGGCTTTCGTCGCCCGAAGATACAGCTGGCTTTACCAGATATCGGCGAACTGGAACGTACATAACGAGCGCAACGAGCAGTTGAAGCAGCGCCGTAGGCGCCACCTGCCAATAGAAAACGAAGGAATATACGAGATCCGTAATCCGGAACAGCTTGTAAATGCAATACACGATCGAATCCAGCATTATACCGAAGACGATTACCGCCCAGGAGAATACGACGATCGTGAAGTTTCTGTAACCTGCGAGCAAACCGGCTGCATAGCCGATTAACCCCATCCCGAATCCGTAAGGGCCGATCAAATGGCCGTAAGATAACAAGTCCTGAAGCAAGCCAAAACCAAGCCCGAACAAAAAAGCGGTGTGACGTCCGGCATACCCGGCCACGAAAATTGTAAGAATGAAGTTCAAGTGCGGAAGCAGTCGATCGCTCCACGCCGGAGGGACGAGCCAGGGCACGATTGAATTTTCGAGGATGAGCAATACCAGCCCCAGCAGAATCACCCAATTGGTGCGCATTTTCACGGCTCATCCACCTCGGGAACGACAATGACGAACACTTCCCTGAGATGGTCGAATTTCGCGGCCGGTTCGATCGTTGCCGTATACGTCAATCCGAAGTCCCCGACCTGGCTATTCTTGACCGTCCCAATGATGACTCCCTTAGGGAATAAGCTGCTCAAGCCGGACGTAACGACTTTGTCTCCTTCGGCAGGCTTGTCTTTCTCATCGATCTTCGACATCTGCAGCGTTCTCGTTTCCGCATCGTATTCTATAATTCCGAAAGAATCAGGCTTGCTAAGGAATGATGCAGACACCGGGGTGCCTTTCGAAGTGTTGGCATCCAAACTCGTAACCAAAGTAACGGTAGAAGTGAAATTTTTCACCTTGCTGACGAGTCCGATCAGTCCGTCCACCGTGCTGATGGCCATGCCCGGCTTGACGCCGTTTTTGCTGCCGCGGTTAATCGTGATCGTCTTCTCGTATGGGTTGGAAGTACTCCCGATGACCTGCGCGATCAGGTAACGGTAGTTATCCATGTTTTTCTGATGTTCCGTGAAATCCAGCGCTTCTTGCAGCCGCTTGTTATTCGTCTCCAGTTCGTTGAATCTGATCTGGTCCTGCGTATATTGGGCGACCGTCATGCGAAGCTGCTCGTTTTCTTTGTAGACATCGGAAAGCCGGCCGAGATCGCGGAAGAAATCCGCGACCGCTCCGACCGGCCGGTACAATACTCCTTGCACAGTCCCGAAAGCGTCGTTAATGAATTTTTCCGGCCAGGTCAATCGCGTCCGGCCTAACGTAAATCCCATGAGCGCGATAAACACGATCAGCCCGATCATGAGAATAAACAAACGCTTATTACGCATTAAACGAAAGATCGCGCTCACCAACTTTCCCGTCCTGAATAATTATCGGCTGGATCGGGAGCCGCCTTTGGTTTTGAAAAGATGAATATTATCGAGCGCGCGGCCCGTTCCGATCGCCACGCAATCGAGCGGGTTATCGGCTACCAATACAGGCATGCCGGTCTCGCGTGCAAGCATCTTGTCCAAATTTCGAAGCAGCGCTCCGCCTCCGGTAAGTACGATTCCGCGATCCATAATGTCCGCGGAGAGCTCGGGAGGACATCTCTCGAGTGTCGCTTTAACGGCTTCAATGATCGAATTGACCGTATCGGACAGAGCCTCCGTGATTTCATCGGACGTAATCGCCAGCGTCTTGGGCAATCCGGTCACGAGATCCCGTCCACGAATTTCGATCGATTCGACCCGCTCCAACGGCATGGCCGATCCGATCTCCATCTTGAGCTGCTCGGACGTCCTTTCACCGATCATCAGATTGTACAGCCGTTTAATATAAGAGATAATCGCATCGTCCATCTCATCGCCCGCGATGCGGATCGATTTGCTGGTCACGATGCCGCCGAGCGAGATGACCGCGACTTCCGTCGTGCCGCCGCCGATGTCGACGACCATGCTTCCCGTCGGTTCCCATACCGGCAGATCGGCGCCGATCGCCGCGGCGAACGGCTCTTCGATAATATAGGCTTCGCGCGCCCCGGCTTGTTTCGTGGCGTCTTCCACCGCTCTTTTCTCAACGGCGGTAATTCCCGACGGCACGCAGACCATGACGTCCGGGTGGCGAGGGAACATCGCCCGAGGCTTCTGGGCCAGACGGATAAAATATTTGATCATTGTCGCCGTCGTTTCGAAGTCCGCGATTACCCCGTCCTTCATCGGACGAATGGCTACGATGTTACCCGGCGTACGTCCGATCATTTTCTTGGCGTCGGAACCGACCGCTTCGATTTTCTTTGTATCGGTACGCAGAGCGACCACGGACGGTTCTCTGACGACAATTCCTTTTCCCTTCATGTAAACGAGCGTATTTGCGGTTCCAAGGTCGATTCCCAAATCCCGCGTAAATCCTCCAACCATGTTAGTTACCTCCTGCTTTAACCGCGACTGCTATGTTGACGCCTCAGGATGCGTGTCAGTCGTCGGGGACAATCTTGTTTATTATATTATAAGCAACCCATCTCCTTCAAACTAATAAAGCGATTGTCACCGATTACCAAATGATCGAGCAATTCGATTCCGATCAATTGTCCGGCTTCCCCCAATCGCTTGGTTAGTTGAAGATCCTCCGAGCTCGGAGTCGGATCCCCGCTAGGGTGATTATGCGCGCAGAGAATCGCGGCGCTGCTGCGCCGTATAGCCGCCCGGAACACTTCTCTCGGATGGACGATGGAAGCGTTCAGGCTGCCGATCGATAACGTCTGTCGACCGATCACCTGGTTTTTGGTGTTTAGAAATAGGCAAACGAAATGCTCTTCGCGGCGATGTCTCAGCTCTTCCATTAGAAGATCCGCCGCATCCTGCGGGCAGGAAATCTTGATCATCTCCGGAAGCTTGGAACGCGCAACCCTGCGTCCGAGCTCGATCGAGGCCTGCAGTTGCAGCGCCTTCGCCGGGCCGATACCGCGGATCGACGTCCATTCTTCCCAATTGCTCTCCGCCAGTCTGCGCAAGCCCCCGCTTTCGTTCAAAATGCGCTGGGCCAAATGCACGGCGGATTCGTTAGATGAGCCCGTACGAAGTAAAATCGCCAGCAGCTCCGCGTGGCTGAGAGCCTCCGCCCCGTATTGCTGCATGCGTTCCCGCGGCCTTTCCTCGAAAGGAATTTCGCGTATGCGAAAAGATCTCTGCTCCACGGCGTTAACCTGCCTTCGATAGCCGCGTCGGCCGCGGGATTGGCTTTAACGTTCAGGGTACGGTAATCTCGAATTGTTCCAACAGAACGGCCAGGAGCGACACGGGAAGACCGACTACGTTAAAATAGTCTCCCTCGATAGATTCGACCAGCAAGGCTCCGACTTCCTGAATGCCGTACGCCCCTGCCTTGTCCATCGGCTCTCCCGTTGCCACGTATCGAGCAATCTGATCGTCCGTCAACGTTCTCATCCGGACTTTCGTCACGCGATGGGAAGTTACGGTTCTGCCGTCGGACACCTTTACGCAGGATACGCCCGTATAAACCTCGTGCGTTTTTCCCGAAAGCTGCCTCAGCATATGTACGGCTTCCAGCTCGTCCTTAGGTTTGCCCATCGCGATTCCGTTCAACACGACGATCGTATCGCTGCCTATTACAATAGACGATTCATCCGATGGTTCGGTTAGTTCTTTTTTTACGGCGAGCGCCTTCCGCAACGAAAGTTCCTCGACGATCTGTCCGGGAGACCACTCCTCGGGCGTATCCTCCGCGGCGCCGCTCGGCATGACCCGCACGGGAAGACCAAGCAAAGAAATCAATTCTTGCCGGCGAGGTGAAGCGGAGGCTAGCACAAGCCGCGGCTTAGCCGGAATAGCAGAAGACATCTTCAGACTCTTCCTTTCGCATTACATTTTACGGTAGAGCCATATCGCGACGATCGCCCCGATTACGCTCAGCAAACTTAATCGAATATCGATGACGAAGCTGTATCTGATGACCGACAAATCCGCCGCCGGCGACCAGTTCACTTCGAGGGCACGGGTCAAAAAGGCGAGGCCCGGAACTTCTCGAAGCCAATTCGCGACTAATGCGCCGGCAATCAGCCCAAGAAAGATAAACAAGAGTAAAATCCATCCGTTTTTCTTCATTTTTCCCCGTCTCCCACCATTTTTTGACACCCATTCTTTCATTATACGTTGCCTTAACAAGACGCACAATGTGTAAAGCGAAAGACAGCCTGAGCGATGCAGGCTGTCCCATACTAAAGTCCCGATATGCGATGTCGCTCCACGATCTCGCGGCTTAGGATCCGAGCTCGGCACGGATATGACGGTCTGTCAGGAGCGCCTTCATCGCGTCGGACTGGATGCTCCACAGAAGCTTCCTCGTTGGCTTTTCGTTATAATCCGCAACCGAAGCAAGGGCGGAATTCAGCGCTTGTACGACAATGCCGGCGTTTTCCGATCTCCCACTCCCCATCTTGTCCGCGGCCCCCGATATCTTCGACCACGCCTGAGCGATATCTTGCAAAGATGCCATATCCTCCTTGCCGAACTTCCGGACCTGATCTTCTTGGATTCCCGCCCCGGACATCAGAACGAGCTTCCGAATCAAATCCGCGCTTGCGTTCATGAATTTCGCTCCTTCCCGCGAAAGCGCGTCCGTCGAGACGGCAAGCGCCTCCTGTTTCTCGGCTTTAACATAGATGTCCATCCCTGGCATGACGGCGGCTAGCAGCTCCGCATCGCTTCTTGTCGTCGCCGCGCCAGCGTATACGCGATATCCGTCGCTGACATCGGTCGCGGCCGAAATTCCTTTATCCCGCAATTGCCGAGCCGCCGTCTCCATGCTTTCCTTGCTTTTGAAGACGCCGAATTGCAGCAAGTAATAATTGGATCCCGCAACTTCGACGACCGGTACGGAAGCCGTTTGCGCGGATGGCGGCGTAACGCCGGCGGTATTGGAACTCCCCGCTTTGGCAGAATTCTGCGAAGACGCGGGGGAGGTATTCGTCTTGGACGGTTTCTCCATCGTCGCTTGAACGGGGAGCATCGTATCCGTTTTACCTGGAAACAGCGGTGCCCCGGTAAACAAGCTCAACACCATATATCCGAACAGGATTCCGGTCCCGATCGCCGCGGCCACGGATAGAATCACTCGCCCCCAAGACGGTCCGGTCTCTTTCACCGGCTCCAGCGTTCCCAGATGCGAATACCAACCGCCCTCCCTCAGGTCTTCCGAGTCTTTCGGAATTCGCGCGGCATCGCTGACGACGATCTCGTCATATTGAGCTTCTTCTTTAACTTCGCGAACGATGATCGGCTGTCTATGGTGATCGGTATCCGTTCTTCGGATAATCTCTTCCAAAGCATGAATATCGTCTTGATAGGGACTGTTCCATGAGGTGAATCCCATTCTCGCCTCTTTGTTAACCAGCGCAGGCTTCTCATCCGGCTCTATGAGCTCGATAATCGGTTGCCGAACGGCATGCCGCTCTCCGGAAGCCGAAGGCTGTTTCGGTTTGGCGGGCGGCTCGAAACGAATCGTCATTCTGGCGTTGGATGGCATGCGGCGTCTCCCCTTGTCCCTCAATCTAGTAATTTACAATATGAGAGACAAGAGACAAATATGAACGATAACAAAAAACCTCCGCCAATCGCAATTGGCAGAGGTACGGTAATGAGAAACTTTATTGTTCATTCTCGCGTTCGCGAAGCAATCGAGAGAGCTCGACTGCCGTTTTCCAAATGTCACCCGCACCCATGGTCAGCACGAGATCTCCCGGGGCGACCCGTTGCGTGAGCAAGTCGCGCACTTCTTCCTTCGTCGGAATGTACGACACGTTCGGATTACTGTTCTGAGAAATCAGTTCCACGAGTCTGCGGGAATCGATGCCTTCGATTCTCTGCTCGCCCGCCGGCGAGTAAATATCGGTGATCATGACCTCGTCCGCGTCGGAGAAAGCCCGGCTGAAAGCATCCAGCAAAAAATACGTTCTCGTATAGCGCTGGGGCTGGAATACTGCGATAATCCGCTTTCCTGTCGCTTTCGCGGCTTGAATCGTAGCTTGAATCTCCGTCGGATGATGGGCGTAATCGTCGACCACCAGCATGTCCTTCACTTCGCCAAGCACTTGAAACCGCCGCTTGGCACCGCGAAATTCGCGGATCGCTTCCACGATCGACGCGAATGGAATCCCCGCCTCGAGACAGACGATCGTCGTAGCGAGCGCGTTGTACATGTTATGCTTGCCTGGAACCGACAATTCGACTTGACCTAACACGTCATTCCGGTGACTGACCGTAAAGGACACGCAGCGGTCCCCAAGCTCGATGTTCGTCGCCGTATATTCGGCGTCATCCGATTCCATGCCGAAAGTAATTATTCGCTTATCTTGAACTTGAGGGAGCAGCTCGCGGACGTTCTCATCGTCGATGCATACGACGGCGCAGCCATCCGGCCGAATATTCCGAAGGAACGATACATAAGCCGCCTTCAGCTTGCCGAAGTCCCCGTCGTAATTCTCAAGATGATCGGCTTCGATGTTCGTGACGACCCCGATGGCGGACTCATACTGAAGGAAAGAACCATCGCTCTCATCAGCTTCCGCTACGACGAATTTGCCGTTACCCGCCTTCGCGTTCGTACCGACGTTGACGATCTCTCCGCCGATAATGTAAGTCGGATCGAGTCCGCAATTTTCCATAACAAGAGCAATCATCGACGATGTTGTCGTTTTGCCGTGCGCACCGGCTACGGCGACGCCCGTCCGGTCGTTAAGAAGACGAGCAAGCATTTGGGCCCGGTGAAGAACGGGTATGTTCAATTGTTCAGCTTCTTGCCGTTCGACGTTATCTTTGGATAGCGCCGTCGAATAAACGACTAGATCGGCCCCCCGGACATGCTCCGGTTCGTGGCCGATATAGATTTGAGCTCCTTTGGCCGCCAGTTTGTCGGTCAATTCCTGGCGCGCCACATCGGATCCGGACACTTGGTATCCCATCTCCAGCATGACCCGGGCGATGGCGCTCATGCCATAGCCTCCGATACCGATAAAATGTACGTGCTCAGCGGTCCGCAACAACGCTTCACCAGCCTTTTTCAGATTTCTTTCCATGAATCAGCCACGAACGGACGTCCGCAATCAAATACAACGTTCCGGTGATCACGTTTAGCGTATTTTCGTTGCCGTCGGACGAAGCCGAAGCTTCGGTCAGCAATTCCAGGGCACGGCGCCAATCCGGCTCTACGATCACTTTTTGCGGTCCGTTCAACTCCGATCGCAGCCCTTCGGCGACGGCAGCCAGATCGACCGCGTTCATTTTCTTATGAAAATCGGGTTCCGTGATCACAAGCGTATCCACCATTGGTAGTATATGCCGCAAAGAATGCTCATGATTCTTATTCGGCATCATCGCCATCATCACATTTAACCGATCGAAACGGTACACAGTCCGGAGGGCCCGGCTGAGTGCCTCCATGCCTTCCGGGTTGTGCGCGCCGTCGAGCAAAATTCTCGGATCGTCTGATACCATCTCGAGCCTTCCTGGCCAAGACGTTTCGCGCAATCCGGTCTCCAGATGCTCGTCGTCCACAATTACCGCATAATACTGCCTAAGCACTTCCAAAGCCATCACGGCCGTCGCCGCGTTCTCGATCTGATGCTCTCCGTTCATGGTTAACGTTAACGATTGTATAGCACGGAATTGGCTTTGAAAAGAAAACTTTTGCTCATTTTCGGCGACGCTTAACGTCTCATAAGAGTATTCGTCTCCAAGGCGGTAGACCGTGGCCTGCTTGGCGCGTGCCGTCTCCTCGACGACAGCGACGACTTCGGGCTGGGAGACAGCCGTCACGACGGGAACGCCGGGCTTGATGATTCCCGCCTTTTCCCGGGCAATATCCGTAAGCGTCGGACCGAGCACGTCCATATGGTCATGGCCGACGTTCGTAATGACGCTGACGATCGGCGTCACGATATTCGTCACGTCCAAGCGTCCTCCTAGTCCCGTTTCCCATACGACGTAATCGGGGAAAGCAACCGTACCGTAGTAGAGCAAGGCAAGCGCCGTCGTAACTTCGAACATCGTCGCAGACCCGAACTCGCTGGCCTCCAATTCTTCCGCGGCAGGCTTCAGCAAGTTCGCGAGACGTACCAGAACGTCGTCTTCAATATCCTGTCCGTTGTACTGCAGCCGATTGGAATACGAGGTGAGATAAGGAGACGTGAACGTCCCCACGTCATAACCGCTCCGAAGCAGAACGCTTGTTAAATACGCACACACAGAACCTTTACCGTTAGTACCAGCCACATGAATGAATTTCAGCCTCCGCTCAGGGTGATTAAACCTTTCCATGAGCAGTTGTATTCGTTCCATTCCCGGTCTTATGCCGAAAGAAGTCAGACTGGTAATCCAGGCCATCGCTTCTTCCGCCGTCCGAAAAGCGGACGCCGCCGAGAGATTATCGTTCGTCATTTAGCCGTTCAACCTCCGTTACCCTTGAAGCTCGGCGATTCTTGCCAGCACTTTGTCCCGTTTCTCGCGGTAATCCTGACCTTTAGCACGCTCTTGTTCGACGACGTGGGCCGGCGCCTTGGCGATATATCCTTCATTGCCTAGCTTTTTCTCCACGCGTTCCACTTCGGCGTTCAGGTTATCGAACTCCTTGTTCAAGCGGGCGATTTCCTGTGCGATATCGATCAGACCAGCCAGCGGAAGATAAAGCTCCGCACCGGTGATGACGGCCGTCATCGCTTTTTCAGGAGGTGTCAGCAGCCGATCGAGGGCATAGGCGGACGTATTGCAGAATCGCTGGATGTATATCTCGTTCCGCGCGAAAATCGCTTCCTCGGCTTCCCCGGTCGGTTTAAGCAGCAGCTCGATCTTTTTGCCCGGCGACACGTTCACTTCCGCGCGAATGTTGCGAACGGCGCGAATCGCTTCCATGAGCAGTTCCATCTCTTTGACCGAACCCGCCGCTTCGAATTCCGCGCGATACTCCGGCCATGCGGCCAGCATGATCGTCTCCCCCGGCTCGTGCGGCAGATGCTGCCAGATCTCCTCGGAGAGATAAGGCATGAACGGATGCAGCAAACGGAGCGTGCGATCGAGCACGTAAGCAAGCACGGATTGCGTGCTGCGCTTCGCCGCCGGATCTTCGCCGTACAGCGTAAGCTTCGAAAATTCAATATACCAGTCGCACAGATCGTCCCAGATGAAGTTGTAAAGCAATCGCCCGGTTTCCCCGAACTCGTAGCTTTCCATCAAGCGGGTAATATCCCGCGCGGTTTCGTTGAAGCGGTGCAAAATCCACCGATCCGCGGTCGACAGTTCCCCGCTTAGGTCGATCTGATCATGCGAGAAACCTCCAAGATTCATTAGGGCAAACCGGGACGCGTTCCAGATCTTATTGGCGAAATTGCGCGCTTGCTCGACTTTCTCGAACCTGAAGCGCAAATCCTGCCCCGGCGTGCTGCCGGTCGAGATCATGAAACGCATCGCGTCGGCTCCGTATTTCTCGATGACTTCGAGCGGATCGACGCCATTGCCAAGCGACTTGGACATTTTGCGTCCTTCCGCGTCGCGCACGAGACCGTGGATGAGCACGTCCTTGAACGGGATCCGGTCGGTAAATTCCAAGGCGGTGAAAATCATACGCGCGACCCAGAAATAAATAATATCGTAGCCCGTCACGAGCACATCCGTAGGATAGAATCGTTTCAGATCCTCACTGTCGTCCGGCCAGCCGAGCGTGGAGAACGGCCACAACGCAGAACTGAACCACGTATCGAGTACGTCGTTGTCCTGCTTCCAAGGCGAATCCGCCTGATCGGCTCCTTCCGGCGCCTCCATGCCGACGTATACTTCGCCCGTCGTCTCGTGGTGCCATGCAGGAATGCGATGTCCCCACCAAAGCTGACGGGAGATACACCAGTCGCGAACGTTCTCGATCCAGTGCAAATAGATTTTCTCGAATCGATCCGGGACGAAATTAACGCCTTGTCCGGATTTCTGCGATTCGATTGCTTTCTCGGCGAGCGGCTTCATGTTCACGAACCATTGCGTGGACAAGTAAGGCTCAACGACCGCTCCGGAGCGCTCGCTGTGGCCGACTTGATGCACATGGTCCTCGATCTGAATGCACACGCCTTGCTCTTGCAAATCTTTTACGATCGCTTTACGGCATTCGGAACGGTCCAAACCTTGATAAGGACCGGCGAATTCGTTCATCCGGCCGCCTTCGTCCATGACCGTAATCTGCGGCAGATCATGTCTTGAACCGACCTCGAAATCGTTCGGATCGTGCGCGGGCGTAATCTTGACTGCGCCGCTGCCGAATTCTTTCTCGACGTATTCGTCGCCGATAATCGGAATCTCGCGATTAACGATCGGAAGAAGGATCATTTTGCCGATCAGATGCTTGTAGCGGTCGTCATCCGGGTGGACGGCAACTGCGGTATCTCCGAGCATCGTCTCCGGACGCGTCGTCGCGACCGTAATATGGCCGCTTCCGTCCGCTAGCGGATAACGAAGATGATACAGATGGCCGTTGACTTCCTTATACTCAACCTCGATATCCGACAACGCGGTACGCGCCGCCGGATCCCAGTTGATGATCCGTTTGCCGCGGTAGATCAGTCCTTTGTCGTACAGGCGCACGAAAACTTCGCGAACGGCCTTGGACAGACCTTCGTCGAGCGTAAAACGTTCCCGCGAATAATCAAGGCTTAGGCCCATCTTGGACCATTGTTCGCGGATTGTACCCGCATACAGCTCTTTCCACTCCCACACTTTCTCCAGGAAATCTTCCCGGCCAAGGTCGTAGCGGGTTTTTCCTTCTTCGCGAAGCTTCTGTTCGACTTTTGTCTGCGTAGCGATCCCGGCATGGTCGGTCCCCGGAACCCATAAGGCGTCGAATCCTTGCATCCGCTTAAAGCGAATCAGGATATCCTGCAACGTGAAATCCAGAGCATGGCCAATATGAAGCATGCCGGTCACATTGGGCGGCGGGATGACGATGGTGTATTTAGGCGCGTCGGGCCGTTTTCCCGCTTGGAAATATCCGCTGCGCAGCCAAGTATCGTACCATTTTTGCTCCGCGCTCGTCGGGTCATAAGTCGTTGGCATTTCGACGTTTGGGCTTTTTTGATTTTCGGACATTTGTGGACAACCTCCAAGAGACATCGATTCGACAGCCGCGTATTACAAGCGGCAAACAAAACAAAAACCTCCCGCCGCAAAGGACGAAAGGTAAACTTCCGTGGTACCACCTTCGTTCCGTCCGGTCGATCATTACGCACCGCGACGGCACTCTCCGCAAAGTAACGGTTGCAACCGTCCTGCTCTACTTCGCCGGCGAATTGCCGGTTTTCAAGCAAGAAACTCCAGGGCGACTTGCAGCGGAACGTAATCCCGCGGAACCTCTCAGCGCTGGCTCATGCAGCGGTTCCGCTCTCTGATGGACGGTCAGACTGCTATTCCCTATCTGTGTTAATGTAATTATTTTACCCTTCGCCCGTATTGGAGTCAATATGATTGAATTCGCCGGGCTACGACAGCCGTTGCCGATTAAAGCAACCATGTATGACTTCGATAGCAGAGACCCGATTAACGGCAAAAAAAACCGTCCTCGTCGAATCGACGCGAGGACGGCCATCGGATTTCTATGGGATATAAAGCACTTGCCCTTCGGACAAATAGGGCTCTTGCAGGCGATTGTATAACTGAAGCTCTCTCGGCTGAATGTGGTATCTATCCGCGATCAGATCGAGTGTTTCTTCCCTTTGCACGATGCACATTCTCACTTTTTTGAAGGCGTTCGTCTCCGCACCGTTGTTCAGGAATAGCCGCGTCCATTCCAATTCGTCTCCGGTACTTGAATTCTGAGACGAACCGCCGGATTGCTTCGCCTGCTCTTCGGCCAACGCGGCTTCCTGAATACGGAGTTCCGCTTCTCGTTTGGCGCCTTTCTCTCCCAATTGAGAGAGCAGCCCTACTCCCGTCTGCTGCGGCGCGGCTACCGATTCAAGCGGTTTGCCGCCAAGCGCGACCTTGACATCGGGTATTTCCTCGACGGCCTCCGATACCGCGTCAGGCTCTTGAACGAGCTCGGGTTCAACCAGGAACGTCGACTCTTCGATCCGTTCCTTCGTCAAGTCCCCCCACAATGGAATTTCGCCGTCATTCGAAACCGAAACTTCGTGCAGTTCCGGCATAAGCTCATCTTCCGTTTCGTCCGCTCTGGCTTCCTCCAGATGCTGGAACATCGACAGCCACCCGTTCTCCTTGCTTTCTCCGGCGGATTCGTGCGAGGTCAACGAGTCGATCTCCTGCTGCAGCCCCCATTCGTCTTCCCTGCCCTGTTCGATCTGCTCGTTCAAGGCGGGCGAGGAAAAAGATGCTTTCTCGACGATCGCCCCGTCCGCATCATATTGCGCCTGATGAATTCTGTCCTCTTGATCGTCCTGTTCGCTATCCATCGCCTGGTGCACGACAGTAAAGCTGTCGTCCCTCCATATCGGACTTTGCGCGGATTGCATCTGCAGCCCGCGTAGCGCTAGAACCCCCGTCACGTTGAGCGATCGCGTCGTCATTAAATCCACGTCGAAATTATCGATCTCTACGGCCAATTCCTCCACGCTTTCAATCCGATTAAGGGGAAGCGAGATTTCGACCGGAATCCAATGCTCAAGTTGAGACACTCCTGAGGATTCCTGAGAGCGGTAAATTCCAGACAACAGCAAATGCCCTCTCAAAAGCACTTGATCATCTTGTGGCAATGCCTGCATATGAGGCACCAATTCGATCTCCTCGAGCTCCTCGATTGCGGCTACATCGTCAGGCAAGTGCACGCGCTCGTAAATATCGAATCGCAACCCGTTCAACTGGTCCGTCACGACGAAGTCCTCCCTTCGGCATAAGCACCCGATCGATGCGACCGGGACCTTTACAATTCATTATTTATCTATATGCCGGGGAGAAGCGGGCATGACTGAAAATGCAAACAACCCTTATCATTCTTGCTCTCTACCAGCACCTCACAAAGCACCCGGGAATCGAACAAATAGTGGCTGGCACGCTCCTATAGCGATGTTTTTCATCATACTTGCTCTCTACCGGCGCTCCTCGAGGCGAAAGTATGATGTTTTTCATCACTAATCACCCGGGGAGCGAACAAGTAGTGGCTTGCACGCTCCCATAGCGATGTTTTTCATCGTACTTGCTCCCTACCGGCGCTCCTCGAGGCGAAAGTATGATGTTTTTCATCACTAATCACCCGGGGAGCGAACAAGTAGTGGCTGGCACGCTCCTATAGCGATGTTTTTCATAGAACTTGCTCCCTACCGGCGCTCCTCGAGGCGAAAGTATGATATTTTTCATCACAAAGCACCCGGGAATCGAACAAGTAGTGGCTGGCACGCTCCTATAGCGATGTTTTTCATCATACTTGCTCCCTACCGGCGCTCCACAAAGCAGAAGTATGATGTTTTTCATCACTAATCACCCGGGGAGCGAACAAGTAGTGGCTGGCACGCTCCTATAGCGAGTTTTTTCATCATACTTGCTCCCTACCGGCGCTCCTCGAGGCGAAAGTATGATGTTTTTCATCACTAATCACCCGGGAATCGAACAAGTAGTGGCTGGCACGCTCCTATAGCGATGTTTTTCATCGTACTTGATCCCTACCGGCGCCCCTCGAGGCGAAAGTATGATGTTTTTCATCACTAATCACCCGGGAATCGAACAAATAGTGGCTGGCACGCGCTCCTATAGCGATGTTTTTCATCATACTTGCTCTCTACCAACACCCCACAAAGCAGAAGTATGATGTTTTTCATCACTAATCACCCGGGGAGCGAACAAGTAGTGGCTGGCACGCTCCTATAGCGAGTTTTTTACTTTCTGATATGTTAAAAAAGGTACAGATCTCTTCAAATTCAAGAGAATCTGTACCTTATTGCAGCGCAGGTGTCCTATAGCTTTGACAAAGCCAACCTATGCGCCTCGATCGTCAAATCGATGTCGTTCTCCGTATGGGCCGTAGATACGAACAAACCTTCGAACGGAGACGGCGCGATATTGACGCCATGGTCGAGAAGCTTGCGGAACACGGTGCGGAAGCGTTCCGTGTTGGCCGTCTTGGCGATGTCGTAATTGATGACATGCTTGTCCGTGAAGAACGGACACACCATCGAGCCTACGCGGTTGATCGTCATCGGAACGCCGTGCTCCTTGGCGTTACGCTCAAGCCCCGCCTGCAAGCGGGAGGACAGACGCTCCAGCAGCTGATAGGCTTCCTCCGTCATCAGCTTTAACGTCGTATACCCCGCTGCCATCGCGAGCGGATTACCCGATAGCGTTCCGGCTTGATAGATCGGACCGACCGGAGCCATATGCTCCATGATCTCTCTTTTCCCGCCGTATGCGCCTACCGGCAGTCCGCCGCCGATAACCTTGCCCATGCAAGTCAAGTCCGGCGTTACGCCGTACAAGCCTTGCGCGCAATTGATATTCACCCGGAATCCTGTCATCACTTCGTCGAAAATGAGCAAGCTTCCGTATTGGGTCGTGAGTTCTCTCAATCCGGACAAGAAGCCGGGAAGAGGAGGGACGACGCCCATATTGCCGGCGACCGGTTCGACGATAACCGCAGCGATCTCTTCGCCAAAACGTTCGAACGCGAGTTTAACGGATTCCAGGTCATTGTATGGAACCGTTAACGTATGCAACGCCACACTTTCCGGTACGCCAGGACTGTCGGGCAATCCCAATGTCGCGACGCCGGAACCGGCTTTAATGAGCAAACTGTCGGCATGACCGTGATAGGAGCCTTCGAACTTCAAAATTTTGCTCCGTTTCGTGTACCCGCGGGCAAGACGCAGCGCGCTCATGGTCGCTTCCGTTCCAGAATTGACCATCCGCACGACGTCAACGGAAGGCACCCTCTCGCATACAAGCTCTGCCATCAGCGTCTCGAGTTCGGTCGGAGCGCCAAAGCTCGTTCCTTTCTCGGCGGTCCTCTTGATCGCTTCAACCACTTCCGGATGGGCGTGGCCTGCGATCAGAGGTCCCCAGGAAAGCACATAATCGATATACGTCTGGCCGTCGATGTCCGTAATCCGGCTGCCTTCGCCACGTTCGATGACGAGGGGAGTCAATTCGACGGATTTAAAGGCGCGGACGGGACTGTTTACCCCGCCTGGGATGACGCGCTTCGCCTTCTCGAAAGCCGCCTTGGATTTGGAATCGATACGGATTTGATGATTTTCGCTCATTATCGTCACATCCTGCGATTAGAATTGGATAACGCATTTTTGCCGCTTGGAGTTCACGTCTCGTCCCGCTATTCTCCCCGGAGCCAGCGCGCCGCGTCCTTGGCGTGATAAGTGATGATCAGATCCGCTCCGGCCCGTTTCATTCCCGTTAACGTCTCCAACACGATCGCCTTCTCGTCGATCCATCCTTGCAGCGCCGCCGCTTTCACCATGGAATACTCTGCGCTGACGTTATAGACCACGATGGGAAGATCGAAACGATCCCTCAGCATTCTGACGATGTCCAGATAGGCGAGACCGGGCTTGACCATTAGGAAATCCGCGCCTTCTTCCGCATCCGTCCGCGCTTCTCTTAACGCCTCGCGGGCGTTCGCGGCGTCCATCTGATACGTTTTGCGATCGCCGAATTGCGGCGAGGATTGGGCGGCTTCCCGGAACGGGCCGTAATATGCCGAAGAATACTTCACCGAATAGGACATGACCGGCGTATTGCTGAATCCCGCTTCGTCCAGCCCTTGGCGAATGGCCGCCACGAACCCGTCCATCATATTGGAAGGCGCGATAATATCCGCCCCCGCCTTAGCCTGGGATACCGCCGTCTTCGTCAGCAGATCGAGAGATTCGTCGTTATCGATATCGGCTCCGCATTCTGTCGTATGGACGACACCGCAGTGGCCGTGGTCGGTAAATTCGCACAGGCACGTATCCGCGACAACAATAAAATCAGGATAGAGCGCTTTGATCTTGCGGATCGCTCTTTGCACGATTCCGTTGTCGTCGTATGCGGAAGTTCCCGTTGCATCTTTATGGTCCGGAATTCCGAATATAAGAACGGACTGTATGCCCGCCCCTGCAAGCTCCGCCAATTCCTTCTCCATCGTATCGAGCGACCACCGGTACACGCCCGGCATCGAACTGATCTCATCCCGAACTCCTTCGCCTTCCGTCACGAAGATCGGAGCAATGAGGTCGTTTCGTCCGAGGCTGGTCTCCCTTACAAGATTGCGCATGGCCGCCGAGCTTCTTAATCTGCGATGCCTGACCGTCGGAAATGCCATTTTAATCTTCCCCTTTCGAAACGCGCCTTCTGTCGGCCAACGCTTCCACTAAACCATCTATCGTATAAGTATCCGGCACTATCGTCGCTTTTAGCCCATTCGCCTCTGCCGTCTTGGCCGTTACCGGCCCGATGCAGGCAATCTCGCAGCTCTTCAGCGCTTCCGCGGGATTCCGCACGCCTAACCGGCGAAGCGCCTCAAGCAGATTCGTCACCGTCGAAGAACTGGTAAAAGTGACCGTATGGATTTCACCCCGCTCCAGCATTTCAGGCAACCATCTGTCCTCGGGAACGGAAAGCACGGTGTCGTAGACGTCGATCTCCACCGTTTTGACGCCCCTAATCTTAAGCTCCTCGGGGAGAATCTTCCTAGCCAGGTCGCCTCTTGGAAGCAACGCCGTTTGTCCTTCCGCGATGACCCCGCTTAAGCTGTCGAGCAATCCTTCCGCTCGAAAGCTTTCGGGCAGCAGATCCGCGCGAACGCCGCGAGAAGCGAGCGCCTCGGCCGTCTTCGGCCCGACCGCGGCGAATTTCGCGCGATGGAAACGGCGAATGTCGATGCCGAAACGGTCGAGCCAGCGAAAGAAGCAATCAACGCCGTTAATGCTTGTAAGCATGACCCAATCGTAAGATTCCGCGGCTCCTAATGCCTGTTCAATCGCCGACTCCGCTTCCTTCGTCGACGGCAGCCTCGTCTCGATGACGGGAAACTCGTAAGCTTCCCCGCCGAGCTCGTCGATCTTGGCCGCCAGCTCGCTCGCTTGCGATCGGGCCCGGGTCACGAGAATACGCTGTCCGAACAAAGGTTTCTTCTCGACCCAAGACAGCGTTGCCCGCTGCTTGACGACGTCGCCGACGATAATAACCGCAGGCGGCTGCAGATTGGCGGCTTTGACTTTAGCTTCTATATCGCTAAGAATGCCGGTAACTGTCCTCTGTTCCGCTCTCGTGCCCCACTGAACGAGCGCGACGGGAGTATCCGGCGAGCGCCCGTGCCTGATCAGTTGATCGCTGATATATCCGATCTTGGCCACGCCCATCAGGAACACGAGCGTTCCGGTGGCGTTCGTCACCTTGTCCCAGTAGATCGAATGATCCAGCTTTTCCGGGCTTTCGTGTCCGGTAATGACAGAAAAAGATGAGGCCAGATCGCGATGCGTGACGGGTATCCCCGCATATGCTGGCACCGCAATCGCCGAAGTGATGCCAGGGATAATTTCGTATAGGATTCCGTTTCTGTGCAATAGCTCCGCTTCTTCGCCGACCCGACCGAATACGGTCGGATCCCCGCCTTTCAGGCGAATGACGGTTTTGCCCTGAAGCGCAAGATCGACCAACAGTTGATTGATCTCCTCTTGTTTCATCGTATGGCGATCGGGAAGCTTGCCGACGTAGATTCTCTCCGCATCCGGCTTCGTGTAATTCAGCAGTTGCGGGCTGGCCAGCCTGTCGTAGACGATAACGTCCGAACGCTTCAGAGCCTCCAACCCGCGGACGGTGATCAGCTTCGGATCTCCAGGACCCGCTCCGACCAAATAGACGATCCCCTTATCCATCCGGCTCACTCCCTTGCTTCAGCCAGTATGACGTCTGCTCCGCGGCGCAGTAAAGCCTCGGCCGCTTCGGAACCGACTTGAAGCGGCTCCGCGCCGGATGCCGCCTCTTTTAGCAAGCGGCTCCCGTCCGGAGACGCAACGAGTCCGTTCAATACGATCGAACCTTCCGCATCATCCGTCTCCAGTTGGGCGTACGCCCCGATCGGCACTTGGCAGCCTCCGTTAAGCATGCCGAGAAGACGGCGTTCTGCCGCTACGGCACGCGCGGTAGCCGTATCGTTCAGCAATCCGAGGAGCGCAAGCACTTCCTCGTCGCTTCCGCGGCATTCAATGGCGAGCGCCCCTTGTCCAACCGCCGGTAAACAAATATCCGGAGACAAATATTCGGTAATGCGATCCTTCCAGCCCATCCGATGCAACCCGGCAGCCGCGAGAAGAATCGCGTCAAAACCTTCCTCTTCCAGCTTCCTCAAGCGCGTATCGATATTCCCGCGCATGGATTCGATTCGAAAGTCCGGCCTGTACGCCTGAAGTTGGGCAGACCGGCGAAGGCTGCTGGTTCCGATCTTCGCGCCTTGCGGCAATTCGGAAAGCAGCTTGCCTTCTCGGCTTACGATACAATCCCGCGGATCCTCCCGTTCGGGTATCGCGCCGATGACGAGCCCCTCAGGCAGCTCGAAAGGCATGTCCTTCATGCTGTGAATCGCCAAGTCGATCGTTCCGTTTAACAGCGCCTCTTCGATTTCTTTAACGAAAAGTCCTTTGCCCCCGACTTTGGAGAGCGTAACGTCCAGAATGCGGTCTCCCCGGGTGACGATAGGCTTCACTTCGAACGTATAAGCAAGCCCCTCTTTTTCGCACAAATCCTTCAACAATTGAATCGTTTGGTTCGTTTGCGTCAGCGCAAGCGCGCTTTGCCTGGATCCTACAATAATATTGCGCATAGAGTTATCTATCCCTTCGGTCGTTGGCTCTCTGCCGCAGTCTAGCGACGAGCCTGCTCTTATCGTTCTGCCAAGAAGTCGATCGCCACTCGCTTAACGCTTCGTCGGTCACGGCCGCTTGAAGAAGCTCGCGACGTTCGGCCGGATCGGGCACTTCGGCCTTGACGATCGAGCGAATGATTTTAAGCACTTCGATGTTCTCATTGTATTCCTGCCCGTACCGCACGGCAAGTTCGTCGATAATACGCGTCGCAAGCGCCGGGCTTGCGCCTGTAGCGCTCGCGGTCAAGACGAGCCCGCCTCTTCGCAGCACCGCGGGTACGAGAAAATCCCCTTCTTCGCCTTCATCTGCGATATTCGCCGGAATCGCCCTCCGTCTGGCGAGCTCGCACATCCTGCGATTGATTTCCGGACGATTCGTAGCCGCAAAAACAAGGACGGCATCATCGACGTCGCCGTCTTCGGCTTCCCGCTCTTCCCAGTGCAATCGCCCGGCGTCCGCCCATTCCCGCAGCGTTACCGTTATTCTGGGGCTAACGATACGCACGTCGGCGTTCGCTTGCAGCAATCCGCCCGCTTTGCGCTCCGCAACGGGGCCGCCGCCGAACACGACGCATGTTTTCCCTTCTAGCTTCAGAAGCAGCGGATACCATTCGGCCATATGACGGCTCCCCTCTCCGGCTTATACGATCTTGTGAAACGATGAACCCGAGCTGGCGAAGAATCCAAAGACCAGCAGCACATACGCCAGCAAATTCCACAGGGCAAGCCGCGTTCCGTCATCTTGGGATTTCATTCGGCGAACCAAGTATACAACGTAAATTAATCCCGCCGCGAAGGAAAGCAGCACCCTCTCGTCCAGCAGCTTTGCCGGATTCCTGTCTTGCAGCAGCGCAGCGGTTCCCGTCGATAGCGATAGAAGCAGCAACGGCACGCCGATGAGTCCAATCCGATAAGCGAATCGGTCGATCCATTCCAAGCTGGGCATTCGGCTCATGACGTGCGTCCAATTCTTGGATTTAAGCTTACGATGCAGAAAAAGATACATAACTCCTAAAATGGCTGTAATCGTTAATAGAGCGAATGCCAAAGTAATCAAGCTAACATGAACGATCAGCAGCCTGCGGGCGACTTCCCACGGCTCCAGCTCTATCGCGCGGTGCGGTCGCTGAATGAGATTAAGAGCAAGCACCGCGAACCCGACCGCGTTCACCAGAAGCACCAGCAGTTCGGCCCTAATGATGCGATTCAATATAAACGAAGCCGAAACGAGCAGCCAGGAAACGACAAACAAAAAGTCCTTTAGCGTGATCTCTGGAACGGTGAAACGCTTAATCAGGAGCGCGAGCAAAAATACGCCTTGAAGAACCCACACAAAAACAAGCAGCCCTGTTCCGACTTTTCTCGCGCTCCGGTTGCCGGAAGCGGCGTCGGACACGAAAAACAGCAGACTCAGGGCATAAATATAAAGTACGGCGTCAGTTAACCAATCTTGGGTGACCATGGGGGCAACGCCTCCAACATTCGTTGCGTGATTATAGCGCTCCCGCCAACTGGGCCAGCAACTTGTCGACATCCAGAGCGGGACCGGAATTTTCTTTCCGGGCCTTTTCTCCAGCTTTCTCTTCCGCCTTCAACTGTGCGACGTCGTCCTCGAGCGCGAACAGTTGAACGAACAGCTTCATCGCTTCGTCGCTGCGCTTCTCGGCGGCCAGCTCTTTAATCCGCAAGATCGGATCGTGTATCACTTGATTTACGATGCTCTTGGTCAGCTTGCGAATGACCTTCACTTGACGGTCATCAAGCTCGGGAAGCTTGCGGAGCATGCTATCCAGTGTGTTATCGTGAATGACGGCAGCTTTTTCCTGCAATGCGCGGATAAGCGGGCTGACTCCGAGCGTTGTATACCACTGGCGGTAAGCTTCTTGCTCGTCATCGATCATCTTCTCGATGATGGCAGCTTCCTTGCGCCGCTTGGACATATTCGTCTCCACGATGCCTTCCAAATCGTCGATATCGTATAAGAACACATTGGCCACATCTCCGCATACCGGTTCGATATCTCGCGGCACGGCGATGTCGATCAGGAAAAGCGGCCTTTGCTTGCGTGCGATCATCGCAGCCTCGACGTCCTTGCGAGTAATTACGAACCGGTCAGCGCCCGTGCTGCTGATGACAATATCCATTTCTCTCAGCCGGTCAAGCGCTGCGTCGAACGTCATGGCTTCGCCCTGGAACTTCCCGGCAAGCTCCGTCGCCTTCTCGATCGTGCGGTTGACGACGTAAACTTCCTTGGCGCCGTTCGCGTGCAGATGCTGGGCCGTTAATTCGCTCATTTTCCCCGCGCCGACGATCATGACCTTCTTGTCGTCGAAACGGCCGAAAATTCTTTTCCCCAATTCCACCGCCGCGTAGCTAACCGATACCGCGCTTTCCCCGATCGAAGTCTCCGAGTGGGCGCGTTTGGCCAGCGTAATCGCCTGTTTGAAAAGACGGTTGAATAACGTTCCGGTCACGTTCAGCTCTTGAGCCAACAAGAAAGAGTCGCGGACTTGTCCGAGAATTTGCGTCTCGCCGATAATCATCGAGTCGAGACCGCTTGCGACCCGGAACAAATGCTCTATCGCGCGATCGTCTTCATGCATATATAGATGCGAATTGAACTGCTGACGCGGGATTTTAAACCACTGTTCCATGAACGAGCGGATATGATGCCCGCATACGTGCAGCTGATCAACGACCGCGTAAATTTCCGTCCGGTTACAAGTCGCCACGACGACTCCTTCGAGAATGCCCGTCGTTTGCCGGAGCGCCTGCAGGGCAAGCGGCATCTCACGTTCGGATAACGCGAAGCGTTCCCGGATTTCGACGGGAGCAGTGCGGTAATTTAATCCGACCACGATCAGATGCATGGCATTCACCTGGCTTTCTTCTTGGAGTTAAGGGACTTGCCTGTATATATCAACGATAATTATAGCACAGTCGGTAGGGCGCATTCCCTTCAAATATGAAAACTTTATGAAAAAGCGATTCGCAAGCTTTTACTTATTGTCGTCGATTTGATCTTGCCGTATTCCGGAAACAGACGAAAAAAACCACGAGGTTATCCCTCGTGGTCATTAAACTTATCGTTATTTCACGAGCTCGGCCTGGTTGATCACTGGTTCTTCGACCTGCAGTTCGCCAAGTCCGCGGATTAATTTCTTCGCGTAGGTTTTCTCCGGTTTTAGAACGTCAACAAGATAATCGATTGCAGCCTGTGGATCCACGGTTTCACCGCAAGTATAACAATCAATCGCGGCAAAGCCTCTCTCAGGATACGTGTGAATGGAAATGTGGCTTTCCGATAGCATAACCAATACGGTTGCGCCTTGAGGTTCGAATTGTTTCGCTTGAACCGAGAGTACCGTCGCGCCGCAAGCTTCCGCCGCTTCCACCATGTGCGATTGGAGAAGTTCCGCACTGTTCAATAAATCAATGTTTCCTCCCCATGTGTCAACCGCAACGTGTCGTCCGAAAGTCGAGTATTCCATCTTTCGGTTCCCCCTTCCTAGGAATAAAATGTGAAACTGATTTCATCCGCTAGGACCTACGTCATTCACTTGGAGGGAATTTGCTCTCACCGCATTCCTTGAGTGAATCCTGGTTCCTAATATTGTGTTGTCAACGAATCTAAAAATAACATCTATACGGGGTAAATGCAATAGTTAATTTTGTAAGCTCGGCTAACGCTTCGAATGCCGGTGGAGTAAGGGTTCTTCCTTGTATTTTTCCATAAAAAAAGAGCCATCTTCATGGCTCTTTCGGATGCGCCCCCGAATCAGGCTTCGAGAGAAAACAATAAGCTGCTTTGGTATTTCAGGCGTTGATCGATCTCGCGAATGAGTCCGGTTTCCTTCGTCTGATTGCGCAAATCAAGCAGTTCGTTAACCGAGCCTCGCAAACGCTCGATTTCTTCTTCTACCGAACAACTCTGATACAAGGATTCCAGCCGTCCGACCGTATTCCGATATTCGAACACCGTCTTGAACGTCGACCCCTTGCATTCTATGATGCGTGCTACATTGCCTTGAATATAATGATATATCATCGTAAAACCTTGATAAATCCGATTGACGACCGCATCGCCCTTGAAAGTCGAGACCAATTTGCGTAGCGCGTTGGTCAGTTTCAGATGGATCACGCGGCAAGTCAGCGCGCAACGGAATTGGCCGTTCACCCGTTCGAAGGTCAGGCGTATGGATTCTCCGCCGACTTCGTCTTCCATTACGACTTCCTGGTTCCCGTTGTCCAGGACAAATACTTGAAGCCTAAGCTGTTGAACTTCGCATAGTGAAATCAATTTTGGCATTTCGGCTTCCGTCAGAGACAAGCAGGCATTGACATACTCCGTGGCTACTCGTTGAGCCATAAAATCTCCTCAATTCCCATTGTCTTGCGATTGTATTTCGCGATAATTGATTTAATTATACGCGAATTCTCAAGACGTTTCCTCCCGGGCAAACGTGATTTTCACGGGAAAAACGTGAAAAAATCGATTCCTCCCGCGATCCAGACGATCTTTTACCCGTTATCCTCTGTTTCCTGCGCAATGTTGGGGGGTTCAGAGGGGGAATTAAGCGGTATTTCTGCCGCTTGCGCGATCATGCTCCATAATTCGTCCCTTCCTTGTCCCGTTTCCGAAGAGAACAGGACAAGGGGAACGTGTCCCGGCATTCCGAGACTTTGGCGTATGACTTTAATATGTTTCTGCCATTGCGAACGGGATATTTTATCCGCCTTGGTCGCGACGACGATCATCGGGATGCCGTAATGGGACAACCACTCGTACATTTTGACGTCGTCGGCGGACGGGGCATGTCTCACGTCTACGAGCTGAAGCACGAGCTTAAGCGGCTCGCGGCCCCGCAAGTACCGTTCGATCATTTTACCCCAAGCTTCGCGCTCGGATTTGGACACCCGGGCATACCCATATCCGGGAAAATCAACGAAGAATAGATCTCCGTTGATTTTGTAGTAGTTCAGCGTCTGCGTCTTACCCGGCTGCTGGCTCGTTCTAGCTAAGTTGCGGCGCAGCAGCATTTTGTTGATCAGAGAGGATTTTCCAACGTTGGAGCGGCCGGCCAAAGCCACTTCCGGCAATCCGTCCTCCGGATATTGGGCCGGGCCGACCGCGCTGATTACAAATTCAGTTTGCTTGATTTTCATGGCGATTACGTCTCCTATCAATGCGCTCCCAGCGGAGGCGTGTCTTCCGGCTTATCTTCCACCGGAGGCCGAATCTCCTCCGCGCCGGACCCGTGCTCGTCAGCCGTTTGTTCCGCTAACGCGTGCAAAGGCTCGGACAAGGCATGTCGCAGCACTTCGTCCATATGGGAGACGGGCACGAAAGTCATGCTCTCCCGGACGCTGTCCGGAATGTCCCGAAGATCGCGTTCGTTGTCTTTGGGCAACAGCACTTTCGTTATGCCCGCGCGATGCGCAGCCAATGACTTCTCCTTCAGCCCCCCGATCGGAAGCACGCGGCCGCGAAGCGTGATCTCTCCGGTCATCGCGACTTCTCTCGATACTTTGCTGTTCGTTAGAGCCGAGATCAGCGCCGTGGCGAGGGTAATGCCCGCTGAAGGTCCGTCCTTCGGGATGGCTCCTTCGGGAATATGAATGTGAATATCGTTCTTCTCATGGAATTGCGGATCGATGCCGAATTCCTTTACCCGGCTTCTCGTGTAGCTGAAGGCGGCCTGCGCAGATTCCTTCATCACGTCGCCCAGTTGCCCGGTAAGCGTCAGCTTGCCGCTTCCCGGCATGATGGTGACCTCGATAACGAGCGTATCGCCGCCCACTTCCGTCCAGGCGAGTCCCGTGACTGCCCCGACCTGGTCTTCCTGCTCCGCCATGCCGTAGCGGAACTTCGGCGGCCCGAGCATTTCCTTCAGCTTCTCCGCGTCGATGACGATCGGAGCGGCTTCGGGATCGGCGACGATCGTTTTGGCCACTTTGCGGCAAATGGAGGCGAGCTGCTGCTCCATGTTCCGAACGCCGGATTCTCTCGTATAGTGGCGGATCAGAGACATTAAGGCGTCTCTTTCTAATACGAGCTGGTCATCCGTCAAGCCGTGGTTGCGTTTTTGCTTCGGCAACAGATGGCGTTCGGCGATCTGCTGCTTCTCGAGCTCGGTATATCCGGGCACTTGCAGAAGCTCCATCCGGTCGAGCAATGGGCGCGGAATGTTATGCACGACGTTGGCCGTCGTCACGAACATGACGTTGGAAAGATCGAACGGCATCTCGATGTAGTGATCGCTGAACGTTGTATTTTGCTCGGGATCGAGCACCTCGAGAAGCGCGGATGAAGGGTCTCCCCTGAAATCCATCGCCATTTTGTCGATCTCGTCGAGCAGGAATACCGGATTCGCGGTTCCAGCATTGCGCATTCCTTGCAGAATCCGGCCAGGCATCGCGCCCACATAAGTTCGGCGATGACCGCGAATTTCCGCTTCGTCCCTGACCCCGCCCAAGGAAATCCGTACGAACTCGCGACCGAGCGACGACGCGATCGATTTCGCCAGCGAAGTTTTGCCGACGCCCGGCGGACCCACCAGACAAAGAATAGGACCTTTCAATTTCTTGACCAGCTTTTGCACCGCCAAGTATTCCAACACGCGTTCCTTCGGCTTATCGAGCCCGTAGTGCTCGTCGTTCAGGATTTTCTCAGCGTTCGCGATGTCAAGCTGGTCTTCCGTCATCTTCGTCCATGGCAGTGCAAGCAGCCATTCCACGTACGTGCGGATGACGCCTCCCTCCGCGGAAGAAGCCGGCATTTTCTCCAATCGGTCGATTTCCTTCTCGACTTTGGCCGCGATCTTCTCCGGAAGATTCGCTTCGGCGAGTTGCGTCCTTAACTCCTCGACTTCCCCGGCGCGACCTTCCTTATCGCCAAGCTCCTTCTGAATGGCTTTCATCTGCTCGCGAAGATAATATTCCTTCTGCGTCTTCTCCATCTGCTTCTTGACGCGCTGGCTGATCTTGCGTTCCAATTCCAGCACTTCGCGTTCGTTGTTGAGAAAATCGAGAAGCTTCTCCAGACGGGGACGGACCTCGACGGTTTCGAGAATTTCCTGCTTATCTTTTATTTTCAGCGAAAGATGGCTTGTAATGACATCGGCAAGCCGTCCCGGCTGATCGATATCGGACACCGCGGCAAGCGTCTCCGGCGTCACCTTCTTGGAAAGGTTAATGTAATGCTCGAACTGAGTGAGAACGGCGCGCATGAGCGCATCGAGCTCCGAATCGTTCGTCTCCGATTCATGCAGCTCGCTGGCCAACACTTCGTAGAACTCTTCATTCGGCAAATATTGTTCAATCTCGGCCCTGCTGACGCCTTCTACCAAGACCCGGATTGTTCCGTTGGGCAGCTTTAGCATTTGGCGTACTTTGGCAATAGTTCCGACCCGGTAAATATCTTCTTGCGTCGGCTCCTCGATATTGATTTCCGATTGGGAACAAAGCAGAATCATATGATCTTCGATCATGCATTGCTCCAAAGCTTTAACGGATTTCTCCCGGCCTACATCCAGGTGAAGCACCATGCTCGGATATACGAGTAGCCCTCTTAAGGGTAGCAGGGGTATGGAACGGCTCTTCTGTTTGCTCGAACCCATAATTGACGCACCTCGCAGTTCTGGAACGATTTCAAACACTCCAGTCATTGTATCAAATGTATTCGCTTGCCGCAAAAACGGGCAATGATTGTTGAGAACTCTTATGAAAAAAGAAAAGACGATATCGGCATTCACCCTGTATCGTCTTTACTTCCTTTAGGCCAAACATGAATATGGATCTCAGCCCTCTATTCCACGGGGCTTCCGTTCTAACGGTGGCAAATCGGACCGAACATTCACCGCTTGGAACACCGAACCCGCGGGAGCGGCAGCGAATGCGTCCGCGGCTACAGGCAGTTCGGCGGTCTGCTGTCTCGCCGTCAGCCAGCTTATCCTGTCCTCGAACACATGGCTGAATACGTCTTCCACCCTGTCGACGGGAATGACCTTGACGCCTTCGAGTCCTTCGAATATCGCTTGCCAGTTTTCTTTCGGAATAATGACCGTCTCCGCTCCTGATTGAAACGCCGCTTCGACTTTGGCCACCACTCCGCCTACAGGTTTGACCGCCCCGTGAATGCTGATCTCTCCCGTCATAGCGACTTTATTGTCCACGGGCTGCTTAGTTAACGCCGAAGCGATCGCAACCGCCATCGCGACTCCGGCTGAAGGACCATCCACCGGCGTTCCTCCGGGGAAATTGACGTGCAGGTCGAAATTCTCCGGTTGGAAGCCATTGCTTCGAAGCACCGTCAGCACATTGTCGAGCGAGCCTTTCGCCATACTCTTGCGCCGCAACGTCCGTTGCCCGCCTCCCAGTTCTTCTTCTTCCACGACGCCGGTAATATTAAGTTGGCCTTTTCCAGGCAACGCCGGAATCGCCGTCACCTCGATCTCGAGCAACGCTCCCATGCTCGGTCCGTAAACGGCTAATCCGTTAACGAGACCGATCTGCGGCTTGGACGGTACCTTGCGATCCGGTCGGGGCGGAAGCTGACTGCTATTGACGACCCATTCGATGTCTGCCGCATTCAGTTCCTCGCGATTTTCCGATAACGCAAGCCCGGCAGCGAGCTGGACGACGTTAACCGCCTCGCGCCCGTTCGTCGCGTAACGCTTGATGACATCGAGCGCATCCTGTCGCGGCGTAAACCCGATCTTCTGAATCGCATTCTCGGCGATCTCCGCAATCTCGGCGGGCAGAAGCGGGCGAAAATAAACTTCCATGCAGCGGCTTCGCAGCGCCGGCGGAAGCTCTCCCGGCGAACGGGTCGTCGCTCCGACGAGTCTGAAGTCCGCGGGCAAACCGTTCTGGAATATATCGTGAATATACATCGGTATATTCGTATCCTCCGCGTGGTAATAGGCGCTTTCCAGGAACACCTTTCGGTCTTCGAGCACTTTTAGCAACTTGTTCAGTTGGATCGGATGCAGTTCGCCGATCTCGTCGATGAACAAAATGCCTCCGTGCGCCTTCGTCACCGCCCCCGGCTTCGGTTGCGGTATGCCCGCGACCCCCATCGCCCCCGCGCCTTGATAGATCGGATCGTGAACCGACCCGATCAACGGATCCGCGATTCCGCGCTCGTCGAATCTGGCCGTCGTCGCATCGATCTCGGTAAATTTCGCATCGAGGCGGAAAGGTGAAAGCTTATTCTTCTTCGCTTCCTCCAGAATGACCCTTGCGGCGGCCGTCTTACCGACGCCCGGAGGGCCGTATACAAGCACGTGCTGCGGATTGCTGCTGCAGAGCGCCGCTTTGAGCGCCCTCAAGCCTTCTTTCTGGCCGACGATATCGGTAATGGCAGCAGGTCTGGTTCTCTCCGCGAGCGGTTTCGTTAGCGAGATGGAACGTAGCTTGCGCAGCTTGTCCATCTCCTTGCGGGATTCCCGATCCACTGCGCTCCGGTTATTCTTCTGGTTGCGCAGCAAATTCCAAAAGTAAATGCCAATGACAACGGCAAAAAACACTTGAATCAACATGAGAACCATGCTTAGGTTCATCTGATATCATCCTCCCCGATCGCGCCCTCAGGCAGGTACAGCTTCATCCGGTCAAAGACAAATAAACCGACACCCGGGCTATACTTGGTAGTATTGCCCGAATGCCGGCAGATATAGTCATGTCAATTCAAGCAGTTCCCGAATATCGTCCTCCGTTAGCGTCGTCAAAGCCGTTTCGCCGGCCTGAACGATCTCGTCGACCAGATCCTTTTTCCGCTGCTGCAGTTCCAGTATCTTTTCCTCGATCGTCCCTTGCGCTACGAGTTTTATGACCTGCACGACCTTCTTTTGTCCGATGCGGTGCGCCCTGTCGGCCGCTTGCTGCTCGACCGCGGGATTCCACCAAAGATCGAACAGCACGACGGTGTCGGCCCCGGTCAGGTTTAATCCCGTGCCTCCGGCCTTTAGCGAGATCAGGAAGACGTCCCGATCGCCGCCGTTAAACGCGTCGCACATCTCCACTCGGCGCTCCGAAGGCGTAGACCCGTCCAAATAGAAGTACGGAATGCCCAGTCCTTCAAGTTCTCGACGTATGATCTCCAACATCGAAGTGAACTGAGAGAAGATCAGCATCCGTTTGTTTCCGCCCAGACATTCTTCGACGATCTCGAGCAGTTGCTCCAACTTGCCCGACGTTCCCTCGTACCCGTCTAAGAATAAGCCGGGGTGGCAGCAGAGCTGCCTGAGACGGGTTAGCCCGGCTAATATTTTCATCCGGTTTCTCCGGAACCCTCCATCCGCCGAGAGATCCCGAGCGACGTCGGACTGCAGCTTCTCCAAGTAAGCGAGATACAACTGTTTCTGTTCGATGGATAGTTCGGATGGCTGCACGCTCTCGATTTTGTCGGGGAGCTCCTTAAGCACGTCGCTCTTGAGCCGCCGAAGAATAAACGGCCTTACGATGCGGGCGAGCTTCTCACGGGTGAGCTCCGAGAACGACTTCTTGCCCTCGAACAATCCCGGGAATATCGCGTCGAAGATCGACCATAACTCGTCAAGGGAATTCTCGATCGGCGTACCGGTCAGAGCGAACCGCTGCCCGGATCGCAATCTTCTAACGGCATGCGAGGTTAGGGAAGCGTGATTTTTGATCGCCTGGGCTTCGTCGAGAAAAACCGTGCGGAACCGGCGTTGCTCGTACCACTCGATATCCCTGCGAAGAAGCGGATAAGAGGTGATCCATACGTCCGCCTCTTTCGGATCCTCCGCCATGATTCCGCTGCGCTCCTGACGATCCCCCGCAGCCACGATCGTCTTCAATTCCGGAGCGAACTTGCGAAATTCGCGCTCCCAGTTGTAGATCAGCGAGGCGGGACAGACGATCAGCGCCGGGTCCGGACGCTCCCCGTCTTCTCCGGTATGGCCCGACTCCGCGACGATATAAGCGATGCTTTGTATGGTCTTGCCCAGTCCCATATCGTCGGCGAGTATTCCGCCAAGCCGGTAATGGGATAACGTCTTCAGCCAATGAAAGCCGTATCTCTGATAATCCCGCAGAACGGGATCTATATCGGCGGGCACTTCGAATTCGAGGTTATCCGGATGCCGCAGATTATCCCACAATTTGCGCAGAGACTTCCCGACTTGAACGCCGCGGGCCGAAGCCCCGAACTGGTCCATCAGCTGGAAGCCCCGGACCGCGGGCAATTGCATGCGATTTCCGTTTGCATCCGGTTTTCGTAAATCGAGTTCCTCGAATAGTCGCGTAATGTCGCGGAAGCTTTCCTGCTCCAGCGACAGAAATTGGCCGCTCGGCAGCCGGTAATATTTACGCTTCTCGACAAGATTCCGCAGAACGTTCTGAACGTCTTGCTCGTCCATTCCTTCCATATCGAAAGACACTTCCAGCCAATTGGTCCCGGTATCGACGTCCACTCGCGCCTTAGGCCGGTAGTCGTCGGTACTTACGGCCTTCCGGACCGACTCGCCTGCGAACAACTCCACGTCGCCTTCAAGTTGAGGCACGATGTCGTACAGAAAGTCGTAGATATCGTCTTCGGCGTCCAGATAGACGTCCTTGCCGTTGAATTTGAAGGAAGCCCGTTCGATCAACCCCATAATCCGGTTCTCCCGATCGAGATCCCTCAGGAGAATAACGTCTTCCCGGGCATTCTTGGTCTCCTTCTGCGGGAGAGGAGAGATGATGACGTCGCCGTAGACGTATTCCAATCTTGCAAGCAGCCTATTTCCGTCCATATCGAGATATAAGCGGGCGCTGAGCGGCGGGTTCACGATTCGGTCGGCGATCTGCGGCGATATTTCGACTCGGATAAACGGTTTTAATCCTAGTACGACGCGATCTATAAAAGCTTCGATCTGATCGGGAGCGATCAGTAGGCGCGTATTTTTCTCGAAATGAAACATTTTTCTTAATTCCGAGATCCGCTCCAATTGCTCGGGATCGGCCCGAAATAGCAGTCCGTTCACGATCGCCACGCCGTAATTGTCCAGGAAATCCGAATTTTTCAAACCCTCGAAATCAAGCCGATACCCGCCGTCCTGCGCCTTGTTCAGCCTAGCGGAGATCGGCAGTTCTCCATCCATAAGTTCCATTCGCTGAGTGCCGATTCTTTTGTCCTCGAAGCTGATGTTCACCCGATCGAGCAGCGGAAGCATTTTCTCCCAAGCCTCGGGTGGAACGGCCAATATCTTCTCTTCCCTGTAGGAATAAGAAGATAAGGAGTGAAACAGATCCTGATAGACGTTCTCGACGTTCATCGCCGAGATCAGTAGATCGATGAATCGCGCATCGTCCTCTTTAAAAGCATGTTCGGAAGGATCGTACGAGAAGTGCTTCGCGAACGCCATAGGTGTGCATGTCTCGACATGTTTGAGAAACTCTTTGATTTTCTGAACGACGTACATTCGGCCTGGGCCGATCTTCATCGAGATCGCGAATAATTGTTTGCCCGCGAAGCTTTTTACGAGCTTGCAATAAAATTCGACCTCAAGCGTTCGGGTATCCGCGTACTCTTCGCGATCCAGACCCGATTCGTCTGAATTCCGACGGCTTATCGCGCGATCGAACAAAAGGATAACCCGCTTCGTCAGCTGGATATCCTTGTCGGTCATTTCTATGTCTTCAGCGGCCGTATCGTCCGATTCCTCATCTGCAAGCCTGAGCAACACAGCGACGATATGCTTGCAGTACGACAACGGGGAATAGGCCGCGCATTCGCAGGACGCACGAATTTCTCCGTCCCCGTCGAACGCGACCTCAACCTCGTATCGTTCTTGGTTTGAGCCCCTGACGGTTGCCCGGCAGCTTGCTCCGCCCGCTTCTCTTTTGATGGACAAGACCCGATCGGCTCGATAATAAGCTTCCCCGCGCGCATAGGAAGCGGTATCGCACGTCTCCTGGATCGTCTGCTTAGTGAGAACGAATTTCTTCACGCCCCTTGCATACATCGTCAATGTTAGTCCCGAACTTGAGATGTTCAGGCTGCAGGCATCGGCGTGTCCGTTGGTTTGGCATATCCTGTTTCGTATTTGCCGTCGATGTACTGGCGAATTTCCAAATTCGACTTGCCTTGTTGCTTCAAATGGGCCGATTCCACGGCAATCTGCACGCATACGCCGCATCTCGTTCCATGATCGTCCCACTCGACGGTGCCGTCTTCGCGAATTTCATGGATGAAGCAATTCAAATTGCTTTGGTGCCCAGCGCTATCTCCGCAGCCGCAATAACAAGGAATCCATTGCAACGTATCGTCCAACGTTCCCGCGACTTGATAAGCGACTCTCACGGCTTCCGATTGACCGTCCAGAAACGTTGGAAGCTTCGCCGTCGAAGCCGTCACTTCCCGCAAATCTCCATTAGCCGCATATGAAGCATGGGATTCATGGGATTCATGGGAAGTTTGCCCTTGGCCGCACGCACTTAAAACGAGCATTCCGATTCCAATCGCCGAGATCGCCAGCTTCTTCATCTTATCCATGTCTGCGCCCCGGTATAACGCCAGTCTCGGCATAAGCAGCCGCGATCTGGTCGATTTCTTTTTTGAGCTCGCTCACGAGTTCCGTTTCCGGCACTTTACGGATCATCTCCCCGTAACGAAACAGCATGCCTTCCCCTCTGGCCCCGGCGATGCCGATGTCGGCCTCGCGGGCTTCGCCCGGTCCGTTCACCGCGCAGCCGAGCACGGAAACTTTGATCGGAACCTTCAGCTTGGACAAATATTCCTCGACCTCGTTCGCCACCGCGAACAAATCGATGTCCAGACGGCCGCAAGTCGGGCAAGAGATCAGCGTCGGCGCGTCGGTGATCAGGCCGAATACTTTCAGCAGCTCGCGCGCAACCTTAATTTCTTCAACAGGATCGGCGCTTAACGAAATTCGCATAGTGTTGCCTATACCATGGTTAAGCAACACACCAAGGCCTGCAGAACTCTTGATCGTTCCGGAGAACAGCGTGCCCGCCTCAGTAATGCCGAGATGAAGCGGATAACGAATGACTTCCGCCGCTTTCATATACGCTTCGATCGCCATCGGGACGTCGGAAGCTTTAAGAGAAACGATAATATCGTGAAAATCGAGTTCTTCAAGAATGCCGATGTGGAACAATGCACTCTCGACCATTGCATCCGCCGTCGGATAGCCGTATTTCTCGATCAAATGATTCTCGAGCGACCCGGCGTTGACGCCGATACGAATTGGAATACCTCGCTCCTTGCATGCCTTAACGACCGCTTCTACCTTCTCCCGGCGGCCGATATTGCCCGGATTGATGCGAACTTTGTCGATGCCGTTCTCGATCGCTAGCAGCGCCAGACGATAATCGAAATGGATATCCGCGACAAGCGGGATCTTGATCTGCTTTTTGATTTCTTTGATCGCTTCCGCAGCTTCTTTATTGTTGACGGTAACGCGCACGAGCTGGCAGCCCGCTTCCTCCAGCCGCTTGATTTCCGCGACCGTTGCCGCGACGTCCGCCGTCTTCGTCGTGCACATGCTTTGCAAGATCACTTGGTTGTTGCCGCCGATCGTCAAGTTCCCGACTTTAACAGCGACCGTATCCGTGCGTTTGTACATATGTTTTCTCCCCTGTATACGCCAAAGTCCACCCCGCTTGAGCGCAGGGTGGAACCGGCAATCTAGGCGAACTCCGCGGCGGCCGAAAGGCCTTCGTGGCGGCTTTCGTCCTGCTCCCGTTACGCGCTTTCTTCTTTTTTCTTGCCTTTTTTGGTCGTTAACTCGGGCGCCATCTTATCCTTGATGACTTTCGCGGTCACCAAGCAATTGACGACGTCGTCGCGCGACGGCACTTCGTACATCACTTCGAGCATAACGCTCTCGATGATCGCCCGCAATCCACGCGCTCCCGTGTTCCGCTTGATCGCTTCGCGAGCGATTTCCTCAAGCGCGCCGCTCTCGAATTCAAGCTTGACGTTATCCATCTCAAGCAGCTTCTGGTACTGCTTCACGAGCGCGTTCTTCGGCTCGGAGAGAATGCGGACAAGAGCCGCTTCATCAAGCGGTTCGAGCGTCGAGATGACCGGAAGACGACCGACGAATTCCGGAATCAACCCGAACTTGAGCAAATCTTCCGGTTGAGCCAAGGACAAATACTCGCCTGGCTTCATATCCTTCTGGCCTTCGAGAACGGAACTGAAACCGATGACTTTTTTGCCGATACGGCGCTTGATGATCTGTTCCAGACCGTCGAACGCGCCGCCGCAAATGAACAGAATGTTCGTCGTATCGATCTGGATAAATTCTTGATGAGGATGCTTGCGTCCGCCTTGCGGAGGAACGGAAGCGACGGTGCCTTCAAGAATTTTCAACAGCGCTTGCTGTACGCCTTCGCCCGAAACATCCCGTGTAATGGATGGATTCTCGGATTTGCGCGCTACTTTATCGATTTCGTCGATGTAGATAATGCCGCGCTCGGCTTTCTCTACGTCGTAATCAGCCGCTTGAATAAGCTTCAGCAAAATGTTCTCGACGTCTTCGCCGACGTACCCGGCTTCCGTCAAGGAAGTCGCGTCTGCGATCGCGAACGGAACGTTCAAGATTTTGGCCATCGTCTGAGCCAGCAACGTCTTCCCGGAGCCTGTAGGGCCAACGAGCATAATATTGCTCTTCTGCAGTTCGACGTCTTCGATCTTGGCTTGGGAGTTAATCCGTTTGTAATGATTGTATACGGCAACCGACAAAGACTTCTTCGCCTGCTCTTGTCCGATGACGTATTGGTCCAATATGTTGCGGATATCTATCGGCTTCGGAATATCTTTCAGATCGAGCTCTTCTTCATGTCCGAGCTCCTCCTCCACGATCTCCGTGCAAAGCTCGATACACTCGTCACATATATATACGCCGGGTCCGGCGACCAATTTCCTGACTTGATCCTGCGATTTGCCGCAGAACGAACACTTCAACTGGCCTTTTTCGTCGCTGAATTTAAACATGTAAACCCTCCTTAGTAAACCGCATCTCCGTCCATAAGACGGTTATCGTGTTACGCTTGCGGATTGTCCGTCTGGACGGGTTGGGAGATCACCCGATCAACCAAGCCGTACTGTACGGCTTCTTCGGCGCTCATGAAATTATCGCGGTCGGTATCCCGTTCGATTTTCTCATAAGGCTGACCCGTGCGCTCAACGTAAATCTGATTTAGTTTTTGCTTCGTCTTCACAATCCAATCCGCATGAATCTTTATATCCGATGCCTGACCTCTTACCCCTCCAAGCGGCTGGTGAATCATGATTTCACTATTCGGGAGCGCGAACCTCTTGCCCGGTGCGCCTGCCGTAAGAAGCAGGGAGCCCATGCTCGCGGCCATGCCGACGCAAATCGTCGAGACGTCTGGCTTGATGAATTGCATCGTATCGAAGATTCCCATGCCGGCCGTTACCGAGCCGCCCGGGGAGTTAATGTACAGATGGATATCCTTATCCGGATCTTCCGCCGCAAGAAACAGCAATTGAGCGATAATGAGATTGGCGACATCGTCGTCAATCGCGCTTCCGAGAAAAATGATGCGGTCCTTCAGAAGCCGGGAATAGATATCGTACGACCGCTCTCCGCGATTCGTTTGCTCGACGACCATTGGTACTAACATGTTACCAACCCCTTTTCTCATTAGACTTCGAATCTCGGTAATAGTTTAACACGTTCAAAACGGAATGTCATGTTGACGAGTCTTTTTCGGGTATCCGTCACGTTGTTCGGCATTTGCCAATTATGTATTCAGGGAGAAAAATAAGGCACGCGGGTTACACGTGCCTTGACTATGTTGTTCGACTTACGCGGATTTGCTGTTTTCAACCAGGAATTTTACGGCTTTGCGAACTTTCAGGTCCGCATTCAAGTTGTCCAGATAGCCGTTCGATGCGAAAATGCCGCGAAGCTCTTCCGCCGGACGGTTATACATCTTCGACAGGTTCTCGAGCTCTTCGTCCACTTCGGACTCGGAAACTTCGATTTTCTCCGCTTTGGCGATTTCTTCGAGCACAAGGTTGCTGCGTACGCGCTTCTCCGCGTCGCCTTTCATTTGTGCTTTCAGAGCCGCTTCGTCTTGGCCGCTGAATTGGAAGTACAGATCCAGGTTCATGCCTTGCTGGCGCAAGCGGTTTTCGAAGTCCTTCATCATGGCGTCGATCTCGGTGTCGATCATGACTTCAGGGATTTCCAATTCAGCCGCCTCGGCCGCTTTATCGACGATTGCCGTTTCGCGAACGGTTTCGGCTTCTTTCGACTTGCGATCTTGCAGCTTGTTCTTCAGATCTGCCTTATACTCGTCGAGCGTATCGAACTCGCTAACGTCTTTGGCGAACTCGTCGTCAAGCGCTGGCAAGTTCTTGCGTTTGATTTCGTTCAGCTTCACTTTGAACACAACCGGTTTGCCAGCCAAGTTCTCCGCTTGGTAGTTTTCCGGGAACGTGACGTTGATGTCCTTCTCTTCGGCGATGTTCAGGCCGACGACTTGGTCTTCGAAGCCCGGAATAAAGGAACCGGATCCAAGTTCGAGCGAATAGTTATCGCCTTTGCCGCCTTCGAAAGGCACGCCGTCCAGGAATCCTTCGAAGTCGATCGAAGTATAGTCGCCCTGTTGAGCCGGTCCTTCGTCAACGACGACCAATTCCGCATGGCGTTGTTGCAGACGCTCGAGCTCCGCATTCAATTCTTCGTCGGTTACCGCGGAATCTTCGACGGGAACGACCAATCCTTTGTATTCACCGAGCTTAATTTCCGGTTTAACAATTACTTTGGCTTTAAATTTGAAAGATTGGCCTTTACCGATTTGCTCTACGTCGATTTCCGGACGGTCGACCGGCTCGATGCCTACTTCGTCGATCGCTTTCGTATAAGCTTCCGGAAGCATGATGTCGATAGCGTCTTGATACAAGCTTTCGATTCCGAAACGAGCTTCGAAAATCGAGCGCGGCACTTTGCCTTTGCGGAAGCCCGGTACGTTTACTTTTTGAACGACTTTGCGGAATGCCTTGTCCAATGCAACGGAAACTTGCTCCGCATCCACTTCTACTTCAAGAACACCAAGGTTCTTCTCTATCTTTTCCCATTTTGCTGACATTTTATGCTTTCCCCTCCGTAACATCTTGCCGCTCGCATGCGGCAATTCACATAAACCACTCTATTATAAAACAACTTCAGACATCATTACAAGGCATAACTTCAAGTCCCATCATCGCTCCGTCATTGGGCATGCTCTCTACGAATCCACCGACCGCGGCTCCATCGAATATTGCCGCAACCACCTGAGCGCCTGTTCGTAACGAAACCTCAACTCGTCCGTAATGCCGTACATTTCCCTGATCCACTCGTCGCCGTATCGGGCATGCAGCTTTTCCATCAGCAATTGATGCAGCGCCGCGGCCCAAACATCGGACGAGCCGTCGTCGTCAGCGATCATGCTTTTGTAGATCAGCGATCCGTACGCGATTTCTACGCAGTCTTTCCAGATCTCCTCCGCGAAGTAGGCGAGAGTTGGATCGGACACTTCAGCCGACCGGCTTACCCGCTCCAACACTTGATGAACGCCCTGTGGGAACTCGGCGAAAGTTAAAGGCGTATCTCCGGCTTCCACGGTAAGGCTCTCGCCGTCTCTCCAGAAGGATACGGGGCCAGCGGCTCCTTGACTGCGAATCGCTTGCAGCGCACGAAACTGCAAAGGAGGAACGTACTCTTCGCGCGCAAGCCATTGTCGAAGCGACAAATCGACGTCCGGGTGAACGACGTGCATTAATTGACCTAAGATCAGCATTTGCTGCCCGGGATCCACGCTGCTATACAGCGAAGCCAATAACTGCGGTATGTAGTCGGCATCCGTCGCGCTGCGTTCAGCGACCTTGCGCTTGAAAAGATCCTTCTCATCCGTCTCTTCTTCGCCGAAGTCGTCCGTAAGCAGCGCATCGTAATCAAGATCCCCTGCCGTCCCGGGGAACGCCGCTTCCAGCCACCCGAGAAGCGCCTGCCATTCTGTATGGTGTTTATCCGCATCTCCGTGGCATGTCAGAAGAAAGGATAGCAAAGCTTTCGCTTCCCCGTAGCGTTCCGTCTCCAACATTTTCGTCAATTGTATCTGATAATAATCCAGCGTTTTCGGAAACAACACCAAATTATCTTTCGATTGATCCGTCATGAGGTAAGCCCCTCCACATCTACCGGCTTATCTCCGGCCTTTGGCTTCCCGTTGCTTCGGCCAGCCGTTAGCAGCAAGTTCAGTTCTAACGCATTATATCACGAACGGTCCGCAAAATGAAAAAAAACGGCTAGAGGCTGAACTTGGCGGGTGACGAATCGGTGGGCGTACGGGGAAGTTGCTGCGACTGGTTCAATGGCTCTCCACCATTGCTGCTTTTTGCGACAATGAGAGCAAGGAGCACGGATTCACAGGCACCATTGCTGCTTTTTGCAACAATGAGAGCACGGAGCACGGATTCGCAGGCACCATTGCTGCTTTTTGCGACAATGAGAGCACGGAGCACGGATTCGTAGGCACCATTGCTGCTTTTTGCGACAATGAGAGCAAGGAGTACAGATTCGCAGGCACCATTGCTGCTTTTTGCGACAATGGGCGCCGGGGATCGGATTTACATGCGTCATTGTTGCTTTTTGCGACAATGAGAGTTCGGAGCACGGATTCACAGGCACCATTGCTGCTTTTTGCGACAATGGAGGAAGCAAGATCGGATTTGCCCGTATCATTGTCGCAAACTAGAGTAAAGAACTGAAAATAAATTCAGCCCCTCCTCATCAAACCGTACTTGAGGTTTTCCCTCATACGGCTTTCCGATGTTCGTCATTCATGTGCATGCAACTTACAATAGCGTTTTAAG